>NZ_QLTT01000004.1 GCF_003269295.1 Lentzea atacamensis | reverse complement strand
CACGACCTCATCCACCACTCCCACTGGCAGATCCAGATGATCAGCGGCCTACCGCACTTCCGGCCGCCCGCGTTCATCGACCCACAACGAAAACCCCGGCAAAACCGAATACACACCGCCGCGTAACCACGACCCGGCGCCAACCACCACGCCCCCGCCCGGCGCCCCGCTACCGCCCACAGCCGGCGCGCCCACCGCTCACAGCCCTACCGCCCACAGCCCTACCGCTCACAGCCCGAACCCCTTGACGCGGACAGGCACCCAACCGCGCTGGCCAACCTCCAGCACCACCCAGCTCAGCCACCCCGAGCGCGTCAGGCCACCCAACAGCAGTGCACCTGCGGGGCACGTCACCTGGCCGCGCCCCCGTCGGCGAAAATCGCTGTCGCGCCAACGCCGGCGATGGTAGACAGCCGCGGTGCAACTGATGTTTCCCGACTTCCTGCGGCTGATCGGCGAGCGAACCGCCGCCTTCTGCGCCGCGGTCGCCGCGTCCGACCTCGACGCGCAGGTGCCCAGCTGTCCTGAGTGGACGCTTCACGACCTCGTGCAGCACCTGGGTGACGGACGCCGCAAGTGGGCCGCGATCGTCGGCGCGGGGCCCGCCTCTGCTCCCCCGGACAGGACTCCCTCGGTCGCCCCGCGGGAGCGCGATGCCGCTGTGGCGTGGATGACCGAGTCCACGCGGGAGCTGCTGAACGCGCTGGAGGAGGCCGGTCCGGAGCGCGGTTGCTGGACTCCCTGGGGCGACTCGCGGTCACCGCAGACCAGCGGTGCCGCCGCCCGGCGCCAGCTCCAGGAGATCTCGATGCACACCTACGACGCGCAGCTCACCGCGGGCGATCCGCAGCCGCTGCCGGCCGAGATCGCGCTCGACGGCGTCGACGAGTTCCTGAGCACCTGCGTCGCCACCACGAGCGCCTGGCCGCACGAACCCGCCGTCATCGACTACCACGTCACCGAGGGGCGTTCGTGGCGGCTCTGGCTCGATGCCGACGGTGCACGGGCGGGCGCCGTGACCGAGGCCGAGCCCGATGCCACCGGGCGCGGCGCGGCCGCCGATTTTCTGATGTGGTTCTACGGCCGCACGCAGGGGGAGTCGTTGCAGCTGGACGGGGACCTGCGGGTGCTGGACCGGCTCGTTGAGTGGGAACCCGCCTAGTGGAAGGCCGCCGGAGCCTACGGCTTCGGCGGCCTCACACGCGCGCTAGACGGCTTTGAGGCCGTCGGGGGTCTGCTCGTGCCTCGTACCGCATTCCGGGCACGACAGGTCGTCTGAGAGCCGCGCACCGCACGCGCAGACCCAGCCCTTCACCACCGCCGGGTTGCCCGCCACGAACGCGTGTGCGGGCACCGAGCGGGTGATCACCGAGCCGGCGGCGGCGAACGCGTACGAGCCGATCTCCGTGCCGCACACGACTACCGTGCCAGCGCCGAGCGTCGCGCCGCGGCGGACCAGGGTGGTCTCGAGGGCGTCGCCAGTCTTCTTGATGTGTGCGCGAGGGCGCAGGTCGTTGGTGAACAGCACATTCGGGCCGAGGAACACGTCGTCCTCGCACGTGACGCCGTCGAACACCAGCGTGCCGTTCTTGACGGTCACGTTGTTGCCCAGCACCGCGCGCGACTCGACGAACGCGCCGTCGCAGATGTTGCAGTCACGACCGATGCGCGCGCCTGGCAGCACGTGCGCGAAGGCCCACACGCGCGTGCCGTCGCCGACGTCGGTGGACTCGCACAGCCCGTGGGGGTGCACGCGCACACCGGTCATCGCGGCCTCTGTCACTTCAGGGCCTCCGTCAGCGCCTCCACCACGCGAGCCTGCTGCGACTCGGTGATCTCCGGGAACAACGGCAGCGACAGGATCTCCGCCGCGGACTGCTCGGCGACCGGGAACGAACCGCCCAGGCCGCTGAACGCGCCGGTCTTGTGCAGCGGCGTCGGGTAGTGGATGCCCGCGCCGATTCCCGCGGCGTGCAAGGAAGACAGCACGCGGTCGCGGTCCGGCACGCGCACGACGTAGAGGTGCCACACCGGCAGGTTGCCGTCGAGCACCGCGGGGACGCGCACCCGCTCCACGTCGGCCAGCATCTCGGTGTAGCGCAGGGCAGCCGCGCGGCGGGCCTGGTTCCAGCCCTCCAGCCGGCGCAGCTTCGCGGACAGCACGACGGCCTGCAGCGTGTCGAGGCGGCTGTTGAAGCCCAGCACCGGGTGCTCGTACTTGCGTGGCGAACCGTGCTCGCGCAGCAACCGCACGGACTCCGCCACCGCGTCCGACGTCGTCAGCACCGCGCCGCCGTCGCCGTACGCGCCGAGGTTCTTGCCGGGGTAGAACGAGGTCGCAGCCGCGACACCGAGACCGCCGACGGACACACCGTTGCGGCGCGCGCCCTGCGCCTGGGCGGCGTCCTCGACGACGGGCAGACCCTGCAGCTGCTCGACCGGCGCGGCCTGGCCGTAGAGGTGGACGGGCACAACGGCCTTGGTGCGTGAAGTGACCACAGAGGACACCTGGGACACGTCGATCAGCAGCGTGTCGTCGACGCAGTCCACCAGCACCGGCGTGGCGCCGCAGCGGGCCACCGCCTCGGCCGTGGCGATGAACGTGTTGGCGGGCAGCACGACCTCGTCGCCGTGACCCACGCCGAGCGCACGCAGCGCGAGCTCGATCGCGTCGGTGCCGTTGCCGACGCCGATGGCGTGCGGAACTTCCTGGTAGGCGGCGAACTCCGACTCGAACCGGGCGACCTGGGGGCCGTTGATGAAGGCTGTCGTCTTGAGCACCTCTGCCCAGCCGTCGGCCACCTCGTCGGCCACCTGCTCGTGCTGGGCACGCAGGTCCACCAGCGGAATCTCGATCACGCGCTCTCCCCACGCAACGGGCGGGCCGGCACGCCGGCCCACGTCTGGCCTGCCGGAACGTCCTGCAGGACAACGGCTCCCATGCCCACCACGGCACCGGCGCCGATCTTCACTCCCTCGCGCACCAAGGCTCCCTGTCCCAGGTACGCGGACTCCCCCACGAACACGCCCCCGCCGAGCGAGGCGCGGCCGGCGAACGTGACGCCGTCCGACACCTCGTCGTCGTGGGTGATCAGCACGTGCGGCATCGCCACCACGTGCCGGCCGACCGAAAGCGGGGTCGTGATCACGACACCCGCGAGCAGAACCGTGCCGGCGCCCAGAGAAGCACCGGACGTGACGGCCGCCGGATGCACGACGGTCGCCCACCGCTCGTCCGGCAGCCCGAGCCGGGACACCAGGTTCAACCGGGACAACGGCCGCCGCGCGTTCGCAACGCAACAAACGACGGCCGCGTCCGGATGTTCGTTCTCGAGAAGAGCAGGCAACTGTGCGAGCCCGCCCAGCACGGGCACCCCGTCGATCAGGGTGCCGTGCAGGGCAGCGGTGTCGTCCAGCGCCCCGACGGGGTTCCAGACGTCCGGGAGGAGGCGGACCGCCGCGAGCACCTCGCGGGCGAGTCCGCCTGCTCCGACGAGCAGCAGTGGCCGTGGAATCACTGGAACACCACGTCGACCCAGTAGTTGCCACCGTTGTAGGTCGTCGTCGGGAACCCGGACCCGGCCGTGAACACACCGGCCGACGCCGTGGCGCTCAGCGGCGGCGAGGTCACCGTGCCGAAGTAGCCGGCGTTCACCGCGTAGTGACCCGTGGTGGTCGTGTACGAGGCCACGTAGGTGGTCCCGGCCGTGATCGGCACCGGCGACGAGAACGTCAGCGTCTGCCAGCCCGACTCCGTTTCACCGGAGAACGTGCCGGTCGCCAGGCGGGTGCCGTCCGCGGACCAGAGCGACCCGGTGTGGGTGCCGGTGTTGCCGGCGCCCTTGTAGAACTTCACGCCGGTGATCTGGCCGTTGGCCGTGGACGTGAACTTCACGCCGAGCTCGTACGCGCCGCCGTCGTCAGCCGAGGTCACCGTGGGCACGGTCGCCGCGCTGAACAGCGAACACGGACAGGTCTGCGTCGTCGCCGAGGTGAACGACCACGTGACCGGGCCGGCCATCATGTTGCCGAACGTGTCCGCGACCCGGACGCTCACCGAGTACACGGTGGACGCCGCGAGCCTGGCAGCGGGCGTGAACGTGATCATCCTGCTGTCCTGCGACAACGCCAGCGTGCCCGCGATCCGCGCGCCACCGGGGTCGGTGACCGTGAACTGCGCACCACCCAGGTCGACCGGCTCGTCGAACGACGCGGTGACTGCCGACGTCAGGTCCACTTCGGTCGCTCCGGACAGCGGCGTGTGCGACTGCAGCACCGGGGCGTCGTTGTCCGCGTTCGGCTGGTAGACGACGTCGACCCAGTAGTTGCCGGAGCCGTACGTCATCGTCGGGAACCCGGAGCCCGGCACGAACACGCCGTTCTGCTCCTGCGGTGCCGTCAGCGGCCCCGAGTTCACCGGACCGGTCGAGAAGTACCCGCCGTTCACCGCGTAGTGGCCGGTGGTGGTCGTGTACGACGCGGTGTAGGTCTGCCCGGCGCTCACGACCACCGGCTGCGAGAACGTCAGCGTCTGCCAGCCGGTCGCTGTCTCGTTCGAGAACGTGCCGGTGGCGAGGCGCTGGCCGGACGCGCTCCACAGCGAACCCGTGTGCGTGCCGGTGTTGCCCGCGCCCTTGTAGAAGCGGACACCGGTGATCTGGCCGGACTGGGTCGGGCTGAAGCGCACGCCCAGTTCGTAGGCACCGGAGTCGTCGGCCGACGTCACGGAAGGCACCGTCGCCGTGCTGAACAGCGAGCACGGGCAGGTCGGCGTGGTCGTGGTGGTGAAGCCCCACTCCGCGGGCGTCGGCATCGCGATGCCGTTGACGTCCGCGATGCCCACGCGCGCCTGGTACCGCGTGCCGGGCACGAGCTTGCCGGCCGGCGTCCACGTCACCGTCTTCTGGTCCGCGGACAGCGACACCGAGCCGGTGAGCTTCCCGCCCTTGGGGTCGGTCAGCCAGATCTGCGCCGACGCCGGGTCGATCGGCTCGCTGAACGTCGCCGTCAGCGGGGTCTGCAGGCCCACGTTCGTCGCGTCGACGCCCGGCGTGCGGTTCGTCAGCGTCGGCGGCGTGGTGTCGCCGTTCAGACCGTTGCGATAGATGACGTCGACCCAGTAGTTCGTCGCGTTGTAGGACGCCGTCGGGAATCCCCCGCCAGTGCCGTAGCGGTAGACGCCGTTGCCGCCGTCCACGCCGTTCTGCAACGCGTGCAGCGACTGGTAGTCCGCGCCCTGGCCGTTGAAGTAGCCGGAGCTGACCGAGTACCGGCCGTTCGGGGCGTAGTACGACACGATGTAGGTCGTGTTCGCGTCCACCGCGACCGGTGAGTTGAACATCAGCTTCTGCCAGCCGGACGTGGTCTCGCCCGTGAACGTGCCCTGGGCCTTCAGCTGGCCCGACGCGGTCCAGAGCGAGCCGATGTGCGTGCCGGTGTTGCCGGTGCCCTTGTAGAAGCGGACGCCGAGCACCTCGCCCTTGCCGTCGAAGCGGACCTTGGTGCCGACCTCGACGGGGGTGGTGTCACCGGCGTCGACCACGGCGGGCGCCGCGAAGTCGTCCCAGATCGTGCAGGGGCAGGCCGCCGGTCGGGGCGAGCCGGTCGTGAACGTCCAGCTCGCCTGCGTGGACATGTTGTTCGACGCGTCCGCGGCCCTCATCGTGACCGTGTAGGACGTCGCGGCCGCCAGCGGAGCGGACGGTGTGAACGTGATCGTGCGGGCGTCGTTCGAGATCGACTTCGTGCCGGACACCGCGCCGGCCGGGCCGGTCACCGTGACCTGCGCGGAACTCAGCGTGACGTTCTCGTCGAACGTTCCGGACACCGTGGTGTTCAGCGCGACCGAGCCGGCGTTGGACACCGGGGACATCGCGGTCTGGATCGGCGCGCGGGTGTCGGGGCCGGGGTCCGGTGCCCACACCACGTCGACCCAGTAGTTGGTGTGGTCGAACGAGTTGTTCGGGAAGCCCGCGCCGAAGCGGAACACGCCGTTCGGCCCGTCCACACCGGACTTCAGGCCGGTGACCGGTTCCATGTACGCCTGCTGGCTGTAGAACCCGCCGGAGTCGTACGCGAAGTGCCCGGTCGGCGTGAAGTACGAGACCACGTAGGTCGTGTTGGCGTTCACGGCGATCGGCGACGGGAAGAGCAGCGTCTGCCAGCCCGTCGGCGACTCGTTGGTGAACGTGCCGGTGGCGAGCAGATCGCCGTTGGCCGACCACAGCGAGCCGGTGTGCGTGCCGGTGTTGCCGGCGCCCTTGTAGAACTTCACGCCGCGGACGTAGCCGCTGCTCGCGGCGCGGAACTTCACGCCGAGCTCGAGCTGCGAGCTGTCGTTGGCGGAGGTGACCTTCGGGACCTCCTGGCCGGAGAACATGCCGCACGGGCAGGTGCGGGCGGCCACGTTCGGCGAGGCCTGCACCGGCGTGGACAGGTTCAGCGAGTCGTCGACCGCGCGCACCCGCAGGGCGGCGGCGCCGGACTGCGACGGTGTGTAGGTGTAGCTCCACGTCGTCTGGCCGGCCTGCCAGTTGGCGTAGTGCCAGCGGTTGCCGCCGTCGGTGGAGACCTCGACGCCCGCCACGCGGCCGGACGCGTCGATCACCGTGCCGCTGAACGTGTACGGCTGGCCGACCGTCGCCTGCGAGGGCAGGTTCGTGATCAGCACGGCCGGCGCCGCGTTGTCGTTGATGGCGCCCGAGATCACCAGCTCGTCAGGTCCCCACAGCTGGTAGGGCTGCACGCCCATGTCCGCGAGGAAGTTGACGGTTGCCTGCTTGATCCGCTTGTCCGACGTCGGCGTGTTCGTGAGGAAGGCGTGTTCGTCGTCCACACCCCACGCCCACTGGACGGTGCCCGCGCCGAACACCAGCGCACCGGAAGGCGCGCGGTAGTAGGTGATCGCGTGCGTCTCGGTGCTCGAGCCGTACTCGTCGCCGTAGTTCTTCAGCGCGTAGTAACCGTCGAGGTTCACCGTGGTGCGTGACATCTGGGCCACGCCGGCGGGCTGGTGACCGTTGTCGTACACGGTGTTCCACTCGTAGCCCAGCGTGCCCGGCTGGAACGTGTACGTGGTGCCGGACGCCATGTTCTGCAGGTCGGTGTTGCGCCAGAGCCGCATCTTGCCGTACTCGGCGGGCACCTGCAGCGAGTCGTCCCGGCGTCCGTTGACGGTGAACATGTTGCCCAGCAACGCGTTCTCCGGCCTGCCGCCGTCCTGCGGCGGGCTGTAGCGCGGGTCGCGCCAGGTGCCGGTCCAGTCGTTCAGGCCGTCGTTCTGGGTGCCCTTGGTCTCCTTGAAGCAGGCGAGCGTGCGCCAGTCCGTCTGGGACGAGTCGATGCTCTTCTCCCAGCGGGTCTTCCAGAAGATCTCGTTGCCGGTCAGGAACGCCATGTGCACGCCCGCGTCACGAGCCGCCATCACGTTCGCCATCTGCTCGTTCGACCAGTACTCGTCGTGACCGACGGCCATGAACACCTTGTGGTTCTTGATCAGGTGCCCGCGCCGCGCGGAGTCCACATCGGTCGTGTAGCTGACGTCGTACCCGTTGCGCTCCAGGAACCGCAGCATCGGGTACTCGGCGTTGAAGATGAAGTTCTCGTCACCGTCACCGCCGGTGTACGGACGGTTGTAGCTGACCTTGTACGACGAGCCGCCCTGGCCGGGGCCGTCACCGAAGTAGAGGCTGTTGCCGCCGTAGCGGTTGTAGGCGACCCAGGTGGCGTCGGAGGTCTGGAAGAGGATCTTCGAGGTCGACGAGTCGTCGCGGACGACGAACACGATCTCGTTCTCCGCGCCGGTGTCGTTGCGCGTCAGACGGGCGTAGTACAGACCCGACACCGCGGTGGACGGGATGTTCCAGCTGACAGACACGGCCCAGTTGCCGCAGTCGATGAGCGCGGTCGGCCCGTCCCGCAGACACGGTGGCTGGTTCTGCGGGGTGTTGCGGCTGACCGTGTCCATGTACCGCGCGCCCTTGCCCCCGTACCAGCCGAGCCGGTAGATGTCGAGCTTGTAGGACGGCGCCGACGTCAGCATCTTGAAGCTGACGGTCTGGCCCGGCGTGTAGCTGATGTCCGTGGTGTAGCCGAGGATCGCGTCGTCGCGGTACTGGGCCTGCCAGCTGTCGGCACCGGGCCGGGTGTTCTCGCACGCGACCTTGTTGGTGACCGGGAAGTCACACGGAGCAGCGTGTGCGTTGGGGGCGTTGAACACCCCGAGCACGAACATCGTGGATGCGATTAGTGCCGTGATCACAAGCACCCGCACGAGACGCGACTGCTGAGCCACCATTGGGTTTCACCTCTCGGACGGAGTTACCGTGTGTGATCCGCGCACTACGCTGGACAGCACAGGGCTGCTACTCCGAACGTCGGCGATCTCATTGGAACCGTTACGTGGCAACACAAAAATGTTCCGGAACAACCTGAATCTTTATCTTTCAACCACGGACGGTCAGACGGGATGTGTGAAGAGTTTCCGACAACGCTGACACGACGGTGTCCTGCTCGTCGTTTGTCATGTCGTGGAACAGCGGGAGGATCAGCGTCCTGGCGGTGAAGGCCTCCGTCACCGGCAGCGGCGCGCCGGGGTGCCCCTCGTAGGCGGGTTCGAGGTGTGACGCCATGATTCCGCGCCGTGCCGACACTCCGCGTTCGGCAAGGCCCGCAAGGATCTCCTGACGGTCCGGCGCCTCTTCCGGCAACCAGACCCAGAACGACTGGTAGTTCGTGGTGCCGTACTCGGGGTCACCGACAGCGGTGACTCCGGGAACATCGGCCAGCAACTCGTGGTAGCGAGCGGCCAGCTCGCGGCGGCGGGCGATGATCGCGTCCAGTTTGGACAGCTGCACCAGGCCGACGGCGGCCTGGATGTCGGTCATCCGGTAGTTGAACGCGGTCTCCAGGTACTGCTCGATGACCGCGGAGCCGCCGTTGTGGCGATCCGCCGCGGACACGCTCATCCCGTGCTCGCGCAACCGCCTGAGCCGAACGGCCCAGTCCGGGTCGTCCGTTGTGACCATTCCGCCCTCACCGGTGGTGAGGAGCTTGCGCGGGTGGAACGACCAGGCCGCCAGCAGCGCGCCGGCGCCTACCGGCTTGCCCTGGTAGGTGGAGCCCGCGGCGCACGCCGCGTCCTCGATCACCGGGATGCCGCGGGGCTCGCACAACGCCTTGAGCGCGTCGACGTCCGCGGGCACACCGGCCTGGTGCACGACCATCACCGCACGCGTGCGGGCGGTGATGACCGGTTCCACTGTGGACGCGGTGAGGTTGCCGGTCGCGGCGTCGACGTCGGCGAAGACCGGGGTCGCGCCGGTGTAGCGCACCGCGTTGGCGGTCGCGATGAACGACAGCGACGGCACCACCACCTCGTCACCGGGGCCGACGCCGAGCAGGTGCACGGCGAGGTGCAGGCCGGTGGTGCAGGACGAGACGGCGACACCGTGCCGGGCGCCCACGGAGCCGGCGAAGGCCTCTTCGAACTCCCGGACCCTGGGCCCCTGCGCGACCCACCCGGACCGCACCGCCTCGGCGGCGGCGAGCGCCTCTTCCTCACCGAGCAACGGCCGCATAACCGGAATCACAGCTCTACTGCCTTTCAGTGGCGTGCGCCGGGGCGCACGTCGACCTGGCGGTCGGCGGTTCTGGCGTCCGCAAGTACCACCAACCGCGAAGCGGTGGTACTTGCGGACGCTCCAACTGGGGTGCGGCGCGGCGCCACGCGGACCTGGGGGTGTCAGCGGGCGCCGGCGCCGCGGCTCGGCGAACGCTCAGGCGTTCTGCTTCTCGGCGCGCCACCACGCGACGAGGTCGCGCAGCCCGCCGTCCATCTCGATCTCGGGCTTCCACCCGAGGTCGGTGGCCGCGGCGCTGATGTCGGCGAGCCGGCGGGTCACGCCGTTCACCTTGCGCTCGGGGCCGTGCTCCAGCGGCAGGTCGGAGTCCATCGCGGCAAGCAACGCGAGGGCGAGCTCCTTGAGCGAGGTCTCCTTGCTGGACGCGATGTTGTACACCGTGTCGGTCACCGGCGCCTTGGCGGCGAGGATGTTCGCGCGGGCGATGTCGTGCACGTGCACGAAGTCCATCGTCTGCGCCCCGTCACCGAAGATCAGCGGCGACTTGCCGTCGGCGATGCGCTCCATCCACCGGATGAGCACCTCCGTGTACAGACCGTGGACGTCCATCCGCGGGCCGTACACGTTGAAGTAGCGCAGCGCCACGTAGTCGAGGTCGTACATGGCCTTGAAGCTGCGCAGCATGCCCTCGTTGAACGCCTTCGCGGCGCCGTAGAAGGTGTCGTTGTTGTACGGGTGGTGCCGCTCGTTGGTGGGGAACTGCTCCGCGAGCCCGTACACCGACGCGGACGACGACGCGATGACCTTCTTCACGCCGGCGGCCGCAGCGGCCTCGATGACCGTGAACGTGCCGTCGACCAGGCACTCCAGCGCGAGGCGCGGTTCCTCCGCGCACTGGGTGATCCGGATGGCGGCGAGGTGGAAGACGAGGTCCTGGCCCTCGGTCAGCTCGCGGACGAGCGCCTTGTCGTTGATGTCGCCGTCGACGATCTTGACGACACCGGACTCCAGCGCACCTGCCAGGTTCTCCCGGCGGCCGCGCACGAAGTTGTCCAGCACGACGACCTCGGCGGCGCCCGCCTCGACCAGCTGGTCGACCACCGACGACCCGATCGTGCCCGCGCCACCCGTGACGAGTGCGCGCTGCCCCGAAATGGGCTGTGCCGTCATGCCGAAACCCTGCCTTCAACTTGTTGAACGGGAACGAAAACTCCGCCGGAGCGCAGCGACTCCGACGCCGCCTCCAGCACCGCCAGCACGCGCAGGCCCGCGCGGCCGTCGGTCAGGGGCGGGCGCTGCTCGGTGATGGACGCCGCGAACTCGGCCATCATCGTGCGCAGCGCCTCGCGCTCCACCAGCGCCGGCGCCACCATGTCGCCGGTGCGGTAGGAGATCTTCTGCTGCTCGACCGAACGATCGACACCGCGGTCGTAAATGGACAGTCGCTGCGCCGGATTGTTGTCGTCCCAGACGGCCGTGCGCTGCGAACCGCCGATGACCATCGTGCGAATTTTCGTCGGCGACAGCCAGTTGACGTGCACGTGCGTGATCGCCCCGTTGGACAGCCGGACCGTCAGGTGGCCGACGCACGCGACGCCCGCGCCGATCGGGTCGGAGCCGTGCGCCGCGACCTCCACCGGGGTGACGTCGTCGGGCAGGATCGCCTCGAAGATCGACAGGTCGTGCGGGGCCAGGTCCCACAGGACGTCCACGTCCGGCTGCACCAGGCCGAGGTTGATGCGCACCGAGTCGATGTACTGGATGTCACCGATCTCACCAGCGCGGATGATCTTGCGCAGGTGCTGCACGGCCGAGGTGTACGCGAACGTGTGGTCCAGCATCAGCGTGAGGCCGCGCTGTTCCGCGGTCTCGACGAGCTTCAGGCCGTCCTCGAAGGTGGCGGCGAGCGGCTTCTCCACCAGGACGTGCTTGCCGGCCTCCAGCGCCGCCAGTGCGACGGGCAGGTGCGTGGCGGCGGGTGTCGCGATCGCGACGGCCTGGACCCCCGGGTCGGCGAGCACCTCGTCCAGCGACGCCGTGGCGCGCACGGTCGAGTACTCCCCGAGAACGCGCCGGGCCTTCTCCACGTCGAGGTCGCACAGGTAGCGCAGGCGCAGCGTGGGCGTGGCCTGCGCGTTGCGCACGAGGTTCGGCCCCCAGTACCCGGCGCCGATGACGGCGATGCCAATCACAGGAGTGTTCTCCATCAGTAGGCCCCCTGGCCGCCGAAGACGGCGCGGAAGGTCTTCCACAAGATCACGGCGTCGAGGGCGAGCGACCAGTCCTCGACGTAGCGCAGGTCGAGGCGCACCGACTCCTCCCACGAGAGATCGCTGCGTCCGCTCACCTGCCACAAACCGGTCAAACCGGGCTTCACGAGCAAACGGCGCCGCACGTCCGAGGAGTACTTCGCGGTCTCCTCCGGCAGCGGCGGGCGGGGACCCACGAGCGACATGCTGCCCGCGAGGACGTTGAACAGCTGGGGCAGCTCGTCGATCGAGTACCTGCGCAGGAACGAGCCCACCTTCGTGATGCGCGGGTCCTTCTTCATCTTGAACAGCAGACCGTGGCCCTCGTTGGCGGCGGCGAGCCTGGTGCGCAACGCGTCGGCGTTCGTGACCATGGTGCGGAACTTGATGATCGTGAACGGCTGACCGCCCTTGCCGACCCGCTTCTGGCGGTAGAAGACGGGACCGCGGCTGTCGATCATCACGAACGCGGCGACGGCGAACATCAGCGGTGCCAGCGCGACCAGGAGCACGAAGGCGCCCACGCGGTCGACGACTTCCTTGACCAGACGGCGGAAGCCGCTCAGTGCCGGTTCGCTGACCCGCAGCAACGGCATGCCGAGCACGGCGCTCATGTGCAGGCGGGGTCCCGCGACCTCCATCAGACCGGGAGACACGACCATCTCCGCGCCGGAACCCTCGAGGGCCCAGGCGAGCTGCTGCAGCCGGCGGGGTGTCCAGTAGGCGTCGGGTGTCACGGCGACGATGCGGTAACCGCCGCGGCGGACGTGCTCGGCGAGCTCGCGCAGCTGGCCGACGACGGGCACGCCGTCGACATCGGTGCCGGAGCGGCCGCGGCCGTCGATGGTGCAGATGGCGTCCACGCGCCAGCCCAGGTGAGCGACGCGCTTGGTGCGGTGGATGAGGTCCTCGACCGTGTCGAGGTTGCCGGCGGCGAGGACCGGGAGCAGGAAACGTCCTTCACTGCGGCCGCGGTGCAGGGGGCGGCGCAGGAGGTAGCGCATGGGGAACGCGACCAGGGCGATCGCGGGTACCACGACGAAGACCCACAGGCGGGCGCCGGGGATGTCGACGGCGAGCGCTCCGAGGCCGAGCGCCACGACGGCACCGAACAAACCCCGGCCGAGTCTTCGGAACTCCTCGGCCCCCTGACCGAGAACCGTCGACGTCCACACGCGGTTGATCGCGAGCGAGCCGACGACCACGACCACTGTGAGTAGATCCAGCAGGACAAGGGAAAGCGGGCCGAAAGCGGCGTGGCGGATGCTCATGACGGCACCGACGGCGATGACGACCAGGGCGACGGTCAGCACATCGGCGGTGATCACGGCATAGCGGTAGCGGCTCTCCCAACGGGCAACAGGTGGGTGCGTCTGTCTGTGTTCCGACAGAGGATTGAGCGTGGAGCGCTTCCCATCTACGTCACGGGCAGCGCGGACCTGCTCACTCATCGTTCTGTTCTCCCCGGCTCAGCGGCGATTCCGGACGTGCTCGTACGCAGGTCACCCCGAGGACCTCGAGTCTTCGATCTCCGGCAACGCCTCATTCGGGCTCGGCGGCCGAAGCTCGCAACCGGTGATTCGCCCGTCCCGGCATCCGCGTTACAGGCCACGGAAAAAACCTTCCCGTTCGGCCGAACATCGGACGTGACGCGCGTCTCACCGTCTGGAAACCACAGTCCTGCAAGACGATTCCGCATGTCCACAAGGGACATGGTGGTTACGTATGCCGGGCGAGAATCGTTCAGAACAGGTCTTCAGACTCTAGTCGGATCGTCTGCACATGTGCATGTACTTACCGCTGAACGGAGTAATGCTCTACCTTCGCACAGAAATGCGCACTTCGTCACCCTCGACGACCACTACGTCACCGTCGCGCAGCTGGGCGCCGCGGCGCAGCTCCACAGCGCCGTTGACGTGGACTTCCCCGTCCTCGATCAGCTCCTTGGCGTGGCCGCCGTCCTCGGCCAGCGCGGCCAGCTTGAGGAACTGCCCTAGCCTGATCGGCTCTTCGGAGATCTCCACCGTCCGCATGAGCCACATCATCCCAGCAGGGCGCACCCCACCGCTTGCTCGGGGGCGCGCACCAGCGCATCCGGGTGAAGTCGTTGGCAGCCTTGCCGCATGAAAACTTCTTGGGGGTATGTCGCCTGGCTGGCGGTGTCCGGAGTGGTCTGCGTCGCGACAACGATCTTCGCCGCGAGCGCGTACGTGACGCTGGACATGGGCATGGCGCGGCCGGATCTGCACGGACCGGTCCATTACGGCCTGCTGGTCGCGCACATCTTCACCGGAACGGTGGCGATCCTGGCGGGTGTCTCGCAGTTCTGGCCCGGCCTGCGCGCGCAGCATCCACGGGTGCACCGAGTGCTCGGGCGCGTCTACTTCGGGGGTGTGCTGCCGTCGTCACTGCTCGGCGTCGTGTGCGCCCAGCTCTCATTGAACGGGCTGGCCGCGTCGGCGCCGCTGACGGTGCTGTCGGCGTTGTGGTTCGTGAGCGCCGTGTACGGGCTGCGGACCGCACGGCAGCGCAAGTTCGGCGAACACCGCATCTGGATGATCCGCGGGTTCGCCCTCACCAGCGCCGCCGTGACCGGCCGGCTGTGGGGCCTGCTGCTCGGCGGCCTGCTGCCCGACGAGAAGGGGATCGTCGTCTTCGCCACCGCGAACTGGCTGTCGTTCGTGGTGAACCTGCTGGTGGCCGAGTGGTGGATCCAGTCGCGGGGCTACGCCCGGACCTTGCCCTCCGCAGCGCTGAGGCCCAGCATCTCGAGCAGGTCAGCGCAGTCGAGCGCGTCCGTGGCGTGACAGGCCACGGTGCGTGCCGCCTTGCTGTTCTGAATCGTGCTGTGCTCCTTTTCCAGAGCCTTTGCCTCGGCGAAGGTGCCGGTTTCGGGCTCGGCGATCGCGGGACGCGCCCAAGTCATGTCGTGCCTGCTTCCGCATCGGGGGATGAGGTCATCATGACAACGGGGTGGCCGAAACACCAGCGCAGGTGCTTTCCGTAATCGGCCACCCACAGCGCGTCAACAGGGCGGACAAACTCAAAAAGCGTTTTCCCGGCCTCGAACTTTGATCGATCGCCGGGAATGGCTTCACCGTCCGTACCGCAGCACCGACTCCACTTCGGTCACAAATGCGACGAGCCTTTCGTCGTCCACGTCGTCCGGTGTGGGACCGTCCACCGCGAGCCGTTGCAGTGCAACGGAAGTGGTGGCGTTCTCCCTCGCCAGGCGGCGGAACCCGAACGTGGCCTCGTAGAGCGACACCGCGGTGGCCAGTGCGGCGAGCGCCGTGGCGGCGAAGCCCCACAACGCCCTGCGCGGCCCGTCCGCCATCCCCACCGCCGCCACGGCGGCCGCGGCGATGAAGAGCGCGGCCGAGATCGCGACCGTCCACGTGCGAGCGCTGGAGTACCGCTTGCGGCCGCGTTCGAAGTGGTCGAGACGGTCGGAGAAGCGGTGCCGCAGGTAGGCATCGACGAACTGCGCCTGCCGCTGCTTGACGGTCGCCGCCGTCGGGCCCGCGGGAGCGACGCCGACGGTCTCCTGGCGCTCGACCTCGGTCGGCGTTGTCATGTCCTGACCACCTCGTGCTTGCGGTCGCTGACCGCGGCTTCCAGATCGGCCACCTTGTCCTGCCGCTCCTCCTCCGTCACCGGCGCGGGGGCGGCGAGGTGGGCGAAGTACAGGGCCCTCAGGCGTTCCGCACGCGACCGCGCGGTGAGGTACTTGTCGAGCGACTCCCGCTTGCGCGCCACGATCGTGATGGCGGCGGCGAACGCACCGCCCGCCACGACGAGAACTCCTGGCCACGGCGTGTCCTTGAGCCACGTCTGCAGCGCGCCGAAGACCGTTGTCGTCAGTCCACCGGCGATCGCCAGCACCGCCATGAGCCGGTAGCGGTTCTGCTCGACGTCGGCCTGCGCGTCGAGCTCGTGGAACGCCGGCGCGACCACCGCGTTGGCGTCGTGGATGGCGTCGGCGAGCAACGGGTACGCGACCACGAAACCGGGATCGATCAGCGGCCGCGGTTCCGGTGCCCGGTAGCGGACCTTGGGCCAGATCCTCGGCGGCTTGGCGGGCTTCTCCTTGCCCAGCAACCGTTCCAGCGCGGTGACGACCTTGCCTGGCCCCTCGTCCACGTGGACGATGAAGATCTTGCCGCTGCGCACCAGCACCGCGAGGTCGCCGGTGAGGTCACCGGTCGCGATGCGGTCCGCGAGACCACCCGTGCCGGCGAGCACCAGGAGTGCGTTGTCGCCGCTGAGGTGGTCGACGACTTCCTTCTCGTTCTCGCCTCCGACGACGAGAGCGACCACGGGCTTCTTGTGGCGGATGGCGTCGGCCGCGCGGAACAGCACGGGGGTCGCGTCCGTCCACTCCGAACCGGGCACGATGACGGCGACGCTGTGGTTGGGTTCCAGCGCGACCTGACCGTTGGTGGAGGTTTCGGTGAGGTCGTGCACCTTGCTGCTGGGCGCGACGCCGACCACGAAGGGCCAGCGCTGCTCGCACGCCTGCAAAGCCAGGCCCAGCAAGTGGACAACGCCTCTGTCGGTGCCTTCGGTGACGAACACCGCGCCGTTGCGGGCCGCGGTCACCACGACGGATCTGAGCACCGGCAACAACTTCGCGGCGAGATCCGTCTCGATGTCTTCTGTGGAGCCGAAGACCGAGATCACCGTCCGCCCCCTGGGCAAACCGAGGGCCTTGGGTTTGATGTCGGCGTCCGGCTGGGACAGCCGTTTGACTGTCGGGCCGCCTGCTGTGGGCATGCCGCGCACGATAACGCCGTGATCCACGCCAGACCAGAGCCCGTTAGACCTCAACAGCGCCCGTCAAAACTCGTCCTCTTCGTCCATGGGGACTTCCTGCAGCTGTTCGTAGGCGTCCGCCTCGTTCGCCTCGAGCGGTGCGTCCGGCGTCTCAGGTGGTTCGTGCGGGACGACTTCGCGCTGCTGCTCCTGCACGTCCGCGTCGGGTGCTTCGGGGTTCATGCGGTGCGGTTTCCCTGCGGGGCGTTCCTCCACACCTGCCTGGTCAGTTCGTCGAGGTCACTGAGGTCTGGGAGGACCACGGTCGCGCCGGCCAGGCGGAGGTCGTCCGCGCTGCTGCGCCCGGTGGCGACGGCCACCAGCCGCACGCCGGAGGTCACCGCTGCGTGGACGTCGTGCGGGGTGTCGCCGATGAGCACCACTTCGTCATCTGTGAAAGGGCGGAGGTGCCGCGCGCGGCTGCGGGCGAAGGTCACCAGCTCCGCGCGGTCCGCGTGGTCGTCGCCGAACGCGCTCACGTCCCAGTCGACGAGGTGCGCGAGCCCGAACGCCTCCAGCTTGATCCGCGCGACGCTCGCCAGGTTCGCGGTCAGCACGCCCTGGTGCACGCGGGGGTCGTCCGCGAAGTGCCGCAACGCGCGCAGTGCGCCCGGCAGGACCTCGGCGTGACCGGGCAGGTCGCCGCGCCGGCTCTCGAACGAGTTGGCGAGCGCGGTCGCCAGGAGCTGCGAGGCCTCCTCCGTGTGCTCGATGTCGTGCTGACGCAGGATCTCGCCGATGACGTCCAGCTCCGTGCGTCCGCCGAGGTCCAGCGAGCCCGTCAGCTCCCTGCCGAACGCGTCCAGGAACGCCTGGCGGTACATCAGCTTGCCGAAGCCGCGCGCCGAGATCAGCGTGTTGTCGATGTCCCACAGCACCAGCAGTTCGGGCCCCGTCACCGGACCACCACCCCTCAACCCGTAAAATGCCTGCTCATGACCTCGATCGACCCCGCAGAGCTGGAAGTCTGCCTGCGCGTGCTTGCCCAGGTCGAGGACCTGCCCGCGGAGCACGAGGACGCGGTGCGCGTCCGCCGGGCCACCGCGAAGATCTTCAAGGCCGCGAAGAAGTTCCGGAAGTCCGAGCGCAAGGCCGCCATCACGGCCAACGACCGGGCCGTCACCGCGCTGACCGCCACCGGGTCACCCGACCGCATCGACGACGAGACGCAGGGCCTCCCCCTCGTGTCGAACGCCCAGGGCGCCACGGCGGGCACGCTGATGCGCGCGCGGTCCTGCTACACGTGCAGGCAGCGGTTCGTCGAGGTGGACGCCTTCTACCACAACCTCTGCCCCTCGTGCGCCGCGTTCAACCACGGCAAGCGGGACGCGCGCACGGACCTGACCGGCCGGAACGCGCTGCTGACCGGTGGCCGCGCGAAGATCGGCATGTACATCGCGCTGCGCCTGCTGCGTGACGGCGCGCACACCACGATCACCACCCGGTTCCCGAAGGACGCCGCGCGCCGGTTCGCCTCCATGCCCGACGCGGCGGACTGGATCGACCGGCTCAAGATCGTGGGCATCGACCTGCGCGACCCGGCCCAGGTGCTGGCACTCGCGGACGAGGTGGCCGCGCACGGCCCGCTGGACGTCCTCATCAACAACGCCGCGCAGACCGTGCGCCGCTCCCCCGGCGCCTACGCGCCCCTCGCCGCCGCCGAGCACGAGGCGCTGACCGGGGACGCGTGCAGGCCGGAGCTGATCTCGTTCGGCGGCCACGGCCAGCTCGCCCTGCCCGGCACCGCGGTGCCCGAGGCGCACTCGGTGACGACGCTCGCGCTGATGGCGGGCTCGAAGGACATCGACGCGGGCGGCCTGGTGCCGGACACCGCCGCGACCAACTCGTGGGTGCAGAACGTCGACGAGGTCGACCCGGTGGAACTGCTGGAAGTGCAGCTGTGCAACTCGACGGCGCCGTTCCTGCTCATCTCGCGGCTGCGCGCGTCGATGGCGAAGTCCCAGCACCGCCGCAAGTACGTGGTGAACGTGTCCGCGATGGAAGGTCAGTTCTCCCGCGCCTACAAGGGTTCCGGGCACCCGCACACGAACATGGCCAAGGCGGCGCTCAACATGCTGACGCGCACCAGCGCCGAGGAGATGCTGACCAGCGACGGCATCCTGATGACTGCCGTCGACACCGGCTGGATCACCGACGAGCGCCCGCACCCGCTGAAGATGCGGCTCGCCGACGAGGGGTTCCACGCGCCGCTCGACCTGGTCGACGGGGCCGCGCGGGTGTACGACCCGATCGTGCGCGGTGAGGCGGGCGAGGACCTGTACGGCTGTTTCCTCAAGGACTACGCTCCGGCCGCCTGGTAGCTCCCCCACAGGCGGCGCACCCGCCCCACCACCAACGCCGCCCTGGCGGCGCACGTGTCCGAGGTACCCGTCGGACGCATCCGAACGAGCCCTTTCGTCACCATGCGCGCCTATTCGACCACGCGTTCGAGTACCCATTTGTCATGAGAACTGTGTGGCGGGGAGCACTTCGGTTCGGCATGACGACGATGACGGTGCGGCTGGTGGCCGCGTCGACGGAACACCGCGGCAGGGTGCACCTGGTGCACCGCGAGGACAGCGGCCGCGTCCGGCATCAGCAGGTGTGCGGCGAGTGCTCGCTGCGGCTGACCCCGGACGACATCGGCCGCGGCTACGAGCTCGAAGACGGCCGCATCGTGCAGATAGACCCGCGCGACCTGCCGGCACCGGAGGACGGCGTCATCGACGTCCAGCAGTTCGCGCCGCAGACCGACCTCGACCCGATCGCGTTGCACCGCAGCTACTACGTCGAACCGGACGACCTGTCCGTGCGCTCGTACGTGCTGCTGCGCGAAACCCTGGAACGCACCAAGACCGCCGCCATCGTGAAGTTCGGCCTGCGCGGCAAGGAAACCCTCGCCGCTCTACGCCCCCAGCACGGCGTGATCGTCCTGCACACGCTGCTGTGGCCGGACGAGGTCCGCGAGCCGCACTTCCCGTTCCTGCACCGCGACACCGAGGTCCGCACCGGCGAACTGGCCGCCGCGGCGGCGCTGGTGCGTGCCCAGACCCGGCCTTTCAGGCCGCACGACTACCCGAACACCGGCCACGAGGCGCTGCTCAAGCTCGTCGAGGCCAACGTGTAGCTCCTGGCGGTGCGGGCGGACGGCCCGCGTACCGGGGATGAACGCGGGTCGTCCGCCCGTGCCACCAGGCTCACAGGTCGCGCAGCGAGATCCGGCGCACCAGGTTCTCGCGTGCAGCCCGTTCTCAGAGCTCGATGGGGCGGTAGGACAACGCCTCGTCGACGATCTCCTCCGCGCTCATGTTCTCCTTCCCGGGCTCAGGGTGAAAAACCAGATCGGACACGTGCGGGTTACCCGTGGAACGGGTCAGCGCGTCCAGGGCCGCAGCATCCTCGTCCTCCGGGAAGCCGGGCTGCAGCATTCGGTTCACCAGCGCGATCATCTGCGCACTTGTCAGCTTCTCCATCCCGCTCACCTCCTTCCGCAGTGGTGCTCGGGCGAAAGCGCTGTCCGATGTGGATGATCGGGTGATCGTCGAGGCGTTGCAACCGAGCATTCCACTGACCGGCGGTTCCATCGACCTGGCGACCCCGGAGATCGCCTAGCATCAGTGCCCATGCACGCCGGTCCGTCCGACCTCGTCGACCTGCTCGAGTGCGAGCACCGCAGCTACCTGGCACGCGCCGGACGGGACGGCGACTCGCGCGAGCTGCGGGAGGCCGCCGCCCGCACGGCCGCTGACCTGCGTGCCGGCGCGGATCTCATCGAGAACGCGACGTTCTTCGACGGCGTCTTCCACTGCACGGCGCAGACGCTCGTCCGCACCCCGAGCGGGTACGAACCGTGCGATGAGGTCCCTGAGGCGACGCCCCTGGCCGTGCTGAGCCTGACCGCCGCGGCACAGGCACTGGGATCCGAGCGGGCGCACCTGATCGTCGACGGCAGGCGCACGTCGTTCCGGGCGGCCGACTTCACGCCGCTGCTCAACCGTCTCAAGGCCCGGCTCGCACAACCGCCACCCGCGCCGAAGCGGTCGTGGGGCGACGTCAGGGCCGCCTGCAACGGCTGCCGGTTCGCCCGGCACTGCGCCGCGGGCCGCGAAGAGGCCCGTGACCTGTCGCTCGTCGCCGGGTTGCGGGCCGACCAGCGACGGAAGCTGGTTTCGGTCGGCATTGACACCATCGACGCGCTTGCGGCCACCGAGGAACGGCCCGCCACGCTCTCCCACGCGAGCTTCGCCGCGCTGACCGCGCAGGCCCGGTTGCAGGTGCAGCAGGAGCGCACCGGCGTCACGACCTACGAGGTCGTCGCGCCGGAAGCGTTGCAGCACCTGCCGGAACCGGCTGAGGACGACGTGTTCCTGGAGGTCGAGGGCGACACGTTCCGCACGCCCGGCTGGGAGGGCACGTTCCCAGAATTCGTCGACCGCACGCCGACGGGCACCGTGTACCACTTCACGCCGCACGACCTCGTCGCCAGGGCCGCGCGCACCGCCACCAGGGAGTCCGAAGTGGACGAACTGGTCCGGCGCTGCGTCGACCTCGGCGCACTCACCCGCCGGGCCCTGCGGGTGTCCACGCGGGAGTACACGCTCCAGGCCCTGAAACCGTTGCTGCGGGACGAGAACCCGACCCGCGGCGTCCGGGACCTGCTGCAGCGGATCAAGCGCGAGCACGGCGTCGAGACCGCGGTGAAGGAGGAACGCGACGAGGCCGCGCTGGAGAAGGCGGCGGAACGGGCGCGCCGGATGGCCGCGCTCACCGAGCCGTTGATGGCCGAAGGGCACACGTTGTTCGCGGCGACCGTCGGTTATCACCGGCGGGAGTCGAGTCCCGCGTGGGGCGACTTCTTCCGGCAGGCCAGCGCACCGATCTCCGACCTGGAGACCGATTCCAACTGCGCGGTGCCGATCACGCTCAAGGCCGAGGACTGGGTGCCGCCGAGCGGCCGGGTGCGGACGCACAAGCGGCAGGTGCACGCGCGGATCGACCCGGAGCGGCCGCACCCGTTCGGCAAGGACGAGCAGGTCCGGCTGCTCTACCCGGGCAACGTCACGCGCAACGCCGTGGTGGCGGACGACAACCCGTACGAGCTCGTGCTCACCGAGAGCACGTCGCAGGAACACGGCGAGCTGCCGGTCGCGGTGCTGCCCGGCAGCCCGGTTCCGGCGGCACCCAAGGACGAGGCGGTCGCGGAACTGGCCGAGCAGGCGGTCCACCTGCTGCCGCTGCTCCCCCGCAACCCCGGCATCGACCTGCTGCTGCGGACCCCGCCTGGGCAGCTGCCGCAGCACCCCGACGTCGTGCAGGCCGTGATCAAGGCCGTCGACCAGCTCGACGGCGGCACGCTCGCCGTGCAGGGGCCTCCCGGCGCAGGCAAGACGTACCTCGCGACCAAGCTCGTGCGGCACCTGATCGACCAGGGCAAGACGGTCGCGGTGACGTCCACGTCGCACAAGGCCGTCGAGAACGTCCTCTCCAGCGTCGATCCGGACATCCCGATGGCCAAGCGTCCCAAGGGGAAGCCGGAGGAGGACCTCCCCTGGGACCAGCCGAAGGACAACGGCGCGCTGGCGCGGTGGCGTGAGGAGCACCCGCAGGGACACCTCGTCGGCGGCACCGCGTGGACGTTCGCCAACGCCGTGATCAAGGCCCAGCCGTTCGACGTGATGATCATCGACGAGGCCGGGCAGTTCGCGCTGGCCGACGCCGTGGCGGTGGCGACGGCGGCCCGCAACCTCGTGCTGCTGGGAGATCCGCAGCAGCTGCCGCAGGTCGTGCAGGGCGTGCACCCGCCGGGCAGTGACGCCTCCGCGCTCGGCCACCTGCTCGGCGACGCGGACGTGATCCCCGAGCATCTGGGCTACTTCCTGGCCGAGACGCGCCGCATGCACCCCGCGGTCTGCAAGCCGGTGTCGGAGCTCTCGTACGCCGGACTGCTCCATTCGCACGAAACCGCCTGCCACCGCGGTATCGAAGGCATCGAGCCCGGGATCTACCTGCGTGAAGTTGATCACCGGCACAACATCACGTCGTCGACCGAAGAGGCAGACGCCGTGGTCGACACGGTGCGGCGGATCGTCGGTCGTACGTGGACGGACAACGGTAGAACACGCGAACTGACCGATGCGGACGTTCTCGTCGTGGCGCCCTACAACCTGCAGGTCAGGGTGATCCGGCGACGGCTCGCCGATGCGGGGTTCGACGAAACGCGGGTCGGCACGGTGGACCGCTTCCAGGGGCAGGAAGCACCTGCGGTCATCATGTCCATGACGTCGTCGTCCACCGTGGACCTACCTCGTGGCCTGGACTTTCTTTTGTCACGTAACAGATTGAACGTGGCACTGTCACGTGCCCAGGCGCTCGCCGTGATGATCTGCTCGCCACGGCTGCTGGACGCGGATGTCCGTGGCGTGGAACAGATGCGGCTCGTGGCAGGGATGCTCGGCCTCCTCGAACAGGTGAAGAAATTCCCTGTTTGACGAGTCAAGTGTTGCCGGACAGTGACCTTTCAACCTCTCTGTGTTGCTAGCGTGGCGCGGTTCACCCAGTCGGGTGATCAAGAAATCAAATGTGCTCGATCCGCCACGCACCAACCAGAGCAGGAGATGTCCGTTGGCTAGAAGAGTTCTCGGCGCGTTCGCGGTGACCGCCACCGCGACCCTCGCTTCGCTGGCACTGGCCACCCCGGCCAGCGCGCACACCCCGGTGTCGTCAGCGGACTGCGTCAAGGACAAGGCTGTGCTGAAGGTCAAGCTGACCCAGTACGCGGGCGGCAACAGGAACACCGTGCTGATCAAGGACGGGGACAAGGTTCTGGCCGACGAGAAGTTCGGCCAGAGCTGGGAGAAGAAGTTCGAGGCCGACGGCACGGTCGCGCACACCTTCACCATCACGGTGAAGGCGTCGGATGGCGACAGGTTCAACTACGAGAAGACGCACAAGACCCCGGAGTGCGTCAAGACGCCGCCGACCAAGCCGAGCGAGCCGACCAAGCCGCAGGAGCCGAAGCCGAGCACGCCGTCGGAGGCGCCCTCGTCCTCCGAGACCCCGCCGCCGTCGTCGTCGACTCCGAACGCTCCGGCTCCCGGTGGCAGCACGCCGGAACCGCCGCTCGCGGCGACCGGTGCGTCCCCGATGTGGCTGCTGTTCTCGGGTCTGGGGCTCGTGGGCGCCGGTGCCGGCACCCTGCTGTTCCTGCGCCGCCGCCGCAGCGCGTGAACTAGCTGAGCAGAGGTACGACGGGGGCGGTCCCGCGGGCCGCCCCCGTCGTGCTTTCAGAGGTCCAAAGTGGTCTCCGGGCCGTGGCCTTCGCGGATGAACCACTCGGTGCCGAACGCGTACGCGAACGTCTCGTCGTCGAGCGACAGGAAGAACGACTGCTCGGGGATCTGCGAGGCGTGCGCCCGCATCGCCGCCCGCTTCACGTCCAGGTACTTCGAGACGTCGACGCCGACGTTGATCTCCGACTCGGGCACGGCGTCCTCCCCCAGCGGTGGCGGCTCGGCCTCCCCCGCGCGCCGCATCGCCTCTCGGAACTCGGATTCCCTCACCATCGCCTGGTAGACCGCGGGCGTGCCGGCGATCTCCGCCGCGCGTTTGCCCACCCGGTGCACCTGGATGTGGTCCGGGTGGCCGTAGCCGCCGAACCTGTCGTAGATCGTGAGCGTGGAAGCGTCCTCCTCCTGGAGGATCGCGGCGAGCTTGCGCGCGGCTTCCTCGACGTCGGCCGTCCAGAACGAGCCGGGACGCGAGTTCAACGGGTCGCCCATCATCCCGGAGTCGAGGTACCCCAGGAACTCCACGCGCGCCACGCCCAGCAGGTCGGCGGCCGCGTGCGTCTCCACCACCCGTCGCTGCCAGAGTTCCTCGCCCGGCTCCAGGAAGTCCGGGATCTCGCCGGCCTCACCGCGGGTCGCGACGACGAGCACGACCCGGTGTCCCTCCTCGAACGCCTTCCGCATCACGCCGCCCGTGACGATGCACTCGTCGTCGGGATGTGCGTGGAACGTCACCAGTGTCGCCATGTCCGCGACGTTACCCGCGGATGGAACTTCGCCATTCCCGTGTGCCCACCGGGCTTCCTACCGTGAGGATCTACGCCCGCAGGGGAGGTTCGTCGTGCGCAGTCGCGTTCTCGGCTGCCCACGCACGGGCCACACTCCCCCTCGTGACGATGCTGAGCGAGCTGGGGCACGAGGTGCTGGTGGCAAGGGCCCGGTTTCGGTCCTGCGCGGCTTCGCGGACGAGTCAGTGCGCTGTGCCGGGGTGTTGCCCGAGGTGTGCGACGGGCTGGCCGATCTGTTGCAGGGCGAGGTGCTCGCGCTGCCACCGGACTACGACCCGTTCGCCGACGAGATGATCGTGGAGTTCGCCGCCGGGCCGCACATCACCGCCGCGGTGAGGGCGCTGCTGCCGGTGGCCGCGGACCTGCTGGTGTCGCACGGCGGCTACCACTCGATCCGCGAGGCCGTGCGGGCTGGTGTGCCCGTCGCGGTGCTTCCGGTGCTGCACGACCAGATGCACAACGCGCACCGCGTCAATGAGCTCGAGCTCGGCGTGCGGGTGCAGGACTTCACACCGGGCGCGGTGGCTTCTGCGTGCCGACAGGCGTTCACGAGCACAGGGATTCAGCACAGCGTGCGCAGGACCCGGCGGCACCTCCTCGGACTGCCGTCGATCCGCGCGGTGGCCGGCTGTCCGGAACGGATCGTGCAGCGCAACCGGAAGCTCGTGAGCATGTGAAAGGGGCGGTGCCTCCCCCAGGTAGGAAGGCACCGCCCCTCGGCGAACCCGCGGAGCTATCGCAGGGTCAGGTTCCAGGCGTTGATGTAGCCGGTGTCACCGGAGTACACGTCCTGGACCCGCAGCTTCCACGTGCCCGCCGCGACCTCGGACGAGGCGTTGACCGTGTAGGTCGCCACCACGTTGTCGGCGCTGTCCGAAGAGGACGAGTTCTTCAGCCGGTAGGCGGTGCCGTCCGGCGCGATCAGGTCGATCACCAGGTCACCGCGGTAGGTGTGGACGATGTCCACGCCGACCTTGGTGGTGGAGGACGCGTTGCCCGTCACCGTGGAGCTGATCGAGGACGTGACGGTGCCCATGTCCGTGATGGGGACGTCGGTCGTGTTCTCCAGGCCACCGGAGGGCGGCGGAGTCGTGTCGACGGCGTTCACGGTCTTGGTGGCGTCGGCCAGGCCGGCACCGCAGCCACCGGAGCACGTACCCGGCAGGGCACGGGCGTTCGTCTTGATCAGGTCCTTGATCTGGGCCGGCGTGAGTGACGGCTTCTTCGCCACCAGCAGTGCCGCGAGGCCCGCGATGTGCGGGGCGGCCATCGACGTGCCCTGGTACGGCTTGTAGTTCTCGGCACCGGGGGTGGTGGTGCCGGCGTTCAGCGTCGACCAGATGCCGTTCTCCGGCGTGGTGATCGTGCCGGGGGTGTCGGTGCCGCGACGGGTCTCGCCGCCGGGCGCCGCGATGTCGATGCGGGTGCCGAAGTTCGAGTAGAACGCCTTGTTGCCCTCACGGGACGACGCGGCGACGGTGATGACGCCGCTGCAGTTCGCCGGGGTGAAGTTGGCGACGTTCATGTTCGAGTTGCCGGCCGCGACGACCACGGTGGTGCCGCGGTTGATCGCGCCGTTGATCGCGTTCTGGTAGGTCGTCGAGCAGGACGACTGACCGCCCAGCGACATGTTGATGACCTTGGCGGGCGTGGCGTTCGCGGGGACACCGCTCACCGTGCCGCCAGACGCCCAGGTGATCGCGTCGGCGATGTCCGAGGTCGCGCCACCGCACTTGGCGAGCACGCGCAACGGCTGGATCTTGGCGTCGTAGGCGATGCCCGCGATGCCCTTGGCGTTGTTCGTCGACGCGGCGATGGTGCCGGCCACGTGCGTGCCGTGCCAGGACGAGCCCTGGTCGGCGGCGGGCACCGGGTTGCCGTTGGCGTCGGTGCCGCACTCGCCGCGAGCGACCCAGTCGCCCTCGTCGGCCGGGTTGGAGTCACGGCCGTTGTTGTCACGGGCACGCGAGGCGTCCGACACGAAGTCGTACCCCGCGACGACTCGGGCCGAGAGGTCGCTGTGCGCGACGTAACCGGTGTCGATCACGGCGACGGTCACACCCGCGCCGGTGGTGCTGGACCACGCGCCGGGCACGTTCATGCCCGCGGTGGCCTCGAACAGGTCCCACTGCCGGGAGTAGTCGGTGTCGTTCGGGTCGGCGAACGGCTGCATCAGCAGGTCCGGCTCGACGTAGGCGACATCGGGATCGGCCTTGAAGGCCTGGATGGTCGAGTCGGCGTTCGAGGTCTTCGAGCCGAGGTCGACGACGACCGCACCACTCGCCATGCGGCGGTGCAGCGACTTGCCCTTGTTCTTCACATCGTCCGAGGCAGCGGAGTCGGACGAGGCTTCGGCGGTGCCCGGCTTGTAGCCGACGATCAGTCGCTCGAAGGGACGGTTCACCTGGGTCGAGTCCGGCTGGGACTGAACCTGGGAGGGAGCGGCGTTGACTGGTGAGACAACGCTGAGCACGGCGGCGGAAACTGCCGCGGCGCACAGACTCGTGCGTCGCAATCCGTTCACGAGAGGTCCTTCCACACAGGGCCACCGCATGCCGTGGAGGGCGTCAGGGTTCTGAACCGGCTGCGGAGGTGCCGAGGACCGTAAGCAGCGGCGGACCGCCTTAAACAGTTTTTAAGACGGCCGAATAACGACACTGACGTGTTCACGACAGGGGTGTTGCGCTGAATGGCGCACAATGTGGCCGTGTTCGGACATCTGGGCGTCTCGCCGGAGCTATCTGCCGTATACGAGCTGCTGGTAACGGGAGGCAGCCGTACCACCGCCGAGATCGGCGTCGCCCCCGAGCTGCTCACGCGGCTGCACGAACTCGGCGTGGTCCGCCACCTGCCGGGCGACGTGTGGCAGGCTGTCGCGCCCGACCTCGCCGTGGAGGCGCTCATCGCGGCCCGTGAGGAGCAGAACCGCAGGGCCCGCGCCGACGTCGGCCCGCTGATGGAGCTCTACCTGCGCAACCGCGACGAGGAGCAGGCCGACAACGCGTTCGTCGAGGTCGTGAGCGGGCTCGGCGCCGTCCGCGAACTGTGGAACACGCTGCTCAACGGCGCCCGCGACGAGGTGTGCGTGCTCGACCAGCCACCGTACGTGACGCCGCTGGGCGAGCACGTCGCGCTCGAGGACGCGACCCGCCAGCGCGACGTGCAGTGGCGCGTCGTCTACGACCGGTCCGCGGTGGACCTGCCCGGCCGCGTCACCGAGATCATCGAACTGGTCGCGGCCGGCGAACGTGCCCGCGTCACGCCGACGCTGCCGTTCAAGCTCGCCGTGATCGACACCCACGCCGCGGTGCTGCCGGTCGCGAACGGCGACGTGGTCGACAAGGTGCTGCTGATCCGTCCCTCGGCCCTGCTGGACGTGCTGCGGTCGACGTTCGAGCTGTACTGGGACAAGGGGATCCCGTTCAGTCCGGGAGGGATCTACGCCGCCGCGGCCGATGTGGACCCGAACCTGCTCGGGCTGCTCGCCGCCGGGCTGACCGACGAGTCGATCGCGCGGCAGCTCGGGCTCGCGCCGCGGACCGTGCAGCGGCGGGTGCGGCAGCTGATGGACCGGTGCGGTGCGCAGACCCGGTTCCAGGCGGGTGTTCAGGCGATGCGGCGAGGTTGGCTTTAGCCGGACGAGGGTGCAACCAGCCGGCCGTCCGAGAGCGTGTCTCTCCGCGCAAGCGAGAACTCACAGATGGGATCCACATGCGCAAGGCAATGGCGGCTGCCCTGACGGGCCTGGCACTCGCCGGACTCGCGGGCACGGCGTCCGCTCAGGTCACCCAGCAGGACTTCCCGTGGCCGCCGAGGGACACGACGCCGATCCACAAGACCAAGGCGGAACTGCAGAAGCAGGCCGACGAGTTCACCGCGCACCAGCTGCGGACCTACCCGCGGATCTTCGCCGGCGCGAAGTTCGTCACGCCGGGCCTGTGGGGTGGCCTGCGCGACGGAGCGTTGGACGACGGCATGCAGTACATGGCCAACGAGGTCCGGTTCAGGCAGCCGGGCGCGGAGCAGGGTGTGTGGGCCAGTGTGATCACACAGGTCAACGCACCCGGCTTCTTCACCGACTCGCCTGAGGAGTTCTGCGCGCAGACCACGTGCACCGGCACGGTCAGCGACAACCAGGGTGGCGTGATCGTCTTCTCCGAGGACGACAGTTACAACGACAGGTCGGCGCACAACTTCCGCCCGAACGGCGAAGTGGTCTTCACCCAGGGGTCCCGGCAGGACGACCCGGTCCTGCTGGGAGCGGTGGCCTCCGACCGCGCCTACACGTTCACACGTTAAACACCGTTGTGAGAACACGAAAAGTCGCGTGCAACCTCTGGTGATCTTGCGGCGTCTCCTACTGCGCAAGCACAAACTCGCTAGTGGGGGATCAATGCGCAAGGTAATGGCGGCTGCCCTGGCAGGCGCGGCACTCCTCGGTCTCGCGGGCACCGCGTCCGCCTCCACGGACTACCCGTGGCCGCCGAAGGACGTCACGCCCGTTCACAAGACCAAGGCGGAACTGCAGAAGCAGGCCGACGAGTTCAGCGCACGGCAGGAGAAGACCTACCCGCGCGCCTTCCGGGGCGCGCAGAACGTCGAGCCGGGCCCGTGGGGCGGCGAGGCGGCAGGCGTGTTCGACGGCATGCAGTACATGGGCAACACCGTGACGTTCACCTACAAGGGCCAGGACGTCACGACGTACACGCAGGTCAACGCACCGGGCATGCACGAGTGGTCGCCGAAGGAGTACTGCGAGAAGTACGCCACGTGCACCAGCACCGTGAGCGACCACAAGGGTGGCGTGACCGTCTTCAGCAAGGACGAGCGGTTCGGCATCGTGGAAGCCCGCAACTTCCGCCCGAACGGTGAGGTGGTCTGGGTTCAGAGCTGGACGCAGGGCACCGAGGCACAGCTGGCGGCTCTGGCCACCGACCGCGCTTTCACGTTCACCAAGAAGTAGCACCACAGGAGCGGGCGCTGCCGGTCGTGGAGTCACCGGCAGCGCCCGCTCTTTTCAACCGGTGACCTTGCGCGCGGCCACCAGCTGCCCGTCCGCGAAGCCCTCGACCCGCACCTCGTTCCCGGTCGCGCTCAACGTCGCGGTGTGCGCGCCGTCGGTCACGTCCAGCGAGGTGGCCGGGCGGCCGTCGACGTAGATGTCCACCCGGTCGAGGTTCACGGTGTCCAGCGAGACGGTCGTCCCCGCGACCGCCACTCCCAGCCGCCGCACCGGCAGCGCGGCGAGCAGCGAGCCCGCCTTCGCCAGCAGATCGACGTTGCCCTGCAACAGATCCGCCCGCGTCACCCTGTGCTGGTGCGTCGGCCGCACGCCGAGGTCCTCCACCGGCGTGCCGGCGAGCTTGCCCACGCGCAACGTGCGGCGGATCGAGACGCGCATGTTCGCCTTGTTGGGCAATGACTTGTACGGCGACTCGGTGTCGCCCGGCGCCGGGATCTTCAGCAGCGTCATCAGCAGTCCGTGCGTCCACACGTTCGCGCCGCCCGCACCGGTGTTGTCGTCCACGCCGAGGATCGGGCCGAGGTCGTGGTCGGCCCAGCCCGCGGCGAAGATGTCGGTCGCGGAGTAGCACCGCGCGTCGGTGATCAGCACCACCGGGCCGTGGTAGGTCTGGCCCACGGCGTTCGCGCCGGCGACCGGCGTGATGGTGTGGGCGCAGGAGAACGCCTGCCCGGTCTCGGTCGACGAGTCCAGCGATGGGAACCACGGGCCGAGGTCGATCTGGCCGGTCGGGTCGTCCGCGTGGCGGCGGCAGATCCGCAGGTTCAGCGGCGTGCTCAGGAACTGCACCGGTTCCGGCTCGATGCGCCGCGGCGTCATCGTCTGCAGCAGGAACTCCGAGGCGAAGATGTGGCCGCCTCCGTTGTCGCGCACGTCGACGATGAGCCCGTTCTGCGGCAGCAAAGCCGCGAGCCGCACGAACTCCTTGAGGAACGCGTCCGGGTCGTCGACGCTGAACGTGAAGATCCGCAGGTGGCCGAACTCGCCGGACGGCGTGGTGACCGGGCGGGCGCGGAACACGCCGGGCATGGTCGTGGGGACGTCCTGCGAGGACATCGCGACGGCACCACCGACGGCCTCGGCCTGCACGACCTTGGGGGCGTGCAACAACTTCTTCGCGCGGGCCTTCTCGTCGGAGTCCAGGTCGACGCCCTGCGCGGACGCGGCCGGTGACAGCGAGTCGGTGTCGGTCATCGGGGGCAGGTTGTCGGTCACCTGCCAGTCGACGCGGATGTCCTCGGACGCGCCGTTCTCGTTGCGATACGTCACGACGACCCAGTCCTCGTCGGGCGGGAGCTGGATCACCAAGGGGCGCAACGTGAGCGACTCCAGGCCGCGGGCGAGGTTCGCCGCGGTGTTGCTGCCCGCGAAGATCGCGCCGTTCAACGCGACCGCGCGAGAGATCGGCGTGCCGTTCCAGTGCGTGACCTCGGCGCCCACCGCGATACCGTCGAAACCGGCGACCGTGCGGGCGACGAGGTACTGCTCGGTGCCGTCCGCGTCGAAGCAGCGCTCCAGCTGGAACGGCAGGAAGGCGATCTTGCCCGCGAACGGCGCGGGCAAGAGGTAGTTCGTGTGCAGGTCGCGCACCGAGTGGAAGGTGCTCGACAGCTCGCGGTGGAACTGCCACTCGGGCTCCGCCGTGGCGTCGGTCTGCCGTTCGAGTCTGGCTCTCAGGACCCTGAGTCTTTGCACGGGGTTCACCGCGTGCATGGCGACTTTCAACGGCAGGTGCGCGTAGTTCTGTTCCAGCAGGATCAGCGCCTGGTCGACGATGAGCTTGCGCTGCGCCAGGGTGAGACTGCCCGCGGTGGCCAGGAACTCGGCGAGTCCGACGGAGTTTGCGACGTTCGGGTGAGCGGTTGTGGTCATGGTGCGCCTCCTTGCCAAGTAGAGGCTTTCCAGGGCGCCTGGATACACCTTTTTCACCCGTTCGGCCGCTAACCGGAGCAGCTGACAGGACGACAACCGGAGTAAAGGGAGGCCGGCGATGAGTCCACGCACCCTCGAACTGCGCATCCACGGGGTCAACAACACGCCCCCGGACGCGATGCTGGCCCTTCCCGACCACGCCGTCGAACAGTTCCGGGGAGATCGGTTCGGCAGCTTCTGGCGGCCGAAGCCGGACAAGGTCGCCGAACTGCCACCGGTGCACGCCGGACGGGTGCCCGGCGGCGTGCGTCGCGAGGCGTACTCGTGGGGCGGCATGGCGCGCAGCAGCCCGGGCGTGCCGGGCAGCGGGGTGCCGTCCGTGCTCGCGAACGCGTTGGGGCGCATCGGATGGGCGTTGCTGCTGCCGTTCGGGCTCGCGAACGTCGCCTACTGGTCCCGCAAACTTCCCGACGACTCGATGCCGGCGACCAGGCGGATGGTGTGGTGGAACGCCGGGCGCGGTGCCGCCAGCACGCGGCTGTTCGGGCTCGGGCTCACGGTGCTGCTGGTGCTCGCGGTGTGCGAGGTCGCGATCGACGTGTACGCGATCCAGTGCTCGTTGCCGGGCACCACCTGCAAGCGGCTGCCGGAGTTCATGGACCTGCTCGGCGATCCCGCGCGGCACGTCAGGGTGCTCGCCGCGTCGGCCGTGCCGATGTTGCTGCTCTTCGGCCTGCTGGCGCTGACCTCATTGTCCCGCAGCAGGTACGAGATGGCGACGATGCGGCGCACGCCGGTGCGGCGGCCGGGCGTGATGCTCAGCCGGTCGTCGATGTGGGAGGGCAGCCCGCGGATCCGCCGGCTCACCCGGCTGCACCTCGCGGCCGGGTGTTGCGTGGTCACGCTGGTGACGAGCGCCCAGCAACTACAGCACGCGTTCTTCCTGGTGCTCACCGTGTTCGCGGCCGGTCTGCTGGCGGTGGTCGTGGGCCGGGTGGTCGTGACGGCGACGGACTGCCCGGACGTGCCGTCGACCGAGAAGGGCGGCCTGTGGTCGTGGCTGCTGGTGGTCGCGGCCGTGCTCGTCCTGGTGGTGCACGGGTTCGGGCTCTACGGGTTCGCACCCGTTTTCGAAGGGCCGCTCTGGCTGGCCTCGTGGGGACCGCCGGTCGTCACGGTGGCGCTGCTCGGCTCGGTGCTGGCGGCGTGGTCGTGGCGGCGCAACGACGCCAAGGGCCCGTTGGCGCTGCTCGTGCTGTTCGTGGCGTTCATGGTTGCCACTTACTGGTTCCCGCTCGCCTGGATCGGCGCCGTGGTGGCCGGCGGGGTGCTCGCGTGGCGGGCGCGGCCGCGGTCCGGCGACGAGTGGCAGGCCTGGCGCGGCGCCGGACCCGGCGTGCTGCTGGGGTTGTCGCTGACCACGTCGGTGATGCTGGCGGCGGTGCTGGTGCTGACGTTCCGCGGCTGGGTGGGGACGGGACTGCGGGTTCCGTCGTTCTACTCGTGGTTCAGCGCGGCCTTCGCGGTGGCACTGGTTCCGCTGGTGCTGCTGGTGATCGCGCAGGCGCTGGCGTTGTTGTCGCGGCTGACCAAGCCCGCCCTGCTCGACGACGAGGCCGAGGTGCTCGTCGTGCGGGTGCGGCACGTCGTCGCCGTCACGCACCGGGCCGAGAACGTCGTCGGTGTGCTGTCGACGCTCGGTGTGCTCGCGTTGGTCCTCACGTGCTACCTGACGTTCGCCTCGCCGTCCTGGACGGGGTGGTGGGGCGTCACGTGGATGGTGGGCAAGGGCGACTGGGTCACCGGGCTCGCCGGAGTCGCGGTGATCGGCTCGTTCGTCGGCGCCGGCATGCTGACCAACCGGCGCCCGCTCGGCCTGCTGTGGGACCTGATGTGCTTCCTGCCGCGCACCGCGCATCCGTTCGCGCCGCCCTGCTACGCGGAACGCGCGGTGCCGGAGATCGCCGACCGGACCCGCGAGTTCCTGGACGAGTCGCCGGACAACCGGGTGGTGCTGTCCGCGCACAGCCTGGGCGCCGTGCTGGCGGTCGCGGCGCTGTACGCGTTGCCGGAGGGGTACCTCGAACGCACGCAGCTGCTGACCTACGGCGTGCAGCTGCGGCCGTACTTCGGGCGGATCTTCCCCGAGCTGCTCGGCCCGGCCGTGCTCGGCACACCGGAAGTGCGTGCGGGCGCGATGTTCTCGCGCGACCCGTGGCGGCGGAGTCCCGGTGCCACACCGGATCGCGGGCTGAGCGCGCTCCTCGGCGCGAGCTGGATCAACCTGTGGCGCCGCACCGACTACCTCGGTTTCCCGGTGCACGGCTGGGAGTCCAACCCGCTCGACCGCCGCGCGAGCGAGACGAACGGGTCTCCGGACAAAGTGGAGACTCACGGCGGCTATCACCTGTGCGCGGCCTATCAAGACGCGTTCCGCGACCTCGTCTCGATTGATCTGAACCGGTCACCCGATGGTGGACGTGGTGGGGGTGGGAACCTGGAACGCAGCTGACACAAGGAGAACCATGCGCACGACCGTCGCGGCCCTCGTGGGTGCCGCCCTGCTCACCGGTGCGACCGCCTGTTCCGGCGAGACCCCCGCCGCTCCCGCCGTCAAGCCGGTGGCCGAGACCGAGGTCGCCGGCCCGGCCGCGTCCGGTGACCAGCCGAAGGGAATCACCTACGACGTCAAGCGGATCCCGTTGGGCGCCAAGCTCTCCACCGGCTCTTCCGTCGCGGGTGGACGGACGACGGTCGAGCTGAAGGTGTCCGGCCTGCAGCCGGGCACGAAGTACGGCTCGCACGTGCACACCAAGCCGTGCGGCGCCAAGCCCGCCGACTCCGGTCCGCACTACCAGAACGAGAAGGACCCGGTCACGCCGAGCGTGGATCCCAAGTACGCCAACGCGCAGAACGAGATCTGGCTCGACTTCACCACCGACGCGCGGGGTGCCGCGACCGCCACGGCCACGGTGAACTGGGAGTTCCGCAAGGGCGAGGCGAACGCCGTCATCATCCACGCCACGCACTCCAGCACGGAGCACGGCAAGGCGGGCACCGCCGGCGACCGCCTCGCGTGCCTCACGGCGCAGTTCTAACAAGGCCAGGTCAGGGCCACACCCCCCGCGGAATGTGGCCCTGACACCGGTTCCAGCACCGCCGCGCGCACGAGGTTGAGCACCTCGTACCGGCGTCCGGCGCGGCGAACCAGTCCACGCACGCTCAACGCGCGCGTGACGTGGTCGTCCTGCCCTTCACCCCGGCCGGCCATCCGCGTCAGCGCGGCGCGTTCCTCCTCGTCCAATGTGGACAGGGACAGCCGCAGCGAGTCGCGCAGGTGTGCGGAGGTCGGGTCGAGCGGGTTGGTGCGCAGCCGCTCCAGCAGGTGCTGCGGCGAGTAGACCATGAACCACCCGGCGGCGAACTCCAGCGCGGACGGCAACCCGTCGAGCTCCCGCACGAGGCCCATCAGCGCCGCGGAGTTCCCGGCCTCCTGCCGGAACCCCGGCCGCACCCGCCGCACGTTCATCACCAGCAGCCGCACCGCGGCCTCGTCGGCCAGTGGCGCCAGCGGGAAGACGTGCTCACCCACGATCCCGGCCGGTGCCAGCGAGGTGACGATGACCCGCAGCCTCGGGTGGCGGTCCAGCAACGCCGTGTCGGGGAGGTGGTCGGTGACGAGCACGGTGTCCTGGCCGTCGTCGATCTGCGGTGTGCGCGAGGACGGCAGCCAGGCCACCGACCAGCCGAGCCGGAAGTGCAGCGCACCCACCACCTCCAGCGCTAGCCGCGTCTTGCCGACCCCGCTGACACCCGTGATCGTGACCAGGCGCCCTCCGTCGGCGAACAGGTCGAGCAGCGCGGCCTGCTCCGCCTCGCGGCCCACGATCGCCGACGACGGCGCGGGCGGCGCCACCGACACCGGTCCCGCCGGCCGGCCACCGGCTTCCCGCAGGTTCGCGCGGCTGTCGTCGTCCAGCCGGAGCCCGTCCGCGAGCAGGCGCACCGTCTCGGCGCGCGGTGACCTCGTGCGGCCGCACTCCAGGTCGCGGATGGCCCGCACGCTCACCATCGCGAAGTCGGCCAGCTGCTGCTGGGTGAGCCCGGCCCGGATGCGGTGCGTGCGCAGTAGTTCCCCGAACTCCCTCATGCCCGATCCCTCCCTCGGTCCCCGAGTCTGGAGGCGGGTGGAGCGGCGGAACATGGGGTGCGGTCCCCCATATTCAGGTCCCGCCGGAGTCCAGCGCAGAATCTGGGGGCTCGGCCCCCATGTGCTCTCCGCACGCGCGTGCGAGGTTCTGCCGGTGACCTCACCGGCGGAGACCAGCACCAGCGAGAGCTGGACGGCGGCTTTCGCCCACGCGTTGCGCCCGCTGATCGACGCCGCCCGCACCGAGGTCGCGCCGCCGTTCGACGCCTCGTTCGCCGAGCAGCTCGGCCGCCGCCTGGTGGCGATCGCGGCCCGCACGCTGGTGCTGGAGCTGCACAAGGCACGTGGCACCCTGGCCGGGGACACCGGCGCGCAGCGGTTCACCTCCTTCACGCGGACCTTGGACCTGCCGGCGTTGTTCGCCAGGTACCCGGTGCTGGCGCGGTTGCTCGCGCAGGCCTGCGAACAGGCCGTTTCCGCCCATCACGAGCTGTCGTCGCGCTTCACCCGTGATCGCCCGGAGATCGTGCGGGTGATCTTCGGCGGGCGGGATCCCGGCACGCTGGCGTCGATCGAGACGGACCGGGGCGACGCGCACCAGCAGGGCCGCACGGTCGCGGTGCTGACCTTCGAGTCCGGGGACCGGCTGGTCTACCGGCCGCGCCCGGTCGGGTTGCACGAGCACTTCTCCGCCCAGCTCGACTGGCTTTCCACGCGAACGGGAATCAGCTTCCGCTCGCCGCGGCTGCTCGTCCGCGACGGGTACGGGTGGCTGGAGTTCGTGAGTTGCGAACCGTGCGCGGACGTGGCCGGCGTGGCGGAGTTCTACCGGCGACTGGGGGCGTTGCTGGCCCTGCTCTACGCGGTCGACGGCACGGACATGCACTACGAGAACCTCATCGCGTGTGGCGACCAGCCGGTGCTGGTGGACGTCGAGACGCTGTTCCACCCGACACCGGCGACGTCCGACGATCCGGCCGCGCTGGCGCTGGCCAGGTCCGTGCACCGCACGGCGCTGCTCCCCCACGTGCTGCTGGGCGACAACGGCGTCGCCGACGTGTCCGGTGTGGGCGGCGACCACGGCGTGTTGTCGCCGTTGAACGTCGTCGACTGGGCCGACGCCGGAACGGACCGGATGCGGCTCGTGCGGCGTCCTCGTGAGTCGTCAGGGGCGTCGAACCGGCCGGTGCTGGGTGGTGTGCCCGCCGAGCCAGCCGACTACCAGGACTCGCTGATGGCCGGGTTCCGCGCGGGCTACGACGCGATCGTGACGGGCAGGGACGAGCTGCTGCGGCTGGTTCGCGCGTGTGCCGACGACGAGGTGCGGTTCGTGGCGCGTGCGACCCGTCAGTACGCCGTGTTGCTGGACGAGTCGACCCATCCGAGCGTGCTCGCCGACGCGATGGACCGCGATCTGGCGTTCGGCGTGCTGGTCATCGACGACCCGTTGCTCGACCGGCTGGTTCCGTTCGAGGTCGCCGACCTGTGGCACGGTGACGTGCCACTGTTCACGTGTCGGCCGTCGTCGCGAGACCTGTGGACCACGTCCGGGCTCCGGCTGCCGGGGATGCTGCCGGAGCCCGGGCTGCGCGCCGTCGAACGCAAGATCGCGGCGATGAGCGAGGTCGACCGGCACGACCAGCAGTGGGTGATCGCGGCGTCGCTGGCGTCCCGGCCGCGGCCGGTGTCCCATCACAGCGGCGGTGCCCTGCCCGGCCACGTCGCCGCGGTGGACCCCGATCCGGCGCGGCTGCTGGTGGCCGCGTGCGGGATCGCGGACCAGATCCTCGCGCACGCCGTGACGGGCCGGGACCGGGTGAACTGGCTGGGGCTCGAGCTGGTCGACGACCGGCACTGGACCGTGCAACCGCTCGGCGCTGGTTTGTCCAACGGCTACACAGGTGTCGCACTGTTCCTCGCCGAACTGGGTGCGCTGACCGGGGCCGCCCGGTACGTCGACTTCGCGCGGGACGCCGTCCGCCCGTTGCGGTCGTTGCTCTCCTCCTTCGCCGCGTCGCCCGGGCTGGTCGCGGCGGTGGGTGGCGGGTTCCACGGCCTGGGCGGGATCTGCTACGGCCTGGCGCGCCTGACGCCGTTGCTCGGCCTCGACCCCGGCCTGCTTTCGACGGCGGTGTCGCTGATGCCGCTGGAGGACTCGTCGTTCAGCGTGGTGGACGGTGTCGCGGGATCCCTCGCGGCGATGCTCGCCGTGGGCACGCCCGAGTCGCTGGCTCTGGCCGATCACTACGCATCGGTTCTACGTGGCGCGATTTGCCGGGCGAATGGGTTCGCCCGGGGCCATGCGGGAATCGGATGGGCTCTGCGGCGTTACGCGGCAACGGTTTGTGACGAGTCAATTGATGTGGCAGGACAAACCTTCCTGGAGAGCGACGCCATCGACCCCACCGACACCGGCTGGTGCTCCGGCCTGGCCGGCGCCGCCATGGCAAGCGACGACGACCGCCTGTGCACCGTGCTCGCGTCCAGGGAGCCGTTGCGGGACATGAGTCTCTGCCACGGCGAACTCGGCGTCGTCGAAGCGCTTTCCGCCCGCCACCCCGGCGCCGCGACCCGCCGCACGGCGCTGTTGCTGGGAGCACTGGACGAACACGGCGCCCGCTGCGCCACCCCCGGCGGCGTTCCGTCACCGGGCCTGCTCACCGGCCTGGCCGGCATCGGCCACGGCCTGCTGCGCCAAGGGTTTCCGGTGCCCTCGATCCTGCTGCTCGAACCTGTCGCCAACCGATGAGGAGTACATCCGATGAACGAGTCCCTGCACCGCCCGGCCGCCCTGCCAGAGCCGGTCGAGCACGTGATCGGGGAAATGGAGCTCGCGCCGAAGTCGTCCGCCGGTGCGAGAGCCCGTGCCCTGGCCGGACTGACACTCGCGGCGGGTGCCTTCGCGTCCCTCACCCCCGCGCTGTCGGACACGACCGTCAGCGTGGTGTGAGGCCCGAAACCGGTGGAGGGGCCGGGCGGTGCCCGGCCCCATTGCCCCGGAATTACGCCTGAGCAGCCGATCCGGACGGCGTCACGAGGCCGTTAAGGTCCAGCCATGCAGACCCGAGCGCCCCACGTGGTCGGCCGAGATCGAGAGGTCACGGCTCTCGTGGAGGCACTCGATCGCACACGCGCCGGCCGGGGAGGCGCGATCTTCCTGACCGGCGAGGCCGGTATCGGCAAGTCGCGGCTCGCCCGGTACGCCGCCGGCCACGCCTACGACGCGGGCGTCAGAGTGCTCAAGGGGCGCGGCACGAGCATCGGCCCGATGGTGCCGTTCCGCCCGATCGCCGAAGCCCTGCTCGCCCTGTTCCGCGGCGAACCGCCCGACGACTCCGCGCTCGGCCCCTACAAACCGGTGCTGGGCACTCTGATCCCGGAGTGGCACGACCACCGGTCCACAACCGAATCCGTGGTGGTGCTGGCGGAGGCGGTGCTCAGGCTGCTGGCGAGCGTCGCGCGCAAGACCCCGTGCCTGCTGGTGCTGGAGGACCTGCACGACGCCGACGCCGAGACGCTCGCGGTCATCGAGTACCTGGCGGACAACCTGGAGGACCAGCCGGTTCTGCTGCTCGCCACGATCCGCACCGAGCCGGGCAACGCGCTGGAGCTGATCCACCGGATCGCGCAGCGCGGCGCGGCGGCCCAGCTGGACCTGCGCAGGCTGACGCGGGCGGAGGTCGAGCGGATGACCGCCGCCTGCCTGGAGAGCGAGCGGATCCCGGCGGAGCTGTGCGCTCGCTTGTGGACGGACAGCGCCGGAAACCCGTTCCTCGTCGAGGAACTGCTGCACGGCATGGTGAGCAGCGGCCTCCTCGTCTCCGGCGCGCGGGGCTGGCAGGTGCTCGGCGAGCTCAAGCTGCCGGTGCCGGCGGCGTTCGTCCGCAGCGTCGCCCACCGCATCGACCGGCTGGGGCCGCAGGGCCGTGAGGTGCTGTCCATCGCCGCGGTGCTGGGCCACCGGTTCCCGCTCTCGGTGGTGCAGCGGGTGACCGGCACCGGCGACCGGGCTCTGCTGAGTCATCTGCACGCCGGGGTCGCCGCGCAGCTCGTGACACCCGACGAGCCCGCACCGGACTGGTACGCGTTCCGCCACCCGCTCACCGCGGACGCGTTGCTCGCCCAGCTCACGCCCACCGAACGTGCGGAACTGTCCAGGCGTGCGGCGGACGCGGTCGAGGATCTGCACCCCGGCCTGACCGGCGACTGGTGCCCGCTCGTCGCGAAGCTCAGGTTCGACGCCGGATCGCCTGCCGAGGCGGGACTGCTGTTCGCCGAGGCCGGTGAGCGCGCGCTGGGCAACGGCGCGGCGGGGTCGGCCGTCACGTTGCTCGACCGGGCGCAGCGGCTGCTCACCGGCGAGGCGCGCGCCGACGTGCTCGACAGTCTCCTGCCCGCGCTGGCGGAGACGGGCGAGTTCGAACGCGCCTTCGAGCTGGAGAGGGAGATCGCGGATCTCAGCGGCCTGGACGGGCCGCGCCGCGCGAAGCTCCACACGCGACTCGCGCGGGTCGCCTACCTGGCGGGCAGGTTCACCGACGGAGTGGAACAGGTCCGCGCCGCCCGCTCACTGCTCGGCGCCGGGGCGCCGGACGAGCTGACCGCCCAGCTGGACGTCAACTCGGCGTACCTCACGCTGAACATCTCGAGCGCCGACCGGATCGAATCCGCTGCGTGCCTCGCCAGGAAGGCGGCGGACGCGGCGGCACGGGCGGAGCTTCCGGTGGTGGCGTGCGAGGCGTGGCAGCTGCTCGGCATCATCGCGCGCGAGCAGGACCTCGACGAGGCCAACAGGTGCTTCGACAAGGCCCGCGCGCTCGCGGACGCGCACCAGATGCCGATCCAGCACATCTACGCGCTGGTTCGCCTGGCGGGCAACGACTGGCTCGCGTCCGGCTGCACGGCGGCGCTCGGCCGGGTGCGCGACGAGGCGTGCCGGGCGGGCGCGATCACCGTGGCGTACAACGTCGACGCCATCATGGCGTTGCAACACGTGCTGACCGGCGCCTACGAGACGGCCGGTGAGCAGATCGACAGCTGCCTGCAGGCCACCGCGCGGCTGCAGTTCCACGCGCTGACCCGTTATCTGCTGATGGTGAAGGCAACGCTCGCCGGGCACCGCGGCAACCGGCAGGAGACCGACGACGCCACCGCGAGGTTCGAGGAGGTGGCGAAGGGCGGCGCGCAGGAAATCCCGCTGTGCCACGGGCTTGCGCGCGCGTTCTGCGCCCTGCTCGAAGAGGACCACGCGCTGGCGGCGCAGGAGCTCGACGCCGCCGAGGCGAAGGAGTCGCAGAACCCCACCACGTTCCACCTCTCCGGCACGCACGGCATCCGGGTGCTCCTCGCGGTGCTGGACGGCCGCTTCGGCTGGTCCGACTACGAGGTGCTGGCGAAGTCGAGTGCCGCCGGCATGCGCTGGAACCGCCAGTTCGCCGGCCTCGCCCGCGCCGTCCTGCTCGGCCGCGACGGCAGGGGCGCCGAAGCGCTGGAAGCGTTCGAGAGCGCCCAGGAGGCCGCTGCCCTCTACCCCATGGCACGGCATCTGGGACTGCGGCTGATCGCGCAGGAGGCCTCGGCGTGGGGTGATCCGGTGACGTGGCTGCGCACCGCGGAGGAGTACTTCCACGAGGCGGGGATCCCGGCGGTGGCATCGGCGTGCCGGGGCCTGCTGCGGCAGGCGGGCGCGCCGGTGCAGCAACGCCGCAGCGGCACGGACCAGGTGCCGAAACAGCTGCGCGGGCACGGTGTGACGGTCCGCGAGTTCGAGGTCTTCGTGCTGCTCGCCGACCGGATGGGCAACAAGGCCATCGGCACCCGCCTGCACATCTCGCCGCGCACGGTGGAGAAGCACGTCGCCTCGCTCATCGCGAAGACGGGTCAGCCGGACCGGGAGTCCTTGTCGGCGTACGCCGCGGCCGTGTCCTACAAGTCCGTTCGATGAGCCTCTCGGACGCGACTATCGCGGACGAGACTTGTAGGACACGGCCGCGCTGAGCCGCTGACGTTCCTGTTTGAGGCGCGCTTCGAGGTCGTGGCGCCTGCCGTCCGCCAAGGCGTCCCTGGCGGCGCGCTCGACCTCGCGGAAGCACTCGTAGTACGTGTCGTCGTACTCCTCGACGATCTCGAAGGTCCACCGTCCCGGCAGCACGTTCCTGCCGAGCAGCTCCCCCTGCACGCGGTCCGCGTGCTCGTGGTGGCCGGCCTGGCGCAGCAGCGCGACCGCCTCATCGAGCATGAAGTCCGCCGTGCCGGTGAGCTGGTGGAACGAGTAGAGGTGGCCGCGTGCCCGTTCGGTGGTCTCCAGGGCCGCGCTGAGCTTGCCGAGCGCCTGGATCGTTACCTCGTCCATACCGACACGAATACCCGCCGAGGGTTTGCGTCCACCCCCGCCGGGTAGCCCGTCGATCGACCACGTTCACGACCAAACCACGAGGTGAGTTCGATGGTCGACGTCTCCACCCGCACGAGGGTCCAGCAGGCAGCCCTGGTCGTCGCGGCCGTGTTCGCACTCGTCGGAGTGCTCGGCTTCATCCCGGGCATCACCACGAACTACGACCAGATGACCTTCGCCGGTCATGAGTCCGGTGCCATGCTGCTCGGGATCTTCATGGTGTCGATTCTGCACAACATCGTGCACTTGCTGTTCGGCGTCGCGGGCTTCCTGGCCGCACGCTCGGCCGCCGGTGCGCGAGCCTTCCTGATCGGCGGCGGCGCGATCTACCTCGTGCTGTGGCTGTACGGACTCGTGATCGACAAGACCAGCTCCGCCAACTTCGTGCCGCTCAACACCGCGGACGACTGGCTGCACTTCGTCCTCGGTCTCGGCATGATCGGATTGGGAGTCGCGCTTGGCCGGCGTGCCGCAGTGCGCTGACACCGTTGGCGTAGAAGAAGAGTTCCTGCTCGTCGACACGGCGTCCGCCCGTACCGCGGTACGGGCGGACGCCGTGCTGGCGCGCGTGCAGGACACCGACCTGACGAAGTTCCACGCCGAGCTCGCGAGCACGCAGGTGGAGGCGGCGACCGGTCCGTGCACGAGCGTCGCCGAGCTGGGCCATGCGCTCCGGCAGGCGCGTGCGATGCTCGCGAAGGCGGCCGAGGAGACCGGCCTCGGGCTGGTTTCCCGTGGCACGCCGGTGAAACCGTCGCTGCAGCCGATCGTGTCGCACGACAACCCGCGGTTCCGCCGGGTTCTCGACACCTACGCGGGTGTCGTCGAGCACTACGAGGCCTGCGGCTGCCACGTGCACGTCGGCGTGCCCGACCGGGAGACCGGGGTGCGCGTCCTCAACCACCTCCGGCCGTGGCTGCCGACGTTGCTGGCGCTGTCGGCGAACTCCGCCGGCAACGGCTACGCGAGCTGGCGCATGGTCGAGCAGTCCCGCTTTCCCGGTTCCGGGGTGGCCCCGGTGTTCGCGGACGCCGCCGGCTACGACGCGCACGTCGCCCGCATGGTCGCGTGCGGCACCCTGGTGGACCGCGCCCAGTCGTTCTGGCTCGCCCGGCTGTCCCCGAAGCTGCCCACCGTGGAGTTCCGCGTGGCGGACGCGGCGGCCACCGTCGAGGACGCGATGCTGCAAGCGGCTCTGTCTCGCGCTCTCGTGCACACGGCGGCCGTGGCCGATGAACCACGCCCGGTGCGTGACGACGTGTGCGCAGCGGCCGTCTGGGCGGCTTCCCGGTACGGCTTGGACGGCGCGGGGGTGGATCCGTGGCGGGAGTGCCGGGTGCCCGCGACAGCGCTGCTGGAGGCACTGCTGGAGCACGTCACACCGGCGTTGGCGGAACGTGGCGAGCTCGAGCTCGTGCATGACCTCGTCGACCAGCGGGTATGAGAACGTGGTGAAGCTTCCCTCGCCCCGCGGGCCGCTGTCCGAGACCGTCATCGACACCTTGGGCGGTCCGCCGAACGGCCGTTCGATCCCGTACACCGACGCCGACCCGTACGGCGAGGACCTCACCATCGCCCTGCACGTGCTGTACGAGCTGCACTACTGCGGTTTCGACGGCGTGCACGAGGCCTGGGAGTGGGATCCGGAGCTGCTGAAGCTCCGCGCCCATGCCGAAACGGCGTTCCTGGCGGCGTTGCGGTCCGATGTGGACGGCGGGGACGACCTCGACGCGGCGCTGGACGCGTTGCTGGTCGAGCACCTCCCCGGCAGCGGGGTGTCACATCACCTGCGGGACCACGGGACCTGGGACGAGATGCGCGAGTACTTCGCGCATCGCTCGGTGTACCACCACAAGGAGGCCGACCCGCACGCGTGGGTGATCCCGAGGCTGCGCGGCACGGCGAAGGCGGCACTGGTCGCGGTGGAGTTCGACGAGTTCGGCGGCGGCCGGGCCGACCGGATGCACTCCCGCCTCTACGCCGACCTGCTCGAGGGCGCCGGTATGTCCTCGGACTACCTGCACTACCTCGACGACGTGCCGGCACCGGCAATCGCGATCGTCAACATGATGTCGCTCTTCGGCCTGCACCGGTCGTTGCGCGGCGCGCTGGTCGGCCACTTCGCCGCCGCGGAGATCACCACCGCCCCGAGCGCGATCCGCCTGGCCCAGGCGCTCGAACGCCTGGAGGCCGACCCGCGCTGCGTCGAGTTCTTCACCGAGCACATCGAGGCCGACGCCGTGCACGAGCAGATCATGCGGCGTGACGTCATCGGCTCGCTGCTGGAGCAGGAGCCGAAGCTGCGCGCCGACGTGGTGTTCGGCATCCAGGCGACGGAACTGCTCGAAGCACGCCTCGCCGATCACCTGCTGTCGTCGTGGGCCGCCGGCGAGTCGTCGCTGCGCACGCGCCTGCGATGGCTGGTGTCGCAGAACGGGTAGCGCTTGCTGCGGCGGCACGCGCACACCGCGACCACGAACCGGTCGCTGGTGTGCGTCACGCCGTCCTCGGTGACGAGCTCGACCGGTCCCTCGACGAGCACCGGCCCGTTCGGCACCACCGTCACCCTGCGCTCACGCCGGTTGGGAGCGTTCTGGCCGGTCACCGCGGATCACCACCAGTTCCTCGTGCCGCTGGCCCGGCTCGATCAGGCCGTGCCGCTCCAGGAAGCCGATCCTGCCGTTCATGACGGGCCCGAACGGCACCCGGCGGCGTTGCACGATCGAAGCCTTCAGGCCGTTGTCCCGCAACTGCCGCAACGTCGTGTCCACTCCGCACAGTGCGGAGTGGACCATCAGCAGCACGCCGCCCGGCGCCAGAAGGCCGAACATCCCTGCGCACAACGGGTCCAGCAGCTGTCGTCCGTCCAGCCCCGCGTCCCACGCCCGCGCGGGCCCGCGCGCCGCACAGGAACCGGCGGCCGGGACGTACGGCGGGTTGGCGAGCACCAGGTCGAACTGCTCGTCCGCCACGACCTCGAGCGCGTTGCCGAGCCGCACGCGCAACGGCATCCGCCGCAGCGCCGCGTTGACCCGCGCCGTCCACACCGCGCGCCGCGACACGTCCACACCGGTCACTTCGGCGGCTCCCGCGCGGATCGCCGCGATCGCCAGCGCTCCGCTGCCGGTGCCGACGTCCAGAACACGCGCGCCCACCGGGATCGCCGCGGCGTGCATGGCCTCGACGAGCAGCGCGGTGTCGTCCTGGGGCGCGTACACGCCCGGTGCTCTCAGCAGCCTCACCATCCGGGAATCGGCTCGTGGTAGGACCTTGAAACACCGCGTTTCCCGGTGTTTCCCACGGGTACACCGGGATGTGCTGTCCACTGTTTTCCGCCTGATCGCCCGGGTGAGGAACGACCGCGCGCTGCATCCGCGCGGCGTCCAGCTGACCGGTGAGCTGACCGGCACCGAACCGTTTCCCGCAGCGGCCACCGTGACCGCGCGCCTGTCCAAGGGAGCGGGCACCGGACCGGGAAAACCGGACGTGCTCGGCCTCGCGTTGCGGGTGCCGACTGCGTCCGGTGACTGGGACCTGCTGCTGTCCAGCACCGGCACCGGCCAGCGGACGCGCTTGCTGCCGAAGTTCGTGCGGCACTGGCGGGACGCCAGGCTCGGCACGCTGGCGCCCTACCGGTACCGCGACGAGCTGCTGTGGTTCATGGCCGTGCCGGACGACGGCGAACTGCCCGGCCGGTTCACGCTCCACGTGTCGGGCAAGGACGCCGAGTGGCGCCGAATCGCGGACGTGACGCTCCATCACGAGAAGCCGGTGACGACCCCGGTGGCGTTCGACCCCGTGCTCAACCGGCCGCCGGAGATGGAGATGGCGCCGCACTGGCTCGCCGTGCTGCGGGAGCAGGCCTACCACGGGAGCCGGCGCGGCCGCCACCAGCCGGAGTCATGACTTCAGCTTGTCGTACACGAGGTTCAGCGCGTCGGACGCCGCGACGGCCGTGAGCGCCGTCGCCACCAGCCGCGTGACCCGTGGCGCGAACACGAGACCCGCGGTGAGCCCGCTCGCGATCCACACGCCGGCGCAGAACGGGCACGTGAGCAGCTCACCGATCGCGTGCCGCGCCGGATCGTCCGACCGGGGCGACTCCTTGAGCTCCGCGTGCCCCGCCGGTTCCTCATAACGGGTGAACGGAGCCCGCAGCGGGCTCGTCACCGCCTCTTTGGTGAGCAACCGGCTCGCCTTGTGCGTCGCGACACCGACGAGCGCCGTGTCGCCCAGCGAGAACCGTTCGGGCAGCCGGACGCCCGTGAGGCGCCCGACCGCCGATACGACGCCGGCCAGAGCCGCGTATGTGCCGATGGCGAGGAGGTAGCCGGGCAGCGGCCTGCCCTCGCCGTACGCCTGCCAGATCCGCCTCACGCTCCGGAAACCTCCGCGCTGACGCCGTTCGGGCCGTTGTACTCGCGTTCCGGCAGCTTCTCGAGCGCGGTCAGGACGTCCTGGCCGGCCCCGTTGTCGCGGGCCTTCTCCAGCAGCTGCCGCTTGCTCACCGGGTAGTCCACACCGGAGAGGTACTTCTGGATCTGAATGGGATTCGATTGGCTCATGGCGCGCGAGTACCCATCAGGAGCCGGCCGAACCAGGCTCTGTCATCGTGCGCATCATCTTCGCCTTCACCGGGTCCGGTGCGACCCTCCCGGCGATCGCCTGGACCTTGTTCATCAACGAGCCCGCGACCACGTGGTCGTCACCCTTCATCAGCGCGTCGAAGCCCTGCTGGGCGACCTGCGCGGGGTCGTCCTTGTCCCCCGTGGCGACCTTGGTGTCCTGCATGCCCGCACGGTCGAAGAACTCGGTGTCGGTCGGTCCCGGCATGAGCGTCGTCACGGAGACCCCGGTATCACGCAGCTCTTCCCTCAGCCCCTGCGCGAACGACGCCAGAAACGCCTTCGAGGCCGCGTAGACCGAGTGGAACGGGCCGGGCGCGGTCGCGGCCACCGAGGACGTGAAGAGCACCTTGCCCTCCTTGCGGTCCACCATGTCGCCGATCAGCCGATGGGCCAGGTGCACGGCCGAGCGCACGTTCAGGTCCACGATCTCCAGGTTGTCGCCGAGCGAGGTGTCGCGCAGGAAGTCACCGCCGACGCCGACGCCCGCGTTCACCGCGAGCACGTCGACCGGGCGTCCCATCACGCGAACACGCGCGACGAGCGACTCCACGCCCTCGAAGGACCGCAGGTCGGCGATCACCGGTTCGACGTGCACACCGCCACTGCGCAGCCTCAGTTGCGCGGCCGCCTCGTCGATCCTTCCGTCCTCAGCCACGACCACCACGTCGAAGCCGTTGTCCGCGAAAACTTTCGCGAGCTCGTAACCTATTCCACTCGACGCACCGGTCACCACGGCAAGCGCATTCACAGGTCCTCTCCTTCCGGTCAACACCCGGATACCCGTGGCCACCAGGTCGATGCGACATCGGCCGAAAGTCCGATGCAACCTCCCCGTCTCTTCGGGTGTCCTTATCGGTAGGTTGGTCGAAACGACATGGGGGACATTCGTGCGCAAAATCGTTCTCGCGCCGCTGTGCGCGCTGGTCACGGTCGCCGTGGCGGCGTGCAGTCCGTCAGGTCCGGAGAAGACCAACCCGGAGCTGGCGCCGCGCGGCACGACGATGACCAAGGTCAAGCCGACCAGGCAGGACCTCACCACCAAGCTCAGCATCTCCGGCAAGGTCGAGATGAACCCGACGTTCGGGCTCGTCGCGCCGGTCGCCGGTCAGGTGCGGTACTTCGACCTGCAGGCGCCCAACGGCACTCCGACCAAGCCCACCAGGGTCGCGACGGTGTGGAAGGACGGGGCACCGAACTACGTCGAGATCCCGGCCGGTGCCACGTTCGGCGGCAGGCTCGTCGACGACAAGGCGACGGTGACGGCGGGCATGCCGATCGCGTCGGCCAAGCACGTCGGCTACGCGATCGTGGGCGACATCGACGGCGCCCAGGCGTACAAGATCAGCGGCGCGCTGACCGACGTCACCGTGCAGATCAAGAACGGGCCCGGCCCGTTCCCGTGCACCGTGCTCGGCACCATCGCCGCGCTGCCGCAGGGCACCATCCCGGAGAAGCCCACGCCGACCCCGGACACCAAGAACCCGCCGACGGACCAGCCCAAGCAGCCCGAACAGCCCAAGCAGCCGGAACAGCCGCAGCAGCCGAGCTCCTCCACGGGCCTGCGCATCGTGTGCACCGGACCGGCGGACGTGCAGATGATCAACGGCGCCAGCGCGTCGATCGAGGTCACCACCGGCAAGTCGGCGCAGGCGCTGGTCGTTCCGGTCGAGGCAGTGGCGGGTCAGCAGGGCAAGGGCAAGGTCGACGTGATCCAGCCCGACGGCTCGCGCCGCACCACCGACGTCACGCTCGGCCTCACCGACGGCAAGGTCATCGAGGTCAAGTCCGGCCTCACCGGTGACGAGGAGCTCGCCGTGCCCGGCCCGAACCTGCCGGAGGGCCAGCAGCAGGGCGGCGACCAGCAGAAGCCGACGGGACCGTGATGACGGCGCCCGTGATCCAGGTTCAGGCACCGCTGCTGCAGCTCAACGGCATCACGAAAGTGCTGAAGGGCCAAGAGGAACCCCGCACGATCCTGTCCGGTGTGGACCTCACCGTCCATCCAGGACAGAGCGTGGCGATCCTCGGCCGTTCCGGCTCCGGCAAGTCGACGCTGCTGAGCCTCATCGGTCTCTTCGACCGCGCCGACGAAGGTCAGTACCTCCTGCACGGCAACGACATCACGAAGCTGCCCGAGCGCAAGGCCGCGGCGTTGCGCAGCGCGGAGTTCGGGTTCGTGTTCCAGCGGTTCTTCCTGCTCAAGCACCTCACCGCGGCGCAGAACGTGGCGATGGCGCTGGTGAACGGCCAAGGCTGGTCGTCGCGCCGCAAGCGCAAGCAGCAGGTCATGGAGGCGTTGGAGCAGGTCGGCATCGCGCACCTCGCGAAGTCCAAGCCCTCCAGGCTCTCCGGTGGTGAGCAGCAGCGCGTGGCGATCGCCCGCGCGCTCGTGCGGCAGCCGCGCGTGATCCTCGCCGACGAGCCGACAGGCGCGCTCGACACCGAGACCGGCAACCTCGTCGTCGAGGTGCTGCTCAACACGACCAGGCAGGGCTGCGGCCTCGTGCTGGTCACGCACGACCACGACCACGCGCGCAAGATGGGCCGCGTGCTGGAGCTGCGCGACGGGCGGTTCAACTGATGTTCTCCGGCAAGCTGCGGTCCGCCCTGGTCATCGGCGGACAGGGCATCCGCGCCCGCAAGCTGCGCACGTTCCTGTCGATGGTGTCGCTGTTCCTCGGCGTCCTCGCGATCGTGGCCGTGCAGGCGGGTTCCGAGATCGCCGAACGCGCGATGCTCACCGACGTCGAGCTCCAGGAGGGCAAGGACGGCACGGTCACGGGTTACATCCCCGGTGAGAAGGGTGCGCCGGGGATCGTGGAGGCGACGTTCAAGGGCCGCACCGACGCGGTGGCGATGATCAGTTCGAAGGCGGTCATCGGTGAGCCGGGTGTGCGGCCGATCAACGAGGGCGGCATGCCGTTCGAGTACGCGAACCAGGGCGGCAGCTACGGCGGTCCGTCGATGATCTGCGACGTCGGCGGCGTGTGCCACGAGCAGAAGCCGCAGGAGAAGAAGCCGGACGGCCAGGCGATCGAGGTCAGCATGGTCGCGCTGACCGGCGACATCCGCCCGTTCAAGCCGTTCCGCCCCGTCTCCGGCAGCTGGCTCGACTTCACCTCGGCGCCGTCCCTCGCACCCCGGATCGTGCTGAACGAGGAAGCCGCCAAGGGTCTGCAGCAGTACCGCGTCCCCGGCGAGATGATGATCGAGGGCGCCACCCACCACGTGACACCGCAGATCGTCGGCGTGGTGCAGGACGGCAACATGCAGCCACGCGTCTACCTGCGCCTCGACGAGCTGCGCACGTGGATGCCGACCGCGACGGAAACCAACAACGCCAACCGGTACGGCGGCGGCGGCACCGGCCTCGAGGTGTACCTGCAGCCCGGTTCCGACGACCTTCAGCAGCTGCTGAAGGCCAAGCTCGTCGGGGCCGGCGTCGACCAGAGCCAGCTCCACTTCCGCGCGGTGAACTCCAAGGAGCGCATGGAGTCCCAGCTGAAGATCATGCGGCTGATCTTCCTCGGCATGGCGTTCCTGGTGCTGCTGATCGGCGTCGCGGGCATCCTCAACGTCGGTCTCGCCACGGTCGGCGAACGCGTCGAGGAGTTCGCGCTGCGCCGCGCGGTGGGCATGTCCCGCATGCTGCTCGCGGGCATCGTGCTCGCCGAGACGTTGCTGACCGGTCTGCTGACCGCGGCGCTGGCGATCGGCGCGGGTGTGGCGGGTCTGCAGATCGCGCTGATGATGTTCGGCAGCCGCTTCCCGTCGTTGCAGGGCACCGCCTTCCCGTGGGAGGCGGGCGTCGCGGGGGTGATCGCGGGTCTCGTCGCGGGTGTGCTGGGGGGTCTCATCCCGGCGATCCGGGCGGCGCGCATCCCGATCGCCACAGTCATGCGGGCCTAGGAGCAGGAGGCAGGCCCGTTGCCGGCGAAGCCCCGGACCGCGAGCATGCGGTCCGGGGCTTCGTACTTCCGTCAGGCTTCGTTGAACTCGTCCGGGTTCGGCCCCATGCGGCCGCCGCGGTCGAGAGTGGACAGTGCGGCCATCTCCTCGTCCGACAGCTCGAAGTCGAACACCGCGATGTTCTCCCGGATGCGGGACGGCGTCACGGACTTCGGGATCACGACGTTGCCGAGCTGCAGGTGCCAGCGCAGCACGACCTGCGCCGCTGAACGGCTGTGGCGTGCCGCGATCTCGGTGACGACCGGGTCGGCGAGCAGCTCACCGCCCTGGCCGAGCGGCGACCAGGCCTCGGTCCGGATGCCGTGCTTCGCGTGGAACTCGCGCAGTTCGGCCTGCTGCAGGTACGGGTGCAGCTCGATCTGGTTGACCGCGGGCACCACACCGGTCTCGTCGATCAGGCGGCGCAGGTGCGCTGGCTGGAAGTTCGAGACGCCGATCGCGCGGACCCGGCCCTCCTTCTGCAGCTGCACGAACGCCTTCCAGGTCTCCACGTACAGGTCACGGGCGGGCATCGGCCAGTGGATCAGGTAGAGGTCGAGCACGTCGAGCCCGAGCTTCTTCACCGACTCGTCGAACGCGCGCAGCGTGGCGTCGTGCCCGTGATCGGAGTTCCACAGCTTGGTGGTGACGAAGACCTCGTCACGGTCCACACCGGACCGCGCGATGGCCTCACCGGTGCCGCCCTCGTTGCCGTAGGCGGCGGCGGTGTCGATGCTGCGGTAGCCGGCCTTCAGCGCCTCCGCGACGGCGGTCGTGGCCTCGGCGTCCGGCACCTGCCAGACACCGAAACCGAGCTGGGGCATCTCGACGCCGTTGTTGAGCTTCACGATGTTCACAAGCGATCTTCCTTACTCTGGCTTACGGGATCAGCGTCGGTGCGGTGCCGCCGTCGACGCGCAACGCGGCTCCGGTCGTCGCGGACGACAGGTCCGACGCGACGTAGGTGATGAGGTTCGCGACCTCGTGCGGGCGGATCAGGCGGCCCAGCAACAACGTCGGGCGTTCGGTGCGGACGAACTCCGCCTCGCCGCCGTCGCCGACGCGGTCGCGGATGAACTCCTCGACGCCCGGCGTGAGAGTCGGGCCGGGCAGCACCGAGTTCACCGTGACGCCGGTGCCCTTCACGGCCTGCGCCATGCCTCGCGAGATCGCGAGCTGTGCGGTCTTCGTCATGCCGTAATGGACCATCTCGGTGGGCGTGAAGACGGACGACTCGCTGCTCACGAAGATCACCCGGCCCCAGCCGCGCTCGACCATGCGCGGCGTGTAATGCCGCGAGAGCCGCACGCCGGACATGACGTTGGTGTCGAAGAACCGCTGCCATTCGGCGTCGTCGATCTCGAACACCGGCTGCGCGCCGTAGATGCCCATGTTGTTGACGAGCACGTCGACGTCCGGCACCTGCTCGATCAGGTCCGCGGCGCCCTCGGCGGTCGCGATGTCCGCCGCGACGCCGCGCACGTCACCGTGGCCGCTGAGCTTGCCGACGGCTTCCGCCACCCGCTCCTCGCCGCGGCCGGTGACGAAGACCTTCGCACCCGCCTTGAGCAGCGCCTCCGCCGTCGCGAAGCCGATGCCGGAGGTGGAGCCCGTCACAAGCGCCGTGCGTCCAGACAGATCCATGTCTCTCCCCGGTAGACTTGTTGAGGACGATAACGAGCGTACGCAATAGTTGCAGACGCTGTCTATTCGAGAAGGGTTGACCTATGTCACTGGACGACGACGCCGTCCAGGCGCGCGCTCAGGGCTGGCGCACGCTCGCGGCGTTGCACGCGCGCATCGAGGACCGCCTCGAGAGAGCCCTGCAGAAGGCGCACGAACTCTCCGTCAGCGAGTACACCGTTCTCGACGTCCTCAACCGCCAGGACGGCTTCCACCTCCGGATGAACCAGCTTTCCAACGCCGTGGTGCTCAGCCAGTCGGCCACGACGCGCCTGGTCACGCGCCTGGAAGACCGCGGCCTGCTCGCCCGCTACCTCTGCCCGACGGATCGCCGCGGCATCTACACCGAGGTCACCGAGAAGGGCCACGAACTGCTCGCCCTCGCCCGTCCCACTCACGACCAGGCCCTGGCGGCGTCGCTGGAGGAGGCCGAGGGCATCCCGGAGCTCAAGCCGCTCGTCGAGGCGCTCGCCAAGCTGTAGCCCGCCCGGCAGGATCGCCCGCATGGATCTCCACGCCCTGATCCGCTCCGAAGCACCGCTGGCCGAGCAGCAGCGCGCCCTCACCGAGCCGGTGGTGACCGCACTGGTCGACCACGGTCTGCACCGGATGCTCCTGCCGGAGCGCCACGGAGGCCTCGAACTCGGCCTGCCCGAGTGGAGCCGGGAGATCCAGAACCTGTCGTGCTCGGACGCCTCGACGGGCTGGACCGTGATGACGACCACCATCTCGTCGTCACTCGCCTGGTTCCTGCCGGTGGCCGCCGCGGACGAGATCTTCGGCGATCCGCGCGCGCTGATCGCGGGCACCGCCGCACCGATCGGACGTGGTGAGCCCGCGGACGGCGGCTACCGCGTGTCCGGCCGATGGGGCTGGGGCAGTGCGGTCCAGCACAGTCAGTGGGTCATCGGCGGAAGCCTCACGCCAGACGGCCCGCGTCTCGCCGTGTACCCGCGTTCGGACGTGACGATCCACGACACCTGGTACGTCTCCGGCCTGCGCGCCACCGGTTCGCACGAGTTCTCCGTCACGGACGCCTTCGTCCCGGCCGGCCGGACCGCGCTGCCGGGCGTGACAGCCCCCGGCACCAACGGCCCGCTCCCCCGCTTCCCGTTCTTCTGCTTCCTCGCCGCCGGCGTTGCCTCGGTGAGCCTGGGCGTCGCGCGGCGCGCGATCGACGAGATCGTGGCGCTGGCCGTCGAGAAGACTCCGCAGCACGCGTCGAAACGCCTCGCCGACCAGACCGGAGTCCAGATCGACGTCGCTCTGATGGAGGCCAGGCTCTCGGCCGCCCGCGCGTTCCTCGCCGATGAGCTGAGCGCGGCCTGGGAGCTGGCCGTGGCCGGTTCGGAGGTGCCGGACGCCGTCAAGGGCCGGTTGCGGCTCGCCTGCACGTTCGCGTCCGCCGAGGCCACCGAGGTGACCCAGAAGGCGTTCGCGCTGGGCGGCGGCACGTCCGTGTTCGAGTCGTCGGCGCTGCAACGATGTCTGCGTGACGCCCACGTCGCGAACCAGCACACGATCGTGTCCCGCCGACTGCTGGAGACGTACTCGATGGTGCGGTTCGGGCTCGGCCCGGACACCGCGCGCTTCTAGATTAGGCTCACCCGTATGGCCGACACGCAGTACGAAGACCTCCTCCTGCACGTCCTGAAAGAGGGCGTGCGCAAGGAAGACCGCACCGGCACCGGCACGCGGTCGATCTTCGGCCATCAGCTGCGCTACCCGCTCGCGGCGGGCTTCCCGCTGATCACCACCAAGAAGGTGCACTTCAAGTCGATCGCCTACGAGCTGCTGTGGTTCCTGCGCGGCGACAGCAACGTGAAGTGGCTCCAGGACCACGGCGTGACGATCTGGGACGAGTGGGCCTCCCCTGACGGTGAGCTCGGCCCGGTCTACGGCGTGCAGTGGCGCTCGTGGCCGACCCCGGACGGCGGCCACGTCGACCAGATCGCCGAGGTGCTGCGCACGTTGCGGGAGAACCCCGACTCCCGGCGGATCATCGTGTCCGCCTGGAACGTCGGCGAGATCGCGCAGATGGCGCTGCCCCCGTGCCACGCGTTCTTCCAGTTCTACGTGGCCGACGGCAAGCTGTCGTGCCAGCTCTACCAGCGCAGCGCGGACCTGTTCCTCGGCGTGCCGTTCAACATCGCGTCGTACGCCCTGCTGACGCACATGATCGCCGCCCAGACCGGTCTCGGCGTCGGCGACTTCATCTGGACCGGCGGCGACTGCCACATCTACGACAACCACGTGGAGCAGGTCGAGCTGCAGCTGAGCCGCGAGGCCCGGCCGTTCCCGGCGCTGACGCTCGCGCCGGCCGACAGCCTCTTCGACTACACCTACGAGCACTTCACGATCTCCGGCTACGACCCGCACCCCGGCATCAAGGCCCCGGTGGCGGTGTGATCGGCCTGATCTGGGCCCAGGCGGCCAACGGCGTCATCGGCCGCGACAACGCCATCCCGTGGCACATCCCCGAGGACATGAAGCACTTCCGCGAGATCACCGCGGGCTCGGCCGTCCTGATGGGCCGCCGCACCTGGGAGTCGCTGCCGCCGCGCTTCCGCCCGCTGCCCGGCCGCCGCAACCTGGTGCTGTCGCGCACCCCGCAGGAGGGCGCCGAGACGTTCGGCAGCCTGGAGAAGGCGCTCGCGGACGTCACCGGCGACCTGTGGGTGATGGGCGGCTCGGCGGTCTACGCGGCCACGCTGCCGTTCGCTGACCGCCTCGAGGTGACCGAGATCCGCGAGAACTTCGAGGGCGACACGTACGCGCCGAAGATCGACCGCGAGCCGAAGACGGTCGGTGCGTGGCAGGAGTCCAGGTCAGGGCTGCACTACCGGTTCGTCAGCTACTAGCGGCGGCCGCCGAACTCCCACTCGTGCACCTCGACGGCGGCATACCGTTCGACGGTGAGCACCGCGGCCGGATCCGCGGACCTGACCAGCGCCGCCGTACCGAGCCACGCCGTGCCGTCGTCGGACAGCAACGGCCCGTACGCGATCAGGCTCTCCGCACGCGCCGGGGCGAGGTCCACGGGCTCACCCGACCCGAACCCGAGCACCAGGTGGCCGCCGCCTTCCCCGCCTCCGGGAAAGTCCCACATGGTTCGTCCCAGGACGTTGCGCCATCTGCGCACGAGCACGTCGCGGTAGGCGCCGGCCTGGTAGTTCGGCTCGTCGAACGCGAACGCACGGGCCTCAACCGGAGACGCCACGTCGACGATGTGCACGCTGCCCGTCAGCACGTCACCGGTGAAGGTGGGGCCGCGGGCGATCAGCTCGAACCGGTCCATGTAGGACCAGTGCTCCTCGGTCAGCTTCTCGCGCAGCGGCAACGAACCGGGCCGATCCCGGTGGTAGCAGAAGAACTCCACTAGCGGCGCCTCGCCCGCGCGTGCCAGGCCTCGACGATCAGCTCTTCCAGCTCCCCCACCTCGATGTGCTCCAGCCGCACCAGGATCGCCGGATATCCGTGGAAGTGCGGTGTCGTGAAGTAGACCGTGCCGTCGGAGGCCAGCAGCGCCTCCTTCGCGCCCAGGTCCGGCACCCTGGCGGCGAGGATCGGCCCGGACGGCGCCGACGCGCCCAGCGCGGCGATGTCCGTTTTGCGCAGCGGGCGTTCCCACACGAACAGCTTGTCCTTGACCCTCCAGTCGACGACGCCCTCCCGCACCCGCTCCGTCACGTCGGGCATGGAGGTGGCGATCCGGCGCACGTCGTTCCAGGTGGCCATCTCAGGCTCCTACAGGTGGTCCGGCGGACGCTGCTGCTCGGCCAGGAACCGCTCGAACTCGGCCCCCAGTTCGTCCGCGCTGGGGAGGTCGGTGTTCCCGACAGTCTGGATGAAAGCGTCGTACTGCCGCTCGAGCGCTTCCACCACCTGGGCGACCTCTTCCGACTCCGCCACCTGCCGGTGGATCTCGGCGTCCGCGGCCTGGGCCGCGTCGATCAGCGACCCGATCGGCAACGCGAGGCCCGTCGCCCGCGCGACGGCGTCCAGCAGCGTCACGGCCGCGGTCGGGTACTGCGACTGCGCGAGGTAGTGCGGCACCTGGGCGGCGAAGCCCAGCGCGTCGTGGCCCGCCTGGCCGAGACGGAACTCCAGCAGGCCGGACACGTTGCCCGGCACCTGCACCCGGTTGAAGAACGGCTGGTACTCCGACACGAGCTCGGGCCTGGTCGCGTGGCCGATGACGTTCAGCGGACGCGTGTGCGGCACGCCCATCGGGATGCCGTGGAAACCGACGGTCAGGCGCACGCCCCAGCGGTCGATCAGCGACCGCACGGCGAGCACGAACGCCTCCCAGCTCCGGTCCGGCTCCGGGCCCGTGAGCAGCAGGAACGGGTGACCTGCGCTGTCCCACAGCAGGTGCACGACCAGCTCGGGGGTGGCGTAGTCCTCCCAGTGGTCGGTCGCGTAGGTCATCAGCGGCCGGCGGGACCGGTAGTCGATCAGGCTGTCGGCGTCGAAGCGGGCGACGACACGGCTCTCGAGCGTCTCGAGCAGGTGCTCGGCGAGCAGGCGGCCCGCGGCACCGGCGTCCATGAAGCCCTCGAAGTGATGCAGCAGCACAGCACCCGTCAGGTCTGGCACCTCCGAGTCCACCTCGTACAGGTTCTCCGGGTCCAGCACCGCAAGCCTCCAAAACCGTCGTTTCAGTCTCGTCCAAAGCCAACCAGATGGACACGTGACTGATTCCGCACGGGTCGATTAGCCCATACGCATCGTGTGAGCGCATCACCTCACGGGTACTCCAACGCGGTGGACAGGCGCTGGGTGACGCGTGGAGCTCTGGTCGTTGCCGTCTTCATCATCCTCGGCGCGGCGTTGTACGTCTTCGGGCAGTGGAAGCCCTCCGGTGACTCCATCGACCGCAGCCAGCCCGCGGTGCTCAAGTCGGTGCGGGACCTCAGCCAGTACCACGCCGCCTCCGGCGAGTTCCAGGTCGTGCTGGACATCGAGCACGACGTGAAGTGGGTGCCCGCCGCACTCGCCGGCGAACGAACGCTGTTCGTCGCCGCCGGGTCGGTCAACGCCTACGTCGACCTCGGCAGTTTGAAGGACGACGGGCTGGTCGTGTCGCCGGACGGCAAGACCGTCGAGATCCGCCTGCCGGAGGCGCAACTGGACAAACCGAACCTCCACCACGACCGCTCGTACGTCTTCAGCCAGCAACGCGGCCTGATCAACGATCTGCAGGCCCTGGCGGGACCCCCTGACCAGCAACGGTTCTACGTCGCGGCCGAGGCCAAGCTGTCGGAGGCGGCGAAGCAGTCGGAGCTGCGCAAGCGCGCGCAGGACAACACCCGCGTGATGCTGACGGGAATGCTGCAGTCGCTGGGATTCCAGGTGAACGTGGTTCGCGACTGAACCCTTTCCGCGGTGACGCCGAACGTCGGGGTGAGCCGGCCGCAGCGGGATAGGATTCGTTGGTGGAAGACGATCTGATGGCGTGGGCGCCCGCCGCGGGTGCCGCGGCGGCACCCGAGATCGCGTTACCCGGCTACAGCGGTTTCCGCGTGATCGCGCAGGGTGGCGAGGGCACGATCTACCGGGCCCGCCAGGACGGCCTGGGCCGCGACGTCGCCGTCAAGGTTCTGCAGGTGACCGATCCCGCGACGCTGACCCGTTTCCGCCGCGAGCTGGCGATCACCGTCGAGCTCGGCCGCCAGCACCCGCACATCGTGACGGTGCTGGACACGGGCACGCTTCCGGACGGCCGCCCGTGCATCGTCATGGAGTACTACGAACGCGGCTCGCTGCACGACCGTTTGCGCGCCATGGGCCCGTTGCCCGTGCCGGACGTCGTCGCCGCCGGCATCGCGGTCGCCGACGCGCTGGCGTTCGCGCACGGCCAGGGCATCCTGCACCGCGACGTGAAGCCGCAGAACGTCCTCGTGCTGCCCACCTCCTACGTCCTGGCCGACTTCGGCATCGCCCGCGGCACCGACGCGGGTCACTCGGCCTCGCTGCAGATGGTGAGCTACCGCCACGCGGCGCCGCAGATGCTGGAGGGCGGCACCCCGTCGTTCGCCGACGACGTCTGGTCGCTCGGCTCGACCCTCTTCACGCTGCTGGAGGGCAAGCCGCCGTTCGCCTCCGACAACCCGGACGAGGACACGCTCCTGTCCTACGTCGGCCGCGTCAGCAGCGCCGAGCCCCGCTCGCTGACCCGCTTCGACGTGCCGGCGTCGCTGGTCGCCGTGATCAGCCGCTGCCTGCGCAAGGACCGCGCAGAACGCTTCACCTCCGCGCTGGAACTGCGCGACGCGCTGATGGCCGTGAGCGCGGGCGTGTCGACCGCGCCGTCAGTGTCCATTGTGGACCCCGACTCGACGATCATGCTCGGCGAGCGCACCACGGTCTTCCCGGACGGCCCGACCGAGGCCCCCGGCTTCGGCCCGCGCCCGAAGATCGAGGACGACAAGCCCGCCGAGGAGCCGGAAGAAGAACCGGACGACTCGTGGCAGGGCAGGCTCGCCGACCTGACCTACCGTCAGCAGGACCTGGTCGCGCCACCGCCACCCCGGCAGGTGGCCGTGCTGCCGACGCTCGACGTGCCCCCGGCCGAACCGATGACCGCCCCGGTCCGCAAGGGCAAGCGTTCCGGCGTCCTGGCGCTGCTGGCCGTGGTGGCGGTGACCGGTGGTGTCCTCGCTGGGCTGCTCCTCAGTCGCCCCGACGACCGGCAGACACGGACGCTGGTGTCCACGACGCTCCCGGTGCCGACCTCGGAGTCCACCGCCGCGGGCTCGCCCCCGAACGCCGACCCGAAGTTCGTGCCCGTCCTCAAACGCGCCGAGTACCAGGGCAAGGCGATCGAGCTGGAGTGGTCGGACCCGAGCGGCGGTCAGGCCGAGTTCGTGGTGATCGACGTGACCGGCGCCAAGCCGCAGGCCGTGACCAGGGTGACCGGCGGCGGCACCAAGTACGTCATCGAGGACGGCGGCGGCATCCGCCGTTGCTTCCAGATCGCGGCCTTCGGCTACAACGGCGAACGAGGCGCTTCGGCCAAGGTCTGCGCGGCCAGGAACTAACGGCGGAACAACGGCCGCGGGTCGATCGCCCACACCGCCTTGCGCCACCAGGAAGCCTTGCGCCGCACCGCCTTCCGCACCTGCCGGGCCAGCCGCCAGCTGTCCTCCTGCCGCGGCGGCTGTGGTGCGAACGCGGCCTGGTCCACCATCGCGGCCAGCCTCACCCCGGCCTCGCCCCACTCCCGTCCCACATCCGGCACGGTGCGGCTGGCTTTCGGCCTCAAGCCCGCCAGCTGCAACGAGTCCAGCACCTCGTGCCACGCCCCCACCGGCCCGGCCGCCCGCAGTCGCAGCCGGCGCGAAGTCCGCGCCACGTACAGCGCGACCAGCAGCAGCACCGGCGCGAACGCCCAGAACGGGAACCCCTTCGGCGCCTCGGGAGCGGCAACCACGTCCGGCTGCACCGCGGTCGGCTGCACCAGCGGCGGCACCGACGGCAGCGACGTCGGCGTGGGCTTGGCGGTCGTGGACGCGAGCCGGTTCAGCACCTCACGCTTGGACGCGGCGCTGGGCCCGCTTCCGTTGCCGGACACGGGATCGAACGCCACCCAGCCCCATCCGCTGAAGTACACCTCCGGCCAGGCGGTGGCGTCCGCGGCCCGCACGATCCGTTCGCCGTCCTGCTCCGGTACCGGCTGGAACCCGACCACCACCCGCGTCGGCAGCCCGACCGCCCGCGCCAGCACCGCGTAGGCCGACGCGAACTGCTCCGCCGTCCCCGCCCCGGCCCCGGCCTCGCCGGCCGCACCGAACAGGAACGTCTCCAGCCGCGCGTAGGAAGACCCGACCGGCGCCTCGGCGTCCGGCCGCCGGTTGAGCCGCACGACCTGTTCCAGCGCCACGGCCTTCTCGTACGGCGTGCGGGCGTTCTGCGTCGCCTGCCGCGCGTACTCCGCCAGCGTGAACGGCAGCCGCGGCAACGCCGTGTACCGGGTCGCGCCGACGGGCACCGCGGCCTCGGCGAGGTCCGCGTCGGAAGGCGTCTCGACGACACCGCGCACCGTGTAGCTCAGCCCCGTCCGCAGACCGTCCGCGACCACCAGAGATCCCGTGTCGGGATCCACCATCGCGTTGCTCACCGACACCGCCTGCGGCTTCCCCACGCCGGGCAGCCACTCGCCCTGCAGCCCGGTGATCCGCAGATCGACACTCGCGTCCTGGAACTTCCTGCCCATGGGCAGATCCGGCGCGTCCACCACACCGAGCGGCCCGTACGTCGAAGCCGCCTCCCACGACGCCCCCGAGTACCGGCTGAGCGTCACCAGCCGCACCGGCACCTCGGGCCCGCGCATCCGGAAGAGCTCGGCGTCCCCCTGCGCGGCCCAGGCAGCGAGTTGCGGCAACGGGTTAGCGATGGCCACGTTGGTGACGGGCGGCGTGACGAGCTTGCGCGGCTCAAAACCGTTGGTGGGCAACACGACCGTCAGCAACGTCAAGGCCGCCAACGCCGTCGCCAGCACCGCGGGCGGCACGACGGGCCCGCGCCGGTCGATGACCAGCCAGCCCAGCGCGAGCAACACGACCAGCACCAAGGCGACCAAGCCGTAGCGGTCCGCCCTGCCCGTGGTGAGCAGCGCCGCCGACACGTACAGCACCGCCGCCCCCAAAGCGGGCACGAACAACGCCGTTCCCCGCCTGGCCACCGACAGCACGGCCGCCGTGGAGACCCCGATGATCAGCAACAGCCCCGGCACCAGCAGCTCGGGCGTGGCCGGCGCGGGACGGGCGGCGGTGAGCAACCGGGGCACGGTGTCGAGCAGCACCCAGGCCGGGTCGCGGTCGGGCGACGCGCCACGGGCCGCGAAGAACCCGCCCGCCATCGCGAGCACCATGACCCCGAGGGCCGCCAGCCCGGCCGGCACGAGCCGTTTCAGCAGCAGCGCGAGGAATCCGGTGAACGCGGCGAGTCCGAAGTAGACAAACGCGCCGTCCCACGCCTGCGCGAGCTGGAGCGAGGCGACGAGGAGGACAGCGGCAACCCACGCGTACTTCACCAGGCCACCACCGCGTTCCAGGCCCGCCTCGGCCCACGCTGCTCGGCGAGCAGACCAGGAGCCATCCACACGCGCTTCATCACGCCACCACCACGCTCCACGCCCGCACCGGCTCTCGCTGCCCGGCAGCCAAACCGGCAGCCACCCACGCGCGCTTCACCGGGCCACCACCGCGTTCCACGAGTCGACCAGGTCCTCGGCCCGCGCCCCGCTGATCACCAGCACCGACCCCGCCGCCCCCACAGGACGCTTCTCGTCCACCACGAGCACGGTGCCGAACGCGGCCCGCCCCGCCTCCAGCACCAGCGCGGGCACGGCGGTTCCGCTGATCACGGCCACCACGTCGAGGTCGCGCACCGGAACCGTCGGGCGCGCGTCTACGTCGCGCAGCTCCAGGTCTGCCAGGGCGGCCAGGATCGGCGCCGAGTCCTGCGTCTCCTCGAGGTCGGTGTCGCCGGACGACGTCATCAGCCGCACCGGATGGCCCTGGTCCAGCGCCGAGGTGATCAGGGACGCCGCCACTTCGACCGCCTCCTCGAAGCGCTGCTCGTCCTCGTACGACGAGGAGTTGTCGTCCAGCAACACGGCCAGGTGCGGGCGCGCCGGGTCGGCGTCCTCACGGATCATCAGCGTGCCGGTGCGTGCCGAGGTCGCCCAGTGCAGGCGGCGCAGGTCGTCGCCCGGCACGTACTCCCGCAGGCCCACCAGGTCCGTGCCGCCGCGCTCAACGCGTTCGTCGGCGCCCACCTGGCCTCGCCGCGCACCGGAGGGCAGCCCGCGCACCGGCAGCACGCGCGGCACGACCCGCACCTGCACCACCTCGCCGAGCACGGTTCGTGCCTGGGCCAGACCCGCCAGTCCCTTGCGCCGCAACGTCAACGGCCCGACGTCGAACACGCCGCGCCGCTCGGTCGGGATCGTGTAGTCGACCGCCTCCACCACGCCCGGCTTGAGCAGCGGCACGTCCACCGCGGCAGGTGAACCCGCCACCATGTCCACGGCGTCGAGCGCCACCGGCCACCGGCCCGTGGCCGACAGCTCCAGCCGCCCGCCGCACCGCGCCAGCCGGGGCACGGTACGCGGGCGGACGGTTCGCGACACGGTCAGCGGCGAGGCGACCAGCACCGAGACCGCGGACGCGACCACCAGAGCGGTCAGCGCCAGGCCGAACGCCGCCATGCCCGCGTAACGCCACCAGAGTCCGACGCCGAGCATCAGCAGGCCCAGCACCGCGGTTCCGGTGCCGCGCAGGGTGAGTCTCATCGCGCGTCCCGGATCACTGCGAGGCGGGCTTGGGCACCGGCACCCGCGAGAGCACGTCGGCCAGCACCTCGGACGTCGTCACGCCCGCCAGCACGCTCTCCCGCGTCAGCACCAGGCGGTGGGCCAGCACGGGGTCCGCGATGTCCTGGACGTCCTGCGGTACCACGAAATGCCTGCCCTTCGACGCCGCGTACACCTGTGCACACCGCACCAGCGTCCGCAGGCCACGCGTCGACGTGCCGAGCCGCAGCCGCTCGTCCGACCGCGTGCCCGAGCCCAGAGCCGAGATGTAGTGCAGGATCGGGTCGGCCACGTGCAGCAGCGACAACCGCCCGCTGAACGCGCTCACCTCGCGCGGCGACGTCACCGTCCGCACGTCGGCGATCCGCCCGGCACCACTGCCGGGGCGCAGCACGTCCAGCTCGTCGTCCAGCGACGGATAGCCGATCGACGTCCGCAGCATGAACCTGTCGAGCTGCGCCTCCGGCAGCCGGTACGTGCCGTCGAGGTCGATCGGGTTCTGCGTCGCCACCACCAGGAACGGGTCCGGCACCGCGTGCCCGACACCGTCGATCGTGACCGTCCGCTCCTCCATGACCTCCAGCAACGCCGACTGCGTCTTGGCCGCCGCGCGGTTGATCTCGTCCGCCAGCACGATGTTCGCGAACACCGGACCCGGCCGGAACCGGATCTGCCCCGTCTGCGGGTCGTAGACCGAGGTGCCCGTGACGTCGGACGGCAGCAGGTCCGGCGTGAACTGCACGCGCCGCGACAGGCCGCCCAGCGCACCCGCCACCGCGCGGGCCAGCGTCGTCTTCCCGGTGCCCGGCACGTCTTCCAGCAGCACGTGGCCACCCGCGAACATCGCCACCAGCACCAGGTCGATCACGTCGCGTTTGCCGCGCACCGCGCTCTCGACCGCGTCACCGAGTCGGGTGTGGAGGTCGCGGAACGCCGAGACCTCTCCGGTGTCAATCACTTGTCCTCTTCTCTGCGAACACCGATGCGCAACAGGAACGCGCACGCCAGCAGGCCCAGGCCACCCGCGCCCATCGGCGCGGTCTGCGCTCCGGCGGGCGCCATGCGCGGCACACACGTCGGCTTGCCGTTGCACTCGTCCATGGTGAAGTTCGTGGTCCTGGCCGCCGAGTCGACTTGGCCGGGACCGGACGCCGCATAGGCGCGCACGACGATGCGGTTCGAGCCCTCCTCCACCGTCATCTGCGCGGACGTCGCGTTGCAGGGAATGCCGATCGCGTAGTCCCACGTCGTGTTCACGACTTCGCAGCGACCGTTGTGGTTGGCCCAGTCGGCGGGCGGAGTCAACGTGAGGCGCTTCGTCGGCACCCGAGGGCCGCCGGTCAGCCCAGTGATCACGGTGGCACCCGCCGTCGGCAACGACGGTGGCGGCGGGGGTGGCGGAGGCGGAGGCGTGGTGGTCGTCGTCGTGACCGGCGGCGGGGTGGGCGCCGGGTTGTTCGGCGGCGGTGGCGGGGGCGGCGGCGGGTTGTTCGGCGGCGGTGGTGTGTTCGGCGCCGTCACGGTGAACGACGCCATGCCCGCCGCACCCGCCGTGGACGCCGTCGAGGCCCGCACCGTCACCTCCAGCCTGCCGCTCGTGCAGAACGTGGAACCCGTGCACGGCAGAGAGAGATCAGCAGAGGTACCGGCCGACTGCGCCGACACCGAACCACCGCTGAACGAGCCGGAACCCGTCACCGTGTAACCCACGACCGGGTCGGTCGAGGAGACGGCGCTCCAGCTCACCGTCACGACCACCGCCGAAGTGGTGCGCGACTTCTCCCGCACCGTCACGCCCGCAGGAGCCGCTGGCGCCGTGCCGCCGGTGGAAGGCGGTGTGGACGACGGCGGCGGCACCTCCGAGGTCGGCCCGTTGTTGCCGTTGTTGCCGTTGCCGGGGTTGCGCGGCGGCTTCGGCGGCTCGTTCGGGTTCGGCGGCGGGGGCGGCGGCACGGACGGCGGCGGCGAGCGGTCCGGGTCCTTCACCGGCAGCTCGGGGCTGCGGATCGTCAACGAGCGCGTCGCACCGTCGGCGTCGACCAGCACGCCGGTCGAGGAGCCCGGCACGTTCACGAACAACCGGCCGTCGTCGAACACCAGCTCGGGGTCGGAACCACCGGACGTCCGCACGTCGTCGCCACCGCGGTTGCCACCGCGGTCGAGGATGATGACCTTGCCGGATCCCTTGCACGGCACGTAGACCTTGTCGCGGAACACCGCGGGCCGGCCGGGCTTCGGACAGCCCATCGCGCCCACGTCGACACGGCGCACCTGCCCGTCGACGACGAGCACGACCACCGCCGAGTCCGGCACCGACGCGGGCACGAGATCCGTCGGCGCGGTCTGCGCGGCGATCACCTCGGCGTCGGTGCGGTCGGTCGAGCGCGCCACGTCCTCACCCGTGCCGTCGCGCACCACGACACCGCCGTCGAGACCGATCAGCGTCACGCCCTGGTCGTGCGGCACCAGCACCGTGCGCGGCCCGGCACCGGTGACCTGGCGCTGCGTGCGCTCCTGGAACCGCTCCTCGTCCTCCGACCAGTCGAGCGACCGCAACGTGCCACCGTGGTCGACCAGCCACAGCACGCCCTGCTCGTCCACGACGGCGTCGGCGAGGGGCTGACCCGCCTCCCACTTCTGCCCGATGTCGGCCAGCGTCAACGGATCCGCGGTGTGCACGGTGCCGGACGCGCGGTCGACGACGAACACCATCCCGTTCGCCACCAGCACCTTGCTCGCCGCACCGGGTGGCGCCTGACGACGGCCGGAAGCGAGCAGCGTCGCGAGGTCGATGACCGTGATCTCGCCGGTCCGCCGGTTCAGGACGATCAGCCTGCCGTCCTCCTGCGCGATCTCCAGCTGCGAGTCGGGGCCGCTGATCTGCAGGCGCGTCTGCGGCTTGCCCGACACCGGGTTGACCTGCACGACCTCACCGCGCTGGTCGTCGCCCAGCCAGGTCAGCCCGTCCGACACCGCGACCGACGTCCGGGAGATGCCCTGCCCGAGCGCGGCGCCCGCGAGCACCAGTACACCCAGCAGCGCCGCGACGAAACTCGCCGACTCCCGTCCTCCACCGGAGATGATGCGTCTGAACCGGTGCCACCAAACCATGTGCGCCTCCCTCGCCCGCCGGGGATGCTAGCCCTCGACTCTGACAACTTCGGACGGTGCACGGTTCCCGGTTCGCCCGGTCAGCCGACTGGCCGACATCAACGAATGCAATGACGGGGTCTGACAGTTCCGGATCCTGAATGGCGCTCCCCCGAACCGATCAACACATAGGGCAAAGTGGTCGTATGGAGATTCCCGGCCTCGGACTGGCCAAGCAGGCACTCGGCACCGCGATCGACACCACCGCGGCCGTGGCCGCCGTACCCGGCCGCGTGCTGAACCTCATCGGCGAGGTCGAGCAGCTCGTCCGCAAGGTCAGCGGCACGGTCGACGCCGTCGACGGCATCGTGAGGAAGGCCGACGAGCTGGTCGACCGCACCGGGCAGGTCGTGGCGGACGCGGAGAAGGCGGTCGACGCGGTCCGCGCGATCACGGCGAGCGCGGGTGACGTCGCGGAGCGGGCCACCCAGGTCGTCGCGACGGCCGGCCAGACCGCGCACACGGCCAACGAGCTGATCGGCATCTACGAGCCGATCGCCAAGCAGGCCCAGCCGCTCGCGGCGCGGTTCGTGAACGAGCTCTCGGCGCACGAGGTCGAGGCCGCGATCAAGCTCGTCGACGAGCTGCCGGTGCTGACCGAGCACCTGATCAACGACATCCTGCCGATCCTCGCGACGCTGGACAGGGTCGGTCCCGAGGTGCACCAGCTGCTCGAGGTCACCAACGACGTGCGCCAGGCGATCCTCGGCATCCCCGGCTTCGGCTTCATGCGCCGCCGCGGCGAGAAAAAAGAAGACGAAGAGGGTGTGAAGGAGCTCGAAAACGGGTAACCCGGCCCTCATGACCTCCCGTGCACACGAAGATCATCTGACGTGGTGGCTGCTCAGCTCCGTTTTCGGTCTGCTTTCCATGATCAACATCGGCCTCGCCGTCACCGAACGCGCGGTGTGGCCCTACGCGCTCGCGGCGTTACTGCTCGCCGCGAGCGCCTGGAGCGCCAGACAGGCGCTCAGACCTTCCCCGTCTTCTGATGAGTCAGGTTCGACGGTGCTCCGAACCGGTAGGGCCGCACCCGACAGGTCACGGTTTTCTCGTCTGGGAGTGTGATCAGCCCGAACGAGGTGACGTCCGGATCGAGCTGCGCCGCGACCCGGTAGTCGGCCGCGCCCGCCGGCTTGAGCTCGATCAGGTACCCCTCCTCGTCGGATGCGTGGTCCTCCCACGTGAACAGGATCCCGTTGGCGTGCTTCACCTCCGCCTTCAGGTTTCCCGGCACCGCCTCCGGCGCGGACACCGGATGCGTGCCGCCGCCGCCCTTGCGCGGTTCCGCCCACTGGTGCCCGTCGGTCTCCGGCACCTCCTCACCGGGCGGCAGCGTGATGTCCACGGTGGAGGAAGCGGGTCCGCTGAACGGCCGGACCCGGTAGTAGAACCCGGTCTCCGGGATCAGGTCCGGGTGCTGGTAGGAGGTCTTGCCCGGCGGAACGAACTCCAGCACCACGTAGTCGCCGTCGGCCGCGTTCGCGTACTCGACGACCTGCCCGGCGGCCCCCTCCTGCGGACGCCAGTGCAGCGTCACGTCGGTCGGCGAGGTCAGCTCGGACGTCAGCACGGGGTCCTGCCGTTCCTGGCCGCAGGCAGCCAGGAACAGCAGTCCCACCAGGGAAACGCGCTTGATCACTTGCGCCAGAACCGGATGTTGCTCCAGACGACCGTCGCCGGTCCCTGGCCGCTCGACGTCCGGTACGCGCCGAACTTGTCGTAGAAACTCGTGCCCGAGCTCGCGTAGGTGTGCTTGCGCGAGCCGTTGATGTACGTGCGGTGCTCTTTGCCCACGTTGTGCACGGTGTTCACGCGCACGGTCGTGCCCACGGTCGCCCCGGTGGCGATGGTCGCGCCACCGTGCACGGCGTACAGCCGGCCGCCGCGTTCCACGGCGAGCATCCAGAACGGCCCCGCGGTGGGAGCGTCCCGGAACGTCTGCTTGAGACTGATGCGGGTGCCTCCGAGACTCGTGATCCGGAAGCTGCCCTCGAACTGCCGCGTGCCGCCGGTGTAGGTGGCGTACCGGCGTTCGGCACGCTGATCACCGCTCGCGGTGGAACAGGTGAGCTGGAACGTGAGGTTGCTGACCACACCGCAGCCGCGTTGCTGAACGTTGAACGACGGCGACTCGCTGGTCCACGGCCCGGTTTCCACCTGCGCCAGTGCGGGAGAGCCCGCCACGAGCAGCCCGGTCGCCAGAGCGATCCCCGCGACGATGCGGAGTCGTTTGGACATACCGATACCTCCTCAAAACGTGCTGAGGACAGCACGTGTTCTCAGGGGGCGGTAGCGGCACCATATCGGATAATGATCCGATGTTCGACCTCCATCGGCTCCGGTTGCTGCGCGAGCTTTCCCAGCGGGGCACGCTCGCGGCCGTCGCCCAGGCGCTGAACTACAGCCCCTCCTCGGTCTCGCAGCAGCTGTCGTTGCTGGAGACCGAGGTCGGGGTGCCGCTGCTCGAGCCGGTCGGACGGCGGGTGCGCCTCACCCCGCAGGCAGAGATCCTGGTGCGCCACACCGAGGAGGTTCTCGCCCGTCTGGAACAGGCGGAGTCGGAGGTCGCCGCCTCACTGCACGAGATCACCGGGACGCTGCGGGTCGCGACGTTCCAGACCGCGGCGCTCGCGCTGATCCCGGAGACCCTGGCGCGCATGCGCGACGAGCACCCGTCACTGCGGATCGAGTTCCAGGTCCTCGATCCGGCGGAAGCGCTTTCCGGGTTGAACGCCAGGGACTTCGACCTCGTCTTCCTCGAGGAGTGGCCCGACCAGCCGGAGCCCCGGTTCGCGGGCCTCGAGTACCGGGAGCTGTACCGGGACCCGATCCGGCTGGCCGTCCCGCGTGGACTGTCGATGGCCGAGATCGGCTCCCAGCCGTGGATCATGGAACCCGCCGGCTACCCGCAGCGGACCTACAACGTGAACTGGTGCCGCCGCAACGGCTACGAGCCGGACGTGCGCTTCTCCTCGACCGACGTGCTCGTGAAACTGCGGTTCGTGGAACGCGGTCTCGCGGTCTCGCTGCTGCCGGACCTGGTCTGGTACGAGCGCGAGGTCACCGTCGACCTGCACGAGCTGCCGGTTTCCCAGTCGCGGCTGCTGTTCACTGCGGCACGGGCAGGACGAGGTCAGCATCCCGCCGTACAGGCGTTTCGGGAGGCGCTGGCGCTTTCCGTAGCGCTGCTCCAACCCCAGCGGTGATGACCAACCCGATGGCGCACAACGAGATCACGCTCAGGTGCTGGCCGAGCAGCACCGCGCCTGCCAGCGCGGCGGCCGCGGGCTCCAGTGCCAGCACGACACCGAACGTACTGGCCTGCAACGTCTTGAGCGCCCTGATCTCCAGCGTGTAGGGAATCGCGGACGCCAGCAGCGCGACCAGGGTGCCCAGCAACAGGATCTTGGGCTCGAACAGCGTGGTACCCGCGGTGGAGAGCCCGTACGGCAGCGTGAGCGCCGCCGCGATCAGGCTCGCCCCGGCGAGACCGCCGGTGCCGAGTCCTTCGGTCGCGAGCTTGCGCCCGGCCAGCACGTAGCAGGCCCAGAACGCGGCCGCGAGCAGGGCGAGCACGACACCGATCAGGTCCAGGCGCGCCCCGGTGTACTCGCGCACCCCGAGGATCACCACACCGACGAGCGCCAGCCCGACCCACACGAAGTCCCTGGCTCTCCTGCTCAGGATCGCCGCCAGCCCCAGCGGCCCGAGGAACTCGATCGTCACCGCCACGCCGAGCGGAATCCGGTCGAGCGCCAGGTAGAACGTGCCGTTCATACCCGCCATGGTCAGGCCGAGCACGATCGTCTCCTGCCGGAACTTCGGCCTCACGACGACGGCCAGCATCAGCGCCGCGATGCCCAGCCGCAACGCCGTCGCCCCCGGTGCGCCGATCTGCCCGAAGAGCTGACTGGCGAACGCCGCGCCGAACTGCAGTGAGATGACCGAACCGAGGACCAGGAAGACCGCCATGCGTACAGCCTCGCTGACCAGGTCTCTTCGGTACAGCGAATGTTTTCGAGCGATATCCTTCGGTTCTTCCGACCATTTAGACTGGCGGGTGCGATGAGACGCAAACCCTCCTCCCCGCTCCCCCAGCGCAACGGCCTGGACGCAGCGCGGCTGAAGCTGCCCGCGGAAGGCTCCTGGCCGTCCCTGCGCGACCACCTGGTCGAACGTCTGCCGCGGGTGGCCCCGGAGCGGATCGAGGAGATGCTGCGCGAGGAGCGCATCTGGACCGTCTCCGGCCCGCTCGGCATCGACGCGCCGTTCGTGCCCGACAGCTACATCTGGTTCCACCGCGACCTGCCGATCGAGGTGCCCGTCCCGTTCGAGGTGGGCGTGGTCCACCAGGACGACGACATCGTGGTGGCCGACAAGCCCCACTTCCTCGCCACCATCCCGCGCGGTCAGCACATCATGCAGACCGCGCTGGTCCGCCTCCGCGACTCACTGGGCCTGCCCGACCTCTCCCCCGCGCACCGCCTGGACCGCGTCACCGCCGGCCTGGTGCTCTTCGTGGTGCGCCGCGAGCTGCGCGGCAAGTACCAGACGATGTTCCGCGACCGGTTGGTGCGCAAGGAGTACGAGGCGATCGCGGGCTACGACCCCGCGCTGGAGCTGCCACGGGTGGTGCGCTCGCGGATCATCAAGGAACGCGGCATCATCACCGCGTCCGAGGTCGACGGCGAGCCGAACGCCGAGACGCACGTGTCCCTGGTGGAGCACCGGAACGGCTTGGGCCGCTACCACTTGAAGCCGCTGACCGGCCGCACCCACCAGCTGCGCCTGCACATGTCCGGCCTGGGCGTGCCGATCGTGAACGACGACTTCTACCCCGTGCTCCGGGAACGCCCGCTGGACGACTTCTCCTCGCCTCTGCAGCTCCTCGCCCGCACCTTGTCCTTTGTGGACCCCATCACGGGCGATGAGCGTTCGTTCACGTCAGGGCTGAAGCTGTCCGCCTGGTCATGAGATGTGCGTGCGCCGGGTCGCGATCGGCTGCGGCTCCCAGATCCGGTTCATGCGCTCGAGCAACCGCCGGGCGAGCGCGCTCATCGCGGGGTGGGTCTCGGTGAACCCCGCCACCACCCGTGCCCGGAACATCAACCGGCCGCGTGCGGTCGTGCTGTACCAGAACCAGTCCTCGTCGACGACCCTGGCGAGGTGGTCGGTGCCGTCCCGCTCGGCCCGCTGCACCAGCGCGTCACCCTGCACCAGCCACCGCACGCAGGCGTCCTCCGGCGGCTCGGCTCTGCCGCGTTCGGAGAAGTAGGCCTGCTCGGCGGCCTCCCGCAGCTCTTTCGGGGTCTCGGACACGGTCGCGCAGGTCGGAAAACCCATCCGCAGGTACACCAGCTCGGTGAGCCCGTCGCCGAGCATCGCACCTTCGAGGTCGACGAACCGGGCTCCGCGTTCGGTGTACATGTCGTTGCCAGGACACGGGTCGCCGTGCAGGAGGTCGAACTTGCCGGTGTCGGTGAAGGCGAGCTCGGTCTCCGCGTCCCCGATCTCGACGTCCAGCGCGCGCACGAACCGCAGGAACGGCTCCGGATCGGGAACCTCCTGGCGCGGCAGGGCTCCGGCGTGCTCGGGACCAGTCGCCTGGTGCAGCCGGGCGAGGCCGCGGGCGTAGTCGATCACCCAGTCCTCGTCGAACGGATGAGACGGCAGCCGCTCCATCACGACCGTCCGGGTGTCCGGGTCGACGTCGAGGACGCGCGGCACCATTCCGGTGTGTTCGGCCAGCCGCAGCGCGGTGACCTCGCGGGTGAAGGCGGCCGCATCGCCGATGACCTGCTTGACGATGCGGTCGCCGTCGGCCCAGACGCGGGACCGCACTCCGCTTTTCAGTCGCTCCATCAGGCCAGTGTGAGCGCGTACAGCTCCACTCGCGGGTCGTTCGGCAAAGTCACCGAGCGGACCGTCTTGGCCGCGTCCAGCCGCAACGACTGCCCGAACAGCCGGACCGGCGGCCCGTCCACACCCTGCCCGGCCTTGATCCGGTGCGGCATCTCCAGCACCACCGGGCCACCGGCCGCCCAGTCCGGCACCGAAGCGGCCACCTCGGCCGAGGTGCCATCCGTGTACCAGACGGTGAAGGACGTGGACACCGGCCCGTTGTGCGACGCACCGACCACGTGCAGCCAGGAGAACTGCCCGGCGGGCAGCAACAATCCCTGCCCGCGTGCCTCCACGAAGTTCGCCGCGGTCCCGGTGGGATCAGGCGCCTGGTAGGTGATCCCGCCCCACGTGACAGGACCAGCGGCAGGCAACAACGCCGCGTCGTAACTCCAGCCACCACCGTCGAAGTTCCCGGAAGCGGAGTCAGCCACCGTGGCCGTGCCGTCGTGGTTGCGCTCCGGTCCGACGTCCACCGCACACGTCGAGAAGGCGCACACCGCCGCCGGCTTCACCTCGACGACGGCCTTCACCGTCACGGACTCGACCTTCACCGAGATCTCGTACGACCCCGGAGCCACCCCGGCGGGCACCGACACCGTCAACGGCACGGTCCTCTGCACCGGCAGATGTCGCGACACGATGACAATCGGCCGTGCTCCGCTCACCTTCCAGCCGGCCGGAGCGGTCACCTCGGGCCGGACGGTCGTGCCGGACGGCGACTGCGCCAGCACGTCGAGCTGCAAGGTCAGCGACTGCGCGGAATCCGATGTCGGCATCACGATCTCGCTGTTCCGCAACGACGCCGACAAGGCGCGCCGCGAATCAACGTTGCCGTCGTTCAGCGAAGGCGGCTCGTCCGAACGACCGGTGCCCCAGGACGAAGGCCGCGAGGACACCTCGTACACCAGCTTTCCGCCGCGTGCCAAGGAAGACCACGAAAGCCAGGTCTTGTGCACATCACGGCCGTTCAGCGAAGCACTGCGGACGTACCGCACCGAATCCGAGACATCGGGCGCCGAGACCGTCAACGTACCGCCCTGCGAGCCGTACTGTCCGATCCGGACGGTCGCGGACGGGAACTGCGGTGACGACAGCGCGAAGAAGTCCGAACCGTTGAAGGTCGGGTACATGCCCAGCGACGAGAAGACGTACCAGGCCGACATCGTGCCCAGGTCGTCGTTGCCGGTCATGCCGTCCGGGCCGGTCGTGAACAACGTCATCGCGGCCCGCACGACCGTCGCGGTCTTCCACGGCGTGCCCGTCCACAGGTACATGTAGGGCGCGAGCAGGTCGGGTTCGTTGTTCGGGTTGTAGGTCGGTTTGCCGTAGTAGTCGTACGGTTCGGTGATCCAGTCGTGGCGCGCGGTGCCGGCGGGGTCCACGAGGAGCTTCTCGTAGGCGAAGAACGCGTCGAGGCGTTTCTCCGTCTCGCGGCGGCCGCCCATCAGCGACACCAGACCGGCCGGATCCTGCGGCACGAGCCACTGGTACTGGTAGGCGCCGCCCTCGTGGAACTGGTGCGCCGCGTCGACCGGGTTGTACGGCGTCAGCCAGGTGCCGGCGACGGTGCGGGGCCGGAAGTGACCGGTGGACGAGTCCCACAGGTTTCGGTACCACTGGCCACGATCAGCGAACAGGCGCGCGTCGGAGCGATGACCCAGACCGCGTGCCATCAGCGCCAGCGACGCGTCCGCCGCCGAGTACTCGAGCGTGGCCGAGGCCGGGTGCACGCAGTCGTTGTCGCCGCCCTTGTGCGCGCAGTCCGTGCCCAGCTTCAAGCCGGACGGGATGTAGCCGCGGTCCGAGTAGTAGTTGACGCCGGACCGTCCGTTGTAGGGAGAGTCGGCGGGAGGCAGCGACAAAGCGTTGGCGCGCAACAGCTGGTACGTCTCTTCCTCGTACCCGCGCAGCAACCCCTTCGACCAGGCCTCGACCAGGAACGGCGTGACCGGGTCACCGGTCATGATGTTGGTCTCGGACGAGGCCAACGCCCAGCGCGGCAACCATCCCCCGTCCCTGCCACTGGCCACAACGGACAGTGCGACGTCACGGGCCACACGGGGTTCCAGGATCTGCAACAGCTGGTTCTGTGGTCTGTACGTGTCCCACAGCGAGAAGTTCTGGTACGGCGTGTAGCCAGAAGCCGTGCGTACCCGGCCGTCGAAGCCCATGTACTTGCCGTCCACGTCACCGGCGAGGTTCGGATGCAGCACCGAGTGGTACAACGCGGTGTAGAAGGCGACCTGCCGGTCCCGCGACCCGCCGGACACCCGCACCGCGTCCAGCTGTTTCTTCCACACGTCCTTGGCCGCAGTCACCACACCGTCGAAGTCGTGGGAAGGAGCCTCCGCCGCGAGGTTCTTCCGAGCGCCTTCCAGCCCGGTGTAGGACAGGCCGATCTTCAGCACCACATCGCGGTCCGCCGTTGCGTCGAACGTGACCCACGCGCCGTTGCCACCGGTTCCGGCCGCGTCACGGGCACCCGGTGTGGGAACGCTCCCTCGCCACGCGCCAAAGGAGGCGAACGGCCGGTCGAACGACGCCGTGAAGTAGACGGTGTGCTCGTCCTTGCCCGCGCAGAACCGACCGTTGCGCACCCGGCCCTCGATCGTCCGGTCACCGACGACGTGGATCTCGGAGTCGAGCACCGTCTGGTTCGAACGCCCGGTGTTGAACAGGACGTTGGCAGCGGCCGACGACGGGAACGTGTAGCGCTGCCAACCGGTTCTCGGAGTGGCCGTGAGCTCGGCGTTCACCCCGTACCGGGACAGCCCGACGCGGTAGTACCCAGGTTGCGCGGCCTCGTCCGAATGGCTGAAGTCCGACTTGTAAGCGTTGATGTCAACGTTGTCAACGGACCCGACTGTCGGCATCACCGGCAGCTCGCCCATGACGCCGCAGCCCACGCCCGACAGGTGTGTCTGCGAGAAGCCGTAGATGGAGGTCGCCTTGTAGTCGTAGCCGCCCTGTCCTCCCGTATCAGGGCTGACCTGCACCATTCCGAACGGGACCGATGCTCCCGGGAACGTGTTGCCGAAGTTCTGCGTACCCACGAAGGGGTTCACCAAGGACGAGGGGTCTGCGTCAGCCTGTGCCGCTTGAGCAGGAACTGTCAGACCCAGTAACAGCCCGGCTACAACCAGTGTCCGCATGAGAGGCAGTATTGTCCGATCGTCGCCGCCCCGACACCCATCGGAGGTCGGCGATGCGCGCATTGGCCGCAACGCTGCTGCTAATCGGGATTTTCACCCTACCGGCGCAAGCCGCGCCCACCCTGGACACCGTCACGACGACCTCCGTCTACGGCTGCCTGCGCACCAACGGCGCGGGTGTGTACGACGCGACGGTCAACAAGACCTTCGCGTCGTACTCGGGCACGAGGCACGACATCTACGTGAAGGCGTTCGACCATGGCACGAACACGTGGTCGGCGGCGGTGAAGGTCGCCGCGCTGAACCTGACGCACGACAACGCCTACCACGACTACCCGGTGCTCACCCAGCTCGGCGACGGCAGGCTCGCGGTCTTCCGCGCCACGCACACGACGTCGCTGCAGCTCTACACCGCGCCGGCGCCGCGCTCGATCACCGGCACGTGGACCGCCCGCACGATCTCCACGGACAGGAACACCTACCCCGAGCCGGTCGTCACCGGAAACACGATTCACCTGTTCTACAGCCACAACACGGACCTGTCGCACCCGTACCGCACCTACAAGATGATCAAGTCGACGGACCACGGCAGGACCTGGTCCGCACCGCGCACGATCATCGACTCGGGCCGGACAGCAGACCGGTACGCCGAGGTGTACGCGTTCGGCGTGACACAGCGGAACGGCCGCATCTACCTGACCTGGTCGATGCACGGCGGCCCGAAGGGACACAACGGCGGCGGCAAGAACATCTACGTCGCCTACCTCGACACGGCTTCCGGCGGCATGCACACCGCCGGCGGCGCGACGCTCGGCACCGTCGTCGACGCGGCCGACCTCGACAAGACGCGGGTCGTGACGACGAACCCGGCGGATCTGCCGGCGGGCAAGACGTTGCCGGAGGAGAACCCGGTGACCGTGCCGCTCGGCGACGGCTCGCTCGTGCTGGGCTATGGCGTGCACACCAGCAGCAGCAGCGCAAAGATCGTGCTCGCCCGTTTCGCGAACAACACCTGGACCTCCACGACCGTCGACACCTCGACCTCGTTGTTCAAGGACCTCGTCGCGACCGGCACCGGCGTCGACTTCTCCTACGCCAGCGCGGATCGCAAGCGGCTCCTCGTGAAGTCCTGGACGCCCGGTGGTTCCGCCACCGCCAAACACGACCTCGTGGTGCCGTACTCGGCCGGCGCCGACACGACGTTCTACGCGAACTTCGTGGAGAACCGGCCGAGCGACCTGGTCGCGAACACGATCGATCACGAGACCCGCAAGACCAACCACACGGGCAAGTGGCCGGTGTTCTCGCTCCGCGGCTGACCGCAGGACAAGGGCATGACACCTGGAGTAAGCAGGTGTCATGCCCGTACAGCTCAACCACACCATCGTCCACGTCACCGACCAGGAGCGTTCGGCGCGCTTCCTCACCGCGCTCCTCGGCCTGCCGGAGCCGGTCCGCTTCGGGCCGTTCCTCGTCGTCGAGGTCGCGAACGGCGTCTCGCTCGACTACCTCACCAGCCAGGGCCCGATCACGTCGCAGCACTACGCGTTCCTGGTGACCGAGGAGGAGTTCGACCAGATCTTCGGCCGCATCCAGGAACGCGGCCTCGACTTCTGGGCCGACCCGTTCCACAGCAAGCCGGGCCAGATCAACCGCAACGACGGCGGTCGCGGCGTCTACTGGGACGACCCCGACGGCCACGCGCTGGAGATCATCACCAGGCCTTACGGTTCCGGTTCCTAAAAGGTATAGACCACCTCTTGTGCTCGGGGTGCCCGGCCTGCCACCGTGAGAGCGGTAACTCACAGTGGGCGCGCAGATGCTCTGAGGAGTTGGTTCCCCATGTCCGGAACACGCGCCGCCGCCCTGATCGTCGCGCTGCTCGGCGTCTTCACGCTCGTGCAGCCGGCGACGGCGGCGCCGTTCATCGTCACCGAAGCGCAGTTCAACCGCATGTTCCCGTCCCGCAACGGCTTCTACACCTACAGCGGCCTGAAGAACGCGATGGCCACGTTCGGCTCGTTCGCGAACCAGGGCAGCGACACGGTGAAGAAGCAGGAGCTCGCGGCGTTCCTCGCCAACGTCTCCCATGAGACCGGAGGTCTCGTGTACATCGAGGAGATCAACAAGGACGGCGACTACTGCGACGAGAGCAAACCGTACGGCTGCCCGGCCGGGGTGAAGCAGTACTACGGCCGCGGCCCGATCCAGCTGTCGTGGAACTTCAACTACAAGGCGGCAGGCGACTACCTCGGCGTGGACCTGTTGCGCACGCCGAGCCGGGTGGCCCGCGACGCGACCATCTCGTGGCGGACCGCGATCTGGTACTGGATGACGCAGAACGGGCCAGGCACGATGACCCCGCACAACGCCATGGTCAACTCACGCGGCTTCGGCCAGACGATCCGCAGCATCAACGGATCCCTGGAGTGCGGCGGGAAGAACCCCGGCGCCGTCGAGAGCCGCGTGTCGAAGTACCGCCAGTTCACCGGGATCATCGGCGTCGCACCCGGCGGCAACCTCTACTGTTGACGGAACAGGTCTAGACCCTTGACTGGTCTGAACCAATGGTGCCAATCTCAGCGGTGTTCACATCCTTGATTCCTCGGGCGCGCAGACTCCAGGAGTGGGTGACCTTGCTGAGAAAACGCATCTTGGCGTCTATCGCGGCAGGTGTGATGGCGGCGGCGCTGGCCGTCATCACGCCCTCCGCTTCCTCACAGGCGGAAGTGTCCGCACAGGCGTGTACGTTCACCGACTGGGTGCAGGGTCAGTGGTACACGGCAGGTTCGATCGTGAGGTTCGAAGGCGCGTACTACATCGCCGAGCACGACAATCCCGGTTACAGCCCAACGGTTTCCACCTGGTACTGGGAACCCACGAACTGTGACGGAGGTGGTGGCGGCGGCACCTGCGCCTACCCCGACTGGGTGCAGGGACAGTGGTACACCGCCGGCTCCATCGTCAGGTTCGAAGGCGCGTACTACATCGCCGAGCACGACAATCCCGGTTACAGCCCGACGATTTCCACCTGGTACTGGGATCCGTACAACTGCAACGGCGGTGGCGGAGGTGGTGGCGGCGGCAGCTTCGTCGTCAGCGAAGCCCAGTTCAACCAGATGTTCCCGTCCCGCAACAGCTTCTACACCTACAGCGGCCTGGTCGAGGCGATGAGCGCGTTCCCCGCGTTCGCCAAGACGGGCAGCGACACCGTGAAGAAGCAGGAGGCGGCGGCGTTCCTCGCCAACGCCTCGCACGAGACCGGTGGGCTGGCGCACATCAGGGAGATCAACCAGGGCAACGACCTCTGCGACGAGAGCAGGCCCTACGGCTGCCCGGCCGGGACCTACGCCTACTACGGCCGCGGCCCGATCCAGCTGTCGTGGAACTTCAACTACAAGGCGGCCGGCGACTACCTCGGCATCAACCTGCTGGTCTCCCCGGACCAGGTCGCGACCGACGCCGCGATCTCGTGGAAGACGGCGCTCTGGTACTGGAACACGCAGACAGGGCCCGGCACCATGACCCCGCACAACGCCATGGTCAACGGCAACGGGTTCGGCGAGACGATCCGCAGCATCAACGGATCGCTCGAGTGCAACGGCGGCAACCCCGCCCAGGTGCAGAGCCGGGTCTCGAAGTACCAGCAGTTCACCGGCATTCTCGGAGTACCCACCGGTGCGAACCTGTACTGCTAGGACCGGAGCTGTCCTAATTCGGCCCTAACGTGCTCCGCATGACCTCGGAGCACGACGAACTGCTGCACATGCTGAACGAACAACGCCGGATGCTCCGCATCACGATGCGGGGCCTGACCGCGGCCGACGCCGTCAAGCGCACCACGGTCAGCGAGCTCACCCTGGGCGGGGTGCTCAAGCACCTCACCCGGGGCGAGCTGGGCTACACCCACATCCTCACGGAACAGCCCGGCATGCCGGACGGCATGCTCGACACCGGTCAGTACGTCTGGGACGGCGACTCCTTCGAGGAGTTGCTCGCCGCGTACGCCGAGGCGGGACGCGCGACCGACGCGGCGGTGCGCGCCGCCGATCTCGACAAACTGGTCCCGATGCCACCGGCACCGTGGGATCCGAACCCGGAGCCGTGGACGATCCGGCGCATCGTGCTGCGCGTGTTCCAGGAGACCGCGCACCACTCCGGGCACGCGGACATCATCCGCGAGGCGCTGGACGGCGCTTCCACGACCGCCCAGCTCTTCTCGGACTAGGCCGCCAGCTGTTCCTTGACCTGACTCAGCGACGGGTTGGTGAGCGCCTTGCCGTTCGGGAAGTGGACGGTCGGCACCGTGCGGTTGCCGCCGTTCACGCTCATCACGAAGTCGGCCGCGCCGGGCGTCTCCTCGATGTTGATCTCGACGTACTCGATGCCCTCGCGGTCGAGCTGGTTCTTCAGGATCCGGCAGTAGCCGCACCACGAGGTCGAGTAGACGGTCAGCTGGTCGGGAGCCATCAGAGGCACTCCTCATCGAGGTTGGTCAACGTCATCAGTATCAACGCTCGACGAGGAGTGCTTCATCCCGGGTGCGGCCGAACTCACTTCTTGTGCTTGAGCAGCTTCGAGCCCGGCTTCTGCGACTCGAAGTCGAGCTTCGCCCAGTTCTTGTCCTTCGGCACGGACAGGATCCGCGCCTCGTCGAGCAGGCCGTCGAACGAGCGTTTGCGACTGTTGCTGCCGGGCGTCTTCTCGTTGTTGCCGATCGTCACGGGCTCGGTGCCGGTGGTCTTCCACGCATTGGTGTCGGTCTTGCCGACTTCGAGCTTGCCGTTGATGTAGTAATAGGCGTTCGGCTTGTCGATGACGAAGACGAAGTGGTACCAGGTGTTGTTCTTGACCTTCGTGTAGGCGCCGGACGGCAGCGGGCACCAGTCGTAGTTGGCGACGTCGATGCACGGCTCGGTCTGGTCGCCCTCGCCGAAGTAGTGGATGCGGAAGCCCGTCTCCCCCTTGGAGAACATCGCGATGTACGCGGCCGGGTGCGTCTTCGCGTTCGACCAGATCGAGAAGGTGCCCTTCGACGGCAGCGGGTTGAACAGGCCGCTCGACTCGCTGCCGGGCAGCAGCACGTACTCGCTGCGGGCCCTGCTCAGCGACAGCGCGTTGCCGACCACGCCGGCGCCGGTCGCGTCACCGGTGATGTTGACGCCCTTGCCGTTGAGGTTGCCCACCGAGTCGCGGTAGCCGGCGGCCGCGCCCTTCTCGGCGAGGTGGTGGGCGGTGATCCAGCCGTCTGCCTTCGGGAAGACCGCGGCGCCGTTGCTCTCCGACTTCGCCCCGGGGTTCCCCCACTTCAGCGTCACGGACTGGCTCGCGTTGTTGCCCTTCACGTCGGTGCGCACCCAGATCGCCGCCTGCCTGGCGCCCGCGTCCCACTTCTCGATCTCGTACGGCAGCGGTTTGCCCGCCGCGTCGTCGAACCTGATGTCCGCGCCGTCCGGCCTGGCCTGGCCGAAGTCGAAGTTCGTCGCGTCGAGCCTCACCGGCACCGGGAAGCCCTTGACGTCGCCCGCGACGTTCGCGCCCGCGGCCGACGTGTCGATGGTGATCTTGCGCTGGTGCGCCCATCCCGCCTGTGCCTGTGACGCCAGCACGGGCAGCAGGAGGCCCGCGAGCAACGCGGCGGAGATGGTGAGAGTGCGCCCTGTCTTCTGCATGTGGTCCCTTTTGTCCGGGGCGGCGGACACCCCAGGTCTACTGGAAACCTTGTTGCCTGTCAGCCCCGCATCACTCGAACGGCCTAGCGCGACACGATCGTCAGGAAATCGTCAGGTTAATTCGTCACAACGTGGGTGAGCATGGTTCGCGCACGGACCGAAATTTCGGCCGTGCAATTAGCCCTGCTTTCCTCAACGTATTGCCGAGCAATTCAGTCACCCATTCGGCGGCCCTTTTCCGACAAGGGCTTCCGATATCGTCTGACTTCCGCCGCCGGTACCACACTCCAGAAAGAAAGGCTCGCCATGCTGAAAATGGTGGCGGCTGCTGCCCTGGCGCTCTCCGCGGTCCTTACCGCGCCTGCCGCACACGCAGCACCCGACGTTCCCGATTTCGTCACGATCGACGTGGTCACCGTCAACGGATCCGGCTGTCCCGCGGGTACCGCCGCGGTCGCGGCCTCCGACGACCGGACGGCGTTCACGGTCACGTACAGCGATTACCTCGCCCAAGCCGGACAAGGCGCAGCGCCGACAGACTTCCGAAAGAACTGTCAGCTCAACATCAGAGTGAGCTACCCGCAGGGCTTCACGTTCGGCATCGCCCAGGCGGACTACCGCGGGTTCATCCACCTCCAGGCCGGGGCGACGGGCACGGAAAGAGGGAACTACTACTTCCAGGGCATGTCGAACGGCGCGAGCCGCACACACAACTTCACCGGCCCGAAGAGCGACAACTGGCAGGCGACCGACCGCGCCCAGGTGTCGGAAATCGTTTACGCGCCGTGCGGTGAAGTCCGGCACCTGAACATCAACACCGAGCTGCGGGTCAACGCGGGTTCGTCGAAGGCCGCGAGCTTCATGACGATGGATTCGACGGACAGCAGTGTGAGCACGAAGTACCAGTTCTCCTGGAAGCGCTGCTGATCCAGGCACCGATTGCCGCCGCCCGTTCATTTTGTTGAACTTCAGACGGAAAGGTGCCCCATGCTCACCACACTGGCCGCGGCCGCGTTCGCAGCGTCGACGATCATCATTCCGCCCGGAGGCGCCCCCGGCACCACGCCCCCGCCGGACATCATCACCATCGACGTCGTGACCATCAACGGGTCGGGCTGCAAGCCGGGTACGGCCGCGGTCGCCGTCAGCCCGGACAACAAGGCGTTCACCGTCACGTACAGCGAGTTCATGGCACAGGTCGGGCCGGAGGCGAAGCCGACCGACTTCCGCAAGAACTGCCAGCTGAACCTGCGTGTCAACGTGCCGTCCGGTTTCACCTACGGCATCGCGTCCACCGACTACCGCGGCTTCGCGCACCTCGAGCGCGGCGCCACGGCACTGGAGAAGGCCAACTACTACTTCCAGGGCATGTCGGAAACGCAGTACAAGCAGCACAACTACCGGGGTCCGTTCAGCGACGACTGGCAGGCGACCGACACGACCGACGTGGCCGCGATCGTCTACCACCCGTGCGGCGAGAAGCGGAACTTCAACATCAACACGGAGCTGCGCGTCAACGCGGGCACGTCGGACCCGAAGAAGGTCACGAGCTTCATCTCGATGGACTCCACCGACGGGTCGATCGAGACGACCTACCACTTCGCGTGGAAGACCTGCCCACCACCGAGGCCGTAGTCCCGGTGCCGGGCACTCCGAAAGGCAGTGCCCGGCATCTCCCCGCCTGAGAAGATCGTCCCCGACGACGTCTGGGGGGACGATGACGAAGATGCATTCGCTGGCAGGGGTGGAGCTGGGGCCGGAGTTCCACGCGATGGTGGACGCGATCGCCGAGCCGCTGCCCGTACCGCGGTACTCGCGGTTCCCGGTGCTGCTCGACGACCTGCCGCACTTCTCCGCGCGGCTGGACCTGGTGCGGCTGGCCGTGATCGTGGCGCTGGAGCGGACAGCGGACAGCGTCCAGGTCGTCCCGGCGGCCGGCCGCGAACGGAGCTCGCTGGGCCACGACTGGCTGATCTGCGAAGAACGCCCATCCGCCGAGCGCACGGTGACTCTGGCCGAGGGCGGCGACGGGCGGGTGCGCGTCACGGTGGACGGCACGCTGGTCCACGTCGAGCCACCGTCCGAACAGGAGTCGCGGCGGCTGCTGGAATCCGGGGCGCGGGGCACGTCGCTGCGGTTCCCGATCTTCCCGAGCGCGGGTCCGTCGCTGGTCGCCCGAGGTGACGGGCCGGACGAGCTGGTGCTGTGGCGGTGCGGACTGCCCGCCGCGAGATTCCGGCTGCCCGGTCCGGTGCTGGCCGCGATCTACGTGTCCGAGACGAGCTTCGAGATGCTGGTCGCGTTGATCGAGGTCGATGGCGAGCTGGTCGTGCACATCGAGGGCGACCAGGACACGTACCTGCGGAAGCTGCGCGTGCCGATCGACTTCAGCGCCCGCGACGAGGCCGCGCACGACCTGTCGCCGCTGTACCTCCACATGGAGGAGTTCTGGCAGTTCGGCGTCTACTTCCGCCGCGCCGGACAGTGGTGGACGCTGCGCTGCGACGGCGTCCACATCGTCCTGGAACCGTCGAACGCAGCACTGCACCAGCCCGAGTCCACCCCCTTCCAGACCAGGCTCGACGGTGCCGGCCAGGTGCTGTTCGGGCCCGGCAGCTGGACCGCCGGACTGCGCGCGGCCGGGTGGACGGTGTGGGGGCCGGGTCTGGACGACACGGTCATCCCAGTGCCGTCCGGCGCGCACGTGCTGGGCCTGACGAAGGTCGCGAACCGGCCGGCGCTGCTGACCCGCGAGGGCGGCACCGTCCGGGTGCGGCTGGAGAAGGAGTCGCGCACAGTCGTGGAGTTCGCCACGCCGGTGGTGCGGCACCACCACCTGCCGTGGCTGGCGGTGCAGCGCTCACCTCACCTCGTCGAGGTGCTGGACGTCGCGACCGGCGCGGTGCTGCACCGCCTCGGCACGGCCTGATCAGATCAGGAAGCGGTACGCGGTGGTGCCCGGTGCCACGTGCTGGATCTTGAGCGGGGACTCCTTCATCCGGGCCCACAGCAGGTCGTAGTCCTCGCGGCGGCCCAGCTCGATGCACACCAGTGCGGCACCGGTCTCCCGGTTGTCGCGCTTGATGTACTCGAACTGCACGATGTCGTCGTCCTTGCCGAGCACCTCGTCGAGGAACCGCCGCAGCGCGCCCGGCTCCTGGGGGAACTCCACCAGGAAGTAGTGCTTGAGGCCGCGGTGGACCATCGACCGCTCGACGACCTCGGCGTAGCGCGAGACGTCGTTGTTGCCGCCGGAGAGCAGGCAGACGACCGTCGAGTCCGGCGTCACCGAGATCTCCTCCAGCAACGCCGCCGAGGCCAGCGCGCCCGCGGGTTCAGCGATGATGCCGTCGATCTGGTACAGCTCCAGCATCTCCGTGCAGACCGCGCCCTCGGCCACGGTGAGCAGCTCGGCACCGCTGTCGCGCACCATCGGGAACGTCACGTCGCCCGCCCTGCGCACCGCGGCGCCGTCGACGAACGTGTCCACCTCGGGCAACGTCACCGGGTGGCCGGCCTGGACGGCGGCGATCATGCTCGCCGCACCCGCGGGCTCCACGCCGATGACGCGGGTGCGCGGGAAGCGCTCCTTGAACCACGTGCCGACGCCGGACAGCAGCCCGCCACCGCCGACCGGCACCACGACCACGTCGGGCGCGCCGCCGAGCTGCTGGACGATCTCCAGGCCGACGGTGCCCTGGCCCGCGACGGTGCGGCGGTCGTCGAACGCCGGGACCAGGGTCGCGCCCGTGGTCTGCGCGTACTCCTTCGCGAGCGCGGCCGCGTCGTCGTAGGTGTCGCCGTCCACGACCAGGTGCACCATGCCCTGGCCCAGGGCGGAGATGCGGTCGCGCTTCTGGCGCGGGGTGGTGCGGGGAACGTGCACGCGGCCCTCGATGCCGAGCCGGCGGCACGCGTAGGCCATGCCCTGGCCGTGGTTGCCCGCCGACGCGCACACCGCGCCACCGAACGCGAACTCGGTCTGGCACAGCAGGTTGAACGCGCCGCGCAGCTTGTAGGAACGGCCGACCTGAAGGTCCTCGCGCTTGAACCACACCCGCGATCCGGTCCTCTCGGACAGCCGCTGGTTCACCTCGAGCGGTGTGGTGCGGGCGACACCACCGAGCCGGGCTGCGGCCGCGGACACCTCATCAGCGAAGGACATGGCACTACATCTTCCGTGAACGACTCGGGTCTGGCACGCGTACCCCTAGAAAGACAGGGGAGGTGCTCGTGTTTCGCCTTGTGGGCGTTCTGACGCTGCTCATGATGGTCTCCGCGGTTCCCGCGCACGCCCATGGCGCGCCGACCGACCCCGCGAGCAGGGCTTTCCTGTGCTCGCCAGGTCAGACCACAGCATCATCCTCGCCTTGCCGCAGCGCCGTTCAGGCGGGGTTGCCGTCCACGGAGTGGGACAACATCCGGCTGGCGAACGTGGCGGGGCGCGACCAGGCGAGGGTGCCGGACGGCAAGCTGTGCAGCGCCGGGATCCCGAAGTACGCCGGGCTCGACCTGCCCTCCGCCGAGTGGCCGGCGACGAGGCTCAGGAGCACCGCCTTCACCTACCGGGCGACGATCCCGCACCAGGGCTCGTTCCGGTTCTACGTGACGCGCGACGGCTACTCACCGGCCCGGCCGCTGCGGTGGGCGGATCTGGAGCAGTTCCTCACCGTCCCCACTCCTCCGCTGGTCAACGGCTCCTACGAGTTCAAGGTCCAGCTCCCGAAGCGGACCGGCCGGCACCTGATCTACACGGTCTGGCAGAACACCGACACTCCGGACACGTACTACTCGTGCACGGACGTCGAGATCGCCGCACCGGCGCCGGCACCCGCCCCCGCGCCGGCGCCCGCTCCGGCGCCTCAAGCCAAGCCGGTTCCACCCGCCGCGGCGACGCCGGTGACGCCGTCCAGCTCAGCCGCGCCCTCCACGCCGAAGTCGAGCACCCCGCGACCCGTTCCTGTTGCGTCGAGCGCCGAACAGCCTCCTTCCAGCGCCACGAGGTTCGGCATGTCCGCCGTGGTGGCGGCGCTCGGCGGCCTGGCCGTGCTGGGCGGGTTCCTGTTGTGGCGCAAAAGAATTCTGTGAACGTCCCGGTACCCACGAAGTCTAGACCATCCCTACGATGATCTTCGGGCGCGCAACCCCCGTGATGTGAAGGTGTGTGCCCGCATGGCTCGAAAACTGTTGGCATTGCTGGCGATGCTCGCCGCAACCCTCGTCCCGGTCACCACGACGAGCACGGCACACGCCGCGCCGTTCAAGGTGCTCGGCTTCTACTCGGGCACCCACGACCCGGCCCACATCGCCTTCGTCAAGGAAGCGAACCCGTGGCTCACCCGTGCCGGGCAGGAGAACGGGTTCACCTACGAGGCCACGAACGACTGGAACCGGCTGAACACCCTCACGCCGGCGCAGGCCCAGGTGGTGGTCTTCCTCGACAACCTGCCGAGCGGCACGCAGCGCGCCGGGTTCCAGCGGTACGTGGAGGCGGGCGGCGCGTGGTTCGGCTTCCACGTCTCGGCGTTCACGCAGAACGCGGCCGAGTGGAACTGGTACCACAACACGTTTCTGGGCAAGGGGAACTTCGTCAACAACACCTGGGAGCCGACGACCGCGGTGCTGAAGGTCGAGACCCGCACCCACCCGTCGACCCTGCGCCTGCCGGAGAGGTTCACCTCGTCGGTCAGCGAGTGGTACAGCTGGTCGCGTGACCTGCGCCAGAACCCGGACATCCAGGTGCTGGCGAGCGTCGACCCGTCGAGCTTCCCGCTCGGCACCGACCCGAACCAGCAGTGGCGCAGCGGGTACTACCCGATCATGTGGACGAACAAGAACTTCAAGATGATCTACGCCAACTTCGGCCACAACGCGATGGACTACCAGAACAACATCCCGAAGTCGTCCACGTTCGCGAGCGCCACCCAGAACAACTTCCTCATCGACAGCCTCCTCTGGCTGGGCGGTGGCGGCAGCCCGCAGCCGCAGCCCGAGTGGAGGACGCTCGTCAACAAGGGCAACGCCAAGTGCGTCGACGCCCGTGCCGCGGGCCTCGCGAACGGCACGGTCGTCCAGCAGTACACGTGCAACTCGACCACCGCGCAGAACTTCCGCGCGGTGACCACCAGCGACGGCTACTCCCGCATCGAATACCGCAACGACGCCACGAAGGTCCTCGACGTGAGCAACGTGTCCACTTCGGACGGTGCGGGCATCCACCTGTGGACCTACGGCGGCGGCACCAACCAGCAGTGGCGCGTCACGACCGGCGCGGACGGCTACTCGACGCTGACCGCGCGGCACTCGGGCAAGTGCCTTTCCGCGCCGCCCGGCAGCACCGACGGCGTGCAGCTGGTCCAGGCTGCGTGCGACGGGTCGGCGGCGCAGAGCTTCAAGGTGGGTTAGCCGGGTCGTGACTGGTTCTGGTCGTCGGAGCGGCCGGAACCACTCACGACCACCCGCTCTCCCTGCACAGGACCGCCGGAGCCCGAACTGGCCAGGAACCCGTACATGTCGTTGAGCTGGTGCAGCGCGGACACCGCGTCCCGCCACACCGGGCAGGGCCACGGGCGGTGCCGCCCGTACCAGGTGTGGCACGACCTGCACCGGTGCCGCTCGTTCGGCTCGTGCACCCGCAGCAGCCCGCGCCACCACGGCAGCGCGGCGCGCAGCTGTTCGCGCAGCTCGAACACCTCGTCCGGCGAGTCCGCCCGCGCGAGCTGGTCCATGGTCTTGTAGAAGACATCGATCACCGTCCGGTGAAAGGAGGCCTGTCGCTCTGCGAGCGCCATGTCCGAACTCCTCCTCACCGCAGTTGCCTGCACGAGCTCGGGCATCTCCTGGCCGGTCACACCAGCGACGAGCAGGACGACGACCGGCTCGCGGGCCTCTACCCCGACCTCGAACCGGACGCCGGGCGCCGGGCTTTGCGGCGCACCTCGTACGACACCGCGCACGAACGTGAGGCCGAGACGGTCGCGACGATCATCCTCGAGTGGGCGTCGGTGCTGGACAAGGTCGCGCCGCGCGCCTCGGAAGGCCCGGCGCGGCGCATGGCCTCCTCGCTCGCGGACCGCCTGGGGTGGCTCTGACGTGGAGTACCTGAAGGAAACGCAGGGCGTCGTCACCCTGAGCTGCTCCGCGATCATGCTCTACCTGCTGGCCGCCGCCCGCACGACCCGCGCCTGCGCAGCGTCACGGGCCTGGTCGCGGGGTGGGCGATCGGGCACCCGTTCGGCAGGGCTGCGGCGCCGGAGGAGCTGCCGCTCGCCGAGCGCCTGCGGGCCGGGCTGGAGACGCGGAGGTCCGGCGCGGTGACGATGCGGCACCCGGTCGCGCTGGCCGTCCCGGACGGTGACGGGCTGGACGCCGACGTGCGGGAGCTCGAAAGCTCGCGGTGGCTCTGCGCTGAGCTTATGGTCACGGGCGTGGACCTGCCCGTGATGCCGCCGGTGAAGCCGATGCTCGCGAAGTCCGTGCCCGAGCTGCCGCGCGGGGACGGCCTCGCGTACGAGCCGAAGTGGGACGGCTTCCGCTGCATCGTGTTCCGCGACGGCGACGAGGTGGAACTGGGCTCGCGCAACGACAAGCCGCTCACCCGCTACTTCCCCGAGGTCGTCGAGCTGCTGAAGGAGGCGCTGCCGCCGCGGTGCGTGGTGGACGGCGAGATCGTGCTGGTCACGCCGGACGGGCTGAGCTTCGACACCCTCCAGCTCCGGCTGCACCCGGCCGCGTCGCGCGTCCGCAAGCTGGCCCTCGAGACCCCGGCGAGCTTCGTGGCGTTCGACCTGCTGGCGTGCGGCGACTCCGACGTCACCGGCCTGTCGCTCGGTGAGCGCCGCGAGATGCTGGAGCAGATCGTCACCGAGGTCCCCGGCATCTACCTGACTCCGTCCACGACGGACCCCGGCGTGGCGCAGGACTGGTTCACCCGGTTCGAGGGGGCGGGCTTCGACGGCGTGATGGTCAAGGCGGTGGACGGCGTCTACGAGCCGGACAAGCGCGTGATGTGGAAGGTGAAGCACGAGCGCACTGCCGACTGCGTGGTCGCGGGCTACCGGTTGCACAAGGACGGCGAGACGGTCGGATCGCTGGTGCTCGGGCTCTACCAGGACGGTGAGCTGCGCAACGTGGGCGTGGCGAGCAGCTTCACCGCGGCCAGGCGCCGGGAGCTGGTCGAGGAGCTCGAACCGTTGCGCGACCCCGCCGAACACCCGTGGGCCGCGTGGGCGACCTACGAGGGGCCCGGCATGAACAGCCGGTGGAACCCCGGCAAGCAGCTCCAGGTCGTGCTGCTCGATCCGTCGCGGGTGGCGGAGGTGCGGTACGAGCACGTGCAGGGCGGCCGGTTCCGGCACACCGCGCGGCTGGTGCGGTTCCGGCCCGACAAGGAGCCGGGGCAGTGCACGTTCGAGCAGCTGGAGGAAGTGCCGCCGGCCGAGCTGGACGCCCTGTTCGGCGAAGCCGAGAGGCGGCGGACAATCGAGCTGTGAAGGTGATCAGGCGGGACGGCACGCACGAGATCGAGATCCAGCGGTCGCGGTTCCTGTGCCACGTCGCCCGCGTCGCCTCCGAGCAGGAGGCGGCGGAGTTCTTCGCGCGGATCCGCAAGGAGCACTGGCAGGCCACGCACAACTGCACGGCGTTCCGGACGCGCGACACGCAACGCTCCTCCGACGACGGCGAACCCGCGGGCACGGCCGGCGTGCCGATGCTGGAGGTGCTGACGCGCCGGGACCTCGTCGACACCGCGGTCGTCGTCACCCGCTACTACGGCGGCATCAAGCTCGGCGCGGGAGGCCTGGTCCGTGCCTACGGGCGGGCCGTGTCGGAGGCGATCGACGCGCTGGGCACGCTCACCCGTGAGCACCACGAGAGCGTCCTGCTCGCCGTGGACCACGACCAGGCGGGCAAGCTGGAGAACGCGTTGCGCGCCGCCGGCCACCACGTCGCGGACACCGAGTACGGCCACGACGTCACCTTCACCGTCCTGACGAAGGAGCCCGAGGCGTTCGAGGTCTGGCTCGCCGCCCAGACCGGCGGTGCGGTGACCGCGATCAGGGGCGAGCCCGTCGACCTCGACGTCGCCGGCTAGCGCGGGCGGCGCCCCACCCCGAGAGAGGCGCGCCCGCGACGGTCCTGACCACGTCTTCGGGTCCGGCGGCGGGTCGTCGGTTTTGCGGGTCTCGCCGCGCGGACGGCCAGGTGGACGCGAGCAGCGGCTGGGACGGCACGGTGTGGCCGTGGCGGATGAGCGAGCGGCACACGCGGGAACCGATCGTGCGGATCGCCGACGCGAACGGCTTCGTGCGCGGCTCGGTGTTCAGCCCGGACGGCACCTACATCGCGTCCGGGGGCAACGACACGACGATCCGCCTGTGGGACGTCGGTCTCGACCGGGTGATCGCGCGGTTGTGCGCACGCGAGCCCCGGCCGATGACCCTTCAGCAGTGGGAGGAGCACTACCCGGACGTGCCCTACCGGCAGTTCCGCCGGTAGGGCACTTTCGGGCTACGTGCAGGGAAGAACGTCCGGATCAGCGCCCGCCTTGGGCACCCACCGCACGTTCGCGAACGACGCCTGGAACGCGCCGTCGGTGTAGACCAGGAACGGCGTGTTGACGTTCTCCAGGTCCAGTCCCTTGTCGGCGAAGCAGTTGACCGAGAGCTTCACGGTCGACTTCTGCCCGATCGGGAGGCCGCGGAACGCGTTCGTCGCGTCGAACTCACCCAGGCACGGGTACACGCAGTGCGCGCTGATGACCGTGCGGTTGGCCGGGGCCTGGTGCACGATCACGTCGAACACGATGGCCGCGTTTGCGTTGCCGTAGCCCCGCAGGTCGGTGCCCGCCGGGCTCTGCAGGTACACCTGGCCGGGGCCGTTGCCGGTCCACGTCGCTTTGAGCGCGTCCTGCTGGACGTTGACGTCGGACTGCACGACGTTGATCTCGGCGTGCGAGGCCTGGCCGTCAGGTCCGATCTCGGTGCCGCCCCAGTTCTCCGGCGAGCCGATGTAGCTCTTGTACGGCGCGATGTCCGTGCGGTTGAAGATCTCCAGGTCCTCGGTCGCCGTGCCACCTCCACCGCCGGAGCAGGTGCCGCCGGGGCTCGACTCGTCGAGCTTGCCGACGTTGCCGGTCTGCCAGTCACGCAGGCCGTAGCCGCGCTTGAACAGCGGGTCCTGGCTCGGGTCGTTGAGCGGCGTCTGGCAGGCGCTGCGCGGCCACGAGTAGGACAGCTTGCCGGTGAACCCGTTGTGGCGTCCCCGGATCAGCAGGTCCGCGATGCCCTGGCCCTCGGTGCCGGGCAGCCACGCGGCGACGAACGCGTCGGAGCGGTTGATCTCCTTGTTCATGTACATCGGGCGGCCGCCGACGTAGACGGTGACGACCGGCGTGCCCTTGCCGGACACCTTGTCCAGCACGGCGAGGTCCTGCGGGTACAGGCGCGCGGTCTCGAGCGTCCGCTTGCCGATGTCGCCCACGCCCTCCGCGTACGGCGTCTCACCGATGACGGCGATGACGGCGTCGAAGCTCTTCGGGTCGACGTTGTCCGCGGTCTCGGCGAACGTGACGTTGGCGGCGCCCAGGGTGTCCTGGATGCCCTTGAGGATGCTGGTGCCGTTGGGGAAGTCGGCGTTGGTGTTGCCGGTGCCCTGCCAGCTGAGCGTCCAGCCACCCGACTGGTTCCCGATGTTGTCCGCGCTCTTGCCGACCACGAGAACCTTGCTGCGCTTGGAGAGCGGCAGCACGCGCTCGTTGTTCTTCAGCAGCACCGCGGACTCCCGCACGGCCTTGCGCGCGAGCTCCTTGTGCAGCAGCGCTTCCTGCTCACCCGCGTGCTCCCGCTGCGAGGGCTTCGGCGCGTCGAACGTGCCGGCGCGCAGCTTGACGCGCAGGATGCGGGTCACCGCGTCGTCGATGCGGGCCATCGGGATCTCGCCGGACTCGACCTGGGCGATCGTGTTGGTGATGAACGCCTTCCAGTCGTTGGGCACCATGATGATGTCCATGCCGGCGTTGATCGCCTGCGGGCAGCTGGCGTTGGTGCAGCCGGTGACCTGCCCGATGCCGTTCCAGTCGGAGACGAGCAGGCCGTCGAAGCCCATCTTCTCCTTGAGGATGCCGGTCTGCACGTACTTGCTGCCGTGCACCTTGCCCTCGTTGATGACGTCGTTCGTCCAGCTGTTGAACGAGATCATCACCGTCTGCGCACCAGCGGCCAGCGCCCCGTAGTAACCCTGCCCGTGGATGTTGATCATTTCCTGCTCGGTGGAGGGGTTGACCCCCTGGTCCTTGCCACCGGTCGTGCCACCGTCACCGATGAAGTGCTTGGCGGTGGCGATCACACCGTCCTCGCCGATGCGCTTCCTCGCGTTGTCCTGCAAGCCCTTGACGGCCTCGAACCCGTAGGCGCGCGTGATCCGCGGGTCCTCCGAGAACCCTTCGTACGTCCGCCCCCACCGGTCGTCGCGCACCACGGCGAGCGTGGGCGCGAACGCCCAGTCCTGCCCGGTGGCCCGAATCTGCTCGGCCGTGGCCTCACTGATGTCGCGGACGAGGCACGGGTCGTGCGCGGCACCGAGCCCGATGTTGTGCGGGAAGACCGTTGCGCCGTAGACGTTGTTGTTGCCGTGCACCGCGTCGATGCCCCAGATGACGGGAATCTTGGTGCGCGTCTGCTTCGACGCCTCCCAGTAGGCGTCGGCGAGCTTCAGCCAGTCCTGCGGCGTGGCCTTCTTGTTGCCGCCGGGCCAGCTGCCACCACCGTTGAGGACGGAGCCGAACCCGTAGGTCGTGACGTCCTGCGGCGTGATCGCGGCGATCTCGGGCTGCGTCATCTGGCCGACCTTCTCGGCCAGCGTCATGTCCTTCAGGATCGCCTTGATCCTGGCCTCGTCCCTGCGGTCGCCCTTGAGCTGGCTCTCGATCTTGGGCCAGTCCTTGAGGGTCGGCAGTGACTTCTCGATGCGGGCACACCCGTGCTCGGTCCTGGGCTGCCCGATGACCGGTTGTTTCGGCCCGTGCGCTTCCGGCGCGGCAACAGCCGCTGTCGCGCTGGCGGCGAGCGTCAGCCCCAGCACTGCGGCGAGAGTGCTTCTCCAATGCATGCCGCAGATCCTCAACGGCGTGTTACGTCCACGTCAATGGGAACGCTCTCATGAGTTTTTTCCGGAACTCTCGGAAGGAAGTTCCCAAAGCGGTCTCGGCCCCTGAACGGGGCCTCGTCCGGGCATCGCACGCGCCTGGTCCGGTCGTCGTACGAGTGTGGGGGGCGGTGGTCCGGATGGGTGGCTCAGGTGGCGGCTGGCCGGGTGGTCGCGTGGATCGGGTCGCGGTCGCGGCTGACGGTTGACACCGCGCGGGGCTGGTTGTTTTAGCTGGGTTTTAGCTCCAGCGGAGGGTTCCGGGCCGTGCGTCGCCTCGCCTCGTGTGGGTGGGCGCGTGGGCCGCTAGGGCAGCACGTCGCACTCAAAGTCAAGCCCAACCGCTTTGCAGCACCCTGTCGGCCAGCCAGCTCTCTTCCATCACGGCGGGAGTATGTGCGCTGCAACGGCGGATCGTCGCCGGAACATACGAACGGCCCCTGGCTCCTCAAAGGAACCAGGGGCCGATTCGAGGGGACTAGCCGGCCAGGGCGCGCACCCGGCGCAGCACCTCGTCCTTGCCCAGCGTGCGCGCGATGGCGTGCAGGTCCGGGCTGCGGTTCGAGCCGGTGAGGGCGACGCGGATCAGCTGCGCCGCCTCCTTGATCGAGCCGGGGTAGGCGTCCGGGTTCTTCTTGAACTCCTTGGGGTTCGGCGCGAAGCCGTGCTTGCCCGCGAGCTCGCGGATCTGGCCGAACCACTCCTGGCCGTCTTCGAGGTCCGCGTAGCCGTCGGCGAAGTCGGCGGCGAACGCGGAGATCAGCTCGGGCGACAGGCCGCCCAGCCGCTCGTCGGTGCGGTCGGTCACCAGCTCGAACAGCGACGGGAAGAAGAACCCGTAGGCCGCGCGGAAGTCCGACCACTTGCGGAGGTCCTTGCGCGGGTTCGCCACCTCCGGGCCGCGCTCGACCTGCAGGGCGGCGAGGGCGGAGTCGCGCTCGTCGGACAGCACGGACACGAGCGCCGGGTCGTAGGTCGACGCCCACGCCGAGATGCGTTCGATGATCTCGGGACCGGACAGGGTGGCCACGTGGTCGGCGGCGATGTCCTCGAGCTTCACCAGGTCGACCAGCGGACCGGCGACACCGCACTCGGACAGCGAGATCGGCGCCTCCAGTGCCTCGGACAGCGGCAGGTCCGCCAGGCGGGCGTTCACCAGGCCGCGCATGTAGAACTTCACGGCCTCGGCCGGGTAGCCCGCCTCGATGAAGTACTCGACGGACGCCTCGGGGTCCTTGCGCTTGGAGAGCTTGCGGCGGGAGCCGCCCTGCTGCTTCATCAGCGGCGCGATGTGGGCGTACTCGACGCGCTCGAAGCCCAGGGCGTCGAAGAGCTGCAGGTGGGTGGGGACGGAGGAGATCCACTCCTCGCCGCGGATCACCAGGTTCACGCGCATCAGGTGGTCGTCGACGGCGTGCGCGAAGTGGTACGTGGGCAGGCGCGGCGACTGGTCGGACGCCTTCAGGATCACGACGTCGTTGCGGTTGGCCTCGTGCTCCAGCTGGCCGCGGATCGCGTCGGTGAACGACGTGCGCTCCCCCGCCTTGCCCGGCGAGCGGAACCGGACGACGTACGGGCGGCCGGCGTCGAGGGCCTCCTGGACTTCCTCGGCCGTCTTGTCACGCCAGATCGCCCAGCGGCCGTAGTAGCCGGTGGGGAGCTTGGTGGCCTGCTGGCGCGCGGTGATGTCCGCCAGCTCCTCCTTCGTGGCGAAGCAGAGGTACGCCTTGTCCTGACGCAGCAGCTCGCGCACGTAGGTCAGGTAGATCTGCTCGCGCTGCGACTGGTGGTACGGGCCGTACGAACCCACGGAGTCCGCCTCGTCGGGCTCGATGCCGAAGTAGGCGAACGCGCGGTTGAACTGGTCGACGGCGCCGGGGACCTCACGCGCCTGGTCGGTGTCCTCGACGCGCACGATGTAGGCGCCGCCGGACTGGGACGCGACGTCGCGGTCGATCATGCCGACGTACAGGCCGCCGATGTGCAGGAAGCCGGTCGGCGACGGGCCCAGGCGCGTGACCTTCGCGCCCTCCGGAAGCTGTCGCGGCGGGTACTGCTCCTCCCAGAAGGACGGCTCGGGCAGGTCCGAGGGGAACAGGGCGTCGACGACGGCACGGTCGAGCATCGCTGAGGGTCTCCAAAACCGGGGAAAGAAAGTCCCCCCAGGTTATCAACGTGCGGCGACGGGGAACGCCACTGGGCATGAAGGCAGTCACTTGGCACGGCAAACGCGACGTCCGGGTCGACAGCGTGCCCGACCCCGCGCTCAAGGAGCCCGAGGACGTCATCGTGAAGGTCACGTCCAGCGGTATCTGCGGGTCGGACCTGCACCTGTACGAGGTGCTGGGGCCGTTCCTCACCGAGGGCGACATCCTCGGGCACGAGCCGATGGGCGTCGTCGAGGAGGTCGGCGCGGCGGTCACGCAGCTCAAACCCGGCGACCGGGTGGTGATCCCGTTCAACGTCTCGTGCAACAACTGCGTGATGTGCAACCAGGGGCTGCAGAGCCAGTGCGAGACCACGCAGGTGCGCGAGCACGGGTCGGGCGCCGCGCTCTTCGGGTACACGAAGCTCTACGGCCAGGTTCCCGGCGGGCAGGCCGAGTACCTGAGGGTGCCGTTCGGCAACACGCTGCCGATCAAGGTTCCGGACGGGCCGCCGGACGACAGGTTCGTCTACCTGTCCGACGTGCTGCCGACCGCGTGGCAGGCCGTCGAGTACGCGAACGTCCGGGAAGGAAGCATCGTCGCCGTGCTGGGTCTCGGGCCCATCGGCGACATGGCCTGCCGCATCGCCCGGCACCGGGGAGCCAGGGTCATCGGCATCGACCTCGTCCCGGAACGCCTCGCCCGCGCCAAGGCACGCGGCACGGAGACGATCGACCTGCGCGGCGCCGGCAAGCGCCTCACCGAGGTCGTCAGGGACATCACCACCGGCCGAGGCCCGGACGCGGTGATCGACGCGGTCGGCATGGAGGCCCACGGCGCGCCGGCGGCCAAGATCGCCCAGCAGCTCACCGGGCTGCTGCCGGACGCGATGGCCCAGAAGTTCATGAAGGAAGCGGGCGTGGACCGTCTCAGGGCCCTCTACAGCGCGATCGACATGGTCCGGCGCGGCGGCACGATCTCGATCGTCGGTGTGTACGGCGGCATGGCCGACCCGCTGCCGATGCTGACCATGTTCGACAAGCAGCTGCAGCTGCGGATGGGTCAGGCCAACGTGTGGCGCTGGGTCCCGGACATCCTGCCGCTGCTCACGGACTCCGATCCGCTGGGTGTGGACGGCTTCGCCACGCACCGCCTGCCGCTCGAGGACGCGCCCAAGGCGTACGAGACGTTCCAGAAGAAAGCCGACGGCATGGTCAAAGTGCTGCTCAAACCTTGATCGGCCTATCCTGCCCCGCATGGCCAAGTACCTCGACGTTCATCCGGTGAACCCGCAGAAGCGCGCCATCGACCAGGCTGTGCGGATCTTGCAGGAGGACGGCCTGATCGCGTACCCCACGGACTCCTGCTACGCGCTCGGCTGCCGTCTGGGCAACAAGGACGGCATCGACCGGATCCGCGAGATCCGCAAGCTGGACGACAAGCACCACTTCACGCTGATGTGCGAGAACTTCGCCCAGCTCGGCCAGTTCGTGGTGGTGGACAACGCGGTCTTCCGCGCGATCAAGGCCTCCACGCCGGGCAACTACACGTTCATCCTGCCTGCGACGAAGGAGGTGCCGCGCCGCATGATGCACGCGAAGAAGAAGACGGTGGGCGCGCGCATCCCGGACCACGTGGTGACGCAGGCGCTGCTCGAGGCGATGGGCGAGCCGCTGCTCACGTCCACGCTGCTGCTGCCGGACGAGGCGGAGCCGCTCGTGCAGGGCTGGGAGATCAAGGAACGGCTGGACCACCAGGTGGACGCGGTGCTCGACTCCGGGGAGTGCGGCACCACGCCCACCACGGTGGTGGACTTCTCCAGCGGCGAGGCCGAGATCATCCGCTACGGCGCGGGTGACCCGTCCCGGTTCGAGTGACCCCTACGACACGACCAGCGCGTAGTCGGCGTCGGTCGCGGCCGTCTCGACGTGACCGTCCACGTTGACGGCAGTCGCGATCACCTCGATCGTCCAGGTGCCCGCGGCGGTCGTCGAGAGGAGCACGTTCTCCACGGTGTCGACGGTGTTCGCGGCGCCACCCGACGTGGAGAAGTTGCCGGCCAGCAGACCGTTGTTGCCCCAGTAGACGGTGCCGCTGGGGGAGGTGACCTTCAACGTCAGGTCGTTGACGGTCGCCTTGGCCGCGGTCGGCGAACCGGCCGGGTCCGTGTACGCCAGCGTCGCGCGAAGCGGCGTCTGGCCGTTGGACGTGAAGGTGTACTTGCGCGACTGACCGGTCGTGAGGAGGTCGGTCTCGTTCACGAGCACCGGCAGCTTCCAGCCACCCGCACGCGCACGGTCGTACAGGTTGCGGACGGACGCGGTGCCCCACCCCTGGTGCGTGCGCGTCTGGTCATGCGCGGTGCCGACGAACGTGTGCTGGTTGGCGGTGTTGATCAGCAACGCCTTCGCGGTCGCCGCGTGCGGGCGGGACGCGAACACGTCACGTCCCTTGCCGGGACCGCCGTCGAACACGCCGTCCGCCCACATCTGGAACATCAGACCGGCGTTGCCGCAGGTGATCGGCGTGGCGCCGGAGGTGCCGCCGAACGACGTGGTGTAGGCGGCGTCGTTGGTGGACGTCGTGGTGTCGATGCGGTCGTAGTAGTTCGAGAGCTCCGGCTTGATGCGGCCGTCGGCAGCGGGGCCGATCGACGCGCCGCCGTTCCACTTGTCGTCCCCGCGTCCGATGGTGTTGTAGTGGTAGTGGCCACCGACCGACAGCACGTTCTTCGCCCACGCCTGCGGGCGCGAGCTGCGGGTGCCCGCGTTGCTCTGCGACTGGCAGATCAGGATGTCGTGGTCGAAGACGATCCGGTCCATCTCCTGGGAGATCGAGTTGTACGACGTGGTGAGCGAGCTGCCCCAGCTGTTGCTCTGGAACACGGCCCTGTACTGGCCGGCCGGGTCGACGAGCTGCTTGGTGTGCGCGTACCGGTCGCCCGAGTTGTAGACCGCGAAGATGCCCTGCGCCTCGGGCAGCAGGCCGCGGTGCGCGGACGAGACGCCGGACGCGAAGATCTGCCCGTACGTCGAGGTGCCGTGCGAGGTGCTCGTCGAGTTGCCGGTGTGCATCAACGGCGGCCGGGCGCGGAACTCCTGGTGCGTGGTGCGCAGGCCGCCGTCCATCACCTCGCCCCGCACACCCCGGCCGCGGTAGCCGCCCGCGGCCTCGATGTGGTTGGCACCGGACGACTCCCGCGAGATCGCCATGTCGGTCTCCGGAGCGGACACCGGGTCGATGGCGATCACGGCAGGCAGCTTCGCGACCTGCGCCGCCTGACCGGCGTCCAGCGTCGCCATGATGTGCTCACGGCTCGCCGAGATCACGTTCACCTTGCCGCCCAGGGACTTCACCTTGGCCGCGACGGTCTGCTGGTCGCGCGTGTCCTGCTCGGCCAGCGTGATCAGGTAGTCCGCGGCGCCGCCCAGCGCGATGATCTGCGGCTGGGCCTGGAACGGGCGCACCTCGCGGACGTAGCTCAGCCGCGAGACGCGCGATGTGCTCGTCATGCGGGCGACGTAGGTGCCGTCCTGCACGAACGCGCCGAGCCGCACGCCGAGGCCCTTGAGCTGGTGGCGCTGGGCGTCGTTCAGGGTCGTGCGGAACTGAAGCAGGTAAGCGCTCTCCGCCGGGGCAGCGACGGCGGGGACGCCGCTGATCAGCGCGAACGCGGATATGGCCGATAAAATTGTGCGCAGCACGAATCGAACCTCCACATCGGCAGGGTCGGCGGTGACCGGAGGGAGTCACCGCCCGTGACCAGCACGTTACCGTGAAGGGCCAGGTCAGAACATCAGTCGAACGGCGGTGATCATCTTGACGAGGGTGTAGAACAATCCCTTTGACCGCCGATATTCACGTTCACCCGGATGGTGCATCCGGAGTAACGTCGGAGCAGGTATGCCCGACATGCCCGGCAAAGCATTTCCGCGCGGAGGACGGATGTCTGTCTCACCTGAGCAGCTGATGGAAGAACTGCGCACGTTGTGCCGGGGGCGCGGGGTGCATACTCCGGGAATCGACTTGCACGTCGGGCCCGCGCTGCGCCAGGTGTGCGGCATCGTGGAGACCGACGGCGCGGAAGCCGTGCGAACGAAACTGCGCGACTGGGTCACGAACGCGGTCCGCGCTTTCCCGGCGGAGGTCCGCAACGCCGTTCTGGCGCCGCTCGGACTGCACGAGGAAGCGCAGTTCCGGTTCCTCAACGAACGCATCGAGTGGCTCGCGAAGCAACAGGACCGCGGCGCGCGCACGGTGCGCAGGAGGATGGAAGCCGGGCTGCAGCGCCTGGTGGAGGTGGCACTGCAGCCGGCACCGTCGACGGCGCACGTGACGCCGTCGGAACTCTGGCACGTCAAGGAGTTCGACGCGCTGCTCAAACTGGACGGTCCGACGCCCGCGTGCACGGAACGCCGGACCGTCGTGGCCGACACCGATGGTGTCAACGAGATCGCGTGGTCCATCACGATCCCCTCCCCCACGCCCGACGGCGCTCCTGGCGACGTGGACGTGGAGGTGTTGCACGGGGTGGAGCTCATCGGTCACGAACGGCCGTCCCCGCGGCGCTTCCTGATGAAGCTGCGCTTGCCCCGACCCCTCAACGCAGGACAAACACACCAGTTCGCGCTCGAGGTCAAAGTGCCGCGAGGACAGTCGATGCGTCCGACCTACGTGTTCTGGCCGGAGCGGATGTGCGAGTCGTTCCGGTTGCGCGTTCGGTTCGACCGGGACGACCTGCCGGACTCGGTGTGGCGCGTCGAGGAGGCCCTGGCGCGCGACACCGACGACCTGACTCCTTGGCCGAAGAAGCTGCCCATCGACGAGATCGGCGAGATCGACGTGTCGTTCCCGCACCCCCGTCAGGGCCGCGGCTACGGCGTTCAGTGGACACCACGCGTCTAGCTGGGCACGTTCAGATCATGAAATGCGGTTCCACGGCTGACACCTCCCTTTGTCAATCAGGGAGAACCGCAGTCCGAAGCCGGGTCAGATCACCGAGACCGTGAGGAAACTGCCGACGACGAATCCCACGAACAGGCAGATCGCGGCAACCTTCACGACGGCGGCGAGTGAGCAGATCATTCTCATCGAGAAATTCACCTTCTCATTCTGACTGGCTTTCGGCTGAGGTTCTCGCCGATGCACCAAGAGTGGCTTTCCGCCAGTCGGATGAGAACGGGTTTCCTGTTTCCTCCGAAATCAGGAAACCCCGGTGTTGTTATTTCTGGACCGTGCGGCGCAACGCCATCACGAGCAATGCGTGCGAACTGCCGGCGTGCGGCAGCATGCCGCGCTGGACGAGGTCGAGCGCGTGGTGGAACGGCAGGGTCCGCACGCGCAGGTCGGCCTCACCGGGACCGAGATCGGGTTCGCCCTGAGTGAGGCCGGTGGCGAGGAAGATGTGGTCGACGTGGTTGCTCAGGGCGTCGGCACCGTGGATCTCGCCCAGCTGTTCCCACTTCTCGGCGCTCAGCCCCGTCTCCTCGGCGAGCTCGCGTCGTGCGGCGGCCAGCGGATCGGGGTCCGTGTCGTCGACGGCGCCGCCGGGCAGCCGCCATTCGGTGCCGCCGTGCGTGTAGATCCATTGTCTGGTCAGCACGACGTGATCGTCGTCCTGGAGTGCGAGGACGGTGACCGAACCCGGCGCCACGACGTGGGAGTAGGTGCAGTGTCCGCCATCCGGCGCCACGACGTCGTCGGTGTGCACCTCGAACCACGGGATCCGGGACTTGTGGACCACGTTGGTCGCCAGGCGCTGCCAGACCATCACCACGCCGGCCGCCTCGTCGGAGCGCATCATCACCATGACTCACATGGAACCATCGACAACCGCTTCAGTTAGCCCCAGTTGATCGTCAATCAACGGCCAAATCGTGGACATTCGGTATCCCCGTGTTTGAACCCGGCACACTGTCCGGGAGGGGGTGAAACCGTTGTCGCCCACGTTCGCACAGGAGGTTCGCCGCCTGCGCAACGAGCGCGGACTCTCGCTCAGCAGGATGACCGGCCTCGTGCCGTACAGCAAAGGTCACCTCAGCAAGATCGAGAACGGTCAGGTCCAGCCCAGCCAGGAGATGGCGCGGATCTTCGACGACGCGCTGCGGGCGGACGGCCGCCTGATCGAGCTGGCCGACGCCCCGGCCCGGCCGATCCCGAGCGACCACGCCACTCTGCTCACCTACGACGCGATGTTCGACAACCATCGCGCGCTGGGCCACCGGCTGAGCCCCCGGGTGGTGCTCGCGAGCCTGCGCCCCCAGGTGGACGCCCTGGACTCCCTGGCCCGTTCCGCCGACGACCCCGGCCTGGGCCGCGCGCTGTGGCTGCTGGCCGCCCGGTACGCCGAGTACGCGGGCTGGATGGAGCAGGAACGCAGCAACGACGCCTCCGCCGCCGAACTGACCAGGCGCGCGGTGCTGTACGCCGCGAAGGGCGGTGACCGGGAGCTGGAGTCCTGGGCGCTGGTCCGCGCCTCCGAGTTCGCGCTGTACCGGGGAGACGCGCGCGCGACCGTCGACTACGCCCGCCGCGCGGGCAGGTCCCGCTCCACCGCCGTGCAAGCCGCTGCCGCGCAACGCGAAGCCCTGGGCTTCGCTCTCGCGGGCGCTTCCTCCCTCTGTGAGGACGCGCTGGACCGCGCGGACGAGCTCCAGCGTGCGGCCGGCGAATCCCCTTACGGCTCAAGGAGTCTCGTCGACCAGGTGGCGATCGTCCGGGCGTGGTCGTTCCACGATCTCGGCCGCCACGCCGAGGCTGCCGCCATCCTGGACAAGCAGGTCCCGCTGATCTCGCCGACCGCGTTGCGCGCCCGCACCCGTTTCGGCCTGCGCCGCGCGCTGGCCCACGCCGCGGCGGGCGACGTGGACCACGCGTGCGAGCTCGTCGTCGGGCTGCTGGACGACATCCGCCAGGTGCAGTCGGCGACCGTGCACGTCGACCTGACGGCGTTCAGCAAGCTGTTGTCCCGCTTGCGTCCCGCGGCGGGCCGCGAGGTGGCCGGCGAGATCAGCGAGATCCTCTTCGGCGACTAGCGGCTCAGGCGGTGCGCCGGCTTTCCTGTTCCAGGGCTTCTGCCATCTGGGCCCACACCTCGGCGCAGCCGCGCGCCATGTCCGCGACGAGCTCGCGGCAGTGCGACGGAACCCCGTCCACGACCGCGGCCCACTCCCCGGAGGACACCGCGTGCGCCTCCAGCCACCGCAGCACCAGCCGCCCGTGTTCGTTGAACCGCAACGACGGATCGCGCCGCAGGATCGGCAGGGTCGCGCCCGGTGCCCGCACCTCGGTCCGTGCCGCCGGGACCTCGACCTCGGCCTGCTCGGCGGCCCGCATCCGTTCCGGCACGGGATCCAGCCCGGCGCTGAGCCGCCGCCGGACGTCCCGGACGGTCCCCGGCGACACCCCGGCCGCGCGGGCGATGTCCCGCAACGACGCCGATGGTTGTGCCTCGATCATCTCTCCGGCCAGCCGCCGCCCGGCGGCCGAGTTGACCGGCCGGACCTTGCCGTCGCGCCCCACCCGGTTGGCGGCGCGGCCACCCACGGCGCGCCGCAGCACCCCGACGGACTTGGCGGCGAGGCCGGTGGACGCCGCGATGGCCCGGTCGGACCACTGCGGGCGCGACCGCAGCAGGCGCCGGGCGGCGGCCTCGCGGTCAGCGGTGGACAACGTCGCGACGTTGAGGGAGACGGACAGGACGAACACGTCCTCCGCCGGTCCGTCGACGTACTCGACCTCGACGGATCTCTCCCCGCGCAGCGCGGCCGCCCGCAGGCGGTGCGCTCCGTCGACGACTCTCATGGAACCCCGGTGCACCACGATCGGCGCGAGCGCGGCACCGGAGGACGCCAGCGAACGAACGAACTCCTCGCTGCAGCCACCGAGTCGCGGCGAGTCCGCGGGCTGCAGCACGTTGATGTCGACGAGCATGCGAAACAAAGCCCCCCAGGCTTGGTGTCCCCAGTACCCCCAGGTGTCCGGGAACCTCACGCCGCAGACTAGCTACTTGGTCAACCGGAGCGCCACTCGATCGCGGGACAGACATCCATGACCATCCGCAGCCCGGCGGCCTTGGTCCGTTCGTACGCCTCGGGATCCACCACTCCGAGCTGGAACCACACCGCCTTCGCGCCGATCGACACCGCCTCGTCCGCGAACCGGCCGGCGTCCTGCGAGCGGCGGAACACGTCCACGACGTCGACGGGGAACGGGATGTCCGAGAGCGTCGGGTAGCCCTGCTCGCCGTGCACGGTCTCGGCGGACGGGTGCACCGGCACGATCTTCTTGCCGCGTTGCTGCAGGAACCTGGCCACGCCGTGGGCCGCGCGGGACGGGTTGTCCGCGAGCCCGACGATGGCCCAGACCTGGCAGTTCTCGAGGATCCAGTCGACGTCTTCGCGCATGCGGCCAGCGTAGCCGCGTGACGCCGGTCACAATTCGGTCAAGCTCGTCGAAAGCCGGGAGCCCCAATCGACGCGTCGGTAGAAACGCACGGACACACCAGACACGAGGAGATCGAGATGCGGTTCATGGTCATCGTCAAGGCGTCCCCCGAGTCCGAGAACGGCCAGATGCCCACGGCCGAGGAGCTGACCGCGATGGGCAACTACAACGAGGAGCTGGTGAAGGCCGGTGTGATGCTCGCGGGCGACGGCCTCTACCCGAGCTCCAAGGGCGCGCGGGTCGCGTTCGACGCCAAGGGCGCGACGACGGTCATCGACGGCCCGTTCGCCGAGACCAAGGAACTGATCGCCGGGTTCTGGATCTGGGAGCTGCCCTCGCTGCAGGACGCCGTGGAGTGGCTCAAGAAGGCGCCGTTCCAGAGCGGCGAGGTCGAGATCCGGCAGGTCCACGGCGCCGAGGCGTTCGAGGACGTCATGACGGACGAGCAGAAGGCGCAGGAGGACCGGCTCCGCGAGCAGATCAGTGCGCGGAGTCAGTGAGGCAGCGGCACTTCCGGGCACGAGTGGGCGGTCAGCGCGACGCTCAGCGTCAGCAGCGCGCGCGGTGAGGCCGGGCGGTGGCCGGTGAGCCGTTCAACCAGCCGCAGGCGGTGGTCGAGCGTGCTGCGGTGGATGTCCAGCCGCCGCGCCGCCGCCGCCCGGTTGCCGTCCTCGGAGATGAACGCCCGCAACGCGTCCAGCAGCGGCTGCTGCGCCACCACTGGTTCGATCATGCGGGCCAGCCGCTCGGAGACGTGCGGCTGGCGCAGCACCGCGAAGTCCGCCAACACGTGGCGCAGCTCGTAGACGCCCGGCGCACGGCCGTTGGCGATCCGCAGCACGTCCGCCGCCGTCGCACGGGCGGAGGCGAGGTCGCGCCGGGGAGCCCACGCGACCGCCATCCACACCTCGCCGCCGACGCGGTCGTGCAGTTCCCTGGCCAGTCCGGCGTGCTGGTCCTGAGCGCACGGCAGCAAGAGGTAGCCGCCGCGAGTGCCGTCGAGCACGAGCACGTCGGCGTTGTCCCGCACGGCCGCGAGCACTTCGGCCACACCGTCCTCAGTGGACGCGCTGAACGCGACCACCGCGTAGGCCAGTGCGAGGCCCTCGAACCCGTTGTCGCGACCGGAAAGCAGTGCCCTGGCGAGCTGACGGCGGGTGGCCACGTCCTCCACGGGAGGCAGGTCGAACGGGCTGAGGATGTCACGCAGCACGTCGTTGAGCAGTCGGCTGTCCACCACGGTGGTCACGCGTCGCCTCCCTGGAGTGCTTGCGGTGTCACACCAGGACGGTAGGCAACTGTCGACAGTTGGCACAGATGGCTTGGGACAGCCTTAACGTTCGCCGCCCATACCGATCGCAGTGCCGAGAACGGCGAGGTCGCGAGGGTTGACGGGGGACAGTCCGGTGAGCTGCTCGATCTGCCACGACCGGTAGTCGATCGTGCTGCGGTGGATGAACAGCTTCTTGGCAGCCACCGCCCGGTTGCCGTCCGCTTCGAGCAAGGCGAGGACCGTCTCGACGAGAACGGGGTTGGCCAGCAACGGCGCGAGGACCTTCCCGAGCTCGTCGCGCGCCTCCGGGGTCTCCATCACGGCGCTCTCGAGCAGCACGTCGTCGATCCGGTACACCCCGGGTGGACGGCCGAGTGACGCGACCAGCGCATCGATCTCGTCGGCTTCCCTGCGCGCCAACGCCATGCGCGCGACAGGCCGTTCCGCGACGGAGAACCACACCTCACCGCCGAACTCCTTCTGCACGTCCAGGCACAACGACAGTGCCGCCGCTTCGGCGGCGGGCAGCAGAAGGTGCCCGGATGTCGCCAGAAGCACTGGCCCACGGTCACGGAAAGCGCTTACCACCCGGATTGGCAAGGCGCCGCGCACCGAGACGACTGTGTAGAACGCGGCCGCGCCGTCGGGCGCGCTTCCGGCGAGCACCGCGTCCGCCAGCCCGTCGTCCCCGGCGCAGAACGCGGACATCAGCTCGGCGGCCAAAGCGGTACCGGCAGCGGCGAGCGCACGGGCGTCACCGCCGTCGTCCAGCATGGCCTCGGTCAGCAACCTGTCGGTCGACCGCAGCGCCATCACCATGTGCGCGATGGAGATCTTCGCCGAAGCGAGGCGCGAGCCGGCGCGGTGCGCGACGGACACGGCCATGTCCTCCCACCCGTCGGTGTCGGCGGCGGCGCGGTAGACGGGGAGGAACTCCTCGTGCAGCAGGCGACCGACGTCGAAGAGCACGATCCCTCCCCTCTTTCGCACGTCTGCGGTGAATCGGCAGGGCCGTGGCAAACCCGGCGTCTTCCCGGCTACGCGGTGTTGCCGCTGGAAGAACAGCGGTTCGGGTACGACGGAGTCAGACGATCACCGTGCACGACCGCACTAACGACCGCGGCGGGGTTTCGCGCGCCTGGCCGGCTGTTTCTGCTGCCGGGGTGCGGGGTTCCGTCGCTGCTGCTGCTGCTGTTTCCTGGCCGGCTCCTGCTGCGGTCCGCGGGTGCTGTTGACCGTGCGGCCGCGGACGATGCCGATCATGTGCTCGACCAGCTCGGGGTTCTCGTCGCAGTTCGGGAACGACAGCGCCACCCGTGACTGCGGCGCGTCGCTCAGCGGCACGTACTTCAGGTCCTTGCGGTGGTGCAGCCTCGCCAGCGACTGCGGCACGACCAGCAGCCCGACACCGGCGGCCACGATCTCGATCGCGTCCGCGGTGGTCTCCGGACGCTCGACCGGCGGCTGCCCCGGCGGTTCGTCCCACTCCAGCGTGTCGTCGAGCGGCTGCCACAGGACGTGCTCCTTCAGGTCCTGAAGGGACAGTTCGTCGGCGGCCGCGAACTCGTGGTCCTTGGGGAAGACGACAACGGTGGTCTCGGTGTAGAGCGGGATCGCGTGCAGGCCCTCGCGGTCGCCGGGCAGTCTGAGCAGCGCGGCGTCGGCCTCACCGGACCGCACTTTCCCAGCGGCTTCGGCGGCGGTCACCTGTACGAGGGTCAGCGAGGTCTCCGGCAGGCGTTCCTGCCAAACCCGTGCCCACTTGCCCGGCGTCACACCTGGGACGTACGCGAGCGTGAACGATCCGGTCACGTGCTGAGGCTACCGGACGCTGCGGTTACTCTTTGTGCCATGAAGTCGCAGCAGACCATGAAGCCCGCCACCGCCGCCAAGAAGCTGGGCGTGTACCTCGAGGCCACGCCCGAGGAGTTCCGTGCGGGTCTCGTGTCGCGCGACGAGCTCAACGAGCTGCAGGCCAACCCGCCGGAGTGGCTGCGGGAGCTGCGCCGCAACGGCCCGCACCCCAAGCAGCTGATCGCGCAGAAGCTCGGCATCTCGACCAGCGGCCTGGTGCGTGCCGGCATCACCGAGGCGCTCACCACCGACCAGATCAACGCGATCAAGGAAGAGAACCCGGACTGGCTGGTGCGCGAGCGAGAGACCTACAAGGAGTTCCGTGCCGAGGAGGCACGGCTCGCGGAGAAGGCGCGCCTCGAGGACGAGTCCCAGTAGGCCGTGGTCAGGGTTTCGACGCCCGGCAGTTCTCAGCCCAGGACGAACGGGATCGCGAGGTCTCCGAGTTCTGCGCGCTCCGCTTCGGTCGGGGCGCGCCGTCCTGTTCCAACCAGCAGCACGTCCTCGTCCGACCACGAAGCCGGGAAACCACCGGCGAGCTGCTCCAGCATCTCGCGACACCGGGCCAGCGTCTCCGCAGGCGGACCGGCCGCGTCCGGCAGGTGCATGACCAGGTCGAGGTGGTGCAGCGTCCACTCCCAGACGTAGGCGCCCAGGTAGCCGGCCGTGCCCAGCACCATGCCCCGGGTGCTGACCTTGAGCGTCGGATCGGCGAGCTGGGCGGCCCGCACCGCGGCCTGGCCCACGTCGTCGACGTGGAACTTCAGCAGCCGCGGCTCGCCGTACGCGGCGGCGAGCCGGACGGTCAGCGCCGCCAGCGGATCGTCAGAAGGCTCGTGCGCGACCTTCCAGTAGGTCACGGAGTCGTGCGTCACGGGATCCGCGGTGGGCGTGACCAGCGTGATCAGCACGTCCTGCGCGTCGATGACGAGGTGGCACACCAGATCCCGCACCAGCCAGCCCGCGCAACCGGACGGCCGTTCGAAGTCGTCGTCCGTGAGCTCACCGACGGTGGTGAGCAGTTCCCCCAGAGAAAGCGAAAAAAGATCCACACCCGCAAACTACAGCGGCTGCGAATCACAGGCAGATGGATCTCTGTTGCGACATCAGGCGTGACGCCGACCCTCAGGGAACCGTCCACAAAGGACATCACGACGTTGCCGGCCCCGTTCGCGGAAGCCTTCCGGCCGGCGTCACCGATCAGGGTGGACACGTGAGAGCACCCGCGCGCCCGGGCGCGGGTCAGCAACGGGGCGACCCGGTCGGCCAACGAGCGAATGTCCTCGAGCAGAGGCTCTGACCTGCGGTCCTGCCGAGGCCGGCACCGGGCGTGGGCACCGCGGCGTCGATGCAGACACCGTTCGGGCTGAGGAAACGCCTGGAAACGGCTAGCGTGGCGGCATGGGCAAGTCCCCGGCTGTGGAGCTAGAGGTGGAGGACCGCGTCGTGCGGATCTCCAACCCCGACCGCGTCTACTTTCCCGCGCGCGGCGAGACGAAACTGGATCTCGCGAACTACTACCTGTCCGTCGGCGACGGAATCGTCCGCGCGCTGCGGGAACGGCCGTGCATGCTGCACCGCTTCCCTGAGGGCGTGACCGGCGAGAAAGTGCACCAGAAAAGACTTCCGCACGGCGCGCCGCCGTGGGTGCGGACCGTGCGGGTGCATTTTCCGCGCTACAACCGCCATGCGGACGAACTCTGCGTCACGCACATCGCCGACGTGATCTGGGCCGTGCAGATGTCCACTGTGGAGTTCCACCCGTGGAACTCCCGTGCCGCCGACACCGAGAAACCCGACGAGTGGCGCATCGACCTCGATCCCGGCCCGACGTGCCCGTTCGACAGGGTGCGCAGGGTGGCTCTGGTGGTCGAGGAGGTGCTCGCGGAGCTCGGCGCGGTCGGGTTCCCGAAGACGTCGGGCAGCAAGGGCCTGCACGTCTACGTGCGGATCAAGCCCGACTACGGGTTCCAGGACGTGCGCAAGGCGGCTTTGGCGTTCGCGCACGAGGTCGAACGCCGGGCACCGGACGACGTGGAGACCACGTGGTGGCGCAAGGACCGGGATCCTTCGCTCGTTTTCGTCGACTACAACCAGAACACGCGTGACCGGACGATCGCCAGCGCCTACTCGGTGCGCGGTGTCGCCGAGGCCACGGTGTCGACGCCGATCCGGTGGGACGAGATCCCGGACGTCGACCCGCGCGAGTTCACCATCGCCACCGTGCCGAAGCGCTACGCCGAACTGGGAGACCTGCACGCCGGCATCGACGACGCGGTGTGGTCGATCGAACCGCTGCTGGAGTGGGCCGCCAGAGACGAACTCGAGGTTCCCGATGAGCAGTGACCAGGTGAAGTTCTCCAGTCTCGACCAGCCGCTCTTCGGTGGCACGGTCAAGGGCGACCTGGTGGAGTACCTGGACTTCGTCGCCGACCGGTTCGTGCCCGTGCTCGCGGGACGGCCGCTGTCGGTGTGGCGGATCCTGCGCGGCCAGGAGCCGTTCATGCAGAAGAACGTCCCCAAGTACACGCCCTCGTTCGTCAAGACCGTCGACGTCTGGGCGGAGACGTCGCACCGTCAGATCAAGTACGCGTTGTGCGACGACAAGCAGACGCTGATGTGGTTCGCGAACCAGCGCGCGGTCGAGTACCACGTGCCGTTGTTCCTCAAGGATCATTTTGGGGACGACCACCAGACGCACATGGTGCTCGACATCGACCCGCCGGAGGGTGCCGGTTTCGACGTCGTGGCCGGGTCGGCGTTCCTGATCCGCGAGGCGCTCGCTCAGGCGGGCCTTCAGGGCGCGGTGAAGACCAGCGGTGCCAAGGGTGTGCACATCTTCGTGCCGCTGGAGAAGCACGATCCGGACGACGTGGCCGCGGCGACGCGGGCGGTGGCGGCACGGGCGGAGAAGCTCGATCCGTCGCTCGCCACGACCGCCTACATCCGGGCCGACCGGGACGGGAAGGTGTTCCTCGACTCGACGCGGGCGTGGGGTGCCACGGTCGTCGCCGCCTACAGCCCGCGGCTGCGGGAAGGCCTGCCGATCTCGTTCCCGGTGCCGTGGGACTCGCTCGCCGACGTCACCCCGGCCGACTTCACCGTCAGGACGCGGTTCGACGGCGACCCGTGGAGCGAGCTCATGCCCGAGCCGCAGCGGCTGCCGGACGACCTGGTCACCGAAGGGCACGGCATCCCGGTCGCGCGGGTGGTCGCGATGCACGAGGGCAAGCGGCGCAAGGCTCAGCGCGAACGCGAGAAGTAGGCGACCAACGCCGCGGCCAGGGGCAGGGTCACGTGGGCGACGCTGGTGAACGAGGGTTCGCTGGCGGACACGTACTCGTTGGCGCGCACCAGCAGTCCGGCCGCGACGGTGACGTAGCCGGCGAACCTGGCGGTGCCGCTGGTCAGTGTGGCGATCAGCGGCACCGCGATGAGGCCGGCGAAACCGGCGTGGGTGACGTACAGCGGGACGCCGCCTGTCAGGGTGAGGATCGCGTCGAGCAGCAGAAGGGCCGGTGCGATCGCGCTGACCCACGCTCGTTCGCGCCACACGCGGTATCCCGCCAGGCCCAGGAGTCCTACCGCGAGGACGAGGAACGCGACGTCCTCGGCGTCACCGTTGATCGTTTCCAGGGTGTCCGCCGAGTCCGCGACCAGGAGGAGTCCTGCCGCGCCGAGCACGGCTCCCGCGGCTGCCAGCCACGCGGGGCTGGTCTGGCAGGCGACGGCGATGATCACCGCGGCCATGCCCAGCAGGAACCACGGGTAGTTCCCGCCGCTGCCGCCGAGCAGGCCGGTCGTGCCCGCCAGCAGGCCGAGGGCCGCGCCGGGCACCCACGGGTGGTCGCGGCAGGTCAGGACGAACATCGCCGCGACCAGCGCCCACGGCCAGAGCGTGCCGAACAGCGCGGTGCTGGGAGTGGTGTCGCTCAGGTGAGCCAGCAGTCCGCCGGAGACTGCCATGAGACCGGCTACGAGGAGCACCAGCGCCAGGCCGGCGGTCAGGCGCGGCACAGCGGTCTTGAGGCTCGGCGGCGTGGCGGCGGGCCTGGTCGCGGAGTCCGGTACCCGTGCGGCGCTCAGTCCCTGCGTGGCCGAGCCGGCACCCGACGCGGTGAGCCCAGACCGCCCGCGTCCGGTGTCTCGTTCGTCAGGCCGGTCCGCCTGACCACCGCCGCCCGCTCGATCGGCGCTCGCCGGGGTGTCAGACCCACTGAGTACCGTGGAACGCGGGGGTTCCCGATCGGAGGGGACGCCTGCGCGAGCCTTGGCCGCATCGGGAGCGGCGCTCTCCCGCGAGGCGATCAGCGAGGTCGGCGCGGGAACGCCGGAACTGCCAGGCCGCGTCCGCTCCTCCAGGGCCTTCGCCGCCGCCGTCGCCACCATCCGGCTGTCGTCCTCCGCCAGCCGCCGCAACGCCAGCCGCGCCGCAAGCACCCGGCCCTCGTGTGCCACCGACAGCATCCGGACCAGCGAGGGAATCGCGCCGGCCCGCACGCCCGGCAGTGTGTGGTCGATGGCTTCCTGCAGGTCGGAGGGCAGCGCGGCGGGTACCGAGACCGGACGGGCACGGCGGGCGATGCGCAGGTCACCGCGCACGTCGAGCATCCACTTGCCCGGAGTCTGGTGCGGGGTGACGCGGCGGACCCTGTCGTAGACGTACTCGTAGAGCTCGTCCAGGCCGACGTGGCCGTCCTGGTCGCGGTCGGCGTCGCCGGACTCCAGGCCCTCCACCAGGGCCGAGGTGAAGACCGACGGCTCGCCCTCGGAGGAGTCGGCCACCGCGGCGCCCTCGAACGCGTACTCCATGGACGACGAAGCCGTGATCACGGCCCTGCCGCTGCCGCCGAACTGTTCCTCCAGGCCCACGGAGCCGCCGGCGCGGGCGACCATGCCCCTGCCGAACGCGCCGGAGTAGCAGCAGTCGAGCAGCAGGACGATGCGGCGGGAGCGTGAGCGGTTCATGCGGCGGGCCACGAAATCGGCGGAGACCGCGGTGCCCGCGAGGCGGTTGAGCCTGGTGCCGGAGGTGGCGAAGTGCAGCTCGCCCGCCTCGTCCTTCACGCCGTGGCCGGAGAAGTGCAGGACCAGGAGGTCGTCCGGCTCGCGGTCGGCGAAGAAGTCCTCGACGGCCTCGTTCACCTCGGGGGCGGAGGTGTTGATCAGGGTGCGCACGTCGAAGCCGCCGATGCGCGGGTCGGCCAGGACCTCACCGAGGCGGGCGGCGTCGTGGGCCGGGGCGCGCAGGGCGGAGAGGCCGGGGTCGGTGAACTCGTAGCTCGCGATGATCAACGCGTAGCGCTTGGGACGGCGTCTTTCCAGCCACTCCGCGGCTCGAGCGCGCTCGGCTTCCGTGGGGGCGCCGGTCAGTTCCAGCTCGTCGCCGTCGGCTGCCACGGTCACGGACCGCTCGCGGCGCTGGCCCAGCCACGAGGACACGGCGTTGATCAGCGCGGCCAGGACCGTGGACTGCGAGACGGTGGTGAGGATGGTGCCGAGCTCGGCCACGTCGAGGACCTTGGCGCCCTCGGGAGCCTCACCGGGAACGCTGGAGACAGGGGCCAGTTCCCGCAGCTCGGACCGCAGGAAGGCGGTGAGCTGCTCGATGCGCTCGTCGTCGGCCCCGTCCTCGTGGACGCGCAGAGTCACGTCGGTCATAGCGGCCTCCTACGGAAGGAGGTCGCTCAACCGGTCCAAAGCATTACGACGGGTCGGAACCGCGGAACGCGCCCCACCACAGGCCCAGCGCGGCGGCGATCACCGTCGCCGTGATCCAGCCCGTGAAACCGCTGCCGTCCAGGTAAGCCCAGAACAGGCCCACGATCGGCGCGGGCACGACGAACACCGCGTCCACCCGCAGCTGAGCCGTCAGGCCGCGGGGAGCCCGCGTCTCCGGGTCGGGCTGCACGGGGTTGTCGATCCGCCTGCCGCGCGGGTGCTTGTGCACCGGCCGGCCCGACGGGTAGATCGTCGCGCCGTCCACCACGGCGACCCGGCCGCCGCGCAGCTCGACGTCGACGGGCGACGGCAGCGTCACGAGCACCGGGTCGTAGTAGACAGGCAGCCACCGCTCGGCCGGGCCGTCGATCTCCAGCCACGACCGCACCATCAGCCCCGACTGCAACCGGATCCGCCGCACGGACACGGTGACCGGTTCGGCACGCGCGGACCGGACGGCCAGGAACCCCCGCACCAGACCGGCGAGCACCACCAGCAACGCCACCGCGATCGAGAACGTCACGCCACCCAGCGCGCGATCGGTCTCCAGCAACAGGTCCGCGCCGGGAATCACCGCGCGATCGGGGTGCGCGGGATCGAACGCCACCTGCGTCTGCCTGCCCACGATCCGGTCGCCGTTCTCGTGGGGAACACGAGCGGACCCGGTCGGCCACCGCACCTCCACAGCGCCGTCGGCGAACGAGACGACGTTGCCGACCTCGCGCGAAGTCATGGAGGACAACAGATCGCGGTCGTCCGAATAGGACAGCCACGAGAACAGCGCGACGACGAAGCAGACGAACAACACGACCGCCGTGGCAAGAACACCATGGCGCAGCGCACGAACCCGGGAACGCAACAAGACAAGCTCCAAACAGAAGCGAACGGCCCGGCGGGAAGACCCGCCGGGCCGTTCAACAGCTAACTACACGTCACTGGGTGAAGCCCATGTTGATGTAGTCGTACGGGCGGTTCGCGTACGCGACGGCACCGAAGTTCGCCACGTTGCTCTTCACCGCGACCGCGCCGGGCAGCTGGTAGAGCGGCAGCTGGTGGCCCAGCTCCCAGATCTTCTTGTCGGCCTCGTTCGCGAGCTCGGCGCGCTTGGTGTCGTCGAGCTCACCGTTCGCCTGGTCGAGCAGCTTGTTGACCTCTTCGGAACCGATGCGACCGTAGTTCTGGTTGGTGCTGTTCGGGTCGAGGTAGTAGATGCCCTTGCCGTCCGAGATCGGCGTGGCCGAGGCCAGCCAGCGGAAGCCGGTCATGTCGAAGTTGCCGACGTTCACGAACTGCTTGAAGAAGTCGGTCGACGGAACGGCCTGGATGTCGACCTTGGCGCCGACCTCCTTCAGCTGCGACTGCACGAGCTTCGCGATCTGGTCGGAAACGGGGTTCGGCGTCGGGATGACGTAGCGGACGACGAGCTCCTTGCCGTCCTTCTTCCGGGTCTCACCCTCGAGCTTCCAGCCCAGCTCGTCGAGCTGCTTCTTCGCGGCTTCCTTGTCGAACGACGCGATGGACGAGTTGTCCTTGTACTCCTTCGTGCCCAGCAGGAAGAAGTGGTTACCCGTGACCTGCGCGTCGCCCTTGAGCATCTGGCCGAGCAGCGCGCGCGTGATGGTCTTGGTGTCGATGCCGCGCATCAGCGCGACGCGGAGCTTCGGGTCCTTGAGGATCGAGGTGTCCGCGCCGTTGAACGTGATGTGCGAGTAGTCGGGCGAGATCGCCTGACGGATGGTGACACCCTGCATGGTCTTCGCCTTGGCGAAGTTGTCGACGCTCGAGCCGATGTCGAAGAAGTCGATCTGGCCGTTGGCGAGCGCGTCCGCGACAGCGGGACGGTCGACCTGACGGAACGTGATCTTGTCCAGCTTCGGCTTCTGGCCCCACCACGCGTCGTCACGGACGACGGTGACGACCTTGCCGGTGCGGTCGATCGTGCCGATCTTGAACGGACCGGCGGTGATCTTCGGGGCGTCGGCCCAGCCCTTGTTGAACTCCTCGGCCGTCGCGTAGGCGGCCTTCGGGTAGAGGGGCGAGAAGAGGCCCTTCCACTCGGCGAACTTCTTCTTGAACATGACCTTGACGTCCTGGTCGGTCGCGCCCTTCTCGACCTTCTCGATGTCCTCGTAGCCGGTGGTGCCGGCGACCTCGAAGGTCTTGTCGGTGCCGTTGAGGGCCTTCCACATGCCCTCGAAGTCCTGCCACGACAGCTGGGTGCCGTCCGACCACTTGGCCTTCGGGTTGATCTTGAACTCGAGGACCTGCGGGTCGGTGGAGGCGACCTTCGCGTCCTCGAGGTAGTCCTTGTTGATCTCGATCGTGGAGTCGGCCTTCTGCCGGTACAGGTTCGGGATCATCGTGTCGATCATGCGCCGGCCGTCGGCGTTGGTGCCGTCGAGCTGGTTGTAGTTCCAGTTGTCCGGCAGCTGGTCAACCGGCCAGCGGAACTCGCCGCCGTCCTTGACCTTGGACGCGTCCTGCGGGTTGATGTCCGCCTGACCCACCGCGTTGTCCGCGCCCTTGAGCCCGGAGTCCGTCTTGCTGGGCCCCCCACACGCGGTAAGCGTGAGGGCGACCGCGACCAGCGCGGTCACTCCCACCTTGGTACGTCGACTCACTGTCGTGAACCTCCCTCGTGCCCGGACACCAGTTGCCGGGGACACTGTTCCTTCGTGCTCGCAGGTCATCTGAGACTCAGAGGACCTGACGGATCTGGGCGAAGTGGCAGGCGGCCTCGTGGTCGGGGGCCTGCACCTCGCGCGGCGGTTCCAGCTCGATGCACGTGCGCTGCTTCTCGGGAGGCAGCGAGGCGTGCAGGAAGCACCGGGTGCGGAACCGGCAGCCGGACGGCGGGTTCGCCGGGCTCGGCAGATCGCCGGTCAGGAGAATCCTCTCCCGCTGGCGTTCCTTGACGGGGTCGGGAATCGGGATCGCCGACAGCAGTGCCTGCGTGTACGGGTGGCGCGGCGCGTCGAACACCGAGTCCACCTCGCCGATCTCGATGATCTTCCCCAGGTACATCACGGCCACGCGGTCCGCGATGTGGCGCACCACCGACAGGTCGTGGGCCACGAACAGGTACGCGAGGCCGAGCTTGGCCTTCAGCTCCTCCAGCAGGTTGATGACACCCGCCTGGATGGAGACGTCGAGCGCGGACACCGGCTCGTCGAGCACGACGAGCTTCGGTTCCAGCGCGAGCGCCCGCGCGATGCCGATGCGCTGCCGCTGACCGCCGGAGAACTCGCCCGGATACCGGGAGAGCTGCTCCGGGCGCAGGCCGACGAGACGCATCAGCTCCGGCACGCGCCGGTTGATCTCGTCCTTGCCGTAGCCGTGCACCTGCATCGGCTCGGCGATCACGTCGTTGATCGTCAGGCGCGGGTCGAGCGACGCCATCGGGTCCTGGAACACGACCGACATGTCGCGGCGGATCGCCTTGCGGCGCTTGGAGTCCAAAGAGGACACGTTCGTGCCGAGCACGGAGATCTCGCCGGCCATCGGCTTCTGCAGGCCGAGGATCTCCATCAGCGTCGTGGTCTTGCCGCAGCCCGACTCGCCGACGAGGCCGAGGGTCTCGCCCTCGCGGATGTCGAACGAGATGCCGGCCACGGCGTGCACGGTGCCGACGCGGCGCTTGAACACCACGCCCTTGTTGATCGGGTACTCCTTGACCAGGTGGTCGAGCTCCAGCACGGTGTCACGCTGCTCGCGCGGCACCTTGGCGATCTCGGCCTCCTCGACGACCTCGGCACCGAAGATCTCGGCGGCCGCCTCGGCACCCTCGGCGTCGGTCGCGGCGATCTCACCTGTGCGGATGCACGCGGCGTGGTGCTCGGCCGAGCCGTCCACCTCGATCAGCGGCGGTTCCGCGGTGTGGCAGGCGTCGACGACCATCGGGCAGCGCGGCGCGAACGGGCATCCCGGAGGAAGGTCCGTGAGCGACGGTGGCTGGCCGGTGATCGGGACGAGCGGCTGCTTCTCGCCGACGTCGAGGCGCGGGATCGAGCCGAGCAGGCCGAGCGTGTACGGCATGCGCGGCTGCTGGTAGATCTCGTCGACCTTGCCGGTCTCCACGGCGCGGCCCGCGTACATGACCATCAGCCGGTCCGCGAACCCGGCGACGACGCCGAGGTCGTGGGTGATGATCACGATGCCCGCGCCGGTGACCTCCTGCGCGGTCTCGAGCAGCTGCAGCACCTGGGCCTGCACCGTCACGTCGAGCGCGGTGGTCGGCTCGTCGGCGATGATCAGGTCGGGGTCGTTGGTGATCGCCATGGCGATCACCGCGCGCTGCCGCATGCCGCCGGAGAACTCGTGCGGGAACGCTTTGGCGCGTTCGGCGGCGTTCGGGATGCCGACGAGGTCGAGCAGCTCGACCGCGCGCTTGTTGGCGGCCTGCTTCGAGACGGCGCCGCCGCGGTGCACCAGGATCGCCTCGGCGATCTGGTCGCCGACGGTGTAGACCGGCGTCAGCGCGGACAGCGGGTCCTGGAACACCATCGAGATGCGCCGGCCGCGGATCTTCGACAGCTCCGTGTCGGTGCGGCCGATGAGCTCACGGCCCTGGAACTTGATGGAGCCGGTGATGCGCGCGGACGAGGGCAGCAGGCCCATGACCGCGAGCGACGACACCGACTTGCCCGAACCGGACTCGCCGACGATGCCGAGGACCTCGCCGGGCGAGACCTGGTAGCTCAGCCCGCGCACGGCCTGCACGCGGCCCGCCTCGCTGGGGAAGGACACGTGGAGGTCTTCGACCTGCAGAACCGGTCCTTCGACCACCGGGTCGGCCGGCGAGTCGAACAGGATCTCCGAACTGGTCATCAGGCGGCCTTCTCCTTGGTGTCCTTCTTCTCCCGCTTGCGCACGCGCGTGGAGGTGGGGTCGAGCGCGTCACGCAGACCGTCGCCGACCCAGTTCACCGCCAGCACGAACACGACGAGGAAGCCCGCCGGGAACAGGAACAGCCACGGGAAGGTCGTCGCGGACTCGGCGTTGCCGCCGATCAGCGTGCCGAGTGAGACGTCGGGCGACTGCACGCCGAAACCGAAGTAGCTCAGGCCGGTCTCGGCGAGCACGGCGGAGCCGACGTTGATGGTGGCGTCGATGATCAGCAGCGACGCCATGTTGGGGACGATGTGCTTGGCGATGATCGTCCGTGCCGGCTGCCCCATGAACCGGGCAGCCTTCACGAACTCGCGCTCTTTCAGCGTCAGCGTCATACCGCGCACGATGCGCGCGGTGATCATCCACTGGAACGCCGCCAGCATGAGCACGAGCAGCCACCACGACTTGCCACGGAACCACGGGCTGAGGATGGCGATGATCAGGAAGGACGGCAACACGAGCAGCAGGTCGACCACCCACATGAGCGCCTTGTCGGCGACACCGAGGAAGTAGCCGGCCGCCGCGCCGACGATGGCTGCCACCGTCGTCGAGATCAGCGCCACCAGCAGACCGATGATCAGCGACTTCTGCAGTCCGCGCATGGTGAGCGCGAACATGTCCGTGCCGATCTTGTCGGTGCCGAAGATGTGGTCGGCGTAGGGCGGCTGCAGGAACGCGGTGTAGTCGCGGTCCTCGTAGGACCACTGCGTCAGCAGCGGCCCGAGGAACGCGAGCAGGTACATCGCCACGATGATGGCCAGGCCGACCAGCGCCAGCTTGTTGCGCATGAAGCGGATGAGCACCAGCCGGCCACGCGTCATCGCCTTGCCCGGTTCGGGCGCGGCGTCGACGGGGCTGCCAGAGGCGGCGCCGGCGGTTCCCGCGGAGTCGCCCTCGTTGAGGATCACGGTCACGTCGTCGTCACCTTGCCTAGTTCACACGGATTCGGGGGTCGAGCGCGGCGTACAGCACGTCGGCGAGCCAGCCGGAGAACAGCACGCACACCGCGACGAACAGCGTCACCGTGGCGGTCACGTTCGTGTCCTGCGCCGAGATGCCGGTGACCAGCCAGTCACCCATGCCGAACCAGCCGAAGATCCGCTCGGTGAAGGTGCCGCCGACCACGAGCAGGCCGAAACCGAACGCGAACAGCGTCGCCATCGGGATCAGCGCGGTGCGCAAACCGTGCTTGAACAGCGCCTTGCGGCGGGTGAGGCCTTTGGCCTGCGCGGTGCGCAGGAAGTCGCTGCCCAGCACATCGAGCATCGACGAGCGCTGGTAGCGGCTGTAGTAGGCGATCTGGCCGAGCGCGATCGCGAGGGTCGGCACGATCAGGTGCTGCAGCCGGTCGCCGAGGTGCTCGAACCAGTTGCCCTGGAAGCCTGGTGTCTGCTCACCGACGAAGATCAGCACGTTGGTGCCGATCGAGTCGTTGATGCCCTGCGCGCCCATCTTGAGCAACGTGCCCAGCACGAAGACCGGCGTCGACAGCAATATGAAGGAGAACAAGGTCGCGAAGTAGTCGCTGAACTTGTACTGCCTGATCGCGCTCACCACGCCGAGCAGCACGCCGAACAGGATGCCGATCGTGATGCCGAGCAGGAACAGCCTCAAGCTCACGCCGATGCGCCTGCCCAGCTCGTCGGTGATCGGGCGGTCGGCGATGGTGCGGCCGAAGTCGCCCTGCACCACACCGCCCATCCAGGTCACGAACCGCTGCGGGATCGGCTGGTCGAGGTGGAGGTCTCGTTTCTTGGCCTCGATCGACGCTGCCGGTGGCGGTGGGTTGCGTTGCTGCAGCACCCCGATCGGGTCAAAGGTGACGGAGGCCAACGTGAACGCGAGGAACGTCGCCACGAGGGCGAGCACCACGTAGTTGACCAACCGCCGCAACAGAAATCCGGCCACCCGTGTTCAGTCCTCTCCCCGGTGGTTGCGACGTCGGCGCACTGGATTGCAGTGGACGAGTTGCAAGAGATTAACCGCCGATCTGGCGGACCGCCGCCCACCCCCACCATTACACGGGGGCCCACTGACCGGGCCATAGTCACCCATGCGTGGCGGAATGGGCGGGCGAACAGCCACATCAACAGTTGACTCTCGGCAATTGTGTGTCCAAGCGTGACCATTGTGCGTCCAGATCGCTGTATTCACCGTGAAGTTCCTGCCGCAGGCACGGATGGACCTGACGCATCCGGGTGAATGCAATGACCGGAAGATGTGGGACAAGCAGCGCAATGCGATCCGAAACCGGGCATCACGCTGCGGAGCGCCTTGAGCGTGCAGGGTTACTTTATCGATGCGGACCAGGTCACGGGGCCGTCCAGCGCACCGGGAGCTCGGCCACTTCGCCCACCAGCTGTTCCGCCCTGCGGGTGAGTTGCGCCACGTCGACCGCTAGGACGAACGTCTCGAACCGCGTGACGAGGGCGCCGAAGACCTCGGTCAGCTCGACGCGCGCGAGCGGTGCGCCGACGCAGGACCTCGGGCCGCGGCCGAAGGTGAGGTGCGGGTTGGGCTCGCGTGGCGTGAAGGCCGCCGGGTCGGGGAAGCGGTCCTCGTCGCGTTTGGCCTGGTCGATGCCGAGCAGGACGAGATCGCCTGCGGGTTGAGGCTCAGCAGCTGGCTTGGTGCGATTTGCCGAGCAGCACCGAGTCGGTGAACCTCGGGGCGTTGTCCGGGTCTGGGTGGCCGCGCCATGGTCGGCGCTTTCCAGGACGCGGAATCCGTGATGGCGCACTTGCGCGCGTTGCGGCAGGAGTTGCTGACGACGTCGATCGAGCCGGGCGGTGACCGGGCGCGCAGCGGGCTGACCGCGCCGCAGGTCAGCTTGATCAGGTCACTGGTGACCGAGGGGTCGGCGACGGTGACCGAGCTGGCGCGGCGGTTGAGCCTGTCGCACTCGACGACGTCCGGGATCGTGGATCGGCTGCAGGCGCCGGGCTCGTGACGCGGGAGGCCGACCCCCATGACCGCCGCTATACCCACGTGCGGGTGACCGAGCCGGTGCACGGGTACACGCGTGAGCTGTCCGAAGGGCCTTACGGACGGCTCACCGCGGCGTTGGAAGCGGCCTCCCCCGCGGAGCGGAAGGTCGTGCTGGACGGCTGGAGACCCTGCGGGCGTTGCCGGCTAGGTGACGCGCCACAGGCGGTCGCCCGCGATCACGAAGACCTGACCGCCGGCCACCTCGGCCGCCTTGACCTCGCCGGTCGGGCCGTCCGCCGGCCGTTCGTCCTTTTCGGACACCAGTTTCACGCCGTTGTGGTCGACGAACAGCGTCGGGGTGCCGTTGACCGGGACGGGTGCGGCGAGGTTCTGGTTGTCACCGACCGGGATGTCCGGGGTGGTCAGCTTTTTCCACTCCGGGCCGGACCACCAGGCGAGCTTGCCCTTGCTGCGGCCGACGACGTGGCAGGTGCCGTCCCAGCAGCGGGCGGCCAGCGCGGCGTCGCCGTCCGGGAGGGTCTCCGTGGTCCAGGTCCTGCCGTCGAACCGCCAGACCGCCGCGCTCACCGTGCCCTTGGCGATCTGCCAGCCCACGACGAGGGCGCCGTCACCGTCGGGCGTGACGGCGAGGGGGAAGCGGAGGAGCTCCTGCGAGCTCTCCAGGACGGTGCCCGCCGAGGGCTGGCGGCTCCACGTGTCCGCCGCGTACGTCCACATCGCGATGTCGAGGCCCGCCTTGGCGCTCTGCCAGGTGCCGATGATCAGCGGGCCCTGCTTCGTGCGGACCACGCCGATGAGCTCGCCCGCGCCGTAGCCGCCGAACGTGCTGAACCCCTGCGGTTTCTCGGTGATCTGGTGGGTGTCGCCGGTCCAGGCGCTCCACCGGACGTTGCCGTGCGCGCCGCCGCGTTCGCCGCCGACGCCGGTGATGGTGGAGCCGTCGGAGGTGATGCCGTACCAGTGCGCTTCCTTGCCGTACGGGGTGGCCGGGGTGAGCCTCGCGTTGCTCAGCGTGCCGTCCTTGGCACGGGTGACGAGCTCGGGGTGGTCCGTGGGGCGGGTGCCGATAACGAGCATGTCGCCGTGCGCGGCCAGGGCTTCCGGTGCGGCGGTGAGGTCGACGGCGGTGAAACCGACCGACTCGTCGCCGCCTGAGGAGCAACCGGTGAGGACCAGCAAAACCGCGAGCGTCAGCCTCCGCATGCGGGCCAGTATGACCACATGCGACCCGAACCCGGTGAGGTACTGCACTTTTCGGAGGATCCGGCGATCACGAGGTTCGTGCCGCACCGCGCGGCCACCGCACGGCAGCCGGAGGAGTACGTGTGGGCGGTCGGCTTCGACCGCTGCCCCGACTACTGGTTTCCCCGGCAGTGCCCGCGGGCCATGGCGTGGGTCGTGCCTTCTTCTTCGGACGAGGACCGCGAGCGGATCATCGGGCCGGGATGCGGTAAGCGGGTGCACGCGGTCGAGTACGGGTGGCTTGAGCGGATGCGGACCGTCTCGCTGTACGCGTACCGGCTGCCCGCCGACGTGTTCCGGCCTTTCGGCGACGCCGCTGTCGTCGCCGTCGAGCCGGTCACGCCGTTGGGGCCGGCCGAGCGGGTCGGGGACCTCTTCGAGTTGCACGAGGAGGCGGGGATCGCGCTGCGGGTGCTGCCGAACCTGTGGCCGTTCTGGGACGCCGTCGTGCCGAGCACGCTCGGGTGGAGCGGCATCAGGCTGGGGAACGCCCTGCCCCTGTCAGTGGAATGATCTGCGCCCATGCGGGTGCTGCTGGTGGAAGACGACGAGCCGATCGCGGAATCGCTCACACGCGGGCTGTCGCGCTACGGCTTCGACGTGCAATGGGTGCGTAACGGGGCCGACGCGCTGACGGCCGACGGCGACTTCGCCCTCGTGCTGGTCGACCTCGGGCTGCCGGACATGGACGGTCTCGACGTGTGCCGGGAGCTGCGATCCCGCAGTGACGTGCCGATCATCGTGATCAGCGCGCGGTCCGACGAGGTCGACCGGGTGGTCGGGCTGGAGATCGGCGCCGACGACTACGTCACCAAACCGTTCGGCGTGCGCGAGGTCGTGGCACGGATGCGGGCGGTGCTGCGGCGCGTGCAACCGAGCCAGAAGGAGCCGACGCAGGAACGCGGCCGGTTGCGCATAGACCGGCGGACGCGGCGCGTACACCTCGACGGGGCCGAGGTGGAGCTGTCGCCGAAGGAGTTCGACCTGCTGGCGTTCCTGGCGGAGGAGCCGGGCGCGGTGTTCACCCGCGAGCAGATCATGGAGGCGGTGTGGGACGAGAACTGGTTCGGTCCCACCAAGACGCTGGACGTGCACGTGGGTGTGCTGCGCCGCAAGCTGGGTGACGCGGCCTCGCTGGAGACCGTGCGTGGTGTGGGTTTCCGGCTGGTGCTCCCGTGATCCGCCAACTCGTCTGGAGTTACGTGCTCCTGGTCGCGGTGGCTATCGCGGCGTTCACGGTGCCAGTGGCGTTCACGTTGAACAGCCAGCTGTACGACGACGCGGAGAACACCGCGCGCCGGGAGGCCCAGACCGCGGCACTGCTGCTGGCTACCGGCGACACGCGGTCGCTGCGGGCGCTCGCCGACGCGTACGAACACGAGACCCCCGGCCGGATCGAGGTGCTCGGCCCGCAGCCGGAGAACAAGGTCTGGGACCGCAACGGCCTCACCCTCACCGTGCCCGCGCGCCGGGCCGACGGCACCGTCGTCGGCGCGATCCGGCTGTCCTATCCGGACGACCGGATCGTGCAGAGGCTCTGGCAGATCTGGGGTTTCCGGGCCGCGCTCGCGATCACCGTGCTGATCGCGGCGGCGTTCCTGGGCTGGTGGCTCGCGAAACGGGTCACCCGGCCGTTGCGGGAGCTCAACGACATGGCCGGCCGCCTGCGCGACGGTGACCTCGCCGCACGCGCGGAGGAGACCGGGCCGCCCGAGACCCGCACGCTCGCGCGCACGTTGAACAACGCCACCGAGACGATCAGCACGCTGGTCAACTCGCAGCGCGCGTTCATCGGCGACGCCTCGCACCAGTTGCGGACCCCGCTGACGGCGTTGCGGCTGTCGCTGGACAACGTCGCCGACGGGGTGGACGACGACTACGTGCGCGAGGACGTGGATCGGGCGACGGCCGAGGTCGTGCGGATGAGCCGGCTGGTCAACGGCCTGCTGGCGCTGGCCCGCGCCGAGGCCACCGTCGGGCACCCGGAACCGGTGTGGGTCAACGACGTCATCGCCGACCGGTTCACGGCGTGGCGCGCGTCGGCTGACGAACGCTCCATCTCGCTGGTCTCCGAAGGGTTCGACCTCCGCGTGCTCGCCACGCCGGGTCACCTGGAGCAGGTGCTGGACAACGTGCTGTCCAACGCGCTGGAGGTGTCACCGGACGGCGGGACGATCATGGTCCGCACCACGCGGCCGGCGGTGCTCGAGATCATCGACTCCGGCCCCGGCCTGCCCGCAGCCGATCGGCTGCGGGCGTTCGACCGGTTCTGGCGCGGTCAGGGCCTCACCGGCAAGGGCGGCTCCGGCCTGGGGCTCGCCATCGTCAAGCAGCTCGTGACCGACGACGGCGGCACCGTGACGCTGGAGGACGCGCCTGGCGGCGGGCTCTGCGTGCGGATCAGACTTTCTCCGGCATCGCCGACGAGTGGTGGTTCACGATGAGCCACTTTCCGTCGATCTTCTCGTAGACGAACGTGTAGCGGGCGTCCACAGCGGTCGGCTTGCCGTCCTGGTTGAGCGCGAACCGGTAGGTGCCCGCGTCGATCGCGTCGTCGTTGTCGAGCACGGCGATGTGCGAGTCGAGGATCGTGCCGCTCGGCTTGTTCTGCAGGAAGTGCTCGAAGTAGTCGACGATCTCGGCACGCGTGCTGCGCACCTTGTTCGACACCGTCGGCAGCAGCACTGCGTTCGGAGCGTAGTGATCGGCCACCTTCTGGGGGTCACCCGTCTTCAGGGCGGCGTTCCAGTCGTTGAACAGCGCGGCGATCTGCTCGTTGGTCGGCTTCTCGTCGGCCTTCGGCGCCTGCTGCGCGACGCTGCCTGCGGCACCGGAGCATCCGGTCACCAGCAGCGCGGCTCCGGCGAGGGCGGCGGCTCCAACCAGGTGCTTACGCATCGTTTAGGTCCTTCCCGATCGAGTGGCTGTTGACAACCACTTTCGGGTAACGCACGGAAGCGTCCGGACAGGAGCAGCCCAGCGTTCGGCCAGCCTTTCGGAAAGCCTGGTAAACGTGGACGTATGGGACTTCTCAGCGGAATGATGGGGAACGCGTCAAAGCTCGACCCGAGGGCGGCCGCGAGTGAGTTCGGGCGGCTTTTGGCGCAGGGGGAGCAGGTCCACGCGGCGTATCAATTGGTGCGCGACTCGTTCCTGTTCACGGACCGGCGGTTGATCCTGGTCGACAAACAGGGCATGACGGGCAAGACGGTCGAATACCACTCGGTGCCGTACCGGGCGATCACGCAGTTCGCGGTGGAGACCGCCGGTCACTTCGACCTGGACGCGGAGCTCAAGATCTGGGTCTCCGGCGGTGACGCGCCGATCTCCAAGCAGTTCGGCAAGGGCGTCGACGTCTACGAGGTGCAGGCGCTGCTGGCGGCGTTCGTCGCGCGGTAGGACCTGGTCTCCGTCTGGACCGGGCTCGCGGTGCCCGCCTTCGGCCAGCTCTGGGAGGAGAGCGCCACGGCGATCTCGGCCAGTGCCACGACGAGCGCGGTGACGAGGTGGCTGGTGTCGAGCAGGACGTTCAGCAGGGTCAGGACCGCGGGCGCGAACCGGCTGCGGACCAGCACTCGCGTGATGACGGTGGCGCAGCGGGTGGTGGACATTCCCGTTCCCTTCCAAGGATTTTCCCTTCACAGATACGTCGAACCAGACACTCCAGTTTCGACATCGCCGGGCAGAAATCCTGGCCGCACAAGCGAAATCCCCCACCGGCACGTGGCCGGCGGGGGATTTCGCTTGTGCGGTCTAGCGAGGCTGCAGCATCGGGCGGAACTTGTCGCGGTACGCCCACGCCAGGCCGATCTCGGCGGCGGCGACCAGAACCGCCATCACCGTGCCGGACGGCTCCAGGAACACGTGGAACAGCACGATGTTCACGACCATCGGGGCCAGCATCGCCAACGCCAGCGGCACGAACCGGCCGACCAGCAGCAGCACACCCGAGACCAGTTGAACACCGGACGCCAGCTGCAACATGTACCCCGTCGCGTACAGGGCACCGCTGAACGCCACACCCTCCGGTGCCAACGTGCTCGGATCCGGCGCCGGCATGAACATCAGAAACCCGTTCAAGCCCGTCGTCGCGAACAGCAGACCGGTCAGCACACGGGTGACGATCGTGGCGTAACGGCCGACGGCGAACTTGCGGGCGGCGGGGGTGGCGATCGTGGCGCTCATGTCAGGTTCCTCCTGGGCTGTGGTGTCCTTCCACTGATGCGTCGAACGACCACCGCACCGGATCGACAACCACGCCCAGAAAATCTTCAAAAAGTTTCGCCGAGACGAGAATGCCCTGGCCAAAGGCACGGGACCACTCCTGGCCCGCGACCGTTTGCTCACGTGCGTCACCCGGTTCACCCATATCCACGGTGACCCCGGGCCCTCCCTTGCTGTGACGGGCCAGCCGTCGCGGAAGGGGTGGGAAGGTGCGGTTGACGGTGGTGGCAGCGGCCCCCGGCTACGGCAAGACGGAGACGGTCAGGCGCAGGTCGCGCCAAGCGCGGTGGTGTGCGGGCGAGGCGGCGGCGGACTTCATCCGGACGCGGCGGTGGGCTCCGCAGGTCGTGCTGGACGAGCCGTCCGTGCCGCCCGACGAGCTGCGCGAGTGGCTGAAGCGCACGCCGTGTGAGCAGGTCACGCTGATCACGCGCACGCCGTTCGAGTGGGAGAACTCCGAACAGATCGGTCCGGCCGAGCTCGCGCTGGCCGAGTCCGCGGTCGCGCCCGAGGTGTACCGGGCGACGCTGGGATGGCCCGCGCTCGCCCGGCGCTGGCCGGACCACGAGGCTTACGTGCTCGCCACGGTCCTGCCGGCGTTGTCGGCGAAAGCCCGGCACCTGGTCACGACGTTCGCGCGGCTCGGGCCGGTCCGGTGGGCGCTGTGCGTCGAGCTCGGGGTCGATCCGGCGGCGATCGTGGAGCTGACGAGGCTGGGCGTGCTGGTGGACGGCGCGCTGGTGCCGGCCGTCGCGGAGTCGGTCGAGCCCGTCGCAGTGAACTACCAGCGGGCCGCGAACTGGTACGCCCGCAACGGCCACCCGGCGGCCGCCGCGCACCTGCACGACCGGCTCGGGCAGCACCGGTCGCTCGCCACGCTGCTGGACGAACGCGGCAGCGAGATCCTGCAGGCCGAGCCGAGGGTGTTCGGCAAGCACCCGCTGCTCCGGAACAAGGCGAGAGCGCTGGCAGCCGTGCACGTCGAACGGGCGAACGAGCTGTTCGGCCAGGCCCGCTATCCGGAAGCGTTGAAGCACGCCGATCTGGCCGTGCAGCTGGCGGAGGACCACGAGTCGTTGCTGATCCGCGGTCGTGTGCTGGGCAGGCTGGGCCGGTTGGAGGACGCCCGCGCGTGTGACGTCCGGATCGACGAGCTCAGGTCGCGCGAGCAGCGCGCACGTGCTCGGCGACAGGGCTGAGCTTCAGCCACACCGGCAGGCCGCGCACCACCCAGCGCGGGCCGGTCAGCTCGATCGTGCCCGCGCGGACGGCGTCGAGCAGCTCGACCTCGCCCTCCCACATGCGGTAGAGCGTCGCGAGGTCGGACGCCATCACCGCGTCGACCTCCAGCCCGGGATCGGTGTAGCAGACGGAGGCGTCGCCGGGTTCGACGACGAGCCAGAACGTGCGGCGCCGGTCGTTGATGCGGATCTCGATGTTGGCGCGGCGGCTCAGCGTGCCGGTGTCGATGCGGCCGTGCATCCACCACATCAGCACCTCGGGGTCGAGCTCGTCGGCGCGCGGGTCGCCGAACGCGTACCGGGCGCCCCAGTCGGCGAGGCCGAACACCAAGGGGCGCAACGCTTCACCCGCCGGCGTCAACGTGTAGCCGTCGCCGGTGCGCTGCACCAGGCCCGCGGTCGCGAGCTGCCTGAGGCGCCGGGACAGCAGGGCGCGTGACAGTCCGGGCAAACCGCGCGACAGCTCGTTGAAGCGCGAGGCACCGATGAGCATGTCCCGCACGATCAGCAACGTCCACCGGTCGCCCAGCACCTCCACGGCGCGGACGATCGGGCAGTACTGCGCATACGTCCTCAAGGCCCAGCCTCCGCTCTCAAGGGACAGCCTGCGGCGCTCGACAACACTGTGCACACGTCCTCAAAGGCCCAGCCTCCGCTCTCAAGGGACATCCTGCGGCGCTCGACAACACTGTGCACACGTCCTCAAGGCCTAGCCTCCGCTCCTAAGGGACAGCCTGCGGCGCTCGACAACACTGCGCATACGTCCTCACAAATGGAAGTCTCCGCCGCGGCGCGCGTTTCGTTACCGCCGTCCGGTTCACTTTCAGAACTACCTGCGGCGCTTGACGGTTCTTACGTTCGTCCCATGACAACACTTGAGACACCACGCGTGACCGGCACGTTCCCCACCGTCACCAGACACGACGACACGAAGTTCGTGCCGATGGCCGCCCGCATCGGCGCGATCGCGGCAGCCCACGCGTCCGGGCACGACCGTGACGCGACGTTCGTGGCCGAGGCGTACGAGGCGATGCGCGAAGAGGGATATCTGGCGTTGGCCGTACCCGAGGAGCTGGGCGGTCTCGGCGCCACGATGCGCCAGGTCTGCTACGCGCAGGCGGAGCTCGCCCGGCACGACGGCGCGACCGCGCTGGCCGTCACGATGCACCTGTATCTGACGCTGATGCAGGGCTATCGCCGACGCAAGGGAGCGCCGGACGCGGAGGGGGTGCTGCGGCGCGTGGCCGCGGAAGGCCTGGTCATCGCGACCAGCGGCGGTTCCGACTGGCTGTGGCCCACGACCACGGCGACACCGGTCGACGGCGGGTTCCTCGTTTCGGGACGCAAGACGTTCTGCAGCCAGTCGCCGCGCGCGAACGTCGTCGCGACGAGTGCCGTGCTCGGCGAGGAGGTGCTGCACTTCAGCGCGCCTCTCAACGCCGACGGCGTGCGCATCGAGGAAACCTGGGACACGCTCGGCATGCGTGGCACCGCCAGCCACGACGTGGTGCTGGAGGACGTGTTCATCCCGGCCGACAAGATCGCGGCGCGCCGGCCGTACGGGGAGTTCGGCGCGCCTCTCTTCGCCGCGGTCGTCCACTTCGCGCCGGTGTGCGGAGCGACGTACTTCGGCATCGCGGCGGGCGCCCGGGACGTGGCCGTGAAGTCGACGTCGAAGAACGCCGTGCGGCAGATCGGGTTGATGGACTACAAGCTGCGCACCGCGTGGTGGTCGCTGATGGGCTCGATCGAGGAGCTGGGCGACGACTACACGGCCGGCGCGGAGTCGGTCACCACGGTGATGCTGGCCAAGCGCCACGCCGTGGTCGAGGCCGTCGAGGTCGTGAACCTCGCGATGGAGGTCCTCGGTGGACGGTCTTTCTTCCGGCGTTCACCGCTGGAACGCGCGTACCGCGACGTGCGTGCCGGGACGTTCCACCCGCTCACACCGGAAGCCACACTCGTGTACGCGGGCAAGGTCGCACAGGGTGACCCGGGAGTCACGGAGTAAAAACCTTCTTGGGCAACTTCAAGTTGTAGGCGTGGCAAGGGTTTGGGAGCATGCGGGTCCGTCTCTTCCAAAGGAGCGATTCCGGTGGCCACTCGCCTCAACCCGTACCTGCGCTTCGACGGCACCGCGCGTCAGGCGATGGAGTTCTACCAGTCGATCTTCGGCGGTGAGCTGAAGATGAACACCTTCGGCGAGTTCGGCATGCAGGACTCACCGCAGGCCGACCAGATCATGCACGCCCAGCTGGAGACCGACGCCGGCTACACGCTGATGGCCTCCGACACGCCGCCGGGCATGCCCTACAACCCCGGCGACACCATCACCATCTCCCTGTCGGGCGACGAGGAGGTGCTGAAGGAGTACTTCGCCAAGCTCGCGGACGGCGGCAAGATCGGCACGCCGCTGGAGAAGCAGATGTGGGGCGACGAGTACGGCGACCTCACCGACAAGTTCGGCGTGAGCTGGATGGTCAACCTGGGCGGTCTGGGCTGATCTTGTGACGGGCGGGGCCGCGGTGGTGGCCCCGCCCGTCGCGCTGACGCATGATGTGGACCATGAGCGAGCGTCTGCGCAGTGTGGTCGACCAACTCGCGGTCCGCCCGCACGACCGGGTCCTGGAGATCGGCTGCGGCCAGGGCGTGGCCGCCACCATGGTGTGCCAGCTGCTGACCACGGGCACGCTCACCGCGATCGACCGCTCCACCAAGATGATCGAGGCCGCCACCCGCCGCAACGCCGTCTACGTGGCGTCGGGGAAGGCCGAGTTCCTCATCGCGTCGCTGGAGGACATGAACCTCGGCGACCGCCGCTTCGACCTGGTCTTCGCCGTGCGGGTCGGGCTGTTCCACCGCGACCCGGAGCGCGCGCACGAGCTGGTGCGGCCGTGGCTCGCACCGGGTGCCCGCGTGCGCTCGTTCTTCGACGCGCCCGTTCGGACCGGCACCGTCTAGATCCGCCCGAACAGGTCGCTGATCAGCTTCTTCGACGGCTCCACGCCCGCCGGTGACATCACTTCGATCTGGGTCCTGCCCTTGCGCGCGGCGACCGTGTGCTGCGCGGTCTCCGCGCCGCCCGCCGTCGCCTCGTACGCCTCGTCGTGGAAGCCCTCGATGGCCTTGGCCTTCTCCGGCTTGCCCTTGGCGAACGACGCGGCGGTGGCGTTCGTGGTGAAGCGGACCTCGACGGGCATGCCGGATCCGACGTACGTGCAGGTGGTGACCGTCTTGTCGACGGTTTCCTGTTGACCCTGCAGCCTCAGCCCCAGCGCCTTGCCGACCACGGACGAGTTGGCGTTTGCGCAGTTCGGCCCCTTGCCAGGTGGTTGCTCGACGGTCGTCTGGGGTGCCGGGGCCTGCGGCGAGGCCTCGGGCTCCGACGTGCAGGCGGCGAGCAGGAACGCGGCGGCGAGAAGGGTGATGCGCACATCGGTACATCGACCTGGTCGCCGCCGCGTTACCCCGGTCAGATGCCGTCGATCAGCCTCACGGCCAGATCAGGGCTGAACTGCCCGGCGGGCACCGTCGGCGCGACGCCGCACTCGCCGTCGGAGTTGCCGGGCGTCTTGACCCACAACAACATCTCCGCACCGCCGCCGACCTGCGCGGTGACGCCGAGCCTGCGGCCGCCGGGGTTGCACCACTCACCGTTGCTGCCGTTGCCGTTGCGGCTGGTGTCGACGACGAACCTCGGTCCGCCGCCGAGCGCCGACACGACCGAGTTGGCGTAGCCGACGGACGCACTGGTCGTGTAGTAGTTCGACACGTTCACCGCGAAGCCGCGCACGTTGCGGACGCCCGCGGCGTTCAGGCGCGAGGCCATCGTCGCCGCCGGTACCCAACCCGCGTTGCCGCCGTCCAGGTACGCGTAGGTGTTGGGCGCTTTCTGCTGGAACATCTGCGTGGCGTAGACGAGCATGCCGTTGCGCTCGTCGATCTGGGCCCGGGTCATGCATTCGAAGTCGCCCAGCGCGTCCGGTTCGATCACGACCACCGCCGGTTTCGTGCCGATGCCCGCCGCGAAGCTGGAGATCCACGTCCGGTAGGCCGCCGGAGTGCCCGCCCCACCGCCGGAGTGACCGCCGCACGCGTCGCGGCCTGGCAGGTTGTAGGCGACGAGGACGGGCAGCTTGTCGTTGCCGTCCGCAGCACCCGCGTAGTTCGCCACGGTGCTGCCGATGTTCGCGTCGTTGCCGAACCACCGCGCGATCGGTTTGGAGCCGATGGACGCCTGGATCCGGGACGCTCTGGAGTCGCCGGGATTGTTGCGTGCCCACACCGCGGGCGACGAGTTGGGGTTCACGTAGAACCCGCTGGTCAGGTCGATCGGATTCGCCGCGTGTGCGGGCACCGGTAAGAGGAACAGAAATGTTGCCAGACAGATGATCCACCTCATTGTGGATCTCCTTTCTGTTAACGGGAATCTGCGTACGCGGCCACCCAGGCCAGCGCGGAGTTCCAGTTGATCGCGACCTCGTTCGTCGACCACGAGCCGATGTCGTCGATGTGGCACTTGGCGGGCTTGCAGCCACGCAGGTTCTGCTGCGCCACCGGGTCCTGCAGGCCGGTGTTCGGGCCGCCCGCCAACGCACCCGCGGGCGGGTTCGGGAGCTTCGGGTCGAGCTGGTGCGCCCAGTGGCGGTGGTGCTGGTTGCGGACGTCCCGTTCGCCGTAGCCCGTGACGAACGACCGGTTCACGGCGTTGCGGCCCAGCAAGTGGTCGAACGACTCCAGCACCGCGTCCCGGTACTTCGGGTGGTGCGTGATCTCGTGCGCCAGCGCCATGATCATCGCGGCGTTCGCGGTGGAGCTGGTCGAACCCCACACGTAGCCGGGCGCTGGGTCGGGATAGCCCTGTTCCCGCAACGACTTGACGTAACCGTTGGCGACGCCGAGCAGCCTCAGCCGTGCGGTGATCACCTTCGCCACCGGGAACAGGGACGGCACCCGCAGGATCGTCAGGTCGGCCAGCGCACCCGTGTCCTTCCACGAGAAACCCGCGCTCGTGAGCCTGGTGTTGATGCGTCCCAGGTACTTCCGGTCCCCCGTCAGCGCGTACAGCTCGGCTGCCGCCCACGAGAACTCGTCGCGGACGTCGGTGTCGTCGTAGGGGCCACCGCCGACGTTGTCCTCGCGCGGCGCGTACACGGCCGGGTTCTCGTTCGCCGCCTGCCACGCCCGTTCGGCCGAGGTCCGGCACTGGCCCGCGAGGCCGGTGATCACTCGCGCACACCGGGCGGCGGCGGCGGCGAGGTTCAGCGTAGCCGCCGTGGAGACGCCGTGCAGGTAGCGCGGCTGTGGATCGAGGTGCGGCAGGGTCGGCAGCGGTGTCCAGGCCAGATCGTGGATCTTGTGGTGCACCATGCCGTTCGGCGCCTGCATGCGCATCAGGAACTCGACTTCCCACCGTGCCTCGTCCAGCACGTCCGGGCGCGGGGACTGTTCGTACGAGTCCATCAGCTGCCACGCCGCCAGTGCGCCGTTCACCACGTACTTGCCGTGATCACCCGCGTCGTACCAGCCGCCGCGCACGTCCAGCGAGTAGTCGCACACGCCGGGCAGACAAGGCACTGACGCGTCGCTGAGGTGCCCGGCGGGTCGCGCGTAGGCCTCGCCGACGCGCGCCGGCTCGATCGGAGTGCCGCTGCGGTTGTGGTAGAAGTACGCCAGCGCGTCCCGGCTCAGCTGCCCATACGGATCACGCGTGATGTCGAACGGCAGCGACACCTCCTCCCCCACGAACAGCATGAAACCGTTGCCTGCCAGGCGGTACCGGGAGAAGTCGGCGATGTGCACGTGGTCACCGGACACAGCGTCGTCGCCGCGAACCTCTGTCCGTCCACTCCGGACAACCTGGCCTGACGCGTCCTTCAGCTGCCACGACACCGGTTCCGTCGACGGGTGCACGATCGTGGCGCGCTTCGGACCGTCCACCGCGTAGGCGTGCTGGTTGACCCGCACCGGTGAGCCGTACGTCCAGCCACCGCCCGGGGGGATCGCGCCACCGGTCAGCGACACGTCGTCAACGCACAGCGTGTACGGCTCGGCCGCACCGCCCATCTGCAGCGACACCTGCTGGTGGATGTCCGACACCGTCGAACTGCCGGTGAACTCGAACGTCTGCGGCGCAGCCGACAGCGTGACCGGCTTGTTCAGGGTGGACTGGACGACCGCGCGGATCGTGACCGGTTTCGTGGCTGACGCCGTGAACCGGAGTGTGTACGGCTGACCTGCCTCCAGCGGCACGTCGTTCTGACCGATCATCGAGTTCCACGGGTTGATCGTCCCGATCGGGATGTCGGCGCACAGGCGGCCGTCGACGACCCGTGACGGCGTGTTCCCGCTGCTCCACCACGGGGTCTTGCCCGCGTCGAAGGAGCCGTTGAGCACGCGCTCGTACCCGGCGGCGTGCGCCGGGGCGGCGAGGGTCAGCACGAGCACGACCGGCAGCCCGATCGCGGTGAGTCTGAGTCCAGCAGTCATCGGTGGCCTCTTCACAGATGCGTGATCTCGTGGTTAAGGTTCTGTAAGCGCTTCCAATTTCGGCGAACTGTACGCCACATCACAGCACTTCAAAAGACCGTAATCGCTTCCGGAACATCCGCCGGACCTGGAGGTACCCGATGTCCAGACTCTTCGCGCTCGCCGCTGTGGTCGCGCTCTCCGCGTGTGGTGCGCAAGCCACCGACGACGGCACGACCCTGATCGTCAAGACGTTCAGCCAGTTCGGCTACGAGGACCTCTACCGCGAGTACGAGGCGTCCCACCCCGGCATCAAGATCAAGGAGGAGAACATCGGCAAGCTCGGCGACTACACGCCGAAGCTGCAGCAGTGGATGCAGACCGGCAAGGGCGCGGGCGACGTGGTCGCGCTGGAGGAGGGCATCCTCGTCCAGTTCATGGCCAGGCCGGACCAGTTCGCGGACCTGCGCGAGCACGGAGCCGCCGAGCTGGAGCCGAACTTCCTGCCGTGGAAGTGGAAGCAGGCCGTCACGGGTGACGGCAAGATCGTCGGGCTCGGCACGGACGTCGGCGCGCAGGGCATGTGCTATCGCAAGGACCTGTTCGCCCAGGCCGGGTTGCCGGCCGATCGTGACCAGGTCGGCGCGCTGTGGCCGACGTGGGACGACTACATCGAGGTCGGGAAGCGGTTCAAGGGCACCAAGTTCTTCGACTCCTCCGGCGGCGTCTACCAGAACGTCCTGATGCAGCAAGGCGATCACACGTACTACGACACGTCGAACAAGCTGGTCATCGACAGCAATCCCGGTGTGCTCAAGGCGTGGGAGACGACGGTCCGGATGATCGAGGCCGGGCTGTCGGCCAACGTCGACCAGTGGAGTCCACAGTGGAACGCGGGCTTCAAGAACGGCGCGTTCGCCACGATCCCCTGCCCGTCGTGGATGCTCGGCACGATCGAGAAGCAGTCGGGGCCGGAACTCAAGGGCAAGTGGGACGTCACGCGGGTGCCTGGCGACGGCGCGGTGCGCGGCGGCTCGTTCCTCGCGGTGCCGAAGCAGAGCAAGCACCAGAAGCAGGCCGCCGAGCTGGCGAAGTTCCTGACCAGCGCGAAGGGCCAGACGGCGGCGTTCAAGTCGAAGAACAACTTCCCGTCGTCACCGCAGGCCATCGACGACCCGGCGGTGCGCGAGTTCACCAACCCGTACTTCGGCGACGCGCCGGTCGGCAAGATCTTCGGCGAGAGCGTCAAGGCGTTGAAGCCCGTTTACCTCGGCCCGGACAACATCGCGATCAACGACCGGGTCGTGAACGCGCTGACCGCCGTGGAGCAGCGGAAGCTGACTCCGGACGAGGCCTGGGCCAAGGCCGTCGACGACGCGAAGCGGCTGGTCAGGTGAAGTCCCTCCCGATGAGGTCCGTTACCGAGCGGCTCTCGCCGTACCTGTTCGTCGCGCCGTTCTTCGTGATCTTCGCGGCGTTCGGGCTGTTCCCGCTCGTGTACACGGCCTGGGTGTCGGTGCACGAGTGGGACATCGCCGGGCCGGGCGCGTTCGTGGGCCTGGACAACTACGTCACGTTGTTCGGCGATCCGGACTTCTGGAACGCCACGTACAACACGATCGGCATGCTGGTGCTCGCGACGGTGCCGCAGCTGTTCTGCGCGCTGGTGCTGGCGTCGTTGCTCAACCAGAAGCTGCGCGGGCTCACGTTCCTGCGCATGGGCGTGCTGCTGCCGATCGTCACGTCGGTGGCGGCGGTGGGCATCGTGTTCAGCCAGATCTTCGACCGCGACGCGGGCATGGCGAACGGGTTGCTCGGCCTGCTCGGTGTGCAGCCGGTCGACTGGCACGCCGACAAGTGGTCGTCGTGGACGGCGATCGCGACGATGGTGAACTGGCGCTGGACCGGCTACAACGCGCTGATCTACCTGGCCGCGATGCAGGCGGTGCCGCGCGACCTGTACGAGGCGGCCACTGTGGACGGCGCGTCGAAGGTGCGGCAGTTCTTCAGCATCACCGTGCCGAACATCCGGCCGGCGATCCTGTTCACCGTGATCATGTCGACGATCGCGGGCATGCAGCTGTTCACCGAGCCGCTGATCTTCGGGCAGGGTGGGTTCGCGATCTCCGGTGGCAGCCTGCGGCAGTTCCAGACCCTGTCGATGTTCATGTTCGAAAAGGCGTTCCGCGACTTCGACTACGGCTACGGCTCCGCCGTGGCGTGGCTGATCTTCGTGTTGATCACGCTGCTGGCCGTGGTGAACTTCCTGATCACGAGGAGAAGCCGATGATGGTCAGGCTGACGCTGGCCGCGGCGATCGTGCTGTCCGCGTTCCCGCTGTACTGGCTGTTCGTGGTGGCGACGCGGGCCAACGACGTCGTGGGCGACTGGCCGCCGCCGTTGCTGCCCGGCCCGAACCTCGCGGGCAACGTCGGCAGGCTGTTCGACGCAGAGCAGGCGAACTTCCTGCTGGGTATGGGGAACTCGGCGCTGTCGTCGGCCGTGGTGACGGTGTCGGTGGTGTTCTTCAGCTCGCTGGCCGGGTTCGCGTTCGCCAAGCTGCGGTTCCGCGGCCGCAACGCGCTGCTGCTGGTCGTTCTCGGCACCATGATGATCCCGGTGCAGATGGGCATCATCCCGCTGTACCTGATCATGGTGGAGCTGGGCTGGCAGAACCAGCTCGAAGCGATCATCGTGCCGTCGCTGGTGTCCGCGTTCGGCGTGTTCCTGATGCGCCAGTACGCGGAGAAGGCGGTGCCGGACGAGCTGATCGAGGCGGCGCGGGTGGACGGCTGCTCGACGTTCCGGATCTACTGGACCGTCGTGCTGCCCGCGTTGCGGCCTGGGGCGGCGGTGCTGGGGCTGTTCACGTTCATGGGCACGTGGAACGAGTTCCTGTGGCCGCTCGCCGTGCTGGAGGCGGACAACCCGACCGTGCAGTTCTCGCTGTCGCAGCTGTCCACCACCTACTACACCGACTACACCCTGATGTTCGCGGGCGCGCTGGTGTCGACCGTGCCGCTGCTGGTGGTGTTCGTGGTGTTCGGGCGGCAGATCATCGGCGGGATCATGGAGGGGGCGATCAAGGCTTGAGGCAGACTACTCCCATGTCCAACCGGCCGGTCACCGTCGACGACGTGGCGAAACACGCGGGTGTGTCCATCGGCACCGTGTCGCGCGTGATCAACAACGCCCCGCACGTGAGCCGCAAGGCCCGTGACGCGGTCGAGCGCGCGATCGACGAGCTGGGCTACGTGCCGAACAGGACGGCGCAGTCGCTCGCCGGGCAGCGCCGCGGGTCCGTCGTGCTGGCCATCTCAAGCGACGATCCGGGGCTGTTCGCGAACCTGTTCTTCGCTCAGGTCGTCACCGGGGTGAACGCGGTGGTCGAGGAGACCGACCTCGAGCTGCAGCTCGTGCTGGCCGCCTCGGACAAGGGCCGGGCCAGGCTCTCGCGGATCTTCAAGTCACGTGCGGCGGACGGAGTGATGCTGCTCGCGTTGAAGGAGAACGACCCGCTGTCGGCGTTGGCGGAGTCCAGCGGGCTGCCGGTCGTGCACGGCGGCCGGTCGCTCGATCACGAGCCGCGCTTCTACGTCGACGCGGACAACCGGGGTGGCGCGCGCGAGGCCGTCGAGTACCTGATCTCGCTGGGGCGCAAGCGGATCGCGACGATCACGGGGGCGCAGGACCAGCACGTCGGGGTCGCGCGGTACCTCGGGTATCGCGAGGCCGTGGTGCTGGCCGGGCTCGACGACTCGCGGGTCGCACACGGCGACTTCACCGAGACTGGCGGGGAGGCGGCGATGACGGACCTGCTCGACCGGTTCCCCGACCTGGACGCGGTGTTCGTGGCGTCGGACGCGATGGCGGCCGGGGCGTTGTCCGTGCTGGCGTCCCGTGGCGTTCAGGTGCCGTCGGACGTGGCCGTGGTGGGGTTCAACGACATCGTGACCGCACAGCACACCACGCCGGCGTTGACGACCGTGCGGCAGCCGATCGACGCGCTCGGCCGGGAGATGACCAGGATGTTGCTGCGGCTGATCGACGGCGACACGCCGACGTCGCTCATCCTGCCGACCTCCTTGGTCCGCAGAGAGTCAGCCTGAGACCTCCCGCTCCGGCGCGTCCAGAGTCGACCTGAGCACCTCGTCGACGCGTGCTTCCCAGTCGGCTTCCGCCACCGTGCCGTTGAGGACGGCCACCGCGGCGAGCGTCACCGTGCCCTCGATCTCCGCGGTCAGCGTGGGAACGCTGACCGCGCCGGTGAACGCCGTTCCCTGCGGCGCTGCCTGCCGTTCGACGCCGGTCCAGCCCCGGACCCCGACCAGCGGGGCGGGTAGCTGCGTCGCCCAGCCGGTCAGCTCGGCCCTCGTGCCGGGCGGGGCGCCGATCACCCGGTGGATGCGCAGCTCCTGGTCGTCCCAGACGGCCGTGACGCTTTCGATGCGCAGTCCCGGCACCATCGGCTGCTTCGCGCCGAACACCGGGAGGTGCCAGGAGGCGGCCCAGTTGTCCCGCGCGCCCATTGGGTGGATCCGCCTGCGGACGCTGCGGTCACCCCGGATCACGAGGCTGATGTGGTTGTCGGGGGCGTTGTGCTTCGACGTCGGTCCAGTGGCCGTCGAGTAGGCGAAGCGGCTGTAGAGCGGGTCGTCGTCGGTCGCGTACTCGCCCTCGAACGGCCGGACGTGGTCGCTGCCGTGGTTGTGCAGCCTGGTCACGCCGTTGTGCTTCTGGATCAGCAGACCTGGGCCCGGCAGCGCGAGCGTGCGGTCCGAGTCGTCGTGTTCTTCCTGTTCGGTCCACAATGGATGATCTGGGCCAGCGAGCAGGCAGACGAACGCCTTCGAGGCCCAGTACGGCGAGGCCGGTCCGGAGTAGTGCTGCAGGGTCGCCTCGTGCGGGCCGTGCCAGCCGAGGCTGAGCAGGCCGTCGGTGAGCGATCCCCGGTCGAGAAAGTACTTGAGCGCGTTGCTGATGAGGTGACGAGAGTGGCCGGGCATCAGCGGTGTCTCACCGGTGACCGCGCCGAGAGCGATCGCGCTGGCGGCCGCGAACCGGTAGGTCAGCGACCGTCCGAAGTAGATCGGTGCGCCGTCCGCGCCGAACAGCAGGTGGAAGCTCTCCAGGTGCTCCTTGAGGTGCGTGGTGATCGGCCTGCCGTCGAGGAACGCGTCCAGCGCCGGGTAGAGGTGCAGCGCCCAGCCGTTGTAGTGGTCGAACGCGCGGCCGTCCCCGTCGGAGTACCAGCCGTCGCCGCGGTACCAGCCTTCGAGCAGCTCCATCGCGCGCTGTTTCGCGCGTTGCGTGTCGTCGTCGCCGCGACCGGCGGACTCGAGGAACGAGGCCACGGTGTACGGGAAGAAGTACCAGTTGTTGGCGGCCGGGACGTGCCGCAGCGCCTCCCGCAGCCACGACTCGGCGCGGTCCTGCTGAGCCCCGGACAGCTTGTCCCACAGCCACGGCCTGGTCAGGCGCAGGCCCAGTGCCACCGACGCGGACTCGACCATCGGCTGGCCGACGTCGGTGATGGCGGGCCACTCCCCAGCCGTGCCCGCGACCAGGCCGGCGGCGTAGCGCTCCAGCCAGTTGTGCGGATCGTCGCCGTGCACCGTGCGGAAGGCCGCTGCCAGGAACGTGCGGGCGTACCCCTCCAGACCGTCCGACCGCACACCGCTGCGCGAAGGCCGGCCGGGCAGGTCGAGGAAGGCCTGGTCGGGTGACGCGTACCGCCAGGCGGAGCCCAGCAGCTCATCGGCGGCGGCCACCCAATGCGCGCGGGTGAGGCCGGTGTGAGGGCTGAGCACGCGGTCCTCGGCTGGCAGCTTCACGCGATGCGTTCCCTTCGTTCTGCGGGCACCGGGGTCATGAAGGGCTCTCCCGCGACCCATCTGCGCACCTCGGCGACCGCGTGGTGGGCCAGGCGGAGCCATTCGTTGCCCTGCGAACCGGCCAGGTGGGGTGTGATGAGGACGTTGTCGTTGTGCCACAACGGGTGGTCGGCGGGCAGCACCTCGGGGTCGGTGACGTCGAGCACCGCCCGGATCCGGCCGGCCTCGGCGGCGAGCGCCTCCTGGTCGACGACGGCGCCGCGGGCGGTGTTGATCAGCACCGCGTCGTCCCTGAGCAGCCCGAGCAGCTCGCGGCTCACCAGTCCCCTGGTCTCCGGCAGCAACGGCGTGTGCACGCTGACCACGTCGCTGCGCCCGAACAGCTCGGTGATGCCCACGGACTCGGCACCGTCCACTTCGGTCACGAACGGGTCGTGCACCAGCACGTGGAAATCATACGGCCGCAGCAGCTCGATCACCCGACGGCCGATCATCGACGCGGACAGGATGCCGATGGTGGCCCCGTAGTTCCCGACGGTCGGCGGGAGGTCGTAGTGGCCGATCTGCTTGGTGGCCCGGTAGTCACGAGCCCGTTCCAGCACGCGCTTGCCGGTCAGCAGGATCATCGCGACGGTGTACTCGGCGACGGGCAACGCGTTGGCCGAGGCCGCGGAGGAGATCGCGATTCCGCGTTCCCAGCAGGCGTCCGTGACGAAGCCCTTGACGGAACCGGCCGTGTGCACGATCGCTTTGAGGCCGGGCAACCGTTCCAGGGCTTCCGCGGTGATCGGCGGGCAGCCCCAGCCGGTGACGAGCAGGTCGACGTCCGGGAGTTCGCCGAGGTTCTGGGTGACGGGCCCGAAGTCGCAGATCGCCTTCAAGTCGCCGAGCACGGGCGCGAGGACGGTGGCGGCGGCCTCCGCCGACATCGCACCCGCGCCCCTCACTTGACGGCTCCCGCGGTCAGGCCGGCTCGCCAGAACCGTTGCAGCAGCATGAACGCCAGGATCAGCGGCAGCACCGCGAGCAGTGAACCCATGATCACCACCGGGTAGTACTCGGGCGACACGCTCGCCGCGCTGTTCCACTGGTAGAGCCCGAGGCTCACCGGGTACAGCTTCTGGTCGGACAGCATGACCATCGGCAGGAAGAAGTTGTTCCAGATCGCGGTGAGCTGGAACAGGAACACGGTGACCGCGCCGGGTCCGAGCATCCGCAGCGCCACCTTGAAGTACGTGGCGAGGTCGCCGGCGCCGTCGATGCGGGCGGCCTCCAGCACCTCGTCCGGTACATAACCCTGGCTGAAGATCCGGCCCAGGTAGACGCCGAACGGGTTGAACAGCACCGGGATGAACACCGCCCAGAAGGTGTTGACCAGCCCGGTTTCCGACGCCATCAGGTAGAGCGGCAGCGCGAGCACGGTCTGCGGCACCATCACGGCCGCCAGCACCAGCCCGAAGAGCTTCTCCTTGTGCCGGAAGGAGTACTTGTCGAAGGCGTAGCCCGCCGCGACCGAGATGAACGCGCTGGCGGCGGCACCGACGACGGCGTACAGAACGCTGTTGACGTACCAGCGGCTGTAGAGGCCCTTGTCCATCGTGAAGAGGTCTTTGACGTTGTCGGCGAACGAGAAGTTGCTCAGCGACAACAGGTCGCTCTCGAACAGGGCGTCGACGTTCTTGGTGGCGGCGAGCACCAGCCACAGCACCGGCAGCAGGGTGTAGAGCACCGAGATGCCGACGACCAGGTTGACCGTGGTCCGGCCGAGCAGGGTCATCAGGCGGCCTTCCTGTTCGTCCAGCGGGTGACGCCGTAGGAGAGCGCGATCGTGAAGGCCAGCAGGATCACCGACGCGGCCGCGGCGAGACCGTAGTTGTTCCGGGTGAAGGCGGCATCGTAGATGTACATGCTCGGGGAGAACCTGGTGCTGATCATCGGCGTGGACTGGCTCAGCAGCACCGGTTCGGTGAACAGCTGCAGCGCCCAGATGAGCGTGAACATCGTGACCGTCACGATCGCGGCCCTGACCAGCGGTGCCTTGATCCGGATGGCCTGCTTGACCGGGCCGGCGCCGTCGACCACGGAGGCTTCCAGCACCTCGCGCGGCACGGCCTGCAGCGCGGCGTAGAAGATCACCATGTTGTAGCCGAGGTTGCTCCAGAGCGCGATGTTCACGATCGACGGCAGCACCGTGTCCACGCCGAGGAAGCTGATCCTGATGTCGGCCTTGGCGAAGAGGTCGATGATCGGGCTGATGCCGGGTGTGTAGAGGTAGAGCCAGATCAGCGCGGCGATGATGCCGGGGACGGCGTGCGGCAGGTAGAGGCCCATCTGGGCCCAGCTCCTGAGCTTCGCCACGCCGGAGTCCAGCAGGAGTGCCAGGGTCAGCGCGCCGACGACCATCAGCGGGATGTAGATCAGGCAGTACAGCACCACGGTCAGCAGGCTGCCCAGGAACGTGGGGTCGCTGAGCACCGCGACGTAGCTGCGCAGGCCGACGAAAACCGTGCGTTCCGGGCCGAAGCCCAGGCCCGGCTGGTCGGCGCCGAAGAAACTCAGCCACACCGCGGTGCCGACCGGTACCAGGAACACCGTGACCAGCAGGAGGAAGAACGGCGCCAGCAGGACGGCGCAGGCGAGCTTGCCCTTCACCGCTCTCCCTCCTCAGTGGACAGTCCCAGTGCCTTGAGGTCGGGCATGGTGCCGTTCTGGGCTTCGCGCACGGCCTCGATCAGGGTGGTCCGCCCGGCGCCCGCCTTGGCGAACCCGTCCTGCATCACCCGCTGCGTCGCGCTCATCCGCGGCCCCCACACCCAGCCGTCCCGCACCTTGTCGGCTTCCTGCTTGAACAGCTGGTAGACGTCCTGACCGCCGTAGTACTCGCGCGGGAACGCCTTGCTGCCGGTCTCGACGAGGCCGGGCGCCACCGGGTACTGGCTGCTGGTGCCGCTCTTCAGCCTGGCGGTCAGCGCGGCGGGGTCGCTGACCTGCCACTCGATGAACTCCATCGCGGCCTCGGGTTGCGCGGAGTCCTTGGTGATCGCGAACGTCGACCCGCCGTGCGTGCCCACCGCGGGTTCGTCCCAGACGGGCATGGGAGCGATGCGCCACTTGCCTTTCTGACCCGGCCGCGCCCGCATCTGCGCACCCGCGTCCCACGCGCCGGTCAGCCGGGTGACGACGAGCCCCTGGCCGATCTGCGCGTCGGACTGCCTGCTCTCGACGGCGTTGCGGAACACCAGGTCGTCGTCGATGAGCCGTTGCCAGTACGCAGCGACCTTCCTCGTCGGTTCGTCGGTCATGGTGACGCGCCAGGTGCCGCCGGCCGTGTCGAACCACTTCGCGCCCGCCTGCCACGCGAAGCACGCGAACTGCATGGCGCCGTCGGTCGGGAACAGCACGAGCCGCTTCGCGGAGTCCTTGTCCCGCACGGTTTTCGCGAGTTCGGCGAACTCGTCCCAGGTTCGCGGAACCCTCAGGCCGTACTGGTCGAACAGGTCGGCGCGGTAGTGCAGCACCATCGGCTCGATGTCGAGCGGGACGCTGAACACCCTGTTGTCGAACGTGGTGAGCTTGAGCGCCTGAGGCAGCAGCTTCTGCTTCAGCCGGTCGGTGACGAGGTCGGTGATGTCCCGCGCGACGCCGTCGATGGCGAAGCCGGGCACCTGCGGATATTCGATGGTCGCGACGTCGGGCGCGTTGCCGGCGCGGGCTGCGTTGCTGAGCTTCGCGTAGCCGCCCTGCAGACCGGAGGGGATCTGCTGGAAGATCACCCTGATCCGGCTCTGCGAGGAGTTGAACGCGTCGACGACCTGCTGGCTACCGCGCAGGGCCGACCAGAACGTGATCTCTACCGGGCCTCCGGCACCGCGGCGTTGCGGAGTGGAACAGGCCGCCAGTGGTGCCGTGAGGCCCGCCGCGAGGAGTGTGCGACGACTCAGGCGCATGGTTCGCATCCTGATCGCCTGATCGCTTTTGCGTCAAGAAACGTTCAAACGCTCAGTCGATGACCGGACCTTCAACTCGGGCAGCAGCTCAACGCGTTCCGCGCTCTGACCCGGGTTGCGCAGCTGCCGCAGGAGCAGCTGGGCGGCCACCTGCCCCACCTCGGTCTTGGGCGGCGCGACCGCCGTCAGCGGAATGCTGCCGAGTGCCGCGACCACGTCGTCGTACGCCACCACCGAGCACCGCTGCGGCACCTTGATCCCGGCGTCCGTCAGCTGCTGGACCAGCATCAACGCATCCACGTCGCCGTGCAGGATCGCGGCCGTCGCCCGATGTGCCCTGAGGATGCCGACGAGCCCGGTGTCCGGTGAGCTCCCGACCGTGATGGCGTCTTCGAGGTCCTTGGAGATCTCCTTGAAGGCTCGCCTGAGCGCTCTCGCCGTCGGACTGTCGTCGCGCGCGGCCAGCACGATCCGCCGGTGGCCGAGATCGGTCAGGTGCTTCACGGCCAGGTGCACGCCGTACCAGTGGTCCGAGCACACCGAGTTCATCGCCCTGAGCCGCCCGCTGGGCCGGCGTTCCATCAGCACCGTCGGCACACCGGTCTCGGCGAGCCAGTCGTCGGCCGACTCCTCTTCGCAGGTGCGCCACCGCGGTGCGATGAGCAGACCCTGGACCGGTTCGGCGAGCGCTCGTTCGACGATCGGTTTCTCCGCGCCTTTGACCTGCGGCGCGATGTGCAGCACGACCCGCATGCCCGCTTCTTCCAGAGCTTTGCGCGCGCCGTTCATCGTCTCGTACAGGTACGCGTGCCGCTCCGGCACGACCAGCGCCACCGCACCGTTCGCCGGTTTCACCGGCTGCGGATGCTGAACCGGGCCGAGCGACCGCGCGACACCGTGCCCTCGGCGCAACTTGCCGAGCCTGGCCAGCTCCTCGACGTCACGCCGGATCGTGACGATCGAGACGTCCAGCTCGCTGGCCAGATCGCTCACCTTGACCGTGCCCCGCGACGCGACGACGGCCAGAATCCGCTGCCGCCTCACCTCGCCGGGTTCACGCATGGGAGTCCGCCTGTTCGTTTGAGCGTTTCGGCGCGAGCATAACCCGAGGAACGGTCACAGCGCCGACCAACGCCCCGACCGCCGTGATCACAGCAGCACCCATGGCCGCGAAGCTGAGCGAAACACTTTCCGCGACCCACGGCCCGACGATCGCCCCGATGAGCGTCGCCAACGCCTCCACCGCGAGGAACACCGCACTGATCCGCCCGAGGTACTCGTTGTCCGCCACCCTCTGCAACGCCGTCTGCGGCGCCACCACCGTGATCGATCCGAACGCGCCGATCACCACCGCGGCGATCATCGCGATCCCGAGTTCCTGGGCGCTGAACAGAACCGCGAACCCGCCCGCCGTCCCCAGTTGCGCGCCCGCGAGCACCGTCCGCAGTTGCACCCGATCGAGCCATCGAACTGCGACCGCCCCGGCCAGGAAACCGACGCCGAGCGCCGACAGCACCATGCCGACCTGAGTGCTGCCACCGAGGTTCCGCACCCCGAACGGCACCAGCAACGCGCTCAACGCCGCGTTGGCCGCCAGGAACACACCGGTGAGCGGCAACAACGTCCGCGCGAGTTTCAACTCCCCCAACGCTTTCAGCCCAGCCTTCAACCCTGATCGTCCTGTTTTCTCGGAGGATCTCCTGCGAGTGCAGGCGATCGCCACGGCCGAGACCAGGTAGCTCGCCACGTCCAGTCCGATCAGGACCTCGAAACCGGCCCACACGAGCAGAACTCCCCCGAGCGGCGGCCCGACCAGCCGCACCACGGCGTCGGTGGCGGCGTTCCACGAGTTGGCGCTGCTCAACGCGCGACCAGTCCCCACCACAGCCGGCACGTGCGCCTGAGCCGCGGGCCGGAACACCACCGCGCCAACGCTTTCCGCGATCACCGCGACGTAGATCGCAGCCGGCGTCCCGATCAGCATCACCGCGACAGCGCCGGCGCGGAACACGTCTGCCGCGATCATCACCCGCCGCCGGTCCCAGCGGTCGACGAGCACGCCGGCCATCGGGCCGAGCAGCAACGCCGGCAGGTACTCGGCGGCGAGTGTCAGGCCGGTGGCGAACACCGATCCGGTCAGCGCGTACATGTGCGCCGGTACCGCCACCACCAGCAACCACGATCCGAGCAGGCTGACAGCCCGTCCGGTCCACAGGAACCGGAAGTCCCTCATCCCCCAGGCACTCATACTCACAAGATAGAGACAGGCGTTCTGTGTTCTGTCAAGATAGGCTTCGTGGACTCTCTCGGACCGACGCTTCGTGCCCTTCGTCAGGCCAGCGGGCGCACTGTCGCCTCGGTTGCCGCTGATGCCGGGCTTTCCGTGCCGTACATCGCGAACCTTGAGAACGGGCGCGGCAACCCGACCACCGGGGCGCTGGCGCGGTTGGCCGGTGCGCTGGGGACCGAGTTGCGCATCTCGTTCGGGGAGGGTGCCGAGGAGGCGCCTCCGCCGGTGCCGCCGTCGCTTGTCCGGGTGGGGCGGAGTGAGCGGTTTCGGCGGGTGGCGGCTGAGATCGGTGCTGATCCGGCGGATGTGGTTGCTGCGTTGGCTGCCGTTGGACGGGTGGTGGACGCGGGTGAGCAGGATTGGTGGCGGGTGTTGGACGCGATGGTGCTGGTGGCTCGGCATCCGGTCTGACGGGTGGGCCGCCAGTGGGGCGTGGGTGGGCGTACGTGGCGGGCGCACGTGGAGGGCTGGCGTGCGTGCGTTGGCGGGCGGGAGTTGGCGGGCGGCGCAGGTCGGTGGCGTTGGTGACGTTGGGGTTGGGCGGTGGCGCGGATCGGTGGCACGGGTTGCGTTGGGGTAGAGCGAGTAGCGCAGGCCGGTGGCACGGACTGCGCTAGGCAGAGCGAGTAGCGCGAATTGCGTTGGGCAGGGCGGGTGGCCCGGGTCGCGGTTTGGGCGGCTTCGCCGACCCGGCACATGCCCTCCTTCGTCGGGCGTGTGCCGGACCGAGTTTCTGTGGTCGGGTTCCGTAAGTGGTTGCGGGGCGTGGGCATGTGGCGTGCGGGTGGCGGCAGTTGCGTAGGTGGTCGCCAGGGGTCGGGTTGCGCCCTAGACCGACGCGGGTGGAGCCGGTCGCGTTGGCGGCCACCAAAAGGACGGGTTGCGCCCCAGGCCGATGTGGTTGGGCCGCCGGTTGCGCGGGCAGTCGCCAAAAGGGCCGGTTGCGACCCAGACCGATGCGGCTGGAGCCGGTTGCGTTGGCGGGCGCCCAGAGGGGGCGGGTTCGACCCAGGCCGATGCGGTGGAACGCCGGTTACGCCGGTGTCCCCAAGGGCGGGTTGCAACCCAGACCCATGCGGGTAGCGCTGTTGCGTTGACGGCCGCCAGAAACGCGGGTTCGACCCAGGCCGATGCGGTGGGACGCCGGCTGCGTTGACGGTCGCCAAAGGCCGGGTTGCGATCGAGGGATTTTCCTTGGATCGCAACCCGTTCGTGGGGCGGGGGTTAGAACGGTGGTGGGTCGCCCAGTACCGGTTCCGGTTCGCGTTGGTAGGTCTTTCCGGCGGGGCTGCGGAAGTAGAACCTGCCGGGTTCGGGTTGGCTGACTTCCCAGGCCGTGCGGTGCTTGACGCGGTGGTGGTGGCGGCAGAACGGGCCGAGGTTGGCCTCCGAGGTCGGCCCTTCCGGGAACGGCACCGTGTGGTCGAGGTCGGACTTGTACGCGGGCCGCATACAACCGGGGAACCGGCAGGTGCGGTCCCGCGTCCACACGAACCGGCGCAGCTTCGCCGGTGGCCGGTAGGTGCTGGTGCCGAACTCCAGCGCCTCACCCGTGGTCGGGTCGGTGAGCAGCCGCCGCCAAGTCGCGTCACCGGCCAGCTCCCGCGCCAGGTCGGCGCTGATCGGGCCGTACCCGGCCAGCTCACCCGGCTGCTCCGACAACCCCAGCAGCGTCGCCGCCGACACGGTCACGTACAGCTCGACCTTCACCGCGCTGGTCTTGTCCGGGGTGGCCAGCAGCAGGTCCGCGACCACGTCGGCGCGGATCTGGTCGAGGGTGCGCGGGTCGGCCGGGGTCTGCAGGCCGCGGGCGATGGTGTCCACGCGCTCATAGCACGCGGTGGCCCGCGCGGCCGGGAGATAGGCCCAGAACTGGGCCATGCCGTCCTCCGGCGTCACCGACAACCCCGTGCACCGCTGCGCCTTGCGCAACTCGGCCCGGTCCTGGTGGCCGTCGGGGTCGACGCGCATCACCACCCGGCTGGTCAGCTGCCGCAGCTGCGCGCCGGTCTTGCCCTCCGCCTTGGCCAGCACCAGCTCCTCCGCCTCCGCCGCCAGCTCAGACGACAGCGGCACGGTCTTGTCGTGCACGACGCGGGCCTTGTAGAGGTCGATGTCACCCTTCTCCAGGGCGTCCAGCGTGCGCGGGAGTTTGGTGGCCAGGTCCAGGGCCAGGGTGATCTGGTCGGTGGTCCAGCGTGAGGTCCACCGCATCCCGGCCGCGATCTCGGCGTCGAAGAATTCCTCGCCCTTGCACGCGATGGCGTAATCCGCGAGGATGCGCAATCCCTGCGCCTGATGATAGGCGACTTGTTTCTCGTGATAGGCGAGAGCATCGAGAACCTCGACCGCTTCCATGCCCACAATTCTATTCGAGATCAAAGACAACAAAGGGGGACGAGCACTACACCATCGAGTGAACCAGCAGGTCAACCATCATATGGCACCGTGCGCACAAACTCTCTCTAGACGCCACGCAACCACTAGCAACCATCTACGCAACCGAAACACAAAGAAAGCAAACAGACCACGCCCCGCAACCACCAACAAAAGCCGACCACAGAAATTCGGTCCGGCACACGCCCGACGAAGGAGGGCATGTGCCGGGTCGGCGAAGCCGCCGAACCCGGACTCTCAGGTTCAGCGGGCTAGCGTCGCCACCGAAGGGGGCGATGATGATGAAGATCGTGATTCCAGGCGGCACCGGCCAGATCGGTGGCGTGCTGCGCAGGGCGTTGACCGCGGCCGGTCATGAGGTGGTGATCGTCAGCCGTGGCAGCGGCGTTCGGTGGGACGGGCGGACGCTCGGGGCGTGGGCGAGTGAGATCGACGGCGCGGACGTGGTGATCAACCTGGCCGGGCGGAGTGTCAGTTGCCGGTACACGCGGGAGAACCTCGACGAGATGATGCGGTCGCGGGTCGAGTCGGCGCGGGTGGTGGGGGAAGCGATTGCTCGGGCCGCCAGGCCGCCGAAGGTGTGGTTGCAGATGAGCACGGCGACGATTTACGCGCATCGGTTCGACGCACCCAACGACGAGGCGACCGGGATCGTCGGCGGGGACGAGAAGGGCGTGCCGGGGTACTGGGGGTTCAGCGTTGAGATTGCCAAGAACTGGGAGGCCGAGCTCGAGAAGGCGGACACTCCGGAGACCCGCAAGGTCGCGATGAGAGCTGCGATCGTGATGAGTCCGGACCGGGGTGGGGCGTTCGACTACCTGTCGTGGCTGGTGCGGCTCGGGCTTGGCGGAGCGGTTGGCGGTGGGAGGCAGTACGTGTCGTGGATTCACGACGACGACTTCGTGCGGGCCGTTGCGCTGCTGATCAGGGAGCCGATCGAGGGTGCGGTCAACCTCGCGGCGCCTGGGCCGTTGCCGCAGAAGGACTTCATGCGGGAGTTGCGAAAGGCCTGGCGCGTGCCCGTCGGACTGCCGGCGAACCGGCTGATGGCGGAGGTCGGGGCGTTCGCGATCAGGAGTGACACCGAGTTGCTGCTCAAGAGCCGGAGGGTCGTGCCGGGCAGGCTCGAGGAGGCCGGGTTCGAGTTCCGCTTTCCGAACTGGGCCGAGGCGGCGCAGAATCTGGTTGAGCGCAGGAGGTGAGATGCCGAGGATCAACGACGTCGGCGGGCAGGACGGGTTCGGGCCGGTCGAGGAGGAGTTGGACGAGCCCGCGTTCCACGCGGACTGGGAGGCGCACGTCTTCGCGATGAACCGGGCGCTGGTCGGGCGCGGTGTCTACAACCTGGACGAGTTCCGGGACGCGGTTGAGCGGACGATGTCACACGAGTCGTCGTACTACGAGAACTGGTTCCGGGCCATTCAGACGCTCCTGAAGGAGAAGGGGCATGTCTGAGCGGTTCCGGGAGGGTGACCGGGTGCGGACGTCCGCTGTGGACCCGGATCATCACACTCGGCTGCCCGGCTACGCGCGTGGGCGGGTGGGCGTGGTGATCGGTGATGACGGCGTGCATCCGCTCGCGGACCTGAGGGCGCGGGGGATTGAGCGGCCGCAGCCGGTTTATCTGGTGCGGTTCACGGCGCGGGAACTGTTCGGGCAGGGGGATCACACGGTGACACTGTCTCTTTGGGAGGAGTACCTCAGCGATGAGTGACGATCACGACGACTCCCCCATCGCCGCGCGCGTTCGCGAGCTGGAGGCGATCCTGGAGGAGAAGGGGTTGCTGGACGCGACTGAACTTGACCGGGCGTTGGAGGCGTTCGCGCACAAGGCCACGCCTGCCAACGGGTTCCGGGTCGTGGCACGGTCTTGGGTGGACGAGGAGTTCAAGGCGAGGCTGCTCGAGAACGCGAACGAGGCGTTGCCCGCGGTCGGGTTGTCGATGGGCGGCGGGCTTCAGGTTCAACGGTTGCGGGTCGTGGAGAACACCGAGAAGGTGCACAACGTGGTGGTGTGCACGCTTTGCAGCTGCTATCCGATCGCACTGCTCGGGCCGTCGCCCACCTGGTACAAGAGTCCGGCCTACCGGTCGAAGGTGGTCAGCCATCCGCGGGAGGTGCTGGCGCAGTTCGGGTTGGAACTGCCCGCCGACACGGAGATCCGGGTGTGGGACGCGAACGCCGAGTCGCGATACATGGTGCTGCCGCGGCGGCCTGGGGGCACCGAGCAACTGTCCGAAGAGGAGCTCGCGACGAAAGTGACGCGCAACGGGCTGATCGGCACCGCGGCGGTGTGAAAAAGGGCCGCCTCCACAGACGGGAGACGGCCCTTTTCGGTGCCAGAACTACATGTTCTTCATGATGTTGTCGATCGCCTTGCCGAGCTGGGCGTACTTCTGGGTGTACAGCACGGGGAACACGCCGGGCGGGTCGGCCGGGCGGTTGGCGTCGACGTAGTCGGTGCCGAGGTTGCAGAACACGACCACGATGTAGTTGCGCTTGTTCTTGCCGCGGAACGACTTCACGATGCCCGCGTCTGAACCGGTGGTGTCGACCCAGCCCGTCTTGTGGGCGAAGGTCACCTCGGCGGTCTCGTTGCACGGGCGGACGTCACGGTCGTAGACCGCGTCGCCGACCTTCACGGTGCCGTCCGGCCTGATCCAGCGCGACGGAACCTGCTGCGGCAGACCCTGGGTCGGGTAGTCGCGGCCGCACCAGTTCGAGGTGGACAGCATCTCGTTGTGGCCCTGGCCGAGCAGCGTCTCCTGGAAGAACTTCCGCGAGGAGAGCGACAGCTCGTTCCTGGTGACCGCCTTGCCCTTGCCGGTCGTCCACAGTGCACCGGGGCCACCGCCGTTGATGAGCAGCAGGAGCTTCGCGGTGTCGAGGCCGCTCATGTTCGAGCCGATCCAGCGGCCGCCGTTGCCGGGAATGGTCTCGGTGACCATGAGCGTGGGCATGCCGAGGTTGACGAACGTCTGGTTGACGTGGTCCCACGCGTTCAGATCGTGGATCATCTTGATCAGCGCGCAGGTCGACTCGTTCTGCGACTTCGTGATCATCTCGTCGAAGTGCTGACGGATCTTCTTCACCGACTTGCCGCCGCACGCGGGGCGCACCGGGTTCGGGTCGTAGACGTAGTCGGCGTCCAGGTCGACCTTGCCCTCGTCGGCCAGGCGCAGCACACCGAAGCCCACCATCAGCTTCAGCACCGACGCCGGGTACGGCGAGGAGAAGTCGATCGGCGCGTTCTCCCGGCCGGCCAGCACGTCACGCGTGCCCTTGCCGCCGTTGACGTCCCACTCGGTGTCGTCCCACCAGCGGTAACGAACCTGGTCGGTCGACAGTCCGGGCTTCTTGACCGGCACGACGACGCCGTTCGGGTACTGCGGGCTGAGCAGCACGTTCGCGACCTGCTTCGGCCGGCCGTACTCGTTGAGCTCGATGATCGCCGCGTCCATGTTCGGCGTCTGGTGCAACGGCTTGCCCGCTGCCTCCGCCGACATCGTCATCCGCGCCTGGGCCTTGTTCATCAGCTCGGCCGGGCTCGGGTCGTACTTCTCCCGCTGCTCCGCCGACCGCGCGGTGGCGAGGGTCGCCTCCGGCGGCGTCAGGTCGATGACGTCCTTGAAGTTCTGCGCGACGATCGCCTCACGCAGACGCTCCGCCAACGAGTGGTCTTCCGCGGAAGCCACGGCCGGTGCCAGGGTGGCACCCGTCAGCGTGAGCGCGGTGCACAGCACGGTGAACCGCTTGAGCTTCATTCACTCCCCCAGTCGAGTGGATCTGAAACAGTTGTACTTTATCATTCGCATCGCGCTGACTTCGTAGTCCCTTCTACGGAGATCCGCACGTTTCCGGTCTCAATTCGCCAAGCACGCAGGCTCTTGGCACGGTGATCACGAACGCCACACCGGTGATCGACTCGTCGGGCCGGAACACCCGCGCATCGTAACCAGCAAGCGCTTTCCGGGTTGCCTCGGGCGAGAAGTCACCGGACGCGCACACCCGCTCGAGCACCGGCCGGATCTTGGCGGCGAGCTCGGTTCCCGCGACGTTTCCCTCTGGCGGCAACGGCTCCCGCACCACCTTCGGGATCAGCGGGGCAGGCACCGCCCGCACGGTGGCGGGGTCCGGCGTGCAGGACTTCGGAGCCAGGCTCGTGGGTGCCGGTTGCGGCACGACCACCGCGTGTCCAGAGGGCACAGTCGTCGTAGGCGGTGGCTGCGTCGCCACCTCACCCGCGCCGCATCCGGCGCAGAGCAGCAGAACGGCCAGTGTCCCCAGCGCTCTCCCCATGCCGCGCACTCTGGCACAACCCGGACGGTGACGGTCAGCGGACCGCCTGAACCGCTGGAGCGTTCTCGACGGACCGCACCGACGGGGAGGCGACCATCGCCACCGTCGCAAGCGCTGGGATCGCGGCACAGCCGAGCAGCGTCGCCGTGATACCCGCGGCGCTCGACACCGGCCCGACCACGAGTTGGGCCAGCGGCACGGCCGCGAGCGACCCGAGCATGTCGTAGGAGTAGACCCGCGCGAGTCGTTCGCCCGGCACGTGGTGCTGGAGCGAGGTCTCCCAGGCCACCCCGAACTGCTGCATGCACGCGCCGCAGACGAACGAGGCGACCATGAGCAACCAGGGTTCCGGGTGGAGGGCGAGCGCCAGCGGCAGTCCCGCGAACCCCATCACGAATGCCACGCCGAACAGGAGCAGGCGCCGCGCGCGGATGCGCATCGCGACGAACGCTCCGGCGAGCATGCCCGCGGTCTGCGCTGACAGCACCAGGCCCCACGTCTCGCGCCCGATCACGGTGTCCGCGATGACCGGGCCGAGGACCATCGTGCCGCCGGCGTAGGCCGCGTTGACGAAGAAGAAGGCCACGACCACGCCCCAGACCCAGGTCCGCGACACGAACTCGGTCCAGCCGAGCCGCAGCTCGGACAGCACACCCGGCTTGTGCTCGGCGGCGACGCGGGCGGCCGGCACGCGCACGAAGGAGAAGGCGAGCGCGGCCAGGCCGAACGACAACGCGTCCACCACCAGGCCCCAGCCCGGTCCGGCGAACGCGATCAGCAGGCCGCCCAGCGACGCACCCGCGATCATCGAGGAGTTGAGCGCGAGGCGCAGCAGGGCGTTGGCCCGTTGCCGGAGCTCGGCAGGCACCGTCTGCGGAACGAGTGCCGCGGAGGCCGGGAAGGAGAAGGCGGTCGACATGCCGTTGACCGCCGCCAGCACCACGAACGCCGGGATGGACACGGTTCCGGTCAGCACCAGGACGGCGAGCAGGGCCTGACTGGCCATGGACACCGCGGACGAACCCACGAGCACGTACTGGCGGGGCAGGCGATCCGCGACGACACCGCCCCACAGCAGGAACACGACGTTCGCGATCGAGCGCGCCGCCACGACGACACCGAGTGTGGTGATCGACTCGGTCACGTCCCGCACGGCGAACACGAGCGCGATCTGCGCCATCGCGCTGCCCGCCATGGTCGTCGCACGGGCCGTGAGCAGCCAACGAAAAGCCGGATGCGCCAATGGCGCGAATGAGCCCCCCATGGTCGGAAAGTACCGCAGCGGGAGCCGCCCGACCTGGGGGATCGAGCGGCTCCCGCGCTATCGCACCCTCGGGTGCGATGAGGCGATGACCACCGCGGCGGCGACGGTCACCAGGTTCTTCAGGATGTACTGGGCTTCGAAGGACGCCTGCAGCGGACCGGTCCACATCTCGCCGGGGAACAACCCCAGCGGTGTCGACACCAGCACGACGTGACCGATCAGCAGGACCGCGCACAATCGTGGTGCGCGGAAGCTCAGCAGAACCAGTGCGATCCCGATTTCGGTGATCGCGGCACTCAGTCTCGCGAAATCCCCGTGGATGATCCCGAACGTCAGCGCGGAGACCGTGCGTTCGACGAGATCCTGGGCAGGGCTGCCACCGGGAAAGAGCTTCAGCACGCCGAACCAGAGGTACACGACCCCGAGTCCGATGCGCAGCAGTGGAATTCCGGCGCCACCCGCGAAACGGGTGAGGCGTTCTTCCGTGCTTTCGCGGCGTGTGGTTTCTGGACGCAACATCAATCTCCCTCTCCTGTCCGGCTGCCACCACCCAGCCGGACAGGACGGACGAGGAAGATCAGTTGTCGGGCTACGAGTCCCCGAGGGGGTTCAGCAGGTCCGCCTTGCCTTCGAAGGCGAACAGCATCAGGTCGACCATGCGGAACGTGCTGGAGTCCGGGCCGAGCGTGGGCCGCCAGTACGGCGAGCGCACGATCGAAATCCGGCTGCCCTCCATCGCGCGGTGGAAGACCTCCGCGGTGATCCGCCCGCCGACCGGGCCCATCAGCCCGTTGTTGAACTCCGCCTCACGCAGGACGTAGAACCACAACGGCGTCGCCTCGGCCAGCTCCGCCTTCTGCTCCTCGGTCAGCGAGTCGAGGTTCGCGCCGCCGTTGCCGGTCAGGATCTGCTCGGCGGTGAGCGGCTCGGCCCCGAACAGCTCCGCGATCTGCTGACCGGTGGCGAGCTCCATCATGTTCGCCCTGGTCAGGTTGCGGAACGCGAGGTTGCGCTGGATCTCGGGGAACTGCGTCCCACGACCGCCGAACGTGCCGGCCGGCAGCCCACGCAGCGGGTTCACCAGCAGAGTGTCGACCCGCTTGGTGACGTTGCCGCCGCCGGACTCCGCCGGTGGCACGAGGTCGTCCCGGTCCGCCTCGGTGAAGTCGTAGAGGCGGCGGAAGTCCGCGATCCAGTTGCTGGGCAACGTGAAGAGCTCGCCCCTGTTCACGTCGTCCAGGTCTTCCGGCGCCTGCGAAGTGGGGTCGAAGTTGCCGGCGGTGCCGGTGAACACGAACAGCAGGAACAGCGTTCCCGCCAGGCCGGCGGGCGAGTTGAACACGCGGTTCCACTCGTATTCCTCGCGGATCATGCTGTGGCCGAGCCGGTAGGACGCGACCGAGAACTCGATCGGCATCGTCGGCGTGTTGTCCCGGCCGTAGTGCCTGCCGGGCACCTCGAAGAACCTGCGGCCGTTGGTGAAGACGTCGTCCACGATCGCCGGGTCGACGATGCGCGGCAGGAAGTCCGTCTTCAGCATCCACTGGTAGTGCCGCACCACGAGTTCCTTGGCGGCGCGGAACAGCCGGTCACCGGTGAGGCCGGTGAGCGCGAGCTCGTCGACCACGCGGTTGTGGAAGCGGATGAACGCCAGGTGAGTCTGCGCGATCACCAGGTTCTCGTCGTTGCGCGGGTCCGGGATCAGCGGCGCCCGCCGATCCGCCGGCGTGCCCGCGGTCCCTCCGCGGCGCGGCAGGTCGAAGCCCTCGAACGGAGGGAATCCCGGCCCCAGCGCGGTGGTGGTGCCCATCTTGAGCTTCACGCCGTCCTCGGCGTAGAAGATCTGGTCGTCCTTGTCGCGCGGACCGCGGCCGTAGACCGAGTCGAGGTCCAGCGCCGGTGAGCGGCCCTGCATCAGATCGTCGATGTTGACGTCCTGGCCGAGCTGCGACTCGGTGCGGTCCATCGTCAGGTCGTGGTCGACGAACTGGCCGAGGTAGGTGAACCCCGCCGGCACGGCCGGGTTCTCCGAGTCGGGCTGTGCGACCTCCCGCCCCGGCGTCATCGCCAGTGCCAGCGCCTCGCGCAGTGCCTCGTCCGTCCGCGGGCCCTTCGGCCCCAGCCGGGAGAAGCGGAACCTGCGCAACTCCTCCGCCGTGGAGGGCTGACGCGTGGTGGCCTCACCTTTGTCGTCGAATTCCAGCACACCTTCGCCCACGACGAAGAAACTGTCGCGCACGTGCCTCTTCATATATTCCCCCTGTATCCCCTCTTACCCAGGCGACCTGTTCTCCCCAACAAGCACCTGCCCCACCGCCAGTCTCCAGACGGCCTAAATTGTCGTCGAAGCTTTTGGCTACAACCAAAAGGTCGTCACACAGCGGATACGAGGTGGTCCGGAATATTCGTGAACACCGGCAGTTCCGCCATCTCGGCAGCAAATATCTCAGCGGCCGTGTGGTACACCTTCGCGTCGAATCTTTGATCTTTTCGGCCGGAGCGTCCGGCACGGGCACGTGGCCTCCTTCGCGATCTTCTGCGAGAGAACCCCTGGTGTGCTTGACCGAACAACTTGAAAACCGGTCAGTGGACCGGTTTCGTTCCACGCTGCCCGGGTAACTCAGCGGGATGCTCGTTGTCACGGTCACCGAGTCGACGCCTGCCTCCACCACCCTCGTGGTTTCCGGGGAGCTCGACACCTCTGGCGCGGAACGGCTGCTCGCCCGGCTCGACCGCCTCCTCGACCAGGGCCACCGCTACGTCGTCCTGGACCTCTCCGCCGTCACCTTCTGCGACTCCAGCGGAATCAGCGCACTTGTGCGCGGACACGCCCGTGCCTCGGCCGCGGCGGGCGGGCTGCGGTTGTCCGCCGCGTCCGCACAGGTGACACAGGTGCTCGAGATCTCGGGCCTCGCCAGGATGCTCGGCCTCAAGTCCACAGTGGACAGTATGGACGCCGTCACACCGTGACGACGAGCTTGCCCGTGGTGTGTTCCCGGACGAGGTCCGCGCACGCCCTCGGCCCTTCGCCGAGGACGTAACGGCGTCCGATCGTCGCGGGCAGCGCACCACTCGTGGCCAGTTCGGCCACCTCGCGCATGCCACCGAGCCGGACGTCGAGGTCGAGCACGAACTCCACGTCGATGTCGTCCCGGCCCCGCACGGGCAGCGGGTGGGTGATGGTGAACAACCTGCCGCCCGTGCGGACCGCTCCAGCGATCCCGGCCAGCCGATCACCAGGTAGCGCCAGGTTGAACGCCACGTCGACCTGGCGCGGACAGGCGTCGGTGTAGCCGATGGTGTCCTCGGCATCGAGGGCGCGCAGCAGATCGGCGTCCGCGGCGGTGGCCGTGGCGACGACCCGCACACCCGCGGCGGCGAGCAACGGGACCAGCGCGGTGCCGACACCGCCCGTGGCACCCACGACCAGCGCGGTCTCGCCACGTTTCGGTCGCGCCGTCGTGACCAGCGCCCACCCGCTCCCCCAGCCGCCTCCCGCCTGACCGTCTACTTCGAACAGACCGGCCGCATCGCCTCGGCCAGCGCGTTCTCGTGCAACGGGTCGAGGTGATGCAGCACCACCGCCGACCGTTCCGCGAACGTCGCGTGGATCTCGCACCTCAGCGTGGGCTTGCGCAGCTGCTCGGTGTCCTTGAGCTCGTTCAGGATGTCGGTGGTGAGGCGGTCGAGGATCGGCCGCACCTCGGTACCGAGGTCGGGGCGCCTCGACGGGACCTCCTCCGGGTGCTCGGTCCAGCGCGCGTAAAGGCCGCGTTGCACCAGCTTGTTCGCCTCGATCTGGGCGCGGAAGAACCTCGCTGCGTTCTCCGGGTCGAGGCTGAGCTGCGCGGCCTTGGTGCGGACGGTGTCGAGCACCTGCTGTTCGCGCGCCGGGTCGTCGATCGGCTGGGGTGTGCCGAACTTGGCCGCTGCCACCAGATCGGCGACCTGGACGCGCTTCACGGCGAGGTCGGTGAGCTCACCGAGCGGGCCGACGGGGGTGAGCGACGCGGCGAGGGTGAGTGCGACCGCCAGGATCTTCATGATCTCCGAGAGTGCCATGATGTCGGGGTGGAGTCCACGCGCATCGACCGTTGGCTGTGGGCGGTCCGGCTGACGAAGACCCGCCCGGACGCCGCGGCGGCGTGCCGTGGCGGCCACGTGCGCATCAACGACAAGCCCGCGAAGCCCTCCACGGTCGTGGTTCCGGGAGACCAGGTCCGTGCCCGTGTCGGGGACAAGGTCCGGATCGTCGAGGTCGTCCGGGTGATCCAGAAGCGGGTGGGTGCGGCGGACGCGGCCACGTGCTTCATCGACCGCACTCCCCCGCCACCGCCGGACATCCCGATCGCGCGGCGGGACCGGGGTGCCGGGCGGCCCACCAAGCGCGAACGGCGGGTGCTGGACCGCTTCCGGACCCAGAACTAGAGGTCGGCCAGCTTCTTCACCTCGAGGTGGGAGATGTCGCCGCCGGAGTCCATGGCCGCGTCGAGCAGGTGGGCCAGGGACGTGCCGAGCACCGGCACGGTCGCCGGGTCGTCGCCGTCACGCAGCACGATCCAGTACGAGTCGAGGGTCTCGGCGATCCTCCTGCCGTCCGCGAGGTCGAACAGCACCTGGGCGTCGTGCCGGCCGGACCGCACGTAGGCCGTCCCGGTGTGCGGGCGCAGTCGCCAGGCGCCGCCGAACAGGGAGGCCGAGCCGATCCGGTTGTGCAGGGCGATCGCGTCGCCGCCACCGGACGGTCCGAACCCGCTCTGCACCGGCGGGGTGGTCTCGTGTTCCGCCACCAGCCGATCGAGCACGGTCTCGATGTCCGCGGGCGCTTCGACGAGCACCCAGCCGGCCACCGGGCGGAGCGCGCCGTCCGGGTCCTGTGCCACGCCGACCAGTCCCGCGTCCACGGCCACCACGCGGTTGTCGTGGAGGTCGTTGACGTTGATCGTGGCGCGGCACAGCGTGTTGGGCACGTTGCTCGTGCTGATGCCGGTGTCGGTCCGGTCGCGGGGCTCGCTGAGGCGCAGGTCGAGCATGGGATTCGGCTCACCGGTCGTGCCGCCGATCGCCAGGTACGGGTAGAACCGGGTGATCCAGCCCGTCACGATCTCGCCGCCGTACGCGTCGGCCGGGTTGTAGATGCGCTGCCAGAACGCGGTGTCGTGGCGCCCCTGGGAGGCTCGCACGAACTCGTCCATGATCGGCGCGAGCGACCGGACCCACTTGCCAAGGCCGAGAACGCCGAGGTCGTCGACGCGGGCGCGGATCTTGCGCCAGTCGTCCACCGTGCCGGTCAGGGTGATCGACGGGATGCCGCAGACGCACATCATCCAGAACGCGTAGTACGGCGAGTAGGCGTCCATCAGCGCGACGCGGCCCGCTACCCGTTCGACATCGGTGCTGGTGCTGAAGTCGCACTCGAACGTCGTGTCGCCGATCTGCTTCGCGAACAGTTCCACGACGTGGGCCCATGACTGCGCGTCGGCTGGCATCGGGCCGTCGACGAAAACCTCGAGCCGCTTCTTGCCGTCGTGGCTCACGAGCAGCTGGCGGAGTTCCTCGGCGTGCAGCTTCACGTGCTGCGCGACACCGCGGGCGATGGTCAGCCAGATGGCGTCCGGGGTCAGCACGAGTGGACGGTGCTCGGCGAACGCTTTCGCCACGGCGCTCATCAGCGGGTGGACGCCGTCGGGTTTCAGGACCTCCGCATCACCGCCGGCCACGAGCGCGTCCGGGAAATGCGCGGCGAACGGGCTCGTGGGCAGGGCGTCGGTGACGGGCGTGACGTCATCGACCGGGAAGGTCACCATTCCCGGACTGTAGAACGGCGTCCGCGAGTTCGGTGAGCGATTTGCCCAACGGCAGGTCGACGCGCAGCGTCGCGAACGCGTCGCCACGGGTCTCGCCGCGGTTGATGATCACGACCGGGAGGCCGGCCTCGAACGCGCGCCGCACGAACCTGAGGCCGGACATGACCGTCAGGGAGGAGCCGAGGACGAGCAACGAGCGCGAGTTGTCGACGAGCGAGTAGCACTGTTCGACGCGCGGACGCGGGACGTTCTCGCCGAAGAAGACGACGTCCGGCTTGAGGACGCCGCCGCAGTCCAGACAGCCGACGACCTCGAAGCCGCGGACCGCTTCCTCGGGGAGGAAGACGTCGCCGTCCGGGTTGATCTCGTCCGTGGTGGCGGCGAAGTCCGGGTTCGCCTCGCGCAGGCGGCGGTCCAGGTCGATGCGCGGTGAGAGCGCCCTGCAGTCCAGGCAGATCACGCGGTCCAGGCCGCCGTGCAGTTCCACGACGTCCCTGGAACCCGCGGCCTGGTGCAGGCCGTCGACGTTCTGGGTGATCACACCGGACAGCTTCGGGCTCAGCCGGGTGACCGCGTGGTGGCCCGCGTTGGGGTGGGCGCGGGCGATCGTGCGCCAGCCGACGTGGCTGCGGGCCCAGTAGCGACGGCGGCCCGCAGGACTCGTCGTGAACTCCTCGTAGGTCATCGGGGTGTGCTTGCGCAGGGACCCGCCCTCACCGCGGTAGTCCGGGATGCCGGACTCCGTGGAAAGGCCCGCGCCGCTCAGCACCAGCACACCACCCTCGTCGACGATCGGGACGACGTCGGCGAGGGTGGAGGTGCGCGGCAGCGACGGGCCTGAGGATGACCAGGTCAGAGTAGGTTTCGTGCGCACTGTGCCAGTTTACGGAACAAGCTCACGTGCCCCTTGCCGCTGAAGTTCGACCGTCACCAGCCCTGGTACCACTGCCGCAGCTCTGCCTCCGCTGCCGCCGTGTTGCCGCCTGAGGCAGCCGTGACCAGCGCGAACTGTCGTCCCGAGCCACCACGGAGCAGGAGCTTGTCGCCCTGCACGCTCGACGACGCCGAGCTGATGACCAGCGGCGAGCGCAGCGACCCGGGCAGGTGGAGCTCGGTCGGCGCCGAGCCGCCGTTGGAGTCCCACACGATCACCGCGAACGGCGCCGAGCCGACCAGTGACCTGACGTTGGCCAGCGGGATCTGCTGCCACGTCTGGTAGGCGCGGTCCTCGTAGGCGAACGCCAGCGTGGTGCCCGCGACGGCCTGCGGGTAGACGCGGTCGACGAGGGCGCGTTCGACGGTGAGCACCGGGTTGCCGGACGCGTCGAGCTTCACCGCCGAGAAGTGCTCGTCGTTCATGGCGTCGCCGTCGGTCATGACCTTGTTCGGGTTGTCGTTCATCAGCTCGCGGTGACGGCCGTAGTTGATGTCCCAGTGCCACTGGCTGCCCGAGATCACGCTGCCGCGCGGAGACGACCACCAGCGGGCGCCCGGAGCGGTCGAGTCGAGGCCCTGGTAGATCCCCTTGAGCACCGAGGAGAGCTTGTCGGAGGTGTTGCCGGAGACCGGGTGGCCGAACTCGGAGACGATCGAGGTGGTGCCGAGCGCGGTGGCGCGGTCGCGGATCGTGCGGAACGCCTGGGTGTACTGGCCGTCGCCCGCCTTGCCCGGCATCAGCAGGCCCGACTGCGCCTTGCCGTCGTAGAAGTGCGCGTTGAACACGAACCGCTCGCCCAGTGTCGGCACCAGTGCGAGGCCGCCGGGTTCGGCGAAGAAGTCCACGTTCTGGTTCCAGAACACCAGCGGCTCGACGAACGCGGGTTTCGCGGCCCAGCCCGCCTCGTCCATCTCAGCGCGGAAACGCTGGTAGAACGGCATCAGGAGGTCGCGCTCCCACTGCTGGGAAGTCTGGCCGTCGTCGTACTTGCCCGCGTAGGGCTCGTTGAGCGGGTCGACGCCGACGACGAGCTTGAACTCGTTCGCGGGCAAGGCTTGCTTGACGTGCTTGAGCGCCTCGCCGGCCGCGTTGACGAACGAGTCCTGCACGCCGTTGCGGTTGTGCCAGAAGTCGTAGGTGGCCGCGGTGACGGCGTTGTTGTTCTTCATGTTCTGGCCCCAGTGGAAGCAGAGGCCGCACGACTCCTTGGGGTAACCGCTTGCCGCCCACGCGGGCGCGCCGTCACCGGTGTACCAGCTGTCCTTGTTGAACAGGTACCGCGAGTACAGGTCCTGGTGGAAGTCGAGGTAGACGCGGAGCCCCTGATCGGTGAACGCCCGCAGCTGTTGCGTCACCCCGTCGAGGTACGCGCGGTCGATCTGGCCGCGCTGCGGTTCGATCCACGCCCACGTCAGCAGGAACCGGACGGCGTTCGCGCCGGTCAGCTGCTTCATCGCGCTCGCGGACTTGCGCGCGTCGGCGACCGAGGCGAACGGGAGGCCGCGGTACTCGGCGAGCTTCGCGGTGCCGGAGACGTTGAAGCCGCGCAACACGACCTCACGGCCGTGCTCGTCGCGGAACACCCCGCCGGACACGCGCAGCTCGGAGCCGTCGAACGACTCCGCTCGCACCGGTGTGATCACCAGTGAGAGGAGGAACAGGACTGCCAGGAGCACCGCTCGCCGCATCGCCGCCGCCTTTGCCGAACGTGAACGAGATTCGCGTTGCACGGTAGTCCACGACCTCCGCATTCGACTAGGGTTGCGAACGCGAAGGGGGATCGCACGGCAAAACCGGTGCACAACACGTTGAGCGCGTTCGAATCATTCGACGATCGGCCCGCCCTGTTCGACAGTGGCGTCGAATTCACGTACCGGGAAAGGCGCTCGCAGAGATCAACCGGTCCGCGCACACCCTGACGCGGCACGGCGAAGTTCGCGGCTCAGATGTGCTCGGGCTGCGGTTCGTCGCGATGGACCCGAGGCGCGCACGGTGCTGGAGGGTGAGCCGCCCGAGCTGTACGGGCGGATCGGACCGGCCGTGGAGGAGCTCAAGGCGTCGGGGCCCTGGGACTCCTCCCGGCCGCTCGTCGAGTTCTACCGCCCGCACACCGTGATCGAGCTCTGGGTGCCGGTCACCTGACGCTCGCGGTCAGCGCGTCCACCTGCAGCCGCGTCGAACCCTCCGCCCGCACGGCGATGCGCACGGACCTGGTCTCGTCGCGCAGCCGCACGTCGGACTGCTGGTGCCGCAGGTAGTTCAGGCCCGCGGTGCCGATGGCGACCGGCTCGGTCAGCGTGCTGGCCACCTCGCGGCCGGCCGGGTCGAGCTCGGTGATCACGAGCCTGGCCGTGCCGTTGCCGCGCAGGATCGCGTTGGGTGCAAGGGTTCCGGGCCGCACCGGGACGGTCGCGCTCAGCTCCAGGGTCGTCGGCTGTGCTGACGTGGCCTCGCGCGGTGCGCCGCAGTCGGGCACGAGGCTCCAGCGGGAGCACAGCACGCCGAATCCCGGCTTGGCGCGGTCTCGGGCGAGGTAGCCGAAGGCGATGCTGTTCGGGTGCGGTGGCGTGCGCGGGTCGTCGTAGAGCTCCCAGGCCATCGTGATCGGCACCTGGAGACCGTCCGTCGTCTGCAGCGTTTGCCCGGTGTAGTCGGCTTGTTCGCGCTCCTGCTGCTCGCCCGGCGCGCTCTTCCCGATCTCACCGACGATCACCGCGCTGGCCGGGAACTTCTCCCGGAGCCCGCGCACCGCCCCGTCGAGAAGATCCAGGTTGCCGTAGCCGTGCACGTCGACGAAGTCCATCGGCTTGCCGACGAGCGCGGCCGCGAGGTCCGCACCGTCGGTCGACGCGTGCATCACGGACACTCCGCGCTTGCCCCTCGGCGCCGCTGTGCGGTCGTATACCATTGCCACGTAAGCACTTTGCAGGTTCGACTGGTTGCCGCGCACACCGGACGTCTCGTTCTGCAGGTCGTAGTACAGCACCGCGCCACCGGGTTCGAGCGCGGTGATGTAGGTGTTCATCCAGTTCGCGCTGGTGATCGCGAACTCGGCCCACTTCTTGCGGCTGTCCGCGGTGTCGTCCCAGTTCGGGTTGGTCAGCCAGCTGTTGGCGAACGCCACCACGAGCCGGATGCCGCGCTGCTTCGCGATCCCGGCCAGGTCGGCGAGGTTGCGGGCCTGCGCCGCCGCGTTCGTGCTCTTCTCCGGCCACAGCACGACCCTGGCGACGGTGCCGCCGGTGGAGGCCATCACGTCGAAGTCGTGCGCGACCTGGGCGCGCACCTGCGGCCAGACCGCGTCGTCGAGGTACTCCTGGTACCGCTTCTCGTGCTCCGGCAGGTAGTCGAAGCCCGCCCAGCCGCGACCGTCGCGCAGGATCGTGACGCTCGCGTGCGTCACGACCTGGCCGCCTTCGTAGACCCGCACGACCTTGCGGTCCGCGCCGCGCGTGCTGATCGCGGCCGACCCGCCGCTGAGCACGGTCTCGGTGCCGTCGTCGTTGACGAGCCGTGCCTCGCCTCCCGTCCAGCGCACGGTCGCGGTGCCGTTGCCGTCCGGGTCGACGACCACGGGCCGGTCGAAGGACGCCGTCGCGCCGGAGTCCGCGGTGACGACGAGGGTGTCGAGGAGGTGCTCCTGGCCGGTGCCGGACCAGAGCGTGAACACCGTGGTGCCACGGCTGATCCAGGTGATCCGGCCGGTGCCGGACGGGCCCTGCGCGTACAGCTTCTGCGGATTTCCGTTGTGCGACACCCACACCTGGGCATCGCTCAGCTCCGTGGCCCAGGACAGGTCGATCGTGCCGGTGGTGCCGGGTGCGAGCGCGAGGTGCGTGCGGTCGGCGCTCAACCGTCCTGGCAGGCGTCCCGTGCTGCTCGTGGTGCCCAGCACGGTGGCGAAGTTCGGGCCGCCGCGCAGCTCGAACGTCGTCGTGGTGCCGGCGTGGAGGTACGGCCAGGTGGCGCTGCCGTTGACTTCGTGCCGCCACAGCTTGGCGGCCTTGCCGGTCTCACGGATCCAGATCTGGACCGTCTGGTTGCCGTCGGTGTGCCAGCTGACGCCGACGGACGCCGTGTTCTGGCCAGGCGGCAAGGTGACCTCCGCCGCGGACACGCTGATCTGGTTGCTCGCGTGCGCCGGTGCCACGAGCGTGGCCAGCAGCGCGAAAGCGAGCACGATTGCTTTCCCCCAGGTGCTCATGCGCTCCATCTGACCAGATGAAGGGCCTGCGCGTGGGGTGTTTCAGAGGTTGTCGCAGAGCGCGCGGGCCGGCCGGTGCCGGCCCGCGCGATCGTCTGTCACGATCAGCTGAACGTCCCCGCCACCAGCTCGGCCGTCTTGGCCAGCAGCGGCTCGTCTGCGGGCGCGTCCTGGACGGACTTCGTCGACAGCACGGCGATCACGATCGGCGACCGTCCCGGTGGGAACGCGATGCCGACGTCGTTGGTGGTGCCGTACTTGCCGGTGCCCGTCTTGTCGCCCCAGCGCCAGGCCGTGGGCAGTCCGGCACGGATGCGGTTGCCGCCCGTCGTGTTGGCCAGCAGCCACCTCGTCAGCTGGTCGGCGTCGGCGCGGTTCAGGGCGTGGCCGAGGGTGAGCCTCGCGTAGCTCTGGCCGATCGCGCGCGGCGACGTCGTGTCGGTGACCCGGCCCGGCTCCGCCGAGTTCAGGTCGGGCTCCCAGCGGTCCAGGCGCGTCACCGGGTCGCCGATCGAGCGGCTGAAGCGGGTGATCGCCGTGGGGCCGCCGAGCTCCTTGAGCAGCAGGTTGGCCGCGCAGTTGTCGCTGTAGGTGATGGTCGCCTCGCACAGGGCGGAGACGGTCATGCCGTTCGCGAGGTTCTCCGCCTTGCCGGTGATCGGGCCGTAGCCGGACTTGGTGACGTCCTCCTGCGTGTAGCGGATCACCTTGCCCAACAAGGCGCCGTTGTGGTCGCGGCGCAGGATCGCCGCGGCCGCGATGGTCTTGAACGTCGAGCACATCGGGAACAGCTCATCCGCGCGGTGCAGCACCGTGCGGCCGCTGCCCGTGTCGGTGGCGAACACGCCGAGGCGTGCGCCGTGCTGCTGTTCGAGGTCACGCAGCTTGCCGCTGATCGACGACGCCTGTGCCTGGGCGGGCACGGCGACGGCCAGCGCGGCACCCGCGCCCAGTGCCAGAACCGAGCGACGGTCAACAACCAACGTCCTGTCCCCCTTCTTGTGGAACTCTCCACCTGTCAGGACGCGCGGGAGATCAACTGGTTGTCAGTGAATTCTCCGCCAGCACGCGAGGAAGGTGAGCGCCGCGAGGAGCGACCCGGCCGACGCGAACGTCCCCGCACCCAGGTAGACCACCCACTCGTCCGCGTCAAGACCCTCTCCGGCCAGCGAAAATCCCCACAGGATCAGGCCGAGCGCCAGCGTCGCCGCGGCGATCAGCGACCAGAACACGACCAGCACGACCCGGCCGGCGCGGCGCGGTCCTGTGTAGACCGTCAGCGACCCCTTGCGCTGCAGCCACCACGAGGCGAGGGCTGCGATGGCGAGCGCGATGCCGTCGGCGGCGAGGGTGTCGCTGAGCCGGTGCCACTTCGCGGTCAGCGTGTACTGGCCGATCGCGGTGGCCCACGGCAGCACGAAGAACAGCATCACGCCGCGCCACTTCCACGGCACGACGATGATCGCGGCGAACAGCACCGTCATCGCGATCGTGGTGTGGCCGCTGGGCAGGCTGTTGTGCGCGTAGCCGCCGGTGACCTCGACCAGGCCCGGCCGCGGCAGCACCCACCGTTTGAGCACCTGCACGACGAGCTGGCCGGCGACGATCACGCCGACCGCCGCGACGGTCAGGTCCCAGCGCTTCCTGAGCACGCCGACGAGGGCCACCGCGACCACTGCCGCCGCCAGCGAGTACACGGTGATCTGGCCGAGCGCGTGCCAGGCGGCGTCCGTTTCGGACACGTCGTCCTGGTCGGCGCCGCGCAACGCCGCGTTCTCGATGGTCTGACCCGCCCGCGTCAGCACCGCCAGCACGTACACGACAGCGGCGAAGACGAAGCCTGCTGCCGCGACCACGGGCCACCGTCGGAGGTTCACGACGGCGAGTGTGCCGCCGTTCGGCCTAGCGCGCCCTCCGAAGATCAATGCGGTGCAGCACGGCGGTGATCGCCAGGTCCACCGCGTACTCGAACTCGGCCTCGCGGTCGAACCGCGCGAGGTGCGGCGCGGCCTCGATGAGCGCGGGCAGCCCACTGGCCGCCAGCGTGCCTTCGCGATCGTTGCTGCCGAACGCCGGAGCCGCCGACACCTCGCGCAGCAGCGTGCCGATCAACGTCGCGAGCAGCATCCGCAGCATGTGCACGGCGTACCCGGTCTCCGCGCCCGCGTCCTTGAGCACCTCCAGCACCGCATTGATCGGCGCGACCGCCTGGGACGAGGCGAGCTGGCGGGTGAGCACGAGCGGGGCCGCCTGCGGGTGCCGCAGCGCCTGGTCGCGGTGTCGTTCAACGCCCCGACCTCGGAGCTCGCGGGGCGGGTCACGGGTCAGGGCGCGACGCTGCGGGACATCCCCGGCACGCTGTTCCTGGGCGGCGGGGTGCCGGTCGCGGTGGACGGCACGTCGATCGCGGGCATCGGGGTCGGCGGCGCCCCGAGCGGTGACCTGGACGAGAAGTACGCGCGAGCGGGCCTCGCGACGATCAGGTAGCGCGTGGTCAGCCCGGCCGTCGTTCGATGGCGTGCCGGGCCACGTGCCTGCCCGGCTCCGGCCGCTTGCCCAGCAGCATCAGGATCACGGCGACGACCAGGCCCAGGGTCGCGAGGCCGGCGGCCACGGTGCGAGCGGCCGGGTGGTCCAGGACCAGGGTGCAGACCGTCAGCGCGAGCACGAGCGCCGCGATCGAGCCGATGACGGCGATGTCCTGGCGTTCCTGGCGCGGCTCGGCCGGCTCGACCCGCTCGACCGGCACGCGCGTTTCGATCGTCTCGAAGTGCTGCTGGTAGGCCGGAGGTCGCACGCCGGGAGGAACCGTCACCCCAGCATGCTGCCCGAGGAGGGCGCGCCGCCGCAAACCTCGCATTTCCGGTGGGGTACGTGTTCCCATGTAGCGCTGGGCAAAGGGAGGTTCGTGATGTGCCGGTGGCTCGCGTATTCCGGTTCGCCGGTGCTATTGGAGGAACTGCTCTACGCGCCGGAGAACTCGCTGGTCATGCAGTCGAAGCACGCCCGGCTGGGCACGACGGCCGTGAACGGGGACGGGTTCGGCATCGGCTGGTACGGCAGCACGAGCACGCCGGGACTGTTCCTGAGCACCGAACCGGCGTGGAACGACCGCAACCTCCGCGAACTGTCCGCGCAGATCACCGTCGACCGGGTCTTCGCGCACGTGCGGGCGTCGACCGGCGGCGCGGTGCAGCGGTCGAACTGCCACCCGTTCCGCCACAAGAACTGGTTGTGGATGCACAACGGGCTCATCGCGAAGTTCCCGCTGGTGCGCCGCGAACTGGCGCTGGCGATCGATCCCGCGCTGTTCCCGCTGATCGAGGGCTCGACGGACTCCGAGATCATGTTCTACCTCGCGGTCAGCTTCGGGCTGGAGCAGGACCCGCCCGGCGCCGTCGCGCGCATGGTCGAGTTCGTCGAGGACGTGGGCAGGCGAGCGGGCGTCGAGTACCCGATCCAGATGACCGTCGCGGTCACCGACGGCTCGACGACCTGGGCGTTCCGCTACTCCAGCCGGGGCAGGTCGCGGACGCTGTTCCACAGCACCGACGTGTCGACGCTGCGGCGCCAGTACCCGGACAACCCGGCGCTGCAGAACGTCGCCGACGACTCCCGGCTCATCGTGTCCGAACCGCTGGGTGACCTGGTCGGAGCCTGGCAGGAGGTGCCGGAGTCCACGTGCGTCGTCGTGCGGCCCGGCGTCGAGGAGGAGCTGCTGCCGTTCAAGCCGTGAATTGTCAGGGAAACGTCAGGTGGATCGGCGCTACCGTCGAATGCTGCCGCCGTCACGGACTCCCTGGAGAGGTTCACATGCTCAACACGGCAGCGGCAGCATTCGTAGCTCTATCCGCCCTCGCACCGGCGGACGTGGCGGAAGAACCCACGGCCGCCATCGACGTCGTGACCGTCAACGGATCGGGTTGCCCGGCCGGTGACGCCGACGTCAAGACGGACGGCAGAACATTCACGATCGGCTACCACACGTTCCTGGCGCGGGCGGGAGGCGGCTCGTCACCCCTCGACATGCGCAAGAACTGCCAGATCAACCTCCGCGTGACCGTGCCGGAGGGCTACACCTACGGCCTGGCGCGCACCACGTACGAGGGCTACACGCACCTGCAGGCAGGCGCGACCGCGCTGAACCGCGTCAACACCTACCTGCAGGGCTCGTCGGCCAACGCCACGGTGACCCACGCGTTCACCGGCCCGTTCAGCGACGACTGGCAGACCTACTACCGCCCGAACTCGGCGGAGATCCAGTGGTCGCCGTGCGGTTCGCCGCGCAACATCAACATCAACGCCGAGGTGCGCGTGACGCTCGGGTCCGCGGATCCGGACCGGCTGAACTTCACGATCGTGGAGACGAGCCGCGGCGTGGTGCGCGTCAAGCGCTGCTGAGCCTGGGTCTGGTGGCGGCCAGCGCCACGAGCGCGCCGATCGCGACCCACGTGTACGCGTCGCCGTAGATGTGCTGCCACCAGGTCCACAACATCTCCTTGTCGCCGGTGTGGGGCAACCAGGTGAACGGATGGAGAAGGCACACCACGACCAGTGCCCCGAGAGTCACCCACGCCCACTTCCGGCGCACGAACCCCAGAGCGAGGAGCGCGGGCACGCACCACACCCAGTGGTGGGACCAGGAGACCGGCGACACGAGCAGTCCCGCCGTCGCGATCGCGGTCAGCGCAACGACGTCGTTGCCCGCCTTGCGCGCGGCCACGACCGCGAGCACCACGACGATCGCCGACAAGAGCACCCACAGCAGCGTTTCGGTGGGCTGGCCGGGGTTGACCCGGTGCAGCACACCGCGCAACGACTGGTTGGCCATGTACGCGAGACCGCCGACGCGGCCGGGGTCGAGCAGCGCGTGGAACCAGTACTCGGCGGAGTCCTTCGGCGCGAGCACGAACCCGGCGCCGGCGAGGCCCGCGAACGTCGCGACCGACGTGAGCGCCGCCCGCCAGTCCCTGCGCACCAGGAAGTACAGCAGGAAGATCAACGGCGTCAGCTTGATCGCCGCGGCCAGCCCGACCAGCACGCCTCTCCACCGGCGGTCGGTGGCGGCCAGGCAGTCCACGACCACGAGCGCCATCAGCACCAGGTTGATCTGTCCGAAGAGGAACGTCGAGATCACCGGTTCCAGTGCCAGGGCGGCGACGGAAACGGCGGCGGTGACCGTCCACACGACGTTCGCCCGCTGCGTGAGCCGTCCGGTGACCAGGAAGCAGACCACGGACAGGCACAGGAAGCTGACGACCACCACGAGCGCGTTCGACGCCCACACCGGCAGGAACGTGAGACCGCTGAAGAGGACAGCGGCTATCGGCGGATAGGTGAACGGCAGGGCCGGCCCGTCCAGCGTTCCCGGAAAGTCGGTGTAGAGCGGAAGCCCCTTCAGCCAGGCGAGTCCGCCAGTGCGGTACACCTGCAGATCGAGGTAGTAGCAGCCTGCCGCGGCCAGGACGATCGGCAGCGCGGCCAGTGCCACGAACCACAGCACACGAGTCGCCTTGCGCGCCTTCACCCACCGGTGCAGCGTGAGGATTCGCCTTCGCCCGGACGCGAACGCATCGGCGGACATCGGCGGTACGTCGTCGACGAGCTGTCTGATCAGCACTGTCTCGTTCACATATGCTTCTTGGCCGCAGCGGTCTTTCGCGTTCCCATCAGGGGAATGTGACCGTCCTCATGGGAACGCCCAGGGCGTCTTCGACCACTAGAGAGCATGACCCATGACGACTTCCTTGGGCTGAAACGCTTTCCCGCGTTGGACGGCGTACGTGCCGTCGCCGCCCTGCTGGTGGTGTTCTTCCACTACGGCGGACCCGGGTTTCTGCAAGGCTGGCTCGGGGTCCAGATCTTCTTCGTGCTGTCGGGATTCCTGATCACCACGCTGCTGCTGCGGGAGCACGCGCGGAACGGGCGGATCTCGCTCGCGCGGTTCTACCGGCGGCGCGCGTTCCGGATCCTGCCGATGTACTTCGTGGTCCTGTTCGTGACGGCGGCCGGGTTGCTGATCGCCGGGCAGCTCTGGCAGAACCCGCTCGGCCGGGACTTCCCGCTGTACCTGGTCTTCTTCAACGAGTTCGGGCACGGCGGCGCGTACGGGCAGTCGTGGTCGCTCGGCGTGGAGCAGAAGTTCTACCTCGTGTGGCCGTTGCTGGCGTTCGTGTTGCTTCCGCGCTGGCGTCCGTGGGTGACGGTCGGGCTGATGACGCTCGCGTTGGTCGTCGTACCGTTCACCGTTTCGTCGGATCCCAAGGGGTGGTCAGTGCACTACTTCACCGTGCTGGTCGGGTGCGCGGTGGCGCTGCTGATGAACAACCGCCGCGGGTTCGCGTTGCTCCGGCCGTTCATGGTGCCCTGGGTGATCGTGCTGTTCATCGGCGTGCACCTGGCCGTTCCGCTGATCTCCAGCGCGCTGGACGGAGCCATCCCCGGTTTCGTGTCGGTGGTGCCGATCTACGCGGTCGCGGCCGGGCTGACGCTGCCCGCGCTGCTCGCTCCCGGCCTGCCCCAGCGGCTGCTGTCGGCTCGCCCGATGGTGTGGCTCGGCGAGCGGTCGTACTCGATCTACCTCGTGCAGTCGATCGCGCACTCCGCGGTGCTGCTGTCGGGGGCATCCGGCCTGCTCATGGCCGTGCTGACGTCGCTGGTCGCGATCGGGATCGCCGATCTGTGCCACCGCTTCGTGGAGCTGCCGATGATCGAGCGAGGCAGGTCGCGCACCCGTGACGTCGTGCAGCGCGACCTCACGGGCGTGTGACCTGCATCAGTTCGTCGGGGACGAGGAGTTGGCGGCACGGAAGCACTTGCGGGCACCGCGGTGACGAACGAGGGGCGGGAGCCCATCCCCGGTGCTCCCGCCCCTCGCCTCACTCGACCAGCTTGCCAACCGTGACGATGTCTCCCACCAGCGACCCGACCAACCCGCGACCACCTCCACGCACCTCACTCAACCAACTCGCCAACCGTGACGACGCCTCCCACCAACGACCCGACCAACCCGCGACCACCTCCACGCACCTCACTCAACCAGCTTGCCGACCGTGTCCACGTCCCTCATGAGCACCGCGATCTCCGCAGGCACCGGAGGGATCTCCTCCCGGTCGACCCAGCCGGGACCCGACCAGACGAGGTTCACCTGCTGCGCGGGATCGAGGTCCGGGTGGTCGGACCGGTTGTGGCAGCCGCGGGTCTCGCGGCGTTCCAGCGCGCACTCCAGGGTCGCGCGCGCCGCCATCGCCGAGGCCTTCAGGTCGAAGGCGTGGGCGAGGTCCTGGTAGCCGGCGAGGTCCGGGTGCACGCCGATGTCGCGGATGCGGTCTTCGAGCTCGTCCAGCTCCGCGAGTCCCTTGCGCAGACCGGCTTCGTCGCGCACGACGCCCGCGTGCTCGGTCATCGTGTTGCGCAAGGACCGTTGCAGGGCACGGACGTTCTCGTGGCCGTCCGCGGACAGCAACGTGTCCACCTCGGCCCGCGCCTCGGCCAGCACGATGCGCGAACGGCGTTGTGCGCCGAGGGAAGCGGAGTACTCGGCGGCCGCCTCGCCCACGATCCGGCCGTACACCAGCAACTCGATGAGCGAGTTGCCGCCGAGCCGGTTCGCGCCGTGCAGGCCGCTGGACGCCTCGCCGATCGCGTACAGGCCCTCCACGCCCGTCGAGTGGTCGTCCGGCGACACCCACACGCCGCCCATCGAGTAGTGCGCGGTCGGGGCGATTTCCATCGCCTCGCGGGTGATGTCCTTCATCTGCAGTTCGAGCAGCGTCTGGTAGACCCGCGGCAGCCGGCGCATGATCTGCTCGCGCGGCAGGTGCGAGACGTCCAGCCACACGCCACCGTTCGGGGTGCCGCGGCCCTCCTTGATCTCGGTGTACGCCGCGAGCGCCACTCTGTCGCGTGTGGACAGTTCCATGCGTTGCGGGTCGTAGCGGGACATGAACCGCTCGCCCAGCGCGTTGGTCAGCACGCCACCTTCACCGCGGGCCGCCTCCGACACCAGGGTGCCGGCCGCGTTCTCCGGTTCGAGCAGGCCGGACGGGTGGAACTGCACCAGCTCGGGATCACGGATACGTCCGCCGGCCAGCGCTGCCAGGCGGAACGAGTCGCCGGTGTTCTCGTCGCGGCGCGAGGAGGTGCGCCGCCAGATCCGCGTGTGGCCACCGGCGGCGAGGATCACCGCGTCGGCGTGGAACACGTGGCGCGTGCCGGTGTTCAGGTCGAACCCGTACGCGCCGAAGACCACGTTGTCCCGCACCAGGATCTGCGTGATGTAGCAGGAGTCGTGGATGGGGATGTTCAGCTGTGCGGCCCGGTTCACGAGGGTGCGCTGGATCTCCAGACCGGTGTAGTCACCGGCGAACGAGGTGCGGCGGAAGGTGTGCGCGCCGAAGAACCGCTGGGAGATCCGGCCGTCGGCCTCGCGCGCGAACGGCATGCCCCAGCGTTCCAGGTCCTCGATGCCCCGCGGGGCCTGTTCCGCGACGATCCGCACGATGTCCGGGTTCGCGAGGAGATAGCTCTCCTTGATGGTGTCGGCGGCGTGCTGCTGCCACGTGTCGGTGGGGTCCATCGTCGCCAGCGCCGCGTTGATGCCGCCCGCCGCGAGCGCGGTGTGCGCGTCGGCCTTGGGGCGCTTGCCGACGACGAGCACGTCGACACCGCGCTCGGCCAGCTCGATCGCGGCGCGCAGTCCCGCGCCGCCGGTGCCGATCACCAGCACTGACGTGGCTGTCTGATGTTCAGGGTGCGTCATCGCGGCCTCCGTTGCCCGTGTCTCTACAAGTAGGACCAGGCGGCGCGACGATGTGTGACTGTTAGCTGCGCGACAGGTGAACACGGCCACACGGCATTCGCACTCTGATGGAGTCTTAGGATTCGTGGTGTGTTCGTGAAGCTCTGTGGTCTGCGCACCGAGTCCGACGTCGCCGTGGCCGTCGAGGCCGGGGCCGACGCCGTCGGTTTCGTCCTGACCACCAGCCCTCGTCAGATCGACGCCGGCCTGGCGCGCGGGCTCGTCGCGGCGGTGCCGGCGCACGTCCTCACCGTCGCCGTGGTGCGCGGCATCACGGCCGCGGAAGCCGGTGAGCTGGCGCTGCGGACCGGCGTTCAGGCGCTGCAGCTGCACGGCGACTACCCGAAGGAAGCGTTCGACGAGCTGGCCCCGCAGCCGTTCCAGCTGATCAGGGCGACCGCGCTAGGGCCGGGCACCGACGTGCGCACCGGCGCGTTCGGCGAGGAGCTGCTGCTGATCGACTCCCCCGTCGCGGGCTCCGGTGAGCAGTGGGACATCACGAAGCTCCGGGACAACCGGCCCACCGGCAGGTGGGTGCTGGCGGGCGGGCTGGCACCGGAGACGGTCGCCGGGGCGATCGGCGTGGCTGCGCCGTGGGGCGTCGACGTGTCCAGCGGCATCGAATCGAGCCGTGGCGTCAAGGACCACGGCCGGATGCGTGAGTTCGTCGCCGCAGCCCGCGGCTGAGACACGTCAGCCGGCGACTCGTTCCCCGGCGCGGAAGACCGCGCGCACGTCCAGCAGCGCGGCGAGGTCTCCGCGGGTTCCCCGCCACTGCGAGCGGATCGGCGTCGTGGCCGTCCTCGGCGTCCGCGTCCCAGAACCGGATCGTGCGCTCCCCGCGAGCTAGGCCGCGCGGTAGCCCGGGATGTCCTCCACCTTCTCGTAGACCGGCAGACCGCGCTCCCTGGCGATCCGCACGTCCTGGTCCGCGCCGGTCGACTCACCGGGCAGCCGCAGCACCGCGTCGCAGTGCTCCAGCAGCCGTTCGGCGGTCGGGTACATGATCTCCGCCGCGATCGGGTCCATCGGCGAGCTCCCGCCCGCACCGCGCAGCACCGGCAACGCCACCCATTCGCCGATCATCGGCACGTGCCCGCTGCGGAAGATCGGCCACGCGGCCTCCTCCAGCCGGGCGAGGTTGCGCGCCATCAGTTCGGGGTCGTCCCCGGTGCCCGAGCGGTAGGGCCCTGCGATCAGAATCAGCATGCGATCAACCATAGTGTGCAACACTCGGCAAAAACAAGGAGAAACGTGCATGCTCGCCGCCCAACGCCGTGACCTGCTGCTCGAACGCCTGCGCACCGAAGGCCGGATCGTCGCCAAGGACCTCGCCGCCGAGGTCGGCATCTCCGAGGACACGATCCGCCGCGACCTGCGCGATCTCGCGGCAGCGGGCCTCTGCCAACGCGTGTACGGCGGCGCGCTGCCCATCTCCCCCGCGATCGCCGACTACGCGACGCGCCAAGAGGTATCGGTCGACGGCAAGCAACGAGTCGCACGAGCAGCGGCGGCGTTGATCGAGCCCGGCGCCACCGTGATCCTCGACGGCGGCACGACCACCCTCGCCGTGGTGCGCGCGCTACCGCTCGACCTGCAGGCCACGGTCGTCACACACAGCCCGACGATCGCGAGCGCGCTGGAAGAACACCGCGACGTGGATGTCTACGTGATCGGTGGCCGGTTGTTCAAACACTCGATGGTCGCCTGCGGCGCCGCCGCCGTGGAGGCCGCGCGGGGTGTGCACGCCGACCTGTTCCTGCTCGGCGTCACGGGCGTGCATCCGGAGGCGGGGCTGACCACCGGCGACGCGGACGAGGCCGCGATGAAGCGCGCGCTCGCCCACCAGGCGGCCGACACGTACGTGCTTGCCAGTTCGGAGAAGATCGGCACCGCGTCCCGGTTCGGCGTGCTGCCGTTCAGCGAGGTCGCCGGAGTGGTCACGGACGCGGACAACGCGGTCGTGCGAGCGCTGGAGGTGCCGGTCATCCGCGCGTGATTTCCAGAAAACCCTTGGGAGAGCCATAGGTGCGGCCGCACTGGGTCAGGGCGAGGACGCCGTGCCCCTCCACGTCGCCGTCGAAGTACGTGGGGTCGACCGACAACTCCTCGGCCACCTCGGTCGCCCAGATGTCGTCGAGATCGTCGTTCTCGTCGCTCCAGTCGTGCGGCAGTCCCCTGCCCTCCTCGACATCGAGCTCGCCGATCTGCTCCTCCGGCTTGAACGCGTCGTAGTAGCGGACGACCTCGCCGCTTTCCGCGATGCACCACGCCGTCCAGCCGTCCCCACAGCTCATGCCGTAGTGGTGCGCCTCGCCGAACACCGCGCTCAGCACCGCGCAGATCTCGTGCACCGGCCTTTCCGCGTGCGCGAACGGTTCGCCGAACACCAACGTCCAGCCGTCCCACGCGCCCGTGACGTAGACCCGCGCACACTCCACGTGCTCGTCGGCCTTGGACCACGCGTGGTGGTCGTTGTTCCACGCCGCGCCGCCCAGCACCTTCGTCACCGGTGTCGGGTCCTGCAGTCCGCAGACCTCGAGCACGGCGGCCTGGTTGTCGGTTTTGATCGCGTACCAGCCACCGCAGAGATGCATCTCCTCGGAGCCGTACATCTCTTCTTCGATCTTGACGCGGATGTACCGCTCGATCATCCGGCGGTCCGCCGCCGACATCGCGTCCGGGCCGGCGACCTCGACGATTCCGGCGAGCGCTCCCCGGCGCGTCGCACCCTTGGCCGTGCGGCGCGTCTCGTGCAGCAGTGGCAACACGTCCGGGCCCATGGTTCCGAACGCCCACAACGCTTCCTGCCGCACGTAGTGGTCCTGGTCGGCCAGCAACGGCAGCAGTTCACGCGCGTACCGCAGTGCCTTCTCGCCGCGGAACATGCTCGCGGCCACCCGGCGCACCGCCGCGTGCGGGTGGCGGGCCGCGGCCAGGTAGACCTCGTCGGCGGCGTCGAGCAGGGAGAACACCCGGCACGCCGACTGCACGGCCTGGCCGTCACCGGACGTGGCGATCAGTTCCGCTATTTCGTCGAACGACGTGATGCCGTGCTCTGTCACGAAGTCCTCGGCCTCGCGCCGGTGGTCCTCGTGCGTCATGCGGTCGAGCAACGCCCGGATCTCCATGGCGCGGCAGGGTACTCGTTGGTCCGAAGTGGACTTCCGATTCGGCCGGACGGACCACCCTTGACTCGTCGCCCCGCAGCAGGAACGCTGCGGAACTGATGAGTACCTCAACTCTCGCGGAGGAGCACGTCAAACCGGTGGTGCGCTGGGGCATCGGCCACGCGCTGCCACGGGCGGTACTGCGCCTGGCAGCCCGCCGCGGCGACCTGCAGGGCCGCATCACCGTCGAGGCGTCCACGGGCGCCGACCTCACCGGACTGTTCGACGAGATCCGCGCGCGCGGCCCGCTCGCCGCCACCAAGGTCGGCCACACCACGACCCGGCACGCGATCGTCAGGGACGTCCTCGCCGACGACGCCTTCGTGACGACCCGCCCCCGCTTCGGCGCCGGCATCCTCGGCAAGCTCGCCGCCTGGTCCGCCTCCGAGGTCACCCACCCCGTGCAGCCGCCGTCGCTGCTGGTCGTCGAACCGCCGGCGCACACCCGCTACCGCAAGCTCGTCACCCGCGTCTTCACCGCCCGCGCCGTGGAACAGCTTCGCGAGCGCACCCAGGCGATCGCCGACGAGCTGCTGGACGGCCTGGATCCGGCGAACCCGGTCGACCTCATCGAAACGTACTGCGGCCTGCTGCCGGTCACCGTCATCAGCGAGATCCTCGGTGTACCACCACAGGAACGCGCGACGGTCCTCGCCCTCGGCGCGGCGGCCGCCCCGAGCCTCGACCTGGGCCTGTCGTGGCGCGTCTTCCGCAACGTCGAGTCCACGCTGAACACGTTCGACGCCTGGCTCACGCGCCACCTCGACGCCTTGCGCGCCAACCCCGGCGACAACCTCCTCAGCCGCCTCATCGCCGCGCGCGAGGACGGCGCCGGTCTCACCGAGCGCGAGCTCAAAGCCACGGCGGGCCTCGTCCTGGCCGCAGGTTTCGAAACCACGGTCAACCTCCTGGGCAACGGCATCGCGTTGCTGACGCAGCACCCGGACCAGCTCGCCACCCTCCGCGCCAGGCCAGAGCTGTGGAGCAACGCCGTCGACGAGATCCTCCGCTTCGACCCGCCGGTCCTGCTGACCGGCCGCATGTGCTCGCGCGACACGACGATCGCCGGCATCCCCGTGCGGCGCGGCCAGCTCGTCACCACCGTGCTCGCCGGGGCCAACCGCGACCCGGAGGTCTTCGAGCGACCGTCGGCGTTCGACATCACCCGCCAGAACGCCCGCGACCACGTGTCGTTCGGCGCCGGTCGCCACTACTGCCTCGGGGCCCAGCTCGCGCGGATGGAGGGCGAGATCGGGCTGCGCACCGTGTTCGAGCGGTTCCCCGGCCTGCGGCTGCTGACCGGTGCGCGCCGCCGTCCGACCCGCATCCTGCGCGGCTTCGAACGCCTGCCGGCGAGCCTCGGCTAGACGGGACCGGCGACGAGGTCGGCCAGGTCGTCGAACCGCACCACCAGCACCGCGCCCACCGCGCCGACGGCCGCGGCCAGCCACAGCGCGGCGGGATCGGTCGCCGAGTCCACAAGGGACAGTGCGGCCAGGCCGGCCGCGGCCACCGCCAGGAGGAAGGCGTTGCGCACGATGTGCCGGTGCGCGAGCGTGGTGCGAGCGCGCCCGAAACACCGGCACACCGCGCCGGACCGCCGTGACACCGCGCGCCACACCACGGCGGTCAGCACACCGAACACGCCCACCGCCAGCGCCAGACCGGCGACGGCGGGCCAGTACCCGGTGAAGACGGACGCGAGCAGCAGCGCGGCGGTCGCGAACTCCGCCACGACCGTCAGCACCGCGAAGAGACGCGTCCACCGCGCGGGAATCCCGAACGCCGGCACCGACGCGACGAACTCGGCGTAGTCGGACCTGCTGCGGACCTTGCTCACCGCGGAGACCAGCAGGACGATTCCGCAGAGGACCACAGCACCCGTGCTCAGCAAGATTTCACCTCTGACATCACTTCGCCCCCGTCCGATCGGCCTCAACACGACACCGCGCAGAACGAGCCCGCACAAGGTCCATCACACCCGCACTCAACACCGCATCACCCCTGCCCGATCGGCCTCAACACGACACCGCGCAGAACGAGCCCGCACAAGGTCCATCACACCCGCACTCAACACCGCATCACCCCTGCCCGATCGGCCTGAGCACGACACCGATCAACGCGTCCGCCGGGAGATAGCCCAGCCGCCGGGAGTCGTTGCTGCGCGCGAGGTTGTCACCGAGCACCAGCAGGCGATCCGCCGGGACCCGCGGCCCCGGCACCGGGATCTCCGGCGGCACGGGATCACCCGGCACCGCCGCGGCGCGTTTCACCATGCGGCCTCCCGTCGGGTCGTCCGGCGTGGCGCTGTCCACCTGCACGACCACGACCTGGCCGGCGCGGACGCGGTCGAGCCCGGCCCGGCGGACCAGCAACCGGTCGCCCGAGCGGTAGGTCGGTTCCATGCTGACGCCGCGCACCGTGACCACGAGCAAGCGGCTGCGCAACACGAGCAGCCAGGCCACAAGGGCGAGAACGGCGAAAGACGCCACCCAGATCATCCGGTCACCACCCAGTCACATTTTGGAGCCTGCAAGCGGAAGGACCGCGAACGGCCGTCACCGAACGACACGGAGCCCACCCAGTTCATCCGGTCACCACCTCGTCGTATCCCGAAGCCTGCAAGCGGAAGAGCCGTGCGTAGTCGCCGCCCAGCGCCAGCAGTTCGTCGTGCGTGCCGAGCTCCGAGATCTGCCCGCCGGTGAGGACCGCGATCACCCCGGCGTCGCGGATCGTGCCGAGCCGGTGCGAGATCAGCACGCTCGTCGCACCCTCGCGGTGCCGGCGCAGGCTGCTGTGCACCTCGTGCTCGGCCTGCGCGTCCAGGCCGGAGCTGGGTTCGTCCAGGATCATCAGGTCCCTGCGGTCGCGCAGGAACGCCCGTGCGAGCGCGAGCCGTTGCCACTGGCCGCCGGAGAGCAGCACGCCGGTCTCCGGGTCCTCACGGTCGGCCTCGTCGAAGAACATGCGCGACAGCAACGTGTCGTAGCCGCGGGGCAATGCCGTCACCGCGTCGTGCGCGCCCGCCCGCTGTGCCGCCGCGACGGCGCGACCGCGGTCGTCCATTGAGGACACGTCGCCCACGCCGATGTTCTCGGCGGCGCTGAGGTCGTAGCGCATGTAGTCCTGGAAGACCGCGCCGATGTGCGCGCGCAGGTCCTCGGGTGAGAAGGAGCGCAGGTCGACGCCGTCCCACAGGATCGCGCCGCGGCAGGGGTCGTAGAACCGGCACAGCAGCTTGACGATCGTCGACTTCCCCGCGCCGTTCAGGCCGACCAGCGCGAACGCGCTGCCGTGCGGGATCGTCAGGTTCACCCCGCACAGCACCCACGGCTGGTCGTCGGCGTAGCGGAACCACACGTTGCGCAGCTCGATGCCGTGCCGCAGCGGCGGAACCGGTTGCGGCACAGCGGCCACGGGCAGGTCCGCCGGCTGTGACTCGATCTCCCGGTAGTGGTGGAACAGCAGCACCGAGTGGTGCGCGGAGGCGAGGTTGTGCACCAGGCTCTGCGACGCGCTCTGCACCCCGGCGACGGCGGCCACGAACATCGCGACGTCACCGATCGACAGCGATCCGGCGGCGGCGAGCCACACCGACCAGACCAGCCCGGCGGCCGACACCAGCGCGGTCAGGCCGGCGAGCAGCCCTCGAACCCGCGCGTCACGCCGGTCCTGTCCTTCCACGACGGCGTGCGCCGCGGTCAGCTCCACGAGCATGCGGCGCCGGAAGAGGTCGCCGAGCCCGAGCAGCCGCAGTTCCTTCGCCGCGTCGAGGCTCGACAACAGCTCCGCGTAGAACACCTCACGCCGCTCGGCTGGGGTGATCGACCACAGCACCTCGGCCCTGGCCCGGCTGAGCCGCAGGTGGGCGATCAGCGCGGGCACGGCGGCGAGCAGCACGATCACCGCCATGCCGGCGTTCAGCACAACCAGCGTGCCGAGGAACCCGCCCGCCGTCACGGCAGCCTGCACCGCGCCCAGACCGTCGTCGACGAGCTGACCGGGACCGCTGCGGCCGGTCTGCTGCGCCAGCTGGAGCTTGTCGCGGAAACGCGGATCCTCCATGCGCGCCAGGCCGGTGAGCCTGCCCATCGCCTGGTACAGGCGGTCCATCGTCAGCACCGCGACGGCGCGGTCCAGCCGTTGCTTGAGGTACTCCGTCGCGACCGGCAGCAGGCCGCTGACCAGGCCGGTCACCGCCAGCGCGACGGCCCACGGCACCAGCGTCGCCCAGCCGCCGTCCGCGGCGAGACCGTCCAGCAGGATCTTGGTGCACCACGCCGCCGCGAGCGGCACGACGCCGCCGAGCAGGCAGAGCACCACGTACACCGGTGTGCCCGCCGGCGACGCCGTCCTCGTCAGGCCGAAAGCGCTGACCAGGAGCGACAGCACCCGGCGGGCGCCGAGCTCGGTGTTCACCGGGTCGCGTGAACCGGCAGCGCTGACATCTCCCAGCCGCTCGCCACGACGGTCGCGTCGCTGTCGATCAGGCACACCGCCGGGTAGCCGGTCGTGCCGAACGCGTTGTGCAGCGGGCCGCCCATCTCCTCGACGACGACCTCGGCCACCTCGCCGAGGCGCACCACCATGTCGGTGACCTCCTCGGCACCTCCCGCGGCGACCGCGAGCACCTTGCCGCGGTGGCCGGTGGCGTACTCGATGAACTGGGGCATGCGTTCCTTGCACGGCTCGCAGTTCGGGGAGAAGAAGCCGACCAGCGCACCGGAGACGTCCACATCGGACAGTTCGATGCGGGAGCCGGCGGGCAGCATGATGTCCGGTTCGGCCGCCGCCTGCTTCTCCCGCAGGTCGCGCAGCGCCTCGTTCTGCTCGCGCAACCGCCGGATGATGCCGAAGCTCAGCAACAGGTCCAGCACGCACAGGATTCCGACGACCACGACCGCGGCGGTCAGCACTGACATGAGAAGTCTCCGAAGTTAGAGGGGAACGGGAAGCCGTGAGTGGCGAGACGCGTCACCACTCACGGCATCTGGTCACGCGCCGCAGATCCGGAAGACCGTGCACGGGCCACAGGTGACCCTGCACGCGCCGTTGTACGAGCAGCGCTGGCGGAAGTCACTGCGTTCACGGCAGTAGCAGTGCTTGTAGAACGGGTCGGGCGGGCAGGCCGCGCCCACGTCCACCTTTGCCACGAACATGCCGAGCAGCTTGTCGCTGAGCGACTCCAACGTCTTGCGCATGTGTCGCGCTCCCTCACTTCCTCCGCGCCGGGTGGCGTCGGTGGCGTCAACGTAGGAAAAGCGGGTACACGGCGGCGCCCAGCGCGGATACACGTCCGCGTGTATGTCGTGTCGGCGTTGTGTCAGCGGCCCCGGTCAGGATCACCGGCGTGTCAGTCGAGTTCAGGATTCTGGGGAGAATCGAGGTGCGCGCCCGCGGCACGAACGTCGCGCTCGGCTCGCTCAAGCAACGCCTCCTGCTCGCCACGCTGCTGCTCAACCCAGGTCGGCCGGTGCCGATCCGCAGGCTGGTCCGCGCGCTGTGGGCGGACGAGCCGCCGATGTCCGCGGTGGCCAACCTCCGCACGTACGCCAATCGGCTGCGCCAGGTGCTTCCCGATGGAGCACAGCGCATCGCCGGACGGCAGGCGGGGTACGAGCTCACGCTGCGGCCGGGCGAGCTGGACCTGCACCTGTTCACCGAACGGGCCGACGCGGGCAGGACCGCGCTGTCCCGCGGTGATCACGCGGCGGCCGCGCGTCATCTCGGTGAAGCGCTTTCCGCGTGCCGGGGCGCGGTGCTGGAGGACTTGGCGGACAACGAGGCGCTCGCCGCGTTGGTCGCACCGGTCGAGGAGCTGCGGCTGGCGGTGACCGAGGACCACTTCGACGCGCGGCTGGGCCTCGGCGAGCACCGCGAGCTGATCACGCCGCTGCGCGAGTTCGCGGCGGAGCACCCGTTGCGGGAACGGCCGCGGGCGCACCTGGTGACCGCGCTGTACCGGGCGGGCGACCTGGCGGGAGCTCTCGCCGTCTTCACCGACTACCGCAGGGTGATCGCCGACCGTCTCGGCCTGGAGCCCTCACCGGAGCTCGTCAAGCTGCACCAGGCGGTGCTCGACCGCGATCCGGGACTGACCGCGGCCAGCACCGTGCGTGCCTCCTCCTTCCGCGCACCGAAAGAGCTTCCGGCGCCCTGCCGGTCGTTCAGCGGCCGCGAGCAGGAGGTGGCGCGGCTGCAGGCCTTGCTCTGCGGCACCACGCCCACCGCGGCCGTGGTGCACGGCCAGTGCGGCGTCGGCAAGAGCGCGCTGGCACTGGAGGTCGCGCACCGCATAACGCCGATGTTCCCCGACGGCCAGCTCTACATCGACCTCCGGCAGGCGACGCGCGTCCCCCATCGGCTGCTGCGGCACCTCGGGGTCTCCGACGTACCGCACGCGGTGGACGAGGCCGCCGCCCTGCTGCGGTCCCGGCTGGCCGACCAGGCGGTGCTCGTGGTGCTCGACGGCGCGACCGACCCCGCACCGCTGCGTGAGCTGATGCCCGCGACCGGCCCGTGCGCGGTGCTGATCACCAGCCGGGCACCGCTCCTGCTGGACGGCGCGGAACACCTCCGGCTCAGCCCTCTGTCCGATGTGGACGGACTGGAACTGCTCACGCGACTGGTGCCGAGGGCATCGGCAGAACCCGGTGCCGCCGCCCGGATCGTCCAGTGCTGTCACGGAATCCCGCTGGCGCTGCAGATCGCGGGCGCCATCCTAGCGCACCGCCCCGCCCGTCCGCTGGCCTGGCTGGCCCGCCGGCTGGACCCCGACTGGCGGAGGCTCGCCGAGCTCAGCTTCGGCGGCGAGTCGGTCCGCGCCGCCTGCGCCGCGGCGTTCAGCGCCGTCGACGACCCGCTGGCGGCCAACGCGTTCCGGCTCCTCGGCCGGTACGAGCTGTGCGACGCCGCCACCGCCGCCGGCGAGCTGGGCGCGGACCCGCTGGAGACCGAGGCCGCGCTGGACCACCTGGTCGACCTCGGTCTCGCCGAGTGGAGTGACGGCGACACCTACCGGTTGCCCGGACTGATGCGCCTCTTCGCCGCGGAGCTGGGCCCGTCGAGACGCACTACCGCTTCAGGCGTGCCACGACATCCCTGACGGCACCGGCCACGTCCTGCGTCTCCGCCTCCACACCACCGACGAACACCTTCTCGAGGTTGCCGGGGTGTGCGGCGGTGACGAGGGCTGCGACCGGGTCGTGGGTACCGAGGAGGTTGAGGTCGTCAGCCCGCAGCACCACCAGATCCGCGTGCTTGCCCACGCCGAGCGACCCGACCCGATCGGCCATGCCGATCGCCGCCGCACCTTCGATGGTCGCCATCCGCAACACGTCCGCGGGCGTGACGTGCACTCCCTCGCTCAGATGCGTGGAGAGCAACGCGGCGCGCATGAGGGAGAACATGTCCCCCGCGACGGCCGTCACCGTGTCGACACCGAGGCCGGTCGGCACGCCGAACGCGCGAGTGCGGCGCACCATCGGCACGCCGTGCCCCATCACCGCTTCGACGGCGGGCGCGATCGACACGCCCGCACCGGCCTCGGCGACCAGCTTCAGCTCGTCGTCGCCGAGCTCGTTGCCGTGCACGAACGTGGTGTTCGCGTCGAGCAGGCCCCTGTCGCGCAGTGCCGAGATCGGGTTCCCCTTCCCGGCGACGTGCGTGACCACGCGCATTCCCAGCGACCGGGCGAGCAGCCAGTCCCGCTCCACGACGCCGATGTCCGAAAAGGACGGTCCGAGCGGCGCCAGTGCGATGTCGACCAGCCCGCCGCCCAGCGCGGCGCCACGCCGCACGTCCTCTTCCGCGCAGGCAGGGCCGAAGACCGGCTGACCGTAGCCGTACATCGCGCGGACGCCGGACTCCCGCAGCCCTCGCACGGCGGCCTCGGCGTGGCCGAAGGTCGGCGCGAACGAGAAGTCCTGCACCGTCGTGATCCCGGACGCCATGCACTCGAGCGCACCCGCGAGCGTCCCGATCCTCAGCTCGTCCGGTGAGAGGACCGCCTGGACCGGCATCAGCATCCGCTCCAGGTACTCGCCGAGCGTCATGTCAGCGCAGAACGACCGCATCAGCACCTGCCACAGGTGCCGATGCGTGTCGACGAAACCGGGCAGCACGATCCGGTCCGTGCAGTCGATCACCGTCGCCGCGGGCAACCCCTTGCCGACCGCGGCGATCCGGCCGTCCGACACCAGCACGTCGGTGCCGGGCATGACCACGACCGGATCGGTGTCGATCACCAGCGCGTTGCGCAGCACGAAGTCCATGGAATCCCCCTCACTCGAAAGCTTTCTTAAAAGCTATCACGGTGTGCAATAGGCTTTGACCTGTGACGGATCGTGTGGATGAGCTGATGGACCGGTGGCGGGCGGAGCTCCCGGAAGCCCTCGTGGCGAGCTCGGAGCTCGGCAAGCGCGTGATGGTGCTGTCGGGACTGCTCGGCGAGGCCACCCGCGCCACCGTGACCGGGTTCGACCTGACCGGCGCCGACTTCGACGTGCTGGCAGCCCTGCGCCGCAGTGGGAAGCCCTACCGGCTCAAGGCGAACGAGCTCAGCCGCTCACTGCTGCTCTCGACCGGCGGCACGAGCAACGTGGTGAACCGCCTCGTGAGCCGCGGCCTGGTGGAGCGGGAGCCGGACCAGACCGACGGCCGCAGCACCTTCGTGCGCCTCACCCCGCGCGGCCGGTCGGTCGCCGAGGAGGTCGTGATCGCGAACAGCAAGGCGCACGACGAGGTGCTGTCCGCGGTCCCCGCCGAGCTGCTCGACAACGCCACGGCCGCGTTGCGCGAGCTGTTCCGGCACCTTCCGCGCTGATCAGGCCACCAATGGCCGGTCCATGGCCTGTTCCACGGGCCACTTCTCGGACTACGGCGACGGCAGCGGCTGGGCGCCGGGCTGCGCCGGCAAGCACGCCGAGGAGCCGTGCGTGCAGGCCGGCATGAACCACCTCGTCGGGTTGATCATGAGGCGTTGATGGGCCCTGACGTGCGACGTTCGGCGTGAACCGAACGGAGCATTTCTGGAACCGCGCGTCCCGAATCCGTCCTGACCTCCTCTAACGCGTTTGACGGGCCCCTGCACCCGCGCGAACGTGCGCGGGCATCGCCCGCTAGGGAGTGTTGGAGGAACAGTGTTCTTGCGTTCACGATCACGCCTGCGCGCCGCGGTCATCGCCGCGGCCGTGGGCGCCGGTGTCCTGGTGGCGGCCACCCCCGCCGCCGCGGCGCCGCTCGCGGGCACGCGCTCGTACCTGGTCATCACGGCGCCGGGCGCCACGAGCGGTGCCACGTCGGCGATCACGAGCAACAGCGGCACGGTCTGGGCCACGTACGACGCGATCGGCGTCATCGTCGCGCACTCGGGTGCGGCTGACTTCGCGAGCCGGATGCGTGCCGTCACCGGTGTGCAGAAGGTGGGCGCCACCCGCACGTCGGACATCCCGGCCGAGGCGGCCAGCCTGCCGTTCCCGGTCGAGCCGACGCGGGTCGGCCCGGCCACGTCCGAGCCCCTGCGCTCGGACATGACGCAGATCGGCGCCGACAAGGCGTGGGCGGTCAACCAGGGGTCGGCGACCGTGACGGTCGGCGTGCTCGACACCGGGGTCGACGACCTGCACGACGACCTCAAGGCGAACTTCGACGCGGCCAACTCCGCGTCCTGCGCCTACGGCAAGCTCGACACCCGCGCGGGTTCGTGGCGGGACACCGACACCCACGGCACGCACGTCGCGGGCACGATCGCGGCGGCCAAGAACGGGCGCGGCGTGGTCGGCGTGGCGCCGGGCGTGAAGATCGCCTCGGTGCGCATCGCGGAGAAGCCGTCCGGGTACTTCTTCCCCGAGAACACCATCTGCGCCATGGTCTTCTCCGGTGACCGCGGCTTCGAGGTGACCAACAACAGCTACTACACCGACCCGTGGCTGTTCAACTGCCCGGACAACGCCGACCAGGACGCCATCCTGGAGGGCGTGAAGCGCGCCGTGGCCTACGCCGAGGGCAAGGGCGTGCTGAACGTGGCCGCGGCGGGCAACGAGAACTACAACCTCGCGAACAAGACCCGCGACACCAAGAGCCCCAACGACTCCACTGTGGTCACGCGCAACGTCACCAACGCGTGCCTGAGCGTGCCGACCGAGGTGTCCGGCGTCGTCAGCGTCTCGTCGATCGGCTCGACCAACAGCAAGTCGTTGTTCTCCAACTACGGCACCGACAAGGTCCACGTCGCGGCGCCGGGTGAGAGGGTCTACTCGACCGTCCCCGGCGGCGGGTACGGCTCGAAGGACGGCACGTCGATGGCCGCCCCGCACGTCGCGGGTGTCGCCGCACTGCTGAAGTCGGTCAACCCCACGGCCACCCCGGCGCAGCTGCGTCAGCTGCTCGCCACCCAGGCCGACGACCTGAGCTGCACCGACACCCGGTGCTCCGGCACCACGGCGAAGAACAACTTCTTCGGCGAGGGCCGCGTCGACGCGTTCGCCGCGGTCGACACCGGCACGCCTCCCGGCAACTCGTTCGAGAACACCGCCGACGTCGCCATCCCGGACGCCGGCACGGCCGTGAGCAGCTCGATCACTGTCTCGGGTGTGGCGGGCAACGCCCCGGCCACGCTCAAGGTCGACGTCAACATCGTGCACACGTACCGCGGTGACCTGGTCATCGACCTGATCGCCCCGGACGGCACGGCGTACCGGCTGCAGAACTCGAGCAACGACAGCGCCGACAACGTCGTGCAGACGTTCACGGTCAACGCGTCGAGCGAGGTCGCGAACGGCACCTGGAAGTTGCAGGTGCAGGACGTCGCCCGCGTCGACACCGGCTACATCAACTCCTGGAAACTGACCTTCTGATGGCGTCGCCCGAACCTGATCGGGCGAGTTCGCGGTCAGCTCGGCCGACCTTCTGAGAACACCCACCTGATCGGCCGTCCATCGCGGGCGGCCGATCAGGCATATGGTGCGGAAGTGCTCGATACCCGCCAGCTGGAGGTGTTCGCGACCGTCGCCAGGACGGGCTCGTTCAGCGCGGCCGCACGGGAGCTGCACTGCACCCAGCCGGCGATCAGCCAGCAGATGCGGGCACTGGAACGGCACGTGGGCGGGCCGCTGTTCGTCCGCACCGGCCGCGGGCTGACTCTCACCGAGGCCGGCCGCATCCTCGCCGAGCGCGGCACCGCACTGCTGGACCAGCTGGCCGCGACGCACCAGCAGATCAGCGCGATCGCGATGCACGACATCGGTACCATCCGCATCTGCGCGTTCCCCAGCGCCAACGTCTCGCTCGTGCCGGTCGCGGCGGCCATTCTCGCGAAGGAACGTCCCCAGCTGCGGCTCGAACTGGTCGAGGAGGAGCCGCCGGAGTCGTTCGCCCTGCTCCGCAGCGGCACGGCCGACGTGGTGATCAGCTTCAGCTACCGCGGTGAGCCGCAGGACGAGGCCGCCGTCGCCGGGATGCTGCGCGTGCCGCTCATGCGGGAGCCGCTCGCGTTGCTGCTGCCGGCCGGGCATCGGCTCGCCGGTCGCGAACGGGTGTCGCTCGCCGAGACCGAGGGCGAACGCTGGATCGCCGGGTGCCCGCGCTGCCAGCGCGCCCTCCACGACGCCTGCGCCGAAGCCGGCTTCGCCCCCGACATCACCTGTTCCACCGACGACAACCTGGCCATCCAGAGTCTCGTCACCGCAGGGCTGGGCGTCGCGCTCGTGCCCCGGCTGCTGCTGTCGTTCCTGCAGCACCCCGGCCTGACCACGGTCGAGGTGGAGTCCAGCGCGGAACGGGAGACCGCCCTCTACACGTGGCCCGACCTGATCCGCCTGCCGCTGATGCGCGCCACGGTGGACGCCATGGTCACGGCGGCGGCCACCGCCTGACATAAGCACGACTTATACCCACCCAAGGAATGGGCCTCTTCTGCCCATAGATCACCGGGGTCATGGTTGCTGTCATGGGCAGCATCCGGACAACGCCGCGCGCGACCGACTCACCGGTACCCGGCCTGACCGTGGTCGCCGGTGGTGTCACCGTCGCGATGTTCGCCGCCTGGATGCTGCCCTCTGTCAGTGCGCTTACCGTGGCGGTGCTGCTCGGCGCTGTCGTGGCCAACGTCGTGCGTCTCCCCGCGTCGCTCAGCCCGGGGTTCAAGCTCGCCGGACGGCGGCTGCTGCGCCTCGGCATCGTGCTGCTCGGGCTGAAGCTCGTGGTCAGGGACGTGCTGGCACTCGGTTACGAGGTGCTGGCGCTGGCGGTCGTCGCCGTGGTGGTGACGTTCGCCGTGACGCGCTGGCTCGGCAGGGTGCTCGGCGTGGGCGAGGGGCTGTCGTTGCTGATCGCCACCGGGTTCTCGATCTGCGGCGCGTCGGCCGTCGCCGCCATGAACGGCGTGCGGGAGCAGGACGAGGAGGACGTCGCCAGGGCGCTCGGCCTCGTCACCCTCTTCGGCACCGTGGCGATGTTCAGCCTGCCCGCGCTGCACCCGCTCACCGGCCTGTCCCCCGCCGGCTACGGGGTGTGGGCAGGCGGAAGCGTCCACGAGGTCGCCCAGGTGGTCGCCGCCGCGGGACCGGTCACCGGCGCGCTCGCCATCGCGGTCGCGGTGAAGCTGACCAGGGTCGTGCTGCTGGCCCCGATGCTCGCCGCGGTGAGCATCAGCGAACGCCGCAGGTTCCCGGACGCCGGCAAGCGCCCGCCGATCGTGCCGTTGTTCGTCGTGGGATTCCTGGTCGCGGCCGCCGTGCGCGCCACTGACGTCCTGCCGGACGCGGTGCTGTCGCTCGCGACGTTCGTGGACAACCTGCTGCTGGCCGCCGGCATGTTCGCCCTGGGCACGGCCGTGCGCCTGCGCTCTCTCGTCCGCTCCGGCCTGCCCGCGCTGACGCTGGGCCTGCTGTCCACGGTCCTGATCGCCGCGGTGGCGCTGGCCGGCGCTCTGTTGATCACGTGACCCAGCGAAGGAGTCACCGCCATGCCTCGTCTGCTCTCCCCCACCGCCGCACTCCTGGTCGGCGACATCCGTGAAGCCGTGACCGCCGGAGGTGACGACGCCACCGTCGCCGCACGCGTCGCCAGGGCCCTGACCGGCCATCTCGCCGACCGCGGCCTGCTGGACCGCGACCACCGGGAACCCGACCCGAACCACTACCGCCAGCACGTCCTGCACGTCGAGCCGGACGGCAGCTTCTCGGTCGTCGCCCTGGTCTGGCTGCCGGGTCAGGAAACGTGCATCCACGACCACGTGTCGTGGTGTGTGGTCGGCACGTACGTCGGTGAAGAAGAAGAGACCACCTACCGGCTCGCGGGCAACGGGCTGATCCCGTTGCGGGTGAACCGGACCCCCGAAGGCGTGGCGTCGTACCTGGTGCCGCCGGGCGACATCCACAAGGTCCGCAACAACTCGTCGTCGGTGGCGATCTCGATCCACGTCTACGGAGCCGACATCGGCGTGCTCGGCACCAGCATCCGGCGCAGGTACGACCTTCCGGTCGTGCCCCGGCCACGTGACGAGAGCCATTAAGACGAACATCGGCCCGGCGGCTAACCAAGGTCCACGCTCGGAGCGATAGCACGGTCGTGGAACCCGATCTGTGGTCGACGGCCTCCGCGGCTCTCGGCGCGCACGAACACGACCAGGTGCTGGCCCGGCTGGCGGGCACGGTGGTACAGCCAGGCCAGACCGAGCGACTCGCCCGCGGCGAGCGCGACGTCGTGTACCTGCTGCCCGACCGGCTCGTGCTCGTGCGGCCCGCCCCCTTCTGGACGGGTTCCTACGAGCGAAAACAGGTCGTCCGCATCATGTTCGTCGCAGGTCACGTCCAGTTCGACCTGGCGGGCGGCGACAGCGTCGAGTTCTGGATCGACACCGCCCTCGCCGAGCCGGAACCGTTCGTCGAGCAGGCTCGGACCTGGCTCGCGCCGCGGAAGAGCTCGTCCGGTGGCGCCGTGATCGCGTTCGGCCTGGCGATCGTCGTCGCGTTGCTCTTCGTGACCGGACCGCTGGACCTGATGCCGCGGGACGACCGGCTCACCGTCCGTTCCACCTGCAGCGACTTCCTGCGCGTCGGCCTCGACGAACAGGTCGAGCTGCTGAGACGGCTCTTCGGTCAGGTCGGCAGACCCGACGAAGCGGACAAGCCGGCCACGCTCGACGCCTCCCGCCGGCACTGCGGCGAGCACGGCGGCGCCACGCTGGACTCACTCGTCACCGGGCGATGACACCCCGTTCGATCGCACCGGTCGCGAACTCGACGAGGCGCGCCGGCTTCACCCGGTTGCTGCGTGCGCCCTGCAGCAGCAGGCCGACAGACCCGACCAAGCCGACCACACGACGGCTCCCGCCAGTACTACGGCGAGCACGGCGGCGCCACGCTGGACTCACTCGTCACCGGGCGATGACACCCCGTTCGATCGCACCGGTCGCGAACTCGACGAGGCGCCCCGGCTTCACCCGGTTGCTGCGTGCGCCCTGCAGCAGCAGGTCGACAGACCCGACCAAGCCGACCAAGCCGACCACACGACGGTTCCCGCCAGTACTACGGCGAGCACGGCGGCGCCACGCTGGACTCACTCGTCACCGGGCGATGACACCCCGTTCGATCGCACCGGTCGCGAACTCGACGAGGCGCCCCGGCTTCACCCGGTTGCTGCGTGCGCCCTGCAGCAGCAGGTCGTCCGCCAGCCCGATCAGCGAGTCCCACACCCAGTGCGGCAGCGCCGGGTCGTCGATCAGCGTCTGGCCGCTCGCCGCCGCGGTCTCGCTCAGCGCCCTGGCGAGCGCCTTGATCGTCTTGCGGTAGTCCTGCGCGGACCCGGTGATCTCCTTGCCCCTGCGGCCGCCGGAGAGCACCTTCGCCTCCCATTGCGCCGCCGACCGCCCGAACCGCCGCCACAGCTCGGTGACCTGGGGCTCGATCTCGCGCAGCACACCCGCGATGCCGAGGCTCCTGTCGACGTTCGCGAGCGTGTGCTGCAGCTCGTCCAGCCGCCGTTCCATCAGCGCCGCGAACACGTCCTCCTTGCCGGAGAAGTACTGGTACACGGTGCCGGAACTGACGCCGGCGCCCACCGCGATCGCGCGCATGGTCAGACCCGCGTAGCCGCTCTGTTCGAGGATCAGCTCGGCCGACGACAGGATGTCCCGCCGCCTGCCTTCCGCGTCACCCCAGGCCGTTTGCTCGGTGCTCACAGCGGGATCCTAGGTTGAACAACGTTCAAAAGCATATTGAACGTTGTTCAGGTTCGTTGCTACCGTCGGTGCGTGGACCACCTCGACCGGCTCGAAGCCGACAGCGTCGACATCTTCCGCGAGGCGGTCGCGGAGAGCGAGCGACCGGTGTTGCTGTACTCGATCGGCAAGGACAGCTCGGTGCTGCTCCACTTGGCACGCAAGGCGTTCTACCCGTCGAAGCCGCCGTTTCCGTTGCTGCACGTAGACACGACGTGGAAGTTCCGGGAGATGATCGAGTTCCGCGACCGGACGGCCGCTGAGCTCGGGCTGGAGCTGATCGTGCACCGCAACCCGGAGTGCGTGGCGCTCGGCATCAACCCGTTCGACCACGGTTCCGCCCGGCACACCGACCTCTGGAAGACCCAGGGACTGCGCCAGGCGCTCGACGAGCACCGGTTCGACGTCGCGTTCGGCGGCGCGCGGCGGGACGAGGAAGCCTCCCGCGCCAAGGAAAGGGTGTTCTCGTTCCGGACCGCGCAGCACCAGTGGGATCCGAAGAACCAGCGGCCGGAGCTGTGGCGGCTCTACAACACGCGGGTCGCACCCGGCGAGAGCATCAGGGTGTTCCCGCTGTCCAACTGGACCGAGCTGGACGTGTGGCGGTACGTCGAGCGCGAGCGGATTCCCGTGGTGCCGCTGTACTTCGCCGCCCAGCGGCCGGTCGTCGACCGCGACGGCATGCTGATCATGGTCGACGACGACCGGATGCCGCTGTCCGAACCTCCGCGCCAGGAACTCGTCCGTTTCCGCACGTTGGGTTGCTATCCGCTGACCGGTGCGGTGCGCAGCGAGGCGCGGACGGTCGCGGAGATCGTCGAGGAGATGCGGGCCGCGACCACGTCCGAACGGCAGGGGCGGCTGATCGACCACGACCAGAGCGGGTCGATGGAGCGCAAGAAGCGGGAAGGCTACTTCTGATGGAACTTCTGCGGTTCATCACCTGCGGCAGCGTCGACGACGGCAAGAGCACGCTGATCGGCAGGCTGCTGTACGAGTCGAAGCTGCTGTACGCGGACCACCTCGCCGCGCTCGAAGCCGATTCCCGGCGGGTCGGGACGCGTGGCGGTGAGCTGGACTTCGCGCTGCTCGTGGACGGGCTTGCCGCCGAACGCGAGCAGGGCATCACGATCGACGTCGCGTACCGGTTCTTCTCCACGGAGGCGCGGAGGTTCATCGTCGCGGACACACCAGGGCATGAGCAGTACACGCGCAACATGGTCACCGGCGCGTCCACCGCCGATGCCGCGGTGATCCTGCTCGACGCGGGCAAAGGTGTGCTCAGCCAGACGCGCCGGCACGCCCGCATCGTGTCGTTGCTGGGCATTCGGCATGTCGCACTGGCCGTGAACAAGCTCGATCTCCTGAGCTACTCGCGGGAGGCGTTCGAGAAGGTGTGCTTCGAGTTCACGGAGTTCGCCGCCGACCTGGGTTTCGCGGAGATCACCTGTGTGCCGATGTCCGCGACCGAGGGCGTCAACGTGGTCGGGCACAGCGAGCTGACGCCCTGGTACGACGGGAAAACCCTGCTGCAGTGGCTGGAGTCGGTGGTCGTCACCCCCGAGGAGAACGGGCCGTCCCGGTTCCTCGTGCAGTGGGTGAACCGGCCGGACAGGACGTTCCGCGGCTTCTCCGGGCGGGTGCTGCGAGGGACTTTGCGCCAAGGCGATGAAGTCCGGGTGTTGCCCGGTGACCGTGCATCCACTGTGGAGCGGATCGTCACGATGGACGGCGACTTGACTGAGGCCCTCGCGGGATCGTCGGTCACGGTCGTGCTAGCCGACGACGTGGACGCGAGCCGCGGTGACTTGCTGGCCTCGGCAGCGGACCCGCCGAGGGTGGCCGACACGTTCCAGGCGCATCTGGTGTGGCTGAACGAGGCCGGCCTGTTGCCCGGCAGGCAGTACCTCGCCAAGATCGGCGCGCGCACCCACGGATTCACCGCCACGAAAGCTCTGCAGCTCAACGAGATCGGCGTCGACAGCGTGCACTTCGACGCGCCGGTGCCGTTCGAGAGCTACCGCACCAACCGCGACCTGGGCTCGTTCGTGGTGCTCGACCGGCTGACGAACGCCACGGTCGGCGCGGGGATGATCGATTTCGCGCTGCGGTCGCCGAACCTGCGCTGGCAGACGCTGACCGTGGACAAGCAGGCGCGGATCGAACGCAACGGGCACCGGCCGTGCGTGGTGTGGCTGACCGGCTTGTCCGGCGCGGGCAAGTCCACGATCGCCGACCTGGTCGAGAAGGCCCTGCACGCCGACGGCAGGCACACGTTCCTGCTGGACGGCGACAACGTCCGGCACGGGCTGAACTCCGACCTCGGCTTCAGCGACGCCGACCGCGTCGAGAACATCCGGCGCATCGCCGAAGTCGCCGCGCTGATGGTCGACGCCGGGCTGATCGTGCTCGTCTCGTTCATCTCGCCGTTCCGGGCCGAGCGGGCGCTGGCACGGAGCCTGGTCGCCGAAAACGAGTTCTGCGAGGTCTTCGTGGACACGCCCCTGGAGGTCGCCGAGCAGCGGGACCCGAAAGGCCTCTACGCACGGGCCCGGAGGGGCGAGCTGGCGAACTTCACCGGCATCGACTCGCCCTACGAACCACCGGAGAACCCCGAGGTGAGGCTCGACACCACGGCGCTGAGCCCCGAGCAGGCCGCCGAGGTCGTGGTGGCCAGACTGCGCGCGCTCGGCATCTGTTGAACGTTGTCCAGAATCCGGTATGTTCAGCTAGAACACGTTCTAAATTCGGGAGGGTTCCGTGCCGGATCAGGCGTGGTCGCAGTTCTGCCGGGCGCTGGAGAAGGCCGGTGAGGTGATCTGCGCGGACGGGGCACCGGACACCCCGCTCGACCGCGCGGAGGGCTACCGGTACCTCGCCAGGCTGACCCGCGAGATGCTGTACTCCTGCCTGGACAACGCCGATCCCGACTTCCCCCGGTTCCACCAGCTCGACCTGGTGAAGATCGGCGCGGACAACCCGGACAACGTCTACCTGTCCGCGAACATCCGCGGTGACCGCACCTACCGGATCACCGGGACACGCGGCAGCATCGCGTACTTCAGCATCGGCTCCAAGGCAAACCGGTACGCCAAGGACGGCACGATGGCGTCCACCGGCGAGCTGTCCGACGCCGACCTGGTGATCGAGCCGGACGGCACGGTGGAGATCATCGCGAGTGCGGTCCGCCAGGGCACCAACTGGCTTCCGCTGGCCCCGGACTCGACCGGCCTGGTGGTGCGCCAGACCTATCTCGACCGCACGACCGAACAGCCGGGCGAATGGCACGTCGAACAGATCGGCGGACCGGCCGAACCCGCGGAGCTCACCCCCGAGTTCCTGGCGAAGGCGCTGCAACGGGCGGCGCTGTCCGTGCACGGGACAGCGGCGACGTTCGCGCACTGGACGCGTACGTTCATGGCGCGCCCCAACGAGCTCCCCGACTTCGGCCAGGAGATGTTCCAGCGCGCCGGTGGCGATCCGGAGATCTTCTACCTGCACGGGTACTGGACGCTGCGCCCCGGCGAGGCGTGGGTGATCGAGACCGACGTGCCCGAGTGCCCGTACTGGAACTTCCAGCTCGGCAACTGGTGGATGGAGTCGCTCGACCACCACCGCAGGATCACCGTGAACAAGCACACCGCCGTCCTGGACGCGGACGGCCGGCTGACGATCGTGGTGGCGGAACGGGATCCGGGCGTCGCGAACTGGATCGACACGTGCGGGCACCGCTCCGGCACGGCGTTGCTGCGCTGGCTCGGCGCCTCCGAACACCCGATCCCCAAGTGCCGCGTGGTTTCCCTGGAGGAGATTCGATGACGGTCACGACCGCGCTGAACGTCCCGGAGCTGATGGACAAGGCCCGCGCGAAGACAGGGCTCTCGGACTTCGGTGACGACTGGTTCCGCGAACCGCTGGACGTGCTCGTGACGAGCCTCAACACCGAGGCCGCGCTGTCACCGCCGGGCTTCGAGCTGACCAGGCACCGGCTGACCGCGTTGCTCTGCGACCGGCTGCGGCTGCGCGCGTGGCAACGCGAACACCCGGCGGTGCTGGACGAGGAAGTGCGCGTGGCCGCGGAGATCTGCGGTCTGCCGCGCACCGGATCGACCCTGCTGCACCGTTTGCTGGCCGCGTCACCCCAGGTCACCTCGACGCTGTCGTGGGAGGTCGCCTACCCGATCCCGTTCCCGGGCGAGGGGCCGGACGCGGCGGTGCGCAAACGCCGCGCCCAGGAGCGCATGCAGATGTTCGCGCAGCTCTCCCCCGACTTCGGCGACCTGCACACGGTCGTGTGGGACGGGCCGGAGGAGGACGTGATCCTGCTCGACCGGACGTTCGTATCGATGAGCTACGACTCGTTCTACTGGGTGCCTTCGTACGGCGACTGGCTGCGCTCCGCCGATCAGTCGAAGGCCTACGCCGAGCTGCGCGAGTGGCTGCAGGTGTTGCAGTGGCAGAACCCCGCTCGCGCCGGACGCCCGTGGGTGCTCAAGTCACCCCACCACCTGACCGCGGTCGACACCGTGTTCGACACGTTCGCCGGCTGCAAGATCGTGATGACGCACCGCTCGCCCGCCAACGCCGTGCCGTCGTACGCCTCGATGGTGCGCGCGATGTCGTCGCAGTACAGCGAAAGCGTCGACCCGGTCCGCATCGGACAGTACTGGTCTCGCCGGTTCGCCAGGACGTTGCAGGACTTCGCCTCCGCCAGGGAGGCGCGCCCCGGCCGGTTCGTGGACGTGCGGTTCGCCGACACCGTCAGCAAACCCGTGGAGGTCGCCCGCAACGTGCTCGACGCGCTGGGCCTGCCCGCCGGCCCCGCCGACGACGCGGCGTTCGAGGCCTACCTGGCGCAGAACCGCACCGAACGGCACGGCTCACATTCCTACGCGCCAACGGACTTCGGGCTGTCCGAGGACCAGCTGCACCGCGACTTCGCCTTCTACTCGGAGGTCTACCTGTGATGCTGCAAGACGAGGTCGTGGTGGTCACCGGCGTCGGCCCCGGCCTGGGTTCGAAGCTCGCCACCCGCGCCGCCGCCGAGGGCGCGAAGGTCGTGATGGCCGCCCGCTCAGCCGACGTGATGAAGCAGGTGGAGAAGGACGTCACGGCGGCCGGTGGCGAGGCCGTCGGTGTGCAGTGCGACGTCCGCAGGCCCGAGGAGGTCGCGCACCTGGTCTCGACCGCGGTCGACCGGTTCGGGAAGATCACCGGGCTGGTGAACTCGGCGTTCGGGCATCCCGGTTTCTTCGACCTGCTGGAGACACCGGAGAAGGCGATCCGCCGGTCGATGGACATCATCCTGTACGGCGCGTTGAACGTGACTCGCGAAGTCGTGCCGCACATGAAGGCGGCCGGGCACGGTTCGATCGTCAACATCGGCACCATGACCACCCGCAAACCGATGCGCGGCGAGGCCGGTTACGCGGTGGCGAAGTCGGCCATGGCGACCGCTACCCAGTTCCTCGCGCTGGAACTCGGCCAGCACGGCATCCGCGCGAACCAGGCGATCATGGGGTGGCTCGACGGTCCGGGGGTGCGGTTCTACCTCAAGTTCACCGCGGAGTCGCGCGGGGTGAGCGAGCAGGACGTGTACGACGAGATCGCCTCGCGGAACCCTCTCGGCCGCATCCCGACCGACGAAGCCTGCGCGGGCGCGGTGCTGTTCCTGTTGTCCCGGTGCGCTTCCGAGGTCACCGGTGCGGTCCTGGACGTCAACGGCGGGGAGTACATGCCGGCATGAGCTACCTCATCGAGTCGGTCACCGTGGAGATCGAGGCACCCGCCGAGCTCGTCTGGGGCGTGCTGCTGGACTATCCGAACTATCCACAGTGGAATCCGTACACCCTGGCCGTGGACACGACCCTGGCCGTCGGCTCGCCGATCGACCTCACGCTGCCCAAGCCCGACGGGAGCGAGGGCACGTGGGTCAGCCGCGAGTACATCCGCGTCGTCGAGCCGCCGCGGTTGCTGCGCTACGACACCGGTGACACGTTCCCCGGCCTGCTCGGCACGCGCGACCAGGTGATCACCCCCCTCGGCCCCGGCCGGTGCAGCTACCGCACGTTCGAGACGTTCACCGGCGAGTACGCCGAGGCGGTGTTCGCGGCACAGGGCGAGTACGTCAAGAAGGGATTCGACTCGGTCGCGCACGCCCTGCGCGACCGGGTGCACGTCGTTCAGCTGGAACCTGACGGGTTTCCCGGCGGCTGAACCGAACCGGTCGCGACGACAGGCCAGTCCGCACTCGGATCCTTAGTGCTCACCGGTGTGGCGGGACCTGTTGCGCAACAAGGTCGTCGTGGTCGCCGCGGCGGGCAACCACGGGCGGCAAGACGCCGTCAAGGGCGTCGGGCAGAACAACCGGCCCGGCCTCCCCGCCGCCTGCGACGGAGTCATCGCCGTGGGGTCGGTGGGCAGGAACGGGGCCCCGTCCGACTTCAACCCGCGGGACGCCGAGTGGATCGACCTGTTCGAGCTCGGCGAGCAGGTGCTGAGCACCTCCGTGTGCGGAGGTGTCAAGTACACGGTGCCGATGGGCTGCATCGAACCGCCGAGCAACCCCGTCGTGTTCGAAGGAACCGCCCAGTGGACGGGCACCTCGTTCGCGGCGACGACCGTCGCCGGCAAGATCGCGGCAACGATGATCGCCACGGAGCAGTCCGCGTTCGACGCGGTCGGGGAACTGACGGGCGGACGCGAAGTCTGATTCGGCCGGTCCCGGCGACGAGTCGCCGGGACCGGCTGATTTCAGGCGGTCGAACACGGGCGAGCCGGGCTCCAGCCGGTGATCACCGAGATGAAGGGGAAATGAAGTCCAGGCGAACTTGATCAGCTGGTGTTGGATCACCCCTGATGACGTTTGTAACGTCGCAATCACGGGTCGCTCGACCCGACCGATCACACTGGGGTGCGATTTGCGTTACAGCAGAACGGTTTTCGCCGCACTGGCGGCTGTCGGTCTCACCGCGGCGATGGCTCCGCAGGCCAGCGCGGCGACCTACTACAACATCGTGAACTTCAAGAGCGAGAAGTGCATGTCCGTCGAGGGCGGCGGCAGCACCACCAACGGCGCCAACGTCATCCAGTGGAGCTGCAACGACGGCGGTGAGCAGCTCTGGTACTGGTCCGGCAGCCAGCTGAAGAACCGCAAGAGCGGCAAGTGCCTCTCGGTCTCGGGCGGCGGCAGCACGGCCAACGGCGCCGAGCTGATCCAGTGGACCTGCAACGGCGAGCCCGAGCAGTCCTGGGACCACCGCTCGAGCGGCTATCTGTACAACGGCAAGAGCGGCAAGGTCGCGTCGGTCTCCGGCGGCGGCAGCACCGCGAACGGCGCCAAGATCGTGCAGTGGTCGGCCAACGGCGGCGGCGAGCAAGGCTGGTACTTCGACGCCCGCATCATCGACGCCTGATCTCTCTCACCGGAACTGGGGCCACATCATGCTTCTCAACGCTGCCAAGAAAATCGGCGTCGTCGTCGCAACCGTCGCCGGTGCGATCGTCTTCGCCGCCTCCCCCGCGTCTGCCGCCCAGCAGTGCACCGACCTGCGCGGCCCGGAAGGCGGCACGCTGCCACTGTGCAAGTCGTGGGTCTGGGACGGCAACGACTACGACGGCAGGTGGTGGACCGACGGTCCGTCGTCGCTGCCCTCGCACACCTATCTGCAGCGCTCCGAGGACGGCTCGGTGAGGAACTCGAGCTTCTCGGGCAGCTACTCGGACGTCTCGAAGATCGCCTTCCGCCTCTGCGACAGCCTGAGCGGGCGTTGCTCCAGCTGGTGGTGATCTAGCGGCGCTCTCTCGCCGGCCAGGCGAGAGAGCGCCCGCCCACCGTCCACCATCCGAACAACACCACCGCCGCCACGCCCCCGTGCAGCACGGTGATCAGCGTGGCCTCTTTCAGCACGCCCATGAACACCCATCCGAACGACAGCAGCAGGAAACACGGCACCACACCGAGCTTTCCGGCACGCCACCCCCCGATCGCGAGCAGCACCGCGCCCACGATCGACCCCGCCGACGCCGCCACCGGAACCCGCCACAGCCCGTAGGAGAGGTCCACATAGGACTCCATCACGAACGATGCGGCCCGGTCCAGTCCCATCCGGTCGACCAGCACGAAGGCCGTCAGGTCGATGCCGGAGAAGTACAGCCGCGCGAACAGCGACGCCACCAGCACCGCTCCACCGGCGAAGGCGAGGCGGCCGCCGATCTCCCGCGCGAACACGATCACGGTGGCGCACAACAGGATCGACGCAAGGGCGAACAACGCGTACCCGGCCGTGACCAGCTCCGGCTGTCGCGCGTACGCGGCCAGTTGCCCTGGCGCGGCGAACGGTTCGGCGTCGAAGCGCGCCCGTTCCGCCACGGTGAACCCTGCCGTCTCCACCCCGAGATGCCGCACGAGCAGTGCGGCGAACCAGACCAGCGGACCGATCCCCAGTGCGAGAACCCTCATGCCCCGCAACGCTAGGAAGCCCGAGCGTTGCTCACATCGGACCACGGTCCGATGCGAGGGTGCGTAGTTGTACTGATGCCGCTGGCGCGGCCGGGCGAGCAAGCTCGAAGCATGACCGAACTCGACCGCGGCCGGGTCGCCGCGCTGGCAGGCTTCGCCGTCCCGGTGATCCTGCTCGTGTTGACCGTCGTCGCCTTCCTGCACGACTTCCTGGAGCCGATCGGCTGGCAGGGCGGCGAGTACGCGTACACGTTCGTCTGGATCGCCCTCGGCTCGGCGCTGGCAGGCGTGGCGGTCAGGACCGCCGCTCCGAACCCGTGGCGGTCGATCGGCTCGGGACTGGCCTGGGCGGGCGCGACCGGACTGGTGATCGTGGTGGTGCTGGTGACGGTGTTCCTCTGGGCGCTCGCCGGCTGGAACCCCGCCTGATCACCCGGCGGCGGCCTGAGAGAGGCAGCGCAGCACGAGGCTGAGCGTCGTGGCCAGCTGTTCGCGATGCCCGTCGAGTCCTGCCTGCGTGACGCCCTCGACCGAGGCCTGGGCGACGTCGTCGGTCGCCACCTTCAGCACGGCGCTCATGGCGGCGGCCTGGACCTTCACCTCGATCGCCGTGGGCGGCAGGTCCAGCCGCTTCGCGAGCACGTCCGCCAGCGCGTCCTCCGCCCGTTCGCGGAGCATGAGGTAGGCGGCGCGCAACGCGGGTTCGCCGTGGGTCAGCCGCACCACCTCGAGCACGGCCTCGACGTCCTCGTCGCTCGCCGAGTCCAGCACCGGCGTGTAGGCCTCGCGCAGGTGGTCGATCAGCTCCAGCTCCGGCGGCCACGCCCGCAGCACCACGCAGAACGCGTCGACCATCTTGGTGAGCAACGGCTCGACGCAGCTCTCCTTGTGCGGGAAGTAGCGCCAGAACGTGCGCTCGGAGACGCCGGCGGCCTGGGCGATCTGCTCCCCGGACGTCGCGGCGACGCCCTGCTCCGCGAACAACCGCACCGCGTGGCGCGAGATGTCGAGGCGCTGCCGCTGACGTTGCTCGTCGCTCACCGGCGGCCGTCCTCGGCGAGGCTTTTCGGTGGCAACGTCCGTCATCGGGCGATTTAAGCACGCCACCCGTCGAAACTTTTATGGCAGTGAGTGCCATAAAGCGCTACGGTCGGTGCATGAGCATTGACGCTGAGCGCCTGCAGCTGCCGCTGGCGAGGCCGAACGTCCTCGACCTCGCCCCTCTCTACGAAGTGCTGCGCCGAGAAGCTCCGATCGCGCCCGTCACGACACCGGCGGGTGACCCCGCCTGGCTCGTGACCCGGTACGAGGAGGTCCGTCTCCTGCTGGGCGACAAGCGCTTCGGCCGTTCCCACCCGGAACCGGAACGTGCGTCGCGCATCTCCACCGCCGCCGTGCAGGACGGGCCGACCGGCGAGTACGAGACGGAGGAGGCCGACCACGCGCGCATGCGCCGCCTGCTGACCCCGGCGTTCTCCGCCAAGCGCATGCGGATGCTGTCCGATCACATGGACCTGCTGGTCGACGGCTACCTGGACCAGCTGACCGCGGAGCACGATGCCGCCGGTGTGGTCGACCTGCACTCCGGGCTCGCGTTCCCGTTGCCCGTGGCCATGATCTGCCAGCTCCTCGGCGTGCCGGAGGCCGACCACGAGCTCTTCGCCTCGCTGTCCGAGCGCATGGCCGGTACCGCGATCGGCGAGGAGGCCCACCAGGCCCGTGAGGAGTTCTTCCGCTACATGGTGGGACTCGTCGAGACCAAGCGCCCGCAGCTCGGCGAGGACGTGATCTCCGACCTGATCCGTGCCCAGAGCGAGGACCCGTCGTACGACTACGCGGAAATGGTCCGGCTCTGCGTCGGGTTGTTGTTCGCGGGCCACGAGACGACCGTCAACCGCATCGGCCTCGGCGTGCTGTTCCTGATGACCAACCGCGAACGCTGGGACGAGCTGGTCGCCGACCCGGAGGGCCACGTCGACGCCGTGGTCGAGGAGATCATGCGCCTGGGCGCGCCCGGCGACCTCGGCCTGCTGCGGTACGCGCGCGAGGACGTCGACATCGCCGGCGTGACGATCCGCCGCGGCGACGCGCTGGTCCTGTCGATCAACGCGGCCAACCGCGACGCCTCGGTCTACTCCGACGCCGAGACCTTCAACCCGGACCGTCCGGAAAGGACACACCTCGGGTTCGGCCACGGCGCCCACTTCTGCATCGGCGCGTCGCTCGCCCGCACGGAACTGCGCGTCGTGTTCTCCGCGCTGGCCCGCCGCCTGCCCGCGTTGCGCCTGGCCAAGGACATCGACCAGCTGCAGGTCCGCGCCACGCTCACCGGTGGTGTCGCCGAGCTGCCCGTCACCTGGAGGTAGACGTGAAGGTCGTGGTTGACCAGGAGAAGTGCGTCGGGTCCGGCCAGTGCGTGCTGGCCGCGGACGACGTGTTCGACCAGCGGGACTCCGACGGGCTGGTGGACCTGCTGGACGCAAGCCCGCCCCAGGCCCGCTCGGCTGACGTGCGGCACGCGGCGGCGGTGTGCCCGGCAGGGGCGATCCTGGTGGAGGACTGACTGCGGGGCGCGCCGCGTGCGGTCAGTCGACGAAGTACGAGTCGTGCTTGAGGCGGAACGCGGTGAGATCCTCCTTCGCGACGCTGCTCAGCTTCTCGAAGTACTCCTCACGCGGCGCGCCCGGCGTGAACAGCAACAACATCTCGGCCGGTGCGTCGGAGTCGTTGCGGAAGGCGTGCAGACCGCCCTGCGGCACGTGCAGGAAGTCGCCTTGCTCCGCGTCGATCCACTTGTCGCCGTTGTAGAGGCGCACGGTGCCGTTGAGGATGAAGAACGACTCCGAGATCGTGCGGTGGAAGTGCGTGCTCGGCCCGCCCGCCTTCGGCCTCATGACGACCCGGTAGAGCCCGAACTCGCCGCGCGTGGTCTCGGTGGTCGCCAGGTAGTGGATGCCGTGCTCGGGCCGGCCGGTGTCGACGGGGGTGCTCGCCGGGCGGAAGTTCGCATTGACCTCGCCGGTCTCGCCGAAGTACACCTTCTCGGGATAGGACACGCTGCTGATCCTCTCGTCGGGTTCCTGCCTACTTGACCAAATCGCGGGCGCGGATGTGACAGGAATCAGTTCTTCAGGAGAGGTTCGGTCAGCTTCGACCCGTCCGCCTTGCCCACGAAGCAGTAGATGAGCCGGTCGGAGTGGCGGTAACCGTTGTTGGTCTTCACCTTCCACGCCTCGGCGGTGGGGATGATCACCCAGTACCGCAGCGTCTTCTCCTTGTCCTGGCCGGTCACCTTGTCCGACAGGAACGTGCGCGTGCACCCGGTGCCGCCGATCTTCGTCAGCTCCTCGGCGCCGGGATAGGGCACGTCCTTCTCGATGTCGCCGTTCGCGAGGACCGAGTCCAGGTACTCCGTGTCGTGCGCGCCGTAGCAGCCGACCCGGTTCTTCGGCTCGATCTTCGGCGCCCCCTTCGCCGGCACCCAGTTCAGACACGAGTTGCGGAACGCCATGTTGAGCACGTCATCCTTGATGTCGCCGTCCGGTCCCAAAAGGGTTATGGCTCACCGCTGGAAGCGTCGAGCTTCCGCTGCGTCCAGTTCGGGCACGGAGCCTGGTCACGCCAGGCCCCGGCTCGGCGAATCACGGCAACACGCCTTCCTCCGCGCTCACGAGCGAGTCGATGGCGTCGAAGAAGGCCTTGATGCCGGGCAGGTTCGCGCCCTTCGCACTGGAAGCGGCGTAGTCCGCCGACGAACGCCACTCGACGATGTCGAGCCATTCGTCGTTGGGCAGCCGCACGAGCCGTGCGCCGAGGAATCCCTCGCGGTCGGCCTCGAAGTCGGCGATCATGCCCGGCCGGGCGGCCAGCAACTGGTCGACCTTTCCGGGCAGCACCCGGAAGCGGGTCAGCTCCACCGTAGTAGTCACTATTTCATGATAGTCATAATTGCTGACTAAAACCAGTTCACGTGAGCTGCAACGACGTGGGGTACAACCAGCTACCGGGGGTGTCCCCTGCGGGGTTCGTGTAGAAGTCCCGCACGGCCGCAACGTATTCCTGCACGCTGATGGCCCCGTCGCCGTCGGTGTCGAGGTGCACGAAGGCCAGCCCGCACTCCTCCTCGCTCAGCCCACGAGCCTTCAGCAACACCTGGAACTCACCCACGTCCACCCGCCCGTCGCCGTTGGTGTCCGCGATGTCCAGCAACGACTGCACTACCTCCAGGAAGTCCGCGTCGAACGACCCGGCCTCGACGAACGCCGAGATCATCGCCTCCCGGTACTCCGCGGGCCCGATCCGCCCGTCGCGGTCGGCGTCGCAGTGCTCGACCAGCACCTCCCAGAACCTGTCGTACGCGTCGACCAGCTCCCTGCCGCGCTCGGAGGACGCCGGTTCACCGAACGCCTGCAGCAGCCGGTTGGCCAGCGCATAGATGTCGGCCAGCTCGATGACGCCGTTGCGGTTGACGTCGTAGTGGACGAAGGTCGAGTCGATCCTGTGCTGCAGCACCTGCTTCATGCCCGGCACTGTGGAGACGTGGCGCGGGTGAGCGCAAACCACGTCGCCCGCCCAGGTGATGTTGTTCAGCCGCTAGGGCCGTGACGTTGTCCGGCCTCCAAGCGTGATCCGGTATAGTTATACCGGCACCAGCCTACGGAGGATCACGTTGATCGAACTCAAGTCGCCGCGCGAGATCGAGCGCATGCACGTCACCGGCCAGTTCGTCGGAGAGCTGCTCGAGGAGCTCTCCACAGTGGCCGCGGTCGGCGTGAACCTGCTCGACCTCGAGCACCACGCGCGCGGGATGATCCAGGAGCGCGGCGCCGAGTCCTGCTACTGGGACTACTCGCCGTCGTTCGGGCGCGGCCCGTTCCGCAACGTCATCTGCCTGTCGGTCAACGACGCGGTGTTGCACGGGCTGCCGAAGAGCTACGTGCTGCAGGACGGGGACCTGCTCACGATGGACATCGCCGTCAGCATCGACGGGTGGGTGGCGGACTCGGCCATGTCCATCGTCGTCGGCACGCCGCGCGAGGCGGATCTGCACCTCATCCGCGCCACCGAGGTGGCGTTGGAGGCCGCGATCGAGGCCGCGCGGCCCGGCAACCGAATGGGCGACATCGAGGCGTCCATCGGGGAGGTCGCAGCGGAGTTCGGGTACACGCCCAACCTCGAGTTCGGCGGGCACGGGATCGGGCGGACCATGCACGAGGCGCCGCACGTGTCGAACAACGGCAGGCGCGGGCACGGCATGAAGCTGCGGCCCGGCCTGACCATCGCGATCGAACCGTGGCTGGCCGCCACGACCGACCAGATCGTCTTCGACGAGGACGGCTGGACGCTCCGGTCCGCCGACGGGTCGCGCACCGCGCACTCGGAGCACACCGTCGCGATCACCGAGGACGGGCCGCTCGTGCTGACCCGGCGGCCGAACGAGCGGAGGCCTCACGAGGAGGCCTCCGAACAGCCTCAGGCCCGGTTGCCGTAGTCGACGAGCTCGACCAGCAGGCCGGTGGCCGGGCCGAGGTGGGCGAACGCCACCCGCAGGCCCGGCCGGCCGCCCTGGCACGGCTTCTCGTCGACGAGGATCGCGCCGCGGTCCTGCAGTGCCGCCAGGTCCGCGTCGATGTCGTCCACCTCGAACGCCACGTGGTTCAGGCCGGGGCCGAGCCGTGCCAGGTGGCCGTGCACCGCGGCATCGGCACGGACCGGGGCCACCAGCTCGATCGACGTCGTGTCGCCTGGGCACTGCCAGAACGAGGTTGCCACGCCATAGGCCGAGACGTCGTCGGAGTAGGTGCACTTCATGTCCATGACCGCCAACGAAGCGTTGAGGTCGGCTGTCACCACGCCCACGTGGTCGATGCGCAGGATCACGGCTTCACCTGAGCCGAGGACACCGCGGCGACGAGACCGCCGACGTCCTTGAGGGCGAAGTACTCCTGCAGGTCGAGGCGCACCGAGAAGCGCTGCTCGATGCCGGTGAGCAGGCGCAGGGCCTCGTAGCTCGTCCAGTTGGCGAGCGAGTCGAACCGCGAGTCGGCCGAGATCTCCTCGACCGGCAGGTCCGTCACCTGGCCGACCAGGCCGGCCACTTCCACGAAAACCTCAGACATCAGCGTGCTCCATGTCGACGACGAGAGTGGTCCAATCAGGACTGATCTGCGGCCGCGGCACGACCGGCAGTGTGTAACGGCCATCGGTCAGCGAAAAGCCGGCCTCCGGGTAGAACGCGGCCGCGGCCTTGTTGCGGTCCGTGGCGGCGAAGTCGGCCTCCAGGCGCGATGCCCCTGCAGACGCGGCGCGGTCGACGATGTGCTGGACGACGGTGTGCTCGACGCCGCGGGTGAAGACGCGGCAGCTCATCACGAAGTTCTCGATGAGCCAGTGGTCGTCCCGACGAGAAACCCAGACACCGCCGACGATTCCCTGGGCACCGAACCGGTCCGCCACCTCGAAGACCAGCACCAGGCAGTCGTCGGAAGCGGCCATTTCGCGCGTCCGGGCCTCGGGGTGCGAGCGGCCGATCATGTTGAACTGGTTGGTGCGCTGGCCGAGCTGGACCAGCCGCGGCAGGCTGAACTCGTCGGCCTCCCGCACCGTCACGGTGATCTCCAGGCTGCGCAGGTAGTCGTCCACCGTGCCGAACGACTCGGCGAACGACGTGCGTTCGGCGCGGGCCTTGTACAGCTCGGTGCGGGAGCGGTCGGTGGCCGTCGTCGTCAGCACGTCGAACGAACCAGCCCGCTGCACGGCGGCGACGTGATCGGCCGGGTCGCCGTTCAGGTGCACGACGGTGACCTCGGGGATCGAGCCGCGGACGAGCTCGGTCTCGAACGTGCTGTCGTCGGCGAAGACGAAGCTGTCCAGGCCGAGGTTCAGCTGAGCCGCGAGCGCCCGGATGTTCTGGTCCTTCGGCTGCCAGTTGACCGCGCGGGCCGCGATGTCGGCGGGCCGGATCACCAGGTCCGGGTGCTCGTTCAGGACCTGGTCGACGATCGCGGCCTCGTTCTTGCTGCACAACGCCAGCACGACGCCCTGCCGGCGCAACGAGACCGCGCGGCGCTGCATCTCGCGGAACGCGTTGCCGGGGTACATCGGGCCGATCTGGATGCCGCTCGGGCCGTCGTCACCGACCACGCCACCCCACAGCGTGTTGTCCAGGTCGAGCACGAGAACCTTCTTGGCCATGCCCATGAACGCGCGGCAGAAGTTCGCGGCCTCCGCGGCGTAGACGTGCTCGACCTCGGGCGTCCAGGCCGCACTGGCGAAGCGGTACAGCCGCTCGTCGCGCAGCCGGGCAGGAGCGTCCACCAGGTAGGCCTCCAGGTCCAGCGCGTGGACCTGGTCACGGCGCAGCGCCATGCCGAGCAGGTCGCTGTTCAGGTCACGCCACGCGCGACCCAGCGCGGCACGGCCGTCGAACGCCACGACTCCGCGGATCTCGATGGGCGACAACGGAACGGTGTGCACCAGAACCGCGCTGCCGGACCGTTCGGTGAACCCGCCGACGAGGTTGTCGAACATCGACCAGCGTGAGCGCACCGCCCCGCTGAAGCCCTCCGGGTCGGCGGGGTCCCAGTCACGCGGCACGAACCAGTCGTCGTGCAGCAGGCACAGGGTCACCTGCGGGTCGAACTCCGCGAGCGGTGACGACGGACTGCTCAGGTCGACGGCCAGCTGGTCGAAGCCGGACACGTGGATCTCGGGCGCGATTCCCTTGCCCAGCAGGGCGACCCGCAGCAGCGGCGCCACACCGGACGCGGTGAACGTGCCGGTGATGGCCACCCGCAACGGCTTCAGCTTCCCCAGCAGCGAAGCGGGTACCTTCGCGAGCAGCCGGCCGGCTTCGAGCAACGCCGGAAGGTCCGTCAAGGAAGCCAGATCGGCCAGCAGCGCCGGGTCGGCGGCGGCACCGGGCTTGGTGAGTTGGCGGATTCTCGCCAGGACGTCCATTGATCCCCCTCAGATTTCCAGCAGCGTGCAGAGCCAGTGCATGCCGCTGGCCGTGCTGGTCAGTGCCACGACATCGCCCTTGGCGAGTTCGTCCGAAACAAGCTCCAGCGACATCAGCTGGTCCGCGCAGCCGACGTGTCCGTGTGCGGCGGCGACGGAGGCGTTCGTCCACTCCAGACCCATGTCGAGGTCCTTCGCCAGCAACGTGAGAGCCGGCGCGCTGTCGTGCAGGTGCAGCAGCCTGCGGACGTCGGAAGGCGTGATACCGGCGCGTTTGCAGGCCCGGCGCACGACCTCGTGGTTGTTGGTGCGGATCGTCGACACGAACTCGAACATCTTGCGGATGTCGCCCGCGAAGAACTCCTCCAGCCGCTTCTGCGGGCTCTTCACGCCCACCGGTTCCCCATCGGCGAACGGACGTGCCGCGGCACCGACGTCCATCATCATGAAGTCGGCGTACCGGCCGTCGCTGATGATCTCGGTGTTGATCCACCGCCGGTGCGGGTGGTCGCGCTGGACCACTGCCGCGGCGGCCCCGTCGGAGAAGATGCTGGTGTTGATCTCCATCCGGTTCCAGTACGTCTCGCAGACGCGGTTGGCGCCGATGATCAGCGCCGTCCGGTAGTCGGGGTGTGTGGCGAACTTGCCTGCGACGATGTCGAACGCCGCCACTCCCCCGCCGCACGCCTGGGTCAGCAGCACGGCCTCGGATCCGTGCGCGCCGATCTTCGCCTGGGTGGCACCGGCCGCGTCCCAGTACAGGTGCTCGGACAGGTCGGACAGCGCCAGCACGACGAGATCGACCTCGTCCGGCCGCACGCCGGCGTTCGCCAGTGCTTTCGCGCCCGCCTCTGCGGCCAGGTCGGTGAGCCCGACACCGTCCGCAGCGCGGTGGAACGTCCGGTAGCCCCAGCCGAGCACGCGGTCGACGTCGCTGGTGTAGTCAGCGGCGGCCGAGGCCACGTCGACCGGCTCGCCGAGCACGTGGCCGAGCGCCACGACTCCGAAGTGGACAGTCACGAGATCTCCTCAACAACTACCCCGGCGTCCTTCAGGAACGCGGCGGTGATCTGGTTGTGCGGTGTCTTGCGGTAGCGGAAGACGGCTGCGCCGGGCAGCTGCCGCAGGACGAGGTCCTGAACGCCCTTGCCGAGCACGACGCAGGACAGCGAGAAAACGTCCACCACGCCCTCCCCGCTGATGGCGACGGCGCCGCTGATGCCGTAGTCGCCGAACCGGTCGCGCACGCGCACCGCGAACACCTCGCGGCCCGGTTCGGTCAGGTCGAGCTGCTCGGTGCCGAGCGTGAAGTCCTTGGCCCTGGACACGACCTCGACGACCTTGGCCGCCGAGTCCGGACCGACGGGCTGGAGGTCGACCTCGACGTTCAGCCCTGCCACGAAGTCGGCCAGCGACACGGTGCGCTCCACCTGCCGCCGATCCCGGCGCGGAGCCGTCTCGAACGCCGGGAGCCGGTCGAGCAGGCCTGAGCGACGAAGGTCGACCGGCCACGAGAGCAGCACCGCGGACTCGGTGGGTACGCCCATGTCCTGGGCGAGCGCCGCCAGCTGCTCCTGCACCGGACGGCAGTCCGTCACCGACGCGTCCACGAGCTCGGTCGTGAACACCGGCAGCTCCGCGGAGAGCTTCTCCCACAACGCGTCCACGTTCTCCGGACCGGCGCGCAACGCCAGCCGTGCGCCCGACGCGTGGATCTGCTCGAGCTGCCCGTCGAACTCGCTCGGGTTCTTCATCCCCTGCAACGAGTCGCCGTCGAGCACCACCACTCGCGGGGTCGCGCCGTACACCGCGCGCAACACACCGGCCAGCTGTGCGGCCAGCTCGTGGAACACCGCCTCGGTGTAGGGGATCTTCGCGAACTTGAACATGGCGGCGTGGTGCGCCTTGGAGGTGCCGACCGCGCGAACAGCCTGCTCGGCGTCCACCACCCACGCGTCCGGCCGGTCCGCCAGCAGCGCACGAACCTCTTCGCGCACCGCATGAGCCGTGGCAGCCGTACCCGCGGCCCTACCGTCGTCCAGGTGTCCGTACGCGCGCTCCTCAGGCACCGCAGGCAACACGATCACCAGGAACGATCCACGCCGCCGCGCCGCCGAGAGAGCGGCGTCGACCGCGGTCATCAGGTCGTCGCCCAGCTCCTCGAACCGCGGCGCCACAACGAGAACGTCCGTCTTCGGTGAGCTGTCGTCCAGGCACTGCTGCACGATCTGGTTGTACGGCCCGGTGTGGCACGACGCGGGCAGGCCGGCGTCGTGCAGTGCCACTCCGAGATAGGGCAGCACCGGGTCGATCGTGTAGCTCGCCAGGAAGCCGATCGAGATCACCGGCCGCTCGCCGGTTCTGGCGATCTCCTGCCAGCGGGTGCGCACCGCCGCGAGGTCGTCGCTCATCAGACCTCGACCCCCTTGGCGCGCAACACGTCGCGGACGTCCCGGACGGTCCGCGCGTCGGCGATCTCCTCGTAGTCGAAGGACAGCCCGTAGGCCTCCTCCAGCGTCACGATCAGCTGGATGTGCCGCATGCTGGTCCAGCTCGCCAGCGAGTCCCTCCCGGCTTCGTCGGTGACGTGCGCCGGGTCGACGTCCAGCGCGCTGGCGACCACGTCCGCGAACGTCATGACCGCCCCCGCAGGCTGAGCGGGCGCATGTCCGTCCACACGCGGCCGATGTGCTCCAGGCACTCCTCCTTGGCCCCGCTGACCCCGGCGTCGCGCCAGCCGGGCGCGTTGTCCTTGTGGGCGGGCCAGAGCGCGTACTGCTCCTCGTCGTTGACCACGACCCGGTAGAGCGCGGTGTTCATCTCTCCCCCTTCTCAGTCGGCCAGCGCGGGCTGGGCGACGCGTTCAACGGGCTTGTTCTCGGGCTCGGGCTCGGGCTCGTGGTCGGGCACGAGGATCTCGACCTCACGGACGTTGCGGCTGAGGAAACCCGCCACGCCGACACCGGCACCGAGCACACCGACGATCACGAACAGCAGGCCGATGCCGGCGCCCGGTCCGGTGCCGACCATCCAGCCGAACGTGTGCGCCAGCGCGGTGTCCCCGCGCATCGCCGGCTCCAGCACCTTGTCCACCAGCGGACCCGCGGCCGCGAAACCGATCGGCACCGAGAGGTTCTCGAAGAAGTTGCGGGCGGAGAACACACGGCCCTGCACGGCGGGATCGACCTTCTCCTGCCAGATCGTCTGGGCGAGGCCGTCGATGAACGGGATCGTCAGCTCGACGAAGAACATCGCCGCGGCCCACGCGATCAGGCCGTCACCGACGCCGTAGACGATCCGGCCGATGATGCTGAACACCAGGATCGCGCCGAGCACCACGAGCATCTTGCGCCGCGGCGGCTTCATGACACCCAGCAGGACACCGCCCAGCACACCGCCGACGGCGCCGATGCTCTGCACCAGGCCCAGCGTGCCCTCGTCGCCCATCGTGCGGGCCAGCACCAGCGGGACGATCAGCGCCCACGCCAGCGCGGCCAGGAGGCTGATGGAGAACAGCACGATCTGCACGGCCAGCAGCGGCGGGCGTTCGACGATGTAGCGGAACCCGAACACGCAGTCCTGCCAGAAGGTGCTCTTCTCGCGGTTCTGCCCCGGCACCGGCGGGATGTGCACCACGAGCACCGAGACGATCGCGACCACGTAGGTGAGCCCGTCGACCAGCAGGATCAGCTTGATGCCGGTCAGCCCCAGCAGGGTCGCGGCGAACGCGGGCGCGAAGATCACCGGGAAGCTCTTGACCGACCACATCATCGCGTTGGCCCGCAGGAACTTCCCCTTCTCCATCATCAGCGCGATGGTCGCCCCGAACGCCGGCCCCTGGATCGCGAGCAGCGCGCCGGTCAGCACGTTGACGAGGTAGAGGTGCCACAGCTGCGTCGAGTCCGTGAGGAACAACGCCAGCAGGATGAACGTGACGAAGATCGACCCGATCTCGCTGATGATGATCGACGTCTTGCGGCTCAGCCGGTCGATCAGGCTGCCGGCGATCGGGCTGAACAACACCGTCGAGCCGAAGCCGCAGAACATCATCAGCGCCATCGCGGTGGCCGAACCGGTGTGCTGCCACACCCAGATGCTGAGCGCGAAGTTCGTCATGCGGGTGCCGAGTGCGGACAGCAGCTGCCCCACCCACATGATCGTGAACGCGCCGAATCCCGAAGGCTTGGGCATTACTTCGTCCTCTTCTGTGAGACGAGCTGCCGGAGCAGCTCTTCGATGTCACCGAGCATTCGGCGCGCGGTTTCCGGCAGGTACATCTCGGTGCCGTAGTTCATCTCGATGCGGATCTGGCCGTTCACCAGCGATCCGACGACGTCGATCCGTCCCGGCCACACCGTCCCCTCGTCCTGCAGGACACCCAGCTCCCGGTCGCAGAGCTCGAACAGCTCGTCGGCGCTGGAGAGGTCGGTGAAGCCGAACGAGCCGGCGTAGTTGACGGTCAGCTGCGGGTTCGGGGTCTCCAGCCGCCGCCTGATCGCGGGATCCGGGTTGCTGTACCGGAGCAGGCCGTAGCCGATGCCGTTGACCGGCACCTGCTTGAGCTGGCCGGCCAGCGACTTGATCGCGTTGACGTCGCTGTCGTCCGGGAGCGTCAGCCGGATCGGGTACATGACCTGGAACCAGCCGACCGTGCGGGACAGGTCGAGGTCGTCGAACAGCGCCTCCCTGCCGTGCCCGGTGGTCGCGATCGTCCACTCGGGACTGCCGGAGCGGTCGGCGGCCATCCGCACGGACGCCCAGATCAGCAGGTCGCTGATGCCGACCTGGTGCGCCTTGGCCAGGTCGCGCAGGCGCGCGGTGGTCTCGGCGTCGATCGTCGTGTGGATGTCCTGCATGACACCGAACGTGTTCCGGCCCGGCAGGTCGGGCGTGAGCTCCTCGGTGCCGGCCGCCTGCCCCTCCCAGTACTCCAGCTCCCGCAACGGCTCAGGGCCGCGGGCGTACTCGTCGAGCCGGAGCGCCCAGTCCTTGAACGACGTGGTCTTCGGCCCGAGGTCGGCCTTCTGCCCTTCGAGCACCTGACGCAGCGCGTTCTGGAAGTCCTCCAGGATCAGGCTGCGCGAGACGCCGTCGGTCACCAGGTGGTGGCAGATGACCATCACGCGGTCGGGTTCATCGTCGCCGAGTCCGAAGTGGACTACCTTGGCCAGCGGCCCCCGCGCGAGGTCGAGCGTCGGGTGGACCTCGTTGAGCAGGTCCTCGATCGCCTGCTCGCGCCGATCCGCCGGAACGTCCGACACGTCGAACGACACGAACGGCATCGCGCCCTCGACCGGGCCGTGCGAGGCGTGCCAGTCGATTCCCTCGCGGCGGAACCGCAGGCGCATCCCGTCGTGGTGCGCGACCAGCGCGTTGACGGCCTGTTCGAGCTGTTGCGGGGTGGCCTGGCGGCGCAGCCGCAGGTAGTACGGGTGGTTGAAGTGGCTCGGGGTCTTCATCGACGTGGCCAGCGCCTCGAAGAACCAGCGCTGGGCGCCGGTGGCCGGGAAGTCACCCTCCACGGGTCCCTGGTCGGCCATCTGCTGCGGTGCGTTTCCGGCACACAGCTCGGCGATGGTTCGCTTCGCGGTCAGCTGGGCGGGCGTGAACCTGATGCCCGCCTGGTTCGCCAGCCACACGACCTGGATCGCGGTCATGGAGTCGCCACCGAGCTCGAAGAAGTCGTCGTGCACACCGACCTCTGGCAGCTTCAGCACCTCGCGCCACACGGCCGCAAGCGTTTGCTGCTCCTCGGTCATGGGCACGCGCAGCAGTTCCGCGATGGTCCGCTTGGCCGTGAGCTGGGCGGGCGTGAACCTGATGCCCGCCTGGTTCGCCAGCCACACGACCTGAATGGCGGTCATGGAGTCGCCACCGAGCTCGAAGAAGTCGTCGTGCACACCGACCTCTGGCAGCTTCAGGACTTCCTGCCAGACGGCCGCCAGCGCGCGTTCCTCGTCGGTGCGCGGAGCCTCCGTCGTGCGCTGCTCCTCCGCCGGCAGTTCTCCCGCGTGCACCAGCCGGGCGAGTGCGGTGCCCAGCACGACGTCCGGGTCGCCCTCGGCGGTCAGCAGGTCGATGACGCGCACGGCAGGGAAACGCCGGGCCAGACGATCGGCCGCGTGACCGAACACGCCGGGCCACGGCTTCTCCTCGCGCTCGGACGTGGTCAGCACCGCCAGCGAGCCACCGGTCCGCTCGGTCCACCGTCCGACCGCGGCGCACAGCCGGGCGAAGGCGTTTTCGAACGGGCCGACGCCACCTTCGAACAGGTCCTCCCACCGGAGCACCAGCGCGGTCGTCTCCCCTTCCACCCCGTCGAGCCCGGCTTCCGGGTCCAGCAACGGACGCAGGACCTGACCGGCCGGCGTCGTGCGCACGGTGAGCGGCAGGTCCAGCTTGTCCGCCCACGACGACAACACCGTCAGCGCACCGTCGACCGGTCGCGACGACACGATGCTGAGCGGCTTCCCCTCCACAGTGGACCGCTCGACGACGACCGGCTCGTCCGGCTCGGCGACGAGGTCTCGCAGCTGCGTGACGTACTCCGTGAGCAGTTCGTCCGCGCCGTCGGTGGTGAGCAGGTCGGCGCTGTACTCCAGGGTCGCGGCCAGCTCGCCGTGTTCCGTGGTCAGCGTGAGGAACAGGTCGAAGTCGAGGCTGGTGACCGGCACCTCCAGCGGCTCCAGCTCCAGGCCCGGCCAGGTCATCGCCTCGTCGGGCAGGTCCGCGTAGTTGAACGCGCACTGGTAGACGGGGTGGCGCCCCTTCTGACGTGGCAGCACGTGCGCCACGCTGGAGAACGGCACGTCGGCGTGCTGGTAGCCGTCGACCATCGCGCGGTGGACGCGCTGCAGGATCTGCCGGAACGTCAGCCGGCCGCCGAGGTCGGCGCGGATCGGCAGCAGGTCGGTGAAGCAGCCGATGAGGTGCTCGACCTCTGGCCGCGGCCTGCCCTGCTGGGGCACGCTCAGCACGACGTCCGGCTGCCCGCTGCGCCGGTACAGCACCACCGCGTAGGCCGCGAGCAGCGTGGCGAACGGGGTGCTGCCCTCGGCGCGGGCCAGCTCCTTCAACGCCGCTGAGACGCTCTGAGGCACCACGGACGAAGCGCGGGCTGTCTCGTTGCGTTCCGGGCGTTCCGGGGGAGTCTCCAGCTGCGCGGGCGCGTCGGCGAGGCGGTTGCGCCAGTACGTCAGGTGCGGTTCGAGGGCTTCCTCGGTGAGCAGTTCCTGTTGCCAGGCCGCGTAGTCCGCGTACTGGACCTCGAGCTCCGGCAGGTCGCGGCCGGCGTACCCGGCGGACAGCTCCGCGAGCAGCACGCCCCACGACGTGTTGTCGCAGATGATGTGGTGCATGCCGAGCAGCAGGTGGTGCTCGTTCTCGCCCGTGCGCACGAGCCTGGCGCGCAGCAGCGGGCCGTTTTCCAGGTCGTACACGTGGTTCGTGTGCTCCAGCAGGAACTCGTCCGGCGAGCCGTTGGCCTCGGGGAGCCAGCAGTCCATGCCGTCGCGGACGACCATGGCCGGCTTGCCGTCGCGCTCGGTGAAGGTCGTGCGCAGGATCTCGTGCCTGCTCACCACGTCCGCGAGCGCTCGCTTCAACGTCTCGACGTCCAGCTCGCCGCGCAACCGGACCGCGAACGTGGTGTTCATGCGGGTCGTGGTCGTGTCGAGCTGGGTGGCGGCCCACATGCGCTGCTGGATGGCGGACAGGCCGAGGTCACCGGAGCGGGAGACCGGCAGCAGCGGCTGCCCGCTCTCCTGCGGCTCCTCGACGAGTGCCGCCAGCGCCTCGATCGTCGGGTGGGTGAACAGCGCGTGCAGCGACACGTCGACACCGAACTCGGCGTGCACCTTGGACAGCAGCTGCGTCGCGAGCAGGGAGTGGCCGCCCAGCGCGAAGAAGTCGTGCGTGACGCCGACCTCGTCGAGCTTGAGCACCTCCCGCCACACCTTGGCGAGCCGTCGTTCGGTGTCGTTGCGCGGGGCGACCGGCGGGGTGTCGATCGCGACGCCGTGCACAGCGGGTGCGGCGCGTTCGGCCAGTTTCGCCGGGACGCCGAGCGCGGAGTCCAGCAGGTGCAGGCGATGAGCGTCGGGGTTGAGCTTCTTCGTGAGGAGGATCGCCAGCGCGGCGAACATCTCCGGGGTGTACGGGACGTGGCCGAGCTTGTCGGCCTGGGGATCGAACGTGACGCTGACCGGCAGGGCTTCGGCCCAGTCGGCGAACCAGAAGGCGTGCACACCGTCGGTCCGGTCCGCGAGCACGGCCAGCTTGTCGTCGAGGTGGCCGAACGTCTGCTCGGACGGGCACACGACGAGGTGCAGCGGCGCGGCCGACTTCTGCCGGTAGGCGGTGATCGCCATTTCCAGGTCCTGCCAGGCCGCGTCCAGGGCGTCACCGTGCCGCAACCAGTCTTCCCAGCGCAGCAGCACGACGTCGGCGAGCCTGCCGTTGTCGCCGTGCAGCAGGTGCTGCACGATCTGCTGGTACGGCGCCAGTTCCACGTCGACCGGCAGGCGCAGCACACCGTTCAGGACGTCCAGCGGCTCCCTGATGGGATCCGCGGTGAAGGTGGCCGCGACGGAGATCCGGTTCCTGGGCCGCAGGGGCCGGTCCTCCACGATGCCGGTCAGGATCGCGAGGAACTGCTCGCCGAGCTCGGCGACGGTGTCGGCGAGGTACAGATCGGCGTTGTAGCCGAGAACTCCGCGCAGCTCACCGTCCGCTCTGGACAGGATGACGAACAGGTCGAAGTCGGTGAGACCGTTGTCGATCTCGAACGGGCTGAACTCGACGCCGTCCACCGTACGGGTCGCGGGTGCCTCGGTGAGGCTGAGCATGGCCTGGAACAACGGGTTCTGGCTGGGGTCGCGCGGCGGGTCGACCGCCTCGACGACACGTGCGTACGGCGCGTCCTGGTGGGTGTACGCCTCGCTGATCGCCTTGTGCGTACCCCGGATCACGTCGCTCGTGGTGCCGTCCAGATCAACCCGCAGCACCAGCATGTTCGCCAGCGAGCCGATCATCGGCTCCAGCTCGGTCCTGCCGCGGCCGCCGACCGGCATGCCGAGCAGCACCCGGTCCTGGCCCGCCGTCTGGCCGAGCAGTGCGGCGAACCCGCTCAGCACCACCGCGTTCAGCGACACACCCTGCTCGCGGGCACGCGCGGCCAGCTTCCCGGTGAGGTCCGCGGGGACGACGAAGTGGTGCCGTCCGCCGGTGTGCGTCTGGATCGCCGGTCGTGGCAGGTCGGACGGCACGGTGGAGCGGGCGGGGCTGCCGGCGAGCCTGGCCCGCCAGTACTCGAGGTGCTCGTCCATGACGCCCGCTGTGAGCCTGCGCCGTTCGGCTGCCGCGTGCCGGCCGAACGACGTGGTCAGCTCGGGCAGCGTCTCGCCGCCGTAGTACGCCGCGAGATCCTTGCCGAACACCTCGGCCGACGCCGCGTCGAACACGATGTGGTGGGCGGTCACCAGCAGCAGGTGCTCCTCGTCGCCGAGCACGACGAGCCGGAACGCCACCAGCGGTCCCGTGCTCAGGTCGAACACGTGCCGGGCGTGCTCGAGGGCGACTTCCTGCGCGCGCTCAGGGTTCGCGGTCAGGTCGGTGACCTCGATGGCGATGGACACGTTGTCGCGCACTCGTTGCCGCAGCTCGCCGTCGCGTTCGAAGAACGTGGTCCGCAGCGCGGAGTGCCGGTCAACGACCCGGCCGACGGCCAGTTCGAGTGCCGTGCGGTCGAGCGGCCCGGTCAGCCGCAGCCCGAACGGGATGGCGTAGGCGGGGTTGCCGGGGTCGAGGCGGTCGAGGAACCACAGCTGTTCCTGGGTGAAGGACACGGGCTGCGAGCGGTCGGCGTTGCGGAGCCGCAGTTCGAGCAGCAGCCGCTGTTCCTCGGTGAGTGAGCTGGTCAGGTGGTCGGTCATGACTGGGAGATCTCCTGGGCGTCCCGCTCGCGGTCCAGTTCGGCCCGCAGCTCTTCCGGTGACATGTCGCGGATCTCGGCGAGCAGCCGGGCGAACTCGTCGTCGTCTTCCTGGTGCTCGCCGCGCTGCTGCTCCACCAGCGCGACCAGGCGGGCAGGAGTCGGCGCCTCGAAGATCGCGCCCGCGGGGAGGCTCACGCCGAGCTCGGCCGTGATGCGCGCGAGGATCTGGGTCGCGAGCAGCGAGTGGCCGCCGAGTTCGAAGTAGTCGTCGTGCGGGCTGATCCGGGGGATGCCGAGCAGCTCCTGCCAGATGCCGGTGATCACGGCCAGATCGCCGGTGACCGCAGGTTCCGCCGCGCTGACGCGTTCCTCGTTCACCACGACCTGTGGCGCTGCTGTGCCGGGGAGGTCCACCCAGTGCCGCTCCCGCGCGAACGGATACCCCGGTAGCGGAACCCGCCGCCTCCGCTCGTCCGCCGTCACAGCCGCGAGGTCCACCGGCACCCCGGCGATCCACAGCCTGCCGAGCGTGGACAGGGTGGTCTCCAGGTCGTGCTTGTCCTCCCGCGGGTGCCGCAGCGACCCGAACGCCGCGTGGCCACCACCTGCGAGGTCGTGCTGCCTCGCCAGCGTCGTGAGCACGTTGCCGGGCCCGACCTCCAGCAGGTTGACCGGCCCCTCGGCGAGCAACGTGCGCAGACCTTCGCTGAACCGGACCGCTTCGCGGGCGTGCCGCACCCAGTAACCGGGATCGGTCGCCTCGCCACTGGTGATCCAGGTGCCGGACACGTTGGAGACGAAGGGAATCCGCGGCTCCCGCAGCTCGACCTCGCTCACCTTCGAGGCGAACTCGGCCAGCATCGGGTCGATCATCGCCGAGTGGAACGCGTGCGACGTGTGCAGCCGCCGGCTGGTGACGCTCAGCTGCGCCTCGAACCGTTCCACCGCCTCGAACGTCCCGGCGACCGTGCTCAGGGCCGGAGCGTTGCTGGCGGCGAGGTGCACGTCGGCCGGCAGCGCCAGTTCGTCCGCGCCCAGCGACACCGAGAGCATCGCGCCGCCCGGCAACCGGTCCATCAGCTCGCCGCGCGCCGCGATCAGCTTCACCGCGTCCGGCAGCGAGAAGACCCCTGCCAGGCAGGCGGCCACGTACTCGCCGACGCTGTGCCCGAGCATCGCGGCAGGCCGCACACCCCAGTGCTCCCAGAGCTTCGCGAGCGAGTACTCGACCGCGAACAGCGCGGGCTGGGTGTACCTCGTCCGCGTGAGGCGTTCCGCGTCGGCCAGCACGTCGCGCAGGTCGAACGGCAGCAGCACGGCGCACTCGTCCAGCGCGGCGCGGAACACCGGCTCCTCGCGGTCGAGCTGCTCGGCCATGCCCGCGTACTGCGAACCCTGGCCGGGGAACAGGAACATCACGTCCCGGCGGTCGCCGGAACCGGTCCAAGCGGAGGCCAGCACGGAGGCGGCCTCGGCAGGGTCAGCGGCCACCACGGCCAGGCGGTGCGGGAGGTTGGTGCGGCGGCCGGTGCGCAGGGTGTGGGCGACGTCGGCGAGTGACACGTGGTCAGCTGTGAGGTGCTCGGCCAGCCGCTTCCTGCTCTCCCCCAACGCCTCCTCGGACCCCGCCGACAACACCAGCAGCTGCCGTGATCTGCCCGGCCCCATCGGCTCCGGTGACGGCGGCTCCTCCAGCACGGCGTGCGCGTTGGTCCCGCCCATGCCGAAGCCGCTGATGCCTGCCCGCCGGGGTCGCGGTCCCGGCCACTCCTGTGCCTCGCGGTTGACGAAGAACGGGCTGTTCTCCAGGCCGGTCTCGGGGTTGGGCGCGGTGAAGTACGGGCTCGGCGGCACCACCCCGTCCCTGACCGCGAGCGAGGCCTTGACGAACCCGGCGACACCCGCCGCCGCGTCCAGGTGCCCGATCAACGCCTTGACCGAACCCAGAGCACAGGCCGATGGCGGGTTGACGAACGCCTTGGTCAGCGCCGCCACCTCGATCGGGTCGCCGAGCGCCGTGCCGGTGCCGTGCGCCTCGACGTAGCCGATGGTCGAAGAGTCCACTTCGGACAGCTCGTGAGCCGCCCTGATCACCCGCGCCTGGCCGTTGACGCTCGGCGCGGTGAAGCCGACCTTGTCCGCGCCGTCGTTGTTGACGGCGGTGCCCTTCACGACGGCGTGGATGGTGTCGCCGTCGGCCAGGGCGTCTTCCAGGCGGCGCAGCACCACGGCGGCGACGCCGTTGCCCGCGACCACGCCGTGCGCGTCGGCGTCGAACGGCATGCAACGGCCGTCGGCGGCGAGGATGCCGCCCTCGGTGTGCTGATAGCCCTCGTGCACGGGTGGGCGGATGGACACGCCGCCAGCCAGGGCGATGTCGCAGTCGCGGCCCAGCAGGGCCTGGCAGGCCACGTGGATCGTCACCAGCGACGACGAGCACGCCGTCTGCACGGTGATCGCGGGACCGGTCAGGTCGAGGTGGTAGGCGACCCGGCTGGCGAGCGTGTCCTTGTCGTTGGCCAGCAGCAGGTCGAGCGGCTGCAGACCGCCTGGCACGGCCGGGTTGTTCAGCAGGTGGCGCAGCAGGTACGTGTCGATGCTGGCCGAGGCGTAGACACCGACGACGTCCTTGCCGCCCAGGTGGCCGGCGTGTTCCAGCGCGTGCCAGGCGGTCTCCAGGAAGACGCGCTGCTGCGGGTCCAGCACGGCCGCGTCGCGAGGGCTGTAGCCGAACAGCTTCGCGTCGAAGAGCTCGATGCCTTCCAGCGCACCGCCCATCGGCACGAAACCAGGCTCGGCACGCCGCTCGGCGGTGACGCCCGCGGCGTCGAGCTCCTCGTCGGTGAAGCGGCGGACACCGGCCTCTCCGGCGAGCACGTTGTCCCAGAAATCATCCACAGTGGACGCACCGGGGAAACGGCCCGCCATACCCACTACAGCGATCTCGAATCCGGTGTACTCGGTCACGACTTCCTCCCCCTTGCCAGCAAAGCCTTCCTGCCGCCGGCGACGGCCCGCCTCTCAACCTCACCGCTCACGACGTCCTCCCCCGCGCCAGCAAGGCCTTTCTGCCACCGGCGACGCTCCGCGCCTCCACCTCGCCACTCCCGTCGAAATGGGCCGCGAGCGCCCGCACGGTCGGGTACGTGAACAACGTGACCGTCGGAACCTCGCGCGCGAACACCTCCGCCAACCTGCTCCGCGCCTTCACCAGCAGCACCGAATTGCCGCCGAGGTCGAAGAAGTTGTCGTCGGCGCCGATCCGGTCCATCCGGAGCACCTCGCTCCAGACGTCGGAGATCGCGCGCTCGGTCCGCGTACCGGCCGGCACCACGACCCGTTCGGCACGCACCGACTCCAGCTTCGGCAACGCCCGGTGGTCGAGCTTTCCGTTGGGGTTGCGCGGAATCGTCGGCACCTCGACGAACGCCGAGGGCACCATGTACTCCGGCAGCCCGCGTCGCAGGTGGGTGCGCAGCTCCGCGGCGTCGATCCGGCAGCCCGGCGCGGCCACCGCGTAGGCGACCAGGCGGACATCGCCCGGCACGTCCTCTCGCGCGATGACGACCGCGGCCCGCACCGACGGGTGCCGGCTCACCGCCGTCTGGATCTCGCCCAGCTCGATCCGGTAGCCGCGCAGCTTGATCTGGTTGTCCATCCGCCGGAGGAACTCGATCCGCCCGTCCGGCAGGAACCGCGCGAGGTCGCCGGTCCGGTAGAGGCGCCCGCCGGTGAACGGGTCGGCCACGAACCGCTCCGACGTGAGCTCCGGCCGGTTCAGGTAACCGCGCGCCACCTGCACGCCGCCGAGGTAAAGCTCACCCGGCACACCGATCGGCAACGGCTCGCGGTTCTCGTCGAGCACGTACGCCGTGTTGCCGGCGATCGGACGGCCGATCGGCAACGGGCTCTCGGTGCCGTCGCACTCCGCGGAGGTGATCCAGATGCTCGCCTCGGTCGGCCCGTAGATGTTGATGAACCGCCTGCCGGGCGCCCACAGCGCCGCCACCTCGTCCGGGCAGGCCTCGCCGCCCGCCATCAACGTGCGCAGACCGGGTACCGAGGCCGGGTCGGTCAGCCGCAGGACCGTCGGCGGCAGGCAGGCCGTGTCGACGCGCTGCGCGTTGATCGTGCGCGCCAGGTCGGGACCGGGCTGCAGATCGTGCTGCGGTGCGAGCACCACCGTGGCGCCCGAGCCCAGCGTGACCATGATGTCGGCGACCGACACGTCGAAGCTGAACGACGCGAACTGCAGCATCCGGTTGCCGGGCCCGATGCCGAGCATCCGCGCCAGCTCGTCCGCGAGGTTCACCACGCCCCGGTGTGGCAGCATGGCGCCCTTCGGCTTGCCCGTCGAGCCGGACGTGTAGATCACGTACGCGAGGTCGTCCGGTGAAACAGTCCGCTGTGGACGGTCCGTGGCGAACGCGGACAGGTCCACGGCGTCCAACGACAGCGTGTCGGCGGAGGGGAAGCGTGAGGCGAACGCGGCCAGCGTCACGACCACCCGCAGACCGGAGTCGGCGACCATGTACGCCAGCCGATCCGCCGGGTACTCGGGGTCGAGCGGCACGTAGGCGGCACCGGACTTGAGCACACCCTGCTGCGCCACCACGAGGTCGAGCGACCGCGGCAGGCTGATGCCGACCAGGTCACCACGCCCGATGCCCGACGAGCGCAGCTGGTGCGCGAGCTGGTTCGCCCGCGCCTCCAGCTCGCGGTAGGTGAGCGACTGGTCCTCGAACACCAGTGCCACCGCATCGGGAGTGCGGTCCGCGGACGCCTCCATCAGTTCGTGCACCAGCACGTCGTCCAGCCGTGGCGGCACCGGCGGGTTCCACTCGTCCACCAGCTGCGCACGCTCGGCAGCGGTGATCATCGTCAGACGGCCGACCGGGCAGGACGGATCGTCGAGGCCGGCGAACAGCAACGTCTCCAGGTGCCCCAGCAGCCGCCGCACCGTCGCCGGTTCGTACAGCGCGCTGTCGTACTCCAGCAGCCCGGCGATCCCGCCGGACGTCGACGTGACGCCCAGCTCCAGGTCCCACTTCGCGGTGCCCGAGTGGGACGCCACCCTGGACACGGACACACCGGGCAGCGAGAAGATCTCGTGCTGCGAGTCCTCCATGCCGACGATCGTCTGGATCACCGGCTGGTGCGCGGTGCTGCGCGGCGGTGCGAGCGCCTCGACGACCCGCTCGAACGGCAGGTCCTGGTGCTGCTGGGCGGCCAGCGTCGTGTCACGCACCTGGTGCAGCAGCGACCGGAAGCTGACCGAGGGCGAGACACGGGTGCGGATCGCGACCGTGTTGACGAAGAAGCCGACCGCGTTCTCGATCTCGGCACGCCGGTTGGCCACGTTCGTGCCGACCACGAGGTCGTCAGCACCGGAGTAGCGGTGCAGCAACACGTTCCACGCGGTCAGCAGCACCATGAACGGCGTGACGCGCTCGGCCAGGCAGAACGAGTCCAGCCGCTCCTTCAGCGAAGCAGGCCAGGCGAACGACTCCGCCCCACCGCGCATCTTCATCACGGCCGGACGCGGGTGATCCGCCGGCAGCTCCAGCACCGGAGGCACACCGGCGAGCTGCGAGGTCCAGTACTCCTCCAGCCGCGCGCCGTCCGGACCGGCCAGCCACTCGGTCTGCCAGCGGCTGAAGTCCAGGTACTGGGTCGGCGCGGGGCCGAGGTCCGCCGACTCGTAGGCGGCGCGCCACTCGGCGAACAACAGCTGGGTGCTCCAGCCGTCGCAGACGATGTGGTGCATGGTGACCAGCAGCAACGCGTCGGTCGCGGAGAAGACGACCAGTTCGGCCCTCAGCAACGGGCCCTCAGCCAGATCGAACGGTTCCCTCGCGGCCTCAGCGGCACGCGCGGAAGCGAAAGCGTCCCGCTCCGAAGCAGGAACCGACACCTCCGTCACCACGAGCGTGAACTGCGGCTCCGGCAGGATCACCTGCCGCGGATCCCCGTCGAGGTCGAGAAAAACGGTCCGCAGCACCTCGTGGCGCCGACCGAGCGAGAGCAACGCGGCCCCCAGCGCTGCACTGTCCACGGGCCCGCGCAGCCGGAAGGCGTAGGGCACGTTGTAGACGGGGCTACCTGGATGCAGCTGGTCCAGCAGCCACAGCCGCCGCTGGCCCGACGACACCGGGTGCACGTTGAACTCCTCGCCGCGCTCGGCGAGCTGCGCGAACACGGCCGCGCGGCGTTCCGGGTCCAGCGCCTTCAAGCGCCGCAACACGTCCTGCACGACTTTCCTCCCTCTCACAGATCGAGCAGGTCGGCGACGGAGAGCGAGGACCTGGCCTCTGCCCGGATCGCGCCAACGGATACGGGTGTGGTGTCACGCAACCTGTCGACCTCGGTCGCGATGCCGGCGACGGTCGGGTGGTCGAACAGCGACCGCATCGGCAGCCGGACACCCAGCTCGCTCTCGATGCGCGAGAGGATCCTGGCCGCCTTCAGCGAATGGCCGCCGAGATCGAAGAAGTTCGCGTCCCTGCCGACCGACTCCGCGCCGAGCACCTGCCGCCACAGGTCCGCCACGGCGACCTCGGTCACCGTCTGCGGCTCGTCGGGTTCCTCGGCCGCGATCTCCGGGTCCGGCAACGCGCGCAGGTCGAGCTTTCCGTTGCGCGTCAACGGCAACGTCTCCATCGGCACCAGCGCGGACGGCACCAGGTACGCGGGCAACGCGTCCCGCACGTGCCGCATCAGCTCGTCGAGCTGCTCGTCGCCCTGCTGTTCCAGCACGACGTAACCGACCAGGCTGACGTCACCGGCGGCGTCCTCGCGCGGCACGACGACCGCCTGGCGCACCAGACCCGAGGAGTGCAGGCACGCCTCGACCTCGCCCGGTTCGATCCGGAACCCGCGGATCTTCACCTGCCGGTCGGCCCTGCCCAGGTACTCGAACGTCCCGTCCGGCAGCAGCCGGGCCAGGTCACCGGTCCGGTACAGCCGCGCACCCGGCCTGCCACCGACGTGATCGGGCACGAACCGTTCCGCCGTCAGCGCGGGATTGCCCACGTAGCCGCGGCCGACGCCGTCACCACCGATGCACAGCTCGCCCGCGACCATCGGCGGCACCGGCTCCAGGTACTGGTCCAGCACGTACAGCTGGGTGTTGCTGAGAGCGCGGCCCAGCGGAATCCGGCCTTCGGACCGATCGCAGGAGTGACTCGATGCGAAGGTCGTGGTCTCGGTCGGCCCGTAGCCGTTCACGACGTGCTCGGGACCGCCGGGATGCGCGACGAGCGTGGCGACCGCGTGCTCGTCCGGCTGTTCGCCGCCGAAAACGAAGTACCGCAACGAGGACAGCGCGGCAGGAAGCTCACGAGCCACGTGCATCGCGACCGACGTGGTCAGGAACAGCGTGTCGATCGAGTTGGCGCGCAACCACTCCCCCAGCGCCGCGGGGTCCAGCGCGATGTCCTTCGGCAGGCCGACCAGCCGGCCGCCGTTGAGCAACGCACCCCAGATCTCGAACGTCGCCGCGTCGAACGTCGTCGTCGACGCCTGCGCGACCCGGTCACCGGGCGCGAACTCGACGTAGTTGGTGTCACGGACCAGCCGGACCACGTTGCGGTGACTGACGCAGACGCCCTTCGGCATCCCGGTCGAGCCGGACGTGTACATGACGTAGGCGAGGTCGTCCGGCTCGACCGTCCGCTGTGGACGATCCGCCGGACAGGTCAGCACCGTCGCGGACAGGTCGACCAGCTCGACCCCCAGGTCCGCGGGCCGGCCGGCGACCACGACAGCGGCGGAAGCGTCCGCGCACAACGCCTGCAGGCGTTCGATCGGGTACTCCGGGTCGAGCGGCAGGTACGCGCCACCCGCCTTGAGCACGGCGATCGCGGCGACGATCCAGTCCACGCCTCGTTCCAGCAGAATTCCGACCGGAGTTCCCACGCCCACGCCCAGAGCGCCGAGGTGCGCGGCCAGCCGGTTGGCGCGCTGGTCGAGCTCCGCGTAGGTGAGGCTGACCGAGCCGAACTCGACTGCGATGTCTTCGGAGAACCGGTCCGCGGTCTGCTCGAACAGCTCGACCAGCGTCGCGTCCGCCGGGTACGCGGTCGCGTTCGCGTTGAGGTCGCGGACGATCCGCAGGGTCTCGTCGGCGGAGAGCAGCGACAGGTTGGACAGGCGTGCGTCCGGCGTGCTGGTCAGCTGCTCCAGCACGGTGGTGAAGCGCTCGGTCAGGTCGACGATGTCGGCACGCTGGTAGAGCGCGGTGCGGAACTTGGCCCAGCCGCGCAGCTCGCCGCTGCCAGAGTCCGGCAGCTGCAGTTCGAGGTCGTACAGGCACTGGTTGCTGGTGCCCTGGGTGAACGTGAACACGCAGCCACCCGCGGCCAGCGGCCCGGCGAGCGGCGGCGGGGACGCGAAGACGACCTGGAAGACCGGGTGCCGGTCCACGTCGCCCTTCTCCCCCAGCGCTTCCACGATCTGGTGGAACGGCGCTTCGCGGTGGTCGAGCGCGTCCAGGACGGTGTCGCGCACGAGGTCCATCGCCTCGGCGCAGGTCGGGTCCCAGCCGAGCCGCACACGCAGCGCGAGCATGTTGACGAAGTAGCCGACCAGGTCGTGCGTGTCGGCGTGTTCACGTCCGGCGGACGGCGAGCCGACCACGATGTCCGACGAGCCCGTCAACCTGTGCAGCAGCACGGAGAACGCGGTCAGCAGCACCATGAACGACGACGAGCGGTGCGTGCTCGCGGTCTTCCGGACGGCGTTCGCCAGTTCCTCGGGCACGACCAGCGGCAGCACCTCGGCGGCGAAGTCCGGCTGTGCGGGCCGGGTGCGGATGTTGGGCAGTTCCAGGGGTTCCGGCAGATCCGCGAGCTCCGCGCACCAGTGTTCGACGTCGGCATCACCGCTCAGCAGGGCGACGTCGCGGTACCGGACCCCGGGCTGCGGCAACGCCACCTGACCGGCGTAGGAGCGCACGAGCTCCTCCTGGATCACCGCGACCGACGCGCCGTCCACCGCGATGTGGTGCACCAGCAGGACGAGCTGGTGGCTGTCGTCGTCCAGGCGCAGCAACACTGCTCGCAACGGCGCGCCGCTGGAAATGTCGATGGGGCGCGCGAGTTCGTTGGCCACCAACGCTTCGGCGCGTGCAGTGCGTTCAGCGGGCAGGAGTTCACGGAGGTCCCAGGCATTGATCGTCACCTGTGGGTCAGGGGCGACCACCGCTACGAGTTCGGTGCCGTCGAGCCGGTACGTCGTGCGCAGCGGCTCGTGCCGGTGCACGACCGCCATCAGCGCGGCGGTGAGCGCGCCGGTGTCCAGCGCGCCGGTGATCTCCACGTGCACCGGGACCGTGTTGAACGTGGCGCCCGGCGCCAGCTGGTCTGAGAACCAGATCTGCTGCTGGCCGCGAGTCGCGGGGTGCTTGCCGACAAAGGGTTGCTCGTGGCTCACTGCACACCTTCCTTGGCGGCCGCGCACAGGACGCTCGTCACCGCCGCCGGATCGTCTTTGAGGTAGAAGTGGCCGCCGGGCCGGACCACGAGGTCGAAGCCGGCGGTGGTGTGGCGCTCCCAGGCGGCGACCTCGGCCTCGCTCGCGAGCGGGTCACCGGTGCCGGCGAACGCGGTGATGGGCACGTCGATCACGTCTTCGGTGCCGCGGTAACGGGCGCACACGGTCAGGTCGGCACGCAGCGTCGGCAGGAGCAGGGCGAGCATCTCCCTGTGCGCCAGCAGGTCCGCGGGCACGCCACCGAGCCTGGTCATCCAGTCGAGCAGGCCGTCGTCATCGAGCAGGTGCGGCTCGTCGCCGGACTTCAGGTGCGGCGCCCTGGTCGCGGACACGAAGAGGTGCTCGACGAGACCGCCCAGCCTGCGTGCCACGTCGAACGCGATCAGCCCGCCCATGCTGTGGCCGAACAACACCAGCGGCGTCCGGATCTTTTCGCGAACGGCCTCCGCCAGCGGTTCCGCGATCCGCGCCGCCTCGGTCTCGGCGGTCTCGGCGAACCTGCGTTCCCGTCCCGGCAGCACCGCGCACCACAGCTCAACGCTGCTGCCCAGCAGATCCGCCCAGTCCCAGAAGGCCGACGCGCCGCCGCCCGCGTAGGGCACGCACACCACCCGCAGTGCCGCGTCAGGCCTCGGCCGAGGACAGATCAGCCAGCTGCTTCCCACCCGTCACACCCCCGTGTTCCGTCGTCCACGAGAAGCTACGAAGCGGCCCTTAGCGCACCCTTCCGGAAACCTGATGGAACTCTTACGGCGGCTTTGACCTGCTGGAACGCCAACAGGGCCACCTTGCGGACGGTGATCCGCTCAGGTGGCCCCGTGGTGTGCCAGGGACTTCCCTCAGGAGACCTGAAGAACAGGTCTGCCGAACAGGTCCGGTTCGGTGGGCCGGACGCCGATCTCGTTCATCTGCCCGAGATAGACCTCGTACCTGCGGCGCGCCTCGCCGTGCCGGCCCGCCGCCCGCAACGCCTTCACCAGCCGCACGTGGGCGCTCTCGTCGTACGGGTCGAGCTCCAGCAACCTCGTCAGGTAACCGACCTGCTGTTCGGGGTCGGGTACCTGTGCCAACGCCCGCAGCACGGCGGTGTGTCTGCCGCGAACTTCCTCGCGCACCTGGATGGCCCACTGCTCATAGGGTTCCTCGGCCAGGAACTCGCCGAGGTGCAGCTCGTCCGCGTCGATCAGCAACCGGTGCGCGGCCGGGTCGTTGCGCCGGTGCGCCACCAGCGCGGCGTTCGCCGTGGTGAAGAAAGCGGCGACGTCCAGGTCCACGAGGGACAGGTCCAAGGCGACCGTGTCGCGGGTGGCGACCAGCGGCTCGGCGTCCGCGGACACCGACAGCACGTTCCTGAGCGTGGACAGCAGCACCGACAACCGGTTCGCCGTGCGGTCGGAGAGGTCGTCCGGCCACAGCAGGTCGACGAGCTGCGGCCGGGGCACGGGCCGGCCACGGTTCGCCGCCAGGATCTTCAGCAGGTCGCGCGCCTTCTTCGACTGCCACAGTGCGCCCGGCACCGGAACGCCGTCGCGCAGCACCTGGAACCCGCCGAGCGTCCTGACGGCGATCCGCGCGGTGCGGGGCAACCCCGTGCCGAGCACGTCGGCCATCGGCACGTCGGTGCGCACGCCGTGCCCGCGCAGCTCGTCCTCGAACCTCGGGACGTCCACGCCGGTCAGCCGGGCCGACGCGAGTTTCGCCGTCAGGGCACCGACCTCGTCTCCCGCCGCCTGCCACACCATCGCGGCCTCGGCGAGCAGCGCGACCGCCGGCTTCTCCGACGTGCCCGCCGCCAGCTGCAACGCGTCGGCGAGCCCTGCCCGGTCACCCCGGCGCCCCGCCAGCGCCCGAGCGGCGGCCGCGTCCTCGCGCGCCCGCTCGCGATCACCGGCGAGCAGGGCGACCCAGCCACGCGCGAGCAACGCCGGCACCTGCCACATCCGCAGGTTCTCCGCGTCGGCCACGGCCTCGTCGGCGAGTTCGCGCGCGGTTGCGGGGTTCTCGCTCGCCAGGACTCTCGCCAGCGTCGCCTTCGCGAGGATCCGCAACGGATCCGTGCCGGGGATGGCCAGCGCCTCGTCGAGGAACGCCTGGGCCTGACCGGGTTCGCCGCGCCTGCGGTGCACCTCCGCCCTGATCACCAGGCCCTTGACACCCCAGCCCGCCCTGTCGGCGTCGGCGAGGGCAGCGTCGAACCGGCCGAGCCTGGTGTTGGCGAGCGCCCTGGTGTGGTGGCAGTCCGGCTCAACGAGTCCCGCTTGCCTGCCGAGAACCACGACCTCGCCGAGCTCGGCGAGCGCGTCGGCCGGGCTGGTCTCCGCCGCCAGGAACCACGCCCGTTCGGTGCGGATCGTCAGCTCCAGCATCCGGTTGCCGGACCGCCGGGCGCCGTCCGCCGCCTGGCCGTAGTGCATCTCGAACGCGACCCGGTCACCGTCGTGCGCGGCTAGGAACCCGAAGGCCTTGCTGCTCCAGGCCTTCGCGGCGTGCCCGCCACAGCGCCGTGCCGCCAGCTCACACCGCCCGGCCAGCTTCCGCGCCTGCGCGTGCCTGCCGGTCTCCCGGAACCACCGCACCGCGAGCGACAGCAGCCGCACCTCGTCCAGTGACGCGACGTCGTCGAACACCGTGCGCTCGAACAGGTCGACGGCTCGCTCCGGCTGCCCGGTGAGGGCGTGCAGCTGCCCCATCCGCCACGCCAGGCACGGTCGCAGCACCTTCCCGCTCGCCTGCTCGTAGCTGTGCAACGCCCCGAGCCAGTCCCCCTTGTGCTGCCGGGCGAAGCCCTGGACCAGGTGCAGCCGCTGGTCGTCGATCTCCAGGTGCTCCAGCGCTTCGAGCACCGCGTCCGCACCGCCCGCCGCGACGATCTGCTCGTCCCTGCGCAGGAGGAGCTGCGCGACCAGGTCCCACCTCTTCGCCTCGACGAGGTGCCGCAGTGCTTCCGCGTGCGCGCCGGTCCGTTCGCAGAAGACCGCCGCTCGGTGCCGGACCTCCTCACCGCCGGTGTCGCGCCGCAGCAACACGCCGATCGGCTCCAGCACACTCCACTCAGGACGGTCGCCGCTCAGCAACCCCCGCCGGGTCAGCTCCGGCAACGTGTCGCGGGCATCGGTGAACCCGAGCGCGACGCACAGCGCGATGCTCACCCGCCCCAGCAACGCTATGGCGCGCAACAGCTCCCTGACCGGCTCTGGTTCGCCGGCGAGCACCGACGCGGCCAGCCGCACGAGCACATCGCCGCCATCCTCCTGCGGCACCGCGCATCCGGTGCTCAGCGCTTCCCGGTACAGCGTCACGGCAGCGGGCCACCCGGCGGTGCGCGCCCGCACGACCCCGGCCGCGTCCGCGCCGACGAGCGCGGCGACCTCCTCCCCGGTGAACGCGAGCTCCCGCGAGTCGATCTCGCAGAGGTCCGCGGGCAGCGCGAAGCCGAGCTCGCCGCGGGTCAGCAGCACCAGGCTGAACAACTCCGGGCTGCGCAGGCACAACGCCTCGATCAACCGCGCACCGTCGCCGTCCAGCGCGCCGGCGTCGTCGACCACCAGCACCAGAGGCTCGTCGAGGTGGACGTCCAGCAGCCCGCACACCAGGTCCGCGACCGCATCGGCCTGCGAGGTGATCAGCTCCACCGGCAACCTCGGCAACCGCTGCCGCAACGCGCGCAACAGCCCGCGCGACAACCGGTCCAGCGAGGTGTCCCCCGCACTCAGCCAGCACGCCCGCCGGGTCGCCGCCCACGCGGCGACCGAGGTCGTCTTCCCCCAGCCCGGTCCGGCCTTCACGACGACGACCTTGTGGCCTGCTGCGGTGTCGAGCCTCGCGGTCAGCGCGGGCCTGTCCACGAGCCGGGCCGGTAACGCGGGCTGCGACATCTTCTGGCACCACTTCCTCGCCGTGCGCCGGGGCGGAATCCGGCGTCGGGACGAGTGCACCAACACCGTGCATCCGTCCCGCATCGACGACCGATGCACGCACGTTCCGGCGCGCTGACCAGCAGCCGCCTGTCACAGACGTCTGCAAGTACCACCAACTCTTGATCGTGACGACCCCTGTTGGCAGTAGAAAAGTGCGTGTTGATGTTGGGCTGGTGGTCCTTGCAGACGCCATCGGAGCCAGGCGCGGAGGATCTGGCTGGTGGTTAGCCTGCTGAGGCGAGTGCCACGCGTTGAGTGCTGGTGCCGCAGACGCACCGCATGCAGGTCGCAGCGGCGTCAGCCAGATGCGCGCGAGGGTTCTCCGCGTCCACCGCACCGGCCGGGTACAGCTCGACAGCCCGTTCCCAGTGCGTACGAGCCCACTCCTGGTCGCCGCGCAGGGCAGCGGCGTGAGCCAGTCCCTCGTGTGCCCGCGCCCGCACCATCGGCAACGCACCGGCGAGCGCCAGTTCCTCGGCGGCCCACAGCATCGCCTCGGCTTCACGCAGCCGCCCGGCGGCCAGGTAGGTCTCGGCGAGGCCGTTCAACGCGTCGCCTTCCGGCTCCCGCAGATCCATGCGGCGCGCGGACTCCAGGGCTTCCAGACCCACCTGCAGCGCGTCCGCGAGACGACCGACCCGCCGATACGTCACCCCGAGCCAGGCCAGGGAGATGCCCTCGCCGCGGATCATCCCGATCTCCCGGCTGAGCCGCACCGCCCGTTCCAGCGCCTCGACCGCCTCCACGTCCCTGCCGCGCAGCTGCGCGAGCCACCCCAGGTTGATCAGCACCACGACCTCGCCGCCGGTGTAGCCGTCGCGCTGGTGCATCGCGAGCGCGTCGTGGAACCGGCCGGCCGCCGCCTCGTACCGCCCGAGGTTGCAGTCGACGTACCCCAGGTCGATGAGCGAGTTCACCTCGGCCCGCTGGTCGCCGATGGACCGGGCCAACGCCACCGCCTCGGTGAAACTGGCGGCCGCCGCGCCCAGCATGCCCGCCTGCACCTGCGACGCGCCCAGGTCGCGCAGCCCACCGACCGCGGCGGGCAGGTCGCCGAGCTCACGGCTGATCGTGATGGCCTGGTCCAGGACCTCCAGCACCTCGCTGTTGCGGCCGGCCTCGCGCAACGCGAACGCGATGTTCGTCAGCGCCATCGACACCCCGCGCCGGTCGCCCAGGGCCTGAGCCGCCGCCAGTGCGTTGCGCGACAGCTCGAGCACACCGGACCGCAGGCCGACACGGGTCAGGAAAGGCAGGAGCAGGCACGGCAGCTGCCAGGCGTGCACGTGCCATCCGTGCGCGCTGGCGTAGTCCGCCACCGCCACCATGTTCTTGTACTCCGCCCGCAGCTGGCGGATGTCGTCCTCCTCGGAGGCCGACACGGGCACGGATTCCGGCAGCCACTTCACGTCCGGCTCGAACCCGCGCCTGCCCGGCATGCTGCGGCGGCCGCGGACGTCCGCCAGATGCAGGTAGTAGTCGAACAGGCGGTGCCGTGCGGTGTCCAGTTCGGACGGTGCGTGTGCGGCGTCCGCGAGGTCACGGGCGCAGTCGCGGACCAGGTCGTGCAGGCAGTAGCGGTCGGCGGCGCGTTGCATCAGCAGGTTGCACTCGACCAGTTCCTCCAGGACGTCCTGGGCGTCGTCCTCCGGCACCGCGGCGAGCGCGGCCGCGGTGCAGGCGTCGAAGTCGGCGCCGGGCACCAGGGACAGCAGGCGGAACAGCTCTTGGCGGTCGGCGGTGAGGTGGTGGTAGGACAGGGCGAGCACACCGGCGACGCTCAGGTCGTTCGCGGTGAAGGCGCGGGTGCGGCGCTGGCGGTCCCGCAGCTGGCCGGCGAGGTGCGCCACGGTCCAGCTGGGCCTGCGGCAGAAACGGGACGCGGCGATGCGGATCGCCAGCGGAAGCCTGCCGCACAACGAGACCACGTCGGCGACGGCGTCCGGTTCGGCGTCGGCACGAGCGGGTCCCGCGATGCGGCGGAACAGCGCCGCCGCGTCGTCGGCGGGCAGGACGTCCAACGGGACGGGGATGGCGCCCTCGATCGACATCAGGTGGCAGCGGCTGGCGATGATCACCACCGAGCTGGAGGCGCCGGGCAGCAGCGGGCGGACCTGGATCGCGTCGGCCGCGTTGTCCAGCACCACCAGCACACGCCGGGCGGACACCTCGGCCAGCCACAGGTCGCGGCGGGCGGCCGGGTCGGCGGGGATGTTCTCCGGTGGCACGCCGATCTGGCGCAGCAGCTGGTCCAGCGCGGCGCCGGTCGTCATCGGCGTGGTGCCCGCGGTGAAGCCGCGGAGGTCGACGTAGCAGTGACCGTCCGGGAAGCGGCCGGCCAGGCGGTGGGCGACGTGCACGGCCAGCGCCGTCTTGCCGATGCCACCCATTCCCTCGATGGTCACGATCGCCCGTGTGCCGATCGCGTCCACCAGTCTGTCCACCTCGGACTCGCGACCGGTGAAGTCCGGGATGTCGATCGGCAGCGACGATCTTCGCGAGGTGACAGCCGGCGAGTCGGTCAGCAGTTCGGCGTGCAGGCGCTGGAGCTCTGGGCCGGGATCGGTGCCCAGCTCCTCGGCCAGCGCCTGACGGCCCTCCTCGAAGACGGTCAGCGCGTCGCCGCGGCGGCCCGCCTTCCGCAAAGCGCGCATCAGCGTGGCGCGCAACGACTCCCGCAGCGGGTGTTCGGCCACCTGAACCGCGAGGTGCCCCAGCAGCGAGGTGACCTCACCCAGGTCGAGGCGCAGTTCGGCCAGCCGTTCCACGGCCTGCAAACGCTGTTCGCCCAGGCCGGAGGAGGCCGCGTCGATGGAGGCCGAGCCCAGGCCGGCCAGCACCGGGCCCCGCCACAGGTCGAGCGCGTTCTGCAGCAGCGCCACGGCCTGAGCCGGTTTTCCTTGGGACACGGCGGCTTCCGCGCCGGCCACGTGGGACCGGAACACATCCGCGTCGAGCGTCGCGTCCTGCAGTTCCAGCCGATAGCCGTGGGTGCTCGTGATCAGGTCGCCACCGTGGTGCGACACGACTCGGCGCACCGCAGCGGCGGCGTTGCACACCTGACGGCGCGCGGTCTGCGGCGGGTCCTCCCACAGCTCGTCGATCAGGCGGTCGAACGTCACGACCGAGCCGTGGCCGAGCAGCAACAGCACCAGCAGCTTCTGCTGACGCTCGCCTCCGAGCGCGACGGAGCGGCCCGCGGACCGCAGTTCCAGCGGGCCCAAAATGCGATATTCCATCGGCCGGAACTTTCCACTCGGGACTGCTTCTGGTGGAGCCGTCGATACTGCAGTGCCATCAGATATCACCTTTAGGAGTCGCCGTGCGCGCCTGAGATACAACATGGTTGCTGTACCGATTCAGAACTGTCGAATCACTCTCGGGAGCCGTTCGCGCACGGCGCGTTACCAGGTTGACGAACTGGACAGACGCTGCGATATTCCCCTCCGCAGTGACGAGGGAGGGAGGTTCCTCGTCGCACGTGGAGGGGATCAAGAAAATGAGACGGGCAGGCTTTTTCGGCGCACTTCTGGCTGCCGTGGCACTTGCTGCAGTAACGATTGTCAGTGCAGCTTCGGACACCGGGCCGACGGAATCGGTGACCAAGACCCAGGCGATCCTCGGGCCCTGCACAACGGGCTGCTGATCGTTCCAGGCAGCCGGTCCGATGCCCACCGAAATGGACGCCGGGGCACGTGCCGCGAAAGGCATGGCCTTCACCGGTGCCGCACTCGGAATGATTTTTCTCGCTGCCACCGCCGCCCAGTTGCCCGCCGACGTCGTCGGGCACCGGGTCAGCGCCCAGCGGGACACGCTCCGGCTGTTCTGGCCGCAGGGCATGCAGCTCTTCACCGACGCGGCGGGGCGCGAGTTCATCGTCGCGTACCACCACGACGAGCCCACCGGCACGTTCGTCCCGATCACCCGGACCGCGGGTGACCGGGACCACCTGCGTGGCCTGGACCGCGGGTCGTACGCCGACCTGGTCCGGCTGCTCGCCACGGTGGACGAACTGCCGGCCGGGCACTGGCAGGACTGCGCGGCGGCGACGGTCTCGGACTGCGCCGCCGCCATCACCAGTGCTCCTCGAGCACGTCTGAACAGCTACTTCTCTCCAGAAGTGCCCTGCGGACCGACCGTGTTCACGGCGGAGCGCCCTGACGGGGACAGGCCGGCCAGGCGCGTCGTGCGCGTCGCGGTCGCGGACCTCCAGTGCGCACCCCGGTAGCCCGCGCGCTGGCGTTCGAGCCGCGGACGATCACCCTCGGCGCCGCCCGATCGCTGGTCGCGCTCGCCGAACTCAGCGTCCTCGTGTTCACGTCCGACGCCGATCTCTTCCCCGCTGTACCGAACGGCCCAACGGGACCCCGGTGCGACGGTCTGCGCACCCTTTCGCTGTGGTGCGTCAGTTCCTCTCCGGTTGCGCTGACAATTTTCCGGGTAGTAACAATCGCCGTGCTGGCGCTCGTGATCTCGGGCTATCGGCCCCGCTGGACCTGCATTCCGCACTGGTACGTCACTTTCAGCCTCGCCGTCGCGATCCACGTGCCCAACGGCGGTGAGAACGTGGCCAGGGTCCTCACCCTGCTGCTCATCCCGCTGTGTCTCGGCGATGATCGGATCTGGCATTGGAGACGCCCGGCGACGCCATTGCCCGCGTGGTGGATAGGAACCTCCTATACCGCCCATCTGGTGATTCGCTTGCAGGTGGTCATCGTCTACGGGCAGGCAGTGTGGCTCAAACTCGTCGAACCGGAATGGCGCGACGGCAGCGCCATGCACTTCGTTCTTCAGGACGCGTATTTCGGAGCCGCCCCGGAACTCGTGCCGTTCCTCGATTCAGGCGTTCTCACACCCGCTATCACGTGGGGCACGATCCTGCTCGAATCCGCGATCGTGATCTGCGTGTTCGGCAACTCGGCCGTGCGCCGCGTCGGCCTCGCACTGGCCGTTGTGCTGCACGGCGGAATCATCCTGGCACTCGGCCTCGCGAGCTTCGGACTAGTGATGATCAGCCTGGTGGCGGCGGCGAGCAGCGGCCGTTCAGAGCACAGTGGCGAACTCGATCGAGCTCAGGTAACCATGCAGTGGGCTGAAGAGGAGAGGGACGGAGGACCGACGACACGGGAGACTGAATGACCACAGGGGGTAGGGCGGAACTGGGCGTCGACCTGGACGAGCTGCGGCTGCTGGTCGGCCTGTCCTATCGCGAGCTGGCACGCCGCACCGGTTGTGCCCGCAGCACGTTGCACGACGCGTTGACCGGTCGCCGTTTTCCGAAGCTCGACACGGTGCTGGCGATCGCGCAGGCGTGCGGAGGTGACGCGACGAGCTGGCGGCAGCGCTGGGTCGTCGCCTGCCAGCGGGCGAGGTGGCAGCGGCTCGATCACGCACCACGAACGGTGCCGACGATGTCGCGGCAGTCGACCAGGCCGAGCTGACGGGAGTCCTGCGACCGCGGGTTGTCGCCTGACACGGCCACGAAACCGGCCGGCACGTGCGAGGTGCCGGGCAGCGTGGCCGCGAGCCAGTCCGGCACGGCGTCACCCGCGACGGCCGCGACGCGCTTGATCCGGTGCGGCAGCTCGGGGTCGGGGACGCGGAACACGATCACCTCGTGGCGGCGTGGGCTCCTCCTCAGGAGCCTGCGCGCCACGAGCTTCTGCCCGTCGGACAACGTCGGCGACATGCTGTTGCCCCGCACCGTCACCCTGATCCACATCAGCCGGCCCTCGCATCCTGGTACCCGTCCGCCTGCAGCCGGAACAGCCGCGCGTACTCGCCGTCCGCGTCCATCAGCTCGTCGTGGCTGCCCTGCTCGACGATCCGCCCGCCCACCAACGTGACGATGAGATCCGCGCCGCGCAGTGCCGCCATCCGGTGCGAGATCAGCAACCTGGTCCGCCCTTCCGCGTGCCGCCTGACCGTGTCGTGCACCCGGTGCTCGCCTTCCGCGTCCAGACCGGACGTCGGCTCGTCGAGGATCATCAACTCGGCGTCGCGGCGCATCAGGCACCGCGCCAGCGCCACCCGTTGCCACTGCCCGCCGGACAACGTCACGCCGGTGCGCTCCTCATCCGCGTGGGTCCTGGACAACACCGTGTCGTACCCGTTGGGCAGTGCCTGCAGCGTGTCCGCGATCCGCGCCACCTCGGCCGCCGCGACGATCCGCGCCCGATCGCCGAGTGCGTCCGCCTGGCCGATGCCGATGTTCTCCGCCGCGGTCAGGTCGTAGGCCATGAACTCCTGGAACACCACGCCGATCCGCCTGCGCAGTTCCTCGACGTCCAGCTCGCGGAGATCCACGCCGCCCCACGTGATCGTGCCCCGCTGCGGGTCGTAGAACCGGCACAACAGCTTCACGAGCGTGCTCTTGCCCGCGCCGTTCACACCGACCAGTCCGACGGCCGCGCCGGCAGGGATCGTGAGGTCGACCCCGCGCAGCACCCACGGGCCGTCCTCGGCATAGCGGAACCACACGTCCCGCAGCTCGATCGTCGCCTCTGCCGGCACACCGGTTCCCGCGGCCAGGTCGTCACGGGTGTCGACGACGTCGAGGTAGTACCCGAAGAGCTTGACTGCGCGGCCCGCCTCGCCGAGCTGCAGCACCACACCGGACAGTCCGGTCTGCACTCCCGCGACCGCACCGAGGAACAGCACGAGATCGCCGACCGACGACCGGCCGGACACCACGTTCACCGCCACGACGACCGTGCCCGCCCCGGCCACGACAGCCCCGAGCAGCGCCAGACCGCTCTGCACCAGCGTTCCCCGCCGTGCCGCCGCCAGCCGCGCACCCGACACCGTCGCGAGCGAGCCGACCATCCTGGTGTGCAACAACTCTCCGAGCCCGAACAGCCGGATCTCCTTGGCCGCACGCACATCCGTGAGCAACGCACGGTAGAAGAGCCGCCGCCGGTCGGTCGCCACCCACGCTTCCTCCGTGGCCGCCTCACGCCGTGCGGTCGCCAGCCTCGCGAACACCGCCGTCACCACCGAAGCCAGCAGCAGCAACGTCATCGGCGGCCACACCACCAGCAACGCACCGGCGAAGCTCACCAGCAACACGAGCGACCTGACGAGCTCCTGGGTGAACTGCGAGATCGTGCCGGGTGCCTCCTGCGCCGCCTGCTCGGCGAGCCGCAACCGGTCGTGGAACGCGGGATCCTCGATCTGCCGCAGTCCCCGCAGCGTCGCGACCCGCTGGAACAGCCTGCTCTCCACGGTCAGCGCGACCCGTTGCTGCACCACCTCTCCGAGGTGCCCGCCGAGGTAGAGCAACGCGATCGCGGACCCGCCGACGAGGGCGGAGGTGACCGCGAGGAACGCCGCCCTGCCGGCACTCGCCGTGCCCGAGGTGAGCTCGTCGACCAGCAGCATCGTCAACCACGCCCCGCTCGCCGGTGCCGCGCCCGCGACCACCGTGAGCACGAGCGTGGTGGTGGCGATCAGCGGCGTGGCCCGGAACGGCAGCGCGAGAGCCGCGACGGCGTTCCTGATCATGCCACCGGCGCCGGCACACCGGCGAAGTCGTCGAGTTTGATGCCGGACGCGGTCACCACGCCGCCGTGCGTGTACACCAGCGTCGGGAACGCCATGACCTCGAACGCCGACAGCACCGGGTCGTCCGTGCCGATGACCGCGACCCGCCCCAGCGCACTGACCTTCTCCACGAGCCGCCGGGTGGCTTCGGGATCGGTCGGGTCGCCGTCCACAACGGACACGAACCGGGCGGCGGGCGGGTCGGCCAGCAGCGCGTCGGTGAGGGAACGGCACGGCCCGCAGCCGACCGAGAAGAACCCGACCTGCACCGGTCCGTCGAGGTCGGCCTCGGTGAACAGCGCGCCGTCGGTGCCGGTGACCGAGAACGGCCGGATCACCAGGCCGGGCTGCGGCAGGTTCTGGTTGCGCGGCGGCCCTGACCGCTCCTGCAGCTCGCGGACCCTGGCCACCAGCCCGTACGTGAACAGCACGTGCACCGCGACCACGACGGCGAGCAGGACGACGGCGATCGTGAGCAGGGTCATCGGTTCCTCCCAGGATGCCGGCGGCGTCACGAACGCGCCGGTGACAGCAACAGCGATCAGCAGTCCGTTGCGCACGAGGTGCTTGGGTCCGAGCACGTCGCCGCCCGCGCCGAAACACTTGCAGCGCACGGCTTTCCTGCTGCGGATGGCGAGGACGATCCCGCCGCAGAACGCCGCCAGCAACCCGGTGGCGAGTGCGTAGCCGAGTCCCGTTCCGGGAACCGCGAGCAGCACGACGGCAGCTGCCTCGCCGGCGAGAACCGCGATGGCGACCGGCTGTGCGGGCAACCACGGCGCCAGAGCGCCGATCGAGTCGCGGAACTCTGCGAACCCCTGCCGGGTGCGGACTTTGCCGGCGAACGCCGCGAGGAAGACAGCGGCGAGCAGCACGCGAGCGAACAGGTCGAGCACTTCAGGCCTCCCCAGCGAGTGAGGGGTGCCGGCGGGAGACCCACCGGCACCCCGGCTCAACGCGTCACCTGCAGCTGCTGCTCACCGACGAGCAGATGCCGTTGCAGTTGAAGCGGTAGCCCCGCTTGCAACACTGCCCGTGCTCCGGCACGCAGGCACCGGCATCGACCTTCGGCAGCACCAGTCCGACGAGCTTCTCACCGGCCAGCTGTGCGAAACGCTTCACGGTCCGCTCCTCCCAGTTGATCAACAGAACGCCGCACACGCTGTCCTGCCGCGACCGGGAACGGAAGCCGAGTCGGACGGACTCGGACACCCTCGGACTCGCGCTACCCCGTCCGGCCGATCGCCGTGCCGCCCGGCCGGATCAGCTCGTGACGGCGTTTGCGATGCGCAGCCCCAGCCGGTGAGGCATTCACCGGCTTTGCTCACGCTGCCGCGAGCAACACCCGACCGTCGTTCAGCGCCAGCTCCTCGCCCTGCCACCGCCCCCGCAGCAACCGGTCGTGCGACACCACGACCACGGCACCGGAGTAACCGGCGAGCGCGGCTTCGAGCTCCTCCACCAGCGCGAGCGACAGGTGGTTCGCCGGTTCGTCCAGCAGCAGGACGTCCGACTCCTGCCGCAGCAACCGCGCGAGCGCCAGCCGTCGCCGCTGCCCGATCGACAACGCTCCGACCGGAGTCACGAAGTCCGCCTCGCGGAACAGTCCCAGCGATGCCAGCTGCTCGGCGTGGTTCTCCGGCGTCCCCGGCCTGCCGGAGGCGAACGCCGCGAGCACCGTCCGGCGCGGGTGCCGCACCACGGTTTCCTGCGGCAGGTAGCCGACGACGCCGTGCCGCGTGACGGTGCCGCGCTCCGGCCGGAGCGTCCCCGCCAGCACGTCGAGCAACGTCGACTTGCCCGCCCCGTTCGGACCGGTCACGAGCAGCCGCCGGCCCGCGGCCACGACGAGCTCGTCCACGCGCAGCCGGTCGCCGACGCGGACGCCCGCCAGTTCGAGCACCGGGCCCTCCCGCACCGCCGCGTCGAACGGTGCGTTGAGGTGCAACGGATCCGGCGGTTTCGGCACTGGATCGGCCAGGAGCCGCTCCAGCCGTTCCGACGCGCTGCGCACCCGCGTCGAGATCGACGCCTGCACGCGCCGCCCGTCGCCGTTGTACTTGCACTTGTTGTGGTCCTTGATCGCCCGGCCAGGCGCGACGCGGTACGCCGTCGTGCCGCGCCACTCGGTCCAGCGCGCGATCTCGCCGGCCCACTCCGCGTACGCCTGTTCCCAGCGCTGCCTGGCCACCCGCTTCTCGGCGAGGTAGCCGGCACGACCGTTGCCGTAGCGGGAGATCGTGCGACGGTCGCCGTCGACCTCGACGATCGCGGTGACCACCACCCGATCCAGCAGCAGACGGTCGCGCGTCACCACGAAAAGGGTGCCGCGGTGTGCCCGCAACCGGTCTTCCAGCCAGGCCAGCGCCTGGTGGTCTAGGTGGTTCGTGGGCTCGTCGAGCAGAAGCAGTTCCGCTTGCGCCGACAGCACTCCGGCGAGCGCCAGCCGGGCCCGCTGCCCACCGGACAGCGTGCCGAGCCGCCGTGCCGAGCCGAGATCGCCGATGCCGAGCTCCGACATGGCGGCCTCGACCCTGGCGTCGGCCGAGTAGCCGTCCCGCAGCTCGAACGCGGTGAGCAGCTCGCCGTACGCCGCCCGCTCCGCGGAACCGGCCGTGCCGAGCTCCTGCTCCGCGGCCTTGATCCGCTGCTCCAGCACGTGGATCTCGACGAGCGCGGCGTCGACGGCGTCACCCACCGTGGCGTCGTCCGGCAGTGCGAGCACCTGTCCGAGGTGCCCGGCACCGCCTTCCGCGACCACGGTGATCTCGCCGTCGTCCGGCGTCTCCTGCCCGGTGATCAGCCGCAGCAGCGTCGACTTGCCGGAACCGTTCTCTCCTACTACGCCGACCTTTTCGCCGGCTCGGACCGTCAGCGAGACGGCGTCGAGCACGCGGCGGTGGGCGAAGGTCTTGCTGACCGGCCGAATTGTGAGCTGACCTGACATGGAAGCCTCCGAACGCGGGTGAAGAGAAGGGACAGGTCGCCGTGCGTTTCGTTGTGGAACACCTCCCTCGTCCTTTCTCTTGGCGTATCAGAGGTTTCAGCCGGCGCGACCGGCTTGCAGGCCATCTCCGGCCTGCTCGCTGTCCACATCAGACAGTCCGAATCCGACCCGGCACGTCCGTCCAGGCCGTACGACTTCACCAGATCACGGCATGCGGAAAGGAATGTTCGTCATGAGCCACCCACCGCCGAAGGAAGATCGGAAACGGAGAACACGCCGGGCACACAGCGCTCAACCAGCGCGGGCCGCAGACACGTGTCGGTGCGGGTGTCAGAAGATCACGTGAACGACGTTGCCACCCCCTGCCGCGAGCCGTCAACCGCGCGCACAGCGCGTCACGCCGGCGAGAGCCGGGCACGGTACGGTCACCGGGAACACAGCCGGAAATTGAGGACCACACAGGTTCGCGCCGTGATTCCAATCGCCTACCACGAGGCCCAGAAGGTCACAATAAGTCTTCGTTGAAGATGCAACAGTCCGACTTATCACACTGCCGGCTACTCGCGCAATTCCGCACTTTGCGTCATCATTCACATCCCCCGGAATGCCTCACCCATCATCGAATTCGATGACAGTCAATAGGCCGTGCAGTGCAACCTTGATCACAGCTCAGAGTGTCGCACGCAACCCCTCCGGCCCTTGACCTGGCCATGTAGCTGGTTGAGAGAATTCACCCCGCGATTCCACCCCGACCGGATTGCACCCCGCCCTGATTCCCCGGCCGATCAGGAGACCCCTGTCTTGAGCGTGCCAGATGTCTCAATACGCGATTTCGCCGTTGCACAACTCCAGACCCTTCTGCGCGCGGTCGGATTAGCAGAGTCCTCGGAAAGATCGACGAAACTGCTGGCTGAGGCAATGGGCCCCGGCTGCCTGAGGCCGCTCACGGCGGTCCCCCATTGGCCGTCTTTCGTCGCCGACGACCACACACCGGTCGAATTCTCGGTGGCTTTGGCCCAAAACGAGCCACCCGCGGTCCGCATGATCGTCGAGTCGCTCGCCGAGCAGCCGGGCCCGGCCGCGAACCTCGCCGCGGCGCTCGGTGTGCTCGACCGGCTGACGGCCCAGCACCGGCTGGACCGCCGGCGGCTGGACCAGGTGCGCGACCTGTTCCTCCCGGACGATCCGCAGGGAGCGTTCTCGTTCTGGTACTCGCTGATCGTCAACAGGGACGCGGCACCCGCGATCAAGGTCTACCTCAACCCGGAGGTGCGTGGCCGTGAGAGCGCGACCTCCCTTGTCAGCGAGGCACTGCGGCGGCTCGGCCTCGGCGCAGCCCACCCGACGGTGGCCGGCCACGCGCTGCAACGTGAAGGCCTCGACCGGTTCTCGTTCTTCGCCCTCGACCTGACGGAGGCGGACCGCGCGAGGGTGAAGACCTACGTGTCGCACGACGCCGCCGAGATCCCGGACGTGGTGCGCGCGGCCGCCGCGGCCCCCGACGTGGATCCCGAGCTCCTGGCGGACGTCGTCGCGCTGGCCGGTGGCGGCACGGGACCGTTCGACCGGCGCCCGCTGATGTCCAGCTACACCTTCCTGTCCGGCGACGTCGACCGGCCGAGCGGCTACTCGCTCTACATCCCCGTGCGGGACTACGTGCAGGACGACCTGGAAGCGTGTGAGCGCGTTCTCGCGATCATGGCCAGGTGCGGGATGGACACCGCGCCGTTCGTCATGGCGCTGGCGAGCATGGTCCGCCGTCCGCTCGCCGACGGCGTCGGGCTGATCGCCCACGTGTCGCTGCGCCTGGGCCGCCCTCGCCCAGGAGTCACGGTCTACCTGTCGTCCGAGGCATACGACGTAACACCACCCCGCACCCGCACCCGCACCAAAGCAATGTCGCTCTAGCGCCGCGACACGACCCCTTGGCGGGTTGTTCGGCGCTCAGCAGGGCGCCTCGCGGCACCGCCCCGCGCCCCCGTACATCCAGTATGAGGACGCGCGGGCGGCACCACGATCCACCCGTCTGACCACCGAACAACCCGGCAGATTTCGTGCCGCGGCACTAGAAAGGCAAGACCGTGGAGCCGTACCGGATCAAGGTCGTCGAGCCCATCCCCATCACGACCCGCGACTACCGGGAACGCCGGTACGCCGAGGGCGGGTACAACCAGTTCAACCTCACCGCGGACGACGTGACGATCGACCTGCTGAGCGACTCCGGCACCGGCGCGCTGTCGGCGGAGCAGCAGGCGGCTGGCATGCGTGGCGACGAGACGTACGCGGGTGCCCGCTCGTTCTCCCGGTTCCGCGACGTGGCGGAGGAGCTGACCGGCTACCGGTACATCTTCCCGGTCCACCAGGGCCGGGCCGCGGAACGGATCCTGTTCAACGCGCTGCTGAAGCCCGGTCAGATCTCCATCAGCAACACGCACTTCGACACGACGCGCGCGAACGTGGAGCTGGCGGGCGGAGTGGTGCGGGACCTCCCGTGCCCGCTGGCCGCGGACCTCGACAGCGACGAACCGTTCAAGGGCGACATCGACCTCGTCGCGCTCGAAGCGGCGTTGAGCGGACCGGACGACGTCGGCCTGGTGCTCATGACGATCACCAACAACGGCGGTGGCGGCCAGCCGGTGTCGATGGCGAACATCGAGGCGGCGAGCGCGCTGTGCCGCCGCCACGGGGTGCCGTTCATCCTCGACGCGGCCCGGTTCGCCGAGAACGCGTGGCTGGTGACGCAGCGGGAGGAGAAGTACCGCGGCCACAGCCCGCGCGACGTCGCGAAGCTCGCGTTCCGGCTGGCCGACGGATGCGTCGCCAGCCTGAAGAAGGACGGCATCGTCCACATCGGAGGGTTGCTCGGGCTGAACGACGAGGAGCTCGCCAAGCGGTGCGAGCTCCTGCTGATCGCCACCGAGGGGTTTCGCACCTACGGCGGGCTTTCCGGCCGTGACCTCGACATGTGCGCGCAGGGCCTGATGGAGGTCACCGACCCGCTGTACCTGCGGGAGCGCGCGGACGCCACCGCCTACCTCGCCGAGTGCGCCCGTGAGGCCGGTGTGGACAGTGTGACGCCGACGGGCGTGCACGCCGTCTACCTCAACGCGGGCAGGCTGCTGCCGCACATCCCGCCGCACCGGTTCACCGGTCACGCGCTCGCGTCGGAGCTCTACCTCGCGGGCGGAATCCGTTGTGCCGAACTGGGTTCGCTCTACCTCGGGGAGATCGACGAGTCCGGCGAGCTGATCACGCCCGCGCCGTTCGAGCTGGTGCGCCTGGCGATCCCGCGACGCGTCTACACGCGCAGCCACCTGGAGTACGTGGCCGAGACGCTCGCGGGGATCGCCAAGAACCCGGAGCAGGTGCCCGGTTACCGGCTGACCGAGGCACCCGCCATGCTGCGACCGTTCCGCTGCCGGTTGGAACAGGTGCGGGACGGTGTGGTGACCGCCGGGCCAACCCCTGCGTTCCGGCGTTCGGAACCACGCAGGACGACGCCGTGAAGGCCGGCGGTCACAGCTGAGAACTCAGGCAATTGCCGCGTGGTCGAGCTTGCTCATCGCATGCTCGATCACGCGGGCGAGCACCACCTTGCACGACTCGCGGTCACGCGCGTCGCACAGCACCAACGGCACGTTGGTGGTGACGTCGAGCGCGTGCCGCAGCTCGTCCTCGGTGTAGGAGTGGCTGCCGTCGAAGCAGTTCACCGCCACCACGAACGGGATGCCGCGGCGCTCGAAGAAGTCGATCGCCCCGAAACCGCTGTCCAGCCTGCGGGTGTCCACCAGGACGACCGCGCCGATCGCGCCGTGGGACAGCTCGTCCCACATGAACCAGAAGCGGTCCTGGCCCGGCGTGCCGAAGAGGTACAGCACGACCTCGGGGTTGATCGTGATGCGGCCGAAGTCCAGCGCGACCGTCGTCGTGTTCTTGCCCTCGACGCCGGCCAGGTCGTCGATCTCCGTGCCGGCCTCGGTGAGCAGCTCCTCCGTCCGCAGCGGCGTGATCTCGCTGACCGCGCCGACCAGCGTCGTCTTGCCGACGCCGAACCCGCCCGCCACCACGATCTTCACGGACGAGGGGACGAGCAGTTCTTCTCTCTGCTCAGATCGCACGGACACCATCAAGCACCTTCTGCAGTAGGTTCAGATCCGGCCCGGTCGCCAGCCGCGACGGATCGCTGGTGATGACGTCGCCGCGCTGGATCAGGTCGCTCAGCAACACCTTCGCAACGACGAGCGGCGCGTGCAGATACGCGGCGACCTCCGCCACGGACAGCGGGGTGCGGCACAGTCGGATGATCTCCTGGTGCTCCACGGAGAGCGAACTGGGGTCGGTCGACGTGCGGATCGACCGCACCTGGGTCGCGAGGTTCAGCCGGCCCCACGTGGGCCTGGTCCTGCCGCTCACCAGGGCGTAGGGACGGACCAGCGGGCCCGCCGCCTCGTCGTACCACCAGTCCGACGACCGGGAGCTCATGACAACCCGAGCGCGTTGGGGAGCCGCGGCGACGCGAGTGTTCGAGGCGCTGTCGACAGGTAGCTGCCCACGCGCTTCACGAGCATGTTCATCTCGTAGGCGATCATGCCCATGTCCGCGTCCTCGTCACCGACGACCGCTAGACAGGCACCCTGGCCCGCCGCGGTGACGAACAGGTGAGCGCGCTCCATCTCCACGATGGTCTGCCGGACCTGACCGCCGCCGAAGTGCCTTCCGGTGCCGCGGGCGAGGCTCTGGAACGCCGACGCCATCGCCGAGAGGTGGTCGGAGTCGTCCTTGGACAGTTCGGGAGAGCGAGCGAGCAGCAAACCGTCAGCGGAGAGCACCACAGCGTGCCTGGCACCGACCACTCTGGCGACGAGGTCGTCCAGCAACCAGTTGAGCTCGGGGTGCCCGCCGGTCAGGTCGTCGTCCACGTAATAGCCCTTTCGGTGTTCAGCGGTGTCATCACGGTTCGACGTCGTCATCGGCCCGGCGGGCATCACGCGTGCCCTGCTGGAAGGCCGACATGCCGTCGCGAGTGCGTTCCGCCCGTTCCTCCGTGTCGAACTCGGCGAAGTCGGGCGTGGACCGGTGATCGTCGTTCGCCAGCTGGGGCACGAGGTGCTGCTGACGCCTGCGGCGGGGCAGCTCCGGCCGGGCGTCCTGACGCGCCGCGTCACCTTCCCGGTGGTCTTCTGCCGGCCACGGGCCCGCCGGGTGGTCGGCCGTGGGCAGCACGCCGCCGATGCTCCCGCTGTCGGGATCGCTGTCCCGGCGGGAGCTCCGGTCGTTTCCCACTCCTCCCCCTGCCCAGAACTCGTTCAGCTCGGAGCTGGGCCGCGCGTCGAGCACCACGTCCTCGGCGGCGTGCGGGAGGGCGGTCTGGGCGAGCGTCTGCTGCCGGAACGTCGGCTTGGGCATCTGCACGGGATCCGCGGCGTCCACCGCACCCGCCTCACCGACGATCAGCTCGGACGGGACGAGCACCAGCGCGATCGTGCCGCCGGACGAGCAGTCGCGCAGCTCGACCCGGATGCCTCGGCGGGCGGCCAGCCGGGCGACGACGAACAGGCCGAGGCGGGACTCGCCGCGCAGCCGCATGGCCTCGAAGTCGGGCGGCGCGGCCAGCATCTGGTTGTGCAGCTCGCGGTCCTCCGGCTTGATGCCGAGACCGTGGTCCTCGATCTCGATCACGAGACCCTGCGGCACCTCGCTGCTGTGCACCTCGACCTGCGAGCGCGGAGAGGAGAACGACGTCGCGTTGTCGACGAGCTCGGCGATCAGGTGGATCACGTCCGCGACGGCGGCACCGGCGAGCGCCACCTCGGGCACGGGGTGCACCTTCACCCGCGCGTACTGCTCGGTCTCCGCGACGGCGGCGCGCACCACGTCGAGCATCCGGACCGGCTTGCGCCACTGCCGTCCCGGCTGCTCGCCGGTCAGGATGATCAGGTTCTCGGCGTTGCGCCGCGCGCGGGTGGCGAGGTGGTCGAGCTGGAAGAACGCGTCGAGGTGGTCGGGGTTCTCCTCCTCGCGCTCCAGCTTGTCGAGGATCTTCAGCTGGCGGTGCACGAGACCCTGGTTGCGGCGCGCGATGTCGAGGAAGACCCGGTTCACGCCTTCACGCGTCTGGCTCTCCTTCACCGCCGCGGCCACCGCGGTGTACTGCGCGGCGTTGAACGCGTCGGCCACCTGGCCGATCTCGTCGTTGCCGTAGTCCAGCGCGGGCACCTCGTGCGCCACGTCGACGTGCTTGCCGTCGCGCAGCCGCTCGACGATGTCCGGCAGCCGCTCGTGCGCGAGCTTGAGCGAGTCGCTCTTCAGGTTGTTCAGCCGGACGATCAACGCCTTGTTGACCAGGCGGCTGGAGATGCGGACGGCGACGAAGATTCCGATGATCACCGCGACCAGTGCGATGAGACTGCCGATCAGCACCGTGGTGAACTTGCTCTCGCCGTTGGACATCGCGATGTTCACGGCGCCGTTGGACTGCTCCTGCACCATCGTGGTCAGCTCGGCCGACACCGCGCGGCTCGCGGCCTCCCAGTCGGGCAGCCCGACCGACTGACCGATGGGCCGCTCCGCGTTCTGCAGCAGGCGGTTCTCCAGGGAGACCAGCTGCTGCCACTGGGCGCTGCCGGTGACCGTCTTGTAGTGCTCACGCACGTTCGGCAGGGCGTAGGGCTCGATCGAGTTGAGCGAGGACCGGTACGCGCCGACGAGGTAGACGAACTCGCGGTGCTCCTCCGGCGTGAACTTCCCCGCCGCCAGCGCTCCGGCCGCGACCGAACCCGACCGCGACATCGAGTCGACCGCCTGGAAGTACTGCACCGCGGCCAGCGCGCCCTGCACCGTCTCGGCGTCCGGCACGATGCGGGCCTGCGTGTTGAACAGCGCGGCACCCGCGTCGAGCACGCTGTTGTAGTAGCGGTAGATCTCGGCCTTGGACGCGGTGCCGGCCTCGAGCGCCGCACGCTGCTGCGGTAGCTGGTCCAGCAGCCCGTTGAGCTTGCCGATCCCGTCGGCGACCTCCTGCGGCGCCTGGGAGGCGAGCTCGGTGAAGGCCGTCCTCATCGTGGCCAGGTCCTTGTCGGTCTCCTGCTGCTGCTTGATCAACGCGGACGTACCGGAGCCGGGCCGGCTCAGGCTCGTCATGCTGAGCTCGCGTTCCTTCTGCAGCGATGCGAACGACTGAACCGCCGGAATCGACGCGTCTTTCACACCGGAGGCGACCAGCTGAAGGTACAGCCCTTCGAACACCGTATAGGACGAGAACAGCGCCCACATGGCCAGAAGGACGATGCTGGGAACCACCACGACACCAGTGAGCCGAGAACGAATTGTCTTGTAATTCGTCTCAGGCACGGTCTTCAGCTTCACAACGCTCCACGACCACGCGAATTGGCGACGGAAAGATAGCATCGCGCGATCGAGACGATCAACAGCGATGATCTTGGGGGGCGCGTAGAGACTACTCAGTCCGATGACCACCGCAACACCCCCGCCCCAGGTTCCGGTCCTGGGCGGCGAAGCGTTGTTGTGGTGCGTGAACACGCTCTCGCAGGTAGATCGGTCACGGAAGGTCATTGCGGGCACGGGATGCCCGACTGGGCTTTCTCCAACCGCACCCGACAAACGCACTGGTGATTGGCGCGAACTTGACAGAACGTGAGGAGTCTTCTAAGCGAGAACGGAGTGCGCCCCGTCGTCGCTTTCCGTCACCGTTTCTTATTCGTAAATTCGCGGCCGCGACTTGCGTGAGTCCTGCGACAGGCAGTGGGAGCGAGCCCTCCTCAGGAGGGCGCACCCGTCCAATCCCTGTTCACGGCGACTCCCCCTTTACACGTGGCAGCAGGACCGGACCACTGGGCGAACCCAGTCCTGCTGCCACCCCCCAGAACCCGACCGTGACGCTGAGCGTCTCCGTCGTGCCACCAGCATCACGCCGCCAGGAGCGGAGCGGCAGGGGTCTCCCGTCTCCCGGTGGCGAAGGCGACGGGAGACGCCTGGGAATCGGATCGGTGGCCGATCACACTCGGTCCGTGCGGCCAGAGGTCAGCCCTCGCCGCTCCGGGGCTGGGCCCGCGACCAGGGGCTCAGTAGTCTGCAACGGTCGATTCACCGGCCGCGGGCACGCGCTGCGCTCCGGTGGCGGATGGGGGCGGGGGCTCATGGCTGAGCAGTCGGATGTCTTTGGGGTGGAACTGCGGCGCCTGCGCACCGCGGCGGGCCTGTCGCTGGCGACGCTGGCGCAGCAGGTCCACTACAGCAAGGGCTATCTGGGCAAGATCGAAACTGGCATCAAGCAACCAGGTGTTGATCTGGCCCGGCGCTGCGACGCGGTTCTCGGAGCCGGTGGACGTCTGGCCTCGCTGGTGGACCAGCCCGCTCCCGCGAGCCCGCCGGCAGCCGTCGCGGCCGACGGCGACGGCGAAGTGTGGGTGATGAGCATGGCTCCGGACGGATCGAGCTGGATGGTTCCGATGCCTCGGCGTGAGGCGATCGCGACGGGCGCGGCCTCGCTGCTCGGGCTGACGCTCGGGGCACCGCGCAGCGCCTCGGCGGCCGCGGCGCACGACGGCACGCTGACGGCGTTCCGCTCGTTGTTCGCCCAGGTCAGGCAGCTGGGGCAGACGACGAGTCCCAGCGTGGTGCTGCCGATGGTGACCGTCCACACCCACACCCTGCGCGGCATGGCGAACGGGGCGCCCTCCCCGGTCCGCGAGCAGCTGCTCGGGCTGGCCGCGCGCTACAGCGAGTACGCGGGGTGGATGGCGCAGGAGGCCGGTGACGACAGGGCCGCGATGTGGTGGACCCGCAACGCGGTGGAGATGGGCGCCGCGGCCGGCGACACCGAGCTCGCCACGTACTCGCTGATCAGGCAGGCGCTGATCACGCTCTACCGCGACGACGCCGTGGGCACGATCGACCTGGCCCAGCAGGCGCAGGCGGCACCGGGCACGTCGCCGCGGGTCCAGGGGCTCGCGGCGTTGCGCGAGGCGCAGGGCCACGCGCTGGCGTGCGACTACGACAACTGCCAGCGGGCACTCGACCGCGCCGCCGCACTGCTCGACGAGGCGGACACGTCGAGCGGCATGGTGATCGGCTCCGCCTCGGTGAGCGGGGCCGACCTGAACAGTCTCGTCGCGGCCTGGTGCCTGCACGACCTCGGCCAGTCGCGCCAGGCGGCGGACGTGCTGGACCGGCAGCTCTCCCTCGTGCCGGAGACCGCCCACCGCACCCACGCCCGCTTCGGCGCCCGCCGCGCCCTCGCCTACGCCGCGGCGGGCGACATCGACCACGCGAGCGCACTGGCCGCGAAGGTCCTCGACGCCGCCGACCTGGTCGACTCGGCCACCGTCCGGCAGGACCTGAAACGCCTGGCCCGCCTGCTCGGCCGCGAACGCGATCACGCCGCCGTCCGCGAGGTCCACCCCCGCCTGAACGCCGCCCTCCGCAGCCCTGTTCTCTGAACGACGGACCGATCACTGATGTATGCACGATGGGGGCGATGAGGTGTCCGATGCCGCGATCTTCCAGCGCAGGTTCGAGGCGCTGGCGGCGAACGTCGAGGACTTCATCCGAGGCAAGCCCGAGGTGGTCCGGCTGGCGCTGGTGTGCCTGCTGGCCGAGGGACACCTGCTGATCGAGGACGTGCCGGGCGTGGCGAAGACGTCGCTGGCCAAGGCGATCGCCCGCTCGGTGGCGGGTGCGGAGGTGAAGCGCATCCAGTTCACCCCCGACCTGCTGCCCTCCGACGTCACCGGCGTGCAGGTCTACGACCAGGGCCGCTCGCGCTTCGAGTTCCGGCAGGGCCCGGTCTTCACGAACATCCTGCTGGGCGACGAGATCAACCGCGCCTCGCCGAAGACCCAGTCGGCCCTGCTCGAGGTCATGGCGGAAGGCCAGGTCACGGTCGACGGCCGCCCGATGGCGGTGCCCTACCCGTTCCTCTGCATCGCCACCCAGAACCCGGTGGAGCACCAGGGCACCTACGCCCTCCCGGAAGCCCAGATGGACCGGTTCATGATGCGCGTCAGCATCGGCTACCCGGAGGACCTGGCCGACGAGGTGAGCATCCTCGCCTACGGGGTGACGCGCCGCCGTCCGGAAGAACTGAAGTCCGTCATGGAGCTCGACGACCTCCGCCTGATGATCCGGGCCGTCCGCGACCAGCGCGTCGCCGACAACCTCCGCGAGTACGTGGCCCGCCTGATCCGCGCCACGAGGGTGCATCCCGACGTCGAACTGGGCGTGAGCCCGCGCGGCGGCATCGCCCTGGTGACCGCCTCCCAGGCCTACGCCCTGGCCGCCGGCCGCCCCTACGTCACCGCCGACGACGTCAAGGCCGTGGCCGTCCCGGTGCTCAACCACCGCCTGCTGCTCACCCCGGAAGCGCGCATCCAGCAACGCACCACCGAGTCGGTGCTCAACGACGTCCTGGCCGGCGCGCCGGTCCCGGCAGGCCGGTGAGCGCTGTGCTGACCAGATCCGGGGCCTGGACGGCGGCTGCCGCCGTGGGCCTGGTCGCCCTCGGCACGTGGACCGACTACCCGGAACTGGTGACGCTCGGCCTCGCCGCGGCGGGTGCCCTGCTGGTGGCCGCCGCCTGGCTGGTGGCGACACCCCGGCTGACGGTGGTGCGGGAGGTCCGGCCGAGACGCGTGTTCGAGGGCGGCGCCGCCCAGGGCACGCTGACCGTGACGAACGTGGGCAGGCGCGGCAGCCCGCCGCTGCTGGTCAGCGAGACGATCGGCGGACACCGCACCACCGTCGCGGTGCCCGCGCTGACGGCCGGCCACAGCTGCACGGTCTCCTATCCGCTACCGGTGGCACGGCGCGGCCGCTACGTGATCCCACCGGTCGCGCTCGGCCACTCCGACCCGTTGCGGCTGCTGCACCGCGGCCGCGCGTGCGGGGGTGAGCTGGTCGTGCACGTCTACCCGCGCGTGCATCTCCTGGCCACGATCACCGCCGGCGGGCCGCAGGACACGGACGGCCAGACGACCGGCAACGCTCCGCTGGGCGGCGCGGCGTTCCACAGCCTGCGGGAGTACACGCCGGGCGACGACTGGCGACGCATCCATTGGGGCGCAACGGCTCGCACCGGCACGGTGATGACCCGCCACGTGGTGGTGCCTGACGAGCCGCGCCAGCTGGTCGTGCTGGACACCAGCTCCGCGCCCTACCACGGTTCGCTGTTCGAGGACGCCGTCCGCGTCGCCGCGTCGTTCTGCGTGGCGGCCGAGCGATCCGGGCTGCCGCTTCAGCTGCGCACCACCGGTGCGGCCGAGAGGGAGTCGAGCGGTACCGCGCTGGAGTTTCTGTCCACTGTGGAGCCGGACAGCGCCGATCGGGGACTCGCGGCTCTGTCCGGCCTGGTGCGGGACGTCGTCTCCGACACGCAGGGCGTCGCACTCGTCATCGTCACCGGCCGCTTGGACGCCGACGCCGCGCAGCTGCTGATGTTGCTGCGCCACAGGTTCCTCTCGGTCAGCCTCGCTCAGCTGGTCTCGCCGGACTCCGCCCTCCCGCCGCGGCCGCGCGGTGTGCTCGCGGTCGCCGCGCCGAGCAGCGAACGGTTCGCCGCCGGCTGGAACCGGCTGGTGCTGCGATGAACTGGCGGAGGTTCGCACGGGGTGGCCCGGTCGCCGAGGTGGTGCTCGCGATGGTGGCGTCGGCCGCCGGAGCACTGGTGTACCAAGGCTTCTTCGTCACCGACGAGCACCTTCTCGTGCTCACGCTCGCGTGCCTCGCCGGCGGTGTGACGGCCACGCTGGGCCGCCGGCGGGCGTGGATCACGCCGGTGCCGGCGGTCGCGGGACTGGGCCTGGTCCTGGTCTACGGCGTGTTCGGCGGCGACAGCTCGGCCGTCCTCGACGGGGTGCGCGGCAGCTGGCACCGCCTGCTCACCGTGACCGTGCCCGCTGACACGTGGGGCGAACTGCTGGCGGCACCGACACTGGTGGCGTGGGCGGCGGCGTTCTCGTCGGTCCTGCTCGTCCTGTGGACGCGGAGCGCGCTGGCGCCACTCCTGCCGCCCCTGGCGGGCTTCCTGTTCGCTCTCTTCGTCGTCGGCAACCAGGCAGGCGGGCACCCGTTCGCCACCGTCGTGTTCCTGGTCGCCGCGCTGATCCTGACCGCGATCCGCACTCACCGCGGCACCGGGGACGGCGCCGTGCGGCTCGAACGCCGGTCGCCCAGAACGGTCGCAGCGCTCGTGGCCGCCGCCGCGATGGTCGCCGCCAGCGCGGCGTTCGGCCTCGTGGGTGGGCAGGTGCTGCCCCTGGCGTCCGGTGAGCACCGGTTCGATCCGCGCGACCGGCTCGCACCGCCGGTCGTGCACGCCGACGCCCTCACCCCGCTGGCGCAGCTCAAGAAACAACTCAACGAGACCCCGCCCCGCCCGTTGTTCACCGTGCGGACGACCCCCCAGTCCGCCGCGCAGATCGACCGGGTGCGCACCGCCGCGCTGGACGCGTTCGACGGCACCACCTGGACTTCGACCGACACCTATCGCGTGGCCGGGAGCCGCCTCTCCGTCGATCCCGCGCTGGTGCGCCGCAGGCCCGTGACGGCGCGCATCGAGCTGCAGGAGCTCTCCGGCCCGTACCTGCCGGTCATCGGCTGGCCATCCCGGTTGCACGTGCCCGGCGAGACCAGGGGCCGGTTCGGGTTCGACCCGGACTCGGGCGTGGTGGTGAGCACCGGCCACACCTCGGCGGGGTTCAGCTACGAGGTCACGGGCGAGGTCCATTCGTGGGACACCGACCTGGCAACGGCCGCGACGACGGCGACCCGCTCGTCACCGCTTCCCCCCGGTGTCCCGGAAGCCCTGCGCACGCTGGCCGCCACGGCTGTGCAATGGCACGACAGCAGGCTCGCGCGCAACCGGCTCGACGCCCTGGAACAAGAGCTGCGGAGCAAGCCCTACCTGATGAATCGGCCACCGGGGCATTCCTACGCCGCCATCGCCCGCGCGCTGGCCGAAGGGGACGCGGGCGGCGGGTACGCGGAGCAGTACGCCGCGGCGTTCACGGTGATCGCCAGGATGTGGGGGTATCCGGCCAGGGTCGCGGTCGGATACCGCTTGCGCCCCGCCGGGGACGGGGTCTTCCAGGTCACCACCGCCGACGCCCACGCATGGTCCGAGGTGCACTTCGCCGGGTACGGCTGGATCGCGTACGAGCCCAGCTCCCTCGACGACACGAGCACGGGGAACCCGCCGTCGGAGGCACCCAGAGTGGTCCCGCCACCGCAACTCTCACCGTCGCCCACCACGCCGTCGCCCGCACCGCAGGCCGACGCGCAGCCCGCCGAAGCGCCGGACGACCGCGGGTTCCGCTGGGACAACGTCCTGAACGGGACCTTCGTGCTGGTGCCGTCGGCGGTTCTGCTGGTGCTGCTCACGGGTGGGCTCGTGGTGCTCGGCAAAGCCCGTCGCCGCAGACAGCGGCGCCGCGCTCCCGACCACGCGGTACGGGTGATCGGCGCGTGGCACGAACAGCTCGACCGGCTGACCGAACGAGGCATCTCACCGCCGGTCTCGCTCACGTTCCACGAGGTGGCTCAGCACGTGCGCGACACGCTCGGCAGCGCGGCGAACCCGATCTGCGCGACCGCGGAACTGGCGACCAAGGCGATCTACGCGCCGGAACAACTCGACCGGCCGGACGCCGACCAGGCCTGGGAACTGGTGGAACGACTGAACGCCGAGCTCTACCCGGGACGCATGTCCGCGGCACGCCTTCGCGCCGCACTGGACCCACGTCCGCTGTGGACTTCGTGGATGGTCGCGCGACGCAGGCGACAGGCAGGCGAAAGCCTGGAAATGGGGCGATACAGATGAAATCGAGAGACATCGGAGTCGCGCTCGCCTCCGTCGCCGTGATCGCGGCGGCTGTTCTGGTGGCAGGGCCGGGTTACGAGACCTCACAGGCGCGGATGTACTCCGGCGCGGCCTGGCTGCCGTCCGGCCGAGTCGGCGAGGTGACGCTGGTGAACGGCGCTTCCGCCGAGGTGACGGCCCGTGTGCCGGTCGCAGGCGCGGGCGCGGTGCTGAACGTGGCCCAGCAGGCCGGCGCCGCCTTCGTCCTGAACGAGCAGACCGGTGGGTTGAGCCGCATCGACACCGCCACCGAACGGCCCACCGCACCGGTGCCGGTTCTCCCCGCGAGCGACGGGCTGGTCGTGCTGCCAGCTCCGGACACGCTGCACGTGGTCGATGTCCACAGTGGAATGACTGCTTCCGTCGACCCGGCGACGCTGACGCCACGAGGAGAACCGCGGCGGCTGGCGGCGGCGATCAGGCCGGGCAACGTCGGTGTCGACGAGAACGGCCGGTTGTGGGCGATCGACGACACGACCGGTGACCTGGTCTGGCTCAGCGACGGGCAACGACGGACCCGTTCTGCCGCAACGAAGAACGGTCACCTGACGATCACCGACGGCCGGCCTGCGCTGGTGGACCCGGAGCGAGGCGCAGCGGAGTTGCTCGACCCCGAGACCGGTGAGGTGGCGAAGTCGGTACGGCTTGACGCGCGTGTTGACGACACGGCGGTGATCGGAGGTTCCACCGGCCAGGCGCGAGTGCTCATCGCGACCGGCAGCCGGGGCGAGCTGGTCTCGTGCGCGTTCGACACCGGCTGCACCGAGCCCGTGCCGGTCAGCTCCGCGGGCGCGGAGCTCGGGACGCCGATCGAGGTCGGCAACGACGTCGTGGTTCCCAACCACTCCACCGGGCAGGCGACGATCGTCGATGCCGCCACCTCCCGGGTGGTCGCCCAGCGCCAGCTGTTCGACAAGCCGACCCGGTTCGAGCTGGTCGCCAGGGACGGCATCCTGTTCTTCAACGACCCGAACGGCGACAAGGCCGGGGTGCTGGACCTGGCGGGCGACGTCCGGACGATCACCAAGTACACGGACGGCCCCACCACGGACGAGGCCCCGCCCGCACCGGATCCGCGGGCGCAGGCGCAGGCGCAGGCGACGAAGATCGACCACCGGACGCAGCAACCGGGCCTGGGACTCCCCGTCCGGGCGAGCTCGACGCCGCGGGCGAACCCACCACCGCGGGCACCGGAGATCACCCCGTCCATCGTGGTCCGGCCGGGCAATCGCGGTGTGGTCGGAGACGAGTTCGAACTGACTCTGCTGCTCCGGCCCGCTGCCACCGCCACCACCCGCTGGTCGTTCGGCGACGGAACGGAGGCTGCGGGCGCCACCGTCCACCACCGCTGGCACCAACCAGGCAGCTTCACCGTCCGTGCCACCGCAACCCTCGGCGAGGGGCGCACAGCGGAGTCGGAGACGGTGGTGACCGTGGTTCCGGCAGAGGCGCCGCCGGGCATCAGCCGGATCGACTTCCGGCGGCCACGGCCGGTGATCGGCGAGTCGGTGCACTTCAGCGCGGACACCACGGGGCGAGCCGACCGCTGGCGGTGGACCGTGACCAGGCCCGGCACGACCACGCCCGTGGTCACCGCGGACACAACCGAGTTCGACCACAGGTTCGCCGCGCCGGGTGTCTACACCGTCTCGCTCACCGTCACGAGCGGCACGCGGACCGCGCAGTCGTCCCGGCAGCTCAAGGTTTCCCGGGGCGCGGTCAAGGCCTGGGGCTCCAACCTCGCGGGCCAGACGGATGTTCCGCTCGCGGCGTCGAGTGGCGTGGTCGCGATCGATGCCGGGGCCGACCACAGTCTGGCGTTGAAGGCGGACGGCTCCGTCATCGCCTGGGGCGAGGGCGGACTGGGGCAGACAGACGTGCCGCTGGCGGCGACCAGCGGAGTGATCGCCATCGCCGCCGGCACCGGCCACAATCTGGCGTTGAAGGCGAACGGCTCCGTCATCGCCTGGGGCGACGACCAGTACGGCCAGTCGACCGTTCCGCCTCAGGCCATGCACGACGTGGTCGCGATCGCCGCCGGCGGCGGCCACAGCGTGGCGTTGAAAGCGGATGGCTCCGTCCTCGCCTGGGGCGACAACTTCGTCGGTCAGCTGGCCGTTCCGCAGGAGGCCCTGAGCGGCGTCACCGCGATCGCCGCGGGCGGCGGCCACAGCCTGGCGCTGAAGACGGACGGCTCCGTCCTCGCCTGGGGCAGCAACTTCGCCGGTCAGTCGACCGTTCCGCAGGAGGCCCTGACCGGCGTCACCGCGATCGCCGCCGGCACCGGCCACAGCCTGGCGCTGAAGCCGGGTGGCTCCGTGATCTCCTGGGGCCGGCCCGAATGGCCTGCGGAGGCCGGCCGCGGAGCGGTCGACCTGTCTGGGGGTGTCCAGCACTCCCTGGCGACGATGGCGGACGACGAGCAGGAAGTACCGCCCGCAGCCCGGACCGGCGTCATCTCGTTCTCCACCAACTTCGTGCACAGCCTCGCTGTGAAGACGGACGGCTCCGTGGTCGGCTGGGGCAGCAACGTGGACGGAGAGGCGTCGCCACCACCCCAGTACAACCGCGGCGTGCTGGCCGCCGCCGCCGGCTGGCACTTCAGCCTGGTCGTGGTGGAAGGCCTCGACTGACGGAGCTACGAGTAGCGGGCACGGGTGGCCTGGCGCAGCTCGCGCCAGGCCACCGCGACCCGCTCCGGGTCGCCGCCGAACGCCCCTGCCCGCAGCAGTGCGGAGTCCGCGTTGAGGCGGGCGATGTTGCGTTCGTAGATGACGTCGTCGACCCGGTCGAGGCGCACGGCGAACTCGCCGAGCGAGGAGAACGCCCCGTCGTGCAGCTCCAGCAGGCTGCGCAGGAACTCGTAGTCCGCGAACGCCCATTCGAACGCGCTGCCGTCGACGACGTTGAAGAACACCCGGCTCAGCACCTGCCGCAGCTGCACGCTCAACGCCTGATGCGGCGGTGCGCCACCCCACGCGGGCAGCGCCGCAGCGTGCCGCGGGTCGACCACGTTGCGCAACGCGAGGAGGCGCAGCACCGGCGTGGACCGCCCGTCGGTGCCGATGACCGAGGTCTGGCAGAGCAGCCGGTGGACGAGGTCCTCGCGGCCCGCCTCCACCGCGGCCACGCCGATCACGTAGACCAGCAGCAACGCCGGATAGGCCGCGGCGTTGACCCACACGTCCTGTGCGCCGCGGTAATGCGGCGAAGGGCGCAGGAAGCGTTCGGCCAGCGTGACCCACAGGTCGTCGTGCCGCCGGTCGCCGGATCGCACGCCGATGGCGACCAGCCGCAGCAGTGGTGCCAGGTCGTGCTCGTAGCCGGTGAGCCGTTTCTCCAGCTCCGCGGGAAGTTCGCGGTCGTCGAGGTGACCCGAGGTGGGGTAGCGCGCCTCCGTCAGCAGGTCGAGCACCGCCGCTGCCGCCGCCTGCACGCGTTCGCTCACCGACTGGCCCACGGGCTCGGTCAGGGCACGCCGGAACTCGGTGACGGTGCTGCGCAGCTCGCCCTCGGCCGGCCGGTGCTCCCGCGCCACCGCCGGCGCCGCCTTCGCCGTGACCAGTTCCGGTACCAGCTCGACCAGCTCGTCCACCAGGCGCGGGAGGTCGAGATCGTCGCTGCGGTGGTGGATGCGCAGGTACTGGCAGCGCGCCAGGCGCTTCAGCGCGTCCGGCAGGTCGGCTTCGGTGAGCGGGTCGATGCCGTCCATCAGCACGGGGATGACGCGCAGCCCGTACTGGAAGGCCTCGGTGATCTCGCGACGCACCCAGTCGTCGGCCTTGTCGAGTCTTCGGACGCCCTCGCGATCCACGGCGCCGACCCAGCGGGGGCCGATGAGCGCCAGCAGCACCTCGCACCGGCGCAGCCCGCTCAGGATCTCGCGGGAGAAGTCCTCGCCGAGGCGGATCGACTGGCTCGCGTAGAACACCTGGTCAGCACCGAAGCGCGCGCTCAACTCCCGCTTCACCAGGGCAGCAGCCCATTCACCGTCTCCGGTGCGGTAGTTGACGAACACGCCAGGCATTGCCCAAACCCTCTCATGGGGAGCTCCGGTGTGGAGATTACTGATCGCCGGTCAGCTGGTCCGGTGGACCTCGGTGATCTCGCGGCTCTCCTCGGCCAGCGCCTTCTCCGCGACCATGGTCGGCGCGCGCCAGTGCTCGTTGCGGACGGTGAGCTCGCCGGTCTTGTGGTCGCGGCCGGAGTCGATGTTGGAGTGGAGGATGCCGGTGCCGCCGAAACCGACCCACCACACACGGGCCTCCGAGACGGTGGAAGATGACGAGGTGAGCGCGCCCAGGCGAGGCCGGCCCACCGGTCCCACCGGGCCGGTGATCGGCCGTGCGCTCCAGCTGCTCGGCGCGTTCGACGCGGAGCACCGCGAGCTGACGCTGAGTGAGCTCGCCCGGCGGGCGGACATGCCGTTGTCGACCGCGCATCGGCTGATGCACGAGCTCTGCGAGTGGGGTGCCGTCGAACGCGGTGGCGATGGGCTGTACCGGATCGGCCTGCGGTTGTGGGAGCTCGGCTCGCTCGCGCCGCGTGGTCCGGGCCTGCGCGAGACCGCGCTGCCGTTCCTGGAGGACCTCTCCCTGATCACCCGGGAGAACGTGCAGCTCGCGGTCAGGGAGGGCACGGAGGTCGTCTTCGTCGAGCGGATCGCCGGATCCGGCGCGGTGCCGGTGCTCACCCGCGTCGGCGGCCGGTTCGCGCTCACCGCCACCGGTGTCGGCCTGGTCCTGCTCGCGCACGCTCCCGTCGAGGTGCAGGAGGAGGTGCTGGGCGGCTCGATCGACCGGTACACCGAACGGACCGTCACCGATCCCGCACAGCTGCGCCGGATGCTCGCCGCCGTGCGGTCGAACGGCTTTTCGATCAGCGACCGGCAGGTCACGATGGACGCGCTGTCGGTCGGCGCGCCGATCCACGACCGGCGCGGCCAGGTCGTCGCCGCGGTGTCGCTGGTCGTGCGGCACGGCAGCACCACACCGCATGCGCTCGCGAGGCTCGTGCGCACCAGCGCCCAGGCGATCTCCCGCGCCCTCTCGGCCTAAGAGCTTCCATTTTCCGGAAACCGCGCTACGGCGGAAGCGGTGGTCTGGGTCACGCTGTTGCTCCCCACCACGAATTAGGAGCGCCGATGACCGGCTTCCCTCGCGACCAGTGGTACGTCGCCGCCTACGGGTCCGAGATCGAGCACGACCTGTTCACCCGCACCATCTGCGGCGAGCCGATCCTGTTCTGGCGCACCAGGGACGGAGCCGTGACGGCCATGCCGGACCGGTGCGTGCACCGCCGTTTCCCGTTGTCCCAGCCGCCTTCGCGGCTCGTCGACGACCAGGTGGTCTGCGGCTACCACGGCTTCACCTACGACGCCGGCGGCAAGTGCGTCGCCGTCCCCGGGCAGACCCGGATCCCGCGCACCGCAAGGCTTCTGCCGTACCCCGTCGTCGAGCAGGACTCGTTCGTCTGGGTCTTCATCGGCGACCCGGCGAACGCCGACCCGACGCGGATCCCGCGCGCGCCGTGGCTCGTGGCATCGGACTACACGACGGTCTACGGCATGGAACCGTTGAACGCCAGGTACGAGCTGCTCGTCGACAACCTGCTGGACCTCTCGCACGAGACGTACCTGCACGGCGGTTACATCGGCACGCCGGAGGTCGCCTCCACCCCGATCACGACGGAGGTCGACGAGGACGCGGGCATCGTCTACGTCTCGCGGCACATGGACGACGCGGAGTGCCCGCCGTTCTACTCGAAGTCGACCGGCCTGCAGGGCAGGATCGCGCGCTGGCAGGACATCGAGTACACGCCGCCGTGCCTGTACAAGCTGCACAGCCGCATCGCGCCGGTGGGGTCCGTGCCCAACCCGGACGGAAGCGACCCTGACGCGTTCCACGTCGAGGTCGTGTACGCGATCACGCCGGAGACCGAGACCTCGACCCACGACTTCTGGGCCGTGGCAAGGGATTTCGCGCTCGGCGACGAGGAGGTCTCCGCGTTCCTCGCGGAGAACAACCGCACTGTCGTGATGCAGGACGTGGTGGCGCTGAACGTGCTGGAGAAGGTCATCGCCAACGAACCGGAGGGCTACCAGGAACTGTCGATCAACATCGACACCGGCGGGCTCGCCGCGCGGCGGATGCTCAAGCGCCTGGTCGAGAAGTCGTGAACGCGCTCACCGGCAACCGCGTGTTCCGCATCCACTGGGTGCTGGGCACCGACCGGCTCCGGGCGGTGTGCCACTGCCAGGCGGAGCGAGAGTTCGAGGATCCGGTCGAGCTGTGGGAATGGCTGCTCGACCACCCCGTGGGACACACGCCATGAAACTGTTGCTGGAGAACAAGGAACCGATCGCCGACGGCGTGGTGCTGCTGACGCTGCGACATCCGGACGGCGACCCGCTGCCGGCCTGGGCACCGGGCGCCCACGTGGACCTGGTGCTCGCCGACGGCCTGGTCCGCCAGTACTCGTTGTGCGGGGATCCGTCCGACACCTCGGCCATGAAGGTCGCCGTCCTGCGTGAGCTCGACGGGCGCGGTGGCTCGCGGCACGTGCACGACGTTCTCGCCGCGGGCCAGCTGATCGAGGTGGGCGGGCCGCGCAACCACTTCGAGCTCGTCGAGGCGAAGCGCTACCTGTTCATCGCGGGCGGCATCGGCATCACGCCGATCCTGCCGATGATCGCGCGGGTGGAGGCGGCCGGTCACGACTGGCGGCTGGTCTACGGCGGCAGGACGCGGTCGTCCATGGCGTTCCGCGACGAGCTGGAACGCCACGGCTGTGCCGAGATCCACCCTCAGGACGAGCACGGCCTGCTGGACCTGGAGTCGTTGCTCGGCCGGCCGGAGGAAGGCACCGCGGTGTACTGCTGCGGCCCGGAACCCCTGCTGGCCGCCGTGGAGGAGCACTGCGCGGAGTGGCCCGACGGGACCCTCCACATCGAACGGTTCGCGCCGAAACCCGATGCGGCACAAGGGCCTCGGCACGAGTTCGAGATCGAGCTGGCACAAACCGGAACCGTGCTGCGGGTGCCGGCCGACCGGTCAGTGCTCGAGGTCGTCGAGCAGGCGGGCGTGTCCGTGCTGTCGTCCTGCCAGGAGGGCACCTGCGGCACCTGCGAGACGATCGTGCTCGGCGGCGAGCCCGATCACCGCGACTCCGTTCTCACCGCGGAGGAACAGGAGTGCGGCGACGCGATGATGATCTGCGTGTCCCGGTCGCGCTCACCGCGCCTGGTGCTCGATCTCTGAGCACGGCACGGCCGCGCACGAGAAACACTTGACAGTTCAACAAAGCAGACCCATGCTGTCTATATCAGGATTCCTTATATTCGTGATCCTGATACCAGCGCTCGACGAGGAGCAGAACCATGCGTGGCCACTAGGAGCCGGAGAGAGCGGCGCGGCACCTGTTGAGCAGGTCGTGCAGCGCGGTTCGCTCGTCCTTGTTGAGCCTGCTCACCATCCGTTCCTCGATCGCCGCGACCTCGGCGGCGTGCTCGTCCAGGAACGCCCTGCCCTTGTCCGTGAGGCTGATCAGCAACCTCCTGCCGTGCGCGGGGTCCTGCTCGCGGACGATCAGCTCACGCCGCTCCAGTGCGGCGACCATGTCGGTCATCGTCTGCGCGGTCACGAACGAGTGGCGCGCCAGTTCCGCTGACGTGAGGCCGTCACGGCCGGCCAGCACCGTCAGCGCGGTGTACTGCAGGGTCGTCACGCCGGCGGGACGCAGCACCTCGTCCATGAGGGCGCGCACCGCGAGCTCCACCTGCTTCACCTCGTACATCAGCGACGGTCGCAAGCGCCTCACCTTCCCCATCTGCACTCCCCTCTCCCCTCGAAGCCTGTCACAGGAAGGCAAACCCACCATGACCACACTGGACGACCGGCCGGCCGCAACGCTGCTCCGCCCCGACGTCAAGCCTGGCAGGTTGTTCATCGGGGGGCAGTGGCAGGAGGCAGCGGAAGGCGGCCGGATCAACGTCGCCGACCCCTCCACGGGTTCCGTCGTGACGTCCGTCGCCAGGGCGGGGACGGCGGACGTGAACGACGCGGTGGACGCGGCCCGCGCGGCGTTCGACGGCTGGGCGGCTACACCCGGCAGACACCGCGCCCGGATCCTGCACCGCGTCGCCGACGTCATCCGGGCCAGGGCGGACGAGCTGGTGGCGGTGGAGAGCCTCGACGTCGGCAAGCCGGTCGCGCTGTGCCGCCCCGTCGACGTGGAGACGACCGCCGAGCAGTACGAGTACTACGCGGCGCTGGCGCAGAGCATCGACGGCGCGACGCGGCAGATCCCCATTCCCGCGCACGCCTACACCCGCCGCGAGCCGGTCGGCGTGGTCGCGGCGATCACGCCGTTCAACTTCCCGCTGATCCTGTCGAGCTCGAAGATCGCCCCCGCCCTCGCGGCCGGCTGCACCGTCGTGCACAAGCCGGCCGAGGACACCCCGCTCAGCGCGTTGCTGATGGCCGAGATCCTCGCCGAGGCCGGCGTGCCGGCGGGCGTGGTCAACGTGGTGACCGGCTACGGCGCCGAGATCGGCGAGCACCTGCTGCGCCATCCCGGCATCGACAAGGTGGCCTTCACCGGGTCGACGGCCGTCGGCAGGCACGCGGCGAGCGTGGCGGGCGCACAGCTCAAGCCGATGACGATGGAGCTGGGCGGCAACGCGGCGCACATCATCTTCGAAGACGCCGACCTGGACAAGGCGATCGGCGCGGCCATCAAGGGCTTCGTGTTCAACACGGGCCAGTTCTGCATGGGCGGCCCCAGGTTGCTGGTCGCGTCACCGTTGTACGACGCCGTCGTCGGCGCGCTCGCCGGCGCCGTGCCGCACGTCCCGCTCGGCGACCCGTTCGACCCGGCCACCGTGATCGGCCCGATGGCCGGCGAACGCCATCTGTCCAAAGTGGAACGCTATGTGGCGCAGGCGAAGGAGGCCGGCGGCCGGATCGTCACGGGCGGGCAGCGGGCGGACCGGCCCGGCTTCTTCTTCGAGCCGACGGTGATCGCGGACCTGCCGGACACCTCCCCCGTCGTGCAGGAGGAGATCTTCGGCCCGGTGCTGACCGTGCAGCGGTTCGACACCGAGGACGAGGCGATCGCCATGGCCAACGGCACCTCCTACGGCCTCGCAGCTGGTTTGCAGACCGAGAACCTCGCCCGCGCGCACCGCGTGGCCGCCCGGCTGCAGGCGGGCATCGTCTGGGTCAACGACTGGGCGATGCTCGACCCCGCGATCCCGTTCGGCGGCGTCAAGGACTCCGGGTACGGCCGGGAGTACGGCCCGGAAGCGCTCGCCTCCTACACCAGGACCAAGTCCGTCGTCATCTCGCTCGCCTGACCCCGCAGGAGAAACCCATGCCCACAACAACGACAGCGGCCGTGGTCGAGGCCGCCGGTTCCGGGTTCACGCTCGCCGAGGTGACGCTGGACGACCTGCGCCCCGACGAGGTGCGCGTCCGCGTCGTCGCCACCGGCATCTGCCACACCGACCTCGGCGTGGCGGGCGGCCACCTGCCGTTCCCGCTGCCCGGCGTGCTCGGCCACGAGGGCGCTGGTGTCGTCGAGGAGGTCGGCTCCGCGGTCACCAGGGTCGCCGCGGGTGACCACGTCCTGCTGAGCTACACCTCCTGCGGCCGTTGCCAGAACTGCCGCGCAGGGCATCCCGCCTACTGCGACACCTGGCTGCCGTCGAACCTCATCGGCGGCGAACGGGCCGACGGGACGTCGCCGATCTCCCGCGGCGGCGTCCCGCTCGGCGGTCACTTCTTCGGGCAGTCGAGCTTCGCCCACCACGCCGTCGTCGACGAGCGCAGCCTGGTCAAGGTCGCCGCCGACGCGCCGCTCGACCTGCTCGCGCCACTCGGGTGCGGGGTCATGACCGGTGCCGGCGCGGTCTGGAACGTGCTGGCGCCGCGGCCCGGCGCCACGCTGCTCGTCACCGGAGCGGGGGCGGTCGGCCTCTCGGCGGTCATGGCGGCACGGCTCACGCCCGCGACCCGGATCATCGCGGCGGACCGCGTGCCGCGGCGGCTGGAGCTGGCGGCCGAGCTCGGCGCCACCGACACCGTCGACACCACCCACCAGGACCTGGGCGAGGCGGTCGCGAAGCTCACGTCCGGCCGCGGCGTCGACGGCGTCGTGGAGACCACGGGCAACGCCGGCGTGCTCGGCACGGCGATCTCCTCGCTCGCGAGCCGGGGCACCGCGGTGATCGTCGGCGCGCCCGCGTTCGGCACGCAGGTGCCGTTCGACGTGAACTTCATGCTGCCCGGCCGCCGCGTCACCGGGCTCACCATGGGCGACGCCGAGACGCAGTCGCTGATCCCCGCGCTCGTCGAGCACGTCACCACCGGCCGCCTGCCGATCGACCGGCTCATCACCCACTACGCGTTCGACGAGATCGGGCAGGCTGTCGACGACGTGCTGACGGGCACGACGATCAAGCCAGTGCTGCGGCTGGGGTGAGGCGGCGATGATCGGACCGGCCAACCCCGGCGTCGGCAGCTGGCCGGCCCGGCGTGCGCGCATCTCCCCGCACCGCACCGCGCTCGTGCAGGCGAACCGGACGCTGACCTACGCCGAGCTCGCGCACCGCGTCGACCGGCTGGCGGCCGTGCTGACCGGACTCGGTGTGCGGCGCGGCGACCGGGTCGCCTACCTCGGGGTCAACGACGTCAGCGTGTTCGAGACGCTGTTCGCGACCGCGCTGTGCGGGGCGATCTTCGTGCCGCTGAACTACCGGCTGTCCGGCGCGGAGATCGGTTACATGCTCGCCGACTGCGGCGCCTCCCTGCTCGTGCACAGCGCGGACGCCGACGAGCTCGTCGCGTCGTCCGGACCGCTGCCGCGCGTGCTGCGAACCGCCGACCTCGACGCGGAGACAGCCGGTGAGCCGCCCTCGGCGGAGGTGACGCTCGACGACCCGTGCCTGCTGCTCTACACCTCCGGCACGACCGGCAAACCGAAGGCGGCCGTGCTGACGCACGGCAACCTGACCTGGAACACGGTCAACCAGCTCGCTCACTTCGACGTCCTCAGCACCGATCGCGCGCTGTGCATCGCACCGCTGTTCCACTGCGTCGGCCTCGGCCAGATCACCCTGCCGACGCTCTTCAAGGGCGGCAGCGTCGAACCAGTCGCCAGGTTCGACCCGGGCGTGATCCTCGCGCGCATCTCCGAAGCACGGATCACCGGTTTTTCCGCCGTACCAACGATGTTGCAGATGATGTGCCAGGCCTCGGCCTGGGACACCACCGACCTCAGCTCGCTCACCTGCGTGCTCTACGGCGGCTCACCGGTGCAGGAGCGCGTCGCGCGGGCGTGGCTCGACCGCGGCGTCCGGCTGCTGCAGGGCTACGGCATGACCGAGGCCTCCCCCGGCGTGTCGATGGGCACCCACGAGGGCACCCCGGCCCACCCCGTCTCGGCCGGTGTCCCGCACTTCTTCACCGACGTCGCCGCACTCGGCCTGGACGAGCGCGTCGCACCGCTCGGCACGCAGCCAGCCGAGCTGCTCGTCCGCGGCCCCAACGTGTTCGCCGGCTACTGGAACCGGCCGCAGGAGTCCAGGGACAGCTTCGTCGACGACGAGTGGTTCCGCACCGGCGACGTGGTCCGGGTCGACGACGACGGCTGGACCTACGTCGTGGACCGGGTGAAGGACATGATCATCTCCGGCGGCGAGAACGTCTATCCCGCCGAGGTCGAGGCCGTCGTCGTGCAGCTCGACGAGGTCGAGTCGTGCGCGGTGGTCGGCGTGCCCGACGAACGCTGGGGCGAGGTCGGCGTCGCCTACGTCGTGGTTCGCACGGATCTCGACGAGGACACGTTGCGCAAACACCTCGAAGCCAACCTGGCCCGCTACAAGGTGCCCAAGCACCTCGTCTTCGTGGATGCCTTGCCGCGCAACGCCACCGGCAAGGTCCGCCGCGTCGAGCTGCGGGCGCGAGCCGCAGCCACCTTCGCCGGCAACTGACTCCTCACTCGTCCGCAATGGATTCGAGCACGCCGGCGGCGAGCTCACCGGCCTGACGCTCCCACCCGTGCCGCAGCGTGCGGAACCGTTCCGCGGCACGGGTCCCCGGCCATCCCTCCGGCAGCAACACGGACGGCAGCACCGGATCACGCCGGATCAGCAGCAACCACTCGGCACCCAGCAGGATCCGCCGCGACAGTTCGTCGAGATGCCCGAACGCCCCGTCCGCCCACCGCACCAGGAAGTCCTCGTAACCCGCGGCGATCGCCGGCAGATCCCAGGCCTCCGCGGCGATCCGCGCGGGATCGGCCCACATGAACGCCTCAGCGCGGAACACCTCGGCGCGGTCGAGCAGGTCGAGCTCGGCCAGCGTCGCCGAGACGTCCGCGGCCGACGTCGAGACCCACAGGCCGCTGCGCAACGGCCCGAAGCCGAACCAGCCGAGCCGGGTGCGCAGGGCGTGCCGATCCGCGCGCCTGCTTTCCGGGACGGAGAACGACAGCAGCGTCCAGCGGCCGTCCCAGTGCTGGTCGACGATTTCCCCCTCGAGCTTGCGCTGCCCGTCGTGCAGCACCTCGGTGCCGTGCTCGGTCAGCCCGAGAAAAGCCTGGCGGCCACGGCGGAGCGTGCGGAGCAGGCCGCGGCGGCCCATTCGGCTCAGCGCCGTCCTCGCGGCGTGCTCACCGATGCCGAGCCGCCCGAGGGCGGCGACGACGCCCACCGTCGACACGGCCACACCGCGATCGAGCACGTGGTCGCCGAACAGCGCGAGTGCGGCGGTTTCGGGGCGCACGGCGGAGCCGGCCACGCCACCGTCCGGAGGAGTCAAAGCTGCTGACATCGGACCATTATTCGTCGAATGACTCGCCACGTCATTCGTCAAAAGATTGACGGCCGTCACAAATCTGAATACCTTCGGTGGTCCGGAATCCCTGAACCGGAGGTCGATGATGACCGCGCGCAAAACCCTCATGACACTCGTCAGCGCCCTGATCACCATGATCGGCGTCGTACTCGCACCACAGGCGTCCGCCGCGTCGCTGGTGGAGGTGACCAGCTTCGGCGACAACCCCGGCCGGATGCGCATGCACGTCTACGTACCGGACACCCGCCCCGCCAAGCCCGCGATCGTGGTCGCCATGCACGGCTGCGGCGGCTCCGGCCCCGCCTTCTACGCCGGCAGCGAGTTCGCCTCGCTCGCCAACAGGCACGGGTTCATCGTCATCTACCCGAGCGCACAACAGGAAGCCGGGTTCGGCAAGTGCTTCGACACGTGGTCCGACGCGGCGAAGCGGCGCGGCGGCGGCAGTGACCCGGTTTCGATCGTGTCGATGGTGACCTACGTCCAGCAGCGCTACAGCGGTGACCCGAACCGCGTCTTCGCCACCGGCTCGTCGTCCGGCGGCATGATGACCAACGAGATGCTCGCCCTCTACCCGGACGTGTTCAAGGCGGGTGCGGCGTTCATGGGCGTGCCCTTCAACTGCTTCGCCAACGCCGCCGACTTCCCGCCCGGCCGCAGCAAGTGCACTGGCGGGAGCATGAACCGCACGCCGCAGCAGTGGGGCGACGCCGTCCGGCAGGCCTACCCCGGCTACACCGGCCCACGCCCGCGGATCCAGCTGTGGCACGGCACCGCCGACTTCCTGGTGCCGTACTCCCTGCTGGAGGAATCCATCGAGCAGTGGACCAACGTGTTCGGCCTGAGCCAGGCACCGACGTCCAGCGACACCCCGCGTCCCAACTGGAACCGGCGCCGCTACTCCGACAAGGTCGAGGCCTACAGCATCCAGGGCGCAGGGCACAACCTGCCGTCCGCGGGCATGGCCGCCGTCGCACTCCAGTTCTTCGGCATCACCAGCTGACCTGGGAAAGGCCGGCCCGACGCCAGTACCGCTGGCGCCGAGCCGGCCTTCCGGACTCAGTTGATCTGCTAGCCGAAGTTCACGTCGCTGCACCACATGTAGGTCTGGTCGAGGTGCGAGGCCTGCCAGATCGTGAACACGATGTGGTGGCCCCGGTACGAGCCGTTGGTCTGGACGTTGAACCTGATGTCCTTGGCAGGGGCGAACCTTCCGGTCGTCGTGACGAGATCGAGGTTGCCCCAGCCGAGACTCTGCGTGGTGGGGTCGTACCCGTTCTTGCTCACGTAGACGCGGAAGTAGTCAGCACCGTGACTCGCCTGGTCGTACAGGTGCATCGTGAAGCTGGCCCCCACGCTGGTGGTCTTCCACCGGCCCGGGGTGTTCAGCGAGTTGTTGCGCGCCAGGGCGTTGCTGCAGAGCTGCCCGTTCGGCGTGGACCCCTGGAAGTTCCCGCGGAGTCCGTCCCGAAGCGCGCTCATCCAGTTCCACATGGTGTCGGCGTTGGCCTGGAAAGCCTGGTAGCACATGGGGTCCTGCTCACGCATGGCAGGGTTCGTGTGCTGACTGCCCCACGTCTTCCAGCATTGGTAGGCACGGGTGGCCGGGCTGACGATGGTGCCGTGCGCCGAAGCCGGCTGCGCCCACAGGAAAGTGCTCGCCAGCATGCCGATGACCAGCGCGATGACGCCACGCCGTCTGGTAGCGGACCTGGAGGTGGTGCGGACACGCATGAATGAGCCTCCATTCTCCGATGATCGAACAGCAGCAGCGGCGGAATGGGAGCGCTCCCAGAACATCAAGCCTACAGGTAACTCTGCGAAACTTCAATGAAACATTCAGTCACGCCTGGTCAGCACTTCACCCAGTAGTTCGGCGAGGTCTGACGGACGCTGCTGCTCGTGAACGTGTTCCACAAACCGAGGGCCTGGCCGGAGCCCGTCGCGTAGGTCTGCCCCGCGACGGCGTAGGCACGACCGGCCGTGGTGTGTGCGTAGTTGCTCGCGGTCACGCACTCAGGAACCGGCTGCGTCGTCGTGGTCGTGGGCGGCTGCCCACCGCTCATCGCCTTCACCATGTTCACCACGGCGGTCATCTGCGGCCCGGTCTTGAGCGCGTACTGGGCGGACTGGTACCCCCACCAGTCCCAGCAGCCGCGCGGGTTTCCGGCCATCGTGGTCACCTGCGGGTAGAGCACGATCATGTTGTTGGTGTCGGCGTACTCGTTGAGATATCCCTTGTCCATCAACGCATTGCCCACCAGGCCGTAGTACTGGTAGCAACCGTGCAACGTCACCATCAGCTTGCAGGGCCCGGTCTCGCACGCCCGCGGCACGTAGGCGAAACCCTCACGCCCCATGCTGACCGCCGCCGCGTTGCCGCCGGGCACGTACCCGCTCTGGTCGAACTGGACGAGCTTGCCGGACAACGCCGAAGCCGCCGGGTTCACCTGCCCGAACAGGTGCCCGAGCATCTCCCCGACCGGATCCGAGGTCCCGCACTTGTTGACGTACGGCGAAGACGTGGACCCGCAACTGTTCGACCCGATCGGACTGACCCAGGCATGCCCGGCCGCGGTCGTGTTGTTGTAAGCGACCCGCGCACCGAAGTCGCGGTAGTAGGTGGCGAGATCGTCGTTCACCACCCGGTCGACCGTCTGGTCCGCACCGCCGTGAAAGAGCCAGACCGGGTCACCAGCCAGGTTCTGCGGCGAGTCGACGCTGCCCGCCGCAGCCCGGTTCCTGGTGAGCTGCTCCAGTTCGGCCGGCGTCTTGCGCACCTGGTACGTGTCCATGCACGCGTACAGAGCGGTGTTCAAGTTGTTCTGAGCGCAGTCGTAGGCACCGGCGGAGAAGATGCCCGCGCCCTGGAACAGGCCGGAGTACGCGACGTGGAGCTGGTTGGCCAGGTACCCACCGGACGACAGCCCGCTCACGTAGGTACCGGTGATGTCGTACCTGCCAAGACCGCCGGGCTGCGGTGCCGGAACCGCAGCGGTCGACATCGACAGGGAGGCCGCGGCCAGGCCGGTTGCCGCGGCCAGAACCAGGAACGCGTTCCTCAATCGCATGTGCTCGCCTCCGTCGTTGCAGGCAGAAACCCCTGGACCCGGCCGATGTTAAGAGTCGGTAAAAGGACGGCACGACGGGTGCGATCGACACTTCGAGCTGCGGCCTGACGTGGAGAACCACCATTGCGCCCATGCTTCAGAAGGCGGCGAGCGGTCTGACTGGATCATTTACGTCTCACCTACCAGCTGTGACTCACACCAGGCCGTGCGACTGGGCGTAGAGCGCGGCCTGAGTCCGGTCGCGCAGCCCCAGCCTGCCGAGGATGCGGGAGATGTGGTTCTTCACCGTGCCCTCCGACAGGTACAGGCGCTCGGCGATCTCCCGGTTCGTGGCTCCGGCCGCGACCAGCCGCAGCACCTCGACCTCCCGCACGGTGAGCGGTTCGCGCTGCCCGCCGGACCGGTCGAGCACCGCCGCCAGCCGTGCCGCGGCGGCCGGGTCGAACTGGGCCACGCCCGCCGCGGCGAGCTTGACCGCCGCCGCCAGCTCCTGCGACGGCAGGTCCTTGAGCAGGTAGCCGGTCGCGCCCGCACGCAACGAGCGCACCACGTAGTCCTCGTCGTCGAACGTGGTCAGCATGACGACCCGGCAGCCGGGAGCGCGCTTTCGCAGCAGTGCCACCGCCTCGACGCCGTCGATCCCCGGCATCCGCACGTCCATCAGCACGACGTCCGGGGCCAGCGTCACCGCCTGCTCCACGGCCTCGTGCCCGTCGGCGGCGGTGCCGACGACCTCGATGCCCGGCTGCAGGCCCAGAAGTGACGCGATGCCCTCGCGGATCAGCCGCTGGTCGTCGACGACCAGCACGCGGGTCACGCGGTCCTCGCCGCGGGAATCGTGACGGTCAGCCTCGTGCCGGACGACGTGCTGGCGAGGTCGACCCGCCCACCTGCCAGCGCGACCCGCTCCCGCATCCCGAGCAACCCGAACCCCTCCACCGCCGCGCCCATGCCGCGCCCGTCGTCGGCCACGGTCAGCCGGGCCCGCTCGGCGCCGAGGTCGACGGCGACCGCGATGCGCGTGGCGGCGGCGTGCCTCCGCGAGTTGGTGATGCCCTCCTGCGCGGCCCGGTACAGCGCGTGCAAGGCGCTGGTGTCGTGGCCGTCGGGTGAGCCGCTGACCGTGAGGGTGACGTCTCCTTGGCCCGCAACGAGTTCGTCGAGAGCGGCGAGCAGGTGGAACGACCGCAGCGACCGCACCGACTCGCGCACCTCGCCCAGCGCCCGCCGCGCCGACCGCTCGGCGTCGAGGACAGCGTCCTTCGCGGTGCCGGGTTCGCGGTCGTGGAACGCGGCCGCCTTCTCCAGCAGCACCACGATCGCGGTCAGGTGGTGGCCGAGGTCGTCGTGCAGATCCCTGGCCACCCTCGCCCGCTCCGCCGCCGCCGACAGCTCGGCCACTGTGCGGTGCGACTCCTGCAACCGGATGCGCCCGTCCCGCTCGCGCACCGCCACCGCGGCCATCGCGATGGCGAGCACCAGCCCGACGGTGAGCATCACCAGGTCCGACACCCGCTCCACGTGGGCGTACCAGTCCGGCGTGCTCGCCACCGCCACCGCCAGGCACACCGCGGCCAGCCCGATCGCGACGGTCTGCCCGAACGCGAAGTACGCCGTGAACGGCACGAGCACCAGCAGCACCCGTGCCATCCCCGAACCGTCCACATGGGCCAGTCCGACGTACAGCGCGGCCCGCAGCCCCAGCAACGCCGCCGCCACGGGCTTCGGCGTGCGGACCGGGTAACGGCGGAACTCGGCCACGTCGACTGCCACGAGCACCATGAGCCCGCCGACGAGCAGCGGCAGTCTGGTGGTGCCCAGCCCGAGGACCGCGGCGTACACCCCCGCGGCCAGCACCGCGGCACACAGCACGGGCGAGACCCAGGGCGCCGGTCGCGACGTGTGCATGCCGCTCAGGCTAGTGCCGTTGGCCATACGGACTTTGCGAGCCACACCAGCACCACCGCGCAGACGACATGCGCCAGCGCGGACCAAGGCGTGTCCGGCAGCGCCGCGAACACGCCCAGCACCGTGAAGCTGATCCCGTAGCCCCAGGCCGGCACCGCGGGAAACACCTTCGCCCGCACCATCGACACCCCGAACAGCACGGTGCCGAGCACGAACGCCAGCGACGCCCCCTTCAGCACCGCCTGCGTCACCGCCGCCACCTGTCCCGGCTCCTGGAAGAAGAGCACCAGGTTCAACGCGAACGCCACCCCGGTGAACAGCCCCAGCCCGAGCATGTTCGCCGCGAACGCGAACGCCCCGAACCTCCCCGACGCGTGCGCCTGATGCCCGTGCAACGCCACCACCGCCGGCGCCCCGAACGCCGTCCCCAGCCCGATCACCAGACTGGTCGCCGCCGTCTCCCCGGTGAACGCCTCGACGGCCCCCGGCACCCCGATCGACAGGGCGAGCACACCCCCGCACACCGCACCGAACCTCGGCAAGAAGACCTTGTTGTCCGTCACGCCACCGACGCTATGAACGCGGCCACCGTGCCCCGAAGTCACCACCGGCCACTTCGGACGTCAGAAGTAATGCCCCGAAGGGTGCCGATCGGCACATGTCACGTTCGGCACCTGTGCAGCGATGTCGTGGGCGAGGGAGGCGTGGTGGCGAAGTCGCTGAAGTCGCAGACAGGCCGGGTCGTGGCCGCGATCGTGCTGGCGGGCGCGATCGCCGGGCTGGTGCTCGTGATCCGCTCGTCGACCGAGCAGAGGTCCTGGGCCAGCACCGAGGGCACCGTGCAGGAACGGCTGCGCTCGGGGAAGAGCATCTCGGTCAAGGTCGAGTATCCGCTCCCGGACGGCACCAAGCAGGTGACGGTCCTGTCGGAGAACGGACCGGCCAGGCACCCCGGTGACCGCGTGACCGTCCGCTACGACCTGGAGAACGGCCGGGTCGTCGAGGCCGCCCTGGCCGACAACGACCAGGCGCACTGGGTGGCCGGCGGCATGCTGGGCTTCGTGATCCTCGGCGCGTTCTTCGCGAACCTCATCGCGTGGGCACCCAAACCGCGATCCGGGTGACTCACCGAACGCCCGGCACGGCCTGCGCCCTGGCGTTGCGTTCGAACCGGGACCATTCCGGTGCGGCACAAGAGGTGCAGTCCGGCCCGAAAAACACACCGCGAGCCTGTTCGTCGCCGAGCAGGTGGAACCGGAACCACGCGGTGACGGGCCCCCGGTAGCCGCCGCCGTGCCCGGTGGGCTCGGTGTGACCGGCTCCCGCGAGCTCCCCGTAGACGGCCGGCACGTGGCTCGTCTCCCGGTACCGCGGGTGAACCAGCAGCAGTGGCGATACGACCAGGTCCAGCTGACCGGCCAGGTAGAACGCCGGCCCGTGCAGCAGCCGGTGGTCGCCGAACGGCCCTGGCTGGATCGGCACGACGGTGTCCACCCTGGGATCGGCGCCCGTGACGATGGCGCCGGCACCGCCCTGGGAGTGGCCGGTGCCGCCGACCCGGTCGAGAGCGACCCTGCCGCGGAAGACGCCGCCGGGCCGGTGGTGCTCGGCGGTGACGTGGTCCAGCCCGGCGAGCATCTCCCTGCCGGACCCGGCGGCGCCCGTGTCGGCGGCGACCACGATGAAGCCGTGGGAGGCGAGATGCCGCAGAAGCCCGGCGTACGTCTCCGGCGTGGACCCGCTGCCGTTGCCCCACAACAAGACTGGATGCGTGCGGCAGCCCCCGAGCCGGGCCGGGTGGAAGAGCGTGTGCCCGGCCCCGCTCGGCGTCTCGGCCACCGCGAACGGACCGGGCGCTGCCCAGGCCTTTCCGACGGACGGGCAGCCGGGCGAGGCGGAGGTGTCCACTTCGGACAGAGCCAGCAACAGAGCCACCGCCGCGCCCAGCGCGAGAGCACGGGCTACCAGGCCCTTCCAGTGGTCCACGATCTTCGCACCCCTCCTCGCGGAACTGCTCGTACACTGCGAGGTTAGCGGGCTGCGCTACCCCTTACAGGCGAACGCAGTAGGCCGTTCAGGGGTGATCGTGCTCCGTCCTGAGCGAACCAGGTCAGCTCACAAGCGCGTGCAACGTCCTCGGCGAGTTGTGCCGGATCCCGGTGCCACAGCAGCACCGACGCGCCGATCACCCCGCTCTCGCCCTGGTTTCCCTCCCGGCCGGCTTTGCGGACGTGGACCTCGTGCTCACTTGTAAGACCGCTCAGATCAGGGCCCGGTTCGTGAAACCTCTTGCCCGGCATGACCGGCGGCCACAGCCAAGCTGCTTGAAGGTCCTGCTGAACCGGCTCCGGCACCGGCGATCCCGCCTGCATCCTGAGGCTCACGACCTCCAGGTTCACCCCGGCGTGCAGCCGTGCCAGCTCCGGCACCAGCGCGCCCGGTGCCCGGCCGGCGACCTCCAGCACCACCAGCTCACCGTCCGGGTTCACGGCGAACTCGGTGTGCACGACGAAACTCCCCCGGCTGCCCAACGCGCGCACGACACGCTCGTTCAGCTCGTGCGCGGCAGCGGTGAACGGCGACTCCTGTTCGGTGACACCGCCGAGGATGCGCCCGGCGTCGAGTCCTAGCAGCGGCCCCAGGTACCGGCCCACCAGCACCGGGGTGATCTCACCGTCCCGCACGACCGCGTTGACGTGGTGCAGGGTGCCGTCGACGAACTCGTCGGCCTGCCACCCGGTCTCACCGTCGTGCGCGGCCAGCCAGTCGTGCACGTCCTGCGGGGTGCGCAGGATCGTGATGCCGCGCGAGTTGGCCTCCTGCCGCGGTTTCGCGACCGCGGGCAGCCCGATCTCCTCGACCAGCACCTCGGCCGCCTGCGTGGTGACAACGGGTTCGAATGCGTGAAACCGCGGCACCCGCACGCCACCGGCCGCGAGCAGTCGTTTCATCAAGACCTTGTCCCGATACGCGGCCGGCTGTTCGGGATGCCGGGCCGCGAGGCCCAGTTCCGCCCGCAGCCGCGCGCACTCCGCCAGGCAGTACTCGTCGTTCGTCACGACCTCGACCGGCCCCTCGAACCCGAGGAGGTGCTCCAGCCACTTCCCCCTGTCCAGCACGGTGATCTCGGGCGCGGGACCGGTGACGTCCTCACGCAGCACCGCGTCCGCCGGGCCGTCGGTCAGCACGACGACGTCGAACTCCCCGGAAGGAAACGCCACGGCCGGCGCGACGGTGAACGGCTGCTTCGACTGCAGCGCAACGATCTTCGTTCTCATCAGTGCCCCCCGCGCTTCTCGCCGATCCACTGGAGTCAAGACTCCCGAACCGCGGAGCTGCCAGGGCACGCTCGTGACTGGTGCCACGGTCGGATCGGCGCACGCGAGTGGTTATGTTAGCGTTAACAAGTATTGTTCTCATGCGGCACCGCCACCCGCGCAAAACCCACTCCGAACAGCAATCCGACTTCCGCTCAACTTTTCACAGTGCCGTTAGCGCTAACATAGGGCGTTGACCGCCTTGCGGAGACGTGACTACATTCCGTCGCAGGGCCGCCACCACGCGGAACCCGCCCCGGACTGCCCGGGCCATCCCCCGGACCGTCCGTCAACGACGACGTCAGGGGTCTCGATGCGGTCATCCCGGCTCTGCCCAGATTCCCGGCGCCGAGGGCGAAGTCACGCCCCCACCTCCTCCGGATGCGCAACACCTCACTGAACCGCACCGTTTCGCCGAGCAACTGGAGCATCCTCATGTCCTCATCGTTGAGTCGACGCAGGCTCTTCCAAGCCGCGGGTGTGGCGGCCGTCGCGCCGTCGCTGGCGGCAGGTTCGGCGCAGGCGGCCACGGTGCCCCCCGCACGCGGCGACGCGGGGGTGTCGGCCTACGCGTTCGACCTGTCCGAGGTCCGGCTGACGCAGGGCCGGTGGCTGGACAACCAGAACAGAACGCTGTCCTACCTGCGGTTCGTCGACGTCGATCGGCTGCTCTACAACTTCCGCGCCAACCATCGCCTGTCCACCAACGGCGCCGCACCGCTGGGCGGCTGGGAGGCGCCGGACTTCCCGTTCCGCACGCACAGCCAGGGGCACTTCCTCACGGCCTGGGCGCAGGCGTGGGCGGTCCTGGGCGACACGACGTGCCGTGACAAGGCGAACCGCATGGTGGCCGAGCTGGCCAAGTGCCAGGCGAACAACGCGGCGGCCGGGTTCAACACCGGTTACCTGTCGGGCTTTCCGGAGTCGGACTTCGACGCGATGGAAGCCGGTTCACCCAAGTCCGTGTCGTACTACTCCCTGCACAAGACCCTCGCCGGGCTGCTGGACGCGTGGCGCTACCTGGGCAACAACCAGGCGCGGGACGTGTTGCTGCGCCTCGCCGGATGGGTGGACCGGCGCACGGCCCGCCTGTCCTACAGCGTGATGCAGAGGGTTCTGGGCACGGAGTTCGGCGGCATGAACGCGGTGCTCGCCGACCTGTACCAGCAGACGGGCGACTCCCGCTGGCTGACGGCGGCCCAGCGGTTCGACCACGCCGCGGTGTTCGACCCGCTCGCCGCCAACCAGGACCGGCTGAACGGCCTGCACGCCAACACCCAGGTGCCGAAGTGGATCGGCGCCGCCCGCGAGTACAAGGCGACCGGCACCACCCACTACCGCGACATCGCCCTCAACGCCTGGAACATCACCGTCGGCGCCCACACCTACGTCATCGGCGGCAACAGCCAGGCCGAGCACTTCCGCGCGCCCAACGCCATCGCGGCCTACCTCAACACCGACGCGTGCGAAGCCTGCAACACCTACAACATGCTCAGGCTGACCCGCGAGCTGTGGCTGACCGACCCCGGCAGGGCGGCCTACTTCGACTACTACGAGCGCGCCCTGATCAACCACCTGATCGGCCAGCAGAACCCGGCCGACCCGCACGGCCACATCTGCTACTTCACCGGCCTCAACCCCGGCCACCGCCGCGGCAACACCGGCCCGGCGTGGGGCGGCGGCAACTGGAGCACGGACTACGGCACGTTCTGGTGCTGCCAGGGCACCGGCCTGGAAACCAACACGAAGCTCGCCGACTCCATCTACTTCTTCAACGGCACCACGCTCACCGTGAACCTGTACGCGCCCTCGGTGCTGACGTGGTCGTCCCGCAACATCACGGTCACCCAGACCACGACCTACCCGGCGAGCGACACCACGACGCTGACCGTCACCGGCAACGCGGGCGGAAGCTGGACGATGCGGTTCCGCATCCCCGCCTGGACCTCGGGCGCGGTCATCAGCGTCAACGGCGTCGCGCAGAACGTGACCACCACCCCCGGCACCTACGCCTCCCTGACGCGGTCGTGGACGTCCGGCGACGTGGTGACCCTGCGCCTCCCGATGCGCGTGATCGTCCAGCCCTCCAACGACAACGCCAACGTCGTGGCGCTGACCTACGGCCCGGCCGTGCTGGCGGGCAACTACGGCAACACCACCCTGCCGGCGTTGCCCTCGCTGGACGTCAACTCCGTCACCCGCACCAGCACCTCGTCACTCGCGTTCACCGCGAAGGCGAACGGCACGCAGGTGAACCTCGGCCCCTTCCACGACGCGCACGGCTTCAACTACACCGTCTACTGGAGCACCACCAGCGGCGGCACGACCCACCGGCTCGTCAACGCCGGCACCGGCCTGGTGCTGGGCATCCAGAACATGTCCACCGCGGACGGCGGCCTCGCCGTGCAGTGGCACGACAGCGGCACAGCCGACCACAACTGGCAGCTGATCACCGACGGCTCCGACGTGAGGTTCCGCAACGCCAACAGCGGCAAGGTGCTCGGCGTGGAGAACATGTCCACCGCCGACAACGCCCGCGTGCTGCAATGGTCCGACAACGGCACCGCCGACCACAGGTGGACCCTGATCGCCAACGGCGACGGCACCTACAAGATCCGCAACGCCAACAGCGGCAAGCTGCTCGGCATCCTCAACGGCTCCACCGCCGCGGGCGCGCAGGTCGTGCAGGACTCCGACAACGGCAGCGCGGACAACCGCTGGCGCCTGATCGCCAACTGACCACAGTGGACAGCGGGCGAGAGGACACCCTCTCGCCCGCACGCACACGGGTGACGCACCCTCAGTGACCGCCGACCACCTTGACCACGATGACGACACCACCGATCAGCAGGTTGACGAGTCCGCTGAGGACCGACATGAGCACGCTCGCCTTCATGTGCCGCCCCGCCGTGCAGCCCCAGACGAACATCGTCGCGGTGTCCACGGCGACCGACCCGTACAACGCGGCGGTGAGCGAGAAGGACCCGAACGCGGAGGCTGGCGGAGTTCGACCCGGACACGGTCTCGCTGGACCAGGTGCGAGGCGTGCTCCGGGACGGACCGGCAGTGCCCTGAACGCTTCAGGCGCGGAGGCGTTCGAGCCCGTCGAGGAGCAGGTCGAGGGTGAACTCGAACTCGACCTGGCCGTCGCACCACCCCAGCGTGGGATCGGCGCTGTCGTGCATCTCGGCCGCCATCATGGCCGCGAGATGCGGCATCTGCTGCGCGAGCGCGGCAAGCTCCGCCTCTGAGGCGCCGTCCTCCGCCCCGCCGTCGGCCGCTCCGGGGCTGAAGATCTCCTGCACGAACCCGAGCGGCATGCTGCCGAACGCGTGCAGCGCGCGGTGCGCGAGCCGGTACGAGAACCCGGCGTCGATCATGACGCCCAGAATGCCGTCGTAGTACGCGAACACGCGCGGCGGAATCGTCCGGCGCGTGCTCAGCAGCCCCGGCATCCACGGATGGCGCAGCATGACCTGGCGCGCCGCGAGGAACTGCCGCCGAATTCGCGCACGCCAGTCGTCGCCGTTCGCCGGGGAGCCGGCGGTCGCGGCGTCGATCTCCGCGAGCACCGTCTCGACGACGCCGTCGAGCAGGGCTTCCTTGGCGGGCAGGTGGTAGTAGAGCGACATCGCCTCGACCCCGAGGTCGGCCGCGAGGCGGCGCATCGTCAGCGCCTGGATTCCTTCGGAGTCCACCAGGGCGACGGCCGCCGCCAGCACTCGCTCGCGGCTGAGCGGCGTCCGTGATGCCTTGGCTGTCACCTGTCTCCTCACTCTTGCCCCCACCTTACATCGTAAGTTACCTTACGACGTAAGGTGCCTTACGTCGTAAGGTTCGGCCCTCGAAGGAGCCAAGATGCACGCGCTTGTCCGCACCGCCCGCACGACAGGCCTGCTCTACCTCGGCCTGGCCTTCGCCGGCGCCCTCGGTTTCCTGCTCATCCGGTCACAGCTCTTCGTGGCGAACGACCCCGCCGCGACGCTCGCCAACCTCGTCGAGCACAAGACGCTCGCCCGTGCCGATGTCGCGTTCGAACTGCTCGTCGTCCTCACGCAGGCGCTCGCCGCCGTGTGGTTCTACCGGCTGTTCCGCACCGCGGACTCGTTCGCCGCCGCCGGCATCGCCGCCTTCGGCCTCGTCAACGCGGTCGCGATTCTCGCCAGCGCGGCGATGCTCGGCACCGCGCTCCAGGTCGCGCAGACGCCGGCGGGCGACGCGGCCGCCACCGTCCAGCTGCTCTACCTGATCAGCGCGAACCTGTGGGGCGTCGGGGCGTTGTTCTTCGGCCTGTGGCTGATCCCGATGGGCTGGTGCGTGCTCCGGTCCGGATGGATGCCGCGCGCGCTCGGCTGGGTGCTCATCGCCGGCGGCGTCGCCTACGTGCTCAACGCGTTCGTGCGCTACCTCGTCCCCGGCGCGGACGCCTTCGTCGACGCGCTCGCCCTCCCCGCGACCGTGGGAGAGTTCTGGATGATCGGCTACCTGCTCGTGCGCGGCGTGGGCGGTCGCGCCCGCGAGGAAACGCCGGCAGCTGCGCCGGCCGCGGTCTGACCGGTCGACGTCCGGGGCGTCGCGGCCCCGGACGTCAGCTCGTTGCGGCCGAGCAACCACACCGCCGTGTCGTAGCGGCAAGGTGCGCCGGTCCGGGAGCGCTTGGCAATACGATCTGACTCATCATGTGCGAGCGCGCGGACGATCCCACGGCCAAAGGCGACGGCTCCATCAACGACCCACTGCTCTCCACCCCCGTGGCCAGACTGCTGGCACTGGCGATGGGCACCGGCATCCGCGTGTTCGACGTGCCCGCGGCACACAGCGTCGGACTCGCGGGCCTGGTCGGTGTCAGCTCCGGCGACGACGGCGAGCCGCAGTGCTCGATCGGACTCACCGACGACCTCGACGACGACCTGCGCGCCGACGTGCTGGCGTTCGGCCTGGCGGTGCTCGTCGGCACGCCCGAGATCCTCGACGAGAGCCCGGACGGCGTCCTCGGCATCAGCAGGCAGCGACTCCCGCAGGCCGGCAACGGCCCCGGCAACCTGGCCTGGCACATGTTGCAGACGTGCGGCCGCGAGTCACCGTCGACGACGTTCCGGCTGATGGTCATCCAGTCCGACGAGTAGGCCAGTCGCAGGAGGACCGGCCAGTCGAGGGCGACGTCGGCGAGGATGGCGGAACATCTGCTGAGCGCGCTGGCGGACGACCTCGCCCACAGGTGAGAAAGCCGGCTGTCAACGGCACCGGGGTGTACTGCCGGTCGCGACCGGCGGCCTGACCAGTACCGCACAAGACTTCCGACGCTTGCTCACCGATCCGGTGTTCCCCGGCGCCGTACTCGTCACGGGCTTCGTCAACGCCGCCCTGTTCGCCTGCCTCAGCGGCGCGACCTATGTCCTGCAAGGCATCTACGGACTCCCGCCGCAGGGCTACTCCTACGCGTTCGGGCTGAACTCGCTGGGTTCATGGTCTTCGGGTTCGCCGCCACCACCCCGCCCGCGACCTCGCTGGCCCTCGCGCACTACCCCGGCATCGCCGGCACCGCCTCCGCGCTGCCCGGGACGGCGAGGTTCGCGTTCGGTGGTCCAGCCGCGCCCCTGGTCGGCCTCGCGCTCGCGTCCACGGTGCTCGCCACGGCCGCCTTTTGGTGACCGCGCGGCACCGGGACGCCGGCCGTCACCTTGTTTCCGCTACTTCCGCAGCCCGTGGTGCGCCACGCCGACCGCGTACGACGCCGACCGCCACCACGACCGCCGCGACCAGCAGACTCAGCAGCAGCTGGGAACGGGCATCGGCGTCGAACAGCATGCCCACCAGCAGGGCCACCATGCCGACGATCGCCGCCCACGTCAGGTACGGGTAGCCCCACATGCGCAAGGTGAGCTGCTCGGGGGTCCGCTCTTCCAGGTGCTTCCGCATCCGCAGCTGGGACACCGCGATGGCCAGCCACACGAACACCGCCACCGCACCGGAAGAGTTGACCAGGAAGAGGAACACCGTGTCCGGCGAGAGGTAGTTCAGCGCCACCGTGGCGAATCCGACGACGGTGGAGGCCAGCACCGCGGCCGTCGGCACTCCTCGCCGGGAGACCCTGCCCATCACCGCGGGAGCCTCACCGCGCCGGGAGAGCGAGAAGACCATCCGGGAAGCGGTGAACAGACCTGAGTTCAGGCAGGACAGCACCGACGTGAGCACCACGACGTCCATGACCACCGCGGCCGCGGGCAGACCGAGCGTGTCCAGCACCGCTACGTAAGGACTCTTGGCGACATCGGCGTCATCCCACGGCAGCAGAGTGACGACGACGGCGATCGAACCGATGTAGAAGACGAGGATGCGCCACACCACCGATTTCACCGCGGCGCGCACCGCCTGCACGGGGTTGGCCGACTCCCCCGCGGCGACGGTGGCGATCTCCGCGCCGAAGAACGAGAAGACCACGACGAGCATCGCGGCGAAGACCGGACCCGTGCCCTGGGGGAAGAAGCCGCCGTGGCCGGTGAGGTTGGTGAGGCCCGGAGAGTCGAAGCCCGGCAGCAGGCCTCCGATCGCCAGCACTCCCACCGCGAGGAACACGGTGATCGCCGCGACCTTGATGCCGGCGAACCAGAACTCGAACTCGCCGAACGACCGGACCGAGTACAGGTTCGTCAGCGTCAGCACGATCGTCAGCAGGAGCGCCCACGTCCACTGCGGCACGGCCGGGACCCAGCGGTGCACGATCGCGGCCCCGGCGGTGGCCTCGATGCCGACCACGACGACCCAGAACCACCAGTACAGCCACCCGATCGCGAAGCCGGCCCACGGGCCGATCGCGCGTTCGGCGTAGGCGGAGAAGCTGCCGGTGTCGGGATTGGCCGAGGACATCTCGCCCAGCATCCGCATCACGAGCACGACGAGCAGACCGGCCGCGGCGTACGAGAGGAGCACGCCAGGCCCTGCCTTGCCGATCGCCGCACCACTGCCGACGAACAACCCGGCGCCGATGACCCCGGCAATTGCGATCATGCTGAGGTGCCGCTTGCGCAACGAGGGTTGCAGGTCCTGCGACATCGGCCCTCCTTCCCTCGACGAGAACGATCGACTGTTTCCGATCAGTCTGCGAGTGCCGCCCTGCGAGGGACAGTCGACAAATCGTCGAAGGTGCGCTGCCGCGTTGTCCAAATCCGACAGTCAGTCCGGCTGCGGTGACAACGATGTTTCCGGCACGTCAACGCTGGTCGAGTTGATCAGCACAGCGAGGCCGGCGCGGTTGGTGAGGCCGAGCTTGCGGTAGATCTGCTCGAGGTGCTTGTGCACGGTCCGCGGGCTGATGCCGAGGTTGCGGGCGATCTCCCGGTCGGTCGAGCCGTCGGCCACGTGCACGGCGACGTGCCGTTCCCGCGGTGTGAGCTCGGGCAGCCGGGCGAACGAGCGTGTGGCCTGTTCGGACACCAGCGTCGCGTGCCGGGCGGCCGCGACCAGCGCGGCCAGCCGCTCACGCCGGACCAGCGCCTGGGACAGGTGGGGCGCCAGCAGGTCGACGACCGCCCGGTCGCGCCGGGAGAAGCTGGGCCGGGAGCGGTTGAACACCACCACGCTGCCCCGGCGCCCGTTCAGCCGCACGACCCGCAGCAGCTGGTCGACCGTCCCCTCTGGACGGTAGAAGTCGGCGTAGAGCGGTAGCCGCAACAGGCTTCGCCGGTCCTCCAGGTCGGTCAGCGCGACCGAGGACGTGGGCGACAACCGGCCGGAGCGGTACGCCGTGAACGCGGGATGGTGTGCCACCGCGGCGACGAAACCGGGACGGCCCAGCAGGTTTCGTTCGGGGCGGGTGATGTGAACGCTCGTCAGCCGTCGTGCGACGTGGTCGCTGCCGATGATTCCCGCCGTGTCGCAGCCGACGAGGCGCCCCAGCCCGTCGAGGGTTGGAAGCGTGTCGTCGTCGTTCCACTCGTGCACCAGGTCGAGAGCGCGGCGCAGGTCGCGTGCGGTCAGATCTGCCACAGAACGAAAGAGCCCCAGCAGCACCCGCAGATACGACTACGCAGAAGTACGTATGGAGGCGAACACCCCGTGGTTGGTGGCATGGAAGCCCCAACCCAACCACGGGAGATTCGAATGATCGCAACGAAGCGGATCGCCGCGGTGGCCGGACTGACCGCCGCGGCCGTGCTGAGCCTCGCGAACACCGCGTCGGCGGCGCCGGCGCAGTACACCGAGACCAGTCTCAACCTCAACAGCAGCCTCGCCTCGAACCTGTCCGGGTTCGTGGTGGCGGCACCACCCAACGCGGCCGACAGCCTGCAGCGATGGCACGCGACGGAGCGCACCATCGCGTTGCCGGGCGGGGGAAGCGCGTCCGGGTGGCAGCTGAAGAACGTCGCCACCCAGAAGTGCATCTCCGACGCCGGCGCCAACGCACAGGTCAGGGAGGTCACCTGCGAGACGGCACCGGGTTCGGCCACCAAGCAGGTGTGGCAGACCACGGGCCTCAAGCACGTCAACGGCAAGCTCTACTGGTTCTGGGAGAACGCCACGACGCACCGCAAGCTCAAGAACAGCGGTGAGGTGACGGACGGGAAGTTCCCCACGTTCAAGGTGATCGCGTCCACGGACGCGCTCAGCCCGGGGTCGGCGCGGGAAGCGCTGCACCTGTGGAACGAGATCCGCGTGGCCTGACGGCAGGGGCACGGGCTCGCCCGTGCCCCTTGTCACACGACATGCCCACCTTCGGTGGTCCTGAAAGCCGCGATGAGCCCGTCAGCTGAATCAGTGGCATGGTGCTGGAGTCACTTGGATCGAATCGGGGTACAAGACCGATACCGTGCACGCGCGCGTTCTGCACGGCAGGCCACCTCGCGTGGCCGGACGGAACCGGTGCGGGCCTGTTGAGCAATCCAGCACCCGCACCGGTTCGGTTTCCCTCACCCGGAGTGGTGCAGCCATCGAAGCTCCGACGCCGTACCATTCGCTGCGAGCGTTGAGCCTCCAGCGCCGCGAACTCGCTCTCAGCGAAAGGCGATGCGGCATGGACGACCTGGTTACCACGCCTGTGCGGGCGGACGCGCAGTCCGCGGACGCGGACAGGCAAGACCCGGTGGAGCGGCTGGACGAGGCGACCGCGGCACTGGCGATGCTGAGGGACGGGTTCTCCGCCGAGGAGCCCCTCGACGAGGTCCTGCAGCGGCTCGCCGAAACCGCGACGAGAGCCATCCAGGACGCCGATGCCGTCACCATCACCGTCGGGCCTCAGCAACCGAGAACCGCCGCGGCCAGCGACAGCACACTCATCGAGATCGACGAGAAGCAGTACGGCGCCAACCGCGGTCCCTGCCTGGAGGCCGCCCGCACACTCCACGCCGTCCGCGCGGTCGTCGGTCAGAACAACGACACCTGGCCGGAGTTCGAGGCTGCTGCGGACGAACACGGCGTGCGCGCCTATCTGTCCGTACCGGTCGTGCTCCCGGCCTCGAACCACAACGACGCCATGCACGTGGGATCGCTCAACATCTACAGCTACACCGCGACGGCCTTCGATCCGTTCGATGAAAGCGTCATGCGGCTGTTCACCACCGCCGCCAGCGCGGCGATCGCCAACGCCCACCAGTGGCAACGGTCCCGCGAGCACATCAAGCAGCTCGAGACCGCACTGGTCTCGCGAGCGGTGATCGAACAGGCCAAGGGCGTGCTCATCGCGGTGCACTCCTGCACAGCGGACGAGGCCTTCACCATGCTCGTCCAACGCTCCCAGCACGAGAACGTCAAGCTCCGCGACGTCGCGCAGAACCTGCTCGACAGCGTCAGTCAGCGCTGAGCCGCCGCGAAAGTCGCAGAAACGTCGCGGCGTGCTGTCATGGGTGCGTTCAGGGATGCAGACCGGGGCCCGGCTCCGTGCCGGGAGCGATTGGAGTCGGACTGAGCGCGGTGTCGTCCTCGCCCTCTTCGAGGAGCGTGGCTGCGGCGCCGACGACGCGGACGTCCGGGGTGCCGACCACCTCGAGGTCCCTGTCGGCGTAGTCGAAGCGAGCCAGGACGCTGCGCATGGCCTCGATGCGAGCCCGTTTCTTGTCGTTGCTCTTGACCACTGTCCACGGTGCGATCTCGGTGTCCGTGACGCGCAGCATGGCGACCTTCGCCTCGGTGTAGTCGTCCCAGAGGTCCAGGGACTTGATGTCGTTGGGGCTGAGCTTCCACTGGCGCACCGGGTCGATCTGCCGGATGACGAACCGGGTCCGCTGTTCCTTGCGGGACACGGAGAACCAGAACTTCACCAGCAGCACTCCATCGTCGACGAGCATCCGTTCGAACACCGGCGCCTGCCGCATGAACAGCTCGTACTCCGCCTGGGTGCAGTACCCCATGACGTGCTCGACCACGGCGCGGTTGTACCAGGACCGGTCGAACAGCACGATCTCTCCCGCGGTCGGCAACTCGCGGACGTAGCGCTGGAAGTACCACTCGCCCCGTTCGCGCTCGCTCGGCTTGCCCAGGGCGACGGTCCGTGCGCCGCGTGGGTCGAGATGTTCGGTGAACCGCTTGATCGTGCCACCCTTGCCGGCGGCGTCACGGCCCTCGAAGAGGATGACGAGACGTTGCCCGGTCTCCCTGACCCAGTGCTGGAGCTTCAGCAGCTCGATCTGCAACAGCCGCTTGAGCCGTTCGTACTCGGGACGGGGCATCCGTTCGGTGAACGGGTAGTTCTCCCGCCAGGTGAGCACCTCCCGGCCGTTCGCGTCGCGCAGCACCGGTTCGTCGGCGTCCCGGAAGTCAGCGGTGTAGCCCTCGACCACGAGGTCGTGCGAGCCGACAGTCAGGTCGGTCACGAAAACCTCCGTACGTCTCACGTCAGCAAGCGGTGGTTCCACGGGCCTCGCTCCGGTCCGCGCTGTCGACGTCGAGCAGGCTCAGCAGCGGTTCGACCTGTCCTGCGCGGAACGCACGGCGCTGGCGGTCCGCGCCGCCTCCGTCACCGTCCAGCAAGCGCAAACCTCGTTGCACCGCAGTCAGATCACCGTTGGCCTCGAACACGGGGGTGAGTCGCCGAACCAGATCGCTCAGCTGTTGCCGGACCGGCCGCGACTCGCCGGACGACACGTCCAAAGTGCTGCCTCGCAGGCCTTCGTTCGCCGCACCCCAGCAAGCCTGCCGCAAGGTCTCCTGTGGAATCGGCTCCGCCGGTACGCCGCCTTCGACGTCGACAACCGCCTTCGCGACGAGTGCGCGCACAAGCGCCGCGAGCAAGGCCGCATCGTCCACGGTCACGGCGACATCCGCGATCCGCACCTCCACGGTCGGCAGCTCGGTGGCGGGCCGCACGTCCCAGTAGACCATCGCCCGGTCCAGTGCCGTCCCCGCAACGATCAGGGTGTCGCAAACCTCCTCATAGTGCCGCCACGACCTGAAAAACGGCGGCGGGCCGGACACCGGCCAACGCGACCACACCGTCGAGCGCCAGCTCGCGAAACCGGTGTCCTTCCCGTCCGAGAAGGGTGAGTTCGCGGTCACCGCGGCCAGCACGGGCAGCCATGGCCGCACGTGGTTGCACACCTGCACCGCGGTCTCCCGATCGGGTACGGCGACGTGGACGTGGCATCCGCAGATCAGCTGCTGCTCGGCGAGCGCACCGAACTCGCGGGCGATTCGGCGATAACGCAAGCTGTCCGTTATCTCCCCGGTGGCATGGCCCAGCGGAGGCGCCCCCACGGCGATGGCCCGGCACCCGGCCGACCGCGCGGCCTGCGCGACCGCGCGACGCGTCTCGCACAACTCACTGCGAACTTGCTCCACATCACGGCACACCGACGTGTTGATCTCCACCTGCGCCCCGGTCAGCTCGTGTTCCAGCTCGAGGCCGAACTGCTCACGCGCAACGGCGAGAACATCGTCCGCCCGGTTCACCGGGACGCCGGTCACCGGATCCACCAGGAGGAATTCCTCCTCCACACCGACCGTCGGGCACCACACGCGCTTCGCTGACGCCTGCTCCACGTTTCACCGTCCTGCTCATGGCACCGATACGCGCTGCCGGGGAACTGGCGGATACCCCTTGCGCGGCGAACGCACTCAACCTGCGCTCCGGTGAATTCAGTGCGTTCGACCGAGCTGGTGCTCACACGACCTCAGCTGGAACTACCGCCATCGTGGCGACCGGAAACGTGACGCTGCTCGGTGTTTGCCCGGGCTCTGCCGGGCTAATTCCTCCGCACCAGGACGAACTGAGCGGAGAACGAGAATGAGTGCTGCTGGAGCACTGCGATCGCTGGCACGTGAGCACGTCGCCGTCGCCGCGCTCACGATCCCCCGTCTGCTGCGGCATCGGGTGTGGCGTGACGCGAATCCCCACGAGGGTGCCGGCCTCGGCGTGGTCCTGGTGCCGGGTTTCGGTGCGGGCGACTTCAGCCTCACGTTCGCCACCACGTGGTTGCGCGACCGCGGCTACGTGCCGGTGGGCGCGGGTGTCGGGTTCAACGTGGGCTGCACGGCGGAGCTGGTGGACCGCGTCGAACGACGTCTGGAGGAGCATGCCGAGGCCACCGGCGGCCCGGTGGTGCTGCTGGGGCAGAGCCGCGGTGGCGCGCTGGCCCGCCTGGCCGCCGTGCGCCGCCCGGACCTGGTGTGCGGCCTGGTCATGCTGGGCAGCCCGGTGATCGACCCGATGGGCGCCCATCCTCACGTGCTGCTCGCCGCGAAGGCACTGGCCCGGCTGTCCGCGATCGGCGTGCCGGGGCTGATGAACACCGACTGCCTCTCCGGCACCTGCTTCGAGGACAACGTCAAGGCGATCAGCGCTCCCCTGGACGTGCCCGCGGTGTCGATCTATTCCCGATCCGATGGAATCGTGCCGTGGCGGCTGAGCCTCGACCCGGCCGCCGAGTGCGTCGAGGTGCACAGCACCCACACCGGCATGGGCCTCGATCCCGACGTCTACCTCGCCCTGCGACCACGTCTCGCCACGTGGGCCGCCCAGCGGTACGACCTGCGCGATGCCGGGTGACGAACAACTGCTGCGAACAGCAGAAGAGATCTTCGGCTGGACCGAGCTGCGGCCCGAGCAGCTGCTCGGTATGCGGCACCTCGTCGACGGCCAGGACGTGCTGGTCGTCATGCCGACCGGTGCCGGAAAGTCCGCCATCTACCAGGTGCCCGCGATCCTGCTCGACGGCCCGACCGTGGTGGTGTCACCGCTGATCGCCTTGCAACGAGATCAAGTCAGGGCGCTGCGAGCCAGCGACGCGCCCGCGGCGGCCGCGGTGAACTCGGCGCAGACCGCGGCGGCCAGCGAGCAGACCTGGCAGGCGTTCACCGCTGCCAGGACGGAGTACCTCTTCCTCTCACCCGAACAACTCGCGAACGCCGACACGCTCCAGCGGCTGCACCAGGCGAAGCCTTCGTTGTTCGTCGTGGACGAGGCACACTGCGTGTCGGCGTGGGGACACGACTTCCGGCCCGACTACCTGCGACTGCGCCACGTGATCGAGCGGCTGGGCCATCCGCCGGTGCTCGCGCTGACCGCCACCGCGAGCGGCCCGGTCCGCGCTGACATCGCCGAGCACCTCGGCCTGCGCGACGCGGTGGTGATCGTCGCCGGGTTCGACCGGCCCAACCTGCACCTGAGCGCCCGGTTCTGCACCGACGAGGACGATCGCGGACGGGCGGTGACCGACTGGGTGACGGGCCGCGCCGGACCCGGCCTGCTGTACGTGGCCACCCGCAGGGACGCCGAGCGGTACGCCGCCGATCTGGCCGGCGGGAACCTCGCCGTGGCGGCCTTCCACGCCGGTATGAAGGCCGCTGACCGGCGGCAGGTGCAGGACGGTTTCATGCGCGGTGATCTCGATGTCGTGGTGGCCACGTCGGCGTTCGGCATGGGCATCGACAAGCCGGACGTGAGATTCGTGGCGCACGCCGCGACACCCGGCTCGCTCGACGCCTACTACCAGGAGATCGGCCGGGCGGGACGCGACGGCGAGGCCGCGGAGGTCATCCTCTTCCACCGTCCGGAAGACCAAGGCCTGCAACGGTTCCTCGCCACCCGGCAGCTCGACCGCGACTGCGTTCGCCAGGTCGCCGCCGCGGTTCGCCGCCTTCGCCTTGGTATCGCGATCACCGAACTGGCGCGGCGGCTGGACTGCTCCCGGCGGAAGGTCACCGGTGTCGTGAACCTGTTGGAGGACGCGGAAATCGTGCGGACCGAGCAGGACCGGGTGCGGTACGCCGAAGGCGCTCCCCCACCGGCGAAAGCCGTCGCAGCCGTCGCCAAGGAGGCCGAGCGACGAGCGAGACGAGACCAGTCACGGGTGGAGGTCATGCGCGAGTACGCCGAGACGCGCGGCTGCCGCAGGCGGTTCCTGCTCGGCTACTTCGGTCAGGAGCTCGACGAGCCGTGCGGCAACTGCGACACCTGCGACGAGGGCGTGGTGGCCGACGACTCGGGCTCTGCCGAGTACCCGCCCAACTCCGTCGTGCGCCACGAACAGTGGGGCCGAGGCACGGTCGTGCGGCGCGAAGCCGACCGGTTGATGGTGTTGTTCGACGACGTCGGCTACAAGACGCTCTCACTCGCCGCCATCGGCAGCACCGGGGTGCTCGAACGGGGGTGACGGTCGGCATTCTCGCGGTTGAACACCGTCCGCACGGGAACACCTGCGGTTCCGAGATCTCATCGTCGCGAGGTGGCCGCTCATGTCCGAAGACCAGTACACCCGCCAGGACCCGAGGACCCAGTATCCGCGCCCAGGTGACCAGGAGGGCCAGGAACAGCCGCATCCCGGCACAGACCGGCGGATGGGGCCGGAGCCCGACCACGGCGAGCGCACCTACCGGGGCAGCAACCGCCTGCTCGACACCAAAGCCGTGATCACCGGCGGCGACTCGGGCATCGGCCGTGCCGCGGCTCTCGCGTTCGCCCGCGAAGGCGCCGATGTGCTGCTGTCCTACCTCGAGGAAGAGCAGGCCGACGCCGAGCGCACCGCCGAGCTCGTCCGGGACGCCGGTCGGCAGGCCGTGCTGGTGCCCGGCGACCTGCGCACCGAGGAAGCGTGCCGCGAGGTGGCCAAGCGCGCCGAAGAGGAGTTCGGGCGCATCGACGTCCTGGTCAACAACGCCGCCTACCAGATGGCGCAGAGCGAAGGCCTGCTCGGCATCAGCAGCGACCAGTTCGACCGGGTGTTCAAGACCAACGTGTACGCGATGTTCTGGCTCTGCAAGGCCGCGGTGCCGCTCATGCGTCCCGGCGCCGCCATCATCAACACCTCGTCGATCCAGGCGTTCATGCCCTCTCCCCCGCTCATGGACTACGCCGCCACCAAAGCCGCCATCGTCAACTTCACCAAAGCCCTTTCGGCCGACCTCATCGGCAAGGGCATCAGGGTCAACTCGGTGGCTCCCGGCCCGGTCTGGACACCACTGATCCCCGCCACGATGCCCGCCGAGAAGGTCGACGACTTCGGCGCACAGACGCCGATGGGCCGCGCCGCACAACCCGCCGAACTGGCACCGGTCTTCGTCTTCCTCGCATCGCAGGAGTCGAGCTACGTCACCGGAGAGGTGCTCGGCGTCACCGGCGGCCAGCTGCTCACCTGACGCGAGCGGCGCACAGCACGCCTATGTCACCTGGTCGAGCAAATCTCCAGTGGCTGGCGTAGACATCCGTGCCTGACCGCGTGTAGCCTTCTACAAGTAGCGAGAGAGAGAACGTCATATCGGCACGGGAGATGACGAACTACCCGTGAAGTGAGACAGAACAGTCGGCAGGCAAGACCGGAAGCACGACCGCAGTACGCACGACCCCCGGAGCCGACAGTCGCACGACAGAGCAAGTGCAAGACCGCAGTACGAAGCAAGTGCAAGACGGTCGTCCGCCGGAGCCGACCAGCAGTACGAGCTCCGGCAGACGACCGAGACCAGTCGGTGCAGCAGGACCGGCACCGGCGATCACGCGAGAACAGAAAGTCAGTACCAGAGGAGAAGGGAAGGGTTGCACACCATCGGATCGCCCGCCTCCGGCTGAACACCGCCGAGCGGGTACCGCAGTTCCATCAGATTGGCAGGTGGTCTTCGGTTAAGCACAAGCAACGATCCCCGCAGCTCCCGCCTCTGACGCGGGATCCGCGGACACAGGAACCCGATCTCACGATCGGTTGATGGAAGTGAAACCCAAAAACCCTCGGGGCCCCGGTGCTACGCGCATCGGGGCCCCTCGTGATGCGGAGGCGCGATGACCCCTGAGACCCCCCGGCCGGAATCCGGCGAGCCGCACACCGCGGCCGAGAACCTCGACGACGACCACTACCCCGCGTACACCATGGGCCGTGCCGCGGAGATGCTCAACACCAGCGCCGCCTTCCTGCGCAGCCTCGACGAGGCGAAACTCATCGAGCCGCAACGCTCCGCCGGCGGCCACCGCCGCTACTCCCGCCAGCAACTGCGCCTCGCCGCCCGCGTCCGCGCGCTGCTCGACGAGGGCATCGGGCTGGACGCGGCCTGCCGCATCGTCACCCTCGAGGACCAGCTCGAGGAAGCCCGAAACCTCAACACCCGGACTTCACCGCCGCACACCCCCGACGAGCCGTACCCGCCCCTGCGAGGCGTCTGATCATCTACCGCCGTCGTCAGCCAGGGACGGGATCACCGCGGTCCGCTGGGGCGGGAGTCCTCACCGGCCCCTGATGCCCGTCGGGCGAGGACGCCGGCGGTGAGGTCGTCGAGGTTGTCGAGGACGAGCCGGGCGAGGTCGGACCGGGCGTCCCCCGCCACCCACATGTCGAGCCCGACCCGGAAAGCCGCGGTCGCGGCGACGAGCCGGAGCCGGGTCAGCTCCCGTTCCGGCTCGGCGGCGTAGTCCGCGACCGCCTGGCTCTGATCTGGGCCACGATCGAAGCCAGGGCGCTCGAGCGGTTCCTCGGCGAGGGGTACGAGCAGGCCCGGCTGGAGGACACCTGCGCCGACGCCGTGGTGTCGCTGACGGCTGGCGGATCACGCGGGCCCGTCTCGAAGGCGTTTCCTCCAAGGCGCTCCCCTGGGCTTCGACATCACTTGACCGCTCCCGCGGTGATGCCCCGCGTGAGGGTGCGCTGGAAGATCAGGAAGAACGCGATGGCGGGGATCACGCCGAGCAACGCCGAGGCACTGGTCATCGTCGCGTCCATCAGCCGCTGGCCCTGCAGCACACCCAACGCTACCGGCACGGTCTGGGTGTCGTTGGAGATGAGCAGGACCAGCGGCAGGAAGAACTCGTTCCACGTCCAGATGAACGAGAAGACGAACAGCACACCCAGGGTCGGCCTGCTGATCGGCACCACGATCCGGACCAGGGTCTGCCACTTGTTCGCGCCGTCGATCCGAGCCGCCTCGAGCAGCTCGTGCGGGAACCCGGCGTAGGTCGAGGACAACAGGTAGGTGCCGAACGCGGCCTGGATGATCGTGAAGATGATGATCACGCTGAGCTGCGTGTCGTACAGCCCGGTTTCCTTGGCCAGGAAGTACAACGGGTACACCATCGCTTCCTGCGGCAGCGTGTTCGCCACCAGGAAGGCGATCAGAATCCACGATCTGCCGCGGATCCGGCCGATGCCCAGCGCGTAGGCGTTCAGCACCGACACGACGACCGCCAGCACCGCGACCGAACCGCTGATGATGAAGCTGTTCAACAGCTTCTGGCCGAACCCGACCCGGTCCCAGAAGTCGATGACGCCCTGGAAGGTGATGTCGCTGGGCAACGCCAGCGGCCCGTCGGACGCGTACTGCGCCGGAGTCTTGAGCGCGTTCAGGGCCACGATCACGAACGGTGCCAGCATCACGACCGCGAGCACGATCAGCGACCAGAGCACGGCATGGCGTTTCACGCGCGCTCACCCCGGTTCTGCACCTTCAGGAACACCGTGGTGAGGATGAGGATCAGCACGGTGAGGACGGTCGCGATCGCCGCGCCGTAGCCGACCTGGGTCTTCTCGAAGAAGTTCTGGAACGAGAAGTAGGACGGGACGTTCGTCGCCCCGCCAGGACCGCCCCTGGTCAGCACGTAGATCGGCCCGAACACCTTCAGCGCGGCGATCGTGCACGTCAGCAGCACCACGAAGACCTCTGGCCGGATCTGCGGCACGGTCACGTGCCAGAACCGGCCCCACCACGACGCGCCGTCCAGCTCGGCGGCCTCGTACAGCGACGGGTCCGCCCGCTGCAGGCCCGCCATGAAGATCACCACCGGATACCCGATCTGGATCCACAGCAGCACACCCATCACGCTCCACAGCGCGACTTCCGGGTCGCCCAGCCAGTTCTGCCCCAGCGAGCCCAGCCCGACCACGCCGAGGAACTCGTTGAGCGCGCCCTGCGGAGCCAGGATCCAGCTCCACACGATGCCCGCCACCGCGATCGGCAGCACCTGCGGCAGGTAGACGCACGCACGCAGCACGCTCGCCGCCCGCTGCCCGAACCTCTTGCCGATCACGTCGAACAACGCCGCCGCGATCACCAGCCCGATGGCTGTCGGCAGGATCGCCATCGCCACCACGAGCGCGAGGTTGTGCTGGAACGACGACCAGAACGTGCCGTCGCCGAGCAGCCGCGTGTAGTTGTCCAGCCCGGTCCACTTCGGATCGCCGACGCCCTGCCACCGGGTGAAGCTGATGCCGATGTTCATCGCGAACGGCACCAGGATCACCGCGACCAGCAACAGCGCGCCGGGGATCAGGAACAGCAGGTACGAGCCGCGGTCCCGCAACGTCTTCGCGATCATTTGCCGACGTTCGCCAGGTTCTCCTGGTACGGCTTGGCCAGCTCGTCCAGCGCCTGCCGCGGCGTGGCCGTGCCGGTGATCAGCTTCTGCACCGCGGAGACCTGCACGTCGTAGTAGCCGGGTGCGGGCCAGTCCGGGTAGAAGGCCAGGCGGTCGCCCCCGCTCAGGGTCTTGAAGTTCTCGGTGAGCTCCTTGATCTGCGGCGACGCGGCGGGCGAACCGCTGTCCGCGACGGGCACACCGCCCGCGTCCCTGAGCTTGTCCTGGATCTGCGGCGACATGGTGATCGCGATGAAGTCGTAGGCCAGGTCCTTGTTCTTCGAGCCCTGCGGCACCACCCACATGTTGCCCGCGGACCCGGCGGTCAGCCCCGGCCACAGGAACGACCCCCACTGGAAGTCCTTGATCCCGGCGGCCAGCCGGCCGTACCACCACGTGCCCGTGATCATGATCGGGTGCTTGCCCTGCATGAACGACACACCCATGTCCTCGGCCTTCACCCCGGCCGAGTCCTTGCTGACGTAGCCCTTCTTCACCCAGTCGGCGAACGTCTCCGCGCCGTACGTCCAGGCCGGGTCGTGGAAGTCCACGGAGCCGGTGTACCGCTGGAACCGGTCCACCCAGCCCTTGTCCGCCTTGGAAAGCGCGAGCTGGTACATGATCTGGTGCGCCGGGTACTCGGCGCCACCGACGGCGAGCGGCGTGATGCCGGCCGCGACGAACTTGTCCATCGCCGCCGTCAGCTCCGCGATCGTCGTCGGCACCGCGATCCCCTGCTTCGCGAACATGTCCTTGTTGTAGAAGGCCATCACGTACTCGGCGTAGTTCGGCACACCGAACCACTTGCCCGACCCCATCACGCCCCGCTCGTCGTAGCGGGCGGTGGTCTGGATGTTCTGGCTCAGCTGCTTGTCCCAGCCGCGCTTCGTCACCTCGTCGGTGATGTCGGTCAGCAGCCCCTGCCTCGACAGCAGGCCCGCGGTCGCGTTGCCCTTGTTGTACTCCAGGACATCCGGCGCGTCCTTGGAGTTGAGCACCATCGGTGCCGTCTTCTGGATCTGCTCGAAGCCCTTCTCCTCGAACTCCACCTTCACACCGGGGTGGGTCGACTCGAACTGCTTGATCGCCTCGGCCCACGCCACCCCCATCGCGCTGTCCGGGCCTTCGTAGTGCCAGAGTTTCAGCGTCCTCGGCCCGTCGTCACCGGATCCCGACCCGCACCCGGCGATCACCAGCGCGGCGGCCAGCATGGCTGCGAGAGCCCGCTTGGACAGCCCCTTCACCCCAGTCATCGACCCCTCCTCGCATTGCGAACGAACTAATTGTCGAATTCGAATCGAAACGCTTCGATCAGACTCGCCTGGACCGTAGCGGCGATGTCGCCACAATGGAACGCCCTCTGATCAGCAGCCGATCCTGAACCAGTTGATGCCGAGGTCGAGCCAGCCGGCGACGGCGCCGTAGGTGTTCGAGATATCGGTGTCGGGGATGGCGGGCGAGATGCCGAACACGAAGTACAGGTCGTGAACACCGGGCAGGGCGGTGATCGGCACGGTTGTCCGCCGCCAGTGGTAGAGCGGGTTGCGGTGGTCGGCCACCGAGTTGAGGTCGTGGTCTCCGGTGACAGTCACGCTGCCGAGCACGGCCCCGTTGACCGGATCGTCTGCCTTGATGGTGATCAGGGCCGGCTCGGTCGACACCTTGACGTAGTTGATCGTCAGGCTGGCTCTGGTGACGTCCCGAAAGTCGATCTTGTGATAGGCCGCCCAGTCACCGTTGCGGATCCTGTTCAGCTGCAGGCCGACATCATCACCGTGGACGTTGTCCGCGCGCAGGTTCGACGGGGCGCCGCTGATGTTTCCGGAGGCGTCGAACAGTTGCGCCTCGTGCCGGACGGCGAAGGCGTTCTTGTTCGTCTGCCCCTGGATCACGACCCGGGTCGTGCAGGACAGCCCGTTGCCCGTGGTCGCCTTGAGGTGGACGTGGCCGTCACCGGCGCCCGTCGCGCGGATCGTGCAGTTCCACGCCCGGTTGTGGTTGCCGGAGGTCTGGCCCTCGATGAAACCCGCCGCAGACGCGGTGATCTCCGCGAGGGCGGTGGGACGGCCCTTCTCGTCGGTGAGCTCGAAGGTGACGGGCCGAGCCTCCGACGGGAACGGGTAGGTGACCGCCGACAGCACCAGCGAGCCTCGATGCTGGTCGATCGCCCCGAACCGGGAGAACTGGTTGGGCCCCCAGGAAATGTCGCGCGGACGCGAGTCGTGGCCGCTGCGAATGATGATCGCCTCGGGTTCGGTGCCCGCGGGTACGGCCTGGTTCTTGAGGGTCACCGGGAGCCCGGCGGCGGCCGTCCCGTTCGAGGTGGCATAGGTCGCGGTGACGCGGACGGTCCCGTCGCCTGCGCCGGTGGCGGTCAGCTGGCCGGAACTGTTGATCGTCGCGAGTGTCGTGGGGCCGCCGTCGGGCGCGGTCACCGCCCAGGTCGGCGGACCGGTGACGACTCCGGTCCCGCGCAACTGTGCTTCCAGGAGCAGGCTCGCGGACTGCTGCTCGATCGTGGCGGGGACCCGGACGCGAGCACGGCCCAGGGACGTGGCCGCACTGGAGCCGAAGAGGTTCGAGGTGATCGAGACGTCCGCGCTCGTCGCCGGTGCCACCGCTCCCAGCCTGAGCCATTTGACGCTCACGCCGGCGTCGGGGAAGACGAGGTACAGGTCGGCGGTGCGGCCGCTGGGCCTCGTCAGCCCGGCACCCGCGTTGACGAACGTCTGGGCGTTGCCGGTGGGCGCGACGGTGATCGTCCCGATCCGCGTTCCGCCCTGGTCCGCGCTCGGCCCACCGCTCCACACCGCGACGTTCGACGCTGAGGGGTTCGGGTTGGACGCGCGGACCGTGATTCCCGTCGACCGGCGTCCGAAGCTGACGTCGGCGTACTTCACCCACGCTCCTGCCGTCCTGGCCAGGATGCCGTAGGTGTTGTCCTCGCTGACCGACGTCGGCACGACGTCGGCCTGCAGACCGGTCGATGTCCGGCTCGTGAACGAGTGGTCGTCGAAGTCGCAGGCCGGCGTGACGCGAGTCAGGTCCCGGGCCGGGATCGGATCACCGGTCACGGTCAGGGTGCGTGACACCAACTGGTCCGCGTCGGAGGACGAGCGGCCGGCGCTGATCGTGTAGCGGCCGGGCTCCACGAAGAAGCGGCTGCGTGACACGTCCCAGATCGCGAGGTCGGACAGCTTGGCGCTGATGGTGACGCGCCGGGACCGGCCTGGGGCGAGATGGACGCGCTGGAAGCCGATCAGTTGCTTCTTCGGGTGTTCGACGCGCGACTCGGCGCTGTGGCGGTAACTCGCGTACACCTGCACGACGTCATCGCTGGCCACAGCGCCGGTGTTGGTCACGGTGAGACCCACCGCGACGTCCGGATCACGGGTGTTGCGCGCCGAGGCCGGGTTCACGGTGAGATTGCTGTAGCGGAACGACGTGTACGTCAGTCCGTACCCGAAGGGGTAGAGGACGTCGCCGTCGTAGTACTCGTAGGTGCGCTTGCCCTTGATGATGTCGTAGTCGGAGATCGTCGGCAGCGCGTCGAGGCCGGGGTACCAGGTCTGGTTGAGCCGCCCCGCCGGGGCGTGGTCGCCGAAGAGCACGTCGGCGACCGCCGAGCCGAGCTCCTGGCCGGCATGGCTGGTGTAGACGATTGCCTTCACGTTCGGGTTCGCGGCGATGGCGCGCAGGTCGAACGGGTAGCTGCCGACGACCACCACGACCGTGTTCGGGTTGGCGGCGGCAACCGCGTCGACGAGCTGCTGCTGGTGGGGCGGCAGCTTGATGTCGGGCAGAGTGGTGAGCCGGTCCTGCGTCTCACGCGAGGTCAGGTGCGGCTGGTCGCCGACGACCACCACCGCTACCGGGGCCGAGGACGCCTTGGCGACCGCGTCGGCGATGCCGTCCTTGACGGTGACGAGCTGGAACTGCCGGTTGGGGCTGGACGCCGAGCCGTCGTGCCGCACGGCGTAAGGCGCGCTGGTGTCCACCTGCACGTTGGGGTTCGCCGTCGGGCTGACGATGCCGGTGCTCTTCGCGAAGCGCAGCGACACCGTGGTTCCGGACCGGCTGACGATCCCGAGGTTCTGGTCGGTCGTCCACTGCTGGCTGGAGCGGTGAGGGCTCTGGTAGCCGGGCGGGTCGGCATCGGCCATCACCGTGTTGCCGGCGCCGCGGGCCGCGAGGTAGCGGTCGTGGGCGACCGAACGCAGCAGATGGTTGTTGTATCCGTAGTCGTAGTCGTAGAACTGGGCCAGCGGATCCTCAGCGGAGGTGGCCGACCCGGTGAGAGACGCGTCCGCGGTGCCGCCCGCGGTCAGGAACTTGCCGTCGGGCGTGCCGGTGCCGTTGACGACCCGCAGGCCGATCACGTTGAGCCCACGGGTGAAGGCGAGGGAGTTCGCGCCTCCCTTCAGTTTCGCCGCGACCTCGTCCTTGATGTAGGTCGTGTACGGATAGGTGCCGGCGTAGAAGTCGGTGGAGTTCTCGTCGGCGAGCGGGCCGACGAGGGCCAGCCGCGAAAGCGACTTGTCCAGCGGCAGCACGTGGTCGGTGTTCTTCAGCAGCACGACCTGTTCCCGTGCGGCCTGGGCCGCGACGGCGTTGTGCGCGGGCGTGGTCAAGGCGTTGCGCTTGTTCAGCCGCTTGTACGGGTTGGCCGGCTCGGTGTCGAGGTCACCGGCGTGCAGGCGCACCATCAGGATGCCGTGGACCGCTTTGTCGATGTCCGCGCCGGTCAGCATGCCGCGGGCCAGCGCCTCGTAGATCGGGCGGCGCGTGCTGGGCGTGTCCGTGTCGCCCGGCGTCATGACGGCGACGCCGTTCTTGATCGAGTCGGCCATCGCGGCGGCCTGCCCCACCGAGTTGTTCGGGTAGTAGCCGTTGGAGCCGGTCAGGTTGCCCGGTGACCCGGCGTCGGTGACGTTGAAGTAGGCGCAGTTCCCGTAACCGCCCGCAACCCAGTCCTCGTAGACGGTGGACATCATCTCCGGGAAGACCATCGTGGGCTTGCCGTTGACGAGGTTGTAGGAGGTCATCATCCCGTTCGCCGCGCCTGACTCGATCCCCTTCCGGAAGACGCGCAAGTAGTACTCGTGCAGGTTCCGCGGCGTCGCGTTGGCGGAGTACGAGGTGCGCGAAGCCTCCTGTCCGTAGGCCGCGACGTGCTTGAGCGTCGGGATGCTCTGGTAGTAGAAGGGATCGTTCCCCTTCATCCCCCGTGCCATCGCCGTCGACATGATTGCGGCCAGCGTGACGTCCTCCCCCATGCTCTCCGAGGCGCGGCCGCTGCGCGGATCACGCGCGAGGTCGACGACCGGACCCCAGAGGTCGATGCCGTTGAAGCGGGCGTCGACGCTGTTGTAGGCGCGCGTCTCCTGCCCGATGACGTTGCCCACCTTCGACATGAGCGCCGGGTTCCAGGTCATCGCCAGGCCGGTGTTCTGAGGGAAGACGGTGGCGTGGCCCAGCCAGGACAACCCGTGCAGACACTCGGTCCCGGTGCGGAACTGCGGAATTCCGAGGCGGATGACGGCGACGCTGAACTGGTGCAGCAGACCCACCTTCTCGTCCAGCGTGAGCGCGGCGATCAGGTCCCGGACCCGCGCGTCCGGTCTCAGCGCCGCCGCGCTCAGCTGGACCGGTACCTCGGCGGCGGCCAGGCGTGCGAGCGGTAGCTGCGTCGCCACCAGCCCCGCGCCGACCACCGCACCGCCCAGGAACCGGCGCCGGTTCAGCTCAGCGGACCAGACCGTGCCCGCACCGGTTTCCGTTTCGTCGTGCGCCGCCATGCCGATCTCCTCCGCTGCCAGTCAGGTCCAAGCACGAAGCCGGTGTTCCCTACCGTCGTTCGAACGACCAGACCGTCGTGTTGTCGGTGGAGCCGGTGTTCCACTTCACCTCACCGGCCGCGGTCGTGTACAGGTGGTCCCTGCCGGAGGTGCTGTTGTTCAGACGCCATCCCCCACCGGCCGGCTCGAGGCTCCACAACGAGTCCGTGCTGACTTCGCCGGAGTTCCACACCACCCTGTTACCGGTGGTGTCGGTGTCCAGGTAGAACCGCCCGCTCCTGGCGTTGCGAACGGTCCACGCGCCGGAGGAGTGCTGGGTGACGACCCAGTTCTGGTCGTCGTACGAGGTGCCGGACGCGACGGTGAGTCCGCCGTTGTTCTCCGAGTCCAGGTACCTGCCCGTGGCCACATTTTTGATCTTGTAGGTGGCGCCGCTGACGATCCCGCCGGGGTCGGCCTTCTTGTAGGCGCGGAAGTAGTCGACGACGAACTCCTTCGGCTCCGGGTCGCTGGGGTTCACCGTCCCGTTCCATCCCGCGTTCTCGTAGATCCCGAGCAGGAACGCCGAGGCGTACGCGGGAGAGGCGTTGATCGTGTTCTTCAGGACGTTGTCGACGTACAGCTTGATCTGCGTGGGCGTCCACTCGAGAGCGTAGATGTGGAAGTCCGAGGTCACGTCGAACCCGGCCTGAAGCGTTTGTCCGACCTCCGGGAGGTTCGGATCCGACCACTTGTGCAGGCTGTAGTAGAAGCTGCCGAGGCCGTGCTTTCCCTTCCCGTGCTCGAAAACGTCGATCTCGGCTCGCTGCTCGTACGTGTCCTGCTTGCCGACCGTCCAGAACGCCGTGTGCATCCCGTGTCGTGCGCTGGACTTGGCGCGGATCTCGAAGTACCCGTACTGCGGTGCGTACTTCATGACGGTCGGGATCTCGTGGTCGAAGGGCGACGTCTGGTGCAGACCGACTCTCTGCCCGGTCTGGATGCTGGAGACCTTCATCGGGTTGCCGCCCGCGTAGTAGGTCGGCTGGTCGTCGTCGATGCGCAGCACGAGGGCGTTGTCCCTGAAGTGGTAGCGCGCCCGCGATCTCCATTCCGGCGTTCGCGACTCGAGGTAGTTCGTGATCCACAGGCTGCTGTCGAGGCTTCCGTTGAACTCGTCGTGCCGGTCGAGGGTCCAGCCCGGCTTCTCGATCGGGTTCGGTGGAACGCCGGCCGCCATGGCCGGTTGAGGTGAGCTGACGGAGACGATGGTTGCGGCGGCCAGGAGCGGCAAGACTGCAGCTGCCCGGAAGAATCGCCGGAGACTCGGTCGTGCGGTTCTCATTAGCTGTTGTCCCCAAAAGATGTCGTCAGATCAGTGCGGCAGTGAGCGCCGGAACGTAGAAGGAGGTGATCCCGGCGAGGTTCGGGTGCGTGCCGGTACCGCCGGTTCCGGGATAGCCGTTCACGAGACCGTTGAAGGTGTACGCCACCCGGTGGCTGTCGATGCGGGTGTCCAAAGTGGTGCCGTTGAAGACGTCCGCCACCGTGACGCCGTACTTGGCGCAGACCTGCAGCGTCACGTCGCGGATCGCGAGCTGGGTGTTCCAGTCGCGGGAGCCGAGCTTGTGCACGGCGACGTAGACGATGCGGGCGTTCGGCCACTTCGCCCGCATGGTGCGGACAGTGGTGTCGAACGCACTCGTGAACGCGGACCTGTTGAAGGTGGCCGGGTAGGCGTCATTGGTGCCACCGTCGAACACCACGTAGTCGGGTGACTGCGCAGAGGCGTTCTGCACCTGTGTGACGATCTGGTTGCCACCGGCGCCGATGGTCGCGCCGTTGATGGCGTATTTGGTCAACGTCATGAGCTCGCGTTCGGCCGTGAGGTGCGTGAAGCCGCGCGAGTAGTTGTGGCCGGCGACGATGCTGTCGCCGAACGCGTACATCGTCTTGCCCCTCAGGCTCCCGTTCGCGGCATTCGCCGGTGCGGTGAGGCGGAAGTTGTCGATGGACTGCACGCCGGAGCCGTAGTAGTTGCAGGCAACCAGCTTCGCGAGGTTCTTACCGGTCACGGTCGCCGTGCCCGAGGCCATCACCCGCGCGGCGGTTTCCTTGGTGGAGATCAGGTACTGCACACGCTGCAGCGCGAAGTCGAGATGCAGGTTGATCGTGTACCACTTGGTGCGGTCGTAGGCGGTCCTCGTCCAGGCCGGGTTGAGCGAATCGGGGGCGGACGTCGAGTCGGAAACGGGGCCGGTGAGGCCGTAGCGGAGTTCGGTGGTGGTGCCGGCGAGCGAGAACACGAGGTTGCCCTCGCTGTCGCGCAGTTCGATGCCCGTCTTGTTCCCGCTGGTCGCGATCGCCGTCTTCCAGTCGAAGGTCAGATCGAGAGTCCGTTCCCGCACAACAGGTGCGTCGAACGTCTTGGCCGAGGTGGTGTAGTTGCCCATCCCTCTGGTCACGTTCAGGACCCCGCCGGTCACCGCGGCGCCGGAGGGGAAACCGAAGTTGGCCGGACTCGTCTGGGAGCTGAACGTCTCGTCGATCAGCACGCCGGCCGCGGCCGCGGTGGGGGCGACGACGGTGACCGCCGCCGCCACGAGGACGGCGACGACGGCCGTGGGCCGGAGAAACCGGCGGGATCGCCGTTGGTCTGCATGCACGTGGAGTCCCCTGCGCATCTCTTTGCTCACTTGGGTTCGAAGGTCCAGACCGTTGCGGCGTCGGTGGAGCCGGTGTTCCACCTCACCTCGCCGGCCGAGGTCGCGTACGGGTATTCGCTCCCGGCGTTCTGGTTGTTGAGGCGGTAACCACCGGTGGAGACCGGTTCCAGCGCCCACAAGGCATCCGCGCCCGATCCGCCGGAGCCGTCCTGGGCGACCACGCCCAGCAGCGACTTGAGCTGGGTGTCGTTCCAGCCGTAGCTGTACCGCCGCTTCTCGTACCGGTACTGGATCCCGTTGTGGAAGAACGGCTTTCCATCGACCATCAGGACCATCTTGTCGTGAGCGGATCGTGCCGTGTCCAGATAGGACACCATCGTTGCCGTCGGACCGGCCGCACCGGCCGCACGCTGGTCACCGAACACGCTCAGGCCCAGCCCGCCGAGCGCTGCCGCTCCCGCGGTGGTGAGGAACCTGCGCCGCGGCCACGTGTTGGTCTTCGGCTCCATTGCCCTCTCGATGCTTCTACGCGCTGATGACTTCGAGGTGGTCGACGTTCGGCAGCCCGGCCGAGGTCGCGGGACTGACCGGATCGTGTTGCTGCCGGCGTTCAGCGAGACCGTGAAGGTCTTGACAGCCCAGGCGTTCCAGGCGCCCGTACCCTCGAACGACGGCGTCTGGACGGCCGATCCGTTGACGATCAGCGAAGCCGGTCGCGCGGATGTGGTGCCGTTGGCGAACCTGTCGCCACGCCGGCGAGAACCACCAAGCCGATCACGGACGCGAACCACCGCAGCATCCGGCTCGGCGACCGGGATGTCCTCCGCCCGGCACGCGCTTCGACACGGCACATGAAGCTCAACCTCCAGATGCTCGACTTCCACCGGCACTGCAGCACTGTCGTGCCGGTCTCGACGAGACCGGCTGTACGACGCGACTTCTTCTGGCAACAGATCACCGTGGCAGCGGTGGAGAAGAACTTCCGGAAAGCGCTTTCCCTAGAAACACCATAAGACCGAGCCAGAACGGCCGTCAAGGGTCATCCATTGCTTCGATGACGAAGCTCGGACGTTCCGCCACCTCACCGAGAGCGGGCGATTGAACCGGCCGGGAAATCGTTTACACCATGGAGTGTCGAACGCCGACGGCCTACTGCACCGCGCAGACATCCGAGGTTCCAGAGAACCATCCAAGCGGCTTAAGACCAGGTCAGGAGCGTCATCACGACAGCCCGCGAGCCGCACGGGACCGTCGACCTGAGACTCGTATCCGTCGAAAACGATATCGTTATCGTTATTCCCGGCCCCCGGCGCGTTGATTCGGCCCACCCTCAATGTGCAATCAACCTTGGAGCCCGCACTATTCTCATCGAATCGACAGTCGAATACGTTGCACGAAAGCCGGCGACGCCGTGGTGGTGACACACCCGCGCGGTCAGGCCCGGCGGTTTCGCCACCACCGAGCCACGGGTACCCGGCACGTGCCGACACCCGGCGAGCAGGCGGGCGTTGGCGTTTTCTGACCGACACACCGATCGCCCGAGACCCCGGCGGCGGCGCAGAAGAGCAGCGGCACGCGACGGCGCTCCGCAGTAGGATCGGTATCGATCCGACCGCCCCGGTCCCCGGCGGTGCCGCTCACCACCGAACTCCGGCCGGGTGGTGCCTGCCATGATCGGTCTTTCCGACGTCGTCCGCCTGGAAGAAGACATCCAGGCCGGCGTGGACACCGGGCTGCGCGCGCTGGCGACGTCGGGAACCATCGGCTCGGCTCTTGTGCGCGATCGTTTCCATCCACTCGCGTCCCACGCGCCATGAGCAGCTCAACCCTGCCCGGGTCGTGGCCTCTGGTGGTGCTCACCGACGAGCAACACGAGGTGCTGAGGCTGCGTGTCGTTCACGGTCTGTCCGCCGAGCAGGCGGCACTGGTGCTGGGCTCCACGCCGGCGGAGGTGCGACTCGTGCAGCACCAGGCGCTCGAGGCGCTGCGCGCGGTGATCACGGGATCGTGGCCTCTTCCGCCGTGAGCCGCTCCACGTGGGATGCTCTTCACAACGGAAGGCGGAGTCGGTGAGCGGTGAGCGACTGGCCAAGGCGCTGGCGCACCTCGCCGGCGACGCGGCGGCCCGCGGCATCACGACCTCCAGCGAGTCGGCTTGCGAAGCGTGCGTTGTGCTGATCGGGGTGAGCGGCGCGCAGCTGACCCTCATGAACGGGACGGGCCGGGGTGAGTCCCGGTACTCCACGAACGAGATCGGCACCCAGCTCGAGAACCTGCGGTTCACCCTGGGTGAAGGGCCGTGCGAGGACGCGGTCCGATCAGGTGTGCCCGTGCTGGTGGAAGAGCTGGACTCCTGGGAGAACCGCCAGAGGTGGCCGCTTTTCGTGCCTGCGGCAAGTGCCGCCGGCGCACGAGCGGCGTTCGCGTTCCCGTTGCGCAGCGGTGCGATCCGGATCGGTGCGCTCGTGCTGCACCGGACGAGCCCAGGACCGCTGACTCCGGATCAGGTCTACGACGCACACATCGTGGCCGACATCATCCTGTCGTTGCTGCTGGACGAACTGACTCGCCGGCATCTCGACTCCGAGGTTCCTCCAGCCGACGGAGTTTCGCTGAGCCGTGCCGAGGTGCACCAAGCCACCGGGATGCTGTCCGTCCAGATGGGGGTGAGCATGGATGAGGCACTGGTGCGACTGCGCGCCCACGCGTTCGCTCATGACCAGTCGGTCGTCGATGTCTCCCGCGACATCATCGGCCGGCGCCTGCGACTGAGTCCGGACGGCCGGTCTGATCTCAGATGATCACTCCTCCGTCCGGCGATCGATCAACAGAGGTGGCTCCCATGACCATGGAGAATCTGGCGGAGACGTTCGTCGAGCTGGCCGACACCCTGGTGGCCGACTTCGACCCGGTCGAGTTCATGCACCTCCTCACCGACCGCTGCGTCACCACGCTGGAGGTGGACGCCGCCGGCATCCTGCTCGTCGACCACCACGGTGAGCTGCAGGTCGTCGGTGCCTCCACCGACCGCGCCCGGCTGCTCGAACTCTTCGAGCTCCAGCATCACCAGGGTCCGTGCATGGAGTGCTACCTCACGAGCGCGCCGGTGACGGTCGCCAGCTTCACCGAGCCGCCGCAACGATGGCCCCAGTTCTCCTCGGTGGCGAGGGATGCGGGGTTCGGTGCGCTGCACGCACTGCCGATGCGGTTGCGTGAGCAGACCATCGGCGCGTTGAACCTGTTCTCCATCGCTGAGGGAGCCCTGAGCGAACGCACGCTCAGGGTCGCGCAGGCCATGGCGGATGTCGCCACCATCGGCCTGCTCCAGGCCCAGGTCATCAGCCGTCGTGAGTTGCTCGCCGTGCAGCTGCAGAACGCGTTGCAGAGCAGGGTGCTCATCGAACAGGCGAAGGGCGTTCTCGCGGAGCGGCTGCAGCTCGACATGAGCCGGGCGTTCGAGACCATGCGCCGTTACTCGAGGAGCCACAACCTGTACCTCAGCAAGGTGGCGGAAGGCGTCATCGCCGGCGAGGTCGACCTGACGGCGCTGGCGGCGAGAGAGGCAGCTGATCCGCCCGCGCGGCGCTCACCTTCGTAGTTCACGTCCTCGCGTGGTCTGCGAGGGTATCTGGCCGCCTTCGGTCTCCCTCACGTCTGTTGTGGACTCCGGGGCGTCCCCGACGTCCACGCGGAGCAGATCCTCGACGGTGTCCGTGTTTCCGCGCAGGACGGCACGCATCATGGTGTGGTGGGCGGCGGACGGTTCGGTGTCCGGTGGAACGAGGAGCAGCGTGAGGCGGTGCCGGTCGCCCGCGATGAGGTCCACGGTGTGCGGCGGCCTGGACCAGAACCCGCTGAGCCGGACGCGGACACCGTCGGGCGAGATCTGCGCCGGCGTTGTGTCCCACTCGGTCAGGTTGTAGCTCACGCGAGGGATCTCACCCAGCCGAACCGCCAGCACCGCGAGCAGCGCGGGCAGTTCGGCGGCGAGGTCCCGGGAACGTGGCCACCAAGCACCGTCGACATACCCCGTGGTGAGCGCCTTCGGCCGCAACCGCAATCGCAGCGGATACCGAGGCTGCTCATCGGCTGTGACAACCGGTGAGGTCGTGAAAAGGTGAGGGGCCGATGTCATGCCGGAACTCCCGTCTCCGGCCGAAAAAACGGACCGGTTCAGGTTTCGCCGAGATGTTCTCGACAAAATCGACACTACACCCCTTCAGACTTGATCGCCTGAAATGACGGCGAATGTTTTCACCCCGCCAACAGCTGCTACCTGCGACGTTGCCACAGGTCTGCCCTGACTCCGCCGTTCGGGTGCCACATTTCGGCCCGGCTTCCACAGATGAGCGGCACAGGTGGCAGGAAATGAGCAGAAAATGTTTGACCTCGGCCACACCAGGGCTATCCTGGGAAAAACCGCCCAGACCCCGCGGTCGCTCTGGTCTTGTGAGGAGATTCCATTGAGCACCGTGTGCGGTAACGCATGAACGCAGTCCCGGCAGACGCGTCGGTGATCGCCCAGCGCCTGCACCTCGCCACCGGTTTCCACGCGTCCGAACGCGACTGGGTCGTGGAGCGACTGGCCGCGCTCGGTTCTCGCCTGCGGTCGTACCGCGACGACCAGGTGGACCTGGAGATAGCTCTGAAGGACCGCGAGGGCATCGGCCAGCGGGTCATCCTGCAGTGCTGGATCAGCAGTGCGCATCGCCTGCACCTGGTCGCCTCCTCGTCCGAGCAGCGGTTGTCCTCCGCGCTCAACGAGGTCCGCGACGAGCTGATCCGTCAGGTGGACGAGGCCAAGACGCGCACCGAGCCGCGCAGCAACCGGTCCCTGCGGTCCATCCCGCCGGCACCGGAGATCGGCTAGCGACATGGGCACCGGTCAGCGCTACCGCGTGCCCGATGTGGTGGCGGACGAGTACGAGAACCAGCGAACCGCTGTGCGCCACGCCTGCATCGCTTGCGGAATCAGGACGAACGCGGTCGGCACGGCGATCTACCTGTGGACGGGTGGAGGCGCCGTCCGCACGTTCGAGACCACCGGTTTCTGCGGTGAGGAGATCGCGGAACTCCAGACGGTGTTCGGGGAGGGGCCTGCCTCCGCAGCGACGCGGCAGAACTGGCCGGTGCTCGTGCCTGACCTCGCGGACTCCGCGAGCGCGGCGCGCTGGCCGCACTTCGCCCCCGCCGCGGTCGCGGCCGGGGTGGCCGCGGTGTTCGCGTTCCCGTTGACATTGGGCGCGTTGTCGCTCGGCGTGCTGGAGATCCACCGCGACACGGACGGCGCACTGACGCCGGACGAGATCGCCGATGTGGTCCAGTTGGCCGACGCGGTGATGACGCTGCTGCTGGACCGGTCGGCGCGGGTCGTGGGCTGGAGCGACGTGGTCGAGCACGGAGTGCTGTTCACCAACAGCGACAAGGAAGTGGTGGCGCAGGTGTCGGATCAACGAGTGGCACAGACCTTCGTCGAGCTGGCGGACACGCTCGTGGAGCGGTTCGACAGCATCGAGTTCCTGCACGTGCTGGCCGAGCGTTGCGTCGAGTTGCTGGTGGTGGACGCGGCCGGAATCCTGCTGGCCGACGAAGGGGGTTCGCTCAAGCTGATGGCCTCCTCCAGCGACCTGTTGCGTCCTCTGGAGCACTTCCTGCTCCAGAGCGAAGAAGCCCCGTCCACCGAATGCTTCAACTCCGGCCGGAGCGTGCGGTGTCACGACCTTCGCGCGGAACCACAACGATGGCCGCGGTTCAGCGTCGCGGCGGTGCAACTCGGGTTCACCGCAGTCGACGTGGTGCCGATGTGGTTGCGGGACGAGGTCATCGGCACGCTGAACCTGTTCCGCACCACGCCAGGAGCGCTCCCGCCCGCAACGGCGGCACTGGCGCAGTCGTTCGCGAACGTCGCGACGCTCAGCCTTCTCCAGGTGCGGGCGATCCGGCACAACGAGCTGCTCGCCGAGCAGCTGCAGTCCGCACTGACGAGCCGGACAGCGATCGAGCAGGCGAAGGGCGTGCTGACCGAACGCCTGCAGATCGACGTCGCGGATGCCTTCTCCCTCATGCGGAACTACGCCCGCAACACCAACCAGCTGCTGTCCGACGTCGCCGGGCAGGTCAACGCCCGGTCACCGGAGATCGCCGGGCTGACGAGGATCAACCAGCCGCGCTCCCGCTGGTAGGTCAGGGCACACCAGCGCCTCGGTGACATCGGTGTGGAGATCGAGCACGTCGACCAGCCCGGTGATCATCAGAGACAGCCGCACCGGCCGGGTGCGTGCGACCACGCACAGGCGGCAATCCGCGAGCAGCGCCGCCTCCCTCACGACGACCAGAACGGTGAGGCCGGCCGCGCCGAAGAAGCTCACGCCAGCGAGGTCGAGGATCAGGTGGCGGGTGGATCGCACGTGCGCGATCAGACGCTCGTGCAACAACGGACAGGTTGTCGCGTCCATCTCGCCGTGCACGGCCACCACGAGCGCACTGGAAGGGGCCACCCGCGAGGTGACGGGCATGAGCTCACCGGGGGCCGGGGCGATCGGTGCGGGCCGCGCGGCGACGGTCGTGGTCACATCAACAGATGCCATGAGACCTCCTCGGTCGGCTTTCGCCGCGCCTGGGTCCGGGGCACTTGACTCAGACACTACACCTCATGCACCGAACAAAACGGATTCGCCGAGCAGCCTCACCCAGAGTCACTCCACAATAGACATTCCTCGCTCGAACGCCCCCTCCGGACGACGAGTTCAGGCGTAGCGTTGAGTCATCGACGAATCAGCGAACAGCGAACGACCCCAGGCCGGCTCGACCGGGGTCACCGGAAGGATCCGGGCGGGCGCCGCCGTGATGGCGGGCGTTCTCCTGCTTCTCGCGGCCGCTCTGGTGATGCTGCTCGGCGTCTCGGAGGCGGGCGCGGCGCTGCTCGGCGTGCTGGGCTGGACGGTCGCACTGGCGGCACGCCTGCCGGTGCTGGCGTCGGCGGGCAGACTGCACGCGGTCAGGCAGCGCGACACCATCCTCGGCGTGGCGTCGGGAGTCACCGACGAAGTGGTCCGGCTGGGGCTCGTGCTGATCGTCGTCAGCGGGATCGGATCGGCGCTCTGGACGGGCTTCGGCTGGGCGCTGGCCGGGCTCGTGTTCGTCGCCGCCACCCAGCTGACGCAGTTCAGCTGGCCCATCGGACGCCAGGCGGCTGAGCAACTGAGGTCGCAGGGCGGGTTCATCAGCACGCATCCCGTGCACGGCGGGGTTCGCGGCATCACCGCGACCTCGTTCCACCTCGGTGCGACCCTGCTCGTGGCCTCCTGGCCGTGGTGGGTGCTCGTCACCGCGTCCGCGCACGCCTTGGTGAACGTCGCGTTCGCCCGATGGGCTCGGCGACGACTGGTACCGGTCGAACTGCTCGGCGCCGTCGTGAGCGCCGCCCTACTCCTGGGAGGGCTGCTGACGTTCGTCTGGCGATGAAGGCATCATGTGGTGAACGCCCGCAGGAGCGTGCACGGAACGGTGCACGCTCCTGCGGAGGGCGATGAGCGAGTCAGTCCTTCTTGAAGGCGTCCTTGACCTTCTCGGCCGACTCCTTGAGGTGACCCTTCGCCTGGTCGACCTTGCCCTCGGTCTGCAGACCCTGGTCGTCGGTGGCGTCGCCGACGCCTTCCTTGACCTTGCCCTTGAGCTCGTCGCCCTTGGCGTCGAGCTTGTCGTCGGTACCCATGTGGTCCGTCCTTCCCCGACACCCGAATCTCAGGTGCGACGTCCACCCCCGGATGCCCGCCCAGCCGAACCTCAACCCTCGGACGCGCAACGGGTTTGCCACCGCGGTGGAGGGGAATTCCAGCCACAGGCGTTGCGAACACCGCCGCACCACCGATGACCCCAGACCCCGGCGTCGGAGATCGACACCGGAGGTACGGACATTGTGAGCACGACGGCGGATCGACTCCGCTCGTCTCTTCCCGCGGCGCGTGCGAACAGCGGCGACGCCACATCGATTCCCGCTGCGTTGCGCTTCAGTGCGGCGCTGGGTTGGCGCTTTCTGGTCGTGGTCGCGGCGCTGTACGTCGTGGGTGTCATCTTCAGCAGGCTGGCGGCACTCGTCGTACCGCTCGCGATCGCGTTGTTGCTGGCCGCGTTGCTCGCGCCGGCCGTCGGTTTTCTGATGGCGCGTCGGGTTCCGCGAGGTCTGGCCACCGCGCTGGTGCTGGTCGGAGGACTGGTCGTGCTCGGCGGGCTGCTCACGTTCGTCGTGGTGACCTTCGTCAACGGCTTGCCGGACCTGGCGGCGCAACTGGCCCGCAGCGTCGACACGGTGTCCGGCTGGCTCGTCAGCGGCCCGTTGCAGCTGAGCGAGACACAGCTGCGGGACTTCGCGGACCGGATCGTGAAAACCTTGCAGGACAACCAGTCCAGCATCACGTCGAGCGCCATCACCACCGCCGCGACGGTCGGCGAGACCTTCGCGGAGATGCTGCTGGTGCTGTTCTCGCTCACGTTCTTCCTCTACGACGGTCTGCGGATCTGGCAGTTCCTCCTCCGCGTCGTCCCCGTCGCACCCCGCAGGCGCGTCGACGTCGCCGGCAGGCGCAGTCTGGCCGCATTGGTCAGCTACGTCCGTGCGACAGGAGCGGTCGCCGTGGTGGACGCGCTGGGCATCGGGATCGGGCTTGCGGTGTTGCGTGTGCCGCTGGCGGTTCCGTTGGCGGCGCTGGTGTTCATCGCGGCGTTCGTCCCCATCTTCGGTGCGGTGGTGGCAGGTGGCGTGGCGGTTCTCATCGCGCTCGTCGCGAACGGTCCCGTCACCGCGTTGATCGTCCTGATCATCGTCATCGCGGTGAACCAGCTGGAAAGCCACATCCTGCAACCGTTCCTGCTCGGACGAGCGGTGAAGCTGCACCCGCTCGCAGTGGTGATGGCCATCGCGGCCGGCCTGCTCGTCGCGGGCATCGCGGGTGCGTTGCTCGCCGTTCCACTGCTGGCGGTGCTCAACTCCGCAGTGCGCTCGCTGCTCAGCGAAGCTGACGAACACGTGCTGCCCTCCGACGTGCACACCAGCCAACCGGAGGAGTCCGGACCGGACGAGCCCGGGCTGGACATCGAAGCCGGCAAGCAGACCTCGACGACGGCTCCCCACAGCCACCTATCCGGAGCAGGTACATGACCTCAACGCACGACGTCCGCACCGACACGGCCGAACGCCCGCGCGGCAGCGACTTCGCCCGCCTGACCAAAGAACTGAAGGCCGCGGGGCTGCTGAACCGCCGACGCGGCTACTACCTGCTGCGAATGACGGTCAACGCGCTGTTGCTCGGCGCCATCGCCGTCGCTTTCGTCGTGCTGGGCGACTCCTGGTGGCAGCTCGTGACAGCAGGAGTCCTGGCCGTGGCGTCGACACAGCTGGCGTTCATCGGACACGACGCCGGGCATCGCCAGATCTTCCGCAGCCACCGCAACAACAACGTCGTCGGGCACCTGCACGGCAGCCTCACCGGCATCAGCTACCAGTGGTGGGTCGCCAAGCACAACCGGCACCACGCCAACCCCAACCACGAGGACCACGATCCGGACATCGAGATCCACGCCCTCGCGTTCAGCCGCGCGCAGGCCCTCCAGAAACGCGGCTTGTACAGCTGGATCACCAAGAACCAGGCGTTCCTGTTCTTCCCCCTGCTGCTGGCCGAGGCGGCCGTGCTGCGGATCTCCGGCCTGGTCGCGTTGTGCCGCAACGAACTGCGCAACCCGTGGCGCGAGGCGACGCTCCAGATCCTGCCGCTGGCCGCGTATCTCGCGGCGGCGTTCCTCGTGCTGTCACCCGTGAAGGCAGTCGTGTTCATCGCTGTGCACCAAGGCCTGATGGGCGTCTACCTGGGATGCTCGTTCGCGCCGAACCACAAGGGAATGCCGATCATCGCCGAGGGCCAGCGTCTGGACCATCTCCACAAGCAGGTGCTCACCTCGCGCAACGTCACCGGCGGCCGGTGGGTCGACGCTCTGCTCGGTGGCCTCAACCACCAGATCGAACACCACCTCTACCCGCACATGCCTCGCCCCAACCTGCGGCGCGCACAGCCCGTCGTCGAGGACTTCTGCCTGCGGCACGGCATCCCGTACAGCAAGACCACCCTGCGCGACTCGTACGCGCAGGTCCTGCGCCACCTGCACGACTCAGGAGCGCCCCTGCGCCACCCGGCGCGGTGAACCTCCGGGGCGACGTGCGGGAGGGAAGGCCACCGGTCGAGATCCGGTGGCCTTCCCTCGGCTCCGAACCGGCGTGACAGCTCGTCACGCTTCTTGACGACTTTCTCTCCGCAGCATCCCGACATCTTCAATGAGCAGTTGAGCATTGCGTGACGGCTCCGCCGTCCGAGCACAGAACCCGAGCAGCACTCCGTGCGCGAGTCATGGAGTGAACGTTCGACGCGGAACCTGAGGTCGTCCTCGGAACCCTGTACCCGTTGTCACCATTGATCAACGACGCTCATCGGGACGTTACAACCACAGAGGTGAACGTTCTCACGTGGGAGCGCGGGCAGCCGCACGTGGGCTTGCCGCCGTCCGGGCCACGAGGTGTCTGGCCCACCCCCGTTTGAGGAGTTGCACCGTGCGGCGAACCATGCCGCCGATGTTCCGCGCGCTGCGCCATCGGAACTACCGCCTGTGGGCCACCGCGGACCTGATCTCCGTGACGGGCTCGTGGATGCAGGTCATCGGCCTCAACTGGGTGGTGCTCGAACGCACCGGATCCGCGACCTCGGTCGGTTTCTCGGTACTGCTCAGCACGCTGCCCGCCGTCCTTCTCGGCCCGTGGGCCGGTGCGCTCGCCGACCGGTTGCCGGTGCGCCGAATCGTGCTCGTCTGCCAGACACTGCACGCCGTGCTGGCGGGGGCACTCGCGGTGGCCATCTGGTCGGATCTGCCGATGGCGGCGGTCTACGCACCACAACGACGGACAGCGCTCGCACACCGCGTGCTGGGCCGGCACCGCAGTGCCCCGCACCCCGCCGGGCACCCGCATCAGCCCACGCCGCTCACCCGCCCCCGCCGCCGTGCTCGGGTGCGAGCCGCGACGAGAACCACGGTCTGAGCAGCGTCAGCGCTTGCGGCCGACCACGGCGAGCCCGGTGAACCGCTCCGGCTGGTCGTCGACGTCGTCGAGCGACACGGGCCGCCACAGCGGCAGGAACACCACTCCGGGCTCGACCAGGTCGAAGCCATCCATCAGAGCGATGACCTGCGACTTGGAACGCATCGTCATCGGGGTCGCCGTGCGGCGGCGATAGAGGTCCTCGTGCGAGCCGGCCTTCTCCGGCTGGCCGTCCTGGCTGGCGTGCGAGACGACCAGGAAGCTGCCGGGAGCCATCGCTTCGCGGTAGCCGGCGATGACGGCGGCCGGGTCGTCGGCGTCGGGCACGAAGTGCAGCACCGCGACCATCATGACCGCGATCGGCTCGTCGAAGTTCAGCAGCGAGCGCACCTCAGGACTGTCGAGCACCTGCTCCGGGCGGCGCAGGTCGGCCTGCACCACCGCGGTACGCGGGTCGTCGCCGAGGATGGTGCGGCTGTAGGCGACGGCGATGGGGTCGCTGTCGACGTAGACGACCCGCGTGCCGGGCGCCGCGTCCTGCGCGACCTGGTGCACGTTACCTGCGGTCGGGATGCCCGAGCCGAGGTCGAGGAACTGCCGCACCCCGGCGTCGACGCAGAACCGCACGGCGCGGCGCAGGAACGCCCGGTTGGCCTGCATGATCAGCGGGAGGTCCGGCCACATCTCGATCGCCTGCTGGGCCATCTCGCGGTCCACCGCGAAGTTGTGGGCACCACCCAGGTAGTAGTCGTACACCCTGGCCACGCTGGGCCTGGTCAGGTCGATCTCCCCCGGCACCGGTTCGCTCGCCACGCTCGCCTCACTCCGACAGGTCTGGCCGGCTGCTGCGCCGGACTCCGCCTCGGATGACGCTACCGCCCTCTCCTGTTGGTCAAGGTGAAGGCGCGCCTCAAGGCCTGCCGACGGCTGGCGGTGCCAGTCAGAAGGGTCCGAGAGCAATGGCCGACAACGGTGCGCGCGCCACAGAGGTACAGCATGAATCGCAGTTCGTTGCACGCGTAGACGCCTTCGCCCCGGACACCACCCAAACCTGGACCACGTGCGCCTGGCTTCGTCGTCGTGGAGTTCCTTCCAGTCCTACAACCACCCCGATCGCTACATCCGCACTACGCCTACGAGTTGAGGCTCGCCCCGATCACCACCGCGGTCAGCCGCAGCGACGCCACGTTCCGCGTCACCAGCTGACCCCCGGCGCGGCAGGAGGCTGGACGTCGACAGCGGCGACGTAGCGCTGTCCGCGCGGATCTGCGACCGTTGCGGGAGAAGGCGGGCAGCCCCAGCTACTGCCTCCCACGCGGCTGAAACTCACCGCGACCGCGCACGCGGGTCCGCTGGTCGCATCGCCGTATCCGGGACTGGCGGCGTTCATCCACCCCACGATGATCAACCTGATGGCCAGATCACTGCGTCAGGAGTTCTCGCAGCAGTTTGTCCTGGGTGAACGGGAGGTCACGGATCCGGCGGCCGGTGGCGTGGAAGATCGCGTTGCCGATCGCGGCGGGCACGCCGGTGATCGGTGTTTCGCCGAAGCCCCTGGCCCCGAGGGCCGTGCTGACCGGATCCGGCTTGTCCACGAAGATCGCCTGGATGTCCGGCACATCCGCGTTCACGGCAAGCAGATACGTCGACAGGTTCGGGTTGACCACCCGCGCGGTCCGGCGGTCGAGCACGGTGTGTTCCATCAACGCATTGCCGATGCCCCAGGTGAATCCGCCGATCATCTGGCTGCGTGCGGTCTTGCGGTTCATCACGCGGCCGGCGTCGTATGCGCCGACTCCGCGGGTCACGCGCACTCGGCCGTAGCGCGGATCAACCCGGACTTCGACGAAGACCGCCCCGGTGGAGTAGCCCCTGGCGTTGGTCATGGTGCTGGTGTTCTGCACCGGCGAGCCATGCCGTGCCATGACGGCTCGATAGCTTTCGCGGCGGGAACGGTCCGGCGAGAACAGGTACCCGTGCTGCGTGATGATCTGCTCGGCAGGCAGGCCGTGCAGCGGTGACGCGGGATTCGACACGGCGAGCTGGACGACGGCGGTCCGCACGGCCGACGCGGCCGCGTTGACGGCGCCGGTGACGCTGGCGATCGTCCCGGACCCCGCCGACAACGCCGCCGCTGGGAAGTTGGTGTCCGCGAGCTCGACCTTGACCTGGTTCAGCGGCACGCCGAGGGCTTCGGCGACGACCTGGGTGAACACCGTGTACGTGCCCGTTCCGATGTCCTGCGTGGCTGTCTGGCTCAGCACGGTGCCGTCCGCCGCCATCCTGACCATTGCCGAAGACGGGCTGGCGCTGTGGTCGTGCGCTTCGGTCGCCATGCCCCAGCCGACGAACTCATGACCGTCCTTTGTGGAACCCGGCTTCGGGTTGCGGCGTGACCAGCCGAAAGCGTCGGCGCCGAGGTTGTAGCACTCCAGCAGGAACCTGCTCGAGAAGCGCTCCCCCGTGGTCGGGTTCACGTCGGTGTAGTTGCGCCTGCGCAGCTCGACCGGGTCGACACCGAGCTCGTAGCTCAGCTCGTCCAGCGCGGTTTCCAGTCCGAAGTGGGAGGCCATCTGCGGTGAGCGCATGAACCGCGACGTCGGAACGTCGAGGCGGACTCCTTGTTGCCGGGTGTGGATGTTCGGGCAGGCGTAGAGCATCCTGCTGGAAATGCTGTGGCTGTACATGTTCTCGCTGGTCCGCGACAGCTGCTGGGTGCTGACGTGCACCAGCGCGGTGAGGGTGCCGTCCCGTTTGGCGCCCAGGGTGAGCTGTTGCCAGAACTCGGCGCGGTGGCTGACGATCGAATACATCTGGGACCGCGCCAGCACCATCTTGGCGGGCCGACCGAGCTGCCGGGCGATCGCGGCGTTGAGCAGCGAGTGCGGCCACACCGGTGACTTGCAGCCGAACCCGCCGCCCAGGTACGGCGCCAGCACCCGCACGTTGGTCTGCGGGATGGCGAAAGCGGTGGCGAAGGTGCGTTGCGCGTTGACGACGCCCTGGGTCGTCTCGTGCACGGTCAGGCGATCGCCGTCCCACTGCGCGACTGTCGCATGGGGCTCTATCGGGTTGTGGTGGTGTGGCGGGCTCGAGTAGTTCTGCTTGACCGTGACTTCGGCCGCGGCCAGGCCCGCGGCCGGATCGCCGACGATCACTTCCTGGTTCGCGGGCAGGTAGACCTCGGCCAACGCGTCGGCGATCACCGCTTTCGGGGTTTCCGGAGCGTAGGTGACGCGCACGAGCTCGGCGGCTTCCTGCGCCTGCTCAAGTGTAGTGGCGACCGTGATGGCCACGATCTGCCCGTTGTAGTGGATCTGGTTTCCCTGCAACGGCATGAAGTGCTGCTCGCTGGTCAGCCGAGGCGCGTTCTCGTGCGTGAACACCTCGACGACTCCGGGGACCGCACGGGCAGCGGTGGTGTCCACGGCGGTGACCCGGCCGCGAGCGATCGTGCCCATCACCAGGTGGCAGTACAGCATTCCGGGCAGCGTGCGGTCGGCGGCGTATCGGGCGGCGCCGGTGACCTTGGCACGTCCGTCGACGCGTTCGACAGGCTGTCCGACAGTCATCGCGCACCTCCCAGATCTCGCAGCAAGCCATCGAGCGCGCGTTGGACGAGGTCCACCTTGAACGCGTTGTGGTCACGGGTGACGGCACCGCGGACCAACGCACGCCCGGCTTCGGTGATTGTCGTCGTGGTGAGCGGTTTCCCGCGCAAAGCGTCTTCGGCTTCCGGCGAACGCCAAGGTTTTGTGGCCACACCACCAAATGTCAGCCGGACGTCTCGCACGGTGTTGCCGCGCATGGCCAAAGCCGCGGCGACGGACACGACCGCGAACTCGAACGTCGCGCGGTCACGCAGTTTCAGGTACCTCGACCTGGCCGCGAGCGGGGTCACCGGGATCTCGAACCCGGTGATCAGCTCACCGTGCCCGAGCACGGTCTCCTGATCCGGGGTCGTGCCGGGAACGACGTGGAGATCGGCGAACGGGAACCGCCTGCGGTCGGTCAGCACGACGGCGTCAACTGCCAGCAGGGCCACCGCCAGGTCCGACGGGTGCACGGCGAGGCAGTGATCGCTGCCGCCGAGGATCGCGTGGCCGCGGTTCTCACCTTCGAGCGCGGGGCATCCGGTGCCGGGAGTCTTCTTGTTGCACGTGGTCCCGCTGTCGCGGAAGTACCCGCATCGGGTCCGCTGCAGGACGTTGCCACCGACCGCGGCCATGTTCCGGACCTGCGGGGACGCGGAGTTCAGCAATGCCTCCGACACGACGGGCAGGGATCTGCGGACAGCAGGATGCGCGGCCACGTCGCTCATCCGGGCCAGCGCGCCGATCCGGATCACACCGTTGCGCTGCACGATGTCGCCCAGCGCCAGACCGTTGATGTCGATGATCGCGCCGTGGCTCTGGGCGCCGTCCCTCATCAGGTTCAGCAGGTCCGTTCCGCCCGCGATGAACCGTGCGCCGGGTTGCCCGGCCAGCCGCACCGCCTCGGCGACGTTGCGAGGCGCGGCGTACGTGAAGTTCCTCATTTCGCCGCGTCCTGGATGGCGGCGACGATGTTCGGATAGCACGCGCACCGGCACAGGTTCCCGCTCATCCACTCGCGGATCTCGTCCGCCGAACGGGTGTGCCCCTCGGAGATGCAGGCGACACCGGACATGATCTGACCGGGTGTGCATCCTCCACATTGGAGCGCATCACGCCGGATGAACGCCTCCTGCAGCGGGTGCAGCCGGTCACCCCGTGCCAGGCCTTCGATCGTGGTGATCTCGGTGTTCTGGCGCATCACCGCGAGCGTCAGGCAGGACTTGATCCGGCGCCCGTCGGCCAGCACCGTGCAGGCGCCGCACTCACCGCGGTCGCAGCCCTTCTTGGTGCCGGTGAGGTCAAGACGCTCTCGCAAAGCGTCCAGCAACGTCACGCGGGGTTCGACCGCCAACCGGTGGTCGTGTCCGTTGACGCGCAACGTTATGTCCACAGAGGACTCTGTCTGCGCTGCCGCGGCGGGCGTTGCTGTGCGCGTTGCCACGAAGGTCGCGGTGACGGCGGTACTTCCCGCCTTCAGCACGGTTCGCCGCTTGAACTCCGAATCAGCTGTCACGACAGGTCTCCTGGGATTTTGTCAGCGTGTCGGGTACCGCAGAACGCGATCGTCACCCTCACGCGGCTGACGCGGGTGGTTGGACGTGGTGAGCCAGAGCGCGCCGTCGGGGGCGATCTCCACGGTCCGCAAGCGACCGTGAACGCCGGGGAAGTACGCCTTCGGCTCACCGATGCGGTCTTTGACGAGCGGCATGGTGTACAGCCGTTGGCCGGTCAGGCAGGCCATGTAGAGCGTGTTGCCGGAGATGGCCATGCCCGAAGGGCCGGCTTCGGCGGTGGGAAAGGTGATCAGCGGGTTGGTGAGACGGCCGTTGTCGGTGTCCCCCATGCCTTCCACCATCGGCCAGCCGTAGTTGCGGCCGGGCCGGATCAGGTTGATCTCGTCGACGGCGTCCTCGCCGAACTCGGAGGAGTACATCCGGCCCCGGGCGTCCCAGGCGAGGCCTTCCGGGTTGCGGTGGCCGTAGCTCCAGATCGGCGAGTGGGGAAACGGGTTGCCCGGCGCCGGGCGGCCGTCCGGCGTGACCCGCAGGATCTTGCCGTTGAGGTTGGTCAGATCCTGCGCGTTTCCGGGGTTGCGGCCATCACCGACGGTGGCGTACAGCATGCCGTCCGGGCCGAACTTGAGGCGCCCGCCACTGTGGTTCTCCCCGCGGGTGAAGGCCAGGACGACCTCGAGCGGTTCGTCGGTGCCGAGCGTGAACCGGGCGATCCGTGACTCGCCGCCGACGGCGGTGTAGTACACGTACACCCGTTTGTCCCAGGCAAAACGGGGCGAGAGATCCAGGCCGAGCAGCCCGCCGTCACCACCCGGGAGGTACACGTCGGGAATCGTGCGGACGAGCTCGGGTTCGCGACCCGGCCCGATGCGCAGAACGCGGCTCGTCTGCCGTTCGGTGATCAGCGCGTCGCCGCCGGGCAGAAAAGCCATGCCCCACGGCATCTGGATGTCGGTGGCGATCACGGCGGGGGCGGCGCCGAGGTCTGGCGTGCGCGAGCTGGACGACGCCTCGGCGGTCAGGCCGGTGAGAGACAGGGCGATCAGGGCGGCAGCGGTCCACCGCAGAGTTGGCGCGTACGTGGTCATGGGGTCTCCTGGAGATTTACCGCAACGCCTGGGATCCCACGACGGCCAGCATCTCGAGTTTGGCGACCGAGTCGGTGCCGACCGCCGGTGTGAACCACAGCAACCGCTGCTTGCCGTCCTCGCTGAGCAGATTGAGGCAGTTCACCTCCAGCAGACCGAGTTCGGGATGCACCAAACGCTTGCGGTCGTTGCGGCGGAACGCGACATCGTGGCGCTTCCAGTGCTCCGTGAACTCCGGGCTGCGTGCGGTCAGATCCGCGATCAGCGCGGTCACCTCGGAGTCGTCGCCACCACGGCGGGCCATCGCCGCGCGGAGGTCGGCGACGAACGAGCGCGCGTAGTAGTCGTGGTCCTCGACGGGGTAGATCGCCCGCGACGCCGGGTCGGTGAACCACCGGTGCACGAAGCTCGCCGTCCACCCGGTCGGCGGCGGTGCCGGGCCGACCAGCGCGGCCGCCAACCGGTTCTGCACCAACGTCACGCGCAGATCCGTGACCACCTGAGCCGGCGTGCCGTCCAGCCGGTGCAGCAGGTCGAGCATGCTGGGATGGACGTGGTCGGCAGGGCCGCCGTGCGCGGGCACCGCGCGGCCTGCCAGGTAGAAGAGGTGGTCGCGCTCGTCACGGCTGAGCCGCAGCGCTCGGGCGAGCGCCGCCAGCATCTGCTCGGACGGCTGGGCACCGGCACCGCGCTCGAGCTCTGTGTAGTAGTCGACCGAGGCGCCGGCCAACTGCGCCACCTCGTCACGACGCAGTCCTGACACCCGGCGCCGCGGACCAGCGGGCAAGCCGACATCGGCAGGCCGGATCCGGTCCCGGCGCGACTTGAGGAACGCTCCCAGTTCGACGAGGTTCACCCCACCAATGTGCGTGATCACAGGTCGGGCAGCCAGGGGTTGTCGGCACCTGGATGAGCAAACGCTCAAGTGGTCGCGGCGCCCTGGGCGGCTGAGGCGGTGGAAAAGAACAAGACTGTTTTCCGCGGATGTCGCTGTGCACTCTCGATGGCACTGATCGCCGACCCAGGGGGCGTGCGGGTGTGACCGGCAACGACATCGACCGCGAGATCGACATCGAGCAGAAGTACGTGGCGGGCCTGTACGCCCGTGTGGATGCGCTGCGCGAGGCGGCGGCCGCGCGACTGGTGGCCGCGCGGCGTGCCGGGGATCGGGAGGCGGTGGCCGTCTGGCAGGCGGAGGTGGCCCGGCTGGAGGCGGTGGAGCACGGGTTGTGCTTCGGGCGGCTGGACATGCACGACGGTCGGCGCGTCTACATCGGCAGGCTGGGCCTGTTCCGGGACGAGGGCGGAGAGCCGTTGCTGGTGGACTGGCGCGTACCGGTGGCGCGGGTGTTCTACACCGCGACGGCGACCGATCCGCACGGCGTACGACGGCGGCGGCGCATCACCACGCGAGGCCGGACGGTCATCGCTCTGAACGACGAGCTGCTGGACGCGGACGGTGCCGGCATCAGCGGTCTGGTCGGCGAGGCGGCGTTGCTGGCCGCGGTGACCACGGAGCGAACCGGGCGGATGCAGGACATCGTGACCACCCTCCAAGCCGAACAGGACCGCATCATCCGGCACGAGTCCAACGGGGTGCTGGTGGTGGAGGGCGGTCCCGGCACGGGCAAGACAGCCGTCGCGCTGCACCGCGTCGCGTACCTGCTGTACACCCGTCCGCACCTGCGCACCCGCGGTGTCCTGGTCGTGGGCCCCAGCCGGATCTTCCTCGACTACATCGGCCAGGTCCTGCCGGGTCTCGGCGAGAACAGCGTGGTGACGGCGACCATCGCCGACCTGTGGCCGGGCGTCGAGGGCAGCCGGGCGGACCCGCCGGAAACCGCCGAGCTCAAGGGCCGGTCGATCATGGCCGAACGGCTGGCGGCCGCGGTGCGGTCGAAGGTGCAGATACCGGACACCCCGGTCGAGATCGAGTTCGAGCAGGAGGTGCTGCGGCTCCACCCAGACACCTGCGGCCGTGCCGTGCAGAAGGCCAGGCGGACCGGCCTCCCGCACAACCAGGCCAGGCTGGTCTTCCAGCGGGAGATCGTGGACGTGCTCGCGCGGCGCCTGGTCGAGGGCATGGAGGCGGTCGTGCTCACCGACACCGGCGAGGCGATCGACGGCGGCAGCCCGGACGGCCGTCTCGGCGAGGCCGACCTGCGCGCGCTGGCCGCCGCGGGTGTCGTGCTCGGTCAGGACGACGGCGGACCGAGAACCCTGCTGGACGAGACCGACCGGGCCGGTCTGCGGTGCTCATTGCTCGCCGACACCGGCGTCCAGGCCGCCCTCGACGGGCTGTGGCCGCCACTGACCCCGGAGCGCGTGGTGTCGGACCTCCTCGGAGAGCCGGCCGACGGCTGGAGCGCCGCGGACATCCCGTTGCTGGACGAGGCGGCCACCCTGATCGGCCACGGCAACGACCGCGCGACGTTCGGGCACGTGGTCGTCGACGAGGCACAGGAACTGTCCGAAATGGCCTGGCGGATGTTGATGCGCCGGTGCCCCGCCAAGTCGATGACCATCGTCGGGGACCTCGCCCAGACCGGAAACCCGGCCGGCACCTCCTCGTGGGACCGCGTGCTGCTGCCACACGTGCGCGACCGCAGGCAACTCACCCGGCTCACCGTCAACTACCGCACACCGGCGGAGATCATGGCCGCCACCGCCGACCTGCTCGCCGCCCACCATCCCGCAACGCCGCCACCCCGGTCGGTCCGTTCGGCCGGCGAGACACCGTGGCGTGCCCGCACCACCCGTGCCGACCTGCCCACGGTCATCGCCGGCCTCGCCTCAACACACACCGACGGCCAGCTCGCGATCATCACCCCGGCCATCCACATCGGACCGCTGGCCGCCGCGCTGTCCCTCGCCACGCCACCGGACCTGACCGGCAAGGTCGTGCTGCTCACCCCCGAGCAGGCCAAGGGCCTGGAGTTCGACTCGGTGCTGATCGCCGACCCGGCCACGATTCTCACCACGCCACTCGGCCACAACGACCTGTACGTCGCCATGACCAGAGCCACCCGACGACTGGGAATCGTGCACCCCGGCCCACCACCGGCCGAGCTGTCCGCCATGCGGGAACTCCAGCCCTGACGACGCCCGCATCCCCATCGGCAGGCGCTCAACCCCGGCCCGGGTCAGGACCACTGCTCTGCGTCCGCGAAGGTTCGAGTTACATGACCGAGTGCCGCGACGACACGAGGGTGTGGACGAAGAACTGCTCCGCCGGGCGTACCGGACCCACGATCGCACCCGCCGAGCCCGCCTGGTCGCGCTGCTGCTGGTCGGGCTCGCCGTCGCGGCGGCCGTGTGGCAGTTGATCCGCCTGCACCTCGTGCCGTCGTGGGACTACCTGCAGCGGTGGTGGCCAGCGCTGGCCGCCGTTGCCGCACTGGTGGTCGCCGCGGTGCTGTGGTGGCGCACCCGGCCGTCCGGTTCTCCCAGCTCACCCGGCTCGTCCAGCTCGTCCCGGGAGAGCCGGTGGGCCCGGATCAGCGGTATCGTCACCGCGATCACGGCGGTACTCGCGCTGCTGTTCACCGCGTTGTCCCTGGCGGCCACCCGCGACCAGATCGAAGTGGCGCGGCAGGGCCAGATCAACGACCGTTACACGCGTGCGGTCGACCAGGTCGGTGCGCAGGGGCCGGAGAACCTGCATCGCCGGATCGGCGGCATCTACGCGTTGGAGCGTATCGCGGCCGACTCGCCGCACGACCACCAGTCGACCGTGGTCGAGGTGCTGTCGGCGCTCATCCGCTCGACCAGCCCGCGCCCGAAGAACGGCACCTGCGGGGAGACTCCGGTGGACGTGCTGGCCGCGTTCACCGTGCTGGCCCGCCGGAACGTCACTCTCGACCCGAAGCCGATGGTGATCGACCTCAGGGACACGTGCCTGCGGGCCGCGCGGGCGCCGCAGGGCAACCTGACCGGGATGTCGTTCGTCGGCGCGGACCTCACCGGGGCGAACCTCAACGCTGCCCGCCTCGGTCTGACGTCGTTCTCGAAGGCCACGATGGTCGAGGTGCGTCTCGACACGGCGGACATGACCGACGGCTTCGTGTTCTGCGAAGACGCGGACTTCACGCGGGCCACGTTCGCGTGGGCGAAGTTCGGCAGTGCGGACTTCTCCGGCTCGACGTTCACCGACGCCACCTTCGACCACACCGACCTCGGCCACACCGACTTCTCCGGCGCCCGCCTCACCGGCGCGAAGCACACCGACACGAAGAGCGGCAACGCGAAGAAGGACGCGGCCACGATCGACGCCTGGTGGTGAGGCGCGGTCAGAACCTCACGACGAACGTGCGGCGGAGAGTGCTTCCAGCAGCACCGGCGCCAGCTCCGGCCGGCACACCAGCAGATCCGGGACGCACGCGGTGAGTCCGCCGTAGACCAGCGGCGCTCCGTCGATCCGCGACGCATGTGCGCCGGCGGCCTCGGCCACGGCGACAGGTGCGGCGCTGTCCCACTCGTGCTGGACCCCGTCGTGGAAGTACGCGTCGGCGGCACCCGTGCAGACCTCGACGGTTTTGACACCGGCCGAGCCGAGGGGAACCAGATCGACGTCCAGCACCGCGGCCAGTGCATCGGCCAAGGGCGGACGGTGACTGCGACTCACCACGACACGGAGCCGAGTCCGCTGCTGGGCAACGGGTAGCGGTGCCGGTGTGAGAGTGCTGTGCGTGCGGCCCGCAGCCGGCGTGACAGCTCCCGCGACAAGAACACCGTTCTCGGCGAGGGCGACGTGCACGGCCCAGTCGTCGCGTCCCGCGGGTCGCGCACGAGCAGCCACACACCCCCGAACGCCGCCTCCGAGAAAACGACCGGCACGTGGTGGGTCTTGACCAGCCGCGGCCACAGCCGTGCGGGACGCGCCTCGCCGCCGGTGTCCTTGTCGTGCGACGACGCGAAGTGCGTGCGGTAAGGCTCATCCCGGCCTGCGGGGGTCCAAACCGCAGGTGAGACACGCGCTCGTATTCCAATCGGCATGTACGAAATTTCGACTGTTCGGCGAAAAGTTCAATTGGCAGGTGAACACGTCTGCGCCCGGCCGGAATGCGAGAGGCGCGCGCACTGCGGCTCAATCAGCGCATGACACCGTCCATTTCGGATCCTTTTATGCTTGGCGCTCTCGACCGTTGCGGGGGAATTCACCAGTGATGCGTTGCCCGAGAACCACGGCTGATCGAGCCGACGGTGCGCTACCTTTACCCGTCTAGGGAAGCGGGGAACGGTGCGGTTCGAGGCGTTGGGCGCCGTCGGCCTGGTGCGGGACGACGGGGAGCGGGTCGAGTTGCCGTCGCGAAAACGGCGGCTGGTTTTGGCCCTGCTCCTGTTGCACGCCAACGAGTGGGTGCGGACCGACCGGATCGCCGACGTGCTGTGGGGTGGCGTACCACCACGTTCCAGCGCTGCCAACGTCAAGACCTACGTCTCGAACCTGCGCCGGCTCGCGGCGGGTGGCGCGGCGCGGATCGTCAACGGCGCCAACGGCTACCGGCTCGGCGTGACGCGGAACGAGTTCGACGTGCTGCTGTTCGAGGACGGGGTCGCGCAGGGGCGTGCTGCCTGGAACGAAGGGCGCATGCGGGACGCGGTGGACGTGTTGCGCGGTGCACTGGACCTGTGGCGCGGTGAGCCGTTCGCGGAGCTGACCGGCGCGGAGGCCGAGGCGGCCCGATCGCGGCTGGGCGACCATCGGCTCGCGGCGCACGAGCACCTGGCGCAGGCGCTGATGTCCTTGCGGCGTCACGACGAGGCCGTGGCCGTCCTGCGGCGGGTCGTGGCGGAGAACCCGTTCATGGAGCACCCGCGCGGTCTGCTGATGACGGCCCTGCACCAGACGGGGCGGTCGGCCGAGGCGCTGGAGATCTACGACGACGCGCGGCGGGTGCTCGACCGGGAACTGGGCTTGCGGCCGGGCGCCGAACTGCGGCGCCTCCAGTCCGCGATCCTCACCCACGACCCCGGCCTGGACCTGACGCGGACGCCGTCCCGGCCGGGCGTCGCACAGCTCCCTGCCGCGCCCGACGTGTTCGCGGGCCGGGAACGGGAGCTGGACGTGCTGACCGCCGCGGTCGAGTCCAGCGCGCGAGCCGGTGGCACGGTGGTGATCTCGGCCATCCGCGGCGCGGGCGGTATGGGCAAGACGTGGCTCGCCCTGCGCTGGGCGTACCGCAACCTGGATCGCTTCCCGGACGGCCAGCTGTTCGTCGACCTGCGCGGGTTCAGCCCGGACGGTCCGCCGATGGACCCGGCCGTGGCCGTGCGGGGGTTCCTCGACGCGCTCGGGGTCGAAGCCGGCCGCGTTCCGGTCGAACCGCACGCGCAGGCCGCGCTGTTCCGCAGCCTGGTGGCGCACAAGCGGCTGCTGGTGGTGCTCGACAACGCCGCCGACACCGCGCAGGTCGTGCCGCTGCTGCCGGGCGGTGACGCGTGCACCGTGCTCGTCACCAGCCGCGACCGGATGCCCGGCCTGATCACGGGGCACGGCGCGCAGCACCTCGCTCTGGACCCGCTGAGCCACGCCGAAGCCCGTGCCCTGCTCACCGGCAGGCTCGGAGCGGAGCGGGTCGCGGCGGAGGAAGCCGCCATCGAGGACCTCGTGCGGCTGTGCGGCGGGTATCCCCTGGCGTTGAGCATCATTGCCGCCCGTGCCCGTCTCGAGCCTGGGACACCGCTCGCCGCCATCGCCGCCGAGGTGCGCGACAGCGGGCTCGACGCGCTGGACGAGGGTGACCCGGCGGCCAGCCTGCCCGCCGTGCTCTCGTGGTCGTACCGGGCGCTCACCGCCGAGCAGGCCACGGTGTTCGGACTGCTCGGCCAGGCGCCGGGGCCGGACATCGGACCGGGCGCGGCGGTCGCGCTCACCGGTCTGTCCCGGACCCGGACCGAGCAGGTGCTGGACGCCCTCGAGGACGCCTCGCTGATCAGCCGCGAGGCCGGCGGCCGCTACCGCATGCACGACCTGATCCGCCGCTACGCCGCCGACACCGCGCGCGGTTCGCGGGAAGCGGCGGAGGCGCATCGCCGGGTCGTGGACCACTACCTGCACACCACGTACGCCACCGTCGCGCTGCTGGACCCGCATCGCCCGGCCGTCCCGCTGGCTCCCGCCGCACCGGGCGCCGCCGTGGCACCACTGCCCGACCTCACGGCCGCCCTGAGCTGGCTGGACGAGGAACACGAGTGCCTGCTCGCCGCCCAGCGGGTCGCCGCCGACGAGCACGATCACCGGACCGCGTGGCTGTTCGCCTGGTCGCTGTTCACCTACCACAACCGGCGCGGGCACCGGCACGACCAGCTCACCGCGTGCCGCGCGGGCCTGGCCGCCACCGGACACCTGAACGACCCCGCGGCACAGCTTCTCGCGAACCGGCTCGTCGGCGACGCGCACTGCGACCTGGGGCAGCGCGACGAGGCGGTCGAGCACCTGCACCGTGCCCTGGACCTGGCGGTACGGCTCGGCGACCACGCCGAGGCCGCCCACACCCATCGGACGCTGGCGTGGTCGTGGGAGCAGTGGGGCGACCATCAGCGGGCACATGACCACGCGGTGGAGGCTCTGGCCGCGTATCGGAGGGCCGGCCACGCGGTCGGCGAGGCGCTCGCACTCAACGCGGTCGGGTGGTGTTCGGCACTGCTCGGCAACTACGACCGGGCGCGCGAGCACTGCTCCGCCGCGCTCGAACGGTTCCGTCACAACGGCAGTCGTACCGGTGAGGCCGACACCCTGGACAGCCTGGGGTTCATCGACCACCACAGCGGGCGGTACGCCGACGCCGTCCAGCACTACGAGCAGGCCCTGTCCGTGCTGCGCGACATCGCCAACACGTACGAGGAGGCCAACACCCTGAACAACCTCGGTCACCCGCTCACCGCGCTCGGCCACCTCGACCGCGCTCGCGCGGTGTGGTCCACGGCGTGGGAGCTGTACCGGTCGCAGGACCGCGAGCAGGAGGCCGACGAGGTGCGCCAACGGCTGGATGCCCTCGACGCGCTGGGCGTCGAGGGCATCCGTTCGCCGGCTCAGTAGTAGGTCTCCAGCAGGGTGAAGTCGTTGGCGTTCGGATACCGCTGCGACGTCCTCGAGTAGTACATGCAGCTGGCCGTCGACGTGTTGTGGTCAAGGCCGAGCACGTGCCCGATCTCGTGGCACGCCGTGTTCCAGCGCTGAGCTTCCGTGCCGCCGTAGGACTCGTTCAGCGCGATGTACGCGCCCGTGGTGTAGGTCTGCGCGGCGTTCAGGGTGCGTTTCGTCATGCCGACCACCCCGTCCCACTCGCCGGTCTTGCCGTACGCGGCGTTGTAGACGATCACGCAGTGCACCGTGCTGCTGGGGCAGCCCGCGCTGAACGTGCGGTAGTGAGAGTCGATGCCCGACGTCTCGTTCCACTTCGTCACCGCACGCCCGACCGGCCACAGGCTGTTGGAGCGGTCGCGGAAGTACATCTGCGGCCGCGCCCACCCGTTGTAGGACCACCGGGAGAAACACGTCGTGCCGGTCGGCCACGTGCGCGCCGTTCCGTAGGAGCAGGCCGCGACCTGCGCGGACACGTCACCCGCCCCGTTCACCAGCGCGACCCCCTGCACGCCGTTCGCGGTCAGCTTCCGCGCCAGGTCGGCCGGACGGACGCCCTCGGCGGGCGTGTACGTCGTCTGCGTGACCGTCCCGTCCGCGTTCCGCTGAGTCGACATCACCGAAGCCGTGACCTGCTCCGACTCCGACTCGCCGGGCGCCGCCCCCGCCGTCCCGACACTGAGCCCGATCGGCACCACTGCGCCGATCACGACCACCAGGGCCGCAAGTCTGTTGCGCATCGTTGTCTCCTCCCCTGTCCACAGGCACCTGAACCGTTCGCGGCGCCCCACCCCTCGTCCGGGGCGCCGCTGGTGCCCGACAGGCAGGAGCTTCCGGCGCTGCGGTACACGGGCGGTACACGCAGCGGGGCACAAGGACCTGCGCAGGTGTGCAGCCTTGTCCCGCCGGGTGAGCCCTCAGCCGTTGCTGCAGGTTCTGCCGCTCGTCCTCGGTCAGCAGGTAGCCGGCGAGCAGGGCACGCAGTGCCTCGATGAGGTCGTCGGGGCTGGGAGGGGAGTCCGGTGTCGCGAGATGCTGCAGCATGAAGCCTCGCCCGCCGGCGGCGCGGCGAGTGGGTGCGCACCGCAGAAAATCTGTCCGATGTGGACTATCAGCGGTACTTCGACCGGTTCGATCCCGATCTGTGCGACCCGGCCGAACGGGCTGCCGACGCCCGCGCCGCAGGCGCCCGGTACGTGGTGATCACCGCCCAACACCACGACGGCGATGTCGCCCTTGGTCTCCAGAGACAGCATCTGCACGTTGTCCGGGATGACGATGCGGCCGACCGGGGATCCGGCGGTGACCACGTACGTCACGTCGTACACGCCCGAGACGAGGTCGTTGGCGGACTGAGCGGCGATGATTGCCGATCTGGCTGTGGCCGACCAGCATCACCGGGACACCGCTGTCCTGCGCACCGGCCTCATGCGGCGCCTTCTCGACGAGCTGCTGCAACCTCACATGCCCGTGTCAGTTCAGGACCTTGTCGTTCGCTTCACAACGGCCCTGGCCCAGGACTGTCCGCAATGGACGAAAAGGTTTGCGGCCGGGCCGGACGACGAGTCTCTCGTCTTGAGGTCAATTGGCGCATCCCCCTACCCTCGAGCGAAACATGAGTTCGTACCGTGCCCGCCCGGTAGTTGTGCGGAGAGGATCCCATGAAGGACGCCACCCCGTCGGAGAGTGCCGCGAGTGGAAGCGGACAGCGACTCTCGCGACGGCGAGCGATGGAGCTGGCGGGCGCGCTGGGGATCACGGCCTGGAGCGTCACCGGCTCCGCCGCGGCGGACGTCGGTGCACCGTCCGACACCTCCGCGGCGCCCTCTCACCTGGAGGCCCGATCGGCCCGCGTGATCGCACCTCCGCCGAAGAACGTGCTCGGCGCGAATTTCAACGGCGCCAAGGACTGGTCCGACTTCGGCCAACTGCGGGACGTGTCGGCCACCTGGCTGCGGGGCTTCTTCCCCGTGCCGGATGCCGACAACGGAGTGGTCGCCGACCAGCCCGTGGTGCGCACCGTGCTTTCTGCCGCCCAGCAGGGATACGGCACAGTCCTGTCGCTGAAGTTCCCGTACCACGAGCAACCCATCCCGGTACCGGGCAGCGCGGCCATGGCCACCGCGTTGACACGACTGGACAAGGTGCTTCCCGCCGTGATGGGCAAGGTGGACGTCCTGGTCGTCGGCAACGAGCCGTTCATCGAGTGCAGGCAGGAGGACCGGGACACACCGGCGCTCAACGTCTTCTACGAGGCGATCGCGCGCCGCGTCATCGCGTACCGCGGCCAGCACGGCGGCGCGTCCAACAAAACCAAGCTCTACATGGGCGCACTCAACCGCCTGAACGATCCCACCTGGCGGACTGCGGCGACGAATCGCTGGATGTCCTTCACCCGCGACACGGTCGCGCTCGACGGGGTGGACATCCACCCCCACGTGGCGAATCTCGAGGAGGCACAGGCGTTCCTGGACTACGTCCTGCCCCGGCTGCGCGACGACCAGACCTTCCTGGCCCTGGAGTTCTCCCTGGTACACCACTGGAAAGCGCACCTGAGCGACCCGATATCCGGAGCTTTCGCGGCCAGGTACGGCATCCCGGCCACCACTCAGGTCTGGGAGGTGATCGCGGACACGATCCGGCGACCGTTCACGCAGCAGAAGTGGAACGACTTCCTGGCGCTGTCCCCGTGGTTCGCCAACCGCCGGTACTTCCTCCGCGACGCGGTCCAGCGCTTGCGGGCCACCGGCCGGCTGGCCGTGGCCACCTACGGCGTGTCCCAGGACGCCGCCATGGTGGCGAACTTCGGGCCGAACTCCACTCCCTGGCTGCTCAACAGCTTGTTCTGCCCCTACACGACGCAGCCGGGATCGGACGGCCTTCCTGGCCGGAACACCGCCTGGACCACGAGCTTCCGGGACCTGCAGTGACACTCTCCTCGACCGGGAGGTGATGTCGCAGCAGAGGCACCTGTGCCGCGCGAAAGTCGTCTTCGCAGCGTGGCACGTAGGACCGTTGCGCCACAACCCATCCGCGGAACCGGCGGCCAGGCGCTCGGCGTACAGCGCCTCCTGCAACTCGGCCATCTGCTGGGTCACCTCGGCTTCACGCGAATGTCCAGAAGGGACATTGCGGAGGAGTGGCCGGTCAACTCGCCGCCTCTCCGATGGCGAGGGTCGTCTTCGGAGGCGGCTGTCATGGATTCCGGTGCAGTTGTTTGACTTCGAGTCGGCTCTAGCTCGTACCGTCGAAAGCGACCCACAAGAAAGGAAGGCGAATGACGACGACGTGGTTCATCACCGGCACCTCCTCCGGTCTCGGCCGGCTGCTCACCGAGAAGGCGCTCGCGCGGGGTGACAGGGTCGCCGCGACGCTGCGGCGGCCGGAAGTGCTCGACGACCTGCGAAGCGACCGGCTCTGGGCGACACGGCTCGACGTCACCGACACCGGCCAGGTCCGACGCGTCGTGGACGAGGCCTTCGCGGCCCTCGGCACCATCGACGTGATCGTGAACAACGCCGGGTTCGGGGTCTTCGCCGCGGTCGAGGAGGCAACCGACGAGCAGATCCGGCAGGTGATCGACACCAACCTGCTGGGGTCGATCCACGTGATCCGGGCCGCACTGCCGCACCTGCGTGCGCAGGGACACGGCCGCATCCTGCAGGTGTCCACCGCGGGCGGGCAGACGACGTACCCGAACTTCAGCTACTACCACGCGTCGAAGTGGGGCGTCGAAGGTTTCTGTGAGACCGTCGCCCGCGAGATCGAGCCGTTCGGCATCGGGCTGACCATCGTGGAACCCGGTGCGGCGCCGACCGGGTTCGGTGACTCGCTGGCCACCGCGCCGATCACGCCCGAGTACGACGCGGGACCGGCCGGCGACACCCGACGGGCCCTCGCGGACGGCACCTTCCCTCTGGTCAACGACCCGGAGAAGATCGCGGACGCGATGATCGACCTCGTCGACCGCGGCGCAACCCCGTTGCGGCTGCCACTGGGCCTCGACACGTACCAGGACGTGCGGGCGTCCCTCGTCGCCCGCCTCGCCGAACACGACGCCCACCGCGAGGCCGCCCTGTCCGTCGTCCGCGACGACCTCGAGTCAGCCGGTCGGCCGACGCCGTGACCGTGGACGCCGATCTCGTCCGACTCGACGCGAAGCACCCAACGCTCCAAGTTCTAGACCTTCGGCGAGCCGCCGCAACCGAAGCCGTTACATACTCCTTCATTCGCCTGTTGATCATGAAAATGGTGATCAACCCAAGATCGTTCAGAGCGCACGAACAAGCCCGCTGGCCTGGGCTTCGCCTGGAGTCAGCGGGCTGATTCAGTCCGCTGAGACGACAGGATTTGAACCTGCGATCCGCGACCCCCGAGATACGGGTTCATGACCGTCTGACCTGCAGAAAGAAGATCTGCCGCGCAGTTCACGCACTTGAAGCACGGTCAAGCACGTTCGCTGATGGCGCTCCCGGAATGCATGTCGAGGGTGCGGAGCAGGTTCGGCGTGTGCGGTCCGGGTTCGCTCGGATGATCCTCGAGTGGCGAGGTCGGAGGATGCCGCCGAGGAAGGGTGTGGCGACCGTGTCAGGGCCCCGCTGGCCAAGACGCCCGGCTCCTGCACTCTCCGGCTCGCTCAAGGCCCGCCGTCCATGCCCCGCCGGTAGTGCATGAACCGCTGAGCGAGGTCGGTCGCGGCCACGTTGCCGACGCCGGCCGCGGCCGCCGCCACCAGCATGGGCTGCACCGGAACGGCGGGAGTCGGTGCCGGGGCGGGGGTGGGTGTTGCCTGCGGTGGTCCGAGGAAGATCTCACGGATCACGCCGGCCTCGGCCTCGAGTTCGGCCGCCCGGTCGGGGTCGTTGACTGCCGAGTTGGAGCGGTACTGCTCACCCACCTCGACGGTGATCACGGTCATGCCCTGGGACGGGCCCCACTGGCCGAGCGACCGGCCCTTGGCGTTCTCCCGCTTGATCTGCTCGGCGGACTTCTTCGGGTCTTGGCCGGGATACAGGCTGCTCCACGCCGTGCCGCGCTTGTTGCCGGCTACGTGGACCCCGCGTTTTTCCGCCTCCTTGGCCATGGTGATGGCGAGTGCGTCGGAGTCCTGCGCGAGTTGGCTGTTGCGCACCGACGGGTGCGGGTCGGCGAAGATCCCGGCCTGGGTGAAGTTCTTGACAGCGTGGATGGACACCAGCCGGGACGGCTTGAACGCGTTGATCAGCCCCAACAGGGCGAGGTTCGACGGTTCGATCAGCCGGCCTTTCGCGTCCACCGGTCGGTCCAGGTCCAGATCCTTGCCCAGATCGGGGAACTGCCGATTGGGATCCTCCTGGCCGGCCGAGGACCGGCCGATGTCGCCTGCCTTGTCGCGAAGCTGCTGGTACTTGCCCACCGCAATGCCGGACTGTTTCCTGGCCAGGTCCGCTTCCCAGGCAGCGCGGCTGTCGACGTTGCCCGGGAACAACTTCGGCACGATCACCACGGTGAAGTAGGGCTTGGTGGTCATGAGCTGCTTGAGCAGGCGCTCGGCCACCTCCACGCCGGACTGCTCCGAGCCGTGCACACCGGCCACCACCATCGCCACCTCGGTGATCTGGCCGGGAAACACGTGGGCCTGCACCGGATTGCCGGAACTGTCCACCCCGACCTGCACGCCGGCCATCAGCTGAAGTTGCACCAAAGCGCCCATCGGCCACGGCAGGCCCGTCAACCAGCGAAGCATGCTGAGCGCCTGTGCCGCGTCCGCCGAGGCGTGCGCCTGCTGGGCCGCAGTGGCCACTTTCGCCGGGTCGAGCTTGGGCGCCCGCTGCGCCGACAGCGGGGCCGCAGCCTGGTGGACGGCCCCGAGCGCGGCGTTGCCGGCAGCGCGGCTGACATGGAGCCAGGCGTTGGGCGGCGCCGCCCGATGGAGCCGGTCCCCGACCACCTGGGCCGAGCCGTGGTCGACAGCCCTGGTCATTGCCTGTCCTCCAGAATCCACGCACGAAATCCCATGGTCGCAGGCCGACCGGGACGAGCGCAGCGCCGAGACGGGCAGCGTCCGCTGCCTGTTCGGGCAGGCACCGGACTCGATTCGAGGAGTACAGACCGAGTCCCGTGAGTTCATTCCGGGGATGATCACTCCTCTTGCGACATCAGGAAGGCGGAACCGAACGGCGCGGTAGGCGCTCACGGCTGACCACAGTTGTCGCACTCACGACTTTCGCGATGGCATTCCCCGCTCATGTACCTCTGCCTTCAAATGGCAGCCGGTCCGGACGTCCAGCGGGGTGTTAACTGCGGTTCCGAAGCTGATCTGCGCGCCATCAGGCTTCTCGTAGACGACTTCGTGGTCACTCGGCCGGTTGACGATGACGGCCGGCTGCTTGCCGAAGCCATAGCCTTCGGCAACCTCACCGACGATCGCCTCCGCGCGGGACCACTGGTCGTCGGGCAGGTTGCCCTTTGAACTCCACCGAGGCAGGTGACGGATGTCGACATCACCTGTGAGCCCGGGGAACTCGCTGCCACACCCAGAGGCACCGCCCTCGCTGACCTGTTCCCAGGTTCGTCCCAGCTCAGCGGTAAGTCGCTCCCTGACCTTGGCGCACATGTCGCGCCGGCACGATCTCGTCACGGTCGAGGAGGAACACCACTGACGTCCACAGCGGGGGACACTCCCCCGGCCGGCCAGTCGCGACGACGAACGGACTCGACCTCGTAAGCAAGCCAACGGAGCGCTCTCAACGCCGTGTTCCCGAGTACCGTGCCGATGACGACCGCCTCCGAAACACAACCGGTCTCGGATACCGCGGCCAGGTGCTTGAGATCGCTTCTGGCGATCGTCTCGCACGCACGGGCGTACTCATACAGTGAGTCGCTGACGCCCTGATGGCCGAGATCGCGAGCGGCGGCGAAGACGCCGGCCAACGTGCCAAGCGCCGCGTGGTTGGCGATGCCGTGCCAGCCGAGGTCAGCCAGCAGTGCCCTGGCGGCGGTGAATGCCTCGTGGTCCACATCCCACCTGACGTCGGCCACACCGTTCTGAACCGTCTCCATCAGCACGTCGGCATGGGGCACCGGCACGTCGACCGCCAGGACGATCTCCCGGACGGTGGCGATGGGCAAGCCACCGAGATCGGTCAGGACACGCACCAGGCGCAGTCTCTGGAGATGACCGTGGTCGTAGCGCGCCTGGTTGGACCCAGTGCGCTCGCCAGGGGGCATCAGCCGCTCGCGCAGGTAGTACTTGATCGTCGGTATCGGCACGCCACTGCACGCGCTCAGTTCAGCGATTCGCACCTCGTCTTCCTCGCTCTCACTCGCGCGACCAGTGACGTCGACGCGGACCTACGTCCGCGGCGACGGGATCCCCTCGTGGACCAGGTCCGACTGAAGCGCATTGACCACGACCTGAATGCGGTCGCGGGCACCGAGCTTCTTGGCGATGTTGCGGACGTGCGTCTTCACCGTCTCGCTCGACACGAACAACCGCCTCGCGATCTCCCGGTTGTCCAGGCCGCGACAGACCAACTGCAGCACTTCGCTCTCCCGAGGCGACATCGCCGGTGTGTCGTCCACCGCGGCCTGCAGCCGCAACTCGGGAGCGACGAAGCGGTCGTCCGCGCCCACGTGACGCAGGGCATCGGCGACCACAACCCGCCCAGAAGCCCAGGACACCACAGCGGAGGCACCCGCGCGCATCGCCGTTCTCGCCCGCAGTCGCCCCAGTCGTGTCGGCGGCAGGACCACGACGACCGATCGGCCTGTGCCTGCGACCAGGCGGACCGTGTGGAACGCGGAATCGAGTGTGTCGTCCACCACGACCACAGCCGGGTCGCTGCGGCGTATCTCGGCGAACAGGTCGGTCGCCGCGCCGCAGATGCCCGCGACGGCCACACCTGGCAAGTGGTCGATCACCCTTGCCATACCTTCGGCGAGCAACGACACCGCGCATGCGATGAGCACGCGGTCCAGTGTGCGTCCGCGGGGCGCGCTGACCGCCGCGTTCCTCTGACCACCTGTCATCAAGCCACCTCCCAGTGTGGATTACGTGGACAGCACATCCGATGCGCGAGAGACCCCGGCATGACGGAACAATCACATGAAAGTGCGACCGCGAATCGGCCGTGCGGTGTCAGGCGGTCCGCATGTGCCTGTCGAACGGCTCGAACCGCTCCGGCACGCTCTCCGTGAGCCCGATCAGGGCGGCGAGGGCGTGTTCGGCGCGCGCACTGGCCAGTCCGTCCCCGAAAGGGTTGCCTGACGCGGTCATCCGCGTTCGCGTCGCGGGGTCCGCCAGCAACCTGCGCGCCGTGGACAGGATGCGGGTCTCGTCGGTGCCCACCAGCTGGGCGCAGCCCGCGTCGACCGCCTCCTGTCGCTCGGTGACCTCCCGCAGCACCAGCACCGGCACCCCGAACGACGGTGCCTCTTCCTGAATGCCGCCCGAGTCGGACAGCACGAGCGTGCACGCTGTGAGCAGTCGGGCCAGGTCGGGATAGTCGAGCGGCTCAGTCACCGTGACCCTCGGGTAGTTCCCCAGTGCCTGCCACACCTGCGCGCTCACCGAGGGGTTGGGGTGCGCGGGAAGCACGACCTCGACATCGTCGTGCTCCCGGACGATGGCGCGGACGCTGCGCAGGACGGCGGCCATCGGCTCGCCCCACGACTCGCGCCGGTGCACGGTGACCAGCAACAGCCTCCTGTTCCCGGACAACGCGCGTGCCTCCACCGCGTCGAGTTCGCGCTGGCTGAAGGGTTCACGGCGGCGAGCGATCATGCGCACCGCGTCGACCACGGTGTTTCCGGTCACGAGCACTCGTTCCAGCTCGACGCCCTCGCGGCGGAGGTTGTCCGCCGCCCGTCCGGTCGGCGCGAGGTGCAGGCGGGAGAGGGCGCCGACCAGACGGCGGTTGGCCTCCTCCGGGAACGGCGAATCCAGGTCGTGTGAGCGCAGTCCGGCTTCCAGGTGCACCACAGGCACTCGCCGCCAGAACGCGGCGCACGCGCCCGCGACCGTCGAGGAGGTATCGCCCTGCACCACGACCGCGGCCGGCGGGCGCCGCGCCCACAGGGCATCGAGTTGGGGCAGGAGCTGGGCGTAGAGCTCGGCCTGTCCGCCGTCATGCCGATCGAGCCGCAGCGTGACGTCGGCCTCGATGCCGAACGCGGCAAGGGCTTGATGAACCATCGTGGGGTGCTGGCCGGTCGCCACCACGACCGGCCGCATGCGGCCCGCCGCAGCCAGTTCCAGCGCCACCGGAGCGATCTTGATGGCCTCCGGCCGCGTCCCGGCGACCAGATGCACCTCGGGAACGGAGTTCGACGGCATGATGTTCAGGCTCATGTTGGGACCGTTTCTCTCGGCGGAACAGGAACACGTCGGCCTCCGGAAAGGAGGAGTTTGAAGAGGACGACGACCGACAGCGTGGCCATCACCACGATGAACACCGCGCCGCCGACGTTGTGCACGAAGAAGAAGGCGCCCTCACGGCCATACCGACCGCCGACGACGGCGATCACCGATGTGCGCACGACGTTGGCGAGGAAGGACACGCACACCGCGGCCAACACCGCCCAGAGCACCCCGGCCGGGTTGAACCGGCTGATCAATGCCATCGGAGAGGAAGCGAGCAGCAGCAGGGCCACCAGCACGCCGACACTGCACCCGCCCGAGACCACGAAGCCCAGCACGGGGCTGGCCCCGTCACCGAACAGGTACACGGTCTGCCGGGCGAAGTCGGTGGCGGCTCCGGCAGGCACGAACAGGCCCACCACCGGGGTGGCGGCCATCGCCTCAACCGACCGGAACCATTCGAGGTTGGCGAAAACCAGCGCTGAGGCGGCCACGAGCACCACCCCCGCGAGCATTCGCAAGATCCGTTCCGGCCAGGGCGTCGGATGCGGCGCCTGGGATGCCAGGCTGTCCGGCTCGGTCATTCACCCAACCCCTTTCGACACGACGATCCGCACCGGCTCGCCCTGCATGACCGGGCCGTCGGGCGACACGTCGATCACCGTGCCGGAGGCGATCTCGGACACCACTCGCTCGGTGCTGACCACGAATCCGAGCGCGCGCAGCGTGGTTTCCGCCTCGGACGTCCGACGACCGACGTAGCTGTTCTTCCGCACCTCGATGCGCACCGGCTGCGCCGCGACACCCAGTTCGACCACGCCGCCCGGACGCAGCCCGGCCCCGACGGGTGGCCGCTGGGAGGCCACCTCTCCCGAACGGAAGCCGGCGGGACTGGTGATCGTCTCGGCGACCTGGAGCCCCAGCCGTTCGAGCGTGGCCCTGGCAACGACCGGATCCTGTCCGCGCATCTCGGGAACGGACACCAGCGCGGGTCGCACGAACACGCGATCGACACCGGTCACCAACAGTCCGGCCACCGCCGCGACGACCACCAGCGCGACGACCTGGATGCCCCATCGCCGCCGGTCGGACGCACCGAGTCGCACGGGACCGGCCGATGCCTCAGCGCGCATCGTCCGCGCCATGTACACGGCGCGACCGCAACAACAGCACACCGAGTACGAGCAGTGCCAAGCCGATCAACACAGCGAACAGCATCGGAAAACCCGTGGAGGCGAGCACTCCGGCAGCTGCTGTCCCCGTACCGGTCATGACTCCGGTGTTCCCGTACATGTGGCCACCCCTGTCTGCTGAGGGCCGGTCACCTCGGACCGGCCACGACTCACCCCCCATCGATGCGTCATCCCGCGTGCCATGACGCGGAACGCGGAATCGGCTACTCCCCTGGGGGGCCGGCTCCCCCTGAGGAGGGGTCGGCCCTGTGACCGGCCGGCCCGGCGATTGCCGCCGATCGCGTCATCCGGGCTCGCGTGCCGCATCGACCCAGCACTGTCCACTGGACGAAAAGGAGTCATCACGGTGCTCTCCGACATCGCGAGCGGGGTGTTCTTCGGGGCGACGCTGCTCACGATCGCGATCGGTCTCACGTACTTCCTGGCCTGCGCGGGCGCTGGCCTGCTGGAGATGCGTGCCGCGGCGAAGGCAGGACCGGACTCAGCGGCTGTGGCCCGGCGCGATCCCGACCAAGAGTGGGTGTATTTCCTGGTTCCCGCCCTCAACGAGAGCCTCGTGATCGAGCAGACGGTGCGCGCACTGCGGCGGACGCCGAACTCGACCATCGTGGTGATCGACGACGGCAGCGACGACGGCACCGGCGACATCGCCCGGCAAGCCGGTGGCGATCGCGTGATCCTCGTGCGCCGAACACCGCCCAACGCCCGGCAAGGCAAGGGCGAGGCGCTGAACCACGGCTTCGAGGCCGTACTGGCGGACGTCGCCGAGCGCGGGCTGGACCCGCAGCTCGTCTTCGTGTGCGTGATGGACGCCGACGGCAGGTTGTCCGTGAACGCCTGGTCCTACGTCCTGCCCCTCTTCGACGACCCGAAGGTGGGCGGCGTGCAGCTCGCCGTGAAGATCCGCAACCCGCACAAGCTGATCACGCGTGTCCAGGACTTCGAGTTCTGGGGCCTGTCCGCGGTATCCCAGTTCGGCCGGCGGCGCAGCCGGACCGTGAGCCTAGGCGGCAACGGTCAGTTCAGCAGGCTGCGCGCGCTGATCGACCTGAGCCGCGATCCGTGGTCGCAGTCGCTGACCGAGGACCTGGACCTCGCGATCACGCTGCTCGGCGCGGGCTGGGACCTCGACTCGACCACCATGGCCTGGGTGGACCAGCAAGGCGTCACCGAGTACGCCAGGCTCATCAAGCAGCGCACGCGCTGGTTCCAGGGGCACATGACGGCGGGCAAACGACTGCCGGAGATCTGGCGGAACCACCGGTTGTCGAACACGGCCGTGCTCGAGGTGACGCTGTATCTGGCGATTCCGTGGATCATCGTGCTGCCGTGGTCGTTGCTCTTCCACATCGGGCTGGCCGTGTCCGTCACCCAGGTGATGGCCGACCCGAACGCCATCTTCGGCACGTCCACGATGTCCCGCGTCCTCATCGGATTCGTGTTGTACGTGGCATCGTTCCTGCCCTGTCTGGTGTCGGGTTACCTGTACTTCCGGCGCGAGCGGCACTACGGCTTCTGGCGCTCCCTGCTGCTCGGGCACGTGCTGATCGTCTGGAACTACGTCGCCTTCATCGCCTGCTGGCAGGCGCTCGGGCGGATGCTGCAGGGCCGGACCGGCTGGGACAAGACGGCTCGATCGGCCGAGGACACCGCGGCGGAAGTCCCGGCCTCGACCGACGCCCGCGCCACGCGGCCCACCCGTCATCCCTCGCTGCGAGGACGAGCTGCCCGCCTCGGCGCCGCTCTGCCACCGCGCACGGCCGAGGACTCGATGCGCCCGTGACCACCGCACTGTTGGCGGTTCTCACTTCCGCGATGTTGCTGACGTCGTCCTGGCTGATCCCGAGGGCGCTTTTCCGCTCGGCCACCGATCGGCTCACCGCGACGGTCTCGCTGGCGCTGTTCCAGCCCAGCGTGCTGGTGCTCGTTCTCGGTCATCTGGGAGCTCTGCGTCCGGGTCCGCTCGCCGCCGCCGGCATCACACTCGGCACGGCAGGTGCGGTCTGGGCGGCGCGCCGTGACGCCGCGGGCCGCGCCGCGCTTCCCGGCGAGGAGCGGTGGGGGGCGAGCCGGGGACGACGTGCCGCGCTGCCCGCGCTGGTTCTGCTCACCGCACTCGTCGCAGCGCAGTACCTTTGGCGCGCCGTGCTGTCGGCCAGGGTCGGCGGCCACGACTTCGACGGCAACGCGTTCCGGCTGGTGTCAGTGGACACCTGGGTCTCCACCGGGTCGCTGTCGGAGACGGAGCTGCCGATCTGGTCCTCGGTCTCACCCCAGCACACCGAGCTCCTCACCGCCTTTCCCTCCGTGTTCCTCGCCCACACGCAGCTCGCCTGGGCAACGCAGTTCGGCTACGTGCTGCTCGCCTGCTGCGCGCTGGCCGGACTCGGCGTCCGCGCCGGGTTGACCACTGTTCGTGCCGCTCTCGCCGCTCTCCTGTTCGCGGCGATCCCGGTCGTGTTTCTCCAGGCGGGCACGACCTATCCGGACGTGGCCTCGGCGGCGGGGCTACTGGTCACCTGGCAGTTCCTGCTGGCCGCCGACGACGTCGGGACCGGACGGCAACGAGGCGACCGGGCCCACGTCACGTGGTACCTGTTCCTGGCGGGGACAGGCCTCGCGGTGTTGCTGGGCACCCGGTTTTCCAACGTCGTGCCCGTCGTGCTGGCTTTGGTCGTGGCGGCCTACGTCGCATGGCAGGCACGGCACCTGCCTGGCAGCTCGAAACGCACGCACCGGCTGCGCTCTTCCTGGCGGTGGCCGGCAGCGGCCGCGGCGGCGTCAGGGCTCCCCCTGCTGGTCGGCGCCAGCTGGTATCTGGCCAACATCGTCCGCCACGGCAACCCGGTTCATCCACTGCGCGCGCCTTTGGTGGGTGGGAGCCTCGATCCCGCAGCGACCCTGATCGCCCCCAACGAACCGGTCGAGATCGCGGAGCGGCCGGACCTGGTCAGCCGGCTGGCGGCGAGCTGGACCTACGACCTGCTGCCCCACGAGTACGTCTACGACCAGCGGTTGGGCGGGTTCGGTCCGCAGTGGCTGGTTCTCCTCGCAGGAATGCTGCTGGGCACGCTGGCCTTGCTCGCCTTTCGCCGCCGGTGGACGGTCCTGCTGGTGGTGCCGACCACCTTGGTCTTCTTCACCAGCGCCGCCCCCTGGTGGAGCCGGTACACCCTGTTCCTGGCGGCGCTGGCCTGCCTGGGCACCCTGCTCGCCGTGCAGTGGCTGGCACGGCGAGCCGAGACGGCTGTGACGCTCGCGCTGATCGCACTGAGCGGGCTGGGCATGTGGTGGGCCACCAGCCCGTCACCGATCACCCTCGCCGACGGTCAACGCGCTTCCCTCGATCGCGCGTGGGAGCTGGTGCTGTCCAACGCCGAACGACGACGATGGGGAATCCAGCCGTGGTCGGAGTACACGATGCTGCGCGGGCTGCCGCCGAACGCCGGCGTCGCCGTACCGGACGCGACCACGGCGCGCTTTCCGCATGTGTGGATCGGCGAGCGGCTCGACCGCCGCCTCGTGGTGGTGTCCTACCTCGGAGACCTGGACCGGTGGGTGGCGGACGTACGGGCCACCGGCGCCGGCTGGGTGGCCGTGGACGCGAAGGCGGGCGGTGCGCAGCCCGCCCTGCTCTCGGAGATCGCCGCGGTGCCAGACCGGTTCGAGCTCGTCGAGGGCTCGGGAGACATCCGGCTCTACCGCCTGCGGGACAGCTGACGCCGCGGCAAGAAGGCCTCGTCCGCCATCGGCCGCTCCATGCTGACCGTCATCTGGCACCCGCCGCCCGGCCTGCGCATTCAGCCGCCTGACCGGAACGCCCCACGAACCCGCCTGACTCTGCCGCTGCGCCGGGTGCTGCCACCTGTTCCCAGGTCACCACGACATTTCGGACCAGTGTGCCGCGCCCGAAGTTCGCCGACGAGGTCGTCTCGTTCCGGCTGCCTGGCACGGCCGAACGGCCCACACACAACACCGGTATGCGGACCGTTCGCCGCACCGCCGGAAACCACCTCGGGCGCGACTCTCATCGAACGGGACTTCGACACAGCCCTACCGCGGTCGAACGGTCGTCTCCGCGCGCAGGTCGTTCGCGGTGGCCACGACCGAGATCGAACGTGAGTCGGCTGGAGAACCGGGGGTGACGATGCGAAGTGCGACCTCCGCTGTCTGCCCCGGACGCAGGGAGAACTCGCACGACGCGGAGAAGAGCGGCAGCGATAGTCCCTCGCAGCCAGGCCCGCTCATCCACACCAGGTCGAGCCCGGAAGCGGTGTGCGCCAACCGCACCCGCACAGGTTCCGGTCCGTCGTACCGCACCCTCACCACGACGACCTGCACGACGCCGTGCTGCTCCACGACAGAAGCCGTCAGAGCGAGCCGCGGATCAACTGCGGGCGTCGTCCTGACGTCCAGGACGGCACTGGTGCTCATCGCCGCCGATGTGACCACGGCGGCGAGGCTGCCGTCGCGAGCGCTGGCGGCGGCGCGCAGGTGCAGTTCGAGGATCGTGGTGGAGCCCGCCGCCAACTCGGCGGTGGACCGGCACGTCATCGCCCCATCGCGGGGATCACAGGTCAGGATGGCGTCCCCGTCGCGCGTCCGGACGGCGTCCACGAAGAGTCCGGTCGGCGGGTCGAGCACCAGGGTCCACGACGAGATCGGCACGGTGCCGTCGTTGCCCACTCGCAGTCGCGCGGCCGTGGCCGCGCCGCCTGCAGCCAGGCCGACAGCGGGCTCGGTGAAGGACGCGGTGAGCCGGTGCTCCACCGGGCGGGCGGGCGGAGCGGGCTGGGTGATGGATGTGGTGGCGGGCGCCGGTACGGCCTCGGGGCGGGTGGCCGGACTGGCGGCGGCGCCCTGCTCGGCGGGAGCGGTCATCGGTCCGGTGACCGCAGGCGGCGCCGAGGAGGGAGACGCGGCCGGCGCGTTGGACGGCTGTTCGCTCACCGGCGTCTCGTAGGCCCGCTCCGCACGCGCTGGTTGACCAGGGTTCGTCTCACCGCCAGGCGGTATCAGCACGAGTCCCACGATCACCGCCGACATGGTCATGCCGGCCAGCGCCAACTTGCCCGTCAGCCCCTTCGCCGCTGCCGTGGCGGTCACCGGGGTGAGCTGCGAGGCGGCATGGGCGACGGGGACAGCCAGCGCCTTCGCGTAGACGGCAGCGGCACCGCCGAGCACGACAGGCAGCAGGACGGCACGCAACGAGCCGTTCAGCTCCGCGAGCTCATCGGCCAGGTCGCGGCACCGTCCACATCGGGCCATGTGCGCCTCCACGCAGGCCCGGTCCGTGGCGGGAGCCTTCGCGCGGACCCACGCGGCGAGCAGCCGGACGACCTCCCGGCAACCGTCGCCCACCAATGGAAGATGCACGGCGAGGTACTCCTGGCGCAGCCTTTCGCGGGCCCGGTACGCCAGTGCGGAGACGGCGTTGGGTGTGAGCCCGAGCAGTGGGGCGACCTGCGCCGCCGGCTGCCCCTCCACCTCGGTGTGCCAGAGCACGACCTGCCAGCGCTCCGGCAGTCGCTGGAAAGCGCGAGCCACGGTCGAGCGCTCCTCGTCGCGTATGACTTCGGCAGCGGGCAGATCGTCACCGGTCTGGCCGGACTCCCGGTACTCCCCCACGAACTCGACGCTGCGGTCTCGCCGGAGCTGCATGTACGCGCAGTTCCGCACGGCCACCAGCAGGTAGGCCCGGAACGCCTCGGTCGGTCCCTTGCCCTCCCGCAGCTTCGCCAGCACCTGGGCGAATGCCTCCGCGACCAGGTCGTCCGCCTCGATCCCGGTGCCGCCGAGCTGGAGGGCCATCCGGCGAGCAGCGCTCGCGTGACGCTCGAACAACACGCCGTACGCCTGGCCGGCGCCGGACCGCACCGCCTCGAGCAGCTCGAGGTCGCTCGTCGAGGAATACTCCTCGACGTCCTGCACCGCGCTCAACCCGTTGCCCATGCAGAAGGCTCCTCTCCGACATCCCAGAGATGTGCGGTCGCAGGGCCGATGACGCAACCGAACAGATCTGCGGTGTGATGTGAGTCACACGCGCTTCAGCTGATCAGGTCGACGACGGTGCTCGCGTAGATCCACTTGGTGCTTTCCACACCGACCAGCAGCACCCTCTGCCCCGCACGCACCTGGCCGGACCGCCGGGCCTGGTCCAGGAACAACGGCACTGCGGCGCTTCCGACGGCGCCGGTCCGCGCCAGGCTGTCGATCACTCGACCGGTCAGCTTCGTCCACTCGGGTGTGCTCAGCCCCGCCGCCTGCAGGGCGTCGAGCATCCAGCCCGCGTTCCCCTCTGGGACCAGGCACCAGTCGACGGTGTCGACCGTCACGTCGCAGGCCTCCAGGCCGTGAGTGATCGCCTCGGTGACCATCCTGGGCGTCACCTCGGCGGCGCCCACGACGTCGACCTGGAGATCGACCAGGCGGGGGCTCGCCGCCTGGACGTGCAGTGGCGCGTGAGTTCCTCCGCCGACCGAACGGATTCCAGGCGGCCGGTCGCCTCCGATCGCGCACGTCGCGCCGCCGAGCAGGCCGCCCGGCTCGTCCCCGACGGTGAGAACGGCGGCGCCCGCCCCGTCGCCGAACAGGTACAGGGGGATCCGTTCCCGCATCCGGATGCGTTCCACGTCGCGGTGCAGGTACAGAGGAGCGAGCACCGGGGAGATCACCTCGCTGCCGATCACGAGCGCCGTGGTGGCCGTGCCCGACGTCAGATACAGGCGCGCGATGTCCAGGCACTGCACCCACCCCGCGCCGCCGGACCGCACCTCCAGGGTCGCGCAGCGGTCGATGCCCAGCCGCTCCTGCACGAGGTTCGCCGTCGGCGGAAGCGGATACTCCGGTGTTCCCGTGGAGAGCAAAATGAGATCGACCTCGGCGGCGTCCACGCCGGCGTCCGCCAGCGCCCGCCGGGCCGCCTCGGTGGCCATGTCGGTGTTGCTCTCGCGGTGTCCGCCGGTGTCCGGATCGATCATCCAGAACCGCTGCTCGATCCCGAGCCCGTCCAGCACCTGCGCGGGCAGCGCGCCGACGAGACGTTCCAGGTCGTCGTTCGAGATCGGCTCACCAGGCTGGTAACCACCTGTGCCGACGATGTGCGCACGGCGGCTCACAGCGCTCCGGCCTTCCTGGTGCGAGCGGCCGCGATCACCGAGATGGCGTCGCGAGCGTTGAGGGTCATGTCGGGCCGCGCCTCGACCGGACGCCCGCCCTGCGCACTGGTCAGCCGGACGCGCTGCAGCAGGCAGGCGGCGACGATGGTCAGCTCCATCGTCGCGAAGGCCATCCCGACGCAGTGGCGGGGACCGGCCAGGTAGGGCAGGTAGCTGAACCTGAGCCGATCAGCGACGGCCGCGCGGCTGAACCGCTCGGGGTCGAACCGTTCCGGCTCCGGCCAGTACACCGGGTCCCGGTGCAGCAGGAACGTGTTGAGCAGCAGGAACGAGCCCGCGGGAACGTGGTGGCCACCGAGTTCGTCGTCCTCGACAGGCGTCCGGGCAACCTGCCACAACGGCGGATACAGGCGCAGCACCTCCTGAATGACCATCCGCAGGTACCGGAGCCTCGGAAGATCGCCGATGGCGGGCGGCCGTCCGCCGAGCACCTGCCCCACCTCCTCGGCGGCCTGCTCGGCCACCTCCGGATACGTGGCCAGGCAGTGGCACAACCAGGACAGGGCGGCTGCCGCTGTCTCGTGCCCGGCGATGAACAGGGTGGTCACGTGGTCTCTGAGCTGCTGGTCGGACATGGCGCCACCGGTGTCGGGATCGCGCGCCGCCATCAGCATCGCCAGCAGGTCGCCGCGCCCGGACCGCATCGCTTCCCCAACGCCCGCCCCGCCCGTCCGCCGTGCTCCGATCAGCTCGAACACGATGCGGTCCATGGTTCTCCTCGCTCTGGTGAAGCGGAGGTTGCGCGGTGTTGGCACCCATTCCGGCAGATCGAGCACGGCGATCAGTTTGTGGTTCAGGTGCTCCATCTCGACGCGCACCGCAGAGGCGAGCTCGGCCGCGGCACCCACCCAGTCGGCGGTGAACAGACACCGGGCCAGCACGTCGAGGGTGAGCCGTCGCATGTCCGGTCGCACGTCGAACGGGAGGCCCTGGCCGGCCCTGCGTTCCCACTCACGTGCCAGCAGCCCGGCCCGTTCGGCCATGATCCCGGCGAAACCGGACAGGTGGTCCTTGCGGAACACCGGTTCGACCAGGCTCCTCTGGTGCGTCCACTCCGGACCGCTGGTGGTGACGAGCCCACGTCCCACGGCCGCGCCGACCTTGCGCTCGAAGTCGGCGGGATGCGGGTAGTTGGCGAAGTTGTCCACGAGGATGCGCTGGAAGTGATCGGGACCCGTGACCAGGTACACCGGCACCGGTCCCCGGAACCGCACGAGTTCCCCGTACTCCTGCTTGGCTCGCCTGAAGGTACCCATCGGATCTCGCCGGAAGTCCAGGGCCGACCCCAGCAACGGGTGCCCGGCGGGACCGGGCGGAAGCATCGCAGCAGACATGATCATCAACCGTCCTTCAGCGGCACGAGAGCCATCGGCATGCCGCCCTCGGGGTAGAGGAAGACGTTGGAGGTGGGTGTGCACAGGTGTCCCGGCCGCAGCTGGAGCCGGTAGGACTGGAGGAGACGAGCGATCACCAGGGGGGCCTCGAACAGCGCGATGCTCGCCCCGGGGCAGAGCCGCGGCCCGCGGGAGAACGGCATGTAGGAGTACAGGGGCTGCTGGGTGGCCCGCTGTCTGGCGAACCGTTCCGGCTGGAACCCCTCCGGGTTGTCCCAGAACTCCGGGTGCCGGTGGAGCAGGTAGGGGCTGATGAACACCTGCGAGCCGCGGGGGATCCGGCAACCGCCGAGAACATCGTCCTCGATGGGGCTGCGCGACATCGTCCACACCGGTGGATACAGGCGCAGCGCCTCCTGGTAGACCATGCGCAGATAGCTCAGCCGGGGCAGGTCGGAGTCGGCCACCGGTCGTCCGCCCACGATCTCGGACAGTTCGGCCCGTACCGCGTCCTCGACGGCCGGATGCCGCGACAACAGGGAGAACGTCCAGACCAGGGACAGGGCCGTCGTCTCGTAGCCGCCGAGGAAGATCGTCACGATCTCGTCGCGCACGTGCTGGTCGGTCATCCCGCGGCCGCCTGCCGACAGCAGCCGGGACAGCATGTCGTCCCGGTCGGCCGGATCCCGCCGCCGACGCTGGATCAGGTCGTGCACGAAGCCGTCCACCAGGGCGCGGGCGGCCACGAACCGGCGGTGAGCTGGGGTCAGCCGTGTGCCGGGCAGCTCCACGAAACGTTGCAGCCGGGCGTTGGTGTGGGCGTTGCAGGTGCGCACGGCGTCCGCGATCTCCGCGGTCCGCCCGCCGAGGTCGGCGCTGAACACCGTGCGCATCACGATGTCCAGCGCGAGCCGCATCATCTCGGGCGTCAGGTCGACCGTCTCCACCCGCTCGTCACGCCACCGGTGCGCCAGCTCACCGGCGGCCGTCACCATGACCGGGGCGTAGGAGGCAACCCGGGCACCTTTGAAGACAGGCTGAGCGAGGCGGCGCTGCCGGAAGTGGAACTCGCCGTTCGAGGTGAACAGGCCGTTACCCACGAACGGCTCGAACTTGCCGACCGACAGCGGGTCCTTCGGATAGATCGGCTGCTTGTACTCCAGCACCTGGCGTACGTGGTCGGGATGGTTGACGAGGAACAGCCGCCGCGAGCCCGGCAGCGGGAACCGCACGACGTCTCCGTGCTCGCGCCAGGCGCGGGTGAAGGTACCCACGAGGTCGCGCGCCAGGTCCGGCCCCACGCCCACCACCGGGTAGCCCCTCGGCCCCGGTGCCTCCCGCGCGAGGACTGGGGACAGTTCCGCCGGGACAGGCGGCGGGGACAGTGCGGACCGGACGAGGGAGCGGGCTGCCGTCAGGACCTGACGGAGCGGGTGTGCGTCGAGGGGCGGCACGGCGCCTGCGGCCACCAGCAGCCCGTGGAAGTCGGACTCGTGCCACAGTTCCCGCAACCGGCCCTGGTCGTCGATGACGACGTGGATCATCTCGGTGAGAGTGAGCCCGCGCCGCGTCGGCGGCACCAGGCCGGCCAGGTGTCCGGTGTGGGTGCCGCGGAAGGCGAGCCGCGCCACCACCTCGGGCCCGGCGCTGATCAGGCCCTCAACCCGATAGGACAGGTCGGGCTGTCCCTGTTTGACCAACCGGACCAGACGCTGGAACTCGGGCAGCGTGCGCGTCTGCGGGTGGCTGCCGATGTGGAAGGACGCCTCCGGCGCGCACAGCTCGTCCAGGGTGTTCAGAAGATCCTGCTCGCCGATGCTCCACGCTCGCCGCAAGAACTCCAGAACGCAGCGCTGGTAGTCGATCCCGCTGCTCATGACCGCCCCCTGCCCGCCACCGAGGCCTTGGCGGAGAGCGCCGCGAGGCGGCCTGCCGTGCGCACCAGGTGCCCGCTGCCGCCGAGCACACCCGCGTCCGCCGGAGGCAGCACGCCGAGCTGGCCCAGGACCCGCAGCGGGCTGGACTGCCGCCACAGCTCGGCCACCCGCCCGTCGTCGAACCGCAGCCAGAGCATCTCGGTGGCGTGAGTGAACAGGCCGGTCGGCGGCAGGCCCCACAACCATCCGCGATGCGTCCCGGTCACCGAGGTGCGCAGGAACACCTGCTGCCCCTGCTCGACCGCGGCGTGCACGGCGAGCCCGAGGTCGGGCAGACCGGCGCGCAACCGGTGTACCAGCCGCAACAGGCCGTTCCGGTCGAGGACGCCCGGCTGGTCGGGTGAGTGACCGGTGAATCCGGGGGCGAGCAGACGGTGGGCGACGCTGTCGTCCCCGTGGTTCCACAGCCGGTCCACGAGCTCGCCGGCCAGGGCGGTCAGGTCTGCTGCGGGCTCAGAAGGTCGGTCCGGCATCGGTTTCTCCCGTGGTCAGAAGAATCTCCCTGGCCGCGTGACACCCGGAGACGATCACGCGCAGCGCGCTGGCCGCCTGCGTCCAGTGCCCGGCCAGGTACAGCCCCTCGATCGGCGTCGAGTGGGCAAGGCGCTTGCTACCGGCCTGGTCCGGGGTGTTCTCCCAGCCGTACGCCGCGCCGAACCGGTTCCCGGTGAATCGTTCGAGGGTGTGCGGGGTGGCGCTCTCGACGTGGGTCAGCCCGGCGCGAAAGCCGGGGTACACCTGTTCCACCAGGTCCAGGTACCGCTCCTGGAGCACCGGCTTCAACTCCGCCCAGTCCTGTCCGGCGTCGTACGGGGCCAGTGCCGTCGAGGTGAACAGGTGCTCTCCGGCGGGCGCCAGCGAGCGGTCCAGCAGAGTCGGCACCACCACCACGGAGGCCGGGGCCTGCCCGCGCTGGAACCGCCGGAATGTCAGGTCGTGGTCGTCCCCGGTGAACAGGAACGTCTCGTGCGCCGCGCCGGCCGGGTCGATTTCGCAGGTACTGGCCGCGTACACGACGAACATCGACATCGACGGACGCAGCCGCGCCAGCCGGCGCGCGTAGGCCGGTGGCACGTGGTCCATTCCCACCAGGTCGTGAAAGGTGTGCCAGGCATCGGCGTTGGACACCACCACCGGGGCGCGGACCAGGCCGCCATCGCCGAGAAGCACTCCGGCGACCCGGCCGGACCGCAGTACGACACGCTTGACCGGAGTGTCGGCCGCGACCGTCCCTCCGCGTTTCTCGATCGCGCTCACGAAGGCATCCACCAGACGCTGGAAGCCGCCGACGCAGTGCGACAGGCCGTGCAGCTGGGTCTGGAGGAAACGCGCGTACAGCTCGAACGACAGCTGGGAGGGCGGCAAACCCATGTAGGGCCACCCGGCGGCACAGAAGGCCCGGCAGCGCGGATCGGAGATGTGGGCGTTCAGCACCTCGGCCAGGGTGGCGCGCCGATGCTGGAAGTACACCTCGCTGCCGCGCACCGCGGCTCCGAGCTCCCGCGCAGAGAGCCGGACGGGCAACTGACGCGCCTCGGCGAGAAACCGCTCGCAGAGGCCGAAGAACGACCTGATGCCCGCTGCTTCGTGGGGGAACGCGGCCACGTACGCCTCGACGACGGCACCGGAGCCGAACGGGACATCGAGCGCGGTGGAACCGATGACCGCCCGGTACAGCAGGTCGGAGTCCACGAAGTCGCACTCCCCGGCGACGTCCAGGTGGTCGAGCAGGCGGCGCAGCGTTCCCCCGGGTCCCGCCTCCGGCACGACGTGAATGGCCGGGTCGAAGTACCTGCCGTCCCTGGTGAACCCGTGGGCGTACCCGCCGACGCCCGCGGCGCGTTCGGCCACCAGCACCCGTCGGCCGTGCCGGGCGAGGTAGGCGGCCGTGGCCAGCCCACCCAACCCGCTGCCGACGACGACCACGTCGAACTCGCCGCCGTACCCCTGGCCGGTCACCGGGCCCGTCCCAGCCCGAGCGCGGTGAGCGCACCGCCGTCGACGGGGACCAGCGCGCCGGTGATCAGGCCGGCGTCCGGCCCGGCGAGGAAGCAGACCGCCTGGGCGATCGCCTCGGGCTCGACGAAGCTGCGCAGGGGAATCTGCCGGAGGATCTGCTTTCCCCGGTCTCCCTCCAGCAGTCCGGCGACCATCTCGGTGGGCGAGAACCCCGGCAGGACCGCATTCACGCGCACGCCGAAGCGAGCCGCCTCCATGGCGCTGCACCGCGTGAAGGCGTTGATCGCACCCTTTGACGCCGCGTAGTTGGCCTGACCGATCCATCCGCGTTCACCCATGACCGAGGAGATGTTCACGATCGACCCGCTCCCCTGCGCCATCAGGCGCGGCAACACGGCCTGCGTGCAGTGGAAGACGCCGCCGAAGTTGACCTTCATGACGGCCAGCCAGGAGTCCGGTGACATCCGGCAGATGAGGTCGTCCTCGGCGACTCCGGCGTTGTTGACCAGGACATCGACGCGGCCGTGGCGCTCGACCACCTCGGCGATCATCCGGTCGACCTCGTCCGGTTCGGCGACGTCCGCGGCGATCACCTCCGCCTGTCCGCCCTCGACCTGGATGAGCTCCGCCACCTCCGCGGCTCGCGTCGCCGACCTGCGGTGGTTGACGACCACAGTGGCTCCCTCCGCCGCGAGAGCGCGGCAGATCTCCCTGCCGATGCCGCGGGATCCCCCGGTCACCACGGCCACCTGCTTGTCGAGTTTCACCCCGCGTCCCCTCTCGTGATCACGATGCTGACGTGAGCGCCACCCAGCGACGAGCTGTTCACCAGGGATGCGCGAGAACCCGTGCGATGACGCGTCATGTCGTCCCAGGCGAGCAGGGCGGTCAGTGCGCCGCCTACTCCGAGCGGCTCTCCGACGGTGAGCTTCGGCGCGTGGATCTTCACGCCGGCCGGGAGGCATCGGGTGACCGCCGCGCGTTCGGCGTTGTCCGCGGTGCCGAGCCCGGCGGCGGCCAGCCACACGTCGCCGATCTCGTCCGGGCTCGTCGCCGCGTCCAGCAACGCACCGAGCACCGCGCGTTGCACGCCCTGACCGGCCGGATCCCACAACCCGCTCGAACGGGCGTCGTGGGCCGCCGCCCAGCCGCGGACAGCTCCGAGCGCGGTCGCGCCGCGGCCGTGTGCCACCTCGGGGCGTTCGAGCACGATCGCCACCCCGGCCTCGATCAGTGACAGGCCGTCACCGCGGCGGTCGTCGCGGAGCACGCCCTGCCGCCGGTAGGCGCTCAGCACCGTGTCGGTGAGCACATCGGCTGCGACCACGACGATCCGGTCGGCCCGTCCCATTCCGATCAAATCGGCTGCGTAGCCCAGTGCGACGGCGCCCGACGCGTGGCCGACGGACACGGTGCACGTCGGCCCGCGCAGGCCCAGGCGGGTGGCGACCCGCCCGGCGGCCTGGCTGTAGACGGTGTTGGGGAACACCGAAGGGCTGGCGGCCCTCGGTCCCTCTGCCAGCAGCGGCCCGAGGAACTGTTCGATGGACTCGGCGGGGCCGACACCGGTGCCCAGCACCAGGCCGGTGCGTTCGGCGTCCGCCGATCCCGGCTCGACAGCGGCGTGGCGCAGCGCCGTGGCCGCGCTCATCACGCTCAGCGCGGACAGCCGATCCAGACGCCTGCGGTCGCGCCGATCCAGGGACGAGTTGACGTCGAGATCCACCGCAGGTCCGGTGGTGACCCGCCCGTCACCGCCGGCCGACCGTGTCAGGAGGTCGACGCCTTCGCCCGCCGGGGAGAAAACGGCAATCCCGGTGACCAAGGCCGGTTGCCAGGGGGTGGTGACGGCGGAACCGATGCCGGGCCGCGCGAGCACGACGGCGGCGTTGACGCCGCCGAACGCCATGCTGTTGGCGATCGCGGCCCGGCCGTCCCACGGTCGCGCGGCGCCCGGCACGTAGTCCAGGTCGCACTCGGGGTCGGGCTCGTAGTCGCCCGCCGTGGGCGGGACCACCCGTTCCCGGACCGCGCAGGCGGTGACGATCGCCTCGACGGCACCGGCCGCCCCGAGCAGGTGCCCGATCACCGACTTGGTGCTGCTGACCGCCACCGAGTCGGCAGCGGGGCCGAGCGCGGCCCGGATGGCGTTGCTCTCGGCCACGTCGTTCTTGGGCGTCCCTGTGCCATGGCCGTTGACGTAGCCGATGTCCGTACCGCTCAGACCGGCGTCGGCGAGCGCATGCCGCAGCGCCTGCGCGGCTCCGGAGCCGTCCGGCCGAGGCGCGGTCGGGTGGTAGGCGTCCGTGCTGAGTCCGTAGCCCGCCACCTCGGCCACGACCTCGAGCCCGGCGCGGGCCGCCAGGTCGGCGCGGACGAGCAGGAGCCAGCCGCTGCCCTCACCGAGTGACAGGCCGTTGCGCAACCGCGAGTAGGGCGCCGCGGGTCGCGGGGCGAGCGACTGCAGCGCCGCGAACCCGGCTACGACCACATCGGACAGGGCGTCGACCCCACCGGTCAGCACCGCCTCGGCTCGTCCGCGCCGGATCAGGTCGGTGCCCAGCCCGATCGCGCTGACCCCGGACGCGCACGCGGTGTTCACCGCGAGCACCGGGCCGCGGGCACCGACACTGGTCCCGACCGCCTCGGCCAGGGCCTGCGGCGTGATGGTGCGGGCCACTTCGGCGGGCAGTTCCACCCCGTCGAGTGCCGCCTGACACCACCGCCGGGCGGACAGCAGGCCCGCGTTGCAGGTGCCGAGCACCACACCGAGCCGATCGGCGGGCACCAGGTCCGCGGGCACGGCCGACCACGTCTGCCAGGCGGCGGCCAGTGCCAGCGCCAGTGCGCGGTCGGCATGGGGTCGTATCCGGACACGACGTCCGAAGGGCTCGGTCGGCACGTGGTCGACCTCGCCCGCGACGAGCGTGGGATCGACCGGCCAGTCCAGGTGGCGCACCGAGGTGATGGCGACCCTGCCTTCGCGCGCACCCGTCCACAGGTGCTCCGCCGTGGCGCCGAGACTGCTGATCGCGCCCATCGACACCACGACCACGCGAGGCGCCTCGCCGTTCACCGCGCACCTGCACAGCAGTGCTCGTTCAACCCACGCAACATGACAGCGGCACGTTGCCCCGCGAGGCCGGAGGCGAGACCGACCGCGGTACGCACCCGGCCGACGACAGGTTGGTCACGAATCCACGTCATCGGTGGGAGAGCCGGGTCGACGTAGCGGAGGTTCGTCACCGGAGGCACGACGCCCATGTCGAGTATCAGCGCCGCGATGGCGACGTTCAACGCTCCCGACGCAGCTCCGAGCTCTCCGGTGCCACCCTTGACGCACGTCATGGCGGGGGAGCCCCCGCCGACAGCCAGTCGTATCCCCGCGGCCTCGCCGAGGTCCCCCCGCCGAGTGGCGTTGCCGTGTGCCACCACGACACCGACCTCCCCCGTCTGTTCCCCGGCCTGGCCTGCCGCTCTGGACATCGCCTCGGCGATGGGCAGTCCGGACCGGTCCGCGCTCAGGTGGCCCGAGGCGTCGAAGGTGGTCGCCGCTCCCGCGATCTCCGCGTAGACGTGGGCTCCCCGGGCCGACGCCGACTCCGCCGACTCCAGTACGAGCAACACCGCTCCTTCACCGGGCACCGACCCGCTGCGCATCATGTCGAACGGACGACACACGGCGCTGCCGAACTCGTTGCGACCGCTCAGTACTCCGAGGCCGTCCCATTGCGACAGCGGCCACCACGACGAACGGTCGTCCGCGCCGCCGGCCAGCACCAGATCGGCCGCGCCGGTACGCACCGCGGTCGCCGCGTGGGCCACAGCGATCGCGCTCGACTCCGCCGTCCCGTGGAAGTAGCCGTTGACTCCTTTCGCGCCCGTGAGCTTGGACAGGGTGAACAACGCGGTCGATTGCAGCCCCTCGACGTAGTAGAGGGGGTGGATGTGGGCGGCCGCCGACGAGCCGAACTGGCGGAGGTCGACACCACCGTCCGGGGTTCGCGCGGCGAGACTGCCCTCGACCAGGTGCTCGGGATCGGAGATCTCCTTGCCCCCGCTGAGGAACACCCCGATGCGGTCCTTGGCCACCGAGCCCAGGTCCACTCCCGCGTCGCGCAGCGCGAGCATCGCTCCCGCCGCCGCGAGCTGGTCGTTCCTCGTCGTCTGCCGGATCAGCCGCCGATCCACGTAGCGTTCCGGTGCGAAGCCGGGCACGGCCGCACCCCAGCGGGTGGCGAAGTCGGAGTCCGCGACCGAGTCGAGCTCGCGCACCGCGCTGCGACCGGCCAGGAGGTTGCGCCAGCACACCTGCCAGCCATCGCCGAATCCTGTGATCATGCCGATCCCGGTCACCACGACGCGCCTCATGTCCGCCTCCTCGCGAGCCGCACCCGACGGGCGCCTGCGACTACACGGCCGTCGACCGTCGCGTCGACGCGGCAGCTCACTTCGGTGTCCCGCGAGTCGACGACCTCCGCCGTGAACCGGACCTGGTCACCCGGCTGCACAGCACGGCGGAACTGGACCCGGCTCACGTCGGCGACCCGCCACCTGGTGGCCCCGCCGGGCGCCGCGAGACGAGCCAGCCACACCATGTCCTCCAGCAGCAGCACCCCTGGCAGGACGGGAAACCGCGGGAAGTGCGTGGCGAAAACGTCCAATGTGGCCGTGACGTTGCGCAGCGCCGTGGCCCGGCGACCAGGCTCCACCAACGGGGTCTCGTCGAAGTCAGTCACGACATCCTCCTCGGGCCGAACGCACCACGAGGCTGGCATTGGTGCCGCCGAAGGCGAACGCGTTCACCAGCGCCGTCTCGACCTGCCGGGCTCGGGCGGTCAGGGGAACGAAGTCCAGGTCCAGGGCGGGATCGGGCCGGCGGAGATTGACCGTCGGTGGAATCAGGCCGGTGCGCAACGCGCCGAGCGCGGCGATCAGGTTGACCCCTGCGGCCGCGGAGGTCAGGTGCCCGGTCATCGACTTCGGCGAGCTCACGCACAGTGCCCCGGCGTGCTCGCCGAAAACTTCCTTGATCGCGACGGTCTCGCTGGCGTCGTTGCCCGGTGTGCCGGTGCCGTGCGCGACCACGTAGTCCACCAGGTTCGGCCTTGCACCGGCATCCTGGATGGCCAGGCGCATGGCCTCGATCGCGCCGCCGCCGTCCGGAGGTGAGTCTGTGACGCGGTATGCGTTCAAGGTACTGCCATAGCCCGCCAGCTCGGCGTGCACGGTGGCGCCACGCGCGTGCGCCCGGTCCCAGTCCTCCAACAGCAGCACGACGGCGCCCTCTCCCAGCACGAAACCGTTGCGGTCGGCGGAGAACGGCCGCGACGCCGCCGCGGGATCGCTCTCCCATCCCGCAGCGAGCGCGCCGAGCAGGCTGAAGCCCAGCACGTCGAGCCAGGTCGTCAGCGAGTCGTAACCGCCGGCCAGCACCACGTCGCACTCGCCGGCGCGGATCATGCGCAGGCCCTCGCCGACGGCGTTGGCGGCGCCCGCACAGGCCGTGCTGATGTTGACCACCGGGCCGGCGAACGCGTGCCGCCTGGCGATGAACGCACTGACGAAGCTCTGGTCTCGCCGGACGACCACGGCCGGTGCCTGCCGGCGGTATCGGCCGGCGAGCACGTCTTCAGCCATGCCGACGAGTTCGGTCAGCTCGGCCCGGCCGACCGTGCCGGCCAGACACACACCCTTGCACCACTGGGATCCGTCGGTGGGTTGAACGTTCGCCGCGCGCACCGCCTCGTCCGCAGCCGCCACGGCGAAGCCCGCGGCGCGGGACAGTTTCCTGGCGGTGCTCCGGCCAAGCCGGCGGGCCGCGTCGAATCCGTTCACCTGAGCGGCGATCCGCACGGGGAAGGTGCTGGCGTCGAACGTGCGGAGCGCGGAGATCCCCCCGCGCCCGTCGACCAGTCGTCGCCAGGTCGTGGCCGTGTCGTTGCCCAACGGGGTCACCGCACCGACTCCGGTGATCGCGACTCTTTTCATCGCGGCAACTCCTGACCGCGCAACCGCTCGAACCGGCGCCTGGTGTCCACGGGGTCCTCCAGACTCGCCGCGGGCAGCAGGGCACACAGGATGTTCCGTGCCGTGAGCACCGGTCTGCCGTCGACCGAAACGGTGCCGGACAGTACGGCGACCTGGTCACCCATGGCGTCGACCTCTCCTCGCAGCGACAACACGTCCCCCGGCCCCGCCTCGCCGTGATAGGTGATCTCGTCGACCGACACCAGCGCGCCGCTCCGGGCGAACTCGGTGGACGCGAGCACGAGCCATGTTCCGGCCTGGCACAGCGACTCCAGCAGCAGACCACCGGGAGCACGATGGTCGTCCGCACCCCACCGACGATAGTTCTCCGTGCGCGACAACAGCTTTCGCGCGATGATCGACCGACCCGGCACGAGCGAGTCGATCCGATCGACCATGTGGAACAGCATCGAGCCTCCTCGGGCGATCTGGGCCGGCGCAGCGGAAACTCCGTCAGCCACCAGCCGGGCCGGCGGCGCCGAGCCTGCTGCGCACCAGCTGTTCCAGGTTGTCCACTGTGAACAAACCCATCACCTCGTCAGCCTTGATCCGGCTGACGCGCGCGCCGGTCTCCAGTTGGGGCATCACCAGCAACAGCTGGGCCATGCCCCGCTCCGACACCATCTCGTCGGCGTCACCGAACTCCTCGTCCGGGATGCCGCCCTGCACGTAGTCGGCGAGCTCGGCGGCCTCGATCCGCACGCCGAAGCTGCGCTCGATGCGAAAGAGGATGTCCAGCAGGTCGATCGACTCGGCTCCGAGGTCGTTCAACAGAGTCGCGTCACCGATCACCTCGTCGGGCTCCAGGGCGAGTGCCTCGCCCACGATGGCCCGCACCTTCTCGCCGAGCTCCGTGACCGTTCCCGTCATGTCCCACCTCCGCCTGGCACGCCGGCAGGCTTTCCCTGCCGTGCATGAAGGATCAGATGGCCCATCAGGACGGTCATGACGCGCTCCGCGCACTTTTCCTGATTTGCCCGTGACACGGCAGCCGTCCCGCGCCATCACCCCAGCGCGGCGGTAGTCGCCTACTCCGCTGGGGGGATTTCGAGGCTCGTCCGCATCGGACCTGACCCGGTACGCGCATCGACTCACCGGACTACGACCACATCGGAGTCCGTCCCGTACGTCCCTGCCTCGCTTGGGGGACGACTACCGAAGGGATTCGCAGTGCGATCAAGGATCATGCGCAACAGCGGCGTCGTGCTCGGCACCGCCGCGTTCGGCCTCCTGGTCAGCGCCGGCCCAGCCATGGCCGAGGCGGCCACTGCCTACTCCAGGGCAGAGCTGGTCAGCGTGAACGTCGGCCCCCTCAAGGTGAACCCGATTCGGGTCGAGGCGCCGCCGAACACCGCGATCGACCAGCCGAGCTTCAACCTGGCCGACATCGTCAAACTCGACCTGATCGGCCTGGGGCTGGCCGCCAACGCCAATCCGCCCGCGGGTACCAGCGACGCCAGTGTCAACGCGGCCGACGTGGCGCTGAGCGTCGGAGTGCCTGGCGTGGCCGGCTTCGAGATCAACGAGAACGCGATCGACGTGAGCTGCAAGGCGATCGGAGACAACCTCTCCGGAACGACCACCGCCGCCTCGGTGAGCGCCAAGGTCACCGGACCGCTCGGCACGCCTGTCCTCGACGTGAAGATCCCGGTGAACCCGCCGCCGAACTTCGGCGTCGACCTCCCAGGCATCGGCAGCCTCGTCGTCAACAAGCAGGTGAAGAAGGACGGCGTCATCACCGTCACCGGCCTGGAACTGTCCCTCCTGCCCGCCATCGGCGGTGGCGGCACGGTCGAGTTGGCCAAGACCGTCTGCGGTCCGAACACCCCCGGTGGTGAAGTACCGCTCGGCACCGCCGCTGGCCTCGCCGCCGGCGTGCTGGCCGCTGGTACCGGCGCGGCCATCGTCGTGTTCCGGCGCCGCAGGTCCACAGTGGGCGAGCAGGTTGCCACGACGGACTACTGACGTCGGCTGCTCACCAAGACGAGGTCGGGGCGTCGCTCAGCGTCCAGCGACGCCCCGACCTCGGTTCCACCGAACTCCACACCGGGATCACGCGCTGCCCGGCCGGCACGTGAGATCCCGATGTCCAGGACAGGAGTCAGCCGGACTTCCTCGGCTGGCCAGGCTGACGTCGGCTGATCGCCCCTGCCTGCACACTCGAGTGCGTACACGTCGGCACGCCACTGTGGTGTCGGTTGCCGACGCCTGGAATCCAGGTGTTGCACCACTGCTCCGGCACCCGGCCAGGTCCGGGCACATCCCTGTCCTTGCCCGATCGTGTCGCGCGAGGGCTGAAGCTGCGAAAACTCCTTTCAAGCCAACAACTTTCATAAGTGAGGCGACGAGTGCCGCGGGCCACCAGACGGCCAACTGGTGGATCAGATCCTGGTCGAGCTGGTGGGCCACTTGCCGAAGCCGAGTTGCATCGCTGTCCGCGGCGAACTCGGCTTCGACGCGTTTCGGGGACCTGACGAGCCGTGACCCGTCAACCAGGACGAATTCGCTGGTGACCAGGTCATCAATCACCAGGCGGTCTACAGCTCCAAGCCGTCCTTGGCCAGACCGGAGCAGCTCAGCCCTGATCCTCGGTTGCGAGCATGGGTGGAGATCAACAGGATCGCATCGACGATCGCGATCGCGACCGTGCAGGTGCCGCCGTGGTGGAGTTCAAGATGGACGTGCTTGCTTAGTACCTCTGCTTACGCCAAAGGACTCCTGCCAGCACAAGCGCTAGAACACCAACGACTCCAACGCAACTAGCCGCCGCTCAGCGCCGTTGAGCGCCATTCAGTGGCGTTGCGCTCCTGGCACTGCTCCAGTTCTGCTCCAGCACGATCAGTGTGAATCGAGTCCTTCGACAGTCGCCTGCCCGACAAATGCCTCAACATCCACCTGTTCTGGTCCTTGCTCCACGCCAAGGTCACTATCGGCGACTGGAAGGAGGAGTACGACCACGACCGGCCTACGCTGCGATCTGTACCCACTAATTGGCTCTCACGCGTCTGGTGTCGTATGCCCACATCGCGATCTCGACGCGGTTGCGGGCGCCGAGCTTGGTCATCAACGATGCGACGTGGTACTTGACCGTACTCAGGCCGACGAAGAGTTCGGTGGCGATCTCGGCGTTGGTCCGGCCCCGTGCCACCAGCGCGAGCACCTCCGCCTCGCGCTCGGTCAGCGGGTCGATGGGCTGGACCGGTACCACCGGCGCCTGGTCGGCGAAGGTCGCCAGCAGCCGGCGGGTGACGTTGGGGGCGATCAGCGCGTCCCCGTTGGCCGCCGCGTGGATGGCCTGCACGAGGAGCTCCGGCCCGGCGTCTTTGAGCAGGAAGCCGCGGGCGCCGGCGCGTAGGGCGCCGATGACGTACTCATCGAGGTCGAAGGTGGTGATCACGACGACCGCCATCGGGTCCGCCACGTCTGGCCCGGCCAGGCGCCGGGTCACCTCGACGCCGTCGAGCCCAGGCATCCGGATGTCGACGAGGAGGACATCGGGACGCAGCCGGGTCGCCAGGTCGAGCGCTGCGAGCCCGTCTGTTGCCTCCCCCACGACCTCGAGGCCGGGTTGCGCGCCGAGGATCATCACCAACCCGGTCCGGACCAAGTCCTGGTCGTCGGCTACGACAACACGGATGCTCATCCCAACGCCTCCACCGGCAGCACGGCCTCGACCACCCAGCCACCCTCGGGCCCCGGCCCCGCGGAGAGCGATCCGCCGAGGAGCTGGGCGCGTTCGGCCATGCCCAGCAGCCCGAACCCGAGCTCCGGGGCCGGGCCCGGCTCGGTCCGTCCATCGTCGCTGACACGCAGCCTGACGGCGTCGCCCTCCCGGCGTACGTCGATTCCGACGCGGGTCGCGCTCCGGGCGTGGCGTACGGCGTTGGTCAGCGACTCCTGCGCGAGCCGGTAGAGCGCGGCGTCCACGGGTCGTGCCAGCCGGGTCAGCGAACCGTACAGCGAGACCTCGACGGTGGGCGTCGCGTCGGCGCGCGCCAGAGCAGGCAGGTCCGCCACACCCAGCTGCGGTGAGCAGGCGACGGCTTCCTCCTCCCGCAGCACCCGCACCATGGATCTCATCTCCGCCAGGGTCCGCGACGCTTCAGACTCGATCGCGGCCAGGACCTCGGCAGCCTTCTCAGGCTGGATGCCGGCGACCACGCCACCGGCCTGCGCCTGCACCGCGATCGCCGACACGTGGTGCGCCACTGTGTCGTGCAGCTCTCGCGCCAGCGCCACCCGCTCCTGATTGCGGATCTCACGCTGTTGGCGATGCCAGAGGTCCGCGCGGTAGCGGAACACCGCCGCGAGGGCGACGAACAACAGCAAGAGGACGCTTCCGCCGAAAACATCGGCCCAGCCCGCGGAGGAGGCGTACATGCCCAGCGCGACGACGACTGTCACGAACGCCGTCCCCACGACCATCTCCCGTCCCGAGCCCCACCGCACCAAGGAGTAGAGCAGGATCAGGACGGCCATCGTGGAGTAGAGGCCGGCGTCCCCGGCGTGTGCAGTCAGCTGGAGGACCGAGAGCAGCCCGACGACGCCCCACCCGACCAGGGCGGCCATCAGGGGGCGGGCCCGCCGCCAGAGCAGGGCAGGCATGAGCGCCAGGGCGAGCACCGTCACCAGGGGTTGCCAGGGCACGCCCGGCCGAGCGACGCCCTCGACCAAGGTGGCGGCCGCGACCACGCCCACCAGCAGCCAGTCGAGCCGACCGATGGGTGGGGCGTGAGCAGGCCGCGGCTCACGCCAGATGGAGCGCCAGACAGTGACCACGGCTCCAGCCTAGGGATCGGCGTGCCTCGGCGTACCAGCCGAAAGAACGGGAGACAGACCATGCCATCGGCCAGGCCAACCCCAGCCTCCGGGCCGGGGCGCCCGCCGCCGGCCTCAGCGATCGTGAACCTACCGATCTTCACCACGACAACGGAGCCCACGATGAGAACACGTCACCCCGCCACCGCCACACTGGAAGACCATCGGATCCCGGTGAGAGCCAAGCTCGCCGCAACGTGGACAAGCTTCATGTTCCTGTACGCCTATGTGGACATTCTCAACTTCTTCACGCCCGGCGTCATCGAAGACATCCTCATCGGCAAGGTCTTCGAGTTCGACCTCTCCCAGACCTTTTCGACCACGGCGCTGACCCTCATGGCCATTCCGATCCTCATGGTCGTGCTGTCGATGACGCTGCCCGCCCGGGCGAACCGCATCACCAACCTCACCGTCGCCTCGCTCTACGTCCCCGTCACGGCGTTCAACGCGGTGGGCGAGACCTGGCTGTACTTCTACGGCCTTGGCATCGCACTGGAACTGATCCTTCTCGCCCTCATCGTGCGGTATGCCTGGACCTGGCCCCGCACCGCACCGTCGGCGACCATGGCCACTAGCCCAGACCGTGAAACCGTTCGCGCCCAACAGCAAGCGTGACCCCAAGAGCGTCCCCGTCCTGTTCGGAGCCATCTGCCTCGGCATCGCCAACGGGCTGATCATGGACACCCAGCCGCAGTCCAACGCCTGGCAGTTCAGGCAAACGCCCCGCGGGTTCCGCAGCGACCACGAGACTCCCTCTGTCCGGCTGGCAGTCGCTACGTCGCTCCTCAACCTCGTTCGGTCAGCCGCGCAGGTCAGCGATGCGGGTCTGTGATCTCACCCAGCGTCTCCAGGCCTCCCACAGCTGCCCCATGGGCCGCTTGCCCAGGTGCCGTTCCCACTTCGTCCCAATCTTCGCCAGCTCGGCGTCCGCGATGGGCACGGCGTCGAGCGCCTTGCCGGTGACCTTCACCAGCCGAGCTCGCGACCCCGACACCGTTCCGGTCGTCTACGCGGACGGCACGCTGGGCGAGCCGATGCCCTGGCGGTTCGTCGAGTGCAGCGAACCGCAAGGGCAGGTGCCGTCGCCGGACAGCCGGTCACCCGCGACTCGATCCACGCCGCTGCATCATCGCGACGCCGGCGACCAGTGCCAGCACGGCGCACCTACCGCACACGCTGACGATCATCACCCCGGCTGGACAGACCGACGAGTACGACAACCCCATACCCCGGTTCGACCCATACCCCGGTTCGACTACTGCCCCGCTGCATCCCACCGCACCCGTGCGCGGGATGCTCCAACCCCGCACCAGCGCCACCACCGCCGAGCCCGGCCGCCAGGCTGTCACGGGCTCGTGGTGGTTGTTCACGCTCGACCCGATCGCCGCGCGCGAACGCGTGGAGTACGACGGCCGCGTCTACCAGGTCGAGGGCGACCCCGAACGTTGAGAGCCCCGGCCTGGTCGAACGCACTACGAGACGACCCACATCTCGGGGAGCACGAGCGCTCACCTCACGTCTGGGTCACCTGACGCAGTGTGCGGACTGGATGTCGGCTCATGGTCGAGTGTTGGCTCGAGACCACACGTCTCGCAGCCCTTGCTCGAAGCCCGATACGTAGTCGTGGGATGGGCTGAACGACCAACGGTCGCATCCCAAGGGATTGACCATGTTGCCGACGCAGTCGGCGCGGCCGGGATCGGGTGTTCTGGCGGCCGGCCGCAAAAGTGATCGGCGCCGTCGGTGGTACAGGCGATTCGCGGGTCCGCGAGTCGCCGGTGGCCACGTTGTGTTCACCCGATGCAGGTGATGTGGTTACGTTGGCCCCAACTGCTCGGAGGTTGCCGTGGATGGCGATGTGTTGCGACCGGGTGATGTCCTGGCGGCGGCCGAGAGCGCACCGCCGGTGCAGTCGGTCGAGGTCGTTGCGCGGGACCTGGCGAAGCGGTTCGAGGCCGTCGACGTGTCGTTCCTGTTGATCGACGTCGATGATGAGCGGCTGGTGCGGCTGGCTTCGACCACGTTGGATCTCGGCGGGGGTGGCGCGGAGTGCGTTGATCTGCGGGACAGTGTCTACGAGGAGGTGCTGCGCACCCAGCGGCCGTGGCACGAGCAGCACGGCGACGGCATGCGGGTGGTGCTGCCGGTGACCAACCGCGGCGACTGCGTGGGCGTGCTGGAGGTGACCGTGCCCTCGCTCGACGAGGAGGTACTGGCACAGCTGGGCGAGGCGGCACACGCACTGGCCTATGTCATCGTCACCGACCGGCGCTTCACCGACCTCTACCACTCCGGCAGGCGCACCACGACGATGAGCCTGGCGGCGGAGATCCAGCACCAGCTGTTGCCCACGGCGTCTTGCTGCGAGGCTGCCCAGTTCACCGTCGCCGGAGCCCTGGTGCCTGCTCACGACATCGGCGGCGACACCTATGACTACGCCCTGGACCGCGACGCCCTGCACCTGTCGATCACCGATGCCGTCGGTCATGACGTGGCCTCGGCGTTGACCGCGACCCTGCTGGTCGGTGCGCTGCGCAGAGCCCGCCGGGCCGGCGACGACCTGGCGGAGCAGGCACAGCAGGCCAACCACGCCCTGCTGGACCACCGCCTGGGATCACTGGCGACCGGACTACTGGTGCGCGTGGACCTGCACACCGGAGCGGTCGAGCTGGTCAACGTCGGTCACCCCGTACCGCTGCTGCTGCGCAACGGCGTGGTGGAGCCGCTCGAGCTGAAGATCGATCTGCTCTTCGGAGTCAAGCCGTACTCCTACCGGGTGCAACGGCTCGACCTGCGCCCCGGAGATCGGCTGGTGCTGCTCACCGACGGCATGTTCGAACGCGACGCCGAAGCCGTCGACCTGCCGCTGCTGCTCCGCAGCACCGAAGCACTGCACCCCAGGGAGGTGGTACGGGCGGCGACCAGGGCTGTGAGGCGGGCTTACCGTGATCACCTCAAGGACGACGCCACCGTGCTCTGCCTGGACTGGCATGGAATCGGCCGCACCGAACGCCACGCAGACAACGGCGCCGACACGGACTCCGCCTCGCCCTCGCGCCCGACCGGTCCATCTGCCCAACCGTGCGAACATCCTGTCCAGGATCATCAGGGAAGTAGCTGACAACCGGACGAGCCGGTAGCTTCGGCTGCTCGCGCATCCGGAGCTACCGAGCGCTTGGGCGATGGTCTTGGCGCTCACACGCCTCGCAACGGTGGGTACGGCTCGCCTGGCGGGTGCGCAGGCGCCGCCTGGGTGGTGTGACTTCTGGCTTCGTGGAGCTGGTCTTCCAGGGTGACGATGCGGCAGGCGGCGTCCAGGCCGATGCCCTCGTCGAGCAGGGTGCGGACACGGGCGGCCAGGCGTAGTTGGTAGCGGGAGTAGCGGCGATGCCCGCCGGCGGAGCGCTGGGGCTCGATCAGTTTCCGCTCGTCGAGGCTGCGCAGAAAAGCCGCGGTGGTACCGAGCATCTCGGCGGCCCGGCCCATGGTGTAGGCGGGGTAGTGGTCGTCGTCAAGGTTCTCGGCCGCGGTCTGCGGTTCGGCGAGTTCCGGTCGGGATGTCTCTGGGGTCATCGCGCCTCCACATCACGAGGGGCCCCGATGCGCAGTAGCACCGGGGCCCCAAGGGTGTATGGGTTTCACTTCCATCAATCGGCCGTGAGGCCGTCTTACCTTTCCGCGTCACCCGCACCAGAGGCGGGGAACTGCGGGGATCGTTGCGTGTGCTTAACCGAAGACCACCCGCCAATCTCGATGGAACCGCGGTACCCGCCCGGCGAACCTCAGCCGGAGACAGGCGATCCGATGGCGTGCAACCCTTCCCTTCTCCTCTGCTACCTGACTTCTGTTCCTTGCACGACCGTCGGCACCGGACTTCTTGCACTGCTGATAACAACTCGCCGACTGGTCGCATTGCATCCAGCACTTGCTACTTCACGCGACTGCCGGCTCCGGGATGGTGCGTACTGCGGTCGTGCTTCCGGTCCTGCTTTGCCGACTGTCCTTGGCCGCTGGCTGGAACCCCTTACCACTGATCGGTCCCAGCACGTCCGGCCGTCCTGCACTGACTCACGGGTAGTTCGTCATCTCCCGTGCCGATATGACGTTCTCTCTCGCAACATGTAGAACACTACACACAGTCGGAGGTGAATGTCTACTCCTGCCACTACAGATTTACTCGTTCCGGTGCAGCAGGCTGTTGACCTGCGATCTTGGGATGCGCCGACACGGCTGGCCCGACATGGGCGGCGGGTCAACATCCATCGGCAGGTGCGGGTTAGCCGCCGTGCGGCGACGACCTGCCGCATGACCGCAAACGGCGACGGCTTGACGAAGGTGCTGCCTGCGGAGATAAAGGCTTGAATCGAGGCGGCGGGCCGGTTTGACGGCGTCGCTTCGCAGGGTATGGACTGGTTTCGACCGTCTTCAGCGGAGAGGGCGTGCTCTGGTCATGGACAGTCGAGACGACAATCCACCAGACAATTCGGGCGACCTCGTGCTGGACCTCGACGAGCGCGTCCCTGCGATGGTCACGGTTCGCCGTTGGGCGGCGGACGCGCTGGCCGATCTGTCCGACGAGGTGCTCGGTGACGTGCTGCTGGTCGTGACGGAGCTGGTGACCAACGCCTACGACCACGGGCTGTTCGCGCGTGAGGTTCGACTGCTCCGCATCTCCGAACCGTGCTCGGTCCGGATCGAGGTGGACGACAGCTCCCCTGAACAACCGGTCCTGGGTCGCTCGAGGATCGACCGACACCGTGGTCGCGGGCTGGTCATCGTGGACCGGCTGTCCAAAGAGTGGGGCGTCATCCCCAACGTCGTCGGCAAGACCGTCTGGGCTGAAGTCTCCTGCGGTAGCTGCTGAACCAGCACCTCCATACACGCGTATCGCTGTGCCTACTGTGGTGCCGCGACAGTGCATCGGATAGCACAGTGGACGTCGAGGACCGAGGTCGTGCAGCGAATCATCGCTGAAGTTGATCAGGTGACATCGCGGAAGGCATCCTCGCGTTCGTCGCATACGCCGCGGACATGGGCCTGGCCGTCACCGCACCCGCGGTCGTCACCGCACCCGCGGTCGCCACCGCCCTGGCCAGCACTGCCGTCACCACCCGCGCGCGCAACGTGCTGCCGTACATCTCCCGGCTCGGGCGGCGCACTCTTGGTGCTCGTCAGCCTGTACGTCACCTGCTACGGCATCTACGAGCTACGGCTCTTCCTCGGCGACGCCGATCCGGCCGACCCGGTGATCGACGCGGCAAGTGCGCTGCAGAGCACTCTGGTCGACCGGCTCACCGCCAGCGGTTCGGTGCCGGCGTTGCTCGTCCTGGTGGCGCTGCTGTCGGGAGCCGCGCTCCTGGTGCGCAACCGGCACAAGGCCCGCAAGTGAGCCCACTTTCAGGCTTACGTCAACTGCGATGTGCAGAATCCGGCCGCGTGCGATCGGCGGTGTTCAGCCTTCGACGCAGGGTGTCAGCGAATTCCTCGGCCCGTCCGAGTTGGGTGCGGAGTTCGTCGCAGCGTTGCTGTGCGGCGTGCTCGAACTCGCGCAGCGTCGCGGTGAGCGCTTGGCGTTCGCTGTCGTCGACGGGCTCGTCGCTGTCGAGGCGATCGGTGGCGGCCAGGAGCTCCTGCATCTGTTCCAGGGTGAATCCGAGCGGCTTCATCCTGCGGATGACCATGAGACGCGCGACGTCCGACTCGGTGTAGAGCCGGAACCCGCCCTGGCTGCGGGCAGAGGGCACCACCAGACCGACTTCGTCGTAATGCCGGATGGTGCGCTGGGACAGCTGGGTCCGGGCTACGACCTCGCCGATCTGCATGTGCTCGCCCGTCATGCGGTGTCCATTTCGGTCATTGCTGCGGTGTCACCACTCACACTCAGGCGGTCCCCCAGGATCTCTACCCTAACGTAAGGGTAGAGTCTGGACCGGCGCTGAGCTGACTGGTCAACGTCGACCGCCGGTCCAGGCAAACCGTGAACCAGCACCACGACACCACCATCCTCTCAGCCAGGAGCCGCCGCGTGCCTTCATCGCCGCGTCACCGGCTTCCCTCACCCCCGCCGTAGGCCAAACGAGCCGCACCGACCAGCGCTACGGCGACCCACTGCCGCTGTGCGCGACGCGCGTGTGCCCGCCGTTCTTCCTCGTTCTTGATCCATCCGCCCCGCTCCGCCAGCAGAGCCGGGCCTGAGCACGACAGGCTGATCGCTGACCATGCCTCCGACCTCCACGTTCACCCTGCCCCGACTCACGCGTCCCACCTGGCTATCACCGAAGGTCCTGCGCACCGAGGTCCTCGCCGGACTGGTGGTCGCCCTCGCGCTGATCCCCGAGGCGATCTCGTTCTCGATCATCGCCGGCGTCGATCCCAGCGTCGGGCTGTTCGCCTCGTTCACGATGGCGGTGGTGATCTCGATCGTCGGCGGCCGTCCCGCGATGATCTCGGCCGCGACCGGGGCCATCGCACTGGTGGTGGCGCCGCTGGCCCGTGAGCACGGGTTCGGCTACCTGATCGCCACGGTGATACTCGGCGGGCTGATCCAGATCGTGCTCGGTTCGCTCGGCGTGGCGAAGCTGATGCGGTTCGTGCCCCGCAGCGTCATGGTCGGGTTCGTCAACGCGCTGGCGATCCTGATCTTCCTCGCGCAGGTGCCGCAGCTGATCGACGTGCCGTGGGCGGTCTACCCGCTGTTCGCCGGCGGGCTGCTGATCATGGTGCTGTTCCCGAAGCTCACCAAGGTGGTTCCCGCTCCCCTGGTGTCGATCATCGCGCTGACCGCGCTCACCATCGGCGCCGGCATCGCCGTGCCCACCGTCGGCGACGAGGGCAAACTCCCCTCCTCGCTGCCGGTACCGGGAATCCCGGACGTGCCGTTCACCTGGGCCACCCTCACCTTGATCACGCCCTACGCGATCGCCTTCGCGCTCGTGGGGCTGATGGAATCGCTGATGACGGCCAAACTGGTCGACGACATCACCGACACGCACTCGAACAAGACCCGCGAGTCGATCGGGCAGGGCATCGCCAACGTCGTCACCGGTTTCTTCGGCGGCATGGGCGGGTGCGCCATGATCGGCCAGACGATGATCAACGTGAAGACCTCCGGTGCCCGCACGCGGCTGTCGACGTTCCTCGCCGGCACGTTCCTGATGATCCTGTGCATCGTGTTCGGCCCTGTCGTGTCCGACATCCCGATGGCCGCACTCGTCGCCGTGATGGTGCTGGTCTCCTTCGCCACCTTCGACTGGCACTCCGTCGCACCGGCCACGCTCAAGCGCATGCCCACCGGCGAGATCAGCGTCATGGTCATCACCGTCGTGGTCGTCGTCGCCACCGACAACCTCGCGATCGGCGTCATCGCCGGCACCATCACCGCGATGGTCATCTTCGCCCGCCGCGTCGCCCATCTCGTCACGGTCAGCCCGCTGCTCGACCCGGACGGCGAGCAGGTCACCTACACCGTCACCGGCGAGCTGTTCTTCGCCTCCAGCAACGATCTCGTCTACCAGTTCGACTACGCGAACGACCCAGACCGGGTAGTGATCGATCTGGGCGCGGCGCACATCTGGGACGCGTCCTCGGTCGCCGCACTTGACGCGATCACCACGAAGTACGCCGCCCGCGGCAAGACCGTCGAGATCATCGGCCTCAACCCGCCGAGCGCGACCATGCACGGCACGCTCAGCGGCGAACTGGCCGGTAGCCACTGATCAACGCGAATCCCAGCCGGCCCCGTCGTACCGCTGATGCTCTGACCTTTCGCGACGGCGAGATCCGCCGATGGCCGACACCCACACTTCGCGCAGACCGTCTTTGGTGAGCTTCGTGCTCATGTCGACATCCCTTCACGTCGTGATCGGGTTCGCTGGCGCGGATGATCTCCCGCACGACCGGTGCGGTGTCGCCGCGACCGAGAAGCAGGTAGCGGAACGAGGTGGCCCAGCGGGTTGCCCTCGCTCCAGGTGAAGTGGCAGTGCGGCTGGACGCCGGTCGCCGCCGGGTCTCGCGCGGCTGACGTCGGCTTGCCCCGACGTTCTGGCGGCGGTGTGCTCGAGCGGTGAGGCCTGCCGGGCGGGCGTTGCGTTTGTCGATCTTCGTCGGGGAGAGCGACAGGTGGCGGCACCGGTCGCTCTACACCGAGATCGCGCGCCGCGCGCACAAGGCCGGACTGGCCGGGGCAACCGCGATCCGCGGCATCGAAGGCTTCGGCGCGAGCTCACGCATCCACACCAAGCACTTGTTCCGGTTGAGCAACGACCTCCCAGTCCTGATCGTCATCATCGACGCCGAGGACCGCATCCGCGGGTTCCTGCCGCAGCTCGACGACCTGAACATCGGCGGCCTCGTGATGCTCGACGAGGTCCACGTCGTCAAGTACACGGCCGACCGGCGGTGATGGCAGCCACCCCCGCCGTCTCCCGGCCGGCGGACTCGGTATCGTCACCGGCAGCGGCGGTGGGGCTCGCCGCTCCGGACCTCGGAGAACCGCAGCGGCAGCTGCCAACAGTCCCTACTCCCCCAGATGCGGTACGTCCGCGGGCAGAGTAGGACCACGACTGTGCACAACGAGGTCGAACCCATCGATTCGGATGTCGATCTGCGCGTGCCCGCGCAACGCGCCGAACTCGTGCGCCATCACGGCCCGGTACTCGCCGCGATCGCGCTCGGCGGCGGCCTCGGCGCGCTGGCCCGCTACGGGATCTCCCAGCTGCTGCCCACCTCACCCGGCGGCTTCCCGTGGAACACGTTCCTCATCAACGCGCTGGGCTGCCTGCTCATCGGCGTGCTGATGGTGCTGATCACCGAGGCGTGGTCCGCACACCGCCTGGTGCGCCCGCTCCTCGGGGTCGGCGTGCTCGGCGGCTTCACCACCTTCTCCACCTACGCCGCCGAAGTCGGTGACCTGCTGCGACCCAGCTCCGCAGGGATGGCGCTCGTCTACCTTGTCGCCACTCCGCTCGCGGCGGTGCTCGCGGTGTTACTCGGTGTCTGGGCCACGCGCGCCGTCGTGCAGCGACAGGCGGTGCGCTGAGATGCACCTCGCCGGAACCACGACCCGCCTGACCATCCTCATCGGCGACGACGACCGCTCGCATCACCACGCACTGCACCACGAGATCGTCCTGCGCGCACGCCGCGCGGGACTGGCCGGCACCACCGTGCTGCATGGCTGCGAAGGCTTCGGCACCCACTCCTTCGTGCACACCGACCGGTTCCCCGACACCGCCGACAGCCTGCCCATCGCCGTGATCGTCGTGGACACCGACGAACGCATCCAGGGCTTCCTGCCCGAGCTCGACGAGCTGGTCACCGAGGGCACCGTGATCGTCGACGAAGTGGAAGTCGTGCGCTACACGGGAAGGCAGCCGTCATGACCGCCGCGCTGATCTTTCTCGGAGCCGCCGTCGGCGCTCCGCTGCGTTACCTGACGGACCGCGTCGTCCAGGCGCGGCACGACAGCCTCTTCCCCTGGGGAACCTTCGCGGTCAACCTCGCCGGATGCCTCATCCTCGGCGCACTCACCGGAGCCGGCGCGGCGATGCCGCACTCCGTGCTCGCCCTGGCGGGCACCGGGTTCTGCGGCGCGCTGACGACCTACAGCACGTTCAGCTACGAGACACTGCGATTGGCCGAGCAGAAAGCGTACTTCTACGCGGCCATGAACGTCGTCGTCAGCGCCGTGGCCGGTGTGGGTACAGCCCTTCTCGCTCACATGTGCGTCGCGGCGATGCTGGGATGAGATGAGCATTGTGGGACATTCGTTGGCGGGCGGGCCGCACCGCCGACCCCAGGTGCTCGACCTGAACGACTACGCGCATGACGTCGCAGCAGTCCGAAGGTGGACGCGGAGCGCGCTGTCCGGTGTGACCGCCGACGCACTCGAAGACATCCTCCTGGTGGTCAACGAACTGGTGAGCAACGCCTTCGACCACGGTCGCGGCCCGCGCAGGATGCGGCTGCACCGGTCGACGGAGCCGTGCTTCGTGCGCGTGGAGATCGACGACACCTCGCCCGACCCGCCGACACTGGGATGCTCCCGTCTCGGAGGCAACCGAGGCCGCGGCATGGTCATCGTCCACCGGCTCGCGAAGGACTGGGGCGTCACCCACAGCCTCCACGGCAAGACCGTGTGGGCCGAGATCACCTGCTGACCGCCCTACCCCAGCACCAGCACCCGCCGAGTGGGGGAGCTGCCGCCTGCGTCCGACAGCGGCCAGGCCGGTGACTCGTTCCGGGTTCCTTCACCGCCGTCAGCGGTGTGGAGCTCGGGGCGGGTGCAGCGCCGCGCACGCGATCACCAGTGAGACCAGCACGAGGATGGTCGCAGCGAGTTCGAGGATCATCTCGATCAGGTACTCGAAGAGCATGGCTCAGTCCCGCGTCGTGTGGACCCGCACTGCGGGCGGGTCTGTGGGTGCGGTGCGGCGACGGGCCCGCAAGCTCGTCAGCGTGACGGTGCCGAGGACAGCCACGATGACCGCGAGCGAGACCGGGGTGGGAATCTGAGGCACGGCAGGCCAGATTCCGTGGGCCCAGTGCAGCACCAGCTTCAGCCCGATGAAGGCGAGGATGATGGCGAGGCCGTGGTTGAGGTGAACCAGTTTGGCCAGCGCGGAGTGCAGCACGAAGTACAGGGCACGCAGGCCGAGCAGGGCGAAGGCGTTGGTCGCGAACACGAGGTAGGGGTCGTCGGTGATGCCGTACACGGCGGGCACCGAGTCGATGGCGAACACGACATCGGTGGCGAACACCGCCACCACCACGACCGCGAGCGGTGTGAGCGCGCGGCGACCGTGTTCGCGGACTGTCAGGTGAGTGCCGCGGTAGTCGTCGGTAACGGGCATCAGTCTGCGCAGCAGCCGTACCGAGCGCATTCGGGAGATGTCCCGATCGGTCATGGCGCCGGTGAGCGCCTGGTGGAGGATCTTCACCGCCGAGGCGAAGAGGATCAGGCCGAACACGAGGAACGCCCACGTTCCGGCGGCGAGCAGTGCCGCGCCGGCGGCGATGAAGATGCCACGCAGCACCAGGGCGCCGACGATGCCGTAGAGCAGGACGCGTTGCTGCACCTCCAGCGGGACGCTGAACGCCGCCAGCAGCAGCATGAACACGAACAGGTTGTCCACCGACAGCGACTTCTCCACCACGAAGCCCGTGACGAACTCCACGGCCTGTCCGCTGCCGAAAGCCGTCCAGATCCAGATCGCGAACACCATGGGCAGCGTGAGGTAGAAGACCGACCAGCCCACGGCCTCGCGCATCAACACCTCGTGCGGGCGGCGGGTCACCAGGAAGTCGGCCGTCAGCAGTGCCAGCAGGACCGCGATGCTGAGCAACCACAGTCCCGGCGAACCGACTGAGTCCGCCTGGGCGGCCGGGACGACGGCAGACGCAACTGCTGAGCCGGGCACAGGACCTCCTCGAACGTCAGCGTTCGAGGTCTCCTTCACCCACCGGGGGCGGCCTCCCGGGGACACCGTCGGAGTGTCCGTACTGACCGGGCAGACCCTGCGGAAGTACTCCCCTCGCCCAAAGTATCGCCAGCCAATCGAAGTAAAGCAATAGTAAAGTGTTGGTAAGGGGTCGTTCAGGTGTGGCGAGCGATCGTCCAGGCGTGCGGGCACGCCTCGTTTGGGTGTCGGTGGTGCCGCGACCTGACGATTGCGCGGCCGGGTAACGCCTCTTCGGGTTGGGCGGGACAACAAGATCACGCTCACGAGACGTGGCCGGCCGGCCGGCGAACTGGGCGAGCACTGGGAGTGGGTTCGTCGCCCTCGGATTCGCGTCGCCGGGATCCGAACCATCGGTTGCCACTGGCTGCGGTGGCCGCGTTCGCCACGAGCTGGGCATCACCGCAAATCGCGCACGCCGAGACCGGCGATCCCACGGTCGGTGGCGGTCCGCTCGTCGGCGACACCGCCAACGCCTACCCGGTAGTGCACCCGGACGTCGACTGCGCCACCGTCGGACTGCCCCAGCTGACGACCGAGGTACTCCAGGTGTTCTGGGAGTGAACGCCAACCACGTCGGCGGGCACCCCCATGTCCGATGTGCACCCCTTGCGCTCGATCAGGTCAGCGACCTCGACGATGCCCGCACCGCGGGCGTGACCTCGTTGGACCACATCTGTCCACAAGGATCCAATGCCTCCGCAGCAGCGTTGCGGATACCACTCGCCAGATGCGGGCCAACCATCTGCTCAGCCGGCAGCCCGCATCCCAGAAGTTTGCCTTCCGCCGGCTTGTGCGCACCTTCAAGGGTGGAGCGCCGGAAAGCCTGGTCGACCCGCTCGTCACAACACGGTGGCGGCGGCTACGCGACTTGAGGTGTCATGCCCCGGTTTCGATCATCCTCACCGGAATGATCTTGTGGGCGTGGATCGAGCCGCTGCTCCCGGTGGTCCCTCGTCGTGCCGACCATCCGGGGCGCAAGCGGCTGCATCCTGTTCGTGCTCCACACCGATATCCCGTGGGAGTTCCTGCCCCAGGAACTCGGGTTCGGCTCCGGCATGACCGGCCGGGCGGCGGCTGCGGGACTGGCATCGGGACGGGGTCTGGCAGCGGCTGCACGAGAACCTGCTCGCCGAACTCAACGCCGCGGACGCGCTGGACTGGCAGCGGGCGGTGATCGACGGCTCGCACGTCCGCGCGCTCAAGGGCGGCCCAAAGCGGGGACGAGCCCGGTCGACCGCGCCAGAACGGGCTCGAAGCACCACCTGATCACGAAGGACACGGCATCCCGTTGGCCGTGTCCCTCACCGGCGGCAACTGCAACGACGGCACCCAGCTGATGCCGCTGATCGGCAAGGTCCCGCCAGTGCGCGGGAAACGTGGCCCGTCGAGCATCTTGATCGCGGTCCGTGCCTGGTCCGGCTGTGCGGAAGCGAGCTGTTGCTGCCGCATCAGGTCGTCGCGCCGGCTGACTACCGACGTGCCGTGAAGAGCACGATGTTCGCGAAAACGGTTCACCAGGGTGCGGGTGCGGAGGCGGGCGGCCAGGCGCAGTTGGAAGCGTGAGTAGCGGCGGTGCCCGCTTACTGGTGTTCTACAGCGCCAGCCGGTTCGTGGAACAGGTTGGTGTAGGACCGCTGGTCCTCGTCGGGCAGCGAGCCCCGCCTCGTGTCGAGGTGATCCATGTCCGGATGACTGAAGAGCCCGTCCGCCGGGAACGCGCTCATTGGACGCGTTCCGTCAGGTGGTTCAACACGGGAATCACCTGCGCTGTGGCCGGGCGGATCGTAACGCGAATCGTTGTGGGTCTGCATGGGTTCCGACTTTCTCTGCGTCCCGTGCGTGCACACGGCGAGTAAGCCGGAGCAGCCGCACGGCGCTAGGGATTCGGGAAACATCTGACGAACTCAGGCCCCGATGGTGTCAATGGTACACGTCACCTGGTGGCGTGCGCCGTGGTCTTCCGCTCCTGAGGTCTTGGAAGTGCGCGACGAGAGTCTTCTCCGGATCTGAAGTGATCCGCCGTCAGACGGAACGCTGTGTTTACCCGCACCCTCAGACGGGTATGAGAACTGCCGGAAGTAGTGCCATGCCAAGGGATTCGGAGCCGGGCCTGTGTGGTGAGACAGGAGGAACGACCAGCTATGTGGTTCGTGGACGGGAAAGCCGCGGAGTTCCTCGACAGTGCGCCTGCCGGCACCATCGACGTTGCGCGTGGTCTTGCAGGTTCCGGTGGATCGCTGCTGGAGATCACGGCGGTCCTCGAACGAGCGCCCGTGGGCTTCGCCGTGGTGGACGAACAGATGCGTTTCCTCTACGCCAACCCGGAGTTCGCGTCGGTGCTCGACTTGGCAACCCGTGACCACGTCGGGCGAACGATGAACGAAGTCGTTCCACCCGCCTACGCGGCCGCAGTGGAATCCCGCGTCGCCGAGGTGCTCAGGACCGGCGCCGTACACCGTGACCTCGAGACGCGTGCCGACGTCGGAAACACCACCAAGCAGCTCCTGCTCAACCTGTTCCCGTTGTGCGATCACGACAACGAGGTGATCGCCGCCGTGATCACGGTTCAGGACCTCACCAAGTCCCACGAGGTCGTCGAGCTCGAAGGACTGCGCCTGCACGCCGAGTGGACCGATCGACTGGATCGGACACAACGCGCCGGGGGCACGGGATCCTGGGAACTCGACCTGCGCAGCGGACGAGTCGTGTGGTCGGCCAACCTCTGCCGCATCGCCGGTGTCACCCAGTCCCCGAGCACCCTTGAAGAAGTTCTTGCACTCGTGCACCCCGACGACCTCGGCCTGGCACGGGCGTCCTTCACCGGTCTGACCGGGCACGCACCGGCACCGGACACCGAGTACCGGCTGTGCACGCCCGACGGACGTGTCGTCGTGCTCTCGTCGATCGTCGAACCGGTCGCGGACACCACCGGCACCGTGGTGGCGCTGCGCGGCATGTGCGTCGACCGCACCGCGCGACGTACCGCCGAGGCCGATGCGCGGGCTGCCGTGGTACGAGCGGATGAGATGACGGCGCAACTGAAGGACGAGCGGAAAATCGTGCTGCAGCTGCAACGGGTTCTGCTGCCACCCAGCATCCCCGACGTCGAGGGCGCGGAACTGGCGGCTGCCTATCAGCCCGCGAACAGCTCGGCTGGAGTGGGCGGCGACTTCTACGATGCGTTCCCCCTGCCTGATGGCAGGCTCGCGATCGCGGTCGGCGACGTGATCGGCCATGACGTCGAAGCCGCGGTCACGATGGGCGGGGTCCGCAGCGCGCTCCGCGCCTACGCGATGCAAAACCCGCTTCCCGGCCGCGTGCTGGGTGAACTGAACCGGCTCGTCTGCTCCTGCGTCGACATGACGATGACCACGGTGTTCTACGGCGTGTACACCCCGAGCGACGGCACTCTCCGCTACGCCAATGCCGGCCACCCCCACCCGCTGATGGTCCGCGGCGGCATCGCCCGTCCGATGGCACACCGGCACGGGCTGATCACAGGAGCCGCGCGGTCTGCCGACTACGTCACGTTCGAGACATCGCTACGACCGGATGACGTGCTGGTCGTCTACACCGACGGACTGGTGGAACACCGCGAGAACGACATCGACACGGGCATCCAATCCCTGTGCGACGCCGTGACAGCACCGCATCTGCCCGAACGCCTTGACCACCTCGTGCCGGCGGTGATCAACGCCGTCGCCCCACAGGAAGCTCGCGACGACATTTGCGTACTCGCACTCCGCCACAGACCAGGCCGTTGAACGCTGAATCGAGGAATGGAGGGCCTGCTGCGAAAAGTCACCTTCCCTGGGAAAGCCTAGTCGCCCGAGGTTGTCCCGGCTGCCGGGCGGAGCAAGGCGTAGATGGTGGTGCCGTGCGGGGTCGCGTGGACGCGGACGAGATCGGCGAACTGGTTGACCAGCAGCACCCCACGTCCGCCGCGCAGTCCGGCCGGCCGGGGTCTCCGTCCGGCGAGGGGGTCGGCCAGCTGTCCGGTGTCTCGGCGGCGCGGTGCTGGCGGTGCAACTCGCCGATCACCCTGCCGTCAGCGATGTCGAACGCGGTGAACAGGCTGGTGATGCCGTTGCGGACATAGTCGTTTACAAGCCCTACCAGGCGACGGTTGCAACCGATCCACATCAGGGCTTGATTCCGGTGCTGACAAAACTGCGTGAGGAAGCCCTCGAGTTCCGGACCCGCCCACGTGTGTGGCTTGAGGGTCGAGCCGAACTTCATGCGCGAGGTCTGTGACGTGGACTCCGATGGCGACAGGTTCTGCGCCACTGACCTGGTGGCGGCGCGGAACGACAGCGGAGGGTTCGCGGTCCGTTTCGCTGACAGCGGAGGCCCGGTGTACGGCCTCACCACCGACAACCGTGCGATCGCACGAGGCGTCATCTCTGGTGGGGGACAACTTGAGAGTCATGTACTTCCAGGACTGGCAGACCATCTGGGACGACTTCAGGGTCTGGCCGGTCATGCCCTGACAGGTGGGCACGGGCGGGAGGTTTCTTCCCACCCGTGTCAACCTTGGCTGTGGCCCAGGTCGTCATAGTGCGGAGGCGTGATGCGTACTGATTCGAGCAACGAGTCAGCCTTCGCCGAGTTCACCTCGACGAAGGCTGATTCATTGCTGCATGCGGCCTGGCTGCTCACCGGCCGTCGGCGGTCCGCCCTGTGGGAGTACCGAAGTCACGCCGCGCCAGGCGAGCCGGAGAAGGGAATGTCATCGGCCGGCGACGGTGCGGACGGCCGGTCCTGACCGCGGGCTCGGACGATCTCCAGGGCCAGCCGCACCTCGAAGGCATCCTCGTCGATCGCGCGGCCCAGCAGCCGGGTCGCCTTCTCCACGCGGTACGCGACGGTGTTCCGGTTGATGTACATGGCAGCGGCAACCTGCTGCCGGCTGCGCCTCATGGCGAGGTACAGGCGAAGGGTCTCGCGCAGGATGGCGTGCCACGGCCCGGTGCTCGCCAACTCGCCCAGCACGTCCGCGACGAACCACCGCGTGCGGTCGTCGTCCTTGGCGAGCAGCGAGACCACCGAGACGTCCTCGTACGCGTACCACCCGGTGTGCGTACTCGCACTGTGCAGCGCCGCCTGCGCACCCAGCAGGCTGCGGCGGAAACCCGCGGTTCCCTGCGCGACCGGCCCGGCACCGACCTGTAGACCGTCCACCGCCGACAGTCGAGTTCGTACCGCGGCGAGGGCCTCCGGCTCCGGCGGCCGCGTCCCCTGGGTCCACGTCCACACCTCGCGACCGCGGTTGACGACGACCAGCGGGCGTGCCCCGCCGGTCTCCCGGTTGATGGTCTGTGCGACGCGAACCAGGTCCTCGGCCGCGAGCCCGCAACCAGGCGCCGAGCGCAGCACCACCGCCCAGTGGTAGTCCGACTGCCGCAGACCGAGCACGCGCTCGGCCTCGTGGGCGTCACCGTCACCGTCATCGTCGGCCAGGATCTGCGAGAGCAGCCGAGACCGGTCGCTGCATCTGGCATTCACATCATGGATTGTCATACTGCCGCCTTCCGACGTGATCCAACGGCGGGACGTCACGAAGACGCCCAAGCGCCTCAGATGGCGGCAAGGTATCCGCGACACTCCCCCGTGACCACGCACCGGCCGGGATTTCATCCATTTTCGAAATCTGCGACGTCAGTTGCCTGAAAGCGCTATCATCGACATCGGCTTTCGGTGCCTTCAGGCCCGACGGCTGCTCACGTGCAGCGCGTTGACTGGGCGGTGCCGCGTCTGCGCATGAGCCGCCCGCATCGACGGCGCGGGCTGGTGGAGGACCTTCACCACCATCCGATTCCCGTTGCTCGCCCCGGCCGTCACGCTCAACGTCGCCACCGCACTGCTCGGATCGATGAACGGTTTCGACATCGTCCAGGCCACTACCGGCGGCGGCCCGGGCGGCAGCACCGAACTGCTCAACATCTTCGTCTTCCGCACCTTCGGCCAGGGCCTGTTCGCCCAGGCCACCACGATGAGCCTGATGCTGCTCCTCATGGTCGCGCTCCTGGCCTTCCCCGTCATCAAGCTGCTGCGCAAGCGAGAGGACGTGCTCTCATGACCCTCGCGACCGCATCACCGTCCGCCACCAAGACGAGCTCAGCGCGGCATGGCTTGGGACGAGGGAAAAGGCTCACGCGGCTCATCCAGCCCGCGGTGGCCATCGCGCTTGTGGTGCTGCTCCTGGGTGTCCAGTTCTGGCTCGTCCTCGCGACCGCCGGCAAGGACCAGGCCGAGGCCCTCAACCCGAACCTCGCGCCTCCCACCCGCTGGCACCTGTTCGGGAACTTCGCGACGGTGTTCGACCAGGGCCGCATGATCCCGGCCTTCCTCGGCAGCGTCCTCATCACGGCCGTGTCCGTGGCCGGTGTGCTCATCCTCGGGTCCATGGCCGCCTGGGTCCTGGGCCGCCGCCGCGGCAGGGGAATCGCCTTCGTCTACGCGCTGGGAATCAGCGGCATCGTGCTGCCCCCGGCCGTGGTGGCCCTGGTGCTGCTCCTGCGCGAGCTCGGACTCGCCGGCACGGCGGTCGGGATGATCGGGGTGTACATGGGCATGTACATGTCCACGGTGATCTTCTTCACCACAGGCTTCATACGGACCATCCCCGTCGAGCTCGAGGAAGCCGCGCGGGTCGACGAAGCGGGGCCGGTCCGCGTCTTCTTCCGCATCATCCTGCCCCTGCTCGGCCCGACCATCGCGACGGCGACGATCCTGATCTGCCTCTACGTCTGGAACGACGTGTTCTACGCCCTGTTCGTCATCGGTGGGCGCATCGACACCCTCCCGCTGAACCTGTACCAGGTCGCCAGCAGTGGGCTCTACCTGCAGAACTGGCACCTGATCTTCGCCTACATCATCCTCATGAGCCTGCCACTGCTGATCACTTTTGTCGTGATGCAGCGAAAGATCATCGCCGGGATCACCAGCGGAGCCGTCAAGTGAGCCGTCTCGAAGCGGGCTCCCATAATGAACCCATGTCCTATCCGACGCCCGTCAACCGGCCCGCCACCATCGCCGACGTCGCGCGGGTAGCGGGCGTCTCCGTGCCGACCGTCTCCAGGGTGCTCACCGGCGCGGCACGGGTCAGCGAGCAGCGTCGCCGGCGAGTAGAGGCCGCGATCGCCGAACTGGCGTACCGGCCGAGCGCCGCGGCCCAGGTCCTCGCCTCGCGCCACTCCAAGACCATCGCGATCGTCGCCGCCAACACCTCCCGGTACGGCTACGCCGAGGCCATCCGGGGAGTCGAGGAATCCGCCCGCGCGGCCGGATTCGTGGTCATCATCGTGGTCGTCGAAAGCGAGCGCGCCGAGGACGTCCGGGCCGCCGCCGACGCCGTGCTGCGGCAGTCGGTCGCCGGCGTCGTCGTGCTCAAGTTCGACCCGCCCGGGGTCGGTGCGCTCAAGGCCCTGGAGTCGGTTGTCCCGGCCGTGGCGCTCTCGGGCATCCCCGAGCCCGGCGTCCCGCAGGCAGTGCTGGACGAGTCCGGGGCCGCAGCCGCCCTGACCGAGCACCTGCTGGGCCTCGGCCACCGCACCGTCCACCACGTGCGGATCCCGCCCTCGGGCAAGGAGGACGGCCGGACCACCGGATGGCGGGTCGCGCTGCAACGCCACGGCAGTCCGATCCCGCCCATCGAAGACGTTTCCTGGGAGATCACGACCGCCTACGAGGTCGGCGTGCGCCTGGCCCGGGATCCCGCCGTCACCGCGATCTTCTGCGGCAACGACGAGACGGCGATGGGCGTCATCCGCGGAATCCACGACACCGGGCTGAGGGTGCCGGCGGACATCAGCGTCGCCGGTTTCGACGACCATCCGCTCGCCTCCATGTTCATCCCCGCACTCACCACCGCGCGCCAGGACTTCGCCGAGCTCGGCCGGCACGGCACGGCCCAGCTGCTGGCACTGCTCAACGGCGAGTCGCCTCTCGCGCTGGAGACCTTGGAGCCTCCCATCGCCATCAGGGAGAGCACGGCTCCTCCGTCGGGGCGCCGCCGGTAGCCACCCAGTCCTTCGTCTGACCTCCTCGTTTCTCTGAAAGCAGGTACCCACGACTGTCCAAACACGCCAGCGCGGCCGAACCCGGTCCATCCTCGGCTTGACCGCCACCGTCCGCGTCCTACACCACGTGCGAGCAGGCCATTCAGACGAGGCGAGAGTGGACGCCGATGACTTCGACAGCCGACCCGTGGGACCGCCTGCTCCCCGAACCAACCGAGCTGATCGTGTCGATCCTCCTGCTTCTGAAGAACCACCCACATGCTCAAAAGATTCGCCTCGCCGACAAGCGCGGCGACGGTGGATCGATGTGCTGGTCAAGGTCCCTGGCACGAACTTCCACGACGTCGGCCAAATCATGAACTTCACGAAGTCGACCGCGGTGAGCAGCGGGAGACACGGGAACCACTGCAGCGCATCGTGGCGGGGCCTGGACAACCTCGACCAGCTGGCTTTCGAGTTTCCTGAATTTGAGAATCATGGAATAGCCGGTTTCCGGCTGGCAACGGCGAATCCTGGCGGAACGGTGCGCGATGGCATCCGTTCCACCAGGAGTCACTGTTGGGCGCTCGTGGTCAGCAGACGATGTCGGTGAGGTGAATGTCCTGGTGGTCGTGCACCCGGTGCCACCCCGGCCCGACGTTCTGGACGAAGGCGACCGTGCCTCGGCAACCAGGCGCGATGTAGAACCCGTCGGCGTCCTTGACCCCGTGGTCGTCGGAACTCTCACCAGGCCGCAGCACGACCCACGAGTTCGACTGGTTGCGAGAAGGCCAGTCCCTGGTGATGCGCAGGTTCTGGTTGTTGTCGTCGTTGTAGATGTCGCCGCAGATTCCGAGCGTGCACAGAACCGTGATCGGCGGGCTGTCCTCCGCCGTCCCCTGATCGGCCACGGCGACGCCGGAACCGGCCAGCAGCAGTCCCGCGGTGATCGCGACGGTGGCCGCGAGTGGTCGCTTGATCATTACATCCCCCTTCAGAGAAGAAACGCTTCTCCGCGCTCCTGAACCAACCGTGCCGCCGCCGAATCGCGAGCGGCAAGGATCTCCCCGGCTTCCGGGACGCTGGGACGGCGGGACGGTGCCTGAGCAGCGCCGATTTGGACGGCGTGGGACGCCTGGGACCGCGGCAACAATTCCACGCCACGTGTCCGCTACTGCGGGTGGCACCTGACAAATTGCGGCGCGATCGGCGGAACTCGTCTCAAATCCGTACGTGCCGCACCAGGAGCGGCGCTACAACTGATACGCAGAGCCGGTCGATGATGAGCAGGGAGATCATGACCATCAGTCCGCGTGCCAGGGAATTCGGAGATCAGCTCGAACGGTTCAAGCTGGCCAGCGGTCGCAGCTACGAGAGCATCGGCAGGAAGGCCCACCTGAGCAAGTCCGCGGTGCACCGCTACTGCACGGGCGCCACGGTGCCGCGGGAGTTCGCGGTAGTGGAACGCATCGCCCTGACGTGCGGCGCGAACCGCACCGAGATGGCCCAGCTGCACCGCCTGTGGCTGCGCGCTGCAGCCGAGGCCGACGACAGCACGCCCGAGGAGAAAAACCAGCCGGCCGAACCCCCGCCCTCACCGGCGCCTCCGAGCTCCGTCCGCTCCAAGCGCCCGCTCGCGCTGGCCGCCGTGACCGCGTCGATGGCCGCGTTGCTCGTGTCGAGCTCGGCCAGCACCCACTCGGCCGGCAACCCCGCCCCGGCGTCGGACCAGTGGGTCGTCGGCCCGGCGTGGGCGCTGCCGCCGACTCCTGTGCCGAGCACGCTGTTCGGCGTCACGATCAACAGCGCCACGGGCGCGATGCCCGCCTTCCGCGTCGGCGCCGCGCGCTTCTGGGACGGTGGAACCCGCTGGTCGGAGATTCAACGGCGGCGCGGCGAGTTCGACTGGACAACGCTGGACCGCCTGGTGAAGGGCGCCGAAGCCGCGGGCATCCCGCCACTCTTCGTCTTCGGCGGAACCCCCAAGTGGGCCAATCCCAGCGGCGGACCGGCCACTCCGTACCCCGACAGCACCTCCGCGCCACCCACCGACCTCGCCGACTGGGACGTGTTCATCCAGTCCCTGGTGAACCGGTACCGGGGCCGGATCGAGGCCTACGAGCTGTGGGTGCTGGCCAACGACCGGCGGTTCTACTCGGGCAGCGCGGAAACCCTCGCCGAGATGACGCGTAGGGCCCGCGAGATCATCCGCGCGACCGACCCGAAGGCGACGGTGCTCTGCCCCGGCATGGGAGAGCTGTGGAGTCCCAACGGCATCTCCTTCCTCAAGGGCTTCATCGAGGCCGGCGGCTACGACCACTGCGACGTCGCGAGCATCAAGCTGTTCCAGCGCCGGCCGTCCGACCCACCCGAGACGATGCTCGACATCGTCACGTCGATCGACCGAATCATGCACGAAGCCGGCATCCACCCGAGGCTGTGGAGCACCGGCACCACGTACTCCATCGCAACGCAGGACCGCCTCGACGAGGCCACTGCCAGAAACCACGCCGTGCGTTTCTTCCTAACGGGCATCTACGCGCGCAAGGCCAACCTCGAACGCATGTACTTCTACAACTGGGGCGGAGTGAAGATCCCCATCGTGCTGCAGCCCGTGGGAGGAGTGCCGACCAGCGCCGCACTAGCCGTAGAACGACTGCAACACTGGCTGGAGAACGCCAGCGTCCGCTCCTGCGGTCACGGCATCACGGCGAACCTGCCGGAGAACGTCTGGCAGTGCGAGTTCACGGTGGTGGACCCCGAGCAGAGCTACGACGCGACAATTCGCTGGACCGACAGGGGAACCGCCACCACCACGATCGGCCCACGCGTACAGGAACTGCGCCGCCTGGACGGCGAGGTCGAGGCTCTCCGTCCTGGCGGCACCGTCACGGTTGGCGAAGAACCCGTTCTCCTCGCGACGAGCCGGGTAACGCTGCGTTGATCAGCCGATCTCGCAGGCCTTGAGCACCGTCTGCTCGACCGGTACAGGCCCGTGTCGTCGCTGAGCCGGGCCAGACGGGTGAAACTCGGGCCGGGTCACGCGGTCACGGCGACGCGGGCGGCGAGCAGGTGCTCCGCCAGGCCTCGATACCGGCCCGCGACCGCCGACCAGCTCAGTGCCGGGGCGAGACTCGCCGAACGGTCGCTCATCCCGGACGCGAGTCCCGGTTCGGTCAGCACCCTCCGCAGCGCCACGGTGATGGCGGCAGGATCGCGGTGCGGCACCACCAGCCCGGCCCCGTCCGCCAGCAACTCGACGGCGTGCGGGAACTCGGTCGCGACCACCGGTTTGCCCATCTGGACAGGCAGAGACGGCATGAAAATGTTCGGACCGCAAATGCGCCCGAGGGCATATCTGCCCATGGCGACACGATCTTGTCGATCGCCTATCGAGGCGCCATCGAACCCTCGCTGAGCGATGTCCGGGAGGCGCTGCGACAGTGCACGGGTTTCCGCGGAACGGGCTCGGCACGTCGGCGCGGTCTGGATCATGCTCATCGCACTCCTCGCGGCAGCCGTGCTGGCGGTCGCCCTGCGTCCGGCCGGAGAACCCGAGGAGTCGGCACAGGAGCCTGACGACCGCCGAGGAGGTGACCGCTCCGTCGCCGAGAACCAACCCGCGTACTCGGAGAAGGCTTTGCCGCGCCAATGAAAGGTCATCCGATGTGGGCAGCTGTTCGGAGCGCGCCATACGGCTGTCCCGGGCGTCGGCGTTCTCGGGGTGAGGGCGCCTGCGCGATCAGGACGCGGTCGCGGCCCTGCAGCAGGGCCGAACCCGACCGGGCGACCGATACCGGCTTTCGGCTGTGCGGGACTGGCCGGCCGGACCTGCCCCTCTACGACCAGAGGATGATTTACGAGCGCCTGAAGGATGAGGTGCCGCGAACCGGAATCGGTCAGAGTAGAGCCGTGTTCCGCGATCTGCGCAAGGCCAGCTGGTTGTGACGATTCCTCCTTCCAAGGTGCTGGTGGGCAGGCGCTGGCTCGTACTGGCGATCTTGTGTGCCAGCCTGCTGCTGGTGTCCGTGGACGCGACCGTGCTCCACATGGCCTTGCCCGCGCTGGCGGAGGACCTGCGGCCCACCGCCACCGGTCAGCTGTGGATCATCGCTGTCTACTCGCTGGTTGCGGCGCCCCTGCTGCTCGCCTTCGGCACGTTGGGCGATCGGTACGGCCGGCGTCGCATTCTGGTGCTCGGGTACGTCGTGTTCGGGCTGGCCTCACTCGCCTGCGCGTGGGCACCCGACGTCGCGGTGCTGGTCGCCGCGCGGGCCGCGCTCGGCGTCGGCGGCGCGATGATCATGCCGACCACGCTGTCGCTGTTGCGCCAGGCATTTCCCGACCGCGCCGAACGCCAGAGGGCCATCGGCATCTGGAGTGGAGTGGCCGGCTCGGGGGCGGTGCTCGGGCCGCTGCTCGGCGGCTTCCTCGTGGAGACGTTCTCGTGGCACGCCGCGTTCCTGATCAACGTGCCGGTGATGGTCGTGGCGGTTCCGTTGACCTACTGGCTGATCCCGGAGTCCGCGGACCCGCCGGACGGGCCGTGGGACGTGCTCGGCGCGGCGCTGGCCGCGTTGGGGGTCATCGGGATCGCCTTCGCGATCAAGCAGACCCCGCACGGCGGCGCGATGTACGTGCTCGGCCCGGTTGCCGGGCTGCTCGGATGCCTGTTGCTCGTCGCATTTGTGCGGCGGCAACGCAAACTCCTCGTCCCGCTGCTCGACGTGGCGCTGTTTCGCGACCGCGCGTTCAGTGTCGCGGTCGGCAGTGTTCTGCTGGTCATGACCTCGTTGGTCGGTCTGGGCCTGCTCTTCGCCCAGTACCTCCAGCTCGTGCTCGCGCTGCAACCCATGCCCGCCGCGCTGCGACTGATGTTCGTCATGGTCTCGGCTGTCATCGGCAGTGTCGTCGCCGCGCCGTTGTTGCAGCGGTTCGGGAATCGCCGGATGACGGTCGCCGGATTCGCTGTCAGTGCGGTGGCCCTGGCAGCCGCCGCCGCGGGTATGACGGTGACCGAGAACCTGTGGCTGCTCGGATCGGTGCTGGCCGCGACCGGGTTCGGTGTCTCGATCTCGCTCACCGCCGCCTCCGACGCTTTGCTCGCCGCCGCACCGGCAGAGCAGGCGGGCGCGGCTGCTGCTGTCGAAGAGACCGCCTACGAGCTCGGCGCCGGGCTCGGTGTCACGGTTCTGGGCAGCATCGCCACCCTGATCTACTCTGCCAGCCTTCCCGGCACGGCCGCACAAGCGCGAGATGGCCTCACCGAGGCGAACGCCGCTGCTGCGGGACTACCACCCGAAGAGGGCTCTGAACTGCTCGAACTAGCCCGTGAGGCGTTCGTGACCGGCCTGCGAGCCGCGCTGGCGGTGGGTGCCGTCCTGTTCGTCCTCGCCACGATCGCCGCGGCACGTGCGCTGCCCAAAACGAAGGAACCACACGACGATGACCGACCTTGATCTCAAGACCAGCACGACACACCCGGGTGTCAGCGGCGGGTGGCGCACACCCGACCGCCTGTACCGGCTGATCAGCAGCCCGGTCCTGCGCATGGTCCTCGGATGGGACCTGCCCCGCTACGACCTGCGTGCGATCAGCCGCCGGCCCGGCACGGTCTGTCTGGAAGTCGGCAGCGGGGGCGGCTTCTACACCACTGCACTGAAAGCCCATCTGGGCAGCGAGAACACTCTGATCGCCCTCGACCCGTCGCCGTCGGCCATGCGGTCACTGCAGCACCAGCTGGACGACGTGCCCGGTGCGCGGGTGTCCTTTCTGGCCGGTGACGGCTGCAAGCTTCCGCTGGCCGACGACCAGGCCGACACCCTGTTCTACGGCTACAGCCTCGAGGAGATGCCCGACCCGCTGGCAGCCGTTCGCGAGGCGCACCGTGTGCTTCGGCCGGGCGGAGAACTCGTCCTGTTCCTGTGGCGACCCGTGTTCACCCGGCATCGCCGCCGCCCGGTCATCGCCCTGCTCGACGAACTCTTCGAACGCCGCCGGACCTCGGCCGGTCCGCAGAACATCCGCCTCATCTACCGGAAGCAGTGACGCTGAGGCAGAGTTCAGGCGACTTCCTCCAGTTCCCTCGCCTCGACCGCGGTGGCCTGCCTGCGGCGTCGCAACACGACGATCACGCCGACCACCACCGCGACGCCCATCAGGACCCACATCGCTCCGTTGAACACGGACTCGATGTACTTCGCCGAGGCACCCGCCGCCGAGCCGATGCCGATGTGCAGCGCCGACCAGCACACCGCGCCCGCGACCGAGGCGGGCAGGAACCGGTGGTACTCCAATTTCGACGCACCCGCCGACGCCGGGACCAGGGTTCGCACGACGGGCATGAACCGGGCGACGAACACCGCCCACGCGCCGCGACGCCGCAACAGCTCACCCGCCTTGTCCCAGTGCTGCTGCCCCACTTTGCGGACGACCTTGCTGTCGCGCAGACGGTCACCGAAACGGCGGCCGAGGAAGTAGCCGATGCTGTCGCCGGCGACCGCGCACACCGTGACCACGAGCCACATGACCAGGAACCGGGGCACGCTCGTCACCGTCGTCGAGGCCAGCAGCAGGGCGCTCTCTCCCGGCGCGAGGAAGCCCACCCCGAGCGTGCACTCCGCCAGCGTCAACGCACCCGTCACCGCCACCACGGCGGGTTGCGGCAGACCGGCCAGCCCTTCGAGGGCATCGGTCAAGAAGGCCATGAACTCTCCCCAGTAGGAACAACAGAACGTGCGGGACAGTTCACCGGAACCGGTGCAGCTCGCACATCGGCCCGTGGTCTGAACCGGCAGTAGACCTCAGGACTAAGGGGGAACCCCGATTTGTGGACGATTTCCGGTCAGGTGGCCGGCGTCAGCGTGACTCGAGGGCCTGCAGCAACGTCGCTTCCAGCACCTCGGCGGCCTCGTCCGCGCGCAACTGGCCGGTGTTGACGTCCTCCGCGGCCGCGTGCAGAAGGCTGTAGACGGTGGTCACCAACCAGGTGATCGGAAGATCCGTCCGGAACACTCCCTCCTGCTGTCCCCGCACCAGCAGGTCCTCGACGTGGTCCACGACCTGACGGTGCCGTTCTCGCAGGTTCGGTGAGCCGAGCTCGCGCTGGGCGAGGTCGAACAGCTGGCGGTGCTGGTCGAGAACGTGCCACGACGACCGCAGCAGGCGCCGCAACGCCGTGGTGGCAGGTCCTTCCGAAGGTGCGGCCGCACGAATCACTTCACCCGCCTGCGCGATCGTGCGGTCGAGCACCGCCGCCAGAAGGACTTCGCGGGACGGGAAATGGGCGTAGAGGGTGACCCGGCCGACGCCCGCGGCGCGCGCGATCGCCGCCATGCTCGCCTGGGGCTCCTCGGTGAAGCAGACGAGGGCGGCGTCGAGAATGGCGGCGATGTTGCGTTCGGCGTCGGCGCGGCGCCGGGTCTCCGTGGTGGCCACGACCGAAGCCTACGGGCGTCAGTGCGCGAACACCGGTCCGTCGGTGGCGGGCGGGCGGCCGGCGGGAACGAGCCAGGCAGTCAGGCCCGCGAGGAGCACCGCCGCGACCGCCATGGCGGTGAAGGCCGCGCCGAACCCGCTCACCGGGCCGCTCCCCCGCAGGCTCTGGGAGGCGATCGTGGCCACGAACGCGATGCCCAGCGTGGCGCCGAGCTCGTGTCCGGTGCTGATCAGCCCCGAGGTGGTGCCCGCGTCGTGCGGCTCCACGTGCGCCATCGCCGTGGTGGTGGCGGTGACGAACGTTGCCCCGAGTCCGAGACCGGAGATCAGGAAGCCGGGAAGAACCGCGCTCCAGGCGTTTCCGGTGACGGGCACCTGTGACAGCAGCACCGCTCCAACGGCCGCGAGACCGAATCCGACGGCCACGGCCGGACGCCCGCCGAACCGCGCGACGACGCGCACGCCGAGGTGAGTGCCCACCCCGATCACCAGCGCCACGGGCAGGAAGATCAGACCGGTTTCCAGCGCGTCGAGCCGCAGCACGTGCTGGAGGTACTGGGAGTTGAGGAAGAAGTTGGCCAGCAGCAGACCCGACGCTCCCAGCATCACCATGTTGCCGGCCGCCACAGGGCGCCGTGTCAGCAACTCCAGCCGCACCAACGGTTCTGCCGTTCGGCGCTCCACCACCACGAACACGGCTAGCAACCCCAGCCCGGCCGCGAGAAGGAAAGGCGTGCTGCCGCCGCTCCACCCGGTGTCGCCGGCCCGCACCAGGCCGTAGATCAACGTTCCCACCGCCGTCATCGCGATCAGCGCTCCGGGCAGGTCCACATGGGACCGTCCACCTCGGCCCGCCGGTACGAGGCGTGGCAGCAGCGACCCCACGACGAGCCCGACGGGCACGTTGATGAAGAACACCCACTCCCAGCCCGGCCCCGCGGTGAACAGTCCGCCGAACAACACACCGGCCGCGGCACCGGCACCGGCGATCGCCGCCCACACGCCGAGGGCGCGGTTGCGGTCGGGCCCGTGGAAGGTCGTGGTGACGATCGACAGCGCTGCGGGCGACAGCAGCGCGGCACCCATGCCCTGCGCGGTGCGGGCCGCCACGAGCGCGGACGCGCTCCACGCCAACCCCGACACCAGCGAAGCGATCGTGAACACCGTCAGGCCGATGAGGAAGGTGCGGCGCCTGCCCACCGCATCAGCCAGCCTGCCGCCGAGCAGCATCAGGCCGCCGAAGCACAGCGTGTACGCGGTCACCACCCACGTCAGCGCCGCTCGATCGAGCTCCAGCTCGGTGGCGATCACCGGCAGAGCGACGTTCACGACCGTCACGTCCAAGATCACCATGAACTGCGCCAGCGACAGCAATCCCAATGCCCACCAACGAGTACGAGCGTCTATCAGGCTCACGACGACCCCCTAAGTCGAACATCACTGTTCGACTTAGCTTAGACATGCTGCCGCGATAAGTCGAACAGTGATGTTCGACTTATCGCGGCGACTGGGCGATTCAGACGTTCGCCGACTCGCGCTCGGCGGCAGCGACAACCGCACGGCGGCCGCGCAGGGTGACGCCTGCGATGAGCGCGCCCGCGGCGGCGATGCCGGCGGCACCGATGAACGCGGCGGACACGCCGCTGGTCAAGGCATCGGCGTCACCGAGCCGGTCGGCGCCGTAGGAGGCGGCCAGGGCGGTCATCGCGGCCAGGCCGAGCGCGGACCCGATCTGGTAGCTGGTGTTGACGATGCCCGACGCGAGGCCGCCTTCCTCCGGGCGGGCGCTGGAGATGGCGGTGCCCAGCGAGGGGATGAACGCCAGGGCCATGCCGGTGGCGGCCACGAGCGACGCAGGCAGTACGTCCACCCAGTAGTTGCCGTCCGGGCGCGCCAGTGCCAGCCATCCCAGACCGGCGGCGAGCACGACGAGCCCGGTGACCACCATCGGCTTGACGCCGAACCGTGCGGTGAGCCGCGGCGCGACGACCACCATCAGCACCATGATCGCGGTGGTCATCGGCAGCAGCGCCGAGCCGCTGGCGAAGGCGCCGAGGCCGAGCACCTGCTGCAGGTAGAGGTTGAGGAAGAACCACATCGGAATCCACGCACCACCGAGCAGGAGCTGGGCGATGTTCGCCGCCCCGAGCTGCGGTGTGCGGAAGATGCCGAGCCGCACCAGCGGAGACCTCCGCCTGACCTGGACGACCAGGAACGTTCCCAGCAGCACGACCGCGAGGACCAAGCCGGCGATCGTCTCGGCCGAGGCCCATCCGGCTTCGGGAGCACGCACGATGGCGTAGACCGCCACCGCCAGGCCTGCCGTCACCGTGATCGCGCCGAGCAGGTCGGTGGAGCCGCGCCGAACGGCACCCGCGGGCATCAGGGCCGGGATGGCGATCAGCGCGATCACCGCGATCGGCACGTTGATGTAGAACACCCACGGCCAGCTCAGGTACTCGGTGATCACGCCGCCGAGGAAGACGCCGGCGGTACCACCGGCCGGAGCCGCGGCCCCGTAGACCGCGAGCGCCTTGCCGAGCTGGGCCGGTTCGCCGCCGAACAGCATCATCAGCAGGGTCAGGGCCGAAGGTGCGATGAGCGCCGCTCCGGCACCCTGCACCGCACGGCCGAGCAGCTCCACCCAGATCTCGCCCGCGGCACCTGCGACGACGGAGCCTGCCAGAAGCACCAGCCAGCCGGTGGCGAACATGCGGCGGGCACCGAGCAGATCGGACAGCTTGCCGCCGAGCAGCAGCAGTCCGCCGAAGGCGACGACGTAGGCGTTGAAGACCCAGGACAGGTTTTCCTGGGAGAAGCCGAGATCCGCCTGGATCCGCGGCAGGGCCACCCCGATGATCGAGGTGTCCATGATGACCATGAACTGTGCCGCGGCGATGAGGGCGAGCGCCCACCACCTGCGCCCGGCTGATTGATCCACGTTGGACATTTCTGAACTCCATACCGATAGGGGGCTGGTGATGACCTTCACGGCCGCCACCGTGGTACCGGTGCACCATCTCGATACCCCCTGGGGGTATCTCGGCGAGGAGGTTACGCCTATACCCCCAGGGGGTGTCAACACCACGAGGCTTGTACACCCATACCCCCTATGGGTATAAAGGATTGCCGTCTGAATCCGCACTGAAGGAGCAGCGATGCAGGACCAGTACGTCACCAGGGCAGGCGCGAAGATCGCGTACGAGCTCAGCGGATCCGGGGCGCTTCTCGGGTACGCCCACGGCGTCTTCCTCAGCCGCAAGGCGGTCCGCCGCCTCCACCTCCTCGACTTCGACGCCCTGGCGGCCGATCGTCAGCTGCTGACCTACGACCAGCGCGGCCACGGGAACTCGACCGGTCGCCCGGTCGCCGACGACTACCGCTTCGAGAACTTCACCCTCGACCTGCTCGCCCTGCTGGACGACCTCGACATCGACGAGCCGATCGACTTCATGGGCTCCTCGCTGGGCTGCGACGTCGCGTTGCGCGCCGCCATCGCCGAACCCGACCGCTTCCGCCGTCTGGTGCTGATCATTCCTCCAGTGGCGTGGGAGGAAGGACCGAACCAGGCCAGGCGGTGGTACACCGACAACGCGGAGATCATCGAATCCCGCGGCGCCGCGCACTGGCGGCAGGAGTGGGCGAGGAGGGAGCCTTTGCCGATCTTCGCCGACTACCCGGCCTTCGACCTGACGCCCGACATCCCGGACGAGCTGCTCGCTCCGATCCTGCGAGGCATCGGCGAGTCGGATCTCCCCGCACCGGACGAGATCGCGGCCCTGCGTCACCCGGCGCTCATCCTCACCTGGGACACCGACCCGCTGCACCCCGTCTCGACCGCCGAACGGCTCCACGAACTGCTGCCCGAGTCGACGCTGCACGTGTCGACCACGGTCCCCGACGTGCAGACCTGGACGAGCCGCATCACCGGCTTCCTGTCTCGCCAGTAGCGCGCCGCCGAAAGCCGGACAGTCGACTCAGCACGCTCGGCTGCACACCTGAGCGTTGCAACCCCCGGCTGCCCCTTCGGGCAGGCGCCGCCGCCCGCGAGCCGGGGCACGCAGCGCTTGTCGCGCGTCCTCTCGGGCAGGATCGTCGAACGGACCCGGTAGGAGGTCCGAGATGAAGGCGCCGGCCGAGGACCAGAGTGAACCGCCGCGGCGTGCTTCGGCCTCGCGTCCGGCCGCGACCGAACCGGGCACCACCGCGACGCCCGCGACGCGTCCGCTGAGCAGGGCAGGCGTGCAGCGGATGCAGGCGGGTGCGGGCAACCGGGCCGTGGCGGCCGCATTGACCCATCGCCGGCCGCAGCCACATCCCCCTGGTTTCGTGACGCCCCGAGGCTCGCCTGCCCCAGCGACCGCCGACGCGTTGGATGTGCAGCGGTTGGCAACCGACGGCGGTCCGGTGCATCGCCCAGGGCCGATGTCCGACCCGAAGTTCGCCGCGTTGAAGGCCGACGTGGCGGGCAAGCGGAGGGCGATGGCGGCGCACCTCCGGCGTCGTCGGAGGCGTCGAAGGCGCAGGGCGCGGCGAAGCCTCCGCAGGACGACAAGGAGGCGCAGGGCAAGGCGGCCAACGCGGAGAAGATGAACGCCGCCAAGCCCGGCGAGTTCGACAAGGCGGCGTTCGTCCGGGCCGTGAACGAGGCGATCGCGGCCCAGGCGCCGAAGAACCTCGACGACGCCGACAAGTTCGGCGAGTCGGGCAAGGCCGACGCGGTCAAGGGACAGGTGCAGGGGCAGGTCACCGATGGCAGGAAGAAGTCGGCCAACGCGATCGAGACCTCCACCAAGGCGGCGCCGGACACCTCAGCGGCCAAGGAGAAGCAAGTCACACCGCTGGAGCAGGACAAGCCCCCGGCGACCCCCGGCACGCCCGACGCCGCGAAGGCCGTGCCGGACAAGGTTCCTGCCGCCGCGGTCGACTTCTCGGCCGGGCCGAAGCAGGTCGACCAGCAGATGGCCGATGCACAGGTCACCGAGGAGCAACTGGCCAAGTCCAACGAGCCGGAGTTCACCGGCGCGCTGAAGGAGAAGAAGGCCGGTGAGGAGCACGCCGCGACCGCGCCCGGACAGGTGCGTGCCAGTGAGTCCCGGGTTCTGAACGCGGCCAAGGCGCAGGCCGGACAGCAAGGCGCGGCCGCGATGACCGCCATGGCCGGCGACCGCAAGCAGGCGGGGCAGGCGGTCGGATCCGGTAAGGAGGAGGCCAGGTCCGCGGACGAGCAGAAGCGGGCGCAGGTCACCGCGACGCTGCAGAAGGTCTTCGACGCCACCAAGAAGGACGTCGAGGACATCCTGTCCGGGCTGGACAAGAAGGTCGACGAGAAGTTCGGCGCCGGAGAGAAGGCCGCCCGGGACGCGTTCACCGCCGAGCACAAGCGGCGGATGGACGACTACAAGGACAAGCGGTACTCGGGGTTGCTGGGCAAGGGCCGGTGGCTCAAGGACAAGTTCGCCGGGCTGCCGGAAGAGGCCAGCCAGATCTTCGCCACCGCCCGCAAGGGCTACGTCGACCGGATGCAGCAGGTCATCTCCGGCGTGGCGGACCTGATCGGCGGTGAGCTGAGCCGGGCGAAGCAGCGGATCGCGACCGGCCGGCAGCAGCTGCAGGCCGAGGTGGCGAAGCTGCCCCGGGATCTGCGAGCGGTGGGGAAGAAGGCCGCTGGCGAGTTCGCGGGCAGGTTCGACGAGCTCACCGAATCCGTTGACGCCAAAGGAAAACAGCTCGTCGACACTCTCGCGTCGAAGTACAACGACGCGCTCGAGGAGGTCGATGCGGAGATCGAGGCCGAGAAGGAGAAGAACAAGGGCCTGATCGCCAAGGCCGTCGACGCGGTCGGCGGCGTCATCAAGACCATCCTGCAGCTGAAGGACCTGCTGCTGGGAGTTCTGGCGAAGGCCGCCCAGGCGGTCATGGCGATTCTGAAGGATCCCATCGGGTTCCTCGGCCACCTCGTGTCCGCGGTGGGTGCCGGACTGCAGGCCTTCCTGACCAACATCGGCGCCCACCTGAAGAAGGGACTGATCGGCTGGCTCCTCGGCGCCATGTCCGGTGCAGGACTCCAGCTTCCCGCCAGGTTCGACCTGCGCGGCATCCTCGGCATGATCGCGTCGTTGCTCGGGTTGACCTGGTCCGCCATCCGCGGCCGGATCATCGCGAAAGGCATCCCCGCACAGGCGATGGGTGCGGTGGAAGCCGGTGTGCCGCTGGCCGCCAAACTCCAGAACGAGGGCGTCGCCGGGGTCACCGAGGAGATCAAGGAGCAGGTCGGCGACCTCAAGGAGAACCTGTTCGGCAAGATCAGTCAGTATCTGATCCCGACCGTGCTGATCGCCGGCATCACGTGGATCGTCAGTCTGCTCAATCCTGCGTCGGCGTTCATCAAGGCCTGCAAGATGATCATCGACATCGTCACGTTCATCGTCGAACGCGGCGCTCAGATCGCCGAGTTCGTCAACGCGGTGCTGGACGCGGTGATAGCCATCGCCGGTGGTGGCGCGGGCGGCGTGCCGAAGCTCATCGAGTCGGCCCTGGCCAAGTCGATCCCGGTCCTCATCGGCGCGCTCGCCGCGATCCTCGGGATCGGTGGCATCGCGAACAAGGTCAAGTCGTTCTTCCAGGCGCTGTCCAAGCCGGTGAAGAAGGCCGTCGACTGGGTGGTGGGCAAGGTCGTCGCGTTCGGCAGGAAGATCTGGGCCAAGCTCAAGAGCAAGGCCAAGCCCAAGGGCGGAAAGGTGGATCCCAGGGATCTGTCCACTGCGGACAAAACGAAGATCGCGAAAGCCGCCTCGCAGGCCGCGCACCAGCGGCTCACCTCCGGCTCGGTCCCGCCGCAACGGGCCCACGCGGTGCTCGGCGAGGTCCTCGGGCAGTGGCGCGACAAGGGTGTCACCAGCCTGCGCCTGGTCCCGGCCGGCCCGCACGCGTTCTCGGTCGAGGCCAAGATCAACCCGACGGAGAGCACCGGCCCGGTCGCGGTGATCGTGGACCAGCAGACCATGCTCACGTTCAACCAGGCGATGAGCGTGCCTGCGGAGGGCCAGGACCCCCGTGACGTACCGACCTGGTCGCGAGGGCTCTTCACCTACGACGCCCAGGCCACCGAGTACCGCGACGCGCGCAGCCAGGAACTGCGCGGCCCGCAGAAGGAGATCGGCGTCGCCGAGGGCGCACACGCCGAGGAGATGGTGATCGCCAAGTTCTTCACCGTCTTCGACGGCCTGCCGAAGGACGTGAAGTACAACTGCCGGTTGGAACTGGACGTGTCCGCGAGCAGCTGCCTCAACTGCGCGGAGTACGTGGCGAAGTTCGTCCGCCACCTCCGCGCAGCCGGCTGCCGGGTGACCGCGACGGCGCACTTCGGCCGGGCGTACCAGGGCGGCCAGAAGGAGAAGCCGACCGTCGTACCCGACGCGGCCACGCAGCAGCAGGCGTACGACAACCTGAAGCAGAACGGCATGCTCTCCGCGTCTCCGGCGCAGGCCCGGATGTGGGGCAGGGAGGCTGACCGGCCTGCCACGCCGTCCACCGGCTCGCAGCAGGTGGACCGGGGCAAAGAACAGGCCAAGGCGGCACTCGCGGTCCTCCGCAACGCCCAGGTCGGCGTCGAGGTGCTCACGCTGGCACGGATGGACCCGGCCACCACCGGTAATCTCAGCGCGGAGCAGAAGCGCATGATGGAACGCCGTGCCGCGCAGCTCGAGAAGTGGCTTGCCGAGGCGGAGAAGGAGCTGGTCGGGCCATGAGCACAGGGCTCAAGCGCGAGCAGGTGGCGGCCGCCTTTCCCGGGGACGACATCACCGCCGTGCCTGCCGGGGACCTGCCGGACGGCCTGACGGATCCGGTGGCGCGCAGGGTGCTGACCGAGATCGGCTTTCCCGAGAGCGTGGTGGGCTGCGTGTTCTTCGAGGGCGTCGAGGGGCCCATGCAGACGCTCGCGGAGTTTCGAGCCGGCGAACAGACGCCGGCCGAGCTGGCCGGCGACTACCTGGTGGCGGTGACCGACACCGCCTCGATCTGCTTGAACGGCAGCACCGGCGAGTGCCGGTTCGCTCCCACCGGGTCGGACACGTCCGCACACGCGGCGGCCGACCTCGAACTGCTGCTGACCTTCCTCTGCCGGCTTCGCACCGCCCTGTTCGACGTGTCAGCGGACACGCCGGACGACGAACTGGACCGGGTGGAGGAGCGGCTGGTCGCGCACTACCGGGCGGCTGACGGGGCCATCGCCGAGGCCGACTGGCGCTGGATCATCCGCCGCTGCATCGGCGAGGTGCGGCTCTGACCGAGCGCGCCACCGCTCTAGCGCGGCCAGCGTTCGTGGTGATCGTCGATGCGGAAGGTGTGCGCGTGCCGCCACGCGCCGCCCGCGGGCACCGCGTCGTGCAGATGGTCGTGACCGGCCTCGAGGTCGCGATGCTCGTGCTCGATCACGTCCGGGTCGTGTGTCGGCCACAGCCGCCAGGCGACGAGCGCGGCAACTGCCGTCACGCCACCGAGAACCAGGAAGGCCGTGGTCGTGTTCGCGACGCTGGCCACCCACCCGGCCAACGGATAACTCAAGAGCCAACAGGCGTGTGAGAGGGCGAAATCGGCCGCGAACAACGCGGGCCGATCGCACGAGCCGGTGGAACGGCGCAGGAGCCGCGCACCCGGCGTCAGCGCGAAGGAACATCCGGCGCCGATCAACGCCCACAGCACGAGCAGCGCGGGCCAGTGTGCTCCGGCGAGCAGCGAGGCGAACGTGGCCCCGGTGAGCAGCAGGACGACCAGCGCCACGCAGGCGCGCAGCACCAGGGCTCGGTCGGTGACGCGATCGAGCAACTTGGGCAACACCAGTGCGGCCACCAACGAGCCGATGCCGTTGAACGCGAGCGCGACGGCGACGGCGGAAGCGCTGCGGCCGAGCACGTCGCGCACGTAGGCGACCGTGTTCACCAGCACCATCGAACCCGCGGCCGCGGCGGCGAGGTGCACGGCCAGCAAGCCGCGCAGGCGCGGTGTGGCCAGGTAGATCCGGATGCCGCGAGTCGTCGCTGCGTACAGGCTTTCGTTGCGGCTCACCGGTTCCGGGCGCGGCACCACCGCAGACACCACGAGCAGCGCAGACGCCGCGAAGCCGATCGCCGTGCCGAGGAACAGGTTGTTGAAGCTCATCAGCACCAGCAACGCGGCGGCCAGCGACGGGCTCAGCAGACCCTCGAGGTCGTAGGCCATCCGCGAGAGGGTGACCGCCCGCGTGTACTCGCGTTCGTCGGGCAGCACATCCGGGATCGTCGCCTGGAAGATCGGCGTGAACGCCGCCGAGGCCGCCTGCAGCAAGAAGATCAGGACGTAGATCTGCCACACCTGGTCCACCCAGGGCAGCATCACCGCGACGCCGGCGCGGACAAGATCCAGCGTGACGAGCACCGCTCGCCGTGGCAACGCACCGAGCAGCGCCGCCGCGATCGGTGCCACGCTGACGTAGGCGACCATCTTGAGCGCCAGCGCGGTGCCGAGAACCGCTCCCGCGTCCGCGCCGGCCAGGTCGTAGGCCAGCAGCCCCAGCGCGACGGTCGCCAAACCCGTGCCGGTGAGCGCCACGACGTGTGCGCCGAACAGGTGGCGATACGTCCGGTTGCGCAGAACAGCGAGCATGCGTGGCACTATATGTGCTCATGTACGCACGCGACGACGTTGCAACAACGCAAGACTGGCAACAACTACCTCCTGGCAGACACGTCGAAACGGCCGTCGACGGGTTCCGGATGCTTGCCGACGCGACGCGTTTCCGCATGTTGTGGCTGCTGTGCGGCGCCGAGTTCGATGTCACGACACTGGCTTCGGAGGTCGGCATCGCCCGCCCGGCGGTGTCTCAGCATCTCGCGAAACTGCGGCTGACAGGACTGGTGACCGTGCGCCGCGAAGGCAGGCGGATGCTCTACCGGGCGCGAGGTGGCCACGTCCGGCGGCTGTTGTTCGAAGCGGTCAACGCCGCCGATCACCACATCACCGGCGCACCGGACCACGACTGAGCGCTGGTGCAGACTTCAGGCGTGACGAACGAGGTGCGCGACTTCTGGGACCAGCACGCGGCGACCTTCGACCAGGAACCGGATCACGGACTGCTCGATCCGGAAGTGCGCGCGGCGTGGGCGGCGACGCTGTTGCCCGTGCTGCCGGCTGATTCGGCGTCCGTCGCCGACCTGGGATGCGGTACCGGCAGCCTCTCGGTTCTCCTGGCGCAGGCCGGGCACGAGGTCAGAGGCGTCGACCTCTCTCCGCGCATGGTCGCGGCCGCGCGGGCGAAGGCGAACGCCGCAGGGGTGTCCGCGGCGTTCGTGCAGGGCGATGCCTCCCGACCTCCTTACGCGCCGGCGTCTTGTGATGTGGTGCTCGCGCGGCACGTGCTCTGGGCGCTTCCCGACCCCGCTGCCGCGCTGAAGATCTGGGGCGATCTCCTCAGGCCCGGCGGCCTGCTCGTGCTCGTCGAAGGTCGCTGGTCGACGGGTGCAGGCCTGACGGCTGCCGAGTGCCGGGCGCTGGTGCTGGACGTTCGCCGGGAAGCCGACGTCACACGGCTGGACGACCCGGCGTTGTGGGGCCGTCCGATCGACGATGAGCGCTACCTGCTCGTCAGCCGGAGCTGATCAGCGACGGCTGGTGGCCAGGACGACGAGGAACTGGCCGCAGCCCGCCTCGACACCGGCGGTCACCGGCAGCCCCGGCACCAGCCGGGAGAACCGGTCCACCAGCCACTCCGCCGCTTCCTGGGCGTCGTGCCTCGTCGGGCAACGGGCCACCATCTCGCGGCCTCCCTTGCGTTCCAGCCGACCGGCAACGGTGATCAGCGGCGCGGGTTCGGCCACGTGCAGGCGATCCGGCCACGCGATGACCACCTTGACCGCGCCCTTGCGGCTGTTGCACCCGCGGTGCGCGAGCCGCTCGGCGACCTTGGCCTTCCGATCGGCGGTCCGGCTGTCGACGCTGGGTCCCCGCGGGTCGTTCACCGACATGTCCGGGTCGACCGGTTCGTCGCACACCCAGCACCGCCAGCTGTCGCGCTCGGCCACGTCATCGAGAAGGCTCACCCGGGCAAACTAGCCTGCCCGGCCACCGCGGTGGCACCGCGGAGGCAGGCGTGCCGCCCGGTTGACCACGGCGATCACGGTCCAGCACAGTGAGCGCGTGCAGAGGACGCTGAGCATCCTGACGGTCGTCGCGTGCGCGACGCTGCCGCTGGGCTCGTCGGTGTTCCATCAGCAGGTCGTGCCGACGTTGCTGCTCGGACTGGTCTTCGCCGCGCTCGCCATCGTCGGGTTCCGGTTCGTCGAGGGCCGCGGCCGGGCGTTCGCCGTGGTGTACGTGGGAATCCAGCTGGCGCTGGGTTTCATGCTGTTCTGGATGTCGGGCGCGGCGGTCGGGTCGGTTCTGCTGCTGGTGGTCCTGGTCGTGCAGAGCGTGCTGCTGCTGCCGCTGCCCGCCGCCGTCGTGGTGGCCGCGGTGATCCCGTTGGTGCACCTGGGAATGGACTGGGCCGCCGGACTGCGTGAGGGCCTCAGCACTCTGGCCGTCACCACCTTCGCCATCGTCGTGACCGAACTCTTCGTGCGGGAGCAGCGCGCCAAGGCCGCGCTGGCGGAAGTGAACGAACTGCTCCGCGGGTACGCCGCCCAGGCAGAGCAGCTCGCCACCATCCAGGAGCGCAACCGGGTCGCCCGCGACATCCACGACGGGCTGGGGCACCACCTGACCGTCGTGCAGATGCTTCTGCAGGCCGCGCGCGCCGTGATCCACACCGCCGACGTCGAGCGGCTCGACGGGATGCTCGCCAAGGCGCAGGACCAGTCGAAGCAGGCACTGGCGGAAGTGCGCCGCTCGGTCGCCGCGCTGCGCGAACCCCGGCCGGCTCCGCTGGTGGACGCCTTGCAGGCGTTGACCGACGAGGCTTCCGAGGCGGGTGTGCCGACCGAGCTGGAGGTGCGCGGCGCGGCTCGCGCGATCCGTGCCGAGGTCGAGGAGTCGCTGTTCCGGGCGGCGCAGGAAGGGTTGACCAACGTGCGCAAGCACGCGGATGCGTCGGCCGTCACCGTGGCCCTCGACTTCGGTGACGTCGGCCTGGTCCGGCTGGAAGTACGCGACGACGGCCGGGGGCTGCTGGAGAATCCGTTGCCGGACAACGGGTTCGGCCTGGTCGGTCTGAGGGAGCGGATCGCAGGTCTCGGCGGGCGGGTGTCCGTCGACTCGGAGGAAGGGCGCGGCGTGACGCTGACCGTGGAGGTGCCGGGGTGACTTCACCGGAGTCCGCCGTGCGGGTCCTGATCGTGGACGACCAGGCCCTGTTCCGGGAGGCTTTGGCGGCACTGCTGGAGGTTCAGCCCGAGATCGAGGTGGTCGGTGAGGCCGGGAACGGCGAGCAGGCCGTGCGGCTGGCCGCCGAACTTCGTCCCGAGGTGGTCCTGATGGACCTGAGGATGCCGGTGCTGGACGGGATCGCGGCGACCAGCAGGTTGCGCGTCGAACAGCCGGACGTGCGGGTGCTGGCGCTGACGACGTTCGACGATGACGCGGACGTGTTCGCGGCGCTTCGTGCGGGCGCGGTCGGCTACCTGCTCAAGGACGTGTCCTCTGCCCGGCTGGTGGAGGCGCTGGTCGCGGCCCGGCGTGGCGAGTCGGCGTTGCAGCCGTCGGTCGCGGCGAAGCTCGTGGCCAGGGTGGCCCGGTTGCCGCACGAGGAGACCCCGCCGCAGCCGGCCGTGCCGTTGTCGGAACGCGAGCTCGACGTCGTCAGGCTGCTCTCCGAGGGGCACAGCAACCGCGAGATCGCCGGAAAGCTGTTTCTGGCCGAGGGAACGGTCAAGAACCTCGTCACCAGCGTGCTGTCCAAGCTCCAGGTGCGCGACCGCACCCAGGCGGCGCTGCGGGCCAGGGAACTCCGCCTGTTCTGACCGCGGCGGTCACATGACCCCGGACATGACCTTCGGCACCTGACGGCGCTGCGCTGACGGCAGAAGATCTGTCCGCACAGCAACAGAACCTCACCTCGAAGGAGCGCTCATGAGTGCGGAGCAGACCACCGAATCGCCACGGCGGGCACGTCCGGTGGTGCGCTTCACCCTGCACTTCCTGGAGATGGTCGTCGCCATGGTGGTGGGGATGGTCGTCCTGGGGCCGATCTGGTCGTTCGCCTGGCCGGGCCTGTCCGGCAACATGACCGCACAGGTGCTGGTGATGGCCACCAACATGTCGCTGGCAATGGCGCTGTGGATGCGGATCCGCCGCCACGGCTGGGCGAGCATCGCCGAGATGTCCGCCGCGATGTACGTGCCGTTCCTGGTGCTGCTGCCGTTCTACTGGGCAGGCGTGCTGCCGGGAATGGCGCTGATGGCCGCCGGGCACGTGCTGATGCTCCCGGCCATGCTGATCGCGATGCTGCGCCGCCGCCACGAGTACAGCTGCTGAGAGCTGCTCAGTCCTGGGGCTGCGCGCGGCGGGCGTAGGCACGAGCGGCCCGTGCCCGGTCGCCGCAACGGGTGGAGCACCACTGGCGGCGGCCGTGGCGGAGCAGATAACGGTTGCACGGGCTCGACTGGCAGGCGGTGAGCCGTTCCGCGTCGGGACCCGTGAGCAGGTCGGCCGCGTCGGCGGCGAGGGTCGCGAGGGCGTGGTCGACGATCGCGGTGGTGGGGTGGGGCGTCGCCCGGTAGGGGCCGTTCTTCTCGTCCCACTGCAGCAGCGGTGCGGTGGGGACCCTGGTCAGCGCGTCGTTCACGGCGGACAGGGCGGCGGGCAGGCAACGACCAGTAGATTGCCGGCCATGACCGCGGAACCACAGCTGCAAGAGCTCGCGCCCGGCGTCCACGCGTGGATCCAGCCGGACGGCACCTGGTGGATCAACAACGCCGGCGCCGTGCACTCGGGTGGCGAGGTCGTTCTCATCGACACGTGCGCGACGGCCCGCCGCACGAAGCTCTTCCTCGACGCGCTCGACGCGGCCACCGGGGGCGCCCCGATCCGGCTCGCGGTGAACACGCACCTGCACGGCGACCACGTGTACGGCAACGCGCTGCTGCCCGGCTCGACCACGATCGTCGCGCACGAGCACACCCGGCAGGGCATCCAGCAGGACTTCATCCTCGCCAACACCCCGCCCGCGTGGTCACCGACGCCCGACTGGGGAGTCGACGCCGTCCGCGCGCCGACGATCTCGTTCCGCGATGAGATCACCCTGTACGCGGGCGCAAAGCCCGTCGTGGTGCGGCATCCCGGCTACGCAGCGCACACCGTCGGCGACGCGGTCGCGTGGCTGCCGGAGGAGCGCGTGCTGTTCACCGGCGACCTCGTGTTCCACCGCGTGACCCCGATGATCGCGATGGGATCGCTGGACGGCGCCCTGCGGTCGCTGGACTGGCTGGCCGCGTTCGAGCCCGCCGTCGTGGTGCCCGGCCACGGCCCGCTGGTGGCCGGCGCCGACTTCGCCGGCGTGCTCGCCGCGCACCGGCGGTACTACGAGTTCGTCCGCGACACCGCAGTGATCGGGCGGGAGAAGGGCTGGACGCCGCTGGAGGCGGCGCGGGAGACCGGGCTCGGCGAGTTCGCCGACCTGCCGGACGCCGAGCGGCTCGTGCTCAACCTGCACCGCGCCTACGCCGACGCCGACGGGGTGGACGTCAACGTGGCCGCCGCGCTCGGCGACGCCATCGCCTTCAACGGTGGCCCGCTGGCCTGCTCGGTGTGAGCCCTTGTGGGTGACGTTCTTTGAGCAAAGGCACGTTCAGCCTGAACGTGCCTTTGAACCTCCGAGCGTGGCGGTTCGACGAAGAGCGGCTCGGCGGCAGGCTTCTTCGGCGATGCCTTCGGGCATCCCGGCGATCCGCAGTGATCCTTTGCAGAGGACCAGATTCCCCTCTGCCCCATCCGCGCATCCGATGTCCACGATCTTGCCGCTGTAGCCCTGCGTCATCGCGTAGAACGTGCAGCCGAACTGGTCGGCTGACGCCACCGTTGTGCCGGACACCGCCGACCACGTCGAAAACCCGGCTACGAGGACACCACCCACAGCAAATCGACGCACTCCCATCACTCGAGTCTCACACGACCTGCCGGGCGCGGAACCGACCAGGAGAAGGAAAGCGCTGTCCGCCAGTCGCGCCAGGCCACGTCCGTTCGCAGTCACATCATCCGGGTCATCGGAAGACGACTGTGCCGTTGCCGTTGAGCAGGACGCGGTGCTCGCAGTGCCAGCGCACCGCGCGCGACAGGGCGAGGGCCTCGGCATCGCGGCCGGCTGCGGTGAGGGCGCGCGGGTCGAAGGTGTGGTCCACCCGCAGCACCTCCTGTTCGATGATCGGACCCTCGTCGAGGTCCGGGGTGACGTAGTGGGCCGTCGCGCCGACGTACTTCACGCCGCGGTCGTAGGCCTGGTGGTACGGCTTGGCGCCCTTGAAGCCGGGCAGGAACGAGTGGTGGATGTTGATCACTCGGCCGGCGAGCTTGGCGCACAGGTCGTTCGACAGCACCTGCATGTAGCGGGCCAGGACGACCAGGTCGGCCTGGTACTCCTCGACGAGCTCCAGCAGGCGTTGCTCGGCGATGTGCTTGGTGTCGGCGGTGTTGGGCACGTGGACGAAGTCGAGTCCGGCCGCTTCTGCCATGGGGCGCAGGTCCTCGTGGTTGGACACCACCGCGGCGATCTCGCCGCCGAGACTTCCCTCCCGCCACCGGAAGAGCAGGTCGTTCAGACAGTGACCGGCCTTCGACACCATCACCAGCACGCGCGGCCGGCGCTCGTCCCAGAGGTCGAAGTCCATTTCGAACTCGCTCGCCACCGCGGCGAACTCGCGCGTGAGGTCGTCGACGTCGGCGGAAGCGCAGGTGAACGCGGTGCGCAGGAACAGCCTGCTGCGGACGTCGTCGTCGAACTGCTGGTGCTCCACGATGTCGCAGCCGTGGTCGACCAGGAACGAGGTCACCGCGTGGACGATTCCCGTGCGCTCCGGGCAGTTCAGGGTCAGGGTGAAGTGTCGCGCCACGGCGTTCTCCTCGTCTCGCGTCGTCCTGGTGGTCGACTGATGCAGTGAGCTCACGTCCGGTACTCCATGCAGGCGTCGCTCAGCCAGGCCGCGAGGTACCCGGCGAACGACGACCGCACGAGCACGGCGAAGCGGTCCTCCCCCGTCACCTGCAGGATGATCCCCGTCCTCGCGAGCAACGTCTGCACACATGTGCCGACGGGAGCCGAGGACGGGTGCAGGTCCACTGAGCACCCGTGCGCCAGCACGTCTCGCACGTGCGCCCCTTCCAGGACGACGGTCGTGCGCTGAGCCGAAGTGTCCACAACGGACCCCCGAGCGGATCCGCGTGCGGCTCGCAGCGCGTCCTCGATCGGGACCTGCAGGCCGGGCGATGCCACGACGAGGAACTCGTCCGGCCCGAGCCACAGCACCTCGAGATCCCCGAACGGCCCGGAGCCGGAGGTGAAGGTGCACGGAACCGGCGGGAAGGCGACTCCGAGCGCCGAACCCATCGCCTCGATCGCGGAGGGGTCCGACACGCGGACGGTGAGCTGTGCGCGGAACGGCCGCTCCGCCACGGTCAACGCGGGCGCGAGCGCCGCCAGCCGGTCGGTCCAGGCGGCGAGGGGGCTGGTCGGGTCAGCCGTCACGGCGGGCTCCTTCCTTGTCGTACAGCACGGAATCGGTGACGGTGACCGGCACGAGCGAGTCGTCGACCGGCACGTACAGGGTCTCGCCGATGCGTTCGTGCCCCGACCGCACCAGGGCGAGGGCGAACGTGCGGCCCAGCGCCGCGCTGGGGTAGCTGGACGTGACGTGGCCGAGCATCCGGACCGGCGGTTCCGGCAGCCGGTCCGTCTCGACGATCTGCGAGCCCTCCGGGAGCAGCACGGTCGGATCCACCGGAAGGAGACCGACCAGTTGCTTGCGGTCCGTGCGGTTGTTCTCCGCGCGGGCGAACGAACGCTTGCCGATGAAGTCGGGCTTCTTCTTCGACACGGCCCACGACATGCCCAGGTCCTGCGGCGTGACCGTCGCGTCGGTCTCCTGGCCGATGATCGGGTAGCCCTTCTCGGCGCGCAGCACGTGCATGGTCTCGGTGCCGTACGGCGTGATCCCGTACTGTTCCCCCGCCGCCATGAGCGCCTCCCACACGGCGAGGCCGTGCCAGGCGGTCACGTTGATCTCGTACGCCAGCTCGCCGGAGAAGCTGATCCGGCACACCCGCGCGGGAATGCCCGCCACGACCGTGTCGCGCCACGTCATGAACTCGAACGCCTCGTTGGACACGTTGAGACCGGGAGCGACCGCCGCGAGCACGTCGCGGGACTTCGGGCCCACCAACGGGATCGTCGCCCAGTGCTCGGTGACCGAGGTGCAGTGCACGTCGAGGTGCGGCCACTCCGTCTGCAGCCACTCCTCCATCCAGTCGAGGATCTTCGCGGCGTTGCCGGTGGTCGTGGTGACCAGGTACCGCTCCTCGCCGACCCTGATCACGGTGCCGTCGTCGATCACCATCCCGTCGACACCGCACATGACGCCGTACCGGATCCGGCCGACCTTCAACGTGCTCATCATGTTGGTGTAGAGCATGTCCAGGAACTTGCCGGCGTCGCTGCCCTGCACGTCGATCTTGCCCAGCGTCGAGCCGTCCATCAGGCCGACGCTTTCCCGCGTGGCACGGCATTCCCGCAACACGGCCGCGTGCAGGTCCTCGCCCGGTCGCGGGTAGTACCAGGGCCGCTTCCACTGGCCGACGTCCTCGAACAACGCTCCGTGCGCCACGTGCCACGGGTGGATCGCCGTGACGCGCACCGGGTCATGCAGCTCGCCGCGGTCCCGGCCGGCCAGCGCGGCGAACGACACCGAGGTGTACGGCGGGCGGAACGTCGTGGGCCGCTGGTCGGCGAGCTCCACGCCCAGTGCCTCGGCGACGATGCCCGCCGCGATCATGCCGGAGGTCTTGCCCTGGTCGTGCGCGGTGCCGATGGTGGTGTACCGCTTGATGTGCTCCAGCGACCGCAGGCCCGCACCCGTGGCACGCAGCACGTCCGCGACCGTCGAGTCCCGCTGCAGGTCGACGAAACTGGCGTCCTCGGCACCTGGAACGCGCCACAACACCAGACCGGAACGCTGGGTGCACCGCGAGTCGGACACCGGCAGCGGCACCTGCCCACCCGGCGTGAACCCGGTCGCGATCGCGGCCGCCTCACCGGCCTCCCGGCCCTGCCGCACGCACGAGGTGAGGTCCAGCTCGCCCGTCGCGGATCCCGCGACCCGGACGGAGGACAGTTCCTCCCCCTGCACGAACGAACCGAGAACCGCGTCGTAGCGCAGCTTTCCGCGGGCCTGGCTGAACAGGTTCACCACCGGGTTCCAGCCGCCCGACACCAGCACCGTGTCGCACACGACGGTGTCGGGGTGGCCCGCGACGCCTCTGCCCTTGATGTCACCGAGCGGGGCGACGTGCGCATCGGTCACGCGCCCGGCACCCTCGGTTCCTGTCACCACGTGGCCGGCGCGCACCTCGATGCCACGCGCGGCGCACTCGGTGGCGAGCCTGGCGGGAGCCTCTGGACGGGCGTCGACGATCAGCGGAACGTCCACACCGGACTCGGCGAGATCGATCGCCGCGCAGTAAGCGCTGTCGTTGGTGGTGAAGACGACCGCGCGCGAGCCGGGCAGCACGCCGTAGCGGTGCAGGAACGTGCGAGCGGCCGACGCCAGCATGATCCCGGGCCGGTCGTTGTCCGCGAACACCACGGGACGCTCGTGCGCACCGGTCGCGAGCACGGTCTGCTTCGTCCTGATCCGCCAGACCCGTTGCCGGGCCACCGAAGCAGGCGCCGCGAACCCGAGGTGGTCGGTGCGCTTCTGCAGCGCGAGCACGAACCCGTCCTGGTACATGCCGAACGCCGTGGTGCGCTCCAGCACCAGCACCCCCGGCGTGCTCCTGAGCTCCGCGACGATGTCGGCCACCCACTCCGCCGACGGCCGGTCGTCCAGGTACTCCTCCACACCGAGCAACGCGCCGCCGGCCTGGTTCTGCTCGTCCACCAGCACCACGCGCGCACCGCTGCGGGCGGCGGTCAGCGCGGCCACCAGCCCGGCCGGTCCAGCGCCGACGACCAGCACGTCGCAGTGCTCGTGCTTGGCGTCGTAGCGTGCCGGGTCCGGCAGCGAAGCCAGCCGCCCCTGCCCAGCCAGACCACGCGCCTCCAGGCCGTCGTACAGCTCGACGGTGGTCGCGAGCAGCATGGGCTCGGGGAACGGTGCCTCGATCTGCACCAGCGATGTCGGGTCCTCGGACCCCGCCGCGACGATGCCGCGCGGCCGGCCGAGCTTCACGCTGCTGCCGACCTCGTGCACACCGTTGGCGAGCAACGCGGACGCGAGCGTGTCACCGGGGTGGCCGGTGAGTGCCCGGCCGTTGAAGGTGAAGCGCAGCAAGGTGTTCCGGTCGATCGCGCCACCGGTGGGCTTGCGGAGGTTCACGACGCCACTTGGTCCTTCTCGCCGAGTTCCGGCATCGGCTCGCCCACGCGGTACACGGCGAGCAGGTCGTGGGTGCGGGTGTCGCGGACGGCGTTGAACCACCGCCGGCACCCGGCGCTGTGGCTCCAGCGCTCGGCGAACGGGCCGCTCGGGTTCTCCCGGAAGAACACGTACTGCGCCCACTCCTCGTCGGTCAGCGCCGACGGGTCCTCGGGGTACGCGACGTGGGCCTGGCCGCCGTAGTGGAACTCCGCTTCCTCACGCGGGCCGCACCACGGGCACGGGATGAGTTGCATTCTCAGCTCCTACTAGTGCGCGACGGCGGCGGCGCCGTGCTCGTCGACGAGTGCGCCGGTGGTGAAGCGCTCGAGGGTGAACGGCTCGTTGAACGCGTGCGGCTTGTCGTGGGCGATGGTGTGCGCGAAGCAGTCACCGACACCGGGCGTGGCCTTGAACCCGCCGGTTCCCCAGCCGCAGTTCAGGTACAGCCCGCCGACCGGCGTGAGACCGACGATCGGTGACGCGTCCGGGCTGACGTCGACGATGCCCGCCCACGTCCGCAGCAGGTGGGCGCGCGCGAAGATCGGGAACAGCTCCAGCGCCGCCGACATCTGCTGTTCGATGATGTGGAACGAACCCCGCTGGCCGTAACCGTTGTAGCTGTCGATCCCGGCGCCCATCACCAGTTCTCCCTTGTGCGCCTGGGAGACGTAGACGTGCACCGCGTTGGACATGACGACGGTCGGATGCACCGGTTCGAGCAGCTCGGAGACCAGGGCCTGCAACGGGTGCGAGGCGAGCGGCAGCCGCAGGCCGACCATCTTCGCGAGCACCGAGCTGTGCCCTGCCGCGCACAACGCGACCTTCCCGGCGGCGATGCGACCACGCGAGGTCTCGACGGCGGTGATCCGGCCACCGCTCGTCTCCATTCCCGTGACCTCGCAGTTCTGGATCAGGTCCACGCCCATCGCGTGCGCGGCCCGCGCGTAGCCCCACGCCACGTAGTCGTGCTTGGCGATACCCGCGCGCGGCTGGTACGTCGCCCCGAGCACGGGGTAGCGCACGTCCTGCGAGACGTTGACGATCGGGCAGATCTCCTTGACCCCGGCGGGATCCACCCATTCCGCGTCGATGCCGTTGAGCCGGTTGGCGTTGACCCGCCGGACGCTGTCGCGCACGTCCTGCAGGCTGTGCGCGAGGTTCAGCACACCGCGCTGGTCGAACAGAATCGGGTAGCCGAGGTCCTCCTCCAGCCCTTCCCACAGCTTCAGCGAGTGCTCGTAGATGCCGGAGCTCTCGTCCCACAGGTAGTTGGACCGGATGATCGTGGTGTTGCGGGCCATGTTGCCGCCGGCGAGCCAGCCCTTCTCCAGCACCGCCACGTTCGTGATGCCGTGGACCTTCGCCAGGTAGTAGGCGGTCGCGAGGCCGTGCCCTCCACCTCCGACCACCACGACGTCGTAGGAGGCCTTCGGTTCCGGGTTCTCCCACAGGAAGTCCGGGTGCTCGGGCAGGTGCGCTCCGGGTGGCTGAACCGAGCTGGTCATGCGCGACGCCTCCAGCGAAGTCATCTGGTCGACTACTGGTATATCAGTCTGCGTTGTACAGTAGGTCACATGAACACACGGGTCAACGACGAGCCCGCGGCCGCCTCACTCACGGAGCAGGCGTACGCCGTCCTGCGCGACCGCCTGGTGATGCTGGAGATCAAGCCCGGCGAACCGATCAACGAGGACCGGCTGCGCACCGAGCTCGGCGTCGGCCGCACCCCGATCCGCGAGGCGTTGAAACGGCTGGAGCAGGAACGGCTCGTCGTCGCCTTCCCGCGCCGCGGCACGTTCGCGACCGACGTGAACATCTCCGACCTCTCGCACATCTCCGAGGTGCGGCGGACTCTGGAACCCCTCGCCGCGGCAGCCGCAGCCGAACGCGCCACGGCCGCGGACAGGACCGCGCTCACCGAGCTGCGCTCCCAGCTGGACACAGCGGCGCCTTCGGGCGACAACACGGAACTGCTCCGCGCCGACGTCGGTGTGCACCGCGCCATCTACCGCTGCGTGCACAACCCGTTCCTCGAGGACACGCTCATCTCCTACGACAACCTGGCCACGCGCATCTGGTGCGTGTTCCTGCCGCGGCTGTCCGGAATGGCCGGTCACGTCGACGAGCACGTCCCCCTGCTGACCGCCATCATCGAGGGTGACGGCAAGAAGGCGAGCGAGCTCGCCTCCCAGCACGTCATCGGGTTCGAACGCGCCATCCGCGCCCTGATCTGAGCTCACGCAGGCCGCGGACCGCTCAGGTCTTCTCATCGACGGCAACCCGTTCCACGACCTGGCCGTTGACCTTGACCGGCGTCGGCGCCACCTGCAGGCAGAAATCGCCGTCGTACTCCTCGTTGCCCGCGACCACGGCCTGCTCGACGATCTCGGCGCAGTGCTTCTCCCGCAGCACCATCGGGTCGCTGCGCAGGTCCTTGGCCAGCGCCACGCACAGCACGACCATGACGAGCGCGAACGGTGCCGCGGCGATGATCGTGAGGTTCTGCAGCCCGGTCAGCGCGGTCGCACCACCGCCACCGACCAGCAGCATCACCGCCGCCACACCACCGGTCGCGACGCCCCAGAACACCACCAGGCCGCGGCGCGGTTCGATGGCGCCCCGTTGCGACAACGTGCCCATCACGAGCGATGCGGCGTCGGCGCCGGAAACGAAGAAGATCGCCACGAGGACCATCACCACCACACCGGCGACCGCCGCCAGCGGGAACTGGTCGAGCACCGCGAAGAGCTGCGACTCCGGGTTGCCCGCGCCGGCCAGGTCCGTGCCACCGCGCTGCAACGTGATGGCCGTGCCACCCATGATCGTGAACCAGATCAGGCTGACCACCGACGGGACGAGGATGACGCCGCTGACGAACTGCTTGATCGTCCGGCCGCGGCTTATCCGCGCGATGAACATCCCCACGAACGGGGTCCACGAGATCCACCAGGCCCAGTAGAAGATCGTCCACGACGCCAGCCAGCTCTCCATGGCCTCGCCGCCGGACGCGCCGGAGCGGGAGATCATCTCGCCCATCTCGCGGAAGTAGTCACCGATGGCCGCCGGCACCAGGTTGAGGATCAGCACCGTCGGCCCGACCACGAACAGGAAGAGCGCCAGCACGGTCGCCAGCACCATGTTGATGTTCGACAACCACTGGATGCCCTTGGCCACACCGGAAACAGCCGACGCGACGAACGCGACGGTCAGCACCGCGATGACACCGATGAGCACGCCGACACCGGGGTTGTCGGCGACGAAACCGCCCGCCTTCAACCCGCTGCCGATCTGCAGCGCGCCAAGACCCAGTGACGCGGCCGAACCGAACAGCGTCGCGAAGATCGCCAGGATGTCGATCAGCCTGCCGAGCGGACCTTCCGACACGCGGTCGCCGAACAGCGGGGCGAACGCGGCGCTGATCAGCTGCTTGCGGCCGCGGCGGAACGTGCCGTAGGCGATGGCGAGACCGACGACCGCGTAGATCGACCACGGGTGGATCGCCCAGTGGAACAACGAGGTCGCCATCGCGGTCTCGACCGCCGCGTCCGTGCCGCCCTCCACCGTTCCGGGTGGCGGCTTCACGAAGTGCGACAACGGTTCCGCGACGCCGTAGAACATCAGCCCGATGCCCATGCCCGCGCTGAACATCATCGCGACCCACGACACCGTCCGGAACTCCGGCCGTTCGCCGTCCTGGCCGAGCGGGATCCGGCCGTAGCGGCTGAACGCCAGCCACAGCGCGAAGATCACGAAACCGGTGGCCGCGGTGAGGAACGCCCAGCCGGTGTTGCGGATCACCCAGCCGAGCACGGCGGACGACACGCTGCCGAGGCTCGCGGTGCCGAAGACGCCCCAGGCGAGGAACGCGGCGGCGACGACGGCGGACAGGACGAACACGACCCGGTCCGTGCCTGTTTTCGTGGTGGGGAGGAACTTCAGTCCGGGCATGGCATCTACCACCCCTTCGTCGATGTGACTTCCTGAACCCAGCGGTGGAACTCCCCGATGTGGTGTTCGGAGGGAACCAGCACACCCCCTTGCGCGTAGGCCCGCGACGACATCGCGGGCTGGCACCGTTCACACGCCTCGAAGTCCTGCTCGTTGACGCGGTGGAAGAGCTCGACGGACCGCGAGACGTCCTTGCCTGTCGCGACGACGTCCTTCGCGTACAGCCAGTCGCACTCCACGATCGTCCGGTCCGCGGCCATCGGGAACATCCGGTGGATGATCACGTGGTCGGGCACGAGGTTGATGAACACCTGCGGGCGCACCGTGATCGCGTAGTACCGGCGGTCCTGGTCGGAGTCCACGCCGTCGAGCCGGTCGAAGCCCTCGCCGCCGTCGATGGTGAAGCCCTTGATCTCGTCGCCGAACACCGCCCCGTGCCCGACGTAGTACTGCGCCGCGTACCCGTCCGCGAACTCCGGCAGGACCTCCGTGAGCTCCGGGTGGATCGTCGCGCAGTGGTAGCACTCCATGAAGTTCTCGATGATGAGCTTCCAGTTGGCCTTGACGTCGTAGGTGATCCGCCGCCCCAGGCCGAGCTCGCTCACCTGGTAGTTGCCGATCGCGTCGAGGTTGCCGAGCCGCTCCCGGACGTCCTGCTGGACGGTCTGCTCGAACGACGGCGGCTCCGCGGCGAGGCAGAGCCACGCATAACCGAGCCACTCGCGGAGGTGGACCGGCTTCAGGCCGTACTCCGTGCGGTCGATGTCCGGCATCGACGTCAGGTTCGGGGCCGCCACCAGCTTGCCGTCGAGCCCGTAGGTCCAGGCGTGGTACGGGCACTGGAAGTTGCGCTTGACCGTGCCGGTCTCCTCGACGCACAGCCGCGCGCCGCGGTGCCGGCAGATGTTGAGGAACGCGCGCAGGGAGCCGTCGCGCGAGCGGGTGACGAGCACGCTCTCGCGTCCGATCTGGACGGTTCTGAAGTTGCCCGCGTCCGGCAGGTCGGCACCGCGGACCGCGCAGAACCACATCTGCTCGAAGATCTTCTCCTGCTCCAGCTCGAAGATCGCCGGGTCGGTGTAGGTGTTCCCCGGCAGGGTGGGGATCAGGCTGGACGGGAGCTCGGTCGCAGTCATGGTCACTCCGTCGTGAAGTCAGAGAAGCAGGGTTCGCGCGTCCGTGCCGGCGCAGATGACCAGCAGCGGAGCGGAGTGGGTGCTCGACCGCGTCAGGACGCGGGCACCCGTTCCCGAGGGCTCGACGTGCCAGTCGATCACGGTCTCCTCGAAGCGCAGGTCGGCACCCGCGCGCAGGGCCTCGTCCGCGTCGGGGAGGTCGGTTCGCGGCTTGCTGTCCAGGCCGAGGACTCGCAGTCCCCGCGCGGCGAGCCGGTGGGCGGCGGCCCCGCCGGTCTGCCCGAGCCCGATCACGATCGCGTCGTGGGTCATGAGCGGATCCGCTTCATCTCGGGGTCGAAGAGCGGTTCGGCGGCCACGACCGCCTGGACGCGCTCGCCGAAGTACTCGATCTCGACCGGAGTTCCCGGCACCGCGACGCTCGCGGGCAGCCAGGCGTAGGCGATGTTCTTGCCGATCGAGTAGCCGCGCGCGGCGCTGGTGACGTACCCGACCGGCCGCCCGCCCGCGAACACGGGCTCCGAGCCCATGACGACCTGGTGGGCGTCGTCGATGGTGAGACAGGTGAGCCTGCGCGACACCGTGTCCTCGGAACGGCCCTCCAACGCCTTGCGGCCGTGGAAGTAGCCCTTGTTCATGCGGACCGCGAACCCGAGTCCCGCCTCGAACGGGTCGTGCTCGGTGGTGACGTCCGCACCCCACGAGCGGTAGCCCTTCTCCAGCCGCATGCTCGTGAAGGCGCTGCGCCCGGCGGCGATGACGCCGTGCTGCTGACCCGCTTCCCAGAGCGTGTCCCACAGGCGGCGGCCCATGTCGGCCGTGGTGTAGAGCTCCCAGCCGAGCTCACCGACGTACGACAGGCGCATCGCGGTGACCGGAACCTCGCCGATGAAGGCCTGCTTGGCCTTGAAGTACCCCATGGCCTCGTGGGAGAAGTCCTCCCGGGTCAACGGTTGCAGGAGCTTGCGCGCGGCAGGCCCCCACAGGCCGATGCAGCAGGTGCCCGCGGTGATGTCGGCGATGTGCACGCCACCGTTCGGGGGCAGGTGCCTGCGCAGCCAGTCGAGGTCGAGCGGGCCGTTCGCGCCGACCTGGAACCGGTTCTCGCCGAGCCGGGCGATCGTGAGGTCGCTGCGCACTCCCCCGTCCTCGTCGAGCAGGAGCGTGTAGACGACCGACCCCGGTTTGCGGTCGAGCTGGTTGGTGGTCATCGTCTGCAGGAACGTCAACGCCTCGGGGCCGCTGACCTCCAGGCGCTTCAACGGGGTCATGTCGAACATCGCGACCCGCTTGCGGGCCACCAGCGCCTCGGCTCCGGCGATCGGCGACCAGAACCGCGACGCCCACTCGTTGCGCGCCGGGATCTCCGCGACCTCCGGCAGGTCCGCGTTGGCCTCGTACCAGTGCGGCCGTTCCCAGCCGGACGCCTCCAGGAACACCGCGCCGAGCTCCTGCTGGCGCTCGTGGAACGGGCTGGTGCGCAACGGACGCGGCCGTTCGGCCGGCTGCAACGGGTGCAGGATGTCGTAGACCTCGACGAAGCTCTGGCAGCTGCGCTCGTGCACGTAACCGGGTGAGCGCTGCACGTCCTCGAACCGGTTGAGGTCGCAGCCGTGCAGGTCGATGCCAGGCTGCCCGTCCACCAGCCACTCGGCCATCGCCTTGGCCACACCGGCGGAATGCGTGATCCACACGGCTTCGGCCACCCAGAAGCCGTCGAGGCCGGGGTGTTCACCGAGCAGCGGGTTCCCGTCGGGGGTGAAGGAGAACAGGCCGTTCACGCCCTCCTCCACCTTCGAGTCGCCGAGGACCGGCAGCAGGTCGACGGCGGCGTCCCAGGAGGTCTCGAAGTCCTCAGGGGTGAACGCGATCTCGGACGGCATGGTAGGCGCCACGTCGAAGTCGAGGATGTCGTCCGCCGAGATCGGCATCGGCCGGTGGCCGTACGCGCCGATGCCGACGCGGTCGACGTGCTCGCGGAAGTAGAGATCGGCGTCCTGGTGCCGCAGCAACGGCTTGCTCATCTCGGACAGGTCGTCGTTGACGCCCTGGAGCACCTTGAGCGGTGTGGTCTTCGCGTACTGGTGGGCCATCGGGACGAGCGGGATGTCGAGGTCGACCATCCGCCCGATCCGCGGTCCCCACATGCCCACGCAGGACACGACGATGTCGGCGGCGAACGTGTCGTGCTCGGTGACGACGGCGCGCACACGCCGGCCGCCGCGTTCGATGCCGGTGACCTTGTGGTGCGCCAGGAACCTCGCACCGCGCTCCATCGCGCGTCTGGCCTGCGCCTCGGCCGCGCGCAGCGGTTTGGCGAGGCCGTCGGACGGGATGTGGAAGCCGCCGAGGATCTTGTCCGGATCGAGCAACGGGTGCAGCCGCGCGCACTCGCCGGGGTCGCGCAGGAAGCTCTCGACACCCCACGACGTCGCCCAGCCGTGCCTGCGCTTGAGGTCCGTCCACCGCTCTGGGGTGGTGGCGACCTCGAGTCCGCCGAGCTGCTGGAAGCACCACTTCCCGTCCATCGTCAGGGCGGTGTACTTCTCCACGGTGTACTTGGCGAACGAGGTCATCGTCCTGCAGCCGGTGGTCTGGAAGACCAGGCCGGGTGCGTGCGAGCTCGATCCGCCGGTCGCGAACAGCGGTCCCTGTTCGAGGACGGTGATGTCGGTCCACCCGCGCGCGGTCAGCTCGTCCGCCAGCGCGCACCCGACGATTCCTGCTCCGATGAGCACAACGCGTGGTTGCGTTGCCATGGAAGGTTCTCCTGCCGTCTGTGGTGGGGTGGCGTCAGATCCGCGGCGCTTCGGCGCCGATGGTCGTGGTGGGTCCGTGTCCGGTGTGGACGACCGTGTCCGGCGGCAGGGTGAGCAGCCGTTCGCGGATCGAGGTGACGATCGTCGGGAAGTCCGAGTACGAGCGGCCGGTGGCTCCCGGACCGCCCTCGAACAGGGTGTCGCCGCTGAAGACCGCTCCGAGTCCGGGCGCGTACAGGCAGATCGAGCCGTAGGTGTGGCCGGGTGTGCTCAGCACTTCGAGGGTCGTACCGGCGACAGCGAGCTTGTCACCGTCCGCCAGCCAGACGTCCGGCTCGCGGTCCGGATACACCACCGTCCACAGTGCACGGTCTTCGGAGTGGAGCTGGATCGGCGCCCCGGTCTTGTCCGCCACCTCGACGACAGAGTTGATGTGGTCGTCGTGGCCGTGCGTGCAGACCAACGCCGTCACGACACGGCCGCCGACAGCCGCGAGAACGGCCTCCGCATCGTGCGCTGGGTCGATGACGAGCACCTCGTAGTCGTCGCCGACCAGCCACACGTTGTTGTCGACGTCCCAGGTTCCGCCGTCGAGGCTGAACGTCCCGGACGTGACCACGTGCTCGATCCGTGCGCTCACAGGACCACCACCGAACGCAGCACGCGACCGTGGTGCATGTCCTCGAACGCTTTCTCGACGTCCTCCAGGCCGATCGTCTCCGTGACGAACGCGCCGAGGTCCAGCCGGCCCTGCAGGTAGAGGTCGATGAGCATCGGGAAGTCGCGGCTGGGCAGGCAGTCGCCGTACCAGGAGGACTTCACCGCGCCGCCGCGGGAGAACACGTCGATCAGCGGCAGCTCGAACGTCATGTCCGGGGTCGGCACGCCCACCAGCACGGCGGTGCCGGCGTGGTCGCGCGCGTAGAAGGCCTGCCGGAACGTCTCCGGCCGGCCGACGGCGTCGATCACGACGTCGGCGCCGTTCCCGTCGGTCAGTTCGCGGATCGCCTCGACGACGTCCTGGCTGCGGGCGTCGACGGTGTGGGTGGCGCCGAACCTCTGCGCCCACTCGAGCTTGGTGTGGTCCAGGTCGACGGCGATGATCGTGCGCGCCCCCGCCAGCCGGGCACCCGCGATGGCCGCGTCCCCGACACCGCCGCAGCCGAGCACCGCCACGCTGTCACCCCGGCCGACCCCACCGGTGTTGATCGCGGCGCCGATGCCCGCCATCACGCCGCAGCCGAGCAGACCGGCGACCTCGGCCGGTGCCTCGGGGTTCACCTTCGTGCACTGTCCGCTGTGGACGAGCGTCTTCTCCGCGAACGCGCCGATGCCGAGCGCCGGCGACAACGGGGTGCCGTCGGCGAGGGTCATGGGCTGCGAGGCGTTGTGGGTGTTGAAGCAGTACTGCGGCCGCCCTCGCAGGCAGGAGCGGCACGAGCCGCACACCGCGCGCCAGTTGAGGATGACGAAGTCCCCCGGCTCCAGGCCGGTCACGCCCTCGCCCACGGCCTCGACGACACCCGCGGCCTCGTGCCCGAGCAGGAACGGGAACTCGTCGTTGATCCCGCCCTCCCGGTAGTGCAGGTCCGTGTGGCAGACCCCGCAGGCCTGGACCTTCACCAGCGCCTCGCCGGGTCCGGGGTCCGGCACGAGGATGGTCTCGACGGAGACCTCGGCTCCGCGCCCCGCCGCCACGACACCGTTCACTGCGTGTGCCACGTACTTCTCCTGACTCGTCAAAGGTGGGAGTAGAGGGGGTGCTTCTTCGCCAGCAACGAGACGCGCGCGGCGAGATCGGTCTCGTCGTACGACGGCTGGAGCGCGGCGGCGATGACGTCCGCGACCTCGGTGAAGTCCTCGGCGGTGAAGCCGCGGGTGGCGAGTGCCGGGGTACCGATGCGCAGTCCCGAGGTGACCATCGGCGGGCGCGGATCGAACGGCACCGCGTTGCGGTTGACGGTGATGCCGATGCGGTGCAACCGGTCCTCGGCCTGCTGCCCGTCCAGTTCGGACTCGACGAGGTCGACGAGCACCAGGTGCACGTCGGTGCCGCCGGAGAGCACCTTCACCCCGGCCGCGGCGCAGTCGGGCCGGGAGAGGCGTTCGGCGAGAATGCGCGCACCTTCGAGAACCCGCTGTTGGCGCTCGCGGAACTCCTCGGTCGCCGCGACCTTGAACGCCACCGCCTTGGCCGCGATGACGTGCTGCAGCGGCCCGCCCTGCTGACCGGGGAACACCGTGGAGTCGACCTTCTTGGCCAGCTCCTTCGTGCACAGCACCACTCCGCCGCGCGGACCGCCGAGCGTCTTGTGCGTGGTGGTCGTGACGAGGTCGGCGTACGGCACCGGGCTGGGGTGCAGGCCCGCGGCGACAAGACCCGCGAAGTGCGCCATGTCCACCATGAGCTTGGCGCCCACCAGGTCCGCGATCCGGCGGAACTCGGCGAAGTCCAGCTGCCGCGGGTACGCCGACCAGCCGGCGATGATCAGCTTCGGCCTCGTCTCCAGCGCCAGCCGCTCGACCTCGGCCATGTCCACGCGTCCGGACTCGCGGTCCACCTGATACGCCACGACGTGGTAGAGCCGGCCGGAGAAGTTGATCCGCATCCCGTGGGTCAGGTGGCCGCCGTGCGCCAGGTCCAGCCCCATGATCGTGTCACCCGGCTGGAGCACCGCCGCCATCGCCGCGGCGTTGGCCTGCGCACCCGAGTGCGGCTGCACGTTCGCGTGCTCGGCACCGAAGAGAGCCTTCACCCGCTCGATCGCCAGCGCCTCGATCACGTCGACGTGTTCGCACCCGCCGTAGTACCGGCGCCCCGGGTAGCCCTCGGCGTACTTGTTCGTCAGCACCGAACCCTGCGCCTGCAGCACACCCACGGGCGCGAAGTTCTCGGAAGCGATCATCTCCAGCGTCGACTGCTGGCGGTGCAGCTCGGCGCGGATCTCGGTGGCGACCTCGGGATCGAGCTCGTCGAGGTCCAGTTCCAGAACAGAGGTGGAGACGGAGAGTGACAACGGGCCAACCCTTCCGAGCTTGTTCCGTAATGCGCAACCTTGTTCGCATTGTGCAACTGCGACGCGCATCACGGTGAGACTCGGGCGCGAGGTTGTCAAGCCCCCGTCGCACGGACGGCCGCATCCGATACGACGACGTTCCGGGTGGTCACAAGCCCGAAACGCGAACGAGCCCCCGGCTCGGGCCGGGGGCTCGCCGGTCGGCGCGGGCTGTCAGGACACGGGGTGCCCCATCCGGACGGAGAGGTCGCGCGACGCCGTCCGCAGCTCGTCGACGATCTCGGGAATGCGCTTCTGCGACAGCCGGTACGCGGGCCCGGCGGCGCTGATGGCCGCGACGACGTCGCCGTGCGCACCGAACACGGGAACCGCGACCGCGTGCAGGCCTGGCTCCAGCTCCTCGATGCACGTCGCGTACCCGTCCTCCGCCGTGCGCCGCAGCACGGCGCGCAACCGCACGGGATCCGTGATCGTGCGCGGGGCGCAGGGCTCCAGGTCGCCGGCGAGCAGGCGCTCCTGGCTCTCCGGCGACTCCCCGGCCAGCAGGACCTTGCCACTCGACGTGGCGTGCAGGGGAGTGCGCCGGCCGACCCAGTTCTGCGCCGCCACCGCGGAGCTTCCACGCGCCTGACTCACGTTGACCGCGCGGTTCCCGTCGAGCACCGCGATGTTGACGGTCTCCCCCAGCCGTTCCGCGAGCGTGGAGCAGACCGGGCCGCCGAGCCGCACGCAGTCGAGCTGGCCGGTCACCGCTCCGGCGAACTCGAGCATGCCGAGGCCGATCCGGAACGGGCCGCGTTCGCCGTTCTGCTCCACCAGTTCACGGGCCCGCAGGGTGTAGACCAGTCTCGACGCCGAGGACTTGTGCACCCCGAGCTCGGCGGCGATCTCGGTGATCCCCGCCTCGCCGTTGCGTGCCAGCAGCTCGAGGATGGCGACCGCCCGGTCGACCGACTGCACGAGCGCGGCGTCGCGCTCCTCCCCGTTGTTGCGCATCACGCGACGGTAACCGACTGGCGCAACACCCTTGCTCCTTGACGGTCCTCCTGATCCTGAGCCATCCTGCTGTTGCGTATCGCACACCGTGTTCCGTAATACGCAACGGAGGGCTTGAGATGATCACCGCTTGCGCCGTGGACGACCTGCCCGCCGGCGAGTCCGTTCGCGTTTCGGGAGACGTGGCGATCGCCGTCTTCAACGCGGACGGCGAGTTCTACGCCATCGACGACACGTGCAGCCACCAGGACGCCTCCCTCTCCGAGGGCTGGCTGGAGGGCTGCTTCGTCGAGTGCCCGCTGCACGCCGCGAGCTTCGACCTCCGCACCGGTGTCCCGACCTGCCTGCCGGCCAAGAAGCCGGTGCGCACGTATCCGGTCGTCGTGCAGGACGGCGTGATCTACGTCGACACGCGGAGTCGCGAGGCCGTCGCATGAGAACGGTCGTGGTGGCCGGAGCCTCGCTGGCGGGCCTGCGTTCCGTGGAGGAGCTCCGCAAGCAGGGCTTCGACGGGCGCGTGGTCGTCATCGGCGAAGAGGTCCACGCGCCCTACGACCGGCCACCTCTGTCCAAGGCGTTCCTCGCGGGCACCCTGCCCGCCGAGGAGCTCGCACTCGCCGAGCAGAGCGACGTCGACGAATGGGCAGCCGAGTGGCGCCTCGGGGTCCGCGCCGAACGGGTCGACCCGCACGCGGGCGAGATCCACCTCTCCACTGGCGAGATCGTGCGGACAGACGGCCTCGTGATCGCCACCGGCGGCCGCGCCCGCACGCTGCCCGGTACCTCTGCGCTCGGCGGCGTGCACACGCTGCGGACCCTCGACGACGCCGTCGCCCTGCGCGCGGACCTGCGCCCCGGCGCCCGCGTCGTGGTCGTCGGCGCGGGCTGGATCGGCGCCGAAGTCGCCTCCACCTGCCGCGAACTGGGCCTCGACGTGACGGTGGCCGAGGCCGCCCCGGTACCGATGGAACGCGCCCTCGGCGCGTCGCTGGGCCGGATCTGCGCCGACCTGCACGCGGACCACGGCGTCGACCTGCGCCTCGGCGTCGGTGTCGCCGGCTTCACCGCCGACGGCACGCGGGTGAACGGCGTGACCCTCCAGGACGGCTCGCACCTGCCCGCCGACGTCGTGGTGGCGGGTGTCGGCATGGAGCCCGCGACCGGCTGGCTGCACGGATCCGGGCTCCCGCTCGACAACGGGGTGCTGTGCGACACCGGCTGCGTCACGCCGATCCCCTCGGTGGTCGCCGTCGGCGACGTCGCCAGGTACCGCACACCCGAGGGCCGCCAGGTCCGCCACGAGCACTGGACGAACGCCTCGGAGCAACCGGTCGTGGCCGTGCGCAACCTCCTGGCGGGCACCACCCTCGACACGTTCCGGCCGTCCGGTTACGTGTGGTCCGACCAGTACGGCGTTCGACTGCAGCTCGCGGGTGAGACCAGCGGCGCGGACGAGATCGCCATGATCGACGGCTCTCCCGACGACCGGAAGTTCGTCGCCGAGTTCCGCCGCGACGGCCACGCCGTCGGCGTCCTCGCCATGAACAACGCCAAGCTCTTCGGCAGGATGCGCCGCCGGCTCTCGGCCGCGGCCGGCCACTGACGCACCTCGGACACAGCATGATCGGCGAACTGGAGCAATCGTCCACAGTGGAGTTCCATGGCGGTGTCCCGGCACGTACCGGGACACCGCCACGACTCACTCGGCGGGCCGTGCCGCCGCCGTCACGCGGAGGGCGCGCATCGTCGGCACCATGCCTCCTACCAGCGCGATCACCACACACGTCGACACCACGCCGCCGAGTTGCAGCAGCGGAAGGTCCATGACGGCTTCGGCGCCCGTTGAGGCGAGGCCGCGCCACACGCCGATGATGGTGATGACGGCCACCAGCAGACCCAGCACCACACCCACCAGCACCACCGCCAGGATCTCGCCCAGCATCACGCCGGTGATCTGACGGCCCGTCGCACCGATGCGGCGCATCAGCCTGATCTCCTCCGTGCGCTCACCCATCGACATCGCCAGGGTGTTCGCGATGGAGATTCCCGTGTAGAGGATGGCCATGCCGAACAGCAGGGCGATCGCGATCAGGTTGTCCTGCTGCGAGTTCTGGGACTGGGTGGTCAGCCAGTCCTCCGCGGTCGACACCTCCACGGCAGGCAGGGCGGCGAGGGCCTTGCGCACGTCGCCGGTGTCGGCGCCCGGCGCCAGCAACACGTAGGCCTCGCTGGTCAGCGGGTCGTGCACGTGGCCGCGCGCGATCTCCGGTGACAGCAGGATGTCCGGGAGGCCGGCGTCGGCGCTCAGCACGGCGGCCACGGTCACAGGGGCCGGGGTGCCGTCGCCCAGGTACACCGTCACCTGCTGGCCCGCCGTCCAGCCCAGCAGGTTCGACGCCTCGCGGGTCACCACCACGGACGCGCCGGCGAACCGGTCCAGCGAACCCGATGCCGGTGCCACCCTGAACACCGCGCCGAGAGTCCTCGGGTCGGCGACGCCCATGGTCACCTGGTCCGGTTCACCCAGGTTCGGTGCCCAGCCGCTCGTCTTCACCACGCCGGCCACGTCCACGACGCCCGGCACGGACTTCATCTTGTCGATGGTGTCCTGCGGCAGGCCCGCTCCGCTTTGTGCCGTCACGACGAACGGCGCGGACAGGTGCGCTCGCGCGTCGGCCGCCGCTGTCGCGCTGGTCGTCGCGATCACGCCCAGCATCGACGAGCCGATCGCCACGGTGATGAGGATCGGTGCCGCCAGCGCGGCGACGCGGCGTGGCGCCACCCGGCTGTTGGCGCCGGCGAGCAGGCCGGTCACGTCCGTCCAGGCCGTCAGCGGCCGGGACAGCAGCCACACCAGCGGTGGCACGAACAGCGGTGCCAGTGCGGCCAGTGCGACGACCAGCACCTCGGTCAGGACGATCGCGAACACGACCGAGGCCTCGCCGCCGACACGTGCCATCAGCAGGATCATCAGCAGTGCGAGGCCGAAGAAGCCGATGCCGATCAGCCAGCGGCCGCGGGTCATCACGCCCTGCTCGACATCGGCCTGCCGCAACGCCTCCACCGCCGCGACCCTGCCCGCCTGGCGGGACGCGGCGAACACGCCGAGCACCGAAACGCCCACGCCCACGAGGAAAGCCACGGTGAGCGCCAGTGGTGACACGGGTGCGCTGAAGCCCGGCGGTGCGATGCCGAAGCTCACGGTCAGCCCCGCGAGCACCTGCCCGCCAATGGCACCGAGGACGCAGCCGGCCGCCGAGGCCAGCGCTCCGACGATGGCGGCCTCGCCGATCATCATCCGCTGCACCTGCTTCGGCGTGGCGCCGACGGTGCGCAGCAGCGCGAGCTCCCGCCTGCGTTGTGCCACCACGAAGGCGAACGTGCTGGCGACGACGAAGATCGACACGAACGCCGAGATGAGCGCGGTGATCGCGAGGAACGAACCCGCGTCGGTGACGGCGCTGGTGTAGTCGCTGACCGTCGCGGGGTCGAGCTTGTCCGCGCCCGTCACGACCACCAGCGAGGGGTCGCCGAGCGCCTGGCGCAGCTGCTCGGCCAGTGCCTCCGGTGTCGTGCCGTCCTCGCCGAACACCCCGATCGCGTCGACCTGGTCGCTCGCGCCGGTCAGTTCGGCCGCCGCCTGGTCGGTGAAGAACACCGCGGCGACGGCGAACCGCCCGTCGCCGCCCGGTCCCTTCGCGACGCCGGCGACCTTCACCGCGCGGACACCGCCGAGCGTGATGACATCGGTGCGGTCGCCGGGTTCGAGGTTGTGACGCTTCGCCGTGTCCTCGTCCAGCACGACCTCGTCCCGCGAGCGGGGTTCGGTGCCCGCGGTCAGCCGGTACGGCGCGAGCGCGGCGCTCGACCACCCGTGCCCTGCCCGCGTGCCGTCCTCTCCTCCGACGAGGGTCGCCGAGAACGTGCGGTCCGGATGGACGGCCCTGACCCCGGGTACAGCGTCCACTTTGGTCGTCAGGTTGACGGGAATCCGGCGCGCCTCCAGCAGAAGCGGCGCGTAGTCGAACGTCGTGTCACCGTCGTCAGTCGGGATGTGCGCGCGTTGCTGGGCACGCACGACGACCGACGCGGCTTCGAAGCGGCCCGCACCGATCTGGTCGCGCACGAGAGAGGCGTCCCTGGTGGCGAGCAGCATCTGGCCGGTGGCCGCCAGCATCGTCACGCCGAGCACGACCACGACGATCAGGCCGGTGAACAGCCTCCAGCGTGTTCGCACCGACAGTGCGGAGATCCAGAACACCTCAGCCCCCCAGCGCGGCGAGCTTGGCCGCGACCGTCTCGGGCGTGGGCTGCCGCTGCTCGGCGACCACGACTCCGTCGCTGAGGAACACGACCCGGTCCGCGCACGCGGCAGCCATCGGGTCGTGGGTCGCCATCACCACCGTCTGTCCACGTACATCGACGAGGTGCCGCAACGCACTCAGCACTTCACGTCCGTTGTGGACGTCCAGCGCACCCGTCGGCTCGTCGGCGAAGAGCACCTCCGGGTTGGTGATCAGCGCGCGGGCGATCGCGACGCGCTGCTGCTGACCGCCGGAGAGCTGTCCAGGGCGGTGCTTGGCACGGTCGGCGAGCCCGACCTGGCGCAGCGCGTCGATCACCTGGGCCGAGGCCGGCCTGTGCCCGGCGAGTCGCAGCGGCAGCATGACGTTCTGCTCGGCGGTCAGCGCGGGCAGCAGGTTGTAGGCCTGGAACACCATGCTGATGCGGCTGCGGCGCAACCGTGCGAGCGAGTCCTCGTCGAGCCTGCTGATGTCCGTCTCGCCGATGAACACCTGCCCGGCGCTCGGCCTGATCAACCCTGCCGCGCAGTGCAGCAACGTGGTCTTGCCGGAACCGGACGGGCCCATCACCGCTGTCATCGAGCCGCGGCCGAAGCCGAGCGCCACTTGACGGACGGCGTGCACCACCGCGTACTTCGTGCCGTAGTTCATCGTGACGTCCACCAGCGTGACGGCGTCGCCGATCGACCTGCCCACCGGTGCGGTCGTTTGTCCCCTTGTGCCGAACATGTACCCAAGTCAACTCGGCCGGCGGTCCCGCCACATCGCAGTTCGCTGCGATCTTGGGGGTGTAGCTGGCCACACCCCCGATCGGGTCAAAGCAGGTCAGGCGCGCTCGCTGTTGAGATACGCGAGCACCGCGAGCACCCGCCGGTTGCCGCTGTCCGCCGGCTGCAGGCCGAGCTTGGTGAAGATCGCGCCGATGTGCTTCTGCACCGACGACTCGGTGATGTGCAGGTGGTTCCTGATGGTCGTGTTGTCCTGGCCCTGCGCCATCAGCGCCAGCACCTCGCGCTCGCGCGGGGACAGGTTGTCGATCGGATCGCTGGTGCGGCGGGTCAGCAGCTGCCGCACCACTTCCTGATCCATCACCGTGCCGCCGCCCGCGACCCGGACGAGCGCGTCGACGAACTCCTCGACCCGTGACACGCGGTCCTTGAGCAGATAGCCGACACCGCCGGGCGCTCCGGCCATCAACTCGGTGGCGTAGCTGGTCTCCACGTACTGGGAGAGCACCAGCACCGGCAGGCCGGGCACGCGGCGCCGGGCCTCCAGTGCGGCCCGGATGCCTTCGTCGCGGAACGTCGGCGGCATCCGCACGTCCACGATCGACACCTCGGGGCGGTGCTCGACCGCGGCCTCCACGAAGCTGTCGCCGTCGACGACTCTGGCCACGACCTCGAACCCCGCCCTGGACAACAGCAGCGCGAGTCCTTCCGCCAGCAGGACGTTGTCCTCCGCGATCACCGCCCGCACGGCAGCTCCACCACGATCCTGCTCGGTCCGCCCGCCGGGCTCTCCACCTTCACCACTCCGTCCAGCGCGGCGACCCGGCGCCGGATGCCGACCACGCCGCTGCCTCCCGCCTCGTCGATACCACCCCTGCCGTCGTCGGTCACCTCGACGACCAGCCATTCCCCCGCTGTGCGCACCCGCACGTCGACGGACTTCGCGCCGCTGTGCTTGGCCACGTTGGTGAGTGCCTCCGCCAGCGCGAAGTAGGCCGCCGTCTCCACGGCGGCCGGCAGCTCACCGGTCTCGTCCAGGTCGAGGTGGGCGGGCACGGGGCAGTCGGCCACGAGCGACCGCACCGCGCCGGCGAGGCCGCGGTCGGCGAGGATCGGCGGGTAGATCGCGCGCACGATGGTGCGCAGCTCCGTCATCGCCGCCTCGACGCCCTCGCTCGCCTCCGCCAGCAACGTGCTCGCCACGTCGGGCTCGGTGGTCATCGTCTGCCGCACGATGCCCAGCCGCAGCGCGATCGACACCAGCCGGGCCTGGATCCCGTCGTGCAGGTCGCGTTCGATGCGGCGCAGTTCGGCGCCGTGCGCGGCGAGTGCCCCGGCGCGCGACTCGGTGAGCACCTCGACGCGTTCCTCGAGCTGCTCGGCGTCCGAGCGGTCCAGCACCGCCAGCGTCAGCGCGGCCCACCACCGGGCGAGGCCCGGCACCACGAAGATCAGCAGGACCCCCGAGACCATCAGCACCGGGACGCCGCTGAGCACCGCCGTGCCCCAGTCCGCGATCGTCACCCCCGGCAGCAGCTGCACGGGATCCGAGTCGGGCAGCGCCCACCAGAACAACGTGCCGCCCAGCGAGGCCAGCAGCAGTCCCAGCAGCAACGCCGTCAGCAGGCCGAGCGGCAGCCCGATCACGACCTGCACCGGCAGCCAGGCGAGGTCGCGCCACGTCGTCGGGTCCCCGAACACGCCGCGCCACCAGCTGAAGACCCCGCCGCGCAACGGCTGGAACCGCCGGCGCACCGGCCTGCCGAGCAGATGGCCCGCCAGGACGCGGTGCGTGTCGGTCCACAGCCGCAGCACCACCAGCACCATCGGCAGGAAGACCAGGCCCACGCCGCCCGCGACGATCGCCAGCGCGGCGACGAGCAGGGCGAGGGGGAACAACGCCGTCACGACCGAGGACGGCGCCATGAGCACCATGGTGGGCACGGTGCGACGCACCCCGCCCCAGACCGCACTCACCCCCGCGCCACCTCCCCGTGTCCCGGCGCCAGGCCATCTTCCCGGATCGGGCTAGGAGCCGAGCAGGCGGCCACCCTGGAGCGTCTCGGCGTAGGAGAACACGTACCCCGCGCCGATCTCGACCGGTGCCAGCGCGGCGAAGTCCCCGTCCAGCACGTCGAACAGGCGCAGATCGGCCACACCCCGCCACACCGGCGTGAACTCGACCCCGGTGACCTCCGAGGTGACGAGCTCGCTCACCGGCTCGTCCTCGGGCGTCCACGCAGGGAAGTACCTCGTGTGCACCAACGGCACGGTGTGCAGCACGGGAGGTTCGTCCGCGAGTCCGGTCAGCTTGACGCTCGCCTCCGCCACCCGCCTGCCGGACACGGAGAGCGAGCCGTGGAAGCGCTCTCCCGGCGCGGGCCGCTGCCCGGCGACGCCGACCGGCTTCGGCCGCGTCTGGTGGATCGCGCCGAACTGCTTCGGCATGCCCTGGATCCAGCCGCGCACCAGCGGCACCGGCTGGTCGACCCACGCGTACGGGCAGCGGGCCATCGGCCTGCCCTCGTGGCTGCAGCCGATCAGCAGCAGGAACTCGGTGAACTGGCAGGTCGCCGGATCCGCGAGCTCGGCGCCGGACTCCGAGCACCACTGCCACTCGGCGAACACGGCGGCGGCCGCGCCCGGATCGGGTCCGAGGTCGAGTCCCGGCGGCAGGAACCGGGCGGCGGCGTCCGGATCCACCCGGTAGTCGACCATGATCACGTCACCGGCGAAGTGCCACGGTGGCGGCGTGATCATCGCGGACGTGCCGCTCGGCGACAGCGGCAGGCTGTAGCCGACGGGCGTGGGCAGGCTCGTCGCGGTCATGAGGAGATCCGTTCCGGTAGTGCCCCGGACCGCGCCCAGGCCGTGCGGAGCGCACGACCCGCGGACGCGAGTTCTGCGGGACGGTTGAGGCTGTAGGAGAGCCGGATGCGGGGCGAGCGCGCCGCACCGAACCGTGAGCCGGCGGCGACCCGCACCCCGGCCGCGGCCGCGGCGGCCATGAGGTCGTCCTCCGACTGTCCCGCGCCGAAGCGCAGCCAGAGGAAGAAGCCGCCGTCCGGAGTCGTGACGTCCAGGTCGCCGAGCGCCCCGAGCAGTGCGTCGCGGCGGCTGCGCAGCCTGCCGCGCAACCAGTCCAGGTGCTGGTCGTACTCGCCGCTGGTGATCATCACCGCCACCGCCAGCGACGCCAGGTGGTTCAGCGAGCCGCCGCTGTGGAACAGGCCGTGCCGCAGCAGCCGGGACGCCACGGCCGGTGCGGCGGTCAGCCAGCCCAGCCGCAGGCCGGGACCGATCGTCTTGGAGAAGGTGCCCAGCCGGATCACGCCATCGGGATCCAGCTCGGCCAGTGCCGGCGGGGTCGCGGCTGAAGTGAGGCCCAGTTCGGCGTACGCGTCGTCCTCGACGACGAGAACGCCGCGCCGGACCGTCACCTCCAGCAGCTCCCGGCGCCTGCGCTCGGGCACCACCTGCCCGGTCGGGTTGTGGAAGGTCGGGTTGAGGTAGACGAAAGCCGTGTCCGACGCGGCCAGCGCGTCGTCCAGCGCGCCGGGGTCCATCCCGTCGGCGTCCGCGGGCACGTGCGCGAGCCGCAGGCCGCAGCTGGTGAGGATGGCCCGCCCGTAGTCGTAGCCGAGCCGGTCCGTCACCACGGTCTGTCCCGGTGCCGCCAGCGTGGTGCCGAGCAGGTGCAACGCCTGCGAGGTACCAGCCGTCACCACCACGCCGCCGGGGTCCGCGAGACGCGCCCGCCGCGCGAGCACCTCGCGCAACGGGAGCGCTCCCGCGTTGTCCCCGTAGGCGAGGGCGGCGGACCCGAACTCGTCCAGCGCCCTCGCGTACGCGTACCGCACCAGCCCGACGGGGTGCAGGTCCGGACCGGGATAACCCGGCCCGAGGTCGGCCACGCCGGGCGGTGCCACCTCCTGTACGACCCCGAGGCGCCAGCCAGGGGGGAACTCCGTCACGAGGCCACCAGCACCGATCGCAGCAACCGGGTGGCGGCCTCCACCGCCTCCGGCGACCTGGACAGGGCGATGCGCAGGCAGTTCCCGCCCTCCTCCGGCCGGGCCCAGTGGAACGGCCCGCACGGCAGCGCGAACAGGTTGTGCTGCCGCAGTTCCTGCCACACGGCGAGACCCGAGCGGGAACCGAGGTGCACGCGCTCGACGCTCGCACGGCTGAGCGGATCGGGGAAGGTCACCTCCGGCACCCCCGCGAGCCCGTCGCGCACGATCGCGCGGTTGGTCGCGATGAACCGGTGCAGGTCGGCGAGACCGCCGTCGGCCGCGTCCTCGGCGAGGCGCTTGATCATCAGCAGCACGAGCGGTGAGACGCCGAGCAGGATGTCGGAGTAGACCTTGCCCAGCGGCAGGCCGTTGTGCTCGGACGACACCAGCCAGCCGACCTTCAGCTCCAGCGTCGGCCACAGCTTGCCGGTGTCCTCGATGACCACCCAGCGGCACCCGCTGTCGCGCAGCACCTCGTAGTGGTCGTAGTGCGCGGCCGGGTCGAACCCGCGGAACGACGTGTCGAGCGTCAGCACGACGTCGTGCCGGGCGCACTGCTCGGCGAGCCGCGCCAGCCGCTCACGGGAGACGACCTTGCCGGTGGGGTTGTTCGGCGTGGTGACGAACAGGCATCCCACCGAGTCGAGCAGTGCCGCGTCGAGGTCGCCGCCGTGCAGCTGCTCCTCCTCGACGGCGACGAGCTCCAGCCCGACACCGCGCAGGATGTCCGGGATGTTGTCGAACGTGGGGTGCACCAACGCGATCCGCTCGGCCACGGTCGCGAGCGACCGTGCGAAGATCTCCATCGCGACGGACGACGAGTAGCAGCTGAGGACGCGTCCCTCCGCCGCCGGGTAGGAGTGCTGGCCGAGGAGTTCGAAGTAGGTGCCGATGGCCTCGCGTTCGATCTCGTCGACGGGCTGCTTCACGGCCTGCGCCCACAGCTGCGGCAGGTCCTCGACCACCCGCGACTGGCCGAGGGTGAGGTCCTGGCGGGCGTGACCGTCCGCGAGGTTCAGAGAACTGTTGAGGGCCAGGAATTCGAACTGGGTGAGGTTGCCCAGCGCGTCGTCGCTGACCACGGTCGACCGAGTGTCCTGCATGTGCTCACGAGCTCCTTAACAGGTGGTGGAGACAGGTCAAGCCGCTTGCCTGCCGGGCGCCGGGAAACGGCGGAGGGTGGGGCTGAGGGTGGCGCCGACGGCGATCACCGCGGCCGCGGCCGCGCACGCCATCAGGCCGGTCGTGCCGTCGCCGGAGGCGAGCGCACCGCCCGCGACCGGGCCGAGCGCGCCGGCGGCGCCGGTGAAGAGACCGACGAGACCGCTGAGCCGCCCGCGCAGCTCGTCGGCCGTGACGGACATCTGGTAGGTCATCACCGTCGTGACGGTGACGGGCATGAACATCGCGACCACGCCGAGCACGACACCCAGCAGCACGCCGCCGGGCGTGAAGGCCATGACGAAGATCAGCACGGCCGCGAGCCAGGAGAAGCCGATGATGATCACCGACGCGGGCAGCGCGTCGTGCAGCCTGGCGGCGAGCGCGGCGCCGATCAGGCCGCCCGCGCCGAAGCAGGCCATCATCACGCCGATCTCGCCGGGACCGACCTGGTCCTCGCCGGACACGGCCAGGATGATGACGACCAGCGCGCTGAACACGAGCTGGACGAGCGCGACCCAGATCAGGGTCGTCCTGATAGGACGGTGCTGCCACACCCAGCGCAGCCCGACCGGTTCTCCGGTTTCCTGCTCGTCCTCCGCCGCCGGGGACGCGCCCTTCGGCAGGCGGAGCGTCAGCAACGCGATGCAGGACAGGATGAGCATCGCCGCGTTCAGCGCGAACGGCAGCATGTGGTCCACGGTGAACAGCACGCCGCTCGCCAGCGGGCCTGCGAGGCTCGCGAGGTACGGGCGGGCGGTGTTGCGTGCCACCGCCTGCGAGAGCTGCTCCGGCGCGACGACGCTCGGCAGGGCGGCGTCCTCCGCGGGACCGAACACCGAGACGAGCAGTCCGTCGATCGCCGCGACCACGAGGATGTGCGGCAGCGAGTAGGCGTCGAAGTACAGCGCGACCGCGACGCTGGCCATCGCCACCGCCCGCAGGGCCTCGCACACCACCATCACGACCTTGCGGTCGAAGCGGTCCGCGAGATAGCCGGCGGGCACCGATCCCAGCAGCAGCGCCACCGCCATGGTGGTGGCGACCAGGCCGATCTCCACCGCCGACCGCGTCGTGGCGAGGATCAGCAGGGGGAAGCCGATCAGCGCGAGCTCGCTGCCCAGTTCGGAGACGAGCCTGCTGATCCACAGGACGTTGTAGTCGCGGTTGCGGGACAACGGGACGGACGGCCGCACCGCGCTTCCCGCCTCGGTCGGCGTCACTGTGACGTTCTCCTGCCTTGTGCTGGTAGCGGCCGGGCGGTCCGGCCACCGAGTTGGAGCAGACGACCGGGCAGGAACCGTCCCGGTGTGACCGGACTGCCGGGCACGGTGAAGGTCAGGTCGGCCCGGCAGGTCACGGTGACGCCCGGCCCGCCGTCGATCGAGAGGTCCAGCCGTCCGCCGCCGCGGTGCGCGACGTCGACCAGCGCGTCGCCGTTGGCGTACCGGCCGGTCAGCTCTTCCGCTTGTGCCTCAGTCGCTTCGGGTCCGTCCGGCGCCGGCCGGTGGTCGGCCACCGCGATGCCGTCCGCCCGCAGTTCGTCGACGAGATCCGGCCACAGCGCCGAGCCGGTGGCCGCGTTCGTGGTCAGCGCGACCACCGTCGCGGAGTCCGGTTCGAACCGCAGGTGGCACGAGGTGCCGTCGCCGGTGCCGTCGTGGCCGAACCAGGTGCGGCCCGCTTCCCGGTACACCGCCCAGCCGGGACCCCAGCCGTCGGCGAGGCCGTACGGGCCCGCCGGGTGCCCGGCCAGGTGGTCTTGGCGCATCGCGGCGTCGTGTTTCAGCGCGAACGCCGCCAGGTCGGCCGCGCTCAGCGCCAGCGCGCCCGCCGGTGCCTCGAGCTCGGGCAACGCCTGGTCCGTGATGACCCGCGAGCCGCTGTGCCCCGGCACCGGCCGGCGTCCGGTCGGCGGCCCTGCCACGAACGACGGCGTGATTCCCAGCGGCCACAACAGGATCGACTCGACCGCGTCCCACCAGTTCACGCCGGTGACGTCCTCGACGAGGTGCCCGGCGAGGACGTAACCCGCGTTCGAGTAGGAGAACACCTCGCCGGGCCGGTGCACGAGGTCCTCCGGCCGGCAGTGGCGGGCGACCCAGCGTTTCCGCGAGACCCTCTCCTGCTGCTCGACGTTCGCCGCGAGACCCGCGGTGTGGGTGAGCAACTGGCGCGGTGTCACCGGCAGCCGCGGCAGCACCTCGTCCAGACCGAGGTCACCGTCCTCGGCGAGCGTCAGCACGAGCGCCGCGGTGAACGGTTTCGTCAGTGATCCCAACGGGAACGCCGACTCCGCCGTAACGCCGTGGCACGCCTCGAAGACCTCGCCGCCACGCCGGATCACGAGCTGGGCGCCGGGCACGTCGTGCTTGCGCGCCAAGCGTTCCAGCAACTCGGAGGGGTTCATGCCGTCCCCTCCGGATCGAGGTGGTGCGCGATCGCGCGGAGTGCGGCGAGGTGCTCGTCCGCGACCTGCCTGACCGTCTTCTCGTCGTGCACGTCCGCCGAGTGGTGCCAGTCGAACGCCAGCACACCGTCGCTCACCGCGCCGACGACCTCCAGCGCGTGGCTCCTGCGCTCGGCCGGGTGCCGAGGTGCGCCCACCGGGTCGTGGAAGCTCTGGTACAGCGGGCTTTCCGCGCCGCCCGCACCGGCCTGGCCGTGGTAGTTGAACAGCACCCCGGCGTTCGCGCGGTCCGCGAGCGCGCCCGGTGCGCCCAGGTACCGCAACGCGCCGTAGGAGATGCCGTTGCCTGGCACCGCCCGCAGCTGCCGCCGGACGTTCTTCACCAGTGCCGGCCAGTCCGGTTCGCCCGCGGGCACGTGCAGCGCCACCGGGTAGATCGCGGTGAACCAGCCGACCGTCCTGGAGAGGTCGACGTCGTCGAACAGCTCTTCCCTGCCGTGGCCTTCGAGGTCGACGACGACGCTTTGCTCGCCGGTCCACCTCGTCAGCGCCCACGCCAGGCCGGACAGCAGCACGTCGTTGACCCGAGTGCGGAACGCTCCCGGCGCCAGCGTCAGCAGGGCGCGGGTCTCCCGTTCGGTCAAGGAGAACGACACCGTCCTGGTCGACGCCTCCACGTCCGGTCCCGGCCCGTCGGCGGGCAGCGGCACGGCGGGTGGCAGTGCCTCCCAGTGCGCCACGTCCTCCGCGAAGCCTCCGTCCGCGACGTGGCCGGTGAGCGCGCGCACCCAGTCACCAGCGGGCGAAGTCCTGGCGCCCAACCGGATCTCGCCCCCGAGCGCCTGCCGGTACGCGGACTCGATGTCGTCGACCAGGATGCGCCACGACACCGTGTCCACCACGAGGTGATGAGCGGTGACGAACAGCATCGGCCGCCGGTGCGTGCCGAGATCGAACAGCAGCGCGCGCAGCAGAGGACCGGTCGCGAGGTCGAAGCCCGCGTCCACCTCCGCCGCCCGCTTGTCCAGCTCGGCGCGCAGGTCCTGGTCACCGATCGCGCTCAGGTCCTGCCGGGCGAGCACGTCCACCTGCGCGGGCGGCGCGTAGAACTGCCGCCACCGGCCGTCTTCGCAGACGAACCGGGCGCGCAACGCGTCGTGGTGCGCTGTCACCGCGTCGAGTGCCCTGCGCAGGGCCTGCTCGTCCACGTCCGCCGCCAGTTCCGCGAGGAACGACTGGGTGAAGTGGTGCGGTGCGACCTGGTTCGTGGTGAGGAACTCGTGCTGCACGGGCGTCAGCGGCACCTCGCCCACCACGGGTTCGTCCCCCGGTCCGCGCGTCCCGGCCGGCTGGGCGACCGCGGCCAGCTCGCCGAGTGTCTGGTGCAGGAACAACTCCCGCGAAGAGATCTGCAGACCGGCTTCGCGGGCGCGGTACACCAGCTGGATGCCGAGGATCGAGTCGCCGCCCAGCTCGAAGAAGTTGTGTCCCGTGCCGACGCTGGTCGCGGGCACGCCGAGCACGTCGGCCCAGATACCCGCCAGGGTCTCCTCGGCAGGTGTTCCCGGTGCCAGGTAAGGGGTTCCGGTCACGTCCTCCAGCTCGGGCGCGGGCAGTGCCCGCCGATCCGTCTTGCCGCTCTGGGTCAGCGGCAGCTCGTCCAGCACGGTGATGGTCGACGGCACGGCGTGCGCGGGCAGCACCTGGACGAGGTGCCTGCGCAGGTCGGGCAGATCGATCTCGCCCGCGGGCACCACGTAGGCGTGCAACCGGACGGTGCCGCCGTCGGCACGCGTCGCCGCGGCCGCGCTCAGCACCTGGGCGTGGCCGGTCAACGCCTGTTCGACGTCACCGAGCTCCACCCGGTGACCGCGGATCTTCACCTGGTCGTCGGTGCGCGCGAGGAACTCCAGCACGCCGTTGGGCAGCCACCGCGCGGCATCGCCCGTGCGGTACATCCGGCAGTCCGGCCAGTACGGGTCGGTCCGGAACGGGTCAGGCAGGAAGGCGCGCTCGGACTGCTCCGGCCGGTTGAGGTAACCGCGTCCGACACCGGCGCTGCCGATGTGCAGTTCTCCGGTCACGCCAACGGGAACCGGGCGTCCGTGCGGGTCGAGCAGGTAGATGCCGGTGTTCGCCAGCGGCCTGCCGATCGGCACGTACGGTCCGGCGCCGATCGGTTCGCGCGAGACCTCGTGCAGCGTCGCGTCCACCGTGTTCTCGGTAGCGCCGTAGGCGTTGACGACGATCGTGTCCGGACCGACCCGCTCGAGCAGCTCGGCGCACTCACCGGCGTGCCACGCCTCGGAACCGACCGCCAGCACGCGCAACGAGTCGGCACGCGTGCCGCGGCGCGCCAGCTCGCGCGCGATCGCCGTGGCCAGCACCGGTACCGTCACGAACAGCTCGGCGCGCGTCTCGGCGAGCAGGTCCACCAGTGCGGGCGGATCGGTCACCAGGTCCGCCGGGCAGATCTCCATCGTGCCGCCGAACAGCGTCGACCACACGAAGTCGGAGAAGAACAGGTCCACGCCGAACCCGGAGACGGACAGGCAGCTCGGCCGCGTCCCGGTCAGGCCGTACCGGTGGTCCCACACGCGGGCCAGGTGGTGCACGTTGCGGTGCTCCACCATGACGCCCTTGGGCTTGCCGGTCGAACCGGACGTGTAGATCACGTACGCGAGGTCCTCCGGCGTGACCTCCGTGACCGGCGGGGTGTCCGGACAGCCGTCCACAAGGGACCAGTCGAGCGGCACGACGTGGCGTGCCGTCAGCCCGTGCTCCTCGGCCAGCCCGTCGCCGGAGAGGAGCACCTCGGCGCCCGCGTCGGCGAGCATGTCCTTCAGCAGGCGCGCCGGGTAGCCCGGTTCCAGCGGCACGAACGCGCCGCCCGCCTTGAGCACGGCGAGCAACGCCACCACCGCGTCGACGCCCCGGTCGGCGCAGACGCCGACGAGCGACCCGACGGTGACACCCTTGCCCACCAGGTGATGGGCCAGCTTGTTGGCCTTCGCGCGCAGTTCGGCGAAGCTCAGGCTGTCGGCGCCGCACCGCACCGCGGTGCCGTCCGGGTGTTCCGCGGCAATCGCGTCGAACAAGTCGTGCAGACGTTCCGGCGGGCCGAAGTCGACCGGGGTGCCACCCCACTCGGTGAGCATCCGGTGCTGTTCCTCCGCCGTGATCAGCGGCAGCTCCCGCATCGGCCGGACCGGTTGCGCCACCACGCTTTCCAGCACCAGCAGCAGGTGCCGGCCCAGCCGCTCGACGGTGGCCGGGTCGAACAGGCCGGTGCTGTAGCTGATCCGGCCGAGCAGCCGTCCGTCGCGCTCGGTGAAGTCCACGCTGAGGTCGTGGCTCGCGTCGCCGCCGTCGAACTCGACCTCCTCGGCCACCAGTCCCGGCAGTGCCAGCCGGTGCTCCGGCGTGCTGTCCAGCACGACCATCGCCTCGACGAGAGGGTTCCTGCTGGGGTCGCGCTCGGGCCGCAGCACGTCGACGAGCCGTTCGAAGGGCAGGTCGCCGTGCGCGAACGCCTCCAGCGCCGTCGCCCGCACCGCCGTGAGGAAGTCCGCGAACGACAGCGACTCGTCCACATCGGACCGGATGGCGACGGTGTTGATGAAGCAGCCGACCAGGCCCTCCAGCTCGGCGCGGTCCCTGCCGGCGGTCGCCGTGCCGACCACGACGTCGCGCTGCCCGCAGTAGCGCGCGAGCAACACCTGCACCGCGGCCACCAACGCGTGGAACAGCGTGGCTTCCCGGTCACGGGCCAGTGCGCGCAGACGGCCGAGCAGCTCGGCGTCGACCTCGAACGACCACGCCGCGCCGTCGGACGTGCGCACCGGCGGACGAGGACGGTCCGTCGGCAGGTCCAGCGATGTCACGCCGGCCAGCTGCTCGCGCCAGTAGTCGACCTGCCGGTCGAGCGCCGCGCCGGACAACCTTTCCCGCTGCCACACCGCATAGTCCACATAGGACACAGGGAGTTCCGGCAGCTCCGCCCGCCCACCGTCGAGCGCGGCGGTGTAGCAGGCGCTCAGCTCCTCGACGAGCACGCCCATCGACCAGCCGTCGGTGATGATGTGGTGCAGCGTCAGCACGAGCACGTGCTCGTCGTCGGCGACCTCGACCAGCGACGCACGTGCCAGCGGGCCGGTGCGCAGGTCGAACGGACGGGTCATCTCCTGCCGAAGCCGTTGCCGCAGGATGTCTTCGTCCGCCCCGTCGAGGCGCTCCAGCGGCAGGTCGCCGACGGGATGCACCACCTGCACCGGGCGTTCGCCGACGTAGTCGAACGTGGTCCGCAACGCCTCGTGGCGACCGGCCAGCGTCGCCAGCGCCTCGGTGAGCACATCCGCGCGCAGCTCACCACGCAGCCGGACGGCGGACAGGATGTTGTACTCCGCGGTGCCCGGTGCGAACTCGTCGAGGAACCACAACCGTTGCTGTGAGAAGGAGAGAGGCGCCTGCTCCGGCTGCGGGGACAGCCGGGGAACGCGCTCCTGCCCAGGCTCTCCGGGGACGAGCGCGTCCGCGAGCGCCCGCACGGTCGGCGTGTCGAACATCTGCCGGGGCGAGACCTCCGCGCCCAGCGCCGACCGCAGCCGGGACGCGACCTGGATGCTGAGGATGGAGTCGCCGCCAAGCTCGAAGAAGTCGTCGTCGACGCCGACCCTGCCGACCCGGAGCACCTCCTGCCAGACGTCCGCGACCGCGCGTTCGGCGGCCGTGCCGGGAGCCGTGTAGGGCCTGCTCACCTGGTCCCGCTCGGGAGCGGGCAACGCCTTGCGGTCCAGCTTTCCGTTGCGGGTCAGCGGAATCTCCGGCACCACGACGAACGCGGACGGCACCATGTGCCCCGGCAGCCGGTCGCGGGCGTGGTCGCGCAGCTCACCGGGCGACGGCTCGTCGCCGACGACGTAGGCCACCAGCCGCTTGCCGCCGGGACCGTCCTCGCGGGCGATGACAGCCGCTTCCGCGACGGCGGGGTGCGCGGTGAGCACCGCCTCGATCTCGCCGGGTTCGATGCGGAAGCCGCGGATCTTCACCTGCTCGTCGGAGCGTCCGAGGTACTCCAGCGCACCCGCGCGGGTCCACTTCGCCACGTCACCCGTGCGGTACATGCGGCTGCCCGGCGCGCCGAACGGATCCGCGACGAACCGCTGGGAGGTCAGGCCGGGCTGGTTCAGGTAGCCGTCGGCCAGACCCGCGCCCGCCACGTACATCTCGCCCGGGACGCCCACAGCGACCGGTGCGAGCCGCTCGTCCAGCACGTAGACGCGCAGATCCGGGATCGGCACGCCGATCACTCCGCCGGTCGTGGCGGCCGTCAGCGGGGCGTAGGTGACGTGCACCGTCGTCTCGGTGATGCCGTACATGTTGATGAGAGCGGGAGCGTCGTCGGCATACCGCTCGTACCAGTCGTTCAGCCGGCGCGGATCGAGCGCTTCGCCGCCGAAGATCACGTAGCGCAGCGACAGCGTGTGGCCCGTGCTCTCCGCATCGGCGCGCATCAGCTGGTAGAACGCGGACGGCGTCTGGTTGAGGACGGTGACGCGTTCCTCCGCCAGCAACCGCAGGAAGTCCTGCGGTGTGCGCGACACCGCGTGCGGCACCACGACCAGACGGCCGCCGTGCAGCAGTGGTCCCCACAGCTCCCACACCGAGAAGTCGAACGCGTAGGAGTGGAACAACGTCCAGACATCGTCCGCGCCGAACTCGAACCAAGACCTGGTCGAGGTGAACAGCCGCACCACGTTCGAGTGCGGGACGACCACGCCCTTCGGCCGGCCCGTCGACCCGGAGGTGTAGATGACGTAGGCGGGATGTGCCGGGGTGAGACCGGCGTGGTCGAGGTCCACATCGGACAGTCCGGCCAGCTCGGTCTCCGCCGGCACCACCACGGGCACGTCCGCGTCGATCCCGGACGTCGCGACGATCACCGCGGGGGCGGAGTCCGCGAGCACCTCGCGGACGCGCTGCTCGGGGTAGTCCGGGTCGATCGGCACGTAGCCGGCACCGGCCTTCAGCACGGCCAGCACCGCCACCACCAGCTCGGCGGACCTCGGCAGCACGAGCGCCACGAACCGGCCCGGTCCGGCACCGCGGGAGACCAGCACGCGGGCGAGCCGGTTGGCCGCGGCGTTGAGCTCGGCGTAGGTCAGGGTGGTGGCGCCGTCGGTGATCGCGATCGCGTCCGGCACCGCGCGTGCCCTCGCCTCGAACAGCTCGGGCAGCGTCTCCTCGACCTCCGAGGTCTCCCGCCCGTTCCACCCGACCAGCAGCTGCTCGCGCTCCCGCACGTCCAGCAACGGCAGGCCGGCCACCGGACCTGACGCACCGTCCGCGAACGCGGTCAGCACGGTGCTCAGATGGCCCGCCACGGCCTGGACGGTCTCGTCGTCGAACAGCTCGGGGTCGTAGTTCAGGAACAGGTGCAGCGAGTCGCTCAGGTGCGCGGTCAGCGCGAGCGGGAAGTTGGTCTGCTCGTCACCGACGTACTCGCGGACCGTGATGCCGTTGCGCGACGCCGCTGCCTCGTCGTACGGGTAGTTCTCGAAGACGACGATGCTGTCGAACAGGTTCACGCCGCTCGGCACCTCGCTCCAGCCCTGGATCTGGCCGGGCGAGACGTACTCGTACTGGCGCGACTCGGCGACGGTGTCCTGCAGCACCCGCAACCAGCCGGCGAGGTCGTCGCTGCCCGTCACGTCCACGCGCACGGGAACGGTGGTGATGAACAGGCCGAGCACGTCGCCCGCCCCCGCCAGGTCGGCGGGCCTGCCGGAGACCGTCGCGCCGAAGCACACGTCGGACTCGCCGCTGTAACGCGACAACAACGCCGCCCACGCACCCTGGATCACGGTGCTCGGCGTCAGCCGCGCCTCGCGGCAGAACCGCAGCACGTGCTCGGAGAGACCGGCGGGCAGGCCGACCTCGATCCGGCCGGAGGTGCGGGACCGGTGCGCGCCGAAGGGAGCGCGGTCGAACGGCAGCGGTGTCGGGGCGGTCATCCCGGCCACCACGCCCCGCCAGTACTCCTCTGCCGCGGCGACGTCCTGTTCCGCGAGCCACGCCACGTAGTCCCGGAACGGACGCCTCGGGGTGAGTGCGGCCGGGGCTCCGGTGAAGGCGGCGTACTGCTCGAACACGTCGGACAGCACTCCCGCGAAACTCCAGCCGTCCAGCAGGATGTGGTGCGAGAACCAGAAGACGTGCACACGTGTGTCGTCCAAGCGCAGGAAAGCGAGCCACATCAACGGTGCCGTGCCGAGGTCGAGCTCGCGGGCCGAGTGCTCGTCCCACAACGACTCCACCTTCGCCCGCTGCTCGTCCGGACGCAGGCCACGCAGGTCGTGGTGCTCCATCGGCACGCGAAGTCCGGGCGCACGAACGACCTGCAGCGGCTCCGGCACGTCCCGCCAGACGATCTCGGTGCGCAGCACCGGGGTGCGGTCGACGACACGTTGCCACGCCTGCGCCAGCGCCGCGGGATCTTCGACGTCGTCGAGCACCATGCCGAACCGGCTCAGGTAGACGTCGGACCCGTGACCGGTCAGCGAGTGGAAGAGGATGCCGCGCTGCACGGACGTGAGCGGGTAGACGTCCTCCACCGCGCGACCGGCCGTGATCCGGTCCACAGTGGACTGGTCAAGTGCCGCCAGCGGGAAGTCCGACGGCGTCCACCCTCCGGCCTCCGGCAGGGCGCAGTGCTCCGCGATGCGGGTCAGCGCGTCGGCGAACCGGTCGGCCAGGTCGCGCACGGTGCGTTCGTGGTGCAGGTTCGCCGAGTACGACCACCGGAACTCCAGGCGGTTGTCCCGCACCAGTCCCGTGACGTCGAGCAGGCACGACCTGGTGTGGTTCGGCGCGCGGTCGCTGCCCGGCGCGTCCAGCCACGCTCCGAAGAGGCCGCCGCCGGACTCCGCGCCGAACCGGCCGAGGTAGTTGAACGCGATCTGCGGCCAGCCGGGCCCGAGGTCGGTGTCCGCGAGGTACCGCAGCGCGCCGTAGCCGAAACCGCGCTGGGGCACCGCGCGGAGCTGTTCCTTGACGGACTTGAGAACCGTGTCCCAGTCCCGCTCCCGCACGGTCAGCGCGACCGGGTACAGCGTGGTGAACCAGCCGACCGTGCGGCTGACGTCGACACCGTCGAACAGGTCCTCGCGGCCATGGCCCTCCAGCAGCAACCGCACCGTGTCGTCGCCGGTCCAGTCGGCCAGCACCGTGCCGAGCGCGCTGAGCAGCACGTCGTCGACCTGAGTCCGGTACACCGGTGGCACGTCGCGCAGCAGCGCCGACGTGACGGACTCGGACAGCCGGACGGTCACCTCGCGCTCGGACGCGACCGAGTTCTCCCCGGCGCCGTCGACGGGCAGCGGGGCGCCGGTCTGCTCGGCCTGCCGCCAGTGGTCCAGCTCGGCGTCGAACGCCCCTGCCGCCACGTGGTCGCGCACCCGGTGCGCCCACTCGCCGTACGAGGTGGACTTGGGGCCGAGGTCCGCACCGCGATGGGCGCGCTCGAGATCACCGAGCAGCACCCGCCACGAGACGGCGTCCACCACCAGGTGGTGCGCGGTGAGGAACAACCGTTGCGCGCCACCGGTTTCGACCAGAACCGCGCGCATCAGCGGTCCGTCGTCCAGCCGCAGACCCGTTCGGGCCTCGGCGACCTGCTCCTCGTCCTGCACCGTCGTGAGCGGGATGTGCTCACCGTCGTCCGCGTAGCGCTGCCGCCACTCCCCGTCGGCCTCCTCGAACCTCAGCCGCAGAGCGTCGTGCTGCTCGGCCAGCGTCCGCAACGCGGCGCGCAGCTCATCGGCGTCGACGCGCTCCGCGAGCTCCAGGTAGACCGACTGCGTGGCGTGCTCGCGTGCGGCAGGGGTCTCCTCGAAGAAGTTGTGCTGGATCGGGGTGAGCGGTGCCTCGCCCTCGGCGACCTGCGGCACAACGGTTTCCGCCTCGACCGCACCTGCCCGCGCGGCGAGCTCGCCGATCGTCTGGTGCAGGAACATCTGCTTCGACGTGAGCAGCAGGCCGGCCTCCCGCGCCTGCGCGACGACCTGGAGCCCGAGGATCGAGTCGCCGCCGAGGTCGAAGAAGTTGTGCGTGGTGCCCAGCGTCTCCGGGTCGAGGTCCAGCACCCGCGCCCAGATCCGGACGAGTGCGGTCTCCGCCTCGGTGACGGCCGGGGTGTGGGTGACCTGCCGGTCGGCCGCGTCGGGCTCGGGCAGCGCGCGGTAGTCGGTCTTGCCGCTCGCGGTCAGCGGCAGCTCGCCGAGCACGGTGATGGTGGCGGGCAGCGCGGGCGCGGGCAGCAGGTCGGCCAGGTGGGAGCGCAGGTCGTGGACCGCGATCTCGTCGCCCGGCACGAAAACGACGTACGCGTCGATGCGCGTGCGACCGGACGTGCGGGCGACGACCGCCGCCGCCTGCACGGCCGGGTGCTCGCCGAGCACGTGTTCGATCTGGCCCGGTTCGACGCGGTACCCGTTGACCTTGACCTGCTGGTCGGTTCGGCCCAGGTACACCAGCGTGCCGTCGGCCAGCCGTCGCACGAGGTCGCCGGTGCGGTACATGCGGGCGCCCGCGAACGGGTCCGGCACGAACCGTTCGGCGGTGAGGTCGTCGCGGCCGAGGTAGCCGCGGGCGACACCGGGACCGCCGAGGTGGAGCTCACCGGGAACACCGGCGGGCACTGGACGGCCGTACGCGTCGAGGACGTAGGTCCTGGTGTTGGGCAGCGGCCTGCCGATCGGCACGAACGGACCGGCGCCGAGGCCGTCCGTCACCGGGAACGCGGTGCTGTCCACGGTCGCCTCGGTGACGCCGTAGGCGTTGACCACGGTGGTGTCCGGCGACAACCGGTCGAGCAGCTCGGCGCAGTCGCGCACCTGCCACCCCTCGGAGCCGACCGCGAGCAGCCGCAGCCCGTCGAGGCGCCGGTCGCGCGCGGCGAGCTCGCGGGTGATCGTCCTGGCCACCGAGGGAACCGTGGCCAGCACGTCGGCACCGCTGTCCTCGATCAGCGCGACCAGTGCGCGCGGGTCGCCCAGCACGTCCTGCGGGCACATGATCAGGGTGCCGCCGAACAGCAGCGACAACAGCACGTCGCCGACGAACAGGTCGACCGACGGGTTCGACACGGAGAGGCAACGCGGCGGGCGGACGTCGAACCCGTAGCGCGCGTTCCAGGCGTGCGCGGTGTGGTGGCAGTTGCCGTGCTCGACGAGGACGCCCTTGGGTGTGCCGGTCGAGCCGGAGGTGTAGATGACGTAGGCGAGGTCGTCCGGCGACACCTGGACGTCGAGCGGTTCCGCAGGCTCGGCTTCCCACTCGGCCGTGTCCACGCGGACGATCCGCGCACCGGTGTCCGGCAGCCGGCCGGCGATCTGGTCCTCGGTGATCAGCACCGGCGCGGCCGCGTCGCTCAGCAGCCGGGCGAGCAGTCCGGCGGGGTGGGCGGGATCCAGTGGCACGAACGCGGCGCCCGCCTTGAGCACGGCGAGCAGCGAGACCACGACGTCGACGCCCCTGGGCAGGCACAGCGCGACCAGCGTGCCCCTGCCGACGCCGAGTCCGGCGAGGTGGCGGGCGAGCTTCGCGCTGCGGGCCCGCAGCTCGCGGTAGGTCAGCTCAGCGTCGCCGGAACGCACCGCGATCACGTCCGGGGTGGCCGCGGCACGCTCGTCGACCAGCTCGTGCACGGGACGCGGCGCACCGAACTCGACAGTCTCGCCGGTGCCGTCCGCGACCAGCCGTTCCAGCTCGGCGGCGGGCAGCAGTGGCAGCTCCCGCATCGGCCGCTCCGGCTGGGCCGCCGCGGTTTCCAGCAGGAATCCGAGGTCGCGCGCCATCGCGTCCACAGTGGACTCGTCGAACAGGTCGGTGCTGTACTCCAGGAAACCGGTGATGCCCTCCGACCCCTCGTGGAAGTCGATCGTGACGTCGAGACTCGTGGCGAGCGCGGGCGGGCGGACGTCCTCGATCACCAGACCCGGTGCGCCGCCGAGCCCGGCGGGCGCGTTCTGCAGGTTCACCATCACCTGCACCAGCGGTGGGCGGCTGGGGTCGCGTTCGGGCCGCAGCGCCTCGACCACGGCCTGGAACGGCACCTCGTCGTGGGCGAGCGCGTCGGCGACGGTCTCGCGGACCGAGTCGAGGAAGTCCGCGAACGACCGCCCCTCGTCCACAGTGGACCGCACGACGACGGTGTTGACGAAGAACCCGACCAGGTTCTCCAGCTCGTCGCGGTTGCGGCCAGCGGTCACCGTGCCCACCGCGATGTCGGACTGCCCGGCGTACCGGGAGAACAGCACCTTCGACGCGGCCAGCAGCACCATGAACAGCGTCGCCCCGCGCCGCTTCGCCAGTGCTCGCAACGCCTGTGCGACCTCGTCCGCGACCTCGAACCGGTGCACCGCGCCCGCCGACGTGCGCACGGCGGGACGGGGGCGGTCCGACGGCAGGTCCACCGGCGCCAGCCCGGCGAGCTTCGCGCGCCAGTGGTCGAGCTGGCCCGCGAGCGCGTCGCCGCGCAGGCGTTCCCACTGCCAGGCCGCGAAGTCCGCGTACCGCACCGGCAGTTCCGGCAGTGCCGGCTGCTCGCCGCGGACCTCCGCCGTGTACGCCGCGGTCAGCTCGTTCAGCAGGATGCCGGTGGACCAGCCGTCGCCGACGATGTGGTGCATGCCGAGCACCAGCACGTGCTCGGTCGCACCGAGCTTGACCAGGCCCACCCGGAACAACGGCCCGGTGCGCAGGTCGAACGGCGTGGTCACCTCGGCGAGCAGCACCTCGTCCAGCGCCTCCGGACCCGCGCCGGTCAGGTCGGTGACGAGCACCGGCACCTCGGCCGGTGGGTGCACGACCTGCCGCACCCGCCCGTCCACCGAGCCGAACGTCGTGCGCAGCGACTCGTGCCGCCGCACCACCAGGTCCAGCGAGCGGCGCAGCGCCACGACGTCGAGCTCGCCGGTCAGCCGCAGCACCAGCGGGGCGTTGTACTCGACGCTCTCCGGCTCGAACTCGTGGAAGAACCACAACCGCTGCTGCGCGGCCGAAGCCGGCAGGTCGTCCCCGCGCACCGCGGGGATGCGGTCGGCCGCCTCCGCCGCCCCGCCCGCCAGCGTGCGCCGGGCCAGCTCCCGCAGGTGCTCCGGCAGCGACGCGATCCGCTTCTCCTGCTCGGGCGAAAGGCCCATCTCGTCCCCCACGTCAGTTCCGGCCGCTCGCGCCGAGCGCCAGGTCGTTCTCGAGCTTCGCCAGCACCAGGTCGACGATCCGTTCCGCGAGCCCGGCCACGGTCGGCGCGTCGAACAGGTCTCGCGGTGACACCTCGACGCCGAACGAGCGCCGCACCCGCGACATCAGGCGCAGGCTGCTGATCGAGTCACCGCCGAGGGCGAAGAAGTCGTCGTCCGCTCCCACCTCGTCACGGCCGAGCACCTCGGCCCACTCCCGGCACAGCGCCTCCTCGGTGGGGTTGGCGGGTGCCCGGTAGGCGGCGGTGATCACGTCGGCCCGCGACGGCCGCGGCAGCGCCCTGCGGTCGACCTTGCCGTTCGGCGTGAGCGGCAGCCTGGGCAGCCGCACGAACGCCGAGGGCACCAGGTAGTCCGGCAGCGACTTCGACAGGTGCCTGCGCAGGGTGTCGCCGACGGGTTCGGCGGCATCGGGCGCCGGCACCACGTAGGCGACCAGCTGCCTGGCCCCCGCCTCCGTCCTGGGCGCGGTGACCACCACCTCGGCGACGGAGGGGTGCCGGATGAGCGTGTTCTCGATCTCGCCGGGCTCCACCCGGAACCCGCGGATCTTGACCTGGTCGTCGGTGCGCGCGACGAACTCCAGGAGCCCGTCCGGCCGCCACCGCACCAGGTCGCCGGTCCGGTACAGGCGTTCACCCGGCGCGCCGATCGGGTCGGCGACGAACCGCTCGGCCGTCAGGTCGGGCCGGCCGGCATAGCCGCGCGCGAGCCCCGCACCGCCGATGTACAGCTCACCGGTCACGCCCACCGGAACCGGCGCAAGACCGGTGTCCAGCACGTACAGGCGAACACCCGGGATCGGCTCGCCCAGCGGCACGCTGCGATGTCCCGCGCCCGGCCGGGCTGGGAACAGCGTCACCGCGAGGGTGGACTCCGTCGGGCCGTAGATGTTCACGAACGTGCGGCCGGGCGCCCACGCCTCGACCAGCTCGACCGGGCACACGTCACCACCGGTGCCGACGCACTCCAGTCCGGAGAGCTCGACCGGATCCAGCGCGGCGAGGACGGCGGGCGGCAGCGAGGCGACCGTGATGCCGTCCGCGCGCAGCTGCCTGGCCAGCGCCGCCGGGTCGTGCAACGCGTCCGGGCCGGAGAGCACGAGCGTGGCGCCCGCGACCAGCGTGCTGAAGATGTCCTGCACGCCGCCGTCGAAGCTCATCGAACAGACCTGCAGCACGCTGCTGTCCGGAGTGAGGCCGTACGTCTCGTTGATCGCCTGAACGACGTTGTACAGCGACCGGTGTTCCACCATCACGCCCTTCGGCGTGCCCGTGGAACCGGACGTGAACATCACGTAGGCCAGATCCCGGTCGTCACCGGCGACGTCCGGCGCGGTGGCCGGCCGGGCCTCGACGCCCGCGCGGTCGCGGTCGAGCAGCACGACGTCCACATCGGACCCGGCGAACCGGCCTGCCTGGTTTTCGAGCGTCAGCAGCACACGCGGCTTGGTCTCGGCGAGCATCGTGGTCAGCCGTTCGGCGGGGTAGTCCGGGTCCAGCGGCACGTACGCGCCACCGGCCTTGAGCACCGCGAGCACCGCGACGACCAGGTCGGTGCTGCGTGGCACCGACACACCGACGAGCACGTCCCTGCCCACTCCGAACGTGGACAGGTGGTGTGCCAGCCGGTTCGCCGCCGCGTCCAGCTCGCCGTAGGTCGTGGCGACCCCGTTGTGCACCACCGCGACATCGTCCGGCGCGGCGGCGGCGCGAGCGCCGATCACCTCGTGCAGACGACCGCCGGTCCGAGCCGGCCCGGTGCTCGCCCACTCGGTCAGCAGCGTCCGCCGCTCGGCCTCGGTGAGCAGGGACAGCTCGCCGACGCACCGGCCGCCGGAGTCCGCGACCGACTCGAACACCATGCGCAGGTGTCCCGCCATCCGCGCCACGGTGGCCGGGTCGAACAACGCCGGGTCGTAGTGCAGCAGCAGCGAAAGCTCGTCCTCCGGGTAGACGACCACGTTGAGCGGGTAGTTGGTGCCGCTCGTCGAGCCGATGTCCACAATGGACGGTGCATCGCCCTCGGCGGGGTCGACCGGGTAGTTCTCGAACACGACGATGCTGTCGAAGAGGTCGCGGCCGCGCGGCAGCCCGCACCACTCCACGACCTCCGACAGCGACACGTGGTCGTACTGCCGGGCCGCAGCCTGCCCCGCCTGCTGGTCGCGCAGCCAGGTGACGACGTCGGCGTCCGGGTCGACGCTCACCCGCACCGGGAGGGTGTTGATGAACATGCCCGCGATCTGGTCGGCACCCGCGAGATCGGCGGGCCGCCCGGCGACCGTCGCGCCGAAGCACACGTCGGTCTCGCCGCTGTAGCGGGACAGCAGCAGCGCCCACACGCCCTGGACGACCGTGTTGATCGTCACCTGCGCCCGCTTCGCCGTGGCGTACACGCGCGCGGTGAGGTCCTCCGGCAGCGCGACCCGCAGCCGCGCCGACGACACGGTGCGGTGCAGCCCGGACTTCGGCCGGTCGAACGGCAGCGGCGTGGAGGCCTCGAACCCGGCCACCGCCCGCTGCCAGTACTCGCGCGCGGCGGTGAAGTCCTGCCGCGCCAGCCATTCCACGTAGTCGCGGTACGGGCGCCTGGGTACGGGCACCGCCTCGGCCGCGCACTCCCCGAGCACCTCGGAGAGCACCTGCATCCCGCTCCAGCCGTCGAGCAGGGCGTGGTGGAACGTCCACACCAGACGGACGCGCGCGTCGGTGAGGCGGATGATCGCCACCCGCATCAGCGGCGCCTCACCGAGGTCGAGTCCCGCCTTGCGGTCCTGGTCGAGGTAGTGCGCGACGGCGGCGTCCAGCTCGGCCTTCGCCAGGCCGCGCCAGTCCAGCACGGTCACCGGAATCCGGACGTGCTCGTACACGACCTGGTACGGCGCAGGCAGGTCCTCCCAGACGAACGCGGTGCGCAGCACCGGCACCCGGCCGGCCACCCGCTGCCACGCCGCGGCCAGCACCGACGAGTCGCGCACGCCGTCCAGAACCGCGGAGATCTGCTCGAAGTAGGCCGTTCCGCTGGTGTCCATCAGGCTGTGGAACAGCATGCCGTTCTGCATGGGCGTCAACGGGTAGATGTCCTCGACGTCCCGACGCGTCCCCACGATCTCGTCCACTGTGGACTGGTCCAGCGCCGCCAGCGGGAAGTCGGACGGCGTCCGCCCGCCGGTGCCCGGAGTCAGGCAGTGCGCGACGGCGGCGGTGAGCTCGGTGACGAGGTGGTTCGCGAGCCCCGTGATCGTGTGCTCGTCGTGCACGTTCGCCGAGTAGTACCAGCGGAACTCCAGACGACCGCCCCGCACCGTGCCGACGACGTCGACGAGGTGCGGCCTGGTGTCGCCGGGGTGCTGGTGCAGCCCGATCTCCGAGACGGAGCCGAAACCACCCGCGGCGGAGCCGAACTGGCCGAGGTAGTTCAGCACCACCTGCGGGTCCAGCTCCGGTACCCGTCCGGCGTCGCGGAGCACGCCGTAGCCCAGCCCGCGCCGGGGAACGGCACGCACCTGCTCCTTCACGGACTTCAACGCCGCGTCCCAGTCGCCGCCCGCCTCGACCACGAGCGGGAACCGCGTGGTGAACCAGCCGACCGTCCGCGTGATGTCCAGGTCCTCGAACAACTCCTCGCGGCCGTGCCCTTCCATGCCGAGCAGCACGCGCCGTTGCCCGGTCCACGACGCCAGCACCCGCCCGAGGGCGGCCACGAGCACGTCGCCGACCTCGGTCCGGTACGCCTTCGGCACCTCGCGCAGCAGCTTCGCGGTGGTGTCCGCGTCGAGACCCGCCCTGACGATCCTGGTGCTCTCCACCGAGTTCGGCCCGGTTCCGTCCACGGGCACGGTCACGTCCACGCCGTCCAGCGCGGACCAATGGGCAGGCTCGTCGTCGAACCCGCCCGCGGCCAGGTGGCCGGCGAGCCTGCCGGCCCAGGCCTGCGGGGAGTCGGTGGTCGCGTCGAGCACGATCCGCTCGCCGCGCGAGGCCTGGTCGAGCGCGACCCGCAGGTCCTCGATCAGCACGCGCCACGACACGCCGTCCACGGCAAGGTGGTGCACCGCCAGCGTGAGGCGCCCCTGTGCCAGGACTGCCCCCACCAGCCTGCCCTCGGTGATGTCGGTGGAGGCCGAGGCGATCTCGACGGCGCGTTCCGCGGTGACCTCGTCGACGGTCTCGAACGCCGCGCCCGCGGCGGTCTCCTCCTGCCACCACTGGCCGTTCTCCGAGAAGAACCGGGTGCGCAACGCGCCGTGGTGCGCCACAAGTGCTTCGACCGCCGCACGCACGGCGGAGGGCGCGACGGGAGGCAGTTCCAGCGTCACGTGCTGGTGGAAAGCCGCAGTGGGGGTGAACGTGTCGAAGAAGAACCGCTGGATCGGAGTCAGCGGAGCGCGTCCTTCGAACCGGACCGACGGCGCGGCAACAGGTTCTCCCGTCGCCACGACCTCCAGCGCCGCGATCGTCGGGCGTTGGAACAGGTCCCGTGCGCTCAGCCGGAATCCGGCGTCCCGCGCCTTCGCCACGACCTGCATGGCCACGATCGAATCGCCGCCCAGGGTGAAGAAGTTGTCCTCGACGCCGACCTGCGGCACGCCGATCGCGTCGGCCCAGATCCCGGCGAGCACCCGCTGGACTTCCGTGCGCGGCTCGACGTGGGTGACGACGCCGACAGCCTCGGGTTCGGGCAGCGCGGCGTGGTCCACCTTCTCCCGCGACGTGAGCGGGAACTCCGCCAGCACGACGACCGCGGCCGGCACCATGTACTCCGGCAGCACGCCACGCACGTGGTCGAGGAGTACCGAAACCTCCGGGTCACGTCCCGACGGCACGACGTACCCGATGAGGCGCACGCGTCCCTGCGCGTCCTTCCGTGCCACCACGACGGCCGCCGCGACGTCGGGGTGCTCGGCGAGCACGGCCTCGACCTCACCGGGTTCCACGCGGTAGCCGCGGATCTTCACCTGGTTGTCGACGCGGCCGAGGAAGTCCAGCTCGCCCGTGGGCAGCCGGCGCACCAGATCACCGGTGCGGTACAGCCGCGCGTCGGGATCCGGCGAGAAGCGGTCCGGCACGAACCGGGTCGCGGTCAGCTCGGGCCGGTTGACGTAACCGCGGGCGACGCAGACACCGCCGATGTGCAGCTCGCCGGGAACGCCGACCGGCAGCTGGTTGCCGTGCGGGTCGAGCACGTGCACCGTCGTGTTCGCGACCGGCACGCCGATGGTCGGCAGCACACCGGGTTCGACGGTGCCCTCCGGCGCGACCCGCGACCCGGTCGCGAGCACCGTCGCCTCGGTCGGGCCGTAGTGGTTCACCATCAGGAACCGGAACTCGGGGCTCGGGCGGCGGCGCAGCACGTCACCACCCGCGATCACCACGCGCAGCTTCGTGTCCACCCGCTCGAGCTGGTCGAACACGGCGTCGACGCGCGGCGTGATCACCACGGACAGCGTGACGCCCTGCCCGGCGAGCCAGCGGACGAGCACAGCGGGGTCGTCCAGCACGTCCGGCGTCGCCACGGCGACAGAGGCACCGGCGGTGAGCGCCGGCCAGATCTCCAGCGCGACGGGGTCGAACCCCTGCGCGACCAGGTGCGACGACCGGTCGTCCGGGGTGACGTCGTAGTAGTCGTGGTACCAGAGGCAAAGATTGACCAACGAGCGGTGCTCGACCATCACGCCCTTGGGCCTGCCGGTCGAACCCGAGGTGTAGACGACGTACGCGACATCGGTCGCCGCGACGCCCGTTTCCGGTGCGGTAGCGGGATTCGCCGCGATGACCGGCCAGTCGTCGTCAAGGCGCACGACCGTTGCGTCTACTTCGGACACTCGCGCGGCGACGGAGCGCTGGGTCAGCACCACCCGCGCCCCGGTGTCGCCGACGACGAACGCCAGCCGGGCCGCCGGGCTGTCCGGGTCCAGCGGCACGTACGCGCCGCCGGCCTTGAGCACCCCGAGCAGCGCGACCACGAAGTCCGCGCCGCGGTCGAGGCACACCGGCACGGGCACGTCCGGGCCCACGCCGAGGCCGACGAGGTGGTGCGCGATCCGGTTGGCCCGCTCGTCGAGCTCGCGGAAGGTCAGCACCCGCTCCCCGCAGACCACCGCCACCGCGCCGGGATCACGCCGTGCCCGCCGCGCGACGAGCTCGTGGACGCTCACGTCCAGGTCGTGGTCGACAGCGGTGTCGTTCCACTCCGCGAGCTGCCTGCGCTCCCCCGCGGTCAGCAGGGACAGTTCTCCCACCGGCAGGTCGGGAGTCGTGGCGAGCTGGTCCAGCAGCACGTGCAGGTGGCCGGCCATGCGCTCGATCCGCGCGGCGTCGAACAGGTCGGTGTTGTACTCGACCATCACGTCCATGCCGTCGTCGAGCTCGGTGAACTCCACCGTCAGCTCGAAGATCGACGACACGTGCGGGAGCGCCTGCCGCTCGACCCGCGCGTCACCGAACCGCAGCGGCTCCGCCGGGGTGTTCTGCAGCACCACCAGCGCCTGCACCAGCGGCGTGCGGCTGGGGTCGTGGTCGGTACGCACCTCGGAGACGACACGCTCGAACGGCACGTCCTGGTGGGCGAACGCCTCCAGCACGGTGGTGCGGACGTGGCCGAGGAACTCGGTGAACGGCAGCGCCGCGTCGACCGTCGAGCGCAGCGCCAGCGTGTTGATGAAACACCCCACCAGCCGCTCGAACTCGACCCGGCCGCGACCGGACACCGCCGTGCCGACCACGACGTCGCGCTGGCCGCTGTAGCGGGCGAACAACACCTGGCAGGCGGCCACGAGGACGGTGAACAACGTGGTCCCGTGCGCCTCCGCCAGCCACCCGAGCCGCGCGGAAAGGCCCGCGGGAAGCCGGAAGCGGTGCTCGGCGCCGGCGGAGGTGCGCACCGCGGGACGCGGCCGGTCGGTCGGCAGCTGCAGCGGTGCCGCGCCCTCCAGCTCGTGCCGCCAGTGGTCCAGCGACCTGGCCAGCGCGGAGCCGGTCAGCGCGGCGCGCTGCCACACCGCGAAGTCCGCGTACCGCGCGGGCAGCGGCTCGATCCGCGCCGCCCGCCGCTCGAGCGCGGCGGCGTACCGCTCACCCAGCTCGCCCGCGAGCACGCCCATCGACCAGCCGTCGATCGCGATGTGGTGCACGCCCAGCACGAGGACGTGCTCCTGGTCGGCCACCCTGATCAGGCGCACCCGCGCCACCGGTCCGGCGGCGAGGTCGAACGGGGTGGCGACCTCCTGGTGCAGCAGGCGGTCCAGCTCGGCGGCGTCCTGCCCGCGGAGATCGGTCACCGTGATGGCGGCCGATTCCGGACGGATCACCTGCCGCCGTCCGCTGTCCACGGTGGTGCGCAACGGTTCGTGGGCCTCGACCACCCCGCGCCACGCCAGGGCGAGCGCGGCGGCGTCGAACGGGCCGCTGATCCGGTAGGCGAAGTGCACGTTGCTGTCGACGGCGCCGGGGTCGAGCTCGTGCGCGACCCACAGGCGTTCCTGCGGGAACGACAACGGGAAGACCGAACCGGGTGTGTGGTGCGGTGCCGCGGTCACCTCGGCGGCGGGACGCGCGGTGATCTTCGACGCCAGTTCCGCGAGCGTCGGCGCGTCGAAGAGGTCCGCGACGGTGAGCTCGACACCGAACCGGGCGAGAATGCGCGCCAGCACGCGCACGGCGAGCAGCGAGTTGCCGCCGAGCGCGGAGAACGCGTCCCCCGCGCCCACGCGGTCGACCGGCAGCACCTCGGCCCAGATCTCCGCGAGCGCGGTCTCAACCTCACCGCTGGGTGCCCGATGACCCGACTCGGCCCCGCGTCCCGGCTCCGGCAGCGCGGCGCGGTCCACCTTTCCGTTGGGCGTCAAGGGGAACCGGTCCAGCAGCACGAACTCCGACGGCACGAACGGCTCCGGCAGCACCCCGGTCAGCCGCTCGCGCAGCAGCACCGGCGTGACGCCCGCACCGCTGTCCGCGACGACGTACGCGACCAGGCGAGCACCCTCCGCCTCACCGCGGCGCACCACCACGACGGCGTCCGTGACGCCGGGGCACTGCCGCAGCCGGGTCTGCGTCTCGCCGGGTTCGACGCGGAAGCCGCGGATCTTGACCTGGTCGTCGGTGCGGCCGAGGAACTCGAGCCGGCCGGCGTCGTCCACCCGCACGAGGTCACCGGTGCGGTACAGCCGCTCGCCAGACGGCGCGGCGACGAACCGGGTCGCGGTGAGGGCGGGACGGTTCAGGTAGCCCCGCGCGAGCCCGTCACCGCCGATGTACAGCTCGCCCTCCTGCACCGGCCGCAGGTTCTCGTCCAGCACCCGCAGCGTCGTGCCGTCCAGCGGCACGCCGATCGGCACCGGACCGGTCACCTCGGTGATCCGGTGGCAGGCGGTGAAGGTGGTGCCCTCGGTCGGCCCGTAGCCGTTGACCAGCCCCAGATCCGGGAACCGTGCCAGCACCCGCGCGCAGTGGCCGGGTGAGAGCACGTCGCCACCCGCAAGCAGCAAGCGCAACCCGCCGAACACGGTGACGTCCGCGTCCACCACCTCGTGGAACATGCCCGCGGTCAGCCACAGCACGCTCACCTCGAAGCCGGAGAGGAACCTGCCCAGCTCGGCCACGGACACCGCACCGGACGGCCCCACGGCGAGGCTCGCGCCACTGCTCAGCGCAGCCCACACCTCGAAGGTCGACGCGTCGAACGACACCGATGCCAGGTGCGCCACGACATCGGCGGGAGTCAGCGCGGCGTAGCTCTGGCCGCGGACGAGCCGCACGACACCGCGGTGCTCGACCAGCACGCCCTTCGGCTGCCCGGTGGAGCCCGACGTGTACATGACGTAGGCGAGATCGCGGCCCGTGACCTCGACCTCGGGGGACTCCGCGGGCTGCGCCGCGATCAGGTCCGCGTCGGTGTCCAGGCAGACGACGGCGGCGGCACCGGGCGGAACCCGGTCGCGCAGCCGCTGCTCGGTCAGCACGAGCGGCGCGGCGGTGTCGGCGAGCATGAACGCCAGCCGTTCGGCCGGGTAGCCCGGGTCGAGCGGGAGGTAGGCACCGCCCGCCTTGAGCACGGCCAGCTCGGCCACGACGAGGTCGACGCCGCGGTCCAGGCACAGGCCGGTGACGACGCCCGGACCGACGCCGCGCCCGGCCAGGAAACGCGCCAGCCGCGAGGCGCGCGCGTCCAGTTCGGCATAGGTCAGGCTCAGCCCGGCCGCGGACACCGCGGTCGCGTCGGGTGTGCGCCGGACCCATTGCTCGAACAGCTCGTGCACGACCGTGGGCATGACGGTATCCACGCTGCCGCTCCGTTCTGTCGATTCCCCCGGGAAGAATGCGGACACCACACCCCCATGTGGCCCGCTCACCGGAAGTCTTGTTCGGCGGCCCACCCACGGCAACGTCTTTAAGCCGAGACCAAAAAGGACTCGCTGCCGGGCTCCGCCGAGCTGGGCTTTTCGGCAGTACCTAAAGGAGGTGGAATCCTGCGGCGTCCTGCGCAAGGCTGTTGTGGCCGGGCAACCGTGCCGTTCGCAGTCCTGCACGCGGCAATGCCTGCGATGCACCGGACACGTGTTCCGGCATTGCCGGGCAAACATTCGGTGAACACCGAGCGAGTTCTCGACGCCCGCCTGTACCACCGTTTCCGAAAATCGGAGTCGCGGCGTCGCCGCGCGACAGGAGGCTGTCCATGACCAGCACGACCACGCGGGCGACCGCGCAGATCTTCAACTCGGCGGTGGCCGCGTCCGCCATCGCCGCGGCGTGGGAACTGGGGGCACTGGCGGAACTGCGCGAGTCCGGCACGCTGGACGTACCCGAATTCGCCTCGAGGCATGATCTGCACGAGCAGTCCACAATGGGCCTCTTCGTGGCTCTCGCCAGTGTCGGGGTGGTGCGGCGCGACGGCTCGACGGTGGCCACCGGCGAGCACTTCGACGAGGTCTACCAGGCAAAATCGCTGTTCCACTGGCTCATGCGGGGTTCTGCCCCGCTGTTCGCGGAAATCCCGGCGGTGCTGCGCAACGGCAACCGCACCGGCGCCTTCTACCGGCGTGACGCGAAGGCCATCAGCGCCGCGTGCCGGGAAGCGAACGCGCAGTTCTACGACCCGGTTTTCTGGCCGGTCCTCGAAGGTCTCGACTTCGATCCGACCGTGGTCGCCGACCTGGGTTCGGGAAGTGGTGAGCGACTTCTCCAGATTCTCAAGCGCCACCCCGGTGCGCGTGGTATCGGAATCGACATCGCGAGCCCCGCGATCGACATGGCGAGGACCGAGGCGCAGCAGGCCGGCATGGGTGACCGGCTCACGTTCATCGAGGCCGACGTGCGGCAGCTGGAGCCGGCCGCAGAATTCGCCGACGTGGATCTGCTCACCTGTTTCATGATGGGCCACGACTTCTGGCCCAGGGAACGGTGCATCACCTCGCTCCAGCAGCTGCGGAAGGCATTCCCGTCCGCCCGCAGGCTGTTGCTCGGCGACAACGTGCGCACCACGGGCGTGCCGGACGACGAAATCCCGGTGTTCACGCTGGCCTTCGAATTCGGCCACGCCATGATGGACGTGTACCTGCCGACGCTGGACGAATGGCTGGACGTTTTCGACGAGGCCGGGTGGAAGTGCGTCGAGGCGCACCACGTCGAAAGCCTCGCCGGAGCCGTCGTGTTCGAGCTGAGCTGAGCCGGAGCACCCGATGACCATCCCGGTTCGCCCAGACCTCGACGCGCTGCCCCTCTACCAGCAGCTGCCCACGACCGCGCGGGTCCAGCTGTCGAACAACGAGACCGCCTTCCCGCCGTTGCCGCGGGTGGCCGCCGCGCTGGCGGAAGGCCTCGAGCACATCAACCGGTATCCCCCCGTCAGCCCGCACGCGGTCGCGACTCACCTCGCCGAGCACCTCCGCGTCCCCGCCGGCTCCGTCGCGGTGGGCGCGGGGTCGGCCACGCTGCTGCTGCAACTGATGCAAGCGGTGGTGCACGGACCGAGCAGCATCGTGTACCCCTGGCGTTCCTTCGAGGCCTACCCGATCCTCGTGCGCGTGGCGGGCGCGGAGCCGCGACCGGTGCCGCTGACCGGCGACCTCACGCACGACCTCGACGCCATGCTGGCCGCGGTGACGCCGACGACCCGCATGATCATCATCTGCAATCCCAACAACCCCACCGGAACCGCGCTGCACCGGGAGGCGCTCGCGAAGTTCCTCGCCGCCACGCCCGATCACGTCGTGGTGGTGCTCGACGAGGCCTATCACGAGTTCGTCACCGACCCGGACATCCCGGACGGGCTGGAGCTGGTGCGCGAGGCCGCAGGCCGGGGCAACCTCGTCAGCCTCAGGACGTTCTCGAAGGCCTACGGCCTGGCGGGACTGCGCATCGGCTACTGCGCGGGACCGGTGAACCTGATCCAGGCGGTCACCAAGGTCGGTGTGCCGTTCAGCGTCAGCACCCTGGCCGAGACCGCGGCGCTGATCAGCCTCGACTCGGCCGACGAACTGGCGGAACGCTGCCGGCTCGTGCGCACCGAACGCGACCGCGTCGGAGCGGGGCTGCACGCGCTCGGGCACGAGTTCGTGCCGTCACAGGGCAACTTCCTGTGGCTGCCGCTCGCGGACCGGGCGGCCGCCTTCGCCTCGCACTGCATGGCCGACGGCGTGATGGTGCGCCCGTTCGCCGGCGAAGGCGTGCGGGTCACGATCGGCAGCCCCGCGGACAACGACGCCTTCCTGGCGGTCGCACGCACCTTCGCGACCGGCTGACACAAAGGAGATTCCCATGAGCAGCAACCCCTTCGACGACCCCGACGGCACCTACCTCGTGCTGGTGAACTCGGCGAGCCAGCACTCGCTGTGGCCGCTGGCGATCCCGGTGCCCAGCGGGTGGACCGAGGTCCACGGGCCGGGCACCAGGCAGGAGTGTCTCGACTACGTGTCGGGCCACTGGACGGATCTTCGTCCGCGGGAGACCGCCGCACGGGCGTGACGCTCACTCACCAGCCGCCGCTTCCATGAACTGGTACGTCGTGTACTCCAGCAGCGCGGTGCCGAGCGGCGTCACGCTGTGCAGCACGGTGTTCCGGTTGCGGCGGCTGGTGATCAGGCCGGCCTCCCGCAGCACCGACGTGTGCTGGCTGATGCTGGCCGACGAGATGTTCAGGCGTTCGGCCAGCTCGCCGGTGGTGCAGCTCTCCACCAGCTCCTGCAGGACCGCCGCACGCGTCCGCCCGACCAGGGCGGCCAGCGCCTGCTCGCCGCGTTCGGTGACGTCCCAGAAAGCCGTCGCCGCGCTCGCCGCCGCGCTGACGGGCGGCGCGGCGAACACGAGGATCGGGCTGGACTCGTCCCACTCGGCGCCGATCAGCACGGCCGCCGCACCGTCGTGCAGGAACAGCGACGGCGCCAGCAGCAACCCGCGGCCGTTGAGGTGGACGTCGATCTCCTGGTCGTGTGGCACTTCCAGCACCGACGAGCGCCATCGCACCTTGGGGTGCAACGTCCCCAGCAGGCGCTCCACACCCCCGGTCATCGCCAGACGCCCCCTGACGTCGCGGACCGTCTCGAGATAGCCGCGCACCTGCCGCCAGTAGGGCGACACCGCCACGCGGCAGAACCCGTGCGCGGTCTCCAGCACGTCCTCGCGACTCAGCCCGACCTTGCCCAGTGCTCTCTCGTCAGCCTTGAATCCTCCGTCCACCAGCCACAACAAATCCGGGACCGGCCGCAGCGCGTGCAGCATGCGTTCGATGCGACCGGCACGTTTGCCCAGACGCTCGCCCACACGCTCGCGCCAGATCCCGAAGAAACCACCTCGTGTACGTCCGAGCGACTCCATGGCGAACACGGTCTCCGCACCCATGCCCAACGTCGCCGAGACTTTCACCCGCGCCAGATCCTCGCTGGTGAAATGAATCCTCTGCAACCCTGCCCCCCGGTTGTTGGCCCGTTCGGCTGACGCGTCGATCGCGAACTCAGCCGATTCGGGACCAGTCCAATGTGGACCGAACGGAGCACCTGAAGGTTAAAGCTCCTCCCAGCCCGTGTTTGTCCGCAAGACCAGGGCAGCCCTGATCTCCTGAGCGCAGGCAAACGTTCCCCCAGGACCGCGCGTCAGGTGCGTCCATCCCAGCCTACATACTCGAGAGGGAAACCGCCGCACCTCATTGGAGAGAGCGAAAGTCTTTCACCGCGAACACTTCCCGGCCTTTAAGCCAGAGCTGAAAGTGCAGACACGGCAGCGCGCGTCACGTTAGGTTAAAAGGCTAGCCCGCGAACGGGCGCACCCCGGCGACCAGCCCTCTTACCACAGCTCAGCCGCCAGTCAACCGGTTGTGGACACGCCACCCAGGAGACCGTCACCACACGATGGACCAGTCCCGGTGGCACGGCCGCAACCTACTCGCGAATAAAGTCAACGGCTCACTCCTGCGCGCCCCATCGGCACGATCCAGCCAGAACGCCGAAAAGACCAGGAAATCACCCATTGAGCCCACTCACCCTCAATTGAACGAAAGACCGTTCGATCACGCCGTGTAACCGGGCGATTACAGCGAGATGAACTCGCCTGGTGGACATTTCAAATTCACCGATTCGACGACGTCAGTCGGGAATATGCACTTCAGAAGTCCGCATCGGCCCCTGATTGTCCACACCGGACCAATAACCCGACGATTCCCTCAGGCCATCGGACCGTGCCGGAAGGCGTGCAAGACGGTCTGCACGCGTTCACACAGGCGGAGCTTGTGAAAATGCGCGCGACACAGGTATTGACGGCCTCGTGATCGGCAACCCGCGGCATCACCTGGGGTTTCCCTGCCGAAGGAGGCGAGCCCCGGCTCCACCGACGATGTCAGCGGGTACAGCACGCCCGCCACGTCGCGTGGGCGGGGCAGTTCGAGGGGCAGACGACGATCGGGCTGGGCGTGCGCGGCTGCCGTTCCGGGTGTTCTGCTCGACGGACCGGGCACCGGGTTCGCGCTACATCACCGAGCCGTGCCTCACCGCGGAGGGCCCTTGCGTCGCCGTAGCCCGCACACGACGGCGGTCAGCAGGACCACCAGCACCTCGGCCACGCGAATGGACAACAACGATGTCTCCACCACGATGCGCATCGGTCTTCCCTTCCGGCTGCTCGTGATTACACGATGTCGGCAGCGGTCCTGTTCGTCATCCTCCTGTTCAGGAGGCTCGTCAGGGCGTTGCTGATGCGCCGGGCGCGTGCTGGAATGAGGTGATCTCCAGGGGGTGCCGTGCACTTCAACGACGAAGTCGACTGGCCGGAGGTGTTCGGGGAGCACATTTCCCGGCCCAGCCTCGCGGATCCGCGCAACCCGCGCCGGTCCGTCTACGCCGCCACGATGGTGTTCCTGGAGGGCGGGCTCCAGGAGATCGACGACCAGCTGTCCGGCCGCAGCCGCCGCAGCCGCGACGAGCTCGCCGGTGCACGGCTGACGCGGACCGTTGTCGTGCGCAGGGCTGCCGCGCTCGCCGCTGACCTGCCGTGCGCGGTGAGCGTGGGCGAAGGCGCGTTCAAGGATCGCTGGCCGAGCCACGGCGGTATGGCGAACTTCTTCATGTGCCTCATCAAGTACACCTGCACGGCGCCGCGCTGGGGGCTTTTCCTCGACTACGGACCGCGCCGGGCACTCGCCGAACTGCCCAGGGTGCGCGCGGGAGAGCTCGAACTCACCGACCTCATCACGAAAATCGCCACGCACGACCTCCGGATGCGCACGCGACTTGCGCGGTACTGGCTCTTCCAGCTCTCGCTGACCATCGACGCGAAGTGGCGGTCCGTTGCCACGAAGGCGTATCGCGAGATGCTCGACGCGTACTCCACGCGATGGGTGCCCGTGTACGAGGAAGGCCTGCGGCTGCTCGGCGTCCGGCTCCGGCCCGGCATCACCGCGAGGATGCTCAGCTCGATGGTGTCGGCGCAGACGTCGGGCTTCGCGCAGCACATCGCGGGCACCGGCGACGACACGAGGGAGAACCGGGACCTGTTCGTGGCTTCCGTCCAGGCGCTGATCTACGCCGCGCTCGACCCCGGTGACGAGCGCGCCATCACCGACGCGTTGCGCAGGATCCTCGGCGAGGGCCCCGGCTAGTTCCGATACAACGGGTTCGGGCAGTCGACGTACCGGCTCGCCGCACCCTCCGCACGGGTCCAGCGCAGCAGCAGGTTGGCCTTCGCGGGCACGACCGGGCTCTCCAGCAACGACGTCAGCAACGGAAACGACCCGTACCCGGCGAAAACGGCCCGCGCCTCCGCCCACACGCCGAGATCGGGGTGCCGGGACAGCACCGCGCCCGCGATCTCCACGAGGTGGTTCACCACGAGGCAGTACTGCAGCCGCTCCCAGCCCTTCGCCTCCGAGACACCGCGCGACCCGCTCTCACCATCCACTTCGGACAGAAGTGCGGCATGCCCCGGCAGCAAACGCATTCCCTCGTGGTCGCGGTAGAACGCCTGCACCGGCATCCCGGCGGCGTCCACGCCCACCAGGACGTTCTGCAGGTGGCACTCCATCACGACGCCGTGCGCGAAGAACGCGTGCAGCACAGGGGGAACGACGACCGACACGTACTTCCGGAACCACCGCAGCGCACCGTCCCGGTCCAGGCCGTCCAGCGGGTTGCCTTCGAAACCCTCGCTGATTCCGGCCGCCAGCAACGGGGTGACGCCGGGCAACGTGTGCCGCCGCACGCCGTCGCGCACCACCACCGCGAGCCCTTCGAAACAGTCCGGCGACGTCCGGTAACCGCGATCGATCAGAAAAGCCGTACCGGGATAGGTCGAGGCGATGTCCGCGAACACGGGTCTCAGCACCCGCGCGAGCGGCGGGATCCAGCGCAGGTCGTGCGCCCACAGCCGGCGCACGTCGTTGGTGATCTGCACGTCGAGGCTGAACTTGTAGAACAGGTCGGCGGCCGGGTCGTAGACCGTGCGCACCGACGACGTCGGCCAGACCTCGTGGTCGGCGACCTCCCCGGACATCCCGAGCAACGACAGCTGCCACGGATGCGCGGGCAGCACTCCTGGCGGCAGCGGCACGTCGCCGTCGTCGGCGAACTCGCCTTCCAGGTGCACCAACGAAAAGCGCGCGTGCACCTCGGGCGAGTACGGCAGCCACTCCGCCGCGGGCAGGCCACCGCGGCCCTTCGGCGCCGGGTGGTAGCGGTGACCGGCGACCAGCGCCTGCTCGGAGCGCTGGTAGAGGTCGGCGGGCGGAGCGGGACGCGCGCCCAGCATCGCCGCGATGGCCGACCGGGAGCCCGCGATCTCGTCGAGGAAGCCGATCGGCGGGTCGCCGAGCTCCTTGGTGATCAGCAGAGCCAGTTCCTGCCACGACAGGGATTGCCACGAACCGGTGAACACCTCGGGATCTGACAGCCAGCGGCCCTGCCGTGCGCGCAGCAGGACGCCGGTCCGCGGCAGGCGGATCGTGCCGTCCTCCCTCACCTGGCCGACCTCGCGCCGCAGGCAGTTGAGCAGGGCGGTCGAGGTGATGCCGTCGGGATCAGAGGTCGCTTCCACCGGTGTCCGCTTCCCTGGGGCGATGTGTCAGGATCTGATCATTCTGACCGAGACGCCGATCGAGGCCGAATTCGCCGCGGCACTGGACGGCGAGCGTGCCGAGCGCTTCCTCGCGGCACTGCCAGGAGCCCGCGCGGCCGTCCTCGCGCGCCTGCGCAGAGCCCTCGCGATCGAACCGTTGCCCCAGGTCAGCGCCACCGAGGCCGAGTACGCCCATCCGGTCGGCCTCCTCACCGCCCTGCGCTGGCCGGGCTCCGCGAACCTGATCGCCGAGGTGGCCCACAGCGTGGCCGGGCTGGCGCTGTCCCGCACGACGAGCCCGCTCACGACACCGTTCCTCGACCGCACTCTGGAGGAGCACGAGCAGAGCGTCGTCGACGGCCATCCGCTGCACCCGTGCTGCCGCAACCGCACGGGTTTCACCGCCCACGACCACCTGGCGTACGGACCTGAACACCGCCCCACGGTCGCGCTGCGCCTGCTCCCCGCGCAAGACCACGTCGTGTACGGCGACTGGCCTTCCGAACTCAGGGACGGCAAGGCGATCCTGCTCCCGGTGCACCCGTGGCAGGCCGGCCGCCTGAACCTCCCCAGCGCCGGCACGCTCGACGCCAGCCCCCTGATGGCACTGCGCACCCTCTCGACCGGCGGCTGGCACGTCAAAACGACGCTGAGCGCCCAGATCACCTCGGCCGTGCGGGACATCTCCGGCAGCTCGATCACCACCGCGACCACGGTCTCCGACTTCCTCGCTCAGGTCGTCGAGGGCATCGAACTGCAGCACAACCGAGCCTCCGCCGCAGTCGTCACGAACGGTGAGCCGAACCGCGAACTGGGCGTGATCCTGCGAGACAAACCGGTTCCACGCGAGCACGAAACCCTGCTGCCACTGGCCGCACTGACCGCCCTCCCGGTCGACGGCGGCCCTCCCCCGATCCGCGCGCTCGGCGATCCGGTCGAGTGGCTCGGCGAGTTCGCCGAACTGACCGTGCCACCGTTGATGACGCTGCTCGCGCGCGGTGTCGCGTTGGAGGCGCACGAGCAGAACCTGCTGGTGGGCCTCGTGAACGGCAGACCACGCCGGGTGATCTACCGCGACCTGGCCGACATCCGCGTCAGCCCGCGCGAGGACCTCCCCGAACGCCTCCACGCGAACCGGGAGACGTTGCGCACCAAGGCTTTCGCCACGTTCTTCTCGACCGCGCTGACCGGCCTCGTGACCGCGCTCGACGCACCGGCCGGCGAACTCTGGCGAACGGTGGCGAAGGCGGTCCCGGACACCCCGGACCGGCCCGCGCTGCTGCACGACCCGCTGCCCGCCAAGCCCCTGACGTTGATGCGGCTCGACCCGAGGACCACGGCCTGGGCCTACCTGCCCAACCCCTTCAGCCCGTGATCGTGGATCAAGCGCACAACAACGACTCCCGGTGCTGCCACGCCAGCGACAACAGCGCCGCGCCGGCCGCCTGGGTCGGTTCGCCGTGGACGAAGCGCTCGACGTTCGCGGCGGTGAACGGAAGTCCCTCCAGGACCCGGCCTTCGTCGTTGTGGGACACCAGGTCGCCGAAGAGGGAGTCGAACTGCCCGGCCTCGATCACCGCGACGGTCAGCATGTCGGTCGCGAACGTCAAGGGATCCACGCCCATGCCGAGGTACGACACCCGCGCCGCCGACGTCAGCCGCCGCGCGAACGGCCAGGTCCCGTAGTCGGCGCCGTGCACCTCCGGCACCCCGAGCAGCTCCTCGGCGAACTCGCGGATCATGCTGTGCCACAACGAGAAGTCGTCGTCACCGGCGGACTGGAAGACCCCGACGGGCAGCACCTGGTACATGCCGCCCGCGTGCCCGACCCGCTTCGGATCACGCCAGTGCAGGAAGAACGTCGCCTCGCCCGTCGCCTGGTCGTGCCGGATCGTGAGGGTGCTGATGGCGACGTTGGTGGGCCGCCGCGAAGGGTCGCACGGGTCGCCCACAGCAGCACGCAACGGCAACGCGTCGGTATGCCCGAGCTCGCGCGCCGCGTACTCGTGCGCACACGCCTCGCCCACGTCGATGCCGTCGAAGTACGAGCCGATGCCGAACGTCAGCCGCCGGTCGGTGAAGCCGAGCAGGCGGTAGGTCTCGCGGTTCTCGAACACGGCCGGCGCGGCGAGGGCGGCCATCGCGTCCGAGTAGCTGCGGAAGCCGTCGGGGAGCAGGTCCGAGGTGAAACCCGGGAGCGGCGACGAGCGGGCCAGTTCCAGCGAGAGATCGGCCAGCGGGACCGGCGCGGCGGGCATCCAGTGCGGGGACGTGAGCAACGGCGTGCCCGCGACCTTCGGAACGTCCGGATACTCCCCGGCGGCCTTCGACGCCAGCGCGTGGCGGTGTCGCAGCAGGTGAGCGCGTACTTCGAGCCACTGTTCCGGCGTCGGCATGAGGCCATTGTCCCGAACAGGGCGACATGACCGGGCCACCCTGCCTGGCCCGGTCTCCGCTCTGCGAGGCTGTCAGGCCCTCCAGCGCCGCGACGCGTGGACCACGTCGCCGACCGCACGCGCGAGGCTTCCGTCGGCGTCGACGTGGCACTCGTACTCGGCCGGAAGCGGCTCGGCCACCTCGGGCGGGGCCTCGTACGGGTCGCTGTCTTCCCAACGCAGCCTGCGCGCCGTCTTCACGAACGCGACCGCCGCGGCCAGCAGCAGCACCCCGATCGCGACCGGCCACCAGACCGATTCCGCGACCGCGATGGCGAACTGGACCTGGGCCACCACGACGAAGACGACAGTGAGCCCGACCACCGACCACGGGGCCGATCTACCATCGCTTCTGCGCTTGGCGGCACCGGTTGCCCCCATTGGCGTCACCTCCACCGATGTTGCCGTGGACATCGGCGATTGATCGCACGGAGTTACAACCCCCAAGCGTACTCCCTGGTCGTTCGGTTGCGTTCCGTCATCGTCGGCACCACCGCCCACCAGGCGCTGACCACGGCACAGCCCGTGCGGGATTCACCCTGTGGTGTGATCATCAACTCGTGTCAGCACAGCACGCGGGAGACCCCGCAGCCTTCGCCGCCGACGTCCTCGAAGAGGGACCGGCCGAGGTCGAGTACGAGCCGGGCATAGCCGCCAGGAGGCCCGGCAAGACGTCCGCCGGCGGCGCCCTGATCCGTGATTCCACCGGACGTGTGCTCTTCGTGGTGCCGACGTACAAGCCGGTGCTGGACATCCCGGGAGGCATGACCGACGAGAACGAGTCGCCGAAGGCGGCGACGATCCGCGAGATCCGCGAGGAGCTCGGCCTCGACGTCGAACTGGGACCGCTGCTCGTGGTGGACTGGACGCCGCGCAACGGCGTGTGGCGCGACTGTCACCAGTTCGTGTTCGACGGCGGGATCGTCGACGACGCCAGCCCGCACGACGACGAGCTGGAGGCCGTGGTCTACCTGAGCCTCGACGAGGCCAGGCCGCGGATCTACCCGTCGCTGCACCGCAGGCTGACCCTGGCGCTGAAGGCTCTCGACGCCGGGACGACGTTCTACGCCGAGTTCGGGCGGGAGGTCTGATGCGGATCGTCTCGCTGCTGCCCGCCGCCACCGACATCGTCGCCGAGCTGGGCCTGCTCGACCACCTCGTGGGCCGCACCCACGAGTGCGACTGGCCGGCCGGGGTGGCGGGCGTCCCGGTCGTCACCAGCACCGGCATCGACCAGAACACGCTGAGCAGCAGGGAGATCTCGGCGACCGTCCACCGCGGGTCGTCGCTGTACGGGTTGGACACCGCGCTGCTCGACGACCTCAAGCCCGACGTCATCCTCACCCAGGACCTGTGCGACGTCTGCGCGATCTCCTACCGCAGGGTCACGGACACGGTCCGCATGATGGACGTCGGCCCGACCGTGCTGAGCCTCGAACCTTCCACACTGGACGAGGTGCTGGACTGCCTGAAGACCGTCGGTGACACGCTCGGCGTGGACAGCACGGACAGGATCGCCGCGCTCCACCACCGCGTCGACCGGATCGAACAGCAGACCAGGGACCTCGCCCACCCGCGAGTCGCCGCCATCGAGTGGCTGGACCCGGTCTGGCCGGCCGGGCACTGGGTCCCGGAGCAGATCGCGAAGGCCGGTGGCGTCCCCCTCCTCGCCGAGAAGGGCGAACACACCAAGCCGATCACCTGGCAGGCCGTCCACGACGCGAACCCGGACGTCGTCCTGCTGATGCCCTGCGGCTTCCCGCCGGAACGAACCCTGCGGGAACTCCCCGCCGAGCCACTCCCCGAGACCTGGGTGCTCGACGGTCCGTCCTACTACAACCGGCCGGGCCCTCGCGTCGTGCGCGGCATCGAGGTGCTCGCCCACGTCCTGCACGGCCTCGGCCCGGACCCGCGGCCAGGGGAAGCACATAAGCTCGCGGCATGGATCTGAGCGCGTTCCCCCGAGTCGCACTGGGCAACTGGCCGACCCCGCTGGACGAGGCACCGAGGCTCACGGCCGCGCTCGGCGGCCCGCCGGTCCTGATCAAGCGCGACGACGTCAACGGCCTCGGCGCGGGCGGCAACAAGCTGCGCAAGCTCGAGTTCCTGCTCGGCCAGGCGATCGAGCAGGGCGCGGACACGATCATCACGTTCGGCGCGCTGCAGACCAACCACGGCCGCCAGACCGCCGCCGCCTGCGCCAAGCTCGGGCTGCGGTGCGAGCTCGTCCTCACCGCCAAGGTGCCGATGTCTGGCGACGCGTACGAGAAGTCCGGCAACGTCGTGCTGGACCACATGTTCGGCGCGAACGTGCACGTCTGCGCGGACGCCGAGGAGACCGTGCGGACGTACGAGAAAGTCAACCACGACAAGGCCGTCACGCTGCCCGTCGGCGGCTCGAACGGTCTCGGCACGCTCGGCTACGTCGCCGCGGCAGCCGAGCTGGCCGGGCAGCTCACCGAGCGGGGCATCGACAATGCCACCATCGTCGTCCCCCAAGGCAGCGGCGCGACGGCCGCGGGCATCGCGCTCGGCACCGAGCTCCTGGGCTGGCAAGGCACCGTCCACGCCGCGAGCGTCTCCCACAGCGGGGAAGACGCCGAGCGGGAACTGTGCCAGCTCGCCGGTGACGCCGCCGAACTGCTCGGCACGGGCGAACCGAAGCTCGGCCACGTCACCGTCACCGACGACACCATCGGCCCCGGCTACGGCGTGCCGACCCAGGACGTGTGGGACGTGCTGAAGCTGTTCGCCCGGACCGAGGGCGTCATCCTCGACCCGGTCTACACGGGCAAGGCGGCGGTGAAGTTCGCCCGTCTCGCGCCCGCCTGCGACGTCCCCGTCGTGTTCCTCCACACGGGTGGACTGCCGGGTTTCTACGGCTACGCGCAGGAGGCCGTCGCGCAGTTCTGACAGTTGGCCAGGTTTTGCCCATGATTTCCGTTCATCCGGCCGGGCCCGGCCGGATGAATTGAGCTCATGCGGATCCACCGGCCCACGCTGTACGTCGGACTGGGCGGCACCGGCTGTCGCGTCGGGGCCGAGCTGGAACGCGGGCTGCGCGAGCACTTCCCGCCGGACCAGCTGCCCTCTCGCGTTCAGTTCTTGTACGCGGACCTCAACGAGAACGACCTTCCTGCACGGCCGCACCCGCCGTCGCGGCTCTTCGACCGGATCGTCGGCCTGGCGGCGGGCGAGCTGGACCTCGCCGAATCCGGACAGTACCGGGAGTTCTGGGCGGAGACGCTGCCCGGCGCGCTGCGGCTGCCGTTCCGCGGTGTCCGCAACCCGTTGCAGGACAACCTGCACGACCTGCGCGAGTGGGTCGCGCGCGAGCCGGAGCGGCTGGCCCGGCCGTAGCGCTGCGTGACCGCCGCGAGGTCGCCCCCGCGTGATCAGTACCCTGGTGACGTGACCGACTTGGCCGACGACCTGAGCCTGCTTCGCGACCTCGAACGGCGGTTGCTCGTCTACAAGTTCGCGATCGAAGAGCTGATGACGAAGCTCCGGATCCTCAGCGAGGAGTTCGACTCCGTCCACCGGCACGACCCGATCGAACACATCACGAACCGGGTGAAGAAGCCGGAAGGCATTCTGGAGAAGTTGCGGCGCAAGGGGTTGCCGCTCGACGTCGACGCCATCGGCGAGGTGCTCGACGACATCGCCGGTGTGCGGGTCATCTGCCCGTTCGTGTCCGACGTGTACCGCGTCTCGGCGATGCTGGCGCGCCAGCACGACGTGGAGATCCTGCGCACCAAGGACTACATCGCCGTGCCGAAGCCGAACGGCTACCGCAGTCTTCACCTGATCGTGCGGATTCCGGTGTTCCTGTCGGACCGGGTCGAGCACGTGAAGGTCGAGGTGCAGCTGCGCACCATCGCCATGGACTTCTGGGCCACGCTGGAGCACAAGCTCTTCTACAAGTACGACGACAGCCCGCCCGCCGACTTCGTGGACGAGCTGATGTCCTCGGCGATGATCGCGGCGCAGCTGGACGAACGCATGGAGTCGTTGCACCGCAGGATCCACCAGGACGAGGCGCGACAGCCCTGAGGACCGCCGCGCCGGACGGATGGTTACCTGATCTCCGGCACGAACACCGAGCCGGTCTCCCGGATCAGCTCACACGTGCTCGGGAACGTCTCCTGGTAGTTGACCTCGTGGCCCATCCACCTGCCGGTCGCCGACACGGTCACCGGGTCGTAGATGTAGGTGCACAGCAGGCCTGGTTCGCCGGGCAACGCCGCGAAGTCGCCGTTCGCCGCCTCGATCTCGGCACACGCGGCATCGGCGCTCGGGTGGTCACCGCCGTCCGGGTTGCACGTGAGCGAGTACGCGGCCGCAGCGCTGGTGTTCTGCGGCGTCACGGTCATGGTCAGCTCGCCATCGGCAGCCGCGGCGGTTCCGGACAGTGGAAACAAGAGGCCGGCACAGGCGAGCGCGGACATGGTCACGATTCGCTTGCTGTTCATGACCGAGGGCTTCCCGCGAACCCAGGGGAGCCAACATATTCTGGCTCGCGTGAAAAACGTCCTACCGTTGTGCGCCGCGGGTTTCGTGACCGCGTTCGGAGCTCACGGCGTCGCATCCGGTTTGGGATTTCTGCAGACCAACCTGCTCGCGCTCGGGCTCCTGCTCGCGATCTACGACGGCGCGGAGATCGTTCTCAAGCCGGTCTTCGGCTCGCTGGCCGACCGAATTGGCCCCCGCCCGGTGCTGCTGGGCGGCCTCGTGGCGTTCGTCGTCGCGAGCGCCGCGTTCGTGCTGATCGACAACATCGCCGTCGCGCGGTTCGGGCAGGGCGTGGCCGCGGCGGCGTTCTCCCCCGCCGCCGGCGCGATGGTCGCCCGCCTCACCCCGGCGGGCGCCAAGGGCAAGGCGTTCGGCCGGTACGGCGCGTGGAAGGGCGTCGGCTACACGGCCGGACCTCTGCTCGGTGGTGTGCTGATCCATCTCGGCGGCTTCGACCTGCTGTTCCTGACCATGGCCGCACTCGCGGCGGCGGTGGGCGCATGGGTGTTGACGGTGCCGGCCCTGAAACCGCTGCCCCGCCACCGGCAAACCCTCGCCGACCTCGCGAAGCGCCTGTCCCACAGCGACTTTCTGAGGCCGACGGCGGCACTGGCGGCGTCGACGGCCGCACTGGCCACCGCGGTGGGCTTCCTGCCGGTGAAAGCCGCCCAGCACGGCCCGATCGTCACCGGTGCCGCGGTGTCGCTCCTCGCGATCACCGCGGCACTGGTCCAGCCGCGCCTCGGCAGGGCGCTGGACGCCGGACGCGTGACGACCCGCCCGGGCATCCGCGCAGGCGTCCTCACCGCCGCGGCGGGTTTCGTGGCCGCCGCGGTGATCCCCGGACTCGCGGGCGCGCTCGTGGCCGCCCTCCTGATCGGCGCCGGATCAGGAGCCGTGACCCCGCTGGCGTTCGCGGCGCTCGCGACCGCCACGCCGGAGGAACGCCTGGGCCAGACGATGGGCAGCGCCGAGGTGGGCAGGGAACTGGGCGACGCGGGCGGCCCGCTCCTGGTGGGCGGGCTCGCCTCGCTCGCCTCGCTGCCGGCCGGGCTGCTCGGCCTGGCCGTGGTGATCGCTCTTACGGCTTGGTGATCTCCAGCTGCAGCTCGGTGACCCAGTCCGCGGGGTCGCCCACGCCGTAGTTCAGGTAGACCTCACGGGCGAACCCGTTCTGCTGGTAGCCGTGAGCCTCGACCCACTTCGCCACGGCCTGGTACGTGACGTCGACGTCGTCCATCGTGCCCCGGTGCACGATGGTCGCCGCCTCCGCCAGCGCCGGCAGGTCCACGACCTCGAAGTCGTACGCCGGGGACGGGTCGGCCGACACCGTCATCCCCGCGTGGACCAGCACCTGATCCCCCTCGGCGGGCTCGTACGTGGCGATCCCGTACCCGGTGATCGGCACCCCGGCGCGCTCCAGGCGCGCCATCAGCTCCGGGTACAGCGGCTGGATCACGGGCCCGATGTCCTCGGGCCCGTACGACGCGGCGGTAGCCGTCAAACGGGCGATCCGCGCAGCCTCGACCGGCTTCACAACAACGTCGTCAGTGGGCATTGCGCCTTCCCTTTCAATGGCGCGGAGACGTGCTTCAACCCGCCGCAACCGCGACTCGTCCGCGAGAATCTGCTGCCTCAGCTCGGCGCGCCGCAACGAAAGCATTCCGTGCAACTGTTCAACGGAAAGCTTTTCGTCGAGCACGATTTTTACCTGGTCGAGCGTCAGACCGAGATCCTTCAACGCGACCAGCCGGTTGAGCCGCTGCAGCTGCGCGGCGGTGTAGAAGCGGTAGCCGGACGACGGGTCCACGTGGGCCGGTGGGAGCAGCCCGACCGCGTCGTAATGGCGGAGCATCCGCACCGACACACGCCCCAGATGGGCGAAGTCTCCGATGGTGAACATGACTGCTCCTGTGTAGGGGCTGACACGGTGTCAGGGTCAAGAAATGATGGTTTGAGCAACGCACCGGGTGCGCATCCTGGGGCGTTGACGAGAGGTGGCACATGACGTTCGCACATCCGGCGTTGTTCTACTCCGACGAGGAGTCCTACATCGACGGGACTGTTCCGTTCGTCGTGGAAGGCCTGGCCAACGCCGAGCCCGTCGCCATCGCGGTGCCGAGCCAGAACCTGACCCTGCTCAGGGACGCTCTCAGCAGGTTCGCGCACCTCGTGACGTTCATCGACATGACAGACACCGGCCGCAACCCCGGCCGGATCATCCCCGAGCTCCGCGCGTTCGCCGACCGGCACCGCGGGGCCGTGCGGATCATCAGCGAACCGGTGTGGAACCACCGCACCGAGGTCGAGTACCCCGCGTGCGCGCTGCACGAGGCGCTGGTGAACTACGCGTTCAGCGGCCGTGACCTCAGCATTCTCTGCCCGTACAACACCTCGGTGCTGCGCCACGACGTCCTGGCCGACGCCGAGAAGACCCACCCGATCGTGATCGACGCGGGCGGCCACCGTCCCAGCGACCACTTCCACCCCGCACGGGTCGTCCTCGCCGCGCACTCGCTGCCGTTGCAGACGCCGGTGGACGCGGCGAGCACGTCGGCCGCGGCCGGAGCGATGGCGGCGGTGCGGGCGTTCGCACGTGAGCAGGCCTTCAAGCTGGGGCTCGCGCAGGACCGGGTGGACGACTTCGCCCTCGCGGTGACCGAGCTCGCGACCAACAGCGTGCGGCACGGCGGCGGCGAGAGCACCGTCCGGGTCTGGACGGAAAGTGAAAGTATTGTTTGCCAAGTCAACGACAACGGGCACATCACCGATGTGCTGGCCGGCCGCACCCCTGTTCACGCAAACGAACCAGGCGGTCGCGGTCTGTTGCTGGTGAACCGTTTGGCGGACCTTGTGCGCACCCAAACGACGTCGTCCGGGACCGCAATCCAGGTCAGATTCGATCTGGCCAACAAAAAGGCAACGTGATCGACATACATTCGGGCGTGTTCGTTATAGCTTGAGCACGTGCACGACGAGGAAGCGACGGAAATCGGTTACACGGGGGCGCGTTTCGGGTCCCCGGCGACCCGTAGACGACTGCGCGCCGAACGTACTCACGACACGAGCGGTGCGGAGACGCAACAACTGCCCCGTCAGCAACCGTTGCGCCAACGCCCGCCGGAACCGCCACCGGAGTGGCCGATGCAGGAAGAAGAACCACCCCATGTCCCCGCGCGGGACAGCGCTCTCGTTCGTCCGTACGCCCGCACCGGCGGCCGTACGGCGGCCCGTCACGACCTGCGCCTGGAAACGCTGCTCTCCACGGACGAGGACCGCCTGTACCGCGCGAACAACGACCAGGCGGCGATGATGCGGCTGTGCCTGCAACCGCGGTCGGTCGCCGAGATCTCCGCGCTCATGAAGATCCCGCTGGGTGTCACGCGGGTGCTGCTCAGCGACCTGATCACGCTCGGCCTGGTCGCCGTGCACGAGCCGAGCGCCCAGCCGAACCTGTCGCTGCTCGAACGCGTCCTGTCCGGTCTGCGTCGTCTCTAGGGCCGGTGGTAGCCACCCGTTCGCCGACGAGCAGGATCACCGGGGGTCGCCGATAATGAGATCGTGGCGACCCCGAACGACGAGACGTCAGACCCGATCACCAAGCCCGTGCCGGTGTCGGGAAGCGAAGCCGCACCGAAGAAGCTGCGGCCCACGAGAATCAGCGGCACCTGGATCGCCGTGCTGATCGCGATCGTCGTGCTGATCTTCCTGCTCGTCTTCATCCTGCAGAACGGCGGCACCACGACCATCCGCATCATGTGGGGCCAGTTCAGCCTTCCGCTGGGCGTGGCACTGCTGTTCGCGGCGATCGGCGGTGCGGTGCTGGTCGCGACCGTGGGCGCGGCCCGCATCCTGCAGTTGCGGCGTCAGGCGAAACGGCTCACTGGTCGTCCCTCGACCTCATCACCAGCTCGACGCGAGAGCTGATTTCGAGCTTCCGGAAGATCTTGCGCAGGTGGAAGTTCACCGTGTGGGGTGACATGAACAGCTGCGTGGAGATCTGCCGGTTCGTCTGGCCCTTCGCCACGAGGTTCGCGATCGCCCGTTCGGTGTCGTCCAAACTGGACCATCCGGACGCGGGGCGCACCGGTGCCGCTCTCCTGCGCCTGCCGAGCTTGCGCAGCCGTCCCAGCACCCGCGCGCTGTCGCGGGACGCGCCGATCTCCCGGTACAGCTCGAGCGCGTTCTCCAGCGCCTTGACCGACGCGGCACGCTCGGAGGTCGTCAGCAGCACACCGAGGTCCTCGGACGCGTTGGCCCGCGCCCACAGGTCGCGGTGCTGCTGCGACGCCAGTTCCAGCAGCGTGGCGTCACCGTCGAACAGGCCGCGCGCGTGCATCGCGGCCGCCGCCACCGCGCGGAACCCGGGGTTCTCCTCTGCCAGCCGCTCCACGCGGTCGACGACGGCCTTGGCCAGCCGCTCGTCCCCCGCCTCCACGGCCCGGCGCACGAACCACCCGGCCGCACGGGGTTCCTCGGCGAACAGGCCCGACGACACCAGGCCCGGATACTCGTCCGTCAGCTTCGCCATCGCCTTGTCGAGCCCGAACCCCACGTGGGAGACGAGAACGTCGGCCCACTGGTAGTAGGCGCGCGAGAAGACGATCCCGTCGACCGGCACCTGCCCGCGGTAGCGCTCGACGTGTTCGATCGCGGCGGGGAGGTCACCGGTGTGGATCGCGACCATCGCGAGCACCGTCAGCGCCGGTGCCACCAGCGCGGTGTGCCCGGTCTCCTCCGCCACCGACAGCGCGTTGCGCGCCTCGACCGACGCCTCCTCGATCCGCCCGGCCTGCAACAGGATCCGCGCCTGCACGACCGAGGTCATGAGCTCCTTGGTCACCGCCGACGACGGCCCGCTGCGCGCCCGCCGCACCACGCTGTCGGCCTCCGCGAACTCCCGCAGGCCGGAGTGGAGCGTCGCCAGCAGCAGCTGCGGATACGCGCACAGGTCGTACGAGGTCACGGACTGCGCGGCCTCGCGCGCCAGCTCCAGTGCCGCGCCTGGCTGTCCGGTGTCCCGCGCGATCGCCGCGAGCACCGCCAGCGCGGTGGCCAGCACGTCGTCCGGCAGGCCCGTGTGGGTGCGCACGACCGTCTCGGCCAGTTCCTCCGCGCGCTGCCGGTCGTGGCCGAGCAACGCCATCATCCGGGTGATCTCCACCCACGGCGCCAGTTCCGGCGGCAGATCGGGTTCGTCCAGCAACGCCTCGCAGATCTCGGCCGACTCGGCGTGCTGCGCGCCCAGCGCCGTCGTCATGGCCACGCAGTGCCGCAGCTTGGCGGCGGGCGCCGGGGGAACCTGGCGGGACAACGCGTCCTGCGCGAGCGCTTGCGCCGCCGTGAGCTTCCCGGCCGCGATCAACGCCCGGACCGCGATGACCGTTCGATGCACCAGCGAACCCGACGCCTGGTCGGTGAGCTCGAGTGCGCGGACCGCGAGCTCGGCGGCGGCGTCCGGCGCGTTCCACAGCACGGCTTTCGCGGCGGCGACCAGGCCGTCGATCGACCGCACGTCACCGCGCTGGGCGCCGTGCAGGAGGTGCTGGGCCGCCACGACCGCGGAGTCCCCGCGCCCGAGCAACATCTCGCCGGCCTCGCGGTGCAGCGCCCGCCGCACCGGTGGCGGCACCGAGTCGGCGACCAGCCGCCACACCAGCTCGTGCCGGAACGCCAGGCGGTCGTCGAGCGACGTCACCACGCCCGCGCCGATGACCTCGTCCAGCGCCGGCAACAGGATCGCCGTGCTGGAGGCGAGCATCTCCGCGACGTCACCGGGTTCGAAGCGCGGGCCGAGCACCGACGCGACCTGCAGCAGGTGCCTCGCTTTGCCGCTCAGCGAACTGACGCGGTCGCGCAGCAACGCCTCGGTGCGGCGCGGCAACCGGTCGGAGCGCAACGACGCGTGCTCTGCCGACACCTCGACCTGATCGTCTTCGCGCAGGGCGGTGAAGAGACTGATCAAGGCGGCGGGATTTCCCTGCGCCGTCGAGGCCAGTGCCCGGAGATCGTGATCCGGGATTCCGCCGGTGAGGTCGGCGACGAGCTCCGCGATCACGTTGTCCGTCAACGGGCGCAGCTCGATCCGCACGGCACCGCGCGCGGCGGCGGCCGCGAACAGTCGGTCCGCGCCCTCGCCGCAGCGGCGGGCGAGCAGCCAGACGACCTTCTCGTGGGTGGAGGCCGGTAGCAGCGAGCGCAACGCGGCCAGGGTGCCTGGCTCGGCCAGGTGGAGATCGTCGAGCACGACCAGGGTGGGACCGTCCGGTTCACGTTCTGCCAGACGGGCCAGCAGAAACGGCTGATCCAGCTCGTCCTGCGCGGTGGCGACGTCGAAACCGCGGCGTGCGGCGACCGCGGCGGCCTCGGCCAGCAACCGCGTCTTGCCGGTTCCCGCCGCGCCGTCGACCAAGACCACACCGGTGCCCGCTTCCAGCACACCGTTCAGGAGCTCTCGTTCTCCCTCACGGCCGCGGAACACCCCGTCCCGATTCCCCGACACCCATTTTTCCTTTCGCTCCGCGGCGGCGGAGAACACACGCTGCACTACCACAACGCCCGTACCGCGACCAGCCCTGAGGCAGTCTCCCTAGGCCGTCCGGATGACCAGGTGAGGCCGCTTCCCGGCTGCCGCTACCCGTTCGAGTAGTTGCCCGGCGGATCATACGGGCCGCAGACGTGTTGAGACGCCCATAGCGTAAGAACCTCTACCTGGGCAAGTGGCGCTGTTTCTCCTAGCATCAATTCCGCTGATCCATTCACCACCGGATTGCGGGGAGATCTTGAAAAACCGGCTGAAAGTGTGGTGTGCCGGAATCAGCGACCAGGTGACGCCGGGCACGACCACCGTGCTGGAAGGCGCTCCCGGGACGGGCAAGACCGCGGTGGTGGACGATCTCGCCGCGCGCTGGGAGGCCTGCGGCAGGCAGGTCGTGCGGGCGCGCGGCAGTGCCCTCGAGGGCGATCTTCCGTTCGGGATCGTGGCCCAGCTCTTCGACATGGCCGACCCCGCTCTCGTGCCACCGGAGGCTCTCGGGGCGCTCCAGCTGACCGCGCCGGCCGCCGACTTCGCCGTGCTGCACGGCGTGTACCGGCTGGCCACGGCGCTCGCGGGCACGTCAGGGCTGCTCATCGCGGTGGACGATGCGCACTGGGCGGATGCCGCGTCGTTGCGCTGGCTCGCCTACCTGGCTCTGCGCGTCCAGCGTCTGCCCATCGCCCTGGTGCTGGCCGTGGGTGCGGGTGAGCGATGTGACGACGCTTCTTATGGCGAGATCATGGCCACGTGTCGTCGCGTGACGCTGACCAACCTGTCCGCGGACGCCATCGCCGGGCTCATCACTCCGGCACCCGCCCCCGAGTTCGTCGCCGCCTGCTTCGAGGCGACCGGTGGCAACCCGCTGACCGTGACGCGGCTGCTCGCGGCGTTGGAGGAGGACGGGGTGCCGCCGACCGCCGAGGCCGCGTGGCAGGTGGCCCAGCGCGGTGCGGAGGTCTCCGCCGGTGTCATGGCGGACTGGCTGCGCCGTCGGCCCGCCGCTGTGGTGGCGGCGGCGCAGTGCATCGCCGTGCTGGGACCGTCGCCGCATCCCGGCGTGCTGGCGGAGCTGACCGGGCTGGGCCCGGTCGAGCTGACCGAGGCCGTTCGGACGGTCGAGCTGCTGGGCGTGGCCGGGCCGGCGGTTCTCCACGACATGCCCGGACCCGCGCGGGCTGCTTTGCATCTGCGGGCCGCACGGTCGCTGCGCGCGCACGGCGCGTCGGACCGGGTCGTGGCCGATCATCTGCTGGAGACCTCGCCGGGGCTGGAACAGTGGGCGGGCGAGGTGCTCGACCGGGCCGCGCAGGAGGCGGTGAACCAGGGCGACATGCCCGGTGCCGCGCGGTTGCTGTGGCGGGCGCTGCGCGAACCGGTGGCGAACCCGTCGCGGGCGTTGCGGCTGCTGGGTGTGGCCGAGCTGGTCGGCAATCTTCCCGGCGCGACCGCCCGGCTGCGCGAGGCGTTCCAGTCCGATGAGGACGATGAGGAGTCCGCCGTCGCGTTGTCCTACGCCCTGCACGCAGAGGGAAAGCCCGTCGAGCTGGCGGCGGTGCTCTCGGGCGGTTCGCCGTGGGCGCAGGCCCACCTCGCCGTGCACGGGCTGGCGTGGCAGGAAGCCGTGCCGTCGTCGGTGTCGCTGGACACGCCCGCCGGGGTGCTGCACCACGTGATGGTCGGTGACATCAGCGCGGAAGAGGCTGTTTCGCTGGTGTCGGCCGACAGCACGATGTCCGCGCTGGCGTCCGCGATGATCCTCAACCTGGCCGACGCGCTGGACTCGGCGCTGACCGTGCTCGACGACGTGGACCGCGCGCAGGCACCGGCGTTGCGCGCCCTGACGTACGTGATGCGCGCGAACGTCCAGCGCCGCAAGGGAGATCTCGTCTCCGCCCGCGCCGACCTGACGCTCGCCGGCGACCACCTGCGGCAGGACGGGCGCTGGCTCGCGGTGTCGACCTGGCACGCCGCGCTGCTCGCCGACATCCTGCTGGAGGAGAGCCGCACGGACGAGGCCGCCGCCGTGATCGCGGCGGCGTCGACCGACGAGGCTCGGCAGATGTGGACGTACGGCGGCCTGCTGACCATCCGCGGCCGGATGCAGACCGTGCGCGGCGACGACCACGAAGCGCTGGAGTCGTTCCTGGCCGCCGGACGGCACTGCGAGGCGTGGCCCTACCGCAATCCCGCACCGCTGGCGTGGCGTTCCGGAGCGGCCTTGGCTTATGCGGCACTGGGTGACGGCGAACAAGCGCGCAAGTTCGCCGACGAAGAGGTGTCGTTGGCACGCGCGTGGGGTGCGCCGCGCGCGCTGGGCATGGCATTGCGCGCGGCGGGCCGGGTCACCGCGGGCACCGCCGGTCGGACGTTGCTGGAAGAGGCCGTGCGGGTGCTTCGGACCTCCCCCGCCCGTTTGGAGCTGGCGCGCGCGTTGGTAGACCTTGGTGTTGTTCTGCGGCGTCAGGCCGACACGTCCGGTGCGCGCGCCAGTTTGCGTGAGGCTTTGGATCTCGCGCAGAAGTGCGGGTCTTCCGCGATGGCCGCGCGGGCGTACTCCGAACTGGTCGCGACGGGCGCCGGCCCCCGCCGCCTGCGCCAGACCGGTCCGACCGCGCTGACCCCGGCCGAGCACCAGGTGGCGGCGCTGGCGGCACGGGGACGGTCCAACGAGGAGATCGCCTCGACGTTGCTGATGCCCGCGGACACCGTCGAGGGCGTGCTCTCCGGGATCTGCCGCAAACTGGGCGTCTCCAGCCGTTTGCAGCTTTCGGAAGCACTCGATGGTCACACTGGTTCGGACCCGTTCGGCCGATAGTTTCTGTTACGACGATCGGCCTATGGTCCTGCTCATGGCGAGCGACTTGCAAAGACGCAAGGTGTCGGTGGTGTTCGGCGCGATGGACGCCAACGGCGACGGCTACCTGGACGAGACCGACTTCCGCGCCCTCACCGCGCGCTGGGTGTCGTTGCGCGGCGGCGACGAGGAACTGCTGTCCGGCGTGATGATGGGCTGGTGGGCGACGCTGCACGCGATCGCGGGCCAGAGCCGCGTGACCATCGACAACGTGCTGAGCATCGTGGACGCGCTCCCGAAGACGCCGGAAGCCGTCACCGACACCGCCGACGCGATGTTCGCCGCCGTCGACGAGAACCACGACGACTACATCTCGCGGTCCGAGTACCAGACGATGATCACCGCCTGGCTCGGCCACGAAGGCGTCACCGACTTCGCCGCGCTGGACTCCGACGGTGACGGCAGGCTCTCGCGCGAGGAGTTCGCCCGTCTGTGGCTGGAGTTCTGGGCCGGCGACGACCCGGACGCCGCCGGCACCTACGTCTTCGGGCCGGTCTGACGGAGCACGGCGAGACGACCGGACTTCACCGAACCGTCCTCGTGCCACGAGCCGGTGACCACGCCGATCGCGTCCCCCGGCGTGCTTTCCGGGACGATCCGCCGGTCCAGGTCGATCGTGACCGCCTCCGGGACGAGTGGCGCACGGATCAGCCGGCCGCGCGCCTCTGCCGGACCGAACCCGCTGCGGGCAGCCGGATCCGAGGTCCCGCCGGTGGCGACCAGGCCGAGGATCGCGGCGATCCACACCGGATCCGTCACCGCGTCGTAGATCCACCGCGTACCCAGCACGCTGTGTTCGGCGGTCGTGACGAGCGCGCCTCCGGCGAGCGGCGCGGGACGGTACGTCAGCGGCACCTGGTACACCGCCTCGCCGTCCCGGAGCACGTGTGTTTCCACGCCGACCTGGCCGGCCGGGTCCTCGAAGCGGAGGAAACCGACCGGCCGCGGTGAGCCTTTTCCGTCGTACCACGGCTGACCCGCCAGCCAGGCGGGCAGGAAGTCGCGGAACGACGGGGTCAGCGTGGCACCGGCGTGAATCTTCCCCATGCTGTGCAGGCTAGGCGAGCACCTGTTCGCGCAGGATGTCGGCGTGCCCGCAATGCTGCGCCAGCTCGCGCAGCACCTGCAGGTACACCCAGTGCAGCGTGCGCGGCCCGGACCGGTGGCCGGTCACGACGGCGTCCAGCGGCAGGTCCGCGACCGCGGTTCTCGCGGTGGCGCAGGCTTCCCGGTAGGCCGCCGTGACCGAGACGATGGTGTCGCCGGGGTCGAGCCGGAAGGACTCGTCCGGCCTCTGCACCAGGCCGAGCTCCCGGCGCGACGTGCCACCGACGCATTCCTCGAACCACACCCGCTGCATCCACGTGACGTGCTTGAGCAGCCCGAGCAACGTGGTCGCCGACGGGACCAGCCGGCGGCGGGCCTGTTCCTCGGTGAGACCGTGAAGAGTCACCTCGATGGCGCTGCGACAGTCCTCTATGAACGCTTCGAGCTGTACGCGTTCCTCGTCCAGCGGTACATCGAACACACCCATCAGAGTCTCCCGTCCGGCGGCGACGTCGACTCTAAGCATGCACGAGGGTGAAGAACTCCTGACGTGACGCGGGGTCCGACCGCAGCAGGCCCTGCAGCGCCGACGTGACGGTGCGGGATCCGTTGACCCGCACGCCTCGCAAGGCCATGCACAGGTGCTCCGCCTCGATCACGACGCCGACTCCCTTGGGGCGCAGGTGTTCCTGAAGCCAGTCCGCGACCTGTTTGGTCAGTCGTTCCTGCACCTGCAGGTCGCGCGCGAACATCTCCACGACCCTCGCGAGCTTCGACAGGCCCAGGATCCGTTCGCCCGGCAGGTAGCCGACGTGCGCGACACCGTGGAACGGCAACATGTGGTGCTCGCACAACGACTGCACCGGAATCCCGCGTGCCAGCACGAGCTCGTCGTAGCCCTCGTCGTTCGGGAACGTCGTGAGGTTGAAGGCCCTCGGCGTCAGGAGTTCCGCGTACGCCTCGGCGACCCGGCGCGGTGTGTCCGCCAGGTGCACCGAGAACGGGTCCTTTCCCAGCGCCTTCAGCAGGTCGGTCACCGCGTGCCGGGCCGCCTCCGTGTCGATGACGGGATCGGTCATCGGCTGGCCAGCCTGGACAACGCGAGCGCGCCGACCAGCAGACCGACGTCGCGCAACGCGACGTCGTAGTAGCCGGGCAGGGTCAGCAGGTTCACGATGATGCCGAGCAGCCAGGCGGCGACGACCAGCCCGCCCCACTTCGGCTGCAGCGCGACCAGCACACCGGCCACGATCTCGATCACGCCGACGATGTACATCGCGGTCTGCGGGCTGCCGGGCACGATCGAGTCGATCCACGGCGCCAGGTAGACGGGCCAGTCCACGAGCAGGTTGAAGAACTTGTCCAGCCCGAACAGGATCGGCGCCACCGTGAAGACCGTGCGCAACAGCACGAACGCCTGCGTCGCGGGATCCGTGCGCGTCAGGACTGCCATGACTCCTCCTTCTAACGACAACTTTCGCTAACGTTAGAACCACTGGCGGATTTTCGTCAACCGAAGTAGGTTTTAGAGATGGCCGACCCCGTCGCCGCCGTCGCGGCCCTCGACGAGCCGAACCGGCGCAAGCTCTACGACTTCGTGGTGCGCCAAACCGCGCCCATCAGCAAGGACGAGGCGTCCGAGGCCATCGGTCTGCCGCGCACGACGGCCGGGTTCCACCTCGACAAGCTGGTCGAGATGGGGCTGCTGGACGTGGTCCACGAGCGGCGCTCCGGACGCACCGGGCCCGGCGCCGGACGGCCGGCGAAGCTGTACCGGCGGTCGGACGAGCAGATCGAGGTGTCGTTGCCCGATCGGCGGTACGAGGCCGCGAGCCACCTGCTGACCGAGTCACTGCTCGAGGCGGAGAGCACCGGGGAGCCGCCGCGCGAGATCCTGAACCGGCGCGCGTACGAGTGGGGCGAGGACCTGGCGACGCAGGCGGATGGCGACGTCGTGCAGGTGCTGGAGGATCTCGGGTTCGAGCCGCAGGCCGACGGGGACGCGGTCCTGCTGGGCAACTGCCCGTTCCACAGCCTCGCCCAGAAGCACACCCAGCTGGTGTGCGGGATGAACCTGTGCCTGATCAGCGGCTTGCTGGACGGCCTCTCCTCAACAACGCACACCGCCAGCCTGGCCCCCACTCCAACCCACTGCTGCGTCCGCCTGGATCAAGAGCGATGAGGGGAGCTTTCATCAACCTGAGGTTTGTGAAAGCTCCCCTCATCAGTCAGGCGCCGTCTTCCAGGTCGCCCTCGGTCTCCAGGTAGGCCGACCTGAGTGCGTCGAGAGTCGCCGGCTCCGGGTGCTCCCACATCTTGCGCTCCGCCGCCTCCAGCAGCCGCTCGGCGATGCCGTGCAACGCCCACGGGTTCGAGGCCTGCAGGAACTTGCGGGTCTCCGGGTCGAGCACGTAGGTCTCGGTCAGCTTCTCGTACATCCAGTCCGCGACGACACCGGTCGTGGCGTCGTACCCGAACAGGTACTCGACCGTCGCCTGCAGCTCGAACGCGCCCTTGTACCCGTGCTGCCGCATCGCCCCGACCCAGCGCGGGTTCACCACGCGGGCGCGGAAGATGCGTGAGGTCTCCTCGGTCAGGGTCCGCGTGCGCACCGCCTCCGGGCGCGTGCTGTCACCGACGTACGCCGCGGGTGCCTTGCCCGTCAGCGCCTTCACCATCGTGACCATGCCGCCGTGGTACTGGAAGTAGTCGTCCGAGTCGGCGATGTCGTGCTCGCGGGTGTCGATGTTCTTGGCCGCCACCGCGATCCGCCGGTATGCCGACTCCATGTCCTCGCGCGCGGCAACACCGTCGACGCCGCGTCCGTAGGCGTAGCCGCCCCACACCGCGTAGACCTCGGCGATGTCGGACGAGTCGCGCCAGTTGCGGCTGTCGATCAACGGCAGCACGCCCGCGCCGTACGCGCCCGGCTTGGAGCCGAAGATCCGCAGCGTAGCCCTGCGCTCGTCGCCGTGCTCCGCCAGGTCCGCGACCATGTGCGCCCGCACGAAGTTCCGATCCGCCGGCTCGTCCAGTGACGCCACCAGCTGCACGGCATCGTCCAAAAGGGACACGACGTGCGGGAAGGCGTCGCGGAAGAACCCGGAGATCCGGACCGTGACGTCGACGCGCGGCCTGTCCAGCTCCTCCAGCGGGATGACCTCGAGGCCCGTGACGCGGCGGGACTGGTCGTCCCACACCGGCCGCACGCCCAGCAGCGCGAACACCTCGGCGATGTCGTCGCCGGCCGTGCGCATCGCCGACGTGCCCCACACCGACAGGCCGACCGAGGGCGGCCACTCGCCGTCGTTCTCCTCGCGGTACCGGGCGAGCAGCGAGTCGGCCATCGCCTGACCGGTCTCCCACGCGAGGCGCGACGGGATGGCCTTCGGGTCGACCGAGTAGAAGTTGCGGCCGGTCGGCAGCACGTTCACCAGGCCGCGCAACGGAGAGCCCGACGGACCGGCCGGGATGTAGCCGCCGTCCAGCGCGTGCAGCACGTTCGTCATCTCGTCCGTGGTGCGCGCCAACCGGGGCACGACCTCGACGGCGGCGAACTCCAGGATCTTCTGCACGTCGGCCGACTCGTGCAGAGTCCGTGCCACGGAAGCGTCCCAGCCCGCGTCTTCCATGGCCTGGACGAGCGCGCGAGCCTGTTCCTCAACGGCGTCGACGTCTTCGCGGGTCGTCGTGGTGAGTCCGAGTGCTTCGCGCAGGCCCGGCAGCGCGGCGACCTGGCCGCCCCACATCTGACGTGCCTGCAGCATCGCGAGCACGAGGTTGACCCGCACCGAACCGGTCGGCGCCTCGCCGAGGACGTGCAGGCCGTCGCGGATCTGGACGTCCTTGACCTCGCACAGCCAGCCGTCGACGTGCAGCAGGAACTCGTCGAACTCCGCGTCGTGCGGCCGGTCGTCCAGGCCGAGGTCGTGGTCGAGCTTCGCGGCCTGGATCAGCGTCCAGATCTGCGCCCGGATCGCCGGCAGCTTGGCCGGGTCCATCGCGGAGATGTTGCCGTACTCGTCGAGCAGCTGCTCCAGCCGCGCGATGTCGCCGTAGCTGTCGGCGCGGGCCATCGGCGGTACGAGGTGGTCGACCAGCGTGGCGTGCGCGCGCCGCTTCGCCTGCGTGCCCTCACCGGGGTCGTTGACGAGGAACGGGTACACCAGCGGCAGATCGCCCAGCGCCGCGTCCGTGCCGCAGGACGCCGACATGCCGACGGTCTTGCCCGGCAACCACTCCAGGTTGCCGTGCTTGCCGACGTGCACCACGGCGTCCGCGCCGAACCTCGACTCGATCCACCGGTAGGCCGCGAGGTAGTGGTGCGACGGCGGCAGGTCCGGGTCGTGGTAGATCGCGATCGGGTTCTCGCCGAACCCGCGGGGCGGCTGGACGATCACGACCACGTTGCCGGACTCCAGCGCCGCCAGCACGATCTCTCCGTCCTTGGACCGCGAGTGGTCGACGAACAGCGAGCCGGGCGCGTCGCCCCAGTGCTCCTGCATCGACTCGCGGAAGTCCTCGGGCAGCGTCTCGTAGAACTCCCGGTACTCCGCCGCGGCGATGCGCACGGGGTTGCTCTCGAACTGCTCCTGCGTGAGCCAGTCCGCGTCCTGCCCACCGGCGGCGATCAACGCGTGGATCAACGCGTCGCCGTCCTGCTCGTCGACACCCGGCAGCTCGGTGCCGATGTCGTAACCGTGCTCCCGCATGGCCTTCAGCAACCGCACGGTCGAGGCGGGCGTGTCGAGACCGACCGCGTTGCCGATCCTGGAGTGCTTGGTCGGGTACGCCGACAGCATCACCGCGATCTTGCGCTCACCGACCGGGATGTGCCGCAGCCGCGCGTGCCTGACCGCGATGCCGGCGACGCGCAGCGCCCGCTCGGGATCCGCCACGTAGACGGTGAGGCCGTCGGAGTCGATCTCCTTGAACGAGAACGGAACCGTGATGATCCGCCCGTCGAACTCGGGGATCGCCACCTGCGTCGCGGTGTCCAAAGGGGACAGTCCGTCGTCGTTGGAGTCCCACGACTCGCGGCTCGACGTCAGGCACAACCCCTGCAGGATCGGCACGTCCAGCGCCGCCAGCGCCCCGACGTCCCACGCGTCGTCGTCCCCGCCTGCGCTCGCCTTGGCGGGGTTCGTGCCACCGGCCGCCAGCACCGTCACGATGAGCGCGTCGGCCTGGCCCAGCGTCTCCAGCAGCTCGGGCTCGGCGGTGCGCAGCGACGAGCAGTAGACCGGCAGCGGCTTCCCGCCCTTGGCCTCGATCGCGTCGCACAACGCGTGCACGAACGCCGTGTTCCCCGCGACGTGATGCGCCCGGTAGTAGAGCACCGCGACCGTCGGGCCGCCCTGCGCGGGCTCGCGCTCCAGCACACCCCACGTGGGCGTGGCGGCAGGTGCCGCGAACCCGTGCCCGGTCAGCAGGATCGTGTCCTCGAGGAACTTGTGCAGCTCGGTGAGGTTCGCCGGCCCGCCGTGCGCCAGGTAGAGGTGGGCCTCGGCGCAGACACCGCCGGGCACCGTCGACAGCTCCATGAGCGCCGCGTCCGGCTGCTGCTCACCGCCGAGCACCACCACGGGCAGCCCGCAGGCCAGCAGCCAGTCGAGCCCTTCCTCCCACATCCTCCGCCCGCCGAGGATGCGCACCACGACCAGGTCGACGCCCTCGACGAGCGCGGGCAGGTCGTCGACGGTCAGTCGCGCGGGGTTGCCGAGCCGGTACTCGGCGCCACTCGCCCGGGCCGACAGCAGGTCGGTGTCGGAGGTCGACAGCAGCAGGATCACGCAGGCTCCATCCCTCGTGGGGTCCTCGCCCCAGGTTGCGGGTGACAGACGAAGCGGAGTTCCTGACTCCCAGCGGTTCGCTGGTCACAGTGGCGGGACCGCGCCGGATTCACACCGGCTTCCTCCTGCGCTTCGTCGTTCGGGCTCACCCTAACCGGCGGGTTACAGTCCGACCTATGCGTACTCACCCGGATGCCTGCCCAGGCGCCGTCGAGCTGCACCAGGCGGCTGACGGCGGCCTCGCGCGCATCCGGGTGCCCGGCGGCACCCTCACGGCAGCTCAGTGGGACGTCGTGCGGCTCGCCGCCCTGGAGCTCGGCACCGGCTCGCTGGAGCTGACCTCGCGGGCGAACCTCCAGATCAGGGGCCTCGCGGACGGTCTGGAACTGGGTGCGCGGCTGCGTGCGGCAGGCCTGCTGCCTTCGGACACGCACGAGCGCATCCGCAACATCATCGCGGCGCCGCTGGAGGACAACCAGGCGCTGGTCGACGCGCTGGACGCGGCGCTGTGCGCGGAACCCGCGCTGGCCTCGCTGCCCGGGCGTTTCCTGGTGACGGTTGGTGCGCCGGTCAGCGGCCTCGGCGGCGACTTCGGGCTGGTCGACGACGTGCTGCTGCTCGCAGGGACCGACACGGGTGTGCGTGTTCAGGACCCCGTGGACGCTCTCGTGACCGCCGCCCGTCTCTTCCAGGAGATGCGCGGGGCCGCCTGGCGCCTGTCCGAAGTGGACGGCGGTGTGCGGAAGATCACCGAGCACTTCGGTGCCACCGACAGCCCGCTGATCACTCCGGCTGTGACGCCTGTCGCACCTTCGCCGACCACACCGGGTGTGCCGCTGGGACGGCTGGATGCGCATCTCCTCGCGGGTGTGCCGGTGCGGTTGACGCCGTGGCGCAGCCTCGTCGTGCCGACGGGTACCGACACGTCCGGCCTGATCACCGACCCGGCCTCCCCTTGGCACGGCGTGAGCGCCTGCACCGGCCGCCCCGGCTGCGCGAAGTCACTCAGCGACGTACGGGCCGACGCGCGCGCTTGGGTAGACGCGGCCCACCACACACACGCACCGGCCGGGGTTCCCCCAATTTCAACTCCAGTGAGCAGGTCTGACATTTCTCGTGGCCAACCGGTCCACTGGTCGGGTTGCTCACGCCGGTGTGGCCGCCCCACCGGCGATGTGATCGAGTTCGTCGCGACCGGCGACGGCTACGAGGAGACCAGGTGACGGAGTACATCAAGGAAGGCGCGGAGATCTACCGCCGCTCCTTCGCTACCATTCGCGCGGAGGCGGACCTCGCCGGCTTCCCGCAGGACGTCGCGCGGGTCGTCGTGCGGATGATCCACTCGTGCGGCATGACCGACCTGACGCACGACATCGCCTTCTCCCCCAACGTCGTGCGGCACGCCCACGCCGCGTTGCTCGACGGCGCGCCCATCCTCTGCGACGCCAACATGGTCGCGGCCGGGGTGACCCGCCGCCGCCTGCCCGCGGACAACGAGGTCCTGTGCTACCTGCAGGACCCGCGCACGCCCGAGCTGGCCAAGCGCATCGGCAACACCCGCAGCGCGGCAGCGCTGGAACTGCTGGCGGACCGCTTCCAGGACGCGGTGATCGCGATCGGCAACGCGCCGACGGCGTTGTTCCACCTGCTCGACCTGATCGCGCAGGGCGCCCCGAGGCCGGCCGCCGTCCTCGGCATCCCGGTGGGCTTCATCGGCGCGGCGGAGTCCAAGGAAGCTTTGGCCGGAACGGATCTGGAGTACCTGGTGGTGCACGGCCGGCGCGGCGGCAGCGCCATGACGGCAGCAGCTATCAACGCGATTGCGAGCGAAGAGGAATGACGGGCAAGCTCTACGGCGTCGGCCTGGGTCCTGGCGACCCGGAACTCGTGACGGTCAAGGCCGCGCGGCTCATCGGGGAAGCCGACGTCGTCGCGTTCCACAGCGCCCGCCACGGCCGCTCAGTGGCCAGAACCATTGCGGAGCCCTACTTCCGCGAAGGTCAGATCACCGAACAGCTCGTCTACCCGGTGACGACCGAGGACACGGACGACTACCAGGGCGAGATCGACCAGTTCTACGAGGAGGCCGCCGCCCGCCTCGCCGCTCACCTCGACGCCGGCCGCAACGTCGTCGTCCTGGCCGCGGGCGACCCGTTCTTCTACGGCTCCTACATGCACATGCACAAACGCCTCGCCGACCGCTACGAGTGGGAGGTCGTTCCCGGCGTGACGAGTGTCAGCGGCGCGAGTGCCGTCCTCGGCACCCCGCTCGTGGAACGCGACGAGGTCCTCACGATCCTGCCCGGCACCCTGCCGCCGGCCGAGCTGGCAGCCCGCCTCGCCGACACCGACTCGGCCGCGATCCTCAAGCTGGGCCGCACCTTCGGCAACGTCAAGGCAGCCCTCGAAGCCTCCGGCCGACTCGGCAACGCCTGGTACGTCGAGCGCGCCACCACGGGCCGGCAGAAGACCTCGCCGCTCGCCGACGTGGACCCGGACACCGTCCCGTACTTCTCGCTGGCGCTGCTGCCCAGTCACTCCAAGCCCAAGGCGCGCAAGGGCGAGGTGACCGTCGTGGGCCTGGGCCCCGGTGCCACCGCCTGGCTGACGCCGGAAGCCCGCCAGGAGCTGGAAGCCGCCGACGAGCTCGTCGGCTACACCACCTACCTCAACCGCGTCCCCGACCGGCCCGGCCAGACCAAGCACGCCTCCCACAACCAGGTCGAGTCGGAACGCGCCGCCTTCGCCCTGCACCTGGCGCGCCAGGGCAAGCGGGTCGCGGTGGTGTCGTCGGGCGACCCCGGCGTCTTCGCGATGGCCACGGCGGTTCTTGAAGCAGCCGCCGAACAACCGGACGTGCCGGTCAGGATCATCCCCGGAGTCACCGCCGCGAACGCCGTGGCGGCCAAGGCGGGCGCGCCGCTCGGGCACGACTACGCGGTCATCTCGCTGAGCGACCGCCTCAAGCCGTGGGACGTCATCGCCGAACGCCTCACCGCCGCCGCCAAGGCCGACCTCGTCATCGCCATCTACAACCCGGCGTCCAAGGCCCGCACGCACCAGGTCCACGAGATGCGCGACCTGCTGCTCCAGCACCGCGCCCCGGACACACCGGTGGTGGTCGGCCGCGACGTGGGCGGCCCCGAGGAGGAGATCCGCGTCGCCACGCTGAAGACCCTCGACCCGGACACGATCGACATGCGCTGTCTGCTGATCATCGGCTCGTCGCAGACAGTCGTGACGGACGCGGGCGTGGTGTTCACGCCGCGCCGCTACCCGTCCTGAGCAGCAACGGGGTCGCGAGCAGGAACAGTCCCGAGAGGGTGATCGCGGTGAGCGGGCTGGTGAGTGTCGCCAGGCCGCCCCAGATCACCATCAGGGCGGCCTGAAGGAGTTTGCTGCTGACGCTCCACGTCGTGAGCACCTGCGCGACGCGGTCCGCGGGAGTGCGGCGCAGGCGTTCTGTCGCGAGGATCGGGTTGAACACGCCCATGCACGTGATCAGCAGGCCCTCGACGACGATCACGGTGAGGAGTCCGGGCAGGCCGGGCTGGACCAGCGCCAGCCCGAGCGGGAAGAACGAGCGCGACCAGCCGGAGACGATCATCACCCGGTGCCGGCCGTAGCGGGCGGAGAGCCGGGCGGAAAGACGGGCACCGGCGAAGCCGCCGAGTGCCGGCAGGCCGAACGCCAGACCGTACTGCCAGGCGGGGTAGTGGTACTGGCCGAGCAGCAACACGGACAGCAGCGGCACGGTCGCCATGATCAGGCCGCTCACCAGGATCGCGTTGAGGAACAGCCGCCGCAGCGCACGGTCGCCGACGATGAACCGCCAGCCCTCCAGAAAGCCGGATTCCCGTGACGCTGCGGGTGCGGCGACGTCGCTGCCCCGCAGGCGCAGGATCCCGAGCGCGGACAGCAGGTAGCTGAGCGCGTTGGCGAGGACGGTGACGACCGGGCCGAGCACCGCGACGAGCGCACCGCCCAGTGGAGGACCGGCCGCGGTCGCCACCCAGCTCGTGCCCTCGAACCTCCCGTTCGCGACGAGGAGCTGGTCGCCGCGGACGAGGTGCTTCAGGTACGCGCCGGACGCGGCGGTGAAGGCGATGCTCGCGGTTCCGGAGACGACCGAGACGGCCAGCAGCTGACCGAACGACAACGAGCCGCAGAAGTACGCGAGCGGAACGCTTGCCATCGCGAGGAACCTGGCCAGGTCCATCGCGATCATCACGGGCCGCTTGGCCCTGCGGTCGACCCACGGCCCGAGCGGGAACGCGACGACCGCCGCGACGGCGAGCCCCGCCGCTTCCAGCAGTGCCACGGCGAACACCGTTGAATGCAGCACCTGGACCGCGATGAGCGGGAACGCCCCGAACGCCATCCACGTGCCGTAAGTGCTGACGGCGTAAGCCGACCACAACCACCGGAAGTTGTGCCCCAATCGCATGCGCCGCATCACATCCCCTGCACCGCGGCAAGATCAAACAACCGTCTCCCCGACAAGCCACAACGATCGGTTGGGCATGCATAGGCTGCGTCCCATGGACACCGAGGCAGTGCGATCCTTCGTCCGCGCGGCCGAGCTCGGGCAGCTGCAACACGCGGCCGACGAGCTGGGCGTGACGCAACAGGCCGTCTCGAAGCGGATCGCCACGCTGGAACGGCAGCTCGGCGTCCAGCTGTTCACCCGCACCGCCCGAGGTGTCGAGCTGACCCTGGACGGGCAGGCGTTCCTGCCGCACGCGCGCGGCATCGTCACGGGCGCCGACCGCGCCGTCACCGCGGTCACGCCGGGCTCGCGCGCACTTCGCGTCGACGTGCTGGGCTTCCGCAGCGCCCAGGCCGTCGTGCTGCACGACTACTGGCGATCACATCCGGGAGTCCACCTCGACGTGGTGACTCTCAAGGCCAACGACCCGCGCACGGTGGTCACCGCCATCCAGGCAGGTGATGTCGACGCCTCGTTCCGCACCGTCACCGATCCGGCCGCGCTGCCGCCCGGCGTGCGCATGATCCACGCCTTCGACTCCCCGCTGGAGCTCCTCGTCGGCCCTCGGCACCCGCTGGCCTCCGCCCGCACGCTGACCCCGGCCCAGCTGCGCGGGCACCGGATCTGGGTGCCGGGAATCGCGCCCCGCAGCGAGTGGGCGGAGTTCTACGACCAGCTCGTCACCGCCTTCGACCTGTGCCTGGACGGGGCGGGCCCGCACTTCGGCGACGAGGTGCTCCTCGACACCCTCGCGGAGTCCGCCGACGTGGCCACCTTCGTCGGCGCGCGCGACCGGTACGTCTGGCCCGCGAGCTACGACCTGCGCCGCATCCCGATCGTGGACCCGGTGCTCGTCTACCCGCTGTCGCTGCTGCTCCCGGAGCACGCGCATCCGGGACTGCGGCCGATCATCAACCACCTGCGGAACCTGCCACCGCTCACGGCGAAGGCCTGGCGCCCGTCCTGGGCTTCTCCAGCCACGTGAGGGCTTCCTCCACGGTCGCCACCACCTGCGCGGGCGGGAGTGGCGGCCGGCGCACGACCACCACCGGAATCCCCAGCTGCCGCGCGGCTTCCAGCTTGGCCGACGTCATCGAGCCGCCGCTGTCCTTGGTGACCAGCACGTCGATCTCCCACGACCGCATCAGCTCCAGCTCACCGTCCACAGTGAACGGACCGCGCGACAGCAGCACCTCGATCCGTTGCGGCATGGGCGGCTCCGGTGGCTCGACCATCCGCGCCAGGAACCACTGCCGGCAGCCGGCGAACTCCGCGAGATCCTGACGCCCGGTCGTGAGGAACACCCGCTCCCCCGGCAGGTGCCGCGCGGCATCGGCGACGCTGTCCACCCAATGCCATCCCTCGGCGGGCGTGAAACCGGGCCGGCGCAGGACGAGGAACGGAACCCCGGCTCGCGCGCAGGCCTTGAAGGCGTTGGCGGTGATCTGCCGCGCGAACGGGTGGGTGGCGTCGACGACGGCGTGGATGTCGTTGTCCCGCAACCACTGCGTCAGCCCGTCCACCCCGCCGAACCCGCCGACCCTGACCTCGCCTTCAGGCAGCTTGGGGTTGCTCACCCGGCCGGCGAGCGACGAGATCGCGGGGACGTGCCGAGCCAGCTCCCGCGCCTCTCCCGTCCCCCCGAGGATCAGGATCATCGAACGCGAGTGGCCGAGTACAGGTGGCTGTCGGGGAACTGGGTCGCCCCCAGCACGTTCCCGACGATGATCACCGCGGTCCGCTTGATCCCGGCGGCCCGCACCTGGTCCGCGATGTCGTCCAACGTCCCGCGCAGCACCACTTCATCGGCACGGGACGCGTAGGCGACCACCGCGACCGGGCAGTCCGGCCCGTAGTTCGGCACCAGCTCCGCGACCACGTCCTCGACCCGCTGCACGGCCAGGTGCAGCACGAGAGTCGCGTGGCTGCGGCCCAACGTGTCCAGGTCCTCACCGTCCGGCATCGGCGTCGCGCGCTGCGAAGTCCGCGTGAGGATCACCGTCTGCCCGACCCCCGGCACCGTCAGCTCACGCTGCAACGACGCCGCCGCGGCCGCGAACGCCGGCACGCCTGGCGTGACGTCGTACGGAATCTCCAGCGCGTCCAGCCGGCGCATCTGCTCGGCCATCGCGCTGAACACCGCCGGATCCCCGGAGTGCAGCCGCGCCACGTCCAAGCCCTGCTCGTGAGCCGCCTGAAGCTCAGCGATGATCTCGTCCAGCGTCAGCTCGGCGGTGTCGACCTTCCGCGCGCCGGCGGGACAGAAGTCCAGCAGCTCGACCGGCACCAGCGCCCCCGCGTACAGGCACACCGGCGAAGCGGCGATCAGGTCACGCCCGCGCACGGTGATCAGGTCAGCGGCACCGGGCCCGGCGCCGATGAAGTGCACGGTCACTTGGTCACGCTCCACGTCGTCACGGGCATGTGCGGCCGCCACCCGGTGAACTTGCCGACGGGCGAACCGCGGTTCACCGCGATCCGCACCAGGTCGCCACCGAGCCGCTCGTACCACTGCGCCACGACGGCCTCGGACTCCAGCGTCACCGCGTTCGCGACCAGCCGCCCGCCGGCGCCCAGCGCGTCCCAGCACGTCTGCATCACACCGGGTACGGTCAGCCCGCCACCGATGAAGATCGCGTCAGGCTTCTCCAGTCCCTCCAGCACCTCGGGCGCGCGGCCGAGGTGAACCTCGATCCCGGGCACGCCGAGCGCGGCGGCGTTGCGCTGAATCCGTTCAGCGCGCACGACGTCCTGCTCCACCGCGATCGCCCGGCACGTCGGATGCGTCCGTGCCCACTCGATCGCGATCGACCCCGACCCGGCACCCACGTCCCACAGCAGCTGCCCCGGCAACGGCGCCAACGTCGACAGCGAAATAGCCCGCACCTCACGTTTGGTCAACTGGCCGTCAGTCTCGTAAGCGTCGTCCGGCAGCCCGGGCACCCGCGAATAGGCGCTCCCGGCGTACTCGGCAGCGATGACGCACAACGGATCCGCACTCTCTCCGGACCACTGGTAGACCCGCTCGGCGGGCCCACCCAACTGTTCGAGCACTGTAATCGGCCCAGCCATTTCCGCAACGGTCGCGGGATCACCACCCAGCACCAAAATCCGGCGGCCGGGCGTCAGCGCAGGTCGCAGCAGGTCGGGCGAGCGGCCCACGAGCGACACGACCTCGACCTCGTTCAACGCCCACCCGAGCCGCGCGCAGGCCAGCGACACCGACGAGGGGTGCGGGATGACGGTGACGCGCGAGCCCAGCAGCCGCACCAGCGTCGTGCCGATGCCGTGGAACATCGGGTCGCCCGACGCCAGCACGCACACGTCGCGGTACTTCTCGAACAGCGCGGGCAAGGCCGGGACCAGCGGCGACGGCCACGGCACCCGCTCGAACTCCCCAGGCACGAGGTCCAGCTGCCGCTTCGACCCCATCAGCACCTTCGCCCCCGCGACGGCCTTCCGCGCGGCAGGCGACAGCCCGTCCCACCCGTCGGCCCCGATGCCGACGACGACGACGTCAGACGGTTCCGGTGACACGCTGCACCTGAATCTCGATCACCACGCGCTCCGGGTTGACCCGCGGCTGCCGGTACCGCTCGGCGTACCGGCGCACGGCGTCCTCCACGGATTCCACGTCATCGCGAACGACAGCGGGACCCTCCAACGTGGACCAGCGGCGACCGTCCACCTGGCACACAGCGGCGTACCCGGCCTTGCGGACGTGCTTGACCTTCCACGACGCGCCGTGCGTGATGATCCGCGCCACACCGTTCTCACGATCGAGGGTCACGCCCACCGGCACCACGTGCGGCGTCCCGTCCGGACGCACGGTGGACAGCGTGCACAGGTGCCGCTCGGTCCAGAACTCGGCGAACTCTGCGCCCCGCTCGATCGACATGGCACGCATCATGCAATGCCGCGCGCGCGAAACGAAATCAGCCTCTCACTCCGCGAACCGCGGCTTGTTGAGGCAGTGGTCGTGGTATCGCATCACAGCCCGGCCTTCGCCGGTGCCCAGGAACCACGCGCCCCCTGGCGGGTCGGCGGGAACGTGCCGTCCAGCAGTTCCACGAACCCGTCGGCCACTTCGAGGATCCGGCCGACCTCGACGTGGTCCTTTCCAGTTCGCGTGAAATCACGCGGCACGTCACCGGACTCGCGGGCGCACCGTCGTGCCTCGAGGGAGATCTCCAGCAGCACACGCGACTGTTCCGGGGTCAGCCCACGAAGGACTTCCCCACGTCGAGGCATTCCAGGGTGCCCCGCCAGTCCTCGGCGCGCTCCGCCAGCCACGGGTCAGCCACGCGCTCGGCCTGGTCGATCAGGTAACCGGGCCACACGGCGAGGGCGTCGTCCAACACCCAGAAGCCCTGGTCCTCCACCGAGACCGTCGTCGTCCTGCTCACCAGGCGAGGGTACGGCCCGCCACCTCGGTGACGGGCCGCATTTCCGCACTACGGGTAACTGACGACGTTCACCGGCACCGTGCCCGGCGGCGTCACCGCCCCCACCTCGTTCACCACGTGCGTGATCGTTCCCTGGTAGTTGAGCGACACGGTCAGCAGGTTGTGCAGCCGCACGCCGGGCCGGTCGGGCACCTCGAACGCGTGATGCGCCCGCACCGACGGGTTGACGTTGAAGAAGCAGTAGCTGCCGAGCCCCCACGCCTCGTGCGTGGTGACGTTGTCGCCGACCTTGTAGGCCGCATAGCCGGCCAGCCCGTTCGGACTCATCCACGTGGCCTGGTTCGGCACGTCGTAGGGCATCTCGTTCTGGAAGAAGATCGTCCGCCCGCCCTGGCCGTTCCAGATCACCTGGTACTTCTGGTAGTGCTCGACGAACAACCCGGTCGCCAGCACGTTGTTGCCGTTCACGACGACGCCCGTGTCACCGACCGCCTCGGTCCAGCCCCAGGTGCCCGCGTTGCCGTGGTCGGCGCGCCAGGCCCAGGTGTGGTCGATGATCGTGTTGTGGCTGTTGACGACCAGGCTGTTGGTCGCCTTGCCCGCGATCGCCCCGCCGACCCGGAAGAACACGTCCTGCAACGTCGTCGGGTTCGCCGCGTGCGACGCCGACGAGCCCGCCGGCCCCACCGTCAGCAACGCGTCCGATCGCGTCGTCCCGGCGTCGAACAGGATGCCCTTGATCCGCACGCCGTCGACGTCCGCGACCTGCATCGCGTTGACCCCGTTGTCCGGCACGATCGTGGCGTAGCCGATGCCGAGCACCACGGTGTTCGGCCGGGTCACGTTGATCGTCTGGTTCACGTGGTAGATGCCGGGCGTGAAGAACAGGTTGCAGCCCTGCGCCAGCGCCGCGTTGATCGTCGACGCGGTGTCACCGGCCTTCACGACGTAGAACTGGCTCATCGGCAACGACGTGCCCGGCGTGCCACCGTTGATCCACGACGCACCGGAAGCGTTGGTGCGCAACGAAGGCAGGAACACCCGGTACTGGTTGCCTTCGAGGTACAGGTACGGCACGTCACGCGAGACCGGCGTGGTCGCCAGGTTCGTCGACGGCGGGTTCGGGAACGTGGTCGGTGGTGCGCCCGGCGTCCCGGAGAACACCATGTTCCACACGCCGCCGTTCCAGCTGCCGTAGTTCGAGTCACGCGTGTACCACTGCTGTTGCGAGACCGATGCCGTCTGACCGGACACGCGGGTGTCCGCCGTGTAGCCACCGCTGGCGAAGCCGTACGACGCCGGGTACAGCGCGAGGTTGCCGCGGATGTCCATGCGGCGGAACGGTGCCGCCTGCGCCACGGCCCACCGGTTGGTGCCGTTGCTCGGGTTGACCGCCATGTTCTCGGCGGAGCGCCAGAAGTTCTGCAGCGCCACGCCCTTGTCGGACTCGTTGAAGGCGTCCACGGTGATGTCACCGTTGATCAGAACATCTCCGGGGTTGCGCCCCAGACCCGAAACGGACGTGTAGTAGCCCACGTCGTCGTGGATGCCGTTGTACGTGCCCGGCTTGAACAGGTGCGCGACCCGGCGCGGCGCCATCTGCGCCGTCAGCGTGTCCTTCTGCATGTTGAAGTCCGCGTCGAGCTGCGTCTGGATGCTCGCAGCGGACATCGACGGGTCGAAGATGCGCGTGTTCGGCCCGAAGTTCGGGTTGTCGGACTGGACGCAGCCCTGCTGCGTGCCGATCGTGTAGGTGGCGCTGCCCACCGACGAGTTCGTGAGCCCGGCCTTGATGCCTATCGCGTTGATCGTGCGGCTGGTGGGCACGGAGATCGGCCCGGTGTAGAGCGGAGAGCCGGCGGTCGGCGTGGAACCGTCCACTGTGTACCGGATCGACGCGCCGGCGGTGGCCGTCGTGATCGTCACGGTCTGGGCGGACGTGTACGCCCCACCCGGCGGACTGAAGGTTGGTGTGGCCACGGGAGCTTGCGTGCTGCCGTGTGTGTAGGTGAAGTGCGGCGTGTCGTACTGAGGTCCGCTCTTCTCGTAGGTGAACCAGTATTCGATGGCAGTGCCCGATGACAGCCCACCGACGGTCTTCTGCCAGACGCCGCCGTTGTTGGTCATGCGGAAGTTCTGCTGCGGAACACCGGTGATCAAGTAGTGCACGTCGACGTACAGGGCAGGGGTTGTCGGCGTGAAGTCGATCCGCGCCTGAGTGGAGTCCAGCGCCGTCACGTTCTGCGTGTAGTCCTCGGCCGCGGACGCGGCGGTGGACGACGCCAATGACGACAGGGCAATCGCTGCGGCGGCCAGTCCGGCCAGCCATCTCACCTTTGAGAGCGCTCTCACACCTCGAACGGTAAGCGGCGGACGCCTGTTTGAACAAGCGACGTTTTCACCCGAACGAGCCCGTACCTTGAACCGGAAACAACCCATAGCGTTGACACATGACCGCGACGACATCCACCGCCTACAGCCGGGATCTCGGCGAGGAACTGCGCCTCCTGCGCGAGCGGTGCTCCACGCTCAACGGCCGCAAGTTCGCGATTTTGCTTGGATGGGATCCAAGCAAGGTGTCCAACATCGAGCACGGCAAGGCGCGCGCGAGCGAGATCGACCTGGTCCAATATCTCACGGCGTGCGGCAAGGACATCGACTACTTCAACGACTTCCTGACCCGGTACCGCAACGCCTTCGACCCGTACATCGCGCAAGTCCCGGACGATCTGCGCACGCTGGCCATGGCCGAGTCGATGGCCACGAAGATCACGTGGGTCGACGTGCTCGCCGTCCCCGGCCTCATCCAAACTCGGGAGTACGCCGACGCCCTGTACCGCAAAGCTGGCCTCGTACCCGAGGAAAAGATCGCGGGGTGCGTCAAGTTCCGCATGGACCGCCAGTCGATCCTGCGCCGTGTCAACAGGCCGGAATGCCGGTTCTACGTCCTCGAACGCGTCTTGCAGACACGTGTCGGCAGCGACAAGGTCATGGAGGACCAGTACCTCCGCATGCTCTTCAACACGCACATTCTGCGGATCGTCCCCGACGACGCCATCACTCTGATGGCGGGTTGTGCGTTGCTGGAGTTCGACAAAGCGCCCACGCTCGCTTACAGCGAAACCGACCTGGCCCAGGTGTTCGCGCAGGACAGCCTCGCCGTCGATCGCACCACCAGCCTGTTCAAGCGACTGGATGAGCTGGCATTGGATGAGGAACAATCGAAGCGCAAGCTGGCGGAGTACGTCAGCCGACTTCGAGAGGAACCTCATGACGGAGAAGCGGACCTGGCGTAAGAGCAGCTACAGCGGTGGCAGCGAAAGCGGCGCCTGTGTGGAGGTGTCGCTGGCCCAGGACGCATTCGTGCGGGACTCGAAGAACGCGAGTGGCGACGTGCTCGCGTTCTCGTCCCCCGCCTGGGCAAGCCTGATCAGGTACCTCGGTTCTCGTTGAGGTAGTTGTAGATCGTGTAGCGGGTGACCTCCAGGACACCCGCCAGGTGGTCGACGGAGTCGCGGATCAGGAAGAACCCGGCTTCGTCCAGCACGCGCACGACCTGCGACTTGTGCACCTTCTTCATCAGCTCGACCGGCACACCCACATCGGCGATCGCCTTCTCGACCAGCACCCGTTGCAGCGTGTCCACGTCCTGCGGAAACGACTCGACGGGCCCGGAAGCCTCGTGCACGGCCAGCTTGTTGACGCACAAGCACCCCACGGCCACACCGGCCGCATCGCGCACGAAAGTGGTCGACGACCAGATGGCCCGCCCATCGGGCGCGTACGTCTCATAGCCGGGCATGTCGGTGGTCGTGCCGCGCCGGACCAGCCCCAGCAACAGGTCGGTCATCGGCCCGCCCACCTGCCGCCCGGTCAGCGAGCCCGCGATCGCGATGATCGAGTTCGGCAGCCGCGACAGGTCGTGCACGACGACCTCGGTGTCGGGCCCCAGCGCCGACGCGAGGCTGTCGACCGTCGGCACCAGCGCCGACAACGCCGCCGGAACCTCGGAGACCGAGGGCCCGGACAGCGACTTCAACGCGGCCCGCACCCGTTCCAGCGTCCCGCGCGTGGTCGTGGCGTGCGGCGACAACCGGACGTGCTCGGGCCGCACGGTCGCGGTGACTCCGAAGGCGTTCAACGCCTCCCCGACCACGGAAGCCGCCTCCGGCATGGTGAACGCGAGGATCCCGGCCCGCCGCTCGCGAGCCGACACGATCTTGCCGCCGCACGACAGCACGATCTCCTCCAGCTCGGAGACCACCTCCGCCACCGCCGCTTCCAGCGAGCTGACCCCGGCGAGCTCGACCAGCTCCAACGCTTCCGCGAAAGCGCCGGAGACGACCGGCGAGAGGTTCGTGATGTTCCAGGAGGCGGCGTCCGGAGCGGCGTCGTGCACCGAGTTGTCGAACAGCCCGGCGTCGACCGCGCCCGTCCACCCGGAGAGCACCGGCGAAAGCCGCTCCAAGGCCCGGTCCGACAGCACGACGAAACCCGTGCTCCACCCGGCCCGCAGCCACTTCTGCCCACCGACGACCAGCACGTCGGCGAGCTCCCACGGCTCGTCGACCACGCCGAAGCCCTGGATGCCGTCGACGATCAGCAGCCGGTCGCCGACGACCTCGCGCAACGCCGCCAGGTCCGCGCGGTAGCCGGTGCGGAAGTCCACAGCGGACACCGACAGCGAGGACACCTCGGGCGTCAGGCGGGTCGCGACGGCGGCCGGCGCCACCGGACCCTCGAAGACGATCGACGGCAGTCCCGCCCGCACCCACGGATAGGTGTTGGCCGGGAACTCCGACGCCGAGTACATGACGGTCCCGGACAGCCCGAACGCGGCCTGGAACAGGCCGATCGAGGTGCTGGGCACCAGCGCCACGTGGTCGGTGTCGGAGCGGCACAGCCGGGCGACGGCGGCCTTCACCCGTTGTTCCTCGCGCATCAGCGTGTCCACTGTGGAGGGCCCGGCGAGCGAGGCCTGTTCCATCAGCCGCGAGGTGGCCTGCACCACCGGGATCGACGGCGGGCCGAAGCGGGCGAAGTCGAGGTACCCCTCCGGTTCACGGAACTGGGCGAGGTACGAGGAGTCGGTCAACTCAGAACACCTTTGCGAGGAACTGTTGCGTGCGCGGCTGCTGTGGATTGTCCAGCACGTCGGCCGGTGTGCCGCTCTCCACCACGGCGCCGTCGACGAGGAACACCACGCGGTCGGCGACCGAGCGGGCGAAGCCGATCTCGTGAGTGACCACGATCATCGTCATGCCGTCGCGGGCCAGCGAGGTCATGACGTCGAGCACCTCGCCGACCAGTTCCGGGTCCAGTGCGGACGTGGGCTCGTCGAACAGCATCAGCTTGGGCTTCATCGCCAGAGCGCGCGCGATCGCGACACGTTGCTGCTGGCCGCCGGACAGCTGGCCCGGGTACGCGCCCGCCTTCTCCGCGAGGCCCACCCGTTCCAGCAGCGCCAACGCCTCCGCCCGCACCTCGGAGCGGGCGCGCCGCAGCACCTGGACCGGGCCCTCCATGACGTTCTCCAGCGCGGTGCGGTGCGGGAACAGGTTGAAGCGCTGGAACACCATGCCGACGTCGCGACGCTGCCGGGCGACCTCGTGCTCGCGCAGCTCGTGGAGCTTGCCTCCGGCCGCGCGGAACCCGACCGGCACGCCGTCGACCCAGATCCGGCCGGCGTCGATGGTCTCCAGGTGGTTCACGCAGCGCAGGAACGTCGACTTGCCCGCGCCCGACGGCCCGAGCAGGCAGACGACCTCGCCGCGCTCGACCTCCAGGTCGATCCCGCGCAGCACCTCGGTGTGGCCGAAGGACTTGCGCACCCCGATCGCCTCAACGAGGGCCATAAGCACGCTCCAGGTAGTGCTGCCCGATCGACGCGACGGACACCATCACGAGGTACCAGGCCGCGGCGGCGAACAGGGTTTCCATGATCTCCAGGTTGCGCGACGAGATGTTGTTCGCGGCGTGGATGAGCTCCAGGAAGGCGATCACGGACGCCATCGAGGTGCCCTTGATCATGTTGATGAAGTTGTTGCCGGTCGGCGGGATGATCACGCGCATCGCCTGCGGCAGCACGACCCTTCTGAGCGTCGTCATGGGTGTCATGCCGATCGACTTGGCCGCCTCGGTCTGGCCGGAGTCGACGCTGCTCAGGCCCGCGCGGACGATCTCGGCCATGTAGGCGCTCTCGTTCAGCCCCAGGCCGAGCAGTGCCGCGACGAACGCGGTCATGACCACGTTGGTGGGCACCGAGAACAGCATCGGGATGCTGATGTTCTGGAACACCAGCGCGAGGTTGAACCAGATCAGGATCTGCAGCAGCACCGGCAGCCCGCGGAAGAGCCAGATGTAGCCGACGGCGAACCACCGCGCGACCGGGTTCGCCGACAGCCGCATCAGCGCGATCACCACGCCCAGCACGATCGCGCCGCCCTGCGCGCAGACGGCGAGCACGATGGTGTTGAGCAGGCCTTCGAGCATCACGGGGTGCGTGAAGAACCCCGGCACGTCCTCCCACTGGATCTGCGCCTCGGCCATCGCCCAGCCGAGACCGCCGATGACCAGCACGATCACCGCGCCGCTGAACCACCGCCAGGGATGGCGCAGCGGCACGACGACCAGTTCTTCCCGGAGGTCGTTCTGGGCGAGATCACTTGCCATTGATGGTGGCCTTCGCGATCGCACCCTGCTTGATGTCCCAGGTGGTGAGGATCCTGTCGTAGGTGCCGTCGTCGATGAGCGACTGCAGGGCGCCCTTGATCGCCTCGGACAGCTTGGCGTTCTCCTTGTTGACGCCGATGCCGTACGGGCCGCCGTTGATCGGCGGGAGCTGGACGACCTCGAAGTAGCTGCCGTCACCGGCGGTCTTCGCGACGTACACGGCGGTCGGCAGGTCGTTGAGGATCGCCGCGACCCGGCCGGTGCGCAGCTGGTTCTGGTTGCCGGTGTCGCTGTCGGTGACGCTCAGTTGCACCTCGGGCTTGCCCTGGGCCTGGCACTTCTGGCTCTGCTCCTTGGCGAACTGCTCCTGCGAGCTGCCGAGGTTCACCGCCACGCCCTTGCCGCACAGGTCGTCCGGTCCCTTGACGCCCTTCGGGTTGCCCTTCTGCACCATGATCGTGATGCCGGAGGTGAAGTAGTCGACGAAGTCGATCTTCTGCTGGCGTTCGGCGGTGTCGTTCATCGCCGCCATGGTCACGTCGACGCGCTTGGTCTCCAGGCTCGTGATCAGCGAGCTGAACGCCATGTCGCTGTGCTCGGCCTTGAGCCCGAGCTTCGCGGCGATCGCCTTGATCAGGTCGACCTCCGAGCCCATCGGCGTCTTGCCGTCCTGGTCGTAGAAGTTGTTGGGCGGGTTCTGGATGTTCGACCCGACCCGCAGCTTGCCCGCCGACGCGATCTCGGGCGGCACCAGCGCGGCGAGCTTGTCGTCCTTCTTGACCGACGACAGATCCGACGAGGGCGGCGTGGACGTCTGCGCGGGGTCAGACGTGGACCCGCAGGCGGCGAGCCCCAGTACGAGCAGCGAGGTCACGAGCAGGCGCGGCATCATGGCGGGGACCGTACAACGCCGAGTTGAACACGTCCACAAAAAGTTGAAGTCGTGAGCGGCCGCGCGCATCCCGGGAATTCCGTTGACGTCTGCTCCGTTGGAGTGGGTACCCCCCAGAAAAACGAGGAGGACCACATGGCGACGGTCGAGCTGACCACGGAGAACTTCGACGAGGTGGTCGGCGGATCCGGCATCGTCCTGGTCGACTTCTGGGCCGAGTGGTGCGGCCCGTGCCGCGCGTTCGCGCCCACGTACGAGGCCGCGTCGGAGAAGCACGAGGATCTCGTGTTCGGCAAGGTCGACACGGAGGCGCAGCAGGAGCTGGCGGCCACGTTCGGCATCCGCAGCATCCCGACGCTGATGATCGTCCGCGAGGGTGTCGTGCTGTTCGCGCAGCCGGGTGCGCTGCCCGGCAACGCGCTGGACAGCCTGATCCAGCAGGCGCGTGACGTGGACATGGAAGAGGTCCACGCCAAGGTGAAGGAAGCCCAGCAGGGCTGATTGGCCCAGATCAGCTGTGGGTACCTGACGTGCATGAACACCGACACGTCGACCGCACAGCTGGTCAACCAGCTGTCCGAGCAGGTGAGCAGGCTCGCCCGCGATGAGATCCGTCTCGCGGTCGCCGAGCTGAAGGACAAGGGCAAGCACGCCGGTGTCGGCGCCGGGATGTTCGGCGCGGCCGGCGTGTTCGCGTGGTGGGGCGGGCTCAGCGTCGTCGCGGGCATCATCCTCGCCCTGAGCCTCGTACTACCCGCGTGGGCGTCCGCGCTGATCGTCGCGGCCGTCCTCTTCGTGATCGCGGGTGTCGCGGCGCTGATGGGTCGTTCCCAGGTCCGGCAGGCCACCCCGCCGGTGCCGAGGCAGGCGATGGACAACGTCCAGGAGGACATCGCGACGATCAAGGAGCGTGCGCACCGATGAGCGATCCCAGGGAAGAGCTGCAGCGCGACGTCGAGCGCACCCGCCGCGAGCTCGGTGAGACCGTGGAAGCGTTGGCGCACAAGGCCGACGTGCCCGGCAGGGTGAAGGAGCGGGCGCGCGACACCAAGGTCAGGATGACCAGGGCCACCAGCGAGGCGATCGAGTCGCTGCCGGAGCCGGTGGCGGAGCAGGTCGAGAAGGCGCGCCGGCATCCGGCGGCCATCGCGGCAGTGCTCATCGCACTTGTCCTCGTCATCTGGAAAATTTCCAGGAGGAATGGATGAAGTTGCTCTACCGCCCACTGGGAATGCTGTTCGGCGCGCTGGGAGGCTTCGTCGCGACCGCCATCTTCGGACAGGTGTGGAAAGTTGTGGCAGGCGACAAGGAAGCGCCGAGCGCGACGATGAGGAACCGCACCTGGCGCGAGGTCCTGCTGGCCGCGGCGTTGCAGGGAGCCATCTTCGGCCTGGTCAAGGCCGCGATCGACCGCGGCGGAGCCAAGGGATATCAGAAGCTGACGGGCAAATGGCCCGGCGACGAAGAGGATTGATCGGCACCCGTAACCGGTTCCGCCGAACATCCAAACGAGACACAGCGGTACACACCAATCGTTTGGCGACTTAATCTGGCCCGGTTGCCTGCGAAAGGGCCAGTGATGACTCGTCAGCTGCGGGCTCGTGCGCTTTCCTCGAGGTTCGAGCCGCTGACCGCGGTTCCGGACGACCCGGCCCGCTCCCGGCTGGGCGTCGTGCGGTTCGCCGGCACGTCGTTCAACCCGGTGCTGCGGGCCGGTCACCCGGAACTGACCGTGCACCTGGCCGACGAGCGGAGCGGCTTCGCCGAGGTCTGGACCAGCTCGCGGGGCGTCGAATCCGGTGAGCACAAGGCGATCACCTACGCCCACGACGGCGAATACCTGTTCTGCGCGGGACGAATTCCCCCGTGCGACGAGTACACCTACGCCGGGCGGCTCGCGTTCCGCGCCGCGCTGGAGCTCGCCGGCAAGCTCGGCTACCACCACATCTTCCGGATGTGGAACTACCTGCAGGACCTCAACCCGCAGAGCTACCGCGAGTTCCTGCTCGGCCAGGCCGAAGCGTTCGCGAAACGACCCGTGACGTGGAGCGGCCTGCCCGCGGCGACGGTGATCGGCTCACGCGGCGGCGGCATCGCGTTCCACTTCCTGGCCTGCCGCGCGGGCACCCCGATCACGATCATCGCACCGAGCGGCGCGCGTGGCGTCTACGTGCACGGCAGGCTTTTCTTCACCGCACCGTCGCTCGACGACGCCGAACAACTGATGAGCGCGGTGAACCTCGGGCAGTGGGGAATCGAGGACGGTTTCGGCCTGCACGACATCACGTCGCTGAAGGTCTACGCGCGGCAACCGGGTGATCTTTCCCTGGCGCGGTTCGAGTGCGACACTCGTCTGGATCGTGAGACGAGCCTGGCATATCTGCAGGCCACACTGCTTCAGGAAGAGCGCGTTCTGGAGTTCGAGGGCGTCGCTGGTTAGCCTGCGAGAGTTTGAAAACTAAACTATTCTCACTCGCATGCCACAGCCAGAGGGTGCCGAGCTCGACGCGATCAGGTCCAAGCGCGACGAGCTGCGCGACAAGTACGTGAAGCCGCTCGACGAGCGCGGCGGCTCACCCACCCGCGGCGTCCACCACATCGCGTTGATCTGCAAGGACGTCGAGGAGACCATCAAGTTCTACCAGGAGTTCCTCGGCTTCCCGCTGGTGGAGCTCGTGGAGAACCGCGACTACCGCGGCTCCAGCCACTTCTTCTTCGACCTCGGCAGCAAGAACCTGCTGGGGTTCTTCGACTTCCCCGGTCACGACCACCCGGAGTTCATGGAGACGATCGGCGCCGTGCAGCACCTGGCGCTGTCCACGTCCCCCGAGCGGTTCGACGAGATCAAGGCCAAACTGGACGACGCGGGCATCGAGTACCTGGGCCCCGACCGGGGCGTCGAGGACAGCCTGTACATCCGCGACCCCAACGGTGTAGGGATTGAGTTCTACCGGGAAGAGCTCGGCGAGTTCGAAGGCACGACCTTGATCAGGTAGGAACGGAGTCGCAGCGTGGCGCAAGAGGTCAGAGGTGTTGTCGCCAGAGGAAAAGGTCAGCCGGTAGAGCTGACCACGGTGCTGGTGCCCGATCCCGGTCCGGGCGAGGCCGTGGTTCGCGTGCAGGCGTGCGGCGTCTGCCACACCGACCTGCACTACCGCGAGGGCGGCATCAACGACGACTTCCCGTTCCTGCTGGGCCACGAGGCCGCGGGCGTGGTGGAGTCCGTCGGCTCCGGCGTCACCGACCTCGCGCCCGGCGACTTCGTCGTGCTGAACTGGCGCGCCGTCTGCGGCACCTGCCGCGCCTGCAAGCGCGGCAAGCCCTGGTACTGCTTCTCGACGTTCAACGCCTCCCAGCCCATGACGCTGACCGACGGCACCAAGCTCTCGCCGGCACTGGGCATCGGCGCGTTCGCCGAGAAGACCTTGGTCCACTCAGGACAGTGCACAAAGGTCGATCCCTCCGCACGAGCCGCAGCCGTGGGCCTGCTGGGCTGCGGTGTCATGGCCGGCGTGGGCGCCGCCATGAACACCGGCGGAGTGACCCGCGGCGACTCGGTGGCCGTGATCGGCTGCGGCGGCGTCGGTGACGGCGCCATCGCGGGTGCCCGCATCGCCGGCGCCGCGAAGATCATCGCCGTCGACACCGACCCGCGAAAGCTGGAGTGGGCCAAGGGCTTCGGTGCCACCCACACCATCAACGTCCGCGACGTCGACGACGTGGTCACCGAGATCCAGCACCTGACCGACGGCTTCGGCGCCGACGTGGTGATCGACGCCGTGGGCCGCCCCGAAACCTGGAAGCAGGCCTTCTACGCCCGCGACCTCGCCGGAACCGTGGTCCTGGTCGGCGTTCCGACGCCGGACATGAAGCTCGAGATGCCGCTGATCGACTTCTTCTCGCGCGGCGGCTCGCTCAAGTCCTCGTGGTACGGCGACTGCCTCCCCTCACGCGACTTCCCGATGCTCGTCGACCTGTACCAGCAGGGCCGCTTCGACCTGGACGCGTTCGTCACCGAGGAGATCTCGCTGGAAGGCGTCGAGGGCGCGTTCGAGAAGATGCACCACGGCGAGGTGCTGCGATCGGTCGTGGTCTTCTGATGGCGCTTCGTGTTGACCACGCCGTCACGTCCGGCACCTTCTCGCTGGACGGCGAGACTTTCGACGTCGACAACAACGTGTGGGTCATCGGGGACTCGTCGGAGTGCGTCGTCATCGACGCGCCGCACGACGTCGATGCCATCTTGAAGGTTGTTGATGGCCGTCGCGTCGTGGCGATTCTCTTGACCCACGCCCACGACGACCATGTCCGCGTCGCCCCGGACCTCGCCCACGCCACGGGCGCGCCTCTCGCCCTGCACCAGGACGACCACATCGTGTGGTCGCTGACGCACACCGGCGTGATCCCGCACCAGGCCTTGGAGGACGGGCAGGTTCTGACCGTTGCGGGCGAGGAGATCCACGTGCTGCACACACCCGGGCATTCGCCTGGTGCGGTGTGCTTCTACGTGCCCTCGCTGGGGGCGGTGTTCACCGGGGACACGTTGTTCCAGGGCGGGCCCGGGGCCACCGGGCGGTCGTTCTCGGACCGGCCGACGATCGAGAAGTCCATCCGGGAGAAGCTGTTGACGTTGCCCGGCGACACCGTGGTGCACACGGGCCACGGGCCGGACACGACGATCGCCGCCGAGGTTTTCTAATCGCTCGCCGAGGTCTCAACCGGCCGCTCTGTGATCACACCGTCCTCGCCGACAACCCAGTTCTCGGGCCAGGTCGAGCGGGTGGCGACATCGCCGGTTGAGACCTGGGCGTGGATGAACTGACCAGCGCCGTCATCCACCAGGCATTCGGCCAGGATGGTCGTGCGGTTGAACTTCGTGACTCCACCGAAGCAAGCCCCGCCGAACTCCAGTCCGCTGCCGGTGACATCGCTGAAGTCGACGCCGGCGTCGAAGGACGCCCGCCGGAAGTTCCCCAGCTCCCGGAAGTGGGCGGTGTTGAAGTAGTCGCCTGGGCGGTCGCTGCCTCCATGGCGAGGATGGTGGGCCTCGGCGACTTCGGCACGCACAGCCGCGCGGAACCTGGCGCCGTCGAACTGCGCGAGGCGGAACGCGGCGTTCATGAAGTTGGACCCGTGAAAGGTGGCGTTCACGAAGAAAACCGCGTCGAACTTGACGTTCACGAATTGCGCGAAGCCCTCGAACACGACGCGGTTGAACGAAGCGAGCCGGGTGAACGCGGCTCCCACAAAGTTCGCGGTACCGACGAACACGGCTTCGCCGAAGTCGGCTTCGCCGAAGTGGCAGCCGCTGAAGTCGACGTCGACCAGGGTGGCCCCGTTGAGGTTCACTTCCTGCGCCTCGCCCCAGAACGTCACACCGGCCGCAGGGCGCAGGTGGGACGAGAGAACGTGCTGGGCGGTGCGGCGGACCTCCAACTCCTGAACCCGCTCGCGGTGGTCGGCGTCGTTCTCGTCGCCGCGCGGTGGGTAGGGCATCCGCAGGTAGGCGCACAGCAGGTTGACGATGGTCTGACGATGTTCGGGGTTGTCCTGCGCCAACCGCTCCAGCGCGTAGATACCGGCGAACCGGACCGGCGCCTTGTCCGAGCCGAGCTGCTCGCTCGCCTTGGTGTACAGCTCGGTCACTCGACGGTCGGAGGCATCCTTCTCAGTGGCCGCGGCGACCCGTTCCGCGTGCAGGCGGTTGTGCTCGGCCACTTCACGCTGCAGCTCGTACGCCCGCGCCACATCAGCCTGGTCGAGTTCTTTCTGCACCAACCCGACCTCAGTCGCGTGCTGCCGTCGCCAGGCCAGGTACAACGCGAAGACCCCGCCACCACCGATGCCGATGCTCAACCCGGTGCGCAACGCGTCCAGCCGAGCGGTGACGAGCTCCTTGCCGGAGAGACCGGCCGTACCCCACCACCACAGCACGACCACCAGCACGATGGTGACGAGAGCGATTCCGGTCGCCACGAGAGCGATCACCTTGCGCGGCATCGGTTGCAACGGCTCACGCGAAGTCGGCTGTGGCACAGGGGAAGCCATCAGAACCTCGGCGGCCGCTTCTCCAGGAACGCCGACACGCCCTCCTCGTAGTCCGCACTGGAGGCGGCCTCCGCGTACAGCGCCCGCACGAAGTCGTCCTCGTGCCCACCGTCGGTGATCGAGTTGATGATCTTCTTGGCCCCACGGACGGACACCTGCGCACGCCCCGCGATCTGTTCGGAGAGTTCCTTCACCCGAGCGTCCAAGGACTCCACGACCTCGTTCACCAGCCCGATCCGCAGCGCCGTCGAAGCGTCCATCAAATCGGCCGAGAACAGGATCTGCTTCGCCCACGCCGGCCCCACCGCGTCGACGAGCGCCTTGGTGGACGTGAAGTTGTAAACGATGCCGAGTTTTGCGGGCGTGATGCCGAACTGCGCATCCGAAGACGCCACCCGAATGTCGCAGGCGAGGGCGATCTCACACCCACCGCCGACGCAGAACCCGGAAATCGCGGCAATCGTCGGCTTGTCCAGCTGGGCAATGGCGCGTTCCCCGTTGTGCACCGCCTCGCCGTAGCGAGCAGCCCCGGCAGCACCCCGTCGCAACGTCGAGAACTCGGCGATGTCGGCACCGGCGGAGAAGTGCGAGCCGCCCCGGATGACCAGCACCCTGACGCGCTCATCAGCGGAAACCTCAGCCATCAGCCCCGGCAGCGCGGACCACATCTCGTAGCTCATCGCGTTGCGCTTGGCCGGCCGGTTGATCGTCAACGTGGCGACCGGACCGGCCGCGGACAGCTCCAGGAACTCGCTCACAGGCCGCACGATACCCACCGCCTTCCGCCGCCACGCCCGGTCTCGGATGGGAAGAATGCGTTCACGCCCTTGTAAGGTCCGTTGCCGAAGAAGGGGAGGGAAGCGTGACCGCGGCAGGCATCGGCGCCTCCACACTGCGCACGTTCGCGGTGCGGTTGCGCACCAGCGCGCCCGTGTCGGCACGCATCCTCTCGGAACTCGCGAGTGAGCTCGACCGCGGCGGGCCGGTGGCCGAGCTGCTCTGCTCGCACAGCGCCGTGCACAGTCCGTTGTTCGGCATCCAGGCGCTCGCGGGTGTGCGGTTGCTGATGCTGTCGGGAAAGGCGCCGGAGCTGAGCCAGCGGTTCGCCGGCGCGCACGCCGCGGCGATGGCGGGCGAGTCCGATTCCACGGCGCTGCTGGCGTGGCTCGCGGCACGGCGGGCGATCGTCGAGAACGCGGGCGAGATCCTGGCGGCGCTGGACCGCACGGTGCAGCAACACCAACCCAAGACCGCCGGGTTCCTCCTGCGCGGGCTGACGATGATCGGGGCGCCCAAGGTCCGGCTGCTCGAACTCGGTGCCTGCGCCGGGCTGAACCTCATCCTGGACCGCTACCGCTGGTTCGGCCTCGGCTGGGAGTGGGGCGACAAGGACTCGCCGGTGCGACTGGCCGCGGTCGGGCCGCGGCCGCCCGAGCTGGAGATCGTCGACCGGGCGGGCTGCGATCTGCAGCCGCGTGACCCGAGCGACCCCAAGCACGCGATGATCCTGCACTCGTTCATCCCGCCGGAGCACGACTCGTTGCGGTGGGACCTCGACGACGCCATCGAGGTCGCCGCCAAGGTCGGCGTGAAGGTCGCGCGGTCGCCCGCCGGGCGGTGGCTGCGGGAGAACCTCGTGCCGCCCGAGGAGCGCGGCACGTACACGGTGATCTGGCACAGCTCGTTCTGGCCGTACCTGACCGAGGACGAGCGCAACGAGATCGAGACGACGCTGACGGCGGCGGCCGGCTCGATGCCGCTCGCCCGCGTCGCCTACGAGCCGATCGACTTTCGCTCCAACCCGCGGCTGACGGTCACCATCTACAGCTGACTACCAGGTCATGAAGTTGCGGGTCTCGTCAGGAGACCCGCGGCGGGTGCGCCGAGGCTCCCTCGCGGGCGGGGGTGGTGCGGTGATCACGTAGGTGCCGTCCGCTTCGTTCACGTTGGCCGCGGGGATGGTCCGAGGCCACCGCGTGGACGAGTCGAAGCGGGCACCGTCGAGCGCTGGGAGGTCGGGCAGCGTGGCACCCGCGAGGTTCGCGCCGCGCAGGTCCGCGGACGTCAGGACGGCCTGGCTGAGATCGGCCCCGGTGAGGTCGGCCCCGGTGAGATCCGCCCTGTTGAAGTTCGCCTCACCGAACTGCGTTCGCCTGAAGTCGAGCCCCGACAGGTTGGCGCCGCTGAGGTTGGCACCCTCGAAGTCCGGTGCTCCGAGCCACGCCCCGCGAAGGTCCGCACCGGACAGGTTGGCGTTGGTGAGCTCCACGTTGCAGTCGCCGTACCTGCTGACCGCACGGAGGTCCGCGCCGCGGAGGTCCGCACCGTGCAGATCTACACCGGCCAGGTCGTCGTAGGCGGGAAAGGTGATTCCGCGGAGATCGGCACCCGGGACGAGCCGTCGGCGGAAGTCATCGGCGTCCATCGGTCGATTGTGGCACCGTCCGGTCGTGCAACGCCTTCCGCTGAAAGGCCGCTACCGCCTCGTCGATCGCCTTGTTGTTCCAGCGCCGGAGGTTGACGGCGAGCGACACCTGCCGCTTGCCGTCCGCGCTGTGGAACGACCAGGTGCCCGCGCCCCACACCGAACCGTCGTGCCCCAGAAGTCCCCGTGCCGGTGCAGCCCGAGCCCGTACTCGACCGTCGAGCCGTCGAAGGCGACCACCGGCCCCGTCTTCTGCATCTCCCCCAACGACTTCAACGAGATGATCCTGCCGTCGAGCAGCTGAGCGAAGAAGACGTTGAGGTCCTCCACGATGCCGACCTGGCACGGGTGAAGCTCGCCCTGGCGGCTTTCCGGCTGTTGTGAGGCGCGCCGCAAACGTTTACAGTCTTGTTCCAACGCCGCCGTTCGCCTCGAGGAAGAGGACGTCGAATGGACGGCAGGATCACCCGTCGGCTGCTCATGAAGTCCACCGTCGTGGCCGCCATCGCCACCCCGGTCCTGACCCCGGCCGCGCTCGCGGTCGCTGTGCCCGACCTGCCCTGGCCGGCCGCCAACGAGATCGTGCGGAACACGAAGCTCCCGTCGTTCCCCGACAAGAACTTCGACGCGACCGCGTACGGCGCCAAGGGTGACAACAAGACCGACAACACCGAAGCGTTCCGCAAGGCCATCGCCGCCTGCAACGCGGCGGGCGGCGGCCACGTGATCGTGCCGCGCGGCACCTACGTGACAGGCGCGATCCACCTGCTGAGCAACGTCGACTTCCACCTGGAGGACGGCGTGCTGCTCAAGTTCTCCGGTGACGCCTCGAAGTTCCCGACCGTGCTGACGCGCTACGAGGGCATCGAGTGCATGAACCGCTCCCCCATGGTCTACGCGTACAAGCAGACCAACATCGCGATCACCGGCCGCGGCACCCTGGACGCGGGCGCCACCGGTTCGTGGAACAAGGGCAGCGACCGCTCGTACCTGGAGTCGTTGGTGGCCAAGGGAACCCCGCCCGAGAAGCGCGTGGTTCCCGGCTCTGGCAAGAACATGCGCTCGACGTTCATCGAGCCCTACTCGTGCGACACCGTGCTGATCCAGGGCGTCACGCTGAAGAACCCGAAGTTCTGGCAGATCCACCCCACGCTCTGCAAGAACGTCACGGTCGACGACGTGCACACCGACCCGTCAACGGCCGCTAACAACACCGACGCGTGCGACCCGGAGTCGTGCGACCACGTCGTGATCTCCAACAGCGACCTCGGCGCCCACGACGACAACGTGGCCATCAAATCGGGCCGCGACGAGGACGGCCGACGGCTCAACGTCCCGTGCCAGAACATCGTCGTCGTCAACTGCCGCATGAACGGCAACTGGGGCGCCATCACGTGCGGCTCCGAGCAGACCGGCGGCATCCGCAACGTCTACGGCTACAAGCTGAACTGCGTCAACGCCACCAAGTTCGCCCTGTACGTCAAGTCGAACACGAAGCGCGGCGGCTTCTCGCAGAACATCAACCTGGACAGCGTGTCCGGCGTCTTCGCGCGCGCGTTCGTCTACGTGACGACGACCTACAACTCGCAGACGGGCAACCACGTTCCCAAGTTCGGGCCGTTCTTCATCTCGAACTCCAGCTGCACCAAGGCGTCGAAGGTCCTCGACGTGTCCGGGCTGCCGCAGGAGCACGTGAAGGGCCTGGAGGTCCGGGACAGCAGGTTCAACGGTGTCGGCTCCACCACCAACACCGTCAAGAACGTGGACGGCCTGAAGTTCACCAACGTCACGGCGAACGGCAGGCCGATGACGAAGTAGGCCTCAGGCGGCCCGCGGGTACAGGCGGGCCATCCCCGGCGGCGCGGCGAAGGGCGCCCACGTGCCCTCCGCCTGCGCCAGCCGGTCGGCCACGACCCACAGAACGCTCGAGTTGAAGCCATATCCCAGGTGCGAGGACGACACCTGGACGTTCTCCCGCCGCGGCCCCGGCTCCTCGATGCACGACTCCCACGACACGATCCCGTCCGTCTTGGAGTAGATCGACGTGGCGGGCACCGGGATCGGCGGCCTGGTCGACTCCAGCGGCGGGAACTCCTCGCGCGGGATGTGCAGGCGCGAGAACAACGCGAAGGCGGGCATCGCCCGTGACTGCACGGGATCCGACATGTTGTACGGCGAGCCGAGCGTGATCACCTGACGCACCCGGTGCGGGTGGTCGCGTGCCATCTCGCGCGCGAAGATCCCGCCGAGCGACCAGCCCACGATGGAGACCGGGCCGCCGTGCTCGGAGGACACCTTCTTCACCAGGGCGTGCATTCCGTCGACCGCGCGCCGGGTCGGGCCGATGTTGCGCCCCAGGCCCCACGGGACCACCCGATAGCCCAAACCGGACAGGAACCGGCGCAGCATCACCGTCGACGAGTCCGCGGCCCCGAGACCGGGGAACACCAGCACGGGATGGCCGTCACCGGCGGGCGCTCCTTTGAGCATCGACCGCGTGGCGACGAACTCGCCCACGTCGAGGGCGCAGCGGGTGGGCTCGGTGAGGTACCAGAACAGGCCGGGCGCGGACCCTCTGACGAGGTGGAGCGGAGAGGCAGCAGGAACTTCGAAGACCTCGTCTGAAGGTACGGCAGACATAGGAGCCTCCCCACACGTCGACAACCCCGAGCCGGCGTCACCGGGCCGCGTTGCCCAGTGAGTCCATGATGTTTCGTGAACGATCTTTTTGCCAGTACTTTCGAGTCTCGATTCGCCACGTCCAGGTAACGCGTTGGCAACCTCACACGTGTGCAGTGCCTCTCACCTGCATGGACGTCGATTCTCCAAGCTTCGGTCCTCTAGCATTTTTCGAGTGGATCGGATGAGCTCTTTGGACGCAGGCTTCTACTTCATCGAGGACGAGAACGTGCCCATGCACGTCGGCTCCGTCCTGGTCTTCGACGGGCCGGCCCCGTCCTACGGCGATGTGATCCGCCTCTTCGTGTCGCGGCTGGAGCACGTGCCGCGCTACCGGCAGAAGGTGAAGGCCCTGCCGTTCCACGTGGGCCGTCCGGTCTGGGTCGACGACGACCACTTCAACGTCCTCTACCACGTGCGTCACACCGCGGTGCCGTCGCCGGGCGGTGAGGACCAGCTGCGCAACCTCGCGGGCCGGATCTTCGCGCAGAAGCTCGACGACTCGAAGCCGCTGTGGGAGGCCTGGCTCGTCGAGGGCCTCGAAGGCGGCCGCTGGGCCATCATCTCCAAGGTCCACCACTGCATGATCGACGGAGTGTCCGGAACGGACATGCTCCAGCTCATGCTGGACTTCCAGAAGGAAAGCGTTGTCCCGGAGCCCGCGGAGTGGAAGCCGGCGCCGCAGCCGTCGACCCTCGACCTGGTGGTCGACGGGGTGCGCGACGCCGTCGTGACGCCCGTGCAGCACCTCGCCGCCCTGCCCGCGCTGGCGCGGAACCTGCGGTCGCTCAACGAGATCCTGGACTTCGGCAAGTCGGTGCTGGGTTCGCTGCCCGGCACGGCACGGCGACTGGTCACGCGGGCGGCGACGTCGCTGAACGGTCCTATCGGGCCGCACCGCCGCTGGGTGTGGGCGCGCGCGTCGCTGGCCGAGATCAAGCAGGTGCGCAGGGCCGCCGGTGGCACGGTCAACGACGTGATCCTCACGGCGGTCACGCGCGGCTTCCGGGATCTGCTGGAGAAGCGCGGCGAGCTGATCGACGGCATGGTCGTGCGGACCATGGTTCCGGTGTCGATGCGCAAGGCCGACCAGCACAACGAGCTGAACAACCGCGTCAGCGCCGTGCTGGTGAACCTGCCGGTCGGCGAGGCCGACCCGGTGAAGCGCCTCGCGTCGATCCGCACGCAGATGGACGACCTGAAGAACTCCCGCCAGGCCGCCGGCGCCGACGTGATCACGAACCTGTCGAACTTCGCCGCGCCGACGCTGATGGCGCTGGGCTCGCGGACCGCGATGCGGTTCCCGCAGCAGATCCTGCAGACCGTCACCACGAACGTGCCCGGCCCGCGCATCCCGCTCTACATGCTCGGCCGGCCGCTGGTGGAGATGTTCCCGTACGTGCCGATCGCCTCGACGATCCGGATCACCGTCGGTATTTTCTCCTACCTGGACAAGTTCACCTTCGGCATCAACGCCGACTTCGACGGTGTGCCGGACGTCCAGCTGCTCGCGGACGGCATCCGCGCGGGCTTCGACGAGATGGTGGCACTGGCGGCCGAGAAGGACGAGCAGGGCTGAGGCACGATCTGACGGTCCAGGCGGGTGCGCACGACCTGCACCTGACCGTGGTGGGCCTCGACGCACGGCTGGGCGCCCTCGGGCTGGCGCTCGGACAGGTCGACGACCTCCGCATCGAGCTGGAGAACGTGCGGTGGTCGCGCTGGCGTGCCCGCCGCGCGACCGTCGTGTGCCGCGACGTCCACGTGAACCCGCCCGCGACGCTGGTGTCGTCGCCCGTGGAGTTCCGCGTCGAGGTGGCGCATTCGGACATTCCGGAGCTGCAACTGGTCAGCTGGTTGCCGCTGACGGTCAAGCTGGTCGGCTCCGAGCTGCACGTGCGGCTGCACCGGTGGTTGCCGGCGCGTGTGTTCGCGGTGCCGGAGCTGCCGCGCGGGATCCAGCTGACCGGTGTGGAGCAGCTCGACGACCACTTCGTGCTGACCGGAGCCGCCCCCGTGCTGCGGGAGCGGCTCACGTTCGGTCAGCTGGCCGCGGTGCTCAGGCGGTTGGCGTCCATCCAGTCCAGGACCCGCTCGGACACGACCTCGGGGATCTCCATCTGGGGCACGTGACCGATGCCCTCGTACTCGTCGTAGCGCCAGTGCGGGTGCCTCCTGGCCACGTACCGGGCGGCGGCGACGTTGACCAGCCGGTCGCGGTCGCCGCTCATCAGGAACACCGGCACGCGCAGCTTGGCCATCGCCGCGTAGTAGGCGCCGCGCTTCGACGTCGTGAACACGGTGCTGCGCGCGGCCGCGAGGAACGCGGCGTCGAGGCCGGGGATCTTGGCGCGTTCGCCGATGAGGTGCTCACTCGCCTGCTTGAGCTCCTCGGGAATGGTCGTCGGGTCGGCGCAGCACAGCTCCAGCACCCGTTCGACCTGCCTGCGTGCGGGGGCGGTCTTGGCCTTGGCGAGGAACCGTTCCCCCAGCCCCGGCACCGAGTACATGAAGAAGGTGCTCAGCATCAGCGGGTCGGGGCGCGTGCCGAACACCATCGGCAGTGCGGGGTCGACCAGCACCAGGCCCCTGACCAGGCCGGGGTTGTAGGCGGTGTGGAAGAGCGAGATCATCCCGCCCATCGAGTTGCCGACGAGGATCACCGGCTCCCCCACGACTTCCCTGATGAACCGGCCGAGCAGCTTCGAGTTGGCCTGGACCGTGGTCTGGCGTCCCTCGGGGGAAGTCAGGCCGTGGCCCGCGAGGTCGACGGCGGTGACTCGCGCCTTCTGCGCGAGCAAGGGGGCGAGGAGTGCCCAGTTCAGGTGCGAGCCGCCGAGCCCGTGCACCAGGACCATCTTCGGACCGTCTTCCGGTCCGCCGAAGTCGACCCAGTGCACGGGCCCGTCGAGGTCCGCGTAGTGGCTGGTGCCGCCGAAGTTCGCCACAGTCGTCATACCAACCAGTATGTCGGTTGTTGCTACCGGTTGGTAGCGTCCGTTAGCGCCAGGGCTGTGCCTGCTCGCACGTCTTGGGGTCGACGTTCGGGTCTCGCCAACCACCGGAGACGATCACGCCCTGCGGGTTGACGAAGCACTTGTCGGACCCGTTGTTGGTGCCGAGCAGGTTGCCGGCCGCGTCGTAGGCCTTCACCTCGCCCAGGTCGATCCTTTCCGGGGGCGACCAGGTCGTGGCGTGCACCATGCGCGCGACGTAGGTGTTGTTTGCGATCTTGGCGTCGATCGTCCGCCCGTCCTGCGTGTACGTCACCCGCGCGACCTTCGAGTCGACCCGGCCCGCGACGAGCCGGTAACCGCGCTGCCCGCGGTAGATCGGCTTGTTGCCCGGCACGTCACCCCCGCCCATCGCCTCGTTGTTGTCGACCGAGAAGTGCCCCGGCAACCACTCGGGGTTGAACCCGCTCGTCATGCCCGAGTTGTAGGGGAAGGCGGCGGTGTCGAGGGTGCAGGTCAGCACCGCGCTGCCGGTGTAGATCAACGCGAGCTTGCCCGCCTCGTCCTGCACGTGCTGGTAGAGCTTCGGCGTGCCCTGCACACCCGCGGACTCCTGGCAGCCCTTCTCGATCGCGGCGATCCGCTCCTCGGAGAGGCCGGGGATGACCGGCGCGGGCCTGGTCGCGGGAGCGGAGGTGGTGGGCTCGCTGGTCGTGGGGATCGGCTGGGTCGCGGTCTGCGGTTGCTGTGACGGCGCCAGGAAAACCACCCCGGCAGCCACGGCGCCGACCGCGGTGGCCGCGGCGAGCACGGGGGCGAGCCGCATCCGCCGCTGGCCGCGTCCCGCGACGGCGTGTTCGATCTCGACGCGAATCTCGTCCTGGCGGCCGGGCGGCAGGTCGCGTGCGGGCGGAAGCATGCTGGTCATCGGTCCTCCACGGTCAGTGCGGCGAGCGGGACGACCTCGCGTTGCTCACCGAGAATCCGGTGCAGCCGGGACTTGGCCTTGCTGACCCGCGCCCGCACACTGCCCTCGGCGATCCCGAGCACGGCGGCCGCGTCGGCGTAGGACACCCCGGACCACAGGCAGAGGGCGAGCGCCTCCCGTTCGTTGCGAGGCAGCCGCGCGACAGCCTTGAGCACCTCTTTCATCCGCCGCTGGTCGTCGATCCGCTCGGCGACGTGGTCGGCGTGGTCAGGCACCGGCCGCTCCTCGGCCACCCGAGCGAACAGCCGCAGCCGCCGCCCGAGGGACCGCTGGTCGTTGCGCACGACGTTCGTGGCCACCGCGAGCAACCACGGCAACGCCGACTCACGCTCCAGCGCGGGCATGTTGCCGCGCTTGCGCCACGCCATCAGGAACGTGGCCTGCAGGTGGTCCTCGGCCGCGGCCCACGACGCGGTCAACCGGAAGCAGTGGTTGTAGACCGCTTTGGCATGCCTGTCGAACAGCACCCCGAAGGCGTACGGACTGCCCCCAGCGGCCTGCGACCACAACGCGCGGTCGTCAGGGTCTTCGGTCGTCATACCTGTTCGTGTCCGCTCGCCCCGTGAGTGTTGGCACCAGTTTCACGTCTTCGTGTCTAGCGTTGCGGAGCGTGGCACATCTGGGGGTGGCCGATCTGGCGGGCATCGCGCACGCGGCGTACGGCCGTTCGCTGCGCGACGTGGCCCGTCTGCGCGGCTTCGCCTGGCTGCAGGCCGCCAACCGCCTGACGCTCATCGCCTCACTTGCGACGTCGCGCTGCGGACTACTGGCCCGCGCACGAGCCGGGCCTGTTGTTCAACCATGCGAGCGGGCGTGACCTGCTCCTGACGTCCCGCACCCGCGCTGCCCGAGGCCGGGACGTCACCGCCGCAGTTCGCGCTGACCGACCGCTAACGCGATCGTGGTCGAGGACCTCAGCAGGAGCGCCGACTCACTCGACCGAGTGAACCTCGTCCACATCTGGGCCGGACGTTCTCTAGTAGATGTCACAAAGCCATGGTCATCTTCGCCCGCGACAAGAGGAAGCGCGAGGGGGACGCGACCGGGAACCGTCACCGCAGCCGGAGAGGAGGGAACCGGATGAGAGCCCACCCGCTCCGCCACGACGGGGCCGCTACCCCGCACGACCGCCCGAAACCCGCTGCGGCAAACGCGATCCGCCGATGGCCCGCGCGCGAGGATCGGGATGATCCACAGCGGGATGATCCACAGCAAGCGAGGGCGCCACGCACGCCCGTTGCCGCCGGCCCGCGAGTCCTCCGGCATCGAGGGCGTGATGTTCTTCGACGTCGAGCGGGAACACGAGCTGCGGTTCGGGCCGCACTACCGGCCGGTGGCGGGTCTCGACCCCGCGCGGATGAACCTGTACCGGCTGGCGCAGTACCTGTCGCTGGTGGAGGGGCCGCTTCGGTTGCTGGACGGCGATTTCCCGCACCGGGACGCGATGCGGGACATCGCCGAACAGAACATCGAGCGCACGTTGTTGTGCTAGATCTCCAGGTAGTCCAAGTTCGGGCCGCCGTTCGCTGTCGTCGCCGTCGCCCTGATCGTGTTCTCGCCCGCTTCGAGGTTGAGCGTCACGGTCGCGGTCTGCCACGTCGTCCACGCCCCGGTGCCCGCGAACGCCTGCTCGTCCACCGCGAGCCGGCCGTTGACCGAGATGTCGAGCGGCCGGTTCGCCGTGGTGCCGTTGGCGAACCGCAAGGTCACCTGGCGCGGTCCGGCCACGTCGCTCGTCACCTTGAACTCGACAGCGGAGCCCGCGACGTTGTCGTAGTTGACGAAGCCGGTGCCGGAGAACCCTGCGTGGTTCGACTCCACTACACCTTGCGACACCACACCGTTCTCCGCCTCGTACCGCGATGACGGTGCAGGCCCGCCCGCGCCGGGGTACGACGAACCCAGCCACGCCTCGTCGACCCGCAGCTGCGCCTTGCCCTGCGTCGACGTCTTCTCCACGCGGATGTGGCGCGCCGTCGTCCCCGCCGGCAGGTCGATGAACTGCACACCGCGATGGTTGGCCAACGACCCGGACTTCACGTTGGTCCAATTGGAACCGTCGTTGGACGTGTAGACGTTGTACCCCTTGATCCTCGCGGAGTTTGACGCCGGATGCGTCGTCGAATCCTCACGCTGGTTCAGCGCGACGTACGAGACCTTCTTCGCCGACCCCAGGTCGAAGCGCAGCGACACCGTCCCCGCACCCGTTGCGTCCCAATAGGTCTGATAGTTGCCATCCGCCGCGTGCGAAGCGGGATGGCCGGACCCGGACGCCGACGCGCTCATCGTGTACGACGCCGAAGGAATGATCCCCTCACTGCCAGCCGTCTCGACCTTGAACACGGTGTCGTACTGGTCCCAGTTCGAGATGCCGTTGAGCGTGATCGTCCCACCCGACTGCGTCCACGAGACCGCCGCGCCAGTTCGCAGGTTCGTCACCCGGCTGACCTTGTAACCGTTGTCCCGCACCTTCAAAGTCGCACCCGAAGGCCTCGTGATCACGTGGATGTAGTGCTGGTTCGGGTTGGCCTTGGACACGGTCGTGACACCGTGCGCGCCGTCGTTCCAGAACCCCGGCTTGAGACCACCGTGCAGGTAGCCACCACCGTACGTGCCACCGATCGACTCCCAGATGTCCCGCAGGTAGGTGGCGGTGAAGTTGTTGAAGGCGGCCTGGTTCGCCGGGAACTTCCCGTTGACCATCGCGGTCTCGGCCATCAACGCCTTGACGTCCGACCCCGCGTTGGTGATGAGGCGGCCCAGCGTCAGCTTGTAGTCGACCGCCGAGTTGGAGCCCGAGTACCACCACGCACCGGAACTCGGCAGCTTGAAGCACGCCTCGATCAGCCGCGGCGCCGCCGTGTAGACCGCCTGCGGGTAGTCGTAGTTGGGCGTCATGCCGGTCTTCTGCTCGTTGCTGATCGTGTCCATGATCGGGGTGTCCTCGTTGTTGTTGCTGAGGACCATGTCCGGACGTTCCCGCCGGATCCGTTCGTACAGGCCGTTCTGCTCCCAGTAGGCGTTGTCGTTGTCGATCCAGAACCCGGCGAGCTTCGGGTAGCGCTGCATCACCTCGACGAAGTTGTCGTAGCTGAACTGGCCGAAGCCGGGGCGCTCCTGCAGGTTGACGGTCTTGCCCTTGTACTTCGAGTAGCCGGCCGAGTCGAGCCACTCGTGGCCGCCCTCGTTGTGCCACTGCGGGTCGTCGGTCATGTAGTTGATGACCTTCAAACCCGCGGCGGAGGCGGCGTCGATCAGCTCGCCCAGGAAGTCGCGCTTCGTCGAGCAGCTGCCGGGGATCGACGACGGCCACGCCCGCGCATAGCCCAGGCGCGAGTGGAACGACGCCAGGACGAGGTACTGCGCGTGCAGCTTCTTCGCCTCGTCCACCCAGTACTTGGCCGTCCAGCCGCCGTTCGTGACGGCCGCTTCCCAAGCGGTGCAACTGGTGTAGCCGGGGTTCGTCCGCATTCCCCAGTGCAGGAACAGACCTGACGTCGACGCCCGCAGCCAGTCCTGCCGCGGGTGCAGCACCTCGGCGCGCGCCGGGGAGCTCACGCCGACAACGAGTAGAGCGGCGGTCATCAACACGCCGAGACGACGCAACGTTTCGCGCACGAGCCAGCCTCCTGGTGGACGCCTCCTGCGGCGGTAGGAAGACGTGCTCGGTGTACTGCGCAAAGGTCTACGCCAATCGACGGCCGCACTCAAGAGGTCATCGGAGGTATGAGCGAGTTACAGGCCAACCGAATCGGTAAAGGCTCCAAATGAGCCGATGTCTACCGGTCGTCCCGCTTGAAGAGCCGACTCACTCCGGTGACTGAGCACGGCGACCATCCGCCGCTCGCGCCTCGCTCGGAGCAGCCCCGGTCGTGCCAGCGACACTGCCGCAAGCGGCAACGATAGGGCGCTTTACTGTGTCCACCCGGCAGGGAAATTCGTCAAATTGTGTGTTCTTCACTTAAAACCCGGAAGGCCGACGCACGCCCCTTCTACACTGACCGAGCATCAGGACACCACGGCTCTCGATGCACCGGAGGCCGCCGCTATGCGTACTGAGCTGGCATGCATTGGCACAGGTACGCCAGTGCCGGGAGCGCCACGAAGCACGTCCTGGCGGCGTTTGGTGTATACCCTTCGCGATCCCCTGATCGAGAAGGTGATCACAACCTCACAAGAGCGCATACGTCGCGATGCCCATACCGCAGGTGTCGACGAGCGCACCTTTGAGATTCAGGTTCGCCTACACATTCCCTCGATACCTGACGCGGAGCTGCGCTCACACACCGCAGGCGAAGTCTACGAAATGGTGCGTTCCATCGCATTGACGCAGTCCGCAGAAATCCGCCAAGGACTCGAAGACGCCGAGCTCTACGCAAACACATCGTTGTTGATCAAACAGTACACGGCCAAGAAGAGCCTGGCACTGGAGTCGCTCGACGGTGATCGATTACCACTCCGCTTCGGAGCAGTGAAGCCGAGCGTTGGACACCTCTACCAACGACGCCTGCACTACCTGCGAGCAGCACGGAGTGACACACACCTTCAGTACGGCATATATCTTCCTGGGGGTACCTATCCCATTACCTACGCAGCTTTCTCCGCATGCGACCGCCCATACATTGCAGACAGCTTGATCGCGGAAGCTCTGCGTTGCCCCATCGAGGAATGCCTCGTCCTGACCAGGATGTACGGATTGCCAGGTATTCCCACCAACCTGATCAGCCTGACCCTGAAACACGCCATTCGAGCCTTACGACGGAGTGCCGAATACCGACTACTGCTCACCGCTTTCAATCCCATGCTCGGCTTCACGGGCGCCGCATTTCAGGCTTCCGGGTTCTACCCGTTCGCCGTGGCGCCGGTGGCTTATCACTACACACACCGCGGAAACTTCGTCACTCGTCGCGGTCGTCGATCAACAAGCCGTCACGCAACTGGCACACCGCCCAATGTTCTCACCGTCCGGGGTATCGACAGAAGCATGCAGAAGAACGTCATTGACAGCGTCAACGTGATCTCCATATCGATGGAGGATCACGCGTTCAAGACCAAGGTTGACGGCAAGCTCCCGGGCCGCGACTCAGCTTTCCTCGATCAACTGTTCCAATATCGAATCCGACTCGAACGCGCCTGGTCCGACCAGACCATCCATCCCAGTTACTTGTCAGTGACAGATCGCGGGCCTCGATCCCGCGGGCAATGCGGAGTCAGTTCGGTGTGGCTGGCACGCGAGCTGCGCAAGAAGCACCACGCCGATGCAACGTACTGCTACGGCGATCTGGTGTTCACCGACGCCCGCCACCGTCCCGTCCTGCACCATTGCTGGATCGAGATCGGAAGCGAGGACGACCCTTCGCGTCACGTCATCGACATAACGTGCGACCAGGCAGAAGCGCTGGATGCGCCCGTCCTGTACCAAAGGCATGACGAACTCGTCCGACAGGGCCTGGACTATCGCGCGCGGACTCGGTTGACACTGGACGAGCTGCCAGAAGATCGTGTCTGGCGCCGGTTTCTCGCGCTCAGCGACGCAGTTGACTCCGATGTCGACATGATCACAACAAACTAGAAATCCTTCACCGAACCGGGGTTCAACCGAGTGGGGGCGCCGTGTCAGTCGACCAGAACAGCATTCTGCTGCTGTCGTCGAACGTACGCCGACGATATTCCGAGGACATCCTCACCGCCTTGGCGCTTCCCTCAGGTGCGATGATCCAGTTTCGGTATGAGACCGACTACGTGTCGCCCACCCTCCAGCGCACGGTGGCGAGCGGTTCCATCGTGTCCTCCGCAGTGACCATAGCCTTCGTGGCAGAAACCGAGACCGATAATCCGTTCCTGCTTCCAGTCAGACATGCAAAGGTGATATCCGCCGTGTGCGTGGCCGACATATTCATTTTCCGGCTTCAGGTCGGCAGCTACGTAAACCTGGGCGACTTCCCCCGCAACGAAGGGGAGATACGCAACCGGAGCAGGGTCATCCTTGACCAGGTCACTGCCGCAAACAAGCGATACTACCCCGCTGTGACCAGCTTTCCCGATCTGCACATGCGCGAGTCGGTCGACCCGGCAGGCGACTGGCTCAGTTCGGCCCGGCGACTCGTCCTGCACTCAACCTTCTCGAACTCGTATTTCCTCCGGATAGATCCGCCAACGACGCAGACCGGAAGTCCACTGACCTTCAACAGCGACGGACGCCTCGAGGTCGTGGATCGCGAGTCTGTCCGCATTCATGTGAGCTTCTACTCCGGCCTCTATGCACCCGAACGCAAACACGTGCTCTCGTGCACGACGGATGGAACTTTCCTGCGAGTGTCCTCGGACGATTCCTACGAAGTCGCCTTGCGATACGACTCGGTCGAGTTCTGGTTGCACCCCGGAAGCCTGGACTTCAACACCCTGTCGCGCGTTACGATTTCTCTGACTGGTGAGCAAGAAATCAGCGACTTCGTTCCAACTCACGCCAGGTTTCCCGTGGTGGTCAAAAGATCCGCATCACGCTTGACCTTGAGAGTTGCGACGACTGCACTCGGCGCGCTTCTGGTCGCGCTGCCGGCCATCCTGGGGGCATCGTCACCGCTTGCCGTTCGCATAGCGATCGGGCTCGTTGGCGCAGCACTGCTCGCCACGTCGACGGTTGTGCTCGGCTCCACCACCAAATAAGACCCAGAATGCGCCGCCCAGGTCAGCCGTTCAGCCGTGTGAGGGGTGGCCGTACAGCCCGGCGTCGGTGATCTCCAAAGAAGTCAGGAACGCCGCAGAAGCCTGATGAGAAACCTCCACCAGCTCCGCCGTGTGCGAGAAGTCCAGCGGCGTCACGGCCTGCACCGGCGGCCCCGGCAGGTACAGCACCGGGGCGCGCTGCGACGCCAGCTCCACCTCCAGCACGGCCTGGTTGCGCATGCCCAAGGTGGCCCAGAACAACAAGGTCTCCGCCAGCGTCTGCGGCACCGTCGGCAGGTGGCCGGGGAACGCGCAGTCCAGCACGACCAGCGACCGCGCGCCCATCGCCAGCGCCTGCCGGATCGGCACGTTCGCCAGCACCCCGCCGTCGTAGAGCACGCGATCGTCGATGCGCACCGGCGGATACACGCCGGGAATCGCCGCGCTGGCCAGGATCGCCGGGACCAGGGGCCCGGAGGTGATGTTGACCGCCTCGCCCGTCACGCAGTCCACCGACACCGCGCCGAACGGCAGCGTCAGGTCCTCGAACGACGCGCACCCGTCCAAACCCTCCACCAGCACGGAGGCCAGGCCGGTGTTCGGGAACAGGTAGGTCTTGTTGGTGCGCAACGACCGCAGCTGCGCGAGCGGGCCGCCGGGGAACACCCGCTGGCGGGTCATGCCCTCCCACAGCACGGCCAGTCGCGCGGCCGCCTTCTCCGGGTCCAGTGCCAGCAGGGAGCCGTTGACCGAGCCGACCGAGGTGCCGACGACGAGGTCCGGGCGCACGCCGTGTTCCGCCAGCGCGCGCAGCATGCCCACCTGCGAGGCACCGAGGCTGCCTCCGCCGCCGAGCACGAAGGCGACCGGTCCGGGCAAGGAGATCGTCACGTCCGGTGATCCTAGGACGAGCGGTGGAAGAGCACCGGAATTGCCAGTTCCGCACGGGTCCGCGAGCCGTGAATGCCCTTCAGGTTGCTCAGCACGGGCTCGGCCTGGCTGCGGACCACCACCGCCGAGCCCTTCATCGCCACGACGACGTCGCCGATGCGATCGAAGGCCAGCGGGCCGACAGGGCCGAACCAGCCCGCGTCCACGGCCTCCTCCCGCGACAACACGTCCGCCCTGGAGCCGAGGAACTCCCGCCACACGTCGAGGACTTCCGCGGACCCGGTGTGCAGGTAGCGCACGCGCGGTTCACCGGCGATCACCCGGACTCCCTCCCACAGCACGGGTTCCGTGTCGAAGTCGATCCGGTCGGACGTGGTGATCATGCCGTGGTCCGCCGTCACGACGAGCATCGAGTCGCGTGGCAGCCGCGAGGCGATGCGTTCGGCCAGCGCGTCCACGAACTCCAGCTGCAGCAACCACTCGTCGGAGCCCGGCCCGTAGAAGTGGCCGATCGTGTCGAGGTCCGCGTGGTAGGCGTAGCAGAACGCGCGGTCCTGGCCGAGCGCCGCGACCGCGCCCAGCGCCAGGTCGCCGAAGCCCGCGGTGCCGCGGAACCACGAGCCGCGCAGGACGGCACGGGTGAGGCCGCTGGTGCGATGGTTCATCGGCGCGACCGCGCTGACCGCGACTCCGGCCGCCGCCGCGCGTTCGAACAGCGTCGGGTGTGGCTGGACGACCTCCGGCACGAGGGTCTTGCGCAGGTCGTGGTGGTGATCGCCGGCTCGCGACCAGGTCAGGGCGTTGAGCACCTCGTCGCCCACGCAGAACGTGTAGCCGACGATGCCGTGCTCGCCCGACAGCAGGCCTGTGCCGATCGAGGCGAGGCTGGTGGCGGTCGTGGACGGGAAGCCCGCGGAGCTCTCCCGGCCGGGCAGCGCAGCGAGAAAGGGGGCGTGATCGGCGTGGGTGCGCAGCAGCTCGTGGCCCAGGCCGTCGACGAGCAGCAGCACGACACGCCGGGCGGACGGCAGGTCCAGGGTGTTGTCGGCACCCGGAACGTCCAGGCCCGACAGCAGGGACGGAACGACCTCGGCGATGGTCACCTGGACACCGTGCCACGCGGAATCGGGCAACGGGCAGAATGGCGCGCTGTGACAACGCTCATCCACCAGAAGATCGCTGACGAGCTCGGCGTGGCCGCGGGCCAGGTCAGCTCTGCTGTCGAACTGCTCGACGGTGGCGCGACCGTCCCGTTCGTCGCCCGATACCGCAAGGAGGCGACCGGCGGTCTCGACGACGCGCAGCTGCGCACGCTCGAGGAGCGGCTCGGCTACCTGCGCGAGCTGGAGGAGCGCCGCGCGGCGGTTCTCACCTCGATCCGGGAGCAGGGCAAGCTCGACGAGGCACTCGAAGCGCAGATCCTCGCCGCCGACTCCAAGGCGCGGCTCGAGGACCTCTACCTCCCCTACAAGCCGAAGCGCCGCACGAAGGCCCAGATCGCGAGGGAAGCCGGCCTGGAGCCGCTCGCCGACGCACTGCTGGGCGACCCCACGCTGAACCCGCAGGAAGAAGCCGCGAAGTTCGTCGACGCCGGCAAGGAGGTCGCGGACGCCGCGGCCGCGCTGCAGGGCGCGCGGGCCATCCTGGTCGAGCGGTTCGGCGAGGACGGCGACCTGATCGGCGAGCTGCGCGAGCAGATGTGGACGCGCGGCCGCGTCGTCTCCAAGGTCCGCGAGGGCAAGGAGACCGAGGGCGCCAAGTTCGCCGACTACTTCGAGTTCGACGAGCCCTTCACCAAGCTCCCGTCGCACCGCATCCTCGCGCTGTTCCGCGGCGAGAAGGAGGAGGTCCTCGACCTCGTCCTGGAGCCGGAGGAGCCGAAGGAAGACGGCCCGTCGTCGTTCGAGGTGCGCATCGCGGCCCGCTTCGGCATCGACGACCGCGGCCGCCCCGCCGACAAGTGGCTCACCGACACCGTGCGGTGGGCGTGGCGGACCCGCATCCTCGTCCACCTGGGCATCGACCTGCGCGGGCGTCTCCGCCAGTTCGCCGAGGACGAGGCCGTGAAGGTGTTCGCGTCGAACCTGCGCGACCTGCTGCTGGCCGCCCCGGCCGGTACCCGCGCCACGATGGGTCTCGACCCCGGCTACCGCACCGGTGTGAAGGTCGCGGTCGTCGACGCCACCGGCAAGGTCGTCGCGCACGGCGTCATCCAGCCGCACGTGCCCGCGAACCGCTGGGACGAGTCGATCGCCAAGCTCGCGGCACTGGCCAAGCAGCACAACGTCGACCTGATCGCGATCGGCAACGGCACGGCGTCGCGCGAGACGGACAAGCTCGCCGCGGACCTGATCAAGCGCCACCCCGAGCTGAAGCTCACCAAGATCGTGGTCTCCGAGGCGGGTGCGTCGGTCTACTCGGCCTCCGCCTACGCCTCCTCGGAACTGCCGGACCTCGACGTGTCGATCCGCGGCGCGGTGTCGATCGCGCGGCGCCTGCAGGACCCGCTGGCCGAGCTGGTGAAGATCGACCCGAAGTCCATCGGTGTCGGCCAGTACCAGCACGACCTGGCGGAGGCGAAGCTGTCGCGCTCGCTGGACGCGGTGGTCGAGGACTGTGTGAACGCGGTCGGCGTCGACCTGAACACCGCCTCCGTGCCGCTGCTGACCCGCGTCTCCGGCATCACCGCCGGTCTCGCGGAGAACATCGTGCTGCACCGCGACCAGAACGGCCCGTTCCGGACCAGGGCCGCGCTGAAGAACGTCGCGCGGCTCGGCCCGAAGGCGTTCGAGCAGTGCGCGGGCTTCCTGCGCATCCGCGGTGGCGACGAGCCGCTGGACGCGTCGTCCGTGCACCCCGAGGCGTACCCGGTCGTGCGGAGGATGCAGGAGGAAGCGGGTGCCGAGCTGATCGGCAACACCGCGGTGCTGACCAAGCTGCGTCCCGAGAAGTTCGTGGACGACAAGTTCGGTCTGCCGACCGTCACGGACATCCTGAAGGAGCTGGAGAAGCCCGGCCGCGACCCGCGCCCGGCCTTCAAGACCGCGACCTTCGCCGACGGTGTCGAGAAGATCGCCGACCTCAAGCCCGGCATGGTGCTGGAGGGCGTGGTGACGAACGTGGCCGCGTTCGGCGCGTTCGTGGACATCGGCGTGCACCAGGACGGTCTCGTGCACATCTCGGCGCTGTCCAACAACTACGTCAAGGACCCGCGCGACGTCGTGAAGTCCGGTGACGTGGTGCGCGTGAAGGTGCTTGAGGTCGACGAGGCCCGCAAGCGCATCGGCCTGACGCTGCGCCTGACCGACGAGCCGGGCAAGCCCGCTCCGAAGCAGCAGGGCGGCAATGGCGGTGGCGGTGGCCGTGACCGTCGTCCGCAACGCGGCGGCGGTCAGCAGCGTGGTGGCCAGCAGCGCGCCACGCCGCCTCCCGCGAGTGGTTCGATGGCGGACGCGCTGCGGCGCGCCGGCTTCGGCAAGTAAGAACGACGAAGGGCCCCTCCCACGCCGGGAGGGGCCCTTTTCGTCGGCCTTACTTGGCCCGCGTGCCCTTGGCCTTCACGAGTTCGGACTCGAACAGCTCCTCCACGGTCGTCAGACCGCCGGGTGCCGCCCTGTCGACCTTGGTGATGTACGACTGGGTGGCGGACGGCCGGCCCACCAGCGAGTAGTGCAGCGGACCGGTCAGCCCCTGGGTGTCCAGGCCGTTGGTGTCGGTGAACGCCTTCAGCACGCCGTCTCGCGTGAGGTCGCCGTTCCTGCAGGCCTTCTCGACGATCGCGAGGAACACCTTGGCGACCGTGTAGCCGTGGTCGACGTAGATCGCGGGCTTGTCGTTGGGGTAGTTCTTGTTGAACGCCGCCGCCACCTCGCGCGGCCCGGCCTGAGTGCCGGTGAACGGCGCCACCGACGTCACCACGGAGACCTGCCTCTCCACGGCGGCGCCGACCGGCGAGTCCAGGATCGCGGTGTCGAAGCCCACGACGTTGACCATGAACGGCACATCCCACTTCAGCGCCGCGGCGACACCCACCGCGGCGGCGGTCTGCGCGGGCGTCGTGCTCAGCACGACGGCCTTCGCACCGGCGGCCTTCAGGGCGCCGATCTGCTGCGCCAGGTCGGCGGTCGTCTCACCGATCGGTTGCTCCGCGATCTTCATGCCCCACTGCTGGCCCACGAACCGGCTGCCTTCGACGGCGTTGTCGCCGTAGCTGCCCTGGACGTAGACGTGGCCGACGGTGTCGCCGTCCTTGATGACACCGCGGCGCTTGTAGTGGTCGAGGCCGTTGATGACGTCGAGGTCGTAAGTCGTGCCCACGATCATCATGTGCGGGTTGCCCAGCAGCGACGCGGCCCACGAGGCGGGCGCGGTCAGCGTGCGGGTCTGCATGATGTCGGGCTCGATGGCCGCGGTCATGGGCGTGCCCGCGAGCTCGAGCAGGCCGAGGACCTGCGGTTCGAGGTCGAAGTAGGCGTCGAGCGCCTTCTGCACGTCGTACGCGTGGTCCTTCAGCTTGAGCTCCACCCGGCGACCGCAGATGCCCCCGCGGTCGTTGACCTGCTTCAGGTAGAGCTCGTAGCCCTTCATGCGGGTCAGCGCGGAGGCTTTGAACGGCCCTGTCATGTCCGTGAGGATGCCGAGAGAGATGGTGTCGGCTGTCACGCCCGGCCCGGTCTTGACCTGGGCTTTCGCATCTTCTTTCGCACCACAGCCGGCCACGGCGACGGCGAGCGCTAAGGCGGTGGGCACTACACGGTGGCGGAAGGGCATGCAGGAGTCCTTGTCCAAAGATCAGAACATACTAAGCGGTAGCTCAGTATTCGTTGATCGGTCACGTATTGCCTCTCTATGTGCTACGTGCCACAGAATTGTTAGGTTCATGTGACTTCCGCTCGACTACTCACTGTGCTATTTCTTCGGCGCCGAACGAAATGAGATACCGCGTGATCAGTCACATTTCGGGTATCCGATCGGCATGGCTGACGACGTGATCACGTTGCTGCACAGGCAACACGAGAACATCCGGACGCTGTTCGCCGAGGTCGAGGCCTCGACCGGCGACGAACGCAAAGACGCTTGGTATCGGCTCGTGCGACTGCTTTCGGTCCACGAGACCGCGGAGGAGGAGATCGTCCACCCGGCCATCGCGCGCGTGAGCGGTGGCGAGCCGATCGTGGACGCACGGATCGCTGAGGAACGACGCGCCAAGGAGCTCCTCAGCACGATGAACGACATAGGGCCCGACGCGGAGGGCTTCGACACGCTGCTCGTGCAGCTCCGCGACGACGTGCTCGCCCACGCGGACCACGAGGAACAGGCCGAGTTCCCGCTGCTGCGCAAGGTGCACGACCAGGAACGCCTCGAACGCATGGCGCGCGCGGTCGAAGCCGCCGAAGCCATCGCGCCGACCCGGCCGCACCCCGGCGTCGAGAGCCCGGTCGCGAACCTGGCGCTCGGCCCGCTCGTGGCCGTCGTGGACAGGGCACGGGACGCGATCCGCAAGGTCCTCGGATGAGGATCGTCGTCACCGGTGGCAGCGGCAACGTGGGCACCGCGCTACGGCGTCACCTCGACTTCGAGGACGTCGGTGTGGACGTGCGCACGCTGTCGTCGTTGCGCGACGCCATCCGTGGTGCCGACGTCGTGGTGCACCTGGCGTGGGCGATCAAACCGACAGACCGCGAGACCAACATCGACGGCAGCGAGCACGTGCTCGCTGCCTGCGTCAAAGAAGAAGTGGGACACCTGATCTGCGCGTCGTCGGTGGCCGCCTACGCACCGGCGGCGCGCTACAGCCGTGTTGACGAGTCGTGGCCCGTGACGGGCATCCCCGGCAGCACCTACAGCGCGCACAAGGTGCTGCTGGAGCAGATGATCAGGCGCTATCCGTTGCCGTGCACGGTCATCAGGCCGTGCGGCATCGCGCAGGCCTCAGCGGCTGAGCAGCTTCGACGTTGGCTGCTCAGCCGCTGGCTCTCGCCGAAACTGCTGCCGTTGCTGCCGATTCCGTTGTGGAACGGTCTGCGCCTGCAGCTCGTGCACTCCGACGACGTGGCGCGCGCGATCGTCGAGATAGTGCGCCGTAGGGCATTGGGTGCCTTCAACCTCGCAGCCGAACCGGTGTTGACTGCGCCGATGATCGCCGAACGCGTCGGCGCCGGCCGGCTCCCGGTGCCTTATCCGCTGGTCGAGAAGCTGGCGGGGGCGACGGCGAAGCTCAGGCTGCAGCCACTGACCCCCGAGTGGGTCCGGATGGCCGATCAGGCACCTCTCGTGCGGACCACCCGAGCGCACAAGGATCTGGAATGGTGGCCGGAACACGACGCGCGTGATGTGCTGAGTGAGGTCGTCGTGGCGATGGGGAGGCGTGTGTGAACGAGGTGGACGCGGTCGTCATCGGCGCGGGACCGAACGGGCTGGTCGCGGCGACGTTGCTGGCGGACGCGGGCTGGGACGTCCTGGTGCTGGAGCAGCGCGCCACCCCCGGCGGTGCCGTCACGTCCGCCGAGATCACCGCACCGGGCTTCACGAACGACGTCTACAGCGCGTTCTACCCGCTCGGCCTCGGCTCGCCGGTCATCGGCGCGTTGAACCTCGACGTGCAGTGGCAGCACGCACCGGCCGTGCTCGCCCACGTCCTGCCCGACGACCGCGTGGCGCTCCTCTCTCGTGAGGTGGAGACGACCGCGAAGTCGGTCGGTGCTTTCGCCGACGCGGACGCCGATCGCTGGCACGCCGAGTACACGCGCTGGATGTCCGTGCGTGAGGCCGTGCTGGGCTCACTGCTGCGTCCGTTTCCACCGGTGCGTGGCGCGCTGTCCTTGTTGAAGGCCGCAGGCGCGGGAGACGCCCTTCGCCTGGCACGCATGCTGACGTTGCCCGTGCGCCGTCTCGGCGAGGAACTCTTCGAGGGCGATGGTGCGCGAGTGTTGCTGGCGGGCAACACGATGCACACGGACCTCGGCCCGGACCAGGCGGGCGGCGCGGGCTTCGGCTGGCTGCTCGCCATGCTCGGCCAGGACGTCGGCAACCCCGTGCCGCGCGGCGGAGCGGGCGAACTGACGGCGTCGCTGGTGCGCCGCTTCGGCGGTCGCATCGAGACGAACGCGCGAGTGAGCTCTGTTCTGCACGCGCGCGGTGTCGCCGTGGGCGTGCGTCTGGCAGACGGTTCCGTTGTGCGCGCACGCCGAGCCGTCCTCGCCGACATCCCCGCACCGAACCTGTACCTCGACCTGATCGGCGAGAACGGTCTGCCGCCGAAGCTCGCCGAGGACCTGAAGAAGTTCCAGTGGGACGGCGACACGATCAAGGTCGACTGGGCGCTGTCGGGCCCGATCCCGTGGACCAACCCGGAAGCCGCGCAGGCGGGCACCATCCACATCGGCGGCGACCTCAACGGCATGGCCGGCTTCGCCCACGAACTGGCGTGCGGCAAGGTCCCGCGCACCCCGTTCACGATCATGGGTCAGATGACGACGACCGACCCGTCACGCTCCCCCTCCGGCACCGAAGCCGCCTGGGCGTACACACACGTCCCGCTCGGTGGCAAGTGGACAGAAGACCGCCTGAAGCGCCGCGCCGACCGCATCGAACAGGTCATCGAGGAACGCGCACCCGGCTTCCGCTCCCGCATCGTCAAGCGCTCGGTGCTGGGCCCGGAGCAGATCGGCACGGTCAACGGCGGCACGGCGGCCATCCACCAGCAGCTGATCTTCCGGCCGATGCCCGGTCTCGGCCGGGCCGACACCCCGTTCGACCGGCTCTACCTGGCGAGCTCGTCGGCGTGGCCGGGTGGCGGCGTGCACGGCGCGACGGGGGCGAACGCGGCACGGGCGGCGCTGGCGCGGTGGGGTGCGGCGGGCGAGGTGTACCGGCTGCTGATCCAGGGCCTGCACAAAGCCGTCTACTGAACTGCTGAGCGGCCCTGAGCCAGCGCGCTGAGGCGCTGCAGCGTCTCCCTGTTGCGTGGAGTCAACAGCAGGTCCTGCAGGAACGACGGCAGGACCGAGGTCGGGCCGCGCTCCACGCTCTCGGTCATCCGCACCTCGGTGAGTGCCTCCGACCGGGCGCGCAGGGTGAAGGTGATCCTCGCTGCCCCCGCCGGCCACAGCCGGGCGTCCAGCTCGAGCAGCCGGGACGGCTCACAGCGCACGACCTCGGTGGTGTCGTCGATGACCAGCGGCCACGGCCCCACGCTGTGGTGGATGCGCGTACCCGGCTTGGGCCAGCCGGTGTCCACGTCGCGGATGTGGGACGCGCCCACCACCCATCCCGCGTAGGACCAGCCGTCGGCGAGCACGGCCCAGACGGCGTCGATCGGAGCTTCTACGTCCAGCGAAACCTCAGCCACGCAGGTGAGGTACCCAGCCCGTCAGAAAGCAACCCGGCTCAGGAGGCGATCCGGCGGGTGCGGCGGCTCTCGGCCTTGCGCTGCAGGTGGTCGGCGGTGAGCTCCAGCTCGTAGGTTCGCAGGGCCTGGTAGCGCGGCGAGATCCGGAGGGCGAACGTGCCGCTGAGCCGCTCGATCGCCGACGCCGCGCGATCGAGCCGCCTGCGGGCGGCGTCCAGGCCCCCGGCTCGCAACATGCGCAGGCAGTTCTCGGCCTCGCAGTTGTACGAGCGGAGCATCAGCGCCGACCAGTCCTCGAGGAGCCGCCGCCCCGTGGCGTCCGACCCGTTGTAGGTGACCTGCCCGCCGCCCTCGATCGCGGCGCCGGTCTTGATCAGAGTCTTCATCTCGGAGTGGATCATGTCGATCTGCGTCTGGTGGTCGGTGACGGTGTCGGTGCGGAAGACGCCGGCCCGCTGGAAGGTCAGCTCCTCCTTCAACGGCTGCAGCTCGGCCCGCGCGTTGTCGATGCGGTGCCGCAGCGCGACGAGCTCGGCTCCCGCACGGTCGACCTCTTCCAACGCCTCCGTTTGCGCTGTTCGGGCGTCACCGATTCGAGCGAGCAGCTCCTGCAGGCCTTCCATGGCCCGCTCCAGCTCAGCGATCCGGCGGCTCTTGCGCCCAAGCATCATTACCTCCCCGAACAGCGACGAAAGGCCCACAACCGTTCCATCGCAAGGAGGTATCCACCGTTATCTACCGCGCTATGCACTCACTCCATCGAGTGAACCCACGAATCGGACGAACCCTTCCGGGTCCTCACTCGTGGCCGACTGTTGCAAGATCACGCTGGTAGCGCCCGCTTCAGCCACCGACGCGACGAGATCCGTGACGAACGCGCGGTCGCGCGAATCGGTCTCCACGTAGACGACGATCGGGTGCTCACGGCTTGCCCGCGTCTCGCGCACGCGGTCGAGATCAGCCGACGCGTCCAGGATCGTGCCGTCGCCCACCTGGCCGGCGAGCTCCAGCGTCCTGGGCCCGAGCCCGCCCACGTAGATCGGCATCGGCGCGGCGGGCGGCCAGTCCAGCGCCACACCGGTCAGCGACACGTACTTGCCGGCACAGGTCACGTTCTCACCGGCCAGCAGCGCCTTCAACGCCTCCGTGTACTCGCGCAGCAGGGTGAGCGGTGACGAGACCCTCGCTCCGACCTGTCCCATCCACGACTGCAGGCCGTGCCCGACGCCGATGGTGACGCGGCCGGGGAACAGCCGGTCCAGCGTCGCGGCCTCCATGGCGGTGAGCGCGACGTTGCGCAACGGCACCGGCAGCAGGCCGACCCCGACCTTCAGCCTGGACGTCCAGGCCAGCGCGGCGGAGGCGCAGGCGATGCCGCTCTCCAGGAAGCAGTCCTCCCACAGCCACAACGAGTCCACACCGGAATCCTCAGCGGCGAGCACGACGGATCGGAGGTTCTCTGGCGGGAGCTGGGGCCGGTAGACAGCGCCGAGTGTAGTCACCCCTCCACTACTACCGGCCCCGGGCTCGGCTCAGCAACCGCCGCAGTTGTAGTACAGGACGTCCCAGTGGTTCGACTCGCGGTAGTAGATGTTGCCGGAGCCCGACCGCCACTTGTTGCCGCCGATGGACGTGAAGGTCCGGGTCACGTAGTTGTTGAGGCAGGTCGACAGTGAGAAGTCGAGCTTGTAGCCGTTCCAGTGCGAGTAGGTGCCCGACGCGTGCCCGGTCTCGGTGCCACCGGTGACGTTGAGCGCGCAGCCCGACGCCCGCTTGAGCGTCTTGGCTCCCGCGATGCTCATCTGGTTGACCTGTTCGAACGAGGTGCAGTTCGGACGGTTGCGGTCGCTGCAGCCGCCGCTGGACGACCAGGTGATCCCGGCCGCGCGCAGCTGCGCGGTCGCCTGCGAGTGCGTGTACTTGGCGGGGGCCGCCTGTGCGACCGACGCCCCCACCACGAGTGCGGCGAACATCGCGATCACCGCGGTGATCATGCGAACGAACATGCTCTTCTCCTTATGCCCAAACCGAAGTGCGGCGAAGCTAGGAAGAAGCGGTAAAGAGATGCCTAAATCGGTCTTTGGCCGATCTTTGGCGCGCTCGTGGACAGTCCCGGTCGTCACCAACAAGTCGATCGGAGCTACAACGATGCGCATTCGCCACGCCGTCGCGGCGACCGCCATTTCACTCGGGCTGCTGGGCGGCCTCAGCGGCGTCGCCCAGGCCGCGCCGGAGGGTCCCGCCGAGCAGGAGACCGCCATCTCGCAGGTCGAGGCGGCGGCCGGGTACGGGGGCGCGATCACCCGCACCGAGGTCATGAAGCGGGCGAAGGACTGGTGGGACCGCAAGATCCCGTACAGCCAGAGCGCCTACGCGTGGGACATCAACAAGGGCAAGAAGTACCGGACGGACTGCTCCGGCTTCGTCTCCATGGCGTGGAAGCTGACCACCAGCCGCAACACGTCCACTTTGGACGAGGTCGCCACGAAGATCACGTGGGGCGGGCTCAAGCCCGGCGACATGATCCTGCGCAACGGCCACGTGAAGCTGTTCGAGAAGTGGGCCGACTCGGCGCACACCGTCGCGTGGATCTACGAGGAGGGCAGCACCGCCACCGACATGGACCACGAGAAGGTGTCGATCTCCTCGCTGAAGAGCGGCGGCTACGCGCCGTGGAAGTACAAGAAGATCACCGGCTGACCAGCCGGTGCCACCGAGTGCGCCACTGGTGAACTTCCCCGGCTTCACGGGTGCCCAGTCGCGTGAACAGCTCGGCGGCCTCACCCCAGCAGCGGTCCGCGCCCGCACCTTCCCCCAGGCGGGCGTGGACCGCACCGAGGTCTCTGAGCGTCCGAGCCCGCCACAGCGGCAGGCCGAGATCGGTGAACGACGCCAGCGCCTCGGTCAGCACGATCCGCGCGCCGTGGTGGTCGCCGGCCGCGAGCCGCAACTCTCCCAGGGTGCGGCGGACGAGCGCCTCACCGAACCGGTCGCCGACGTCGCGGCAGCCGTTCATCGCGGTGCCGAGGAGCTCCTCGGCCGGGTCGAACGAACCCTTGCGCAGCAACACCTTCGCCCACGCCTGGGCGGTGTAGCAGCCGAGCAGCTCGTCCCCGGTGCCCGCGACCATCTCGTGGGCGCGCACGATGTGCTCCTCGGCCAGGTCCAGCTCGCCGCGGGCGCGGTGCACCAGCCCGATCCCCCGTGCCGCCAGGGCTTCGCCCCTCCTGCTCTGCGCCGCGCGGTAGGTCGTTTCCGCCAGCGTGAGGGTGCCCAGGGCTCCCTCGTCGTCGCCGAGTTCTCGTTTGACGGAGCCGATTCCGTAGAGCGCGTGACCGACTCCCTCGGTGTCGTGCGACTCCAGGAGCTCGCGGGCCCTGCCGAGCGCCTCCAGTGCGCACGGGTACTCACCGAGATCACGGCACACCATGCCGATGCCGTTCATCGCGACGGCCTCACCGCGTTTGTCGCCCAGGTTCACGAACAGCGTCTGCGCGGTGTCGAACCACGACCGCGCTTCCACCAGGTTGTCACGCTTGTAGTACATCTGGCCGAGGCTGCAGCGCAGCACCGCCTCCAGCCTCAGATCCCCCGTCTTCCACACGGCCTCCAACGCCGCCGTGTGTGTTCGTTCCCAGGCCTCGTACCGGTTTCTGAGCCCGAACCAGGCGAACACCAGCACCTCGGCGAGCTGGGACGCGATCTCCGCGAGCCCGAGCTCCGCCGCACGTTCGACGAGCCTGGTCAGCAGGCTCTCCTCGCGCGCGAACCAGGCGTCCTTGTCGGTGGGCCGCGCGGCCGTCGCGACGATGCCGAGGGAGTCCTGCATGCGCGGCACCGCGAGGAAGAGCTGTTCGGTCAGCCCGTCCACAGTGGACAGCGCGGCGACCACGGCCCTGCGGACGAGATCCTCGCGTTCCTCTTGCGGGTCCTCGGCTTCGGCGAGCTCACGGGCGTGCAGCCGCACCAGCTCGTGCATCCGGTACCGCGCGCTGCCGATGACGTCGAGCAGCCGCGCGTCGACGAGCTGGTCGAGCACGTCCTCGTCGAGCAGGTGCATCCACAGGAAGCTCGGCACCTCGGGCAGCCCGAGGAACCCGAAGATCCGGTACGCGCTACGGGCGTTCTCGTCGAGCGCCCGATACGTGAGCTCCAGGCTCGACCGCACCGCCAGGTCGTCGGCGACCAGCTCGTCCAGCCTGCTGCGCTCGTCGGCGAGCCGTCTCACCAGCTTCGACACCGGCCAGTGCGCCCGCCCGGCCAGCCGCGCGCCGGTGATCCGCACCGCGAGCGGCAGGTACCCGCACAGCCGCGCCACCTCGTCGGCCTGGTCGGGTTCCGCGGAAACCCGGTCGTCGCCCAGGATCCGTCGCAGGAGCGTGACCGCCTCGTCGCTGCTCAGCACGTCCAGCGGAATCCGCCGCACACCTTCCAGCCCGCACAGCCGGCTGCGGCTCGTGATCAGCGTCAGGCAGCCTGGGCTGCCCGGCAGCAGCGGCCTGACCTGCGACACGCTCGTGACGCCGTCCAGCACGATCACCACGCGCCGCCCGCTGACCGTCGCCCGCCACAGCGCCGCGCGTTCCTCGGCCGACTCCGGAATCCGCGCGCTGGGCACGTCCATCGCGCGCAGCAACGAGTCCAGCGCCCCTGACGGCGAGTGCAGGTCGACGAACAGCTGCCCGTCCGGATACCGGTCCGCGAGCCGGTGCGCCGCGTGCACCGCCAGAGCCGACTTGCCGACACCCGCCGGTCCCTCGATCCACCAGACACCGCCGTCGCTGTCGAGGAGCCTGCTGAGCTCCCGGTCGCGCCCGGTGAAGTCTCCGGCATCGCGCGGCAGGTAGTTGCGCCGGCTGTCCCGCGCGCCCTCCAGCACGTCGCGGTAGAGCTGCTGGAGCTGCTCCCCCGGCTCGACGCCCAGTTCGTCGACCAGCACCCTGCGCGTCTCGCGGAACACCCGCATCGCGTCCGCCCGGCGCCCGGCCCTGGCGAGCGCGGTCATGAGCTGGCCCCTGAGCCGCTCCGCCAGCGGGTACTCGCTGACGAAGGCCCCGAGCGGGTCGACGACCTCGGAGTGCCGCCCCAGCGCGAGCTCGGCGTCGGCCCACGCCTCCGCAGCCGCGAGCCGTTGCACCTCGAGCGTCTGCGCGAACACCACCGGCGTCCCGCGCCACAGCCCGAGCGCCTGGTGGAGCGTCTCGGCCTTGACCTTGAGGTCGGCCTCGTCCCCGGCGTCCGCGACCCGCCTGCGGAACAGGTGCAGATCCACGCTCTCGGGCTCGGCGTTGAGCACGTATCCCGCCGCCCGGTGCTCGACCGGCAACCCGGCCCGGCGCAGGCTGCTGATGTGCACCTGCAGCGACTTGCGGGCCTGCGGAGGCGGCTCCTCACCCCAGATGAGGTCGATGAGCCGGTCGACGGGCACGATCTTCCCGCACTCGACAGCCAGGACCGCTAGGATCTGCGCGGGCTTCGGCGGCACCGCCGGTTCGATCGGCCCCAGAATCCTGATCTCCACTGCGCCCCCACCAGTGTTGAAGATTCACCATGTTCTGCGCGGAATAGCCAAACTTTGGCGCACCCCGGGCGTACGCGGTTCCACTTTCCGGTGAAGGCCACTCGAATGGACGCAGATCCGGATGCAACCAGACCAGAGTTCACTCCGTCCAGCCCACTTTGAGTGGGCATGAATGTGAACTTCCGTCTCGCTTTCACAAGCTCGCTTTGAGCCTGCCGAACTCCTCCGCGAGCGCCGGCAACTGCCAGTGCGCGTTCAACCCGCTCGGATTGGGCAACAACCACACCCGCGCACCGCCCACGGTGTCGTCCTGCGGCCCCACCTGTGCTTTCTTGCGCCCGAACGCCGCCCGGTACACCGTCACACCGAGCACCGCGAGAACCTTCGGTGAATACCGCTCGACTTTTTCGGCGAGCTCGGCCCCACCCGCTTTGAGTTCGTCAATTGTTAATTCGTCGGCTTTGGCGGACGGCCGCGCGACGACGTTCGTGATGCCGAGTCCGAGCGGGAGGAGCTCCAGCTGCTCGGCCGGCGCGAAGAGCCGCGGCGTGAAACCGGACAAATGCAGGGCGGGCCAGAACCGGTTTCCCGGCCGCGCGAAGTGATGGCCGGTCGCCTCCGACACGAGGCCGGGGTTGATACCGCAGAAGAGCACTTCCAGCCCTGGCTTGATCACGTCGGGAATCACGCGATCAAGCCTACGGTGTCCGGGTGACCGGTCTCCCGATCCTGTTCCTCGACGTCGACGGCCCGCTCCTCCCGTTCGGTGACGGAGTCGCCGGAGAACCCGGACTCACCCGCCTGGCCCCTCTGCACGGCCCGTGGCTCGCCGCCCTGCCGTGCGAGCTCGTGTGGGCGACGACCTGGATGGACGACGCGAACGAACACCTCTCGCCCCTGCTCGGCCTGCCGCGGCTGCCAGTCGCGAACTGGGCGGACGACCCGGAAGCCGAAGCGCAGGACACACACCTCGGCCTGCACTGGAAAACCCGCGGGCTGGTCACGTACGCCGGAAACAGGCCGTTCGCCTGGGTCGACGACGAGCTGACCGACCGGGACCGCGCCTGGGTGGCCCACCATCATGGCAAAGCCCTGCTGCACAGGGTGAACCCGCGCCACGGCCTGACGGACGCCGACTACCTGGAGCTGGACGCCTGGCTCCGCCTCACCCGTGGTTGATCGAGAACCCCAGGATCACCGCCGCCATCACCACGACGTGCCCCGGCGCGAGGTCGTCAGCCGAAGCGTCCCCACCGCCCCCGTGCCCCCGGTACCGCCCACCGCCCGCCTTCTCCGGATCCACGTCCTCGATGTGCACCACGGACCCCAGCCGCACCAGCGCGGCCTCGGCGTACAGCTCCGCCTTCCGGCGCGCGGCCGCGACGGCCTGCCTGCGGGCCTCGGCGCGCAGTTCCGCCTTGCCCGACACGTCGAACTCCACCCCGGCGATCTCGTTGGCGCCGGCCGCGACCAGGTCCACCAGGAGCGGCTGCACGTCGTCGAGGTCGCGCGTCTCCACCGCGAACGTCGCCTCGCACTGGTAGCCGAGGAACTCCCGCGGCGTGCCGTAGGTGTGGGAGCTCTGCAGGTCCAGGTGGGAGCGTTCGACCGCCGCGTCGGGCACACCGTGGCCGCGCAGCACCTGGCGCACCGCGCCGATGGCCTCGCTGGCGGCGGCGAACGACTCCGACGGCGTCTGTTCCACGCGGCTCACCTTGAACCTGACGCGGACCAGGTCCGGGCGCGCCTTCACGTCCGCCGCGCCGAAGACGGTCACGCCCCAGGGTCTTTCCACCATCTGCGAGTTCAGCATGGCGGAGATCGAACCACCGGGATCTAGGACACCGCAGGCACTCGGGGCCGCGGCGTCCACATGGTGTAACCGGCCCGGCGCGCATCCTCCGGCGAGTGGAAGAACGCGTCGCCCTTCATCCGCTTGTAGTAGGGCGACTCCGGGGTGTGGAACATCATCGTGCGCGAGTTCGCCTTGATCGCCGGCGCGGACGGCACCGGCTCCTCCATGATCGACAGCGGCGCGCCGGCGACCTCGGGTGCATCGGGACGCGCGCGCATGGTCAGCCACGTCAGCAGCACGCCCGCGAGGAACGCGCCCGCGCACAGCAGGAACATCTGGATGAAGAACCCGAACAACGAACGCTCCTAGCCCGTAGTGAAGTCCTCGTCGACGCGCAGACCGGGAACGGCCGAGTGCAGGGCGTCGCTCAGCATCCCCGCGCGCTCCGGGTCCGCCACGCGCGCCGACGCGGTCAGGTGTCCTTTGTGGACGACGCCGGTGAACTCGGTGACGTCGTGGTCCAGCACCACCCCCAGCAACGACGCGGCGGCGGCCGGGGATACGGGCATCCGTTCGCCCGCGTTGGGGGTGATCATGTCGGTGACGCGGTGGGCGGCGGTCAGCTCGCGCACGGCGTCGACGACCTCCTGCCGTTCGACGGCGGTGCCCGCGGTGCCGGCCAGCACGATCTCGGACGAGCGCACGGCGAACACCAGGTGGCCGGGCTCGATCTCGGCGACGGGACGGAACGCGGTGCCCACCGAGGCGAGCAGCACCGGCACGACGAGAGCGCCGACGAAGACGCGCTGCGATAGCTGCACGCGCCTGACCTATCTCATTCGGACGAGCCCATGCCACCACCTGGAGCAGAACTCCCAGGACAACACGCCCGAATTCACCCGTTCGTGGAGATCACCACGGGCACTCCGGACGCCACCAACCGCCAGTCCGACCGGGTGAACGCGGCGGGGTCCAGCACGCCTGCCGCCTTGACCCAGTCGATCAGCAGCTGACGGATCTCCTGCTGCTGGTTGTGCAGCACGGGCGCGGACGCGATGTGCGGGAAGTCGCCACCGCCCGCCTGCCGGTAGTTGTTGACGGCGACCGCGAACTCGAACGAGTCCGAGACCGGGACGCCGTCGTAGGCGAGCCCGACGATCCGCGACCCCTCCGGCTGAGCGATGTCGATGCCGTAGGTCAGCGGCGCGGACAGCCCGTAGGCGATGTCGAAGTTGTAGTCCGGCACGTCGGCCGACACCTCGGCGGCGGTGAAGGGGCCGGGCCCGGAGACCTGCCGGAAGTACCGCGCGGACTCCTCCAGGAAGTCGCGCAGCTGAGCCCCGGTCATCCGCACGCCCAGCAACGTGTTGTCGAAGATGTAGAGCCCGGCGACGTCGCGGATCGACACCTCCCCCGCCGGAATCGCCGCCGCGCGGTTGAACGGCGCGCACAGCGAGATCACCGGCAACGACGTGGACTTCGCGACTTCCAGCGCCTGCACGTGGTTGATGAAACCGAGAGCGGGCGTGTCCTCGAACCGCGACCGGGCGGCCGACATCGCCTCCAGGCACGTGCCGATCCGCGCGTTGACGTACGTGACGACCTTCTCGTGGTCACGCCGCAGCAGCCGCACTATCCGCGGGTCCTCGTCCACGGAAGCGGACGACAGCACGGAAGAGCGCGATCCCACGAGCTCCCAGCGGGAGTCGACCTGGAGGTCGAACTCCATCAGCGACAAACGCTTGCCCCAGAACAACGGCTCGGTCAGCAGCACCGGCCGGCCCGTCACCTTGTTCGTGACGAACCGCTGCGGGATCTCCACGTGCGCGTGCCCGACCAGAATCGCGTCGATGCCCGGCACGGTCTCGGCGACCAGTTCCGCGCAGTTCTCCGGGAACGGCACCTGATCCCCCAGAGACGACGAGAGATCGGCGCCCGAATGTGCCGCCACGATCACGAGATCGGACTTGGCCCGCACCTCCGGCACCCAGTGCAGCGCCTGTTCCACGAGACCGGGAAACGTCAGCAGACCCTCGACGACCGCGCGGTCCCACACCGCGATGCCGGGGTTGGTCAGGCCGAGGATCCCGACCCGCAACGGCGGCCCGCCCGTGCGCCACACGGTCTTGACCACGTACGGCGCAAAGGCCGGCAGGCCGGTGGAGACGTCGATCGCGTTGGCCGCCAGCAGCGGGAAGTCCAGCTGCCGCTCGAACATCCGCAGCACCTGCAGCCCGTAGTTGAACTCGTGGTTCCCCACCGCGGCCGCCGTGTACCCGATGGCGTTCATCGCTGCCGCCATCGGGTGCACGTGTGCGCGCGTGATCGGCTCGACCTTCGCGTAGTAGTAGGCGAGCGGCGTGCCCTGGATGGTGTCACCGGCGTCGAGCAGCAACGTCCGATGCCGCCCCACGTCGTCTCGCACTCCGGACACGAGCGTGGAGATCTTCGCGAGGCCGACGTCGTTGTGCGCGTAGTCGTCGAACTCGCGGTCCAGGTAGTAGTCCCAGTTGAAGAGATTGCCGTGCAGGTCAGTGGTGCCCATCACCGTCAGCGTGAACGTGCGCAGACCGCTCACCTCCGGTTGTGGTCGGGCATGCTTCCGACCATAACCACTCACGCTTGACCCGGTAACTATCTGGTTGGAGGGGCCTGCTGGTTCCGCTGACCGCGTTGACCAGGCTCGACCACGTTCGACGCCACCGTTTTGCCGTCCTCTGTGGTGGCGATCACCGTCACGGTGTCACCCTTCTCGACACCTTCGGCCACTGTGCCGGCGTCGATCACGTAGGTCTTCGTGTAGCCGTCGGTCGACTTCACCTCCAGCGACGTGTCGCTGATCGACGTGACCTCACCGGTCTGGAACTCGCCGTGCGTGGCCGTGCCGGAGCCGAGGCCGAGAAAGGGCCCGCCCTGCCGCCCTTCCGGCGGCACCCCGCCCATGCCACCGGGGCCATGCCGGTCTGCTGGCCCGTGCCGCCTGCTCGGGTGCGCCCCACTCCGGGGGCTGTTGTTCGGTCATGTCAGCCACCGTGGCGGCGCAGTCTGCGCCGAACCTGTGCCGGGCGTAGGCCTGAGCTGTGCGCGGCGCTCACAGCTGGTACACAGGGTCGGCGTTCACGATGGGAGCCATGCGCGCGATGAAGACCGAACTCCGCAGGCCGGACGGGCAGCCCGTGCGGGTGCTCGTGGTGGACGACGAGTCCACTCTGGCCGAGCTGATGTCGATGGCGCTGCGGATGGAGAAGTGGGACGTCCGCACGGCTCTCGACGGCCAGTCGGCGGTGCGGACGGCACGCGAGTTCCGGCCGGACGTGGTCGTGCTCGACGTGATGCTGCCGGACTTCGGCGGTTTCGAGGTGCTGCGCAAGATGCGCGCGGACTTCCCGGTGTTGCCGGTGCTGTTCCTGACCGCGAAGGACGCGGTGGAGGACCGCATCGCCGGGCTGACGGCGGGCGGCGACGACTACGTCACCAAGCCGTTCTCGTTGGCGGAGGTCGTGTTGCGGCTGCGCGCACTGCTGCGCCGCACCGGCGTGACCGACGCGGACGCGGGCGCCCGCCTTGTCGTCGGGGACCTGTCGCTCAACGAGGAGACGCGCGAGGTGTCCCGCGGCGGCGACTCGATCGACCTGACGGCGACGGAGTTCGAGCTGCTGCGCTACCTGATGAGCAACCCGCGCCGGGTGCTGAGCAAGGCGCAGATCCTGGACCGGGTCTGGAGCTACGACTTCGGCGGTCAGGCGAACATCGTCGAGCTCTACATCTCCTACCTGCGCAAGAAGATCGACGCCGGACGCGCTCCGATGATCCACACGATGCGAGGCGCTGGCTATGTCCTCAAACCTGCGACCTAGAACGCTGCGCGCCAAGCTCGTCGCCGGCCAGATCGTGCTGCTCACCGCACTGTGCCTGGTGATCGGCGGAGTCGCGGTGCTCGCGCTGCACGCGTTCCTGATGGGCAACCTCGACCGCGAGATCACGAACCTCAAACCACCGCCGCCCGGTTCACCCTACGGCGCCCCCGGTCTCAACGCGATCATCCGGCCCGACGGCACCATCCAGGGCACGGTCGAACTGCCGGGCTGGCAGGAGCCGCGCCGGCTCACTGCCGAGGAGATCTCCGCACTCGCGGCGGTGCCGTCCGGCCCGCACACGGTCGACCTCGGTGAGGTCGGCGAGTTCCGCGTCGTCACCGATCGGATGATGAGGATCAAGGGCCTGCCGCTGGCGCCCGTCATGGACGTGGTGTGGCAGATGGTCTGGATCCTCGCCGCGCTCGTCGTCGCGGGAGCGGCGGCCGTGGCACTGGCGGGCCGGGTGATCGTGCGGCGCGCACTCGTGCCGCTCGACCGCGTCGCGGACACCGCGACGCGGGTGTCCGAACTGCCGTTGCACGAAGGAGAGGTTGCGCTCGCCGAACGGGTGCCGGACGAGGACACCGATCCGCGCACCGAGGTCGGCAAGGTGGGACTGGCGCTCAACAAGATGCTCGGGCACATCGGTGACGCGCTGAAAGCCAGGCACGACAGCGAAACGCGTGTGCGGCAGTTCGTCGCGAACGCCTCGCACGAGCTCCGAACACCGCTCGCAGCCATCCGCGGGTACGCCGAGCTGACCCGGCGCTCCGCCGAGGAGGTGCCACCACAGGTCGCGCACGCGATGGGCAGGGTCGAGTCGGAAGCGCTGCGAATGACCTCGCTGGTCGAGGACTTGCTGCTGCTGGCCCGCCTCGACGCGGGCCGTCCGCTGGAGAGCGAGGACGTCGACCTCTCGCGGCTGGTGCTCGACGTCGTCGGTGACGCGCGGATCGCGGGTCCCGGCCACAGCTGGAAGCTCGCGCTGCCGGAGGACCCCGTGATCGTTCCGGGCGACGTGCAACGGCTGCACCAGGTGATCGGCAACCTGTTGTCCAACGCCCGCACGCACACCCCGCCGGGCACCACCGTGACCACCGACCTGTCCGTCCACAACGGACGGGTGGACCTGACCGTCACGGACGACGGACCGGGCATCCCCGAGGGCCTGGAGGTGTTCGAACGGTTCGCGCGCGGGGACTCCTCGCGGTCGCGGGCGGCGGGCAGCACCGGGCTGGGGCTGTCGATCGTGGCCGCCGTGGTCGGTGCGCACGACGGTGAGGTGTCCGTGGAGAGCGTGCCCGGCCGCACGACTTTCGCCGTTTCCCTGAGGACGTCACGGCGCACAGGTCGTTCACAGCAAGAGCACACGACCGACCCAGGGTAGGCCGCGAATCTCGTCCGCATGAGACGAGAACGCCTGGCGCTGGCGGTCCTGCTGGTCGCGACCGCCGCGCTGTACCTGTGGCCGCTGGGTGACTCGGGCTGGGCCAACGCCTACTACTCGGCCGCCACCCAGGCCGGTGCGACGAGCTGGAAGGGTGGCGGCGAACTTCAAGGCCGTCACGGCAGGCGGTCAGACCATCTACGACCTGACGGCCGCGGGCTGAGCCTCAGAGGCGGCCGGTGTCAGCGGGGAGCGCCTCCCCCGGCACCGGCCCTTCGACCGCTGTCTCCTCGATCCACAGCAACGGCAGCAGGTCCGCACCCCTGCGCCACAGCCACGGAATCCCCTTCACCACGAGCCACGCGACGTGGTGCCACACCGTGAGCTCGCGACCGCCGGAGCACTCCAGGCTGACCTCGCCGACCGGGTGCCCGAGAGCGCGCAGCTCACCGGCGAACGCCTGCGCCAGCATCCGGTGGCCGCGCTCGGACGGGTGCAGCCGGTCCACGGCCCACGTCTCCAGCTCGTAAGCCCCCGGCAGCGTGTGGAGATCGACACAGCGGACGCCGTGCCGTGCGACGACGACGTCGATCACGCGGTTGTACTCGTCGATGCGATCCTTCAGCACCCGCCGCATCCGTCCGGGCAGCTTGAACACGCGGCCCTGGTCGTGGAACCGCACGGTGACCACGGAAGCCCCGGCTGCGGTGAGCTCGCGGCAGATGTGGTCGAGGTCCTCGTACATCCGCCGCACCGAGAAGTCCGACCGGAGGGTGTCGTTGACGCCCGCGATGACGACGGCGGCACTGGGCCTCTCCCGCAGTGCCTGCGGCAGCTGGGTGCGCCGGACATCCGCCAGCCGCGCGCCGGAGACGGCGTGGTTGCGATAGCCGTTGCCGCCGAACGCGGACGCGAGGATCGGGCCGAAGCCGCGCCAGCCGCCGGGAACGAGGTCGCCGATCCCGACCGCCGTCGAGTCACCGAGTAGCACCAGCACGCGACTCAGCATCAGCGTGCCCGGTGATCCCGGAATGACCGCGCGGGAACGGTTCAGCGAAATGCAGGGTAAAGCGCGAGTTCGAGCACCTCGGCGCCGTAGCGGTCGACCAGTGCGCCGACCACCGCGTCCGCGTGCGAGGCGACCGTCTTCTCACCCAGGATCAGCGCGTCGGACCGCAGCCTGACCCACCGGCCCGCCAGCACGACACTGCGCGGTGGCGCGTTGTCGCCGCTCGGCATCGGCTTGGAGAGCGCCCGCCACGTCGCGAGCCACACCCACAGCAGCTGGGCTTCGAGCAGGCGCGGTAAGAGCACCGCGTCGTCGTCCATCTCGGGCCACACCGACCCGACCTCGGCGCGCCACGCGGCGACCATGGCCTCGGACATGCCCGGCGGCAGGCCCCACCCGCACCAGCAGGACGGGAACGGCACGCGCAACGCGGCCGCGTCGAACACGATGTCGCGGACACAGCCGCCCTCGAAGTCGACGAACCGGACACCGCGCGAGGTGACCAGGTGGTTGTCCGGACAGGACGTCGACGGGCTGAACGCACGCCGCCTCGACGAGCTGAACGACCGTGCGGCGTCGGCGGCGAACTCGGTGGCCTGCGGGGAAGTCTCCACCCCCAGCGTGGACCCGAGCAGCGCCGGTAACCCGGCGATGGCCGCGTGCACGTCGACCGCGATCGGGTCCTGGCAGCACTGCGCACCAGCCCGGCGCATCAACGCGTCGAAGTCCGCGTCACGGCCCGCTGTGGTGGCGTGCAGGCGGCCCATGGCGTGTGCCCACGACAACAGGCCACGTTCCGCGGCGCGCGCGTCGCCCGAATGCAGCTTCTCGGACAACCGGGGCGCACGGCCCAGGTCTTCCAGCACGACCAGACGCGACGTCGCGTCGTGGGCGAACAGTTCCGGCGTGGCGCGCTCTTCCGCGGGCAGCGCGGTGAGGAGCTGGTGGCTGACGGCCTCGTGCGCCCACGGGTCGCGGTCGCCGCTCGCGGCCGGATACCGCTTCACGACCAGGGTGCGGGGCATCGAGAACGGCGAGGACGCGACTCTCACCCGGATGACGACGGAACGACCGGTACCCCCGAGAGCCTCGGGGTCAGCCAGGCGCACCTGTGCGCCCAGTCGCTTGGTCAGTACCCGCTCGGCCGCGTCGACAGCTTCGACGATCTCGGGTGAAGTCGTCTCGGGAGGGCCCGCGGTGATCTCCACGCTCATCCCCTCCGACCCTACTCCCCATGTCCGTGAGCCGGACCGACGCTAATCCGGCCAGGCTGCGACTACCACCACTCGTTGATAACGGCTCGCGCTGTTTCCGGATCACCCCTTGGACAGTGGACGTGTGGAAACACCATCCGTTGCCCTGCGCCTGCGGATCAACAGGACGAGCGAAGCGGCCGCGACAATACCGATCAAGTTGATGCCCAGCTGGGCAACAGCAGGTCCCACTCTGTCCCACACTCCGAGAACAGCGGCCAGCGCAGCGTAGCCCGCCGCCGGCACCGTGGTGACCGAGATGAACACACCGACGAGCGCCGCCGACTTGGCCGACGTCATCGACAGCATGCCCGCCGCACCCGCCAGCAGGGCGACGATCAGCGAGAACGGTCCGAACTCGTAGACGAAGTCGACCTGGTGACCGTTGAGCAACGACGCCCGGTCGAACAGCCCGCCGAGCTCACCGAACCACGTCAGCGCCGACGTGATCACCATGGCCAGCGGGAAGCCGATCACGAGTGCCATAGCCGCCCGCTTGACCAGGTCCATCCGTTTCGCCACGAGGCCGACCGCGATGGCGGCGAGCGGCCCGAACTCCGGACCGACGACCATCGCGCCGACGATCGTGACCGGAGAGTTCGTCGCGACGCCCACCGCCGCCAGCAGGCAGGCGATGGTGAGGAACGCCTGGAAGGTCACGCTCGGCCGGGACTCCTCGCCGGACTTCGCGATCAGCTCCTCCCACACGATCACGTCCGAGCCCTCGCCGGGAGCGTTCTCCTCGGCGCGGTCGGCGTGGTCGGACAGCGAGGTGTCGATCGTTTCGATCGTGACACCACCGGTGTGGTCGATGTGCAGGTCGCACAACGCGATGACGATCTCGTCGACCGCCTCCCGCGCCACGTCGGCGGTGATCAGATCACCCTCGGGATCGATCGCCGCGCCACGCAGGACCACCAGGTGGGTGGCTCCTGCGTGGTCGCGGAGGATCGTCAGCGCGGCTTCGGTCTGGTCTGCCGGGCAGACCACCCTGAGCCGCAGCATTACGCCTTCTGGTCGGGCTTGGCGTCGACGCCGGCTTCCTTGCGCTGCTGCGGCGTGATCGGCGCCGGAGCCGCGGTCAGCGGGTCGTAGCCGCCACCGCTCTTCGGGAACGCGATGACCTCGCGGATCGAGTCGTAGCCGCCGATCAGCATGGCGATGCGGTCCCAGCCGAACGCGATGCCACCGTGGGGCGGGGCGCCGTACTTGAAGGCGTCGAGCAGGAAGCCGAACTTCTCCTGCGCCTCCTCCTCGGTGAGGCCCATGATGTTGAAGACCCGCTGCTGCACGTCGGCGCGGTGGATACGGATCGAGCCGCCGCCGATCTCGTTGCCGTTGCAGACGATGTCGTAGGCGTACGCGAGCGCGTTGCCCGGGTCCTCCTCGAAGCGGTCGATCCACTCCGGCGTCGGCGAGGTGAACGCGTGGTGCAGCGCGGTCCACTTGCCGCTGCCGACCGCCACGTCGTCGCCGATGTTCTCGACGGCCTCGAACAGCGGCGCGTCCACGATCCACACGAACGACCAGGCGTTCTCGTCGATCAGGCCGACGCGCTGGGCGATCTCGTTGCGCGCGGCGCCGAGCAGCGCGCGGGCGCCGTTGCGGTCACCGGCGGCGAAGAAGATGCAGTCGCCGGGGTTCGCGCCGACCGCCTTGGCCAGGCCGTCGCGCTCGGCGTCGGTCAGGTTCTTGGCGACCGGGCCGCCCAGCGTGCCGTCCTCGCCGATGAGCACGTACGCGAGGCCCTTGTGGCCGCGCTGCTTGGCCCACTCCTGCCAGCCGTCGAGCGTGCGGCGGGGCTGCGAGGCGCCACCGGGCATGACCACGGCACCGACGTACGGCGCCTGGAACACGCGGAACGTCGTGTCCTTGAAGTACTCGGTGAGCTCGGTCAGCTCGAGGTCGAAGCGCAGGTCCGGCTTGTCCGTACCGTACTTGGCCATGGCCTCGGCGAACGGGATGCGGCGGATCGTGCCGATCTCGTGGTCCGCCAGCTCCTTCCACAGCGCCTTGATGACCTTCTCGGCCAGCGCGATGACGTCGTCCTGCTCGACGAAGCTCATCTCGATGTCGAGCTGCGTGAACTCCGGCTGCCGGTCGGCGCGGAAGTCCTCGTCGCGGTAGCAGCGCGCGATCTGGTAGTAGCGCTCCAGGCCACCGACCATGAGCAGCTGCTTGAACAGCTGCGGCGACTGCGGCAGCGCGTACCAGGAGCCGGGACGCAGCCGGGCGGGCACCAGGAAGTCGCGCGCGCCCTCCGGCGTGCTGCGGGTCAGGGTCGGGGTCTCGACCTCGACGAACTTCTCGGCGTGCAGGACCGTGCGGGCGATCCGGTTCGCCTCGCTGCGCAGGCGCATGGCCTTGGCCGGGGCGGTGCGGCGCAGGTCGAGGTAGCGGTGCTTGAGGCGGGCCTCCTCACCGACCTCCAGGTGGTCGTCGACCTGGAACGGCAGCGGCGCGGCCTCGTTCAGGACCTCGAGCTCGGAGACGTAGACCTCGATGGCACCGGTGGCGAGGTCGGGGTTCTCGCTGCCCTCCGGACGCCTGGACACCTCGCCGGTGACCTTGACGACGAACTCGGCCCGCAGCTTGTGCGCGCGCTCGGCCATCTCGCCTTCGCGGAACACGACCTGGGCGACACCGGAGGCGTCGCGGAGGTCGATGAAGATGACACCGCCGTGATCACGCCGGCGAGCGACCCACCCGGTGAGGGTGACGGACTGCCCGGCGTGCTCGGCCCGGAGTGATCCGGCCTCGTGCGTGCGCAACACGGTGGTGGCTCCTTGTAGACGAAGTCAGCTTTGCCGTCAAGGCTAGCCAACGGCACCGACGGATTCTCACGCAGGGCTTTCACGGGCGGAAGTGATCTAGGTTCGCTAGCTTTTCCGCATGCGGATCCCGGTGGCCGTCTTCGGCATGCTCGTGATGTTCGTGGTCGCCGTCGGCGTGCTGTTCTTCGGCATTCTCGGCTTCACACCGGTGCAGGCGTGCACGGGCGCGTGCTACGCGCCGTTCATGATGGCGACGGTCGGCACCATCGTCATAGGGCTGTCCGCGACCTTCGCGACGTGGTTCCGCGCGTTGCGAGAGCCGCGTGCCTACTGGCCGTGGATCGGTGCCGCGCTGATGGTCGTCCTCTACCTGGCGTCGCTCTCGGTGGCGGAACAGGTCCTCTGAACGAAAAGGCCGCGGCGACAGCCGCGGCCTTTTCAGACGGTGCTAGCTCACGCGGAGGGCGCGAGGTACAGCAGGCGGTTCGGCGAACCGGAACCGGGGTTCGTCACCTTCGACGGCGTCGACTGCGCGATCAGGTAAGAGGCGACCTGAGCCGGCGTGGCCGACGGGTTGCTCTGCAGGTACCGCGCGGCCGCACCGGCGACGTGCGGGGTGGCCATCGAGGTGCCCGAGATGGTGTTGGTCGCGCTGTCACCGGTGTGCCAGGCCGACGTGATGCTGCTGCCCGGCGCGAAGATGTCCAGGATCGAGCCGTAGTTCGAGTAGGACGCGCGGGCGTCGGTGCGCTCGGTGGCGCCGACGGTGATCGCCTCACCGACACGTGCCGGGGAGAAACCGGACGCGTTGGCGTTGGAGTTGCCCGCCGCGACCGCGAACGTCACGCCCGCCGCGATGGCGCGGCGCACGGCGTCGTCGATCGAGGAGTTGGCGCCGCCGCCCAGTGACAGGTTCGCCACGGCCGGCTTCCGGTGGTTGCGCGCCACCCAGTCGATGCCCGCCACGACACCGGCGAGCGTGCCGGAGCCGGAGTTGTTCAGCACGCGGACGCCGACGATGCGCGCGTTCTTCGCGACACCGTACTGCGAACCCGCGATGGTGCCGGCGACGTGCGTGCCGTGGCCGTTGCCGTCCTGGGCGACGTTGTCGTTGTCGACCGCGTCGTAGCCGTTGACCGCACGGCCGCCGAACGTGGAGTGGCTGATGCGCACGCCGGTGTCCACGACGTACACGTTCACCCCGGAGCCGGTGGTCGTGTAGCTGTAGGAGCTGTTCAGCGGCAGGTTGCGCTGGTCGACGCGGTCGAGCCCCCACGACGGCGGGTTCGTCTGCGTCGCCTGGGTGTGGATCACCTGGTCCTGCTCGACGTACTCGACCGACGGGTCGGCAGCGAGACGCTTGGCCTGCTTCTCGGTCAGCTTCACGTTGAAACCGCCGAAGCTGGCGTAGCTCCGCTCCACGCTCGCGCCGAAGCGGGAAGCCAGGGAGTGGGCGGAGGTCTTGCTGTCCTTCAGCTTCACGATGAAGCTGCCGGCGATCTTCTCAGGGGCGCCCAGAGAGCGGATCTCACCCTCGGCGGCGGACGCTCCCGGCGTCATCAGGACCGACGCGGCGAGGGTCGCCGCACCGGCACCGGCCAGGAACCGGATCTTTCGCGTCATGCTGCATTCCGTTCTTTGCAGGGGAACGAACACTTTCGACGCTAAGTTGCGACCCGGTTCCTGCCAAGGGTGTACTAAAGATTAAGACGCGGTTGTATTGCCGAACAATTCACTTTCACAGTGAAGGCGGCCAGTAAAGGATACGAGTGACGGGTGGTGTGCCGGGAGTGCCCGTGGTAACCAGCGCGCGCTCCACCTGTGCGGGAGTGGCGGCGCGGTTGAACTCCAGATAGCGGGCGGCGACACCGGCCGCGTGCGGGGCGGCCATCGAGGTGCCGGAGATGGTGTTCGTCGCGATGTCGCTCGTGTGCCAGGCGGACGGAATGCCGACGCCCGGCGCGAAGATGTCGACCAGCGGGCCGTAGTTCGACGACGACGCCTTGGTGTCGCTCGTCGTCAGCGCACCCACGCAGACAGCCTCGGAAACCCGTTGGGGCGACGAGTTCACGGGGCTGGTGTTGCTGCCGCCCGCGGCCACCGTGTACGAGACGCCGGACGCGATCGAACGGCGGACCGCGTCGTCCAGCGCCGCGGAAGCACTGCCGCCCAGCGACATGTTCGCCACGGCGGGCTTGACGGCGTTGCGCGTCACCCAGTCGACACCCGCGATCACGCCGGAGATCGTGCCGCTGCCGGACCCGTTCAGCACCCGCACGCCCCACACGGTCGCCTGCTTGGCCACGCCGTGCTTCGTGCCGGCGGCGATGCCGGCGACGTGCGTGCCGTGGCCGTTGTCGTCCTGCGCGATCGCGTCGTTGTCCACCGTGTCCCAGCCGTTGCGGGCACGGCCGCCGAAGTCGGTGTGCGACACCCGGATGCCGGTGTCGAGCACGTAGATGTTCACGCCGCGGCCGGTGCTCGTGTAGGAGTACTTCTGGTCCAGCGGCAACGCTCGCTGGTCGATCCGGTCGAGGCCCCACGGCGGGTTGAGCTGCGTGCCGTTCGCGTGCACGATCCCGTCACGCTCCACATGGGACACGTTCGGGTCGGCCTTCAGCGCACGCAGCTGCTGCGAGGTCAGCCGTGCGCTGAAACCGTTGAAAACACTGGTGTACCGGTGCTCGACCGCGCCGCTGAACGACGACACGGCTCCGTCACGCAGCACGACGATGTACGGGGATGTGGCCGCGGACGCCGGGGCGACCACGACCGCTGCCGCCAGGGCGACGACCGTCAGCAGGGCTCTCACGTGCGGACTTCCTTTCGGTGCAGGGGAAAACGGCCCCGGCTCGCAATGAGCCGGGGCCGCACATCTCACAGTGCCGTTCAGCTGGTCGGCGGCCAGTGCAGGAGCCTGGTCGTCGTGCCGGCACCGGGGTTGGTCACCTTGCCGTTGGTGGCGTTGGAGGTGATCGCGGCCGACACCTGCGCGGGCGTCACGTTGAAGTTGCCCTGCAGGTAGCGCGCCACCACGCCGGCGACGTGCGGCGTCGCCATCGAGGTGCCGGAGATGGTGTTCGTGGCGGTGTCACTGGTGTGCCACGCGGACGTGATGTCCCGGCCGGGAGCGAAGACGTCCACGACCGCGCCGAAGTTGGAGAACGACGAGCGCGCGTCGTTGCGGTCGGTCGACCCCACCGTGATCGCCGACGCGACCCTGGCCGGGGAGAAGCCGGACGCGTTGGCGTTGGAGTTGCCCGCCGCCACCGCGAACGTGACACCGCGCGTGATCGCGCCCGCCACGGCGTTGTCGAGCGAGGAGTTCGCGCTGCCACCGAGCGACATGTTGGCCACCGCGGGCTTGACGTGGTTGGACGCCACCCAGTTGATGCCCGCGACGACACCGGCGAGCGTGCCGGAGCCCTGGTTGTTCAGCACACGCACGGCGACGATGGTCGCCGCCTTCGCCACGCCGTACTGCGTGCCCGCGATGGTGCCCGCGACGTGCGTGCCGTGGCCGTTGCCGTCCTGCGCGACGTTGTCGTTGTCGACGAAGTCGCGGCCGTTCTTGGCGCGGCCGCCGAACGTCTGGTGGCTGATCCGGACACCGGTGTCGAGGACGTAGGCGTTCACGCCGGAACCGGTGCTGTTGTAGGTGTAGCGCTGGTCGAGCGGCAGGTTGCGCTGGTCGATCCGGTCGAGACCCCACGACGGCGGGTTGACCTGGGTGGCGGAGATGCTGAGAACCTGGTCGCGTTCCACGTAGTCGACCGACGGGTCGGCGGCCAGTCTGCGGGCCTGGGCGTCGCTCATCTTGACCGAGAAGCCCTTGAACACGGTGTCGTACACGTGGCCGATCTGACCGCCGAACCGTGCACCGAGAGTCGCGGCACTCGCGGTGACCCGGTCGTCCTTGAGCTTCACGACGAAGCTGCCGGCGATGTTGTCCGCGCCCTCGAACGTGCGGATCTCACCGGCCGCGGCGGTGGCGGGTGCCGCGAACGCGGCGATCATGACCGCCGAGCCGAGCAGGGTTGCTGTCTTGCGCATTGCGTAGTCCTGTTCGTCGCAGGGGTGATCAGGAACCCAATCGAGACTATTGGCGGCGTAATAGGCTCGAGATCTGAACTTTCCGGGTTTCGAACCGGCGCAAAACCGCCGATCGGCTGTACCGCGTTCCCTTTGCTGCCGATAGCCTTCCGAGCTTGACCCCGGGAAACGGAGGGGTGATGCTGACGATTTACCCACCGCGCGAGGAGCTCGCCGACCTGTTGGTGACGGGTCCGTTCGCGGACGCGTTGCGGGTGGCGATCCAGGTGCGGGGTCTCAGCCTGGAACGGCTGCAGCACCGCCTGAAGGTCCGCGGCACGCCGATCAGCGTGACGGCGCTGAGCTACTGGCAGTCGGGCAGGCGCAGACCCGAGCGGCCGGAGTCGCTGATGGCGCTCGCCCAGCTGGAGGACGTGCTCGGGCTGCCGGAGGCAGCACTGTCGCGCCTGCTCGGCCCGCCCCGGCCGCGCGGCCGTTCACGCAGGCGGGAGCTGTCGGAGAGGACGGCGTGGGACGGCTCAGGACTCGTCCTGACCGCCCAGCACGACCGCGTGGACGTCGCACCCTGCGGAGGGGTGCGCGCGGTCAGGTCACGTCAGGTCCTGCAGGCGACGGCGGCCGGAGTGGACCGCTGGATCCTCTGCCAGGAAACGGGTTCGTCGCAGCCGGCGCTGACCGCGGTCCGCGCGTGCCGCGTCGGCAGGGTCGCCCGCGAACGGACCAACGGCGTGCTCGTCGCGGAGCTGTTGTTCGACGAACCGATCTCTCCCGGCGAGACGGCGGCGATCGAGTACGAATTGATCTATCCACATCCGACGGTGGAGCACACGCATTTCCGCCGGTTCGCCGAACGGGTGCACGACTACGTGCTGGAGATCAAATTCCCCGCCGAGTCCCCACCGGCCTCCTGCGAGCAATTCGCGTCCGGTCCGGCCGGGACGGAAATGTACGGCGGCGCACGCCCGGCCCCGGTGGACTCCTGGGGTTACGCGCACGCCGCCGCGCTCGACTTCGGTCCCGGCCTCTACGGGATGCGCTGGACCGTGGCGGCGAACGCCTCCGGGTCGTCCACCCACGGGAAGTGACCGGCGCCGGGCTGCACGACGAGCCGCGCGCGTGGGAACAGGTCCGCGTACTCCTGCGCGCGCTTGGGCGGTAGCGCGACGTCGACCTCACCGGCGATCAGAAGTGCTGGCACGTCGAGGGTCTCGAGTGCCGCGCGGGTGACATCGGGGTCGAGTGCGCCCTCGGCGTAGAACTCCCGGGCGCCCTCGTCGTTGGTCGGGTGATCTTCGAGCTCGCGCGCGGCGTCGTCGTATCGGCCGTACCAGAACGGGCCGATCCGCTTGAACGCCTCAGGCGTCATGTTGCCCGCCCAGATCTCTTCGAAGGCCTTGATGGCCTCGGGGTACCAGGGCTCGCCGCTGCGCCGCAGGGCGACCTCGCGGCGGTCCTCGTCGGTGACGTCGATGCCGACGACGCGCGGGCTGGGTGCGACGAGCACGATTTCCTTGACGTGCTGGGGAAATCGCGCCGCGTAGAGGATCGCGAGGGTACCGCCCGCAGAGTGACCGAGCAGCCTGAGCTTGTCGAGCCCGAGGTGCTGCCGGAACGCTTCCACGTCGTCGACCTGCCGGTCCGCCCGGTAGGTCTCCTTCGGTGCTTCCTCGGAGTCGCCCGTGCCGCGCAGGTCGAGCCGGAGCACGTCGCCGAGCGGCAGGCCGGCCAGATAGGACGACGCCTGCATCGGCCCGCCCGGCAGGCAGATCAGCGGATCTGGGCCGGACGGGCCGTGGTAAGCGAGTTTGGTGCCGTCATACGTGCTGAATGTCCCCATGCCGCGCAGTGTGTCAGTACGACCTGGGCAACTTCAGGCTGTTTTGCGCGACGAAGTTGAGGACCATCTCCCGCGAAACGGGCGCGATCCGGGAGAGCCGCGACATGCCGAGCATCGACGCCAGGCCGAACTCGGAGGTGAGCCCGTTGCCGCCGTGGGTCTGGATCGCCTGGTCGACGGCGGCCGCGATGGCCTCGCCGGCCGCGTACTTGGCCATGTTGGCGGCCTCACCGGCGTCCTTGTCACGGCCCGCGTCGTACAGCGCGGCTGCCTTCTGCGTCATCAGCCTGGCCAGCTCGATCTCGATGTGGATCTTCGCCAGCGGGTGCGCGAGGCCCTGGTGCGAACCGATCGGGTTGTCCCACACCTGACGCTGCTGGGCGTAGGTGACGGCTTTGCTGATGGCCAGGCGGGCGGAACCGGTGGCCATGCTCGCGCCCATGATCCGTTCGGGGTTGAGGCCCGCGAAGACCTGTAGCAGGCCCTGGTCCGGTGAGCCCACGACCGCGTCGTCCGGCAGCCTGACGTCGTCGAAGAACAGCGTGAACTGCTTCTCCGGCGCTAGCAGGTCCATCTCGATCTGGTGCCAGGTGAAGCCCTCGGCGTTGGTGGGAACGACGACGAGCACCGGCCCGGTCTTCTGGATGGCGACGACGAGGACGGCGTCGACCTCGTCGATGCCGGAGATGAACGTCTTGGTGCCCTTGAGGATCCAGTCGTCGCCGACGCGCCGGACGTGCGTCTTCAGCTGGTGCGCGTTGGATCCCGCGTCCGGCTCGGTGATCGCGAACGCCATCTTCAGCGTGCCGTCCGCGAAACCGGGCAGCCACTTGGACTTCTGCTCGCTCGTGCCGAACCTCGCGATCACCGTGGCGCAGATCGCGGGCGACACCACCATGAGCAGCAACGGACATCCCGCCGCGGCCAGCTCTTCACACACCGCCGCGAGGTCACCGATGCCGCCGCCACCACCGCCGTACTCCTCCGGCACCGCGACACCGAGGTAACCGAGCTTGCCCGCTTCCTCCCACAGCTCGGTGGTCTTCTCCCCCGAGCGGGCCTTGGCGACGAAGTACTCGGTGCCGTACTTGGCGCCCAGCTCGGACACGGCCTTGCGCAGCGCGATCCGCTCTTCGGACTCGACGAAGCTCATTGCTCGTCTCCACTCTTTTCGGCTACTACGGCCAGGACGTCGCCGGCGTTGACCTGCTGGGCCTTCTCGACGAGGAGTTCGGTGACGGTGCCCGCGCTGGTCGCGAGCACGCGGTGTTCCATCTTCATGGCTTCCAGGACCAGGAGCTCGGCACCGGCCTCGACCTGGTCACCCTGCTGGACGCCGACCCGGACGACCGTGCCGGGCATCGGGGCGACGGTCGCGCCCGGTGCGAGCCCGGTCTCCGGTTCGGGGAAGCGCGGCACGATCCTGAGGCTGACGGAGCCGCGCGGTGAGTCGACCTCGACGAGATCGCCGTACCGGGCGACGTGGAACGGCGTGCGCACTCCGTCCAAATCCAGAGCGACCACGTCGGGGGTGGCCTGCTTCGGGTCGTACTCGACCTCGATCTCGGTTTCCCCGACCAGGAACTTCGCCTTCGGCCGCTGCGAGCGGACGTTGCGCCAGCCGAGCGGCAGGTGCCCGACCCTGCGGGTGGCGGCGTTGGCCAGCGCCGCGGCGAGCGCAAACGGTTGCGGGTCGACGGTCCGGGCGAACTCGTGCTCCGCCAGGAACCCGGTGTGCGTGTCGCCGTTGAGGAAGGCGTCGTGCCTGAGGATGTCCACGAGCAGGCGGCGGTTCGTGACCAGGCCGTGGATCCGGGCACTCTCCAGCGCGGTCGCGAGCTTGCGGATGGCGGCCGCGCGCGTCGGTGCGTGCGCGATCACCTTGGCCAGCATGGGGTCGTAGTGGACCGAGATCTCCGCCCCGTCCTCGACACCGCTGTCGAGCCTGATGTCCCCCGGCACGTGGAACCGGTGCAGGGTGCCGCTCGCCGGGCGCCAGTCGCGGTCGGGGTCCTCGGCGTAGAGGCGGACCTCGATGGCGTGCCCGTTCGGTTCCGGCGTTTGCGTTGGCAGCTTTGCGCCTTCGGCGATCCGCAGCTGCCATTCGACGAGATCCACGCCGTGGACCAGTTCGGTGACCGGGTGCTCGACCTGCAGGCGAGTGTTGACCTCCAGGAAGTGGAAGTCCTCGCCCTTCAGCATGAACTCCACGGTGCCCGCGCCGACGTACCCGATCGACTCGGCCGCGGCCGTCGCCGCCGCGAACAAGCGCTTGCGGATGTCGTCGGTGACCGCCGGGCTGGGCGACTCCTCGACGATCTTCTGGTGCCGGCGCTGGATCGAGCACTCGCGTTCGCCGAGCGCCCACACCGTGCCGTGCGTGTCCGCGAGGATCTGCACCTCGACGTGCCGTGCGTGCTCCAGCAACGGCTCGCAGAACACCGTCGGGTCGCCGAACGCCGACTCGGCCTCACGTCGCGCGCTGGCGAGAGCGTCCGCGAACTCGGCTTTCTCGCGAACGATCCGCATGCCGCGACCGCCGCCGCCCGCCGATGCCTTGATCAGCACCGGGAACTCGGTGACCGTCTCCGGGTCGAGCTCGGGCAGCGTGGGCACACCGGCGGCCGCCATGCGCTTCTTCGCGGCGACCTTGGAGCCCATGGCCTCGATGGCGTCCGGTTCCGGGCCGACCCAGGTCAGGCCCGCCTCCTGGACCTTCCTGGCGAAGCCGGCGTTCTCGCTGAGAAAGCCGTAGCCGGGGTGGACGGCGTCCGCTCCCGCCTTGAGCGCCGCCTCGACGATCAGGTCGGCGCGGAGGTAGGTGTCGGTCGGGGACGCGCCGGGCAGGTTGACGGCGAAGTCGGCTTCCCGGACGTGCGGTGCGTCGGTGTCCGGGTCGGAGAAGACCGCGACCGTGCGGATTCCGCCTGCCTGGCAGGTGCGGATGATCCGGCGGGCGATCTCGCCGCGGTTGGCGATCAGGAGAGTCTTGATCACTGGTCTCACATCCGGAAGACGCCGAAGCCGTCGGCGCCCTTGATCGGTCCGCTGTGGACAGCGGAGAGGCAGATCGCGAGCACGGTCCTGGTGTCGCGCGGGTCGATCACGCCGTCGTCGTAGAGCTTTCCGGACAGGAACGGCGCCAGCGACTGCTCCTCGATCTGCGCCTCGACCATCTTGCGCATGGCCGCGTCGTGTTCCTCGTTGTACTCCTGACCCTTCGCCGCGGCGGCCTGCCGTCCGACGATCGACAGCACACCGGCGAGCTGCGCGGGCCCCATCACGGCCGACTTGGCGTTGGGCCAGGTGAACAGGAACCGCGGGTCGTACGCCCTGCCGCACATGCCGTAGTTGCCCGCGCCGTAGCTCGCGCCCATCGTGATCGTCAGGTGCGGGACCTTGCTGTTGGACACCGCGTTGATCATCATCGAGCCGTGCTTGACGATGCCGCCCTGCTCGTACTGGGCGCCGACCATGTAGCCGGTGGTGTTCTGCAGGAAGACGAGCGGTGTGTCGCTCTGGTTGGCGAGCTGGATGAACTGCGTGGCCTTCTGCGACTCCTCGCTGAACAGGACGCCGCGCGCGTTGGCGAGGATGCCGACCGGGTAGCCGTGGATCCTGGCCCAGCCGGTGACGAGGCTGTTGCCGTACAACGGTTTGAACTCGTCGAACTTCGACCCGTCGACGAGCCGCGCGATGACGTCCCTGGGGTCGAACGGCACCCGCTGGTCCTCTGACACGATGTCGAGGATGCTTTCGGCGTCGTGGAGCGGCTCTTCGACCGCGTACGGCTCCGGACCCTGCTTGCGCCAGTCGAGCCGCGCGACGACCCTGCGGGCCAGCCGGATCGCGTCGGTCTCGTCCTCCGCGACGAAGTCCGCGAGGCCGGACGTGGTGCCGTGCATCGTCGCGCCGCCCAGGCTCTCGTCGTCGGCGTCCTCACCGGTCGCCATCTTGACGAGCGGCGGGCCGCCGAGGAACACCTTCGACCGGTCCTTGACCATGATCACGTAGTCCGACATGCCCGGTACGTACGCGCCGCCGGCCGTGGCGTTGCCGAACACCGCCGTGATCGTCGGGATGCCGGCCGCGCTCAGCCTGGTGAGGTCACGGAACGCCCGTCCGCCGGGGATGAAGATCTCGCTCTGCGTCGGCAGATCCGCTCCGCCCGACTCGACGAGGCTGACCAGCGGCAACCGGTTCTGCAGCGCGATGTCGTTGGCCCTGAGGCTTTTGCGGAGCGTGTACGGGTTGCTGGCGCCACCGCGGACCGTCGGGTCGTTCGCGACGATCACGCACTCGACACCTTCGATCCGCCCGATACCGGTGACCACGCTGGCGCCCACAGGGAAGTCCGTGCCCCAGGCGGCGAGCGGCGACAGCTCCAGGAACGGGCTGTCCTCGTCGACGAGCAGCTCGACCCGTTCACGGGCGAGGAGCTTGCCTCGCCCGTGGTGCCGCTCGACGTACTTGGGCCCACCGCCCGCGAGTGCTTTGGCGTGCTCGGCGTCCAGCTCCGCGATCTTCGCGAGCAACGCCTCCCTGTTGCTCATCAGGCGAACCCCAATCGTCGTGCCGCGAGCTCGGTCATCACTTCACTCGCACCGCCCCCGATACCGAGGATGCGGGCATCCCGGTAATGACGCTCCACTTCGGACTCCCGCATGTATCCCGTGCCGCCGTGCAGCTGCACCGCCGTGTCCACCACTTCACCGCAGGCCTCGACGGCCGCGTTCTTGGCGAAGCAGACCTCGGTGACGCAGTCCTCGCCGCGGTTGACGCGTGCCGCGACCTCCCTGACGTAGGTCCGGGTCAGGTCGATCTTCTGCGCCATCCCGGCGAGCTTGTGGCTCACCACCTGGTTCTTGATGAGCGGCTTGCCGAACGTCTCGCGGTTGCGGACCCACTCCACCGTGAGGTCCAGCGCCCGTTGCGCCGTCGCGTACGCCTCGACGGCCATGGTCACGCGCTCGACCTGGAACTGCCGCATGATCTGCGCGAATCCCTGGTTCTCCTCGCCCACCAGGTTCTTCACGGGCACTCTGACGTCGTCGAAGTGCAGTTCCGCGGTGTCGCTGCAGTGCCAGCCCATCTTGTCGAGCTTGCGGCGCGTGAAGCCGTCCTCGATCACGAGCAGCGAGATGCCCTTGTACCCCGGCTCCCCGGTCCGCACGGCGGTGGTGACGAAGTCGGCCCGGCACCCCGAGGTGATGAACGTCTTCTCGCCGTTGACGACGTAGACGTCGCCTTCTCGCACGGCTTTCGTCCGGATGCTCGCGACGTCGGATCCCGCACCGGGCTCGGTGACCGCGAGGCTGCCGATCTTCTCGCCCCTGATGGCGGGCTTCGCGAACCTTTCCCTGAGGTCCTCGTTGCCGCTCTGCCAGATGTGCGGGATCGCGATGCCGAGCGTGAACAGCGCCGCCATCACCCCGGACGAGCCTCCGTTCTGGATGATCTCCTCGGTGAGCACCACGCTGTCGATCAGGTCGCCGTGCTCGAACCCGATGCCCAGCAGGTCGAGCTCGGCCGCCTTCTTGTGCAGCTCGCGCGGGATCTCGCCGTCCCGTTCCCACTGGCCGAGGTGCGGCGCGATCTCCCTGCGCGTGAAGTCGCGGACGAGCTGCCGCAGTTCCTTCCGCTCGTACAGATCCTTCGTGATCACAGGAGCTCCTCCGGGATCTCGGCTTCCCTGCTGCGCAACCACTCGCCCAGCGCCTTCGCCTGCGGGTCGAACCGCGTGCTGCTGGCCACGCCCTCGCCGAGCAGCCCGTGCAGCACGAAGTTGAGCGCCTTCAGGTTGGGCAGCTCGTACCGGCTGACCTCGTTCGCCTCCGGCAGCAGCTCCTTGAGCTTCTCGGTGGTGAGAAACCCTTTGAGCCACTCGTAGGCCTCCGGCGTGCGCGTCCAGATCCCGAGGTTCGCGTCCCCGCCCTTGTCGCCGCTGCGCGCCCCGGCGATCACTCCCAGCGGCCTCTTCACAGCAACACCGCCTTGGCGCTGACCTCGTCACGCTTCACGTACGCCGCCTTGTACACCCCGAACGGCACCCCGTCACCCGGTGGCGCCGTGACGTGGAACCCGGGATAGCTGGCGAGCGCCAGCTCGATCGCCGCCCGGCTGAACCCCTTGGCCCGCTTGGGATCGGCGGTCTTGATCGTGGCGTGCAGCAACGCGCTGGCCCGCTCCTCGGTGTCCGCGTCCGCGTGGTCGGTCCGCGCCAGCGTCCACGTCAGCCCGTCGTCACCGACGGCGTCGCGCAGCTGCCGCTTGACGAGCTCGGCCTTGGCCTCGACGTCGAGTCCGGTGAGGACGAACGTCGTGGAGTTCCTGAACCCGCCCAACGTGTTGAGGCACACCTTGAGCGTGTCCGGCGGCGGACTGCCTCTGGTTCCGCTGATCCTGACACCGCGCTCTTCCTGGGCGAGCTCGATGGTGTCGAAGTGCGTGGTGACGTCCGGCCCCAGATACTCCGGCGCCCCGATCTCGTACAACAGCTGAGCCGTGACGGTGTCGGTGGTCACCGCCCCGCCCGTCCCGTCGTGCTTGGTGATGAGACACGACCCGTCCTCGTCGATCTCCGCGATCGGAAACCCGGGCCGGGTCGCGTCGATCTCGGTGAAGAACGAGAAGTTCCCGCCGGTGGCCTGCGTCCCGCACTCCAGCACGTGCCCCGCGACCGTGGCCCCGGCCAGCCGATCCCAGTCGTCCCGCGCCCACCCGAAGTGCGCCGCGGCGGGCCCGACCACCAGGCTCGCGTCCGTGACCCGCCCGGTGACCACGACCTGCGCCCCCTGGTTCAGGCACTCCGCGATCTCCCACGCCCCCAGATAGGCGTTGGCGGTCAGGGCGTCCGGGAACCGCACCCTGAGATCGTCGCCGGTGACGTACCCGACCTTGGCGTCCAGCTTTCGCGCCAGCCCCTCGGGGTTGAGCCCGCCCGCGTTCGTCACGATCTTGACACCCTTGTCGAGCGCCAGCCCGAGACAGTCCTCCATCTGCCGCAGGAACGTCTTCGCGTAGCCCAGCGACGAGTCCTTCATCCGGTCCCGGCCGAGGATCAGCATGGTCAGCTCGGCGAGGTAGTCCCCGGTCAGCACGTCGAGCTCGCCGCCTTCGAGCTGCTCGCGCATGGCGGACAGCCGATCCCCGTAGAACCCGGACGCGTTGCCGATCCTGATCACCGCCCACCTCCCGGCGGCCCCGCAAAGGCTTGCGCGATCGGCACCCACTGCTCGGCAACCTCGCCCACGGCTTCGATCGCCAGCTCCTTGCGACTCCGCCGCTGCGTGACCAGCCACGCGAAATCCAGCGCCGGCCCGGAAACCCGGTTCGCGGCCCCCTCCGGCCCCCAGACCCAGCTCTCCCCACCGGGCCCGGTCAGCTCGACCCGAACCTCCACGTCAGGCACAGCCAGCCCGTTGAGCAGAAACGCGAACCCGATGGTCCGCACCCCGATGTGACACACGTGCCGAATCCGCGCGGTGGGCTCCCGCACCACCCCGAGCGCGTCCGCGACGTCCTGCCCGTGCGCCCACGTCTCCATGATCCGCGCGGTGGCCATCGACGCCGGACTCATCGGCGGCCCGAACCACACGATCTTCCCCTCGGCCCGCGCGAGGTGCTCCCGCAACGCCGCCCGGCTGTCCCGCCACAACGCCAGCAGGTTCGGCAGCGCCGCCGCCTCTGCCGCGGTCCGGTCCACGATGTCCCCGGTCAGCGGCTGCGCCTGAAACGCCTCGGGATCGGTGATGGCGAGGATCGCCGCCTTGTCCGTCCACATGAGATGGCCGATCTGATGCCCGATCGTCCACCCCTCGGCGGGCGTCGGCAGCGACCAGTCCTCCGCGCCGGTGACGAGATCGTCGAGCTCGCGCGACTCTGCGTCCAGGTCGGCCAGCAGTTCCGTGATCACAGCTGTTCCTCCAGCATCCTCGCCCAGTAGCGCACGACGTGCGCGCGGCGCTTGCCGTCATCGGCCAGCTGGTTGGCCAGCGCCAGCCCGCGCACGAGGTCCAGCGTCGCCTGCACTGCGTCCTTCACGCCCGGCTTGGTCTCGTCGGCGTCGAGCAGCTCCAGCGCCAGGCCGTACACCTCCCGCCCCAGCCGCGCCTGCAGTTCCAGCACCTGCTCGCGCAGCTCCGGGTCCGTGCGCGCCGCCACCCACAACTCCAGCGCCGCCGTGAACAGGTCGCTGGCGTGGAAGTCCGCGATCAGCTCCACCACGGCGTGCGTGCTCTTGTCCGTGATCGCCGCTCGCCGCTTGAGCACCTCGACGCTCTCCGCGCCCACGTGTTCCACGGCCGCCGCCACCAGTTCGCCGCGCGTCCTGAAGTGGTGCAGCTGCGCACCCCGTGACACCCCGGCCCGCTCGGCCACCTCGGTCGTCGTCGTGCCCGACCAGCCGCGCTCCACCAGGCACTCGACCGTCGCCTCCATCAGCTTCCGCTTGGTCTCGCGGGTGCGGTCGGCCTGACGCTGCCTCGTCTCCACGCCCCCGAGTGTTCCGGGCCACAAACAAACAGTCAAGCCTGCTTGTAAATGCCACTCCTCACCTCCCTTCGCCGAACCCAGCCCCAGCCCAGCCCAGCCCAGCCGCCGCCCGCCCCCCTTCCTTCTGCGGGGAGGAAGATGACCATGGTTTCGGGACACCCAACAGACGCACTCAGGCGCAGATCAGGACAAACTTCACCCGTCGGAGTGACTGCTAGCGTCCAGCAACGATGAGCACCGTCGATCGACTCAGGGCCGCGGGCTGCGTGTTCGCCGAAGAAGAAGCCGCCCTGCTCGAAGAAGCCGCCGCCTCCGCAGAACACCTCGAACAACTCGTCACCCAGCGAGTCGAGGGATTACCGCTCGAACACGTCGTGGGCTGGGCCGAGTTCTGCGGCCGGCGAATCACGATCACCAAGGGCGTGTTCGTACCGCGCCACCGCACCGAACTGCTGGTCGACCTGGCGACCGACCTGAACCCCGAGCTGGTCGTCGACCTGTGTTGCGGATCGGGAGCGATCGGCGCGGTCCTGCAACACAGGCTCCCGAAGGCGACCGTCTACGCGGCCGACATCGACCCCGCGGCCGTGGCCTGCGCACGCAAGAACCTCACGAACGTCTTCGAGGGCGACCTGTTCGACGCGCTGCCCCAAGACATAAGAGGACACATCGACGTCGTGGTGGCGAACGTCCCGTACGTGCCCACCGACGACATCCGCTTCATGCCGCCCGAAGCCCGCGACTTCGAGGCCCGAGTCGCGCTCAACGGCGGACCGGACGGCCTGGACGTCCTGCGCAGGGTGGCGGCCCAGGCGGCGCACTGGCTCAAGCCCGGCGGCCACCTGATGAGCGAAACGAGCAGCCGCCAAGCCCATGGCGCCCTGGCCGCGTTCACCGACGCCGGCCTCAACGCAAGGGTCGTGACCAGCGAAGACGCCACCGCGATCGTCGGCAGCCCGCCCAAGTAGCCACCAACAAGAAAAACCGCCTCGACGAACCGTGCGCTGATCCGTACAATGTACGGTATGTCGTACGACGAGGTCATGCAGTGGTTCGCGAAATGGGACGAGCTCGCGGTCAAGGGCGAGGTCGAGCAGATGGCCGACATGGCGCTGTTCCCGATCAACACGGTCACCGACGGCTCGGCGACGTCGTGGGACCGGGAGCGCTTCCTCAAGGAGATGGGCGCGCAGCTGGGCGGTGGCGGCGAAGTGAAGATGGAGTCGGTCAGGACGCCGCACTTCATCAACGACAACCTGGTCTTCGTGATCACCGACGGGACGATCAACGGCTACACCGTGCGCTACGGCGACCTGCTCGTGAAGGTCGGCGACGAGTGGAAGTTCCAGACGATGGTCCAGGGCGGCTGGGCCTAGGTACAACAGAAGCATGATCGCTATGCAGTACGAGATCGCCCTGCCGTCGAACTACGACATGGGGATCATCCGCGAGCGTGTCCGCACGCGGGGTCATGCGCTGGACGACTTCGCAGGGCTCGGCTTCAAGGCGTACCTGATCCGCGGTACCCAGTACGCGCCGTTCTACGTGTGGAACACCTCGGCCGGCATGGCGAACTTCCTCTACCGCGGCGGCGGCTTCCAGGGGATTCTCGCGGACTTCGGCAGGCCCGTGGTCCAGCACTGGCCGGGGGTCGCGTTCCTCAAGGGGGACGCCGCGAAAGCGAACTACGCGACACGCACCATCACGAGGCTCGCACCGGAGGCGAACCCGATCGACGTCGTGAAGGAGATCAGGCTGGACAAGATGCCCGGCCTGCACTCCGCGGCCGTCGGCGTGGATCCGCGCACGTGGGAAGTCGTGCGCTTCGAACTGTGGGAGGAACACCCCGGGGAAGAGGGTGTCTACGAAGTCCTCCACTTCTCCCAGCCTGAGCTGGAAGAAATCACAGCAGGGTGAGCTGTTCCTGGTCCACCCGCTGAGCCGGCACACCGGACGGCAGGCTGCCGTCGGGCCACACGCCGTCGTCGTCACCGGGCACACCGGTGACGGCGTCGGTGGAACGGCCGCGCGGCGCCAGGCCGTGCTTCTCGATCAGCGGAACGACGCGCGCCGTCAGCCGGGCGCGGTACCGCTTGTCCACATAGGACCCAGATCCGTACAGATACCGGTACGTCTCGACGAGATCCGGGTGCTCGCGGCGAAGCCACGCCGCGAACCACTCCCGAGCACCCGGCCGCAGGTGCAACGGCAGCACCGTCACCCCGGTGGCTCCGGCGTCCGCGATCTGCTCCAGCAGAAAGTCGAGCTGCTCAACGGAATCCGTCAGCTCGGGCAGCACGGGCGCCACGAAGACACCGCACGGCAAGCCGGCTTCCCGCACCTTCCGCACCAGGTCCAGCCGAGCCGCGGGCGTCGGAGTTCCCGGCTCCAGCGACTTGTGCAGGTCGCGGTCCATCAACGCGAGCGACACCGCGATCCCGACCGGCACGACCTGCGCCGCCGCGGACAGCAGCGGCAGGTCGCGGGCCAGCAGCGTGCCCTTCGTCAGGATCGAGAACGGGGTACGAGAGGCGGTCAGGGCCTCGATGATCCCTGGCATCAAGGCGTACCGCCCCTCCGCCCGCTGGTACGGGTCGGTGTTGGTGCCGAGCGCCACGTGTTCCTGCTTCCAGCGCTTGGAACGCAGCTGACGCGACAGCACCTCCCCCGCGTTGACCTTGACGATGAGCTGGCTGTCGAAGTCGCGGCCGGTGTCGAGATCCAGGTACGAATGCGTCTTGCGCGCGAAACAGTTGTGCGACACCACGCCGTTCGCGATGAAGTCACCGGTGCCCGTCGTGATGTCGAACAGCGTCATTTCCTCAAGCGGCTCCACGGAGACGACGCCGAGCGGCTGCTGCGACTTGATCGCCACGCCGTCGATGTCGCGCTTGCGCGTGATCGCCGGGTCGACGGTGTGGAAGAAGCGCAGGTTCTCCCGCAGCCCGCCGCGCAGACGCACGACCCGCACGCCACGACGGCGGCGCAGTTCCTCGATCGCGAAGTCGAAGTGGAAGTGCTTGAGTGCCAAGGAGATCGCTTCGACGACGGTGGCGTTGCGCGTCGACATGCGCAGGATGCTGCGCGAGCAGGTCCCGAGGTAGTCGAAGGCACCGGCCAGGAATCCCTTGAGCCAGTCCGGGTTCGGGGCTATCTGCCAGTGCGCGAGCTCGCGCACTTGGTGCAGAAATCCCCTCCCTTCTCGCACACCGAAGTAGTCGAGATACTCCCGCGTGCGGTCCATGGCCTCTATGTCGGCCAGCGGAATCCGGAACTCGTTCTCGTCATCGACCATGCCGCGCAGGTAGCCGCGGCGGTAGTCGTCGGTCACGGTCGGCTGCTCGACGAAAGCCCCCGTGCCCATCAGCTTGTTGCCGGTCGTGAGGTGCGGGCGGCGGCCCGTGCCGGCGGTTTCGCCGGTCACGTGCTTCCAGCCGCGGTCGGTCAGGAAGCGGTGGTCACCGGAGGCGACCAGCGAGGTCCCGTCCTCCAGCGTCAACCGGTAGGCGGTCTTGCGCGTCTCCCAGTGCGCGAGAACCGTCGTGAGCTTGTAGCGCCGGTAGTTGCCGACGAGCTCGGTGCCGTAGATCTGGTCGCCGGTCCGCAACGACGACAACGGCTTGGTTCGCCCGTCGGCCATGAGGATCGGGGTGTCACCGGCCAGGCAGTAGGTGCAGGCGTGTGAGCAGCCCCGATACGGGTTCACCGTCCACGAGAAGGGCAGCGACGACCCCGGTACTCCGTTGAGCACGGATTTGGCGCGGACCTCGTGGAACACCACGTCCGCGAACTCAGGAGTTCGTACGCTGCGCACCAGTCCCGGTAGCCCCGGTAGTGCCTGCTGCGGCTCTGCCTCGAGTTTCTGTCCGTCCCATCGCACACCCTCGATTCGAACACATGTTCGAACAGCGGTCAAGGAGCGTACGTGTCACCCGTTGAGGTAGCAGGCTTCATCACCGGCGCACTGTGCGTGTGGCTGGTCGCCCGCCAGAACCCGTGGAACTGGCCCATCGGGATCGCCAACAACATCGCGTTCCTCGTGCTGTTCTGGGGCGCCGGGCTGTACGCGGACTCCGGGCTGCAGCTCGTCTACATCGCGCTCGCGCTCTACGGCTGGTGGGCGTGGCTGCGCGGCGGCGAGCAGCACAGCACGCTGCACGTCAGCCGCACGACGACGCAGCAGTGGATCTGGCTCGCGGTCGCCGGCGTGCTCGGAACCGCTTTGCTGCACTGGATCCTCATCACCTTCACCGAGTCGACCGTGCCCTTCTGGGACGCGATCACGACGGTGTTGTCACTGCTCGCGACGTGGGGGCAGGCCCGCAAGAAGGTCGAGTGCTGGTGGCTGTGGATCGCCGCGGACGTGATCTACGTGCCGCTCTACGCGTACAAGGAGCTGTATCTGACAGCAGTGTTGTACGTGGGGTTCATGGTGCTGTGCGTGATCGGGCTGCGCAGCTGGACCAAGGACGTGGTGCGCGTATGAAGGAGTTCGGCCACGCGCTGGTGCTCGGCAAGTTCTACCCACCGCACAACGGGCACCACCACCTGATCGAGACGGCGGCCGCGCGCAGCGAACGCACGACCGTCACGGTCCTCGCGGCCTCCGCGGAGAAGATCCCCCTCGAACACCGGGTGCGCTGGCTGACCGAGACCCACGCGGCCACCCCCGGCGTGCGGATCATCGGCGACCTCGACGACCACCCGATGGACTTCGACTCCGACGAGGTCTGGAGCCTGCACACCGAGCTCACCAAGGCGGTGCTGGCCCGGCGCGCGATCGCGGACGGCGAGCCGGGCAAGGCAGGCGTCGACGTCGTGTTCTCCAGCGAGAAGTACGGCGACGAGCTGGCGCGGCGGCTGGGCGCGCAGCACGTGCTCGTCGACCTCGACCGCGTCACGCACCCGGTCTCCGGAACGGCGGTGCGGACCGACCCCGTCGCGAACTGGCACCACCTCGCACCCGCCACGCAGCGCGGGCTCGGGTGGAAGGTCGTGGTCGTCGGCGCCGAGAGCACCGGCACGACGACACTGTCCACACAGCTCGCGAACCACTTCGGGGCACCCTGGATCCCCGAGTACGGCCGCGAACACACCGAGCACAAGCTCGCGGCGGCACGAGCGTTCGACCCGAACGCCACTGTGGACGGTCTGGTGTGGACCCTCGGCGACTTCGAGGACGTGGCACGCGAACAGGAACGCCGCATTCAGTCCAACACCGCGCCGCTGGTCATCGCGGACAACGACGCGTTCGCCGCGACGGTCTGGGGAGAGCGCTACCTCGGTTTCCGCCCAAACCTCTTCCTCGGCACGGCACCGGACCTCTACCTGCTGACCGACCACGCCGGCGTTCCGTTCGAACAGGACGGCTGGCGTGACGGCGAGCACCTGCGGGAGTGGATGACAGGTCTGTTCGAACGCGAGCTGACCGCACGCGGCGTGCCGTGGCTGAAGCTCACCGAGGACAGGTTCGCCAAGGCCGTCACAGCCGTCGAACACCTCATGAGGCAGGATGTCACGCGTGGGTCACGGTCACGGGCATAGCCACGCGCTGGAGCAGGAACCGGCGTCGCAGCGTGTGCGCACGTTGCTGATGTGGCTGCTGGTGCCGTTGGCACTGGCCACGATCGTCGGCGCGGTGCTGCTGTACCCGTTCGGGCACGAGCAGAAGACCGGCGCGGACGTCGGGTTGCACCAGAAGCCGGTCACTGCGGTCGTCACCGGCGTGCAGGAGAACTGCGGCGACAAGTGCGTCGCGGTGACCGTGCGGATGACCGACGGCGACGCGAACGGGCAGAGCATCACGATCCCGAGCGTGCGCGGGCCGGGAGCACCGCGCTTCCAGGTCGGCGACGAGGTGGTGCTGTCCTATTCGGGCAGTCAGCCGCAGGCCGCGGAGTCGTACCAGATCGTCGACTTCCAGCGCGGCTGGTCGCTCGTCGTGCTCGCGGTGCTCTTCGCGGCGGCCGTGCTCCTGCTCGGACGATGGCAGGGCCTCGCGGCACTGGGCGCGTTGCTGCTGAGTTTCGTGGTGCTGGTGCTGTTCATCATGCCGTCGATCCTGGCGGGCGAGAACCCGCTGATGGTGGCGGTGGTCGGCGCCGGACTGATCATGTTCGTGGTGCTGTACCTGACGCACGGCGTGTCCGCCAGAACCTCGACGGCGGTGCTGGGAACGCTGGTCAGCCTCGCGCTGATCGGCGTGCTGGGCGCGCTGTTCTCCGCGGTGGCATCGCTGACCGGGCTCGACGAGGACACGATCAACCTCGTCACGGTGCTCGGCACCGACATCGACACGCGCGGGCTGTTGCTCGCGGGCACGCTCATCGGCGCGCTGGGTGTGCTCGACGACGTCACCGTCACGCAGACCAGCGCGGTGTGGGAGCTGCGGCGCGCCAACGACAAGCTGACGTGGCGCGAGCTGTTCGCGGCCGGGTCGCGGATCGGGCGCGACCACATGTCCTCCGTGGTGAACACCCTCGTGATGGCTTATGCGGGTGCCGCGCTGCCGTTGCTGCTGGCGATCTCGCTGGCCGGACGGTCGATGGGCGAGATCCTGACCGCGCAGCAGATCGCGCAGGAGATCGTGCGCACGCTGGTCGGCAGCATCGGCCTGGTCGCGGCGATCCCGGTCACGACCGCACTGGCCGCGCTCGTCGCCGTGCGCCAGGAGGTCACCCCCGTCGCAGAACCCCCGGAGCCCGAGCCGGAGCCCGAGACCAAGACCGTGAAGCGTGCGAAGCCCGAACCGCCGCGGCGCTCGAGGATCGAGGGCGACCTCTACATCGGCTACGACCCCGACAAGGGACCGTGGGAACGACCCGCTACCCGGCCAGCAGCACGAAGAGCAGCGCCAGAGCGCCAGGCACCACCTGCACGAAGAAGATCTTCCGGCTCGCCGTGAACGTGCCGTAGACGCCGGCGACGATCACGAACACCGAGAAGAGCACCGAAGCGCCGAAGTCCTGACGGACCAGGGCGTAGATCAGACCGGCGGCGAGGAAGCCGTTGTAGAGGCCCTGGTTCGCGGCGAGAGTCTTGGTCTGCTCGGCGAACTCCGGCGTGAGGTTGAACGCCTTCTGCCCGCGCGGAGTCGTCCAGAGGAACATCTCCAGCACCACGATGTAGAGGTGAATCAACGCCACGAGGGCGAGCAAGATGTTGGCGATAACCTGCACTTAGGTCCTCCTCTGGACTGACACGCCCGATGAGACAATAGAGCAGTGGGAAGACAGCGGCCCGACACAGAGGCGATCACCGAGTCGATCGACTCAGGTGTTGCAGAGCTGGTCCCCGATCTGGGTGGACGCAACTCGTGGACGTTGCGGGTCAACGGAACCCCACAGTCGCATGTGGACCTGGACGACCCGACCTATCTCGAGTTCGAGTACGTCCGCAGGCTGGGTCACATCGTCGATCTCACCGCACCCTCGCGTGTTCTCCACCTCGGCGGTGGCGCTCTCACGCTAGCGCGCTACGTGGCGAACCTGCTGCCCCGTGCGTCTCAGCAGGTGGCCGAGATCGACGCGGGGCTGATCGCGTTCGTCCGCCGCGAGCTCCCGCCGCCCCCGCGGGTGAAGATCACCACCGGTGACGCGCGGGCCGTGCTCGTGAAGGCGCGCCCCGGCTCGTTCGACCTGATCGTGAGCGACTGCTTCGCCGGCGCCCGCACGCCCGCGCACCTGACCTCGGTCGAGTACGTGCGGCAGGCGTCCGCGGCGCTCGTCGAGGACGGGATCTACGCGGCGAACATCGGCGACGGCAACGGCCTGCAGTTCGCCCGCGCCCAGTGCGCGACCGTGCGCGCGGTGTTCGAACACGTCTGCGTGCTCGCCGAGCCGGGTGTGTTCCGGGGACGCAGGTTCGGCAACTTCGTGATCCTCGCGTCGCACACCGGTCTGCCGATGCAGCAGCTGACGCGGGCCACGGCCGGAGATCCGTTCCCAGGCCGGGTCGAGCACGGCACGGGGCTGACGAAGTTCATCGGTGGCGCGCCGGTCACCACCGACGAGACCGCGATCCTCTCCCCCGCGCCGCCCTCCGGCCTCTGGGGCACCTAGACCAGCTCAGTCCAGCGAGGTCACGAACTTCGAGACCGCGTCCGGATGGAGCTTCTGCGCCATCCGGCCGGTAGGCGCCAGCGAGCCCAGCCGGTACAGCGGACGCTCAGGGGCGGCCAGCCCGCGCGCCTCGGCCCGCAGCTGGGCCACGAGCAGCTCCGAGAACACGAGCCCCGGCGTGTCACCACGGGCAGCCAGCGCGTCCGCGAGCCGACGCAGCTGGTAGATGCCCAGCTCACGGCCACCGACACCCGAGTACATCGACAGCGCGATGTTGATCGCCTTCTTGTTGCCACGAACGAACAGGCCGACGGTCCTGGCACCGCGCAGGTCGGTGACCAGCAGGTCCAGCGAGTCCGCGGTGGCCAGGTCCACGGTCCGCGTGCCGAAGGCACGCACGTCGACGCGCGTGCCCTCCAGCCACACCGTGCGGCGAGCCTCTGACATCGCCAGCAGCACGACCGGCAGCACCACGATCAGCGCGGCGATGATGCCGGCCCAGCGACCGCCGATGAACCCCACGATCGCGCCGAAGGCGAGAGCGACCATCAGGCCACCGATCGCCACCATGCGCGCCCGCTTGCGGACCGTCACCTTGTCCAGCAGGTCGAGTGAGAGCTTGTCGCCCGTGCTCTTGTCTTCTGGGCTCACAGCGCCTTCCGCACCGCCTCGACCACGTCGGTCAACGACACGGTCACCTGCTCGCCCGTCGCGAGCGTCTTCACGCCGATGCTGCCGGCCTCCAGGTCGCGCTCGCCGAGCACGAGGGCGAGCTTCGCGCCGGACCTGTCGGCGACCTTGAAGCCCGCCTTCATCGACTTGCCGCCGTACACGAGGTCCGTCCGCACACCGGCCGCGCGCAGCTCGCCCGCGATCGCCACCAGCCGGGCCCGCGCGGCCTCGCCCAGCGGCACGCCGATCACGTCGACGCGGCTGAACTCCGGCAGCACGCCCTCGGCCTGCGCGGCCAGCAGCGCCCGGTCGACGCCCAGGCCGAACCCGACGCCGGACAGCTCCTGGCCGCCGAGCTGCGCCATCAGGCCGTCGTAGCGGCCACCGCCGCCGATGCCCGACTGCGCGCCCAGGCCGTCGTGGACGAACTCGAACGTCGTCTTCGTGTAGTAGTCGAGCCCGCGGACCATGCGCGGGTTCTCGACGAACTTCACGCCCAGCTCCGTCAGGTACCCCTTGACGAGCTCGTAGTGCGCCCGGCACTCGTCGCACAGGTGATCCACCATCAGCGGTGCGTCGGCGACGAGAGCGCGCACCTCGGGCCGCTTGTCGTCGAGCACGCGCAGCGGGTTCAGCTGGGCGCGCTGACGGGTCGCGTCGTCCAGCGGCAGCTTCGCGAGGAACGCCTGCAGCAGCTCGCGGTACGCGGGGCGGCAGTTCGCGTCGCCCAGCGACGTGAGCTCCAGCCGGTAGCCGGTGAGGCCCAGCGCGCGGAACCCGGCGTCACCGACGGCGATGACCTCGGCGTCGAGCGCGGGGTCGTCGACACCGATCGCCTCGATGCCGACCTGGTGGAACTGCCGGTACCGGCCGGCCTGCGGAGCCTCGGCACGGAAGAACTGGCCCGCGTAGTAGAGCTTCACCGGCAGCTGGCCGCGGTCGAGGCTGTGCTCGATCACGGCCCGCATCACGCCCGCGGTGCCCTCGGGGCGCAGCGTGATGGACCGGTCGCCGCGGTCGAGGAAGCTGTACATCTCCTTCGTCACGACGTCGGTCGACTCGCCGACACCGCGCGAGAACAGCGCCGTGTCCTCGAACACCGGCAGCTCGATGTAGCCGTAGCCCGCGAGCTCGGCGGCACGGGTCAGCGTTGACCGAACGTGCACGAACGCCGCGGACGTCGGCGGGATGTAGTCGGGAACGCCTTTGGGAGCGGAAAACACGTTTCTCAGAGTCCTCGGTGCGGTGCGGCCGGAGCGTCCTGCAGCTGCAGGAGATAAGGGTTCGTCGCACGCTCGCGGCCTATGGTCGTCGTCGGGCCGTGGCCAGGCAGCACCACCGTGTCGTCGGGCAAGGTCAGCACCTTGTTCTGCAGAGACGACAGCATGCGCGAGTGGTCACCACCTGGCAGGTCGGTGCGTCCGATGGAACCGGCGAAGAGCGTGTCACCCGAGATCACCAGGCGACCCCCTTCCTGCACGCCGGAGCGGAACATCACCGACCCGCCGGTATGGCCCGGCGTGTGGTCGACGGTGATCTTGAGGCCCGCGAGGTCGAGGTCGGTGCCGTCCTTCAGCTCGCGCACCTCGCCCGGCTCGCGCATCTCGAGGTTGCCCCCGAAGAAGGCGGCCGACTCGCGGCTGATGCCCTTGAGCGGGTCGGCGAGCATCTCGACGTCGTCCGGGTGGATGTACGCGGGGATGTCGTTGCCGTCGCAGACCGGGGTGACGGAGAACGTGTGGTCGAAGTGCCCGTGCGTGAGCAGCACGGCGACGGGCGCGAGCCGGTGCTTGCGCAGGGCCTGCTCGATCGGCTCGACCGCGTCCTGACCGGGATCGATGATCACGCAGGGCTCGCCCTCACCGGCCGCCAGGACGAAGCAGTTCGCCTGGAGAGCACCAGTGGGGAACCCGATCACGAGCACAGAAATGACCTCCTCGTAGACCATCAGCCTAACCACTACACAAAGGTCATATGCGCAGGCCCTAGACTCCCCAGCCGTCCGCCCTATTCGCATGAGTCCCTGGGGAGGGAGCACGTGCCCACCAACGAGCAGCGACGCGCGGCAGCCAAGCGCAAGCTTGAGCGTCAGATGGTCTACCGCCAGGAGCGGGCCAAGAAGCGTCGCATCATCGCCGTCGTCTCGACGGTCGTCGTCGTTGCGCTCGTCGGAGGTGGTGTGTGGTTCCTCGCGACTCACGACTTCGGCAACGGTGACGCCTCCGCGTCGGAGACTCCTCAGCAGGAGTCGGTGGACAAGGCGGAGAAGATCCCCACCGCGATGCACCAGATTCCGAAGCGCCCGCAGGCGCTGCCGGAAAAAGTGAACTGTGAATACACGAAGGGCCAGGAGCCGGCGGCCAAGGAGAACACGCCGCCCGCGAACGGCGAGCAGCCCACCACCGGCACCGTCGCGGTCACGCTGGGCACCTCGATCGGGGACCTGAAGTTCAACCTCGACCGCTCGCTCGCGCCGTGCACGGTCAACAACTTCGTGAACCTGGCGAAGCAGAAGTACTTCGACAACACGACCTGCCACCGCCTCGTGGTGACCGGCATCCAGGTCCTGCAGTGCGGCGACCCCGGCGGCAACGGCATGGGCGGCCCCGGCTACTCGTTCAAGGACGAGGTCTACCCGGAGCTCACCTACGGCCGCGGCGTGCTGGCCATGGCCAACTCGGGCCCCGACACCAACGGCTCGCAGTTCTTCATCGTCTACGGCGACGGCGCGAACCTGCAGCCGAAGTACAACGTCTTCGGCACGGTCGACGAGGAGTCGCTGAAGAAGATCGACGAGGTCGCGAAGACCGGCACGATCTCGCAGTCGCCCGGCCAGGGTGACGGCAAGCCGAAGACCCCGGTCGACATCAAGTCCGCGGCCGTCGCCAACTAACTGCACCACGCGCGGAGCCCCCGGCCTTCCGCAGGCCGGGGGCTCCGTTTGTGCGCTACGAGGCCGACGTCACGCGGTAGACGTCGTAGACGCCCTCAACGCTCCGCACGGCCTTCAGCACGTGCCCGAGGTGCTTCGGGTCGCCCATCTCGAACGAGAACCGGCTGACGGCCACCCTGTCGCGTGACGTCGTCACCGACGCCGACAGGATGTTCACGCGCTCGTCGGCGAGCACCTTCGTGACGTCCGACAGCAGCCGGTGCCGGTCGAGCGCCTCCACCTGGATCGCGACCAGGAAGACGCTGGACGCCGACGGCGCCCACTCGACGTCGAGCAGCCGCTCCGGCGACTTCAGCAGCTCATCGGCGTTCGTGCAGTCGGTGCGGTGCACGGACACACCGCCGCCCCTGGTGACGAAGCCGAGGATGTCGTCGCCCGGCACCGGGGTGCAGCAGCGGGCGAGCTTCACCCACACGTCGCCAGCGTCCTTGACGATCACACCCGCGTCGCCGGTGGGGCGGCGCCGGGTGACCGTGGACGGGGTGGCGCGGTCGGCCAGTTCCTCCTCGGCGTGTTCGACACCGCCGAGCTGCGCGACGAGCCGCTGCACGACGTGACGGGCCGAGGTGTGACCCTCGCCGACCGCCGCGTACAGCGCGCTCATGTCCGGGTAGTGCAGTTCCTTCGCCAGGGCCTGCATCGAGTCGACGCTGACCAGACGCTGGATCGGCAGCCCGACGCGCCGGACCTCCTTGGTGATCGCGTCCTTGCCCTGCTCGATCGCCTCTTCCTTGCGCTCCTTGGCGAACCACTGCTTGATCTTCGCCTTGGCGCGCGGTGACGCGACGAAGCTCAGCCAGTCGCGGGACGGGCCCGCACCCTCCGCCTTGGAGGTGAAGATCTCGACGACCTCACCGTTCTCGAGCTTGCGTTCGAGAGCGACCAGGCGACCGTTCACGCGGGCGCCGATGCAGCGGTGCCCCACCTCGGTGTGGACGGCGTAGGCGAAGTCGACCGGCGTGGAGCCCGTCGGCAACGTCTGCACGTCCCCCTTCGGCGTGAACACGAAGATCTCGCGCGCGGCGAGGTCCCAGCGCAGCCCTTCGAGGAACTCACCGGGGTCCGCGGCTTCCCGTTGCCAGTCGAGGAGCTGACGCATCCACGCCATCTCGTCGATCTCGACGGACTTGCCGTTGTGCGTGCCCTTGGTCTCCTTGTAGCGCCAGTGCGCCGCGATGCCGTACTCGGCCCGCTGGTGCATCTCGTGCGTGCGGATCTGCACCTCGAGAGGCTTGCCGTCCGGCCCGATCACGGTCGTGTGCAGCGACTGGTACACGCCGAACCGCGGCTGCGCGATGTAGTCCTTGAACCGTCCGGGCATGGGCTGCCAGGCCGCATGAACCACACCCATGGCGGCGTAGCAGTCACGCACCTCGTCGACCAGGATCCGCACACCCACGAGGTCGTGGATGTCGTCGAAGTCCCGGCCCCTGACGATCATCTTCTGGTTGATCGAGTAGTAGTGCTTCGGCCGGCCCTCGACCTTCGCGACGATCCGCGCACCCTCCAGCTGGGCGTTCAGCTCGTCGACGACGGTCCGCAGGTACGTGTCGCGACTGGGCGCGCGCTTGGCGACCAGCCGCACGATCTCGTCGTACTTCTTCGGCTGCAGGATCGCGAACGCGAGATCCTCCAGCTCCCACTTGACGGTCGCCATGCCCAGCCGGTGGGCGAGCGGCGCGAGCACTTCGAGCGTTTCACGGGCCTTGCGGGCCTGCTTCTCCGGCGGCAGGAACCGCATGGTGCGCATGTTGTGCAGCCGGTCGGCGAGCTTGATGACCAGAACCCGAGGGTCCTTCGCCATCGCGATGACCATCTTGCGAATGGTCTCAGCCTCGGCCGCTGCCCCCAGCTTGACCTTGTCCAGCTTCGTGACGCCGTCGACGAGGCGTGCGACCTCTTCGCCGAAGTCCTCTTTCAGCTGGTTGAGCGAGTAATCGGTGTCTTCCACGGTGTCGTGCAGCAGCGCGGCCACCAGCGTCGTGGTGTCCATGCCCAGCTCGGCGAGGATCGTCGCCACGGCGAGCGGGTGGGTGATGTACGGGTCGCCGGACTTGCGGCGCTGCGGGCGGTGCTTCTCCTCGGCAACGTCATATGCGTGCTGCAGAAGCGCCAGATCGGCCTTGGGATGGAGGTCACGGTGCACGGCGGCGAGAGGTTCGAGGACCTGCTTCACCGGGGCCGCACGTTGGGCGGTGATGCGCCGCGCAAGGCGGGCGCGCACGCGCCGGGTAGCCGACGGTTGAACAACCGTCGCAGCGGGTTCGGTGTCTTGACTCAACCCCACGCTCCTCGGGTCTCGCGAGTACCGAGGATAACGCGTTTACGGTGACGAAACTTCCGGACGCGCGACGAGCGGCGCAGCTCACACGGTGAACGCCAGGAGAAATTTTGCTGGGCCGATCAGGCGACGCTCGCCACGAACGCCCGCCACGCCTGAATCGAGAAGACCAGGGCGTCACTGCGAGTGGCGATCTCGCTCGCACGCGCCTTGCCGTTCTCGATGTTGGAGACCTTGCTCGGGTCCCAGCCGAGTTGCTCGGGTGAAACGGGTGCTCGCGAGGGCTAGGCGGCGACCCGCCCGCTGTCGCGGTGTGTGGTGTTGGTTCTCGGTCTGCGGTCCGGGTCGAGCCACGCGGGTGGGATGAACACCGGTATGCCATTGAGGAGCTTCACCTCCCAGTCGCTTTGGTGGATCAACGTGTGGTGGTGGCGGCACAGCAGGACCGCGTTGTCGACCGAGGTCTCGCCGCCCTCGGACCAGAATCTGATGTGGTGGGCGTCGCAGTGCTTCGGCGGGCGGTGGCAGCCGGGGAAGGCGCAGCCTCTGTCTCTCGCCACCAGGAGGCGGCGGATTCCGGCGGTGAAGGTGCGGGCTTTGCGGCCCACGTTCATCGGCTCGGACCGGCCGCCCAGCACCACCGGGATGACTCCCGCGTTGCAGGCCAGGCGGCGGACCAGGGCGGCGGGGATGCGCTCGCGGGTGTCCAGCATCGCCAGGCCGGTCTTCTCGACCAGGTCGTCGTAGCTCATCGTCAGCGTCAGCGTGACCGGCTCGCCGCCGTGCTCCGGCAACTTGTCGGCGCGCAGCATCAGGTCGATCAGGTCGGCGAAGGCGTCGCCCTCGCGCTCGGCACGCGAGCGCGGGTCCGGGCCTTCCTCCGGCGTGGTGGGGCGGGGCTTGGCCAGCGGGTCGATCATCGCCTCGAACTTGGCGCCGCTGATCTTGTCCAGCTTGGCCCACACCTCCAGCTGCTCGCCCTTCCACTGCGTCCGCAGCCGGTTGACCGGCGGTTCCGGCTCGGCTTCACGCGGCTCCGGGTCGTCCTGATACAGCTTGTAGGCCAGCTCCTTGCCGAACGAGCGCACCGCGCTGAGCTCGTGCTCCCGCGCGAACTCCACGACCGGTGCCTCGGCTTCGGGCGGCAGGTCCTTCATCACTTCGGCGACCGCCGAGATGTGCTCACCCGAAAGCTCACCGTCCGCCGTCGCGGCAGCGGTGACCGGCAGCTCCGGCTCCAGCACCGCGCCGGTCGGCGTGATCTCACGAGCGAGCAGCGCGGCCCGCGCGACCCACTGCCGCGCCGTCTTCAGGTCCCACCGCACCGCGTGACGCAGCACCTGCGCCACATTCTTGTAGCCGAGTTCAGCCGCGGCACCACGCCGCTCCAACTCGGCGATCTTCTGCATCATCACATTCTCGAGAACGCGAATTTCCACCACGTCTCCGACGACTGCGCTCAGCAGTTCGTCGGTGGACAGAAGGCGGAAGTTCGGTTCGATCACGTGTTCGACCTTACCGCAAGATCACGACATAAATGCACGTCAGCCATCACACGGATGGGTGAACAAGCCGGTGCCATATGGCACCGTTAATGCACATCTCTCTAGACGCAATGCAACGGCAAAACAAAACAGACAACCCGAAATTCGGTACGGCACACGCCCGGCGAAGGAGGGCATGCGCCAGGCCGGCGAAGCCGCTTGAGACACTCCCCGCGTGAGGACACTCCTGTGGTGCGCGGCCATGAGCGCGGTCTGGCTGGGCACGATGGCGTACCTGGCCCTGGACGACCCGAGCTACATCGACCCGAGGTCGATCATCGGCTCGGCGGTGGGCTGGCTCCTCGCCACGACCATGAGCTGGCTGATCCTGCGCCGCGCGGAAGCCCCGAAGCTGTGGGAGATAGCCGTGGTGACCGCACCGGCATCGCTGGTGACGTTGGTGTTCGTCTCAATCGGGGCCGCTTTCGTAGCGCCGCCGCCACCCGCCTGACATGCTTGGTCGCTCCACGTGAGCATCAGGTCTGGGGGGACCACGTGCAGCCGAACCCGTTCGCACCACCACCGAGCCGGCAGCCCGTCAGGAAGGGCACGCCGTTCCTGCACTGCGCAGCCGGGGCCTTCATCTGGTACATCGCGCTGATCGTGGCGTTCCTCGCCGCCGCGCTGAAGACCCGGGCCGGGCTCGTCAACCTGCTGCCCGCGCTGGTGATCGGCGCGGTGTTCTGGGTGCTGGCCTCGACCATCACCTGGCTGATCCTGATGAGGACCCGCGTCCAGCCGTGGGTCCTGATCCCATTGACGGTGCCGATCTACGTCCTGGTGTGGATCGTGGTCGGCGGGCTCATGGGCGCGTTCGCGAACGTGTACGCGGTGCTGATCAGCTGACCACGGCCACCGAACCGCCTAGACGGCGAGCAGAGCGCTGACCTCGCGGCCGGCCAGGCGGGAACGCCCGCCCAGGGCGGCGATCTCCAGCACCACGGACACACCGGTCACGATGCCGCCGGCGCGCTCGACGAGCGTGCACGCGGCTTCGGCGGTGCCGCCGGTGGCGAGCACGTCGTCCACCACGACGACGCGCTGGCCGGGCTGGATGGCGTCCGCGGGCAGCTCCAGAGAAGCCTTGCCGTACTCCAGGTCGTACGACACGGAGTCCGCCACCACCGGCAGCTTGCCCGGTTTGCGCAGCGGCACGACACCGTAGCGCCAGCCGTAGCCCAGAGCAGCGCCCAGGAGGAAGCCGCGCGACTCGATGGCGGCGATCACCTGGGTGCTGTCGTCGATCTTGTCCTGCAGGGCGTCGACCACGGCGCGCAGGGCGTCCGGGTCGGCGAGGACCGGCGTGAGGTCCCGGAAGACGACACCCGGCTGGGGGAAGTCCGGGACCTCACGCATCAAGTCCAGAGCACGATCCAGCTTCAACGCTGACGCTTTCCGGTCGGGCGACGGCGCGCGTCGGTCGCCTTGGCGGTGCGGTGAGGCACTGCCGCGGCGGCGGCGAGCGCCTCTTCCTTGCGCAGGTCCTGGGCGAGCGCCTCGTCGTCCTGCGACTCGATGCCCTCGGCGACCTGGGGGCCTGCGGCCTTGGCGCGGCGGGTGGCCACGCGCTTGGCCTGCGCGATGTACTTCGGGTCGCGCATCTTCAGGTCGACCAGCACCGGGGTCGCGATGAAGATCGACGACAGGGCACCGACGAACATACCGACGAGCTGGACGAGCGCCAGGTCCTGGAGCGTGCCGACGCCCAGGATGCCGACACCGACGATCAGCAGGCCGATGACCGGCAGCAGCGCGATCAGCGAGGTGTTGATCGAGCGCATCAGGGTCTGGTTGAGCGCCAGGTTCGCGGCCTCGGCGTACGTGCGGCGGGTCAGGCCCAGCAGGCCTCGGGTGTTCTCCTTGACCTTGTCGAACACGACGACCGTGTCGTACAGGGAGAAACCGAGGATGGTGAGCAGACCGATGACCGTCGCCGGCGTCACCTCGAACCCGACGAGCGAGTACACGCCCGCGGTGATGATGACGTCGTGGAAGACGGCGACGAGCGCGCCGACCGCCATCTGCCACTCGAAGTAGAACACCAGGAACAGCGTCACCAGGACGAAGAACCAGAACAGGGCCCACAGGGCCTTGACGCTGATCTCGCCACCCCAGGACGCGGAGACGGCGCTGTCGGAGATCGCTCCCTGGCCGCCGCGCGGGCTGACGTCCTGCGCCAGACCGGTCTTGAGCTGGGCGACCTCGTTGATGCTCAGCGTGGCCGACTTGATCTGGATGGTCGCGCTGTCACCGGAGCCGACGGCCTGCACGGAGGTCGGCCGCTTGCCCGGCAGTGCCTTCGCGAACGCGTCCTCGACGGTGCCCGTCGAGATCGTCTGCCCGGAGGCCGACACCGACGGCATCGAGATCTTCGTGCCGCCCCTGAAGTCGATGCCCAGGTTGAAGCCGTTGAACACCATCGAGCCGATGCAGACGAGCAGGATGATGCCGGACGTGATGTACCAGCGAGTGCGCTTGCCGACGATGTCGAAAGCGCCGTTGCCCACATAGAGGCGCGTGAACACGTTGCCCATGTCAGGCCTCCTTCACGGCGGACTTGCCGGACACGCCCGCGCGGTGCGACGCACCTTCGCGCAGGGCGCCGCCCAGGCCGGACAGGTTCGGGTTGGACAGGAACTTGGACTTCGACGCCATCGCGACCAGCGGGTGCGTCACGAGGAACACGACGACGAGGTCGAGGACCGTCGACATGCCCAGGGTGAACGCGAAGCCCTTCACCTGACCGACCGCGATCACGTACAGCACGGCGGCGGCGATGAAGCTGACCGCGTCGGCGGAGAGGATCGTGCGACGGGAGCGGACCCACGCGCGCGGCACGGCCGACCGGAACGTCCGGCCTTCACGCACTTCGTCTTTCAGTCGTTCGAAGAAGACGATGAACGAGTCGGCGGTGATACCGATCGCGATGATGAACCCGGCGATGCCGGCGAGGTCGAGGGTGAACCCGATCCAGCGGCCGAGCAGCACGAGGACGCCGTAGACGATCACGCCGGACAGACCCAGCGACAGGATCGTCAGGATGCCCAGGAGGCGGTAGTAGAACATGCAGTAGACGAACACCAGCGCGAGGCCGAGGCCACCGGCGATCAGACCGGCCTTGAGCGAGGCGAGGCCCAGCGTCGGCGAGACGGTCTGCGCTTCGGAGGCGTCGAAGGACAGCGGCAGCGCGCCGTACTTCAGGGTGTTCGCGAGGCTCTGGGCCTCCTTCAGCGTGAACTTGCCGCTGATCTCGGTGGAGCCGCCCTCGATGGCCGACTGGATGGTCGGCGCGGACATGACCTCACCGTCGAGCACGACCGCGACGGCCTGCTGGACGTTGGCGGAGGTGAACTTCGCCCACTTGGTGCCGCCCTCGGACTTGAAGTCGAGGTTGACGACGTAGCCGGTGCCGTTGGGGTTGCTGTTGGCGGCGGCGTTGTTGATGTCCTCGCCCGTCAGGCGGGAGTAGTTGGTGTAGTCGTCCGGCTTGGTCTGCGTGTCTTCCTTCGGCGGGTTGACCGGCGCGAGGATGTACTTGAACTCGCCCTTCTCGTCACAGGTGACGAGCGGCTTGTCCAGGTCGTCGTTGCCGCGCAGCGGGTCGGGCTGCGTGCAGTCGAGCATGATCGCGGCCTGCTGCAGGACCTGCTGGTCCGAGCTCTGGCGCAGCGCCTTGGCCTCCTGGATCTCCTTCGCGACCTTCGGGTCGACGTTGGAGGGGGCGGACGGCGTGGTCGGGGCCGCGCTGGACGACGGGGCGGTGCTGGAGGACGGCGGCGTGCTCGACGGCTGCGCGGCCAGGTTCGGAGCGGGGCGGCCCTGCGGGGCGTTGCTCGACGACGGCTGCGACGCGGTCTGGTTCGGCGACGACGGCGGCGTGCTCGCGTTGCCCGACGGCGGGGTGCTCGACGACGGCGCCTGGATGTTCGGCGCGGCGCCTGCCGGGACCGGCTGGCCGAGGACCTTGCGGAACGCGAGGCGAGCGGTCTGGCCGAGGCCCTTCGCGCCTTCGCTGTCCGCGCCGGGCACGGTGATCGTCAGGTTGTTGCCGTCGCGCACGACCTCGGCACCGGACACGCCGAGACCGTTGACGCGGACCTCGATGAGGTCACGGGCGCGGTTCAGCGCGTCCTCGCTGGGCTGGGCCCCGTCTTCCTGACGCGCGGTCAGCGTGACGATGGTGCCGCCCTGGAGGTCGATACCGAGCTTGGGTTTGGCCGAACCGTTCCCGGTGAAGAACACCAGGGCGTAAAGAGCGACCACGATGAGGACAAAACTCGCCAAGTACTTCGCAGGGCGAATTTGCCCGGCCGGAGGTGCCACGATCCGTCCGTCTCCTAGTAGCGATGGTTTCCGAGCGCGCAGCGTAACGCGCGCCGCGTGAGCTGCGCGTCACTACCTGGAGTTGGCGGTCTTCACAGTTGCCAACTCCAGGAGTGCCAGCGTATGCGGTTACTTCTTGGCGTTGTGGTCCAGAGGCTCGGCGACCTGTGCGGTGGCCACCGGCTCCTCGTCTTCGTCCGCCTTGTCCTCGACGACCGCCTCGTTCGTGTCGGCGACCTTCTCGCGAATGGCGGCGCGCAGCCAGCGCGTGACGACACCCTCGGAGATCTCGATGTCGATGGTGGTGTCGTGGCTCGCGTCGGCGACGGTGCCGTACAGGCCAGACGTCGTCATCACCTTGTCGCCCGGCTGGAGCGAGCTCTGCAGCTGCTGCTGCTCGGCCATCGCCCGCTTCTGCTTGCGCGCGCTGAGGAACAGCGGCACGGCCAGCAGCACCAGCAGCAACGGGAACATCAAAGACGTAAGGTCCATCATTCTCCGATCAAGTGGACATGCCTCGACGCACGTCCGATATGTCCAGGTGCTTTCACCGATTGTGCCAGGTCACCACAGTTGATCTCCGGCGGGCGGTTCCAGCCCCAGGTGGTGCCACGCTGCGGGCGTCGCCACTCGGCCGCGTGGTGTCCGGGCCAGCATGCCAGCCCGCACCAAATACGGTTCGCACACCTCTTCCACCGTGGTCGGTTCCTCACCGACCGCGACCGCGAGGGTCGACACCCCGACGGGGCCGCCGTTGAAGCTCTTGACCAGGGCCGTCAGGACCGCGCGGTCGAGCCGGTCGAGGCCGAGCTGGTCGACGTCGTAGACCTCCAGGGCCTGCCGCGCGATGTCCTCCGTGACCCTGCCGTCGGCCCTGACCTCGGCGAAGTCGCGGACTCGGCGCAGCAGCCTGTTCGCGATGCGGGGTGTGCCGCGGCTACGGCCCGCGATCTCGATGGCGCCGTCGTCGTGGAGGTCGACGCCGAGGATCTTGGCGCTGCGTTTCACGATGAGGTCGAGCTCGTCGGCGCTGTAGAACTCCATGTGGCCGGTGAAGCCGAACCGGTCGCGCAGCGGGCCGGTGAGCGCTCCGGACCTGGTCGTGGCTCCCACCAGCGTGAACGGGGCGATGTCGAGCGGGATGCTGGTCGCTCCTGGGCCCTTGCCGACGACGACGTCGACGCGGAAGTCCTCCATCGCGAGGTACAGCATCTCCTCCGCGGGCCTGGCCATGCGGTGGATCTCGTCGATGAACAGGACGTCGCCCTCGACCAGGTTGGACAGCATCGCCGCGAGGTCGCCCGCGCGTTCGAGCGCCGGGCCGCTGGTGATGCGGATGGCGCTGCCCAGCTCCTTGGCGATGATCATGGCCAGGCTGGTTTTGCCGAGGCCGGGAGGGCCGCTGAGCAGCACGTGGTCCGGGGCGGTGCCGCGGCGCATGGCGCCGTGCAGGACGAGTTCGAGCTGTTCGCGCACCCGCTGCTGGCCGACGAACTCGTCCAGGTCGCGGGGGCGGAGGGTGGTTTCGACGTCGCGCTCGGCCGGCGCGGCGAAGGGGCTGAGCTCGTCCTCGGTCACTTGCGCCCCAGGGTCGCGAGGGCGCGGCGCAGGACGGCGGGGGTGGACTGGTCCGGGTTCTCGGCGAGGACGTTGTCGACCGTGGCTTCCGCGGCCTTGGCGGGGAAGCCGAGGCCGAGCAGCGCCTCGACGACGTGGTCGCGGGTCTGGCTGTGCGCGGGCCGGGTGGGCGCCGGGAGGGCGCCGACCTTGTCGCGGAGCTCGATGATGAGGCGTTCCGCGCCCTTCTTGCCGATGCCGGGGACCTGGGTCAGCACGGTGATGTTGCCTTCGGCCAGCGCGTGGCGGAGCTTGTCCGGTTCCAGCACGGCGAGGGTCGCCAGCGCGATGCGCGGGCCGATGCCGCTGACGGTCTGGAGCAGGCCGAACAGCTCGCGGGCCTCGGCGTCGGCGAACCCGAACAGGGTGAGGCTGTCCTCGCGGACGACGAGGGTGGTGGCGAGGCTCGCCTCCTCGCCGCGGCGCAGGGTGGCGAGCGTGGTCGGGGTCATCTGGACGGCGAACCCGACGCCGCCCACCTCGACGACGGCGTGGTCGAGGCCGACGTGCTGCACCTGGCCGCGCAGTGACGAGATCACCTGGTTCCTCCGGACTTCACGAGCTGGACCTTAGACAGTTCGCTTGGCGGCTTCGGCCAGCTTGGCCTTGTGCACACGGGCGAGTTCGGCAGCGCGTGCCTGCGCCTCCTCCATGCGGTTGCGCATCGGCGCGCGCCAGTGGTGGCAGATGGCCAGGGCGAGGGCGTCCGCCGCGTCCGCCGGCTTGGGCGCCACCTTCAGCCCCAGCAGCTTCGTCACCATCGCCGTCACCTGCGCCTTGTCCGCGCGCCCCGATCCCGTGACGGCGGCCTTCACCTCGGACGGCGTGTGGAACTCGACCGGCAGGTTCCGTTGCGCCGCAGCCAGAGCCACCACGCCCGAAGCCTGCGCGACCCCCATCGCGGTGCGGACGTTGTGCTGCGCGAAGACCCGTTCGATGGCCACGATTTGCGGCTCGTAGCGGTCCAGCCACTCGCAGACACCCACGTACAGCTCGTGCAACCGCACGGACAACGGGGCGTCCACGCGTGTGCGCAGGACGTCGACCGCGACCATGCGCACGGTCCGGCCGGGTCCGCCGTCGACCACGCCGAAGCCGCACCTGGTCAGACCGGGGTCGACCCCGAACACGCGCACGACAGCCCAACTCCCCGCAACCGGAACGAACAACCGTTCGAACCATATCCGGTGCGCCGAAGAGGGACTTGCACCGACACGGTTCGACAAGTCCACACCGGCGTCACTACGGTGGTCGGGTTTCGATCACGGGAGTAGCGGTGAAGAGGTTCTGGCTCGTTGTGGGGTGCGTCGGCACCTTCATGGCGGTCACCATCCTCACCGCGCTGGCCGCCCCGCGTGAGGTCGGCCTCGCGATCGACAAGGTCGTGCAGCTGTTGTTCGCCGTGGCGGCACTGCTCGCCTACGCGCGTCGGCGCGACGGCTGGATGACCGCGGCGATGACGAGCCTGACCGTCGCGCTGTCCGCGTGGATCTGGGGTCAGCAGATCCTGGGCGTACAACTGCCGACGACGACGATCGCGCCGCTCGGGTTCACGCTGGTGCCGGTGCTGTGCCTGGCAGCCGTGGTCGTCAGGGCGCAGCAGCGCCGCGCCGACGACCTGCTGCCGAACTACCGCAGCCGCACGGTCGTGGTGCTCGACGGGCTGATCGTGATCGGGTCGCTGTTCGTGCTGACGTGGGTGTCGGCGCTCGAGTCGCTGACCCGAGCGTGGGCGACCGAGGGGCCCGGTTTTGCCACGGTGGTCGCGCATCCCGCCGCGTACCTCGTGCTACTCGTGGCGATCGTCGTGATGTCGTGGACGCATCAGTCCGTGCGTCAGTGGCCGATGCTGTTCGTGGCGCTGGCCGGTGTCGCGCAGTCGTCGTCGGGCTGGGTGTTCGCGTTCTACATCTCCAAGGGGATCACGGCGATCCCGGCGAGCGCGGACATCGGTTTCATGCTGTGCCCGGCGTTCTTCTTCCTCAGCGCGCTCGCCCCGGCGCGCAACCTCGAACCGTCGTCCGGCCGCATGCGCATGGCCGACCTGCTGCACCTGCTCGTGCCGTACGTGCCGCTCGCGATCACGGGCCTGTTCGTCGGCTGGAACACCGCGACCGGCGGCCGGCTCAACCCGGTGGAGATCTACGTCGGGATTCTGGTGGTGTGCCTGGTGATCGTGCGGCAGCTGCTGACGATGATGGACAACATCCGGCTGATGGACCAGCTCCGCGTCTCCCGCGAACAGCTGCGGCACGAGGCGACGCACGACCCGTTGACGGGTGTGGCGAACCGTTCTCTGTTCCGGGACCGGTTGGAGCGCGCGCTTGCGGTGAGGGATCGCTCGCGGCCGTTGATCCTGCTGTTCATCGACGTGGACGGGTTCAAGGCGGTCAACGACAATTACGGGCACGCCGAGGGTGACATCGTGCTGCGCAACGTCGCGGCACGGCTGGAGAACAGCGTCCGGCCGGAGGACACCGTGGCGCGGCTGGGCGGTGACGAGTTCGGTGTGCTGGTCGACGGCGGGGACGCGGACGACATCGGCGCGCGCCTGCTGGACGCTCTCGCGCATCCGCACCAGGTGCACGGCCGAGTTCATCACGTGCACGCCAGCATCGGTGTGGCGCAACGGTTTTCGTACGACCCGACCGTGACGGCCGACGAGGTGCTCGGTGCCGCGGACGCCGCGATGTACACCGCGAAGCGGCTCGGCAAGGGCATGGTCGTCGTGCACGGTTCCCCGCTTCCGGAGATGACGTGACCCCAGAGCAGCTGATCGCCTCCCTCGGCATGCAGGAGCTTCCCGTCGAGGGCGGCTACTTCGCGCAGACGCACCGGTCCGACGAGGTGTCCGCGATCGCGTACCTGCTGCGGTTCCCGGACTTCTCGGGCATGCACGTGCTGAAGCACCTGGAGATCTACCACTTCCACGCCGGGTCGCCGTTGCGGATGCTGCTGCTGCACCCGGACGGTTCGGTCACGCGGCCGGAGTTGTCCGCCACCCACCCGCAGGTGGTCGTGCCCGCGGGGGTGTGGCAGGGCAGCACGCCCGCCGGTGACTGGTCGCTGGTCGGCACGGTGGTGGTGCCGCCGTACACCGACGACGTCGTGTCGTTCGGCCATGCGGACGAGCTGTGCGCGCGGTATCCCGCTCATGCCGCGGAGATCCGGCCCCTGTGCCGCTTCTAGGCTTCTAGGATCTTGGGAATGGCGCTTGTTTCGCTCAACGGCATCGACCTGAACGTTCAGACCGAGGGTTCCGGTGAGCTGGTGGTGCTGGTCATGGGCACCGGCAGTCCGGGTCGCGTCTGGCGCACCCATCAGGTGCCCGCACTGGTCAAGGCCGGCTATCGCGTCGCCTACTTCGACAACCGGGGCATCAAGCCGTCGTCGGAGTGCGCGGACGGCTTCACGATGGACGACATGGTCGCCGACACCGCCGCGCTGGTCGAGCACCTGGGCGGACCGGCGCACGTGATCGGCACGTCGCTGGGCGCGCGCGTCACCCAGGAGCTGGCGCTGGCCCGCCCGGACCTGCTGCGCAGCGCGGTGATGATGGCGACCTGCGCCCGGTCCGACCCGGTGCAGCTGGCGTGGTCGCGCGGCCTGATGGACTCCTACGACAAGGGCCTCGAAGTGCCGGCGTCCTTCTACGCTGCGGCCGCGGTGGTCCGCAACCTCTCCCCCTCGACGCTGAGCGACCCGCTCGTCGCCCGCGACTGGCTGCAGATGTACGAGTTCGCCGGCTCGTCGCTCGGCCCCGGTCACCGCGCGCAGCTGGCGCTGACCGACTTCGAGCCGCGCCTCGACGCGTACCGGCGGATCTCGGTGCGGTCGCTGGTGATCGGTTTCGCCGACGATCTCGTCCTGCCACCCCGCCTGTCGCGCGAGGTGGCGGACGCGATCCCCGGTGCCCGCTACGCCGAGGTCGCCGACTGCGGGCACATCGGTTACCTGGAGCGGCCGGACGAGGTCAACCGGCTGCTGGTCGAGTTCATCGATCGAGCCTGAACTCGTCCGTCGTCGACCCGCCGGCCAGCACGTCGATGTACCCGCTCAGCACGTAGGTGCCGCGCGGCGTGCGGGCCGCCGTGGTCGGCGCGGTCTTCCAGTCGCGCTGGGACTTCACCTGCCACGTGCGGGTGTCGAGCACCGTGACGGCGTTCTCGCCCGGCGCGGCCAGCTTGTTCGTGACGACCACGAGGCCCTGCGGGGTGAGCGTGAGGCCGTCCGCGCCGGGCAGCTTGGGCGCTGGCAGTTCCTCGACGTGGCCGCGGGTGACCTTGAACAGCGTGCCGTTGGTGTAGTGGCCGGTGATGAGGAATCCCCTGGGGTCCCAGACGATCCCGTTGTTGCCGAACGACGCTCCGCCCAGGCGCGGGTCCTTCGCGAACGCCGAGACGGTGCCCGCGCGGTCGACCTTCCAGATCGTGTCACCCCGTGTGCCGGTGACGTAGGCGTTGCCGAACGGGTCGACGGCCACGTCGTTGGCGCCGTTGGGGATGTCGATCAGGCTGATCGTGCGGCCGGTGCGCAGGTCGAAGATCCCGAGCCCGGACTGGCCGGGGTCCTGCCGTTCGCCGTAGCCGATGTCGCCGAACGCGACGAGCAACCGCCCGCGGTCCACCTGGACGCCGAACGTCGACACCATCTTGGTGCCGCTGACCAGCGTGCGGACCCTGCCGGTGGTGCTGACCAGCGACACCGTGCCGTGGCGCAGTGAGCTGACCAGGAACTGGCCGCGGGTCGGATCCCACTGCACGCCCTCGGGGTGCAGCGACTCGGCGACGGCTTCGATGTGCCTCGGTGTGGCTGCCGCTGAGCCCGTGACCAGCAACAACGCCGCCATGACGGCAAGCGCGACGCGCATTGCTTCCCTCCAGTAAGAGCACTGATAGATATCAGAGTTCTGATAGCCATCAATACTCTTACCACACTCCTACGATGAACGGATGCGCAGCGGTGATCGGATCGGCGGTGACATCAAGCGCGCCGAGCTCGAGCTGATGGCCGCGAAGTCGGCGGCGGTGAAGCCGGCGGGCCTGACCGTGCCGCAGTACTCGGCGCTGCTGGCGTTGAGCGACCACCCTGGGGCGCCCGCGGCGGAGCTGGCGCGGTTGTGCCTGGTCACGCCGCAGACGATGACGACGATCCTGCAGAATCTGGTCGCCATGGGGCTCGTGGAGCGCACGCCGCACCAGTGGCAGCGCAACGTGCTGGAGAACCGGCTGACCGAGGCCGGTTACGCGAAGTTCCGCGAGGCCGACAAGGGCGCGGTCGCGGTGGAGCAGAAGCTGGCGGACGCGTTCACCGAGGAGGAGCGCACGCAGCTGCGCGCGCTCCTGCAGCGGTGTTCGGCGGTGCTCAGCGAGAGCTGATGAACTCGAAGGTCTCGTGGACCATGCCGTCGAGGAACCGATCGCGGTCGAACGCCGGATCCTCGTCCATGCCGGGCGGCGGCACGTGCACGAAGCTGAAGTGCCCCGCTTTCGGCACGACGCGCAGGTCCACCTCGGCCGGTGCGGACTTCAGGACCTCGGCCTGCGAGGGCGGCACGACCGGGTCGAGCTCGCCGACGTAGACGAGCATCGGCGTCCTCACCTCGTCGAGGGCGCCCGGAGCCGCGAACCAGCCGGCGGCCGGCGTGTACAGCACGAGGCGGCTGACGCGGGAGTCCCTCGGTACGTCGAGCGGCTTGCCCTCCCTGCCCCACGGTGTGGCGCCGGCGAGGCACAGTGCAGCCCAGGCGCCGATCGAATGGCCGATCACGGCCACCTCGGCATCGGGGCCGACGCCCCGCAGCGCTTCCACCAGGCCAACAGGACGCGCGAGATAGTCGTCCCAGGTGGCGTGCTGCGGGTGCAGCCGGTCGAACGCCGGCGCGATGACCCGGTGCCCGTGGGCCTCGAAGTGATCCAGCAGCGGGCGATGCCGTTCGGGGTCACCGCCTCCGCCGACGGCGAAGAGCACAACGCGTTCCAAGATCAAATCCCCCTCAGCGATGGGCAGCCTGACCGGTGGGCCTGATCAGGATCTCGTTCACGTCCACAGTGGACGGCTGGGACACCGCGTAGAGCACCGCCCTGCCAACGTCTTCCGGTGCCAGCTTCGGATCGTCGGCCCTGGACGGCGGGATGGCGTCGGTGTCGACGAGTCCCGGCTGGACGACGGTGACGCGCACCCCGGTGCCCACCGCCTCGGCGCGGATCGCCTGAGCCAGCCCCGTGACCGCCCACTTGGTGGCCGAGTACAGGTTTCCCGGCCGCACGCCGCGCCCGGCGGCGGACCCCGTCAGCACCAGATGCCCGCCGGAACGCATCAGCGCGGGCATCGCCGCACGCGCCGTGAACGCGGGCCCGCAGACGTTCGTGACCACCATGTTCGTCCACTCGGAGGGCTTCGCTCCGGCGGTGGAGACGAACGAGGTGTCCACCGAAACCCCGGCGTTGGCGAAGACCACGTCGATCCGGCCCCACCTCGATTCGACGCGTGCCATGAGGTCCTGCACGGAATCCCAGGAGGAAACGTCGCATCTCGCGTCCCACCCGCGATCCCCGACAGATTCTTCGGCCGAGCGCGAGGCCCTGACCACGCGATACCCCGCGTCGGCTGCCAGCGCGGCGGTCGCCGCCCCGATGCCGCGGGAAGCGCCGGTCACCACGAAGACGTTCTCCATGATCCAGACCCTAGTCAGGGAACTGTCAGTGCCGCCTGTTTTGATGTCGCGCATGAATTTGAACCGCAGGTCCGTGTTCGGGCTGGGAACCGTCGCGGCCGCGACGGCCGTGCTCGGCTCCAACGGTGCAGCACAGGCACAGGATGACGCGGAGGCCGAGATCGAACGTTCCCCGGCCACCGCAGACAGGTCACGCAGGCGCGTGGCGCAGGTCTACCGGCGGCAGACCCGCAAGGCGCGGGGTGAGTGGTCGTCGCTGATCACGATCGCCGACCTCGACGGCACCACGAAGTCCGCGGTCGACGAGAACGCGGACAAGGTCGTCGAGGCCTACAGCGTCAACAAGGTGGCGGTCGCCGTCGCCGTCCTCGACAAGGTGGACCGCGGGCTGATCAAGCTCGACCAGAAGGTCACGGTGTCCGCCGGCATCGTCATCCAGGACACCGACGGCATCTTCGCGCTCGACGGCGCGTACCCGAGCGAGGTCACCATCGGCCACGCTCTCGCGAACCTGCTCACCGTCTCCGACAACACCGCGGTCCGGCTGTGCGGCCTGGTCGTGCCGGCGCTGGAGCTGAACCAGATCCTGCGGGACAAGGGCTTCGTGCACACGCAGGTCGTGCCGGTCGCCAACCCGAACCGGTTCTTCCTCGGCACCACGACGGCGCGCGAGACGCACACGTTGCTGCAGAAGCTGGTCGACGGCCAGCTGCTGTCCGCGACCTCGACGGCGTACCTGCTGAACATCCTGCGGGCGACGGCGAGCTTCACCGACGGCGTACGGCTGAACCTGACGACCAACGAACGCCTGCGGGTCGCCACGAAGGCCGGCTGGTTCGAGGACGGGCGCAACGAGGCCGGGATCATGTTCAGCGAGGACAATCGGGCAATCCTGATCTACTCGATGTTCGCGTCCGGCACGTTCGCCGGTGACAAGGCCCAGAACGACGCCGACTTCAGCACCACGCACCCGGCTGTCGCAGCTCGCGCCGAGCTCGGCCGGTCGATGTTCGACGCCGTCATCAAGATCACGACCACGAAGCCGAAACACCGTGCAAAGGTTTACAAGTCCGTCAACGGCGGCTGATCGCTGAGATTTATCTGAAATCTGGACCAAAGACCTCTGGTTTTCGGATATATACATACCAACGCCGGGGTCGGTCGTCGCCGCCGTCGACGACCGGCTTCCCCGCGTTTCTCTACAGCGCCGGTTCCACAATGGAGTGGTACCTGCGTGAAACCTCCTTGATCACCTCGTCGAAGTCCGCCGCCCAGATGTCGGCGTTGAAGATCTCCACCTCGACGTCCCTCGAATATCCCGTCGCGGCGACGTGCCTGGTCAGACGGTCCAGGTCGATGTCGCCATCGCCCGGATAACCGCGGCCCAGCAGCACGTCCGCCGGCACCGGCGTGAGCCAGTCGCACACCTGGTACGACGCGATGCGCTCCCCCGCGCGCACGATCTGCGCGTCGAGGTCCGGGTCCCACCACACGTGCAGCGCGTCCACGACGACGCCGACCGACTCGTGCTTCTCGGCGATGTCCAGCGCCTGCGCCAGCGTCGACAGCACGCCACGATCCGCGCAGAACACCGGGTGCATCGGCTCCAGCGCCAGCGTCACGCCCGCCGACTTCGCCTCAACGGACAGCTCCGCGATCGCGTGCGCGACGCGTTGACGTGCGCCGATCAGGTCCTTGTCGCCCGCGACACCGCCGACGACCATGACCAGCGTGTCGGTGCGCAGCGTCGCCGCTTCTTCGATCGCTCGCCGGTTGTCGTCCATCGCGGCGCGGTTGTCGACCGCGGTCAGAAACCCGCCGCGGCACAACGACGACACCCGCAGGCCCGCGTCCGCGACGAGTTTCGCGGTGCGTTCCAGGCCGTGGTCCGCGACCGGTTCCCGCCACAGCCCGATCGCCTCGATGCCGTGCCGCACGCAGCCTTCGACGGCTTCGGCGACCGTCGCGCGCTTGATCGTCGCCTGGTTCAACGAGAGGCGAGCCACTGCTGCCACCGCCCTTCAGCGAAATCGGGGTCGATGACACCGGCGATCTCGGCGAGCCGCTTCGCCTCGGCGAGGTGCTCGACGCTGCGCGCGGATTCCAGGCCGTCGAGCAACAGGAATCGTTCCTGGTGCCCGGCCAGCCACGCCAGGAACACCACGCCGGTTTTGTAGTAGTAGGTCGGCGTGCTGAACAGATGGCGCGACAACGGAACCGTCGGCGCCATGATTCGGTGGAACTCCGCGGTGTCACCCTCGGCGAGTTTCGCGAGAGCTTTCGCCGCCACCGGGGCGATCGGGTCGAAGATGCCGAGCAGCGCGTCGCTGTGGCCGTGCTCGTCGCCCGCGATCAGGTCCGGGTAGTTGAAGTCGTCACCGGTGTAGCAGCGGACCCCGGCCGGGAGCCGGCGGCGCAGGCCGATCTCGTGGCCCGCGTCGAGCAGCGACACCTTCACGCCGTCGACCTTGTCCGGGCGTGCCGCGATGATCGACAGGAAGTTGTCGGTGGCCCTGTCGACCTCGGCCGAGCCCCAGTAGCCTTCCAGCGCCGGGTCGAACGCCGTGCCGAGCCAGTGCAGGATGACCGGCTCACTGACGTTGTCGAGCAGCGTGCCGTAGACCTTCTCGTAGTCCTCCGGGCCCTTCGCGCACGCCGCGAGCTGCCGGGAACACATCAGCACGGGCTGCGCGCCCGCCTCCTGCACGACGTCGAGCTGCTCCAGGTAGGCCTTCAGCACGTCGTCCAGGCCGGGCTCACCGGTGAGGTGGTCGGTCGCGACGCCCGCGCAGATCCGCCCGGCCTTCTCCGCGGCGCTGCGGCGGATCAGCTCGGCGGCGGTCGGCCAGTCGAGGCCCATGCCGCGCTGCGCGGTGTCCATCGCCTCCGCGACTCCCAGGCCGTGCGACCAGAGGTGGTGCCGGAACTTCAGCGTCGCGTCCCAGTCGACCGTGCGCTCGTCCTTCGCCACGACGTGTGCCGCGGCGAACACAGTCCGGACATGTTGATCTTGGCTAGACATTGCGGATCTCCACGCGGCGACCCTCCGAAGAGGACTGCAGACCGGCGGCGGCCAGCGCGACACCCCGTGCGCCCGCGCGGAAGTCGTGCGGGAACGGCGTGCCCTGGTAGACGTGCCGCAGGAACTCCGCCCACTGCACCTTGAAGCCGTTGTCGAAGTCCTCGTTGTCCGGCACCTGCTGCCACTGGTCGCGGAACGGGTGCGTGACCGGCAGATCCGGGTTCCACACCGGCTTCGGCGTGACGGCGCGGGACTGCACGAAGCACTCGCGCAGCCCCGCGACCGCACTCCCCTCGGTGCCGTCCACTTGGAACTCGACGAGCTCGTCGCGGCGCACGCGCACGCACCAGGACGAGTTGATCTGGGCGATGACGCCGTTCTCGATCTCGAAGATGCCGTACGCGGCGTCGTCGGCGGTCGCGTCGTAGGCGTTGTTCTGCTCGTCCCAGCGCCTCGGGATGTGGGTGACGGCCTTCGCCGTGACCGCCTCGACGCGGCCGAAGAGGTCGTGGAGCAGGTAGCTCCAGTGGCAGAACATGTCGGCGACGATGCCGCCGCCGTCCTCCGCCCGGTAGTTCCAGCTCGGGCGCTGCGCGGGCTGCCAGTCGCCCTCGAAGACCCAGTAGCCGAACTCGCCGCGCACGCTGAGGATCCGGCCGAAGAAGCCGCCGTCGATCAGCCGCTTGAGCTTGCGGATGCCGGGCAGGTAGAGCTTGTCCGCCACGACGCCGTGCTTCACGCCCTTGGCGTCGGCGAGCGCGGCCAGCCCGAGCGCTTCCTCGACCGTCTCGCTGACCGGCTTCTCGGTGTAGACGTGCTTGCCGGCCTCGATGGCCTTGGTGATCGACTCGACGTGCCTGGACGTGACCTGCGAGTCGAAGTAGATCTCGACGTCCGGGTCCGCGAGCGCCCCGTCGAGGTCGGTGGTCCAGCGCGCGAGGTCGTGCCGTTCCGCGATCTCCTTGAGCTTGTCGGCGTTGCGCCCGACGAGCACGGGTTCGACCTTGATCACGGTCCCGTCCGGCAACCGCACGCCTTCTTCGCGCAGCGGGAGGAGGGACCGGACCAGGTGCTGGCGATATCCCATCCGCCCGGTGACGCCGTTGACCGCCACTCCGATGGTCCGAACCGCCATCACACCTCCCTGGTAGCAGCGCTGGAAAGCGCTTTCCCGCCACGCTAATCGTGGCACTTGACGGCCGTCAACCTCCGCGCGAGTTAGTCTCAGCGCTCACATGCACGTTGACGGAGGTGGTCGTGTCCGCCCGACAGGTGACGCTTGCCGAGGTGGCCAAGCAGGCTGGGGTGTCGCTGGCGACGGCCTCGCGCGTGCTCAACGGCAGCACGCGGCAGGTGAGCGAGGAGCTGAGCGACCGCGTCCTGCGCACGGCGGAGCAGCTCGGCTACGTGCCGAACGCGTCCGCGCAGGCGCTGGCCCGCAACTCCAGCTCCCTCGTCGGCCTGGTCGTCCACGACATCACCGACCCGTACTTCTCCTGCATCGCGGCGGGCGTGACCCGCGTGGCCGAGGAGGCAGGACTCGTCGTCGTGCTGGGCACGACCGGGCGGCGGCCCGAACGCGAGGTGGAGCTGGTCTCCACACTGCGGGCGCACCGGGCGCGGGCGATCGTTCTGGCCGGTTCGCGGACGACCGACCGCACGGCGCAGGCGCGGCTGGCGGCGGAGATCGACGCGTTCACCGAGCAGGGCGGGCGTGTCGCGTGCGTGTCGCAGGCGAAGCTCGGCACCGACACGGTCGTCCCCGGCAACCGCGCGGGCGGCCGGGCGCTGGCCCGTGCGCTGACCGAGCTCGGTCACAAGAGGTTCGCCGTGCTGGCCGGCCCCTCCGAACTGTTCGTGGCACGTGATCGGCTCGCCGGGTTCAAGGCGGGGCTCGCGGACGCCGGCGCCGCGCCGCCGTTGGTGATCAACGGCGCGTTCACGCGCGACGGCGGATACGAGGCCGCGCTGGAGCTGCTGGCGTCGAAGTCGCGCGCCACCTGCGTGTTCGCCGTGACCGACGTGATGGCGATGGGTGCGATGGCCGCGTTGCGCGAGCGTGGCGTGCGGGTGCCGGAGGACATGTCGATCGCCGGGTTCGACGACATCCCGACGCTGCGCGACACGGTGCCCGCGCTGTCGACGGTGCGGCTGCCGCTGGAGGAGATGGGCGAGATCGCCGCAGGTCTCGTGCTGGATCCGGGCGGTGACGAGGCACGCACCGTCCGTGTGGCGGGCGAGGTGGTGCTCAGGGCGTCCACTGCCCACAATTAGACTCGTCTGGCTGTTCACGTACTTAGTCATGAGGAGTTGAGCCGTCCCCATGGGGTCTGGCCCCGGCTGGCATACCAACCCGGTCCCTTGTTCCGTTGGAGCGCGTAGGTGACCGGAGCCCTGTTGAGCGTGCTCGGTCTGGTCGCCGTCGTGGCGCTGACCGCGGGCACCTTCATCGCGGTGGCGGCGGAGTTCTCGCTGACCGCTCTGGAACGCAGCACCGTCGAGCGGCACGTCGCCGAGGTCGGTGACGCGAAGGCGCGGACCATCGACCGCGCGCATCGGACGTTGTCCTTCCAGCTCTCCGGCGCGCAACTCGCGATCACGCTGACCACGCTGATCACCGGGTACATCGCGGAGCCCGCGATCGCGTCCCTGATCGAGCCCGGCCTGACCGCGCTCGGCGTGCCGGTGGCGGTGGCCGGCGGTCTGTCGCTGGCTCTGGCGCTCGCGATCGCCACGGCGTTGTCGATGGTGTTCGGCGAGCTGGTCCCGAAGAACCTCGCGATCGCCCGGCCGCTGCAGACCGCGCGCCTGGTCGTGGGGATCCAGGCGGGGTTCTCCACAGTGTTCCGGTGGCTGATCAACTGGATGAACAACTCGGCGAACTGGCTGGTCCGCCGCTTCGGCGTCGAGCCGGTCGAGGAGCTCGCGTCGGCTCGTTCACCCGAGGAGCTGGGCGCTCTCGTCCGCACGTCTGCCGAGCACGGGACGCTGGACCAGGGCACCGCGGTGCTGCTGGACCGGTCGCTGCGGTTCGGTGACCGGACCGCGGATGAGCTCATGACGCCGCGCGTGCGAGTGGAGGCTTTGCGGGCCGACGCGACCGTTGCGGATCTCGTGCTGAAGGCGCGCGAGACCGGGTTCTCGCGATTTCCGGTGCACGACGGGTCGCTGGACGAAGTGCGCGGCATGGTGCACGTGAAGCAGGCATTCGCCGTGCCCGCCGCTCTGCGCGGGACGACTCCTCTCTCCGCTCTGACGCGGCCGGTCACCTCGGTGCCGGAGACGCTGGAGGGCGACGCGCTGCTGGACCGGCTGCGGGCTTCGGGCCTGCAGACGGCGCTGGTCGTGGACGAGTACGGCGGCACGGCGGGCATGGTGACGCTGGAGGACGTGGTCGAGGAGATCGTCGGCGACGTGCGCGACGAGCACGACCGCGGCGAGGCCGCGCCGGTGCGGTCGCTGGGCAAGGGCAGCTGGCTCGTGTCCGGGCTGCTGCGGGATGACGAGGTGGCCGAGGCGACCGGGTTCCGCATGCCGGTCGGTGACTACGAGACGCTGGCCGGGCTCGTGCTGGCCCGGCTCGGGCGCATTCCGGATGTCGGCGACGAGATCCGGGTCGACGGATGGCGGGTGACCGTCATGCGGATGGACCGCCATCGCGTGGCCGAGCTGCGGGTGGTGTCGTCGTGAACTTCTTCATCGTCGTGTTGTTGCTGGCGGGCAACGCCTTCTTCGTCGGCGCCGAGTTCGCGGTGATCACCGCGCGGCGGGACCGGTTGGAAGCGTTGGCGGACAAGGGTTCTTCACGCGCCCGTACCGCGATCAAGGCTTCGCAGCAACTGCCGTTGCTGATCGCGGGCGCGCAGCTGGGCATCACGTTGTGTTCTCTGGGGCTGGGTGCGATCGCCGAGCCCGCGCTGGCTTCTGTGCTTGAGGGTCCCCTCAGCGCCATTGGACTGCCGTTGGCCGTGGTGCACGGTGTGGCGTTCGCGGTGGCGCTGGTCATCGTCGTCGCGCTGCACACGATTCTCGGCGAGATGGTGCCGAAGAACCTGGCGATCGCCGGCCCGGAGCGGGCGGCGGTGTGGCTGGTTCCGGTGCACTACGGCTTCTCGCGGATGATCGCGCCAGCGCTGGCGCTGTTCACCGCTGTCGGGCGGTGGGTGCTGCGCCGCTTCGGCGTCGAGCCCGTCGACGAGCTGGAGTCGGCCTACACGCCGGACGAGCTGGCGCTGCTGATCGGGCAGTCGCGGTCGGAGGGGTTGCTGGAGGACTCCGAGCACCGGCGGCTGGCGCAGACGCTGTCCTCGGCCGAGCGCACGGTGGCCGACGTGCTGGTGCCGCTGGAGCGGCTGACGACGGTGTCGGCTTCACCGACGGTCGGTGAGATCGAGGCCGCGGTGGCGGCCACCGGGTTCTCGCGGTTCCCGGTGCTGTCGGACACCGGCTTGATCGGGTATCTGCACGTCAAGGACGTGCTGGACCTGGAGGGCGCGGCGACTCCGGTGCCGCGCGCTCGGGTGCGCGGCCTGCCCGAGGTGCCCGTGGACGCTCGTCTGGACGAGGCGCTGGCCGCGTTGCGCCGTGCGCAGTCGCACCTCGCGCGCGTGGTGGATGCCGACGGTGCGGTGCGCGGTGTCGTGGCGTTGGAGGACCTGCTGGAGGAGTACGTCGGCACCGTCCGGGACGGGACGCACGTCCGCTGGGTCTAGCTTCACCTGATCGGGGTGTCATCGAAACGCTGTTTCGTTTCTCTCGCTATACGAGGAACGCGTGGCGGGGAGCGACTCCGGGAGGGTGTGGGTATGGCGGTGGTGCTGGGGGCCGGGGACGTCGAGGTGGACCTGCCGCGGCTGGCGGTGGAGCTGACGGAGGCGCTGCGGGCGGGCGCGGCAGGCCCGGCGGGCGCGGCAGGCCCGGCGGGTGCAACGGGCCAGGCGGGCGCGGCGGGTCCAGGGCAACGGGTGCGGGTGCCGGTGACGCCGGACGTCACGGCCATGATCCTGGTGCCGGGGCTGGCGCCGGGCATCCCCGCCTACACGGTGAAGGTGCACGCCAAGAACCCGAACCGCTCCCCCGCCATCACCGGCGTGATCTGCCTGCACGACCTGGAGACCGGCGACCTGCTGGCCCTGATCGACAGCGCCGGCCCGACAGCGCTGCGCACCGGGCTCGGCGGCGCGCTGGGAGCCCACCTGCTCGCGTGCCCCGACGCCCGCACCGTGACGGTGATCGGCGCCGGAACCCAGGGCCGCGCGCAGCTGGAGGCGCTGGCCGCACTCCGGCCGATCGACTCGGTGGAGGTGCGGGACACGAACCCCGCGGCGGAGGCGGAGTTCGTGGCGTGGGCGGAGAGGCTCGGCATCACGGCAGTGGCGGGCGACGCGTCGGGAGGCGTCGGGGAGATCGTGTTGATGGCGACGTGGTCGCGGGAGCCGGTGTTGCACCGGGTTCCGCCGGGCACCCACGTCACCAGCCTCGGGGCGGATGAGCCGGGCAAGGCCGAGCTGGCGCCGGAGTTGCTGGCTGGCGCGCTGGTCGTGGTGGATGATGCCGGGCTGGCGCACGTTGCCGCGGACACGACGATCGGGGCGGTGTTGCGCGGGGAGCACGCTGGGCGGAGCAGTCCGGATCAGGTCACGGTGTACAGCCCGGCCGGGTTGCCGATGCAGGATCTGGTGATCGCGTGGCACGTTTATCGCAACGCGTGTCGAAAGTCGCCTGCCGTGTTCGACGTGGGGATGAGCCGGCGGTGAGCCACACGGGAGGCAGGGCGATGAGCAGGGTTTACACGGGGGCCAGCACGTCGATCGACGGGTACGTCTCGGGGCCGGACTTCTCCGGGTTCGAGCACCTGTTCAAGTGGTTCAGCTCCGGGGACGTCGAGGTGGCCGGGATGCGGACGTCGCAGGCCAGCGCGGACTACTACGGTGCGCTGCTCGCGAACACCGCTACAGAGTGAAGTATGGGGATGCGGCTTCGCAGGGTGAATGACGCTGACGCGGCGGAGTTGCCGCGGGTCGTGACGGAGTCGCTCGCGCATCTGCGGCCGTGGGTGTCATGGGTGTCCGATGACTACGACGCTTCGTCCGTCGCCGGCTTTCCCGCCGCGTCGAAGGTCGGCTGGGAGAACGGGACGTTGTTCAACCACGCGATCACGGTCGACGGCGCCGTCGTGGGTGTGGCCGGTGCGGACCGGGCGGGTGACGTGGTGGAGATCGGCTCCTGGCTGCATCCCGCCCACACCGGGCGCGGCCACACCACCCGCGCGGTCGCCGAGCTCGTCGAGTTCGCGTTCGGGCTCGGCGGTGTGCGCAGAGTTCAGATCTGGCACGACGAAGCCAACATCGCGAGCGGTGGCGTGGCGCGGCGGCTCGGGTTCACCGAGACGAACTGACCGCCGAAGCCCATGACCGGCGACTGCAGGCCGGGCAGGATCTCGGCGGTCGTGCGTTCGATCGAGAGCTGGTAGATCTCCTGCTTCGGTGTGGACACCAGTGGTCTGAGCACGGGCGGTACCGGCATCGCGCGTGTCCACGGCACTGGTTCCGGTTTCGTACCGGTGAAGTTCTTCGACTCCTGGAACTCGCCGTGCGCCGAGGCTTCATGACCCCCGGCCGGCGCGAGCAGTTGCGGCACACCGAACACGCCTGCCACAAGTCCTCCCGCCGCGAGCACACCTCGTCTGTTGAGCATCGCTGTTCCCCTTGGCACGTCCGACAAATGCGGCGAAACCTACGCCGGACGTTCAGGGGGAACACCTAGTTCCGAACGATGCTCACGTGTGCCGCGCCGAGTGTCTCAAGAGGCCAGTGCGGCCTTCACCGAACGAGTGAGGTCGTCGGCGAGCACCTCGTCATCACCGTTCCGAATCGCTTGCAGCACCTGGGAAACGACGTCCTCCGGCGCGATCTTGGGTGCGTCGACGCCCGACGCCATGTCCGTGTCGATGAACCCGGCGTGCACGGCGATGACGCGAGTTCCCTGTTCCCGCAACGCTTCCCGCGTCGACTGCGTCAGCGACCACCCCGCCGCCTTGGACGCCGCGTAACCGCGCGCGCCCGGCCAGCCGATGAAGGACAGGACGCTCAGGACGTTGACGAGGACGCCGCCACCATTGGCTTTCAGAATGGGCGCGAACTGGTCAGTCGTGCGGACGAGGCCGTAGAAGTTGACGTCGAACTCCGTCCTGATGCTGTCGACGTCCTCGCCACCGATGGCCACGCCCGCGTTGTTGATGACGATCGAGACGTCGCCGAGCTCCTTGGCCGCGGCCGCGACGGACGCGTCGTCGGTCACGTCGAGCTGGACCGGGATCACGCCGTCGTCCACAACGGACGCCGGGTTGCGCGCGCCGGCGTAGACCTTCGCCCCCTGTTTCGCGAGCTCTCGGGCGAACGCACGGCCGAGCCCGCGGTTGGCACCGGTCACCAGCACCACAGCACCGTTGAAGTCCATCACTACCTCCTGAGTTTGAATTTCCAACTCACCGTAGCGGGTGTCAGTTTGATTTGCCAACCCACTGCTAGGATGGTCACATGGCACCTCGAACCTGCTCGATGGCGAACGCACTGGAGGTCGTGGGCGAACGCTGGTCGCTGCTCGCGTTGCGCGAGGTCTTCTTCGGCAACACCCGGTTCGACCAGATCGCGGCGAACACCGGCGCCTCCCGCGACGTGCTCGCCGCGCGCCTGAAGAAGCTGGTCGCCGCCGGCGTGCTGGAGAAGCGCCCGTACTCCGACCACCCGCCGCGCCACGAGTACCACCTGACCGAGGCGGGGCGCGCGCTGCACAACGTGATGCTGCTGCTCAAGGAGTGGGGCGACGCCTACGTGACCGAGGGCCCGCTCCCCCTCGTGTGGGAGCACTCGTGCGGCCACGTGCTCCAGCCGCGCGTCGTGTGCGCGTCGTGCGGCGAGGAGGCGACGCCGGAGTCGCTGACCCCCGCACCGATTCCGGCGGCGTCGTGAAGGACGAGCTCGCCGCGCGGCTCGAAGCCATGCGGCGGCAGATCGGTGCCAGGTGGGTCGTCGGGTTCGAGAACTTCGACGGGGGCCACCCGTTCATCGAGGTCGCGGAGGGGCCGGTGTACCGGCTCACGGCGTACGAGCGGGGGAAGCGGCTGTTCACCAAGGAGACGACGGAGCTCGACGAGATCCTGTACTGGGCGATGTACGAGGTCACCTGGAACATGGCGTACGGGTACGCCGTGGAGCATCCGGTGGAGGACGAGGAGCAGCGGTTCACCGCGTTCCGGCGGCAGGAGGAGCTGCTGGGCACGCTCAACCCCGCGTGGGTGGAGCGCGCGCGTGCGGCCAGGCCCACCCACTAGGTTGTGCACCATGAGTGAGGACGACGAGGACGAGTTCGCCGAGGACGACGACTTCGAGGACGAGGAAGACGCCGACGACCTCTTCGCCGTCACGCCGGAGCCGCGCACGGTGTGCCACCTGTGCGGAGGAGCCAGCTACATCGCGGCACCCACGCTCGCGCTCATCGGAGGCGCGCCGCGGACCGTCGACAACGGGCGGGAGTGCCCGCACTGCAACGGCGCGCGGACGTTCAACGGGCTGATCCCGCCGCTCTAGCCGCGTCGTGCCAGCCGAGGAAGTCGTCGACGCTCAGGCGCGCGATCTCCTCGCCGATGACGTCGAGGGCCAGGTCCGAGGCGCGTTTGAAGCGGATGCAGGACTTGCCCATGTCCAGCTTCTTGCCGGTGGCCTCGTAGCGCTCGCGGAACGACTCCTCGCCTGGGCCCATCACCGTGGTGAGGTAGACAGAGTAGTAGTTCTTCTGGGCGGCCAGGGCCACATAGGAGAGGGGCTGTTTGTTGTAGGTCGGGCCGCTGACCTCCAGCGGCACGAACCACGTGATCATTCCCCACATCACGCCCTCGACGTAGCCGTCGGGCAGGCTGGCGAGAATGACGTCGCGCACAGCGCTGACCTCGGCACGCCTCTCATCAGGCAGTTCGGCGAGGTACTCGGCGACCGTCGAGGCTTTGCTCTGGACCATGCGCGTACGGTAATCGCTCGTGGAGGTCCTGACCCGAGCCGAATGGCACGAATTGCGCGAGGCGCACGTCGCACGCATGAGGCGGTTCACGGGTCCGCATCAGGAACGGAAGCTTCGCAAGGAGAAGCACCCGGTGATGGACTTCCTCTTCACGTACTACAGCCATCGGCCCGTGCGGCTTGAACGGTGGCATCCGGGGCCGGGTGTCGTCCTCGAGGACGCGGCGGAGTACCTGGAGTTTCCGCACTACAAGGCCACGCCGGACGGTGTCGTGCTCGACGTCGAGAGCTTCCTGGGGCAGCGCGCGAAGACTGTCGATTTCGTGCGGCAGCTGCTCACGGCGACGCTCAGCCGGCCGCCGCGGCTCGGGTGTTTCGGGCTGCACGAGTGGGCCATGGTCTACCGGCAGGAACCCGAGGAGATCAGGCACAACGCGTGGCCGCTGCGGCTCGGCAGCGATGGGACCGATCGGGTGGTGGAGGCCAGCCGGATCCAGTGCGGGCACTTCGACGCGTTCCGATTCTTCACGCAGCCCGCGCGGCCTCGCAACGCCCTCCAGCCCACGCGTGAAGACCAGGTCGCGAACGAGCAGCCGGGGTGCCTGCACGCGAACATGGACCTCTTCAAGTGGGCCCATCCTACAAGGCTTGTCCAGCAGTCCACACAGGTGCTTTGACCAGGCAAAACATGTAGTGCCCCCGATGGGAGTCGAACCCACAACACAACCCTTTTAAGGGGTCTGCCTCTGCCGGTTGGGCTACGGGGGCACAGAAGACCCTAAGGGCCGTACACAATCCTGTGAGGGGCCAAACGGGGCAAGATCAGAGGGTGGCCAGAGAGTCCAAACGCTTACGGCACTGGGAAACGGCGTTCGCCCGGTCCGGACCGAACATGGAGACGGCTAGCTCAAGTCGTTGCCCCGCAAGGGGAACAGCCCTCTTCTCACCCTTGAGTGCCAGCACATGAAACGCCCTGCCTGCATCCCTGTGAGCGTGCGCCTCATGACCCGAGACGTACGGCCTGTTGACCTCAGGAAGGTTGCTCAGCTCGACCCTGGACCATGCCTCGTCGGCAAGCCCTACATACCTCACGGTTCCTTGCCAGTCCCCTAGCGTGGCTGCTGCCAGAGAAGCAACGCCGTTGGCGGTGAACTGATGAACGGGTTCCTTGGGAGACAAGGAATCCAGCAACGTAAGGGCTTCCTGAGGGTGGCCCATACCAACCTTGTGCTTGGCAAGATCGACGCTCACCGCTGCGTGTAGCCCGTGGTCGTGCTTCGACAGGTCAAGTGCCGTGGTGTAGGCCGTGGTTGCTTGGGTCTTGCGTCCGGCCTCTGACAAGGACCACCCCAGACGGTTAGCCAGACGTGCGGCCTGCCATGACAGTCCCTTTCGGACGTTGTCAGGCATCGACTGGTTGAGAAGCCCCTCAGTCCAGCCCCAGTGAGACCTAGCCATGTCTGCGATAGCCATGCCGCCATGCCTCAACCCAAGGGCTGTAACCACGTTTACCGCCTGTGAGAGCAGCTCGACGTCAGTCACCCCCACCGAGTGCCGTTCGTGGCTCAGGGAGACGTTCAGGGCTTGTTCGTAGGCCCGTATGTGTTCGGGACCGATCGACCGTTTTCCGGTTTCCAGGTGGCCTAGGTACGCCTTACTGAAGTGGGTTCGCCGAGACATCTCACTCAGGCTGACACCAGCCGCCACGCGTGCGGTTCGTAGATCTGCCCCGTTCACAGGCCACCCCTCGATTTGTAGACGGCTGTAGACGCTCTGAGCAGCATATATGAGCCTGCCATGGGTTGGAATGGGACCAGAGCGGTTCCCGTCGTTGAACCACCCTCGATCAGCGGCGGGGACTGCTCACCCAGTCGAGTTATAGCGGTAAGGGGTCGGAATGCCTGGGGTGGTGATCACGATGGATGGTGTTGAGGATGCGATGCAGAACCTTCGAGAAACCTTCGGGGATGACGAGGAGGCCATCCGTCGAATAGTGCGGTTCAGGATCAATCGGCTCATGACCAACGCCAAGGTGACCAAGCACCCGCAGGTAGCCGTTCGATTGCGAAAGAGGGCACAGCAGTACATGAACGCCATAGGGGATCTGTGATGGCTGGGGATATCCTCTTGGCTGTACTGGTCACGTCGGCTGTCTTCGTGACCGGATACGTCTGGTGGTCTCACTTCAAGGAGACCCGCATCTATTACCGGCTATGGGTATGGGCATGGAAGCGAAAGCGATAGGCGAATTTCTCCTCTCATTGGCAACACCGCTGATAGGTGGTCTGGTCGCACTAGTTCTGGTCGCTGTCATCGCCGCCACGGTTGAGGCAATCGACAACAAACGGCAAGACTCACGAAACAACCAGGAAGAGACCCCCTGAATGGCATACACAGGCGGAAACGACGTTTGCTGCTGTATCTGGATCGTGTGACAACTAAGGACAGGCCATTACGCCCTACCCAGAGAGCCTCTGAGCCGTTTTTACGCCCGCCTAGGGTGGTCATACCCGAGAAGGGGTTCAACGCCTCAAATCGCTTAATGGACAGCAGGAATCAAATACGCCCTGGAGACCCGGCTTACTTAAGCCGGGTCCTTTGTTTTGGGCTCGACTTCCACGAGTCGCAGATTCTCACGCTGACAGTTCAACCTGTCCCCGTCTACGTGCTCCACACGGAAACCGTCAGGCGGGCTCATGAGGAAGTCATGCAGAGACTCACGAGCCGTTCTGCCGTCATCATTCTTGTACTTCCTCAACGCGTAGACCTGATTAGTGAACGAGGCTTCCCAAGTGTGCTCACATACTCGTTCGTAGTCCTCATCATCAACCAGGGCCACGAAACCACGATTGAGTTCAACTTCCCTCACCACAAGCACAACAACAGGCGGCGGATTCCAGTGGATCGAGTTCTCATTGATCTCTACTGGCGACTCTAGAACAGCTCGGAACAAAAGTGAGATCCTGACAGGGTCTTCTACGGGTGATTCAAGGATGTCATTCACCACGTCGTCTACCGCATCGTCTAGATGATCTGACATGCCGGAGTAATCGGGCTGGGAGTCAAGCCTGAGCCTGAGGTGATCCACGACCGGAACAAGTGCAGCGATCTTCGCGTGCTTCTTTCCTACGTCTGTGTCGTTTCTGACCGTCGCATGGCCAGGACGTCCCTTTTCGCGTGGCATCAGGAACCACTCGCCCTCTTGTTCTTGGCACGGGCAATCAGATCAACCACGTTGGGGTCTACCGCAGGCTCGTTCTTGGCGTTAGGAAGCTCTCCGATCACATCATGGAGCTTCAAAGTCCTGTATAGCGTGTTGATCGTGGTCAGTTGCTGTCGCATCTCAGGCAACAGGGGATTGATGACCGTACTTCCATGCGAACCTGGAATCAGGAAGTCACCATCACGCTTCAAGGCGTCTTCTAGCTCATCAACCCGAGTGAGGGCACGACATAGCTTTGCAAGAATCGTCCTCTCATAATCACTGATAGGCGTGGCCCCGTGAACATGCTCCCAGAAAGCCACTGCATCGTCATTGAGACCGTCTGGCGCGGGTGGTACGTAGATATCCACGTCTGAGCCGGTACCTGAATCACTCATTTCACATCTCCCAACTACTTTTAGTTAACTTCAACTACCCTTTAACTGCCTCGCGATCGGCCGAACGCTATACGCACCGGTCAAGAGAGGGGGTACCGGGTATAGCCCCCCATACCTTTTGCCAGAAAGGCGTCTTAATGCCCTCCCGTAAGCCACACACAGCCACGCTCTCCCCTCTCCCTATACCCACGTCTACCCACTATCTCTACGTAGGTCCACAGGGGCTCTCAGGGGTGTTGTGTGCATGTGTGTTCGCGCTCTTATTACGACGCTTTCCTAGTCGCGCCTCTACCTGTACAACCGCACGCCATGCATTTACCGCGTCTACAATCCCTAGTAGTGCGCTCAGCTCTGCTACAGACGCGTTGTCGCCCTTATTCAGGGCCATATCCACCTGTACGTCTGTGTACCTACAGAGAGCGCTGCAATGGGTGTAGTTAGCACCAGCCCGGATAGTCCCAGGACATGAGGTCCTCTTGCATGGGATTCGGTTAGTGGCCATTACCTTCCCGCCTTCCTGAAGAGTTCGAGTAGATGTTCTGCATGGGCCTCGTACTCGTCTGGGTTAGAGCCCTGTAGAAGCTCTGCGAATGTGGCAGCGTTCTTGAGAGGGATTCCCAGGGACACGGCTACGCCTAGCTTTTCGATACGTGCATGTGCCTGGTCTCGCTCCTGAGTGATTGTGGTGATGTCAGCCTGTAGGCCTTCAATCTGAGGTAGATATTCCTTGCCCAGTTCGTCCCTAGCCAGAGTGGGTGCGTTATCAATGCGAGCCTTATAGCGACTGACCTCCTTCTGTGCGTCTGCCTGAGCACGCTCCACTAGTGCCTGAGTTGCGATGAGATCCAACATCGGTCTAATCCTTTCCGAAGTGCAGTTGCATGCGAATCTTGTGCTTGTCCTTGTCCATTACCTTGACGTCCGCTACGTGCTTGCGGGCCTGTAGAACTGTCCTGGGTTCGTTGCGTGATCGACTGGGGTTGCTGTTACGCCGTGGTCGACGTCGTGGCATTTGGGATGGGTTCAATGGGTCTCCTTGCTGTTGGTCGTATGATCTGTCAGATCGGAAAGTTTGCAATTAAAGGAGTCGCGGTGGATGAATACGTGGTGAAACACGTAAGTGGGCCGATTTCTGAACCTGCCGTAGCTGCGGCCGAGGCCACAAAGGCAATCAATGAGATGGTGAGGCAGGGATGGCACTTTGTGTCGCTTGCTCCTGCGGCGTACGGGACCTATGTGACGTTCCGCAGGTAGAGGAACTTCCGTCAGGCCGCGGTGACATTTATTGCAGGTCAGACGGGGTGTGAGTATGACTTTCAGAAGGGAGGCTCATCCGAGGGAGGAGTGATACGAATCCAGCGATTCCAATCCTCTGGTTTCTCGTCTGTGAGAGGACGTCGGTAGAGGCTCATGGGCTCATCCCTGACGACTAGCGTTACACCCTCTGAGAACGCTTCACAGTGCAGGCGGTGAGCTTCTGGTGTCCTTATCTGTCCAGTGAGCTTCACGGCCTCTAAGCGGCTCCTGAGACTGAATGGAAACTTGTGCAGGCGACAGCACCACGGACACGAGCCGATCAGGACTGGATAGGTCCTAGTGTCGTTCTCTTGGTAGTGCGTGAACACCTCCATATCTACTGGCTTCATGGGACGTCCTCAGGGATGGTCGGAATGAACGTTGCCCAGATAGTCCAGTCGTCAGGGTGATGGTCAATGATCGCGAATAGGCCGACTTCAACCAAACGAGTCATTGACTGAATAGCTTCCTCAACGGTGCCACCGTTCAGTTCGGCAAGTTCCGCCATTGAGATGGTCATGTGCGGACCAGCGATAAGCGGGTTCTTGTGCACAGGCGCTCCTTACGGGTCGAGTGAGAAACCCTGCCAAATCTGACAGGGTTTGGGTGTTCAGACTAGAAAGCCTCTCAGAAGTGAGAGGGTTTGTTACTACACTAGACATACCCGGTGACGTTAAATGTCCACACGGAGTGTGGGAGCAACCTGCGGTTGCTCTTGCGATGACCTGGGATAATGCGAGAAAGACCAGCCCTAAGCTGGTCGTCTCTTAGGTCTACGAGTCTCTAGACTTACCATTAGACTATCGTTCCCCACATCTGAGAACCTTTAGTGAGAAGGTTTACGGGGTTTCCGCAGGTCAGCGGGCGTATTGGCCACTAAACCCTCTCAGAAGTGAGAAGGTTTATAGTTCACTGCCCTTCTTGTACCACGCAGGCAGTGAGGGCTTTAGGATCATGGGGTTCCGGTTGCCTCGACCACCCATAGCGTTGTCCAAGCGAACGAACAACCCGGCATCCAAAAGCTTCACCAGATTCCGGCTAAACGTGGAACGGCCCATCTTGCAGAGGTCAGCGGCAGTATCAATGGGTGCCTTGAAGACTCCCCGACCACCATACTTATCAGTGCCGTAAGCAAGAGTTGCCAGTCGTAGCGCCATAAACCCTTCAACCGAACCGATGTCCATCATGAAAACTGCCATCTGATGCTCATTCTGAGTGAAGTCGTCTCGGGTAGGACGGTTCTTGGTTGCCGAACCTGGGTGCTTCTCACCCTTGCGGGTCTGCTTGTCTGACCGGAACGGCTTTTCTGGGGGCTGAGCGGCTGAGACAGTCTGAGGTGCCCTGGGACTAGGCACAGCTGCCTTTGGAGGCTGTACAGGCTTCTGAGGGGCGAACGGGGTACGTACTAGTTGCCAACGGCCAAGGGTGTTCAGCTCCACCTTTCCCGCATCCCTGTGTCCGTCCATCAATGACCGCAGGCTGTCTAGCTTCGGATCAGGCGCGTTATCGCCGAACGGGTCAAACTCGGGGAGTTCTTGAGGAGACAGATACTGGACGTCACCGGACAGCTTTCGATAAATGTCCTCAAGACGGAGGCCCATAGTACTATTCGAAAGAATCTCCAATACCCTGTCAGCGTCGTTGTAGGAGTTAGTCTGGTCGGTCTGTACTGCGTTCGTCATTGGTTACCTCTTCTGCGCGGAGTTGCTGGTTGATTCGTGTGTTGCTGGTCAAGGGAACAACCTTTCGGCCTTTGCATCCTCGAACTACTTCAGTTTGCCAACGTCCCCATTTCTCGGGGGTCGGCTTAGGTGCTGACATGGTGAACACCTCCTCAGGTTGGTTTCGGTCACGCATTCCTGCGGTATACGACATAGGATCTCTCTCCTTCAGATTGGTTTTCTTCTACACAAGTTGGTTGTTGGCGAACGGTCCACTCACCGTGCGATAGGTGTAGCTCTCCAGGTCGAGGAAGGTTGCCGCTTCACAGTCGCCCTTGCGAACCCGGAACCATGTCTTTAGGTCGTGATTCAAGACCTCTACAAACGGCCCTTTGAGAGCCTTACCTAGCTCGTACCACTGACCACACCATTTGACTTGTGCAGGGATTGGGTCATTCACGCCTTACCTCCATACTTTGCAACCTTCTGTTCCTCAGTCATTGCAGGGCCACGCCAGACACCCTCACGGAAGGACATCAGAGGCTCACCCGTCTTGCCGTTCCTCATGGTCGCAGGGTCCTTACAAGAACCGTGGTCACCTTCTGCGGATCGGTGCAAGTCGAAAAGGGTGACCGTAGAAAACGTCTGATGGCAGCCACGGGCGGAGCAGTGACAGACCTTGGCTCCCTTCCACCTGGCATCACATCCACCGCATGTATTTAGACGGGGCCTCTTTGCCGTCAATGCGTCATTCTGAGCGACTTTTTCGTCTGGGTAGGGTGGTTGTACCGGCCAAGGGCTCTCAAGCCCTGAAAACGCGTTTGGGTGAGGCTCTAGCGTGGTGGTCGCGAACTGTGCTGTGGTCTGGGTCAGTTTCTCCATGTGGTCTTTCTCCTTTGCTTGGGCATGACAAAGCCTGCGGTTCGCGGGATCTCAGCAAAGCTGAATCCCTAAGCACCCGAACTACTCGGGTGCGACAAGCCGCAGGCCGCTACCCACTTCTATTCGGTTGCTTACTTGTTGAGCAGTACTGCCTTGCGCTTCTTTGCAGGGGGTGCAGATGCGCTGGCTGGGTTGCGGGCGAACTCACGTCGATACTCAGCCTCTTCCGGTGAGCAGATGTCGATATTGAAACCAGACAGTGAGATCACGCCCCAGATTCCCAGAGACCGAATCCTTTCCATACTGGTCACACCCTGACTCAGGCGACGGAAGTCGGTTGCGAGCGCATCGGCATCCCTGGACGATTCGACGTCGGAAACGAGCCATGCCACGGCGACCGAGGGACCCTCATCCGTCTTGTTGGCAATGGAGTACTGGTGTCCCACCGCGACCGCAACCATCTTGTACGGGTTCCATAGTGAGTCCAGAATCGGAACTGCACTTCGAAACGCCTCAATAGAATTCTGATCCTCAGGAGTCATCCATAGCGGGTTGATCTCATTTAGGTTCGGTGGAAGTCGGAGCGTGTTCAGCTCATACTCATCCACAACGGCATTCATCTTGTCGGTTAGCTCTTCCAGGAACCAGCCTGCATTGCGGTAGAACGCTCCCGAAACCCTGCCCTGCTGGATCGCCTCTGCCCGTGAGATGAATTCAGCATCAACGCTCGACTCGGCCCACTTAAGCCGTGCTTCCCTCAAAGCCTTTTCGAGATCCTGGGTAGGGGCCTGGCCAAGATCACGCATTGCGTTGTCACGGTCATGTCGGGTCTGTTCCGTCATTACTCGCAGGGTATCTACGCCCTTGATCTCGGAGGCCAGATCTTCCGGGATGGTTACTCCTACCGTCTTGAGCTGCTGTACTACGCCGCGTAGCTGAATCAGGGCTGCGTTGTCGTTGTTCGTCACGTGATGGTTCCTTTCGTCCTACGTCGGGTATGAAAAAACCAGGCGTGGCAGCCTGGTCATCGTGTGGTTCGTATGTGGTTGTGGTGGTGACTGACTTACTCGTCTTCAGTGACGTCCTGACCGCCGTTGCGAATTGCAGCGTATTTGATGTCGGAAAGCCTTTGAAAGTTTGGCTCAGCTTTGCCTGCCTTGCGAATATCCTTTAACGCTGATTGAGCACGAGAGCACGCTAGACATAGTCGACGGCCTCGTTTAAGCATGTATTTCGCCAAGTTGCGCTCATTAAACGGATGCCCATACTTGCAATGCGTCTTACGGGCCTCGTTGTGAGTACCATCCCTCAGCATGTCCCGCATGTTTTGGGCGTGAGTGCCGTAGCTCAGATTAGACACACTGTTGTCAGTGACGCCATTGGGTCCGTGCAGTACCTCCATACCGACTGGACGCGGCCCGATGAATACTTCTGCGACTAGCGTATGTATTGTCCGCTTTCGCATTTCGCCGCTTCGCCAGAGGCTGACCATAAGATGCCCGGTCAACTTGCTCCGTGTCGGCTTCATGACACGGCCTTTCCATCGCTTTGTCATTGGGTCTCCCCACCGGCTCATACATTCAATCTCACGGTCAAGGGAACGCACGCGGCCATGATCACTTACCTGATACAGTCCCTCGTATTCGGGGATATCCCCCCACAACTCTTTAGCCACCGTTGCACCTTCCCTCCTTCTCTCGCAGAGCCTGTGACGCCTTACGGCGGTAATTCCTTTGGTAATCGTTGTAGCACTGTCGGCATCTTGGGTTGTTCCCAGAGTTGTACGTGTTCAGAGCAGTACGTTCGTGCCCACACCTGAACGTGTCGGTGGCCATTAGTACCCCTTCCCTTGTTGCAGTAAGTAGCCGATTGGTAGCTGATTAGTGATCAGTAGGAGCGCAAACTAAAAATCCTCCAAGCTCTATGAGCATGGAGGTACGTATATGGGTTGAGTGAGATGGTCTCTCACCCTGTACTAGACCGGGGAACCGCCCAACTGCCCTGTATGTGTGATGCACCTCACATCAGTATCTGCGTTTCCCCCAGGTCACTTTTACAGGGCGTTTGGGGGTGCCAGTGGCGAGCCCGGAAAGACGTCTCACCCTGTACTAGGTGTCATCCAGCTGGGACCATGACACTGGTGTGACTAGTCCCTCAACCTGTATATGACCGGGCACAAGCACATCTGCCCTGTGTATGTGACGCACCTCGCCACCATAGACATGCATTGGTATTATCGCAGTCCCGTTGCCGGCTTGGGCATCGTGCCTGGTCAAGGGGTTTTGGCTCAGTCGGTGACCTCACGTCTGCGGTACATTGGTCCAGTTCCTGAACGGTAGCTCGGGTCTGCCCAATTTCCGGTGGCTCGAACGAACCGCAGGCACGTACTCCAATGGCTGAGCAACCCAACCACCGATGCCATTCATTCAACCCATAGAGGCCCTTTCTGGGGCCTCTGCACCCATCCATTGACCTCGGGGGTTCCTGCGGTGAGGTCTGAGGGTGGAGGTCACTCCAGCGGTTGAGTAGGTAGTCCATCCCCTACGGGGATGAGCCGCGCGTGTGGACGCACACGAGCCTCTACTACGCGCACGCGGGAAAGGTGACTTCTCAACGTCATCGGGTACTCAGTTGGTGAGACCTCAACGTCACTGAGGGCTGCCAGCACCACCCGAAAGTGACTGAAGTCGTTGTGCGCCAAGGGTTTCAGCCTGTTGGTGACTGTGCAGGCTGAGCCTGGTCCGGGGGTTCAGGGCTTATACCCGTGGTCAAGGTCGAGTGCAAGACCCTCGTTTAAGCCCCTCAGTTCAACGCTGCGCCACTGGAGCCCGGTTCCGGGTACGGTTTGGTGGTCGCGGACCTTCAAGCGCTTAGAGAGGCTCTCAGGGCTTGTTCCTGCTTGCGTCCGGCCTGTGTCGGCACACGCGGTCGCCGAGCTGCTGTCTGACAGGGCTCGACACAGGGTGCGGTGTCACCATGCCCAGACCAGCAACGTGAAGCGGGTGAGTCTCATGAGCGTGACCAGGTGTGGCCATGCCCTCTTGGTGGTCGGGTTGGTGCTGGTGTCAGCCTGCGGAGCGGCACCCGACAACGGCTCTGAGTCGGCGGGGGATGTTCGTCTTCAAGACAAATTCTCAGCGTCAATAGAGGCTATAGATCGACGACTCACGCCGTGTAATGCGTCGGAACCCTGCAAGACCGACTATGACCCAATGGCAGAGGTGGCCGTTGACCTCAGGTCCGAGATAGACAAACACCCCGACAGCCGTAGATATAGTGAGGTTCGTGCTGCTGCAAGCTCCATCATCAGATCTGCGTCCGAGTACAACCTGAACAAATGCAAGAGTGGGTTTAAGACCACCGTCAAGTACTACCCGGATGTCACATGCTCTGCATTATGGTCCGGTTTTCGCTCAGACTGGGACGCGTTAAAAGCCCGTCTGCGCATTGCCGATCTAGGCACATCATCAGGTGGATGACATACGCACCCTCATAGCCAATTATGGGCTTCCACGGTGCAATCATTGCAATCTCCCCTGCATGAGAAAGAGGGCCGCCATTGGGCGACCCTCTAGACGATTTGGTACTATTGACTTGCCATTGGGGTAGTTAGCGGCTATCCCAATGGTCCTTTTATGCGGATACCAGTTGCAGAGCCTTTCCGCTCTCCAGGAATTCCTTACGAATCATCCGTGCCCATCGGTCGGACCGGTCGAACCTCGCTGCCAATTCAACGGCAGTAGTGTTGGGGTTGGCGGTCAGATATGCGAGCGCTTCCGCCTTGACCGAAGTTCCGCCTTGAGTTGCCGGGGACTTCCGGGGACTCGACTTCCGCACTGGTGAGGCTGCCACCGGCAATGGGAGCACTTCCGGGGTTTCCGCTTGTGGCACTTCCGCTACTTCCGGAACTTCCACGGGTTCGGCAATGACCACTGCTTCCGTCTCTGCCGTTTCCGGCACTGCGGCTACTTCCTCGGCTGTTTCCGGAACGGAAGTGTGGGCAACACTCAGCCTGAGGACTTCCTCAAACGAGAGTGCTAGGGCAATGGCAGGCCACGCACCGACGATTGCGGCAAGGATGTCTTGACCAGTTCCGGTAAGTCCACCCACAAAGGGTGATGCGATGTTCGCGGCAACCGACGCGGTAAGGCCAACGGCCAGGCTCAGCTTGGTCATGCCATGAACCTTCCGGCCCTGCCACTTTGCCACGAATGCGGAAAGACTGGCGGAAACCAACAGGCCGTCTGCGGAAAGTGGCACAAGCTTGGCAATCCAGGATTGTTCGCCTGCGGCAACGGCAACCGTGTGCAGGTGGTCATAGGAAACGATTCCGGCAACCAGGGCAACTACGATGACTGCGACTACGGCAATCCAAAACAATGTCTTGTTCATGCTATTCCCCCTTCTAGTTGTTGTTGATGAGTTCGTTCAGCTCTTGGACTGTCAACTCCCAGGGAGACTCTTCAGACCGGAAGTCAGACGCGTCCTGGTCTTCCATTCGTTCAAGGATGTTGGCAGGGATGTAGAAACTTACTGGCGTCTTGCCCTTACCCAGATTGATAGTCAGAGCCCGAATACCCGAGTTGATGAGAAGCTGCCTGCGACCTTCCTGGTCGGCATAATCCCATTCCTGTGCGTAGGTCTTACCGGTCGGGACCATGCGCCACTCGGCTTCACGCTGAGGCAAGCTTTCAAGGTGAGCAATCCTGAGGTCTACAGAAGCGATTTGCTGAGTCAGTGCCTCTCGAACGGTGTTGGACTGTGCAGACATCATGGATGCCATGAGGCTATTGAGCGTGGCCTTAGCATCCATCAGCTCCACAGTGTGATTCTCGGCGGCTACATACTCGCGTCGCATTACCGTCTTGTCGCCAAGCAGAGTTAGAAAGGTCTGCTCAAACGCGTTTTCAAACTCGACTGCCTTCACGGACTTCCCGTGCTTCTTTGGGCAGTAGTAATACCTGTACTGCTTACCACTCATCATTTGTGCCCTGTGATGCATGTTGGCTTGGCATTCCTTACATCCAATGACACCCAGCAAAGGGCTTGCATCAGACGTCCGGTTGTTCACCTTGCCAATACGACGTTCCTGCAATGCGGATTGGATGCGGTGCCACGTCTCAAGCGAGATCAGGGGTTCGGCTTTGGTGATCTCGTTACCCTCAGGATCGAGCACAGGATTTCCCTCGTGGGAGACCACACCCAGCCACGCACGTGATTCCAGCGTCTTGAATATTGTCTGTGGGTTCCACTTGGCGCCCTTGACCTTGAGGCCCCGTACGTTGCGGAAGTGATCCCTAGGACTCAACACACCTTGCTCAGTCAACCCATCGGCAATGGACTGCACCGACTTACCGGCCAGAACATCAGACACAATCCGGTCTACGTGCTCTTGAGCAGTCGGGTCGATGACCAGTCGCCAACCACCCGTAGGAATGGGTTCAGGCATGTAGCCATAAGGAACTGCCTCACCATGCCAACGGCCAGACTTCCGGAGCTGTTCACGGCTTGCTAGGGCTCGTTCTTTGATGGTATTGCGTTCGACCTCCGCAAAGATGGCTGCAAGCTGAATCCACACCCTACCCATTTGGGTTTCGGAGTCGATCCCATCATCTACACAGACGATTCGTTTACCGTGCTTCTCACACCACTTCAAGAGCCTGAGCGTGTCTTCTGCTGACCTGGAAATACGGTCGAGCTTCCATGAGACCAGCACATCCCATTCATTGGCCTTGCCATCAGTCAGCCACTCCCCCAGCCCCGGACGATCAAACGGTGAGACTGCGCCGGACACATCAAGATCTTCGGTGACCTGGACAACCCGCGCGTCGTTGCCACCAGCCCAGTAGTGAATGCGTTGCTTCTGCCGCTCTGGGGACGTGCTCTCATCGGTTGTCCGACTAAGCCTCACGGCTCCCAGCACGCGAAGGACACCAGTTCGGGTTTTCGCCTTAGATGCCACCTGATTCGCTCCCTGTTGGTCAGTGCGTAGAGATCGAGTAGTGGGCACACTTGCCGCCGTGATCCCCTGAGCACCACGGGCACGGGGAGACCTGGGGGACGTTGCTGACTCCGCACCAACCGATCTCTCCATGCAGCTCGGTACGGAACACGGTCACGGCCTGCCTGCCGCAGGTGCACAGCTCGCCCTTGACTGCCCTACGTTCGTTGCTGGTCATCATCAGCCCCCTTGCTTGTAGGTTTCAACCACTTTGACCTCTTCAAGTGGGCCTACAAGATGGAGCCCGCCACGCCGTCCGACCTGGTCGCGGACTGCTTCGAGCTGGCAGCCGACGTGCGCGAGCTCGACATGCGGGCCTCGCCGTACGACCTGGCTGGACTCGGGTACGACCCCGTGCCGATCGAGACCCCCGACGGGCGGGCGGAGTACGCGCGGCAGCAGGCGGCGTTCGCCGAGCGGGCACGACCGTTGCGAGAACGGCTCGTGTTCGTGTGCCAGTCGATACTTACAGTGACTTCACTTCGCTGAGCGAGTTCACCTGTTAGCGTGATTGGCGGTCGTCGGGGGCCGCTGAGTAGTTGTGAGGGATCGATGTCTCGACACCGCGCGCTGCGGGCGAGGGTGCGGCGCGGGATCGCCAAGTGGCCCGTGCTCATCGTCGTGTTCGTCGTGCTGATCGGCCTCGGGTACCTGGCGTGGTCGTGGGCCGGTGGCGTGCTCGACAGCCGGGCCAGGGCCCTGGCCCAGAACTGCAGCGAGGGCGACTCGGTGCTGCGCGTCGCCGCGACGCCGAGTGTTGCCGGGGCTGTTGCCGACGTCGCGCGCGCATGGAGCGCCACGCGGCCCGTTGTGTACGACCACTGCATCGCCATCGAGGTGACGTCACTGGACTCGTCCGCGGTGCTGGACGGGCTGACGACGACGTGGGACGAGACCAAGCTCGGCAAGCGGCCGCACGCGTGGCTGCCCGACTCGACGTTGTGGGCGAACCGGCTGAGCGCGCTCAACGCGAAGCTCGTCGGCGCGGCGCCCAAGTCCGTCGGCACCTCGCCCGTGCTGCTCGCGGCACCGGAGGCGGCGGCGCCCGTGCTGAAGGACTTCCGCTGGTCGGACATGCCCGAGGTGACGGACTGGAACAAGTTCGGCCAGTCGTGGGGACGGTTCAGCGTCGCCATGCCCGACCCGTCCGCGAACACGGCGTCCGCGCTCGCGATCCAGTCGGCGCTGGCCGAGGGCAGGGGTCCCGTCACGGCCGAGTCGCTCAACTCGGAGAGCGCCAAGGCGAAGCTCACGAAGCTCGCGGCCACGGTGCCGCCGGAGGTGCCGCCGACGACGCGCGACGCGTTGCGGCGCCTGGGTGACAGCGCGACGGTCAACGCGGCGGGCTTCAGCGTCACGCCGGTGTCCGAAGTGGACCTCTACAAGCACAACACCGGCAAGGAAGCCCCGTCGAAGCCGCTCGTGGGCGTGCTTCCGGTCGGACCGGCGCCGGTGGCGGACTTCCCGTACATCGCGCTGGGCGGCTCCGAGGTCGGCGAGGCGGAAGAGCGGGCGGCGCAGGCGTTCCGCGAGTTCATGACCGAGCCCGAGCAGCAGAAGATCCTGGCGAAGGGCGGGTTGCGGGTCGAGTCCACTCAGGACCGTCCGACGCCCTCCCCCGGCGTGTCCTGGGCCGCTGTCACGGAGAACCTCGTCGCCGCGGACGCGACCACCACGCAGCAGATCTCGTCGGCGTGGGCGTCGGCGGACCGCGGCGGGCAGGTCGTGACGGTGCTGGCCGACGTGTCGACGTCGATGAAACCCCGGCTGGACAAGGTGAAGGCCGCGCTGCGCGGCCAGATCGACAGATCGGTGTCCGGGTCGTTCGGGCTCTGGGAGTTCGCGCGGGACCTCGACGGCGCCAAGCCCTACAAGCAGCTCGTCGGGACCGGGCCGGTGGCGGAGAAGCGCGACGCGCTGCGCAGGGCCGTCGACGGGCTCAGGACGTCCGACGGGTCACAGCTCTACAGCTCGCTGGCGGCCTGCTACGAGGCCGCGCACGACGGCTTCGTGGCCGGGCGGGTCAACCGGGTCGTGGTGATCACCGACGGCACCTCGGACGGCGGGATCGACCTGGCGGCGTTGAAGAGCCGCCTGCACGGCAAGGACCTGGCCGTCAGCTTCATCGCCATCGGCGGTGAGGTCGACAAGGGCGCGCTGACCGACATCGCGCAGACCACCGGCGGTTCGGTGTCGGTGGTGGAGAACCCCGACGGGATCGAGGCGGCACTCGGCCAGGTGCTGTCGACGAACGCCTGACCGCGGTCAGAACGACGGAATCTGCTCCGGCAGGAGTCCTGCCTGAGCGTGCAAGCCACGGTCACCCGGTCGGCCGCGGCGAAGAAGTCGTCCACCTGCACGCGGCAGTTGGACAGTCCCGGAGTCAGCACCGCCTGTTCGGGGTGGTGCCGTCCGCGGACGTGAGAGGTCGCGCCGTGCACGAGGACGTCCTCGGCGACGAGCTCGGCCAGCTCGGCGACGTTCCTCGTCTCGAAGACCCGGAGATAGCGGCGGACGACCTCGGCATTGCGTGTGCTGACGGCTTCGGCTGGGCCCGACATGAACCGACCGCAGCCTGCTCGCATGGGGGAACCACGGATATTGGTCGCTTCGATGCCTGCTGCTGCCGCGGACCGATGTGATGATCACCAACGGCGGGTGGGGTGGCGTGCTCGCCGCGGTCGAGGCGGGTGTGCCGATGGTCGTGGTGCCGGGCTCGCTGGACAAGCCTCAGGCCGCGCGACGGGTCGCGCGGGTGGGAGCCGGGGTCGTGCGGAAAAAGCCCGAGCGGCTCAGGAACGCGGTGGACCAGGTGCTCGCTCAGCCGCGCCACCGGGTGCGCGAGCTGGGGCGCGCGATCACGGCGGCCGGTGGCGCGGCCAGGGCGGCGGATCTGGTCGAGGAGCTGGTCAGGCGACGTTGAAGCGGTCGGGGTCCGGCCCGGTCCTGGTGCCGTTGTCCAGTTCGGCGATGACGGTCATGTCGTCCTGGGCCAGCTCGAAGTCGAAGATGTCGATGTTCTCCTTGATCCGGTAGGGCGTGACGGACTTCGGGATCACCACGTTGCCGAGCTGGATGTGCCAGCGCAGCACGATCTGGGCCGGGGTCTTACCGTACTTCTCGGCGAGGCTCGTGATGTCGGGCTTGTGCAGCAACGCGCCCTGGGCCAGCGGGGACCACGCCTCGGTGACGATGCGGTGGGTGACGTGGACCTTGCGCATCTCTTCCTGCTGCAGCAACGGGTGCAGCTCGATCTGGTTCACCGCCGGAGTGGTCGGGAACTCGTCGAAGAGGCGCTGCAGGTGTCGCGTGTGGAAGTTCGAGACGCCGATGGCACGCACGCGGCCGTCGGCGTAGAGCTGCTCGAACGCGCGCCACGTCTCGGCGTAGAGGTCGCGTTCGGGGGTCGGCCAGTGGATGAGGTAGAGGTCGAGCACGTCGCGGCGCAGGCGTCGCATGCTCTCGTCGAACGCGCGCAGCGTCGAGTCGTAGCCCTGGTCGGAGTTCCACAGCTTGGTCGTGACGAACAGGTCGGGGACGCCTGCGATCGCGTCGCCGACACCGGACTCGTTGCGGTAGGCGGCCGCCGTGTCGATGCTGCGGTAGCCGGCTTCGATCGCGGTCGTGACCGCACCGGCGACCTGGTCCTCCGGCACCTGGAAGACGCCGAAGCCGAGTTGAGGGATCCGTACTCCGTTGTTCAACGCGATCAGCGGAACCATGCGCGTAGCTTCGCACCGTTGTAGACGTCCTGCATCGCCTTGATTGTCTCGACGAGTTCGTGTCTCAGTTCGACCGGAGCGACCACCTCCACGTCCGCACCGAATTTGAGCAGGTCAGCGACGGCGTGCCGGGTCGACTCGGTGGGGAAACCGAACTCCTGGCCCGGCTGCGGCGCGGTCTCCCGGACGACCCGGGCCTGGTAGCCGCTCAGCAGGTACTGGGTCTTGCCGAGGCCCGCCTGCGTCATGCGGACCGTGACTCGCTCGCCGTACATGCGGGCCTCGAACTGCTCCGACCACCTGGCCCAGTACCGGGCCAGGTCGAAGTCCGCCTGCCGGTCGAAGGTCTCCGGCAACGTGTCGAGCGACAGGACACGCGACACGCGGTAGGTGCGGCCGCTGCCGACGAAGTACCAGGTGCCGGCCTTCACCACGAGCCCGTACGGGTCGACCTCGCGCTCGACGGTCTGGTTGCCCCACCGCTGGTAGGTCATGCGGATCCGGCGCTGCTCCCAGACGGCGTCGGCGATCGCGGCGAGGTGCTCGGCGGGTTCGTCGCCGCGGAACCACGTCGGGGTGTCGAGGTGGAAGCGCTGGCGGATCTGCTCGGCGCGGGTGCGCAGCTCGGTCGGCAGCGCGGCGAGGAGCTTGAGCTGAGCGGCGGCGGCGAACTCCTTCAACCCCAGCTCCTCCGCCGGGCCTGGCAGGCCGGCGAGGAACAACGACTGGGCCTCGCCGGTGGTGAGGCCGGTCAGGCGGGTGCGGTAGCCGTCGATCAGCTGGTAGCCGCCGGTGGGGCCGCGGTCGGCGTAGACGGGGATGCCGGCGGCGCCGAGCGACTCGATGTCGCGGTAGATCGTGCGGGGCGAGACCTCCAGCTCGGCGGCGAGCTCGTCCGCCGTCATCCGGCCCCTCGACTGGAGGAGCAGGAGCACCTGGATGAGCCGGCTGGACTTCATCTCTCAAACCTGACACGAACTGTCAGGAATCGCCAGCAGAGTGGTCCGCATGAAGGCAACCGGAACCATCGAAGTGAAGAGCTGGGACGAGAAGACCTGGGACGGCCGCCCGTACCAGGAGGTCGAGGGACGCAAGCTGACCGAGGCGCACGTCCAGTTCGCCTACGCGGGTGATGTCAGCGGCGTCGGAACCTGCCGGTACCTCATGTCGTACGGCGACAACGTGGCGTGGACGACGGCGATCGAGGAGATCACGACCGACGACGGCACGCTGGTGTTGCGGCACGTGGGCGCCTATCGCACCAGTGTGGAGGCCGTGATCGAGATTCTGGACGGCACCGGGGCCTACGCCGGCGCGCGAGGTGCGGCGACGATCGACTGGGCGGAGGATGGCAGCGCCACCTACACCCTGGAGTACGAGGTCTGACCATGACCAACGCCCCCGTCTACGACGCGACCAGGCAGCGGATCACCGAACTGGTGCGAGGCCGGGATCCCCAGACGCCCGTGGCGGCGACGCCCGGCTGGTCGGTCAAGGACGTGGTGGCGCACCTCGCCGGCGGTCTGCGCGACTTCGTGGACCGCCGGTTCGACGGCGTCGAGTCCGGTGAGTGGGGTGAGCGGCAGGTCCGCGACCGCCGGGCCAACACGCTGGACGACGCCTTCGCGGAGTGGGACGCGAACCGGGAGCTGGCCGAGCCGTTGTTCGACACCCCCATGGGGTCCGTGCTGATCTCCGAGGTCGTGCAGCACGAGCACGATCTGCGGGCGGCGCTGGGTGTGCCTGGTGACCGGGACGGCGTCGCCGTGCGGTCGGCGTTGACGAAACCGTTGCAGCAGCTGGATCAGCGGATGCGGGAGAACGACGTGCCCGCGTTGCGGATCTCGCTGGAGCACGGGGACCGGGTGCTGGGGCACGGCGAGCCGGAGGGGACGTTGCGGACGACGTCGTTCGAGCTGATGCGGGCCATCGGCGGGCGGCGGTCGGCGGATCAGATCAAGGCGATGGACTGGGACGGGGATCCGGACACCTGGATCTCGTCGCTCGCGTTGTTCGGACGGCACCGGCCGGAGCCCTTCGAGGAGTGAGACCATCTGCCGGTGAACGACCAGACCTGTCAGCGGTGCGGTGAGCCGGTCGAGCTCGACCGGGAGGACTACGAGCTGTTCGAGCGCATGCACCCGGAGTGCTTCCACTACGCGTTCGAGCACGACCTGACCCAGCCCGGCCTCAGCGTGGACGAGGACTGCGGCGACCCCGCCTGCCCTTCGGCCGCATAGGAAAAAGGGGCGCACCCCCGAGTGCGCCCCTTTCACCGGACCGGATCAGCTGCCGTACGCCGAGAGCGGCGGGCAGGAGCAGACCAGGTTGCGGTCGCCCTTCGCGCCGTCGATGCGGCGGACCGGCGGCCAGATCTTCGGAGCGCCCGTACCGGCCGGGTGGACGGCCTCCTCGCGGGTGTACGGGTGGTTCCACTCGCCGACGGTCACGCAGGCCGCGGTGTGCGGGGCGTTGCGCAGCGGGTTGTCCTCGACGGGCCACTCGCCGGCGCCGACGCGGTCGATCTCGCGCTTGATGGCGATCATGGCGTCGATGAACCTGTCGATCTCGGCCAGGTCCTCGGACTCGGTGGGCTCGACCATCAGCGTGCCGGCGACGGGGAACGACATCGTCGGGGCGTGCAGGCCGTAGTCGGCGAGGCGCTTGGCGACGTCGTCGACCGTCACGCCGGTGGCCTTGGTGATCGGGCGCAGGTCCAGGATGCACTCGTGGGCCACGAAGCCGCCCTCACCGGTGTAGAGGACCGGGTAGTGCTCGTCGAGGCGGCGTGCGACGTAGTTGGCGGCGGCCACAGCGGTCAGGGTGGCGCGGCGCAGGCCGTCGCCGCCCATCATGCGCACGTAGGCCCACGAGATCGGCAGGATCGACGCGGAACCCCACGGGGCGGCGCTGATCGGGCCGACACCCGTCGCCGGGCCCGCGGTGGGCTGCAGCGGGTGGTTCGGCAGGAACGGGGCGAGGTGGGAGCGGACGCCGATCGGGCCGACGCCGGGGCCACCGCCGCCGTGCGGGATGCAGAACGTCTTGTGCAGGTTCAGGTGCGAGACGTCCGAGCCGAACTTGCCGTAGCGCGCGAGGCCGATGAGGGCGTTGAGGTTCGCGCCGTCGACGTACACCTGGCCGCCCGCGTCGTGGACCAGGCCGCACACCTCTCGGACCGTGTCCTCGTACACGCCGTGGGTCGACGGGTAGGTGATCATGATCGCGGCGAGGTCGTCCGCGTGCTCCGCGACGGTTTCCCGCAGGTGGCCCATGTCGATGTTGCCCTTGTCGTCGCACTTCACGACGACGACGCGCATGCCGGCCATGACGGCGGACGCGGCGTTGGTGCCGTGGGCCGACGACGGGATCAGGCAGACGTCGCGGTCGGCGTTGCCGTTCGCGCGGTGGTAGGCGCGGATCGCCAGCAGACCGGCGAACTCGCCCTGCGAACCGGCGTTGGGCTGCAGGGACACCGCGTCGTAGCCGGTGAGCTCGGCCAGCCAGTCCTCGAGGTCAGAGACGATCTTCAGCAGGCCTGCGGCGTCCTCGACGGGCGCGAAGGGGTGCAGCGTCGAGAACTCCGGCCACGTGATGGACTCCATCTCCGCGGTGGCGTTCAGCTTCATCGTGCAGGAGCCGAGCGGGATCATGCTGCGGTCGAGCGCGACGTCCTTGTCCGACAACGCACGCAGGTAACGCAGCAGCGCGGTCTCGGAGCGGTGCGCGTGGAAGACCGGATGCGTCAGGTAGTCGGACGTGCGGCGCAGGTCTGCCGGGATGCCGTCCGCGGTGTCGGCGTCGATGGCGTCCACATCGGACCCGGTGACCCCGAAGGCTTCCCACACAGCGACGACGTGCGCCCGCGTGGTCTTCTCGTCGCAGGCGATCGCCACGACGTCGGCGTCGACCTGGCGCAGGTTGATGCCTGCCTCGCGCGCCTTCTCGACGATCCGGGCGGCCTTGCCCTCGACGCGCACCTGGACGGTGTCGAAGAACTCGCCGTGCACGACGTCCAGACCGGCCTCGCACAGGCCCGTGGCGAGCACGGTGGCCATGCGGTGCACGCGGGTCGCGATGGCGCGCAGGCCCTCGGGACCGTGGTAGACGGCGTACATGGAGGCGATCACGGCCAGCAGCACCTGCGCGGTGCAGATGTTCGACGTGGCCTTCTCGCGGCGGATGTGCTGCTCGCGCGTCTGCAGCGCGAGGCGGTAGGCCAGCGAGCCGTCGGCGTCGACGGAGACACCGACGAGACGGCCGGGCAGCTGACGCTCCAGCCCGGACCGGACGGCCATGTAACCGGCGTGCGGGCCACCGAACCCGATCGGCACACCGAAGCGCTGGGTGGTGCCGATGACGACGTCCGCACCGATCTCGCCCGGCGCGCGCAGCAGCGTCAGCGCGAGGAGGTCGGCGGCGACCACGGCCTGCGCACCGGCGGCGTGGATCTCCTCGACCAGGCCGGCCTGGTCGCGCACCACACCGGACGCGCCGGGGTACGAGAGCAGCACGCCGAAGAAGTCACCGCCCAGGCCGAGGCCCTCGATGCCCTGCGACAGGTCGGCGACGACGATCTCGATGCCCAGCGGCTCGGCGCGCGTCTCGATGACGGCGAGCGTCTGCGGCAGCGTGTCGGCGTCCACGACGAACTTGTTCGACTTGGACCGACCGGCGCGGCGCACCAGCGTCATCGCCTCGGCGGCGGCGGTCGACTCGTCCAGCATGGACGCGTTCGCCACCGGCAGGCCGGTCAGGTCGCCGACCATGGTCTGGAAGTTCAGCAGCGCCTCGAGGCGGCCCTGCGAGATCTCCGGCTGGTACGGCGTGTACGCGGTGTACCAGGCGGGCGACTCCAGCACGTTGCGCAGGATCACGCCCGGCGTGACGGTGTCGTAGTAGCCGAGACCGATCATCTGCGTCATCGGCCGGTTCTGGGACGCGAGCTCACGCAGCTCGGCGAGCGCCTCGGTCTCGGTGGCCGGGGCGGGCAGGTCCAGCACGAGGTCGCGCTCGTGAATGGACGAAGGCACCGCGCGCTGCGCCAGCTCCTCCAGCGACCCGACGCCGATGACGTCGAGGATGCGCGCGAGTTCGGCGGGGCGCGGACCGACGTGGCGGTCGGCGAACGGGGTGCCGTGCTCGAGAGCGGCGAGCGGAATGCGGTCCTGCGACATCAAACGCCTCCGGGGGCTGCGGGCACACGTGTCCTGGTGCCCTCCCCGCTCTGTCCGTACCCCGAGGGGCGCCTGAGAGGTTCACCCCGGCGCGAACCAGGGCTTTCACCGTCGGCGGGACCGCAAAAAGATCTTCAGCGGTCCACTTTCCAGAGGCGTCTCGCTCACGCGGTCCTGGATGCCTGAGAGGTTCCCGGGGAGGGACTTGCTCCTTCGGCGCCGGGTTCGAGGCCCGGTCTCTCCCGCCTGAGTTCAGCGACTACCCGCGAAGAATACCCGCAGGTGGCCCACCTAGTCCCCAGGGACGCGACCTACGTCTCAACAGCGAGATCGCGCAGCACCCTGCCGACCGGGTCGAGCAGGTCCTCGCGCACCGCCACCAGCAGGTGCGAGGTGCCCACCACGTCGTCCCCGCGCTGCGCCGCGACGAGCTTCGCGCCCTCGACGAACCGCTCGACCCCGGCACCGGACGCGGCCGGCAACGCGGCCGGGTCCACTCCTGCCGCCCGCAGCGCCGCCGCCCCACCGGACTCGAACTCCGGCCGCAACCGTCGTCCGGCGACGGTCAGCTGGTGGTCGACCGTCAGCACCGCGGCCACCAGGTCGGCGGCCGTGGCCTCCGGACGTCCGGCAGCCACCGCGAGCCTCTCGGCCTCGTTGCGCACGGCCGGCAGCACGGGTCCGCCCAGCCCGCCGCCGCGCACGACCAGCTTCGTCAACCAGCGCACGTACCCGCCACCGGACTCGCCTTCCAGCGCCCCTGCCTTGCGCAGCAGCCACACCGCAGGTGCTTCCTCGGGCTCGGCGGCTCGGCGCACGGCCTCGGTCATCGCCTCGACGTCCACACGACGAACGGTGAACAGATCAGCCACGCGCCCGGAGCCCTGCGACAACAACGCCAGCGACAGGTGGGTCGTGGTCAGCACACCGTCGCCGGCGTCGGTGATCGCCGCACGGAGGCACTCGTCCAGCGCACGGCTGACCGGCAGCACCGGTGTGACGCGAGCGTGGTGGTGGGCGGCACGCATCAGGGCGGTGACACCCGGATCGGGCTCGGCGAGGACGCCGCCGTCGTCACCGGCCCAGTGCTCGGTTCCGCGCGCCATCGCCTGGGGCCTCAGCGACTTCACACCCAGCTTGCGGCCGGGGCCGGTCGTGTCGGCCAGCGCGATCAACAGGTTCTCGGTGCCGACGAAGCCGAACTCCAGCCGGGACGCTCGCCGCACCGCGGCCGCGAGCACCTTCACGACCTGCGAGGAGGGTGTGTAGATCATGCGCTCAACGCTAGAGAGCGCCACGATCGCAACGCTGCTGCCGACTGGCCACGAGCGACAGCCGATCGGCCACGGTCTCTCAGCCGGTCGCGCGCTCCCGGCGGCGACGCGCCAGCTCGTCCTCCGTCATGGGAGCGATCTCGACGCCGTCCGCACGTTCGGCCGGGAACTCGTGGATCGTGCCGCTGATCTCCCGCATGGCGCCGGAGACCGCGATGCCGAACACGCCCTGGCCGCCCTGCAGCAGGTCGACGACCTCCTCAGGCGAGGTGCACTCGTAGACGGTCGTGCCGTCGGAGAACAACGTGATCTTCGCCAGGTCCTGCACGCCGCGGCGGCGCAGGTGGTCGACCGCGACCCTGATGTTCTGCAGCGAGACCCCGGTGTCCAGCAGTCGCTTGACGACCTTCAGGACCAGGATGTCCTTGAACGAGTACAGCCGCTGGCTACCGGAGCCGTGCGCCATCCGCACCGTCGGAGCGACGAGGCCGGTCCTGGCCCAGTAGTCGAGCTGCCGGTACGTGATGCCCGCGATCTGACACGCCGCGGGACCCCGGTAACCGACGAGCTCGTCCGGCAGCGAGGAGTCCGGGAACAGCTCACCCTGCTGCCCGGATTCGGCCCGAACGGGCGCTTCCTCGACCACGCCTGCCTCCCCTCGGAACGGCCACGAAACTCATGGCCGTCAAGCCGCTACGTCAGCTCACGCAAACCAGCGACGTCCACTCGAGTTCGACGGTAAGACCGGTCAGAGGGCAGGTCAACGCGACGCGCGGGGAGTGTCGACGCTCAACCTCAGGTAGATAGTCACGCCGTCACCCGAAGTGGGACGTTCAGGTGACGTTTAGTGATCGTTTAGCGGGCAAATTGTGCGGAAAGTAGCCCAAAAGAGCGACAAGCGGACGAGTTACGCCGGTGCCAAACAAGACGGACAGCGACACGCCTATGTATCCGCTCCGCGACTGTGCTTATGTGTCCGCTCCGCGACTGCGCTTATGTGTCCGCTCCGCGGAAGTCCTCGGGCGAGACCGAGTCGAGGAACTCGCGGAACTTCTCCACCTCGTCCTCCTGCTCGTCCGGGATGATGAGGCCCGCCTCGGCCAGCACGGACTCCTCCGCGTGGATCGGCACACCGACGCGCAACGCCAGCGCCACCGAGTCCGAGGGCCGCGCGGACACCCGCACGTCGCCGTCGAACACGAGTTCGGCGAAGAAGGTGCCCTCCTGCAGGTCGGTGATCCGCACCTGTTCGAGGTTGCGACCCAACGCTCCGATGACGTCCTTGAGCAGGTCGTGGGTGAGGGGCCGGGCCGGGCGCACGCCCTGTTGCTCGAGTGCGATGGCCGTGGCCTCGACGGAGCCGATCCAGATCGGCAGGTACCGCTCGCCCTCGGTTTCGCGCAGCAGGAGGATCGGCTGGTTCTGGGGCAGCTCCACCCGGACGCCCACGACGCGCATCTCGCTCATCGGGTCTCGCCTCCCTCTGGACTCGTTGGGGAGTACCCGGTTTGTCTCCGAGCATCCCCCGGCGTATGCGTTCGACGCTACCCGCCAAGCGGGCCGTGTGCTCAATCGTTGCGGGCAGAACGTGATCAAGACGATTGACGCAGACCTGCTCTTACCAACAACGTGTGCAACGAGGTGAACAGGTCAGCCAATTCCCGGACCGTCTCGGGATCTGAGAAAGACTTCAGCAGAACCACCTCGTGGTCCGCCGCAGCGCGAACCGCGCGCAGCTGCTCGCGCTCGACGCCGAGTCCGGTCATCGTCCGGATCGTGCGGAGCGCGGTGATGTCATCGGTGGTGAAACGGCCACCGGGGCCCGCGCGCAGCAGACCGTCGCGTTCCAGCTGGGACAGCTGCTCCGCGCTGATTCCGGTCTGGGCCAGCAGGTCTGCCCGCGTCACCGAGCCGGAGTCGGCGGCAACCGCGCTGTCGAGCTGTTCGCGGATCACCTTGAGCGGCAGGTATCTGTCGCGTTGTGCGGACAGCACGAAACGCAGCCTCTCGACGTCCGCCACGGAGAACTGGCGGTAGCCGGAGGCCGTGCGTGCCGGGCGGACCAGCCCCTCCGCTTCCAGGAAGCGGATCTTGGAGATGGTGACCTCGGGGAACTCGGGGCGGAGCTGCGAGAGCACCGCCCCGATGCTCAGTACCCCGCGTTGTGGCCGCCCGGCCGTCACGCGTCAGGCTCCGGAGGAGCCAGGACCCGTCAGGAAGACGAGGCGGAACTTGCCGATCTGGACCTCGTCGCCGTTCGCGAGGACGGCCTGGTCGACCGGCTCGCGGTTGACGTAGGTGCCGTTGAGGCTGCCGACGTCGATGACGACGAACTCGCCGCTTTCCCGGCGGAACTCGGCATGGCGGCGGGACACCGTCACGTCGTCCAGGAAGATGTCGCTGTCGGGGTGGCGTCCCGCGCTCGTCGTGTCGCGGTCCAGCAGGAACCGGGAACCGGCGTTCGGGCCGCGCTTCACCACGAGCAGCGCGGAACCGGCGGGAAGTGCGTCTACGCCGGCAACGGCCGGCTCCTGCGCGGGCGCCTCTGCGCCTTCGACCTCTGCGAGGAAGTCCGCCCGGAAGACGGAGGTCCGCTCCGGGGACTGCTCCGGCGGAACGCCTGGGCCGTCGTTCGTGCTCACCTGAGCTCTCCTCCTGCTGCTGGATCCGTCACTTCCGGTAAAACCTATCGTGTTCGAGTCGCCACCTTGAGCGCGGCTCCCCTTCCGGCCGAAGATCCGGCGAAAGATCGACGTCACTCCTTCTCCACCAAAGCCTTGTACCCGTCGGCGTCCAGCAGCCCTTCGATCGCGTCCGGGTCGCTCAACCGGAGCTCGACCATCCAGCCCTCGCCGTACGGGTCGCTGTTGACCGAGTCGGGCGTCTGCACCAACGCGTCGTTGATGGCGACGACCTCACCGTCGAGCGGCGAGTAGAGGTCGGACACGCTCTTGGTCGACTCGACCTCGCCGAACGTGTCGCCCGCGGAGACGGTGTGGCCGACCTCGGGCAGCTGGACGAAGACGACGTCACCGAGCTGTTCCTGGGCGTAGTCGGTGATGCCGACGCGCACGGTGTTCTCGCCCGTGCTGGCGACCCACTCGTGCTCCTCGGTGTAGCGAAGCTCCTCGGGAATCAACTGACTGCGCTCCTCGTGCTGAACCTGTATGGGGTGATCTTTTCACGCGGCCTTGCCGGGAGTGACCCGCAGGGCCAGGAAGAACTGGTAGACGTACAGCAGCGCCGACCACAGGTAGAGCGCTCCGCCCCAGACCGTGAACGCGTAGGCGAACGGCTGGGCGACCTGCGCCCAGCCCGAGTCGCCCTGTGCGAGCAGCAGCAGGGGGAACGCGTACAGCAGGTTGAAAGTCGCGGCCTTGCCCAGGTAGGTGACCTCGAACGGGGCCCAGCCGCGCCCGCGCAGGATCAGCAGGCAGATGCCGACGACGACCTCTCGGCCCACGAGCACGAGAGCGATCCACAGCGGGACGATGTCCCTGACCACGAACGCCAGCAGCGTGCAGAACACGTACAGGCGGTCGGCGGCGGGATCGAGCAGCGCGCCCAGCTTGCTGGCCTGGTCGAGCCAGCGGGCGAGCTTGCCGTCCAGCCAGTCGGAAAGCCCCGCGAAGACGAGAACGAGCAGCGCCCAGCCGTCCGCGCGGGGTCCGAGCAACAGGTACAGGAAGAGCGGAACACCGGCCAGCCGCAACACGCTGAGCAGGTTCGGAATCGTCAGCAGGCGATCAGCCGGATCACGCACACCCGCACTCTAAACGAGTGGCTGCGCACGGGCTGCCGGATGGCGTCACGGCACGCGGTGCGACTGGTTGCGGGTCTGGTGCGCGGTGTTCGGTTCTTGCGGGGTCGAGCTCAGGCTGTCCGGGTGAGCGTCCAGCCGCGGCGCTGCATCTCGGCGCCGGTGATGGCGTGCGGGCGGCCCCGGTCGTCGCGGCCCACCCAGCGAGCGCGGAAACCCTCGAGCACGTAGGCGTGCCCCCGGCTCCACACCACGCTGCACGGCGTGGTGGGCAGCGCGGTCTGCATCTCTGCGGACTGCTGCGGCTGGGTCTCCATGGCGGTTCTCATTTCAATCCCTCCGTGACACCAGGGATGTCGCGCACCGGGGCTCCGGTGTTATCCCTGAGAACGAATTCTGTCGGACTGTGGTTCAGAACACGTGTCCTGTTTGGGTCCTTAGCGTTAACTGGGCCGAACGGCGCGCCGAGCTGTTCGGACCCGAAGCGGAACGGAAGAACGGGTCATTGCTCACGCAACCGTTCGTCGTACGACGACGACCGCACAACGTTTGCGACGTATCGGTCTGGCCTAACCTCCGCGGATGGAGCAGGTGAAGTTCGGTGGCGAGCTGATCTCCCGGTTGATGACCCACCTGTGCGAGCGGCTGGACGGCTGCCTCGGCGTCGGGCTGAGCGTGTGGCCGGACGGCGCACTGCTCAGGGCCGTCGGTGTCGCGGCGGAGCTGGACCAGGCGCAGGTGGAGGGGCGGGAGGGACCGCTCGTCGACGCCTCACGCGACGAACGGCAGGCCGCCGGGAAGGTCGGCGGTCTGGACGTCGTCGCCGTGCCGGGCAGCTGGGGCGATGGGGGCCCGGTGGTGCTCACCGTGTACCTGGACCACGAGCCGGAGGCCGAGGACCTCAAGGCCATCGAGGAGATCGAACCGCTCGTCGCCACCGCCGCCGCGGTGATCGAGTTCTGCGCCGGCGAGGTGCTCAGGGCCGACCAGATGGTGCGGATGGTGCAGCACCGGCGCTACATCGAACAGGCCAAGGGGCTGCTGATGGGAGCGCGGCCCTGCCCGCCGGGAGACGCGTTCGAGCTGCTCGTGCGCGCCAGCCAGCACGCCAACGTGAAGCTGCGGGACGTGGCGATGGCGCTGGTGCTGGTGGCCTGCGGGCAGCTGGAGGACGCCGACGACATGTCGATGCCGCCGAAGATCGCCTACGACACCGCGCAACGGTTGTGGGAGGCGCTCCACGTTTGAGTCACCCTCGTGTTGGGTATGGACCCCTCGACCTGTCATGTGATGCGACCTCTCCCGTACGGTGAGGGCGCAGCGGTTGAGCCACCAGCCGCGTCGGGGCCGCTGCAGTGGCGGCTCCCTGGGTGCGAGAGGGAGAACATCGGTGACTGTGCAGGACCCGCGAGCTGAGCAGACCATCGCACTGTCGGCGAGCCAGCCGGCGGCCGGTGCCACGGTGCTCGCCGTGTCCGGCGAGGTCGACATGGTGTCCGCGCCCGCGTTGCGCGACGCCCTGGTCAACGGCCTCGCGGACGGCGGCACCTTCGTCGTGGACATGACCGGCGTGACCTTCCTCGGATCCGCCGGCCTGGCGGTGCTCGTGGAAGCTGCCCGGTTGGCGCCGCAACATTCCGCGACTCTGAAGGTCGTGGCCACCGCACGGGCCGTGACGCGGCCTCTGGAGGCCACGGGCCTTGGTGAGGTGTTCAGCGTGCACGAATCCGTGGACGCCGCTCTCAGCGTTTAGTTCAGCGTTCAGTTCATCCGAATGGTGAGGCGGTTTCCCGCCGCCTCCAACGCCTCGGAGACCGTGTGGAGCGCGTGCTGGACTCCGCCTGTCTCCTCGCCGAGCTCGGTGAGGTCGACGGTCAGCGGCACGGTGCCACCGCGCGCCGCCGTGGTCAGGGTGCGTCGCAACGACGGACCGGCCTCGGCGGGCACGTTCCCCCGGATGACCGCGACGACGCCGGAGGAGGTCTCGTACACGTGCACTTCGCAGTCGGTCGCGGCCGGAGACCCGAACGGCACCGGCGAACGGCCGCGGCGCAGCCGCACGGTCGTGCCTCTCGACGAGCGGTCGATCACGACGTCGTCCACGCTCTCCCGCATGAGCAGAAGTCCTCGGCCCCTCGTGGTGAGCGTCGGCGGCGGTACACGCCACTGGCCGTGGTCGGTGACGTCGATCGCGACGGCGCCGTCCTTGCCGATCCGCGCGCGGACCTCGATGGTGCCCGTGGCGGGCGCCGGGTACGCGTGTTCGACCGAGTTGTTGACCGCTTCGCTGACGGCGAGAACGAGGTCGCTCGCCTCGTCGTCACCAAAACCGCTTTCCTGCAGCCACTCGCGCAGTTGGTGCCGCAAAGGCGCCACTTCGCGTGCGTCCGCGGGGAAGCGGAGGGACAGGAAGTCCTCGTGCACCAGCACAACGCTCCTCCCCTGGATTGCCTCTGCCAGGTGATTTCCCTGCGGCTCGGACCAATACACGTGTGAAACGAGAACAATTCGGGTACGGCAATGACATGCCGGCCTTCAGCAGAACGGACTACAAGGTGGGTGTGACGCAATTGTCAGGGGTCGAACTGCGGATGGCCGCGGATCCCACGCAGCTGTCCATCGTCCGCGCCGTCGCGGCGGACATCGCGATGAGGCAGGACTTCGACCTCGACTCGATCGAGGACCTGAAGCTCGCCGTCGACGAGACGTGCTCGACGCTGATCACACTGGCGGACTCGGACGCGGTGCTCAGCTGTCACTTCGCGGTCGACGCCGCTGGTGCGGTCCGGGTGTCGGCCCGCGTCGCAACGAACTCCGCCGGCGGGCCCGACGAGGGCAGCTTCGGCTGGCGCGTGCTGACCGCGCTCGTCGACTCGGTCAAGACCAGAGTCGAGGAGACCGAAGGGGTCGTGGTCCACATCGACCTCGTGAAGTCCTCGGCAGGGGCGGTGGATGCGTGACGGGCTCGGAGGAGGCGACCAAAACCTCCCCTGCCGAGGAGAAGAAGACCTCGCAGGGCGGTGATTACGATCACCTGGCCCCGCTGTTCGCCGAGCTCGCACAGACCCCTGAGGGGCCGTCGAGAGACGCGCTGCGGGACCGGCTCGTGACCGAGCACCTCCCGGTCGCCCAGCACATCGCGCGCCGGTTCGGCCATCGCGGTGAACCGCACGAGGACCTGGTGCAGGTCGCGACGGTCGGCCTGATCAACGCGGTCGACCGGTTCGACCCCGACCGCGGCTCGGACTTCCTGTCGTTCGCCGTGCCGACGATCATGGGCGAGGTCAGGAAGTACTTCCGCGACTCCAGCTGGTCGGTGCGCATGCCGCGCCGGCTGAAGGAGCTGCACCTGGCGATCAACGCGGGGACCTCGCGGTTGTCGCAGCAGCTGGGGCGGGCACCGACGCCGTCGGAGCTGGCCGAGCACCTGGGGCTCTCGCGCGACGAGATCCACGAAGGACTCGCGGCCGGAAACGCCTACCAGAGTGCGTCTTTGGACGACATGCTGATGTCGGAGGACTCGTCGATCTCGCTCGGTTCCACGATCGGCGAGGAGGATCCCGAGATCGCGATGATCGAGCAGCGGGAGGCTCTGCACCCGTTGCTGCAGAAGCTGCCGGAGCGGGAACGCAAGATCGTGATCATGCGGTTCTTCGGGAACATGACGCAGACGCAGATCGCGCAGAAGGTCGGGATCTCGCAGATGCACGTCTCGCGGTTGCTCGCGAAGACGTTGCGGCAACTCCGAGACGTGCTCGAGGAGTGAGCCGGAGTTCCGGCACGGTCACGTCTCGCCGCTGCATCGGCACCGGTGCCCACGAGCTTTTCAGGACGCCACGCGGACGCGGCGCCGGGTCGCAGCGATGATCTGGCGCCGCTCGTCCTCCCCCATGCCGCCCCACACGCCGTAGGGTTCCTGGGCCTCAAGGGCGTGCTCGCGGCACTGCTCGAGCACCGGGCAGTGCGCGCAGATCGCCTTGGCCTTCTCCTCCCGGGCGGCGCGGGCGTAGCCGCGCTCGTTGTCCGGGTGGAAGAAGATGGCGCTGTTCTGGCCGCGGCACAGACCATGCATCTGCCAGTCCCACACGTCGGTGACCGGCTTGGGCAGACGGGTCGTGCAGGTCATCGCGACTCCCTTGGCTGGGCGGAAGAGTTGCGATCACTGCGTACCCGTGGTCTGACCAGCGGTAAACCTGTTAGGCCGTGTCCTGCAGGTCTCGTTAGCGATAGTCGCGGCCGAGGGGCCCGTGACTCTCATCGAACGGACCTGCAGGACACGGCCTAAAGCCGTTCAGGTGCCCCGATGCCCAGCAACGACAGGCCCAGCGTGAGCACGCGTGACGTGAGGGTGAGCAGGTGCAGGCGTGAATCCTGCAGCTCCTGGGACTCCGCGGTCGCCACGGGGCAGTTGTTGTAGAAGGTGGAGAACGCCGTCGCCGTCTCGAACAGGTACGTCGTGAGCTTGTGCGGGGCGAGCTCGTCGATGGCCGCCTGGATCGCCGTGGGCAGCTGCAGCAGCTTCAGGGCGAGGTCGCGTTCGGCCTGCTCCTGCAGCACGAGCGGGGCGTCCGCGGGGGCCTCGCGGCCCACCTTGCGTCCGATGGAGAGGATGCGGGCGTTCGCGTACTGGATGTAGACGGACGTGTCGCCGGTGGTGGCGAGCATCTTCTCCCAGGTGAAGACGTAGTCCTTCTCGCGGTCGTTGGAGAGGTCCGCGTACTTCACCGCGCCGAGGCCGATGGTGCGGGCGAGCTGTTCCTTCTCCGCACCCTCCACTTCGGACGTTTCGGGCATGACCTTGTACGAGTTCTCGATCGCCTCGGTGAGCAGGTCGATGAGCTTGATGGTGCCGCCCGCGCGGGTGCGGATGGTCTTGCCGTCCGAGCCGAGGATCGTGCCGAAGCCCGTGTGCACGGCGGTGTGGGCGTCGTCGAGCCAGCCGGCCTGCCTGGCGGTGGCGAAGATCATCTGGAAGTGCTGGGCCTGCGGGGTGCCGACGACGTAGATCAGGTCGTCGACCTTGCGGTCGCGCACCCAGTAGCGGACCGTCGCGAAGTCCGTGGTGGCGTAGCCGTAGCCGCCGTCGCTCTTGCGGACGATCAGCGGCAGCCGGTCGCCGTCGCGGTTGGTGAAGCCGGGCGGGAACACGCACAGGGCGCCGTCGCTGGTCTCGACGAGACCCTTCTGCTGCAGCTCGGTGATCGTGTCGGCGAGATAGGGGTTGTAGAAGCTCTCGCCGTAGTTGTCGGCGGCGGACAGGCCGATGCCGAGCATGTCGTAGATCTGGTTGAAGTGCCGCTGCGACTCCGCGACCAGCTCGTTCCACAGGGCGAGCGTGTGCTCGTCGCCGCCCTGCAGCAGCACGACCCGGCGGCGCGCGCGGTCGGCGAAGCCCGGCTCGTTGTCGAACTTCTGCCGCGCCTGCTGGTAGAAGGCGTTGAGGTCGCTGATCTCGTGATCGGCGCCGTGGCCCTCGTCGGTGAGGTGCTCGATGAGCATGCCGAACGGCGTGCCCCAGTCACCGAGGTGGTTGTGCGGGATGACCTCGTGGCCGGCGAACGTCAGCAGCCGACAGAACGCGTCACCGATGATCGTCGAGCGCAGGTGCCCGACGTGCATCTCCTTGGCGACGTTCGGGCTGCTGTAGTCGATCGCGATCCGCCGCGGCTCGTCCGTCGTGGGCACGCCCAGCCGGTCGTCGGCCAGCAGGCGCGCGGTCTGCGTCTCCAGCCACTCGCGGCGCAGCTTCAGGTTGATGAAGCCGGGGCCCGCGATCTCCGGGGTCTCGAGCGCGTCGGCCGCGTCGAGGTGCTCGACGATCAGCGCGGCGACCTCGCGAGGGTTGCGGCCGACCTTCTTGGCGAGGCTCATCGCCACGTTGCACTGGTAGTCGGCACCGTCTCGGTTGGACGGTCGGATCAGCGCTTCCTCGGCGGTGATGTCCACGTCCAGAGCGGCGCGCAACGCCCGCGCGACCCGCTGGCCCAGTTCGAGCCCGACATCCCCACGCAGCACTGAACCCACCTTTCACCCGCGGCTTTGAACCCAGTATTTCACCAGCGTCCAAGCAGTAACGCACCGCCGCCCACGAGCGCCGCCAGACTCACCGCGCCGAAGAGCGTCACCCAGCCGAGCGCGGGCACGCCGGTCAGCCAGGCGAGCTGGTCGGCGTCCGACCGCGGTGCCTGCCGGCGCCACCGCTTGACCTGCAGTTCCCACACCGGCCGCACGCCGCCGAGCAGCAGGAACCACGCGAAGACGTACGCGGCGGTGTCCCTGACCTCGGGTGATGCGTAGAAGGAGACGAAGAAGAACGCGCCGCCGGTGACGATGACGGACAGGACGCCGAAGACGTTGCGGATCATGATCAGCATGGCGGCGAGGAAGCCGATGCTGATCCAGAGCATGAGCTGGATCTGCTCGTTGGTGATGAGCGCGGCGGCGCCGAAGCCGAGCAGCGACGGGGCGATGTAGCCGGCCAGGGCGGTGAGGACCATGCCGGGTCCGCGGGGCTTGCCGCGCGAGACCGTGAGGCCGCTGGTGTCGGAGTGCAGCTTGATGCCGCTGAGGCGTCTTCCCGTGAGGACGGCCACCAGTGCGTGGCCGCCTTCGTGAGCGATGGTGATGACGTTGCGGGTCACCCGCCAGAACCCGTGCAGCGCCACGGCCAGGAACGCGGCGAGCGCGGTGCCCCAGGTGATCACGACCTCATGAGTCAGCTCCGGCATCGGGACATCGAAACAGACGCGCCGTGAGAGCCGCATGTGGGCTCTCACGGCGCGAGTGCTCGGCAGGGGGTCAGTGCTTGATCTTGTCCTTGCTCACGCGGTCGGTCTTGGGATCGACCACGGCCTGCTCCTTGGTGATGGGCTCGCGTTCCCTCGGGCTGACCGTCGGGTCCATCTCCTCGATGCGGTGTTCGCGGGCCGGCTCGTCGCCGGCGTCCCGGAACGCCGCCGAACGCTGCTGGGGCAGCTCCGGCTCCTCGTCCTCCTCGATCAGCTTGCGGCGCGCGGGCACCACCGCGAGCAACAGGCCGAAGAGCGCGAGGCCGAGGTGCAGCCAGTTGTCGTTCGTGTTGAGCGCCAACGGGTTGCCGAACTCTGACGCGGGGTTCTGCGCGAGGATCCCGGTGATCATCAGGCCCCAGACGAAGAGCGCGCCGTAGCCGGCGAACAGCAGCCACCCGTACAGCCGGGCGAGGCCCGACCCGAGAGCCATCAGCAGACCGAGCACGCCGATGGCCACGTGCACCAGGTTGTGCAGCGGGTTCACCGAGAACCCGAGCACGAACGAGTGGGTGGACCAGTCACCGACCCCGGTGCGGGTGAAGCCCACGACGCCGAACACGATGAACGCGATACCGGCCAGCGCGGCCAGAATCTGCACCGGTTGCAGACCGGCGACCTTGACAGTGACGCGGTGGGTCATGACGCCCTCCAGGCTCCGTACTTGTCGCTCGGCTGACTACCCCGCGTCAGCTTTCGTCAAACCGTTCACCGAAACGTCCGGCATGCCATTACGCGGCACGACGACATTGCGTTTGCCGATGTGCACCACACGGGCTCTCGCAGGGTTCACGAGAACCGTGATTTCGGCGTTCTGCTCGTTGTACGCGCGGACCTCGACCTGTGTGCCGCGGGCGGCGGCGTTGCGCAGAGCCGCGGCGAGCGTGTCCAGGTTCCACGGTTTGACGAGCCGGAACTGGAACTCGTCCACGTTCAGCACGGCCCAGAGCTCGTGGTCGGTGGGTGGATCGGTCGGATTCATCGCGAAATCCCCTCGGTGGTGGGCTCCGGGCGCCGCGCCCACCGCTCGGCGCCCGGAATTCTGTTGCGGCGTGTTGTCACGGGAGCTGGGTCACGACGTACGAGACCTCGTAGAACGCACCCGCCCCGGACACCGGCTGCTCCTTCGAGGCGGTGCGGCACGGCACGCGGAACGAGCCGATGACGGTGTCGACGGCGGGGTCGTCCTCGACGACGGACTTGCACAGCAGGATCCGCGCGGCCTTGTTGCCGGGGACGGCGTCCGGCACCTCCAGCGCGTCCAGCTCGTGCCACCGCCCGAGCGCGAGCAGGCTGGTCGCGAGGTTGTAGCGGATCACCGCGCTGAACGTCGGCGCGAGCCCTTGAACCCCGAGGCGGGTCAACGCCTCCTTGCCGATGCGGGCGCTGCGTTCGTGCTGACCGGAACTGCCGAGCACGAAGGTCAGGTTCCCGACGGCCCTGGTGAGCTCACGGATGCTGCCGCTGCGGTGCGCTGCTGTCCGCGCGTCCTCCAGAGTGGCCGTGCCGCGCTCGACGTTCCCCAGGAACGCCTCGCAGACACCCCGGACGCTCAACGCGTAGGCACGTGTCTCGTCGTCATCGGTGTCGACCCCGTGGATCTTCTCGACCGCCCGGAAGTACTCGCCCTGCGACATCAGCCAGCTGGCTTCCGCGACGGCGATGCGCTGGACCATCTCGCCCGAGGCCAGTCCCTTGGCCTCCAGCAGGGTCTCGTGCGCCGCGGCCGGTCGCCCAGCACGAACTGGCAGTCCCACAACAGGTACAGCACCTCGCAGCCGTCACCGGCGCCGGCGAGTGCCTTGCGCAGCTCCGCAGCGGCATCCTCCGGCCTTCCCGCCCATCGCAACGCCTTCGCCCGCTCAAGTGCTTCCCGCACGTTCCCTTGGGAGGCGCGGCGGAACTCCTAGATACGGCCCGGCTTGCGCCCGATGCCCGAGTACGCCCCCGGCACCACGCACGGCGCCTCGATCGACAGCCCTTCCATGAGCTGCTCGACCGGTGCCGGATGCGACACCACCAGGAACCCGCCCGCCGGTAACGCGTGCCGGTACCGGCGCACCACCCGACCCTGTCCCGTGGCGTCGTCGACGTATCTCAGGACGTCGATCATCAGCACGGCGTAAGGCTCACGGAGGTCGAGATGGGACATCACGCCCGGATGCCTCAGCACCTGCTCGGGGCGGCGCAGATCGGCCTCCACGGCGCACGTCCGCGGTTCGCCGCGCAACAGGCCACGCGCGAACGTCACGGTCACCGGGTCCGAGTCCACGTAGACGACGCGGGCGTCCGGCAGCGTCTGGTGGGTCGCACCGCACGTCGGGATGCCGGAACCGAGGTCGAGGAACTGACGCACGCCCGCCGCCCAGCAGTGGCGGACGGCGTGCCGGAGGAACAGCCGGTGCGCCCTGGTCACGAGCGGCAGCTCCGGGTCGATCCGGACGGCCTGTTTGGCGAACGCCCGGTCGGCGGCGTAGTTGTGCGCGCCGCCCAGATAGAAGTCATGGATCCGTGCGGCGTTCGGCCGACGTACGTCGACCTCGTAGCGTGCGAAGGCGGGGACCGCAGCCATTCGCAGAGCGTAACTGGCGCCTAGACCATTCGGGCGAAGTTTTGGGAAGATTCTTTGGGCCCGTCTGAGGCGAGCGGGCCCGGTCCACCCCACACAGACCGGGCCACGTAGCGCGTACGGGGATCGAACCCGTGTTTCCGGATTGAGAGTCCAGCGTCCTGACCACTAGACGAACACGCCAGGAACGAGCATTGATACACAAATGCTCGCAGAGATTAGAAGAAAAAGTACTAGCTGGTCACGGCTTTGAGGGCGCTCCGGCCCATTCCTCTGCGGTAATCATGGAACAATGATGACCGAAGGGCCGCACACCTCGCAAAGGAATTAATCGAGCCACGTCAGCGAGAGCCACAGCGAGGCCCGCGCGTCGGCCGAACCAAGATCACGGCCGAGCAGCCGTTCGACGTGGGCGATGCGGTGCCGGACGCTGTTGCGGTGCACGCCGAGCACCGTCGCGGCCCGGTCCCAGCTGCCGTGCTGACCCAGCCAGGCTCGCAGCGTCTCGATCAGTTCGGGGCGTCCGAGCAGTGCCGCGAGCTCGCGGCGGGCGAAGGCGCGCGCTGCCACCGGGTCCACCAAAGAGGACAGATCGGACGCCGGGAACGCGGGTGAGCCGGTGGCGAGAGCACGCGGCAGCAACGCACGAGCCTCCGCCACCGCGCTGTCGATCGCGGACGTGGAGGCGGCAGCGGGCTCGGCGACCGGGGACGACACCCCGACCGGTCCCGACACCGCGAACCCCGCCGGCACCAGCGCCAGAAGCTCGTCCCCCGCCTTCGACACCAGCGGCCCGTACCGCTGCGCGAGCACGTCGTAGTCCGCTCGCGACTCCCCCGCCACCGCCCGGTACGGCCCCGGTCCCAGCACGCCCGCCAGCCCGGACACCTCCGAGCGCAGCACCGCCGACGCCGCGAGCCGGGCGATGTGGCCGCGTTCGCTCTCCACGTCCCGGCGCAGCAGCCCGAGCAACGCCAGCGCGACCGCGACGACCGCCCGTTCGGCGGCGGACAGCGGGGCCGGACGTCTGACCACGAGGACCGCGGACTCGACCGGGTCGAGCGTCACGTGGTCTTCCCCCACCTGGGCGGAGGCCGAACGAGGTCCCGTACCGGACGCGACACGTGCCACGAGAGAGGAGACGTCTTCGGGCGCGTTCCGAGCGTCGACGAGGTCGGCCCGGCAGTTCAGGACGACCGCGAGCGTGGTCAGCACCGACTCGACGGGACGGACGCGGGTCGCCGCGCGGGTCAGGGCGCGCTGGCTGTCCGCGAGCATCCGCTGCTCCCGCACGGCGATCTCCGCGAGCAACGCCCCCAGCGCCTGCGACACCGCGAGGAACGGCGTCGACGGCGGCACCTCCAGCAGCGGCATCCCCTGCGCCGCACAGGCTTCCACCAGCGACGGCGGCACGGTCGGGAACTCCGGCTCGACACCGAACCCGATAGCCGAGACACCGGACGACACCAGCCCGGCGACGTACGCGGGCACGTCGAACGGGAACCGCACGCCGGCCGTGAGCAGCAGCTCCTCGCCGACCAGGTAGGGCGTCGGGTCCTCCAGCTCGGACACGTGCGCCCAGCGGATCGGCCGGTCCAGCCCGTCGGCTCCACACAGGACCGTCAGCCCGAGATCGACTCGCGCGACCAGATCCTTCAGCGGGACGGTTTGCACAACCATGGTCGGACGATTGTGCAGAACAACCACTTACCAGCGCCAGTGCGCGTTCCTACTGTGACCTGCAACCCAAGGAGGTCCGACAGTGGCTCTCGACTACGCGGTGATCGCCGCCTACGTGCTCGGCATGATCGGGATGGGCTGGTGGGGCATGCGCCGCGCCACCACCAAGAGCGAGTACCTGGTCGCAGGACGCAGGCTCGGTTTCGGCATGTACTCCGGCACCATGTCGGCCGTCGTGCTCGGCGGCGCGTCGACCATCGGCGGTGTCGGGCTCGGCTACAAGTTCGGCATCTCCGGCGCCTGGATGGTGTTCGCGATCGGCCTCGGAATCCTGCTGCTCTCCGCGTTGTTCGCGCGCAGGATCGTCCGGCTCAAGGTCTACACCGTCTCGCAGATGCTCGATCTTCGTTACGGCGGCAACTCGTCGATGGTGTCCGGCGCGGTGATGTGGGCGTACACGCTGATGCTCACCGTCACGTCCACGATCGCCTACTCGACCATCTTCAACGTCCTCTTCGGACTGCCGAAGACCGTCGGCGTGATCATCGGCGGCAGCATCGTGGTGCTGTACAGCGTTCTCGGCGGCATGTGGTCGATCACGCTGACCGACATCGTGCAGTTCATCGTGAAGACCATCGGCATCCTGTTCCTGCTGCTGCCGATCTCGCTGTTCGCGGCGGGCGGCATCGACGGCATCCAGGCGCGGCTCGACGACCCCGCGATGTTCGACGTCGGCAACATCGGCATCAGCACGATCGTCACGTTCCTGCTGATCTACGTGTTCGGCCTGCTGATCGGCCAGGACATCTGGCAGCGCGTGTTCACCGCGAAGTCGCCGAAGGTCGCGACGTGGGGCGGGATCACGTCCGGGCTCTACTGCCTCGTCTACGCGGTCGCCGGCGCGTTGATCGGCACCGCGGGCAAGGCGCTGTACCCCGACATCGCCAACAAGGACGAGGCGTTCGCGACGATGGTGGAAGGCCTGCTGCCGACGGGTGTGCGCGGGCTCGTGCTCGCGGCCGCGCTGGCGGCGATGATGTCGACGTCCTCCGGCGCGCTCATCGCGTGTGCGACCGTCGCGGCCAACGACATCTGGAAGCGCAAGACCGACGTGCACTCCAACCGGATGTTCACGCTGGTGCTCGGCGTGATCGCGATCGGCGTGGCGGTCGCCCTGAACGACGTGGTGGCCGCGCTGACCGTCGCCTACAACATCCTCGTGGGCGGTCTGCTCGTCGCGATCATCGGCGGGCTGGTGTGGAAGCGCGGCACGCGGATCGGCGCGATGGCGTCCATGGCGGTCGGCGCGCTGACGGCGATCGCGTTCATGGTGATCGACGGCGTGCTGGCCGACTCCCCGATCTACTACAGCCTCGGCGCGTCGTTCGTGACCTACGTGGCGGTGAGCCTGGCGACGCCACCGACCCCGGCCGAGGTGCTGGCGGCGTGGGACCGCCGGGTGGCGGGAAAGGCTGACGAAGAAGAGGAACTGGTGAACGCATGATCGGCCCCGTCGACTCCTCCCAGGTCCCGCGCTACGCGGGACCGGCGACCTTCGCCCGGCTGCCGCGCCTCGACCAGGTGGCGCACGCGGACGTCGCGGTGGTGGGAGTCCCGTTCGACACCGGCGTCTCGTACCGGCCGGGAGCGAGGTTCGCGCCCACGGCCGTGCGGGAGGCCTCCCGGCTGCTGCGGCCCTACAACCCCGGTCTGGACGTGTCGCCGTTCGAACGCGTCCAGGTCGCGGACGGCGGGGACATCCCGGTGAACCCGTTCCACATCGGCGAGGCCATCGAAACGATCGAGGGTGCCGCTTCCGAACTGCAGCGCGAGGGCACGCGGCTGGTGACGATCGGCGGTGACCACACGATCGCGCTGCCGTTGCTGCGGGCGGTGTCGCGGATCCACGGCCCGGTGGCGCTGCTGCACTTCGACGCGCACCTCGACACGTGGGACACCTACTTCGGCGAGCCGTTCACGCACGGGACACCGTTCCGGCGCGCGGTGGAGGAAGGCATCCTCGACACCGAGGCGATCTCGCACGTCGGCACGCGGGGCCCGTTGTACGGCAAGAAGGATCTGGAGGACGACCGGCGGCTCGGGTTCGGGATCGTCACCTCGTCCGACGTGATGCGGCGTGGCGTCGACGAGACCGTGGACGCGTTGCGGCAGCGGATCGGGTCGCGGCCGTTGTACGTGTCGATCGACATCGACGTGCTGGATCCGGCGCACGCCCCCGGTACCGGGACGCCCGAGGCCGGTGGGATGACGTCGCGGGAGCTGCTGGAGATCGTGCGCGGGCTGCGGGGGCTGAACCTCGTGGGCGCGGACGTGGTCGAAGTGGCGCCCGCCTACGACCACGCGGACATCACGTCGGTGGCGGCTTCGCACCTCGCCTACGACTTGGTGAGTTTGCTGGCGCTGAAGGAGGGTTTGTGAGGACCGGCGGTGACGTCGTCGTCGAGACGCTCGAAGCACTCGGCGCCCACACCGTGTTCGGCATCCCCGGCCAGCACGCCCTCGGGCTCTTCGACGCGCTTCGCCGCTCCGACCTGCGGTACGTCGGCTCACGGACCGAGGTCAACGCCGCCTTCGCCGCCGACGGACACGCGCGGATCACCGGTTCGGTGACGCCGTTGCTGGTGTCGACCGGGCCCGGCGCGTTGCAGACCCTGGCCGGGCTGCAGGAGTCCGCGGCCGCGTCGGCGCCGGTGCTGGGGATCTCGTCGCAGATCCCTTCCGCCGGGCTGGGCGGGGTGCGGGGCGGGTACCTGCACGAACTCACCGATCAGCTGGCGTCGTTCCGGGACGTGGTGAAGCACGCGCGGGTCGTGCGGCACGTGTCGCAGATCCCGTCAGCGCTGGCCGAGGCGTGGGAGATCGCGCTGACCGCGCCGTTCGGGCCGGTGTGGGTGGAGATTCCGCAGGACGTGCTGCTCGGGCCGGCCACGGTGCCGCCGGTGACGTCGGTTTCCTGGTCCGCGCGGGAGTTGTACCCGCGGCCGGAGCTCGTCGCGGAGGCCGTCCGGTTGCTGGACGGGGCTTCCCGGCCGGTGATTCTCGCCGGTGGCGGTGCGGTCAGGGCGTCGGACGAGTTGCTGGAGCTGGCCGAGAAGCTGCGGGCACCGGTCGTGACGACGTTCGGCGGCAAGGGCAGCTTCCCTTGGGAGCACCCGCTTTCCGCGCGGTCGTGGCTGGAGGACTGGCACACCACCGAGTTCCTCGCCTCCGCCGACGTGCTGCTCGTCGTGGGCTCCGGGCTGGGCGAGCTGTCCACCAACTACCGCACGTTCCGCCCGGCGGGGAAGGTCGTCCAGATCGAGGCCGACCTGGGCAAGCTGGAGTCGAACTACCCGGCGCTCGGCATCCACGCCGATGCCCGGCACGCGTTGCGCGCCTTGACTTCCGGCGTGACCGCGCGCGCTGCGGACGGCGCCTCGGAGTCGCTGGTCAGCCGGTTGCTGGAGCTGGTGCGGGCGCGGCTGGCGGCGCAGGACCTGGAGCTGGAGCAGCAGGTGCTGTCGGCGCTGCGGTCGGCGGTCCCGGACGGCACACCCACCTGCTGGGACATGACGATCCTCGCCTACTGGGCCTGGTCGGCGTGGGATCCGCGCGGTGGCGCGCAGTTCTCCGCCCAGGGTGCCGGTGGTCTGGGTTACGGCTTCCCGGCCGCGCTGGGCGTCGCGGCGGCCGTCGACGGGCCCGTGCTGGCGGTGTCCGGTGACGGCGGCGCGATGTACGGGATCTCGGAGCTGGCCGTTGCCGCCCAGCACGGTTCGCGGGTGGTGTGGCTGATCGTCGACGACGGCGGCTACGGCATCCTGCGCGAGTACATGACCGACGTGTTCGGCCAGGCCACCGCCACCGAGCTGGCCAGGCCCGACTTCGTGGCGCTCGCCGGCGCGTTCGGGGTGCCCGCCACCCGCAGCACGCCCGAGTCGCTGCGCGAAGATCTCGCCAAGGCCTTCGCCGGGGACGGTCCGCACGTGGTGGTGCTGCCCGCGGTGTTGCGCATGTTCGCCCCCACGCACCTGGAGCACACGTGATCGTCGCGAACTTCATCAACGGCACGGCTGTTTCCGCCGACGAGACCTCGCCGCTGGTCGATCCCGCCGCCGGCGAGGAGTTCGGCCGCGCCGTCGTCTCCCGTGCCGCCGAGGTCGACGCCGCCGTCCAGGCCGCGGCCGATGCCTTTCCCACCTGGTCGCGCACCACGCCCGGCGAACGCCAGCTGGCGTTGCTGAAGCTCGCCGACCTCCTCGAAGCCAACGCCGAAGCGGTGGCCGACGCGGAGATCCGGGAGACCGGCAAGATCCGCGCGGTCGTGCTGGGCGAGGAGATCCCGCAGTGCGTGGACCAGATCCGGTTCTTCGCCGGTGCCGCCCGTGCGCTGGGCACCGCCGCCGCGGGTGAGTACGTCTCCGGCGCCACCTCGTACCAGCGTCGCGAGCCGGTGGGTGTGATCGCGCAGATCACGCCGTGGAACTACCCGCTGATGATGGCCGTGTGGAAGATCGCCCCGGCACTGGCGGCGGGCAACACCGTCGTGGTCAAACCCGCCGACACCACGCCGTCGTCCACCGTGCTGCTCGCGTCTCTCGCCGCTCGGGTGCTGCCCGCCGGTGTGTTCAACGTGGTGCTGGGCGACCGCGACACCGGCCGGTTGCTGGTCGAGCATCCCGCCCCGGCGATGGTCTCGCTGACGGGCTCCACCCGCGCCGGCGTCGAGGTGGCCCGCAGCGCCGCCGCGACCGTGAAGCGCACGCACCTCGAACTCGGTGGCAACGCGCCGGTTCTGGTGTTCGACGACGTGGACGTCGCTTCCGCCGCCGAGGGCATCGTGGGCGCCGCCTTCTACAACGCGGGCCAGGACTGCACGGCCGCCACGCGCGTGCTGGTGCATTCGGCGGTGCACGACGAGTTTGTCGCGGCGCTGGTGAAGGCCGCGTCGGCGCAGGTTCCCGGCACCGACTTCGGCCCGCTGAACAGCGCGGCGCAGCTGGACCGCGTGCTCGCGATGCTCGGCAGGTCGTCCGCCACGGTCCACTGTGGAGGGAAGCGGCACGGTACGACCGGATTCTTCCTGGAGCCCACCGTGATCTCCGGGCTCGCTCAGGAGGACGAGCTGGTGCAGGAGGAACCGTTCGCACCGGTGATCACGGTGCAGTCGTTCGGCTCCGACGACGAGGCGGTCGAGCTGGCCAACGGTGTGCCGCAAGGCCTCGCTTCGTCGATCTGGACCCGCGACACGAGCCGGGTCGCGGCGCTGACGACGCGGCTCGACTTCGGCATCGTGTGGGTCAACACGCACGGCCTCGTGGCGTCCGAGATGCCGCACGGCGGGTTCGGCGCCTCGGGCTACGGCAAGGACCTCTCGATGCACGGGCTGGAGGACTACACGCGCGTCAAGCACGTGATGATCGCCCACTGACCGCACAACCAGCGCTTTCTCGACGGCGTCGGCTGGAACGTGCTCGGTGACGTCCGACTGGTCACGATCTCGGCCCGCCGGCGGCTACCTGAGCACCGACACCGGGTTGTTCGCGGGTGCTCTCACGGGCGTAAGAGCGGCTCGCCACCGAGTAGCCACGGCAACGAAAACACCTGAGGCCGACCGCGTTCGCAGTCGGCCTCAGGTGTTTTCGAACTCGGTTGACTACACAGGCAGCTCGGTCCACACCTGGTCGATGTAGGCCGGCTCGCAGACCTGCTCGGTCACCGGCGCGCCGTTGTTCGGTGTGCCGTGCCACACGGCGAGGCAGAGTCCGGTTTGGACGTTGCGCAGCTGCGTTCCGCCCGTGACCTTGTTGACCTGCCACTTCTGCAGCGTGTCGGTGTCCGCGCAGTCCTTGGCCCAGACCTCAGTGCCAAAGGTGTCGTTCGACGTGCGAGCGGACACGCACCGGTCCGAGACACCGTTGCGCAGCTGGAAGCCACCGCTGACCGGCTTCATCGTCCACGCCTGGTCGTAGTACCGCGGCTCGCAGTCGAACTGCGTCACCGGCGAGCCGTCGGCGATGTTGCCGGACCAGTGCAGCATGCAGCGCTTGTTGAAGTTGTTCTGCAACATCACCGTCCGCGAGACGTGCGTCTTCACCCAGTCGCCGATGTTGTCGTAACGGCTACCGGTCGCACCCGTGCGCGTCTCGGAGACGCCAAAGCATCCGCCCTGCCACGAAGTGCTCCCGACGCCGACGATCTCGTTGCGCGCGTTGAGCAGCGGTGCACCCGCGTCCCCGCGGCACAAGCCCTTCGACGCGCCGGTGATGGCGAAGCTGGTGGTGGCTGAGGAGTCGACGGCGAACGCGGCCTGGTACAGCTGCTCGGTCGTCCAGCCGGTGCTGGTGTGCCCGAAGCCGGGGACCTGCACCGTCTCGCCCGCAGCGGCCGTGCCGACCTTGACCGGAGCGATCTCCATGATCGGGTACTGGAGCTTGAGCAGCGCGAGGTCCCGGTCCTCACGCGGCACGACCGCCTTCACGTCACGGGTGACGCCGGAGGTCTGCGCCACGTTCGTGCGGCCAACGGTCGCGACGATCTTGCTCGAAGTGCCCGCGACACAGCTCTTGGCCGTGACGACCCAGAACGGATCGACGAGCGCGCCCGTGCAAGTGCGCTCACGGTTACCCACGTCGATCTTCGCGATGAACGTGTGCGTGCCCTCGGACACCGGGGCTCCGCCGACGACCGCGGAAGCCGGGATCACGAACGTCGCCGCGGCGACGAAGGTCAGCGCGATCGCGCTGATGCGCTTACCGGGTCGCATCGAAGTCCTCCATCAACCTCGGCTGCAGATCCTCAGCCAGTGCGGAAGCCCCGCCGCCGAAGGTGACGAACGAACTGAAACGTAGTGCTCCGGCAGCACCGAGCGCCCCCAGAACGAGCATGCGAGAACGAGCTCTCACTCGTGACCTCCCCATCAGGCGCCCGCGCGGCGAATCACACCGCTTCACGCGAAACGCAACCCCAGACACGCCGAGCCCCCAGGCCAGACGTCAACGCAGATCATGCGGTACCAGCCCCCCAAAACCAAGTCATCATGACGTGCACCACAAGGTGTAACGAAGTCCTGCCCAGTCGAGGGCGGCCCCGAGTGGGCCGCTGAGACCATGCCGTCCCACCGGCCCACCTGGGGGCGATGCTTGTCGCGCAACGGAACTACGGCCCCGGACTCGGGTGGTAGATCCTCCTGTACCCCGGCCTCTTGGGCGCCAGCACGTCGAACGTGCTCCAGTCCTCCACGTCGTCCTCGGCGTAGTGGAACCGCTTGCAGAGCACGTACCCGTCTGGGAAGTCCGGTGTGGACAGCGAGTAACCGCCCTCGATCAGGCTGACCGTGACGTCGTTCAGAACCGGACGGACGAACATCTCGACGACTTCCTCGAAGAGCATGTCCGCCTGGGTGAACTCCGTGCCGCTCTTCTCCGAGCGGAAGGCAATCGTGGTCGACTCAGCCGAGTACGCTCGCAGGAAGAAGTGCCGCGGCAGCCTCAGCGGAAAAGGGTTCGTCCGCACTTCGTCATCCTCCCTGACACACGGGTCAAGCCGGTTTGGCGTACGGGTTCGGTTGCTTCACGCCCCCGTAGTAGAAGTCGACGTGGCCGAGGATCTCGGCCTCGTGCATGGCGTCCAGCTCCCGCCAGGTCCAGAAGGGGTTGGGCGGGGGTGGTTTGACCAGGGTCTCCCGGTACACCGCGCGCCTTCGCCGGTGATCGGGCGGCCCACCGCGGCCGTGTCGACGTTGCCGTTGAACGGGTTCATCGACTTGACGACGTCACCCCGGCGGACATCCGCGATGCGTTTGGCACTGCCGTCGCCCATCAGCACTCTGGTGTCGCCGGTGAAGCTGTTCGGGAGACAGCCCGTCGGCAGCTCGTCCGGCGACTTGCCGATCACCTTGCGCAGCAAGCCGGCGATCCGCGAGACGACGCTTCGCGAGGAACTTGTAGGCGCCGTCGGGCACCACCGTGCCGCCGGACAGCGCCATCGACGGCGACGCGGTGAGCCCGCCTGCCAGTGCGACCGCGGCGAGCGCGCCGACCGTGACCTTTCTGCTCACGCTCACGGCTTGACCTCGAGCTTGAGCAGGGTCTCCGGAACACCGTTCGGACGACCGATACCCACCTGCTGCGAACCATTGGGATTCAACACAACCGTGCGCGACTCACCCGACTGCGCCTTCACCTCCGCCGTACCCTTGTGACCCGGCGTGCTACCGAAACCATCACCACGAATCTCGAACACATCCGGAATCAACAGCACCAGCGAACCCGTGTCGCCGAGAACCTTGAAACACACCAGACCATCGTTCTTACCCACCGAGAAATCGGTCGACCGAACCTCGATCACACCAATACCGTTCACAGGCTGCTGAGCACACGGCGCATACACGATGTGCCCGTCACCGGACACCAGCTTCACATTGTCCTCAGCCAAAATCCGCGCCGCACCCGGATACGCGAAATCCTCCACCAACGACTGCTGCTCATCAGCAGCAGACGACTCGCCGGCACTCGCCACCCACACACCACTCACCGCGACCACACCGACCGCCAACACGGCCGTGACCGCACGCGACCACGATCTCATCCCAATACCCCCAGATCCCTTTTGCCGTAACGGTTCCGTCAGCGTCCACTCAGGACGACCTGTCCCAGCGACCAGCTTTGTCGATCAGATCCGCCGTCATCCACTGCCACCCCTCGTTCTTGTCCTCAGTGGACGGGAACTCGGCGTCGACAGCCTCCTTCAGCTCCTCGCGAATGACCCGCACGATCTCGGCGGCCTGCTCCGTCGTGAAGAACGACAGCGCGAAGTACGCGTAGCCACCCTTCACCAGGTCCTTCATCGTGACTGCGACCTCTTCGTCACGAACGTGGTCCGCAATGAAGTCGAGGACCCAGAGGAAAATCCCTCGGGGGACGTCCCAGTCCTCCTCGAAGCCGGAGTCCTCGTGGTCAATCAGGAAAATCGCCGACATGACCTCACCTCGTCTGGATGATGAACACGCGAAGTGTGTCGTACTTGTTCAGCTCGGCCTCCACCAGCTTCACCTGATCGGGGGTCAAGCCGCGGATGTCGAACGGGACCATGTCCGCCTTGTCCAGGTGCGTCTTGATCTGCGCCTGGATTTTCCCCAGCTGCCACTGCTTGTCGAAGAACTGCGTGGGAATCGGGCCGACGGCGTCGTAGGTGAGCCCGTTCGCGTCGATCCAGTCCGGGTTCTTCTGCCCCTTCACCTCGGGGAACCGCATGAGCTGCAGGCGGAACTTCTGCTCGAGCAGCACGGCGACCTTGTACTCGTCCTCGATGAACTTGCTCTTCGCGAAGTCGTACCCGAGGTTCGCCAGGCGCTGCGTCTCCGCGATCTTGGCCGATTCCTCCGCCGCGTGGGACACCGCGTTGCGCCAGGCCCAGCTCTCGACGATGGAGGCGGTCTCCTGGTCCCGGGCCTGAGCGGTCGGCCACTCGTAGTCGAAGAACTGCTGGTAGGCCTCGGAGGTGCCCCGGTCGAGCGCTTCCTGGGCCTTCTGCTTGACCTTCTGGCCGCCGGCGGCCATGAGCTGGTTGACCCGGATGCGCTGGTCCGCTGTGTCCGGCGTCTGCCAGCCGTTGTCGAGGAACGCGCGGTAGGCCTCCACGGTGCCCACGTCCAGCGCCGCCTGCCCCGCGGCGCGGAGGTTGGCTCCGCCGACGGCCATCATCTGGTTGATGCGGATGCGGAGGTCCTGCGTGTTCGGCGCGACGTAGCCGGTCTGCAGGAACTCCTTGACGCTGCTCGGGTTCCCGGCGTCGAGCGCCCGCTGAGCAGCCTGCTTGACGGAGACGCCCGAGCTCTCGAGCATCTCGACGACGCGGCTGCGTTCGTCGGACTCGGCGGCGCGGTTCCACCCGTTGTCCAGGAACGCCTTGACGTCGGCGTCCGTGCCGACGAGCGCGGCGGCAACGGCCTCCCGAGTGGCCGGGCCACCCATGCGCCACACGGTCAGAACGCGCATGCGTTCGTCACCGCGATCAACTGTGTCGGCACCGGCCGGTGGAACTACGACGAGCGTGCTCGCGACCGTGGACAACGCCACCGCGAGCACGGCGAAGCGCGTGCGTATGCGCAAAACGACCCCCCCAGAGGTACGTACGTGCCAAAACACCACTGCTGCCTGCGGGCACACGCCTCCCCCGGTGCCGCGAGCAGGCTACCTCCGCGTTCCGGATTCCGCCCGCCCGCGAAAGGATTGAAGACGCAGTTGCACGCGTGGTGCTCGTCTCGTAACGAGAACAACCAGTCGGACGATGTGCGGCAGTCTCACCCGCCGAACGGGCTGTCGACGTCCAGCCAGGTCGAGCTCCTGGCGCCCTGGAGCAGGTTCGCGAGTCGGCAGTACGAGTTCGGTCCGGTTTCGACCCTGCTCTTCGAGGAGGTGCCCGACCCTAACGCCTGCGTCCGGCCAGGTGAACGTCACGGTCGCCGCGGCCGGGGTGCACCTCGTCGACACCACGATCCGCAAGGCGACTTCGGCATCATGTGGGTCAACACCCACGGCCTCGTCACGTCCGAGATGTCGCATGGCGGGTTCGGCGCCTCGGGCTACGGCAAGGACCTCTCAATGCACGGGCTGGAGGACTACACGCGCGTCAAGCACGTGATGATCGCCCACTAGTGCCGCGGCAGGCCGGTTCGGGTGGCGCACGAGCGACCTGGCCTCAGCGGCAGAGGGCGCCCTTCCGCCACTTCTTCTGGGAGTAGAGGTCGGGGCGGGTGGGCGCCATCAGCGTGTACGCGGTCGGGCACGCCTTGTCCGCGTACTCGACGGCGAAGATGAAGCTCGACCCGTCCCGCACCTCCTGGCGCTGCCAGTCCATGTTGATCAGGTTGTAGACCCCGGACGACGGCGGCCCGCCGTGCAGCGGGATCTTCCTGCCGTCGCGCACCACGTACTGGATCTCCCCCAGCCGCTGGTGGATCTTCGGCCCGAGCTCGCGCACGACCTCGTCGAACGCCTGCTCGGTGCCGCCCGCCGCGAACCACCGGTCGAATAGCACCGCCCCCACGCTGCCGATGTCGTTGCGGCGGTCCCACTTCCGCAGGATCTCGCACTCACCGCGCGTGCACGGCATGGTGTCGAGGTACTTCTCGGCGGCGGTGTTCCTGTTCTCCAGCACCAGCTTCCGCATGATGGCCGCGGTCGCGGAACTGCGGGTCGGCGGCGAGCTCGCCGCCCATCCCGGCGAGCTCGCAAAGATGAGCCTTGGCCTGTTCGAACCCGATGCCGTCCCCCAGGCCGAGGTAGTGGGACGCGACGACGTGGGGCACCTGCTCGGGGGCCGCCGACGCCACGGGCGCCGACGTGACCACGAGCAGGCCCGCGATGACGGTTTTCCACACGACTGCGTTTTTAGCGCAGTCGTATCATAACACGCCACCCGCGGGTGTTGACCTCCAGTTAAGTCGAGCTCATAGCGTCACCGCCATGTTCGCGATCAGGCAGTACGAGTTCGGCCCGGCGGAGAACCTGCTCTTCGAGGAGGTGCCCGACCCGGAGCCCGCCGCGGGCCAGGTCCGCGTCACGGTGGCCGCGGCCGGCGTCCACCTCGTCGACACGACCATCCGCAAGGGCGGGTTCGGCCCGGTCGAGTTCCCCATGACACCGGGCCGTGAAGTGGCCGGCGTCGTCACGGCCCTCGGCGACGGCGTCTCCCCCGAGTGGCTGGGCCGCCGCGTCACCGCACACCTCGGCCAGGCCAACGGCGGCTACGCGGAACTCGCCGTCGCGAAGGTCGAGTCGCTGCACGCCCTTCCGGACGAGGTGTCGTTCGAGGCCGCGGTGGCGATGATCGGCACCGGCCGCACGGTGGTCGCGGTGCTCGACGCGGCGAAGCTCACCAAGGACGACGTGGTGCTGGTGACCTCGGCGGCAGGCGGCATGGGAGCGCTGTTCGTGCAGGAGGCGCGCAACATCGGAGCGCAGGTCGTGGGTCTGGCCAGCGGCGAGAAGCTCGACCACGTGATGGACAACGGCGCGGACGCCGCCATCGACTACACCCGGCCGGACTGGGCGGACGGGATCAAGGACATGACCGTGGTGCTCGACGGCGTCGGCGGCGAGGTGGGCGCGACGGCACTGAAGACGCTGGGGCCCGGCGGCCGGCAGATCATCTACGGCTGGGCGTCCGGGAGCATGACGCCGATCAGCACGGAAGCGTTGTTCGCCAACAGCCTCACGGCCACGGTCGCGCTCGGGCCCGGCCTGATGCGGCGCGGGTTGCGCGCGCTGGAGGACGAGTCGATGGCCGGGCTCGCGAGCGGGCGGTTCGTGCCGCTGGTCAACCCGGCGTTCGCGTTGAAGGACGCCGCGAAGGCGCACGAGGCGCTGGAGTCACGCGCCACGGTCGGGAAGGTCGTGCTCAAGCCCTGACGCCGCCCGGTCCTTCTCGTCCCGCGCTTCGAAGCGGGCCAGCGCTCCGCCATCTCGATGAGCTCGTCAGCGCGTGCCACCAGGTAGTCACGGGCTTGCGGGTCCGGCTCGGCCGATGTCGTCCACGAAGATCAGCCCGCTCGAGCACGCCCTGAGCTCTGCCGCGGCCGCCTCGTTCGTGACGTGGCCGGCGATGACCTCGAGCGTCCAGCACACGGTGCCGCTGGAGTGGTTCCAGCAGTCGTCGCCGATCAGAGGAGATGACACCCGGACAAAGGTAGAGGGGCCGCCACGAAGACGGCCCCTCCCTTTTCACCCCTCGGTCATGCCTGTACGGGTACCTCGACGAACTTCTTGCCCGCGAAGTTCTCCACCACCACGGACTTGACGTCGTTCGGTGCCACGAGGGCGGAGCCGTCCAGGTTCGTGCCCTCGGCGGCGCCCTTCTTGGACACCACCCAGGAACCGGCTTCCTGGCGGCTGCCGTCCTTCGCCACGACGAAGATCCGGCACTTCTCGCCCTCGGGAATACCGTTGATCGACATGTTCGTGCGCACCCAGCCCGCGGCGGGGACGACCTTGACGGTCATCGACGCCTTGGTCACCGGGTCGGTGAAGGTGGCGAGCCTGGTACCGGTCGGATCCGGAGCCACCGACGGCGTGGGAAGGGCCGTGGTCGCATCGGGCGACGTGGCCTTGCCGACGAAGACACCGGCGCCGAGCACCAGAGCGGCGACGACTGCCGCCGCGGCACCGAGAGCGAACTGACGACGCCGTGCGACGCCGCCTCGTTCCGCGCGCACCTGACGAAGGGTGCGCTGCAACAACAGATCGCCGCCTTCCGGCGGTCCGTCGAGCATGGCCTCCGGCGGCACCTCGCCGAGGTAGGCCTCCATCGAACGGAGTTCATCGAGCTCACGCGTGCAGTCCGGGCAGGATGCCAGGTGCTCGTCCATGGCGCGCACCTCCTGCTCGTCCAGTGCTCCGAGAACATAGGCACCGAGCAGCTGCGGGTCGTGCTGCGTGGTCATCCGGCCACCCCCTTCAGTGCGACCTGTTGACCGACGAACGTCTCCCTCAGGGCTCGCAACGCGTAATACGATCTTGATTTCACAGTGCCCGGTGGTACTCCGAGCGCTTCCGCCGCCTCCGTCACGCTGCGGCCGCGGAAGTAGATCTCCATCAGCACATCGCGGTGGTCGGAGGACAACCGGTCGAGCGCCTCCAGCACCACCACCGAGTCGACCACCTGATCGGCGTGGTCACGTTCGATCGGTGGCGTTGCCGGAGACTCCGCCACCTCCTGCGGGCGCGCCGCCTTGGCCCGCACCCTGTCGGTGACGATGTTGCGCGCCACGGTCAGCAACCAGCCGCGCACCGATCCCTTGCCGTTCACGAGGGCGTCGGGATGGCGCCAGGCTCGGACGAGGGTCTCCTGGACCACGTCCTCGGCCGCCGCCCGATCGCCGGTCAACCGCGTCGCGTACGCCAGCAGCGCCCGACCGTGCTCCTCGTAGAGCGACCGGATCAGTGCCTCGTCGGCCGCGGTCTCCCGTTTGCGGGAGAACAAAGCCGCCATCCACCCACTCCTCCCCGCCCGCGAACACCTCTTGCGGGCGTTCTGTTCAAGACCTCAGCCGACACACGAGCGAAAGCGGGCTTCGGTTCAAACAGGTTTCGACGAAAGATGGAGCGGATGCTAGCGGCTGCGGTTGAGGTGCCCGACGAGTTCACTCATCTGCGCCTCCGGCATCACGTTGATGGCCATGGCGTGGTCGGTCGCCGGGTCGCGCAGCTCCTCGGGGAAGCTGTCGATCGCGAACGGGCGGCCCGCGGGAACGTCGTACCCGACGGTGACGCGCAGGTGCGGGATCGGGAACGTCTTGGGCGGGCAGACTCCGCTTTCCAGCGGGAACACCACGTGCGAGCGGTGGGAGGCGCTGTCGGTGTTGTTGCCGTCCCAGCAGCTGCCGAAGTCGAAGGTGCGCAGCGTCGTCGCGCTCCCGCACAACGGGTACCGCGTCGTGTACCGGCCGGGCTGGTCCGAGCACCCCCACCTGGCGCGGGTGTTCGGGCCGTAGTCGCTGGTGAACGCCGACGGATCACCGGTGATCATGCGCAGGAACCGGGGCATCGGCAGCACGTCGCTCACCGGGCTGCCCTCGTACCGGATCTCCACGCTCCTGGGCTTCAGCACCTCGCCGGTGTTGCCGTGCACCCCGCCGCCCTCGGCGTGCACGTCGTGGCCCGTGCCGTCGGTCAGGCGCAACACCGGCCAGTAGTAGGTGGAGAGGTCTCCCTTCTCGCACGTGCTGGTCGCGGCCGCGAGAGAGTCGTTCGTCGACATCGCGTTGGCCGACCTGTTGCCCACGTACTCGTGCGTGTGGTGTGCACCGAACGGGATTCCAGGTGACACAACGGGGTTGTCCGCGTTGAGGTGCCGTTCCTCGTTCGTGCCGCAGCGGATGACCACGCTGGGGGCCTTCGGCTCGTCCATCACCTGGTCGAGCTCGCTCACGTACTGGTCAGCGGCGCGTTCGCCGCTGGACGTGCCGCACAGCAGGACCGCCGAGAGCCCGATGACGAGAACCGAGACCACCGCGACTGCGACGGTCATCGATTTGTTCGGGGCCACACCCACAGCTTGCCAAGCGGATCACTGAGATGACAGGGCACTGTCTCACTTCGGCGGTCAGCGAATTTCCGGTCGGTAGCGTCGCCGGTGGCACGGTGAGCGTGTGGCCCGGACCTCGGCCGGGCCACATCACTGGTTCGCGGTCACCAGCGGCTCGTGGTGGTGGTTCACCACGCTGACCCCGGCGACGTCGCCCGCCCGCACCATCGCGGACCCGGCCAGCGTCACCTCGCCGGCGTGCGCCCGCCAGGAGCCCGCGGTGAAGGTGCGCCCGTCCTTCGTGTGCACGACCAGCCAGCAGGCTTCCCCGTCCTGCACGCCGTCGACGGTGGCGACCAGTCTCAGGCCGCCCTCGGTTTCGGTGACCTTCACGGCCAGGTGCGCGCCTGCCGGCGAGGTCCCCTGCAGGACACCGTCCGTGCCACCGACGCCGAGCCCCTGGCCCAGCCAGACGCCGCCGGCCAGCACGCCGGCGACCACGAAGGTCGAGGTCAGGGCCGTGATGCGCCCTCGGCGTCGCACGGCCAGGTGTCTCTCCTCGCGGACCGTGCCGAGCGTGCGCTGCAGCAGGTGGTCCGCGTTGCGCGGAGGGCCGTCCAGTGCGGCCTCCGGTGGCAGTTCTTCCATCAGCATGTGTCGATCTCGTCCAACTCGTTGGTGTCCAGGACGTTCGGTGCCATGCGCTGGCGGACGCGGCAATGGACACGTTTTACGCGGAACGACTCACTCATTTCTCCTTCTCCAGTCCCGCGCAGTTGCGGTGACCGACACCTTCAAAACGAGCGTTCGAGGAACTTGGTTCAACGCAGATACACGGACGTTGCCCAGCCCACAGGAGTCGCTTGACCTGGGCCTCTGGCAGCTCCTAGGGTCTCGTATATGATGTATGACCGAGCGGAAGCGCCTCCGGCGTCGCGCACGGACTTCGTTCTGGAATCGATCAAAGAAGCGATTCTCAACGGAAAGCTGAAGCCCGGTCAGGCGCTCGTGGAAACAGATCTCGCGGCCACGCTCAACGTCTCCAAGACGCCGGTGCGCGAGGCGCTCAAGACGCTCGCGGGATCAGGACTCGTCGTGATGAGTCCGTACAAAGGCGCCGCGGTCCGCACCGTCGACGCCGAGATGGCCGCTTCCGTCTACGACGTGCGGATGCTGCTGGAACCCGAGGCGCTGCGCCGCGCGATCCTGCTGGGCGCCTCGTTCGACGAGGCGGCTTCGGCGCTGGAGGACGTCCCCGACCTGGCCCGGCGCTCGCTCGCCAACCGCCGCTTCCACCGCGCCCTGTACGCCCGGTGCGGCAACCCTTTGATGATCGAGATCCTGGACGGCCTGCGCGACCAGGCGGCGCTGATCACCGTCGCCGGCTGGGGCATCTGCCCGACCTGGGACGACGAGGCCGCCGAGCACCGCGCGATCCTGGCCGCCGCCGTGCGGGGCGAGGGTGACCTCGCCTGCGAACTCCTCCGCCGCCACATCCAGACCTTCGCCGACCGAGTAGTTGAGGAGCTTCCCGATGGCGTTCGATGACCTCTCCGAGCGGCTCGCGTCCGTCGTGGCGATCACCGTCACGCCGTTCGACGCCGACGGCGCGATCGACGAGAAGAACTACGCCGCGATCGTGGACCGGATGGTGGAGGGCGGCGTCTCGGTCGTCACACCGAACGGCAACACCAGCGAGTTCTACACGTTGTCCGCTGCGGAGACCGAGCGCGCGCTTTCCATCACCGTGGACGCGGTCGGGGACCGTGCCGCGATCGTCGCCGGTGTCGGGCACGACGTGGGGACCGCCGTCGCGGCTGCCCGGTTCGCTGATCGGGCGGGCGCGAACGGGATCATGATCCACCAGCCGGTGCACCCGTACGTCTCGCTGGACGGCTGGGTCGACTACCACCGGGAGATCGCGTCTTCTGTGCCCGAGCTGAGCGTGGTCCTGTACGTGCGGAACCCGCGGATCGGGGGTGCTCAGATCGCCGCACTGGCCGACGCGTGCCCGAACGTCGTCGGCGTGAAGTACGCGGTGCCGGACCCGGTTCGCTTCGCCTCGGTGGCCCGCGACGCCGGGCTGGACCGGCTGACGTGGATCGCCGGGCTGGCCGAACTGTCGGCGCCCGGCTACTTCGCGGTGGGGGCGACCGGGTTCACGTCCGGGCTCGCGAACGTGGCGCCGCAGCTGTCGGTGCAGATGTTCCGTTGCCTGCGGGCAGGCGAGTTCGGTGCCGCGATGGAGCTCTGGGAGTTCATCAGGAAGTTCGAGGAGCTGCGGGCGCTCAACGAGTCCGCGAACAACGTGTCCGTGGTGAAGGAAGCGCTGGCACAGCTGGGGTTGTGCCGCCGGGACGTGCGACCGCCTGCTTCCGTGCTGGCGGAGGCCGACCGGTCTGCCGTCGGTGTGCTGCTCAACTCGTGGAGCCTGCGGTGAGGCTGCGCAGCGCGGAGTGGTTCGAGGGCGAGGGGTTGCGGGCGTTCTCGCACAACGCCCGCATGCGCCAGCTGGGCATGAACCCGTCCGAGCACCTCGGCAAGCCGGTCATCGCCATCCTGAACACGTGGAGCGGCATCAACCCGTGCCACATGCACTTGCGCGAGCGGGCCGAACAGGTCGAGCGCGGCGTGTGGGAGGCGGGCGGATATCCGCTGGAATTCCCGGTTTCCACGCTGTCGGAGACGTACCAGAAGCCGACGCCCATGATGTACCGCAACATGCTGTCGATGGAGACGGAGGAGATTCTCCGCTCCTACCCGGTCGACGGCGCGGTGCTGATGGGCGGCTGCGACAAGACCACACCGGCGTTGCTGATGGGTGCGGCTTCCGCCGGCCTGCCCGCGGTCTTCGTGCCGGCCGGGCCGATGCTGCGCGGCAACTGGCGTGGCGAGAAGCTCGCGTCCGGCACCGACATGTGGCGGTTCTGGGACGAGAAGCGCGCGGGGACGATCTCCTCCGGCGACTGGGCGGAGATCCAGTCCGGGCTGGCCCGCTCCCCCGGCACGTGCATGACGATGGGCACGGCCTCGACGATGACCGCCGCCGCGGAGGCGCTCGGGCTCACCCTGCCCGGCGCGTCGTCGATTCCGGCGGTCGACTCGGCGCACTACCGGATGGCGGCGGCGTCGGGCATGCGGATCGTCGAGATGGTGCGCGAGGGACTGACGATCAGCGACGTGCTGTCCGCGGAGGCGTACGAGGACGCCATCCGCACCGTGCTGGCGCTGGGCGGCTCGACGAACTCGTACATCCACCTGATCGCGATGGCCGGGCGGTCGCAGATCTCTTTGTCGCTGGACGACTTCGACAGGTTGTCACGTGAAGTGCCCGTGCTGGCATCGGTTCAGCCCGCCGGGTCTCATCTGATGGAGGACTTCTACTACGCGGGCGGACTGCGCGGGTTGTTGTCGCGGTTGCGGGATTCGTTGCACCTCAAGCGGATCACGGTGACAGGGCGGACGTTCGGCGAGGACCTCGAAGGCGCCGAGGTCCACGACTCCGCGGTGATCCGGCCGCTGGACGACCCGATCTCGGCCGAGGGCGGACTGGCGGTGCTGCGCGGCAACCTGGCGCCGGACGGTGCGGTGATCAAGTACGTGGCGGCTGATCCCTCGTTGTGGAAGCACACCGGACCCGCCGTGGTTTTCCACGGGTACAAGGACTTGCAGGCACGGATCAACGATCCTTCGCTCGACGTGACGAGGGACTCGGTGATCGTGCTCGCGGGTGGAGGACCCAAGGGCGGGCCCGGCATGCCGGAATACGGGATGCTGCCGATCCCGGACAAGCTGCTACGCGAGGGAGTCCGGGACATGGTGCGCGTGTCGGACGCGCGGATGAGCGGAACTTCTTACGGCGCTTGCGTTCTGCACGTCGCACCGGAGGCGCACGTTGGCGGTCCGTTGGCGTTGGTGCAGGACGGCGACCTCGTGACGCTGGACGTCGAGGCGCGCGTGTTGCGCGTGGAGATCTCCGACGAGGAGATGGCACGGCGGAAGGCCGCGTGGACGGCGCCGCCGCCGAAGTTCGAACGCGGGTACGGCGCTTTGTACTACGAGCACATCACTCAGGCGAACGAGGGTTGTGACTTCGAGTTCCTGTCACGGCCGGGAGTGAACCCCGAACCCAACGCCCACTAGTGCCTCCTGCTGCCAGTCGGCCGTCCCGAGCAGCTGACTGCGCAGGTAGGCCGTGGTGAGCCGCTGCACGGCCGCGACCCGCTCCGGGCTTTCGTCCGTGGTCTCGGCGACGTCGTACCCGGAGACGCCGCCGAGGCCGTGATCTCCGCCTTCGAGGATCAGCAGGTCCTTCGGGGCGGGCGCGAGGTGGAACGGGTCCGTGTGCCACTCCGGCCCGTTGACCGTGAGGTGCTCCGAGGCGTCCTTGTCACCGGCGACCACGAGGGCCGGGGTGGTCATGTCGCTGAAGTCCGAGGTCACGATGAAGGAGTAGTTCTCCCGCACGAACTCGGTGAGCCCGTCGCCGCGCCCGGTGGAGCCGAGCAGCACGCCCGCCCTGATCCTGTCGTCCTTGAGGCTGACCCCCTCGGTTTTCATGCCCAGCAACAGACTCGCGGTGTGGCCGCCCATCGAGTGGCCCGCGACCGCGACCTTCGTGCGGTCGAGCCGGCCCTGCAGCTGGGGCACGGCCTTCTCGATCTCGTCGAGCCGGTCGAGGAGGTGCGACATGTCCTCGGCGCGTTCCTTCCAGAACATCGGCGCGCCAGGCGTGCCGGCGGGGAGGTTCAAGGTCCTGCTGCTCAGGTGCGTGGGCTGGAGGACGACGAAGCCCTCTTCCGCCCAGTGGTTCGCGAGCGGCGCGTAGCCGTTCAGCGAGGAGAGGTGGTTCGAGTAGCCCTGGCCGTGGGACAGCAGGATGATCGGCAACCCGCTGCCCTCGGTCGGCGCGGAGACCTTCAACTGCAGGTCAACGGGCCTTCCGGGGATTCCGAGCACGACAGGGCTCACCGTGAAGACGGTCATGACGTTCCTTATCTTTTGGTTGGGTCTGTTCTGGTCATTCGTAAGATCAGGAGGGCCCAGGGGTTTCGGGTGTGGCTGTCATGGCGTAGCCGTTGGTGTGGCTTGAAGGGATTGGCCACCCGAAGCCCTGCGACGACTCGACCGCTGATTGGGATACGCGAATCGATCGCTGCATAAGGACATGTCGGCGAGGTCGTCTGCCGGAACTCACGCAGGAACGACGACGGAGGTGACCGTGCCCGAGCTCTGGGCCGGTGTGGACGCGGGCAAGACCCATCACCACTGCGTGGTGATCGACGCCGATGGCACGAAGCTGTTGTCGCGACGGGTGGCCAACAACGAGGCCGACCTGGTGAAGCTGATCGATGACGTGCGGGAACTCGCGCCGGACGTGCTGTGGGCGGTCGATCTGAACGCCGGAGGGGCCGCTCTGCTGATCGCCCTGCTGGTCAACCACAACCAGCGGCTGCTCTACATTCCCGGCCGGACGGTCCACCACGCCGCCGGCACCTATCGCGGGAATGGCAAGAGCGACGCCAAAGACGCGTTCGTCATTGCCGACCAGGCCCGGATGCGCCGCGACCTGCACCCGATGACCACCGGTGACGAGATCGCGATCGAGCTGCGGATCCTCACGGCCCGCCGCTACGACCTGACCGCCGACCGGACCAGGTCGATCAACCGGCTGCGCGCCCAGCTGCTGGAGTACTTTCCCGCCCTGGAACGGGCCTTCGACTACAGCACTTCCAAGGCCGCGCTGGTCCTGCTGACCGGCTACCAGACCCCCGCCGCACTGCGCGAGTGCGGCCAGGACCTGCTGACGGCCTGGCTGCGGGACCGGAAAGTCCGCAACAGCGCGGCGGTCGCCGCCGCCGCTATCACCGCCGCCGCGGCGCAGCGCACCGTTGTTCCCGGAGAGAAGACGGCCGCGGCGATGGTGGTCCGGCTGGCCAAGGGGGTGATGGCTCTTGATGAGGAGATCGCGGAAACCGACGCCCTCATCGAGGGCCGATTTCGCCGGCACCACCACGCCACCGCGGTCTTGAGCATGCCCGGTGTCGGCCCTCTCCTGGGTGCCGAGTTCGTCGCTTTGACCGGCGGGGGCATGGCCGCCTTCGGCAGCGCCGACCGGCTCGCCGGTGTCGCCGGCCTGGCGCCGGTCCCCAAGGACTCCGGAAAGGTCCAGGGCAACCTGCGCAGGCCACGCCGCTACAACCGGCGTCTGCTGCGCACGCTCTACCTGTCCGCCCAGATCGCCATCCGCTGCTGCCCGACCTCGAAGACCTTCTACGACCGCAAACGGCGCGAGGGCAAGGCGCACAAGCAAGCAGTACTCGCACTGGCTCGTCGACGCCTGAACGTGTTGTGGGCTCTCATCCGAGACAACCGCACCTTCCAGCCCTGCACACCCCAACCCGCAGCCACAGCGGCCTGACGAGCTCACGGCCCGACACCTTCACCGCTTGACAACTTCATTGGGAATCCCTTCGAGTAAGCTCACCACTTAAGTGGAGCGACGTTCCGGAACGATACGGAGCACTGTTCCGCTTTGTCAACGTCCGGGAAGGGAGGCGCTGTGCCACCACGCAAGCGAGCCGACGCCGTGCGCAACGAGCAGACGCTGCTCGCGGCCGCGGCCGAGGTGTTCGTGAGGTCCGGCGTCGACGCGCCGATCCGGGAGATCGCGGCCGAGGCGGGCGTCGGGATGGGGACGATCTACCGCCACTTCCCCACCCGCGCAGACCTCGTCGTCGCGGTGTACCGGCATCAGGTCGAGGCGTGCGCCGAGGCCGGACCGTCGCTGCTGTCCACTTCGGACTCGCCGTTCGCGGCGCTGCGGGCGTGGGTCGACCTGTTCGTGGACTTCCTGGTGACCAAGCACGGGCTGGCTCACGCGCTGCAGTCGGACAGCAGCGGGTTCGAGTCGTTGCACGCGTACTTCATCGACCGGCTGGGGCCGGTGTGCGGTGAACTGCTCTCGGCGGCGGCTTCGGCGAGCGAGATCCGGGCCGATGTGCAGCCGTACGAGCTGATGCGCGGGATCGGCAACCTGTGCATCGGACGGGACGACGATCCGCGCTACGACCCGCGCCGGTTGATCGGACTGCTCCTCGACGGACTCAGAAGATCTTGACGAGGCGGTCGATGCCGTCGGGATCCCGCACCACGAGTTCCTTGCCCTCACGCATCTCCGCTTCGAGGAACTCACGATGTCGACCTTCTTCATGCCGGTCCGCGCCTGGAGCTTGCCCGGCGCGGCAGCCGAGTCGGCGATCAACGCGACGTTGACGCGCTCCTGGCCGGTGCAGGTTGGTGCCGGGTAGTGAGGAGAACATCTGCGATGACAGGTGTTACAACTCCGGACCCGGCGAGCCGGAGCCGAACGAGGAGCCTGGCGACACGGCGCAGCTGCGCATCGAGTTCGACGACAAGGCCGCGGACGTGAGAGGACCGTCGAGCCGGTTGCACGAGTTGACCGACTCGATGTCGCTGACCGTTGCCACCGTCGGTGGCGCGGCCGGTCCCACGCTGGCGTTGGGAGCACTTCCCGAGGGAGAACCGGCGTGGGTCACGGGAGCCGTGGTCGGCGCGCAGCTGGTGTTTCTGGCGTACGTGGTCACCACGATCTTCGTACGCCGCAGCCGGCGGACGCGGTCCGCCTGATCCTGAGGGGCGCTCCGCACGGGGTGCCCCTCAAGGCTTTTCGGCGTCTTCTTCCTCGGGCTTCCGATCGGTCTTCTTCCGCTTCTTCTTGCGCAGCCAGACGAAGACCGTCCCCACCGCACCAACGATCACCGGCACGCTGAGACCCGTGATCGCACCGTAGTCCTTGACGAACTTGCCGAAGCTGTAAGGGAAGTTGACGTCGACCTCGACCTCATGGGCGTAGGTCCGGTAGTGGATGGGGACGCCGCCGGCGTCCTTGGCGACGTACAGCACGAAGTCGAGGCGCAGCTTCCCGCTCTTCTGCGGGCGGACGTCCCAGGCCCACTCGGCGTAGTCGCGGTCGGGCAGCTCACGCTGACCGTCGTCGCCTCCGACGCGGGTGATCTGGAAGTCCGGGCCGCTGAGGTCCGCGGTGAGCGCGCTGCCGACCTTCGCCGGGGCGACGGACACGCTGCCCGTGCCGGGCAGTCCAGAGGTCAGGTCGGGCGGGGCCTCCTCGCCGACGACGCGGACGGTGACGCGCTGGACCTCGTTGACCCGCATGGGAGACGGGGCGCGGTAGACGACCTGGCCGTCACGGAGGCGGAACGTGGTCGTGGTGGTCGTGGCGGCGTCGGTGGTGGTCGTGGTGGTGGTGCGGGTCGGGATTCCGGACGGCTTCACCGTCGGCGTCGGGAACGGCGTCACCGGCACGGTCGTCGGCTTCACCGTCGGATGCGGATCCGCTGTCGGCTCGAAGTTGAGGTAGACCAGGGTGCCGGCAGCCGTCAGCGCCGCCGCCACGAGACCGGTGACGACGACCAGCGTGTTTCGCCGGGCCATCGGAGTCACCTCCTCCGTATCCCAGGTCGATCCTCCGCACGTCGCCGTTACGCGGGGAAGCCCCCGGACGAGGTGTCCGGGGGCTTCCGTTTCCAGCGCGGTCCCTAGTTCAGCGCCACCTTGAGAATCCTGGTGTTGCTGTTGCCCGCCGTGGAGTCCTTGTCACCGTTGGAGGTGGTGACCCACAGCGAGCCGTCCGGCGCCGGCTCCGGAGTGCGCAGCCGGCCGTAGGTGCCCTGGAAGTGGGACGTGGCCGCGCCGAGCGACGAGCCGTTGATCGGGATCCGGTACAGCCGTTCGCCGCGCAGGGCGGCGAGGAACAGCACGTCGTTCACGATCGCGAGACCCGACGGGGAGGCGCTGCTCACCGAGAAGGTCTTCTTCGGCGCGATGGAGCCGCCACAGCTGCCCGAGGTGCCCTCGCAGGCGGGCCAGCCGTAGTTGCCGCCCTTCTGCAGCAGGTTGATCTCGTCCTGGCTGCCGTCGCCGAGCTCGGCCTGCCACATGCGGCCCTGCGAGTCCACGGCGAGGCCCTGGACGTTGCGGTGGCCGTAGGTCCAGACGTAGCGGGCGTTGCCGCCCTCGCCGAAGAACGGGTTGTCCGACGGCGCGGTGCCGTCCGGGTTGAGGCGCAGGACCTTGCCGCCGAACGACTGCTTGTTCTGCGCCAGCGGCTTGTTCTGGCCGTCGCCGGTGGCCGCGTACAGCTTGCCGTCGGCACCGAAGCGAAGGCGGCCGCCGTTGTGGAACTTGTTGCGCGGGATGCCGGTCAGCAGGGTCTGCCAGCCGGTGAGCGAGTTGCCCTCGATCTTCGCACGCACGATCCGGTTGTCGCTCGAAGACGTGTGGTAGACGTAGATCAGACCGTCCGCGGCGAACGTCGGCGACAGCTCGATGCCGAGCAGGCCGCCCTCGCCGCTGGTGCCGGAGACCCCGGGAACCTTGCCCAGGTTGGTCTTCTGGCCCGACGGGGTGATCTTCACGATGTCCTGCGCGTCGCGGCGCGAGTAGATGCCGGAGCCGTCGGGCAGGAACGCGAGGCCCCACGGCACGTCGTTGTCGGTCGCGATCTGCGTGACGGCACCGACCTGGTCACCGCCTGAGCGGGTCTTCACCGTCACCGCGTTCGAGGCGGCCGAAGCGTTGCCGACCGCGTCGAAAGCCTTGACCGTGAACGTGTACTCGGTGTTCGCGCTGCGGCCGCCGATCGTCGCGGACGTGCCGGTGGCGTCACCGACCTTCGTCGCTCCCGTGTAGACCTCGTAGCGGGTCACGCCGACGTTGTCCGTCGCCGGCTCCCACGCCAGCGACACCGAGTTCGCCGTCACGCCCGTCGACCGCAGGTTCTTCGGCGCGGTCGGCGGAATCGGGTCGTCCTGTGCGGGCGGGGTCTTGAACTCCGCCGTGTTGGACGCCTGCGACACGTTGCCCGCGGCGTCACGCGCGTTGACGTAGAAGCCGTAGTTCACGTTCGGCTTCAACCCGGTCATGACGGTCGTCAAAGCGTTGCCCGGCACCGTTTTCTGGAACTGGCCGAGGTTGTAGATGTCGTACGCGGTGACGGCGACGTTGTCCGTCGCGGCCTTCCACGTCAGCTTCGCCGAGCCGGACTTGATCTCCGACGCGACCAGGTCCGACGGCGGTGAGGGCGGCTCCGGGTCGACCGGGCCGGAGTTGCCGAAGACCTGTAACTCCTGCAGGGAGTAACCGTACGACGTGCCGGTGCGGCAACGCGTTGTGCCGTAGACACGGACATAACGGCCCCGCCCGGTGACCGTCAGGTCCTCGACACCGCCTAAGCCATCGGTGGTGCTGTGGACCGACGTCCAGGTCGAGTCGTTCTCGGAGGTCTCGACCCGGTACGCCTTGGCGCACGAGAGGTCCCACTGCAGCCGGACCCGGCTGATGTTCGCGGACGCGCCGAGATCGACGCGGATCCAGGCCGGATCGGTGTTCGACTTGCTCGCCCAGCGCGTGGCCGCGTTGCCGTCGAAGGCGTTCTTCGGCGCGTAGTTCGCACCGCCGGACGCCGACTCGGTCGCGGGTTTGCCTTGGGACAGCAGGACATCCGCCGCGGCTGCCCGGGGAGCCGCGGAGACGAGCGAGGTCACCGCCACTGCGAGCGCAGTGGCCAGGATGCCGGCTCTGGTGACCGGCAACCGCCGTGAACGGGGTGCCACAGGAACCTCCCACTTTCGTAAGGGACAGGTAGGTGCGGCGGCATTGCGTTCGACCCGGCGGCGGGTGTACGAGTGTTACAGAAAAACCGTAAACGTTTTCGAGCGCCAGGTCCAGAGTCAGTTAGGGAGCCACGAGATGCGCTGGACAAGGAAGTTACAGCTCGTCATCCCCACCCTGTTGATCGTCACGGCGTGTGGTGCGCCGGAGGTCCCGCAGGCGCAGAACGCACCCACGGCAGTCCCGGACAGGCCCGCGAAACCGGTCGAGCTCAACGTGCTCGACGTCGCCGGCAACCTGCAGCTCACCCAGGGCATGATCGACGAGTTCGTGAAGACCAACCCCGACTTCGTCAGCAAGGTCAACTACACCAAGGCGACGGCGCCCGACATGCCGGGCAAGCTCAAGGCCGAGCAGAACTCCGGCACCTCCCAGACCCATCTCGTGCTCACCGGTACGGACGGATTGTCGTCGGTGATCGAGCAGAAACTGGTCTACGAACTGCTCCCCGGATTTTCGGCGAAGCTGCCGGACCTGGAGAAGACCTACCTCCCGCCCGCGTGGGAGATGCAGAAGCTCGCCCAGGGCCAGGGTGTCGCGGTCACCTACTACCCCGCCGGCCCGCTGCTGGAGTACGACCCGGCGAAGGTGCCGAGTCCGCCGACGTCGCCTGCCGAGCTGCTGGAATGGGCCAAGGCGCACCCCGGCAAGTTCCAGTACGCGCGGCCCGCGAACTCCGGTCCCGGCAGGACGTTCCTCATGGGACTGCCGTACCTGCTCGGCGACTCCGACCCGAAGGACCCGGAGAAGGGCTGGGAGAAGACCTGGGCCTACCTCAAGGAGCTGGGCCAGTACGTCGAGAACTACCCCGGCGGCACGACCGACGTCATGAAGAACCTGGCGAACGGCACGTCGTGGATGGTCGCCTCCACCACCGGCTGGGACATCAACCCGCGCGTGCTCGGCTCGGTGCCGGAGGGAATGAAGATCTCGACGTTCAAGGGCTTCCACTGGGTCACCGACGCGCACTACGCGGTCGTCCCGAAGGGAGTGTCCGCCGACGTGCTGTCCGCGAACCTGGCACTCATCAAGTTCATGCTCGACCCCAAGCAGCAGGCCAAGGCCTACGACAAGGGCTACTTCTACCCCGGCCCCGCGGTCAAGGACGTCACGCTGAAGATGGCGCCGCAGGAGTCGCAGGACGCCATCGCGAAGTTCGGCCGCCCCGAGTACGACAAGCTGATCGAGGAGAACCCCAAGGAGACGTCGCTGCCCGCCGCGCAACAGGTGAAGGCCTTCCAGCGGTGGGACCGAGAGATCGGCAAGAAGTGAGCGGGCAGCAGCGGTTTGCCGAGCTGCACCTCGACCGCGTGCAGCGCGCGTTCGGGGACACCGTTGCCCTCAAGGGCATGGATCTGACGATCAAGGGCGGCGAGTTCGTCGCCCTGCTCGGGCCGTCGGGGTGCGGGAAGTCGACGGCGCTCAACTGCCTGGCCGGTCTGCTGCCGCTCACCGGTGGGCGGATCACCCTGGACGGCAAGCGCATCGACGACCTGCCGCCGGAGAAGCGCGGGTTCGGGATGGTGTTCCAGAACTACGCGCTGTTCCCGCACATGTCGGTGCGGCGCAACATCGGGTTCGGCCTGTCCATGCGCAGGACGCCCAAGGCCGAGCTGAACCGGCGCGTGGACGAGGCGGTCCGGCTCGTCCAGCTCGAAGAGCACCAGCACAAGTTCCCGGCGCAGCTTTCCGGCGGCCAGCAGCAACGCGTGGCGATCGCCCGCGCGATCGTGCTGGAGCCACCGCTGGTGCTGATGGACGAGCCGCTGTCCAATCTGGACGCGGCGCTGCGGCTGGAGATGCGCACCGAGATCCGCAGGCTGCACCAGTCGCTGGGACTCACGACCGTCTACGTCACGCACGACCAGGAGGAGGCGTTGGCCCTCGCCGACCGTCTCGTCGTGCTGCGGCTTGGCGAGGTGCAGCAGGTCGGTTCGCCGGAGGAGGTCTACGCGCATCCGGTGAACCGGTACGTCGCCGGGTTCATGGGCTATCGCAACATGATCCCGGTGACGGTGACCTCTCAGGACGGTGAGCGGACGACCGTACGGGCTGACGGCGTCGAACTCGTCGGCGTCAAACGGGAGGAGCTCACGGAGAAGGCCGTCGCGGCAGTCCGGCCCGAGGACTTCGCCGTCGTCACCGAGACCGGGGCCAACACGCTCGAAGCCACGGTCGAGATCGTCGAGTACCACGGCCGCGAGCAGGCGGTGCAGGCACGGCTGCGCAACGGCGGCCAACTCCACGTCCGCACCAGCTCGCGGCTGGCCTCCGGCGACACCATCAGGCTGAAGGTGCCCGTCGAACGTGTGCTGGTGTTCTCATGACCGCGGTCCTGTCGCCGCGCGACCGGAGATCACTGCAACGGGCCTCGCTCAAACACCGGCTCGCCGAGAAGGGCGTCGACCGCGTCCTGTGGCTGCTCGTGCCGGGCGCGGTGTTCGTGGCGCTGCTGTTCGTCTACCCGTTCCTGTACGGGCTGCAGCTGTCGTTCCAGCCCAAGGGCGGCGGCAACCCGTTCCAGAACTACGTCACGTTCTTCTCCGACCCCTACCTGGCCGACACCGTCTGGATCACCCTGCGGCTCGGCCTCCCGGCGGCGCTGTTCAACGTGCTCGCGTCCATCCCGATCGCGTTCCGGATGCGCGGCCGGTTCCGCGGCAAGCGAGCGCTCACCACGCTGCTGGTCATCCCGATCACGCTCGGCACCGTGCTGACCGCGGAAGGCCTGCTCGCGTTCTTCGGCCCCACGGGGTGGTTCAACCGCATCTGGATGGCGCTCGGCGCGGACGAACCGGCGAGGCTCACCCACAACTACTGGGGCGTGCTGTTCTCGCTGATCATCACCGGTTTCCCGTTCGCGTTCCTGCTCACGCTGTCGTACCTGTCGGGCATCGACCCGACGCTGGAACAGGCGGCGGCCACGCTGGGGGCCTCGAAACGGCAACGCTTCCGGACCATCACGATGCCTTTGCTCGCACCGGGCCTCGCGGTCACGTTCTGCCTGTCGTTCGTGCTCGCCTTCTCGGTGTTCCCGTCGGCGGTGATGGTCGGCAACCCCGCCGGTGAGACGCACGTGATGTCGATCGCCGCGTACGAGACGGCGTTGCGGGACAACGACTTCGCGATGGGCTCGGCGATCGCGATGCTGATGGCGCTGGTGATGCTGATCGTGATCGGCGTGGTGCTGATCTGGCGCACGACGCTCTACCGCGGCGCGACAGGAGGCAAAGGGTGAGCATCAAAGCGAGGCCGGTCGTCTGGCTGACCTGGGGCGCGCTGATCTTCTTCATGCTGAACCTCGTCGGCATCGTCGGCGCGGTCGTCACCAACTCGTTCGCGGAGTCCTGGTTCGGCACGTGGCTGCCGAACGGCTACACGGGCAAGTGGTACGGCGAGGCGTGGCGCGACTACCGGTTGCTGGACGTGCTGGTTGTAACGTTCCAAGTCGCGATCGCGGTCGTCGCCATCTCCGTCCTCATCGGAGTGCCGACGGCCTACGCGCTGGCCCGCCGCACCTTTCCCGGCAAGAAGCTGCTCAACGTGCTGTTCCTGCTGCCGATCCTGATGCCACCGATGACGTACGGCATCCCGCTCGCGACGGTGCTGTACAAGTTCGGGCTGGCGGGCACCATGTTCGGCGTGATCGCGGCGAACCTCGTGCCGGCCGTGCCGTTCGTCGTGCTGACGATGACGCCGTTCATCGAGCAGATCGACACGAAGATCGAGTCGGCGGCGCGGATGTGTGGCGCGAACACGGTCGCCATCTTCACCCGCGTGCTGGCTCCGTTGCTGGTCCCGGGCATTCTGGCGGCGTCGATCCTGGTGCTCGTGCGGACGGTGGGCATGTTCGAACTGACGTTCCTCACGGCGGGGCCGACCAGTCAGACCCTGGTCGTGTCGCTGTACGAGGCGATGTCGTCGGCGGGCATCCGGCCACAGCAGATGGTCGACTCGATGGCGGTGATCTACACCGGATCTATGCTGCTGCTCCTCGTGATCGCGCTGCGGTTCGTGAACCCGACCCAGCTCGTCACGAGACTCAAAGAACCGGCTTAGCGCCTGACCGGTCATGATTGTTTCAACCGGCAGTTGAGGGTGAGGTACCAGTGGCAGTCACCATCCGCGACGTGGCACGCAGGGCGCACGTATCGGTCGCCACCGTTTCGCGTGCGCTGACATCTCCCGAACTGGTCCGCCCGGAGACCAGATCACGGGTGCTGGCTGCCGCCTCCGACCTCGGCTACCAGCCCAACCGGGCGGCTCGGGGGCTGATCACGGGCAAGACCGGCAACATCGGCATCGTCGTGCCCGACCTCGACAACCCGTTCTTCACGGGCGTGCTCAAGGCCGTGCAGGCGCGGGCGATGCAGGCCGACTACGCGGTGTTCGTGGCGGACAGCGACGAGGACCCGGTGGCCGAGGCGAAGCTCGTGCACGCGATGGCCAAGCAGGTCGACGGCGTCGTGCTGTGTGCGCCCGGCCTCGAGGACTCGCAGGTCTACGAGGTGGCGGGGGCGACGTCGCTGGTGCTGCTCAACCGGCGGCTGCCGGGCGTGCCCGCCGCGCTGATGGACTCCGCGGGTGGCATGCACGCGATCATCGACCACCTCGTCGCATTGGGACACCGGCGGATCGCATACCTGAACGGGCCTCGCACGTCGTGGTCCAACCAGGAGCGTCGCCGGGGTCTCATGTCTGCGGTTGCCCAGCACGGCGTGGACCTGGTGGATCTCGGACCGTTCGCGCCGCGCTACGAAGGCGGTCTGCAGGCGGCCGATCTGGCCGTGGCGGCCGACACGACGGCGATCGTGGCCTACAACGACATCATGGCGCTGGGCGTGCTGGCGCGGCTGCGGGACCGCGGCATCTCGGTTCCCGGCGACGTGTCGGTGACGGGGTTCGACGACCTGACGTACGCGTCGCTGTGCTCGCCCGCGTTGACAACGGTGGCAATGCCGGTGGCGCAGGCAGGACGCACCGCGGTGAACCTGTTGCTGGACTGGCTGGACTCGGACAACACGGAGGTTCCGCAGATCGTGGCGGAGACGCAACTCATCGTGCGCGGCACGACCACGCCTCCCCGCAAGTAGCTGATGGGGGGAGCTTTCCCAAACCTGAGGTTGATGAAAGCTCCCCTCATCAAGAGACAAGGCGGCCCCGGCAGGGCGTCTGGGGGGAGTACGCCGTGAGCCGGGGCCGCGAAAGCGGCGGGCCCGAGGGGGGAGGGGGCCAAGTGCCGCTGGTGTTCCACTCTGCCCTGAGCGGACCGAATCCGCCAGGGTGGATGTACCTGTTTTTGGATTTCTCGTACGTACGGGTTACTCGTAGAGCCCTTCGTACAACCGAGAGTGAAGGCGGTGCACCACGTTGCGCTTGACCTTCAACGTCGGCGTGAGCTCGCCCTCCTCCTGGGACAGATCACGGCTGAGCAGCACGAACTTCTTCACCTGGGAAGCACTGGCGAAGTGCGAGTTCGCTTCGTCGACAACTCCCTGCACGAGCGTTCGCACGTCCGGGTGACCCACCAAAGATTCGATGTCGGACGGCAAGCCACGCGCGGTTGCCCACGGCACGATCTCGTCGGCGTCGAGTGTGAGTAGCGCCACACAGTAGGGTTTGCGGTCCCCGAACAGGACCGCGTGCGAGATCCAGCGGGACTGGCGCAGGACGTTCTCCACGTTGGCCGGCGCGATGTTCTTGCCGCCCGCGGTGATGATGATGTCCTTCTTGCGCCCCGTGATCGTGACGAAACCGTCCGCGTCGATCTCGCCGAGGTCGCCGGTGTGCAGCCAGCCGTCCTGGATCGTGGCAGCGGTCGCCTCGTCGTTGCGCCAATAGCCGGCGAAGACGTGCGGGCCGCGCATGAGCAGTTCGCCGTCCTCCGCAACGGACATCTCCAGGCCCGCCACGCCGGAAGCGCCGACGGAACCGAGTTTGAAGCTGTCCAAGGTGTTGATGGTGCCGACCGCGGTCGACTCCGTCATGCCGTAACCCTCCAGCACCGGAACCCCGGCCGCGTGGAAGAACTGCAGCACCTCGCGCGAAATCGGCGCGGCACCGGACAGCGCCTGCACGAGCTGTCCGCCGAACACCGCCCGCACCTTGGCGAACATCGCGTCGACCTGCTCGAACGCCGCGGCCATCTCCGGCGGAACCGGTTCGCCCACGGCACGCCTGCGCCGGACCTCCAGCCCCAGCGTCACCGCCTGCGCGAGCTGCTCCGGCGGCACGGCGGCGGTGACGAACGTGTAGATCTTCTCGAAGATGCGCGGCACCGAAGGCAGGAACGTCGGCCTGACCTCGGCGAGCTCCGGCACGATCGCCGTCATGTCGCCGCCGAAGTACGCCAGCGCGCCACCGCGGTACATAGTGCCGAACATGACGATCTGCGCGAAGACGTGCGCCAGCGGCAGGAACAGGTAGACGGTGCCGGTCATCGCGTCGATGCGCGCTTCTTCCGCGACACGGCACAACGCGACCCAGTTCGCGTTGGTGAGGACGCATCCCTTGGGCGGACCCGTTGTGCCCGAGGTGTAGATGATCAGTCCCGGGTCCTCCGGCCTGATCGCGGCACGGCGGGAGTCCAGCTCATCCGCGAGCGGCGAGGTGCGGCCGGTGTCCTGCAGCCCGGCGACGGTCGGGCGGTCACCGGCGGGCTCGATCGTGAAAACCGTTCGCAGCTCGGGAAGTTCCGCGCGGACGGCGTCGACCTTCGCGCACTGGGCCTCGTTCTCGGCCACCACCATCGACGCGCCGGAGTCGCCGACCACCCAGGCGATCTCCTCCGGCGCGCTCGACGGGTAGATCGGCACGACGATGCCGCCCGCCGCGAGCACCGCCAGCTCGACCGCCGTCCACTCAGGACGGGTGTTGGCGAGCACGCAGACCCGCTCGCCCGCCTTCAGTCCGGCGTGGACGAACCCGGATGCGAGGTCCAGCACCAGCTCGGAGACTTCGGCGTAGGTCTGCTGCCGCCACTCGCCGTCCTGCTTGAACCGCCACGCCACCGCGTCGCCGTACGCCTGCTCCGCGAGGAACGGCAGGTCGGCTATCCGGCGGACGGTCTGCACCGCGTTCGGCATCGTGACTCCGGCGGTCATGGCGGCTCCTGTGCGCGTCGGGGGCGGGTTTTCAGGCGGGAACGACCTGCACCCGGGTGCCGTTGAGGACGGCGGTGCCCGAGAGCGGGTCGATGCGGAGGTCGTCGGTGAGGAGGTTGACGTTCACGCCGGCGTGCTCGCGCGCGACCGAGAGCTGCGTGCCCGGCTGGTCGTGGCCCCAGCCGTGCGGCATCGACACGACGCCGGGCGCGATGTCGTCGGTGACCTCGACCAGCACCTCGACCTTGCCGACGCGCGAGGTGACCTGGGCGGTCGCGCCGTCGGTGAGGCCGAGGCGGCGGGCGTCGCCGGTGTTCACGAGGAGCGTGCACAACGGCTTGCCCTTCACCAGCGCGGGCACGTTGTGCATCCAGGAGTTGTTGGTGCGCAGGTGCCTGCGGCCGATCAGCACCATGTCGGTCTCGGGGTGCCGCAACGCCGTCAGCACGCGCGGCAGGTCGTCCATGATCGGCTGCGGGGTGAGCTCGACGCGGCCGGACGGCGTGCGCAGGATCTCCGGCAGTCGCGAGGTGAGCGGGCCGAGGTCGATGCCGTGCGGGTGGTCGAGCAACTGCCGCAGCGACACCCCGTACGGGCCGGTGCGGAGTTTCAGGTCCAGCAGGCGTTCCTCGCGCGTCTCACCTTCCGGTTCGAAGTCGGCGCCCAGCTTCTGCTTGAGATCCGCGAGCTGGAACGCCGCCAGTGCGTCGAGATCGGCGGACGGGCCCAGGCCGCTGAAGATCGTGACGAGCCGGAAGAAGATGTCCGTCTCGTCGACCCGGCCTTCCTCCAGTGGAATCGCCGCGCGCGAGTACTTCACGACGTTGCGCACGGAGTTGTTGAGGAACGCGATGTCGTAGTGGTCGCGGCGGGACGGCGGCGGCGTCGGCAGGATGACGTCCGCGTGCCGGGTCGTCTCGTTGAGGTACGGGTCGACGCTGACCATGAAGTCCAGCCCGGCCAGCGCCTCGTTCACGCGAGCGGAGTTCGGCAGCGACAGCGCGGGGTTGCCGCCGATCGTGAACAGCGCCCGGACCTGGCCCTCGCCGGGCGTTTCGATCTCGTCGGCCATCGTGACGGCGGGGAACTCCCCCATCACCTCGGGGTGTCCCTTGACGCGGCTGTGCCAGCGGCCGATGCCGAACCCCTTGCCGCGACCCGGTCCGCGCCTGCTGTGCGCGGGCAGCGGCCACATCACGCCGCCGGGCCGGTCGAGGTTGCCGGTGAGGATGTTGAGCGTGTCGACCGCCCACGACGCGACCGTGCCGAACTCCACGGTCGTCGTGCCGATGCGGCCGTACACCGCGGCACGTTCCGCTCCGGCCAGCTGCCTCGCCAGCGCACGGATCGTGGCAGCGTCGACACCGGTGCGTGCGGCGACGGCGTCCGGGGAGAAGGGTTCCACGTGCGAGCGGATCGCCGTGTGGTCGGTGACGTGCCCGGCGAGGTCCTTGAGGTTCACCAGGTCCTGCGCGAACAGCTCGTGGATCAACGCCAGCAGCAGGAACACGTCCGTGCCCGGCCTGATCACGACGTGCTGGTCGGCGGCCTGAGCGGTGCGGCTGCGGCGCGGGTCGACGACCACGAACCGGCCACCGCGCTTCTGCAGCTCCTTGAACCGGCCCGGCGCGTCCGGGACCGTCCACAGGCTGCCGTTGGACGAGAACGGGTCCGCGCCCAGCACCAGCATGAAGTCGGTGCGGTCGATGTCGGGCACCGGGATCGAGAAGATGCTGCCGTACATGTGGCCGACCTGGACGTGCTTGGGCATCTGGTCGACGGTGCTCGCGGTGAAGACGTTGCGGCTGCCCAGCGCCTTGCGCAGCGGTCCCGCGTAGAGACCGCCGGCGAGCGAGTGGACGACCGGGTTGCCCAGGTACATCGCGATCGAGTTGCGGTCGGGGAAGTCCTTGAGCCGCTCGTCGATGTACCGGAAGGCCTCGTCCCAGCTCACCTCCCGGAACTCGCCGTCGCGCTTGATCAGCGGCGCGCTCAGCCGGTCCGGGTCCGAGTCGAGCGTGCCGAGCGAGGCGCCCTTGGGGCAGATGAAGCCCCTGCTGAAGTCGTCCTCGCGGTCGCCGCGCACCTTGGTGATGCGGTCACCCTCGACCGTCAGCTCCAGCCCGCACGTCGCCTCGCAGAGCGGGCAGGTCGTGAATACGGTCCTCATGAGTCCCCTAATTCCGGCTTCCTAACGGGTACTAGTCGCCTGCCACTGGGCGCAATCGCCCAGCCGAGGTCAACCCGAACAGCTCACTGACAGCCCTCGCGATCATGTCCGGTCTTTCCAGCGTGTGCTCGAAACGGAACCCGATGACCGCCTGCGATCCGCCGAGCAGACCGGTCAGCCTGACGGATTCGTCCTGGTCAGCGCCGTAGCAGACGATCCGGCCGAACGGCGCGAGCGCGTCCAGCGAGGCCTTCAGCGTGCCTCCTGGATCGAGTACGACATCGACCTGTTTGCCCTCGTTCGCCGCGATCAAACGCTCCGCCAGGCCGTCACGGCCCGACTCGACGGCGATGTCGGCACCGAGCTTCACGGCCCGGCGCCGGCGGGACTGGCTGGATTCGGTGGCGATCACCCGTCCCGCCGCGAAACTGCGGGCGAGCTGGACGGCGATCGCGCCCACCTCGCTCGCGGCGTCGTGCACGACGATCGACTCGTCCGGCCTGAGGTGCGCGCACGTGCGCAGGAGATGCCAGGCCGTGGTGCCCGCTCTGGCGAGGGTGAGTGCCTGGTCGTCGGTGACGCCCGCGGAAACCGGGAGGCGGAGGCGGCCGGCGACCACCACCACGCGGCGTCCGCCGTCCTCGACCCGGATCTCGTCGGCCGCCTCGGCTGTGCGCATACAGCCCATCTCACGTTCTGCGGGCGCCGGGTTGTAGTGCGGCTTCCACGACAACTAAGAATCAGTGCTGCTCAGCGACCTGCAATGGACGAAGGCGAGCGAAGCACTCGTCGAGGCTGATGTCCTGGAAGGCCGCACGGCGCGCCGGGCCGCGTCGAGTGCCTGCAGTCCGGTGATCACCGCGTCAGTCTCCGTGAGGACCTGCGGAGTGAGTCCGAGTGGGTACGCCCTGTTGCGAGGTATGGCGGACGCGTGCGCACCGGTGCAGCATGTGCCGGTGAACGCCGCAATGCGCACCACCACGACGATCCTCGCGGTAGCGGTCGCCTACTACGCGACGGCGAAGGTGGGACTGGTCCTGGCACTGGTCAAGGGCCAGGTCACTCCACTGTGGCTACCCACGGGGATCTCCGTGGCGGCGCTGCTGATGTCGGGCCGCAAGATCTGGCCGGGCATCGCCCTCGGCGCGTTGACCGCCAACATCGAGCTCGGTGCGGGCCTCGGCGCGGTCGTGGTGATCACCATCGGCAACACGGCCGCCCCGCTGGTCGCCTGGTACCTCCTGACGCGCTACGGGTTCCGGACGCAGCTCGACCGTTTGAAGGACGCGTTGCTGCTCGTGTTCGCGGGTGCGCTGGGCGCGATGCTGATCAGCTCGGTGATCGGCACGACGGCGTTGACGCTCAACGGCGTGATCCCGTGGCAGGAGATCCCGGCTGTGCTGTCGGTGTGGTGGACCGGGGACGCGATGGGCGTCCTGGTGTTCACGCCGCTGCTGCTCACGCTCACCCGGCACTGGCACGCCCCGCCACGCCGGGTCGCGGAGGCCGCCGCGTTGCTGGTCGTCACCGCCGTCCTCGCGTCGTTCGTGACCATGTCGGAGGCACGACTGCTGTTCCTGGTGTTCCCGATGCTGATCTGGGCGGCTCTGCGGTTCCAGCACGCGATCGCCGCCCCGTGTGCCGCGATCATCTCCGTGGCCGCCGTGATGTCCGCGGCCGGTGGTCTGTTCGTCCAGGGCGACCTGCTGGCCACGATGATCGTGCTGCAGGCGTACAACGGCTCGGTGGCGCTGACCGGGCTGATCCTGAGCGCCGTCACGAGTGAGCGCAACCAGGCCCGCGAGACGATCGAGCGGGCGTGCCTGCAGCTGGCCGAGACCGTCGCGAACTACCAGGAAGAGGGTGTGCGGAAACGGCTCGGGCGGGTCGTGCCGCCTGCCTAGTGGCGTGACCGGCAGCCTTTGCCGCGAGGCGCCCTGCTGAGCGTCGAAGACGCGGTGAAGGTTGCCGGTCACGGCACTAGCGCTGTTGCATGGCGTCCAGTACGCGGGCCAGCTCCAGCCGCGAGGACACGTGCAGTTTGGCGTAGATCCGCGACAGGTACACCTCGATCGTCCGCGGGCTGTAGTGCAGGGCGGCAGCGATGTCCCGGTTGCGCATCCCCTGCTGCACCAGGCGGGCCACGTTCTCCTCGGCCTCGGTCAGCAGGCCGGGCGCCTTCGAGCGAGCCCTCGGCACTTTGGCGCCCAGCGTGCGCAAACGGTTGCCTGCCTGCCGCCGCAGCCCGTGCGCGCCGAGACGCTGGAACGCCGTGTAGGCCTCGAGGAGCGTGGGGACCTCGTCGGAGGAGACCTCGCCCAGAGCCAGCTGGGCACGAGCCTTCTCGAACTCCAGGCCACCCAGCGCGGCCTCGGACACCGCCTCGCGCAGCAGGTCCGCGTCCTGCCGCACCACCCCGGTCACCCGCCGGATCGTGGTGCGCGACCACGGCGACACCCGCGTCGAGGACACCGCGGACAGCCGGTCCAACGCCTCCAGAGCGGCTTCGGTGCGGCCTCGTTCCAGGTCCAGCTCGATCATCCGCGCCACCAGGACGCAGGAGTAGGCGGCTTCCAGGCGTGTGCCGATGGCGTCGGCGAGCAACGCGTACGCGGAGTCGACTTCGCCGCGCGCGATCAGGTACTCGGCGAGGGCGGCGGCGTGCAGCTTCGAGATGTTCACCGACTGCGGCGCGGGCAGCGAGGCCAGCCGGGCGGCGACGTCCAGCTCGCCGCGCCACGTGCGGATGGAGAGCTCGACGGCCTGCAGGACGCCGAGAGCTTGGTCGGCCTGGGCGGCTTCGACGTCGGGGAGCCAGCGGCCGATGCCGTCCAGGGCGGCGTCCCAGCGACCGCCCAGCCAGTCCAGCGCGACCCGTGAGGCGGCGCGTTCGGCGCGGAAGCCGTGGGAGCCGACCTGGTCGACCAGCTCCTCGGCGCGCCGCACCCGCCAGGAGGCGTCGTGGGCCAGGCCCGCCAGCGCGGTGATGGACGCGCAGACGGACAGGGCCTGCAGCTCGAGCATCGGCTGGCCGTCGCTGCACGACAGGGCGCGGTTGGCGTGCTCGACGGTGCGGTCGTGCTGGAAGAGCAGCGAGGACAGCATGGCCAGGTGCTCGAAGACGATCACGCCTTCGGCCGGTGAGCTGATGGGGAGTGCCTCGATGCGGTCGAGTTCGGAGATCGCGTCGTCGTGGCGGTTGTTGTAGACGAGGAGCACGGCGCGTTGGGCTTCCAGGGAAGCGGGGACTGGACCGCGCGCCACTTCGTCATCGGCCAGTGCCATGGCTTCTGCCGTGCGGCCGACGGAGAAGAGCGACGCGATGACGGCGGTGGCGACGCGCGTGCGTTCCTGGCCCGGCGCCAGGGATTCGAGGGCGGCCAGTCCGGGGTCGATCGCCAGCGCGGGACGTGACGCCCTGGCGAGCACGCGGCACTGCAACGCCAGCAGGTCCGAGCGCTCGGGAGCGTTGCGCGGCAACAGTTGCAGGGCTCTGGCGCACAGGGCGGCGGCGGTCTCGGGTGCGGTCGCGCGGGCGACGGAGGCGGCTTCGGCCAGCACGGTGACGGCCACGCGGTCGCCCGGCGCGGCGGACTCGGCCAGGTGCCAGGCGAGTTGCAGGAGGTCGACCGGGAGGCCCTGGGAGCGGTCTTCCAGCAGCCGTGCGGAGATCAGGGAGTGGAGGTGACGACGCTGAGCCGGGCCCACCTCGTGGTACAGGGCTTCGCCCACGAGAGCGTGGGAGAAGCGGTAGCCGCGGTCGTCGTCGTGCACGACGATGTGCGCGCGCAGGAGATCGTCGAACGCGGACACGACCGTCGACTCCGGCAGCGAGGCGACGCGGGCCAGCAGTGAGATCTGGTCCAGCCGCACACGCCGGAAGACGGCCACCGCACGGGCCACCAGCCGCGTGTCGTTCTCCAGAGGTGCCACGCGCCTGAGCACGGCCTCGCGGCGGGTCAGCCTGATCGCGTCGGGAGGCACCGCCAGGCGGGCCCGGTTGTTGTCGACCGTCACCAGGTCGAGCTCTCGCAGCGAGCGGGCGATCTCGGTGACGAAGAACGGGTTGCCGTCGGATCGTTGCTGGACTTCGCGGGCGAGGGCGTCGTCCACCGGCGTCTGCAGGACGGATTCGACGATGCGGGCCACGTCGGCGCCGGACAACGGCGCCAGGTCGATGCGCACGACCTCGGCGTGCTGTTCCACGCGGTCCAGCAGGCTCTCCACGCCGGGTTCGCTGGTGTGCGAACGGCTCGCGGTGACGAGCACCAGCGGAGCCGCCGAGACCCGGCGCAGCACCAGCGTCAGCAGGGCCAGGGAGTCGTCGTCGACGTGGTCGAGGTCGTCGATCAGCAACGCCGCGGGCCGCGTCGCGGTGAGTTCGGTGAGCAGGCGCACCACCCGGTCGCAGGCCCGGCCGAACCAGGCGCCGGAGTCCTCGGTCACCGAGATCTCCAGTGCGGCCAAGGCATCCGCGCGGAGCTTGTCGAGCGGCACGGGAACGGCGAGGGAACGGATCAGCGCCACCACCGCGCCGTACGGGATGCGCTTGCCGAGCACGTCGGACGCCGAGGCGAGCACACCGGCGTGCCGTTCGTGCAGCCGGCGGGCGATCTCCGCGAGCAGGGAGGTCTTGCCGATCCCCGGCTCGCCGCTGACCTGGACCACGACGAGACCGGTCGCGGGTGCGGCGTCCACGCGGTCCAGCACGGCGCGCAGTTCGGGTTCCCTCCCCCGAAGTTCGGTTCTCCGGGTCCCGGCGTGGAGCGGAGTGTCGGCGATGACGGCCTCCCGGCGAGCTTCGGCGGAGCAGCGCCTGAGTCTTCCATGTGGGTGGCTCGGCTCGGCAAGGGCCGCTTTCCGTGCGCGATCAGTCACTCTAAGTAGGATTGATTGGTCCGGTTGAGGCCAGACGCGTTAGCCGCTGAGTGTTCCCTACTGATCCGTGGTGCCTCTCAGTGATGCCCTTGGGGACAACCGCCGCTCCCCCAGAGGAGGATCGATGTCGATCCAGGGAACATGCGCCCCGCAGTTCGCCGAGGTGCGCGCCGAGTTCGAACGCAACTTCGCCGAACGCGGCGAGGTGGGCGCGTCCGTGCACGTGACCCTCGACGGCGCGCCCGTCGTCGACCTCTGGGGCGGTGTCGCCGACCCCATCACCGGCCGGCTCTGGTCGGAGGACACCATCGTCCACGTGTGGTCGTGCACGAAGGCCGCGACCGCGCTGTGCGCCCACGTGCTCGCCTCCCGCGGCGCACTCGACCTCAACGCGCCGGTCACCCGCTACTGGCCCGAGTACGGCGCCGAGGGCAAGGACACGACGCTCGTCCGGCACGTGCTGAGCCACCAGGCGGGCCTGCCCGCGCTCACCGAGTGGCTGCCCGGCGGCGCCTTCTACGACCGGGACCTGGTCACCGTCAAGCTCGCCGCCCAGAAACCCCTGTGGGAGCCGGGCACCAAGCACGGCTACCACGGCCTCACGTTCGGGTTCCTCGTCGGCGAGATCGTCCGCCGCGTCACGGGCCTGTCGCTGGGCCAGTTCTTCGAGAAGGAGGTGTCCGGACCGCTCGGCCTCGACTTCTGGATGGGCCTGCCGGAGGACCTCGAACCCCATGTCGCGCACACGATCCCGGTCGACCCGACGCAGCCGGGCATCCTGCTGCCGTCGCTGTTCATCACCGCTCTGACGCAACCCGAGTCCGTCCCCGGCCTGATGCTGCTCAACAACGGCGGCTACATGGCGCCGGGTGAGTCCGACTCCCGCGCCGCGCACGCGGCGGAGATGGGCGCGATCGGCGGCATCTCCAACGCCCGCGGGCTCGCCGGCCTGTACCGGCCGTTGGCGCTGGGCGGGGAGTACAACGGCGTGCGGCTCGTCGAGCCGGAGCAGATCCCGCAGATGTCGAACGTCGCCGCGGCGGGGCTCGACGCCGTCGTCGGGGTGCCGTCGCGGTTCGGGCTCGGGTTCCAGAAGGCCACGGACAACGCCCACCTGCCGCCGAACGACCGCGAGGGGCTGCTCGTCAGCGAGGAGGCGTTCGGGCACAACGGGATGGGCGGCTCGCTCGGGTTCGCCGACCCTCGGGCGCGGGTCTCGTTCGGGTACGCGATGAACCGGCAGGGGCCCGGGCTCGGAGCGAACGAGCGCGGGCAGTCGCTGGTGGACGCGGTGTACCGGGCGCTGGGGTACCGGCGAACCGGTGGCGGCACCTGGTTCGCCTGAGAACGCGCTGACGCAGGGGTCCCCTCGAGCTGGGAACCCCTGCGTTTCAACGTACTCGCGAGGTCTGACAAGATCGTTCAGACGATCAGAACGGCTTCGTCTCCGCCGCGATCTCGCCCAGGATGTCGCTCAACGGCCGCGCCGACTGCACGCCCATGGTGGCCGCCGTGCCCGGAGGCACGTTCTCCGCGATGTCCGTACCGGCACACGTGACCCGGGACGCCGGCAGAATTCCGGAAACCAGGTACTTGTTGACCAGCGCGTCCACGCAGGCGTTGCGCCGCAACGCGTAGTGCCCGTGCTGCCCGTCGTTCGACACCGAGATCAACGGAACGTTGAGGTGCTCGGCCATGACCCGCCCGTTCGCGAGCGGAGTCTGCGTGTCACCGTCGGAGTTGATCACGATGCCGGCCGGGTACTTCCGCGTGATGGCCGGAATCTTCTCCGGCCGCTTGAACGCGCGGAACGTGCAGTTGGTGGGCGCCATGAAGTCGACGGTCCCGCCGTACGGGTTGGTGTCCCGCCACCGCTTCATGTCGTTGTAGTAGGTGTTGACGTCGGTGAACCAGTCCCACTCGCAGGTGACGGCCTGGTACGTGCCGGGCGAGGTGGGCTCGATGTCGCCCTTCTTCAACGCCGCCACGATCGCGGACGCCTCGGCGGGATCGGCGACCCCGGCCTTGATCGAAGCGATGTGACGCGAGAACGCCGCCCACGAACGACGGTACCGGGTGGCACCCACCGCGTAGTCGAAGGACGAAACGTCCGCGTACCCGCCGAACGGACCGGTCTTCAGCTTCGCGGCGATCGCGTCCAGCTCACCGCGCACGGCCGCGGCCGTGGTCCCGAGCCCGTAGGTGGAGTTGCGGGCCGCGGTCCACTCGGTCCACTTGCGAAGGTTGTCGGTGATGGCGTCCACCACGTCGACGTCCTGCTCGTGCCACGTCTTCAACGGGTCCAGCGCGGAGTCCAGCACGCTGCGATCCAGCGACTTCGGGAACATGGAGCCGAAGACGGCGCCGAGCTGGGTGCCGTACGAGTAGCCGACGTACGAGACCTTCTTCTCCCCCAACGCGCCGCGGATGACGTCCATGTCGCGGGCGGTGTTCATCGTCGACACGAAGCGACGCATCTCGCCGCCGCCGCGCTGGCAGTTGTCCTCGACGGCGCGCGCGTACTCGGACCAGTTCGCGAGCTGTGAATCCGTTGGGCGCGTGGGGAACTCGTCGTCACTCGGGGTGGAGATGCACCGCAGCTGCGTGGACCTGCCCACGCCGCGCGGGTCCATGCCGATCACGTCGTAGATCTTCAGCACCTCGGTCTGCGCGTTGAACCAGTGCACAGCGCCGAGGCCGGATCCGCCCGGCCCGCCGGGGTTCGTCAGCAGCACACCTCTGCGCCGCGCGGGGTCTGTGGCCTTCTTGCGGGAGATCGCGATCTCCAGATTGCCGTTGCCCGGGTTCTTGTAGTCCATCGGCACGATCACCGTGGCGCACTCGACACCCGTCGACGGCGACACCCAGCCGGCCGGGCACTCGGCCCACGCGACGGTCTGGTTGTAGTACTCGTCCAACGGCCCCGGTTCCGCATGGGCCGTTCCCACCAGGGACATGAGCAGCGGGGCGGCCAAAGCCGCCGCGCCCCAACGCTTTTTCACCGCGACACCCCTCCGATTCGGTCGTCGGCGACGACGCTTCCGCAGTCGCCGTCCCGATCGGAACCCCCGAAGGTCGGGTGAAATTCACCGCACCTCGCACACCTCGTAGGTGAGGACCAGGCCGTCGAGCACGCCCTTCGCGACCGCCTGCACGCGGTTCAACCAGCGGTAGCGGTCGTCGCCGGTCTCGAAGAGAGGAGCCGCGTACAACGGCTGGCCGAAGCCATTCGAGACGTCAACCCGTCCTGAGTAGTGCAGATACACGTAAGCGTTGTCCTGGGTGAGCAGTACAGAACGGACGTCCAGGGTCGCAGTGCCGTCTGGGCCGATGGTCAGCCAGTCGGCGGTCGACGTGCCGTGCATCGTGCCGCGCAAACGCTCGCCCTCGAACGTGCCCGACTCGACCTCGTAGATCAGCCGGTCGCCCGAGGGCGTTTTCGGGAGCAGGTAAGGCTTGCGCAAACGGGCGGTCATGGTTCCCAGCGGCACGAGCTCCATCACGCCACCGTCCCACCGTCGACGATGAGGATCGAGCCCGTCGTGTAGGCGGCGGCCGGTGAGGCCAGGTACGCCACGGCGCCCGCGACCTCCGCGGCCTCGCCGACCCGGCCCAACGCGGTCTTGGCGACCACCGCGGCGTGCAGGTCGTCGTTGCCCACAAGGGCAGCGGAGAAGTCCGTGCGGATCACGCCGGGAGCCACCGCGTTCACCCGGATCCCCACCGGACCGAGCTCGCGGGCCAGCGTCCGGGTCGCGCTGATCATCGCCGCCTTCGCCGCGGAGTAGAGCCCCATGAACGGCTCTGCCTTCAGCCCGGCGGCGGACACGATGTTGACGACCGACCCGCCACCCGTGCCGAGACCGGCGGCGACAGCGGCGCGAGTCAGTGCCAGAGGTGCGCGCACGTTCACGGCCATGATCTTGTCGAACGCCTTGGCGGACACGTCGATCAGCGGACCGAACGGCGGTGCGGCACCGGCGTTGTTCACCAGCACGTCGATGCGGCCGAAGCGGTCGGCGACGGACGACACGACGCCGGAGATCTCGTCGTCGCGGCCGATGTCGGCGACGACGGGCAGTGCCTCGACCTCGAACTCGCGCTCGACGGCCGCGGCGACCTCCTTGGTGGTCTCGGCCGTCCGCGCGACCACGGCAACGCTCGCCCCCGCGCGGGCCAGCGCGCGCACCGTTTCCAGACCGATGCCCCTGGTACCGCCGGTGACCAGCGCGACGTGTCCGATCAGCGAAAACGGGTTGCTCGACATGGCGGCGAAGTTATTCGGCACCGCGCCGGGCGACAACGACCACCGCTTATCTGCCGGGAAACCCCGTACACGGCGTGCGGCCTGCGGATTTGGTAGGAAGAGGTATGGATCCGGTCAAGGCGTTGAAGCAGGTGGCCTTCCACCTCGAACGGGCGGGCGAGCCGACCTACCGCGTCCAGGCCTTCCGCAACGCGGCGGCGGTCATCTCCGACCTGGACCCCGCCGAGGTCGAGAAGCGGGCGAAACTCGGCACGCTCACCGACCTGAAAGGCGTCGGGAAGGCGACGGCCGGCGTGGTGGTGGACGCACTCGCGAACCGGGAGCCGTCCTACCTCGCGAAGCTCCGGCACGTCGACCTCAGCGGCGGCGAGGAGCTGCGCGCGAAGCTCAAGGGCGACTGCCACGTCCACTCCGACTGGTCCGACGGCGGCAGCCCGATCAGGGAGATGGCAGAGGCGGCCCGCGACCTCGGCCACGAGTTCATGGTGCTGACCGACCACTCGCCGCGCCTGACCGTCGCGAATGGACTGTCCCGCGCCCGGCTGGAGAAGCAGCTCGAGGTCGTCGCCGAGCTGAACGTGGAACTGGCGCCGTTCCTGATCCTCACCGGCATCGAGGTCGACATCCTCGACGACGGCTCGCTCGACCAGGACGAGGACATGCTGGAACGACTGGACGTCGTGGTCGCGAGCGTCCACTCGAAACTGAAGATGCCGAAGGCCGAGATGACCGAACGGATGGTGACGGCGGTCGCGAACCCGCACGTCGACATCCTCGGCCACTGCACCGGCCGCCTCGTCGTGGGCAAGGGGCGCCCGGAGTCCCAGTTCGACGCGGAACGCGTCTTCGAGGCCTGCGCTGAGCACGGCACCGCTGTGGAGATCAACTCACGGCCAGAGCGCCTCGACCCGCCGCGCAGGCTGCTGAGCCTCGCCGTCGACGCGGGCTGCACGTTCTCGATCGACAGCGACGCGCACGCGCCCGGCCAGCTGGACTGGCTGAACTACGGTTGCGCGCGGGCGGAGGAGTGCGGCGTGACGCCGGACCTCGTGATCAACACCCGGCCCGCAGCTCGGCTGCTGTCCGGGTGAGGTGCTCGTACCAGGAGACCAGCGGGCCGGTGTCGGCCAGCGCGCGGCCCAGGGCGACCCGGCACAGGTCCCTGACCGGCTCGGGATCCCATCCGGACACCAGCTCGTCGAGCGTGCCCAGCGATCCGAGCGCGTACCGTTCCAGCCCCTCGCAGATCGGCACGACCGTCCCGTCCGCCTTGACCACGAGCGGGTCGACCCGGACGAACGCCGCAGGGTCCGCTCGCAGCAGTGCGGCGGACGTGACGTCGAACTGGACCTCGACGGCGTCGTCCTCGGCGACCCGGTTCAGCTCCACGGCCGCGTAGACGAGATCGACCCGGTCGACGCCGTGCGGGCGCACCCGCACCTTGCGCGCGCCCTCCCCCACTGCCTCGGTGGCCATGTCTCGGAGCAATGGCACGTTGTCCGGCACGAGGTCGATCATCACGGTCACCCGGTGACCGTCCGCGGCGCATTCACCCACATCGTCCAGCCCGACCACCAGCTCGGCTCCCGGCACGGCGGTGAGCCAGCGAGGGTCGTGGGCCTCGACTCCCATACCTCGTAGGAGCGTCCGTTCGGCCGACAAATACCTCCGTACCGCTCACCGGGCCATTTGGTTCTTCCATCTGGCTGTATCACGGGCGCCCCCGCTTCCATCACTGTGTGAACAAGCCGTCACCCACTCCCGCCACGGCGGCGAATGGGCCGATCAGGCGACTTGCGGTCACACCATCGGGAACACCCGAAACGGCCGCTGACGCGCGAACGACGTCATCTTCGGGGAGGGAGGGAGCATGCGCCGCCAATTCATCGTGCCAGCGGACTCGTGCGCCCGGAGTGCGGCCGAAGCCCGCCGCACGGTGTTGCGGGACCTCCACGACGGTGTTGGCCCGTCCCTCGCCGCCGTCGCTCTCGGACTGCGGTCGGCGCGGCAGCTGCTCACCTCCGACCCGGCTGGCGCCGCCCGGTTGCTCGCGGCGCTGGAGGACGAGATGCACTCCGCGATCGACGACATCAGGGCGCTGGTCGCGAGGGAGAACCCGGCCTCGGTGACGAAGCTCGGACTGGTCGGCGCGGTCGGGGAGTTCGTGGCGGCGCTGCGGTCAAGGCTGCGCGTCGCGATCGACGTCGTGGTGCTCGGCGAGATCCCGCCCCTGCCCGACGCGGTGAGCGTGGCGGCGTACCAGATCATCCGCGAGGCGCTGACGAACGTGGTCACCCACGCCGACGCGCGCACGTGCCAGGTGCGGCTGTGGTTCGACGCCGAGCTGCACGCCGAGGTTGTCGACGACGGGGTGGGGGCGGCTGAGGTGTCGACCGGGGTGGGTCTGGCTTCGATGCGCCGGCGAGCCAGCGAACTCGGAGGGAACTGCCGCGTCGAGCCACGGCACGGTGGCGGCACCAGGCTCGCGGCCGCTCTCCCCCTGTCATGACCTTGCGCGCCCTGGTCGTGGACGACCATCCCCTGTTCCGCCGCGGCGTGATGGCGGCGCTGACCGACAGCGGCATCGACGTCGTCGGCGAAGCATCCGGTGGCACGGTCGCCGTCGAGCTTGCGCAGCAGCTGCAACCCGACGTGATCGTGATGGACCTCAACATGCCCGATCTCGGCGGTGTCGAGGCGACCCGCCGGATCGTCACCGCACGGCCGTCCGCACACGTGCTCGTGCTGACCATGTTCGAGGACGACGAGTCGGTGTTCGCGGCGATGCGCGCCGGCGCGCGCGGGTATCTGGTGAAGTCCTCGCGCCCTCAGCAGATCGTGGACGCCGTGCGCGCCGTCGGTGAGGGTGAGGCGATCTTCAGCCCTGCGGTCGCCACGCGGTTGCTCGACTTCTTCGCCACCGCACCACGTCCGAGCACGCTCCCGGAGCTCACCGGGCGCGAACGCGAGGTCGCCCGGCTCATGGCGGACGGCAAGGGCAACGCGGTGATCGCGCGGGAGTTGTTCCTGAGCACCAAAACCGTGCGCAACCACGTGTCCAACATCCTCCGGAAGTTGCAGGTCGCAGATCGTGCCCAGGCCATAGACCTGTTCCGGGACAGTTCGGGATGACTGCCCCTGTCGACCGGGACGTTCCCGGCCCGATGATTGCAGTGTTGGTTCTTTCGGGCTGAAGTCAGAAGGGGAGCTGATGAATGCCGAACCCGTCACCGTCGTCCTCCACGCCACCGACTCGATCACCCGCGCCGGCGTGACGGTCGCACTGCGTTCCCGGCCGGAGATCCGGCTGGTCGAACCGGAGACCGCCGAGAGCTGCGTCGCGCTCGTCGTCGCGGAACGTCTCGACGAGAACGTCCTGCAGCTGCTGAGAAAGCTGCAGTGCCAGCCCAACCCCGGCATCGTGCTCGTCGCCGGTGACGTGGCCGACTCCGAGCTGCTCGACATCGTCGGCAGTGGCGTCTCCGCGGTGCTGCGCCGCGCCGACGCCACCCCGGACACGCTGGTCCGGCTGATCCGCGCGGCACACGCCGGGGAGGGGTCGCTGCCCGCGGATCTGCTCGGCCGGCTGCTCGGCCGCGTGTCCCAGCTGCAGCGCAACGTGTTGCGTCCCAACGGGCTCAACCTCGCCGGCATGTCCAGCAGGGAGACCGAGGTGCTGCGGATGATCGCCGACGGACTCGAGACCAGGGAGATCGCGGAGCGGCTGTGCTACTCGCAGCGGACGGTGAAGTCGATCCTGCACGACATCACCAACCGCTTCCAGCTGCGCAACCGCGCCCACGCCGTGGCCTTCGCCCTCCGTGAGGGCCTGATCTAGAGCGAAGGCCCGAGCTGACGTCACTCCGCACGCCCGTTGAGCACCACCGAAGGTGTGCACGCGCCCTTGGGCTGCGGGTTCTGGCAGCTCACCCGGAACACGATCTTCTCTCCCGGCTGGAACCGCAGTGGTTCCTGGAAGTGCTCGTCGCGGTCCCGGAAGTTCCCGAGCCCGATCACCCTGATGACCGTGCGCGTCCCGCCCGCGTCCCGGACGAGCTGGGCCGTACCCAGGTCGCTCTTGGCGTTCTCGAAGAAGATGTCCTTGATGTACAAGGTCTTCTTGACGTCCGGAGGGGTGAAGGTCACCTCGGTGAACGCGCCGGCGTTCGCCACGATCGGCGAAGTGATGTCGATCCGGAAGGTCACCGGTTCGCCCTTCTCGGCGGGCTTGGGCAGCGTGGGTGTCGTGTTGGTGTCGCCCGGCTTGAGGCCCAGCGCGCCCAGTGCCTGACCGGCGTTCGCGGCCGCCTGCTTCGACTCCTCCTTGGCAGCGCCGGCCGCGCTGGCCGCCTCCTCGCTCTTCTGCTTGATCTCCGCGCTCTCCTGCTGCATCGCCTCGCGGGCTGCGGACTTCACGGCCGGCTTGAGCACGGTGAACCACAACGCCACCAGCGCGGCCGCGAGCAGCAGGAGCGCGATCAGGGCCGGCAGCAACCACTTCGGCAGCAGCTGGCGCTGGACCATGGTGCCCTGGGCGATCAACGGGTCGCCCTGCTCCGGCACGACCTCGACCTGGAACGGGTGCCGCTGGGGTTCACCGCGCAGGAACGTCTTGCGCGGCTTGGCCCGCAGCCGCACGAACGCGGTGGTGCCCGGCGGCAGCGCGATCTCGGAGCGGTCCAGCCGGAACTCCAGCTCGTCCTCCGGGTCGATCGGCCGCAGCCGCAGGACCGCGGGCGCGTTGCCCACGTTGTCGACGGCGACCTCGTACTTGGCCCTCCTGGCGCCCTCCGCCTTGGCGGGCACCAGTTCCGCGGCGATGTCGGTGAACGCGCCGACCACGACGACGCCCTCTTCGACGACCGAGCCGTGCGGGTCCTCGCGCGAGATGACCCGCACGCCGAACGGGACGGAACCCGCGTAGACGCCAGGGTCGCGTGGCGGCGCGAACCGGATGAGCACGGGCGCGGACTCACCGGGGTTGAGGTTGACCACGCCCGGTTCGGCCTGGCTCCACGGCGCGGCATCGCCGACGACGTCGATCGTGAACTGGTCCACCAGCTCGCCCGCGTTGCGCACCATCACCTGGCAGGTGACGTCTCCGCCCGGTGCGACCGACAGGTCCGAAGTGGACAGTGTCGCTGTTGCTCCCATGACTAGCAGTCTCCTTCTTTCCCTGTCCCCCGCACAGCGGCGGTGGAGGCGTGGCCGGGTGCGCTCATCGCTGCCCGTTGGGGAAGCCGGTCAGCCGCGCTCGACGAAGTACGACGGCTGCACGGTGTTCGGCAGCGCGAGGAAGTCCCCGGACTTCACCTCGCCGAACCTCGTTCCCTCGACCGGGGTGGCTGTCGCCTGCCGGATTCCTTCGGTGTCGTTGTGGAAGACCAGCATCTGCGCGACGAACGTGCCGTCGGCGGTGGTGACCTCTCCCGGTGTCTCGGCGATGCCGGCGGTCCAGCCGAGCCGCACCTTCGCACCGGGCGGGAAGTCCTTGCCCTGCAGCGACACCACTCCGCCGAGCGGACCGGCCTGCTGGTCCAGGGTCAGCGTCGGCTGCTTGATCACGATCCGGGTCGCGGCGACGTTGTCCTGCGCGTTCTCGTCCGGGCCGGTGGCGATCACGACGCCGGCCAGCTCGCGGTCGACGGCCTGGGTGGCCGGGATCGTGAACCCGACCTCGGCCTGGCCGTCGGGCCCGAGGGTGCCGACCGCGCACTCGGGGTCGCAACCGAACGCGGAGGCGACGACGCGCACGCCGGTCAGCGTCGAGCCGGAACTGTTGAGCAGCTTGAAGGTCACCGTCACGTCGTCACCGCCGACGAACGCCGGCTGAGGGCTCGCCGACAGCGCGAGCGAGAGCGATCCGGTCCGTTCCAGGACCTGCACGGTGACCCGCGACGTGATGGCGCCGACCGCGGCCGTCACCACGTGCTCTCCCGCCGTGACACCGGTGGCCTCGCCGCTCACGACCTTCCGCTCGCCCGGCGCGATCGGGCCGATGTTCCCACCGGCCGGTCCGCCCGTCAGACCTTCCGGCACGGTCACCGTGAGCGTGGCGGGAGCGGGCGCGAAGCCGATGTTCACGACGGCGACCTCGATCGTCGTCTTACCGTTGAAGGGGATCTCGGCGGGCGTCGCGGTCGTGGTCACCGTGAGCTTCGCAAGTCGTTGCACGGCGGGCTGACTGCCGTTCTCCGTCAGGAGTCGCGGCGGCGTGCCGTCCTGCACCGCCACGGTCCACAGGTCCGGTGGCAGCTCCTGGTTGGTGGCCTGGAAGACGATCCTGGTGCCGTCCGGGAGCCAGGCGGGGTTCCTCGGGCGTTCGGCGTCCTCGGTGCCGCGGACGACCACGCGGGCGCCGGAACCGTCCGCACCGACCACGCAGATCTGCCCGTCCTGTGCGACGGCGAGGCTCTTGCCGTCCGGGGACCATGCCGGATCCTCGCTCGGGCGGTCCCGGCACGGCTCGCCGAAGCGTTCGGACAGGTTGATCTGCGAGCTGCCGTCCGGGGTGACGAGCCAGACGGCGGGGTCTTCCCGGTCGGCCGACGTGACGGTGACGACCGCCGTGTCGGTGCCGGTGTTGCCCCGCGCGTCGGTTGCGGTGCAGGTGACTCGGGTGACGCCGATCGGGAACACGGTGCCGGACGGCGGTGTGCACACCGGCGTGAGCGGCCGGTTCTGGCTGTCGGTGGCGGTGGCCAGGTAGGTGACCGTCGCGCCGGTGCCGTTCTGGGCCTGCACGATCACGTCGTTGACGCGCACCAGCGGTTCGACCAGGTCCGCGACCCGGACGGTGACGGTCTGAAGGCGGCCGGGACGGACGTCCGGCTCGTTGTTGAGCCGGAACTCGATGGTGCAGCGCAGCGTGCTGCCGGGCGTGGCGTCCGGGGAGACCGTGAACTTCTCGGCGAACGTCACGTCCTCGCCGCTCGGCCCGGTGACCGGTCCGGGCGGGGTGAGCTCGACGGTGAGACCGGTGTCGCACTTCGGCACCGGGGTGACCGTGACGTCGAGGTCCCTGATGCCGTCGAGGATTGCCGTCTTGATCTGCTCCTCGCCGCCCTTCACGTACTTCTGCAGCGAGCCCTTGGGATCCTCGATGATCCTGTCGATCTGCTTCTCCGAGTTGAGGCCGCGCTGGGCGTTGCCGCTGTCGACACCGACCACGCGGATGTTGGCGCGCTTGAGCTCTGCGATGGCGTTGTCGACGGAGTCCTTGCCCGTGACCAGGTTCTCCGCGGTCGGCTCGTCACCGATGATGACGACGACCTTGCTCGCGTCCTGGCGGAACTCGAACGCGCGGGTGGCGGTCTCGATCAGCGCGTTCGCCCAGACCTCCGTGGAGTTGGCGTCCTCGACCAGCCCGACCCTCCCGACCGCGGCCACGGCGTCGTCGACGTTGCTGGTGAGCACCTGGTGGCGCTTGAACACGTTGCCCTTGTTCTCCGCGCCCGCGTAGATGGCGACGCCGAACCTGGTCTCCGGCTGCTCCTTCTTGACCTCCTCCATGATGTCCCTGAGCTGTCCCTGCACGCCTGACAGCTCGTCGAACATCGAGCGGCTGATGTCGATGAGCAGCACGACGTCCGGCTTCGGTGGGATGCGCGGGGTGTGCACGACCTGCTGGAGGTCGAACGTGCTGCCCCGGCGGGACGGGCGGTCGGTGTCGGGCACCTCGATCTCCGGTGGCGGAGGAATGAGGTTGCTGGAGCGCCTGGTGATCGCGATGGTCCTGCCGTCGGGTGACCAGTCCGGCTGGGTGTCGTCGGCGGTGAGGTGGCCGGGGATCGGGATCTCGCCGGTCTTGGCGCCGTCGGACACGCGGTGGATCTGGATGATCGGGCGGGAGCCCTCGCCGTCCGGGATCCGGGTGACGGCGGCGATCATCGTCCCGTCCGGGGACCACGCCGGTTGCGACTGCGACCGCGTCTCGTTGTTGAGGCGCCTGGGACTCGTGCCGTCGGCGTTGGCGATCATGACGCGGTTCTCGTCGGTGTAGGCGAGCCTGGTGCCGTCGAGCGAGAACGCCGGGTCCTGCTGGCCGCGCGGGCTCCTCGTCAGGTTCGTGCGCGCGTTTCCGTTGCTGTCCACGGTGAAGACGTCGCGGTTGTCGTTCTCCAGGCTGGAGAAACCGATCCTGAACGGCTCGGGCTCCGGCGCCGGTTGGGCGCGGGTGACGGGAACCGGCGTCGCCAGCAACGCCACGAGCAACAACGGAAGTGCGCGCACGGTCATTTCACCTGCTTCTCGAACAGCTCGATCTCACTGATCGCCGTGTCGGTGCTCTCGCTCGACGGGTAGACGCCCGCGATCAGCACCTGGACCTGCTTGACGCCGTCGCCGTTCTTGATGTCGTGCTGCTGCTCGTCCGGCTTGTCGGTGAGCTTGATGTCGTGGGTCTTGCCGGTGTCGAACACCAGCGTGAGGCGCTGCGGCCGCGCGGTCCCCAGGTACTTCTTGCCGTCGCCGTTGTGGACGATCATCCGGCGCAGGTCCGTGACGTGGTCGAACTGGATTGTCAGCGCCGCGGTCTTCGGGTCGGGGGCGGCCCAGAAGGTGGCCTTGTTGTTGTCCATGGCGAGTTTCGCGGGGTGGTCTGGGCGTTCCTGCGCGGCCGAGACCACGCTCTGCCGCACCGGAACCAGGTCCTCGGTGAAGATGCCGGCGACCGCGTCCTTGGCCGTGACGACCTGGGTGTTGACGGTGCCGCGGAACGGCTGGGAGAACGCGTAGAGGCCACCGAACAGCAGCACCGCGAGCGCGAGCAGCCAGCGGAAGGCCGTGCCGATGCCCTGGCGGACCTTCGTCGCCCTCCTGGTCTGGGGCGGGCGGCTGCCGCGTTCCCTGACCTTCGGGCCTTTCGCAGGCAGCCAGCGCTTCCACCACGGCTGCTTCTGGGTGACCGCGTCGTGCAGCGAATGGCCGCAGACGCCGCAGAACTTCCTGGTCGGCACGTTGCCGGACCCGCACTGGCCGCAGATCAGGTCACCGGGCTGGGCCTGGCGCCTCATCGTCTGTTGTGGACGGTGGTGCGGCTGCGGCTGCGGCGCGGCGTCCGGGCGGACCGGGCTGGCCTGCACCTGCGCTCCGGTCCACTTGAGGAAGTCACCGCAGTTGCCGCAGAACTCGGCGTTGGGCGCGTTGTGCTCCCCGCACGTCTGGCAGACGATCATGTGGTCACCTCGATGGTCGTGGCGACGTGGGCGGGCACCATCCGGCGCACCGCCGCGGTGATCCGCGCCCGGTCGACCGCTTCCGGGTTCGGCACCCGGATGCGGATCAGCACGTGCGCGGGAGAACTGCCCGGGATCGGGCCTTCCGGGCGGGTCGAGACGGAGGTTCCGCCGCTGTCCGCGATGTCCACCCGGCCGCCGGTGAGGAGCCAGACGTGTTCGGCCAGGCCCCTTCTCGTGCCGCAGAACCGGTGCAGGTGCACGGCTCTGGCGACCAGCTCGCGGCGCTGGGCGGCGGACCAGCTCTCGTCGAGGTCCAGGGCCACCCAGCCGGCCAGCCAGTCGACGAAGTCCGCCGGGGCGAGGCGCGGGTCGAGGTAGGCCGCGAAGCAGTCGAGGACGGTGAAAACAGGGGCGATGACCTCGTCCAGGGCCCGGGTGAAGCGCTGGGTGAAGTCGTCGTCGGTGTAGACGGAGGGCATGCGCTCGCCCAGCGGGTGCGGCGAGATCAGTTCGTCGACGGCACTACGCATTGCCACACCTCGACTCCTCGTCTCGTTGCCCGAGAACCTCGATCTCGGCGCGCATGTCAGCTCCTCGCCACTCGGACCTGGTGCCCGTAGGAGAAGGCCAGTCCGTTCGGCGGCAGGTCGATCCGCTGCACCGCCTGGCCCCTCTCCCCGGTCAGCAGGTTGGCCGCGAACAACCGGACGTCCTCGACCAGCTCCACGCCCGCGATCCGTTGCAGCACCGCGTAGACCTCCCCCGAGTGCACCGGCCGTCCGAACGGCCACCCGTCGCCGTCCGCTCCGCCGCGGATCGGGTCGAGGTAGTCGCCCAGCGCGTCGATCGCCCTGGCCCTGACCGCCTCGGTCGGCGTTCCCGTGCGGGCCCTGAGGTCCGCGACGACCGTGACGCCCTGGTAGAACGGCGGCTCGACGCTCACCCGCGCGCCGACGCACCTCCGCGCGTCGAGGTGCCGGGCGATCCGTTCGAGCGTCTCCTGGTCGACCTGGAACGCCGCGAAGTTCGGTTCCTCGTGCTCGGGCACCGCGGGCACGACCAGCACGCGCACCCCGTCGTCACCAGGCGCGCACCGCACCCGCGCGACCTCAGGAGCGGCCTCTCGCGCGAGAATCTCGTAGTCCTCCGCCGTCACCGCCCGATCCCTGGTCCGCAGCGACAGCGGGCCTCTCAGCGCCGCGTCCTCGACCGACTCCCCCGCGACACCACCGCGGCCGGGCTTGCGGTTGGTCACGTTGCTGACGAACGGCACCGGATCCCGTTGCACGGTCACGAGGTTGCGGGCGACGTTGCCCCGCAGCCCGCCGCCCGTGCGGTATTCGGGCACCCGGATCGCCGCCGACTTCGCGGGCACGGCGCCGTAGTGCCGCAGCGTGCCGTCCTGCTGCCGCACCGCCGGGCCGAAGATGATCTGGCCTTCGATGTTGTCCAGCAGGAAGTGACGGTCCTGCGGGCCCGACTCGACGAACGTGGGCACCTCGGTCCAGGTGTCCCAGCCCTCGGTGGTCGCGACCTCGACGGTGATCGGCGCGCCTGCCACGACCGGGGTGCGGGCGAGCGGGAACCGCTGGCCCGCCACACCTTCCGAGACACCGATGGTCTCGCCCTTCACCACGTCGGCGTGCACGGCCTCGGTGGTGCCACCGATCGTGGCGGCGGTGACGTCGCGGATCTTCGGTGAGCGCTGGTAGAACGGCTGGCCCTGCCACAGTTCGGCGGCCCGGCACCGCAACCAGCCGGCCCGCTGCCTGACCATGATCGACGTGGTGTGGCCCGGCGGGACGTGCACGACGACGTCGCCCGCGGAGTTGAAGCCGCCGTTGGTGAAGTGGTCGACCTCGCAGGCGGTCCAGCCCTCGCTCGTCCACGCCTCCCACACCCACGGCGGGTCGGCCGGGTTGATGCCGGAGCCCATCGGGTCGCAGTCGAACCTGAGCAGCACCGCGCAGCCGGGGACGGCGTTGGAGAGGCCGAACAGCACGGCGTCGCCCGGCTCCGGCTGCTCGCTGAACGCCGATGGCTCCTTGGCCGCCTTGAGGTCGTCGGTGCGGTCGACGGGCTGGCCGTTCGCCGTCGCCGTGGCGAGGTGCGAGAGCTCGCAGGGCGTGATTGCGAGCGGGCGGTCGACCGTGAACACGACCGGCTCCTCGACGCCCTTGCGCTGGGTCGCGACCTGGTTGCCCTGCGGGACCTCCACCGGCGCGGGCTGGGGCGCGGACAGCCAGTAGGTGACGTCCACGCGTGCGGCGGTCGGGGCGAACAGCTCGACGCCGATGAGGTCGAGAAACCTGAGGTAGTTCAGCCTGGGCACGCGGTTGAGCCGGTACATCAGCTCGTCGACCATGTGCGCGAAGGCCTCGATCAGCGTGACGCCGGGGTCGGACACGTTGTGGTCGGTCCACTCGGGACAGTGTTGCTGAACGCGGCGCTTGGCCTCGTCGACGAGCTGCTGGAAGCGCCGGTCGTCCAGGTTCGGCAAGGGAAGCGGCATCACGCACCGTCCTCGTGCGGCGGTATGACGTAGAACGGGAAGACGAGGTTGCGCGGGTCGTTGGTGTTGCGCAGGGTGTAGCGGATGTCGATCAGCAGGGTGCCGTTGTCGGCCTCGGCGAAGTCGACGATCACGTCGGTGAGGTCGATGCGCGGTTCCCACCGCTCCAGCGACAGCCGCACCTCGTAGGCGATCTGCCCGGCCGTCGTGGAGTCGGCGGGCGCGAACACGAGGTCGTGGATCGCGCAGCCGAACTCGGGCCGCATGGGGCGTTCGCCCGGTGCGGTCGCGAGGATCAGCCGGATGCTCTCGACGATCTCGCGGTCGCCGTCGACGAGCGCCACCGATCCCGTCGCGTCGGTGCGGACGGGAAAGCTGAGGCCCCTGCCGATGAAGTCCACCGCTCATCCTCCGATCAGGACGGTCGGGCAGCCGGGCGGCAGGATCGGCGCGCCACAGCCGCTCATGTCACCCACGCGGGCCGCGGGTTTGCCGCCGATCAGCACGGTCGGGCAGCCCGGCGGGATGACCGGCGTCGGCGGGTGCACGGCGGGCGGCGGGAACGAGCAGGTGTGCATCGACCCGACCGTCGCGGCGGGCAGTCCGCCGATGAGCACGGTCGGGACACCGGGCGGCATGATGACGCCGGGGTGCCCGGTCATGTCTCCGACTCTTGCTGCGGGTGGCATGGTCCGTTCCTCAGTTGATCTTGACGATGGAGCCCTTGACGGTGAGCGCACCGCTGGAGGTCACCTCGGTCTGGGCCTGGCCGGCGATCTTGACCTGGGCGCCTTCCGCCTTGAGCTCGGTCTGCGCCTTCACGGACACCTTCTGCCCCTTGAGCTCCAGCGGCCCGGTGCCGGCGTCGACGGTGATGCCGTTCTGCGCCTTGACGGCGATGGTCTTGCCGCTGGTGATCTCGATGTTCTGGGACCTCTGGTCGAGCTTGACGACGAACTTCCCGTCACCGCTGGAGATCACGATGCCGTCGTCCTCGACGAACTCGACCTTGTGCCCCTTGCGGCTCACGAACCCCCTCACCGCGATCCCGCCGTTGGCGCCGTCGACCGGCGGCTTGCTGAGCTTGGGCGGCTTGTCCTTGCCGTTGTAGAGACCGCCGAGCACGTAGGGCGCGTCGAAGTCACCGTGCTCGAAGCCGACCAGCACCTCGTCGCCGACCTCCGGCAGGATCACCGTGCCGCGGTTCGCTCCTGCGCCCTGCTGCACGGTCCTGGCCCAGACGCTGGTGAGCTCCGCGGAGAGCCAGGGAAACCTCACCTGGACGCGGCCGATCTGCAGCGGGTCCTTGGCGTTCGTGACGACGGCGGGCACGAGTCCGTTGAGCGGCTTGTCCTTCGTGCTGTGGACGAGTCCGTAGAGCGAGCGTTCCTGCCTGCCGGACACGGTGAACTCCGTGGTGTAGCCGGTGTGCTCGGCGAACAGGTGCCGGGTGCTGGTGAGGGTGTACTTGCCCTGGAACGGTTCGCCGACGTTGGCCAGCGCCACCGCCACCCCCGCCTTCAGTTCCGGGTTGCCCCGTGCCACGCCGGAGAGTTCGGCGCACGAGCCGCCGAGCTGTGCCGCCAGGGCTTCCGCCGCGGTCTTGGCCTCAGCGTGCGTCCGGTAGGCCAGGCCCGCTTCGAGGTGGGGCGGGGCCTTGAACTTGTTGGCGAGCTCGATCGGCTTGGCCTGCGGCACCTCGACGCCGGCGGTGTTCGGGGTGGCGGTCGCCACCACCTCCTGCTTGTTCTCGAAGTCCCAGCCCCTGACCTGGATCTCGGGCACCTGGCCCGCGGTCGTGATGCCCGCCCTGAGCGCCACGAGCGTGCTGTGCAGCTCGAGGACGAGCGGGTTGGACTTGGCCTTGGCGTTGGGTTTCGGCGCCGAGGCAGGTGGTTCGGGGAGCTTGAAGTCGAGCTTGCCGTCCTTGACCGCGATCTGCGCGCCGACCGTGCGCGCCAGGCGGCTCAGGAACTCCCAGTCGCTGACGTTGTCCTGGCTGAGCTGGGTGTCCGGCCTGCCGCCGAAGCCCGGCACGTTGTCGATGTCGCCGACCTTGATGTGCGCGCGTTCGGCGACCTTCCTGACGACGTCGCCGACCGTCATGTTCGGGTAGACCGCGACGCGCTTGCCCCGGAACAGCCGGTGCGCCTCGTCGTACCCCCTGACCTCGGTGAACGTGCCCTGGGCGTCGAGCTCGACCCCCACCGCGGTGATCTCGCCGCTCATCAGCGGTTTCGGCGCGCCGGGGTCGGCGGTCTGGACTTTGAGCGCCGTCTTCGCGCCGATGGTGAAGCGCCCCTTGGTGAGCACGACGTGGCCGGGGTCGCGGAACCGCAGCACGAACATGTCCGGCAGGTTCCGGCTGTCGTCGACGTAGGCGTAGGTCAGCAACAGCTTGACGTCCGCGGGCAACGGCTGGCCCTCGACCTCGACGACCAGGTTGTTGGCGAAGCTCTCGTTAGCCATGCTGGATCTCCTCCAACGCCGGAACGAGCACTGTTGAGCCGAGCTTGAGCCGCATCGGGTCGTCGATGTCGTTGGCCTCGGCGATGTGCCGCCACAGCTCCGCGTTGCCGTACGCCTTGTACGCCAGCGACTGCAGCGAACCACCGGCCGTGAGCGTGTGCGTGTCCCTGGCCGCGAGCGCACCGCTGGTCGGGTTCTGGCCGCCCGGTTCGCCGCTGACCTCCTCCAGGTTGATCGTGCACACGGCCCTGACCGGCATCCCGCCGGGCGTGAAGAGCGTGTACTTGGCCGAGACGCTGGAGACGAAGCTGGGGACGCCCTTCGTGGTGCCCCACTGGAAGATGACCCAGGGCGGGCTGCCCTTGCCGCCCTTGCGGCTTTCCTTCGTGGGCACGGTGAGGTTGAAGAGCTGCTCGACCGTCTTGATGACCGCGTCGCCCATGGTGTCGGTCGAGTCGAGGAACATCTCCAGACTCAGCTTCGCCGGCTCGGCCCCCTTGAACTCCGGGACGCCGGCCTTGGCCGCGTTGGGCTGCGTCTGCCGCTGCCACTTGGCGTTCTTGGCGAGCGTCAGCTCCTTGGGGTTGAACGTGAACTTGATGACGCCCAGCTCCGCCCCGGGCTTCTGCAGCCCACCCGGCTTCGGCGGCTCGTGCACCGTGATGCTGGCGTGCTCCATCTTCTTGGACGTGGTCGCCGACCCCGCGCTCGTGAACGTGACGGTCATCGCGCGTCCAGAAACCCGTGGTGCGCCAGCTCAAGCGTCTCCGTGGCGACCTTGGCCTGCTCGGCACTGAGCTGCGGCCCCGTCCACCGCACCGGCACCACCCCGGCCAGCGACCAGCTGGCGATGATCTTCCCTTCGAGCGTCTTCGCCTCGATGACCGCGGTTCTCCGCCTGACCCCCGCCGCCATCCCCGAGATCCAGTTCGTGATCTTCTGGCTGTCCCTGGTGACCGGCCGCGACAGCTTCACGTTGGGGTACTTGATGCGCGTGGGCAGCTGCCACACCATCCCGTTGTTGCCGCCCTCTTCCCGCTGCTCGATGACGAACTCGCACCCGAGCCCCTCACAGCTGTTGAACGACCCCAGGTCGTTCTTGTCCACCGACACGCTGAAGCAGACGGCGACGGCTTCCTCTGGTGCGGTCATGGCATGTCCTCACAGGTCGGTGAGCGCCCCACGACGCTCACGGTCGAGCCACAGGTCGGCCTTGAGCCGGCGCAGCAGGGGGTCGTACAACTTCCGCAACAACTCGTCGGCGTTCTGCCCCGCTGGCGCTCCGGGCCCTGGTTGCGGCGCCTCGGGTTGAGCCGCCTCGGCGCGCTGCACGGTGGTTTCGACGACGCGCTGGACGGGCTCCGGGGCCGGGGCCGGCTCGGGGTCCGGGGCGCGGGCCACGACGACGGGCAAGGCGGGTTGCGCCTGCCCGAGCGGGCCTGCCGATGGTGCCGCGGCCGGCGGGATCGGCGTTTGTGGTGCCCGCTGGACGAGCGGGGGCGCGGAACCGACCAGTCGCTGCACTGCGGGTGCGGGTGCGGGTGCGGGCTCGGTGAAGGTTGCGGTTGGCGCGGTGGGCGCGGCATCGGTTCGTGACACGATCGGCAGGCTGGGTGCGGTGCCGACGAGCCGCTGGGCGACCGGTTCGCCTGGGCCGGTTGACGCGTAAGGCGCGCCGAGGTTCGCCGCGCTCAGCACGGAAGGCACCGCGGAATCGGCCGCGATCGGCGCGGAAGACGCACCGAAGTCCGCCACCGTCTGTACGGAAGGCACGGCGGAATCGGCCGCGGTCGGCGCGGAAGGCCCGCCGAAGTTCGCCGTGGCAGGCATCGCGGAGCCGGCCGCGATCGCCGCGGAAGGCGTGCCGAAGTTCGCCGCGCTCAGCACGGAAGGCACCGCAGAGTCCGCCGCGATCGGCGCGGAAGACGCACCGAAGTCGGCCGCAGTCTGTACGGAAGGCGTGCCGAAGTCTCCCGCAGCCTGTACGGAAGGCACCGCGGAATCGGCTGCGGCTGGCGCGGAAGACGCACCGAAGCCCGCCACAGTCTGTGCAGAAGGCACCGCAGAGTCCGTCGCGATCGGCGCGCGGAAGTGAGCCGTGGTCAGCACGGAAGGCACCGCGGAATCGGCCGCGATCGGCGCGGAAGGCCCGCCGGAGTTCGCCGTGGCAGGTACCGCGGAGTCGGCCGTGGTCGACGAGGATGGGGCATCAGGGCGAGACGTCGTCGATGCAGAAGGTCCGCCGAGATCGCCCATGGTCTGGACGGACGGGATGGCTGTGCCGGAGCCCGTGCCGAGGTCGGTCCCGCCCGAGGCGGATGCCTCTGGTGTGGCAGAACTGTCCGCAGCCGTGGGCCGACCCAGCACCGGGAGGCTGGGCGCGTCGCCGACGAGACGTTGCACCGCAGGCGGGCCACCACCGCTGGCCGTTCGGGACACGTGATCGGTCCCGGCAACTGCAGGCGAGCCACTATCACTCGTCGTTGGGGACACGTGGCCGGTTTCGGCGACACGCTGCACCGCAGACGGTCCGCCATCGCTGGTCGTTGGGGACACGTGGTCGGCCCCGGCAACACGCTGCACCGCAGACGGACCAACATCACTGGTCGTTGGGGACACGTGGCTGGTAGCGACGACACGCTGCACCGCAGGTAATCCCGCAGTTCCGGAACCGGCATCGCTCTGGCGAGCGCCCGGCGTGCCCGCTGCCGAGATCCCGGAGCCGGAGACCCGTTGCACCATGGGCAGAGCTGCCCGCTCGGCCACATCCCGGCTGGAATCCACAGCACGCTGAAGGACATCGGTGGGCGGTCCCGCCGACCCCGCTCCCGGCTCGACACCGCTCGCGGACGAGTCGCCGGCACCAGTGCCGCTCACACCAGGATCGAGGACCGGCAGCTGGTCCGTGAAGCCCGCGGTCGGCGCCGACTCGCCGGCTTCGCTCACCGAGGCGGCGGTGGCGTCCCCCGTCGTGGGCACCAGATCCAAGTCCCCTGCCGAAGTCAGCTCGCCACCGTGCCCGGCGTGTTCGGACGAGCTCGACCCGCCGGCGGAATCGGCCGCGCCGGACTCGGAGGGCTGCCGCACGACGGGCATGCCGAGTCCTGGGGTTCGTGGTGCGTCGGCAAGCCTCTGCACGGACGGCCTACCCGCCTGCGGGGTCACCGGCTCAACCGCCCCGCCGGAGTCGGCAGCCCGCTGCGGAGCAGAAGGTGTTGCCTTGGTGGGGTCAGCCGCGCGCCCCGCCTCCGAGCCGTCCGGCCCAGCGGATCGCTGCAGCACGGACGAAATCGGCTCACCGAGTCCCAGCCTCCTCGGCCGGGACGGCGGGACCGGGCGTGGCGGCTCTTCCGCCGCCGAACGTTGCACAGCTGCTCCGACCGTGGGCGGCGGAGAGTCTTCAGCAACCGCCCCGAGGGCCTGCAGCGCGGACCCGCCCGGCTCGGCAGAGTCCGCGGCACTGCGCGAAACCACAGGCGCGGGCGGCTCGGCAGCAAGCATCCGGGACACCACCGGCCCTCCCGAACCCGAAGGCCCGGAAACGTCTCCCCACACCGGCTTCCACTCGGAAGGCTCCTGCGCGGGAGCCGCCACGTCCGAGATCGAACCGGAAGGCTCCGCAGGCCCCACCGCGTGCGCCAGCGGCGCCAGGAACGACGGGTTCTGCCAGGCGGTCAACCGCGACGAGAACGCGGACACCGGGTTGATCAGCGGGTGCGCGGACACGACCCGCTGCAGCGGTGGCAACGTCCGCCAGTCGGCCCGGACGACGGGCAACGAAGGTTCAGCGGATCGCCGCCGAAAGGGCCACACAGCAAGTCACCTCCCCAAACCGAACCCGGAGCCAAAACCGGAACCTGAACCAGAACTCGCAGAAATCCGCGTGTTGATGCGGCCGATCTCCTCCACGTACCGCAGCCGATCCGTGTGCTCCAGGTCCAAGATGGAGTCGAGCGACCAGTGGAAGTGGTAGGCGACGTACGCGACCTCCGAGTACAGCCGGTCCGGCGCGTACGTCACGATTCCCCCAGGCGCCCACCCGCGATGTCGACCTCGAAGCCGTGCCCGCAGGAGGGGCACGCCACGCCGGTGCGGGTGTGGCCCTCGCTGTTGATGCGGCGGTACATGTCCTGCAGGAAGGCCAGGTCCGACGCGAACAGGTTCTCGATGATCCCCGCGTGCACGTCGGTCACCGAGCCGAGACGGACCACCACACGGCCCAGCAGCACGACCGTGAGGAAGGCCGCGTTCTCGCGGACCCGGTCGTCCCGCAGCGGGATCAGCTCGTCGCGGGCCGTGGCCAGGCGCATCACGCCCGACTTGTGCACGGTGCCCGAGTCGTCGACGTAGCCGCGCGGAAGCTCGAACGCGAACTCGGTCTGCATGACGGGGGCGGCGGAGCGTTTCACTCGACTTCCATCTCCTCGTAGGTGACCGTGAGCTTCTCGGTCAGCACGGAGGTGTCGCCGGCCTTCAGCGTGCCGATCTCCAGCGCCTTCGGCCAGGCGCGCATGATCTTGTAGCGCTTGATGGCCTGGCCCTCGTAGTCGTAGACGACGACCACGCCGTTCTTGCGGGCGCTGCCCATCTTGCCGAAGCGGGAGTCCTTCACCCACTTCTCGAACGAGTTGTCGGCGGTGAGGCCTCGGGTGAAGACGACCTCGCCCGCCTTCATGCGGCCGGGGAGCTTCTTGATGACGTACTTGCCGTCGGCCATGTTCTGCTTGAGCTCGATGACGTCCTGTTCCATCTTCAGGCCGGTCACCTCGGAGATCTGCTTGATCGTGATGCCGTCGACCTCAAGGCCGAACGAGTGGCCTACCGACGTGTCGAGATCGGGGAGTGCCATGTCGATGAACCGCCTTTACTCGTTGACCAGACTGGTGCCGCCCTGCAGCTGGGCGAGCCGGAAGATGACGAACTCCGCGGGCTTCACCGGCGCCACGCCGATCTCGCACACGACCTGGCCGAGGTCGATGCCCTCCGCCGGGTTGGTCTCGCGGTCGCACTTGACGTAGAACGCCTCGTCGGGCGTCAGGCCGAACAACGCGCCCTTGCGCCACTCCATGACCAGGAAGGCGGAGATGGTGCGCCTGATACGCGCCCACAGGGCGTCGTCGTTCGGCTCGAACACCACCCACTGGGTTCCGTCCAGAATGGACTCTTCGAGGTAGTTGAAGAGCCGCCGGACGTTCAGGTACCGCCAGGCCGGGTCGGACGACAGCGTCCGCGCACCCCAGACGCGGATGCCGCGGCCGGTGAAGGAACGGATGCAGTTCACGCCGATCGGGTTCAGCAGCTCCTGCTCGGCCTTGGTGAGCTGGGTCTGCAACGCCACGGCGCCGCGCACGTTCTCGTTCGCCGGAGCCTTGTGCACGCCGCGAGCGGCGTCGCTGCGCGCCCAGACACCGGCCATGTGACCTGACGGCGGCACGAAGATGTTGTCCGAAGTGGACGGATCGTAGACCTTGATCCACGGGTAGTAGAGCGTCGCGTACTTCGAGTCGTAGCCCGCCTCGGTCTGCTTCCAGTTCTTCACCTGGTCCGGCGAGAGGTCCGGCGGCGGGTCGAGGATCGCCATGCGGTCGCCCATGAGCTCGCAGTGCGCGATGATCGCGGCCTGCACGGTCTTGACGGCCTCGAGCGTGATCAGCCCACGCTGGTAGGAGCTCATCAGATCGGGCACCGAGACCATCGTGATCTCGTCGATCGCTTCCAGGCCACCGAAACCGGTGCGGTCGGCCACGTCGCCCACGTAGTCGTCGGCCACCACCTTGCGCGGCACGGGCGGCGGTGTCGGGGCCTCGCGCAGTGCCACGGAAGCCTTGTCCGGCTTGGCCAGCGACGCGCCGGCGACCTCTTCGATCGTGATCAGCTTCGAGGCCGTGTTCACGACGGTGAGCACGTTCTCCTTGCCGCGCTTGGACGACACCTGGTGCGTCTCGACGACCTTGCCGTTGTCCTTGACGATCAACGAGAAGCGGTCGTCCGGCTGGTTCTCCCCTGCCGGGTCGCTCACCTCGACGGACAGGCTGCCCGCACCGAGCTCACGAGCCGACACGCGGTAGCCGCCCAGCTGCGCCTGCGGGCCCGCGGGCAGTTCCTTCGCCGAGCGCGATCCTCCGACGCGGACGACGTAGCAGTTGGTTCCACCGTTGAGGAAGTAGCCGTAGACGGCCAGCGGCAGGTAGCAGCCCTCGGCGAAGTCACCGAACTTCTCGGTGTACTGCGCCCAGTTCGACACCAGCGTCGGGGTGTTGTACTCACCCTTGGCCGCGAACCCGACGAACGCGGCGACGGCGGTGCCCACGCCCTCGATCGGGCGGGCACCTGCCTCCACCTCCTCGACGTACACGCCCGGCGAGAGATAGGTGGGCATCGACGGCCTCCCATGTCGTACGGAACCCTGTACGACACATGCTGCGGCGATCGCCAGGAACTAGACACGACCCCGCGGCGGTGCTGGAGGGAGCCGGTGACTGCCCGAAAGGGCAGCCACCCCTGAGGGGGATTTCCGGCCGTTCACCCAACCGCCGCCGAACGATCGGCTGGGTGTCCGGTGTCGCGCGCAGGTTCACCGGCGGAAGTGGCAGAGCGGCGGACGGAACGACACCGGCGGCGAACCAGGCTCGCCCGAACACCGCGGAGCAGGTCACCCCGTTCACGGTCGAAACAGCGGACGGATCCCGAGAAACCCATCGGCTCATCCGCCGCACAGCAGCTGACGGGAGCATCTCCACCATCGTCGCCAGTGATCCAACCGACGTCAACGTGTTCATGGACCACTATGAGGGCCGGATCCCAACGCTGCCGGAAGTCGTCCAGACCAACGGCGTCCGATCGACTCCACGGGGTGATGCGAGACGAGCCCTGGAGAAAGTGCGCAGGGCGACCGCATGGCTCGCACATCCGCGCGCCGGCACCGATCCCGCAGGTGCCGACGCAGCCCGAGACAGGCAGCAGTTCGGCATCCAGGACCTTCTGACGGTCTTCGCCGAACACGGCCGACCTGCAACGCCGACGACGCCCGAAGCATCGGGCGCCCAGCAGATCTATGCCCGCATAACCGTACGTGTCGCGCCCGGCGCGACACCGCTGGAGATGGACAAGACGACAGGTCGCCCGTGAGGGACGGGCGAAACACCACCGGCACGCCCCGGCTATGAGCTCTTCAACTGGGACCCGGATCTGCCGACGCCTCAACGGGGTAAAAAGGTCGGTCGTGGAGCGGTGTACACCGGGAGCAACACACCCAACACATTCGGCACGACGCAAACCGTCGAGGTCATAGCTCGTACGTGGGCGACGCAGGGAACCGAGAAGAACAGCGTCAACCACACCGAGCGGCAGCTGGACACGTGGCTGACCAGCCAAGGTGACGACTTTCTGCGCCGCATCACCGCCATGGAGCTGCACAGCAGATACAGCGCGTGCACCAACTGCACAGACGTCCTCATAGGACTGCGCAGGAAGCTGCCGTCAGCGGTGCTCGTGTTCCACTGGCGAGACCTCTACGTGCCGAAGGACGACTCTCCCTCGCGCCGACGACAGGTGTCGCAGACGGCCGCTGCCTACCTCAGTGAGCTGGAGAAGGTCGGGTGGAGGCTGACCGGCCGCCGGTCCTGAGCTACTGAGGAGCTTCCTCTTCCTCCGGAGCTTCGCTCTCCCGCTGCACGAACGTCTGCGCGGTCTCCTCCTCAGGAGCCTCCTCGCGCTGCACGTGCGCCTCCCCGACACCGTGATCCTCACACCGCTGCACCGGAGCGGCGGGCGCCGCCATGACCCGGTCCGCGTTCGCGACGGCGTCCCGCTCGAACCGGTCGGACGGGTCGCTCACCTTCACGCCGCCCCCGGCGTCGGTGCCGTCGACCGGACCGGACCGCTGCTGCACCACGTGCGTGAGCTCGTGGGCCAGCATGTGCTTGCCCGTGTCCGACGACGGGTCGTACTTGTCGCGCTGGAACACGATGTTCGACCCGACGGTGTAGGCCTGCGCGTTCACCGATCGGGCCGAGTGGTCCGCTGCGGAGTCGGTGTGCACGCGGACGTCGGAGAAGTCCTGTCCGAAACGGCCCTCCATGTCCTGGCGGACGTCCGCCGACAGCGGTGATCCGCTCGACGAGATGACGTCGTGCACGGGCGAGCGCTCCTCCTCCACGACGGCCCCGACGCCCGCGTTGCCCACGGCTCGTTGCAGGCCCAGCATGCCGGCGGGCCCGAGCACGTCGGGACGGCCGGCCGCGGCCGCGCGGCCCAGCAGGCCGGTCTCCTCCTGCGGGATCCGGTCACCCTTGGGACGAAGGGAGTTCTCCGAGTCGAAATCGTGTTCGTGTCCGTGCATCTCCGCTCCCTGTGAATGGCCTAACCCACCAGACGTTCGGTTGCCAGCTCGAAGTAGCGGCCGAACTCACGCTCCCCCACCAGCCGCCCCAGCTTGCGGTACTCCCGCGCCACGGCACCGATCAGCTCGACCATGCCGACGACGTGCCCCGCGGCAGCCGCCAGATAGGCCGCCGTCACCGCCGCGGACCGGATGTGCCCGCCGGCCAGTTCGAACGACGCCGCCAGAAAATCGAGGTCCACATCGGACGATCGCGGCACCGAGTCGCCCAGGCACCGGTCCCACAGCCCGCGGCGCAGGTCCGCGTCGGGCAACGGGAAGTCCACGACGACGTCCAGCCTCCGGGTGAAGGCGTCGTCGAGGTTCGCCCGCAGGTTCGTGGCCAGTACCGCGATGCCGTCGAAGGACTCCATGCGCTGCAACAGGTACGCGCTCTCGATGTTCGCGTACCGGTCGTGTGCGTCCCTGACCTCCGATCGTTTGCCGAAGATCGCGTCGGCCTCGTCGAACAGCAGCACGCCGTTGACGCCGGCCGCCTCGACGAAGATCCGCTCCAGGTTCTTCTCGGTCTCCCCGACGTACTTGTCCACGACCGTGGCGAGGTTGACCGTGTAGAGGTCGAGGCCGAGCGACGCCGCGATCACCTCGGCCGACATCGTCTTGCCCGTGCCGGAGTCGCCGGCGAACAACGCCGTGACGCCCCTGCCCCTGCCACCTCCCGGCCGCATGCGCCATTCGTCGATCACGCGGTCCCGGTGCTTCGCCCTCGCCGCGAGCTCGCGCAGCAACGACGTGATGGGCGCGGGCAGCACCAGATCCGGCCACGACACGGCAGGCTCGATGCGCCGCGCCAACCGTTGCAGCCCTCCCGCGTTCTGGCTGCGCGCACCGGCCCGCAGATGTGTCACGTCGACCAGCCCGTCATCGGCCAGCGCCGAGACCGTGGCCGCGTTCGCCGCCCGGCTGATCTGGGTCGGCCCCAGCACGAAGTGCGCGGTGACCTCCGCCGGGTCGATGCCGTGCGCCAGCTTGCCGTCGAGCTCCGTGCGCCACAACGCCACCCGCACGTCGAACGGCACCGGCACCGCGTCGTGCTGCAACGGCGGCATCCGGGTCCAGCGCGGCTCCCACGCCCCCGGACCGTACGCGACGACCGGGATCTCCTCGTGCAGCAGCGGATCCAGCGTGAAGTCCGAGTCGACGGGGCCGATCGTGATGCCCGCGCCCCTGAGCAACGCCTCCCTGGTCACCGCCAGCGGGTCGGTGATCCGCGCCGCGTCCACCAGCAACGCGGGAAAACCCGCCAGCGCCAGCGCCGCCACGGCCAGCTCCGCCGCGCCACCGCCGGGATGCTCTCGCAGGTAGACGAGCCGCACACCGCGTTCGATGCCGCGAGCCAGCCGCTCCGCACCCGGCATCGCGACCGGATCTCCCGGCAGCGTCACGAAATCCGACAGCAACGGGTCCGGCCTGTCGTCGCCGAGCAGGTGCGCCCCGACCCGGTCCGGCACCCGCAGGGATCTGCTGAGCAGCGGCCTTTCCTGGTCCTCCGCGGTGATGAGCCCGCACCGGACGAGGGGGCTGCCGTGGTCGAGCCTCGCCCGCCCCTTCGACGACGCCTCCGGTAGCCCGCACAACCGCAACGCCAACCCGACCGTCGCCCTGCGCCGCGTCACGTCGTCGTTGAGGTACCCGTAGAACTGCTCGAACCGGCTGTCCACGTCCGGCGCCAGCGCGACCAGCAGCAGCTCGACGTCCACTTCGGACAGTTGCGCCTTGCGCGCCAGCCGGCCGAGCCTGCCGTCCGCCGTCGTCTCGGTGAACGGCGCGAACGGCTCCCTGCCGCTGTCCAGCAACGCCTCGATGACCTCGTCCGACAGGTAGAGCCCGCGGAACGGGTCGTCGGGGTTCGGGTCCGTGGCCCGCCGCGCCGCCACCGCCGCCCGGATCCGCCGCTCCAGGCCCGCCATCCGCTCGAAGATCATCGCGCCACCCGGCGCATCGCCACGCCGTCCTCGGAGACGTCGTGCCGCACCCGTTCCTCCCCGGAACGCAGCTGCACGCCCTCCTTGGCGGGCGGCCCGGCCTCGAACCTGCGCCCGGACGAGATCGGCGCCGACACGACGACGTCCAGCGACGGCTTCAGCTCGCCGCCCAGCGCACTCCACACGTCCGCGAACGCTCTGTCCTCCGGCGGCGGCAACGCGACCGTCATCGGCACGGGCAGCTGCAGCTCGTCGAGCGTGCCGCTGAGCAGCCCCGGCGGCACGGCCTCGTACTTCAGGAACCCGATCAACAGGTCCGAGAGGAGCCGGTGCTCGTCCTCCGGGCGTTGCGTCCACGCCGTGACCAGGTACGAGAGCTTCATGTGCCGCGGCGGGACGTGCCGCGCCGCCACCTTGCCCTGCGCGTCGTACTCGTTGAGCATCCCGCGCTGGCGGCGGCGCATGTCCTCCCGGATGTCGTAGAGGTAGATGTTGACCGTGGGCGCGTTGCGGCGCGCCGCCCAGTCCTTGGTGGGCGCGTCGAACGCGACCTCCAGATCGGAACCGCGCAGCGCCTCGTCGCGTACCAGGCGGCGCAAAGCCTCGTCTACCTCGTGAATCACCCGTCCACGATCGCGCGCGCACCCACGGGGCCGGGACCAGCGCGCTGACGTCCCGACGGACACGGTTGGCTGCCCCAACGGGCAGCCGCACCCGAACCTCGCGCGGAAGCGATCAGCTGGTTGCGGTGGCGGCGGGGACGGCGACGCCGACGGCGGTGAACGGGGCGGTGAGCAGGGCGTACTGCTCGGCTGAGAGCCCGGCGGGTTTCCGCACGGCCCTGGCCGCGATCACGCAGACGGACTTGGCGTCCGAGTGGAGTCCCGCGCGGTACGCGTCGAGTTCCTCACTGCGCGGAAGCAGCGCCGACCTCACCGCGTGATCGAGCTCGGAGTTCTCCGACGCCGAGAGCCTGAGGGCACGGCTCGCCTCACGGCCGCCCTGCCGGCGCAGGCCGACGGCGTGGTCGAACGCGGCGGCGAGCGTCTCGGGCGGCAACGCCGCGATGGTCCCTATGAACCGAGCCGTGGCGGCATCCACAACAAGCTCCTTCGTCAGGATGCGGAAGGTTGGAAAGCAGCGGCCGAGGTGGCGCCGTCAACCAGTCTGCCTCGCCCACGTGAAAAGGTACGTTCCGGGGGAACGAGGGAGCGCCACATGGATGTCCAACGCCTGACCCGCACAGCAGCGAGGCTCTTCGGGGATCTCGGCCCTGCTGGGGCGCTCACGGTGCGGGAGTTGCCCGACGGACTCGGGATCTGCGTGTGGCAGACCGGCGTCCGAGGTGGAGGAACCATCTTCGTGGGATGCGACGAGACGGTTCTGTTCGTGGGGTCCGCGACGGGTTTCGATGCCGGTCTCGCGGCTTTCCGCCAAGGCAGGCGCACTCCAGCCGAACGGTTCCGGAGTGAACCCTGACGAGGCGACCGCACGGAGGCCGGCTACTCCGCGTCGGCCTCGACGATCCGGACGTCCTGAGCGATCGGGTCCTCCAGGACCTTGGCCATGTAGCGTTCGGCGCCGGCAAGATCATAGGTGGAGTACGTCCCGATCTCGCTGCCCTCGTAAATCCACCTCACGCGGTACTGCTCTGCCATCCAGCTTCCTTCCACCACAGGGACGCACATCATCCCCTGTCACTGAAACGATCAGTGGGTGGGCAGGGGACGCATCCGGTCCGGCATGTGCGCCCGTAACGTGTCGTGCAGCGCGGACACCTCGTCACGATCCAGAAGGACGGACCCGGTGGCGCACGCCAGCACGGCCTCACCGGTGCGCTGATCCGGCACGTACCGCAGTGTCACATCCTGCTGGGCGACGTCCCGGACCGTGCACGACTCGGCCTGACGAATCGCGGTCAGCAGCTCCGACACCCGCTCGTACCCCAGCCGCGCACTCCAGCGCAGCGCGGCCGGGGGGCGAACGAACAACCGGAGGCCTCCTGCGGCACGGCGAACTTCAACGCACGTCAACACCGCTGCAACCTCCTAGCAACATCTCACCAGCGAGACTAGCCAGAAACGCGGGCCGTCAGCGGTAGGTGTCACCCGTTCGGTTCATTGGTAGCAGGGCTTCTCGAATTTGAAATCCTTAGCGGTCGAACCGGTGAAGAAGTCCTCCACCAGCGTCACTCCGGTCGGCGCGGCGTCGTCCGGGCGGTAGATCAGTGACTGACGGAACAGTGCGTCCTGCGGAGAAGCGGAGAAATTGCCTGCACCCGAAGGAAGCATTCCCTCGTAGTCCACCGAGCTGAGTGAACGCACCGCGTTCAACACTCCGGCACGCGTCAGGTCCTTGTTCTCCGCCGCCTTTTCCAGCGCCGCCTTCAACGGGTACGCCCACACCCAGCCGGCGGTGTAGCCGTCGTTCGGCGTCACGCCGGGCAGCGCGGCGCGCATCGCGGTGTGGCCGACGGACTCGGTCGCCCACGCCTTCCACGGCGCCGACTGCAGGTACAGGGCCTTGATCGCGGGCGCGGCCGGCGACTTCAGCAGACCGGGGTTCCACGTCGGCGAGGTGCCGATGAACTTGCCCGTGTACCCGCGCGCCGCCGCCTGGCCGATGATCACGGCCGCGTCGGTCGGGCCGGTCGTCAGCACGACCAGGTCGGGCTTCTTCGACACGACGGCGTCGACGGCGCCGCCCTGGTTGTCCTGGCCCGTCTGGGTGGTCACGTTCTCGAACGACAGACCGCGCTTCTCCGCGGCGATGCGAGCACCTGCCGCCGCGTCGTCGCCGTAGTCGCCGGCGAGGTGCACGGCCATCACGGACTTCACGCCGAGCTTCTCCACGGCGTAGTCGACGGTGTTCATCGACTCGACGCAGTAGTTCGTGCCGGACTCCAGCACGACCTCCTCGAAGCCCCACAACGACGTCCACGACGCCGGGACCGACACCATCTGGGTGCTCTCCAGATCGGGCAGGATCGCGGCCGTCGTGGGCGAGCCCAGCGTCTGCGTCAGCGCCAGGATCTTGCCCTTGATCTCCTGGTAGACCTGGTTGTGGATCTGCGGGTTGTACTTGTTGTCCTTGACGTACGTGGTCACGTCGATCTCATACCCGCCGATGCCGCCGCGGTCGTTCACGCGCTTCCAGAACGCCTTCTGCGCGTCCGTGATCGGCACGGCCAGCGTCTTGAACGGGCCCTCGGTGAGGTCCGAGATCGTGCCCAGGTAGATGCAGCCCTTGGACTTGTCGGCGGCCTGCGGGCACGCCTCCTCGGTGACGCCGAAGTCGACCTTGATGCCGCCCGCGCCCTCCTGTGGCGCGGCGCCGTCCCCGCCCCGGCAGGAGGCCACCGCGAGCAGGCCTGCGAACAGAACGGCCAATCGCTTACCAGACATGGGGATTCTCCTCAGTACGAGAACGGCCAGGTGCGCCAGTAGTTGCGGACGCGCACCCAGATGCCGAACAACCCGCGTGGCTCGACGATCAGGAACACGATGATGAGCACGCCGTAGAGCACGGCTTCCAGCTGGAAGACCGTGATCGCGCCGGTGGCGTCACCACTGATGAACGGCAGCACCGCGGGCAGTTCCCTGGTGATGCGTGGCAGCAGCGTGATGAAGAGTGCGCCCATGATCGCGCCCGAGATGGTGCCCGCGCCGCCGATGAGCACCATCGCGATGTACTGCACTGACAACAGCAGGTTGAACGAGCCGGGGTCGAAGAACCCGTTCACCACGAACAGCAACGCGCCCGCGACGCCCGCGTAGAACGAGGACACCGCGAACGCCAGCACCTTGTACTTCGTCAGGTCCACGCCGATCACCGACGCGGCCAGGTCCCGGTCCCGCACCGCCGCGAACGCCCGGCCCACCCGCGAGCGCACCAGGTTCCGCGCCAGCACACCGAAGATCACCAGCAGCACGAACATCACCAGATACAGCTGTTGTGCCGCCGTGAACACCGCGTTGTCCCTGTCGAGCCGCACCCCGAACAGCTCGGGGATCGCCGCGGGCCGCCCGACTCCCGGCCCACCGGTGAGCGACGTCCACTCCCGGAAGACGTGCTCTCCCAGGAAGACCAGCCCGAGCGTCACGATCGCCAGGTACAGGCCGCGCAGCCGCACCGCCACCGGCGCCACCAGCACACCGAAGAACGCGGCCACCAGACCGGAGGCCAGCAACCAGATCGGCAGCGACGTGATGCCGAACCCGATCACCCGCCCGGTCTCGGAACCGGACAGCGCCGCACCCGTGTACGCGCCGATCGCGAGGAAGAAGGCGTGGCCCAGCGAGACCTGGCCCGCGTAGCCGGTGACGATGTTCAGCCCGATGGCACCGATCGCCGCCACGAACCCCGTCGCCAGCAGCTGCAGCAGGTCGTCGGTGATGAGAAACGGGATCAGGAGAGCGAGAACGACCAGCGCCGACACGGAGACCCGCTTGGGGCGCGTGTTGAGGAACGCCATGTCTTGCGCATAAGAGGTGTACAGCTCAGGACGACCCTTCACAGCCGTTCGACCTCCCTCTTGCCGAACAACCCGTATGGTCTGACGAGCAACACCAGCAGCATCAACGCGTACGGCGCGACGAGGGCGAAGTTCGGCCCGAGCCACGGCGCGAAGTCGTTCTGGTAGGTACCGAAGAGCGACTCGACGATCCCGACCGCGAGCCCTCCGACGACGGCACCGCCCAGCGACTCGAGTCCACCGAGGATGATCGCGGGCAACGCCTTCAGCGCCACGATCCACAGCTGCTGGTCGACACCGGCGCCGGTCGCCACGAACACACCCGCCAACGCGGCCAGGCCACCGGCCAACGCCCACGACAACGCGAACACCGACCCGACCGAAATGCCTTGCGCCAGGGCGACTTCCTGGTCGTACGCGACGGCCCGCATCGCGAGCCCGATCCGCGAGTACCGGAAGAACAGGAACAACGCGACGGTCACGACAGCGGTCGTCCCGATCATCACCAGGTACCGCTGCTGCACCTCGGCACCGAGGAAGGTCACCGTCGTGAGTCCCCACGGATCTCCGACCTGCCGCACGTCCAGGCCGATGAACGCGTTCGTCACGACTCTGACCACGACGTCCACGCCGATCGTGATGATCGCGACGACGAACACCGGCTTGCCGACCATCGGCCGCAGCACCGTGCGCTCGACACCCAACGCCAGCACCGCGATCACCACCGCGGCCACCAGCACAGCGCCGAAGAACGAGACCGCGGGCGCCAGGTACGAGACCAGCACCGCACCGGCCAGCATGAACGCCGGCTGGGCGAAGCTGATCACCTGCGTCGACTTGTAGATGATCACGAAGCCGAGCGCGAGCAACGAGTAGATCGACCCGGTGCCGAGACCCCGGATCAACGACTGGAGAAACTCATCCATACATGCTCTCCACGAGGTCGTCGAACATCTTGCCCAGCGCGGCCCGTTTCACCTTCTGCGTCGCGGTCAGCTCGCCGTCCTCGTGGTCGAGCTCCTTGGGGAACATCCGGAACTTCTTGATCTGCTCGACGTTGGCGAACTTCGCGTTCACGTCGTTCACGATCTTCTGCACCAGCTCCAGCACCTCTGGCTTCTCCGAGAGGTCCCGGTAGGTGGTGTAGGGGATCTTGCGCTGCTGCGCCCAGTGCCCGACCGTCTCGTACTCGATGCCGATCAACGCCACCAGGTACGCCCGCTGGTCGCCGATCACCACGGCTTCCTTGATGTACGGGGAGGTCTTCAGCGCGTTCTCCAGCTCGGACGGCGCGATGTTCTTGCCGCCCGCGGTGATGATGATGTCCTTCATCCGGTCGGTGATCTTCACGTGCGTCCCGTCGACCCACTCACCGACGTCGCCGGTGTGCAGCCAGCCGTCGATGATCACGCGGGCGGTCGCGTCGGGATCGCGCCAGTAGCCGGCGAACGTGCCGCCGTGCCGGGTGAGGATCTCGCCGGTCTCCTCGTCGATCCGCAGCTCGATGCCCGGCTGCGGCTCGCCGACGGTGCCGACCTTGACCCTGCCCGGCCGGTTTCCCGTTGCCACGGCGGTGTTCTCGGTCATGCCGTAGACCTCGTGCATCGGAACTCCGATACCCATGAAGAACTTCAGCACGTCCGGTGCGATCGGCGCGGCACCGGACGACGCGTAGCGCACGTACCTCATACCGATCCGGGCCTTCAGCGCGCGGAAGCAGAACAGCCAGCCGATCGCGTAGATCAACCTGCTCGACGCGGTGTGGTTGCCGCCGGTCCGGACGAGCGTCTCACCGATGCCTTCCGCTCTTCGCAACCAGAACCGGGTGACCGTCCGCTTGAGCCACGACGCGCTGGACACGCCGATCGTGACGCCCGCCAGCACCTTCTCCCAGATGCGCGGCACACCGAACAGGATCGTCGGCTGCACCTCGCGCAGGTTCGCCTGCACGGTCTCGATGGACTCGGCGAAGTGCACCTGCACACCGGAAGCCGCGCTGAACCACGTCGTGAAGATGCGTTCGGCGACGTGGCACAACGGCAGGTACGACAGCGTGACGTCGGCGGAGGACGGCGGTGGCGAAGTGAAACCGCCGCCCTCCACCAGCACATGGACGGCGAACTCGACGTTCGCCACGGTGAGCATCGCGCCCTTGGGTGGCCCGGTGGTGCCGGAGGTGTAGATCAAGGTCATCACGTCGTCGGGCTCGGTCGCCGCCATCCGCTTCGCGAGCTCGTCACCGTGTTCGTCCCGGTACCGCGCGCCCATCGCGAGGAAGTCGTCCCACCACAACAGCTTCGGGTTGTCGTAGCGCCCTTTGATGCCGCGTGGTTCGAGGTAGACGATCCGTTCCAGGTCCGGGGTGTCCTCCAGCACCGCGAGCGCCTTGTCGACCTGTTCCTGGTCCTCGGCGATGAGGATCCGCGCGCCGGAGTGCGACAGCAGGTAGGCGACCTCGGACGGCGGGTTCGTCGGGTACAGGCCGACCGTGATGCCGCGCGCCGCGACGATGCCGAGGTCGGCGTAGAGCCACTCGCGGCGGTTCTCCGAGTGGATCGCCACCCGGTCGCCCGGCTGCAGCCCGAGTGCGAGCAGCGCGTCGCCGACGAGCTCGACGTTCGCCCAGTACTGGGCCCAGGAGACCTCCTGCCAGATGCCGAAGTCCTTGGCGCGCAACGCGATCTGGTCAGGGGTGTTGGCCGCCCTGTTCTTGACGCGGGTCACGACGGTGGTGGTCACGTCGTCACGCTCCGGTGCTGCTCACCCAGGTACGCGCGGACGACGTCCGGATCCGCCTGCACCTCGGCGGGCGTGCCGGTGCGGATCGGGCGGCCGAAGTCCATCACCATCACGCGGTCGGCGAGGTCCATCACGAGGCCCATGTCGTGCTCCACCATGATCATCGGGATGTTCAGCTCCTCGCGGACGTCGAGGATGAACCGGGCCATGTCCTCGGTCTCCTCGACGTTCATGCCCGCGACCGGCTCGTCGAGCAGCAGCAACCGCGGCTCCATCGCGAGCGCCCTGCCCAGCTCGACGCGCTTCTGCACGCCGTAGGGCAGCAGGCCGACCGGGTACCGGCGCCACTGCTCCAGCTCCAGGAAGTCGATGACGTCCTCGACCGCGGTCCGGTTCTTCAGCTCCTCGCCGCGGGCCTTCCCGAGCCACAGGAACGCGCTGAGGGCGCCGTAGCGCATGTGGTTGTGGCGGCCGAGCATGAGGTTCTCGACCACGGTGAGGTGCGAGAACAGCTCGATGTTCTGGAACGTGCGGGACATGCCCCTGGCGGCGATCCGGTGCGGCCGCATGCCGATCAGATCCTCGCCGTTGAACCGCACGGTGCCCTGTTGCGGCCGGTAGACGCCGCTCAGCACGTTGAAGATGGACGTCTTACCCGCGCCGTTCGGGCCGATGATGGCGAAGAGCTCGCTCTCGCCGACCTCGAACGAAACCCCGTCGACGGCGATGACGCCCTCGAAGGCGAGCCTGATGTCGGTGACCTCGAGAACGCTCATGACAGCCACCGCTTCCTGCGCTTGTAGTGCTTGACCGCACGGAACGAGGAGGTGCCGAGGCCGAGGTAGAACTCGCGGATGTCGTCGTCGGCCAGCAGGGCCTCCGCCGGCTTGTCCATGACGACCTTGCCGGTCTCCAGCACGTACCCGTGGTCGGCGATGGAGAGCGCCATGCTGGCGTTCTGCTCGACCAGCAGGACGGTGGTGCCCTGTTCGTTGATCTTCACGACCAGGTCGCGGATCTGCTGCACGAGCAGCGGCGCGAGACCGAGGCTGGGCTCGTCGAGCAGCAGGTACTCGGGTTCGGACATGAGCGCGCGGCCGATCGACAGCATCTGCTGCTCGCCACCGGACAGGTAGCCGGCGCTCTGCCTGCGTCTCTCCAGGAGCCGGGGGAAGAGCTCGTAGCAGCGCTCGAGATTGTGCTTGAGACGCTTCGGCCTGGCGTGGCCACCGACCTTGAGGTTCTCCTCGACGGTCAGTTCGGCGAGGATTCTGCGGCCCTCCAGGGCCTGCTTGATACCCCTGTCGGCTATTTTCGCTGGTGAGAGTCGGTGGATCGGTTCACCGTCGAGCGTGATCGAGCCCTTGGTGACCTTGCCGTCGTGCACGTCGAGGAGGCCGCTGAAAGCCCTCATCAACGTTGTTTTGCCTGCTCCGTTCGCTCCGAGCAGGGCGACGACGCGACCTTTGGGCACCTTGAGGCTCACGCCGCGGAGCACCAGCATCACGTCGTCGTAGACAACCTCAAGGTTGTTCGCCTCGAGCACCGGCGCCTCCTAGGGCCTGCGATGCCGATCAGTATGACGTGGATCACGTCCGATATGACTACTGTGCGCGATTTCGTGATGCGCAAATCGCGATTGGTCCACCACTCTCCGTGTCCGTCCAGTGTGGACCGGACACGATGTGTAACAACGCGTGGCTCGGGTACTCACTCTTCGACGGCAAAATGATGAAGAGGAGGAGGTTTCGTGACCACCATTGAGAAGTCGGTGGATGTCCACGTGCCTGTGAGCACGGCGTACAACCAGTGGACCCAGTTCGAGTCCTTCCCAGCGTTCATGGACGGCGTCGAGAAGATCGACCAGGTCACGCCGACCAGGACCCACTGGACCACGAAGATCGGCGGCGTCGTCCGCGAGTTCGACGCGGAGATCACCGAGCAGCACCCGGACGAGCGCGTCGCGTGGACCACGGTCGACGGCCCTCCGCAGGGTGGCGTGGTCACCTTCCACCGGCTCGACAACGACACGACCAGGGTTCATCTCCAGATGGAGTACGACCCGGAGACCTTGACCGAGAAGGCGGGCGCCGCGCTCGGCGTCGTCGGCCACCGGATCGAAGGTGACCTGAAGCGGTTCAAGGAGTTCATCGAGAACCGGGGCACCGAGACCGGCGCATGGCGGGGCGACGTCACGCCGCCGCCCCAGGTCTGATCTGTGGTGTGCGTTGACCCCAGATCAACAGGCGGCGTTCGAGGAACTCGCCCGCACCGGCCGTGACTCGCCGCGTTACTACGCGCTGCGAGATCGGCTGGTGCGCGAGTACCTCCCGCTCGCCCGGCACATCGCCCGCCGCTTCAGCGAACGCGGCGAGCCGATGGAAGACCTCGCCCAGGTGGCGGCGGTCGGACTGATCAACGCCATCGACCGGTACGACGTGGGCCGGCAGACGGACTTCCTGTCCTATGCCGTGCCCACGATCACCGGCGAGGTGCGGCGGCACTTCCGCGACCAGTGCTGGGCGGTGCGGGTGCCGCGCAGGTTGAAAGAGCTGTGCGACTCGATCGACGGCGCGACTGCCGAGCTGTCGCACAAGACCGGGCGATCTCCGACTCCCTCCGAGATCGCCCGGCACCTGGGGATTCCCCTTTCCGACGTCTACGAGGGCCTGCGAGTGGAGAAGAACGTCGCGTTCGCGCCACTCGACTCCCTCGAAGGTTCGACGGTCGACGACCCGGCGCTCGAAGGCGTGGAGATCCACGAGGCCCTGCAGCCCATGCTGCGGGGCCTTCCCCGCCGTGAGCGGACCATCGTGGTGCTGCGGTTCTTCGGCCGGCTGACCCAGACGGAGATCGCGCGCCGCGTCGGGATCTCCCAGATGCACGTCTCGCGGCTGTTGACCAAGTCGCTGGAACAGCTGCGCAACGACCTTCTGGCAGACGAATGAAATGGACGAGCGCGGATGTCCGGTCTTCGCGATACTGACGGCATGAACCGGTTGCGGTGGCCCCAGAAGCTGGCGATCAGCACTGGTACCCTGCTCGTCCTCTGGGGGGTCGCCGGGTTCTTCGTGACGGGTTTCTCGCCGTTCGCCGGCGAGTCCGACACCTGGGTTCTCCTGCTCCGGGTGAACCCGCTGCAGAACACCGTCCACGTCGTGCTGGGCGCGGCACTGCTGCTCACCTTTCGCAGCTTGAAAGCACTCAGCTCCTCCGCGTTGCTCGTCGCCGCGGTGTCGCTGATCGTCTTCGGCATCGGGACGGCCAGGTACGACGAGGGCGTTGTGAACGTGCTCAACGTGAACTCCGGCAGCAACGCGCTGCACCTGCTGACCGGGTTCGCGGCGCTGGCGGCGGCGCAGGGTGCCGTCTGGTGCCGCCAGTGCGACCGGGTGGCGGCGCTCAAGGCTTCCTGAGCAGCTTCCGCACGGCACGCTCCGGATCGCCGTTGCTGATGACCTCGCCGCGTTCGAACGCTTTGGTCAAACGTGGGTCCACGTAGGACTTCCGCGCGACGGCCGCCGTGTTGCCCAGGTGTTCGGCCACCTCCTTCATGACCGCGCTGACCGCTCGTTTCGACGGTTTGCCGCGTTCGTTCAGGGCGTGCGCGAACGCCTGGGCCGCGTGGACCGTGGCGTGCCAGGTGCGGAGGTCCTTCACGCTGAACTCCTCGCCGACGAGCTCGCGGAAGCGCTCGTTGACGTCGTCGGCGGTGAGGTCGAAGACGCGGCAGTCCGGGGTCCGGTCCTTGAGGAGACTCCGCACGGCGCGTGCGAGCCGCGCGTCGGTGATCTCCTCGTCCACCTCGACGCCGTGCTTGGCCGGGAAGCGGAACCTGACCCGGTCACCGCGCACGCTGAGGTGTTCGCAGAGGAGGGTCGCGACGCCATGAGTGCCGTTCTCCTCGGCGTACTCCTCGTGGCCGACGCGGAAGACTCCGAGGTCGAGCATGCGCAGCGCGATGGCGAGCAACCGCTTGCGGCCGCGCGTCTTCATGTCCTTCTCGATCTGCTCGCGGAACTTCCCCAGCCGCGGGGCGAGCCGCAGGACGCGGTCGAACTTCTCCGCGTCCCGGTCGGTGCGCCACTTCTCGTGGTAGAGGTACTGGCGGCGGCCCGCGTCGTCGTAGCCGACGGCCTGGATGTGGCCGTTGGGGTGCGGGGAGATCCAGACGTCGCGCCACGCGGGTGGGATGACCAGGGCTTTCACCCTCGCCAGCTGGTCCGCCGTGAGGGCGTTGCCCTGCGTGTCGAGATGGCGGAAGCCGCCGCCGTGCCGGCGGCGGGTCCAGCCCGGCCCCGCCGGGTCGCTGCGGCGCAGTCTCATTCGGGCACCTCGTGGTTGATCAGCACAGAACGCGGGTACCCGCTCGCCGATGAGTCACTACACGGTCGGTGTGGAACAAGAGTTCCTTCTTGTTGATCCCGAGTCTCGGCGGCCGGTAGCACTGGCTCCCCGGGTCAGGGAGATTTCTCGCGCTCCCGGTGACCTCGACGTGCAGGGCGAGCTGACGCCGTTCCAGATCGAGGTCGCCACCGGCATCACCCACTCCTTCGAAGAGCTGGACGAGCAGGTGCGCTCGGCGCGGCGAACGCTGGTCAGGGCCGCTGACGAGGCCGGCTGCCGGCTGGTGGCCGTCGGCATGCCGCCGATCGGCGAGGCCGGTCCCCCTCCCGGAACGGATGACCCCAGGTATCACCGGATCGAGTACTCCCACCGAAGACTCGTGCTCGGGCAAGGCGCGTGCGGGCTGCACGTGCACGTGGGTGTTTCCTCGAAGTCCGAAGCGCTGGCGGCGTCGAACAAGCTGCGCCCGTGGCTGCCGACGTTGCTGGCGCTGAGCGCGAACTCCCCGTACTACGCCGGGGAGGACACCGGGTACGCGAGCTGGCGCTCGATGGTGTGGTCGCGCTGGCCGGTGAGCGGGCCGCCTCCGCACTGGAACGGGCCGGACGACTACGACCGGACCGTCTCGGCGCTCATCAACTCGGAAGCCTTGATAGACCGGGCGATGGTGTACTGGGACGTGCGCCCGTCGGCTGATCATCCGACCGTTGAGGTGCGCGTCGCGGACATTCCGCAACTGGCAACGGAAGTCACCGTTCTCGCGGAACTGATCCGGGCCCTCGTCGTGTCCGAACCCTCCGAACAGAGGGTGGACGATTCCGTGCTGCTGGCGGCATATTGGCGGGCGTCGCGCGACGGGGTCGACGGACTGGCCGCCGATCCACACACCGGAAAACTTTCCCCCGCGTTCGACCGGGCAGCGCAGCTCGTGGAGCACGTGTCGGCCGCGCTGCGCGATCGCGGCACTGTGTCTACTGTGGAACGCCAGATGGACTGGTTGCGTCACAACGGCTGCGGTGCCTCGAGGCAACGTCGCTGCCCGGACCCCGAGTCCCTTGTGGACATGCTGATCGCCCGAACGCGTGAGGAAACCTGATGCGACTGCCCGCTCCACGCGGCCACATGAGCTCGGCTCTGGTCGCCGCCCTCCGTCGCCCGCCGGTCCCCAGGCCGGCGTTGCTCGTCAGCGCGGGTACCAGGGAGATCTTCCTCGACGACGACTTCCAGCTGTCGTTGTGGATCTGCTACGAACTGCGCACACGTGGCTTCGACGACGTGCACGCCTCCTGGGAGGACCACCCGGCGCTGGCCCAGTTCCACGCGGCGCTGGAGACCCGCTGGGAGGAGTCCCTGCGTTCGCTGACCGAGGCGACCCAGCCCGCGGAGCTGTCCGGTGAGGGCCTGGCAGAGCTGCGCAAGCACCACGCGTTCTGGCAACCGCGCCGCGAGATGCGCTCGGTGCTGCGCGACATCCAGGGCGACGCGTACGGCGCGCGGTCCTCGCGGGCGCATTCGGTGCTGTTCACCGTGACGGTGCGCGACCTGGACCCCGCCGGCGTCGACGAGATGCCCGCGCTGACGCTCTCCCTGGTGAACGCCCTGTCGTTGTTCGGCCTTCACCAGCGCCTGGTGGGTGCCCTGGTCGGCTTCCTCACCGCCGTCGACACCATCGGCGGCGACCCGTTCGCCCAGCTGCTGCCCGTGCAGTGCCCGCCGGACGACGTCCGTCTGGGCTTCACCGCGTGCCACGAACTGCACGCCCGCCTCACTCAACACGTCCACGCGTCCCTGCAGGCGGGACGCACTTCACTGCGGGGCCGGTGGCTGGTCTCGCAGGGCAGGGTTAACGTGGGGTGCTGACCGAAGTTTGCTCTGGAGGGAGAAACGTGCCCGACCCCACCGCGCTGGCGTCCGTGGTCGTCGACCGGATCGCACCCGACATCGTCGTGCTGCACGTGTCCGGCGAGCTCGACACCACGAGCAGCAGCGAGCTGACGACCCCTCTGGAAAGCCACGTGGTGTCGGAGAACCGGGCTGTCGTGGTGGATCTCGGCGGCGTGAGGTTCCTCGGATCGGCAGGGCTCGAGGCTCTGGTGCTGGGGCAGCAGCGGGCTGCTCGCGCCGGCGTCGAGTTCGTCGTCGTGGCTTCCGCCCGTGCCGCTCTGCGGCCGATCGAGGCGACCGGGCTGGACTCGGTGTTCACGATTCTGGGCTCGATGGACGAGGCGGCGGAGCGCTACCCGTCCTGAGCGTCGATCGTCCGCAGGATGCCTTCGGCACCCTCCTCCAGCTCCACCGCGTTGATCCGCATCCGCGGGTACGCCTTCGCGTACTGCACCGTGACCATGGTGACCGCGGCCTCGGCCAGCGGGTCCGACCGGCTGCCCACGTTCACGACGACCGGGGCAGCTGACCGCTCCAGCAGCGGCAGGAAGGCGTGCAGCACCCTGGCCAGGCCGGCCAGGCCGGCCTCGAACGCGTCCCGCACGACCTCGGCGGTGACCTCGCCCGGCTCTGTCAGTTCAGCCACGTTGTTGACCAGCACGTCGAGGGAGCCGACAGCGGAGGCCGCTGCCGCCACCGACTCGTCCGACGTGACGTCGAGCTGGACGAACAGGGCACCCACACCGGCCGCACGTGCGCGATCGGTGTGCCCGCTGCCCAGCCAGACCGAGTGACCAGCGCGGACCAGTTGGCGGGCGGTCTCCAGGCCGAGGTCGGAGTTCGCGCCGGCGATCAGCACAGAAGCCATGCGCCCAACCTACGGCTCCGGTCGGTGTGGCCGGTGAGAAGACGCCCTTCAACGCGTCAGGTCGAGCCGCACGCCGATCTCCGCGCCGGCGGCGATGTCGCGGGCGACGAGTTCGGCCACCGGTTCCCGCCGATCGGCCGGAGGCGTGAACTCGAAGGTGTCCGGATCGCCCCGCATCAACGGTGTCACCGGCCCGGCCACTGCGCCTGGACAGCAGACGCAGCTCCTCTCCTTTGCGCGGTGGAGCACCGCGGAAGTGCACGACCACCGCGAGACGACCGTCGGACAACCACCGAGTGGTCTCCTCCCAGCGGGGACCGGTGCCGTCGACTTCCACACTGCAGGCCGTGATGTCGACGCGCCGCTGTTCCCATTCCGGTGACCAGGGCCTGCCAGAGCCGAGGCGGATCCGGAAGAACGGCAGGGCCTGTGCCTCGACGAGTGCCCGGACGGCAACGGACACCCGGGCGTCACCGTTCGGCTGTACGTCGACGAACTCCTCCCAGTGGCCGATTCGCCACCGGTGCTCGGTCTGCTCGTACCAGAGGTCGCAGTGGAAGGCGAGCAGGGCGCGGTACCGCTCGACCTCGCGGCGACTGTGCTGCCTGCTGCGCAACAACATCACGAACGCACCCAATGCTGACAACGCTCGGGCTGGCAGTTCGGAGTGTGGGCGGAGCGTTATCGCAGGTCAATGCGACCAATGCACGTACGGATATGCATTTCTGAATCAGGTGGATTTTGACGCGCACCTGGCCGGTGCGCGCCGCCGAATGGTTACTCGTCGCCGCTCTCGCCGCCGACGAGAACACCCGATTGTGCACGCACCAAAACTCCCAACAGGCCGTTTGGCGGGACGCCGGAAGCTACCAGATGATCTTCGTCGCGGCTTCGAGCCAGGCCTCAGTCCTGGCCGATGTCCTCGTACCAGAGCTCCGGATGCTCCGAGATGAACGACGTCATCAGCTCGATCAGCGCCGGGTCGTCGACGATCGTGATTCCGACGCCGTGCTCGGCCAGCCAGTCGTGGCCGCCGTAGAACGTCGTGGCCTCGCCGATCAGCACGTTCGAGATGCCGAACTGGCGGACCAGGCCGCTGCAGTACCAGCACGGCGACAGGGTCGTGACCATCGTGGTGCCGCGGTAGCTGCGCTGGCGCCCCGCGTTGCGGAAGGCCGAGGTCTCCGCGTGCATGGAGGCGTCGCCGTCCTGCACGCGGCGGTTGTGGCCACGTCCCAGCAGGCGGCCGTCGGCGTCGAAGAGCGCGGCGCCGATGGGGATTCCGCCTTCGGCCAGTCCCGTCCGCGCCTCTTCGACGGCAACGGCCAGCATGTCTGATGCAGCGGTCATGACGACCAAGCTACTTCCCCCGGTGCCCGGTAGGCCTTTCGGCGGGCGACCGTTCGGCGTATAAACCGTGTCGGGTCGGGGATGATCCTGGGAGTCCACATGAGACGTCTCATCGCGGCTGCCGCCGCCCTGGTGCTGATCGCCGCGGGGGCACCGGCGTTGTCCGCCGCCCCCGCTCCGTCCGGCTACCTCGTCGGCAGCGCGTCGCCGCTGACCTCAGCCCAGCTCGACCAGCTGCGCGCCGCCGGTGCCCAGGTGCACGTGGCCTATCGCAACTTCGGCGGCGCGTCCGCCGCCATTCCCGGCTCGAAGGTCGCGGCGGTGCGCGCGCTGCCGTTCGTGACTTCGGTGAGCGCGGACCCGATCCGCACGCCCCTGGCCGTCTCCGATCCGGCGGCGGCACCGTTGCCGAACGACCCCTACTGGCACGACCAGATGGATCTGGAGGGCGTGACCGAGACCGGTGCGGGCGTGTGGGTGGCGGTGCTCGACACCGGTTTCTACCCGAACTGGCGTGACTACTTCGTCGAGAGCGACATCCTGACGGACAAGGCGCGCGCGTTCGCCGGCGTGCTCGGCAACCCCAACGCCGGTCAGTGGGACGCGGGCAGCGACCCGCACGGCATGGCGGTCTCCGCGACCATCACCGGCCACCGCCTGGCCGACGACCTGAACGAGGGCGGCTGGGGCACCGGCTACGCGACGGGATCGCCCGGCACGAAGTGGGTTCCCGGTGTGGCGCCCAACGCCAAGATCATCCCGATCAAGGTGTGCGAGCCGATCGGTTGTTTCGGCAGCGCCATCAACGCCGGTGTCGACTACGTGACCTCGCTGAAGAAGGCCAACCCCCAGCAGCCGATCGTGATCAACGAGTCGATCGGCGGTCCCGGCCTCGACGCGGTCGAGAAGGCGGCGCTGGACGCCGCGATCAAGGCGGGCGTGGTGTTCGTGGCGTCGGCGGGCAACTCCGGCGACGCGGGCATGGGCTTCCCGGCCGCTTACGAGCCCGTCGTGTCCGTGGGCGCCGGCGGCTGGACGAAGCAGTGGAACGAGTACCCGGACAAGACGTGGTGGCTCGACGACGTGCCCGAGAGCGGAGTGTCCGAGGTGTACGTGACCGGGTTCTCCTCGCGGCAGAAGGCGGGCCAGTACCTCGACGTCGTGTCCGAGGGCCGGTACCTGCTGCTGCCGTACCCGTGCGCGCAGCTCTACAAGGACGGGCAAGCGACACCGTCCACCAGCAACCGCACGTGCGCGGCGAAGGCGGCGCCCGACAACGCTTCCGCGGCACCGTTCCAGTACCTCTTCCAAAGCGGCACCAGCTTCTCCGGTCCCGCCGTGGCCGGTGTGGTGGCGCTGATGCTGGAACGCAATCCCGGACTGTCCAACGCGGATGCTCAGTTCGGCACGCTGACCGACCCCGCCTCGTGGGGACCTGGTGAGCTGGAACGCCGGCTGGAGGCCTCGGCGACGCCGCTGGCACCCGGCTCGGTGACCGTGACGCACCGGACCGGTGTGCCGTTGGTGGAAACGTGGGGCGCGGACGCCATCGGTCACGGCTGGGTGTTCGCGGACGACGCGGTGAACGCCGCCGGTTGACCTGATGCCCGGCACGTCGGGAAAGTGGGAGCTTCCCTCTTCCCCGACGTGTCGGGAGGTCGACAGTGTCGTCGTCAGGGTCGTCAGTTCAAATCGGAGTGAGCAGGCCTCCACTCGATGTGGCTGACCTGCCAGAACCCGAGAAGGTCTTCAAGGTCCGCAAGCTGGGGCCGCTGCAGGTGGTCCAGTTCGTCATCGGCCCGAGCCTGATCGCGCTCGGCATCTCGATCGGCAGCGGCGAGTGGCTGCTCGGCCCGCAGGCGGTCGGCAGGTTCGGCTTCGTCGGCATCGGCTGGGTGATCACCGTGTCGGCGCTGCTGCAGACGTTCTACAACGTGGAGGTCGCCCGTTACGTCGTGGCGACCGGCGAGGTGCCGATCGTCGGCTGGGGCCGGGTGCCGCCCGGCTGGAAGTTCTGGGTGCCGGTCTCGCTGGTGGTCTTCTACTTCGCGTTCATCTTCGGCGGCTGGGCGGCGGGCGCCGGTCAGGGGCTCTTCGCGCTGATCGCCGGCCGCGGCTACCGGCCGGACGAGATCGAGTACGTGCGGCTGCTCGCGATCGGCCTGCTCGTCGTGGTCTTCCTGATCACCGCGGCCGCCCGCAAGGTGTCCCGCGCCCTGGAGCTCACGAACTGGGTGCTGGTCGGCACGTTGCTGCTGGTCCTGATCGTGGTGACGCTCGCGATCGTGCCCTTCTCCGTGTGGTCGGAAGGGGTGCGCGGCCTGGTCACGCCCGCCGCGCCGCCGTCGGGGATCACGGCGACCCAGCTGGGCGGCCTGGCCGGGTTCACCGCGCTGGCGTCCGGCCTGAACTGGTACGCGATGAGTCACTACCGCGACAAGGGTTACGGCATGGGCCACCACGTCGGGTTCATCTCGGGCATGCGCGGCGGCAAGCAGGAGGTGCGACCGGTCGGCGTGACCTTTGTGGACACCCCGGCGAACGCGTCGCTGTGGCGTCGTTGGTACCGGTTGCTGCTGATCGACCAGTGGGCGGTGTTCTTCGTCGGCGCGATGCTCGGCATGCTGCTGCCGACCGTGCTGATGGCGCACATCGTCGCGGTGTCCGGCCAGCAGCCGACCGCCGCGAACGTGCCGACGTTCTCCGCCGAGCAGCTGGGAATCCTGTACGGGCAGGGCATGTTCTACCTCATGCTGGTGGTGGGCGTGCTGGTGTTGTTCTCCACGCAGCTCGGCATCTTCGAGGCGCTGGTGCGGAACTTCACCGACGCGGCGCACGCGGTCTCACCCCGGCTGCGCCGGCGGATGGAGGACGACCCGCGGCGGTTCTACTACCCGTTCATGCTGCTGGTGCTCGTGATCATCGCGGGCGCGCTGCACCTCGCGCTGCCCGTCGAGCTGGTGCAGATCTCAGCGAACATGTCGAACCTGGGCGCGCTGATGTTCCCGTTCGCGTTGATGTACCTGAACTCCCGGCTGCCGCGACCGGCGCGGCCGCGGTGGTGGCACTACGTGATCCTGGGGTTGAACGTGGTGTTCTTCGGGTTCTTCTTCGTGAACTTCGTCTACGAGTTCTTCACGGGAGGCCCGCTGGTGCGGTTCTGACCACACGTCGGGGGACGAGGCTCACTTCGGCGGCAGCGCTTCCACGAAGTCACGGCAGCGCGCGATCCAGTCGTCCAGCGCCTCGTCCTCCGACACCGCCGCCCCGTCGACCACGACCCAGCCCTTCATCGGCCGGCCGGTGAAGTCGAAGACGCGCGCACCCGGCTGAGCGAGGGCGTCTTCCTGCGCCTCGGGGCCCACTCGGGCGATCAGGCCGTCTCCCATCACTCCTACCAGCATGTTTCCGTTCCAGAGGAACGCGATGCCACCGAACATCTTCTTCTCGCTGATGCCCGGCAGGCCGCCCAGTGACTCGCCCAGGCGGTGGGCCAGGCCTTCGTCGTACGCCACGTCATGAAGTTTGTCTCAGCGAGTTGCCAGGCGCCTCTCAGTTTCGTGTGGCTTGATGGACGTACAGGACATTTAGGAGGCCATCTTGTTCGGCGTGGTCGGCTTCGTGCTCGGTTGGCTGTTGACGCTGTTCATCATCGTGATGATCGGCCGGATGATCGTGGACTGGGCGGTGACGCTCGAGGCTCGCGGTGACTGGGTCTGGAAGGTGCGGCGCGTGACGCACTCGGTGACCGAACCGGTGCTGGCGCCGGTTCGGAAGGTGCTGCCGCCGCTGCGGTTCGGCGGGTTCGGGCTGGACCTCGCGTTCACCGTCGTGTTCATCGCGGCGTTGATCCTCAGGTCGATCGTGTGGTGAGGACTCCCGGGTTCAGCAGGCCCTGAGGGTCCAGGGCTGCCTTGGCGCCGGACAACGCCGCACCGAAGACCGACGGGCGTTGGCGCGTGTACCAAGGCATGTGGTCGCGGCCAACGGCGTGGTGGTGGGTGATGGTGCCGCCGGCCGAGATCAACGCCTCCGACACCGCGGCCTTGATCTCGTCCCACTGCGACGTGAGGCTCCCCCACCGGCCGGGTGCGTAGATGCCGTAGTAGGGCGCCGGGCCGTCCGGGTAGACGTGGGTGAAGCGGCACGTGACGACACCGATGCCGCACACTTCCTGAAGAACCTGAGTCGCGGCCGAGACGACGGCCGCGTGCAGTTCGGCGAACCGGTCCCACGTGCAGGCCGTCTCGAACGTCTCGGTGATCATCGCGTGCTGTGCCATGGCGTCACGCTGGTAAGGCATGCGCAGGAACGACTTCCGCCACTGCTGCGCCGCCCCCTCGACGACCTCGCCGTCGCCGCAGAGCTCCAGCGCCCGCCTGAGGCTCTCGTCGACGGGATGGTCCGCGGACTCGAACGCCAGCACCAGCACCGAGGTGGCGGACCCGGCGTTGAGGAACGCCTCCGCCGGATCGAGCAGACGGCAGTTCGCCGGGTGGAGGCCGGACTGCGCGATCAGCCGGGTGGCTTCCACCGCGCGTTCCCACGACGTGAACCGCACCGACGCACCCGCGCGGAAGGTTGGCGGTGACTGCAGCCGCATCCACGCCTCGGTGATCACGCCCAGAGTGCCTTCGGAACCGAGGAACAGCCGGTCCGGCGACGGCCCCGCACCCGAACCGGGCAGCCGGCGCGACTCGGAGATCCCGGCGGGCGTGACGACGCGCAGCGACTCCGTCAGGTCGTCGATGTGCGTGTAGAGCGTCGCGTAGTGACCGCCGGCGCGGGTCGCGAGCCAGCCGCCGAGCGTCGAGAACTCGAACGACTGCGGGAAGTGCCGCAACGTCAGCCCGAACTTCTTGAGCTGCGCCTCCAGCGACGGCCCCAGCACCCCGGCCTGGATGCGGGCGGCCCGGCTCGTCGGGTCGACCTCCAGGACCTGGTCCAGTGCCGACAGGTCCAGCGTCACCACGCGATCGAGGTCCCGCGGCTCGACACCGCCCACGACGGAAGTGCCGCCACCGAACGGAATCACCGCGACGTCGCGCGAACCGCACCAGTCCAGCACGTCGACCACGTCCTGCTCGGTGCGCGGCCGGGCAACGGCGTCCGGCAGCGGGCCGACGTCACCGGCGAGGTTGCGGGTGACGTCGCGGTAGGCCTGGCCGCGCGCGTGGCTGAGCCGGTCGACCGGGTCCGTCGAGTAGAGGTCGCCGGGCGGCTGGACGCGCGGGGCGGGCAGGTCGAGCGAGGAGGGATCGGGTGGCGTGTGGAACGTCAGGTCCGCGTCCGGGAGCACGGCCCTGACCCGGTCGACCAGCGCACGGCGTTCCTCCGGGGTGACGGCGTCCTCGACGTTGCCCCAGCCCCACCACGACCTCGTTGTCATGCCGAGCAACGTAAGCGAAACGCTGGAGTTCTGGAACGGGTTGAGTAGAAGTACTCGCGCGCCGCCGTCGATCGCGGCACTAGCGTCCACAGGCATGAAGCCTTGGGGGATGGTGGCTTTATCAGCGGTGCTCGCGGTCGTGCTCGCCGCGGCCTGGTTCCTGACCAGACCTGACGGCAACAGCGACACCGACAGGAAGGCTCAGCAAGTCGCGGACCGCATCGGCTACCCGGTCGGCGCCGACGCCAACGCCTACGCCCGCTCCGCACTGGCGGGCGACCCGGACCCGAAGTACTTCGCGGTCGTCGAGATCACCGACAGCCCGACGAACGACGCGCAGAAGGTCCGCGCCAGCCTGGTGTTCCGCATCTACGACCCCGGCACCACCGAGTCGGATCAGCCCTGGCGGCTCTGGGAAGAGGACCCGGTGACCGCGTGCTACCGCGCCGACTTCAACTACTACGGCGTCACGGACGGCGGCCCTGAACGCGTCCGCTGTCCCGAGCACGCCAAGCCGATCACTCCGCCACCCGCGCAACGCACCGGCGTCCCGGACACCTACCCCGACGCCTTCAAGAAGATCCTCGCCGCACTACCGCCTACGGCCACGAAAGACGACGTGCTCGCGGCGTTGCGAGAGAAGCTCCCGCCGGTACCGGTGGACGAGCAGACCAAGCTGCCCTGGGTCCCGCCCCACCTCGACGCCGTCGTCAAGGACGGAGACATCGGCGTCGTCGCGAAGGGCGGCGGCGACTGCCTGGCCGGTGTGCGGCTGGCGGACGGCACCGTCGAGGCCTGGTATCCCCGGCGAGTGCACGTTCAGCCGGGCGAGCTGGGGTGTTCGGGCGAGAGTGCGCTGTCGCTCTACAAGTCGCCGCCGAAGTGATCGGACTTGGTGGCGCCGAGGAACGCCAGCCAGGCTGACGGGGACAGCGGGATGTGGGCGGAGGGAGCCTTGCTGTCCCGTACGCCCACGCCCGCGCCGACTTCCACGCAGTCACCGCTGTTGGGGCTGTAGCTGCTCTTGCGCCAAGCCACCTCAACGCAATCGTTGCTGTTCGGGCTGAAGCTGCTCTTGCGCCACACAGGTGCCCCCTCAGGAGACGAGCTCGGTGATCAACCTCCTCGATTGTTCCTCATCCAACGCCACCCGGTCGATCGCCTCAAGGATGGTCGTGTAGGTCGTGATCGACTCTTTGTCTTCCATGAAAATGCTGGAGTTCTCGCACTCGACATGCACCACGGGCTGGATCTTGGCGAACTTCATCATCTCGAAAGACCCGACGAGGCCGGGATGCGCTCCAGCCGACACGGGCACGACCCTCAGCGTGATGTTCGGACGAACCGACATGCGCAACAGGTGATGCAACTGGTCCACCCAAACGTCGACTCCACCGACAGGCAGGGACAACGCGCTTTCCTGCACATAGAAAACCGACTCACGCGGCTCCTGCAGTATCTGCTTCCGGACTTCCCGAGCATCCACGCGCTGCTGCACTTCTTTCGCCTTGATGGTCGGCCACGCGACGATCACTGCGCGTGAGTAGTCGGCGGTCTGCAGCGGGCCGGGCACCAAACTCAGGCTCCAGAAGACCAGCTTGATCGCGGCGTCCTCGTGTTCGAACAGAGTGCGCAGCTGAGGTGGCAACCGCTTGCCGTAGTGCTGCCACCAGCCCTTCTCCCGCGACACCTTCAACAGGGCCATAAGGTGGTTGAACTCCTCCTCAGACACCCTGCACAACCCCAGCAACCGGGCGAAGTCGATCTCGTCGACCCCGCCCTTGCCGTTCAACAGATCCGAGAGTTTCTGCGGATCCCAACCCAACAGTTCCGAAATGGCGCGATGCGACATACCCGTCGCGTCGACAACAGCGCGGACACCCGCCCCGAACTCGCGGCCGCGCACTGTGGAGGCTCTCGCTGGCATGCCCAGAAACTAGGACGAATTCAAGACCCGCGAACACGGTCAGGCGCGAAATCCAACCGAAAAGGCGGTCGTTGGACAGCCTCCATCAACGGATATGCGCACCGTGTGCCGCCATAGGCCAAACGCGGGGAATCAGCCCGCACCGAAGCATACAAACCCAACGGCGGCGGCATAAGAAGCATCGTCGGCAGCCGCCCGTTGCACTGCGGCCAACGCCTCGGCAGGCGCCATCCCGGCAGCCAGCTTCTGGTGCAGCTCCACCATCACCGGCGCGGTCCCGTCCGTCGGCACCGGCACGACCGGCGCGATCAACGTCCGGGTCCCCAAACTCAGCAACGCGGCCGTGAAGCCCATCAACTCGTCGCCCGGCCGCACCGCAGACTGCCCCGTGTCGCACGCCGACAGCACCACCCGCGTCGGAGGTGTCCGCAGCCGCTCGATGTCGTAGACCGTCAACGGCCCGTCGGCCAGCTCCAGCGCCGAGAACAGCGGGTTGTCGACGCGGAACGAGCCGTGCGCCGCGATGTGCGCCAGAGCCGCACCGTCCATTGCGGACGCGACCGCGCTCACGGTCGCCTCCGAGTCGACGAGAACGCGGCCCGGCACGTGCGAGCTGATCGCCTTGATCTCGGCGGGTGCGGCGGCCATCCGCGGACCGGCGGCCAGCACGGCCTCACCGGACGCATCGGGTACCGAGCACGCCCGCAGCCACACCGAAGCCGACGGCGCGACGGTCACCTGACGCTCCAGCACCGCCCACGGCAGGCCGTTCAGCGCACCGGTCGGCACGACGACCAACGGCCGTCCGTCGACGCGCGAGGCCAGTGGCGCCAGCAACCGTTGAGCCAGCAGGGAAGCCGCGTGGGCGGCCGAAGACCGGGCCACTGCCAGGTTCGGCAGTTGTGGCGGCAGCGTCACGAGCCGGTGCAGGGCGAAGCGCAGCAACCGGATCTCGCGGACGACGCCCTCCAGCGCACCGAGCGGGTGCAGCGTTGCCCGGCCGCCGGCCAGCACCACCGCCAGCAACTGCCCGTCGTACTCCACGAACTCGATCAACGCGGCAGTACCGAGAGCCGCGGCCAGCGACGCCACCGGCGGAGGCTTGAACACCGACACCTCACCGGACATCTGCCGGGTGAGGTCGCGGACGCGTTGCTCGGCGCGCACCAGCTTCACCCGCAGCGCACCGGCGGGCTTCCCCGCGAGCAGAGCAGACTCGACGTCCGCGGCGACTGCCCGCAACGTCGCCAGGGCGTCCTCGAGCCGGGGATCGTCCGGCGGCGACACGGCCTTCATCCGCAACGCGCCGGCCCGCCAGCTCTCGGTCCACGACAGCACCCGCGCTGCGTTCCCGGAAGCCACGGCGAGCCGCAGCCCCTCCAGCGCGAGCGCCTGTCCCTGCACGCCGGTCGACGCCCGCAGCTCGGCCGCGCCCAGCGAAACCCGGTACTCGTCCAGCAGCGAGATCCCGCGCCGCAAAGCGGACAACGTGCCGCGGACATCGCCGGAGAGCTTGCGCCGCAACGCCTCCGCATACCACCCGCGCACCCGCAGACCGGCCGGCCCGCGCAGCCGCGCAGCCGCGGCGGCGGACAACTCCGCTTCAGCACGCGCACGGTGGCCGAGATCAGCGGCGACCAGACCGGCGTCGATCCGGGCCTCCAACGCCGGCAACCGCCAGTCCATCGAGTCCAGCTCGGCGGCGACCCTGGACAGCGCGAGCCGCAACGGCCGGTTCCGGTCACCGCGCAGGACAGCGGCGTGCAGCTCCAGGTAGCGCGCACCGGCCGCCCACAGCAGGCGCTGCTCGCGGCGGAACCGGCGGCGCGCCTCGGCGGCGAAGCAACGCGCCGCGTCCGGGTCGTCGTCCAGCAGGGCGATGCGGGCGCGGAAGTACAGGGCCTCGGACACGCCCAGCGGGTTCTCCAACGCCTTCAGCTCGGTGATCGCGCGGTCGGCGGCCACGCGGGCCTCGTCCAGCAGCGGCACCGAGACCAGCAGTTCCAGCCGGTTCACCAGCAGCACGGGACGCATCACGTCGAGCCGCCGGTGCACCTCCTCCGCCTTGTCGAACAGGGTCAGCGCGGCCGGGACGTCGCCGGAACGGGTCGCCATGATGCCCGCGTTCCAGTGCACGTCGGCGACGCCCAGCTCCTGACCGAGCTCTCCCAGCAACGCGGCCGCCAGGGCGAAGTCCGCGGACGCCTCGCGCATGTCTCCCACGTACGCACGCACGAGGCCCCGGTTGTTCAAGGCCCGCGCCTCGACGAGCTTGTCGCCGACGCGGCGGGCGCCGGCGATGGCGGCGGTGTAGTCGCGCTGGGCGTCGACGTACCTCGTCAAGTAGTGGAAAACGACACCACGTTGCATCAGTGCCGCCACCGCGTCGGCGCCGGTCAGCTCCGGCATCGCGAGGTCCAGCAGTTTCAGCGCCTGCTTCTGCTTGCCGGTGTAGGCGAGCACCCACGCCAGGCTCATCTGCGCCAGCGCGGCCAGCCGTGGCAGCGAGGCCTCGGAAGCGATCCTGATCGAGCGCCGGAGATGCCGGGCGGCTCCGCTGAAGTCGTGCATCTCCCGCAACGCGAGGCCGATCGCCCGCTCGGCGATCGACCATTCCGCGCGATCTTCCGTCGTGCGGAGCACCGCGCGCGCCATCTCGACGGCCGCGCGCGGGTTGCGCTGCCTGGCCTCCAGCGCGTCCTCCGCACAAAAGTCGGTCACGGCGTTACTTTATCCGCTGTGGTAGCTTGATCAAGCTCGGTCGGGGTGCCCGTCAACGCTGCTTTAGTGAGGCCGTGGTGTCGAAGTCGCCAGAAAGCGCGGAGCTTTACCAAAGAGCTTTTCTGCAGCTCATTGCCGAGGACAAGAACATCAGCTTCCACGCCGAACGCGGGCGTGAATTTCTTTATCGACCCGGCCAGCTGCTCGTCGGCGCCGAGGATCAACAACGCGTGATCGAAAAGCTCCGCCAAAACAACATCGACGCCCGTCCGGCCGACGGGTTCGCAGGTTTGGCGCGGCTGATCCTGCCGAACAACGCGGAGGACATTCCACGGATTGTTCGCCTGTTGCGCGACCAGCGGAACTGGCCGAACGAGCGGGTGCCGCTGGTGCAGCCGCACCACGTGATCGTCGGCCACGGCGGCCTCGTGATGGGCAACCCGGGCGACCGGCCGTACCCCACCGACCCGATCAGCGCGCCCAAGTCGGACGAGCGCCTGAAGGACGTACGGGTCGGCATCATCGACACCGGCATCTCCTCCGGCGCCGACAGCGAGCACTCCGACTGGTTCGCCGACCGCTACCTCAAGGAAGCCGACGACGTCGACCCCGCCTACAGCAGCGGCCACATGTTCGCGCTGCAGGGCGGGCACGGCACGTTCGTCGCGGGCGTCATCCAGAACGCCGCGCCCGGTGTCACGTTCGACCCGGAGGTCGCGCTCGACCAGAACGGCTTCGGCGACGAGGAACGGCTCTGCAACAAGATCGCCGAGCTGGGCAAGAAGAAGATCAACCTGCTCAACCTGTCGCTCGGCTGCTTCACCGAGGACGACGTGGCCTCCGAACCGCTGCGGCGCGCGATCGACGGGCTGCCGCCGGACGTCGTCGTGGTCGCCTCGGCAGGCAACCAGGGCACGCAGCGGCCGAGCTGGCCCGCCGCGCTGTGCCGGGTCACCGCCGTCGCCGCCGCGGAGCAGAAGCGGGACGGCTCCGTCGGGCCCGCCTGGTACTCGAACTGGGGCCACTGGGTCGACGCGTGCGCGATCGGCAACCGGGCCTCGACCTACCTCAAGGGCGAGTGGCAGCTGCCGGGTGAGGCCGCCGCGACACCGTTCGCGCTGTGGGCCTACTGGTACGGCACGTCGTTCGCCGCTCCCCTGGTCACCGGCCGGATCGCCGCCACGATGGTCGCGGACGGCATCACCGCAGCTCAGGCGCGTGACAAACTGTTGAGCGGCCCGGACTTCCACCCCGGCTACGGAGTTTTTGTCAAATAGTTGTATCTGGGGAGCAACCTCGGCCTCCGCCAGTTGTGACCGCAAGGAGTCGACGTGACCGCAGGATCGCCGATCGCCGCGCTCGTGAGCGCGGCGGCCGAGGGCGACCAGTCGGCGTGGAACGAGATCGTGGACCGTTACACGCCGCTGGTGGTGTCGGTGATCTACAAGCACCGGCTGCGCCCCGCGGACGCGGCCGACGTGAACCAGACGCTGTGGCTTCGGCTCGTCGAGCAGATCGGGCGGCTGCGCGAGCCGGAGGCACTGCCCGGCTGGATCATGACGACCACCCGCAACGAGTGTCTGCGCGTGCTGCGCGTGCAGCAGCGGACGCACCTCTACGACCCGTTGTCCGAGACCGACGCGCTGGAGTCGGAGCAGATGGACGCGGAGGTGGAGGCGGACCTGCTGGCCGTGGAGCGGCGGCAGGCGCTGCGGGACGGGTTCGCCGAGCTCACGGACCAGTGCAAGCGGTTGCTGACGAAGCTGATGACCGACCCGCCGCCGAGCTACCAGGTCGTGAGCGAAGAGCTCGCGATGCCGGTCGGCAGCATCGGCCCGACGCGGATACGTTGCCTGGAGAAGTTGCGCAAGACCCCTGCGATCTCAGCGTTCCTGGGATCGCCGGCCACGAGAGGAGGTGTGCTGGGTGCGGCACGACTGGGACAGTGACGAAGTACTGCTCGACGCCTTGCGCGACGCGTTGAGCACACCTTCCGAGGAGGTTCCCCCGGAGTTCGTGGAGGCCGCGAAGGCCGCGTTCACCTGGCGGAACATCGACGAGGAGCTGCTCGCGATCACGTCGTACGACTCCGTGCTGGACGACACGCTGTTCGCCCGTGCGAGGTCCACGGCGACGGCGCGGCAGCTGATCTTCGACGCGGACGGCGTGTCGTTGCAGGTGGAGGTGTCGGCGGCGGGGATCACCGGTCAGCTGATGCCGGCGTCCGGATCCGTCACGCTGGTGACGCCGTCCGGAGACCACGAAACCGCGGCGGTCGACGAACTGGGGATGTTCGTGATGGGGACGGCACCGCGCGGACCCGTGAAGTTCCGGTTCGCAAACGGCTGCACCGATTGGTTTATCCTTTAGCACACCATTCGAGTGACAGTGGAATTCATTCGTTCGGCCCACATCTGCGGCCAGTAGGGTTGTCGACGCTCAGAATTCGCATCGCGAGAGGTGTGCTGCTGTGGTCGATCGAGTCAGCTGGGTTCCGGAAGGTGTCAACGTCGACGTGCCGAGTTCGGCCCGGATCTACGACTACCTGCTCGGCGGTGGGCACAACTTCGAAGCGGACCGCGAGACGGCCGAGGCCCTGATCAAGGTTCTGCCCGTGCGGGACATGGCGCGGCGCAACCGCGCCTACCTGCGCCGGGTCGTGCTGGAGCTGGCGGATCTCGGCATCCGGCAGTTCCTGGACCTCGGTTCGGGCATCCCGACGGTCGGCAACGTGCACGAGGTGGCGCACGAGGTCGCACCCGAGGCGAAGGTCGTGTACGTCGACTTCGAGCCGGTCGCGATCACGCACGCCGAGCTCATGCTGGCCGACGAGCCGAACGTGACGGCGTTGCTGGCGGATCTGCGCGAGCCGGAGAAGGTGGTCGCGCAGGCACGGGAGCTGCTGGACTTCTCGCAGCCGATCGGGCTCCTGGTCGTCGGTGTCCTGCAGTTCATCCCGGACGCGGACGACCCGTGGGGTGTGTTGTCCCGTTACGTGGAGGCGTTGTCGTCCGGTTCGTACCTGGCGCTGTCGCACTTCACCGCCGACAGCATGCCCGCGGCCATGGCCGCGGGTAAGGAGATCTTCGCCAAGACCGCCGAGCCGATCACGCCGCGCACGAAGGCTCAGGTGACGGACATGTTGTCAGGGCTGGAGATCGTGGAGCCCGGCATCGTGTTCACGCCGGAGTGGCGGCCGGAGACGCCGGAGGACGTCGGCACCGATCCGTCGAAGGCCAACCTGTACGCAGCGGTGGGCCGCAAACCCTGATGCCCGCCTCCGCCCTGGCGCAGCGCTGGGCGGCTGTTCTGATCGAGAGCGCATACTCGCCGATGTCCCGGCGAAAGCTGACGCAGCACCTCGACGAGCACGCCGCCCGGCTGCGCGCTGGGCAGGATGCGCCCGCCGTCGGTGAATGGCTGGTGCACAAGCGGTTCACCGGCCCGGACTCGTTGCGGTGCACGCTCGAGGTGCTGGCGCCGGAGTTCCCGCCGGAGGTGCTCGGCGCGCTGGCGTCCGGGTACGTGCGGGCGACGCGCGACCAGTTGTTCGCCGAGCAGGAGAAGGTCAAGAACTCGCTGCTGAAGGCCGTCGAGGACGCGCAGCGCGACCTGCACGACAGCGAGGCCCGGTTCGCCCAGGTCTTCGCGTCGACGGCGGTGGGCATCGCGATCTTCGACCTGAGCGGCGCGGTGGTGGAGGCGAACGAGGCGCTGGCCGCGATCCTCGGCTACGAGGAGATGCCCAAGGAGCTGTTCGCCGAGGCCGACGCGGTGGCGCTGGCCGCCGCCTGCGAGCGGATGATCTCGTCCTCCGTGGACACCGACCGGCGCGAGTGGGAGCTGACGCGCCGCAACGGCGACTCGGTGTGGGCGAACGTCGTGCTGTCCGTGCTGCGGGGGTCGGACGGGCTGCCGAAGTTCCACGTCGGCCTGATCGAGGACGTCTCCGAACAGCGGATGCTGCAGGAGTGGCTGCGGCACCAGTCGTTGACGGACCTGCTGACCGGGCTGCCGAACCGCAGCTCGTTCACGGACAAGCTGGAGTCGGCGCTCGCGTCCGGTGAGCCGTACACGCTGGGCTACCTCGACGTCGACAGCCTGGCGATCGTCAACGACGGCCTCGGGTACGTGGCGGGCGACGCGGTGCTGGTGGAGGTCGCCCGGCGATTGCGGGCCGTGCTGCCGGACGCCGTCGTGGCGCGGGTGGGCGGCGACGAGTTCGTGGTGCTGATCCACGGGTCGCCGGACGTGGCCGCGCTGGCCGCCATGATCGACGAGGAGCTGTCCGAGCCCGTCTACCTCGAGGGCGCGGGCGTCGCGGTGTCGACGTCGATCGGGTTCGTGCACGCGGCCGGCCCCGGCACGGACCCGACCGCGGTGCTGCGGCGGGCGCACTCGACGTTGCGGCGGGCGGAGACCGGCGGCAAGAGACAGTGGGCGATCTACGACCACGAGGCCGATGTGGCCGACCGTGCCCGGTACGCGCGAATCGCGGCGATGCCCGGTGCCTTCGAGAACGGCGAGATCTCCGTGGAGTACGCGCCGGTGTCGTGGGTTTCGGGTTCTCACGCTTTCGTCGAGGCGACACTGCGCTGGGGTGACTCCCGGCACGACGACGTCGTCGCCTGCGCCGACGCCCTCGGCCTGGCCTCGCGCCTGATGCAGATGGTGTTGCACGACGCGTGTTCGCGAGGCGAGCCGGCGCTGATCCGGTTGTCCCGCGACCAGTCACGGGACCAGGACCTGGCGGCGCACGTGCGGACCGGCCTGAGGGACTGCGCGTTTCCGGCTTCCTCGCTGTTCCTGGCGCTGGACGTGCGTTCGATGCCGGAGGGCGAGGAGAACCTCGAAGTGCTGCACGACATGGGCGTCCACGTCCTGCTGCACGAGTTCGGCGGCGGCTTCGCCGGTTTGTCCACTGTGGACCGCAGCCCGGTGTGGGGCGTCCGGCTGGCACGGCCGCCGTCGGAACGGCTGGCGCGACAGGGGATGGCGCTGATGGTGCCGTTGCTGCGGTCGGCCGGCGTGCACGTGATCGGCGGACCGGGCGATCCCGACGAGCTCGAGGCGCTCGGCGTGGACCTGATGGTGGGCCTCCCGCGATAGAACGGGAAGCCCACCTCCGATCAGGTCAGGCAGCGTCCACGAACGTCTCGGCCTTGACGGTGGCGGCCGTGCGGAACTTCGCCTCGACCTCCGCCTTCTCCCTGGCGTTCGGGTTGGGGTTCTTGCAGGACGTGCCGGCGCTGGCGCCGGACATCAGGTCGGTGCACAGCCCCGTCCTGCGGTCGGGCAGGCCGAGCAGGTGGCCGAACTCGTGCGCCGCGATGCGGACGACGTGGTGTCCTTCGTTGACCGCCTGGCGGCCCATGTACCAGCGACCGTTGCCGAGGCTGGTCACCTGGGCGCGAGGCCACTGGTTGTCCGCGTACACCTTGATGTTCGCGGAAGCGGAAGTGGTCCTCACCAGCTTCACGTTCACGACGCTGGCGTTCCAGATGTTCGCCCCGTCGACGACGGCTTGCTTGAACTCGGCCGCACCCTCGGCGTTGTAGGTGAGGGTGCGGGGTGCTGCTTCAGCGGTGCCGAGGAAGCCGGCCGTCAGGGCGACGGCAGCGGTAAGCGAAAAAATTGTTTTGCGCAGGGACACAGGAATCTCCTCGCAATGCAGGGTGATTGCACCCCGACTGTATCGCTAAAGCCTTGGCGCACAAGAAGAGTCAAGTGTCAATCAGCGCCGGAACGGTCCAGTCACTTCGTAGGTGATGCCACCGTTGACGTTGCCCGCGGTGCCGCGCTGCGAGGAGAAATAGAGCCTACTACCGTCGGGCGAGAACGCGGGACCCGTGATCTCGCTACTGCTTTGGCCGGGAACTCGGAGGAACGGCGCGACAACCCCCTGCGGCGTGATGATGCAGATCTCCATGTTTCCGCCGTCCTCCGCCACGAACAGATCGCCGCCAGAAGAGCGAGTTACGTTGTCCACGCCCGTGAGAGGGGCCGGTGCCCCGGTCACGAGAGAGTCGTCGTAGGTCAGGCTGATGGTGCTGTTGGTGGCGTTGTACGCCCACACCCTGCCGTCGCCCTTGGTGGTGAACCAGCACGTGTCGTCGGCGTAGTAACAACCTTCGCCACCGTTGAACCGCTTGGCACCGCTCACCTGGTTGCGCGTGGCGGTCGGGCTGCCGTCGGGGTCGGGAACCCTGGCCCAGCCGACCGTTCCGCTGGTCTGGCTGTTCGAGCCGGTCATGACCTCCAGCGTGCCGCTGCGCAGATCGCCCCACGTGGTGGGCTTGAAGCGGTAGAGGCAACCGTCCGAGACGTCCTCGGTCAGGTAGATGACCTTGCGGACGGGATCAGCCGCGCAGGCCTCGTGCTTGAACCTGCCCATCGCGGGATGGCGCACGGCCGCCTTCACACCCCACGGGTCCGTTTCGTAGACGTAGCCGCGGTCGACCTCCTCGCAGGACAGCCAGGTGTTCCACGGCGTGGCCCCACCGGCGCAGTTCACGTTGGTGTTGCTCAACGTCCGGTACGCGCTGGTGATGGTGCCCTGTGCGTTGAACTTGACCGCGCTCGCACCGCCCGTCGACGGCACCTCGCTGTTGGACACGTAGATCCACCCGGTGCCGTCCTTGAAACACGCGCCGCCGTCCGGGGCGGGGTGCCAGGTGTAGCTGGTACCGGCCACCTTCTGGCCGGTGCGGGCGATCACCCGGCTGGTGAACTTCGCGGGCAGCATGAGGCCGCTCGAGTTCACCGCCTGCAGCGGTCCGTACGGGCTGGGTCCGGGCTGAGCCCCGGCGGCGAAGGCTTCACGCCAGTTGGCGCCACCGAACGCCGCCGCGGCCGTTCCGACAACTGCGACACGTAGAAAATTCCGACGCTCCATGCGCTGGAGCGTCCCGCAGTCGGGAGCCTTCCGGGCGACGGCCGGGCGGATGACCGTTGACGGTCACGGTTTTCCCGGCTGTTTCGGCGAAAGGCTTTGCCCGTGCGGTCAGGCGAACGAAGGCTGGCGCAGCGCGTGCTCCACCAGTGCGATGAGGATCTGCTTCGTCGACTGACGGTTCCGCGCGTCGCATGGGATTATCGGCACGGACGACGGGATCGTCAGCGCGTCCCGCACCTCCTCCGCCCGGTGGTGCATCAGGCCGTCGAAGCAGTTCACCGCGATCACGTACGGCAGATCGCGGTCCTCGAAGAAGTCGATGGGCGCGAACGCCTCGTCGATCCGGCGCGTGTCGACCATCACGACGGCGCCGATCGCGCCGCGGACCAGGTCGTCCCACATGAACCAGAACCGGTGCTGTCCAGGCGTGCCGAACAGGTACAGGATCAGGTCCTTGTCCAGGTGCAGCCGGCCGAAGTCCATGGCCACCGTGGTGGTGACCTTGTCCGGGACGGCCGAGAGGTCGTCCACGCCGACCGACGCCTGGGTCATGACGGCCTCGGTGGTCAACGGGGTGATCTCGGAGACCGAACCGACGAACGTCGTCTTGCCGACGCCGAACCCGCCCGCGATGACGATCTTCGCCGACGTCGCGGTCAGGTCGACCCCAGGTGACCCCGGACGACCCGGAGCACCGTTGCTCATGGGGAACTTCTCTCTACTCAGGCTCGCATGGAAACGTGCAGCTGGGCACGGATCTCCGGGGTGAGCTGGAGACCGACCCGCTCCACCAGCCGGGTCATCGCGTAACCGATGAGCCCGATGTCGCAGTTGGGCGCGGCGAGCACGGCGAGGCAGGACCCGTCGCTGATGGACATCAGGAAAAGATAGCCCCGTTCCATCTCGACGACAGTCTGTTTCACCTCACCCGCCTCGAAACAACGCGCCGCGCCGAGGTTCAGCGAAACGAGGCCGGAGGACACTGCGGCCAGCTGTTCGGCGCGGTCGTGCGGAAGGCGGTCCGACGAGGCGAGCAACAGACCGTCCGCCGAGACGACGATCGCGTGCGCGACACCGGCGACCCTGCTGACGAAGTCCTCGACCAGCCAGCTGAAGTTGTCCAGTTCCTCAGTCGCGGTGGTCACTGGTGTTCCCTTTCTGCGATCACGGGGATGCCGCCGACGGCCGAGTCGAAGAGCGACTCACGGCCGAGCTGGACACCCTTCTGGTACGTGGCGAACCGCTGACGGAGCCGTTCCGCGGAACGGCCTCCCGTCCCGGCGGCCGCCAGCTGCGGAACCGGTGACGACGGTTTGGGAGTGGAGCCCGGCACCAGGCGCGCCTTCGGGACGCGCTTGGGCAGGCCGTTCTCCGTCGTCAGCGCGGGCACGCCGGACTCCAGCGCACCGGCGGCACGCCAGCCCTCGTCGGCCGATCCCCAGTCGGACTCGGCGAAGTCGGCGACCGCGCGCGGCACCGCCGTTGGTGCCTCGGGCTTCGCGGGTTCCGCTGAACGCTGCCGCTTGGGCAGACCGTTCACCGTGGAAGGTTCGGACTCGGTGTCCGGCTCCGCTGCCGGAACGTCCTTTGTGGAATCAACGGCCTGCCGCTGCGGCGCGGCAGCCGGAGTCTGGAACCACCGCGACAGACTGTCCGCGGAGATCTCTCCGATGTCGTCGGAGATGGCCGGGAAGATCTCGGTCGCCTGGTCCGCGGATTTCGCGGGTTCCTCCGGGCGCTCGATCGGCGGCTCGTAGGAGTAGGCGTCCTCAGGGGACACCTCGGTCGGCTCGACCCTGGCGGTGAACAGGCCGTCGGCGGACGTCTGTTCGATGCGGTGACGGCCGGAGGGCTCGTCGGCCGCCGTGGCGGAAGGCACCACGACCGGGTGTTCCGGCGTCCACTTCGGCACACCGGCGAGACCCTCGTTGCTCGTCTCGGCGGGCGCGGCCGCGGCCGCGGCCGGCAGCGGCAGCGCGGGAGCGGGTCCCTTGTGCAGCAACGAGATCGGCAGGATCACCTGGGCGGTGACACCGCCCTCGATGTCGTCGTTGTTCGCGAGCGTCACGCGGATCTCGTGGCGCTTGGCGAGCTGGCCGACCACGTACAGGCCCATCTCGCGGGCGACGGAGACGTCGACCTCCGGCGGCTCGGCGAGCTTCGCGTTGGCCTCGATGATGTCGGCGTCCTGCATGCCGACGCCGCGGTCGTGGATGCGGATCGCGACCTCGCCCCTGCGGGTCTCGATCGTGCGCACGGTGACCTTGGTGGTCGGCTTGGAGAACGCGGTCGCGTTGTCGAGCAGCTCGGCGATGAGGTGCGCGAGGTCGTTGACCACGCGGCCCTGCACCATCAGGTCCGGCGTCGGCGCGATCTGGACGCGCGCGTACTTCTCCACCTCGGACACCGCGGCGCCGAGCACCTCGGCGATCGCGACCGGTCGGGTGACGCGGCGGTTGACCGTCGTGCCGGAGAGCACCAGCAGGTTCTCGCTGTTGCGGCGCATCTGCGTGGCGAGGTGGTCGAGCTCGAACAGCGACGCCAGGTGGTCGGGGTCCTGCTCGTCCTGCTCGAGCCGGTCGATCACGCTGATCTGGCGTTCCACCAACGCCTGCGAGCGCCGCGACAGGTTGATGAACATGTCGTTGACGTTCGCGCGCAGTGCCACCTGCTCGACGGCGAGGCGGACGGCTTCGCGCTGCACCAGGTCGAACGCCCGCGCGACCTGGCCGACCTCCTCGGTCGTGTTGAGCGGCACCGGGACGATCGCCTCTTCCGCGGCGCGTTCGGGGTCGCGGTGCGAACGAATGCGGCGAATCGCTTCCGGCAGCTGGTTGCGGGCGACGTCGAGGGCGCTGCGGCGGAGAACGCGCAGCGGCCGCAGCATCGACTGCGCGACCATCGCCATCAGACCGAACGCGACGATCAGCGACGCGGCGACCAGTGCGGCGTCGCGCCAGGCGTCCGTGCGCGCCTGGCCGGCCAGGCGCGTGGTCGTGGCGTCGGCCTGGGACTCCATCTCGCCGGCGACCTCGTGCACGAGGTTCGCGGTGCCCTCGCCGTCCTTGAGCACCTCGGCGTCCGAGATGGTCACCGGCTTGTTGTCGGCGTTCTGCGCCAGCGCGAGCTTCACCAGCCGGTTGCGACCGTCGACCGCGGCACCGGACACGACGTCCTGGAACTTCTGCCGGTTCGCCGGCGAGGCGACGTCGTTGAACTCGTTGAACGCGGCGTCCAGCCGGGACTGCGCGGCCCGCAGCTCGTCCGCGGCACCTGGCGCGAAACTCCTGCGCAGCGCGGTGGCCGTCAGGATCGCGTTCTGCTGGCCGATCTGCTCCTGCGCCTGGTAGAGCGCCTGCGCGGCGGCGACGAGCGGAACGATGGCCGGCTCGCTCAGGCTGGAGATCGCGGCGCGGTGCACCTGGCCGAGCGAGGCGATGATCTGGTTGTACGCACCGATCACGGCCATGTCCGGGTACTTCGTGCTCAGCAATGTGACGCGCAAGCTCGCCAGACCGTCCAGCGACTCCAGCGACTTCGTGAAAGCTTCCTGCAGGGACTCGCTCAGCACGGTCGTCGTCGCGCCCGCGTCCCGATACCTGCCCAGTTCCGTGTCGGTGGCGCCGGTGCGGGCCGCGTGCTCAGGACACGCGTTCTGCCTGCCGGCGGCAACACACTGCACTGCCCAGTCGCGCTCCACCTGGAGCGCGTATTCCACCTTCGCGGCCTGGTGGCTCACGGCGAGCTCGCGCTGCACGGTGCCGAAGAGCTCGACGTCGTCCAGCTGGCCGTTCAGGCGAAGGCCCGCGAGAGTCGCGGTGCTCAGGGCCGGAACTAGCAACACCACCGCGAGCTTGCTCCGCAACCGCCAGTTGCGTAGGCGGAACCGGTCGATGCCTCGCTGGTCCTCACGACCGCGCACCGTCAACACTCCCCGCCCCGTTTAATAGCTGCAAACTTGGTGGATCTTGGTGTAAAACGCACGGTTCTCATACCGCCGTTCGGACGACAAAACAGTTGGTTCCAGAATCAACAACTGACGGTCGCGCGGCTAAACGGCCTCTAAGCGATAATTCATCCGGCGGAAACGATGAGCGCGGGTGGCCATGATCACGGCGCGATCACAACCACCCGCGCTGTTCGTCAACTACCGGAGGGCTGGATGAGCATCGGCTTGACGTCGAGCTCCTTGTCCAGCAGCCCGTAGCGCTGCATCAGCTGTGTGACCCGCTGCAGCCGGGTCGCGTCGAGCGAGGTCGGGAAGGCGCCGAAGTGGACGAGAGCGGCGGTTTCCTTGTCGACCTTGGCGTACTCGACGAGCAGCGGCTCGACCGTGGGACGGTCGGCGGCGTCCGCCTGACCCTTGGCGATCGCGCGCTGGAACGCGGCGACGGTCTTGGGGTTGTTCTTGGCGAACTCGCCACTGGTCGCGTAGCCCGCGATCGGAATGTTGTCGGTCGGGCCCGACGCCGCGTCCAGGATCTTGACCTGACCGGCGGCACGCTGGGCGCGGGTGATGAACGGCTCGACCATGAACGCCGCGTCAACGGTCTTGTTCTGGACCGCGGCCTGCATGTCCGGGAACGGCATCTCCTTGAACGTGACCGACTTCGGGTCGACGTTCGCCGCTTCCAGCGTGGCCTTCGCGGTCAGTTCCGCGATGTTCTTGAACGTGTTGATCGCGATGGTCTTGCCCGCCAGGTCCTTGGGGCTCTTGATGGCCGAGTCACCGGCCGCCAAGATCAGGAACATGTCGGGTTTGGCCTGGTAGCCATCGGCGATGAGCTTGATCCCGTCGACCTGCTTGGCCGCGTCCTTCGACTGGGCGGCGAAGAACGAGACCCAGTTGCCGAACGTCATGTCCAGCTCTTTGTTGATCAGGCCGGGGATCGCCTGAGCACCACCCTGGATCGTCTTGAGCTCGACCTCGAGACCCTCGGCCGCGAAGTAGCCCTTCTTGCTCGCCACGTGCACGGAGGCCACGTCGAGGATCGGCAGGACCCCCAGGGTGATCTTGGCCTTTTCGACCTGGCCGTTCCCGTTGGTCGCGGGAGCCGGATCCTTGCCGCCGAGCAGTCCACAGCTCGCCACTGTGGCGAGCAGCGTGGCGAGGGCGACGCCACGGACGGCCATACGGCGGACTCTTCGAGTCATCGGGAGCACTCTCCTGTCGGAGCGGTGTCGTCGTTGCGGGGAAAGGCGCGACGGTCAACCACTCAGAGTAATGATGCTGCTCCAAAAGACCCCAGTTGACCGACACACGCAGGTTCCAGTCCACTACCTGCGGTGAGCATCTAAGCACAGCAGACCTAGGGCTAGGAGAACCCCAGTTGAAGCGCGCTGTTGCCGTCGTAGGCGCCGGGCCGGCCGGTCTGACCTTGGCAAACCTGATCCAGCAGTCAGGTATCGACTGCGTCGTCCTCGAAAGAGCTAGTCGCACTCATGTGGAAACCCGGCCACGCGCGGGAGTGCTTGAACACCGCTCCGTGACCATGCTGGAGTCGTTCGGACTCGCCGATCGTTTGCTGATGGAAGCAGACCGTCACGGAACGTGTGAATTCCGCGTGAACGGACAGGCGTTCCAGGTGGCGTACAGCGATCTGTACGAGGGACAGAACCACTACGTCTACCCCCAGCAGGAAGTGGTCAAGGACCTCATCGCGGCATTCCTCGACGGCGGCGGTGACATCCGGTTCTCGGTCAGCGACGTGGAGTTGCGGGATCTCACCTGTTCCAGCCCTTCCGTGGCCTGGACCAGCGCAGATGGCAGACGTGAAGAAATTTCATGTGACTTCGTCGCCGGGTGCGACGGGTTCCACGGCGTGTGCCGGCCGTCGATTCCCGACGGAGTTCTGACAGAATTCTCGCATCACCACGGGATTGAGTGGCTCGCAATTCTCGCAGAGGCGCCGCCGTCCACTAAAGCCATCATTTACGCGCTGCACGAGGACGGTTTTGCCGGACACATGTTGCGGTCGCCGACCATTTCTCGCTTCTACCTCCAGGTGCCCGTCGGAACAAAAGCTTCGGATTGGTCCGACGAGCAGGTGTGGGAGGCCTTGCACAAGCGGTTCGCACTCCACGGTTCGACTTGGTCGCTGACCGAGGGAAAGATCGTTGAAAAGCGAATCCTCGACATGCGCAGCCACGTGGTCGAACCGATGTCGTACGGCCGGCTGTACCTGCTGGGTGACGCAGCCCACATCATCACGCCGGTCGGCGCGAAGGGCATGAACCTCGCGATGAACGACGCGGCAACGCTCTCACGTGCACTGACGGAGTACTACGCGACCGGTTCGGAGACCGGTCTCAAGACCTACTCCGACGACTGCCTGCGCCGCGTCTGGCGGGCCCAGGAGTTCTCGCAGTGGATGGTGAACATGATCCACACGGACGTCAGCTCCCCGTTCTTCGGACGCTTGGCGCAGGCACGGCTGGAGCACCTGGCCGAGTCGCCCGCGTACCGCGCGAGCTTCGCGGAGAACTACGTTGGCCCCTGAGGGCACAATCTCCCCCTGTGGGGTGACTCCCGGGCTCCCCTAACGGGTGAGACCAACCCCCTAGGGGCCTGCTTTCGTCACGATCTGGGGCCAACTCCCGATGCCGGGGGATGTCGATCATCCATATGGTGCAACACGACATCCCCCGATTCAGCTACAGGAGCTTGAGTCCCATGCAGCAGACCGAGACGACCCCGGTGCAGACCGCCCCGACCACGGTGGAGTCCACCCCGACCACGGTGGAGACGGGCAACACCACGGTGGAGACCGGTGGCGCCACGGTGGAGACCGGCGGCACCACGGTGCAGGCCGAGCCGACCACCCTGCACGACTTCACTCTCGGCCTCCTGACCGACCTCGACGCCCGTGAGGCGTTCCAGCAGGACCCGCTGGGCTGCCTCGAGGCCGCCGGCCTGAGCGACATCACCGCGGGCGACGTCCACGACATCCTGCCGCTGGTGCTCGACGCCGCATCCGTGCCGAACGTCGAGGGCATCGACGACATCCTCGGCGGCGAGCTGCCGGCCGTCGACAGCCTGCTGCAGATCGCGGGCAACGTGGAGGGTGTCACCGGCGTCGCCGACGTCGCCACGCCGTCCGCCATCACCGCGCTCGTCTCGGACGTCTCCGGCCTCGGCGACTTCTCCGGCCTGGGCGACGTGTCGGGCACCCTCGACTCGGTCGTCTCGACCGTTCCCGCCGTCCCGCAGGCGCCCGAGGCCGTCTCCACCGTCACCGACGTCGCCTCCCACGTCAACGTCGAGTCCGTGGTCGGCCAGGCGGTCGACGTGGCGGGCGCGAACGGTGTCACCGACGTGCTGGTCAAGGACCTCGACGCCCACGTCCTCGTGAAGGACGTCATCGACTCCGACGTGCTGGTCAAGGACGTCGTGGACGTCAAGGACGTCGCGAACGTGACCGACAACGTCGTGCAGAACGTCGCGCAGGTCGGCGACGTGCACCACGACCTCGGCCAGGTCATCGGTGACGTCAAGCTGGGCGACCTCAACCTCCTCGACGGCGGCGTCGGCAACCACAACGACGTGGACATCCACTTCTGATCGTTCTGCCACTGCTCTTCGAGCGGTTCACGGGGAACGGCAGGCGGGCGCTCTGCGACTCTGCCCCCGAGGCGCGGGTGCCCGCCTTCCCCGGTTGTACGCACACACCTCCTCTTCGCACGGTGACGGCTTCTCGTCGGCTGGCGGGCCACCGCAAGCCCTGTCGCCGTGCGACACAGCTGGGCCCCGGACCTCGGCAGGTCCGGGGCCGAGTGGCGTGGCCCGGAATGTTGCCGGGCGAATTCGCGGTCAGACGGGTGCATCGTGGTGCCGCCCCCGCGTCCTCATACTGGACTCATACTGGATGTATGGGGGCGCGGGGGCGATGCCGCGAGGTGCCCCGCTGAGCGTGAATTACCCAGCCGACGTTCCGGGTCACGCCACCAGTGAGGCTTCGCCTCGGACCGCCGAGCACCGAACCCCGGCTGTTGATGAGGGGAGCTTTCTTCAACCTCAGGTTTAGGAAAGCTCCCCTCATAAAGATCCACAGCGACCGGGCCGACGGCGCCCCGAAACCCGACTCAACCGTTCAGAATCCGAACCCCCAGGATCTAGCTGTCTGTGCTTGGCGCAGTTCTGCTGTCAGGCCGCGTCGTAGAGCACAGCCACCCCTCGCTCCATCGCCTCCCGGACACGGTGCAGGTCCACCGGGGATCCGTGCGCACGGCCCGCGTCGACCACGTGCCACACGTGGGACGGCGTGACTCCGACCGGCAGGTCCAGGTACCAGGCGAACCCGCGCGGCCGCGGCACAGCACCGGCCTCGACGAGGTAAGAGTTGACGAACGTGTCAATGATGTCCTGGTCAGGGTGCATCGGTGCGGGCGTGCGCACCACTCGGCGCGGACCGGCGACCCACGCCAGGAGCAACTCATAGCCGTTGTCCGGCAACGCGAGCAGCCGGCGGCCTTCCAGGAGCACGACTCTGCCCCTGCCCCCGCCGGACACCTCGACAGGCTCCGCGTCGACGACGAGGAAGAGGCTCCAGTCCGTCACGCCGGGAAGTGTGTCAGGACGAGACCGTCTCGCTCAGCGACTCGCGCTCGGCCGCTGCCCACTTCTCCACGTCCATCGCCGCCGGCTTGCCGACGTTGAGCAGCCGCGCCACCTTCGACCTCAGCTCCACGAACACCTCGTCGGTCCGCGTCGTCACCTGGTTCCGCTCCGCGGGCAACGGCACCTCCAGATCCGCCACCAGCCGCGCGGGAGACCCGGACAGCACCAGGATCCGGTCCCCCAGGTACACCGACTCGTCGATGTCGTGCGTGACCACGAGAACGGTCGTGTCGTGCTCACGGCGCACGCGAAGCAACAGGTCCTCCAGCTCGAACCGGGTCTGCGCGTCCACAGAGGCGAACGGCTCGTCCATCAACAACAAGGCAGGCCGGTAGGCGAGAGCGCGCGCGATCGCCACACGCTGCTGCATGCCACCGGACAGCTGCCACGGCCGCTTGCGAGCAGCTCCGGCCAACCCCACCCACTCCAGAGCCTCAGCGGCACGCTTGCGACGTTCCGCGCGCGGCAGAGACCGCAGCGGGAACTCCACGTTGCCCTGCACGGTGAGCCACGGGAACAACGAGCGCGAGTAGTCCTGGAACACCACGGCGAGATGCGAGCCGTGCAGGGACACGTCGCCACGCGAAGGCGCGACGAGGCCGGAGATCGTGCGCAGCAAGGTGGACTTGCCGCAGCCCGACGGGCCCACCACGCACACCAGCTCGCCGGCGCGCACGGTGAACGACAGGCCACCGATGGCCTCGTGGTCGCCGTACGTGTGGCCGAGGTCGGCCACCTCAAGCATGTTGCTCATCACGACTCCTCGGTTGCCAGGCCAACGCTCTGCGTTCCACCGCCAGCAGCGCGGTGTTGAGTCCGTAGCCGAGCACGCCCAGCAGGACGATGCCGGCCCACATGCGCGTGTAGTCGAACTCGCGCTGTGCCTGCATGAGCTGCGAGCCGATGCCGTTGTCCGTGCCCACCAGCTCGGAGATCACCATCAGCACGAGAGAAAGCGACAGCGAGACCCGCAGCCCGGCGAAGATCTTGGGCGACGCGGCGGGCAGAACCACGCCGAGCACCCACTGCCAGCGCGGGATCTGGAAGACCGCCGAAGTGTCCACTTTGGTCACGTCAACGGAGCGGGCACCGTCCACGCTGTTCAGCAGCACCGGCCAGACGACGCCGAAGACGATCGTCGCGAGCTGCATCGACGTGCCCGCCTTGAACAGCAGCAGGAACACCGGCACCAGCGCGGGTGGCGGGATCGAGCGCAGGAACACGAGCAACGGGCCCGCGTACTCCATCGCCCGCTCCGAGCGGCCCAGGAGCAGGCCCAGCGACACACCGATCACGCAGGCGATCGCCCAGCCCGACAGCAGCCGCGTCACCGACGGCACGATGTGCTCGGTGAAGTTCGACGGTTCGACGACCCACCACTCGTAGGCCGCGGTGAGGATCTTCGACGGCGGCGGGAAGAACGGGTCGTCGGCGAACCAGCCGAGCAGTTGCCACACGACAACCAGCCCGGCGAAAACGGTCCACCGCTGCAGGAACTTGCTCACCAGGCCACCCATCGCCGGCGGACGCGCTCGAGGCCGTTGTTGAGCAGGACGCCGATCGCGCCCGCGACCACGGTGCCGACCAGCACCTGGTCCATCCGGCCCGGTCCGCTGCGGGCCTCCATGATGAAGTAGCCGATGCCGATCTGGCTGCCGGCCATGAGCTCCACGCTCACCATCACGACCAGCGCCGTCGTCGCCGCGAGCCGGATTCCGGTGAGGACGAACGGCAACGCGCTGGGCAGGGCGACCAGGAACAGCACTCCGATTCGGCCGGTCCCGAAAACCCTTGCCGTGTCGACGAGGAGCGAGTCCAGTTCGTCCAGCGCGTAAATGGTGTTGAAGAGGATGGGCCACAGTGCCGCGTAGACGGCCAGCGTGATCTTGGTTTCCGGGCCGAAGCCCAGCATCACGAGCGCGAGCGGAATCAGCGCCACAGAAGGGATCGGGCGCAGGAACTCGATGACCGCGCGCGTCGCGTGCCGGACAGCGGGGATGCTGCCGAGCACGAGTCCACTCGGCACCGCGATGACGACGGCGATCACGATGGCGATCAGCAGTGCCAGGACCGTTGCCACGACATGACTGATGAAGTCCGGCGAAGTCAGTTGCGTGACGAGCTCACCGAACACGACGGACGGTGGCGGGAGCGCCTCTGCAGGGATGAGAGGAGAGCGTCCTAAGAGCTCCCACAGCACGAGGAACCCGGCGATGCCGAGAAGCCCCCTTGTGAACGCACGCACTCGGTCACCCTAGAGAGTGGATCTCCTGTTCACAATGCGTGCCGGCCCAACTCCGGGTTGTTTCCCACACATCAGCGCGATTCAGCAGACCTCGACGCGCTCCACTTCGCCGAAGCTCTTCACCCATTCGGAGTCCGTGAGCCGCGCGCCGTCTTTTTCACACATCCTCTTGATGATCCGGGCGCTGTCGAGGTCGTACGGCAGCAGCTCGGGATCCCGGCCCCCGCTGCGCACGAGGAAGTCCTGGTACTGCGACCGGTACACGGCGCGCATCGACTGGCCGTGCCCGGAGACGTACACGAGCCGGTCCGCCTGGCGACCCGACGTGTAGAGCTGCTGCACCTCGAAGATGTTGTCGCGGACCACGGCCACGCGGCCGTCGTCGGAGAACGTGACACGGGCCCCCGTGCGCATCACGCTGTTGAGCGTCGCGCGGAGCACGGGCGCGCCGCTGGGCACACGCTGCCACACCTCGACGATGGACTCCGGCGAGTGCTCGACGGCGAGCCAGCGACCGTCGCTCGAGTAGGTGAGACTGCGGACGTAGACGGGCTGGACCAACGCCGGCGCGGCTGGTTCGTAGGTGCCGCCGATCCGCCAGAACTCGATCGTCGAGTTGCCCGACGCCGGGTCCCACACGGAGGTCGCGAGCTCGCGGCCGTCCTGGCTCAGCGCGACGGTCTCGGGGTTGCGCACCGGCATCGGCAGCTCGCGGGGTCTGCGGGGGTCGCCGAGGTCGAGCAGCATCGAACGCTCGGACGCGTCCGGCGTCGGCAGTCCTGGGACGACCGCGCCGCCGATCTTGCCGACGATCCGCGAGCCGTCCGGGCTGATGTCGAGCGTCCGGAACCGGTCGGGCAGCGGCGCGAGGTAGGTGAGGTCATTCGCGTCGTTGACGGCCCACAGGTGCTCCTGGTCGGCGGGGTCCTTCGTGACGACCCGGCGTTCGGCGAGCTTGACGACCCGGTGCCGGTCGAAGAACCTCTTGCCCGGCACCGCGCTGTCCTCGTCGAGGCTCCACATGCGGTCCGTGCCGTCCTCGTCGGTCACCGCGGCGAGCTCACCGCGCGGCGCGACCAGCACGTCGGCGTTGTCCGCCGGGGTGCCGGTGAACGGGATCCCACGCGTTACCGCGTTGGCGAGCCGCAGCACCTTCTCCGCCTCGGCCGACGGGTTGACCTTGTAGCCGACCAGCGCGTACTTGTCCGCGTACGGCCGGCGCTGCTCCATCAGCGCCGAGGACTCGGAGATCGCCTTGCCGCCGAGCTCCCTGTCGTACAGCTGGCTGATCTTGCGCTCGTTGGCCAGGGCGTAGATGACGGTGCCGGGCACGAGCGCGACCAGCACCGCCATCACCGCGATCAACGCGGTCGAGCGCCGGGTCTCGCGCCTGATGCTGATGTCGACGAACCGGCGCTCGTGCACCGTCAGGAAGTCGCCGAGCTCCTTGGCCTTGCGCAGCCGCGCTCCCCGGTAGAGGGCCAGCGGGTCGCGGTCGCTCGCCTCCCACAGCTCGATCGCGGTGACGAGCTGCTCGTGCGTGCGGAGGTTGTCGCGTTCCTCGTCGATCCACACGGTGAGCCTGGGCCAGCGCAGCACCGCGTCGTGGGTGAGCTCGGCGCCGTCCTCGGTCAGCGTCACGAGCCTGGCCTTGGCGAGCAGGTCCAGCAGGTGCGGCTCGATGTCGAGCCTGCGGGTCCTGCGTTGCACGATTCCGTTGCGCTGCACCGAGATCAGCCGCAGGAAGACGCCTCTCGCCGCTCTTCTGCCGTCCTCGCTGAGGCTGTCGAAGAACGCGTCGGCCGCCCGCGCGACGACATGTTCGATGCCGCCGGCCTCCTCGAACCCGGACTGGGACAGCGTCATGCCGCGCTTGCGCCGCCAGGTCTCGGTCAGCGCCTGCTGCACCAGCGGGAGCGCGTGCTGGTTGGCGGCGTCCGCGACCAGTCGCGCGATCACCGCGGTCTCGACGGTGGCGCCGATCTTGGCGGCGGGCTCGGTGATCGCGCGGCGCAGCTGGTCCGCGCTCATCGGCTCGATGACGATCTCGTTGCCGTCCAGGCCCTTCTCGTGGCACCGGTCGCGGTGGTCCGCGCGGACCGCGACGACGACGTGCGGGCAGCGGGTGAGAGCGGCGACGAAGTCCTGCTGGTCGAGCACCTGCTCGAAGTCGTCGACGAGGAGGGTGAGGCCGGGGCGGTGCTGGCGAATCCTCAGCCGGAGGTGGTCGGGGTCCTGCCGGAACTCGGCGCTGAGCTGCTCGGGCGTGGTGTTCTCGAAGATCTCGGCGAGGGTGTGGGCGAGGCCCTCGAGCGCGTTGCCCTTCGGCGTGATCACCACGGCGTCTTCGAGGGCGGGCTTGATGCCGGCGGCCAGCAGCGAGGTCCGGCCCGACCCCGAGGCACCGACGAGCACGGTGAGCGGCCGCGCCCTGACCGACTCCACGACCTGCTCGACGAGGTACTCGCGGCCGAAGTACCTCTTCGCATCATGCTCGCCGAACGGTTCAGTGCCCGGATACGGTGCGTTAGGGTGCAATGGCAGTGCGTGCTCGGCTGCGAGCTCACGCCACCGCTTGGTCCACGGCGCGGGATCAGCTTCACACGCCCGGACGAACGCCAGCGTCAGCGCGAGGGACGGCAGCTTCCGCCCACCCGCCGCGTCGGACAACGCGGTGGGCGAGTAGTTGGCCCGCCGCGCCAGCTCGCGGTAGCTCGGTTTGCCTGCTTGGTCACGCAGTCTGCGCAGGTCACCGGCGAACCGCAGCAACGCGGTGTCCTCCGGACCCAGCGGTCGTTCCCCTCGTGGCATGCCGCCTCCCGGCCGGATTGTCCACCAGAGCTTCGCCTGCCGTCTAACGGCCCGCTAAGCGCTGACCATCCGCAGGCCTGCTTCGTGATCGTTCCACGTCATCGGACGTGCCGCTCAGTCCTGGCACGGCGGCGCGAAGTCCAGGTCGCCGAAGTACCGCCGCCACTCCTCGCGGCTCATCCGCAGATGGGCCTGTTCGCAGATCCGGACGGCCGGGTCCCGCGGGTCGGCGTTCCACAGCCGCACCGCCCGGTCCGCACCACCCGTCACCACCTCGTCGCCCTTCGGTGTCAGCCCCACCGCGGCGACCGGACCGGTGTGGCCGCGCAGCAGCGCCTGCTCGACGGGTTCCTCCTGGTCCTCCAGCTGCCACAACCGCACCAGACCGTCGTCGGTGGCCACCGCGACGCTGCCCGTGCCGAGCCACGCCGAGGTGACCTCGCCGCCGCCGGACGGGATCTCGGCACGCAGCACGGGATCACGCGGGTCGGTGGTGTCCCAGAGGTGGACGGCGGTGGCGGCTGTGGTCATGAGCAGGTTCCGGCCGGCGAACTGGGCGCTGCCCGCGAACTTCTCGGTCAGGGAGAGAAGCGCGGCCTCACGCGGAGCGGTGACGTCGACGAGGTGGACGGCGCGGCCGGTCGTGACGGCGGCGAGGACGTGGCCGTCGTCGCGGAAAGCCATGCCCGCCAACGGTCCCAGGCCGAGCTGGACGGTGTGGAGCAGTCTCGGGCGTTCGCGGCGGAGGTCGGTCCAGAAGCTCAGGACGCCGTCGTGGCCGGTGGTGACGAGAGTGCTGCCCTGCCAGGCGATGGCGGCGGCGCGGGCGGGGAGGACGGTCAGCCGGCGGGGCTTGCCGAGGAAGACGTCGACCACGTGCACGGCGCCGTCCTCGCCGACAGAGGCGACCAGGCCACCGGCCGAGTCCATCGCGAGGGCCGTGACGGCGCCGGCGTGCCTCGTGGCTTCGTGGGAAGTGCGCGGGGACGGCAGGTCGTCGAGGTCCGTCAGCACCACCGCGCCGTCGCGGTGGCCGGTCGCCACCTGTTGCCGGGTCGGGCCGACGACCAGTGCGGACACTTCGGACTCGGCGTCGCGCAGCACCTGCGAGGGGACGTCCTCCTGCCGCAAACCGTTGCGCGCCTGGGGCAACGGCACCATCTGGTAGGCCGCGAGGGCGACCTGCTGGGCCAGCGCGGGGTTGGTGGAACGCAGTACTGCAGCGTCGCCGACGGCCCTCAACACTGCGGCGGCGGTGCGTTGCTCGTCGGCGGTTCTGGCGGCCTGCAAGGCGAAGATCGTCGAGCTGGCGGCGACGACGACCAGAGCGGCCAGCGCGACGAGCAGCTGACGTTGGCGGCGGGTGCGTCTTCGCGCGCTCACCGAGATCTCGTGCTCGGCGGCCAGGCTCGCGGCGAGGAACGCGCGTTCCCTGGAGTTCAAGGAAAGTCCGGACGGGACGGTGGCCAGCCGGCGGCCGCGGTACAACGCGCCGGGGTCGCGGTCGAGGGACTCCCAGGTCTGCGCGGCGTGCGTGAGTTCGCGCTGTGCCTTGATGTTCTCGCGGTCCTCTTCGATCCACCGGGCGAACGCGGGCCAGCCGCGGATCAGCGCCTCGTGCGCCAGTTCGACACCGTCGCGGTCGATCACGACGAGCCGGGCCGCCGCCAACGCGCACAGCACGTCCTCGTCGGCTTCGAGCTCGTCCTTGTGCGCACGGCGTTTCGTGTCCTCCGCGGTCACGAGCCGCAGGAGGATCCGTTTGGCCTGCTGCTGTTGCCCGGTGGTGAAGCCGTCGAAAACCTCCTGCGCGGTACGGGCGACGGCGTGTTCGAGGCCGCCGACCTCCTCGTAACCGGCGAGCGTCAACGTCATGCCGCGACGGTGCTGCCAGGTCTCCGCCAGCGCGTGGGACAGCAGCGGCAACACGGCGGCCTGCCCCACCGCGTCCGCCATCAGCCGCGCCAGCAACGCCGTCTCGACCTTGGCCCCCGCCACCGCGGCGGGTTCGGTGATGGCGAGGCGCAGCTCGTCGGGCGTCATCGCGCCGACCATGACCTGACTGCCGCGCAGCACCTCGACGAGTTCCGGATATTGCGTGCAATGGCCGTAGTAGTCGGCGCGCACGCCGATGACGACCTTCGTACATCTCGTCAGTGCCGCGATGAGCCACACGCGAAGCTCTTCGTCGCGGCACAACGTGAACAGCTCCTCGAACTGGTCCACGACCACGAGGTGCCCGTGCTTGCGGCGAAGCACCTCCGGGTCTTTCAGCTCCTCCGCGAGCTCGACCGCATCCGCACCCGTGAGCCGGGCGAGCGCGACCGCGCACTCCTCCACGGGGTTCGCGCCGGGCGTGAACAACAGGACGGGCTCGCCCGTGCGGGCGATGAGACCTGCCCGCAGCAACGAGGACTTCCCCACCCCGGACGGCCCGAACACCCCGGTGAAGCGGTGCCTCGTGATCAGCAGCTCAGCCGTCAACCGCTCACGCCCGAAGAACTTCGGCGCGTCGTCCGGCTGGAACATCGCCAGCCCGACGTACGGGCTGTCCTCTGCCGCCCGCGCCTCCGTCTCGGCCACGGCACGCCACCGCCGCGCCCACTCCTCCGGGTCGGCGTCACAGGCCTTGGCGTAGGCCTTCGTCACGGCGAGCGACGGCAGCTTCCGCCCGCCCGCCGCCTCCGACAACGCGGCGGCCGAGTAGTGCGCACGCCGGCTCAGCTCCCGGTAGGTCGGGCTGCCCGCACGCTCCCGCAGCCGGCGCAGATCGGCGGCGAACCGCAGGAGACCGCTCTCGCCCTCCTCGAGAGGGCGTTCCCGTCTCGGCATCCCGTCATTGTTCAGAGAACTTTGTTCAGCGGCCAACGGCTGACCGTGAACAACCCGTTCGCCCTAACGTGGAACGCCGGGGAAGAAGCCCGGTGCTCGCGCCCCGAACCGGCGCCGGTGTGGCCGTGGGTGGCCGCCCCCCGGTGCCACCCACGGTTCAGCAGACGGGCACGCGCTCGACGTCCGGCAGGTATCTCGCCCACTCCTGGTCGGACAGTGCCGCACCGCCGAGGCACAGATCTTCGATCACCTGGTCGACGTCCGTGCGCAGCAGCCAGATGCATCCCTTCGTCAGCGCGATGAACCCGTACGGCGGCGACCAGTGATCAACCGCGGTCACGTTGTCGGGGAAGTTCTCGAACGCGGCGACCCGCACGGGCTTGCCGCGCTGCGCCAGGTCCCAGACGTGCACGGCACGCTCCGTGCCGACGAGCACCCGGCGACCGCCCGGGGCGAACTCGACCATGGGTTCGGCGCGGGGCAGGGTGGCGATGCCGGCCCACACCACCGGATTCGAGGGGTCGGCGAGTCCCACACCCGCACCTTGCCTCCACCGAGTTGACCATCAGGAGAAACCTCCCGTCCGCGCTGAACTGGAAGGGTTCCCAGGACCCCTGCGTCACGTTCACGTACACCCGGTTGACCGTGTCACCGTCGAGCCGCCGGATCTCGACGGGCCCGGCATTCAACCGGGACACGGCCAGAATGCGGCCGTCCGGCGACATCCTGAGGGCCCAGGGGAACTCGCCGGAGAGGGTGGCGATCTCGCGCAGTTGGCCGGAGCCCGCGTACCGCCAGACCTTGATCACCACGTCACGGTCACCACGTCTGGTTCTTCAGCGTGAGCCGACGGCCGTGGACAACGCGATCTCCCTAGCCTCGCCTCAGCCGGTCAGCGGCCGGAACGAGCACGAGGGGGAACCGTTGATGATCAATGAGGCAGGTGGGGCGGCGACCGAGATACCCGCGCGGATGGTGTGCGAGGTCGATCGCGGCATCTACGTGAGACGAACGGACGAGCCGCCGCGGTACGTACCGGCGGGGACGAAGATCTTCATCGACGCGTGGGCCGGTGCGGGCTGGTATCGCGGCCGGCTCTGGGACTCTCGTGCGGAGGTGTTCGTGCACGCGGGCGATCTCGGGCTGTCCTACGAGCAGTGACGAGTGCGTGTCCCTCCGGCGGGCCGGAGGGACACGTCTCTCAGAGACCGACGAGCTTGTAGAGACCGCCGACTTCCTGGCGGTTGAGGACGCGCATCGAGCCTGGGCGCTGGTTGCCGAGCGACACGTCACCGATCGCGACGCGCACCAGCGACTGCACCGGGTAGCCGACGTGCTCGAGCAGCCGGCGCACGATGTGCTTGCGGCCCTCGTGCAGGACGACCTCGACCAGGGCCTTGCCCGGCACGGCGCTGATGAGCTTGAAGGAGTCGACCTTGATCGGCCCGTCCTCCAGCTCGATGCCGGCCTTGAGCTTCTTGCCGAGGCCCTTCTCCACCGGGCCGGGGACCTCGGCGAGGTAGGTCTTCATGACGTTGTAGCTCGGGTGCATGAGCCGGTGCGCGAGCTCGCCGTCGTTGGTGAGCAGCAGCAGGCCCTCGGTCTCGGCGTCGAGGCGGCCGACGTGGAACAGGCGCTCCTTGCGGTTGCGCACCAGGTCGCCCACACACGGCCGGCCCAGGTCGTCCTCCATCGTGGAGAGCATGCCGAACGGCTTGTTCAGCGCGATGGTGACGACGTCCTCGCGGATCTGCACCCGCACGCCGTCGACGTGCACCACGGCCGTCTCGGGGTCGATCCGGCGCCCCTGCTCGCGCACAACCTTGCCGTCGACCTGGACGCGGCCCTGGTCGATCAGCTCCTCCGAAGCACGGCGGGAGGCGATCCCCGCCTGTGCGAGCACCTTCTGCAGGCGCACGCCCTCGTTCTCAGACATCGTCGATCGCATCCACTTCGGGCAGCAGCGGCGCGATTGGCGGCAGGTCGTGCAACGACGACAGCCCCAACCGCTCCAGGAACAGTTCGGTCGTGCGGTACAGGATCCCACCCGTGTCGCTGTCGGTGCCCGTCTCCTCGATGAGCCCCCGCGCGACCAGGGTGCGGATCACACCGTCCACGTTGACGCCACGCACCGCCGCGACCCGAGCCCTCGTGACGGGCTGCCGGTAGGCGATCACCGCGAGCGTCTCCAGGGCCGCGCGGGTGAGTTTCGCGCGCTGGCCGTCGAGCAGCAGCTTCTCCACGAACGGGGCGTACCGGTCTCGCGTGTAGAACCGCCAGCCGTCTCCCGCCCTGCGCAGGTCGATGCCACTGCCGGACTCGGTGTACCGGCTGGAGAGTCTACGGAGTGCCTCCTTGATTCGCTTAACCGGCTGCTCAAGGGCACTGCTGAGCTGGTCTTCCGCGATCGGGCTGTCGACCACGAGGAGGACGGACTCCAGTGCGGCGTCCAGTTCCCGCTCGTCGGTGAGGTCGGGGAGGCCGCTGTCCTCGATGGCCTCCTCGGGGGCGGCGGCGAGGAGCTGGGCTTCGAGGGTGGCGGCGTCGGGGTCGGCTTCGGGCTCAGGCTCGGAGTCGGATTCCGGTCCAGGTTCGGGCTCGGGGGCGGGCGCGGGCTCGGGGTCCGCGGCAGGCTCAGCCTCGGGGTCCGCGGCAGGCTCAGGCCCGGTACCGGAGTTGTCCACAGCCTCGGCCTCTGACGTGCCGATTTCGTCGGTGCCGCCCGATGAACCGGAAACCGGGGGGACCCCCGCGACCTCGGGCTCAGGCTCAGGCTCGGCAGCCTCCGGCACCACAGCGGCATCGTCCACCCGGCCGTCCGCGTCGAACGCCGCCCCGGGGTTCTCGATCTCCGCCGCGTCCGGCCCCACCACTGGCTCGCTCATCCGCCGTAGTCCTCGTCCTCATCGCCGGCGTGCACCTGCGCCTGCGCTTCCTCCAACGTCCCACCGACCCACGTCACCTGCAGCGGCCCGAGCGGATCCTCCTGCTCGAAGGCCAGCGACTTCTCCCGGTACAGCTCCAGCAGCGCCAGGAACCGCGCCACGATCTCCATCGTCTCGGTGCAGTCGGCGACGATCTCCGCGAACGACGCCGTGCCCTTCTCGATCAGCAACGCGCGCAGCGTGTCCGCGGTCTCGCGGATCGACACCCGGTGCTGGTGGATGTGGGCCACCGACAGGGTGCGCTTCTGCTTCGGGCGGAAGGCGGCAGCCGCGATCAGGGCGAACTTCTCGGGCGTCACGCCGAGCATCACCTCGGGCAGCAGACCCTCGAACCGCGGCTCCAGCGACACCGACCGCGGATAACGGCGATAGGCGCCCTGCTCCAGCTCGGCGAACAGGGCTGCGACCTGCTTGTAGGCCCGGTACTGCAGCAACCGCGCGAACAGGAGGTCCCGCGCCTCCAGCAGCGCCAGGTCGTCCTCGTCCTCGACGTCGCCGGCGGGCAGGAGCCGGGCGGCCTTCAGGTCCAGCAGTGTCGCCGCGATGACCAGGAACTCGGTGGTCTCGTCGAGGTCCCACGAGTCCCCCATGGCGCGGATGTGCGCGATGAAGTCGTCGGTGACCTGGTGCAACGCCACCTCGGTCACGTCGAGCGTGTGCTGGGAGATGAGCTGGAGCAGCAGGTCGAACGGGCCCTCGAAGTTCGTCAGCCGGACCTTGAACTTGCCGTCATCAGCAACAGGAGCTTCCTCTGTCACTGCTCGCGCAACCTGCGTACCAGCAACGACGCGTCTCCGTGCGTTTCGAGGTCGTCCAGCACGATGGCGATCGCCTCACGCACCACCCGGCCGCGGTCGACGCCCAGGCCGTGCGAGGCGCGCAACGAGAGCCGCGCCTGCTCCAGGGCCAGCAGCTCCTCGTCGGACACGTACACCGTGATCTTCGTGGTGTGCTTCGTCCGGCCGGAGCCGCGGCGTTGCTGCGGGGCGACCTCTTCCGGAGCGGGAGGAGGGGACGCGGGCGCAGCGGTCAGCCGGAAGAGCTCGGCCGCCCCCGGCAGTGAAGGGCGACGGTTCACCGGGCGATCACCTCGCGGGCCAGGGCGCGGTAGGCGTTGGCGCCGGAGGACCGCGGTGCCCAGCGCGTGATCGGCTCACCGGCCACGGTGGTCTCCGGGAAGCGCACGGTGCGGTTGATGACCGCGTCGAACACGATGTCGCCGAACGCCTCCACGACGCGGGCCATGACCTCGCGCGAGTGCAGCGTGCGCGGGTCGTACATCGTGGCGAGGATGCCGGTGATGTTGAGCTTGGGGTTCAACCGTTCCTTGACCTTCTCGATGGTGTCGATGAGCAGCGCCACCCCGCGCAGCGAGAAGAACTCGCACTCCAGCGGGATCAGCACACCGTCCGCGGCCGCGAGGGCGTTCACCGTGAGCAGGCCGAGCGAGGGCTGGCAGTCGACCAGCACGTAGTCGTAGTGGTCGATGACGGGACGAAGGGTGCGCACGAGCGTGTGTTCGCGGCCCACCTCGGACACGAGCTGGATCTCGGCCGCGGACAGGTCGATGTTGCTCGGCAGCAGGTCCATGTCGTCGACCATGGTCTTGCGGATGACGTCGCCTACGGCGGTGTCGCCTTCCATGATCACGTTGTAGATCGTGGTTTCCAGCTGGTGGGGGTGCACGCCCAGGCCCACCGACAGCGCGCCCTGCGGGTCGAAGTCGACCAGCAGCACCCGTCTGCCGTACTCGGCCAGCGCCGCGCCCAGGTTGATGGTCGACGTCGTCTTTCCGACGCCGCCCTTCTGGTTGCACACCGCCAGGATCTTCGCCGGGCCGTGGTGCAGCAGCGGCGGCGGATCGGGGGTGTGGCGGCGTGGGCGGCCCGCCGGGCCGATGCCGTCGACCTGCTCCGTGGCAACGTCGTCCACCGGCGCGGCGTGCGGAGCCAGGCTCAGATCGGCACGGGGCGCGAAAGCGTGCTCCGGTGTCGACATGGCTGGCGTTCCCTCACTGGTCGTAGTCGTCTCTCCGGGCGCAGCCTAGGCCGCACCCGTGCGAGCGGCAACGCGCCTCGCCGGTGTTTGTCAAGACTGAGTTAGGCGGGCACATCCGTTCGTGTGCGGCGGTCAGCGGCGGAAAGCACCACGTCCAGGAGCCCGGGGAACAGAAGATCCAGGTCATCACGGCGCAGCGACACCCAGCGCTGGTTGCCGCGGCAGCGTGTTCGGGTGATGCCTGCTTCTCGCAGCACGCGCAGGTGCTGGGAGAGGGTCGACTTCGCCACGTCAACCTCGAAGGCCCCGCACAGCCTCTCCCCGCTCGACTGGATCTGGCGAACGACCGCGAGCCTGGTCGGGTCGCTCAACGCGTGCAGCACGGCGGCTAGATCAATGGCCTGTGGGGACGGCTCGTCCAAGTTCGGCACCTGACCACCGTACCCGTGGAAGCCTCATGTTCCAGTGGCCCGAGGGTGTGCAGTTGCGTAGACCTCCCTCAAAGTCGTAACGGTTACCAGTGTGTACACCTGAGTGGTCGTAACCGATGCGTGCCCGAGAAGTTCTTGAACCACCCGAACGTCAGCACCCCCTTCGAGCAGATGGGTGGCGAACGAATGTCGCAACGTGTGGGGTGACACCGCGGCGGTGATCCCGGCTTCCTCCGCGGCGGTCTTCAGAACCGTCCACGCGCTCTGCCGGGAAAGCCTGCCCCCACGTGCATTCAGGAACAATGCAGGTGTCCCACGACCCTTGGCCGCCAGCGCGGGCCGCGCGCGAACCAGGTACGCGTCCACCGCCGCCAACGCCGGCCGTCCAACCGGGACGAGCCGCTGTTTTCCGCCCTTTCCGTCGAGCAGCACGGTTCGTTCTCCGGCATCGATGTCATCAATGTCGAGTCCGACGACCTCGGAGATGCGCGCGCCGGTCGAGTACAGCAACTCCAGCAACGCCTTGTCCCGCAGGTTCCCGACGGTGTCGAGCAGCGTCAGGACATCGTTGACAGGCAAGGCTTTCGGCAGCCTCTTGGGCGGCGATGGCGGATGCACGGCCCTTGCGACGTCATGGGGCACCACACCTTCCCTGTGCGCGAAGCGGTGCAACCCGCGCACGGCCACCAACGTCCGGGCGGCCGACGACGCCGCGAGCCCGCTCTCCCGCAACGCCGCCAGGAACTCGCTCACGTGCGACTCGGTCACCGCGCCCAGTTCCGTCACCCCGATCGACTCGAGGTGCTCGGTGTAGCGGCGCAGGTCGCGGGTGTAGGAGTCGAGCGTGTTGCGGGCGGTGCCGCGTTCTACGGCGAGGTGGTCGAGGTAGCTCGCCACCAGGTCTGCAATCACACGAGTCCTTCCAGCACGATCTCTCCATCGCGCGCGTTGACGCCCTTCGCGAGCGCCGGATCTTCCGTGATCGCTCGTTCAAAACCCTTGTCCGCCAACGCGATGACGTACGGCAACGTCACGTTCGTCAACGCGTACGTCGACGTGTTCGGCACTGCGCCCGGCATGTTCGCCACGCAGTAGAACACGGAGTCGTGCACGCGGTAGGTCGGGTTGTCGTGCGTGGTCGGCCTGGTGTCCTCGAAACAGCCGCCCTGGTCGACCGCGATGTCCACCAACACGCTGCCCGGGCGCATCCGGGACACGAGCTCGTTGCTCACGAGCTTCGGGGCCTTCGCGCCCGGCACCAGCACCGCGCCGATCACGAGATCCGCCCAGCAGCAGGCCTTCTCGACCTCGTAGACGTTGGACGCGATCGTCTGCAGGTGCCCGCGGTAGGTGAAGTCGATCTGCCGCAACCGGTTGACGTTGGTGTCGAGCACGACCACCTCGGCCTGCATGCCGATCGCCATCGTCGCCGCGTTCATCCCCGCGACGCCCGCGCCGATCACCGCGACCTTGCCGGCGGCCACACCAGGCGCACCACCGAGAAGAACCCCGCGGCCGCCCTGCGCACGCTCCAGGCAGTGCGCGCCGACCTGCGCCGCCATCCGCCCCGCGATCTCGCTCATCGGTGCCAGCAGCGGCAGGGAACCGTCCGGCAGCTGCACGGTCTCGTAGGCGATGGCCGTGATGCCCGCGGCGGCGATGGCCTTCGTGCACTCCGCGCTCGCCGCGAGGTGCAGGTACGTGAACAGCACCTGATCGCGGCGCATGCGGTGGTACTCGGGCTCGATCGGTTCCTTGACCTTCAGCACCAGGTCCGCGGACGCCCACACCTCGTCCGCGGTGGCGGCGATCCGCGCGCCTGCGGCGATGTACTCGTGATCGGGGAACGACGAACCAGCTCCGGCGTCGTGTTCGACGACGACCTCGTGCCCGCGGCGGACCAGCTCGACCACACCGGCGGGCGTGATCGCGACGCGGTACTCGTGGTTCTTGATCTCCTTTGGGACACCGACCAGCATCGTCGCAGCGTATTCCCGATATCGATCTGCTGCATCGGATACCGTGCGCAGTTGTGTCAGAAGCATTCGGGCCGGAGCAGCAGCGCATCGGCAACCAGCAGCGCGAAGAGGCGATCACCGCGCTCAACGACCACTTCGCGCTCGCGCGGCTCGACATCGGCGAGTACCAGGAGCGGGTGAACCGCGCGTCCGGCGCGCAGACCTACTCCGAGCTGGCGGAACTGTTCCGCGACCTGCCGCAGCCGCATCCGCCGTTCCTCGCGCCGCCCTCGGTGCCGTTCGCCGCCGTTCCGCCGCCGCCACCGGGTTTCGCGCCCCAGCCCACGCAGCCGTACTACCCGCCGCCCACCGGCCAGCAGTACGCCGTTCCGCCGCCTCCTCCCGGCATGGCCGCGGGCATGGGCTATGCGAACCCGGCCGCCCCGTACGGCTACGACCCGATCACCGGCGTGCCGCTGTCGGACAAGTCGAAGATCGCCGCGGGCGTGCTGCAGCTGTTCCTGGGCAACCTGGGCATCGGCCGCTTCTACACCGGGCACGTCGGCATCGCCGTCGCCCAGCTGCTGACCTGCGGTGGCTGCGGCATCTGGTCGTTGATCGACGGGATCATCATCCTGGTCAACGGCGGCACCGACGCGCAGGGCCGCAAGCTCCGCGACTAGTCCTTCTCGGCGGCCGCCTTGACCGAGGCGGCCTCCGTCTCCACGTACCGCTTGATCAGCGATCGGGTCATCAGCCAGCCGATCCCCGCCAGTGGACCGGAAGCGGTCAGGGCAAGGGTGAGCCGGCTCCCGTCGGCGTGCGGCTCAACGTCGTGCGCGGCGATGACGGTGACACCGGGCGACTTCGACTCCCAGGTGAACGACTTCCCAGCGGTCAGCTCGGTGACGGTCCACACCGCCGGGGAGAACCGGGGCTGCCGCAACCGGGTGCGCGAGCCGACCGCCAGGGGTCCGTCGTCGAGACGCTCCACGGAGTCGACCGTCGGGATCCGCTCCGGCCAGCGTTCGACGTCGGCCACGACGTCGAAGACGCGCTCCGGCGGGGCCGCGATGACCACGGAATGCTGCAGGCCAGCCATGCGCCGAGTCTAGATCCCGGCGAGGTTGCGGCCCACGCCCCAAACAGCCGCCACGACGAGAACGACGACACCGACCCGTTTCGGCACGGATCGGCGTTCCCCGGTCCACCGGTCACGAGTCCACCGCGCGAACAGCCACACGGCCAGCGGCACGCCCAACGCGAGCAACACGGCGTTGAAGTGGAACGCACCGACGACATCACCGTGCAGCAGCGCGTGCACCATGCGCGTGGCTCCGCACGCCGGGCAGTTGAGGCCCGTCAGCCAGTTGAACGGGCATTTCGGCAGCAGGTTGCCGGGCTGGTTCGGGTCGACGAACAGCAGCAGCACCGCACCGGCGCCGCCAAGAGCCAAAACGCCGAGAGGCGCGCGCAACCGGGTGAGCGCACCTCTCAGCGTCTTCATCGCTCCAACCTACTTCTTGCGCGCGGCGAACCGGGTCGGCTTGTCGCGGAAAGGCGCGTCGGCCGGACGCGGCTCGGCACGCCCTTCCAGCACCTCGCGGGCCGCGAGGAGGCCGGCGACCGCGGAGGCGTTCACGATCTCGCCGGAGAACACCATCCGCACCGCCTCGTCGAGCGGGAAGCGGTGGATCTCCAGGTCCGCCTCCTCCTCGCCCTGCACCTCGCGGTCCACCTCGGACAGGTCCCTCGCCAGGAACACGCGCACGACCTCGTCGGTGAAGCCGGGTGACGCGGCCGCGTCGACCAGCACGTCCCAGCGCTGGGCGTCGAGCCCGACCTCCTCGGCCAGCTCCCGCCGCGCGCCGACGACCGGCTCCTCGCCGTCGTGGTCGAGCAGCCCGGCGGGCAGCTCCCAGAGGTGCCTGCCGAGGGCGTGCCGGTACTGGTGGATCAGCACGACCTCGCCGGCGTCGTTGACCGCCACGACCGCGACCGCGCCCATGTGCTCGACGATCTCGCGCTTCGCCGTGTCGCCACCGGGCATCTCGACCTCGTCGATCCGCAGCGCCACGACCCGCCCGACGTGCAGGTCCTCGCTGGAGACCGTCCGGAAGTCGTGCCGGGAGGTCACTTCGAGGCCCCCGCGGTCAACGGGAGGCGATCGGCCACCCGGTAGTTGATCGCGGCCTTCACGAACGCCGCGAACAGCGGGTGCGGCTTCGTGGGACGGGACTTCAGCTCCGGGTGCGCCTGCGTGGCCACGTAGAACGGGTGCACGTCGGCCGGCAGCTCGACGAACTCGACCAGGCGGTCGTCCGGCGACGTGCCGGAGAAGACCAGACCGGCCTCGCTGAGCTTGCCGCGGTAGGCGTTGTTGACCTCGTAGCGGTGCCGGTGCCGCTCGGAGACCTCGGTCGACCCGTAGGCCGTCGCGACCTGCGAGCCCGGCGTGAGCTTCGCGATGTACGCGCCCAGGCGCATCGTGCCGCCCATGTCGCGCTGACCGGAGACGACGTCCTGCTGGTCGGCCATCGTGGAGATGACCGGCGAACCGCCCTCTTCGAACTCGCTGGAGTTCGCGTCCCCGATGCCCGCGAGGTTCCGCGCGGCCTCGATCACCATGCACTGCAGGCCGAGGCACAGGCCGAGCGTCGGCACACCGCGCGTGCGGGTGTACTTCAGCGCGCCGATCTTGCCCTCGATGCCGCGCACGCCGAACCCGCCGGGGATCAGCACCGCGTCCATGCCGGACAGCGCACGCGCCGCACCCTCGGGGGTCTGGCACTCGTCCGACGGCACCCACTTGATCTCGACCTTGGCGTGGTGCGCGAACCCGCCCGCACGCAGCGCCTCGGTGACCGACAGGTAGGCGTCCGGCAGGTCGACGTACTTGCCGACGAGCGCGATCTTCACCGTCTCCGACGGGTTGTGCACGCGCTCGAGCAGGTCGCCCCACACCGTCCAGTCGACGTCGCGGAACGGCAGACCCAGGCGGCGCACCACGTACGCGTCGAGGCCCTCGGCGTGCAGGACCTTCGGGATGTCGTAGATCGACGGCGCGTCCACGGCGGCGACGACGGCGTCGGTGTCGACGTCGCACATCAGGCCGATCTTGCGCTTCAACGCGTCCGGGATCTCCCGGTCCGCGCGGCACACGATCGCGTCGGGCTGGATACCGATGTTGCGCAGCGCCGCGACGGAGTGCTGCGTCGGCTTGGTCTTCAGCTCGCCGGACGGCGCGAGGTACGGCACCAGGCTGACGTGCAGGAAGAAGACGTTGTCGCGGCCGACATCGTGACGGACCTGGCGGCACGCCTCGAGGAAGGGCAGCGACTCGATGTCACCGACCGTGCCGCCGACCTCGGTGATGACCACGTCCGGTGTGACGCCGTCGGCGTCCGGCTCGGCCATCGCGCGGATGCGGCGCTTGATCTCGTCGGTGATGTGCGGGATGACCTGGACCGTGTCGCCCAGGTACTCGCCGCGGCGCTCCTTGGCGATGACCTCGGAGTACACCTGGCCGGTGGTGACGTTCGCGTCGCCGCTCAGATCCCGCGCGAGGAACCGCTCGTAGTGCCCGATGTCGAGGTCCGTCTCGGCACCGTCGTCGGTCACGAAGACCTCGCCGTGCTGGAACGGGTTCATCGTGCCGGGGTCCACGTTCAGGTACGGGTCGAGCTTCTGCATCGTTACCCGCAGGCCGCGCGAGGTGAGCAACTGGCCGAGGCTGGAGGCGGTGAGCCCCTTGCCCAGGGAAGACGCGACGCCTCCCGTGACGAAGACGTGCTTGGTCGTACGTGCCTGCTGCACCAACGGGGCTCCCGTGAAAATCGTGGGGGAAAATCCCCCTGTCCACGGGCCCTAACGCTAACACGCCGACGGTCACTCAGCGCACCACGACCCGGCAGATCACATCACCCGATCGGCGCAGCGAGGGGTTTCCCCGAACTCCGCCCGGTACGGGCCGAGATCAGGAATCGTTGTCACGTGACCTTCGACGTGGCAGGGGAAGCCGCCAGAGCGGTGCGCGAACGCGATGCGGCGTGGCGTTTCATCGAAGGGTTCGCGGCCGCGTGGGCGGAGCCGATCGAGCCGCAGGACGGCTGGAGCCGCCAGGAGCTCGCGGACACCGAGGACCAGCTCCGCGTGCGGATCCCGGAGGCGGTGAAGGAGGCCCTGTCGCTGTTCGGCAAGCGGCCCGACCTGACGAGCAACCAGGACCGGCTGCTCACGCCCGCCGAACTGCGCGTCGACCACGGAGTGCTGGTCTTCCGGGACGAGAACCAGTGGGTCGCGGCCTGGGGCACGCGTGTCACCGGTGACGACCCGGAGGTCCTGATCAAGCTCGACCTCGTCAACAAGGCCGAGGAGCGCTGGGACCCGTGGCTGCCGCGGTTCTCGCTGGCGTGCGTGGAGATGGTGCTGTCGGAGGCGCTGTTCCGCGACGGCGCCGAGACGGCCGACAGGGAGACGTCCGAGGGGGACATCTCCCTGCTGGAGGACCACTTCGCGCTCTTGCCGCTGAACAGTCCCGGCACCCGGTGGTTCGCCCGCGACGACGTGATCGTGCGGGAGGACGACAGTCAGTGGCTCTGGGCCCGTGCCCGTACACCGCACGCGCTTGAAGTGCTGCTGAAGACGTTGCCCGGCGAGTGGTCGACCGAATGCTGAGGACTCAGCCGGCGGGTCCCGGCGAGGACGCCTCGGCGTTGCCGGCCACTCCATAACGTCCACTGCGGCCTTCCAGCTGTTCGCGCAGTGCCATCACGACGACGACCTGGCCTGCCGGAGTGTCGGAGTTGTCGACCGTGGACAGGATGGAAGTCGCGTTGGTGTCCGCGCGGACCACGCCGATGGCGCCGGTGCCGTTCGCGGAGCCGTTCGCGCCCGCCAGCACGGCGCCCGCACCGGACCGGTCGAGCTGGGTGGCGAAGCGCGCGATCGTCGCGGCGCGGTCGGCGGCCGAGTCACCGATCGCGGCGCCGCCGGTGAGCACGATCGCGAGCTGCGCGGGCTTCACACCGGAGGTCGCCTTCACGAACCCGGCGTTGGAGAGTCCGGCGAGCGCGGCGGCCGCCTCGTCGGCGGTGGCCTGAGCCTGGTTGTTCGACGGGTTGAGCAGCAGCAGCGTGCCGAAGAGGCCACCCGCGCGCGTTCCCGGGTCACCGGCGGTGGGCAGCTGCGAGCCGGCGGGCTGCAGCCGGGCCACGAGGTCGCGGAGCTGGTCGCCGCGCGAGGGGTCGGCGAACGCGTCGGTCAGCTGGATCTCGCCGGTGACGCTCGCGCCCGCGGACTTCAGCATGCCGGTCAGAGCGTCCCGATCGGACGGACGCGCGTCGGAGGTGGTCACCAGCACCACGGTCCGGTCGGTGAGCCCGTCCTTGACGGCGAGCGGGCCGACCGACGCGGCGAACTTGTCCGCCTCCGTCAGCTTGGCGTTCAACGCGTTGCGGTCGTTCTGCAGGTCGTTCACCTGCTGCGCCAAGGAGTTCTTCTCATCGCTCAGCCCGGACAACAGCCGCCCGCTGATCGCGGTCGACCCCAGCACGACACCGACCGCGAGCGCCAGAAACACCGCGGTGATCGAAACTATGTGGTAGCGCAGCGAGATCACGAGAAGAACCCCTTGAACCAGTTGACGACGGATTGCCACGCGTCGACCACGATGTCGACGTAGACGTGACCGACGCCGGACACCGCCAGTGCCGCCACCATGGCGGCGATCGCGGCGGTCACCAGCAGGGCGATCACGCCCATTGACACCCGGCTGCGATGCAAGGTCGCGACGGCCTCCCCGTCGACGAGCTTGCTGCCGAGCTTCAACCTGGTGAGGAACGTGGAGGGGTTGGAACCGGAGTGCCCGCGGTCGAGGAACTCGCGCAGCGTCGCGCGCAGCCCCACCGTGACGACCAGGGACGCCCCGTGGGCCTCGGCGAGCAGCAACGCGAGGTCTTCCGCGTTGCCAGACGCGGGGAACGTCACCGCGCCGATGCCGAGGTCCTGGATCCGCTGCAGGCCGGGAGCGTGGCCGTCGGTCTGCGCGGGCACGACCACCTCGGTGGCCGCGCGCAGTGACGCGGTGCCGATGCCGTCGGGGTCGCCGACGATGACGTCCGGCTTGTACCCGGCGTCGTGCAGCGTGTCCGCGCCGGTGTCGACGCCGATCAGCACCGGCCGGTACTCGCGGATGTACTTGCGGAGCTTGCGCAGCTGTTCCGCGTGCGACGGTCCACCCGCGACGACCAGCACCTGCCGGTCGCGCATGGGCACGTACACCTCGGGCACGCCGACACCGTCGAGCACCAGCGCTCGTTCCCTGCGCAGGAACTCGATGGTGTTGGCGGAGAACGCTTCCAGCTGCGCCGACATGCCGGCCTTCGCCTCGATCATCGCGTCGGCGATGCTCTCGGCGTTCTGCTCGACACCCTTGGCGAGCTCGCGTTCCCCGGCGTAGACGACACCCTCGTGCAGCCGGATCTTGGTGCCTTCCTTGATCTCGCGCAGTGCGACGGCACCGACGTTGTCGATCAGCGGAATGCCCGCCTCGATCAGCAGTTCCGGCCCGAGATTCGGAAAACGGCCGGAAATGGACGGCGAGGCGTTCACGACACCGACCACCTCGGCGGCAACGAGCGCCTCCGCGGTGCGCCGATCGAGGTCGACGAGGTCGAAAACGGCGACATCACCGGGACTGACGCGCCGCACCAGGTCACTCACGCGCCGATCAACCCGTGCGACGCCGGTGACACCGGGAAGTTCGTGGTTAGTGCGGCTCAGCAACCCGGAAAGCTTCATGCGCCCGATAGTGACTCACGGTGCGCACGCGACAGGTGAGGCACGCCGGGCAATTCGTTCTGATCAGTCGTCGGGGTGAACTACTACGGCTCCAAACGCGACGATTGTCGCCGCTATCAGGACCCACATCCCGTTGCCGAACCCCGCTTCCAGACCGGGGTCGATGGTGATGTTGCCCTGCCTGTGAAAGCTGATCGCGTTCAACAAATACACGAACAGCATTCCGGTGACTCCGGCGAGTGCCGCGGCTCCGGCGAATGCGACTTTCCACCATCGGACGCCGACGAGGACGGCGACCGCGGCGGCCACCGCCGGGATGCCGAAGAGCGGACCGTGCTCGTCTTCCGTGGCACCGAAGCGGGTGCTCCAGCCCGTGGTGACGTAGGCGGTCTGCGGCTGGTCGGGAGTCAGGCGGATGAGCAGTTCCGACAGCGGCAGGAAGGTCGCGGTGACCGCTGCCGCGGCGGCCAGGAAGAGCAGGCCCGCGCTGAGGAGTCTCATGCCCGCTCCCGTTGGACGGCGATGGCACCGGTGAGGGCGACCAGCGTTCCGATCGCGAGGAAGACCAGCCCGAAGCCGATCGCGAAGTCGCCCTGCTGCTCGAGGGCGTGGCCACGTTCCGACACGACGAGCACCGCGGTGATGCCGACCGCGCCCAGCTGCGCCGCCGCTCCGGCCAGCGCGGCCCGGCTGACCCAGATCCCGGCGATCAGGAGCGCGACGGCGACCGCGACGGGCAGGCCGTACCAGGGCGAGAGTTCACCCGCGGGCCAGTCGCCGGGCTTGTTCACGACTTCCGTGCCCCACGCCCTGACGACAACCTCGATGTTGCCCGCGTAGGCGGTCGAGTACCACGGCAGCACCATCGCCGTCGCGGTCAGCACCACCCCCGCAGCGATCAGCGCGACCGCCGTCGGTCTTCCGATCACCGCGTCTCCTGCTGCTCTTCAAGGGGAATCTCGATGCCGAACGGCGGGGTGTCGTCGTCGCTGTCGAGCTGGTGCACGACCACGTCCTCTTCGTCCTCCGGCGACGGTTCTTCCTGCTTGCGCTGGGCGAGTGCCGCTCCGGCCAGGCCGATGACCGCGGCGAGGCCCAACATGTACGTGCCGCCGAGGACGGTCAGCGACGGCGGATGTCCGGTGTCGACCGGCCACTTGCTCATGTCCTCGGCCTGGCTTCGCAGCAGCATCAGATACACGAACACGGCCCCGGCCAGCGCACCAGCGGCCCCCATCGCCACGGACCTGCCGACGAACTCCGTCTGCTCCCGCAGCACGAGCAGCCCCGCGACCGCCATCAGCACGGCGGCCACGATTACCGGCCACCCGACGGCGAAGTAGGCGTCGTCCTCCCGCCCGTCCGGCAAGCTCGACTTGGAGATCCACAACGTCGAGGTCCACGTCACCTCGCGGTGGGCGGTGCGGTAGGTGTCCTGGAGGCTGCCGGCAACCGCCAGCGCAGCCCCGAGCACCAGCAGCAGCACGGCGATCCTGCGACGATCAATCACTCTTCTGCTCTTTCGGCTCTCTCGGCTCTTGCGGCTCCTGGGGCTCCTGGGGCTCCTGGGGCTCCTGGGGCTCGACGATCACCGGAAACCCGTACGGCGGCGTCTCGCTCTCGTCGCCCTCGATCTGGTGGATGACCGCGCCGCCCTCGGTGACGATCGGCTCACTGACGACCCTGCGCGGCAGCTCCTGGTGCAGCACCGCCGACACGACCCCCACCCCAGCCGCGACGACCAGCACGGTGACGCCGTCGCCCTGCTCCACGTCGAACGGCACGGGCGCCTCGAGCTCACGAAGCTTGTCGATCGTCCCCTGCACCCCGGCGATCGCCGTCCAGGCCACCCCGGCCAGCACCCCGGCCCCGAGCAAAGACCCGACGCGCGCGGCCGGCATCCGGAACGCCAGCACCACCGACAAGGCCATCACGAGCGCCGCCCCGACCGCCGGTTCCCCGTAGTCGAGCGGCGCGAGCATGAGCGCACCGCGGAAGTCGTCCCGCTCGGTGACCCACGACGAAGCCTCGTACCGCAACGTCCGCCCCTGCAGCTCGACCTGCACGGAGTAGGCCGACAGGAACGTCGCCGCCACCGCCAGCCCGGCCGCGACGAACACCAGCACCGCCCCGAACACCCGGCGCGTGGTCACAGATCCGGTCCACCTTCCACCGCACAAGCGTGTGCGTCCGCTGACCGGAACTCGGTCACGCTCCCATCATGCCGAACGCCGGCGGGAACTGCGGAGAGGACTGAGGCAGAGTTCCGCCGCGCCCGTCTTGTCGGTGGGCCGACTGCCTCAGCTCGCCGACGTACGCAGACGGTGGGCGACCACGCCATGACCGCGCAGCCGCCCACCCGAAAACACAACCGAAGCCGTCAGGCCTTCTTCTTGCGGCGCCGCACCACCGGAGCCGCGGACTTGTCCGCCTTCGCCGCCGCCAGCAACTCCTCGGCGTGCGCCCGGCCCGTGTCGGTCGAGTCCATGCCCGCCAGCATCCGGGCGAGCTCGACCACCCGCTGCGTCTCGTCCAGCTTGCGCACCGCGGACCGCGTGAACGTGCCGTCCGCCGACTTGTCGACGACCAGGTGCCGGTCGGCGAAGGCCGCCACCTGCGGCAGGTGCGTCACCACGATGACCTGGTGCGACCGGGCGAGCCTGGCCAGCCGGCGGCCCACCTCGACCGCGGCACGGCCACCGACGCCGGCGTCCACCTCGTCGAACACGAGCGTCGGCACCGGGTCGGAGTGCGACAGCACGACTTCCAGCGCGAGCATCACGCGCGAGAGCTCACCGCCGGACGCACCCTTGTGCACCGGCAGCGCGGGCGCGCCGGGGTGCGAGATCAGCCGGAGCTCCACCTCGTCCACGCCGGACGATCCCGCGTGCAGGATCGAGCGGCCCACGTTGAGCGCCTGCGGGTCGCCTGCCTCGGCGTGCCGGGGCTTGACGGCCAGCTCGACCGAGGCGTGCGGCATCGCGAGGCCGTCGAGCTCCTCGGTAACGGCCTTGCCCAGCTCCGCGGCGGCCTCGACGCGCGCGGCGGTGACCTGCTCCGCCAGCGCGGCCAGCTCGACCGCCAGCTCGTCGCGGCGCGCGGCCAGGGCGGTGAGCGCTTCTTCTGAGGTGTCCAGCCCGTCCAGACGGGCACGGGCCTCGTTGGCCCACTCGATCACGCCGTCGACGTCCGCCGCGTACTTGCGGGTGAGCGCCTTCAGCTCGGCCTGGCGCTGCAGCACCTGCTCCAGCCGGCCGGGATCGGCTTCGAGGTGGTCGAGGTAGCCGGAGATCTCCGCGCCGACGTCGGCCAGCAGCGTCGCCGCTTCGACCAGGCGCGGTTCCATCTCTCGCAGCTTCGGGTCCTCGGACGCGGCCAGGCGGCGCGCGGCCTCGGAGATCAGGCCGAGCGCGCCGGGGTTGTCCGGGTCGCCCTCCAGCGAGCCGCTCACCGCGAACTGCGCACCCTGGGCTGCCTCGCGGAGCTGGTCGGCGTCGGCGAGGCGGCGAGCCTCGTCGTGCAGCTCGGCGTCCTCACCCGGCTTCGGGTCTACCGCGTCGATCTCGGACAAGCCGTGCCGCAGCAGATCGGCCTCGCGGGCGAGCTCGCGGGACCGCTCGGTGCGTTCCCTCAGCTCGGTGGCCACCTTGAGCCACTCCGTGCGGATGCGCTGGTACTCGCGCAGCGGCTCGGCCACGTCGTCGCCCGCGAACCGGTCGAGGACGGCGCGCTGCTCGGTCGGGCGCATGAGGCGCAGCTGGTCGTTCTGGCCGTGCACGGCGATCAGCTGCTCCGCCAGTTCGGACAGCACGCCGACCGGCACGGAGCGGCCTCCGACGTGGGCCCGGGAGCGGCCGTCGGAGCCGACGGTGCGGATCGCGATCAGCGAACCGTCGTCGTCCGCCTCGCCGCCGACCTCCTCCGCCACCTTCGCGGCTGGGCTGCCCGCCGGAGCCTGGAAGCGGCCTTCGACCACCGCCTTGTCGGCTCCGGTGCGCACGCGCGAAGCCTCCGCGCGGCCACCGCCGAGCAGGTGCAACCCGGTCACGACCATGGTCTTGCCCGCGCCCGTCTCACCGGTGACAACGGTGAATCCGGGATCGAGTTCGAGAGTGGCCTCGTCAATCACGCCAAGGCCATTGATGCGCATCTCGGCCAGCACAGGGCGAACCTTACTTGTCGGGTCCGACATTTCCGGATGGGACCTTGCTCTGGGGGCACCATAACGAGCGAGTGCCGATGCACCGAGCGGCGCGATCAGCCTGCCGATGGTCCCCGCCACCCCTTGACCGGCAGATCGAACTTCTCGACCAGCCGGTCCGTGAACGGAGCCTGGCGCAGCCGCACGACCTTGAGCGGCACCTCACCCTCCACGATCTCGATCCGTGCTCCCGCCGGCAGCTCGAACGTGCGCCGCCCGTCCGCGGACAGCGCGGCCGGGTGACCCGTGGCCTCGATCTCGAACGCCACGTGCGACTTCGGCGACACGACCAGCGGGCGGGCGAACAGCGCATGCGCGTTGCTCGGCACCACCAGGATCGCCTGCACGTCCGGCCAGACAACAGGGCCACCGGCCGAGAACGCGTACGCCGTCGAGCCCGTCGGCGTCGCACACAGCACGCCGTCGCAGCCGAAAGCCGACACGGGCCTGCCGTCGACCTCGATGACGACCTCGAGGATGCGTTCGCGGATCAGCTTCTCGACGCTGATCTCGTTGAGCGCCCACGTCTTCACGACGACATCGCCGTTGACCTTCGCCACGAGGTCGAGCGTCATGCGCTCTTCCACGAAGTAGTCGCGTTCCAGCACGTGCCCGACGGCCTCGTGCAACGCGTCCGAGTCCGCCTCCGCGAGGAAGCCGACCCGGCCCAGGTTCACACCCAGCACCGGGACGCGCGCCGGGCGGGCGAGCTCGGCACCGCGCAGCAGCGTGCCGTCACCGCCCAGCACCAGCACGAGCTCGGTGCCCTCGGCGGCGTGGTCGTCGGCGGGCACGACCTTGGTGCAGCACGACGGGCCGAGGTCACGCGCCTCGTCGTCGAGCACCCTCGTCGTGACGCCACCGACCGCCAGACGGCCGGCGACCTGACGGGCAAGATCGATGTTGCTCTGGTGGCCTGTGTGGACGACCAGCAGGACTTCCCTCATTGGGGCCCTTCTTCGACAGCGGAGCGCACCATCTCTGCGGCATCGACAGGATCGCCTTTGCGCAGCCAGAGGAAGTACTCGACGTTGCCGGACGGTCCTGGCAGCGGGCTCGCGACGACACCTCTCGTGGTGAGCCCGAGCTCCTCGGCGGCCTTGGTGACCTCGAGAACCGCCTCGACGCGCAGTTCCGGGTCACGCACGACGCCACCCGAGCCGAGGCGTTCCTTGCCGACCTCGAACTGCGGCTTGACCATCGGCAGCAGGTCGCCCTCCTCGTCGAGGCACGCGGCGAGTGCGGGAAGCACAAGCCTCAACGAGATAAACGAAAGATCCGCTACGACGAGTTCAACTTTGCCGCCGATGTCCTCGGGCGTGAGGGTGCGGACGTTGGTCTTGTCCTTGACCACGACCCGGTCGTCGGTCTGCAGCTTCCAGTCGAGCAGACCCCTGCCGACGTCGGCCGCGACGACCTGCCTCGCGCCGTTGCGGAGGAGGACGTCGGTGAAACCGCCAGTGGATGCGCCCGCGTCGAGACAACGCTTGTCCGTGGGGTCGATCTTGAAGCCTTCGAGCGCGCCGATCAGCTTGTGCGCGCCCCTGGACGCCCAGTTCGGGTCGTTGCCGAGATCCTTGACGACGACCGCGTCGGAGGTCTCCACGGCGGTCGCGGGCTTCGTCGCGACGGTGCCGCGCACCGTGACGCGGCCGTCCGCGACGAGTTGGCTGGCGTGCTCACGGGACCTGGCGAGCCCCCTGCGCACGAGCTCGGCGTCGAGCCGCACTCTGCGAGGCACTGTGCATCACACCTTGTCGATGCTCGACAGTGCGTCGGTGAGCGTCGCGTGCACGGCGTCGAACCGCGCCACGTGCTCGGCGAGGGGAACGTTCTCGAGCCCGTCGAGCCTCTCCAGCGCGCCGTTGATGGCGTCAGCCGGGTTGGGCGGCGGTCCGGGCAAGGGGTAGCTCACGGTCTTACGGTAGCCGATGGAGTACCGACAGGTCCGCGCCGACATACGTGGGCCGCTGGTCTTCCGGAAGCGCTTGCGCCTCTTCATCCGTCGACACACCCGTGAGCACAAGCAGGGAGTCCATCCCCGCGTTGACCGCGCCCAGGATGTCCGTGTCGAGCCGGTCGCCGATCACCAGGGGCCGGTTCGCCTGGAGCTCCTTCGCGGCCTGCTGCAGCAGCGGGGTGGCGGGCTTGCCGGCGACGAGCGGCTCCTGGCCGGTCGCGGTCTTCAGCGCCGCGACGAGCGACCCGTTGCCGGGCAGAAGACCGCGCTCGGTGGGCAGGGTGGCGTCGACGTTGCACGCCACCCACAGCGCACCGCCGCGAATGGCCACGGCGGCCTCGGCCAGCTCACGCCAGCCGAGGTCCATGGACAGCCCTTGCAGGACCGCCACCGCGCCCTCGGCGGTGTCGGTCGGGATGAGACCGCGCTTGAACACCTCGGCCTCCAGGGCCTTGGTGCCGAGCACGAGCACGGTGGAGCGCTTGGGCAGGCGCTCGGCGAGCATGGCCGCGCCCGCCTGCGCGGAGGTGCTCACCTCGTCGACGCTCGTGTCGAACCCGAGTTCGACGAGGTGATCCGCGACCGCCTGCGGTGAGCGAGAGGCGTTGTTGGTGACGTACCGGATCCCGACACCTTTGCTTCTGGCCGCCGCGACGGCTTCCGCAGCACCCGGCACGGCCTCGGACCCGCGGTAGACGGTGCCGTCGAGATCGATCAGCAACGCGTCGTACCGGTCGACCAACGTCTCGCTCACTGCTGCGCGGTCTCCTCCTGGGTCAGCTCGAACGCGCGCTCGGCGGCGTCCGTCTCCCCTTCGTCGTCAGCCTCGGCGGCGTTGAGGAACCACTTGACGGCTTCCTCGATCCGGCCGGCCGCGGCCAGGTTGTCGGCGTAAGCGTAGAAGAGCCGCGCGGAGTAGGGATTGCGCTGCCCCGGGTCGAGGTCCGGCCCCTGCAACGCCACGACCGCCGCGTCGAGCTGCCCCATGTCGCGGCGAGCCCCGGCCGCGACGATCCGCAGCTCGATCTCGTCCTCCTGGGACAGATCCTTGGCAGCCGGATCCTTGGCGAGGTCGACGGCCCGCTCCGGCCGCCCGAGCGCCCGCTCGCAGTCGGCCATGATCGCGAGGTGGCCCGGTCCCGGCATCATCCGGCGCGCGGCCCGCAGCTCGCTGAGAGCCTCGGCCCACTCGTCGGCGAAGTAGGCGGTGAGCCCAGCCGCTTCCCGGACAACACCCACACGCGCCGCCTTGCTGCGCGCGTACCGCGCGTGCTCCAGGGCGAGCTCGGGGTCCTCGTCGATCAGCAGCCCGGCCGCGGCCAGGTGCCGGCCGATGATCTCCGCGAGGCCCTTGGGCAGGCTGCGCAGCTCGGTCCGGATCTCCGGGTCGAGGAGCGACAGGTCTGCCTCCTCGGGCAGCTCGGGCCGTCCGCCGCGGGGGGCGGGGGCGTCGTCGCGGTCATCCCGCTCGCCCCGGTCGCTGTCGTCCGTGCCGGCACCGGTCGCCGGGACCTCGCGGTCTTCGGTGTCGCTGTCGGCGTCACTGTCGGCGGCGACGTTGCGATCTTCGGCGTCACGGTCTTGGCTGCTGTCGCTGTCGCCGCTGATGTTGCGGTCCTCGGCGTCGCGCTCCTGGCCGTTGTCGGCGGCGACGTTGCGGTCCTCGGCGTCGCGATCTTCCCGGCTGTCTTCGCCGTTGCGGTCTTCGGCGTCGTCGCCCGCACGAACCCCGCTGGCGTCGTCGCCTTCACCGGCCTGCTCGCGGCCGGCGGCGGCACGGGTGGCCGCGGCGCCGTCGCCCAGGCGGTAGCCGGCGCGCTCACCCGAGGCCGACGCCTCCGGCGTCACGTCGGAAGCAGCGGCCGCCTCGTCCTGAGGCGCCGACTCCTGCTCGACCAGACGCTCCTGGAACCGCGCCGCACGCTCACGGCTGCGCTCGTCACGACGGTCGTCGCGCTGGGGGGCGGGACGCTCGTCGTTGCGGTAACCCGCGCGGTCGTCACGCTGGGAGCCGCCCGAACGGTAGCCACCCCGGTCACCGGAGCCACCACGGTCGTCCTTGCGGTACCCGCCGCGGTCGCCACTGCGCTCGCCCGAGCGCTCGCCGCGGTAGCCACCGCGGTCGCCACCCGAGCGGTAACCGCCACGGTCACCGGAGCCTTCACCCCGGTAGCCGCCACGATCGCCAGAATCGCTCTTGCGGTACCCGCCGCGATCGCCGGAGTCGTCCCGACGGAAGCCGCCGCGATCACCAGAGCTCTCGCCCCGGTAGCCGCCACGATCACCTGAGTCACTCTTGCGGTAACCGCCGCGGTCGCCCGAGTCGCTCTTCCGGTAGCCACCACGGTCGCTGGAGTCGCTCTTGCGGAAGCCACCGCGGTCGCCCGAGTCGCTCTTGCGGTAACCGCCACGGTCGCCAGAGCTCTCGCCCCGGTAACCACCACGATCACCCGAACGCTCGCTGCGGTCGCCACCTGAACGGTAGCCACCACGGTCGCCAGACTCGCTCTTGCGATAGCCGCCGCGATCGCCGGAGTCGTCCCGACGGAAGCCGCCGCGGTCGCCGGAATCAGTCTTGCGGTAGCCACCGCGGTCGCCGGAGTCATCCCGACGGAAGCCGCCACGATCACCCGAGCGCTCGCTGCGGAATCCACCGCGGTCGCCGCCGCCCGAGCGGTAACCGCCACGGTCGCCAGAGCTCTCGCCCCGGTAGCCACCACGATCACCTGAGTCACTCTTGCGGTAACCGCCGCGGTCGCCCGAGTCGGTCTTGCGGAAGCCACCACGGTCGCCGGACTCGCTCTTCCGGTAGCCACCACGGTCGCTGGAGTCACTCTTGCGGAAGCCACCGCGATCGCCCGAGTCGCTCTTCCGGTAGCCACCGCGATCGCCGGACTCGCTCTTCCGGAAGCCACCGCGGTCACCCGAGTCGGTCTTGCGGAAGCCACCGCGATCGCCAGACTCGCTCTTCCGGTAACCGCCGCGGTCGCCGGAGTCGTCACGGCGGAAGCCACCACGGTCGCCCGAGTCAGTCTTCCGGTAGCCACCGCGGTCACCGGAATCGCTCTTCCGGTAGCCACCACGGTCACCCGAGTCGCTCTTGCGATAACCGCCACGGTCGCCGGAGTCGTCCTTGCGGAAGCCCGGGCGGTCACCACCGCGGTCGGAGCGGTAGCCGCCGGAACCCTCGCTGCGCTGGTAGCCGCCGCGCTCGCCCGAGCGCTCGCTGCGGAAACCGCCGCGGTCGCCGCCGCCCGAGCGGTAGCCGCCACGGTCGCCGGACTCGCTCTTGCGGTAGCCGGTGCTGTCGCTTCGGTCGTTGCGCTGGTAGCCGGCGCGGTCGTCTCGACGGTCTCCGCGGTTGGTGCGGTCGCCGGAGCCTTCCCCACGCTGGGAGCTGCTGTTGTTGCTGAACTTCCGATCGCCTGCTGAGCGGCCACCCTCGGAACGGCGCGGTCGGTCTCCCTGGCCACGCTGACGGTCGCCGGGACGATCCCCGAACCTAGACACCAAATCCTCCTATGGACACGCTGAAAGGGGCTTGTGAGCGAGCACTGTAGTTGTGCCCCGCAATCACAAGCCCCTTCAGGGAAGAAGTTCGGCGGCGACCTACTCTCCCACACCGTAACCAGTGCAGTACCATCGGCGCAGAAGGGCTTAACTACCGGGTTCGGAATGGGACCGGGTGTTTCCC
>NZ_QLTT01000003.1 GCF_003269295.1 Lentzea atacamensis | reverse complement strand
GGACCAGCACCAGCAGGGCTTGCTGCCCGGCATCGAGCCTGCGCCACCTCGATCCCAGCTCCCGGCGGTGCGTGCGGATCAAGCCGGACACGAACCTCAGGGTGCGATGTGACAACGGCAGCGCGGCACGACAGAACAACACATGAAGCCCCTGGGTGACGCGGAACGATCTTGGTCGATAGCTCTGCTACCAGGGGCTTCGCCATGCCTGCGGGTCGACACGCCGAGAGCGCGCCAACCTGTCACGACCGCAAACCCTTACCTGCCAACGCATCCAGACCAGGATGAAAATGGCTCGATGTGACAGGTGTCGAACTGGTCACTTCCGATCGGGGATGTCAGCGAGGAATGGCACCCCCACCACGATCAGCAGTCGCGCCAGGTGGCCGTACACGACATCGACAACGGCATTGGTGTAGACGTCGTCGGTCAGCGCTGCCGCCAGGAGCCCAGCCGCGGCGATGATCGAGAACAGCGAAGCCACGCCGGCATACGGCCACACCGGCAACATCACGTCGAGCCCACGCCATACGACGTCAAGATCCACATACGTTGTGGGTGTGCCCGACCATGCCTCGGCCAGACTCGACGGCATGGCAACGACGGTCAGCAGGTAGATCACGGCGTAGGTCGCCGCCGACGTACCGATGAGCAGGCTGATCAGCCTGCCTCTCACCCGGCGCGGGAATTCTCTCGCAGCCAGCTCGCACAACCTGCCGACGTCGGGCTTCTGGTGTGCAAGCTTGAGGAAACGGTTCAGCTCCTTTGGCCTTGGCCAATGCTCACGAGCGATGCACCTGTTGCGCAGCATCGTCGCTCCCATCCGGACCGACTTGTCGACATCGCCACTCACCGCCGAACCGGCCTGCTCCATCACTTGCTCCAACCGCACGTTCCGCAGCCGGCGCAGCACCAGGAAGAGCAACGGCCCGACAGCGAGCACTGCAAGCGCCGCCAGCCGCCAGCCCGCCGACGCAACGAACTTCCACGGATCCTCGGTGAACATCGGCGCCAGCACGATCACCAGCGCGGCGGGCAAGAACAGCGGCATCCGCCGGGCCAGCAACCCAGCGCGCAGCACCCACCGCCCCAACACCGCCAACGCCAACGGGAGCAGATGCGTCAGCATGATCAACGCGCTGTTGGTGAACAACAGCCACCCCAAAGTGACCCACCAGGCGCACACGACGATGTAGCGGTTCGTCCTCGGTGTGATCACGTTGAGCATGAGCAGCACGAGCGGTGCGAACACGACCGCTAGCACCGCCCCGGCCGCCGCAAGCACGGAGAAGCCCAGCTCCGCGACGGCAAGCACACCCAACCCCAACACGGCCGACACCCATAGCCCGCCGCTGACCATCCGACCCTGGTTGATCCAGTCGTGCGGCTCATTCACACACACGTCGCCGAACCCAAGGCTGCGCAACGCACGCACGGCGAGCACCCTAGGCTTGACCTCGTAGCGCTTGCGGTACCGCCTCGTTCGGCGGATGCCGTCGCTATCCTCGCCGTACAGACCGAAGTCCACGCTGATGTCAACCACGGCCACCTGATCGCGCCCGCACGAACACTCGTTACTGCTCGCTCACCAACAAGTCACGGGCAACAGGACCGCGGGGCAGCATCGTGGATCATTTGACTCAGCAGCCGCCATAGCGGGATGTCGTCACCGCGCGGCCGTAACGTCGCCGAACGACGCTTCAAGAGGCTTACTGCTCCGTCGGCTCGGCACCCTCTGCGGCTTTCCGTAGTGCGACATAGTCGCGATGGCGGACTGCCGCATGACGTCCGTTGATGATCTCGCCTTCGAGGACCCTCAACGAGTCGCCATTGACCTCGACCGGCCGTACTTCCCCGCTCCAGATGAGTGTGTCAACTACATCGACGCCCCATGCTTTCGACGACGACGGCGACGCGCATCCACCAAGGGTTGGCGTCACGTTCCGCATAGCTCGGAACACTCGTCTCGTTCTGAGCAATCCGTATCCACTGGTGTGGGTTCCCTTGCCAGCGGATACCGGCCAGACTTCAGGCCGAGTCCTCTCTCGGACCACGACGGCCCGTCGACGACGGCTTCCTCCAGCTCACCCGCGCTCATGATCGACTGTCTTTACCATCGAGCACGGAGCCACGTCAGCTGTTCAGATGAACATCGCCCGAATGCCACAACGCCAGCCAGTCACTGTCCGTTGTGGACGATGCGCCGGACTCCAGCCTGTTCCTCGAGTCCCCGCGCAGACTGGTCGCCCTAGCTGCCACGGTGGTGGCGTCCCGCCGCGGTGTCGCGCTCGACTCTGAGGCGACGCAACGATGCCAGATCTGGCCGTCATGCTAGGCCGGGAGCGCTTGGCCACCATCACGGCCCGGAAAGCAGGCCTCACGGAGCGGACGCCCCGGCCGCTGACCCGCGTCCATCACCTGGACCGGCACTGCCTGGGAATCCACCAGGAACAAGGTCGGCAGCTCCTACACCCGGCAAGCCCCCAGCAGACTGGCTCATGAACCGACCCGCCGCGGACGCGCTGTGGGAGGCGTGGAGCCGCGCGCGACGAGCGGGTCGAGCTCGCCTGCGGTGGGGTCACGGTCGCACCGGCACCGCGCTGGCGTGCCTGGCCGTCCTGAACGGGGTGCAGGCCGCCGAGGCGGTCACGTACGCGGGCGCGCTATGGACCGCCGGGCGGTCGAGACGCCGCGGCAGCGCCGCTACGTCGCCCGCTTCGAGGCGTCGTAGGACCGTCCCGGACGGTCAGGCGCGCTCGACGGCATCGGCCTGCGGACCCCGGTCGCTCTGCCGGATGCGGAAGCGCACCCGCTCGCCAGCCACCAGAGGCTCGCCCGAGACCACCGAGACGTGCACGAAGAGGTCGGGCCCACCGGCGTCGGGGGTGATGAAACCGAAGCCGCGGTCGGCGTCGTAGCGGGCCACCGTGCCGTCGCCGGCGCGGGCTGCGGGCCGGGTGACCGTACGGGCCTGGTTGGGGGTCGCGGCGGCCTCCACCGGCTCGCCGGTGGTCACGAACCGCACCTCGCGCGCCTGACGACCCTGGTCCACGGTGACCGTGGTGAACGAGACCCGGTCGCCCTCGGCCGGCAGGTACACCTCGTCAGCCAGGGCGCGCACGTGCAGGAAGACGTCACCCGCCCCGTCGTCGGCGGCCACGAAGCCGAACGACTTCTCCTCGTCGAACCACAGGACGGAGCCGTCGGCGCCGTCGCCGGGCGCGACCAGAGGGGCTCGGCGGACACCGGCGTCGAAGCTCAGCGGCACCAGGTGCTGGGCCTGCGGCCCCTTCTCCCCCGCGGTGACGACGAAGGCCACCCGCTGCCCGGCTGCGAGGACGCCCCCGGTGACGATGGCGGAGGAGTGCACGAACACCTCCGCACCCCCGCCGTCCGGCGCGGCGAACCCGTAGCCCTTGGCCGGCTCGTACCAGGAGACTGTGGCGAGCACGCCCAGGGTCGCGTCAGGCGCGGCGTCCCCGGTGACGGCGACGTGCAGTGCCTGCGGACCGCGGGGTCCCTCACCGGTCTCGAACTCCACCGTCTGGCCCTCGCGCAGCGCCCGGGCCGCGCCCTCGCCCTGCACCTGCGAGACGTGCACGAAGATGTCGGCGCTGCCGTCATCCGGGGCGAGGAAGCCGAAGCCGCGCTCGAGGTCGTACCAGCGGACGGTTCCCTGCTGCACGGTGCACTCCTGGTCTCGCGGGTGGTCGGGGGGCCAGTGTCCCAGGCGCGTATGTACATCTTGATCCCGACGCGCGGCAGCTCCGCCGTGAGTACATCGCCGAAGTCACCGAGTTCGCGCCCGTCACCAGACGTTGCCCGAGTATGCGGACGTGTGGGGCCAAACTATGCCTGGTGGTCCGACCTGCGCCTCAGGCCGCCGCAGATTCGTACTCGTTGATCAAGCCGCCGATTACTCGCCAACGATGAACGACGCTACAGCCTGATTCTGTGAGCGGGCCACCGGGCTGTGGTGGAGTGCGCTGAAGCCGAGGGTCACCTTCGTTGGTCAGCAGTGTTCCACAGATAGCCGACATCGCAAATGACCAAAGATTGAAATACGCCGACTGGCCCTCCATAATGGTTTCGAGCTATCCAATAGTGCAACGCGCGAACTGCGCAAGCTTGCTACGTATGGGAACTCAAATCTCCCCTCGGACACAATCGCTAAGTACAGGCGGAGAGGTCGTCGCATAGACGACCTCTTTTGCTTTGTCGTACTTCAACTCGATCCCAAGTTCTCCGTAGAGCCCCGACAGCTTCTCCGGATCGCCTTCCTTGATGACCGCCGTCACATCTGGCAACGAGTCCGCAGCAGCCTGAACCTCCGCTTCAGACGTCAGGTTCGGCGCTGGCAGCCCCTTCAGCGGCTCCACGAAGCCCTGATGGTTGTGGCTGCCGGAGACGATGTGCCCCTACCCAAGACGGCTATCGGTCGCGCCGCAGCGCGCAAGCTGTTCCACGTCCTCGGCTGTGATCATCAGCACAGCGTCTGGCTGGCCAGACGTGACAACCCGGTCTCGCCTCGTCCGCGTTTCCTCCCCTGTAGGCCACGGCCGTCCGCCGTGGTCGTTCGTTGCATGGGGGTTTTCTTTGAACAGACACAAGCGTCGAATCCTGACCCGCGTGATCGCCGTCGCTTCCCTGGCGGCGGCGGTGCTCACTGCTGGGCAGTCGGCTGTGGCGAGCACCGACGTGACCGGCGACCGGCCGGCCACCGCCACGGCGGTCGAGGTGTTCACCGCGGCCCCCGCGCTGCCGGACCAGCTCGCCGACGACGTCGCGCAGGCCCTGGAGGCGGCGGAGGCGCGCGCCGAGGCGGACCCGGCGGACCTCGCGCCTCCTTACGTCGACCGGACCACCGGCCGGATCGTCGCGGGCGTGCGCACCGGCGCCGACTCGACGAAGACCGCCTATGCGGCAGGCAGCATCGGCGTCGATCCGTCCACTGCGGACAACGGGAACGACGACGCGAACCAGGACGGCCTCGAGACCGGCAAGACCGAGGAACCGGCGTCCGAGACCGCGGCGGCCGAGCCGGAGGCCGCGCAGGCTGTCGTCATCCCGAGGATCTTCTACCCGAGCACGCCGAAGGCCAAGTACAGCCTGGCCGACCTCGACGCCGTGAAGGACGCGGTGCTGGAGTCCGACGTGCCCGGTGTGCAGAACCTGTACGCCGCGTCCGTGGACGCCGAGCGCAACCGCGTGGTGGTGCGTGCCTCGGCGCTCACCGAGGAGACCCGTACGGCGCTGGCGAGCAAGTACGGCGCTGAAAAGGTCGCGGTGCACCTCGCTCCGAACACCTTCGTGCAGAAGCAGGTCAGCCGGGACAACGACGCCAACCCGTTCTTCGGCGGTTCCACCACCAACACCAACGCGGGCACCTGCACGGTCGGGTTCTCCTGGACGCACGAGGGCGAGAGCTACTTCCTCACCGCCGGGCACTGCACGAGTGCCAACAGCGACGTGCGGATGCCGCGCTACGGCACGCAGAAGGTGGGCAAGGTCGTCAAGGACAACTGGAACAACACCACCGGCTCGACCAAGATGAGCGGTGTGTCGTACTACAGCGGTGACCTCGCGCTGGTGAAGATGAACGGCAGCTGGAAGACCGCGGGCAAGATGTACGTCGGCGGGCCGAACTCGAGCTCCTACCGGAAGGTCAAGGGAGTCGCCAGCAGGGCGCCGAAGAAGGGCGACAAGTACTGCACGGGCGGAACCACCAAGGGCGAGTTGTGCGGCTGGAAGGTCTGGGACGCCAAGACCAACATCCGGTACGTCGACGGCGAGATGGCGCGCAACGTGACCCTGGGCAAGAAGGGCGGCACCTGCACCGCGCGTGGCGACTCCGGCGGCCCGGCCTACACGGTCAGCGGCGGGAAGATCGTCGCGAAGGGCATCCTCAGCGCTGGCGGCAACTTCAACGACGGTGACTGCATGGACGTGTTCACCGACATCCGGTTGGCTGAGAAGGCGATGCCCGGCATCGTGAAGAAGGGCTGACGAGTCCTGTTCTCGGGTGGCCGGACGCACTGCGTGCCCGGCCACCCGCCGGCAGCTGGGCCGCTTCCGCGCCAGGTGCCTGGCAACGACCAGGTACACCAATACGAGGGTGCCAGTGTCGCTCATGTCGCGAGAGGACGGCTACTTTCGTTCGAACACCCATATTGCGCTGCCGTCGGGGGATCCGGTGTTCCGCTTCGCCTCACCGGCCGAGGCGCGTACATGTAGTCGCGGTCGGAGCGGCTGTTGTCGAGGCGGAACCCTCCAGGGGCCGACACCGCGCCCCACAGCGAGTCTGTGGTGACGTTGCCGGTGTTCCTCCGCACGGCGTTGTCGGCGGCGATGGTGTCCAGGTCGTACCGCCCAGGCATACCGGGATCAGCGGTTCCAGCCGAGCCCTGCGGGGTACCAAAACACGGTCCGGTGCGTCTGACCTGGTCTATTAGGCTGCCGCAGGTTCATACTCGTTGATCAAGCCACCGAGTACTTGGCGGCGACGTACGGACCGCTACGGCCGGGCACTGCGATCGGGCGATCGGGTCGCGGTGGGGTGTGGTGTCGCGCTTCATGTGGCCGCCGGTGGTTGTAGTGGGGACACGTAGCGGTTCAGCACTGACTTGAGGTGATGCTCGTTGATGAGCAGTCGGTCGGTGAGCTCGCGTCTGACGGTGCCGACAAACCGTTCCGCGTGGCAGTTGGCCGCGGGACACCCTGGCGGGATCTTCACGACGTCGATCCCGGCGTCAGCGAGAACGGAATCGAACGACGCCGTGAACTGGCCGGCCCTGTCACGAACCATGAATCGGAAGTCACTGGCCGTATCGCCGAGGTTTATCAAGAGGTTGCGAGCCTACTGGGTGGTCCAGCGCCCGTCAGGGTTGGTGGCGGTGCTGAGCGTCTCATCGACCTGCGGCCGCCCAGTCCGGTTCGGGTGGGTCCACTTCTTTGCGACGAAGCGCCGATGCCACCGCAACACCGTGCCTGGAGTCACCAATCGGTGCTCCCCCAACCAGACAGGCAACCGCCGCACCAATGCGACCAGCACCGCACGATCAGCCCGATCCAGACGCGGACGACCGTGAGTCCGGCGCAACACCGCGACCTCATCCCGCACCACCAGCAACTCCACATCCTTCGCCGCCGACGACCGGCCGAGCAGAACCAACCAACCACCCAGCTGAACAAAGACGAGACAGAGCAGTCGCAGAGCCACGCCCACGATCATGCCGCCGGAACACCAGAACCCGATCACCGCAGCTCACGGGCGAGCGCAGAGTTCTGGCACCCCACACGGAGTGGGAGCAGATTGGGAGCAACTCCGCGCGTTGAACATCCCGGAACGGTCCTCAATGGACTTGAACGGACCCGTGGACGCATCGGCCCCAGCGCGTCGACGTGGCGCGACTCCTGGGCGATGATGTGTCCGTCGTCTAGGACCTCGGTCGCGATGTGCGCGGTCGCTGCGATCGTGCGGGCACCGTGCCGACGGACACGTGCGTAGGGGTTCGCTCCCCGGTACCTCTCGGTGTCATCGTGACTTATGTGTGCACCGGCCGTGTCCGGTTAGGACTGTGTCGCAGATCGCGGTCAGCCGTTCAGACCCCCGTTCGGCTCAGCTTGAGCCGCCGCCGCACGCTGGGTCTGTTCCCTAAATTGCCCCAGCGCGGCTTCTGATGTCAAACGAACGGTGTAACTCGGGGTGAAGGAAACGACTACTTGGGTCGGGCTCGGGCGTTGCGCCAGCGGACGTCGCCGGCGGTGGCGGCGTTCTGCTCGGCGCAGCCGCAGTGGTCGGTGCCGTTGAGCGTGAAGTAGCGCAGAGCGGCGAACTCGGCCTCGATCCAGTTCAACCAGCTGGAGTAGGTCGGCAGGAACACCAACTCCACGTTGTTGCCGTCCGCCCACTTCCGGCCGTGGTTTACCGGACTGGCTGGATTGTCTCATCGGGGTTGATGTCGCGTCGGTGGTGCCGAGTGGCCCGGCGGAGGGGTTGGGGATACCACCAGTTCCAGCGGCCGAGGATCTTGATGAAGGCAGGGACGAGAACGAATCGGACGAGGGTGGCGTCGAGGAGGATGGCGACGGCGAGTGCGAAGGCTAGTTGTTTGCTGTCGGGGAGGTGCGCGGCGAGGCCGCTGGCGAAGACGGCGATCATGATAGCGGCGGCCGTCGCGAGTGGTCGGGCGGTGGTTTGCAGGCCGGTGGCGACGGCCCGTTCGGTGTCGCCGTGGATTTCGTATTCCTCTTGGATGCGTCGGATGAGGAAGACCTCGTAGTCGAGAGACAGTCCGAAGAGGACGACGAACACGGCGATGGGGAGATAGACCTGGGTGGTGCCGGTCGCGGTGGTGCCGAACAGTTCGTCGCCGATGCCGTTTTGGAAGACGACCACGACCAGGCCGTAGGTGGCGGCGGTGACCAGGATGTTCATGATGATTGCCTTGATGGGCAGCAGCACGCTGCGCAGCAGCACCATGAGCAGCAGCAGCGAGACGGCCAGTACGAACCCGATGACCCACCAGAGCTTGCTGGTGGACTCTTCGGCAAGGTCGACGACCACTGCGGGGGGTCCACCGACCAGCACGGTGATGTCGGGTGGGGTGGTACGAGGGACGATGGTGTGACGCACGTAGCGGACCAGCGCGGCGGCTTCTGGGGTGGTGGGGCTGATTTTGGGCACGGCGAGGACGAGGGTGGTGTCGGCTCGGGTGCCGTACACGAGGGCGGTGGCTATCCGGGGGTCCGCGCGTAGGGCGGAGACCAGGGCGGTTGTGTCCGGGACCGGCCGGTGGGCTGGGGTCTGTACGACGATGGGCATGAAACCGCCGAGGTTGCCGCCGTCGGCGCCCTTGTCGTCGGTGAGTACGGCCATGCCGCGCCCGAAGGCGGTGTCGGCGAGTGCTTTCTCGGGCAGTTCCAGACTCAGGCGCAGGTCGAGGCTGGGGGCTGCGGCGAGCGCGAGCAGCACGACGACAGTGGTGCCGTATCGCCACGGGCGTCGCATCACATGTCGTGCCCAGCGAGCCCAGCGTCCTTGCTCCCCCGCTGTGGCCGTGGCGTGGGGGCGTGTCCGCCACGGCAGTGTTCCGCGGTCCAGCCAGGGGCGGGAGGTGGCGAGCAACGCGGGGAGCAGGGTGAGCGCGGCGACGACCGAGATGGCGGTGACGGTGATCGCGCTGGCGGCCACGGCGCGGACAGCGGCGTTGTCGATCAGGAGTGCGCTGCTCGTGGCCAGCATGACTGCGATGCCGGAGTAGGCCACTGTGCGTCCGGCGGTGGCCGTGGTGTGGCCGAGGGCGTCGGTGCGGCCGAGACCGCGTGCCAGTTCCTCGCGGAAGCGGCTGACGACGAGCAGGCAGTAGTCGATGCCGACGCCCAGGCCCACCATGCTGACGACCATGAGCTGGGTGGCGTTGACTGCGGGGAGCAGATCGAGCACGCAGAGGGTGCCACTGATGGCGACACCGGCCACGACCGCGGGTACGGCGGCGGCGCCCAGGCAGCCGAGCCCGAGCAGTAGCAGGAGGAAGGCCGCGGGCATCGCGATGGCGTCGGCGGTGTAGACGTCGGTCAGCGCCAGCTGTTGGAGTTCGTGTGCGGCGGCGGTGTAGCCCACGAGGTAGCCGGTGACGTGTCCGGCGGAGGTGTCGCGGATGGCCTGTTCGACCGCGGCCTGCCACTCGGGGAACCAGCGCAGTCGCTGTCCGTCCGTTCCGGATACCGTGACGAGGATGTAGCTGTTGTGCGAATCCCGGTAGAGCCCGCGCAGCTCCCACAGCGGTCCCGCTGCCGCGGCGGGGATGTTACCGGTGGGTAGATCCGCTGGTGGGAGAGGTACCACGACGGTGACCTCGCGGCGTTGTCGGAGCGCGGTCATGACTGCGACCGCCGTGCGGGCGAAGCCGGGCTCGGTGGCGGTCTCGTGCTCGTTGCGGAGCACGACCAGCATCTGCTCGCGGCCCAGGTCGGGGAAGTGCTCGGCCATCGCCGCTTCGGCCCGCGCCGACTGTGAGCTGTCGACCCGGATGGGCGGGGGATCCAGCGGGCCCAGCAGCTGCGGCAGCTGCACGAGGCCGAGCAACGCGAACGCCGACCATGCGGTCAGCACCAGCCAGCGATGCCGGGCGGCGGCGACACCGACCCGGTGGAGGATGCCTGTTCGGTGGTGACGGCCGCCTGTGCTGCTGCTCATCACCGCCGCTCGGCCGCCTGTCGAACGGTAGCTGTGCGGCGGTTGCGCAGTCGGGCGGGCATGGCGGGGAGGCCGGCACGCAGGAGCGCTTCCACCATCCGGGGCCAGCCGGCCCGCGGCGGGGTCGCGAACACGTCGAAGTCGCGGCGTTCGATGTCGTCCAGCATCTCCCGGAACAGCGCCGCCCCGCACCGGACGGCCAACCGGCTGGCGGGCTCCACCATGTCGACGACCTCCATCCCGCGGTTGTACAGCCGGCGCACGCGGTCGACCTGGAACCGAAGCAGCTCACGGATCGCCGGTGTCACCTCTCCTCGTTCCAGCTCGCGGCGGATCACCCCGAACTCCGCGAGTTCGTCGGCGGGGAGGTAGAGCCGCCCCCAGCGGAGGTCCTCACCCAGGTCGGTCAGGATGTCGGTGAGGTACATGGCGGCGCTCAACGCGTCCATGCGCTCGGTGGCCTCGGGAGCGCGTGGCCCGAGCAGGGCCAGCACCTGCCGCCCGACACTGCAGTTGACGGCCTCGACGTAGCGGTACAGGTCGGCGTAGGTGGCCCAGGTGGTGGTGGTCAGGCTGGTCCACATCGCATCGAGGTAGGCGTGGACGGTGTCCGGGTCGATGTCGTAGGTGTGCAGCGTGTGCAGCAGCGCCCGGCAGACAGGGTGGTCGGACCGGCCCGCGCGCAGGTCGCCCTCCACCTGGGCACGCCAGGTGCGGAACTCCTCGGTGCGGGTCGCCGGATCACCGTCGTCGATGATCGCGTCGGTCCGGCGCGCGAAGCCGTACAGCGCCCACGCGTGCGGACGTGTCTGCGGTGGCAGGGCCCACAAGGCGTATCCCGACGCCCAACCCTCGTGCGCGAGGAGCAGATCGCGACAGCACCGGTACGCCTGCCGCAACCCCAGGTCGTTGACGCCGGCCTGCGCCAGCGCTCTGTGGTCGACGGGGGCCAACGGCAGCAGTAGGGCCTTGGCGATCGGGCTGACCGAGTTGGTCGGGTTATCGGACACGGTGCGTCACCTGGTCGAGCACCCGGGCGAGGCGGCGGCGGGCCGGGCTGTCGGGTAAGGCGGTCAATGCCGCACGCGCGGTGTCCACGTGGTCTTCTGCCATCCGCAGCGCCCGGTCCACGGCCCCGGTGCGCCGCAACACGGCACGGATCAGCGGGTAGGCCACCATCGGGGGGACGACCCCGGCGAGGACCTTCTCGACCAGGATCCGTTCGCGCCTGCGCGCCGCGCGGTAGGCCAGCAACACCGGCAGGGTGGGCCGACGGTTGCGTAGGTCGCTCAACGCCGACTTGCCCGCCGTGGCGCTGGTGCTGACGAAAGGCAGCAGGTCGTCGACGATCTGGAACGCCATACCCAGTTCGGTCCCGAACCTGCCCAGCGACTCGACCTCCGTGCGGCCGCCGCCCCCGAGGACGGCGCCGCTTTCGCAGGCGACCCGGAACAGGCTCGCGGTCTTGGCCTCGATCATCTCCAGATAGGTCGACACCTCGCAGGAGGCGTCTCCGACCAGGTTCACCTCCAGGACCACGCCCTTGCCGGCCTTTTCTTCGAACTCGCACATCAGCCGCAACGCCGCGACGATCCGGGCGTCCGGCATACCGCGCTCGGCACAGGAGGACAAGCAGTCGAACGCGCCGACGATGAGCATGTCACCGATGAGGATCGCCTTCTCCGTGCCGTACCGGTGCTGCACGCTGGGACGTCCTCGCCGGATCTCGTCCCGGTCGATGATGTCGTCGTGCACGAGGCTCGCCACGTGCGCGTACTCCACGCCCACCGCTGCGGGCAGCGCCTGGTCCGGCCGGCCCCCCACGGCAGCCGCGGACTCCAGCAGCAGGATCGGCCGCACCATCTTGCCCGGCGGCAGCAGCGCGTGCCGCGTGATCTCACCCGGCTCACCCTGGACAAGGCCCACCCGACGTTCCAACTCTTCGCACAACCACGTGCGATACTCGCTCCAGGCCCGCTCACACTGCTCGGCGAACGCATCGGAGTCGGCGGCCACTCTCGACGCGGGTGTCACCCCGGCGGTGTCCGGCACATGCAGAGTCATGCTGTTCCGATCTGTCGGCGAAATGATCAGGAAGCCGTTCACGACGGCTGGACCGAGGCGGCACGGGGCGGGTCTGTCCCAGCATCTGGGTGGGGGCACAGGACCGAGCCCGTGCCCGCACTCCTCCGTGTCAGATCTTGATCAGGGTCAGTTCAACGGTTCCGGTGTACGTGTGGAGGTCATCGCTGGGACTCGGCGTCAGGGCGGCGCTCACGCACTGCATCGACACATCGGCCTGGATGAAATCGACCGGGCTTCCGGACACTCTCCCGACGTAACCCACGTGCGGTCCACTGGTCGCTTCAAGCGTGCCCGAGGTGTAGGAGCCGGGATCCGGTGTGGCTTTGACCGTGCCGGACTGTTGTCGTCCCTGCGCGTCAGTCCAGGTGACCATCGCCTCGCCCGCGCCGAGCGCCGCTGAGTAGCAGGATGCCTCGATCGCCTGCTCTGTGGTCTCGATGAGTACGGTGTAGGACTTGCCGACATCGTCCACGCAGGTGAGATCGCTGCTACCGCCCACGGTGACCACCTTCGGGGCCAACCCGATGGTCTGCCCGTCGGTCGTCTTGAGCACTCCCCTACCAGTGCACTTCAGAACGTTCGGCTCGTCCTGCGCCGTCGTGGCGGAAGCCTCGCTTCCCACGTGAGTGTTCGCGGCAGGTGCGGCGGCCGCCGCGGTCAGTGAGAACGGCAGCACTCCGGCGGCCATGAGCACCGCCGCAGCGGTTAACCGGTTGATCCGGTGCCACGCCCGTCCTCTCGCGGGCCGTCCGATCTTCGTGGTTCTGAGCATCGCTACCTCCGTCATCCGATGGGAACCGATGTTCTGCATCTCGTACGCCACACGGCACCGTAGGAAATCCGCCGCAAGCGGAATCGACCGTTCACGAAACGGCAGAAGCATCAACGGGGCCGCAGCGACCTCATTTCAGTTGCGCACATCAGTAATACGCAACGGGGCTTATGCTGTCAACGGATCACTACATTCCACATGACACAGTCACCCAATAGAAAAACTACTATACTGTCAGTAAACGCATGCACCCTCGTCTCCCCGATCGAGGGACCCTCAATATGGTGAATCTGCACGGATGTCGCAAGCAGGGTACACTGGTGGTGAAGCTTGCCACATCCGCCCTCCGCGCCTCACGAACAGGGCATCAGAAAATCCTAATGATTTCGAGGTACATCGAGATTACGTTGGTCTTGCGATTCCGGAATGTGCCTGCAAAGGACGACGCCGACGCTGATGAAACGTCCTCAGTTGGTATCGAAATGGCTACCCCCGTGGCCACTCGCCTTCCGAGGGGACAGGCGGAACTCGTCGATCCAGGCGGGTTCAGGCGGGTTCAGGGCAGGCTGGCTTGTCGAGTACGAGGGCGGAATAACCACATTTCGCGCCGACGGCGCGCATGGCGCGTATGCGGTCAGTGACGGCGCGCCAGTCCTGGCGGTTCAGCTCCCGTAGCCCTGGCCAGCGGAGACGGAGCATCGTGCGGCCAACGGCGGTGGAGACAATGTGCGTCACCAGGGTGGCGTGTTGGAGGGGGCGGCGGACGACGGGACGTGTCCAGTCGTGCACCGCGTGGACGATGAAGCCGGTTCGAACGGCGTTGTCGAGGTAACGGTCCAGTGGCTCGAGCTCTTCGAAACGCCAGGTGTCGCGTACCAGCCGGTGGGGATCGAGGCCGTTGATCGTGCCGGGGTCGGGCTCGGGCCAGGTGAAGTCGACGAGGACCAGGCGGCCACCGGGGCGTAGCAGCCGGAAGGCTTCGGTCAGGAAGGCGCGCCGACCTTCCGGTCCGAAGTGGAAAGCAGCCTCCAGGCAGTGGACGCGGTCGAAGGATTCGTCGGCCAGCGCGACGTCGGCTACTCGAGCAGGCAGGGCGGTGACGTCGGCGACCGCGAACCGGGCGTTGAGCTGGTCGCCAAAGCGGTGCCGCGCCTGCTGGACCTGGTCGGGCTCGACGTCCACCCCCAGCACCTCACAGCCCCGCCGTGCCAGCCACGCGGTGCCAAGACCTCGGCCGCATCCGGCGTCGAGCACACGCTGTCCCTGGTGCACGTCCAACAGCGACAGTGACCGTCGCAGCAACCGACGTTGAAACCAGCCCAGACCGGTCACAGCGATCGGCAGGGTGGGCAGGGTGAAGTATCCGACGTTGACCAGATCTCCCCACCCCACATGGCGAAGTACGCGGAACAACACATTACTGTCGTTGTAGGCAGCCGCGTAACGAGGTTCGGACGTCACGGCGAAATCACTCCCTTGTCGAGCAGTACATGCCCGGTGCCACCCGGCTGATTCGCCGCGGTGTCCGGGACGGGTATCCAGGCGAGGGTGAGTACGTTCCCAGTGGGGCGGAGCTGGCAGCAACCGAGCAGGAGCCAGGCAGGAGTCCGCCAAGGTTGGACAGCACCAGGGTGAGCAGACCGCACACGATCGCCGCGGCGAGGGTGGCGTCCACCCATACCCCGCGGAGTGGAGGACGGATGGTCAGGATGAGACTGGTCTCCTCGTTGACGTCGAACTGCTCCGTAAATCACCGCACCCACATCCACGGCCTCCATCACTCCGAAGCTCGAGCCAATCAACTATCCGACCATCCCACCTCAACCACGAATCCCATACGTTGAGCTCACCTGGGCGTATGACAAATCGGTGAAGGTGCTCACGCCGTCAACCGCTCAGCGTGCCATCTATGTGCCGGACAACTGCTCTCGTTCCTGTGGGTGTGGGGCGGGGGACTGTTCGAAGATCAAGGCCGGTGTAACTCCCGATCACGGAAGTGCACCTGATGACCGACATGATGTCCGGCGTGGAGAACGCTGAGGACTCGAAGCCCGAGACCGGGCTGGACTGCACGAGGCTCTCCCTCCGCGGAGGATCTCGCCGGGTGGGGTGTAGTGGCGCAGGGCAGCTGGGTCAGCTCAGGGACTTCCTCGAACCGGCACTGGTCACCAGCGCCTACGCCCCGAAGAAGTCAGCCTCCAACGCGGTGACGTCCAGCCGGGCGCTGAACGTGGTGGTGACACAAAGCGGCTACGGGTGAACCGCTAGCGACGTTGGTCCGTATCAACGTCCGCTGGACACCGGACAATGGTCCAGCCGTCAGAGACTGCCGTGCTGGACCGTGATGTGCTGTCCAGGGCTACCAACACATCCGCACCAGGATGAAATAGGCTCAATGAACCCCTTGGTGTGTTTGTGTTTGACGGACACGTGGACGCTCCGTATTCGTCAAATGTCAAGCGGTGTTGCAAAGGAACTCGTGATCCGCGACAAGGTTCAAGTCGGTCGCGATAGAGTTGTTCAGGAAGAGTTTCGAATTGATGGAGCGTCGCCCTCGGCGATGGTCTCGCAATCGGCGCGGGAGAACCGCAAGTGCTTCCCGACGAACCGGCACGGCACCGCTCGTGCCGCGGCTTTGCGCCGGAACCACGAGGGCCGCACCTGCAACAACGCGGGCGCCTGCTCGGCGGTGTAGAGAAGACTTCGTCAGCCGCTTCGGCCCGAGCGCTCCCAGGCCTGTCCGCCGCCTGTGGTACGTCGTTGTTGTTGGACGGGGCAGTGGCCGAGGACCGGGTGTGCCGCTGCGCGGTCGCCGCTCGACCACCAGCCTGTTCGCCTCGTGCGCGGCAACGTCGGGACCGCCTCCAGCTGGCACGGCCGCGCCGGGGCTCCGGCGCGCCTGGTCAGGCCTGACCGGCAGCACATGGAGATGAGGGCGGTGTTGACGGCGGCGCATGACGTGATGTCCACGGCGAAGATCATCTGAATGAGTCAATGGTGTCTCCCAAACTGCTCGAGCTAGCAGTGGCAGCCCTGAACTCCGGAAACCAGCCCGTAGGGAACAGCTGGCCACCAACTTTCTCCGCATCAACAGCCACCGCTACCCCATCGACGTAGATCAAGAAGCGTCCTGATCAGGAGATAGACGACTGTGCTGACTTGCAGCCCTGACACACGGCCACCAGTGATTTGAACCCCGAACCCGCTGGTTGGAACGCTCTTACCCGCGTCCGCCGCAGCATGCTGAGCGCGGAGTATTGCTCCGCGCCTACGTGGAACCGGGGGGAGCGGCCATGACGACCGCCCATCGCGGGTCACGGCGAGGCGGCGAGGGCTTCCTTCTCGTCGGGTCTGGTTTGACGGTCATTCGTTCAGCAAAGCCGACGGAACGGATTGCCGTGCAGAAATTGACTGAACAGAGACGACCTTCTCGCTGGCGTCGTCGAGCAGGACCTGATTGTGGAGTTCCGGCGGACCTCGGCTCCCCTGCCAGGCCGGCGACTGAGGACCGCAACCAGACCAGCCCCAGAAAGCGAGGACCGCCGACCCGTAGTCGATGATCCACTATCCCCTGGTGGGTCGATGATGGACCAGATGGGTACATTTGGACAGCGTCCGAGTTTGTCAGCTCAGAACATGAGGTGCACAGTCCGGCAAATGGCGGAAAACTGGACGTCTGATGTCGCGGAGTGTAGTCGTCACGCGCACCAGGTCGGGTGAGGGTCCAGCGTCCCGGTGCGCTATTTGGATGCTTTGGTGGCTCTCGGCGGGGAGTTGGTCAAGGCCCGCCCGATGTTGCTGTAGGTATGCATTCATCGGGTGATTGCGGAGATCCGCGAGACGGTTCAGACTCAATGTAGATAGTTGCCGCGAGTAAGGCGGTCGTGCCCGTCAGTCATCGACAGGTCCCGACTCTGTTCAGCCGTGGTTGATGTTCTGGATCGGCGGGAAGGAGTGTCACAACCATGCCCTGGCAAGACGAGGTGTACAGCGCGGGCGGTGGAGATCGTGGAGGATGCGGTGCGGTGGCGGTGTTCGCCGCGCATGGGGCGTCGCCAGCGGTACATGCCGAGGCGGCTGCCCGTGGTTGCCGCGGACCGCGAGCCCCAGCACTTCGCGCTACCGGCCGTGGTGAGAAGCTGATCGCCGCCACGGAGTCCGCGGCGAGACTGTGGGACGCGATCACCTGCCCGGTCGACGGGCGGCGCCTGGACCCTACCGGGGCCGGGGAGAGCCGGAAGTTCGTGGTCGTATAAGCCGGGATCACCGGTGCGCATCTTGGGTCGAACCTCGCCGTGGTGGAGGTGACCCCGGCCCTGCACCGGGTCTTCGAGCACCCCTGGGATGTGTTGGTGCTCGGCATGGGTCACCTGGCCTGTGTGCGCAAGATCCTGACCGGCCGCCCCGGTGTGGCCAAAGCCCGCGCTCTGCACGGCCAGATCAATCGCCACGTGGTCGCGGCCGTCGGCGCCGGTGCGCTCACCGGTGGGATGTGCTGGGAGGCGCGCTGAACAACATCGGCGCCTGCGACCGGCGGCGGTCATGGTGCCAACGACAACCGGGCCCGACCTTCCCACGATCGCCCGGATGGACGGTATGGATATCTGATCTTCGTCAAAGGCACAGTCGTCGAAACGCTCCTCGAACAAGCCTCACCTACGCCGAAACCCGCAAGCTCGTACAAAGCCCCTGAACGCGCTGGACACGACGCTCGTCCCCGGTGAGGAACCAAATCCATGAGCCAGCCGCCGCACACTGTGCACCCGTCACCACCGAGGGAAACCAGCCCCTCGTCGCCCTTGGCAGCGCAACAGATCCTCGGCCACGTCCGCACGGTGGTCGATCCCGCGCTGCGCGCGGCCGTCAACCGACTGCCGGACTCGGTCCGGAGAGTGGCCGGATACCACTTCGGATGGTGGGACGAACACGGCCGCTCGATCACCACCGACTCCGGCAAAGCGGTCCGGCCCGCGCTGGCGCTGCTGGCCACGCAAGCCGTCGGCGGCACCGCTGCCTGCGGACTACCTGCAGCGGTCGCAGTGGAACTGGTCCACAACGCCTCCCTGCTCCACGACGACATCATCGACCGCGACGCCACCCGCCGGCACCGACCCACCGCCTGGTCGGCATTCGGCGTCCCCGCCGCGATCCTGGCCGGCGACGCCTTGTTCTTCCTTTCCATCCACATCCTGTCCACCGCCCCCGCCCCACTGAGCACCCAAGGACTGGCGTTCCTCGAAGAGGCAGTGCAGCAACTGATCGACGGCGAATACACCGACACCGCCTTCGAACACCGCACCGAAGTCACCCTGGCGCAATGCCAAGCCATGGCACAGGCCAAAACCAGCACACTCATCGCCTGCGCCTGCGCCCTCGGCGCACTAGCCGGTGGCGCGAACCCCACACAGACAGACCACCTCCGTAGCTTCGGGCACCACCTGGGCATCGCCTTCCAACTCGTCGACGACCTCATGGGCATCTGGGGCGACCCCGCCCACACCGGAAAACCCCACCTCTCCGACCTCCGTGCCCACAAGAAATCCCTGCCCGTCGTCGCCGCCCTCACCACCCCATGCCCCGCCAGCCAGGAACTCGCCAGCCTCTACCACCAGAACGCCCCCCTCACCGAACACCAACTACAACACGCCGCCACCCTGATCGAAGCCGCGGGCGGACGTGACTGGGCCACCCGCCAAGCGGACCACCACCTCACCACCGCACTACACCACCTCACCGCCGCCGACCTCGCAGACCATCCCGCCGCCCAACTCGCCACGCTCGCCCACATGATCATCCAACGAAACCACTAGAGGAACTGGATGACAGTAAGGAAGGCGGCCGAGGGGCATACCCGAGTCACCTGTGACACCGACGGCTACCGATGCGATCAACATGCGTGAGGAAGCGCCATGCCCCACTTCGACACCGCTGAGCCTCAGACCGTTCCCGAGGCACTTCTCTCCTTCTACTGCCCACTCGTCGCAGAGGTAAGTCCCGAGGCGGATCTCCTCCAGGAAAAGACACTCGCCTGGGCGACACGCTTCGATCTCGCCGCCGGCGACCCCCACCGCACCGCGATGTGGGCTCAGACCGGCGCGGCCATGACCGCTTTCCTCCTTCCGCATGCCACAGGCGCAGTTGCGGAGGCCTTCGCCTGCTACAACGCCTGGGCCTTTGGAGCCAACGACTACATCGAATCGACGCGACCGATCGCCGACACCATCGAAGTTCTGGGACGGTGGGAACGCACCATGCGTGCGCCGAACTCCTGGCCGAACTCCACCACCTCCATGGATCTCGCTCAGCAGGACGCGTTACTGCGAATACAGGAACATCTCACCCCTGTTCAGTGGGAGCGTTTCATCGCTGGCCAGAGCCACTGGCTTTGCGGCATGATGTGGGAGGTCGCTCTTCGCGCCCGGGACGCTCCCCTGTCACTCAACGAGTACCTTGCCTCGCGTCTCACCTGTGCCGGGGGCACCGCTGCGCCCTCTTACCTCGACGCGGTGGAAGGCATCGAACTCAGCGAACAGGAATGGGCCCACCCCGCAGTCCGAGCGGCCGCTGAGGTGGGCATGCTGGCCGCTGCTCTGGACAACGACCGCTACTCCTGTCTCAAGGAGCTTCTCCAACCGGTCAGGAAGCCGAACCTGTTCGACGCGATCCGCCGCGAACGCCCCAACTACTCCCGCGACCAGGTTGTGACCGAAGGCGTCGCCCTCCGCGACAGCTTCATGACCCTCTACCTGCGTCTGCGTGCACAGCTCCTGGCCTCAGCGGGGGAGGACCTACGCCGTTACCTGTCCGGACTCGACTGCTTCATCAGCGGAAACTTGGCCTACGCCACTGCGGCAGCTCGCCGCTACTCGCCTCCAGGGGTTGTCCTCACCATCACGCAGGTGGACCAGCCCAGCGATGGCAACACCGCTCCCGTCGACATCCCGACCGTCGCCTCGTGGTGGGACCAGCTCGATCGGCCACCGGGGGACGGTCGTGGAACCGGCCACGCGAGCTGAGACATCCAGGGACAGGCGGACATGCGGGAATGAGAATCGTTCACGCCCATCAAGCAGAAGGAGAAGTTGTTCGTGAAGCCCACCACGACCGCGTCTTTCGCGCACTTCACCGGGCTTCCGGTGACGGATGCTGTCCGCGTCTTCTGCCCGGTACCTCTCAAGACCCATCCGATCGGAGCGGCAGCACTCGACCGCCACGCGTGCGGGTGGGCAATCCAGCACGGTCTGATCACCGCCGAATCCCCCTACGCCCGGATGAACCTCGGTCTGGTCGCCGCGACATCGACGCCCTTCAGCTCGCCCGAGTTCGCCAAGGCGTGGGCCTGCGCCTGGTATTGGGCAGTACTGTGGGACGACTGGCTTGACGGGTTGGACACCGAGCCGACGGAACAGACTGTCCACACCGCTGAGGTACTCCGAGTCCTCTCCACCCCGTCCACGGTTCCCGACCCCGAGGACCGCTGGATCGCCAGTTTTCGCGACCTGTCCCGTTTGATGAAGAATTGTCTGCCTTCCGACGGACTCGCGGGATTTCAGCGGAGCTTCACGAACTGGCTGATCGGTGACCTGTGGAAGAGAAGCCTGCAACGCCGGACGGCCCCGCCCTCCCTCGGCGAGTACCTGCGCATGCGCTGGCAGAAGGCGGCCTTGGAGTCCGCCGCCTGGGGCGTCGCATCCGGCGGAGCGGGCTACACGCTGACAGTCGAGGAACACCTCGACCCTGTCGTCCACGCGTTCACCCAGGCGGTTCTCTATCCGTGCGCGCTATTCAACGACCTGGTCAGTCTGGCCAAGGAGGCCCCGGCGGCGCAGGCCGAACTGAACATCCTCACCGTTCTCGCACGTGAACACGGCATCGGCCGCGCGGAGGCACTGGGTACATACTGGGAACTGCACGAGCGCACGGTGTCCCTGATGTTGCGTCTACAGCGGCGTCTGCTGGCCGATCCCCGGCCCCATGTCGTCCGCTACGCCGTGCAGCTTCCCCAGTGGCTTCCCGCCACCATCCACTGGACCAGCACCAGCCTCCGCTACCTCGAACTACCCGCTGTGGCCGGGAACGAGGGCACCAGCATCACCTTGCCCAGCGTGTCGATGGTCGCCGATCCCACCGTGTGGGACCCGGACGATCTCACGCCGCCGCCCTACCCCGACATCGCCTGGTGGTGGGACCAGGTTGGCTGACTGCCTCATCCGATCGTCATGGGGTGCGGCGGCGCAAGGTGAAGGCACCCAGGATCAAGCAGGCGAGCAGGAACGCGGTGACCGCGGCGAGGTCGGCCAGCAAAGCCGAGGTGATGCCGGGTTCGGTGGCGATGCGGCTGGTCGCCTGGACGGCGTAGGTCATCGGCATCGTGTCGGCGAGCAGCCGCAGTGTGCCGTCCATCGCCTCGGGTGGCACGAACAGGCCACACAACAGGAACTGCGGCAGGATGACCGCCGGGAGGTACTGCACCGCCTGGAACTCGGTGCGGGCGAAGGCGCTGGTGAGCAGGCCCAGCGCGAGACCCAGCAGAGCGTCCAGCGCCGCGGCGAGGAGCAGCAACCACACCGGGCCTGCCACACGCATCCCCAGCACACCGACCGCGAGACCGGTGGCTATCCCGGCCTGGGCCACGGCGAGCACGCCGAAGGCCACGACGTAGCCCAGCAGCAGGTCGAGTCTGCGCATCGGCAGGCACAACAGGCGGTCCAGCGTTCCGTTGACCCGTTCTCGCAGGGTGGCCACCGAGGCGACCAGGTACATCACGATCAGCGGGAACACCCCGAACAGCTGGGGCCCCGCCCTGGCGAACGAGCCCGGCACCCCGTGGAACACCCACCGCAGCAGGATGAGCAGTACACACGGCAACGCCAGGATCAGGGCGACAGTGCCCAGGTCGTGGGCGAGTTGACCGAGCACTCTGCGGGCGGTCGCGAACACCGTCCTCGCCTCCCGCCCGGCCGGGACAGTCATCCCGCCTCCAGCGAGTGCGGCGCCTCGACCAGACGGAGGAAGGCATCCTCGGCACGGACGGTCCCGGTTCGGGCCAGCAACTCGCCGCGGTCTCCGGCGGCGAGCAGTCTGCCCTCACGCAGCAGCAGCAACCGGTCGCAACGATCCGCTTCATCCATCACGTGACTGGACACCAGCACGGTGGTGCCGTGGCGTGCCTGCCGGCCGAACAACGCCCACAGGTCACGACGCAGCACCGGGTCCAGTCCCACCGTGGGCTCGTCCAGCACCAGCAGCCGCGGTGTGCCCAGAAAGGCCACGGCCAGCGAGACCCGGGAGCGCTCACCACCGGACAGCCGTCCCACGACCGTACCCGCGAGGGCGGTCAGGTCCACATCGCTCAGCACCCGCCGCACGGCTTGTGCTCTGGGCTCGCCACGCAGACCGAGCACGGAGGCGAAATACCGCAGGTTCTCCCGCACCGTCACATCCGGATACACCGACGGCGCCTGGGACACATACCCCACTTCACGACGCAACGACGCCGAGCCCGCCGGCAGCCCCAGAACCTCCACCGTCCCACTCGCCCGCGCCTGTAGTCCAACGATCGTGCGTATCAACGTCGTCTTGCCGGATCCACTCGGACCGAGCAACCCGGTCACCGAGCCCATCGGCACGGCAAAGCTGATATTCCGCAGGACCACCCGGCGACGGACCACAGTCATCTGATCTACCCGAACCACCGGCTGCTGGTTCTCGCTGAGCGCATCAAGGGGCACGAACAACGACAGTGCCTACGAACGAGGCCCTGGTCAAGAACACGAAAGAATGAACAATCCCTGCAGATGGACGTCAACAAGATGATCATAACCTTCGCCGGACATTTCACGACGAATATGGAATCCGTTCATGGAAATTCGACAACTCATCCCGATGCTATCTCACCGCATTGCTTGAAAAGTTCCTCGAACCCAACCCGGCCGAGGCCCGATAGTCAAGTGGATCTTCGAGTGGCGACTGGAGGAGCGACTCGGCTACCAACCAATCGCCGACCGGCTCAACCGAGATCTGGTGACCAACCCGCCGCCCTCACCCACACTCCGTCACGGGCGGTCGGCCTGTGGACCTACTCCAACGTGCGCGACATTCTCACCAACCCGAAGTACACCGGGCACATGGTGTGGAACGGCCGCGCCCGCAAATCCGTCGGAAACAAGCGCAACCCGTCTCCCAATGGATCTGGTCACCCCAACCCGTGCACGAGGTACTGGTCGACCTCCACACCTTCATCCAGACCCAAGAAGTCAGCGGCCACAGCTTCGGCTCCCGCACCGCCGACGAAGCCAACACCAAGCACCCGCAGACCAAACGGTCGGGTCTGCTGCACCGTCAGGTGACATCTTGACCTGCCCTACTGGATGGGTTCCAGAGTTGGTAGCTAACTGGCGGCCTGTTCGAGAGGCTGTGCACTGTGCCCCGTCCGTACCCCGCTGAGTTCCGAGCGCGCGCCGTCGCGTTGGTCCGAGCTGGCAAAGAGCAGAAGCAGACCGCGGTGGACCTGGGTATCCATCCGGTGACGTTGTCGAAGTGGGTCAAGCAGGACCGGATCGATCGCGGCGAGATTCCTGGCACTCCGAGCAGCGAGTCCGTCGAGCTGCGCGCCGCTCGAAGGCGGATCCATGAGCTCGAGACCGAGTTGTTGATCGTGCGTCAGGCGGCGACGTTCCTGGGGCAGGAGCGTCCCCGCCCAAAAGGTTCTACCCGATGATCGACAGGCTCACCGACGCCGGGATTCCGGTCGACCGTTCCTGTCGCGTCCTCGGGGTCGCGCGCCAGAACTACTACAAGGCCAAACGAACACCGACCACGCCGACGGAACTGCGACGCCGCTGGCTGACCGGCGTGATCCGGGAAGTGCACGTCGCCTCACGCGGCACCTACGGCCATCGACGGGTGCACGCAGAACTCACTCTCGGCATGGGCATCACCGTCTGCGAGCGAACCGTATGGCTACTGATGAACCAGGCCGGCATCCACGGACTTCCCGGTCCAACACGGGTCAAACAGCTCCGCGGCGTCGCCACCGCCGGCGACCTGGTGAACCGCAAGTTCCATCGACTGAAACCGAACGAACTATGGGTCACCGACATCACCCAGCACAGGACAAGGGAAGGATGGCTTTACTGCGCCGCGGTCCTCGATGCGTTCAGCCGTCGAATCGTGGGCTGGTCTATCGACTCCAAACAGGACTCAACCCTGGTCGTCAACGCACTCGACATGGCCATCCGCAACCGGCGCCCCGAGCCCGGAGGCATCGTCCACGCCGACCACGGAACCCAGTTCACCTCCTGGGTCTTCGGCGACAAGATCCGCTCAGCCGGCCTCCTGCCATCCTTCGGAACAGTCGGAGACGGCCTCGACAACGCGATGATGGAATCCTTCTGGTCATCCATGCAGATCGAGCTACTGAACCGTCAACGATGGAAGACCCGCGTGGAGTTGGCCAACGCGATCTTCGACTACATCGAGATCTTCCACAACCGCCGACGACGGCACTCCGCCCTCGGCTACCTCACCCCAATCGAGTACGAACTACGCTCTGACCGCGAGACCATCACCGCTGCTAGTTAGCCACGACGACTGGAACCCTTCCGGTGGGGCAGGTCATCTGAGTTGGCTTGCCGTGATGGTGAGCTGGGAGGATGTAGCTGTGCCCAAGCCCTACCTCATGAGTTCCGCGACGATGTCGCGCAGGTCGCCCGTAACCGCGAGCCCGGCGTGACCGTCGAGCCGATCACCAAGGACTTCGGGTCCGCCCGATGACCTGCTCAAATGGCTGCGCAAGCCGACACCGACGAAGGCACCAAACCCGGTGTGAGCCGCAGCGACTCGACCGAGCTGCGCGAGGCCCGCAAGCGGATCAAGCTGCTGGAGCAGGAGAACGAGGGTCCTGCGGCGCGCGACCGCGTATCTGTCGCAGGCGAACCTGCCGGGAAAAGGCTCTACCCGCTTGTGAACGAGCTCGCCACAGACGGGATTCCGTCGCGGTGACGTGCCGGTCTTGAACATCGCTCGACAGCCGTACTACCGATGGCGTGCCGGCCGGTCACCAAGGCAGAACTCGAGCGGGCGTATCGGGCGAACGCGTTGTTCGACGCTGTGCGTACCGAAAACCGTATACGCGCCGGTTGAGCTGCATGGCGATACTCGTGGATGACTCCACCCAGGCGGTCCCGTCGAGCTACGTCGAGGCATTCGATCTGGCCGGGTTTGAGAGACTGGGGCAGGGTCCGCGGGGGGCTGCGGCGGCAAGTGATCGGGTGGGAACGACAGGTCGCAGAACTGGTCACCGAGGGGCTGTCCAACAAGCAGATCGCCGAGTGGCTCGTGATCGCCCAGCGCACCACCGAAGGCCATGTCGACCGCATCCTGGCCAAGCCCGGTTTCGCCAAACGCACCAGGTCGCGAATCTGGATCACCGAACAGCGAAGAACTCGGGACAATCGACAACCCGCAGGGTCCCACAACTCTGCGCCGAACCACTCCCTGCCCTCGTTCGGACGGACCGCGCGGCGCTCGCCGTAGCGCTGGTACGACGCCTGCCCAACCGGTTAGGGAAACACAGGGTGACGACAAGGCACAATCCGACAACAGACCGGTCCAACGTGCAAACCAGACAGCACAGCCGATGCAGCGCGATACGAAATTCAAATGACCGCAGGACCCTCTTGACCGTCGGCGCGGGTCGCGTTCCATGCACCCAAGCACGGGCGAGATCATTCCCAACCCGGCCGGAGTTCTGATCCACGAACCGACCTCACGGGATTTGACACTCCCACCTAGATGACATGCAGTAGGCCAGACGGGCTACAAATCTTCCTGTGCTTGGTCGACCGCCATAGGCTCTCTCTGCCGTGGGCCCGCTCGGAAGGATTCCCCTACCCGACCCTCCGGAGTGATCATGAAAGATTCGCACCGAAAGAGCTGATGCAGTGATCACTGTCGTCAACGACCCTCAGGGCACTCGTGACATCACGACGTGAAATATCTCAACAAAGCCGCCATGCCCTGCGGAATCAATCCGTCATGACGGCATGGAAGAAAACCCCTGTGCGCACGTTCGCGGGGCGTGTCGGGTAGATGCACACTGAGCCCGCATGACCTTTTTCCGACATCACCGGCGCTCATCCTACGCCCACTGATCACGATTTCACCTGCAGACATCACGAGGTTCCACTGCGACAAACGAAAAAGGACCGATCCTATGCACGGGTATGCGCTCGACAACGCTGCCGCCGAAACGGTTGAACGCTTCGAAGCCCTCGAATCCTGCTATGACGCCGCGACCTGGGATTCGTTGCAGCACACCGGTCTGACCGCCGGGTGGAACTGCCTGGAAATCGGTGCGGGCGGCGGTTCGATCGCGCTCTGGCTGGCGGGAACGACCGGACCGGGCGGCCGGGTCACCGTCACCGACATCGAGCCCGGTCAGCTCACCCCCGGGCTTCTGTCCTGCCCGAACGTCCAGGTGCTGCGGCATGACGTGGTCGGCGACCCATTGCCGGAGGCGGAGTTCGATCTCGTGCACGCCCGTCTCGTGCTGCTGCATCTGCCCGAACGACGTCAGGTCCTGCAACGCCTGGTCCGGTCACTGCGGCCAGGGGGATGGCTCGTCCTGGACGAGTTCGACTGTTCGTGGACCCCGGTCCTGATGACTCCCCGTGAGGGCGTGGAAGCGATCTTCGAGCGGGTGCACGCCGCGTTCCTCGCGTCGCTCACCGCGTCCGGGGCGGATGTGACGTGGGGCCGGAAGGTGTTCGGCGAGTTCGTGCGGGCCGGGCTCGGCGAGGTGGCGGCCACCACGTTCGCCATGGCATGGCCTGGGGGCAGCGTGGGAGCGAGTCTGCACCACGCCAACACCACGCAACTGGCCGGCCGGATTCTGGAGCACGGTGTCACCGAGGAAGATCTCCGGCTTTTCTGGTCCATGCTGGGCGATCCGGGATTCGCGGTCCAGTCCTACCCCATGATCAGCGTTCGCGGCAGGCGCGGCAGATGACCACCGTCGACACGCCGGACACAGCGGCTGAGATCGTTGCACGGCAGGCCCTTCTGGCCCTGGACTCGATGGTGTGGGCGGACCGCGCGATCTGTGAGCCCATGACGAGCCCGGCATCGTTGCGGGAACTGGTACCCCTCACCGAGGACGCGGCGGAGGTGGTGCGCCGGGCGCGGCGGTCGATCCGCGACGTGCTGGACGGCGCCGACGACCGTCTGCTGGTGATCGTCGGTCCCTGCTCGATCCACGACCACGACTCCGCGCTCGACTATGCCGACCACCTGACGGCGCTGGCCGGACAGCTGTCCGAGGACCTGGTCGTGGTGATGCGCGCCTACTTCGAGAAGGCCCGGACCGCGACGGGCTGGCCCGGTCTGTCCACCGTCCCGGTCGTGGACGGCCAGCCCGACCCCATGTCGGGTTTCCGGCTGGCCAGATCGATCATGGCGGACATCGTCCAGCGCGGCCTCCCCCACCGTCAGCTGGCCAGCGGGCTGGCCATGCCCATCGGCATGAAGAACCGCACCGACGGCTGCGTGGAGGCGGCTGTGAACGCCATCCTGGTCGCCGAACGCGGTCACGCCCTCCTCGACGTCGATCAGAACGGACAGCTCTGCGTCCGGCGGACTCCCGGCAACCGGCACTGTCATCTCGTACTGCGCGGCGGCACACACGGATCGAACCATCACGCCTCGGCGATCGAGGAGGCCCGGCGGTTGCTGCGCTCGGCGTCGCTGCCCGAGCGGCTGGTCGTCGACGCCAGCCACGGCAACAGCGGCAAGGACCACGAACGCCAGGCCGCCGTCGCCCACGACATCGCCGGGCAGGTCGCAGGCGGCGACCAGGCCATCCGCGGCGTCATGATCGAGAGCTTCCTGCTGCCTGGCAGGCAGGAACCGGTGCCCGGCCGGACTCTGGAGCACGGGCGCAGCGTCACCGACTCCTGCCTGAGCTGGCCGGCGACCGCCGAGGTCCTGACGGAGCTGGGCCAGGCGTCGGCCGCCCGGCGCCGGCGCAGGGGTCACAGCGGGCACGCGACCGCGCGGACGCGGACCGAAGCGGTGAGCATCACCGGTTCACCAGCCGACCGCGCAGTCGCCCTCGCTCGCACCGGCCTGTTCGACACCTACATGGTCTACGAACGAGGCGGCGTCTGGACGGTGGCCGGTGGCGTGCTGGCCTCGGTCACCCTGGACGCGACGCGCATTCGCCGCACCCACGCCGGGGACGAGCACTCCCGCACCTGGACGTCACGACCACTGCGAGCTCTCGGTGAGGCCCTGGCAGAGCTGCCCATGCCGAGATGGACCGCCTACGGCTGGATCGCTTTCGAGGCCGGTCAACCAGACCGCACCGGTGACGACGATCTCGCCCAGCTGATCGTGCCGCAGACCGAGGTACGCATCTCGGCCGGCACCGCGCTGATCACCTGCGCCGACCAGCATCTGCGACAGGCCATCCGCCGAACCCTCACCGCAGACCTCCCCGCGCGCCCACCCGGTTCGGTCACCGTGGACATCAGCTCCGATCGCGACTGGTACTGCGACGCCGTCGCCGCCGCCGTCCGGGAAATCCACGACGACCACTTCCGGAAAGTGATTCTGTCCCGATCTGTTCCCGTGCCGTCCGCCATCGACATCCCCAGCACCTACCTGCGAGGCCGCGCGGCCAACACACCTGCCAGATCCTTCCTGCTCAAGATGAGCGGCATCACCGCGGCGGGGTTCTGTCCCGAGACCGTCCTGCAAGCCGGGCCCGACCGGATCGTCTCCACCCAGCCACTGGCCGGCACCAGAGCACTCGGCACCGACCCGCACGAGAACCTGCGGCTGCGCCAGGAACTGCTCAGCGATCCCAAAGAACTCCTCGAACACACCCTGTCCGTACAGGCGGCCTGCGACGAGCTGCGGCAGGTCTGCGCGCCGGACTCGGTCGTCGTCAACGAACTGCTGTCGGTCAAGGAACGCGGCAGCGTGCAACACCTCGCCTCACGAGTGAGCGGGCGACTCTCAGCCGATCACACCGCCTGGGACGCACTGGAGGCCGTCTATCCCGGAGTCACCGCTTCCGGAATCCCCAAAGCCGCAGCACGCGACTACATCGCCCGCACCGAACCGAACCCCCGCGACCTGTACGCCGGCGCCGTTCTGACCGCCTCAAGCGACGGCGCGCTCGACGCAGGCCTGGTGCTACGCACCGTCTTCGAGAAGGACGGCCGCCAATGGCTACGTGCCGGCGCCGGCATCGTCGCCGAGTCACGACCCGAACGGGAATACGAAGAAACATGCGAAAAACTCCGCAGCGTCGCACCTCACCTCGTCCCCGCCCACCACGGAGGCGACCATGCCGCACTGCCGGCATGACGCTGCGGAGCCAATCGCCGTCATAGGCATAGCGTGCCGCCTACCAGGAGCCAACAGTCCGGACGAGTTCTGGCGGATGCTGGTGACGCAGCGGCCCCGGCCGACCGGATCAGCACCGCCCCGGGAAGCCTCGGCGGTTTCCTCGACCGGATCGACTTGTTCGACGCTGATTTCTTCGGCGTCTCGCCGCGTGAGGCGGCGGCCATGGATCCACACCAGCGGCTGATGCTGGAGTTGTGCTGGGAAGCGCTGGAGGACGCCGGCGTCGTCCCCTCGACGCTGGCGGGAAGCCGGACCGGTGTGTTCACCGGTGCCATCTGGGACGGCTACGCGGCACTGATGGCGTGCAACGGAGCAACTCAGGCTCGTCGAGTCGTTGTGCTGATCGTTTGCAGAAGACCGGGCCCGAGCGGCTTGGCGTTGCCCAGTGGTTGTTGGGCAGCCAGCACCCGGCTTAGGGGTCAAGAATTCGATTCCAACGCTCAATATCCTAGGGCAGGTGGGATGCAATCACTCGGCCGGGCGGTGAAGAAGCTACGGGCAGTGACATTCGTCCCGATTCGTTGCATGATGACACAAATTCTTTCGAAGCGGTGTCCGAATCCTGCCCGGCTTTGTGCATCTTGAATCGTTTGGCGGACGACGTTGACGGTGAGTCACCACCGCCCCAGGTTCTCACTGGATGGAGCGCACGGCATCACTCCCGTGAAGACCCGGTCAGGTGACATGACCGCTTTTGTGTTGTCGGTGTGCATTACCTGGCGCAGGATCGCTTTCCGGAGGTGTTTGCAGGCCGCGTTGAACCTGAAGGGCTACCCGCGATGCCGGTTGACGTACCGACGCTGCTCACCAGTCTGCGCACCGGGCGGTTGGACATGGAGTCGCTCGGCGCGTTTCCGGAACAGGATCCTGCAGATCGTGCCGTCGGCGACGAGTGGGTCGCACAGGCGGAGACGTTCATGCGGCGGCAGGTCGATCCCGATGACATCGACTCTACGCGAGAACTGCCCGCAGGACTGATCGACGCGCTACGCCGTGAAGGTTTCCTCACCGCCGCGTTCCGCACCGAGAAAAAGGCGGCGTTATCGCCGTACAACGTGCTGCGGCTGGTGACCGCGATGGCGACGTGGTCGGTCCCGGTCGCGCAGGTCGTCGCTGTTCACGCTGGAGTCGGCGCCGGTGCCCTTGATCCGGTGTTGCCGGACGGACCGCTGCGGGAGCTGGTGCGGGATCGGATCGGCAACGGGGTGCTGTCCGGGTTCGCCGACACCGATCCGGCAGGGCAGAACAACCGGCTGCCGCGGATGACCGCGACCCGCACCGGTGATGGCTCGGCGGTGTTGTTGCACGGTGAGAAGCTCTACACGGCCAACGGCCCAGTCGCCGGCCTGCTGGCTGTCTCGGCGGTGCTGGATGGCCAGGTCTGTGTGTGTTTCGTCGACACCGCGAGCCCGGGGTTCTCGGTCGAGTCCACGATCGAGTTCATCGGCAGCAAGGGTCTGCCGAGTGGCGCGCTGCGTTTCGACGGGGTCCGGGTGCCCGCCAATCGTGTGTTGTCCGGTGTCGACGGTCAGTTGCGGCTCCCGCCGGCGCTGAACTCGGTGGCTTTCCTCGGGAGGATCTACCTCGCCGGCGGACCGGCGATCGCGATCGTGCGCAACTGCCTGGCCTGGTCGCGCGACTTCGTCAATCGGCGCCGCGTCGACGACCGGCCGCTCGGAGACTACTCCCGGATCCAGCGGATGGTCGCGGCCACCATGGCGGACGCCTATGCCGTGGACAGCGTGGCGCGATGGTGTCTGGTGGGCTCCGGACTGGCTGACCGGTGGCTGGAACGGTTCGTGGCGAAGAACGTGCTGACCAGGACTGCGTGGCACGCCGCGGATCGCACGGTGTCGTTGCTGGGCGCCGAGGGCGTGGAGACCGCCGCCAGCAAGCGGCGGCGTGGCGCGGTTGCGCTGCCGGTGGAACGGGCGCTGCGGGACAGTCGCGTACTGCGCACTGCGGGCAACGTCGACTTCCGGCTCGACAGCCAGGTGGCGCAGCTGATCCTGGCCGGCACCCACGGTGAAGGCCCGGCTGTCGATCGGGTGGATCTCGGGCGGTCCGCGACTGGTCTCTCGCTCCGCAACCAGGTCCATCTCGGCGCGGTGGCGGAGCAGGTCCGTTGGTTCGCCAAGTTGTGCGCGCAGACAAGGGACACGGATGCGGTGACGTCCGGCGCCGACGAGCATCTCCTCGTCACCGTGGGCAGGATCGCGGCGGAGCTGGTCACGGCGAGCGTGGTGCTCAGCCGCACGGCGCAGCTGGACACGGCTGAGGCGCAGGACCTCGCGGACGTGCACTGCACGGCAGCCCGGCATCGCCTGACGGGTCTCTGGCGGAAGCTCGAACCGGACGACGAACCCGATTACCGGACCATCAGCCGCGGCTGGCTGGCCGGTTCGGCCTTCGAGTTCCTCGGCGGTCGTCATGGCCGATAACCGGCTGACACCCGCCATCGAGCTTCCCGAGGTGCTCGGCGGAATCGACCTGGCCGATCCCAGCGGGTTCACCGGTGGGGTTCCGTACGAGTTGTTCGCCCGGCTGCGGCGGGAAGCACCGGTGGTGTTCCACCCGTGCGGGCCCGATCCTGCGAACGGGTTCTGGGTGCTGACCCGGCACGCCGACATTGTCGCCGCAGCGAGCGATCCCGCCTTCTCCGCCGAGGGTGGAGGAACACGCCGGGGTGGGGGCACCCATCTGGAGGATCTGCCGGCGGGCCAGCCGACGGGTGCGGTGCTGTTCATGATGGACGACCCCAGACACGAGCTGATCAAGCGGGCGTTGCGGCCCTTCCTCACCGGGCCCGCGGTCGAGACGCTGTTACACGAGCTACGTGCACGCGCTGTCGAACTCGTCAACCGTGCTGTGGCATCAGGTGTGCTCGATGTGGTGAGTGCCGTCGCGGAACCGTTCGCCCTGCACGCGATCTGCGCCCTGCTCGGTGTGCCCCACCAGGACAGGGCACTGCTGACCGGCTGGTTGCGGGCAGTGGTCGGGTTCACCGACCGGCGCACCGGCCGTGTGGACGACCACTCCCGTGCCACGTTCGACGCCATGCGGCGGTACTTCCAGCGCAAGGTCAGCAAGAAGCACGCGTGTCCAGTCCGCGATCTCGGTGGGGCCATCGCAGCCGGTGACGTGCCCGGTGGCCGTCCACTGTCGACAGTGGAACAGGAAGCCCACGCGCTGGTCCTGTTCGTCTCCGGTTACGAGCAGGTGCGGAACACGACGGCCGCGGCCGTCGCCGCGTTCGCCGAGCACCCCGGCCAGTGGCGTCTGTTGCGAGACGACCGTTCGCTGCTCGGCAGCGCGGTCGAAGAGGTCCTCCGCTGGGCGCCGCCCAATCCGTACAACCGGCGCACAGCCTGCACCGATGTGATCGTGGCCGGACAGCACATCCGCGCTGGGGACAAGGTGACCTTCTGGTGGCCGGCGGCGAACCGTGACCCCGAGGTCGTCCGCGACCCCGACGTGTTCGCCATCCGGCGAAACCCCAACCCTCACGTGGCGTTCGGCGCGGGCAGCCACCTGTGTGCGGGTGCCGAGCTCAGCCGAGCGCTGTTGCGACTGGTGCTGACCTCTCTGCTCGACCAAGTCGAACAGATCCAGCCAGCGGGGCCGGTCGTCTTCTCCCCCAACAACAAACACACAGTGCCGCTCAGTGTCCCAGTGGAACTCAACGGAAAGGTGACATGACATGTCGGTGGACACCAAGATCAACCTGACGGACCTCGAAGGATTCCTCAACGCCAGCACGGGACTGGATCCCATCACCCTCGACGAATCCATGATGGACACGGATTTCGACGACCTCGGAGTCGACTCGCTGGCGCTCGTGGAACTGGTCGATCGGATGCAGGAGGCCTACCACTTGTCGATCGACGACGACACCGCGCAGGACCTGCGCACGCCCCGGATGATGCTCGACTACGTCAACGCCCGGCTCGAGAATTGGGAGCTGTGACATGGCGGCGTTGTCCGGCGCACCAGGGCGACCGGCGCGGCTGCTCGGGATCGGTACGTACCGGCCGGCGGGGGCCGTCACCACCGACGAGGTCGCCGCGCGGCTGGGCACATCACCGGAGTGGGTGACCTCACGGACCGGGGTGCTGCGACGACGACGCGCCGCCGAGGACGAGACATTGGTGGCGATGGCCACCTCCGCGGCGGAAAAAGCGCTGTCCGCAAGCGGCAGGCACGGCAGCGATGTCGATTTCGTGCTCGTCGCGACGATGACGAATCCGCAGCCGACACCGGCTGTCGCGCCACGGGTCGCCCACGGTCTGGCCACGTCCGCGGCGGCGCTGGACGTGAACGCCGCGTGCGCCGGGTTCTGCTACGCGCTGGAATTCGCCAGAACGCTGATCGCGGGAGGTGCCGCGGACTGCGTGGTGGTCGTGGGGGCGGACCGGATGTTCGACATCGTCGATCCGGACGACCGGAACACGGCCATCGTGTTCGGCGACGGGGCGGCCGCGGTGGTGGTCGGCACCGCGGAAGAGCCGGGCATCGCACCGGCGGTGTGGGGCAGCGCGGGAGAGAAATCCTCGGCGCTGGAAGTACGCCCGGACTTCGTCACCTTCGCGACGAGCCCGCCCGCGGAGGGGCGGCCGTGGTTGCGGATGGACGGAACCGCGGTGGCCCGGTGGGTGGCGGGGACCATTCCACAGGTGGTCACGTCGGCCCTCGACCGTGCCGGGGTGAGCTGGCGGGACGTCGCCGCGTTCGTGCCGCACCAGGCCGGTGGGCGGGTGATCGCCAGAGTGGTCGATCAGCTCGGCCTGCCCGAGCACGTCGTGGTCTCCGATGACTTCCGGGACATGGGCAACACGTCGGCGGCCTCGGTGCCGCTGGCACTGGCGAGTCTCCGCGAAACCGGCCACGTGCGGCCCGGCGATCTCGCCGTTCTCGCCGGTTTCGGTGCCGGTCTGGCCTACGCCAGCCAGGTGGTGCGCGTCCCGTGAGCGGGCGAATCGGCATCGTCGGCGGCAGCGTCGCCGGCTGTGCGGCGGCACTGGCCGCGCGGCGTGCGGGATTCGAGGCGACCGTGTTCGAGCGCACGGCCGACCTCCGCGACCGCGGACTCGGCGTGGCCATGCCCGTGACCATCTACGAACACCTGACCACGGCCGGCTACCTGGACCCCGGGTTACCTGTCCACCGCGTGGAGGACCGGCTGTGGGTCATCGCGGAGCCGGGTGAGCCGGCCGGGCGCGTGTTGTGGCGGCAACCCGCACCGGCCCTGGCCGTCAGCTGGGGCCAGCTGTGGCGCTCTCTCGCCGACAAGGTGGCCGCGGACTACCACGCCGGTGCCCGCGTCACGAGCGTGCACGGCAACGGCGCCATCACCACCGAGGACGGACGAACGCACACCTTCGACCTGGTGGTCGGCGCGGACGGGCATGCGTCATTGGTCCGTGACAAGGTCAGCCCGCAAAGCCGGCCGCAGGAAGCCGGTTACGCCCTCTGGCGCGGCATTGTCACCGACGATCGGCTGCCCACGTGGATCACCGACCTCCTGGCGACGGCGTTCGTGACCGCGGTCTTCCCCGGCGGCCACGCGATCTTCTACCTCATTCCGTCCAGCTCAGGTGGCCGGCAACTGTTCTGGGCCGTCTACCAACGCCCCCGCAGACCCCGGCACGCGGACACCGACGAGGTCTGGCCGACGGTCACCCGTTTTCTGCCGCCCGCCTGGGCCGACGTCTGCCGACGCACCGGCGTGCGATGCGTGCACCCGGTGCGAGACGTAACCACCGCCAGCTACGCCGCCAACCCGTTCCTCCTCGTCGGCGACGCGGCGACACTGACCCGGCCACACACCGCGTCCGGGGCCGCCAAGGCCATGCTGGACGCGGAGAGCCTGGAGCACGCGCTTCGCACCGGTGCCAACCGGGACGAGGTACTGGCGATCTACGACGCACAACGCCGCCCCGCCGGCAACGAGCTCGTGGCGATCGGACGACGCCTCGGGCGCGCGATGGTCGAACGAACGCCCTGCTGGACGTCGATGACACCGGAGGACATGCCGGGCTGGATGACAGCGGCGCTCAGCGGTCACGACCACTACCTCTATCGGCTCTGAACCACGCGCAGGGAGGACTCATGCCCACAGCCACACCGGTCATCCGCCGCCCCGTGCTCGCACTGCCCGAACACGAGGTCTCACTCGACGAGGTCCTCGAACACCTGCAACGCGAATACGCGGACAACCCGGATCTCGCCCGCGCGCTGCGCGCCGTCAGAGCGTGCGGTGTCAAGACACGCCGCTACTCCAGACCACTGGCCGACCTGGCCAAGGTCTCGCTCGGCGAACGGGTCCGCTGGCACTTCGACGACGCGTGCGACCTCAGCGAGGCAGCCGCCCGCCAGGCACTCGACGAGGCAGGGCTTGCGCCTGAAGACGTGCACACGTTGATCACCGCGACGTCGGCCGGATACCTGATGCCCGGCCTGGACGTGGCCCTCGTCCAGCGGCTCGGACTTCCTCCCACCGTGCGCCGGATGCCGGTGCTGTACCTGGGCTGTGCCGCGGCGCCCCACGTACTCGGCCACGCCACCGAACAAGCCGCGCGGCACCCCGGCAAAGCAGTCCTGGTCACCTGCGCGGACCTGTTCGTCCCACTCCTGCACCCCGACGACACCGGCCTGGACACCATGATCTTCCGCGGCCTGATGGCCGACGGCGCTGCCGCCTGCGTCGTCCAGACCACCGATGACCCGCACGGCCCGTCGGTCACCGACACGTACAGCTACACCCAGCCAGGCACCGCCGACATCGTCGGATACCGACTCGACGACGACGGCTTCCACGGATTCAACTCGGCACGACTGCTCACCACCATCGAAACCCTCGTCCCACGACTCACCGACTGGCTCGGCGACCCACCAGAATTCGTGATCACCCACCCCGGCGGCCCGCGCATCCTGCGCATCCTCGCCGCCGGCATACCAAACGGCCCCGCACTGCTGCAGAAGGCACACCAGAGCCTCTCAGCACACGGCAACATGGGTGCACCATCCACAATGGACATCCTGGCCCGCACCTTCGACGATCCACCGCCACCGGGCAGCCGCGGCGTGCTGATCGGCCTCGGACCAGGCGTGACCCTGACAGCCTGCCGCACCGAGTGGCACTGACACGAGACCACCCTGACCGACCTGAGCCGAGGACGGCGATGCTCAATGGGCATGCCCCGGTCATGGACACCTTGGTCCCGGCCAGTGCGCACCTACCGCGTCAAGTCCTGCACGGCACACAACGCTGTGCAGCACAACGGTGACGATGACAGCGTCGTCGGGGTAGCCCAGGATCGGGATAAAGGTCCGCCAGGGCACCGGTTCCAGATCGTGCCGAACTGTCCGAGGAGCCCGGTGTGACGGTCGAGCAGATCGCCAAGGACTTCGGGGTGCACCCGATGACGTTGTTCAAGTGGCTGCGCCAGGCCGACGCCGACGAGGGCGTCAACCCGGTGTGAGCCGCAGCGACTCGGCCGATCTGCGCGAGGCCCGCAAGCGGATCAAGTTGCTGGAGCAGGAGAACGAGGTCCTGCGTCGCGCTCAGGCGGGGTGAGCAGTCGGTGTTGCGCGTCGCCGGGCACGCAGCCAATGGCCCAGGTTGAGCAGACCGAAGCCGACCACGAGCACCCCCAGAGTCACGGCTCCGTACTCGAACGGGAACTCGCCGGTGGTGAACGCCGGGTCGGCGCCGCCGTTCAGGGAGTCGAGCAGCAGGTAGAGGGTCTGGAACGTGAACGCCCACAGGTAGGCGAGGCCGTAGGCGACCGATGCCGCCAGGCGGCTGCGCAGGAAGCAGCCGAGCGGAAACGCGGCCACGACGGTGATGATCGCGATCATGTCCCGGCTCCTCAGTCGGTGACGGCCGGGAGGCGGCGCTTGCCGGAGAACATGAGCACGACGGTGACGACGGTCAGCACCACGCTCACGCCGACCAGCGCCTTGACCGCCATGGGCACGTCCACGAAGAACGCGGGCAGACCGGTCAGGGTGGCGACGATGATGGCGCCGGCCGCGATGCGCAGCGCAACCTGGTTGCCCCGCCACGCGAGCACGGCTGCGACCAGGCCGATCACGCCCAGCACGCTGCCGACGACGAGGATGGCCAGCGGTGGGCCCACCTCGCCTTCCGGTGCGGGCAAGAGCGCGCTCGGGATGTTGGCGAGCGAGTAGAGGGCGGCGAGGGTCAGCCCCACCTTCTGCTTGGTGGTGGTTGCCCCGCGGGCGGTCGTGGACATCGGAGCTCCTTCGGTTGTCGTGGTGCGGACACGTCCACGATCGGTCGTGCGACCATCCCGTCCGCAGAGCATGCGCTCCCTCGCCCGTTCCCGGAAAGTGCGCCCGACTCGGGAAGAACGTCCCGATCCTGCCGGGCACGCCGGGGTCATCATGGTCAGGTGGAAACGATCCGCGTGCTCATCGCCGACGACCATCCGGTGGTCCGTCAGGGACTGCGGGCGCTGCTCGGCACGCTCGACGAGTTCGAGGTGGTCGGTGAGGCCGTCGACGGGGACAGCGCGCTGCGTGAGGCCATGCTGCTGCGTCCCGATGTCGTGCTGATGGACGTGCGGATGCCGGGAAGCGACGGTGTCGGTGCCACGCGTCGTATCCGTGCGAGCGTGCCGGACGCCGCGGTGCTGATCCTCACGATGTACGACGACGACGCCACGGTGTTCACCGCCATGCAGGCCGGCGCCCGCGGCTATCTTCTCAAAGGCGCGGGGCAAGGCGAGATCGCCGGTGCTATCCGTGCGGTCGCGGCAGGGCAGGCCATCTTCGGGCCTGGGATCGCCGCGCGCGTGCTCGACCACTTCGCCGCCGCGCCCGTGCCGGCGCCCGCCGACCCGTTTCCCGAGCTCACCCCGCGGGAGCACGAAATCCTGGTGCTGCTGGCGGGAGGACGGCGCAACGCCGACATCGCACGGACGCTGCACCTGTCCCCCAAGACCGTGAGCAACAACCTGACCGCGATCTTCGGCAAGCTCCAGGTTTCCGACCGCACGCAGGCCATGATCCGCGCCCGCGAGCGCGGCCTCGGAGGCTGACCTGTGCAGGCCCTTCCTCTCGGGCTGGCGGTGGCGTCGGTCGCGACCGCGGTGAGCGGTGCCGGGCTTCTGCTGCGGCAGCGAGCCGTCGTGTCGGCGACGGTGATGGTGCTCGCCGGGAGCGGAGGTGTCGCGGCCGCGGTGCTGCTGGCCACCGGTCGTGATCGGCTCGGCGAGATCGTCGTGGCCGCAGCAGTCGCGGTCCTCGCGCCGCTGGCACTGGTGACCTATCCGGCGGCGGGATGGCGACACCCCGCCGACTTCGCCGCGCTGGTGACCGTCCTCGGGGGTGGCGCGATCACCACCGTCTACCGCACCGCGGACGTTGCCGCGCTGATAGGACTCGTGCAGGCCTGTGTCGTGCTCGCGCACACGTGGTGGCGGATCGAGGTCGCCACCGAACGACGCCGGCGGGCACTGGTGTGGATGGCGTTGTCCCTCGCCGTCACGACGCTGGTCTGCGGCTTCGTCGTGTTCGCGGCGGAGGGCTCCGGCACGGTGCTGCCGGCGGTCGCGGTGGCGATGTTCGCGCTGGTGGGTCCCGCGATGTACATCGGAGCCACGCTCCCGGACCTGGTCGACGTGCGCGGCCTGGTGGTCCACGCCGTCGTCGCGGTGGTCGGCCTGATCACGGTGATGTCCGTGTTCGTGCTCGCGCTGGCCCTGCTGCACGCCGTCGGCGCCACCCAGCTCAACGTCGGCGCGCTCGCACTGGTCGCGGCACTCTCGGCGCTGGCGCTGCAGCCCACCCGCACGGTGCTGCGCGGGGTGATCGACCACCTGCTGTTCGGCGAGCGGCCCGATCCTCTCGGCGCCGCGTCCCAGGTCGCCGGCACCATAGGCGAGGATCCGGTGCTCGCGCTCCGTGCGATCCGCGAAGCGCTGGTGTTGCCGTACGCGGCACTGGTCGTCGGCGACGAGCAGGTGGCCTCGTCGGGCACCGAGACGACCCATTCCCGCACCCTCGACCTCGATGGCGCCGGGCTGCTGGTCGTGGGGCTCAGGCCTGGCGATCTGGCCTTCTCCGAGGCTGACGAGCACGTGTTCCGGTTGACGGTTCCCCTGCTGGCACAGGCGTTGCGGGCACGAGCTCTCGCCGCCGACCTGATCGAGTCGCGGGGCCAGACGATCACCGCGGTGGAGGAGGAACGCCGCAGGCTCCGGCGCGACCTCCACGACGGCCTCGGCCCTCGGTTGACCGGTGTGGCGTTCACCTCCGACGCCGCCAGCAACCTCGTGCACTCCGACCCGGCCGCGGCAGTGGAGCTGATCGCCCAGCTGCGATCGGACACGGTCCAGGCGATCGACGAGATCCGCAGGATGGTCTACGCGATGCGCCCGCCCGCCCTCGACGAGCTGGGCCTCGTACCCGCGTTGCGCCAGCGGGCGACGGGCCTGCGCAACCGCGCGGGTGCCCCCGTGGCCGTGGAGATCAGCGCTCCCGACGCCCTTCCCACCCTGCCGGCCGCCGTCGAGGTCGCGGCGTACCGGATCGTCGTCGAGGCGCTGACCAACATCGCCCGCCACAGCGACAGCCCGTCGGCGACGGTCCGGCTGGTGACCGGTGAGGGTTGGCTCGAGGTCGAGATCGCCGACCGTGGGCGCAGTGACGACTGGCATCCTGGTGTCGGCCTGTCCTCGATGCGGGAACGCGCCGAGGAGCTCGGCGGCACCCTGGTCGCCGGTCCAGGGCCCGAAGGTGGCCGGGTGACCGCCCGGCTGCCGCTGCCGTGACGACTCACTTCAGTTGCACGGCTTCGAAGACCTGGGCGACGAAGATGCGGGCTTCGCTGCGCAGGTCACTCCCCCTGCTGCCTGGGGTTGTAGCCCGTGAGCAGAAAGGCGTTGTCGTCGATCAGTTCGAGCCGACAGGCTGGGCCGCTGCTCGGGTTCGCCCAGCGCGCCTCGGAGCCGATGGTGACGGTCGGGTCCTTCTCGGTGCCCTGCGGGGTGCTGAAAAGCCCGACTTCGCTCGTTCGCCGCCTGCGGGGTGCCAAAACACGGTCTAACCGTCTGACCTGCGCATCAGGCTGCTGCAGGTTCGTACTCGTTGATCAGCTGCGCCAGGTCAGCCGTGTCACGGCCGCATCGCTGGAACCGGGCGAGATAGGCAGCTCCGACGTCCGCAGGCCCGGTCGGTATCGCCGTCAGCGAGACCGGGCACGGCCCTTCTCAGCCTGGAGTCACCAATCGGTGCTCCCCCAACCAGACAGGCAACCGCCGCACCAATGCGACCAGCACCGCACGATCAGCCCGATCCAGACGCGGACGACCGTGAGTCCGGCGCAACACCGCGACCTCATCCCGCACCACCAGCAACTCCACATCCTTCGCCGCCGACGACCGGCCGAGCAGAACCGACCAACCACCCAGCTGAACAAAGACGAGACAGAGCAGTCGCAGAGCCACGCCCACGATCATGCCGCCGGAACACCAGAACCCGATCACTGCAGCTCAGCGAGCGCAGAGTTCTGGCACCCCACAGGCCAACTGCCGACGAAGCACGGTGTTCTCGTGCCGCAGCACAAGCAGCTCCGCATCCTTCTCCGCTTCACCACGGAGCAGCACCTATGCGGCGGACAGCATCTTCCAAGTCACCTCGTACAGCAGAGGCACGATCACCCGAGCATGCTCCCAGCCTGGAAGAGATGCGCTGCCACGCTGCGGTGACGACTTTCGAGCGGCACACGTTCGGTCGCGTCTCGTTCACCCCGGACGGAGCCACTCCAGCTCGGCGGCGAGCACGCCGAGCTGGAACCGCGACTGAACGCCGAGCAACGACTGCAGCCGGGCGATGCGCCGGTGCAGGGTGCGCAGGCTGACACTGAGTTCGCGGGCGATCGCGCGGTCGGTCGCGCCCGTTTGCATGAGCCTCAGCAGGCGCTGGGTTGCCGCCGTGGGTTCCTTGCCCACGACCACCGAGCAATCGCAATTCGGGTGCGCCATGGTGACCTCGGTCAAGGGGCTGATCATCGGGTGAGCTCCTCCGCGGGAATCCCCTGCAGTTCGAGCAGGAGACTGCGGACTTCGGTCGCGGTGATCCGGCCGGTGCGCTCGACCGACCGCGGTGCCACCGGACCCGAGCACAAGAGCACCGGTCCATCCGCCGCCCGGTCGGGCAGCCTGCCGTGCGTGCCGCGCACGCACGACGGGTCCAGCGGCACGACGTTCATCGTGTATCTCAGCCCGAGCTTCTTGCGGGCCAGGTTCAACCCAGCTCTGGCCTTGACGAGCGGGTCGGCCGGGTCGAAGAACAGTTCGGCGGGGTCGTAGCCGGGTTTGCGGTGAATGTCCACACCACGGGCGAAGTCCGGAGCGCGGTGGTCATCGGTCCAGTAGTAGTAGGTGAACCATGCGTCCGGCTCGGCCACCGCCACCAGTTCACCGGACCGCTCGTGATCCAGCCCGACGGACGCCTGCGCGTCCCGGCCGTACAGCACGTCGACACCCGGAAGGTCCGAGAGGACCGCTCTCGTCCTCGGGAGATCGGCCGGATCGGCGACGTACACGTGCGCGATCTGGTGGTCGGCCACCGCGAACGCCCGCGACGTCCACGGATCCAGGTACTCCATCCCGGACTGCGAGTAGACCTCGAGCAGGTTTGCTGCTCGCAACGCCCGATTGATGTCGACCGGGCGGCGTGCGTCGGTGATGCCGTACTCCGACAACGCCACGATGGTGGCGTCCGACGCGTCGGCCAGCAGAGGCGCCAGCGCCCGGTCCACGTCCGCCGCCGCCTTGACCGCCTGCGGTGAGGACGGTCCGAACCGCTGCAGGTCGTAGTCCAGATGTGGCACGTAGACCAGCAACAGGTCAGGCCGCCTTTCGGCGAGGACTTTCCGCGCGGCGCCGATGATCCACTCGCTCGACGCCAGTGCCGCCGTGGGGCCCCAGTACTGAAAGAGCGGGAACTCGCCCAGAGCTCCGACGAGTTCGTCGTGCAGGCCGGGTGGGCGGACGTAGCAGTCCGGCGACTTGCGCCCGTCCGCGTGGTAGATCGGCCGAGGGGTCACGGTGATGTCGGTCGAGGCGCCCATCGCGTACCACCAGCAGATGTTGGCGGCGGTGTAGCCGGGATGGGCGCGACGCGCGGTCTCCCAGAGCTTCTCCCCTCCGACGAGGCGGTTGTGCTGACGCCACAGGTGAATCTCGCCCAGGTCGCGGAAGTACCAGCCGTTGCCGACTATCCCGTGCTGCGCCGGGGTGAGACCGGTGAGCAGCGTGGCCTGCGCGCTGCACGTCACGGCGGGCAGCACCGTGCCCAGCTCGGCCTGCCAGCCCAGCCGCGAGAGATTGGGCATGTGTTCGAGGAGCGCCGGCGTCATGCCGACGACGTTGAGGACCACCAGCGGTTTCACACCGCCACTCCCGTCCGCAGGTGCTGCGCCGCCCAGCGCAGTTCCGCCGCGATGCCGTCAGCGAGGTCGCCCGCACCCGGCAGCACGGTCCAGGTGTAGGTCTCCACCTCGACGTGCGTGCCGGGGTCCACCGCCGCTACAGCGGCCACGAGCACGTCGGTGGTCGACGTGAGCGGTGCGGGCGGAACAGCGTGCAGCGGCACGTGGAAGTGCACGCGCCACGGGTGCTCGGCGGGCAGGGTCTCGAACGCCTCCGGCAGGTCGTCCGCCGCCAGGACACCGCCGGGGGTGTTCTCCCGGACCTGGTGCAGGTAGCGGGGTTCGCTGTACTCCGCGATCGCCCGCCTGCCCGCCGCAGTGCCGGGTTCCGCCACCTCCAGTGCCGCCGACGCCTGCACCTTGACCACCTCCAGCCCTGCCCGGCGGATCGACGCGACCGTCTCGGCCGGATCGGCGAACGACACCGCGAGGTGACAGGTGTCCAGGCAGATCCCGATGTGGTCGGGATCGACCCGGCCGGCCAGCCAGCCGACCGCGTCGGCGACGGTGTCCAGCACACAACCCGGCTCCGGCTCGACGGCCAGCCTGATCGGTCTGCCGTGCCGGCGGGTCTCGGCGCGCAGGGACAGGGTGAGCTCGGCGAGAGCCTCCGCGGCACGGTCGTCGTCGCGGCCCGTCCACGGCTCCCGCCAGGCCAGTGGCAGGGTCGAGATGCTGCCGTAGGACGCGGAATCGGGCAACAGGTCAGCCAGCACGGCCGCACAGTCCACTGTGTACCGCAGGCGGCGCGAATCGGTCCACGTCGGGAAGTACACCGCGTGCTTGACCACCTCGTCGTGGAAGTCACCGTACGGGAACGCGTTGAGCGTGGAGACCGTCAGTCCTCTGCTCGCAAGCTCGGCGCGGAAGTGCTGCAGTGCGGTGCCGTCCTCCGCGAGTCCTCGTGCGACCGGCGCGGGCAGCCACAGTCCCAAGGGGAGCGTGTCCGCCTCCAGCGCCTCCCGCACCCGGACCGCATGCCGGTCGAGCTGAGCCAGGATGCCCGCGAGGTCGGGAGCCGGGTGGACGTTGGTGCAGTAGGCGATCACCGTTCACCCCGCAGCACCGAGCTGCCGGTGGCCGCGTCGACCGCACCCGCCGCCACCGGCTCGAGCGCCAGCCTGCCGCTCTGGCCGTAGAACTCGACCGGGTTGTGCCACAACACCGTGTCCACTTCGGACTCGCCGAACCCGGCGTCCAGCATCGCCAACCCGGTCTTGTGGGTCTTCAGCGGATCGGACCGGCCCCAGTCGGCGGCGGAGTTGACCAGCATCCGCTCGGTGCCGTACTCGGCGAGCAGCGCCACCATCCGAGCCTCGTCCATCTTGGTGTCCGGGTAGACGGAGAACCCCATCCAGCAGCCCGCGTCCGCCACCATCCGGACGGTGGTCTCGTTGAGGTGGTCGACCAGGACGCGGTGCGGCGCCAGGCCCGACTCGCGGACCACGTCCAGCGTTCGCTTCGTGCCCGCCTGCTTGTCCCGGTGCGGTGTGTGCACGAGGACCGGCAGGTCGTGCCTGAGCGCCAGCTCCAGCTGGCGTGCGAACGCGTCGTCTTCCTCCTGCGTCATCGAGTCGTACCCGACCTCGCCGACCGCGACCACACCGTCCTTGGCCAGGTAGCGCGGCAGCACGTCCAGCACCTCGGTGCACCGGGGGTCGTTGGCCTCCTTGGGGTTCAGGGCGAGCGCGCAGTGGTGTGCAATGCCGAACTGGGCGGCGCGGAACCGTTCCCACCCGAGCAGGCTGTCGAAGTAGTCGACGAACGACCCGACGCTCGTCCGCGGCTGCCCCAGCCAGAACGCGGGCTCGACGAGCGCTCGCACGCCGGCGTCGCGCATGGCCTCGTAGTCGTCGGTGGTGCGGGACGTCATGTGGATGTGCGGGTCGAAGATGCGCATCACGAAGCCTTTCCGAGCAGGGCGAGAGCGTCGGCGGGCACCGGACGGCCGGCCGCGCGGCGTTCGTCGGCGAACGCGGCGACCATGCGCAGCAGCTCCGCGTCCGAGTGCCGGTCGAGACCGTCGACCACGGTCAGCGGAATGCCCATGAACAGGCACTTGAGCACGCCGTGCCGCCACGCGTGCCTGCCGAGGTGCCGGGTGGCGAACGGGCCGAGTGCCGCCGCGACCAGGTCGGTCTCGTTGCTGCGCAGGGCGTCCTCGACCAACGCGACCCCGGCTGCCGGAGCCCGGTCCCCCAGCTCGGCCAGCCCGCGCAGGACACCTCGCCGTTCCGCGGAGGTGCCGTACCGGTAGAGCCTCGTGAGGCCGTCGACCGGATCGCCGGACACGTCGGCGAACGCGGTGAGCAGGCGGACCCGTGCGGCGTCCTGTCCTGCTCCCACCGCCCTTCCCGCCGCGGGGAACAGGGTGTCGATCGCGCCGGGATCGGCGCGGACCGCCCGTTCCGCCTCGGCCAGCCACTCCGCCGCGCGCAGCGCCCGCAGTGCCCGCCCCGCCACGTCCGGTGCGGCGTGGCTGTGCCGGGGCAGCTCCACCGCGGCGACGCCGGTGTAGCCGATGCCGGTCAGCGCGGCGAGCGTGGCGGGCAGGTCCAGCTGTCCCTCACCGAACTCCAGGTGCTCGTGCACACCGGGCAGCATGTCGTCGAGCTGCACGTTGACGAGCAGCTCGCCCGCCTGCCTGATGCACGCCGCCGCGTCCTGCGGCTCGACCGCGACGCAGTGCCCGACGTCGAGGGTGATCCTCAGCTCCTCCGGGTTCCCGAGCTCGGTCCGCAGCCGCAGTGCCTGGTCGAGCCACTGCACGACCATGCCCGGCTCCGGCTCCAGTCCCATCGGGACTCCCGGCCCGCTCTCCAGCACCGCGGCGACGCCCGACCTCAGGTGGTCCCAGTCGTCCGCGGATCCCACTCCGGACCAGAACGACACGCAGTCCGCGCCGAGGTCCAGCGCGATCTGCTTGGCACGCACCAGGAAGTCGACCCGTACCGCCTGGTCCGAGCTGACCAGGGTCGGGTGGTGCTTGCGGCGCGGGTCGAGCAGGTACCGCGCGCCGGTCTCCACGACGACGCCCAGTCCCAGTTCGTGCAGGCGTGCGGCAAGCCGATCGGTCTGCTTGACGACGTCGCCGGCGAACGGGTCGAGGTGGTGGTGGTCGAGGGTGAGCGCCACCGCCGTGTAGCCGAGATCGGCGATCACGGCGAGAGCGTCGTCGAGCCGGTGGTTGGCGAACCCGTTGGTGCCGTAGCCGAGCTGGAACGTCATGTCGGGCTCACCTTCCTGCTCAGCGCTCGGGCCAGCGGCAGCACGAGCGGCAGCGCCGCGCCGTGCTCGGTCAGCGCGGACTGGAGCAGCACCATGCCGTGGATGCCCTCCTTCGTCGCGGTGCGGACGGCCTCGCCCGACGGCTGCCGGACCACCTGCCACTGCGCACGCCCTACCGTGACCGCGTAGCCCAGCGCCGCCGCGATCCCGGTGAACCGCCGGGTGGAGACGCCTGCCGCCACCGCCGTCAGCACCGTGCCCGACAGGACCGCTTTCGCCGTGCGGGGTGACGTGCCGTGCACCTCACCCCGCGACAACACCGTCACACCAAGGGTGTGCGCGGCCATCAGTCCGGCGGGCAGGACGGCCCGGCCACCCAGCAGCACGTCGAACGCCCGGCAGGCTGCCATGGCGAACGGTCCGGCGGGAGTGGCCTTCAGCACGGTGTCGTAAGCCCACACCGCCGCGGCGAGCGGCAGAGCGTTGCGACCGGCAGCCGCGGCGAGACCGACGCCGAGCGCGGTCAGTCCGGCTGCGGTGGCCAGGGCCGCGTCCGGGCTGATCCGGCCGGACGGGATCGGTCGTTCCGGTCGTTCGACCGCGTCCAGGTCGCGGTCGGCCCAGTCGTTGAGCGCCATTCCCGCCCAGTACAACGAGACGGACGCCAGCGGTAGCAACAAGCCCTTGCCCCGCAACGGTTTTCCTGCGCCGACCAGCGTGTCACCCAGCACCGTGAGTGCCGCTGGTGCCCGCACCAGGTCCACGTACGCCTTCATCATCCCGGCTACTTCCAGGGCGCCGGGTAGCCGGGCATGCCCTCGCAGCCGCACATGGCGTAGTGCAGCGGCGGCATGTCCTGCTTGATGAAGTCCTTGAGGGTGTCCTGGGTGACCTTCGGCTGCGGCAGCACCCATTCCTTCGGCACCTGCTTGCCGCCGAGGACGCGCAGGGCGGCGATGACCGGCGTGCGCCACTGGTAGGTCGGGTAGGTCGGGGCGACCGCGGTCATCTTCTCGTCGGCCCACATCCGCAGGAAGTCCTGCTGGTCCTCCCCCACGAACGGCGGGATCGCCGCGCCGGCGTCCTGGAACGCCTCCACGGCCGCGACCGCGGTGGCGCCCGCGTCCATCCAGACGCCGTCGATCTTGCCTTCGCGCTGGATGTACTCGTTCACGATGCTCTTGGTCTTGGCCGCGTCGCCGTTGGTGAACTCGACGCCCACGACCTTCACCTGGCTGCCGGAGAAGATCTCGTTGGCCGCCGCCCAGCGCTGTTCCAGGACGTCGACGCCGGGCAGGATGCGCAACGCGAGGACCTTGCCGCCCGGCTGCACCTTCTCCTTGAGGAACTCCGCGCCGTCCGCGCCGAACGCGAACCCGCCGATCGGGTGGATGAACGTCACGGGGCAACCGGTCTTGACGCCGCGGTCGAAGACGATCACGGGCACGCCGGTCGCGCAGGCGGCCTCGACAGCCGGGGTGAGCGTGGCGGTCGTGTTCGGCGAGACGATCAGCGCGTGACATCCCTGGGAGGCCAGCGACTGGATGTCGCTGATCTGCTTGTCGTCCTTGGCCTCCGCGTCCAGCACGGTGAACTTGGTGATCTCCGGGTGCAGCTTCACCTCCTCCTTCATGGTCTTGAACCCGACCTGCCGCCACGGGTTGTCCACCGAGGCGTTGGAGAAGCAGAGGTGGTAGCCGCCGCCGGGCTTGGCGTACTTGGCCGTGTCGACCAGTTGCGGTTCGAGCATCTGCTCCCAGGGCTTGGCGGTACCGTCCTGGGAGTCCAGCCCGGTCGCCTTCGCGGTGCGGAACCGCAGCTGGCGCTCGAACTCGGCCGGGTCGAAGAACTCCGACTTCGCCTTGGCGGACTCGGACGTGCCGCCGGGACCAGGGGTGGCGGGAAGGTCGCTGGCACACCCGGCCACCGCGAACGCGCCCACCAGGGCCACGACGGACCATCTGCTGTTCATGTGCTGCTCCTCGGCTTCGTCGACGGGGTTCAGGCGGGTTGTTCAGGCGGTGTCCGGAACGGGCCGGTGCGGCCGCAGCACCCGCCACAGCCCGGCCCCGTGGGCGGCGTAGGCCACCGCCGCGATGATGATCACGCCCTGCACGGCGGACTCGAGCGCGCCCGAGACGCCCAGCAGGTTCAACAGGGAGAAGAGCGCTTCGAGCGACAGCGCGCCCGCGGCCGCGGCGACCACGGAACCGCGGCCACCGCCGAGCAGGACACCGCCGAGCACCACGGCGGTGATGGCACGGAACTCCAGGCCCTCACCGACCTGCGCCGACACGCCCGCGAACCCGGCGAGCAGGATCGCGGCGACCGACGCGAGCAGCCCCGACAGCACGAACGCGAGCAGGCGCAGCCGATCCACCCGGCCGCCCGCGAGCCGGACCACGTTCTCGTTGTCCCCCACGGCAAGCAGCGTGCGTCCGGTTCCGCTGCGCATGAACCACACCGCCGCGGCGACCACGACCAGCAGCACTATCACCGACCACGGCAGCTGGCCGAGGACCGGAACGTCAACACTGCCCCGGCCGATGAGGCGGAACGACGGGGACAGGGCGCCGCGCGGTGCTCCGCCTGACCACAGGAACACCGCACCGTCGAGCACCAGCAGCATCCCCAGGGTCACGATGAACGACGGCACCAGCAGTTTCGTCGTGATCAGCCCGTTGACCAGCCCGACGAGGATTCCGCAGCCCAACAGCAGCGCGATCACCCACCCGGTGTTCGCGTCATCACCGTTGACCAGCCGGGCGGCGACGACCACCTCGGCGGTGACCAGCGAGCCGACGGAGAGGTCGAAGCCACCGGACACGATCACGAAGTACTGGCCGACGGCCAGCACCACGAGTGGCGCCGCACGTTTGAGCAGCGCGAGGTAGCCGCCGGGCTCAGCGTACGCGGGACCGGCGAACGCCAGTCCCACCAACAGGATCAGCAGCACGACCAGTACGGGCCCGGTGCCGTCCGCCAGGCGTGGCCGCGCTCTCATGTCGATCTCCTGGCAGCCCTGCGCCGGGCGTACAGCGCCACCGCAACGATGAGCACGACGCCGCGCACGACGTCCTTGAAGAAGGAGTCCAGCCCGAGGTCGTCGAAGATCGTGTCCAATGTGGACAGGATCAGCACGCCGCCGATGGTGCCGGCCACACCGCCGCGACCGCCCGCGAGGGCCGTGCCGCCGAGCACGACGGCGGCGATCGACTCCAGGTCGTACCCGGCGTCGGTACCGACGTACGGGGCGCCCGAACCCAGCCGACCGGCCAGGAACACCCCGGCGAGCCCGGCCATGACCGCGCACAGCACGTGCGCGGTGACGATCGTCCGTCCGGTGCGCACGCCGGACAGCCGGGCCACGTCGACGTCCCCGCCGACTGCGTACATGTGGTAGCCCGTGCGGGTGCGCCGCAGGTACCACCACGCCGCCGCCGCGAGCAGCAACATCAGCAGCGCCGCCACCGGAACCGGTCCGATCCGGTCGTAGCCGATGTGCTGGAACGCGCGCGGCACACTGCCCGCCGGCCCTGTGTAGTTGTGCTCCAGGTAGCCGCGCAGCACCAGCGCGACGCCCAGCGTGGCGATGAACGCGTTGGCCTTCAGCACGGTGATCACCAGTCCGTTGACCAGCCCCACCACCGCCGCGACCACCAGCGCCGCCAGCACACCGGGCACGATCATCGCCGGGCTGCCCGCCATCGTCTCGGCGGCCACCAGCGAGCACAGGCCGACCAGGTAGGCCACCGACAGGTCGAGGGAACCGGTGACGATCACCAGGGTCTGCCCGATCGCGACCAGTCCGAGCACCGTGCCGCGCGTCAGGATGTTGAGAATGCCGCCGTGATCGAGGAGCACACCTCCGTGGACGCCCACCAGCACACTGCCGACCACCAGCAGCACCGCCAGCGCGAGGTACACGACCAGGACCGGGGTGATCACGAACGTCCTCGTCCGCGGCGGCACGTCGCTGCGCCCGCGGGCCCGCTCGCGCACGGCGCTCACGCCACCGCCCCCGGCTGGTGCCCGGTGGCCAGTCCCATCACGGCTTCCTCGTCGGCACCGCCGGGCAGAACACCTGCCAGCGCGCCCTCGTGCATGACGAGGATCCGGTCGCTCATGCCGATCAGCTCCGGCAACTCCGACGAGATCATGAGGATCGCCATGCCGTCGTCCGCCAGGTCGCGCAGCAACCGGTACAGGGTCTGTTTCGCGCCGACGTCGACGCCGCGGGTCGGCTCGTCCACGATCAGCACGCGTGGCCGCACGGCGAGCCACTTTCCCAGCACCACTTTCTGCTGGTTGCCACCGGAGAGGTAGCGCACTTCCTGATGCGGCCCGCGCGCGACGACACCGACCGCGCCGAGCAGCCGTGTCAGATCCGCGGCCTGACGAGCCGCCGCACCGCGGCACGCCGCGCGACGGACCAGCAAGGTGTTGTCCCGCACCGACTGCCGCAGCGCCAGTCCTTCGCCCTTGCGATCCTCGGTGACGTACCCGATGCCCTTGCGGACGGCCGTCCGCGGACCGGTGACGCGAGTCGGCACGCCATCGAGTTCCACGGTGCCGGTCGTGAACGGCTCGACGCCCCAGATCGCCCGCGCGATCGCGGAACGACCGGAGCCCTGCAACCCGGCGAGGCCCACGATCTCCCCGGCCCGCACGTCGAACGTCAGGTTCCGCACCCGCTCGTTTCCCGCTCCCCGCAACGCGATCCGCACCGCACCGGGGACGCTCGTACGTTCGGGATACAGCGCTTCCAGCGGACGGCCGACCATGTGCCGCACGACCTGATCGGTGTCCAGATCGGCGGTCGGCACACAGGTGACGAACGCACCGTCCTTCAACACCGTGATCCGTGAGCTGAGGTCGAACACTTCACGCATCCGGTGCGACACGTAGAGAATCGCGATCCCACGATCCCGAAGTCTGCGCACCAGGCCGTACAGCAGCTCGACCTCGTTGTCCGCCAACGCCGCGGTGGGCTCGTCCATCGCGAGGACCTTGGCGTCCGCCGACAGCGCCTTGACGATCTCCACCACCTGTTTGCGGGCCACGGACAACCGGGCCACCTCGGTGCCGGGCTCGATGCCGTCCTCTCCCAGCCAGTCGAGCAGCTGCCGGGTCTGGGTCTCCATCGCGCGCCGGTCCACCTGACCGCGCCGCACCGGTTCCCGGCCCAGGAACACGTTCTCGGCCACCGTGCGGTGCTCGAGGAGGGTGAACTCCTGGTGGATGATCGCGATCCCCGCCGCCTGCGCGTCGCGCGGCGCGGTGAACGAGACCTCCTCGTCCCGCACCACGATCCGTCCCGAGTCGGGCCGGTGGACGCCGGCCAGCACCTTCAGCAGCGTCGACTTGCCCGCACCGTTCTCCCCCACCAGCGCATGCACCTCACCCGCGTGCAGCAGGAGATCGACGCCGCGCAGCACCGGTACGCCGAAGAAGCTCTTCTCGATGCCCTCCAGCCGTACGACGGCAACGGGGTCATCCGCCCCCGATGTTCCGTGGGTCACAGCCATGAGGCGAAGGTAGGGGCCACTATTGACGACTGTCAATCATAAGTTGGCACATCACTGCCAAAGCGCACATGTCTTACGGATGAACACCACCATTACTCGGCGTTCCCTGGTTCACTGGGCGTGTGCCGGACGTACCTTGGGCTCCTGCGGCTTCTCCTGGGCAGCTGCTGCGGCTGCTGCTCGACGGAGTGCCGCGCACGCGTGCCGAACTGGTGAGCCAGACAGGCCTGACCCGCGCCGCGGTCCGAACCAGGCTCGACGCACTGCGGGACGCGGGGTTCCTCACCGACCACGGCATCAGGGTGTCCACCGGCGGCAGGCCCGCCGGCCGGCTGGCGTTCAACGCGGCCGCCCGCTCCGTCCTCGCCGCCGACGTCGGCGCCACGCACGCGACCGTCGCCGTGACCGACCTCGCCGGCGGCCCGCTGGCCATGCGCCGGCTCAGCCTGGACATCGCCGACGGGCCGGAGCCGGTGCTGGCGCGCCTGGCCGAGACCTGGAGGGAACTGGTCAGGGACGCCGGCGTGTCCGTCTCGCCGGCCGGTGTCGGCATCGGCCTGCCCGGCCCGGTCGAACACTCGTCGGGCAAGCCCAACCACCCGCCGATCATGCCCGCCTGGGACGGCTTCGACGTGCCGGCGCACGTCCGCGCCGAGTTCGGCGTGCCGGTGCTGGTGGACAACGAGGCCAACCTGATGGCACTGGGCGAGCACGCGCACTCCTTCCCCGGCACCGACCACATGATCGTCGTGAAGGTCGCGACCGGGATCGGCTCGGGTTTCATCAGCAACGGCGTCCTGCACCGCGGCGCGGTCGGCGCGGCGGGGGATCTCGGCCACATCCAGGCGCCTGGCAGCGACGACGCTCCCTGCGGCTGTGGCAACACCGGGTGCCTGGAGGCCGTCGCCAGCGGCTCCGCGATAGTGGCCCGGTTGCGAGCAAAGGGGGTGGAGGCCCACTCGAGCGCCGACGTCGTCGCCCTGGTCCGCGCGGGCAACGTCGAAGCCGGTCAGGCGATCCGGCATGCGGGCCGCACCATCGGCGAGGTGCTCGCCGCCTGTGTCAGCATGGTCAACCCCTCGCTGATCGTGGTCGGCGGCGACCTCGCCGCAGCGGGTGAGATGCTGCTGGCCGGAGTGCGGGAGGCGGTCTACTGCCGTTCACTGCCGCTGGCCACGGAGAACCTCCGCATCGTGCCGTCCCGTGCGGGCGAGGTGGCAGGCGTGCTCGGGGCGGCGGCCATGGTGGTCCACCACGTCCTGTCACCCAGCGTCGTGGACCAGCAACTGGGCTGAAGGTCCCCCTGAGGCCGCGTTCGGCGCGAGCGGGTTCAGCGGTCCCTGCTCGTGACCAGCCGGGCCAGATCGCGCAGATCCAGGGCGGCGGACGGACGCGGATCCGCTCGGTCCAGGCAGTCGAACGCCAGCCGCACGCGGCGGTCCGCCTCGGCCTCCGCCCACGCCCGGCCACCCGCCTCCGCGACGAGCTCCGCGATGCACGGCACGGTCTCGTCCTCACCGCGGTCCTCGAGGTAGATCCGTCCGAGCCGGCGCCCCGCCGACGTGTCCGAGGCGAGTGCCGCCACGACCGGCAGGGTTCTTCTGCGGGCCCTGATGTCGGAGTGGGCCGGTTTGCCGGTCCGCGCCGGGTCGCCCCAGATGCCGAGGATGTCGTCGACCAGCTGGAAGGCGACGCCGAGGTGCACCCCGAACCACCGGTAGTGGTCAGCGGCGGCAGGGTCGGCTCCGGCCGCGAGAGCACCAAGGCGGCAGGCTGCCCCCAGCAGGGCACCGGTCTTCCTCGCCGCGGTGGCGAGGCACTGCTCGACGTCGACCGACGTCGCGGTCTCGGCCGCCACGTCGGCCGACTGCCCTTCGCACAGGTCGACGAGCACGTCGGCGAGTACACCCGTCAGGGACGGCGGCACCCGGCGCAGCGCGAGTCCCACCAGGACGTCCCCGGCGAGGATCGCCGCCGTGGTCCCGAACGCCGCCCACGCCGAGGGACGGTGCCGCCGCGTTTCGTCGCCGTCCATGACGTCGTCGTGCAGGAGCGAGAAGTCGTGGATCAGCTCCACCGCCGTCGCGGCCGCGATCACGTCCGGCGGCACAGGCCCGTCGGCGAGCGCGCGGGCACAGGCGAGGGTGAGAGCGGGCCGCAGCGCCTTGCCGCCCGACGGTGCGGGTCTGCCGTCCGCGTCCCACCACCCGATGTGGTAGCCGGCGACGCGACGCAGCGCCGGACCGAGTTCGTCGATCGTGGCGCGGTGCACGGGCTCGATCACTGTGCGCGCGTCGACCAGGAGGCGGACGGCATCGGTCGCCGGCCGAACGCCATGACCAGCCATCACCGTCCCTCCGGCGCGCCGTCGGGTGCGATCACGCCGGCGTCGCCGCCTGTGGAGAGCTGGACGTGCACGTGCCCCCTCCCCGCCTCGATGTTGATCACGTCGAGCTGGACCGCGGCCACCGACCACGTGCGCAGTGCCAGCGTGCGCTGCTCACCCGCCAGCGCCACGAGAGTGCTCCTGACCGGCTCGGCCACACCGAGTGCCGTCTCGAACCCCCTGACCGCCGCGGCGAGCTGTTGCACGGCCGTGCGCAGGCCAGCGCGCGCCACGTTGATCCCGTTGCCCGCGGACGGCGACTGCTCGTACGACTTCTCCGCTGCGGCAACGACGTCCCGCCACCCGGTCACCGCGTCGGACGTGAGCGGCGACTTCGGTGCCGACCCGTCGACGGGAGCCGCCTGCGCCATGGCCGCGAGCACCGGAGCCAGGCTGTCTCTGGTGCCCTTGGCCTGGTCGGTCAACGGGCCGAGCTGCGCGGCGTCGCGTGCGGCGTCCTCTCGCTCCAGTTCCGCGATCCGCCGCTGGGTCGCGTCCGGCCCGTTCCCCGAGGTGATCAGGAACGCGACCGCCAGCCCGAGCAGGAAGGCGGTGAGGAAACCGGCCCACATCCGTCCTTTCGCCCTGGGCGGCGGGGTGGCCCAGGCTGCGGCCTTGGTCGCGCGCGACCGAACGGTCCTGCTCATCGTTCCTCCTCGACGGGGAAACCGGTCAGCGGCCGGAAAAGGCCGCTGACCGGCTCCTGGGCTACCGGAAGGTCCACCTCTGGTTGGTCCCGCCGTGGCAGGTCCAGATGATGAGCTGGGTGCCGTCCGCCGAACTGGCGCCGTTCGCGTCCAGGCACTTCGTGCCGTTGCGGATCGAGCCGTCGGACTGCGCGGTCCAGTTCTGCCCGGACGAGCCGTTGCACGACCACAACCGGACGATCGCGCCGTCGGCCTGGCTGTTGCCGGTGACGTCGAGGCACTTGTCCAGCGACCGCAGCGTGGTGCCGTTCTGCGTCCACTTCTGGTTGGCGCCGCCGTTGCAGGTCCACAGCTGCACCTTCGCGCCGTCGGTCGAGCTGGCACCGTTGACGTCGACGCACTTGCCGCTCGCGCCGACGATCTCCTTCGCGGTGCCACCACCGGGCCCGCCGGCGCCCGGTCCGACGTAGGTGATCGAGTCGAGGTCGAAACTGGCCGACGACGACGTCTTGAACACCGCGAACAGCTCGACGGTGCCGGACGGCGCGGTCACGTTCACCGCGGGCGTGCTGGCGTAGGTGTTTGAGCCACCCGTGCTGGTGACCGGCGACGACGCGATGAGCTGGCCCGTCGGCGAACCGGCGCGCAGTTCGATCGTGCCCCCGCCACCGGAAGGCGCGGACACCCGGAACGACACCTGGTTGATCCCGGTGAAGTTGACCGGTTTGAACGAGATCCAGTCGTTGTTGCCGATGTCGCCGACCTTGGCGCCCGACTCGGCGCCCGCCTGCGACACGATGGTCACGCCGGACGAGCCGTTGAAGAACTCGGCCTGCTTCTGCTTGGGCTGCAGCACGACCTGCGCGCTGCCGGTCAGAGGCGGCACTCCGTTCGCGCCCTTGTCCGTGTACTCGGCAGAGCCGATCACGTGCACGTTGAGCCCTTGGTGCCCGGAGTCGATGCCCGTCTGAAGCGCCCCCGAGCAGCCGGTCGTGGGCGAGCCGATCGGGTGCTTGTGCGAGTCGTGGCCCATGTTCGACTGGACGTTCACCCTGCCGCAGTCGATCGTGCCGTCCTCCTGATCGGTCACGGACAACGTGTACGGGATGGGGTCACCGAAGTTGATCATGCCGCCGTCGACGGGACCGGTGAACCGCACGACCGGCTCGGTGTTGCCCACGCTGATGGTCACGTTCGCGGTACCGATCTTGCCGGCCGAGTTGGTGACGGTGAGCTGGGCGGTGAACTTCCCGCTCGTGGTGTAGGTGTGCGTGGGGTTCGGCTCCGTGGACGTGGCGCCGTCGCCGAAGGTCCACCGGTAGGTCAGCGGAAGACCACCGGGGTCGTTGGAACCTGCGCTGGAGAAGCGCACCGTCAGCGGCGACGGACCGGTCAGCGGAGTGCCGGACGCCTGCGCCACCGGAAGCCGTTCACCGGTGGTCGTGTAGTCGATGCGCCACAATCCGGCGCCGGGCAACGGTTTGTTGTCGTCCCAGCCCGTGCCCCAGGTCAGCAGGTACATCGATCCGTCGGGGCCGAACTTCGCGTCCATCGGGGAGGCGAACGACATGTTCGACAGGAAGTTGTTGACCTTCAGCAGGTTCCCGGAGGAGTCCATCCGGAACTCCCACATGCGGTTGCGGGACCACTCTCCGAAGAACGGCGTCTGGTCGAAGTAGGCGGGGAACTTCGTCGTCGACGGGTTGCTCGCGTTGTACTGGTAGGCGGGGAACGCCATCGGCGCCTCGCCGCCGCTGCTCGGCCCCATCTCCGGGAAGGCGTTGCCGTTCGCACCGTTGCCGTACCAGAGGTCCGCTCCCCGCGCCGCGGGCAGCGTCGTCAGACCGGTGTTGTTGGGCGAGTTGTTGACCGGCGACGCGCAGTTGAACTTCGGTCCGGACGTGTTGCTGGCGAAGTTCCAGTCGTTGTAGGCGATGTTGTTCGCCACGCAGTACGGCCAGCCGTAGTTGCCCGGCGACTTGATCACGTTCCACTCCACGAGTCCCGCCGGACCGCGGTTCGGGTTGTCGCTGCCCGCATCCGGGCCGTAGTCGGCCGCGTAGATCACGCCGGTGGTCGGGTGCACGCTGAACCGGAACGCGTTGCGGAAGCCCATCGCGTAGATCTCCGGCCGCGTCCTGGCGGTGCCGGGCGCGAACAGGTTGCCCGCGGGCACGGTGTAGGTGCCGTCGGGCTCCGGGTGGATGCGCAGGATCTTGCCGCGCAGGTCGTTGGTGTTGGCCGCGGTGCCCTGCGCGTCGTACAGCGCGCGGCCGGGGCGTTCGTCGATCGGCGCGTAGCCGCCGGAGTTGCCGTTGGGGTTGATGTCGTCGCCGACGCTGATGTAGAGGTTGCCGTTCGGCCCGAAGTTCAGCTGGCCGCCGGTGTGCCCCGGCTCTTCACGCCGTGACGCGGGCAGGGTCAGCAGGACCTTCTCGCTGGCCATGTCCAATCTGTCGCCGTTCATGGTGAAGCGCGAAATCCTGGCGATCTCCTGGGTCCCCGCCGGGGAGTAGTTCAGGTAGACCCATTTGTTGGTCGCGAACGCCGGGTCGAGCGCCATGCCGACCAGGCCGTCCTCCGAGTTCTGTCCCTGGCCGTAGACGCTGAGCGTGCCCGCGACGACCGTCGTCCTGGTGTCCGGCTTGTAGATCTTCAGGTTGCCGTTGTACTCGTTGAAGAACACCCGGCCGTCGGGGGCGACGTCGACCGTGCTCGGCGCGATGACGGAGTTGTCGAGCTGCACCTTCTGGAAGCTGCTCCACACCGTCGGACCGCAGTCCGCGCCCACGATGCCGCCCGCCGACTCCACACCGCCGGTGATGTGCTGGCGGAACAGGGGTTCGGAGTAGCTCGAGGCCTGGTGGCCCATGCCGGTCGCCCACACCCGGCCGCCCTCGAAGTTGCGGCACCACGAGATCGGGTGGTCGAAGCCCATCTTGGACGGACCCGCGTCGTAGGTCGACTCGTCCGCGGTGACCAGCACGTGCACGTCGCCGCGCGCGGAGCGGTTGAAGTTGTACCACTCCTCGGTCCGCGTCCACCGGTCCGGAAGACCCGCCCCGGACGGGTGCTTGCGGTCTGCGACCTTGGCGGTGCCGGACACGATCGACGAGTGCTGGGTCATGGTCATGCCGAGCATCTGGTCCCACCACGGGAACTGCTGCTCGATGTTCATGTCGGTGGCGTTGTGGATCGCCACCACACCGCCGCCCCTGCGCACGTAGTTCTGCATCGCGGTGCGCTGCGCGGCGGTGTCCCACACCATGCCCGACGTCTGCAGCATCACGATCACGTTGAACGTGGCGAGCGTGGCGTCGTTGAAGACCGACGCGTCCTCGGTCTTGGTCATCTCCCAGCCGCGCTGGGCGGCCAGCTGCTCCATCATCGTGATGCCCGCCGGGATGGAGTCGTGCCGGTAGGCGCCGGAAGCGGTCTTGGTGAACAGCAGGACGTGCAGGCCATGAGCCTGTGCCGGGGTGGTCGGCGTGACTAGCCCCATCACCACCAGAGCACCGGCCAACACCGACAGTAATCGCTTGAGTCTGCGTTGCATTGCCACTCCTCCGGGGTGGTGACGCGGTCGGCTAACGTGTGAGAGCGGCGGCGGCAGCGCGCAGGAAGGCCAGGCCTTCGACGGCGAGGGCGTCCGGTGAGTCGGCCAGCGGCCGCCAGATCGAGGCAGCGGTCGCGATCGCGGCGTTGTCCGGCGTGAACGACTCGATGCACAACGGACCGCGGTAGCCGGCATCGCCCAAGGCGCCCAGCAACGCGGGCCAGTCCTGGTGATCGCGACCCGGCGTACCGCGGTCGTTGGCGCACACCTGAACGTGCGCGATGCGCGCGCCGGCGGCGAGAATCGCCTTCACCGGCGCCGCTTCCTCGATGTTGAGGTGGTAGGTGTCGAGCGCCAGCCCACACCCCTCGGCGGGGAGCCCGTCCAGCGCCTCGAGCGCCTGGTCCACGGTGTTCAGCAGGCTCGTCTCGTACCGGTTCAGCGGCTCCACGGCGATGCGGACACCGCGCTGCGCCGCGTACTCGACGACGGGGTGGAGGTTCGCGCGCAGCTCGCGGTACACCTGCGGCCGGTCGTCGATGCGCCAGGTGCGGCCGACCGAGCTGTAGGCGGGGCCCGCCGCGACCGGGCTGCCGACGATCGCCGCGACGTCCACGACCCGCCGCAGGTAGTCCTGGGTCTCCGCGACCGTGTCTGCCGCGACCAGCTCACGGCCCGACGGCATGACGAGACAGACGGTGGCCCGGAGCTTCAACTCGGCCAGCAGGTCGGCGGCGCGGCGCGGGTCCCAGTCACCCGGCTGCTCCACAGGCAGTTCGATGACGTCGAACCCCCACTCGCGAACCTTCGGCGCGAGCGCGGCCAATCCGTCATCGGTGAGCGGTGACGTCCAAACCCATGTGTTGACGCCGATGTCCCACATGCAGGTGAACGTAAACCCGACCATATGGCAAGGTCAATGCAAAAGTCCGGTAGAAGCGGACTAAGTTATGGCTACTTTCTGCCAAAGTAGCTCAGGCCTCCCCGGCGGAGATCGCGGAGACGACCGCGCCGAGCCGCGCGTCCAGCACCTCCGGCGACAGCACGTGCTGCACGACCATCGCCGCGGCGCCCAGCACACCGGCGGTCGCACCCGCCGTCGACGCGACGATCCTCAGGTCCTCCGTGGCCAGAGGCAGCGAACGCCGGTAGATCGACTCACGCACGCCCGCCAGCAGCATCTCCCCCGCGTCCGCCAGCAGACCGCCGATGACCACGAGCGACGGGTTGAACATGCTCACGCCGCCCGCGAGCACCTCGCCGATGTCCCTGCCCGCCTGCCGCACGACCCGGCCGGCCTCGAGGTTGCCGGACCGGACCATGTGCACCACGTCGGCCGTCGAGTGCGCGGGGAGCCCCAGCTCTCTCAGCTTCGCCGCCAGCGCCGGACCACCGGCGACCGCCTCAAGGCACCCGGTGTTGCCGCAGCGGCACAGCGCCTCCTCACCGGCGGGCACCCTGATGTGCCCCAGGTCCCCCGCCGCGCCCGCCGCGCCGCGGTGCAGCACACCGTTGCTGATCAGCCCGGCGCCGATGCCGGTCGCCGCCTTCACCACGATCATGTGCCGCACGTCCGGGTGCGAGGCCGTGTGCTCGCCCAGCGCCATCAGGTTGACCTCGTTGTCGACCAGCACCGGTGCGCCGAACTCCGCCGCGATCGCCGCCGGCACGTCGAACCCGTCCCAGCCCGGCATGATCGGCGGGTTGTTCGGCCGGCCGGTGGAGTGCTCGACCGGCCCCGGCAGCCCGATGCCCACTCCAGCGATCTCCGACCCGGTCTCCGGGTGGTCCACGTCGCGCAGCAGCTCGCGCCAGGTCGTGACCAGGAGCTGGAGGATCACCTCCGGTCCGTCCGCGACATCGAGGCCGACCTGTTCGACCGCGATCAACCGGCACCCGAGGTCGGTCACGGCGACCGTCGCATGGGTGGCGCCCACTTCGGCCACCAGCACGAGGCGCGCGCCGGGGTTGAACACGAACCGGCTCGCCGGCCGTCCGCCTGTGGACTCCCCGGTACCGCCGCCGGTCACCAGACCGGCGGCCAGGAGCAGGTCGAGCCTCGCCCGCACGGTGGAGCGGGAGAGGCCGGTCGCGGCCACGATCTCCGCTCGGGTGCGCGGCCTGCCGTCCATCAGCATGCGCAGCACTGCGGCTGGCGAACCGGACTCAATGCCCTGGGTGCTCTCCATCGGGTAATTGTCACACCGGCAACGAAAGGACCCGGCGCAACGTCACGCTTGCGTGTGATCGTCGCCCGAACTCTCGATGCCGGTGGCCGGGTCAAGCGGGTGTGGCGGCCGCGTGCCGCGCGAACAGGGTGGCATAGTCGTTGTCGAGCCCGGCGAGTGCCGTGCGCAGCGCGGGGAAGAACCAGCCGGTCGAGGACGGCTCGTACCGGTCGAGTTTGGTGAGCAGGAGCAGCCTGGCCGCCCCGATGACGACGAGGGTGGTCCCGCTGGCGAGGATGCTGCCGCCGAAGGCCACCACCCTGGTGATGCCCTCGTAGCCGAAGGCACCGCAACCCGACAGGCCGACGCGTCGCAAGGTGAGGTAGCCCGAGCCGTTGCTGACAGTGGCTCTCGTCGTGAAACGCGTGCTGCCGAGCAGCCCGTCGAGCGCGGTGTCGACGCTCAGCGTGGTGTCGACCGTCCGGCCAGGTGCCGGCAGCAGCTCGTGTGCGATCACCTGGTCGGCTCTGGACGCGAAGGCCCGGCGGGCCCAGGTGCCGTGCCCGTCGGTCCAGGTCGAGATGACCTCGCCGGTGCGGGAGTCGGTGATCCGGCCGTAGCCGCCGACGGCGGCCATGCCGGGACTGGAGATCCGGAACTCGTACGCCGGGTGGCAGGACCGGCCGGCCTCGAAGACCACTTTCTCCATCGCGGGCTCGCCGTACAGCACCGCACCGCATTCGCCGTTGGCGGTGCGGAAGCCGTCCGTCCAGCACGCGGCCGGGCTGGTGTCGTACATCGTCGGCTCTGACATGCGCATCACTCGACTCCTTTGTCAGTGATGGGAATGGCCGTGCGTGCTGTTCGCCGCCGGAGCGGAGGACAGCACGCACGACCGCTGATCAGGTCAAGCTCCACTGCTGGTTGGACTGGCCGTGGCACGTCCACAGCTGGACGAGCGCGCCGTTGGCCGTGGATGCGCCGGACACGTCCAGACACAGACCGGACTGCACGCCGGTGATCGTGCCGTTGGCGTTGACGTTCCACCGCTGGTTGGTCTGACCGTTGCACGTCCAGATCGCCACCCTGGTGCCCGCGGTGGTCCCTTGGCCGTACGCGTCGAGACACCGCTGGGTCGTGCCGTCGAACACGGTGAGCTGACCCGACGCCGACCGGGCCCACTTCTGGCCCGCGCTGCCCGAGCAGTCCCAGATCCGGGTCTGCGTGCCCGCGGTGCCGTTCGGTGTCTCCAGGCACTTGCCCGCGCCCACCGCACGCACAGCGCCGCCGGGCACGGGCGGATTGCCGCCGCCACCGCCGTACCCGGCAGCGATGATGTTGGCCTGCACGGCGTTCTCGGTCGCGTCGGACGGGTAGCCCGCGACCATCGCTCCCTCGTAGAAGGTGCCCGCGCTGAGGTTCGCACCACCGTCGGGCTTGCAGCAGTCACCACCACTGCCCAGGACGATGGCGCCCTGTTTCTTCATCGGGCTGTAGCCGGGCGGGAGCGAACCGTCGTACAACGTGGTCAGATCACCCGCCTGGGCGTTGCCGCCCTTGAGCGCGAACCGCGTGGTCCCGTTGTTCTTCAGGATCGCCGTGACGAACTTGTCCGTGAAAGCCCGCTGGTTCGGGTTCCACTGCTGGCTTCCGCCCGGGAACAGGCCCCATTCGAGATCCGCCTGGACCCACGGACCGCGGCCGACGCACCCGCCGAACCAGCACTGCGTGCTGAAGTTGATCGCGTCCATCGCTCCGGCCGCGTCGGCTTTGCGGGTCGTCTCGCTGTTGCCGTAGTCGAAGCAGCAGCCGCCGTTGACGTGCGTACCGCTGGTCACCATGTACATGCCCTCCGGCGCGGCGCCCGTCGGGACGCCGGTCCGGCTGCCGTCACGCCAGTAGCTGTTGCCGGGGTTGATGTAGAGCGAGTACGCCTTGCTCTTGTCAGCACCCATCACCAGCGACTCGGAGGTCGCGTTCGCGGGCCGGCTCTGCGGCGAGCCGGGGACCACGCTCGATCCCTGGTACCACAGGTCGTTCCCGCGACCGGACTGGTCGTAGACCACCGTGATGACGCACGAGGTGCCGGCGCAGAACGTGTCCTGCGTCGCCGCGTTGGCGTTGCCGCCCGCGGCGAGCAGGCCGATGTCCTTGCTGGTGTTGTCCGACGCCCTCCTGACTTGGTAGAGATTTCCGTTGTACGAACCGTAAAGCGCCCGCGTCGTGCTGTGCGCCGCGATGCAGGGCGTGCCGCCGCTGGCGTAGATGTCACACGGTCCGGTGGTCGCCGCCGCCGCAGGTGCCGGTGTGGACCACGTCAACGTGGCCGCGGCCAACACGGTCACCGCCAAGGCGATCCGGGTCCGCGCCGCCGGAGAGACTGCTGAGAGTCTCATTCCGCACCTCCTGGGAAGGTCTGTCCGCTCATGGCAGGGTCCAGCGCTGGTTCGTGCCGCCGTGGCAGGTCCAGAGGATGAGCTGGGTGCCGTCCGCCGAACTGGCGCCGTTGGCGTCCAGGCACCTGTTCGCCTGCTGGTTGACCAGTGAGCCGTTCGCCCCGGCCGTCCAGTTCTGCGAGCCGCTGCCGTTGCACGTCATCAGCTGCACCAGCGCGCCGTTGGCGGTGCTGCCACCGGCGACGCCCATGCACTTGTTGAGGGCGCGCAACGTGTTCCCGCTGACCGTCCACTGTTGACTCGCGTTGGTGTTGCAGGTCCACAGCTGGATCTTCGTGCCGTCCGCGCTGCTGCCGCCGGCGACGTCGACGCACTTGCCGGAGCCGCCGGTGATCCGCCCGGTGCGCGGCACGGTCCCGCCGAGCTCCTTAATCCGGACGTTGCGGAACGACACGTCGTCACCGGACCCGTGGTTCTGCAGGGCGATGTGGCCAGAGGTGAGCGACCTCGCCGGGTCGGTGTTGGTGAAGTCGTTGATCTTCACGCCGTTCAGGAACACCTGGAGGCGTTCGCCCTCGACGAGCAGTTCGTAGGTGTTCCACTCGCCGGGCGGGTTCAGCGCGGCGTCCCTGGCGGCGGTGTCGGGGGCCTTGACCCCGTAGATCGCCCCCGTGGTCTTGTCCGCGGTGTCGGTCGCGTCGATCTGGACCTCGTACCCGTTGGCGAGAGCCGAGTCCGGGCTGCTGCCCGCCGGGAACCCGAGCACCACACCGGAGTTGTCGTCCCCCGGCATCCGCCAGTCGAGCTTGAGCGAGTAGGACCGGAACTCCTTGGCGCTGTACCACAGCATGCCCATACCGCCGGACGAGGTGAGCGTGGCGTCGCTGTTGGTGAAACCGCCGGGGCCCGCCTGCGTCCACCCGGTCGTCGACCCGTTGTAGAGGGTGGTGTAGCCGGTCTCGGGACGGCAGTCCGCCTTCGTCCTGTTCGCCGCGTACCGGATGCCGCCGAGGATCATCGTGCGGAAAGCCGGATCGGCATAGCTCTCCCTCGTGTGGCCGGTGCCGGTGTAGAAGGAGCGTCCACTCGCCATGGGCTTGCACCACGTGATCGGGTGGTCGGCACCCATCGACCCGCCGGAGTAGGTCGACTCGTCCAAAGTAGACAGAACACGGGCGCCGCTGCGCGGGTTGGTGCGGTAGTTGTACCACTCGTCGGTGCGCACCCAGGCCGGGGAGAGGTGCGCGGTGGCGGCGTGCGCACGGTTCTCCGTCCGGATCGTCGCCTGCTGGATGGCCGGGTGCGACGCGAAGTACGCACCCACCAGCTCGCCGTAGAACGGCCAGTCGTACTCGGTGTCGGCCGCCGAGTGGATACCCACGTAACCGCCGCCGCCGCGGACGTAGGACTCGAAGGCGCTCTGCTGGGTGGCGTTCAGCACGTCCCCCGTGGTGTTGAGGAACACCACGGCCTCGTACTTCGCGAGGTTGGCGCTCGTGAACTGCGCCGCGTCCTCGGTGGCGGTCACCGTGAAGCTGTTGGCACCGCCCAGGTCGCGGATCAGCTGGATGCCGGTGGGTATCGAGTCGTGCCGGAAGCCCGCGGTCTTGGAGAACACCAGCACGTCGTAAGGTGTGTCAGCGGCCGCCGCCGGTGGTGCGGAAGCGACCCCGCCCACGACGAGTGCCGCGGTGGCAACACCGAGCACCCGTCGCCAAGCCTGGTAGGTCATCTCATCCTCCTTGGTGTCGAAGCACGCGGCGGAGTCGTCATGGCAGCGTCCAGCGCTGGTTGGTGCCGCCGTGGCAGGTCCAGATGATCAGCAGCGTGCCGTTGGCGGTGCCGGCGCCGTTGGCGTCGAGGCACTTGCCGGACTTCGTGTTGACCACGGAACCGTTGGCTCCGGCGGACCAGTTCTGGCTCGTGGCGCCGTTGCAGGTCCCCAGCTGCACGGCGCCGCCGTTGGCGGTGCCACCGTTCGCGACGTCCATGCACTTGCCCAATGCCCGCAACGTGGTCCCGTCGACCGTCCACTGCTGGTTCGCGGCGCCGTTGCAGGTGTACAGCTGAATCCGCGTGCCGTCCGCGCTGTTGCCACCGGTGACGTCGGCGCACTTGCCGGACGCCGCCCCGGTGATCGGCCCGGTGCGGCCGCCGCCGGTGGACGTGTCGAACGTGAAGGCGTCCACGTCGAACAGGTAACCGGTGCCGCTGCCCGCGAACGTCAGGTACAGCCTGCCGGTGGTCGTGGGCACGTTCGTCAGCGCGGTGGAGACCTCCCGGAACGTGTCCCACCCGCCGGTCACCGGCACGGTCAGCGTGGCCAGTGCGGGACCGGTCTGGGAACCGCTGCGCACCGTGATCGTGCCGCCCGCTCCCGCGGAGGACACGCGCGCGGTGAACCGGTTCGCGCCGGTGAGGTTGTAGTTGTCGAACGCGATCCAGTCGCCGTTGTGGATGTCGCCGACGGTGCGGCCGCCCTCGGCCGGCGTCTTGTCGAACAGGCCGGTGCCCGACTGCGTCGTGTAGTGCTCGGCCTGCCGGTGCCGGGGCTGGAGCACGTGCTGGGTGTGCGTGGTCGCGGGCGGCACGCCGTTCGCGCCCTTGTCGGTGTACTCGGCGTCGAAGACCGCGTAGATGTTCGCCGCCGTGTCGTGCTCACCGTCCACCGGGATGTCGATGGTGCCCGAACAACCGGTGCGCGAGGTGATCTTGTGGGAGTGGCTGTCGTGGCCGAGGAGGTAGGACAACGTCACCTTCGTGCAGTCGATCGTCCCGTCCTCCGCGTCGGAAACCGTTATCGTGTACGGGATGCTGTCACCGAAGCTGAACAGGCTTCCGTTGACCGGGGTGTTCAACGTGACCACGGGTGCGGTGTTGCCGACGGTGATGATCACGTTGGTGCTGCCGGTGAGCCCGGCCGGGTCCTTCACCGTGAGCGTGACGGTGTACTGGCCGTTGGCGGTGAAGGTGTGGCTCGGGTTGGCCGCCGTGGACGTGCTGCCGTCGCCGAAGTTCCACGCGTAGGTCAGCGCGCCGTTCTCCGGGTCGGAGGATCCGGCCGACGAGAAGTCCACGGTCAGCGGCGCGGTGCCGGACAGGCGGTTGGCGGACGCGCGTGCCACCGGCGCGCGGTTGCCCGCCGGACCGATGTACTCGATGCGGTAGAGCGCGGAGCTCGCGTCACCGCTGCCCCAGCCGGTGCCGTAGTCCAGCACGTAGAGAGCGCCGTCCGGACCGAAGCTCGCGTCCATGACCTGGGTGCCGCGCCAGGGGAAGTCACCGACCTGCCCGGCGGAACCGTCGGGGTTGACGTCGATGGTCTTGATCCAGCGCCGCCCGAACTCGGTGGCGAACACGTGCCCGTCCAGCGAGGCGGGGAACTTGACCGTCGACGGGTTGGCGGCGTCGTAGCGGTAGATGGGCGCGCTCATCGGGGACTCCGACCCGCAGCCGAACGCGGCGAAGGAGCAGTTGTCGTACTTGATCCACGCCGGGCGCGCGGCCGGCAGGTTCGTCAGGCCGGTGTTGTTCGGCGAGTTGTTGACCGGGGCGGCGCAGTTGAACCGGCTGCCGGACGGCCCGGACGGGAACGTGTAGTCCACGTAGTTCTCGTCGGTGGTGTTCGTGCCCGTGCAGTACGGCCAGCCGTAGTTGCCCGCCGAGGTGATCCGGTTGAACTCCACCTGCCCGGCCGGTCCGCGGCTGGAGGTGGTGGAGCCGGCGTCCGGTCCGTAGTCACCGAGGTAGATCGTGCCGGTGGCCGGGTCCACGTTGAACCGGAACGGGTTGCGCAGGCCCATCGCGTAGATCTCCGGGCGCGTCCTGGCCGTACCGGGCGGGAACAGGTTGCCGGCGGGGATCGAGTAGGTGCCGTTGGGGTTCACCTTGATCCGCAGCACCTTGCCGCGAAGGTCGTTGGTGTTGCCCGCGCTGCGTTGCGCGTCATACGCGGGGTTGCGTCCCGAGCGCTCGTCGATCGGCGTGTAACCGCTGGAGTCGAACGGGTTGGTGTCGTCGCCGGTGGACAGGTAGAGGTTGCCCGCCGCGTCGAAGTCGATGTCACCGCCGACGTGGCAGCACATCCCGCGGCTGGTCTCCACGTCGAGCACGGTCACCTGGCTCGCCATGTTGACCGTGAAGTCCGCGTTGAGGGTGAACCGGGACAGCCGGTTGACCCCCTTCCACGCGGAGAAGTCGCTGCCGTTGGCCGGTGCGTCACCGCCCGGTGTCGACAGCGGCGGCGCGTAGTAGAGGTAGATGTGGCGGTTGGTGGCGAAGCCGGGGTCGGCCGCGACCCCCTGCAGCCCTTCCTCGTCGTGGGTGTAGACGGGGATGTTGGCGATCACGCTGGTGGCACCGGCCGCCGTGGTGCGGCGCAGGGTGCCGTTGCGGGAGGTGTGCAGCACCGAGCGGTCCGGCAGCACGGTCATCGACATCGGCTCGCCCATCTCGGCGACGCCCTTGGCCAGTTCGACCTGCTGGAAGTCGGCGGGGTTGACCACGTGCGCGGCGGCGGGCGGTGCGGTGACGGCGGAGACGGCCACGGCGGTGGCCACGGTCAGGAGCGCGGCGGAGAGCACCGCGGTGAGTCGTTTTCTCATGGCAGGTCATACCTTCGGTCTCGTTGGCGTGCTGATGCGGGTTCGCTGTGGACGGCCTGGGCGTCGAGCCGGTCCTGGTGAGCGGACCCGTCAGCGGCAGCCTCGGTGCGAGCGTCACGGCGTCGGCCGAGACGAGCCAGAAGACCGCGGAACGCGCGAAAACCCGGCGGTGGCGCCGGGGGATGCAGGTACGAGGCCATGATCGTCCTTCTTCGTTGAAGGTCTCTGCCGATCGAGACCCTTTCCGGGAGCGCTCCCAGAAGGGGTCGGAATTCGGTCCGCCTCCCGTTGCCGGGAGCGCGGGCCGAGTTGTGCTAGGTGGTTTGGCGGCCGGGCAGGCGCCAGGTCTGGTTGAGCGGGCTGCCCTGGTTCACGGGGTTGCAAATCCGCTGGTCGAGCAGGGCACCCGACGCGGTGGAGGCGCCCACGACCGCGACGCACTTGCCGCTGTGCCGGGCGACGAGCTGGAAATCGGTGGGAGCGCTGCCCGCGTAGCTGACCTTGCGCAGGGTGAACTGCTGGTTGGCTCCGCCGTTGCGGCCGCGCCGTTTCCTCGTGGTGGTGTTCACGCCTGCTCCTTTGCAGGGAAAGGGTTGCGCAGCGGAGTCCAACCGGGTCGAAAAGATCGGTCAGCGGGCGTCGAGGCTCCGGGCCCAGGCGTGGAGTTCGCGGGCCTGTTCCGCGAGCCGGTGCTCGTCGCTGCCCAACGGGTCCTTGAAGAAGAACGCGAGCGCACCCTGGGCACCGGTCCTGCCGGCCGCGTGGGCGGCGGCCATCAGGCGGGCGAGGTCGAGCACCAGAGGGGCGGCCAGGGACGAGTCCAGGCCGCTCCAGGTCAGTTGCAGTGACATCCGCGCGCCGAGAAACCCTTCGAACGACACGTGATCCCACGCGGTCTTGCGTTCGCCGAGATCGGGTACGTGGTCGATGTGCAGGGGCGCGGTCACGTCCTCGCCGAGCAACGCCGCCAGCCCCCTGGCCTTGGACGCCAGCTTGCTGTCCGCGTGCGCCGGGTCCTCCAGCGTGGCCCCGTCACCACCGCCGAGCAGGTTCGTGCCCGTCCAGGACAGCACGCGCAGCGCCCGCGAGGTGAACATCGGTGCGAGCGCCGCCCGCACCAGCGTCTCCCCCGTCTTGCCGTCCCTTCCCGCGTAGGGCAGTCCCTTCCACACCGCCAGCTCGTCCAGTGCGGGCACCGCGACCCCGGTGGACGGCGTGAAGTCCACGAAGGCGCACCCCGCCTGGAAAGCGGCGTAAGCGACGAGAGAGCTCGGCGGCAGCACGGCGTTTCCCGGCACGGCGAGCGCCTCCTCCAGCGCGGCGAGCGAGTCGTGCTCGACCCGCACTGGTGGCTCGGTCGACGCCACGTTCACCACCACGACGCGCGCCAGGTCGTGCCGGGCGCGGAAGTCGGCGATGTCCTCGGCCAGCCGCCGGGCGGCGTCGGCCTGACTTCCGGACGACGCCGCGGGGTCGTAACCGGGCCGGATCTCCGCGTCCGCGGCGTCCAGGCCGCTCGCGATGCACCCCGTCACGTCGTACGGCAGCACGCCGTCGCGCAGCAGCGACTCGACCCGCTTCGCCAGCGGAGTGGTCGTGATGTCGTGCCCGCCGACCACGAACGCGTCCCATGGCGCCAGACGCGCGTCCAGCAGCTCGGTGACGCAGCCGACAGGCGGCACGAGACCCGCGCGCAACGCGAGCAGCCCGCTCACGGCGGTGGTCCCCACCGATCCCCTGGCCCCGTTCAACCACAAGCCGACTCGTTCGGTCACGACCATCTCCTCTCGTCAGCCGACCCTGGCCGGCGCGTCAAAAGCGTCCCGACACTCCTCTGTCGCAGCTGCTCGCTGTCGACCTCGACGGTGCCGTCCGTCGGTTTGCGCGCGCCGTGCACGGTCTCGAGGATCTCCGAGCGGTCCGCCCCGACGAGCCCTGCGAGCCCGACCACCTCACCCCGGCGGACGGTGAGGTTCACGCCGCTGAAGCGGTCGCCTTCGGCCAGTCCGCGCACCACCAGCACCTCCGGCGTCTCCGGTACCCGCGGGGGGAACACGTTCTCCAGCGCACGCCCGGTCACCCGGTCACCGATCTCGCGGATCTCCGCCATCCGGAGCGAGATGTAGACCACGGCCACGCCCTGGGCGGGCAGCTCCCGGATGACACCGAACAGGACTCGCACCTCGTCCGCGTCCAGCACGGCCGACGGCTCGTCCATGATCAGCAGCTGCCCGACCAGCGACAGCGCCCGCGCCATGCTGACCACCTGCTGGTGAGCCACGGAAAACGGGCCCACGTCGCGATCCGGCGGAGTGTCCGGGTGCCCCAGCCGGTCGAGCAGCGCACGGATCCTGCGCCGCGCCTCTGCCCGCCGGGCGAAGCCCATTGTGGACAGTTCGTGACCGAGGAACACGTTGTCGGCCACCGACAGGCCCGCCACGAGATCCAGTTCCTGGTACAAGACGGCCACACCGCTGCGCATCGCGGCGGTCGGATTGCCGAACTCCGCGATCTCACCCTGCCAGCGGATCTCACCTTCGTCAGGCCGATGTGCCCCGGACAGCACCTTGATCAGCGTCGACTTGCCCGCCCCGTTCTGCCCGAGCGGACAGCGCACCTCACCCGCGCGAACCTCGAAGTCCAGGCCCTGCGACGCCATCACGCCGGGGAAGCGTTTCACCAACCCTCTGACTGCCAGCAGTGGAGTCGACGCGACCGTCATCCGATCACTCCCGTCCACGGGCGAACCAGGGCGCGGTCACGCCTGGGCGAGCTCACCATTGAGTCCTCCGAGCCCCGAGAATTGCTGCGAGAGCAGAGAATTCGGCTGTCCGAACGGTCGGACCAATGAGCCGCTTTCGCACGGTCAAGGTCGCGGCGGTGTCACATATCGGCCAATGTTTTCCTTGACCAGTGGTCGACGCAGCATCTCGCGACGGGTGTCGGCGACCATCCATTGTGGATGATCAGCCGGTCGGGACACCCGACTTCGCCAGCACTCGGAGGAACGCACGCGACCACTGGGGCAGGTCGGGCCAGCCGCGGCAGGACACCATCGCGCCGTCCACGACGTCCGGCCCGTCGGCGAAGGTGGCGCCGGCCTGCTCCACGTCGACCTTCAGCGGCGGGTACGCGGCCGTTGTACGACCGCGCAGGAGCCCCAGTGCGGCCGGGACCTGCGGGCCGTGGCAGATCGTGCCGACCGGAAGTTCGTTCGCGAAGAAGTGCGCGACGATGCGGGCAACGTCCGGGTCCGTGCGGATGTACTCCGGTGCCCGGCCACCCGGAATCACCAGCGCGTCGTACTCCTCCGGACGCACGTCCGCGAACGCCAGGTCCACGGGCAACCGACGACCTGGCTTCTCCGTGTAGGCGTCACACCCCGGTTCGAAGTCGTGCACCACCAGCTGCACCGGACGTGTCGTGGGCGCGGCCACGACCACCTCGTGGTCGTCCTCCCTCAGCCGGAACAACGGGTACATCGAGTCGAGCTCCTCCGCGGCGTCCCCCGCCAGCATCAGCACTCGCGCCATACCCGATCCTCAATCCCATTGGTTCTCGGACCCGGCGTGCCTGGAGGACGCGAGCGCCACCGCGTCGAACACGATGGTCTGAAGAGAGTATGAGACAGCGTTGTCACAGGTACTCCTTTGAATCGAACGCGGGAAGCGCGCCGACACGCACGACCGACCTGATTGCTGGCTGACCGGCCAGAACCCGATTAGTACGACACTCCTACGGTAGGACCAGCCGCAAACACGGTCAATAGGTAGTACATGAAGCTTGGATGAGTTGGACTAGTCCACCAGCAACAAGGACAAGCTCCAAACAGCCGAACATCGGACGCTTTACCGCGGCGGTTTGCCTTCGAACGTCTTGCCGAGGTTGCGACGAGCTTCTCGACCGCTTCCACGACGTGCCGCCGACCCGCCGTAGCGGCCACCCGATGACCCACTGTTGCACGACTTGGCCGTATTAGTATGACTCATTTGCCCTCGCCCTGACAGGCCGACGATAGATTGATCAGTTATGCCTTCCCCGTCCGGGGCGTCACGGCACGGATCTCACGGAGCGACGCCGTGCGCGACACCGCTGTGGACAGTCCGAAAGGGATGGTTGCCCGGCCGAGTTCGCAGGACGAAGTGTCGCGTGCCCAGGCAGAGGGCTGAGCAGTGATGTCCCAGCCCTCAGCCGCTTCAGGTGCGCAGGCTCCACTGCTGGTTGCCGCCACCGCTACAGGTCCAGAGGATGATCCTGGTTCCGTTCGCGGTGCCGGCGCCGTTGGCGTCCAGGCACAACCCCGACTGCACAGCCGTGATGGTGCCGTTGGCGTTGACGGTCCACTGCTGGCCGGCCTGGCTGTTGCAGTCCCAGATCACCACCGCGGTGCCGTTGCCAGTACCCCCGTTGCCGGCGGCCAGGCACTTGTTGCCGTACACCTGCAACTGCTTGCCCGAGGTGTACGTGAAGCGCTGGTTGGTGCCGCCGTGGCAGTCCCACAACTGCGCTTGTGCGCCGTTGGCCGTACTCGCACCGCTGATGTCGAGGCACCGGCCGGACTGGCCGCCCACGATCGTGCCGCCCTGCTGACCACCGCCGCCCTACCGCCGAACGAGCGATTTCGACTCAGCCGACCGATTTCCTTGCGCGTCGACGATGTAGAGCCGGTAGTCACCGGCGGTGGCCGGGACGTCGATCGTCGTCGCCGTCCGCTCGCCTTGGTCATCGTCGGGCCGACGGCGAAGGTCGTCGTACCCAGCGGAGCCAGCCAGACGGTCCTGGTCCCGTCGCCGATGCTCCGGATCGGAATCGACGACACCAGCACTGCAAGGGCCACCAACGACCTTCTGACGATGACGACTGCTTTCACCTTGCTCTCCCCTTCGCTTGTTCGCGAACAGACAGGCCGTGGTGGAGCACCGGTCCGCAGCAGTGACGAGCGCCCAACGGCCAGCCTCGGACCACGCCACCCGCGAACCAACGTCACCTTCCAGCAAGCTGGGCGGCGCTGGGGAGCAGTGGCAGATATCTGCCACAGTTGCCAGCCCTGACACCGAAGCGGAGACCCGCACTTCACGCGCGACTAGCTGGAACAGCTGGAGCCACCTGCCCCGGTGCCACGCGGGGCGCTCTCGATTCGGACGTCGTGGCCGCCTCGGCCTGGATCGCCACGCCGACCGCGACACCCCGCCAACCGACGCCCGCGGCCAGCGGCCACCACACGGACTCGGTGACCGCGAGCAGCACGTTGCCCAGCGCGCAGGACAGCAGCCGATCACCGCCAAGCCGAGCACCGCCCGTGCTCCGCTGCTCGTCAGGCCCCCGCTCAGCCATGACGACTCCTCGCATTTGGACAAAGACGAGATAGAGCAATCGCAGCGCCACGCCCACAGAAGAACAACGATGCACATCCCGCTTCTGACGCGCACGCAGCCCGGTCTGAGCACAGTCGCCACCTGCGCCGCGATCCGCAGAGGGTTGCGCCCTGCCCCGGCGATCAGCCGTTCGCCGTCCACCCCATCGGCGTGGATGCCCTGTTCGGCAAGCGATCCGAGCGCCGGCGACGACGAGTCCTCGCTGATCGCGACCTTGATCTGCGAGCCGGACCAGCCGGTGCTCACCCTGGTCCCGGACCAGGAGCTGGAGGCACGCAAGCACCTGCGTGTCACAAATCAGCCGGGTGTCCGGTCTAGCTGACATGAGCCACGAACACACTCATCAGCTGGAGAACCCCGACAAGAGCGGCCCGCCACCGAAGATCGAGGTCATCGGCACCGTGCCGGGAGCACCGCAGATCCCGGACGGCGCCGAGGCCATGACGATCCTCGTGACACTGCCGCCGAGCAGCCCCGGTGCACCGCCACACCGGCATTCCGGTCCCGCGTACGGCTACGTCCTCAAGGGCGCCATCGTCTTCGAGCTCGAAGGCGAGCCGGAGCGGGTCGTCCGCGCGGGCGAGACGTTCTGGGAGCCGGGTGGCGACGTCATCCACTACCAGGACGGCAACCACCTCAGCGAGGAGGAATCCGCTTTCGTGGTCACGATGTTCTGCGCACCCGGCCAGCCGATGCTGACGGTCGTGGAACCGGACGAGCTGGAGGCGCGCAAGCACCTCCGGGCGCCGCGTCCGTGAAAACGTCGTTGACCGCGTTGGCGCACAACCACCTCACGTTGGCGCGAGACGCTTCGAGCGGCCGCAGTGCCGCGACTGTCCACGGTGGACGCGAGCGGGCGCTGCGGCAGACGGTGATGGCGCTGCGGGCCGGCGAGCACATGCACGAGCACGAACACCCCGGTGAGGTGACCGTGCAGGTGCTGCTCGGTCACGTGCGCCTGGTGGCCGGGGGAAACTCGTGGGAGGCCCTGCCCGGTGATCTGCTGACGTTGCCCGAGCGCAGGCATCGGGTGGAGGCGCTGGAGGACAGCGTCTTCCTCTTCACCACGGCACTGAGGCTGCCGTGACGGGAGAGGGGCGAGAGCCACCCGGCGCTCCCGCCCCTCTCTCATGTCACTCGACCAGCTTGCCGGCCATGTCGACATCCCTCATCAGGGACGCGATCTCGTCCGGCACGGGAGGGATCTCCTCCCGTCGGCCCAGCCGGGGCCTGACCAGACGATGTTCGGCTGCTGTGCGGGATGCAGGTCCGGGCCGTCCGACCGGTTGTGACAGCCGCGGGTCCCGCGACGTTCGAGGGCGCACTCCAGGGTCGCGCGGGCCGAGATCGCGGACAGTTCCCTGCGCTGCAGGACATGAACCGGTCCCCCAACGCGTTCGTGAGAGTGCCGCCCTCACCATGTGCGCCTCGGACATCAGGGTTCCAGCCGCGTTCTCCGGTTCGAGCAGACCGGACGAGGGTGACGCGCAGCGGCTGGCCAGCTCACCGAGGCCGCCGATCGTCATCCGGCCACCCGGTCCTCGGTGTGCGCGGGCCAGCCGCTGATCACGATGTTCGGCCGGAACCGGTTCATCGGAACGGGATCTGCCCCGCTCCACGATCCGCGCGTCCGGATCATCCAGTGAGGACAGTGAGAGGACCAGCAGCGCGGTCAGGTCGGCCCCACTCCGGCCCCGAACCCTGGCCAGCCGCGGCGCCTCGCCCTGCCAGACCGTCATCCTGTCCGGCCCGACGATCGCGAACAGCCGATCGTGGGCCAACGCGGCCAGGGTGACCTCTGCCCGCTCCACGACGACCCCGGCACACCCTTTGATCGGGTACGACGTCAGCGCGTGGACGGTTGCCACGCCGCCAAGGTACCCGGCGCCACCGGCCCGGCACCGTGATTCAGCCCGGTAGCCGAACGGCTCGGCCTGCTCTCCAGGTCGACGCAATCAGTCCAATGTGGACGAACTGTCCGTGACCGCCTCCCCCGTTTCGCGGAAGCCGATCTTCCGGTGCGTCCCGTCGCACAACGGCTTGTTGGCCGAGTGACCGCACCGGCACAGCGTCACCCGGTTGCGGGTCTCCTGTGGCCGGCTGTCCGACCGGTGGACCGGTACTCGTCCGCTGACCCACAACGCGCTCGCCTGTCCGTTCTCCTCTTCGAGAACGGAGATCGCCTGTGGCAGGTCGACCTCGACGGTGTCGCCGCCGCGGTGGAGTGCGTAGCTGTAGGACCCGGACGGGCAGTGGTCGATCCGGCTCATGACGTCCGAGCGGATGTCGCTGTCGTCGGTGTCGGCGAGCATCTTCGCGATCGGCCGGGTGCGGCCGACGCAGAACGCGGCGTGGACGCACAGTTCGCCGACCCGTTGCGCGGAGACGTCCACCCCGTCGTGGACGTGCTGCAGCTCCGCGTACGGCCGCATCGGGGCGGCCTCGGTGCCGTCGAACCCGATCTCGGCGTGGGTCCCGTCGCAGAACGGTTTCGCGCTCGACCGGCCGCAGCGGCACAGGGCATAGATCTCCTCGGTCGGGATGGGCTCACTGGTCTGCCAGGTCACCGAGTCGCCGTCCGCGGAGATGATCTTGCGCTTGCGTCGTAGCGGTACGCCGCCGTACACGACGTACGGGCCGTTGCGGAGCACGACGATCCGCCGCTCGTGCCGGCCCGTCATCGGCGTTGCTCCACTGGCACGTACTCGAACGTGGGGCCTGCCGTCCCGCCGCTGTCGTCCGGCATCCGCAGCAGGGCCTCGGCCTGTGCTTTCAGCGCGAACATCTCGCCGACGGCGACCGCCAGCATGCGCGGACTGCCGTCGAACGCCTGCTCCAGCAGGTGCAGGAGACCGCAGTAGGTGAGGTTGAACTCCTCCTGTGCGGCGCGAATCGGGCTGCCCGGCGCGTGGTCGGCCAGCCGCGGGTTCGGGCGCATCGGGTGGATCCCCGTCGGGTCCACGGAGATCGTCTCGCCGGTCGGCCCGGTGGCGGGTGTGTCACCGCGCTGGTACCGGCGGCCCAGCTTGAGCTCCTCGAACCGGTAGAAGTGCGCGACTTCCTCTCGGCCGGGGTGGAAGACGTCCTCGTCACCGTCCCAGACCTCGTCCCGGGACATGCCCTCGCCCTGTTCGACGATCTCCGCGAGCGCCTCGAGCGCCGAGGCCAGTTCGGTGACGGCGACCAGTTTCCCCGCGCTGTGCCGGAAGTGCGTCGAGGTCACCTGACGGGCGGAGTCGCCGGTGAACACCTCCTGTTCGCCGAGCTGCTCGCACAGGTGGCGCAGCCCGTCCTCGATCGCCGCGTAGAACTGCCCGATCGTCTCGTAGTCGTCGCTCTCCGCAGGGGCGCCCGCGGGCGCGGGCCGTTCGATCCGGAGGAACAGGTCGAGGGAGTCGGGCCCGAACGGCACGAGCGACAGCTCCAGTGAACGGTCGCCGTGGGGCATCGGCCGGGGATGCGGCGGCAGCATCTCCGGGATGTCCAGCCGCGGCCGGCCGCCGACCGCGTTGAGCAGGTTCGCGGCCAGGGCGAGGTGGAGCATCTCCTCGGCGAACACGCTGCCCACGAGCTCGACCGCGTCCTGGTTGCGGTCCGGATCGAGGGAGTAGAGCGCGCAGAGGTAGGGCGGCAGGGTCGAGTGCTCCAGCTCGATCGCCCACTGGAGGTGCTCGCGCAGGCTGTCGAGTGTCGCGATGCGTGCTCCTCGGCTCACCGGTGTCCCCTTTCCGCATCCTCGACTGCTTCGACCGCGCCGAGAAGACCGCGGAGGCCGACCTCGTAGCGCTCGGCGTCCGCCGGATCGAACTGCCATTCGGTGACCGGTGTGCCGGCGACCTCCTCGAAGTGGCTCGACACGGCGATGTCGATCTCCGCTTCCACCTCGACCTCGAGCCCGTGCAGGAACTCGTTCTCTTCCGGGTTGCTCATGTGTCCTCTTTGCGTGCGTGGACCAGCCAGGTGGCGATCCGTCCGGTGGCGAACAGGTGGGTGAAGCGCTCGCCCTGCCGCGCGGCCAGCGCGTGGGCGGGTTCGGTCCGGTGCTGGGCGGTGACGAGCGCGGTGACCCGAGCGGCGCGCCGGGACCAGGACCGCGGCGTGCGGCCGGCCGGCCGGACCTGTTCGACGAGGCGGAACCCGGTGCCGGCGAGCAGGTCGGCCAGCTGCGGCCGGGTGGGGAAGTGGTTGCCCTCCGGGACGGGCAGCGCGGTGAGGGGACCTTCGGCGACGACCGCCAGGAGGCCCAGCGGGGCACCGGGCCGCAGCACCCGGTGGATCTCGCGGAGCACAGCCGCCTTGTCCTCGACCGTGCACAGCACTCCGAGACACCAGGCGGCGTCGACCGAACCTGTCCGAAGTGGAATCCGCCTGCCGTCCGCCGTGATGACCGGCAGCCCGAAGAGCCGAGCCGCGGCCCGGCCCGCGGTCGGCATCGGTTCCAGCAGGATCGGCTGAACCCCGAACCGTTGCGCGGCCCATGCCGCCGGTCCGCCGACACCCGCGCCCACGTCCAGCAGCGTGGCGCCGGGGCCCAGCTCACAGGCTTCGGCCAGCCAGGCCAGGGCGGCCGGGTCGGCACTGCCGCGGCAGGCGGCGGGGATCGCGTGCCGATGGCCGAGTTGCTCGACGGCGTCGGCGGTCCAGCCCGCGACGTCGTCGAACTCGGCGACCATGGCCGGCGCGGTCACCGGACCGTGCCGTCGCCGGTGGCCTCGCCGACGAGCTCCGGGACGAGTTTCGAGCCGATCAGCCCGGTTCCCCCGATCACCACGATCTTCATGACGAACCCTTCCCGTTCGCCGGCGCGCGGTTCGCCGCCCGGTCACCAAGGGAGACCAGGCAGCCCGCCGCGTTGTGACAGCCGCGGCGCAATCTCCGTGCCCGTCACGAATGCCGGCGCTGCGCGGTCCTTGTTCGCGACCGACCGAGTGGTGAACGGAGCGAACCCGTGCTGCCGATGAGCACCAGGATCAGGATCCGCGTCCGGATGAGCGCGCGCCCGATCGACGAACCGCACCGCGCGGCGAGCCAGCTCGAGCTGCTGTTCGACCTCGTCTTCGTGGTCGCCGTCGCGGCCGCCACCGCGCAGTTCGCGCACCGCATCGGCGAAGGCCACGCCCTCACCGGCCTCGCCGGGTTCCTCCAGGTGTTCTTCGCGATCTGGTGGGCGTGGATGAACTTCACGTGGTTCGCGTCGTCCTACGACACCGACGACGTGGCGTACCGGCTGCTGACCATGGTGCAGATGGCCGGCGTGCTCGTCCTCGCCGCCGGCGTACCCGCCACGGCCGTCGCCGACTACCGCGCCGTCACGGTCGGCTACCTCATCATGCGGATCGGGCTTGTCGCGCAGTGGGTGCGGGCCGGCGTCGAGGACCCGGCGCGCAGGCGGACCGCGTTCCGTTACGCCACGGGCATCTCGGTCCTGCAGGCCGGTTGGGTGGGGTGGCTCGTCCTCTCCGAGACGGGTGTCCTGTCACCGGTCACCCAACCGGCGCTCTTCGTCGCGCTGGTCGCCGTGGAGCTCGCGGTGCCGCGCTGGGCGGAGCGGATGACGGCCACCACCTGGCATCCGCACCACATCGCCGAGCGCTACGGCCTGTTCACGATCATTCTGCTCGGCGAGAGCCTCCTGGCCGCGACCACAGGTGTTCGCGGGGCACTGGAGGCGGCCGAGATCAGCGGTTCGTTCATCACGATCGCGGTCTCCGGCCTCGTGCTGCTCTTCGCCGCCTGGTGGCTGTACTTCCTGGAACCGGCAGGGCACGGGCTGAGTGATCGCCGCGACGGGTCCTACCTGTGGGGCTACGGCCACTTCGGCATCTTCGCCGCGCTCGCGGCACTCGGTGCGAGCCTGGAGGTCGCGGTCGAGTACACCGGGCACCACCTGCACGTCTCACCACTCGTGATCAGTTACGCGGTCGCGGTCTCCGTGGGCGTGTTCCTCGTGCTGCTGTGGCTGGTCCAGGTGCCCATCGTGGCGAGGCCCGTCCTGCGTCCCGGCGCGGTCCTGGGCTGCGCCACCTTCGTGTTCCTGCTCCCGCTCGCCACGCCGTCGACCGGCGTGGCCGTCGTGATCGCAGGAATCGCGGCGGCCTGCGCACTGCTGGTCGCTTTCACCGTCACCGCCGAAAGAAGAAGAGGAAATCTGTCATGAGTGAGCACATCCTCGAACCGGCCGCGCAGGACTTCGCGGACGCGACGGCGAAGCCGCCGTTCCTGTACGAGCTCGGCCCCGAACGCGCGCGGAAGGTTCTCGACGACGTACAGTCCGGCCCGATCGACCTGCTGCCGGTCGACGAGAAGTGGATCACGGTGCCGGCCGAGGTCGGCGACGTGCGCGTGCGCATCGTCAAGCCGGCCGGTGCGGACGGCCCCCTCCCCGTGGTCCTCTACGTCCACGGCGGTGGCTGGGTCCTCGGCAACGCGGGCACGCACGACCGGCTGGTGCGGGAACTGGCCGTCGGCGCCGATGCCGCGGTGGTGTTCGTCGAGTACTCACGGTCGCCCGAGGCGCGGTACCCCGTCGCGGTCGAACAGGCCTACGCGACCGCGAGGTGGATCACGGCCGACGGCGCCGCCGAGGGCCTGGACGCCTCTCGTCTCGCGATCGCCGGTGACTCGGTCGGCGGCAACATGTCCGCCGTCGTCGCGATCCTCGCCAAGCGGCGCGGGGACGTGACGTTCCGGCACCAGTCGCTGTACTACCCGGTCACCGACGCCGGCCAGGACACCGACAGCTACCGCGAGTTCGCCGACGGACCACATCTCACCGCCAAGGCCATGGCCTACTACTGGGACTCCTACCTGCCCGACGTGTCCCAGCGCGCCGACGTCACCGCGTCCCCGCTGCGCGCACGGCCGGAGGACCTCTCCGGACTCCCGGAGACCTTCGTCGTCGTCGACGAGAGCGACGTGCTGCGCGACGAGGGCGAGGCCTACGCGCGCAAGCTCGTCGCGGCCGGGGTGCGCACGACCTGCGCCCGCTACAACGGCACCCTCCACGACTTCATGATGCTCAACCCGCTCCGCGGGTCCGCGGCCGCGACCGCCGCGGTGGAGCAGGCGTGCCACGTGCTGCGGAGGGCGCTCCACGGTTAGACCACCGACGCAGAAGGAGACAGAACCCATGACCGAACAGAAGCCGACCGTCGTCCTGGTGCACGGTGCGTTCGCGGAGTCCGCGAGCTGGTACGGGATCGTCGAACGACTGCAGGCAAGACACGTGGACGTCGTCGCGGCGGCGAACCCTCTGCGCGGCCTCACGAGCGACGCCGCGTACGTGCGCGACGTCGTCGCCGGCATCGGCGGCCCCGTCGTGCTGGCCGGACATTCCTACGGCGGCATGGTGATCACCGAGGCGGCGGCCGGCAACGCGGCGGTGACCGGGCTCGTCTACGTGTGCGCGTTCGCACCCGAGCACGGGGAGAGCGCGCTGCAGCTGTCGGCGAAGTTCCCGGGCAGCACGCTCGGCCAGACGCTCACCGCCTACCCGGTCGCCACCGGCGGCAACGAGTTCGCCATCCGGCCGGACGCGTTCCACCACCAGTTCGCCGCCGACGTCGCGCCCGCCGAGGCGGCGCTGATGGCGGCAACGCAACGCCCGGTCACCGAGGCGGCGCTCACCGCGGGCCTGGCGACGAAAACCCCGGCGTGGCGGTCGATCCCGTCCTGGTTCGTCTTCAGCGACCAGGACCTCAACATCCCCGTCGCACTTCACCGCTACATGGCCGAACGCGCCAACGCCAAGGGCGTCCGGGAGGTGGCGGGCGGGTCGCACGCCCTCACCGTGTCGGACCCGGCCGCGGTTGCGGCCGCGATCCTCGACGCCGTCGACGGCTCGGCCGCGTAAGGAAATCCGGGACAGGTCGATCACCCCGCCACGACGAGGTGACGGGGTGATCGACACCGGGGTCAGAGCTGTTCGCCGGTCCGCGACTGCCACCACGTGCGAACGGCTCCGGCCGCCAGCAGTGCCACGGTCAGCAGCGATGTCACCTCGTCCGGCACGAAACCCAGCAGTGCGAAAGGGAGGGCGAGCCATCGCGCGAGCCACTGGACGCGGCTGACCCGTGGCGAGCCGAGCAACTCGGCCAGCCTCGGGTCCTCGATGGTCAGATTCTTCTCGATGGCGCGCAGCGTGCGGTGCTCCTGCCAGTTCACGTCGTCTCCCGACCGCTCAGCGGGAGACGACGACGTCGTCGACGAGGACGCGCTCGAGGTCTGCCACCTCACCGACCTGCGCCGCGTCGAGGAACGCGGTGAGCAGGCGATCCAGTTCCGCGGGCAGGACAGGTCCGTGCCGCTGTTCGGCGAGGTGCGCGCGGGCTCGCCGGGCCAGTTGCCGCGCGCTGGCGTCGCTGATCGCGAGCGCCTCCGCGATCTCGCGGAACGGGTAGTCGAACGCCTCCCGGAGCACGAAGACCGCGCGTTCCTTCGGCGACAACCGCTCCAGCAGCAGCCGGACAGCGTGCGCCACGTCCTCCGACCGCTCGGCCACCTTCATCGGGTCGTCGGCGGTCGAGGCCTGCTCCGGCAGACGGCCGTCGACGGGCACCTCACGGCGGACGCGAGCCGAGCCGACGAGGTTGAGCGCGACCCGCGTCGTGACCTTCACGAGGAACGCCGCCCGGTCACGCACCCCCTCCCGGTCCGTGCTCTGCCAGCGGACCCAGACGTCCTGGACGACGTCTTCGGCGTCGGCGACTCTGCCGAGCATCCGGTACGCGATCCCGAACAGGCGCGGGCGAACGTTCTGGAAGGCCGCCGCGTCTTCGAGGGTGGCGGTGGCGTTGGACGTGTGCATGAGGCTCCCCCTGGTCGCGTGGCCGCTGTGTCACGGCAACCGTCGCCCGATCAGGGGCATGGACGCGCCAGTGGAAGGCACGGGTACATCCCCTGGGCCGAGTCCCTGGGCTGGCCCGGGCCTGAGGGCCAGTCCCCGTGGTGCTCGGTGGGGAGCGCGTTCACCGACGCCGAGGCCCGGCTGGAGAAGCTGTGGCACACACCACCGAGGTGGCTGCCCGGTTCGTTGCCGCGGCGGGTGCATGATTGAGGGGCCCGCCGTCGATCGAGCAGGGCTCCCCACCTCCGCGGCGGTGCTGATGTCGACCGATGATCCTGCGCGCAGCTTGCTGGGCCGGCGCGCCGAAACCGCTGTGCTGGACCGCTTGCTGGCCGACGCGCGGTCTGGCCGCAGCCAGGTCCTGGTCCTGCGGGGCGAGGCGGGAATCGGCAAGTCCGCGTTGGTGGAGCACCTGGTGGAAAGCGCTTCCAGCTGCCGGGTCGCGCGGGCCGTCGGCGTCGAGTCCCAGATGGAGCTGGCGTTCGCCGGAGTGCACCAGCTGTGTGCGCCGATGATGACGCATCTCGATCGTCTGCCGGGTCCGCAGCGTGACGCGCTGGCCGTCGCGTTCGGACTGAGCTCGGGGAGTGTCCCGGACCGGTTCATGGTCGGGTTGGCGGTGCTCAGCCTGCTGGCCGAGGCGGCGGAGGAGCGGCCCCTGGTCTGCGTCGTGGACGACGCCCAGTGGCTCGACCGGGTGTCCGCGCAGACGCTGGCGTTCGTCGCGCGGCGGTTGCTGGCGGAGCCGGTGGCGTTGGTGTTCGCGGTGCGAGGGGAGGCGCTCGCGCCGGACGACGATCCGCTGACGGGGCTGCCCGAGCTCGTCGTCCGGGGGCTGCGTGACCGTGACGCGGGTGCGCTCCTCGATTCGGCGGTACCGGGGCGGCTCGACGAACGCGTTCGGGACCGGATCATCGCCGAGACCCGCGGCAACCCGCTGGCGTTGCTGGAGTTGCCGCGCGGACTGACACCGGCGGAGCTGGCCGGCGGGTTCGCGCAGCCCGACGCGCGGCCGCTGGCGGGGCAGATCGAGCAGAGCTTCCTGCGGCGGATCGAGGCGCTCCCGGCCGCCACGCAACGGCTGCTGCTGGCGGCGGCCGCCGAGCCGGTCGGAGACGCGGCGTTGTTGCGGCGGGTGGCCCAGCGGCTCGCCATCGGGCCGGACGCGGCGGGGCCCGCCGAGGCGGCCGGGCTGGTCGAGTTCGGCGCGCAGGTGCGGTTCCGGCATCCGCTGGTCCGCTCGGCGGCGTATCGCTCGGCAGGCCCCGGGGATCGCCGGGACGTGCATCGCGCGCTGGCCGAGTTGACAGATCCCGAGTCCGACCCGGACCGTCGCGCGTGGCATCGCGCCCACGCGGCGGTCGAGCCCGACGAGGCCGTGGCCGCCGAGCTGGAGCGCCGCGCTGATCAAGCCCAGGCTCGCGGCGGGCTCGCGGCGGCGGCCGCGTTCCTGCGGCGGGCGACCGAGCTGACACCTGATCCGGACTGGCGTGGCGCGAGAGCGCTGGCGGCGGCGCAGGCGACCTTCGAGGCCGGGGCTCCCGATGCCGCGCTCGAACTCGTCGCCGCCGCGGAGATGGGCGTGCTGGACGAGGTGCGGCGCGGACGGCTCGCGCGGCTGCGCGGCCAGATCGTCTTCGCGCGCAGGCGCGGCGGCGAAGCGTTGCCGTTGCTGCTCGACGCTGCCGCCCAGCTGGCACGAGTCGACGACGGACAGGCGCGCGAGGCGTATCTCGAAGCAGTGGGAGCAGCCATCTTCGCCGGTCGGCTCAACGGACCCGACGGACTGCGGGAGGTGGCCGAGTCCGCCCGCGCCGCACCGGGGGAACCGCGAGCGGCTCGACCGGCCGACGCACTTCTGGGCGGCCTGGCGACGCGGTTCGCCGACGGTCACGTCGCGGGCGCGCCGCAGGTGAAGCGCGCTCTGGAGGCGTTCCGGCGCGATGCCGAACACACCGGGGACGACATCATGCGTTGGCTCTGGCTGGCATGGCCGGCCGCCGGCGACATGTGGGACGACGAGGCCTGGCGCGAACTGAGCACGCACGCGGTCCGGACGGCGCGCGAGACCGGCGCGCTGAACTACCTCCCCCTGGCCCTCTCCTACCGCGCTGCCGTGCACGTGCACGCCGGGGAGTTCGACGTGGCCTCGGCACTGGTCGAGGAGTCCGAGGCGATCACGGAGGCGACCCGCAACTCGCCACTCGGCTACACCTCGCTCCTGCTCGTCGCCTGGCGCGGCGAGGATCTCCAGGCAGCGGAGCTGATCGGGGCCCAGGTCCACCGGGCGACCACGTGGGGCGAGGGACGGGCGATCGGTCTCGGTGCCTACCTGACCGCGGTGCTGCACAACGGCTTCGGTCAGTACCGGGCCGCCATGGCCGACGCGGAACGGGCCTGCGAGCACGACGATCTGATGGCCTTCGGCCTGTCCCTCGTCGAGCTGGTCGAGGCGGGTGCCCGTGGTGATGCACCCGACGCGGCCGCCGCTGCCCTGCGGCAACTCGATGAACGCGCCACCGCCAGCGGCACGGACTGGGCACTCGGCGTGCTGGCCCGGTCCCGAGCGCTGCTCAGCGACGGCCCGGCCGCCGACCGGCTGTACCGCGAGGCCATCGAGCGCCTCGAACGCACCAAAATCGCTGTGCACCTCGCACGCACGCACCTGGTGTACGGCGAGTGGCTCCGCCGAGAGGGCCGGCGCCTCGACGCGAGAGAGCAGTTGCGCACCGCGTACGAGATGCTGAACCGCTTCGGCGCCAAGGCCTTCGCCGAGCGCGCTCGGCGCGAGCTCACGGCAACCGGCGAGTCGGTGCACAGAGGTGCGGTCGAGGCGCGTCCGGTGCTCACGGTGCAGGAAGCCCAGATCGCCCGCCTCGCCGGTGACGGGAAGACGAACACGGAGATCGGCGCCGAACTGTTCATCAGCCCCCGCACGGTCGAATGGCACCTGCGCAAGGTGTTCACCAAGCTCGGCGTCGACTCGCGCAGGCAACTCCGCGGCGCTCTGATCGACAACTGACGATCACACCAGCTCTACTCCGCAGCGCGAACGCGCATCTCGTTGACCGCCACCCGGCGGTCGCGCGTGACGATGTAGCCGATCGCGTCCGCGACGTCCTCCGGCCGCAGCGCCTCCCTTCCGCCGACGTGCCGGCGCATCGCGTTCCGGGTTGCCGTGCTGAAGTGGTTCACCAGGTCGGCTTCCACGACGGCGGGCTCCACCAGACTGACCCGCACCCGTTCGACGAGCAGTTCCTGGCGCAACGACTCGGTGAACCCCTCGAGACCGGACCTGGTGAGGTTGTAGACGCTGCTGCCCTGCCGGGGGAGCTGTCCGGCCGTCAGGCTCACGTTCACCAGGTCCGCCACCCGCCGTGGCGACGTCGCGGCCGCGTCGATCAGGTACGGGACGGCGGCGTGCGTGACATGCAGGAGCGCTGTCACGTTGAGCGCGACCAACCGGTCCCATTCCTCCAGCGGAGCGTGCAACGCCGTGTCGAGCAACACCACGCCGGCGTTGTTGACCAGGACGTCCAGGCGCCCCAGCCGATCGAGCGTGTCCTGCACAGCCTGGTAGGCACACTCCGGTTCGGTGATGTCGGCCGTCACCGTGATGGCCTGGCCGCCCAGGTTCCTGATGTCGTCCGCGATCTGGTCCAGGCGGTCACTGCTGCGCGCGACCAGCGCGACCGCCGCACCCTCGCGAGCGAGGCGGTGCGCCGCGCCGGCACCGATGCCGCTGCCGGCATCCGTAACGAGCGCGACCGCCCCGACCAACGTCTTGTCGGACATGGCTTTCTCGTCCCTTCCCAGGCTGCTGCTCCTCGCGGCCAGACTCGCTCGTCCGGTTCGCGAGGCGCGCCAGGGAATCACCCTGGTCCCGGGAACCAGGGTGTTATTCGTCGCGTGGCAAGGCGTCCCCGAGCTGCCTGCGGGAGGTGATCGACAGCTTCGTGAAGATCTTGCCGAGGTGCCACTCGACCGTCCGCGGGCTGAGGAAGAGCTGCGCACCGACCTCCGGGTTGGACAAGCCTTCCCGGACGAGCAGGGCGATCTGCCGTTCCTGGGGCGTCAGGTCGTCACCCGCCGCTTGATCGACCGTGCGTTTCTGCACCTTCTCGCCGGTGGCGAGAAGCTCGCGGCGGGCGCGCTCGGCGAACGCGTCCATGCCGATCGAGACGAACATGTCGAACGCCGTCCGCAACTGTTCCCGTGCGTCGACGCGCCGGGACTGCCTGCGCAACCACTCGCCGTACAACAGATGGGCGCGCGCCAGCTCGGGACGCAGCTTCGTCCGGCTCAGCCGCTCGACGGCCTCGCGGTAGAGGCGTTCCGCGGCGATCTCGTCGCTGAGCAACGCCTGGCTGCGCCGCAGGATCCCCTGCGCCCAGTCCGTGTCACAGGGTTCCGCAGCCTCTGCCAGCCGGTCGAGTGCGCCACGGGCGATCCCGTCCTCGCCGACGCGTGCCGCCGCCTCGATGAGTTCCGGCAGCACCCACACCGAGACCCACAGCTCGGCGATCCTGGTGCTGACCTGGGCCGCCGGTATCGCCTGCTCGTACCGGGCCAGGCCGTTGTACAGGACGGCGGCGGCCCAGTTCGCGGTCGTGACGCCCATGAGCTGGCCGTCCTGCCCTGCCCACTCGATGGTGGTGGCGATCAGTTCGGTGGCCTCGGTCTCCTTGCCCTGCATCGCTGTCAGCAGAAGCTTGGTGTGTGGCGCGATGGGGACGCCGGTCGCGGCGGAGACGGCCTCCGCCTCGGCGGCGATCGTCGCGGCGCCGGCGAAGTCCCCTGTCCACGTCGTCGCGATCCCCAGTGAGGCGAGGTAGATGGGAAGCAGGGTCAGGGCGCCGGCGCCCCGGGCCACCTCGACCGCTCGGACGTAGGTCAGGCGCATGGCCTCGTCGTCCCAGACGGCCGCGTTCGCGCCGTTGCCCACCCATCCCCACCTCAGCACGTCCTGCGCTGGAAGATCCGAGAGCACGGCCGTTGCCCGCTGCAGCACGGGGACCGCGGCGGACCGGCCGTCGGTGACGAGCAGCCCGTAGCCGGTGAGCACCAGGTCGATGGGACGCGGTGTCCCGTCTGGCGGCGGCAGGTCCCTGATCGCCTGGGAGATCGCCATGAGGCTCTCGCCGTCCGCGGCGATCAGTGCCGCTGCGCCCCAGGCCTGCAGATAGATCTCCCGTGCGAGGTCCGTGTCGAAAGATTCGATCCGTTGCGCGGCCGCCAGCAGCATCGGCGGCGCTTCGTTGCCGAGGCCGGCCGAGAACGCGATCTGGCTCCGCACCAGGTGAGCGCGTGCCCGGAGGAACTCGTCCCGCGCATCGCGTTCCGCCACGTCGACCGAAACACGTGCGGCCGCGAGGTCACCCGCCCGGAGGCTGGCGTCCGCAGCCGCCACGGCACGCTCGGCGCGTCGGGCGGGGTCGACGGTCAGTGCCACGGACCGTTGCAGGAACGCGGCAGCGGCGGCCAGCCCACCGCGTGCCTGCGCCCGTTCGGCGGACCGCTCGAGCTCCGCGGCGACGTCCTCGTCCGGCCCTGGCGCGGCGGAGGCGAGGTGCCAGGCACGGCGGTCCGGGTCGACCTGGGGGTCGGTGACCCTGGCCAGCGCCAGATGCACTGCCCGCCGATCTTCGTCATCGGCCGCCCGGTACACGGCCGACCGCACGAGCGGGTGGCGGAAGATCACGCGTACCTCGAACGACACCAGCTCGTCGATCTCGTCGTTGAGGGCCACTGCGGGCGTGACGCCGAGCCGTTCGGCGGCGCGCCACACCAGGGTGGGATCGCCGACCGGCTCGGCGGCGGCGACCAGCAGGAGCAGCCGGCTCTGCGGGGGCAGCTCCTCGATCCGCGTCACGAAACTCTGTTCGATCCGGCCCGGCAGCGTGCCGGCGTGCGGCAGGCCGAAGCCGCCCGCCACCCGCGTGGCAGTCAGCTCGCGGGACAGCTCCAGCAGAGCCAGAGGGTTGCCCCTGGTCTCGGCCACGATCCGATCGCGGACGTGCTGATCGAGCGGAGCGTGGAACGCCGCCTTGAGCAGGGTGCCGGCGTCGGCCTTGCCGAGCCCGGTGACCTCGAGCTCCGGGAGCCCCAGCAGGTCCTGGCCTCGCTCACGCACGCCGAACACGAGGGCGACCGACTCCGCCAGCAGCCGGCGGGCCACGAAGCCGACGACCTGAGCGGAGGCCTGGTCCATCCACTGCGCGTCGTCGATCACGCACAGCACGGGGCTGCTTTCCGAGGCGTCCGACAGGAGGCTCAGCACCGCCAGCCCGACCAGGAACTTCTCCGGTGGGGTGCCCGCGCGCATGCCGAACACCGTCTCGAGCGCTTCGCGCTGCGGTGCGGGAAGGTCTTTCAGCGAGTCCAGCAGCGGTACGCACAACTGGTGCAGGGTGGCGAACGCCAGCTCCATCTCGGACTCGACACCGACCGCCCGCAGCACGCGCATGCCCGTCGCCGCGCTCTCCACGTGCTCCAGCAACGCCGACTTCCCGATCCCGGGAGGGCCGTGCACCACGAGCACACGGCTTTCACCGGTGCGGACCGCCGCGATCGTCTGATCGAGGACGGCGAGCTCCGGCTCTCGCCCCACCAGTCCGGCATCTCTTCGGAACACCACCGTCAAGCCCCAATCGCCGCGCTGGATCGTGCTGATCACGCACGATCCACGACGACGATCATCCGTGCCGTGGCCGTCCCAGGTCGAATGGGTCTGTGCCACCTGTCGCGGGTGTCACCTCAGCAGGCCGCCGAAGAGGAGGTCCAGGTAGCGCCGCCACGACTCGGGCTCAGTGTCCTGCAACGGCGCGGGGACCTGATGAAGGCCGGTCATCAGCAGCACCACGTCTCGCCCGGCAGTGAGCCCAAGAGACACCGGGCTGCCGTGCGGCGAATGTGGTTTTCGTCATCGTTGTACCGGCGCGACACCATCGGCGCGTTCGGCTGTCACATTCAGACCCTCGTCCTTGTCTTGTCTGTCGAGTCGATGCGAGAGGACGAGACACGATGAAGATGGCAGTGGCCGGCGGAACCGGCTGCGTCGGCAAACTGGTGGTCGAGCAGGCGCGTGAGCGGGGTCACGAGGTCGTGGTGATCTCCCGGTCGGGCGGCGTCGACCTGATGACGGGGGCCGGTCTCGACGACGCGTTGCGCGGCGTGGACGTCGTGATCGACGTGGCGAACGTGTCGACGCTCAGCCGCAAGGCATCGGTGGCGTTCTTCGAAACCGAGACGCGCAACCTGCTGGCAGCGGAGCAGCGGGCGGGCGTTGGCCACCACGTGCTCCTGTCCATCGTCGGGATCGACCGGGTCGACTCGGGCTACTACCTCGGCAAGCGCCGCCAGGAGGAGCTGGCGCTGGCCGGCCCGATCCCGGTGACGCTGCTCCGGGTGACGCAGTTCCACGAGTTCGCGGCGCAGATGCTCGACAAGGTGCCTGGCCCGGTGAAGGTGGCGCCGTTGATGAAGAGCCGGCCGGTCGCCGCCTCCGAGGTCGCCACCGAGCTCGTACGCCTGGCTGAGGGACCCGCCCAGGGTCGGGCGACCGAGCTGGCAGGCCCCGAGGTGCTGACGATGGCATCCATGATGCGCCGCCTGGCCAAGGGCAAGCTGGTGCTGACGGTGCCCGTCGGCAAGGCGATGGCGAACGGTGGCGTGCTGCCGACCGGCGACTTTCACCGCGGGAAGATCACCTTCGAACAATGGGCGAAGTCGCGATGACGGTGGCGGCCAAGCACTGGATGGCCGGCGTGCCGGCCTTCGCGGCGGCCTACCAGGGAGTGTGGGCGGCGGCGTTCCCACTGTCCTTCTACAACGACTTCCCCGGCCCAGGACTCCACTGGGTGGCGGCGCTCAGCCCGGACAACGAGCATCTGGCCCGCAACGTGGGAGCGCTCAACCTGGCCCTGATGGTGCTGAGCGTGTGGGCACGGCGCCGCAGTCCGTGTTCCACACCGCCGCGCTGTCCGGCGGTGACCGGCTGATCGCGGCGGCGGTGGCCTCCTCGGTGCTGTGGGTCGAAGAACTCGTCAATGCGGCACACCGGTGGGCCAGGGCGTCGTCGATGAGCAGACGTTCGAGGTGCGCCAGGACACCCATCCGCCCGGCAGGAGCCCCCGCCGCAGAGATGAGCCCGTTGGACGCGCTCCAACGCGGACGGCTGACCCGGCTCCGCGCGCAGATCGCCTTTGCGCCGGTCGACGCCCTTCTCGACGGGCTGACCGCGCGGTTCGCCGACGGCTACGTCGAGGGCGCCATCGGCGAGGCCGGACACCAACGCACGGATGCGACGCGTGAACCCCTCACCGCGCAGGAAGCCGGCAGGACGACCTCCAAGATCGGCGCCGAGCTGTTCCTCAGCCCTCGCACCGCGGAATGGCACCTGCGCAAGGTGTTCGCCAAGCTCGACGCCGCCTCGCGCAGGGAGCTCTGCGCGGTGCCGAGCTGACCGGCCCATGTCACAACGCCGCGGCCAGATCTGTCCTAGTTGGCACAGGGCCACTTCGGACAGGAGCACGCAATGGGACAGTGGCAAGACAAGAACCTGCCGATCGTCGTCGGCATCGACGGATCGTCCTCAGCCCTCGATGCCGCCCGATGGGCCGCGCGCGAGGCCGCGCGGCGCAGCGCGCCTGTGTACCTGGTCAGCGCCTTCGGCTGGTCGGGGCACCGGCACCTCGGCGACCCTGGACTCGGCGGCTACCGGGAGTCGATGTTGGCGGACACCTGGAGGACGGTCGCCGTTGCTGCCAAGGCGGCCCGGCACGTCGCCGAGGGTGTGGAGATCTCCGAGCTGACCCTCGACGGTTTCCCGGTGCCGCTGCTGGTCACCGAGTCGCGCACGGCCGGGCTGCTCGTGATCGGTGACCGCGGCCTCGGCGGGTTCACGTCGTTGCTGATCGGTTCGGTCGCGATCAGACTGGCCGCCCAGGCGGAGTGCCCGGTCGTCGTCGTGCGCGGCGACGACTCGTCCGACACCGGACCGGTCGTCGTCGGCATCGACGGCTCACCGGTCAGTGAGGCGGCACTGGAGTTCGCGTTCGACGCGGCGGACGCGCGCGGAGTGCCGTTGATCGCGGTGCACGCGTGGAACGACCACGCGGTCGCCTTTGCCGTGACGGAGCCGGTGGAGTGGGACGCCGCCGAAGCCGAGGAGCATCGGCTGCTCGCCGAGCGGCTGGCGGGGTGGAGCGAGAAGTATCCCGATGTCGAGGTGCGGCGCGTGGTCGTGAGCGACGGACCCGCGCACGCCCTGATCGAGCAGGCGACCGCCAGCTCGGCGCAGCTGGTGGTCGTCGGGTCGCACGGCAGGGGCAGCGCGGCCGGCCTCGTGCTGGGCTCCGTCAGCCACGCGCTGCTGCACCACTCCCCCTGCCCGGTCGTCGTCGTGAGGCCGGATCCGAGCACTCACGCGGAAACATCGCGATGAGCCCCATGCCGTGAGCCGCCGGGAGCAACGCGCACTGCGTGCCATCGAAAGAACATCAGGATCGACGATCCGGCGCTGCGGGGCGCTCGCGGTGGTGCTGTTTGGCGCCACCACGGGCTCCTGCCGACCGGCCGTCACGTTCGAGACATCGCTACGACCGGGTGACGTGCTGGTCGTCTACACCGACGGACTGGTGGAACACCGCGAGAACGACATCGACACGGGCATCCAATCCCTGTGCGACGCCGTGACAGCGCCGCATCTGCCCGAACGCCTTGACGACCTCGTGCCGGCGGTGATCAACGCCGTCGCCCCGCAGGAAGCTCGCGACGACATTTGCGTACTCGCACTCCGCCACAGACCAGGCCGTTGAACGCTGAATCGAGGAATGAAGGGCCTGCTGCGAAAAGTCGGCTTCCCTGGGAAAGCCTAGTCGCCCGAGGTTGTCCCGGCTGCCGGGCGGAGCAAGGCGTAGATGGTGGTGCCGTGCGGGGTCGCGTGGACGCGGACGAGATCGGCGAACTGGTTGACCAGCAGCACCCCACGTCCGCCGCGCAGTCCGGGCGGCCGGGGTCTCCGTCCGGCGAGGGGGTCGGCCAGCTGTCCGGTGTCGCGGACCTCGCAGACCACGTGGTTCTCGTGACGCCACAGTCGCAGCCGGCATCCACCGGGCGTGTGGACCAGGCTGTTCGTGACCAGTTCGGTGGCGATGTACTCCAGGTCCGCGATCCGATCCGCCTCAAGTCCGTGCCTGCGGGCCCGTTCGGCGGCCCAGCGGCGGACGGCACTGAGTTGTGTCGGCTCGGTGACCGGGAGCTCGTCCACGTCCGGCTGCTCTGGCAGGGGCTGGTTGTACCGCGCCACCACCTCGTCAGGCGCGTAGAGATCGCTGGAATACCGGCGGTTCGGCTCCCACACCACGGGATGGGTGGCGCGCGCATCGGCAACCACGTGGTCCTCCAGCCCGACTGTGTCGTACGGGCACAGGATGGTGACGTCGCTGCCGGCGAACGCATGGTTGATCAACGCTTCGTGCTGCACGCAGGCCGGATACTCGGTGGCGGTACGGCCAGGCCAGATCGGTTCGCCGACGATGCGCGCGTGCCGGTCCGGGTGCGCGTCGGCGAACCGGCGCAGCACCAACGGGATGATCCGCCCTGGATTGCGGCCCGCCTGGGTCATGTCCACCCACGTCACCCTGTCCGCCGCATCTCCGGCAGCGGAGCGCAGCAGCTCCAGGCGTGCAGCGGGGACCGCCACGGCGACCGGCTGATCGCTGGCCACGCCCTCGGCGATGAACGGCACGAGCACCGCGAGATACTCGTCGTCCGACACGTAGAACAGGGCTGGATGCACGAACGGTCCCGCAGGCGGGACTGTCCAGGCGTCAGATTCGATGGTGGTCACGTCGTGTCGTCCACCCTCTCGCCCGAGAACACGCTGAAGCTTGGGGACACACAATTCGGACGTTACCTCCTCCGTGCGCACCCCGCGGCGGTGATTCGCAGCAAAAACCCGTTTCACTGGTTCACCGCAGGCGTCCCAGGACGCAGACGTTCGTCCAGCGCACCAACTTGTTCGCCTGTCGAACGCACCAGAACTGGGCGGGCGACTCGCTCGACGTGTCCACCTCAGACTGAGCCGGCACAGCGCGCAACACCGATGGCATCCACCTCAACGCGCTCCTGGCCGGCACTCCGATACCAGGTCGCCACCCGTAGGCGTCTACGAGCTCGTGCAACTCATCGTTCACCACACGCACACCGGCTTCCAGCGCTCCGCAACGAACTTTCCCGCGCACACCACCGAAACTGCAGGTCAGAAAGCTTCGCGCGCCATGGAGATTCGCCTGGATGGACGCGCTCCGGCAGGTGTCGTGAGGATTCCGCGGGGTAGCCCGGGCACTGCGCGGCGCGCCTGCCGTGCATCGCCGAGGGGGAACCATGACCACGTTGAAGCCCGGCCCGGTCGTTCCGCACCCGAACAGGACCGCTCATGGGCGCAAGGGCGCCGCCTTCCTGAAGCTGCTGAACACCACCGACCACAAGCTGATCGGGATCATGTACATGATCACGTCGTTCGGCTTCTTCATGGTCGGCGGCGTGATGGCGTTGCTGATGCGCGGTGAACTCGCCCGGCCCGGCCTGCAGTTCCTGTCCAACGAGCAGTACAACCAGCTGTTCACCATGCACGGCACGGTGATGCTGCTGCTCTACGCGACACCGATCGTGTTCGGGTTCGCCAACTTCGTGGTGCCACTCCAGATCGGCTCGCCGGATGTGGCGTTCCCGCGCCTGAACGCCTTCTCCTACTGGTTGTTCCTGTTCGGCGGCCTGATCGTCGTGGGATCGTTCCTGACCCCGGCAGGCGCGGCCGACTTCGGCTGGACCGCCTACACGCCGTTGTCGAGTGCGCGACACTCCCCCGGCATCGGCGGCGACCTGTGGATCTCCGGGCTCGTGGTCGGTGGTCTCGGCACGATCCTCGGCGCGGTGAACATGATCACCACCATCGTCTGCCTGCGCGCGCCCGGCATGACGATGTTCCGCATGCCGATCTTCACCTGGAACATCCTGGTGACGTCGGTGCTGGTGCTGCTCGCGTTCCCGATCCTCACCGCGGCCCTGCTCGCCCTGCTCGCCGACCGCCACTTCGGCGCACACGTGTTCGACCCGGCCAACGGCGGCGTGATCCTGTGGCAGCACCTCTTCTGGTTCTTCGGCCACCCCGAGGTCTACATCGTCGCGCTGCCGTTCTTCGGCATCGTGTCGGAGATCTTCCCGGTGTTCAGCCGGAAACCGCTCTTCGGCTACAAGGGCCTGGTCTTCGCGACGATCGCAATCGCGTTGTACTCGGTGGTGGTGTGGGCGCACCACATGTTCGCCACTGGCGCGGTGTTGCTGCTGTTCTTCTCCGCCACCACGTTCATCATCGCCGTACCGACGGGGATCAAGTTCTTCAACTGGATCGGCACGATGTGGAAGGGACAACTCACGTTCGAGACTCCGATGCTGTTCAGCCTCGGGTTCATCGTCACGTTCCTGTTCGGCGGCCTGTCCGGCATCCTGCTCGCCTCACCGCCGCTCGACTTCCACGTGACCGACACGTACTTCGTCGTCGCGCACTTCCACTACGTCCTCTTCGGCACCATCGTCTTCGCCACCTACGCGGGCATCTACTTCTGGTTCCCCAAGATCACCGGCCGGATGATGAACGAACCGCTGGGCAAGCTGCACTTCTGGACGACGTTCCTCGGCTTTCACGGCACCTTCCTGGTCCATCACTGGCTCGGCAACCAGGGCATGCCCCGCCGCTACGCCGACTACCTGTCCAGCGACAACTTCACGGTTCTCAACACCTTCTCCACCATCGGGTCCTTCGTGCTCGGCCTGTCCGTGCTGCCGTTCCTCTACAACATCGCCCGCAGCTACCTCTACGGCGAACCCGCAGGACGCGACGATCCCTGGGGCTTCGGCAACTCGCTGGAATGGGCCACCACCTCGCCCCCGCCACGGCACAACTTCCACGAACTGCCGAGGATCCGGTCCGAGCGGCCGGCGTTCGAGCTGCACTACCCGCACATGGTCGAACGCATGCGCAACGAGTCGCACGTCTCCATCACCAAACCAGGACCCGCCGACATCGACAAGACCACCGACAAGGTGCTCGCGCCGACCGACCGCGACACGAAGCACTGACCCGTGGACTCCGCCCACGAACGCCACGAGCTCCGCCGGATCGAGCGCTGGCTCGCCGTCAACGACCCGGATCTGGCCGCGGCACTGAGCGCACCCGGTGCCGAACCGCTGCACGCCAACCGCCGATCCGTGCGGCTCACCGTCGATCTCGCCGGCGTGGCGTGCGTGGCGACCGGCGTGCTCCGCCGAACTCGTTGTACGCCACGAACAGTGGGGTCGGGGGCACGGTCGTGCGCCGCGAAGCCGACCGGTTGATGGTGTTGTTCACCGACGGAGAGGTCCTCAGTGTCACCGGCGGCCAGTGGCTCACCTGACCGGGAATAGCGCGCAATCGGATTGAACCCGGCCCCAGGTGGTAGCCCAGCCGGGCCCACCACCCGTTCGACGGCACGGGAGCGGTTATGCCGCAAGGAAAGCGCACCTCCCCTCGCCAGCGCCGGCTCCGGCGCTGGTTCTCGTTGCTGCTGGCGCTCGTCGCCGCCGGGATCGTCGCGAGCGCCTTGACCCCGCAGCGGCAAACGGCGGCCGCACAGGACGCCGGCCTGGCGCGACAGGGCCAGCAGCTCTACCTGAACTCCTGCGTCGACTGTCACGGCCCGCAGCTGCAGGGCGTGGAAGGCCGGGGGCCGAGCCTGATCGGGGCGGGCGAGGCGAAGGTCTACTTCCAGGTGTCGACGGGACGCATGCCGCTGCCCCGGCAGCAGGCGCAGGGTCAGCGCAAGCCCGCCGAGTTCAGCGAGGACCAGATCCGCGCCCTCATGGCGTACGTACACAGCTTCGGTGGCGGCGCCGAGATGCCGGACGAGCGGGGCACCGCGCTGCGCGGGAACGTCGCGCGTGGCGGTGAGCTGTTCCGGCTCAACTGCGCCGCCTGCCACAACTTCACCGGCCGGGGCGGTGCGCTCACCTCCGGAAAGTTCGCGCCCAGCCTCGATCCGGCGAACGAGGAGCAGATCTACACCGCCATGCTGACAGGCCCGTCGAACATGCCCGTGTTCGGCGACCGGCAGCTCTCCCCCGACGAGAAGCGCGACATCATCGCCTACGTCGATTCGGTGCAGCACGAACGCAACAACTACGGCGGTCATCCCCTCGGCACACTCGGGCCCGTGTCCGAGGGCGCGGTCGCATGGGTGGTCGGCATCGCCGCCCTCGTGCTGCTCGCCCTCTGGATCGGGGCGCGCGCATGAGCGAACGCGACAAGGACGGGATCCGGGCCGAGGAGCTGGACCGCATGAGCGACGACGAGCTGGTCCGGCTCGGGACACGCCTCGACGACGTGGAACTGGTGCAGTACGCCGACCGGTGGCCGGTGCCGGGCACGACCATGGAACGGCGCGCGATGCGGCACGTCATCGGCTGGTTCGTGCTCGCCGGTCTGTCCGCGCTCGCCTTGATCGGTGTGTTCGTGTTCTGGCCGTACGACTACCGCCCGCCAGGCGCACCCGGCTACCACCTCCGTACGCTCTACACGCCGATGGTCGGCTTGACGTTCGGGCTGACGCTGTTCGGTCTCGCGGTCGGTGCCGTCGGTTACGCCAAGAAGTTCCTTCCGCAGGAACTCGCGGTCCAGCAACGACATTCCGGTAGTTCGGCGGAGGCGGACAAACGCACGGTCGCCGCCGAGTTCCGCGATGCCGCCACCCGTGGTGGACTGAACCGCCGCACCGCTTTCCGGCGTGTCGCGGCCACTTCCGCAGGGCTGTTCGGCGTCGGCCTCGGGGTCATGGCGATCGGGCCGCTGGTGCGGGATCCGTGGAAACGCAGCGACAGCCCGGACTCGCTGTGGCACACCGGGTGGAAGGAAACCAACGGCGAGACGGTCTACCTGCGGCTGGACACCGGAGTCCCGGACGAGGTCGTGCTCGTCCGGCCGGAGGACCTGCGCGCGGGCGGCTACGTGACGGTCTTTCCGTTCCGTGAATCCGAACGTGAAGATCCGGAGAAGCTGCACGCCGCACTCCGCCGCGCCGACAGCGCGGTGATGCTGTTCCGCTTCCGGCCCGGCACCCCGGTCACGACCCGGCCCGGCCAGGAGGACTTCCACCACGGTGACTTCTACGCCTACTCCAAGGTGTGCACGCATCTGGGCTGTCCGGCGTCGTTGTACGAACAGCAGACCGGACGGTTGCTGTGCCCGTGCCACCAGTCGCAGTTCGACGTCTTCGCGGGCGCCGTACCGATCTTCGGCCCGGCCACCAGACCGCTGCCGGAGCTGCCGATCACCGTCGGCGAGGACGGCTACTTCACCGCTCGCGGTGACTTCGCCGAGGTCGTCGGCCCGGGATTCTGGGAGCTGCAGCCATGAGCACGCGTCCGACCAGGCCACCGCGCCGGATCGTCGCCGGCGCCGCCGGATTCGCCGAGGACCGCCTGCACTTCGCCGCCGCGGTCCGGCGGCAGATCAACAAGGTGTTCCCGACGCACTGGTCGTTCCTGCTCGGCGAGGTGGCGCTCTACAGCTTCGTCGTGCTGCTGCTGACCGGCACGTATCTCGGCCTCTTCTTCGATCCCTCGATGGAGGAGGTGGTCTACACCGGCAGCTACGACGGCCTGCGCGGCATGGACATGTCACGGGCGTACGAGAGCGCGTTGGACATCTCGTTCGAGGTGCGCGGCGGCCTGTTCGTCCGGCAGGTGCACCACTGGGCCGCGCTCATCTTCATGGCGGCCATCGTCGTGCACATGTTCCGGGTGTTCTTCACCGGCGCCTTCCGCAAACCACGTGAGATGAACTGGGTGATCGGCGTCCTGCTGTTCATCCTCGGCATGGCGGAGGGGTTCGCCGGCTACTCGCTGCCCGACGATCTGTTGTCCGGCACGGGCCTGCGGATCATGTCCGGGATCGTGCAGTCCATCCCGGTTGCGGGCACGTGGCTGCACTGGCTGATCTTCGGGTCCGAGTTCCCCGGCACAGAGATCATCCCCCGGCTCTACCTCGTGCACGTCCTGTTGCTTCCGGCGATCATCGTCGCCCTGGTCGCAGCGCACCTCGCACTGGTCTGGTACCAGAAGCACACCCAGTTCCCCGGCCTGGGACGCACCGAGAACAACGTCGTCGGCGTCCGCATCCTGCCGGTCTTCGCGGTCAAGAGCGGCGCGTTCTTCGCCGCCGTCGTCGGCGTGCTCGGGCTGATGGGCGGACTGTTCCAGATCAACCCCATCTGGCTGTTCGGCCCCTACAACCCCGCGCACGTCTCGGCAGGCTCCCAGCCCGACTGGTACATCGGCTGGCTGGACGGCTCCACCCGCTTGTGGCCACCGTGGGAGACCTACCTCGGCAACTACCGCATCCCCGCCCAGTTCTGGCCCACGGTGATACTGCCGCTGGTCATGCTCGGCCTCGCCGCTCTGTACCCGTGGATCGAGCGCCGCCTCACCCGTGACCACGCCCACCACCACCTGATCCAGCGCCCCAGGGACGTGCCGGTGCGCACCAGCCTCGGTGCCATGTCGATCACGTTCTTCGGCGTCCTGCTCGTCTCGGGCGGCAACGACGTCATAGCCGAGAAGTTCCAGCTCTCGCTCAACGCCATGACCTGGGCCGGCCGCATCGGGATGCTGGTGCTCCCGCCGCTGGCCTACTTCCTGACCTACCGCGCGTGCGTCGGACTGCAACGCGCAGACCGCGAAGTGCTGGAGCACGGCATCGCCACCGGCGTGATCAAACGGCTGCCGCACGGCCAGTTCATCGAGGTGCACCAGCCACTGGCCGAGAAACCGCTGACGTACCAAGCCACCCCTCTGCCCAAGCGCATGAACGACCTCGGACTCGCCGGACGCCCGCTCTCCGGAACTCTGTGGCGGCCGGACCCGCCAGAAGAAGTCACAGCACTCGAAAACGCACGCGCAACGACCGGTGCGTCCGAGGGCACGCTGAGCGGAGAAGACAGTCCACAATAGATCGGCCGGATACGCAGCGCGGTCTGAGCCCGGAACGGACACAGCGGACGCACAGCTCAGGCTTTGACCTGCGGCGAGGCGTTCCACGGTGCGAGCTTCAACCGTTCTTGGCGCCGCGCGGTGAACCCGGACTGCTCGACCGGCAGAAGCGGCCGGCGGGTCTGGTGGTCGCCGTACATCCGCGCACTCAGCTTCTCGACCCAAGATCAATCCTAAATGGACGGTATGATCCGGCTGCCGCCGTGATCAAGCAAAACAGCTGTCGCGGCTGCGCAACACGCGGTGCATCTCGGCAACAGCGGCACGGGCGTCGGGCACACCGCACAGGCCCAGCGTGCACACCACGGGTGTCGAACAACTCGTCGCCTTCGCGCGCAGCACTCTCGACGGCAAGCAGGTCCGGCTCCTCGAGGACGGCCGCGGCGCACGCGATCCGGAGGGACGGCTGCTGGTGAAGGTGCAGCTGCCGGCGGGGCAGGACTACGCGGTAGGCGAGGCGAACCAGCACGAGCCGCGATCATGCCGGATGACCGGTAACACGCCGATGCGTACTGACCTGCGCGGACGTACTTCTCGGCACGCACAGCGCCAGCCGCCGCCAGTGGTGTCGCTGTGCGTTCTCAGGGAGCGATCCCCACACCTTCGATCCGGCTCCAGGCACGCTCTTGTTCGGCGGTCATCGCCGGCCAGCGCAGGCCGCCGGGCCGTGGCCGCATCTTTGTGCCGTACGGCGCGGGACGGAACTCCGGGTCGTAGAAGCACCCGCTGCCGTAGGTGCTGTCGAACGTGTTGCAGGAACGTGCGATCGACCGCGGAGTGGGTTTCTGGCCTGTACGCACCCACTTGTCGAGCGCGGAGATGGAGTTGGCGTACTCCGAGTTGCTCAGTTCACTGTGCTCGGACTCCTTCGTGAACGTCTGGACGAGATGCCTGTCCTGGCCGGCGCTCTGGAGCGTGGCGCGGTAGGCCGCCTCGTGTTCCACGAAGACCTGCGGGTCGCCGATCGCGTGCAGGGTGAGGACCGGGAGGGATACCTGACCGGTGAGGTCGCTGTCGTAGGAGAGGTCACGGTGCGCGGTGGGGTCGGCGGAGAATCGGGCCACACCTGCATTGAGTGCCCTGTCGTCGTGTGAACCGTCGTACGACACACCTACGTTGCTGAACGGGTTACGGCCGTCGAGCCGCTTGAACACAATGTCCTGGAACAGGAAGGTCGCATAGAGCAGACTCGTTTCCAGCGAGCGCTCCGGAATGCGGGTGACGGCGAGGATGTTGTCGAGGTTGCGCTGCTGCAGCGCTGTCCGCTCGGCGGCGTCGATGCCCGTGCACTCCTGCAAGCGATCATGGACGTCGGCGGGTGTCATGGTCGAGTCGGCGGGAAGCCCCTGCCACAGCGGGTACTGCGGTTCCGTCGGACGAGGCAGGTTGCGGCAGTAGTACTGGTAGACCACTCGCAGGTCCACGCGGTGGTCGTAGCCGCGCGAGCCGCCGCCCAGGAAACCGTTGGTCAGCAGCACTCCGTCGTAGGCGCCGCGCTGCCCGCCGTAGGTCTCAGCGACCCTGGCGGCGACATTGCCACCCCAGGACTGGCCGTGGAGATAGGTACGGCCGGGTCGGCCGAAACGGTCGACGAACAGGCGGCGCACGGCTTCTGTGTCGGCGGCGGCCATCCTGACCCCATAGCCACCGCGCCGGTACGACGAGCCGGCCCAGGCGTATCCCTCGTCGACCATCACCGCCCAGCGCGCCAGGTCCTCGGTGGTGCTGGACGGGTCGTAGGAGAAGTCAGGCCCGCCGTGGGCATGCACGACAAGGGAGCCGTTCCAACGCTTCGGGACGGCCATCGTGTAATAGGCGCCGTTGGTCTCCTGGCCGGTGTAACACCTGGCCTTGCCTGCCAGGATGGACGGGCAGGCGGCAGCCGTGGGCTGCGCGGTACGGGCATTCGTGGCGGGCGGGCTGCCGAGCGTTCCCAGGAGCGCGGCGGCGAGCACTGCTGTTACTACTGCCAGTCGCCGACGAGCTGAAAGCCGCCAGGAGCCATGCGGGGGCGCGACAGGTGTGGTCAAAGGAACTTGCTCCCTCATGTTTTGGTGTGGCAGTGGCATATTCCGGAAGGTGACAACCGCGGGTCAGGCGTCGGCCAGCAAGCCGGCGAAGAAGTCGACGATCGGCGGCTGCGTTCCCGCGGCACTGTGGCCCACCCCGGGGACCTCGACCTTCCGGGTCACGGTTCCGTGCCCTGTCAGGCTTTCGGCCAGGCGGTCGAGCTGCTCCGGCCGGCTGCGGCCCGGGTAGCCCGTGGCGGCCAGGTCGGCCCGCCCGTCGTCCTCGCTGCCGATGACGAGTAGCACCGGCACGCGGGCGACCGCCTCAGGCTCCACCGTGATGCCGAACCGCTGCTGGCTGTCGCCGGTGCCTTCCGGCCAGGTGAGCGAGTTGTCGAGGAGAGTCACGCGGCCCGGTGCGCTGACCGCGACGGCGGCGAGCCGGTCCGGGTGCAGGTAGAGGAATCGATGGGCGAACTGGCCGCCACCGGAGTGCCCGCACAGCATCACCTTGTCGACCTGGGCGTTCCACCGGACCCGGACCTGCTCCAGGATTTCGAGCAGCACCAGGTCGAACCGGATGCCGTGGGCGTCGATGGCCTTGTAGTTGTGCACGTCGTCCGGATCGTCGATGCCGGCCGGGAACAGTGGTGTCACGACGATGAGGTTGTGGCGTTCGGCAAAGGGAATGAGCCCCTCGCGCAGCGCTCCCACGTTGCGCCCAGTGCCGTGCACGCCCACCACTACTGACATTTCGGTCTCCGGGGCCCGGCCCCTGGGGGCGTAGAGACAGTAACTGCAGCGCGGCTCGGTCGGTGCGACGAAGAAGGGTGTGCGGCCGGTCAGCAGCCGACGGCCTGGGTGCGCATCCGGCAGGTCTGCGACACGGATCACGAGGTCTCCCTTGAAGGTCCGTCCAGTGTCGGGTGATCGTCGACAACGACCAGGGCGCCGGTGAGGGCGGTGACGGTTGGGGCGCGGTCGACGTTCCAGATCTCGTCGAGCAACCGGCCGCATCGCTCCGCCGACGTCAGCGGAGCTACCAGGGCGGTGAACTTCTCTTCGAACTGCTCGTCGGTCATCGGCGTCCCGTGCCCACCGGGGGCGTCGAGGACCTCGCGGACGAGTTCGTCGCCGGAGGTGAGACGGATGGTGACCCGGTTGGGGATGCGAGCCGGCAACATCGCCGTGAGGACGGGGTCCCCTCGAACTTCTACGCGCGCCATCAATGCCGCGACCGCGGGGTCGGCGAGCGCGTCCGGATCGTACGAGGACACCGTCAGCTCCCCCGTCGACGAGCACGCGGGCCACTGTGTACGGAAGGCTGTGGACGGCGGTCTCGCGAGTGGTGGGGCGCCACTTCTCCGGGTCCTTGCCCAGGATCGTCCCGCCCATGTGTGCCCGTTCATTGCGATGTTCACCGCCTGGGTGAGCTGCCCGGCGTCGAGCCCCGTGAGCTTGCCCGCGGCGAGGGTGGCGGACACGAGCACGTAGTTCACGTGGTCCCATCCGCGGCGGTAGAGGTTTGCGGCGTCCTGCAGCTGGACCTGGACCTCGTAGCCGAGCGCGACGGCGGTGACCAGGTCACGACCGGTGCGCCCTTCGGCCTCGGCGACCGCCAGGCACGCCGGGATGTTGTCACTGGGGTGCCCCGGCTCCAGGCCGATGTAGCCGTCGTTGAAGTCCAGGTACCGCACCATGGTCCCGTTGACGAACGCGGCGACGTCCGCGGTGGTGCGGTCACTCGTGCCCAGCGCTGTGGACGGTCCCAGGGGAAGGGCACGGGCGAGACGTCGTGCCGCCCGGCTCGGCTCGGCGTGGAACGCACCGAGCCCGCAGCGAGGGTGTCGACGAAACGTTGGCGGACCGTGTGGACCGCGTGCTCGCTGAGATCGTCGAAACACAGTGCGGCTGCCCAGGACCCGAGGTCGTCAGCGATCATGATCGGCCGGCTGCCGGACCGGCATCCGCGCGAGCGGGACGTGGTGCTGGCCGGCGTGCATGTCGCGGTCGTGCAGTGATCCCTGGCTGACCGGGCGCGGGAAGGAGATCTTGACGACGTTGAGCGACGGGATGCGGAAGATCTGGATCGTGCCTTCCTCGACCCGGTAGAGCTCCGCGATCACGCGTTCGTTCAGGAAGGACTCGTCCGCGGCGATCCGGTAGCCGTCGGCGTCGCGCAGGAACAGCTCCATGGTGACCCAGAACGGGCCGGCGTTCTTGGACCGGACCTCGTGGGCGAGGTCGGCCAGGGTGGTCTCAGGCATCGGTCTTCTCCCCGATCTGCATCCGGAACAGGCTCATCGGGCTGTCGCAGTCGACGACGTGGTTCAGCACGAACTCGTACGCCGCGCCGCGCTCGACCTCGGCCGGCGAGGACGCGAACGCGAAGCTCGGCAGGTAGTCCATCCCCGGCGTCGGCAGGTGCAGCATCAGCGGGTTGGCGACCTTGGCGACCGCCGTCGCCGTCGCCTGGTCGGGCGCGTTGACGAGCAGCATCACGCCCACCTCGCGCGGCGGCCCGCTCTCCGGCTCGAGGTCGCCCAGCACCGCGTTGTGACCGTAGAGGCGCAGGTCGAAGGCGTACTCGTCGTCCGCCAGGCCCAGCGTGTGGCGCACCCGCTGGCTGATCGTCGCACGCATCAGGTCCGCCCAGGCGTCGATGTCGCCGAGGACGAGCGGGTCGCGGATCGCCGAGAACGACATGGTCTCGTAGCCGGTGATCCGGGCGCCCTCCAGCTTGATCGTGTACTGGTCGGCGACGTGGAAGTTCGACCCCTCGACCCGGACGATCCGGTCGTCGATCGCGATGTACCGCGCGTCACGGACGTCGAGGACGCCGTCGGGCTCCCGCATCTCGAACGGGTTCACGGTCTCGTAGAGCATGTGGGCGGCCACCAGGATCGGCGTGCACGCCGCCGTGGGGTCGAGCGGCTCGATGGTGAAACCGCCAGCGTCGATGGTGGCGAGGACACCGCCCGCACGCGGGTTGCTGGTGCACTGGCCGCCGCACTCGACGATCTTGGCGGCGTGCCACGTGGGCCCGGCCGGCATCCCCTTCATGAGCGGGTAGGCGGCTGCCAGCGCCGTGTCGGTGGCACGGCCGGCGAGCACGACCTGGGCGCCCGCGCGGAGCGCCTCGACGATCGGCTCGTGCCCCATCACGCCGACGATGTGGGTGCAGCTTTCGAGCGTCTCGGCCCGCAGCGGTCCCAGGGGTGGCAGCGGGTGCACCCGGCCCGCGTCGAGGTGCTCCTTCAGGAGGGACGCGTCCTGCTCGCTGTAGATCTTCGCAACCTTCAGGTCCAGGCCTTCGGACGCCATCACCTCGGCGACGATCCCGGCGACCCAGTCGACACCGCTGTCGGTTCCGCTCGTGCCGCAGGAGCCCACGATCACGGGGATGCCCGCGCCGGCGGCGGCCGTCAGCAGGCTGCGCAGGTCACGGGCCACCGCCTTGGCCGTCGTCTTGGGGGTTGCCGACCCGAGGTAGTAGGGACCGGAGTCGGTGGACCCGCCGTCGATGCTGATCACGTCGGCACCCAGTGCGATGCCGCGTTCGATCGTCGCATGGTCCCAGCCGGCGCCGAGCATGCCGCTCGGCGACAGGACCCGGACGGACTTCACCGGTTCGTTGTGCATGTTGCCCTTTGTCTCCTGGTGATCGTGGGAGTTCACGACGAACTGGGCCCGGCCGGCGAGAGCCGCCACCAGTTCCTCGGCTCCTCGGCGGCCCGCGGCGGCGCGTGCCTCGGCGGTCTGTCCGGCCAGGTGGGAGTAGACGACGATGCCGTCCACGCCGCGCAGCGGGCTGCCGGGCGGAAGCGGCTCCTCACTCGCGACGTCGAGCGCGGCACCCGCGATTTCTCCCGCCCGCACGGCCGCGGCGAGAGCTTCCTCGTCGACGATGGCTCCTCTGGCGGTGTTGACCAGCAGCGCGGTCGGCTTCATCTGCTTGAACGCCGATTCGCCCAGCAGGCCTCGGGTCCGTTCGGTGAGCGACGTGTGCACCGAGACGTAGTCGGCGGTGGCCAGCAGTTCGGGCAGGTCCACGAACCGGACCGCGGGGTCGCTCCGGAGCCGCGTTGGCACGTTGGTGGTGCAGACGACCGTCATGCCGAAGGCACGGGCCAACGGCACCACCGCCCGCGCCGAAGCCCCGTAACCGATGAGCCCGAGGGTCGATCCCCGCAGTTCGTGTCCGTCCTCGCGCGGCCAGTCCCCGCGCGCCACACCGGCAGCGGACTGCATCAGACGACGGGCTCCCGCGAGCAACAGACCGATCGTGTACTCGGCTACCGCGTTGGCGTTGACGCCAGGCAGGTTGCTCACGCTGATCCCCAGCCGGGTCGCGGCGGCGACGTCGATCGAGTCGTAGCCCACGCCGGTCCGCACGACGACCCGCAGCCGGGGCGCCCGGGCGAGGACGTCGGCGGTCAGGGCTTCGTGGGCCACCAACGCGGCGTCGATGCCAGCGAGCGCCGCCACGAGCTGTTCGGGATCGCGCCGGCCGGTCATGGGCAGGTGCACGGTTTCCAGCCCGGAGCGTCTCAGGTACTGGTCGACCTCGTCGCCGGGGCGGAGGTAGTCGGTGGTGATCAGCACGCGGTGAGTCACATGTTCCTCTCTCGGGTCGGGAGTCGTCACAGCGCGCGGCTGACGGAGGACCGGCGCTGCAACGCACTGACGCGGGCGACCGCCAGCACGGCGAGGAGCGCGACGATCGCCACGTCGAGCGGCATCAGCGGCCAGCCGGTCAGGTCGACCATGCCGCCGACCAGCGCCGGCCCGAGGAACCCGCCGCTCGCCCACCCGACGGTGTAGAGACCGGTGTAGGTCCCGACCACGCGGTCGGACGGGGCGAGGTTCCACAGCACGACAACCGCGTTGACCAGGAACGAGGACGCGCCCGCGGCCGCCAGGCACAGGGCGATGACGGTGCCGGTGGCAGTCTGCACCGCGGTGCCGAAGACCATGGCGGCCGCGAACACCGCCATCCCGGCCATCATCACCCGCAGGCGGCCGAAGCGTTCGGCGAGCATCGCCACCGGATAAGCGGCCACGATGAAGGCCACCCCGCTGGGAAGGGTCAGCCCGCCCGCATCACCGCGGGACAGGTGCAACGCCTCCATGCCGTACGGCGTGACGAGCGAACGCGAAGCGGCCCACGCACCCCCGAAGAGCACGATCGACAAGATGAGCACCAGCCTGCTGTGGTTCGGGTCCCGCACGATGTCGAGCACGATGCTCCGCACGCGGACCTTGGATGCCTCCGCACCGTCCCGCTCGCGATCCTCCGCCAGTGCCGCCTGGTAGGCCGGAGACCGGCTGTCCCGCACCTTCGCGCCGAGCAGGGCCACGGAGGCCACCATCAGGACCGCGGGAATCGCGAACGACAGCTTCGGATGGTCGTCGACCAGGAAGATGCTGATCAAGGCAGCGACGATCACCGTGAGACTCGCGGCGATCTTGACCGCCGCGTTGGCCCGGCTCCGCCGCTCGGGTCCGATGAAGTCCGGGAGCAGGGCTTCGGCGATCGGCTTGAACGAGTTCGCCACGAGCGCGTAACTGAACATCACCAGGATCAGCAGGAGCAGCGAGGCCGCGGTGTGCGGGATGGCGACGAACAACAGTGCCGCCAGCGGCATCCCCACGACGAGATAGGGGACGCGCCTGCCCCACGACGTACGGGTGTTGTCCGACCGGTTGCCCATCCACGGCTGGACGAAGATGCCGAGCAGGTTGTCCATGCCCATGAGCAGGCCGACGAGCGCGGCACTGCCGATGTGCTCGCGCAGCAGCGGTGGAACCTGTGAATCGTAGAGGTTCCACGTGGACTCCTGCGCGAAAACCGCCAGGGCCACGAAGAACGTGATCCGCCCCGTTCGTGGGCGCTGTGTGGGCAGCGTCGCCGCCATCGGGCACCTCATTCTCTTCACCACCCGCGTTGGCGGCAGCGGTCACACTACTTTTGCTATAGCAAGATGGTCAAGAGTGTCATAGCGACCTTGCCATGGCAGATAGACTGGCCGCATGGCGGGGGACAACCTGACAGGACTGACGACCGACACACTGGCCGACCGCGCGTACCGCGCCCTCCGCGCCGCGATCACGACCGGCGAACTGCGCCCAGGGCAGAAAGTCACCGAACGCGGGCTCGCCGAGCGGTTGTCGGTCAGCCCGACGCCGGTGCGCGAGGCCATCCGGCGGCTCGAGCAGGACGGCCTGCTCGAACGGACCGGACCGCGGTCGGTCCAGGTGACGACGGTCGGGGACGTCGCGATACAGGACCTCGCCGAGGTCGAAGTGGCCCTGCGCGGGATGGTGGCCCGCTTCGCCGCACGGCACGCGACCCCAGCGCAACTGGACCATCTCGACGCCATCCTCGACGAGGCCGACGACCTGCTCATCCTCATCCAGCAACGGCACAAGGCCGGGCAGGAGATGGCGAGGCACCTGGGCCGGCTGCTCGACGCCATGCAGCGCTTCAACGCCGTCGTCGAGTCCTGCGCCGGCAATCCCGTGCTCGTGCGCCTGCTCGACCAGACGCGGGTGTTCTCGTGGCCGGAGCGGCGGTCCCGGCTCATCGAACGGATCAGCGAGGACGACCGGTTCGGCCTCGATCGCTACGCGAGCCACCGGGCGCTCGTCCGGGCGCTGCGGGTGGGTGACTCGGCGACGGCCGAGGCGCTCGTGATCGAGGACGCCCGCGGCGGACTCGGCGATCTGCTCGCCGGTTCCGCCCCGTCGGCGGCGGCATCGGCTCCCGTAGCCGGGTCCTGACCGCCGTCACCGCTCGACGCCGACGAGGAGCGTCAGATCGGAGTCGACCCGGAGGCAGCACTCCGGTCCGAACCAGCACGAGGACTCACGCTCTTCGAGGACCGCCGGGCCGGTGATCTCCGTTCCCGGCCGCAGGCGGTACCGGTCCCAGACCGTCGCCTGGAGCCAGCCGTACATGGGGATCGAGACGTCGCGCACGCCGCGCTGGGGGTCGCCGTCGAGGGGTACACATCCCGGGGAGACCTCGTGGCCGGGCAGTTGTGCCGAGTGCCGCCAGTTGACCGGCGAAGCCGACAAGCGCGCCTCGGTGGACGATCGGCGTGATCATGGCGATGTCGGGCAGGTGCCCCGTCGCGATCCACGGGTCGTTGGTGATGACGCAGTCGCCGTCCTGCCAATCCCCGGCCGGGACCTGTCCAGCACCAAGGCGGTCAGCGAGCTCATCCGGGCCGCGAAGCCGGGGATACCGGCTCGCGACTCCGCCACGGTGCGTCCCCGACGATCCATCGGGACGCCCGTGTAGTCCTTGGATTCGCGGATGATCGTCGAGAACGCCCTGCCCGGCACCGTCGACGCGGCCTCGTCGGTCGCGGCGGTGAGCCGGTCCCACCGGATCTCCAGGCCGATCGGGTCGGCGACTTACGGGGTCATGACGTGGCGGTCGCTTCCGGGTGCGTGCCGCGCTGTCGGGAATCCCCGGCAGCGATCTCGGCGGCGATCGCCGTGCCCAGGCCCTCGGTCGTCCCGGAACCGCCGAGGTCGGGAGTGAGCACTTCCGGCCGCTCGTCGAGCACGGTCTCGATCGCGGCCACGACCTGCGCCGCGGCGGCCGGTTCACCGAGGTGGTCGAGCATCATGGCGCCACTCCAGATTTGCCCGACCGGGTTGGCGATCCCGCGTCCGGCGATGTCCGGGGCCGAGCCGTGGACCGGTTCGAACAGGCTCGGCCAGGTGCGGTCCGGGTTGATGTTGGCGCTCGGGGCGATCCCGATGGTGCCGGCGCACGCCGGTCCGAGGTCGGAAAGGATGTCGCCGAAGAGGTTGCTGGCGACCACGACGTCGTACTGCTGGGGCCGCAGGACGAACTTGGCCGTGAGGATGTCGATGTGGTCCTTGTCCGCGGTCACGTCCGGGTACCGCTGCGCCATCGCGGTCGCGCGCTCGTCCCAGTACGGCATCGTGATGGAGATGCCGTTGCTCTTGGTCGCCCACGTCAGGTGCTTGCGCGGGCGGGCGGCGGCGAGGTCGAACGCGTAGCGCAGCACCCGGTCCACTCCGATCCGGGTCATCACGGTCTCCTGCACCACCGTTTCACGGTCGGTGCCCTCGAAGATCCGGCCGCCGATGCTGGAGTACTCGCCCTCGGTGTTCTCGCGGACGACGAGGAAGTCGATGTCGCCCGGCTGCCGATCGCGCAGCGGGCTGCGCACGCCACGCAACAGCCGGACCGGCCGCAGGTTGACGTACTGGTCGAAACCGCGGCGGAGCTGCAGGAGGCTGCCCCACAGCGACACGTGGTCGGGCACCACCTCCGGCCACCCGACCGCGCCGAAGAAGATCGCGTCGAAGCCGCCGAGCACCTCCCGCCAGTCCGGCGGCAGCATCTCGCCGTGCCGCAGCCAGTAGTCCGCGCAGGCGAAGTCGAACTCGGCGATCTCGAACTCGAACCCATGGGCCTGGGCTGCGGCCGCCAGGCACCGCACCCCCTCCGGGACGACCTCACGGCCGATGCCGTCGCCAGGGATGACCGCTATGCGATAACGATGGGACACGAACGTTCCTCCTCGCGCCCGGTCCGGTCGGCGGGCACGTCTTCACCTTCGTCGGCGGGGAACGCGACAACAAGAACGTCTGCGGCAACCTATCCTTTCGCTCATGGAAAGACAGGGCTCCCTCGACGACCTCCACTTCTTCCAGGTGGTCGCCGCCAGCGAGACGCTCACCGCGGCCGCCCGCGAGCTGGACTGCTCCCTGCCGGTGGTCAGCAAACGCCTCAGCGCCCTGGAACGCCGGCTCGACGTACGCCTGGTGCACCGCGGCACGCGCCGGCTCGTGCTGACCTCCGAGGGGGAGGTCTACGCCGCGCGCCTGGAGACGATCCTCGACCAGGTCCGCGAGCTCGAGGACATGGTCACCCATCACTCCGGCGACCTGCGGGGCTCCATCGTGGTCCAGGCGACCCTCGGCCTCGGACGCGCCCACGTGGCGCCGCTGCTCGGCGAGTTCACCGCCCTGCATCCCCGGCTGAGCATCCAACTCCGCACGTCGGCTCTCCCGCTGCGCCCGCACCGGCGTGAGTTCGACATGGCCGTCCACGTCGGAGCACCACCGGACTCCTCACTGCGAATGCGCCGACTGGCCCGTAACCGCCGGGTGCCCTGCGCCGCACCGTCCTATCTGGAACGAAAGGGAGCGCCGGAACGCGTCGAGGACCTGGCCGGCCACGACTGCATCGTGCTCCGCGAGAACGAGGGAGACTTCGCCCTGTGGCACTTCGGCGACGCCAGCAACCCGCGTCAGGTACGCGTGCGCGGCCGTCTGTCGAGCAATGACGGGGACATCGTCACCGACTGGGCGCTGCAGGGGCACGGGGTGATCATGCGGTCGGAATGGCAGATCCGGTCTCACCTCAAGAGCGGCGCACTGGTGCGCGTACTGCCCGACGTACCGACCCCACCCGCCGACATCTACGCACTCCTGTCCGACGACGTTCACGTGCCTCGGCGGATCAGCAACCTGGTCGAGCATCTGGCCGCACGGCTGACAGAACGGATCGGCTAGCACGTCCTTTCGTTTTCTGAAAGGTCCCCTTTCCGCCGTTGTCCGGTCGCCTTCTCTGTCCCTAGGTTGCGTGACGACAACCCGGCACTGGCGAGTGAGGCACGGATCGTGGACATCAGTGAGCGCATCGACCTTGAGGTACGTGCGCGCCTCGATCAGTACCGGCAACTGGTCGGTCCCGAGGGCCTGAGCGGTATCAAGGACATTGCTGAGCGACGCCGGAGGCAGGCCGAGCTGGCCGGACCGGTCGCTCCGGAAGACGTTGAGGTGCATGACTTCCCGGTTCCTCACGGCGAGCCGGTGCGCGTGCATGTGTACCGGCCTCGCGCGAGCACCCGGTCCGCGCCCTGCATCTACTACATCCACGGTGGCGGCATGGTGACAGGCAGCGCCACCGGCGATCACCCGAAGACCCTCAGGCTCGCGCAGGCGACATGCTGCGTGGTCGCCTCGGTCGAGTACCGGCTCGCACCCGAAAACCCTTACCCAGCAGCGTTGGACGACTGCTACGCGGGACTGACAGGGATCACCGGCAGGCACCGGGAACTCGGGATCGATCCCGACCGGACAGGTCTGTACGGCACCAGTGCGGGCGGCGGCCTGGCCGCGGCAGTGGCACTGCTGTCGCGCGACCGCGGCGGACCGGCCATCGCCTACCAGATGCTGGTCTCCCCAATGCTCGACGACCAGTCCTCAAGCCCGTCAGCCATCACCAACACCGGCTTCGGCGCCTGGAGCCGCGAAGCGAACATTCAATCCTGGCAAGCACTCCTCGGCCAGGACTTCGGAACCGACCGAGTCTCACCGTACGCCGCACCGGCACGCGCAACCGACCTCACAGGCCTGCCGCCGACCTACATCGACGTCGGCGACCTGGACCTGTTCCGTGACGAGGCAGTCGATTTCGCCCGCCGGCTGTCCTGGGCTGGCGTTCCTGTGGAGTTGCACGTGTATCCGGGAGGCATCCACGGCGGTGAGAATCTCGCGCCCGAAGCCGAACTGAGCCGCCGAATCCGCGGATACCGGCACGATGCCCTCCGCCGAGCACTCCGCCCCGAAACCCCGGCTGACTGAGATCAACCCTGCCCTGTCAGGTGGGGTTGTGCGTGCCGAAAACCGCATCCGTGCAGGTTAAGCGGCATCGTGATACTCGTGATGACTCCGCCGAGACGGTCCTGTCGATCTACGGTGAGGCGTTCGATCTGGCCGGGTTTGAAGGGCTGGCGCGAGGTCCGCAGTTGATCAGGCCACCCAGTACTCGTCGGCGATGTACGGAACTGCAGCCGGGCTCTGCGATCGGGTGGTCGGGTCGCGGAGGGGTTTGGTGTCGCGCTTGATGAACCACCCGCGACCGAGCCGGGGGCCGGACGGGGAAACCCCGCCCAGCCCCGGTAGGTGCTCAGCGCTTGGACCGGTTGTACCGCACCAGGTCCGCGATCCCCTCAGCGAGGAACCCGCCGATGGCGCAGCCGATCAGGACCAGCGCCCAGCCGGCTTCTTCGATGAAGACGAACCCGATCACGGTCGCGGCCAGCAGCAGCGGACCGACGATCAGGTAGTAGCGCTTGGCATGGCGAGGTGGTGGTTGGTCGACCATCAGAACAGTTTCGCAATCTCTCCTGGGAGCCGCGCGACGCCTTTGAGTGCGCCACCCGCGACGCCGAGTAGTCCGTCGGTGGAGACGTCCTGGCTGGTGCCGCCACCGATTTTCGAACCGAGGGCCGCGCCCGCGCCGCCACCCAGGCCGCCCATCACCGCGGCGGCGCCCGCGCAGCCGAGGCCAGCGGTGGCCGGACAGGCCAGGGTCAGGCCCACGCCGACGGCCATGCCGAGGGTGCCACCGATGAACGCACCGACCGACGACCCGGTGCTGGCCCCGGTGGGATCGCTGTTGTTGATCGGGTCGGACTCGGCGTAGGCGTAGGCGTTGCGTTCCTGGTTGGTAGGGTCGGGCGAGGTGAACCGGCCGCGGCCGGAGTTGTAGTAGCGGTACCCGAACAGGACCAGTCCGCCCTGCAGGGTGTAGCCCCCGTTGTAGCGGTAGGCGTTGGCCGCGGCGGCGGGACCGGTGGCCGTGACGCTGCCGTACGGGTTGTAGGTGTAGGTCGCCGCGATCGCGCCGGTGGTGTCGACGAGTGCCAGCACGCTGCCCTGGTAGTCGGTGACGAAGTTGTACCGGCTGGTGCCCGCCTTCTGCGTGACGAGCTTGCCGTCGGGGTCGCGGCTGACGCTGGAGCGCACGCCGTTGTCGACCGTGCTGCTGATCCCGAGCGCGGTGTGGGTGAAGATGTGGGTCGTCGCCGTGCCCGCGATGGTCTCGGTGATCGTGCGCGGCTGTGCCTGGTTCACGGTGTCGTAGGAGGCGCTGAACGACGGCGCGCCGTCCCTGGTCCCGCTGATCAGCTGGTTGGTCGGCGAGTAGGCGTACGTGCCGGCCGGGTTGGCCTCGGTGGTCATGTTGCCCGCGGCGTCGTAGCCGAGTGTGGTGGCACCCGCGGCGGTGAGCTGGTTGGCCGCGTTCACGGTGTGGGCGGTGCCACCGAAGTTGGTGATGTTGTCCAGCTTGTCCACCGTGTAGCCGACCGACCCCGCCTTGGACAGGTGGTGCAGCTGGTCGTAGGTGTAGGTGGTGGTCGTCCCGGCGACCGTCTTGGACTGCATCCGGTCGCTGTCGGCGCCGGACGCGGTGGTGAACGAGTACGTCGCCTTGAGCAGTTCGGTGCCGCCCGCGTTCTTCACGACGAGGCTTGTCTGCCGTCCGGAGTTGTCGTAGCCGGTGGCCTGGCTGCCCGCTCCCGGCCAGGTGGTGCTGGTCCGCCGATCGGCTCGGTCGTAGGCAAACGTGGTGGTCTGGCCGAACGCATCCCGCAGGCTCGTCAGCCGGTTGCCGGGGTCGTAGCCGTAGGTGGCCGTTCCCGCCGGGTCGGTCAGGGTCTTCAGGTTGCCCGTCTTGTCGTAGGCGTACGACACGGTCTCGGTCGCGCCGGACTGGGTCCTGGTGACGACCGCGGGCTGGCGGCCCGTCGGGTGCGTGTCGTAGGTGAAGGTGGTCTTGACCTGCGGCGTCTCCCGCGTGGTCAAGGCGCCGGTGGCGTCGTAGTGCATCGCCTGCAGCACGGCGCCGTTGTGGCTGATCGACAGGATGCGGTCCAGCCGGTCATAGCTGTAGTCGATGCGCTTGCCCGCCCCGTCGGTGATGCTGGTGATCCTGGACAGCGAGTCATAGGTGTAGCGGGTTGGGCCCAGTGGCGCCGGCGGTGTCGTGGTGACCAGGTTGCCCGCCGAGTCGTAGTCGAAGTAGGTCACGTTGCCATTGGCGTCCTTCACGTAGTCGAGCAGCTTCTTCGGCCCGGAGTAGGACCGGACCTCCAGATCGGCCGCCAGCGGCACCGACCGGATCTTCGTCAGGTTGCCCGCGCTGTCGTAGTCGCGGGTGATCTCGTTGCCGGCCGGGTCCTTCACCGAGGTCGGCAGGTTCGGCAGGGACGTGTTGGTGTAGCCGACCGTCGTGGACGCCCCCGTCGGCAGCTTGGTCGAGATGAGGTTGTCCAGCGTGTCGTACGTCGCGGTCGTGGAGTTGTTCAGTCCGTTCGTGACGGATTGGATGTCGCTGTTCGCCGTCCACGTGCGGGACTGGGTGTTGCCGTTGGCGTCCTTGGCCGAGATCTGCCGGTTCTCGTCGTCGAACGTGTAGACGGTCTTGTTGCTGTTGGGGTCGGTCATCGTCGTCTGGGTGTCACTGTCGTAGGTGAACAGCGTGTCCACCGCGCCACCCGGCCGCGGTGTGGTCACCTTCGAGACATTGCCCCAGTCGTCGTACGCGAACGACCAAGTGCGGCCCAACTGGTCGGTCAGCGTCAGCGGGCTCGTGTGCTCGTTGTACGTGATGCTCACCGAGTTGCCCGCGCGGTCGGTGAAACGGGTGAGGTTGTCCCGGTCGTCGTAGGTGTACTCACCGACCGTCGTGCCGCTCGGGTCGGTGACCTTGGTGACCCGGCCGGAGGTGTCGGTGGTGAAGGTCGTGACCCGTCCCTGCGTGTCGGCGACGGACGCGATCGAGCCGTTGCTGTTGTAGTAGTAGGTGATCGTGTTCCCGTTGCGGTCGGCCCGGTTCAGCAGCCAGCCGCCGGCGTTGTACGACCACGTCTCCCCGGTGTCGATGAACCTGACCGTGTAGGAGCCGCCGGCGTTCTTGGTGAGCTTGGCCCGGATTCCGTTGCTGCCCATGCCATAGGTGCCGTTGGTCTCGATGAACTCGGCGCACGCCCCACCGTCCATCGGCATGTGGACCTGCCCCGTGAACGAGGTGTCCAGCCGCATCGACTCGCCCGCGTTGAAGTGCCACTTGTCGTCGTAGCCGCGGGAGTGGCGCACTGTCATGGCCTGCCCGGCGCCCGGGATGGTCAACGCCCGGTGGTCGATCCACAGACTGCCGCTCGACAGGTTGACCCCGAACTGCAGCCGGTCACTGATCCGGAACCGCTCCATCGGGTAGTCCGGCAGCACGCCCCAGTCCGACGAGCGGCAGGACCACCGCCGGGCTTTCATCTCCTGCGGAGCCTCCGGCGGTGCCCCGCCCACCACCGTCCGGTTGACCTGGCCGGGAGTCCAGGCCGAGGCGGGCACCGTCACCGCCGGTTCGGCCGCCAAAGCCGGGATCGGGACGGATGCAGTCATCGCCACAACTGTTCCCACACTTAACGCGCGCAGCACAAAGCCGCGCGACCACGCGTGTCGCATTCGGTAAAGCCTTCCCCCAGTGAGTGTCTGGATTTGACACCCCTGCCTTCACTCTTACACATCCGAGGGAACCTCACGTGATCGTTCGACGGCCAGTTGCACAATCACTGGATCGGACTAGCGATGGGATGACCGTACGAGTGATTGTTGTTAGCCCTGTCGAATCATTGTCCTAAGCAGACTCATTCGTATGCGTGAAACCTGTGCCAGAGTGGTCAGCCTTTGTCGCGGGTGATCGCTGCGAGGACGATCTCCTGCGCTTCGGACAGTTGAGACAGTGCGTCAGGATCGCGGCTGATGCGCTCCATCCCGGCGCGCATTGTGCCGGAAAGCAGTTCCACGGTCAGCTGGACATCACCCAATCCGCAGAGCTCGCCGTCGGTGAAGCCGTCTCGAACCACGTTCTCCGCCTCGGCGACGAGTGCGGTGAACGGGATGTCCGGCCGGTCCGGGAGATCGGCCATCAGCGGAGTGGCGTTGGCGAGGAACATCAACCGCATCGCGTGGTTCGTGGACGTGGAAGGGATCACCTCGATGATCTCCCGCATCTGTCCGCGGCAGGCTAGGCGAACCGCGCGGCGATCGCGGTCACGTCCTCGGTCAGCGGCAGGCTCGCCCGCCGGGCCAGCTGCGGGACCAGCGCGCGTTTGTCGTTGGCGTAGTTGTAGAGGGTGTTGCGCGCCAGTCCCGCCTTGGTCGCGATGTGCCCCATGTTGATCGAGTCGTAGTCGCGTTCGCGGACCAGAATCATGATCTGCGCGGCGACCGCCGGGTCGCCCCTTGGAGTCGTACAGACGGCGCACAACGGCGATGTTCGGAGAGCCGGACAATTCGTGCTCCTCGACAAATGCGGTCACGTCCTCGGATCGTGGCATCGGATGCCCCTCTTGTGAGGAGGACAGTTTTCTCCCTGGATGGGCCAGCACGGCCGCGATCACGCGGGATGGTGGCCGACAACCCGCCGATGCGAGCTGAACTGCACGGACGTGCTCTCGGCACGTACACCGCCGGTTCACCATCTTCGACGTTGAGTCTGTCGAACATCACGTCGATTCGACTGGCGCGAAATCGCCCGCGACCGAGCTTCGCGCGGCGGTGGACTGATCATCCCAATAGGACTTCTCCACGGGGCTCGATGTCCGGGCCATGCCCAGCGAGCTGCTTGAATCGTTTCAAGACTACCTGCGTCCACGACGCTCCACCGAGCCGCTGGACCGTTGGGAAAACGCTTACCTGCCTTTGTCGCACCAGGTTCAGCCCTTGCGCCGGAGATTGAGACGGTTCATCGTGACTACCCGATGTCCAACGTCGGCCGGCCTCGCGCCCCTTCCGTTCGAAGGAAACCGGTGATGAGAATTCTGGTTCTCGTCAACACCGAGGACTGGATCAACGAGGCCACCGGCGACACACATGTCGGGAGAGAGACGTGATCGCTCGGTTCCGGTCCAGAGTCACAGCGGCACTCACAGCCTTCGCGACTGTGGCGGCCGGGGTGCTGACAGCTCCCCCTCAGGCGCACGCGATCTACGGCACCGCCGACATCAAGCCGATCGAGAGCAACATCGCGGCCAAGTTCTGGGCTACCGCCACGGCGAGCAGCGGCTCGGCCACCGCCCGATCGGCCATCGACGGCAACCCGGCCACCTCCTGGTACGCGGACGGTCCCAGCGCCCGCCAGCAGTTGACCGTCGACCTCGGCGGAGCCTACGACAACCTGCGGAAGGTCAAGGTGCTCTTCGCCCACCGCGGGGTGGAGTACCGGTACACCATCCAGGTCTCGGCCGACGGCCGGCGGTGGAACGAGATCGCCGACAAGTCCCGCAACCGCGCCGCCGAACGGGGCGCGGCGCATCTCTTCACGAGGCCGGGAACGCGGTACGTCCGGCTCTCGATCATCGGCACGTCGGGCCACCCCAGGATCGGCGTGAGTGAGCTCCAGGTCTTCAACTACCTGCGTGACGACCTCGTCCTCGGCGCTGACATGTCCTGGATGGACGATCACCAGAACCGGCAGTACTGGGTCAACCCGCAGTCCGCCGACAAGGGCGCCGGGCCGCACCTGCTCGACGTTGCCAAGGACCGCGGCATGGAGTACTCCCGGCTGCGGATCTTCAACGAGCCGAGGAGCGAGAGCACCGGCCAGCCGGCGGCGATCCCCCGCCAGGGACCGGAACGCTCGCTCCAGTCCGCACGGTGGGTCAAGGAGCGGAACATGGGCCTCGGCATCGACTTCCACTACGCGGACTCCTGGGCTGACCCGTCCAAGCAACCGAAACCACGCGCCTGGGCCCAGTTGGAGTTCGGCGATCTGACCAAGGCGGTTTACAGCTACACCCGCGACTACCTCGGCCGCCTGATCCGGCAGGGCACCAAGCCCGACAAGGTCGCCGTCGGGAACGAGATCATCAACGGCTTCATGTACGGCAGCGAGGCGGCCCTCATCGGCACGACCGCCCCGCCCTACTTCGTCGACCAGGCCGACATCTACCAGTCGAAGCCCGGCGGCGGCCTGCTGTGGCGCTACTGGCAGTCGACCGACCCGGAAGAGCAGCGGCTCTACAACGAGGCCTGGGACCGGTTCACCACGCTCGCCACGGCCGGGATCAAGGCCGTCCGCGACACGTCACCGAAGACCAAGGTCGAGATCCACGTGATCGTCGGCACCGGGCGGCTCGCCAAGACCATGGAATTCTGGCACCAGTTCCTCACCAGGGTGAAAGCCAAGGGCCAGAACCCCGACGTGCTCGCGATCTCCTACTACCCGGAGTGGCACGGCACGCCCGAGGCTCTGGAAGTCAACCTGCACACGATGGCGACGACGTACCCCGGCTACGAGATCGAGATCGCCGAGACCTCCTACCCGGCATCCGGTGGCAACGGCTCGCCGATGCCGAACTCACCGTTCCCCCGCACCGTCCAGGGCCAGGCGGACGCGATCCAGCGGATCTTCCAGGCCGCCAACGACGTGGTCGGCAACCAGGGCACCGGCGTGCTGGTCTGGGAACCGGCGGGCTGGCAGTCGATGTTCCGTGTCGTACCCGGGATGCCCGACACCTGGGAGCCGCACGCGTCGATCAACGTGTTCAACGCGAGCCGGGCCAGGCACGTCCTCGAAGACACAGTCCACGTCACCACCCGCGTGGGCAGGGCACCGGCGCTCCCCTCCGCGGTGCGCGTGCTGACCACCGCGAACAACCGCATCAGCACGGTTCCCGTTCGCTGGCAGGCACTTCCGGATGGAGCGACTGACAGGCCGGGCGAGGTGGTCGTCGGCGGGACGACGGCGCTGGGCAAGGTCACGGCGGTCGTCGACGTGCTCTGAGGACCCGGTCACCGTCGATCTCGATGAGTTGGACGTCGAATGCGCAGTCGAATTTCGACGCAACTGTGCACGTTCACAGAAAATCGGTAGGAACCCATTGCAATGGATCTCCTATCTGCGGTTCCATCCAAGCAAATGGTTCGCCACCGAGTCTGTGCACGTTCACAGCCTCACACCCAGCACGAACCCTGATTCACTCGATCAAAGGAGATCGAATGACCGCGTACGGGGATTCGCCGCGCGGGGGCGCCGTTCCGCCGGCGGACGTCGCGCCACCCGCGACGTTGCCGCCCTTCCACCTTCAGCCGGGCTCCGCTCACCGCCCATCTGCGCTGACCTGAGCGTTCGACTCACCTGACGGAGGTCAACCATGCTCATGCATCGACGGCGCGCCACACCACTCGCCGCAGGCGTCGTCGCCTTGACCTTGGCCGGCAACGGTCTCGTCGTCTTGGCGGCTTCGGCTGCGGCGACCCGGTACGAAGCGGAAGCCGAGCCGGCCACCTGCACCGGCTCGATCGAGTCCAACCACACCGGCTACTCCGGCAACGGGTTCTGCAACGGTGACAACACAATCGACGCGGCGGCGCAGTTCACCGTGACCGCATCCGCGGCCGGCACGGCGACCATCGCCATCCGGTACGCCAACGGCACAACCGGCAACCGACCTGCCGACGTGCTCGTCAACGGAGCGCTCGCCCACGCGAACACCGCGTTCGACCCGACCGGCGCCTGGACCGCGTGGGCCACGAAGACGTTCGCCGTAGCGGTGCACGCGGGTACGAACACGATCCGGCTGGACCCAGCCACCGCGGCGGGCCTGGCGAACATCGACTACCTCGACCTCGAGACCGGCAGCGCTCCGCCGGTCGAGGGCAAGCAGTTGGAGGATCTCGACCGCGGTCTGGTCAGCGTGCGTTCAGGGTCGGGCAACCTGGTCTCGTGGCGGCTGTTCGGGACCGAACCGGCCTCGACCGGGTTCAACGTGTACCGCGGCACCACGAAGCTCACCTCCTCACCGATCACCAGCTCCACGAACTTCCTGGACTCCGGCGCATCGGCGGACGCCTCGTACACCGTCCGCGCGGTCGTGAACGGGATCGAGCAGGAAGCGTCGAAGCCGTCACTGCGTTTCACCGGCGGCAACTACCTCGACGTGCCGATCTCCCGGCCTGGCAGCAGTTACACGGCCGGTGACGCGAGCGTCGGTGACGTGGACGGCGACGGCCAGTACGAGATCTTCCTCAAGTGGGATCCCGACAACCAGAAGGACAACTCCCAGTCCGGGGTCACCAGCAACGTCTACATCGACGCCTACCGTCTCAACGGACAGCGGCTGTGGCGCATCGACCTCGGCCGAAACATCCGTGCCGGCGCGCACTACACCCAGTTCCAGGTCTACGACTACGACGGCGACGGCCGGGCCGAGCTCGCCGTCAAGACGGGCGACGGCTCGATCTCCGGCACCGGACAGGTGATCGGCAACGGCAACGCGCTGCACCGCAACAGCAACGGCTACATCATCACCGGACCCGAGTACCTGACCGTGTTCAACGGGCTCACCGGCGCCGTCATGTCCACGGTGAACTTCGAGCCCGCGCGCGGCAACATCTGCGACTGGGGCGACTGCACCGGCAACAGGGGCGACCGGTTCCTCGCCGGCACCGCCTACCTCGACGGGCAACGGCCCAGCATCATCATGGGCCGCGGCTACTACGAGAAAAGCACGATCGCGGCCTGGGACTTCCGGGACGGCCGGCTGGCCCTGCGCTGGAGGTTCGACTCGGGCAGCGCGGGCAGGCAGTGGACCGGCCGCGGCACCCACTCACTGTCCATTGCGGACGTGGACAGCAACGGCACCGACGAGATCATCTACGGCGGCATGACCATCAACTCCAACGGCACCGGCCGCTACACCACCAACTTCTACGCCCACGGCGACGCGTTGCACGTGAGCGACTTCGTGCCCAGCCGCCCCGGTCAGGAGATCTGGCAGATCCACGAGCAGAGCTCCGGCGCCGCCGCCACCCTGCGTGATGCGAACACCGGTACCGTGATCATGCAGAAGAACAACACCTGCAACTGCGAAGGCCCGGCTCGCGGGGTGGCCGGAGACATCTACGCGGGCAATCCAGGCGCCGAGTTCTGGGGCAAGGGCACCGGTCTGACGAGCGCGTTCAACGCTTCCGGCGGCAGCGTGGGACGAGCTCCCTCCAGCGCGAACTTCCTCGCTTGGTGGGACGCGGACCCGGTGCGGGAGCTGCTGGACGGCAACCACGTGGACAAGTACGGCACCGGCGGCGACACCAGGCTGCTCACCGGTGCCGGCGCGCATTCGATCAACGGCACCAAGTCCACCCCGTCACTGTCCGGTGACCTCTTCGGTGACTGGCGCGAGGAAGTCATCCTGCCCCGCGACGACAACGCCGCACTGCGCATCTACGCCACCCCGGCCCAGACCGACCGACGCATCCACACCCTGCTGCACGATGCCCAGTACCGCGTCGCTCTCGCCTGGCAGAACACCGCCTACAACCAACCACCACACCCGAGTTTCTTCCTCGGCAACGGTATGAGCACGCCACCGCAGCCGAACATCCACGTCCGCTGAACCCTGGTCCCCGACCACCCCTGCAAGGAGTCATCGTGTCGATGGAACGACGCACCTTCCTGAGGCTGAGCACGGCCGCGGCGGCGACCCTGGGCGGCGCAACCTTGCTCGGTGCCGGCCTGGCCGGTGCCGCTCCGGCCCGCCCCGCGGGGACCGCGCCGACCACTCCGTTCGCCGTCGGTGTCCGCCAGTACAGCTGGACGCGCGGCAGCCGCCGGATCAACACCTACGTCTACTACCCCGCCACCGGCACCCCCGGCGGCAACCCGATGACGAACGCCCCGGCCGCCAACGGCGTCTTCCCCGTCTACAACTTCACCCACGGCCTCGGCAGCAGCCCGCAGAACTCCCTGTTCATCATCCGGGCCCTGGCCGCGGCGGGTTTCGTCGTGCCCGCACCGCACTTCAACCACAACTTCGGCGACGTCAACAACGGCAACACCTCCAAGGACGTCTCACAGGTCCTCACCAACACCCTCGCGCTCAACGCGAGCGGGCCGCTGGCCGGCCGCATCAACACCGGCATCGGTGTCGGCGTCTCGGGCCACTCCCTGGGCGGCATGGTCACCCACGGCCTGCTGACCTCCTGGCCAGACAGCCGGATCATCTCCGCCAACCCGCAGTCCTGCGTCGACATGGGCAACCCGTCCAGTTCCGTCACCGCCAAGGTCCTGTTCGTCCACGGCGATCGCGACTCGACCACGTCCTACTCCTCGGCCCGCCAGGCCTACACCGAGATGAGGTGGCCCAAGGCCTTCCTCACCTTCATCGGCGGCAGCCACACCAGCTTCTGGAGCGACCAGCGCTTCCCCAGGACCGTCGTCGACTGGGCCCGCTGGACCATGTACGGCGACACCGCCGCACGCGACCGCCTCCCCTCCGACGCGGCCGGGTCCAACACCCGCTGGGAAGCCCAGCTCGGCGACACCATGCCGGTCCCCGGCAACTACACCCTGGTGGCCCAGCACAGCGGCAAGGCCGCCGAGATCGACGCGGCCTCCACCGCCGCCGGCGCACGGCTCGTCCAGCGGACCACCACGAGCAGCCCCAGCCAGCAGTTCGAGTTCGTGGACACCGGCGACGGCCACGTCCGCCTCAAGGCCCGGCACAGCGGCCTGTTCCTCCAGCCCACCGGCACCGCGACCGGCGCCGACGTCGTCCAACAGCCCGACGCCGCCGGCACCGGCCAGCAATGGCGCGTTGTCGACCACGGCAACGACGTGGTCAGCCTCGTCAACCGGCAGACCGGCCTGGCCCTCGACGTGTGGGAGGTCTCCACCGCCGACGGCGCCCGCATCTCCCAGTGGACCTACACCGGCAACGCCAACCAGCGCTTCACCCGCCGCCGCGTCTGACCGAGACCTGATGGGGGCACCGCTCGGACGGCGTCCCCATCAGGACGCCGACACCCTTCGCGACCACACTGGACGAGTTCGATGACACAGCCTCTCCACGATCCGGCCCCACCGCGACGTGCGTACAGAGGCCACACCGCACTCGTCCTGGCCGGCGCGCTGATCGTGCAGTGGGCGTGCGATAGCTTGCCCGTCATGACTGAGCTCGGACCCGTCGCCTGGCCACCGGCCCCGATCAGGACCGAGCGGCTCGTGCTCCGCGAGTCCGAGGCCGGGGATCGCGCGGCGCTCATCGACCTGTTCTCCTCGCCGGAGGTTGGCACCTACATCGGTGGTCCTCGACCGCGCGATGAGCTCGAACGCACGGTGCCTGAGGTGCCCGGGCGACGCCCTGGCTTCTTCGTGATCGATCTCGAAGGAACGGTGATTGGCATAATCACGTTCGATCGGCGCGACGCGGAACGTCCGGGACCCGCTTCTCCTGATGCCGGGGAGGCATGGCTCGGTTATCTGCTTTTGCCGGAGGCGTGGGGACGCGGGTACGCCGCCGAGGCGTGCGTAGCAGCGCTCGGCTGGATTGTCGACGCGCTTCCCGGCGCGCCAGTGGCGCTCTGCACCCAGACTGCCAACGACCGCGCGATGCGCCTTGCGGCGAAGCTGGGGTTCACTGAGGTGGAGAGGTTCGAAGCGTACGGCGCCGAGCAGTGGTTCGGTGTGTGGTCCTCGGTCACGCCGTCCGGTTGAGCTCGTGCTCAGCAGCGCGGATTCACGAGGCCACTGTTCGATCCTGGGCCTCGGCGCGCCGCTTGAGCTCATGGAACACGTCGTAGGGCGAGAACACGGAAATGTGTTTGTCACCTGTGCCGCCTACAAGCTCTGCGGCCTGGCCGGGTCGGGTGTTGCCAGCATCCTGTGTCCACCGGGTGGCGCGGCCGAGGCTGATCCCGTCCCAGCAGGTCGCGCGGAGCAAGCGGCTGGCTGAGTCGTGTTGCGGGACAGAGCCACACTCCGTGGTCGGGCGCAGATGCAGTTGCACATCGCCGGTCGGCAAGCAGTTCCAGGACAAGGTTTCCGGGCACCGGAGGCAGGTCGATCGGAGTGCCGGCGAGGAGAAGTTCCAGGCCGTTGTCGGTGACGATCACGTGTTTGGTGGTCAGCTCCGTGATCCGCGCAGGGAGCAGAACGAAGAGTCCGGCCACGCGGTCGGAGATCGCGGTCGTGTGGTCGTTCAAATCATCCGCGACGCTGTGCGCGCCCGAGGCCTGGACCTTGCTCCCCGACACGCGGCAGTTCAACCGATCACCGGCTGGCTCCAGCTGCGCGGTCAGGCCGCTCTGCACGCACTCAATGCGTGCGCGCCACGAAGGACGAAGTCACCGAGGCGAAATCCTGGTCTCAGCAGAAGAACGGCCGTAGCGGGCAATGCAAGGACGCCGACGCCTCACGCCCGCATACCGGCCGCCGTGAGCTCTTTCTGCCGAGTGTTCGCCGAATAGTGGGCGACGGCGATCGCTCCGGCGATCGCCAGGACGAACCCGGCTACCGCGGCGGTCACGTAACCGTCGCGCACGTGATCGCCGAGATAGACGAATCCGACGAACGACGAAAGCGCCGTGTTGGTCGTGAACATGATCGCGCTTACCCCGGTCGGGCCGCCCTTCTGCAACGCCATCGCGAACAGCACCGCCGCGGTGCATCCATGGAGGACGATCGACCAGGCCGCCGGTTCCAGGACGAGCTGCCACGCGGCGTCCGGGAGATGGAGTGTGCGTGCCGAGATGCCGACGACGCTGTACGCGACACCGGAGCCGAATGCCAGTGCCACCGTCGCCCAGACGTGGTTGTGGCGCCGGGCGTAGAGGCCGATCGCCGCCACCGGAATCGCTGCGGCCACCAGGATCCACCGCCATTGTGATGGCAGCGCCTGTGCAGGGCTCGGCTCTGCGGACACGCCCAGCAGGACCAGACCGGTCGCGCCGACAACCAGCGCGCCCCATCCTGGTGCACGCAGGCGGAAGCCCATCAAGGCGCTGATCATGGCGGTCACACCGACGCTGAACGCGAGCATCGACTGGACGAGGAACAACGGCAGCCGATGCAATGCCGCAGAGGCGCAGGCGAATCCCAGCAGGTTCACACCGAGACCGAGGAAGTACAGCCACTGACGCCGCAGAGCGATGAGATCGAGAGACCTTCCGCCGTACGCGCCCGCACGCCGGACACCCACAGACTCCAGGACCGAACCACTGCCTGACGCCAGGGTCGCCAGCACAGCGAGGAGGTAACCCAGAGCCATCCGTCCATTGTGTCAGCCGGTGGCCGTAGTGCTTGCACGTCCCCATTGAGGACGGCTGATCCAGCACCCCGCTGTGGCAGCACTCTCCTGCCTCCAGGGCGCTCACCTGGGCGATCTGGAGACCGGGAAACCGCAACAAAGCTTGGCGGCGAGCGATTGAATCGCACCGAATGGCCCTCCACAGTAGATTCAAGCTGTCCGATAGCGCATGAACACACAAACTGCGCTAGCTTGCCACCTGCGGGGGTTCAAGTCCCCTTCAACCGCCAGCGCTGGCACACTGGCCACGACCAGCCTGACACGCACAGGCCATCGAGCCGCGCACTGTCATTCGCCGAGCTTCAGCAAAAGGCGCTGGTAGAGCAGGTGGGTGCAGTGGCCAACTCCGGCCCCGGACACATGAAATGTGGCAAACACACCACATTGAAAAGGTGTTCAGGGATTCCTGAGCACCCATTCTGCTTTTGACGCACCTTCCGGGCACCCGTACAAGCCCTCAGTAGCGCGCGCGATCAGTCGCGCACGCGAGGAGCAACATCGCTGTGATGACGGCGAGCAAGTGGTCACCGCTGAGCGCGCACAAGCACGCCAGCATGAACCACAGCAACAGCCTCATGTACCAAGGGTAGGAACGGTGTGACCGCCCGCACAGCTCATTTGGGAGAGGCTTGAGGTTTCGAGGGTGGCGCGGCAGGCCGTGCTTTGGGAGTGGCTACCGCCTGCCGCGCCGGCGTTCACGTGATCAACAGGACGTCACTCTTCGAACGCGAAGTCGCCACCGTCATCCTCGAAGCATCGAGCGTAGGCCGACGTCGCGGATCACGCCGAGCCACTCGCCTCGGCTCGATCGTCCCCAGGTACCACCACTTGTGGTCGCGCCTGTTGAGCAGCTTGGAGGCCGCCCGAAGGCGAACGACGAACGGCCGACGTGCTCGACGGTGGCGTCGAGCACGGTGACCTGTTTCAAAGTGTTGCTCGCAGGATCAGCGACGCTGTCGCCTAACGACAAGCGGACTTGACGCAGGCGGCAACGCGGTCGGGGTCGATCTTGTTCCGTTCCAGGAGCCGGCGCACACCGTCGTTCTCCAGCAGGCAGAGCAGGAACGCGCAGCCGTCCAGATCGTGGCCGGGCCGGGGTCGAGGGTCGATCACCAGCGGAGGCGCTTCGTCACCTCGCGCCCAGACGGCGAAGGTCCGGAGTTCCTCGCGGGTGAACGCCGTGCCGCGCAGATCCGCACCGCTCGCACGGACCAGCACGCGATACACCCCAGACTCGGCGGTGGGAATCGAGACAGCGAAGACTCCGGGCTCCTGCCCGGACAGTGGCATGACCGCCTGACCTCCGCTGGGACCGGTCACCACCGCGCTCACGGCCGCGGAGGACAACGGGATCCCGCTGTCGGTCAACGTCGCCGTCAGCTGTGCCGGGGTGCCCGGCAGCCGGGAGCTCTGGCTCAGCGCCACGCCGAGCCGCAGCGCGCTGCGGGCCTGGACGGACAGCGTGAACGGCACGCCGTTGGCCTTGATCGCCGTCACGATCCGCTCGAACAGCTGCCCGCCGCGTTTGCGGTCGGCGAGGCGCTTGCGCAGTTCGGTGATCCAGTTGTCGAGTTGGCGGTCGTCCACGGACAGCACGGCCTGCCACTCCCCCGCCTGGCCTGCCACGCGCAGCACGCGGTAGGCCTCATCGACGACCTCCACCGCGCTCGCGGTGGAGCCGTCCGGTGCGATGAGCTCCACGCGAAGGGCCCGCGCCGTCTCACCGAGCACCAGCACGTCGGCGCGGATATCGGCGGCGGTGAGCAGGAACGGCACGACGACCTTGCCGCCGACCGGTACGAAGCCGTCCGGATCGACCACGATGGCGGCGTTCGTCGCTCCGGCCAGCACCTGGGCGAAGTACTTCTGCAGCAGGAGCTGGTCGTCCGCGCCGGGGTTGCCGGTGAGCAGGAGGTAGCCGCCGGTGCCGTTGGCGATGTCGGACAAGGCGCCGGGGTTGAGCTGGTCGGCGGTACCGAGGCCGATGGCGAAGATGCGGCTGTGCACGGAAGAAGCCGCAGCGGCGATGGTCTTGTCGGCCGTTTCGTGGCCGTCGGTGAACACGACGGTGGCGATGTGGTCGTAGTCCACCGCGATCGGTGCAAGCTGGGCGGCGGCGCTCTCCAGGCCGTCGCCGATGGCGGTGAGCCCGTTCGGGTTGGTCAGCGTTCCGGTGATCGCGGTGGAGGCCGCGAGACGGCCGGCTCCGCCGATCATGGGGCCGGCGTCTGCGACCGGTGCGGCTTCGGCGGCATCGGTGTCGAAACGAACGACGCCGATGGCGTCGTTGTCGTCGAGCAGCGCGACGAACAGCGGCGCGGAGTCGTGCAGCACGTCCATGCGGGTCTTGCCGAGCAGGCCGGAGGTGGCGCTCATGCTGCCAGAGCGGTCCAGAACCAGCGAGGTGGCGACGGTCGGGTTGGCAACTACCGTCGCGGTCACCGGGACCGTGAAGACATCACCGGTCTCGGTGATGGTGACGGTCAGCGTGCCGGAGTCCGACGAACCGGCAGCGCCCGGCGTGTAGAGCACCCAGACCAGCAGCTCGTTGGTTTCGAAGCCCTCGGGGTGCGGCGAGGTGACGGAGGCGGACAGGACGGTGAACGGGGCGGTCACCGAGGCGGTGGCGGTCACCTCGGTGCAGCCGCGCACCCGCAGCCGCAGCGCGCGAGCGGTCGGCAGGTGCTCGATCACGTCGAGGAACCGGATCGGGTCACCGACCGCCGGCGAGACCTGTTCCACGGTCAGCGGGAGGGTGTCGTAACAGGGCGGCCGAACCACCGAAGGGTGGCGGCAGTTCTTGCTCTCGATGCTGGGTGACGCGCCGACCCACGGGTCGATCGGTGAACCGAACTGGACGGTGCCGTTCCACGGCTGCATCGGATCCAGGATGCTGCCCTGCCCTGTGGTGCCGGACTGGTCGCCGTACACCTGGTCGGGATCGAGCCGCCAGTCCTGCCCCGGCTGCGCCTGCCACATCGCGAACAACCGGTCGACGTTGCTGTGCAACAGGAACACGAACGGATCTTCGAAAGCCTGGTGCTGGCCACCGATGTCACCGCCGACGTAGCCGTGCGCACTGCCGTGCCATCCCTCCAGCTCGTTTCGGAACGCTTCCCACTGCTGAGCTCGGGGCAGGGCGTCGGCGCTGCCGATGATCGACGCGTCGGAGCTGATCCCCGGTGCTCCGGCGTCCGCGTTGCGCTGGACGGATTGCGGTGGATCGGCCGGGTTTCCGGTCTGTTCGCGGCTGCCCGCGAGCACGCCGCCGTTGTGCAGCGCCGCCAACGGTCCGTCGACCATTCCGTTCATCGTGCCGAAGAGGGTGCTGGACGAGAGGTCGACGGTGCCGCCTTGGCCGTCGGACGCGGCGCGCGGGTCCTGTGTCCAGTCCCAGTAGTGCAGGGCGACATCGGGGTTCGACTGCTGCAGCAGCGCCTCGAAGCGGTTGCAGAGCTCCCGGTGCCACGGCAGGAAGGAGTTGCCGCCGTGGTTGTGGGTCGACTGGTGAATCTCGTCCTGCTTGTCCCAGTAGGACACTCCTCCGGGGAAGGCGTGCAGGTCGGCCTGCAGCAGGGCATCGATGAACGCCTGCCGCTCGGCTGGCGTGAGGTGGGCAATGTTCCGTCTGACCGGTCCAGCCATCGTGGGCCCCCTTTGTGCGGATAACTCGAAGAGGGCGGATGGCACGCGCAAATACACCACATGCCGCGGTATTTGCACCCCGAATGGGTGTGACCCTGCCGCTGAAAGCGCCAGGGCGTCGGTGATCGCTGCCTACTGGCCGGTGGCCGGCCCCAAGGTGAGGGTCGTTCCGTCGACGAAGCCGATCTCGACCCGCAGCGGTCCCGCAGTGCCAGGCACCGTGTTCAGTCCACGAGGCCCTCCTCCGCACCAGCGTCGAATGTCGTCGGCCGGACCTGCCACATCAATGCGAGTGATACCAATGGGTTCGTGTCGGTGTGCGGCGCTGAGTGCAGGCGGGCCTTCCGGCCAGTGGATGAGGCACGGCAGCCATCGCCGGTCGAAGTTCGCACCGAAGCCCGCGAGCGTGTACGGCGGGAAACCGGGACCTTCAGCCGGCACCTCGAGCACGGACATGTCGTTCGCGGCGGCGAGCTCGCGCAGGCGCCGCTCGTCCTCCATCAACACCAGCCACGCCATCGGGACCAACGGTGCCGATGGGTTCGCGGCGAGAGCCTCCTTGTCGAGGTCGAGCAGCGGCGGGGATGCCGGCGCGGGAGGCTCACCGTTCGGGTAGTGAATCTCCAGCAGGCCCTGCCCCAGCGGTACGACGAGGTTGGACAGTCCGAGGCCCGGAATGACTCGGCCGCGGGCGATACCCAGTCCGGCCTGGCTCAGCACCTCCTCGGCATCGGCCTTCGTCCGGGCGGCGAGCACCACGTGATCGATCTCCATCGATTGCCTCAGCTCTCCGAACGGGACCGGGACCGGGACAGCAACAGCACGACGACTCCGCCGGTGAAGAGCAGCATGCCGGTGCCGACCACCAGGCCGAGTGGTCCGGCACCGGTGCTGGCGAGCCCGGAGGCGGCCGCTCGCGGTGAGGTGGTGATGGTGGGCGGGGTGTGTGTCGTGCCGGTGGTTGTCGCCGTTGTGGGAGTGGGTGATGTGCATTGGCGGCCGGATGCGGACTTCGGGTCCACCGCCCCGACCGCGATCGTGAACACGTCGGTGTCCACGGCGGACCGCCCATCGGCGCGGGTGGCGGCCACCTCAACCGTCAGCTTGTAGATTCCCTCGCGGGTGAACGCCCAGTTGGCGTGGGCGTGGGTCCCGGGAGCCACCGACAGGGTGCCGGGCAACCCGTCGCCGGTGTGGATCAGCACGGTCGGGGGGAGGCCGGTGAGGAACACGGCGACCTGTCCGGGGCCGTCCACCGCGGTGAGCTTGATGGCGATGTCGCCGGACACGTCTTGCGGGCGCAGTGATTCGGTGTTCCAGCCTGCCCAGACGATGCCGGGGATCTGGGTCTGGGGGATGAGCCACACCGGTTGGCCGCTCGTGCCGAGGAACGCGAAAGCGGGGTCCGCGGGGATGGTGTTGCGGGCTTGTGGCACGACGTGGATCACGGTGTCCGCGGGCTCACGCCAGACCGCCTTGTCGGGCCCTGCGGTGCCGTCCTTGACCCTGGTGCGCAGTGCGCCGTCGACCAACGCGGGGGCGATGAGGTCGACGTGTCCGTCGGCGAGCACCGCGCACGGCGTCGGCGTTGTGCTGGTGGACGTGGTCGTCGAACTGGTCGTCGAACTGGTCGTCGATGTCGTGGTGGTCGTTGTGACGGTTGTCGTCGTGGTGGTGGATGTTGTCGTGCTCGATGACGGTGGGTTGCCCTCGCCAGGGATCACCGTGGTGGGGTCGATCGCGCCGACGGCAATGGCGTAAGTGGCCGTGTCCTTGAGGGGCTGGCCCGACGTGGTTGTGGCTTGCAGGGAGAACGTCAGCCGGTAGACGCCCTCGGCGGAGAAGGTCCAGTTGGCGTGGGCGTGGATGCCGAGGTCCAGCTGGTGAGTCTGCGGCAGTGGCAGGGCGGTGTCGAAGATCCTGGGCAGCGGTGCGCCGAAGGAGCCGGTCTGGAAGACGGTGACGTTGCCGGGTGCTTTGGTGCCCGGTGTGGTGCCGCCGACCGCGTCGAGGCTCCATTTCACCGAGCCGGGCGTGATCTCCGTGGCCGGCAGCGACTCGGAGTTCCAGCCGGCCCAGACGAGGTTGGGGTCCTGCACCTCGGGGCTGACCCAGATGTCGCTGCCGGCGGGTCCGAGGAAGGCGTACTCGGGCAGGTCGGGGATCTGCAGCCGGGCTTCCGGCTTGAGGTGCGTGACCACCGTTTCGGGGTCACGCAGCACAGGTGGTTCGACGCTGCCGTCCTTGAACCGCATGGAGAGCTGGCCGTCGACGAGCACGCCGGACATCAGATCGACGTGCCCGTGGTCGACCACCGTGGTCGAGTTCTCGGCCACCGCGGGTGCGAACGACGCGACGGCGAGCCCGGCCAGCACGGTGACGGCGGCCAGCGCGAGGCCGCTGCGGTACGAGCTCACGACGTCTCCTTGGCGGTGCGGCGGCGGGTGAGGACCATGACCGCTGTTCCGGCGACGATCAGCCCTAGTGCCAGCGCGGTGGCAGCAGCCGGAGAGCCCGCGGGCCCAGTCGAGGCGAGGGTGGTGTTCCGCCTGCCATCGCGCGTGGTGTTGTTGTCCGGGGTGGCGGTCGAGGTGGTGTCGCCGACGAGGAAGGTGTAGCTCTCCTTGTCCTGGACCGTGCTGCCGTCCGTCTTGGTGGCCGACACGGCGAAGTCCAGCCTGTAGCGGCCGGGTTTGCCGAACGCCCAGTTGGCGTGTGCGTGCGTGCCGAGTGCGACGGAGTGCGTGTCGGGCAGGCCGTCGGTGCTGTTGAAGATGACCGAGTGCGCGCCGAACGAGCCCGTGGTGAACAGCCCGAAGGGTCCGGGCCCGGCGACGGACGTGAGCGACCACGTGACCGGTCCGGTGATGTCGGCGGGCTTGAGTTCCTCTGTCGACCAGCCGATCCACAGGATGCCGGGCTGTTCCTGTTGCGGCAGCAGGTGGACCTGCCCGCCCGCGGCGCCGAGGAACGACAGCGCGGGCGCGTCCGGCAAGGCCACACGCGCAGCATCGGTGACCTTGAACTCGACATCGATCGGCTCGCGCCAGACCACGGTGCCGACAGCGCTGCCGTCCTTGACGTGGACCCGAAGCCCTCCGTCGATCAGCCGGGGCGCGAGGGCGTCGACGTGGCCGCGTTCGACGGTGACCTTGCCGGTCGCCACGGGAGGCTGTGCCGCGGCAGCGACCGCACGGGCCTCCAACGCGGCGGGAGGCGCTTCGGCCGCCGCAAGTGGTGCGGTGGCAACGTCGGGCAGTTGCATTGGTTGTTGTTGGGCGGCTTGAACTTCCACCTTCTGGTGCCACTGCGCTTGCACCGGTGTGCCGTCGAGCAGGTATGCCTCTACGTCCAGGCGGACGGTGTGCGTTCCCTCGGTGGCGAACACCCATTCCGTGGTCGCGCCGCCCGAAGCGGGCACGGATGTGGGTTCGGTTCCCGCCGCGGCGCCATCCACCCCGGTCGCGCGCATGCGCACCACGTCGCCGAACAGCGTCCCAGGCGGGATCGCCTTGGTGTCCAGCCGAAGGCGGACGGGCTCGCCGGCCAAGACGGACAGCGGCTGTTCCAGAGGCGTCACCTGCAGCGCGCGATCGCGAACAGCCAGCTCAACTGACACCACCTCCGGCTCGGCCACCGCCGCCGGTACGGCCACGAGCAGCAGAGAAAGGGCCACACCGGCCATCGCGCCGGATCGCAGGCGGATCACGACTTCACCTCCACGAGAGCGCCGACCGGATCGTCCGATGTGGACTGCGGTCGGCGTGGGCGCCGCACCAGGCCGTGGCGGGGCGCGAACAGCCAGCACAGGACGAAGATCCCGGTCAGGCTGAGCACGATGAGTCCACCCGCGGCCAGGTCGAAGGCGTAGGACAGGTACAGGCCCAGCACGCTGCCGCCCGCGCCGATGGCCGGGGCGAGCAGCATCATGACGCCGAGCCGGTCGGTGAGCAGTCGCGCCGCGGCGGCGGGAGTGACCAGCAGCGCGAGCACCAGCACGTTGCCCACCGCCTGCAGGGAGATCACGATCGCCAGCGTCACCATCACGTAGAGCGCGAGGTCGAGCCAGAACACCGGCAGGCCGACGGCACGTGCCTGTTCGCGGTCCAGGGTCGCGGCGACCAGCCTGCCGTTGAGCAAGCCGGTGGTCAGCAGGAGGATCGCGCCGATCACCGCGACCGACACCACGTCCCCGTCGCTGATGCCGAGGATGGAACCGAAGAGGAACGACTCCAGCGAGCCGCCGTAGCCCGGAGCGGCGCTGAGGATGACGATGCCGAGGCCGAACGCCGCGGCGAAGAAGATCCCGATGACGGAGTCCTCCTTGAGCCTGCGGTTCTGCGCGACCACGGCGATCAGCAGCGCGGTGACCACACCGGCGACCGCTCCGCCGATCACGAGATTCGTACCGAGCACGAAGGCCGTGGCGATGCCGGGGAACACCGCGTGGGCCACCGCGTCGCCGATGAACGCCATGCCGCGCAGCACGACATGTGTCCCGACGACCCCGCACACCAGGCCCGACAGCAGCGCGACGAGCAGTGCTCGCCGCCAGAAGTCGTACTCCCACGGCCCGGCCAGCAGGTCGACGACCGCGTTCATGAACTCACTCCCAGGGATCGCAGCAGCTGCTCGGCGCGGTCGAGGCCGAAGGTGCGCAGCCAGATGTCGGTGTCGGCCAGCGCCGCCGGTTCACCGTCGGCCACGACCGTGCGGTTGAGCAGGCACAGCCGCGAACACAACGTGGTCGCGGCGGCGAGGTCGTGCGTGGTCATCAGCACGGCGACGCCCTCGTCGCGCAGCTCGCTGAGCAGACCGCTGAGCAGTTCCTGCGTTGGTGCGTCGATGCCGGTGAACGGCTCGTCCAACAACAGCAGCCGTGGCCGCAGCGCGAGCGCTCGGGCGACGAGGACGCGTTGCCGCTGCCCGCCGGACAACTCGCCCACCGGTCGCGTGCGCAGCTCGTCCATGCCCACGCGGGCGATCGCGGCGTCGACGGCAGCGCGGTCCTGTTCGGTGCGCTTGCGGAGCAGACCTGTCAGGTGCGTGCGGCCGGTGGCCACGGCTTTGGCGACCGAGATCGGGAAGTCCCAGGCGAACTCGTGGCGTTGCGGCACATAGCCGACAGTGCCTTGCGCCTGCCTCGCCGCGCGGCCGTGAACGCTCACCGTGCCGAGCCGCGACGGGATCAAGCCCAATGCCGTGCGCAGCAACGTGGTCTTGCCCGCTCCGTTGGGACCGATCAGGCCCACGAGCTCACCCGGCCGGAGCTGGAGGTCCACTTCGGACAGCACCTCGCGGCCGCCCAGGTCGACGGTGAGGCCGCGGATGTCGAGGACCGGCTCGTTCATCGCTCTCCCCTGCGTCGGCGCAGCACGACCACAACGACGGTGACCACCAGCACCAAGCCGCCCAGCCCGGCCCACTGCCACGGGAATCCAGCGGGCTGTGCCTTCGGCTGCTCGGGCTGGGCCGCTGGAACGTCGAACGCGGCACGGGGATCGGTGTTGCCGACGTGGATGCGCAGCGCCTGCCGATCGGTGAGCTCCCGGCGGTCCTTGGTGCGGGTGCTCATCTCGATGTCGAGCAGGTACGTGCCGGGCGCGCCGAACACCCAGTTGCCGTGCACGTGCGTGCCGACCTCGACACCGGTCTCCTGTGGTGCGGGCGTGGTGCTGGTGAAGATCTGCTGGGGAGCGCCGAAGTTGCCGGTGAGGAAGAGCGCGAACCGGCCTGGACCGCGCACACCGTGCAGCCGCCACGTGACCTCGCGATCGACGGCCTTCGCCACCTCAGGGTCCTGGGTGTTCCAGCCAGGCCACACAACGCCGTTCTGCTCCACCTGCGGGAGCACCCACACGGCGCTGCCGCGGTCGCCGAGGAAGGCGTAAGCCTGGTCGTCCGGCACGGTGGTCCTGGCGGCGTCGGGTACGTGCAGCACGACGTCGGAAAGATCCCGCCACTGCGGTGCGCCACCGGTGTCGTCGCGCAGTTGTACGGTCCACCGTCCGTCGACGAATCGTGGTCCGAGGTCGACGTGACCGTGCTCGATCACGACCCGTTCGGCTGCTTGCGCGACGGCGGCAGGCTGCGTGATCAGCAGCAGCGCGAGCACGGGTACCAGCATCAGACGAGACAACGATGCACCTCATCGGCGTTGTGCCGCATCATGTCCACATAGGACTGGACTCGGTCGTCGAAGGAATCGCCGTACAGCACGCAGACATCGACCGACTGGTCCTTGGCGACCTGGTTGAGCACCGAGGCGCGTTGCGCGAGGTTCGGCTCCATGAACACCGCGGGGACTTTGAGGTTGCGCACCGTCTCGCTGAGCTTGCGCACATCCTCGACGCTGGGTTCCTGAGCGGGGTTGGGCACCACGAACCCCGCGACGGTCATCTCGTACGCGGCGGCGAAGTAACCGAAGCCGTCGTGCGTTGTGATCAGCTGACGACGCTCGCGCGGGATGCGGGCGACCGTCTCTCGCACGTGCGCGTCCAGCTCGTCGAGCCGGTCGAGGTAGGCACGCGCGTTGCGGTCGTAGATCTCGGCGCCGGACGGGTCCGCGCCGCGGATCGTGTCCCGGATCAACTCGACGTAGGCGCGGGCGTTGCGCACGTTCTGCCACAGGTGCGGGTCGATCTCGCCGTGGACGTGCTTGCCGAGCACCGCCTGCGGGAGCTGGTGCACCGTGCCGCCCGCCTGTCCCAGGAAGGAGAAGCGCGGATCGTCCGGGACGGTGACGATGGCCTTGTTGGGCACTTCGATCACCGCGTCGGCCGCGGCGACGACGTTCTGCTTCCCGCCACCCGGTATGTCGTTGAGCGTGTACAGCTCACCGGAGTCCAGGTCGATCGTGAGGTCGGTGTGGCCGTCTGCGAGCACGGTCTTCGCGACACCGGCGGGATTGACACCGACGGCGAAGGTGAACGTGCTCGTACCCAGCGGCGTCGGCGCGACCCCCTCACCGCGGATGAGGGATGCCGCCAGCGTCAGCTTGTACACGCCCGGTTTGGTGAACGCCCAGTTGATGTGGGTGTGAGCGGCCGGCGGCAAGGTCGTGGCATCGGTGTCGGACAAACCGTCCTGTGAGTTGAAGTACACGACCGGCTTGCCGAGCGTCTCGGTGAGGTAGGCGACCAGCGCGCCAGGTCCTTCCACCGCAGTCGCCGTCAGCCGGATGTCGGACGTGCGCGTGGCGCCCTTCTCCTTGCCGTCACCCCGCACCCGCAGACCCAGCCACAGCACGTCCAGGCCGATGTTCTCCACCAACGGGATCACGTGCGCCCCGTAGGTCTCCGACGCCTCGGCCAGCGACGCGTTCGGCGTACCGGGACGGATGTTGGCGTCGATGGCCTTGATCAGGCGCTGCTCCTCGAGCAGCAGGTGATTGGTGAAGGTGACATCAGCCTTGGCGACCTTCTTGGCGTCAGCCGGAACAGGCTCGTAGGAGTGCGGGTCGCCGCCGGGCGGCACCAGCGAGTCCACCCGGACCCGCTCACCCCCGACGTTGCGCACGAGATCCGCCAGGATCTCCGTGGTCGTCACGACCGCTACACCATCCGACGCGCCGCCATCCGCGGCGCCGCAGCCGGCCAGCAGGACGACGAGCACCGCCCCGATCGCGCGCGAGAACGCACGCACCTGCATGGGATCCCCCTTCAGACACCCGCCGACCGGCGAGGCACAGCGACCCTAACCGGAACGACAATCATTTCCAACAACCGAACGGAGCAGCGCCCCGGCGGCCGTTCAGTCGCTATTGAACATGATTGTCATGTGCGACGCTCATCGCGGCCCGCTCGGGCCTTCAGTCCTCACGAAACGGAGCACCACACCGTGCGCACCAGAGCACGTCTCGCCCTCCTGCCGCTGGCAGCGGCAATGCTGATCGGCGGCGCGGGCCCCGCCACCGCGGCCACCACCATCACGCTCGACAGCGGGCACGTGGACGTCATCGGCATCGCCTTTGAGGACAACCAGTTCCACGTCCACGTCCACGACGAGGGCACCGACACCGAATACGAGCCGTCGCAGGTACGGTTCGCGGTGAAGCCCGCGGCACGTACCGAGGTGCCCAACGACCCGGCGTACGCGTTCCTCGGCGCCCCCGGCAAGCCGGTCTGGGTTCTTCCCCAGGTGGAGGACCCGCAGCTGCTGTGGCCGGGCATCGCCAGCGAGGAAGTGCAATCGGGCGTCTTCGCCAACGACTCGCTGACCGTCAAGATCGAGTGCGTCTCCGGTCCGGCGGACTTCAGCATCTTCACCACCGACCCGGTCGGCGCTCCCACCGTGCTCGTCGACAGCGGCAACGGCCTGCCCGACTCGGTCACCCTGCCCGCCGCGAGCCACCTGCACGCCAACTGGGCGTTCGAAGCCGCCGGCAACTACGCCATCACCGTCCGGGTCAGCGGCACCCTCGCCGCCACCGGCAAGAAGGTCACCTCAGCACCCGCCACCTACCGGTTCAAGGTGATCGCATGAGATTCCGCCCCCTCGCCGCCGCGGCGCTCGCCACCGGCCTGACCCTATTCGCCACCGGCACCGCCCAGGCTGCCGTGACCATCTCCCAGGGCCACGTCGACGCCCTCGACATCGACTGGACCGGCAGCGCGCTGACGCTGGACATCCGCGACCACACCGTGTCGCCGGCCGTCGACCGCGACCCCTCCACCGTGACGCTGGAGGCGGTGTCCGCGAGCAAGACGACCGTGCCGGCAAGCTCCGCCTACTCGTTCCTCGGCTCCCCCGGCTCGCCGGTCTGGATCCTGCCGCAGAGCCAGGCCAGCGGAATCCTGTGGCCCGGCTTCAGCACCGAGGGCGTGCCCACCGGAGTCCTGCAGGGCAACAGCGTGACGGCCAAGCTGATCTCCGTCACCGGCCCCGCCGACTTCAGCACCTACACCACCAACGCCTTCGGCACCCCCACCGTGTGGTTCGACAGCGGTAACGGCCTGCCCGACAGCCGCGCCGTCGCCGTCAACACCCACTCCCACGCGAACTGGGCGTTCGAAGCGGCCGGCACCTACACGCTGGTCTTCGAGGTGACCGCGACCACGAGCGCCGGCACGGCCGTCTCAACAGGACAGAAGTCCTACACCCTCACCGTCCAACCCTGACCACACGCCGTGGCGCCGCCTACTGCTCGGTGGCGCCACGGTTTCACCGGTCGCCTGCCACGGAGTTCCCCGGATGGACCAGGACCTGCCGCGCGGCCGCACGCGGCTCGTGCTGGCCTTTCTCGCACGCGAAAGCGCGTTCATCACGGCGCACGACCTGCATCAGCGGATCACCCGCCTCGAGCACCCGATCGGGATCTCCACCGTGTACCGAGCACTCAGGAACCTCCGGAACCGAGACCTCGTCGACGTCATGGTGGACGAGCACGGCCAGCGGTGGTACCGCCACTGCTCCAGCCGACCTCACCACCACCTCGTCTGCTCGGCCTGCCACTCAACGGTCGAGGTCCCGGCGCACTCGTCGCCCCTACCGGCCTGGACACCCGAGAAGGCACTGGGCTTCACCGACGTGCTCGTCCGCGTCACCGTCACGGGAACCTGTGCCGAATGCGCGCAACCCCGCTCCCGCTGCGGCTGACGGCCAGCCAGTACCGGCGACGTCATGCGTGACGTCGAGGCCGATGTGTTCGATGTGGTGCACGGCTTCGTCGAGCAGACTGCGGACTGCTCCATCTCCACGGCCTCCGCGAGCTCGCCGACCGAGGTCGCACTCACGAGGCGTTGGTGGTATCGGCGTCCGAGGTCCACGCTGAACTCACTAGCGCCTGACTCCACGGAGGTCACATGGCCAGGAGATCGACCGGCCCACCGCCGGACGAGATGCCTGCGGGTGTTCCGGTGTTCGTCCAGGCGCTCCGGGACATCAGCCAGGCGAAGAGGCCGCTTTCGGCCAAGGAACGGCGCGACCTGCACGACGCGGGCGCCGACGCCGCGGAACGCGGTGTGCCACTCCGCGAGCTGATCAAAGAGCATCTCGGGGTGATGGGGCGAACCTGGGCGACTTTGCCCGGTGTGGACGCCGCTGCGAACACCGACGCCCTGAAACGAATCGCTGAAGCCGTGTTCCAGGCGGCCGAGGACGCAGTCGGCGAACTGACCAAGGGATACGAGGAAAACCAGCGCTGGACCATCCGCAGGGCCGAATCGCTGCGTCGCGAGTTCATCGACGACCTGCTCACCGGACGCGACCTCGGCCAGCTCGCGGAACGCGCCGAACGGTACGGGTTGCAGCTCGCCGGCACGAACGTCGTCGCGGCGGCGTCGGCGTCCCGGCCGTTCCTCGAATCGGGTGCGGCCACGACGAGCGTCCAGGCCGCGATGAGCCTGCGGTTCAGCTCCCGTCACGTCCTCGTGGCCGCGCGTGAAGGCCTCCTGGTGTGTGTCGTCCCGCACGACCTCGGCGGCGCACCCGAGGAGTTCGCGCGTCAGGTCGGCGAGGTCGTGGGACGCAACACCGTCTGGCGGGTCGGCCTGGGCCAGCCTCAGTCCGGCCCCGGTGGCGCGGTCCGTTCCTTCGAGCAGGCGCGCAACGCCCTCGACATGGCAGAACGCCTCAATCTGGACGAACGACTCGTCAAAGCGGCGGATCTCCTGGTCTACCAAGTACTTCTGCGTGACAGCGCGGCACTCGGCGAACTCGTCACCGCCGTGCTGGAGCCGTTGCGCGGAGCACGTGGAGGAGCTCAGCGCCTGGTGGACACGCTGGATTCATACTTCGCTTCCGGTCGAGTCACGACCACTACCGCACAGGCCCTCGGCATCGGCGTGCGCACAGTCACCTACCGCCTCGACCGCGTCCGAGAGCTGACCGGCTATCGCGCCGACGATCCGGCCCAGGCGTTCACGCTCCAGGTAGCGGTGCTCGGCGCGCGCTTGCTCGGGTGGCCACGTGCTGGACCCTGGGCGTGATTGCCGGGCACCGGCAGACAACGGCAGTCCAACCGGCCGGGCGGACGCCTGTCGGCCGGACGGAATCAGGCCGACGATGGTGAGGAGACGTCGAGTGTTCGAGGCGTACCTCCACGTAGGGAGGGTCGCACGGTGGATCCCTGGCTCATCTGGCTGATCATCGCGTTGGTGCTGGCCATCGCCGAGATCTTCACACTCACCGCGGCACTGGGCATGCTCGCGGTCGCGGCAGTGGTGACAGCGGGGACGGCGGCGATCGGTCTGCCGGTCCCAGGCCAGCTCGTCGTGTTCAGCGTTGTGTCCGCCGCCGGTGTTGTGCTCGCCAGGCCGTGGGCGCGGCGAATGATGCTGCAGCCGCGGCTTGAGCGGTTCGGCGTCGAGGCCTTGGTCGGGGCGTCCGGCTACGTGCTGCGCGAGGTGAACGACCACGACGGTCTGGTGCGCATCCGCGGTGAGGACTGGACGGCTCGTCCGTACGACGAGTCCCTCGTGATCCCTGCCGGGCGCACGGTCGACGTATTGCACATCGACGGCAGCACTGCCGTCGTCTATCCACGGGAGTGAGCCATGTCCACACTGCTTCTCGCCGGACTCGTGCTCGCGATCTTCGCGGCGTTCACCGTCCTGCGCGCCGTACGCATCGTGCCGCAAGCCCGCGCCCGCAACGTCGAACGTCTGGGCCGGTACCAACGCACCCTCACACCCGGTCTCAACTTCGTCATCCCCTACGTCGACCGCGTCTACCCGGCGATCGACCTGCGTGAGCAGGTCGTCTCGTTCCAGCCGCAGCCGGTGATCACCGAGGACAACCTGGTCGTGCAGATCGACACGGTGCTGTACTTCCAGGTCACCGATCCTCGCTCCGCCGCCTACGAGATCGCCAGCTTCCTGCAGGCGGTCGAGCAGCTCACGGTCACCACCCTGCGCAACGTCGTGGGATCGATGGATCTCGAGAAGACCCTCACCTCGCGCGACACGATCAACAACCAGTTGCGCGGAGTGCTCGACGACGCGACCGGCAAGTGGGGTCTGCGGGTCAACCGGGTCGAGATCAAGGCCATCGACCCGCCACAGAGCATCAAGGAGGCGATGGAGAAGCAGATGCGGGCCGAACGTGACAAGCGGGCCGCGATCCTGACCGCAGAAGGGCAGCGTCAGTCGCAGATCCTCACGGCTGAGGGTGACAAGCAGGCTGCTGTGTTGCGCGCCGAAGGGCACCGGGCCGCCACCATCCTAGAGGCGGAGGGCCAGTCCCGCGCGATCGACCAGGTCTTCCAGGCCGTGCATCGCAACGATCCGGACCCCAAGCTGCTCGCCTACCAGTACCTGCAGATGCTGCCCCAGCTCGCGCAGGGTCCCGGCAACACGTTCTGGGTGATTCCGAGCGAGGTCACCACCGCGCTGCACGACGTCTCAAAAGCGTTCTCCGAAGCGCTGCCGCGATCGGCCGCCGCCGAGCCCGACAACTCAGTCGAGGCCGCCACCGCACAGGCCGAGAAGGACGTCGCCCAAGCGAGCGAGGCAGCCGCTCTGGCGGTCGCGGACGCGGCAGACGCCGCCGAACCGGTGGCCGCGCGGTCTGCACTGCAATCGGAGCTGGCAGGTCGCTGAGCGGACGCGGATAGTTCGGTGTGGCGAGTTCGGGAGGTGCTGACAGTGGGGTTGCCGGAGGACGAGCAGCGCGAGCTGGACGGCATCGAGCATCGCCTCGCCGAGGACGACCCCACCTTCGCGGCCAAACTCGCCACAACGCCGCCGCTGTATCGCCGACTGCCGCCACGCGTGCTGAGGTTGATCAGCCTTCTGCTGATCTACGTGGTCGGGTTGGTGGTGGTCATCACGGGCGTGTCGCTGTCGTCGAACGTGCTGATCGCGCTCGGTTGGGCCGTGGCCGCGTTCGGCCCGGTGGCCATCGTCGTCCAGGCTTGGCGAACCCGCGGAAGCGACGAGTCATCAGGCTGATCCGCGCTTCGGACAAGATCACATCAACCGTCCTCGGTGTCTGATCGTCAGGTACGGTCGGATCGTTGCCGTGACGAGCGGCATGGTGTGCCGGGAAGTCTGGTCGGCGATGCGGCCGACGACACCTGGAGTCAGTTTTGGAACCCGTGAAGACCCGGCTGTTCAGTCGCGGTTCATGGCCTGAGGCCCGGCGGATCGCCGACCTGCTCCGCCTCGAAACCGTCGGCGGCGTCATCATGCTGATCGCGGCGCTGGTCGGCCTGGTCTGGGCGAACTCACCGTGGGCGCCGGTCTACGAGATGTTGCGGTCGGTGGAAATCGGCCCCGAGTCACTGCACCTGCGCCTCAGCCTCGCCGAATGGGCCTCCGACGGCCTGCTGGTGATCTTCTTCTTCGTCGCGGGCCTGGAGCTCAAACGCGAATTTGTAGCCGGCGACCTCCACGATCCGCGCCGCGCCGCAGTCCCGATCGCGGCAGCTTTCGGCGGCGTCCTCGTGCCGGCGTTGATCTACACCGCGATCAACCTCGGCGGCGGCCCCGAATTGTCCGGCTGGGCCATCCCCACCGCTACCGACATCGCCTTCGCGCTCGCGGTGCTCGCAGTGATCGGCCGGTGCCTCCCCTCCGCGCTGCGGACGTTTCTGCTGACCCTCGCCGTCGTGGACGACCTGATCGCCATCGTGATCATCGCCCTCTTCTACACCGATGACCTGGCGCTGCTGCCGTTGCTGCTGATGTTCGTCCCACTGGCGTTGTTCACCGTGCTCGTCCAGCGACGCGTCCGGTCGTGGTGGCTGCTCATCCCTCTGGCGGTGGCCACATGGGCGCTGATGCACGCCTCCGGCGTCCACGCGACCGTGGCGGGCGTCCTGCTCGGGTTCGCCGTGCCGGTGATCCGCAAGTCCGGCGAGGGCCCTGGTCTGGCCGAGATCTTCCAGCACCGGTGGCAGCCGCTGTCCACCGGTGTCGCTGTGCCGATCTTCGCCTTCTTCGCCGCCGGCGTCTCGATCGGAGGCCTGAGCGGTTTCGTCACCTCCCTCACGGACAGCGTGACCCTCGGCATCGTGCTCGGTCTGCTGCTGGGCAAACCGATCGGCATCACCGCAGCCACCTGGCTGGTCGCACGGTTCACCAAGGCCGATCTGGACGACGACCTGTCGTGGATCGACGTCGTCGGCCTGTCCATCCTCGCCGGCATCGGTTTCACCGTCTCGCTCCTGGTCAGCGAGTTGTCGTTCGGCGAAGGCAGCGCGGACTACAGCAACGCCAAGGTGGCCGTGCTGCTGGGTTCCGTGCTGTCCGCACTCGTTGCGACCGTGATCCTTCGGATGCGCAACACGGTGTACCGCCGGATCCACGAGGAAGAAACCCGCGACGCGGACAACGACGGCATCCCGGACGTGCATCAGCAGACAGCACCCACCGCCAGCGGTGCGACCACGGAGAACCGCGGGCCCACGGACGGCTAGCGACACCGACACCTGCGCCCCGGAACCACCGTTCGCACTGGTTGAAGACCTGCCGGACTATGTGTCCTTTGTGGATCTCGGTGACTACTTCTGCACAGGGAGCAGAGCTGACCGTCCAGCTCGCCGAGCAGTCAGCGGCGTAGATCAGCGGGCGCCGAGAGCCCACAGCGCTTTGCGGCGGTCGATGATCTACGCGACCACCACTGCAGCAGGCAGCCACGATGCGGGATCGAGCGGAGCCCCACGCTGGAACCACAATCGCAACGCCACTGCGGCGGTCGCGGCGATGAGACAACGCGATCGCGGTCAGCCACCTGGCCGGGAACAGCGTCAGGCTGGCTGCGCGACCACCGTCCGCGCAACACCGCTTCCGCGACCGGATCAGGGCTCGTGGTCGTACCGATCCCACCGCTCGGCACGTTTCGGAGTCCGGGTCGCCCACAGCCACATCAGGCTCAACCCGGTCACCACCAGCCCCAGCACATCCGTCCAGTGTCCGGTGAGCTGGCTGTCCGCCCAGACCAGCACCCACCCCAGCACCGCGGGCAACTGCACGTACCAGTAGCGGCGCGGGATCGCGCCGAGCAAGACCATGGACAACATGACCAGCACCAGCACCGGACTCGGAGATCCCATCAGTGCGGCTCCCGGTCCGGCCGCATGTCGGGTTTTCCGGTGGGCAGGCCGTCCGGCGGCTCGACACTGAGCGCCTTCGCCACGGGAACGTCGGTCGACGAGTGCAGCACGATCGACAACGCGATCGTGATGGCCACGAGGTCGAACACGTGTTCCCCCGCCGGGATTCCGGCTTGCAGCACCAGAAGTCCGTAGACGACCGATGCGAAGCCCTTCGGGCCGAACCACGCGGCGACTGAGCGTTCGCGGGCGGGCAACGGGGTGCGCAGCAACGACAGCATCATCGCGGCAGGCCGCACGAGCAGAATCGCGATGATCGCGACGGCCCAGTCCCCCACGCTCAGGTGCGAGATGCGTTCCGGGGTGATGAGAGCGCCGAAGACGAGCAGGGCGGCGAACTTGGTGATCTCGGACAGCAGATCGCCGAAGTGCTCGAAGTGTTCTGCCGCAACGCGATCGAGTGTGGCGATGGTCGATCCCGCAGCGAAGGCGGCGAGGTACGGATTGGCGTGGGTGAGGTGGCACGTCGCGTACAGCATCACCGCGATCGCCATGGGTCCGAGCGCCTGCAGGCGCGGCTCGGCGGTGAAAACGCGCAACCGCCACGCCAGCACCACAACCGCGGGAATGACGATGCCGAGCGCAAGGCCTGCGGCCAGTTCGATGCCGATCGTGGCGAAGTCGGTGTCCCTGTTCGCCGCGGTGGCGAGGAAGATCAGCACGAACGGCAACGCGAGACCGTCGTTGAGCCCGGACTCGACGTTGAGCAGCCGCCGCAGACGCGCGGGCACGTCGGTGCGTCCGACGATCGCGGAGGCGAACACCGGGTCGGTCGGAGAGAGGATCGCGCCGATCAGGAACGAGGTCGTCCAGTCCAGCCCGGTCAGGAAGTGCGCCGGAACGGCAATGCCCACCATGGTCAGCGGCATGGCCAGGCCCAGCGCCCGGCCGGACAGCCGCCAGCCCTGCTTCAGGTCCGGCAGTCCGGCTCGCTGCCCGTCGGTGAACAGAACCGTGAACAGCGCCAGATCCGCCAGAACGGTGACGAACGCACTGTTGGACGGGATGTCGACGAGGCCAAGCCCGCCCTGGCCGATCAGCGCCCCCGCGACGAGGAACATCAGCGCGGTGGACAAGATCGTGCGGGCGGCGAGGCCGGACAGCGACACGCTGATCAGCAGGACCAGACCGAACGCCAGCACCAGCGCCATCAACGAACCCCGTCCACGTCGGCCAAGCCCACCACGGGATTCGTGACGAGCGTTGCCGACCAGACTTCCCGGCGCTCCGCGCGCAAAGATGCCGTAAATGCCGGCACGAAGCAAACCGGCACACTGGACAACAGCTGAACACATGTTCAATACTCCGAACATGCGTTCAACATCAGACCTGACGGCACGAGCTCGCATCCGCGATGCGGCGCTGGCCAGGTTCGGCACAGACGGCATCGCGGGGACGTCGGTGCGGGCGGTGGCCGCGGATGCCGGAGTCTCACCCGCGTTGGTCGTGCATCACTTCGGCTCCAAGGAAGGACTTCGACAAGCCTGCGACGACCACGTCCTCGACGCGATCCGCTCCGGTGGGGCGGCCGCCACCGAGGCCTTGGGCGAGGTCCTGCACGCGGCGACACCGGTCCGGCGCTACCTCGCACGCGCGTTGCTCGATGACACGCCGGCGGCCGGTGCGTTGTTCGTCGAGATCGTCGAACGCACCGAGTCCTGGCTCGCGGCCGGCGAGGAGGAGGGCTGGGTGCGCGCGTCCGCGGACACGCGAGCACGAGCAGTCACCTACGTGTCGTGGCTGTTGGCGCCACTGGTCCTCGGCGACCACGTGGGTCGCCTGCTGGGCGGTGACCCGGCCGAGACCGCGACGGCTGTGCGGGGCGCGCGAGCCGGTCTGGAGATGCTGACCCACGGCCTGTTCACCGACGACCGCTGGCTGGCCGCGTTCACCGCGGTCGACGAAAGGACACGGCCATGAGGGCCTTGCTGGTCACCCATGGCACACGCGGTGATGTGCAACCGTTCCTGGCGCTCGCGGTGGCTCTCCGCCAAGCCGGCCACGACGCCGTGCTCGCCGCGCCACAGTCCTTCGCCGACAGCGCTGCGGCGCACGACGTGGAATTCGCACCGCTCGACGAAGGGCCGAACAGGCTGCTGGACGACCCGCTGCTGAAGGAGGCGATCGAAGGTGGCTACCGCGGTTTTCGGGGCAAGGTCACGGCGATCTCGACGATCCGGCGCATCAAGCCGTTGATGGCCGACGTGCTGCGCGATGTCGGCGCAGTCGCACGGTCATCCGGCGCGGATGTCCTCGTGCACACGCCGAGCGTGCCGGCGCAACACGCGGCGGAACTGCTCGGTGTGCCGGCCGTTCTTGCCACGCTCCAACCCGGTTGGGTGCCGACAGCAGCGTTCCCGTGTCCCATGGTGCCACTGCCCGAGCTGCCCCGGTTCCTCAACCGGGCCACCTATCTGACGGTCTCGGCGACCCTGCGCGCCTATTCCGGTGTCGTCAACGCCTGGCGCACCAACGATCTCGGACTACCGGGCGGTCACGGCCCCAGCCATGCCCTGGTGTTGCAGGCGTTCAGCTCACTCGTCACGCCGATCGATCCCGCCTGGCCGCAATCCGTGCGCACCACCGGCTTCTGGTACCTGCCGCGAGCCGCGACCTGGACACCCGGCACCGCCCTGAAGGCGTTCCTGGAAGCCGGTCCGGCGCCTGTCTACCTCGGGTTCGGCAGCATGGCCGGACGAGATGCCCAGCGCACTGGTGACATCGTCGCCGAAGCTGTCCGGGCGGCCGGGGTGCGCGCCATCGTCGCGACCGGATGGGGAGGGCTCGCCGCACGTTCCTCAGAGAACCTCTTCGTCATTGATCAGGCGCCGCACGACTGGCTTTTCAGTCAGGTTTGTGCTGTGGCGCACCACGGCGGTGGAGGAACGACCGCCGCGGCACTGGCCGCGGGCGTGCCTCAGGTCGTCTGCCCGTTCGTCGCCGATCAACCCCACTGGGCCAAGCGGATGCACGCCGTCGGCGTTGCCCCGCAGCCACTCCCCCACAAGAAGCTGGCCGTCGCCGCGCTCGCGGGGGCGATCACGCGAGCCACTGGTGACTCGGTGATGCGGCGGCGCGCCGTGGAGCTGGGCGAGAAGATCCGCACGGAGAACGGTGCCGGTGCCGCGGTGCACGAGCTGGAGAGGATCCACAATGGACGTCGCTGACCGCATCGCGAAGACCTTCGGCATGACGGACGAGGCGTGGCAGCGGCATGCCAACCCGTGGAGCGTCTGGACGAGGTTCGCCACGATTCCCTTGATGCTGCTGTCGATCTGGAGTCGCACGTGGATCGGCTGGTGGAGTCTCTTGCCCGTTGGCGCCGTCGTCGTCTGGTTGTTCGTCAACCCCAGGGCGTTCCCACCGGTGCGCGAACCGCGCAGCTGGGCGGCACGTGGCATCTACGGCGAACGGGTCTGGGTACAGGACCGCGACCTCGTACCACCCGACCACCGGAAGGTGTTGCGCCTGCTGGTCGCCCTCGGCGTCATCGGCTTCGGCATGATCTTCTGGGGTCTGGTCGCCCTGGAAGTGTGGCCGACGGTATTCGGTGCGACCGTGGTCGTGGTGGCGCAGCTGTGGCGGGTCGACCGCTTCGGGTGGCTGTGGGAACGCCGCCGGGCTCACCGGTCCTGATCGGCGTTGCGGCAGAAGTTGCCAACCAGGTATCTCCCGTGCTCGACCACCAGAACCACCGCAACCGATCACGAATCGGCTGGCGGGATCCCTTCCACGCGGACTGTTCCCGCCGCGCCGTCGACGGTGATGAGCTGCCCGGTTCTGATCTCACGGGTGGCGTTGCGAACGCAGATCACCGCGGGAATCCCGTACTCACGAGCCACCGTGGGTCCGTGCGCGACCGGCGACCCGGTCTCTGTCACCAATCCAGCGGCGGTCAGGAACAGCGGTGTCCAACCGGGATCCGTGGTGGGCGCCACGAGAATCTCGCCCGGCTCGATGTGCGCTCCGGAGGGATCGTGGATCACGCGTGCCCGGCCGGTTGCACGTCCTGCTGCGCCTGACATGCCGACCAGCACACCGTTGTCCGCGGGTACCGCAGGGGCGAGCGCCTCCAGGTCCGTCCCGTCGGACAACAGCGCGCCGGGGACTGTGGGCCGCCGTTGTTCTCGCTCGTGTGCTGCGCGGCGCAGTGTGACGAGCTCACGGTGGTCGGTCCCGCCGTGCACGGCCGCGTGTACCTGTTCTAGGTCCAGGAACATGATGTCGTCGGCACGTTCCAACAGCTCCCGTGCGACCAGATCATCACCGATGAGGAGCAGCTGGCGGCGCGACACCTGGATCGCGGGCAACCAGGCGAACTTCCCGATCTCGCGCAGACCGGTGAGCTGACGTGACCGGCGCATGAAGAACACTGCGACACGCCCGCGGATCGGCCGCTGACTCCGCACCCGGCGGGACAGCGTCTCGATCATTTCCTCCGCCTTGGCCGCCGCGGCTGCGAACCGCCGATCGGGTGCCTGTTCCGGGTTGTCGACGCGGAGGTAGTTGGCGATCGTGGTGAACAACGGCGCGGGGTCCTCTGCCCAGCGGGGTACGCCGACATCGACCTCGGCGGCCGCGCGCATGCCGTACCTGTCCAGGAAAGCGGCCATCCCGATGTCCGGCAGCTCCCCGGCGAGGTACCTGGCGGTGAGCTGCTCAGGTGGAGTGCTCGAGAACAGGTCGCCATGCGCTCGTGCGTTCACGGCCAGGTCCCACAGCGCCAGGTCCATCTCCGTGGTGACGTTGTGCGGCATCCCGCCCAGGACGGTGTCGAGCTCCTCCGGCGAGGCGACTTCGTCGAGCAATCCTGCCGGCGTCGTCCCGGCGACGATGCCGGCCATCAGCGGCCACAGGATTCCCTTCATGTCCGGGCTCATCACCGTTTTGTGCGAGTCCTCGACGACCCAGCGCAGCCGCTCGGCGGCGGTGGCGGACTCCGGCGGCGGTGTCAGCGTGGATTTGATCTCCTCGACGCCGCGGTACGCCCTGGCGCGCGCGGCGGCGGGACGGGCCAGGCTGGACACGAACCCGGCGATCGCGGGCAGCGTGAGCCGTGCTGCAGCTTTGAGGGCGGTGCCAGGTCGGAATGGCAAGCCCCGTCGTGGCGCGAATCTCGGGTCGTCAATCGCGCGGTTGACGGCGCTTCGAACCCGTGGCCCGTATATCTCCAGCGATGTCGGGAGCTGTTTGCGCATCGCCTTGTTGCGCACGAAATCCGTCAGATCGAAGTAGAGGCGCCCGCCGATCGGCACCAGCCGAGGCAGCGGGTCTCGCGGATCGACCTTCGCTCCCACGGACTTGAACCACATCGCCGCACCCGTCTTCAGCAGCGCCACGCCCATCGGCGTGCACGGTCGCAGCATTCCCTGGATGTGACCGATCTCCAGGTACAGCCGGGTGTCGCCGGTGTCAGGTGGCAGCGGGAACAACGTCGTGATCGGCCGCGACTGGAGCAACCACAGCCGACCCTCGCCGTCGAACGCCCACTCGATGTCCTGCGGGACACCGAAATGCCGCTGCAGCCGCCTCCCCGCCTCCCGCAGCTGTTCGAGCTGGGCCCCGTCGAGGCACCCGTCCGGATTCGGGGTGGCGGGCGCGTTGTGGGACAACACGTAGTGGTCTGGAACGACCGAGCCGTCCACCACGGCCGTGCCCAGACCGGGAGCGGCGTCGATGACCGTTTCGGTGCGGCACCCGGTGATCGGATTGGCGGTGAACGTGACTCCGGCGACAACCGGATCGACCATGCGCTGGATCACGACAGCCATTGCGGCGTCGTCGATTCCCGCGGCAGCTCGGTAGGCGACCGCGCGTTCGGCATGCAGGGAGACCCAGCACCTGCGGACCGCGTCGAAGAGTTCGTCCGCCCCTTCGATGTTCAGGTAGGTGTCCTGCTGGCCGGCGAAGCTGGCGTCCGGCAGGTCCTCAGCCGTGGCGCTGGACCGGACCGCGACACGTCCTCCACCGAGCCGCTCGTAGGCGTCGAGCAGATCGGCTTCGGGAAGATCCCGCGCAAGGTACGACTCGACAGTCAGGCAGAAGCCGTCCGGGACCCGCTCGCCCGCCTTGACCATCTCACCGAGCCCGGCGGCCTTGCCACCCACTAGATCGACCATGGAACGGTCGATCTCCGACAACCGGATCAGACCCATCTCGCCTCCCTCTACCGATCCTGGTCAGCCCGCGTCCACCAGGAGGCGGTCGCCCACGCGCCACCGACCCCCACCAGGAGCACGAGTGCGTAGCCGAGCACGCCGGGCTGCTCGCGCTCCGGGCCCGCCAGACCGCTGAACAGGGCCGGAACCGACCACGGGAACACATGTCCGTAACCGAGCGCGGCGACGATCTGCGCCAGGAACACCGCCGCGATCATGAACCCCACACCGGGCAGGTAACCGCGACCGGCACTGGCAGCCAGCGCGACCGGCGCGACCAACAACGTCGTCATCACCGAGGTGGCCATCAGCTTTCCCAACCCGGCCACCGCCAGGACACCCGACCAGCCGGGCAGCCCGAGGGCCGCACCAATGGCGAGGCCCAGCAGGTAGACGTAGCCGCCGAGGACCAGGAACCACACCGCGCCCACCACGAACTTGGCCGACACGATCACGCCCCGTCCGGTCGGCAGGGCGAGCAGGTCCTTGGCCGTACCTTGGCTGAACTCCCGGCCGAACAGCCACGTCACGGCCAAACCGAAGACGACCATGCCGCCGACCGCGTTCGCCTGGGCCAGGAACCCGAAGTAGGCCGCCCAATCCGCCTCGTTCGCCACCAAGCTCGCCTTCGCGCCCAGCAACCCCATGGCCCGCGCCCGTTGCTGATCCGCGAGGATGAACATGAACAGCCCGCCGACCAGCGCGACAACGCTGAGCGCCAGCACCGTCAGCCAAGGCAGCCTCGAGCGCCGCATCTTCAGCGCTTCCACCGCGACCGCAGCCCTCATCGCGCTCACCGCGGCTCGACCAGCTTCAGGAAGTAGGTCTCCAGGTCGTCCTGTGTCACGACGAGCCTCGTCGGCGGACAACCCGCTGCCACGAGCAACGCGGCGACGTCATCGGGACGCCGCACGGCACGTTCGTCCTCGATCACGTACCCGTCGCCGTCGGCGCTCGCGACCAGCCCAGCCACACGCAGCGCTTCCGCGACTCGGTCACCGTCGCGTGCGGCCACGCTCAACCTGGGCCGCGCGAGCGACGCCAGGTCTTCGGTGGCGATCTCCTTCAGCAGCAGGCCGTGATCGATCACCCCGATCCTGGTGGCCAGCCGTGCCACCTCGGTCAGGATGTGGCTGGACAGCAGCACGGAGACCCCGTGCTCGCGCGCGAGATCGAGGAGCAGCGCGCGGATCTCGGCCACTCCGGCAGGATCCAGGCCGTTGGCCGGCTCGTCGAGGATCACCAGGTCAGGGCGGTGGATCAGCGCCTTGGCGAGGCCAAGTCGTTGCGCGTTGCCCAGCGACAGGGTCCCCGCACGGTTGCCGGCGTAGGCGCTCAACCCGAGCCGCTCGACGACGGCACCCACGGCGCGCGGGTCGGTCAAGCCTCGCAAACGTGCGACGACCGCGAGGTTCTCGACGACCGTCAGCTCCGGATAGGCCGCCGGGGTCTCGACGAGGTACCCGACGCGCGACCACATCTCGTCGTGGCCGCGCCGCACACGCTCACCCAGCAGCGTCACCTGACCGCTGGTAGGGCGCACCATGCCCAGCAGCATCCGGATCATCGTCGTCTTGCCCGCGCCGTTCAGGCCGAGCAGCGCGTAGATCTCCCCCGGCTCCACCCGGAGGGAAACCGCGTCCACGGCAGCGAGATCGCCGTAGCGTTTGGTCAGCTCAGAGGCATCGATCACCGGAGCCGTAGTGGCCATGCGTGGTCCTCGTCTACGCGAACGACAACAACGCCGACCAGGCTTCCCGGCACTCCGCCGATCACCTTACTCCTGTTGTTCTCCGCCAGGCCAGTGGAACTCGCGTCGTCGGGGCGTGGCACGTGAGACGAGGCATGCCAAGGTCCAATTAGGACAGCAGAGTCCAGGCTTGCGTCTGCGTTTCGTTCACCGATCTGACCGCGAGCGGGCAATGATGCCGAGACGTGCACCGTCCGGCGGTTCGCCGACCTCACGACGGAGGTACCTGGACTCGACGCCGGCCAGATCGAGATACCCGCAAGGCGATTCCGACTCCGCGTCCTTCCGGTAAGGGTCTCATCACCTGTCCCGGACAACGGTGTGCCGGGAAGCCTGGTCGGCGTGACAACCTTCCGGTCGAAGGGTCGGTCACGCCCGCCAGGAGAGCATTCGTCATGGGCGCCGGTGTCAGTAGCCTCGCGGCCGCCTACCTTCTGCTGCGCAGTGACCGGGACGTCGTCGTGCTGGCTGCCGCAACGCCCGCACGGCCCGGAGGGATTCCCGCAGCCTCACCGACCTCGGCCTCAACGCCGCGCGGCGGCTGGGACTGCTGCCGGCGCTCGTCGAACGACGCCAGCCCCGCTGCGACCTCGTCGCGGTCGACGCCGCCGGGGTGCAGCTCGCTGTACACCCCGAGTCTCCCCCGCACCGCCCGGTGCTGGGCCAGGACGAGATGCTCGCGGTGCCGAGCGACGCTCTCGGTGGCGAGGTCGATCGCCGTGGTGCGGAGCTGCCCGTCCTCGTCGCCGACGACTGCGGTGTCACGGGCCCCCTTCGCAAACGGCGACGAGGACTGGTTCGACCTCGTTGTGGGTGCCGACGGCGCGTGTTCCGCTGTCAGAGCCGCGGTACTCGGCCATTCCCACTGCGATCTGCCGCATTGGTCGACGGTTCACGGCAGGATCGAGCTGACATCATCGTGCGCTGTGTCGATGGATCTCACCGGCAGATCTGTCCGGCTGCACCCGTTGCGGGACAAGCGCTCAGCCGTGTCGTTCGCCTGGCGTCACAGGTCGGACACGCCGTGGCCGGAGGTGTTCGCCGACCTCGGCTGGCTCGTTCCCGAGCTCCTGTCGCGCGTGGATGGTGAGCCGTGCGTGCAGATACCCCAGGACGTGCAGATCGATGGGTGCACAGACGAATCGCGCTGATCGGAGACGCCGCCTGGTACCTGGGCCCGCACGCCGACCGAGGTCTTTCGCTCGCCATCGGCGACGCCGAGCTCCTGGGTGATGCACTGGACATGCTCCCCGGCGCGGATGAGGCCAGGCACTCCTCCAAGAGGAGCACACCGTAGCCGATCATGATCCACCCGATGCCAGACCATCCGAGTTGTTTACGAACTCTCCGAGGAGATGATCTCGGCCACCGCGAGGTCGTGCTCGGCACCGTCGACCACGCACAAGGTCCCCGCACACTCTCGCTGCGACTGGACGATGAGGTACTGCGCATCGGAGCAAGCGATGGCAGTCCTCACCTCTCTCCGGTTCTGGGACAGTCACGACTTTGCGCGTCGCGTGGCCGTGGACTGGTCATCGTGAGCGCGTTCAGCACGTCCTGAGGCGTCGAGATCGCGCAGAGCAACAAGGTCACCTGGGCCGAGATCCTCGTCCGGCGTTGAGCCACCCGGTGTTCCACTGTGGACCTTCAGGCAGGCTGATGTCCTGCGACGGCCAGATCATCGAGTCCGGGCCCCACTGCACTGCTGGAGCCACATCGGACACGACAAACACCGCTTCCTGCACTCGGTGCTCGAAGACAGCTCAGCGCCGCGCCTGGTATCAACCGGCTGCAGGGATGTCACCGAGCACGACGAGCAGGTCACCGGGCCGCAACCGGTCCGCCGCGGGATCTTCCGGCCAGACCCGCCTGCCCTCCCGGATGATCGCCAGCACCTGCGGTCCGCATTCGGAGAGGCGACGCCCGACTTCATCGCGCTGTACCGCGCGCTCGACGACCACCAGTGCCGGTCCGTCCGCCGTAGCGGAGGTGACGGAATCGTCGGGCAGCGCCATGAACCACTCGACGAGCTCGTCCTCCGTCAGCACGTGATCCGCACCCAAATACTGCATCAGCTCGGAGATCTCGGGACTGCGGACGATCGCGGTGACCGTCGCCTCCTCGTTGAGGCTGCGCACGACCGACGTCACCCGCAGAGTGGCAGCGTCGTCGGACACCGCGACGACAACGTGCTCCGCCTCGTGCGCGCCGGCTTCCCACAGAGTTTCCAGCCGCCAGCCCGGACCGACCACCACGTCGGCACCGTCCATTTTGGCCAGATCAGCCCGCGCCGGATTGACGTCGACCACCGTCGTCGTCGACGGCCGGGGGTCGAACTGCAACGCCCTGAGCACCACTCGTCCGCCGTCGCCGTAGCCGACAACGACGATGTGTGAAGTCATCCGAACTCCCGATCACGCGCACCTGCGGCCAGCCTGCCACGTGCCCGTCATCGCTTGACCTTTCAGGTTTCTACCGATCGCGCTGATGGATCAGTCCGTACTCAGCACGAGCAGGCGGTCGCCCCCGCGCAACTCCGCCACCGACGGGTCATCGACCCAGACTCGCCTGCCATCACGCACCACGGCGAGCACCTGATGGCCGCACGACAGAGGCGAACAGCCGATCTCCTCGCGCATCACAGCGCGTTCCGCCACCGTCCACTCGAGATCCTGGAGGCCGCTGCCCTCACAGGGAACATCAGACAGACCGAAGGCCCACTCCACGGCCTCGACGGGGCCCAGGACGTGATCCGCTCCGAGGAACTCGACCAGTCCGTGGAGTTCGGTGTCGCGCACCACCCCGATGACCGTGGCGGTCTCGTTCATCGACCGCACGATCGCGGTGATTCTGATCGCCATCGCGTCATCGGCGACAGCCACCACGACGTGATCCGCCGTGTGCACACCCGCCGACCACAAGACGCTCAGGCGCCACCCATGTCCGGTCACGACGTGAACACCGTCAACCGCCGCCTGTGCCACCCGCTCCGGGTCGGCGTCGACCACAGAGAGCTGCGCGGCGTGGCCCTCCCCGCGTAGCGCCGAGACGACCGCACGACCGCGGGCGCTGTAGCCGATGAGCACGGTGCGCGAACCCATCCCAGCTCCTCGTCCCGGCCGCTGCGCGGGCAACGGTCCCGGGAGCGGCCTCACCCGCAACCGCGCCAGGCGGGTACCGGCCGCCGATCCGTCAGCCGGTACCCGGTCTCCCCGGAGTGGTTTGGCGCGGACATCCGCCCCGACCGGTGATGTCCGCGCCGACAGTCTGCAGGAAATCCGCACGGTGCAACCTTGCGAGGCCCTTTCGATGATGTGTCATTCCCGTGAAGACCGGCGTGGCCGTCCGCCGCTCCACAGGTAGATCCCGCCGGCCACAGCCACGACCACGAGGACTCCGAGCAGTCCGTCGGAATAGTCGTCGTTCGCGTCCTGCTGGGCGATGTTCTGCGTCCTGGGAACGACCGGGGCCGCCTGCGGCACCGTGGGAACCGCAGCAGGTGTCGGGCTGGGCGCGGGCGCCGCGAGTGCGGCGAGCGGGATCGCCTGCGTGTCGTTGAAATCCACCATCCCGGTGGCTTCGAGAACCTGGATGTGGTCGAGCACAACCTCCATACAGCGCTTCGCGAAGTCGCGGATCAGTGTGTTCCGGGTGCCGGTGCGTACGACCGCGAGGAACTTGTAGACGCCCCCGTGGGCGGCACGCAGGCGGTTGGCGAAGATGCGGTCGAACTCCGCACTCCCTGCCGGGGCGTTCGTCATCTCGGCGATCCAGCCCTGCTGGTCGGCGTTGGCCTCGCTGGGCAGCGGGACGTTCAGCGTGCGGCCCAGTTCGATGACCTTGGCGTCCAGCTCACGGTGCCCGTCGATCAGGTGTTGTCCGGCTTCCTTGACCCGCGGGTTGGAGGACTTCTGCAGTCCGAGTCGCCCGGCGGGTCCTTCCCACAGCCCCGCGAGACGCACCTTCACGAGCATGTCCCGGCCCGCGGGGCCCAGCGGGCCGAACTGGGTCGGCGTGTACTCGGATCCGAAGTCGGGCTGCGCAGAGGCCGACGGGACCGCGAACGAACAGATGATCGCGAGCGCCGACACCACCTGGGCGAGACGTTTGAGCACGTTGGATCTCCCTTCGTGAACAGCGGCGAACATGTGCTGACACGGAGGGATACGGATGATTCGGGAAATTGAGACTATTGCACTGTGCAATGGTTGCGTGTTCGTTACCCAACACAGACCGTGCAGTAGTGCGGGCCCAACGGGCGATCCGAGCCGCTCCAGCCCGCCTGGTCGGCCTGCAGCCAGAGCAGCTCCCACGCGAAGGGGCCGGTTGCGCTCGTTCGGCGAGACCGCCCGCATCCGTCGCACACGAGAATGGTTCCCGCGAGGCCTTCATCGGTGGTGGGCATGCCCGTCACGGCTTGAGGCAACCTTTCGTCGTCTCGCGGCAAGCGCCGGCCGCAAACTCGACGGCCGACGCCTGGCCTTCCCCGGAAAGCGCGCAGGCACGCGCCCACTACGGGCGTTCACCCGCAGGGACAAGCATGCCCGACGCGTGCACTGTGCAACCTTACGAACTCCTTCCGAAGGCAAGCACTACCGCCAAGATGCGGTCACCATGACAATGTGATAGAAGCAGCACAGAAAACCAACGAGGAAAAGCAGGACATGGATTTCTCCGTGCTGCTCGTGGACGACGACGAGCGCATCCGCCAGGCACTCGGACTCGCGCTCGCCGACGAGGGCTTCGACGTCGACGAGGCCGTCTCCGGCGAGGACGCGTTGAGCCGCCTCGACAGCGACTCTTTCGACGTCGTACTGCTCGATCTCATGCTGCCCGGAGTGGACGGTCTGCAGGTCTGCCGAACGCTACGCGCGCAAGGAGATCTGCCGATCATCATCGTGACCGCCCGCACCGACACCCCTGACGTGATCGCGGGTCTGGAGGCGGGTGCGGACGACTACGTGACCAAACCTCTGGTCGCGAGCGAGCTCGCCGCGCGCATCCGGGCGCTGCTGCGCAGGCGTGGCGGCCCGCGGCAGAACGTCTCGTACCGCATCGAGGACCTCGAAATCTGGCCGGACGAGGGCGTCGTCCACCGCGGCGGGGAGGAAATCCGGCTCACCCGCACGGAATTCCGCCTGCTCGCCGAACTGGCGGCGGCGGGCGGCCGGATCGTGACCAGGGAACAGTTGTTGCAGCGGGTCTGGGGATATGACTACTACGGCGACACCCGGCTGCTCGACGTGCACATTCGCCGTCTGCGAACCAAGGTCGAGCACAACTCCGAAGACCCGGTGTTCGTGCTGACCGTGCGCGGCTCCGGCTACAAGATCGGCCCGCCGAGGTGATGGTCCGCCGCCCGTCGCTGCGGTGGAGAGTGGCCGCCGCGCTCGGCCTCGGCTCGGTGCTGGTCACCAGTCTCCTCGCCGTCGCCACCTGGAATCTCGCATCGGACTACATGCTGCGGCAGCGTGTGCAGGCCACAACGCGTCAAGCGGAGGTCAATCTCCGGCTGGTGGAGGAGGCCGTCCGCACGAACTCGGACGGGCTGACCGAACTGCTCACCGGCCTGACCACCAATCCGGACTCGACGATCATGCTGTTCCGCGCGAACGAGGTGCTGACGAGCGGGCGGCAGGTCGACCCCGCCGTCGTACCCGACGACCTTCTCGCCATGGCCCGCCACGGCACTCCGGCCAGACAACGGCTCCGCGCCGACGGAATACCGGTGATCGCGGTGGCCCAGTCGCTCGCCGACGGGCAAGGTGTCTACGTCGAGCTGTTCCAGCTCGTCCAGCTCGACCGGACGTTCCGGTTCCTCAGCGGCTTGTTGATCGCTGGAACGGTGCTGAGCGGCCTGATCGGCGTAGGACTCGGCTCGTGGGCCAGCAGACGCGCGCTGCGGCCGTTGACGGAGCTGACCGCCGCGGCCTCGCGCATCGCCGGCGGTGATCTGAAAACACGGCTGCCCGACCAGGATGATCCCGACCTCGGTCCGCTGGCGAGAACGTTCAACTCCACGGCCGACACGCTGGAACAACGAGTGCTGCGCGATGCCAGGTTCGCCGGCGACGTCAGCCATGAGCTGCGGTCACCGCTGACGACGATGGTCAACGCGGCCGCGGTGCTCCGCCGCAGACAGGCCGAGCTGCCCGGCACCGCGGGCAAGGCTCTCGGGCTGCTCACCTCCGAAGTGGACAGGTTCGCGCGCATGGTGGTCGACCTCATGGAGATCAGTCGTGCCGACCAGGACGGCGACCGAGACGACTTCGAACCGCTGGATGTCGCCGGCATCGTTCGCGGTGTCGCCGGGCTTCGGCTCGCCCCCGGCATCGAGATCATCATCGAGTCTCCCCCACCAGTGGTGCTCGGTGACCGTCGCCGCCTGGACCGCGTGGTCGGCAACCTCATCGAGAACGCCGAGCAGCACGCGGGAGGCGCCGTCCGGCTCGCGGTGCTCCATCACCGTGGACGCGTGCGGCTGGAGGTCGACGACGCGGGTCCAGGTGTGCCTTCCAAAATGCGGACCCAGGTGTTCGAACGCTTCACCCGCGGCGCCAGAGCGGGCAGCCGGGGTACCGACACCGGCAGCGGCCTCGGACTGGCGCTCGTCGCCGAGCACGTCCGCCGCCACCACGGCCGCGTGTGGGTCGAGGACCGACCTGGTGGCGGAGCTCGTTTCGTCGTCGAACTCCCGGAGGCCGCCGCGTGAAGGCCGTCATCACCGTCGTGGTGTGCCTGCTGGCCACCGCTTGCGGGGTGTCCACACAGGACGAACCGGAACCTCTTGGCACACCGACGATGTCCGGTGAAGCACCCACTCCCGTTGTGACGCAGCGGCGGCATTCGACACCGGCGTCCAGTTCGAGCACGCCGGCCGTCTCGACGGCGGCGACTCCCACCCCGGTGGGCGATCGTTAGCCACTCGTCAGGTTCACCGACGCGCGAACTCGGACAGGATGGAGGAGCCCGCCGAAAGGACCTCGTTTTGACCCGAAGCCGTTCCATGCCCGCCGACGCGGAGGCCGTCTTCGACGTCGTCTCCGACCTCGACAACATGACGACCTGGCTGCCCGACTCCGTGGAGGTCGAGCTGTCCGGGCCCAACCTCATCCGCCTGTGGCTGCCAGGTCTCCACGCCGAAGTCGACGTCGAGCGTCAAGTGGACATCGACTGGGAGCGGCTGCGCATCACCTGGGGCAGCGAGACCACGACGAGCTGCACAGGCACACTGCGGGTTCTGCGGCTCACCGCCGACCGCAGCGCGGTCAGCGTGCAGCTCACCGGCCCGCCCGGTGCATCGGCGAGGTCGGTCGACGCCTGGATCGAGGCGGCACTGAACGCACTGGAAACGGTCGTTGCTTCCGAATGCAGGACAAAACAGGCAGTGCACCAACCTGTGCGGTGATCACAACGCGCGGTTGCGGTACAACAGTCGCATGACCCGGTCCAAGGTCGGCGCAAACCACGCCGAGGCGCTGACCGACGCCGTGCTCACGGCGTCGCGCCTGCTGGTCGCCGTGTCCGCGCGGTCGCTCGCGGCGGTCGAGGAAACCATCACGCTGCCGCAGTTCCGGATGCTCGTGATTCTGGACAGCAGAGGAGCGATGAGGCTCAGCTCGCTGGCTGAACTGCTCGACGTCAACCCGTCCACCGCGACTCGCATGGTCGACCGGCTCGTGGCGACCGAGATGGTCGCGCGCCAGCCCAACCCGGCGACACGCCGGGAGGTGATCGTCGAACTGACCGAGGAAGGCACCCATGTCGTACGTGGGGTGACGCGCCGGCGCCGCGCGGCGATCAGCCGGATCGTGGCGAAGATGTCCGAGGACGAACGACGCGGCCTCGTCGAAGCGCTCACCGCGTTCACCAAGGCCGGCGGCGAACCCGCGGTGACTTCAGCCGATCTCGGCTGGATCTGACGCACTCAGCCCAACCACCTGCCCGCGTCGATGGCGACCACCTGCTGCGAGCCCGATGCTCACCGTGTTCTGGCTTCCGATCTCCGCCGTCGTTCATCACGGACAGTGCAATCTTTGCGCTGAGCAATCGAACTTCCGCCAGGCCTGTGGGATCGTAGGGAGGTCGTAAGCACACGTGGGAAAACGAACGCCGGTCGCGTTGTGGCCGGGTCGACGGGTCGGACACCAGCGCTGCGGCGATCGACTTCGCGTTCGACTTCGCCCCGCGCCGCGATTGCGATCTGCTCGCGGTTCACGCGTGGTCCGACATCCCGATGAGGCGCTCGCTGAGCCGAACACTGTGGCTACAACTGGGACCAGGTCCGCATCGAGTCTGGAACCGTGATCGCGCCATGGCCGCGGCGCTGTACGGCGGGCAGTGCTCGGTTCCATCAGCCACGCCGTGCTCCGCCGCGCCCCGTACCCGGTAGCCGTTGTTCACCGGACGACTGATCTGCCGGCCAGTCACTCGACCGCAACGGTGATTGGCGCAGTGTGCAGCCGTCCGCCGTGCGAGAACTCGAGGAAGAGCCGGTACTCACCGCGCTCGGCGAACACCGACCGGAAGGTCAGCTCGCCGTTGATCACCGGTGCACCGAGCGGCTCGACGGGGTGCAAGTGCGTCGCGGAGAGCAGCATCGTGTGGAAACCGGTCATGTGACCGTTGGCACCGAGATGCGGTTCCAGGGTCTTGACCGGTGCGCCGTCCGGGGTCCGGATGGCGAATCGCAGCTTGCGTTCGTTCAGCAACGGGAGTGCGGCCGGCTCATCCACCCGTGTGACCGAGTAACCCGTTGCGGTTCGAGTGCTCGCGTCCGGTGCGGGGACCGGCATCAGCGCGGTGTCACCCGCGAGACTGAACGGGACGCCCAGCACCACGGGGTGCCGCGGATCCTTGGTGTCCAACGGGATGAACTCGGCGAACATGCGATATGCGCCGCCATCGGGCAGGTCGATCGTGATCCGCCACGTGTCGCCGTCAAGCGTGGGATGTACGTGCCGGAACACGTGCATGTCATCGCGAACGACGAAGAAGTGCATCTGCTTGGTCTGGTTGTCCAGGAACCTGGTCACGGGCTTGCCATCGCCACCGAGGATGCGGAACGCCACCGGTACCGCGCTTCCCCGGCTCTCCGGCACAACAACGCGTTCGAAGCGGTATCCACCCTCCACCTCGGACAGACCGTCGCTGTGGCTCGCCGGTACGACGTCCTGAGTCGCTTGCTGGTGCACCGAGTGCGGCGAAGCGGCCGATGGACGGAACAGCATGATCCCGCCGCCGGCCACGATCGCCACGGCCAGCAGTGCGAACACCCAGTCGATGAAACCCAGCTTGCGCATGATCCACCCCCAAGCGGGGATGCCCCGGCCGAGGCCGGGGCACCTCACCTCAGAACTGCAGGCTCCAGGCGTCGATGTAGCCGACGTCGGAGCGGTAGACGTCCTGCACCTTGAGCAGCCAAGTGCCCACGGCATCCTCGGCGGAGGCGTTCACGTCGTAGGTGGCGATCACGTTGTCGCCACCGTCGTTGCTCGAACCCTTGAGCCGGTAGGCCGTGCCGTCGGGCGCCACCAGGTCGATCACCAGGTCACCTCGGTAGGGGTGCTTGATGTCGACGTTCACCTTGAGCGTCGCCGGTGCCTTGCCGCTCAGCCCGGACACGGCCACCGAGGACGTCACCGCCGCGCCCGCGTCCGGAATGGACACGTCGGTGGTGTTCTCGAACTTCCCTCCCGGCGGTGGTTCCACCGCGCCGAGGTTGGGCTTGACCACGACCAGGCCCTGCTCGATGCCGTTGACCAGGACGATGCCGCTCGCGAAGTACGGGTAGTTGCTCCACGCCCCGTTGAACTTCGCTTCGTCGGCGGCCGGGTAGATGTCGAAGAACCCGGCCTCGGTCAGCTGCGCCGAGGCGACGTTGCTGACGTCCAGGATGCGCAGGCCTGCCTGGTAGTTGGCCTGGTAGGAGTACTTGCCCTTGATGTACTGGTTGTGGTCGATCGCCGTCGCGGGCGAGTTGTAGACGCCCGTGTGGACCGGGTTGGCGAGGCTCGCGAGGTCCCAAATGTAGGTCTTGGTGCGCTTGTCGGTGCCGCGCGACTCGTCCAACTCGTCGTCGAGCAGGAAGTACCGCTGGTCCTCGGTGAGCCAGCCCTGGTGCGAGTACTGCGCGCCCGAGTAGCCCTTGCGCGAGATCTGGACCGGGTTCGCCTTGTCGGTCACGTCGACGATCGTCAGCGTGTCCTCGTTGGAGTTGAAGCAGATCTCCTTGCCCCGGTAGGCCACGTCGGGCCCGCGGTAGATCACGCACTGGTTGTCGTGCGTGTAGCCGTCCTGCGATACGCAGCCCGCGTTCTTCGGCGACTTCGGCGTGCGGATGTCGACCATGTGAGGGCCGCCGCGGCAGGTGTTGGAGCCGATCGCGTAGGCGTAGCCGGTTTCCTCGTTGATGGCGATGTTGTGCGCCGGGCCGAACTCCTTGTAGAGCGCGTCCGCGGTCAGCGTCTGCGGCGTCGTGATGGCGCGCAGTCGGGTCAGGTCGAACACCTGCATCCCGTGGCCGCTGATGAAGTCCGCGACGATGAACGCGTGGTCCTTGTAGACCTTCATGTCGCGCCACGTGCTGCTGCCGCCGTTGGACGGCAGGTTGCCCAGGTACTTCGGCGCGGTGGGAGTACTGACGTCGACGAACGCGGTGCCATTGGTGCGCCCGACGATCGCGTACTCCTTGCCGGAGGACGGGTCGGTCCAGCCCCAGATGTCGTTGCCGTTGCCGCCACCCATCTGGGCCAGCGGCAAGACGCTGAGCAGATCGACGTTCTTGCAGGGGTAGATGTCGGCCTTGCCGTTGACGCACGGCACACCGGCCGCGGTGCCGGTGACGGCGTGCCGTTCGGCCGGCCGGTAGTCGGCCATGAACGCTCTGGCCGCCGCCTGTCCTTCAGGGGTGTCGGGATCGTGCGCGGACGCGCCCGACATCGTGAGGGCGACCGCCGATGCGGTGAGCACGGCGAGCACCCCCATGCGCAGGGGTTTCATGAAGTTGGGCTCCTCACGGAATCCCGTCCGCCGGGGCGGACGGGTGCAGGGGTTTCCGATCAGTTACCGAAGGTAGGAGGAGAGGACGCCTCGTGTGAACCGTCGTTCGTCTGAAATCAGCGGTGATGCTCCGGCGGACCTGCGGGGCCGTCAGTGGCGTGGCCCCACGTCCGGAACGCGTCCAGCAGCCGTTCGCGCGTCTCGTCCGGCAGCGACTCCGGCGGCAGCTCGCCGAGCTCGGCGATGGTCGCACGGAACTGGTCGAGGTAGCGCTCGCAGCCTTGGCACTCGGCGAGGTGCTCGACGAAAGCGCGTTCGGCCGCCTCGTCCAGTGCTCCCTCCAGGAACGCCGTCACGAGTTCGACGAACTCCTCGCACGTCATGCCGTTCCTCCTGACGTCGCGAAATAGGTCTCCAGGCAAGCCCGGACCGCCGCACGACCGCGGTGCAGCAGCACCCGCTGGTTCGCCGGTGAGATCTCCAGCATCGCGCACACCTCCTCGGACGTGTGGCCCTCCACGTCACGCAGCACAACGACCACGCGCTGCCGTTCCGGCAGGTCGTCGAGCGCCCGTCCCACCACCTGCCGGAGCTCGCCGTCAAGCACCCACGGCTCTGGGAACTCGCGCCAATGGCCGGGGAAACCCTCGTCCGCGCCCCGGAACCGGGACGGGTCCACCGTCGGCCCGCCATCGGGATCGACGCTCGTCCACGGAACCGTGCGTTTCTCTTTGACGCCGCGCTTCTTCGCTGTGTTGACCAGGATCCGGTACACCCACGTGCGCAGCGACGCAGTGCCGCGAAAGCCGTCGATGCCGCGGATGACGGCAAGCCAGGTGTCCTGCACGACCTCCTCGGCCGAGGCGTCGGTGGACACGAAACCGCGCGCCAGCCGGATCATCGACCCCGACCAGGCATCCAGCAGCGAGACGAATGTGGCCTCGTCGCCGGAGCGGAGTCCAGCGACCAGCACCTTGTCAGCGGGCAGCACCTCGCGGAATCTACCTCCCCGAGCGCGTTCCGCCGACCCGGCGCACCATGGTGCCGTGAACGAGGTCGACCAGTGGTTCATCGACAAGGCCCACCCGCTCGATGCGCTGATGCGCCAGGTCCGTGCGGGCATCCCGGGCCCGGCCAGCCGCGTCACCGAGTCCATCAAATGGCAGACGCCGACGTTCTCGTTCAAGGGCAACATCGTGAGCTTCAATCCGTCCAAGCACTTCGTCAGCCTGCTGTTCCATCGCGGCGCCGAGATACCCGGCGACCACCCGCGCCTCGAAGGCGACGGAAAGCTGGCGCGCACGATGCGCTTCCGCTCCTCTGACGACCTGGAGACGGGGCGGGCCGAACTGGAAGCCGTGATCCGGGCCTGGTGCGACTGGAAGGCGGGTTGAGCTACCGGTACTCGGGGTTCTCGAAGTCGTACCGGCAGCCGGCGTCCCACCCGGACCGCTGGTTGCCGTGCGCCGGGATCCCGCCCGCGTCCTTGAGCATCCTGGCCAGGTGCAACAGGTTCCACGTCATGAACGTGGTGTTGCGGTTGGTGAAGTCGTTCTCCGGCCCGCCCGATCCGGGGTCCAGATAGGACGGCCCCGGCCCCGCCTCACCGATCCAGCCCGCATCGGCCTGCGGCGGGATCGTGCAACCCAGGTGCTGCAGGCTGTAGAGGATGTTCATCGCGCAGTGCTTGACGCCGTCCTCATTGCCGGTGATCAGGCATCCGCCGACGCGGCCGTAGTAGGCGTACTGGCCGGCGTCGTTGAGCAGGTGCGAGCAGGCGTAGAGCCGTTCGATGACCTGCTTGGTCACGGAACTGTTGTCGCCCAGCCAGATCGGGCCCGCGATCACAAGGATGTCCGCGGCCATGACCCGCTCGTAGATCTCCGGCCAGGCGTCGGTCGCCCAGCCGTGCTCTCTCATGTCCGGCCACACACCGATCGCGATGTCGTGGTCGATCGCGCGCACCACCTCGACCTGGACGTCCTGCTTCTCCATGATCGCCCGGCTGACGTCCACCAAGCCTTCGGTGTTGCTGCGGTCAGGCGACCGTTTCAGCGTGCAGTTGATGAACATCGCTCGGAGATCGCTGTAGCCGGTCATGCGAAACGCTCCTTCAACGCGGCCAGGCCGGGCAGGAAGATCCCGTCCCGGACCTGGTAGATCACCTGGGGTTCATCGGTCGCGTCGCAATCGAAGTCGGCCGTCCACTCGACCAACGACGTGGTGGGTGACGCGGGCGTGACGCGCAGGCCGGAAACGTAGTCGCGCACCGGCAGTCCCGCGGTGTCCTCGAACGCGTACCGGGTACTGCGATCGACATCATCGAGCGCGATGAGCCGTTCGCGGTGCTCACCCGCTGCGGGGAACACGCGTACCGCGCCCACCCGGTCTCCTGGGTCACCGCCTTCGATCTTCGCTTCCGGCAGGTGCGGGTGCCACGACCCGATGGCGGAGAAGTCGCGCAGCAACTCCCACACCTCGTCGGCGGGCGCGTCGAGCACGGCGCTGGTCACGATTCTGGGCATTCGTCAGCTCCTCGGGCTGGTCCGGCTTTCACGACGGCTCAGTTCCCGAGCACCCGGTAGGCGTTACACACGAAAGTTCGCCGAGACGGCGGCCGGTCAGTGTGCGCGCAACTCGGCCGCGCGCAACATGAGGCATTGCTGTTCGGGCAAGCTGGCCGTCATCCTCGCCGCGCGCCCGTACGACTCCACGGCCGCAGCGAGATCTCCCGCTCGCTCGAACAGGTGCGCCCGGACCGCTTCCAGCCGGGGCTGTGCGCCATCCGCTCATCCGCCTCCAGCATCCCGAGCACCGCGAGTCCGGCGCGTGGGCCGTGCACCTCGGCGACGGCGACCGCGTGGCCGAGCGCGACCACCGGGCCCGGCGCGACCTGGGCCAGCACGTCGTACACGGCCAGGATCTGCGGCCAGTCGGTGGCGGCAGCGGTGGGGGGCCTCGTCGTGCACGGCGTCGACGGCCGCCTGCAGCTGGTCCTGACCGACCGGGCCGGTGCCGTCGGCCCAGCCTCCCGGCGCGCGTCGGTCAGGAGCATCAATGCCAGCAGCCCGCTCCCGTGCCCACGATCAATGGCGGCACCGAGCGACATCCGCGCGATCGCCTGGTGGATCAGCACTTCATGGCGGCCAACGCCATCCACGTAACCGAGGCCAGCACTCCAGTCCCGCTACCGGCACACGGCCAGCAGGACTGCCCGCGTGACGTCCGCTTTCAGCCCCAACACCTGCTCCGATCGTCGCCGTCCAAACGAAGGCGATCAGCCTAGCGCTCCTGATCATGTTGGTCTCGCCGCTCCAAAGAAGTCCGGCTGGAGTGGAACTTCCGGAACTCCGAACGCTGAACGTGTCGACCCTGTTAGCGCCACCAGGGCCCTGTGGTCAGTTGTCGGGCTTTAGGGGCAAGTCCAACGCGGCCGCATCGAACCCCACGCGGCTGCGATCGCCGACTCGCCGCCGCACGAACCGCCAGCCCTCAGGGGACCATCCGGCTTCTTGACCCCCGCATCAGCCAATCATACATTTGAAGCAACTTTGTATGATCGAGAGAGGTAGCCGGCATGCGGCTCGGCACCACCGCCGTCGTCCTCGGCGGCAGCGCAGCAGGGCTGTGCGCTGCGGGAGCGCTCTCCCCTCACTTCGACCAGGTGGTGGTGCTGGAACGCGACGAGCTGCCTGCCAACGCCGAGCACCGGCGCGGCGTGCCGCAGAGCAAGCACCCGCACTTCCTGCTGAACTCGGGGCGTCGTGCGATCGGGGAGCTGTTCCCCGGTTTCGAGGACGAGCTCATCGCCGCGGGCGGGTTGCATCTGATGCCGTCCATGGACGCCGCCTACCTCGACGGGGAGGGTTGGTCGGCGCGCAAGCGCGGCTCGATGACGATGATCTACGGCTCGCGGCTGCTCATCGAGCGGGTGCTGCGCGACCAGGTGCGGAAGCTGGCCAACGTGGTCGTCCGCGAAGGCGTGTCGGTCAACGGCCTGAGTGCTCGTGACGGCGGGATCAACGGTGTCAGCTTCACCTCAGCCACCGGTGACGAGCACGTCGAGGCCGACCTCGTCGTGGACGCGATGGGGAGGGGCTCACCGGTCGCCAGCTGGCTGGTGGCCGCAGGATGGCCAGAGCCGCAGGTGCAGACGCTCGACGCCAAGGTCACCTACACCTCGCGCTGGTACGAACTTCCCGAGAAGCCACCCGCGTCGTGGTGGTGGCGGCACCTGGTGATCATGCCGACGCAGCACAAGGGCGAGCATCCCGCCGAGCACGAGTTCCTGGTCAACTTCTTCCCCATCGAGGGCAACCGCGCCATCGCCTGCATGGGCTCGTGGGGGCACGAGATGCCGCGCACCGCCGAGACGTTCGCCAGATCGGCCCGCCGGGTGCGGACACCGTTGTTCGCAGCGGCGATGGACCGATGCACTCCCGTCTCCGAGGTGCACCTGACCCGGTCGACCGGCAACAAGTGGCGGCGCTACGACCGGTGGGCGACACCGCCAGGGCGGCTGGTGTTCGTCGGTGACTCGATCTGCGCGTTCAACCCGTTCTACGCACAGGGCATCAGTTCCGCCGCGAGCTCGGCGTTGTTGCTGCGCGAGCACCTCTCCCGTGCCGAGCGGGTCGACGCGGCTTTCTCCGCGCAGTTCCTTGCGGCGCAAAGGAATTTGCTGACCGTGCCGTGGCGCCTGGCACTGGCCAGGGATCGAGGCTACGCGTGCGCCGGAGGCACCGAGAAGGTGAGCGAGTGGAAACGCCGCCTCGTCGCGGCGGTGTCCGGCCCGGCGTTCAGCTTCATCGTTGGTGCAGCTCGTGAGTACCCGGTGGTCGACGAGCACTTCGCCAAGGTGTTCAACCTGGACGAGTCGCTGGGCGACATGATGACCAACCCTCGTGTGCTCGCAGGACTTCTGCGCTACCGCATCCGCACCGCGCTGGGACGTCATCGCATCCCGTTCGGGTTCGACCCCCTGGCCGAACCGCCGGCAACGGACTACTCGACCGCATCGGCGGCGTCACGATGACCACCACCTGCGGGCCGGAGGCCGAAGCCGTCACCCGCGACCTCGGCTTCGACTGTCACGACGTCTCCCCCGTCGTCTCGGTCCGCGCACCCTGGGATCTCGCCCACCCGACGATGCCGCTGCTCGAGGCGCTCGTCGTCGGCGGCGCCGTTTTCGCTCTGGTGCACGCCGTTCGCCGCCACCGCGCGGGGGACTCGGTCAACCTCGCGTTGTGGTGGGCGTCGCTGGTCTACCTCCTCGTGATCGAGCCACCGCTGTACTTCCCGGAGTGGTTCGGCCTGGACGAGATCTACGGCTTCATCTTCGCCCACAACCAGTTCACCGTGCAGTTCATGTGGGACCGCTTGCCGCTGTACATCGTGGCGTTCTACCCGATGATCAGCCAGCTCGCCTACGAGGTCGTACGCTGCCTCGGGATCTTCCGCCGGCGTGGAGCGCTGGCCGGATCGGTGGCGGTCGCCTTCGTGTGCCAGGTGTTCTACGAGGTCTTCGATCACTTGGGACCGCAGCTGAAGTGGTGGGCGTGGAACCCGGACAACCACATCGTCAACCAACCCGCGATGGCGTCGGTGCCGTTGCAGAGCGCCCTGCTGTTCGCCTCCGTCTCCCTGGGAGCCATGACCTATCTGGTCGTGCGCCTGACTGCCGGAGGGCGGTGGCTGGTGGCCCGCACCGTGCTGGCCGGAGTCCTCACGCCACTGGCGATGGTGATCGCCGGCATCCCGTCGAGCCTCTTCGGCGTGAACCCCACCGCACGGGCGTGGGTGCTCGGGATCGAACTGGCCCTGGTCTGGCTGGCGGGCACGTGGATCATCGCGTCCTCCCGACAACCCCTGGACGAGCCGTTGCCCGCCTTCACCCGCTTCTACCCCGCGGGCTACCTGGGCCTGATGGCGCTGCTCTGGATCAGCGCTCTGCCTGCCCACCTCGCCGCGGAGAACGGCGTCACCGCCGACGGCACTCCGACCGGAAACGGCCTGTACGCGCTGGCCTGCTTCGCCGGAGCCGGTGTGGTGCTGGCTGCGCTTCATCGCGTGCGCCGCGACGCACCTGCCTCCGCCTGAGGAACCCTCCTCAGGAAAGATAATGCACATGGGGCACCACGGATGGCAGGGCAACCCACCCGGCACCGAGCACGAGGCACGCCGCCGGATCGTCAAGGCTGCGACGGCGTGCATCGACCGTGCCGGACTGGCCAAGACCAGTCTCTCCGACGTGGCCCAGGAGGCCGGAGTCACCCGGCAGACCGTCTACCGCTACTTCCCGCGCCTGACAGATGTCCTCAGCGCTGTCGCCATCGCCGGCGCCGAGGAGTTCGCCGGAAGGATGGAGCAGCACCTGGCGGCCTTCACCAGCGCCACCGAGGTCGCCGTGGAGTCCGTCGTGTTCGGCGTGCGGACCGTCCCCCGCGAGCCCTACCTGGGCCTGCTCCTGCAAGCCGGCGAAGGTGACTTCTTCACAGATGCGGTCACGTCGGCCCAGTGGTTCGCCCTCGGCGCACGCATCCTCCGCAACGTGCCGGTCGACTGGGCCTCCGCAGGCGTCACCACCGACGACGACTTCGCCGGACTCGCCGAGGTCCTGATGCGACTCTTCCTGTCGTTCCTGCAGCATCCCTCGGCGCCGACGGTCACCGATGACCAACTGCGGACTCTGGTCCGTCGCTGGATCGGACCTGCTCTGCGCGGCCCCATCGGCCGCGTCTAGCCGGTCGTGTCGCATCAAGCCCCTGGTAGGGCCACCACTTCTGACCGGTCTGACCCCAGCGTGGAGATCGGATCGCAGTACGCGTAGCGGCGCTCCAGCGCTTCCGGGTCCTTCAGCGCGATCCCGGTCCGGTAGATCTTGGTGCAGTGGATGCGATCCGGAAGCCGCCGACACCGTAGCGATTCCTGCTGTGCCGAGGATCTTGTCGATCAACGCGGGGTACCTGGCGTCGCGGTCACGAATGAAGTCCATCGCCCGACGAAGTCGTCGTCGTGCCGCTGGCATCCACGATGCATTGACGGCACTGAGCGACGAGGTATTGCCATCAAGGGATGACGAAGTCATGTTGCCGGGTCAGACGAAGACCCTCGAGCACGGTCCTTCCTGGCGTGTCCAGCTGGGAAGATTCGGCCGCTCATGGCGATGTGGACGCCGTGGGGCAGGGTCTGCAGGGCTGCCACGGCGAGTCCGAGGTTGAACGGCTTGCGGCACAGGCTTTCGACGGTGATCTCGTGCCGGGTGCGGGCGCGTTCGAGGAGGGACGCCACCACAGGCGGCCCAATGGCGAAGGTGCCTTGCAGGGTGTACTCGACGTCGAGGGAACCACCGGTCGTGATGACGTGGATGCGCATGGGGTCCTTCGACGGTCAGACCGGGGGCTTGGACTTCAGACCGCTGCCGCACAGCGGTGCCACGACGGCGGGAAGCCCATCGGGTCGCGGTGTGGTGGCGACGAGATCGGCTCGGATGGCTGCCCAGCACACCGCGGAGGTGGGTTCGACGTAGAGGCCGGCCCGGGCCAGCGCGGCGTGGGCGGCGTGGACCTGCTCGTCGGTGACGGTGACGATGGTGCCGCCGGTGGCGCGCACGGCGGCCAGGATCTGGCGGCCGCGGGCTGGTGCGGCGATGGCGATGCCCTCGGCGACGGTGCCGTGCGTGGTGATGTCGGCGGGTTCTGGTCGGCCGTCAGCGAACGCGTTGGCCAGCGGGGCGCACCTGGAGGCCTGGACCGCGACGATGCGGGGGAACCGGTCGATGAGTCCCTGGTCGAGCAGTTCGGTGCAGCCGAGGTGGGCCCCGAGCACGAGAGTGCCGTTGCCGACGGGCAGCACGAGGGGTCTCGGGCAGCCGGCCACCGAGCTGCTCCCACAGTTCCAGCACGTAGGTCTTGGTGCCGTGCAAGAAGAACGGGTGGTAGACGTGGCTGGCGTAGAAGACGCCCGGTTCACCGGCGGCGCGGGCCGCGGCGCGCGCGGTGTCTTCCCGGGTGCCGGGAATCTGGTGCACGGTGGCACCGTAAGCGCGCAGTTGTGCGACCTTGCCCTCTGAGGTGCTTTCCGGAACGTAGACGTCGCAGGTGATGCCGGCGCGGGCGGCGTAGGCGGCGACGGAGGTGCCGGCGTTGCCGCTGCTGTCGGTCATGAGCCCGGTGACGCCGAGGCGGGCGGCCAGCACGACCGCGCCCCTGTCCTTGAACGACCCCGTCGGCATGAGGTGGTCGATCTTCAGTCCGACACGGGCTGCCCCGGTGTGGTGACCAGTGGAGTCATGCCTTCACCCATGGTGATGCCGGGTGGTTCGAAGATCGGCAGGGCCTCGGCGTAGCGCCACAGGCCGGGCCGGCGGGTAGCGAGGTCCGCGGCCTTCGGCATGGCCGGCGTGAACCCTGTCAGATCCAGCACGCCGTGGCAGTCGGCGCACCGCCAGGCCAGCTCGTCCAGGGCGTGGCTGCGGCCGCACCCGGCGCACCGCAGTGCCATCGTTTCCGGGTTGTTCATGAGTTGGCTTCCCTCTCGGTCGCTGCCGCCTGCAGGAGGGCATCGGCGATGAAGAGGTCTTGCAGGGCAATGCCGGAGCTGTCGAAAACGGTGATCTCGTCGTTGCTGCGGCGTCCTTCGGCCTGACCGGTGAGGACGTCACCGATGGCGGTGAGCGTCAGAGTGCCGTCGCCGACGAGACCGGCGACGTGCTGCAGTTCCCCGATCTGGACGGCTTGGGCGGTCAGGTCGCAGAACAGCCGCGCCGTGGTGAGCAGCTCGACCGGGAGTTCCTGTTTGCCATGGGCGTCGGCGCCCATGGCGGCGACGTGGGTACCCGGACGCACCCAGGCCGCGTCGAACAGCGGTGCGGTGGCGGTGGTGGCGGTCACGATGACGTCCGCGTCGCGGCACGCCTGCTCGGCGGGGGTGAGCCGTCCGGTGAGGCCACGTTCGGCGAGCCGGGTCAGGAAGTCGTCGCCACGCTGCCGGTCGCGCGCGACGACGTGCACGGCCGTGAGGGGCAGCACGCGGGCGAGCGCGGCGCATTCGTACAGCGCTTGGTGCCCGGTACCGAAGACGGTCAGCGTGGTGACATCGGGGCGGGCCAGGACGCTCGCGGCGACGGCGTCGGCGGCGGCCGTGCGGTAGGCGTTGACGACACCGGCTTCGACCACCGCGCCGATGCGGCCGTTGTCCTGGTCGAACAGCAGCACCACGGAGTTGTGCCGGGGCAGGCCCCGATCGGCGTTGCCCGGCCAGTAACTGCCGATCTTGACACCGGCGAGCTCCGCCGACGCACCCGACTTCACGGTGAACCTGTTCCGTTGCTCGGACCCGTGACCGAGGACCGCGGGGAACACCTCGGCCTGCCCGTCGGCGGCGGCGATCAGGGCGTCGCGCGCGGCGGTGAAGGCCAGTTCCTCGGTGACGAGGGCGGCGGAAAGGTGCTCTGGCAGGAAACGCACGACGGTGGTCACCATCCCTGAACGCGCGGCCACACGGCCACGACGGCGGTCGAATCCGGTTCGGTCACGTGGTACCGGTCGTGCTGTGCTGCGGTGGCGCAGGCGTGGTTGGGCAGGATCCGCACGCGGGTGCCGACGGGCAGGTACGGCAGGGCGGCGGTGCTACCGGGGCGAAGTGACAGGACGCCGTGCTCCTGGCTCGCGTCGCTCATCAGCAGGTCCGGGTAGAGGTCGCCGTCGAGGTCGGCGACGAGGCCGTATCCCTGGTCCACCCGCTGACGTGCGGTACCGCGGTCGCGGGAGGTCGCCATCCAGCCGCCGTCGGTGAGGATCCACCCCTTGTCCAGGCGGTGCCCGATCACTGTCGTGACCACCGTCATCGCCAGGTCGGCGGTGGAGCAGACGCCGATGCCGGCCATCACCAGATCGAAGAAGACGAAGTTGCCCGCCCGGACCTCGGTGACACCGGTGAGGTCGGCCGCGAAGTGCGCGGTCGGTGTGGAGCCCACGCTCACCACCGGAGCCTCGTGCCCGGCCGCCCGCAACACCTCGGCGGCCTGCACCGCGCACCGTCGCTCGTTCTCGGCGGCCGCGCGCAACCGGTCGGCGCCATCGGCGTAGTAGGACTCACCGGCGTGCACCAGCACGCCCCGGACCTCGGCGCCGCCGTCGGCGAGCGTGCGGGCGATGACGGGCAGCACAGGGTCGTCGGGACGCACCCCGCCGCGGTGACCGTCGCAGTCGATCTCGATCAACGCCGGGATGCCCGTCATCCCGGTGCGGGCGGTGGCGAGCGCGGCGGCCTGCTCCACGCTGTCGAGCAACACCACGAGGTCCACGCCGCGCCGCCGCAACATCGTCACCCTGGCAAGCTTGTGCGGCGTGATCCCGACCGCGTACACGATGTCGCGGTAGCCGGCGTCGGCGAACGCCTCGGCCTCAGCCAGCGTCGACACCGTGATCGGCCCCGGCTGCCCGTCGTGCAGCAGCGCGGCCACGTCGAGGGACTTGGCCGTCTTGACATGCGCGCGCAGCGGCACGCCCAGCTCGTCGAGGTGCTTGCGGAGCCGATCGATGTTCGCGGCCACCGTCGCCGGATTCACCGCCAGGAAAGGAGTTTCCAGATCGTTCAGCGTGCTCCGGGCGATCATCGGCTTCCCTCACCGCTCGCGATTTCGTCCTGCGTCCGGCGGCACTCGGCCAGATCCGCGTACACAGCGGAACGCGACATGCCGAGTCGTTCGGCGACACGGGGCACGGCGTTGCGGACGGCGAAGACACCGCGACGGTCCAGAACGCGCAACAGTGCCAGCCGTTCCACCCGAGTCAGTCCGGCGACGGACTTGCCGCGCGCGACCTCCTCCGCCCGAATCAGCGCGTCGACCACGTCGTCGAAGTCGTCGCTGAACGTGGTGGCCGGGACCTGCGCCGGCGGCGTGCCGGCCAGTGCGGTCAACAGGTCGCCCGCCTGCCGCAGTGCCGTGACATCGATGTTGACGCACAGCGCCCCGAACACGTGGTCGGCGCCATCGCGCAGCGGCATCGTGGACGACTTGATCAGCCGCCCGTCCGGAGTGCGGGTGATGTAGTTGATGTCGTTCACCGCCGCGTCGCCCTGGGCGAGCACGGCCAAACCGATCTCGCTCAGCGCGCCACCGGCCTTGCGCCCGGTCACCGACCCCGCCACCGCCACGACGGACTGCTCACCCCGCCTGTAGTCGTGCAGCACGACTTCGCACGTGGGCCCGAACGTCGCGGCCAGCCCGTCGATCACCGGCCGCAACGCCGCCAGGATCGCATCCGCGCCACCGTCCGCCACCGCGTCCGCCTCTCGATCACCTACCGCTCAGGACGGAGCCAATAGTAACAGTCCAGCTCCTGGACAAACAGTCCAGATGTTCCTGTGCGCGTCAAATGACGTGCTGACGACGTCACCGGAACGAGCTGACCGGCCGGCACGGCGGCGGTGGCTGCGAGGCCCACGGCTGCGGACATTGGCCTGACCTGCCCCAGCGTGGCCGGGCTGACGACGCCCCGTAACCGCCGGTCTGCTGCTCGCGCGGTCGCACCGTGTCCTGGTCGCCGTTCGTCGTCACGGGTTGGGGTGGAAGAGGCGAATCGTCTCGATTCGCTCGTCGCCCAGGGTCATCAGCCACAGCACAGCCGGGGGGCAGTGCTGGGGGTCCCACGGCGGGCTGAGCAGGTCGCACTCGAGAATGGTGATGCGGCGGCCGGCCGCGACACCGTTCAGCCGCTGACTGACTCCGGCGGCGAGATCGCTGTCCATGATGTCGGTCAGGGTGTCCCGGCCGCGTCCTCGTTGCCCCTGCGGCCCGACGAGGCGCACATCAGGGACGGTTGCAGCCGCCAGCGTGGATCGGAACCGACCGTTCGCCGCCGAGGACAGCATGTCTTCGGCCTCGCGTCGGCGTTGATCGGTGAGGGCGGCGGTGTCGACGTGGGCGCTGGCCGCGGAGGCCCGCAAGGCGTCGCCGAGTTTCCTGCGTGCCTGGTTCAGCCGGCTGCGTATCGTTCCGACGGGCACCTCGCACAGCGCCGCGATCTGGTCGTACGACGTCGCCGTGGAGAAGTACCGGGCCAGCACGACCGTCTGCAGTGGCTCGGAGAGGGCCTCCAGAGCGGTCCAGACCCAGTCTCGCAACGCGTGGTCGTCGAGGGCCTCCTGAGGTGTCGGCTCCCGCGTCGGCAGGTCGTCGGCTCGCGGGGAGATCGGGGTTTCCCGATCGGCCGAACGCAGCCGCATCCGCGCGGCATTGCGGGTGATGGCGCGTAGCCACGGGCCGACAGCGGCAGGGTCACGCAGTTCGCCGAGCCGGCTGAGTCCGACGAGGATCGCGTCTTGAACAACGTCTTCGGCGTCAGGGCTCCAGCCGAGCATGCTCAGCGCGACCGCGCGCATTCCGGGCCGATGCCTCTCGAGCAGGACGCCGAGGCCGGCCGCATCCCCGCCTCGAGCGGCCATCACCAGCTCAATGTCGGTCGGCGCGTCGTCGGAGCCCACGGCACTCATCATCCGCGCTGCGAAAGTCGTGACACAAGACGTCGAACTTTCCGTCTCCTTTTGCATCTTGCGGACAGGACGGCCGCCGGTCGTGGCGGCCCGTGCCGAGGAGGCGAGAATGAAGATCCGCGTGAACGACACCGAGTTGTACGTCGACGTCGAGGGGCCCCAGCTGCACGTCGACGGGGACCGGTGGGCAGAGCGCCAGACGATTCTGGTGCTGCACGGTGGTCCCGGCTTCGATCAGGGTTACCTGCGGCCGGGGCTGGGCGCGTTGAGCCGCGACGCACAGCTGGTGTTCGTCGACCTGCGTGGCCAGGGCAGGTCCGGCCGCCCGCCGGTGCACACCTGCACTCTCGAGCAGATGGCCGAGGACGTGGCGGCGTTGTGCGAGCAGCTGGGCATCGAACGGCCCGTGTTGTTCGGTCATTCAGCCGGAGGGTTCGTCGCGCTGCATCTGGCTTTGCGGCACCCCGACCTGGTCGGCGGGCTCATCCTGTGCAACACGGCCCCCACCCTGGCCCCGATGCACGACGAGAACCCCCCTCCCACCCTCGCTGAGCGGGCTCCCGCCGAAGCCGTCGAGGTCGCCGCGCGGCTGTTCGGCGGCGACTTCTCCCCCGGCACCGTCGACGCGTTCAACCGGTCGGTCGCTCCCTACTACGCGGGCCCTCAGCACATGGGGCTGCCCGGTCGTCTCCTGGCGCTCAGCGACTTCACCACCGACGTCGCCCAGTACTTCTTCGGTGTGCTGGCGGCTGGGTACGACCTGCGGCCGCAGCTGTCGGACATCTCCGCACCGACCCTCGTGATCGTGGGCCGCCACGACTGGGTGTGCCCACCGGTCGCCGGCCGGACTCTGGCCGCCGGGATCCCCGGCGCCCGACTCACAGAGATCCCCGAGGCCGGGCACTTCGTCTTCTCCGAGGAGCCGTCGGCCTTCCTGCACGCGGTCCGCGACTTCCTCGATCGGCTGCGCACGACGCCCGTCCACAACCGAAGTGGGCACGTTGGAGAGCGCGCAGTTCATCGGTGAGAACGTCAGAATCGCCACGGCGCATTCCAGGCGGTCATGCCGTGATCGCCTGGGATGCGGATCCTCGCACGGCGTGTGCTGCGTTGGGGTGTCGCGACTGCAGTCACCGCCGGGTTTACCCAGCGGCGAAGTACTGGTTCGAGGCCGGCAAGAACAGCAGTACCACCGCCACTATCGCCACGACCGTGGAGAGGACGGCGGCGATCGAGATTCCACCTATCACCAACGCCAGCACGCCGAGCGCGGTGAGAACCGCGAGAACGATTCGTGCCCAGTTGCGCCCCGCCCGTGCCTTGAACGCGAACAGCACGTACAGGCCGGCGAAGAGGAGAGCGATGACGACACCGACGACGAGACCGATCGTCACCAGCGTGTCGAGCTCCGCCTCGCTCAATCCTCCGGCATCCGGCCGATTGCGGGCCTCTTCCAACAACCTGTCACGCTGAGTGAACGCGAACAGCGCACCGATGACGGACAGCGCCGCTCCCACGATCCACAGCCAGAACGACAGCTGGACTTCCCTCGGTGCGGTACCGCTCGGTTCGGCCCCACCACGCAGTTCCGACTCGGAGAGCGGCGGTGGCGCCGGGATCTGCGACTCCTGATCACCTGGTCCATATGGAGTGGTCACATTTCGGAACTTAGGACCTGCGACCAGTCTCAGCCACTCGAGCACAGAACCGACGGCGGCGAAGGGTGATCGTGCCCGCCCACGAGCCGCTCGCGAGCTCGCCACAGGCCACTGCCCGAGGCTCCATCCCGCCAGGACGGTGGGTACGGGAGCCGTGCCTGGCGAGACCTCGAGGGCGGATCCCGGAAGGACCGGCCTGTGATCTCACGGCCGGCCTGGTTCCACCGACTGACCACTTCGGACAGTCCGGCGGCTGGATCCGTTCGTCAAACCCGATTCCGGTTGATCGCCCGTTCGTGTCACGGACGGCGGTGGCGGACTGCGGCCGCGCGCAGCACGCCTTACGGTCAGCGTTCGGTAGCCGGTTTCAGGAGGGTGCCCGCGTGGACACGATCGTTCTGGTGATCGCCGCAAGCACCGCGTTGAGCGCGTTCGTCGCCATCGGAGTCGGCCGGTACCGCGCGGGCAAGAGCAGCTCCGACCACAACTCCGTGCTGGGCTACTTCTTCAGCTCGGTGGGCGCCTTCTACTCGTTCTTGCTCGCGTTCGTGGTGGTGAACACCTGGAGCAGCCTCACCAGCGCGCAGACGAACATCTACGAGGAGTCGTCGAACCTGCCCGGCATGTACTACAACGTCTCGGTCTTCCCCGACGAGCACCGGATCGCGCTGCAGACGACGCTCAAGGCGTACGCCCACGCCGTGATCGACCACGAGTGGCCCGCGATGGACCGTGGCGAGGCCAGCCCGGAGGTCAACCGGCTGCTCGAAGACCTGCGCCGCCAGGTGCTGGCGATCCAGCCGCAGAACCCTCAGCAGTCCGCCCTGTACGGCGCGATGCTCGGGCACATGGGCAAACTGGCCGCGACCCGGCGCGTTCGGCTCAACCAGGCACATCCGTCGATCCCGACACCGTTCTGGATCGGCCTGATCGGTGGTGGCGTGATGCTGATCGGTGTCGGGATGGGGTTCCACGCGCCGAAGATCTGGATGCACGTGTTGCTGATGGCCGTGCTGGCTCTCGTGGTGTCGTCGTCGCTGTGTCTCGCCCGCACCATGGACCACCCGTTCCACGGCGGGATCAAGGTTCCGCCCACCGCGTTCCACATCGCCATCAGACAGATGGGTGAGTCACCATGACACCGTTGGGAGATCGTCATGCGTAACCGGATCGCTCACTTCACGAGCGGCGCAGTCGCGGCGGTGCTGGCCCTGTCCGCACTCCCCGCCGCGTCGGTGCGGCAGCCGCCGGCGGACGAAGTGGTGCTCAAACTGATAGCGAAGCGCGAGAGTTCCATGAACCTCGGCGCGATCCCGACGACGATCCTGACGTTCGTGGTGGCCGGCTCGCTGCTCGACGCGGCGGACCCGAGCAAGAAGATGGGCACCGGCAAGACCGTGTGCACGTTCACCGACTTCAGCCCGCTCGAGTTCAAGGCCAGCGCCGACTGCCGTTCCGTCTACACGATCGACGGCAAGGGCGAGATCCACATGTCCAGTTCACGCGACTACACCTTGGATCCTGTGGGCATCCACTACAACGAGACCAGGCTCGCCGTCACCGGCGGCACGGGCGACTACCGCACGGCCCGGGGCGACGCCTCCGGCACGTTCCGCAAGTCCGCGGAGGGCATCTCCTACGCCGTCGACATCCGGCTGACCACCGACGCACAGGCTGACGCCCCGGGCTGACGGTCATCCGATCGGGCGCTTCTTCCGCGTCGATACACGTCACCGGGCGGACCGAGCACCAGTCTGACGCGCAACAGCCGTGCGGTCCTGCGGAGGCGAGCTCGATGGGTGAGGTGACCGTAGGCGTCGTCCTACCGCGCACCGGGCGGCTGCGCGAGCTTTCGGACCCGCTGGAGTTCGCACTCGATTCGCTCCGGCACACCGAGTTCGAGGTCGTGGCGGCGGACAGCCGCTCGAACCCCGTCGCCGCACAGGCGGCGGTGCGGGAGCTCGGTCGGCAAGGTGTGAGTCTGGTGCTCACCCTCGGTGGCACCCACACCTTGCCCGCGGTTGCGGCGGCGTGCGAGGCGTTCGCCGTGCCGGGACTGTCCACGACGTTGCCGTGGCAGGTTTACCGGGCCCGTCGCGACGTCGCCGACCCGGTGTGGTCGTTCCACTTCTGCTGGGGACTCGACGACATCGCCGGCGCGTTCGCGGACATGTGGGACGGTGTGACCGAGCACGCGACCGTGGGCTGCCTCTGGAACGACGGCGTGCAGGGCACCGCGTTGCGCGATCCGGCGAACGGGTTCGGGCCGACCGCGGCCCGGCGCGGTCACCGGCTGGTCGATCCCGGCGGGTACGTGGAGCTGAACTCCGCGTTCGACCGGCACGTGGACCGCTTCCTGGCCGAACGCGTGCAGGTCGTCACCGCCGCGGCCGACGCGCGCGACCTCGCTGCGTTCGCGGCGACGGCCGGGCAGCGAGGTCTGCGGCCGCGGCTCATCACCTGCTCCCGATGGCTGACCTACCCGTTCGGAGCGGAGCGTGCCGGGTTGGACGGCGTGGGCACGATCGTCGCCTGGACGCCTCGCCATCCGCACCGCTCGTCGCTGGACGGCAGGTCGGCGGCTGAGCTGGCTGCCGCATACGAAAGAGCGACCAGCAAGCCGTGGCTCCAGCCACTCGGTCTTGCCCACGCCCTCGTCGAAGTGGCCGTGCACGCGTTGCGCTCGGCGGACGATCCGCGCGATCGGCACGCGGTCGCGGCGGCGTTGAGGCGGGTCCGGCTCGACACGATCTGCGGCACCCTGGACTGGACCGCGGGCCCCGCGCCGTCGATCGCGCGCGTCCCTCTCACCGGCGGCCGCTGGATCCGCGACCACGGTCGCATGCGTCTGGAAACGTAGCGCCTCACCAGGCCGCCAGCCGTGACCCTTCGGCCCAGCGACAGCAGAACCAGGCACGCCGAGCGGGGCCCGATCAGCACTGGGTGGAGCACGCAGATTGACGGTTTTGGCGAGGCCACCGATCACGTGACGCGCTGCGCGAACTCCGAGAGTGCGGCCACGTACGGAGCGGGCTCGTGCAGCCACGGCAGATGGCCTTCGCCGCATTCGACAAGGCGGGCGTTGGGCATTGCGGAGACAGCGCGCCTGCCGAGGTGTGCTCGCCGATGAAGTCCCTTGCGCCCCACAGGAAGAGTGAGGGCTGGTGGCGGATGTCCAGTCGCTCGACAGTCGGCGCACCGGTACATCGCCCGGCACGGACGCGCTCCGGTCACTCGCACCTGCCCTGACGAGAGACACGGTCGCATCGCTGTGAACGCTCAGCCGCCGGACGCCACGTTCGCTCCTCACCCCAGAAGCTCACCGAGGGCCGTTGCCGACCTGACCGCGGAACGCGACTCGTGGTTGTGGGATGCGCTGAGTTACCCGTGATCACGCGCTGACCGCACTTGGTTGCTCAGAACACAGTAGACAGTCCATATAGGAGACGACCATCTCCGCTCGACAGTGCGGAGAGAGCGGCACCCGAAGGAGACGTGCAGGGTGGAGGACACGCAGCAAGATCTTGAGATGAACCGGCCTGATTCGAGCTGCTGTGTGTGCCATCTCGGGTGGCCGGCCAACCTATCAGGCGACCGTCGTTGACTGCGCCAGACGCTGCGAACCACGAGAAAGCTCAGCGAGGACTGGAATCCGTGGCAGTGACCACGGTTGGAGCTGAGGTGGCGATGCGAGGTGAGCGTTTCTTGCGTTCGTTACCTGGGACCGCGTGTGGTCAAGCCTTCTCTTCGTCCTGGTCCGCTACGGCTTGCGCGATCGGTCCCTCCATCGGTGTTCGCGGCTGGGTCGTCCATCACGCGACGTGAAATCCACGGGAGGAACGGGGATGGAAGCCAGACCGTCATGTGGCTGTCCGCGAACGCGGGGAGTCACCATTCGCAACATGTTCCGGTCAGGGCCGAGCCTGCGCGCGACGATCATCGGGCGGCCGGGGTCCTGCCGGTGACCACCACGGGATTTCCACTGCGTGTCGGTGACGCCGACGACCCCGCTCACACCCGCGGCCGCTACCGCCGAACGACCAGCTCGGCCGGCTGTGGACCCTGTGGGGATTCGCGCTCGCCGACCGCACAGCGAAGATCCCGGCGTTCTGCAGCCGCAGCAGAGACAGTGATGCAAACGGTCGCGTTCAGAGAGTTCAAGTCGGTGATGGTCATCCGTCATCGAAACAGAGGGCACTCCACCACCAGCGCACTGATCCCCACGCGCCCACGTACTCCCGGCGCCGCAAGGGAATCGTACGTACGGACGTGCCCGGGACCGCAGGAGGGTCCCGGGCACGTACCTCGTCAGCTCACCTCTGCACGAGGTGGCATCTTTCAGCCGAGGCCCAACCCTCCGAGGAGATCAGGGACCAGACCGCAATCGGTGATGAGGCTTCCGTCGCTGCCCAGCAGTCCGGTGCCGAGCACTCCGGTGTCACAGACCACGACGACCGGCTCCCCGCGGTCCGCACCGACGGCGGCATTGGCCGTCGCCGCGGCTCCCGTGGCAAGGCACGCAGCAGCGGCGCCAGCGGCAAGAACATTGACGATGCGATGACGCATGAACTCTCCTGGTGACGAAACGGATCAAGATCGCAATATCACCACAAGAAGCCCTGTCTCGTAGGATCATTCCGGTCGTGTTGGCCCAGATTCATCCGATCGAACGACACTCCCCGCCCGCCGAATCCGGCAGCACCCACCGCGCAGGCCACATGCGACAGTCCAGACAGGACCACACGTCGCCTGCGCGGACGGAGGCGGAGAGCGCGGGCGGTCCGTCCAACCGCTGCCGAGGGAACGGCCCCACAACCGATGCCGCCAACCTCTCGTCGGGCACGTCTTCGCCCGTCGACACCCGGCCGATCAGCAACAGGGCAGGAAACCGGGTCACCGCCTCCAACCCGCAGGCTGTCGGCGACAAGGACGCCGTCTGCGGGCAGAAGGTCAACGGGACTGTCCACTGTGGCCCCTCCCTGCTCGGTTACCGGCCGCGGTGGATGATCAGATGAGCCAACGTCAGCAGTTCCCGGCCGCGTCGGTTTGCAACGCGCCGCTGTGAGCTGTTGCCCGGCGGCGGCACATCGCCATCCAGAGCAGCGGTGATCTGCCGGCAGACCTCGCGTCGACGTTCGTCAACCAGGGCATTCTCGGGCTGTTCCTCGGCTACCTCTGGAGCAAGTACCGGATGATGTGGCCCATCGTCGCCGTCCACGGTGCCGTCAACGCCGTCCCCATCCTGCTGCCCCTGCTGTGACCGACCTCCACCTCGTGCGCCGACCATGATCGCTGTACGGATCCGCCGTCCGATCTCGATGAGCGAGAGGCAGCGGTTGCAGCGGACCTCCGCACATCCTGACAACACCGAGAACCCGCAGTTCGGTCGCCACCAGCAGGACGTGGCGATGAACGACGTCGACCTGATCCCGGTGGTCCCCTTCGGGGCCGCACCGGCCAGTGAAGGCGTCCTGCCGAACTCATCCGCGTTGGTACACAGTGGTGCTCAGATACTTCAGTCCCGAATCCACCAGCAAGGTTGCGATCCTGGCGGTCGGTCCGAGGCGCCTGCCGACCTGGATCGCGGCGAGCACGTTCGCGCCTGACGACGTGCCGGCGAAGAGACCCTCCTCGCGAGCCAGGCGCCTGGCCATGTCCTCGGCGTCAGCGGTGGCAATCGGGACGATCTCGTCCGACAGGTCCGGGTCCCACATCGGCGGGACGAAACCGATCCCGATGCCCTCGATGCGGTGCGCGCCCGGCCGGCCACCGGACAGCACGGCGGACTCCGCCGGTTCGACCGCGACCACCCGCAGCGCCGGATTGTGACGCTTGAGCGGGGTCGCAGCGCCGCGCAGTGAGGCCGACGAGCCGATCGACTGGACGAACACGTCGACCCGCCCCTCGATCTGCCTCCAGATCTCCTCGCCCATGGGGTGGTAGCCGGCGATGCTGTCGGTGTTGGTGAGCTGGTCGGTCCAGAAGGTGTGAGGCTGCCGGCTGAGCTGCTCGGCTCTCTCGATCATGGCGAGGATCAGCGCCTTGGTGATCATTCCCTGGTCACTCGAGATGACCGTGAGCTCCGCGCCGAGGGCCGCCATCTGAACCAGCTTGTCCTCGCTGAACGCGTCCGATGTGACAATCCGCAGGCGATGTCCCTTCGCCGCACAGACGAGCGCCAGGGACGCGCCGGTGCTGCCGCCCGTGTACTCGACGACCGTGTCACCGGGCCGCAGCCGTCCGTCATCCTCGGCCTTGGCGATCATCGCCAGCGCCATCCGGTCCTTCATGCTGCCGGTCGGATTCTGCCCTTCGACCTTGACGAAGATCTCCGCGCATCCCGCGGGCACGACCTTGTTCAGCCGCACCAGCGGTGTGTTCCCGATCGCCGCCGTCACGTCATCATTCATGGGTGGGATCATCGACTGGACCTGGCCTGATCAGTAGTTCAACATTTGAACCGTGACGGGGTACGGGCAGTTCTGCGCGGTAGCGCGGGCTCTGGACGTGTTGGGTGAGCGCTGGACGTTGCTGGTCGTGCGGGAGTTGCTGCTCGGCGCGTCCACCTTCACCGAGATCCGGCGGGGCCTGCCCCGCATTCCACGGGCGACGCTGTCCGCGCGGTTGCGGGCACTGCGCGCCGCTGGCATCGTCGACGACGACTACCGGCTGACCAGAGCCGGCGTCGCACTGGGCCCGGTGGTACAGGAACTGGCCCGATGGGCGGTGGCCGCGGAGAGTGCCGCGTTGACCGAGGACGACCTGGACACTGCGGCCCTGACCTGGGACATTCAGCGCCGGACCAACGTCGAAGCCCTGCCGGAACGGACCGTTGTGGTCTCCATCGACTTCACCGACCGGGACGAGAAGTACTGGCTGCACCTGTCGCGGACTGACGTGAACCTGTGTCAGCAGGACACCGGAGCACCTGTCGACATCTGGCTGGCGGCCCCGACCATGGCGGTGACCAGGTGGTGGCTGGGAGAGCTGTCCTGGGCACAGCTGTTGCGTCATCCAGACGTACACATGTACGGCGACCTGGCCCTGCAACGCCAGATGCACCGCTGGTTCTCGCGTTACGTGTTCTCCCCGGAAGCCCTGGGGACATCTCCCTGAACGTCAATCCGACAGGGCCGTGGCAGCCGGGCTTCCCCCGGCGGGGGCCGATAGCCGCCGACGCGGTCGGGCACGAGGTCGACGAGCGCCTCGCCACCAACGATGATCACGAGCTTTTCCCTGTGGGAGAAGCGGTGGCGGAACAGGGTCCGCCACCGCGAGCGATCAGCGTCGGTAGGAACCCATGTGCCACAGGGTCAGACGGTCGATTCGGGCATTGCCGCCCTCGGAGAAGACCTTCACCTCGTCGCTGTCCGCATCGGGGAAGACGAGGCCGGTGATCACGGCTTGGCCCATTCCGCCGAAGACCTCGACCGATGAGCGATCCACCAGCACGCGAAGCGTCACCTTTCCGTTCACGACGGTGAGCGGTGCGCGTTGCACGGCCGGGAAGTCAGGGCTGAAGTCGACGCGCCCGGACCGCGTGCGATCCACGTACAGTTCACGGCGAGTGGCGTCGTAGCCGATCACCGTCTCCTGCCCGGGGCCGCTGTGCACCTTCAGTCCGAAGCGGTCGGCGTCCATCACGGAGAAGGTCGCCTCGATGTCCAGGGCCTGTCCTTCGGCGCGCCTGCCCAGTGACCGCGAGCCCTCGCGGACGGTGCTGCCGTGCACGAAGACCGGTGGGCCCTGGTGGAGCCTGTCGAGAGCACGCACCGGTTCCTGAACGAGCTTGACCTCATCGCCAACAGTGCGCAGTCCCAGCTGCCTGGACACGCTCTGTGCACTGCGCCACGGCGAGGTCGGGGTGTTCCCGGCGTACTGCCAGTTGTTCATCCAGCCGATGGCGTAGCGCTTGCCGTCAGGGACGTTCTCCCAAGACACGGGGGCGTAGTAGTCCTTGCCGAAGTCAACCCAGTCCGCCCGTTCCACTGTGGACCTGGCCGGTGCGTCGGCGAGGGTGAACCGGTCGGCGAGTATGTGACCCCACCCGGCTGTGTTCCTGTCCACCAGCGAGATGCGTGCTTGCTTGCCACGGTACTCACGCAGGTCGAAAGAGGCCCAGTCAAGGGTCTCGCTGTCCGCCCCCGTCGCGGTGCGCACGACCTTCTCGTCGATCACGAGGTTGACCGTCGTCTCGGTGGAGCGCGGCTTGGCGGGCGTCTGGGCGAGGACCACGTGGTCGACGAGGATGTGTCCCCAGCCGCCGGTGTTGTCGTCCACGACTTCCAGGCGGGCCGCCTTGCCGGCGAGATCGCGCACGTCCCACGACGCCCAGTCCAGGCCCTCGGAGTCCTTGCCGGTGGCGCTGCGCACGACCTTCCCGTCCACGACCAGCTGCACGGCGGTGGGTGCTGCGGAGCCCTCCGGGTGGTTGCCGCCACCGACGAGGAAGTTCAAGTACGGCGAGGAGATGGTGAACTCGGGCGAGGTGAGTGTGCCGGTGGTCCCATCGCCGTTCAGGAAGGTGTTGACCAGACCGCTCCCCTGCCACCCCGACACCTGCTGCTGGCCTGGCAGTGTGCCGGTTGCGGGGGCGGCACCGAATGCCTCACCGGTGGCGATCCAGGTCCCGTAGGAGCCGCCTTCGAAATCAGCGAGGACCTGGCTTGCCGCCGGCGGGTCGTCGGTCGAGGCCGCCGGGTCGTGGGGGTGCTTGCCACCGCCGATCTTGAAGTTGAGGTAGGCCTTGTCCACCTCGAACGGTGGTGAGGTCAGGGTCCCGGTCGATCCGTCGCCTCCGTGAAAGCTGTTGGCGTACCCAGTTCCCTCGACACCGCTGACGGGGAGCTGTCCCGGCAGTGCGCCTGTGGCCGGTGCACTGCCAAACGCGCTGCCGGTGGTGGTCCAGCCGCCGTAGGACGACTCGAAATCCTGCATCACCACGCCGTTGGGCGGTGTGTAACCACCGTCGTCGTCAGGGATGAATCGAGTGCCGTCGAAGTCCCCGACGAAGTACTGCGCGGCCGAACCACCCGCGATGCCACCGGGGTTGATGCTGACCACGAGAACCCACTTCGTCTTGCGGGGGTCCCCGTCGACTCGGAGCGGGAAGAGGTCCGGGCACTCCCACACGCCACCGACCGCGCCCTGCGGGCCGAAATCGCTGAGGTGTGTCCAGGTCTTGAGGTCGGGCGAGGAGTAGAAGCGGACTTTGTGCTCTGTGGACAGTGCGACCGTCATCAGCCAGCGCCCTGCCTGCCACTGGACCTTCGGATCACGGAACTCCGTGGAGCCGATGTCGAGCACCGGGTTGCCCGCGTACTTGGTCCACGTGCGGCCGTTGTCGGTGCTGTGGGCCAAGGACTGCGCCTGCCGGCCGTTCAGCTTGGAGTGGGTGGTGTAGATCGCGACCATGGCCGGGTTCCCGGGCGTGCCGAACCCGGACGTGTTGCCGTGGTCGACGACGGCACTGCCGGAGAACACCATCTCGTTGTCGTCGTGCGGGAGAGCGAGCGGAAGTTCGCGCCAGTGCACCAGATCAGGACTCACCGCATGGCCCCAGGACATGTTGCCCCAGGTGTTTCCCTCCGGGTTGTACTGGTAGAAGAGGTGGTACTCCCCCTTGTGGTAGACGAGCCCGTTGGGGTCGTTCATCCAGTTCTTCGCCGGTGTGTAGTGGAACTGCGGTCGGTGGGGCTCGATGAACGGCGGCTCGGCCTGCGCGACCGGTACCGCCCCGACCAGGGCAGCGGCGGTCAGCAGGCTGATGAGGCGACGTCGTCTCATGACACCTCCTAGAGGGCGTGCTCGTCCGCGCAACGTCCCGTGAAGGCGTTGCGGCAAGGGGAAAACCGTCAGGTGGTCTGGTCGGGCGGCTCCGTCACGCCGGTCATGATCGCCACCGCGTCGGACATCGAGATGGTCTTCGGGTCGACGACGGCCTTGCGCCTGCCGAGGCGCTGGACGTGGATGCGATCGGCGATCTCGAAGACGTGCGCCATGTTGTGACTGATCAGGAGAGGACTCCGCGCGCCCGTCCGTTCATCTCCCCCTTACGTCAACGTTGACGTAACGCGCAGCCAGAGCCGCGAAGGTTCCGTTCTGATTGCATGTCACGCGCATGACAGCAGAATTGCCATGCCTATGAGGTCCGTCAGGATCATTCAGAGACACGGCGGCTTCATTACGTCATCGTTGACGCTAGCTTCGTGGTCCAGGTCACGACAAGCCGCCGTTACGCAAGCGTTACCTGGATGAGGATCAACGACCCGGCCGGACCTCACTGCCTGCCTGCGCCGATCCGACGGGCGCAGCGCGACCATCGGCGTTGGAGTTCAGCGCGACCGGCGTGCGCAAGTAGCGGCCTCGGTGTGGGTGGCGCACGAACTGCGTCTGCGAAGTGCCGCATGTGGGGGCGAGCGGTGGGTGCACCAGCTCGACGGCTATGACCATGAGCTGCGGATTTCGTACTGGCCAAGAACATCCACATTGGTCCGTCTGCGGTCCATCCTCCCGAGAACCACCCGAACCAGGCATGGCCCACCGTCGAGACGTTCCCCAGTCCTGTCACGAGTAGGCGGCCAACCGTCCACCGCTGCAGCCCCACCCGGCCGTCGATGTGTGCGCAATCCACACCGAAGCGACCGTGAACTAGAGGTGCACGCCGCAGCGGCGCGCCGTGAGTACGGCGAGGGTACGCGTGGCCCGCAGCAGTTCGTCGATGTCCACCTGCTCCCGCGGTCCGTGCGCCAGGCGGACATCACCCGGTCCATAGTGGAGAGTGGGGATGCCACCGATATCGGCGTAGTGGCGCAGATCGCTGCCGTACGGCGCTCCGACGAGGCTGGCGTCACGTCCCTCCGCAACCCGGATCGAGTCGACCACCTCGTCCACCAACGGGTGCCCGGCGTCAATGCGTCCGCTGGCGAACTGCCCGCCCGGCCAGGTGACCTCGACGGGGTGGTCACGCAGCCACGGGTCTCGCGAGCAGGCGTCGGCGACCGCTCGTTCCAGCGCGGCCCGTGCTTCGGCCGGCGGTTCGTCGAGCTGGACGCCGAGCCGTCCTTCGGCGATGAGGAGATCGGGAACGCTGCTCGCCCAGTCGCCCGCGCGGACGGTGCCGATCGAGATGGGGTAGGGCAGGACGTTGCCGTCGAACAGTGCGTCCGGGTGCGCGTTGCGTTCCCGTTCGAGCTCGGCGATCGCGGCGTGGACGGGCAGGAACGCGTCGAGAGCGCTGTGGCCCGCGAGCCTCGAACTTCCGTGGGTGGCGTGGCCGTGCACGCGCAGAGCGAAGGTCAGAGCTCCAGCATTGGCAACCACGACGTTGCCGCTGGTGGGCTCGGTGATCACCGCTGCCTCGCCCGTGTGGCCGCGCAGCATGGTCGCGAATGCGCCGATGCCGCCGTCCTCCTCACTGATCACCGCGTGGAGTGCGAACGGCCGCTCCAGCTTCACACCGGACGCGACGAGCGCTCGGGCGATGGCGAGGTTTGCTGCCGCGCCGGCCTTCATGTCACAGGCACCGCGCCCGTGGACGACGTTCTGCTTGATCGCACCGCTCCACGGGTCACGATCGACCCAGTTGTCGAGGTCGCCGGTCGGAACCACGTCGACGTGCCCCTGCAGCACGAGCGCCGGGATGCCAGACGGTCCCAGGACGCCCACAACCCCGTAACCCTCGGTGCGAGCCGCCTCGGTGCCGGGGTGGTCCGGGTGGTCAGCGAGGTCGTCGAGATCGAGCTTCCACGTGTCGACGTCGAAGCCAAGCGTGGTGAGCCGGCTGGTGTGCCAGTGCTGCAGATCGGACTCGGCGTCGCTGCCGGTGACGCTCGGGACGCGGATCATCGCGACCAGTTCGTCGACAAGAGCTTGCTCGTCAATGGCGTTGAGGACGCGTGTTTCCGCAGGCGTCAAGCCGGTACCGGGCCCGTACGTTCGGTTCACGACGCTGAACGTAGCGATCGTTCGGCCACGCAGATATAGCACGAAATCAGGGACGGCCTCATAGAATCTATGAGGTGATCCAGCCTCAGCAGCTCCGGGTCCTCGTCGCCATCCGGGACCACGGATCGCTCACCGCAGCCGCGCGGGCGCTGGGGTACGGCGTTCCGACCATCGCCCACCACCTCGCGGCGCTCGAACGGCACTTCAAGGCTCGGCTCGTCGAGCGCGACCGCAGCGGTGCACGGCTCACTCCGCTCGGCACGGTCTTCGTCGCCGAGGCCGAACAGATCCTGATCCGGCTCGACCAGGCTGAACGCCTCGTCACAACCCAGCGCGATCTCGGGCTGGCCACCATCCGGGTCGGCACATTCGCGTCAATAGGGTCGCAACTGCTGCCCCGCGCCATCCGGCAGTTGAGTGCACGGATGCAGGTGAAGGTCGAAGTGGTCGAAGCCGAACCCACCGACGTGGTCGAGCTCCTGCACGCCGGAGACCTGCACGCGGGTCTGATCTACGACTCCGCCGACGACCCCGCCTTCACCTCCCCCGAACTCGAGCTCACGGTGCTGCTGGAAGAGGACTACAGGGTGCTCGTCGCTCGCGACAGCCCCTACGCGGATCTCCCCGAGGTAGACCTGGCCGAGCTCGCCGACGCCGATTGGGTCTGCAGCCGGGACGAGAACGAAGCCTCCGACCGTGTGCTGCGCCGCGCGTGTCACCTGCTCGGATTCCAGCCGAAAGTCCTCATGCGCACCGACGACCTGAACATGATCCACGGCCTGGTCGCAGAAGGATTGGGCTGCACCCTCACCACCCACTCGGCCGTCGACACCAGGTTCGCCGTCGAACCCCGCCCGACCGTCCAGGAGCTCGGGCTGCGACGAACCTCCTTTGTGCACGGTGGCAGTGTCGTTCCTCCGGCCGTCGTGGAGCTTCAGCAGATGTTGACGAAGCTTCTTCCACAACAGCAGGGCTGACGGGAGCGAACTCGACCGGCGCTACCGGCCCACATCGGGTCTCTCGAACTGGGAGCCGAACAGCGGATTTGCCTTGGCCGGATCCCTTGTTGGATTGCACGCAGGACCGAGGGACGGGGACGGTGTGGCGGTTTCGCGGCGGGACGTGTTGCGGTGGGTGGGCGCCGCGGTGGCCTCAGGTGCGGCGGGTGTGAGCGGTGAGGGAGTCGCGGACGCGCGCCCACCGCGGTGGGCGCGGTTGCGTGCTCGCCTGGACGGTGAACTCCTGGTGCCCGGTGATGACGGCTACGACACCGCGCGGCTGCCGTTCAACTCGCTGTTCGACCATCATCGGCCTGCCGCGATCGCCCGGTGCGTGCGGCCGCAGGACGTGCAGCACTGTCTGGAGGAGGCACGCCGATCCGGTGTCCGGGTGGCTGCCCGCGGCGGCGGGCACAGCTACGCCGCCTACTCCACCCCGCACGACGGCCTGGTGGTCGACCTCACGCGAATGTCCGGGGTGGAGGTGCGGTCCGACGGCACCGCCGTGGTTGGCGCGGGTGCACGCCTCGGCCAGGTCTACTCGGCGCTCACCGCCGCCGGGCGGTGCCTGCCGCTGGGCAACTGCCAGTCCGTCGGCATCGCGGGGTTCACCCTCGGCGGGGGTCTCGGCTGGACGCAGCGCACGTACGGCCTCGTCTGCGACAGGCTGCGTGCCGCCAGGATGGTCACGGTGGACAGCCGGGTGGTCACCGCGTCGGAGGCCTGCGAGTCCGAACTGTTCTGGGCGTTGCGCGGCGGTGGTGGCGGCAACTTCGGGGTGGTCACCTCGTTCGAGTTCGCCACCGCGCCGATGCCGGAGGTGCTGACCGTGTTCCGCGTCCGGTTCCCGGCCGGGTCGGCGGCCGAGGTGCTCGGCGGCTGGCAGCCGTGGAGCGTGGCGCTGCCCGACGAGGTGTCCACCTCCTGCGTGGTCATGCCGAACGGCGCGGTGGACGTGTTCGGCTGCGGTGTCGGACGCGAGGGCGTGGTGCTCGCGGAACTCGCCCGCCTGCTCGACGCGGCCGGCGTGGGCGCACAGGTCGAACACGCCGAGGTCGACTACCCGACCGCGACGGCGATCATGACGGGTGGTCAGCCGACCCGCAACGCGTTCCGCGCGTCGTCACGGATCGTGGACAGGTGGCACGACCCGGCGGCGGTGGCGGACACGGTGCGTGGCATGGACAGCGCGCTGCTGATCCTGGGCGCGCTCGGTGGAGCGATCGACCGGCGGACGCCGACGGACACGGCCTATCCGCACCGCGGCGCGCCGACGTCCATCGAGCCCTTCGGCTCTGTGGGCACCCTGCCGCCCGACCAGGTCACGCGCGAGGTGGACCAGGCGCAGAAGGCGTTGGCGCGCCTGGTCGGCACCGGCACGTACATCAACTACCTGGACCCGTTGCAGGAGGACTGGGCGCAGACGTCGTACCGGCACAACCTGCGCCGGTTGCGTGCCGTGGCCCGCCGCTACGACCCGGACCACGTGCTGAGGTTCCCCCCAGTCGGTGCGCTGAGCGGTGACGGGCGACCGAGGACGACGACGTCACCGCGGATCACAGCTCGCGGATGGCGAAGTCTCGAACGCCGTGCCCGCCGTACCGGGCCGGCCTGGTGGGAGAGCGCGCCACAGGCGAGCGGCACAAGGTCAGACCCCATTGCCGACTTGTGGCACTCCACGGGAGCCTCGCCCACCCTGCTCCCCCACCGCTCAGCCTGCAGTAGCGGCCGTTCAGGCCCAGTCCGCCTCGATCCCGCGGGCACGCACCGCCTCCAGCGCGCCCTCGTCGCCCGTGTAGAACAGTGTCATCGACTTCAGGTTGGGAAAGTGCTGCAGGTCGGCAAACTCGTCGACGTCGAACAGCGCGTCCTCGCCGTCCCACCTCGGCGCGATCTCGCGGTAGATCTCGTTGCCACCGTCCATCACGATCTCGGTGATCTTCTCCGCGAGCTCGAAGGGGATCTCGAGGGCCTCGAAGTAGGCCAGAGCCTCGGGCACCGCCTCGAAGCTCCAGTCGTCGTAGGTGAAGCCCTGCTCGGCGGCGTACTCGCGCAGGTCGAACTTCGGCAAGAGCTCCTGGTTGTACATCAGCTCTTGCACGACAGCCAGCTTGAAGTTGGTGTCGGCGAACGGAATCGGTTGGTTCACGTCCGAACTGTACAGGTGGCGATGACACCGGTTCGTACTCGTTGATCAACCCACCGAGGACTCCATTTCCAGCCGGCCCGGCGCGGAACCTGGTTTTCACCGCGGTCGGGTCGAGCTCGAAACTCGACGAGACCCTTCAGGAGCGCACGAGCTCGGACTCCTCGATCCCGATCCGGTCGTGCAGGCGGCGAAACGGCCGGGGTGCCACCACGCGGCGCCGCCCAGCAGCCGCATGCCGACCGGTACGAGAACGCCGCGGATCAGCGTGGCATCTATCACGATCGCGAGTCCGGTACCGATGCCGAACAGTGGGTCTCCGTGATCCGAGCGAGCACGAAGACCTCGTAGTCCATCGACAGGCCGAAGGTGATCGGCGCGCCACGGCTGTCACAAGCCCGGGGACTGTCCGGTCTTCTTTGACGTGAGCCAATCCCTGGAATCGAGCACCGGCACCAGCGAGCCGGTCGTCGTGATCAAGAACTACACCGTGCCGGCTGACGAGGCCGAGCACTTCGTCGACGTGTACCGCGAAAACGCGCGGATCATGTCTGCCCAGCCCGGCTTCGTGCGCTCCCGCCTGCACAGGCCACTCGCCGGCGGACCGGACGTGCGGTTCGTGCACATCGCGGAGTGGAGCTCGGGGACCGATCTGGACAGGGCTGTCGTCAACACCGAGTGGCGTGCCTCGCTGCAGCGCATGTTCGACGATCCCGGTCTGCACATCACCTCGGAACCCGCCTCCTACCGCGTCGTGGTCGAGCTGCGGCCCTCGGGTGGTGCGATCGAGACCGTCGAGGATCTCCGACGCCACCTGCAGTGGGCGATCGAGCTGGAGCACGCGACCATCCCTCCGTACCTGTGTGCGCTGTACTCGCTGGACCCTGGCCGCAACGCCGAGGCCGTGCAGGTGGTCGGCAGCGTGCTCGCGGAGGAGATGCTGCACCTGGCGCTCGCGGCGAACCTGCTCAACGCGGTCGGCGGTGAGCCCAGGCTCGACACCCCTGAGCTGCTGCCGCCGTACCCGCACCCGTTGCCACACGGCGACCGTTCCCTCCAGGTTCAGCTCGTCCCGTTCGGCCCGGAGGCCCTGGAGCTGTTCTCACGGATCGAGCAGCCCGCTCCGGTGGGTGCACCACCCGAAGCGAACGAGTACGAGACGATCGGGCAGTTCTACGCCGCCATCGAGGCGGGGATCCGCAGGCTGTGCGACGAACTGGGCGAGGACGCCGTCTTCACCGGCGACCCTGCCCGTCAGGTCGGCGAGTTCCACCTGCGCGGCGGAGGAGGCGCGGTCATCCCGGTGCACGACCTGCAGTCCGCGCTGGCGGCGCTGACCGAGATCACCGAGCAGGGCGAGGGAGCCGCGCGCACCGACGTCTGGGACGGCGACCGCGACGTCTTCCACCCCGAACGGGACGAGGTAGCGCACTACTACCGGTTCCAGGAGCTCAAGCACGGCCGTCGCTACCAGACCGGTGACACGCCGCAGTCCGGTCCGACCGGCGAGCCGATCGTGGTCGACTTCGACGCGGTCATGCCCATGCGGCCGAACCCCCGCACGACCGACCACCCGGAGGGCAGCGAGATCCGCGTGGCCCAGGAGCGGTTCAACGTCACCTACTGCCTGCTGTTGCAGCAGCTGGAGGAAGCGTTCAACGGCGAACCCGCACGGCTCGGCGCCACCGTGGGCACGATGTACCAGGTGAAGGCCCAGGCCCAGGCACTGATGGCGACGCCGCTGGAGGACGGGACGGCGACAGCGGGCCCGACGTTCGAGTACGTGCCGCCCAGCCGGCGGACCTGACGCGGTCAGGGGTGGATCTGCAGCCCGGCACCTGAATCGAGGCGGAGCGACTCGAGGCTGACTTCTCGGCGACGGGCGCGGGAGCCTGCTCGGACGCCGCGTCGAGGTACACCTTGACCGCGGCCCGGGTGTTGTGACCGTACTTCGCGTACAACGGGTCCACTGTGGACAGGGCGGCCCTGGTGCTCTCGGCGATGTCGGCGACGTAGCGGTGGTGCAGCACGACGTCGTCGCGGGTGCCAGCCGCCCGAGGCGGCCACACGCGCGAGCTCCTCGCCGGTCACGCGACACGCCGTGCGCAGGTTCGAGCCAGAGCCGAGCAAACCGGACAGCGCGGTAACCGGGGTGCGCCGACCCATGTGCACATGATAATCATCTCCACAGCCGGGTGCGAGCAGTCCCGGCCGGGTGACCACCCGTCCCGAGTGAGAGGCGCGCATGTCCCGTCCAAGCCTTGCTGTCCGCAGAGCCGTCCTGTTCCTCGCCGTCGCGGCTGCCGCCACGGCCTGTTCCACCGCGCCCGCGGACAGCGGTACGCCCCCGTCCAGCGGCTCCTCCCGGCCGTCGATCGACCGCGCGGTAGCCCCGCTGGAGCCGTCGCTGACCGTCACCGACCCGACTGGGCGGAAGATCACCGTCAGCAAGCAGCCGGAGCGCATCGTCTGCCTGAACGGACTGTGCGACGACATCGTGACCACGCTGGGACTCACGCCGGTCGGCACGAGCAATCCGGCGTTGATCAAGCACCCGGCACTGCTCGGCGAACAGACGGGTGCGGCGGTACCGGTGGTGCCCGGCACGTTCGGCAGTGAGGACGTCGAGGCCATCGCGTCGATGCGGCCGGACCTCGTGATCGGGCTTCCCGGCGTGCACGACCCCCTGCGGGAGGCGATCGAGCGCTTTGCTCCCCTGTGGACTCCAGACCCGGTGACGTGGGAGCAGTCGGTCGGCTACCTGCGCGCGCTGGGCGCGCTCACGGGAAGGGTGGAGCAGGCACGGTCGGCCGAGGAGAAGTTCCGCGGCAAGCTCGCGGATGCGGTCGAGCGCACTCGCGCCAGCGGACAGGCCGGCAAGAAGGTGCTGCTGATGTACGGCAGCGTGGACTCCATCGGCGTGGACACGACGGCCTCGCTGAAGGGCGACCTGCTCGCGAAGCTGTTCGACTACCCGTTCCCCGGCAAGGGCGGCGATGTCGCGACGGCGAGCAACTACAACGTCGAGGAGCTGCTCGCGCGCCAACCCGACGTCGTGTTCGTGTACTCGTTGCTGTTCTCGGCGAAGGACCGGACGCTCAGCGCGCAACTGGCCGACAACCCGGTGTGGCAGCAGATCCCGGCGGTGAAGCAGCAGCGCGTGCACGAGATGCACGCGAAGCTGTGGGGTTCCGGGCGTGGCACGCGGAGCATGGCGGCGATCATCGACGAGGCGCTGGAGAAGGTTCCCGCGTGACAGCTCGCGTGGCGGCGGCCGCCGCGCTGGCGCTGGCGATCGCGGCGGCCGCGCTGATGCTGGGGCAGCCGTTCGTCGGGGTGAACCGGCTGTGGCCGGCGCTGTCCGCGGCGGACGGGCTGGAGCACGTCATCGTGGCGCACGTGCGGGCACCGCGGCTGGTGCTCGGCGTGATCGCCGGCGCGTGCCTGGGGGCGGCGGGCATGTTGTTGCAGGAAGCGCTGCGCAACCCGTTGGCGGTGCCGGAACTGCTGGGTGTGTCCAGCGGCGCCGGCGCCGCGGTCGGTGTCTGCGTCGCGCTCGGCGTCTCCGTGCCGGGTGCTCCTGTGGTGCCGGCGTTGCTCGGTGCGGCGGTGGGCGGATTCGCCACGCTGCTCGCCGTCCGAGGTGCTACGAGCCCCGCCGCGGTGCTTTTGATCGGCGCGGCGGTCAGTGCGGCCTGCCAGGCGATCATGATCGCGGCCGGTGCTCTCGTGGACGCGCGGGAACAGGGCGTGCTGGTGCGTTACCTGCTCGGTTCGCTCACCGGTACCACCTGGCAGGCCGTGGGTTCAGCAGCGCTGGGAACGGTGGTGGCGATGGCGGCCGCCGTGGTGGTCCTGCCCGCGGTGAACCTGCTGCGGCTGGGTGACGACACCGCGTCCGCACTGGGGCTGCGCACCGGTGCCGCGCGGACCGCCGTGCTGGCCGTGGCGTCGTTGCTCGTCGCGGTGGTGGCCGGGCCGTGCGGTCCCATCGCCTGGGTCGGGTTCTTCGCGGTCCGCATCGCCCAGGCCTGGCGGCCGAACACGAATGCGGTGGAGCGGCTGGCGTGGTCCGCGGTGCTCGGCGCGTTGGTGGTGGTCGTCGCGGACGTGGCCGCTCGGACCGTCCTGCACCCGGTGGAACTACCGGTCGGCGGGCTGACCGCGCTCGTCGCCGTCGTCATCGGTCTCGGCCTGATCCTGCGCGGCACCCGTACGGCAAGGAGCTCGTCGTGATCGGCTGGAGATGGCCGGCCCTGGTGCTGCTCGTACCCGTGGTCGCGGTGTGCGCACTCGCACAGCTCGCGACCGGCTCTTCACTGTCACCAATGGACACGGCGGCCGCGTTGTTCGGAGGCGATGGTCACGCGTACTCGGTGATCGTCGAGCTACGGGTGCCGCGGGTCCTGGTCGCGCTGTGCGCTGGTGCGTGCCTGGGTGTGGCGGGCGCCTTGCTGCAGTGTGTGCTGCGCAATCCCTTGGCAGCGCCGGAGATCACCGGTGTCGGGTCGGGTGCGGTGCTGGGTGCGGTCAGCGCGTCCGTGGCGGGTGGCGTCGCGGCCACCGCTCCGTTCATGGCCGCCGCCGCGCTCGTCGGCGGCGTCGTCGGAGGCGGTGTGCTGTGGATGCTCGCCGGCAGGCTCGGCGGGGACGCGATGAGACTCGCCGTCGTCGGGGTGGTCGTGTCCGCTGTGCTCGCCGGGTTGACGCTCGTCCTGCTCACCGCCCGGCCGCAGCTCGCCGGTGCCGTGACGCGGTGGCTGCTCGGTTCGCTCGTGGGCCGGACGTGGGAGCACCTGGCGCCGCTGTGGCCGGTGCTCGCCGTGGTGCTCGTGGCGTCGGTCGCGATCGCCGGGGTGCTGGACGTCCTGGCCGTGGACGACGACCACGCACTGGCCGTCGGGCTGGCCGTCACGCCGTGGCGCAACGTGGTGCTGGCGCTGGCGGCGCTCGCCACGTCGGCGGCCGTGGCGGCAGTGGGTGCGACCGCGTTCATCGGTCTGCTCGCACCGCACGCGGCGCGCTGGCTCACCGGTGCGGCACACCGCTTTCTGGTACCTGCCGCCGCCCTGATCGGCGCGGGTGTGCTCGCGCTGGCCGACACCGCGGCCCAGCTCGTCACCACCGCGGTCGGCAGGGCCGAGGCGGGTCTTCCCGCGGGCGCGGTCACCGCACTCGCCGGAGCGGCGGTGCTGATCGCTCTTGCCCGCCGGAGTTCATCGTCGATCACGGGAGGGTCCGAGTGAGCGAGTTGCGCGCCGAAGGCGTGTGGGCCGGGTTCGGCAGCAAGGTGGTCCTGCGCGGAGTGGACGTCGTGGTGCGCGGCGGGGAGTGGGTCACGCTGCTCGGGTGCAACGGCAGTGGCAAGACGACGATGCTGCGGGTGCTGGCCGGCCTGCACACACCGGACCAGGGCCGGGTGCTGGTCGACGGGGAACAACTCGCGCACCTGCGTCGCCGTGCAGTCGCACGACGAATCGCGCTGTTGCCCCAGACGATGCCACCGTTGAGCGGCCTGACCGTGCGCCAGCTGGTACGTCAAGGTCGTTACGCCGCACGGGGTCCGCTCGGAATGCTGACCGAGGCGGACGACGACGAGGTGCGCGCGGCGTTGCGGGACACCGGAACCCAGGACTGGGCGGACAGCCCGGTGGGCCAGCTCTCCGGCGGGCAGCGGCAACGGGTCCGGCTCGCGCTGGCGCTGGCCCAGGACGCACCGGTGCTGCTGCTGGACGAGCCGACCACCTACCTGGACGTCCGGCATCAGCTGGAGGTCCTCGACCTCGTCCGGCGGCTGCAACACGAACGCTCGCTCACCGTTGTCGCGGTGCTGCACGACCTCACCCAGGCAGTCCGCTACTCCGACCGCGTCGTGGCGCTGCGGGACGGACGAGTGCACGCCGAGGGCGTCCCGCAGGACGTGGTCGACGCCGCACTGCTGCGCGAGGTCTACGGCGTCCGCGGCCGAGTGTGGCAAGACGAGCTGGGCGGTCTCGTGTGCACGTTCGACGGAGTGTCCGAAACGGACTGAACGTCAGGCCGCGCATTGGGCGGGTGTCGAAGTCGGCTGTGACTGCCTGAGCTGAATCTGGGCTGGTGGGCGTCGGTGATCAAACTGCATTCGCGGGTGAACACCACGGCGAGGATGCTGGTGTGGGTGACGCCTGTACTGCATGCCGGTCAGTTGCCGCACACACGGCGGGATCATCGTCGTTGAGCGTGTCGAATCACCGATTCGTGCAGATGTTTCGCTCGGCTGGCGGCACTCCACCGCATGACGGACCCAGTAGAAGAAGAACCCGTGATGAAGAGACCAGTTCGCATGCTCGCCTTGGCCTCGTTGCTGACCGTTGCCGTGGTCCACCCGGCACAGGCGGAGACCGGAGACCTGACCTGCACCGGCAACTTCCAGTTCGACTTCACCCCATCGCTGACCCCGACGAACACCACCGCCGACGCCACTGTCGGCGGTGGGCTCGTGAACTGCCAGTCGCCCAACGGGAAGTACACCCGCTTGAAATCAGGTGTACGCACCGGGACGGGAACGGCGACCCGGCACTTCGGCGACCACTGCGCACCCGTGATGACCATCACCGAACAGGCCGTGCTGACCTGGAACACCGGTCAGAAGAGCAAGTTCGACATCACCGTCAACACCGACCCGTCCGCAGGACGGATCACGATCAGCGCCTACTTCACCCACGGCCCCCTCGCCGGCGACACCGCCAACGCCTATCCGGTGGTTCACCCCAACACCGACTGCACCACCCACGGCCTGTCTCAGCTGACATCCGAGGCGCTCCAAGTGTTCTGGGAGTGATGTCATCCGCTCATCGAGTCCACTGTGGAGAGATGGTGCCGATGAGGTCCTGCTCGGTTCGGCGGGCGTTCCGCCCGCCGAGCAGTGACCCGTCGCGGCTGGAGGAGGTGCTCGATGCCATGTGGCCCTCCGCAGCCTCACCCGCACCTCCGCCATGCTCAACACCTCGTGAACCGCCGATCTCGGCGGCCGCGCGCATGCCACACCCGTCCACGAACGCGGCCATCCCGATGTCTGACAGGTCCCCGGTGAAGTACCTGACGGCGAGGCGAGTGCTGTTTCGCCACCCCGGTCAAGTGGGTATCTGGTCCGTTCGAGGTTCGAGTGGAAGGCGCGCCGTGGATCCAGGGCCCTTGTTGTACACCGGCGCAGGCCTCGCGACGCTCGCCGCCGCTCTCCTGCCGCGGTTGCTCGACCGCGCGCCGATCTCCATGCCGATGCTCTTCCTGGGCGCGGGCGCCCTGACCTTCTCCGCGGTCGAGCCGCTGCCCGATCCCGACCCCGTGCAGCACAGCAGCGTGCTGCTCCACGTGACCGAGATCTGCGTGATCATCTCGTTGATGGGAGCCGGCCTCGCGTTGAACCGCGCGGTCAGTCTGCGCGGTTGGGCGAGCACCTGGCGCCTGCTCGCCATCACCATGCCACTGTCCATCATCGCCGTCGGCCTGCTCGGCTGGGGCGTGCTCGGCCTGGGCGTCGGGGCCTCCGTTCTCCTCGCGGCCGCCCTCGCTCCGACCGACCCCGTGCTCGCGAGCGAGGTCCAGGTCGCCGAACCCGCGGAGAACCCGGAGTCCGACGAGGACGAGGCGCGGTTCGCGCTCACCTCCGAAGCCGGCCTCAACGACGGACTCGCCTTCCCGTTCACCTACGCCGCCATCGCGATCAGCGTCGTCGGAGCCGCGCCGTCTGGATGGCTCGCGCACTGGCTCGCCGTCGACGTGGCCTGGCGGCTCGTCTCCGGGGTTGCCGTCGGCCTGGTGATCGGATGGGCGCTCGGGAAGCTGTTCTTCTCGGCGCCGTCGAAGAAGTTGCGTCTGGCCGAGCACGCTGAAGGGTTCGTCGCCCTCGCCGCGACCTTTCTCGCTTACGGGATCGCCGAGCTGATCGAGGGTTACGGGTTCATCGCGGTCTTCGTGTGCGCCTGCGCGGTCAGGGCCAGCGAACGTCACCACGGTTACCACCAGGTGCTGCACCGCTACGTCGAACAGGCCGAGCGCATGCTCACGGTGCTGATCGTCTTTCTCCTCGGCGGCGCTGCCGCCACCGGCCTGCTCGACGGTGTCAGGTGGCACGAAATCCTGGTCGTCGGCGTGATTCTGTTGCTGGTGCGTCCGCTGACCGGGTGGATCGGGCTCGTCGCAGGCAGAACAGGACCGCGAGAACGAGCGGTCATCGCCTTCTTCGGCGTCCGGGGCGTCGGCTCGCTGTTCTACGTCACCTACGCTCTGCAGGAAGGCCAGTTCTCCGATCAGACCACGGTGTGGAGGATCGTCGGGTTGGTCATCATCGGGTCCATCCTGCTGCACGGGCTCTCCGCCTCGCCGGTCATGTGGCTGCTCGACCGGAAACGGCGACGAAAGGCGCGGGCTCGGCATGGTGACGCCGACGAGGCACCTCACATGTCCGTGTGAGATTCGCGTGGAACTGGTCGCTGTGCTCGAGGCACTCGGTAGGCGAGCTGCCACAAGTGGCGTGAGGCAGTGGCAGCGATGGGCGATCACAAGCCGTACCGCGTGGCCGCCGAGAACAGCTCCGCCGCCTGGCTGGTGACTCGATGGAGGACGCGCGGGAGGCGTTGTCCGACCCGGTGCTCTCGGCCGATCCGAGCCTGCCCGCGGCGGACCGGCGGGTGCGGCGGCTGTTCACCGGCGAGTTCCCGGTGCACCGGGTGGAACGGATGCGACCCCTGATCGCGTCGTGCGTGGCCTCCGCCGTAGCCGATCTGCGAGCGCAGGGCCCCGGCACCGACCTGATCCCGGTCGTCGCACTGACGGTGCCGCAGGCGGTGATCCTGCGTCTGATCGGTGTGCCGGAGTCCGAGGTGCAGTCGACGATCGCCGCGGTCCGGCCGACGACCTTACGGGCAGGCTGGTCGCGTCCGGCGAGCTGACCGAGGACGAGGCCGTGGTGAACCTGCGCCTGGTGGTGGCCGCGAGCGTGCAGACGAAGTCGAGCATGATCGGCCCGGCCGTCCTGACCGACCCGCCCCGCTCGGTGGAAGACCTGCTGGCCGGCTGGAGCGTGGTGCAAACGGGCCCGCGCCGAGTGGCGGTTGCCGACACGTCTGTCGGTCGCGTGCCGGTGCATGCGAGGGAGGGCGTGGTGGTTTCGCTGCCCGCCGCCAACGCGAGCCGCCCACCCGGTGCCGGCCACGTGGCGTTCGGCTTCGGCCCGCACCGAACTGGACGAGGTGCTGAAAGGCCTGTTCCCGCTCCGCCCAGCCACCCGTGACCTGCGCATGTACGACGCCTCGGTGATCTACGGCGTGGAGTCGCTCCCCGTCACGTGGTGAGAACTGCGGCTGATCAACGAGTGCCGACCGCCTCGTCGAGGAAGCCGCCGGACTGGTGGCGCCACAGCTTCGCGTACGTCCCGTCGACGTCGAGCAGTTCCGCGTGGGTGCCCTGTTCGACGATCCGGCCCCGGTCGAGCACGATCAGCCGATCCATCCGCACGACCGTGCTCAGCCGGTGTGCCACGACGATTGCGGTGCGGCCCTCCATGAGCCGCCACAGCGCCTCCTGAACCAGCACCTCGCTCTCCGAGTCCAGCGCGCTGGTCGCCTCGTCCAGCAACAGGATCGGCGCGTCACGCAGGATGGCGCGTGCCAGCGCGACCCGCTGCCGCTGTCCGCCGGACAGTTTGATGCCGCGTTCGCCGACCATCGTGTCGAACCCGTCGGGCAGCGCGTCCGCGAACTCCGTCACGTGCGCGGCATGCGCGGCGCGGTGGATCTCGGCGTCGGTCGCGCCTGGCCGTGCGAACGCGATGTTCTCGCGCAGCGTCCGGTGGAACATGGCCGGGTCCTGGGGCACGTACCCGATCAGGCCGCGCAGGTCGGCCTGGCTCAGGCGGGCGATGTCCTGGCCGCCGATGAGGATGCGGCCCCGATCGACGTCCATCAGCCGCAGGAGCAGCCGGGTGAGCGTGGTCTTACCTCCGCCGGAGCGGCCGACGAGCCCTATCCGCGTGCCCGCCGGGATGTCCAGGTCGAGCCCGTCGAAGAGCGGCTCGCCGCCGCCGTGCGTGAACACGACGTTCTCGAACTGAACCCGGGAGTCCTTCACGCGCAACGGTTCCGGGTGCTTCGGGTCGAGCACGGTCGGCGGGTCGAGCAGCAGTTCGGTGAACTGCGCTGCCTCGGTGAGCGCACTCTCCACCTGCCGGTAGATCTGGTTGAACTCGAACATGATCCGCGTCGCGTTCCCGAAGTAGGCGAACGTCACCACGATCGCCTCCACGCCGAGCCCGTCGCTGACCCCGATCGCGACCACGAGGCCGAGCACGTTCGTGAGCACCGACAGCGGCGCGATCACGGTGTCGATGCGCAGGTTGTTGTAGTCCCACGACCGCAGTGCCAGCGTTCGCTGCTTGGCGGCACGGGTCCGGTGCTCCGCGCCCTCGCGCCGCTCGGCGGCGAACGCCCGCACCGTCTCCATGTTCGTGAGCGTGTCCGAGACGTGGCCGGACACCTGGGCGATGGCAGCCTCGCGTTGGTCGACCAGCCGCTGGCGGTGGCGGATGAGCGGCGCGACCACACATCCCGTGACCAGGATCAGGCCGACCAGCACCGCGACGAGCACCGGGTTGTAGCTCCACAGCACGACGCAGGCGAAACCCAGCGGGATGAGGTTGGCGAAGATCTTGAACGCCAGCGTGTCCACGAAGTCCTCGAAGCGGAACGCGAAGCTCAGCACCCGCTTGGTGAGCGACCCGGCGAAGTTGTCGTGGAAGAACGCCGCGTCCTTCCCCAACAGCTCGTCCATCGCGTGGGCGGACAGGTTCTCGATCCCGCGGCCGTCCACGCGGTTGAGGCAGTGCAGGCCGATGCGCCACAACAGTTCCGACAGCAGCATGAAGCCGCCGAAGGCCAGCACGTACGGCAGGACGGTGCCGAGGCCTGTGTCGCCATCAGCCGCAAGCTTTCCCACGAGCCCGCCCACCGCCAACGGCGCGAGATAGAGCTGACACGTGACGCCCAGCGCGGGCAGCACGAGTGCGCCCACGGACATGAATCCGTGGCGCCGCAATTCCTTTCCGTACAGGCGCAGGGCGAGCGGCACCGCGTTCTTGCGGACAGGTCTTTCCGATTCTGGCAGGATCATCCGCCCCCTCCGGACGTCTCGGCTTCCTCATGCTGCCGCAGAGGGTCGGGTGGCAGCGATCGAATATCGCCGCGTGGACGCGGTCGCGGAGTGCCTCGCGACGATGCGGTCGCGATCTCTGCGGGGTGGTGGAGCCGAGGTCCGAGTTGCAGTTCCAGTCGTGCCGTGACGCCAGTCGAAGCCGAGGACGGTCGGCGCAGAAGACGATCGCGCCTGGCAACCTGAAGAACCTCCCAACAGGATGCGCGAACTGCGATGAGTCCCAGCTCGGGCCGCAGTCTGCAGACACATCCACCTTTCGCGCACGATTTGGAGGCAGCTGTGAAGCTCTTGCTCACGTCAGGCGGCGTCACGAACCCGAGCATCCACACGGCGCTCGTGCAGCTTCTCGGCAAGCCGATCTCCGAGTGCCACGCCCTCTGCGTCCCGACAGCCCAGTGGGGTCACCCGATGTGCGGTCCGGCATCGGTGCAGGAGTTCGTAGCTGCCAAGCCGGTGTGGCGGCATTTCTCCGGCCTGGGCTGGGCATCGCTCGGCGTCCTCGAGCTCACCGCACTGCCCACCATCGGCGCGCAGCGATGGGTCCCCTGGGTCCGGGACGCGGACGTGCTCCTGGTCGACGGTGGCGACGCGACGTACCTGTGCCACTGGATGCGCGAGTCCGGGCTGGCAGATCTGCTGCCGTCGCTGCCAGACACGGTCTGGGTGGGTGTGAGTGCCGGAAGCATGGTGATGACGCCCAGGATCGGTGAGTACTTCGTCGAATGGCATTCTGCGCCGGACGACCGCACCCTGGGAGTCGTCGACTTCGCGATCTTCCCGCATCTGGACGCCTTTCCCACGAACACCCTGGCCGACGCAGAGCGGTGGGCCGCCGGCATCGGCGTCCCTGCCTACGCCATCGACGAACAGACAGCCATCAAGGTCGTCGACGGCTCCGTCGAGGTCGTCTCCGAAGGGCGATGGACGATGTTCGGGTGACGACACCTCGATAACCGGTTGATGGAACCGCAGGACGATGCCAGACTGCCACGACCGTTGATCGTCCATCCCTCAGGGAGCTGTGCTTGTCCGTCGGAGCGGCACCGAACATCGGGCCCTCGACCTGATCATCGCCTTCACGCTCCTGTCAGCAGGGATGCGAGCCACCAGATCCCGCTGGGCGACGCCGCCCCCACGACCAGGCCGGGTGACCGGATCACGGTTGTCCACGACCCCGCCGATCCCGAACGCGTCGCCCTCCCGGTGCGTACAACGATCCGGGCTGGGCGGTGTGGGGCATGATCGCGCCCGCCATCGGGGCCGTGGCCGGGCTGGCCGCCGGGCCGATCCTGCTGTACCGCGGCTTCCGCCTCGCCCGCCGTCGTCGCGCGAACTGACTCACTCGGCGACGAGAGCACCGAGTGCGGGCCACGGCGGACCCTGGCGGAGCAAGGACAGGATGTCTCGGCCGTGCTGATGCCCGTCCGGGAACTCATCACGGATGTCCCAACGCCAGGCGGCGACCATCGCAAGCACCAGCCGCCGGCACTCCGCGAGCAGAACTTGATCGACATCCGGATAACGCGCGCTGACCTCCTCCGGCACATGCGCCACGTCAAACTCGACGGGGCCACGGCAACACGTCTCCAAGTCGATGAACAGCAGGCCGTCACGGGTGTTGAGGACGTTGCCAGGATGCGGTTCGCCGTGCAGCAGCTGCTCCGGAACACCGCGACTGTGGATCCGTTCACGAGCGCTTTGCAGCGTGCCCAGGAGGAGGTGCCGGTCGGCCTCCGTGAGCGCGGGGGTTTCGTCTCGGTGCGTGACCAACCGTTCAGCCTCTGCGACGCGGTCCAGGAAGTGCGGGGTTGCGATCTCGACGCTTCGCATGCCGGTGTGCAGGCGTTGGAGCGCCTCCGCGTATGCGCCCGGGAAGCCCGGATCAGGAGACACGACCTCGTAGTAAGTCCAGAGGGTCACCGCGAAGCCGTCGCGTTCGTAGACCCGCGGCTCAACCTGGGGCTCCAGCGGTGTGACGGGGCACGCGGTTTCAGCGAGTCGTAGAGCGAGTTCGACCTCGAGCGCGGCTACCTCTTGCCCCACCGGTGCTACGCGGGCGAAGACGCCACACGGCAACAGGCGTAGGGCGAGCTTGTTCGAATTGTGAATCACTGCAGCGTGGTCGACCCGCAGATGCAGCTCTCCGGCCAGTGTTGTCGCCGCGGCCACCGCACGTGAAACGATCTCCGCCTCCACGACCTGGATCGTCGCACGTGCTCACTCATCCGCATGGGCAGGGTCTGTGGCACGGCGTGATCGGCCACTGTGGACCGTCAACCCCGCTGCGAGGGTTCTGTTCAGCCGTGCACCGCGGACACCGCACCCGGCAGCGTCGCATGCGGCCGCAACACGCGGTCAGCGCCCACAAGCCGCAACGGCCTGAGCACTGCCCGGTTCGCCGCCGTCGTCGCGAAAGGGATGCACAACTCGTCAGCGTATTGCTGGACGTCGAGCAGCAGGGTGACGCCGATCGAGCCGAGATGCGTGACAGCCTGCAGGTCGACGACAACTGCGCGCGGACGACGGGCAACCAGGCCAATCAGCTCGTTCGCTATCGGATTGACCGTGGCCACGTCGACGTCTCCAGACATCTCCACCACCAACGCGCCGCCCTGCTGGTGCGTGCGCAACACACCATCAGCCGACACACCACCGAATTCCGTACTCGTCATCATGCCCCCGTTCCGCAAGATCCCTACCTGTTGAACAACGACCGCGAGCTCGTGCGGCAACGAGAATGCGCATCACTCGCACAAATCAGCGCCGACTCGGTACGCGGCGGTCGGCGCCGAGGCTCCGTGTTAGCGTTCACACTCCAGTGTGATCAGGACCGGCACCACGTCCGTTCGGCGGTATCGGGCAGACCATCCGCTCTGACTCCGAGGCAGTGGCATGAACACCGACACGAAACGAAAAACGATCCTTGCCGTCGTCGGTATCGTCCTGGCCGTCTCGGGCGCCGGAGCGGTCGTCCTCGTTTCGAGCGGAGACTCCTCCGAGCCGCCGGCCGCCGCCGATGTCACTGTGTCACGCCCACCAGGCACGACGATCACGTCGGCGCAGGTCTCCACGACGTCCACCACGCCAAGTACGGAACGACGATCCGTTCGAGCGAGCCTGCCGTACTCCGACGGCACGCTGCCCGAGGATCCGGCCGCCGATCCCGGACCGGACCCGGTGTTCGCCAACGACCCCGATCTGCGCCGCAACGACGGCTACCGCTATCAGGTCAGCAAACCCGGTGACCACCAACTGGCCGAGGGGACCCTGGCGTTCCAGTACGACGTCACCACCAACGCCCTCAAGGCCCGCCTGGCCGAACGCAAACCGGAACTTGCCAAGGCGACCGGGATCGCGCTGTACCTCACCGGCGGCACGGCGCTCTCCGACGGCGACCTCGCCGCGCTGCAGGGCGTGCACCGCGATCTCGGCCTGGGCAACCTCAGCCGGCTCCACGTGTACAACCTCCGCAGCATTCAGGGTGGACGAGAATGCACCCCCGCATCCGGGTTGCCGTGCGCGGGCCAGCAAGCCCGGGGCGGCAAATCCCCCTACCTCTGGCACAACGGCTGGTGGGACACCTGGGTCAAGCAGCTCGTCCTCGACGACCTGGACGCGGTGCCCGACGGTGCGTTCAGCAACCACAACTTCGGCGAGGTGCGGCTGCGCGGCGCCCGGTCGATCGGCGTCATGGCCTTCGGGCACGCCCCGTACGCCAAGCTGAGCGTCCTGTACCTGCCCAACGCCGGCACGATCGCCCACGACGCCTTCCGCCGCAACCAGTACCTGGTCAAGGTGAACTTGCCGAACGCCACCGAAGTCGACGACTTCGCGTTCGACGACGCCTCCCGTCTCCAGTACTTCACCGCGCCCGCGCTGCGACGGCTCGGTCGCAACGCGTTGAACGACAGCCACGAGCTGGTGTCGGTCAACCTGCCCAAGCTGGAGTACCTGGGCATCAACTGCTTCGACCTGAACAACAAGCTCATCGGGCTGCGCCTGCCAGCCCTCACCGAGATCGACAAGAACGCGGTCACGGGCTTCTCGAACCTGCGCTGGGTCCACGCCCCTCGGCTGTCCACGGTCTGGCACAACGCCATCACCAACAACGCGAAGCTGACCACCGTGGTCATACCGGGCGTCACCCGGCTCGGGCCGGGCGCGGTCCGCGGCAATCCGGCACTGACCGCGGTCTACCTGGGCTCGACACCGCCCAGGCAGGAGGCCGACGTCTTCACCGGCAGCCAGAAGGCGATCGTCTACCACACCGGCGATCCTGCGGCGTGGGCGAACTTCAAGGCGTCTGGTGCACCTGGGCTCGCGGTCCGGCCCGGACCCTGATCCAGGGACCAATCCCGCGTCGGACTCACGAACCCGCTCCAACCAAGTGCTCACCTGTTCGCAGCTGTCATCAACCATCGTGTCGTCTCGATGCAGGGTCCAGGAATGCGGAGAGGAAAGGCACGTCCAACGTCTGTGTGTTCGTCGCGCCGGAGGCAGCCGGAGAGTCGAGCGACGCTGACGCAGTGGGTGTTCCGGGGCGAGCCGCTCGAACTCGCCTACGAGCACCCGTCCGATGACGACGAGGAACCGTGATGGGGCTGTTCCGATGAATCCGGAAACGCCCCACCACGAATCTACTTGGCCCTCTTGATGGCCGTCACGAGATCATCGAGCGTGTTCGGCTTGCCCCACGCAGGCGCGAAATCCTCGCGGTGGGCGGTGCTGCTCACCATCGCTTTGTCATTCGCGCCCTGCATCCACAGGCCGTCGGTGAACGCGAAGTAGAGTGGAACGCCGTCCGGAATCCGATCCGGACGATTCACGGTTGCGTTCGGCGCGGGTTTCCAGTCGGTGATGTCGTCCAGGATGAGCACCGCCTGCGCCCTGGGGTTCGCTTTCGCCAGATCCCCGGTCGGGATGGAGCGGCTCTTCGACACCTGGACGTACACGGTGCGGTCCTTGACCGCGTCGGCGGGACCGGACAGGACTTCTGCGACCGAGACCCGGAATGTGACGTGGGAACCCTGGGCCCGTTCGGTGCTCTGCTTGTCCGGGAAGGTGGTGGAAATGCCGTCGAACACTTCCTCGACGGTGCCGCGCACGATCAGGTCGCTGAGGTCGAGTGCCCGGCGCGGTGAAGCCAGGGGGTCGTAGTCCGCGTGGTAGTCGCGGCCCAGCTGGGCGGCGAAGGCCTCGGCCGAGCCGCCTTCCGGAGCGCCGGCGGACGGGTTGGTGGTGGTGCCGCACGCCGTCAGCAGGAGGCTGCCTGCCGCGATCACGGTCACGATGATGGATCGTCGCATGTCAGGCTCCTCTCAGTACTGGGCGTTGAGGTGGGCGATGTCGTGGGCGCTGTACCGGCGCCACTGCAGTGCGGTGCTGGGAACCTCGCCGGAGATCATGGCGCTGATCGTGTCGTGGCCGAGTCCGACGCTGTGCCCCAGTTCGTGCACGGAGGTCTTGCGGCGGTCTTCCCAGTCGTTGTCGCCGATGTCGAGCTGCCCGTAGTCGAGCTTGACGTCGGACGAGTCGCACACCCCAGGACTGCTGTGCGAGAAGCAGGAACGTTCACCGCGCAAGGTGCCGGGCAGATCCTGTTGCCACCACCACACGTCGGTCGAGAAACTCGAACAACCGCCCAGATCGGAATCCGTCATGTCGGTGGTGAGGTCGAGGACCGACATCGCGTAAGTGGCGACGGTGCGGTCGGTGGTGAATCCGGAAGTGGTGCAGAAGGTGTGCAGCGAGCTGTCCGCCACCGCACTGTCGTAGTTGTTCGGAAATGGGTTGGCCTGGCTGACACCAGTGGTCACGAGCGACAGCGCCGCGCCCACCGGTAACAGCCAGAGTCTTCGGAGACGTCTCATTCGGAAATGACCTCCAGGATTGAGCGGTCGAAGCTCGCATCCATGAAGTCGTCGTCCAGACCGGCTACGTAACTAGACCGATCGGGTGACAACAACGAATGATCTCCGCAGACGAATTGTCAGCAGGTGACCTTGACGGTCGCGCTCGCCTGGAACGACACGTGCACGTGGTCCATGTGATTGGCCGTGGGACTACCCCGGTCCTCCATCGCCGACCAGCCACTGCCGTCGTTGTAGCGCTGGCGCCAGATCACGTAGGTGACGCCGAACGCCCGGCGGTTGGCCAGCACGTGGTCGGCCAGAGCGTTGCCAGTGGCGGTGTCGACCATGAAGTCCAGCGCCAGGCCGGCGGGATGGTCGCCGGAGCCGCCACGGCCGGCGGCGCCCCCGATGTCGTTGACGCCGAACTTGCCCGCGAGGTGGTGACCCACTTGCGCCACATGCGGTTTGACTCCGTCCAGGACGGTCGGACAGGGCGGCGCGGGCGGCGGTGTGGCGATCTTCGGTGGGGTCGTGGTCACCGGAGGCGCGGTCGTCGTCGTGGTCGTCGGAGGTTGCGAGGACGGCGGCGCGGTGGTCGAGGTCGTGACAGGCGGCAGGTCCCGGCTGACGGGGGTCGACGAGGCGGCCAGCTGGGCGGCCGCTCCGGTGGGATCGATCGGCTGGTCGGAAGTGCGGACGACCCAGAAGGTCACGACCAGACCCAGGGTGAGGGTGGCGGCGACTGCGATGGGCAGCTTCCGGCTGGGTGTCTGCTTCGTTCTATGTCGGCCCGGCATTCGGGAACACCTTGCGTCGGGGACGGGGCATGGTCACACGGCGGGCCATATTACGAAATGAACACGAGAACGTCACAGGCGAGTGTTCATGCCCACATCTCGGCTGGTGAGCGCGTCGCTACAGAAAGTGACTACAGGGCTGAGATCAGCCGACCGAGGTGTAGCGGCCCTGGTGGCGGACGAGTGGCGTGGCCGGGTTCGCGTGGCAGGCGTGCTGGATCTCGACCGGTTCGCCGACGAGCCCGACGTGGTCGCCGACCGCGATCCGGCGAACAGCACGGCAGCGCAACCGGATCGGCGCGTCGAGCAGATGGGGCACGCCGTCGCTGTCCGGCGCCCACGCCGTGTCCGGCCCGAAGCGATCGGCGCCGGTGCGGGCGAACAGGTCTGCGAGCTCGGCCTGCTCGGCACCCAACAGGTGCACGGCGAACAACGGAGCCGTGCGCAGCACTGGCCACGCGGACGCGCGTTCGCCGATCCAGACCACGATCAGAGGTGGGTGCAGGCTCGCCGAGCCGAACGAGCTGACCGTCACTCCGACAGGCCCGCCCGCGCTCGCCGCGGTGACGATGGTGACCGCCTGCGGATGGCCGCGCAGCGCTGTGCGAAGTTGTTCGGACACCGTGCTCACGACACGAGCTCCGGCGCCGAGACGAGTGCGTTCAACGCACCGGCGTCGAGCCGCTCCACGAGGGCGCTGGTCAACTCCTCCGGCGTGCTCGCGAGTTCCGACTCGTTGAGAAAGATCCCTTGTCCTGCAACACGTCCACCCAGCTCCACGAGCAACGGCCGCAGGTGCAGCTCGACCGCGAGAGCGTGGCGGTCGGACGCGGCGACCTGCAACGGCACCACGACCTTGCCGCGCAACCAGCCCGCTGGTGCCTGATCCAGCACGGCCTTGAGCAGTCCCGTGTACGTCGCCTTGTACGTCGGCGTCGCGATGACGAGCACGTCGGCCTTTGCCAGCTCAGCGAGTGCCGCACGGACCTTCTCCGCCCCCGGCGCGAACACCTCCTGAGCGAGGTCCGCCGCGTCGACGAGCGGACCCGCGCCGGAGACACCGAGACTGAGCACCCGTCGCACGGCATCGCGCAGCGCGAGCGCGGCATGCCACGTGCGCGAGGCCGGGCGCGGATTTCCGACCAACACTCCGATCTGAGTCATGCAGCCAAGATCGGTGCGGCTGGACGTCTTCGTCAACGGTGTTCATCAGGTGGACACGCTTGCCCCTCGGCTACGCGTACGCCTCGAACTCGTAGATGCGGGCAACGTTCCCGCCGGACTGCGCACCGGTGACCACCGTGAGACGGATGTGCCTGGCGCTGTTGCCGATCGCGTGCTCGGTGGTGCCGCTCGCGTTGCCGCGCACCGTCGTCACCGTGGTCCAGGTGCTGCCGTCGGGCGACACGGCCAGATCGAAGTCCCTGGTGTTGAACGTCGCGGACTCACCGCCGGCGCCAGCGTGCTTGACCACCAGCTTCTTCAGCGCATGGCCGGAGCCGAGGTCGACCTGCAGCGACTTCGTCCCGGCCGTCGAGCACCACTTGTCGGTGGTGCCACCGGAGACGCTGCCGTTCACGGCCTTCGCGGCGCCTTCGTTCGCGTTGCAGGCGGCCGAACCCGTGGCGGGCTTGTTCAGTGCGAGGTTGTTGCCAGGAGGAGGACCGTCAGGGCCGGCGACGCTGTTGATCCACGTGTTCACGCTGCCCTGGAGTTCCGCGTAGTAGAAGCGCGCGGTGCCGCAGACAGCGGGACCACCGGACGTGTCACCACCGAGCCTCCAGTTGCCGGGTGTGCCCACCAGGAGCGGGCCTCCCGAGTCGCCGTAACAGGCGCTCTTGCCGTCCTTGTTGTCCAGGCAGATCACCCATTGCCCGGTGCCGCAGGCACTGTCGGGCAGCACGGGCACGTCGACCTGCCTGAGGTTGGTGGGCGCGCCGCCGCAACCGCCGCCGGGATTGCACGTCGTGGCGCCCCAGCCGAGCAGCCGCACCGTCGAACCGGGCGCGACGACCGGTGCGATGGAGATCGGCTGGTGTGTGACCGGCGCCGTCAACTCGACGAGCGAGGTGTCCGCGTTGCTGTGGTCCACCCAGCGCCTGACCCTGGCCACCGTGCCGCCGGAGTTGCGGTTGTTACTGCCGATCCTGATCTGCACCCCGCTCGGGACCTCGCCGGCCATGCAGTGCTTGGCCGTCAGCACCCAGGTGGGCCGGATCAGGGCGCCGCCGCAGAAGTGTCCGCCGGAGTTGCCCTGCATCGAGGCGATGAAGCCGTAGTTCTCGGTGGCATCGACGCCACCGATGATGGTCGGGGTCAACGGATCGGGCTGTTCCTGTGCTGTCGCCGGCACGACCGCCGATCCCGTCAGGATCAGGACGGCGGCCGCCGCCAGCATGCCCTTGACCAGTCCGCGCATGGGAACCTCACGTTCGATGGGTCGAAGGAGAATTCCCTGAAGGGTCCAACGGACGAAACGGCCGGATCTAAGTCCGAAACTTCGGTGCTGCAAATGGGCTAACCGCCTGCGGCGCTTCTGAATATGATGCGCCGCCGCCACGGCGATGGTCTGGACCTCTTGTCGCGCACCGCCGTAAGGTGGACCGGCGAGGAGCACGATGACCGGACCGTTTCATCTCGTGTTGCGCACCGCGATCCGCGAGCGCGGGCTGCCGCTCGACCGGTTGCGGTCGCGGCTGGCAGAGCGAGGGATCCAGATCGGGCTGGCCAGTCTCAGCGACTGGCAGCACGGCCGCGCGCGGCCCCAGCGGCCCAACTCGTTGCGCGCCGTCGCCGTGCTGGAGGAGATCCTCGGCCTGCCCCGCAACGCGTTGACGGGTCTGCTGGCCACTCACCACCTGACGCCGTTCCGGCCACAGCAGGGCGTGGACGAGTACCACGGCCCGATGGGCGAACTGCTCGACATGCTCCCCGGTGCGCGGGACTGGAATCTCGAGGTGATCACCTCCGAGCACGCGGTGACCGTGGACGCGCACCGCAGCCCGTCGCGCGTCACCGTCCGCAGCCTCGCCCGCGCCCGGCGGGACGACGTCGACAGAACTGTGGTGCGTTACTTCGGCGCACCGGGCTGTGCGATCGATCGTGTCCGCGTCGTGCCGGTGCGCAACTGTGCGGTCGGGCGACTGCTGCGCCACCGGGAAGGACGAGCGTTGGCCGCTGAACTGCTCTTCGGGCAACGGCTCCAGTCCGGCGAGACGTGGGTGTGGGAGTACGAGCTGCACGACGCCACGACCTCCGAGTCCGAAAGCGACTTCGCGCACGCTTTTCGCCGGCCGGAGGGCACCTGCCTGATGGAGGTGCGGTTTCACCCGGACGCGCTGCCTTCACGGGTGCACGACTACTTCCGCACCGATCTGTACGTGGACCGGCATCGGGTGAAAGAACTGATGCTCAACGCCCACCACGCGGTGCACGTCGCGACAAGCGGCATGAACTCCGGTGTGATCGGCATCAGCTGGGAGTGGCCGGACTGATCGTGACGGGGTGTCGCGTGTTCCACACCGCGCGTACCATCTGACGCTGGCTCCGGCTGCACGACAGCCGGGTGTGAGAGGTTCGCGGGAGACAGCGAGACAGTGCGGCCCACCATCGGCATGATCACGGCAGGCCCGCTCATCGAGCTCACCGGTGAGCAGTGGCAGGGCGTCAGCGACGGCGCCGCCGCCAACGGCTGCGATCTCATCTGCTTCACGGGCACCGAGCTGGCCCACCCGGACCACCACAAACGGCAGGCGAACGCGGTCTACGACCTGATCGCGCCCGACCGGATCGACGCTCTCGTCATCTGGACGACGCGAATCAGCCAGCAGATCAGCGAGGAGGCGATGCGCGAGTTCGCCGGCCGCTACGCGCCGATCCCCATCGTCAGCGTCGAGGCACACCTGGCGGACTGGCCGACGGTGCTGATGGACAACCGTCGCGGCATGGACCAGGCGGTCAGCCACCTGATCGAGGTGCACGGCCATCAGCGGATCGGCTTCGTCCGCGGCCCGCTGGCACACGCCGGCGCCCAGGACCGCTACCAGGGCTACGTGGACGCGCTCACACGCCACGGCCTGCAGGTCGAGCCGGAGCTGGTGACCACGCCGGCACCGTCCTGGGATCCCGCCGCCGCGGCGGACGCGGTCGCCAAGATCCTCGACGGGGCCGCGGCACCGCCGGACGCCTTCGCCGCCGCCAACGACGAGTTCGCGCTGGGGGTCGTGACCGCCGTGCAGGAGGCGGGGCTGGGCACGCCGGAAGACGTTGCCGTCGTCGGGTACGACAACCACACGTGCATCCGCTCGAACGATCTCGGCTACCAGGCTTCCGCACGGCAGTCCTCGGGAGGCGTGCACCGCCGCGTCAACATCGACGCGGGAACGCCGGCTCTGACGACGGTGCGCGCCCCGTTCTACGAGATGGGACGCCGGGCCGCCGACCTCGCGAGCGCGTTGGTCCGCGGTGAGCCGGTGCCCGCTCTGGAGATCATTCCCACCGAGCTCGTCGTCCGTCGCTCCTGCGGCTGCATTCCCTCCGGAAACGGCGGCTCGGCCCCCGCGCACGGGAATCTCGACGTGCCGGAGCACGACACCGCGGAGGCCGTCGCCGCGAACCTGCGGCAGGGACTCGGTCCGAAGTCGGCCGTGCTACCGGACGGCTGGGCCGAACGCCTGACCGGCCTGTTCCTCGACGCCGGCCGGCCAGGAGGCAGCGGCGGGGACTTCCTCGAGTTGTTCGCGGAGCATCTCCGCGACAGCGCACGCGCCGGATGCGCGGCCCAGTCGTGGTGGGCGCCGTTGTTCTACCTGCGCCGGTTCGCACTCGAGCGCGGCACGGACGCGGGCGCGATCGAGGACCTGTGGCTGCGGGTGCAGCTGATGGTGTCCGACGTGGTCGAGCGGGAACGGACGTTCGAGCACCTCCTGCACGAACGGCAGGACCAAACCGTGCGCGAGGCCGGCCAGCGGCTGATCGTCTCGCGGGACGTCGCCGAGCTCACCGGCGCACTGGTGGCCGAACTCCCCAGGCTGGGCATCCCCGGCTGCCACGTGATGACGTACGAGTCGACCCGTGAGTGGTCGCGCCCGCTGATGTCGTACGAGAACGGTGAACTGCGGCAGGACCGCACGGCGCTGTCGTTCCGGTCCACGCGGCTCACGCCCCACCGGATCGACCGGCCGGAGCCGGGCAGCTTCGTGGCCGCCGCGCTCTTCGGACTCGAGGAGCAGCTGGGGTTCGTGCTGTTCGAGGTGGGCCCGATGCCGGGCTGGGTCTACGAAGCGATCCAGCAGCAGCTCGCCGGCGCGTTGCGCGGCATCAGGATGCTCGAGCGGGAACGGCAGGCCCTCGCCGAAGCCGAACAGGCCCGGCGATCGCTGGAGCTGGCCCACGCCGAGCTGGAGGACAGGGTGCGGGAGCGCACCGCGGCACTGGTCGACGAGATCGCCGAACGCGAGCGGCTGGAGACCAGGCTGCGGCACGCGCAGAAGATGGAGGCGATCGGCCGCCTCACCGGTGGCATCGCCCACGACTTCAACAACATCCTGACCGTCATCAACGGCAACAGCGAGGCGTTCCTGCGGCGCAGTTCTCCGGATGATCCACGGCGGCCGGAGATCGAGGACATCCGGCACGCCGGTGAGCGCGCGGCGAACCTGACCCACCAGCTGCTCGCGTTCACGCGCCAGCAGGTCCTGAACCCCGAGCGGGTGGACCTCAACGCGGCGATCACGAAGGTGCGGGCCATGCTGACCACCCTGATCGGTGAGGACGTGGAGCTGACTCTGGACCTGCCCGAACACGTGTCGCACGTCTGGGCGGACGCCGGACAGCTCGAGCAGATCCTGTTCAACCTGGCCGCGAACGCCCGTGACGCGATGCCGGACGGCGGCGTGCTCCACGTCGGGACGGACGACGTGTTCCTCGACGCCTGCCACGCGGGCCGCATCGTCGGCGTGCGCCCCGGCCACTACGTCGCGCTCGTCGTGAGCGATACCGGCACCGGCATGGACGAGTCGGTCCAGGCTCAGATCTTCGAGCCGTACTTCACCACCAAACCCGCGGGCAAGGGCACCGGCCTCGGCCTGGCCACGGTGTTCGGCATCGTGCAGCAGAGCGGCGGCCAGATCCACCTGACGAGCTCGCCCGGCGCGGGCACGACGGTCTCCGTGTACCTGCCCCGAGCGCAGACGTCCACCGCACCGCTCCCCCGCGCCACGCCCCGGAAATCACCTCACTCTGGCTCGGAAACCATCCTGCTGGTGGAGGACGACAGCCAGGTTCGCGCCGTGACGCGCCGCCTGCTGGAACGGTCCGGGTACGCGGTGATCGAGGCGCGCGACGGGCTGCAGGCGCTGAAGCACGTCGACACCCACGACGACATCGACCTCATCGTGACCGATGTCGTGATGCCGAAGATGGGCGGACCCGAGCTCGCGGCCACGGTGCAGCGGATCCGGCCCGGTCTGCCTGTGCTGTACGTGTCCGGCTACACGACCGAGGAAAAACTGGACGACGCGGCTGTCCTGCTCGCCAAGCCGTACGCGGAGGCCGACCTGCTGGACCTGGTCCGCCGGCTGCTGGACCGAGGCTGCTGAGTTCTCCGGAGGTCCGTGGATCGCGGGCGCCGTCGAGTTCGTCCCCGACGGCGGCCTGCTGATCTCCACCGAATGCACACCGGGCCGGTGCAGGCGCTCGCGTTCGTGAGCGAGCACGAGCTCGTCTCCGGCGCCGATGACGCGCGGATCATCCGCCGGTCACTGTCCACTTCGGACACTGAGGCGCGCATCCGCGCGGAGACCGGAACCGCTGTTCGTCCCCCGTGAGAGCTACCCGCAGATGTCCACCGCGCGGTGACGATTCCGGACCGCTGAATCCATAGCGTTCCCGGCAACAGCAACGGACATCTCACGAAGGACAGGTCATGCGACTGTTGTGGCAGCTCGTAGCGGTGGGGCTGGTCTCGTTCGGCGGCAGCGCGCTCGTCGGCGCGGTGCGGTGGAACGTGCCCCTCACCCTGTTGCTCGGTCTGGCGACGGCGGCGTTTTCGCTGTTCGTGTACGCGTGGGTGGTGCGGAGGACCGAACGCAGGACGCCGGTCGAGGTGGCGGTCGAGGGAGCGGGCGCCGCGTTCGGGCGGGGACTGCTGATCGGCCTCGGCATGTTCGGTGCGGTCATCGTGAACATCGCTCTGCTCGGCGGCTACGAGGTACGGGGCCCGGGTTCGCTCGCGGGCGCTTCGGCGTTGTTCGGCTTCATGGCCGCGGCCGTCGTGGTGGAGGAGCTGATCTTCCGCGGCATCCTGTTCCGCATCGTCGAACAACGCCTCGGCACGTGGGTTTCACTCGCGCTCACGGGCTGGTTGTTCGGTGCGGCGCACCTGTTCAACCCGAACGCCACGCTGTGGACCTCGATCGCCATCGCGGTCGAGGCGGGCTTCATGCTGGCCGCCGCTTACGCCGCCACGCGCAACCTGTGGGTGCCCATCGGGGTGCACTTCGGCTGGAACTTCGCCCAGGGCGGCATCTTCAGCGCGAGCGTGTCCGGAAAGGACGCTCCGCAGGGCTTGCTGGACGGTGTGACGTCCGGTCCACTGCTGCTCAGCGGCGGCGAGTTCGGCCCGGAGGCGAGCGCGTACTCGGTGCTGGCGGGTGTGGTGGTCACGGTCGTGTTCCTGTGGCTGGCCAAGCGGAGGGGCACCATCGTGCCTCGGCGCCGCCGCCCTGCCGCTACGCTCGCCGGGTGATCAGCCTCCGGCAAGTCCCGGATCTGTGGCGCCGCTGGGATGTCACGGTCCGGGACGCTCCGACAGCGGTCGCACTCGTGCTGGCCTCGCTGACACCGGCGCTGCAGAACCGCGGAACGCAGCTGGGCGACCTGCCGGGCCGGCCGCTGGACGCACTCGCCATCGCCGTGATCGCGCTGGAATGCCTGCCACTGGTGGTGCGCAGGCGGTGGCCGATCGTCTGCCTCGCACTGGTGTCCGCAGGGTTCGCGGCCGACCAGCTCCTCGGCTACCACGCGGTCGCGGGCACCGCACTGCCCATCGCGCTGCTGAGCACGGGCCTGCACCTGAACCACCACCGCCGCACCACCGCGGTGCTGGCCTCCGCGGCGTACGTGCCGCTCGCCTTCGCGCTCGATCGGCAGGGGTCGGCCGAGGGCGTGACCGGGTTCGTCACGTTCTACCTGGCGCTGGCCGCGGCGTGGGCGATCGGGGCGTGGCTGCGCCTCAACAAGGCCGCGGAGGAGGAGCGCCGCCGCCACGTGGCCGAGGCGACCCGTCAGGCGGAACGGACCCGCATCGCCCGGGAGTTGCACGACGTCGTGACCCACCACGTGACGGCGATGGTGGTGCAGGCCGAGGCGGCGCGGTATCTGACCGCGGCTCCCGAGCGCCTGGACCAGACGCTGACCGCGATCACCGACACCGGCCGCAGGTCCATCGCGGACCTGCGGCAGCTGCTGGACCTGCTGAACCCGGACCACGACGCCGATCCGCGCACGCCGTCCGTCGGCGAGCTGAGCGCGCTGGTGGAGCAGACCAGGAAGGCCGGCCAGCCGGTGGAGTTCACCGAGGAGGGTGCGCCACCGACGGGCAGCGCGAGAGTGGTGGCATACCGGGTGGTGCAGGAGGCGTTGACGAACGCACTCAAATACGCGCACGGCAGCCGCACCACGGTGCACGTGCGGCACGGCGAAAGCGAGATCGTGGTGGAAGTGGGAACCGACGGCGCAGGTTCGTCCGTCTCCCCCGGTGGCAGCGGACGGGGTCTCGCCGGTCTGCGCGAACGGGTCAGCGCGCTCGGCGGCGAGTTCAGTGCGGGCAGGCGGGACGACGGCTTCGTCGTGCGCGCTCGCATCCCGGCGGGAAGTCCCTCGTGATCCGGGTGCTGGTCTGCGACGACCAGGCGTTGATCCGCACGGGTTTCGGGACGATCATCGACGCCCAGCCCGACCTCGAGGTGGTCGGCGAATGCGGCGACGGACGTGCCGCGGTCGACCTCGCCGGGCAGCTGAACCCGGACGTGGTGGTGATGGACGTCCGCATGCCGGTGCTGGACGGCATCGAGGCGACCCGCCTGCTGGCGGGTGCCGGTGTGGCGCGTCCGGCCAAGGTGCTCGTGGTGACGACGTTCAACCTCGACGAGTACGTGTACGAGGCGTTGCGAGCGGGCGCCAGCGGGTTCCTGCTCAAGGACGCTCCGCCCGCCCAGCTGCTGCACGGCATCCGAACGGTCGCGTCCGGCGCGGCGTTGCTGGCGCCCGAGGTGACCCGGCAGCTGGTCGGCCGGTACGCCGAACGCATCCGGCCCGCCGGGGGTGGCCCGGACGACGTTCCGTTGACCGCGCGGGAACTGGAGGTGTTGCGCCTCATCGCGGAAGGCCTGTCGAACGGCGAGATCGCCGCGGCACTGGTGATCAGCCACGAGACCGTCAAGACCTATGTCTCGCGCATTCTCACCAAGCTCGACCTGCGTGATCGCGTGCAGGCCGTCGTCTACGCCTTCCGTCACGGCCTCGTGGCCTGAGTCTCGTGATCGACAGGACGCGATCTTCAGCCGGGTGCACCCGCCGTGTAGGCGTCCCGGCACCACGCGCGCAGCAGTTTGCCGCTGGAGCTGCGCGGCAACGTGCCAGGCGGAGCCACCGCCACCTCGTCCACCCGCACGCCGTGTCCGGTGTGGACGGTCCGGCGCACCGCCATCCGCCGGCGTTCCTCGTGGACCGCGATCTCCCGGCTCAGGCGGGCGCGTTCGGCGACCGACACCGCCAGCGCGGCCCTGGCCGCGATCGCCGAGGCGTGTTCGATCTCGCGGTCGCCGAACGTTCCGACCTGCCGGGGGCCGAGGGCGAGGACGCCGTGCGGTTTGCCGTCGCGCAACAGCGGGACCCGCCAGCACTCGCCACACCTTCTCGGTGGCCATGTGGCGATCGAAGTCGTGGGTGATCTCCTGGCTGCCGAAGTAGTCGTCGACCCACTCCGCGCGCCCGGTCTGGAACACCTTGCCGGTCAACCCCGCGTTGGGTGGCACCTGGAGCGCCCGGAGCACGCCGGTCCAGTCACCTGTGACCTGTTCGAGCATCAGCACGCCGTCCGCGTCGGGGCAGACAGTCCAGGCGACCTCCGAGCCTTCGGCGAGCAGCGCCAGTGCGCGCCGCAGAGCCGGTCAGGAAAGCGTGACGGGCCGAGAGTCCACTGCGGAGTCTCGTCCGATCGACCGCCCGGCGTGCACGATCGCGGCGAGCACGCCGTCCAGGTCCGCCGGCGTGAGGCGCGGGTTGATCGTGCACAGCCGCAACGCCAGCGCGCCGTCCACAGTGGTCGTCGCGATGAGTGTGTCGCCGCTTTCGTTGATCTCACGGCAGATTGCGGCCTGCACGTCGTCGGTGCCCTGCCGGTAGCGCAGGCACACGATGCCGAGGCTCGGCCCTGCGACGAGGTCGAGCTCCGGGATGTCCGCGATCTGCGCGGCGACGTGCTCCGCGTGGTCGAGTCCGCGGTCGATCGCCGCGCGGAACGCCGCCACGCCGAAACCCTTGAGGGACAACCACAGTTTCAGCGCACGGGCCTCGGTCGTGAACTGCACGCCGTGGTCGGACAGGTTCGTTTCCGTCTCGGCGGGACGGGAGATGGCCAGATAGCCCGCATGTGCGCGGAACCTGTCGATGGTGAACGCACGATGCAGCACACCGGGATCGCGCACCAGCACACAGCCGATCTCATACGGCTGGAACAGCCACTTGTGCGGGTCGATCACGATCGAGTCGGCTTCGTCCAGCCCGCGCAGCACCTTCCGGCCGCGTTCGGTGAGTGCCGCGGCGGCACCGTGCGCTCCGTCCACGTGCAGCCACAGCTGTTCCTCGCGGCACAGGGCCGCCAGCGCGGGCAACGGGTCGATCGCGCCGGTTCCCGTCGTTCCCGCGTTCGCCAGCACGAGGAACGGGCGAAGGCCGGCGCGGCGGTCGGCGCGGACCTCCTGTCGCACGACGTCCGGGCTCATCGCGGGCAGCATCCGCACCTGCTCCTGTCGCAGCCCCAGAACGTGGCACGCGCGCAGCACCGCGGGATGCGTCTGGTCCGAGCAGTAGAGCACTCCGCCGGTCGCGTCCGAGCCGAGGCGGTCGTCGCGGGCGGCGGCGAGCGCGGTCAGGTTGGCCAGCGTGCCGCCAGGGGTGAACAGGCCTCCCGCGTCCTGCGGCAGGCCGAGCAGGGTGGCGAGCCAGCGTGCCGTGACCAGTTCCACGGCGGCGGGGCCCGCGCCGACGGGCCACGCGCCGGGCGAGACGTTGAAGCCAGAGGCCAGCAGGTCGCCGAGAACGCCGAGGAAGTTGTTGGCGCTGGGGATGAACGCCAGGCAGCCGGGGTGGCCGAGCCGCAGCGACCTCGGCAGGACCTCGCGGGTGAGGAACTCCACCAGAGCACCGGGATCGCCCGGCTGTTCCGGCACGGGATCGTCGAGCACGTGCCGCAGCTCGTCCGCCGACGCGAGGGTCCGCACCGGCTGCCCGCGCAGCCCCGTGAGGTGGTCGACGACGAGGTCGATCACCTGGTGACCGAGCTCGCGCATGCGGTCCGGCGGCAGGTCGATCCATCCCGCCCGGTCAGACATCGTCGATCACCAGAGCGCGCCGCACGGCCCGGATCCACGTGCGCGCCTCTGCGGTGAGTTCTGGGTTCGCTCGCACGGACGCGGCGTGACCAGGCAGTTGCAGCAGCACGAGCTCCTCCCCCGGCCGCACGGGATCGCCGGGATGGGCGTGCGCCCACAACAACGCCTCACCGGGCCGCAACGCCACGAGATCGCCGTCTCCGCAGCGCCGCGGCCTGCCGTTCGCCAGCCGATGCACGCCCGAGGTGATGCCGTCCCTCACCACACCGGTGCGATCGGCGGTCACGACGAGCTGGCTCAGCTTCAGACAGGCCGTGCGGACTTCCTCGACGGCCACAGAAGGCAGCAACGAGGCGAGCACGTGTGTACCGAGCGTGGGCAGGAGGCCCGCGGCGCGTTCCTGGGCCTGCACCAGCGACACCACGGTCTGGAACCGCGGGTTGATCTCGATCGCCAACACGGCCGCGTCGGGAGTGACCAGCAGGTCGAGCCCGAAGGCACCCAGGAAACCCAGCCGAGCCAGCTGGTCTCCCACCGCGGCACACACCTCGCGGCACCGGGACGCCGCCCCGGCGGGCAGATCGTGCTCGGCGATGAGCTGGTTGCCGCAGTGCGCACCCCAGTACGGTGTGAGCGCGGGAATCCCGACCAGCTGATGGGACAACGCCGACACCACCGTGCCCTGCCGCGTCACGCAGCCGCTCACGGTGACCGGCACACCGTCCACATGGGACGAGACCCGCAACGCCTCACCGCTCCACTCGCACAGCACCTCGTCCAGCTGTTCCGGCGACGTGACCAGGCGAGTGCCCTTGCCGGTGAGGTTGTTCTGCCGCCGCTGGACGACCAGTGGAACCGTTGCGGCGGCGGGCAGTTCCTTCTCCACCACCCAGGTCCGGGGCGTGTCGGCCCCGGCTCGCGCGAACAGCTCCAGTGAAGTGATCTTGTCTGCCGCGGTGGCCACCGCAGCGGCCTCCGCGGCGAGCAACCGCAGACCCGAGGAGGCCGCCCAGGCGTGCGCTCCGATGCCGTCCTCGGGTGCGAAGCTCACCGCCAGGCCACGCGGTGGGGGAGGATTCGCCGGAAGGGCAACGGCTTCCTCGCGCCGGTGATCGCGGTGGGCGAAGCGCAACCACGGGATCGCCGGCGCGGCAACGGCGCCGAGGAAAGGCGACCTGTCCTGCCACGTCAGCTCAGGAGCATGCCGGCGCAACAGCCTCGCGCCCTCGTCGAGCGGCACACCGCTCATGGCCAGCATTGCGGTCAAAGGACGGTGAATGTGCCGGCTGAGGACTGGTGCGTGATTCCTTCTTCCGTCAGGCACCGCAGCAGATCCGTCGCCGGAGCCGCCTGCACGGCCTGGGCGGACCTCCCGGCGAACACGCCGCCGGTGATGGTGCCGATCTTGGTGATCACGTCGGCGCCCGGCACGGAGGTCACGGTGACGGTGTAGGAGAACGTGCTGGTGGTGCCGTCCGCCCAGGTGATGACGCGGGTCTCCGGCACAGCGGCGAGCGGTTCGACGCACCCGGCGCTGCGGTCGACGGTGAACTCGCTGCTCCCGGTGACGGCGACAGCCCCGGCGACGCCGGTGCACGAGGTGTACTCGTCCTTCACGGTCGTGCGCAACGGCCGCGGCACCAGTACGACACCGGGCGAGTACGCCCAGTCCGACGTCGTCGTGCACACTACGGTGGCAGGCGCGTCCGCGAGCGCCGGCGTACCGGGTACCGCGAGCGGAACGAGTGCGGCTGCGACGCCGAGCACGCGGCAGGACCTTGCGATGTGGGCCAATGTGTTCACATCCGGATCTTGTGAGAGGCCGGAACGGCGGCCGTAGCGTATTGATCACGAACCGGACGCCGTAAGACTTCTCACCCGAACGAGTTAGGCTTGAAAGCCCCTCAGCCGTCCTCTGTCTCCCACCGCCACGGAGCTGACCAACGCATGAGCGCACGTTTCCAGGAACTCGACTGGCGCCAGACGCCGCTGGGTGAGCTCACCCTGCGCCGGCGGCGCGATCCCCGCAGCGGCGAGGACATCCACGAGATCAAGCTCAACGACGAGTTCCTGATGTCCAGCCTGTTCACCGTCGCCGAGGTCGAACTGGCACGGCTCGCTCTCGCGGACCTGCCGCGCGAACCCCTGCAGGTGGTGGTGGGAGGTCTCGGGCTCGGCTACACGGCACAAACCGTGCTGGAGCACCCGCACGTCGACTCGCTGCTGGTCGTCGACGCTCTCAGCGAAGTGATCGAATGGCACCAGCAGGGACTCATCCCCGCAGGAACGGCGTTGACGGCCGATCCGCGGTGCCGGTTGGTCCACGGTGACTTCTTCGCCATGCTCCGCTCCGGCCAGGGCTTCGATCCGGACACCCCCGGCAGGCAGTACGACGCCATCATCGTCGACATCGACCACTCGCCACGGCACCTGCTGCACCCGACCAACGCCGACTTCTACCAGCCAGAAGGACTGCGGCGCCTCTCCGGCCTGCTGCGTCCTGGCGGGGTGTTCGCGCTGTGGTCGAACGACCCGCCCGACGAGGAGTTCACCGCCACTCTCGCCACTGTCTTCACCGCGGTTCGAGCCGAGATCGTCAGCTTCCCCAACCCCCTGCAGGACAGGAACTCCACCAACACCGTCTTCCTCGCGAAACGCGACTGACGCAGCCCGGTCTCCACATGTGAACTTCACGCCGCGCGCTGCTTGCAGGCGCCGGACGTGCCGAAACATCATGGGCCAACAAATGAGAACCAGGTTCGCGAGCGCCGTGGTGGCACTCGTGCTCGCCACCGCGGCCGCCTGCGGCACCGACGTGCCCGCGGGCCTCGCCGCCAAGGTCGAGTCGGGCTGCCCCGGCCTGCTGAAGCCCGAGCCGCTCGCGGTCATCACCGAGGGCTTCGTGGTCTCGCAGGTCGTCTCCGAAGTAGCCGACAGCTGCAAGGTCTCCGTTTCGGACGGCCGCGAGGTCCTCAGCCTCGGGCTCGTCGCCTACGCGAGCCAGGAGGAGTCCGAACGGCTGACGCCGATGCTCTGCACCAGCGGCGCACTCGACCCCGGGACCAAGTCGTGCAAGGCGAGTGAGCCCAGCGGCGGCGGGCTCTCGGTGCACGCCGTCGCCGGGCGGTGGAACGTGCGGGTGTCGGTCCGCGGGATCCCGGTGAACGGTGACGGCGAGAAGGCCGTGCAGCAGATCATCGAGAACCTCAGGAACTCCGACAGGACGAAGTGTGGCGGGGCGGGCTCGTTCGAGTCCGCCGTCTTACCCGCACGGGGCTCGCGCGGGACGAAGCCACCACGATCACCCGCGGCATCCACATCGGACACGTGTGTCCGGAGCTGACCACACCGACCTTGGTCGGACCTACTGCGGCTTGCGGATCACGTTGTTGTCGGGCGCGTCGACCTGCCCGACCACCGACTGGGGCTTGCGGATCACGGTGTCGGCGCCTGCCGTACCCGATGCCAGGGTGACGAGCACGAATCCGGCCGCGAGCGCGCCGGCCGTGATCCTGACGGCATTTCTGCGCAACGTCATGGAATCCCCCTTGTGAGCGCCCAATTCCGCGACCGCGGAGGTGCTCGATTAGATCATGGCCCCGGGCCGTGCCGGTGCCGCCATTCGTCGCATCGTCGCAGGTCAGACGACTACTCTCGGCACATCCCTGATGATCGCGATCTCAGCGCGCGCCATCGGACCCGTCTAGGACCTTTAGATCCCTGGACACGAGCCCTTTCGGGCAACGATCTCTGCCCTGCGGGGTGCGCACGGTCGCTTGCTCCCGACTGCGCCCGACGGGTTTGCTGTTCCAATGAGTAGCGCACGCGAGCATCGCGAAACAGTGCGCGCGGCGGATACGTTGCCTCAGCGAACCGCCGCAGCGCCGGCGACCCTGCTCGGACTGCAGCGTCTCGCGGGGAACAGTGCCGTCGATGCTCTGCTGACGGGCGCGATAAAGGCACCGGGCACAGAGTTCGTGGTGCAGCGCAGAGAGGAGAACAACGCTCCGCTCGCGGCGATCCAGGGCCTGCCGATGTACGACCTGTTACCTCGATTGGCCAAGCTCACAGAGAAAGTTCTCAGTGATGAGGAGGCCGGCGCGTTGGTCGGCGGGCCCAGACTCGTGCTCGCGATGCAGACCGTGCGCGCGAAGATGCAGCGGGATCTGGAGTTTCTGCTCCGAGAAAAGAAGCGGGTCGAGACACTTCCCCGGGATCAAATCGCGGACATCGTCAACTTCCTGTGGGGACCGAACGCCGGCACGAGTGCCGCGCTCGTGAACACGGATTTGGAAATCGATCCGATAATCGCGCCACCGGCCAGTGTCCGACTCCCAGGTGAGGCGGCGCGCGCAGGCGACGGCGAAATCACCGTGGACGACGAGTCCGGCCCGCAAGGCATCAGCGATTTCGAAGAGGACCTTCCCGAGAATCGTAGCCGCATCAGCGGCGTTGTACTGGACCCGGAAACAAAAGAAATCATCGGGTACCGGACGTTTCATGCCGACGGCATCTCGCGGCTCGTCGATCGCGAGGGGAATTTTGTCGTGGATGCCGGAACTGCGGTCGGCATCGAATCCGAAGGGCTCGGTCCGCTGGACTACGTTCCGACACCGTCCGGCATCGGCAAGGGTGCCGCTGGCGTCGGCGCGAAGCTGCTTGTCAAAGGCGCACTGAAGAAGGGGGCAGCCTCTGGCGGCAAGGTGACGCTGGGCGTCATACTAAGAATGAAGAACGTCGCCAAGACTGTCGCCAAGAAAGCGATTTCGCCCAACGCGGAAGGAAAGGCTTTCATTCAGGCAATCCGATCTGGAGATCGAGTCAGCCGCACATTGTCCATGGAAGCCGCCGAGTCTCTGGCGAAGAAATTCGATAAAGGCAGGCCGGTCATCGCAGCCGAATTGAACAAACGCGGTATCATCGGGCCGTTCGATTCCTTCTCGGTATTCACCAGAGGTCACGGCGGCGCGTACCAGGCCCACCACATCATCGAACAGTCCGTTCTCAAGCATCTTGGACACGACGTCCGAAAGGCCCCGTCGATCATTCTGGCAGCTGCTCAGCACTCACCGATTTCCACCGCACTGGCCAAGAAGATCCCCAAGGACGAATTGGAGCACATGACCAAGAAAGAGATTCTCAATCTATACCGGAAGGTCTACAAGGGCATGCCGGAGTGGATTGCCGAAGTGGAGCGGTATCTCAGGTAGGACCCGCTCGACTTGACCCTGAAGGCCTACGAAAGTCGTGGCGCCGCAACGGTTTTCGCCTTCCTCCACACCCGCGCCAGGTGGATGGTTCCAGCCGCGATGACCAGACCCGCGAACACGATCAGTTCGAACGGCGCCGAGGCTTTCGGCGTGACGAAGAGCTGGTGGAACACGTTGAAGCCGAGGTGGAAACCGATTGCCAGCCACAGCGATCCACCACGGCAGATCGCCAGCGCAAGCCCGAAACCCATGGCCATCAACGCGTACACGAGACGTTCGGGGACGGTCGTCGCACCGCCGTTTGAGAACACGTGCAGAGCGCCGAACAACACCGAGCTGATCACGATCGCGCGCCACCCGCCACCCAGGTTGGTCATGACGTAGCCGCGGAAGACGAGCTCCTCGGGGAACGCCTGACCGAGGAAGATCGCCAGCACCTTGACCAGGAGCAGCCACATCGGCACGGCCGGGACACCGGTCCACTCCGCGAAGCCGAGCAGCACCGCCAGCCCACCCGCGGCCAGGGCGGTGACCGCCGCGATCACGAAACCCGTTACGACATCAGCAGGTTTCCTGCGCAGGCCCAGCTCTCGGAACGGCTCCCGGTCGACATAGCGGCGCAAGAGGAACACGAGGGCGAGCGCGGAGGCCGACACCCCGGTCACGCCGACCAGGTAGGCCACCATCGGGGGCAGGCCGCTCGTCAGCAGCGCCGGAAGGAACACGCACGCGAGGAAACCCAGCAGCGCCAGGAGAATCCGGCCCGTCGTCTTGGTCATGACCGAGAACGTAGGCGCGACGGCCACTCGGGCACATCGGGCGGCGGACACATGACCTGAGTCATGGCCAGGCGCTACTTCGTGCTGATGTGCGAGGTCGGCGGCGTCGCTAACGTGGGCTCGGTGACCCGTCCGGTGTTGTTCAACGTGCTGTTCTGGATCATGGCGCCCGCCGTGCTGGTGGTGCACCTGCTCGGCACGCCGACGATGCTCGGACCACGGCTCGGGATCCCGGCGCTCGTGGCGCTGGTAGCACTGCTCGTCGTGGTGTGGCTGAGGTTGCCGTGGGAGCTCCACCCGCGCCGCTCCCCTGTCCCGCTGGTGTTCCTGGCGGTCTGCCTCGCGGTGGCGTACGTGGACGGCACCGGCCTGACCGCACCCCTGCTGTTGATCGCCTACGGCACCATCGGCCAGTCCTTCGGCCCTCACACCGCGTACGTCCTCCTCGGCGTGATGTCCGCGCTGATCGGAGCGAGTGGGTGGTGGATGCACGACTGGAGCTTCGGCCTGCAGCAGGCGAGCGTGATAGCGGTGCTGTGCGGCTTCGGCATCCAGATGGCCGTGTCCACGCAACGGCTCACCTCCACCCGCGTGCGGCTCGAGAACCGCGAGGAACAGATCCGCCAGCTCGCCATCGCCGAGGAACGAGCCAGGACGGCCCGCGACATGCACGACTCGATCGGCCACTACCTGACCGTCATCAAGATCGGTCTGGAGAACGCCCAACGCCTCCGCGACCGGACGGCAGAAGACGCCTGGGCAGAGGTGAGCCAGGCCAAAGAGCTGACGGCACAAGCACTCGCCGAGACCAGACGCTCCGTTCGCGCGCTGCGGCCGCTCGCGCTGGACGGCCGGCTGGGCAGCGCGGCGCTGGCCGAACTGGCCCGCACTTTCGACGGCGCCGGCCTGCGGGTCGACCTCAGGGTCACCGGGCGGGAACCCCGGCTGGGCCCGGACACGGAGATCGTGCTGTACCGCGCGTTCCAGGAATGCCTGACGAACGTGGTCAGACACGCCGAAGCCACCACGGCCACCGTCGAACTGAGCTTCCCAGGCCACCGCGTCCAGCTGACGATCACCGACAACGGCAAGGGCGCACCGGAACCGCTGACCCCCGGATTCGGCTTGGTAGCACTGAAAGAACGGGTCTCGGCTGCGGGCGGCACCGTGACCGCTCGCAACGCGGCCAGCGGCTTCGAGATCAAGGTGGAGCTGCCCCGATGATCAAAATCCTCATCGTCGACGACCAGCACCTCATGCGCGCCGGTCTGCGCAAGCTCCTCGACATCGAGGAGGGCATCGAGGTGGTCGCGGAAGCCGAGAACGGTCTGGCCGCTCTGCAGGCGCTCGCCGTGAAGCCGGACGTGGCGCTGGTCGACGCGCGCATGCCCGTGATGGACGGCGTCGAGCTGGTGGCGAGGCTGAACACCGAGCACCCCGAGATCGCCTGTCTCGTGCTGACGACGTTCGAGGAAGACGAGTACGTCTTCGGCGCACTGCGGGCAGGGGCCCGCGGCTACCTGCTGAAGGACACACCACCGGACGACCTGGTGGCCGCGATCAGGAAGGTCGCGCAGGGGCAGACGGTCCTCGGCAGCCCGGTCGCGGCGCGCCTGATCGCGGAGATAACCCAGCCCGCACAAGGGTTTCCCGGCGCCGAGCTGTTGTCCGCAAGGGAACGCGACATCGCCGGGATGATCGGCGTAGGCGCCAGCAACAAGGAGATCGCCGATCGGCTCCACATCACCGAGGGCACGGTGAAGAACCACGTGTCGAGCGCGTTGCGGAAGCTGAACCTGCGCGATCGCACGCAACTCGCGTTGCTGGTCAGAAGTCGATCCGGATGACACTCGTTTCCGGGTGCCGGGCACAAGCCGACTGTTTCGTGTAGATGGTTCGCTGAGGCTTCACTCCGGCCTACCTGGGTGACCAGGGTCTTTGGTCCGCAATTCGGCTCATGCCCTGGAACTGGGGCAAGGCTTGACGCATCATCTGAGATTCTCGTGTGGACGGGAGTCGACGATGACCCAGGTGGGGAAGTGCCTCCGGATCGCGGTCGTCGGCGCGGTCACCCTCGGTGTGGTCACTGTGCCGCTGACGGCTCAGGCGCAGGTGGCGCCCGTGGTGCTCAACGCGGGCGCGCAGAACAGCGGGAACGCGCAGTGGGCGGAGACCCAGCAGTTGCCCGGCGGCACGAGCGCCAGTCCGTTCATCGCGACGCTGCTGGTGCAGCACGCGCCGGGCGTCAGCATCGTGGCGGTCAGCGCGGACACCGACTACGACAACACCGACAGCAGCGGCTCGGCCACGCCGCGTCCCGTCACCGCCCAGACCTACGGGTCCGCGGCAGGCGGTCTGCGGACATCGCGTGTCATGGTGCCGATCACGGTCGGCGAGCCTGAGTTGGTCTGCGGGATATTCATCCCGGAAGAGCAGTGGGTCGACGTGCCGATCCGGATGCGCGCGGTGGACAGCGCAGGCAACAGAAGTGGTGCGATGACGACGACGATACGGTTCGTCGACGACACCAACTGCGTTGCGTCGGAGGACTACCCCCGGCTGACGTCGGCCGCGCAGGCCACCACCGACCTCACGCCCGGTCAGCTGAACGCCTACACCTTCGCCTGCGACGACGTCGACACCACTGGCGGGAGCGACGACTGCGACCGGGCCAACATCCGGTGGCGCAGGCTCAACAACGGCGACGTGAGTGCCGCGACCCAGCATGTCGGCCTCGACGACAACACGCCCTACACCGTGTCGATGGCGTTCCCGAGCCGCGGCCACTACGTCGTGGAAGCACAGTTCGGCAACGAGAACGGCAACTACCCCATCACCCACGCGCCCACCGGCGGCTGGTGGCGGCTCGGCAACGCGGTCGTCAACGACGGCCCCGGCTCGCTGACCGGGTCGATCGGCTTCGCGGGCGCCCAGCCGAGTTCACCGCCATCGGTGAACGAGGGCACCACCGTGCAGGCGGTCGCCACGGCCGCGGACAGCGGCGGCACGGCTCAGGTCGTCGAGTGGGACGCCCTGGCCGACGGCACGTTCGAGCGGCTGGAGCACACCGTGCCCGTCGTGTCCGGCGGGAACCTTCTGCACCCGAACCTGTCCGCCGCACAGCTCACGCAGGACCTGGGCACACCCGTGCCTGGCCTGCACACGGTCCGGGCACGGTTCACCGACAACGGCGCCCTCGACGCCGCCGACGCCTCGCGCCGCCAGCTCACCACGAGCGGGCAGATCCGGGTCAACGCGATCCCGGCTGCCGCGGATCTGTCGCGGTCCACCGTGGAGGACCACCCCGTGTCGATCACGTTGCTGGGGAGCGACCCGGACGGCCAGCCCGAGCCGCTGAGCTACGAGATCGTCAGCCCGCCTGCCGAGGGGACACTCGGCCCGATCTCCGGTGACAGCGTGACGTTCACCCCTGCTCCCGACTTCAGCGGCACCACGTCGTTCACCTACCGCGCCGCCGACGGCGGTCCGGCAACCGTCGCGGCGCACGCGATGTCCAACACCGCGACCGTGACGGTCACGGTGATCCCCAACGACCCCCCGGTCGCCGTCGACGACGCCTTCGTCGTCCCCGCGGGCACCGCGTCCGCGGTGGCCGCACCCGGAGTCCTGGCCAATGACACCGACGCTGACGGTGATCCACTGACCGCACAGCTGGCCGCACCAGCCGCCCACGGCGCGGTCGACCTCGCCGCAGACGGCTCGTTCACCTACACACCGGGCCCGGGCTTCACCGGCATGGACACCTTCACCTACGTCGCCTCGGATGGACCGGACACCTCGTCGGAAGCGACAGTCACGCTCAGCGTGGTTCCCGCACTGGTGCTCTCCGACGCTCCTGCGGTCGGTGAGCGTCCACGAGGCAACGGCAAAGTGGAAGCGGAATTCACCGTCTCGCTCACCGCGCCCAGCACCGGCCCTGTCGGTGTCCGAGCCATCACCGCGGACATCACCGCCGTCGCAGGCTCGGATTACCGGCCGCTCAGCGTGGACCTGGTCTTCCAACCAGGCGAAACCCGGAAAGCCGTGCGCGTCCGCATCGAAAGCGACAGGGTGCCCGAGCCGGAGGAGACCTTCGCCTTGGTGTTGAGCGCTCCGACCGGCGCGATGATCCACGACGGCACAGGCACCGTCCTGGTCCGCGCCGACGGCACCTGAGGTCCGGGAGCAGCCGGGTCAGCGGAAGGCGGCCTGGAGCCCTGACCGTTCACTCCCCCACCGCTTGCGGCGGCGGGGGCACCGTGAGCCACTCCAGCTCGGCCGCGACCACACCGAGCTGGAACCGCGACTGCACGCCGAGCAACGACTGCAGGCGCGCGATGCGCCGGTTGAGGGTGCGCAGGCTGACGTCCAGCTCACGGGCGATCGCACGGTCGGTCGCACCGGTGCACATGAGCCGCAGCAGGCGCCGGGTCGCCGCTGTGGGCTCTTTGCCCACGGCCACGATGTGATCGCCGCTGGGGCGCTCACGTCTGGGGCGCGGCACCGCGACCACGGTCAGGTGCCCCGGTGTTACGCGGGTCGCAGTCATGAGGCGACGGTAGGCGTGACTATTGGCTGCTGTCAATCAAAAGTTAGAACTTTGCTGTCAAAGCCCACGTGCCTTAAGGATGAGCATCGCCATTACTCGTCGTTGCGCCGCCGTGAGGGGACGGCCAGCTCTGTAATCAGTTCACCCTGGTGGCACGAGAAGACAGCTGCACCTCACCCGTGGAGCCACCGGCGGCGACCTGACCGAGCCGCGCGTCCAGCACCTCCGGCGACAACACGTGCCTCACCACCATCGCCGCCGCACCCAGCGCCCCGGCCGTCACGCCGGCGCTCGACGCGACTATCCGCAGGTTCTCCGTGGCCAGCGGGAGCGAGCGTCGGTAGATCGACTCGCGCACGCCCGCCAGCAGCATCTCGCCCGCGTCCGCCAGCAGCCCGCCGATGACCACGAGCGACGGGTTGAACATGCTCACGCAGCCCGCGAGCACCTCGCCGATGTCCCTGCCCGCCTGCCGCACGACCCGGCCGGCCTCGAGGTTGCCGGAACGGACCAGGCTGACCACGTCGGCCGTCGAGTGCGCGGGATGTCCCAGCTCCCGCAGCTTCGCCGCCACCGCGGGGCCGGCAGCGACGGCTTCCAGGCAGTCGGTGTTGCCGCAGCGGCACAGCGCCTCCTCACCGGCGGGCACCCTGATGTGCCCCAGGTCCCCCGCCGCGCCCGCCGCGCCGCGGTGCAGCACACCGTTGCTGATCAGCCCGGCGCCGATGCCGGTCGCCGCCTTCACCACGATCATGTGCCGCACGTCCGGGTGCGAGGCCGTGTGCTCGCCCAGCGCCATCAGGTTGACCTCGTTGTCGACCAGCACCGGCACGTCGAACTCCGCCGCGATCGCCGCCGGCACGTCGAACCCGTCCCAGCCCGGCATGATCGGCGGGTTGTTCGGCCGGCCGGTGGAGTGCTCGACCGGCCCCGGCAGCCCGATGCCCACGCCGGCGATCTCCGCCGCGTCCACGGTCTCCAGCAGCTTTCGCCAGGTCATGACCAGCAGCGGCAGGATCACCGCTGGTCCGTCCGCCACGTCGAGGTCCACCTGTTCGACGGCGAGCAACCGGCATCCCAGGTCGGAGACGGCGACGGTGGCGTGGGTGGCGCCCACCTCGGCCGCCAGCACGAGCTGGGCGCCGGGGTTGAACCCGAACCGGCCGGCCGGACGTCCGCCGGTGGACTCCCCCGTGCCGCTGCCGGTGACCAGCCCGGCTGCCACGAGGAGGTCCAGCCTGGCACGCACCGTGGAACGGGCGAGACCGGTCGCGGCCACGATCTCCGCTCGGGTGCGCGGGCTGCCGTCCATCAGCATGCGCAGCACAGCGGCCGGCGATCCCGCCTCGACACCCAAGGTGCTCTCCATCGAACAATTGTCACATCGGCATCGAAAGGCAGCGCGTGGTCGTCCTGCGGCCGTGTCACCACCCCCGGGACGGTGACACGGCCGCGCCCGTCAGCCGCCCGAGCTGAACGCGGCGTCGAACGAGGCCGACGGCGGGTCGAAAGCGTTGCGGCGCACGAACTCCAGCGCCTCGGGCGCACCGACGAGCCGGTCCATCCCCGCGTCCTCCCACTCGACGCTGATCGGCCCCTGGTAGCCGATGGTGTTGAGCATCCGGAACGACTGCTCCCACGGCACGTCACCGCGTCCGGTGGAGACGAAGTCCCAGCCGCGCCGCGGGTCCGCCCACGCCAGGTGCGAGCCCATCCGGCCGTTGCGGCCGTTCCCGACCTGACGCCGGGCGTCCTTGCAGTCGACGTGGTAGATCCGGTCGCGGAAGTCCCACAGGAACCCGACCGGGTCGAGGTCCTGCCAGACGAAGTGCGACGGGTCCCAGTTGAGGCCGAACGCGGGCCGGTGCCCGATCGCCTCCAGGGCGCGGACGGTGGTCCAGTAGTCGTAGGCGATCTCGGACGGGTGGACCTCGTGCGCGAACCGGACGCCGACCTCGTCGAACACGTCCAGGATGGGGTTCCAGCGGTCCGCGAAGTCCTGGTAGCCCGCGTCGATCATCGAGTCGGGCACCGGCGGGAACATCGCGACGGTCTTCCAGATCGACGAGCCGGTGAACCCCACGACGGTGTCGACGCCGAGCCTGGCCGCGGCCCGCGCGGTTGCCTTCATCTCCTCCGCTGCGCGCTGCCGCACGCCCTCGGGATCCCCGTCACCCCAGTTCCTGGCGGACAGGATGCCCTGGTGCCGCTGGTCGATGGGGTCGTCGCAGACGGCCTGACCGGTGAGGTGGTTGGAGATCGCCCACACCTTCAGGTCGTGCTTGGCGAGGATCGCGAGCCGGTCCGCGACGTAGTCGTCGTCCTCCGCGGCCTGCCACGGGTCGAGGTGGTCACCCCAGCAGGCGATCTCCAGGCCGTCATAGCCCCAGCCCGCGGCCAGCCGGGCGACCTCCTCGAACGGCAGGTCGGCCCACTGGCCGGTGAACAACGTGATCGGACGCGCCATCTGAGTCCCCTTCTCAAACCTGCTGCCACGTGCGGGATGCCGCGCTCGCCTCGACGGCGGCGAGGACGCGCTGCACCTGAAGCCCGTCGGCGAACGACGGTGCGGGGTCGGTTCCCGCGGCCACGGCCCGCACGAAGTCGACCGCCTGGTGGGTGAACGCGTGCTCGTAGCCCAGGCCGTGCCCGGCAGGCCACCAGGCGGCCGTGTACGGATGCCCCGGCTCGGTGACCACGATCCGGCGGAACCCCGCGACGACGGAGTCCTCGGTGCCGTCGAAGAACTGCAGGACGTTCATGTCCTCGAAGTCGAACGCCACGCTGCCCGCCGAGCCGTTGACCTCGATGCGCAACGCGTTCTTGCGGCCGTTGGCGAACCGCGTGGCCTCGAACGAACCGAGCGCGCCGCCCGTGAAGCGGGCCAGGAACAACGCGGCGTCGTCCACGGTGACCGGCCCGGTCCGGTCGGACGCGGCGGTGCCGGACAGCCCGGAGTGAGAGGACGCCACCGGGCGCTCCGACACGAACGTCTCCAGCGTCCCGGACACCTCGCTGATGGTGTCGCCGAGGATGAACTGGGCGGCGTCCACGACGTGCGCGCCGATGTCGCCGAGCGCGCCGGAGCCGGCCTTTTCCTTGTCCAGCCGCCAGGACAGCGGCGCTGCCGGGTCCACGATCCAGTCCTGCAGGTACACGGCCCGCACGTGGTGAACCCGTCCCAGCCTGCCCTGCGCGACGAGCTCGCGGGCCAGGCTCAGGGCGGGCACCCGCCGGTAGCTGAACCCGACCATCGCGCGCACACCCCGCAGGGCGGCGCGTTCGGCGGCCTCCGCCATGGCGACCGCTTCCGCGACGCTGTTGGCCATCGGCTTCTCGCACAGCACGTGCTTGCCCGCGTCCAGGGCTGCGATCGCGATCTCGGCGTGCGTGTCACCCGGCGTGCAGATGTCCACCACGTGCACGTCGTCGCGGTCCAGCACGGACTTCCAGTCGGTCACGGACTCAGCCCAGCCCAGGCGCTCGGCGGCGGCCCTGGTCCGGTCGGGGTCCCGGCCGCACAGCACGGACATCACCGGCCGCGCCGGCAGGTCGAAGAAGTGCGGCGCGACCCGCCACGCCTGGGAGTGCGCGGCCCCCATGAAGGCGTGGCCGACCATTGCGATGCCCAGCGTCGTCACAGTGCTCCGTCCTCTCAGGACTCGAAGGCGGTCGGCAGGTAGCGGTCGACGTTGTCCTTGGTGACGACCGGGGCGTACAGCTCGACCTGACGGGGGACCTCCACCTCGACGAGGTCACCGAGGCTCTTGCCCTGCACCACGAGCCTGGCCAGCCGGATGCCGTCGGCGCCCTGGGTGGACGGGTAGATCACGGTCGCCTTGTGCGGACCGTTGTCCGCCTTGATCTCACGCATCACGTTGGCCGATCCCGCGCCACCGACCATGAAGAACTCGTTGCGGCCGGAGTTCTTGATGGCGGCCGTGACGCCGACGCCCTGGTCGTCGTCGTGGTTCCAGATGGCGTCGATGCGGCGCGCGGCCTGCAGCAGGTTCGCGGCTGCTTTCTCGCCGCTCTCCACGGTGAACTCGGCCGCCACGCGGTTGCTCACCTTCAGCCCGCAGCTCGCGAGCGCCTCCGCGAACCCCCTGCTGCGGTCCTGGGTCAGCGGAAGCGAGTCGATGCCGGCGATCTCCGCGACCACGGCGTCCGTCTTGCCCTTCAGCCGCTCGCAGACGTAGTTGCCGGCGGACACGCCCATGCCGTGGTTGTCCCCCAGAACCGTGGACCGCGCCGCGAACGGGCTGTCGAACTCGCGGTCCACGTTGATCACGGTGATGCCGGCCTTCATGGCCTTGAGCGCGACCGGGGTGAGCGCCGCGCCGTCGAACGGCAGCAGCACGATCGCGTCCACCTTGTCGTTGATGAACGTCTCGACTTGGCTGATCTGGAGATTGACGTCGTTGGTGCCCTCGACGACGCGCAGCTCCACATCGGAGTACTTGCCGGCCTCCGCCTTGGCCGCGTTGGTGATCGCGGCCATCCAGCCGTGGTCGGCGGCCGGTGCGGAGAAGCCGATGACGACCTTCTTCCCCGGTTCGTCGTTGGCGACCTTCACCCCGCCCTGGTTGCCGCCGCCCTGGTTCTGCGGCGTGTTGCCCGTGCACGCGGTGAGCGCGGCACCGAGTGTCAGTGCGGCGACGAGAAGAGTTGTTCTCTTGTGTGCCATGGTTTTTGGCTCCTCGGGTGGCGGCGGTCGTGGTCGCGGCGTCAAGCGCCGCTGCGTCTGGCCAGCCGCTGCTGGAGGAGGACGGCGACTACGATGATCGCGCCCTTCGCGACGGCCTGGGCGGAGATGGAGAGGTTGTTGAGCGTGAACACGTTCGACAACGTGGTGAAGATCAGGACGCCGAAGACGGTGCCCGCGATCGTGCCGCGTCCGCCGGACAGCAGCGTGCCGCCGATCACGACCGCGGCGATCGCGTCGAGCTCGTACAGTCCGCCGTGCGTCGCGCTGCCCGTCGTGGTGCGGGCCACGAGCATGACGGCGGCCAGTCCGCAGCACAGGCCGAGCAACGTGTAGAGCATGACGGTGTGCCGCCGCACGTCGATGCCTGCCAGGCGCGCCGCCTCCGGGTTGCCGCCGACGGCGAACGTCCGGCGCCCGAACGTGGTCCGGTTGAGCAGCACCCACCCGGCCACCGCAACGGCCGCGAAGATCACCACCAGCACCGGTACCCCCAGCACCGACGCGTCGAAGAACGCGGCGAAGCCCGGCACGTTCACGATCTGCGTCTTGCGGTTGGAGATGATCTCGGCGAGACCGCGGGCGGCGGCCAGGCTCGCCAGGGTCGCGATGAACGCCACGACCCTGCCGTAGGCGATGAGCGCGCCGTTGACCAGCCCGCACGCCCCGCCCACCAGCAGCGCGGTGAACACGATGACGATCCAGTGCGTGTCGTTGGCGATCCCTTGGGTGGCAAGGGTTGTCGCCCACACCGAGGACAGCGCGACGATCGCGCCCACCGACAGGTCGATCCCGCCGCCGGTGATCACGAACGTCATGCCGACGCTCACGACGCCGATCACCGCCGCGAGCCGCAGGATGGTGAGCAGGTTGTCGACGTCGGCGAACCGGTCGCCCGCGGTGACGACACCGCCCAGGCACAGCAGGACCAGTGCGACCACCAGACCGGTGTTGCGACCGGCCGGGGACGCGAGCAGGCCCGAGATGCCGCGGCCGTTGTCCTTGCCGACCGGAGCTCTTTGTTGTTCGTGCGCGGCCACGGCGGCGGTGTCCTCGCTCATGCGGCGTGTCCTTCCATCACCAGGTCGAGGACCTGGGACTCGTCGATCTCGTCGGCCGGACCGTCGTGGACCACCCGGCCCTCGCGCAGCACCAGGACCCGGTCGGCCAGGCCCAGGACCTCCTCGATGTCGCTGGACACGACCACCACGGCCACGCCGGAGTCCGCCAGTTCGCGGATGAGCTCGTAGATCTCGCTGCGCGCACCCACGTCCACGCCGCGGGTGGGTTCGTCCAGCAGCAACACCCGGCACTCCCGCAGCAGCCACCGCGCGAGCACGACCTTCTGCTGGTTACCTCCGGACAGGCCGCGCACCACGCGGTCGACGCCGGCCGGCCGGACGTCCAGCGCCTCGGTGAGCCGGCCAGAGCGGGCGCGTTCGGCGCGGTCGTCCAGGAAGCCGAACCTGGCGAACGACGACAGCGACGAGACGGTGATGTTGCGGTACACGGCCTGGTCCAGCAGCAACCCCTGGCTCTTGCGCTCCTCCGGGCACAACCCCATCCCCGCGCGCACGGCCGCGCCGACGCTCCCCCGCCGCAGCGCCCGGCCATTGACCTCGACAGTTCCGTCAGCCGCTTTGCGCGCGCCGTAGACGGTCTCCAGAATCTCCGAACGGCCCGACCCGACGAGACCCGCGAGCCCCACCACCTCACCGGAGCGGACCGTGAAATCCACGTCGCGGAAGCGGTCGCCGTCGCCCAGACCGCGCACCACCAGCACCTCCGGCGCGTCCGGGGCGACCGGTTTCCGGTCAGGGAACACGTTGTCCAGAACGCGCCCGGTCATCAACGCGATCAGTTCCGAGGTCTTCACCTCGCGCGCGGACAGACCCGTCGCGACGGTGCGACCGTCCTTGAGCACGGTCACCCGGTCGCCGATCTCCCTGATCTCCGCCAGGCGGTGCGAGATGTAGACCACGGCCACGCCCCGGGCGGTGAGCTCCCTGATGACACCGAACAGGACCCGCACCTCGTCCGGGTCCAGCACGGCCGACGGCTCGTCCATGATCAGCAGCTGCCCGTCCAGCGACAGCGCCCGCGCCATGCTGACGACCTGTTGGTGGGCAACGGACAACTGGCCGACGTCACGATCGGGCGAGATCTCCGGGTGCCCCAGCAGGTCGAGCAACGCACGGGTCCTGCGACGCGCCTCCGCCCGCTGACTGAAGCCCATTGTGGACAGTTCGTGGCCGAGAAACACGTTGTCGGCCACCGACAAACCCGCCACGAGGTCCAGCTCCTGGTAGATGGCGGCCACACCGCTGCGCATCGCGGCGGTCGGGTTGCCGAACGACACGAGCTCGCCGCGCCAGTAGATCTCGCCCTCGTCGGGGCGGTGCGCGCCGGACAGCACCTTGATCAGCGTCGACTTGCCCGCGCCGTTCTGCCCGAGCAGGCAGTGCACCTCACCCGCGCGAACCTCGAAGTCCACGCCCTGCAGGGCAGTCACGCCGGGAAAGCGCTTCACCAGCCCGCGGACCGACAGCAGTGCCGCAACCGGGGCCGTCATCCGGTCACTCCCGTCCACGGCCGAACAGGTGCGCGATCACGCGCGGGTAAGCTCACCATTGAGTCCTCCGGCCCCGACGACCGTTGTGCCAGCAGGGAATTCGGCCTTGTGGACAATCAAACTAATGAGCCGTTTTTCGCCCGGTCAAGGTTGTTGAGGTGGCACATATCGGCCAACTTTTCCCTTGACCAGCGGGCGAGCCGTGCCGCAGCGTCAGCAGGCGAGGCGCGACCGGAGCGACGCGATCAGTTCTGCTCTGCTCGTCACCGCGAGCTTCTGGCGGATCCGCGCGACGTGCTGTTCCACGGTCTTCGGCGAGATGTACAGCCGTGCCCCGATCTCCTTCTGCGTCAGGCCGTCCAGCAGCAGCTCCCCGACCGAGCGCTCACGCTTGGACAGTCCGTCGGCGGACTCCTCGGTGGCGAACCGCGCCCGCAACGCCCGCCCGGTGCTCAGCAACTCCCGCGCCTCGGCGGGATCGCTGAGCTTCGCCGCAGCCGCACCGCACAGCGCCATGGCCTCCCAGGCGTCGTCCAGTCCTGCCGCCACTGCCGCCACCTCGCGTCCGTCGACGGCGCCGCGCACGACGGAGGCCCACGCGTGTGCGGCCGCACCCCGTTCCGTTCCCTGCAACGCCGCCGCGGCCTGCGTGGCCGCCTCGACGTTCCCGGCACCGACAGCGCGGTGCAGCTTCCACCAGTGGTTGGTCTGCAGCGCCCACTGCGGCACGCCGGCCTTCGCGATGGCGCAGGTCATCGCCTCGACGACGGTCTCGCCGTCGAACCGCGACACCGCGGCCGCGCCGACGGACAGCTCGCCCCACGCGTCGAGCAGCAGCATCTCCACGTCCGCGCCGGCGACGACCGGTGCGACGCGCCGCCATGTGGCGCGCAACGCGTCGGCGTCACCAGCTCGCCGCGCAAGGCCGATCGTCACGGCGGCGGCGAGCACGGCGTCCCGGCGCAGCACCGGTGCGTCACCGGCGGAGGCGATCCCGGCGCGGGCCTCGGCGAGCCGTCCTGCCCGCAGGTGCAGCCAGGCGGCGAGCAGGCGCCGCCGCGCGGTCGGTGGACGGTCTTCATGGGCGGCGAGGAACTCCTGGGCGGTCCGGTCGTCCCCACCGGCGATCAGCACGGTCACCGCCAGGTCGTCCCACTGCTCCGCGGCCAGGCCGTCGGCCGGCACGGTCGCGACCGCCAGTCCGGCCAGCCTGCGTGCCGCGCGGTCGAACCCGCCGCGCACCGCTTCGATCGCGGCGTCGACGCCGTCGAGGAACACGGTCAGCCCTCGCGGTGCCGCTCCCGACACCTGCTCACGTGCCCCGGCCAGGTCCCGGTCGGCGGCTTCGACGTCACCGCCCAGGCACGCGGCCAGCGCCGCCCGCCCCTGCGCGGCGACGGCGGGTGCACCGGTCAGCGCGGTCGCGATCACCCGCCACCTCGCGGCCGCGTCGAGCAGCGAACCGTCGGCTGCCGCGGCCGCCGCGGCGACACCGGCGGCGAGACAGTTCTCGTCCGCTCCCGCGGCGAGAATGCGGTCCGCGGCCTCGATCGCGGCGGCCGTGTTCCCGGCTCTCCACGCCTGTTCCACATCTGGCGCCTTCATCACTTCTCTCCCCCTCCGAACCACACCCGTGCCGCCGGCTGGAACGAGACGATCACCGCGAGCACGGCGGTCCCGCTCGCCACCACCAAACCGACGAGGTAAGCCGATCTCAGTCCCCCGACCGCGATCATCGCGTGCACCACAGCGCCACCGGCCAGCAGCGCCAGCAGCACTCGCGCCCACCGCTTCCCCCGGTTCAGCGCGATCACACAACCCAGTTCCAGCAACGCCAGCAGCGGTCCGGTACCGAGCAGCAGCCCGAGCACGGCGACGGCCACCCGTTCCCGCGTGGCCGCGGCTTCGGCCGGAAAACCTTGCGCCACTTCGGCAACGAGGTCTGCGAGAAGGTGCTGCCCGTCCATCAGCGCCAGCGCGGAACTGGCCAGCTGCACCACCGCGGCGATGGTCCACAACCACACTGCTGTCCTGACCACCTGCGGCTTGACCCGCTCGACGGCCTGAAAGCGTTGCAGCCGGGGTCTGGGAGGTACGGCGGGTCTCGTCACGGGGCACCGGCTTTCGTCGTGCCGCTCGTGGTGGTGGTCGTCGAGCTCGGCGGCGGCGGAGTGGACTTCGTCGTGGTGACCGTCGTCGAAGGACGCGTGGTCGTGGTGGTGGCCTTGGGCTTTGGCGGCTGGGTCGTGTTCGTCCGCGGCGGAGGCGCCGGAGCCGTCGGCTGGTTGGGCACGTACTGGACAACCGAGGGCTCATCAGACCTCTGCGTGGTCGAAGGCGCGGTCGTGGTGGTGCCCGTCTTCGACTCGGCGCCTGCCTTGTTGGTCAGCACGTTGTTCGCGAGCAGTCCACCGGCGACGGCCACCGCGAGCGCACCGGCTGCCACGAACGGGATCAGCTTCATCCGCTTGGGCCGCAACGGCTTCGGCGCTTCCGGAAGCGGCGGGCGGGTCCACGTCGCCGTGGCGACGACGGCGGGCTTCGGTTCCACGCCACGTGCCTCCAGCGCGGCACCGATGGCGGCCATGCCGTTCGGCGCCGGCGACACAGCCCGTCCGAGCTGCGCGGAAACCTCCTGCGTCACCAAGGGAATCCGTGACGAACCGCCGACCAGGAGCACAGCGGCGAGCTCATGCGGTGATGTTCCGGACGCGCGCAGCGTGCGGTCCAACGCCGCCACGGTCTCCTCGACCGCGGGCCGGATCATCGACTCGAACTCGGGTCGTCCCAGCCGCACCTCCCGCGTCGCGATCCCCGGCAGCGCAACGGGAATCAGCACCTCGGTGTCGGCGGACAGCTTCTCCTTGGCAACGGTGCACGCGCGCCGCAGCTCGGCCACCGCCGCCAGCACCCCCGGACCCATCGGGTCCAGCTCGTCCCAACCAGGCCGCAGCGCCTCGACGACGTGCTGGAACACGACCTCGTCGAAGTCGAGCCCGCCGAGGTCGAGCTCCTCAGGCGGTCCAGCCGGCACGAACCGGTCGGCGGCGAGCTTGCGCACCACGGCGGCGCCGAAAGTCTTGCCACCGAGGTCGTAGACGGCGACGGCCGCACCTTCCTCCAGGCGGGCGACCGCGTCGTGCGCGCGGACAGCGGCCTGCGGTTCCGGCACCAGCACCACGTCGGCCAGGCCGCCCGCGGACAGGGCGGCCCGCAACGACTCCAGCCTGTAACGGCCCCACCCCGCAGGGTGCGTCAGGGCCACCCGCGCGGGCCGCCCGCCGGGCAGGGAATCGAGCAACCGCACCAAGAACCGGGCGGTGACGGTCTCCGCGGTCAACGCGGCGTCACCGATCCGCAACGGAGTGGGATCGCCGATGCGGTTCTTGAACTGCCGCGCGATGCGACCGGGGTCGGTCAGCGCACGGCGTTCGGCGTCGGATCCCACGAGGAACGTCCCGTCCGGACTCTGGAAAACCACAGACGGCACAAGCACTTCAAGCCTCGCGGCCTGATCTGGTCTACAGGTCGACACGGTGGTGAAGGTCGATCCCAGATCCAGCCCAACCTGGTACGACATCGGACTCTCCTATGGCACTTCGCAGCGGACGTACCTACACGTGTGTCTCAGTTGGTCCGGTTCACCTCAGTTGACGAAACAGGGGGCAATCCCTCAACGGCCCCTCCTCCCCTCCCTCGATCCCTGTGTTCGTGGCAGCGACGAACAGGGTTCGATCCCGATGGCAGAGGCCTCGCCGGAACCTAGCTTCGTTGTTGTCAGCCGGTCGGAACCGCCGCCGGCGACCAACACCAAGGAGCAGGACATGAGCAACCCCATCGACCTCAACGCCTTCCTCGCCGACCTGACGGCCGACCTGGACCTCGACACCACCAACGCCGCCGAGCAGCAGCTGCAGACGGCTCAGGTCAACCCGCAGGCCGCCGAGCAGGCGGCGGAGCAGGCCCAGGAGACCACCACGGTCACGAACACCGAGGGTGGCGGCGGAGGCGACGGCGGGACGGCCGTCGGTGGCGACAGCGGCAGCGCCGACGGGGGCAACGGCCTCGGGGTGGGCGGCGCCGGTGGCGACATCGACCAGGACGGTCTGGTCAACGTCAACTTCGGCTCCACGTCGGGCGGGAACGGCATCGGCTTCGGCGGCAACGGCGGCGTGACCGGTGACGGTGGCGACGCGGACGCGTCCGGCGGCAACGGCGGCGCGGCGCAGTCCAACGTCGACGTGGACGCCGACCAGGACCTGGACCAGGACGTCGACCAGGTCTCGGACCAGGACGCCGACCTGACCGCCGTGTCCGACCAGGCGAACGACTTCGACATCGACGTCGAGAACGAGATCGACAACATCGTCGAGGAACTGGAACTGCCCGCCTTCTGATTCCGGGCCGGCCCCGTCCGCGAGGGGTGGGCGGGGCCGGTTCGTCCCACACAGTTAGGAGCCGGACATGCTGTCCTCTCTGATCGACTTCCTGATGAACCTGTTGAAGGACGACGCGGCGAAGAAGGCGTTCGACGAGAACCCCGACGCCGAGCTGGGCAGGGCGGGTCTGAGCGGTGTCACCGGACAGGACGTCCGGGACGCGCGGCTGATCATGGCCGATTCCGGCGGGGTGCGCGCCCGCGGTGCGGAGAGATCGTCCTCGCACGACGACGACCCGGTGCGGGAGATCCACCACACCACGCGCGAGTACGTGGTGGAGAAGCCGGTGACCAACGTCGAGCAGAACATCAGCATCGACGACCGGGACGTCACGATCATCGACGACTCGTTCAACTCCGACGACGACACCGAGGTCAACTCCGTCGCCGTGCAGGACAACGACACCAGCGTCGTGCAGGTGAAGGACTCCTTCAACGAGCCGGAGGAGAAGGCCGAGCCGGTTCTGAAGGAGGACGACGTGCCTCTTGAGCCGGAGGCACTCGAGGACGACCCAGAGATCGTGCTCGACGACCCCGTCGTGCTGCCGGAACCAGAGCCGGAGCCGCTTCCGGTGGACGTGGAGCCCGTTCCCGAACCCGACCCGGTGATTGCGTGACCTCACGATGACAACCACACCGATCGAGGCCGTCGACCGCGCGCTCGCCGCCATCGCGCGCTACGAAAGGCCGGACCTCGAAGCGCGGCTGCGCCAGGCGAGGGCACGACTTCAGGACGACCGCGTGCGGCTGCTGGTCGTCGGTGAGTTCAAGCAGGGCAAGAGCATGCTGGTCAACGGCCTGCTCGGGGCGCCGGCGTGCCCGGTGTTCGACGACGTCGCGACGTCGGTCCCGACCGTCGTCCGCTACGCCGAACAGCCCGTCGTCACCCTCGTGCGCGGTGACTCGCGCATCGAGGTGCCGGTGGACCAGCTGGCGGCCTACGCGTCGGAGTCGGGCAACCCGGACAACAAGGAACGGCTGGACCACGTCGAGGTGGGTCTTCCGCGCCCGATCCTCGGTGAGGGGCTGGAGCTCGTCGACACTCCCGGTGTCGGCGGGCTCGGCTCCGTCCACGGCGCGGCGACCATGTCCGCGCTGCCGACCGCCGACGCGGTGCTGCTGGTGTCCGACGCGTCCCAGGAGTACACGGCACCGGAACTCGAGTTCCTCCGCCACGCCGTGGCGGTGTGCCCGAACGTGGCGTGCGTCGTGACGAAGACCGACCTTTACCCGGACTGGCGTTTCGTCGCCGAGCAGAACCAGGCCCACCTCGAAGCCGCCAAGATTGATCTGGGAGGCCTCTCGCCCTCCTTCTTCACGGTGTCGTCGACGCTGCGCTGGCACGCCCTGCAAACGGGTGACCAGGACGTGAACCGCGAGTCCGGCTACCCGCCCCTGGTCACCTACCTCCGCAAGAAGGTGCTGGGCGAGGCCGAGTCGCTGGCCCGCCGCTCCACCGCGCACGACGTGCACGCCGTCATCGACCAGATCATCTCGTCGCTGCGCGCAGAGGAGTCGGCCCAGTCCGACCCCGCCTCCGCCCAGGCGTTGATCGACAAGCTCTCCGTGGCGGAGCAACGCGCCGCCGGGCTGAAGGAACGCTCCGCCCGTTGGCAGCAGACGCTGTCCGACGGCGTGGCGGACCTGAACGCCGACGTCGACTACGACCTGCGCGACCGCATGCGCGAGATCGTCCGCGAGGCCGAGGAGTCCATCATGGACGGTGATCCGACGAAGATCTGGGACCAGCTGACGAAATGGGTCCAGGACGCCGCCGCGTCGGCCGTCTCCGCGAACTCCGTGTGGGCCACCCAGCGAGCCCGCTGGCTGGCTCGCCGTGTGGCCGAGCACTTCGACTCGGAACGCGAGCAGACCCTGCCGTCGCTGCAGACCTCGTCCGGCGATCCGCTGCGCTCGGTGCGCGCGCTGGAGGTCCGTTCCGACGAGAAGTTCGGTGTAGGCGGTCGTTTCCTGAGCGGTCTGCGCGGCGGCTACTCGGGCCTGCTCATGTTCGGGCTGCTCGGTTCCGCGATCGGACTATCGCTGATCAACCCGATCTCGATCGGCGCCGCGGTGCTGCTGGGCGGCAAAACCATCGGCGACGAACGGAAACGCATCGTCCAGCGCCGCCAGAACGACGCGAAGGCCGCGCTGCGCCGCTACATCGACGACGTGACCTTCCACGCGGGCAAGGAGTCCCGCGACGTGCTCCGCGCGATGCAACGCGATCTGCGCGACCACTTCACCGCACTGGCCGAACAGCTCAAGCGCTCGCTGCAGGAGTCGATCCAGTCGGCCCAGAAGTCGGTGAAGGCTTCGTCGGAGGACCGGAACGCGCGGCTGAAGGAGATCGCCGCGGAACTGGCGGCGCTGGAGAAGATCCGTGCGGAGGTGACGCCGTGATCATCGACGAGGTCCGCCGGGTGTTGTCCCTCGCGGTCGACGCGTACCGGGACCAGCCGCGCGCGGCCCAGTTCCTGCGCGCCCAGCTCGACCGCCTGGAATCGCCGCTGCGCGTCGCGATCGCCGGCCGGGTCAAGGCGGGGAAGTCCACCCTGCTGAACGCCCTGGTCGGTGACTCGCTCGCCCCCACCGACGCCGGCGAGTGCACGCGGGTCGTCACCTGGTACCAGGACGGACGCTCGCCACGCGTCGTGATGCACCCCTTGTCCGGGAACCCGGTGTCGCTGCCGGTGGTGCGCCGCGACGGAGCGCTGTCCGTGGACCTCGGCGGCGCCGCCGTCTCGCGGCTGGTCGTGGACTGGCCGGCGCAGAGCCTGCGGCACACGACGTTGATCGACACTCCGGGCATCGCCTCCCTGTCGGCCGAGAACTCGGCGCGGGCGGTGCGGTTCCTGACCCCGGACGACGAGACGCCGACCGAGGCCGATGCCGTCATCTACCTGATGAAGCACCTGCATTCGGCAGATGCGTCCTTCTTGGAGTCGTTCCGGGACCAGGGCGTCGCCCGCGCGGCCGCGATCAACACCGTCGCGGTGATCTCCCGCGCCGACGAGATCGCCGGCGGACGGGTCGACGCGATGATCTCCGCCCGATCCATCGCGGCGCGCTACCGCTCCGCACCGGAGTTGCACGGCCTGGCGCAGAACGTGGTCGCCGTGGCCGGTCTCGTCGCCATGGCGGGACGGACGCTGACGCAGGCCGAGTTCGTGGCCCTGTCGACACTGGCCGCCGAGCCCAGGGAGACGATCGAGTCGTCGTTGCTCTCGGCGGACCGGTTCACCTCCGGTTCCGCGGAGCGGGCAGCGCTGCTGCGCCGGTTCGGGGTGTTCGGCATCCGGTTGTCGGTGACGCTGATCCGTCAGGGCGTACGGTCACAGGCGGCTCTGGCAGACGAACTGGTGGCGCGCAGCGGACTGCGGGAGCTGCAGCGGGTGCTGCACACGCAGTTCAGCGAGCGGCGTGAGCTGCTCAAGGCGCGGTCCGCGTTGCTCGCGCTCGACCGGGTCGTGCGCGGCTCCGGCGGCGGACGGCTGGCCGGCGAGGTGGAGCGGATCTTCGCCGGGACCCACGAGTTCGCGGAACTGCGCCTGCTCTCGGCGTTGCGGTCCGGCGCCGTGTCCCTGCCGCGCCCGATGGCGGCGGAGGCGGAGCGCCTGCTCGGCGACTCGGGGATCACCCCGGCGGTACGGCTCGGCCTGGCCCCGGACGCCGTGGCCGCCGAGGTGCGGCAAACCGCGTTCGCGGCACTGCGCCGCTGGCAGGCGCACGCGGAGAACCCGATGCTGGGCCGCAAGTCCGCCGACGCCTGCCGCGTGCTGGTGCGGACGTGCGAAGGCCTGCTGACCCGCGGGCGGTGAAGCCTCTCCCCACACCTGAGCTCACTCATCGCGTTGTTCACACGGGCGTCGCCGTGCTGGTCGGCCACGTCCTGCAGGTGGGCAACCGTGGCTGAACCGGGATCGGCCCCATCGCGGTGGCGATCGTGCTGCGGGTGTCCGTGTCGATCGTGTCGGCGCCCGGCACCGCGCCCGCGCCGCTGCGAAGGCCAGCACTTTCCGCACGAACGGTCAGGTCGAGCAGAATGAGCCCACAGGTGGTGCTGATCGACTTACGACCAGCACCATCTGTGTCTGTCGTCGGGCGTGAGCTTCACCTGCGTCACCACCCGGTGGGGTCAGGGCAGCTCTTCGAGCCACTCCTCCGCCTTCTTGCGCGCCTCCCCCGGCATCCCGGCGAGCTTCTCCCGCAGTCCCCGCCCGAGCAGCCCGGGATCGGCGACCGCGTTGCCCAGGAAGTCGATCGTCCTGGACACGACCTCCTCGTCCGTCCCGCCGGCATCGCGCCACGCCGCGTCCACGGCGCGCCGCAGATACGGGCGGCACGTCTCCAGCACGTCGGGATCGTCGGGCTCGGCGAGGACGATCTCGGTGAGCACGTCGTACACCGCGGCCTTCGCCGGAGCCTCCCCGCCGTCGAGCACGTCCAGCGGGGACGGCAACGCCTGCGTCGCTCCCCGGTACAGCACCTGGTTGTGCGCCACCGGGTTCTCGACGGTGCTCGCCGCCCGGCGGATCTCCCCGGTGTCCTGCGACGTGCGCAGGACAGCCAGGGCGGGCCCGATCCGGTCGGCGTAGGCGGGCGCCGACAACCACTCGCCGTTCCAGCTCGCTCTTCGAGCTCCGTCTTCCTCGGGAACTGGCCGCGTTCGTACTTCGTCTGGCAGCGCTGCTGGCCGCCCTACGGCCCGCGCTGCAGCGCGGAGGGCTCCTCGTCACCGGCGGCCACGACACCCGCCGCACCAGCAACCCGATCAAGCAGACGACTTTGCACCTCATCGTCTTCGGCGACGATCCCGACGAGATCACCACCCGCCGCGGGCTTCGTCGCCGCACGCGGCGGGGCTTCGCGTGGATCCCCGGCTTGGCGGGTCGAGATTTCCGGGGCTGGTCCGTTACGTTCGGGTACGGCCCGGTTGAGCGAACAGCCGTCCGGCGATGTCGTCGTACCGGTGAGGGCAGCGCCGTGCGTGCAGTTCACTCGATCGCCGTGTCGCCGCCCGAATCCGGTGCTGCCCGTGTGGAGGACGAGGCGATGGATTTGGACGCGTTGAGGGTGCGCATCGGGCGCGTGGGCAACGCTTTCGTGATGCAGGTGATCGGTGAAGTCGACATTTCGACACGGCCGCTGTTGACGTCGGCTCTGCTCGACGCGTGTGGGCTCGTGGTCCCGTCGCGATCGCTCGTACTCGACCTGAGCGGAGTGACTCACTTCGGTGCGGCGGGGATTGACGCCGTGGAGCTCGCCGAGCGGTGGTGTCGCGCTGAACGCATCACGTTGAACGTGGTTGTCACACCACGGATCGGGTTCGTGCTCGGGCTCACCGACGTGGGGCGGCGGTTGCGACTGGTGGACTCGCTCGTCGACGCCTTCCACGGGAACGGTGAGGCGACGGGCTGACCGCCGCAGTCTGACGGACCGGCCTGGGTTTGTATGCGTTCGGGCGGATCGTCTGACATCGCCCGGTGCGAGGTGGCCGACAGCGGCACGCCGGAGCTGCGGGAGTCCTATGAGCTCTGTGCGAAGGTGGGCCGGGAGCGTCTCGGGCCGGTGTGGGCGGCGTCGGAGTTGCTGCCCGCAGAGGCTCGCTTGCACGCCATCGCCTTGAACGGTTTCGCGGTGTGGACCGACGGTCTGGCCGATGACGGCGAATCCGTCGATCGTCAGCATCTGCTGGCGCAGTGGTGTGAGGCCACGCTCTCCGAGGTGCGTGCCGGGCGTAGCGATCACCCGTTGCGGCGAGCGTTCGTGCACACGATGCGACACTGCGAGCTCGACGTCGATGTCCTCGAGGCGACCAAGGCGGACAGTGCGGCGCCGCCGGCGTTCGTCACGTTCGCTGACCAGCGGCGCTATCTGCGTGGCGTGGACGGGACGATGAGTGAGCTGTTGACGCCGATCCTGGGGTCCCGCAGCCTGGAAGCGACGCGGTTGATGTCACTTCTGGGGTGAGGTGTGCCAGCCACCGGGTCGCCGGTGACAGCCGGGATCAACCGACGCGTCCACCTCGGCGGCGACGGCATCGACCACGACCCCGCCTTCGCCGAACTCGACCTCTGACCCACCCTCGTGAGTGTTCCCACGCGGGAGAACACTCACGAGGGGGTTCACGTCAGGCGCTGCCCTTGACCCCGGGCGAGCAGGCCGGGGAGCTGCCGCTCCGCACCAGGCAGACGCGGATGGCCACCGGGGTGTTCTCCGCGATGTTGCCGCTGTCCCAGCCGCTGCAGTACGGCGACGAGTGACCGCGGGTGTTGATGGAGCGGTCGGTGTCCCAGTTGGAGCCCGGGTTGATGTCCAGCTGGGTCTCGATGCCCCAGCCGTCCGCGTACCAGTCGCACGCCTGGATCGAGTCGCCGGGGATGCTGCCGGACGGGTCGGCCTTGAACGTGCCGGTGCCCAGCAGGTTCCCCGCGCTGTCGTAGAGGTCGTACACGATGCCCTGCGACTGGATGCTGACCTCGACTCTCGGCTGCGGCGCCGGGGCGGCGCTGGCCTGGCCGCCCACCATCAGCAGGCCCAACGTGGTGGCCAGGCCCGCGAGTGCAGCGAAGGTGCGCTTCATCCGTTTCCTTCCCTCGAATGGGTTGTGCGTTGCCATTCGTAGGGGTCACGAGGTTGTCCAGCAGCAGGTCAGCGCTCTGGACAATCAACACCGGCCAACGCGTGCGCCACAGATGCGGGCGATCACGGCGTCCGGATCGAGATCCCACCTGATCACGCGGGGGTCGGCACCGGTGGACGCCAAGGTGCTGCCGTTGAAGGCCACGGCGTTGACCGGACCGGAGTGGCCCGTCAACGCCGCGACCTGATCGCGGGTGCCGGTGTCCCACAACGTGATCACGGTGTCGCTTCCGGCGACCGCGAGCAGCGAACCGGCGCTGTTGAGCGCGATTTCCCGTACAGCACCGCGTTGACCGGGCAGGGTCGCGCTCTGCCGACGGGCCGCGACGTCCCAGAAGATGACCGCGCCACTGGCGTCACCGGTGATCAGCGTCCTGCCGTCCGGCGTGAAGGTGATGTCCCGCAACGCGTTCCCGAGCTCACCGAGAACCGCGAGCTGACGGGAGTGCTCGACGTCCCAGAGGATGATCCGCCCGTCGTTGCCTCCGGAGGCCAGCACGGTGCCGTCCGGGCTGAAGGCCAACGCCTCCACGGCGGCCGTGTGCGCGACGGGGAGATTGCGTGGCGGCGCGTCGGAAGCCGGGCCGAACAGCCTGATCGTGCGATCAGCGCCGCCCGAGGCGATGACGCTTTCGGTCACAGCCAGGCTGGTGACCGGTCCGTCGTGCCCGGCGATCGTGCGCACCGCTCTTCGCGCCCCCTGGTCCCACACGGTGACCGCGCCGTTCTCCCCCGCGGACAACAGGGTTCCGTCGGGGTGGAAGGCAACCGACTTCACCTTCGCCGGCGCGGACAGCTCGGCGATCCGTGCCCCGGACGGGTCCCAGATCATGATCGACTTGTCCGCGCCGCCGGTCGCGATCCGCCCATCGGGCGCCATGGCGACACCGAACGGCGGAACGGCATGCCCGGTGAACGCGGGCAAAGCGACCTGCCACACGCTCACGCTGTCATCGCCGCCCGCGGCCAGCTGTGTCCCGTCCGGACTCAGCCCGGCTGCGAAAAAGGCCCCGGTGCGGGAAATCAGCCCGGTCAGCCAGCCGCCGTCGGGCCCCGACCACCACCGCACACTGCCGTCGTCGGCCGCGGACATCAGCATCCGTCCGTCCGGGCTGAACTCGACGGACCTGATCCCCGCGCTGTGCCGCCGCAGGAAACTCGGCTCTCCCCCGGCCCGCAACACCACCTGGCTGTCCGCACCGCCGCTGGCCAACGAGCGGCCGTCCCGGCTCAACGCCACCGAGAGCACCGGACCGCGATGATCCTGGAACACCTGCTGCGCGCCGGTGACCCGGTTGTGCACGAGCACACCGTTCTGCCCGGCCAGAGCGACCAGGTCACCGCCCAGCGACACGTCGTGGACCTCGCCGAGCGAATGCGGAACCCGCTGCACCTCCCGAGCCCCGTCCCACAGGATGACCGTGCCGTCCTGCGAAGCGGACGCCATCAGACGACCGTCATCGCTGTGGGAAATGCTGTTGATCGCGCCGTGCGGCACGGAGAGAACCTGTCCGGCGGCGCGTGTGGTCAAGTCCCACAACACGATCTGCTCGTCTTCACCACCAGAAGCGAGCACCGGCGCCGAAGGGTGGAACGCCAGTGCGCGAACCGGCTTCGAATGCTGGGTCAGCGCGATCGGCGGAGCCGACGCGGCGGGCGAGCGGACCAGCACGGATCGATCGTCCCCCGCGGTGGCCAGCAGCTTGCCGTCCTGGCTGAACGCCACCGCCCGCACCGCGCCACGATGGTCCTTCAGCAGCACCCGCGGCGGCTTGTAAGCGGCGGTGCTCAGCAACGCGCCGCGTGCCTCGATCGTCGGCGACGTGCGGAAAGCCTGCACGGCAAGGACTTCCGCCTGGTCAGGCCATGACGCACTGAGGTCCTGCGCCTGCAGGGCGAGCTGACGGGACAACGCGACCTGTTGACCGGCAACGGCGGCACGGCGCTGAAACACGGCGACAACAGTGATCACCATGCACGCCACCAGCAACACGGCCAGGGCTTTGACGAGGTTGCGCAGCCGGCGTGCCTGCCGTCGAGCGCCGGCACGTTCGGCGGTCTCGTGCGTCTCGCTCGCCGAGAGGAACTCCCGTTCCAACGGCGACAACGCAACCGGCGAGTCCGAGGCCAGCGACCGCGCGACCTCCAACCGCACACCTCTGTACAGCGCACCGGAATCGCGGTCGACAGCATCCCAGGCGAGAGCGGCCGTGGTGAGATCCTGGTGCTGCTGCAGGCGTTCGCGGTCCTCTTCGATCCACGCCCGCAGCCGCGGCCAAGCCCTGGTCAACGCCTCGTGCGCCAGCTCCACGCTGCCATCGGCGACCACCACCAGTCGTGCGGCGACCAGGGCGTTCAACGCCGAGCCCATCACCTCGTCGAGCGCGACCCGCCGACGCAGGTCATAGGTACCGTGGTTGGTCTGCACCAACCGGAGCAGCAGCGAGCGAGCAGCGGCCTGACCATCGGAATCGAGCTCCGTGAACGCGTGCTCGGCGGTGGCGGCGATGGCGCCGGACACCCCGCCGCTGGCCCGGTACCCCTCCAGGGTGAGCTTGTTGTTCTCCCGTCTTCGCCAGGTCTCCAGCAAAGCGTGCGACAGCAACGGCAAAGCGCCCGGCTGGCCGTGGGCGTCGATCACCGCGGCCGCGACCATTTCCGGCTCGACCTTGAGACCGGCAGCAGAAGCGGGCTCGACGATGGCCCGGCGCAACTCGTCGGGTGTCATCGGCCCGACCAGCACCTGAGCGTCCCGCAGGGCGGTGACCAGCGAAGGGATTGCCGCGCACTGGTCAAGGAAGTCGATCCGGCAGCCGATGACGACCTTGGCGTCGGACGACGACAATGCGGCGACGAAGGAGGCCCGCTCGTCCAGATCGTCGCACAGCGTGAACGTCTCCTCGAACTGGTCGACGACGATCAGCTCAGGCTGGTCCGCGGTCTTGGCCGCCAGCTCCCGCAACGGATGCGCGGTCGGCGTGAACACGACCGAGGACAGCGACAGCGAGGGCACAAGACCCGCCCGGAGCAGCGATGACTTGCCCGATCCGGACGCACCGAACACCCCCAGGAACGGCCGTTTCCCCACCTCCCCCACCAAATGCGCCACGAGCTCCTCGCGGCCGCGGAACAGCGAGGCGTCCGAAGGCTGGAACGCCGCGAGCCCGAGATAGGGAGCGCTCTCGTCGCCGGGCGCGAGAAGCGAGGCGGCGACCTCCCGCCACTGCTGCTCCCAGAACGCGGTGTCCCCCTCGCAGGCCTCGACGTACCCGAGCGTCACGGCCAGCGTCGGCAACTGGCTGCCGCCCGCTGCCTCGGACAACGCCGTGGACGAGAAATGGGCCTTCCTGGACAACTCCCGGTAGCTCGGCGATCCGGCCTTCTCGCGCAGCCGGCGCAACTCCCACGCGAAGCGCTGGACCGGGCCTTCCGTCGGGTCGAGCGGACGTTCCGGCCGTCCCACCGCACCTCCCCTGTTCGACTGCGAATGATTGTCCAGGCTGCTCAGGCGTTGCTGGACAACCCCCCACCGCATAGATGTGGACGCCGTGAAACGACTCGGGTTCATCGTCGCGATGCTGCTGGCAGCAGCCACGCCGGCCACGGCAGCACCCAACCAGATCACGGAACGGGACGGTTCCGCCTTCGCGCTGACGGCGGACTGGTCGCTGGACACTCAGGCCGCGGGGCTGGTGTCCACGCTCGGTTCGCGCCTGCCGGTGTCGGACGTGCTGGCCGCCGCGAACCGATCCACCAACGACTGCTCCACGAGCCGCAAGCAGGCTCAGCCGGAGTTCTACGACCGCACGGACATACCGTTGCAGCCCAGCCAGATCCTGCACAGCAGCGACCGGTTCTGCTGGGACGACGCCGACAGCAAGGTGTCCTGGTGGGTGCCGCAGGGTGTCACCGGATCGTCCGACGCGGACGACGACGGCCAATGGGGATCGAACAAGGTCATGGCCGTGAGCTGGCACTACGACACCGCCAAGGCCGGGACGCCGACGGACCACGGTGCGCGGCTGTCCCTGGTCGACCGCGTCTCCGGCAAGTACCGGCACGTGTTGCTGGTGGAACCGACCAGCTCGTCGAACTTCAAGGCGGTGCCGATCCACGCGGGCGGCATGGCCTGGCTGGGGCGCTATCTGTACGTCGCCGACACCTCCCGCGGCCTGCGTGTGTTCGACATGGAGCGCGTGCTCGAGGTGGCGACCGACCAGGACAACGTGATCGGCAAGAGCGGGACCAAGTACTACGCCTACGGCTACCGCTATGTCGTGCCCCAGGTGGCCACGTACCGTCAGGCAGCCACGCCACCTTCGCCGTGCGTGCCCCAGCCGAACGCCCTGTGCTTCTCGTCGGTTGCCCTCGACCGCAGCACGACCCCGGACACGCTGGTCGTCGGCGAGTACCGGGACGGCCGCAGCACGGACCTGTCCATCGACGGCGGTCGCGTCGTGCACTACAACGTCGACGCCTCCACCCGCAAACTCGCGGTGGCTTCCGGCAAGGCCGTGCCGAGCAAGGCGGTGACCACGCCGAAGAGCAACGTCCAGGGCGCGCAGACCTGGCAGGGCAACTACTACCTCGGCCGCAGCTCGGCGGACAAGCACAGCTTCATGTTCGCCGGGGCCGCGGACATGAACACGTACAGCTGGGCGATCGGCGGTGAGGACCTGTACTACGAACACGGCAACGGTCTGTTGTGGACGGCCACTGAACACGCCTTCAACGCCGCGGGCACGCTGATCGACAAGCGGATCGTGTTCGCGGTCCCGCTCGCCGGGATCACCCCGCGCTGATTTCTCCGTGCGGAAGACCCGATCCGGGGGTGGCAGGGCGTCAACACGCCCTGCCACCCCCTGTCCTTTGCGCTGAGCAGCGGGTTTCGCACAACCTGAACACTTTCGCCGCGCGTTGGCAAAGAAGGGGTGAAAGGGCAAAGCGAACCGAGGAGCTTCATGTCGTCAGACGCGGAACTGATCGGCAGATCGCTGCGCGGAGACACCGATGCCTTCGTGGAAGTGATCAGCCGCCACGAGACGGCGATCGGGAACTACCTCGCGCGCAGAGTGGGCCGTCAGGCCGCCGAGGACGTGCTGGGCGACGTGTGGGTGGCGGCCTACGAGTCACGGGCGACCTACGACCTCTCGTATCCCGAAGCCAGGCCTTGGCTGTACGGAGTCGCGCTGAACAGGTTGCGGCGGCACTGGCGGTCCGAACCGGCAGAGGAGCCGACGCCGGACCTGGCCCGAGCGGCGAGCGACTGGGACCCCTGGCCGGCGGTGGACGCCCGCGTGGACACGCAGACGTTGCTGCGCAGGGCCCTGGCCCGGCTCAAACCTGAGGAACGGGAGGTCCTGGGCCTGGTCGCCTGGGAGGACCTGACCGTCGCGGAAGCCGGGCGGGTGCTCGACATCCCCGCTGGCACGGCTCGCCGTCTGTTGCACCAGGCGCGCAAGGCGTTGCGAGAGGCCCCGGAAGTGGTCGCGCTGCTGCAAGTCCCGACGACGTGAGAAGACGACTCATGGATGAAATGGACCTGATGAAGAAGCTGAGTGATGTGCCGTCCCCGAGTCCCGAGGCTTACGACCGTGCTCGGACGGCACTGCAGACGGCGATGGTGGAACCCGTGAACACGGTCGTGCGGCCGAAGCGCTGGTTTTCCTGGCCCAGGGCGAGTGTCGCCGCCGTGGGCGCCGCAGCCGTCGCCGCGGCCGTGGTGATGGGCACGACGGGCGGCAGCGTCCCGGCCGGCCCCTCCACCGCGGCGCCCCCGCCGGTGGTGGAGTCACCGCTCGTGAAACTGGCCTCCGAGGTCAAGGCCGCCGCCGCGCTGCCAGGTGACTCGTCGCTGGTCATCGGCACGAAGACCGCGCCGGACAACACGCCGTACGTCTACTACACCGTCTACACCGACAAGGGTCAGGTCTTCAAGGGCGACTCGGCGAAGACCTTGGCGGCCTCGGTGGCCAAGAACGACGACCAGGCTCATCCCTACGACGCGAGGGTGATGGCGGCGGCCCGCCAGGCCGCGAACGGCGACCTGGAGAAGGCCAGGATCGCGATGATCACCGCGTCCAACAACGCCCTGGGAGTCGGCCTGAGCCCCGCAGAGGCGGACAAGGCCTGGGCGGACGCCCAGGCGGAAGTCGCGGAGATGTTCCGCAAGCTCGGCAAGAAGGTTCCCGACCCCAAGCCGCGTCCGACGGGCGAGGAGCTCGAGAACCTCATCGACAACCACCTCTGGAGCAACACCACGTACGCGCTGTTCGTCGGTGCCGCCAACGCCGAAGTCCGCACGGGTGTGCTGAAGCTGCTCTCGACCATCAAGGCGGTGACCGTCGCCGAGACCGATGTCGACGGCCAGCGCGCGCTGACCATCACCACGAGCCCCGAAATCCTGGGCGGCGACGGCGCGGCGGTGCTCACCATCAACGCCGACAACGGCCTGCCCATCCGTGACGAGGTCTTCCCGGCCAAGAACTCGCCGCAACCGTCGAAGTACGCGGTGGTCAAGTACAAGTCGTCCCGCGTGACCCTCGCCGACGTGGCGGCGGGCAAGATCTGATCCTGCTGAACCGCCTCTGGGAGGGCCGGCGCGATGCCGGTTCTCCCAGAGGTGTGTTGTCAGGGCGGTGGCGCAGGAGCGCACCGACACCTTGAAGCAAGGTCAGGCCGTCCCCGACGACGTACGCACCGGTGACCGCCGCAGCGCGTGCCAACGCCTCGTCGGCGCGGTTGCGCCGGACCTCGGCCGAGCCGGTGGCGAGCTGGCGGACATCGGCCTCCTCCACGCTGACCTGCTCCGGCTGGCCGCTCGTCCACACCAGCTGGCCGACGAGCACGCCGGCGTCGACGAAGAGTGTGTCCACATTGGCCTGGCACAGCGCATCGGTCACGGAGACGAGGCCTCCTTCGACGGCGAGTCCGTCGCGGTCGAGCTCGGCGCGGAACCGTTCGACGGCTTCGGCGTCGTCATGTTGCTGGCGTTGGGCGACGAGTGCGCGCACGGCGTCGCTGAACTCGTCGTCGGTGCCCTCGGCCAGGCTCGCACCTTCGACATCGACGACGACGTCGTCACCGAGGCCGAGCTCGCTGCGCACCGCGCTACGTGCCTGCGCCTCGCCGGCCAGCACGACGAGCTCGGCGGGACACGGCTTCCCGGTGAGCCGCCACTCGTGCCGAACGCCTTCCGGCTGCCCGCTCGCGGCCCCGCGAACGGGAGGCGGCAGAACTCCACATCTCTGCGAGAAGCGGCATGGTGTTCCGCGCCCAGAGGGCGCAAGCTTTGGGCATGACCACGCTTGGTGAGAGGTTCGCGAAGGCGCTCGCGGCCAAGGACGAGGCCGGGGTCCGCGCCGTCACGACGCCAGACCTGGACTTCCGTGCGATGACACCGCGCCGGTTCTGGGAGGCGCATTCCCACGATGACCTGCTTGAGGTCCTGTTCGCCAACTGGCTGGAGCCGAGCGACGAGGTGGTGGCGCTGGTGTCCACTTCGACCGGTGAGGTGTCGACGCGGCAGCACGTCACGTACCGCCTGCACCTGCGCAATGCGGACGGTGACTCGTTGATGGAGCAACAGATGTACTACGACGTGGTCGACGGCCGGATCAGCTGGGCGCGAGTGATGTGCTCGGGGTTCGTGCCCGTCTAGCTTCTCCGGCGTGTGCCCGAGCGTCCGGTGCCTGAACGCAGGTGCCGGCAGTTGTTGATCACACCTCCGCCACCGACGGCCCTCACCAGCAACTACACGATGGGATGAATGTCGGCCAACGTGTCTTCGCGAACTGGCGCCTCGGGAGCCCTCTGCTTAACTCGGAGTGGTCGTCACCGCGTGCTGGAGGATTCGATGCGGCGTGTCGCCACCGGACTGCTGACCACGGCCGCCGCTGGTCTGATCGCCGCCGCGGCCGCCATCGCCGCGCACCGCGTAGTTCCCGAGAACATCCGAGGCGCCCTGCAGGATTACAGCGGACTCATCACCGGGATGTCCGGCACCTTGTTCGCGCTCACTGCCAGCCTCATGATCGTGTCGGCCTGGGCCACCATCGGCGAAGCCAAGCAGAACGTCGCCAAGGAAGCCCGCGCGGCGCTGGACTTGTACTGGTACGCACGCACTCTCCCCGAGCCGGCGCGCACCACCATCCAAACGCTGATGCGTGAATACCTCTCGTTGGTCATCGACGAGGAGTGGCGGCTGATGGCCACCGAGCGAAGGCTCAGCGCGAGTGTGTGGGGCCGGACCGTGTTGTGGCAGATCGAACTCGAGAACATCGAACCTGGCGGCTCCACCGGGGACGGTATCCGCTACGGCCACGCACTGGACCGGGCTGGTGCGCTCATCGACGCCCGGCGGATCCGATCGGCGCAGGTCACCTCCTCGATCCCGAAGCCGCTGTGGTCCGCGCTGGTCACCGCGGGCATGTTCAGCCTGGTACTCCCGGTGTTCGTCGGCACACCCCACTTGGTCGTGCACGCCTTGCTCGCCGCCGTCGCAGTCATGATCGTCACCTTCGTCCTGGTCTTGATAGCCCAGCTCGAGCGGCCCTTCTCCGGCGCGGTCCGGGTGGAGCCGACGCACCTGGAGCGTGCGCTGGAGGACATGGAGGTTGTCGACGCCGCACCGATCGAAGCGATGCCGCCAGGCCAGTGCATCGGTGAGCGCTACGACCGGTTCATGGCCGCCGCGTGGGAGAGGTTCACCGCGAAGACCGGCGTCCAGCGCCAATAGCTCACCACAGTGTCGCTCGGGATGCCGCGTGCGGCGCCATGGTCCAGAGGGATACAACATCCACAATGGACAGAGATGAAGATCGCTCTCGATCCGAACCGTGCAGATCACCGACCTGCAAGCCGCGACGTGATCGTTCTGACTGACCGGGTATACACGCTGGCGTTGTGTTGGTTGCGGAGGTCCGCAGCACACAGGATCGCCGTGCGGCGGCAGCGCGGGATCGACTTCTGAGCCTCGGTCAGTCTGGTGAAGCCGACGGTGTGCCGCGGGTGGGTGGTCACCTGAACACCGTTGAGGCCGTGATTGATGAACGAAGGCTTTTTGTGATCGGCACCAGGGATGATGTCTCGGTGAACACGACAAGCCAAAGCCTGCGGTTGATCGGATACTGGCTCGGCCCTGAAGCACCTGGATGGCCCGACGTCCGGTCATTCGTCGATCCATCACTCGATGCCGTGCTGCGCGATCGAGCGGTGCGATACCTCCGTTCTGGGAGCGTGTTCGTCGCCTACGCCGGCAAATCACGTTGTCGCATCTGCGGGCAGGAAAACGGTAGTACTGAGCTGACCGACGGCATTCGTTTCGTCTGGCCGCAAGGGCTCGTGCACTACGTCGAAGAGCACGGAGTCGTACTGCCGCCTGAAGTCATCGCGGCGATGGACGTCGTCTCACCACCGGTGGACGTCGATGAGCTCGAGCGCCGCATGCTCGACACGAATGAGTTGACCATCGACCACGACTGGTGGCGTGGTCTCAAGGGATTGTGACGTCCCGCCCGACGATCACCGGCCATCCGCGTTGCAACGAGGTGGCGAGCCGACTCCCCAGGAGGACGTCCGCTGATGCCCGCCGACCGCGCTGCCGCGACGCGCGCACGTGCCGATGAGAGGGTCGCCTGACGCGGCCCACACCCTTGGCGGGTGCCGACGCATGACAGCCATGTTCGCCTTCTCGCAGGCACCGCCGCTTCTGGCGAACCTGTCTACGAGGTCGTCCCGGCCGTGCGAACCTCCCGGACCGAGTACGAGATCCTCGGCAGTCCAGGCCTTGCATCCGGTTGTGCCGCAGGTGATCGCGTCCGTGTCTTCGAGGACGGGACGTTCGAGATCGTGACAAGAGGCGGCAACGTGTGCGTCGTGATCTATCCCCGCACACCACCGGACGACAGTGCGGTCGCGCCGCTGCAGGACGCTCTCGAGAAGCTCGCCGGGCTCGTCGAGGCGCCGCAGGACAAGCGGTTCATCGTGGCGACATTTCCTGTCAGCGCTGGGTTCCCGGCGATCGAGGCCGTTGTCGTCGAGTGGACGTCCAGCAACAACGCGGAGTGGTACTACGGCAACGTCCATGACGAGGACGACCGTCCACTTGGCTGGCGGGAAGCCGAGGGGCACATTCGCTGGACCGTCCCGCGATCGTTCCTGTCCCGCAAGCTTCTGTGGCAGTTATGCCCTCACCAGGTGTTCCAGGAGATGTGCGAGGGCGTCGGGGTCGTTTGTGATCTCCGGGACTGCCGCCGGCGTGGCTCTCCGGAGCTGCACCCAGCCGACGTAGGTGGCGTAGGCGACCACCGCTTGGTGCCGTGCCTGCGCGGGCGGCAAGCCGAGTTCGGCGTATCCATCGGCGAGGAACGCCACGCGGCGTTGGGTGACGCGATGCAGGATGGGCGCCACCACCGGGTCGTCGGCGTGCGCCACGAGTGCGGGCTCCAGCCCGCTGGTCGGGTCCTCGGTGATCGCGATGCGGAACAGCGTGCGCAACCTCTCCCGCGGCTCCGCTATCTCGGTCACCCGCTCGATGACCGCGTCCGTTCCCTGCAGTTCCCACCACTCCAGCGCCTCGCGCAACAGCGCGTTCCGGTCAGCGAAGTGCCAGTAGAAGCTGCCGCGGGTCATCCCGAGCCGCTGCGCGAGCGGTTCGACGGCCACCGCGGCGACCCCACCCTCAGCCAGCGCGGTCAGCGCCGCGGTGAGCCAGTCCTGCTTGGAAAGTCGGGGCTTCGCCACGTTCCATACAGTACTGTACGGACGACCATACAGCACTGTATGGAAGTCGTGGAGGTCCTGATGACTGCGTTGGCCCTGCTCACCGCCACCGTGTTGATGGTGGTCGGCGCATTGCACGTCGTGTGGATGTTCTCGCCGTGGCCGCTGCGCACCCGTGAGGAGTTCGCCCGCCGCGTGGTCGACGTGCCGGTCGAGAAGTTGCCGACGCCCGGAATGACGGCGGTGGTGGCGTTGCTGCTCGGCATCGCCGGTTATCTGGTGGTCGCCCGCGCGGAGCTGGTCGCCGTGGTCGGCCCCGGATGGCTCCCGGCCGTGGGCACGGGTGGTGTCGCGGCAGTGCTGCTGCTGCGCGGCGCGGGCGGACTGGTGATGTCGTCCCGCCGGAACACGGAGTTCGCCCGGCTCGACCGGCGGTACTACTCGCCGCTGTGCCTCGTCCTCGCACTGGCCTGTGCCGCCGTCGCCGTGCTCGGCCAGCACTCTCCCTGATCATTCGGGAGCCTGTGACTGGTTCTGCCGAGTCACTCCTGCACGATGGACGCGTTCTGCAACCGGAGCGCGTCCTGCCCGGGAGGCGCTCCGAACATGCGCCGGTACTCACGGCTGAGCTGAGACGGGTTGTCGTAGCCGACCGAGTACCCGACCGCGGCGACGTCGTGCGGTGCGGAGACGAGCGCGGCGCGGGCCCGTTGCAGCCGGATCTGCTTCTGGTACTGCAGCGGGCTCATCGCCGTGACCGTGCGGAAGTGCCGGTCGAGCGTCGAGACGCTGGTGCCGATGTCGGCGGCGAGGTCGTCGATGCGGATCACCTGGTCGTAGCGCTGCTTGATCCACGCGATGGCCGCGGCGACCAGGGCCAGGCGGCTGCCGGCCGTGCCCGCCTGCCGCGTCAGCGCCGCCTGCGGGCTGTTGAGCAGCCACCAGTGGATCTCGCGTCGCACGGACGGGCCCAGCACGCGCAGGTCACGTGGCTCGTCGAGGAGCCGCAACAGCCGGACGAGCGCGTCGAGCAGCTTGTCGTCCGCGTCGCTGATCTGCATGCCGGGCCCGTCGTGCGGCTTGATCGGGCTGGGCGCGCCCTCCACCAGCAGTTGCGCGATGGTCGCGGGGGTTCCAGCCGGAGCCCGAGTGCCAGGAAAGGCCTGGACGGGCTCGCCTCCGTGATGTGGCCGGTCGCCGAGCATCGTGCGCTTCGCCCCCTGCGCGACGAGTGTGAGCAGCGGTTCGGTCACCGTGCCCATCGGTTCGGTCACCCGGTCGCCGGCGAACACCAGCACGCGTCGTTCCACAGTGGACGGCCGTAGGGCCCGGCGTGCCGGACGACCATGCGGCGCAGCTCGTCCAGGTACATCATGCCCGCAGTCTTCCACGACTCTTTCGCGATCTGGGCGAAGTTGAGCGGATCGTGCAACGGATCGGGCACGGCAAGGCTGTTCGCGAGGCCACGCTCCGTTCCGTCGAGGCCGTGATCACGCAGTCCTGACCTCGCACACCACCCGTCGTTTCACGTCGCCTCGCGAGGCATTTCAGGCGATCGTCGTGCCGCCGTCGACCGTGAGGATCGTGCCGGTCGCCCACGGCTGCGTCATGAGGTACAGGTACGCGTGGGCGATCTCCTCGACCTCGCCGACCCGTCGCAGCGGCAGCGTCCTGCCGACATCGGTGTAGAGCTGTTCGGCGTCCGGGCCCCACAACGGGCTGCGCACCACGCCGGGGCTGACCGCGTTGACCCGCAACGGCGCCAGTTCGATCGCGAGCGCCTTGGTCAGCGCCTCGACCGCGCCGCAGATGCTCGCCGCAACCGCCCAGCCCGGTCCCGGCCGGTCCTTCGCGATGCCGGTGGTGAGAGTGATCGAGGTGGTCACCCGCGCGGCTTTGACGGCGTCGAGCACGCTGAAGTACCTGAGGCCGAAGAAACTTCTCGCGCGGTCACGGTCGAAGTCGTTGAGCGTCATCAGTTCGAGCGGCTCCCCCGCCGTGTAGACGAGGTGGTCGATCTCGCCGATGGTGTCGAAAGCCTCGGCGATGGCTGCAGGATCGGCCAGGTCGGCCGCGTGGGCGGCGAAGCCGGCCGGCGGTTTGCGCGAAACGATCGTGACTTTCGCGCCTGCCTGTTGTGCCGCCTTCGCCGTCGCGAGCCCGATTCCCGATGAGCCGCCGAGGACTGCGATTCGCTGTCCGTCCAGTGTGGATCTCATGGTTTCAAGCGTGCACCTGCGGCAGGCGCGTGGTCCAAGACCTGCTCGGTCGTCCGCGATACCCTGAAGGTATGGACCTGGACCTGCGCAAGGTGCGGTACTTCGTGGCGGTCGCCGAGCACCTGAACTTCGGCCGCGCCGCCGAGGCCCTGCACATCGCGCAACCCGTGCTGTCCCGGCAGATCCGCGCGCTGGAGACCGAGCTGAAGGTGCAGCTGTTCGACCGTTCGTCGAAGGGGACCACACTGACTCCGGCCGGCTTGCGGCTGCTGGAGGACGCCCGCCCCTTGCTCACGCAGGCCTCGGCGTTGCTGCGACGGGTCGGTGTGGCGGACACGTTCACGGTCGGGTTCATGCCGGGTCTGATCGTCACGCCCGCGGTGCGGCTGCTGGCGTCGCGGCATCCCGGTCTGCAGGTCGACGTGCTGCGCACGACGTGGGAGGACCAGGTCGAGGTGATCCACGACGGGCGCGTCGACGTGAGCTATGTGCGGCTGCCGGTTCCGTTGGACGGGCTCCGGCACGTTCCGCTGTTCGACGAGCCGCGCGTGGCCGTGGTGCCGGCGACGCATCGGCTGGCGGGCAAGGAAAGCGTGCTGGAGGTGGATCTGACCGGCGAGCGGCGCGTGCAGCACACCGACCCGCCCGGGTTCCGGTCCGTCGAGGAGAAGCTGGAACACGTCGCGATGCACGGCGGAGTGGCGATTCTGCCGTTGTCGACCGCGATCTTCTACTCTCGCGAGGACCTCGTGCACGTGCCGATCGAGGACATCGCGCCGAACGAGGTGGCACTGGCGTGGGCCGAACACCGGCACACGCCGCTCATCGCCGAGTTCATCGAGATCGCCCAGCAGGTGTGAAGCGCTCGTCGGCTTGATCGACGACCGCGCCGAGGTCGTCGATCAAGCCTGTTGACCTGAGGCGGTGATCAGCCGATGTCGTCGAACTCCAGGCGTCGCCGGGCCAGTTCGGCGAGCCGGCCCAGCAGCTCGTCGGGCCGGACCTTCTCGCCTCCCGAGAAGGGTGCGGGCGCCGGATCCATCGGGATGACCAGGTCCGTCTCGTGGCCGCCACCGCTGAGCCACAACGCCATGAAGTAGAGCGCGGGCACTCGCAGAACGCGGACCTCGTAGTCGCCTTCGGCCGTCGCGGGGTCCTGCTCGGCGACGGCGATCGCCCGTGCGGTGCCCGCGACGAAGGGGCCCTCGGTCGCCGTGAACCCGTCGTCGCGGGCGATCTCGGCGCTGGCGACGGCGTCGTCGCCCGCCATGACGAGGAACCGCCTGCCGACGAGCTGGGCATCGTCGAGCGTGGCACCGCGGACCAGCTCGTCCAGGCCGAGGGAGTAGACGTCGTGTGGGAGTGCGAGCGCGACGTCGAGGGGATTGACCCGGGCCAGCGCCCGGTGGCGGTATGCAGCACGACCTGCCAACTCGGACAGGTTGTCGCGCACCGCGACAACGCTGTCCGCACTCACTTCGGGAACGCGCAGACTCATCCCTGCTCACCTCCCGCAGCGCCGATCGGTTGCGCCTTCTCCCGCGGTCTGCTGATCTCCTGCCAGATGACCCACGGGAACTCGAACACCTGCTCGTCCTCGAGCACCCACGGGAACGGCTGCCGCCTGGTGAAGTACGTGTGCGTCCAGGTGCCCGTGCCCTGGTACGTGCCACCGGTCAGGGTCGTGAGCGGCACGTCCGACTCGCCGTACCAGGGGTCGTCGACCGCGACCCACTGGCTACCGACGCGACAGCCCTCGATGACCGCGAAATGGCCGCCCTCACCCGCCCACCCGATCCGCCAGGCCACGGGCCGACCGGCCGCGATCTCCGCCCGGATCTCGGCGTAGGTCACCGTCCCGCTCACCATGTGGTCGAACACCTCGGCCCGGCTCAGCGGGGCGTTCAGGACGTGCGGCTGATTGCAGGCGTCGCTGGATCCGTTGGTGCAGCAGGTGCTCTGCCCCTTCTCGGCGTTGACCATCCCGCACTGGGTCCAGGTGCTCCACGAGCGGTAGTACTTGGCCACGCTCACCGAGGTGGCGGCCCAGCACCATTGCGTCTGCTGCTGGTGTTGCATCGTGAAGTCGAGACGCTTCCAGATGGGAATGCGCTCCCACCAACGAACGAGCGCCTCCGCGAACACCTTCGCGATGTCGGCCTCCGGCCGCACCACCACCCGGTCATCACGCCGTGGCGGTGCGAAGTCGTCGAGGTCGACACCACGCTCGCGCGCTACCTCCGCAACGTGCTGGGCTGGAAGCAGGGATATGGGAATTCGGCTGGTTGCGAGTACTCCGTCCATGCGCGCTCCCTGGTGAGATGGACTGGCTCCCCTCGCCTGCAGGGTCGGCGCTCACTTCAACACCGTTACGTTCTGTGCTGATCTGATCGCGTGGTCGGCGAGCTCCCTGAGCGGGCCACGTGTGCTGGTATGAACCAGGGATGGGATCGAGACGGTTCGTTGCGCCGGTGGCAGTGGGTGTTGTCGTCGCGGCCGTGTTCGGGGTCGGGGGGTTCGCCACGCGGCACTCGGAGAGTGCCGATGTCGTCGAGGGTTGGGCGATGCCGAACGGGCACGGGACGGCCATCGCGTTCTACGAAGGCAACGACCCTCGCGACGTTGGTAGCCACATCGTCGTCGGCGCGTCGTGGGCTGGCCGCGACGGTCTGTGGCACGACGGTACGGACGGGCCTACTTGTGCCGGTACCGACACGACGACGAAGACCCGCGTGCGGTTGGGCATCGTCTATGTGGAGCCCGGCCGGGAGGGGGTCGGCGGGCCGCGCGTGGTGTGGTTGCGCTGCCTCGACTGAGCGTCACGAGCCGCCTTGCCGGGCACGGCTTGTTGACAGCGTCGCTCACGTGCCTGTCAGCACATCGGCGGCTTTCTCCAGGACGGCGACGATCTCGCGGATGCGTAGCCGCACCGCCCCTTCGCGGTCGCCGACGCCGTCGATCCGTGAGATCAGCCGGTACTGGAGCGTGCCGTCCCGGTGCAACTCCGCGGCCAGATCGTCGGTGGTGGGATCCCACTGCGCGAAGTCCTGCAACTGCCTTGATCGGTAGCGGGCGGCGTGCACCCGCAGCGAGTTTGCGAACTGCGGCACGTACGCGGTGTTGTCGAACGGTGTGGCGATGGCGCCGTCCAGCCACAGCGTGCAGGTGCGCAGTTGTGACCCGTCCGGGTCGGCCGGTCCGATCTCCAGCGCCAGGCGTGACCGGTCTCCGATCAGGATGTCCGTTGCGCGCCAACGGGAAACGTCGATGTCGAAGTCGAGCGCCGAAGTGACGGCGGCCAACGTGGCCGCGGTCGTGTCCTCGTCGAGCGTGACCGACTCGGGCAGATCAGCGAAACCCAGGTGTTCCAGCGTGGTGCGGAGGTTCGGGTAGTTGGCCGGCCGGTCGGGATGGGTCGTGTGCACGCCGATGTTGCGCAGCGTCGGCACATGCGGCCGGTCCGCACCGGACAGCCGGGTGCCTGCCAGGTACAACCGCGCGGCCCTGTGATGGGGCGCGGCGTAGTCGGCGGGACCCAGCTCGACAGCGAAGCTCGCCCGGTCGCCGTAGACCCCGGCAGTCCGCGTGGCGAATGCGCCGAGCAACTCATCGGCGATGGCGCGCCACGCCGCCGGGTTCTCGCCGGTGAGCTGCGCGAACCCGCTGTGAGCCGCGATGTCGGGCCTCTGTCCGGCCAGGCCGAGCAGGCCGTTCGCGCTGTGGTACCGCACCAGGTACTCCTGGTCGAGCATCCCGCGGTGCAGTGCGGCCACCGAGCGCGGGGTGATCGGCAGTGCCGGGAGCGCCATGGCCGCGTCGATCCGTTCGCCCCAGTGCTCGAAGCCTTCGAGCACGGCGGCCACCTCGGACACGTACTCGTCGGTGCCGGTCAGCTCACACAACACCTGTGCAGTGCGCACACGGAACGTGCCGCGAGCTGAAGGTAGAGCGGACCGCAGCAACGCGGCCGCGTCCGACGGCGCGCGGCCAAGGCGGGCCAGAGCGCCCAGCGACTCCACCGCGACATGATCGTGATCGCCGACACCGGCACGCAACATCCGCTCCGCCCGCTCCGGCTTGCGCTCGTGCTCGGCGATCAGCGCGCCGATGTCGGCGCCTTCGTGCCACACCAAGTACGGCTCGCCGAACACCTCTCGACGGAACTCACCCCACGCATCTCCCACCCGTGTGAGGTTAACGGCGGCTCCGCCCTCGAGGAGCGCCAATGAAGAAGTGGCAGATTCGCCGTGCTGCGGAGTGGTCACCCAGCCGAAGAAGCGACGCTGGGCGGCAGCAGCCTGATCAACGAGCACGAAGCAGCCCGAACCGCGGTTCAGACCATGCAGCAAACTTGTGGCACACCACGGGGTTCGCCGGACTAGGCTCTGATCGAAGTCTCATCGGAACTCTCCGATGGTTGCGGTCAGCGCGGATCCGAAGGAGCTGTCGACGTGGTCGAGACGCACGACATCGTTCGCCCGCCCGCCGAGCTCAGTGCGGCCCTCGCGGCCATCGGCAGCGCGACGGCCAGTGCCGAGCTCAGCCGCATGGGCATCCGCAGCGCGTTCATCCGTGGGCCGGTTTCGGTGACGCCCGGCGTGTGCGTGGCCGGTCCGGCGCTGACGCTGCAGTTTCTGCCGAAGCGGGAGGACCTCTACCCCGCCGACGAGTACGCCGAGCCGGAGAAGCAGCTGCATCGGCACGTCATGTACCACGCCCAGCCCGGCGACATGATCGTCGTCGACGCGCGCGGTGACATGAGCAGTGGTGTGTTCGGCGAGATGATGCTGACCTACTTCAAGGGCCGTGGCGGTGCCGGTGTGGTGGTCGACGGGTGTCTGCGCGACATCGGTGCGGCCAAACGGCTTGGGCTCGGGTTGTGGATTCGGGGTGCCACGCCGAACTTCCACGCCCAGACCGACATCGTGCCGGCTGCGGTCAACGTGCCGGTGGCGTGTGGTGGCACGCTCGTCGAGCCGGGCGACATCGTGGTGGCGGATGACGACGGGGCGGTTGTGGTGCCGATCAAGCTCGCGCCCGCTCTGCTGGCTGTTGCTCAGGAGCACGCGGAGTGGGAGGAGTTCTCCCGGATCCGGCTGGCCGAGGGTGGCGACATGCGGCTGTACTACCCGCTGTCGGACGAGGCCCGGCCCGAGTACGAGCGGTGGCGCGCCGAGCGTGGCCTGGCCTGACCGGCGCTCTCAGCTCCACAGGCGGTCGTGGCTCGACTCCGTGTCCCAGTGCGTCGTCTCGGCGAAGAACACCGGATCGCGCGGGTCGAGGTGGCGGCGCAGCAGGTCCTCGTCGAGGTCGCCGAATCCCAGGCCTGGTGTGTCCGGGACCGTGATGTGACCGTTCTGGATCAGCGGGCGGGGCAGGTCGGTGACGAGGTCGCTCCAGAACTCCACCTCGGCCGCGTGGTGTTCGAGTGCGAGGAAGTTCTCCGTGGCGGCGGCCAGGTGCACGCACGCCATCGTCGCGATCGGGGTCGCCGCCAGGTGCAGCGCCATCGCGATCCCGCGCTCCTGCGCGTAGTCGCCGAGCCGCTTGGTTTCCGCGATACCGCCTGCCGTCGCCGGGTCTGGGTGCACGACACGGATGGCGCCGGCGTCGAGCAGTGGCCGGAAGCCGTCGAGCAGGTAGATGTCCTCGCCCGTGCACGTCGGGACGGCGACGGCCGTGGTGAGCCGGCGCCACTGGTCGGTCAGCTGCCACGGGAGCAGGTCCTCGATCCACGCCAGGGTGAACGGTTCCAGCGCGCGGCCGATGCGGATGCACGAGTCGAGGGCGATGTGGCCGAAGTGGTCGGCAGCGAGCGCGATGTCGTAGCCGACGACGGATCGAACGGTGTCCACATAGGACGCCAGGTGGTCGACGCCCTTCGCGGTGACCTGGATGCCGGTGAACGGATGCATCGTCGTCAGGTCCGCGCGGGCACCTGACGGCGCGATCAGCGCGTCCGGCACGTCCCACAGCAGGTCGATGCCCACATCCATCTTCAGCATCGTGAACCCACGCTGCTTGCGCTCCAGCAGCCGGGCAGCCATCGCGTGCGGATCCGGCAGCGACGGAGTGTCCGCGTAGCAACGGATCTCGTCCCGGAACCGGCCGCCGATCAGCGCGTACGCGGGCACTCCGTACGCCTTGCCGGCGAGATCATCAGCGCCATCTCGACGCCGGAGACCCCACCGCCCTGACGGCCGTGGAACCCGAACTGCTTGATCTTGCGGAAGATCTTGTCGACGTTGCAGGGGTTCTCGCCGACGAGCCGGCTCTTGAGCATGAGCGCGTAGGTGGCGCTGGCCTGGTCGCGCACCTCCCCGTAGTCGGTCAGGCCCTGGTTGGTATCGATCCTGATGATCGACGAGCGGAACGGCGCTCCGGCCACTTTGGCCACCCGCAGGTCGGTGATGCGCAGGTCGCTCGGCCGGGATGCCGTCGTGACGTGCTCCTCCGTGATCGCCGGGGGCTCTCTCATCCCTTCACGGCCCCCGCGGTGAGGCCCTCGGTCAGGAACCGCTGCCCGAACCCGTACATGACCACGACCGGGATGCTGACCAGCAGCGAGGCAGCGGCCAGCTGGCCCTGCGGCACGACGTCACCGAAGATCATCTACTGCATGCCGACGGGCAGTGTCTTGTAGTCGTCCTTGGTGATGAACACGAAGGCGAACAGGAACTCGTTCCACGCGTTGGTGAGCGTGAACAGCGCGACCGCGAGCAGGCCCGGCTTGGCAAGCGGCAGCACGATCCGGACGAACGCGCCGAACCGCGTGCAGCCGTCGACCAGCGCGGCCTCCTCGATGTCGGCCGGGATCGACTTGAAGTAGCCGACGAGCAGCCACGTCGCGAACGGCAGGGTGAACGTGGGATAGGCGAGCACGAGCGACCACAACGAGTCGTTGAGGCCGATCCCGCTCATCATCTGGTACAGCGGGATGAACAGCAGCGCGCCCGGCATCACGTAGGTGAGCAGGATCGTCACCGTGAAGCTCTCCGAACCCCGGAACTTCAGCCGTGCCAACGCATAACCGGCCAGCGCCGCGCAGATCAGGGCGATCACGGTGGACGCCACCGACACCAGGATCGTGTTGACGTACCAGGTGCCGAACGCCCTGCCGCTGAACAGGTTGGTGAACTGCTCGGTGCTCCACGGGGTCGGCCAGAGGTCGTCGGTGCGTGCGACGATCTGGGCGTCGGACTTGAAGGCCGTGACCGTCATCCAGTAGAGCGGGGCGAGCACGAAGCCCAGCAGGCCCACGAGCGCGATCCCCGAGCCGGTGCCGCTGACGAGGCGTGCCGCCAGCCGGTTGCCACGCGCGGCGAGCGCGGAGACGAGCCGTCCGACGGCGGCCGCGAGCACCACGAACACGCCCAGCACCAGCGCGGCCTTCCACACGATCTGCGGTGACGCCCAGACCAGCACGAGCGTCGAGACCACGACGATCACCCACGGCAGCGCCCTGCGCTGGGTGGGGGTCAGCCGTCTGCGGCCCAGGTCGCCCGCGCGTGGCAGGTCGTTGCGTCGCATCATCCGCACGAGGATCACCACGAGGATCCCGATGATCGGCAGCATCACCAGCGTGACCGCGGCACCCGCGCCCTCCTGCAGCTGCTGGATGGCCTTCGAGTAGGCCACCATCACGTACGGGGCGGTGGCGTCCCCCGGTCCGCCCTGGGTCATCAGCCAGATCAGGTCGAAGTTGTTGAACGTCCAGATCGACGACAGCAGCACCGTCACGATCATGATGTTGCGCAGCCCGGGCAGCGTGATGTGCAGGAAGCGTTGCCACGGCGAGGCTCCGTCCACCATCGCCGCCTCGTAGAGACCGCCGTCGATGGCCTTGAGCCCGGCGAGGAACGTCACCGTGAAGAACGGGATGCCCTTCCAGACGTTGACCAGGATGACCGCCGGCATCGCGAGCACGGGGTCGGACAGCCACTCCGCCGGCCACCTGTCGACCAGTCCGATCGCGGCGAGGGCGGGACCGATGCCGGAGTCGGTGAGCAGGACGTTGACGCTGCCGAAGATCGGGTCGAACAAGGACCGCCAGGTGAACGCCGTCACGACCGTCGGCACCACCCACGGCAGCAGGATCACGCCGGCGATGATCGCCCGGCCGCGGCGCATGTGGTGCAGCATCAACGCCGCGATGAGGCCGAGGGTCACCTTGAAGATCTCGGCGTACGCGGTGAAGACGAACGAGTTGAGCACGCCCTTGTGGAACACGGCGTCGTCGACGAGGTCGGCGTAGTTGTCCAGCCCGACGAAGACCGTCTCGGCACCGTGGCGTTCCGTGGCGCTGGTGAAGATCGAGCTGACGATCGGGAACAGGATCAGGCCCGCGACGAGCAACAGCGTCGGCCCGATGAACACCGCGGCGAGCCGCCAGTCGCGCCCGAGCAGCCGCTGCGACGCGGTCAGGGAGGACGACGTGCTCGGCGCCGGACGGACCGGCGCCGGACGCGTGCCCAGGACGGTCACTGCTTGTAGCCCTGCTGCTCGAAGACCTGGACGATCCGGGCGTGGGTCGAGGCGACGGCCTCGGCCGGCCGGGTGCCCTGGATGACCGACTGCATCATGTCGGTCAGCAGGTAGGCGGCCGTGGCGGCCTGCTCGCCGGGGCTCGGGGCCTGGGGGAACGCGTAGCCGGTCTTGGTGGTCAACGGGAGCGGCGTGCGGGTCTGCTCCCGCAGCGCGGGGAAGGCCGGGTCACCGCTGGTGTAGTACGGATCGGAGTCCCACACCTTGTCCCACGCGGGATTGACCAGGCACGGTGCTCCCTTCGCGACACCGAGCAGCGCGCTTCCGCTGACCATGAACTTCGCCACCAGCTTGGCGAGGTCGGGGTTCTTCGCCCCCTTGAACACGACGAACGAGTTGGACTGGCCGTACGCGAGCGGCTTGTCGATCGCCGGTCCGGTGGCGCCGTTGAACGGGTGGGTGTTGGCGTAAACCGGGTTGTTCTTGGTCTTCGAGTCGGCGTAGACGCTGAACTGGTTGAGCGTTAGCCCCAGGATCTGGGCGAGCCAGTTCTCGTTGTTGCTCGAGTCGGTCCAGCTGCCGATCCCGGGTGGCAGCATCCGCGCGTACTTCGGGTTCGTGTAGATGTCGCCGATGAACGTGACGGCCGCGACGGTCTCCGGCGAGTTGAACACCACCTTCGTGCCGGTGTTGTCCGCGATCGCCCCGCCGTAGCAGTTGATGACGTTCGCGATGAAGCCGTTGGCGTCGCCGGAACGGTTCACCGTGAGACCCCAGCCGAAGCGCCGCTTCGCCGGGTCGGAGACCTCCAACGCGTTGTCGCGCAGCTCCTCCCACGTGTAGTGGGGCTTGAGCGGCAGGCCCTTCTCCTCGTACCAGTCCTTGCGCAGGTACATCCCGGCCGCGATGAAGTGGTAGGGGATCGCATACCAGCGCCCGCCGAACACGCAGTAGTTGGTCGCCTCCGTCGCGGGCTCCCCGTAGAGCTTGCGCATCTCCTCGACCACGTCGGTGACATCGGTGAGGTCGCCGAGGTTGTGGAGCTGGCCGACGAACCGCTGGTCGCTCATGAAGGCCAGATCACGGGCGGTGCCCGCCTTCACCTCGGCGTCCATCTTCGCGACCATGTCGCCGGCGTCGCCGGAGACCAGGTCGTTGCGGATCGTGGTGCCGGTGGCCTGAGCGAACGCCTGCAGCGACTTGTCCAGGGCCTTGTTGGCGGCCTCCGAGTACAGCTTCTGCGAGAGCATCCCCACCGACCCGCCGCGGAGCGAGGCCGCCTGGTCGAGCAGTGTCTGAGGCACCTGGACGTCCACCTGCGGCGTGGTGGCGGGGCCTCCCCCGCAGCCGGCGAGACCGAGCACGCCCAACGCGCTCATCCCGAGGAACGTGCGCCTCGATAAGTCCGTTTTCTCTTCCATGACCACTCCTCTCGCGTCCGGCCGAGCGGACGCGTACCGACGGGGCGACGTTGCAACCGGCGGGACAGCGAGGCGGTGGGCCGCGCTGCCGGGTCGTTCATGTGGCGGAGGATGGTGAAGGCGGTGATCGGATCTCGGTCGTGACAGTGCGCTAGCGCCGCCGGGCGGCCCGCTTGGTCTGCTGCTTCTTTTCCGCGAGGAGCGCGGAGTTGTTGCTCAGGTGCTTGCGCATCGCCGCGCGGGCACGTGCCGGGTCGCGCGCCAAGAGCGCCTCGTAGATCTCCGCGTGGTCGGCGGTGGCCTTGCGCAGCGCGGCCGGCGCCTCGTTGGTGATGCGCCGGCTGGCCGTGCCGAGCCAGCGGGCGGAGTACATGATCCGGTCGAGGATGCGGTTGTCGGCCGCCCGGCAGATCTCCATGTGGAACTCGTGGTCGACCTCGAGGTAGGCGTCGGGATCCCCCTCCAGCGCCGCCATGCGGTCGAGCTCGTCCCTGAGCCGGTTCAGCGTCTCGTCGGTGATACTGGCCGCGGCCATCGCGGCGAGCTCTGGCTCGAGCAGCACGCGCATCTGGTCCAGCTCCTGCAGCAGCTCGCCGACGATCTCCTCGGGCAGCCACTCGATCAGCAACGGGCTCAGGTAGTCCCACTCCGCGCGGGGGCGCACGACGACGCGGCGGCCCTGAGCGACGTCGACGATGTCGAGCGAGGCGAGGATCTTGAGCGTCTCCCGCGCCACCACGCGGGACACCCCGAACTCACGGGAGATGTCGAGCTCCGACGGGGCGCGACCGTCCTCGAAGTCGCCCCTGACGATGCGCCGGGTCAGGTGTGCCGCCACCTGCACCGGGAGAGTCCGGACCTTGACAGCGTCCAGAGACTCTTGTCCCCTTTGCATGTCATCAGCTTATAGGACAAGTTGGACCTCGCGACAGTCCGTTCAGGCGCACAACCCGGCGGCGGGAGAGCAATGCGGATCGTGAACGTCACGACGGCGGTGGTGGCCTACCACGGTGAGGCCACGCTGGTGCGGATCGACACCGACGAGGGCCTCAGCGGGTTCGGCGAGGCCAATCCCGATGCCGGCGCGGGCGCCGTCGTCGGGATGATCAAGTTCCTGACGCCTCTCCTGATCGGCGAGGATCCGCGCAACGTCGAGCGGTGCTGGGAGAAACTGCGCCGCAGCAAGGTCTTCGCGGGCCCCCAGGGCGGAGTCTTCGTGATCGCCCTGTCCGGGATCGAGCTCGCGCTGTGGGACCTCGCGGGCAAGGCCGCGGGCCAGCCCGTCCACCGGCTGCTCGGCGGGAAGTTCCGCGACCGGATCCGCCTCTACGCCGACTGCGGCGACGGCGACGACCCGGCTGGCTCGATCGCCGGGTGCGTGGACCGAGCCCAGAGGATGGTCGCCGAGGGCTTCAACGCCATCAAGTTCGACATCGACAACCTGCACCACCCCGCCAAGTTCGACGCCTTCAACCACACGATCAACGCCGCCGAGCTGCGGTCGATGGTCGAGCGCGTGGCAGCGGTCCGGGAGGCGATCGGGCCGGACGTGGATCTGGCCATCGACCTGCACGCCCGCTACGACGTGCCGAGCGCCTGCCGGATCTCGTGGGAGCTCGAGCCGTTCCACCTGATGTGGCTCGAGGAACCGCTGCCGGCGGAAAACGTCGACGCGCTGGTGCGGGTGCGCGCGCAGACCCGCACGCCGATCTGCGCGGGCGAGAACCTCTACCTGCGGTGGGGATTCCGCGAGCTGCTCGAACGCGGCGCCGTGGACGTCATCGAGCCGGACGTGCCGAAGTGCGGTGGCCTCGCCGAGGCCAAGAAGATCGCCAACCTCGCGGAGCTCCACTACATCCCGTTCGCACCGCACCTGGTTTCCACGCCGCTGGGCACGATGGCCACGTCGCACCAGTGCGGCGCGATCCCCAACTTCTTCGTCCAGGAATGGCACGCCCTCGAGGAGCGCGCGGTGTGGGACAGCTACGTCCACGCCCCCGATGGGAGCGGCTCGATCGTGAAGGACGGCTACATCACGCTTCCCGACACTCCCGGCATCGGCGTGGAGCTCGACATGGACGGCGTCCGGGCACACGCCGTCGCGGGCTACGGCGTGTTCGAGTAGCGGAACCGATCCCCGCCTGGGAAGCAATCTGCCCGGCTTCGCCTCGACCACCAGATCGTGGCCAGCCGCTACGACGTTCTGTGCGAGCCCCGCAACGCCGAGAAGGGCCGCGACCTGCTGGCCGCGCTCGCGCTCGCGCTCACGGCCTGATCCCGTCGTCTCCCGCACGGCCACGAGGTTCTGGCCGTGCGGACCTGCGTCGGAGTCAGTGCCGGCACACCTGCCCGAGCTGCCGGCGCAGCTCGGTGATCTGGTCGTGGGCGGCGGCGAGCTCGTCCTCCAGCCCGATGATGCGGGCCGTCGCGGCGAGCGTGTGCCCCTCGTCGAACAGGACGCGGATCCGGCCCGCGAGCTCCAGCTGACGGCGGCTGTAGCGGCGATGCCCGCCGTCGGAGCGTTGCGGGCACACCACGTCGGCGGTGTCCAGGCTGCGCAGGAACGCCTGCTGCACACCGAGCAGCTGAGCGGCCTGGCCGGTGGTGTAGGCCGGATAGTCCGCGTCGTCGAGACGGTCGAGGGACACGGTGGAAGGCTCCTTGAACGCTGGACCTGAGTAGATCCTGCGCTCAAGACTATCTTCTTCAAAGGCTTGACACAATCTACAGTGCGCGCTATAAGAAAAGTGTCGGTCAGTGACCTGGTGACAGTTGCCCGGGAGTGATCGAGATGGTTGGCGAGAGCGTGGTCCCACACGTCGAGCGCGGTGGCGTGCCGATGTTCGCGGACGTGATCGCCGCCGACCTCGACTGGGTGAGGGCCGAGTTCGACGAGATCGTCGCCGCGAACTTCCTCGAGTCGTCCCCGCCGCTTCGGCGGCACCCGCGGCACCCCCGCGAGCATCCTCGCCACCCGGCACCACCGATTCGGATGGCCACGCCGTCCGGCCGGGAGTCTGGCGACCTCGCCCGGACAGCACGCAGAGTGGGCGCGCGGGAGCGCTCTCCTCCGCGCCCGGCGTGCACCGCGGTCGACCCTCGAAAGGACACCTCGAACGCCGTGTAGGAGGTGATAGCGGGCAAGGTACGGCCTCGACCGTTGTGGCTGTTCGCCCATCATCCCGCCGGTTCCCGCCTCGACGCGACAACCGGGCTGCGTCTCGTGACGCGACGCAAGGGCGACCCCCACGGGCCGGCACCGCGATCCACTCGGTGCGGCAAGCCGGAACCTTGTCGGAGACGACGCCACTTCTGCAGCTCTTCGAGTTGAGTCCGACCACGCCCGCCACGGCCGCAGGAAGCCGTGGCGGGCATCGGATTGTGCCGGACCTGCAACCGCGAAAGAGGGAACACCCGTGACCGACCTCGACAAGCCGTGGAACGACGTGACCGACCAGCTGCGTCCCGCCTGGCCGGAACTCGACGAGATCGAACTCGACGGTGTTCCCGATCGCGACGACACCGGCGCACGGGGAGAGGTGATCGAGGCCGACCCCGCCGATGTCGCCGACCAGCGCCGTGTCGTGCCTCTGCCCGAAGACGAACTGGACCTCGGAGCGCGGACATGAGCCGGGCCGACCGCGCGGACCCCGGCTCCGGGGACGGCTTGGCTGCGGTCCTGGAGCAGGCCACGCTCGCCACTCACCACGCGGCCTTCGAGTACGCCGACCGGTGCTGCGCGCCTGATCTCGCCACGGCGCGCGCCGACTCGTGGCGGTTGATCCACCTGCTGGGCGCGCTCAGCGATCTCACCACCGCGCTGGCGGCCTACACCGGCGACTGTCCACAACGGCACGAGTTGCGCTCCGACGACAACGTCGAACCCGCCCAGCACCTGGCACACGCCTGCCGCGGCTGGGCCGACGTGCGCCACGCCCTGGACAACGCGCAGAACGCCTGCCGTGAGGCCTACACCTCCCTGAGCCACCTCAACGCCCAGCCCAGCTGGAAGTGATCATGTCGGCGCGCCGAGACCCGTCACCGGACCCCTACCGCGTACTCGGGGTCCCGCGCGAAGCCACCCCCTCCCAGATCCGGGCGGCTTACCGGGCTCTTCTTCTCGCGCTCCACCCGGACACCCACGTGGAGCCGACCGACCCGGCGCTGCTCGCCGAGGTCGTGGCGGCTCACGCCCAGCTGCGCGACGCGAGCCGGCACGAACCTGCGGCTCCCGCAAGCACACCGCGGGACGCGAGCGGAGTCCCCATCCCGGTCCGCGTCCGCCGTCCCCGTCGTCAGGAGCCGGACATCCGCGTCGGCCCCGTGCGCGCCCACCTGAACCGTTGACCGGCCGAACACACCGAGAAGCAGCCGTCACGTCACCTGGTTGGCAGACGACGTGGCGGCGACGAGCTGGTCGACGAGCAGGTCCAGCTCGACCCGCACCCGTTCGGCGCGGCCGATGTCGTGGGCGTCCTCGGCCTCGGTCAGCTCGGTCTGCAGCTCGGTGATGCGTTTCTCGTAGCTGCGCCTGGCCTGTTCGTCGAGGACGACCCCGGCGTCCGGCTCGTGGACGGCCACCTTGGCGAGCTCGGTGCAGTGCACCTCGCGTCCGGGGCGGCGGAGAAGCGTGGCGATGTCGGCAAGTCCTTTGCTGTCAGGCAGAAGGACCGTCGTGCCGGCGTAGCCGAGTGTCCACACGGCACCTTCGCGCTCGAACCGGTTCACCGGCTCAGGTGCTCTCAGGGGTGGCCCGGCGAGTTCCCGCCGGGCCAGCGCGACGGCTTCCCGGAGCGGCAGCACCGGTCCGGTCGCGTCCAGATCGACCGGCAGGCGGGTGGAGACCGCGCGTCTCAGCACGTCGACTCCGCCGATCGCGGGCACCGTGCCGGCCGACGAGGCGAGCGTGCGGGCGGCCCCATCCCGTCCGGCGGCGACCAGGAAGGCCGCGACCGACCTGATCGTCACCCACATCTCCGGAACGTCACCGCTGCCCGCGAACACGTCCAGGGCACGCCGGAGTTCCTCTGCCGCATCGCCGAGCCATCCGGCGAGCAGGGCGCACAGGCCCGTGCTGCGGTGTCCGACGCCGACCCAGAACGGCTTGCCCACCACCCGTGCCATCGCGGTCGCCTCGGCGAGAAGGTGCGCGCCCGCGGCGTCGTCCCGCAACGCCAGCAGCGATCCGCGGGTCAGCAGGGTGAACATCTTCAGCAGCCGGCTGTCCTGGCGCACCGCGTCGCGATGGGCGTCGGCCGCCGCGGTCAGCGCCTCGTCGAACCGGCCGACACCCGCCAGCGCGACGGCGTGAAACCCCTGCAGCTCGGTGTGGAACGGCGGAATGTCCAACCGCTCCGCCTCGGCAAGCCCTTCCTCCACCCATCGCAACGCGCGGTCGTCGTGGCCGCTCGCCCGGTCGCAGAGGAACAGGGCTCGCCGCGCGACCACTGCCGCGTATCCGGGGTCGGGCACGCGGAGTGCGCGTTCGGCCAGCGCGGCACCGGTGGTGAAGCGGCCGAGGCTGACGTGCGCAGTGGCGGTGATGGCGGCCGTGACGGCCCAGTTGGGCGCGGACTCGTCGGGCCAGCGGTGCAGGAGCCGTTCACCGAGGTCGGCGACGAAGTCCCCGTTGGCGCTGCGCAGGATGCCGAACAGCGGCAGGAACAACGCGTGCGCCCGGTCCGGACCGCTGTCGTGACCGAGACACCACCTGATCGCCTGCGCCAGCTGGCCGGGCAACGTGTGAATCGCCACGTACTGCTCCAGCGACCAGGTGCGCAGAAGAGTGTCCACCTGGTCGGTGGCAACCCGCACCATCGCGTCCACCCAGCGGTCCTGGATCCGGTCCAGCTCGCCCTGCTCGCGCAACCGGTCGCGACTGAAGTCCCGCAACGTCTCCAGCAGCCGGTACCAGGTGCGTTCGGTGCGGCGTTCGACCGTGACGAGCGAACCGGCGACGAGCCGGTCGAGGTGGACGAGCACGGCCGACCGGTCCTCCTCGGGGGCCGCCGCCACCGCTGCGGCGATGTCCGCGGTGAAACTGCCCGCGAACACACCGAGCCGGGTGAAGAACCGGCGTGTCTCCTCCGGCAGCCGTTCGTACGACCAGGCGATCGCCGCCGCCAGACTCCGGTGGTGGTGCGGTCCGCCCGCCCGGCGCCGTTCCAGCAGATCCAGCCGGGCATCCAGGTGCTCGACGATCTCCGCGGACGTGAACGCAGGTGCACGCGCCGCGGCCAGCTCGATGGCCAGCGGCAGCCCGTCGAGCCGACGCGCCAGCGCGCCGAGCGCGGGCGCCGTCTGCTCGTCGACGTTCAAGGTCACGCCGTAGGTCCTGGCCCGATCCACGAACAGCCGGACCGCGGGCGCGTCCCGCACGTGGTCCGGGTCGTCGCCGGTCGGCACGTCCAACGGCGCGAGCGGGAACACGTGCTCGCCGTCGACGTGCAACGGTTCCCGGCTGGTCGCCAGAATCCGCACCCGCGAACACCGTCGCAGCAACAGCGCCGCCACGGCGGCAGCGGCACTCACCATGTGCTCGCAGCTGTCCAGCACGAGCCGCCGCTCGGCCTCACCGATGCCGACAACCGCCGCGTCAACGCTCGAGAACCCCAGCGACTCGGCAACCGCGGCCGGCACGTCCTCAGCGGCATCGACGTCCGTCAGCTCGCACACCGGCCACCCGCCGCTCACCACCGCGTCGAGCGCCAGCCGCGTCTTGCCGACCCCGCCGGGCCCGGTCACGGTCACCAGCCGCTCGACGGCCAGCAGCTCCCGCAACCGCACGACATCGGCGTCACGGCCGACCAACGCGGTAGTCGTCGCCTGCACTCTCGCTGTCTACCCCGCGTCCACTCGGCGCGGCAACGGCCGGTCGGCACAATCGCCGCGGCCGGAAGCTCTTGGGACGCAACGCCTGGCGCCAGAAGCACGCGCCGCCTGCGCCGGTCTGCTGCTCCATCGCCTTCCGGCTGTGAGGCCGGACCTTCCGGCGTGAGGTGTGAACTCACGCCTTCATCTGTGAGAGCCGGCCTCCAGGGACGGCACAGACTGATGGAGAGAATGCAATGAGAACTACGACCAAGCAGCGGCTGTCGCGGCTGGCCGCGTGCACGGGGGTGGTCGTGGCCGGCGGGATGCTGGCCGTCGCCGGCAGTGCCGAAGCAGCCACCCCTGCCACCGTCAAGCTGACCAACAGCGCCACGTTCGGCTCCGGCATCGCCTACGACGGCGGCACCGGCAACGCGAACAACCTGCGGATCGTGCGCGAGGGCACGAAGATCGCCGTCACCGACGCCGTGGCCATCACGGCGGGCGAGGGCTGCGCCTCGGCCACGGCGACGAAGGTGCTGTGCGAGCAGCGGTTCCTCGGGCGGGAGGTCCGCCAGGTGACTGTGCGGCTCGGCGACCTGGGCGACCGGGTGTCGGTGGAGGGCAGGTTCTTCGGGAACGTGTTCGGCGACGCGGGCAACGACTTCATGCTGGCGGGCCAGAAGGACTGCTGCGGCGACTCGCAGATCATCTACAACGGTGGCAAGGACTTCGACACCGTGAGCTACGAACGCGCCGTGACCGCGGTGTCCGTCACGATGGACGACATCAACAACGACGGACTCATCAGTTCGTTCGGCTCCACCAGCGGCGACAACGTTCGCGACGACGTCGAGGCGGTGTTCGGCAGCGCGTTCGCCGACAAGCTGACCGGTGACGAGAAGTTCAACTCGTTCTTCGGGCTCGGCGGCGCAGACACGCTCAACCCCGGCACCGGTGGTGACCGCGTCTTCGGGGGCTCCGAGAACGACACGTTGCTGGTGAAGGACGGGACCGACGACATCGTGGACGGCGGTGCGGGCACCGACACCGCGACGGTCGACCCGTCCGACGAGCTGATCGGCGTCGAGATCACCAGGTGATGCGATGGCGCCGGGGCGGGCCACCCCGGCGCCGGGCGGCCCTGCTGATTCGAGTTGCCTATTGCGCCGAATGCGACGGAACCGCACATCTGGGCCAGGCGTCATGACCGCCATGGGAGAGAAGTTCCACGTCGTGCCGAATGAGCTGCGCGGCTGCAGCGGGCTGCTGGAACGTCAGGCCGAGCACTTCCTGACGATCCGGGAGCACGCGATCGTCAAGGGTGGGGACACGTCCGGGTTCACCGGGCTGCTGTCGCTGCTCGACCCCGTGGTGACCGGCGTTGCGCAGCTCTACGGCGAGACGCTCGACGCCGCCAACCAGAAGATGAGCCAGGACGGTCACACCGAGCGGATGCGGGCAGACTTTCCGCAACGGCAGTCGTCTCCTTGGTGCGTAAGAGAAAGCAACTCGAAGGAGACAACCCTTGAAGAAGCCAGGTTTGTGGCGTGCAGTGACGACGGCTGCGTTGGCCGGTGCCGCAGTGCTGACCGCTGTAGTGCCTGCCGGGGCCGACGTACGACCCACCCGGCCGTGCGCCGCCGGTGAGATCTCCGCCGAGATCGGAGAGGGCCGCTCCCCGAATCCCAGCACCAGCAGGCTGTTCACCATCTCGCTCAAGGGCAACGAAGGCGTGAGCTGCCTGCTCAGCGGCGCCCTGGACTGCATCCGGTGCTACGACACGTCCGAACGGCCGTTGGACGTGCGGTTCAGCGACAAGTTCGCCGTGGCGCCGTTCGAGGACGTGTGGGTGGATGACTTCCGCCGCGCTGTCGTCTACGTGTCGGCACCTCCGGGCAACGGCGGCATGCCCATCGGCAGCATGACCTTCAACGTGCCCACCGCTCCCGAGAGCGAGCTGACCGCGGCGTGGTCCGCTCCGGCCGGCGGGCCGCTGATGCTCACGAAGATCACGCAGCCGGTGAGCTGACCGTACTTCTGCGGGCGGGCTCGGCCTTCACCGAGCCCGCCCCTCCAGCAGTGGCTAGCGCTGCAGGGTCAGCACACCCGGCCGGTAAGGCAGGAGACCGTAGTCCATGCCGTCCGAGCGCGGGTCGCGTCCCTGGTAGAGGAACTGAAGATTGCACGGGTCAACGGTCTTGGTCTGATCGGGGTTGGTACGAACCAGATCGCCGTGGCTGATGTCGTTGGTCCACGTGGCGCCGCTGTTGGCCTTGCCGGCAAAGGGATTGCTCTCGGTCGCGGCCTGCGGCGTCCACGACCCGCCCAGGCTGGAGGCGGTGAACGAGCGGAAGTAGCGTCCGCCGGCCCCCATCGCCTCGACGATCATGAGGTACTGGTTCTGGTCCTTGACCTTGTAGACCTCGACGGCCTCGAACAGGTTCTCCTTCGTGTCGCTCATGATCCTCGTGTACGACGAGCCGAAGCTGCCGGGGAAGTTCCCGATCGGCATGCTGGCACGGTAGATGTTGCCGAGGTCGTCGGCGAAGAACAGGTACATGTTCGTACCGTCGGCGATGAGGGTCTGGTCGATGGGTGCCCCGGTGGGGAGGGTGCCAGTGAAGAGGGTCTGCGGTGCCGACCAGCTGTTGGGGTCGGCGGGGTTGCTCGAGGTGCGGTAGGAGAAGGCCGGGCCGCCCCACTGGTAGGCGAGCACCCAGATGTTCTTCGGGGCGAAGTACAGCAGCGTCGGCGCGATGGCACCGATGGACAAGGGCACGTTCTGGGTGGCGGTGCCCATGTCCGACCAGTTCGTGAAGGGGCTGAAGCTCATCGACCTCCAGTTCGTCCCGGTGTCGTGTGTCGTGCCGTAGACGAGGTTCTGGCCGTTGTGGACGACGGCGGTGAAGTCCTTGAGCGAGACCCACCCCGGCTTGGGGTTCGCCAGCGGGCCGGTCGATGTCCAGCGGTACGACGACGGCAGCGCACATGCGCCGCTACCCCCGTCAACCCGGACGAGTTGCCACTGCTGGTTGCTGCCGTTCCTGTCGCTGAACTGCACGACGCCGGCGCCGTCGGCGGCCGAAGACCCCTGCACCTCGACCACCTTGCCGCTGTTGCGGTTGACCAGGCGGACGTAACCGCTGTCGGAGTCGGCCAGCCGGAACTGCTGGTTGGCACTGTTGCCGTCGGCCCACTGCACGACCGCGGCACCGTCTGCCGACGACCAGTTGAAGACGTCGGCGACCTTGCCGGAGTGCCGTGCGCGCAGCCGGTAGTAGCCGCTGCCGGAGTCGACGAACTGGAACTGCTGGTTGTTGGCGTTGGTGCGGGACCACTGGATGAGGTTGGCACCGTCGGCGGTGGACGCGCCGTTGACGTCGAGAGCCTTGCCACTGCTGCGGTTCACCAGTACGTACCAGGCGGTGGTGTCCACAGTGGCGGCCGACGCCGACATGGGAACCACCGTGAGCAGCCCGCCCACGACCGCCGCGACTGCCGCGGCGGCAAATCCGGACCGCAACCGACGACGCCACCTCGCGGTGCGCGCAAACCCAACCGACATAGCATCTTTCCCTTCGTCGTTGAAGACCGCCGACATGAGACGGGCCGTATCGGCGCGCAGACCCGACGACACCCGCGCACGGGCGACGGGCCCGGGAATTCATCGTGTTAGCGCTAACATCTTTCGAGAACGATCCGGGCAGGAATATGGAGGAGTTACGAGGTAGGAGCGAGTACCGATGCGATTGATCACGCAACGAGGACTGTGAGCGATAACATCTATCCCGTCAAGATGTAACGGGCAGATTTTCGGCGGATACCCCTGTTGAGACGCTGAGCAACACCGACGTGCGGCGAATGACCCCGGGGGGACGTGGCGGCACGGCTCAGTCCAATGTGGACACAAGACTCGCCGGAACAGAACGTCAGCCGGAGAACACGCGCGCCGCGAGCAGCAACGCCTCGCTGACCCCCGCCTCCGCACCATCCGCCGCGTCGTCGGCGGCAGGATCGGCATGGAACGCGTGGTGCTCCACCGCCGCCCGCAGAGCGGCGTTGATCATCGCCGCCTGCACGACCACGGCCAGGTCGGGAGCGGCCAGTCCGCTGCGCCGGGCGAGTGCCTCGGCGAAGACCGGTTCTGCCTGGCGATCCGCCTCCAGCCACACCGCCGCTCGGTGGCGGCCATGTACCGCGACTCCGGAATCCGCGCCAACGCCATCGCGCCCGGCGGCACCAAGACCGGGATCACCGTGAACGCCGACCCCGCCGGGCACGGCCCTCAGGTGCTCGCCCGGTACATGGGCAACGTCGGACGCCTCGCCGAGGCCGACGAGCAGGCCGCCGCCATCGTCTTCCTCGCCTCCGACGCCGCCGCCAACATCAACGGTGTCGTGCTGCCCGTGGACAACGGCTGGGCCGCGGTCTAGGCGGCAACGGGTCGGCGCGAGCATCCGTTGAACGGACAGACGCTCGCGCCGTACGTCAGCAGTACTGCGCCTCCTTGCCGATGGCCTCGTACGGGCAGTCTGCGCGGTCGAGCAGTTGCAGCACCGCTTCCTTGTTGCGGGCCGTCTGCGCCGGAATCACCTCGTCCGGCGGGTAGAAACCGCCGCCGCTGCCGGAAGAGCCCGGATACATCTCGAACGTGTAGGAGAACACGCCCTGCGAACCCCACAGCCAGTCCCGGATCGAGCCGTCCGTGATGTAGAGATCGCTGGCCTGCTGGGGCGTGTACCCGTTGGTAGCGGCCATGGACTGCCCGATCGTGGCGAACGTGTCCCGCTGGTCCTTCGTCATGCCGGGCGCGACGTCGTCGTAGGTCCAGCCGAACGGCCACATCACGAGCTCGCTGTAGGTGTGGAAGTCGATCGACGCCTTGATCTGCTGCTTGCCGTCGACGACACGGCTGCGCACGAAGTCCGCGACGACCTTCACCTCCGGCGCTGACTCGGCCCGCGCGCCGCGGTAGGTGTCGCTGCTCGGGCTTCCGGACGAACCGCCGCAGCAGCCCCACTTGAAGGACCAGTTGCGGTTGAGGTCCGTGCCGATGGCCGTGGAACCGGCGTTGGGCTGCCGGTTCTTGCGCCAGCTCCGGTAGCTGCCGGTCGCGATGTCGTACTCGCCGCCATCAGGGTTGACGTCCGGCACGATCCAGATCTCCCGCGAGTCGACCAGCGCCTTCACCCGCGGCTCGGCCTGCTCGGTGAACAGCTTCACCAGGTACAGCGCCATTTCGACGGTCAGGTGCTCCCGCGCGTGCTGGTGCGCGGTGAACAACACCTCGGGCTCGTTCTCGTCGACGCCGACGTTGTCACTGATCTTGAGCGCGACGATCTCGCGGTTCTGGTACGACCGCCCGATGACCCGCTTGGTGATCAAGCTCGGGTACCGGGCGACCGCCTGGTCGATCTCAGCAGTCATCTCCGCGTAGTTGTGGTAGTTCGCGTCCCTGGCGGGGAAGTCGAACGGTCCGGCCGCAGCGCCTTCCTCGGTGCGCTTGGGCACCTCCTCGACGCTGAACCCCTGTGCTCTCATCGCACGGATCTCGGCCTTGGTCGCGGTGACCACGACTGTTCCGTGCTCCTCGACTTCATCGATGGCAGCACCGATGCGGGCGATCTGGCTGCGTTGCTCGACAGTGCGCACGCCGCTCACGGCGTAGGCGGCTGTACCGGTCTCGGCAGGTGCCGCGACCGACGGGGTGGCGAACGTCGCCAGGGCGATGGTGAAGACCAGGACTCTTCGTTTACCCATGCCTCAGCACGGTCCCAGGGTTGACCGGTGGCGGGCAGAGCCGATCGGAGGGACACAAACGGTCTAGCGGTCGCCGAGGAACTCCGGTGGGCGGAACCCGACGAAGGCGGCCGGGCCGAGCCCGAGCGAGCCGGCGAGGGCCTGCATCCGGCGCGGATCGGCCAGTCCGTCCCAGCGCCCGGTCTCGATGCGCTTGTCCACGGTGACCACCGCCGCGACCAGTTCGGCGGTCGTGAAGGCGCAGTGCCCCGCATGATCCGTGTACGCCTGCCGAAGCAGTGCGGCGGAACCACTGGCGCGGACGTCGTCGGCGTACTCCTCCACGTGCTGCACCGGGACGAGACCGTCGTCGGTGGTGTGCATCGTGAGCACCGGCATGTCCAACCGTCCGCTCAGCGTGGAGGTTCGGGTCATCCAGCGGTGCGCCGCGGGGTCGGCGGTCACATTCGCCGTACGCGTCAGCAGGTTCAGGTCGGCCCGCAGATCCGCACCGGCGCGCCGGTAGAGCTGTGCCACCTGGGGAAGGCGTTCGGACTCGGCGAGTTGCCGCCAGTAGTCCACGCCCTTGTTCGACGTCGGGTTGCCGCCCGCACTCCGCTCCATGTCAGCACGGCCGAGCAGGATGAACGGCAGGATCGCGCGCAGGTTCTGATACTGGCCCACCACCTGCGCGTCGATGTCGCCCGGTGCGGGTTTCGGCTGCCCCGGAACCCAGGCCGGCTCCTGGTACAGGGCCGCGATCAGGGCGGTCCGGGCGCGACCGGCCGGGCTGGCCTGCGCCTGGTCCAGGGCGGCGATCATCCGCTCCGCCGTGGCGGCGGCCTCGGCGGGGCCGGTGAACTCGACGAGCTTGACCTGCTGCCCCGCGAGGAGCAGCTGCGCGATCGCGTGCGACCCGTCCAGCTGGTAGTTGTGCAGGTCGATCCCGCCACCCATCAGACCGCAGGTGGCGACGGCGCCGTCCAGCCGCCGACCTCCTCGTTCCGCGAGCTGTCCGGTGACCATGCCGCCGAAAGACGTACCGAGCGCGATGGCGCGGCGTGGCCGGCCGATGATCTCGGTGACCGCCTGAAGCGTGTCGAGCCCGTCCTGCGCGGCGGTGTCGGCGACCCATCCCGGGCGGGAGTACGAGGAGCCGGCCAGCGCGTAGCCACGGGCGAGCAGAGCCTCCGCGACGGCCGGGTCGGGGCTGTTGACCGGCGGGTTGATCGGCGTCGGGTTGTAGCCGTGGCTGTAGAGCAGCAGCGTGCCGTTCCAGTTCGCCGGCACGTCCGCGATCCAGGTCGCGCCGTTCGGCAGGACTCCGTCGTACCGGGTCGCCGGTGCGGCTTGTGCTGCGGCGGGCATCAGGCCCAGCACGGCCAGCACCGTGACCATCGTGGCGGCGAACAGTCGTCGGACGGTCTTCATCACCAAGAAGTTAGGCACAATCTTGTCGACCGTCAAGAGAGTGACGAACTACCTGGATGCCGCTATGCGACTTCCGGCCACACCAGCACGGCGGATCCCCAGGTGAGACCGCCACCGAACGCGGTCAGCAGCACCCTCTCCCCCGCGTGGATCTCCCGGCGTGCCACCGCGTCGGCGAGTGCGAGCGGGATGGACGCGGCACCGGTGTTGCCGACCCTTTCGATGTTGCCGAGGATCCTCTCGTCCGGAATGGACAGTCGGCTGCCTACCAGCGAGAGAATCCGGGCGTTGGCCTGATGTGCGACCACGCGATCGACGTCCGTCGTCGCCCAGCCCGCGGTTTTCAGCACAGCCAGCGAAGACTCGGTCATCCGGGTGACGGCGTGCTGGTAGACCTCGCGCCCGCTCATGCGGAAATGACGGTCCAGCTCTCCGTACCGGCCCGGCTCCGCCCGGTCCCGCGCACCGCCGCCCGGCACGGTGATGAGGTCGTGGCCATCGCCGTCACTGCCCAGGTCGAAGCCGAGGATCTCGCCCGGCTCGCCCCGCTCACCCGCGCGCACGACCACCGCACCGGCCCCGTCGCCGAACACGACACCGGCGCCGCGGTCGTCCGGGCCGATCAGCGTCGAGTAGACGTCGGCCGCGACCAGCAGCACCCGCCGGGCGACTCCCGACGCGATCATTCCGCTCGCGGTGGCCAGCCCGTACACGAAACCCGTGCACACCGCCGCGACGTCGAACGCCGCGACTCCGGCCAGCCCCAGCTTCGCGGCCAGCGCGGGTGCCATCGCCGGAATCGGGTGGTCCGGCGTGGACGTCGCCACGAGCACCAGGTCCACCGACCTGGTCGCGCACTTGGCCAGCACGGCTTCGGCCGCGGTCAGCGCCAGGTCGCCCGTCGACGTGCCCTCGTCGGCCCAGTGCCGGGTGCCGATCCCGGTGCGCCTGCGCACCCAGGTGTCGCTGGTCTCCCAGTGGGACGGCAGGTCGTCGTTCGACACCACCCTGGGTGGCACGCAGCCCGCTACGGCTTCCAGGACGGGAATCGGGCGCAGGGCGTGCTCGGTCAACGGGTCGTCTCTTCTCAGCATGTGGATGGAACCAAGCGAGAAAGTACCCGAGCCGGACGGGGGCAGGCGTGCCTGGTGCGGTTCATCACGTGACGGCCGCCGAGTTACTCGTCGGTAGCGAATCCGTTGGCACACAAGGAATGCCGACGTGAAATTCACTCAGGTTCGTGCGCTGCTCGAGGACGTCGGCCACGCGGGCAGGTAGAGCTTCAGCGCGACGCGAGTCCGGCAACCGTGCCGCGAGATGCAGCGCGGTCGGAGCGTCCACACAGGAGTCGGGCGACGCGGGCACCCGCAGGCTCGTCCTCCGCCACCGATCGAGCAGTTCACATCTGCCGCGCCCAGGCTGGTGCCGTCGCCACCACTGGCGACGGCACCAGCCTGCCGCATCCCCTGCGCGACACCCCCTGCCGCGGCTACACCCGCTCGGCCTCGACCGTCGTCGCGGGCTCGCTACCGGGCTGCCGGCGGTCCTCCAGCGTGATTCCACACTTGCCGGCCAGCGCGACACCCGCGCCGATCGTCGTGGCCACCGGAGCGGCCAGCGCCGCCACCAGCCCGAGAGCCACCGGCACCTCCAGCACCACGTCGTCCTTGCTGTCACGCACGACCACGCGACGGTTCATGCCCTCGCTGACCAGCCCGCGAACGGCGTCGACCACCGAGTCGACAGCGGTACGGGCGGACTCAGGCCTGGATTCGCTCATTGCTCTCCTCGAACTGCGGATTTCCCCTGACGACTCCAGCCTGCCCGCATTCGGGCGATCTGCCATCAGGGTTTCCCCCTGACCTCCGCCTGATCTGCCGGGTCAGGGTTCGATCAGGACGACTGGCACAGCCCCGGCGATGCACCGGCTCGTGATCACCTGCATCATCTGGGCATGCGCAGCTCACTGTTCAACCACGAAGAACGGTCCGTCGAGCCGGGAAGCTTCCAGCTGCAGAACGAGCGCATGCTCAAGGTGGATCTCACCGGCAGCGGCGGCTTCTTCTTCGCCAAGCAGGGATCGATGGTCGCCTACCAGGGTGACGTCGACTTCGCCTACGAAGGCGCCGGCGGCCTCGGCAAGCTGTTCAAGAAGGCCTTCACCGGTGAAGGCATGTCACTGATGAAGGTGTCGGGCAGCGGCGACGTGTTCCTCGCCCAGGACGCCGACGAGATCTTCGTGCTGTACCTGGAGGATGAGGCCGTCACCGTGAACGGCAAGAACGTGCTCGCCTTCGACAGCACGCTCAAGTGGGACATCAACCGCACCGAAGGTGCGTCGATGCTCAGCGGCGGCCTGTTCAACACCACGTTCACGGGAACCGGCGCGCTGGCCGTGACCGCGTACGGGACGCCGGTCGTGCTGAACGTGGACGTGCCGACGTACGTCGACATGCAGTCCGCTGTTCTCTGGTCCACCTCGCTGCAGTCGTCGATCCGCAAGACGGCCAAGCTCGGCGCTGTCATCGGGCGCGGCTCGGGCGAGGCGTACCAGCTCGCGCTCTCGGGTCAGGGCATCGTCGTCGTGCAGGCGTCGGAAGGTCACCCGGTGCCGACCGCGCAGTGACGCCCCTCAGACGAGGTCGACCACCTCGTGCAGGCGCAGCCGCCGGTTCAGCGCACCGACGGCTCGGGCGACAGCGGTGCGAGGAAGCAGGCGCGCGGCCCACGTCATCGCGCGGTTGAACCCGGCTCGGACAGGACACTGCGCGTCGCCGGCGTAGTCGTCGAGCGTCCTTCGCGCGATGGTGGCGGGAAGGACGGCGGCGCCGGGTTGATCTTGGTCGTGGTACCGGCGAAGCAGCCGGTCGCGATGGCGCCGGGACGCGCCAGGCCCACGTCAAGCCGTCCGCGGCCGCGGTACCGAGCCCTTGACAGTCCTTTGTGGACTCACGCGCGAAGGTGGACCGGCTGCGCCGTGCGCCGGCGTGGCGCAGCCGGTCCGGAACCGGGGGTTGGTCACCTCACCGTGATGTTGGAGTTGCCACTGCTCCGGTATCCCTCGGTCGCCATGATCATGTAGTAGCTGAAGTTGCCCAGCCGCATGCCGGCGCGGTTCCACGCGTCGAAGTGGTTGCCGGTGGTGATGGATCCGCCGGTCCGCTTCTGCTGCCGGACGCTCCAGAACTGCGGGAAGGTCTTGTTGCCTTCGACGGAGGGCGCGTTGTAGCGCATCGTCTGGTAAATGTCGTACGTGCCACCGTCACTGGTGACCGTGCCCTTGTAGGTGCCGGTGGGCCGATAGGTACCCCAGTTGTCGACGATGTAGTACTCGACGAGCGGGTTCGACGTCCATCCGTACAGGGTCAGATACGCATTGCCTGACGGGTTGAAGCTGCCGGAATAGTTCACGGTTCGCCGCGAACCGTTGCTCCAGCCCTTGCCACCGACGAAGTTGCCGACATTGCTCCACGAGGTGCTGTAGTTGCCGCCGGAGCCGAACTCCATGCAGACCCTGCCGCCACCATCGGTCCAGAACGAGTAGTAGTAGCCGCCGTTGTTGCCGGTCTGGCTCGAGCACGTGGCGGTGATACCCACATCAGCGCCGGCGACGCCGGGCGTCAACGCCATGACCAGCGCGGCGCAGACACCGCGGAGGAGCAGTGCGACACGGCCGCGTTCGCGGCTCGACCGCCGAAAATTGGCTTCACCCATATGCGGTACTCCTCGTCATTGAGGTTGGCACGGCAGCCAGGCAGCGCGATGCGACCGGTGAACGCAAATGGTGATCGTGATGAAGGCCGCCGTCGGTGCCGGCCCACTCGCCGAGCAGGCCGGCGGTGCGGTTACGACGGTCAGCCCGGATGCGGCGGGACCCACGTCGACCGTGGCCGAACCGTTATCGACACTAGCAGTGCCGAGGCGACTCCGTAAGGTTGCCGAGATGTTTCGAAACCCTTTGGCGGGAAGGCTTTCTGTCGTTTTGTGCGAGCTAAAGATTTAGCCCTCGCGGTGCGCGATGCCACGCGGCGCGGGCCTGCGGCTCGTCGGCGAGGGCGCGCGTCTGACCGAGGTGGTCGAGGATGTCGGCTCTCCAGTAGATCTCACCGAGGTCGCTGCAGAGGTCGAGGCCTGCCGGTAGTGCGCGCGAGCCCCGCGGTGGTCGCCGGCGTGCCGGGCGAGGTTGCCCAGACTGTCCAAAGTGGCCGCTTCACCGGAACGGTCGTTGTCGTCGCGGAACAGGATGAGCACGGCTTGACAGGCGTTGCCGGTCTGCACGAGGTGTCCCAGCCAGGCGGAGTACCGGCGCGCACATCTCCTCAACCCTCATCGCGGCGACGGCCCGGCGGTAACGCCCGATCTGGTGTCACGTGTGGACGGTGAGCGGGGACACCGCCAGGGACTTTCGCTCGCGACGGGTGGCGGCGAGCGGCTTGACGACCCACTGGACATCTGCCCCGCCGAGGATGAGGCTGGGAGATGGTAGGAGCGCACGCTGCGCCAGGACGGGTGGCGTACGCGGGCCGGTACTCGAGGAGGCTACGTGGGACTCACCGAGCACGAGAAGCGAGAGCTGAGCGCGATAGAACAACACCTCGCGGAAGACGATCCCGCGTTCGTGACGAAGCTGAACACGCCGTCGTGGCACATGCGGCTGTCCGGCACCGCGCTGTTCATCCTGGGCCTGCTGACGACCTACGTGACCGGCCTCGTGCTCTTGGCCACGGGCGCCACGCTCTCGTCCTGGCCGCTGATCGCAATCGGCGCCGCCGTGACCTCCGTGTACCCGGTGAAGGTCACCGTACAAGCGGTGAGTGAGCATCAACGCGGCAGCCGGTAGTCCATCCGGGTGAGAATCGGTGCCGGAACGGGAACAGACGCTACCGCGTGTGGTTCCGCCGGGCTCTTCGCGCCTGCGCCGGGTGGCGTCGCGGGGGTGATCCCCTGGCTGCTCACCCACTGGCGGATGGAGCCGTTCTGGCTGCCGTTGCGGATTCTCGGCGTGGCCGTGCTGGTGCTCGCACTCGCGGTGCTGATCTCCGCGTTCGCCCGGTTCGTCACCGAGGGCTTCGGCACTCCCGCACCCGTGGCCCCGCCGGACCGGCTCGTGGTCGGTGGCCTCTACCGGCTCGTGCGCAATCCGATGTACCTGGCGGTGCTCTCGCTGATCCCTGGGGCAGACGCTCCTCTTCGGACAGTGGATCCTGCTGCCCTACGCCGCGATCGTGAGCCTGGCGTTTCGCCGTGATGGTCCGCTTCCACGAGGAACCCGTCCTGCGACGCGATTTCGGCACCCAGTACGACTCCTACCGGGCCGCTGTCCCCAGGTCGTGGCCTCGGCTGCGCCCCTGGCACCAGAACTGATCCGTGCCGGGTCACCGCGTCCTGCTGCGCCGCCGGATCAGCAGGACAGCACCGGCCAGCAGCGCGCCGAGCACGATGACGAACGGGACCGGCCCGATCGCGGTGAACCAGTCGACGAGAAGTCCCTGCAGCCGTCCCGCCGCGTCGACCACCGGGTCGGCGGCATCGGCGTCGCCCAAGAACAACCGCAACTCGTAGACGCCGTAATAGGCCACGTACAACCCGACGAGCACGAGCAGCACGCCGCCGAGCCGGGACACGTGCGGCAGCAACGAGCGAGCCCGTCGCGTCACCACGTCGCTGGCCAGCGCGGTGGCGATCGCGAGCACCGTCACCACCAGACCCATGCCCACCGCGTAGGCGAGGAACGCCGTGACGCCCTCCAGCAGATCACCGCTGCGCAACGTCGACCCGGCGACAGCGAGGAACGGGCCGATCGTGCACGACAACGACGCGATCGCGTACGCCACGCCGTAGCCGAACATCGACCCGACATGCCGGTTCGGCGCTCCCCTGGCCGGTTTGGGCAGCAGCAGCGTGATCTCCCGGCCTGCCAGCATCAGCACGCCCAGCACGACGAGCGCGAGGCCGATCACCACGGTCACGAACGGCAGGTAGCGCTGCACCGACGACGCGACCACCGAGAACGCCAGGCCGAACAGGCCGAACACCGTGACGAACCCGAGCGTCATCATCGCGCTGGACACCATGGCACGGGTCAGCAACCGCGCACGGGACTGTTCGCTCGCACCGGTCACGACCAGCGCCAGGTAGGCGGGCAGCATCGCGAACCCGCACGGGTTGACCGTGGCGACCATGCCGGCCACCACGGCCACCAGCAGCGTCTGCGTCATGCCAGCTTGCTCAGCCGCTGCTTCAGGTCCTGCTCGGACAGCTGGCTGGTCACGACCTCGACCTGGCCGGAGCTGCCGACGAACGCGTAGGCGGGTTGAGCGGTCACACCGAACCGCTTCCACACCGCGCTGTCCACGTCGGCGACGTGCTGGAACGACTGCAGGCCGTACTTCTGCACGAACTGCTGCATCGCGGGCACCTGGTCGAGCGCGGCGATACCGAGGAAAGTCACCTTCTCGCCGTGCTCCTTCTGCGCCGCCGCCATGCCCGGCGCCTCGCGCTGGCACTTGGGACACCACGGCGCCCAGAACCACAACACGACCGGCTTGCCGGCCAGTTCGGCGCCGTTGAGGTCCTTGCCGTCGACGGTCTTGGCGGTGAACTTCAGCTGCTCCGGCGCGGCGCCGGCGGACGTGCCGCTAGGGGACGTGCTGGTGCTCGTGGAGGTCGCGGCCGGTGGACCGGAGGTGGGACCTGGTGAGCCGGCCGGACCGCCACACGCGGTCAGAGCGGCCAGCAGGACGAGCAAACCGGCCGTGACGCGAATTCCGAACATGCGCCGATCCTGCCGCACCAGCCGGTGATCAGTTGTTACGAACCGCTGACGGCGGTTCACGCCTGCGCGATCGCCACACCGGTGCGGGCGGCGCGCAGCACACCCCAGTCGTAGAGGGCCTGAAGAGCCGGCCCCAGGCTCCGGCCCTCCTCGGTGAGCGAGTACTCGACGTGCGGAGGCACCTCGGCCCGCGCCACCAGGCCCGCGTCCTGCAGCTCGCGCAGCCGCTGCACGAACATCTTCTCGCTGATGCCGGGCACCTTGCGGCGCAGCTCGCCGTAGTGGTGCGGGCGTTCCTTGAGGTGGGCGAGGATGACCGTCCGCCATTTGCCGCCGATGACGTCGAGGGCAAGCTCGACAGGACAGTGGTACATGGGCGCTCCTCACCAAAAAGTGCGTACTTGCTGGGGCGTTCCGCGTGATGCTGGAGTGGGGATCATGATCAAGGACCAGTCAACACCTTCTCTTTGCACCTGGGCCGGTGGTGCCGAGGCGTTGTTGCGGCTGACCGAGGCGTTCTACCGGCGCGTCGCGGACGACGCGGTGCTCGCGCCGGTGTTCGCCGGCATGGATCCCGGTCATGCCCGCTACGTGGCGCTGTGGCTGGGTGAGGTGTTCGGCGGACCCGCCGCCTACACCGCCGAGCGGGGCGGCTACGAGTTCATGCTGGCCAAGCACCTCGGCCGGGCCATCACCCGAGGAGCAACGCCGGCGGTGGTTGAACCTGATCATGGATGCGGCGGACGAGGTGGCGCTGCCGGACGATCCCGAGTTCCGTGCCGCGTTCGTCTCCTATCTGGAGTGGGGCACGCGACTGGCGGTGGAGAACTCCGCACCGGACGCCAAGCCCTTTCACGGGGCACCCGTGCCGAAATGGGGCTGGGGTGAGGCGCCGCCGTACCTGAAGGAATGAGGTGGAATTCAGGGAAACGGCGTTCGGAGTAAATGCTTGCTCAGCAAGGCTCGTTGCCCGTGCCTCATCGCCGCTGGATACTGGGACTTCGGCGGGTACTGTCACCTCTGGGGGGGATTCCATGGCACGTCGTATTCGAGAGCCTGGAAAATTGCGCGGAGCAGTTCTGCTGACCGTGTTTTCTCTGACCGTGCCGATGGTGTTCACGGCCGCCGCGGCACAAGCGGCACCCCGGCCGAACGCCGTCATCACCTGGAACCTCCATGCCCAGACCGCCGCCTTCGAGGTCGCCCGGCAGTCGCCGACCGCCACCACCCGCAGTTTCGCGATGACGCAGGCCGCGGTGTACGACGCGGTCAACGCGATCGCCGGCGCCCCGTACGAGCCGTACCTGGTCGCGCCCCGCAGCCGGCCGGGCGACTCGGTCCCGGCAGCCGTCGCCACCGCGGCCTACCGCACGCTCGTCTGGCTCTTCCCCGCCCAGGCCGACTTCCTGCGCACGAAGTACGAGGAGTCGCTCGCCGCGATCCCCGACGGTCCTTCCGAGCGCGGCGGCATCGCTGTCGGCGAGGCGACGTCCACGGCCATGATCAACGCCCGTCGCAACGACGGCGCGTTCTCCAACGCCACCTGGCCAGTGGGCACCGCGCCTGGCCAGTGGCGGCCGACGCCGCCGGAGTTCCTCCAGGTCGGCGCCTGGTTCGCCACGCTGAAGCCGTTCGTCACCGACCCCAGGCCCCACCGCACCCCTGGACCGCCGGCCCTGACCAGCGCCGCCTACGCGCGCGACCTGAACGAGGTCAAGGCTCTCGGCTCGGCCACCAGCACGACGCGCACGCCCGAACAGACCGAAGCGGCGATCTGGTGGGACGACCCACGGCTGGTGGAGTGGTCGATCAAACGTCAGCTCGCCACGACCCACCGGCTCGGCGCCCTGCAGACCGCCCGCCTGTTCGCGATGGTGGACACCGCCACCGCCGACGCGCTCATCGCCTGCTACCAGGAGAAGAAGCGCTGGAGCTTCTGGCGTCCGGTGACGGCGGTCCCGCTCGCCGACACCGACGGCAATCCCGCCACCGACGGCGATCCGGCCTGGACCCCGCTGCGGACCACCGCGCCGTCGCCGGAGTACCCGTCAGGGCACGCCTGCTTCACCGCCGCCACCACGACCGCCCTGCGCACGTTCTTCGGACGCGACGACCTGTACTTCAGCGCGCACAGCGCCGACTCCGGCACCACTCGTCACTACCGCAGCCTTTCCAAGGCCATGGCCGAGCTGAAGCAGGCCAGGGTCTGGGCCGGGGTGCACTACCGCTTCGCTTCCGAGGACGGGCATCGGCTCGGCGCCGGGGTTGCCCGCGACGTCCTCGACCACGCCTTCGGCCCCGCGAAGTAGCCGCTGAGCAGGTCCGGGACGTCGCGGTGGAGGCGACCTCCAGCGCGTCCGGACTGCGCCGTGACCTCCGCGCCCCGGCTCCCGGCGGCGTGTGCACCGCCGTCGGGTACTACCCTGCCTCGGCACGCGGGTGCCGTTGATGCACATGTGCGCCACCGACGCGACGTTGCGTCCCGGGACGTGGTCCTGGCCCCCGAGGTCGGCCAGTTCGCCCGGGCCGCGCGGCCCGGCTTCCAGGTGCACTTCGTCGAACGCTGTCCGTTCTGCCCCTCCTCGACACCGGCGTGTTCACCGAGGAGAAGGTCGCCGCCATCCGGGCACGTTTCGACGCCTGAGCGTCACACCGGCTCGATCGAGATCGAGCCGAGGGCGCGGTGGATCAGGGCGGGAAGGTCACCCTCGTGACGAACCCACTCGTCCAGGGAGACGCGGACCGAGGCCATCGCCAGCGCCGCGAGCAGATGTGGTCGCGGATCGCGTTCGGTGGCATCGGGAATGCGCGGTACGAGCAGTTCGGCGATGGCGTGCTCGTAGCGCTGGTACGCCCGCGCGGTCCAGGCGGCGAGTGCGGGTGACCCGCGCGTGAGCCCGGCCAGTTCCCGGATCTGACCCGCGTGCGCGGGGAACTGGTCCGCGAGCTCGGTGAAGGCGGCCACCAGCGCCTCCTTCGCGGGCAGGTGACCGGGCTGACGGGCGATCGCCTCGGTCACCAGGGTGAGCCAGGGACCGGCAACCCCTTCCGCGACAGCGCTTTCCTTCGAGTCGAAGTAGCGGAAGAACGTCGCCCGCGCGACTTCGGCGTCCTGCGCGATCTGGTCGACCGTGGTGTTGCCGACCCCTTGCTCGCCGGCGAGCCGCGCCGCCGAAGCGGCGATGCGCGCGTAGGTCGCCCGTCTCTTGCGAACAGCGAGACCGTCCGCTTCACTATGAGACATAGTCTCATTCTGGACTAAGTCTCATATTGTGGCAAAAGAGGGGCTCACATGGGAGTGAACCAGCGCGGGCAGATCGTGATGTCCACCGACGAGATCGCCCAGTTCCTCACCGAACAGCGGGTCGCCACCCTCGCCACGATCGCCCCTTCCGGACAGCCCCATCTCGTCGCGATGTGGTACGCGGTGATCGACGGCGTGCTGTGGTTCGAGACCAAGGCCAAGTCGCAGAAGGCCGTGAACCTGCGCCGTGACGACAGAGTCACCGTGATGATCGAGACCGGTCACACCTACGACACGTTGCGCGGCGTCGCACTGGAAGGACACGCCACGATCGTCGACGACCCCGACGCGCTGTGGGCGGTCGGCGTGAGCGTGTGGGAGCGCTACACCGGGCCCTACACCGAGGAAGCCCGGCCGATGGTGGAGCTCATGCTCGCCAAACGTGTCGCTGTGCGGGTCGACGTCACCAGGACCCGGTCGTGGGATCACCGCAAGCTCGGCCTGCCCGCGCTTCCGCTTGGTGGCAGCACCGCCGCCCATTTGTGAAGTCACGCCTGGTCATGTGGCTCCGCAACGCGTTGCTCAGCATTCTCGTTGTGGCAGATCGCCACCAACGCGATGTCATCAGTCGCCGGCCGGTCGCCGACCATCGCGGCCATGACCTGGATGCAGACCGCCTCCGCGCCCGTCGGGGTGACGACGCCACGCAGCCGCTCGAGACCGGCGTCGAGGTCCTGCCCCCGGCGTTCCACGAGCCCGTCGGTGTAGAGGACGACCAGCGCACCCGGCGGCAGTTCGACGGTCGTGCTTCGGCGGCCGGTGCTGCTGAGATCGAAACCGATGGGCGGATCGACGCGGACGTCGGCGAACCGGGCTTCACCTCCCGGCAGCGCCACGACCGGAGGCAGGTGCCCGGCCACGGCGAGACTCATCCGGTGGGCCCCCGTGTCGATGACCGCGTAGGCGACGGTGGCCATGGTCTCGTGCTCGAAGTGGCTGGCCTTCCGGTCGAGCTTGCCCAGGACCTCGGCCGGATCGGGATAGTCCAGCGCATAGGCGCGCAACGCGCTCCTCAACCGTCCCATGACGACCGCGGCACGCAGTCCGTTGCCGACGACGTCGCCGATCACCACGCCCATGCGCTCACCGGGCAGCTCGAACACGTCGTACCAGTCGCCACCGACACCGCTTTCCGCGCCCGCGACGTAACGGGCCGCCAGCTCCCAGCCCTCTCTGCTCGGCAGGCGTGCGGGGAGCAGGCTCTCCTGCAGCATCGTGGCCGCGGCGCGTTCGGACCGCGTCCGGTCCATGGTTACCGCGATGGCGAGACGATCGGCCACGAGCTGCAGCGCCTCGATCTCCTCGCCGGTGAACCGGCGGGACGTGGTGCTGCCGACGTGGACCACCCCTGTCAGCTCACCCTCGGCGATCATCGGCACGCCGAGCAGCACCTGCAGACCGTGCTCCCACAGCAGCGGGTTGACCACTGTGGACTCGTCGACGTGCTCGATCTGCAGTGGTGCCCGGGACTGGGCCACGCGGCCCGCGAAGCCCTTGCCGACCGGCACGCGGACTCCCTGGAAGACCTCCTCCTCGAGGCCCGAGGTGGCCTTCGCCACCAGCTGCGTGCCGCTGCGATCCAGCAGCAGGACGGTGACGGTGTCGACCATGAACAGCTCACGGGAGCGCTCGAGCAGGAACGTCAGGAGTTTGTCGAGATCGAGCTCCTTGAGCGTCCCGTCCGTGACAGCGTCGAGCACCCGCTCCCGGATCGACGAACTCCTGGCCTCAGCCATTTCACCACCGTCTCCGCCGGGCACAGCCACGACGCCACGTCGTGCGATCACCAGTTTCCCATGCCCCGGGCTCGGCAGGGCCCGGTGCTCGTCGACGGGTACCGGACCTGGCACATCCGAGTTTCCATTCGTCCAAGGCGGGTGATGCGGACCACTGCCACGATGACGTCCATGGCTACGTGGGATGACGTGGTGACGATGGCGTCGCGGCTGCCGGAAGTCGAGCAGTCGACGTGGTTCCGGACGCCTTCGCTGAAGGTGGCGGGCAAGGGGTTCGCGCGGCTGCGGGAGGAGGCCGAGGGCGGGCTCGTGCTCATCTGCGACCTGGACGAGAAGGCGGCGCTGCTCGCGTCCGGCGACCCCGCCTTCTACACCACAGCGCACTACGACGGGTACGGGGCGATCCTGGTCGACCTGGCGAAGGTCGACACCGGCCAGCTGGCCGAGCTGGTCGAGCAGGCGTGGCGGCTCAAGGCGCCCGCCCGCGCCCGCAAGGCGCTCGACCGTGAGTGAGGCACTGGCCGCCGCCCGGCGGATCGCCGACGAGGTCCTGTTCCCCGCCGCACCCTCCGTCGACACCGCCGACCGGGTTCCACGTGGCCACCTCGACCTGCTGGCAGAGCGGGGTTTCTACGGCCTGGTGTCTCCTGAGACCACTTTGGACGTACCGGACCACGCCGCGGTGCAACGGATCGTGGAGATCCTCGCCGGAGGATGTCTCACCACGGCGTTCGTGTGGGTGCAGCACCACGGTGCGGTGATGGCGGTTGCGAAGTCCGGCAACGAGGCTCTCCGGTCGAAGTACCTGGCCGATCTCACCGCGGGCCGGGTTCGCGCCGGACTCGCCGCCGGTGCCGCAGTCCGGCCGGGACCGCCGCTGCTGCGTGCCACGCCGGTCGACGGTGGCTGGATCTTCGACGGCACGGCGCCGTGGGTGACCGGGTGGGGCATGGTCGACCTGCTGCACATCGCGGCTCGCGACGACAACGACGTCCTCGTGTGGGCACTGGTCGACGCCGTCGAGAGCGCGGGCGTCACCACGACGCCGGTGGAGATGGTCGCGGTGCAGGCCAGCCGGACGGTGACGATGAAAGCCGAGCGGCTGTTCGTACCGCATGACCGTGTCACGTCCACGATGCCCCGAGCAGAGCACCTGGCGGGCGACCCGGAGTCGGTGCGGTTCACCGGCTCGCTCGCACTTGGAGTGGCAAACCGGGCGATCCGGCTGGCCGGCTTCGGCCACACCGAGCTCGACGCCGTCCGGGAGCACCTGCACAGCGCCGCTCATGACGCCGTTCCCCTCGCGCGAGCGGCCGCGGCGGAGCTGGCGTTGCGGATGGCGGCCGCGCTCGTCGTGCACGACGGAAGCCGGGCGGTGCTGGCCCAGGAGCACGGACAGCGGCTTCTGCGCGAGGCCGGGTTCCTGCTCGTGTTCGGGTCCCGGCCGGCGATCAAGGCGGTATTGCTCGACCGTTTCCGCAACGATTGATTTTGGTCAACACTGAAGTTATTGAGGACATCATCGCAATGCACGCCGTGCCGCGAAAGGACCAGATCCGTCGCTGCTGTCTGCGCCGGGACGTGGCGAGCACCTCGCGTAGCCGGGTGGTCCCGACGGAGTCATTTGGGCCGATACCCACTTTTTCCAGTTATGAAACGCCTTCTGCGACGACTTCCTGACGGGCGCACCGTGCGCCTGCACAAGGCTTGTCTCGGATGAGAGGGGCGTTTGTGAAAACCTCGGGCAGACGCGTCGTACGACGCGCGCTTGCAGGGATCGTGGTGGCCGCGACAGGGCTGACGACCGTCGTGGCGACGGCCTCGGCGGCAGAAGGGGTCGTCATCGCCGCACCGGCGGGGAAAGCGATCGCGGATCAGTACGTGGTCGTGCTCCGCGACGGCGTGGCGGCGGCGAGCGCGGGCTCGCTGGCCAGGCAGTACAACGGGAAGGTGACGGCGAGCTGGCAGCACGCGCTGCAGGGTTTCGCGGTCAACGCCAACGCCGCCAACGCCAAGGCGCTGGCGCGTGATCCGCGTGTGGCGGCGGTGTACCAGGACGCCGTGGTCAAGGTGGACGGCGTTCAGGTGAACCCGCCGTCGTGGGGTCTCGACCGGATCGACCAGCGGAACCTGCCGCTGGACCAGCGTTACCACTACGGGCCGACCGCGCCGGGCGTGCACGCCTACGTGATCGACACGGGTATCCGCGTGTCCCACACGACGTTCGGCGGACGCGCGAGCTGGGGCACCAACACCACGGGAGACGGCAACAACACCGACTGCAACGGCCACGGCACGCACGTGGCGGGCACGATCGGCGGCCAGGAGTACGGCGTGGCGAAGGCGGTGCGCCTCGTCGCCGTGAAGGTGCTGAACTGCGGCGGCAGCGGCAGCTTCGCCGGCGTGATCAGCGGAGTGGACTGGGTGACCGCCAACGCGGTCAGGCCGGCGGTGGCGAACATGAGCCTGGGCGGTGGCGCGTTCGACCCGCTGGACACCGCGGTCCGCAACTCGATCGCGTCGGGCATCACCTACGCCGTGGCGTCGGGCAACTCCAACACCGACGCCTGCCAGACCTCGCCTGCCAGGGTTGCGCAAGCCCTGACGGTGAACGCCACGGGCACCAACGACGCCAGGGCGTCGTTCTCGAACTTCGGTGGCTGCACCGACCTGTTCGCACCGGGCGTCGGCATCACGTCGTCGTGGAACACGAGCGACACGGCGACCAACTCGATCAGCGGCACCTCGATGGCCACTCCGCACGTGGCCGGCGTGGCGGCGCTGTACCTCCAGCGGCATCCCGCGGCCCCTGCCCAGCGAGTGCACGACGCCGTCCTCCGCACCGCGACGGCCGGCGTGGTCGGCGGTCCCGGCGCGGGTTCACCGAACCGGCTGCTGTACTCGCTGTTCACCCAGTGGGGTCCGGAAGGCGACTACAACGGTGACGGCACAACGGATCTGACGGTCTGGCGGCCGTGGGAGGGCAACTGGTACGTACGCGGAATCAGCACCACGCAGTGGGGAGTCGGTGCCGACATCCCCGTTCCCGGTGACTACAACGGTGACGGCGTGACCGATTTCGCGGTGTGGAGGCCTTCTGAAGGCAACTGGTACGTGCGCGGCATCGGCACGGTCCAGTGGGGCGTCGGCGGGGACATCCCGGTTCCCGGCGACTACAACGGCGACGGCGTCACGGACTTCGCCGTGTGGAGGCCGTCCGAGGGCAACTGGTACGTGCGCGGGATCAGCACGACCCAGTGGGGCGTCGGCGGTGACATCCCTGTCGCGGCCGACTACAACGGTGACGGCAGCACGGATCTCGCGGTCTGGCGGCCTTCCGAAGGCAACTGGTACGTGCGCGGGATCAGCACCACGCAGTGGGGCGTTGGCGGTGACGTTCCTGTTGTGGGTGACTACAACGGTGACGCCGTCGCGGATCTCGCGGTGTGGCGGCCGTCGGAAGGCAACTGGTACGTGCGCGGCATCAGCACGACCCAGTGGGGCGTCGGCGGGGACATCCCGGTTCCCGGCGACTACAACGGCGACGGCGTGACCGACCTCGCCGTGTGGCGCCCGTGGGAAGGCAACTGGTACGTGCGCGGCATCAGCACGACCCAGTGGGGCGTCGGCGGGGACGTCCCGCTCGCCTCGTAGCTCGGCAACGCGGTTGATCGCCCGGCTGGTCAGCGACCGGCCGGGCGATCCTCGGTAGCCTGTCGGCGTGATTCTCACCAGCGCCCGTCTCTCGATCCGGCCGTTCGCCGCCGAGGACGCGCAGACGTTGGCGGGCTACCGGTCGGATCCGGACGTGGCGCGCTACCAGGGCTGGAGCACGCCGTTCCCGGTCGAGACGGCGGCGCGGCTGATCGCGGAGTTGACCGATCCCGCCGAGCCGGGCTGGTTCCAGTACGCGGTCGACCTCGACGGAACCCTGATCGGTGACATCGGCGTCAACACGCACGAGAACCTCATGCAGGCCGACATCGGCTACACGATCGCCCCGGCGCATCAGGGCCGCGGCTACGCCACCGAAGCCCTGCAGCGCATGTTGCAGCACCTGTTCCTCGACCGCGGGCTGCACCGCGTGTCGGCCGAGTGCGACGCCCGCAACGAGCGTTCGGCGAAACTGCTGGCACGGCTGGGTTTTCGCCGGGAGGGCCATCGGGTCGAGCACACCTGGATCAAGGGTGAGTGGACGGACGACCTCCTGTTCGGCATGCTGGCCAAGGACTTCGGCACGCCGGACCGTCTGGTCGGGACAGAAAGCCGCCGTACCGGCCGTTGCGGACAGCGGCCTTCTGCTGCTCGTTGAAGTGGGTGTTCGGATAGTTGTAGAACGACGCGGACATTGGCGTGCCGTCGGTGTACGTCGAGTCGGGGAGGCCGAACGCGTGCCCGAGCTCGTGCACCATCCCGCCGTACCAACGGTTCATCGGGCCGTTGATACCCGCGGCACCGTCGGCGTCATGGCCGGACAGGATGACCCAGCCGTTGCCGCCACCGCGCCGGCGCCCGGTCCCTCCGCGCTGACCACGCCCACGTTGATCCACCGGCTGTCCGGTACGCCCAGCCCGAGCTTGCGGGTTCGCACCTGCCCCTGAGCTGTGCCCGGTTCAGCCAGCTCGAGGTAGCCGTGAGTGGATTTGGCCTCTTGTCGCAAAATCCGAGTGGACCGCTTCGGCGGCGATCCGGTCGACGCGCACTTCGTTGGCGCGCATGGACAACAAGTGGTCGACGATGGTGATGATCGCGCTCGGCCGCAGTGACGGCCTGCGGTTCCGCGACCTGCGCGCCACGGTCGAGGGCATCAGCGCGAAGGTGCTCACCGAGACGCTGCGGCATCTGGAACGCCACGGACTCGTCGCGCGGCACGAGTACGCCGAGATGCCACCCCGGGTCGAGTACGAGCTGACCGAGCTGGGGCGCACGCTGCACCCGCCGCTGCAGACACTGGGCATCTGGGCGGCGGAACACGCCGCACAGGTGCTCGCGGCGCGGGAGGCCTACGACTCCGCTCGTCGCTGAACCAGCGTCGAATCGCGCCTGCCTGCCGTGATCTGGCGATTCGACTCAATTCGACTCGTGGAGCGTCGAACGACCGCCCATGTGCATTGACCACCAATGAAGTTGCGTCTACTTTCCCGAGCACTGCTCGCATCCGCGTATTGCGTGCCAGCCGCACGGGGGAACGATGAATGGCAGGCGATGGAAGGCCGTGGTGCTCACCGCGGCACTCCTCACCGCGGCTTGCGTCAGCGAACCGGCCCCTCCGGTCCGCAGCACCGAACCGGCCGCGGAGCCACCCGTCGCCCTACCCACCCTCACGGACACCCTGACCGTGCGAGGAGTCGCCGACGGACGCACCGTTCTGCTGTCGGACACGACCCGGATCCAGATCGAGGGACTCGCCGCGCCAGAGGAGTGCTGGGCCACCGCCGCCACCACCTTCGCCAAAGGGCTCCTGCTGGACAAGCCCGTGCGGATCGAGCGGGTGCCGGGCGGCGTGTCTCCCCTGCGGCTCCAGGACGGTACCGAGTACGCGCTGTTGGCTGTGCGCCAAGGCATCCTGCGCACCGACTCGCCGAACGACGCCGCGTTCGCCGATGCGGAGGCAGCGGCAGCGAAGGCCGGGCTGGGCCTCTGGGGTCCGCCCTGCCGCGGCCAGGCGACGACACCCGCACCACCACCGGCCACCACACCCCCGCCCGGCACTCCTGCTCCCCGGCACGGATGCGACGTCAGCTACCGCGTCACCCACCAGGCGACGAACGGCTTCCGCGCCGAGGTCGTGATCACCAACACCGGGAACGTCGCGGTCACGGGCTGGACCCTGCGGTGGAGGTTCACCAGCGGGCAGGTCGTGGCGCAGGTGCGGCACGCGAAGATCAGTCAGTCCGGTTCGGACGTGAGCGCCATCAACCTCCCGGAGTTCGCGGCGATTCCCACCGGCGCCACGCGCTCGTTCGTGTTCACCGCGATGCAGATGTCGGACAACCCGGCTCCGAAGTCCTTCACCCTCAACGGTCACTCGTGCACCGTCAGCTGAAGACACACCCGTCGGTTACGTTGAGGTAACCGGCGCGGCCTGATGCGACTCTGGGGGCGGCCACCACCGCACACCTCGAGGAACCTTTTGAACGCCATGAACAAGCGCCCCGACCCGGTCGCGATCGAGGTGCGCGGCGCGCGCGTGCACAACCTCCGGGACGTCGACGTGTCCGTCCCCTTGCGACAGTTGGTCGCGGTCGTGGGCGTGTCCGGCTCGGGGAAGTCGTCGCTGGCGCCCTGCTCGGCGTTCTCCAGCGCCTCACCGGCAACGGCGCCACCGTCGTGGTCATCGAGCACGACCTCGACCTGATCGCCAACGCCGACCACGTGATCGACCTGGGCCCCGGTGACGGCGCGGCGGGCGGCCGCATCATCGCCACCGGGAGCCCTGGCCGGATCGCCGGTGTGCCGGACAGCGTCACCGGCCGCTATCTGCGCGACCACCTCGCCAGGGCGGCGACCTGAGCTCGCGGGTCAGAACATCGTGTTGTCGTTCGCGGAGGTCTCCGGCACGTCCTGGACCACGTCCCAATGCTCGACGATCTTCCCGTCGGGACGCACCCGGAAGATGTCCACGACGGCCTGACCGCGATCGGTCGGGCTCATCCGGTAGTGCGAGTGGACGGCGATGAGGTCGCCTTCCGCGACCACGCGCTTGCGTTCCACGATCATCTGAGGGAACTGGCTGAAGAACGCGGCGAACATCTCCCGCAGCCCGGCGGAGCCGCTCGGGATGGCGGGGTTGTGCTGGTGGTACTCCGGCGCCAGGTACCCGACCGCGTCGGTGTCCTTGCGGACCAGGAGCTGGTCGAAGTAGCCGGTCACGACCGCCTTGCTCGACGCGGTCCACCGCCGCGGCCCCGGCTGGTTCGTCCGCGGTGCGCTCACCGTGGAGAACATGTCGTTGCCGCTGACCGACGTCTCGGGCACCTCCTGGACCACGTCCCAGTGCTCGGCGATCATGCCGTCGCGGTCGAAGCGGAAGATGTCGACCACCGCCGTACCCCTGGTGCCTGGCGTGAGGACCACGTTGGAGTGCACCAGGACCAGGTCGCCCTCGGTGATCACGCGCTTGACGTCGTACTTCAGGTCGGGGAACTGGGTGACCAGCGGGCCGGCGAAGGCTTTGAGGGCCGCCGTGCCGTTCGGGGCCAGCGGGTTGTGCTGGATGTATTCCGAGCGGATGTACCGGTCCACCACCGAGAGGTCGCCGTCCTCGAAGAGCCGCTTGAGCACCTTCACGACGATGGCCTTGTGCAGGCCGAGGTTTCCCGTCTGCCAGGTGTGGGCCGTCGGCGGACTCGATGCCGCCGCCGGCGCGGTTCCGGCCATGCCGCTCACCGTCACCGCGGCCAGCACGACGGCTGCGACCTTCCTCGACGTGGCACTGCGAGTGCGCATCTGTCTCCTCGGTTCGTAGGCGCGTTGTCGACAGCGTACGTCAAACATGACAGCGACTGACAAGTCGTCAGTACCTGTCAATTTCGACAGGCGCTACAGTGATGCCGTGACCACCGAGAAGCCGGGACTTCGCGAACGGACCCGCCAGGCGGTCCGCACCCAGCTGATGGCCGTCGCCTGGGGCCTCTTCGTCGAGCAGGGGTACGACGCCACGACGGTGGACGAGATCGCCGCCGCGGTCGGCATGTCCCAGCGCAGCTTCTTCCGCTATTTCAGCTCCAAAGAGGACGTAGTCCTGGTGAAGTTCGAGGCGGTCGGCGCGATGCTGGCCGACGTGCTCGCGAACAGGCCGGCGGAGGAGGACGCGTGGACGGCACTGCGCCGAGCGTTCGACGTGATCGTGGGACCGACTGAACGAGACCCCCGGCACGGCCTGGTCCTGCTGCGGATCACGAGCCAGGCCCCGGCGCTGCGGGCGCGCGTCCTGGAAGAGCAGACGAACTGGCAGGAACTGCTGGCGCCCCTCGTCGCCCGGCGCATGCAGCAACCCGCCGGCGGCGACCTGGGCCCCACTGCGCTCACCGCGGCCGCACTCGCCTGCCTGGTGGTCGCGAACGCGGCCTGGCTGCGCGTCGACGGCACCGAGCCACTGGCCGGATTCCTCGACGACGCCATGAGGACAGTGCGACCGGGCGCGTTCTGAATTCGACGGCGTTCGACGCCGATCGGCTCGAATTGTTGGCGCTAACACCGCTTCTGCACGCAAATACCGTTCGCAGTCGTTGACTCCACCACGGGCGGTCGTCAAGATGGACCCACGGTGTTAGCGCTAACATCCCTGCCGTGCTTGTCAACGAGGAGAAGCCGCAGATGTCCAGAGCTGTCTCGAAGGCGACCGCAGTGTTCGCCGTCATCGTCTCGCTGCTCTCCGTCTGGCTGCCGATGCCTGCGGCCGCCGCCGACCCGTTCACGGGCTATCTGATGGCCCACTTCACCGGGGAGTCGGCCACCGGTGAACAGATCTACCTGGCGCACAGCAAGGACGGTCTGCGCTGGAACGACCTGAACAACGGGTCGCCGGTGCTGGTGTCCACTGTGGGCACTCGTGGTGTCAGGGATCCCGCGATCGTGCGCTCCCCCGCCGGTGACCGGTACTGGATCATCGCGACGGACCTGCGGATCGCCAGCGGGACGTCGTGGAGCGACGCCGCCGAGCGAGGAAGCAAGTCGCTGGTGGTGTGGGAGTCGCGGGACCTGGTGAACTGGTCGGCGCCGTGGCTGGTCAACGTCGCGGGCGCGATCTCCGGTGCGGGCAACGCCTGGGCTCCCGAAGCGATCTACAACCCGGCGACCGGCGACTACGTCCTCTACTGGGCGACGAACACCATGGTGAACGGGGCCTACAAGCACCGCATCTACTACTCCCGCACGCGGGACTTCCGCAGTGTGACCACGCCGCAGGTGTTCATCGAACGCTCGGGCCGCCAGGGGATCATCGACACGCAGATCGTCGAGGTGCCCGGCAGCGTCGGCGGTTACCGCTACTACCGGGCCTCGGCGGACGGCCACATCACGATCGAGGGCGCCAACTCGATCCTCGGCTCGTGGACCAACATCGGGAACCTGTCGCACATGGGCATCTCCAACGGCACGGGTGGCGGCAACGTCGTCGAAGGCCCGATGTGGGCGCAGTTCAACGGCCGCAACGAGTGGAACCTGTGGCTCGACCAGTTCGCCACCGGCCGCGGGTACATGCCGATCACGTCGGCGAACCTCGGCAGCACCGGCAACTTCCGCACGCGGTCGGACTACAGCACGGGCACGAGCCGCAAGCGGCACGGGTCGATCCTCAACATCACGGCCGCCGAGGAGAACCGCGTCCTCGCACGGTGGGGAAACTCGGTGCCTGTCAACAGGATCCAGTCCTACAACGTCCAGGACCGGTACGTGCGGCACGTGAACATGGACGTCCGCATCGACGCCAACGTGAGCCCGGCGCAGGACGCCCAGTTCAGGCTCGTTCCGGGGCTGGCGAACAACTCCGGCTACGTGTCGTTCGAGTCCGTGAACTACCCCGGCCACTTCCTGCGGCACTACGGTTACGACTTCGTGCTGGCACCCGATGACGGGTCCACCGTCTTCCGCGCGGACGCCACGTTCCGCCGCGTGGCCGGCCTCGCCGACTCGTCGTGGACGTCCTTCCAGTCCTACAACTTCCCCGATCGGTACATCCGGCACCAGAACTACCTGCTCAGGCTCGATCCCATCACCGACGCGACCGGGCGCGGCGACGCCACCTTCCGAGTCACGAACTGACCTGACGAACAAGGACGACGCGTGATGAACCGGCTTGTCGCTGCTCTCGTCGGACTGACCCTCGGCGCTGTGATCGTGGTGCCCAGCGCCCACGCCGCCACGATCGCGACCGGCGCCCGCTCGCTCGAGTCCGTCAACTTCCCCGGCCGGTTCGTCACCGCTGCGGGCAGGATCGACCCGGTGACCTCCGGCAGCACCGCGGCGGCGAAACGGGACGCCACCTTCACCGTCCTGCCCGGGCTCGCCTCACCGTCGTGCCACTCCTTCCAGGTCGGTGGAATGTTCCTGCGGCACTACGGCTTCCGGCTGCGACTGGACGTCAACGCCGGCACACCGGCGTTCCGTCAGGACGCCACCTTCTGCGCGGTGGACGGCTCGGTCGCGGGGTCGATCTCGTTGGCCGCGTACAACTATCCGGATCACCGGATCCGGCACCGCGACCACCAGTTGTGGCTCGACCCGTACCAGGACACCGCCGGCTTCCGCGCCGACAGCTCGTTCCGCATCACCGCACCGTGGGCACCGAAGACGAACAAGGGCCCGGTGCTTCCCGGGCTGTACGCCGACCCGCACATCGTCAACTTCGGCGGGCGCTACTACCTCTACCCCACCACCGACGGCTTCGCGTCGTGGAGCGGTACCCAGTTCAAGGCGTTCTCCTCCACCGACCTGGTGAACTGGACCGACCACGGCGTGATCCTCGACCTCGGCCCGGGAGTGTCCTGGGCGGACAACTCGGCCTGGGCGCCGTCCATCGCCGAGCGCAACGGCAAGTACTACTTCTACTTCAGCGGCGGGACGGCGAGCGGGGACACCGCCAAACAGCTGGGCGTCGCGGTGGCCGACTCGCCGACCGGCCCGTTCCGGGACGCGCTCGGGCGGCCGTTGGTGCGCGGCGGCCAGTTCTCCGGGCAGGCCATCGACTCGATGGTGTTCACCGATGACGACGGTCAGTCCTATTTGTACTGGGGACAGGGTTCCGTGCACGCGGTGCGGCTGAACAGCGACATGATCTCGTTCGACCCGGCCCAGGTGCGCTCGTCCAAACCGTCCGGCTACAACGAGGCACCGTTCGTGTTGAAGCGCAACGGCACCTACTACTTGATGTGGTCGGAGAACGACACGCGCAGCGAGGACTACCAGGTCGCCTACGCCACCGGGAACTCGCCGTTCGGCCCGTGGACCAAACGCGGTGTCGTGCTGCAGAAGCGCACGGACCAGGGCATTCTCGGCACCGGCCACCACTCGGTCGTCCGGGAACCCGGTACCGACACGTGGTACGTGGCCTATCACCGGTTCGCGGTGCCCGGCGGCAACGGCATCAACCGGGAGACCACGATCGACCGCCTGCACTTCAACTCGGACGGCACGATCCGCCCCATCACACCGACGCTGTGACCGGACTTTCCCAGGAGGACGGTCCGGGTAGCCGAGGCGGCACGGTGGAGGTGACAGGAGATGCCCCGAACCGAGTCCGGAAAGCGCACGGTCGTAGTGGGCGTCGACGGGGCGCTGGCCGCACGCAGCGCCGCTCTGTGGGCCGCCGACGAAGCGTCGAGCCGTGAGTGTGAACTGCTGCTCGTGCACGTGGTGCGGGACCGCTGCCGCAGTTCGTCTTCACCCCGATGTCGACACCGTTGCCCGAGGCCGCGAGCGAGCAGGCGGCGCGTTCACACGCCGAGAACGAACTGACCGATCTCGCCGCCGAGTGCGGTCGATCGGCTCCAGGCCTCGGCATCACCACTCGCCTCGATCACGGCCATCCCTCGGACGTGATGAGAGAGATCGGCCGTGACGCCGACATGCTGGTCGTCGGTTCGTCCGGCCTGTCCCGCGCACTGCTCGGCTCCACCGCCGCCGACCTCGCCGGCAACCACGAACGCCCGGTTGTCGTTGTCCGAGAGGCGAAAGCGGCCGACGGCCGTGTCGTGATGGGCATCGACGGGTCCGAAACCAGCGCGGCCGCGATCGACTTCGCCTTCGAGTTCGCGCGGCGCCGTGATCGCGAACTGCTCGCCGTGCACGCGTGGGCGGACATGCCGATCGAGGCGCTCGCTCCGGTGCGGCGCTGGGACCACAACCGGAACCAGCTGCGCGCGGAGTCCGAAGCGGTGATCGCCCGATGCCTGGCCGGGCATCAGAAGAACCATCCGGACGTCCGCGTGGAGCGGCGCGTGTCCTTCCACAGCCCGGCACAGGCGCTGCTCGACGTCGCCGACGACGCGGCGCTCCTGGTCGTCGGCAGCCACGGCCGCGGCGCTGTGCGGCGGGCACTGCTCGGGTCGGTCAGCCACGGCGTGCTCTACCGCGCTCCGTGCCCGGTAGCCGTTGTGCACCGGGACAGCTGAGGCGCCGGACAGAGCAGGCTCTCGGCCACGAGCGCGGCTTGTCCGTTGTTGAGCCGCGGATCGCACAACGAGGTGTAGCGCCGGGTCAGCGCGAACTCGTCGGGAACACGCGAGCCGCCATTCGTCCGGATCCACGACATGTACTACAAGCTCATCCACCAACACAACGGGCGATCAATCGGCACACATTCTTTCCAGCACGGACTCGCCTCCTGGACTCATTCCACCGTCACCGAGGTCGTCGCGCACTCCGGCCGCGTCACCGTGGTCACCGCCGATGGCGCGACCTGGCCGGGAAGCCACGTCGTCGGAGCCGACGGCGCCAGGTCGACCGTGCGCAAGCGGACGGGCGCCTCGCTGGAAGGCCATGCCGCGGAAGGGTTCCACGTGGTCGTCGACGTCGCCGACGAACCCGGCGGCACACCGAGCCTGGAGCGCGTGATGCACTCAGGTTCACCCGATCGTGCCTGAAACGGGTCTCGTCGCGCCGGAGGAGCTGGACAGGTTCTGGCGCGAGGCGATCTCCGCCCTGCCCCGCACGGGCGCGTGGTTCCCGCGCGGAACTGGCGCTGGTGCGGGGCAGGGCCACGGCCAGGGGGTCCGGACGGCGCGTCGTCGTCGTGCCGAGGAGCTGACCGGCAGGGAGGTGTGGCTGCTCAACGCGCTGCACGGCATCCGCCTGGTGACCGGGTGGACCGGCTGCGACGCCACCCCTGGCAGCGACGGGCACTTCGCGCGGTGGCGGGAGCGGGTCGAACGGCTGCGCCTGCCGCGTCGTATTCGGTGGCGCCGGCCCGGTACACCTCGTCGGGTACCCGGCCGTCGTGCACGAGGGTGATCGCCTCGGCCAGCGCGAGAGCCGCCTTCTCCCGCGCGTCGAACAGCGGGGACTCCGCCCAGGTGCGCAGCGCGTCGAGGCGCCCCAGTGACTCGCCGGCGGACACGTCCGGGGTGGCGGCCTTCAGGTTCACCCTCGGCTCACGCGTAATGGTCTACACACCTCGACTAAGGTGCAGGTTTCTTGGTTTTTCCTTACGCCACTACAAGATTAGCCGCATGGTCTACCGTGGACTTTGCGGGTCGAGGGCTGCGTTCACACCGGGTCACCGGCCCGAGCCCGGCATGCGACAGCGCCTCGCCGAACTCGACCCGAGAGGCGCTGTCGCACCTCTACCGACAATGATTACCATGTTCCTCACATTCCGCCGCGCTGAGCGGCCGAGGAGGAGGACATGTGGCCCACCTGTTGATGATCGAGAGCTGGGTCGGTGCGATGAGCTCGCTGCTGCCCAGGGCGATCAACGAGTCAGGGCACCGCTTCACCTTTCTGACCCGCGACCTGCACCACTACCTGCGCGCCGCCCCTGCCCATCCCCATCCGCTGCTGGCCGCCGACAACGTGCTCACCGCGGACACCAACGACGTGGCCACCCTGCTCGACCACGTCGAGCGGCTGCACGCGGTGCTGCGCTTCGACGGCGTGATCTCCTCCTGCGACTACTACCTCCCGACGGTCGCGAGGGTCGCCGCCCACCTCGGCCTGCCCGGTCCCGACCCGCACGCCGTCGAACGGGCCTGCCGCAAGGACCTCACCCGCACGGCGCTGCGCGACGCTGGTGTGCCCGGTCCCCGCTTCGCCCTCGCCGACGACTGGCCCGCGCTCGCCAAGGCCGCCGCGGAACTGGGTTACCCGCTGGTGGTCAAGCCGGTCGACCTGTGCGCCGGGATGCACGTGCGCAAGGTGGCCGGCGAGTCGGAACTACGTGAGGCGTTCGCCGCGCTGGAGGCGTTCCCGGTCAACGCGCGCAACCAGCCCAGGGTCCGGACCGTGCTGCTGGAGGAGCTGCTCACCGGGCCGGAGGTGAGCGTCGAGACCGTCACGACGGACGGTGCGACGCACGTCGTCGGCGTGACCGACAAGAGCATCGCGGGCGACCCTTGGTTCGTCGAGAGCGGGCACATGTTCCCCGCAGACCTGCCCACCGACGAGGCCGCCGCGGTCGCCGTCGCCGCGATCGAGGCGCTGGGCCTGGACCACGGCGTCGCGCACACGGAGGTGAAGCTGACCCCGGACGGCCCGAAGCTCGTCGAGGTCAACCCCCGCCCGGCAGGCAACCAGATCACCGAGCTGGTGCGTCGCGTCACCGGCATCGACCTGCCGTCGGCGTACGCGCAGCTGGCCGTGGGCGAACGACCGGAACTGCGGCCGGCGGACACCGGTGTGCGCAGCGCCGCGATCTGCTTCCTGCTGCCCCCGCGCTCCGGCCTGGTGGCCGCTGTCCACGGCACCGAGACGCTCGGCACCGCGCCGGACGTGGTGGAGTGGAAGGTCAAGGGGGCCGGCCATCGTGCGGGCGATCCGACCAGCAACAACAGCTACCTCGGCCACGTCGTGGTGACGGATCCCGCCGGTCTTGGCGCGCGTGCGCGGGCCGAGCGGCTCGTCGGCGGTCTGTCCGTCGACTACGCCGAGGAGTCCGAGTGACCCTCACCGACCTCGTCGAACTCGTCCGCGGCGCGGCGCTGGGACCCTCCCCCGCGCTGTGCTCCGTGAGCGTCGGGTTCGTCACCAGGCAGGGCGCCCGGCACGCCACGCGAGGGCAGTCCTACCGCAACACCGTGGTCAGTCTGCGCGTGGAGGAGGTGGTCGGCTCCTGCGCGGTGGAGGACATCGCCGACGACGAGGTGCACGGCTGTGTCGGCGCGACGGTGCTCGACCTGCTCGACCACCCGAACCCGGCCATCCGCACCGCCGCGCTGGACGCGTACCTGGCGCACGTCCGCCCGCATCACCTGTCCGCCACCAAATCCATCACCATCGGCCCCGGCAGCTCCCTGGCCAAGTCCATGGCTCGCGCGGAGGCCGTGGTGGACCTGCTGGATCCCGCGCCGGGCGACCGGGTGCTGGTCGTCGGTGTGGTCAACTCGCTGCTGCACCACCTGCGCGAGCGGGGCGCGACCTACGTGCCGTGCGACCTCAAGGGCGGCCGGACGGAGTGGGACGAGCCGATCACGACCGACGCTGGGAGCGCGCTCGACGAGTGCGACCTCGTCCTGGCCTCCGGGATGACCGTCGGCAACGGCACCTTCGAGCCGCTGCTCCGCCACGCCGCCGGCGCGCGCAAGCCGGTCGTGATGTTCGCGCAGACGGCGGGCGCGGTCCTGCCGTGGTTCATCGGGCACGGGGTGCGGGCCGTCTCGGCCGAGCCGTACCCGTTCTTCTGGCTCGACGGCGGTCCGACGACGATCCACCACTACACGGAGCGCCCGTCGTGCTGATCCCGCGCCAGAACCGGCACCTGCTCGGGCTCCTCGGCCAGAGCCCGGTCGCCCGCATCGACACGCCGCTTCCCCACCCGCACAACGGTTTCTGGGCCAAGCTGGAGTGCCTGAGCGCCGGCGGCATGAAAGCGCGGCCGGCCGTGTCCATGCTGCGTGCCGCCAGGGAACGCGGCGACCTCCGTCCCGGCGCGGTGGTCGTGGAGTCGACCAGCGGCACGCTGGGTCTGGGTCTCGCGTTCGCCGGTCAGGTCTTCGGCCACCCGGTCGTGCTGGTGGCCGACAGCGAGCTGGAGCCGTCGATGCGCGCACTGCTGCGCGCGCACGGTGCCCGGCTGGAGGTGGTGGACCAGCCGCACCCGGTGGGCGGCTGGCAGCAGGCCCGCCTCGACCGGCTCCAGGCGGTGCTGCGCGAGCTGCCCGGCGCCTACTGGCCCGACCAGTACAACAACCCCGACAACCCCAAGGGGTACGTGGGGCTCGCCAAGGAGATGGTCGAGCAGCTCGACCGGGTCGACGTGCTCGTGTGCAGCGTGGGCACCGGCGGGCACAGCGCGGGCATCGTGCGGGAGCTGCGCCGTTACTGGCCGGGAGTGCGGCTGGTCGGCGTGGACACCGTCGGCTCCACGATCTTCGGTCAGCCCGCGCGAGCCAGGGTCATGCGCGGGCTGGGCAGCAGCATCCACCCGCGCAACGTCGCCTACGCCGAGTTCGACGAGGTGCACTGGCTCGGCCCGGTCGAGGTGGTGGAGGCGTGCCGCAGGCTCGCGAGAGACGCCTTCGTCACCGGCGGCTGGAGCACCGGCGCCGTCGCACTCGTCGCGGCGTGGGCGGCTCGGGTCGAACCCGGCGCGGTGGTGGCGACCATCTTCCCCGACGGCCCGCACCGGTACCTCGGCACGATCTTCGACGACGACTTCTGCCACGCCCGCGGCCTCTTCGGCCGTGCGGCCGACCGGCCGGTGGAGATCGGTGACCCGCACAGCGTCGAGGCGACGGGCTGGACGCGGTGCCGGTCGGTCGTCGCGCCTCAAGCGGCGGCGGTGTTCGCGTGAAGATCGATTGGGAGGTCTACGGCCTCGAACTGGACACGCCACTGCAGATCTCCAGGTCGGTGATGTCGCGGCGAGATGCCGTGCGGGTCGTCGTGGAGCACGACGGGCAGCGTGGGCACGGGGAGGTGGTGACCAGCACCTACTACCGGCTCGACGTGGAGGCGATCACGTCGTTGCTGGACCGGCTGCGACCGGTTCTCGCCGCCGCGGACTCACCGGAGACCGCGCTCGACGCGCTGCACGCGGACCCGATCCCGGCGGGAGTGCGGGCGGCCGTGGACGCGGCGCTGCACGACCTGATCGGCCTGCGTCGCGGTCTTCCGGTGCACGCCCTCACCGGGCTGCCGGACTGGCACGACACCCCGACCGCCTACACCATCGGGATCACCACACCGGACGACGCGGCGATCAGGGCCGCGGCACTGGCCGGGCGCGGGTTCTCCGTGCTCAAGGTCAAGGCGGGCACCGATGCGGATCAGGACGTCGCGACCGCGGCCGCTGTCCGTGCCGCCGCGCCGGACGCCCGGATCGTGCTCGACCCCAACGGTGGCTGGAGTCCCGGCGAGGCCGTGCGGGTGATCGACCGGATCACCGCCGCGGATGTCGTGCTCGCCGCGGTGGAACAGCCGATCCCGCCCGGTGATCCGGACGGGCTGGCATGGGTTCGGGAGCGGTGCCCGGCGCCGCTGGTCGCCGACGAGGACGCCGCCACGGTCGACGACGTGCGCAGGCTGGCGGGCGCGGTGGACGGCGTCAACGTCAAGCTCGCCAAGTGCGGTGGGCTGAGGCCGGCGCTGGAGATCGTCTCGGCGGCGCGTGATGGCGGGCTGGACGTGATGCTCGGGTGCTTGGTGGCCAGTTCGCTCGGGATCGCTCCGGCGGTTCACCTTGCCGGGCATGCCAGGTGGGTGGATCTGGACGGGCATCTGTTGCTGGCCCACGACCCTTGGGCGGGTATCGGGGGTGAGGACGGCGTTCTGCGGCTGTCCGGCGAGCCCGGGCTCGGAGTGGTGCGCCGATGAACCGCCGCCCTCTGGACGTGGTGCGGCCGTGAACCGGTTCGCCCTGCCGGTCCGACTGCTGCTGGTCAACCAGTTCGCCGTGAACACCGGCTTCTACCTCCTCATCCCCTACCTCGCCACGCACCTGGGCGCCCTCGGCATGTCCGCCGCGGTGATCGGTGTGGTGCTCGGCGTGCGGACCCTGAGCCAGCAGGGCCTGTTCCTGGTGGGCGGCACGGTGTCGGACCGGCTGGGCCCGCGGGCAGCCATCCTCGCGGGCTGCGGTCTGCGGGCGGTGGGGTTCGGGCTGTTCGCGATGGGCGACTCGCTCGCGGTGGTGCTGGCCGCTTCGGTGCTCAGCGGGCTGGCCGGGGCGCTGTTCAACCCGGCGGTTCGGGCGTACATCGCGTTGGAGGCGGGTGCGGCGCGCACGGAGGCGTTCGCGCGGTTCAACGTTTACGCGCAGGCGGGTGCGCTGTTCGGGCCGGTGCTAGGCAGTGTGTTGCTGTTGTGGGACTTCCGGGTCTCGGCGGTGGTGGCGGCGGGGATCTTCGCGGTGCTGACCGTCGCGCAGGCCGTGGTGCTGCCCGCGCGGCCGGCCGCTCGCCGAGGTGGATCGGTGCTGGGTGACTGGCGCGAGTGCCTGGCGAACCGGCGGTTCGTGGCGTTCACCTGTGTGTTGAGCGGGATGTTCGTGCTGCAGAACCAGCTCTACCTGCTGCTGCCGATCCAGGCCCAGCAAGCCACCGGGTCGGCCGGCGTGGTGGCCGTGCTGTTCGTCGTCTCCACGGTTGCCACGCTGCTGTTGCAGGTGCGCATCACCCGCCTGCTCTCGAAACGGGCGCGGGGGCCGGTGATCGCGGCAGGGCTGGCCGTCATGGGTGCGGGGTTCGCGGTGCCGGCGTTGTGGCCGGGGCTCGTGGCGGTGCTGGTCGCCACGCTCGCGCTCGCGGTCGGGGTGATGATCGCGCATCCGCTGGTCTACGACCTCATTCCCTCGTTCGGCCCGGACAGCTTGGCAGGCACGCACTTCGGGGTGTTCTACCTCGGTTCCGGGCTGGCCGCCGCGCTGGGCAACACCGCGATCGGCTGGGTCAGCGGGTTCGGCCAAAGGCTCGCGTCGTTGCTGTGCCTCGCGGTCGGGCTCGTCTGCGCCGCGGGCGTGGCCTGGCTGCACCGCCGCGGGGCACTCACACCGGCACAACCACAGGGGGTCGTCCGATGAACCTGCTCACCGACAACCCGGAGCTGTACGAGCACCAGTTCCCCGATCCGGAGCACGTCGCGGCACGGTTCGTGCACGACGTGGTGACCCGGTTCGGGGGCGGGCGGGAGCTGCTCGACGTCGGGTGCGGTACCGGCCGGGACGCGGGGTGGTTGTCCCGCAACGGTTATCGCGTCGCCGGGATCGACAGCTCGGAGAACATGCTGGCGCACGTGCGCGCGCACCACCCGGCGGTCGACGTGACGCTGGCCGACATGCGCGACTTCGGGCTGGGGCGACGCTTCGACGTCGTCACCTGCCTGGACAGCGCGATGCTGTACTGCCACACCAACGCCGACATCGAGGCCTTCCTGAGCCGGTGCCGCACGCACCTCGAGCCCGGCGGGCTGTTCGTCGCGGAGATGCGCAACGGCGCGTTCTTCCTCGGCAACACCGAACTGCTCGACGGCGTGCGCACCCGCTCGGTGACCTGGCGGGGCACCGACTACACCTCGCACACCGAGCTGTGGATCGACCACGCCGCCCAGTTGTTGCGCCGCCGCCGGACGTGGGAGTGGGCCGGCCGCGCCGAGCCGCTCGTGCAGCGGTCGGCCTGGCGGCTGCTGTTCCCCCAGGAGCTGCGTCATCTGCTCGACCTCGCCGGGTTCGAGGTCCTGGCCCTGTTCGACTCCCCCGGCCCGCGCACCGATCAGCCGTGGTCCGCCGACGCCCCGCTGAGCGGCGCGCTGTCCGGCGACCGCCTCCACGTCGTGGCCCGCCTCCGCCGAGACGGGCAACCCCGAAAGGAACCAGCATGTCCCTGAACCGCCGCGGTTTCCTCGGCCTCACCTCCGGCCTGACGGTCGCCACCCTCGCCGGGTGCGGCAGCGGTGCCGCCCCTGCTTCCACCCCCCGCGCCGGCGGCAGGCTGCGCGCCGCCTTCGCGGGTGGCGGTGCCAAGGAGGTCCTCGATCCGCACCTCGCCAACCTCTTCGTCGAAGCCGCCCGGTCCAAGGCGATGTTCGACAAGCTCGCGGACCTCGGCGACGACGTGTCGCCGCGGCCGCGCCTGGCGGAGAAGTGGGAGCCGAGCGCGGACCTGACCCGCTGGCGGATCACCCTGCGCAAGGCGGTGTTCCACGACGGCAGACCGGTGCGCGCCCAGGACGTGCTCGCCAGCTACGCGCGCATCCTCGACCCGAACCGGGCGTTCCGCGCCAAGTCGAGCCTCACGCTGATCGACCTGCCGAACAGCCGTGCCGTGGACGACCGCACCGTGGAGTTCGCGCTGAAGCGGCCGTTCGTCGAGTTCCCCAACGCCCTCGCGGCGTTCGGCGCGTACATCGTGCCCGAGGGCGCCGAGGACTTCACCAAACCCGTCGGGTCGGGGGCGTTCAGCTTCGTGTCGTTCGAGCCGGGCAGGTCCGTGCTGCTCAAGCGCAACCCCGAGTACTGGGAGGGCGCGCCGCTGCTGGACGAGCTGGAGTTCGTGATCGCCAACGAGGAGTCGGCGCGCACCAACGCCTTGCTGGGCGGCCAGGTCGAGTACGCGCACGACCTGACCCCGACCACGGCGCGCAGTCACGCGTCCGGCGACCGGATGACGATCCACCGCTCGCCCAACAGCGCCGTGCAGGCGTTCGCGATGAAGCTGGACCGGGCACCGTTCGACAACCGGGACCTGCGCGAGGCGCTGTTCCTGCTCGCCGACCGCCCGCAGCTGGTGGAGTCGGTGCTCGCGGGCAGCGGCCAGGTCGGCAACGACCTGTTCGGCAAGGGCTACCAGCACTACGCCGACGAGATCGGCCAGCGGCAGCGCGACCTGGACAAGGCGAAGTTCCTCATCCGCAAGGCGGGCGCCGAGGGCATGGTGATCAAGCTCGACACCTCCACGGCAGCGGCGGGGATGGTCGAGGCCGCCACCGTGTTCGCCGACCAGGCCAAGGGTTCCGGCCTCACCATCGAGGTCGCGGTGGGCAACAAGGACAGCTACTGGGCCGACACGCTCAAGAACGGCTCGCTGTCGAGCTTCCGCTCCGGTGCCATGCCCATCGAGACCCACATCGCGCAACGCCTGCTCACCGGCTCCGGCACCAACGTGACCAAGTGGGCCCGGCCGGAGTTCGACGCGCTCTACGAGAAGGCGGTGTCCACTTCGGACGAAGCCGTGCGCACCGAGACGTACCGGGAGATGCAACGGGTGCTGCACGCCGAGGGCGGCTACCTGATGTGGGGCTTCGCCGACTGGATCGTGGGCACGACGCCGAAGGTCGGCGGGATCTCCACCGCACCCGCCAACACGCTCGACTGGGCCCGCTTCGACAAGGTGTGGATCGGGTGAACCTCGCCTCCTACACGGCCCGGCGCGCCGCGCTCGGGCTGGTGCAGGTGCTCGCCGTGGTCACCCTCGTGTTCGTCCTGGTGCAGGCTCTGCCGGGAGACGCGGCGGTGGCCCTGGCGGGCGACAACCCCGACCCCGCGCGCATCGCCCAGATCCGTGCGGCCATGGGACTCGACCGCCCGGTGCTCGAACGGTTCGTGGAGTGGCTGGCCGGGTTGCCACGGCTGGACTTCGGTGTGTCGCTGGTGTCGGGCCGGCCGGTCTCCGAGTTCCTGTTCGGCGCGATCGGCCCGACCGCGGTGCTGGCGACGCTGACCCTGGTGCTGCTGCTGCCGATCTCGGTCATGGCCGGCGTGCTGGCCGCACTGCGCGAGGGCAGCCTGCTGGACCGGGCGCTGACGTCGATCAGCGTGGCGCTGCACTCCATTCCCGAGTTCGCGCTGGCCGTCGTGCTGATCGCGGTGTTCGGCGTGCAGCTGGCGTGGCTGCCGCCGACAGCGGTCGGCGCGGACCTGCTCTCGCAGCCCGCCGTGCTGGTGCTGCCGCTGGTGGTGCTGCTGGCCAGGCCGATCTGCTCGATCAGCCGCCTGGTGCGCGCGGGCATGGTGGACGCGCTCGCGTCGGACTACGTGCGCCACGCCCGCCGCCTCGGCCTCGGCGAGACGCGGATCCGGTTCGCCCACGCGCTGCCGAACGCGCTCGCGCCGGCCGTGCAGCAGGTCGCGCGCACCACGGACTGGTTGCTGGGCGGCGTGATCGTCGTCGAGGCGGTGTTCGTGATCCCCGGCCTGGGGACCGTGCTGGTCGACGCCGTGGCCGGCCGCGACCTGCCCGTGGTGCAGGGCCTGGCGGTGGTGTTCGCGGTGAGCACGGTGGCCGTGAACCTTGTGGCGGACCTGGTGGCGTTCCGCCTGGCGCCGCGTACGGAGGTGGTCGCGTGAAACGGGCGGGCATCGGCGGGCTGCTGATCGTGGTGCCGCTGGCACTGGCGTTGCTGGGCCCGCTGTTCGTACCGGAGCAGCAGACCCGCAGCGCGCCGTTCATGCCGCAGGGGTTGCTGGGCACCGACTTCGTGGGCCGCGACGCCTGGCACCAGGTGCTCGCGGGCGGCCAGACGGTCGTGCTGGTGGCGTTGCTCGCCACCGCCTTGTCCTACGTGGCCGGTGTGCCCTACGGCGTCGTCGCCGCGACCACCCGGCTGCGGCTCGTGGACGAGGTGCTGATGAGGCCGCTCGACGTGCTGCTGGCGGTGCCGTCGTTGCTGGTGCTGATCCTCGTGGCCGCCATCTCCGGGCCGGGGCTCCTGGTGCTCGTCGGCGTGGTCACGCTCGTCAACTTCCCCGACGTCGCACGCCTTTCGCGTGCGGCGGCTCTCGAGATCGCCGGAAGGCCCGCGTTGGAAGCGATGCGCATGCAGGGCGAGTCGTGGTGGCAGACCTCGATCGTCTACACGGGACGGTCGATGCTCCGCACGCTCGCAGCCGACCTCGGTGTCCGGCTCACCGCCGCGCTCTACCTGGTCGCGTCCGCCAGCTTCCTCGGTGTCGGTGTCCCGCCCGACGCCGCGGACTGGGCCGTGATGGTGGACCGCAACCGGGGCGGGCTGTTCCTGCAGCCGTTGACCGTGGTCGTGCCCGCACTGCTGATCGTCGCGCTGTCCGTCGGTGTGAACCTCGTGTTCGACCGCGCCCTGCGGCAGGTGCGCACGTGACCCCCGTCGTGCACGTCGAGGACCTGCGTGCCGAGGCGGGCGCCCAGGTGCTGCTCGACGGCGTCAGCTTCGCCCTGTCCGCGGGCAGAGTCCTCGCGCTGGTCGGTGCCTCCGGCAGCGGCAAGACCACCACCGGTCTCGCCCTGCTCGGCGAACACGCTCCCGGAGTGACCGTCAGCGGGCGCCTGGAGGTGCACGGGCGCGTCGGGTTCGTGCCCCAGCAGCCGGCGTCCGCGCTCAACCCCGTGCGCAGGCTGGGTGCGGTGTTCCGCGAGATCGCGGCACTGCACGACGGTGATCCCGACGAGCTGGTGCGGGTGGCTCTGCAGCGGGCGCGGGTGCCGGCCGACCTGCTGCGCCGCTTTCCGCACCAGCTCTCCGGAGGCCAGCAGCAGCGGGTCGTGCTCGCCCAGGCGCTGGTCGGCGCCCCGGCGGTGCTCGTGGCCGACGAACCCACGACGGGGCAGGACGCCCTCACCCGTGCCGAGGTCGTGGACGAGCTCGCCGCCGTCGTCGCGCAGGGTGTCGCACTCGTGCTGCTGACGCACGACGTGGAGGTGGTGCGGGCGCTCGCCGACGAGATCGTGGTGCTGCGCGCAGGACGCGTCGTCGAAGCCGGACCCGCGGACGAGCTGCTGACCAATCCTCGCGAGAGCTACACGCGCGCGCTGCTCGACGCCGTGCCGCCGATGTCCATCGACGTACCAGAACGGGCGCCACGGCTGCGGGTCCGCGGCCTGACCGCCCGGTACCGCAACGCCACCGTGCTGCACGACGTGGACCTGGAGATCGGCGAACGCGTGGCGGTCGTCGGCCGCTCCGGCAGCGGCAAGACCACTCTCGGCCGGTGCCTGGCCGGCCTGCACCAGCAGGTCACCGGCGAGGTGCTGCTCCACGACCGGCCGCTGGCCCGGTCGCTGCGCCGGCGGTCGCGCACCGCCCTCGCCGCGGTGCAGTACGTGTTCCAGGACGCGCGCGGATCGTTCGACGAGCACCGCGCCGTGCTGGACCAGGTCGCCAGGACGGCCGTGCGGCTGCGGGGCGTGCGCCCCGCCGACGCTCGTGCGGCAGCGCTCGCGGCTTTGGCCCGTGTCGGTCTGGACGAGGACATGGTGCGACGCCTGCCGCGCGGCCTGTCCGGCGGTGAGCTCCAACGAGCGGCGCTCGTGCGCGCTCTGCTCGCCGAACCCGAGGTGCTCGTGTGCGACGAGATCACCTCGGGCCTGGACGCGGTGACCCGCGCCGGGTTGCTCGACCTGCTCGCGAGCGTGCCGTGCGCGCTCGTGCTGATCAGCCACGACCTCGACGTCGTGGCGCGGCTGGCCGACCGGGTAGTCGTACTCCACGAGGGACGCGTCGTCCTGCACGGTCCGGTCGAGACGACCTTGGACGGCGCGAAGGAAAGGATGAAGTGAACACGCACCACCAGGCAGCGGGACGCCACGAGGTCCGGTTGGCGACGCACGCCGACCTGCCGGGAGCCCGCAGCGTCATGCTGGACACCTTCTACCACGAGTTCGGCCACGGCTACCGCCCCCAGTGGCACGGCGACGTGATCGACCTGGCCGCCACGTACCTGGACACTCCCAGGCACGCGCTGTTCGTCGCCGTCGACGGCGACGAGGTCGTCGGCACCACGGCCGTGCGGGCGCAGGGTCCCGCCAGCCCGCCCCACCCGGCGTGGCTCGCCGAGCGCTACTCCGGTGACCGGACCGCACAGCTGTTCCGCGTGTACGTCCGGCCCGACCACAGGCGCAGGGGGCTGGCCAGGGCACTGGTCGACGCCGCGGTCCGGTTCGTCGCGGAAACCCCCGGCTACGAACAGATCTACCTGCACACCGACACCCGCACGCCCGGCGCCGAGGCGTTCTGGCGCTCGGTCGCGGTCGAGGTGTGTGACGCCAGGGACGGCGACCCCGACCGCCACCAGACGGTGCATTTCGAGATCCCCCTCCCGGTCCTCGCGGGCTCAGGTGACGTGACGCGGTGAGCCACCGGGCCGGCGGGTGCTCGAACCGCCGGCCCCGGCCCGCCGCGGAGCACTGACGGTGATCACCCGTTGAGAGGGTGACGGAACGACTCCGCCGGGGTGGAATGAACCGGCGTGAAAGGCCGACGGAGGTGTGGCATGCGAACACGGCTCGTGGTGTCGTTGCTGGGGCTCGTGCTCTTCGCCGGTGGTGCGCCGGCACTGGCCGCCACTCCGGGTGTCCCCGGTGACCAGCCGTTGCCCGGCTACACCGTCCACAACCCGCCGCTGAAGCCGGAGATCGTCGACGGACAGCCGACGAGGGTGTTGCAGGGCATCCACCGGCACTCCGCGTACATCGTCGAGGTGCCCGCGAAGTGGAACGGCCGTCTGGCCATGTGGGCACACGGCTACCGCGGCACCGGCACGGTGCTCACCGTGGACCCGCCTGCCTACGGCCTGCGTGCCCGGATGCTCGGCCAGGGCTATGCGTGGGCCGCGTCCTCCTACTACAGCAACGGTTACGACGTTCGCGCCGGCGTCCTGGCCACACACGATCTGGCGAAGCACTTCGGCACCCTGGTCGCCAAGCCGAAGCAGGTCCTCATCGCGGGAGTGTCGATGGGCGGCCACGTCATCGGCCGCTCGCTGGAGCAGTACCCCGGCTTCTACGACGGCGCGCTGCCGATGTGCGGCGTGCTCGGTGATCACGAGCTGTTCGACTTCTTCCTCGACTACCAGTTGACGGCGCAGGCACTCGCCGGGATTCGCGCCTACCCGGTGCCCGCCGACTACCTCACCACCGTGGTGCCGCAGATCCAGGAGAAGCTGGGGCTGACAACGCTCGTTCCCGGCGGCCCCGACACCGTGACGGACCGGGGCGCCCAGTTCCGCTCGGTGGTCGTCGAACGCAGCGGCGGACCGCGTCCCGGTGCGGCGCCCGCTTTCGCGTTCTGGAAGGACTTCCTGTTCAGCCTCGCCACGCCGCCGGACGAGGACGCCCCGCTCTCGCGTGATCCCGGCCGGTTGGCGACCAATTTCGGCACCCGTTACCAGCCGAACTCGCCGGTCGACCTCAACCGCGAGGTGCAGCGGGTGGCGCCGCGCGACTGGCGGTCGCGGCTCTCCCCCACGCTCACCGAGGTGCCGAGGATCGCGGGCAAGCCGAGAACCCCGGTGCTTTCCCTGCACGGTCTCGGCGACCTGTTCGTGCCGTTCTCGATGGAACAGGACTACCGGGCCGATGTCGTCCGCAACGGCCAGTCGAAGTGGTTGGTGCAGCGAGCGATCCGCACGGTGGACCACTGCGAGTTCTCGGCGGCGGAGGTGGGCGCCGCGTGGAACGACCTCGTGACGTGGACCAGCCGCGGCACGAAGCCGGCCGGTGACGTTATCGGTGACCGCGACACGGTGGCCGCGCCCGCGTTCGGCTGCCGGTTCTCCGATCGCGCCGCCTACAACGGTCCCGGCACCCGCAAACTCTTCTCGCCCTGCCCCTGACAGGACGAGAAGAGTCCGCTTCCGCTGATCAGCGTTGCAGTGTCAGCAGACCCGGCCGGTACGGCAGGAGGCCGTAGTCGCCGCCCGAGTTGGGATCACGTCCCTGGTACAGCAGTTGCAGGTTGCAGGGGTCGATGGTCTTGGTCTGGTCGGGGTTGCTGCGGATCAGGTCGCCGTGGCTGATGTCGTTGGTCCAGGTGGCGCCGCTGTTGGCCTTGCCGGCGAACGGGTTGCTCTCGGTGGCGGCCTGCGGGGTCCACGAACCGCTCAGGCTGCTGGACGTGAACGAGCGGAAGAAGCGCCCGTTGCGGCCCATCGCCTCGACGATCATGAGGTACTGGTTCTGGCCCTGGACCTTGTAGACCTCGACGCCTTCGAACAGGTTGGCCTGCGTGTCGCTCATGATCTCGGTCCAGGCCGAGCCGAAGCTGCCGGGGAAGTTCCCGATCGGCATGGTGGACCGGTAGATCTTGCCGTTGTCACCGGCGAAGAACAGGTACATGTTCTGGTCGTCACCGATGAGCGTCTGGTCGATGGGGCCCGTTCCGGAGTTCGGGATGCGCCCGGTGAAGAGCGTCTGTGCCGCCGACCAGCCGTTGGCGTTGGTGGGGTCGTTCGACGTCCGGTAGCTGAACGAGGTCGGGCCCCACTGGTAGGCGAGCACCCAGATGTTCTTCGGTGCGAAGTAGAACAGCGTGGACGCGACCGCGCCGGGGTTCATCGCGTTCTGGCCGGCCGTGGCCATGTCGGACCAGTTCGTGAAGGGCGTGAAGTTCATCGAGCCCCAGGTCGTGCCCCTGTCGTGCGTCGTCGCGTAGACCACGTGCTTGCCGTTGTGCATGACGTGGGTGAAGTCCTTGAGCGAGACCCAGCCCTGCTTCGGTTGCGCCAGCGGGCCCGTCGACGACCAGCGGTACGTCGAGGGCAGCGAACACGTGCCGGGCGGGGTGGTCGTCGTCGTGGTGGGGCCCGTCCCGCCGACGCGGACGAGCTGCCACTGCTGGTTGGCGCCGCCCCAGTCGCTGTACTGGACGACGTTGCCGCCGTCGGCGGTGGAGGCGCCCTGGACCTCGACGGCCTTGTTGCTGTTGCGGTTGATCAGGCGCACGTGGCCGCCGTCGGAGTCCGCGAGGCGGAACTGCTGGTTGGTGCCGTTGGCGTCGGACCACTGGACGATGCTCGCGCCATTAGCGGTGGAGAAGTTGTAGACGTCGAGGACCTTGCCCGACAGCCGTGACTTCAGCCGGTAGTAACCGCCACCGGAGTCGACGAACTGCCACTGCTGCTGGTTGCCGTCGTTGCGGGTCCACTGGGTGATGCGCGCACCGTCGTTCGTGGCGAGGTTGTAGACGTCCAGGGCTTTGCCGCTGTTGCGGTTGACCAACACGTACCAGGCGTTGGTGTCGACGGTCGCCGCCGACACCGGGGCCGCGCTGAACGCCGTGACCAGCCCGCCGAGCAGCACGGCGACGGCAGCGGCGATACCGGCCGTACGACGTCTACGGGTTCGTTGGACGGCGGTGGGCGGATGATGACCCGATCCGGCCATGGGTGTGCTCCTCTTCGTTGAGGTGGGAAATCGGAGCGACCTATTGCGCGCCCTTTTGAACAATGAGGGGAACCGAAGACGGGCGCGCGCAGTCAGATGCCACCGTCGCGGGGTGCCGGTCGCATCCATCAAAACTCTGAAGGACGATCTCCCTGCGGTCAAGATGCCGCGAAAATGTTTGGACTGCTAAAAGGGAAGAGAATTCTTTAGCACCGGCGAGTGTCGCGACGAGCGTGGCCAGACGGCCGTCCACCGCTTTCTTCACGTCACCGAACGAATCAACTATGACGCAGATGCCGGCAACGCGCTTCGGGTTTCACGAGTTCCTTCCGAGCGCGGCTTCGCGGAACTCCCTCGGCGAGACGCCGAACTCGGCGCGGAACAGCTTGCCGCAGTGGCTCGCCTGCGCGAATCCCCACTGAGCCGCGACGCTCGGCACCGGGCGGTGGGCCACGCCGGGATCCGCCAGTGCCCGGCGGATGCGGTCCAGACGCCGCCGGCGGACGTACCCGCACACCGTCTCGCCGTGGCGCTGGAACAGCTTGTGCGGAGCACGGTCCGCAGCAGCCCGCTGCTGACCGAGACCCGGATGATCTCGTTCACCTCGTTCTGCAACATCACCGGACTTCCCGCCGTCTCCCTGCCGGTCCACGCCTCCGCCGGCGGTCTGCCGGTCGGCGCCCAGCTCGTGGCCGGGCCGTGGGACGAAGCCGTCCTCATCCGGCTCGCCTCGGCACTGGAACCCGTTGTGGGCTGGACGGACCTCCGGTCAGGTACCTGATCCGCACGAGCCGCGGGCGATGAGCGTGGGTTGGAAGACGATCCTGACCGGGACCGCCGGCTCCTCGACGACGAGCTCCGCGGCCCTGCGCCCCATCTCGTACGCGGGCTGGGCGACCACGCTGATGCCGAGCGTGCTCGCCCACGGGAAGTCGTCCATGGTGAGGAACCCGATGTCGTCGGGCATTTTCAGGCCACGAGCGGTCAGTGCCGTGTGGACGGACACGGTCAGACGGCCTGTCGTGCACACGACGGTGTCGTTGCGGTGCAGCAGTGAGCCGACGGCGGCATCGACCTCGTCCTCGTTCTCCACGAGGACTTCCTCGGGTTCCGGAAGGCCACGCTCGACGAGTCCCTGCCGCAGCCCTGTCACGCGTTTGACCTGCGTCGGCCGATTTCGTCCGCTCACGACTCCCACTCGTGACCGGCCGCAGTCCGCCAGATGCGCGGCCATCAACTCACCAGCCGCGACGTCGTCAAGACTGACCGAGTGCAGGCCTGGCGGGTTGCGCGCGACGATCACGCACGGCGTGCCGTTCTCCGCCATTCGCCGTGCCTGGCTGTCCGCGGTCTCGTCGGCGGTGATGATCAGGCCGCGCACCCGTTGCTGGTCCATCGCCCGCACCTGGGCGGCTTCCCGGTCGGCGCGGCGATAGGTGTTGGCCAGCATGACCGGGCTGTCGCTGGCCGCGGCGACCTCGTCGATGCCCCGGATGAGGTCCAGGTAGAACGGGCTGCTCAGGTCCCGGATGATCACGCCGATGGTGCTCGACCGCCCGGCGAAGATGCTCCTGGTCAACGCGTTCGGGCTGTAGCCGAGACTCTCGGCGGCTTCCCACACCCTGGCGGCCGTCGACTCGGCGACGAGACCGCCGTTCAGCACGCGGGAGACCGTTGCCGTCGACACTCCCGCGTGTGCGGCGACGTCACCGATCGTGACTCGCTTCATCCGCGACCAGCCTGCCTTCCCGCACGACGATCCTGCCGCCGATCATGACGGTCCCGACATTCTCCAGCGCCGCCGGGTCGGTCACCACCAGGTCGGCGATCGCGCCCGGCACGATCCGGCCACGCCGGGGTGCCAGCCCGGGGAACGTGTCGGCGACGGTGGACGTGGCCATCGCGATCGCGGCGGGCAGGCCGACCACGCCCGCCCTGGTGGCCCGGTCGATCGCCAGCAGGATCGGGTCGTGGTGGCCTGCCGCGTAGTCGGTTGAGATGGTGTCCACCAGCCCGGCCTCGAACATGGCGTAGAGCAGCGGGATCATGTCCGGCCGCCGACCACGGAAACTGTCCAAAATGGACACGTCGATCACCACTCCGCGCTCCTTCAGCCGCTCCGCGTGGCCCAGAGCCTCCCGCGTGGTGAAGCTGGGGTGGTTGGAGTGCCCGGCGATCAGCCGCACGTCCGTCCTGGCGATGGCGGCAACCTGCGTCATCGATGCGGCCGCGTTGTGCACGAGCACCGGAACGTCCAGCTGCCGGGCCTGGTCAGCCGCTTCCGCCAAGCCGCGCAGCGCGACGTCGAACGCAGGCAGGACCACGCCCGACACGATCTCGCGCGCCTCGTCGACGGACAGCAGCCCGGTCAGGCCGGCGCCCGCCAGCGCCTCCTCGACGGCGGCACGGTCGAACGCCGACGTCCTGATGTGCCTGCCCAGCACCGCGACCTTCAGCTCGTTCGCCTGCAACGCCGTCACCGTCACGCCGGTGCGCCGCGCGACCTGCTCGGGGATGTACAGGTAGCTCGCCCCGCCACCGCCGAGCGTGTGCCCCGCGCCGATCTCGCCCAGCGCGACCGCGCCTTCGGCCACCGCCTGACGCGCGCTGAACGCCCGGTGCACGTCGGTCAGCCCGCCGCCGTCGGCGATGGTCGCCGCCTCCAGGCACGCGGGTGTGTTGCAGGAGGACGCCTTCACGTTGACCGGATGCGCTTCGTCGGTCGCGGCAACGGCTTCCGCGGTGATGAACCCGTCGACGCAGAGCACCGTGGTCGTGCCCTCCAGCAGATGCCGGTCGAGGTTCGCGTTCACCTGCTCGCGAGGCAGCGGTTCGTGGCCGCTAGGGAACAGCGGGCCGTACGCGGTGCCGTGCGTGTGGTTGTTGATCAGCCCTGGGATCACCAGCATCCCTTTTGCGTCAACGACTTCCGCCGACGGGTACGCTCCGTTCCCCGGCTCGACGATCTCCCGGACCGTGTCGCCCTCGACGACGACGTCGACCCCGCGCCGCGGTTCGGTGCCCCGGCCGTCGACCAGGTCGCAGCCACGCACGACGATCGTCATCGCGACTCCTCGAACCGCTCGAAGCGGAACGGCGCCAGCGCGTCCTCGCGGTCCTCACCGACCACCTCGTCGGCGACGAGCTCGCCCGCGTGCAGACACAACGTCACCCCGCTGTGCGACACGGCGAAGAAGTAGTTGCGCACGTCCGCGACCCGTCCGAGCACGGGCAGCCCGTCGCCGGGAATCGGCCGCTCCCCCGTGCGCACGCTCTCGACGGTCGCGGCCCGAATTCCCGGGTAGAGCGAGGCGGCGTCGCGCACCAGCTTGTCCACCGCCTCCTGCCCACCCCGGTCGACCTCGCTGGAGTGCAGGAGGATCCGGCCGCCGCCCTCCGGTCGCAAGTGGACGTCCGGGGCGTGCACGACCCTCGACAGCGGTACCGCGACAGGCGACGTGTACACGAGCACGCAGGGCAGGTTGCGCATCGGCAGCGCGAGTCCTGCCATCGCCGCCACCCCGGCCGCCTCGGGGCCCGCGCAGTTCACGACCGCGTCCGCGACGAGCACCCGCCCGGACTCCAGCCGCACGGCTCGAACCACGTCACCGCTCATGTCGAGCCCTGCCACGGCGTCGCCGGCCACCACGTCGATGCTTCTCGACAGCAGATGTGCGATCAACCGCCGCGGCTCCACCCACGCCTCGCCGGGGAAGTACGCTGTCCCGCCGGGAGGAAGCCGGTCCGGATCGATGCCCGGTTCCAGGTCCAGCGTCTCGGCCGGGGTCAGCCACTTGGCGTCGTAGCCGAGCGCGAGGAGAGCGTCGACCTTCGCCCGCAACGCCGCCTCGTCACCGCCCCATTCGATGCCACCTCCAGCGAAGTACCAGTCGCCGAGCGGGAACTCGGCCGCGAGCCGCTGGTGCGCCGCCATTCCCGCGACGTTGAGCTGGTGGTAGACGAGCGGTTGCTTGTTGCGCGAGTTGACCCACGAGAACGTCGCTCCGGACGTCCCCGCACCCGGCGCACCGGCGTCGACGACCGTGACCGTCGCGCCACGACGAACCAGTGCCGCCCCCACCGCGGCTCCGTAGACACCAGCACCCACCACGACGACTCGCATCTCGGCCTCCTGTGCTGTAACTAGTTTCATGTAACTAGTTACACGGTAGCTCCGGCAGTCGGCGAGGGTCAATGCAGCCGAGCGAGATGCCTGGTCGGGCGGGGCTTCGTCAAATCACCCGATTGGGCTCAAACATCGTAGTTCTGCGAACCGGAACCACATTGGCATGGACCATTCGTATGCCAAGTACGCAGGCCACGAGGATGCGCCGCGCAACGAGGACGTGAAGTACCGAAATTCATTGCTCCATTCGACAAACCCCCGCAGGACAGGAAGGGGTTGCGCACACGGCTAGGCTTGGCAACCTCAATTGATCCTGGATTCACCACCCTTTCCGGGTTGCATGACAAAGAACATCGGAGTCTCCGGGGACCTCCGTATTTCGGTACATCAAGAATGTGCACAGGAAGCGTGCAGACAAGATGGCTGAGACCGGTGGCAGACCGTTGCACGACAATTACGGCCCGGAGGCCCGCAACGCCGTTGAACGCGAGGCCCAGCTGCCGACGACCGGCTGGGAACGCGAGGTCGCACGCGGCCTGGAGCTCGGCCTCCCCGCCGCGGACTCCATTGTGGACAGGCGCATCCCGACGTTCTCACGCGGAGAGCTGCCGCACTTCGCGGGCATCAACACCTTTCTGAAGGCGCCGTTCGTGGAGGACGTCCGCACCTGCGGCGAGTACGACGTGGTCGTGCTCGGCGCGCCGTTCGACGGCGGTACCACCTACCGGCCGGGCACCCGGTTCGGACCACAGGGCATCCGGAAGATCTCCGCGCTGTACGGCCCGTACAACTTCGAGCTCGGCGTGGATCTCCGCGAGTCCATCACCATCGCGGACGTCGGCGACGTGTTCACCATTCCCGGCAACATCGAGAAGACCTTCGACCAGATCAGCAAGGCCGTCGGTCACGTGTACGCGTCGGGCGCCTTTCCGGTCGTGCTCGGGGGCGACCACTCGATCGGTTACCCCACCGTGCGCGGTGTTTCGGAGCATCTCCGGGGAAATCTCGGCATCATCCACTTCGACCGGCACGTCGACACCCAGGAAACCGACCTCGACGAGCGGATGCACACCACGCCGTGGTTCCACGCGACGGACATCCCGAACGTGCCGCCACGCAATCTCGTCCAGATCGGCATCGGCGGCTGGCAGGCACCTCGGCCAGGGGTGAAGGTCGGTCGCGAGCGCGGCACCACGATCATGACCGTGACCGACTGCGTGGAGATGGGCATCGAGGCCGCCGCGCAACGGGCGCTGGACGTGGCGTGGGACGGCGCCGAGGCGGTCTGGCTCAGCTTCGACGTCGACTGCCTCGACGCGGCGTTCGTGCCGGGCACGGGCTGGCCGGAGCCCGGCGGGTTCCTCCCGCGCGAGGTGCTCAAGTTCATCCAGCTGGTGGCCGCTCAGCCGCTCGCCGGCATCGAGGTCGTCGAGTGCTCTCCCCCGTACGACCACGCGGAGATCACGTCGTTGATCGCCACCAGGGTCATTTGCGACACCCTCGGCTGTCTCGTCCGCGCGGGCCATCTGCCCCGATCCGCGGGCGACTAGGCCTCCCCCACAACAGAATCTCACAGGAGTTCGGTTTGATTTCCCGCCGTATCAGCCGTTTCTCGGTCGCACTCGTGTTGCTGTGCGCCACCGCGTGCACCTCGACACCGACGTCCGCGGGCAAGGTGACGCTGGGGTTCAGCGCGTGGCCCGGCTGGTTTCCCTGGCAGGTCGCGCAGGAACAGGATCTCTTCCGCCGCAACGGCCTCGACGTCGAGCTGAAGTACTTCGACAGCTACACCGACAGCCTCAACGCCTTGTCGAGCGGTGCGATCGACGCCAACAGCCAGACGCTCAACGACACGCTCGCGTCCGTCAGCGGTGGCGCGCAACAGACGATCATCCTCGTCAACGACAACTCCACGGGCAACGACCAGGTGATCGCCCGCGAGGGCATCTCGGGCATCGCCGACCTGAAAGGCAAGAAGGTCGCCGTCGAGCAGGGCACCGTCGACCACTACCTGCTGCTGCTCGCGTTGACAGAGGCCGGCCTCTCGCAGAAGGACATCGAGCTGGTGCCACTCGCGACCGACGCCGCAGCCGCCGCGTTCGTCGCGGGCAAGGTCGACGCAGTCGGAGCCTTCGCGCCGTTCACGACCACCGCGCTGCAGCGCGCCGGCAGCCGTGCGATCGCGACCTCCGCCGAGTTCCCCGGTGCCATCCCCGATCACCTCGTCGTGTCCCGCGCGCTCGCGAAGGACCGCCCGGAGGCGGCGCAGGCATTGGTGAACACGTGGTTCGTCACGCTCGACTGGATCAAGGAGAACAACGGTCAGGCCATCGAGATCATGGCCAAGCGCGGTGGCGTGAGCGTCGGCGACTACCGGAGCTACGACGCGGGCACCACGATCTTCACCTTGCGGCAGAACATCGACGCGTTCACGCCGGGGGTCACGCCCACGCACCTCAACCACCAGGCGGGCCAGATCGCGGACTCCATGGTGAGCACCGGTCTCACGCCGAACCGGCCCTCGCTGGACGGGCTGTTCGACGATCGGTTCGTCAAGGCGGTGCAGAAATGAGGACCGCGCTGGACGCACTGCTCGACCACCCACAGGCCCAAGGTGGTGCACAGGTGAATATCCCGCTGGACGTACTCGCCAGGGCGGTGCCCGCACCGCTCCACCACCCGCTCCCCAGGGCGGTGCACACATGAGGACCGCCCTGGCCGACCGCACGTCCGACGTCCGAGCCACGTGGCCACCGCTCCCCCGCCGGACCCGCCCCCGCCCCACCCTCCTCACCATCCGCACCCCGATCTCCCGCCGCGCCGCGACCACGCTCACCGTCCTCTCCCTGGCCGTCCCGTTCACCGCCTGGGTGGTGCTCAGCGCGAGCGGTGCCGTGCCCGCCACCTTCCTGCCGTCACCGGGCGCCGTGCTGTCCGCCGGCTGGGAGATGGCGCGTTCGGGCGAGCTGGCCGTCGACGTGTGGACGACCACCCGGCGCGTGCTGGAGGGCTTCGGGCTCGCCGTGCTGGTGTCGGTGCCGCTCGGCATCCTGATGGGCACGTTCCACGCCGGGCAGGCGGCGTTCGAGCCGTTGATCGGGCTGCTGCGGTATCTGCCCGCGAGCGCGTTCATCCCGTTGCTCATCATCTGGCTCGGTCTCGGCGAACCCTCCAAGATCGCGATCCTGTTCATCGGCACGGTCTTCTTCAACACGCTGATGACCGCCGACGTCGTCCGTGGTGTGCCGCGTTCTCTCATCGACGTCTCCTACACGCTCGGCGCACGCCGCGGCGAGGTGCTGCGCAAGGTCGTGGTGCCGCACTCGTTGCCGGGCATCATCGACGCGGTTCGCGTCAACGCGGCGGCGGCGTGGAACTTCGTGGTGGTGGCGGAGCTGGTCAACTCCACGGCCGGGCTCGGCTACCGGATCGTTCGCGCGCAACGCTTCCTGCAGACGGACAAGATCTTCGCGGTGCTCGTCGTGATCGGCGTCATCGGCGTGATGATCGACGTGGCTCTGCGCCTCGTGCGCGCACGGGTGGGGCGGTGGGCCGGATGACGCTGGAACTCGTCGACGTCTCCATGGACTACCGCCTGCACGGCCAGCAGAAGCGCGCGCTCGACGGCGTCAGCCTCACGGTGTCTCCGGGTGAGTTCCTCTGCGTCGTCGGCGCGAGCGGCTCGGGGAAGTCGACGCTGCTGTCGCTGGTCGCCGGGCTCACGACGCCGACCGGAGGCGAGATAACCCTCGACGGTCACCCGATCACCGGGCCTGGACCCGATCGCGGACTGGTCTTCCAGACCGGATCGCTCTACCCGTGGCGCACGGTGGAACGGAATGTCGCTTTTGGACTCGAGCTGCTCGCGCTGGACACCGCCGAACGCGGCCGCAGGGTCGACTGGTACCTCGCCGAGACCGGGCTCGCGGGCGTGCGGCGGTCGCTGCCGCGCCAGCTGTCGGGCGGCCAGCAGCAGCGCGTCGCGATCGCGAGGGCGCTGGTCTGCGAACCCGACGTGCTGCTGCTCGACGAACCGTTCGGCGCTCTCGACGTGCAGACCAAGGAGGACATGCAGCTGTTGATCAGGCAGATCTGGCGGGACACGGGCACCACCGTGCTCATGGTCACCCACGACGTCGAGGAGGCCGTGTTCCTCGGCACCAGGGTCGTCGTGCTCGCGAGCGACCCCGGCCGTGTCGCCGCCGAGACCTCGATCCCGCTACCGGACGACAGGGGCCTCGCCACCAAGCGCACGCTCGCGTTTCTCAACCTGCGCGCGTCCATTGAGGACATGGTCCGCGCATCGCACCGCAGCGGGGTGACCAGGTGAGGCGAACGCTGCTCCACGGGCACTCCATCGGCCGGAAGCTCAACCTGCTGATCGTGCCGCCGCTGGTCGCGGCGGTGCTCGTGGCGGTGCCGTTCCTCCTCGGTCAGACCGGGACCGCCGGATCGGCCGCGGGGACGGCGGAGTCCGCACGGCAGGTGCGCGAGCTGGGGAACCTGATCTGGGAACTGCAACAGGAACGCGTGCTCACGGCCGCGCACCTCGCGTCTCCCGGCAACGACGCCGAGAGCCTGAAGCGCCAGCACGGCGAGGTGGACCGGGCGGCGGAGGGCGTGCGGGCCGCGCTCGAGTCCGCCATGTCCGACGAGCTCACGAACGCGTTGGTGCGACTGGGTTCGCTGACCGGACTGCGGCAGAACGCCCTGCGCGGCGGCGCGTCGTCCGACGGCGTCGCGCGGACGTACCACGCCGTCATCACCGCGGTCATCGACTCGCTGCGTCTCGTCCCGCAACAGACCGGCGACGCGGAGGGCACGCGACAGCTCACCGCGCTCGAAGCCCTGCTGCGCGCCACCGAGCAGCACTCGCTGGGCGACACCGCCCTGATCATCGCCGCGACGAGACGGCAGACCGGACAGGATCTGCTGAACGACGCCGTCATGCAGGCCCGCGCGTTCACCGAGCGGTTCGTGCAGCAGGCCGACGCGGAACACGCGGCACTGGTCGTGACGGTGGAGGAGGGAACGGAGGCTCGCCGGGTCGACGAGCTCGCCACCCGGCTGCCGAAGGAACCGAGCCCGTCGTTCGCGGCGGAGGCCCTCGGCGCGGTGGCCGCGCAGGGCGAGCTGCGCAAGGTCGCGCAGGACGAGGTCACCGACGAGATCGCCGCCGCGGCGGCGGCACGGGCGAGCCGCGCCAACGCCGTCGCGTGGATCGTGGGTGCCGGCGGTGCCGCCCTGTTCGTCCTGGTCGTGTGGCTCGTGATCGCCGTCCGCCGCTCGATCGCCAACCCGTTGCGCAACCTCACCGCCGCGGCGGGCGCGGTGGCCGATCTCGCCGGCCGGGAGCTGGTGCGCGTCACCGACACCGAGCGACCCGACGAGCAGGTGCCGCGGCTCAGCGCGATCGACGCGTCGTCCGGCAACGAGCTGGGCAGGCTCGCCGAGGCGTTCAACCGCGTGCAGGGCGTCGCGGCGCAGCTCGTGGAACGGCAGGCGATCACGCGGAACAACGTGAGCCTGATGTTCGCCAACGTCGCCAAGCGCACGCGCAGTCTCGTCGGCAGGCAGCTCGCCCTCGTCGACGAGCTGGAGCGCGACGAGCAGAACGAGCGGCTGCTCGCCAGCCTCTACCAGCTCGACCACCTCTCCACCCGGCTGCGGCGCACCGCCGACAACCTGCTCGTGATCGCGGGCACCCGCGAGGACAGCGGGCTGCGCGGCCCGATGGCGCTCGGCACCGCCCTGCGCTCGGCGCTGGCGGAGATCGAGGACTACCAACGCGTCCGGCTCGGCTCCGTCGGCAAGAGCACGGTGACGTCCACGCTGGGGACGGACCTGATCCTGTTGTTCGCCGAACTGCTGGACAACGCGACCTCGTTCTCACCGCCGGAGTCCACTGTGGAGGTGGACGCCACCCGCACGGCCGACGGGTCCTGCGTCGTGCGGATCGTCGACCACGGCATCGGGATGACCGAGGCCGCGCTGGCCGAGGAGAACCTGCGCCTGGTGGAGCGCGAGCGCCTGGACATCGCGCCGACCAGCGTCCTCGGCCTGTTCGTGGTGGGCCGGTTGGCGCGCAGGCACTCGCTCACCGTCGAGCTGCTCCCGACCGAGGGCGGCGGCGTCACCGCCCTGGTGACGGTGCCACCCGGCCTGCTGGCACTGGAGGACCCGCCTTCACGACCCCTGGTCATGCCACCGGCACCGTTGCGCACCAGGGACTTCGGCTGGTTCATGGACGAGACCACGACGACCTTGCCGGCCGTGAGCGACCAGCCCGACCACCTGTCGGGCGAATTGTCCACGGAGATCACGCTGGTGTCGACGGCCATCGCGCGCGTGGCGGTCGTGCCGCAACCCGTTCCACCGCCCGCGACCGCACCGGAGGGTGAAGGACGCGCGGGGCTGGCCCGGCGGGTTCCGGGCGCCAGCCTCGCACCGAGCCTGCGCACCGCCGAGCCGCCGGCCGCACCCGCTCCAGAGAACACCGCCTCCTGGCAACAGCGCGACCCCGCCGCCGAACGAGCCGCGCTCGACGCGTTCGCGAACGGCCTGGCACAGGGCGCCGCCGCCGGAGCAGGCACGCACACTACGAGAGAAGGCAGTGAATGACCGCGCTCCCCGCCGCACGGACCAGCGTCGAAGCACAGAACTTCAACTGGCTCGTGACCCGCTTCGCGCAAAGCACCCCCGGCGCCCTGGCCGCGATCGCCGTGTCCTCCGACGGTCTGCTCATCGCGACGTCGCCGGAGCTGGTGCGGGAGAACGCCGACCGGCTGGCGGCGATCACGTCGGCGATGCTGAGCCTCGCGGGCGGTGTCTCCGACTGCCACCCGCTCGGCCCGCCGGACAAGGTCATCGTCGAGCTGGGCCACGGATACCTCATGGTCTGCACCATCAGCATCGGCTGCGCCCTGGGCGTGCTCGCGTCCAAACAGGCCAGTCTCGGCACGATCGGCTACGAGATGGCGATGTTCGCCAACCGCGCCAGCTCCGTCCTCACCCCGCAGGTGATCGAGGAGCTCAAGTTCACGGCCGGGCGGTAGACCGTGCCCGACCCAGACGTCTCGCTGCTGCGGCCGTACCTGCTCACGTCCGGACGGACCGAGCCGATCGACCGCGATCTGGAGATCGAAACCCAGGTGCTGACCAGTGAGCTCGGCGCGGCGTCCCACGCGAGCCTGTCGTTCGAGCGCCGCGACATCGTGGCGCTGTGCACGAAGACCATGTCGGTGGCGGAGATCGCCGCGATCCTCGGGCTGCACATCGGTGTGGCCCGAGTCCTCGTGGCGGACCTGGCGGCGCTCCGGTACGTGGTCGTCCGCCGTCCCGCCGCCGGCCTCGCCAGCGATCCCGCCATGATCGAGAGGATCATCCGCCGCCTTGAAGCCATCAGCTGAGCCCCGCACCCCGACGCCGGTCAAGATCATCATCGCGGGCGGTTTCGGAGTCGGCAAGACGACAGCGGTCGCGTCCATCTCCGAAACAACGCCGCTGCGCACCGAAGCGGCCATCACCACGGCATCCGAGGACGTGGACCGCACCGCTCACGTCCCGGACAAGACCACCACCACCGTGGCGCTGGACTTCGGCTGCATCACGGTCGACGACGACATCAAGCTGTACCTGTTCGGCACACCGGGCCAGGACCGCTTCGGCTTCATGTGGCGAGACCTGGTGCTGGGCGCACTGGGCGCGCTCGTCATCGTCGACACCCGGCGCATGGACGACTGCTATCCGGCCGTCGACTACTTCGAGAAGACGGGTCTGCCGTTCGTCGTCGCCGTCAACCTCTTCGAGGGCAGGCTCAGCCACGCGGTCGAGGACATCCGCTGGGCGCTGGCGATCGGCGACCACGTCCCGCTGGTCACGTTCGACGCGCGCGTCAAAGTGTCGGTTCGCGATGCGCTGCTCACCGTGTTGCGAACAACGCTGGAACGCGTGACTGCCCGGTGAAAGGCTGTGGGTGCGCAGGCTAGCCGGCGTCGGTGACGAGCAGGTCCATGACAGCCGGAAGCTCGTCACGCAACCGCGCGACGGCCCCCGCGTCGCCGGCGAGGTGGTGCAGCAGCGCTCGCTGGAAGACGCCGTCGAGCGTCACGTAGGCGACCGCGGGCGAGCCCGCCGGCTCACCACCGCGCAGCTCCGCGTAGCGGCTGATCACCCGCCACACCATGGCTTCCCGATGACCGTCGATCTCCAGCACGTCCGCGCGGAAGGACTCGTCGAACAGGCTCTGGTTGCGCAGGTCGTACCAGAGCCGGTGCAGCGTCGCGTCCTCGGTGAGGGTGTCGAAGAACATCGCGACGAACCCGTCGCGCAGTTGCTCCGACGAGGTCGCGCCGGCCACCACCTCGTCGTACCGGGTCACGCAGACAACCTCGTACTGACGGACCGCCTCGGTGATCAGGTCGCGCTTGTCCGCGAAGTAGTAGTGCAGGACTCCGTGCGAGAACTCGGAGTTCTGCGCGATCTCGCGCAGGCTCGTCCGCGCGTAGCCCAGTTCGGCGAGGGTGTGCAGCGTCGCCACGGCGAGCTCGGTCCGCCGGGCGTCGAACTTGTCGACCTGCCGGCGGGCGATCCGGTCCTGCTTGCGCTCAGCGACGTCCGTCACGACTCGGATCCTATCGCCCGTCGCGCCCACCGCTGACCAGTCGTCCAAAAAACTTTGGACAGTTGTCAAAGAAAAACTTGACGACTGTCAAGCACTGGTTAGGGTGTGACCCAACTCACCGAGGAGGCGACTCAATGACGAGCTATCAGCTGAACGGTCGGAAAGCCCTGGTCACCGGGGGCGCGCGCGGACTGGGTGCCGGCATGGCGCAGGCCATGGCCGCAGCTGGTGCGGCGGTCCTGATCGGCGACGTGCTGGAGGACGAGGGCAAGCAGACCGCCCAGTCGTTGCGCGACTCCGGGGCGACGGCGGAGTTCGTGCCGTTGGACGTCACCGACGACGCGAGCTGGGCCACGGCGGTGAGCACCGCGGTCGACGCGATCGGCGGGCTCGACATCCTCGTGAACAACGCGGGCATCGAGATCACCAGCCTGATCACCGAGCTCGACCCCGACGACGTCCGCAGGATGCTGGACGTCAACGTGCTGGGCACCGCCCTCGGGCTCAAGCACGGGCTGCGCACCATGCGTCCCGGTGGCGCGGCGGGCAACGGCGGCTCGATCATCAACGTCGCGTCCGTCGCGGCCACCATCGCCTTCCCCGGCATCAGCGTGTACTCGGCGACCAAGTCCGCCATCGACCGGCTCACCAGGGTGGCGGCCGCGGAGTCGGGCAAGCTCGGTTACGGCGTGCGGGTCAACTGCATCTACCCCGGCCTCACGCCCACGGCGATGGGCAACCAGCTCGCGGTGGACTGTGCAGAACTCGGTCTGTTCCCCTCACCGGAGGCGGCGGCCGGAGCGGTCGTGGAGCTGACCCCGCTCGGACGGCTGGGCCAGGTCGACGACATGGCCGACGCGGTGGTGTTCCTGGCGTCCGACGCGTCGAAGTTCATCACCGGAGCGGGTCTTCCGGTCGACGGCGGAATGGGGATGTGAGCGTCGTGCCCACGGACAAGCCTGTTGTCGTTTACGGCGCCTCCGGCTACACCGGCCGCCTGATCTGCGAGTACCTGCGCGAGTACGGGGTGCCGTTCCTCGCCGCCGGCCGCGACGGCAAACGCGTCAAGGAAGCCGTCGACGCGGTGCCCGGTGTCCAGACGGTCGACCACGAGATCGCGGAGGTGGAGCACACGGAGGCGGCGCTGACCGAGGCGTTCACCGGGGCCAAGGTCGTGCTGAACACCGTCGGCCCGTTCTCCCGCTACGGCCACGAAGCGGTGCAGGCGAGCCTGAACGCCGGTGCGCACTACACCGACACCAACGGCGAGCAGGACTGGATGATCGACGCCGAAGCGCGGTACGGCGCCGAGTTCGCGAAGCAGGGCCTGCTGCTCTCCCCCGGCATCGCGCAGATGTACACGGTGGGCGAGATCGCCGCGCAGATCTGCCTGGAGACGCCGGGACTGGACACTTTGGACATCGGGGTGTTCTGGAAGGGCTACCCGACCGTCGCCTCCACCAACACGATCCTCACCAACGCCGCGTTCGCCAAGGCGTACTACCTGGAGCAGAACGAGTACGTGGAATGGCCTGCGGACGCCGGGCTGTACGAGCTCGTCGTGCCGGGGCAGCACGAACTGGGCCTGGCACTGCCCTGGGGCGGTACGGCACATCCGGTGTGGTTCAAGAAGGATCCGCGGGTGGCGTCGGTGCGTGCGCTCGGTGGTGTGTTCAACCGGCCGTTGATGCTCGGTGTGCCGCAGATCGTCACCGCCGCTCTCCAGCAGATGGAAGGCAAGTCGGACGAGGAGAAGTACCGGATCGTCGACGAGTTCTCCGCGCAGGTGCGCAGCGAGATGCCGCCCCGCGAGAACCCCAGGACCAACATCTCGCTGGACTCCGTGCACGCTTCCGGCCCGCTCGGCCGCGCGCACTGCGTCATCCACGGCAACTGCAACTACAAGCAGACCGCGTTGCTCAACGTGCACGCCGCAGCGCACCTGTTGCAGGACGCGCCCCGCCGCGTCGGGTTCGCCTCCGGCTGCCAGGCGTTCGGCCACCGGGAGCTGCTCGGCGCGCTGCGGTCGTTCGGCCTGGTGCTCGACCCGATCGTCGAAGTGCACCGCTGATGCGGCTCTGCGACTACCTGGACAAGGGCGCGTCACTCGGCGGTGATGCGCCGTGCCTGACCATCGGCGGCGTCTCCACCAGCTACGCCGAGGTCCAGCAACGCTCCCGCGCCATCGCGGGAGCGTTGCAGGGCAGCGGAATCAGCCCCGGCGACCGCGTCGCGGTCCTCTCCGCGAACGACCCGCTCCCCCTCACGTGCGTGTTCGGCATCTCCCGCGCGGGTGCCGTGTGGTGCCCGGTCAACCCCCGCAACGAAGCCGCGGAGAACCGGGAGCTGCTCGAGTTGTTCGGCTGCCGGTGCCTGTTCTTCCAGTCGCGGTTCGCGCCGCTCGTCGAGCGCATTCGCGGCGACCTGCCCGCACTGACCACGCTGGTGTGCCTGGACGGCGAGGCCGAGGGCGCCGTCACGTTCACCGCGTGGCTGGAACGGCACGGCAGGGAGCCGGACCCGGTGACCGTCGCCGACGACGATCTCTGCGTGCTGGCCGGCACCGGCGGCACGACCGGGCGGCCCAAGGGCGTGCGGCTGACGGGGCACAACCTGGAGACCGCGACCGCGCTGACCCTGATGAGCTACCCGTTCGGCGACCGCCCGCGCTACCTGGCACTGGCCCCGCTCACGCACTCGGCGGGCGTCCTCACGTTCCCGATCATGACCAAGGGCGGCGAGACGGTGATCATGCCGGCGCCCGACCTCGGCGAGTTCCTCCGGCTGATCGAGCACCACCGCATCACCCACGCGTTCCTGCCGCCCACCGTGATCTACGGCCTGCTCGACCACCCCGCCCTGGACTCGGCCGACCTCAGCTCGCTGCGCTGTCTCTGGTACGGCGCAGCGCCGATGTCCCCGGTGCGGCTCACCGAGGCACTGCACCGGATCGGGCCGGTGATGGGCCAGCTGTTCGGCCAGACCGAAGCGCCGAACATGATCGCCACCCTCGCCCCGGCCGACCACTTCCTGCCCGACGGCTCGATCGCCACCGCCCGGCTGTCCTCCGCGGGCAGGCCGACCCCGCTGACCCAGGTCGCGATCATGGCTCCGGACGGCGCCCTGCTGCCTCCCGGCTCGCGCGGGGAGATCGTCGTCCGGGGGCCGCTCGTGATGGCCGGCTACCACGAGAACCCCGCCGCGACGGCCGAGGTGAGCGCACACGGCTGGCACCACACCGGCGACATCGGCTACCTGGACGAGGACAACTACCTCCACATCGTCGACCGCGCCAAGGACATGATCATCACCGGCGGGTTCAACGTGTACTCGGCCGAGGTCGAGCAGGCGCTGCAGGCCCATCCCGCGGTCCAGGACAGCGCCGTCGTCGGCCTCCCCGACGACAAGTGGGGCGAGCGGGTCACCGCGGTGGTGCAGCTGCGCGCCGCCGGGCACGCCGACGCCGACGAGCTCGCCGCGTTCGTGAAGGAACGGCTGGGCGGCGTGAAAACGCCCAAGCAGGTGGAGATCTGGCCGGACCTGCCGCGGTCCAAGGTGGGCAAGGTCCTCAAGGCGGAGATCAGAGAACGGCTCACCAGGAGCTGAAACTCGCGGTTTCGCGCGGCCGGCAACCTCCGCCTCGGCACTTCGAGGCGGAGGTTGCCGTGTTCGTCAGCTCGTCGTGCTGACGATCCGATCGTCACCGGGCCGGGTGCTGCCGCGCCCGTCGCGGTTCGACGTCGAGAACCACAGCGTGCCGTCCGGGGAGGACGCGACCCCGCGCAGGCGGCCGTAGGTACCGGAGAACAGCGCCTGCGGCTGGCCGACGCCACCGTTGGCGGTGACCGGGATCTTCCACAGCCGCTGTCCGCGCAGCGCCGCCATGTAGAGGTTTCCGTTGTGGAAAGCCAAACCGCTGGGCGAGGCCGTCGCGGTGGACCACGTCAGCAGCGGGTTCACGAACCTGGGGTCGTTGCAGGAACCCTCGCAGGTGGGCCAGCCGTAGTTGCCGCCGGCCTGGATGCGGTTCAGCTCGTCGAGCCGGTTCTGCCCCAGTTCGGCGGCGTACATCCGGCCGGCGGTGTCCCAGGCCAGACCCTGCACGTTGCGGTGGCCCAGGCTGTAGACCAGTGACGAGGTCGGGTTGCCCGGCGCGGGCCTGCCGTCCGTCGTCATGCGCAGGATCTTGCCCGCCAACGAGCTCGGGTTCTGCGCGTTGGCGGTGTTGCCGGCATCGCCGGTACCCGCGTAGAGCAGTCCGTCCGGACCGAACGACAGACCGCCACCGTTGTGGATCGTCCGGCCGCGCGGGATGCCGGTCACGATCGGCTGCGGTGTCTCGCCGATGCGGAACCTGGCGATTCGATTGTCCGAAGTGGACGTGTAGTAGACGAACACGTACCGGTCGGTGGCGTAGTTCGGCGACACGGCGATGCCCAGCAGGCCGCCTTCACCCTCCGCCGCGACGCCGGGGATGCGGGCCACCTCGCGGGTCGTCCCGTTGCTGACGGACAGCACGCGGGCCGAGTTGCGTTCGGTCACCAACGCCGAGCGATCCGGCAGGAACGCGATGTCCCACGGTACGACCAGGTTCGTCGCCACGTCGCGCTCGAGGGCGGCAGCGGTCCCCGGTGTCAGCGACAGCCCCATGGCCACTGCCGCTCCGACCAGCAGACCTTCACGAAATCCCATGCATGCCTCCTTGTAGACGCAATGTCGGCGGCGGCGGCAGCGCGAGAACTCAGTCGTATGTAAGCACCGTGAGAGCGCGCCCAACACCCTCGGCCGTAGGGTCGCATGCACGTTCGATCGATTTCGACGCTGCGTTCGCGGCATCGGCGTTTTCGAAACTTTGCCAAGTAACGCCGTCGCACCTCCGTGTTGAAACCGTTGTCATCCCAGCGGATTTCCCCTGCGAACCTGGCGATTCACCTGCACTTTCACCAAAGCGGCAAGATCGGCCTCACCGACTTCCCGATGGACGTCGACCTGAACACCATTGCGGGAGCGGCACAGAAGTAGTCCTTGATCGGCCGAACTTCTTCGGTCAATACTGCTCAGCGCTTCACCTCGGACGGCATGTGGACAAGGCGCGATCCCGGCCGCCCGCACGGAGCAGAACTCAACTGTTTCTCCCAAAACCATTCCCACCCGCGGTCTTGCGGGTGCTTCTCAGAAAGCGCCGAACATGACACTGACACCGAAGTCAGTCGCGCGTGCCGCGCTCGTGTCATCCCTGGTCGCCGCCGCTGCCGGCACCGCGATCCTCGTGGCGTCGCCCGCCAGTGGCGCCGCCTCCACCCTCGCCGCGGCGGCCCAGCAGAGCGGCCGCTACTTCGGCACCGCGGTCGCTGCGAACAAGCTGAGCGACTCGACCTACGTCGGGATCCTGAACCGCGAGTTCGACATGGTCACGGCCGAGAACGAGATGAAGATGGACGCGACCGAGCCGAGCCAGGGCCGCTTCACCTACGGCAACGCGGACCGGATCGTCAACCACGCGCGCAACCAGGGCAAGCGGGTGCGCGGGCACGCGCTGGCGTGGCACTCCCAGCAGCCCGGCTGGATGCAGAACATGTCCGGTACCGCGCTGCGCAACGCGATGCTCAACCACGTCACACAGGTCGCGAGCTACTACCGCGGCAAGATCTACGCCTGGGACGTGGTGAACGAGGCCTTCGCCGATGGCAGCAGCGGCGGGCGTCGTGACTCGAACCTGCAGCGCACCGGCAACGACTGGATCGAGGCCGCCTTCCGCGCGGCCCGTGCGGCCGATCCGGGGGCGAAGCTCTGCTACAACGACTACAACACCGACAACTGGTCCCACGCCAAGACGCAGGGCGTGTACCGGATGGTGCAGGACTTCAAGTCCCGCGGTGTCCCCATCGACTGCGTCGGCTTCCAGGCGCACTTCAACAGCGGCAACCCGGTGCCGTCCAACTACCACACCACCCTGCAGAACTTCGCCAACCTCGGCGTCGACGTCCAGATCACCGAGCTCGACATCGAAGGCTCCGGGAGCTCTCAGGCCCAGCAGTACCAAGGCGTCACCCAGGCCTGTCTCGCCGTCTCGCGGTGCACCGGCATCACCGTGTGGGGCATCCGCGACAGCGACTCCTGGCGTGCGTCCGGCACCCCGCTGCTGTTCGACGGCAACGGCAACAAGAAGGCCGCCTACACCTCCGTCCTCACCGTGCTGAACGGTGGTTCGAGCACCACCCCGCCGACGACCACGACCACCACGCCGAACCCCGGCGGCTGCACCGCCACGTACGCCGAGGGCGAGAAGTGGAGCGACCGCTTCAACGGCCAGGTCACCGTCTCCGGCACGGACAACTGGGTCGTGACGGTCACCGTCAGCTCGCCCCAGCGGATCATCGCCACCTGGAACACCAACCCGACGTGGGAAACGGCCGACGTGATGACGGCACGCCCCAACGGAAACGGCAACACGTTCGGCTTCACCATCATGCACGGCGGCAACTGGAGCTGGCCCAGCATCTCCTGCCGGGTCGGCTGATCAAGCCGGCAGGGCCCCGGTGGCGGCCGGGGCCCTGCCCCTGTCATGAGCCAAAGCTGTTGGCAGGACTTGAGATCCCGGCTACGGGCGGTGGAGCCACTCGGCGAGGTCGGGTGGGGCCAGCTCGGCGACGCGGCGGTGGTAGCGGTCGAGCGCGGCGGAGTCGAGCAGGCCGCGCCACTGGCCGCTGGTGCCGGAGCGGAAGAAGTTCTCGTTGCTGCGCCACAGTTTGTGGTCGACGCCGGGAGCCAGCTCGTCGGCGCGGCCTCGCATGTGGTCGAAGGTCGCCGCGGCCGCCAGTTCGGTGATGCGCTCGTCGCTGATCTCGATCGACAGCACGCGCGCCAGGCGCCGCAGTTCGCCCGGCAGGTCGGCTTTGAGGTCCGCGTAGTGGAAGAGCGCCACCTGGGGCTCGTCGCGGCGCTCCCAGAACGTGCGCACGTGGTTGACCAGGTTGGCCAGGGTCACGCCGAACGAGGTCGTGTCGTTGACGAGGTCCGAGTCGGCCCACAGCCAGAACCGGTCGATCGGCTCCGGCGCCGGGGGCTGGGCCACCTCCGGGTCGAGCCCACCCGCGGGGATGGCGTCCGGATGGATGTTGGCCGTGGCGTTCTCGAAGGACAGCATGACGTCCCTGGGGTCGCGCCCCACGCAGATGTAGGTCACGTCCTCGTGGAACGGCAGGCCGTCGAGCGGTGTGTGCGTCTTGATGAACCGCCGGTGCTGCTGGCTCTCCAGCATTGCCAGCGTCGCGGCCGTGTCGTAGGTGGTCGCGTCGAACCACGGGGAGATCTCCGTGAGCGGCCGGCCGAACTCGGTGTCGTCGAAGATCAGCAACGCGCACAGCATCTGCATCCAGGTCGTGCCGCACTTCGCAGGCGGGCTCAGCACCACGTCCCCTGACCGGAACGGGAAGCCCTCCCACAGGGCGCTGTCGGAAACCACGGTCTGATACCGCCGCAATGCAGCCATGTCCAGCTCCCCCACCGTCGACAGATGCGCGCGACTCAAGGGTGCCACGCTCCACCGCGGTGTCGAGCCCCAGACGCCGCAACTCCGGGGGCTCGGTTCACCAGGGGTCCTCCCTGAGCCAGCCCTCCGGTGGCCCTTCTTCCTGACGGTCACCAGCCCGCCTCGACGGCGCATTGCCGCGCACGGGCAGTGCCAGCGTCGCCGCGCCGGTTTCGGGTGCGGGCAACAAGAACGGCGGCAGAGCGCGGATCACTCCCTCGTTCTGCCGCCGCATGTACACGTCGCGCAGCTGGTTGCGCACGTCGGCCGTCGCCTGACGCACGACAGCGGTGATCGCGCGCGCCAGATCGTCCTGCTTGGCCTGCTTGGTGATCGGCGACAGTTCGTGCTGCAGCAGGCCGGAGTGGTCGACGGTGGCGCGCACGTCACCGTGTTCGGTCTGCGCGGTGCCGCGGACCGCGGCGACCTGCTTCTCCGCCCACTCCTTCGCCTGCTGACGGCGGTCCGCCGTCGCGACGCCCTCCTCGCAGGCGGACAGGACCTGAACCTGGGCGTCCAGGACGCGGTCAACCTCGGCTGGAAGCTGGCCGCGCAGATCCGCGGCTGGGCGCCGGACACCTTGCTGGACACCTACGAGACCGAACGTCACCCGGTCGCGGAAGACGTCCTGAACAACACCCGCGCCCAGGTCGCGCTGCACTCCGCCGAACCGGGTGCGCGGGCTGCTCACCGAGCTGATGGACCTCGACGAGGTGAACCGGCACCTGATCGAGAAGATCACCGCGATCGGCATCCGCTACGACTTCGGCGCGGGCCCCGACCTGCTCGGCCGCCGCCTGCACGACGTCGGCCTGACGCGGGGCCGCCTCTACGACCAGCTGCGTCAGGGGCGCGGCCTGGTGCTCGACCGCACCGGACGGCTGACCGCCGAGGGCTGGTCGGACCGGGTCGAGCTCATCACGGATCCCGGCACGGCACTGGACGTTCCGGCCCTCCTGCTGCGCCCCGACGGACACATGGCGTGGACCGGCGAGCCAGCAGGACCTCGACGACCACCTCGCCCGCCGGTTCGGCGAGCCGGCGGGCGCCTGAACCCCTGACCTGTGCTCGGGTGCCAAGAGGCGGAGGATCGGAGAGGGAGGCCCTTCGACCGAGTGGAGGTGGCACGCGGTGGGCGACGACTGGGTGTTCGGCTTCGGGCCCAACTCGTTCGAGGACTTGGTCGGAAAGCTGTTCGGAGGGCTGGGCCAGCCCCAGTCCGCGACGCGGCGCACGGACCACTTCGGCCGCGACCTCACCGCCGCGGCACGGGACGGCCTGCTCGATCCGGTGATCGGCCGGGAGGACGTCATCGACGAGGTGCTGGAGGTGTTGTCGCGGCGCACCAAGAACAACCCCGTCCTGATCGGCGATCCGGGAGTGGGCAAGACCGCCATCGTCGAGGGCATCGCGGCACGGATCGCGAGCGGCGACGTGCCCGCCACGCTGAGCGGCAGGAGGCTGATCTCGCTGGACCTCGCGGGCATGGTCGCCGGCGCGAAGTACCGGGGCGAGTTCGAGGAACGGCTGCAGAGCGTCGTCGAGGAGGTGGCCGCGACCAACCGGATGGTGGTCCTGTTCATCGACGAACTGCACACCGTGGTGGGCGCGGGCAGTGCCGAGGGCGCGCCGATGGACGCCGCGAACATGCTCAAACCCGTGCTCACGACCGGACGGCTGCAGGTCATCGGCGCCACCACGGCCGAGGACTACCGGCGGCACGTCGCGAAGGACGCCGCGCTGGAGCGGCGGTTCCAGCCGATCCTGGTCGCCGAACCGTCGGCGGACGAGGCCATCGCCATCCTCCGCGGCCTGCGTCACCGTTACGAGATGCACCACGGCGTGCGCATCACGGACGAGGCGATCGTGTCCGCCGTGGAGCTGTCGGCCCGCTACGTCACCGACCGGTTCCTGCCGGACAAGGCCGTCGACCTGGTGGACCGGGCGGGTGCGCGGGTCCGTTTGCGGGAGAAGTCGGCCATGCCACCGGATCCGGTGCGGCTGGAGCAGCGGGTGAGACGGCTGGAACGCGAAAGGGCCGCCGCGGAGGGTGAGGACGCGTCGTTCCTCGACGCCGAGCTCGACCGCGCGGTCGCCGACCTGGAGGCCGCTCGCGCCGCACTGGCCGACGCGCCGGAGGTCGGGGCGAACGACGTCGCCGAGGTCGTGTCCCGCAGCACGGGCATCCCGGTCGCCCAGCTCACCGAGGCGGAACGGCACCGGTTGCTGCACCTGGAAGAGCACCTGCACCAGCGGATCGTCGGGCAGGACGAGGCGGTGGAGGCGGTCTGCGACGCCGTCCGCCAGGGCCGTGCGGGCCTCAAGCACCCGCACCGGCCCGTCGGCTCGTTCCTGTTCCTGGGTCCGACCGGGGTGGGCAAGACGGAGGTCGCCCGAGCGCTGGCCGAGGCGCTCTTCGGTTCGCAGGACCGGCTGATCCGGTTCGACATGAGCGAGTTCTCCCAGCAGCACACGGTCACGCGGCTGATCGGCGCGCCACCGGGATACGTCGGCTACGAGGACGCCGGTCAGCTCACCGGCGCGGTCCGGCGCGTGCCGTACTCGGTGCTGCTGCTGGACGAGATCGAGAAGGCGCACTCCGACGTCTTCAACACCCTGCTGCAGGTGCTCGACGCGGGCAGGCTGACCGACGCGCAGGGACGAACCGCCGACTTCGCCAACGCCGTGATCATCATGACCAGCAACATCGGCGCCGACCAGCTGCTCGCCGCGGCCACCTCGGGTGTCCCGGTCGAGCAGCTGCGAGGGCCGTTGATGGCCACGGTCCGCCGCTACTTCCGCCCGGAGTTCCTCAACCGCCTGGACGAGATCATCCTGTTCCGCGGGCTGGACGCCGGCCAGCTGCGGCAGATCACCGCGCTGCTGCTCGAACGCACCCGGCAGCGGCTGCGCGACCAGAACATCACGCTGGAAGTGGACGAAGAAGCCATCGACTGGCTCGCGTCACGCGGCTACGTCCCCGAGTACGGCGCCCGTCCGTTGCGCCGCACGATCGGCAGGGAGCTCGACCGGCGCCTGTCCCGCGCGCTGCTCGCGGGCGAGTTGCGCGGCGGGCAGCACGTCGCCGTCACGGTCACCGAGTCGGACCTGACCCTGACCATCACCGATGGTTGACCCTCACACGGTGAGAGGGCCGAGGATGTCGGCCGTGATGATCGAGAACGTCTCGTTCCCCGCCGGCGTGCACTGCGAGACCACCGCGCTCGGCGCCCTGCTGCGCCACGAGGGCCTGGAGCTCTCCGAACCGATGCTGTTCGGCCTCGGCGAAGGTCTGGGCTTCGTCTACTGGGACGCCAGGAACATGGACTTCCCGTTCCTCGGCGGCCGCGTCAAACCAGCCGCCCTCACCCGGACCGCGGCCGACCGGCTGGGCCTGACGCTGCACGTCCAGGAGACCGCCTCGCCGCGCAAGGCCTGGCAGAACGTTGCCACCTCCCTCGCGGCGGGACGCCCGGTCGGTCTGCAGCTGGACTCGTACCACCTGGACTACTTCACCACGAAGGTTCATTTCGGCGGTCACTTCGTCGCGATGTACGGCTATGACGACACCCACGCCCATCTCGTCGACACCGCTCAGCAGGGCGGCTCCGTGACGACCACGCTCACGAGCCTGGAACGGGCCCGCGGCGAGCGCGGACCGATGACCGCGCGCAACCTCTCGTACACCGTCGTTCCTACTCGTCGGCCTGATCTGGGCAACGCCATCCGGCAGGCGATCTCCAACAACGCGCACGCGTTCCTCAACCCGCCCATCTCCAACCTCGGCCACCGCGGCATCGGCAAGGCGGCCCGGCAGGTGACGCGGTGGCTCGACCGCTCCACCGACCCGTCCCGCGACCTCCCGCTGGCCGCGATGCTGATGGAACGCGGCGGCACCGGCGGTTCGCTGTTCCGCGCCATGTACCGCGACTTCCTCGCCGAAGCGACCGCGATCGTCGACGACGACAACCTCCGCCGCGGCCACGAGCTGTACGCCGGGATCGCCCCGCGGTGGACCGAGGTCGCGGACCGCGTCGCGGCCGCGGGAGAAACCGGCGACACCGATCACCTGGCCCGTGCCTCGGCGATCCTCACCGAGCTCGCGGAGTCCGAACGTCACGCCATGCAGGTCCTGAGCGGCATGGCGCCGCAGCGCCGAGCGGGGTCGTGATCGAGAATCACCGGTGTGCCGAACCTCGACCACACCCGGCTGCTGGCGTCCGGGAGCGCCGGCTGCCCGGTCACCGAACTGGTGATCCCCGCACTGTTGCTGCGCGCGCCTGAAGCGGAGTGGTCAGAGCTCGTCCACATCTACGTGCCCCACGGCCCCACCGTCGCCTTCAGCGGCCGTGACCTCCGCTCGCCCGGCATCGCCAAGGCCACCGAGGTGGCTCACGCGGCGGGGTTCGAGACGGTGGTCCGTTCACCGGGCGGGCGCATGGTCGCCTACGACAGCGGCGCCGTCGTGATCGACCACCTCGACCGCACCACCGGCATCCGCCACGCGGGCAGCTCGACCTTCGCCGCGAACGCCGGGAGCCACGTCCAGGTGCTGCGCGGACTCGCCGACATCGACGCCCGCGTCGGTGAGGTCGACGGCGAGTACTGCCCCGGCGAGTTCAGCATCAACGTCGGCGGCGTCGCGAAGGTCGTGGGCTCGGCGCAACGCGTCACCGCCACCGGTTCCCTGTTCAGCACGGTGGTGCAGGTCGCCGTCTCGGACCGGGTGCGCGCCGTGATCACGGACGTGTCCGAGGCGCTCGGCTACGACCTGCGGGCAGGTTCCATCGCGGGCCTGGCCGACTACGCGCCCTCGCTGACCGCCGGTGAGGTCGCCGCGGCGTTCGCGGCGGACTACCGCGACCGGCTCGGCCTGACCGACGGACCTCTGCCGGCCGAGGTGGTCGCGCACGCGTCGACCGTCACTCCTGGCGCCTCACCCTTCCACGTGGACGACTGGACGCGGGCGAACCCGGTCGGCGCGGGTCAGGGGTAGTAGCCCTCGACCGCCACCTTCGCCTCGTCGTAGAGGTGCGGTCCGTCGGTGGGCACCGCAGCGAACCCACCGGACGTCTTCAGCCCGTTCAGCTGGCTGCCCGACAGCGCGAACACCACCTGTCCGATGCCTGACCGCGCCAACGCGCCCGCGCACATCCCGCTCGGTTCGCAGCTCGTGTACATCGTGGTACCGGCGGCGGCCTCCGGATCCAGCGACCGGGCCGCCCAGCGGGCCAGCTTCAGCTCGGGGTGGGCGGTGATGTCGTTGTCGGTGAGGCTGGAGTTGCGCTCCTCGGCGAGCACGGCGCCGTCCGGTCCGACGAGCAGCGACCCGAACGGCGGGTTGCCGCCCGCCCGCGCCTCCGCCGCCAGCGCGATGGCCCGTCGCAGATGTTCTTCGTTCACCGGAACTCCTTCCGCACCGCGGCCAGCGCGTGCCAGGCGACGTCCGGGTGCCGCGTCTCCTCCGGATCGCCGACGAACGGGTCGAGCACCACGGCGTGCACTCCGTCGGCGCGCAGTCCTTCGAGGTCTGCCGTGATCTGCTCCACCGTGCCCTCGCCGAGTCGCCGGTCGTCGAGCGGGCGGTCGGTCAGCCTCAGCACGATGCGCGGCGCCAGGGCGGGCACCGGGCATTCCTCAGCGGCAGCGAGATTCTTGAGTCGTGCCAACGATTCTCGCCAACCGGCCGGGGTCTGCCGCAGCGGGTGCCAGGCATCGCCGAGCCGGACCGCGCGACGCAGGCCGCCGTCGCTGTGGCCGCCCACCCAGATCGGGATGTGTCCCGCGCGGTAGCCCTCGTCCCGCCACGCCTCGCGCACCGTCGTGATCAGGTCGTCGGTCAGCTTTCCCCTGCGGTGGAACGGAACCCCGAGCGCCGCGAACTCCGCACGCGCCCAGCCGACCCCGACGCCGAGCACGAACCGGTCGCCGCTCAGCTCGGCGAGGTTGGCCGCCATCCGCGCGACCAGCAGCGGATGCCGGTAGGGCGCGATCAGCACGGTCGTGCCGAGGGTGATCCGCTCGGTGACGCCGGCCAGCCACGACAGCGCGGTGAACGGCTCGTAGAACGGTGCCGGGTACTGCTCGGCCACGTCGGGGGTCACCACCACGTGGTCGGACATCATGAGCAGGTCGAAGCCGAGGCCTTCCACGGTCCGCGCCCAGTCGCGCAGCACGGCGGGGCTGGTGCCGGGGCCGAAGTTCGGGACGTTCACGCCGATCAACACGTGATCAAGACTATGAGGCCGAACACCTGCCGCAGAAGGGACTGTTCCCGGTATCTGGTGCGGTTCGCCGTGGATTCCACGGTAACTTCGCGGAATGGCCGAGACACTCGACCCGACCGACTGGGCGATCCTCGCCGAGCTGCAGCAGGACGGCCGGATCCCGCTCACGGAGCTCGGCCGCCGGGTGAACCTCAGTGCCTCGGCCGCGACCGAACGCGTCAAGCGGCTGGAGGGTGTCGGTGTCATCACCGGATATCGCGCCACAGTGGATCTCGGCAAGGTGGGCTACGGCGTCCTGGCCGTGGTGCGGCTGAAGTACCCCGGCAACCAGCACCAGCCGCTGCACCGGCTGCTGGCCGAGCGCACCGAGATCCTGGAGTGCCTGCGCACCACGGGTGAGGACTGCTACACCCTCAAGGTCGCTGCCACGTCGATGCCGCACCTGGAGAAGGTGGTGGACGAACTGATGGCGTTCGGCAGCACCACGACCAGCATCGTCTACAGCCAGAGCCTGGCCTACCGCGGCGTGAGCGCACCGCCTCCAGCGTGATGATCAGTGCTGCTCGTCGCGCAGCGCCTGGGACGCCTCGACGATGATCTCGCGCATCGCCTGTTCCGCCGCGACCGGATCACCGGACTGCACCGCCTGGGCGACGTCGGCGTGCAGGCGGATCGCGACCGGGTTGGGCTTGGCCGGCATGAGGCCGTGGTGCGTGCGGCCGATGAGCACCTCTGACACGACCTCGGTGAGGGCGCCGAACATCTCGTTGCCGGACGCGGCGAGCAGCGTGTGGTGGAACAGCAGGTCGGCCTGCAGGTAGGACTCCAGATCGCCTGACTTGCCGTGCACGGCCATCTCCATGACGGCCTTGGTCAGGTCGCCGCACTGGGCGGGGGTGGCACGCCGGGCGGCGAGAGCGGCCGCGACCGGTTCGATGCCGCCGCGCAGTTCGCTCAGGGACTCCAGCTGGGCAGCGCGGCCTTCGCCGTCCAGGCGCCAGCGGATGATGCGCGGGTCGAAGACGTTCCACGCCTGTTTCTCGGCCACGGTCACGCCCACGCGGCGGCGGGTGATGAGCACGCCCATGGACTGCAGCACCCGCACGACCTCGCGGATGACCGGACGGGACACGCCGTGCGACTCGGCCAGCTCGTCGATGCGCAGCACCTCGCCGGGCCGCAGCGTGCCGGACGCGATCCGGCGGCCGAGGTCGTCCAGGACGGTTTGGTGCAGTCCCGGTTTGGCCTGCTCAGCGGTTCCCACGAGGCCGAATCCTCTCACGATTGCGTTCGCAAGGCCCACCTGAACGATTAAGAACAGGTTATTCGGCTTTGAGGATTGTAAAAGTCAGGTTATTGAGCGACGCTGTGCCGCACCGTCGAAGGGAGCCGGGCAGTGCCGCAGCTGATCGTGGTCATGGGTGTGTCGGGATCGGGCAAGACGACCACGGGTGCCGAGCTCGCCCGCCGGTTGCGGGTGCCGTTCGCCGACGCGGACGAGTTCCACCCGGCTTCGAACATCGCCAAGATGTCGGCCGGCGTGCCGCTGGACGACGCCGACCGCGAGCCCTGGCTGGCCGCGATCGCCCGCTGGCTCGCCGAGCACACCGACGGTGGCGTGGTCACCTGCTCGGCGTTGAAGCGCGCGTTCCGCGACCGGCTGCGCACCGCCGCGCCGGCCGCGTACTTCGTCCACCTGGCCGGCGACTCCGAGGTGGTCGCCGCCCGCGTGGCCGCCAGGGCCGGTCACTTCATGCCGGTCGCCCTCGTGGCCTCCCAGTTCGCCGCGCTCGAACCGCTCGAACCGGACGAGCGCGGCCTCGTGCTCGATCTCGACCAGCCCGTCGACGTCCTCGTCGACACCTGCCTCACCGCCGCGGAAGGACGCTGACAATGCCCCTCGCCCTGGACACCCTCGCCGCCGGACGGCTCATACCGGCCGCCGTCGTCGGTATCGCGCTGCTGGTGCTGCTGATCACCAAGGTCAGGCTGCACCCGTTCCTCGGCCTGACGGTCGCCTCGCTGGTGGTCGCCGCCATCGCGGGCCTGGGCATGGACAAGGCGCTGGCCGGTTTCGCCAAGGGGTTCGGTGACACCGCCGCGGGCGTCGGCACGCTGATCGCGCTCGGCGCGATGATCGGCAAGCTGCTGGCGGACACCGGCGGTGCGGACGCGATCGTCGACGCCATCATCAGCAGGTCGAGCCGCCGCTCGCTGCCGTGGGCGATGGCCGGGGTGGGCGCGCTGATCGGCCTGCCCATGTTCTTCGAGATCGGCCTGGTGCTGATCATGCCCGTGGTGCTGCTGATCTCCCGCCGGTCCGGTGTGTCGCTCATCCAGCTGGGCATCCCGGCGCTGGCAGGCCTGTCGGCGATGCACGGTCTCGTGCCACCGCACCCCGGCCCGCTGGTGGCGGTCAACGCGCTGAACGCCGACCTCGGCATCACCCTCGGCCTCGGCGTGCTCATCGCCATCCCGACCATCGCCGTCGCCGGCCCGCTCTTCGCCCGCTACGCCGCCCGCTGGGTCGACGTGCCGGCACCGGAACTGTTCGACAGCACCGAACGCGACGAGGACAGGCCGCGCCCGTCGTTCCGGGTCACGCTGGCCACCGTACTGCTGCCGGTGGTGCTGATGATGGGCAAGGCGCTGGCCGACATCACCGCCGCCAAGGGCAACCCGGTCCGCTCGGTGCTGGACTTCCTCGGCACACCGGTGATCGCGCTGCTGATCGCGGTCGTCGTCTCCATGGTCACGCTCGGCCGCGGCGCGCGGATGTCCGCGAAGGACATCGCCGCCAGCGTCGAGGCGGGGCTGCCGCCCATCGCGGGAATCCTGCTCATCGTCGCGGCTGGCGGCGGGTTCAAGCAGACGCTCATCGACACGGGCATCGGCAAGCTCATCGCGGACTGGGTCGCGGGCAGCGGGTTGTCGGTGCTGCTGCTGGCCTGGCTGGTGGCCGTGCTGATCCGGCTCGCGACCGGGTCGGCGACCGTGGCGACGGTGACCGCTTCCGGCATCCTCGCTCCCCTGGTGTCCACGCTGAGCCCGGGAGAGACGTCGCTGCTGGTGCTGGCGATCGGCGCGGGATCGCTGTTCTTCTCCCACGTCAACGACGCCGGGTTCTGGCTCGTGAAGGGCTACTTCGGGCTCAGCGTCAGCCAGAACGTCAAGACCTGGTCGGTCGTGGAGACCCTGCTGTCCGTCGTCGGCCTCGTCCTCGTGCTGCTCGTCGACCTGGTGATCTGAGCACCTGCGGCCGGGCCTGGCCTTCAGCGGCCACGCCCGGCCGTCCGGTTCAGGCCGCCGATCTCTCGGCCGTGGTCGGGTCGATGATGGTGGCGACGGGGCGCGCGCTGTCGCACGGGAACCCGCCTGCCGCGGCGTGCTCGGCGACGGTCTCCGCGTCGTCGGCGATGTAGACGCAGTACAGCTTCTCGTCGGTGACGTAGGTGTGCAGCCACTGCGCGCGGCCGGCCATCGCGTCGAGCACGTCGACGGACTTGCGGGAGATCGCCCGCAGCTCTTCCGCGGTGAGCTTGCCGGCGCCGGGCAGCGTGCGCTCGATGACGAACTTGGGCATAATTCTCGTCTCCTCGGGGGATGAGTCGGACGGAACAATGCTCATGCCCGAACCGCAGACAGGCCATGATCGCGGCACCGCCGATCCTGACCGAAACACCGCACTCGCCGCGGCGCTGGACCGGCTGAGCCTCGAAGGCGCGATCTTCTTCCGCTCCGAGTTCACCGAGTGCTGGGCGTACCGCTCCCTCACGCCGGAGGGGATGGCGGAGACTCTGCATCCCGGAGCGCGGCGCCTGATCATCTTTCACATCGTCGCCGCCGGCCGTTGCTGGGTCTCCCCGCACGGTGGTGAGCGGCGCTGGGCGGACCGCGGCGACGTGATCGTGCTGCCGTACGGCGACCAGCACGAGATGGGTGGCCTGCAGGAGGCCGAGGTGGTGCCGATCGAGACGCTGTTCGAGCCGCCGCCGTGGGACTCGTTGCCGATCGTGCGGCACGGGGAGGGCGGGGATCGCACGGACATCGTCTGCGGTTACCTGCACTCCGGCGATCCGTTGTTCGATCCCGGCCTGCGGGCGTTCCCGCCGGTGTTCGTGGTGCGGCCGCCGGAGGGGCCGATGGCGCAGTGGGTGCGGTCGAGCATCGACTACGCGGTGGCGGTCAGCGAGAACTCCCTGCCCACCGGGTCGATCCCGACCCAGCTGCCGGAGCTGCTGCTCGTCGAGGCGGTCCGCCTGCACCTGGCGTCGGCGCCCGCGGCGGACAACGGCTGGATCGCCGCCATCCGCGATCCGGTGCTGGCGCCCGCGCTGGCCCAGCTTCACGCGCGCCCCGGGCACAAGTGGACGGTGGCGGAGCTCGCGTCCAGCGCCGCGGTGTCGAGATCCCTTCTGGACGAACGGTTCCGCAAAGTGCTCGGCCGATCGCCGATCCGGTATCTCACCGACTGGCGGATGCACCTCGCGACCGGGCTGCTCGCGACGACAGACCACGGTGTCGCGGTGATCGCGCGGCGCGTCGGTTACGACGCGGAGGAGGCGTTCAGCCGGGCGTTCAAGCGCGCCACCGGCTCCTCACCGGGCACCTGGCGGGCGGCGAAAACCGCGGTAGCGCGCGAATTGTGAACACCACCAGATCGGCCGCCAGCGGTCCCGACCGGCGCAGCACCACAACGGCCTGAACCAACCACCGGTGGCTCTCGCGCTGGGCCACCCGCACGAAATGCGTCGGCACCGGAGTGAATTGTCGTCGACATTTTCAATTACATGTCAAGTGGCATCAGACAATGCCGGTAACGCCGATGTCGGTTTGCCGACTCCATTCGGTCTGGACGATCACTCATCCGAATTGGAGCCGCCATGAGTCATTTACGGCACCGTGTCAGACCGATACTCGCGACCGCCACGTCGCTGGTCCTGCTCGGAGGGCTGGCCGCACCGGCCTCGGCCGCGCCGACGCCGGGCACCGACGTCCTCTACACGCTCGACGCGGATTTCGACCGCGGCACCTTGCAGGACGTCAACCACGACGCGCCGAACAACGACCAGCTCCAGCTCAACCGTTCGACGGTGTTCTTCCCGTACGTCAACGTCGCGGCCTCTGCCCGCGGCACGATGGTGCGCATCGACGTCAACACCGGCCAGATCGTCGGCGAATGGGTGTCCGCGCCGAACGGGCGTGGCCGCAACCCGTCCCGCACCACCGTGGACAAGTTCGGCAGCACGTGGCTGTCCAACCGGGACGAGGGCGTGGGCGGACGCGGCTCGGTCACCCGGATCGCCGTGATCCAGGGCGGCACCCGTGTCAACGCCGACGGCACGCCGAACCCCGCCGGTGACTTCCTCAAAGGTCCCTTCGCCTACAACAGGTGCGAGGACCGCAACCAGGACGGGCTGATCGCCACGAGCCGCGGTCTCGGCGACATCCGCCCGTGGACGAACGCGGGCGGCGCCGACGACAACGGCGGCGTCACGACCGCCGCGGACGAGTGCGTGATCAACTACGCGAGAGTGACCGGCAGCAACACCCGCACGGTCGCCGTCGACGCCCAGAACCGGCTGTGGACCGGTGGCCAGGACCTCGACCACGAGCTGCTCGACGCAACCGGCCAGCCCACCGGCACGCAGTTCAACGTCGGCTGCGGCGGCTACGGCGGCCTGATCGACAAGGCCGGCACGCTGTGGTCCGCCCGCAACTTCGGCCTGCTGCGCTACGACCCGGCCACCGCCACCCACGCGTGCCTCAACGCGACGCACGGTGACTACGGCCTCGGGATGGACCCGGTCACCGGCGAGATCTGGCACACCAACTTCTCCGGCAACCGGGTCGCCAAGCTCGCACCCGACGGCACCCTGCTCGGCGCGTTCGCCCACGGCAGCCAGAACGCGCAGGGCGTCGCGGTCGACGGCGACGGCAACGTCTGGGTCGCCCACTCGCTGAGCGGCGCGACGACCGTCGGCCACCTGCGAACCGACGGCACGTACGTCGGCAACGTGCCGCTGCCCGGCGGCGTCGGCCCGACGGGCGTCGCCATCGACAGCAACGGCAAGGTGTGGGTGACCAACATCAGCACCAACAACGCCCAGCGCATCGACCCCGACGCCGGTCCGGTCGGCGGCGGCGGCCACCGCGTCGGCGAGGTCGACCTCACCGTCGACCTGGGTGCGGGTGCCGGTCCGTACAACTACAGCGACATGACCGGGTCGGTGCTGGGTGAGATCACCGCACCGCAGGGCACCTGGACGGTCGTGCAGGACGGCGGCCACGCCAACCAGACGTGGGGCACCGTCACCTGGAACACCGAGGCGCAGGGCAGCGTGCCGCCGGGCACCTCCATCACCGTGGAGGCGCGCACGTCGAACACCGAGGCCGGACTCGCCGGCCAGCCGTTCACCGCGGTGGCGAACGGGGTGACCTTCGCGCAGACCGGTCGCTACATCGAAGTGAGAGCCACCCTCACCGCCAACGCGACGGGCGACAGCCCGGTGCTGTCCGACCTGAGGATCCGGACCGCGGAACGCACCGGCGTGTTCTCCTGCCAGGCCACCGCGCTCAACCTCGCGGGCATCATCTCGACGAGGGCGAACCCGCAGGACGTGCCGTGCGTGGACGACCACGAGACGCTCGCGAACGTCCAGCTGAACGCCGGCATTCTGACCGTGCGGGCGAACACCCTCGACGCACGGACCGACCAGACGCCGGACGACCTGACCGGCACCCCGCCCGCGACGACCGACCTCGCCACCGCACGGGCGCGCATCGAACAGACCCGCGTGACCAGCGGCCTGCTGACGATCGAGCTCGGCGTGATCGAGTCGAACGCCTCGGTCACCTGTGTGCCGGGCCCCGGCGGCCTGGTGCCGCAGTTCGCGGGCTCGTCGACCATCGCCAGCCTGAAGATCAACGGGTTGACGGTGACCGTGGGCAGCGCTCCCCTGACCATCCCGCTGCTGATCGGGTCGCTGCGGCTGAACAGCACCACGACCACGGCGACCAGCGTCGTGCAGCAGGCGGTCGTGGTGGACACTCCGCTGACCGACGTCGTGATCGGTGAGGCCAAGGCCAACGTGGAGGCCAAGCCCGGCCACCCCGGCGGCTCGCCCTGCCAGGTCTGAGCTGAAGGGCGCGGGTGGTCGTGGCGACCACCCGCGCTCGCTCACCTTGGCGCGTGAGGGTTGCGCCCCGAAAGCCCACCCACCTTGCACGGACCGTTCGACGCGTCACGGCAGACCACGACGCCCATGTACGTGATCGAGTCGCCGCTGATCGACCACGTCAGGTTGTTGTACTTCGTGTTGTCCTCCTTGTCGCAGCCGGAGTAGTCGTACCGGCGCGTCGGCGTCGTGTCGGGACGCATCGACCCGTTGTAGAACAGGAAGTACGCGTAGACCGGTTTGGCGTCACAGCCCCAGTCGGACACGATCAGGTCGATGTTCCCCACCGAGCTGGGCCCGGTCCAGTCGAACGTCGCCCCGGCGTACCCGTAGTCCTGTCCCGAGTAGATGAACTCCTGCTCGGCGGCACCGGCCGCGGGCGTGTGCAGGATGGCCGCGGAGAGCGCGACCACGGCGGTGGCCGCGACCCGGCTGATGATCTTGCTGAAGCTTCTCGAACCCATGGCGCGGGAAGCTAACAGCGCTCGCGGCGCCCGAAAAAGCTATTGCACCTCAACGCAATACCTTGCCGAGCGCAAGCGCCACAAGTCTTACTCGTGCTGCGGCACTTCCAGCTTTCGTCGGCCGGTATGACTCGAGGGGGATGAACCTTGATTGCCCGAAAAATCTTTCGCTTGTGCGTGGCCGCCGTGGCCGGAGCCTCATTGATCACCGGGGCGACCACTGCCGCGTCCGCAGGGCCTTTGCCGGTCGAAACTTCTGCCGCCGCGCCGGTCCTGCACAAGTACCTTCACTTCAACATGTGTGGAAGCAAGTGCATGGGCGGCGACCTCAACGTGGCCGATGACGTGATCAACTCCATCAACGGCAGCAGTCCGCAGCCCTTTGCGGTGACGCTCAACGAGGTCTGCAGAAACCAGTACAACCACATGTTCTCCACCCTCACCCCTTACTACGGCCGGTTCGAGGTGACGGTTCCAGGGGCGTGCAAAAATGGTCAGGACTACGGGATCGCGGTCCTGGTTCGCACTGCCGATTACACCTTCCACAACGCCTGGACCCTCCCCGGCGGTTACGAGCAACGCAAGATGGTGTGCATACGCACGGCGGACACAGGGGGTGGCTCGCAACCACTGATCGCCTGCTCCACACACATCGACTACCACAGTGACGTGCAGGCTCAGCAGATCGCTTTTGTCGCCGCTCGCGGCCGGGAGATGTGGTCGGGCAATCACGTGCTGATCGGAGGCGACTTCAACGTCGAACCCACGGACAGCAAGCTGAACCCGATGTACAGTCCAGAGCACTCCGGTGGCAGCGGAATCTTCAACGAGGCGGACACCAACGGATTTTCTCGCACCGGCGGCGGCGCTGGATCCGGCTACAACGAGTACACCGGCGGATGCATCCACTGGCCGTGCGGCTACCGTGCCAACGACTGGAAGCCCACCGGTAAAATCGACTACATCTTTCTTTCTCGCTACGACTTCACCGGCTATTACGGCGATACGACCTACGCCCTCCGGTCCGATCACACGCCGCTCTGGGCCTGGGCGAACTACGAGTGAGGCTGATCGGCCCCGACCGCGAGGATCTGCTTCAACCCGTTCCGGTCGAACCCGGTGATCTCGTTGAACAGCAGGAAGAAGCCGAGCGGGACCAACGCCACGAGAGCGAGCACGTTCTGCCTGCGGACATGTGTGGCGAGCCCCTTCAGGGCCCGTTGCTGGTCCGCGGGCACGGGCGCGTCTCCCGCAAGGCCGGCGACTCGGCGCCGTTCCCGTTGGACGTGCCCGATGTTGTTCTTCATGACGTACACGTAGGCCGCCGACAGGAGCGCGAGAAACGGCAGGACCGTGCTCCACCACGACGCAGCGTCGGCCAGGTGCGCCATGTACATGTTCGGCGCCCAGGCGACGCTGACGCACAGCAGGATCGCGATGAAGCAGTCCTGCAGCGTTCCCCCGAGCGGACCTGCGAGCGTGTAGCTACGCGCGGGTCTCGCGCCCGGCAACGTCCGAGCCGCGCACCACGGCAGGCTGATGCAGGCTGCGACACCAAGTGCGAGTCCCGCGAACGAAACAGGCAGTGACACGACCTCCGACGCCGACCACAGCGCCGGACCGGTCATCCAGGCGACCGTCGACCCGACCGCCAGCGCGGCACAGGCGGCCACCGCGACCAGGCGGAGGTCAACCGGGGTGTTGTGCAGGTAGCCGACGTTGCTGACCAGGCCTTCCCACACGAACAGTGCTGCCACGACCGCGATGACGACCGACAGCACGAGCTGCTTCGTGTCTCCATAACCATCGGCAAGAGCGAGAGCCATGACAACGGTCCAGGCGAGGCAGCTCACCGGAGCCACCACTCCCGCGGCCGGCACCAGCAGCATCACGACGAGACCCGCCGCCAGCAGGAGGGCTGGTACCGCGAGCGAGGTGAGGCCGGCGTGCGATCCGGCGATCCACTTGTCCGGGGTGGAGGTTCCGACCAAAGAGGCCGCACAGCTGATCAACGCACCGGTGTACATAGCGATGATCGCCAGGTAAGCCCTCCACTTGAGCGCCCCCAGCTCGCCCTGGGGCACGTTCTTCTCCTCTGCCGCAACAACCTCGTCGAAGGTCATCCGCACCGCGAGCGCGGACACGGCCAGGAACAACAGAGCGGCGACGACGCCCGCAACAGCGGCGTAAGGGTTCACCAGCCTGGGTTCCTGCGCGAAGTACCTCGAGGCGAGGCCGAGCAGCGTGATCGGTGCCGCGGCCACAGAGGCCCAGAGCACCCTCCACAGCGTCACCTCCCGCCGCCTCCACATCGCGCCGAGCAGTCTCACTTCCACCGTGACGACCGCCAGCGCCAGCAGACAACCCGAGGCCAGCGCCGGAATCGTCACGGAGGGCGATGCCGAGACCGCCGCGACAGGACCGGCCGCGGTCACCGCGGCACACGCCACGACGACGGTCCTCGCTTCGGCGGTCCTCACGTCGTGGACGCTGGCCACGAAAGCCCCACCCAGTGCGGCGCACACCGCGCACATCACCGCTACCCCGCTGTTCGAGCTGCCAGGCAGAAACAGCAACGACAACGACACAGCCGGAACAGCGGCCACCACGGTCGCGGCGACACACCAGCGCCACGAACCCACGCCGGTCGCCCACACCAGTACCGCCACCGCCGTGACCGCGAGCGTGCCCACGGCGACGGTGACGGCGGCCAGTGCCGAGCCACGGCCGGCGTTGTCCTCGGCGAGCAACGCCACGAAGGTGAACGTCAGGCCCAGCACCGCGACGACGCGAGGTGATCGAACGAGATGGGCGCGGCGCCGGAGCGTCACGATCGCAGCCGTTGTGGCAGCGGCGAAAAAGCCGCAGGCGCCCGTCAGAAACGCGGCGTGGTACCAGCCGGCCGCGTTGAAGGTACCGGGAGCGGGGAGTGTCCAGTTGAGCCGTGGATCCGGGTTCGCGAGCCAGGAGATCTGCGTGGCCGCGCCGCCCAGCAGACCAAGCACACCGGCGGTCGCCACGGCCCATCGCTCAGCGCGCCGCCACGTCCGGATCTGCGGTGACGACCGGACCAGGCAGAAGGCGAGCAACGGCAGCAGGATCCCGTCGCCGACGGTGGCGGAGCGAAACGTGTGCAAGCCGGGCAGCGAGTCGTCGCCCAGCCCCGCCAGTGACGCGATCTGGAGCGCTCCGAAGCCGGAGAAGAACACGACGCCGGCCGCGAGCCACGCTCGGCGACCGGTGTCAGCAGTCATGCAAGCACTCCAGGTCCAGCCGTGGTGACGGTCATGCCCTGTGTCGCAGCCAGGTTCAGGTGCGTTACCGGAGATTACGTTTCCGCGCGCCGTTCCCGGAACGCGATCATGTTCATCCGGTTGCCGCACCGCACGCTGCAGAACCGCTTGAGACCGTTGCGGGACAGGTCCAGCAGGAGGCCCTCGCAGTCGTCGGCCGCGCAGATCCGCAGGCGGTCCATCTCGTTCATCCGGATCACGTCGATGAGGGCGAGCGCGGCCTCCACCCGGATCCGTTCGGCGAGCGGGGAGTCGGGTTCGGTGGCGTGCATGTGCCAGTCGAGGTCGTCGTGCCGCACGAGGTACGGGAGTGCTTTCGCGTCGCGGAGCATCTTGTTGACGGCTTCGACGGCATCGTCGCGATCGAGGGTCCACACATGCCTGAGCAGCGCGCGCGTGCGGTGGACGTCGCGCAGTTCGGCCTCGTCGTGGTCGATGCGGCCCGTGAACGGGTAGTGGTCCAACAGAGCTTTCAGCTGATCGACCGTGGCCAGCTCGTCCTCGCCGCTGCGCGACGCCGACGGATCGGTGTTGCACAGGACCACGACGAAGGCGAGCGACTCCTCCGTGTCAGGGGCAAAACGCAAATTGACTCCTTACGTGGACCGGCCTACCGTCAGGGGTGTCAATCAGGTTAGGCCATGACATGGCTCCGGACCGGGAGGCAAGGATGGGGATTGGGTCGAAGTCCACCGGCCTGATCGCGGCAGCGATCTCGTTCATCTCCTTCGGCACCTCCGGGGCGTTCGTCAAACCGCTCCTCGACGCCGGCTGGTCGCCGACCGCCGCCGTCACGGCCCGTGCGCTGACGGCCGGGCTCGTGCTCCTCCCGTTCGTCGTGGTGTCCCTGCGCGGCAAGTGGGACCTGCTGCTGCGGGCCAGATGGCCCGTGCTCGGCATGGGGCTGGTCGGCGTGGCGATCACCCAGGTCTTCTACTTCGCCGCCATCCAGCGCATCCCGGTGGCGACCGCGCTGCTCATCGAGTTCCTCGCGCCCATCATCCTGGTCGGGTTCACCTGGGCGGTCACCCGACGCACGCCCGCGCCCGTCGTCCTGTTCGGCTCCGCGCTCGCGGTCGGAGGCCTCGTGCTCGTGATCGGGCCCGGCGCGATCCAGGCCGTCGACCCGATCGGCCTGGCCTTCGCTTTCGGCGCCGCCATCGGGTGCTCCGTGTACTTCGTGATCGCCGCGCGCCCCAACGAGGGCCTTCCTCCGGTCGCGCTCGCCGGCACGGGCCTGCTGCTGGCCGCACCCGTCCTCGCGCTCGTCGGTGCGACGGGCCTGCTCCCGGTCACCGCCACGTTCGACGACCTGCCGCTGCTCGGCACCATCACGGCCTGGTGGGTGCCGCTGCTCGTCGTCGCGGTCATCGGCACGGCGCTGGCCTACGCGTCCGGCATCACCGCGTCCGGGATCCTCGGGTCGCGTCTCGCGTCGTTCATCGCCTTGCTGGAGGTCGTCTCCGCCTCCCTGTTCGCCTGGCTCCTGCTGGGTCAGCGACTCAGCCCGTGGCAGCTCGTCGGCGGCCTGCTGATCCTCGCCGGCATCGCCTCGGTGCGCGCTGAACGGCAGCAGCCGGAACCGGTTGCCGCGCCCCCGGTCGGCGTTTCCTGCTCCTAGCCGCAGGTCTGACCGTTCAGGCAAACCACTGCTCATCGCGTTGGCCCGCCTGGGGTCCTGTGCCACGTTGAGCACATGTCGTCTCGATCTCTGCTGGCCGCGACCCTGCTCGCCGTCACAGCGGCCCTCGCACCGTCGCCCTCCTACGCACACACCGACCAGTGGCAACGGGTCGGCACCGGCATCACCGAGGGCGTGAGCGGCCTCGCCGTGCTCACCAGCCGCGGCGACCACGTCGAGGCGCTCTCGGTCATCGACAACAAGAAGCCGGGACAGGAACGCACCCGCAGGATCGTCCTCGACGACGGGCGCGTCACCGCGGTCCGGCCGATGACCTGGCAGGGCGAGACCCCGGTGGACCTCGAAGCGGTCACCCGCGTGCCGAACCGTCCCGGCGAGTACGTCGCGGTGACCAGCGGCGGCCGTGCCTTCCACGTGCGGGTGCGGGCAGACGTCGTCACGGTCGTCGCCGCGTTCGACCTGCCTCCGCACGACCCGCAGGACAACATGGAGAGCTTCGCGCTGAAGGCCGTCGGCTCCCGGCTCGCCGCGGTGTGGGCCGACCGCGGTGCGGGCCTCCGGCCGACCACCCTCTACTCGGCGTACTTCTCGTTGCAGGACCACAGGTTCGGGCCGGTCACCACCGTCGAGTACGACACCGGCGCACACGAGGAGACCGTCCGGCACGCCTCGGACATCGCGATCGCACCGGACGGCTCCCTGCTCGTGTCCTCCGCGGTCGACCCCGGCGACAACGGCCCGTTCTCGTCGTCACTGCGCGAGATCGGCAGGCTGGCACCGCGCAAGGACACCGTCGGTGTCGACCTGGCCCGCCGGCCGCGCCTGCTCGGCACGTTCGACGGCCGCAAGATCGAGGCGGTGGCCCTCCTGCGCGACGGCGACGTGCTGCTCGGCACCGACGACGAGAACGACGGCGGCTGGGTCCGGCAACGCTGACGAGAGTTCTCACCGATAGAGCGTGACCTTGGCGGTGGCCAGGTCGTAGGAGGCACCGACGACGCGCAGGGTGCCGGCGGCGACGGCGGAACTGACGACCGGGCTGGTCTGCAACGTCTCGACGGTCTTGCGGATGTGCGCTTCCAGGGCCGCCGAGTAGATGTCGGCACCCCGGTCCTCCACCTCCCGCGCCGCCGGCACGAGTGCGGACACGAGGGCCCCGAGTGCGCCCGCCGGGGTCTTGCTCGGGTCCTTCATGGCGTCCACGGCCGCTTTCACCGCACCGCAGTTCTGGTGGCCGAGCACCACGATCAGCGGCGTCTTGAGTGCCGCGACCCCGTATTCGATCGTGCCGATCGTGGGCTCCGACAGGACGTTTCCGGCCGTGCGCGTGACGAAGACGTCGCCGAAGTCCTCGTCGAAGATGGCCTCGACCGGCACCCGCGAGTCCGCGCACCCGAACACCTGGGCGTAGGGCGCCTGGCTTTCCGCGTGCTGACGGATGCTCTCGAGGCTCTGGGCGTGCAGCGTCTTGTTGGCGAGCAGCCTGTCGTTGCCCGCCAGAAGCCGCTGCAACGCCCCGTCCGAATCGACGGCCCCGGCACCGGTACGGGCACGGCCGGCGCGCTCGTCTGCCCACCCGCGGCGACGCCGCAGGAGACGGCGGCCACGGACAGGCCACTCGGTGCAAGTCCCTGCAGCAGGGTGCGCCGGGATGTCGCTCCCTGCCGGGAAAATTCGTCCTTTGTTGGACGTGCGGTCCAATTTAGATAGTCAGGTGCGCGTCAGAAGCGCTTGAGTTCTTTACCAGGGACATCCTTGGTTCTTCGGAATTCATGTCCTTTGTGTCCGGTCTTGGCCCGGCAGAGGACGAAGCCACTGTGGATGACAGTGGCCTCGCGATCGTCGGGACAACACGGGATGCCGCGTCGTCAGCGCCCCGCCGCCTGGCGGTCGAGCTGCTCGCGGACGCTGCGCGGGCGCATGTCGGTCCAGTGCTGGTTCACGTAGTCGAGGCAAGCCTGGCGGGTGTCCTCGCCGTGGACCACGGTCCAGCCGTCGGGCACGGTGGCCAGCGTCGCCGGCCACAGGGCGTGCTGGCCCTCGTCGTTGACCACCACGTAGAAGCGGCCGTCCTCGTCGTCGAACGGGCTGGTGCGCATCGGAGACTCCTGTCAGTAGATGGTGCGGGCGTCCGCACTGCGGCGGTGGGCGCGGGACTTGCGGAGGTCGCGGGCGATGTTCAGGCGGGTGAGCCAGCGGTCGGTGCCGTCGAAGCGGGCGGTGAAGGGCTCGCGGCCGTGCGTGCCGCGGTAGTTGTCCAGGAACAGGACCTCGCCGGGCTTCAGGGCGTAACCCGCGATGTTGGCGTCGATCGCCTTGACGATCGTGTCCAGCGCGGCGGCGGCTTCCGGGTCCGACGCGGGGACCTCCATGAAGTACGGGTCCAGGCGCAGGTACGGGTCCTCCTGCGGGCCGAAGAGGACGGCGATGGGATCGGGGTCGGCGTCCAGCCGGGAGATCCACTCGTAGCTGCGGTCGCGCAGGCGGCGCAGTTGCTCGTCGCCGTCGTCGTTCTGGCGGTTGGCGGCGAGGTGGGAGCGGTCCGGCCTGATCGGGAAGCGCTCCTGGCGCAGCACCTCGACCGTGTCGGCCGGGAGGTCGATGCCTTCGAGCGAGCCGTAGGTGGTGTTGACGCCGTCGGGGTTGCGCAGGCACATCAGGCCGACGTAGTCGGTGCGCATCGGGTGGAAGGCGTCCTCGATGTGCCAGGTGAGCAGTTCCTCGCTGCCGGAGCCGAGCTGCTCGTACTGGTGTTCCTTGATGGGGAACACGTCGTGCAGCAGCCGGCCGTCCTGCTGGGTGGACCAGGCGATGGGGTCGCCCAGCAGCGACGCGCACAGGTAGAAGAACAGGTCTTCCGGCAGCGTGGGCCTGCCCTCGCCGCCGCAGTCCTTCCAGTGCGCCGGGGTGGGTCCGATGCGGTCGTCGTCGATCGGGTAGCCGCCGACGACGCACAGCGGGTGCGGCTCGGTGAGGCGGAACTCGGTCAGACCCGTGCGCAGGGCGCGGGGCAGCTCGTGGGCGATGACGGTGGCCTCGCGCACGAAGGCCGGGTCCTCGACCGAGCGGTACCGCTCGGCCAGCGCGGCGACCAGTGCCCCTGCCTCTGCGATGTCTGATGTGGACAGTTCAATTCTGAACATGGGCGTTCTCCCCCATGAGTGCGAGCGTTTCGAGGCCTCGGGTGAACGAGGAGGTGGGACCGCCGTAACCCAGCCGGACGCGCGTCGGGTCACCGAAGCACGACCCCGGGACGAGGAGCGTGCGGTGCTCGCGCGCCAGGTCGTGGCAGAAGCCGGTGGTGTCGGTGTGGCCGAGCAGTTGCGGGAACGTGGTGACGCCGCCCATCGGCTCCGGCAGGTGCACCAGCTCCGCGTGGTCGGCGGCCCACTGGCGCAGCAGGCCAAGGTTGCGGCGGGCCTGGTCCATGCGCGGGCCGACCAGGAGGCCGGCGTGCCTGGCGACGCGGGTGGCGAGCAGCTCGACCAGGGGCGAGAGGTGCAGCGTCATGCGGTCGCGCAGGTCGAGGGTGCCGCGCAGGACGTCGTGCGGCGCGATGGCCCAGCCGACCCGCAGCCCCGGCAGGCCGTAGCCCTTGGACAGGGTGCCGATGGAGATGGCCTTCTCGTAGTCGTGCACGGGATCGGCCAGCGGCTCGCCCTCGACGACCATCTCCCGGAAAGCCTGGTCCCACACCAGATACGCGCCGGCTTCCGCGCACATCGCGACCAGTTCGTCGCGCTGAGCCGGGGTGAGCGACGCGCCGGTCGGGTTGTGCGGGAAGTTCACGACGACGGCCTTGACGCCGTCGATGACGGCGCGCAGGTCGGCGAGGTCGGGACGGAAGCCGTTCTCCGGCCGCAACGGCCACACGCGCAGCTCGCAGCCCATGGTGCGGGCGATCGACGTGTGCGTGTGGTAGGTCGGCTCGGTGACGACGACGGCGTCGGCGGGGTCGAGCAGCGTGCTGAGCACGAGGTAGATCGCCTCGCTGCCGCCGTGCGTGACCATGACCCGGTCCGGGTCGCCGGTCCCCCACTGTTCGGCGATGGCGGTGCGCACCTCCTCGCCGCCGAACGACGTGCTGTCGCGGAACACCACGGCGTCGAGCTCGTCGGTGCCGATGCCGAGCATGGCCCGCAGTTCGGCGAGCGAGTAGTCCTCGACGCCGCTGCTGCCTATGTCGTCGTCGACAGCGAAGTAGTACAGACGCATCCAGTCCTCGAGGGGCGCTGGTTCGAACTTCATGGGGAAGGCACCTTTCATCGGTAGGACGAGGACTGCAGCTCGTACAGCTCGGCGTAGAGGTCGGGGTGGGCCATGAGGTGCTCGTGGCTGCCCATCTCGCGGATGCGGCCGCCGTCGAGAACGACGATCAGGTCGGCCATGCGCACGGTGGAGAACCGGTGCGACACGAGAAGAGTCACCGTTCCCCTCGACCGCCCTGCCTTGGCGGCGTTGGCGAAACGCTCGAACAACGCGTGCTCGGTCTGCGGGTCGAGCGCGGCCGTGGGCTCGTCGAACACCGCGAGCAGCGGGTCGGTGCGCAGCAGGCCGCGGGCGAGTGCCAGCTTCTGCCACTGGCCTCCGGAGAGCTCGACGCCGCCGTCCCACGCGCGGCCCAGCCCGGTGTCGAGGCCGCGGGGCAGGCCGGTGACGACGGTGGTGGCGCCGGCCCGCTCCAGCGCCCCGTGCAGGGCGGCGTCGTCGTCGATCTTGGTGGTGTCGGCCACGCCGACGGCCTCGCGGGCCGCCAGCTGCAGCTCCACGAAGTCCTGGAACGCACCGGTGAGCCGGGTCCGCCAGTCGCGGGTCGGGATGCGGCGCAGGTCCACGCCGTCGACCAGGATCTCGCCGCCGTCCGGCTCGTAGAAGTCGCACAGCAGCTTCACGAGGGTGGACTTGCCCGCGCCGTTCTCGCCCACCAGCGCCACCACGGACCCGGCGGGCAGGTGCATGGAGACACCGTCGAGGACGGTGCGCTCACTGCCCGGGTAGCGGTAGGTGACGTCGACGAGGTCGATGCCGCGGCTCAGCGACGCGGGCGGGGTGGCAGGCTCGTCCGGGCGCTTGCCGGCGCTGGCGGCGAAGCGCTCGAGCCAGACGAAGCGGCGGGCTTGCTTGAGGCACCACAGGAAGTCGCCGCTGTAGCCGACCGACGTGGCGACGACCGCGGCCATCTCGATGGTCAGACCGACGACCATGACGACGTCGCCGGGCGTGGCCCTGCCCTGGACGGCGAGCCACACGACCAGTGCGATGGCGCCGAAGAACCCGGCCGCGTTGATCGCCCCGTCGATGCCCTTGAGCCCGGCGCCGCGCCACGCCGCGCGGTTGCGGGTGTCCAGCACCTCGTCGGAAACCTTGTGGTGACGGCGGACCAGCTCGCGGGTGAGCCCGAAGACGCGCAGCTCCTTGCCCGCACCGGCGGTCGTGCCGATGTCGAACAGGTGGCGGCGCAGCCGTTCGGTCTCGCCCGTGTCCTCCTGGGCGTCGACGGCGAGGTCGTTGGCCCTGCTGGTGATCCACAGCGAGACGAACGCCAGCAGTGCCAGCGAGATCAGCGCGGGATGGACACCGGCGAGCAGCACCGCGGTGGTGCCGAAGCCGACGAGCGCGCTGACCAGACCGGCCGTGGCGTTGGTCATCTCGGCGAGGCTCTCGCGTTCCTCGCGCAACAGCTGGATCTGGTCGAGGTACTCGGGGTTCTCGTGCGGGGCGAGGCTGTCGATCCCGCCGAGCAGTTTCATCAGCGTCCGGTCCGACAACGCCTGGGTGCGTTCGAGCACCGCGAACACGCAGTGGGCGTTGTAGTACAGGGCGACGATGAGCAGCCCGGTGGCGGCGGCGATGCCGAGCCCGGCCGTGAGCGCCGTGCGCAGGTCGCCCGCACCGGCGGCGTCGACGAGAACGCCGGCGCCGTAGGCGATCAGGGGTCCGGTGAGCGCGAGCGCGATCTCGGTGGCGATCTGGAAGACCGCGTACCAGCGCGCCGCGCGGAACCCGAAGCTGATGGTGGTGACGAAGGCCCGCCAGGTGTCACGCATCGAGTCCCCCCGCGGGCTGGAAGCGTTCCGCCTGCAGACGGAACAGGTGGGCGTAGCGGCCGTCGCGGGCGATCAGCTCGTCGTGGTCACCGGCCTCGATCACGCGGCCGTCCGACACGACCACGATCCGGTCGGCGCGCCGCACGGTGGAGAAGCGGTGCGAGATGAGGATCGTGGTGAGCCCTTCGGTGAGCTCCAGGAACCGTTCGTACAACTCGGCTTCCGCCCGCACGTCGAGTGCCGCCGCGGGCTCGTCGAGCACGAGGACCTTGGCTCCCGCCTCGACGGCGAACATCGCGCGGGCCAGTGCGACCCGCTGCCACTGCCCGCCGGAGAGGTCGACGCCATCGGTGTAGGCCTGCGACAGCACGGTGTCCCAGCCGTTCGGCAGCGACTCGATCAGGTCACCGATCCCGGCCCGTTCGGCTGCGCGGCGCAGCATGTCCTCGTCGCCGGCGTGCTCGGGCGCGCCGAGGCCGATGTTGTCGCGCACCGGCAGGTGGTAGCGGGTGAAGTCCTGGAACAGCACCGCCACCCGCGTTCGCCACGCCTCGGGATCGAGCGCGGCGAGGTCGGCGCCGTCGACGGTGATCTTGCCCCCGGTGGGTTCGTAGAAACCGGCGAGCAGCTTCACCAGCGAGGTCTTTCCCGCGCCGTTGTCACCGACGATCGCCAGCGACTGCCCGGCGGGGATGACGAGATCCAGGCCCGTGAGGACGTCCCGCTCGGTACCGGGATAGCGGAACGACACACCTTCGTAGCGGATCTCCTGCGCGGGAACACCCTCGTCGACCGGGAGGCCGGACTCCGGCGGCGAGCTGTCGGCCAGGCGCTTCTCCAGGGACAGCACCTTCGGCACGGTGACTGCGGCGTGCGACAGGTACAGGTGCTCGTCGCCGACGGCGTAGTCGTTGGCGTTGGCCAGTGCCTCGACGAACACGGCGAGAGCGGCGAGCGTCAGGTCGCCCTGCACCGCGGCATAAGCCAGCAGTGCGTACGACAGGACGTTGATGGCCAGGATCGCGGACGCCGAGCCGAGCACCATGCCGGGCCGCGGGCGGCGGGCCCGGCGGATCGGTCCGATTCCGGCCTGCCACAACGTGTCGAAGCGGGTGATGAGCCAGTCGAGGACGCCCCAGAGCCGTATCTCCTTGGCCGGCGGTGGATCCAGCGCCAGGTCCCGGACGTACTCGGCCTGGCGGAGCTGGGCGCTCTGCCCGTAGCCCTCCTCGCCGACCCGCAGGTAGTCGCGCTGCATCCGGTAGACGATGATCGGCCAGACCACCAGCCACAGCAGGCCGAGCCACCAGTGGAACCAGGTGAGCACGGCCGCTGAGCCGACGGCCCGCAGCCACGACGTGAGCACCTCTGGCAGGGCCTCCACGGTCTGGCCGGGCCGGTAGGCGCTCATACCGAGGCCGCGCACGATGCGGACCTCGTCGATCACGTCCGGGTCTTCGAGATGGGCGATGCCCCTCGGCCGGGCCAGCGCGCCCAGCACGACCTCCTGCAGGTACCGGTCGACGTCGCGGCCGAGCGTGGACACCGCCGCCCGCAGCAGCGGGGACGTCAGGCGCTCGACGAAGATCGCGATCGCGACGGCGACCAGCAGGGTGCCCACCCGGTCGGCGGCGGGCGAGTCCGCACCGTCGCGCGCCGCGCCGGGAATGGCACCGATGAGCAGGCCGGTGAGGACCGCGATCCCGATGGGCAGAACAGCGCCCACCACCACCCCGCCCGCCAGGAGCGCCGTGCGCGGCCGGCTGACCCGTGGCAGGACTCGGAGGACGGCGAGGATGCCCTTGGCGGTGGGCGGGAGGCTGTGGAGCGGGTTCGGCATGGGTTCCGTATCCGTCAGATGAGGCGTGCGGTCGCCGAGGCGCGCCGCTCGTGGGACTTGCGCAGGTCGGTCGTGATGCTGACGCGCTTGAGCCAGCGGTCGGTGCCGTCGTAGCGCGCCTGGAACGCCTGCCGGCCGTGCGCGAGGCGGTGGTTGTTGATGACGAGGATGTCGCCCGGTTCCAGGGCGACGTCCAAACAGGACGATTCGAGGAGGTCGCTGACCGCCTCCAGGGCCCTGCGCGCGGCCGGGTCCTTGGGCGTCTCCATGAAGTACGGGTCGATCCGGATGTACGGGTGCTCGCGTGACCCGTAGAGCACGGCCACGCGGTTGTCGTCCGCCTTCATCTCGGCGATCTCGGAGAACTCGGCGTCGACGCCCTTGGTGACGTTGTGCTTCGCCAGGTGCGAGTCGTCCGGCCGGATCAGGAAGTTCGCCTCGTGCAGGATCTCGAGGTGCTCGGGGTCGAGCGACCGCAGATCGGGTTCGGAGACGATCGTCGCGACCTCGTCGGGGTTGCGCAGGCACTCCAGCAGCAGGTAGTCGGCACGCCACGGGTGGAACGCGTCCTCGGTGTGCAGCGTGAGCGTGTCGGTGCTGCCGATCCCCATCTGCTCGGTCTCGAAACCCTTGATGGGGAAGATGTCGTGCACGAGCCGGGCGTCCTGCTGGGTCTTCCAGCCGAACGGCTCGCCGAGCAGAGATCCGTGCAGCAGCAGGAGGATCTCCTCGGGGAACTCCGGGGTCGGTATCGGCCGGCCACGCCAGTGCTGCGGCGTGGGGCCGATGCGCTCGTGGTCGATGGTGTGACCGCGGACCACGCAGTAGCCGAGCTCGTCCTCCAGCGCGAAGTCGCGCAGGAAACGACGCTGGCCCAGGGGCAACTCGGTGGCGAGCAGCGGCAGGTCGCGCAGCAGCTGCTCGTCCTCCGGGCTCGAGTACTCCTTGGCGATGCGCAGTGTCAGGTTCTCGACCTCGGCCGCCTCTGCAGGCGACAGGTCGTAGATGCGCTTGTGCGTGGACAAGAATGCCTCCCTCAATTCCTGTTCAGGTGTTCGATCAAGCCCTCCGCGGCCTGCCGGAAGCGGGTGGCGATCCGCCGCACGGTCTCGGTCCGGTGGAGGTTGGTGCTGTGGTGCCACTCGACGAGGAGCTCGCCCTCGCCGGTGCGTTCGATCTCCAGGTGCAGCGCGTACGGCCGTAGTCCCCCGCTGGTGCTCGCACCGCACAGGTCACCTGGTAGCTCGTCGACGATGAGGCCTGGCTCGTCGTCGTTCGCGGAGTCGAGCCCGCCCGTGAAGTTGACGTTGATCTGGCGATCGGGTGCGGCGCGCAGGCGGCGCACGTCCGGGTCGTCGGCGGTCAGGTGACGCAGTGCGCCGTAGCCGACTCCGTGGCGTGGCACGGATTGCCTGCTTTCCCCGACGGCCTCGACGACTCCGGCGTGGTCTGCCAAGTCGTCGTGCTGGAGGACCACGGGGTAGACCGAGGTGAACCAGCCGACCGTGCGGGACAGGTCGGTGCCGGGCGCCAGGCTTTCCCGGCCGTGGTGTTCGAGGTCGACGACGACCGTGTCGGTGCCCGCCCACTCCCCCAGCGTCTGCAGCAGCGCGGCCAGGATCACGTCGAGAACCCGGGTGTTCGGCAGCCCTGCGGTGTCGACGGCGACCTCGACGACGGCGGCGGAGTCCTCGGTGTTGGCGCCGGTGGCGTCGACCGGGAGCGTGAAGGCGGTCTCCGCACGCGTTGTCCAGTACGGCAGCTCGGCGCGGACCTCGTCGCTGCCGGCGAAGGCCACGACGGACTCGGCCCACTGCCGGAACGACGTCGTCTTCGGCGGGAGGGGTTCGCCGTGGTACGCCGCGTCGAGGTCCTCCAGCAGGATGTTCCACGACACGCCGTCGACGACCAGGTGGTGCACGACCAGGCCGAGCCACGCTGGTTCTTCGCCGCGGTCGAACAGGACGGCCGCCACGAGCGGACCGCCGACGAGGTCCAGCGAGCGTTGCAGCGCGGACATGTGCTGCTGGACGTCGCCCTGGACGACCGTGAACGCGACCGCCTCGCCAGGGTCGACGACGTGCTGGTGCCAGCCGTCTGGACCGTGGTGCAGGCGGGTGCGCAGCGCGTCGTGGTGGGTCACCAGGGTGTTGAGCGCGGCGGCGAGCTTTCCGGCGTCGACGTCCGGTGCCAGTTCGAAGAGTCCCGACCAGTTCCAGTGGTTCCGGTCGTCGATGGAGGCTTTGGTGAACCACCGCTGGATGGGTGTCAGCGGCACCGGTCCGGTGACCGGTCCCTCTTCCAGCAGCATCGGCGTGGTGGTCACGGCGGCCAGCTCCGCGACCGTCTGGTGGGTGAACAGGTCTGCCACCGCGAGGCCGAGACCCGCGGCACGGGCACGGGCCACGACCTGCAGGCTCGCGATGGAGTCGCCGCCGAGGCCGAAGAAGTTGTCGTGCACGCCAACGCGTTCGGCGCCCAGCAACGTCGCCCAGATCGCGGCCAGTGCCCGTTCCGCGTCGGTGCGCGGAGCGACGTACGCGTCCGTCGCCGGTGCGGCTGGTTCGGGCAGGGCGCGGCGGTCGAGTTTGCCGTTGGCCGTCAGGGGCAGGGCGTCGAGGACCACGAACGCCGAGGGCACCAGGTAGTCGGGCAACCGCTCCCGCAGGAACGCACGCAGCTCGCCGGTGTCCCTGTCGGTGACCACGTACGCCACGAGGCGCTTTCCGGTCACCGCGGTCGTGGCCACGACCGCCGCTGCTCGCACGTCCTCGTGAGCGGTCAGCAGTGCCTCGACCTCGCCGGGTTCGACCCGGAAGCCCCGGATCTTGACCTGGTCGTCGGCCCTGCCGAGGAACTCCAGCGTGCCGTCCGCGCGCCAGCGGGCACGGTCGCCGGTGCGGTACAGGCGTTCGCCGGACCTGGTCGGGTCGGGGACGAATCGTTCCGCGGTGAGGTCCGCACGGCCGACGTAGCCGCGAGCCACCCCGGGTCCACCGACGAACAGCTCGCCCGCCACACCAGGAGGCAGCACCTGCAGCCACGTGTCGAGCACGTAGGCCCTCATGCCCGCGAACGGCCTGCCGATGGGCACCTGCGCGTCGACGGTTCCTTCGAGGGTGTGGATGGTGCACGTCATCGTGGTTTCGGTGGGCCCGTAGGCGTTCACGATGCGCAGGTCCGGCCGGCGCTCGCGGGCGGTGCGGGCGTGCTGGGCCTGCAGCGCGTCACCGCCCACGACGAGCAGGCGCAGGCCGTCGAGCACGTCGGGCGAGGTCTCGACCAGCTGGTGGAACAGGCCGGTGGTGAGCAGCGAGGCGGTGATGTCGTTCTGGCGCAGGAACTTGCCGACGTCCATCCGCTCGGCCACGTCCGCGGGGCCGACCACGAGGGTGGCGCCGTTGAGCAGCGCCAGCCAGATCTCGAAGGCGCCGGTGTCGAAGCCGATGCCGGCGAGGTGCGACACGACGTCGCCCGGTTCGACGCTGAAGGCGGGGTCGGTGCACACCCTGGCGACGCCTTCGTGGGTGAGCGACACGCCCTTGGGCTCGCCGGTCGAGCCTGACGTGAAGAGCACGTACAGCTCGCTGCCCGGCTCGCCGGTCACCGGGAGGGGACCTTCTGCCGCGATGCTGGGCAGTTCGAGGACGCGCGCGCCGAGGCCGTCGAGGGTCCGCTCGCCCGCGGTGACCACGAGCCCGACACCCGCCGTCTCGATCATCTGGGTGATCCGCGCGGTGCCCTGGGCCGGGTCCAGCGGGACGTACGAGCCGCCCGCCCCGATCACTCCGAGCATCGCGATGATCAGCTCGGCGCCGCGGTCCAGGTAGAGCCCGACCCGCGTGCCCTCACCGACACCCTCAGCACGCAGCCACCGCGCCACCCCTGATGCCCGGCGGTCGAGCTGCGCATAGGTGAGCTCAACACCGCCACGCAGCGCGACGCGGTCCGGATGCGCCACAACCTGACGTCCGAACAACGCGGCCAGGTGCGCCGCCGGCAGCGACCGAGGCGTGGACGAGCCCCATCCGAGCACCTCGGCGCGTCGGCCGGCGTCGAGCAGGGCGATCTCCCGGACGGGTGTGCCGGGTGTGCCGGCGACCGTGGTGAGGATGCGCTCGAGCTGGTCCAGCAGCGCCTCGACGGTGGCGTCGTCGAACGCGCCGGTCGAGTACTCGCACAGCAGGGCCAGCTGGCCGTCGACGTCCACGACGAGCTTCAGCGGGTAGCGGCCCTGTTCCAGCAACGCGGGCGAGTCGAACTCGTCGGCGTCGTCTCCGTCGTCGAAGCCGCCGGGCAGGTTCTGGACCGCGACGATGCTCTCGAACAGCCGAGGCACGCCGGCCACCCGCTGGATGTCGACGAGCGGCGAGTGCTCGAACCGCTGCACGGCCACCTGGCCGTCCTGGACGGTCCGCAGCCACCGGTCGAACGGGGTGAGGTCGCCGGGCACCCTGATCCGCACCGGCAGCGTGTTGATGAACAGGCCGACGATGGACTCCACGCCGGCGAGCGAAGCGGGACGTCCCGACACGGTGAGGCCGAAGACGACGTCGTCCTCACCGCTGTGCGACGCCAGCAGCAGCGCCCACGCGGCCTGCACGACGGCGCTGATCGTGACGCGTTCACGCCGGGCCAGGTCTTCCAGGGCGAGGGCGACGTTCTCCGGCAGCTCGCGGTGCCGCCTGCCCTGTTCCCAGTGCAGCCGGGTGGTGCGGTCGACGGGCAGTGCCGTCGGCGAGGTGAAGCCGTCGAGGTACTCGCGCCAGAAGTCGTCGGCGGCGGGCTGTTGCTGGAGCCAGGCGATGTAGTCGCGGTAGGGGCGCACCACCGGCAGGGACTGACCCCGGTAGGCCGCGATCACCTCGTCCCAGACGAGCGGGATGCTCCAGCCGTCGAGGTAGAGGTGGTGGAACGTGAACACGACCCACTGACGGTCGCCCCGGTCGGCCACGTACACCCGCAGCAACGGCGCGGTGGTGACGTCGAAACCACGTCGCTGGTCGGCGTCGAGCAGCTCGTCCAGCGCGGCGTCGGGGTCCGCGGCGGAAGTCCAGTCGAGCACCTCGAACGGCACGTCGACCTCGCCGAGGACGACCTGCACGGGCGAGTCGACGCCCTCCCACACGAAGGCGCTGCGCAACGCGGGATGGCGGCTCACGACGACGCGCCAGGCTTCCCGCAGGGCGGCCACGTCCAGCGGGCCGCGCAGCTCGCGCACGTCCTGCGCCCAGTACACCGCGGTGTCGGCGGGCGCCTCCAGGACGTGGAACAGCATGCCCTGCTGCATGGGCGACAACGGGTACGCGTCGATCAGGCCCGGCACGCGTGCACGGAGAGGTTCCAGGTCGGCCAACGGTTCCGCGCTGACCACCGAACCGGAAGCGACGCCCGTGTGGACGGCGAGCTGCTGGATCGTCTGGTGCGTGAAGAGGTCGGCGATCTTCAGCTCCAGGCCCGCTTCCCGTGCCCTGGCGACGATCTGGAGGCTCACGATCGAATCGCCGCCCAGCTCGAAGTAGTTGTCGTGCACGCCGACGCGTTCGACGCCCAGCACCTCCGACCACACCGCGGCGAGGGTGCGTTCGACGTCGGTGGACGGTGGCTCGTGGCTCGTGGAGTCCGGCGCGTCGGGCAGCGGCAGCGCGCGCTTGTCGAGTTTTCCGTTGGAGTTCAACGGCAACTCGTCGAGCGGCACGATCGCCGACGGCACCAGGAACTCGGGCAGCCGCTCGGCGAGGAAGCCGCGGAGATCGGCGGGCTCAGCGGTGCCCACGACATAGGCGACGAGCCGCTTTCCTTGCTGCAGCTCACGAACGACCACGGCAGCGTTGGCGACATCGGGGTGACCGACGAGCACGTGCTCGACCTCGCCGGGCTCCACCCGGAACCCGCGGATCTTCACCTGGTCATCGGTCCGGCCTACGAAATCCACCGCGCCATCCGCACCCCACCGCACCAGGTCGCCAGTGCGGTACATCCGGGCACCAGGCACGGACGGGTCAGGAACAAACCGCTCAGCGGCCAGGTCCGCACGACCCGCATAGCCACGCGCCAAGCCGACGCCACCGATGTACAGCTCACCCGGCACGCCGACAGGAGTGGGTCGCAACCACCGGTCCAGCACGGAGAACCGCAGACCGCGCAGTGCACCACCGATCGGCACGGTGGCCGGGCCGAGCCGCCCCGTGTGCATGTCGTGGAACGAGACGTACACAGTGGACTCGGTCGGGCCGTACATGTTGTAGATGGCCACGGCCGGGTTGGCGTCGAGCACCTTGCGCGCCTGGACGGGTGACATGCCCTCGCCGCCGGCGAGCACCTTGCGGTGTCCCGAAAGGACCTCCGGATCGGTGTCCGCCAGCTGGTGGAACAGACCGGTGGTCATGAACGACAACGTGACGCCGTGCGACGCGTAGAACGTGGCGACGTCCAGCCGCTCGGCCAGGTTCGCGGACGCCACGGCGAGGGTCGCCCCGCTCAGCAACGCCGTCCAGATCTCCCAGGTTGAGGCGTCGAACGACACCGCGGCCATGTGTGCCACGACATCGCCGGGCCGGGCGGTCACCGCCGGGTCGAGCACGACCCGCAGGACACCTTCCTCGGTGACCTCCACACCCTTCGGCACACCCGTCGAGCCCGACGTGAACATCGTGTAGACCAGACGTTCAGGCACAGCAACGAGTTCCGGCCATTCGGCGGACGCGGTCAACAGCTCCCCGAGATCAACGACCCGCGGACCCTCCAACGCGTAGTCGCCGCGCGAGACCACCAGCTCAACCCCGGCAGCCGCCTGCACATCACGCAACCGGCCGTGCGGCAACGCGGGATCCAGCGGCACATACGTGCCACCCGCCTGCACCACACCCAAGATCGCGACCACCAGGTCGACCGACCGCTCGAACCACAGCCCGACCCGCGTCTCATCCCGCACACCAGCGGCACGCAGACCCGACGCCACGCGCGCCACCCGCTCACCCAGCTCGGCATAGGTCAGCTCGACCTCGCCGCCGCGAACGGCCACGTCATCGGCGAACTCGGCGACAGCCGAGCGGAACCGCTCCGCCAAGCCGACGAACGGCTCGTCGAACGCGGGACCCACGCCCCGCCCGGTCACCGGCGCGGGCGTCACCTCGCGCACGACCGCCAAGGGCCGGCGCGCCGCGGCGGTGAGCACGTCGGCGAGCTGGCCGAGAAGCCGCTCGACGGTCGCCGGATCGAAGGCCCCGGTGGAGAAGTTGGCCTCGACCTTCAGCGTCGCCTCGAGGTCGACGGCGAGGATCATCGGGTAGTGCATCTGCTCGACCGAGTCGATCGAGGCGAACAGCTCCTCGGGGTCCTCCTCGCCCTCCTCCGGCATCGCGCCCTGCGGGTAGTTGCCGAACACGAGCATGCTGTCGAACAGACCACCCGTGGCGACGCGCTGGATGTCGGCGAGCGGCGTGTGCTCGTGCCGCTGCACCGCGACCTGGTTCTCCTGCAGCTCACCCAGCCAGTCGGCGAACGGCCGCTCCCACGCCACCCGGACCCGCACCGGCAGCGTGTTGATGAACAGGCCGACGATCGACTCCACGCCGGGCAGCTCGGCCGGGCGCCCGGACACGGTCAGGCCGAACACGACGTCGTCCTCGCCCGAGTAGGCCGACAACAGCACCGCCCACGCCGCCTGCACGACCGTCGACAGGGTGACCCGCTGGTCGCGGGCCAGTGAGACGAGTGCCGCCGTCACGTCGCGGGGCAGCGCCAGCTCGCGCCGGTCCTGCGCCCAGTGCTCACGCACCACGCGGTCCACCGGCAGCGGCGTCGGCGAGTCGAAGCCGGCGAGGTACTCCCGCCAGAACGCCTCGGCCTCGGCGCGGTCACGCTGACAGAGCCACGCGATGAAGTCCCGGTAGGGCCGCACCGGCGGCAGCGGCTCACCCCGGTAGGCGGCGGTGACCTCGTCCCACAGCAGCGGGATGCTCCAGCCGTCGGCGTAGAGGTGGTGGAACGCCAGCAGGATCCAGTGCCGGTCGCGTCCGCGAGCGACGTGGACCCGCAGCAGCGGCGCGGTGGCGAGATCGCAGCCGCGGGCGCGGTCCTCGGCGAGCAGTTCCTCGACGGCGGCATCGGGATCGGGATCGGCGACGGCAGACCAGTCGTGCACCTCGAACGGCACTTCAACATCGGCCACGACGACCTGGAACGGCTCGCGCACGCCCTCCCACACGAACGCGGTGCGCAACGCGGGGTGCCGGTCGACCACGAGCTGCCAGGCCGCACGCATGGCGTCGACGTCGAGCTCACCGGTCAGCTCGCGCACGTCCTGCGTCCAGTAGACGCCGCTGTCCGGTGACTCGATGGCGTGGAAGAGCATTCCTTGCTGCAGTGGTGACAACGGGTAGACGTCGGTCAGTCCGGGCGTGCGGGCGACCAGAGCGTCCAAAGAGGACTGGTCGAGTGACGCCAGCGGAACGTCGGACGGCGTGAGGCCGTGCGCGCCCGACCGGCAGTGGTCGACCAGGTCGGCCAACGCCCGCACGTAAGCCTCGGCGAGCCGTGAGATCGTCTCCCGGCGGTGGAGGTTGGTGCTGTACTGCCACTCCACGGAAAGGGTCCCGTCAGCGGCCTGGGCCACCTCGACGCCGAGCACGTGCGAGCGCAACCCGCCGTCGCCCTCGGCCGGGCCGCACAGTTCCTCGGAGAGCTCGCGGGTGAACAGGCCGACGGCGTCGTCCTCGGCGGCGTCGACACCACCGAGGTAGTTGAAGACGACCGGGCGAGCCGGGGCGGACCGGAGCTGCTCGTCCCGCTCGCGCAGCACCGTGTAGCCGACACCGCGGCGCGGCACTGCCCGCAGCTGTTCCTTGACCGCCTTGACGACACCGGCGATGTCGCCGAGGTCGGCGTGGTGGAGGCCGACGGGGTGGATGGCGGTGAACCAGCCGACGGTGCGGCTGAGGTCGATGCCGTCGGCGATCGGCTCGCGACCGTGGCTCTCCAGGTCGATGGCGGCGGCGCTGGTGCCGGTCCACCGCCCGAGGACCTGCAGCAGTGCGGCGAGGAGCAGTTCGTGGCCCTGGGTGCGGTAGGCGCGGTGCGCCACGGTGAGCAGCGCCGAGGTGCGCTCCGCGTCGAGGGCGACGCGAACGGACTCGGTCGAGTCCTCGGTGTTGGGGCCGTCGAGGTCGGTGGGCACGGCCGTGGTCGTCCGCACGACCTCCTGCCACCACGGCAGTTCGTCCTGAGGGTCGAACGCCTCCAGCGCGGCGGCCCACTCCTGGTACGAGGTGGTCTTCTGACCGAGGGCACCGGCGGTGTACGCGGTGTCGAGGTCCTCCAGCAGGACGTTCCAGGAGACCGCGTCCACGACGTAGTGGTGCACGGTGAGGCCGAACCACGCGGGCCGATCACCGCGGTCGACGTACACGGCGCGCAGCAGCGGCCCGTCCGCGAGGCTCAACGACGTCTGCGCGGTGGTCATGGCCGCGGTGACGGCCTCGTCCAGGGCGTGACCGTCGAGGGTGGCCGCGTCGAGCACGGTCACCAGCTCGGCGTTCTCCGCGGGTGCGTTCTCCTGGGTGTCGCCGTGCAGGCGCAGCCGCAGGGCGTCGTGGTGGGCGACGACGGTGCCGAGCGCGGCCCGCATGGTGGCGGCGTCGGTTCCCGGTGCCAGCTCGAACATGCCGGACCAGTTGAAGTGGTCGCGTTCCGGCAGGTTCTCCCGGAGGAACCAGCGCTGGATGGGCGTGAACGCCACGGGGCCGCTGACGGTGCCCTGGTCGATCTCGCCGGGTGCGGCCGTGGTGACGCGGGCGGCGAGCTCGCGGACGGTCTGGTGCGTGAAGAGTTCCGGAATCCCCAGCTGCAGTCCGGCGGCACGGGCCCGCGCGACGATCTGGAGACTGACGATCGAATCGCCGCCCAGCTCGAAGAAGTTGTCGTGGACGCCGACCCGTTCGACGCCGAGCACCTCCGACCACACCGCGGCGAGCGTGCGCTCGGTGTCCGTGCTCGGCGCCTCGTACGCGGTCGTGGTCTCGGGGGCGCCGGGGTCGGGCAGCGCGCGCTTGTCGAGCTTTCCGTTGGCGTTCAACGGCAACTCGGGCAGCGGCACGATCGCCGACGGCACCAGGAACTCGGGCAGTCGCTCGGCGAGGAAGCGGCGCAGGCCGGCCGGCTCAGCGGTGCTCACCACGTAGGCGATCAGGCGCTTGTCCTGCACGATCACGGCGGCGTTGGCGACCTCCGGATGGTCGACGAGCACGTGCTCGACCTCGCCGGGCTCGACCCTGAACCCGCGGATCTTGACCTGGTCGTCGGTCCGGCCGACGAAGTCGACCGTGCCGTCCGCACCCCACCGCACCAGGTCGCCGGTGCGGTACATCCGGGCACCGGGCACGGACGGGTCGGGCACGAACCGTTCCGCGGCAAGATCCGGACGGCGGGCGTAACCGCGCGCCAGGCCGGTACCGCCGATGTACAGCTCACCCGGCACACCGACCGGCGTCGGCTGCAGCCAGCGGTCCAGCACGTGGAAACGCAAGCCCCGCAACGCGGTGCCGATCGGCACCGACGACGGACCGAGCCGGCCGGTGTGCATGTCGTGGGACGACGCGTACACCGTGGTCTCAGTCGGGCCGTACATGTTGTGGATCGCCACGGAAGGGTTGGCGTCGAGCACTTTCCTGGCCTGGACGGGGGACATCGCCTCGCCACCGGCCAGCACCAGGCGGTGCCCGGCGAACACGGCGGGATCGGTGTCCGCCAGCTGGTGGAACAGACCGGTGGTCATGAACGACAACGTGACGCCGTGCTCGCGGTAGAGCTTGGCGACGTCCAGCCGCTCGGCCAGGTTCGCGGGTGCCACGGCGAGGGTGGCGCCGGTGAGCAGGGCCGTCCAGATCTCCCAGGTGGAGGCGTCGAACGACACCGCCGCCATGTGCGCCACGACATCGCCGGGCCGGGCGGCCACCGCCGGGTCGAGCGCGACGCGCACGACGCCTTCTTCAGTGACCTCCACACCCTTCGGCACGCCGGTCGAGCCCGAGGTGAACATCGTGTAGACCAGACGTTCGGGCGTAACAACCGATTCCGGCCACGCTGCGGGCGCGGCAGCCACATCACCAGGCGCGGCACCGACCCCGGCCAGATCCAGCGGCGCGGCAACAAGATCCGTCAAGCCGACCACGCGCGGACCTTCCAGCGCGTAGTCACCACGCGACACCACCAGCTCAACGCCGGCAGCCGCCTGCACATCACGCAGCCGGCCGTGCGGCAACGCAGGGTCGAGCGGCACATAGGTTCCGCCCGCCTGCACCACACCCAGGAGCGCGACGACCAGATCCACCGACCGTTCGAACCACAACCCGACCCGCGTCTCCACGCCGACACCGGCGGCACGCAGGCCGGACGCCACCCGCGCCACCCGCTCACCCAGCTCGGCGTAGGTCAGCTCCTGACCACCACCGCGGACAGCCACCTGGTCGGCGAAGTCGTCGACCGCCAACCGGAACCGCTCGGCCAGGCCGACGAAGGGCTCGTCGAACGCGGCGCCCGCGCCCCAGCCGGTCACAGGCGCCGGCGTCACCTCGCGCACGAGCTGCTCTGGCCTGGCCACCGCACTGGCCAGCACGGCCTGCAGCTGGTCGAGCAGCCGGTCGACGGTGGTTTCGTCGAACGCGCCGGTGGAGAACTCGGCCTCGATCTTGAGCGTGTCCTCCAGGTCGATCGCGAACGCGATCGGGTAGTTGACCTGTTCGACGGAGTCGAGGGCGCCGAAGCGGTCCTCGTCGTCGTTGTCCTCGTCCTCTTCGGACAGAAGCGCCTGCGGGTAGTTGCCGAACACCACGATGCTGTCGAAGACACCGCTGCCCCGCGGCAGGTCCGACCACCGCTTGATGTCCGACAGCGCGGTGAACTCGTAGCGCTGCACCGCGACCTGGTTCTCCTGCAGCTCCCCCAGCCAGTCGGCGAAACTGCGCTCCCACGCCACCCGCACGCGCACCGGCAGCGTGTTGATGAACACGCCCACCATCGACTCGACGCCGGGCAGGTCTGCGGGACGGCCGGACACGGTGAGGCCGTAGACGACCTCGTCGTCACCAGAGTAGGCGGCCAGCAGCAGCGCCCACGCGGCCTGGATCACGGTCGACGGCGTGACGCGCCTGCGCCGCGCGAGGTTCATGATCCCGGTGGTCAGGTCCTGGGGCAGCTCCACGCGGCGGCGCCCTTGAGCCCAGTGGTCGCGCACAGAGCGGTCGACGGGCAACGCCGTCGGTGCGTCGAACCCGGCGAGGTAGTTGCGCCAGAACGACTCGGCCTCCGCCCGGTCGCGCTTGCCCAGCCAGGCGATGAAGTCCCGGTACGGCCGCACGGGTTCGAGGTCGGGCGTCGTGCCGCGGCACAGGGCGTCGTAGGTGGCGCCGACCTCCTCCAGGACGACGGGCACGCTCCAGCCGTCGCACAGCCCGGAGTAGAGGGACCACACCATCCGGTGGTGATCGGTCCCGTCGTCGATGACGTGCACGCGCATGAGCGGCGGCCGGGTGAGGTCGAAGCCCTGGGCGCGGTCGCGGGCGAGCAGCTCGTCGAGTGCGCCCTTCCGGTCGGTGACGGCGGACCAGTCGTGCACCTCGAAGGGCACCTGGACGTCGGCCATGACGACCTGGAGCGGTTCGGGCACGCCCTCCCACACGAAGCCGGTGCGCAGCACGGCGTGGCGGGCGACCACCAGCTCCCAGGCGCGCCTCATGGCGCCGAGGTCGAGCGCTCCGTCGAATTCGTAGAGCCCCTGCGCCCAGTAGACACCTTTGTCCGATTGCGCCTCCAGGACGTGGAAAAGCATGCCCTGCTGCACAGGCGCCAACGGATACATGTCTTCAATCAACGGATTCCCCCGCCTCGCTCCCACTCCCCTAACAACGTTTTTACACACCCGTCATTTAAGGGGTCAAGCTATTCCACAGGTAACGTCATAGACCAATCTTATGGAGACCATTTGCGCAGGTCATGACACCTTTAAAAGCGCATGCCAAATAGAGTCTGGTGACGCAGTGCAATTCATTGGTCCACTTGCGAAAAGCCGGTGCGCTAGATGCTCCCTCTTTCTTGGGCGCCTCGTTCTGGCGCGATCACCCGCCCATCTGCTTGAGCACGGCGGCGAGGCTCGCCTGATCGATGTTGGCCAGTGGGAAGTCGGACGGGGTCACTCCGCCGGCTCCGGACTGGCAGTGCTCGACCAGCTCGCGCAACGCGTTCACGTACCGCGTCGCGAGCCGTTCGACAGTCGCCGGCCTGTGCACGTTGGTGCTGAAGTACCACTCGACCAGCAGGCGACCGTCCGAGGTCTGCTCGGCTTCGATCTGCAGCAGGTGCGACCGGTTCCCCTGCTCGTTCTCCGTCGGGCCGCACAGGTCGGCGGGCAGTTCCCTGCGGATCAGCCCCACCGCGTCGTCGCCCGCGGCGTCGAACGCGCCGAGGTAGTTGAACAGAACCGGCCGCGCGGGCGCGTCGACCAGGCGGTCGTCGCGTCGCAGGTAACGGAGAATCCCGTAGCCGACACCGCGGCGCGGTACGGCCCGCAACTGTTCCTTGACCGCTTTGATCAGCTCGCCGCTGTCGCCGAGACGCTGGTGGCGCAGGCGAACCGGGAAGATCGACGTGAACCACCCGACGGTGCGGGACAGGTCGACGCCGTCGGCGATCGCCTCGCGGCCGTGGCTCTCCAGGTCGATCGTGACATCGCCGGTGCCTGCCCACTCGCCCAGCGTTTTCAGCAGGGCGGCCAGCAGCAGGTCGTTGATCTGGGTGCGATAGGCCTTGTGGGCCTCACCCAGCAGCACCTCGGTCGACTTCGCGTCGAGCCAGGTGCGGACGGTGTCGGCCGACTCCTCGGTGTTGGCCCCGTGGCCGTCGACGGGCACCGCGGTGACCCGCTCGGTCTGCGCGGCCCAGTGGTCGCGTTCGGCTTCGGGGTTGTCGTCGTGCAGCACCTCGGCCCACTGCTGGAACGAGGTCGTCTTGGGCCCCAACGCTTCCGGCCCTGCCTGGTAGGCCGTGTCGAGGTCCTCCAGCAGGATGTTCCACGCCACGCCGTCCATGACGAAGTGGTGCGCGGTGAGCCCCAGCCAGGCCGGGGCGGCGCCGCGGTCGAAGTAGACCGCGGCCACCAGCGGGCCGTCCGCCAGGCGCAACGACGTCTGCGCCTCGGTCATGTGCGCGATGACCTCGTCGTCGTCCTTGGCCGTGACGACGCGGAGAACCCGGCTCAGCTCCCCGTCGTTGTCCTGGACCCGGGTGTCCCCGTACTGGCGGAACCTGATGCGCAGCGCATCGTGGTGGCCCACGACGGCGTCCAGTGCCCGCGCGAGCCGGACCGGGTCGGTGCCGGTCGCCAGCTCGAACACACCCGACCAGTTCCAGTGGTCGCGGTCGGGGATGTTCTGCTCGACGAACCAGTGCTGGATCGGCGTGAGCGGGACCGGACCGGTGACGACACCCTGTTCGGCCAGCGTCAGCGCGGGGGTGTCGCGCACGACGGGGGCGAGCTCGGCGATGGTCTGGTGGGCGAACACGTCCGCCACGTCCACGCCCAGCCCGGCGGCCCTGGTCCTGGCGACGATCTGCAGGCTCAGGATCGAGTCGCCGCCCAGCTCGAAGAAGTTGTCGTGCACTCCGACCCGTTCGAGGCCCAGCACCTGCGACCACACCGCCGCGAGAGTGTCCTCAACGGACGTTCGGGGTGCTTCGAAGACCTCTGCCGGGCTCTCGGGCTCGGGGTCGGGCAGGCCCTTGCGGTCGACCTTCCCGTTCGGGGTGAGGGGCAACCTGTCCAGCGGCACGAACACCGACGGCACCAGGTGGTCCGGCACCCTCTCACGCAACCAGTCCCGGAGGACCTTCGCGCTGAACTCCCCCTCCGCAACAACGTAGGCGACCAGACGCTTGCCACCGTGCGCACCACCATCCCGCGCCACCACGACGACATCACGCACATCGGGGTGGTCACCGATGACGACCTCGACCTCGCCGGGCTCGACCCGATAACCACGGATCTTGACCTGCTCGTCCACGCGGCCCAGGAACTCGATCGTGCCGTCCGCACGCCACCGCGCCCGGTCACCGGTCCGGTACAACCGGCCGCCAGCCACACCGAAGATGTCCGGCACGAACCGTTCCGCGGTCAGGTCGGGCCGGTTCACGTAGCCGCGTGCCACACCGGGACCACCGACGAGCAGCTCACCCGGGACGCCGACGGGAGCCGGGCGCAGCGCGTCGTCGACGATGACGGCGCGGGCGCCGGCGAGCGGTGTGCCGATGGGCACGACGGCGTGCGGGTGGTCGTCCCCGACCGGGTGGAAGATCGAGTCGATGGCCGCCTCGGTCACGCCGAACACGTTGCCCGGCACCGCGTTCGGCGCCACCTCGGCCACTGCGGTGGTGAGTGCGTCGTGCGTCCACATGTCCGTACCGGAGATCACCAACCGCAGGCTTTCCACGGGACCTGCGGTGCGGCAGTGCGCCGCCAGGTCGCGCAACAGCATGCCCGGCACGATCTCGGCGATCGCCACGCCGTCACCGCTCAGCGTGCCGTGCAACGATTCCACGGACACGTGTTCGTCGTGCGGCAGGAACACCACCGTCTGCCCGAACGCCAACGCGCGGGTCATGTCGCCGATGGACACGTCGAAGCCCGGACCGGACATCGACAACACCACCCCCGGACCACCCACATCGGCGAGCCCGGCGCGCCATCCCGCGACGTACGACGACAATGCGCCGTGCGTCACCGCGACACCCTTGGGCCGGCCGGTCGATCCGGACGTGTAAGCGATGTACGCCAACGCATCGGGGTCGATCCGCACCGGCGACGAGTCGAGGACCGTGTCGTCCGGCACGAGCACCGGGCCGCTGAACGCGGCCAGCTCACCGGCGAGAACAGTGGTCGTGACCGCGGCAACCGCACCCGCATCGGCCAGCAGGAACGCGAGTCGTTCGGCGGGCAGACCAGGGTTGATCGGCACGTACACACCACCGCTGCGCAACACACCCTGGAAAGCCACCGCGAGCTCGACCCCGCGTGGGACCAGCACGGCGACCGGCGACTCCACCGTCACCCCGGCCTGCTGCAGGCGTGCAGCCAGGCTGGCAGACCGGGCGTCCAGCTCGGCGAACGTCAGGCGCTCGCCGCCGCACTTCGCGGCCACGGCGCCGGTGTGCGCCCAGCTGCGGATCAGGTCGGGTACCGGCTGTTCGGCGGCCGGCGTGGAAGTCTCGCCCCATGCCACGAGCTGTGCCGCCTGCTCCGGGCGCTGCAGCGGCAGGTCGGCGACGGCCAGCTCCGGGTCGTGCGCGATGGCGGTGAGGACGACGACGAGCTGGTCGAGAACGCGTTCGACGGTGGTGGCGTCGAACGCGGCCGTGGAGAACTCTGCTTCGATCTTGAGCGTGGCCTCCAGGTCGACCGCGAAGGTGAGCGGGTAGTTGCCCTGCTCGACGGACTCGACGGCGTCTGCCCAGTCCTCGCCGGCGTCGGCGGGTGCTTCCTCCTGCGGGTAGTTGCCGAACACGACGATGCTGTCGAACAACCCGCGGCCGTGCGGCACAGCGGACCACCGTTGCACGTCGACCAGCGGCGTGAACTCGTACCGTTGCAGCGCGATCTGGTTGTCCCGCAGTTCATGCAGCCACGACGTGAACGGCGTGTCCATGGGCACGACGGCACGCACGGGCAGCGTGTTGATGAACAGGCCGACCATCGACTCGACCCCGGCCAGGTCTGCGGGGCGGCCGGAGACGGTCAGGCCGAACACCACGTCGTCCTCACCCGAGCTCGCGGAGAGCACCTTCGCCCACGCCGCCTGCACCACCGTCGACAACGTGACGCGCTCACGCCGTGCCAGCTCCACGAGCCTGGTGGTGGCGTCCTCGTCGAGGTGCGTGCGCCGCCGGTCCTGGGCGTAGTGGCTCGCGGCCAGGCGGTCCACCGGCAGTGCCGTGGGCGCCTCGAAGCCGCCGAGGTAGGTGCGCCAGAACCCTTCGGTGTCAGCGGGATCGCGCTGGCCGAGCCAGGCGATGTAGTCGCGGTACGGCCGCGCCGGTGGCAGAGACTGCCGTTGGTAGGCGGCGGACACCTCGTCCATGACGACGGGCAGGCTCCACCCGTCGCACAAGCCCTGGTAGAGGCCCCAGATGAGCCAGTTCTGCCCGTTGCCGCGGTCGACGAGGTAGAGGCGTGTGAGCGGTGGGCGGGCCAGGTCGAAACCGAGCGCACGATCGTCCGCCAGCAGCTCCTGCAGCCGAACCTGTTGTGCGGCCTCGTCGAGACCCGACCAGTCGCGCTGCTCGAGCGGGACATCAACGTCGGTGAGCACGATCTGCACCGGCTCGCTGACGCCCTCCCACACGAACCCGCTCCGCAGTGCAGCGTGCCGGGCGATCACCTGACGCCAGGCCGCCGCCAGCCTCGCCGCGTCGATCTGACCGGCGAGGTCGTAGACGCCCTGTCCCCAGTAGAGGCCGTCCCCTTCGTCCGGGGCGCCGACGACACCGAACAACATGCCCGACTGCACCGGCGCCAGCCGGTAAGCGTCCACAAGCGACGGACAGCTCGCCACGAGCCCATCGATCTCGTCCTGCGTGAGGGTCGCCAGCGGGAAGTCCGACGGCGTGAACCCACCAGCCGTCGACCTGCAGTGCTCGGCCAGCTCACGCAACGCCTCGACGTACCGCGCCGCAACCCGTTCGACGGTGGCGGTGTCGTGACGGTTGGTGGAGTGGAACCACTCGATGGACAACCGTCCGTCAGCGGCCTGCTGCACTTCGAGCTGCAACAGGTGCGATCGCGTTCCGCCTTCGGCTTCGCTCGGGCCGGCCAGGTCGCCGTTCAGCTCGCGGCGGATCAACCCTGCCTCGTCGTCACCGGTGGCGTCATGCGCGCCGAGGTAGTTGAACAACACCGGCCGGTCTGGTGCGCCGGCCAGTTCACCGTGCAGCCACCGCAGTACGCCGTAGCCCACGCCACGACGCGGCACCTCACGGAGTTGTTCCTTCACCGCCTTGATCGCCGCTGCCGGATCACGTTCGCTGGTGAGGCGGACGGGGAAGATCGACGTGAACCAGCCGACCGTGCGGGACAGGTCCGCGACCTCACGGCCGTGGCTCTCCAAGTCGACCGTGACGTGGTCGGAGCCGGCCCACTCCCCCAGAGCCTGGGCGAGAGCGGCCAGCAACAGGTCGTGGCCCTGCGTGCGGTACGCCTTGTGCGCGTCGCCGAGCAGGGTCGCGGTCGTGTCCGCGTCCAGCCATGACTGCACGATCGACTCGGACGCATCGGTGTTCGGGCCGTTGCCGTCGGCCGGAAGCGTGACGACGTCCGCGGTTGCCGCGACCCAGTGCTCCCGTTCGCCGCTGGCGTCGTCGTCCTGCAACTGCTGTGCCCACTGCTGGAACGACGTCGTCTTCGGCGCGAGCGTCCCACCGCGGTAGGCGGTGTCGAGGTCCTCCAGCAGGAGATTCCACGACACCCCGTCCATCACCAGGTGGTGCACGGTCAGACCGAGCCACGCAGGCTCGTCACCGCGATCGAAGAAGACGGCAGCCAGAAGCGGACCATCGGCGAGACGCAACGACTTCTGCGCCGCCGTCATGTGCGCGACGACATCGTGGTCGGCGGTCACGCGCAGGAACCCGCCGCCGTCGACCGGCGCGTTGTACTGGCTGTCGGCGCTGAAGCGGATCCGCAGCGCATCGTGGTGGGCCACAACGGCGTCCAGTGCCTGGCCGAGCCGGTCCGGATCGGTGCCGGGGGCCAGTTCGAACACGCCGGACCAGTTCCAGTGGTCGCGGTCCGGGATGTCCTGCGCCAGGAACCAGCGCTGGATCGGCGTGAACGGCACCGGACCGGTGACCACACCCTGCTCCGCCAGCGTCGCCGCCGGAGCGTCCCGCACCACTGGCGCCAGCTCGGCCACCGACTGGTGGGCGAACACGTCGGCCACGTCGATGCCGAGTCCGGCAGCGCGAGCACGAGCGACGATCTGCAGGCTCAGGATCGAATCGCCACCGAGCTCGAAGAAGTTGTCGTGCACGCCGACGCGCTCGACACCCAGCACACCACTCCACACCGCCGCCAGCGTTTCCTCGACGGCAGTCCGCGGTGCGACATACGCCTCACCGGTCGACTCGGGCTCGGGGTCAGGCAGACCGCGCCGGTCGACCTTCCCGTTCGGCGTCAGCGGCAACCTGTCCAGGGCTACGAACACCGACGGCACCAGGTAATCCGGCACGCGTTCGCGCAACCACGCCCGCAACACCGAACCGCTGACGTCGTCGGACTCGGCCACCACGTAGGCGACGAGACGCTTGCCGCCGTGCGGACCGCCATCACGTGCGACCACGACGACATCACGCACGCCGGGGTGGTCACCGATGACGACCTCGACCTCGCCGGGTTCGACCCGGTAACCACGGATCTTGACCTGCTCGTCGACCCGGCCCAGGAACTCGATGGTGCCGTCCGCACGCCACCGTGCCCTATCACCGGTCCGGTAGAGCCGACCGCCACCCGCACCGAACACGTTGGGCACGAACCGCTCGGCTGTCAGATCGGGGCGGCCCACATAGCCCTGAGCCAGACCGGGACCGCCGACCAGCAGCTCGCCCGGCACACCCACCGGTGCCGGACGCAACGAGCCGTCCACCACGAACGCCTGTGCACCGGTCAACGGCGTACCGATCGGCACCACGGCCGCGGGGTGATCCTCGCCGACCGGGTGGAAGATCGAGTCGATCGCCGCCTCGGTCACGCCGAACACGTTGCCCGGCACGGCGTTGGGGGCGACTTCGGCAACTGCGGTGGTGAGCGCGTCGTGCGTCCACATGTCGGTGCCGGAGATGACCAGGCGCAAGCTCTCCACGGGACCTGCGGTGCGGCAGTGCGCCGCCAGGTCGCGCAGGAGCATGCCCGGCACGATCTCCGCGACCTCGACCTCGTGATTCAACAGGGTCTCGTGCAGCGACTCGACCGTCACATGCTCGTCGTGCGGCAAGAACACCACGGTCTGCCCGAAGGCCAGGGCACGGGTCATGTCACCGATGGACACGTCGAAGCCCGGACCGGACATCGACAACACCGTGCCGGGGCCGCCCAACACGGCCAGACCATCACGCCAACCGGCCACATAGGACGACAAGGCGGCGTGCGTCACCGCCACGCCCTTGGGCCGACCGGTCGATCCGGAGGTGTACGCGATGTACGCCAAGCCGTTGGGGTCGAGCGGCTCGTTGAAGGCGGGCCCTTCCTCGGGTGCGCGTGGGTCGTCGTTGGCGCCGGCCATGTCGGAGCCGTCGAGCATGTCCTCCAGCAGCAGGACTTCACCCGCGAACCCAGCCAGCTCACCCGCCAGAACCGAGGTCGTCACCACAGCAACAACCTCGGCATCAGCCAGCAAAAACGCCAAACGCTCAGCAGGCAGACCGGGGTTGATCGGCACGTACACGCCACCAGAACGCAGCACACCCTGGAACGCCACCGCCAGCTCGATCCCACGCGGCGCCAAGACCGCCACCGGTGACTCCACCGTCACACCAACCCGGCGCAAACGGGCGGCCAGGGCATCGGCCCGAGCGCCCAGCTCGGCGAACGTGAGCCGCTCGTCCCCGCAGACCACGGCGATCTCGGCCGAGGTCCGCGCCCAGTCGTCGATCAGGTCCGGCACCGGCCGCTCGGCGGCAGGAGGAGTCGTGCTGCCCCACTCCACGAGCTGGGCGGCCTGGGCCGGGCGGTGCAGCGGGATGTCCTGAACCGGCAGGTCCGGCCGCTCGGCCACCGCCGTCAGCACGACCATGAGCTGGTCGAGGATCCGTTCGACCGTGGTCGCGTCGAACGCGGCCGTCGAGAACTCGGCTTCGATCTTGAGCGTGGCCTCCAGGTCGACCGCGAAGGTGAGCGGGTAGTTGCCCTGCTCCACCGACTCGACGGCGCCCACCCCGCCCAGATCCTCCGGCTGCTCCTCCTGGGGGTAGTTGCCGAACACCACGATGCTGTCGAACAACGCACGACCGTGCGGAACGGCCGACCAGCGCTGCACATCCACCAGCGGCGTGTACTCGAACCGTTGCACCGCAACCTGGTTGTCCCGCAGGTCGTGCAGCCACGAGGTGAACGGCACGTCCGCGGGCACGACTGCCCGGATCGGCAGGGTGTTGATGAACAGGCCGACCATCGACTCGACCCCGGCCAGCTCAGCAGGACGGCCCGAGACGGTCAGGCCGAACACCACGTCGTCCTCGCCCGAACTCGCGGAGAGGACCTTCGCCCACGCGGCCTGCACGACCGTCGACAGCGTCACGCGCTCGCGCCGGGCCAGTTCCACCAGGCTCGCCGTCACGCTGCCGTCCAGGTGCGTGCGCCGGCGGTCCTGGTCGTAGTGGCTCACCGCCAACCGATCGGCGGGCAACGGAGTCGGCGCCTCGAAGCCACCCAGATACGTGCGCCAGAACGCTTCCGGCTCGGCCGGGTCACGGCCGTCCAGCCACGCGATGAAGTCCCGGTACGGCCGGGTGGGCTCCAGCGCGCTGCCCTGGTAGGCGGCGGACACCTCGTCCATCACGACGGGCAGGCTCCACCCGTCGCACAAGCCCTGGTAGAGGCCCCAGATCAGCCAGTTCTGCCCGTTGCCGCAGTCCACCAGGTACAGCCGCATCAACGGCGGCCGGGCCAGGTCGAACCCGAGCGCACGATCGTCCGCCAGCAGCTCCTGCAGCCGAACCTGTTGTGCGGCCTCGTCAAGGCCCGACCAGTCCCGCTGCTCGAGCGGAACGTCAACGTCCGCGAGCACGACCTGCACCGGCTCGCCGACGCCCTCCCACACGAAGCCACTGCGCAGGGACGCGTGCCGGGCGATCACCTCACGCCACGCCGCCGCGAACCGCTCCACGTCGATCGGGCCCGCGAGGTCGTAGACGCTCTGGCCCCAGTAGAGGCCGTCGACGGACGAACCCACGACACCGAACAGCATGCCCGACTGCACCGGCGCCAACCGGTACACGTCCACCAGCGGATAACGCTCCGCGAGCCGGTCGATCTCCGGCTGGGCCAGCGATGCCAAGGGGAAGTCCGACGGCGTGAACCCACCGGCCGTCGACCTGCAGTGCTCGACCAGTTCGCGCAACGCCTCGACGTACCTTGCGGCAACCCGCTCGATGGTGGCGGTGTCGTGGCGGTTGGTGGAGTGGAACCACTCGATGGACAACCGTCCGTCAGCGGCCTGCTGCACTTCGAGCTGCAACAGGTGCGATCGCGTCCCGCCTTCGCCCTCGGTCGGGCCGGCGAGATCGCTGTCCAGCTCGCGGCGGATCAACCCTGCCTCGTCGTCACCGGTGGCGTCATGCACGCCGAGGTAGTTGAACAACACCGGTCGATCCGGCGCACCCGCCAGTTCACCCTGCAGCCAGCGCAGAACGCCATAACCCACGCCACGACGCGGTACCGCCCGCAAACCTTCCTTGACGGCCTTGATCGCCATCGCCGGATCACGCTGGTTGGTGAGGCGGGCGGGGAAGATCGACGTGAACCAGCCGACCGTCCGGGACAGGTCCGCACCTTCACGGCCGTGGCTTTCCAAGTCCACGGTGACGTGATCGGTGCCGGCCCACTCACCGAGCGTCTGAGCGAGAGCGGTCAGCAGCAGCTCGTGGCCCTGCGTGCGGTACGCCTTGTGCGCATCGCCGAGCAGCGTCGCAGTCGTGTCCGCGTCCAGCCACGACTGCACGATCGACTCGGACGCATCGGTGTTCGGGCCGTCACCATCAGCGGGAAGCGCAGGCACGTCCGCGGTCGCGGCGATCCAATGGTCGCGCTCGGCGCTGGCGTCGTCGTCCTGCAACTGCTGTGCCCACTGCTGGAACGACGTCGTCTTCGGCGCGAGCGTCCCGCCGTGGTAAGCGGTGTCGAGGTCCTCCAGCAACACGTTCCACGACACCCCGTCCATCACCAGGTGATGAACGGTCAGACCAAGCCACGCAGGCTCATCACCACGGTCGAAGAAGACCGCAGCCAGAAGCGGACCATCGGCCAACCGCAACGACTTCTGCGCCGTCGTCATCTCCGCGGACACTTCATCGTCGTGCACAGCAACAACCCGCAGGTCAACAGGCTCGATGCCGGCGTTGTGCTGCTCATCCGATGTGAACCGGATGCGCAACGCGTCGTGGTGCGCCACCACGGCATTGAGCGCCGACGCAAGGCGATCGGGATCGGTGCCGGCCGCCAGTTCGAACACACCCGACCAGTTCCAGTGGTCCCGATCCGGGATGTCCTGCGTCAGGAACCAGTGCTGAATCGGTGTGAACGGGATGGGCCCGGTGACCACACCCTGCTCCGCCGAGGAGACCGCGGGGGTGTCCCGCACCGCCAGGGCGAGTTCGGCAACCGTCTGGTGGGCGAACACGTCCGCCACATCCACCCCCAGACCGGCCGCGCGAACACGGGCGACGATCTGCAGGCTCAGGATCGAGTCGCCGCCCAGCTCGAAGAAGTTGTCGTGCACCCCAACGCGCTCGACACCCAGCACGCCACTCCACACCGCCGCCAGCGTTTCCTCAGCAGCGTTGCGGGGCGCGACATACGCCTCGCCGGTCGTCTCGGGTTCGGGGTCGGGCAGGCCCTGGCGGTCGACCTTCCCGTTCGGCGTCAGCGGCAGCCGACCCAGCGTCACGAACACCGACGGCACCAGGTAGTCCGGCACCCTCTCACGCAACCAGTCCCTCAGGACCTTCGCGCTGAACTCCCCCTCCGCAACAACGTAGGCAACCAGACGCTTGCCACCGTGCGCACCACCATCCCGCGCCACCACAACAACATCACGCACGTCCGGGTGGTCACCGATGACCACCTCGACCTCGCCGGGCTCGACCCGATAACCACGGATCTTCACCTGCTCGTCGACCCGGCCCAGGAACTCGATCGTGCCGTCCGCACGCCACCGCGCCCGGTCACCAGTGCGGTACAGACGCTGGCCAGAGCCCGTGAACACGTCAGGCACGAACCGCTCCGCGGTCAGGTCCGGGCGGCCCACGTACCCACGCGCCACACCAGGACCGCCGACCAGCAGCTCGCCCGGCACACCCACCGGTGCCGGCCGCAACGAGCCGTCCACCACGAACGCCTGTGCACCGGTCAAAGGCGTACCGATCGGCACCACGGCCGCAGGGTGATCCTCCGTCACGGCGTGGAAGATCGAGTCGATCGCCGCCTCGGTCACACCGAACACGTTGCCCGGCACCGCATTCGGCGCCACTTCAGCCACCGCACTCGTGAGCGCGTCGTGCGTCCACATGTCAGTGCCCGAGATCACCAAACGCAGGCTCTCGACAGGACCAGCGATCCGGCAGTGCGCCGCCAAGTCGCGCAGGAGCATGCCCGGCACGATCTCCGCGACCTCGACCTCATGGGCGACCAGGGTCTGGTGCAACGACTCCACCGTCACGTGCTCGTCGTGCGGCAGGAACACCACCGTCTGACCAAATGCCAGGGCACGCGTCATGTCACCGATCGACACGTCGAAGCCCGGGCCGGACATCGACAACACCGTGCCGGGGCCGCCCAACGCGCGCAGGCCATCACGCCAACCGGCCACATAGGACGAGAGCGCGGCATGCGTCACCGCCACGCCCTTGGGCCGACCGGTCGAACCTGACGTGTAAGCGATGTACGCCAACGCATCGCGCTTGACGAGGCGAGTCCCCGCCGAGGTGACGTCGTCATCCAGCTCCAGCACCTCGCCGGCGAACCCTGCCAGCTCACCGACGAGATCCTCCGTCGTGACCGCGGCGACCGCACCAACGTTCTCGAGGAGGAACGTGAGGCGCTCGGCGGGCAGACCGGGGTTGATCGGCACATACACGCCACCGGCGCGCAGCACGCCGTGGAAGGCCACGGCCAAGTCGATCCCGCGCGGCACCAGCACCGCCACCGGCGACTCCACCGTCACCCCGGCCTGCTGCAGCCGTCCCGCCAGTGCGTCGGCCCGCGCCCGCAACTGGGCGAACGTGAGGCTGTCCTCGCCGCACACCACTGCCACGGCGTCAGGGGTGGTGTGAGTCCAGCTGTCGATCAGGTCGGGCACCGGCGGTTCGGCGGCAGGTTCCGGTGTTCTCCCCCACGCGACCAACTCCGCCGCCTGCTCGGGACGCTGCAACGGCACGTCGCCGACGGCGAGCCCCGGCCGTTCCGCCACCGCCGTGAGCACGACCACCAGTTGGTCGAGGACCCGCTCGACTGTCACCGCGTCGAACGCGACCGTCGAGAACTCGGCTTCGATCTTGAGCGTCGTCTCCAGGTCGACCGCGAAGGTGAGCGGGTAGTTGCCCTGCTCCACCGACTCGACGGCCTGCACCCCGCCCAGGTCTTCCGGCTGCTCCTCCTGCGGGAAATTGCCGAACACCACGATGCTGTCGAACAACGCGCGACCGTGCGGCACCGCAGACCAGCGCTGCACGTCAACGAGTGGCGTGTACTCGAACCGTTGCAGCGCGACCTGGTTGTCCCGCAGCTCGTGCAACCACGACGCAAACGGCATGTCGACCGGCACCACAGCCCGCACGGGCAACGTGTTGATGAACAAGCCGACCATCGACTCGACCCCGGCCAGCTCAGCAGGACGACCCGACACCGTCAGCCCGAACACCACGTCGTCCTCACCCGACGACGCGGACAACACCTTCGCCCACGCCGCCTGCACCACCGTCGACAACGTCACACGCTCACGCCGCGCCAGCTCCACCAGCCCGGCCGTCACACCCTCACTCAGGTGCGTACACCGCCGGTCCTGGTCGTGGTGGCTCGCCGCCAACCGATCGGCGGGCAACGGAGTCGGAGCCTCGAAGCCGTCGAGGTAGGTGCGCCAGAACCCTTCGGTGTCAGCGGGATCGCGCTGGCCGAGCCAGGCGATGTAGTCGCGGTACGGCCGCGCCGGTGGCAGAGACTGCCGTTGATAGGCGGCGGACACCTCGTCCATGACGACAGGCAAACTCCACCCGTCGCACAAGCCCTGGTACAGCCCCCAAACGAGCCAGTTCCGCCCGTCGCCGCGGTCGACGAGGTAGAGGCGGGTGAGCGGCGGGCGAGCGAGATCGAACCCGAGCGCGCGGTCCTCCGCCAGCAACTCCTGCAACCGCACCTGTTGTGCAGCCTCATCGAGTCCTGACCAGTCGTGAGTCGTCAACGGCACGTCGACCTCGGCCAGCACGACCTGAACCGGCTCGCTGACGCCTTCCCACACGAAACCGCTGCGCAGAGGTGCGTGCCGGGCAACGACTTCACGCCAGGCCGCCGCCAGCCGCTCCGCGTCGATCGGCCCGGCGAGGTCGTAGACGCCCTGTCCCCAGTAGAGCCCGTCGACAGGGGAACCCGCGACACCGAACAACATGCCCGACTGCACCGGCGCCAACCGATACACATCCACCAGCGGATAACGCTCCGCCAGCCCATCCACCTCACCCTGCGTCAACGACGCCAACGGGAAGTCCGACGGCGTGAACCCACCAGCCGACCGGCAATGCCCGACCAACCCACGCAACGCCTCGACATACCGAGCCGCAACCCGTTCAACAGTGGCGGTCTCGTGCAGGTTGGTGGAGTGGAACCACTCGATGGACAACCGCCCATCCGCACCCTGCTGCACTTCGAGCTGCAACAGGTGCGATCGCGTCCCGCCCTCGCCTTCACTCGGTCCGGCCAGCTCGGCGGGAAGTTCCCGGCGAATCAGCCCAGCCGCGTCGACGGCGTCGAAGGCACCCAGGTAGTTGAACAACACCGGCCGATCCGGCGCACTGGCCAGTTCGCCCTGCAGCCAGCGCAACACGCCATAGCCGACACCGCGGCGCGGCACTGATCGCAGCTCTTCCTTCACCGCCTTGATCGCCGCCGACGGATCACGCCGGCTCGTGAGCCGCACCGGGAAGATCGACGTGAACCACCCGACCGTGCGAGACAGATCCGCACCCTCACGGCCGTGGCTCTCCAAGTCCACGGTGACGTGGTCACCACCAGCCCACTCACCCAGGGTCTGGGCAAGAGCGGTCAGGAGCAGGTCGTGGCCCTGCGTGCGGTACGCCTTGTGCGCATCGCCCAGAAGCGCCGCAGTCGTCTCGGCATCCAGCCACGACTGCACGACCGCACTGGATGCCTCCGTGTTCGGACCGTGCCCGTCCACCGGGACGGCCGTGACGTCCGTGGTCGCCGCAACCCAATGCGCACGTTCGCCGCCGGCGTCGAAGGTCTGGAGCTGTTCGGACCACGCCTTGAACGAGGTCGTCTTCGGCGCGAGCGTCCCACCGCGGTAGGCGGTGTCGAGGTCCTCCAGCAGGAGATTCCACGACACCCCGTCCATCACCAGGTGGTGCACGGTCAGACCGAGCCACGCAGGCTCGTCACCGCGATCGAAGAAGACGGCAGCCAGAAGCGGACCATCGGCGAGACGCAACGACTTCTGCGCCGCCGTCATGTGCGCGACCACGTCCTGGTCATCGGCAACGAGCAAGAACCCGCCACCGTCGACCGGCGCGTTGTACTGGCTGTCGGCGTCGAACCTGATCCGCAGCGCATCGTGGTGGGCGACAACGGCCTCGAGTGCCCGCCCGAGCCGGTCCGGATCGGTGCCGGGCACCAGCTCGAACACACCCGACCAGTTCCAGTGATCCCGGTCCGGGATGTCCTGAGCCAGGAACCAGCGCTGGATCGGCGTCAGCGGAACAGGTCCGGTGACCGCGCCTTGCTCGGCAAGCGTCGTTTCCGGAGCCGCCCGCACGGCCAGAGCCAGCTCGGCGATGGTCTGATGGGCGAACACGTCCGCCACATCGACACCCAGACCGGCCGCGCGAGCCCGAGCCACGATCTGCAGGCTCAGGATCGAATCGCCACCGAGCTCGAAGAAGTTGTCGTGCACGCCAACACGCTCGACACCGAGCACCTGCGACCACACCGCCGCGAGGGTCTCCTCGGCAACGGTCCGGGGCGCGACATGCGCCTCACCGGCCGTCTCGGGCTCAGGATCGGGCAGCCCTCGCCGATCAACCTTCCCGTTCGGCGTCAGCGGCAGCCGCTCCAGCGCCACGAACACCGACGGCACGAGATAGTCCGGAACGCGTTCTCGCAACCACGCCCGCAACACCGACCCACTGACGTATCCACCCTCAGCGACCACGTAAGCCACGAGTCGCTTGCCACCGTGCGGGCCGCCATCACGAGCGACCACAACGACATCACGCACGTCCGGGTGATCACCGATGACCACCTCGACCTCGCCCGGCTCAACCCGGTAACCACGGATCTTCACCTGCTCGTCGACCCGGCCCAGGAACTCGATGGTCCCGTCCGCACGCCACCGAGCCCGGTCACCGGTGCGGTACAACCGCCCGCCGGCACCACCGAACACATCGGGCACGAACCGCTCGGCGGTCAGGTCCGGACGGCCCACATAGCCCTGAGCCAGACCGGGACCGCCGACCAGCAGCTCACCCGGCACACCCACCGGTGCCGGCCGCAACAAGCCGTCCACCACGAACGCCTGTGCACCGGCCAACGGCGTACCGATCGGCACCACGTCCGCAGGGTGATCCTCCGTCACGGCGTGGAAGATCGAGTCGATCGCCGCCTCGGTCACGCCGAACACGTTGCCCGGCACCGCATTCGGCGCCACTTCGGCCACTGCCGTGGCGAGCGCGTCGTGCGTCCACATGTCCGTACCCGAGATCACCAGGCGCAAGCTCTCCACCGGCCCGGCGGTACGGCAATGCGCCGCCAGATCACGCAGCAGCATGCCGGGCACGATCTCCGCGACCTCGACCGAGTGATCCACCAAAGTGCGGTGCAACGACTCCACGGTCACGTGCTCGTCGTGCGGCAGAAACACCACGGTCTGCCCGAACGACAGGGCACGCGTCATGTCACCGATCGACACGTCGAAGCCCGGGCCGGACATCGACAACACCGTGCCGGGGCCGCCCAACGCGCGCAGGCCATCACGCCAACCGGCCACGTACGACGACAACGCGCGATGCGTCACCGCCACGCCCTTGGGCCGACCCGTCGAGCCCGACGTGTAGGCGATGTACGCCAACGCGTTGGGGTCGACCGGCGCGAGCGGCTCGTCCGAGACCCCGGACATCTCGTCCAGCAGCAGGACTTCGCCCGCGAACCCGGACAACTCCCCCGCCAGAACCGACGTCGTCACAGCGGCAACCACACCGGCATCAGCCAGCAAAAACGCCAAACGCTCAGCAGGCAGACCAGGGTTGACCGGCACATACACGCCACCACTGCGCAACACACCCTGGAACGCCACCGCCAGCTCGATCCCACGCGGCACCAACACCGCCACCGGCGACGCCACGGTCACCCCGGCCTGCTGAAGCCGAGCAGCCAGCGCATCGGCCCGCGTGCCCAGCTCGGCGAACGTGAGCCGCTCGTCCCCGCAGATCACGGCAACCTCGGCCGAGGCCCGCGCCCAGTCGTCGATCAGATCCGGCACCGGCCGCTCGGCAACAGGCACCGGGGTGGCACCCCACGCCACCAACTCGGCAGCCTGCTCGGGACGCTGCAACGGCACGTCCCGCACCGCCAGCTCAGGCCGTTCCGCGACCGCGGTGAGCACAACAGCGAGCTGGTCGAGGATCCGCTCGACCGTGACCGCGTCGAACGCCGCCGTCGAGAACTCCGCCTCCACACGCAGCGTGCGTTCGAGGTCGACGGCGAAGGTGAGCGGGTAGTTGCCCTGCTCGACCGAGTCGGCGGCCTGCAAGCCACTCAGGTCTTCCGGCAACTCTTCCTGCGGATAGTTGCCGAACACCACGATGGAGTCGAACAACGCACGACCGTGCGGAACGGCCGACCACCGCTGCACGTCCACCAACGGCGTGTACTCGAACCGTTGCAGCGCAACCTGGTTGTCCTGCAGCGAAGGCAACCACGACGCAAACGACGTGTCGACCGGCACCACAGCCCGCACGGGCAACGTGTTGATGAACAAGCCGACCATCGACTCGACCCCGGCCAGCTCAGCAGGACGGCCCGAGACGGTCAGGCCGAACACCACGTCGTCGTCACCCGAATACGTCGACAGCAGCAGTGCCCACGCCGCCTGCACGACCGTCGACAGCGTCACGCGCTCGCGGCGGGCCAGCTCGACCAGATTGGCCGTGACGGTCTCGTCCAGGCGCATCCGGCGGCGGTCCTGGTCGTAGTGGCTGCTCGCCAGCCGATCGACCGGAAGTGGCGTGGGGGCCTCGAAGCCGTCCAGGTAGGTGCGCCAGAAGCCCTCGGACTCGGACGGGTCACGCCGGCCCAGCCACGCGATGAAGTCCCGGTAGGACCGGACGGGCTCAAGCGACTGGCCCTGGTAGGTGGCGGACACCTCGTCCATCACGACGGGCAGGCTCCACCCGTCGCACAGGCCTTGGTACAAGCCCCACACCAGCCACAGCCGGTCCTCGCCGCGATCGACCAGGTACAGCCGCATCAACGGCGGCACGGCGAGATCGAAGCCCAGCGCGCGATCGGACGCCAGGAGCGCCTGCAGTTGCTCTTGCTGAGCCGCGTCGTCGAGGCCAGACCAGTCCCGCTGCTCAAGCGGGACATCAACGTCAGCCAGCACGATCTGCACCGGCTCGCTGACGCCCTCCCACACGAACCCGCTGCGCAACGCGGCGTGCCGGGCGATCACCGACCGCCAGGCATCGGCAAGCCGCTCCGCGTCGATCGGCCCGGCGAGGTCGTAGACGCCCTGTCCCCAGTAAAGCCCGTCGACAGGAGCACCCACGACACCGAACAACATGCCCGACTGCACCGGCGCCAACCGATACACATCCACCAGCGGATAACGCTCCGCCAGCCCATCCACCTCACCCTGCGTCAACGACGCCAACGGGAAGTCCGACGGCGTGAACCCACCAGCCGACCGGCAATGCCCGACCAACCCACGCAACGCCTCGACATACCGAGCCGCAACCCGTTCAACAGTGGCGGTGTCGTGCAGGTTGTGGCTGAAGTGCCAGTCGACCCGCAGCCGTCCGTCGGCGTCCTGCTGGGCTTCGATCTGCAGGACGTGCGAACGGGTCCCGCCGGGGCCCTCGCTCGGGCCGGCCAGCTCGGCGGGGAGCTCCCGGCGGATCAGGCCGAGCGAGTCGACGGCGTCGAAAGCACCCAGGTAGTTGAACAACACCGGCCGATCGGGAGCATCGGCCAGGTCGTTCTGCAGCCAGCGCAACACGCCATAGCCGACACCGCGGCGCGGCACTGATCGCAGCTCCTCCTTCACCGCCTTGATCGCCGCCGCCGGATCGTCCTCGTGGGTGAGGCGCACCGGGAAGATCGACGTGAAGTACCCGACGGTGCGCGACAGGTCGACGCCGTCCGCCACCGCCTCACGGCCGTGGCTTTCCAGGTCCACCGTCACGTGGCCGGTACCCGCCCACTCCCCCAGCGCCTGGGCGAGAGCGGCGAGCAGCAGGTCGTTGCCCTGGGTGCGGTAGGCGCGGTGAGCGTCGCCCAGCAGCGCGGCGGTCGTCTCGGAGTCGAGCCACGACCGCACGACACCGGCCGAAGTCTCGGTGTTGAGCCCTTGGCGGTCCTGCGGCAGTGCCACCACGTCCGCGGTCTGGGCCAGCCAGGTCTCCCGCTCCGTCTGCGCGTCCAGCTCCCGCAGGACCTCGGCCCATTGCTGGAACGACGTCGTCTTCGGCCCGAGCGCCCGGCCTGCACAAGCCGTGTCGAGGTCCTCCAGCAACACGTTCCACGACACCCCGTCCATCACCAGGTGGTGAACGGTCAGGCCAAGCCACGCAGGCCGCGAACCACGATCGAAGAACACGGCGGCGATGAGCGGACCATCGACCAGACGCAAGGACGTCTGCGCGGCGGTCATGTGCGCCACCACAGCCTCATCGTCGGCAACCTCGACGACGCGCAACACGCTGCCGCCGTCGACCGGTGCGTTGTACTGCCCATTGGCGTCGAGCCGGATCCGCAACGCATCGTGGTGCGCGACAAGGACATCGAGCGCCCGGCTCAGACGATCGGGATCGGTGCCCGGTGCCAGTTCGAACATGCCGGACCAGTTCCAGTGGTCCCGGTTCGGGATGTCCTCGGCCAGGAACCAGTGCTGGATCGGCGTCAGCGGAACAGGGCCGATCACCACCCCCTGGTCAGCCAGGGTCGCCGAGGGTGTGTCGCGCACGACGCCCGCCAGCTCGGCGACCGTCTGGTGGGCGAACACGTCCGCCACATCGACACCCAGACCAGCGGCACGAACGCGAGCGACGATCTGCAGGCTCAGGATCGAGTCCCCGCCCAGCTCGAAGAAGTTGTCGTGCACGCCGACGCGCTCGACACCGAGCACGCCACTCCACACGGCCGCGAGGGTCTCTTCGGCAGCGGTCCGCGGTGCGACATACGCCTCACCGGCTGTCTCGGGCTCAGGGTGGGGAAGGCCTCTTCGATCAACCTTGCCGTTCGGCGTCAGCGGCAACCGTTCCAGCGCCACGAACACAGACGGCACAAGGTAGTCCGGAACGCGTTCTCGCAACCACGCCCGCAACACCGAACCACTGACATCCTCGGACTCGGCCACGACATAAGCCACGAGCCGCTTGCCGCCGTGCGGACCGCCATCCCGCGCCACCACAACGACATCACGCACGCCGGGGTGGTCACCGATGACGACCTCGACCTCACCGGGCTCGACCCGATAACCACGGATCTTCACCTGCTCATCGACCCGGCCCAGGAACTCGATCGTGCCGTCCGCACGCCACCGCGCCCGGTCACCGGTCCGGTAGAGCCGGCCACCGGCCGCACCGAACAAGTCGGGAACGAACCTCGTGGCGGTCAGGCCGGGACGGCCCAGGTAACCACGCGCCACACCGACACCACCGACCAACAGCTCACCCGGAACACCGATGGGAACGGGCCGCATCGCCGAATCGACCACCACAGCGCGGGCACCGGCCAGCGGAGTACCGATGGGCACCACTGCCGCGGGGTCGTCCTCGGTCACGGCGTGGAAGATCGAGTCGATCGCCGCCTCGGTCACACCGAACACGTTGCCCGGCACGGCGTTGGGAGCGACTTCGGCAACCGCACTCGTGAGCGCGTCGTGCGTCCACATGTCCGTACCCGAGATCACCAACCGCAGACTCTCGACCGGCCCCGCCACCCGGCAGTGCGCCGCCAGATCGCGCAGGAGCATGCCGGGAACGATCTCGGCCACTTCGATCTGGTGCTCGACCAACGTGGCGTGCAGCGACTCCACCGACACGTGCTCGTCGTGCGGCAGGAACACCACCGTCTGACCAAACGCCAGAGCACGCGTCATGTCACCGATCGACACGTCGAAACCCGGACCCGACATCGACAACACCGTGCCCGGCCCGCCCAACGCGCGCAGGCCATCACGCCAACCAGCCACATAGGACGACAACGCGCGATGCGTCACCGCCACACCCTTGGGACGGCCGGTCGAACCCGACGTGTAAGCGATGTACGCCAACGCATCAGGGTTCATGTGCACCGACAGCGCATCGAGGACCGTGTCGTCCATCACCAGCACTTCGCCGCTGAACGCGGCCAGCTCACCGGCCAGGGGGGTAGTCGTGACCGCGGCGACCGCACCGACGTCCTCAAGGAGGAACGCGAGGCGTTCGGCGGGCAGACCGGGATTGATCGGCACATACACGCCACCACTGCGCAACACGCCCTGGAACGCCACCGCCAGCTCAATGCCACGCGGCACCAGCACCGCCACCGGCGACTCCACCGTCACCCCGGCCCGCCGCAGCCGTGCCGCCAGACCAGCGGAGCGGGCGTCCAGCTCGGCGAACGTCAGGCGCTCGTCGCCGCACACCACGGCAACCTCGGCACTGTCCGCCCAGCTGTGGATCAGCTCGGGGACGGACGCCTCGGTGACCGGAACCGCGGTCTCGCCCCACGCCACGAGCTGCGCCGCCTGCTCCGGGCGCTGCAACGGCACGTCCACGACCGCGAGCTCCGGCCGTTCCGCCACCGCGGTGAGCACGACCACCAGCTGGTCGAGGATCCGCTCGACCGTGGCCGCGTCGAAGGCGGCCGTGGAGAACTCAGCCTCGATGCGCAGGCGGCGTTCCAGGTCGACCGCGAAGGTGAGCGGGTAGTTGCCCTGCTCCACCGAGTCGACGGTGGCGTAGCCGGCGGCCAGGTCGTCCGGCAGGTCCTGGTGCGGGTAGTTGCCGAACACGACGATGGAGTCGAAAAGGGCTCGGCCACCCGGAACAACCGACCACCGCTGCACATCCACCAGTGGCGTGTACTCGAACCGTTGCAGCGCGACCTGGTTGTCCTGCAGCTCACGCAACCACGACGCAAACGACGTGTCGACCGGCACCACAGCCCGCACGGGCAACGTGTTGATGAACAACCCGACCATCGACTCGACCCCGGCCAGCTCAGCAGGACGACCCGACACCGTCAGCCCGAACACCACGTCGTCCTCACCCGACGACGCGGACAACACCTTCGCCCACGCCGCCTGCACCACCGTCGACAACGTCACACGCTCACGCCGCGCCAGCTCCACCAGCCTGGTGGTGACGCCCTCGTCCAGCATCGTCTTGCGGCGATCCTGTGCGTGATGGTTCGCCGCCAGCCGATCCACGGGCAGCGGAGTGGGCGCCTCGAACCCGTCCAGGTAGGTGCGCCAGAAACCCTCGGACTCGTCCGGATCACGCCCGTCCAGCCAGCCGATGAACTCCCGGTACGGCCGCGCCGGAGCCAGGGTCTCGCCGTCGTAGGCGGCGAACACCTCGTCCACCACCACGGGAAGGCTCCACCCGTCGCACAAACCCTGGTACAGCCCCCACACCAGCCAAAGGCGACCTTTGCCGCGGTCCACCAGGTACAGCCGCGTCAACGGCGGCGCCGCCAGGTCGAAGCCCAGCGCCCGGTCCTCGGCCAGCAACTCGCGCAGCCGTGACTGCTGGGTGTCCCCGTCGAGATCGGACCAGTCGCGCAGCTGCAGCGGAACCTCGACGTCCGCCAGGACGACCTGCACCGGCTCGCTGACGCCTTCCCACACGAACCCGCTTCGCAGTGCGGCGTGCCGGCCGATCACCTCGCGCCACGCCCGTGCCAGTCGCTCGGCGTCGACAGGACGGGCGATGTCGTAGACGCCCTGGCCCCAGTACAGACCGTCGACGGGCGAACCGACGACGCCGAACAACATGCCGGACTGCACCGGCGCCAACCGGTACACATCCACCAGCGGATAACGCTCCGCGAGCCCGTCGACCTCCCCCTGCGTCAACGACGCCAAGGGGAAGTCCGACGGCGTGAAGCCCGCGACTCCCGACTGGCAGTGCGTCACCAGTTCGCGCAACGCCTCGACATAACGGGCAGCGACCCGCTCGACGGTGCCGGGGAGATGAACGTTCGTGCTGTGCAGCCAGTCGATCCGCAGCCGGCCGTCGTCTGCGCGGACGACTTCGAGCTGCAGCGGGTAGGCCCTGGTCCCGCCGGGTCCCTGCATCGGACCGGCCAGCTCGGCCGGAAGCTCCCGGGGGATCAGGCCGACGGAGTCGACCGCGTCGAAGGCGCCGAGGTAGTTGAACAGCACCGGACGATCCGGCGCATCGGCCAACTCACCCTGCAACCAGCGCAACACGCCATAGCCGACACCACGGCGCGGCACCGCCCGCAGCTGTTCCTTGACCGTCTTCACCGTCGCGCCCGGATCGGCGTGTCGGCTCAACCGCACCGGGAAGATCGACGTGAACCAGCCGACTGTGCGCGACAGATCCAGACCCTCGCGGCCGTGGCTCTCCAGGTCGATGGTCAGCTCATCGGTGCCCGCCCACGGACCCAGCGTGCGCACCAGTGCGGCCAGCAGCAGATCGTTGCCCTGCGTGCGATACGCCTTGTGCGCGTCGCCCAGCAGCACGGCGGTCGTCCCGGCGTCCAGCCATGTCGTGTGGATCCGGGCGGAGCGCTCGTTGTTGGGCCCGTCGTGGTCGACCGGCAGCGCGACCACGTCCGACGTCGCCGCGACCCAGTGCTCCCGTTCGCCATCGACGTCCAGCTCCAGCAGGTGCTCGGCCCACTGCTGGAACGAGGACGTCTTCGCTCCCAACGCCTCCGAGCGGTACGCGGTGTCGAGATCCTCCAGCAACACGTTCCACGACACACCATCCATCACCACGTGATGAACGACCAGACCCAGCCACGCAGGCTGCGAACCACGGTCGAAGAACACCGCTGCCACGAGCGGACCATCGGCCAACCGCAACGACTTCTGCGCCGTCGACATCTCCGCGGACACTTCGTCGTCCTGCACAGCAACGACACGCAAGTCGGCAGCTTCGATACCGGCGTTGTACTGGCCCTCCGGCGTGAACCGGATGCGCAACGCGTCGTGATGCGCCACCACAGCGTTGAGGGCCGACGCAAGGCGATCGGCGTCGGTGCCCGGCGCCAGCTCGAACACACCCGACCAGTTCCAGTGATCCCGGTCCGGGATGTCCTGCGCCAGGAACCAGCGCTGAATCGGCGTGAACGGTACGGGCCCGGTGACCACACCCTGCTCGGCCGTCGTCACCGCGGGAGCGTCACGCACCACGGCCGCCAGCTCGGCGACGGTCTGGTGGGACAGCACGTCGGCCACGTCGACGCCCAGACCCGCGGCGCGAGCGCGCGCCACGATCTGCAGGCTCAGAATCGAGTCGCCGCCCAGCTCGAAGAAGTTGTCGTGCACGCCAACACGTTCAACGCCCAGCACCTGCGACCACACCGTCGCCAGCGTGTCCTCAGTGGACGTCCGAGGTGCCTCGTAGGCTTCGGCCGTCCCGGGTTCGGGGTCGGGCAGGCCCCGGCGGTCGACCTTCCCGTTCGGCGTCAGCGGCAGCCGATCCAGCGTCACGAACACCGACGGCACCAGGTAGTCCGGCACGCGCTCTCGCAACCAGGACCTCAGTTGCACACCAGCGAGGTTCTGGTTCTCGGCCACCACGTAGGCGACCAGGCGCTTGCCGCCGTGCGGGCCACCATCCCGAGCCACCACGACGACATCACGCACGTCCGGGTGATCGCCGATGACGACCTCGACCTCACCGGGCTCGACCCGATAGCCGCGGATCTTCACCTGCTCGTCGACCCGGCCGAGGAACTCGAGCACACCGTCGGCACGCCACCGGGCCCGGTCACCGGTGCGGTACAACCGACCGCCGGCACCACCGAACACATCGGGCAGGAACCGCTCCGCGGTCAGGTCCGGGCGCCCGGCGTAGCCCCGAGCCAGTCCCGCACCACCGACCAGCAGCTCACCCTCGACGCCCACGGGCACCGGCCGCAGCCAGCCGTCGACGACGAACGCGTCGACGCCGGCCAGTGGCCCGCCGATCGGCACCACCTCGCCCTCGTGCTCCGGCCGCGCCGTGACCGGGTGGAAGATCGAGTCGATCGCGGCCTCGGTCACGCCGAAGACGTTGCCGGGCACGGCGTTGGGCGCCACGGTCGCGACCGCGGACACGAGTGCGTCGTACGTCCACATGTCGGTGCCCGAGATCACCAGGCGCAGGGACTCGACCGGACCCGCCGCACGGCAGTGAGCGGCGAGATCGCGCAGGAGCATGCCGGGCACGATCTCGGCGATCTCGACCTCGTGATCGGCCAGCGTGCGGTGCAGGGAGTCGACCGACACGGCCTCGTCGTGCGGCAGGAACACCACGGTCTGACCGAATGCCAGAGCACGGGTCATGTCACCGATGGACACGTCAAAACCAGGACCCGACATCGACAGCACGGTGCCCGCCCCGCCCAGCGGAGCGAGCGCCTGCCGCCAGCCGTCCACATAGGACGACAGCGCGGCGTGCGTGACCGCCACACCCTTCGGCCGTCCCGTCGAGCCCGACGTGTAGGCCACATACGCCAGCGCATCGGGGCTGATGCGCACCAGCGCCGCGTCAGCAGCCGGAGAAGAGTCGTCCAGCACCAGCACTTCGCCCGCGAACCCGGCCAGCTCGCCGGACAGAGCCGCAGTCGTGACCGCGACCGTCGCGCCGACGTCGGCCAGCAGGAACGCCAGGCGCTCCGCGGGCAGCCCAGGATTGACCGGCACGTACACGCCACCGCTGCGCAGCACACCCTGGAAGGCGACGGCCAGCTCAAGCCCACGCGGCACGAGCACCGCCACCGCGGACTCCACGGTCACGCCGACCTGCCGCAGGCGGACGGCGAGTGCGTCGGCGCGCTTTCCGAGCTCACCGAACGAGAGTTGGTCCTCACCGCACACGACCGCGGTCCGGTCGGGCCAGGCGACGGTGTGGCTCGCGATGAGGTCGGGCACGCTCGCGGTCGCACCTGGCGCCGCCCCCGCTCCCCACTGCCCGGTGAGCCGCAAGTCCACGGTGGACGACGGCGTCGCACCGTCCACCGGTCCGCGGGCAAGCCGGTCGAGCAGTTCCAGGAACCGCTCCTCGTGCAGTGCCAGCTCGGCACCGGCGGCCACGCCGTCCTCGACGTCGATGTCCAGCCACGAGTGACCACCACGAGACCAGCCGTAGGTGGTGACGGTGAGATCACGGACCGGACCGACCGACAGGTTGCGGGGCACGTCGGCCTGCACGGCCGCGCCGAAGCGCACCGGCCGGTTGAAGTCGACCACGTTGAGCACGGGACCGAACCACGCGCCGTTGCCGGCGACCCCGAGCTTGCGGGCCAGGTCCTCGCCCCGGTAGCGCGACCTGGCGGTGATCTCGGCCAGCCGCGCGGTGGTGGCGCCGGTCAGCTGCCGGACCGTCGTGCCGTCCGGCAGGTGCAGGACGACGGGGGCGACGTTGGCCAGCAACCCCGGGGTGCTGCGGGCCAGCAGACTGCGCCGGGCTGCCGTGGGGAGGCTGAACAGCACGTCGTCCCGGTCCGTCAGCTGCCGCTGGTAGGCGGCGAAAGCCGCAACGAGGAAGTGCGGGACGCGCAGGCCCAGGTCTGCGCACCGATCGAGGACGGCGCCGCGCAACGCCGCGTCGACCGCGACCGTGCGCCGCCGTGACGGCCGCTGCCGCTCGGGACGGCGTTCGTCCTGGCGGCTTCGCACCGCTTCCGCGACCGAGTCCAGCCAGTACCGCTCGTCGGCGACCCGGTCGGCGGACCCCTGGTAGGCCTGGTCCTCGGCCACGACATCGGCCCAGGAGCCAAAGTAGCGGGGCCGGTGTGCACCGCTGTAGATCTCCGCCACGCGTTGCGTGAGCAGGTTGAACGAGAAGATGTCGCAGATCAGGTGGTGCGACCGGTGGTACCACCAGCTCTCGTCGGCGGCGACGCGCAGCAGCGCCCAACGCCACAGCGGCGCCACCCGGTGGTCGATCGGGCGGGCGCCGTCGGCGTGCATCCACGCCTCGGCCGCAGCCGCCGGATCTTCCTCACCGCGGAGATCCACCACCGGCATCACGTCGGCAGGCAGTCCGTCGGCGAGCGCCTGCCACGGCGCACCGTCCGCGTGCTCGCCGAAGAACAGCCTGTAGGCGTCGGTTTCCCTGGCCGCCACCAGCGCACTGCCCCGCAGGAGCTCGTCGTCGACCGGTCCGCGGAGCACCACGTACTGGGCCGGGTTGAACTCCGGGGTGTCCCCGAGCAGCTCAGCCGACAGCCACATGTCCAGCTGCGCCGCGGTCAGCGAGTACCGAACGCCAGGCTCACGCCGTTCAACCACAGAACCGCTCCCCCTCACCGATGCCCCCGCCACTCACGAACCGGCTTGGCGTGCCGCTGTGACGGGACGTGCGAAACCGTTCCGCCACAGCGGAACAGTGAGACTGCAGAAGTCGCAGATACAGCGGATCGAGGAACGCTGCCGCGACAGTGGTGAATTACAGGTACCGCGTCCGAGCCGCACCAATCAGTGGGCAGCGCTGGGCGATGTGCGGTTTCACCGACGCGAGCTGGGACGACAACCGGCAGGGCAGCCGATCGGCGCACTCACGGACATCCAGCCCGCGGGCGACTCCAGCACCAATTCACGTACAACCGCCATGACACCCCCTGCGTGATCCGCCAACTCACCGATTCACCGCACCCACACGTGAATCAGCCAGCCACCGGAGCGACCACACCACTAACCCCCGTGTCGCTTGAAGCGACTGACCGCAGATTAGCCACACCTGCAACACACACGAATCCACCAAACAGTCGAACTGGCGCACTACGCATTTCGACAAACCATCAACCAACTATCTCGGCACCGCACCTTCCGTCACCTGCCGCACCTGCGCAAACACACGCCGTGATCAACACCGGCACCCTGGTCATCCCCTGACCAGGACTGGGAGCGCGCCCACATTCCGGCAGACCCCGCAGGTCAGCGAGCAAACATGACAAAATTTCAATTACCGACTTTAAGGCTGCTCTAAAACAACCCAAAGGCCGGGTGGAACTCTGAAGCAGCTCCTTCCACCGACTCGACTGGTCGATGGCGCGAGTCGGCCAGCCTTTGGGCGTATCCGCGCCACCGTGCTGACCAAGTCGCGCCAACGCGCCACATTTCTGCCCGGAGTGCGCTATTGGCGACCCCTCCGGTTCATCTTTCGTTTCCGAGACTTCCGCTCAGCATTCGACGGTCAACTCCCCGCGGCACACCTCCGCGATGTGCTACAAGCCGACCGCCGATCTTTCCATCGGCTATCAATCGTCCAGTCGTGAATGCCGCAACTGGGGATGATTGCTGCCGATCGGAGCAATAAGCCGAGCCGATCATGTCGATAGCATCGCCAAATGCGGTGTCCCGGAACAACGTGATCGGCCAGTTGCCGGCGACCTGGGATCACCACACCTGTGCGGCGTGACGTTCGTGTTGCGGACGAGGCCGGCCTCGGTCGATCGTCCGCGACCCAGGAGGGGGAGCAGCGTTGGTGTTGACAGCGGAGGGCATGGCAACGCGGACCGGTGTGGCCGTGCCGCTGGCCCGGCGTCCGGTGGCAGTGGTCGCGGCGCTCTACGCGGCCCTGATGTTCGCGGTAGCCGCGAACTACGGGCTCTCGGCCGACGAGCTGTACTTCCGGCTGCTGGGTGACGTGCCGCGCTGGGGCTACTTCGACCAGCCACCGCTGGCACCACTGCTCGCGAAGGCGGGTGCGTTGCTGCTGGGCGACACGATCTGGGGCATCCGGCTCCCGGCCGTGCTGTGCGGCGTGGCGGTCGTGGTGCTCGCCGCACTGACCGCCGCGGAGCTGGGCGGCGGGCGACGCGCACAGGTGTTCGCGGCAGCGGCAGTGGCCACGTCGGTCACCGTGCTCACCATCGGGCACTTCCTGCTGACCAACAGCCCGGACCTGGTCGCCTGGTGCGCGGTGGCGCTGTTCGCGCTGCGGGCACTGCTGCGCGGGGACGGCCGGTGGTGGCTGGCCGCCGGCGTCACGTGCGGGGTGGCGACGTACGCCAAGTACGTCGTGCTCCTGCTGCCGCTGACACTGCTGGTCGCGCTGGTGCTGGTGGGGCCGCGCCGGGAGCTGCGCAGCCGCTGGCTGTGGGCCGGTGCCGGGCTGACCCTGGTGATCGGCGCGCCGAACCTGGTCTACCAGGCGGTCAACGGCTGGCCGCAGCTCGTCATGGCGCGATCGCTGGCTGAGGGCCAGTGGTCGGACGCGGCGCTGTTCCCCTTCGACGTGGCAGTCCTGATCGGGCCGGCGGTGGCCCCGATCCTGCTGGCGGGCCTGGTCAGCCTGCTGCGCCGCCAGGGCTGGCGGCCGGCGCGGACCCTGGCCGTGGCCTACCTCGTCGGCACGGCACTGGTGCTCGTCGTCGCACCGAGCGGCATCGACTACACCGAGGGCTACCTGGTACCGCTCGTCGCCGCGGGATGCGTGGTCGCGGACGGATGGCTGGCCCAGCACCCGGTGCGTTTGCCCGTGGCGGTGCCGGTGCTGTCGCTGTTCGCCTTGGGCCAGGTGGTGATGACCCTGCCGGTGGTGCCGGAACGGATGTACGCGCAGTACCCGACGACCAGCCTGACCACCGAGACCATCGGCTGGCCCCGGCTGGTCGGGCAGGTCACCGACGCCTACGCCGAGCTGCCGGCCGACGAGCGATCACGCGCCGTGGTGCTGGCGCAGAACTTCGGCGAAGCGGGCGCGCTGCACTGGCTGCACGACGACCGCCCGCTCCCTCGGGTCTACAGCGGACACAACGAGCTGTACTCGTGGGGTCCGCCGCCAGAGACGGCGGACGTGGTGATCACGGTGGCCGTCGACGACGAACGGCTGACGCGTGACTTCCGCGAGTGCTCGGTGGTGGCGCGCATCGACAACGGGTACGGGCTGGAGACCAGGGAGCAGGGCCGGTCCGTCGCGGTGTGCCGCGGTCTGCGGGCACCGTGGACCGAGCTGTGGCCCAAGTACCGGATCGTGGGCCCCTACTGATCCCTTGGCCGGAGTCTGGTCCGCTGCTCGCTGAACCCGCAAGGAGTCCTACAACCGACCTCCGGAGTGAGCCATGGCCTCGATGTCGAACGTCCTGCGGTCCGTCAGCATCAGCGGCGTCCACCGGCTGGCCGCGCGCCGGATCGTGCTGCCGTGGGTGCTGGGCCGGTTGCGGCCCGCCGGATCCCTGCTGGAGACGGCGCGGGTAGCGGCGCCATGTCCGCCGAGCTGCTCGCCCGCCACGGCGACCTCACCGCCGTGGTGACCGACTTCGACCCGCGGATGGTCGAGTCCGCTCAGCGAGTCCTTGCACCGTTCGGCGCACGGGCGACCGCGCGGCAGGCCGACGCCACGGCGTTGCCGTTCGAGGACGGCCGGTTCGACGTGGTGCCGTCCTGCGGGATGCTGCACCACGTCGGCGACTGGCGGACGGCGCTGGCCGAGGTCGTGCGCGTGCTGCGGCCCGGCGGCCGGTTCGTCGGCTACGACATCGTGCGCACCCGGCCGGTCGAGCTGCTCGGGCTCGGCACCGCGACCATGATCAGGCCGGGTGAACTGCGTGAGGCGTTCGCCGAGCTGCCGGTCACCGCGGGGGTTCGCGGCAGCTCGTTGACCCGGTTCTCCGCCGTGAAGCGCTGGCGCCGGCCGGGCTCGCCGGTCAGCGCCAGCCGAGCGCCGGCGCGACGTGCACGAGGATGTTCTCGATGACGTGCGCGCAGTAGTCGGCGCCCAGCTGGTTGGGCACGGTGAGCAGCAGCGTGTCGGCTTCGGCGATCGCCTCGTCCCCTGCCAGCTGCTCGACCAGCACCTCGGGTTCGGCGGCGTACGAGCGCCCGAAGATCGCCCTGTTCGGGCCGTCGATGAAGCCGACCTGGTCGGTGCTCTCGCCCTCACCGCCGAAGTAGGCGTCGTCGAGGTCGGTGGTGATCGCGAAGATGCTGCGCGACACCGAGACCCGCGGCTCGCGCGGATGGCCGGCCTCCGTCCAGGCCTTGCGGAACGCCCGGATCTGCTCGGCCTGCTGCACGTGGAAGGGCGCCCCGCCCTCGTCGAACTTCAGGGTCGAGCTCATCAGGTTCATGCCCTGCTCGGCCGCCTGCACGGCGGTGCCGTTGGAACCCGCGCCCCACCAGATCCGGTCGCGCAGGCCCGGCGAGTGCGGCTCGAGCCGCAGCAGGCCGGGAGGGTTCGGGAACATCGGCCGCGGATTGGGCCGAGCGAAACCCTTGCCCTCCAGCAGCTTCAGGAACACCTCGGAGTGCCTGCGGGCCATGTCGGCGTCGGTCTCCCCCTCCGCGGGCTGGTAGCCGAAGTGCCTCCACCCGTCGATGACCTGCTCGGGCGATCCCCTGGAGATGCCGAGCTGCAGCCTGCCGCCCGCGATGAGGTCGGCGGCGCCGGCGTCCTCGGCCATGTACATCGGGTTCTCGTACCGCATGTCGATCACACCGGTACCGATCTCGATGCTCTCCGTCTTCGCGCCGATCGCCGCGAGCAGCGGGAACGGCGACGCGAGCTGCTGGGCGAAGTGGTGCACCCGGAAGTAGGCGCCGTCCGCGCCCAGTTCCTCCGCGGCCACCGCCAGGTCGATGGATTGCAGCAGCGTGTCCGAGGCGGACCTCGTCTGCGAGTGCGGGCTGTCCGACCAGTGACCGAACGACAGGAACCCGATCTTCTTCATGTCCTGCGGAACGCAACAGGGCGCACGGGCATTCCTGCTCGTCAGCTGCGTCACTGTGCGCGCCACCGATGTACCTCCAGAGCGGCGCCGACGTGCACCAGGTTGTGCTCCAGCGGCCGCGGCAACAGCTTGGACGCCCGCGCCAGCCGGCGCAGCAGGGTGTTGCGGTGCGTGTAGAGCCGTGCCGCCGCCGTCGTCGCGTTGCAGCTCGCGGCGATGAACGCCCGCACGGCTTCGATCACCTCCGGATCGGCCGTCGCGAGCGGGCCGAGGGTGCGCCTGACGAACCGGTCGGCTCGCTCGGCGTCCGTGGTGAGCAGCGCGACGAGCTCCACCTCCTCGTGCGTCGCGAGCTGTTGCGGTGACGCGAGCCTCGCGACCATGCGCTGGACCGTGAGCGCGTCGAGGTGGCTGCGCCGGAACCCGTCCGCGCCGGAACCGCTCGATCCCAGCGCCACCCGTGCGGCGGGGAATCGCGCGACGCCGGCGCGGAGCACAGCGTCGTCCGGCGTGCCGTGCACCCACACCCACCGGGTGGCGGCGCTGGCCAGCACGGTCAGCGGACGCGGATCTCCGGCGGCCGTCGCGAGCACGTCGGCCACGCGGTCGAGGTCGCCCAACGCGTCGTCGCTCCACACGATCGCCGCCGTGTGGTCCCCGGAGAGCCGATAGCCGAGGCGTTGCTCAGCACGGGACACGGTGATCGGCGCGCCGTCGAGCAGCAGCGTCACCGTCTCCAGGCGTTCGGCGTGCGTGCCGCGTGTGAGCTCCTCGCGCTCGCGCGCCATCTGCGCCGAGACCGCGGCCACGGTGTCGTCGACGAACGCCGAGATCGACCGGCACGACACGTCGATCAGCTCGCGCAGCTCCTCGTGGTCGGACGTCAGCGAGAACGCGATCTGCATCCACAGCCGCAGTGCGACGCCCTGTCCGGAGCGGTAGGCGTCGAGCGCCGACTCGTCGAGCCCGCGCCGGATCAGGTCGCGCGCGAACGCCAGCGGCGCCTCCCCCAGGTCCGCCGGCACGCGTTCCCCCGGCGCCCGGATGTTGGCCGACGCCCAGCCCAGCAGGTTCGACCGGTTCGTGCGCTTCAGCGCGGCGGCGAGCACGGGATCCTCGGCGACCTGCTGGCGGTTCGGGCCGGACAGTGTCGCGGTGTCCAGCTCGGCCAGCCACTCGGCGGGCGGATCCAGCGCGATCTCCGCGCCGCGCCGGATGAGCTCACGCACGCGCGGTGACGGACGCTCCCACGACATGGTGCAGATTGCACCACAGAACTGGTGAACAGGTGCACTTCGCGCTTTCGTGACCGGCGTCACCCCGGTCACCATGAACACATGGCTGACCTCGACGTCCTCATCGTCGGCGCCGGGATCTCCGGCCTCGGCGCCGCGTACTACCTGCAGCGCGAGCACCCGCGGAAGACGTACGCGATCCTCGAGGCGCGCGGGGCGATCGGCGGCACGTGGGACCTGTTCCGCTACCCCGGCATCCGGTCGGACTCGGACCTGCACACGTTCGGCTACGAGTTCAAGCCGTGGCGCGACGAGGACTCGATCGCCGGTGCGGACAAGATCCTCGCCTACCTGCGCGAGACGGCGGAGGAACACGGCATCGACCGTGCCGTCCGGTTCCACACCAGGGTGATCGCCGCCGAGTGGTCGTCGCCGGACGCGCACTGGACGGTGGAGGTCGAGAAGGACGGTGAACGCGAGACGCTGACGTGCTCGTGGCTGTTCTGCGCGGGCGGCTACTTCCGCTACGACGAGGGCTTCACACCGCACTTCGAGGGCAGGGAACGCTTCCGCGGTCAGCTGATCCACCCGCAGCACTGGCCGGAGGATCTCGACTACGCGGGCAAGCGCGTGCTCGTGATCGGCAGCGGCGCGACCGCGGTGACGATCGTGCCCGCCATGGCCCCGGCCGCCGGCCATGTGACCATGCTTCAGCGCACCCCGACGTACGTGCTGCCGGTGCCGGCCCGCGATCCGATCGGCAACGCGCTGCGCAAGCTGCTGAGCCCCGAGCGCGCGTTCGCGATCACGCGCCGCAAGAACATCCTGCAGCAGCAACTGACCTGGCGTTTCTCGCGGAGGTTCCCGAACGCGGCGCGGCGGCTGATCCGGCGGTTCAACGCCAGGCTGCTGCCCGAGGGCTATCCGGTCGACGAACACTTCAACCCGCCGTACAACCCCTGGGACCAGAGGCTGTGCGTGGTCCCGGACGGCGACCTGTTCACCGCGATCCGCAGCGGCAAAGCATCCGTCGTGACGGACCGGATCACCAAGTTCACCGAGACGGGCGTGCTGCTGGAGTCCGGCCGCACGCTGGAAGCCGACATCGTCATCACCGCGACCGGCCTCAACGTCCAGGCGTTCGGCGGAATGACCCTGACCGTCGACGGCGAGCTGGTGAACCTGCCGGACACCTTGGCGTACAAGGGGATGATGCTGTCCGGCGTGCCGAACTTCGCCTACGCCATCGGCTACACGAACTCGTCGTGGACGCTCAAGGTCGGCCTGCTGTGCGAGCACTTCTGCCGGTTGCTCGCGCACATGGACGAGCACGGCCACGACACCGCTCGCCCCGTGGTGGCCGATCCCGATGCGCCGACCCGCCCGTTCCTGGACTTCGGCGCGGGATACGTCAGGCGCGTCCTGGACCAGCTGCCGCGCCAGGGCGAGCGGGCGCCGTGGCTCACCTCGATGAGCTACTTCAGCGACGTGAAGCTGTTGCGGCGCCTGCCTGTTGAGGACGACGAGCTGCGGTTCTCCCGCAGCCGCGCCGACCGGCCCGTGGAGCGCCTCAACGAGTCGCGTTGAGGCGCCCCAGAACGGCCGGCAACGGTCAGGTGATCACCGCTCCCCCGACGATCGGCAGCACGACCTTGCTGGCACCGAGCGACACCTGCAGCGCGATCCCGTTGGCCCCGGTGTCCTGGTTGACGTAGCCACCGTGGTTGGTCACGATCACGACGCCGATGCGGTGCCCGGCCGGGATGACCACGTCCCTGGCGTGACCGCCAGGTGACGTCCGCAGTCGCGTTGGCGGGCAAGGGAGTCGACGACTCCAGCGACTCGCGGTTCTTCGCGTCGATCGCGCCGCGGGTCAGCATCGTCGCGGTGACCGCCTGCACGGAGACGGCCGGCGGGCGGGCGCAGCCGGTGCGCTCACGCAGGTCCGTGCGGGTGCAGGTTTCCGTGGACAGCTGCAGTGGCGAGCGGTCGGTGAGCACGGCCTGCATGCTCGGGCCGTAGTCCACGAGCAGCGCGGTGAGCGGGGTCGTGGGGCGGTTCGAGGCGACCCGGGGGCCGTGACGCGGACCTCGCCGGACAGGCGGGCGGGCCGGGTGAGCGGTGGCGTCACTTAGACGAGCCGGCGTGAGTCGGTCAGTTCCGGGTTGACCAGAGGTTGACCCTTCGCATGAGATCCTCCGTTTGGAGGGCCCGGTCCAGCAGCAGGGGTAGAGAATCGGGCCCCTCGAACGGATCTCACCGAATCCGGCGATGTCACCGGTACGGCCGAAAGGTCTGAACAATTACCGGTTTCAGGCGGCGACGAGCTCCTTGTCGCGGGCGGGGGTCTTCGTCTTCGGCTTCTTGTTCGGCAGCGAGAGCCGGAAGACCTTGTGCCACGCGGAGAAGACCTGCTTGGGCATCGAGCCGGTGACGTACTCCAGCTCGTACTTCTCGAACAGCGCACGCACCTTCACCGCGACCTCGGCGTAGCGGTTGCTCGGCAGGTCCGGGAACAGGTGGTGCTCGATCTGGTGCGACAGGTTGCCGGTCATGATGTGCATCAGCTTGCTGCCGCTGATGTTCGCCGAACCCATCATCTGGCGCAGGTACCACTGGCCGCGCGTCTCGCCCTTGATCGAGCGGCGCTCGAAGACCTGCACGCCCTCTGGGAAGTGACCGCACATGATCACCGAGTGCGACCACAGGTTGCGGACGAGGTTCGCGGTGAACGTCGCGGCGAGCGTCGTGAGGAACGACGGCCCGGACAGCAGCGGGTGGATCACGTAGTCCTTGAGCACCTGACCGCGGATCTTGCGGCCGACCGCCCTGGCCCGCGCGCGGAACTCGGGGTTCTTGCGGCGGCGCTTGTGCAGGTTCTTGCCGAGCTCCAGGTCGTACGCGGCGATGCCGTACTCGAAGAAGCACGCGTTGATGAAGTTCCACAGCGGCTGGCCGAGGTGCATCGGGTGCCACTTCTGGTCCTCGTCGACGCGCATGATGCCGTAGCCGAGGTCGTTGTCCTTGCCGATCACGTTGGTGTACGTGTGGTGCAGCTCGTTGTGCGAGTGCTTCCACTGCTCGGCGGGCGAGACGTGGTCCCACTCCCAGGTGGTGGAGTGGATCTTCGGGTCGCGCATCCAGTCCCACTGGCCGTGCAGGACGTTGTGGCCGATCTCCATGTTCTCCAGGATCTTCGCCACGGACAGGCCGGCGGTGCCGACCAGCCACGCGGGCGGGAAGATCGAGAACAGCAGCACGCCCCTGCTGGCCAGCTCCAGCTTGCGCTGCACCGAGATGACCTTGCGGATGTAGGCGGCGTCCTTCTCACCACGGCTGGACATCACCTCGTCGCGGATCGCGTCGAGCTCGCGGCCGAGCTCCTCGATCTGCTCGGCGGTCAGGTGGGCGGTGGGGTCGATGGCGCTCATGTAGCTCGCTTTCGCGGGGGGAGTCGAGGGGTGGAGGGTGCCCGCGCGGGGCTAGCGTTCGATGTCGCAGGGGCCCGCCGCGGCGGACACACAGGTCTGGATGAGGACGCCCGGCTCGGCCTCGGTGATCTCGCCGGTGCGCAGGTCGCGGACGGCGCCCGCCCTGAGAGGCGTGACGCAGCCGAAGCAGATGCCCATGCGGCAGCCGGACGGCATCAGCACGCCGGCCTCCTCGCCGACGTCCAGCAACGGCGTGGCGCCGTCGGCGTCGACGGTCTTGCCCGTGGTGCTGAACGTGACCTCGCCACCGTCGCCCGCCACGACGACGCTGGGGCGGAAGCGTTCGGTGTGCAGCCGGTCGGCCAGGTCGTGCTCGGCCCAGTGCTGTTCGGCCGCGTCGAGCAGGCCGGTGGGCCCGCAGGCCCAGGTCTCGCGCTCGGCCCAGTCGGGCACCAGCTCGTGGAGGCGGGCGACGTCGAGCATGCCGTGCGTGTCGGTGTGCAGCTCGACGAGCCGCAGCTTCTCGTCCGCGACGAGGTCGTGCAGGTCGTTGCGGAAGATCACGTCTTCCTGGCGCGGCGCGGAGTGGACCATGACGGCGTCGGCCAGCTCGGTGTCGCGCAGCATGCCCATCACGGGCGTGATGCCGCTTCCCGCCGTCAGGTAGAGCACCTTGGCGGGCTTGGTCTTCGGCAGGACGAACTCGCCGCAGGCCTGGTCGAGCTGGATCACCGTGCCCGGCTTGACCTTGCGGACCAGGTGGTTGCTGACCTTGCCGTCCGGGATGGCCTTCACCGTGATGGTGATGCGGCCGTCCGTCCGGTTCGAGGGCGATGTCACCGAGTAGGCACGCCACAGGCGCACCCCGTCGACGTCGACACCGATCCGGATGTACTGACCGGCCGTGTGGCCACGCCAGCCCCGTCCGGGCCGGATCACGATGGTCGCGGCGTCGGCGGTCTCCTTGTGCACGGCCTCGATGCGTCCGCGCAGGTCAGCGCCCGCACGCAGCGGGCTGACCAGGTCGAGGTAGTCCGACGGCAGTAGCGGCGTCGTGACCAGTTCCAGCAGTTTCCACGCCCTGCTGCGGAGGGCGGCACTCGTCATGACTCCAGCTTGATGCGCCTCAGGGCGTAAAGTCCTGTCCGCAGGACGTGAATCTGCCCGGCTGGATTGTTCGCAGGGAACAAATCGTGAGTCATGCAATGCGGAGGGCCACCGAACTGGCCCTGGATGAGACGACGGTCATGGCGCTCAGGGCCGCCTTGAAGACCACCGCCGACGAGGTCGTCCAGGCCATCATCGACGAGGTCCCGAGCTACGCCAACGCGCTGACCGGACGCATGGGCGGCACCATCCGCCGCGCCGTCCGCACGGCGCTCGGACACTACCTCGACCTCGCGGGCGGCCTGGCGACCGGTGTCGACGCGGGCGACGCGGCCTACGAGCTGGGCCGCGGCGAGGTCCGCGACGGCCGCTCGATGGACGCCCTGCTGAGTGCCTACCGCGTCGGCGCGCGCGTGGCGTGGCGCGGCCTGGCAGCGGGCGCGGTCTCGGCGGGCCTCCCGGCCGAGGAGGTGGCGAAGTTCGCCGAGCTGACCTTCGCCTACATCGACGAGCTCTCCGCCGCCAGCGCCGCGGGCCACGCCGACGAGCTGGCCGCACGAGGCCTGGCCCACGAGCGTCACCTGGAACAGCTGGCCCGCGACCTCCTGGCGGGCGCGGGCGCCGACGTCCTGCTCGCCGCCGCCCAGCGAGCCGGCTGGCAACCGCCCACGTCGCTGACCGCCGTTCTGCTGCCCGCCGCCCAGGCTCGCCCCGCGTACCGCTCGCTCGATCCCAGCACCCTGGTCCTCGACGACCTGCCGGACGCCCTCGGCGTGCTGCTGGTGCCCGACGCCGACCGCGCACACCTGCTACGCCAGCTGACCGGCCGCAACGCCGTCGTCGGCCCGGCGCACCCATGGACCCGTGCGTCTGCCTCCTACGCACGAGCCGTACGCGCGCGCTCCCTCTCCCCCGACATCCGGGACACTGAGGACCACCTGCCAGAGCTGGTGCTGAGCGCCGACCCCGACGCGTACGCGGACCTCCGAGCCCGCGCGCTCGCACCGCTCCGCACGTTGTCGGCGAGCACCGCTCGCCGGCTGGAGGAGACGTTGCGGGCGTGGTTGCTGCATCACGGGCGGCGGGAGGAGGTGGCGACGGCGTTGTTCGTGCACCCTCAGACGGTGCGGTACCGGATGTCGCAGCTGCGTGAGCTGTTTCCCGATCTCGGTTCGCCGCAACGGGTTCTGGAGCTGACGCTGGCGGTCGGCCTGACGGGACGCTGACCAGCCGGACTTCGCCGAGGAGGCGCGGATGGACGACGTGCGGGTCGAGACGACGGGCACCACCACGGTGATCTGGATGAACCGCCCTGACCGGCGCAACGCGGTGGACGGCCCGATGGCCCGCCGGCTCCGCGACGCCTTCCTGGCGTTCGAGGCGGACGAGACCCAGCGCGTGGCGGTGCTCGCGGGCGCGGGCGGCACGTTCTGCGCGGGCGCCGATCTGACCTCCGTCAACGATCCCGCGCGCCGCAACGACCTCGACCCCGACGGCGCGGGACCGATGGGTCCGACCAGGCTGCAGCTGAGCAAACCGCTGATCGCGGCCGTCAGCGGCCACGCGGTCGCGGGCGGGCTGGAACTGGCCCTGCTCGCCGACCTGCGGGTGGCCGAGAGCGACGCGGTGTTCGGCGTGTTCTGCCGGCGCTGGGGAGTGCCGCTGATCGACGGCGGCACCGTGCGCCTGCCCAGGATCGTGGGGCTGGGCCGGGCGCTGGACCTGATCCTCACCGGACGTCCGGTGCCCGCCGGCGAGGCGCTGGCGATCGGGCTGGCCAACCGGGTGGTCGAGCCGGGGCAGGCGGTGCCGGCCGCGATCGAGCTGGCCGAGCAGATCGCCGGGTTCCCGTTCGAGTGCGTGCTCGCGGACCGGGCGTCCACCTACGCCGGGCTCGACCTGCCGCTGGTGGAGGCGCTGCGGGCCGAGGGCGTGGGCGGGGTGCCGATCGTGGCACGCGAAGGCGCGTCCGGTGCTGCCCGGTTCACCGCTGGAGAGGGCAGGCACGGCCGGTTCGAGAGCTAGCGGTCAGGTTCGACGCAGCTGATCAGCAGGTCTTGAGCCGATCAGCGGACAAGTGTCCGCTACGCTGGCGCTATGCCCGCGCGACCCGACACCGGCCCCGACTTCATCGAGGCGCTCGCCCGCGGCCTGGACGTGATCCGCGCGTTCCAGCCCCTGCGCCCGGTGATGCCGCTCAGCGAGGTCGCGGCGGCCACCGGGCTCGCGCGGCCGACCGCGCGGCGGATCCTGCTCACGCTCATCGAGCTCGGGTACGCGCGGCAGTGCGAGAACGGGTTCGCGCTCACGCCGCGGGTGCTCGAGCTCGGCGTCGCCTACGTGCGGTCGACCGGGTTGTGGGAGGTCGCGCGGCCGCACATGGAACGGCTGGGGGCGCGGACCAACGAGTCGGTGTCGATCGCCCAGCTCGACGGGTCGGACATCGTGTACGTGGCGCGGGTGGCGGTGCCGAAGATCGTCACGCTGTCCGTGCAGATCGGGACCAAGTTCCCGGCGCTGCCGACGTCGCTGGGCAAGGTGCAGCTCGCCGCGCTGCCGCAGGAAGAGCTCGAAGCGGTGCTCGCCCAGCCGACGCGGTCCGGGCTCACGCCGCGGTGGCAACCCGGCGCGGCCGAGCGGGACGCGGAGCTCAGGGACGTGCGGGCGCGCGGGTGGGCGTTGACCGACCAGCAGCTCGCGCCGGGGATCCGGTCGGTCGCGGCGCCGTTGCGGGACGGGAACGGCACGGTCATCGCCGGGATCAACGTCAACTGCCACGCGTCCGAGACGTCGGTCGAGCACATGGTCGAGCACCACCTGCCGCTGCTGTTGCAGACCGCCGGCGACATCAGCGCCGACTTCGCGCGGCTCGCCACGGTGCCGCACATCGTCGTCGCCTGAGCGGGGTTGACGCCCGACCGGTGAAGGTTGAGGATTCAACGGACACCTGTCCGCATGCCGGTCGAGGAGGTCCCCGATGGTCGGCGAACGACGTCCTGTTGTCCTGAGAAACGGCACGGTCCTCACCATGGACGGCCAGAAGAGGATCCTCACCGACCACGACGTGCTGGTGGTCGGCGACCGGATCGCCGCGATCGGGCCGCGGCTGGAGGTGCCACCGGGCACCGAGGAGGTCGACGCCACCGGCGGCATCGTCCTGCCGGGCATGATCGACACGCACCGGCACCTGTGGCAGACCGCGATGCGCGGGTACGGCGCCGACTGGACGCTCACGCAGTACTTCGTCTGGTACTACCTCGAGTGGGGCAAGGTCTTCCGGCCGGAGGACGTCTACGCGGGGAACATCCTCGGTGCCGCCGAGGCACTCGACGCCGGCGTCACCACGACGGTCGACTGGTCGCACGGGCTGCAGACGACCGACCACGCGGACGCGGCCGTCGACGCGCTGCAGCAGGTACCCGGACGGTTCGTGCTCGCCTACGGCAACATCCAGGACAGCCCGGCGAACTGGACCGCCAAGCCCGAGTTCCGCGACTTCGTGAACCGCCGCATCACGAACGACGACATGCTCGGCTTCCAGCTCGCGTTCGACGTCACCGGCGACCCCGCGTTCCCGGAGAAGCCCGCGTTCGAGGTCGCCCGTGAACTGGGCGTGCCCGTCACCACCCACGCGGGCGTGTGGGGCGCGACGAACGACGACGGCATCCGGTTGATGCACGACAACGGCTTCATGACGCCGCAGTCGATCTACGTGCACGCCGCGACGCTGTCCGCCGACTCCTACCACCGCATCGCCGCGACCGGTGGCTCCATCTCCGTGTCGACCGAGAGCGAGCAGAGCGCGGGCCAGGGTTACCCGCCCACCTGGGCGATCCGCGCCCACGGCATCCCGGTGTCGCTGTCGATGGACACCTCGGTGTGGTGGAGCGGTGACCTGTTCTCCGCCATGCGCAGCACTCTGGGCGCCGACCGGGCAAGAGAACACATGGCGGCACACGCCAAGAACGAGACGGTCACGCACTCGTCGCTGCGGGCCGAGCACGTCGTCGAGTGGGCGACCATGGGCGGCGCGAAAGCGTTGGGGCGTGACGACCTCGGCAGCATCGAAACCGGCAAGAAGGCCGACATCGTCCTGCTGCGCAACGACAACTCACCCGCCATGTTCCCGGTGCTCAACCCCTACGGCCACGTGGCGTTCCAGGCGCAACGGTCCGATGTGGACACGGTGATCGTCGACGGGCGGATCGTCAAGCGCGACCACCGGCTGATCGGCGTCGACCTCAAAGCCATCCGCGCGGCGGTCGAGCAGACCGTCGAGCACCTGCGCGCGCAGCTCGGCGAGGAGGCGTGGGAGAAGGGCATGAACCCGGACATCCCCACCGCGAAGGTGCTGGACAACCCCTACACGTACACGGAGTACCGCGGCGACACCAGGACATCCGTCTGATGCCCGGGGGACCACTCGAAGGACTGCTCGTCGCCGACTTCTCCCGCGTGCTCGCGGGACCGTACGCGACCATGCTGCTGGCCGACATGGGCGCGGAGGTCATCAAGGTCGAAGGCCCGCAAGGAGACGAGACGCGCACGTGGATGCCGCCCGTGCGCGACGACGTCTCGACCTACTACCTCGGCATCAACCGCGGCAAGCGGTCCATAGCGCTCGATCTGCGCGACGAGGCCGACGCCGAGCTGGGCCGCGAGCTGGCCCGGCGCGCGGACGTGCTGATCGAGAACTTCAAACCGGGTGGCCTCGCCAAGTACGGCCTCGACCACCCCAGCGTCAGCGCGGCGAACCCGCGCGTGATCTACGCGTCCATCACGGGCTTCGGCTCTGGCGACGGCCGGCACGTGCCCGGCTACGACCTGATGGTGCAGGCGATCTCCGGCCTGATGAGCCTCACGGGCGACCCGGACGGGCCGCCCTACCGCGCGGGCATCTCGGTGTTCGACGTCATGGCCGGCAACCACGCGGTGATCGGCATTCTCGCGGCGCTGCGGCACCGTGACGCCACCGGCCAGGGCCAGCTGGTGGAGGTGAACCTGCTGTCGTCGGCGTTGACGGGACTGGTGAACCACAGCTCGGCGTTCGTCGCGGGCGGCGTCGTGCCGTTCCGGATGGGCAACGCGCACCCCAGCGTGTTCCCCTACGAGCCGCTGCCCACCGCGGACAACGACCTGATCGTCGCGGCCGCGAACGACGGCCAGTTCCGCAGGCTGTGCGAGGTGCTCGGACTGCCGGAGGTTCCGGACGACCCGCGGTTCGCGCGCAACGCCGACCGCACCCGCAACCGCGAGGAACTCCGGCCGATCCTCCTCGAGCGGCTGCGCACCCGCGCTGCCGTCGAGTGGTTCGACCTGCTCGTCGCGGCGGGCGTGCCGTGCGGGCCGATCAACACGATCGACGGCGGGTTCGCCATGGCCGAGCGGTTCGGGCTGGATCCTGTCGTCGTGGTCGGGGACGTGCCGACGACCCGGCATCCCATCCGGTTCTCGGAGACACCCGCCGTGTACAAACTGCCGCCGCCCGAGCTGGACGAGCACGGCGACGAACTGCGTGCCTGGCTGAAGGAGGACCGTGGCTGATCACTACGAGACCGCGCTCGGCGCGTCGACTCACGACACGATCACGCTGCTGGGACAGGACCTGGCGAACGACGTGATGGGCACCGTCGGGTTCGGCGAGCTCGCGTTCTGGCTGGCCACCCAGCGCAGGCCCAGCGCGGGCGAGACACGGCTGTTCGAGGCCGTGCTGGCCGCACTCGCCGACCACGGGTTCACGCCGACCGCGATCGTCAGCCGCCTCACCTACCTCTCCGCGCCCGACTCGGTGCAGGGCGCGCTCGCGGCCGGGCTGCTCGGCGGCGGCTCCCGGTTCCTCGGCGTCACCGAGGACTGCGGCCGGTTCCTGCACGACGTCGTCAGTTCCGCACAGCTGCCGGAGGACGACGCCGGCTGGGACGCGCTCGCGCTGGAAACCGTGCGGGCACAGGGGAAAGCCCGAATCCCCGGCCTCGGTCACCACGTGCACAAGAACGGCGATCCACGCACACCGCGCCTGTTCCAGATCGCGGCGGAGGAAGGACTGACCGGCCCGCACCTGTCGCTCTTCGCCGCGATCGGCAGGGTCCACCCGCAGGTGCTCGGGAAGACCCTGCCGCTCAACGGCGCCGGCACGTGCGGCGCCGTGCTGGCGGATCTGGGCCTGCCGCTGGAGCTGTTGCGCGGCTTCGCGTTGCTCGCCCGCACCGCCGGGTTGATCGGCCAGCTCGCCGAGGAGCTGCGGCACCCCGTCGCCAACCGGATCTTCCTGTCCGTGGACTCGAACACGCGGTCCGTCGCGCCGTTGGAGGAATGAGCAATGCAGCTGGTCACCGAGGACAACATCACCGCACTGGCGGAGCAGCGCTGGGCCACCGCGAAGGACCCCCGCACCGCGCAGCTCATCACCGCGCTCGTCCGGCACCTGCACGACTTCGCCCGCGAGGTCAGGCTCACCGAGGACGAGTGGATGGCCGCGGTCAGGTGGCTCACCGCGACCGGGCAGATCAGCGACGACAAGCGCGAGGAGTTCATCCTCGCCTCCGACGTGCTCGGGCTGAGCATGCTGGTCGTGCAGATGAACCACCGCTTCGACCCGGCCGCGACACCGGCGACGGTGCTCGGCCCGTTCCACATCGAGGGCTCCCCCGAGCTCGGCTTCGGCGGCGACATGTCCGACGACGTCGCCGGAACTCCGCTCTACATCACCGGAACCGTCCGTTCGCTCGACGGCGCCCCGGTCGGCGCGGTGCTCGACGTCTGGCAGGCCGACGCCGACGGTGCCTACGAGGCCCAGCTGCCCGACGTCGACGAGGCACGGCTGCGCGCGAAGTACCGGACCAGGCCGGACGGCACGTACTGCGTCCGCACGATCGCGCCGAAGGGGTACTCGATCCCGATGGACGGCCCGGTCGGCGCGCTGATCGGCCAGACGGAGATCAGCCACTTCCGGCCGGCGCACGTCCACTTCCTCGTCACGGCCGACGGGCACGAGCCGCTGATCACGCATCTGTTCGAGGAAGGCGCGGAGTACCTCGACAGCGACGTCGTGTTCGGCACGAAGCAGGAGCTGGTCGTCGCGTTCGAGCCGCGCGAGCCGGGTCCCGCTCCGGACGGCGGCACGTGCGAGGTGCCGTGGCTGGAAGCACGCTACGACTTCGTGTTGCAGCCATGCGCGCCGCGGTCGTAGATCAGCTCGGCCGGCCGCCGGTGGTGACCGGCAGGGACGAGCCGCCCGTTCTCGACGATCACGTCGTCCTGGACGTGGTCGCCGCCCCGATCACCCCGCTGGACCTGTTGTGCGCCACGGGAACCTCGTGCTTCGGCTCCCCCGCGACACCCTACGTTCCCGGCGTGCAGGGAATCGGGACGGTCGGCGGGCGCGCGGTGTGGTTCCCCACCGTCGCGGGGATGGCCGCGGGCGACGGCAGCATGGCGGAGAAGGCGTTGGCACGGCAGGAGGATCTGGTCTTCCTGCCGGAGGACGTGCCGCCGGTGGTGATGGCCGCGCTCGGGCTCTCCGCCGTCGCCGCGCACATGGCGCTGACGTGGCGTGGCGAGCTCTCACCGGGTGAGTGCGTCATCGTGCTCGGCTGCGGAGCGGTCGGGCAGGCCGCGATCCAGCTCGCCCGCGCAGCGGGTGCCGGACGCGTGGTCGCTGCCGCGCGGTCGGAAGCGGGTCGCGAACGCGCGAAACGAGCGGGTGCCGACGCCGTGATCGCCCTGGACGCCGACGACCTCGCCGGGCAGTTCCGCGAGGCCGCACCGGACGCCGACCTCGTCCTCGACCCGCTCTTCGGACCTCCCGCCGCCGCTGCCGCGCAGGCACTGCGCCCCGGTGGAAGGTGGGTGAACCTGGGCGGCTCCGCCGGCGAGACGTGCCCGATCACGTCGTCCGTCCTGCGCAGCCGGTCGTTGCGGTTGTCCGGCTACACGAACAACGAACTCAGCCCGCAGCAGCGATCGGAGGCCATTTCCACCATCGCCCACCTGGCGGCACGGGGAGCGCTCAGCGTCGACCACGAGGTCGTGCCGCTGGCCGATGTCGCCGACGCGTGGCGCCGTCAGTCCGAAGGCGCCACGCGTGGGCGGATCGTGCTCGTGCCTCGGTGAGGGTCAGCGGCAGGCCCAGCGAACCGGCAACGTCGCGTCGACCCCGGCGACGAAACCGCTGTCACTGACCGCATCGCCCGCGGAACCGTAGGTACCGGCGGACAGCGGCAGCCGGGTGACGAGCTCGGTGCCCTGCCACAGGACCGGGGTGTAGTTCCCGTCGTCGAGGTAGCCGACGGCGAGCCCGCTGTCGTTGACCGCCTCGACGTAACCGTTGACGGCGAACTTCTCGAGCGCGCCGGTCGCCTCGGTCCACTTCCACGACTCTTCATAGCTGCTGAAGATCACGCCGTCACGGGTCAGCCCGCGCGGGTTCAGCGAGTAGTGCACCTCGGGCAACTTGGTGAGGGCACCGTTGCGCCACAGGAAGTTCCCGTCCATCGAGTCGATCAGGACGGTGCCGTCCTCCCCGAGGGCGACGGGCGTCACGCTGCGCGCCCCGGCCGGCATGATGACCTCCGGCGCACTGCCGTCGGCACGCCACAACACGGCACCCCACTCGTGGGAGCCGGCCGGGAGCACCCGGCCGACCACGTCGCCCCTGTTGTTGATGTCCTCTACTCCCCAGACCCGGTACCCGGCCGGGGTGGGCAGCTCGCGGTAGCCGGAACCGGGCGTGTGGGTCATCGCCACGGAGGTGCCGTCGGAACGGTCCGCGATGGCGCCGACCACGCCCGAGGCGTTGCCGGTCCTGGTGACGAACTTCGCGACGCCTTCCGGCTTCGGCACGATCTCCACACGGGACGTGGTCCACCGCGCCAGCACGCGATCGTCGCCGCCCGGCGAGTAGAACCCGCTGACGTTGCCCTGGCCGTCCACGCCGGTGGTCCGGATGTTGCTCCAGCTCATGCCGTCCAGGATCGGCAGGCTCTCCCGCTGCCACGTGCAGTCCGCGGCAGCGGACGCGACGGGTGCGAGCAGCGCGGTCACGACGGTCGTCGCGACGACCGTGACGAGCGCACGACAAGACAAGGATTTGATGTGCATTCAATGCCCCCTTGGAGTCCCCATTCTCCTGTGGACACTATGCACGGTCGTGATCACCCAGCGCCAGCAAATGCGTACGCTTGGCGCAGTCCGCCCGTCGTGACCTGCGACACCTACACGTCCCGGCCAGCTCCGGCCGACGGCACCGCGGCGAACATCCGCGGCGAGCCGAAGCCGTGCGCGGCAAAGGCTTCCGCCACGCCCGTCTCCACGCGCTCGCGGAGTTCCCGTGGCACCAACGCGATCGCCGATCCGCCGAAGCCGCCACCGATCATCCGCGCACCGAGCGCGCCCGCCTTCTCCGCAGCTTCCGCGGCCACGTCCAGCTCGACGCAGGACACCCGGTAGTCGTCCCGCAAGCTCGCGTGCGACGCGCTCAGCAACGGCCCGATCTCCGCGTACCGCTCCTGCTTCAACAGCTCGACGGTCTTCAGCACGCGCTCGTTCTCCGTGATCACGTGCCTGGCGAGCGGCCGCAGCTCGTCCGGCAGCCCTTCCTCCCCGGCCGCATCCCGCAACGAAGCGACGCCGAGCACGTCCGCGGCACGCTCACAACCACGGCGGCGTTCGCCGTACCCGGACTCGACCAGCGAGTGACTCACCCGCGTGTCGATCACCAGCACCTCCAGGCCGTGTGCGCCGGCGTCGAACGGCACCTGCTCCTGCCTGCCGGACCGCACGTCCAGGAACAGCACATGGGCGTCCGTGCAACACAGCGACGCCGTCTGGTCGAGCAACCCGGTCGGCGCGCCCACGAAGTCGTTCTCCGCCTGCTGCACCCACTTCGCGATGTCGCTTCTGGACGGATCCGCGCCGCTCAACCCCAGCAGCGCCAACGCGGTCGCAACCTCCAGCGAGTGCGAGGACGACAGCCCGGCACCCCGCGGCACATCCCCCGCGACCACCAGATCGGCGCCACCGCCGACGCCCTGCTGCCGCAACACCCATGCCACCCCGGCCGGGTAGGCCACCCACCCCTGCACGGTTCCCGGTTCGAGCTCGGCGAGGCGCACGGGTTCCGCCACCTCCACCTGACCGTCCTGCACCGAAGCGAGCGTGATCACGCCGTCCTCGCGCGGCGACGCCGCCACCCACGTCCGGTGCGGAATCGCGAACGGCAGCACGAACCCGTCGTTGTAGTCGGTGTGCTCGCCGATGAGATTGACGCGACCGGGCGCCGACCAGACGCCCGCCGGAGCAGCGCCGTGCAGCCGTCGGAACGCATCAGCCGCGATGTTCGATCCTGTTGAGTTCATACCGCCCGATCCCACGCCCGTCATAGCTCGCCGCGACAGTGACGGCGGAGAGCATGACGGACGCCGGGCCACTTGACAATGTTGACTCTTGATTGAAAAAGTTCGACAACGTTCGCGAGACGATCGTCGACACTCACCTGTCTGCGTGACGGGTCCGCCTCCACGCGACCACGATGAACGCGATCAGCCCGAACAGCGGGATGGTGCTGATGGCCCAGGACAGTCCCATCGGCGGACCCGGCTGCTCCATCACCTTCAGGTTCTTCAGCTCACCGGTCGCTGGACCGGCCGGGCCGTCGAGGTCGAAGCGGAGGGTCCACTCGCCGGGCGCGGGCAGGGCGTAGATGTCCAGTCCCCAGACCTCGCGCTTGCGAGGGTGACGCGCGAGCGGGGAGTCGTCCATCAGCTCGCCGCCCCAGACCATGGTCAGGGTGCCCTTCTTGTCCGCGATGCCGTCCTCCGGCACGAACGTGAAGTCCAGCGACTGCATGGCTTTCACGGGCCACGTGCTGAAGCCGACGGTCAGGTTGTACGGCCCCGCCTGCACCTTCTCGGTGTGGACGACGTTCACCGGTTCGAAGGCGAGCGACGGGCCGGCGAGGCCGAGCAGCAGGGCGGCGGTGCCCAGGAGGGCGAACAGTGTCCTACGCATGGCGGTCTTCCTTCACGGGTGCGAGGTGGCGCAGCATCTGGCCGAACCGCCTGCCGAGCACCGCGGCACCGGCACCGAACGCGGCGGCGAGGACGATGGTGGTGAGGTACCGGGCGTTGACCGGGAACGTGCCGCCGTACACGAGGACGCGCTGGAGCGGCACGCACGCCGCGATGATCGCGCCGCCGAGCGCGCCGGGGATCCACGCGGGCACCTTGTGCAGCAGTTCCACGGCCACCGCGACGATGACCAGGCACATCGGGATCATGTTGGGCAGGTCGGGGATGCCGTCGGTGTAGTCGCGCAGCGGCAGGCCGGTGGCGTCCGCGTAGACCTCGGCCGCCCACGGCGAGAACCACCAGAACACGGCTTGCAGCACGGCCACCGCGACGCCGACGGCGAGAGCGCCGCCACGCCGGCTCAGCGCGTGGGACGCCATGAACAGGATCATCACCGAGAGGGACGCCGTGCCCACGGAGACCGGGTTGGCGAGTGCGCCGGGCACCGCGCGCAGGCCGATCGCGGTCACCATGCTGAACACCAGCAGGACCGCGGCGGCCGCGATGGTGCCGCAGGTTCCCCAGCGCTGGTCACGTGCCACCGCGAAGATCATGACCGCGCCGACCATCGTGATCGAGATCGACAGCAGCAGCCCGATGTGCGGGGGTGAGTCGATCACGGCGTCGAAGCCGTACAGGCCGTGCCACCACTGGTCCCACAGGCCGTACACCAGGAACAGCGCCGCGCCTGTGCCGGAGATCAGGTAGCCGACCGGTGCGGCGAACGTCCGGCCGAAGACACCGACCGCGCGGCCGCCGACGATCGGATCGACCGTCCTGTCGCGTTTGGCGTCCGCGGTCGTCATCAGCACGACCACCAGGCTCGCGAGACCGGAGAGCGCGCTGCCCGCGTACAGGAACAGGTGCGGCATCGTGAAGAACGTGTCCGGCCCCACGTCGGAATGCCATTGGATGTCCCACGTCAGGCCGACGAGTGACAGGAGTGTGCCGCCGAGCACCAGACTCGCCGGGACCAGTCCTTTCGGGACTGTCCTGGTCGACGGTGCCACCGCCGTGATGTCCACTGATGATCCTCCCCCTTCAGGTGAGCAGCAGCGGGATGACCACCCGCTCCGCCCCGAGTGACACGGTGATTTCCCATTGCCCGGCCATGAACAGCTCGACGTTGCCGACCTGGTAGTGACCGGGTTCCGACGGTCCCGCGGTGATCGGCGCGATCGTGTGGCCCATCTGCGGCATCGCCGGTTCGACCACCACTTCCGCGCCCTGCGCGGGGTTTCCCGCGCGATCGGTGATCCGCAGGTCGAACGAGTTGACGCCGCTCTTCGTACTGGCGGGGGTGAGCACGAACCGGAGCTGCCCGCTCTCGGCGAGGTGCGGCTGTGCCTCGACGCTGCGCGGCCAGAGCACGAACAGCGCGCCCGCCACGGCGATCGCCACGGCCGAGGCGCCCAGCAGGTAGCGCTTCACTTCTCGGAGACCCCCTTCGCCGCGGGGACGTCGACGACCGCGGGCACGGTGACGATCTCGTAGTCCCGTTCGACCTGAATCCACACGAGGTACTTGCCCGGCAACGGGAACGAGTAGGTGAACGGCACGTCCGGGCCGTACGCGGCGACGCTCTCGTCCGGCTGGTCGGGCATGCCCGGTGTCGGCGGGATCATCGAGTGCACGTGTGCCCAGATCGGCGCGTTCACCGGGCCGCCACCGGAGATCGGGCCGACCACGATCATGTGCCCGAGCATGCCCAGCCACGGCTGCAGATCGCGTTCGCCGAAGCGGGCCTTGATCGTGCTCGGCCGGCCGGCTTCCCTGACTTCCGTTGCCAGATCGGCTTTTCCGTCGTGCGGGCGAGCGGCTGACGTCCCGGAGACGTCGATGCTCGACCGCAGCAGCTGCACTCCCCCGCCGCGCCGGGCGATCTCCGCGGCGATCGCGTGGGTGCCCTGTTCCGGAGCGTGCAGCCGGGCGCGGTACTCGCCCGGTGCCGTCCGGATCGGGTGCAGGTGGCGGAGAGTTCCGGCCGGCGACACGACGACGAGGTGGATGAACGCGCTGTCGTGCACCAGCAGGTCGTCCACGGGCCGGCCGGAGGACCCGTCGGTCAGGCTGAGGACGAGGTCCTCGCCGTTCATGCTCGGCACCAGGTTCACCGGCGGTCGCGAGAAGTCCGTCACGGACGTTCGCCGGTACGGATCGTTGATGTTGTCGTACGTCGGGTCCAGCTGCGTTCCCGGCGCCGCGACCGGCGGAATGCTGGGCGACAGCAACGCCGCCGTGACCCCGACGGCGATCGCGGCCACCATGCCCGCGGTGGGCACGAGCGCGAGACCCGGCTTGCCGAACACGGCGAACAGCAGCGCCACCAACAACAACACGCCCGCCGCAATGAACCCACCGTACGTGGCGTTCTCCCACGGCGACGACACGAGCGCCGGAACGACGAACGGAATGGTCGCCTCGTCGACCGCCAGCTCCCACGGGCCGGGCCGGTCGACGTGCACGACTCCCGAGTGGAAGCCGGGCACGGCACCGAGAACCACCTTGGTGGTGCTGGTCGCGGCACCGGCGGCGCGCGCGGTCAGCGTGATCTCCCCCGGCGGCGAACCGGCGTGCGTCACCACGTCGACGTGAACCGGGCCGGGCACCTCCGCGACCCGCCGGATGATCACCGTGAGATCGCGGCCGCCCAGCGTCTGCGCGACGTGGATGTCGCCGCCGGCCTGGGCGCCGTCAGCCGACGCCGAGGCCGAGGCTCCGAGGACCGCCCCCAGCGCGAGCAGCAGGATCGCAACAGTTCGCTTCATCGCGACCGAACGTATCGATCACGGCCGGTGGAAAGCGTCACTGTCGCGGCGGAAACCGCGTCCCCCGCGCGGGGGACGCCCGACCCCTGCGAAGCAGGACGTTCTCAGGGGCGGGATGGGGCAAGATCTCAGGCGATGTACCCGATCAAGCTGTCCCTGCGGAGCCAGTCGTGGCTGGTCGCGGCCACGTGCATGGTCGCGGACGGCGGTTTCGTGCTGCTCTCCGCCGCCACGCCGTGGCAGACCGGCATCGCGCTCGCGATCACCCTGGCGGTGAACGCGATGCTCGCCGGTCCCGCCAAGCTGTCCGGCTGGGTCGCGGCGGTGCACGCGGCGGTGCCGGTGATCATCCTGTTCACCATGGGCGACCGGGTGTACGCCAACGAGGCCGGCCTGCTCATCGCCGGCTACCGCGCGGGAGCCTGGTTGCGCGGCAGACCGGCGTACGCGTCGCTCGGCGTGCTCGCGGCGAGCGCGATCGTCTGCGTGCTCGCGATGGGCGGCGGCCCGACGCTGGGATCGCTCGTGGTGGCGAAGATCGCGGTGCTGCCGTGGCTCGTCGGCCGGTACACCACCGCCCGCCGCGCCTACCTCGCCGAACTGGAGAAGCGCTCGGCGATGGAGCAGGCCGACGCGAAGGCGGCGGTAGCCAAGGCGATCACCGAGGAACGCAGCGCGATCGCCCGCGACCTGCACGACGTGATCGTGCACCACGTGAGCGCGATCGGCATGCACGCGGGAGCCGCCAGGCTCGGCCTGCCCGACGGCAACACCAGCCTCGCGACGTCGCTGCGATCGGTCGAGACCTCCAGCCGCGCGGCGATGGTGGACCTGCGGCACCTGCTCGACCTGCTGCACGGCGACCGGTCTCCCGGCGCGCGGCAACCGGGACTGGACGACCTCGACGAGCTCCTCGACCGCGTGCGCGCGGCGGGCACACCAGCGCGTCTCGAGGTGCGTGGACCACAACGCGACGTGCCGGAGTCGTTGGACATCACGGTCTACCGGATCATCCAGGAGATGCTGACGAACGCCCTGCGGCACGGCGACTCGTCCGGCGTGACCGTGACGCTGGACTACGCGCCGGACTCGCTCACGATCAGCTCCTCGAACGCGACGGGATCGGGCAACGGCCACCACGGGGTCCGCCGCGGCCTGGTCGGGATCCGCAACCGCGCGGGCATGTTCGACGGCACGACCCGGTCCGGCCTCGAACCGGACGGCCGGACCTGGCGCACCGTCGTCACGTTCCCGCTGGAGGCGTCATGACCTTGACGGTGCTGCTCGCCGACGACCACGCGATGCTGCGTTCCGGCCTGCGCGCGATCTTCGACACGCAGCCCGACCTCCGGTGCGTGGCCGAGGTCGCCGACGGCAGGGCGGCCGTGACCGAGGTGGCGAGGCTGCGCCCCGACGTCGCGGTGCTCGACATCCGCATGCCCAAGCTGGACGGCCTGGGCGCCACCGAGATGATCCTCGCCAACCCCGCGAACCGCACGAAGGTTTTGCTGCTGACGACCTACGACACCGACGAGTACGTCTACCGCGCGCTGAACGCCGGTGCCAGCGGCTTCCTGCTGAAGTCCCTGCCACCGGAGGAACTGATCTCCGCCGTCCGCGTGGCCGCCCGCGGCGACGCGCTGATCGACCCGTCCGTGACGCAGCGCCTCATCGCGCGGTTCGCCGTCAGCCTCGCCCCTCCGCCGACGCCACCGGAGCTCGAGCTCCTCACCGCACGCGAGCGCGAGGTCCTGCACCTCATCGCGGCGGCCTACAGCAACGCCGAGATCGCCGCCGAGCTGCACGTCGGCGACGAGACCGTGAAGACCCATGTGTCCCGCGTGCTGTCGAAGCTGGGGCTGCGCGATCGGGTGCACGCCGTCGCCTACGCGCACATGAACGGACTCGTGCAGACGAGGCCACCGGGGCTGAGGTGATCAGCGCTCCTGCTCGGTGAACATCTCGATCAGGGCGTGCGGCGTGTCGTCACCGAACAGGGTCTCGAGCACCACGGCGTCGTCCGTCGGCGTCTCCACGCGGGTGAACATGGCCTGTTCGTACTCGGCGAGTGCGGTCTCGACGTCACCGGAGTGCGCGGCGAGGGCCTGCCCCAGTTCCGCGCCGTCCAGCATCGCGAGGTTGGCGCCTTCGCCGTCGGGTGCCTTGAGGTGGGCGGCGTCGCCGAGCAACGTCACCCCTGCGACCCGGTCCCACCGGTGCCCCGCCGGCAGCGTGTAGTGGGGACGCCAGATCAGGCCGGTGTCGCTGTCGGTGATCAGCGCGAGGAGTTCCGGTGCCCAGCCGTCGAACTCCCCGGCGATCTTCGCGGCGTCGATGGCGGCGAACCAGCCAGCGGCTCGGTGAGCTCCACGTAGACGTGCAGGGTGTCGCCGCTCTCCCGATGCGCGATGATCCCCCTGCCTTTCGCGGGGGGGGATCATCATCCCGCCGCCGACGACCTTGGCCGCGGCCGGATGCCGGGTCTCCGACTCGAACAGATAGGTCTCGACGAACGAAATGCCCGCGTACTCGGGTGTGGCGTCCGTCAGCAGCGGCCGGATTCGTGACCACGCACCATCCGCGCCGACCAGCAGGTTCGTTGCGACGGTGGTGCCGTTCGTGAAGGTCACCTCGTGCACACCTTCGACAACCGTGCGCGCGCTGCTGACCTTGTGGCCCCACCGGACCGTGCCGTCCGGAAGCGAGTCGAGCAGCATCTGCCGCAGGTCACCGCGCTGGATCTCCGGGCGACCGCCGGTGCCGTCGTCGGCCTTGTCGAACAGGATCGTGCCGTCGCTGCCGACGATGCGCATCGCCTGGCGGCCCTCCAGCACGAGGCCGCGGAACTCGTCCATCAGGCCCGCCGCGATCACCGCGAGCTGGCCGTTGTAGTCGCGGATGTCGAGCATCCCGCCCTGCGCCCGCACCGAGGGGGACGGTTCCGCCTCGTACACCACGGCCGGGATGCCGTGGACGTGCAGCACTCGCGCGAGGGTGAGGCCGCCGAGACCGGCGCCGATGATCGTGACAGGGCTGTGCATGCGTTGCTCCTGAACTGTGTCCGGGGATTCGTCCCGAACACTGGCGGGAGCCGCCGGCACCGGCCGCACGCGACGCTGGCAGTGGGCTGGCAGCGCCTGTCAGCGGTCGTCGAGGCGAACCGCCTGCGCCCTCGGGTACCTTCGGCCAGGCATCGGCACGGGCGACCCCGTGAACGACACCGGCGTGCCCGCCAACAGCAACGTCAGCCCCGTCGGCAGGTCGTCGCGGGAGACGAACCACGAGCCGCCGCGGGTGTCGGTGATGAACCCGTGCGTCTGCCCGGACTTCCAGGTCGTCACGGTCCCCCGCCGGCGCCCGCGCGGCGAACCCACCGGCGAAGCCACCGCCTCGGACGACCGCACGAAGGCACTGCGCAGCGGGTACCCGGGCAGGTCGGTGGGGGCGAACAGCGCGTCGAAACCGGGGGTGAAGGGTGTCGCGGCCCGCAGCGGTGCGGCGGTGCGCGGCGTCCAGGCGGGAACACCGTCGTCCGACCGGATGTCGACGACCGGGACGACCACGTGCACGCCGCGCTCGCTCAGCCTGGTCACGAGCGGGGCGAAGTCGGCGTCGCCGGTGAGCAGGACGACCCACTGCAGCGGCACCGCGGTGGCGCGGTCCCAGGCCTCCAGGGCCAGCTGGACGTCTACGCCCTTCTCCTTGCCGTTGTGCAGGGGAAGGTCGTGGCGGGTGACGCCGGCTGCCGTCAGGACAGCGTCGAAGGACGTGGCCGGGGTTTCGATGCGGCCGCGGACGTAGTGCGCCTCGGCGACCACGCAGTCGTCGATCGGGACGCCCGTCTCGGTGTGAACGAACCAGCGCAGGGCGTCGTGCAGACCATCCAGCGAGATGCGCGCCGCCCGCGTGTGCGCCGTCGCGTAGAAGTCGCTGAGGTACGCGAACCACGTGCCGTCGTAGAACACACCTATGCGGACGATCTTCCCCATCCGGCAGACATTACCTCCGCGCGGCCGGAGCAGCCGGGGAGGCAGGTCCTCCCCGGCTGCTCCGCGTGCCTCAGGAGCGCGCGGCCACCTCCGCGTCCGTCAGTGCCCGTCCGACCACACTCACGTCGTCGATCGCGCCGCGCCAGTGGTCGACGTTCTGGCCGCCGAACTTGGCCCGTCCCACCGCGAACGCACCGGTGCTGAGGATCGCCGGACCGGCCGGTGCCGTCGCGACCCGCACGCCGTCGACGTAGAGCCGGATCTCGTTGCCCGCCCGCACGCCCGTGAGCTCGTACCAGCGGCCGAGCTCCGGCGTGAGCTCGTGCCGGGCCCGGTTGCCGCCGGGCGTGCTGAACGCGAACGCGCCCTGCCCGTACTGCAGGTAGAAGGGGTTCTCCCGCTCCCTGCCGTCCTGGCTGACCGCGGTGGCGTAGTTGCCGGGCAGCTCGTCGAGCCGGACTCGCGCGGACACCGTGTAGTCGCCGGTCGTGTCGACGACCGGGCCGTAGGTGTCCGCAGAGCCGTTGGTGAGCTCCAGCGCACCGTCCTTCCAGGTGGCACCGGTCGGGCTGAGCAGCAACGGGTTGCCGCCGCCGCTCGAGTCCGCCGCCACCGTTCCCCTGCGTTCGTCGAGCTTCCACTCGCCGCGCGCCGCGTACGGGTACGGCTTGCCCGCGTTCGCCCCGGCTTCGATCACCCGCCGGTTGATCTCGCGGACCGGACCGGGATCGACCTTGATCCGCTTGCGGTCGTAGGTCCAGAACCCGTTGAGCTCGTTCTCCAGGTCGGTGACCTGGGTGTAGACCGACGCGGACAGCTCGTTGCGCGCCTGGCCGAGGTAGAACGTGCGGGTGTTGTCGACGTACTTCGCGGTCAGCGCCGCCTTGTCCGCCACGCCGCTGTAGATGTTCGCCGGCGCGCCCGGCCACTGGTGCCCGGGAGTCCGCAGCGTGAAGCCGCCGTGCTCGCCGTCCATCACGACGCGCCTGCCGTCCGGGCGAGGCGGATCGGTGTTGTTGTAGTCGTGGTGGTCGATGACGTCACCCTTGCCGGAGTCGCCCTTGGAGGCGCAGCAGTTCACGCCGCTGTGCGCGCTGACGATCCGGCTGGGGTCAGCGGCCTTGACGTCGTCCGTGATCTGGCCGGTGACGGTGCGGTCCCACTCGCCCCAACCCTCGTTGAACACGATCCACGCGAAGATCGACGGCGAGTTGTGCAGCTGCTTCATCATCTCGCGGTTCTCGTTCAGGAACGCCTGCTGCGCCGTCGTGCTGCTGCCGTCCTCCACCGAGACGAAGTCCTGCCACACCAGCAGTCCCAGCCGGTCCGCGTGGTAGTACCAGCGAGCCGGTTCGCCCTTGATGTGCTTGCGGACCGAGTTGAAGCCGAGGTCCTTCTGCGCCTTCAGGTCGAACACGAGCGCGTCGTCGCTCGGCGGCGTGTTCAGGCCGTCCGGGTAGAAGCCCTGGTCGAGCATCATCAGCGAGAAGATCGGCTGCCCGTTGAGCGTCAGCTTCGGCTGCCCGCCGACGTTCGCCATGCCGATGGACCGCATGCCGAAGTAGCTCTTCACCCGGTCGCCGCCCAGCCTGATCTCCAGCTGGTACAGGTACGGGTCGTCCGGCGTCCACAGGTGCGGGCTGGGCACCGGCAGCGACAGCTTCGTGTTGGCGGGCCCGGTGATCGTGCCGACCTGCTTGCCGCGCGCGTCCTTCGCGATCGCCGTGACGGTGGTGTTCGCGGCGGATTTGATCTCCAGCGCCAGCGAGCTCGTGGCGAGGTCCGGAGTCATCTTGACCTCGTCGATCGCCTTGTCCGGCACGGGTTCCATCCACACGGTCTGCCAGATGCCCGACGACGGCGTGTAGAAGATGCCGCTGGGGTTGCGCGACTGCTTGCCCTTCGGCTGGTGCGGGCCGGTCGTGTCGGTGACCGCGACGACGATCTCCTGCTCGCCGCGCTTCAAGGCGTCGGTGATGTCCGCGCTGAACGCCGTGTAGCCGCCGGAGTGCTCGGCGACCAGCTTGCCGTTCACCCACACCTTCGCCTCGTGGTCGACCGCGCCGAAGTGCAGCTTCACCCGTTGCCCCGACCAGTCGCGCGGAACGGTCACCGTGCGGCGGTAGAACATGTGGTCCTCGTGCCGCTCCAGCCCGGAGAGCTGCGACTCGATCGGGAACGGCACGATCACCCGCTCGGGCAGCCGTTGCCCGAACACCGGCTGTTGCCCGGCCTTCGCGCCCGCGAACTCCCACGGACCGTTGAGGTTGAGCCACTTCTCGCGTTCCAGCTGCGGCCTCGGGTACTCCGGCAACGGGTTGCGCGGGTCGACCTTCTCGCCCCACGGCGTCTTCAGGCGCTGTTTCGACGAGTTCGCGACGGTGCGGGCGGTCTTCCCGACCTTCCTTCCGCCCGCGGTCAGCGCGCCGGCGCCGTCGTAGAACAGCCGGACCCGCTGGCTCTTCAGCACCTTCTCGCTCAGCCGGACGGTCAGGCGGTTGCGGCTCGCGGTGATCAGGTCGACCGGCATCGCCGTCGCGTCCACGTCGATCCGCAGGTGCGCCTTCAGGTCGGCGACGTTCGTGACGCGGCCGTCGAACTCCGCAGTGAGCACCCGCCCGTCCTCCGACACGGACGCGGTGCGCGGCACGACCTGGAAGTCCGGCGGCGGCGTGAACGCCGACTCCGGCACGATCTGCTTGGGCGTACCTGCACTCGACCAGCGCAGGAACATGTTGGCGCCACCGGTGTCCTGGAACATCTCCAGCCGGAAGTCGTACTGCCGCCCCGCGGTCAGCGACACCGGCGCGCTGGTCTGCTCGCGGTCCCAGTCGCCCACCCAGTGGTCGATCACCGGTGCGCCGTCGACGAACAGCCGGAAACCGTTGTCCCCGATGGCGTGGAACGTGTAGTCACCGGTCCGCGGCACGGCGATGCGGCCGGTCCAGCGCGCGGTCGTGTGTTCGGTGCGGCCGGCCAGGAAGCCGAACACCGAGGTCAGGTCCGGGTGGTTCACCTCGGCGTCGAGCACGGTTCCCGCGAGGGTCGCGAAGTCCCGCGCGCCCGGCGCCGACATGCTGAAGTACTCGCCCTTCAGGCCGTGCACGGGCTCGGCGGCACTCGCGGGTGGCGTGCCGGGCGCGACACCCAGCGCCAGCAGCAGCGCGACGAGTACGGGGGCGGCTTTTCTCATCGGCGAGGTCCCCTTCGTTTTTACAACGTTGTAAGAGCGCTCCCATCTATCCAGGCACGTGTTCGGAGGCTCGGCTACCTCCGATCGGAGGTACCGGCCATGTCAAACAGGACAAAAATCGGCGCCGCGTGAGAGCGCGGCCACGCATCGGCGCAAGCAGTTGGGTGCGGTCAGCGGCGCTTTGATCAGGAGTCGGTGGTACGTGCAGACGCCATCAGGAGTCCAGAGGGATCTCCAGGCTCACCGTGCCGCGCAGGTCCAGCCACGCCCGGCCGGGCGCGCGCACCAGCCGCAGCACGACCTCCTCGCAGTGCGGGCAGCGGGCGACGAGCCCGGGCGCGTTCTGGTAGACGCGCAACGTCGCCACCGAGCCCCGGTAGCCGCAGCCCGCGCACTGGCCGGTCGCCACGGTGAGGTCCACCGCGAAGATCTCGCGCAGGTCACCCGCGAGCGCGTTGCCGTCCACGTGGTCGTCGCTCATCGGTGGTCTCCTGTCAGCCGAAACGTTCGGTGCGGACGCGGCGCGGGTCGTGGCCGAGCGCCACGAGGATGTCGGACACCGACTCGACGAAGCCGGTCGGCCCGCACACGAAGCAGTTCGGGGTGAACTCGGCGGGCCAGCCGTGCGTGTTGAGGGTGGCCACACCCAGCCGGCCCGGCGGCTCCGGAGACCCTTCCGGAGTCCGCCGGGTGTACACCAGCCGCACGTCCAGGCCGCCGTCCTCGCGGGCCCGTTGACGCAACTCGTCGGCGAACATCACGTCCTCGGGCGTACGCACCGAGTACACCAGCCGGAACGGCACGCGGCTCCCCTCCGAGGCCCGCGCGCGGATCATCGACATCAACGGCGCGATGCCGGACCCGCCCGCCACCAGCGTCACCGGTGCCTGGTCGGTCGCCCGCCACACGAACCAGCCGCCCACCGGCCCGCGCAGCTCGATCTTGTCGCCCACGGCGAGCACGTCGCACAGGTAGGGCGACACCTCGCCATCAGCCACCCGTTGCACGGCCAGCTCGATCCGCTCACCGTCGGACGCCGACGAGATCGAGTAGCTGCGCTGCACCGAATAGCCGTCCTCGGCGGTGAGCCGGACGTCGACGTGCTGCCCAGGCAGGTGTCCTGGCCAGCCGGGCACGTCGAACACCAGGCTGCGCGCGCTCTTCGTGAGGTCCGCGGCATCGGCCAGTTCGGCCACCCGCCAGGTCAGTCGCCCTGATACCGCTGCTCGCGCCATGGGTCTCCGTAGTCGTGATAACCGGCGGTTTCCCAGAAGCCGGGTTCGTCCTCGAGCAGCAGCTGGATCCCGCGGACCCACTTCGCCGACTTCCAGAAGTACAGGTGCGGCACCAGCAACCTCGCCGGCCCGCCGTGCTCCGGCGTGAGGTCATCGTCGTCGAAGCGGTAGGCGATCCACGCCTGACCGTCGAGCAGGTCCTCCAGCGGCAGGTTCGTCGTGTAGCCGCCGTAGGAGTGGACGAGCGCGAAGTCCGCCGCCGTCTCCACGTCCTCCAGCAGCACGTCCAGCGAGACGCCCTTCCACCGGGTGCGCAGCTTCGACCACTTGGTCACGCAGTGGATGTCCGTCGTGATCTTCTCCGCCGGCAGCTCCATCAGCTGCTGCCACGACCACGTGTGCTTCTCCCCGGCCTCCGTGCCGATGGTGAGCTCCCACCGGTCCGTCGGCACGCGCGGCGTGGGGCCCGCCGTGAGCACCGGGAAGTCCTCCGTGAGGTACTGCCCCGGCGGCAGCTGCACGTCCGGCGACTGGCGCCGCCCGGTGAATCCGGGGGAAACGATCGGCATGGGTGCAGTACACCGCAACAGCCGCGAACTCGCCACGCCGGTCTGTACCGTGCGCGCGTGGAGATCACTGACGACCGCACCTTCCCCGCCGCGCTGGCCGCGTTGAGCGGGGTCGAGTTCCCCTGGGACTACGACGAGAAGACCGAGACCCCGTCGCCGGGCAACATCGACTACGAGCCCTACGACGAGTTCGACTCCGCCGAGGAGACCACCGACTGGATCAGGGCCTGGACCGGCAACAAGGAGCTCGACGGCGACGCGTTCCGGGTGTTCGGGCAAGACGGCACCGGCGGCCTCGCCGCGCTCTGGCTGGTGCGCGCGGGACAACCGCTGACCGAGCAGCCGGTGGCGTTCTTCGGTTCCGAGGGCGAGGCCGGGATCGTGGCGACGAGCCTGGGCGAGTACCTGTGGCTGCTGGCCGGCGGCGTCGGCCCGCAGGAGGCCGTCGAGTTCGGGTCCGGCAGCGGTGTACCGCACGACGATCTGCGCGCCGTGGCCGAGAAGCACTCCGGTGTCGCGCCGAGGACGCCCGCCGAGGTGCTGACGGCGGCGCGGGCCGAGTTCCCGGACTTCGCGCGGACCGTCGAGTCCTGGTGCCGCTAGGGACCTCGTGGGGGAACCGGTCCTCTTTCCGGTTCCCCAGTGGTCTACACCACTTTGGACCCACCGGATACGCTCGGTGAAACCTGTTGCGCCGCAAGGTGAACAGGACTCGCCCCGGAGGTCTGCCCCATGAGAAAACGTCTCGCGGCCGTGCTCCTCCTAATGGCCGCTGCGGTTCCGCCCGGAACCGCAGCCGCGGCTGATCCCATCTACAAAGACCCCGCACAGCCGATTTCCGCGCGCGTGGCCGACCTGCTCAGCCGGATGTCGCTCGACGAGAAGGTCGGGCAGATGACGCAGGCCGAGCGCGGCGCGGTGACCAACGCCGACATCACCAGCTTCCGGATCGGCTCGCTGCTGTCCGGCGGCGGTTCCGCTCCGTCGCCCAACAACGCCACGTCGTGGGCGAACATGTACGACAGCTTCCAGAACGCGGCCAGGGCCACGCCGCTGGGCATCCCCATGATCTACGGCGTGGACGCCGTGCACGGGCACAACAACGTCGTCGGCGCCACGATCTTCCCGCACAACATCGGTCTCGGCGCGACCCGCGATCCCGCGCTGGTGCAGCGGATCGGCCGCGCCACCGCGGAAGAGGTGTCGGGCACCGGCATCGACTGGGACTTCGCACCGTGCCTGTGCGTCGCGCGCAACGACCGCTGGGGCCGCACCTACGAGTCGTTCGGCGAGACGCCGGAGAACGCGACGTCGATGACGACGATGATCACCGGCCTGCAGGGCGCCAAGCTGTCCGATCCCGGTTCCGTGCTCGCCACCGCCAAGCACTACATCGGCGACGGCGGCACGACCGACGGCGACGACCAGGGCAACACGCAGCTCGGTGAGGCCGACCTGCGGGCGATCCACCTGCCGCCGTTCCGCGAGGCGGTCGCCAGGGGCGTCGGCTCGGTGATGATCACCTACAGCAGCTGGAACGGCACCAAGCTGCACGGCCACAGGTACCTCATCACCGACGTGCTGAAGAACGAGCTGGGCTTCAGCGGCCTCGTCGTCTCGGACTGGAACGCCATCGACCAGATCGACGGCCAGCCGGGCTTCACCGCGGCGGAGGTCCGCACGTCGATCAACGCCGGCCTCGACATGATCATGGTGCCGACCGAGTGGCGCCAGTTCATCACGCTGCTCAAGGCGGAGGTGCAGGCGGGCCGGGTCCCGATGTCGCGCATCGACGACGCCAACCGCCGCATCCTCACCAAGAAGTTCGAGCTCGGCCTCTTCGAAAGGCCCCTGACCGACCGCTCCTACACGCCGACCGTCGGCAACGCGGCGCACCGGGCGCTCGCCCGCGAGGCCGTGCGCAAGTCGCAGGTGCTGCTGAAGAACCAGAACGGCGTGCTGCCGCTGCCCAAGACGGCGAGCAAGCTGTTCGTGGCGGGCAAGAACGCCGACAACATCGGCCACCAGAGCGGCGGCTGGACGATCTCCTGGCAGGGCGGCAGCGGCCCGGTCACGCCGGGAACCACCGTGCTGCAAGGCATCCGCTCCGCCGTGTCGACGTCCACCACGGTGACCTACCACCGCAACGGCACCGGCATCGATGGCAGCTACCAGGCCGCGATCGCGGTGATCGGTGAGACGCCGTACGCCGAGGGCGTGGGCGACCGGCCGGGTTCGATGGGCCTCGACAGCGAGGATCTGGCGACGCTCAACACGTTGCGCGCGTCAGGAGTCCCGGTCGTCGTGGTGCTCGTTTCGGGACGCCCGCTGGACATCGCTGCCCAGCTCTCCGGCTGGCACGCGCTGGTCGCGGCCTGGCTGCCGGGCACAGAGGGCAACGGCGTCGCCGATGTCCTGTTCGGCGACCACAAGCCGACCGGCACGCTGCCGTTCACGTGGATGCAGAACGCCGGCCAGCAGCCGATCAACGCCGGCGACGGCAAGACCCCGTTGTTCCCCCACGGTTTCGGCGCCCGGTTCCCGGCCACGCAGAACGCCTACGCGGTGATCGGCGCCTCGTACTACGACGAGCAGCGCGGCACTCAGGTCGAGCGCTGCACCGACTCGGGTTGCGGGCAGAACGTCGGCTACCTGACGCCGGGTGACTACGTGGCCTACGCGGACGTCGACTTCGGTGCCACTCCCCCGACGTCGGTGACCACGCGGATCGCGTCCGGCTCGACGGCCGGCGGCACGCTGCAGTACCGGCTGGACAGCCCGACCGGCCCGGTGATCGCCACGGTCTCGGCGGCGAGCACCGGTGGGTGGCAGACGTGGACGAGTCGTACTGCGGCGGTGAGTGGCGCCACCGGAGTGCATCGGCTCTACCTGGTGGCGACCGGCGGCACCGGTGGCGACCTGGCGAACGTCAACTGGTTCCAGTTCGCCCGCTGAGGTGACGTGAACGGGGGTAACCGCCCGGAAACCCCCGCTCACGCCGTGGTCACGCCGTCGTGCCCGTGACCGCGCTGCCCGACTTGGTGACGACGTAGGTGACCTCGGTGCCGCTCCAGTAGTGGAACGTCAGGGTCACCGGCCTGTTGTCGTTGACCTCGGCGAAGAAGTCGGACGTCAGCGTGGTGACGCCGGTCGTGTAGTTCGGCGCGAAGGTCCGGTCGAACTCCTTGTAGGAAGTCCAGTTGTGCGGGCCCGCGTTCGAGCCGTCCGCGTACTTCGCCTCCATCGTGGCGAGCAGATCACCGCGAAACGCCGTCGGGATCGCGAACGACGACGTCGTGCCGGTCGCGTTCTGCAGCACGGGCGGGTCGTAGGTCACGATGTTGATCCGCCACGGGACGCCCTGGGAGAAGTGCGCCGTGAGCACCGCGTTCGTGCCGTAGTTCCGCGAGCCGCTCAACCGCGTGAGCGCTGCCGCGGTCAGGGTGAGCTGGTCGCCCTGCACCGTGTAGTCGGTGCCGCGCACCAGCTCCGTGGTGCCCTGGCGCAGGGAGTTGAATGTGGTTCCATTGGGGTTCAAGGTGATCGTCTTGGCGCTGATCGCACTGGCCTTGGCGTTGAACACCTGATCCGTGGACGCGGTGCCGGAGCGGGTGGTCCAGCTCGACTTGATCTGCGCGATCAGCTCGGGGTCGCTCCACTGGAACGACGTGCGCCCGAAGTGCTGCCCGTTGTCCCACAACATCGTGGTGATCTTCTTGGCGCGCGCGTAGTGGCCGAACTGCTCGAAGAACTTCAGCTTCTCGCCCTGCTGGATGGTGCCGGTGTGGCGGTCGAAGCCGAGCAGGCCGTACTCCCCCAGGATCACGGGGACGCCGCGCGCGATGAACGTGTTGTACACGCGGTCGAACGAGTCGGTGAGGTCTTTCTGCGCGGTGGCGTCGAAGTGCGTGCCGCCCGCCACGTTCACGCTGAACGGCCAGTAGCCGTAGTAGTGCACGGTCGCGGCGATGTTGGGGTCCTTGAAGGTGTTCAGCGACGACGCGAGCTCGTCGAGGCGTGCCTGCTCCGACGAGGTGTGCAGGGTCGGCAGCACGAGCAGGCGGTTCGTGTTGTTGCCGCCGGACCGGCGCACGATGTCGCGGAACGACGCGTTCAGCTCGTGCAGCAGCTGTGCGTTCTGCGCGTCACCCGAGCTGCCGGTGAACTGCGGCTCGTTCACGCTCTCGAACACGAGCTTCGCCGGGGAGTCCCGGAACGCCGCCGCCAGCTGTGTCCAGATCGCGTTGTAGCGGGCCAGCACACCCGCCCGGTCCGAGGGCATCGTGTTGATCCACTGCCACGAGTCGTGGTGGATGTTGATCATCACGTGGAAGCCGTCCGCCAGCGCCCAGCCGACGACCTCCTTGACGCGGTTCAGGTACGCCGTTTCGATCGAGTAGCCCGGTGCCGGGCCCTGATGCTGGCCCCACGTCACGGGGATGCGAATGCTCTTGAAGCCCTGCGCCTTCACGTTGTCCAGCAAGGCTTCCGTGATGCGTGGGTTGCCCCACGAGGTCTCGTCGCCGCCCGTGGAGTCGAGTGTGTTGCCGAGGTTCCAGCCCGGCTGCATCTCCGCGACCTGTGCCATCGCGTCACCGGGCGCCGGCCCGCCGGACGTCGTGGTGGTCGTCGTGGGTGGCGTGCCGGGGCCGCCCGTGCACGTCACTCCGTTGAGCGCGAACGACTGCGGCGCGGTGTTGGCACCCGTCCAGCTGCCGTTGAAACCGAACGCGACCGTGCCGTTCGGTTCGATCACCGCGTTGTAGCCGGCGTCCACCGCCGTGACTTGGCTGCCCGACGACGTGACCGTCGCGTTCCACGCCTGCGTCACCTGCTGGCCCGCGGGCCACGTCCAGGTCAGCCGCCAGCCGCTGACCCGGTCACCGGTGTTGGTCACCGCCACGTTCGCGGTGAAGCCGCCGGACCACTGGCTCGGCACCGTGTAGTCGACCCGGCAGCCGGGCGCCGCCACGGCAGGGGTCACCACCGCCAGGCCGACGGTCGCGGCCACGGACACGAAGGCCGTTGCCAACGCGACACCCCGGCGGCGGATCGCCTGCATCTTGTCGCGAAGTCCGGTCATCAAGGCACCTTTCCTGGCAGGGCAGGGGTTTCCAGGAGCGCTCCCTCCGGACACTCACGTCCGGAGGGAGCGCTCGGCGGGACCGGGACGGCGAGCAGCAGGGGCACCGTTCGACGCCGGGGAACAGAACAGTGAGACGCTGCCGAGCTGCCGTCGCGGGACGCGTTGACCTTCACGACGCCGCACCGTGTCGGTCGGCGTCCCTACCAGCCCCGAATCCAGGACCTGGGAGCGCTCCCAGGTGAGACCGGACTGTAACCCCCGAAATGCGGCTCGGAAAGCGTTGTCGAACTGTGGTCGATATTCGAGCGAACTTCATGTTGCACCCCGCGTGACCGTCGACAGGGCCAATCACGCGACATTCCGGCAGGCGGCGAAACTGGGATGGCCCTACCGATATGCGCACGGTGTGCACGCTTTTGCCCCACTGGCCCATTCCAGTGATGGGCCACAGAAGACACTCTCGGAATGATCGACAAGAAGTTACGGCGAATGGCCATGACCCGCTGTGCCGATCGGGGCAAAACCGCAGCGGCCCGCTACTTTCTGCCACCTGAACGATTGTGAAGCCGTTCGGCACAACACCAGGAGGACATCCGGACGACCCTCGAGGGCCGGCCGTCGGCATTTGCGGGAGCATTCAGCGGACACCCCTTCCGCAATGTTTTCGTGACCGTTACAGTCGCCCAAAACTGGGAGCGCTCCCATAAGCATCCGAACCCTGTCATCGGAGGCTCACGTGCTCAGTCGCAGGTCACGAGCCCTCACCACCGCGCTCGTCGTGTTGCTCGCCGGGCTGGTCGGTGCCACCGCACCGCGAGCGGAGGCCGCGCCCGCGTTCAACTACGCGGAGGCGCTGCAGAAGTCGATCTGGTTCTACGACGCCCAGCGGTCCGGAAGGCTGCCCGCGGACAACCGCGTGAGCTGGCGCGCGGACTCCGCGGTGCGCGACGGCTCCGATGCCGGCCTCGACCTGTCCGGCGGCTTCTACGACGCCGGTGACCACGTGAAGTTCGGGCTGCCGTTCGCGTTCAGCATGTCGATGCTCGCGTGGGGCGCCGTGGAGAACCGGGCGGCCTACGCGGACTCCGGCCAGCTCAAGCACCTGATGGCGAACCTGAGGTGGGGCACGGACTGGATCATCAAGGCGCACCCGTCACCGAACGTCGTCTACGGCCAGGTCGGCGCCGGCAACCCCGACCACGCCTGGTGGGGCTCGGCCGAGGTGATGCCGATGGCCCGTCCTTCGTACAAGGTGGACGCTTCGTGCCCCGGCTCCGACCTCGCCGGCGAGTACGCCGCGGCGATGGCGTCGGCCTCGATGGTCTTCCAGGACACCGATCCCGCCTACGCGGCCACTCTGCTCACGCACGCCAAGCAGCTCTACACGTTCGCGGACACCTATCGCGGCAAGTACAGCTCGTGCATCACCGACGCAGCGAACTTCTACAACTCCTGGAGCGGCTACCAGGACGAGCTGGTGTGGGGTGCGATCTGGCTGCACCGCGCGACCGGTGACGCGAGCTACCTCACCAAGGCGAAGGCGGAGTACCAGAAGCTCGGTACCGAACCGCAGAGCTCCGAGCGTTCCTACCGGTGGACGATCGCGTGGGACGACAAGTCCTACGGCGCCTACGTGCTGATGGCCAAGCTGACCGGCGAGCAGACCTACGTCACCGATGCCAACCGCTGGCTGGACTTCTGGACCACCGGCCACAACGGCAACCGGGTGCGCTACTCCCCCGGCGGCCAGGCGGTGCTCGACAGCTGGGGTTCCCTGCGTTACGCCGCCAACACGGCGTTCGCCGCGCTGGTGTACTCGGACTGGCTGTCCACTCGCGACAGCACGCGCGCCAGGACCTACCACGACTTCGGTGTGCGGCAGGTCAACTACGCCCTCGGCGACAACCCGCGCAGCTCCAGCTACGTCGTCGGTTTCGGCGCCAACCCGCCGCGCAACCCGCACCACCGCGGCGCGCACGGCTCATGGGCCGACAGCATCCAGGAACCCGTCACCAGCAGGCACGTCCTCTACGGCGCGTTGGTCGGCGGGCCCAGCACCAACAACGACGCCTACACCGACAGCCGCAGCGACTACGTGATGAACGAGGTCGCGCTCGACTACAACGCGGGCTTCACCGGTGCACTCGCCCGCCTGTACCGGGAGTTCGGTGGCACCCCGCTGGCGAGCTTCCCCGTGGCCGAGACCCCGGACGGCCCCGAGCTGACCGTCCAGGCGTCGGTGAACCAGAGCGCCGCCCAGTTCACCGAGATCAAGGCGTTCGTGCTCAACAAGAGCGCGTGGCCGGCGCGGACGTTCAACGGCACGCTGCGGTACTACTTCACGCTCGACGGCGCCACCACGCCCGGTCAGATCACCGTGACCACCAACTACAACCAGTGCGGCAGGGCGAGCGCACCGGCGCAGTACCGCGGCTCGGTGTACTACGTGGAGATCCCGTGCTCCGGCATCGCTCCGGCCGGGCAGTCCGCGTACCGCAAGGAAGTCCAGTTCCGCATCACCAGCAGCGGCACGTGGGACCCGGCGAACGACTGGTCGTACACCGGACTCGGCAGCGGCAACACGGTCGTCCAGACCGATCGGATCGTGTTGCGGCAGGACGGGAAGACGGTGTGGGGCCAGGAACCCGGTGGCGGTGTCGACGACACCCAGCCGCCGACCGTCCCGAGCGGACTGACCGCGTCGAACGCCGGCAGCTCCAGCGTCACGCTGAGCTGGACCGCCTCGACCGACAACGTCGGTGTCACCGGGTACGACGTCCTCGACGGGACCGCGGTCGTGGGCTCGGCGACCACGACCAGCCTGCTGGTCACCGGACTCGCCCCCGACACGCAGTACACGTTCTCGGTGCGCGCGAGAGACGCGGCGGGCAACGTCTCCGCCGCGAGCACCCCGGTCACCACCCGCACCCTGCCCGGCGTCCGGAGCACGCTCACGGTGCAGCACAAGGGAACGAGCGCCGCCAGGACGAACCAGATCGGCGCGACGCTCCAGGTGACCAACCGCGGTACCACGCCGGTCGGCCTCGCCACCACGACCGTCCGGTACTGGTTCACCGGCGACGCGCTGTCGGCCGGCTACCAGGTCTGGTGCGACTGGGCCCAGATGGGCTGCGCCGGGGTGCGGGCGCAGGTGGTCAAGCTCGCCACGCCGCGTCCGGGAGCCGACGCGTACCTGGAGGTGTCCTTCACCTCCGGCAGCCTGGCCGCGAACGGCACCACGGGCGAGATCCAGCTGCGGGTGGCGAAGTCCGACTGGTCCGCCTTCGACCAGGCGGACGACCACAGCTACCGCGTCAGCGCCGCGCTGACCGACTTCGACCGGGTCACCGCCTACTCCGCAGGCACGCTCGCCTGGGGCGCGGAGCCCTGACAAAGCCTCGGCGCGGAACGTTCTGCACGCGCAGGCGTCCCGCGCCGATCCCAGTTTCCGGTCGGCGACCGGACCCTGCCGCGTCCCCGGCACAGCGTTGTGCCGGGGATGCTCCCTTCCGTCGACACGCGGCAGATTCGCCCACGTTCGAACTGGCGGCTGCCGACTCCTACGATGAGCGCATGACGGAGATCGACCGGCAACGACGGCCCGGCCCGCGCATCGAGGAGGTGGCGCGACTGGCCGGGGTGTCCAAGTCGACGGTCTCCCGTGTGATCAACGACGAGCAGTACGTGAGCGCCAAGGCCCGCGAGGCGGTGCACGAGGCGATCAGTCAGCTCAGGTACAGCCCGAACCAGGCGGCCAGGACGCTCGCGGGCAGCAAGGCGAGCGCCATCGCGCTGATCGTCTCCGAACAGGGCAGCCGCGTGCTCGGCGACCCGTTCTTCGCCGGGGTGCTGCGCGGGGTGCACTCCGAGCTCGCGGGCCGGCACGTGCAGCTGCTGCTGATGATGAGCCAGCCGGAGGGGCACGACGACCTGGTCGCGTACCTGTCCGGCGGGCACGTCGACGGCGCGCTGCTGGTGAGCCTGCACGGCGACGACCCGCTCCCAGGCCGGCTGCGCGAGATCGGTCTCCCGGTCGTCTCCGGTGGCCGTCCGCTCGGCTCCGTCTCCGTCCCGTTCGTCGACTCGGACAACTTCACCGGTGGTCTCGACGCGGTGCGGCACCTGGTGTCGCTCGGCCGCGAGCGGATCGCGACGGTGACCGGGCCGCGCGACATGGCCGCCGGCCTGGACCGGCTCAGCGGGTGGCGCCGGGGTCTCGGCGAGGCGGGACTGCCCGCCGATCTCGTGGCGGAAGCCGACTTCACGCCGGAGAGCGGTGCCCGCGCGATGACCGAGCTCCTCGACCGGGCGCCGGATCTCGACGCCGTGTTCGTCGCGGCCGACATCATCGCCGTGGGCGCGCTGCAGGTGCTGCACGCGCGCGGCAGGCGCATCCCGCAGGACGTCGCGGTCGTCGGGTTCGACGACTCGCTGCTGGCGGCCACCGCCACCCCACCGCTCACCACGGTCCGGCAGGACGTCGAGCAGCTCGGCCGCACGATGACCTGGCGTCTGATGGGAGAGCTCGCCGGCGAGGAAGGCCTGCCACCGTCCGTGCTGCTGCCCACCACGCTGGTGCGGCGCGCCAGCGCCTAGCACTCGCAGGGGCCGCTGACGCGGGTCAACACACTTAGTGGCGTGGCCCGGAACGTTGCCGGGGGAATTCGCGGTCAGACGGGTGCATCGTGGTGCCCTGCTGAGCGTGAATCACCCAGCCGACGTTCCGGGTCACGCCACTAGTCCGTTTGGCAGGTTCCCGCTGGTAGCAACGCCGCTCAGCACACCGGGAGCGCTCCCAGGTGACTAAACCGTGACCCGCACGACAAACGGCGAGGTCATCCGGTGCGCCAGGCCCCGAACCTCCTCCGGTTACCCGGGAGTGAGCCTTGACACACCTTCACGACCGGGTGAAACTCCACCGCATCTGGGAGCGCTCCCAGAGACCGCCCGCCGAGACCAGAGGAGTTCTCCCGTGCGACAGCGTTGGGTCAGCGTGCTGATCTGTGCCGCCGTGTCCGCCGCCGCCACCACCGCATGTGGCTCGGGCGGGGCCAGTCAGACGCAAGATGGCAAGACCGAACTGACGATCGCGACGTTCAACGAGTTCGGGTACGAGGAGCTGTTCAAGGAGTACGAGGCAGCGCACCCGGACATCAAGATCACACAACGCAAGACAGGACAGGGCCAGCCGCACCACCAGAACCTGTTCACCAAGCTGGGCGCGGGGTCCGGTCTCGCCGACATCGAGGGCGTGGAAGAGGGTTACCTCAGCCAGGTCATGTCGAAGTCCGGGCAGTTCAACGATCTCAAGGAGATCGGCCCGCAGATCGAGGGCGACCGCTGGCTGAAGTGGAAGACCGAGGCGATCACCACCAAGGACGGCAAGCTGATCGGCTACGGCACGGACATCGGCCCGCTCGCCATGTGCTACCGCAAGGACCTGTTCCAGCAGGCCGGGCTGCCGTCCGACCCGGAGGGCGTGAAGGCGCTGTTCGCCACGTGGGACAGCTACTTCGCCGCCGGTGACCAGTTCATCGCCAAGGTGCCGGGCGTCGCCTGGTTCGACAGCGCCGCGCAGGTCTTCAACGCCATGCACAACCAGCACGAGGTCGGCTACTACGACAAGTCCGACAAGCTGGTCGTGGACACCAACCCGGCGATCAAGGCCGACTGGACCGCGGTGACCGCAGCTGTCGCGAAGGGACAGTCGGCGCGGCTCGCGGCGTTCAGCAACGAGTGGAACACCGGCTTCAAGCTCGGCAAGTTCGCCACCAAGACGTGCCCGTCGTGGATGCTCGGCGTGGTCGAGACCCAGGCCGGGCCGGAGAACAAGGGCAAGTGGGCGGTCACCGACGCGTTCCCGAACGGTGGCGGCAACTGGGGCGGTTCGTACCTGACCGTGCCGAAGCAGAGCAAGAACGCCAAGAAGGCCGCCGAGCTCGCTGCCTGGCTGACGGCGCCGGAGCAGCAGATCAAGGCGTTCAAGGCGAAGGGCACCTTCCCCAGCCAGGTCAAGGCTCTCGACGCGCCCGAGCTGCTGGAGCAGACCAACGCCTACTTCGGTGACGTCAAGGCCGGCGCGCTGTTCGCCACGCAGGCCAAGAAGGTCAAGGCCGCGCAGTACAAGGGCCCTGCCGACGGCCAGATCCAGGAGACGGTGTTCAGCCCGGCGCTGCAGTCGGTCGAGCAGGGCAAGAACGCCGACGAAGCCTGGAAGACCGCCGTTGAAGGCGCCCAGAAGGCGGCCAAGTGACCGCCGTTCTCCCCAAGGTCGACCGCGGGCGGGAGCAGGAGCCCCGCCCGCGGCCGCCGCGGCGGTACCGGTGGACCCGATTGGACACCAAGGTATCGCCGTACCTGTTCGTCGCGCCGTTCTTCGTGTTGTTCGGCGCGATCGGACTTTTTCCGTTGCTGTACACGGCTTACGTCTCGCTCTTCGACTGGGAGGTGGGCGCCGACGATCCGGCGTTCATCGGACTCGACAACTACCGGACGCTGTTCGAGGACGACCAGTTCTGGAACGCGCTGTTCAACACCTTCAGCATCTTCCTGCTCTCCAGCGCGCCGCAGATCGTCGTCGCGGTGCTGATCGCGGCGCTGCTCAACGAGAACCTGCGCGCTCGCACCGGCTGGCGGATGGGTGTCCTGCTCCCCTACGTCGCTTCGCTCGTCGCCTTGACGATCATCTTCGGCAACCTGTTCGGCCCGCAGTACGGTCTCGTCAACGATGTCCTGACCGCGCTGGGCTTCGGCCCGGTCGACTGGCAGGCCAGCACCTTCGGCAGCCACGTCGCCATCGCGTCGATGGTCAACTGGCGCTGGACCGGCTACAACGCGCTCATCGTCCTGGCCGCCATGCAGGCCATCCCCCGCGAGGTGCACGAGGCCGCACTCGTCGACGGCGCGGGGCCGCTGCGCCGGTTCTTCAGCATCACGCTGCCGATGCTCAAGCCGACGCTGATCTTCGTCATCGTCACGTCGACCATCGGCGGTCTGCAGATCTTCACCGAGCCCAAGCTGTTCGAGCCGTCGGGCGGCAGCGGCGGCGGCGCGGAGCACCAGTACCAGACCGTCGTGCTCTACCTCTACCAGTCGGCGTTCCAGGGCCTGGACCTCGGCTACGCCTCCTCGATCGCGTGGGTGCTGTTCCTGATCGTCATCGCCGTGGCCGGACTGAACTTCTGGATCACGAGGAGGGCGGTGAAATGATCAACCGCAGGCCCTCGTTCCTGGTGTACGGGCTGCTCGGCGCGTTCGTGCTGGGCTCGGCTTTCCCGTTCTACTGGTCGTACCTCGTCGCGAGCCGCGACAACTCGGTGCTCACCGGCGACTTCACCCTGATCCCCGGCGGGAACTTCTGGACGAACGCCACGCGCGTGTTCGACACGATCCCGTTCTGGAAGGCCCTGGGCAACAGCTTCATCGTGTCCGGCACGGTGACGCTGTCGGTGGTGCTGCTGTCGGCGCTGGCCGGTTTCGCGTTCGCCAAGCTCCGGTTCCGCGGCCGCGGCGTGCTGTTCCTCTTCGTCGTCGTGACCCTCGCGGTGCCCACCCAGCTCGGGATCATCCCGCTGTACATGGCGATGGCCGAGTTCGGCTGGGCCGGTGAGCTCGAAGCCGTGATCGTGCCGAACCTCGTCACCGCGTTCGGCGTGTTCTGGATGCGCCAGTACCTCGTCGACGCCGTGCCGGACGAGCTCGTCGAGGCCGCCAGGATGGACGGCTGCAGCCTCTGGCGGACGTTCTGGCACGTCGCACTGCCCGCCGCCCGCCCCGCCGCCGCGATGCTCGGCGTGTTCACGTTCATGCAGTCCTGGAACGACTTCCTGTGGCCGCTCGTCGTGCTCAACGCCGACAACCCGACCATCCAGGTCGCACTGGAGAAGCTGCAGAGCGGCTACTACGTCGACTACTCGCTCGTACTCGCCGGAACCACGCTCGCCACGGTTCCGGTGCTGATCATCTTCCTAGTGCTCGGGCGGCAGATCGTCGCCGGGGTGATGCAGGGCGCCGTCAAGGGGTGAAAATGGAGAACATTGTTTTCCCGCAGGGATTCTTGTGGGGCGCCGCGACCGCGGCGTTCCAGGTGGAGGGCGCGACCGCGGTCGACGGTCGCACGGACTCCATCTGGGACGTCTTCTGCCGGCAGCCCGGCAAGGTCGTCGGCGGCGACTGCGGGGAACCGGCCGCGGACCACTACCGGCGGTTCGAGCAGGACGTGGCGCTGATGGCCGAGCTCGGGCTGAAGGCGTACCGGTTCTCCATCGCCTGGCCGCGGGTGCGGCCGGACGGCGGGGCGGTCAACCAGGCAGGACTCGACTTCTACAAGCGGCTCGCGGACACGTTGCTGGCGCACGACATCGTGCCGTGGCCGACGCTCTACCACTGGGACCTGCCGCAGAAGCTGGAGGACACCGGTGGCTGGACGGCCCGCGACACCGCGTTCCGGTTCGCCGACTACGCGGCGTCCACCGTCGAGGCGCTCGGTGACCGGATCGGCACCTGGACGACGTTGAACGAGCCGTGGTGCTCGGCTTTTCTCGGTTACGCCTCAGGAGTTCACGCCCCCGGCCGCACGGATCCACGCGCCGCAGTGGCCGCCGTGCACCACCTGCTGCTCGGGCACGGGCTCGCCGCCGACACCATCCGCGCGGCCTCGCCGGATGCGAAGGTCGGCATCACGCTCAACATGTACCCGATCATCCCGGTCGACCCCCGCAGCACGGCGGACCTGGACGTCGCGCGCAGGCTCGACGGCCTGCAGCAGCGGATCTTCCTCGACCCGTTGCTGCGCGGCGAGTACCCCGAGGACGTGCTGGCGGACCTGGAGCCGTTCGGGTTCAGCGAACACATCCGCGACGGCGACCTCGGCGTGATCTCGGCACCGATGGACATGCTCGGCGTGAACTACTACACCGAGCACTACGTCAGCTCCTCCCCCAACGGCAGTGCGGACGCGGCTTCGCCGTGGGTGGGCGTCGAAAGCGCGTCGTTCCCACGCCGTGACGCTCCCCGGACGGACATGGACTGGGAGGTCAGGCCGGACGGACTGACCGCGGTGTTGTTGCGGCTGCACCACGACTACCCGCGGCTCCCGCTCTACATCACCGAGAACGGCGCGGCGTTCCGCGACGACTTCTCCGGCAACGGCGCGATCGACGACGTCGACCGGACGGGCTACCTGGCCTCGCACCTGCGGGCCGCACACACCGCGATCAGGGCCGGGGTGGACCTGCGCGGGTACTTCTGCTGGTCGCTGCTGGACAACTTCGAGTGGGCCGAGGGGTACGCGAAGCGGTTCGGCATCGTCCACGTCGACTACGACACGCAGGTGCGGACGCCGAAGATGAGTGCGAGGTGGTTCGCCAGGGTGGCCCGCGACAACGCGTTGGTCGCGGTGTCATGACAGAAGGAAGGAGTCGGCGCCCCGGTCCGCGCATCGAAGAGGTCGCGCGTGTGGCCGGGGTGTCGAAGTCCACCGTCTCCCGCGTGATCAACGGGGAGAAGTACGTGAGCGAGCGGTCCCGGCAGGCGGTGCACCGCGCGATCGCGCTGCTCGGGTACAGCCCCAACCACGCTGCGCGGACACTGGCGGGCAGCAAGGCGAACGCGATCGCCCTCGTGGTCTCCGAGCAGGGCAGCAGGGTGCTCACCGACCCGTTCTTCGCCGGTGTGCTGCGCGGGGTGCACGCCGAACTGGCCGGGCGGCACGTCCAGCTCCTGCTGATGATGAACCAGCCGTCCGACGGCGCGGGCCAGGTCGCCTACCTCACCGGCGGCCACGTCGACGGCGCGCTCGTGGTGAGCCTGCACGGCGAGGACCCGCTGCCCAGGACGTTGCACGAGACGGGTCTGCCCATCGTGGTGGGCGGCCGTCCGCTCGCCGGCGGCTCCTTCCCGTTCGTCGACTCGGACAACTTCAACGGCGCGCTGGAAGCGGTGCGCCACCTGATCTCACTGGGCCGCGAGAAGATCGCAACGATCGCCGGTCCCGCCGACATGGCGGTGGGCATGGACCGGCTGAGCGGGTGGCGGTGCGGCCTCGCGGAACACGGCCTGGCCGTGAAACTCGTGGTGCACAGCGACTTCACGCCGGAGGCCGGCGCTCTCGCCATGGAACGACTGCTGCACATTGCGCCCGACCTCGACGCGGTCTTCGTGGCGGCGGACATCATGGCGCTGGGGGCGATGATGGTGCTGCAGGCGCGCGGCTACCAGATCCCCGACGACGTGGCGGTGGTCGGGTTCGACGACTCGGTCGTGGCGGCGACGGCGGTGCCGCCGCTCACCACCGTGCGCCAGGACGTGGAACAGTTCGGCCGCACCATGACGTGGCGCCTGCTCGCCGAGCTCGCCGGCGAGGAGAAGCTGCCGTTGTCGATCCTGCTGCCGACGTCACTCGTGCGCAGAGCGAGCGCTTGACGCGGTGAACACCCGCACGTCCCGCGCGGTGAGGCTGACGCGCTCTCCCGCCGGTACGACGCTGCCGTCCAGCAGGTCCGTGAGCTCGACGGGAGCCACGATCTCGGGGTGCTCGTCGCTCCAGTTGTGCACCACGTGAACGCGGTGCCCGTCCGGCGACGCGCCCGTCGTCACCGTGACCGTGGCGGGAAGATCCAGCCACCCGGACTCCGGCGTCGGTGCCAGCCACCTGGCGAGTGCTGTCGCGAGCTCGCGGCCGGGCACCGTGCCGACGCACGTGACGCGACCGTCCCCGTGGCGCCGCGTGGTGACCGCGGCCCATCGACCGAAGTGCCGGTGCTCGTACTCGACGAGCACGTCCGCGTCGACGACGGTGAGCCCCTCCAGCCACCGCGTGGCGACCGCGTTCTCGGGCAGGTCGATCGGTGACTGCGGCGTAGCGCGCACCGGCAGGTCGCTCGAGAGGTTGCTGAACTCGTCGTAGTAGACGCCCGCCGCGTCGACGAGGCGTCCTGGCGCTGACTCCTGGCGTGCCCTGGCCTCGTGGTCGGCGTAGGCGGTGCGCGGTCCGACGACGAGGTGACCGCCCGCGTGCGCGTAGGCGGCGAGCCAGTCGACCGTCGCGTCGTCGGCGAGGTACAGCGCGGGCGCGACCAGCACCGGATGACGCCGCGCGGCTTCGTCCGGCGTCGTCGCGGGCAGCTTCCTGGCGTGGATCACGCGCACCTGCCGCCCGGCCTCGAAGGCTCCCCGGTAGAACGCGTCGAAGATCCGCTGGTACGCGCCGCCGTCCGGACTTCCGTCCGAAGTGGACAGCGGAGGGTACTTCTGCATGTACCACTTGCTCGGTGCCGAGTAGACGATCGCGATGTCGGCGTCCGGCTCGATCCCCGCGACCGTCGCGCCCGCGGTGGCGAACTCCGCGCCCAGCCGCGCCAGCTCGGCGTACACGCGGCCGGGCCTGCCGCTGTGGGGCAGCACGCCGCCCCAGTAGGTCTCCGCACCGAAGTGCAGCGTGTGCCAGTGCCAGTACTCGATCATCCGGGCACCGCGCGCGACGAAGGCCCACGCGGCCTGGCGCCACTGCCCGTCGTACGCGGGCCGGTTGTCCGACGTCCCGCCGATGTTCCCGGCGTTGGTCTCGGTGACCAGGAAGGGTTCCTGGCGGGAGGAGAAGATCCAGTCCGCGCCGCGGTAGAACGCCCACACCCCGCGGGTCTTCCAGCCCTGCTCGTCGTCTTCCGCGTCCGGCAGGGTGAGCGCGTCCTGCATGTCGTAGTAAGGATTGCCCGCCGTGACGTCCACGTGATCGGTCAGCTCGTCGTCGTCCAGCGCGACGTGCGAGTAGTGCAGGCAGGTGGTGACGAACTGCTCCGGCCGCACGTACTCGCGCACGATGTCCGCCTGCCACGCGACGAACTCGCTGGTCTGCCGTGCCTGAAACGCCCGCCACGCCACGTCGTACTGCGGCTGCGCGTTGCCTTCCGGCGTCCACAGGTCGGCCCACGTGGACAGCCGGTGAGACCAGTACACCAGGCCCCACGCGCGGTTCAGGTTCTCGACGTCGCCATAGGTGGTGCGCAGGTGGTCGACGAAGCGCTGGAAGACGCCGTGGTTGTGCAGCAGGTGCACACCCGGCTCGTTGTCCACCTGGAACCCGATGACCGAGGGGTGGTCCGCGTACCGGCCGACGATCTTGCGCGTGACCCGCTCGGCGTGGAAGCGGAACGCCGGGTGGGTGAAGTCGACCTCCTGCCTGGCACCCCAGCCGACGCGCCTGCCGTCGGCCCGCTCGCCCGCGATCTCCGGGTACTGCCGGGCGAGCCACGGCGGCACCGCGTACGTGGGTGTGCCCAGGACGACGGAGATGCCGCGTTCGTGGGCGCCGTCGAGCACGGGCTGGAGCCAGTCGAGGTCGAAGCGCCCGTTCTCCGGCTCCCACGTCGACCACACCGACTCGCCGACCCGGATGACGGTGAAACCCGCCTCCGCCATCAGGTCCAGGTCGGTCTTGAGCCGGTCGTACGGCTGGTACTCGTGGTAGTAGGCAGCGCCGAACAACACCCGCGGGGGCAGGACCGGCATCGGGAACCTCCGTGGGCGGAGCTGGTTCGACCTGCGAATGCTAACCGTGATCATCGAGCCTTTGCCAAGTGCCGCAACGGAAATTCGCGTTGTTCGCAGTGGCCGTCGCCCCTTCGGTTCAGGTTCGACTCGATTCGACTGTCGAACGCCGTCCTACCCCCGAGCGTCCGGGTCAGGACTCTCGGCACAGGAGGCTCCGATGCGCGCGCGCAGCCCTCCGAGGCGCATGTTCGGCGAGTGGCGGCACGATCAGCCGTCGAGGACGTGGGCGAGGAGCATGGTGGCCGGACCGAAGCCGGCCCGCTGGTAAAAGGGCACTGAGCGTTCACTGGGTGACAGGACGATGCGGGCGCAGCTGCGGGCACGTGCGTGCGTGATGGCCGCGTCGAGCAGGGCGGCGCCGATGCCCACGATTGCGGTGGGCGGCGAGCACGAACGCATTGCCCAGGTAGGCCCATCGGCTGGCTGGCCGACCTGGCTTGGGCATCCGCTCGAACAAGGCGAGGTTCACCATGCCCACAGCCTCGCCGTCGATCTCGGCCACCAACGCCGTCCTGCGTGGCGCTTCTGCGGTGTACCACTGGGCGAAGCACTCCTCGAAGTCATCGTCATCAAGCGGATGGCCCGCCTGCTCTTGCGACCATTTCCTCCGCAATCCCGCCAGTGCCGTGGTGTCACGCTCACTGGCCTGTCGTACCAACACCGGCTGTGGAGACGTCATGACTCGATCCTCCTGGGATGTTCCTCGTTGGCCGTTGATGGTCACCGCGTCGGCGGCGCAGGTGGTGCAGCCGGAGCAGGACTTGGCGCCGCCGAAGCTTCTACAGGCCGAACAAGCGACGCAAGGCGGCGGTCACCACAGCGTGAGTCGGCCCCAGGGGGTGCTGCCGGGGCCGTCGGTTCACTGATCCGCGGCGCTCAGCTGACCAGTCCCGTCATCGCGTGCGGCCCTACCGCCGGTTCGAGCAGCGACAACGTCCGCTGCTGCGCATCGAGACCGACGCGGATGCCGACCGGCATCGGCAGATTCGGGCCGGCGTGCCCGAACTCGACGTTGCCCAGAACCGGGATGTCACGGCCGCCGAGGACGTCGAGCACTATCTCGCGCAGGGTCGGGGAGGCGCCGGGCTCGAGTCCACTGATCTCGCGCGGAACGCCGACGACCATGCCGGAGATCCGATCGAGGATGCCGCAATGTCGCATCACCTGCAGATAGCTCCACACGTGCGATGCCAGGCCGCCCATTTCCTCCCAGAACAGCACCGCACCATCGAACCGTTCGAGCGGCAGCGCGAAACGCGTCGCCTGCGCCAGCACGATGCGATTGATCACCCCGCCGATCAGCCGGCCTTCGACACGACCAGGACGCCAGCACTCCCACGACGGGCTCACAGGCAGCGCACCGATCGCCGCGGTACCGGTCAGCAACCTGGAGTAGAGCATCTCAAGTTCCGCTTGGCGCGCCACTGGCGCGGGCTGCCACTGCCCGCCGAAGCCAGGGACCGCCATGTCGGCGTGGAACCCGACCAGACCCGTGCGCGCATAGAGCACCAGATGCAGCAGCGAGATGTCGCTGTAGCCCAGGATCGGCTTGGGGTCGGCCCTGATCGCCTCGACGTCGATCAGGTCGAGGTAGCCGAGCGCCGTCTGACCACCGTCACTCGCGATGATCGCGCGGACCTCAGGATCACGCAGAAGACCGTTGAGCTCCCCGGCGATCTCCGTCGGCGTGGCCGCGCTCCACCAGTGGCGCCGCCCTGCTTCGAGTAGCGGAGCCCGACGCACGCGGAATCCCATCCGCTCGAGCACAACCATCGCCCGCTCGACGTTGGGCTCGTGAGCGGCCGTCAGCGGACCGGACAGCGACGCGATGACAACGAGATCTCCGGGCCTCAGGGCACGCGGTCGAAGCAGTTGAGGCAGTGCAGAACCGGTCATGGCGTCAGTGTCACCAGTGCCCTTGGCAGGGGCACGCGATTTTCGCCGGTCGTCCGCCCCGGCACATGCCCTTCTCGCTGCAGTTAGGCCTGCAGCGCGCGTCTGGACGGTGTGGTTGCGATGGTGGGAGCTGGCGACGCTGAACTGCCGCAATGGCCCGAAGCGGGCCTCGACCGGGGTTGGCGCAAAACACGGGGTTCCCCAAACGCCCCGCCCAACTCGACATCCTCGCGCCGCTCACGGGGCTGGCATGGGCACGAGCGGCTACCGCCAGAACCCCGGCGAGCTGCTCCGACCGCGCCATCGCCCTGGATCCCCACCATGACAGGCTTCCCCGTCCTCGGTGCGGGGCGAGAAGCGCAAGCGCCATCTACCGGGGGTTGCCCAACCGCTGACGGCCGGACGGTTCGCGTATCAGCAACGCGACCACCGGCATCACCTCGGGGAACACATCCGAACCCGGAGGGGGACCAATGGGTCACGCAACACGCCTTGCTGCAACGATCATCGCGATGGTGACTGCCGCGGTGGCGCCGGCGAATGCTGCTGAGGAGTACCCGCTCTACGTGGTGATCAACGAGCACAGCAAGATGTGTCTCGATGTCGCCTACGGCAGTGTGGACAACGGAGCAAGGATCCAGCAGTACTACTGCTATGGCGGCGCACCGACCAAATGGCGCTACAAGCCGCTCGGCAACAACGTGTTCCAGATCATCAACGAGAACAGCAAGAAGTGCCTCGACCTACCGTACGGCAACCCGAACACGCCGCGTGGCACGACGCTGCAGCAGTGGACGTGCTGGGACGGAGTGATGCAGAAGTGGCAGATCCGGCAGGACGGCACCAACCGGCAGTGGATCTCATCGGTGGCCAACCCGAGCCTCTGCCTCGACGTCAAGGACTGGAACGTCGATCCGGGCGGTACGGTCCAGGTGTGGGACTGCTGGGACGCCAACGTGCAGAAATGGCGGCACTTCCGCCAGTGAGAACAGCTCCGAGCGCCTGAACGGTTTGCGGCTCGCCCTTCTAGTTCCCTTGTACCAGGGGAGAGGACGCTCCATAGCACTGAAATGCGGCGTCAGCCCACGTCCGTTGTGCTTTCGCGAGTGCCGTGGCCGGATCGAGGCCCCGTGCGAGCCCTCGGTGATAGCGCAACATCAACGCCTTGCTGGTGTCGTCCGGCACCGACACCAGTGACGCGATGAGAGTCCGCGTACCAAGTGCGAGCAACGCCGCCGCGAGTCCGAGCAGTTCGTCGCCGGGCCGGATGCCCGAGGTGCCCGCCTCGCACGCGGACAAGATCACCTGGCTCGGCGGCCGGCCGAGGCGTTCGAGGTCGTAGACCGTGAGAGGACCGTCGGCGAGTTCCAGTCTGGAGAACAACGGGTTGTCCGACCGGAACTTGCCGTGCGCGGCGATGTGCGCGAGCTCGGCGCCGTCGAGCCGGTCGAGGAGGTTGGTCGTCGTTGCTCTTCTGCCGGTGAACCTCTCCGCTTCGGGATACCGGCGGGCGAGCGCCGCCACCTCGGGCACGGCGTGCTCCAGCCCCGGCCCGGCAGCGAAGATCTTCCTGCCCGGCTCGGTGGCGGCGGTCGCGGCACGCAGCCACAACGCCGCTGACGGCGTCACGGTCACCGACCTGGTGCGGCGACTCGGGAGCGCGGGCCAGGGCAGTGCGTGCAGCGCTCCCGTCGGCACCACGACGAGCGGGGTTTCTTCGAGCGGTGGCAGAAGTGCCTTGTCGAGCCGGGCGGCCGACTGGTTGACGCGCTCTTCCAGGGCTTTCCGGGAGCGTTCCGAGCCCATGCGGTGGGCGAGGTGGTTCAGGCCGAACCGCAGCGCCTCGACTTCGCGCTGGATCACGTCCGCGGGGGCCAGCTCGTGGAGCCACATCCGCCGGTTGGCGAACACGATCGCGTGGAAGTGGCCGTCCGACTCGATGTACTCGATCAGCGCGTGGTCGCCGAGGGCGGCGGCGAGTGCTTTGCGTGACGGCGTCGGCTCCACCGATCTGATGCCGGTCGCGTGCCTCGCTCGCGCCCGGATCGCCTGTTCCAGCTCGGCTTGTCTCCTCAGCTGCTTCGGATCGGCCACGACCTGGCGCAGTTCGGCGAGGTCCTCGGCCAGCTGGGCGTCGTCGGGAGGCTTGGCCGGCCGCATGCGCAACGCCCCGGCTCGCCATCGCTCCGCCCAGCCGAACACCGCCGCGGGTCTTCGCTGGGTGAGGGCGAGACGCATGCCGGTGGCGACCAGCTCGGCCGCGTGCCCGGACGCGTGCGCGCGGAGCTCGGTTGCGCCGAGACCGTCGCGGAACGCGGCCAGCACGTCGACGCCGGACCGGAGCGCGGCCTCGGCGCCGCGCACATCGCCGTCAGCGAGCCGGAGCAGGGCCATGGCGTGCCAGGCGCGGGCCCGCAGCTCGGCAGGGCCGGTACTGGCGGCAGCCGCGACCGTGGTGAGTTCGGCTCGCGCGACGGCGAGCAGCGCTCGACCCGACCGAGACGATCTTGTCGGTGGTGCCGAGTACGTTGAGATGCAGGGGTTCCCAGCTCGGGGGGACGCCTGCGCGAGCACGGACCGAGCTCCGCCGCCGAGCCCCGCGGCCGCCATGTCCAGCGCCAACCGGGCCAGGATCAGCCGGGCATCGAGCTCCGCCACGACCCAGCCCTCGCGGCTCAACGCCTCGACCACCCGCCGAGCCGACCGCAATGACACCGAGGGCACCTCCACCAACGGCTGAGCCGACGCCTGTGCCGCAGCCATCTCCCACCGCGCCCTCAGCGCCAGATACGCAGCGAACGCCGCCCACCCCGGCCGCCTCTGCCGCACCGCTGACCGCCGCGCCCGCACCGCCTCCACCAGCGCCGCAGCAGGATCCCCTGCCACCAGAGCCACCCGCGCCAGCAACAACCGGGCCTGCACGAGATCCACCGCGTTCCGCTGCCGAGCGAACTCCGCGACAGCCGCAGCCGCAGCGGACCGCGCCTCGGCCACCAACCGCACGGACAACAACACCTCGGCCCGCTCGATCGGCAACAGTCCAGGGTTGCGCCCTGCCGCCTCGTAGCGGGCCGCGGCCTCGTCGAACGCCGCCAGCGCTGCCGGCACGTCACCTCGAGCCGCGAAAGCCACGCCGCGGTTGTGGAACACCATCGCCGTCCGTCCCCTGTGGCCGGACGCGACGTACGACCGCTCCGCCGCGGCCAGGTCCTCCTCCGCCCCGCGCCAGTCCCGCTGATGCGCCCGCAACAGCCCGCGGTTGTTCCGGATGGTCGCCTCCAGCAGCGGATCGCCGGGGTTCGACGCCAACGCCGCGGCGAACCCCTCCGCCGCCTCCTCGAACCGCCCGATCTCGGTCAGCACCAACGCCCGCTGCATCCGCAGCCGTGCCGCCGACACGCCGTCGATCTCGTCCGGCACCACCTCAAGCGCCCGCAACGCCTCGGAGGTCCGCCCGGTCAGCGTCAGCACGTAGCCGAACGACCCGCGAGCCTGCGCGGCTCGCACCACCAGCCCGGCCCGCGACGCCACCGAGATCGCCGACCGCAGATGCCGTTCCGCCTCGTCCAGCCGCCCCACCGCGGACGACGCCATGCCGAGAGCGTGCAACGCGACGGACGCCGTCTCCGCGTCGCCGTCCACCAGGGGCTCGGCCAGGCGGCGGGCACGCGCGGGTGAGGTGTAGGCGAGGTCCTTCGCCTGCTCCGCACGGGCGAGTGTCATAGGCGGTGTGTATCAGCAAACCGTTGCCCGGTCATCTGAGTTGGGACATGCTCATCCGGTTGTACGAGGGGAGAACGTCATGGGTGGCAGAGACCCGCACGCGTACGGCTGGCCCATACCGATAACTGGTATCCGGCCTGAGTTGCCAGATGGCCATCTGCCGGATTTGCCGACGGCCGACGAGGCCCTGCGGGTCGGCGTGATCGACACCGGCATCGCGGTGAACAGCCAGGGCGAGGTGCACCCCTGGCTGCGGGGCCACGTCCAATACATGCCCGACGAGGTCGAGCACCGCAACGATTCCGACCCGGATGTCGGACACGGCAGCTTCGTCGCAGGCGTGGTGCTTCAGCAGGCGCCGACGGCCACGGTGCTGATGCACCGTGCGGTGGTCGGGGCGGAGAACGAAGACGAAGAGGGACAAGTCGCAACCGCGATCAGGGAACTGGGGCAGGCCGGCGTCACGCTGATCAACCTCTCGTTCGGCGGCAGCCTCTTCGAGCACAGCACACCAACAGTGATCAGCGAGGCGCTGAGCGAGCTGGGACCGGAGGTGGTCGTGGTCGCGGCCGTGGCGAACAACGCCCTGCCGCTGCGCACCTACCCGGCCGCGGACAAGCGGGTCATCTCCGTCGGCGCGGCCACGTCGTCCGGCGCGATCGCCGAGTTCAGCGCCAACGGCGATTGGATCGACATCTACGCGGTGGGCGAAGGCGTGGTCGGCCCGTACCAGGACGGGTACGCGGAATGGTCCGGAACCTCGTTCGCGGCCGCCACGATGACCGGCCGGATCGCCCGGCGGATGGCTGCCGGCATGAGCGCCGAGCAAGGCGCGGCACTGCTCCTGTCGAGGTCCGGGGTGGCGCACGTGTGGGGCGTCAACGGCAAGCGCGACGTCAGGTTCCTGGAGCCGCTGGCGTGACACCGAGAAGGTCGAGGAACGCGAGCGCCGCCGGCGTGCTGTCGCGTTTCCGGACCACGCACTCGACCCGCGCGGGCGCGCCGACGATCTCCACCACCGCCACACCCGCCAGGTGCGGCACGTAGGCGGAGGCGAACAGCGCGATCCCGACCTCCTCGCGCACCAGCCGGGCCATGAACTCGGTCACCTCGAAGGCGACGTCGCGGCTGAGCCCGGCCGCGGCGAACGCCTCGTCGTACTGCGTGCGCCCGGCGGTGTTGCGGGCAGGTCCACGAACACCTCGCCGGCCAGCGGGTTGCCGGGCGCCTTCGCGCGCGTTGACCCCCGATGGCCGCGGCGCGGTGGTCGGCAAGCCGAGGAACGCCACGTCGAGCTCACCGCGGGCGGCCTGGTCGGCGAGAACCTCGCTCGCTCCGACCCGCAGGGTGATCCGCACCTGCGGACACCTCTCGCGGAACGCCCGCAGCGCACCCGCGATGCCCACCGCGGCCACGGTTGGGATCAGCCCCACCGCCAGCCGGCCGCGCACCTCGGCGACCGCCCGTTCCGCGGCGTCGAGACACTGCCAGGCCGACGTTCCCGCACTCCGTCGCCGCCACCCGGGCCTGCAGACCTCCACCGGCTGGCTCAGCTGCGCGCCCACTGCGTGACGACCGGTGTGCCGTCCAACGCGGTCAGCCGCACCCGTACCAGTCCGGACGGCACATCTGTCACGGTGAACCAACCATCGAGGATGGGCACGGAACGGCGTGAACGCGGTGTCTCCACCACGGCCTCACCCTCGGCACCGGTGACCAGCCCTCGGACCACGTCGCCGCTGATCTCCAGGTTCACCGTCACCCGCTCGGACTCGAACGCGAGCAGCAACGGCCCGTCGTCCCCGCGCACGACGGCGTCGGACTCCAGAAGCTCGGCCAGTTCGGCATCCAGGGTGCGCAACGCCAGCGCGGCGCTCGCATCGCGCACCACGCCCGCCGGCACGGGGTCGAACTCCGCCGCCGCGGCGCGCAGAACGTCGAGGAAGTCGTCATCCGTCATGACCGTTCCTCCAGGAGTTCGTCGCCCCGCACGAGCTTCTTCAGCTGGTTCAGACAGCGCTGCCGGATCGGCCCGACGCTGCCGACCGGCATGTCCAGTGCCTCCGCGACCTCGGCGTACGCGGGCGGAGGCGACGCCATCAGCACGCGCAGCAGACGGCGGCAGCGATCCGGCAGCCCCTCGAACACCCGCCACAGCGCCGCGTTGCGCTCACCGACGAGCAGGTCGTGGTCGAGCGCCGGCGCGGGGTCGGGCGAGTCGTCGACGATCTCGGTGGGTTCCGGCAGGCGCCCGGAGCGGCGGATGAGCTGCAGGCACTCGTGCCGCGCGGTGGTGGCGAGCCAGCCGGCCAGCCGTTCCGGCTCGGCGATGCGGTCGAGGTGCTCGACGAGCTTGATCCAGGTGCACTGCACGGCGTCGGCCGCGTCGGCGTCGCTGAGGCGGTAGGCGCGGGCGATCGACCACAGCAGCCCGCTGAACTGCCTGACGAGCGCGTGCCACGCGCTCTGGTCGCCTCGCGCGGCCGCGGCCACCGCCGCCGGTATGTCCATGCGGACATGATGCCGCGCAACGCGGCCCTGATTCGTGCGCTCGGTCGGCTCTGCCCGCCGCCGCTCGCCTGTTCGGCCCAGGTGATGCCACCGTCGAGGTGGGACAACAGCGCGCATCGGTGGCGCCTCGACGCCGTTGAGGGCCGTACGAGTGGCCCCTTCTTCATCCAGGTGCCCAGACGCGCTGGTGACCACCGCGGCGTCCTGCCGTCGGAGTCGAGCAGCACCACCGCGCAGCGCCGCCGAAGCCGGTGCTTCCTGCGCGCCACCGGCATCTCGCCGAGGCCGCGGTCAACCAGGCGACGCAGAGCATCCCGCAGCCCTACCTCATCCCGCCCACGGGCGGGTGCAAGGCCGCGTGGAAGCTGGACAACTCCTGGCAGGGCGGCCTCCAGGGCGCGACGAGCGCGGCCAACCCGTGGTCGGTCACGCTCACCCTGCCCGCCGGGACGACCGTTTCCAACGGCTGGAACGGCACCCTCACCCAGACCGGCACGACGGTCACGGTGACGGCGCCGTCGCACAGCCCCGCCTTGAGTCCAGGAGCGGCCGTGTCGCTGGGCTTCACCGCCAACGGCACGACCGCCGCTCCCTCGGCCGTCGCGCTCAACCAGGTGGCCTGCACGACGTGACCGGAGGTCAGACGGTGGCGGTGGCGCGGGAAGCCAGACCCTCGATGACCACGGTCAGCTTCTCGGTGACCTCGGGGTCGTCGACCGGGTGCAGGTCGGCGAACCGGACCACCGAGGCCGGGATCGAGAGCGTCAGGTCGTCGGCGACCACGCCGCCGGCGATCTTGGCGGCCTTGCGGGCCTCGTCCTGGGCCCACACGCCGCCGTACTGGCCGAACGCGGTGCCGACGACGGCGACGGGCTTGCCGGACAGGGCGCCCGCACCGTAGGGACGGGACAGCCAGTCGATGGCGTTCTTCAGCACGGCGGGAATGGTGCCGTTGTACTCGGGCGACACCAGGAGGAGGGCATCGGCCTCGACGGCGGCCTCGCGCAGCCTGCTCGCGGCGGCGGGGACGGTGCCCTCGGCGTCGAGGTCCTCGTTGTAGAACGGCACGGTGTCCAGGCCCTCGAACAGGCCGACCTCGACGTGCTCCGGAGCGATCTGAGCCGCGGCCTCTGCGAGCCTGCGGTTGTGCGATCCGGCGCGGAGGCTGCCGACGAGGGTGAGGATGCGGACGGCCATGACGTACTCCCGGGTGGAGGTTGTGGTTGGACGATCACCACCGTAAACGGGACGCGGCCCGTTTATCTTCCGGCTAGGCTGCTGACGTGATCGACAGCACACACCTGCCCCTCATCGGCGAGGGGCCGAACCTGCGCGCGGACGCGGTGCGCAACCGCGCCCGCCTGCTGGAAGCCGCGGCCAGGCTGGCGGCCTCGCACGGCGCGGCGGCGATCACGATGGAGTCGGTGGCCGCCGAGGCCGGGGTCGGCAAGGGCACGGTGTCCCGCCGCTTCGGTGACCGCAACGGACTGCTCCAGGCCCTGCTGGACCACTCGGAGCAGCTGTTCCAGGCGGCGTTCCTCTCCGGCCCGCCGCCGCTCGGTCCCGATGCCGACGCCGCGGCCCGGCTCAGGGCGTTCGGACCGGCCCTGCTGCGCCACGAACGCGCGCACCTCGACCTCTACCTGGCCGCTGAGCCCGATCCCGCCCGGCGGTTCGCGGTGCCGGCCAGGCGGGTGCGCCACACCCACGTCGCGGCGCTCGTGCGCGCGGTCCTCCCGGACGCCGACGCGGAAGTGCTCGCGCACACCCTGTTGTCGTCGGTGGACGTCGTGCTGGTGGACCATCTCGTGCGCAACCACGGCATGTCGCCGGAACGCGTGGAGGCCGGCTGGCACGACCTGGTCGACCGGCTGGTCACTCGTGGTTGAGCGCGCCTGAGCGGAACTCCGCCAGCTCGGCCTCGGCAAAACCCGCCGTGCGAACCACCTCGGCCAGTGCGGCGCGGATCGCCGTGTCGACGGCCAGATGTGCGTCGAGCTCGACCCGTCCGACGTCCCCGAGGTCACGCACACGAAGATCCCTGGTGGGCGTGCCGCGCCCGGTGAGCCACGCCCGGACGGCCACCTCGGCGCGCTCGACCCTGGCCAGGCGCGCTGGTGTGATCGCCAGCCCGTACCGAACCCGGCTGGCCAGGCACGGCATGGCCGGCTTGTCCCAGGTGGACAGTCCCCAGTGGAGGCTCAGCGCGCGGACGTCGGCCTTGGTCATCCCCAGGTCGCGCAACGGCGTGTGCACGCCGATCTCGTCACCGGCGCGGATGCCGGGCCGGAACGGGTCCCGTGCGTCGTCGGCGTTCGTCCCGGTCGCCACCGCCGCCAGCCCGTGCTCCCGTGCCGTTGCCGTGATCGCGTCCAGAACCGTGGACTTGCAGAAGTAGCAACGGTCACGGCCGTTCGCGGCGTATCCGGGGTTGTCCAGCTCGGTGGTGCCCGGCGCGATGTGCCGCACCCCGGCGGCGCCGGCGAAGGCCTTGGCGTGCGCCAGTTCGGCGGCGGCGAGGCTGGCCGAGTCGGCCGTGACCGCGAGGACCGCGTCAGGTCCGTTCGCGCGCACGGCGGCGGCGAGGACAAGAGCGGAGTCGGCGCCGCCGGAGAAAGCCACGGCGAGCGGGCCGATCTCGGCGAGCCTGGTGACGAGCTGCGCGGCGGTGTCCATCAACGCTCCTCCGGCTGTTGCGCCGCAAGTGCCAGCACGGTGCGCAGCGGCAGCCCCGTCCGCCTGGCCACCGCGACGGCGTCGTCGTACTCGGGCTTGCCGTGGTGCGGACCGTGTTTGCGGCGAACCGGCACGCCGTGAACGTGCACGACGTCCGTGGTGCGAGCCGCGGCCGTGCGACGCACTGTGCTTCGCCGCACGCCGAGGGTTCCGGTCTCGGCGAACATCAGTCCCTCGATCTCGTCGGCCGTCTCGGGCGTCACCAGGGCGTGCAGGACGTGCGCCGGCCGTCCTTTCTTCATCACGGCGGGCGTGACCCAGCTGTCGAGGGCGCCTTCTTCGAGCAGGCGGCCGACGACGTACCCGAGCACCTCGCCGCTGACGTCGTCGAGGTTGGTCTCCAGCAACACCAGGTCCCGCACCTGGCCCGTCTCCACGTCGCCGAGCCGCACGACCGCGATGTTGGGCCGGTCGGCCAGCGTCCGCGTGCCCGCGCCGTACCCGGTGACGGCCAGCCGCATCGGGGGCGGCGCCCCGAAGTCGGCCTTGACCGCTCGCAGCAGCGCGGCCGCCGTCGGCGTGACGGTCTCGCCTTTGAGCTCGGTCCCGGTGACGACCGCGTTCTCGAGCAGTGCCGCCGTCGCCGGGGCCGGGCAGGGCAGAATCCCGTGCGCCGTGCGGACTCCACCGCTACCGAGCGGCAACGGCTCGCAGTGGACAGCGCTGACGTCCAGCGCGTGCAGGGCAGCCGCGACGCCGACGATGTCCACGAGGGTGTCGTGCCCGCCGAGCTCGTGCAGGTGCACCTCGCCGGGATCCTCGCCGTGCAACCGTCCCTCGACCTCGGCGATGGCACGCAGGGCTTCGGTCGCAACCTCCGCCACCGCGCGCTGCCGAACCCTGCCCGCCATGGCGATCAGCTCTTTCGCCTTGCGACTGGTCGCGCCGTCGGACACCGAGACATCGGCCCTGCTTGCCGCCAGCCCGTGGGTGAGCACCTGCGTGACGGTCAGGTCCCAGCCGGTCAGCCCGGTGTCGGCGACGGCGGCGCGAATCGCGTCGAGCGGTGCGCCCGCGTCGACGAGGGCGGCGAGCAGCATGTCCCCGGCCAGACCGGTGAAGGGCGAGATGACGCAGACACGCTCACGAGACCCTCCGGCGGGCAACACGGGACAGGCGGAACGCGGCCATCGCCGCGCCGAACCCGGAGTCGATGTTCACCACGGTGATGCCGGCCGCGCAGGACGCGTGCATCGCGAGCAACGCGGTGATCCCTTCCAACCCCGCGCCGTAGCCGGTGGAGGTGGGAACCGCGACCACCGGGCACTCCACGAGCCCACCGATCGCGCTGGCCAGGGCACCTTCCATCCCGGCCACGACGATGACGGTGTCCGCGGCGCGCAGGCGTTCCTGTTCGGCGAGGAGGCGGTGCAGCCCGGCCACGCCGACGTCCGTGACCGTGGTGACGGTGAGGCCCACGGCGGCGGCGATGGCGGCGGCTTCGCGGGCGACGGGCTGGTCGGCGGTGCCGGCGGCGGCGACCACCACGGAGAACCCGATGGGGGCGGCGGGGCGCCAGACGAGCAGGCGGGCGGGTGCGTCGTAGATGCCAGGTGGGAGCGCGGTGGCTGCGGCATCCGTTTGGGACAGGGGCGCCTCACCGTTGCAGGGCTCGTGCAGGGCGTCCACCCGCGTCCCCGCGACCGAACCGCCACCGCAGCCATCCCCGACCGCAGCCAGCACGACAGCCGCGGTCTCCGCGTCCACCCGAGTCGCGAGCACCGGCCCGGCGTTGTGCCGCAACAACGTCCGTGCGATCGAAGCGATCTCCGAAGCCGTCTTACCGGTGCCGTAAATGACCTCAGGCAACCCCTGACGGGCTTCACGACCCACGTCCACCCGCGCGAAGCCGAGATCGACCGCGTCCGACCGCGTCATGCCGCTCCCCCTCGCGCCACCACCGCAGGCAGTTCGCGCCCGATCTCCGCCAGCAGGGCGGGGGCACGGCTGATCGCGGCGTCCAGGCCGCCGGCGCGGTGCAGCAGCGACCACGCGGCCACCACGCCGGCCTCGCGCAGGAGGTCGGCGGACAGGCGGACCTCGCCGGCGACCACCACGACCGGCACGCCGTGGTGCCGGGCCGCCGCTGCCACGCCCACGGGGGCCTTGCCGCGCAGGCTTTGTTCGTCGAAACGGCCCTCTCCGACCACGACCAGCGACGCGCCGCGCAGTGCCTCCTCGACACCCAGCTCGCCGAGGACGAAGGACGCGCCCGGCACGCGCTGGGCGCCGAGAGCGGCGAGCGCCGCGAAGCCGGTGCCCCCGGCGGCACCCGCGCCAGCCGCAGAACTCAGGTCGCGGCCCGTCGCGGCGGCCACCACCGCAGCGAACTGACGCAGGCCGCGCTCCAGGACTTCCACGTCGCGCGGTGAGGCGCCCTTCTGCGGAGCGAACACCGCGGCGGCGCCGGCTGGGCCCAGTAGCGGGTTGTCCACATCGGACACGAGGGTCACGCGGGCCAGGCGCAAGCGGAAGTCCAGCGTGGAAAGGTCGATGTGGGCCGCGGTGGTCAGGGCGGCGCCGCCAGGCCCCACCGGGACGCCGTGCGCGTCGGTGATCCGGGCACCGAGGGCACGCAGCAGGCCCGCTCCCCCGTCGGTGGTGGCGCTGCCGCCCACCGCCAGGACGAGGTCGAGGCAGCCGTGGTCCAGGGCGGCGCGGATCAGTTCGCCCGTGCCGTGGCTGTCGGCCACCAGAGGTGCCGGGCGGCCCGGCAGCGCGTCCAGGCCGCTCGCCTGGGCCATCTCGATCACCGCGCGGGTACCGCGCACGGCGAACCCGGCGCGCACCGGGCGGCCGGTGGGACCGCGCACGTCGGCGTGCAGGAGGCGGTAACCGGCGCCGGTCAAGGCGGCGAGGGTGCCCTCGCCGCCGTCGGCCACCGGCATCGCCACCGCGTGGCCGCCGGCGGCGATCACTCCCAGAGCCACGGCGGCGCTGGCCTCCTCGGCGGTGAGGCAACCGCGGAACTTGTCCAGGCACACCAGGATCGGGGCGTTCATCGGTCGGCCTCGAGCACGTACGGGATCGTCTGCGGGCCCTCGGGAAGAACGCACAGGCGGGCGTCCGGACCGGCCGCCGCCAGAGCCTCCGCCACCGCGAGCGAGATGTCGGCGGTTTGCGAGAGGTGGGCGGTGGCGAGGTCGGCGTCACTGAGATACGAGGTGTGCATGACGACGCGGCAGGCGGCCTGGATGCGGGCCTGGATCTGCACCTGCCACTGGTCCGGCACGGTGTCGGTCCGCGCGGAGATCTCGGCGAACAACGCGGCGGGCGAGTCCGCGGAGGCCAGGACTGAGCGGTACGAGCCGTGGTCGGGGAAGCCGTCGCGGCACTCGGCCGCGCACACGATCGTGCCGCCCGGCTTCACCACCTGGAAAGCCGCCGACATGCCCTTCACCGACTGGTAGAGGTTCTGGTCCAGCGGATAGCCGGAGTTGGTCGTCACCACCACGTCGAAGAGCTGCGGCACGGGCTGCATCGCGACGCCGCGGGCCGTGCGCACGGCCGCGGCGTGCATCTCCAGCAAGTCGCCACCGAACGCGGCCACAACCTCCTTGTCCTGGTTCAGCACCACGTCGAAGCCGAACGTCACGCCGGTGGCGGCCGCGATGGCGCGCACGTCGTCGTGCACCGGGTTGCCCTCGACGAGACCCCACGTCGCCCGCGGATGGCCGATCCGGTAGGCGTCGTGCAGCACCAGCACGGTTTCCAGCGCGGCGAGACCCGGCGCTACGAGCTTCGGGCCACCGGAGAAGCCGGCGAAGAAGTGCGGTTCGACGAAACCGGTGGTGATGCGGACGTCCGCGTCGACCCACTCGCTGTTGAGCCACACCGGCACGCCGGCTCCGAGCTCGCCCATCCACGTCAGGCTGCCGCGGTCGCGCGCGTCGTGGTTGACGATCCGCACCGAGTCGACCACCGCGTCACCGAACATCGCGCGCAGCTCGGCAGGAGAATTCCCGCGGTGGGTGCCGGTCGCGACCAGCACCACGACGTCTTCGAGGTCGACCAGGCCGTCGAGCTCCTCCAGGATCGCCGGGATCATCAGGTGGCGCGGCTGCGGGCGCGTGCCGTCGCAGGCCGAGATGGCCACGGTCTGGCCACGGCGCACGCGGTCACGCAGCGGCGGGCCCGCGACCGGGGCGCGCAACGCCCTGCGGAGGATCTCCTGCGGTGGCGCGGAAACCCGGTGGTGCCGAGGTGTCACGACGGTGGTCACCGCCGGATCGCAGCGCAGGTCCAGCCCCGTCTCGCCGTAGGCCAGCCGAACCGTGTCCATCAGGTCCCCAACCGGTAGACGCGTGCCGCCGTGCCACCGAAGACCTCGGCACGCTCGGCGGCGGAGAGACCCGAGCACAGCAGGGAAGCCGCGTCGAAGACCTCGTCGTAGGACGCCGCGAGCAGGCAGACGGGCCAGTCGGAGCCGGCCATCAGCCGGTCCGGCCCGAACGCCTCCAACGCGATGTCCGCATACGGCCGCAGCGAGTCAATAGTCCACTGTGGACCGGCTTCGGTGACTAGACCGGACAGCTTCGCGGTCGCGTTCGGCTCGGCCGCCAGCGCCGCCAGATGGGTGGCCCACGGTTCGACCACGCCCGCAGCAATGTCCGGTTTGGACAGATGGTCCAGCACGAACACCATGTCCGGCACCGCCCGCACCGCCACGACCGCCGCGGGTAACTGGTGCGGGCGGGTCAGCACGTCGTAGGCGAGTCCGGCGTCGCGCACGGCACGGAGCCCGGCGAGCACGTCCGGACGCATCAGCCAGTCCGGGTCCGGCTCGGACTGCACGAGGTGGCGGATGCCCACCAGGCGGTCGCCACCCGGCCCCGAGCGCAGCCGGTCCAGCTGCTCGTGCACGTCCGGCGCGGTGAGATCAACCCAGCCGACGACACCCGCGACGAGGTCGGAGGCCACGGCGAGGAAATCCGCCGTCTCGTCGATGTCGTTCAGCACCTGGACCAGCACGGTGGCGTCCACGCCCGCCGCTTCGGTCACCGCACGCAGGTCCGCCGGTCCGAAGGAACGGCGGATCGGCTCAAGCTCCGGCCCGTCGAGCCAGTCCTGCGGCCGAGCGGACAGGTCCCACAGGTGGTGGTGGGCGTCGATCCGGCGCATCGCGGTCACGCCTGCCCGACCTGCTGCCGTTGCACACCAAGGCGATCGATGCTGACGTCGATGGTGTCACCACCGCGCAGGTACTCGAAGTCGTTCACGCCGAGTGCCACACCCGCCGGCGTGCCCGTGTTCACCACGTCACCGGGCTCCAGCACCATGAACTGGCTGAGGTACCAGATGACGTGGTGCACGCCGAAGAGCATGTTCTTGGTGTTGCCGTCCTGCCGGAGCTCACCGTTCACGCTCAGCTTCAGGCCGAGCGCCTGCGGGTCGCCCACCTCGTCGGCGGTGACCAGCCACGGTCCCAGCGGGTTGAACGTCTCGCAGGACTTGCCCTTCGTCCACTGGCCGCCGCGCTCGAGCTGGAACTCGCGCTCGCTGACGTCGTTGGAGATGGCGTAGCCCGCGATCACCGCCGCCGCGTCCTGCGGGCTCTCCAGGTAGCGCGCGGTGGCGCCCAGCACGACGGCCAGCTCCACCTCGTAATCTGTCTTCACGCTTCCCCGCGGCACCAGCACCGTGTCGTTGGGCCCGATGACCGTGTTGGTGTTCTTCATGAACACCACGGGCTCCGCGGGCGGTTCCGCCGACGTCTCGGCCGCGTGGTCGGAGTAGTTGAGCCCGATGCACACCAGGGCACCGGGACGGGCGACGGGCGCCCCGATCCGCATCCCCGTGACGTCGAGCTCCGGCAAACCCGCCAGCGCGTCGCGCACCCGCGCCACCCCGCCGCCGGCCAGGAAGTCGCCGTTGATCTCACCGGTCACCGGGCGCAGGTCACGGACGCCACCGGCATCGTCCAGCACCGCCGGAATCTCCGCACCGGGGTCGCCCACTCGCAGCAGTCGCATCGCCGTTCCTCTTCCGTTGTTCCTCGAAGCTGTTACGGGGTGGGCGTGCCGGCGTCGAGCAGCCCTTCGTCGCGCAGGTCCGCCCACAGCCCCGGCGGCGGAGGCGCGGCGAAGGCGTCGACGTTCGCCCGAAGCTCGGCCTCGGTGCGAGCGCCGATCAACGCGCCGGTCACCGCCGGGTGCCCGAACGGGAACCACAGCGCGGCAGCAGGCAGCGTCGTGCCGTGCCGCGCGCACACCGCGGCGATCCGCCGGGCGCGGCCGACGACGTCCACCGGCGCGGTCCGGTAGTCGTAGGTGGCGTCGTCCGGCACGTCCTGCCGTGCCAGCAGACCGGAGTTGAACAACCCCGCCGCGAGCACGTCCACGCCGCGCGAAGCGCACAACGGCAGCAACTCTGCCAGTGCCGGCTGTTCCAGCAACGTGTAGCGGCCGGCGAGCAGAATCACGTCCACAGAGGACTCACGTACGAACCGGGCGAGCATCTGCCACTGGTTCATCCCGGCTCCGATGGCGCCGACGACACCCTGCTCGCGCAGCTCGGCCAGCGCGGGCAGCGCCTCACCGAAAGCCTGCTCCCAGTGGTCGTCCGGATCGTGCAGGTACACCACGTCCACCCGGTCGAGCCCGAGCCGCTCCAGCGACGACTCCAGGCTGCGCCGCACGCCGTCCGCGCTGAAATCCCACTCCCGGCGCCACCGCGCCGGCACCGCGAAGCCGTCGTCGTCGAGCCGTCCCGCGCCCGACGGATCGGGCACGAGCAACCGGCCGACCTTGGTGGACAACACGAACTCGTCGCGCGGCCGGTCCTTCAGCGCCGCGCCGAGCCGCCTCTCCGCGAGGCCCAGCCCGTAGTGCGGTGCCGTGTCGAAGATCCGGACGCCGGACTCCCACGCCGCGTCGACCACGGCGCGGGCCTCGCGGTCGGTCACCTCGGCGTACAGGTTGCCCAGCGGCGACGTACCGAGCCCCAGCCGGTGCAGGGCGTCAGCCACGGGGACGCAACCGCAGAGCGTCCATGCCGCCGTCGACGGCGAGCACGGTTCCGGTGGTGGAACCCGACAACGGGCTGGCGAGGTACGCGATCGCCGTCGCGATCTCATCGGCACTGACCAACCGGCCGTGCGGCTGCCTGGCCTCCAGCGCCGCGCGCTCGGCCGCCGGATCCGGAGCCGAGTCGAGCAACCGCTGCACCCAGGGAGTGTCCGCGGTGCCGGGTGCGACCGCGTTCACCCGGATGCCCTCGCGGACGTGGTCGGCGGCGAGAGCACGGGTCAGCGCGTGCACCGCGCCCTTGCTCGCCGAGTAGACGGCCCGCTGCGGCAGACCGGCGGTCCCGGCGATCGAGCCGGTGTTCACGATGGCGGCGGAGGAGGAGTTCCGCAGGTGCGGCAGGGCAGCCCTGGCCACCCTGGCCATCCCGACCACGTTGACGTCGAGCACCCTGAGCCACTCGTCGTCGGTCGCGGCGCTCACGTCACCCTGCGCGCCGATGCCCGCGTTGTTCACCACCACGTCGAGGCCGCCGAAGCGCTCGACCACCGCCTCGACGGCGGCTCGGACGCTCTGGTCGTCCGTGACGTCCGCGCGCACGAAGAACATGCCGTCCGGCAGGTCGTTCGCCACCAGATCGAGCACGGCGACCCGCGCACCGCGGCCGGACAGCAGCTCGGCCGTGCTCCGGCCGATGCCCGAGCCGCCGCCGGTGACCAGAGCCACCAGCCCGTCGAAGTCACTCATGACCAATCGCTCCGTTCATCGGTCTCCTGCACAGGTGAGGGCATGCCGCGCAGGCGGAACCCCTGTCCCGCCGGGTGATCCGCGGCAGAGCTAACGATCGAGGCGCCCCGGCTCTCCCGCGTCGCTGCGCCGCACGAGCCAGGCCTCGGTGATGTGGATGAACATGGCCTCGGCGGCACCGGCCGCGTCGTGCGCCGCGATCCGCTCGCAGATGCGGCGATGCCCCGCGTTGGAGGCCGCGCACAGGTCGCGATCGGTTCTGCCCATGTAGCGGGCGGTGTTGAAGACCTGGCTCTCCAGCGCCCGCACGACTCCTCTGGCGATCCGGTTGCCGGAAGCCCGCATGATCGTGTCGTGGAACGCGTGGTCGTGCTCGCGGTACGCGACGGGGTCGTCCAGCACCTGGTCCATGAGCGCGACGAGATCACGCAGGGCCTCCACGGTCACGGGGTCGGCGGCGCGAGCGGCGACCTGGGCCATGTCCGACTCCAGCAACCGGCGGGTCACCACCAGGTCGTCCAGCACACCCAGCGTCTCGTCCTCGGCGACGACCGCCCCCAGCACGAGCTGGTCGAGCACGTTCCACGTCGACGGCGGGGTCACGATCGTGCCCGCGCCCTGACGCACCTGGACCAAACCCTTTTCCTGCAGGACTTTCATCGCCTCGCGGACGACCGTCCTGCTGACCGAGAAGGACTCGCACAACGCGGGCTCCGGCGGCAGCGACGTCCCCGGCGCGTGATCACCACGCACGATGCGGCCCACGAGGTCCGTGGTGACCGCCTCGGTCAGGTTCATCGGCCGGCGCGCCCAGTTCGGGGCGGTGGGCGCGGTCCTGATCGGCCGCCGGCCTGATGCCGTCATCTGTCCTCCGGTGGTGGGCAGCGCCAGGCGCTGAGAGCCTGCCGGGAAGTGTACCCAAAATGAGGCGTTGACGTAATACGTCATACGACTTACGTTCAGCGGACCTCGTCGGGCCTTTTGCCGCCCGGCCACCGTTGTCGGGAAGTGAGCAGCGATGAAGCAGCGCACACCATGGACTGCCACCCTTGTGGCAGCGCTGGCGTTGACCGCCGCCGGTTGCGGCAGCGCCTCTGGACCGGGCAACTCCTCCGGCGGTTCGAGCGACAAGCTCGTGGTCTGGGACTGGAAGTCGGGCGACGCGAAGGCGGCCGGCTACGTCCAGAAGGCCAAGGCCGACTTCGCGAAGAAGCACCCCGGCGTGAACGTCGAGTTCGTGGCGCAGCCGTTCGACCAGTACTACACCCTGCTCGGCGCGGCCATCCAGTCCGGCAAGGGCCCTGATGTCATCCTCTTCAACGGCGGCGGGCAGATCCGCGACCGCGCCGACGCACTCGCCCCGCTGGACTCCTACGTGGCCGACGACAAGCAGCGGCTGGCCGGCTGGGACGCGTTCACCAAGGACGGCAAGATCTTCGCCGAGCCGGTGACCCTGCAGGGACACCCGATCTACTACAACAAGGACCTCTACCAGAAGGCCGGCCTCAACCCCGACGCTCCCGCGAGGACCTGGGACGACTTCGTCAAGAACTGCGGTGCCGTCACGCAGAAGACCGGTGCCAAGTGCTTCTCGCTGGGCAACAAGGAAGGCATCGGCATCCAGTTCTGGTTGTCGGCCCTGGGATCGGCGGTGCTGACGCCGCAGGAGTACGACGACTGGATCGCGGGCAAGCGCAACTGGTCCTCCCCGGACGTCAAGAAGATCTTCGAGCTCTGGAAGCAGGCAGGTGACTCCGGTCTGAACACCGACGGCGCCAACTCCACCGCGATGTTCAACGACGCGTTCGCCGCGTTCAACTCCGGCAAGGCGGCCAACATCATCGGCCTGATGTCCGACGTCGGGCACTGGAAGGACTTCGCCGAGTTCCTCACGCCGGAGAAGGTCGGCGTCATGCAGGCGCCCCTGGTCAACCCCGCGGCGAAGCCGAGCCTGGCCTACGACGGCGGCATCGGCTACGCGGTCGCCAAGTGGACCAAGGACCCGAAGGTCGCCTCGGACCTCGTGCGCTCACTGACCTCGACCGACGCGCTCAAGGCGTTCTACCTCGACGGCGGCGCGATCGCGTCCGACACCACGATCGACACCGCCGAGGGCGGCCCGGCCGTCAAGACGATCGTGTCCGCGGTCAAGACCGGGAAGCCCGCGCTGCACGTCGCCCTGTCGTCCAAGACGATCGACCTCATGGGACGTCTCTCGCAGCAGCTGCTCAGCGGTTCGATCACGGTGGACGAGGTGCTGCAGCAGCTCGCCGCCTCGGACAAGACCGGCTGATCGACGTGACCGCACACTCTCTGTCCTCTGTGGACCCGGTCACGGCCGGGTCCACCGGGGGGATCGCCGCGCCACGGCCGGCCGCCCCACCAGCACGGCGCAACCGCCGGGGTTCACGGGCCGAGCGCCTGGCGCCCCTGGTGCTGCTGGCGCCGGCCGTCCTGATCATCGTCGGGCTGCGGCTGTGGCCCCTGGTGCTCGGCATCAACTTCTCCTTCACCGGTGACGGCGACCGCGACGGCATGATGGTCGGGTTCGACAACTACCTCACCCTGCTCGGCGATCCGCTCTTCCGCACCGCGTTGCGCAACGTCGGCCTGCTCGTGCTGCTGCTGCCGGTGGCGGTGGCGATTCCCGGTCTGCTCGCGACCTTCATCTTCCTGAAGGTGCCGGGACACCGGGTCTACCGCGGTGTCTACTTCTTCCCCGCCGTGCTCTCGCCCGTGATCGTCGGCGCGATCTTCAACCTGCTGCTGGCCTTCGACGGTCCGCTCAACGCACTGCTCGGCGGCCTCGGCATCGGGCCGGTGGACTGGCTCGGCGACCCTGACGTGGCGATCTTCGCGGTCGTCGGCGTCCACGTCTGGGCGACGTTCGGCATGGCTCTGGTCGTCTTCCTGGCCGGGTTCGCCACGCTGGACTCCTCGCTGCTGGACGCGGCCAAAGTGGACGGTGCGTCGCTGCCGCAGACCATCTGGCACGTCATCGTTCCGAGCCTGTCGCGCACGATCCAGTTCGTCTTCGTGACGACGATGATCGGCATGCTGACGTCGATGTTCGGCCTGGTGTACGTGATGACCAGCGGCGGGCCGGAGGGGTCGACCTACCTGCCCGAGTACTACGTCTGGATCCAGCAGGGACAGATGAACCAGCCCGCGCTCGCCTCCGCGGCGTCCACAGCGCTCTTCCTGATCATGCTCGTGGTGGGACTGGCCCAGATCGGCATCCTGCGACGCGCCGGCAAGGAGGACTGATGTCGGGCACCCGGCTGACCAGGTGGGTAGTCGCGATCCCGATGGCCGCGCTCGCACTGGCCACGATCTATCCCCTGGTGTTCACCACCAACGTCGCCATGAAGACCCGTCGCGAGTACGTCCTCGACCGGTTCTCCCTGGCCGACTCGCTGAGCTGGGACAACATCGTCAAGGCGTGGACGAGCGTCGGGATGTCCCGGTACTTCCTGAACTCGGTGATCGTCGTGGCGTGCTCGGTGGCGCTGCTGCTGTTGCTCGGCTCGATGGCGGGTTTCGCGCTCGCCCGGCTGCGCTTCCGCGGCTCCTCCACGCTGTTCCTGGCGATCCTCGCCGCGTTGTTCATCCCGTTCCAGGTGATCATGGTGCCGCTGGCGCGGATCATGGCCGACACCGGCCTGGTCGACACCTACCCCGGCCTGATCCTCGCGTACGTGGCGCAGTTCCTGCCGTTCACGATCTTCCTGCTGACGAGCTACTACTCGACAGTGCCACCGGAGATCGTGGACGCCGCGCGCATAGACGGGAACACGGTCTACGGCGTCTACTGGCGGATCATGCTCCCGATCGGCGCGCCGGCACTGCTGTCCGTCGGCGTGCTCAACGCCCTGTTCTGCTGGAACGACGTGCTCATCTCGTTGCTGATGATGCCGTCCGCCGAGAACCGCACGCTCATGGTCGGCGTCACGTCGTTGCGCGGTCAGTACTCCGACGACATCCCGACGTTCGCCTCAGGTGTGCTGATCGCCGCGATACCGGTCCTGGTCGTATACCTGTTCCTGCAACGCCAGATCGCCGACGGTGTCACCGCCGGGTCCACGAAGGGCTGACATGCGCATCACTCGCTACCGGACTCTCACCACGGTCCAGGACTGGGGCCGGCCGGTCGGTGACGCCAACGGCGTCTACGCCGACGGCCTCGTCCGGGTCCCGATCGTCGTCGTCGAGACCGACGAAGGCATCACCGGTGTCGGGCTCGGGCCGCACGTGGAGATCGAGACCGTCTTCGCCGCCATCGAGGGCGAGGACCCGCGTTCCGTCACCGCCCTGTACGACCGCATGCTGCGCCGGACGTTCAAGGCGGGCCACGCCGGTGCGGTCTTCGGCACGATCGGCGCTCTCGACACGGCGTTGTGGGACATCAAGGCCCAGGCGGCGGGAGAACCCCTGTGGCGGCTGCTCGGCGGGCGCGACCGCCGCGTGCCCGCCTACGCCTCGGGCCTGGACATCGCACTGAACGACGAAGAGCTCATCGCGGCGTACCAGACCTACGCCTCACACGGGCTGCGCGCGGCGAAGATCAAGGGCGGTCTCGACATCGACCGCGACCGGCACCGCCTCACCCTCATCCGCGACCTGCTGATCGACGCCGGCCTCGGCGCGCGGCCGAGCCTGATGCTGGACGTCAACGAGGCCTGGACGCGCAAGCAGGCGGTCCGCCACGTCGGCGAGCTGGAACAGACCCTCGACCTGACGTGGATCGAGGAGCCGGTGCGGCGCTGGGACGTGGCAGGGCACAAGACGGTCGGCCGCGGTGTCCGCGCCTCGGTCGCCACCGGCGAGAACCTCACCGGCCTCGAACAGCACCGCCCGCTCATCGCCGCCGGTGCCGTGGACATCGTCCAGACGGCCGCCGTCTGGGGCATCACCCACTTCCTGCGGGTCGCCACCCTCGCGCACGCCCACGACCTGCCCGTCAGCCCCATCGGCACGACACCGGTCGGCCTGCTGCACGCCGCCACGTCGATCCCCAACCACCTCGTGAGCGAACTGCAGGACCTCCAGCCACCCGTCGGCGTCTCCGTCGACCTGCACGTCGAGGACGGGGCCTACGTCCTCGGCGACAGTCCGGGCCTCGGCGTGGGCATCGACGAGGACGCGATCGCCGCCGCGAGCCACCTCGTTCCCCACCCGACCTCCGGCGGCTCCCACATCCGGCCGGAACGTGCCGGCCATCGCCTGCACCCGGCCGGGGTGGACGGCGAGGTCGAAAGCACCGTGCTCAACGCCTAGCCGGGGAAAGGAAACAAGGTCATGAACCGCCCACAGCGCTATGGCATGGTGATCCGGCTGCGCCCGGAACGGCGCGAGGAGTACCTGCGGCTGCACTCGGCCGTCTGGCCCGCTGTCGAAAAGACGATGCTGGACGCCAACATGCGCAACTTCACCATCTTCCTGCACGGCGACCTGCTGTTCGGCTACTACGAGTACATCGGTGACGACCACGACGCCGACCAGATGCGCATCGCCGCCGACCCGGAGACGCAGCGCTGGTGGACGCTCACCGATCCGTGCCAGGAGTCGCTGGCCGAGCGCGGCTCCGGCAGCTGGTGGGCCCCGATGCAGGAGGTCTGGCACCTCGAAGATCCCGCCTGAGCGCGGCGAGGGTGCGGCACCCGGAGAAACCCGGGTGCCGCGCCCTTTCCCGTGACCAGATCAGGTCTGCTCACAGCGGTCTCTTTCAGTCGTGGGCGAACGTCCGGCCCGTGTCCGGTCAGGCTCGCTAGGCTTGATCGACTCGCCTCAACCACCTCGCCAGGGGAGAACAGTGCAACGTTTCGCGGCCAGTCCTGCCCTGGCGCGGCTGGAATGGATTCTCGACGGCCTGGACGGGAAACCCGGCTGGGGAGCTGACGCGTCCGACGTGTTCGCGGCTGCGTTCACCGCCGTCGTCACGCCCGAGAGGTACGTCGAGGTCACCCGCGGTCGAGCTGCCGGCTACGCGCCGGTCGTCGTGGTCGGTCTCGACGTCGGCGAGACCACCGCGCGGGCGCGGATCCGCCGTCACGACGGCACCGTTGATGTCGTTTCCTGCGTCGTCGAGGCCGCACCGCCGCATCGAATCGCCTCCACGTGGGTTGCCGGACTGGTGCCGACCGATCTGACACCGGGATTGCCGGCCGATTTCACGGACTACAACCTGCCTTCCGTCGCCACGGATGCTCGACTGGTGGTGTTCTCCGGGTTGCCCGGCAGCGGAAAGAGCACGCTGGCCGACGCGGCGGGAGCCGAGCTGGGGATCCCGGTCTTCGCCACGGACTGGTTGCTCGGCGCGCTGACCCCGTTCGGCTGTCGCTACTTCGAGGATCCACTGGCCATCGCCGAGGAGATGCTGACCACGCTCGCTCTCCGGCAACTCCTCGCCGGACAGTCCGTCATCCTCGATCATCCCGCCGAACAGGTCGCGACCAGGGACCGCTGGCGTAGCCTGGCGCGCCGGGCCGGTGCGGAGTTCCGCGTGGTCGTGTGCCAGTGCTCCGACCCGGAAGTCCACCGTGCCAGGCTCGAAGGCCGCAGCCGTGGCATCCCCGGCTGGCACGACTCGGGCGACTGGCACGACGTGCAGCAGCGACTGGCAAGTTTTCCCTCCTGGAACGGAGAGGCGCTCACACTGGATACCGTTCAACCACGTGAGCGGTCCCTTGCCGCGGTCATACGGCACATCATCGCCTGACGGCGCAGCGTGTTTGCCTGTCGTGCCATCCTCGAAGTGCCCCGCGCCGCAGCAGACCCGGCGCCGGCACCATCCCGGCGCAGTCCGGGAAGTGTCTCGAGGCGAGCGGTCAGGGCACGGGCAACGGCACGAAGCTGCAGCTGTGGGACTGCTGGGGCGGCGCGAGCCTGCAGTGGAACCTGATTGGGCGACGACCGCTCGGGGCCAGGCGGCGCCTGGCACCGAGTTGCGCGGGACACGTCTCAGCCGGTGCTGTCGTGGTCGGCCAGCACCTCGTCGATCACGCGCTGGTTGACGGCGGCCCGTTCGCGGTCGCCGTCCCCGCACCCGGCAAGGGTCAGCAGGGCTTTCCACAGCGCCCAGCCCCTGGCGCGGGCCCAGGTGCCGTCGTCCAGGTCGACCGCGTCGCGGAAAGCTCGCCGGCTGTCGCCGGAGAACATCGTCCAGGCGATCACCAGGTCACAGGCCGGGTCGCCGACACCACAGGTGCCGAAGTCGATGACGGCTGTCAGCTTTCCGTCCGCCACCAGGAGGTTGCCGCTGGCGATGTCGCCGTGGAACCACACCGGCTCGCCGCTGTGCTGCGCGGCCAGGGCGGCCTCCCAGACCGCGGCGGCCCGAGCGGTGTCGACGCGGCCGTCGAGCTCGGCCAGGCAACGGCGGGTCTCTTCGTCGTAGTGGGCCGGTGGCGCTCCCCGGTAGAAGCTGTGCGCCCCCGCGAGCGGGCCATCAGCGGTGTCGCAGCGTTGAAGGGCGCGGAGGAACTCCGCCACCGAGATCGCGAACTGGGACAGGTCGTCGATGTGGTCCGGATCGGCCGTCCGTCCTGGCACCCACCCGCGCACGGACCAGGGGAACGGATATCCCTCGCCGGGGACACCCGTGGCCAGCACGACGGGCACGGTGACCGGCAGTGCCGGCGCCAGTCTGGGCAGCCAGTGGTTTTCCTTTGCGACAGCGGGTACGTAGCCGGCCGCGGTGGGCAGCCGCACCGTCATGTCGTCGCCGAGGCGGTAGGTCCGGTTGTCCCACCCGTCGACCTCGACCGGGATCACCGCCAGGTCGCTCCACCGCGGGAACTGGGCGGCGATCAGACGTTTGACGAGAGCGGCGTCGATGCCGGCGCGGCCGTCCGCGGGAGCTGATGCCATGCGGTGATCATCCAGTCCGGTCGTCGCGTGCGGCAACGAGTTTTCGGGTCACCGCCACTCGGTGACGGTGACGCCGTCACCGACCGCGATGCCTCCGGAGGTGAGCACGGCCGCCTTCATGCCGAAGCTGACGCCGTCGGGTTCGCGGCGATAGCCGGCCAGAGTGCGCAACGGCTCGGGACCGGCACGCACGCCTGCCGACTGGTCGACGAGGGTGACCGCGCAGCGGATGGCCAGCTCGCCGAAGCCGATCTCGGCACCACCGACCGTCATCCGGCTCACCCTGTCCTCGGTGTGCGGTTCGGGCCAGCCGCTGATCACGACGTTGGGCCGGAACCGGTCCATCGGAACCGGATCCGCACCGCGCTCCGCGATCCGCGCGTTCAAGTCGTCCAATGAGGACAGTGAGAGGACCAGCAGCGCGGTCGGGTCGGACGCACTCCGGGCCCGGCTCGCCCTGTCCGGCTCGCGCACCAGCCGGGCCGGTCTGCCGAGCACTCCTGACACCCATTCGGCCGCCTCGGCGCCCTGGTCGATCCCGGATCCCGGCCATTTCTCCACGTCCACCGGCCGGGGCTCCCCGTCCGCCGCCACGTCCAGCACCAGCTCGCCGGCTCCGGGTGCGCTCAGCGCCAGCTTCGCGTTGTCGTGCAGCAGCCGGCCCCGGATCGTGGCGAGCCGCGGCGACTCGCCCTGCCAGACCATCGCACCGTCCGGCCCGACCACCGCGAACAGCCGGTCGTGTGGCAACCCTGCCGGGGTGACCTCCGCCCGTTCCACTGCGACACCGGCACATCCCTTGATCGGATACGAGGTCAGCGCGTGAACGAAGGCCATACAGCCAAAGTACCGGCGTTGTCAGGCGAACGGATTGGTCCCGGTCGCCGCGAGCAGGTACCCGCGAAACCACCGCTCAGCCGACCTCGTGACCCACGTGCTGGCGCAACCACCGCTCGGTCGTGTTGACGTGCACGAGAGCGGCGGCCTGCGCGAGTGCCGCGTCGCGGTCCACCAGCGCCTGGTAGATCGCCTCGTGCTCGGCGAGGGTGCGGCTCGCGGCGTTGCCGTCGACGAGCCCGCGCCAGACCCGTGCGCGGACCGTGCGGCTGGAGATGCCCTCCAGCAACGTCGTCAGCGTGGCGTTGCCGGTGGCACCGACGACCGCGCGGTGGAAGGCGGCGTCGTGGGAGTTGAGCAGCTCGACGTCGTCCCGCGCCGCCCGCATCGCGTCCAGGTGCCGTTCGACCTCGCGGAGTTCGGCCGCGGAGATGCGGGTGGCGGCGAGCCCGGTGGCGACCGGCTCGAACAGCCTGCGCACCTCGGTGAGCTCCAGCAGCGTGTCGCCCCGCAGCAGCTCCACCGCGGAGGAGATGCCGCTGAGCAGCACCTCCGGTTCCAGGCTCGTCACGTAGGTGCCGTCACCGCGCCGGATTTCGAGGACGCGCGCGACCACCAGCGCCTTGACCGCCTCCCGCATCAGGTTGCGGGACAGGCCCAGCTCGGCGGCCAGCTGCTGCTCCGGCGGCAGCTTCGAACCCGGCGGCAGCTCGCCAGAGCTGATCAGGTCTCTGATGCGGTCGATGGCCTTGTCGGTCAGTGACACCGCAGGAGGGTAGCAATACATCCCACCTCTGCCAAAGAGATGGGATGTCACCCCGCAGTCGGACTTGAAGCAGCGTGAACCATCTAGCTGCCAATTTCCGCCGTCTACACACTTTCAGTCCACTGACCGTGGACACTCCAGCCGTTCGTAGCCTATAAATCCATCCCATGTCCGCCTACTGACTGTTGCACAGCGGACACGCCGTAGACACACGACGAGGGGTGGTAGCCATGACCGAGCTGATCACGGCGGTCGAGGCCGTGGACGTGCGGTTCCCCACGTCGCGTGAGCTCGACGGATCCGACGCGATGAACCCCGAACCCGACTACTCCGCCGCCTACGTGACCATCCGGACGAGCGAGGACGCGGCAGGCCACGGACTCGCGTTCACCGTGGGACGCGGCAACGATGTCGAGGTCGCTGCCGTGCGCGCACTGGCTCCCCTGGTGACCGGCCTGTCCGTGGACGAGGTACTCGGCGATCTCGGCGCGTTCTCGCGGCGGCTCACCGGCGACAGCCAGCTGCGGTGGCTCGGCCCCGACAAGGGCGCCATCCACATGGCCGCCGCCGCGATCGTCAACGCGGTGTGGGACCTCTACGGGCGACGCGAGCAGAAACCCGTGTGGCAGCTGCTCTCCGAGATGACGCCGGAGCAGCTGGTCGCCCTCGTCGACTTCCGCTACCTCGAGGACGCGCTCACCCGCGACGAAGCGCTCGAGCTCCTGCGCCGCGCCGAACCGGGTCGTGCCGCACGAGCCACCCACCTGCTGCAGCACGGCTATCCCGCCTACACGACGACCCCCGGCTGGCTCGGCTACGACGACGAGAAGCTCGTGCGCCTGTCCAGGCAGGCCGTCGCCGACGGCTTCGACCTGATCAAGCTGAAGGTCGGCGCCGACGCCGTAGACGACATGCGCCGGCTGCGGCTGGCTCGTGAAGCGGTCGGCCCGAACATCAAGATCGCGGTCGACGCGAACCAGGCGTGGGGCGTGCGGCAGGCGATCGCCTGGATGTCCACGCTCGCGGCGTACGACCCGTACTGGATCGAGGAACCGACCTCACCCGACGACGTCCTCGGACACGCCGCCATCCGGCGAGCCGTGGCGCCGGTGAAGGTCGCCACCGGCGAGCACACCCACAACCAGGTCATGTTCAAGCAACTGCTGCAGCTGGACGCGATCGACGTCCTGCAGCTCGACGCCAGCCGCACCGCGGGCGTCACCGAGAACGTCGCCATCCTGTTGCTGGCCGCCAAGTTCGGCGTCCCGGTCTGCCCGCACGCGGGCGGGGTCGGGCTGTGCGAAATGGTCCAGCACCTGGCGATGTTCGACTACGTCGCCGTCAGCGGTACCACCGAGAACCGCTACATCGAGTACGTCGACCACCTGCACGAGCACTTCACCGACCCGGTGCACGTCCACGACGGTCACTACCTCGCCCCGACGGCTCCCGGCATCAGCGCCGAGCTGCATCCCGCGTCCATCGCCGCCCACCGCTACCCCGACGGACCCGTCTGGAACCTCGCACCCGATCCCGCCACCCCTTAGGAGATCCGCTGTGAACACCAGCTCTCGTGCCTGCGTCGGCATCGTCACCGTTCTCGCCGCTGTGCTCACCGGTTGCGGCACCTCGGGTTCCGGGGCGGGCGGCGGGCCGGTGGTCGGCGTCGACTACCCGCGGTCCGACACCGACTTCTGGAACTCCTACATCAAGTACACCCCCGAGTTCGGGAAGGAGCTGGGCCTGGAGCTCAAGACCACCAACTCGCAGAACGACGTCGCCAAGCTCACCGCCAACGTCCAGACGTTCATCAGCCAGGGCGTGAAGGGTGTCGCGATGGCACCGCAGGACACCGCGGCCATCGCGCCCACGCTGGAACAGCTGGCGGCCAAGAAGATCCCGGTCGTCACCGTCGACACCCGGCCCGACAGCGGTGACGTGTTCATGGTCGTCCGCGCGGACAACCGGGCCTACGGCGAGAAGGCCTGCCGGTTCCTCGGCGCGAAGCTCGCCGGCAAGGGCAAGGTCGTGATGCTCCAGGGAGATCTCGCGTCCATCAACGGCAGGGACCGCACCGAGGCGTTCAACGACTGCATGAAGGCCAACTACCCCGGCATCACCGTCCTCGGGGAGGCCACGAACTGGGACGGCGCGGTCGCGGCGCAGAAGCTGCAGACGGACCTCACCGCCAACCCGGACATCAAGGGCGTCTACATGCAGTCGAGCTTCGCCCTCTCCGGCACGCTGCAGGTGCTCAAGCAGAAGGGACTGCTGGTCGGCCCGTCGGACCCCAAGCACGTGTTCATCGTGTCCAACGACGGGATTCCCGAGGAGCTCAAGAACATCGCGGAAGGCCACATCGACGCGACCGTCTCGCAACCGGCCGACCTCTACGCCAAGTACGCGCTGCAGTACCTGAAGGCGGCGATCAACGGCGAGACGTTCAAGCCCGGCAAGACCGACCACGACAGCACGATCGTCCAGGTCCGCGACGGGCTGCTGGAGGACCAGCTCTCCGCTCCCCTGGTGACCGCGGACGGCGGCACGTTCGACGGTGTGCCCAGCCTCAAGCACGACGACAAGTCCTTGTGGGGCAACAAGCTCCAGTGAGCAGAAGGCGACAAGCGACATGGTTGCAGCGCCGGCCGTCGCAGAGGCGGCGGGAGTGACGAAGAGGTACGGGTCCACCGTGGCCCTGCGCGAGGCCGCCATCCGGATCGACCAGGGGCAGACCCACGCGCTGGTGGGACGGAACGGGGCCGGCAAGTCGACGCTCGTGTCCGTCCTCACCGGACTGCAGGCACCGGACGAGGGCACCATCACGTTCGGCGGTGAGCCGGCTCCCCGGCTCACCGACCGCGACGCGTGGCGGCAGCGCGTGGCCTGCGTCTACCAGAAGTCCACGATCATCCCCGAACTGACGGTGGCGGAGAACCTGTTCCTCAACCGGCACGACCACGGCCGCAGCGGGCTGATCAGCTGGAAGACCGTGCGCACCAAGGCGCGGGAGCTGCTCGACGCCTGGTCGGTCGACGTGGACGTGCGGCTGCCCGCCGGTGAGCTGGACGTCGAGCAGCGCCAGTTCGTGGAGATCGCGAGAGCGCTCTCGTTCGGGGCACGCTTCATCATCCTCGACGAGCCGACCGCCCAGCTCGACGCCGCCGCCATCGCCCGGCTCTTCGGCCGCATCACCGAGCTGCAGCGGCAGGGCGTCACGTTCCTGTACATCAGCCACCACCTGGAGGAGATCTACGAGATCTGCGACACCGTCACGGTGTTCCGCGACGCCCGGCACGTGCTGACCGCCGCGGTCGGCGAGCTGCCGCGGGCCGAGCTGGTGGCGGCCATGACCGGTGAGGTGGCGACGGAGACCGGTGACACCCGCCGCGTGCCCGACGCGAACGCCGCTCCCGTGCTGGAGATGACGGGAGCGTCACTGCCCGGCGCTTACGAGGACGTGACGCTGCGGGTCCGCGCGGGCGAGATCGTCGGTCTCGCCGGCGCGGCGAGCAGCGGCCGCGTCGAGATCGCGGAGACGATCGCGGGACTGCGGGCCGCCACCACCGGTTCGGTGGAGATCGCGGGCACCCGGCCGCGGCCCGGCAGCGTGCCGGCGGCGCTCAGGGCGGGCGTCGGGTTCGTCCCGCAGGACCGGCACCACCAGGGTTACGTCGCGCAGATGTCCATCGCGGACAACGGAACCCTGACCATTCCGGACCGCCTGGGCCCAGCCGGTTTCATCGACGGGCGGCGGCGGGACGGCTTCGCCCGCGACATGATCGGCAAGCTCGCGATCAAGACACCGGGGCCGGAGCTGCCGGTCTCCGGGCTCTCCGGTGGCAACCAGCAGAAGGTCGTGATGGCCCGTGCGCTGGCCAACGACCCCGCACTGCTGGTGCTGATCAACCCGACCGCCGGCGTCGACGTGCGGTCCAAGGAGTTCCTCCTCGCCAAGGTCGAGGAGATCGCCGAGTCCGGCGCGGGGGTGCTCATCGCCTCCGACGAGCTCGACGACCTGCGCCTGTGCGACCGGGTCCTGGTGGTGTTCCAGGGTGCTGTGGTCGCCGAGATCCCCCGCGGCTGGCACGACCACCGGCTCGTCGCCGCGATGGAAGGAGTCGACCTCGATGACTGACACCACGGCCGCGGTCAACCGGAAGATCGCCTTCGCGAGGCTGCGCGACCTGGCGCTGATCCCCGCGATCATCGTGATCGCGGTCGTCGGCCAGCTGGTCAGCCCGGTCTTCCTGCGCGGCGACAACCTGATCAACGTGCTGCAGACCATGTCGGAGATCGCGATCCTGGTCCTGGCGCAGACGCTGGTGCTGATCGTCAAGAAGATGGACCTCTCGCTGGAGTCCACGGTCGGGCTCGCACCCGGCGTCGCCGCCTGGCTCACCGTGCCGGTCGGCGCCGGTCACGGGCTCGGGCTGCTGCCGGGCGGCTGGTCCGTGCCGATCACCCTGGCGGTCGGCGTGCTGATCGGCGTGGTCAACGCGTTGTTCATCATCCGGTTCGGGCTCAACGGTTTCATCGTGACGCTCGGCATGCTGATCGTCCTGCGCGGCATCCTCACCGGCATCTCAGGCGGCCAGACGTTCTTCCGGCTGCCGGAGTCCATGCTCTACCTCGGCACCACCCAGTGGCTCGGCATGCCGGCGTCGGTCTGGCTGTGCCTGACCCTGTTCGCCGCGGGCATCGTGCTGCTCGGCTTCACGAGCTTCGGCCGCTCCCTCTACGCGATCGGCGGCAACGTCGACGCGGCCAAGGCGGCGGGCATCCGCACCGGCCGGGTGCTGTGGATCGTGATCGTGACGGCGAGCCTGCTCGCCGCGCTCAGCGGCCTGCTGCTGAGCGGGCGGCTCGCCTCGGTCGCCTCCGCACAGGGCAACGGCTACATCTTCACGGTCTTCGCCGCCGCAGTCATCGGTGGCATCAGCCTCAACGGCGGCAAGGGCACGATGTTCGGCGCCTTCACCGGCATCCTGCTGCTGTTCCTGATCCAGAACGTGCTCACGCTCGCCGGCGTCCCCGCCCAGTGGATCGGGGCGCTCAACGGAACGATCATCCTCATCGCGCTGGCTCTCTCCCGCGTCACCGGGGGCAAAGCCCAGGAGTAGGAGTTCACCCCTGATGGACAACCCGCTCAACCGCAGGCGTTTCCTCACCGTCTCCGCGCTCACGGCCGGCGCTGCGGCGTTACCCGGCGGCATGCTCCGCGGCACCGCGACCGCCGCGGTACCGCCGCAGATCACCCTGCCCGACCGCGGCATCTACGACGCGAGCCCGGCATCGTCCTGGACGGACGGCTTCCTCACCGGCAACGGCGAGTACGGCGCGGTGCTGCACGGTCCGCCCGCCACCGAGAAGGTGATCTTCAACTACCACCGGCTCGTGCTGCCGAACGGCACCCGTTCCGTCACGCCCCCGGTGCTCTCCGGCCGCCTGAACGCCGTGCGGGACAAGGCACTCGCCGGCGACTACGCCGGGGCGAACAGGGACTTCGCGGCCGGCTGGTCGCTGCGCTGGACGCAGACCTACCATCCTGCTTACGAGCTGCGGATCGCCACACCCGGCATGACCACCGTCAACAACTACGGCCGGGTCACCGACTTCCGCACCGGCGAGGTCATCTCCAGCTGGACGGACAGCAACGGCACGTGGACCCGCAGGGCGTTCGTCTCCCGTGCCGACAAGGTGATCGTCCACGAGCTCCTCCCCGCGAGCGGCCGCACGATCGACGCCACGCTGAGCGTCAGCACCGCGCTGGAAAGCGCGCCTTCGAGCGTCGGCTACACGACGCTCGCCACCATCTCGAACGGCGACGGCTACCTCAACCTGCGCGGCACCTACCCGTCGGGGCAGGGCGCCTTCGGGTACGAGGGCGTCACGAGGGTCGTCGCCACCGGCGGCACCGTCACCGCGAACGGCGCCACGATCATCGTGGCCGGGGCGAGCGCACTGCTGCTGCTCACCAAGCTCGACAGGTACGAGTCGGCGGTGTGGGACGCCAAGCCGTTGCACGCGGCGCTGGCCTCGCTCGGCACCGGCTACGCGGCACTGCGCTCGCGGCACACCGCGATCCACACCGAGATGTACGACCGGTCACGCCTGGACCTGAACGTGTCCGAGGCCGACCGCAGGCTGTCCACCAGTGAGCTGATCACCAGGCAGAACAACAACAAGAGCGTCATCGACCTCGCCTTGCTCGAACGGCTCTACGACTCCGGCCGCTACCTCTTCATCAGCTCCAGCGGGATCCTGCCACCGCGGCTGACCGGCATCTGGACGGGTACGTGGTCGGGCGCCTGGGCCGACGACTTCACCACCGACGCCAACGTCAACCTCCAGGTCGCGGGCGGCAACATCCTCGACACCACCGAGGCCATGCAGGGCTACTTCAACCTGGTGCTCGGGCAGCTGGCGCACTGGCGCACGAACGCGCGGAACCTCTACGGCGCCCGTGGTTTCCTCGCTCCGACCCGCACCGACGGCGAGTACGGCCACATGCTGCATTTCAACGGCGGCGACTTCCCCGGCCACACCTGGACCGGCGGCGCCGACTGGCTGTTCTACCCGCTGCTAGAGCACTACGAGGTCACCGGCGACCAGGCGTTCCTGCGCGAGAAGCTCGGTCCCGCGCTGATGGAGCTCGCGCTGTTCTACGAGGACTTCCTGACCCGCACCGACTCGAACGGCAAAGTCGTCTTCGTGCCGTGCTTCTCGGCGGAGAACGCGCCCTCCAACACCGGCGTGATGCTCAGCATCAACGCCACCGGCGAGATCATGGCCGGCAAGCACGCACTCCAGGCCGCGATCTTCGCCGCGAACGCGCTCGGCGTGGAACAGGGCAGCGGGCAGGGCGTCCAGCGCTGGAAGGCACTTCTGGACAGGATGCCCGCCTACCGGATCAACAGCGACAACGCGCTCGCCGAGTGGTCGTGGCCGGGCCTGAACGACCAGTACCACCACCGGCACGTGCAGCACCTGTACGGCGCCTGGCCACTGCACGAGATCAACCCGGAGGAGACCCCCGGCCTCGTCCGCCCGGCGCTGCGGGCGCTGGAGATCCGCGGCGACCAGAACATCTCCGCCCACGGCAGCCTGCACCGCGCGCTGGCGGCCGCCCGGCTCAAGGACGGCGCCAAGGTCTACGACAACCTGCGCAAGATCATCGGCAACGACATGCTCTTCAGGTCGCTGATGACCTCGCACAACCCGAACCGCGACATCTACAACGCCGACGCGGCCAACGCGCTGCCGGGCGTGCTGGCCGAGGCGTTGCTCTACTCCCGGCCCGGCGTGCTCGAGCTCCTCCCGGCGCTGCCCGGACAGCTCGCCAGGGGCACGATCACCGGCATGCGGGCCCGCGGCCGCATCCGCGTGCACAGCCTGAGCTGGGACCTGTCCGCCCGCACGGCCACCGTGTCCGTCACCTCGGCCGTCGACCAGACCGTCACCCTGATCAGCCGGCGCGGCATGACGTCCGTGACCACCACGGCATCGGTCGCGCCGTCGCCGCTCGGCCCGCACGCCCGGCAGGTCACCCTGGTCGCCGGGCAACGCACCGACGTCACCGTGTCGCTGCAGAACGGCTGGTGCCGGCTCGTCAACCGCAACAGCGGCAAGGTGCTCGACGTCAACGGCGCGGGGACCGGCGACGCCGCCGGGGTGATCCAGTGGACCTGGTCGGGCAGTGCCAACCAGCAGTGGCAGCTGCTCCCCAACGCCGACGGCTCGTTCCGCCTCGCCGCCCGGCACAGCGGCAAGGTGCTGGGCAGCCGCAGCGCCGCCCAGGGCGACCAGCTCGGCCAGTGGACGGACACCGGCACCGACGACCAGCGGTGGAAGCTCGTCGACGCGGGCGGCGGTCACGTCAACCTCGTGAACGTGCGCACCGGCCTGTACGCGGACGTGGACGGCGGCTCCAAGGCCGACGGCGCCCGCGTGATCGCGTGGCCGGCCAACGGTGTGGCCAACCAGCAGTGGCAGGTCGTCTGGGTGTGACCAGGAGCGGCCGAACCGGTTCGACTCTCTGGAGCCTTGCAGTGAAGACCAGACTGCGCGTACTTTCACTTCTCGATCGAACCGGTTCGAGTCTCCGTCTCCCCTGACCAGTTTCGGAGTCCTCATGGTTCAACGACGAACCAGCACTGCCGTCCTGGCCGTACTGGCATCTGTCTTCGCGTTCGCGGCACCGGCCCACGCCGCCAACGAGTCCATCAGCGTCAACTTCTCCATCACGAACGGCACACCCACCTACCGCGCCTCCGGCTGGATCTACGGCATGACGGAGAACGGCACGGGGCCCGCCGACCACTTCTTCCGCGACGTCAAGTTCCGGTACATGCGTGCCGGCGGCGCCCAGCTCGACAGTCCCGGCGGCTGGGTGTCCGGCAGGTACGACCGACGCTGGAACTCGACGCGCGCCCAGCTGTTGCGCACCCGCGCGCTGGGCGGCGAGTTCGTCCTGCTCCCCCACGACCTGTGGGGTGCCGACGGGTATCCGATCTCGCGCTTCCCCGGCGACAACGGCAACTGGACCGACTACGACAACTTCCTCACCCGCCTGATCAACGACGTGCGGGCGACCGGCGTGCCCGTGCAGTGGGACCTCTGGAACGAACCCAACATCACGCTGTTCTGGAACCGCCCGCAGTCCCAGTACTTCGAGCTGTGGCGGCGCACCTACCAACGCGTGCGTGCGGCCTTCCCCACACAGCTGATCGTCGGGCCGAGCCTCGCGGGCGTGCCGTCGACCGGCGGGTGGTGGCCGCAGTACCTGGACTTCATCCGTGCCAACAACGTCGTGCCGGACATCATCAGCTGGCACTCGCTGCCGGGCGACCCGGTGACGAACGTGGCGGTGGCGAACCAGACGCTCGACGCGCGCGGCATCCCGCACCCGCGGCCGTACCAGATCAACGAGTACGGCGCCGGCAACGAGCAGAACCCCGGCGACGGCTCGTGGTACATCGCACGGCTGGAGCGAGCCGGCGCCGACGGCCTCCGGGCCAACTGGGCGAGCGCCGGGAACCTGCACAACGATCTCGGCAACCTGCTCGTCCGCAACTCCGCGGGACAGCACCAGCCCAAGGGCGAGTGGTGGGTCTACCGGTTCTACGCCTCGCAGACCGGCCAGATCGTCGCCACGACAGCGAGCCAGTCGTACGACTCGTTCGCCACCAAGGCGAACGGCGTGGCGAAGGTCCTCGTCGGCGGCGGCAGCACGACCGGCAACGTCGCGGTCGCCCTGCAACGTCTGGACACCACGACCGGCATCGTGCAGAACAACCAGGTGCGAGTGCTCGTCCAGCGCATCCCGCACAACAACGGTGGTGCCGTCCAGGGCCCCGTCACCGTCCAGAACACGGTGGTGTCGTTGAGCGGCAACGCAACGACGGTCAACGTGCCGCACAACAACGTCGACGAGACGTTCACGATCACGTTGCTGCCGCCCTCGGAGAGCGGTTTCCAGACCGTCGCCGCCGCTCAGCACTCCCAGCAGTGCCTGGACAACACGAACCTCAGCGGTGTCGACGGCAACCTGCAGCAGCAGTTCTACTGCGAGGGCGGTGACCAGCAGCTGTGGAACTTCACCCCGGTGGCCGGCGTGGCCGACACCTACACCGTGGTGAACCAGCAGTCGGGCAAGTGTCTCGACGTCAGCGGCTCATCGACCGCCGACGCCGCCACGGTCGTGCAGAACGCCTGCGCGCCCGGTTCGGCCAGCCAGCAGTACACGCTGCGGAAGGTCACGTACGGCGGCAACGATCCTCACGACTACCAGCTCGTCGCACGTCACAGCGGCAAGTGCGTCGACGTCAACGGGGTCTCCTCGGCCGCCGGCGCCCGGATCATCCAGTGGACCTGCAAGCCTTCCGGCCAGTCAGGTGATCTCAACCAGACCTGGAGGCTCTGGGGCCGCTAGCACGAGACGATCGGAGGCTTGACAAAACCCCAACGGCCCTCCCTGTGAACCATCGAGTCGCTTCCGCCCGTACGCCTCGGCAGAGACTCGATCAAACCGGAGGTCACCGTTGGGCAGGCACTGGAAGAGCCGTGGGATCAAGGGGGCGGCAGCCGCCGTCGGTGTGCTGGTCGTGGCCGCCACGGCGGTCACGATCACCAACACCCAGGCGGCACCCGACGACGAGGAGGCGCCGCTGGCGATCACGAACACCCTGCGGGAGAAGGCGGCGATTCCCGGTACCGCCTGGGCGGTGGACCCCGGCACGAACAAGGTGCTCGTGACCGCCGACAGCACGGTGACGGGTGACCGCTGGAACACCCTGGTCTCCACTGTGGACTCGTTCGGCTCGAGGGCGAAGCTCACCAGGACATCAGGTACGTTCCGGCCGTTCGCCGAGGGCGGTGACGCGATCTTCGCCGGGCGCAGCCGCTGCTCGCTCGGCTTCAACGTCACGACTGCGGACGGGCAACCCGGGTTCCTCACCGCCGGGCACTGCGTGCAGGCCGCGCAACGGATGTCGCTGACGCCCGGTGGCAGGCCCGTCGCGACCGTCCAGGAGTCGACGTTCCCCGGCCAGGGCGACTTTGCGCTGCTCACCTACGACAACGCGAACACCAACGCGCCGAGCGAGGTCGACACCGGCCAGCGGCGCAAGGTCCGGATCGTGCGCGCGGCGGACGCACGGGTCGGCACGCAGGTGCAGCGGATGGGCAGCACGACGGGGCTGCGCTCCGGCCGGGTCACCGCGCTCAACGCCACGGTGAACTATCCGGAGGGCACCGTCACCGGGCTCATCCAGACGACCGTGTGCGCGGAGGGCGGGGACAGCGGTGGTCCGCTGTTCTCGGCCAACGGCAACGCGATCGGCCTCACGTCCGGCGGCAGCGGTGACTGCCGCAATGGTGGCGTGACGTTCTTCCAGCCCGTGCGAGCCGCGCTCGCCGCTGTCGGCGCGCGCATCGGCGGCGGACGGTCCAGTTAGGACATGAGCCCGGCTCCGGCAGTTGGGTGCGCGAAGTTGAGAAGATCGGAGGATAAGTCAGTCTCATGTCTTGACCGCACGTGCTGAGACCGTTCTTATGTGTTATTCAGGCTCTTCGAAGAAGGCTCCCGGACAGCCCGCCGCCAGTGACCACGCACTTCGTGGATCGACGTCCCGGGATGAGTCGGATACATGCTGGAAGCTTCGCCCGTGATGCCACGGCTGACCGGGCGCCACAACGCAGTGGAGCGGCTCATGACAGCGAAGGCTCAAGGCAGTGCGACGCGACGGTTGCCGGCGGCGGTGGGCATGTGCGTGGCGGTGGTGCTGGCCGTGGTGCCGGTGACGACGGTGACGTCACCGGCACCGGCGGCAGCAGCCACCACGGGCCCGTGCGACCGGCAGCAACCAGCAGTGGCCCTTCGGATGACGTAGTCGCCTTTACCGCGCATGGACCGGCGCCATTGGTCCGAGCGGTGTGTCCGGGTAGCGGCTGAACGGCGCTTGTCCACGCCGTTCAGCTCACCCTACGGTCATGTGGGAGCGCTCCCAGAAATCCCGTCGACGAGGACGGAGACCTCACGACATGAGATCGCAACCCCCACGCCTGCTCGCCGCCTCCCTGGTGGCGGCACTTGCCGCGACCACGTTCGCGGCATCGGGCACAGCCTTGGCGGCGGAGTACGAGCGTGTGCTCAACGGCAAGTTCGACAGCGGCTCCGCCGACCCCTGGTGGAGCAGCGCCGGTGTGACCAACCGGGTGACCGGCGGTGAACTGTGCGCGGCGGTCACCGGCGGCACGACCAACCCCTGGGACGCATTGGTCGGACAGAACGGCGTCCCCTTCGAAAGCGGTCAGTCATACACCCTGTCGTTCGACGCGCACGCCACCACGGCACAGACCGTCGCCGCGGCGGCCGGTGAGAGCGTGAGCCCGTACCGGGGCATCGCCCGGCAGGAGTTCGCCGTCACCCCCTCCAAGCAGCACTTCACCTTCACCTTCACGTCCACCCTGGACTTCCCGGACGCCGGAAACGGCCAGGTCGCCTTCCAGCTGGGCGGCCAGCCGGCGGACAACACGATCTGCGTGGACAACGTCTCGCTGATCGGCGGCGTGAAGCCGCCAGGCGGCGTCAACCCCAACCCCACCAAGAAGGTTCAGGTCGACCTCGTCGGGTACGTGCCTGGCCTGCCCAAGCGCGCCACCCTCGTCTCGACCGCCACCACGCCCCAGACCTGGACCCTGAAGAACTCCGCGGGCGCCACCGTGGCCACCGGGCAGAGCACGCCGAAGGGCGCGGACGCGACGTCCGGCGACCCGGTGCACCTGATCGACTTCTCGTCGTACGACACGCAGGGCACCGGCTACACGCTGTCCGTCGGCGCCGACAGCAGCTTCCCGTTCGACATCTCCGCCGACGCGATCAAGCGGCTGCGCTACGACTCGCTCGCGTTCTTCTACCACCAGCGCAGCGGTACCCCGATCGAAGCGCAGTACGTGGGTGACCAGTACGCGCGGCCGGCAGGCCACGTCAACGTCGCGCCCAACCAGGGCGACAACAACGTGCCGTGCCGGGCGGATCTCGCCTGCGGCTACACGCTCGACGTGCGCGGTGGCTGGTACGACGCGGGCGACCACGGCAAGTACGTGGTCAACGGCGGCATCGCGACGTGGCAGCTGCTCAACGCCTACGAGCGAGCATCCCGGATCGGTGACGCGGCGGCGTACCGCGACGGCTCGCTGGCCATCCCGGAGAAGTCCAACGGCGTGCCGGACCTCCTCGACGAGGCCCGGTGGGAGGTCGACTTCCTGCTGAAGATGCAGGCACCGGACGGCATGGCGCACCACAAGATGCACGACGCCGCCTGGACCGCGCTGCCGACCCGCCCCGAGCTCGACGACCAGCCGCGCAGGCTGTCCGCCACCAGCACGGCGGCGACGCTGAACCTGGCCGCGGTGGCCGCGCAGGCCGCGCGTCTCTGGCGCGGCATCGACGCGGCGTACTCCGCGAAGCTGCTCGCGGCGGCACGCAAGGCGTACACGGCGGCGAAGGCGAACCCCGCCAAGCTCGCCGACCCGGCCGACAACGTCGGCGGCGGTGCGTACGACGACAAGACCGTGAGCGACGAGTTCTACTGGGCCGCCGCGGAGTTGTACGCGACCACCGGCGACGCCGCGTACCGGACCGACGTGACCACCTCGTCGCACTACAAGGCGGCCAGCCTGACCAGGGCCGGCTTCTTCTGGGGCGGCACGGCGCCACTGGGCGACATCACCCTCGCCCTGGCACCCACCGGCCTGCCCGCGGCGGACGTCACGGCGATCAAGTCCGCGTTCGCGACCGTGGCGGACCAGCACCTCACCGCGATGGGGCAGATGGGCTACGCGACGCCGTACGACAACAGCGTCGACGGGTACGTCTGGGGCTCGAACTCGGCGGTGCTGAACAACGCCACGGTGCTCGCGCTGGCACACGACTTCACCGGTGCCGCGAAGTACCGGGACGGCGTGTTCGAGGCGCTGCACTACCTCCTCGGCCGCAACCCGCTGAGCACCTCGTACGTGGCGGGCTACGGCGACCAGGCCGTGCAGAACATCCACCACCGGTTCTGGGCCCGGCAGAACGACCCGACGCTGCCGATCGCGCCGCCCGGTTCGTTGTCCGGAGGCCCGAACAGCGCGCTGCAGGACCCGGTGGTCCAGCGGTTGCTGGTCGGCTGCCCGCAGCAGAAGTGCTGGGTGGACGACATCGGCGCCTACTCGGTGAACGAGGTGGCGATCAACTGGAACTCCGCGCTCGCCTGGGTCAGCGGCTGGGCGGCCGAGAAGTCCGGTGCACCGGTCACCAAGCCCGACTACGAGGTCGGCTACAGCGCCAGCAAGTGGGACAACGGCCTGTCGGCGCACGTGAAGCTGACCAACACCGGCACGACCCCGTGGACGGAGTGGAAGCTCGGGTTCGCGTTCCCCGGCACGCAGCGGATCACCACGGGATGGTCGGCGAACTGGAGCCAGACCGGCCGTGACGTGACCGCGACCAACATGTCGTGGAACGGCCGCGTCGAACCTGGCAAGTCCGTCTACATCGGATTCAACGCCTCCGGCAGCGGATCCGATCCGACGGCCTTCACGGTGAACGGAAAGGCGTGCAAGAGCGGCTGATCGGGCTCGCTCCTGGTCCAGCCTGAACCGCTGCCGCACAGGTCGTCGCGCCCGACCTGTGCGGCAGCGCTGTCCGGGAGGCGGGAGGAGACCACTGTGGACGACGACCACGGCAGCATCTCCACCCGGCGCATCGCGGACGCGTTCGCCGGGCTCCTCCCGGAACACCGCGAGGTGATCACGCGGGCCTACCGCGGCGCGTCCGTCACCGAGCTCGCCGACGCGCTGAGCGTGTCCGAGGACATCGTGAAGTCCCGTCTGCACCACGGTTTGCGGGCGTTCCGCAGTGCACTGCAGAAGAACGGCGTCACCGTGCCGTGAACGACCTGCGCAGCGCACGGGGCGACTCCCCCAGCTCGCGGCGGCACACCTTGTTGAACGCCTGCAGGTCGGGGATGCCGACGGCCGCCGCTACGGCGGTGACCGACAGCGTCGAGGCCGTGAGCAGGTGGCGGGCCCGTTCCACCCGGCGGCGCCGGATGTAGGCGACGACCGTGCTTCCCGTGCGGGCGCGGAACAAGCGCGTCAGGTGGTTGTGCGACACACCCGCCACCCTCGCGACGTCCGCGACCGCCAGCGGCGTGGCCAGGTGCGCCTCGATGTGCGCCGCAGCCACCGCGACCGGATCGGCGACCTCGCGGCCGGCCGGGCCCGCGTCGGTGAGCTGCCACAGGACCGTCCACAGGTGAGCGGCGGCCCGCGCCGGTGCCGCCGCGAGAGCGCCCCGCATCAGCCCGGTGAGCAGCGGCCTGTTCGGACCGGCGTCCTGCATCACCGGCGCGGCACGGCGTTCGGTGGTGCCGTCGAGGCGCAGGTGGGCGTAGAGGTGTTCGGACCTGCCGCGGTACCGGTAGCGCACCGCGGTGCCGGGCGGGATCAGGCTCGCGCGGCCGGGCGCGATGCGGTGCACCACGTCACCCACCTCGACCGCGCCTTCGTAGCCGTAGAGGTGCAGCTGCCACAGATCGGGCAGCAGGAAGACGTCCTCCAGCGTCGTGACGCCGTGCACTCCCACACCGATGTCCGCCACCACCGGAGGCTCGCTCAGCGGGAGCACGACCTCATGCACGGTGAAAAACTACCAGTACTGGGTGATTTCAACCCACGCCGAACAAGGACGGCGTACTTACGTTCGTGGCATGCGAACCACCACTCCCCCGCTGCTCACCTCGGTGCAGCTGGCCCGTTTCGTCTCACACGGCTATCTGCGCATGGACGCCGTCGTGCCGGACGAGATGAACCAGGAAGCACTGAAACTGCTCCCGCACGGGATGCCCGGCGTCCCGTACGGCACCCAGATCGCCGACGCCTACCCCGAGGGCTCCTTCCCCCGGCGCCTCCTGGAACTGCCCGCCGTCGCCGGTGCCCTGCAGGCGCTCGTCGGCCCCAGCCCGACCGTGGACCACCACGCGGTGCACGTGCGCGAGCCCCACGAGGGCCACGCCCAGGCGTTGCACGGCGACGCGATCATCGACGTGCGGCCGGACGCGTTCGACGTCCAGCTGATGTACTACCCGCAGCGGGTCAGCCCGGACATGGGCGGCACGCTGGTCGTGCCGGGCAGCCACCTGCGCCGCACCAACGAGAGCGACACCGGCCGTTACCAGAACCTGCGCGGCCAGACCCGCCTGGTCTGCCCGGCGGGCACCGTTCTGCTGCTGCACCACGGAATCTGGCACGGCGGCCGCCGCAACGACAGCGACCTCCGCCGGTACATGTTCAAGATCCGTTTCAACCCGACCGTGCCCCAGGTGCGCCTGTGGGACACCACCGGCATGGCCGATCCCGAGGTCGCCGCCGAGCTCGGGCGGTACTTCCCGTGGTACGAGACCGCGACCGCCCGGCTGGAGATCTACAACCGCGTGCTGCTGTGGCGCGCGCTGACCGGTGATCCGTCGTTCGACATCGAGCACTGGGTCACCCGCGTCACCAACCGTCCGGGGCAGAGGAGCCACGCATGACCCTCCGGCAGCAGGTTCTGGTTCTGTACCTGGCCAACTCCGCCCTCGACTCCCACGTGGTGGGCTGGTCCCGCTACGACGGCACGGGCGCTTCCCAGCCCACCACGGGTGACTCCGACGAGCCTCCCTACCCGGACGGGGTCGCGGCCCTGCGGGACGGCTGGCGTCTCATCCAGGCGTCCCAGCTGCTCCCGCCCCAGCCGGGGGTCGAGTACGGCACCTCGTTCCTCAAGCACGAGTTCTTCTTCGAGAAGCTTTCCCAGGACTCGAGCACACTGGAGTGATGACCGACAAGTGGAAGTCGCTGCCCGAAAGACCGAAACCCGAGGACTGGGTCGAGGAGAAGGACACCAGCCCGCCGCTGCCCGGTGCTCTCGACGAGGCCGAAGCCGGCCGGGAGCTGAGGGAGGCGCGCAACGTCCTCGAACGCGGCGGGTTCTGAGAACAGGCCAACGGTGGGGCGCCCCGAGGACGCCCCACCGGTCCGCTAAGGCTTGGAGATCTCGAACCGCGACACCGTCACCGCGCCGCCCAGCGCCCGCGTGGCGTGGTTGAAGATGCCGAACCGGTAGCCCATGAAGAACTGCCACTCGTTCTTCAACGTGAAGCCGGTGCCGAGCGAGGCGAAGTTCACCCCGTCCGTGCTGTAGGAGAACCGGGCCTGCCTGCCGCTGCCGGGACGGATGTCGGCGTTGGCACGCAACCAGATCCGGGTGCCGGTGAAGTTCGCGCTGGCGATCTCCGTGCCGGTGCCGGTGGTGTTCCAGTTGCCGTCCATGGTCAGGCCGTTGACCATCACCACGCGATTTCGGCCGTTGTCGCGTTTTATCCCGATCCAGGCCGAGGAGTCGCGCAACATCGCGAGGCCGCTGCGGTCACCGTCGCGCATCGAGGTCAGGTCGAGCGTGACGGTGGCCGTGGAGCTCGGGCCCTCGATTCGGTGCGTGAGGGTGTTGCGGGCGTTGTACAGGTCGTTGGTGACGGTCGCCGTGGAAAGCAGCAAACCGTTGTTGACGCTGTACTTCGTGGTGTCGGGGTTGTGGTTCCACTCCCACTGCGGCCCGAGTTTCGTCCCTTCGAAGGTGTCCACGCCGATCATGGGTTTCACCTGGCGTGGTGGCGCCGGCAGGTTCGGCATCGGGTAGTTCACGCCCCAGCGGCCGTTGACGGTCGTGAGGCGCGGCCAGCCGTCGGCGGTCCAGGTGATCGGCGCGAGCACCGGGACGCGGCCGCCGGGATAGGCGTCGACGAAGGCCATGTAGTACCAGTCGCCGTTCTGCGTCTGCACCATCCCGCCCTGGTGCGGCACTCCGCCGCCCTGGATCGGGCCCGGTAGGTCCAGCAGCACCTGTTGCACGGTGTAGGGGCCGAACGGGTTGGACGCCTTGAGCACGTACTGGCCGTTCGCGGGCCGGGTCAGCCAGATGTAGTAGCTGCCGTTGCGCTTGTAGAACCGGGCGCCTTCCAGGGTGCCGATGTTCTGCGGTGTCTGGAACACCTGCTGGGACCGGACCTCGGACTTCCCGTCCGCCGAGAGCTGCGCGACGCTGATCGTGGTGTTGCCGTAGGCGACGTACATCGTGTCGTTGTCGTCGATCAGCATACCGGCGTCGTAGTAGCACTTGGGGATGGTGGACAGCTTGGACCACTGCCCGTCCACCGCGGCGGCGGTGTAGATGTGGGTCTGGGCGAAGTCGATGCACCCGCCCCAGTAGAACGTCTTGTTGCTCTTGCGGTGGTTCAGGAACGACGCCCAGATGCCCCGGACGTAGCCGCGGCCGCCGTTGAGGTCGTACTTGGCGCCGAAGTCCAGGCGTGGCACGGAGTGTCCCGCGAACTCCCAGTTCACCAGGTCGTAGGAACGCAGGATCGGCGCGCCTGGCGAGTAGTGCATGGTCGACGCCGAGTAGTAGTACGCGTCGTCCACGCGGATGATGTCGATGTCCGCGAAGTCCTGCCACAGCACCGGGTTCGTGAACGACGCGGGCCGGGGTGTGGTCGTGGTAGTCGTGGTAGTCGTGGTCGTCGTGGTGCTGGTGGGCGTTCCGGTGCCGTTGCAGGCGGTGCCGTTCAGGCGGAACGACGAAGGATCGGGGTTGGCCGAGGTGAACGAGCCGTTGAAGCCGAACTCGACCTTGCCGCCGGTGGGCACGGAGGCGTTGTAGGAGACGTTGCGCGCGCTGACCTGGTCACCGCTCTGCGTGATCTCGGCGTTCCAGTGCTGGCCCACCTTCTGGTCGCCGGCGTACGTCCACTCGAGCGTCCAGCCCGTGATCGCGTCGCCGGTGTTGGTGATGGACACGGACGCGCCGAAGCCGCCCTGCCACTCGGAGGTCTTGGTGTAGGTCACCGAACAGCCGGGAGCCGCCTGTGCCGCAGTGCTCGCGGCGAGCCCCGCGGCCACGAGGGTGAGCGCGGCCATCACCGCCGCCAGCGGTGCCCGCCTCATGATCGTGCCCACTTCTGGTTGGCCTGGCCGTTGCAGGTCCACAGCACGATCCGCGAGCCGTTGGCGGTGCCGGACCGTTCGACGTCCAGGCACAGGCCGCCGTTGGCGTTGCGGACCGATCCGTCGGCCTGGACCGTCCAGCGCTGGTTCGCCTGACCGTTGCACTGCCAGCTGATGACACGGGTGCCGTTGGTGGTGCCCTGGTTGTAGGCGTCGAGGCACTTGTCGCCGAACACGCGGATCTCACCGTTGGGCCAGGTGGTCCACTGCTGGCTCGCAGCCGTGTGGCAGTCCCAGATCACGGTGTTGGCACCGGCGGCGGTGGAGGCGTTCTCGAGATCGAGACAACGGTTGGACGACGTGCTGCGCAGCCGGGCGGTGGTGGCCGCTATCGGGCTGCCGCCGCTCACCCGGTACGCGGCCACGCCGTGTGCCGGGACGGAGGCGGAGATCGCGCCAGAAGTGGTGGACGTGCCACCGGTCCACAGGTCGGTGAGCGTGAAGCTGGTGCCCGACAGGCCGATCTGGGCGGCCGTGGTGGACACGGTCGCGGTGCCGTTGCCGCGGTTGAACAACCCGACGGCGACCGAGCCGTCCGAGAGCGGCTTGGCGAACACCTCGGTGGCGCCGTCGTCCCGCACGCGGCGGCCTCCGGCACCGAGCTTGTCCTGGTTCACGGCGATCAGGCGCTGGTTGCGCAGGATCGCGCTCACGTCACCGGACATGGTGCGGATGTCGTTGCCCGCCATGAGCGGCGCGGCCATCAGCGCCCACAACGCGAAGTGCGAGCGGGACTCGGTGAGGGTGAGCCCCGGGCGTCCGACGACGAGCATGTCCGGGTCGTTCCAGTGGCCGGGGCCTGACTGGACGGCGAGCGGGGCGGTGATGTCGACGACGTTGCCCACGCCCATCGGATAGCTGTTGACGTTGCCGTTCTGCCAGATGTCCAGCAGGTCCTCCGTGGTGCGCCACAGGTCGGCGACCTCGCCCCAGTTGTACTTGTCGCCGGTGGGCGCGTGGAAGCTGTTGGAGTTGATGCTGTAGACGATCGGGCGGCCGGTGGCGCGCAGGGCGTCACGCATGATCGTGAACCGGGCGACCTGCTCGTCACGGGTGCCGCTGCCCGAGCACCAGTCGTACTTCAGGTAGTCCACTCCCCACGACGCGAACGACCGCGCGTCCTGGACCTCGTGGCCCTTGCTGCCGGTCGAGCCGGGGTGCGTGCCGACGCCCTGCGCGCACGTCTTCTCGTTCGGTGCCTGGTAGATGCCGAACTTCAGCCCGCGCGCGTGGATGTAGTCGCCCAGCGCCTTCATCCCGCTCGGGAACTTCGTGGGATGCGCGCGCAGGTTGCCGGCGGAGTCGCGCTGCGGGTCGAACCAGCAGTCGTCCACGACCACGTACTGGTAGCCGGCGTCGCGCATGCCCGAGGACACCATCGCGTCCGCGGCCTGGCGGACCTGCGCCTCGGTGATGCCGCAGCCGAAGCTGTTCCAGCTGTTCCAGCCCATCGGCGGGGTCACGGCCGGGCTGCCTGGAGCGGCGTGCGCGACGGGCTGTGCGGTGATGGTCGCGGCCGCCACCAGCACGGCGGCGACGGGGTGCGGCAGTCTCCTGGACCGGGTGGGCATCGGTGCCCCTCTCTGGTGCTGTGACCGCCGGCGTTCTCCCCGCGTTTCGACGGTCGGACGGGTGCATCGTGGCGCCGGCCCCGCCCGTCACAACGGGCAGGCGGGACCGGTGTCGCGAGGTGATCTGCTGAGCGCCGGGTGACGCGGTGAAGGCCGGCTGTCACCGCACTCAGCGAGGGGTGACGCCGCCGGTGCGGGTGTTCCGGCGGCGTCTGTCCTGGGGTGTCAGCAGGTCGAGTTGGTCTGGGTCAGCAGGCCGAGCTTCCAGGGCAGGCGGTTGTAGTCACCACCCGCGTTGGGATCCATGCCCTGATAGAGGAAGCGTAGATTGCACGGACTGATCTCCATCGTCTGGTCGATGCCGGTGCGGATCATCTCGCCGTGGCTGATGTCGCGCGTCCACTGTCCATTTGGGAACGTGGTGTTGTTGTGCCTGGCGAACGGGTTCGACTCCTCGGCGGCCAACGGGGTCCACGGACCGGTGATCGCCGGAGCGGTCCAGGTGCGGAACCAGCGCCTGCCGTCCGATCCGATCGCCTCGTGCACCAGCAGGTACTGGTTCTTGCCGGCGATCTTGTAGACGTTGGAGGCCTCGAACAACCGGTTGCGGTTCGAGTCCTGCATCGCGATGACGGTGTTGGTGAACCCGTTGGGGAACTGCGCCATCGTCGTCTCGGACCGGTAGAGGTGGCCGTTGTCGTCGGACGAGAACAGGTAGCACTTGGCGTTGTCGCAGACGACCCAGAAGTCGACCCAGTAGCCGTTGCCGATGTTGTCGCGGATGATCTGCGGCATCCCGTTGGCGTAGAAGTGCTTCGGTGCCGACCACGACGACGGGTTGGAGATGTCCGTGGTTGTCGAGTACGACGCGTTGTCTCCCGTTTGGTACACCAGGTACCACAGGCGTTGTGGCGCGAAGTAGAACACGTGCGGCGCGGCCTTGTAGCCACCACCGACAGCTGTGCGGTCCAGGTAGTGGTGCTGCGCCGAGGCGGCCTGCGACCAGTCGCTGAAGCTCGTGTAGATCAGGTTGTAGCCGGTGGTGTAGACCGAGGCGAACACGTGGTACTTGCCGTTGTGGTACACGACGCTCGGGTCCTTGACCGAGTGGACGGTCGGGTGCGCGCCGTCCGGCTTCGGGCTCATCAGCACGCCGCTGGAGGACCACCGGAAACTCGACGGCAGGTTGCCGACGGGCGGATTGCCCGTAGTGGTCGTGGTGGTCGTCGTCGTGGTGGTCGTCGTCGTGGTGGGGCCGACGTCTCCGGTGCACAGGGTGCCGTTGAGCGTGAACGCCGTGGGGTTCGGGTTGTTCGTGCCGGTGGCGGAACCGTTGAACCCGAACTCGACCTTGCCGCCGGTCGGGATCGACGCGTTGTAGGAGAGGTTGCGCGCGGTCACGTCGGCCCCTGACTGGGTCGCGTCGGCGTTCCACGCCTGCTTGACCTGCTGGCCGGCGGCGAAGCTCCAGGTCAGGGTCCAGCCGTTGATCGCGTCACCGAGGTTGGTGATGCTGACGTTCGCGGTGAACCCACCGTCCCATTGCGACGGTGCCGAGTAGGTCACCGAACAGCCGGGTGCGGCCGCGGCGGGAGGAACCGTCGCCGCCGCCATCGCGGACACCGCGAGGAGCGGTACCGCGGCCATGACCGCCAGCCGGGCCCGCGTGGAGTTCAGCAGTCGTGCGAAGAACATGATCACCCTTCGTCGTCGGAGGGATCGGGGTCACGGGCTGGAGCAGGTGGCGGTACCGATCGCCGCCGTGCCTTGACCGGAGGCGATGAAGCCGAAGCCGGCGGAACCGCCGGGGCTGACCGTGCCGTTGTAGTGGGCGTTGGTGACCGTGACCGAACCGCTGGCCGTGCCACCCCAGACCTGCGTCACCGTGTGGCCGCCCGGCAGGGTGAACCGCACGGTCCAGCCTGTGATGGCCGACGCGGTGGGGTTGGTGACGGTGACCTCGGCCTGGAAGCCACCGCTCCAGGTACCGGTCACCCGTGGCGTCGCGGTGCACGAGCCGCCGGGCTGCTGCGGGTCGCCGATGCTGCCGGGCACCGACGACAACGCGTTGAACCAGACCGTGGCCATCTTGCTGTAGCCGGCGGCGTTCGGGTGGATGCCGTCCGGCAGGTCCGAGATCGGCACCGCCGGGTACATGTCCACGACGTGCACCCGCTTGCCCGCCGCCGCCTTCGCCCGCAGCAGCGGCACGATGGCGGCGTTGTAGTTGCGCACGGTGGCGTCGGCGAACCGGATCGGGATGATCGTCGAGACGAACACGTCCGAGGCCGGTGCCTGGCTGGTGATCTTGTCCACCAGCGCGGAGAGCCGCCGCGGCGCGCCCGCCGGATCGCTGCCGTACATGTCGTTGGTGCCGATGTGCAGCAGGATCGTGCGTGGGGTGTAGGTACGCAGCCAGTTCACGACCTGCGCGTCGACCTGCGCGATGGTCCAGCCGGGGTGGCCCTCGTGGTTGCGGTCGGGCATGCTGCCCGGTCCGTCCGTCATCGAACCCACGAGGTCGACCGTGCGCCCGGCGTTGCGCAGCTTCGTGGCGAGATCGAGCCGATAGCCACCGATCGAGCCGCCCTGGGTGATCGAGTCGCCCAGCGGCATCACGCGCACCGGGGCGGCCGCGACCATCTCGCCTGCTTTATCCGCAGTGGACTCATCGGCGGCCGCAGGCGACGCCGTCAGCAGGACTGCGGCGAACACTCCGCACAGCGCCTTCGGCGGGCTCGGCATGAAGAGCCTTCCCGGGAGACCGAGGTGACAGGGCCAGGGTCTCCCTGCGTCGTCGTTGACCAGAAGTCAGCGGCAGGGGGCGACTTCCAGCAATGTAACGACGGCGTCACACACGGTCAAAGCTAAAGTTGTGAGCGCTCACTTTTAGCTATCCACCATCGACGATGTCGAATTTTCATTCGATTCAAGGAAAGGGCTCGACCCTGCACAGCGCGTTGAGACTGAAGCCGCCCTTGCGCTGTTAGCGTGAACATCAGGTTCACCCGCGCGGTGCCGCCACCGAGCCGCCCTGACGCACCGGCATCGGCACGCGGTGGGTCATCGGCACACGGGCGCCGCGACCGCGAACCACCAGATCCACCAGGACCTTGACCGCCCGCACGCCGAGCTCGTAGTGCGGCAACGCGACCGTGGTCAGCCGCGGCCGCATCCACGAGGCGATCGGGTGGTCCTCGAACCCGATCACCGAGACGTCCTCCGGCACCGAGAGCCCGGCTTCGGTGAGCGCCTGGTACGCCCCGGAAGCCAAGCGGTCGTTCAGGCACACCAGCGCCTTGGGCCGGCGCTCGCGCAGCAGGTCCGCGGTGGCCTCGTAGCCGTGCTCCTGTGTCCACTTCGGACACCACCGCGCGCCGGCGACCTCGGCGCCCGCCTCCTCGAAGACCTCGCGCAGGCCGAGGAGTCGTTCCGCGGCCGCGACGCCGTGGGGAGGGACGTCGCACGTTCCCGGCCCTGCGCCGATCAGGTGAATGTCGCGGTCGTGCCCCGCCTCGACGAGAACGCGCGCGGCCGAACGACCCGCCTGCACCTCGTCCGGCAACACCGACGGCGCCGCCGTGCGGGTCGCGGGGGTGGCGTTGAGCAGCACGGCGGGCCCGTCGTACAGGCCGTCCGGAACAGTGACCGTCCTGGTGTACATGGAGGCGAACACCACGCCGTCCGCACGCCGGTCGCGCATGGCGTCGGCCAGCGCCCGCTCCACCACCGGATCTCCGCCGGACTCTCCCACGAACAACATGAAACCGTGCCGGTACGCGGCATCCACCGCGCCCTTGACCATGTCACCGGTCCAGCCGGACGAGGCCACGGTGTCGGACACGAACCCGATCGTCTGCGTCCGCCCGGCACGCGGCCCCGCGTTCACGGTGCTGCGCCGATAACCCAGCTCCTGTGCCGTCGAACGCACTCGCCGCTCGGCCTCCGCCGAGATGCGCAGCTCCCGCGCGCGTCCGGTCAGCACGAGTGACGCTGTCGTGATCGACACTCCGCTCGCCGCCGCGACGTCAGCCAGGGTCACGCGCGTCCGTCCCACCGCCGATCCGCCTCCCGTTGCCGTGCGGGCCCGGCCGCCTCTCGCGGCCGGATTCCACAAAATGCTTGTGAGCACACGTCTTCGCCGGACAGCCCTGGCGGAGGGAACCGCCCGGCGGACGCTCTCACCGCTTCAGCCGGCCGGGATCCCCGCCCTCACCGCGCCGCACGAGCCAGGCCTCGGTGATGTGCGTGCACATGGCGTCGGCCGCACCGGCCGGGTCCTTGCCGGCGATGTGCTCGTAGATGCGGCGGTGCCCGGCGTTGGAAGCCTGGCACAGCTCGCGGCTGCTCTTGCCCAGGTAGCCGGCCGTGGTGATGGCCTGCGCCTCGAGCGAGCGCACGACGCCTCTGGCGATGCGGTTCCCCGACGCCTGCATGATCGCGTCGTGGAAGAGGCGGTCGTGCTCCTCGTACGTGGCGACGTCGTCGACGAGCTCGTCCATCCTGTCCACCAGTTCCCGCAGGCGGTCGAGGGTGTCCTGACCAGCCGTCTGCGCGGCGACCTGCGCCATGTCGGACTCGAGCAACCGCCTGGTCACCACGAGGTCGTCGAGGACGGCGAGGGTCTCGTCCTCGGCGATCGAGGCGGCGAGCACGAGCTCGTCGAGCATGTTCCACTGCACCGGCGGGCTGACCATCGTGCCCGCGCCCTGGCGGACCCGGACCAACCCCTTCTCCTGCAGCACCTTCACCGCCTCGCGGATCACCGTCCTGCTCACCGAGAAGGTCTCGCAGAGCACCGGCTCCGGAGGCAGCGTGACACCGGAGGGGTAGTCGCCGCGGACGATCCGCTGCACGAGCTCCGCGGTGACCGCCGCGGCGAGGCTGGCAGGTCTGCGCGTCCATCCCGGGGTCTCCGACGTTCCCGGTCCCGGCTGCCGACCTGTCGCTGCCATCTGTGACTCCGTTGCGCCGCGGCCTCGTGATTGGACTCCACAGTATACGTAACACCATTGACGTCACACGTCATACGAGTTAGTTTTCGCTTGTTCCGCAACCGGCCGGACGGCCGGCTTGGTCGGGGGAGAAGTGAGCCGCAATGAAGCAGCGCCCACTCCGGTTCGCAGGAGACATCGTCGAATTCGACGCCCTGCCGTTCGACACGTCGCAGGGCCCCGTTTGATCCGCGGAACCAGGCCGAAGAGCTGACACGGCTCCACCTGAGCAGGTCCGCGCGCGTCGCGCCAGGTCGTGCACGCCCTCGCTCCAGGTTGCGCATCAACGTCCACAGAGGACACGGAACTGCCCCGTCCGCCGCCACGGGAGGCCGATCCAGCCGCATCCACCCTCAGGAGGTCCCCTTGCCCACGTCCTCGTTCCCCGCAGTGCGGCGGCGACTCGCGTTAGCCGCCACGGTGGTGGTGGCCGCCGCGATCGCCACCGCTCCCCCTGCTTCCGCCGCCACGACGACCCTCTACGCCTCCCCTTCCGGCTCGGGCACCGCTTGCACCGCCGCTGAGCCGTGCTCGCTCTCGGGGGCTCAGGCCGCGGTGAGGTCCCGCAACAGCACGATGTCCGGCGACATCGTCGTCGAGCTCGCCGACGGCGTGTACCGCGTCTCGCAGCCGTTGCGGTTCACCGCCGCGGACTCGGGCAACAACGGCTACCGCGTGCTGTGGCAGGCCGCCGCGTCGGCGCGTCCCGTCATCAGCGGCGCCAGGGCGGTCACCGGGTGGTCGGTCGCCGACGCCGGGAAGAACATCTGGCGCGCGAACGTCGGCACCGGTGTCGACAGCCGCCAGCTGTACGTCAACGGCGCGATCGCCACCCGCGCGCGAACGCAGGTGAACCGTGCCGACTTCACGTTCACCGACACCGGCATGCGGTTCTCGAACAGCGCGCTGAACTACCTCAACAACCTCGCGAACCAGAACCGCGTCGAGGTGGAGAGCGTCAACTCGTTCACCGACAGGTACTCGCCGGTGCAGAGCATCAGCGGCAACTTCCTCACGATGCAGCAGCCCGCGTGGAACAACAACACCTTCGGCTACGACACGCTCAGCAGGCCGCACCGGGCGGGCCCGCTCTACCTCGCCAACGCGTACGAGTTCCTCGACGCGGCCGGTGAGTGGTACATCAACCCCGGCACCGGAGTGCTCTACTACATCCCGCTCGCCGGCCAGAACATGAGCGACGTCAGCGTCGAACTGCCGGTCGTGCAGTCGCTCGTGAACGTCGGCGGCACCTACGACGCCCCGGCACGCAACATCACGTTCGGCGGCATCACCTTCACCGGCACGTCGTGGCTCGGCCCCAGCAGCAACCAGGGCTTCGCCGACCAGCAGACCGGTGCGTACATGACGGGCAACTGGAACTGGCCCGCCGACCGGATCAACTCGTGCCAGCAGGGCTGTGCGCAGTTCGAGGCGACGCGGCCGCACTGGTCCCAGATGCCGGCGGCGGTGCAGGTCTCGGCGGCCAGCGGCATCACCTTCACCGACTCCCGGTTCTTCAACCTCGGCCAGACGGCGATCGGCATCGGCAACGACGCCAACGCACACGCGAGCGGGGTCGGCCTGGGCGCGTCCGGCATCACGGTCACCCGGTCGGAAATCGCCCGCACCTCGGCCGGCGGCGTCATCGTCGGCGGCGTGCGTGCCGACGCGCACCACCCGAGCGACCAGCGGATGGTCAACCGGGACATCACGGTCAGCCACAACCGCATCCACGACATCGCCGTGGAGTACCGGGGCAACGTGTCGGTGCTCAACACCTACGTCAACACGGCCACCGTGGCGCACAACGAGATCTACAACCTGCCGTACTCCGGCCTGTCCCTCGGTTACGGCTGGGGCTCCAACGACGCGGGCGGCAGCAACCACTACGCCAACCGCGGCCTGTACAACTACCAGCCGCGCTACTCGACGCCCACCACGGCGTCCAACAACCGGCTCATCAACAACTACGTCCACGACGTCATGCAGCAGATGACCGACGGCGGCTGCATCTACACCCTCGCCTGGAACCCGAACGCGGAAATCAGCGGCAACTACTGCCTGCGCACCAACGGCTGGTTCGGGCTCTACTTCGACGAGGGCTCCAAGTACTACCGCGCCACCGGCAACGTCTTCTCCAACACCGGCACCTGGGCCACCGCCAACTACTGGGGTGGCGAGAACATGGGCAACTGGACGGTCACCAACAACTGGTCGACCAACAACAGCACCAACGTGACCAACGGCGACCGAGGCAACGTCGTCAACGGCAACGTCCACGTCACCAACAACAACTGGCCGGCCGGAGCCCAGGCAGTGATGGCGAACGCCGGACCGGGCGGCAGCAGCGGTGGCAGGGAGAACGTCACCGTCGTCGGTGCCCAGTCGGGTCGCTGCCTCGACGTGGCCAACATCAGCAACGGCACCCGGGCCCGGCTCTGGGACTGCAACGGTGGCGCGAACCAGCGGTGGAACCACACCGCCTCCAGGCAGCTGACCGTGCAGGGCAAGTGCCTCGACGCCAGTGGCAACGGCACCACCAACGGCACGGCGGCGATCCTCTGGGACTGCCACGGCGGCACCAACCAGCAGTGGAACGTCAACGCCAACGGCAGCATCACCGGCGCGCAGTCCGGGCTGTGCCTCGACGCCAGCGGCAACGGGACCGCCAACGGCACGCTGATCCAGCTCTGGGCGTGTCACGGTGGCACGAACCAGCAGTGGACCCTGCGCAGCTGACGCTCTGACGCGGGGCCGGGGGTACCGCCCGGCCCCGCGTTCAGCAGAAGACTGCGGAACTCGTTCCGAAGGCTGATGAAGTCCAGGCGTGGGCGGGTTCCGCACCCCCTGACCTCCGGAAATCGGCATGTCACTCTGGCGGCGCCGACACGTTCCGAGAGGATCAGCAATGCCGAAGTTCACACCACTCGCAGTCGCACTGGCCGCCGCGGCAGCCGCCCTCGTCCTGGCTCCCGCCGCCCAGGCCGACTCCCCCGCGGGTCAGCACATGGTCGCGTTCTCGAAGGTGCCGAACGAGACCCGCAGCGTCCTGATCGAGCGCTCGGACAACTCGAGCGCCCCGAGCTCGACCGTCTGCCTGCGCAACCTGCCGTCCGGGCAGTCGTACAAGTCCAGCGTCCACGTCGACAACTACTCCACCCCTGAGCTCACCTTCTACTCCTCCGGTGACTGCTCGCGCGGTGCGCAGAGCAGCGGGTTCATCGACGTCAACAAGGACAACCTGGCCTACGTCTGGGTGTCGTGGCGGACCTACCACCCGTACTGGGGCCACGTCGGCCTGGCGGGCTGAACCCATCGGTCCACACGCGACGGTTCCCCGTCCCGGCCGGGGTGATGGCCGGGACGGGGAACCGTTTTTCTCCCTGTCGCCAGGAGGTCAGGAGCAGCCGATGCCGTTCAGCACCGGTGAGGAGAACGGCGGAGTCGGCCCGCTGTAGTTCGCGTTGTACCCGATGGTCGTCTGACCACCGGTCGGCAGCGAGCCGTTCCAGGCCGCGTTGGCAACGGTGACCGTGTCGCCGTTGTCCTTCCACGTCCCGTTCCAGCCCTGCAGGACGGTCATGCCGGGAGCCGAGAACGTGAAGGTCCAGCCGTTGACGGCGGCGCCGCGGTTCTCGATCACGATCTCCGCGCTGTAGCCGCCCTGCCACTGGCTGAGCAGGCGATGGCTCGCCCGGCAGCCGCCACCGGGGTTGTTGCCCGTGGTCGTCGTGGTGGTCGTCGGACCGGGGCCTGCCGCGGTCGCGAGCTCGTAGGCCCGCTGGGGCACGAACTGACCGGCCGGCGCGATGCAGCCGTCCGCCTCACCGGGCAGCTTGACCCACAGGAACGCGTCGATCCGCGAGTCGCCCGTGTTGACCGTGCTCGGGGTGCCGATCGCCCTGCCGGGAGGGTCGCACCACTCGCTGCCCGCCGCGCCGTTGCCGTTGCGGCTGGTGTCGATCACGGCCTTGAGGCGGCTGTCCCCGACGGCGTTGAGCACGTTCTTGGCGAAGTTCACCTCGTTGGACGTGTAGTGGTAGTTCGACACGTTCGTCGAGATGCCGTCCGCACTGTTGGAGATGTCCGCGCCGCGCAGGCGGTTCGCGGCCTCCGAGGGGTTCAGCCACGCGCTGTGGCCGATGTCGAAGTACACCTTGGCCCGCGCCGAACCGGACTTGAGCTTCTTGCCCGCGTACGCCATCGACGCCTTGGTCTGGTTCTGCTGGTCGGCGTTCTGGCAGTTCGTCATCAGCGGCAGCACGTCGGGTTCGAGCACGATCGTCGCCGGACGCCCGGCCAGCCCCGCGGCCACCTCGTCCACCCACGCCCGGTACGCCGCGTGCGAGGGCGCCCCGCCGCCGCTGGGGCCGCCGCAGTCGCGGTTGGGGATGTTGTAGACCACCAGGATCGGGATCTTCCCCGCCGACGCCGCCGCGCCGACGAAGGAGCTGACCTCCGAACGGACCGACGAGGTGTTGGTGGTCGTGTACCACCGCGCCTGCGGCACCGAGGCGATCCGGTCGCGGATGACCGCTGCGCGCGAGTCGCCGGGGTTGGCGGCCACCCAGCGCGCGCTGGAGCTCGACGGGTCGACGTAGAACGCCGACTCGGCGGCGCTGACCGAGGCGCCTCCGCCCACGGTCAGGGCGACGGTGCCGGCCACGAGCACGCAGACGGCCGCGCAGGCGCCCATCGCCGGCTTCCACCGCCTCGTCTGGTCGTTTCTCGGGATGCCGGGTGAATGCGGCTGGGATGAGGGGGAGCTCATTCAAGTCCTCGCAGCGTCGTTGCTGGTGCAGTGCGGAGCGGAACAGGAGGGTGAGAGCGCTCTCACAACCGGCGTGGAGGATCCCGGCCGCAGTCGCGGCACGGTGGATCGCCGCCGGGGAGAGCGAGTCCGAGCTCCGGGTCAACGTAGCCACGGCGACATCGAGCGTCAACGCTAAAATGTTAGCGCTAACTTTAGCAATATCCATTTGCTCGACTTGTCGTTCAGAAGTGGTTCAGGCCATTTGGCATGCGGATTGGGAGCGCTCCCTTCTTTTTGTACCCCATTTGGCTCAATCTTTCGGCAAAATTCGTAGTGACTTCTTGTGAGCGCGAACACGTAGCTGCAACACTCCAGCACGGCGAGCCCCTCGCGGCCCCTCACCACACTCATCGGCACGTGAGTGAAGGAGATGGCAGTGAACACTTTCGGTTGGCACCGAAGACATTCCGGCCCCGACGCCCGCCTGCCACTGCGCCGCGGGTGACGGCGCAGCGCACCTGAGCGGATCCACGCGCACACGAGCCCCGGTAGCGCCGCACCGGACCTCGCCACGTGCGCTCGGATCGTCCTGCCCATCACGCCCGCATTCCGGGCGAGTTCTCGAAAGTGTGGAACATGAAACTGACAGCGAGGTCAGTGTCACTTGTCCCGATCGTCTCGACAGTCGCGGCGGCGGCACTCGGCGCATCCCTGATCATGGCCGGCAACGCGAACGCCGCGACCACGCTCGGCGCGGCGGCCCAGCAGAGCGGCCGCTACTTCGGCACGGCGGTGGCCGCGGGCAGGATGGGTGACTCCACCTACATGGGGATCCTGAACCGCGAGTTCGACATGGTCACGGCCGAGAACGAGATGAAGATGGACGCGACCGAGCCGAGCCAGGGCCGCTTCACCTACGGCAACGCGGACCGGATCGTCAACCACGCGCGCAGCCGCGGCATGCGGGTGCGCGGGCACGCGCTGGCGTGGCACTCGCAGCAACCAGGCTGGATGCAGAACATGTCCGGCTCGGCGTTGCGCAACGCGATGCTCAACCACGTCACCCAGGTCGCGACCTACTACCGCGGCAAGATCTACGCCTGGGACGTGGTGAACGAGGCCTTCGCCGACGGCAGCAGCGGCGCACGGCGTGACTCGAACCTGCAGCGCACCGGCAACGACTGGATCGAGGCCGCGTTCCGCGCCGCCCGTGCGGCGGATCCCGGAGCGAAGCTCTGCTACAACGACTACAACACCGACGACTGGTCGCACGCCAAGACCCAGGCCGTCTACCGGATGGTGCAGGACTTCAAGGCCCGCGGCGTCCCCATCGACTGCGTCGGCCTGCAGTCCCACTTCAACGCCCAGAGCCCGGTTCCGTCCAACTACCAGACGACCCTGCAGAACTTCGCCAACCTCGGCGTGGACGTGCAGATCACCGAGCTGGACATCGAAGGATCCGGCAGCGCGCAGGCGTCCAACTACGACCGCGTGACGCGGGCCTGCCTCGCCGTCTCGCGGTGCACCGGCATCACCGTGTGGGGCATCCGCGACAGCGACTCGTGGCGCGCTTACGGCACCCCGCTGTTGTTCGACAACAACGGCAACAAGAAGCCCGCCTACACCTCGGTCCTCAACGCGCTGAACGCGGGCGGTCCTGGCCCGACGACGACCACCACGACAACGACCACGACCACGACGTCCAACGGCCCCGGTCCCGGCGACTGCACCGCCTCGGTGTCGCTGAACCAGTGGAACGAGGGTTTCGTCGCCACGATCAAGGTCACCGCCGGATCCTCCGCGCTGAAAGGCTGGCGGGTCACGACGACCCTCTCGAACGGCACGGTCACGAATTCCTGGAGTGCCAACCGCAGCGGCACGAGCGGAACCGTCAACTGGACCAATGTGGACTACAACGCCAACGTACCGGCCGGCCAGTCCACCGAGTTCGGTTTCCAGGGCACGGGCAGCGGATCGGGGCTCAACCCGACCTGCTCCGCGAGCTGACGTTCGCATCACAACAACCGGAGGAACGGTTCCTGCGGATCGGCTCCAGGCCGATCCGCAGGACCGCCCTGCCCTCGGGAGACGACGATGGCCACGACTCGAAAGCTCTGGACGCACATCGCTCTGGTGGTGGGCCTGATCCTGACCGTGACCGCCCAGGCGAAGGCGGACAACCCGATCGTGCAACACATCTACACCGCCGACCCGTCGCCGTTGGTCCACAACGGACGGGTCTACCTCTACACCGGGCACGACGAGGACGGCTCCACCTGGTTCACCATGAAGGAGTGGCGGGTCTGGTCGTCGGCCGACATGGTGAACTGGACCGACCACGGCGCACCGATGAGCCTCGCCACGTTCAGCTGGGCGAAACAGGACGCGTGGGCAGGCCAAGCCGTGCAGCGCAACGGCAAGTTCTACTGGTACGTCCCCGTCGTCACCAAGGCCACCGGACGCCCGGCCATCGGCGTCGGTGTCTCCGACAGCCCCACCGGCCCGTTCCGCGACGCCATCGGCCGCCCGCTGGTGGAGAACGGCGAGATCGACCCGTCGGTCATGATCGACGACGACGGCCAGGCCTACCTCTACTGGGGCAACCCCAACCTCTGGTACGTCAAGCTCAACCCCGACATGATCTCGTTCTCGGGCGGTGTCAACAGGATCCCGCTCACCACGGCGGGCTTCGGCACGCGCACCGGTGACCCGAACCGGCCCACCCTCTACGAGGAGGGGCCGTGGGTCTACAAGCGCAACGGCCTGTACTACAACGTGTTCGCGGCCAAGTGCTGCTCTGAGTACATCGCCTACTCCACCGCACCCGGTCCCACCGGGCCGTGGACCTACCGCGGCACCGTGATGCCCACGCAGGGCAGCAGCTTCACCAACCACCCCGGCATCATCGACTTCAAGGGCAGCTCGTACTTCTTCTACCACAACGGCGCGCTGCCCGGCGGTGGCGGCTTCACCAGGTCCGTCGCGGTGGAGAAGTTCAGCTACAACGCCGACGGCACCATCCCCACCATCAACATGACCACGGCAGGACCACCGCCGGCGGACACGCTCAACCCCTACGTCCGCCAGGAAGCCGAGACGATCGCGTGGGGCAGCGGCATCGAGACCGAGCCCTCCAGCGAAGGCGGGATGAACGTCGGTTTCATCAACAACGGTGACTACATCAAGGTGAAGAACGTCGCTTTCGGCTCCGGCGCGAACCTCTTCACCGCCAGGGTCGCGTCCACCGTCGCGGGCAGCTCCGTCGAGGTCCGCTCCGGCAGCCCGACCGGCCCGCTCGCCGGCCGCTGCACGGTGCCCAACACCGGCGGCTGGCAGTCCTGGACCAACGTCTCGTGCCCGGTGAGCGGGCTGACCGGCACGCGTGACCTCTACCTGAGGTTCAGCGGTGGCGGCAACTACCTGCTCAACATGAACTGGTGGCAGTTCGGCACGGGTGGCCTGAACCGCACGCCGGTGGCCGCGTCATGACCGCCCGATCCCACCGGGACGGCTTCAGCATCGTCGCGCTCGTCGCGGCGGTGCTGCTGCTGCTCGCCGCCGTCGCGCTTTCCCTGGTGCCGCAACCGGCACGCGCCGCGTCGCTGGTGCGGGTCACGAACTTCGGCACCAACCCCACCGGCCTGAACATGTACGTCTACGTGCCCGACCGGGTCGCGCCGCGCCCGGCGATGCTGGTGATGGTCCACTACTGCAGTGGTTCCGCGTCCGCCGTGCACAACGGCAACGGACGTGACTACGTCACCGCAGCGGACCGCCTCGGTTACGTGATCGTCTATCCGGAGGCTACGAGGGACGGCCGCTGCTTCGACGTGTCCACGGCGAACGCGTTGCGCCGCAACGGAGGCAGCGACTCCACCGGGATCATGGCGATGGTGTCGCACGCACGCCAGCGCTACAACGTGGACCCGGCGCGCATCGTTGTCGCGGGCTTCTCGTCCGGCGCGATGATGACCAACGTGCTGGCCGCCCAGTACCCGGACGTGTTCAGCGCGGGCTCGGCGTTCTCCGGTGTCCCGGCGGGCTGCTTCGCGACGACCAACGGATCGCTGTGGAACAGCCAGTGTTCCAGCGGGAACCTGCTGAAGTCCCCGCAGCAGTGGGGTGACCAGGCCAGGGCGATGTATCCGGGCTACACCGGCAGGTACCCGCGAATGCAGCTGTGGCACGGCACGACCGACACCACGCTCGCGTACCCGAACTTCGGTGAGGCGCTCGACCAGTGGACCAACGTGCACGCGGTGAGCAGGACGCCGGCGTCCACCGACCAGCCGCAGCCGAGCTGGACCCGCACCCGGTACGGCACCACCGGCACGACGGCGACCATCGAGGGGATCAGCATCCAGGGCACCGGGCACAGTCTGCCGATGGCCGGGATGCTCGCGTACTCCATCGCGTTCCTCGGACTGGACAGCAACCCACCGACCACGACCACGACGACGACCACGACAACCACGACTCCGCCTCCGGGTGGGTGTGCGGTCACCGCGTCGGTCAACGCCTGGAGCACCGGCCTGACCGAGACGATCACCATCACCAACACCTCCTCGGCCGCCGTCAACGGCTGGCAGCTGCGGTTCACGCTGCCCGGCGGGCAGGCCATCACGGGCGGCTGGAGCGCGACCTACTCCCCCGCCACCGGCGAGGTGTCCGCGCGCAACGTCGACTACAACGCGCAGATCCCGCCGGGCGGCTCGGTGTCGATCGGCTTCCAGGCCACGCACACCGGTGACAGCGCGGCCGCCACCGGCTTCACGTTCAACGGGGAGCGGTGCGCCGTGGGGTGAACCCGCTCCCCTCGTGGCACACCACCAGGAGTGCTTCAGCGACCGCGAAACCCATTGGAGGACCGGTATGTCCGACCTGAACCGGCGGCAGCTCCTGATGCTCGGCGCGGGAGCCGTGCTGACGCAGGCAGGGTGGACGGCCGCCGCCGCGGCACCCGTGCAGCCCAGGGCCGCGAACGACCTCTCGCTGTGGTACGACCGGCCGGCGGGGTCCGACTGGCTGCGCGCACTGCCGATCGGCAACGGCAGGCTCGGCGCGATGGTGTTCGGCAACACCGACACCGAACGCCTGCAGCTCAACGAGGACACGGTCTGGGCGGGTGGTCCGCACGACTACAGCAACCCGCGTGGTGCCGGTGCGCTCGCCCAGATCCGGCAGCTCGTGTTCTCCAACCAGTGGACGCAGGCCCAGTCGCTGATCGACCAGACCATGCTCGGCAACCCCGCGGGACAGCTCGCCTACCAGCCCGTCGGTGATCTCCGGCTGGCGCTGCCGTCCGCGACCGCGTCCGGCTACCAGCGTTCGCTCGATCTCACGACGGCGACGACCGTCGTGACGTACACGGCGAACAACGTGCGTTACCGGCGCGAGGTGTTCGCGAGCGCGCCGGACCAGGTGATCGCGATGCGCCTGACCGCGGAGACACCGGGCTCGATCACGTTCACCGCGTCGTTCAGCTCACCCCAGCGCACGACGGCGTCCAGTCCGGACGCCACGACCATCGCGCTGGACGGCGTCTCCGGCACCCACCGGGGCATCGCGGGCACCGTCCGGTTCCTCACGCTCGCCAGAGTCGTCGCCGAGGGCGGCTCCGTCACGAGCTCCGGAGGCACGCTGCGGGTGAGCAACGCCAACGCGGTGACCCTGCTGATCTCCATCGGCACCAGCTACGTCGACTTCCGCACGGTCAACGGCGACTACCAGGGCATCGCGCGCAGCCGCCTGAACGCAGCGCAGGGCCTCGCCTTCGACACGCTGCGCGCCCGCCACGTCGCCGACTACCAGGCGCTGTTCGGGCGGGTCAGCCTCGACCTCGGGCGCACACCGGCGGCCGACCAGCCGACCGACGTCCGGATCACCCGGCACGCGAGCACCAACGACCCGCAGTTCTCCGTCCTGCTGTTCCAGTACGGCAGGTATCTCCTGATCTCGTCGTCGCGGCCCGGCACGCAACCCGCGAACCTGCAGGGCATCTGGAACGACCAGATGAACCCGTCGTGGGACTCGAAGTACACGCTGAACGCCAACCTGCCGATGAACTACTGGCACGCGGACACCACCAACATCGGCGAGTGCTACCAGCCGGTGTTCCGCATGATCAACGACCTCACCGTCACCGGCGCCCGCACCGCGCAGGTGCAGTACAACGCGCGGCTGGGTCACCCACCACAACACCGACGCCTGGCGCGGCTCCTCGGTCGTCGACTTCGCGGCGGCCGGCATGTGGCAGACGGGCGGGGCGTGGCTCTCGACGATGATCTGGGACCACTACCTGTTCACCGGCGACGTGAACTTCCTGCGCACGTACTACCCCGCGATGAAGGGGTGCGCGCAGTTCTTCCTCGACACGCTCGTCACCGAGCCGAGTCTCGGCCACCTCGTCACCAACCCGTCGAACTCGCCGGAGCTCAACCACCACGCGAACGCCAGCGTGTGCGCAGGGCCGACGATGGACATGCAGATCCTGCGGGACCTGTTCGACGGCTGCGCGAGCGCGTCCGAGGTCCTCGGCGTCGACGCGGACTTCCGCACCCAGGTGCGAGCCGCCCGCCAGCGGCTCGCCCCGACGAAGATCGGCTCGCGCGGCAACGTCATGGAATGGCTGTACGACTGGGTCGAGACCGAGCGCGAGCACCGGCACGTCTCCCACCTCTACGGCCTGCACCCCAGCAACCAGATCACCAAGCGCGGCACTCCCCAGCTGCACACCGCGGCCCGCCGCACGCTGGAGCTGCGCGGTGACGCGGGCACCGGGTGGTCGCTCGCGTGGAAGATCAACTTCTGGGCGCGGCTGGAGGAGGGCTCGCGGGCGCACGACCTGATCCGGTCCCTCGTGACCACGGCACGGCTCGCGCCCAACATGTTCGACCTGCACCCGCCGTTCCAGATCGACGGCAACTTCGGCGCAACCTCCGGCATCGCGGAAATGCTGCTGCACAGCCACAACGGCGAGCTGCACGTGCTGCCCGCGCTGCCGTCGGCGTGGCCCGCCGGCAGCGTCGCGGGCCTGCGCGGGCGCGGCGGGTACACGGTCGGCGCGACCTGGGGTGCCGACGGCTCCGTCACCCTGTCCGTCACGCCGGACCGCGACGGCACGGTCCGCGTCCGCAACCGGATCTTCACCGGCACCTTCGAGCTGCGGGACACGACCACCGGCGCCACGATCCAGCCCACCAAACCGGAAGCCGACGTCGCGGTGTTCGCCGTCCAGACCGGACACACCTACCGCGCGACCGGCCAGGGCTCGGGATCCGGGGTGCGGCCGGGCGTGCACTACCGGCTCATCGCCCGGCACAGCGGAAAGGTCGCCGACATCAGCGGCGTGTCCACCGCGCCCGGCGCGCTGCTGCAGCAGTGGTCCCAGACCAGCGGCCTCAACCAGCAGTTCGACTTCATCGACGCGGGTGGCGGCTACTACCGGATCCGCGCCAGGCACAGCGGTCTCGTGCTCCAGGTCGCGAGCTCGAGCACCGGCGCCGACATCACCCAGCAGGCCGACACCGGTGCGACCAGCCAGCAGTGGCGGGTGACCGACCACGGCGGCGGGGTGATCAGCCTCGTCAACCGGCAGAGCGGGCACGCCCTGGACGTGTGGCAGGCCTCGTCCGCCGACGGCGCCCGGATCTCCCAGTGGACCCCGAGCGGGGCCGACAACCAGCGATTCCAACTCCAACCAGTCTGACGAACCGAAGGGACAACGATGTTCCACAAGCACAAGGCATCAGGCCATGTCCCGGCATAGGTCGGCGGTCGCGGCCGCCGCCGTCAGTGCCGTCGTCCTGCTCGGCGCGGCGGGCATCGCGCTCGGCGGCACGACTCCGGACCACGTCGGCACGGCGGCGGCCACGGCGGGGTGTGGCAAACCGCCCGCACTGGCGAGCGGACAGCACACCATCAGCAGCGGCGGCCAGAACCGCTCGTTCATCCTGAGGCTGCCACCGAACTACGACCCGAACCGTCAGTACCGGTTGTTCGTCGGCTTCCACTGGCGCGGAGGCACCGCGAACGACGTCGACTCCGGCGGGTCCGACGGTTACAACTGGTCGTACTACGGGCTGCGACGGCTCTCCGACGCCGCGGGCAACGGCACGATCTTCGTCGCACCGCAGGGCAACGGCAACGGCTGGGCCAACCCCGGCGGGCAGGACATCACCTTCGTCGACGACATCCTCCGGCGGCTCGACGCGGGCCTGTGCATCGACACGACGCAGCGCTACGCCGGTGGGTTCAGCTACGGCGGCGGCATGTCGTACGCGATCGCCTGTGCACGCGCCAACGTGTTCCGCGCGGTCGTCGTCTACGCGGGTGCACAGCTCAGCGGATGCAGCGGTGGCAACGATCCTATCGCCTACCTGGGCATCCACGGCATCAGCGACAACGTGCTCAACATCAGCCAGGGCCGGGCGCTGCGCGACCGGTTCGTGCGCAACAACGGTTGTACGGCCCAGAACCCGCGCGAACCGAGCGCTGGCAGCCGCACGCACATCGTCACCGCCTACAGCGGGTGCCGAGCCGGCTATCCGGTGGTGTGGGCCGCGTTCGACGGCGGACACACACCAGGCCCGATCGACGGCGGCGGCGACGGGTGGCGAACCTGGACCTCCGGCGAGGCGTGGAAGTTCATCACTCAGTTCGGGGGCGGCGGCGGCCCTACGAGCACCACGACGACGACCACTACCACCACGAATCCGCCTGGTGACACGGAGTGCCGCGTCGGCGCCAGGATCAATCCGTGGAACACCGGCCTGATCTCGTACCTCACCATCACGAACACCGGCACCACACCGATCAACGGATGGTCACTGGTCTTCACCCTGCCAGGAGGCCAGAACATCACGTCCGGCTGGAGTGCCACCTACTCCCCCACCTCGGGCGAGGTGACCGCCAGAAACGCGGCCTACAACGGCACCATCGCGCCGAACGCGTCGATCGAGATCGGCTTCCAGGCCACCCACACCGGCGACAGCTCGGCACCGGCCTCCTTCTCCCTCAACGGCAAGACCTGCGCCATCTCCTCCTGACAGAGAGTGCGGAACTCCATGCAACAGAACAACGTTTCCCGCCGGATGCGGTGGCTGGTCGCTGCGGCCGCCGCCACCCTGGTGTTCAGCGGCGCCGGTGTCGCCGGCGCGCAACCTCCCCCTGCCGCGAACTCCGATCCGGTGGCGGCTGCCTGCGGCCAGGCACCCACGCTGCGCAGCGGCACTCACACGATCCAGAGCAGCGGCAAGTCCCGGCAGTTCATCTTGAGCGTTCCGGACAACTACGACCCCAACCGCCGCTACCGGCTGATCTTCGGCTTCCACTGGTGGGGCGGTACCGCCCAGCAGGTCGCCGGCGGCGGCAGCGACGGCGCGATCTACGCCCACTACGGCCTGAAAGCGCTGTCGAACAACTCGGCGATCTTCGTCGCGCCGCAGGGCCTCAACAACGCCTGGGCCAACTCCGGCGGTGAGGACGTCCGGTTCTTCGACGACATGATCAGCCGGATCGAGGGCGACCTCTGCGTCGACCCGGCGCAGCGCTTCTCGCTCGGCTTCAGCTACGGCGGCGCGATGAGCATCTCGCTCGCGTGCTCCCGGCCGACGATGCTCCGCGCCATCGCGGCCATCGCCTCGCCGGGTGAGATCAGCGGGTGCTCCGGCGGCACCGCACCGGTCGCCTACATGGGCATCCACGGCATCAGCGACAACATCGGCTCCGGCCGCGGCCAGCGCGACCGATGGGTCCGCAACAACGGCTGCACCCCGCAGAACGCACCCGAGCCCGCTCGGGGCAGCAACACCCACATCACCACCCACTACTCGGGCTGCCGCACCGGCTACCCGGTGGTCTGGGCGCCCTTCGACGGCGGACACCAGCAGGGACCGGTCGACGGGTGCGCCGGCTGTGAGAGCGGTGCCCGCAGCTGGGTGAAGAACGAGGTCTGGAAGTTCTTCACCGGCGACACGCCGCCCACGCCGACCACGTTCCGGCTGCGCGGTGAGGCCTCCGGCCGTTGCCTCGACGTCAACGGAGCCGGCACCGCCAACGGCACCCAGATGATCACCTGGGACTGCCACACCAACGCCAACCAGCAGTTCACCCAGAACGGGCAGGCCCTGCAGGTGATGGGCAAGTGCCTGGACGCGCCCAACAACGCGGGCTCCGGCGCCAGGGTCCAGATCTGGGACTGCCACGGCGGCACCAACCAGAGCTGGAACGTCACGAGCAACGGCACGATCACCAGCGTCCAAACAGGACTGTGCCTGAGCTCCGGCGGCACCGCCAACGGCGCGGCCGTCACCGTGGCCACCTGCTCGGGCGGCGCCAACCAGCGCTGGGCGAAGGCCTAGCAGGAGATCGGGTGATGGCGGTCGCGCGGCCGCCATCACCCGCTCGCGGCGAAGCGGTTCCCACCGCGACCACCGTGACGGACGGAAGGGACAACGATGTTCCACCAGCACAAGGGGCGGTGCCATGATCAGGCCTAGAACCGTGATCGCGATGATCGCCGCCGGCGCCGTGGTGGCCCTCGGCGCGGCGGGCATCGCGCTCGGCGGCACGACCCCCGACGGTCATGTCGGCACGACCGCGGCGACTGCCGGATGCGGCAAGCCACCCGCCCTGAACAGCGGACAGCACACCATCAGCAGCGGCGGCCAGAACCGCTCGTTCATCCTGAGGCTGCCGCCCAACTACGATCCCAACCGTCAGTACCGGTTGTTCGTCGGCTTCCACTGGCGTGGAGGCACCGCGAACGACGTCGACTCCGGCGGGTCCGACGGTTACAACTGGTCGTACTACGGGCTGCGGCGACTGTCCGACGCCGCGGGCAACGGCACGATCTTCGTCGCACCGCAGGGCAACGGCAACGGCTGGGCCAACCCCGGCGGGCAGGACCTCACCTTCGTCGACGACATCCTCCGGCGGCTCGACGCGGGCCTGTGCCTCGACACCACGCAGCGCTACGCCGGTGGGTTCAGCTATGGCGGCGGCATGTCGTACGCGATCGCCTGTGCACGCGCCAACGTCTTCCGCGCGGTCGTCGTCTACGCGGGCGCGGAACTCAGCGGATGCAGCGGCGGCAACCAGCCCATCGCCTACCTCGGCATCCACGGCATCAGCGACAACGTGCTCAACATCGGCCTCGGCCGCGGACTCCGTGACAGGTTCGTGCGCAACAACGGCTGCACGGCCCAGAACCCGCGCGAACCGAGCGCTGGCAGCCGCACGCACATCGTCACCGCCTACAGCGGGTGCCGAGCCGGCTATCCCGTCGTCTGGGCCGCGTTCGACGGCGGACACACACCAGGCCCGATCGACGGCGGCGGCGAGGGCTGGCGAACCTGGACCTCCGGCGAGGCGTGGAAGTTCATCAGCCAGTTCACCAGCGACCCGGGTCCGACCACCACCACGACGCCTCCTGACCCGGCCACGTTCCGCCTGCGCGGCGAAGCCTCCGGGCGTTGCCTGGACGTCGTCGGCGCGGGCACGGCCAACGGCACGCAGCTGATCACGTGGGACTGCCACACCAACGCAAACCAGCAGTTCACCCAGAACGGCCAGACCCTGAGGGTGTCGGGCAAGTGCCTGGACGCGCCCAACAACGCGGGCTCCGGCGCCAGAGTCCAGATCTGGGACTGCCACGGCGGCGCCAACCAGAGCTGGAACGTCACGAGCAACGGCACGATCACCAGCGTCCAAACGGGACTCTGCCTCAACTCGACCGGCACCGGCAACAACGCCCCGGTGACGGTGGCGACCTGTTCGGGCGGTGCCGACCAGCGCTGGGCGAAGGCCTGACGGGGTGGTGCGGGCGGCGATCCCCACCGCCCGCACCACCTACTGCCTTACCGCGGCCGGCGCGTGATCGACCGGATCCGGGGTGCTCGCGCGCCGCGACAGCTTGGGCGGCAGCAGCACCAGCGGTGGTGGTTGCCTGCCGTCGAGCTTGGCGACCAGGAGCTCCACCGCGTGTCTGCCGAGCTCCTCCGCCGGCAGCCGCACCGAGGTGAGCGGCGGCGACATCCGCTCTGCGAGCTCGTCGGGGCAGATCGCGACCACGGCGATGTCGCCGGGCACGTGCCGTCCCGCCGCGCGCAGGCACGCTGTGATCCCGCCGAGCGCCGCCTCGTTGTGCACCACCAGCGCCGTCATCGACGGGTGCGCGCGAACCAGCACCTCGGTGGCTCTGAGCACCGAGTCGTGGTCCTCCTCGACCGACAGCGCCGTCGCCGCGACACCCCGGCGCATCGCGGCCGCGCTGAAGCCGGTCATCGCCCGGTGGGCGAAGCCGGTGGTGCGCCGGTAGACCGCGCTCGGGGCGCCGAGGAACCCGATGGACCGGTGACCGAGATCCGCGAGGTGCTCGACGCACTTCGCGCCCGCCGCCTCGAAGTCGAGGTCCACGCAGGTGAGGCCGCGCGCAGCCGCCGGCCGCCCGATGAGGACGGACGGGATGGAAAGCTGCCGCAGCAGCGGCAACCTGGCGTCCTCCTTCTCCACGTCCAGCACCAGAAAACCGTCGACCAGGGCGCTGTTCGCGGCCCTGCGCAGTGCAGGCAGGCCGTCGTCCGCGGTCATCAGCAGCAGATCCATGTCATATCTGCGCGCGGTCGTGACGGCGGCGGTGACGAACCGCATCACCGCGGGCACGTAGGTGCCCGCCCGCAGCGGCAGCACCAGGCCGATGACGTTCGTCCTCGTGATGCCGAGCCCTCTGGTGTGCACGTGCGGCTGGTAGCCGAGTGACCTGATGCTCTCCCGGACCCTGGACTTGGTGTCCGCCGAGATCGACCGCTTGCCCGTGAGCACGTAGGAAACCGTGCTGGGGGCAACACCCGCGTGCCGCGCGACCTCCGCGATGGTGACCACACCGCCTCCTTTCACTCCAACTGCTCGTCGTGCAACGTTTCCGGACTCAGGTCGACGACGTCACCGCTCACCCAATGGCGGTCCACGCGTGCGTAAGTCCCAGGGATGACCGGCTTCTCCGCCACGCCGTTGACCCGCAACACCGCGCCCGCCGCCCGGGACGGGACGCGCACGCGCAGGTCGATCCAGCCGGAGCCGGTGATCGTCAGCCTGGTGCCGGCGGACTCCGGGAAGGTGGTGTCCTGGCGCACCCAGACGCCCCGGCCGGCCCAGTGGAGCACGGACGGGACGAACAGGTTGACGTACAGGACGTTCCCGGCGTGGAAGTAGATGCTGTCGCCGTACTTGGTGCTGGTCTCGATGCCGGTGCCGTGGCAGCAGGTGAAGTCGTCGTAGCCGTTGCCGTACGTGCTGATTCCGCCCAGCAGGTGGTGGAGCGCCTTCTCGTAGTGGTCGAAGTACCTCGTCTGGCCGGGGTCGGTGCGGAACAGCTGCCGGGTCAGCTTCAGCAGGTTGTAGGTGTCGCACTGGCACGTGTCACCCGGCAGCTCAGCGACGATCTTCCACAGGTTCGCGGCGATGTCGCGGTAGCGGGTCTCGCCGGTGGCGTGGTACACGCGGATCGCGCCGAGCGCCTTGGGGATCTGCGTGTGCGCGTGGTGGCCGTCCAGCGCGTCGCCGCCCCGTGCGAGCGGGTCGAACACCTCGGCGTGGTCGAAGTACCGCGCGGTCGTGAGATGCGCGGGGTCGCCGGTGACCTGGTAGAGGTTCGCGAGCACCTCGTTCATCCCGCCGAACTCGGTGGCCAGCACGTTCTGCCGGTGGGTGGCCGACAACCTGCCGACCCGCCATCCCAGCCACGCCGCCATCCGCGTGAGCACGGTCAACGCGCGCGTGCCGCCCACGAGCAGGTGCACGTCGAGAAGACCTGCCATGATCTTGTGCAGGGTGTAGTAGGGCGCACGAACCGGTTCTCGCGCCTCCACCCTGCCGATGAAGCCCTCCGGGAAGGCCGAGAGGTAACCCGTGCTGTACCCGGCGATCCTGGCCCGGTCCTGGCACAGCGCGAGCTGCTCGACGAGGTAGTGCGCCCTGACCGAGAACGCGAGGTCCCCGGTGGTCGCGAACGCCTGCGCCAGCGCGGTCAGCACGTGCCCGGTCGAGTGGCCGCGCAGTTCACTGGCCGGCGCCTCCCATCCCCCGCAGGGGACGACTTCGGAGGGCAGCCCGACGTTGCGGCGGAAGGTGTGCAGCAGCCGGTCCGGGTCGAGGAACCTCAGCCGGGCGTGCGTGTGGGAGGTGTTGTCCTGGAACGGTCCGGGCAGCAGCTGCACCGCGCCGAGCGGGAACGCGTCCGCGGACACGCCGAGGTCCCGGCGAGCCGTTGCGGTGGGCGCGTGGACGATCGCGGCTTCGGACATTGCGCGTGACCTTTCACAGGGGGTCGTGCGGTGCGACTGCCAGGCGCCGCCGTCGCGGGTGCGGCCGCGACGGCGGCGGGCGGTTCCCGCGCGAACGGAATTCGCGCGGGAACCGGTTCACAGCAGTCCTGTCCTCACAGCAGCTCGGTCGTCACAGCGCCGGGTAGGCGTTGCGCATGAGCTCCTGGAACTGCGCGGAGAACCACTTGCCGGACAACGGAGCGTCCGGCAGCGCACCCGACATGTTGTTGCCGTTGCGGATGTTGCCGGTGTACGTCGGGTCGCACATCTTGTCGGCGCCCTTGCCCTCGTTGTTCGGGATCTCCTTGCTGGCACCGTCGGACTCGCCCGGCGGCTTCATCCACACGTACGCGTCGATGCCCGTCTCCGGAGCGGCCTTGGGCCGCTCGCCGAGCCCGGCACCCGACTGGTTGCACCAGTTGCCGAGGTGGATGCGCCGGTCGAACCTGCCACCGTTGACGTAGGCGTCCACGCTCGTCCGCGGGCCGGGGCCGGTCGGCCGGGCCGCACCGCCCCAGCCGTTTCGGCTGGTGTCGATCAGCATGCCGACGTTCGCGTCGAAGCCCGCCTGCACGGCGCGCTGCCGGAACGCCTGCGCGTAGGACAGCTCGTCGACGTACCTGTTCCAGTCCACCCACTTCGACTCGCGCACCGACTTGCCGTCCACGGAGTCGTTGATCGAGAAGTGCTGCTCCTTCAGCGCACCGTAGTTCGCGGTGTTGGCGATGAACCCGTGCACGTTCGCCTTCGTGCTACCGGACGCGTTGGCCGCCTGGTACAGCAGCTCGGCCGTCGGGCCGAAGTTGTCGTCCCAGCCGATCCAGCCGTGGTGGCCGATGTCGAGGTAGTTGTAGACGTTCGGGACCGCGCCCAGCTTCGCGAGCGCGTAACCGACACCGGTGACGTAGTTGCCGTTGGCCTTCATCACGTCACACGCCTCGACGGCGGTCGGGCGCGGCGACACGTTGGTGATCAGGTTCGGCAACGAGTCGATCTCCACCGTGGTGACGATCCGCAGGTCCTTGTACGCGGGCCTGGCGAGGATCGCCGCGATCGGGTCGATGTACTCGGCCTTGTAGCGGTCGATCTCGTGAGGCTTGAGCTCACCGTTCGACGCGAGTGCCGAGCAGTCGCGCCCAGGCAGGTTGTAGATCACGAGCTGGATCACGAGTGGTGAGCCCGCCGCCTGGCGCACCGCCTCGTCCAGATGCCCGACCAGGCCACGGGAGTCGACCGTGCCGGTGATCGCCGCGATGCGGTCCATCCACACACCGGTCGGCTGGTTCGCGACCCTGCTGCCACCGGGCTCGGCGGCCGCCTTCGCCGACCAGTCCGGGTTGATGTACTGCTTCGCGCCGACGTAGGGGTTGTCGACGCGGGTGCCCGGGTTGGGGTTGCCGCTCGTGGTGGTGGTGGTGGTGGTGGTGGTCGTGCTCGTCGGCGGCTGCACGCCCGTGCACACCGTGCCGTTGAGCGAGAACGACGCCGGGTCGGTGTTGGTGCCGGAGTAGCTGCCGTTGAAACCGATCTCGGTCGACGCACCGGTGCCGAGGTTCCCGTTCCAGGACATGCTCGTCGCCGTCACGTTCGCACCGGACTGCGACCAGTTCGCGCTCCAGCCCTGGGTCACGCGCTGCGTGCCGGGGAAGGTGAACTTCAGCGTCCAGCTCGACATGGCGTCACCCAGGTTGGTGATCTTCACCTTGCCGCCGAACCCGCCGCCGCCCCAGTTGTTCGCCGTGTAGTCGACACGGCAGCCAGGTGCGGCGCCCGCGGGTGCGCTGAGCGCCACCCCGAACGTCGCGACGGCGGTGGCGACCACGACACCCGCCGCGGCCCACCGCCTCTGTCCGTTGAGCCTCATTGCTCCGGATCTCCTGTCTCTCAATGGTGTTTGATCGGAATGAGCGAGCACGCGGTGGGCGTGCACTCGAGTCTCTTCAGGCCGAGGTGCTCCATGCCGGTCGAGCCGGTGATCGCGAAACCGTCACCGAACACGAGGTCCGGGTCGCCCCTGACCTCGCCGCGGGCCTGCGCCGCACGCCAGCCCTCCTCGAGTCCCGGCCGGAGCACCAGCAGCCCCAGTCGTTCGTAGGGCGGTTTGACGCACGTGCCCCACTCCGCGATGTACGGCCCGTAGACCTTCGCCCGCACCGGACCCGCGAACTCGGCGAAGTCCTCGCCCTTGCGCACGTCGGTGCATTCCCCGGTGACCTGGTTCAGCCAGGCGGCGATCCCGTCGACGCCTTTGGCCGGGTCCGGGGCCGGTCCGGCGCGTGCGACCAAGACGGCGCACACGACCGAACCGGCCACGAAGAGGGCGAGGAGGACCCTCATCACGGGATGGCGCAGGAGACACCGTTGAGCGTGAAGCCCACCGGGTCCGTCACCGCCCCTGTCGTCGTCGCGTTGAACCCGAACTCCGCGGTGCCGCCCGCGGCGATGTCGGCGTTCCACGACGCGCCCTTGGCCGTGGCCTTCCCGTCGGCGACGGTGACCGTCGACGACCACGCCTGGGACAACCGCTGCCCGGCAGGGAAGTCCCAGACGAGCTCCCACGCGCGCACGGCCTCCGAGCTGCCGTTGGCGATCTTCACGTTGGCCGTGAAGCCACCGTTCCAGGTGCTCGGCTTGGTGTAGGTCACCGTGCAGGCGCCGGGACCACTGCCGGTGCGCACCGTGACGCCCGCCGACGACGGCGAGGCGTTGCCCGCCGAGTCGGTCGCGACGACGCGGAAGGTGTACTCGGTGTTCGAGCTCAGTCCCCTGACCGTCGCCGAGTTGGTGGCCGACGTCGCCACGACCTGGTCACCGCGGTAGACCTTGTACTCCGTCACACCGAAGTTGTCCGACGACGCCGGCCAGTCCAGCCGCACGGAGCTGCCGGTGACCGAGGACGCGACCGGCGTGCCCGGAGCGGTGGGCGGCTGGGTGTCCGGCACGCCACCGCCGAACACGACGTCCGAGCAGCTGTAGAACGCCTCGGGGCTGTCCGAGCGCTGCCAGAGCGAGTAGATGATGTGCCGGCCCGACTTGTTGGGCAGCCTGGCCTGCCAGCTGTACTCGCCGTTGCCCAGCGGCGGGTTGGTGATCTTGTCGAACGGCACCGGTTCCAGGTCCGACCACTTGAGCGGCTTCGTGACGTCGAAGCCGTCCTTGGTGACGTACTGCTCCCACGTGCCGGGGTGCGGCGCCCACGCGTTGTACCGCAACGTGACGGTGGCGTTCGCCGTCAGCTGGGTCACCGGCCAGTCGGCCCGCGGCTGGTTGTAGGCGTCGTACTTCGTGGTCGGGCCGCACAGGTCGCCGTCGGGGATGATCTCCCGGTGCCGGCCGGCCGCGTTGCTGATCAGGTTGCCGTACCAGTCCCACAGCGGCTGCTTCCCGCCCTGGGCCACCGCGGCGACGCACGCCGGGTTGGTCGGTTGCAGGTCGCCGCCGCCGCTGCCCGCGCGGCCGTCCTGGTAGCACAGGTACGTGCGGCTACCGGGCCAGACCATCGAACCGTGCGCGAGCGCGGGGGCACTGGTCTGCACGAGGAGCGCGCCGACCGCCGCGGCGATCGCCAGGAGTGCGATTGGTTTTCTCATCTCGGTACTCCTCACCCGAAGATCTCGGCGTGCAGGGCGAAGGCGGTGGCGATCTCCGCCTGGGCCCAGAACCGGTGGTAGGTGAACGTCGGTGCGGGCCCACCGTCCAGATAGGACTGGACCTTCGGCCACTGCGGGTCGTTGCGGAACATCGACCGCATGGACAGGAACGACGAGCCCTGGCCGATCTGGTCGCCGTTCGGCATCTTCCCGGTCCAGCCCGGCGGCACGTACGGACCCTCACCGTTCGACGCGTTGTAGACGTCGTCGAACCGGTTGTAGTCCGCGCGCGTCTCCGGCGTGGCGATGCCGAGGCTGTCCTGATGCGCCAGCAACGACGTCAGCAGCCCTTCGCCGGTGGTCTTCGCCGCCGCGTGGCCCGACCTCGCCGCGTAGTTCAGCAGCACCTTGGCCAGCGACGCGGCGATGCCGACGTCCTGGTTGCGGTTGAGCACGCGGACCCGCAGGTTCGCGTTCGCGCCGGGGTTGGTGGCGTTCCACGTGTCGGGCGCGCCGGTCCACTCCATGTCCGCGGGGATCTGGAAGTTGGTACCGGTGGTGGTGTTCGCGATCGCCCACGGCACCCACTTGTCGAGGATCTTCTTGGCACGGGCGTCACCGGTCAGCCTGTACAACGCCGCCGTGCGCTCGAGACCCCACACCTGGAAACCGAACCAGCGGTTCGACGGCGGATCGCGCCACACGGGGTGGGCGTCGTAGTACATGCCGTAGAACGTCGGCGTGCCCGCGGGAGGCGCGGCGTACTGGCCTTCCCAGCTGTTCGTGACGCCACCGGCGATGCCGCCGTCGGCCGACTGCAGCCACTGCAGCATCTCGAGCTGCCTGTTCAGGCTCGTCGCCCAGTCCTGCTGCCCGGTGGCGGACAACGGCTTGAGCGCGGGCACGTTGGCGAGAGCGTGTGCTGCCAACGGGTTCTGGTAGCCCTGGTGCGAGGCACCGTCACCGATGCGCCACGCCCAGCCGGCCGAGGTGTCGTACGCGCCACCCCAGGCGTAGTACCAGGACATCAGGTAGTGCGCGCTGCTCTTGCCGGTTCCGCCGGGGCAGGAGCTGGGGCTGGAGCAGTTGCCGATGCGCTTGAAGTACTTGTCGAACATGGCGTACCGCAGGTAGTCGCCCATCTTCGCGGCCTTGCCGATCTCGGGCGCGATCTGGGCTCCCTTGCCCTGCGCGTTCGCCCATTCCTGCGCGAGCAGCGCCACCTGCACCGCGCGGGCGTCCGCGTCCGGCGCGTTGGTGTACTTCCACTGCTTGGCGTAGGAGGCGTCCTTGGTGAACAGGTCCAGGAAGCCGTTCGGGCCACCGTGCTTGAACGTGTCGCAGGACGGCTGCGGGATGGTCTCCCACACCGACTCCGACGACCCGCGCTGATAGGTGTTGATGTACGACGGTGCCGTGGTGCCGTCGCCGCAGCGGCCGAAACCGTAGGTGTTGTCGACGTCGATCAACCAGTGCATGCCGTAGATGTCCGAGTTGCCGTACGCGGCCTTCAGCTCGGCCGCGATCGGGTCGGAGCCGACCGGGATGCTGCTGTCCAGCACCGCCGGGTAGCGGTCCATGCGCGGGTGCTCGGGAGCGTAGGTCGCCGGCTTCGACGCGTTGTACGAGTCGTTCGTCGGCTGGTCGGCCTTCGCCGGGATGATGAACTTCTCCATCGAGGCCCACGCGGACTTGAACGGCGCCCAGTCACCGGACACGCGACCGTAGCTCGCTTCCAGCCACAGGTAGTAGCTGAACGCCTCCGACGTCGTCTGGTGACCGTGGTCGGGTGCCTCCACCATCAGCGTCTCCACCGAGTGGTACGGCACGAGCAGGTCGCCGAACTTGCGGAAGTAGCCGCTCGCCGGATCCTTGATCTTGTTGTACTGGTCGAGGAACGCCTTGTTGAAGTCCGAAGTGGACGGGTCGATCTCCTTGACCGTGACGGTCGCCGGGCTGTGCCCCGGCGCCGACGCGGTGAACGTCGCGGTCGCGAGCTCGCCGCCGTTGTTCGCCGACCGCACCGTCACCGTCTGCTTCGCCGTACCGGAGAAGGTGAGCGTCGTCGGCGTCGCCGTCAGATCCGCACTGCCGGTGCCCGCGATCGTGACGGTGACCGGCTGGCTCGGCGCCGTGGCCAGGGAGACGTCGAACGTGGCCGTCTGCCCCTGCTTGACCGAGACCGTGCTCGGTGATGCCAGCACCGCGGGTCCCGCGAGGACCTTGACCATCGCCGGCGCCGAACTGCCCACCAGCCCGCGGTCGTCGGTCGCCCGCGCGGTGATGGGGTGATCGCCCGGTGTCGGTGACGTCCACGTGCCGGTGTACGGCGCGCTGGTGTCGGTCGCGATCAACTGGTCACCGGCGTAGAAGTCGACCTTCGCCACCGTGCCGTCGTCCTGCGCGGTCGCCGCCAGCGGGATCTGCGCCGGCAGGGTGTAGGTGCTGCCCCCGGTCGGCGCGGTGAGCGCGACCGTGGGCGCCTTGTTGGGACCGGTGCACGCCACGCCGTTCACCGCGAAGTCCGTCGGTGGCCGGTTGGTCGCACCCTTGCTGCCGTTGAAACCGACCTGTGCCGAACCACCGGCCGGGATCGTGCGTGCCCAGTCGGGGTTGGTCACGGTGACCACGGCCCCGGTCTGGGAGAAGTTGCCGTTCCAGCCCTGGGTGACGCGTTGCCCGTCAGGGAACGTCCAGGTGAGGTTCCAGCCGTTCAGCGCGTCGCCGTCGTTGCGGATCGACACGCTGGCGCCGAATCCGTTGTTCCACTCGTTGGTGACCTGATAGCTGACGGTGCAGGCAACCGCAGCCGGTGCCGCCATCGCGGGTACCCCGCCGGCCGCCATCACCGCCGCAGCCATCAGTGCCGTTGTTCGTCGAGTCATGCCGCCACCCTCTCGACAACTGGGAGCGCTCCCAGAGTTCACGGCACTGTAACGTGGGTCATATCGGCCAACCGGGGACCGGTGTAGTCACCGCTACCCCTTTGGTCCCAGCACTTTGGGCGGTTCAGTGCAACAACCATTCGTCCACCAGCCCCTCTTACTGCTCCCTTCGAGTGGAATCCTGGGAACGCTCCCAGATAGCAGATTGGCCCCTTGCCACGCTTCCGAAGCACGCGGGAAATATTCGGAAAAGAACGAGATTTCGTTGCCACGAGCCGAAAGCCCGGCTCGATGATGCGGAGTCTTACGACTAGGATGCGCCGGTCGTTGTCAACGTCTTGTCTTGTCCAGGGGTTGAGTTGTCAAGAAGGTGGCCGCTGGCCGCAGTGCTCGCGTTGCTCGTGGTGGCCGGAGCCGGCGCGATCGCGTTGCGCGATCCGCAAGGCATCCCGGGTGATGCCGTCGCCGCCGCCGTGACGACCAGTCCACCCTCGGTGGGAGAGGCGACGTCGATGCCGAGCGCGACATCGGCACCCACGACCACAACCACGACCACCACGGCCCCGTCCACGCCCGCCGGCACCCCGCTGGCCGGGAAGATCAAGCCGGGGACTCAGCGCACCGGCGTGGCGACGTTCTACGACTCCGACGGCGGCGGCGCGTGCTCGTACGACCCCGGCCCCGATCCGCTGACCGCCGCGATGAACTGGTCCGACTACGAGAACTCACAGGCCTGCGGCGCCTACGTCCTCGTGCGCGCGAACAACGGCAAGAGCATCACGGTGCGAATCACCAACCTGTGCCCGGCGCCGTGCCGGGTGGGGCAGCTCGATCTGAGCGCGGAGGCGTTCGCCATGCTGGCGCCGCCCGTCACGGGCGAGATCCCGATCACCTGGACGCTGGTGAGCCCGCCGCTGACGAAGAACATCTCCGTGCGCTACAAGACCGGCTCCAGCCAGTGGTGGTGCGGCATCCAGGTCGTCGACCACCGCAATCCGGTGGCAAGGCTGGAAGTCCAGGTGGGTGGGAAGTGGCAGGCGCTCGGCCGCACCGAGTACAACTACTTCCTGTCCGAGAAGGGGGCCGGCTGCGGCGGCGCCATCGCGGTCACCGACATCTACGGCGAGCGACTGCTCGTCGACCCCCTGCCCGTCAAGCCCGGCGAACTGCAGGCCACCAGCCTGCAGTTCGCCGGGCACTGACGCGGTTCACCAGGCCAGGTTCAACCCTGCGATGACGTTGCCGAGCCGTCCGGAGATGAGCTGGTGGTCGCGCTGCGAGAAGTGCCAGTCGCAGCCGACCATGTCCAGCGCGAGGTCGCCGAAGTTCCAGTAGCGGATCCGGCTGTCGCCCCGTTCCTCCACGACCTGACGGGCCGCGTCGGCGAACGTCCCCGACGCCTGCGGCACGCCCACGAGGATCGTCGTGCCTGAGCCGTAACGAGTCCTCAGCTTGTTCAGGAACTCCTGGTAGGCGGCCTTGTAGGCGGTGACGAGGCTCTGCTGGGTCGGCCACTGCTCGCCGGGGTTGAGCGCGGTGGAGAAGTCGTTGGTGCCCAGGCCGACCACGACCAGCTGCGGGTGCCACGTGCCGGGGTTCTGCCACACGTCACCGTCGACGTTGAGCAACGCCCTGTCGTAGTAGGTGCGGTAGCTCGTGCCCGCCTGACCGCCGTTGTAGTTGCGGACCATGCCACGGCCGGAGAAGGCGTTGACCTGGTAGTCGGCGTTGAGCGAACGGGCGGTGAGCGCACCGAAGCTCAGGTCGGTGTTGGTGTTGCGGTCGACGCCGCCGTTGGCCGAGCAGTCGCGGGTCGTGGACAGGTTTCCGTAGCCCGCGGTCAGCGAGTCGCCGATGAACTCGATCTGCCGGGTCCGCGCCGCGGGCTTGGTGAGGATCTCGCCGCCGCTCGCTGCGACGAACCCGCCGAACTCCCCTGCCGTCGTCCACGGGCTTTCGGTTCGCTTGACCAGCCGGACGGTGTGCTCGGCGTTGCTGAGGTTGTTCACCCAGTGCGTGGTCCTGCCCGGCTTCAGCAGCGTGGCGACGGTTCGCCCGTCGATCTGCACGTCGAACTCGTTGACCGAGTCGTTGAGCGCGATCCCGACACCGGTGCCGCGGAACCTGCCCTCGAAGTAGATGCCCGGCCAGGAGTACTGACCGGACTTCGTGACCCGGCCGGCGGTGTGCGCCTGGGCCAGGACGTCCGGTGCCGGCGCCGAACCCGTGCACGCCGTGCCGTTCAGTGCGAAGCTCGCCGGAACCGGGGTGGTCGGGCCGTTCGCGACGAAGCCGAAGCCCGCGGTCGCACCGGTGCCGAGAGAGCCGTTGTAGCTGACGTTGTCGACGGCGACCTGGGCGCCGGACTGGCGCACCGTCCCGTTCCAGATCTGCGTGACCGTCTGGCCGCCGCCGTACGACCAGGTCAGCTGCCAGCCGGTGACCGCGTCGCCGAGGTTCGTGACGTCCACGGAGGCGATGAAGCCTCCCTGCCACTCGTCGGTCACCCTGTAGTCGACCCGGCACCCGGTGGCGGCTTCCGCCTCGGGCGCGCCGCTGAACGTGACAACCGCCGTCAGCGCGGCGGCGAGGACGGCAGCTGCCGTCGTCGTTGACCGGTGCACCCTCGGCTCCCTCTTGTCCACTGTGGACTTTCGCGTTCCTGGAAACGTTCTCAACGGGACGGTAGCCCACTTGCGCGACACCGTGAAGAACGTTGTGCCACAACGTTTTCGCCCAAATCCTCAGCAGCGCGTCGAAGCTCGTCGAAAATGAAGTCGATGCCGTTCGACAGTTGTCGTCGAACGGCAGCGAAGCCGGTTGCTTGCTCTCCGACATGTAGTTGAAGGTTTAACTACCGTAGGCTGACCCCCGCCGCCCGGATGGTGAGAACCGGCCAGTCGGCGGACGCTGCCTGCCAGGTTCCGGATGGCAGTCCCGCAGCGGTGTTGGCCAGACTGAGCGCGTGCGGCATCCACTGAGGAGCGTGACATGATCCGGGTTGTCGTCGTGGACGACGAGGAGCTGGTGCGGACCGGTTTCCGTCTCATCCTCCAGGCGGCAGGGGACATCGAGGTCGTGGCGACGCCGACCGGTGCGCAGGCCGTGCGCGAGGTGAGCCTGCACCAGCCCGATGTCGTGCTGCTCGACATCCGGATGCCGGACGTGGACGGGCTCACCGTCCTCCGCCAGTTGCAGGGCCTGAAATCCCCGCCCGTCGTCGCCATGCTCACCACGTTCGACTCCGACGAGTACATCGCCACGGCCCTGCGATCGGGCGCGGCCGGGTTCATCCTCAAGGACACCGGCCCCGAACAGCTCGCCCAGATGGTCCGCACCGTCGCCAGCGGCGGCGTGGTGCTCTCCCCCAAGGTCACCCGCACGGTCGTCGACGGCTACCTCGGCTCCGGCGCTGGCTCCGAAGCCTCCCAACAGGTCGGCTCGCTGACCGAACGCGAACGCGCGGTGCTCGTGCTGATCGCAGAGGGACTGTCCAACACCGACATCGGATCCCGCATCCACGTCAGCGTCGGCACGGTGAAGGACCACGTCAGCGCCATCCTCACCAAACTCCGCGTCGGCAGCAGGGTCCAGGCGGCGCTGGTCGCCCAGCGCGCGGGACTGCTCGAGGACGGGCGGGCATGACTCCGAAGGTTCCGCCCAGGCTCATCGACTCCCTGGTGATCCTGATCGCCGCGGCCGAGGCACTGCTGAACGTGATCCCCGAACCGTCGCCGGTCGCGACCGCCACGGTGGTGCTCGCCGTGCTCGCGATCCTGGTGCGCGACCGCTGGCCGGTCCCCGCCCTGGTGGCCACCCTGCCCGCGGTAGTGTTCCCCGGCGCGATCGTGGCGACGCTCGTCGCCCTCTACACGGTGTCCTCCCGGTATCGCAGCTGGTGGCTGCTCACGGCCTGCTGGCTGGTCGCGGCGGGGATCGCCGCTTTCCCGCTGGTCGAGGTCGCGCCGCAGTTCTGGGACACCGACGCGATGCTCGGCCTCATCTACTTCACGATGCCGGCGGCTGCCCCGATCCTGCTCGGCCAGTTCCTGCGCAGCCAGCGCGAACTGGCGCTGAAGCTCGACGAGGTCGAACAAGCACGAGAACACGAACGGCGCCTCGACGCCGAGGCCATCCTGGCCAGAGAACGCAACCAGCTCGCCCGCGAGATGCACGACGTCGTCTCCCACCAGGTGAGCCTGATCGCCGTACAAGCAGGAGCGCTCAAGGTCAGCACCACGGACCCCACCGCCAGACAAGCAGCCGAGAACGTCCGCCAGCTGTCGGTCAACACCCTCGACGAACTGCGCCACATGGTGAACCTCCTGCGCGCCTCCGGCACACCGGCCACGGAGCTCACCCCACAGCCCACACTCACCGACCTGGCACGGCTCATCGACAACAGCGCGATCGACGCACGACTGGTCAGCGACGCCCCGGACGGCCTCGAGCCGCCTGTGCAGCGCGCCATCTACCGCACCATCCAGGAGGCGTTGACCAATGTGCGCAAGCACGCACCCGGCGCCAGCGCCACCATCGACATCAGCCACGACGACACCGACCTGACCGTCACCGTGACCAACACCCCGCCCACCAGGCCGCATCTCGCGCTGCCCAGCGCACGGCACGGGCTCGTCGGGCTGCAGGAGCGAGCAACGCTGCTCAAGGGGAAGCTCCACACGGGACCGACACCGGACGGCGGGTACCAGCTGCGGCTGCGGCTCCCGCTCATCGGGCACGCGCGTGGCTGACCGCCGCAGGACCGGAAACCCCTGATCCCGCCCGCGGCACAGACGGGTACCGCGCCACACCACTCCCCCGGCGCGGTACCCGTCGCCTGCTCAGCGCTGGACCGCGGCGAAGACCGGATTCGAGTAGCACCACAGGTCTTCCCACGGGTCCGACTTGCCTGCGACGTCGATCGCCGGACCGGCCGGATCCACGTCCGCGCCGTGGTAACCGGGTGCGACGCGCTTGCCGTCGGTGCCCCTGACCCGCACGTAGAACGGTCCGTCGACGGTGATCCGGTGGACCAGCTCGACGGTGCCGGAACGTTCCCGGACGTCCCACGACCTCGCGACCTTCGTCTGCGGGGCGCGCAGCAATGACGGGTCGGTGGCGGGGCCGGTGACCGCGCCGACGATAAGGTCGACGCGCGCCAGCTTCGGCACGAAACCCGCGAAGTTCGGGCGGTCTGCCAGGTCGATCCGGACCACCACCTCGACCACGTCGCCTCGGCAGGCGCGCAGCGTGCCGCCCATCGACACCCCCGGCCCGCGCGACCCGCGCGGGCGCAGCCGCACGTCGAGACCCGCCACGAGATCGCCGAAGCAGACCCACATCCGGCCGGCCCGCATCGCCCGCATCACCTCGCGGTGTCCGCGGCCGGTGACGCCGACCCAGGTCTTGTTGTAGGCGCCGGGCGGGAACGAGCTGTACTCGACGATCGGGCGGCCCGCGTTGACCGGGTCCGGGAAGCGGCCGGTGCTGGTGAACGTCCGCCCGGCGCTGTCGTACGGGATGTCGTCGTAGCCCTGCTGGTCGAGGCGGTCCACCGGGTTCTTCATCCAGTCCCCGCAGCCCTGGTGGCCGTCCGAGGTGGTGGTGATCCACCACGGTTTGCCCTCGGCGAGCAGGCTGTCCCAGAAGCCGCCCACCGTGGCGGTCGTCCAGTCGAAGCCACCCCACGTGCGGTAGCTCTCGGCCGGGTAACCGGGGAAGGAGAACTTGCCCGGCGCCGAGTCGTACAACCCGCGGCCGCGCGCCATACCCGGTGCGGGCAGGCCGGCCGCCTGATGGCCGGGCGCGCCCTCCATGCCGATCACGATGCCGGGCGCGGTGTCACGCCAGGTACGGGTCTCCATCGGTGAGTTGATGCCCAGCCGGGACGGGTGGTTGGGCAGCACGAGCGCGTCGGCGATCCTGCCGGTCGCCACCGCGTCCCGCAGGAACTTCAACGCCTGCACCGCGATCGCCTCGTTGGCGGGGGTGCCGTCGCGGGTGCCGTTCACCCGCGCGTCGAACCGGGTGACGAACTCCTGCAGCAGGCTGCCCTCGTTCCGGCCTGGTGCGAGCATCAGCGTGGTGTGCTCACCGGCCGGGATGTTCCACTCCAGCCCGGTGAACACCAGCATGTCCTCGTACTTCTGCCGCGCCGCCACGATGTCGGCCACCAACGGCGCGACGCTGTACTTCGCGAACGGGACGTTGCCGTGGTCGGTGATCGTCAACCAGCTCAGGCCGTGCCGCGCCGCGCGCTCGACCTGCGTCGCCACCGGGTACATGGCGTCGTTGCTGTACTGGCTGTGGATGTGGTGGTCACCGGCGAGCCACGTGTAGCCGTCGCGCTCGGCGTGCGCCCGGGCGGGGCTGCTGCCGAGCGCCGCACCGGCCACGAGCCCGGTGCCGATCAGGAACCCGCGCCGATCGGTCTGCCCCGCCATCACGCGACCCTGGTGAAGACGACGCCGAGCGAGTCGACCTCGTTGCCGGAGCGCCCGTGGAAACCGGCGATCTGGAAACCGGCGGGCGCGGTGTACGTGACCGCGTTCGGCGTCTCAGTGCCACCGGACAGCGTCCGGCCGGTGTTCGTCGTGAAGCGGGCGAAGAAGATCCTGGTGTGCCCGTTGTACTGTCCGGAGTGGAGGGTCACCGACGTCAGGTGCTCACCCGGTGACAACGTCAGCTGTTGCGCCGTTCCCCCGCCACCGCCGTGGCTGTACGCAGTGCCGTCAGCGAGCGTGATCCCGACCTGGTCGACGCGTGAGCCCGCGCGGAGGCTGACGGCGGTGACCCGCTGCGCCAGCGGAACCGTGGCGACATCGGTGAACGGGCTGCCGTGCGGTCCGCCCCACGCGTCGCTGAGCGACAGGGCGGGGTTCAGCGTCCATCGGAAGTCCGCCGCGATCGGGTAGTGGTCGGACAGCATCTTGTTGTCGGCCGTGCGGAAGGCAGCGTTCTCGTTGCCGTACCGGGTCAGATCCAGCGTGATGTACCTGTTCCCGCGGAAGAGGATCTTGTCGACGACCTCGCAGGCGTCGCTGACGTTCTGATCGTTGCAGCCTACTGTCGGGCTGCCGGCGGCCGGCGGCACACCGCCCCGTTCCTCCTGCACCCAGGCGTCGGTCAGCCCGTTGGCGGAGACCAGCTCCCGGATGTTGTCGCCGGTGCGGGTGTAGCGGGTGTTGGTGTCGCCGGCGACCACCACCGCGTTGCCCGCCGAGTTGGCGGTGATGAACCGGGACAGCTCGCTGATGTTGGCCCGCCTGGCGGCCAGGTCGGCCTCGTTGTCACCCGCGTTCGAGTGCACGTTGTAGAAGTCGATCAGCACGCCCTCGGCGATCCGGATCCGCGACCACGTGAACCCCTTGGGGGTCAAGCAGTCCGTGCCGTTGCACTTGTCCCACTTGTCGCGGGTGAGGTCGGAGTACGGGTGGTTGGCCAGCGTGTTGAGCCCGTCGCCGAACGGGACACCGCCGCTGGTGGGTGTGCGGAACGGGTGCGTGTTGTTGGCGTAGAGCGACGCGTGGTAGTTGAAGTCCTCCTGCACGTGCACGATGTCGTACGGCCTGATCCGCTGGCCGATGATCGGCGTGTTCGCCTGCGGATTGCCGCTGGACAGCCCTTCCGGCAGTCCGGCCACGTTGAGGCTCAGCACGGAGAACGTCCCGCTGGACGGCGGTGCGGCCGAGGCCGGGACTGCGGCCGCGGTCAGCCCGCATGTGGCCCACAAAGCAGCAACAGCGACAAATCTGGTCAACCGGACCACCTGCACGGCTCCTGACTCGAGTTCGAGCACGACGCCGCGACGTTAGAACAACACGAGAAGCTTTCATATATCATGGACATGACAACACCGTGTACACAAAGCAACGAAGATCGGCGAGACGGCGCCACCGCCGATCGGTGAACTTCTTCCGATGCCTGCCAAAAGGATTCCGAGACTTCACGAACAACCGCCGACGACAGCGGTACGGCTGTTCCGGCCATCGGGTGACGGGCACGATCTGCGTTCTGTCCCTGGATGACCAGAGGATGGGTGCGATGTCCGCCGACCCGGCGCAGGCCACCGCCGGCACGACCAACCGCAGCACGTCCGCGACGATCGCGCCCATCATCCTGCGGTACCTCACCGCGGTCGCCGAGGAGCTCGGGGCCGAGGCGACATGACGGTGTGCCACATCCCGCACTGAAGAGGGGCGAACGATGGCCGACGCGGCCACAGAGGGAACCACAGCGGCCAAACGCCGAACCGCCGAAGACCGTCACGGCCTTCGGCGGTTCTGGTCCGCAATGGACTGATCAGGCGGTCGTACCGGTGACCGCGCTACCCGACTTGCTGATGTAGTAGTTGACCTTGGCGCCGCTCCAGTAGTGGAACGTGAGCGTCACCCGCTGGCCGTCCTTCACGTTGGTGAAGAACTCCGCCTTCAGGGCGGTCAGGCGGTCGGTGTAGTTGGGCGCGAACGCCTTGTCGAACTCCTTGAAGGCGGTCCAGTCGTGCGGCCCGGCGAAGGTGCCGTCGTCGTACTTGGCCTCCAACATGGCGAGCTGGTCGCCGCGGAAGTTCGTCGGGATCTCGAACTTGTCCGTCGTGCCCGTGACGTTGGACAGCACCGGCGTGTCGTAGGTGATGACGTAGAACCGCCACGGCACGCCCTGTGAGAAGCGGGCCGTCAGCACCGCGTTGACGCCGTACGTCCGCGAGCCGCTCAGCCTGGTCAGCGCCGCGGCGGTCAGGGTGAGCTGGTCACCGTCGATCGTGTAGTCGCGGCCGCGAGTCAGGGCGATGTTTCCGTTGTACAGCCCCGAGAACGACGTGCCGTTGAGGTTGAGCTTGATCGTCTTCGCGCTGATCGGGCTCTGCTTCGCGTTGAACACCTGGTCGGTGTAGGCCGTGCCGGAGCGGGTGGTCCAGCTCGACTTGATGTGCGCGTAGAGCTCGGGGTCCTTCCACTGGAACATGGTGCGGTCGAAGTGCTGGCCGTTGTCCCACAGCATGGTGGTGATCTTCTTGGCACGGGCGTAGTGGCCGACGTACTCGAAGAACTTCAGCTTCTCGCCCTGCTCGACGGTGCCGGTGTGCCGGTCGAACCCGAGCAGCCCGTACTCACCGAGGATCACCGGGATTCCCCGCGCGATGAAGCTGTTGTGCACGCGGTCGAACGAGTCGGTGTCGAACTGCTGGGCGGTGGCGTCATAACGCATGCCGCCCGCGACGTTCACGCTGAAGGGCCAGTAGCCGTAGGAGTGCACGGTCGCGATCAGGTTGGGGTCGTTCAACCCGCGGATCTGCTCCACGAGCGGGTCGATGTACTGCTGTTCGGACGACGTGTGCAGGGTCGGCAGGACCAGCAGGCGGGTGGCGTTGTTGCCGCCCGACCGGCGCACGATGTCGTGGAACGAGGCGTTCAGCTCGGCGTTGAGCGCGATCTCCTGCGGCTTGCCCGTGCTCCCCGCGAACTGCGGCTCGTTCCAGCTCTCGAACGTCAGCTTGGGCCCGAACTCGGTGAAGGCACCCGCCAGCTGCGTCCACATCTTGTTGAACCTGTTGAGCACGCTGTCGTGCTCGGTCGGCATCTTCGACATCCACAGCCACGAGTCGTGATGGATGTTGAGCATGATGTACAGATCGCGTGCCAACGCCCAGCGCACGACCTCCTTGACGCGCGCGAGGTACTCCGCCTCGATCGTGCCGTCCGGAGCCAGGTGTGCACTCCACGTGACCGGGATGCGGACGCTCTTGAAGCCCTGCGCCTTCACGTTGTCCAGCAACGCCTCCGTGACGCGCGGGTTGCCCCACGACGTCTCGTCCGGACCGGTGGCGTCGAGCGTGTTGCCGAGGTTCCACCCCGGCTGCATCGCCGCGGTGTGCTCCATCGCGGTGCGGCTCGGACCGCCGTGGACGCACGTGACACCGTTGAGCGAGAACGCCAGCGGCGCCGTGTTGGCGTGGTCCCAGGTGCCCATGAAGCCGAACTTCACCGTGGCCTGCGAGGCGATCTTGGCGTTGTGACCGGTGTTCGTGGCGGTGACCACTCCGTCGGTCTCGGTGACCTTCGCGTTCCAGGCGTTCCCGGCCTGCTGGCCGGACGGCCACTCCCAGCTCAGCTTCCACCCGTCGACAGCGGCGCCGAGGTTGGTCACGGCCACGTCCGCCTTGAACCCGCCCTCCCACTGCCCGCTCACGGTGTAGGTGACCTTGCAACCGGCCTCCGCGGCGACGGCCTGGTTCGCCGTCGCCACCGTCAGGCTCGCGGCGACGGTCGTGACCGCGGCCACGACCGCACCGATCCGGCGGCGTGTTGTTCTACCGATTGATGTGTACATGAAGGGCCCCACAATCTCAGACGACGATGGCAGAGATGAAAAACCGCGGCCGCCGGCATGACCGCGCACAACGTGTGAGGAGAACCGGGTCGGCGAATCAGTCGCCGAGCGGTTCGTAGTCGAACCAGTCGAAGTGGACGGTGCCGGTCGCGGCGTAGACGCCGATGACGCGACCGGTGAAGCCGCCGGCGACCTCCGTGGAGAGGTACCGGCCGTCGAGCGTCGCGAGCACGGTGAACGTGCCGCCGGGTTCCTCGACGCCGAGGGAGATGGTGTCCGGGCCGGAACGCGCGTCCCGCAGCTCCTTCGCCTCGTCCACCTGGACACCGAGAACCAGCGGCCCTTCCGGCGCGGGCCGGGACGCCACCACCGTCCGCAGCGGACCGATCCGGGCGAGCACCCGCACCTCTCCGGACGCCACCTCGATCTCGTAGTGGTGTTCCTCGTCGAACCGGACCGCCAGGCCACCGCTTCCCGACGACGGATCGACCAGGGTCCTGGCGCGGCACGACAGGTGCTGCTGACGCCGGCCGACGAACACGACGTCCGGATCGTCCAGACCGGACCCGCGGGCGTGCAGGGTCAGCCACCCCGCCCGATCCTTGGTCGTGCAGTGCTCCTCGGAACGGTTGCGCGTGGACACCCACTGCGGCCGCAGCTCGCTCTGGTCGAAGTCGTCCCGCACCGGCTCGGCGGGCACGGGCTGCAGCGGCCACGGGGGTGTGACCGTCAGCGGGCCGGCCACCGGCCAGCCGTCGACCCAGGTCACCGGCGCCAGGAAGGTCTCACGGCCGAGCACGTGCCAGCCGGGTGTGCCGCCGCCCGGCCGCACGCCGAGCAGCACCATCCACCACGACCCGTCCGGGCCCTGCACCAGGTCGGCGTGGCCGGTGTTCTGGACGGGCTCGTAGGTGCTGCGGTGGGTCAGGATCGGGTTGGCCGGGCAGGGTTCGAACGGGCCGTCCGGCGCCGGGCCGCGGGCGACCGAGACGGCGTGGCCCCGTTCGGTGCCGCCTTCCGCGATCAGCAGGTACCAGTGCTCGCCGATCCGGTACAGGTGCGGCGCCTCCGGGGCCTTCGCCCGCTCCGTGCCCGACCAGAGCCGTTGCGACGCACCGAGGACCTCACCGGTGGCCAGGTCGATGCGGTACTGGTGCACCCCCGCCATCGTGCACCAGCAGTTGCCCTCGTCGTCCCAGGCGAGGTCCGGGTCGATGCCGTGGACGTCGGGCAACATGATCGGGTCGGACCACGGCCCCGCCGGGTCGGTGGCGGTGGCGGTGAAGACCATGTTGCCGCCGCCGTGGCTCACGCTCGTGACGATCAGATGGAACCGGCCGTCGTGGTGACGCAGCGTCGGCGCGTAGATTCCCGCCGACGACGGTGTTTCCGCGGTCAGCAGCAGCTGGCTCGTCCGGTCCAGCGCGTTGCCGATCTGTGTCCAGTTCACCAGGTCGCGGCTGTGGAACACCGGGATGCCGGGGAAGTACTCGAAACTGGAGCACACCAGGTAGTAGTCCTCCCCCACCCGGCACACGCTCGGGTCGGGATGCATTCCGGGGATCACCGGGGTCGTCACCGGTCAACTCCTCTGGTCGTGAGCCGGTACAGCACGGCGGAGGGCGCCGCGGGCAGCGTCACCGCGAGTTCGGCGGTGCCGGGCCGCCACTGCGCGACCGCCGCACTTGCAGCCGGGTAGAGCCGTTCCACCCCTACGTCCACACCGGACAGAACCGGCAACGGCAGGGTGGTGGTGTCCTCACCACCGGGGCGGCGCCAGACGGTCAGGTAGGTCGTGGACGAAGTGCTCATGGCGAGGGCCAGCCACGGGTCGTCCCACGCGGGCAGCCCGAGTGGCCAGGCCGGTACCGCCCACGGCAGATCACCGCGGATCGCCTTGTAGACGGTCAGCGCCTCGCGGACGAGCGCACTGGCCTCCGGCGCCAGCTCGGCGATCTTCCCGGACAGGTGGATCCGGCCGAGCAGGGCGCTCGCCATGGTGAAGGCGACCTCGTCGAGCGAGTCCTCCGGCTGCGGATACGCCCACACCGCTGCCTGTTCCGGCGTCATCGTCGTCGGCGCGGAGGCCGCGATCGGTGCGTAGCGGTCGAAGTTCTGCTGGTCGCTGGTGGACTGCAGCTGCAACCGCGACAGCAACGCGTGGTCGATGCGCATCCCGCCGGAAGCGCAGTTCTCCAGCACCAGGTGCGGATGGCGGTCCAGGACGCCGTCGAGCCAGTCGAGATGCGCGCGGTTGTGCCCGAGCAGGCCGTCGGCAGGGCTCTCCCCGGGACCCGCGCTGGTGCCGGAGCCGGGGTTGATGTTGTGGTCGAGCTTCAGGTAACCGACGCCCCACTCTCCGACCAGGCGATCCACCACCGCGTCCAGGTGAGCACGAGCGGCCGGGTGGCGCAGGTCCAGGTGGTGCCGTCCGCAGTCGGAGACCCGCACGCCGTCACGGCGGAAGAACGCCTCGTCCGGCAGGCTCAGCGCGAGAGGGCTGTCGACACCGATGACCTCGGGCTCCAGCCACAGACCGGGAACCATGCCGCGTTCCCGGATCCGCGTCAGCACCTCTTCGATGCCGCCGGGGAAACGGCTGCGCGACGGCTGCCACGCACCGACGGTGCCCCACCAGTTCTCGGCCTCCTCGGCGTACCAGCCGGCGTCGATGACGAAGTACTCGGCACCAGCGCCGGCGGCCGCGTCGATCAACGGCAGCAGCTTGGCCGTCGTGGGATCACCCATCAGGCAGTTCATGTAGTCGTTGAAGATGATCGGCAGGGCCTCGTGGTCGGCATGCGGCCTGCGGGTCGCGCGGCGGTAGCGGGTCAGCGCGGTGAACGCCCCGTCCGGCCCGCCGTCCGCGCTGAACGCCACCGCGACGGGCACGGTGCGGAACTCGTCACCCGGTGCCAGGACTCGGTTCCAGCCGTGGTCGAGGTCTTCCGGTCCGGACAGCGCCACGTAGGCCGTGCCGTCGAGCTCGCCGCACTCCCAGCGCCAGCCACCGCCGTTGTGCTCGATCTGCCAGACCCACGCCTGACCCGTCTCGCGGTCCGCGAGACCGCCCATCGGCAGGTGGCCGCAACTGGACCACACACCTCGTCCCGCGACGGTGAACGCACCCTTGTGCCGGGCGTCGCAGTGCCGTCCGTCCCGATCCGGTGAGGTGAGGCGCATCGGCTCAGCACGCCAGCGGCACTCCGCGATCCAGTCGTTCTCCGCCCACAGCACGTCGGCGTGGTCCGGCCGTCCCGGCGTGAGACCGCTCACCACGAGGGAGGTGACCGACTCCAGCCGCAGCGGGGCACTTCCCTCGTTGCGCACGGCGACCTCGGCGCGCACCACGGGAACGCCCTCCGGCGAACGGTAGCTCACCTCCACGGCGAGGCCGCTCTCCTCGTCGTGCAGCTCGATGACGAGGACCTGCCAGTCCTTTTCGGACAGTGTCTGGTGCGCCCGGTACCGCAGGCGCGCGCCGATCGCCGTGTCGACGAGACGGTTGCTCGACCAGGTACGGCCGTGGTTCGCGGCCGTCACCTCGGCCAACGGCATCACCGTGCCGCGACGGCTCACCCTGCCGTCGACGAGGTCGAACTCCCAGTTCAGTTTCTCGTGGCCCCAGCGAATCGTCGTCACCGCGGCGCTTCTTCCCGCAGCACGGCGCACCCACCGGGCGCCAGTTCCCGCGCCGGTTCGCCGGTCAGCACGTCGTGGTGACTTCCAGGCAGGGAAACGGGTTCGGTGCCGTGGTTGAGCACGATGTGCCAGCAGCGACCGTCCTCTGCCTGGCGCGTGACGGCTTCGGCACCGGGCGGCAGACCGGGCAGCACGGGGCCGGCGCCCGCGGAGTCCAGCAGCCGGGCGACCAGCGCCGCGTAGTCCGCGTCGTCGAGGCGGGTGGACAGGTACCAGGCCTCTCCCCCGCCGAAGCCGTACCGGGTGAGCGCCGGGGAGCCGGCGAGCGTGCCGTGCGTGTAGGCGACGACCGTCTCGGCGCCCACCGCCCGCACCGACTCGCTCCAGACCGTGCCGTGCGAGCCGTCGGAGAGAGTGATCCGCTCATTTCGCCGCAGTGGCCGGAACTCCTCGACCCGGATGCCCAGCGCCTCCCGCAGCGGTGCGGCCGGGTAGCCGCCGAGCCTGGCGTGCATGTTCTGGTCGACCACCCCGCCGAAGTACTGGAAGAGCAGGGTGCCGCCGCGGGCGACGTAGCCGCGCAGGTTCTCCGCGGCGGCGTCGGAGAGCAGGAACAGCGCCGGGGCCACCACGAACCGGTACCGGCCGAGGTCGTCTTCCGGGTGCGCGAAGTCGGTGACCACTCCGGCGTCCCACAACGCCCGGTGGGCGTCGCGCAGTGCCGAGTGGTAGTCCAGTTCGGACGATGGCAGGCCGTCCGAGTTCAGCGCCCACCACGCGTCCGAGTCGTGCAGCACGGCCACCTCGGCCGTGACGGTCGATCCCGCCAGCTCGGCGAGGCGGCCGATGGCCGCACCGGTCTCCGTCACCTCACCGAAGACACGGCTGTCCGGACCGGCGTGCGGGACCATCGCCGAGTGCCACTGCTCGGCGCCCGCCTTGGACTGCCGCCACTGGAAGAACAGCGCGCCTTCTGAGCCGCGCGCGATGTGGCCGAGCGAGTGCCGCATGATCTCGCCGGGTTCCTTGGCCAGCGTCCGGCCCTGGTCGTAGACGGTGCTGGTGCCCTGCTCCATCAGCAGCCACGGCCTGCCGCCCGCGTACGACCGGGCGCGGTCGGCGGCGAAGGCGACGTCCGCGGCCGCGGCCAGGCCCGGCCGGTCCGGGTAGTGGTCGATCGCGACCAGGTCGACCTCGCGGCCCAGCGCCCACAGGTCGATGTTCTGGTAGCCGGGCTGCATCATGTTGGTCGTCACGGGCCGGTCGCTGTGCGCGCGGATCACGTCCCGCTGCTCGGAGTAGGCGGCGATCACCTCGTCGGAGAAGAACCGGCTGAAGTCCAGCGTGAGACCGGGGTTGCGGTGCCACTGCGTGGCCCGCGGCGGCAGGATCTGCTCCCAGCTGCCGTATCGCTGGCTCCAGAACGTCGTCCCCCACGCCTCGTTGAGCGCGTCCAGCGAGCCGTGCCGGGCACGCAGCCAGACCCGGAACGCGGCGGCGGTGTGCTCGCACCAGCACAAGGTGACGTACTCGTTGTGCACGTGCCACAGCGCCAGCGCCGGGTGGTCGCCATAACGTTGCGCGAGGGCCGAGGCGATCCGCCGCGCCGCCTCGCGGTAGGCCGGGGCGCTGATGCAATACGTGTCGCGGCTGCCGTGCACGAGCCTCGTGCCCTCGGGCGTGACGGGCATGGCGTCCGGGTGTGCCAGCGTGAACCACGGCGGCGGCGAGGCGGTCGGAGTGGCGAGGTCGATGTGCACACCGTTGGCGTGCAAGCGATCCAGATGCGCGTCGAGCCACGCGAAGTCGTACCGGCCCTCCTCCGGCTCCAGCAGCGCCCAGGAGAACACGCCGACGGTGGCCAGGTTGACCCCGGCCAGGCGCATCAGCTCGTCGTCCTCCTTCCACACCTGCTCGTCCCACTGCTCGGGGTTGTAGTCACCGCCGAAAGCCAGCCCACCCAGCCGGTCTGTGATCACGGTTCCTCCCGCACGGGCAGGCTCGCGCCGTCACGCAGGAACAGCGGGATTCGGTCGATCGGGGCCGCGACGGTGACGGTCTGCCCGCCTTCGTGCTCCTCACCCGTCCAGGCGTCGGCCCACCGGGCACCGGCCGGCAGGTAGACCTCTCGCTCGCGGGCACCCGCCGCGGTGATCGGAGCGACGAGCAGGTCAGGGCCGAGCAGGAACGCGTCCTCGACCTCCCACGCCGCGGGGTCGCCGGGGAACTCCAGGAACGCCGGCCGCATCGGCGGAACACCGGTCTCGGAGGTCGTGCGCATCTGCTCCATCACGTAGGGGCGCAGGCGTTCCCGCAGCCGCAGGTGCGCGGAGAGGATCTCGTAGGCCTCCTCGCCGTAGGACCAGACCTCGTTGGCCAGGCCGGTCATCGCCGGCTCCAGCACCTGCTCGTCGCCGCGGAAACCGTGCAGGCGGAACAAGGGGCAGAAGGTGCCGTACTGGAACCAGCGCACGAGGACCTCGCGGTAGGCCGGGTCCTCGGGGTCGCCGCCGTGGAAGCCGCCGATGTCCGTCGTCCACCAGGGGATGCCCGACATCATCACGTTGAGGCCGGCCTTGATCTGGGTGCGCAACGAGGCGAAGTCCGTGGCGATGTCACCGGACCAGAGCGCGGCTCCGTACCGTTGCGCGCCCGCCCACGACGAGCGGTTGAGCGAGATGATCTCGGTCTCCCCCGCCGCACGCAGGCCGTCGTGGATCATGCGGGCGTTCTCGCGCGGGTACATGTTGCCGACCTCCAGGCCGGGCCCCGCGTGGTAGCGCAGGCCGGTCTGGTTGCCAGGCTTGAGCTCCGGCTCACCGGCGTCCAGCCAGAACACCTTGATGCCGAGGTCGTGGTAGCCGCGCCGGATCCGGTCCCACACGTACTCGCGGGCCTCGGGGTTGGTGGCGTCGTAGAACGCGACCTGGGCGGAGTAGGCGCCGAGCCCCTTGTCCGGCCAGTCCGCGTGCGCCACCGGCCCGTAGCCGCTGCCGATGAAGAAACCCTGGTCCAGCATCGGGTGGTAGTTCTCGCTGACGGGGCTCACCGACGGCCACACCGACACCATGAGCTTGACGCCCATCTCGTCGAGCTCACGCACCATCGCCGCCGGGTCCGGCCACTCGGCCGGGTCGAACTTCCATTCGCCGAGGTGCGTCCAGTGGAAGAAGTCGCAGACGATCACGGACAACGGCAGCCCGCGCCGCTTGTACTCGCGCGCGACCTCGAGCAGCTCCTCCTGGGTGCGGTAGCGCAGCTTGCACTGCCAGAAACCCGCTGCCCACTCGGGAAGTTCCGGCGCGTGCCCTGTCGCGTCCGCGTAACCGCGCAGCACGTCGGCCGGCTCGCCCGCGCTGATCCAGTAGTCGATCTGACGGGCGCTGTCGGCGACCCAGCGCGTGCCGGTCTCGGCCAGCTCGACCCGGCCGATGGCCGGCGAGTTCCACAGCAGGCCGTAGCCGCGGTCGGAGATCAGCAGCGGGATGGCGACCTCGGCGTTGCGCTGGACGAGGTCGATGACCGCGCCCTTCTGGTTCAGCATGCCGTGCGTGTGCTGCCCCAGTCCGTAGAGCCGTTCCCCTTGGTAGGCCCGGAAACGCTGCTCGAGCCGGTGGTGGCCGTTGCCCGTGGCGGTCGCGAGGCGCGGCCCCGGCCACCAGAAGTGGGCGGGCTGCTCGGCGAGCAGCTCGGTGCCGTCCTCGGTGCGCAGGAACGTCAGGCTGCCGGCGGACGCCCCGAGCTCCGGGGTGAGCTGGCCTTCGGTGCCAGCGTCGATGCGGACGGTCAGCTTGCCGTTGACCAGCGTCGCGTGGTGCTCGGCGATCTTGATCTCGATCTCGCCGCCTGCGGGTGGCGCGTCGAGCAGCGCGCCGGGCAGGTCTTCGAGCAACGGCCCGCCGGGATTCGCTCTGACCCGGACGGCGTCCGGGCCCCACGGCTCGACGCGCAGGGTCTCGCCCTTGGCACGCCATTCGAGCGCGGTGCCGAGGTCTCGGAAGTAGGTGGGCATGCGGCCGCTCCTCGCGGTTGTCAGCGGTCGGGATGGCAAAGCTCGGGACGTCCGGGTGCGGACGCCGGAGCGGAAGGACATTGGGGCGAGCGATGCCGAAGAAGCTCTGGGTCAGGGCTGGGAGCCGGGGCGCGGCGCGGGCCCGGTGCTGTCGCGGACGGTCAGCGCAGGGGTCAGCAGGACCGTCTCGTCCACCGGTCGCTGCCGGTTTCCGGCCGCCGTGACACGCCGCATGATCTGCTCGACGGCGACGCGGCCGAGCTCCTCCGCCGAGCCCGTCACCGAGGTGAGCCGGGGCGCGAACTGCTCGGCGAGCTGCGCCTGGCAGAGCGCGATCACCGACGCGTCCTCCGGCACGGTCCGCCCGCTGGAACGCAGCAGCGTGAGCAGCGGGCCGATCGCGCCCTCGTTCTGCACGACGAACCCGGTGGTGTCCGGACGGTCGGCGAGGATGCGGGCGAACGTCCCCGCCGTGCTCTCGTAAGTGCCGTCGCACGGTCTGTGCACGAACCTCAGACCGCGCTGCGCCGCCCGTTCGCCGAAACCGGTGAGCGTGCGTTCGGCGTAGCCCGCGTGCCGGGTGTAGACACCGGTGCCGTAGCCGATGAACGCGACCTCGCGGTGGCCGAGATCGGCCAGGTGGTCCGCGCAGAGCGCGCCGGCCGCCGCGAAGTCGTGGTCCACGCAGGACAGTCCGGCCGGGTCGTCCGGCAGGCCGATGAGCGCGGCCTGGGTGCCGTTCGACTGCAGCACCGGAATGCGCTCGTCGTCGAGCTCGACGTCCATGAGGATCACGCCGTCGGCCAGGCCGCTGGCACCGATCCGGCGCACCCCGTCCGGACCCTCGTCGTTGGTGATCAGCAGGACGTCGTAGCCGTGCTGCCGGGCGGCCATCGTGACCGCGATGGCGATCTCCATCATCACCGGCACGTACACGTCGGTGCGCAACGGCACCATCAGGGCGATGATGTGCGATCGCCGCGCGGCCAGGGCTCGCGCGCCGGCGTTGGGGTGGTAGCCGAGCTCCTGCACGGAGCTCTGCACCCGGCGCCGCGTCTCCTCGGAGATCGCGCGCTTGCCGCTCAGCACGTAACTGACCGTGCTGGACGACACGCCCGCGTGCCTGGCCACATCGGCAATGGTCACCATGAAGTTCAGCCCTTGATAGCGCCGGTCAGGACGCCCGTGCGGAAGTGCTTCTGCACGAACGGATAAACGATGAGCAGTGGAACCAGCGTCAGCACCACCACGGCCATCTGCAGCGACAGCGGCGCTGTCTGCGAGAAGGCCGTGCCGAAGCCGGAGTTGATCGAGCCCGGCATGCCGTTGCCCCGGTTGACGTAGGTCAGCAGCACGTACTGCAGCGGCCACTTCTCACTGTCGGTCGGCATGTACAACATGACGTTGAAGAACGCGTTCCAGTACCCCACGCCGTAGAAGAGCGCGATCACGGCGGTGACCGCGCGCGAGGTCGGCATGACGATGGACCACAGGATCCGCCAGTCCCCCGCGCCGTCGATCCGCGCGGCCTCGATGAGGTCGGTGGAGGTGCTCGAGTAGAAGGCGCGCAGGACCAGGATGTTGAAGACGGAGATCGCGCTCGGCAGGATCAGCGACCACCACGCGCCGTAGCCGCCCAGCCCTGTGACGACCAGGAAGGTCGGGATCAGGCCGCCGTTGACGAACATGGTGACGATCAACAGGGTCAGCAGGAAGCGGTGCGCGAACGAGCGCGAACGGGACAGCCCGTAGGCGCACATGATCGAGACCGCCATCGACACGAGGGTGCCGACCGCGGTGATGCCGAGGCTCACCAGCAGCGCGTTGCGCACGGTCACGTCTTCGAGCATCACCTTGTAGGCCTCGAAGGTGATGCCGTCCGGCCAGATCACGAGGCCGCCCGCGCGGGTGACAGCGGCCTGGGTCGACAGGCTGGTCACGACGACGATCCACAGCGGCACCACCATGATCAGCAGCACCACGCCCAGGGTCAGCCCCTTGGCGGCCTGGCCGACGGGTGTCGGAGGTTCCTCCCACGGCGCGCGATCGTTCGGCTTCCTGCGGCGGGTCGCCGGTTTCGGCGCGTCCGCGTTCGCGCTCGTGCGTTCGATCGTGAGTGTGTTGGTCATTTCCTGTACAACCCGTCCTCGCCGAAGGCGTGCGCCAGCTTGTTCGCACCCCAGATGAGCAGCAGGGAGATGACGCTCTTGAACAGACCTGCCGCCGCGCCGTAGCTGTAGTCGCCGGTGGCGATGCCGTAGTAGAACGAGAAGGTGTCCAGCACGTCCGCCGCGTCGTGACCGACGGCGTTGCGCTGGATCAGGAACTGCTCGAAGCCGACGGACAGCGCGTTGCCCAGGCGCAGCACCAGCAGCAGCACGATCACGCCGCGCAGACCCGGCAGCGTGATGTGCCACAGCCGCCGCCACGGTCCGGCGCCGTCCGCCGCGGCCGCCTCGTAGAGGTCGGTGTTGATCGCGGCGAGCGCGGCCAGGAAGACGATGATCCCCCACCCTGCCTCCTTCCAGATCACCTGTGCGGTGACCAGGAGGGCGAAGGTGTCCGGGTTCGTCATGATGTCCCAGGTGCCGATGTCGTTGTTGCGCAGGAAGTGGTTGAGCGCTCCCGCACCGCCGAGCATCTGCTGGAAGATCGTGATGGCCAGCACCCACGAGAAGAAGTGCGGCAGGTAGACGACGGACTGGATGAAGTTGCGGATCCGTTGGCTGAGCACCGAGTTGAGCAGCAGCGCCAGCGCGATCGGGATCGGGAAGAACAGGATCAGCTGGACGAAGCTGAGGTAGAGCGTGTTCCGCACCGCTCCCCAGAACAGCGGGTCGCCGAAGAGCCGCTCGAACTGGTCGAAGCCCGCCAGCGGGCTGTTCCAGACCCCGACCAGCGGGTCGTACTCCTGGAAGGCGGTGATCAGCCCGAACAGCGGCGCGTAGTTGAAGACCAGCAGCAGGACGACGGCGGGCAGCGTCATCAGGATCAGCGACCGGTCACGCCGCAGCCTGATGCGCCAGTTCAGCCTCGCCGGTCGTCCCGCTTGGTGCGTTGGTGCGGTGGTCACTGCCCGGTGCCGTGCTTCTCGAGGACGTTCTCGGTCGTCCACTGGATCAGCTTGTCCCCGCCACCGCTGGTCTTCCATGCCGCGACGGCGTCCCTCACGTCGGACACCTTCTTCTTGCCGTGGATGCAGTCCTTCATGGTGTCCTCGACGGACTGCGCGGCGTCGGCCGTGGCCTGTGCCTGCGGCATGCTGATGTTCATGTTCCAGAACACCGGCTTGGCGAGCGCCTTGACGTTGGCCGCCTGCCAGTCGGTGTAGTCCCTGGTGACCTGCGGGTTGCCGGGGCTGCTGACCGCGGAGGCCGGTGTGGCGAGGAACGGGTAGGTCTGCGCCTGGACCTCCTTCTTGCCCGCGTCCGTGTGCGTCGGCTCGCCGTTGACCATGGTGAAGTGCTGGCCCTCGACACCGTAGTTGATCATCGTGTACTCGGCGGATCCGAACGGCGCGGCGAGGTAGTTCGCGACGGACAGCAGCTCTTCGATCTGCTCCGGCTTCAGGTTGACGTTGAGGTAGCTCATGAGGCTGGAGCCGGCGCCCATGTCGATCCGCGGCGCGCTCTTGCCGTCGGCGGCGAAGATGTTGAACGCCCCGCGCCGGTAGTTCGGGTTGGCGGCCGCGCCGGACTGGGCGTCGGAGAGGTTCCACGCTCCCGTACCGCCACTGGAGATCAACGTCTTTCCGCCGTAGAAGCGGGTGTTGCCGTTGGCGTTGTCGCCGGCAAGCGCGTCGGGGTGCACGTACCCGGCGGTCGCGAGCCGGTGGTTCCAGTCGAGCGCCGCGTAGAACTCCTCGGTCTCGTACAGGTGGACCAGCTTTCCGTTGTCCACCTTCCACTTCAGCGGCGCACCGAAGGCGGTGTAGATGTAGCGGTAGACGTCGTCGAAGGCCCACACGCCGTTCTTGGCGTCGGTCAGCTCCTTGCCGAGGCTCATCAGGTCGTCAGCGGACTTCACCTGGTCGGGGCTGATACCCTTGGCCTCGAAGATGTCCCGCCGGTAGTAGATGATGCCCGCGACCTGGAACCCGGAGGAGAAGGACGGGATGCCGTACAGCTTGTCGCCCCAGACGCCGGTCCGCCACGCCGCGGTGGGGATGGCCGCGAGGTTGGGGTACTTCTTGACGTTGTCGCCGGACAGGTAGGGCGTCAGGTCCGCGAGCTGCGTCCCGGCCAGCCCGCCGGTGTTGAACTGCGAGTTCCACCAGGTCGGCAGCTGGATCCAGTCCGGGAGCCGCTTGGCGGCCGTCATCGTCGGGATGATCGTGTTGTAGTTGTTGCCGTCGGCCGGCTTCATCTGGAGCTCGACGCCGAGCGCGGAGTTCATCGCCTGGTAGAACGAGTTGTCGGCCGGCGGAATGGTGCCCCACAGCGGCGTGACGGTGGAGTACTTGCCGCCCTTGCCCGGCACACCCGACACCGTGGCGATCCGGTTCGCGGGGTACTTGAGGAAGCCGGGGTTGGTCAGGGCGTCGGGGCCACCGGCCACCGAGGGGATGTCCGGCTGGATCGACGTGTTCGGGACGTAGGCCGGCAGTGCGGCCTTGAGGCCCGCCTCGGAGTTCACGCCGGCCCGCTGCGCACCTCCCCCGCCGCAGGCGGACAGCAGCGGTCCCATCGCGACAAGTCCTGCGGCCGAGACGGCGGCGTTCAGGAAGCTTCTGCGGTTCAACTCGTTGCCCATGGCGGAACCGATCCTTCATCGTCGAAGTGTCGAAGCGCTTAAACAGATGTCGGGCACAGTAGTGACGCAACTCGCATGAAACAAGACCGTTGACAGCAGAAACCTAAGCGTGCCACCGTCGAAACGCTTCGCCGCTAGCTCCGACCTGAGGGGTTACCACGTGGTTTCCGAGTCCATGTCCGCCGTCGATCGACTGCCTTTCCGCGACCCAGCGCTGCCGTTGCGGAAGCGCATCGACGATCTGATCGAGCGGCTGACGCTCGACGAGCGGCTGGCGATGCTGCACCAGTACTCGCCGGCCGTGCCCCGGCTGGGCGTCGCCGCGTTCCGCACCGGGACCGAGGCGCTGCACGGCGTCGCCTGGCTCGGCGAGGCCACGGTGTTCCCGCAGGCCGTCGGGCTGGGGGCGACGTGGGACGAGGAGCTGGTGCGCCGCGTCGCCGAGGCCACCTCGGTCGAGCTGCGCGCGTTCCACTACCACCGCCCGACCGCCATCGGCACGGGCACCAACAGCCTGCAGGCGTGGGCGCCGGTGCTGAACCTGCTGCGCGACCCGCGCTGGGGCCGCAACGAGGAGGGCTACTCAGAGGACCCGCTGCACACCGCGCGCCTCGGCGTGGCGTTCTGCCGCGGCCTCGTGGGTGAGCACCACCGGTTCCTGCGCGCGGCCCCCGTGCTCAAGCACTTCCTCGCCTACAACAACGAGGACGACCGCTGCGTCACCTCGTCCGGCCTGCGCCCACGCGTGCTGCAGGAGTACGACCTCGCCGCTTTCCGTCCCGTGGTCGAGTCGGGCACCGCCACCGGCGCCATGGCCGGCTACAACCTGGTCAACGGCCGCCCGTGCCACGTGAGCCCGCTCATCGAGACGGAGCTGCGCCGCTGGGCAGAGGTGACCGGCCACGAGCTGTTCGTGGTCAGCGACGCCGAGGCGCCGTCCAACCTGGTCGACCCGGAGCACTACTTCGACGACCACGCCGAGTCCCACGCCGCCGCGCTCAAGGCGGGCATCGACAGCTTCACCGACCACGGTCAGGACAGCGACACGCCAGTCGGCCGCCTGCGTGAGGCGCTGGACCGCGGCCTGATCGACTCGTCCGATGTGGACCGTGCGGTCCGCCGGCAGCTCGCGCTGCGCTTCCGGCTCGGCGAGTTCGACCCCGAGCTCGACCCCTACGCCGCCATCGGCCCGGAGGTCATCGACTGCGCCGAGCACCGCGCCCTCGCGCTGCAGTCCGCGACCGAGTCGGTGGTGCTGCTGCGCAACGAGGGTCTGCTGCCGCTCGACGCCAGCGGCGCGCTGCGGGTCGCGGTCATCGGCCCGCTCGCCGACACGCTGTGCGAGGACTGGTACAGCGGCACGCTGCCGTACCAGGTCACGGTCGCCGACGGCATCAGGTCGGTGATCCAGGGGCAGGACGGCGAGGTGCTCGTCGCGGACGGCTCCGACCGGGTGGCCCTGCGCTCGCGCACCAGCGGCGAGCTGCTCGGCAAGACCCCGTTCGACGTCGACGACTGGGGAGACGGGGTGCTGACGCTGCGGTCCGCGGAGACCGGGCGCTACCTCCGGCTCGACCACGAGGACGACTCGCTGGTGGCGGACCAGGTGCAGATCAAGAGCTGGGACGTCCGCGAGACGTTCCGCCTGGTGCCCGAGGGCGACTTCGTGTTGTTCCAGAACGTGCTGTCGGGCCGCTACGCCACCGTCGACCCCGTCGACGGCCGGGTGAGCGTCACCGCCGAGACGCCGGAGGCCGCCGAGCGCTGGGAACGCGAACTGCTGCGGGACGGTACCGCGGAAGCACTGGCCGCCGCCGCCTCGGCGGACGTCGCGGTCGTCGTCCTCGGCAACCACCCCCTGATCCACGGCCGCGAGACCGAGGACCGCGCGGGCATCGCGCTGCCCGACGCCCAGGAGTCGCTGCTGCGCGCCGTGGCGAACGTCCGCAAGGACACCGCGCTGGTCGTGATGAGCAGCTACCCCTACGCCCTGGACTGGGCCGACGAGCACCTGCCCGCCGTGGCGTGGACCTCCCACGGCGGGCAGGAGACAGGCAGGGCGGTCGCGGCCGTCCTGCTCGGCGAGGCGGAGCCGTCCGGAAGGCTGCCGCAGACGTGGTACCGCGGCGACGACGAGCTGCCGCACCCCCTCGACTACGACATCATCAAGGCGGGCTGGACGTACCAGTACCACCAGCCCGCGCCGCTGTACCCGTTCGGCCACGGCCTGTCCTACACCGAGTTCGCCCACCGCGACCTCATCCTGTCCGCGGCCACCGTCACCCCGGGCAGCGCGGTCGACGTCTCGGTGACCCTGACCAACACGGGCGCTCGCAGCGGCAGCGAGGTCGTCCAGCTCTACGTCCGCGCGCTCGACGCCCGCTACGAGGCACCACAGTTGCGGCTGGCCGACTTCCGCAAGGTCAGGCTCGCCGCCGGGGAGAGCCACGTGCTGAGCTTCCGCCTCTCCACCGACCAGCTGGCCCACTGGGACGTGGCGACCGGCGCCTTCACCGTCGACCCCGGCGGCTACGAGGTGATCGTCGCCCGCTCCGCCACCGACCTCGTGCTCACCGCACCGCTGACGGTGGCGGGCCCGGCCCCGGCACCGCGCGCCGGCGTCGACCGCCGCCTGCTCGCCGTCGACTTCGACGACCACGAGGGCACCACGATCGTCGACGCCACCCGCGTGACCGGCGACGCGATCACCCCCACCGACCCCGCCCAGCCGGCGACGCTGCTGTTCCGCTCGGTCGACCTGTCCGGTGCGGTCGGGGTCGAGGCCGAACTCGCCTGCGATGGTTCCGACGCGCGCGTGGCCTTCTGGACCGGTGAGGAGTTGCTGGCTGAGATCGCGGTCCCGGTCACCGGCGACCGCTACACGTGGACGACCGCGTCGGCGGCGCTGGCGGCACCGCTGGCCGGGGTCCACGACCTGCGGGTGACACTGCACGGCGAGTTCCGCATGACCGCCTTCCGCTTCTCCTCGGGCGGCTGAGACCGGTGGCCCGCCTTCCGGCGGCGGCGGGCCACCACCCTTTTCCAGGCGGCTGCGCGCCTGGGCCGGAACGGTGGCCCGTCCTGTGGCGGGAGGCGGGCCACCACCCTCACGCCGAGTCGATACGCACCTCGTCCACGCGCTCCCCACGCCGCTGCACGCCCGCACCAGACCGGTGGCCCGTCCCTGCGGCAGGAGGCGGGCCACCCCCCTTTCTCACACCCCGAATCTCGCGAAAGAGCCTCGATGCCGCTGACCGACGGCACCCACGCCGAGCTCACCAACTTCCGCCCGGAAATGCCGGCACCACAGGACTTCGACGCGTTCTGGGACCAGACCCTCGCCGAGGCACGCGCCCTCGGCGGCGCCGTGAAAACCGACCGCGTCACCGAGCAGCACCTGCTGCGCACGGTCGAGGTGGACGACGTCCGCTTCCCCGGCTGGAACGGCGAACCGGTGGCGGCGTGGCTGCTGCGGCCGCGCGACGCCGAGGGTCCGCTGCCCGTCGTCGTCACGTACATCGGCTACACCGGCGGCCGCGGCCTGCCCACCGACCACCTGTTCTGGTCCGCCGCCGGGTACGCGCAGCTCGTCGTCGACAGCCGCGGCCAGGGGCACGACACGCCGGACCAGAACGCGGGCGGCGGTCCGCAGTGGGCCAAGGGTTTCATGACCCGCGGCATCGACTCGCCCGAGAACTACTACTACCGGCGCCTCATCACCGACTGCGTCCGCGCGGTGGACGCGGTCGGTGAACTGCCCGGGCTGGACCCGGAACGGGTGATCGTCGCGGGCGGCAGCCAGGGCGGTGGGCTGACGATCGCGGTCGCCGGGCTCACCGAGGTTGCGGCGGCGCTGCCGGACGTGCCGTTCCTGTGCCACTTCCGGCGGGCGGCGGAGGTGTGCGGGGAAGGGCCGTACGTCGAGCTCGCGGAGTACCTGCGCTGGCACAGCAGGCACGGTGTGGAACCGGCTTTCGCCACGCTGTCCTACTTCGACGGTGTCCACTTCGCACAGCGGGCCACCGCACCCGCGTTGTTCAGCGTCGGGTTGATGGACCCCATCTGCCCGCCGTCCACTGTGTACGCCGCGTTCAACCACTACGCGGGCGAGGACCGGACGATGACCGTGTGGCCGTTCGCCGATCACGGTGGCGGGCACGGGTCGAACTCGGTCGCGCAGCTGGCGTGGCTGCGCGACCGGGGCCTGGTGCCGACCACGTGAGCCGCTGAGCGGAGTGCCGCAGGAGCGTCAGATGAGCAGCAGCGACTTGCCGATCGTGGCGCGCTGCTCCAGCGACCTGTGCGCCTCCGAGGCCTGTGCCAACGGGAACGTTGCGCCGATGAACGGGCGGATCCGGCCCTGCGCGGTGAGGGTGAGCGCCTCCGTGAGGAGTTCGCGCACGGTCGCCGGGTCGGGAGGCCCGGCCGCCAGCGCGTTGTGCACGTGCACCTGCCGCTGCTCCGCCAGCTCCGGGTCGATGTCGGCGAAGCCTTCCGCGGAGCCGTAGGTGACGAAGCGGCCGCCAGGGGCGACGGTCTCGAACACGGCCCGGCCGAGCGGTCCCCCGGCGCCGTCGAAGGCGAGATCGACACCGGCTCCGCCGACCGCCTCCCGGACCTGCTGCTGCCAGCCGGCGACCGAGTAGTCGACCGCCACCTCCGCGCCCAGTTCGCGGGCCAGCGCGAGCTTCGCCTCACCACGAGCCGCGGCGACCACCCGTGCGCCGGCGTCGCGCGCCAGTTGCACCAGCAGCGATCCCGCGCCGCCCGCGGCGGCCGCTACCAGCACCCACTCGCCCTGCGCGATCTTCGCGCCGCGCAGGAGGCTCAGCGCGGTGACGCCGTCGTGCACCATGGCCGCGGCCTCCGCCGAGCTCACGCCCTCCGGCACCGCGACGATCTCATCGGCGGAGTAGACGATCCGTTCCGCGTAACCCTCGGACCCGCGGGCGGCGACGTGCCGGCCGAGCCAGGCAGGATTCACGCCCTCCCCGACCGAGAGCACCGTCCCCGCACCGCCCCCGCCCGGCACGTACGGCGGGTTCAGCGGGAAGAACTCGCCGCCCCACCCGCTCCGCAGCAGCGTGTCGAGGAAGATCACGTCGGCGGCGTCCAGGCCGACCACGACCTGTCCAGGACCGGCGACCGGGTCCGGAACCTCCTCCGCTACCAGCACCTCGGGTCCACCGAACTCGTGCACACGGACAGCACGCACCACAACCACATCCCCGTCTCGATCACCTTGACGGGGACCACGCTAAGAGCTCCACCAAAGTGGAGATCAAGACCTGGTTCTACGAGCCGATGAACTCGCGGATCGACGACCGCGGATCACCCGAGCGCACCAGCGCCTCTCCCACCAGCACGACGTCCGCGCCCCAGCGGCGGTACTCGGCGACGTCCTCAGGGCCTGCCACCCCGGACTCCGCGATGCGCACGGAGCTCTCCGGCAGGTGCGGCGCCAGCTTCTGGAAGACCGCACGGTCGACCTCCAGCGTGGTCAGGTCGCGGGCGTTGATCCCGATGACCTCGGCACCCAGCTCGACCGCCCGAGCGATCTCGTCCTCGGTGTGCGTCTCGACGAGGGGCGTCAGCCCGAGCTCGAGCGCGAGCCCGTGCAGCTCGTCCAGCAGCCCGCCCGGCAGCGAGACGACCATCAGCAACGCCAGGTCCGCACCCCACGCCCGCGCCTCCCACAGCTGGTACGGCGTGACGATGAAGTCCTTGCGCAGCACCGGAACGTCCACTTCCGCGCGGACCGACGCCAGGTCCTGCAGCGAACCGCCGAACCGGCGCTGCTCGGTGAGGACGCTGATCGCCGCCGCACCGCCCGCCGCGTAGGCAGCGGCCAGCGCCGCCGGGTCCGGGATCGCGGCGAGCTCGCCCTTGCTCGGGCTCTTCCGCTTGACCTCGGCGATGATCGACACGCCCGGCGCGCGGAAGCCCGGCAGCGGGTCCAGCGGGGGCGGCGCGTCCGACACGCGTGCCTTCAGTTCGGCGAGCGAAACCTGGCTCTGCCGTTGTGCCAGGTCCTCCTGGACTCCCGCCAGGATCCCGTCCAGCACCGTCACTGTCATTCCCCTTCGTCGTGAGCATTCGCGCTCACATTGCCTCACGGGCCGCGTGGAAGAGGTGAAGCCGCGCCGAGGACGAGACGCCGACCGACATCTCCTCCAGCGGCGTGAATCCTGCGGCCCGCAACGCGGTGCGCCACAGGTGCGCGCCCGGGAAGATCGTCCCACCGCGCACGACCTCGCCGCCAGGCGCCGGCGAGTGCAGGAAGTGCGTGGACGTGAGCGCCATCGGGTCGTCTTCGACCGGTGTGGTGAGCACGAGCTCGCCGTCGGGCACCAGGAGATCGCGGATCCGGCACAACGCTCTGCCGATGTTGACGGCGTGGTGCAGCGTGTGCCCGGCGACGACCATGTCGGCGGTGCCGTCCGCGAAGCCCTGCGCGGCGAAGTCCTCGTTGATGTCGAGGCCCTCCGCGCGCAGGGGTTGCGCACCGATGTCGGTGAACCGGTAGTGGTTGATGAGGCCGGGTGACTCCCTCAGCACCGCGGCCGTCAGGCGTCCCGCCCCGCACCCGAGCTCCACCACCCGGACCAGGTCCTGCCTGGCACGCGCAGTCCGTCGCACGTACTCGGCGCCGGCCTCGTCGAGCTCACCGCTGAGCGAGGAAAGCCCTTCCCCGGCCAGCGCGCCGAGCACCGTGCTGTCCGGTGCGAGCAGGTCGGCCGCAGTGAGCTCGTCGGAGAGCAGCTCCGGCAGGTACACCAGTGCGCGGCGGTGCAGGCGCGCGACCTCGGCCGGAATCCGGAGTCGCGCGTGCAGGAGGACCAGCTCGTCCGGATCGGCGGCGGGCGCCTCACCGAGCACGCGGTAGACGTCGCCGTCCAGCTCGACCACGGCGTGTGCGGACAACGCCCGCAGCCACCGCCGGACGAGCCACTCGTGCCGCCCGGCGACGCGCAGCGCCCGCACCGTGTCGCCGATAGATCTCACCGCGCCGGGCTCCAGCTCCAGCGCCGCGGCCATCGCGGCGAGGCTGATGGAGCCGAGCCGGTCGGAAGTGGCCGGGCTCCGCCCGGAAACTCGCGGGTACGCCATCGGACGGTCCTCTCCGCGGACGCCGTTGATGTGCGGATGGTTCCACACGAGGTGCGCACCGGTGGCGGCTTCCGGAATCGGCGGAACTTCTTCCGCCAAGACGGTTTGTCCTTTTCGGACGTCCGGCCGGAAACGATATCGTCCACTGCGGACACTCGACCAAGGAGAGAAAATGCGCATGACCGCGACGGTTCTGGCCGGAGCCGTCCTCTTCGCGGGCGGTCTCACCGCCTGCTCCTCCGGCGATGCGGCCAAGCCGTCCCCCACGTCGACGCCGGTCACCTCGGTCGCGGGCACCGCCGTCGCCGAACCGGCCGCCGGCGGCGAGCAGCCGAAGGCCATCACGTACGACGCGAAGCGGGTTCCGGTCGGCGCGCAGCTCGCCACGTCGGCGAAGATCGAGAACGGCAAGACCGCGGTCACCCTGACCGTGTCGGGCCTGCTGCCGAACACCCAGTACGGCTCACACGTGCACACCAAGCCGTGCGGCGCGAAGCCCGCAGACTCCGGCCCGCACTACCAGAACGAGAAGGACCCGGTGTCGCCGAGCGTCGACTCGAAGTACGCCAACCGGGACAACGAGATCTGGCTGGACTTCACCACCGACGACAAGGGCGCGGCGACGTCCTCGGCGACGGTTGCCTGGGAGTTCCGCAAGGGCGAGGCGAACGCGGTCGTCGTGCACGCCACGGCCACCCACACCGAGCACGGCAAGGCCGGCACCGCCGGTGACCGCCTGGCCTGCCTGACCAACGCTTACTGAATGGTCTGCCCGAGCTGATCCTCCCGCTCAGATCGAGCAGACGTGGCGCCGCCCGCCGGAGATCCGGCGGGCGGCGCTTTTGTCGACGGGACTCCGATCAGCCCCCGGAGACGGAGAAGCTGTTGGTGGTGAAGTTCAGGCCACCGCTGGACGACGTGATCTCGTAGCCGAACTGCACGGCACCGACCGTCACGTCACCGAACCAGCCCCGGTTGCGGATCCAGTCCATGACCGCCTTGATGTTCACCGTGCCGGATCCGGTGTTGGACGTGCGGACGAACGAGAACACCTCGTTGTGACCGTTGGAACCCCGGTAGACGTTCCAGCTGTGACCGCCGACCGACACCGACGCCTGCCAGGAACCGAGCGGGCCGACCGCACCGACCTTGTTCATCCACAGCATGATTTCGTAGGCGTTGTTGTTGGCCCAGATGTCGTAGGCCGTGGTGTAGGCACCCGAGTTCGGGTACGACACGTTGAAGCTGCTCGACAGGCTCCTGATCGAGCTGAGCCTGCGGTTCACCATCTTCTCCGAGTGCGGGTAGGACTTGATGCCACCCGTGTTGGGGTGGTTCGCCCAGACACCCCAGTTGCTGTAGGAGTTCGCCCAGACGGTCTGCGGACCGTAGCCGCTGCCCCAGATGTTGTTGCGCACCGTGTATCCGCCGTTCGACCAGGTTCCCCACCTGTCGGAGGAACTCCAGGTCGCCGCCTGCGCGGCGGGAGCCCCCAGGGAAACCGTCAGGACGGCCGCCATCGCGACCACGAACGCACGCATGATCTTCATTCGATTCCTTTCCGCACGCCATTGAACGGAATTGATGCCCGTTGCCGGGCATTTCCTGCGGTCGAACCTGACATCGAACGCGTCGAACCCGACCGCACGGATTATGGGATTAATTTTCCGGGAATGCCCGAAGGAAAAGCACGACCGGTGCGACTCGACAACTCCGGCGGCAGCAACGTGAGCGCAGGCGTTTTTTGCCCGTTCAGCTTGGCCACGAGCAGCTCGACCGCACACCGGCCGAGCACGTCGGCCGGCAACCGCACACACGTGAGCCGCATGCGCTCGGCGAGCTCGTCCGGGCAGATCGCCATCAGCGTCACGTCGTCGGGCACCCGCCGCCCTTCGGCGCGCAGGCACTCGACCACCCAGCCCAGCACTGCCTCGTTGTGCACGACCAGTGCCGACATCTGCGGGAGCTCGCGCAGCAACGTTCGGACGACGGCGTGCACCGAGTCGTACCGCGGCTCGGCCGGCAGCGCGGTCGACACGACGCCGCGGCGCATGGCCGCCGTGCTGAACCCGGCCAGCGTCCGTTGCGCGTATCCGGTGTTCCGCGCGTAGACCACGCCCGGCGCACCGAGAAAGCCGATGCTGCGATGCCCGAGCCCGGCGAGGTGCTCCACGCACCGCGCTCCCGCCGCCTCGAAGTCCAGGTCGACGCAGGTGAGCCCGGCGGCAGCCGCGGGATGACCGATGAGGACGGCCGGGCGGTCGAGCTCACGCACCACCTGCACGCGCTCGTCGTCCAGACCCACGTCCATCAGCAGGAAGCCGTCGGCCCCGGCTCCGCCGGCCACGCGGCGCAGGCCGTCCGCACCTTGGGCCGCGGTCATCAGCAGCACATCCATGTCCTGCTCACGCGCCGTGGACACCACGGACGTGACGAACCGCATCACCACCGGCAGCTGCACACCCTCGCGCAGCGGCAGAACCAGTGCCAGCACGTTCGTCCGGCTGCTCGCCAGCGCTCTCGCTCCGGCGTGCGGGTGGTAGCCCAGCGATTGGATGCTTTCCCGCACCCGCACACTCGTCTGGGCCGAAATGGGACGTTTGCCGGTCAGCACGTACGAAACCGTGCTGGGTGCGACACCCGCATGTTTTGCCACGTCCACGATGGTGACCACGCCGACACCTCCGAAGGGGAATCGAAGCGCTTCGAATATGAACGCGAATGTGACACGAACACAACACGACCGTCAAGAGAATCCATCGCGTTCGACGGTTTCGTCGAAATTCTCGTCGATGTTCGACCTTCGTTCGACGATGCGCCGATGACGGAAGTCGTTTCGTGTCACCAAACGTGATCGAGGCCAAGGGGGAGGTGCCGGCGCCTCCAGGACGTCCCGGTCAGCGCACCGCGTCGGCGATCAGGGCGGCGGTCAGGAGCTGCACGCCGCGTCCGCTCGTCGGGTCGCACCCGGTGACGCTGGCGATCCGCTGCAGCCGGTAGTCGAGCGTGCTGCGGTGGATGAAGAGGTTCTTCGCCGCCTTGTTGCGGTTGTAGTCGGCGTCGATCAGCGCCGTGAGCGTCTCCCACAGCACCGCATGGGCGCGCAGCGGCTTGATCACCGCGACGAGGTTGTCCGCAACCCCCCGGTGACGGATCACCGCGTACTCCACGAGGACGTCGCTGATGCTGTACATCCCGCTCGGACGCCTGCCCGCCGCGACGAGGCGCAGGACGTCGCCCGCCTCGCGGAAGCCGTCCGCGAGCTGCGCCCGACCCCGCTTCGCGACCGCGAGCCAGCCGTTGCCGTTCAGCCACTGGGTGAGATGCCCGGTGATGCGGGTGGTACGACCGGCGTCGATGTCCGGGATCAGCAGCACGAGGTCACCTTCGTGGCGGGTGCTGAGCACACCGGGGCCCGCGACCTCGGCCGGCACCGCCTTGCCGCGCCCGTTGGCGCAGCTGCGGGCGACGACGACGAGGTAGCGCGCGGCCAGGCTGTCCAGCACGGCCTGCGGCACCGAGCGGCCGGCGATCAGCTCCGCGGCCAGGTCCCGCGGCACGCTCCCACCCGCACCGGTGCCCGCGTTGCGCCGGAAACCTTCGAGGAACTGCTCGAGGATCGACCCGCTGCTGCGTACGAGGTTCGCGAGTTCGGGGTTGTCACCGGCCGCCTGCAACAGGACGTCCACGAGCTCGCCGTGGCGGTCGCCGTCCCACCTCTCGCCGACAGCCCGCACTCTGGCCAGGAAGTCCGCCGGTTCCGGCGAGGAGTCGCTCACCGGCCGCAGGCCCGAAAACGGGGCTCTGACATCCACCGAGGGTTCCCATTCGACCACGGTTTCCGTCATTGTCGATCCACCTTCCCGAAGGACACGGTCGTGTCGACGAAACACGATTCCTGGACTACCCGATCGCGTGACCGCGATCACTCGACCGAGTCGAGATCGCGCCTTCTCCGAACTTTCTGCGGAATGGTTCCGAGTTCGTTGAAACTTCCACGGATCTACGAAAATGTTAGGGAGGTGCAGGAGTCCGGGTCAACGTCGCGTACCAAATACTGTGGTGCCGTTCCACCTATGGTTCGGTACGGGGCCTACAGAGCGTGACGGTACGGTCAGACGTATGACGTGTACCGAGTCAGAGATACACTGTTCAGGTGATTGCATTAGCCGTAACGCATGGGTTGCACTACCCCGAACCGGTGACAGCTGGTCATCAGGCCGGTGACGCCGAACCTACGCTCCGGAGTGCCTCGGCCAGCTCCGAGCGCCGCCGCACCCCGAGCTTGCGATAGGTGTTCGTGAGGTGCTTCTCAACCGCCCTCGAAGTGACGTCGAGCATCTCCGCGATTTCCTGGTTCGATCGGCCGCTCACCGCCAGCATCGCGACTTTCTGCTCCGACCGAGTCAGTTTCCCGCCGGTGTTCACAGGCGCGGTGAAACCGAGTGCGACGCGAGCGCGGTGCGCAATCCGCTGCGCGCCGATTTCCTCGGCGAGTTCGAGACAGGAACGCCACGAGTCGGAGAGTTCCGTGAGTTCGGCGCGCTGCCTCAACGCGTGGAGGAGCTCGAGCCGATGCGCCGAGGTCCGGAGCACGTCGATCGCCCGGCCGGTGAGGTCCAGACCGCGGTCACCTCCGACGATCCGCCCGAGCACCCGCAGGGTCCGCCCGATGCCCGACGCCGCGCCCCACTCCTCCGCGATCAGCCGCTCCTCCTCGGCCAGCGCGATCGCGTCGCACGTGGCACCGAGCTTGAGCTTGACCAGCGCGAGCGCCGACCGCCAGGGAAACAGCACGGGATTGCGCCAGCCCAACCGGTCCAGGTGCGCGCCGCAGTCGGCCAGCGTCAGCGCCGCCACGGCGTGCTCTCCCCGCGCGACGGCCGCGTGTCCGCGCAGCAGCCCGGTCATCGTGGCCAGGCACGGGTTCGCCGGCTCCGCCTCGACCGAGGTGAGCAGCCGGCCGATGAGGACCGGATCACCGAGCTGCAGTGCGACGGCGCCCGACACGACAGCGGCGGACGTGCCGACCGAACCCCAGTTCCACGCACCGAGGTCGAGCGCATCGGTCGCGGCGAGCGTCGCGTCGCCGACCCGTCCGGTGAGCAGGTGGATCAGCGACTGCTCGGTGCGGATCATCGCCTGTTCGACGACGTCACCCCGCTGCTGTGCGGCAACGAGCGCACGTTCCAGCCAGCCGGCCACCACCCCCGGCGAGTCCGCCGCGCCCAGTGCCGTCACCAGCAGTGGCGCCGCGCTGGCCGAGTGGGCCGATGACGCGGGCTCGCGCGCCAGCAGCTGCTCGGCCAGCACCGCCACCCGGCGCGCGGGCACCCCCACTGTCAACGCGGCCGAGTTGACCAGCACCGACACCAGCTCACGGGCCGCTCCGCTGTCGGTCCACTCGCCTTCTTGCAGCTCGTCCAGCCTCGTGCAGGTGCCGGCGAGTCCCCACGACTCCGTCCGGCAGATGAAACGCAGCCTGGCCTCGAGCCGCAGGGCGAGATCCCGATCGACACCGCTGAGCTGCTCCGGCCGCCCGAACTCCTCGAAGATCCCGCGCAGGATGGACACCACAGCGTCCGGCGCGTCCCCCATGACCGCCGGCGTGAGCCTGATCAACGCGGCCGCCCGCTGACGGGGACCGGGCAGCAGCGCGACCGCGTACGAGAGCGTGCGCACCGCTGCGTTCACGTCCAGCAGGCGTTCCGCGCTCGCCAGGTCGACGAGGACGGTCGCCCGGTCCGGACCGTCGACGGACGTGTCCAGCAGAGCGCGCCGCAGGTAGGCGACCGCGGTCTGGGGTGCGCCACGCCGCAGTGCGACGTGCGCGGCGTCCCGCAGCGCCTCCACCGCCCACAGCCCCTGAGGCGTCGAGGTGGCGAGCAGCTGCCCGGCGACCGTCTCCACGGGTTTGCCCAGGTCGTACAGCAGCCGCACGGCCCGGAGATGGAACTGTTCCCGTTCACCGGCGGACATCAGGTCGTCGACCGCCTCCCGCGCGCCCGGATGGGCGAAGCCGGCACCGCGGAACAGCCCGAGCCTGCCCAGAGCGCGCACGATCTCCGCGGTCGACGGCTCGTCGAGACCGGCGAGCACGCTCACCACGTCCAGTTCGGCGGACTCCCCCAGCACCGCCGCCGCCTTCAGCAGCCGCCGCACCGGCTCCGGTTGCGCCCGCATGCAGGCGACCAGCCGCTCCCTGGCCTGCGCCGGGCGCACCGCACGCACCAACTCGGCGTTCGCCTCCGTCGGCGGCTCACCTCCCACCGCCCACGCCAGCGCGAGCCCGGTGAGCAGCAACGGGTTGCCGCCGGTCGTCTCGTGGCAGGCCAGCCCGAACGCCTCGTCGCACTCGCGCCCCAGTTTGGCGCGAACGAGCTTGGCGGCCCCGGCCGGACTCAGCGGCCGCGGCCGCAGCCGCCGGGTGGCCGCCGCGAGCACCGACGCCGCCGCGGGGCGCTCGGCGAGCGGGTCTCCCTCGCGCACCGTCACCACCAGCACCACCCGCAGGTGCCGGATGCGGCCGGCCAGCAGCTCGAGCGTGGCGAGCGACGGCTCGTCGACCCACTGCAGATCGTCCACGAGCACGAAGAGCGGCTTGATCGTGCTGAGGTTGCGGCTGAGGCTGAGCAGACCGAGCTGGACGGGCTGCGCGGCGTCGTCGAGGCGACCGGTGCCGTCCCGGTCGAACACCGGACCGGCGAGTGCCGCGGGCCCGGACCACACCTGCGCCGGCGCACCCGCCAGCACCGGCTCGAGCAGTTGCCGGACCACCCCGAAGGCGTGATCGCGTTCCATCAGGGTCGCGGAGGCGTGCAGCACGGAGAAGGACGCGGCGCCGGGATGCCGGGACAGGGCCCGGAGCAACGCGGTCTTGCCGTTGCCCAGCGGGCCTGCCAGCACCACGACACTGCCGATGCCGTCCAGGGCCTGCTCGAGAGCCCGCGCCACCAGGCTCGTCTCGTCATCGCGTTCGAGCAGCACTCCGGTCGCGCATCCTCTCGTCATGCGGTGGGCTCCCAGCCGAGCCCGCGGGCCCGCTGGACGAGCGGGGCCGATCGGCACAGCACGGCGATCTCCGCCGCCTCCGTGATCATCGGCGCGGCGGACGCCGGGTCCACGACCTGGGCGAGTTCCAGCAGTGCGGTCGCGCGCAGCAGCCGGAACGGTGAATCGGCGAGCAGGCGGACGGCTTCCCGCAGGTGGGCTTCCCCGCCGATGACCGCCGCGCAGCTCAGGTGGGCCCTGGCGATCGTGCTGGGCGCGCCCCAGCGCTGGGCGAGCTCGAGGTCGCGCGTGCACACGCGGGCCGCGCGCTCGTGGTCGCCTGTCGCGGCCAGTGCCGCCGCGGCGACCGAACGCCATGGCAGGACTGCCGGGTTCACCCACTGCCGGGACAGCATCCAGCGGCCGCACTCGTCCGCCCGTGCCACGGCCTCTGACAGGTCGCCGGTCACGAGGGCGAGCACGGCGCGGGCGAAGGTGAAGAAGGTCCGCGCGTAGCCGAAGCCGATCCGTTCGTCCGGCTGCGTCGCGGACAGTTCGATCGCGCGGTCGAGGCGGCCGCGTTCGATGTTCACGAGCATGTCCGCCGCGATCATGATCGGGCGCGCGTCCGGGTGCAGGTTCTCCAGCGGGTACGCCGACTGCGCCTGCTCCATGTCGGCGGCGGCGTTGTCCAGGTCGCCCGTCATCGCGCGCACCTTCGCCCGCATCATCAGCGCCTGCGGCACGACTGTGGTCAGCCGCCTCCTGCGGGCCTCGGCGATCACCTGGTCCAGCCCGGCGACGGCGTCGGCGGTGTCGTCGAGCGCGGCCAGCGAGAGGCAGCCGAACAGGCGGGACGTGAGCAGCTTGGCCGGTGCCTCGAGCGCGATCCTCGCCGTCGCCCTGGTGTGCTCGGCGTCGACGCCCAGGCACGTCCACATCCACGCGGCGACACCGGCGTGGTCCGGGTTCCCGCACGCGACGGGCAGCTCCGCCGTGTCGAGAATGCCCAGCTCCGGGGTCTCGACCGGGGCATCGTCGGCAATCCAGTACAACGACGTGACGGCGTCGCGATCGCCCTGGCCGCTCCGCACGGCGGTGAGCGTGCGGCGCAGCAGGGCGGCGTCACCGCGTCCCCACAGCTGGTCCGCCGCCGCCAGCCGCACGTCCCCGCACTCCGGTGGCTGGGCTTCCAGCAGCATCCTGGCGAGCCTGCGGTCCGCGGCGGCCGGCGCGACCGCGCACTCCGCGACCGCCAGGTCCAGCACGAGCTCCGCCCGCACGACCGGCTCGACCGGTTCGGCCAGTGCCCGGCGCAGGTGACCGACGGCCTCGGCCGGACGGTCGCCGTCCACCTCGTCGCGTGCCACCGCCCTCAGCAGCGGCACCACCCACGGCTCGCCGAGCGGTGAGGCTGCGGCCAGCAGCCGCGCCACCTCGGACGGGGACACGGCGCACTGGTGTCCCAGGCGGGCCGCCCTCGTGTGCAGGTCCTCGCGCTCCTGCGCCGACATGCCCTCCAGCACCCGCGACACCCTGATGCCCGCGGTCAGCTCCGGCTTGCTCTGATCCGTCACCAGCCCGGCGCCGGCCAGCAGTTCCAGCGCGCGGCCGAGCGAGATCGTCCGCAGCCTGGCCAGCACTCCCATCAGGTCGACGGGGAACGACGGACCGCAGACCGCGATCACCCTCAGCAGGTCGACGACCTCCGCGGGCAGCGAGCGGATGGCCCGCGTGGTGTAGTCGGCGAGCACCTCGGCGGCGATGCCCGCCACCGCGTCGGTGCTGGCGCCGACGGGCTCCAGGTCGTCCTCGGCGCACCGGTCGAGCAGCGGCCACAACGTCGCGGGGCGACCGCCGGTGTGGTGGTGCAGCGCCCCGGCGAACTCGTCGTCGCCCGGCCTGCCGAACCTGCTGGTCACCAGCACCGAGACGCCGTCGTGCCCGAGCGGGCGCAACGGCACCGTCGTGGCGCCGGGCAGCACCGGCAGACGGGCGTCCGTGACGACCACGACCACCATCGGCACCTGGACGGCCCGTCCGGCCAGACTCGCGAGCCAGGCGAGTGACTCGGTATCTACCAGGTCCGCGTCGTCCACGGCGATCAGCACCGGCGTGCGGCGAGCCAGCTCCACCAGCGCGCCGATGGCCGCCGGACCCCGGTCGTCCCGGTGCAGCTGGGACATCAGCTCGGCCACCACGCCACCGGATCCGTTCAGCGCCGCGCACCCGCCCGCGGCGGTCAGCACCGTGACGTCCCCGCGCAGGGCGAGGTTCACGGCGTGGTCGAGCACGGCGGTCCGGCCGGTGCCGCGATGTCCGCAGATCTCCAGCAGCGAGGACCTGCCGGACGCGAGCATCCGCACCGACCGTTCCAGCACGGCCAGCGCCGCATCCCGTTCGACCAGCACGATCGTCCCCTCCCGGCTCATCGCAGCTCCACCGCGAGCTCGGTGCGGGTCTGGGCTCCCAGTTTTCGATAGGCGTTCGAGAGATGGCTTTCCACCGTCCGCACCGTGACGTACAGCTTCTCGGCGATCTCCCGGTTGGTCAGGCCGTCCGCGGCCAGCTCGGCGACCCTGAGCTCACCGCTCGTGAGCGCGTCCCTGGGCGAGGCGTGCACGGCGCTCACCCGTCCACCCGCGGCCGTCAGCAGCTCATGCGCCCGGTCAGCGGCCATGCTCGCACCGCAGCGGACCGCGATGTCCATCGCCGCACGCAGGTGCTTGCGGGCCGTTTTCTCGTCGTTCGCGTGCATCAGCGCGTTGCCCAGCGCGCGCAGCGCCTGCGCTTCGCACAGCCGGGACTCGGCCGCTCCCAGCTCGACGACGGCTTGCTCCAGCGTCTCCACGTCTCCCGTGCTCATCCCCTCGGCGAGCAGGGCGTAGCCGCGGGCGGCCGGTGTGTTCCAGTTGCGCGCGGCGTCGGCGCCGCGCTCGGCGATCTCGGCGGCCGCGCTCAGTCTGCCCAGCCGCACGGTCACCGCGACGGCGTCGATCCACCACGGCACGAGCACCGGGTTCTGCACTCCCATCGCGTCGAACTCCCGGCCGCACCGCTGGAGCATGTCCAGCGCAGCGTCGTGGTCGCCGCAGTTCCACAACCAGTGCGCCTTGGCGTCCAGTGCCCAGCCGTACTCGACCGCGTCGCGTGGCGTCCGCATGCGGTGCAGGAGTTGCTCGGTCCGGTCGGTGTCTCCGCGTCGCACCAGCACCGCGGCCAGCACCGTCAGTGCGCAGAAGTCCTCGGGACCGGCCATCTCCAGTGCGGCGCCGGCGTCCTGCCCCGCCTGCAGCAGGTCGCCGGAGTCGAACGCCAGGCCGGCCCGCGTCGCGAGGGCGAGCTTGCGGGTGTGCGCGTCACCGGACGCAGACGCGGCCACGACGATCTCGTCCACCAGCGTCATGGCGGCGGCCCGTTCGCCGCAGAAGTGCAGCGACGGGACGGTGAAGACGTCCCAGTACTCACGGACACCACCGGGCGCGGGCAGCGCGGACCGCAGGTGACCCAGTGCCGCCGGCAGCGACTCGCCGCGCAGCACCTCGGCCCTCGCGAGCTGCTGCGCGAGCCGGCGGCCGCCCTCCGCCCTGCCTTCCGGCGACGTGATCACGCGCGCCCGGTCCATCGCCTGGCTGATGGTGGCCGAACCGCCGAACCCGTTGGCCAGGGCCATGCCCTCGGCCTGGGCTCGCAGCTCAGGGCCGATCGCGGCGAGCCGGCCGGCGCGCCCCTCCTCGGCCAGATAGCCGGTGAGCAGACGGAACCCCTCGGGGCCACGGCCCGCCCGCAGTGCCACCGCACCGCAGCTGATCGCGACCGAAGCGCGGACCGCCGGGTCGGTGACGTCGGCGAGCAGCTCCGCGTAGACGTCCATCGCCGCCGACGGGTCGATCTCGGTCAACCGGGCCGCCAGTTCCTGCCGCGTGTCGAGGTGTCCGGGCACCGCGTCCAGCACCCGCCTCAGGTAGCTGACCGCCAGCTCCGCGCTCAGCGTGCCCTCCCGTGCCGCGCCGCGCAGCGCACAGAACATCCACACCTCGGTCAGCGCGGGCAGCAGCATGACCAGCTCGGCGATCTCCTCCTGTGGCCGCCCCTCGTCCGTGAGCAGCCGCGCCGCCCTCGTCCGGACCTCCGCGAGCTTCTCCGTGCCGAGCGCACCGAGCAGCCGCTCGCGCAACACCGGCGACCGGAAGCACCCGTCCGGGGTGAGCACGCCGAGAGGCACCAGTTCCCTGCGCTTCCACTCGGCCTCCGCAGGGGAGATCTCGGCGAGGGTCGCGGCGCTCGCGGGCTCGGTGCTGCCGAGCACCGCCACCGAGGTGAGGTACCGGCGCGTCGACTCCGGCTGGTCCTCGAGCCAGGCGTGCTGCCACGCGGCGAGCTCCGCCTCGACATCGGGCGTGGTGTTGCGGGCACAGGCCTTCGCGGCCCAGGCCAGCGTGACCTCCGGGACGCCGGCGGTGCACTCCAGCGCGGTGAGGACGGTCTCGCGCTCGGGGATGAACCCGCACTCGCGGGCGATCAGCTCCGTCACGTCCGCCTCGCCGAACGGACCGAGGTCGATCGTGGTCGTGTCCAGGGCGCCGCTGAGCTCGGCGAACATCTCCTCGGCCGCGATCCTCTCGGCACACGGGTAGACCAGCACGACGTACACCGGCGGCGCGGGGATCCGCCGGGCCAGCACCGCGAGCCAGCGGGCGGTCGCGCGGTCGCAGAGGTGGGCGTCGTCGAGGACCAGCACCAGCGGCCGCTCCACCGCACGCGGGACGACCAGTTCGTTCATCGCGTACAGCCGCGCGTGCGCGTCGCGCCCGGTCAGCAGCGCGTCGACCGCGTCCACGCCGAACAGGCTGCGCGCGACGGTGAAGTCCTCGTCGCCGCCACAGGTGGTCACGAGGACGTCCGCCTCGTCGCACACCTCGTCGCGCAGCAACTCGGCCAACGCCGACTTCCCGATCGCACGCGGTCCACGCAGGTGCAGAACACCGATCCGGCCGGCGGCGGCCTCTCGCACTCCGGCGACCATCTGGCGCAGTTCCCGACGGCGCCCGACGGGACGCCAGGTGATCAGTCGCTCACCAGTCTCGGACAGCGCCATCCCCGACTCCCTTGCCGCATCAGGGTCGTACCGAATGAGACAGAACGCCACGCGTTCAACATTTGGTACAACTTTCAATCACGCAACAGGTTACTCAGATTTGTTGTAACGCTTAGACAACTTGAGCACCACTTGAGGTTTCGCAACGATATCGGTGCTGGCCGGGCGCGGTTTGGAGCTGTCCGCGAATTGAGACGCCCGGCGTTGCGGATCGTGACGCGATTTCGGTTGGGCCGTGTGCTGCAAGTCTCGTTCGCGACAGCCGCGGCCGAGGAGCTCCGGCCTAGAGGGCTCCGGACCGGGCGAGGCCGGCGGCGAGCACGTTCAGATCGCGCACGAGTCCGGTGCGCATTTGGTCGGTCATGCGGGCCGCCAGCAGGGTCGCGCTCACGGCGGTGGGGATCCTCGTGCCGGACAGGGCCACGCTGACGCAGACGACACCCTCGGTGTTCTGCTCGTCGTCGACCGCGTAGCCGCGCTGCCGCGTCTCGTCGAGGTCACGCCGCAGCTCGTCCACGGTGCGGTGCGACCTCGATGTGAGCACGGGGAGCCGGCCGACGCCGGTGAGCCGTTCCGCCAGCTCGTCGTCGGGCAGCGACGCGAGCATCGCCTTGCCCAGCGCCGTCACCACCGCGGGCATGCGCCGGCCGATGTCGCTGGCCAGGCGCACGGGCTGGCTGCCGTCGTGCCGGGCGAGGTAGACCACCTCGAGACCGTCGAGCACGGCGAGCAGCATCGTCTCCTGCGCGCCGACCGGCAGTTCGTGCGCACCCCGGCGGAACTCGTCGACGAGGTCGGTACCTGCGAGGAACGCCTGGCCGAGCTCGACCACCTTGTAACCGAGCGCCCACCTGCCGTCGACCCGCCGGATCATGTGCGTGCCCTCGAGGGCGGTGCAGAGGTTCGCCACCGTCGACTTCGCGAGGTCGAGCGAGCGGGCCAGTTCGGCGATGCCGAGTGGCCGGCGCTGCCGGGCGAGCTCCTCGACCAGCGCCACGGCCCGGGTCACGGCAGGCGACTTGCTCTCCACCGATCGCAAGGACCGCACGCTGTCCAAATCGACTCCCTCAACAGCGGACAAAAAGAAACAGGATTAATCTAGCTCATTCTTCAACCGATGTGGGTGCATTTGGTGCCGCATGAGCACACGACAGGCCGGCGACATACCGGACACACCTCGTCCGCCTCGCGAACCACCGGATCGGGTGGTGCGAGTGACGCGGTCACGGTTGTGCGACGAGCCGTCCTTCGAGACTGGCGGCCGCCAGGTCGAGCCGCGAACGGCAGCCCGTCCTCGAGAACAGCCGGGTGAGGTAGTTCTCCACGGTCTTCTCGCTCATCCGCACCGCCGTGGCGATCTGGCGGTTGGTCCTGCCCTGCTTGACCAGGGCGATGATCCGGAGCTCGACCTCGGAGAAGTCGTCCCTGGCAGCACGCGCGCGAGGCGGCGCCATCCCCATCTCGCGCATCATCCGCCGGATGTGGGCGTCCATCCAGCCCTCGCCGAGGCGCTTCGCGATGCTCAGCGCCTCCTGGTACCACGTGCCGGGGTCGTCGCCGACGTAGGCGGCGGTGACGCACGCCCGCATCAGTTCCGCCTGGTTCTCCCCGCCCCGCAGCAACTCCACCGCCTCGGCGGCCGCGGCGCCGTCGCGTGCGGCCAGCGCGCGGACGATGCGTTCGGCCGCGTGCATGCCGGACCCGCCGAACCTGGTGTGCCACCGCTCGATCTCGGTGTGCACCCGCGCCAGCGCGCAGTTGTCGCCGATGGTCCACTCGAGGTAGCCCAGCCGCGCCAGGAACCACCGCAGTCCCGCGGTGTTGTCCAGCTCTGCCTCGGCGCGGACGCGGTCGTACGCCGCCCAGCCGAGCTCGGCCGCCTCGCCCCAGCCGACGGTGCGGTAGAGGAGGCCGATCTCGGTCCACGCGCGCAACGCGGGCAGCTGGCAGTCGTCGTCGACCAGCTCGAGCCACCGTGCGGCGTTCTTCTGGTCCGTCGAGGACAGGACCTCGGCGGTCAGCAGACGGGCGGTGTCGTGGATTGCGACGTGCGGTACCGCGAGCAGCTCCAGCCGCCTGGCCTCCGACGTGATCGACCGCCAGTTCCCGCCGAGGTAGCCGCGCAGCAGCCGGGTGTAGCCCGCCAGCGGACCGCGCGCGGGCTCGCCGTACTCGTCGCCGAGCACGAGCCGGAACATCGCCACCACGTCGTGGTGGTCGTCGGCCGCCCTGATCGCCTCGATCTCGGCCACGTCCACGACGGCGCACCGGTCGATCCGGAACTCGGCGAACGCGGCCGCGACGTCGTTCACCCGAATCGGCGTGCCGGCGAACCAGCGCGCCGCGAACGCCAGCGGGGCAAGGGTCTCGGGGTAGCCGGCGAGCGTGCTGTGCACCGCGGCGGACAGGGGGCGTCCGGTGTGGACGGAGGCGATCGCGGCGGCGGCCGCGAGCTCGTACCGGTTCCCGGTGCCCGCCGTCACCGCCTCCTCGACGACCTCGGCCAGGAGCTCGTGGTTCCCCACGCGCACCAGCAGGTGCAGCACCGTCCACAGGAGACGTTCGTGCTCCGGCGAGTCCGCCGGGCAGTGCCGCAGCGCCTCCCGGTACCAGCGGGCGGACAGCGCCGGGTCGACGCGCCGCAGCCGGGCCGCCTCGCGGTCCAGCACCCGCACCAGCGAAGCGTCCCGGGTCAGCGCGGCGCCTGCGAGTGCGATGTGGTCCGCCAGCACCGCCGGCCGGGCGGAGCCGCTGCGCAGCAGGTGAGTGGCGAAGGCGCGGTGCACGACCCTCAGTTCCTCGGCCCCGAGTGTGCGGGCGACGGCGTTCGCCAGCGCCGGGGAGACCGCGCTGAGCGCCCCGTCGTCGGCGCACCGCAGGACGCCCGCAGCGACCAGCCGGTCGACCGCGGCTCCGCTGTCGGCGAGGTCGTACCCGAAGGCCGCGGCGAACACCGGTAGCTCGTCCACGCCGAACCACCTGGCCTCGGCGGCCAGCGCGACCAGCCGCACCGCCGCGTCGCCGAGCCCCGTGGTGCGGGTGACCAGGTCGTGCTCAGCGGGCAGCGCGGTCTCGAGGCTCCGCTCGTGCACGCACAGCCTCCCGAGCACGTCGATCAGGCCGCCCTCCCCGCGCACCTGGTCGAGCAGGGCGAGCGCGGCGGCGGGGTGACCGGCGAGCGATCCCAGCGCGGCGCGCACCGCGGGCGCCACGGCCACGTCCAGCCGACCGCCGGAGGCGCGGTTGAGCAGCTCGCCGATCTCCTCGGCGGACATCGGGCCGAGGTCGAGCACCTGGTCCGCGAGGCCGCTCAACGCGGTCGCCTCGGCGGTCATGCCGTCCGCGGCGGAGGTGGCGACGACCGTGCACCCCGCCCGGCGCGCGGCCGCCACGGCCAGCACCGGCCGTGCCGCGGTGTGCACGTCGTCGACGAGAACCACCACGGGACCCTCGGCGCGAACCTGGTCGAACAGGCGCACCAGCTCGGCGAACAACGCGATCCGCGAGCGCGTCGACTCGTACGCCGACGGGCGGCACCACCTGTTGACCACCGCGAGGGCCTCGAGAACCTTCGGGCTTCCGAACTCGGCGAACGAATTTCGGAAGAATTCGGTGACCGCGTTCGCGCGGAACAGGTCCCAACGCTCTTCCTCGGCAGCGACCGGAAGTGAGACAACTCGAATTCCGCGTTCCCGTACGGTTCGCGCGAATTCACCGAGAACTGTGGTCCTGCCGATCCCGTCGGGCCCGCGCAGCAGAACCAGTACGTCCGCGCACGCGCATTCGCCCAGCGCCGCGAGCTCCGCAGCGCGCCCCACCACAGCCTTGCGTTCGTTGGCCACGATCACATCTCCTCGCCTGCGCCAAGCCTGCCTTCGAACCGGAAATCCGGGTGACCGGCGGGATCACGAGCGGGTTTAACCGATGAGCGCAAGGCTAAGCAGGGAAACCAAGCGGAAACGGACCACGTGAAAGACTTTCCGCAAAGTTCGCAGACACCGGACGGCGATGCCCCGTCCGACGATTTCCGCGACCTGCTGAACAATTTCCGCGAAGTCGCGATGACTGGTTCACACCATTGAGGCGTCGAAGTCCTCGGCCAGCAGCACGGTCATGTCCACGGCGGTCACCTCGGCCGACATCGCGAGCCGCGACGCCTGCCGGTCGGCCATGACCTCGAAGACCTTGCGCGAGGTGCGGCCGTTGCCGAACGTGCCGTCCTTCGGGATCCGCTCGAAGTAGTCGGTGAGCACCTCGGCCGCACTCTCGTCGAGCCGGTAGTCGTGCCGCTTGCAGTGCGACCGCACGATCGTGACCAGCTCGTCGGCGCTGTAGTTCTCGAACTCGACGGTGCGGCTGAAGCGCGACTCCATGCCGGGGTTCGCGCGAAGGAACTCGGCCATCTCCCGCGAGTATCCGGCGGCGATCACCACCACGTCCTCGCGGTGGTCCTCCATCAGCTTGAGCAGCGTGTCGATCGCCTCGCGGCCGAAGTCGGGGCCGGTGCCACCGCCCTGCCCGGCGGCGAGCGTGTACGCCTCGTCGATGAAAAGGACACCGCCGAGCGCGGTGTTGAACACCTCGGTGGTCTTGATCGCCGTGCCGCCGATGACCTGGGCGACCAGGTCCGCGCGCGCGACCTCCACCAGGTGACCGGAACGCAGCACGCCGAGGTCGGCGAGGACGGTGCCGTAGAGCCGCGCGACCGTGGTCTTGCCGGTGCCAGGCGCTCCGGCGAACACGAGGTGCCTCGCCATCGGCGGCGCCGAGAGTCCGGCCTCAACCCGGCGCTTGGCCATCAGGTTGAGGTTGACCAGCGAGTTGACCTCGCGCTTGACCCCTTCCAGGCCGACCAGAGCGTTGAGCTCGCTGATCGGGTCGTTGGCCGCGCCGCGTTCCTGCTGTTGCTGCGGGGCTGGTGCTGCAGCGGCCGGTGCCGCGGTCGTGGTCGTGGCCGTCGTGGCGCCGCTCGCCGACACCGATCCGTAGGCGTCCCGCGTCGCGTTGCCCGTGCTGCGCAGGTCCAGCACCTGCAGTGCGGTGCTGCCCCTGGTCTGCCGCAGGCCGGACCCGTGGTTGTCGCGCACGAGGCAGTCGGCGATCCGGATGCTCAGCTCGCTCTGCACGCCGATGCCGTCGGCCTTGTTCGCGGTGAACTCGGACTCCTCCAGCGTGCCGGAGGACCCCACGCCGAACAGGAAGCCGCTGCCCTTGCCGTTGCGCACCAGGCAGCGGACGGCGGCGATCTCACCGGCGCTGTCGACGAGCACGCCGTCGCCACCGGACTCGGCGATCTCGCAGTCGGTCAGGCTGAGCGTCGCCTCCCGCACGAGCACGCCCGCGCCCGCGGTGCCGCGGACGCTCGCCCCCGTGATCGACGTGCGGGCACCGGTGAGCACCGCGACGCCGTTGCGGCCACACCGTTCGAGCTCGACGTTCTCGAACCTGCCGAGCGCGCCGTCGGCCGCCTCGATCGCCGCGCCGTCGCAGCCGACGACGTGCAGCCTGCGGAAGAAGGGGTCGGCCGAGGTGCTGAGCCGCACACCGGCGCCCGTGCACGCCGACACCGAGGCACGGGTGATCTCGGTGGTGCCGCGGTCGGCCACCCCGATGCCCACGCCGACGACGTCGCGGGCCTCGCAGTCCTCCGCGGTGCCGGCGGCCTGGCCGGTGAACAGGTAGCCGTGCTCCCTGGTGCGGCGCACCTGGAACCGGCGCAGCACGGGCGCGCACGACTCGGCGGTGAACACGCCCTCGGCGCCCGCGCCGGTCACGGAGCTGTCCTCCAGCAGGATGTTGCCGGAGGAGGCCAGGTAGAAGCCGATGCCGGCGACGTCGCTCACCGCGAGGCGGGTGGCCACCGCGCCGGCGTGCTGTTCGACCGCCACGGCCGGCTTCGCCGTGCCGGTGACGGTCGAGTCGGTGACCGTGATCCGGCCGTGCCCGTTGAGGCAGATGCCGTTGCCGCCCGCGTCGCGCACCGCGCACGCGCGCATGACGAGCTCGCCGTGCTCGGCGATCACCACGCCCGACGTGCCGAGGCCGTGCAGCCGGCAGGAGTCCATCAGGTTGCCGCCGGAGGACGTGACCACGACGCCGGCGCCGGCCGGGTTGCGGACCTCGCAACCGCGCATCAGCACCGCGCCCTTACCGGTGGCGTAGACCGCCGACCACGCGGCGGCGGTGACGACGCACTCGGTGAAGCTCAGCTGGCCCGCGGCGACGAGGACGGCGGGAGAGTCGGTGTCGGCGGAGGAGACGGTCAGCCCGGTGAGCGCGGCGGAACCGGCGTTGAGCAGCACCGCGGGCCCGTCCGCGGCGAGCAGCTCGACGGTGCCGGGACCGTCCTCAGCGGCGATGGTGACGGCCTTGGTCAGCACCAGCGACTCCTGGTACCGGCCGGGGCTCACCAGGATCACGGACCCGTCCACAGCGGACGCCAGAGCGTCCGAAATGGACCGGTGCCCGCGAGCCGCCGAGGCGTTGACCGTGATCACGTCGTGGCCCACTCGTTTCCTCCCGTCTGCGCCGCGTCCGATCCTCCACGCCGCCACCCGCGATCAGCCGTACATGCCCTACTCGTGCAACAAATTCCGCGATCCACGGAGAGCGTTCGCTCGCGTGGCGGCCGTCCACCGGTTGGTTTAGTGTGGCGCCGCAGTGCGGGGACCGGTGCGGCCAGCCCCGAAGCCCCAGGCACTCCAGGGAGTTCCCTCACGGACCCCGGTCCCGTCAACGCCACCCGAACCGGTAGTGCGCCCGTGCAGCAAGATCGACTCACCGTCCCCGCCGAACGTCTCACGGCGTTCCTCCCCGACGACCTCGGCTCACCGCTGACGGTGGTGTGCGGCCGTTCGGAAGCCGACCTCGCGGCCGTGGTCGACGAGCTCCGCAGACGGCACGATCAGCGGTTCAAGGTCGTCGACCTGTCGTTCAGCGAATCGACCGCGGGCGGTGACCTGCTGACCAACGGGACACTGCCCTCGTTGCGGGACTGCCACGACCCGGCGGCGTTCACGAACCTGCACCGCCTGCCGGGCGCGGCCGTGGGTGCGCTGGAGGCGCTGGCCCGGCAGGTCGCGGCGACGGGAACGCGCTGTGTGGCCACCGTCGCCCTGCCACTGCCACCGCACGCGAGGCCCGCGTTCGCCGCGGCTTTCGACCGGCTGCGCCGCGACGGCCTGATCCGTCTGGTGACGTTGCGCCCGGTGCCGCGCGGTGAGCTGCCGGACCTGGTGGTGTCGATGACCGGCGCCCTGCCGGAAACCGCGCTGTGCGACCGGTTGTGGTCGCTGACCCTGGGCTGGCCGAGCGCCGTCGCCACCGCGTTGCGAATCGGCGCGATCACGGTCGTGGACCGGCACGCCTACCTCTCGTCGTGGCCGGCGCGGATCGAGCCGGGCGACGGCCTGCTGGCCTGCGTCCGCGGGCTGGGGCTCCGGGTGTGGAGCGCGGCCAAGGCGGTCGCCGTGCTGGCCCCGCTCGGCCCCGCGGTGCCCCGCCTGACCGGTCAGGTGCTGGGGGTGCCGGAACAGGAGGCGGGCGCACTGCTCGGCACGCTCGCCGACGCGGGCGTGCTGCTGCCCGTTCGGAAGCGGACGGCGTGGCGGTTCCGGCTGCCGCTGCTGCAGCACGCGCTGCGGTCCTCACTCGGCCCCTACGAGCGGCGCCGGATCGCCCAGATCGCGGTGACCGCGCTGTGGCAGGGCACTGCGGAGTGCGCCGACCCGGCGTTCCTCGCCGACCGGCTCCTCGACGCGGGCAATCTCGTCGACCGGGAGCGGGCCCGCGCCGAACTGCTCGACCACGCCCGGCGCGCGGCACCGGACGACACCGACCGACCGTTGCGGTGGCTGCGCGCCGCGGCCGACCTCGCGCCGAAGCCCGCCGAGCGAGCGCTCACCCTGCTCGACCACGCCCGCGCCTGCCTCGCGCACGGCGCCGCCAGGAGAGCGCTGAGCTCGACGGACACCGTGCTGCACGAGCACGTCGACGACCTGCCGGACGGCCGGCTCGTCGACGTCTGCCTGAGCCACCTCGCCGCTCTGTTCGCAACGGGCGAACTCGACACGCTGAACAGGGTCGCCGACGGCACCTGGTGGCCGTGGCCGGGTGACGAGGTCCAGCGCGCGGTCGGCCGTGCCGCCGCGCTGTCGTCGCTCGGCGACTGGCGGTCGGCACAGCACGTGCTCGCCGACGTGCGCGATCACCCGGACGCCCACCTCGTCGCACGACACCTGCGCGATCTCGGGCCGTTCAACCGGTTGTGGCTGGGCGACCCGGACGCCTTCGACGCGGAGGTCGCGGCCCTGCCCGCGCGCGTGGCGGCCGGCGAGCCGTTGTCCGACCAGCTGCGGCGCGACGCCGAGGCGCTGGTGGCACTCGGCGAACTGCGGCGAGCCGAACCGCTGCTCGCCCTCACCGGCCACGCGCCGGTCCGGCTCGCGTGCCAGGCCACGCTGGCCGCCGCCGGCGGCCGGGCGGACGAAGCGCTGGAGCTGGTGCGCAAGAGCCTGGCCACGGAACCGCACACCGGCTGCGGCCCGGGCCACGGCGTCATGTTCCACGTCGCCGCGACCTTGTTGCTGCACAAGGGAAAACTCGTCCGCGCGCTGGAGATGGTGAACACGGCCCGCGAGCGCGTCCCCGCACTCCCCCACCTGCTCGCCGTGGCCGAGGCAGCGCATCACGGCCTGTTCGGGCGGCAGGCGGACGCCGTCACGGTGCTCGTGCAGGCGCTGGACCACGCCGAGGCGACGGGTGTGGTCGCACTGACGGACCTGCTGTGGATCTCCCTGGCGGACATCGCCGTCAGCCGGGGAGACCAGATGTCGTTGTCCTGCTACTTGGAGCGCGTCGCCGCGGTGGCGAAGCGGATGCACACCGAGCAGGCTGAGATCAACAGGCTCGTCCTGCACGCGACCGTGCACGCCGACCGAGGCGCGGCCGCCGAGGCCACCGCACTACTGCGTGGCCGGCCATCGCTGGAACTGGCCGACGGGCTGGAACGACTCGTCCGATTCGGCGTGGGCGCACCGGAACTGCTGTCGGAGGCCTACGAGGCGGCGGGCACGATGGACGCGTTGCTGCACCGGTCGGTGTTGCGCAACCTGATGCGCACTCACGGCATTCCGGTGCCGGGCCGGCAGGCGACGGTGGCGGAGAACGAGCGGTTGCTGGCGGTGCTCGTGACCGACGGCCTGGGCAACAAGCAGATCGCGACGTTGCTCGACACGAGCGAGAAGAGCGTGGAGGGCCGGTTGTCGCGCCTCTTCTCCCGCACCGGCTACCGCTCGAGGGTCGAACTCGCGGCCGCCATGCTGACCGGCCGCTTCACCGCCTGACCCGCTCCGCTCGCGATGAAGGGCGCCTTCATCGACCTCTCGTGGATGAAAGCGCCCTTCATCGACGACGTCAGCCCGCGGCGGCCTCGGGCTTGGCCTTCTTGGCCCGGGACTTCGGCGCCTCCGCCTCGGTGGCCGGACGGCCGTCTGCGGCTTCGCCCTCGGGCGCGGCGGCTTCGGGCTTGGGAGCCTCGGCGAGGGCCTGGCGGAGCGCGGCGGCGATCAGCCGCATCGACGCGGGTGCGCCCGCGTTGAGCAGCACGTCGACGCCCTCCTCCGGCAGCAGGCCGACGAGCTGCTCCAGGCTGACCTCGGCCCAGGCCGCGATGTTGTCGAGCTCCTTGATCTCCGCGATGCGCCGGCTGTGCGCGGGAGCCGTGGCGACCACGACGCACGGCACCTCGTCCGGCGACATCACCACGACCGGGGTGTTCTCCTCGGTCACGGCGAGCCCGAAGACGCTGCCCTCGGTCATGATCGACAGCAGCTCACCCGGCTCGGCCTCGCCACGCGTGACCATCTGCAGCGTCGCGTCCACCGGGTCGGTCGGCGAATCCGGCCGCGTCGGCAGGTAGTCGGGGTTGGCGTGGAAGCGGCTGGTGGTGCCGTCCTGCTCGACGAACCACCCGCCGACGACCACCTCGAGAGGCGGCCGCGGGCGCTCTTCGCCCTCGGCGGGCTCCGGTTGCTCCGCCTGCCAGGCCGGGTCGATCAGGAACACCCACTGGTCACCCTCGAACCGGGCTTCGGTCTGCTCGGTCGTCGTGGCGGTCTCCGCCATCACAGCCTCCCGGCCGATGTGCTCGTCGTGTTGCTTCTCGTGCGTGTCCATTCAAGGAACCCATCGGGAGCCGGTGGAGCCTCCTGGTGCGCCGGGCGGCAACCTCCGGGGGAATCACTCACGGAAGTCCTGGCCACGCCCGCGCGGAGGTGACCACCGACTGTAGTCCTCACCGGTTCTCGTCGCGTGGCGGCGTGCCGCCGAGGAAGTCGGCGAGGGACATGGGGCGCGCTGTCTCCACGTCGCTCACGGCGTCCACGAGGTCGTCGACCGGCGAGACCTCCACGCGCCGCCACTCCCCCGCGTCGTGCACCACGGTGCCCGCCACCAGCAGCTCAAGCTCGTTGGTCGGCGCGTAAACGGGCTCGGTGCGGCCGAACTGCTCGTGCAACGCGCGCTGGAAGGCTTCCACCGCGCCACCGGGCGCGCCGGCGTTGGACGCGAGCAGGGTGACAGCCTCGGGTGCGCCGCCGTAGGCCTGCTGGAACGGCTCCGAGCGGGCGACGATCGCGGCCAGCGTGCCGGCGTCGACCACGACCCTGCGGCCGTTCTGGGTCTCGACCAGCATGTCGGCGGCGATGTACTCCTCGACGTCGACGTGGAAGGTGCGGGCGGGCCACGGCGCCGGCGACGGGCGAGCAGCACCGGCTTCGGTGAGGTCGAACTGGTCGGCCCCGAGCAGATGGGTCGTGCCGGTGCCCGCAGTGGCCCACGCCTCGGCGCCGAGGCGTTTCTCGCCGGTGCGGAACGTGACGCCGACGACCTGGTCGCCGTGCCGCAGCGGGGCCGCGGAGATCGTGCCCGGTTGGAACGTGATCGGGCGGCGGCCCCCGTCGCCGGACGGGAGCTCGATGCCCGACAGGGGCCGGGGCAGCGTGTCGAGGGTCTGGAACGTGCGGAGGGTGCCGTCCTGGGTCGCCGCCGACACCGGCTGCCACACCTCGAACCGGCGCGCGAGGGCGCGCTGGAAGTCGTGGGCGGCGCCACCGGGTGCGTCGAGCTCGCCGGCCGCCGAACCGAGCAGGGTGATGCGCTCGCCGATCGGAACGCCGGTGCCGTGCACGAGGTCGGCCAGGACCCTGCCGGACACGGTGACCTGGCGGCCGTCGGTCAGCCGCAGGTCGAAGCGGTCGTGGGTACCGGAGACGGCGACGCGGAACTCGTCCGGCGCACCGCCGCCGGGCAGCGGGTCGCCGGTGAACGACACTCCGGCGGCGCTGTGCTCCAGCACCACGGCGGGCCGGGCGAAGAGCTCCACCCTGCCGTCCGCGCTGGTTCCGGCGAACTGCGCCGGTTCGGCGTGCGCGGTCCACTCGCCACCGCGCTGCACCACTGCGGGCACGTCGAGACCGAAGCTGCGGGCCACGGTGCGCTGGAACGCGCTGACGCCCTGCTCGGAACCCGCGGACACCATGAACGCCGTCGGCCGTTGTGCCCCGGCGGCCTCGCGGAACGCCGGGGACGCCATCACCAGCTTCGCCAGCGCGCGGCCGTCGACCGTGACCGTCCTGCCGTCGGTCAGCGTGACCGAGAAGCGATCACCGGACGCCGCCACGTCCAAGCCGATCGCACCGGCGGGCCACTTCGCCGGATCCGCCTGCCCGTTTCCATCCACAAAGGACAAACCCGTCGGGCGGTTCCCGTCGCGGACGGTCTGCGACCGGACTTCCTCAGGCGCGAACGCGATGTGCCTGCCCTGGCCGTCGGTGCCGAGCACCTGCCCGTAGCCGCCGGAGAACGCGAGCCACGTGCCGCCGTGCTCCAGCGCGGTGGCCGCGCGGCCGTCCCGCAGTCCGATGTAGACGGAGTCGGTGGGCGCGATCACCGGCACGTCGACCTCGAAGGCGGTCGACAGCGCCTGCTGGAAGTCGTGGGCGGCGGTGCCGGGCCGGTCGTCACCGACCGTGCAGACGATCAGCGCGATCGCCTCCGGGCGGCCGGGGCCGCTCATCCGCTCCTGGAACGGCTCCAGCCGCCGCACCAGATCGGCGAACTGGTACCCGTACAGCGACAGCGCCGCGCCTTCGCGGTCGTGGACGCGGAAGCCGGACGTGTCACCGGAAGCGAAGCTGTGCCCGATGACGAAGAACGTGTTCTCCGGCCACGGCGCGCGACCCGGCTGCGCGTCGAGTGCGCGCGCCATGGTGTCCGCGTTCAGGCCGACGTCCCGCGGCAGCACGGAGGTGGTGTCCTTGCCGTCGGCCGCCGCCCACGACAGCGCGGTGTCCAGGCCGTCGCCGTCCACGCTGAACGTGACCCCGATGACCCGCCCGTCCTCGACCAGCGGCACGGCCTGCACGTCCGCGGGGGTGACGTCGAGGATTTCGCCCCGCTCGAAGTGGCCCGCCTGGACCGGGCGGTCCAGCGGCACGGCGGGGAACATCCGCCAGCCGGGATCGAACGTCTCGGCCTCGACGTCCTCGGCGATGCCCGCCAGTCCGTCCACGTGCGCCGTCAGGTCGCCGGCGGGCGCCACCACCTTGGTCTCCACACCGAGCCGGTCGCTCAGCGCGACCTGGAAGTCGCGGGCCGCGCCGCCACGCCAGCCCGACGCACCGGCTCGTGACGCCAGCAGCGCGACCTCGCCACCGCGGTTCTCCCTTGCCTCGCCGAACAACGACGTGGACACCAGCACGTCCGCGAACGCCGAACCACCCAGCGACACCTTCGTTCCGTCGGCCAAAGTCACCTGGAACCGGTCGAGCCGGTTCTCCACCGCCACCACGGCGGAGTCGGCGCCGGGTGCGCGCATCGACTCGTCCGCCGTACCACGGAACGACACGCCCACGACGGTGTCGCCGTCACGCACCGGCTGAACCGGCACCTCGGCCGCGCCGAACAACCGCACCCGGCCACTGTCCTCGACGCCCGCCACGGCGCCACCGAACCCGCGCCACCGGCCATGCCCTTCCTCGGCCACCACAGCGGTGTCCCTGCCGAACACGGCCAGGCCGCGCTGGAAGTCGTGCGCCGCACCGCCGGCGTGACCGAGCACGCCCGCGTTCGCACCCGGCAGGGCGACACCGGCGAGCGTCTGCGCCGTCCGGAACGGCTTGGCCTTCGCGACCACCTCGGCCAGCACCCCGCCGTCGACCGTGACGCGCGAGCCGTCCTTCAACATCAGGCCGAACCTGGACGCGCTCGCATCGGCATCGATGTGGAAGACCCTGCCCTGCGCCGCCGTGACCGGCACCGCGACCCGATCCGGTCCGCTGCGGAACGTCACACCGACCGTGCGGCCGTCCGACATCAGCGTGTGCGCCACGACGTCACGGCGGCGGAACGTCCGCGCTTCACCGGTCGCCGCGTCCAGGCCCGCCATCACCGTCTCCCGGCCGAAGACGCGCTTCAACCAGGAACGACCGGACTTGAGGGCGGCACCGCGCTCGGCCGTCGCCACCTGGTCAGCGGGCGCCTCGGTCTGCTCGGCGACCTGCCGCGCGTCCTGCTCGGCGGCCAGCCGCGCCTCCGCCCTGCGGTCAGCCGCGTCGAACCACGCGGCCAGCCGCGCGTCCTGGTCGGACACGTCGTCGCGACCCAGCGTCCCGTCGGCGCGCTCGTTCCGCAACGACGGCGGGGTGAAGTGGATGACCTCCCGCGCGGGCCTGGGCTCGCGCCCGTGCGTGGTCCAGCCGTTCTCGGCCACCACCTGCTCACCACCGTCGAGCAGGTGCACCGCGCCCCCGGCCTCGTGCACCGGACCTCGGACGGCGAACTCGCGGAGCAGCGTCCGCTGGAAGGCGGCGCCGTCGACCGGTCCGCCAGAGGTGATCAACGCGATCGCACCCGGCCACCTGGAGCCGCTCGGGTCCACGAACCCGGCGGTCTGCCCCAGCACCCTGGCGAAGGTGTCACCGTCGACGTGCACGCGCACGCCGCCAGCCGTGCGCACCACCAGCGAACCGTCCACATCGGACTCCACTGCGACGCGGAACGCGCGCCGGCGCAACGGTTCACCCTGCACCTCGCTGTGCGTCACGGTCGGGAGTTCCGCCCGGAACGACACACCGATCTGCGTTTCGCCGTGCGGCCACAGCTCGGACCGCACCGCGGCCGGATCGAACGCGATCCACCGGACGTCGCCTGCCACCCGCCCCAGCACCTGTGCCGGGCCCGACGAGAACTGCTCCCACCGGCCGCCATCGACCAGGTAGTTCTGCCACGCGATGCCGTCGCGGAACACGGAGAATCCGACGCGGGTCGTCGGCGCGACCACCGGCTGCCGGTAGCCGAGCCCGGCCAGTGCCCGTTGGAAGTCGTCCGCCGCAGCGCCACGACCGCGTTCGCTGCCCGTCCGGCACGCCATCAGCGTCACCGCGTCCGGCTCGAGCCGGGCCATCAGGTCCCGGAACGGCCGCAGGTCGTGCAGCACGGCGGCCAGCACGTCGCCGCTGACCGTGATCGAACGGCCGTCGGCCAGCTGGATCCAGACGGCGTGCGGAGTGCCGTGAGTGATGATGTGGACCGACCGCGCCGGCCACGGTGAAGTGGTGCCGCCCCGGCCTTCCCGCAGGTCCTGTGCCACTCGCGTGGGCAGGTCCTCGCCCGGCGCCACGTGGGTCGTCGTCCCGCCGTGGGGACGTGCCATCCAGTCCGCGTGTTCGTTCAGCTCCCGCCCGACCAGGAAGGTGACGCCCGCCGGGACACCGCGCGGTCCGGTGAGCACGGTCGCCCGCACCTCACTCGTGTGGAACCGGGTCGTTCCGGCGTGGGCGACCACCTCCAGGTTCTGCCCGGCGACCACGTCCGCCACCGGGAACGCCCGCCACGCCCCACCTCGATCGAGCACGAGCTGGCCGCCCTGCTGGAACAGGGCGGTCCGCAGGTGCACATCGCTCGTCGGCGCCACCACCTGCTGGTGCCAGCCGATGGCCGCGAGCGCCCGCTGGAGGTCACCGGCCGCCGCACCGGCGCCGGTCCGGCCGGCGAGCAGCACCAGCTGGCCTCCCTCGTTGTCGGCAGCCATCCGGCGGAACGCCTCGATCCCCGACAGCGCGCGCCCGAACGTCCTTCCGTCCACCCTCACCGGCGTGCCGTCGGTCAGCCGCAGCTCGAAGGAGTTCTCCGCACCACGCGCGGCGAGGTACATCGCGTCGGCGCCCCACGGCGACGCGATCTCCGCCGCGCCCCTGCTGCTCGGGAACCGGGACGAGCTCTCCGGGTGCACGAAGGTCCGCTGGTGCTCACTGCCGGGCTCGACGGCCCACAGCAACGACTTGGGCAGCTCCCGGCCACCGAGGAACGACAGACCGATCTGCTGCTCGCCGTGCCGCATCGGCTGGGCCTCGACGTCGCCCGGCTCGAACCGGCGCACCCTGCCAGTCGGGTCCACACCGTTCAGGCGTCCGCGGCCGTGCGCGGCCGGGGCCAGCGTGAACTGCTCGCGACCGCCGGGCAGCAGGACCGACCGGCCGCCACGAGCGCCGGCCAGCTGGGCGGCGGGCTGAGCCGCGAGCTGACCGATGTCCTGGGGACCGTCGAGCCAGCGGTCGTGGAGGGTCCAGCCGTGCTCGGACCGGATGACCGGGGTCCGGCCGTCGCCGGACACGTGCACCGGGCCCCTGGGCACGTAGTGCGGGCCGGGGGCGTCGAACTCGTTGGCCAGGGCGAGGTGGAACGACCGGCCCTGGCTCGGGGCGTTCAGCGGCGCCGGCGTGATCAGCACGATCGGCGCGGAGTCGTACCGGAAGTCCCTGACGGCGAACTGGTTGGTCTCGGCGACCAGCCGCGCGAACCCCGTGCCGTTGACGTGCAACGTTCCACCGTCGGCGGTGTGCACGACGAACAGGCCCTCGGCATCCGAGTCGGCCACCACGAAGAACGTCCGCTTCGGCAGCTCCAGCCCCTGGACCGCGCGGTGGTCCGTGCCGGCCGGCCAGCCGCCGCCGTCCCGCCGGAACGACACACCGACCGTCGTGTCTCCCCGCACCAGGCCTTCCGACCGCACGCCCGCCGGGTCGAAGGAGGTCCACCGGGGCTCGTTCGGCAGCTTGCCCAGCATCAGCGCCGGTGCCGGGCTGAAGTGCCGCCAAGTGCCGCCATCGAGCAGGAAACTCTCCCACGCCCCGTCGCCGCGGAACGTGTGCACACCGGTCTTGGTCGTCGGTGCGACCACGGGCTGGCGGTAGCCGACGTCGGCCAGCGCCCGCTGGAAGTCGTGGGCGACGCCGCCCGTGCCCGGCAGCAGGGCGGTCGTGCATGACAACAGCAGGAGCGCCTCCGGATCGTGCGCGGCCATCAGCTCCCGGAACGGGCGCAGGTCGTGCAGCACCGTCGCCAGCGCCGGACCACGCACGACGACCTCACGCCCATCGACGAGATTGAGCGTCACGGAGGAGGGGGTGCCGTGCGCGACGACATAGGCAGACCGCTCCGGCCACGGCGCGACCAGGGAACTGCCCCGGCCCGCGCGCACCTCCCGCTCCGCGCGCGGCTGCCCTTCCGGAACCTGGAACGTGGTCCCCGCGTGCGGCGTCGCCATTTCCGTCGCGAAGAAGTGCCCTTCGCGGCCGACCATGAAGGACACTCCCATCGGGGCACCAGCCGGACCGCGCAGCACGCCCACGCGCACATCGCTCGTGAGAAACCGGATCGACTCCGCGCTCCACCCCCTGGTGATGCGTCCGTGCACCTCCAGCCCTTCGACCACGTCCGGCGCCGGGAACGTCCGCCACTCACCACCGCGGTCCATGACGAGCTGGCCGCCGCGCTTCAACCACGCCGTGCGCAGGTGCACGTCCGCAGTCGGCGCCACCACCAGGTGGTCCCAGCCGGCGGCAGCCAGCGCCTGCTGGAAGTCCCTGGCCGCGTCAGCCGCCGCCGACCGACCGGCAAGCAGCACCAGAGACCCGCTGTCGTTGCTTCGGGTAATCCTGTGGAAGTCGTCGAGCTGGGACATCACCCGCCCGAACGTCGACCCGTCCACCCGCACCGCGGAGCCGCCCCTGAGCTGCAGCTCGAACGAGTCCTCTCCGCCGCGCACCACGACGTACATCGCGTCCTTGCGCCACGGCGACGCGGTCGGCTCAGCACCCTTGCTGCTCGGGAACGACTCCGGGTTCGTGAACGTCCGCAGGTGCTGTGCGCGTGGCTCGCTGCCCCACCGCACGGACTCGTAGAACCCGCCGCCGTGGACGAACGTCAGGCCGACGATCTTGAGGCCGCGAAGCAACGGGGTCGCCAACACATCGCCGGCCTCGAACCGCCGCACCTCGCCGGCCGGGTCCACGCCGTGCAGCGGCCGGCCGGTCGACGACGCGCGTTCCGGCGTGGAGGAGGACACCGAGAGATCGCGGTCGGTGTCCGGCCCGGTCACTGTCCGCCCAGCACCGCTCTGCCCAGCCCCAGACTGCCCTTGTACCGGTGCCTTCACCCGCGCACCGTCCACCGACCCCGCGGGCTCGGCATCGGCGTGCGGCGTCACGCCGTCGGCCGGTTCCTGGCGGGCGACGCGGTACTCGGCCCAGCCGTCACGGCGCGGCTCGAACACCGACTCACGGAAGCCGTAGTCGCGGATCAACGTCTCGTGGAACCCGCGGACCTGCCCCGACCCGTCCAGCGGCCTCGACAGCGCCAGCGCGACGGGTGCCTGCTCCGCACCGCGGAACGCCTCGGACTCGCCGACCACCCTCGCGAGCACCCGGCCGTCGACGAACACCGAGTCGCCGCGGGCGGTCCGCACCACGAACTCGTTCGTCCCGCCCGGCTCGACGTCCACGACGAACGCCCGCTGCGGCACGGCATCGTGCGCGACGACGGCGCCCTCGTCCAGGAACGACACACCGGCCAACCGGCCGTCACGAAGCACTGGCGTCGAACGCACCTCGGACGGGGTGAACGACACCCACCCGGAGTCGTCACGCAGTCTGCCCAGCGCCGAAGCCGGGCCCGACGAGAACTGCTCCCAGCGGCCCCCGTCGATGACGACGGTGTCCCAGGTGTTGGTGCCGCGCCACTCGTGGAGTGCGACCTTCTTCGTGGGCGCCACCACCGGCTGGTGATGGCCGAGCCCGGCCAGCGCCCGCTGGAAGTCGTGCGCCGTACCACCGGCGGCCCGCACCGCACCGGTCGTGCAGGACAGCAGGGTCAGCGCTTCCTGCTCACGCGCCGACATCAGGTCCCGGAACGGCCGGAGGTCGTGCAGCACCTTGGCCAGCACGTCCCCGGTCACCAGGACCCCACGGCCGTTGTTCAGGTCCAGGAACGCGTGGTTGGCGAAGCCGTGCATGGTCACGTACGCCGACTGCTGCGGCCACGGCGCGGGGTGCGAGACGACCCGGCCGGCGTTCGCGTCCTGGTCGAACCTCCTGCCGAGGTCTCCCTCCGGCAACAGCCACGTGGCGGCGGCGGGCGAGCGACGCAGCATCCGCACGTCGTCGCGCAGTTCGTCCCCGGTCGAGAACGTCATCGCCAGCGGCTTGCCCTGTGGATCGGTGACCGCGGCGACCCGCACCTGACTCGTGCGGAACTCGGTCGGCGCCGACCTCAGCGTGGACGCGGGCAGGACCAGGTCCTCGACCACGTCCGGCAGCGGGAACGCCCGCCAGGACCCGCCCCGGTCCACGACGATCTGGCCACCGCGCTGCAACCACGCCGTCCGCAGGTGCACGTCCGCCGTCGGCGCCACCACCAGGTGATCCCAGCCCTGCGCCGCCAACGCCTGCTGGAAGTCCCGCGCCGCCGCACCCTCGCCCGAACGGCCGGCGAGCAGCACCAGCGTGCCGCTCCCGTTGTTCTCGGTCATCTTGTGGAACGGCGTCAGCTCGGCCAGCACGTGCCCGAACGTCGGCCCGTCCACCCGCACGCGCGTGCCGTCGCTCAGCCGCAGGTCGAAGGAGTCCGCGCCACCCCGGACCGCGACGTACATCGCGTCCCTGCGCCACGGACCCGTCACCTCGGCCGCGCCCTTGCTGCTCGGGAACGACGTCGAGCCCTCGGGGTGCATGAACGTCCGCAGGTGCTCGCTCTTGGGTTCAGCGGCCCACCGCAGCGAAGCCGAGCGATCACGACCGCTGAGGAAGGTCAGACCGATCTGCTCCGCATCGTGCGTCAACGGACGAACCCGGACCTCACCGGGCTCGAACCGGCGCATCTCACCGGTCGTGTCCACACCGTGCAACCGCCCCGTCGAGGACGAGGGCCCGGACCGGGACATCCGCCCGCCGTCCGCGTCCGGCCCGGTGGTGTGGCGGACCACGAGTTCGGGGACATCGGCGGTGCGGTCGTGCACGGTCCAGCCGTCCTGGCTCCACACGACCGGAGCGCCGTCCTCGCCGCGGCGCAGGCCGGCCGCGCCCCTGGGCTGGTGGACCGGGTTCTCGACGCCGAACTCGCGGTTGAGGACCTGGTGGAAGTGCTTGCCCCAGCTCTGACCGCCGAGCGGGGTGGAGACGGCCAGTGCGATCGGCCCAAGCCTCCGGAAGTCCCGCACACCGCGGAAGGTCTCGCTGTTGCCCACGATCCGCGCGAACGCCGGACCGTCGAGGTGCACCGTCGCGCCGTCGCGGGTGTGCAGGACGAGGCGGCCGTCCGCATCGGACTCCGCCGACACGTAGAACGTCCGCTTCGGCAACGGCATGGTCCGCGCGTCACCGGGAACAGCGCCGCCCTCGCCGTCCCGCCAGAACGACACCCCGACCGGCCGGTCCCCGTGCATGATCGGCCTCGACCGCACCTCTGCGGGCTCGACCGGGATCCACCTGGCCTCGCCGTGCAGCTCGCCCAGCGTCCAGGCCGGTCCCGACGAGAACTGCTCCCACCGGCCGCCCCGGGTCACCACGGTGTCCCAGGCGTCCTTGAGGGGCGCCCCGACCTGGACCACCGTCGTCGGCGCCACCACCGGCTGCCGGTACCCGAACCCGGCCAGTGCCTGCTGCAGGTCGTACGCGGTGCCGCCGCCGAACCGATCCGCACCGGTCGAACAGGACACCAGGGTCAGCGCTTCCTGCTCGCGCACGGACATCAGGTCCCGGAACACCCGCAGGTCGTGCAGCAGCTCGCCCAGCGCATCACCGCGCACGGTGACGGTGCGGCCGTCGGTCAGCTCGAGCCGCGCGCTGTCGGGGTTTCCGTGCAGGGTCACGTAGGCGGACCGCTCCGGCCACGGCGCGGGCTGTGAACGGTCCGGCCTGCCGTGATCCGCATTCCCGGCAACGAGCGACGTGGTGCCCCGGTGCGGCAGCGACAGGTCCGTCAGGTCGTGGCGCAGCTCCCTCCCGACCACGAACGACACGAACTGCGGCCGGCCGTCCGGACCGTTGATCGAGGTGACCCGCACCTCGCTCGTGTGGAACCTGGTGGGCCAGCCCCTCTCCGGGGTGCGCGCCTCCAGTTCCAGGCCCTGGACCACGTCGGCCAACGGGAACGCCCGCCACGAGCCACCGCGGTCGACGACGATCTGGCCGCCACGTCCCAACCAGTCGGTCCGCAGGTGCACGTCCGTCGTCGGCGCCACCACCAGCTGATGCCAGCCGTTCGCCGTCAACGCCCGCTGGAAGTCCCCCGCCGCCGCACCGGCACCGGACCGGCCGGCGAGCAGCACCACCGAGCCGCCGGCGTTGACCTCCGCCATCCGCTGGAACTTCGGCAGCTCGGACACCACTCGCCCGAACGTCTCCCCGTCGACCCGGACCCGCGTGCCGTCGGTCAGCCGCAGCTCGAAGGAGTCCTCACCACCGCGCACCGCGACGTACATCGAGTCCTTGCGCCACCGCGCGGGAGCCTCCATTCCCCCCTTGCTGCTCGGGAACGCGGAGGAGCTCACCGGCTGCACGAAGGTCCGCAGGTGCTCGCTCCTGGGCTCGGCACCCCACCTCAGCGACGTGGAACGCTCGCTGCCGCCGAGGAACGTCAGCCCGACCGGTTCGTGGAACAGACCCAGCGGATCGGTCTTGCGCCACATCCGCTGGACCCGGACCTCACCGGGCTCGAACCGGCGCACCTCACCGGTCGCGTCCACGCCCTGCAGCCGCGCCGGCTCCCGCGAGGGCGCGGACGGCTCCCCGTGCTCCGCGACGGACCGGGACATCCGCCCGGAGTCCGCGTCCGGTGCGGTGGTGGAGCGGGCCACGCGTCCGGCCACCGGCACGTCACTCGTGCCGACGTCGGCCATCGGGAACGCCCGCCACGTCCCGCCGTGGCTCACCACGATCTGACCGGCTCCCGCCTCGTCCGCCCGCAGACGGATCTCGGTCGTCGGCGCAATCACCTGCTCACGCCGACCGGCGGCCTCCAGCGCCTGCTGGAAGTCTCGCGCCGCCTCGCCGGAGCCGGCCCAGTTCGTCAGCAGCACCACCGCGCCGCCGTCGTTGCGGTTCGCGACCTGCTGGAACTTGTCCAGCTGGGCCATCACCCGCCCGAAGGTCGAGCCGTCCACCCGCAGCGACGAGCCGTCCTTGAGCGTCAGCTCGAAGTAGTCCTTGTCGCCGCGCGCCGCGACGTACAGCGCGTTCTCGCGCCACGGCGCGGCCGTCTGCCTGGGACCGTCGCCGGGTGTGCCCGACAACGAAGGCATCGGGTGCACCAGCGTCTGGAGGTGCGTGCTCCTGGGCTCGGCACCCCACGTGAGGGAGGCGTCGCGGGCGGGGCCGGTGAGGAACGTCAACCCGACCGGATCGCTGAACAGGCCGAGCGGGTTGGTCTTGCGCCACATCCGCTGGACCTGGACCTCGCCCGCCTCGAACCGGCGCACCTCACCGGACAGGTCCACGCCGCGCAACGTCGTGTCGGCGCCGCCGGGGATGACGCGGACGGTGAGGTTGTCGTTGTGGTTGTAGACGGTCCAGCCGTCCTGGGTCCACACGGCCGGCCCGCCGTCACCGCCGTCGCGCAGTCCGGCCGCACCCCTGGGCTCGTGGACCGGGTTCTCGACGAGGAACTCGAGCCGAAGGGCGTTGTGGAACGCGCGCCCCCGGGTCGGACCGTCCAGCGGGGTCGACACGACCAGCGCCAGCGGGTCCTCCCTGCGGAGGGGACCCATGCCGCGGAACGTTTCGCTCTCGATCAGCACGCGCGCGAACGTCCCGCCTTCGACGTGCACGGGCCTGCCCTCGCCCGTGTACACCACGATCCGACCGTCCGCATCGGACTCAGCGGACACGTGGACCGTGCGCTGTGAGAACTGCTTGGCCTGTGCGCCCTCGGGAACGGGCCCGGTTTCCCCGGCGCCGTCCCGCCGGAACGACACACCGACCTGGCGGTCTCCGTGCATGATCGGCGTCGACCGCACCTCACGCGGCTCGAACGGCGCCCAGCGGGCCTCGTCGGCCAGCAGGCCCAGCACGGTGGCGCTGCGGGACGAGAAGTGCTCCCACCGGCCGGCATCGACCACCTGCGTTCCCCACACACCAGGTCGGTGCGTGTGAGTGATGAGCGTTCTCGTCGGCGCCACCACCGGTCCGCGATACCCGAGCCTGGCAATCGCCTGCTGGAAGTCGTGCGTGAAACCGCCGATGCGCCGGTCCGCGCCGACCGAGCAGGACAGCAGTGTCAACGCTTCCTGCTCACGTGCGGACATCAGGTCGCGGAACGCCCGCAGATCGAACAACAGGTCGGCGAACTCCTCGCCCCGCACCCTGACCGTGCGCCCATCGGTCAGCTCCACCGTCACGGTCTCGGGACTGCCGTGCATGTTCACGTACGCGGACCGCTCCGGCCACGGCGCGAGCTGCACATCCGCCCGCCCCGTTCGCACGGCGCGATCGACTTCGGCGAAGCTGCTCACACCCTCCGGCATCAACCCGGTCGTGCCCTCGTGCGGGCGCGACAGCGACCTCAGTCCGAAGCGCTGGTCGGTCCCGATCTGGAAGGTCACCGCCTGCGGCCTGCCGTCCGGGCCGTTGATCGAGGTGATCCGCACCTCACTGGTGCGGAACGTGGTCGGACGCCCGTGCCCCGTCTCCGCCTCGATCTCCAGGTTCCTGACGACCTCGGCCTCCGGGAACGCCCGCCAGGAGCCACCGCGGTTCACGACGATCTGACCACCGCGTCCCGGCCAGTCCGTCCGCAGGTGCACCTCGGTCGTCGGCGCCACCACGAGCTGGTGCCAGCCCTGAGTCGCCAGCGCCCGCTGGAAGTCCCCAGCCGCGCCGCCCATCCCCGACCGGTCCGCCAGCAGCACCACCGTGCCGCTCTCGTTGTGGTTCGCCATCCGCCGGAACTTGTCCAGCTGGGCCGTCACGCGGCCGAACGTCGAGCCGTCCACCCCCAGCCGCGAGCCGTCCTTCAGCCGGAGCTCGAAGGTGCCGTTCTCGGCGCGCACCGCGACGTACATCGCGTCCCGGCGCCACGGGCCCATCTGCTCCGCTGCACCCTTGCTGCTCGGGAACGAGGACGATCCCTCCGGGTGCACGAACGTCTGGCGGTGCGTGCTCCTCGGCTCGGCACCCCACCTCAGGGAGTTGGTGCGGTCAGCTCCGCTGAGGAACGTCAGCCCGACCGGGTTGTTGTTCCACAGCCCCAACGGGTCGGTCCGCCGCCACATCCGGCTGACCCGGACCTCGCCGGGCTCGAACCGGCGCACCTCGCCGTGGAGATCGACGCCCATCGGCCGCCGGTCCACCCACGGCGGCGCCTGCGGTGGGGGAACCTGCTCGAACTCGTCCGGCCGCAGCTGACCGGCCTCGTCATCCGACGGCGTGATGTCCCCGTCGTCCGCGACGTTGCGCCCGTCGGCATCCGCCAGCGTGATCTCGCCTTCATCGCCGGTGCGCGCCGGTGATGGAGCAGATGCGGCGGTGTCGTCCGCGGCGCGGTGCGGGGTCCAGCCGTCCGGGGTTCGCTCGAACACCGTCTCCCGGAAGCCGAACTCGCTGACGAGGGCGTCGCGGAAGGCCCGGACCTGCCCCGCGTCGGCGGGCAGCGTCGACGTCACCAGCGCGAGCGGAGCCCGCTCCGCCACGGCACCGCGGAAAGCCTCGGACTCGCCGACCACCCGCGCGAAAACCGGACCATCGACGAACACCCGATCACCGTCGGGCGTGCGCACCGCGTACAAACCGTCCGCGTTCGTCTCGACCTCGACGGCGAAGGCCCGCTCCGGCACAGCTCCGTCCGCGATCCGGCCGCCGTCGTCGTGGAAGGACACGCCGACCGACCGGTCTCCTCGCAGGATCGGCGCGGATCGCACCGCACCGGGTTCGAACGGCACCCAGCGGGCCTCGTCGGCCAGCCTGCCCAGCGGGAAGGCCCCGCCCGACGAGAACGTCTCCCAGCGGCCACCGTCGGCGAGGTAGGTCGCCCAGGCGTCCCGGTGGTACGTGTGGAGCGTGACCACGGTCGTCGGCGCCACCACCGGCTGGTGGTGCCCGAAGCCCACCAGTGCCTGCTGGAAGTCGCGCGCGACGCCACCGGGACCCCGCACGGCACCGGTCTCACAGGACAGCATGACCACCGCGTCCGGATCACGCGCCGCCATCAGGTCCCGGAACGCCCGCAGGTCCTGCAGCACGTCGGCGAACACCTCGCCGGTCACCGTGACGGAGCGGCCGTCGATCAGCTCCAGGCCCACGCTGTCGGCATCGCCGTGCGGCACCACGTACGCCGACCGCTCCGGCCACGGCGCGGGCTGCGAGGCGTCCCTGCCCTCCCGCAGGTCGCGCCCGGCCTGGTGGCCGTGGTCGCCCTCCGGCAGCAGCAACGTCGTGCCGCGGTGCGGCAGCGACAGCGTCACCGCGTCGTCGCGCATCTCCCGCCCGACCGCGAACGTCACCGCCAGCGGACCGCCGTCCGGACCGTTGAGCGCGGTGACCCGCACCTCGCTCGTGCGGAACTCCGTCGGCAGCCCCCTGCTCGTGGCGGGCAGCGCCCGGTTCTCGACCACGTCCGCCAGCGGGAACGCCTGCCAGGAACCGCCGCGGTCCACGACGATCTGACCACCGCGTCCCCACGCCGGGGTCCGCAGGTGCACGTCCGCCGTCGGCGCCACCACCAGGTGGTCCCAGCCGGCGTCCGCCAGCGCCTGCTGGAAGTCCCGTGCCGCGCCACCGCCCGACCGGCCGGACAGCAGCACCAGCGAACCGCCCTCGTTGCGGTCGGTCAGCTGGCGGAACGGCGTCAGGTCGGCCATCACCCGGCCGAACGTCGAGCCGTCGACCGACACCCGCGAGCCGTCGTTCAGCCGCAGCTCGAACGCGTCCGCGCCACCGCGCACCGCGACGTACATGGAGTCCGCCCGCCACGGTGCCGCGACCTCCTCGGCACCCCTGCGGCTGGGGAACCCCGACGACCCCTCCGGGTGCATGAACGCCCGCAGGTGTTCGCTCTGCGGCGCCGCCGCCCACCGCAGCGCGCCGGCCTCCTCGCGACCGCTGAGGAACGTCAGGCCGATCTGCTGCTCACCGCGCACCAGCGGGCGGACCTGGACCTCGCCGGGCTCGAACCGGCGCACCTCACCGGCGGGATCGACGCCCTGCGGCCGCTGGTCCACCCACGGCACCCGATCCGGCGAGGGCGTGCCGTGCGTGGACGTCGTGTCCGTGAGGTCGTCGAAGGAAGGCACGCCGTGGACGGTCCAGCCGTCCTCGGTCCGCAGAACCGGCATCCCGTCCTCGCCGACGACGACGTCGGCCGCACCGCGCGGCTCGTGCACCGTCTCGCGGAAGCCGAACTCGCTGACCAGGGCGTCGTGGAAACCGCCACCCTGTCCCCCTTCCAGCGGCGTCGACGTCACCAGCGTGAGCGCGAGGTGCTCGGCGTCCATCGCGGTGCGGAAGACCTCGGACTCGCTGACCACCTTCGCGAACGCCGGACCATCGACGAACGCCACGTCGCCGTCGGCGGTGTGCAGCACGTACCTGCCGTCAGGCGCCGACTCGACGTCCACGACGAACGACCGCTGCGGCACGGCGCCGTCCAGGTCCGTGCCGCCCGCTTCGGCCCACGCCGAGCCCGGCGCTGCGGCACCCTCGTCGCGGAACGACATGCCGACCACGCGGCCGTCGCGCAGGACCGGCTCCGAACGCACCTCGGCCGGCTTGAACGAGTCCCACGACGTGCCGCCGCGCACGACGAACTCACCCAGCGGGTGCGCGGGTCCGGACGAGAAGTGCTCCCAGGTTCCGCCGTCGGTGACCCTGGTCTCCCAGCCCCAGCGAGCATTGCCACTGATGACCGACGGGCGCGTGGGGGCGGTCACCGGTTGCGGGTGGCCGAGCTGCGCCAGCGTGCGCTGGAAGTCGAACGCGGCGCCGCCCGGCGCCGGCACGTTGCCGGTCCAGCAGGACATCAGCAGGATGCCCCTGGGCTCGCGCTCGACCATCAGCTCGCGGAACGGACGCAGATCGTTCACCAGGTGGGCGTAGGTGTCACCGGTGACCCTGACATCGCGGCCATCGGTGAGCGTCAGGTCGAACGTGCCGGGCTCGCCGTGCGCGAGGAGGTAGGCCGAGTGTTCCGGCCACGGCGCCGACTCGTAGTGGCCGACCGGCTCCCCGTGGGTGTCACGGCCGTCGTTGCGCGGGTTGTAGCCCTCGCCGTAGTGGAACGTCCTGCCGAGGTAGGGGTGCTGCTCCATCCCTCGAGCGACCGTCAGCTCGTTGCCGGTGATGAAGGCCAGGCCCATCGCGGCGCCGTCCGCGCGGACCAACGGACGCGTGCGCACGTCGGCGCTGCGGAACGTGACCGGCGAGTTGTCGTCGAGAATCCCCGACAGCGTCAGGTTCTCCATCACGTTCGGCAACGGGAACGAACGCCACGCGCCGCCCCGGTCCAGCACCAGCTCGCCACCGCGCCCGAACCGCGGGGTGCGCAGGTGCACGTCCGTCGTCGGCGCCACCACGAGGTGGTCCAAATCGGCGCCGGCCAGCCCGCGTTCCAGGTCCCTCGCAGCGCCGCCTGGCACGTCCACCGCGCCGGTCCGTCCCGACAGCAGCACCAGCGAACCGGTCGCGTTCGTCTGCGCCATGCGGCGGAACGCGTCGAGGCCCGTCAGCACGTCGGCGAAGGTCGCCCCGTCCACCCGCACCTGCGTGCCGTCCGCCAGCCGCAGCTCGAACGAGGTCTCGCTGCCACGAACGGCGACGTACGTCGAGTCCGGGTGCCACGGCGAGTCGAACCGCTCGGCGCCGCGGCGGCCCGGGAAGGCCGAGGAGGTGTCCGGGTGCAGGTAGCTGCGCAGGTGCGATGCGGCGGGCTTCTCGCCCCACTCCAGCGAACGAGTGGCGTCACTGCCGGACAGGAACGTCAGGCCGATCTCCTGGCCGCGCCGCACCAAAGCCTGAACGCTCACCTCACCGGGCTCGAACCGGCGAATCTCACCGTGCAGGTCCACCCCGGCGAGGCGCTCGTCGATCCAGGTCATCCGCTCGAGCTCGGCGACCGTGCCGCGAACCGGTGCGGCCTCCCGGTCCGCGGCGGGCAGGACGGACTCGTCACCCTCGTCGATCGTCTCCAGCCCCGACGGCGTGCGGCTCGGCTGGGACTCGCCCTCACCGCCGTCCCTCTCCGCAGCGTGCGGCTCCGATTCCACCCGCTCGGGAGGAAGATCGGCCGCCTCGTCCCGCACCACCTCGGCCCGCGCCGGCCCGGCGTCAGGCTCCGCCGACGTGCCGGGAACGGCCTCGGTCTCGGTGCGCGCGACCGGCATCTCGTACACCGTCTCGCGGAAGCCGAACTCCCGCTGCAGGGTGTCCTGGAAAGCCTGGCGCTGGCTCGGCACCTCCGCCGCCGTCGACGGCACCAGCGCGAGCGGCACCTGCTCCCCATCGCCCATCGCGGTGCGGAACGGCTCGGACTGAGCGACCACCCGCGCGAACGTCGGCCCGTCGACCGACAGCGCCGTGCCGTCGGTGGTGCGCACGGTGAGCCATCCGTCCGGTGTGGACTCGACGTCCACGACGAACGCCCGTCCCGCCGGTGTGACCGCTCCCTCCGGCCGGAACGACACGCCGGCCACACTGCCGTCGTCGCGCACCACCGGCACGGACCGCACGTTGGCCGGCGCGAACGACGTCCACTCGCCGTCCGCGTTGCGCACGCCGAGCTGGCGCGCCTCGCCGGAAGCGAACCTCTCCCACGTGCCGGCGTCGGCGATCCACGTCTCCCAGGTGCCGTTGTTCCACTGCCACGTGCCCACCTGGCGGGTCGGCGCGACGACGGGCTGGCGGTGGCCGAACTGGTCGAGCGCGCGCTGCAGGTCGTGCGCCAGGCCTCCAGCCCTGGGAGTCACGCCGGTGTCGCAGGCGATCAGCGTGAGGGCCTCGGTGTTCGCCGTGCCGTCACGGAACGCCTTCAGGTCGTTCAGCACCCGGCCGAAGGTCTCGCCGTCGACCTGGACGGTGCGGCCGTCGACGAGGTCGAGGTGCACCGCGTCGCCCTCGCCGTGTGCGAAGACGTAGGAGGAGTTCTCCGGCCACGGCGCGGTTTCGGAGCGGCCCCGGCTTCCCGCCTCGGCGGCGTCGAGACCTTCCTCCGTCGGGTATCCGGCCTCGTAGCGGCGCGTGGTGCCGGTCGGCTCGGACGTCACGGTGCCCGCGTCGTGGCGGAGGTCGGGACCCACGGTGAAGGCGACACCGACCGGCGTGCCGTCCGCGCGTTGGATCCCGGTGGCCCTGACGTCGCCGGTGCGGAAGGTGGTCGGCACCCGGCCGTCGCCGATCGTCGCGGGCAGCACAGCGTTCTCGATGACGTCCGGCGTCGGGAACGCACGCCACCGGCCACCGCGGTCCAGCACGGTCTCGCCGCCGCGGTCCAGCAGGGCCCCGGCGCCTCCGAACAACGGGCCGCGCAGGTGCACGTCCGTCGTCGGCGCCACCACCAGGTGGTCCAGCCCGGCGTCGCGCAGCCCGCGCTCGAAGTCCCGCGCCGCGCCACCCGGCACGTCGAGGGCCCCGCTGCGACCGGACAGCAGGACCAGCGACGCGGCCTGGTTGTCCTCCGACATCCGGCGGAACGAGTCCAGTCCGGTCAACACCTCGGCGAACGTCGTGCCGTCCACGCGCAGCGGTGTGCCGTCGCCCAGCCGCAGCTCGAAGTGGCGCTCCCCGCCACTCACCGCGACGTACGTAGAGTCGGCCCGCCACGGCGAGACGATCCGTTCCGCACCGCGAACGCCGGGGAACGCCGAGGACGTCTCCGGGTGCACGTAGCCGCGCAGGTGCGACTCCGCAGGCGCCTGCGCCCATTTCAGGGAACGCGCGCCGTCCTTGCCGGACAGGAAGGTCAGGCCGATCTCCTGGCCGTTGCGCACCAACGGCCGGGCCTGCACCTCACCCGGTTCGAAGTGGCGGATCTCCCCGCTCGGGTCCACCCCGAACGGCCGCCGGTCCATCCACGTCGTCCGGTCGAGCTCGGCCACCGTGCCGCGAACGGGCGCCGCTTCCCTGTCCGCAGCGGGAAGGACGGACTCGTCACCCTCGTCGATCGTGTCGAGCCTTCCCGGCGACCGGTGCTGCTCCGGCTCCGGGACACCGGACGACGTTGCGTCGGAGGCTTCGTCCGCCCGACCGGGACTTGCCTCCTGTGGCTCGCTCAGGAAGTCCGCGATCGTCCTGCGCTGCGTGACCGACGGCAGGTCCTCGTCGATCGGCTCGTTCAGGAAGTCGATCAGCGACTTCCTCGGCCGGGCGTCCTCGGACGACGGTGCGTCGGTGCCGGTCCGCGACCCCGCGTCGACCGGATCGGCCAGACCCAGCTGTTCGAGACCGGCACGGTCGGTCTCGATGACGATGGGGCTGTCCGGCACGGTGTGCACCGGCTCCGTCCAGGCTTCCGGTGCCTTCGAGCTGCGGAAGGTGGGCGTGATCGTCCATTGTGGAGTGATTCGGACGAGGTAGCGCTCGTCGCCCCCGCCCGCCGGCGCGGCGCCGTCCTTGGACGAGGTCTCCTTCGTAGTCTTGACGGTCTGGTCGGCAGCCGACTGGTAGTCGACCGCCTTCATGAAGTTCTCGATCACGTTGAGGCCGGGCCGCTGCTGGGCGTTGTCGACGTGCACCGCACTGGCGCCCGCCCCCGGCATCATGCCGGTCTGGACGCTGGTGGTCGTGCTGACCTTCGTGGTGTCCGTGTCCGACACCTTGGTGGTCAGCTCGGTTCGCACCGGGCCGATCAGCTCCCGCTTCACCACGTCGGCCGTGATGTCGACCTGTCGCACCGCATCCGACGTGATCTTGACGGTGTAGGGCTGGCCGGCGAGCAGGTCGCGCATGTGCGCCCGCAGCGGCAGGGACCCGGTCGCCGCCTGCAGCTGGTGGATCGCGCGCGGGTGCAGCACCGGGCGGGGACCGTCGCCGCGCGCCAGCACGTCCAGCGCCTCGTACAACGCGGGTGAGTCGAACGACCGGACGTGCAGCGGCGTCTGGTCCTTCAACCCGGCGGGCAGCTCCTGTGCCTGCTGCCACTCCTTCAGCGACCCGGTGGCCTCCCGCTGCGCGGGCGTCTGCTGTCCGTCGACCGGAACCGTCTCGTCCTTCGGCACGACCGAACGCACCGCGGCGGGCAGCGTGAAGTCGGTGGACCACGGCTTCTCGTACCAGGTGCCGCCGGGGAAGAAGCGGCGGAACTTGGTGGCCCGCGAGTAGTTGTAGACGTCCATCGTGACGTGCAGGTCGTGCAGGAACTCGACTGCGTCCAAGGACCTCTTCGCGGTCACGGTCTCGCCGTGCTCGTGCGTCACGGTGCGAGTGGTCGCGGTCTCCCCGAAGCCACCGATCGAGAGGCCGAAGCCGGTGGCGGGCAAGCCCTTCTTGCCCATGCCGGCCTGCGCGCCGATGCCCCAGTCCCCGCCCCACCCCGAACCGCTGGAGGAGCCGGAGGACCGGGTTGCCGCCGTTTCGGCCTCGACGGTCTCGTCGAAGGCGACGCGGTGGAACTCGCCGGGACCGAGGTCCGCGCGCAGCACCACGAGCTGCTCGACGCGGCCGAAGACGTTGATGGCGGGCAGGAAGACCGGCAGGCCGCCGTTGAGCATGCTGCGCAGGGCCGGGCCGAACTCCGCTCCGGTCAGGGTAGGCCCGAGCACGTCGTTGAGGAGCCGGTCGTTGAGGCTGCCGAAGTCGCCGGCGCCGCGGTTCACGAGGTCGGTCCGAGGTGAGGTCAGCACCTCCTGGGCGAGCTCGATCACCGAAGCGGGAACGCTCCTGGCGCCCTGCTCGATCGACCACTCGTCGATCCTGCTGGAGATCTGGAAGAGCAGCTCCTTACCGGCCTCCAGGCGGTGCAGCTCCACCCGGCCGCTGCCACGGCCCACGTTGGAGGGCGCGGCGACGTCAGGGGCGGCGTCTTCTGGCTGCGAGCCCTGATCCTCGCGCGCACCTGGTGCATCCGAACCGTTGTCCGAGCCGTGTTCCGGACTGGAATCGGTCTCACCCTCGTTCGTGCGCCGGTAGGCCTTCACCTCTTCGGGGAGCAGGTGTTCGAGGTCCGCGTCCCGCAGCAGGCCGATCTGGTGGATCTCGCTGGCGGGAATCCACGCCGTGGCGGCGTCCGGCACGTGCACGCGCATCGCGTCCGAAGTGCTGCGGCCGTCGTGCTGACCGCCGAGGAAGTCGTGCCAGCGCTGCCGTTTGCTGGTGTGCAGGTCGTACGTCGCGTCGAACTCGACCAGGTAGGCGCGCTCGGTTCGCGTGTGGACCACGGACTCCTTGACGCCGGTGCCCTCGGTCGAGCCCTGCTTGCTCATGTAGTTCACGCCGCCGCTGCCCATCGTGATGAGGCTGGCGAACTTGTGGCCGAGCGGAGGCACGTCGACAGCGCTGGCACCGACTTCGATGCCCTTGCCCTTCTGCCTGTCGGCGGTCTGGCCGTGCTCCACCACCTCGGCGGTGGAGAACTTGTGCGTGGTGTCGACGGAGACGATGCGGGGGTTCGTCAGGTCCGCGGACAGGTCGACCCGCACGACGCGTTCCCGGTCACCCAGCAGACCGGGCCGGTTGTAGGTCCGCAGCTCCACGGTGTCCTTGAACACCGCGGTCCGGTCGAACCGCCCCGCCCGCGCCGGGAGTTCGGCGAACGCCTCGAGCGCCTCCCTGGCGGCGGTGCGCTCGTCCGGCGTGGTCAGGTCGGCGCCGGCCAGGTTGTTCGGCTTGTGCTGGTCGATGTTGGCCGGCCGGTTGCCGAACAGCACCCGCCTGCCCCAGCCCGCCACCTTGTTGCCCGGCTCCTCGTCGACCATGCGCGCCACCGTGGGCACGAGGTCTGGCACGGGCTTGAGCGAGTCGAGCTGGAACACCGGCGGCAGGTAGGCGGCGCGGTGCGTGCCCATCCTCGACGCCGCGCGCCAGCCGGCGGTGTTGTCGATCTTCTCCCAGCGCGGCGCCACCTCGTCGGGGTCCTCGACGACGCTGTCGCGACGGCTGTTCGTCGTGTCGGGCACGGGTGCCGGGCGATCAGGCACGAGAACGTCGGCCTCGCCGCGGAACGTGTGCACCTTCTCGCCGTTGCCCGCCCAGCGGTCACTGAGCGCGACCTCGACCTCGATCGGGTAGCTGGTGCGGTGCAGCGGCCGCTCGCCGTCGAACCTGTGCTCGACACCGACCTCGTGCGTGAGGCTCTCGATGTTCTTGGTGCTGTGCTTGCCGTAGATGTAGGCGCTGCCCGACTTGAAGTTCTTGACCCTGGCGTCGAAGACGTAGCCGGAGACGCCGGCGGTCGTGTCCCACGACTTGGTGAGGTCGACGCTTTCCTTGCGCGACACCGAAGTCACCGTCTTCGCCGTCTCGCCGGGCACCACGCCGACGTAGCGAGCCTCGGCCGTGACGGGCCGGGCCTTCACGAACACGTCGGGCGCGTCGGGAGCCCACGCGCTGACGGGCAACCGGACCGGCTCGCCCCGGCCGATCTCCCTGGCGTGGTCGTGCACGAACTGCCGCAGCCGCTGCTCGAACGCCCCCAGGTCCTTCGACCGCACGGCACCCTCGACCCACAACCGGTGCAGGGTGGGGCCGACGATGCCCGCGACCGTCTCCTCCGGCAGGGTGTGGATCACGTCCAGCTGGTGCAGTGCGCGGTCCAGGTCCACCGTCTCGGGCACAGCGCGCCCGGAGGTTTCCGGTTCGGTGGCGTGCCGGACCGGTTCCTCGACGGCCCCCTCCGGCTTGCTCCACACGGTCCCGTCCGCGTCGATCTTGACGCGGTGGGCGTCCGCGCCCGAGCCGACCTGGACGACGTAGGAGAACCGCACCTGCTGGGTCTCGACGGGTCCGGTGTAGGTGCTGGTGACCTCCTGCCGTCCCTTGGCGGTGGTCTTGCTCCCCGTCGTCGTGGTCGCGTACTTGTACGCGATCGGGCCGACGCCGCCACCCAGCGCACCCGTGATGTCACCGGCCTGGACGAACAGACCGCCGCCCCAGCGCAGGCTCACCGACTGCCCGGACGTCGACTCGTAGCTGGTGTCGTGCTTCCGCACGATCCTGCCGTCGACCGTCTCCTTGGGACGGACGGCCTGCGTGTCCACGACCGCGATCGACACCTCGACCCGCTCACGCTTGCCAGGCAGCTTGAACGCCTCGCGCACCGGCTCACCGGTGAGCAGCTCGGCACCGCGGTCCGGCAGGGTGGCGAGCCAGTCGCGGAACCTGCGCGCACCGGGGTGCCCGATCGGGAAGTTCTCCGCCTTCGGCCCGGCGAGCGCCCGCTCGACCTCGTTGTAGATCTTGTGCAGCCCGTTGATCTCGACCTGCGCGATGTCGCGCGGCCGCAGCTCAGGCCTGATCGGCTGTGCTGGTGGCTCGGCGACCTCCCGCCGCGGCCACACCAGCGGCACGTCCACCGACACCGCGTCGGTCTTCGTCTGTCCCTTCAGCCACGGCCACTTCCGCGGCTCGCGCACCGTGAGCTTGAACGTGACGTCGTGCACGGACCGCTCGGCACGCAAGCCCGTCTCGGTCACCTCGGTCTTCAGGCCACGCGAGAGCTTCGCCGCCATCGACGACGACGGCTGGTTGAACAACCCCGCGAGCCTGAGCGTGACGTTGACGAACGGCGTAGGCACCCGGAAGTTGCGCGCGTCAGCCATGATCGGCGACCGCTCGCTGGTCACCGACTGCTCCGACGGCGTGCGCGTGCGCTTGTTCGCGAAGTCGGCCGGTTTCGGCTGGACGTCGCGCCCGGAGCTGACGCCGACGACCTCGATCTTGACCTGGGGCGCCTGCCGCGTCTTCACCCCGAGATCCACGACCACACCACCGTCGGCGGCGCGGTGGAAGTGGGCCTTGATGTTCTCGTTCGAGAAGTGCGTCTCGACGGCCTCGCGCAGCAACCGGTCCGCTCGGGTCTCCTTCAACCCGAGCTGGTCGATGATCGCCTTGCGCACCGCCGTGCCGTCGATGTCGCCGTCGACGATGGGCCGCTCCGAACGCGCGCGCCGGACGAGGTCCGCCGGAGCCGGGGTGGTTGCGGGGTCGCCCTCGCGCACCGGGGTGATCTCGGGCTCGTGCCTGGTCGAAGGCTCGTCCAGGCGCGTGGCCGCCTCGTCCACGCGACCACTGCTCGCCACGGGCACGGCTTCCTCGTCCGTGACAGGCTGCTGACGGCGGCCGGCAGGATCCGCGTCCGGGGTGCGCTCCGACACCGGTGCGCCGTCTGACGTCGTGACGACCCGCTCCGGCTGCTGACCGTCGCGCAACCGCGCCGGATCCGTGGCGTTGCCGGCTCGCCCGGCTTCCGCGGGGCGCGTGCCGCCCGTCGACTGGCCGGGGCCCGCCTGCGTCTCCGGCCGTGCACCGGTGGCGGGGCCGTCCGTGCGGCCGCCGACCGTCTCCGGCCGCACACCCGTGGCAGGCATGTCCTGCCTCTGCTGATCCGGCCGACTGCCCGCTGGTACATCTGGACGAGCACCGCCCGTGCGCTGATCGGGCCGAGCGCCAACATCCTGTCCGTCCAGCCTGCCTGCCACCGGACCAACGACCGGCGTGACATCGCCCGTACCGGCACCGCGCTGATCAGGCCCGGCACCAACGTCCTCCGCGTCGAGCTTGCCGCCAACGGCGTCGTCGGTGCCGGTGCTGCGCTTCTCCTGTGCCGTGACCGGCTGCTCGGCCACGCGGTCCGGCGCCTGCGGGGCAGTCCGCTCTCCCGCGTCGGGCGCGCGCAACTGCTCCTCTCGCGCCGAACGGTCCACCGGGTCCACACCGTCCCGCGAGCCGAGCGGCTGGCGATCGCCCCCACCCGACGGAACCGGCGGGTCGTCCGAACGGCGCGGAGCAGGGCCATCGGTCGAGGTCGACGTGACAGGCCTCGTCTCCGGAGTGGTGCCCGTGGTCGGCGTGGTACCCGTCGTCGGCGTCGTGCCCGTCGTCGGGGTGGTACCCGTAGTCGGCGTGGTGCCCGTCGTCGGCGTGGTACCCGTCGTCGGCGTGGTGCCCGTCGTCGGCGTGGTACCCGTCGTCGGCGTCGTGCCCGTCGTCGGGGTGGTACCCGTCGTCGGCGTGGTGCCCGTCGTCGGCGTGGTACCCGTGGCCGGGGTCGTGCCCGTCGTCGGCGTGGTACCCGTCGTCGGCGTCGTGCCCGTCGTCGGGGTGGTACCCGTCGTCGGCGTGGTGCCCGTAGTCGGCGTGGTACCCGTGGCCGGCGTGGTACCCGTCGTCGGCGTCGTGCCCGTGGCCGGGGTCGTGCCCGTCGTCGGCGTGGTACCCGTCGTCGGCGTCGTGCCCGTCGTCGGCGTGGTACCCGTCGTCGGCGTCGTGCCCGTCGTCGGCGTGGTACCCGTCGTCGGCGTCGTGCCCGTCGTCGGCGTCGTGCCCGTCGTCGGCGTCGTACCCGTGCTCGTGGTCGGCGTGGCGCCCGTCGTCGGGGTCGTGCTCGTGGTCGGCGCAGTGCCCGTCGTCGGCGTGGTACCCGTGCTCGTGGTCGGCGTGGCGCCCGTCGTCGGCGCAGTGCCCGTCGTCGGGGTCGTACCCGTGCTCGTGGTCGGCGTCGTGCCGGTCGCCGGGGTCGTACCCGTCGCCGGGGTCGTACCCGTCGCCGGGGTCGTACCCGTCGCCGGGGTCGTACCCGTCGCCGGGGTCGTACCCGTCGCCGGGGTCGTACCCGTCGTCGGCGTGGTACCCGTCGTCGGCGTCGTGCCCGTCGTCGGCGTCGTGCCCGTCGTCGGGGTCGTGCCCGTCGTCGGCGTGGTACCCGTCGTCGGCGTCGTGCCCGTCGTCGGGGTGGTACCCGTAGTCGGCGTGGTGCCCGTCGCCGGGGTCGTGCCCGTGGCCGGGGTCGTGCCCGTCGCCGGGGTCGTGCCCGTCGCCGGGGTCGTACCCGTCGTCGGGGTCGTACCCGTCGTCGGGGTCGTACCCGTCGTCGGCGTGGTACCCGTCGTCGGCGTCGTGCCCGTCGTCGGCGTCGTGCCCGTCGTCGGCGTCGTGCCCGTCGTCGGGGTGGTACCCGTAGTCGGCGTGGTACCCGTGGCCGGCGTGGTACCCGTCGTCGGCGTGGTACCCGTCGTCGGCGTCGTGCCCGTCGTCGGCGTCGTGCCCGTCGTCGGCGTCGTGCCCGTGGCCGGGGTCGTGCCCGTGGCCGGGGTCGTGCCCGTCGTCGGCGTGGTACCCGTCGTCGGCGTGGTACCCGTCGTCGGCGTGGTACCCGTCGTCGGCGTGGTACCCGTCGTCGGCGTGGTACCCGTGGCCGGCGCGGTGCTCGTTGTCACCGGGCGGCCGCTTGCGTCGACGGGAGTGGTGGCGCTGGAGCCGCTCGTGGACATGCCGGGGCCGCGGGCCGTACTGGGGGTGCTGCTGGAGGGATCACGCGCGGCGCCGGTGCTGCTGCCGGTGGTCGTGCTGCCGCCCGTGGTCGTGCTCCCACCCGGTGTGACCGGGCTGCTCTGGGTGGGGACCGGGGTCGAGGTGACGGGGGACGCGTCGGTGCTGGGCGGGGTGAAGGTGGTGCCGACCCGCGTGCCGTTGTCGATGGCGGGCGACGAGGACGTGTTGCCGAGGTCGATGCTGGGCAGGTTGAAGTTGGGGACGGTGATCGGCTTGACGACCGCGGGGTCGACGCTGGGGACCTTGGCGCGGGGCCCGCCACCGCCTGGCTCCAGGGAGCCGAACATTCCGTCCGTCAGGCCGCCGGGGCTGTTGGTGGCCTTGTTGGTGAGCGGGTTGCTCACCACCGCCAGCGGGATCTGGACGATCGTGTTGGCGAGGGGTTTCAGGCCCTGGATGCTGCGGGGCAGCATGCGGCCGATGTCGCGGCCGATCTTGCTGAAAAGGCCGACGGCGCCTTCGCCCAGGCCGCCGAGGGCGCCACCGATCACGCCCCCGATCACGCTGCCCTTCAGCGAGTTCAGGTCCCAGCCGTCGCGTTTGCCCGCGATGATCTGGCCGGCCTGGATGCCCCCGTCGAGGCCCACCATGAACGCGGCGCCGAACGCCGCTCCCGTCAGCGCCCTGATGAAGAGGGTTTTGGCGACGTTCATGAGTCCGTACTGCATCAGCCTGGTGACGAGCATGCGCAGCGCGAAACCAATGCCGACGCGAGCGGCCGTGATCACGCCTGGGACGAGGAGCGAACCGAACAGCGAAGCCAAGAGCGACGCGATCGTCGCTGCCAGAATTCCCAGCATCGAGACGATCATGATCTTGGTCTTCTGGATGTCCGCCGCCGCGTTCTTCAGCATCTTGGCGTAGGCCCTGGCCTGGTCCTCCAGCTGACCAGCGCCCTCGCGGAACGTCCCGGAGAGCATCTTCTGGATCTCGTCGCTCGTGGCGCCCTCCATCACGGTGGAGAACTCGCCCGAGACGGTCAGCAACTGCTGGCTGAGCGCGTCGAGCTCCCCCGCCATGACCTCCCACTGCCACGAGAGCTCCTCGAGGTCACCCTCGCTGCCCTCCGGCCAGGGCATGCCAACCGTGAACTTCAGCAAGCTCTGAAGCGCGGGAGGCAGTTCGGTGGTCACGGGAGCTCTTCCTCAGATGGCTCGCGACGGAGCTCGTCAGGTGCGGGCGGCGTTGTTGGCGTCGGTCTGAACGAGCCTGTCGATCGCCTTCGTGACGGCTTCCCCCGTGAGGCCGAGGTTCTTGGCGAGCGTGGCGACGTACTCGATCGACTTGGCGGCGTTGGGCGCGTAGGCCTTGGCGAACGCCGCGCCGAACTCGTCGTCGCCCCAGCAGCCGTCGTAGCGGGACGCCGCGTCCTTCAAGGTCGCCGCCGCCTGTTCGAAGTTCAGGCCGAGCTCCTGGAGCCGCGCGATCACCGCGCGCGTGCCGTCGATGTCGATGGAGGTCCGGTCAGCCATTGCGCTTCTCTTCCTTCTCGCCCGCGGCCGGGCGGCCGAGGATGCCGTCGCTGTACTCCTCGCCCAGGAACGGCGAGACGACCTTCTCGAAGACCTCCTCGACGCTCAGGTTGCCGCTCGCGAGGTCGGTGAAGGTGACGCCGGGCAGGATTTCGTCCCCCATGGACTCCGCCAGCTTCTGCATGCACAGGGCCTTGCCGGCCTTGATCGTCTGCACCAGCAGGTGGCTGAACTCGGCCGGCGCCATCGTGCGGTACTTGGTGCCCACGAAGTTGAACCCGGTGATCTCGCCGCGGCCGTCGAAGTCGATCGTGAACGAACGGTCCTTGGAACGCACCGTCGTCGTGTTCTCGTCCATCTGACGGGTCAGCTCGGAGATCTTGCGCTGCTCACGCTCCACCGACGCCATCGCGGCCTCGTTGGCCTCTTCGAGGGTTCGGTACTGGGAGAACCAGTCGGTCATCGCGTCTCACCTTCCCCGTTGTGGATCTGGACGGAGTTCGCCGCGGCTTCCCGCTCGATCTCCTCCAGCAGCTCCGCGAGCTCACGTCGCAGCCGGGACAAGTCGTCCGTGATGGCCGCGTTGCTCTGCTGGAGCTGCTGGTACTCGGCCATCCAGTCCGCGAAGTCCGTCATCGCGCCTCGCCCTTCCCGCTCTCCGAATGACCGATGACACCGGTCGGCACACAGCCACCACCGCCTGCCCCGTGGCCCGGCTTGGCGGCCGCGCCCTGGGCACCGCTCGCGGACCACGTGCCGGGGTCGGCCCGCAGCCACGTGCTGTCCACACGCGACACAGGCGCACCCGCCATCGAGCCCGCACCGACGGCCGCAGGCGGCGGAACCGCGCCCGTCGAGGCCGACGCGGCGGTGGAGTTCATGCCCCCGTGCACGTCGCCCAGTGGGGCTGCGGACCCACCGACTGACGTCGACATCGCGGGGAACTCACCGGGAAGCGGCGGCCTGGGGGCCAAATTAGGGTGCGCGGGGGGTGCGGCAGCGGGTGCCGGTGCCGGTGCGGCCGATATGACGGGGGAAACCCCCGTGGACTGAAGCGCCGCCGGGGCACCGGAGGCCACCGCGGGCACCGCGTGGTGGGCGGCCGGCGCGGTCGCGGGCACGGCGGTAGCGGCAACGCCGGTCACGGACTGTCCGGCCACCGTCACCGACTGCCCGGCCACCGTCACGGGGTGTGCGCCACCGGCCGCCCGTGAGGCCGCCGCCGCGGGCTCCGCGGAGACCGTCGCCGGCAGTGCGGCGTTCGCGTTGACGAGCGGCGGCGCCTGGGAATTGGCAGGCAGCCCGCCTTCGAGTCGCTGCACGGATTTCTCCGCTCTGCCAGCACTGTCCTTCCTGGCGTTGCCACCAGCGGCCGGCGCAGCGGACGCGAGAAGCGGCACGGCAGCTTCCGCCGGCAGTGCCATGGTCGCGAACCCGCCGAACTTCTCGGGCTGATCAGCCTTGACCGTCATGGGCTGCGACGTGGCCAAGTGAGACAGCCGGCCGAACGGCTCCGCGGCGGCCGAGCGCGGCACGCCACCGTCCACAGGAGACGCCGACGCCGAGACGGCCGGGCGGAAGCCCTCGCCCAAACCGCGCGCCGTACCCACAGGCGTCATCGCCATCACGTGGTGTGCGGCCGCCCCTTCCGCCGGCGTGACCGGAACCTGGATCAGTACTCCGGTCGCGCTGCGCTCGGGCAGCTCCGCCAGCGGAGATCCGAACTGGACGTACGAAGTGGACAGATCGGCGAGGATCTGCCGGGCGTGCTCGTCCCGTGCCTGCGACACTCGCTCGTCCGGCGTGGTCGCGTTGTGGTTCTCGAGCCCCCGCAGACGTTGCTGGCTGCTCGCGACGGCGTCGCCGATGTGACGCAACGCCGCCGGGTAGCTCGGCTCGCGGAGGCCGGCGGTCAGCGCGTCGACGTGCCGGAGCACCCGGTCCACCCACTCGAACTGCCGCGGGTCGCCGTTGTGCCACACCGACTCGAGCTCCGCCCGGTACCGGCGCAGCTGGTCGCCGAACAGTTCGAGCTGTTCCACCGTCTGCTCGAACGCGGCCGCCTTGCGGTAGAAGGTGTGCGGATCCGCCGCCGCCACCCGTGCGCGCACCTGCTCGAAGTTCAGGTTCCTGACCTCGCCCGCGATCGCGAGGTCGGGGTTCCGCGTCGCCATTGCTCAGCTCCGTCCCAGGGTCGATGGCCCCGCGCAGTTCTCGTCGTCTTCTTCCCAGTCCTTGCCGTCGCTGGTGAGCCAGACGGTGCGTTCCCGGTCCTTCTTCTCCTGCCCGGCACCCATACCGGCGCCCGCGCCACCCATCGGCGGCGGCATCATGCCCGCGCCCATGTCGAGACCGGCGGGGCCGCGCGAGATGGTCGTGGGCACGCCGACCACGCCGCTACGGGTGGGAACCTGGTAGCCCTTCTGCTGCGCGGCGGCGGTGATCTCCGCGGGCGTCCCCGCCTTGCCGACGCCGTCGACACCGAACCGTGGCGTACCGCCGACACCAGTGCCGAACCCGCCGCCACCGGCACCGGCACCTCCGGACAGGAAGCTCGCCAGGGGCGACGTGCCGTCCGTCGAGAACCCGCCGCCGAGACCGGAGTCGCTGCCGATCTGACGGATCCGCTCGATCGCGTCGCTGGCGCTCTTGTTCGCCGCCTGCCTCGCCCGCTCCGCAGCCGCAGGATCAGTACCGCCACCAGCACTACCACCGCCACCGGCACCGGCACCACCGCCAGTACCGCCACCGCCCGTACCACCGCCGGCACCGCCACCAGTACCGCCACCAGTACCGCCACCGAGACCAGCGTCACCGAGACTCACACCAGGACCGACACCAGCACTACCGCCAGCGCCATTGGCCAAGCCATCGATCGTGGAGATCGCATCACGCGCGGCCCCCGCGGCCGCAGCCGCCTGCCGCGCCCGCTCCGCAGCCGCAGGATCAGTACCGCCACCAGCACCACTACCGCCAGTGGGCCCGTTCGATGAAGTCGTCGGCCCCGTCTTGCCGCCACCAGCACCACCGCCAATACCGCTTCCGGCGGCCGAGGGGTTCTGCAACTGGTTGATGGCGTCGTTGGCGATCCGATTGGCATCCGCCAATGCCTGCTGACGCGACGGATCCGAGCCTCCTCCTCCCCCGCCGGACTGGTTGGCGAGCGCGTTGATCGCTTCGCCTGCCGCCCTCCGAGCGTCCTCCAACGCCCGCTGCCGCACGGGATCCGTCGACGACGGCGTATTCCCGCCTCCCGGACCGCTTCCACCGGCTCCGCTGCCTCCGGCTCCGCTGCCTCCGCCGCCTCCGAGGGAGTCGTTGATCGCCTGCTGCGCTTCCCGCAGCGCCTCACGGCGCGCCTGCGCCTCCGGCGAGTCGCCCGGCGTCATGTCAGACAGCTTCTGGATGGCGTCGTTCGCGGCCTTCCTGGCCTCCTCCATGGCCTTCTGCCTGGCCGGATCGGTCCCCTTCCCACGGGAGTTCGGACCAGAACCCGTGAGACTGACACCGGGACCGACACCCATGACCCCGTTCGAGCCCCCACCGGCTCCAGACCCGGCGCCGCCGCCGGCCGAACCGTTCTGCAGCCGGGTGATCGCGTCGTTGGCGATCTGGTTCGCCCGCGTCAACGCCTCCTGGCGCGTCGGGTCACCGGTGCCGGACTGGCGTTCGAGATCGTTGATCGCGTCGGTGGCGGCCCGCCGAGCGTCCTCCATCGCCTGCCGCCGCACCGGATCCATGACGGCCGAGCCCGTCCCGCCGGTGCCGCTGGCCGCGCCGCCGAGCGCGCTGTCCAGCTCCCGCTGGGCTTGCTGCAACGCCTCACGGCGCGCCTGTGCCTCCGGCGAGTCGCCCTTCGTCTCGTCGATCAGTTTCTGGATGGCGTCGTGAGCGGCCTTCTTGGCTTCCTCCATGGCTTTCCTCGTGGCCGGATCGTTCGCCCGCTCGCTGGAGTTCGCACCGGAGCCCGTGCCACCGCCGCCTCCCGTGGCGCCACCTGTGCCCTGGCCGCTGCCTTGCCCACCACCCTGGCCGCCGCCTTGCCCGCCGCCTTGCCCACCACCTTGCCCGCCCCCCTGGCCATCGCCCGTCCCCGTACCCGCCACGGGAGGACCGAAAAACGGCGGCATACCGTTCGAGATGTCGACGCCGCCACCTTTACCGAGGTCGATGATGCTGCTACCGCCACCGGTACCCGGGCCACTCCCACCGGAGCCCGCCCCGGGCGAGACGATGTTGCTCTGGAAGTCGGTGAGACTGTTACCGGTGCTCTGGTAGCTCGACGACAGGTCGAGCAACGCCCTGCGCAGCTCTGGCAACAGGTTGTTCTGCTCGTCGCGCTCGATCACCGCGCGGAGATACGTACCGGCGTCGAACTCCTGCTCCAGCGTCGCCATCGCGTCGGCCAGCTTGGTGACCTGCTTGCCGTACTCCTTGACCCGGTTGGCGAACTGGGCCTCGATCTCGGCCACCTTCGTCTGGAAGAAGACGAGGGCCTTGGAGGCGCTTCGCAGCGCGTTCGGGTAAAGAGACACGGTCTCCTGGACGAGCTGGCTCCGCTTCATGACCACGTCGTCGGCGAAGCTCTGGAACTGGTCGCCGGTGTGCCCCTTGAGCGCCTCACCCATCTGGACCGTCTCATCCCAGAAGGACCGGCGGAACTGGAACAGCCGTTCGCTCGCCACCTCGAACGCGACAGCCAGGGCATCGAACGAGACGGGCGCGCTGGGGTTGAGCGCGTCTCCCGCCATCGCCTTGAACTGGGCGAGAGACTGGATGCTGTCGGCGTCGAGGCCACCGCCGGCCGCCGCCGGGTCCGTGCCTTCAGGACTTGTCACGCCGAACCGCCCTCACGAAGTCGAGTTCCCGCACCACGACCGTCCACAAACGAGCGACCGCCAGCACCGGGGGCGCTGACGGTCAACTGCCACCAGGTACTAGAGATTGTTGGCGTTGCACTTGTCGGTGTCCTCGAGGTTCGAGCAGGCCTTCAGCAGGCTCGTCTCCACCTCGTGCATGAGCTTGTTCAGCTCTTCCGCGTGCAGCGACAGCTTCTTCTTGCGATCCAGCAGCAGCTTCTCCAGCCACGTCGCCGTGGAGAAGTTGCCCGCGTGTGCGGGCAGTGAGAGAAGCTGCTGGAAGGGGCCGAGATCGTCCATCAGCACGCCCATGCGAGCGGCGATCGCCCGCACGGCTTCCGGGTCGATGGACGTCTTGGTGCCGCCGTCGTTGGCCATGTCGTGGGCCTTTCGTCGAAACGGGGCTGGTGGTGCCGGCCGGTGAACCGTCCGGCACCACCAGCGCGGCTCAGAAGTTGAACGTGCTTGCCGTCGAGCGGTCGGCGTCGTTCATGTTGTTCGAGTTCCGGTTCAGGTTGACCGAGATCTGGTTGAGCACCTCGTTGCTCTCACGCAGCTTGCGGAAGATCCGGTCGGCGCACTGGTTGTACTGAGTCGCGGTCTGACCGTCGAACGAGTCCATCAGGCTCTGCACCTGCTGGTTCAGCGCGGTGACGTTCTGCTCGATGTTCTGGTTGGCGTTCTGCATCTGGCGCACGCCGTCGGCCAGCGCCTGGTAGTCGTAAACGATCGCTCCGGTCACGGTTCACTCCTGAAGAATTCGGTACGAGCTGAAAGAAGAACTGACTAGGGCGGAGATCAGAAGGTGCCGGCCTCGTCCTGCGCCTGCAGGGTGTTGGCGGCCCGGTTGAGAGTCGTGGCCATCTCGCCAAGGGTCGTGACGATCTCCGAGGTCTTGGTGTCCCACTCCTGGTGGACCGTGATCAGCTTCTGGATCATGGCGCCCGAGTTGATGGAGGTCAGCGTCGCGACGTTGCTCCGGAGCTGCTGCTGCTCGCTGGTGATCCGGTCAGCTTCCTGCGAGTGCTTGTTCGCGATCTCGATGACCTGCTGGGGAGTAAGCCTGGTCTTGCTCATCGTGTATCTCCTTGTCGTCCCTGCTGGAGAATGGCCACCCATTCGCAAGGGCGCCTGAACTGGATTAGATGCCCGTCGTACATCCGATTTCTTCGGAATCCACCCGCCTGGGCATCGACGGGGGAAGATCCCTCATGAGCCCGTCTTGGCGAGCTCGGTGACCTGGCTCGTGACCGCGCGCTGAGGGTCGAGCGCGGGCCCGACGGGCAGCAGCGCGAGCAACGCCGACGGCACGGCGACGGAGTGCGCTCCACCCAGATTCAGTGACGCGGCAACAGATTCATCGGAAAGCGGATAGCGCACGCCGACATCGGTGACGAGGAACCCGGTGCCCGGCAAGGCGCCGGGAGCGGGCATCGTGCGCACGAGTGCCCCGGTTCCCGCCGGGATCACGACACGGTCCGCAGTCGACCCGACGACGTGCTTTCCGGCAGGGGCAACGGCTCCCTTGTCCGCTGTGATCGGCACCAGCACGAGCCGCGGCACGCGTCCGTCATCCGCGGCGAGATCGAATCTCGCGCACGCCGACATCCCCACGCCGAGGTCCGCCAGGGCGGGAGGTTGCGGCGGAAGGTCGTCCTGTGCCGGGGAAAGCAGCTTCAACCCCGCGAGCGCGTCCGGCCCCGTGATGATCGGCACCACCCGCGTGTTCGGGTAGGCGTTGCGCGTCTCGGGCGAGGCCAGCAACATCGCCGCGATCGTCCGGCTGATCGGCATCAGCCCGTCGGCGCGCAGGACGTAGTACTCCTCGGACGAGATCGCCGGGTTGCGCACCTGGAACACCTGGCCGATCCGGCTCGGGCGGCCGCCCACGGCCTGACCCAGCGTGCCGACGCGGTCGATCACCGGCGCCTTCAGGTCCACGCCGGACGGAATCACGTTCAGCCACGCCGGCGAGACCGGCAACACCTGTTCCTGACTGTACCCCAGCGCTTCGAGCGTGGCCGCGTCCGCGATCCGGTGGCGCACTCCCCGCCACACCAGCTGCACGACACCGTCCGGTGTGGACACGAGGAACGCCTGGCCGTCCGGTACGGACTGTCCCGGTTCCTGGTCGAGCCGCAACGTCACGGTCGGGGCGCTCACCACAGCCTGCCGGTCCGGAGGCCGTGCGCAGACCGTCCACTGCGCCTTGTTGACCCGGTCCGCGGTGGGAATTCCGTCCGGCGCACCGGGAATACCGATCGGCGCCCCGACCGCGACACCGGTCAGCGAGTTCTGGCTGACCGTGGTCATCGACCCGGACTGCCCGGCCGCCAGCATCGCCGACGCCATGTTCAGCACCGGGCGGAGCTCACCGCCGAGGTACACGTACCGCGCGCCGGTCTCCTTGGCCAGCACGATCGCGCCGTCGGTGCGCCAGGAGTTGTTGCCACGCGGCGAGAACAACCCGATGATGCCGAAGATCGCCATGATCACGCACGCGAGCAGCACCCCGAAAACGGTGCCGTTGTTGAACCGCCGGTTCGGATGCTCCAGCACATCGGGCTTGCCCTGCGCCAGGCCGGCCACCAAACGGCCGACCACGAAGAAGTAAGCCTGGACCTGATCTCTGCGTGACTGCATCAGCCGCTCAGCCCCCGGACCCAGGAGTACACGTCCAGCACCGCCAGCAGCAGCGGGAGGACGGCGATCGCAGTCGCGTACTCGAGAATGTCGACGGCACGGCCCCAGTAGGGACGCAGCCGCTTACCGGGCATGTAGTGGCTCAGCACACCCAGCCCGATGCCAACGGCCACGAGCGGCGCGAGCACCGCCACCGCACGGATGAACGGCTCCTCCGGCATGCCCAGGCGCAACGCCAGCGCCACAGCGGTCAACCCGGCCGGCACGAGCAGCGACCAGCGGGGCACCAAGCCGGTGAGGTGGCGCGACCGCAGCAGCATCAGCAACGCGCACACCGATGCCGTGATCATCGCCCACATCTCGCCCGGCCGGACGAGCACGAGCAGCAACGCGGTCTGCGTGATGCCGTAACCGAGGTAGAAAGCCTTCAGGTAACCGAAAACCACCGTGCTGCGTTCCACCACGACCTTGTGCGGCACCGGATCGATGTCTTCCTTCACCTCCGGCGCGTCGGTCGGCAGCATCGGCAGCTTCAGCCCGCCGAGCCGGAACGCGCCGCCGGGCGCGAAGAGGATCGCGACGAAGTTCACGGCGATGCCGATACCGGCGGACTGCGCGGCGGTGAGGTCGCTCGCCACCCAGATGATCGCGGGCAAGAGCAGTGTCACCAGAGCGGTCAGCGCGGTGGTGAAGATCAGGACGGCGTCGGCGACTGCCACGAGGGCCAGCACGATCGCGACCACGCCGGTGGCGGCCGCGGTCACGAGCCGGACGGGAACACCTCCCAGCGGAGCGATCTGCACGGCGGCGAGCCAGCCGCCCGTGACCGCCCAGATCACCCCGGCGCAGGCGAGCCCGGTCCCGTCGACGATCTTGCCCTTGGCGCGGGCCAGCGCACCCGCGACCGCGATCAGCACGACCCCGGTCACCACGGGCACCAGCCACAACGACTGAGGATCGCCACCGAACAGCAACGCCAGGAGGGCGCCCAGCAACGCGACGACCGCGCCGACCCGCAGCATCCACCTGGTCCGGCTCGGCGTCCACTGACCGGCGTCGGCCCGCACCCGCTCGGCCACGCCGTCCACGAGGTCGTCGTAGTCGAGCGGTGGGAGCGCGTCCTCACGCGGTCTCAAGTAGACGGTGTCGCCGTCGAGCAGGTTCAGCTCGTTGGCGGACTTGTCCTCGTCCAAAGGGGACTCGCCCAGCCGTTGCGCGACCCAGCCCTCGTGGTCGACGCTCTGCTCGACCCACTCCTTCCCGAACTGGGCCAGCACGGACGGCAGCAGGTCGACCAGTTGCACGTCGCCCGGCAGGGCCACGTCCACCGCGTGATCGCCGAGAACGAACCGTAGCCGGGTCGGTACATTTGTGCGAGACTGCGTGCGTTCTTCCATATCGAGCCCCGGATTCTTCCTGGCGAACGACAACTCTCGAGTAGCGAAAACCTGGCGCGGAACCTAGTTCCCACACCTCCCGGTCAGCCGGGACGAGGCCCGCGTCACGCCACGTCGAGGGAAACCCTTCACCAAGGAGAGTCACGGTGGGCACCGAGGCATTCACCAGAAAGGCGCGTCGGCCCGGTCCGACGGCGCCCAGTGACGAGATCGAGCTGCAACCACCACCGGCTGTGCCGGAGAACACAGGTGGGGCGATCAGCTCGGTTCTGCTCTACGCGCCGATGGCGCTGAGCTCGCTGGCCATGGTCCTGATGTTCGTCCGGCCCGGCTCCGGCCCGCTGGCCTGGGTCGGCGCGGGACTCATGCTCGTCGCCGCGATCGGCATGCTGCTCGCGCAGCTGCTGCGGGCCGGCGTGGAGCACAAGCAGAAGCTGCACGGCGACCGGCGTGACTACGTGCGCTACCTCGGTCAGGTGCGGGAGAAGATGCGCGGGGCACTCACCCAGCAGCGCAAGGCCGCCCTGTGGGTGCACCCGCACCCCGGCTCGCTGTGGTCCATGGCGATGGGCTACCGGCTGTGGGAACGCCGTCCCGCGCACGACGACTTCGGCGAGGTCCGGATCGGACTGGGCAAGCAGCGCAGCACGACCAAGCTGCTGCCGCCGGAGACCAAGCCGCTGGAAGACCTCGAACCGCTGTCCGCACACGCACTGCGGCGGTTCATCCGTGCCTACTCCACTTTGGACAACGCGCCGATCGCCGTGTACCTGCGCGGGTTCGCCCGCTTGCAGTTCCAGGGCGATCCGGCGGACGTGCGCGGACTGGTGCGCGCCGTGCTCGGCCAGCTCGCCACCGCGCACGGCCCTGGCGACGCCCTGATCGCGTTGTGCGTGAGTGATGAGGCGCGGGAGCACTGGGACTGGGTGAAGTGGTTGCCGCACAACCAGGATCCCGCCTCACGCGACGCCAGCGGCACGCGCCGCATGGTCACCGACAGCATCAGCGAGCTCGAACAGCTCCTGGGTGGTGTCGAGTTCACCGGCCGGCCCTCGTTCGAGCCGGACAGCCCGATCACGGCGAACGAGCCGTTCGTGGTGATCGTGCTCGACGGCGCCTCGCTGCCCGCCGACCACCGCATCGCCGAGGAGGGGTACCGCAACGTCGTCGTGCTCGACGTCTCCGGCGCGCTCTCCTGGCAGGCCCGCCCGCACACCCTGCACGTCGAGGTGACCGCCAAGAGTCTGGGCACCGTCTCGTTCGACCGGCTGGGCAAGCCGTCGACCAGCCCGCTGTGCCGGCCCGACGCGCTGAGCCCGCAGGCCACCGCAGCGCTGGCGCGGCTGATCGCGCGCCACCGCATCGGCGAGGTGCAGGACAACGAGGAACCGCTCGCGAGCGACTACGAGCTGCCCAGCCTGCTGGGCCTGGGCGACCTGCGGTCGTTCGACCCGGTGCCGTACCGGCAGACCCGCGGGGGTGCGCGCAAGCGGCTGCGGGTGCCGATCGGCATGACGTCGAACGGAACACCGATCGAGCTGGACATCAAGGAAGCGGCCGAGGACGGCATGGGACCGCACGGCCTGCTCATCGGTGCCACCGGTTCCGGCAAGAGCGAGCTGCTGCGCACGCTGGTGCTCGCCATGGCGGCCACGCACTCGTCGGAGGAGCTGAACCTGGTCCTCGTCGACTTCAAGGGCGGCGCGGCGTTCCTCGGTTTCGACGAGCTGCCGCACACCTCCGCGGTCATCACGAACCTCGCGGACGAGCTGGAACTGGTCGACCGCATGCAGGACGCGCTGACCGGTGAGCTGAACCGGCGCCAGGAACTCCTTCGCGCGGCGGGAAACTACGCCTCGCGGCGTGACTACGAGGCCGCTCGTGCACAGGGTGTGCCGCTGGAACCGTTGCCCGCCTTGTTCATCGTGGTCGACGAGTTCAGCGAGATGCTGGCGAGCAAGCCCGAGTTCGTCGACGTGTTCGCGATGATCGGCCGGCTGGGCCGCAGTCTCGGCGTGCACCTGCTGCTCGCGAGCCAGCGGCTGGACGAGGGCCGGATCCACAAGATCGAGAGCCACCTGTCGTACCGGATCAGCCTGCGGACGTTCTCGGCCATGGAGAGCCGCAGCGTGCTCGGTGTCCCGGACGCGTACGAGCTGCCCAACAACCCCGGCAACGGTTACCTGCGCCCGGACACGACATCGTTGATCAGGTTCAAGGGCGCGTACTGCTCCGGCCCGTACCGCCCGCCGGTCAGCAAGCGGCTGCGGCGTTCCGAGGTCGAGCAGCAGCTCGTCGCGTTCGGCACCGAGTACGTCGCGCCGAGGGCGACCCCGGCCGAGGCGGAGCAGGAACCCGACCAGGCCGAGCAGACCACCAGGACGATGCTGGAGGTGCTGATCTCGCGGCTGCGCGGCATCGGCCCGGTGGCGCACCAGGTGTGGCTGCCACCGCTCAAGCAGGCGCCGACGCTCGACCAGCTGCTGCCGCCGCTGGTCGACCACCCGGAGCTCGGCCCGCGTCCGGTCGGCGAGTACGACGCCTCGACGTTGTCCGTCCCGGTCGGCCTCGTCGACCTGCCCGCCCTGCAGAAGCGCGAGCTGCTCACCGCGCAGCTCGCGGGCGCCAAGGGCAACATCGGCATCGCCGGTGGTCCCCAGAGCGGCAAGAGCACTTTGCTGCGCACGCTCATCAGCGCCCTCGCCCTGTCCCACACCGCGGCCGAGATCCAGTTCTACTGCCTGGACTTCGGCGGCACGCTGAGCCCGCTCGCCCGGCTGCCGCACGTCGGCAGCATCGCGGGCAGGCTCGACCGCGACCGCGTGACCCGGACCGTGATGGAGATGTACAACCTGCTGTCCCAGCGCGAGCAGCTGTTCGCGCAGAACAACATCGACTCGATGACCAGCTACCGCCGGGCCCGCGCGCGGGGGCAGTTCCTCGACGTCGATCCCTACGGTGACGTGTTCCTGGTCGTCGACGGCTGGTTCACGATCCGGCAGGACTACGAGGAGCTGGAGCCCCGCTTCACCGAGCTCGCCTCGCGCGGTCTCGGGTTCGGCATCCACCTGGTCGTGGCGACGGGCCGGTGGTCGGACATGCGGCCCTGGCTGCGCGACGTGCTGGGCACCCGGTTCGAGCTGCGTCTGGGCGACCCGCTCGAGTCCGAGGTCAACAGCAGGCTCGCGGCCACCGTTCCGGCACTGCCCGGCCGCGGCATCACGACCGGCAAGATGCACTTCCTCACCGCACTGCCGCGCATCGACGGCACCAGCCGCACCGAGGACATCGCCGAGGCCACCGCGGAGATCGCGGAAGCCCTCGACCTGCCGTCGGCACCGCGGGCGCCGAAGGTCCAGCTGCTGCCCAACCAGCTGACGGCGGCGGAACTTCCGCCGCCCACCGCGGAGGCACCGCAGCTCGACGTGACGATGGCGCTGGGCATCGAGGACGGCGCGCTCGGCCCGCAGTGGCACGACTTCGACGCCAACCCGCACCTGATGATCTTCGGTGACGCCGAGACGGGCAAGACGAACCTGTTGCGGCACATCGCGGCATCCGTGGCACAGCACTACAGCCCGGCCGACGGCAGGGTGATGTTCGTGGACTTCCGCCGCGAGCTGCACGACGCGGTCCCGCAGGACAACCAGGTGAACTACACGGTCAGCACGGACGGCCTGGAGTCCTCGATCAAGCAGGTCGCCGAGCTGCTGCAGAGCCGGGTGCCGGGACCGGAGATTCCGCCGAGCAAGCTGCGTGAGCGCGACTGGTGGACCGGTGGACGGTTGTTCATCCTGGTCGACGACTTCGAGTTGATGGAGTCCAGCGGCTTCAACGACCCGATGGCGCCGCTGATGCCGTTGCTGCAGCAGGGTGCGGACATCGGTCTGCACCTGATCGTCGCCAGGAGCACCACCAACGCGAGCCGCACGATGATGAACCCGCTGGTGCGGCGGTTGTGGGAACTCGGCACGGCGGTCGTGATGTTCTCCTGCCCCAGAGAGGAAGGCACGTTCATCGGCAACGTCAAGCCGAAGACGTTGATCCAGGGCCGGGCTCAGTACGTCAACCGGCGCCGCGTGGTGAACCTGGTGCAGACGCCGATCGTGGGGTAGCGGAACGGGCCGGAGGCCTGGGTCCCCAGGCCTCCGGCCCGTCACGGCGCAGTGCGGCAGCGCGACCGGCCCAGACATTGATGAACGGCGCTTTTGTTCACCTGAGGTGGACAAAAGCGCCGTTCAACACGAGCGTTGCGGAGTGGACGCGGTGTTGATCAGCCGTCGGTTTTGGTGTCCAGTCGGCGGGCGGGCGCCCAGCGGCGGCGTCGTCCGGCCGGAAGCACCACCACGGCGAAGCCGATGGCGACCACGATCACCGCGGCGCCGATGAGCCCGAGCGTGACGAGCAGCGTGCTCGCCCGGTCCTCCCACGGAGCCACCGGGAAGCTCGCGGCCGCGGGCACCGGCGCCACCACGGCACCGGCCTCGCCTTCTTCCGGCAGCACCGCGGTCACCGCGGCCAGCGGGTTCACCGTGCCCCATCCGAACTCCTGGGACGGCAGGTTCGCCGGCGGACGGTCGGCGGTGGCGCGGAGGCGGTGCAGCACCTGCGCGGCCGTGAGCTTCGGGCGGTAGGCGCGGACGAGCGCGGCCACCCCGGCCACGAACGGCGCGGCGTAGCTGGTGCCGCTGGCTTCCCACTGGCCGGGGCCGCCGGGGCCGATGCTGCACACGTTCACGCCGGGAGCCACCAACCCGACGTGCGAGCCGGCCAGTGAGAACGACGCGCGCTTGCCTTCCTGGTCCACCGCGCCGACCGCCACCACCGACTTGTCCGTGGCGGGGTACGGCGTGGGGCTGCTGTCGTTGTCGTTGTTGCCGGACGCCGCCACGATCAGCACGTCCCGTTCGGCGGCATAGGCCACGGCGGCGGTGAGCTCGGGGGTCGGACCGCCGGCGCTGGCCGACAGGTTGATCACGCGCGCGCCACCATCCACGGCCGCGCGGATGCCATGCGCGAGCCCTGCGGCCGACGCGTCCTTCGCCTCGTTGGCGACGCGGATCGGCAGGATGGTGGCATCCGGTGCCATGCCGGCGAACAACGTGTCGCCGGCGGTCGCGGCCGCGATGATGCCCGCCACGAAGGTGCCGTGGCCGAAGCAGTCGTTGTTCGCGGGCTTCCCACCCGGATTGCGCACGTCCAGCCCCTGCTGCACGCGGCCGGCCAGCTGCGGGCTGGCCGCGTCGACGCCGGTGTCCACGACGCCGACCGTCACTCCCCCGCCCCTGGTGAGCGGCCAGACCCGTTGTGGCGCCAGCTGTCGCTGCGCCCAGGGCACGTCGGTGATCTTGCCGGGCGGCGCCCCGAGGCATTCCTGGCCCGGACGCAGGACTCCCGGCTGGGCGTGGCCGGGCAGCGGGGTGGTGGCGAGCGCGAGCGCGGCACCCAGCACCGGCAGCACCTTGCGCTTCACGGGGTGACCTCCGGCATCGGCGTGGTCAGCCGCGCCACGTGGTCCTCGTCGTCCACGAGTCGCGCCGTCACGGCCCGGCGCGTCCGCCAGGCCTGCTCGAGCTTGTTCAGCGCCATCTCGTCACGTGCCAACGCGTGCGCGGAACCGGGATCCTCACCGGGCAGCAGCTCGCGCACCAGCAGCGCCTGCCCCGGCCGCCGCGCGTCACCGTCCTGTTCGGACTCGTCGAAGCGCAGGCCCAGTACCTTGACCCGGCAGCCGCCGGTGAACACCGCCTCCTCGAACGCCCGCCCCATGAACAGCTCGGACGTGCGCCGCGCGGTGACGGGCCAGATCAGCACGTCCAGGTCCGCGCCAGGCGTCGTGACGTCGAGCTGGGCACTCGCACTGAGGAAGCCGGGCTCGCACAGCACGGTGCCCACCGGGTGCGGCGGTGCGCCGCGCAGCATCTCCTGCCGCAACACGACTTTCCGATGCGTGGGGAGGCGGCGCAGGCCGGAGGTCAGGCAAGCCAGGTAGCCCTCGAACGGCTCCGGTGCCCCGTTGGCCAGTGTTTCGTTCAACGCCACCGCACCGGCCACGCCCCTGCCGAGCAACAGGCAGACCGCGACGTAGTCGGCCTTGGCCTCCGGCCGCAGCATCGGCCACGCCGACAGCCCGACGTTCACCGCCGCCAGCGCCTCGGTGTAGTGCGCGCCCGCGCTCACCGCGAGCCGCGACTGTTCGGCGGGGGTGCTGGCGCGCTCGGCGAAGTCGATGACGACGGCACGACGCGCGGACCGTGGGGGGACGGGCTCGTCGAGCGGTTCACGCGGAGGTTGTGCGGCAACAGGTTCCGCCGACGTTCGCGGTAGGGCGGGGCCGGACACCGTGACGATCGGAACCGCAGCTGAGGGAAGATCGGTCGCGACCGGAGTCGCGGGAGGATCGGTCACCGGTGGAACGGTCACGACCGAAGACCCACCAGGATCGGCCACCGGCGGAGCGAGCACCACCGAAGACCCACCAAGATCGGTCACCGGCGAAGCGGTCGCGACCGGGCCCGCAGCAGTCTGAACGGTGGCGACCGGTTCCTCCACCACCTGTGCGCCGGTCTCCGGAGCAGCGATCGTCTCCGGCCGTTGCACCGCAACAGGTTCCCGCGCGGGCCCGGACGCCAGGATCGGTGGAGCGCTCCGAGGCGCCTGCACGTGCGCACGGACGGGCGCCGCCACCACCGGCCGATTCACCGGCGCAGGCCGGGACTCCGCCTCTGGCCGCGCGTCGACACCGTGCACGAAGCGGGGAGGCGGCGCGGCGGTTTCCTGCGGGCGCAACGACCAGGCGTGCGACTCCAGCTTCGCGATCGCGCCGGGATCGAACGTCCCCAGTGGACGGATGCGGGAGGCGCGCCGGTGCGCGGGGCCGAACTGGTCGATCAGCAGCTGGGCGGCGTCGAGTTCCCGTTCGGTGACCTCGCGGCCGTGGGCGCCGATCGCGAGGGTCCACCACTTCGGGTCGAAGCGGGTCGCGACGGCCGACCGTTCACCGTCCAGCAGCACGTGCACGCCGCCGGGCACCACTTCCGCGACCACGTCGAGCGAGGACAGCAGCCGGTAGCGGTGCGCGCCATCTGGCTGCCAGCCGGCAGGAGCGGGGGCGATGTCGATCACATGCGGTGGATCGCCGCCGGGTGACTGGCGCAGCACGGTCGCGAGCGGTGTGAGCGGTTCGGTCACCGAGGCGTCCGGCACGACTGTGCGCAGGCCGCCGTCCTTGCCCAGCACCTGCAGGCCGGTGGTGATCGTGACCGGGCGGCCGAGCATGCGGGCCAGGGTGCGCGACCACTCCGGCGCCGTCACGGGCAACGCCGCGGGCACCACGAGGAGGTCGGCGCGGGCCTCGGCGGAGAGCCGGTTGATGATCTCCACCACCGCGGCTGGTGTCACGGCGCCCACGACCAGCTTGGGGATGCGCGGGTTCAGCGGAACCCCGAACGCGGGATCGCCGAGACCGATCGGGCTCGAGCCCTCCGGCCGGATCGCGAGTCCCGCCGGGATGCACTCGGCCACCGCCCCCTGCGCCACGACGGGCGAGTGCGGAAGTTCGTACTCCCACGCCGGCATGGGGAACCTGGAGCTCACCACCACAGCGCCGCTGCAACCGGGGCCGAAGCGCCGCCAGCCGGTGCCGCCGGTCGTGCGGTTCACGTACAGGCCGATGCCACGGCCGGCGGTCAGCGGACCGTCGGGGGCGAAGACGTCGAGGCCGCAGTCGTCGGCGACCCCCTTCAGCCACGGGCCGCACGTGCCCTGCGCGTGCCCGAGGTCGGACACGCCGAGCCACGCGGCTTCCAGCGACGCGCCCTCGGACGACGAGCGCAGCGTCGCGAGGCGGTCCTTGATCGCGTCGAACAACGCCGGGTGCCGGTGGGCACCGGACGACGCGAGGAAGAGCACGTTGCCGGGCACCGCGGGAATGGTCGAGAGGACGGCGGTTTCCCGCGGTGTCTCGTCGCGGCGGCGCAGCAGCACGTGCGGACCGCACTGCTCGGCGAGCAGCACGCCTCCTGCCGCCGAGGGTGACTGTGCACTGGTCGCGGGTGCTGACACGATGCGACCTCCTGTTCGTACTTCCCCGATACGGCAAATCGATATCACCGGAGCGCACCGTCACGGGACGACTCCGACGGCCCCGGCCCGACTGCCGGGGATATCCCTCACTCGCGCGGTGAATCTCCGGTGAAAGCCGAACGCCCGCCGTCCGGGAGTCCAGATCCGGTCAGCGGGCGTTCGGTGGAGAGGGCGGCACGGTCCGCCGGGAATCGGGGAATGGTGACGAACCGTGCGCACCTGTCGTCCTGCGCAGGACGCGGCCGCAATGATCTCAGAAACCGATATCCCCCTGCAGGACAACGATTTCCGGCAGACCGTCAACGCGGCTGAAACCAGCCTAGCCGTCGGCGGAAGGCCGGATCAATGCCGATTTTCCGCAGTATTTTCCTCATTTGACGCGGGCTCATCCCGGCGTCAGCCATTTCACGGCGGACCGCACCTCGTGCCGCACCTGGGACAGCATCTTCGCGGCGAGCCCGTGCCGCGGCGGCCGGTACGGGCCGCCGTACAGACCGCAGTAGTCCATCGCGAACTTGACCATCTGCACCACCGCCGGACGCTTGTACCACCGCAGCGGGCCGTCCAGCGCGCACCGCAGTGCCTCCGCCTCCACCAGCAGACCCGACGCCAGCAGGTCGGCCAGCTGGACCGCCTGCTCCGGGAAGACGTTCGGCAACGCCCCGATCCACCCGCAGGCGCCGGAGAGCAGGCTGTCCACCACGATCGTGTCGCCGCCCGTGATCACCGCGGTTCCCGGCGCGAGGGCCAGCGTCTTCCAGATCCTCGTCACGTCGCCAGAGAAGTCGCAGATGCCGACAACGTTGTCCAACGCCGACAGTTCGGCCAGGATCGCGGGGCTGAGATCGACCCGGCAGCCGGCCGGGTTGTTGCACACCAGCACGGGCAGCCCGGCAGCCGCGACCGCCTCGTAGTGCAGCACAATCTCGGCGTGGCTGGGCTCGTAGGACAACGGCGGCATGCACAGCACCGCGTCCGCGCCGTCCTCGGCCGCCTGCCCGATCCGCTCGACGACCTGATGGGCACCGACGTCGTGGACCGCGGCCACGACCGTGGCGCGCGAACCGATGGCGCGGACCGCGGCCCTGGTGACCTCGCGTTGTTCGGCGTACGTGAGCGAGCCGGACTCACCGAGGGCGAAGGAGTTCACCAGCACCCCGGTGCACCCGTTTCGCACGAGCCAGGTGCAGTGACGTTCGAAGCGGTCCAGGTCGACGCGCAGTCCCGCGGGTGCCCGCACGTCCATCACGTACGGCACCACTGCCGCAGCGAGGACTCCGCCGAGGTTCTCCCTGCGCAAGCACTCACCCGGCCTTGGTCCACACCGACGGCGACGGGCAGCTCCGCGCCGCCACGACGCGCGGCGGCCACACGCTGGGGTCGAGCACGCCCCAGGCGTAGGCCTTCGACAACGCCGACGACTGGCTGGTCTCGCCGAACTGCGCCAGCACCGCGGCGATCCGGTTGCGGGCGGACTGCTCACCGATGTCCAGATCCGCGGCGATCTGGTCCGCGGTCCGCCCCTCGGCGACCCGTTCGAGGATGCGCGCGTTCGCCGCGCTCAGCGTGAACCCGGCGTGCGGCCGGGCGGACGGGTGCGCGGAAGCCACGAACCCGCCCTGAACGGCCCGCACGACCACACCGAGCACCTGCCGCACCCGGCCGCGGCGCACGACAAGATGCTCGCGGAACACCCCGTCGCCCGTGCGCTGCAAGGAAAGGCACAGGCCGAGCAGCACCATCTCGTGGTCGGGCCCGAACAGGCACGTGAAATCCGTGCCGACCAGGTCCGCCGCCCGGCAGTCGAACTGCTTCGCGAACCCCGCGCTCACCTCGCGCAGCTGAAAGGCGCTGTCGAGGAACGCGATGTTGCGGCCGTGCATTCCGGCCATCAGGTCCTGACCTGTCATTCGTCCATCACCACCACGCGTTTCAGCGAACGAGACGTTCGCGATGATCTGTGTCCAAACCATTCGACCACGTGTCCACATCGTGGACAATGCGCGTCAGCTGGAACCATTTCCGGGTTTTGCGCGAACTGATTTCCGCAGAACGATCAGTACGTCGCGGGTGTGCCGGGCAACGGGGTCAGCGCCGCGTCACCGCCGAGGACGGCGAGCACGTTGCGTGCCGCCTGCTCGACCATCGCCGCCCTCGTCCGCTCCGTCGCCGACCCGATGTGCGGCAGCACCACCAGGTTCGGCTCGGCGAAGAGCGGATCCGCCGGATCGCACCGAGGTTCGTCGTTCATCACGTCGAGCCCGGCGGAGTGCAACGCGCCGGTGCGCAACGCGGTGAGCAACGCCGGCTCGTCCACCACCGCTCCCCTGGCCGTGTTCACCAGCGTCGCGGTCCGCTTCATCAGCGCGAGCTCCCGTGCACCGATCAGACCTGCCGTCTCCGGCGTGAGCGGTACGTGCAGTGACACGATGTCGCTGGTGCGCAACAACTCTTCGAGACCGACCGCGCGCGAGTGGTCGTCGCTCGGCCGGGTGCGTGCGTGGTGCTGCACCGACATCCCGAACCCGGCGGCACGGCGCGCGACGGCACGCGCGATCTGTCCGTACCCGACGAGCCCCAGTGTGGCGCCGTGCACGTCGAGCCCGAGGTAACCGTCCATTTGAAACGAACGCCAGCCACCCCCGCGCAGCGAGTCGACCGCCGTTCCCAGCCTGCGCCTGGCCATGAGCATCAACGACAACGCGATGTCCGCGGTGCTCTCGGCCAGCACACCGGGGGTGTGCGTCACGACCACACTGCGCGTGCGTGCGGCGTCCTGGTCCACGGCGTCGAACCCGGCGGACGCCAGCGCGACCACCCGCAGCCCGTCCCCCGCCGCGTCGAGCAACGCGGCGTCCACCCGGTCGTTGCCGAGCAGCAGTGCGCCGTCGCACCCGCGCACGAACCGCCGCAGCTCCTCCGGCCGCGGCACCGCGTCGCCACCCCACTGGACGACCTGGCACCGCGACGCGAGCAGCTCGACGCCGGAGCCGGGCAACCGCGGCCGCGATACGAAGATCCTCGGTCGACTCATCACTCCCCCGTTCCGAAGTCGAGCAGCACCTTGCACGAGCGCGCCGGGTTCGCGGCCAGCTCGAACGCCTCGCCGAACCGCTCGACCGGCAGGGTCGCCGTGATCACCGGTTCCGCACTCGCCAGCTCTGTCAGCACACCGGTCATCTCGTGGTCGAAGCGGAACGAACCGACGACGTCGAGCTCCCTGGTGATGATCTTGTTCAACACGACCGGCGTACCACCGGGCGGCAGCAGCCCGAGACCGACCACGCGCCCGCCCCGCGCCACCGCGTCCAGGCAGGTGTCGAAACCCGCGCCGCTGCCGGACGACTCGATGGCGACGTCCGCGTTCAGGTCCGCGACGGCCTCGTACTCGGGCGTCCCGAGCTGGATCGTCCTGGTCGCGCCCACCTGTCCGGCGACCGCGAGCGGTGCCTCGTAGACGTCGGTGACCACCACCTCGGCGGCGCCGGCGGCTCGTGCCGCGGCGACCACCAGGCACCCGATCGGGCCGGCCCCGGTCACCAGCACGCGCTTGCCGCTGACGTCCCCGGCGCGGCGCACGGCGTGCCACGCCACGGACGCGGGCTCGGCCAGTGCCGCCCGGCGCAGGCCCACCCCGGTGGGCAACGGCAGCACCTGGGCCTCCGGCACGACGAGCACCCCGGCGAACCCGCCCTGCACGTGCGGGAAGTGCGCGGCGCTGCCGAGGTACGCGGTGTGCGCGCAGATGTTGCGGCGGTCGGTGCGGCACTGCGGGCACGACCCGCACGGCGTGGCGGGGTGCACCGCCACCTCTGCTCCGGGTTCGAAGCCCGTCACACCCGGTCCTGCGGCGCGCACCACCCCGGACACCTCGTGGCCCAGCACCAGTGGTTCGCGCACGCGGAAGTCACCGACCGCGCCGTGCCGCCAGTAGTGCAGGTCGGATCCGCAGATGCCGCCGTAGCGAATGGACACCGCGACCTCGCCCGGTCCTGGTGCGGGCACCGGAAGCTCTTCCAGCCTCAGGTCGCCGGCGCCGCGGGCGACGACGGCGGGCATCGTTGCCACCACGTCAGATCACCGCCGTCAGGCCACCGTCAACGGCCACGACCTGACCGTTGACGAAGTCGGAAGCCGGCGCGCACAACCAGACCAGCGTGCCGACGAGGTCCTCGACGCTCGCCCACCGTCCCGCCGGCGTGCGACCGCGGATCCACGCGTCGAACTCGGGGTTCTGCACCAGCGGCCGGGTCAGCTCGGTCACCACGTACCCCGGCGCGAGACCGTTGACGGTGACCCCGCGCGACGCCCACTCCGCGCACATGCCCTTGGTCAGCATGGCCAGGCCGCCCTTCGACGCGGCGTACGCGGCGATGCCCGGCCGCGCGAGCCAGCTCTGCACGGAGCAGACGTTGACGACCTTGCCGTGCCCGCGCTGCACCATGCCCGCCGCGAACGCACGGCCGACGAGGAAGGCGCTCGTCAGGTTCGTGTCCACGACCCGGCGGAAGTTCTCGGCCGACACGTCCAGCATCGGCTCGCGGTGCTGCACACCGGTGTTGTTGACGAGAATGTCGATGCGCCCCAGGCTGTTCGCGGCCGTTTCGACCGCGCGCGCGTCGGTGACGTCGAACAGGCACGCGTCCACGGGCCTGCCCACCGCCGCGGCCAGTTCGACCGCCGCCTTCTCCAGCGCGTGCCGGTTGCGGCCGTTGAGCACGACGTCGGCACCGGCCTCGGCGAGGCCGCGCGCCAGCGCGTGACCGATGCCCCTGCTCGAACCGGTGACCAGTGCCCGTTTGCCGGTGAGATCGAACAAGCCGGTCATGCCGTCTCCCGGTAGTAGTGCATCAGCGCCGCGTTGTCGGCGTCTCCGTGGCCCGCCGCGACCGCCCACCGGTGCAGCTCCGACACCGCCGAGGTGATGGGCAGCGGGATGTCGGCCGAGCGGGCGTAGTCGCGCGCGGATTCCAGGTCCTTCACCATGTTGCGCAGGCGACCGGTCGGGGTGAGGTCGAGCTCGGCGAACTTCGTGAAGAACTCCCGCAGCACCGCGGAGTCCGCACGTCCGCCGATGAGCGCGCCGAGGACGTCCTCCGGTTGCAGGCCGGCGGCGCGGACGAGGGCCGCCGACTCGGCCAGCGCGGCGAACGTGCAACCCACGAGCACCTGGTTGACCAGCTTCACCAGCTGGCCGGATCCGCTGGGCCCGAGATGGGTGACGGTGGCGGCGAGCGCCCGCAGCACCGGTGTGGCCGCTTCGACGTCGTGCGCGTCGCCGCCGACCATCAGCGTCAGGGTGCCGTTGAGCGCGCCCGGTGCACCACCGGACAGCGGCGCGTCCACCCACCGGGCACCGAGTTCACGGGCACGTGCGGCGTACTCGCGCGTGCGGCCGGGGTCGATGCTCGACATGTCGATCACCACCACCCCGTGCGGCCGCCCCGTCAGCAGCCCGCGCGGCCCGAAGACCGCGTTCTCCACGATCTGCGGAGAGTTCAGCGACAGGATCACCAGTCCGGCCGCGGCCACCTCGGCCGCCGTGCCCGCCGCCGTGGCGCCCTCCCCCACCAGCTCGTCGACGGCTTCCGGGCGGATGTCGTGCACCCGCACCGCGTGCCCGGTCGCGAGCAGGCGGCGAGCGATCGCGGATCCCATCACGCCGAGCCCGACGACACCGACTTCAGTCACGACTTTCCCCACACCTTCAGGTAGATCTCGCGGTAGCCGGACTGCGGGTCGAAGACCGCCCCCGACGGCACCGAACGCTTGGTGATCAACGCGGGCTTCGCCACGAACCCGGACGGGTCCCTGCCCGCGATCGCGCGGTTGAGCTCGTCGACGAGCTGCCAGCCGTGCAGCAACATCGGCTCGGCCACGGTCGCCGCCTGGTAGTCCCCGGTGCGGATGCGCTGGAACTCGGCCGCGTCCCCGTCACCGGCGGCGATCGAGAACGGCGATCCGGCGGCCGGTCGCCCCGCGTCGCGCAACGCGGACTTGGCCGCGCCGAAGTAGTTGCCGTTCACGCCGAGCAGGTAGCCGAGCCGGTCACCGTTGCGCTGCAACAGCGACGAGACGAGGCTCGGCATCCGCGCGTCGGCGTCGGCGATCGGCGAGTCCTCATAGGACAGAACCGCGCAGCCCGAGCACAGTTCGACGTACGCACGCATGGCCTGGGCCTTGCGGACGGCGATCTCGTACTGGGAGTCCGTCAGCACCACCACACCCGCTCGTCCGCCGGACTCCGCGATCGCGTGCGCGGCCGCGAGCCAGGCGACCTCGAGCGGGTCCGTGGTGACGTTCGTGAACACCCCGGCGTGCGGGATCGGGCCGGGTTCCGTACCCGCGTGCCAGCCGACCACGGGGACACCGTTCTGGCCGGCCTGCTTGATCGTGGCCCACTGTTCGGTGGCGTCGAACCCGCCGAGCACGATCCCGGCCGGTCGCGACGCGATCGCCTGGTTCAACGCGTCGGCGCGCCCCTGGGCGCTGCCCTTGCCGTCGAAGGGCACGACCTGCCAGCCGATCGCGGCCGCCGCCTCGGCCACGCCCTGGCTGACCGTGTTCACACCACCGTTGGTGAGGTCGGCGGCGACGAACGCGATGGTGCTGCCGCCGCGCACTGCGGGAGAAGGGTGGGACGGCGGGGTGAAACCGTTGCGCCCGGCCAGGTTCTCGTCGACCCGCGCACGCGCGTCCGCGAGCACGTCGGTGACGCCGGGCGGAGTGAGCTGCCTGACCGGCGAGTTCGTGCCGGAACGCCTGCCGTCGAGTTCGGCCACGGTCGGGCTGGCGCAGGCGGTCGCGGTGAGCACCACCAGGAGCAGGGCCACGATCCTCACTTGACGACCTCCGGCGCGAGCTGGTGCTTTTCCGCGCGGGCCAGGCGTTTGCGGCTCGCCACGCTGGCGATCGTGATCGCCGCGACCAGCGTGAGCCCGTTGAACAACGGCTCCAGGTAGAACCGGCCGGGCAACAGCTGCTGCAGTCCGGAGATGCCGATCGTGGTGACCACGACACCGAGCAGCGTGCCCCAGGCGTTGACGCGGCCGGGGCGGATCGTGGTCGAGCCGAGGAACGCGGCGGCGAGCGCGGGCAGCAGGAAGTCGGGGCCGATGTTCGCCTGCGCCACCCCGCCCTGCCGGGCGGCCAGCAGGATTCCGGCGATCGCGCACAGCACACCGGAGGCCACCATGGACCCCACGACGTAACGGCGGCGCCGGATGCCGGTGAGCTCGGCGGCGCGCGGGTTCGCGCCCACCGCGTACAGGTACCGGCCGATCGGGAGACGTTCCAGGACGACCCACAACACCACCACGAGCAGCACGGCGAGCACGAACGGACCGGGGATCGGGCCGAGCGACCACGTCGCGATCGCGTCGAAGTACGCGGCCCGCGCACCTTCGGCGTCGACGACCTGCTTGCCGCCCGTGTACCAGTAGGTGATCGAGAAGATCACCTGCCCGGTCGCGAGAGTTGCCACGAACGAGTCGACCTGGGCCAGCTCCACCAGCAACGCGTTGACCAGGCCGACCACCGCGCCGCCGACGAGCACCAGCACGATCACCAGCCGATAGTCGAAACCCTTGAGCTGCAACGACAACGCGAGCACCTGCCACAGGCCGAGGGCGTACCCGGCCGACAGGTCGATCTTGCCCGCGATCATCGGCACGGTGACCGCGAGCGCGAGGACGAGCGGGACCGCGTTGCCCGCGGCGAGCAACCGGAAGTTGAGGCCGGTGGCGAACGTGTCCGGGGCGAGCGCGGTGAAGAACAGGAACAACGCCACGGCGACCAGCACCATGCCGTACACGGTGACCAGCCGCTGTCCGGCGGAGGCGCTCCTGCGCGGCTCCAGCGCGGTCGAGCGCACCGAGGTGTGCGTTGGCATCAGACTCCCTTGTCCGTCAACCCCGACACGGCGGCGACCAGTGCGCTCACCGTCAGCTCGTCCCTCGCGAGCGACCGCGTCACGCGGCCGCGTTCGAACACCAGCGCGCGATGGCACACCGCAGCCACCTCTTCGAGGTCTGTCGACACCACGAGGGTGCCCATGCCTCGCTGGCCGGCGTTGCGCAGCAACGCGTAGATGTCCGCTTTGGCACCGACGTCGACGCCCATCGTCGGTTCCTCCAGCACCGTCACGGCCCTGCCGACCGAGAACCACCGCGCCAGCACCACTTTCTGCTGGTTGCCACCGGACAACGTGTCGATCGGTGCCTCCGGGTCGGCCGGCCGGACACCGTACTCCCGCACGAGCGCCGCAGCCTGCGCGCGTTCGCCGCCGGTCCCCGAGACGGAGAACAGCCGTCGTCCCCAGACCTCCGGGTTGAGGAAGAGGTTCTCCCGCACCGACATCCCGCTCGTCACGCCGTCGGTCTCCCGGTTGGAGGTGGTGAAGCCCACCCCCGCGGCGACGGCGGCCGCGGTGTCGCGTGGCCTCAACTCGTTGCCGTCCAGGAACATCCGGCCGGAGGCAGGCTTCTTCTCGCCCGCGACGGCACGGCCGATCTCGTCCTGTCCCGCGCCGCGCAACCCGACGAGGCCCACGACCTCGCCGGCCCGCACCGTCAGGTCGACCGGGCCGACGTCACCGACGCACAGGCCCCGCAGGTCCAGCCGCACGGCGTGGCCGAGCACGCCGGGAGCGGCGAACTCGGTGTCCCTGCCGACGATGAGCCGCACCAGCTCGTCCGGCGGGATGTCGCTCGTCGGCGCGTTCGCGACGACACTGCCGTCGCGCATGACGACGACCGAGTCGGCGATCTCGTAGACCTCGTCGAGGCGGTGCGACACGTAGATCATGCCGACTCCGTTGTCGCGCAAGCCGCGCAGCACGGTGAAGAGGCGTTCCACGTCCGCCTGGGGCAGGCTGGCCGTGGGCTCGTCCAGCACGAGCAGCCGCGGGTCGTTCACGAGCGCGCGGGCGATCGCGAGCAGCGAACGTTCGGTGCGGGGCAGGTCGAACACCCGCGCGTCCGGGTCGATGCCGCTGCCGACGAGCTCCAGGGTCCGCTCCGCCTGCTCGCGCACGGCCCGCCAGGAGATGAACCCGTTGCGGCGCGGGAAACCCGTCGCCATCGCGATGTTCTCCGCGACGGTCATCCACTCGACGAGCCCGAGGTCCTGGTGCACGAACGCGATGTCGCCGTCGACCACCACCGCGCCGGAGTCCTTGCGGTGCACCCCGGCGAGCACCTTGATCACCGTGGACTTGCCCGCGCCGTTCTCGCCGAGCAGCGCGACGATCTCGCCGCGGTTCACCTGGAAGGAGACGTCGTCCACGGCTCTGTTGCCGTGGAACGACTTCACCAGGTGCTGGACGCTCAGCACCGCGGTCATCAGACCGCTCCCCTGGTCCTGGTCCGGACGCGGTAGAGGCTCGTGGTGGCGGCGATGAACAGTTCGCTGCCGTCCGGTCCGCCGAAGCACACGTTGCCGACCTTCTCCGGCACCGGAATCTTGCCGAGACGGGTGCCGTCCGGCGCGTAGACCTGGACCGAGTCGGCGCTGGAGGTCCACACGTTGCCGTGCTCGTCGACCCGGAAGCCGTCCGCCACACCGGGCTCGATCTCGGCGAACACCCTGCCGTTGCCGCAGTTCCAGTCGCTGTCGACGTCGTAGACGCGGATGCAGTGCTGCCCGCCGCCGTCGGTGCGCAGCGCGGACGAGGTGTCCGCGACGTAGAGGCGCCGTTCGTCCGGGGAGAAGGCCAGCCCGTTCGGCTCCTCCATGTCGACGATCGCCGCGGTCAGCTCGCCGGAGTCCGGAACGAACCGGAACACGTAGTGGGCGCCGTACTCCCGCTCGCCGGGATGTCCCTCGTGCGGCTGGATGATCCCGTACGGCGGATCGGTGAACCAGATGGCGCCGTCGGACGCGACGACGACATCGTTGGGAGAGTTGAGCCTCGCTGCCCCGAACCGGTCCACCAGGACCGCTGTCGTGCCGTCCGGTTCGGTGCGCTCGACCGCGCGCCTGCCGTGCGAACACGTCACGACGCGTCCCTGGCGATCGAGCGTCCTGCCGTTGGTGAACTCGACGTCCGCGCGGTCCACCGTCACCTCGCCGGTCGTCGCCGACCAGCGCAGGATCCTGTTGCCGGGGATGTCGGACCAGATGACAGCGTTCTCCCCTGGCAGCCACAGCGGCCCCTCGCTCCACGTGGCCCCGCCACCGAGCCGCTCGAGCCCGCGCCGCCGATCGATCAACTCGGTGAACCTGGGATCCTCGCTGAGGACCTCCAGTGCCTCCCGCACCGGCACATCACCACCCTTCGTTCGACCTATGGAACCCCGTTCAGCATTTCGAACGCAATGCGCGGATTTCGCACTTTGTTCGGAGTTCTGCGCAAGGGCCTGACCACGCCCGGACGCTAGTGCAGCACCACGGTCGCGGCGGGCCACGACAGAGTGATTCCGACTCTTTCGGGAAACCTTGACGACCGCGGGGGCACCAGCTCGTGACGTGCCAGGCTGGCCGCGTGATCACCCCAGCAACGCGGCTGGTCGACGAGCAGACGCACGCGCTGCGTGACGCGTTGACCACCGCTCTCCGTTCGATCACCACCGATCTGCCCCACCTCGCGGCCAAGGTCACGACCCGGGCGGCGCGCTTTCGGAACACGATCTCCGAACGGGTGTTCGCCGCGGTCGTCGTGACGGCGAGAGGTGAGAACCCGAAGAAGGCGTTGCCGTTGTGCGTCGCCTCCGCACTGTGGTGGATCTCGGCCGAGTCGGACGCCGCCGGAGCGCAGTGCGGCGCGGTGCTCGCGATGCGGCACCTGAAGTCGGTTCGCGCGCCGGACAACTGCAAGCTCGGGTGGTTCGACGAGATCGCCCGCTCGACCACCTCGACGATCGAGGCCAGGCTGGCCGAGCACGGCCGCACCGGCAGCGACATCAGCCGCAAGGCCGTGCTGGCGAACAATCTGGGGATCGCCGGGGCGGCCTACGCCAGGGACGCGGCGATGGCGACCCACCTCACCGACGGCGATGCGATCGACGAGTGGCGCAGGTTCGGCGCGCTCTACGGCGCGATGCGGCAACTGCACGCCGACCACGCCCGGTCCACTGTGGACATGGACGACCACCCGCGGCTCGTCGTACCGCCGCTGCTGCTGGCACACGCCTTCCAGCAGGGCAACACCGGTCTGCGGCAGGAACTCGCCCGGCTGCTGCGGTCCGCACCGTCCGGCGCCCCCGGCTGCCACGCCGTGCTGCGCGACCTCCTGCGCTCACCGCGAACCGTCGCGGCCTACGCACGAGACCTGCGCCGGTTGCACGGCAAGGCCTGCGACCTGCTCGACGGGCTCAGTGCTGCGGCCGAGGCCCGTGCGGCCCTCAGATCCATTTTGGACTCGACGCTCGCGCTGCCGATGCCAGGCACCCGCGAGCTCATCGGCGTGTGACCTGGTTCCACCCATGACACTGCTACAGCAACCGACCCTTCCGGTTCCGAAGATTTCAGAACAGTTCCTCAAAGCTCGGAATGCGTGGCGCGAGAGTTGTTGAAAACTCCACCACTCGGCGATGGTTGACGACACATTCACGACCTACTCATTGGAGATGGCTGTGCACAGGAACTTCGGCACGACCTTGCGGAAGACCGCAGTCGCGCTCGTGCTGGCGGTGAGCGCCGGAGCCGCGCTCGGCACGGTGCCCGCGAGCGCCGCCACCGTTCAGTACGACGTCGAGCTGAGCTCGCGGTCCCCGCAGAGGCCCGCGTGGAATGCAGCGGTGGCGGAATCGAAGCCCCGGGCCGACAGGCGGTGCGTGGAAATCTACGGATTCCGGGCCCGCGAGACCCAGCCTGTGCAGATCGGCGGCTTCCCCCGAGGCGACGGCAGCTGGGCCTGGTTCATGCAGTGGCGGTGCATCAGCAACTAGCCGGCAGACGGGCAGAGGGTGCAGGAAGTCCGCGAGGACCAGCCTGGCACCCCCTGACCGCACTGAGCCCGCGGTTCCTGCCCCGGCATCAGCCGGGGCTTTTTCCTCTCTGCCACCAGAGCTTCCACACCTTCCGAACACTGCGTGGAACCCGGAAAACACTCCGCACCGAGACGTACCGCGCCCCACCGCGGCGGCATCCCGACCTGATCTTCCAGCGACTTTCGGACGTACCTCACGAGTCTGCGGATTGTGCCGGCGGTGCCGGCCTTTCGAACATGGACGCGCGTACGACGAGAGGGGCACAGCATGACCGTGAACGTCCGGCACACCTGCATCGGGCCGGAGTTCACCGTTCCTCCTGGCGACCCGATCCCGTTGCTGCGGGACTGGTTCGCGCTCGCGATCGCGCGTGACGTCGACGAGCCCAATGCGATCGCGCTGAGCACCGTCGCGGCGAACGGCCGTCCGTCCAGCCGCATGGTGCACGTGCACCGCATCACCCACCGCGGCCTGGTCGTCACCAGCCACACGAACAGCCGCAAGGGGCAGGAGATCGACCAGACGCGGCAGTGGTCCGGCGTGACCTACTGGCGCGAGACCAACCAGCAGATCACCTTCGGCGGTCACGTCGAGCCCGCCGACAGCGGGCTCTCGGACGTGCTGTGGCGGCAAGGGCCCGCCCCGGTGCGGGCGATGGCGGTGGTGACCGCGCAGAGCGAGCCGCTGGCCGACCAGAAGTCGTTGCTGTTTCGTGCCCGCACCCGGCAGCGGCTGCCGCTGCCCCGGCCGCGCACCTGGGTCGCGCAGCACCTGGTGATCACCGAGGTCGAGTTCTGGCAGAGCAGCCCGGACGCGCTGCACCGGCGGCTGCGGTACGACCTCACCGACGGCGGCTGGAAGTCGGTGCGGCTACAACCCTGATCGATTCCAGACGACCCGCCGCAGAATTGAATGTCGGCTGACATGAACCAGAGTGCGGCAGCACCCGTACTACCGGATGAGCACAAGGGGGCGATGTTGGCAATGAGAGAAGAATGCGCCGCACGACATTCGCTGAACGAGATCCCGGCACAGTCGGAAACGGCACTTCTGCGCGTGCTCTGGATGATCGCCCAGGGCATGGTGTGGCCGTGGCTGCTCGACAGCCTCTGTCACCGGGACGCGATCCGGCAGGCACTGGAGTCCCACCTCATCTGGCCTCCGGTGGGTGAGCAGCTCGGGTACCACATCACCGACGCCGGGCGGCGGCGCATCGTGGACTGGTACCGGGAAACCGGGCCCGATCAGGACGCTCACCACGACGCACGGCAATGGCGTGCCGTCACCATGCGCTGAAAATTCCGGTCATACTCCAAAACGCCCTCCTCGCACTACGATGATCGCCACCAGCCGACGCGATCCGAAGGGCGGGCATGATCACAATCAAAGAGGTCGCCCGTCACGCCGGTGTGTCGATGAGCACGGTGTCGTACGTGCTCAGCGGAAAACGGAGCATCTCGGAGGAGACCAAACGCCGCGTCGAGCAGAGCATCGTCGCGCTCGGCTACCACCCGAACGCCGGTGCGCGGGCGCTCGCGTCGAACCGGTCGCAGGTGCTGGGCCTGGTCGTGCCGCTGCGCTCGGGTGTGAACATGCCGGTCATCATGCAGTTCGTGGCGTCGATCGTCAGTTCCGCGCGCGACTACGACTACGACGTGCTGCTGCTGACCAAGGAGGCCGGTCCCGGCGAGGCCCACAGGGTCACCGCCAGGTCCATGGCGGACGCGATCGTGCTGATGGACGTGGAGAGCGACGATCTGCGCATCCCGGAACTGCGCACGGTCGACGCGCCGGTGGTCCTGCTCGGCATGCCGGACGACCACGAGGGACTCAGCTGCGTCGATCTCGACTTCGCCACCGCCGGCAGACAGATGGCGGGTCACCTGGCCGATCGCGGGCACCGTTCGATCGCGTTGATCGGCTCGCCGCCCGCCGTGTACGAACGCGGCACCAGCTACGCCACGAGGTTGCTGGAGGGGTTCCGCAGCGAGACCGCCAGACGGAACGTGCGCGCCTCGGTGCACCCGTGCGCTCCCGGCTACGAGTCGGTCGCGGCGTGCCTGGACGAGGTGCTGGCTCCCGAACACGGCACCACCGGGCTGGTCGTGCACAACGAGGCGATCCTCGGCACGCTGCTGCTCGAACTGCGGCGCCGGTCGCTGGACGTGCCCGGTGACCTGTCGGTGATCACGCTGTGCCCCGACGACGTGGCGGAGAGCCTGCCCGTTCCGCTCACCTCGATCGCCGTCCCCGCGGAGGAGCTCGGCGCGATCGCGGTCGAGATGGTGATGGCCCGCCTGACCGAGGAACACCCGCCGGAGGTGCGCCTGCTCCAACCGCGACTCACCGATCGCGGCAGCACGTCCACCCTCTGACAACGATTTCCCCTCCTCGTTCGATGAAATTCGATTCGAATGGCGTCGAACGCCAAGGGTGACGATTGGCGGAAAGTCCTTCCGCATTCATCGGAAGCGTCGTAACCTGCCGAACCAAGATCAGCCGTTCGGGCGAACACCTTGGTTCGATCGCCGACATCACCGTGCCGTGGGGAAAAGACGATGAGACGACTGCCGGGTACCGCAAGATCAAGACCCGCCAGCCGGTTGGTGGCCGCGGTCATCCTGCTGGGCAGCGCCGCCGGCTCGTGCGCGGGCGACGACCGTCCAGCACCGGCGCTTCCGACGACGACCCAGGACACTCCGGCGGTCATCGAGCCTCCCGCCAAGGCGGCGGTGTCGGTCACCGTCCAACGCGTCATCGACGTGCGAACGGTGCAGCTCTCCGACGGCGCGGAGGTCACGGTGAAGGGGCTCGCCGCGCCGGACGGGTGCTGGACCGAAGCCTCCACCACGTTCGCCAAGGCCATGCTGCTGGACAAACTCGTCGATCCCACCCCGGCGGGATCGCTGCGGCTGGCGGACGGCACCGACTACGCGCTGCTCGCCGTCGAGCTCGGCATGGTGCGCAGCGAGGCGTCCGGCGACCGCGCGATGCAGGAGGCGGAGCAGACCGCCTCGGCCAAGCGGCTCGGCCGGTGGGGCCCGCCCTGCGTGCAGCCGACCAGCGCCACCCCGCCACCGGCCAAGCCCACCACCACCGCCCCACCGGCACCGCAGCCGGTCACCGGCTGCTCGGTCGAGTACCGCGTCACGCACAGCTGGCCCGGCGGGTTCCGCACCGACGTGACCATCCGCAACACCGGCAACACCGAGATCACCGGCTGGACGTTGCAGTGGAAGTTCGCCAACGGCCAGAAGGTGTCGGAGATGTGGAACGCGACGCTCAAGCAGTCCGGTCAGGACATCTCCGCGACCGCGATGCCGTACAACCAGGCGATCGGCAAGGGCGAGTCGCTGCTGATGGGGTTCAACGGCATCAGCGGTGGCACCAACACCGCCCCGAACGCCTTCAGCCTCAACGGGCACGCGTGCAAGCTCGGCTGAGCGCCGTGGCCGATCAGGTGGACGCCAGCCCGCCGTCGAACACGTAGCGGGCACCCGGCCTCGTCTCGACGGCCACGCGAAGGCTCCCGTAGCGGACGACGACGGTGCGCGGTGATCGGGCGCCGTACAACGCCACCGCGGTCAGCTCGCCGTCGTCCCAGGTCAGGTCGGCGATGAGACCACTGCGGGCACGCAGGCCGCGCACCGACCCGCGCCGCCACTCCGGCGGCAGCGCGGGCAACAGCCGCAGTTCGCCGGTGTGGCTCTGCAGCAGCATTTCCGCCATCGCCGCCGTGATGCCGAAGTTGCCGTCGATCTGGAACGGCGGGTGTGAGCAGAAGAGGTTCCGGTACACGCCGCCACTGTGCGCGCCGTCCGCCGTGACGTCGGTGAGGAACATGGCGAGCAGTTCCCCGGCCCGGTCGCCGTCGCCCAGCCGGGCCCACAGCGCCGTCTTCCAGGCGAGCGACCAGCCCGTGCCCGCGTCGCCCCGGTCCAGCAGCGCCTGCCTGGCCGCGGCGGCCAGCTCCGGTGTGCGTTCCGGGTCGATCCGGCGGCCGGGGTGCAGGCCGACGAGGTGGGAGACGTGCCGGTGGCCCGGCTCGGCGTCGGGCACGTCCTGCGCCCACTCCAGCAGCCCGCCGCGGCTGCCGATCGGCGGAGAAGGCAGCCGGGACAACAGTTCCCGCGCCCGCGACACCACGTCGTCGTGCTCCAGATCGAGCTCGTCCGCGGCGGCCACGACGCAGCGGAAGAGCTCCCAGGTGAGCGTCAGGTCCATTGTGGACCCGACGCCGACCGCGACCGGACGGCCGTCGCCCCCGACGTAGTGGTTCTCGGGCGACGTCGACGGCGCCGTGGTCAACGCTCCTTCGTGCTCGACGAGCCAGGCGGCGCAGAACTCGGCGGCGCCGCGCAGCACCGGCCACGCGCGCTCGCGCAACCAACGGACGTCGCCGCCGAACTCGAAGTGCTCCCACAGGTGCAGGCTGAGCCAGGCCCCCGCCATCGGCCAGTTCGCCCACGCCGGATCGCCCGTTCCCGCACCGACCGGGGTGGCGAGGCACCACGGGTCGCTGTTGTGGTGGGCCACCCAGCCGGGCGCCGCGTAGAGGTTCCGCGCGACGTGCGTGCCTCGGGCGGCGAGCCGTTCGACGAACTCCAGCAGCGGCTCGTGGCACTCGGGCAGGCCGGTGACCTCGGCGGGCCAGTAGTTCATCTGCAGGTTGATGTTGAGGGTGTAGTTGCCCCGCCACGGCGGGTCCACGTGCGGGTTCCACACGCCCTGCAGGTTCGCCGGTAGCGTTCCCGGCCGTGAGCTGGTGATCAGCAGATACCGTCCGAAGTGGAACAGCAGCGCGGCGAGCGAGGCGTCCGGTGCCGCGATCCGTTCGTCGGTCGGGCGGTCCGGCACCGGGCCGAGGGTGAAGCGGACGCGGTCGAACAGGTCGCGGTGTGCGGTGACGGCCTCCTCCCGCACCCGCCACCAGCCCAGTGCCCGCGCCCGTTCGACGCGCGCGGTGGCGAGCAGGGCGCACGCGGCGGGATCGCGCTCGGGTTCGGTGTCCGGGCCGCGGTAACCCGCCTCGGTCGCCACGTAGACCGTCAGCGCGTCCGGGCCTTCCCGTTCGATCGCGGTCGCCACCGCGTAGGCCATCCCGGCGGTGCCGGACAGGCCCGTGACGTCACCGGCGGTGAACTCGGTGCCGCCCAAGGCGTTCTCCAGCCGCACGGCGACGTCCGCCGCGGCGCCGTGCTCGGCCTGCAGCCGCCAGGCCAGCACGTGCAGTCCGGGGTGGCACACGGCTTCCCGCAGCACGCTGACACCGCCGGCACGGTAGGTGACCGCGTACACCCCGGTCCGCAGGTCGAGCCGGCGCCGGTAGCTCTCCGCCACCACGTCCGCCCGCAGGTCCAGTCGCAGGTCGGCGAGCGGGAGGTAGCGGGCGGTGTCGGGGCCCTGCACGGTTTTCAGCAGGGCCTCCGCGCCCGCCGCGTCGCCGGTCAGAGCGAGGTGGCGCGCCCGGTCCACGACAGCCGGATCGCCCTGCGCCGGTGGCATCGGCTGACCCGACCACAACCTGTCGTCGTTGAGCTGCAGCAGTTCGCCGCCCACGCCGCCGAACGCCATCGCGCCGAGCCGCCCGGTGCCGAGCGGCAGCGCCTCCTCCCACACCGAGGCTGGCGCGCGGAACCACAGCACGGTGTCGTCATCGGTCATGTCGTCCTCCCCCGAAACGAGCGGTGCTCACCACTGCGGTCCGCCGTCCGGGAAGCGAGCAGCTCTCCCGTTGCACGAGGTGCGGCGGTACCAGCGTGAGCGAAGGCGGCACGGCACCGCCGGCCAGCGCCACGAGGAGGTCGACCGCCCGCCTGCCGAGGTCGCTCTCGGACAGTTGCACCGACGTGAAGGGCGACGTCTGCCCGGCAGCCTCGTCCGGGCGGATGGCCACCACCGCGATGTCCCTTGGCACCTGCTCGGCAGCGGAGTCGTCGTGCACCACCAGCGCCGTCACCGCCGGGTGCGCGCACAGCAGTGCGGTGGTCGGGTGGACCAGCGACTCCCGGCCCAGCGCGGTGCCGACCACGCCCCGGCGCATGGCCGCCGCGGTGAACCCCGCGAGCGTCCGCCGCGCGACACCACTGCTGTGGCCGGCGGCCGGCGCATTGAGGAAGCCGATGCTGCGATGACCGAGATCCGCGAGATGGTCCACGCACCGAGCGCCCGCCGCCTCGAAGTCCAGGTCGACGCACGTCACGCCGTTGCCGGCGCCCGACTGTCCGATGAGGACCGCCGACCGGCCGACCTCACCCAGCAGCCGCAGCCGTTCACCGGCGTCCTCGCTGTCCAGCACCAGGAAGCCGCCGACCCTGTCGCTGCCCGCCGCCCTGCGCAGGCCCGCGAGATCCCGGTCGGCCGTCACCAGCAGCAGGTCCAGCTCGTGCTCGCGCGCGGCGACCGCGATCGAGGTGACGAGCCGTGCGACGACAGGCAGGTGCACGTCGCGCAGGGGCAGCACGAGCGCCATGACGTCCGGCGGGTCGAGCCGCAACGACCGCAGGCCCGCAGGTGGCCGATAACCCAGCTCGACGATGCTGTCGCGCACCCTCACCCTCGTCTCGGCCGAGATGGGGCGTTTGCCGGTCACCACGTAGAAGACGGTGCTGGGAGCGACTCCCGCGTGCCGGGCCACATCGGCGATCGTGACCAATCCCCACCTGCTTCCGGTCAAATCGAAGCGCTTCGACACAGCCCTGGTGAGGCAAGTTCGCACAGCACCTCACAAGGGGTCAAGACGCGAGCCCTGCAGTCGTCCGATCCTGCTGTGCGAGTGCCGCCTCTCGCGATCAACTCCGAAGATTGCGGAAATCTCTCCGTGTCCCCAGCAGTGCCAGGAGGTGTGAGCCTCTATGCGGAACGATAACCATTGTCATGTAGGGTGCTGGCCATGGCAGCACAGGTCGTATTGGTAGCCGGACTCACCCACCACGACGTCGCGGACGAGCTCTGGCGCGCGTCACCGGAGTCGGTGCTGGTACGTCACGACCTCAGCGGCCTGGCCGACGGCGTGGTCAGGCGGTGGGTCGACGGCCGGCTGACGGTGCTCGAGCTCGCGCACGGGTGCGTGTCCTGCACCCTGCGTCTCGACCTCATCCCCCTGCTCGAAGGCCTCGACGGCCGCGTGATCGTGCACCTCGACCCCGTGCTGGAGCCGGAAGCCGTCTGCTTCGCCCTCAGCGAGACCGAGGTCGACGTGGAGGCCGTGATCACCGTGGTCGACAGCGCGACCTGGCTGAGCGACGCGACCGGCGGCGACACGCTGGCCGACCGGGGCATGCGCGCCGCCGAGGGAGACGAGCGCACCGTGGCCCAGGTGGTGGTCGGCCAGGCCGAGTTCGCCGACGCGCTCGTGCTCACCGGCGACGACCCGGTGCTGAACGCCGTGCTCGACCGGCTGACCCCGCTCGCCCCGCGGCAGCGGCTCGACGATCTGGACGTGACGGCGTTGCTCGCCGCCGTCCCGGACAACGCGCGACGCGGCGGCTTCGACGACGGCTTCGGGTCGCTGCTCTACGGGCAACCGCCGCTGGAGCCGGCGCACGGCGTGTCCGTCGTCCACTTCACCGAGCGGCGCCCGTTCCACCCCATGCGCCTGCACAACGCCCTCGACGTGCTGCTCGAAGACGTCGTGCGCACCCGCGGCCGGGTGTGGGTGGCGAGCCAGCCGGACCAGGCGCTGTGGCTCGAGTCCGCGGGCGGAGGCCTGCGCGTGGGCAATCTCGGGCCCTGGCTCGCGGCGATGGACGACTGGGCAGAGGCCGACGCGGAACGCCGTGCCGCCGCGGACCTCCAGTGGGACCCCTACTACGGCGACCGCTCTCAGGAGCTGTTCGTGATCACCAGGTCCGACCCCGGCGAGATCGTCGCGGCGCTGCGGGCCGCGCTGGTGACCGACGAGGAACTGGCGCTCGTGAGCGAGCTCGACTTCGCCGACCCGTTCGCCGACTGGCACGAGGAGATGGAAATCTGATGCGCACGCCCGTGACCGTCCTGTCGGGCTTTCTCGGCTCCGGCAAGACGACACTGCTCAACCACGTGCTGGCCAACCGCGAGGGCAGGCGGGTCGCGGTCATCGTCAACGACATGAGCGAGGTCAACATCGACGCCGCCCTGGTCGCGGGGCAGGGCACGCTCGACCGCACCACCGAGCGGCTGGTCGAGCTCACCAACGGCTGCATCTGCTGCACCCTGCGGGAGGACCTCCTCGACAGCGTCGGCGAGCTCGCGAGGTCCGGCCGGTTCGACACGATCCTCATCGAGTCCACCGGCATCTCCGAGCCCATGCCCGTGGCAGCGACGTTCGACTGGACCTTCGAGGACGGCACGAGCCTGTCCGACCACGCGCGCCTCGACACGATGGTGACGCTCGTCGACGCGGCGGGATTCCTGCGCGAACTGACTGCGGGCGAACGCCTCGACGAGCGCGACCTGGCCGCCGCGGAGGAGGACGAGCGCACGATCTCGGACCTGCTCGTGGACCAGGTGGAGTTCGCCGACCTGCTGGTGGTGAACAAGACCGACCTCGTCGGCGCGGAGGAACTGGCCACCCTCGAAGCCGTGCTGCGGCGGCTCAACCCCACCGCGCGGATGCTGCGCACGCAGCGTGGCGTCGTCGACCTGGCCGAGGTCCTCGACACCGGCCGGTACGACCCGATCACCGCCGCGCAGGCGCCCGGCTGGGCCCAGGAGCTCGCGGGCACCCACACGCCGGAGACCGAGGAGTACGGCATCCGCTCGGTCACCTACCGCGCCTCCCGCCCGTTCCACCCCGCCCGGCTCGTGGCGGCGCTGGCCGACTGGGAAGGTGTGTTGCGCAGCAAGGGTTTCTGCCACATCGCCAGCCGGCCGGACGTGCTCGCCGTCTGGTCGCAGGCGGGTCCGAACCTGACGTTCGAGCCCGGTCAGCTGCTCACCACACCGCTGGCCAGGCAGGAACTGGTGTTCATCGGCGTGGATCTCGACGTCGCGGAACCGGGCCGCCGCCTGGATCCCGCGCTGCTCACCGACGAGGAACTGGCGGCAGGTCCTGACCTCTGGCGGACGTTCGACGATCCGCTGCCGGAGTGGGACACCACCGAACTGCACGAGCACGCCTGATGACGGGCCCGTCGACAGCGGATCCCGCCGCGGCCGAAGCGGTGTTCGCGCCCGCCGAGCAGGCGCTGGTGGACGCGTTGCCGGCCGGCGACGTGGTGGCGGACATCGGGCCGGGCTCCGGGACCACGACGGTGCGCCTCGCCGAGCGAGCGAACCGCGTCTACGCGGTGGACAACGACGAAGCCATGCTCGCCATGGTCCGCGAACGGACGGAGCGGGCGGGACTCGGCGACCGGGTGATCACCCTGCTGCACGACCTCGACGACGGCCCGGTTCCGTTGCCGGAGCCGGTGTCGCTGATCTGGTCCGGCGCCTGCGTGCACCACGCGTTGTCGTGGCAGGACGCGGTGAACGGACTCGCCGGGCTGCTCGCCCCCGGCGGCGTGCTGGCACTCGGCGAGGGCGGCCTGCCGGCGCGGTGCCTGCCGTGGGACGTGGGCGTGGGCAGGCCCGGCCTCGAAGCGCGCCTGGACGCCGCGCACAACGAGTGGTTCCTGGCGTGGTTCGAGAGCAGGCCTGGCGTCGTGCGGGACGGGCGCGGCTGGCCGGAGCTGTTGCGGTCGGCGGGACTGGGAGACGTCACCAGCCGCAGCATCCTGCTCGACCTGCCCGCTCCGCTCACCCCCTCCGCACGACAGGTCGCACTCGCCGAGCTGGCCGCACGGGTCGGCCGGGCGCGGGAATTCCTCACGCAGACCGATCGCGACACGTGGGATGCTCTGCTCGACCACACCTCGTCCACGTGGCTGGGGCACCGCGACGATTTGGCGCTGCTCACCGCCCGGACCGTCCACATCGGAAGGAAGCATGGCTGACGACCGGCAGACGGAGATCCGCGGCGCATTCGACGCCGCGGCAGCGGACTTCACCGCCCTGGGCAAGCACCTGTGGGAGCCGATCGGGGCGGCCGCGCTCGCGGTGGCGGATCTCCAGCCGGGTGACCGCGTCCTCGACGCCTGTTGCGGCACGGGCGCTTCGGCGATCCCGGCCGCGCGTGCGGTCGGACCGAGCGGGCACGTCGACGCCGTGGACATGTCCGGCCCGATGGTCGACGAGCTGCGGCGCCGGTGCGGCGACCTGCCTCAGCTGCACGCCCACCAGGCGGACGTGACCGCGTGGGCCACCAGCGGCTACGACGTCGTGCAGTCGGCGCTCGGCATCTTCTTCTTCCCCGACATGACCGCCGGCACCGACCACCTGATCAGCCGGACGCGTCCCGGTGGCCGGGTGGTGTTCACGATCTGGCGGGGCGACTCGATGGCCGCCGCCCGCCTGCACCTGCGCCGCGCCATCGCCGAGGTCACGCACACCCCACCGGTTCCGCCGCGCCCGCCGCACCTGATCGACCAGATCAACCAGCCGGATCCCTACGCGGCCTGGCTGACCGAACGCGGCCTCGCCGACGTCGAGGTCACGGTCAACGAACACGCGTTGACGATGACGCCGGAAGTGGCGTGGCTCGTGATCATCGGCTCCGGCTTCCGCGGCGAGCTGGCCAAGGTGCCCGCCGAACAGCACGACGCCGTGCGCGAGCGCTACCTCGCCTCGCTGGCGTACGAGGGCATGTCGCGGCTCGACGCCACCACGTTGATCGGCACCGGGCGCCGCTAGACGACGTCGTCGGTGACGCCCAGCCCCAGGTGCTCGATGTGGTAGACGGCCTCGTCGAGCAGCATCGCGACGTGGTTGTCGTAGAGGTTGTAGACGATGCTGCGCCCCTGCCGCGTGCCGGTGACCAGCCCCAGCGCGCGCAGCAGCCGCAGCTGGTGCGACACGGCTGACTGTTCCATCTCGACGGCGTCGGCGAGCTCACCGACCGAGCAGGCGCCGTGCCGCAGGCGGGTGAGAATCCGCAGGCGGCTCGGCGTCGCGAGCGCCTGGAGGGTCGCCGCGACCGTCGCCGCCGACTCGGCGTCCAGCTGCGCAGGAGGAGTGCTCCTGCCGTCGATCCCGTGACCCATGTGAGCATCCTACTCACTGAACACATGAAGACCTCTTCAGATGTTCCTGTATGGTTCCCGGCGTGACTTCCACCCTGCTGCTCGCCGGCCCGGACCGGACAGCCGTCGCCAAGCGATCACCGCTCTCGATCACCGAGGTCAGGTGGGCGATCGCCGCGACAGCCCTCTTCCTGCTGGGATTCGGAGCGAAACTCGCAGGCGCGCCGCCGTGGGCGTGGTGGGCGCTGCTGCTCGCCTGTTACGTCGCCGGCGGCTGGGAACCCGCACTCTCCGGCATCAACGCGCTGCGCGAACGCACGCTCGACGTGGACCTGCTGATGATCGTCGCGGCGATCGGGGCGGCGTCCATCGGACAGGTCGTCGACGGCGGGCTGCTGATCGTCATCTTCGCGACGTCCGGCGCGCTCGAAGCCGTGCTGACCCAGCGCACCGCCGACTCCGTGCGCGGCCTGCTCGACCTGGCGCCGCAACGGGCCTGCCTGCTCACCGACGAAGGCGAACGCGAAGTCGACGCCGAGACGCTGCGGATCGGCGACGAGATCCTGGTGCGGCCGGGCGAACGGATCGGCGCGGACGGCACGGTGGCCGACGGGCACAGCGAAGCGGACGAGGCCTCGATCACCGGCGAACCGCTGCCCGTGCCGAAGCGCCCCGGCAACGACGTGTTCGCGGGATCGCTCAACGGCACCGGTGCGCTGCGCGTGCGGGTCACCCGTGATCCACAGGACTCCGTGATCGCCCGGATCGTCGCGATGGTCGAGCAGGCCTCGGCCACGAAGGCGAAGACGCAGCTGTTCATCGAGAAGATCGAGCAGCGCTACTCCGTCGCGATGGTCGCCGTGACGCTCGCGCTGTTCACGGTGCCGCTGCTGTTCGGAGCCGCGCTCGAACCCACGTTGCTGCGCGCGATGACGTTCATGATCGTGGCCTCGCCGTGCGCACTGGTGCTCGCCACGATGCCCCCGCTGCTGGCGGCCATCGCCAACGCGGGCAAACGCGGCGTTCTCGTGAAGTCCGCGGTCGCGATGGAACAGCTCGGCACCGTGGACGCGGTCGCGCTCGACAAGACGGGCACGCTCACCGAAGGCACACCCCACGTCGTCACCGGCCGCGACGACGTCCTCTCCCTGGCCGCCGCGGCCGAACAGTTCAGCGAACACCCGATCGGCCGCGCGATCGTCGCCGCCGCACGTGAGCGAGGGCTGTCGATTCCGTCAGCCGCGGATTTCCAGGCCACGCCCGGTGTCGGCGTGACCGCGCGGGTGTCCGGGCAGGTGGTCGTGGTGCGGCGGTACGACTCTTCGGACCACACCGCCGTCGAGGTCGTCGTCGACGACCGCCAGGCCGGCGTGATCGAGCTGGCCGACCGGGTGCGCCCGTCCAGCGAGGCCGCCGTCGGTGAGCTCGCCGTCCTCACGGGACGCAGCCCTGTCCTGCTGACCGGCGACAATCACGCTGTGGCACAACGGGTTGCCGCGGACGTCGGCATCACCGATGTGCGCGCGGGGTTGCTGCCGCAGGACAAGGTGCGCGCCGTGCGAGAGATGAGCGGCAAGGTGCTGTTCGTCGGCGACGGCGTGAACGACGCACCCGCGCTCGCAACCGCACACGCAGGCATCGCGTTGGGCCGCAAGGGCTCCGACCTCACCGTGGACACCGCCGACGCGGTGGTGGTCGGCGACGACCTCACCGTGGTGCCCGCGGTGGTGGCGCTGGCCCGTCGCGCACGGCGGGTGGTGATCGCCAACCTCGCCATCGCGGGCGCGTTCATCGTCGTGCTGTCGATCTGGGACCTGGTCGGCACGCTGCCCCTCCCGCTCGGCGTCGCCGGCCACGAGGGCTCGACGGTTCTGGTGGCGCTGAACGGAATGCGGCTGCTCAGCGGCCGCTGGTGGAAGCGCTAGCCGCGCGCCGCAACACCGGCGTCACCCACGCCATCGCCACCCCGGCCGCAACCACCGCCACGCCGGCCGCAAGCCCGGCACGAGGATCCCCCACCGCCACCGACACGGTGCCCGCGAGCGCCGCGCCGAGCGGCTGGCCGAGGCCCCACGCCAGCATCCTGGCCGTCGTGTTCACCCGCGACTGCATCTCCTCCGGACACACCTGCTGCCGGTAGGTGATCCCGTTGATGACCACGACGGCCTGGGCGGCGCCCCAGTACACCGCCGCCACGCACATGAGCAGCCAATGTCCGCTCGCGAGCACGAACAGCCCCCCGAGCAACGAAAGCGGCAACGCCGTGAGCGCCAGCCGCGCGTTGCCGAGGCGCTCGGCCAGCCGCGGCAACAGCCGGGACGCGATGATCGCACCCACGCCCCAGCAGCTGAACAACGCGGCCAGCCGCACGTCACCACGCGGCGCGACACCCAGCACCCGGTCGGCGAACGGCACCAGCAGCGCCATCCAGGCACCGCTGCCGACCGAGTGCGTGGCGCCGACGAGGGTCAGCGTGCGAACGATCGGCTCGCGCCACAGGAACCGCAGGCCCTCCCGCACGTCCGAGACGATCTCGCCGGCACCTCGCACCGGCCGCGGGTTCGCCATGCTGCTGGCAATCCCGCGCAACAACAACGCCGAGCCCACCGCAGTCAGCGCGTTCACCGCCAGCAACGCGGCCGGCGCGACGACCGCCACCAGCAGACCCGTGATGCCGGGCACCACGAGCTCCACGACGGTCGTGCGCCCGAAGAGCGTCGAGTAGGCGGCGGTCAGCTTTTCCTTGCCCACCAACGCCGGCAGAGCACCGAAGTTGGCCGCGTCGAAGAACACGAACGCCGTCTGCGTCGCGAACGCCACCACCACGACGTGCGGCGCGCTCAACCCTCCCGCCGCCCACGCGAGCGGCACGCTCAGCAGCACACCGGCGACCGCGAAGTCCAGCGCCACCATCATCTTCCGGCGGTCCAGCCGATCCGCCAGCGCACCGGCCAGCAGGCCGAACACCAGGTACGGCAACGCTTCCGCCGCCGTGACCGCCGCCGTCCAGCCTGCCGACCCGGTCAGCTGGTACACGAGAACCGGCAGCGCCACGGCCGAGACCACGGCGCCGGCGACCGACAACACCCTCGCGGTCAGGTAACGGCTGAAGTCGCGTTTCGACGCGTCGATGCTTTCGGTGATCCCCACGCGAGAAGCATATGACTATCGTGTTCATCTAGGTATGTGTTTGGTCAACACTGAAGCAATGGGGACGATTTCACCCGCGAAGAGCTGCTCGCCCGTGTCCGCTCCGGCCGCGCCACCGTGATCGACGTGCGACCGGCCGAGGAGTACGCCGCCGGCCACATCCCCGGCGCCGTGTCCATCCCGCTGGCCGAACTCACCCACCGGCTCGCCGAGCTCCCGGCCGACCAGGAGATCGTCGCGTACTGCCGAGGCGCCTACCGCGTGCTTTCCCACGAGGCCGTCCGGCTGCTCACCGCGCGGGGACGAACCGACGGCATGCTCGAGTGGAGGCTCGCGGAGCTGCCTGTGGCGACCTGAGTCCTGGGGCGCGGGTGGACCTTCTCGCAGCGATCTCAGCTCAGAACAGCCGACCTCACCACCCAGCACGCCAGCCAAGCAGTGCCCCGACGACCACGCCCGCCGCAACGTGAGCCCGGAACGGACACAGCGGGCACCCTGATCACCCGCCACCCAGCCCAGCGCCGCATCCTCACCGTCCTGGTAGCCGCCCAAATCCTCAGCGGCGCGCTCATCACCGACGCCGTGCCGCTCGAGTCCCGCGCCACCGTGCAGGGGCGCATCGAGATGGCGATCGCGGTCGCCGGTGCGACCGGTGGCATGGCTTCGGCTTCGTCGTCGCGAGTGCCGGCTACCCCGCCCTGTCGCTCGCGGGCGGCGTTCTCGCGCTCGCACTGGTGCCGTTGGTCGCGATCCGGATCAGGGCTTGACCGCGGCCACCCGCTCGACCGTGCCGAGCTTGAGCCGTTCCTGCCGGTGCACCACGAAACCGGCCTGCTCCAGCAACAGGAGCGGCCTGCGGGTCTGGTAGTCGCCGCACATCCGCACGCTCAGCTTCTCCAGCAGCGACTGTCCGAAATGGATGAGCCGGTGGTGGCTGCCGACGTGGTCGAGGAGCAGAAGCTTCCCGCCGGAGCGCAGCACGCGGTGCATCTCGGCGATCGCCTTGCACTCGTCGGGCACACCGCACAGGCCGAGAGTGCAGACGACGGTGTCGAACGAGGCGTCGGCGAACGGCAAGGCCTGCGCGTCGCCCTCGTGCAGTGAGACCTCACGGCCGAGCGAGGCGGCGCGATCACGGGCGATACCGAGCATCACCGGGCTGAGGTCGAGGCCGGTGACCTCCACGCCCGCCGGATAGTGCTCAAGGTTGCGGCCCGTGCCGATGGCCACCTCCAGCACGGCGCCCGAGGCCTGCGAGCACACCCATTCGCGGCCGCCGCCGAACTGGACGCGTTCGAAGAAGCCGATGTCGCGGTCGTAACGCGGGGCGTAGCGGTCCCACACCTCGCGGAGACCGTCGATGCCGGGCTTCCTGCTCATGTCGATGCCCCTTCCGGCAGAGCGTCCACGGCGGCACGGCACACCTCGACGGGATCGCGCACGTCGGCCGCATCGGCCGCGGCGGACGCGGCAGCGGCGAATCCGGGATCGTCCAGCACACGACGGACCGCCTCCCGCAAACCGTCCACAGTGGCCGGACGGACGATCAGGCCGCTTCCCTGCCGCGCCACCCGGTTGGCCATCTCCCACTGGTCGCCCCCGCCCGGCACCACCACGACGGGAACCGCTGCCCGCAGCGCCTTGACCAGCATCCCGTGCCCGCCGCCGCACACCAGCACCGACGACTCGCGCAGCAGCTCGTCCTGCCTGCCCGGCCCCGACCGCGCCCACTCCGGCAGGCAGGCAGGTGGCGGCGCGAACGTCGACACCACGGCCCGCACTCCCATGTCCCGCAACGCCTCCAGCGTCATCTCGGCCATGCCGGTGGCGCCCGTCCACGCCGTCGACGGGGCGATCATCACCAGCGGGGCGGTCCCCGGTGGTGGCGTCATCCTCGACCGGCTCGCCTCCCACAGCAGCGGACCGACGACGTGGGCGTTGTCCGGCCAGTCCGGGCGCGGCACCTCCAGAGCGGGCAGCGTCGCGATCAACCGCACCACGGGCCCCGGCCCTCGCGGGGGAAGGCCGACCCGCTGCCGCACGACGGCACGTTGCCGCTCGCCCTGGCGGATCGACCTGGCGGTCATCGCGCGGAGCACCGCGTCCCGCAGCCGGCCGCGCACCCCGGTTCCCGGAGCCAGGCCGCTGCCCATGGGCGGGAGCCAGCGAGACGGTTCGTAGAGCGGATGTGGCGACAGCTGCGCCCACGGCACACCGAGCAACTCCGCGGCCATGCCCGCGCCCAGCGCCAGAACGTCGCACACCACCAGATCCGGTGCGAGAGCGGCCAGCTGCGGGGTGAGTGCCGTCGCCAGGACCGCGGCCTGGTCGTGCAGCGCACGGCCGATGTCCGGCGCGTCCCGCAGGTCGGCCAGCGACAGGCCGGTGACCCGGGACGCCGTGATCCCCTCGCCCACGGCGGCGTCGACCCACCGGCCTCCGGTGAGCAGGACCGGAGTGTCCCCGGCCTCGGCGAACCTCAGGCACAACGCCATCGCCGGGACGACGTGGCCCGGATCGCCCCCTGAGACGACAGCTACCCGCACGCCCGCCAGTCTGCCCGCCTCAGAACGTTTTGCTGAAGTGCAGCGCCGGGATGACGTAACCCGAACTCAGGTAGAGCCGGTGGGCGTCGTGCCGTGGCGTTCCGGAGTCCAGGTGCACTCCCGCGCAACCGAGGCGGCGGGCCTCCTCGTCGACCCAGCTCAGCAACGCGCTCGCGTGGCCCTGCTTGCGCGCGGACGGGAGGGTGCTCAGGTCGTCGATGTAGAGGTGCGATCCGGCGTAGAGGTTCGTCATGTGGCGGAATCCCGCCACCGCGGCGACCCTGCCGTCCGGATCGAAGGAGGCGACGAGCCGGTAGCCCTCCTTGCGCTGGATCCGCACCGCCGAGACGAAGGCGTCCTCGGACGTGAGATGCGGGCGGAGTGCGCGCATCGCGTCGTACGCCAGCGCGGTGTTCTCGTCGTTCAGCTCGCTGATGGTCACACCGCTGATCGTCCGCGACGAAGTGGCCTCTCGGGATACCCAGTCAGCAAGTATCCTGAAAGGCCACTTGGTCACCTGCGCGGCGTCAGCTCCCGGTCAGCGAGATCGCCAGGTCCGCGATCGCCAGCGGGAACTGCCCGAGGCTGGTCGCGGTCCCGTTGAGCAGGTTGACGCTGTACAACGACGACGTGCCGTTCGATGCCATCAGGGCGGCGAAGCCGACCGATGAAACCGCTTTCCCGTTGCTCAGCGTGCTGTAGACGTCGAAGCCCGCGTTGCTGGCCGCGTCGACGGTGAGCTTGCCGGTCGCGCTCAGCAGCCCGTTGTTGGCCGGCGCCTGGATGAGCACCTCGTCGGTCGCCGTGCCGATGTCGAACAACGTGGTCGCGGTCTCCGGGTTCAGGTCGTTGTTCGTGTAGGCGGAGGCGGTCACGCCCCTGGTCGGCCCGAGTGCCGGCGGGGTGGACAGGATCGCGTCCTCCGTCGTGGTGTGGTCACCGAGGTTGTGCCGCAGGTTCTGGCCCATGTCGCTGGTCACCCGGAGCCGGTCGGCCGCCGGGTTGAAGTCGACCCCGAAGTTCGTGCCCCACAGCGGAACCGACAGTTGCGAGACCTTCGTGACGATCGGGTTCGGCTGCGAAGGCAGGTTCGGGAGCTTGACCGTGTAGATGCCTCCCTTGTTGCCCACCAGGTACAGCAGACCGTCCTGTACGCGCTGGTCGAGGCCGATCGCGGTGGTGTCGCCCGAGAAGCCCTGGATCTGCCGCACCCAGTTCAGCTCCTGCGGCAGATCGGTGGTGAACGTGACCATCAGCGTGCCGTCCGCCGAAATGCCGAACGCTCTCAGTCCCGACGGCTGCGCGACGCTGCTGTTCCCGCCGGCGACCACGGCCGCCGCCACCGACACCGCCACGGCCGCCGCGGCGGCAGCCTTCTTGATCCGTGCCCTCATCAGCCCACTCCCCTGTGCCAAATTCCTTGGGGCACAAGCTATTCCAGGGGACTGGACGTCGGCTGGACGGCAGCAGCCCGCGCCCGTCCCGGAACACGGGCGGGTTCCGGGACGGGGCTCGCTGCCGGCCGGGAGTGTTCAGCTTCCGGTCAGCGAGATCGCCAGGTCCGTGATCGGCAGCGGGAACTGCCCGAGGCTGGTCGCGGTCCCGTTGAGCAGGTTGATGCTGTACAACGACGACGTGCCGTTCGGTGCGACGAGAGTGGCGAAGCCCGCCACGGACACCGCCTTCCCGCCGGACAGAGTGCTGAAGATGTCGAAGCCCGCGTTGCTGCCGGCGTCCACCGTGAGGCTGCCGGTCGGAGCCAGCGTGCCGTTGTTCGCCGGCGACTGGATCAGCACCTGGTCGGTCATCGTGCCGATGTCGAACAGCGTGGTCGCGGTGCCGGGGTCCAGGTCGTTGTTCGTGTAGGCCGCCGCGGTGACACCCTTGGTGGCTCCCGGCGTCGGCGGGGTGGACAGCATCGTGTCCGCGACCGTGCTGTGCGCGTTGAGGTCGTGGCGCAGGTTCTGCCCGGTGTCGCTGGTCACCCGGAGCCGGTCGGCCGCCGGGTTGAAGTCGACGCCGAAGTTCGTGCCGTGCAACGCGACGGTCAGCTGCGACACCTTCGTGATGATCGGGTTCGGCTGCGAGGGCGGGTTCGGGAGCTTCACCGTGTAGATGCCTCCCTTGTTGCCCACCAGGTACAACAGGCCGTCCTGCACGCGCTGGTCGAGGCCGATCGCCGCGGTGTCACCCGAGAAGCCCTGGATCTGCCGCACCCAGTTCAGCTCCTGCGGCAGGTTCGTCGTGAACGTCACCATCAGCGTGCCGTCCGCCGAGATCCCGAACGCTCTCAGGCCGGACGGCTGAGCAGCGCTGCTCCCGCCGCCACCGATCACGGCCGCCGCCACCGAGGCGACGACGGCCGCCGCGGCGACACCCCTCTTGGTTCGCGCCTTCATCAGTTCCTCCCCTGTTGGAAAACCCTGCGGCACAAGCTATTCGGCACGACTGGACGTCGATTGGACGCGGGTTGGACCTCCCTTGCGGACATCCGGTTGCAGGCACCACATTGGAAGCACACGATTTCGAGGGGGAACACGATGAAAGCGACGATCATCGGATGTGCGGTCGTCCTCTTCGCCGGGCTGCCGATCACCACGGCCCAGGCGGCCGAGGAGAAGTGCGAGACGCCGCTGCTGACCTCCGAGACGGTGCGGCTCGCCGAACCCGGCAAATGGAGCTACACCTACCAGGTCTCCTGGTGCGTGGACGAAGGACGGATCACCTTCATCACGCCGCACGTCACACACGAGGCAGACGGCACCACGTGCGTCTGGGTGACCAACGCGGAGGAGTACGAGAAGCCCGTGCCGAACGGCGACGGAGCCTGGGAGACGTTCAACATGTCCGAGTTCTCCTGCAAGGACTCCGCCGGCAGGCCGGCGAGCGTGACACCGTGGGCCAAGATCATCATCCAGCCGAACGGCGCCAGTCACATCCCGGAGAAGGGAATCGGCGACCGGATCGTGGAGTAGTCACCCGCCCGCCCGCTCCAGCACGGCGAGCGTGAACGCTTCGGCCTGGCGATGGCCGGTCTCCCGGTGGATCTCGAGCGCGCGCGACGCGTGGCTCGCGCTGTCGCGCGGTTTCCCGGACGCCAGCAGGATGCCGGCGAGAGCGGCCATCGCCTGACCTTGCAACGCGCGGTAGCCCCCGCGTTCGGCGAGGTCGAGCGCATGCCTCGCATGCTCGACGTCCGAGGTGACCGTCGCCAGGCCGATGAGGATCTCGATCTCCGGGTACCGGTCTCCGGTGTTGCGCACGAGGTCGAGTGCCTGGCGGTAGTGGCGGATCGCGTCCGCCCGGTGCCCGAGCCGGTGGTCCGCGGTGGCCAGCACGGCGAGTGCCTCCACCTCGATCCGGGGATCACCGGTCTCCTGCGCCTGGACGAGGCCGGTGCGGGCGAACTCCAGTGCCTCCCGGCCACGGCCGAGGTCGAGGTACGTCGCGGCGAGCCTGCTGCGTGTCTGGGCCTCGCTGCTGCGGTTGCCGCCCTCGCGGTGCAGGGCGAGCGCGCGGATCAGCAGCTGGGCCGCTTCACCCGGCAAACCGCGGAGGCGCTGCACGTGACCGAGATTGCCGAGGTTGATCGCCTCGCCGTAGCGGGACCTGATCTGCCGGTGCCGGTTCAACGCCAGGGTGTAGTGCTCCGCCGCCTGCGCCAGCCGGCCCATCTCCCAGTGGACGAGGCCGAGGTTGCCGAGTGCGACCGCCTCGCCCGCCGACTGGCCGATGCTCCTGCTCACCTCCAGGCAGCGGCCGAACCTGGCCGCGGCGGCTTCGAGCCGGCCGGACTGCCAGTAGACGCAGCCGAGGTTGCCGAGCACCGCGGCCTGCGCCTCGACCCAGCCCGCCTGCCGCGCCAGCAGTTGCGCGTGCGTGTAGTGCCGCACGGCCTCGCGGTACCTGCCCTGCCGGAAGTACAGGTCGGCGAGGCTGAGCCGGCCGGCGGCCCGTGCCCTGGGGTCGCCCGCCTCCTCGGCGGCAGCGAGCCCGGCTTCCGCCGTGGCGAGCCACTCGACCCGGCGAGTGGACAACCAGAAGTAGCCGCGCAGGGCGTCCGCGAGCAACCACGCCGTGGGACGGGGTCCCGACCGGACCGCGGCGACGAGGTTGCCGCGTTCGGCGTCCAGCCAGCTCGTCGCCTCCGCTGGTCCGGTGACGCCGGCGGGTGTCCTGGCGTCGAGTTCGGGTACCGGCAGGCGCAGCATGTGCGGGTAGAGGTGCCGGGCCGCGGTGTCGACGGCGTGCAGGTACCAGTCGTACAACCGCCGCAGGGCCGACTCGCGGTCCGCCGGTGTCTCCTGGCTCGACGCCTGTTCGGCGGCGTAACGCCGGAGCAGGTCGTGGAAGCTGTAGCGACCGGGTGCGCTGGGCTCGACGAGGTGCGCCCCGGCGAGGCGGTCCAGCAATGGTCCGGGGTCCGTGCCGTTGAGCGCCGCGATCGCCTCCGTGCTGGCGTCGAGTCCGGGGATGAGGCTCAACAGGCGGAACAACCGCTGCGCCGCCGCGGGCAGTGCCGCGTAGGAGAGGTCGAACGCCGCTCGCACCGCGGCCTGCTCGTCGCCGGGCACCGCGAGGGCGGTCAGCACGTTGCCCTCCCTCAGCTCCAGGACGTAGTCGTCGATCCCGTAGCCGGGACGGTCGGAGAGGTTGGCGGCCGCGATCCGCAACGCGAGCGGCAGGTAGGCGCACAGCTTGGCGAAGTCCGCGGCAGCCGCCGGCTCGGCGCGTACCCGGCCGGGCCCCAGCACGGAGGCCAGCAGTTCCAGCGCGTCATCGGGGTTGAGCACGTCGAGCGTGAGCTGACGGGCGCCGTGCATCGCGACCAGGCCGGTCATCCGGTCGCGGCCGGTCACCACCACGAGGCAGCCGGGACCGGCGGGCAGCAGCGGCCGGACCTGGTCCGGCCCCGCGGCGTTGTCCAGCAGCACCAGCATCTTCCGGTCCGTCGTCAGGGTGCGGAACATCGCCGACGCCGCCTCCACGTCGACCGGTACGCGCTCGGCGGGAACGTCCAGCGCGGACAGGAACTGGGCGAGCACCTCGATCGGCCGCGCCGCCCCGCCCCTGGTGTGCCCGCGCAGGTTCGCGTAGAGCTGCCCGTCGGGGAACCGGTCGCTGACGCGGTGTCCCCAGTGCACGGCGAGCGCAGTCTTGCCGACGCCCGCGGTGCCGGAGACCGCGGCGATCGCCAGCGCGCCGCCTGAGCTCGCGGGCACCAGATCGTCCAATGTGGACAGCTGTGCCGTCCGCCCGGTGAAGCCCGCCGGCCGCGCCGGCAGCTGCCGCGGCACCCGCGGCACCGGACGCGACTGTGCCGCGGCCGTCCTGCCGTCGTCGTGCAGCAGCGTCGCGTGGGCGGCGCGGAGCTCCGGACCCGGGTCGATGCCGAGCTCCTCGACGAGCCGGTCCCGCACCTCGTGGTAGGTCTGGAAAGCCTTGGCCCGGTGTCCTGCGGCGTGATACGCGCGGATCAGCCGGGCCTGCGCGGATTCGTCCAGCGGCTGTTCGGCGGCGGCCTCCGCCATCTCGGGCAGCACCTCCGCCGCGGCACCGATCGCGATCATCGCGTCGCCGTGCCTCGCCACCACCTCACGGTGCTTCGCGATCAGCGACACGACCTTCGGATGCGTGGCGAGCAACGGAATGTCCGCAGCCGGCCGCCCGCGCCACAACACGAGCGCCTCGCCCAGCCCTGCTGCGACGTGGTCCCACCGGTCGTTGCGATAGGCCTCGTTCGCCTCGGCGACCAGGCTGCGGAACGTGGTCAGGTCGACGGTCACGACGGCCTGGTTGACCGCGTAACCGCCGTTGACGTAGGGCAGGACCTCGCTGCTCGACCGGGACGACCGGCCCGGCTCCAGCAACCGCCGCAGGTGTTTGACGTGGGTCTGCAGGACGTTCACGGCGCTGCGCGGTGGTCGCTCACCCCACAGGGCGTCGATCAGGCTCCCGGCGGCCACCGGCTCGCCCTCCGCGAGCACGAGCAGTCCCAGCACAGCTCGCCGGGCGGGTGGGCCGAGCTCGAGTTCCGCACCGTCTTTCCACGCCCGCATCGAACCCAGCACCTGGATTCGCACAGACCTCGTTGCCACTGTCCTGAACGTAATTAACGGACAGCTGTGCCACAAGGACAACAGTCCAACGCCCTCCGCTGGGACCCGATATTGGGTCCGCTCAGCCCATTCCCCGCACAGCCAACCGGTGGTGCCCCCGGCCCCGGCCGCCGATCCGGTGGGTGACCCGGGACCTAGCTGCACCGTCAGCGCCGAACGACCGCTGCACCGAGCTTTCCGCGACAACCATTTGGCGTACCGTTTCCCGGAAATCGGGGCGTGCGTGCGGAAATCATTGATCGCGACATATTTGCGGCGAATGGGGTCACGGCTGCGCACACCCGGACCTGGGCGGGAATTGACTGGACGAATCCTCGGGTTCGGCCGAAGTGCTCGCGCCGCCCCCGGATCCTGTGCCACTCTTGTCGTGGGGGGCAGTACTGGGGGAGGTACTGGGGCATGTGGTTTTTCCGATTGCTCGGACCATTTCGGCTGGAAAGCGACGGTACGGAGATCGCGGTGGGCACACCGCAGACGCGCACCGTGCTGGCCTTGCTCGTGTGGCACGCCAACGAGGTCGTCCCGCTCAGCCGGATGATCGACGAACTGTGGGGTGCCAGGCCGCCGTCGTCGGCGAAGGTGCAGCTGCAGGGCATCATCTCGCGGCTGAGGAGACTGCTCGGCCGCGAGCGGATCACGACCACGCCGACGGGATACGTCCTGCACGCCACCACGGCGGAGCTCGACGTCGAACTGGTCCGCGCCGATCTTGCGAGAGCGCGCTCACTCATCGCGGACGGTGAGGTGGCGCTCGGCGCGAGCACGCTGCGTGCGGCGCTCGGGCGATGGGACGGGCCGGTCGACCCGCCACTCGTCGAGTCCGTCGCCTGCCGGCTCGACGAACTGCGGATGACCGTGCTGGAGGAGCGCATCGACGCCGAACTCCTGCTGGGCGGCGACGCCGACCTGATCGGCGAGCTGACGGCGGTGGTCGCCGAACACCCGCTGCGGGAACGGTTTCGCGCCCAGCTGATGACCGCGCTGGCCCGGCGCGGCAGGGTGTCGGAGGCCCTCGACGTGTTCCACTCGTTCCGCCGCACGATGGTGGCCGAGCTCGGCGTCGAACCGTCCGCACGACTGTGCTCGCTGCACACGCGGATCCTGCGTGGCGAGCAGGACACGCGGCCTGCGTTTCCGATGCCGCGCAAGGCACATCGGCCGCGGCAGCTACCACCGGCACTGCCAGACTTCGTCAGCCGTGCCGATCTGCTGACCGAGCTCTCCGACGTGCTGACCGGCGCCGGGACCCGGCCTCCGCTCGTGGTGGTGTCCGGCACGGCAGGGCTCGGCAAGACGTCGTTCGTCGTGCAGCTCGCCCACCACGTGCGCGAGCGCTTCCCGGACGGCCAGCTCTTCGCCTCGCTGCGCGGTGACGACACGATGGCCGCGTTGCGGCAGTTCGTGCGCGCGCTGGGCGTTCCCGCGGATCTCGTGCCATCCGCCGAAGACGAGTGCTCGGCCCTGTTGCGGGACCTGCTGGCCGGACGCGAGGTGCTGCTCGTCGTCGACAACGCGGGCGACGCCGGTCAGGTGCGGCCGTTCGTGCCCGCCGAACCCGGCTGCGCGGTCCTGGTGACGAGCAGGCGTTCGCTCACCGAACTCGAAGGCGCCCGGCTGGTCCGGCTCTGCTTGTTCGACGCGGCCGAGTCCGCCGAGCTGCTCACCAGGATCACCGGCGCACCACCGGGAGAAGCGCTGGTGGCCAGGTGCGGTGGCCTGCCGCTCGCGCTGCGGATAGCGGGAGCACTGCTCCTCGACCGTCCACACTGGACCAGCGACGACCTGGCCGCGCGGCTGTCGGACGAACGCACGAGGCTCGACTGGCTGGAGGCGGGCGACCTCGACGTGCGGGCCAGCTTCAACGCGAGCTACCGGCAGCTGCCCGCGCCGCACCAGACGTTGTTCCGGCGCATGGGGCTGCTGCCCGCGGCACCGGTACCCGGCTGGCTCGCGGCGGCCCTGCTCGACACCGGGCAGGACCACGCCGAACGGGTGCTGGAGGACCTCGTCAGCTGGCACCTGGTGAGCGCGGTCGACCGCGGCCCGACGATCCGTTACGGCATGCATGACCTGGTGCGGTGCTTTTCGGTGGAGCAGGCCGAAACCGAGCAGGAACGGGACGCGGTGATCACCCGGGCACGGGCGGCCATCGCCAGGGTTGCCGCCTTTTCGACAGCCGCCCGATGACCAGGCCCTAACAGACGCGGAGGGACGAGACCTTGTTCCACGCGGGTGCGGGCAGGTCTCCTTCCTCACCGGGTTCCACGACGTCCAGGAGGCCCCGGAAGCCGCGCAGGTCGTACAGGCACCACCGCGAGCTGGTGCGGTTCCGCACGCTCTCGATGTTGTTGTCGGCCTGGCCGCCCAGTTCGAACGCACCGGTCGCGAACGTGGCGGACGTACCGGTGTGGCCGGGACCGGTCCACGCGCAGAACCGGTTTGCGGGACACTGAGCTGCGGCAGCGGTGGAGGCGAAGGCCGGGGCCGCCGCGAACAGCGACCCCGCCATCACCGCACCGGCCACCAGCGCTGCTGCTCTGCCGGTAACCACGGTTCCGTCTCCCGTCAGCAGGTCTTCAGCGACGAGATCCGGTTGCGGTACTCCGGCTTGATGTTCCCCTGCTCACCCGGCAGCACGTCACCGAGGAAGCCCGAGTAGTTCGCCCCGTCGTAGAAGCAGAACCGCGAACCGCTGCGGTTCCACGCGCTCTCGGCGGTGTTGTTCAGTCCGCTCGGGCCGGGAGCCGCACCGAGGTTCGCGTCCCCGTTGGCGAAGTAGCCGATCCCGCCGTTGCCGTCGAGGCCGGTCCAGATGCACATCCTGGCGGCGGGACAGTCGCTCCACGCCGCGGCGGACACGTCGTTGGCCTCGATGAGCGACGGCGAGGGCGCGGCGCTCGCGGGCAGCGACACCAGTGACGCGGCGAACGCCGCACCGGCCAGCACCATCATCGTTTTGCGGATCAAGAGAATTCCCCCTTCTCTGCGAGGCGATCTCGCCTCGGCACCAAGACTGGGGAACCGCGCTAGCCGAACACTAACCACCACTAACCGTGAGCAGGGCGGCGAGTGCGGCGGCACGGTCGCGCAGGGAGGCGCGCAACCACTGCGGGGTCAGGACTTCCGCGTTCGTGGACAGCTGCCACACCGCCCATTCGGCGTGCCTCGCGTCCTGGAAGGTCACCTCCAGCCGCAGCCAGCCGTCCGCGCCGGTCTCCTCGGTCAGGACGGCCACCGCCATCAGGTCGCCCCGCCTCGCCGGGTTCAGCCGGAGCAGCACGGTCACCTGGTCGTCGCCGGCACGGAACCGCGCGCTGCGTTCCTGCCACGCCCGGTCCAGGTCGACCCGGTCCGGTCGCTCCGCCGGCTCGGGAAGTTCCTCCGCGGCCACGATCCGGGACAGCCGGTAGGTGCGGTCCTCCCCCGACCTCGTGGCCAGCAGGTAACCCTGCTCCCGCACGGTGACCAGGCCGATCGGGTCCACCGTGCGCCACTTCGGCTGCTGACCGGCGGCCGCGTAGTGGATGCGGAGCTTGTGGCCCGCGAACACCGCGCGCCGGACCTCGGCCACAACGGCGTCGGGCACCTCGTCGGTGATCTGCCGGCGGGCGAGGAGGTCGGTCTCCGGGTCGATGAGCAGCCGCTGGGCGGCGTCGGCGGCGGTGGCCCGATAACTCTCGGGCAGCGCGTCCACCACCTTGCGCATCGCCGAGGCGAGTGCCGTGCCGAGGCCGAAGGCCTGTGCGCCGCGCCGTGATCCGGCGACCAGCAGTGCGAGTGCCTCGTCGTGGTTCAGCCCGGTGAGCTCGGTCTGGAAACCCGGCAGCAGGGCGAAACCGCCGTGCCGGCCGCGTTCGGCGTAGACGGGGACGCCGGCCGCGGACAGCGCGTCGATGTCGCGCAGCACGGTGCGGGTGGACACCTCCAGCTCGCGGGCGAGGGCGGTCGCGGACATCCGGCCGTGCCGGCGCAGCAGCAGAACCAGCGAGACCAACCGGTCGGCACGCATGGGAAAACTCTACGGGAATACACGACACAGGATGTCGTGATTCGTTGGCAGGGTGATCCACATGACGAGCAGGACAGTGGCCACCGAGCCGAACGATCTGGGCAGGTTCTTCATCGAACGCGGCAACGCGGGCGACGTCGACGGACTGGTGGCGTTGTACGAACCGGACGCCGTGCTGGCGTTCCCGCCCGGCAACATCGCCACCGGGCACGCGGAGATCCGCAAGGTGTACGAGCAGTTCGTCGCCGCCGCACCGGAGCTGCTGCCGGGCAGGCAGCACCCGGCGCTGGTGAGCGGCGACCTGGCGCTCACGGCGTCCACGCTGACCACCGGTGAGATGACGGTCGAGGTCGCCCGCCGTCAGCCGGACGGGTCGTGGTTGTGGGTCCTGGACCAGCCGGTGCTGGTGCCGTGACAGGGTGGCGGTGGGCCCGGCGCGACCAGGCCCACCGCCGTCCACAATGGAGGTTGTGACGATGAGGCGCATCGCGACGATCGGTGTCTACGGCTTCACGGCGGAAACCTTCGCCGAGAAGCTCACCAGCGCGGGCGTGGGGTTGCTGCTCGACGTCCGCCAGCGCCGCGGTGTCCGCGGCTCTGAGTACGCCTGGGCGAACTCGGCGCAGCTCCAGCGCCTGCTCGCCGCGGCGGACATCGGTTATCGGCACGTGAAGGAGCTCGCGCCGACGACGGAGATGCGTCAGCTCCAGTACCGCGAGGACGACCGGCAGGGCGTGGGCAAGCGCGACCGGGTTGCCCTGGCGCCCGAGTACACCGAGCACTACACCCGCGAGATCCTCGACCCGTTCGACCTCGGTGCACTTGTGGCCGAGCTGCCGAGCTCGACCACGACCGCGTTGCTCTGCGTCGAGCGCGACCCGGAGGCGTGCCACCGCTCACTCGTGGCCGCACGCCTGCACACCGATCACCGCCTGCCGGTCACCGACCTCCGTCCCGACCAGGGCCTGAACTACTTGTAGCGCGGGTGGGTGGTGTGCCATTCGAAGCCGCCGCCCATCCAGGCCTTGGTGCCCTTCAGAAACCGGTGCAACTCCACCGATGGCACCGCGAGCAGCGCCCTGTGGCCCGCCTCGAAGTCGCGCACCAGCTGGTTGTGCAGCTCCACGGTCCGTGCGGTGGCCTCGGCGATCGAGCACTCCCGGTCCGCCGCGATCTGGAGCACCGTGTTGCAGACCGGCTTCTCGTCGGCGGCGCCCTTCTCCACCGACACCAGGTCGTTGACGAGCACCGACGCCGTGCCCGCGGCGGTCAGCAGCTGCCGGACGCGCGGGTCGTAGTACAGCGGCACGGGCAGCTCGTAGCCGCCGACCGCGTCGATCAGGGTCATCGACGTGTAGAACGTGTCGTGCTGTTCAGGGTTGGTTCGGTCACGAACGGGTGCGTGGAAAAGCGTGCTGCGGTGGGCCTCTCGACCCGCACAACCCCGCCAGTGCCCCCACCTTCGTGGGCTCCTTTCGCCCATCCGGATGACTGTAAGGGCAAGATTCCACGCCATCACAACAGAAATCCTGGTGCGAGGCCACCGGTCGGTCGCGGCGCACTCGGCTCGCAATGAGCCCAATCGGCTCGCACGATTCAGAACCGTGAGCTGCTCCGAGAACTCTCCGAACAGGCAGAAAACCGTCATTGAAAACCGTTTCAGGATTACCTGATTCAGGAATGTGAATGTTTGACACATATGCAACCATCGTCTACAAAGAAATAGCCCCCGCCCTGCCGAAGAGGGTTATCAATGACGCGAACCTCCATACCCCTGTTAACACTGCTCTTAATCGGTTCACTCGCGGTTCCGGCAACCACGGCGACCGCCGTACCTGCACTGACGGGCCTGGATGTCTCGTCAGCCAACCGACGTTCCCCCATTTCCGGCCTGTACGACTGGTCGAAGGCGGGGTATCGCGGCAATGGCGTGCTGCCCGGAAACAATGAGGTGAACCCGAGCGCGAGTTGTCAGATCACCGAGGCGGAACTCGCCACTCAGTTCAACGTCCGCCCGAACGACTCCGCCGACGACAGTGCCGGGCTGCAGGCCGCGATCGACTCCATCAGGACGCAGTGCTCGCCGACCGCGAGCTATTCGAAGCTCAGCCTCATCACGCTGCCCCCCGGCGAGCTGAGGGTCTCGAAGGAACTGCACGTCGACGCCGACTACCTGATCATCAGAGGTGCCGGCGCGACCACCACGAAGGTGGTCTACACACCCGACGCCAACACCCGCTACGACGCGCTCACCCCGGACGGCTCGGACTGGGACGAGGACGGGATGACGTTCGGGCAGGGCAAGGGCGGGTGGCTGTGGCCGGGCCGCGGCCTGTTCCGGGTCCAGTCGCGCGGCGTGCACACCGCCTACGCGAGCGACTACGCGGCGGCTCCCGAGAACCGCAAGGACATCTTCGAGGGCACGATCAACGTGCACTGGAAGGCCGGCACGAAGGTGCGCGCCGCCGCGAAGGCCGGTGACCGGTCCATCCAGGTCCAGTCGGTCACGAACATCAAGCCGGGCACGCTGGTCAACGTCCGCGCCGCGAACTCGGTGAAGTTCTACGAGCAGCAGTTCGCCACCGGGACCCCGTACCCGATGCTGAACATGCACATGCGCCAGCAGATCTTCACCGTCGTCTCGGTGTCGTCGAACACCGTCACGCTCGACAAACCGCTGGAGTTCGACGTCCCGGTCAACTCCACCTCGGACGGTTCACCGGCGATCGACGGGACGACCTACGACTCCAAGGTGTCGCCGCTCGTGGACCCGGTTGTCGGCGTCGGGTTCGAGAACTTCGGCTTCACGCAGACGATGCCGAGCCTCAACCCCGCCGAGGCCGTCAACAACTACGGCAACATGGCACCGGCCGACGCGATGCACGGCATCGTCTTCAAATGGGCGGCGAACTCGTGGGTGAAGGGCATCCGCGCGGAGATGACCGGGTCGCACCCGATCGTCACCGAGGAGGCCAAGAACCTGCAGATCGTCGACAACCACCTCGACGGCTCGTGGAACAAGGGCAAGGGCGGCAACGGCTACTTCCGCGGCTCGCGGGTGTGGGACTCGCTCTACGCCGGCAACACCTCGCGCAACCTGCGGCACTTCACGTTCCAGTGGTCCGCGTCGGGCAACGTCGTGGTGGGCAACGACTTCGACTCCGACCTGAACCTGCACGGCGGCTGGGAGCGCAACAACCTGTTCGAGCTCAACACGGTCCGCGTCTCCTACGCCCACCGCTCCGGCAACTGCCGCGCGAACTGCGGTGAGGAAGGCGGCGGCGGTCCCGACGACTCGAACTGGTTCCCGATCTGGTGGGGCGCCGGCAAGAAGGCGGTGAAGTGGTCGGGTGCCACCGGGCCGCGCAACGTGTTCTTCAACAACGAGATGTCCAAGCAGCTGGCCGCGGATGGCGCCTACCAGCCGTACTACCCCGACCGGCAGCGGATCCACCAGTTCGGCTGGAACGGCAACGCCTACAAGCACCTCGACATCGGTGGCACTCCGATCGCGGACTGGGCGAAGAACGAGCAGCGCGACTACACCGGCGGTCACGGCGTGGACAACTCCAGGACCGACTCGGCGAAGTCGTTGTTCCTCAGGAACGTTCCGGGTTCCACCGAGCCACCACCCGGTGAGGAGACGCCCGGCACGGTGACCACCGCCGAGCAGCTGAAGGCCGCGCTGGCCAACGCGAAACCCGGCGAGACCATCACGCTCGCACCCGGCACCTACCGAGGCTCGTTCGTGACGACGAAGGCCGGCACGGCGAGCGCGCCGATCACGCTCACCGGCCCGCCGACCGCCGTGCTGGTCAACGACGGCCCGTCCGGCACCGCACCGACCCCCTGCCCGGTGCCGACCGCGGGCTGGGACTCGGGCTACGGCCTGTGGCTGTACAACGCGCCGTACTGGAACATCAAGGGAATCACCGTCGCGGAGTCCAAGAAGGGCATCATCCTCGACAACTCCCACCACGTCACGATCGACGGCGTCACCGTCCGCAGGACCGACGAGGAAGGCGTGCACTTCCGGCGCTCCTCCGCGGACGGTGTCATCAAGAACTCGACGATCACCGACGCTGGCGTCGTGACGAAGGACTACGGAGAGGGCGTCTACATCGGATCGGCGAACTCCAACTGGAAGTGCCACGGCAACTCCGGCGGCGTCGACAGGTCCGACCGCGTCCAGGTGCTCAACAACAAGATCGGCCCGAACGTCTCCGCCGAGCACATCGACGTCAAGGAAGGCACGCAGGGCGGCGTCATCCGCGGCAACACGTTCAACGGCACCGGGATCAGCGGCGCGAACTCCGCCGACTCGTGGGTGGACGTGAAAGGCACCGGCTACCTCATCGAGGGCAACACCGGCACCTTCGCCTCGCCCGGCACGTTCAAGAACGGCTACGAGACGCACAACCCGAGCACCACGCCGCCGTTCCTGAACGGCTGCGGCAACGTCTGGCGCGACAACAGGTCCGACCTCGGCAACGTCGGTGAGTACGGCATCTACGTCGTGTCCACGTCCAAGTGCAAGGAGAAGCCGAACGTCGTCCACGCCTCGAACACGGTCACCCGTGCGAAGAAGGGCCTTACGAACGTCCCGGTCACCCCGTAACAGTCGGGGGTTGCAGAGGTCCCGATCGGTGTACGGCGGCGTCGCCGATCGGGATCTCCTGCTAGGCAGCCGATCGCAGTGCCCGCACCTCGTCGCGCAACGCCCGGACCTCCTGCAGCAGCAGATCGTCGTGCGACGCGGTCCTGGGTGCGGGCAGGGTGATCTCCTCCTGCATCGCGCTGCACACCACCGCGATGAACAGGTTGAGCATCGTGAACGTCCCGACCAGCAGGTAGACCAGGAAGAAGACCCACGCGAACGGCTTCTGCCCCATCAGGTCGCGCATCACGTCCGACCAGCCGTCGCCGGTGGTGATCTGGAACAGCGTCAGCAACGTCGGGCCCAGGCCGGAGAACCGCGGGTCGCCGGTGTCGCCGAACAGGTTGCTCGCGATCACGCCGCCGACGTAGACGAGCAGCACCAGCAGTCCGGACAACGACACCAGGCCGGGAATCGACCTCACCAGCGCCGTCACCACGCGCCGCATGCTCGGCACCATCGCGACGAGCCGCAGAGCCCGCAGGATGCGCAGCGAGCGCAGCACCGACAGCGGCCCCGCGGTGGGGATCAGCGCGATGGCCACGATCACGAAGTCGAAGACGTTCCACGGGTCCTTGAAGAACTTCCAGCCGGACGCGTAGAGCCGCGCGGCCAGTTCGAACGTGAAGATCACGAGTGCGAGATGGTCGATCGTCGTCAGCACGGGACCGAACTCCGCGTGCAGGAGCGTCGACGTCTCCGCGCCCAGCGTGATCGCGTTGACCACGATCACGCCGATGATGAACAGCTGGAACCGGTTGCTCTCCACAACCGAGCCGACGCGGGCGCGCAGCATCTTCACTCACCGCTCCTAGCACAGGGGTTTTGGAAGCTATCGGCGGTGGAAGCGGTCCGACTGTTCACCCGGTCGTGTTGATCAGCTCCAGACGGCTGGCGGTGCGCACGAGGTCGAGGGAGTCGCCGCCGACGATCTCGCTCAGCGGGTGATCGCTCACCAGCGTCAGCCGGACGTCGCGGTCGACCAGAACGTCCACGACGTTCGAGAACCGTTGCTGCGCCTCACGATCGCAGGTCTCCAGCCGCGGCACGGCGGTGATCACCCAGTCGTCGTAACGATCCGCGAGCACGAGGTAGTCCTGCGTGGACGTCGGTTTCTCGCACAGATCACCGAAGTCGAACCAGATGCGGCCGCCGCCGATCCCGAGTGCGGTGACGTCCCGGCCGTTGATCTCCAGAACGACCGGCGCGGCCGGTGGTTCGGCGTCGGTGACGATCGAGCCGGTCTCGAACCGGGAGCGCGGGCGGCCGTGCAGGTGCCGGTAGTCGGTGGCGCCGTTGAGCTCGACCGCGTCCATCAGTTCCTTCACCAGCGCGATGCCTGGCAGGAAGTGGTCGTGGTACAGCGGGTTGGGCAGCAGGCCGTCCGGCGGGTAGTTGGACGTGGCGACGACCATGACACCGCGCGCCTTCAGGACTTCCAGCAGGCGGGTCATCAGCATCGCGTCGCCGACGTCGTGCAGGTGGAACTCGTCGAACGCCAGCACGTCGCAACGGCCGATCAGCTCGTCGACGGCCTTCTTCACCGCGCCCGGTGAATGCAGACGGGCTGAGATGCGTGCGTGCAGCTCCTGGAAGAAGGAGTGGAAGTGCACGCGGCGTTTGCGTCTCACGGGCAGCACGTCGAAGAAGGCGTCCGCGAGGAAGCTCTTGCCCCGGCCGACCGGCCCGTGCAGGTAGACGCCCCGGCGGCGCTCCCCCAGCTCCGCCAGCCGGTCGACGGCGACCAGCTGAGCGGCGTCCAGTTCGTAGCCGCTGCCCGACACGTGTGCGAGCAGCGCGTCGCGAAGATTCACAAGTACCCCCGCGCCACCCTACGATCACGCGCCCCGGCGCCACCTGCGACCCACCTCATCGTTGAGATTTCAATCACCTTAGAATCATTGGTAAGGCTTGCCTTATAAGCTGACCCGGCCTCGATTCCACCGATCAGAGGCGTGACCGACTTCTCCGCCCCGACAGGACCCACCGTGCGCTCACCGCTCCACCGCCTCTTCGCCGCGCTCGCCCTCACCCCGCTGCTGGCCGGTTGTTTCGCCGCGGGCGGTGACGCGAACACCGCGACGAGCGGCCGGTTGAAGGTCGCGCTCGCCGTGCCGCCGGTGCAGGCGCTGTCGCCGTACAGCAACGACGCCACCGTGCTGGGCAAGCTGTCCGTGGCCGAAGGGCTCACCGCGCTGGGCAAGGACGGCGCCGCCGCGCCGGCACTGGCGAAGTCGTGGACCCGCAAGGACGACACCACCTGGGTCTTCGAGCTGCGCCAGGCGAAGTTCCAGGACGGCACGGAGTTCACCGCCGAGTCGGTCGTCAACGCGCTCGACCACGCCGGCGCGGCCAAGTCCAAGCCCCGCGTCCTCAGCGACGTGACGCTGACCGTGAAGGCAGACGACGCCGACACCGTCACGATCACCACCAAGACCGCCGACCCGGTGCTCCCCCTGCGGCTCGCCAGCCCCGCGCTCGGCATCCTCGCCGCGAAGGCGTACGCGGCGGACGGCACCGTCACCCCGATCGGCACCGGCACCGGTCCGTTCAAGATCACCAAGCTGACCGGGAAGACGGGCGCGACGCTCGACCGCTTCGACGACTACTGGGGCGGGCAGGCCAAGGCGGCCGGCATCGACGTGTCCTGGATCGCCGACGGTGCCGCTCGCACCAACGCACTGCGCTCGGGCGAGGTGGACATCGCCGAGTGGATCCCCACCGCCCAGGCGAAGCTGCTCGACGTGAACACCCGCCACGACGTGCCGTCCGTGCGGACCGACAGCCTGATCCTCAACACCGCCGCCGGAATCTTCACCGACGAGTCGCTGCGGGCCTCGGCCCGCGCGGCCGTGGACGGTTCCGCACTCGTCAACTCGGTCTTCGGCGGCTACGCCGACGCCGCGCAGGGTCTCTTCGGACCCGCTGTCGGGTGGGCGTCCGGCCAGCGGGTCCCGGTGACCGGCAGGGCGACCGCCGCGACCACCGACGAGATCAAGGCGAAGACGCAGGGCAGGACGCTGCGCCTGGCCGCCTACACCAACCGCGCCGAACTGCCCGAGGCCGCGTCCGTTCTGCAGCAGCAGCTGGAGAAGGCCGGGTTCACCGTCCAGCAGGACGTGCGCGAGTACACGCAGATGGAGGCCGACCTCCTCGCCGGCAAGTACGACGCGCTCCTGCTGTCACGGGTGACGCTGCTCGACACCGGTGACGCGGTCGCGTACCTCACGAGCGACTTCATGAGCACCGGCGTCTACAACATCGCCGACCTGAAGGACCCCACCGTCGACCAGGCGATCGCCGCCGCTGCCGCGGAAGCAGGCACCGCGGAGCGGCAGCAGAAGATCATGCGGGCGGAGGCGGAGATCCTGCGCACCGGCGCCGTCATCCCGCTGGTCAACGAGAAGGTCGTGCAGGGCGTCAGCACGCGCGTCGAGGGAGTGCTGCTCGACCCGCGTGAGCGCTCGCTGATCACCGTCGACACCCGGCTGAAGTAGTGCGCGGTCTGGCCGGCCGCGTCGTCGCCGGAGCGGCTCTGCTGGCGACCGTCGCGATGCTGCCCTGGTTGTCCGGGACGGATCCCGCGCAGACGGTGCTGCGGGCCCGTTCCGGTGACCAGGACCCCACCCCGGAGCAACTGGCAGCCGTCCGGGACGAGCTCGGTCTGGACAACGGGCCGTTCACGCACCTCGCGCGATGGCTGAGCGGCGACGCCGGCACCTCCTGGGTCTCGGGCGAACCCGTCCTGCCCGCGGTGTCGAACGCCTTCGCCGTCTCGCTCACGCTGATGGCCGGCGCCCTCGTGGTGACCATCGCCGTCGCCGCCCTGCTCTGCGCCCGCACCACGTACCTCGGATCGCGGCAGCTGCTGCGCGACAGCCGGGCGGGCACGGGGGCGGCGTTCCTCGCCGCACTGCCCAAGTTCCTGCTCGCCTCACTGCTCGCGACGGTGTTCGCGGTGTGGCTGGGGTGGTTTCCCTCCGGCGGCTGGCAGGGGCCCGCGTCGATGGTGCTGCCCGCGTTCGCGCTCGGCGTGCCGTCCGGGGCGGTGATCGGCGCCCTGCTCGAGCAGTCGCTGCCCGCCACGTTCGACGAGCCGTGGGTGCGGACCTGGCACGCCTGCGGGTTCACCTCCGGCCGCATCGCCTGGCACGCGCTGCGCGGCGCCCTGGCGGGAGTGCTCCCGCAGTTCCTGCCCAGCGTCGTCGGGCTGGTCGGCGGCGCGGTGGCGGTGGAGAAGATCTTCAACATCCCCGGCCTCGGCAGGCTCGCGCTGGACGCCGCACTGGCCCAGGACCTGCCACCGCTGCAGACCGCGACGCTGGGTCTCATCCTGCTCGGCTTCGCCGCGGGCCTGCTGGTCCAGCTCCTGCGCCGCGCTCTGCTCGGCCCAGCACTGCGCGACGGCGGGCTCATGGCCACGCGTCCCCCGGTCCTGCCGCCCCGTCGTTCGGCCCGCTGGGTGGCGGCGTTCTGCGCGGTCACCCTGATCACGCTGGTCGTGGCCGGGCTGCTCCGCGACCCGTTGCAGGTCGACACGGCCTCCCGCCTGCTGTCCCCGTCGCTCGCCCATCCGCTGGGCACGGACGCGCTCGGCCGCGACGTACTCGCCCGGCTCGGACACGGCGCGGTGCGCACGACGGGGGTCGCCGTCGCGGTGACGGCGGTCTGCGTGGTCCTCGGGCTGCTGCTCGCGCTGACCGGAAAGATCAGCTCGGGGCTGACCGAGATGATGTCGACTTTGCCTGCCGTCCTGGCCGGGCTGCTCACGACCGCGGTCACCGGCCCGTCCGTGTGGGGCGCCGCCGCGGCGGTCTGCCTGGTGGGCTGGACCCCGTACGCCGCACAGGCCGCTGCGCAGTTCGAGCAGGAGCGGGCGACCGATCACATCACCGCGTCGGTCGCGCTGGGCGCCTCACCGGCGCACCTGCTGCGCCACCACCTGCTCCCGGCCGTGCTGCCTCCCTTGCTGCGCAACGCGCTGCTGCGCCTGCCCACCACCGTCCTCGTGCTCGCCTCACTCGGTTTCCTCGGTCTGGGCGAGCAACCGCCCACCCCTGAGTGGGGCCGGCTGCTGTCGGAGAACCAGCAGTACCTCGAGCTCGCGCCGTGGACGACGCTCGGACCGGCCTGCGCGCTCGTCCTGCTTTCGGTGCTCGCCGTGACCGGCACCGCGACGCGACGCCCGGCACGCCGATCAGCGGCAGCGTCCGGCCTACGATCGGCCACGTGAGCAATGTCGAGGCCGAGCCCGCGGAAGTGACGTGCAGCTCCACCCCCGGTGGGGCGGAGATCCTGGAGCCGAGGGACGTACCGCTGGGCGGTCCGCGCGCGATGTCGGTGCGCCGGACGTTGCCGCAGAAGCAGCGATCGCTCATCGGCGCGTGGTGCTTCTGCGACCACTACGGGCCCGACGACGTGAAGATGGACGTCGCCCCGCACCCCCACACCGGGCTGCAGACCGTCAGCTGGCTCTTCACCGGCGAGATCGAACACCGCGACAGCCACGGCGTGCACGCGTTCGTGCGGCCGGGAGAGCTGAACCTGATGACCGGCGGACGCGGCATCGCGCACTCCGAGGTGTCGACCCCGTCGTCCACCGTCCTGCACGGCGTGCAGCTGTGGGTCGCGCTGCCGGACGCCCACCGGGACGCCCCGCGCGACTTCCAGCACTACGCGCCGCCGGCGGTGACGCTGGACGGCGCCGCGGTGCGGGTGTTCCTCGGCGAACTGGCGGGTTCGACGTCTCCTGTGACCACGTTCACACCGCTGCTCGGCGCGGAGATCATCCTGCCCGCAGGGGCAACGATCGAGCTCGGCGTGGCTCCCGGGTTCGAGCACGGCGTCCTGCTCGACACCGGTGACGTCACCGTCGGCGAAACCGCTCTCACCCCCGGCGCGCTCGGCTACGTCGGCACCGGCCGCACCACGCTGACCTTGGGAACTCGGGACGGCGCAAGGGTTGTGCTGCTCGGCGGCGAGCCGTTCGGCGAGGAGATCGTCATGTGGTGGAACTTCGTGGGCCGCACCCACGACGAGATCGTCTCCTACCGGGACGAATGGCAGGCGGAGGCCGACAGGTTCGGCCGGGTGGACGGTTACGACGGCGTCCGTTTGCCAGCTCCACCACTTCCCGGTGGCCGTCTGCGTCCGCGCGGCAACCCCGCGTGACGGTTGTCAAAAGTCATACTCCCGGACCGTTGAAAATCACGTTCCGATCGCTTTTCCTGAGCGAGGCATCCACGAAGGTTGCCGCGCGTCTAAGGGGGCATGACGAACGTGACACGAGTGGGCGCCGAGTCCGTCTTCGCCTTCATCGCCCCGTCCGGGCGCCCCATGCCCGTCGAGGTCGAGCTCGGCTACCGCGCCGACGACCCGCACGCCGTGACCATGACGTTCCGCATGGGACGCCAGGAAACGGTGTGGCTGGTCAGCCGCGACCTGCTCGCCGACGGACTGATCACCACCAGCGGTGCGGGTGACGTGCGGCTGCGGCCGTACAACTCGACGACCGCCGTGCTGGAGCTGCGGTCCGACGTGTCGGAGGCCATCTTCCACGTGCGGTCCTCCGAGCTGCAGGAGTTCCTCAACTCCACGTACGACGTAGTCGCCCCCGGTCACGAGAACGACTACGTCGACTTCGACGCCGAACTGCGCAAGCTGCTCGACTAGGTGGCGTGGCCCGGAACGTTGCCGGGCGAATTCGCGGTCAGACGCGAGGTGCCCTGCTGAGCGTGAATCACCTCGCCAACGGTCCGGGACGCGCCACTAGCTGACGCCGTTGCGGATCGCGCGCGCGTAGGCCGCCGCGGTCCCCTGCGCGGAGCACTTCTTCATGTCGTCGTAGAGCCACATGAAGCCACCGGTGATCCCGGCCGAACCGCGCCACGACCGCATCTTGCTCTCCACGGTCGCGGGCGAGTCACCGGCCGCGCACCCGGAACCGTGCTTGCTCCAGAGTCCGGGATCCACCGTCAGGCCGAGCGCCCGGTTCCAGGTGGCCGGGTTGTTGCCGGCGCCGCCCGCATAGCCCTGCAGGTACACGCGGTCGACCATCGTGCCGAGGTTGTTCTTCAGGCCCGCCCAGAACGACTGGTTCGTGTACGGCGCGAACGTGAACTTCGAGTACCCGAGCCCCGCGGCCATCCGCGCGAACGCCGCCGTCGGGCCGACCTGGTAGTACGACTCGTCGTCGTTGTTGATCGCGTCCGCACCGGTGGCGGTCTTCAGCACCTGGAAGTTGCGGTGCAGGATGCTCGACGGCCCGGTGCCCTGAGAGCTGATCAGCTTGGCGATGTTCTCCCAGTCCGGCACCGCCCAGGCACCGACCGACACCTCGATCCGGTTGACGCTCGTCGGTGCCTGCTTGAGCGTCCGCAACCGCGCGGGCCAGCCGGCATCGCCGACGTACCGGCCGTCCCGCACGATCAGGACGTCGTTGTAGTACAGGTCGCCGCTGGGGTGAACGTGGATGCTCCAGAGGATCACGGTCGTGAACCCGGAGGCGCGCAGGGTGTTCATCACGGCTTGCCCGTCCGAGTAGAACGGGCCACCGCCGAAGATCGCCGATCGCGGTGACTGCTGCGCCGCGGCGGGTGCGGAGCCGAGTGCGGTCAGGGCGCACAGGGCCGGCACGGCCGCGAGGAGAGCGGGGAACCAGCGCCGCCTCATCACGAATGTCCCTTCGTCAGGCGGCGGCCCGGCTCTCACGATAGCGCCGTGATCAAGCTCTGCCCGCGCACTGCCTCGCCTCGTGACGGGCCGCCATCCGGACGGCCGCGTTGGCCACGCCGAAGCCGCGGTAGTCACCGATCCGCTCGACCACCTCGAAGAACACCCTCGCACCCGCCAGTTCGGTGTAGAAGTGCAGGAACTCGCCGTGCTCGTCGCGGTCGTAGAGCACCGAGTGCTCCCGCAGTGCGCTGATGCGATCGGCCGGCAGCTGTTCGGGGTGGCCCACTCCGCGATCAACGGCATCTGGCCGTCGCTGTACGACGAGATGTTCAGCACCGAGGTCAGGCTGTCCGGCATGGCGATCGGCACGCAGGTCGGCTTCGCGATCGCGGGTCTCGCGCCGAGCGTGGTGTCGGCGATCGGCTCCGGCCGCGACGACTGGGTCGGTGTCGCGATCTTCACGGCGGCGGTGTGCGTGCTGAGCGCGGCCGCGATCGCCACGGGACGCGAGACGTTCGGCGTCCCACGGCAGAACTCGGCCGCCCGGCGCTGGGGTCACGCGTTCCCGCCCCGGCTCAGGCCTGAGAGCTCGGAGGCCGCCCACGGTCGTGGGCGGCCTCGTCCGTCAGTACCCGTAGACCAGGTCGTACGCGAGCTGCGGATCGAACTTGCCGGCCTCGACGTTCGGCGCCTTGCCGCACTTGCCGTCCGAGTCACCGGGCACCTTGACCCACAACAGCATCTCCGCGCCACCGCCGGTGCGGGCGGGCGTGCCGAGCTTGCGTCCGCCGGGGTTGCACCACTCGCCGTTGTGGCCGTTGCCGTTGCGGCTGGTGTCGATCACGTACGGCTTGGTGATGCCGAGCGCGGTGTTGACCGCGTTGCCGTACGTCGTCGACGCCGCGGTGGTGTGGTAGTTCGACACGTTGATCGAGAAGCCGCGCACGTTGCGCACTCCAGCGTTGTTGAGCCGAGTGGCCATGGTGCCGGCGGGCACCCACTGCGCGTTGCCCGCGTCGAGGTAGGCCCAGGTGTTGGGCGCCTTGGCCTTGAACTGCTCGGTGGCGTACTTGATCATCGCGGTGCGCTCGGCGATCTTGGCGTCGGTCATGCAGTTGAAGTCCGCCAGGGAGTCCGGCTCGATCACCACGACGGCGGGGCGGGAGCCGATGGCCGACGCGAACGCGGAGATCCAGGCGCGGTAGGCCTCGGGGGTGCCGGCGCCGCCGCCCGAGTGGCCACCGCAGGCGTCGCGGCCGGGGATGTTGTACGCCACCAGCACCGGCAGCTTGGTGCCGGTCTTGTTCACGTAACCGCCGACCGCCGTCTTGATGTCACCGCTCCAGCTGCCGAACCAGCGGGCGATCGGCTTGGAGGAGATGTTGTTCTTGATCGCGGCGTTCCGGCCGTCGCTCGGGTTGGTGCGCACCCACACGGCGGGGTTGGAGTCCGGGTCGACGTAGAAGCCGTCGGTGAGGCTGACGGGACTGGCGGCGTGGGCGGCCGGGGCGGTCGCCACGACGGCCAGCAGGGCCAGCGCGAGTGCTCTCATCATGGCTCGCACACTCGCGCGGGCCGCTTAAGAGGCGGTAAGCCGGGGTTGAATCGCCAGGCCGGCGCAGGGGTCCCCTCGCAGCTCAACCTACTCGGCACCACTGACGATCCCGGACTGGATCGGCAGCAGCGGCGCCACCACCCGCGCGAGCGGCCCGCTGCGGAACGTCCCGCCGACCGGCCCGGCGAACGGCGAGCCCAGGTCCGGTGTGTCGGGCAACCGGGCCCAGACCGCCCACCTCTCGTCCCAGGCCTGGATCACGTCGAGATGCCCGCCGGGCAGGAATCGGGTCAGGTGCACTCCCGCGACCTGCCCGGTGTTGCCCAGCAGCGGTAACAGCCGGAACCCACCTTCGCGCCGCAACCGCTCGATCAGCTCCGCGCCGTCCATCTCATCTCGCCGCCATCTCCGCGTACTCGCGGTAGGCCAGCACCGCCGCGTCGCGCTCGGCACCGGACCACCCCAGCGGACCGGCGATCAGATCAGCCACCTGACCGGCCACCGACGCGCCCTGGTCGAGGTGCTCGACCGCGATCCGGGTGCGCCGCGCCAGCACGTCCTCGAGGTCGAGCGCGCCCTCGTGCGTCACCGCGTACACGATCTCCGCCGCCAGGTACCCGGCCACGTCGGCCGAGAGCGACGGGTCCTGGGCGATCAGGGCGAGCACGTCGGACACCGCGGAGCCGTGGCGTCGCAGCAGACGCTCCACAGTGGACGTGGGCAGGCCGGACTCGGCGGCGACTCGAGCCCGGTCCGCCCACAGCTCGTGGTAACCGACCGCGCCGCACAACGGCAGCCGGGCGGTCAGCGACGGTGCGACGGCGCGGCCGAGACCGGACACCGCGGAGTTCACGACGTCCGCCGCCATCACGCGGTAGGTCGTGTACTTGCCACCGGCGATCACGAAGAAGCCCGGCTCCGGTTGTGCCACAGCGTGTTCGCGCGACAGCTTGGCCGTGTCGCCGGACGCGCCGTCGAGCAGCGGCCGCAGACCCGCATAAGTACCAACGACGTCGTCGACCGAGAGCGGCGAGCGCAGCACCGCGTTGACGTGGTCGAGGATGTAGGAGACGTCCTCGGAAGTGGCCGAAACCGCAGCAGGATCGCCGGAGTACGCCGTGTCCGTGGTGCCGATGATCCAGTAACGGCCCCACGGGATCACGAACAGCACCGACTTCTCGGTCCGCGTGATCAGCCCGCCGTCCAGCTGGATCTTCGAGCGGTCCACCAGGACGTGCACGCCCTTGGACATCCGCACGTGGAACGGCGGCCTGCCGGGGCTCATCGCGTTCAGCGAGTCGGTCCACACACCGGTCGCACTGATCACCCGCCGCGCCCGGACGTCGATCAGAGACCCGTCCACCGAAACACGCGCGCCCGACACGCGGCCGCCGGACCTCAGCAGCGACGTGACCCGAGCCCGCGACAGGACCGTGGCGCCGTGCTGGGCGGCCGTGCGCACCAGGGTCAGGACCAGCCGGGCGTCGTCCATCTGCGCGTCGTAGTACCGGATCGCGCCGGCGAACTTCGAAACATCGACCGACGGCCCGACCTGAGCCATCCGGCCGCGAGACAGATGCCGGTGCATCGGTACCGCCCCGGCGCCACCCATCGTGTCGTAGAGCAGCACACCTGCGCCGACATAAGCGCGTTCCCACTGCTTTTCCAGCGGGAAGAGGAACGGCACCGGCCGCACCAGGTGCGGTGCGAGCCGGCGCAGCAACAGGCCGCGTTCCTTCAGAGCTTCCCGGACCAGCTTGAACTCCAGCTGTTCCAGGTACCGCAGCCCGCCGTGGACGAGCTTGCTGGACCGGCTCGACGTGCCCGCCGCCCAGTCGTGTGCCTCGACCAGCGCGACGGAGAGGCCGCGCGACGCCGCGTCCAGCGCCGCGCCCGCACCGACCACACCACCTCCGACCACGAGCACGTCGAACTCCGTCGAGCCCAGCGAACGCACCGCGTCAGCGCGCCGAGCCGGATCCAGCCTTGCGAACAACTTCAGCTCCTAGGGAAGAAACGCTCAGCGGACGTCGGAGTCGACCCAGTCGAACGACTTGGTGACGGCCTTCTTCCAGTTGCGGTACTCGCGCTCGCGCTCGTCGGCGGCGAGCTCGGGCGTCCAGCGCTTGTCCTCTGCCCAGTTCGCGCGCAGCTCGTCCAGCGACGACCAGTAGCCGACAGCCAGACCGGCGGCGTACGCGGCACCCAGCGCGGTCGTCTCGGCGACGACCGGACGCACCACCGGCACGTCGAGAACGTCGGCCTGGAACTGCATCAGCAGCTCGTTCGCGACCATGCCGCCGTCGACCTTCAGCTCGGTCAGCGGCACGCCGGAGTCGGCGTTCATCGCGTCCAGGACCTCACGGGTCTGGAACGCCGTCGCCTCCAGCACGGCACGCGCCAGGTGGCCCTTGTTGACGAACCGGGTCAGGCCGACGACCGCGCCACGCGCGTCCGCCCGCCAGTACGGGGCGAAGAGACCGGAGAACGCGGGCACGAAGTACGCGCCACCGTTGTCCTCGACCGACCGCGCCAGCGTCTCGATCTCCGGCGCGGAGCCGATGATGCCGAGGTTGTCGCGCAGCCACTGCACCAGCGAGCCGGTGACCGCGATCGAGCCTTCCAGCGCGTAGACGGGAGCCTCGTCGCCGATCTTGTAGCAGACCGTCGTCAGCAGGCCGTTCTTCGACGCGACCTTCTCGGTGCCGGTGTTCAGCAGCATGAAGTTGCCGGTGCCGTAGGTGTTCTTCGCGGTGCCCGGCTCGTAGCAGGCCTGGCCGAACGTCGCGGCCTGCTGGTCGCCGAGGATGCCCGCGATCGGCACGCCCTTCAGCACCCCGCCGGGACCACCGTTGCCGTAGACCTCCGAGGAGGAACGGATCTCCGGGAGCATGGACAGCGGAATGCCCATCTCGGCGGCGATCTCCGCGTCCCACTGCAGGGTGTCGAGGTCCATCAGCATGGTCCGCGACGCGTTGGTCACGTCGGTCGCGTGCACGCCGCCGTTGGGGCCGCCGGTGAGGTTCCACAGCGTCCACGTGTCGGTGTTGCCGAACAGCAGGTCGCCGGCCTCCGCGCGCTCACGGGCGCCCTCTACGTTGTCGAGGATCCAGCGGATCTTCGGGCCGGAGAAGTAGGTCGCCAGCGGCAGGCCGACCTTGGCCTTGTACCGCTCGGCACCGCCGCCCAGTGCGCCGAGCTCCTCGACGATCGCCTGCGTGCGGGTGTCCTGCCAGACGATCGCGTTGTAGACGGGCTCGCCGGTGTTGCGGTCCCACACCACCGCGGTCTCGCGCTGGTTGGTGATGCCGACGGCGGCGAGGTCACCGGTGTTGAGGTCGGCGGCGGCGAGCGCCTGGCCGATCACGAACCGGGTGTTCTCGGAGATCTCGAGCGGGTTGTGCTCGACCCAGCCCGCGCGCGGGAAGATCTGCTCGTGCTCCTTCTGACCCACGGCGACGATGGAGCCGCTGTGGTCGAAGATGATCGCCCGCGTGCTGGTCGTGCCCTGGTCGACGGCGAGAACGTACTGCGTCATCGAAAAGTCCTTTCAGGATGGTCAGAACGCGAGCGAGGCGACGACACCGGCGATGGCACCGCCGATGATCGGGCCGACGACCGGCACCCAGGCGTAACCCCAGTCGGAGTCCTTCTTGCCAACAGCCTCGCCATCGGTGCCCTTGTACGAGAGCGGCAGCAGGGCGTGCGCGATGCGCGGGCCGAGGTCGCGGGCGGGGTTGATCGCGTAGCCGGTGGGGCCACCGAGCGAGGCACCGATGCCGACGACCAGCAGTGCGGCGGCCAGCGGGCCGATCTGGGTCGGGGTCTTGCCGAACGCGAGGATCACGAAGACCAGGACGAACGTGCCGATGATCTCGCACACCAGGTTCCAGGTGTAGCTGCGGATCGCCGGGCCGGTGGAGAAGACGGCGAGCTTGAGGCCCTCGTCGGGCGTCTCGTCGAAGTGCGGCTTGTACGCGAGCCACGCGAGGACGGCGCCGAGGAACGCGCCGAGCAACTCACCGGCGAAGTACACGACCGTCGAGCCCGCGCTGACCGGAACACCAGGGGCGTACTCAGCCGCACCGCTGGTCAGAATGCCGATGGTCACGGCAGGGTTGAGGTGCGCACCCGACTTGTACGCGACGTACACACCGGCGAAGACACCGAGGCCCCAGCCGAAGTTGATCAACAGCCACCCGCCGTCGAAGCCCTTCGACTTGGCGAGCAGCACGTTGGCCACCACGCCCGCACCCAGCAACAGCAGGATGCCCGTACCGAGCACCTCGCTGAGGAACACTGACCCGAGACCCACGCTGGCCTCCCATTCGTCCTTGAACGGTTGATCACCCGCTGGTGATTGAGGCGCAACGTAATGACCCAGGTCACGCCAGCTCAACGGGCACGTTTCGACAATGTCGACACCTACCGGGTGCAAAGCTGTGACCACTCGGTCACGCTGTGCTCAGACAAGGCGTTTCCGGGCGTTTTCCTGGGGCGATGACGGCCGTGGCGGTTCGACATTGCCGACACGGGTCGTCTCAATTACGTTTCTCGCGTGCCGGGACCCATCCAGTCGATCGAACGCGCCGCAGCCGTGCTGCGGCTGCTCGCGCGTGGCTCCGGCCATCACGGTCTCACGGAGATCGCCGACTCGCTCGGCCTCGCGCGCGGCACCGCCCACGGGATTCTCCGGACGCTGCAACGGGTCGAGTTCGTCGAGCAGGACCAGACCACCGGCCGCTACCGGCTCGGCGCCGCGCTGCTGCACCTCGGCACCTCCTACCTCGACGCGAACGAGCTGCGTTCGCGGTCGATCAACTGGGCGGACACGCTGGCCGCGCGGTCGGGCCAGGAGGTCAGGATCGGCATGCACCACGACGGTGCCGTGCTCGTCGTGCATCACGTGTTCCGTCCGGACGACTCGGTGCAGACCCTCGGCATCGGCGCGATGCTGCCGTTGCACGCGACCGCGCTCGGCAAGGTGCTCCTCGCCTACGACCCGGACCTGTCGGCGGCCGCACGCCGGCGCGAGCTGACGTCGTTGACGCGCAGGACGATCACGCGCGCCCAGGCGCTGGAACGGGTGCTGACCGAGGTGCGAGCGCAGGGCTGGGCGGGTGAGGCCGAGGAGTACATGCCCGGCGAGGCCAGCATCGCCGCGCCGATCCGGATTCCCGGCGGCCTCGTCGTCGGCGCGATCGGCATCTCCGGCCCCGTCGACCGGCTGTGCGACTCCGCGGGACGGCCGCGTGCGACGCTGGTGCGCCAGGTGTCCCAGGCCGCGGAAGCGGTCACCACGTCTCTGGTCGACGAGAACTGAAAGGCGAGCCGTGCAACGGTTTGTGATGGCGATCGACCAGGGGACGACGTCGACGCGCTGCATCGTGTTCGACCAGAACGCCCGCCTGGTCGCGGTCGCCCAGCGCGAACACCGCCAGTACCACCCGCGGCCGGGCTGGGTCGAGCAGGACGCCGTCGAGATCTGGCGCAACGTCGACCGGATCATGCCGCAGGCGTTGCGGCAGGCGGGAATCACGGCCGACCAGGTCGTCGCGCTGGGCATCACGAACCAGCGCGAGACGTTCGTGCTGTGGGACCGCCACACCGGCGTCCCCATCGGCCGGGCGATCGTGTGGGAGGACATCCGCACCGAGGAACTCGTTGCCCAGCTGGGGAAACAGCCGGGCATCGAGGAGGTCCGCGAGCGCTGCGGCCTGCCGCTCGCGACCTACTTCTCGGCGCCGTCGTTGCGCTGGATGCTGGACAACGTGGCAGGGCTGCGGGCGAAGGCGGAACGCGGCGACGTTCTGTTCGGCACCATGGACACCTGGCTGATCTGGAACCTCACCGGCGGCGTGAACGGCGGCCTGCACGTCACGGACGTGACCAACGCGTCGCGGACCATGCTGATGAACCTCGGTTCGCGGCAATGGGATCCGATGCTGCTGGACTTCTTCGGCGTGCCCGCGGCGATGCTGCCGGAGATCAGGCCGTCGACCGAGATCCGCGGCACGACCACGCGCGTCGTGCCGGGCATCTCGATCACGGCGGCGCTGGGCGACCAGCACGCGGCGCTGTTCGGGCAGACGTGCTTCGAGAAGGGGTCGATCAAGGGCACCTACGGCACCGGCGGCTTCCTGTTGATGAACACCGGCACCGAGCTGGTGCGGTCCAAGCACGGGCTGCTGACGACGATCGGCTACCAGATCGGCGGCGAGCCCGCGTACGCGCTGGAAGGCTCGATCGCCGTCGCGGGGTCGCTGGTGCAGTGGTTCCGCGACAACCTCGGGCTGATCCACAGCGCGCCGGAGATCGAGACCTTGGCGCGCACGGTGAAGGACAACGGCGGCTGCTACATCGTGCCGGCGTTCTCGGGGCTCTTCGCGCCGCACTGGCTCGCGCAGGCACGCGGGCTCGTCGTCGGGCTGACCTCGTACATCAACAAGGGGCACCTGGCACGGGCCGTGCTGGAGGCGACCGGGTGGCAGACGCGTGAGGTCGTCGACGCGATGAACGCCGACCTCGGGGCGCCGACGCCGGTTCTGAAGGTGGACGGCGGGATGACCGCCGACCACCTGCTGATGCAGTTCATCGCGGACGTGCTGGACATCCCGGTGATGCGGCCGCTGGTCGCGGAGACCGTGTCACTGGGTGCCGCCTACGCCGCGGGCCTCGCCGCCGGATACTGGCCGGATCTCGAGGGCCTGCGCCGCAACTGGCATCTGGCCGCGCGGTGGAACCCGGTGATGGACGCCCGGCACCGCGAGGACGAGTACGCGAACTGGAAACGGGCCATCGAGCTCACGTTCGCGTGGGCCCGCTCCACCCCGTCCACTTAGGACTTTTGGCGTCTGCAAGTACTACCAACCTGAAGCCTGGTAGTACTTGCAGACGCCCCGACCAACAGGGTCAGGAGCGCTGTTTGCGGACCCAGGCGGCGACGTCGTCGGCCTCGATCGGGAGCGCGTCGGAGAGGACGTCCGCGCCGGTCGAGGTGACCACCAGGTCGTCCTCGATGCGCACGCCGATGCCGCGCAGCTCCGGCGGCAGGGTCTCGTCGTTCGGGTGGAAGTAGAGGCCGGGCTCGACGGTCAGCGCCATGCCGCGCTCCAGGATGCCCTGCTGGTAGGTCTCCTGGCGCGCGTCGGCGCAGTCGTGCACGTCCAGGCCGAGGAAGTGCCCGGTGCCGCAGACGATGTAGCGGCGGTGGTGCTGGCCGCTCGGGTCGAGCGCCTTGTCGACGCTGACCGGCAGCAGGCCCCAGTCGTGCAGGCCCTCGGCCAGCACGCGCATCGCGGTGTGGTGGAAGGCGCTGTAGTCGTTGCCGGGCCTGACTTCCGCAAGCGCCGCGACGTGCGACTTGTACACGAGGTCGTACACCTGACGCTGGGGCTCGCTGAACTCGCCGCTGACCGGGAACGTGCGCGTGACGTCCGCGGTGTAGAGGGAGTTCATCTCGACGCCCGCGTCGAGCAGCAGCAGGTCGGTCTCGTTCACGCGGCCGTCGCAGCGCGTCCAGTGCAGCACCGGGGCGTGCGGTCCGGCGGCGACGATCGAGGTGTAGCCGGGACCGTTGCCCTCGGTGCGGGCGCGGCGGTCGAACGTGCCCTGCAGCCAGCGCTCTCCCCCGCCGCGCACGGCCTGGCCGAGCTCCATGGCGACGTCCGCGAAGCCCTTGACGCTGGCGTCGACGGCCTGGCGCAGCTGGTCGATCTCCCAGCCGTCCTTGATGCGGCGCAGCTCGGCGAGCGTGGTGCGCAGCTCGTCGCTGTGGGAACCGGTCAGCGCGTCGAGCAGCGGGTCGACGCCCTTGGCGGTCAGCGTCTCCGGGTGACGGCCGCGCAGCGCGTGCGCGAGGTCCTCCAGCGGGCGGGCCGTGATGCCGAGCGCCTCGCCCCACTCCTTCGGCCCGGCGGCGGCGCCGATCCAGAACGGGCTGCGGTCGGCGTCGCCGAAGAAGTCGACGCTGTGGGCCTCCGACGGCACCGGCACGAACAGCGTGGCGTCCTCCGCGGACAGAACGAGCACCGCGCCCTCGACCTGGCAGCCGGTCAGCCACACGAAGTCGCTGTCCGCGCGGAACTCGTGGAACGTGTCGTTGGACCGGACGTGCGCGCGGCCCGCTGCCAGGGCGATCCGCTTGCCCGGCAGAGCGGCGACGAGCTTGGCGCGGTGCGCCGCGGAGGCCTCGGCGGTGCCCTTCGGCAGGTCGATGTGGCTGTCCCACTCACCCCAGCCGTCGCGGATGTACGTGCGGAAACCGTCCGCGTCCACCAGTTTCGCCATGTCGCGGCGTGTCCGAGCCAATTCCGGTCCTTTCGGGGAACGTCCTTCTCGGCCAGCCTCCCTCCCAACGGAGGGAGCCCGCCAATCCAGATCGGGGATAGCCTCAGGCTATGGAACTGGAGATCCGGCACCTGCGCGCGATCTGCGCCATCGGCGACGCGGGCAGCCTCTCGCGCGCGGCCACGCAGCTCGGGATCTCCCAGCCGTCGCTCACCACTCTGCTGCAGCGGGTCGAGCGTCTCGTCGGCGGGAGGCTGTTCGAACGCGGCCGCTCGGGAGCCGTTCCCACCGCACTGGGCGCGCAGATGCTGCAGCGGGCCAGGTTGTTGCTGGTGGAGCTGGAGGCGTTCGGCTCGGACATGGCCGGGCGGGACGGGCCGATCCGGTTCGGGTCGGTGCACATGGAGTGCGTGGCGGCGTTGTACACGCGGCTCGAGGACGCGCTGGACGACGTCACGCTGGTGGTCGACCCGTCGTCGACCGGGCTGGCGCTGGCGTTGGCGAACGGGCACCTCGACGCGGCGGTGATCGCGGTCGACGAGGAGGGCGACCTGGGGCTGCCGCGCGGGGTGGCGCAGCGGATCGTGGTGCCGTGGGTGCCGGTGTACATCGCTCTTCCCGCTGCTCATCCGCTGGCCTCGGCACCAGAGGTGGAGCTGGCCGACCTGGCCGGCGAGGCGTGGGTGGGGCCGCCCGGCGCCGAGGACGGGTCGCTGACGACGCTGCGCGCGGCATGCCGGGCGGCGGGGTTCGTCCCGCGGATCCGGTTCGAGGTGCCGAGCGGGGCCGGGCGGCAGCTGATCGCGGCGGGCAAGGCGGTGCAGCTGGTCGAGCCGACCTCGCAGGGCGGGCCGGGGGTGGCGGTGCGGCCGCTGGCGGGGGCGCCGATGCGGATGCGGCTGGTGTTCTGCTGGCGGCGGGAGCGGCTGACCTTCCGTCAGGCCAGCCGCGTGTTCGCCGAGGTGCTGGGTGCCTACTCGGAGCAGGCGCTCGCGAGTCCGGTGTTCCGGTCGTGGTGGCAGGAGCGCGGGGCGGCGCTCGCCGCAGCGGACTGAGCCGCCCCGCCGTCGTCACGACAGGGTGCCGAGCCACCCCTGCCAGTCGGTGTCGTACTGCGTGCCGATCACCAGCGTCACGTGGTCCCGCGCACCGGCCCAGTCACCCACGCGGTACTTCGCCAGCACAACCGCCACGTCCTCCGGATGCTTCTCGATCAGGTACCGGACCGCGAGGTAACCCCATTGGTAGACCCGCTTCGCGTCGTGGTCGTAGGTCGTGTCGAAGAGCGCGCTCAACGCGTAGGTGCGCAGTTTCGCCTCAGCGATCGCCCTGTCGTAGACCACGCCCCGGTAGTGGTACGAGACGTACTCCGCGAAGCCCTCGATCCACCACACCGTGGGGGTCTTCATGTTCTCCTCGAAGTCGCCGTACATGTCGAACCGGCCGTCGAGGTAGTGGGTGTACTCGTGGTTGAGGTTCCAGATCTGGAAGTCGGGGCGCAGCCACTCGGCCTCGTACGCGATGAACCTCGGCTGGTTGCCCGCCTTCGCCGGATCACCTTCGAGGTACATGCCGCCGTTGTTGGTGTCGATGCCGAACAGCACCCCGGCGTACGTGCGGTAGTCGGTGCTGGAGTCGAACACGACGACCTCGAGCGTCGTGTTGAGGTCGTCGGCGACCGGGCCGGGATCCCGCGCGATCTGGTGGAAGACCGCGTCCTGGCCGGCCAGGCTAGTGCACGTCCGGCTGAGCTCGTCCGAGGTCAGCTGCTGGGCCCGGATGCGCAGGGTGGCGCTGCAGGTGTGCCGGACGCCGAGCACCCTGCGGTTGATGCGCTCGCGGAAGTCGCAGGTGCGGTACGTGCGGCAGTTCGCCTTGTCGTACCAGTCGGCCATCTCGGCCACGCCGACCCACATCGGCGCGAGGCGGCCGACGACGTCGCCGCGCCTGGCCAGGCCGGCGAGCAGCGGCCGCACGCGCGGGGCGATGTCGCGGTGCTGCAGGAACCGGCCGAGCTCGCGGGTCGCGTTGTGGACCAGGTAGGCGCGGTCGGTGCCGAAGAAACCGAGATGCCGCACCACGAACCGGCGCAGCGCCCGCAGGATCTCCGGCTCGGCCTTCACCGCGGCCACGAAGTCCGCGTGGCTGTGGCCGTAGTAGAGCATGATCATGCCCGCGTGCACGGTGGCGTCGTCGGCCTTGGTGTAGTTGTCCAGCACGTGGGTCAACGCGCGCAGCTCGGCCGGGTGGTCGGTGACGGCCGCGTAGATCGTCGACTCGGGTGCCGCGTGATGGAGGTTCCTGGCGACCTCGGGCGGCAGCAGGGGGCTGTTCGGCGCGCCCTGGACGGGTGCCGCCTGCGCTGCCGCAGGGACCAGGAGTCCGGCCAGAAGTGTCAGGACGAGTACGGCTAATCGCATCGGTGTCCTCCGCAGGGGATGTGAGGTGCTGAGGAGCGTCACACCGCTCGCGGAGCCCCGAACATTCCTTCCGCTCATAGGGCGCCACTATGGGACAGGCGTTGGACAACCTTGTCATCTTGTCTCGCTTGTCCTCTTGACCCCGAAAGGATCAGCCACCAAAGCTGTCCGTGGGCGCCCGATCGCGTGGAGAGTTGATGTCGCACGAGCTTCCTCGTCGTGTCTTCCTCGCCGCGAACGCCGGTCTGCTGGCCAGCGTCGCGCTGTCCCCCAAAGCACTCGCGAGCGAGGAGAAGGCGGCCCCGCAGGCGACCGATCTCGCCCTCAACCGGCCTGTTTCCGCCTCCTCCACCGCCTACGCCGCCACTCCCCCGCAGTTCGTGACCGACGGTCTGCAGCAGGTCGGCGTGCGCGGCTCCGGCTGGCGCGCGGCCGGCGGTGACCCGCAGTGGGTGGTCGTGGACCTGCAGGCGGTCTGCCAGGTCTCTTCGTTCGTGCTGGTCTTCGAGGCGAAGCTGGGCGATCCGACGTTCGTCCCGTCGCCCAGCTACCAGCCGCGCACCGACACGACCGGCGCGGAGATCCTGTCCGCGGCCGCGCTGTCGTTCCGCGTCGACGTGAGCACCGACAACCGGACGTGGCGCGAGGTCCACCGCACCGACGAGGGACAGGGCGCGGAAACCCGGATCCAGCTGGAGAAACCGGTCGACGCGCGCTACGTCCGGCTGGTCGCCACGCGCCGGTCGAACGGCAACCCGTTGGGGCTCAACGGTTTCCAGGTCTACGGCACGACCCGCGAGCAACGGCCGGCGGTGCGGGGGCTGGACCGGCTGGCGCAGCAGGGGCACCGTGCCCGCGCTGGAGCCGGGCCCGGACCACACGGTGGAGCTGAACTCCGGCTGGCACCTCACGATGGACGACTTCGCGGGCACCGCCGACGGCGCAGCGCTGGCCAGGTCCGGTGTGGACACGTCGAGGTGGCTCGACGCGACGGTGCCCGGCACGGTGCTGACGTCGCTGGTCGACCAGGGCCGCTTCCCGGACCCGGTGGCCGCCATGCACAACATGAAGATCCCGGAGGCCCTGTCGCGGCACTCCTGGTGGTACCGCCGCGCGTTCCCGCTGCCCAGGAGCTTCGCCGGCCGCAGGGTGTGGCTGGAGCTCGACGGCGTGATGCAGCACGCCGAGATCTGGCTCAACGGCACCAGGATCGGCGACGTCACCAACCCGTTCGTCCGCGGCGCGTTCGACATCACGCCGGCGTTGAACGCCTCCGGCGAGCAGGTGCTCGCGCTGCGGCTCAACCCGATGGCGCACCCCGGCAGCCCGACGGACAAGGGCAGCGACGGCGGCGCGTTCCCGAACTCGGGCAAGCTCTACCTCGACTCCCCCACCTACCTGTGCATCTCGGGCTGGGACTGGATGCCCGCCGTGCGCGACCGCGGCACCGGGATCTGGGACCACATCCGGCTGCGCGCCACCGGTGACGCGGTCATCGGCGATCCGCACATCGTGACAACGTTGTCGTCCGACCACAAATCCGCCGGCATCGCGATCAGCGTGCCCGTGCGCAACACCGGCACATCTCCCCTGCCGGTCACGGTGCAGGCGGCGTTCTCCGGCGTGAAGCTCGCGAAGGCCGTCACGCTGCCGCCCGGGACGTCGGAAGTCGCTCTCGGCACGCACACCATGGCCGACCCGAAGCTGTGGTGGCCGAACGGTTACGGCGACCCGTACCTGCACGAGACGGTCCTGACCGTGACCGCGAACGGTGCTGAGAGCGACAAGCGCACCACACACTTCGGCATCCGCGAGTTCTCCTACGAGCACGAGTTGCCGATCGAGTTCCCGCCCGGGCAGAACGCCGCCACCCAGGTCGTCGACCTCGGTCCGCAGACCGCACAGCACGTGCGGGTCACGGCGTTGCGCAGGGCCACCGGCTGGGGCGTGTCGATGTGGTCGCTGTCCATCGTGGACGGTGAGACGGACCTCGCGCGCGGCGAGGTGGCCACCGCGTCCTCATTCGACAACGAGTGGAACAAGGCGCCGAACGTCGTCGACGGCGACCCCGGGACCCGCTGGTCGTCGGAGTACCGCGACAACGAGTGGGTCCAGGTCGACCTCGGCGCCAAGGTGTCGTTCAGCAAGGTCGTGATCTCCTGGGAACGCGCCTACGCGTCGCTGTACCAGGTGCACGTCTCCGACGACGGCCAGACCTGGCGCGAGGTCGAGCAGGTCAGCAACGCCCCGAAGCCGTTGAAGATCCGGGTGAACGGCGTGCCGATCTTCTGCCGCGGCGGCAACTGGGGCTTCGACGAGCTCCTGCGCCGCATGCCGGCCGAGCGCATGGACAACGTCATCGCGCTGCACCGCGACATGAACTTCACGATGATCCGCAACTGGATCGGCGCCAGCAACCGCGACGAGTTCTACGCGGCCTGCGACCGGCACGGCATCCTGGTGTGGAACGACTTCTGGGTGGTCGGCTACTTCCCCGACGACATCCCGGGTTACCTCGACACGGCCCGCGACACGGTGATGAGGTACCGCCACCACCCGAGCATCGTGGTGTGGTGCGGCGCCAACGAGGCCTCCCCGCCCCCGAACACCGACGCGGGCCTGCGCAAGATCATCGCCGAGCAGCACGGCGACGTCCACTACCAGAGCCACTCCGCCGACGGCAGCGTCTCCGGCCACGGCCCGTACTACTGGGTCGAACCTCAGAAGTACTTCGACCCCAACACCTACGACACGTTCAACTTCGGCTTCCACACCGAGATCGGCATGCCGACGGTCCCGGTCGCCGAGACGATGCGCAACCTCGTCGGCTCCGAGGTCGCCTGGCCGATCGGTGACGTCTGGTACGCCCACGACTGGTGCACGAACGGCAACCAGCGCCCGCAGCTCTACCAGGCCGCGATCGACGCCCGCCTCGGCGCTTCCACCGGCCTGGACGAGTTCTGCCGCAAGGCGCAGTTCGTGAACTACGAGAACATGCGCGCGATGTTCGAGGCCTGGAACGCCAACCTGTGGGACGACGCCTCGGCTCTGCTGCTGTGGATGTCGCACCCGGCCTGGCACTCCACGGTGTGGCAGACCTACGACTACGACATGGACGTCAACGGCACGTACTTCGGTGCGAAGAAGGCGTGCGAACCGTTGCACGTCCAGGCCTCTTTGGACACCTGGCAGGTCTCGGTCCTCAACCACACCACCGATGTCCTGCGCGGCCGCGTCGAGGCGACCGTTCTCTCGTTGTCCGGCGCCGTGCTGAGCACGCAGAAGGCGGACGTGGAGGTCGACGCGTCCGGGCGGGCTCAGCTCTTCGAGGTGACCCCGCACGCGTCGCCGTTGCACCTCGTGCGGCTGCGGCTGCTCGACGGTGACCGTCTGCTGTCCGAGAACACCTACTGGCGCTACCGGACGCCGTCGGACCTGCAGGCCCTGAACTCCTCCGGTCGTACCAGGCTTTCCGTCGACGTCGGCAGCACGCGTCGTGACGGCGACCGGCGGCGGTTGACCGTGAAGGTGCGCAACACGGGCTCGGTCGTCGCGGCGATGACCCGTCTCGGGCTGCGCGACAGGCGATCCGGCGAGCGGGTGCTGCCGACCTTCTACAGCGACAACTACCTGTGGCTGCTGCCCGGCGAGACCCGCTCGGTGACGCTGTCGTGGCACAAGCGCGATCTCACGTCGGAGCAACCTCGCGTGACCGTCGAGGCGTACAACGCCTAGCCGGGCTTCCTGGGCTCGGCGAAGATCAGGTGCCGCACGTGCGGGTCGTCCTTGGCCAGCGCACGTGCGGCTTCCTGGTTCTGCCGGTCCACGACCGTGCCGCGCTCGAGGTGCTGCCGCAGATGCTCCTGCCACGTCGCCACCGTGAACGTCTCCAGGAACGTCTCGGGCTTCTCCGTGTCGCGGAACAACCCCCACATCGTGGCGCCGGTGCGCCTGCGCGCCCGCCCGACCCGTTGCATGGCGGCGACGAACTCGTCCTCGTTCTCCCTCGCCACCGGCCACTCCACGGTGACCAGCACCGGCCCGGCGTCCGTGTCGTCGATCTCGGGTGGAGCCTCCCAGTACGTCGCCGGGCTGACGTCGAGCGGGCGGTCCAGCAGCGGCAACCACTTCGTCGCCACGAGCACCGCCACCGCCATCGCCACCGCGGGCACGATCATGGCGACTCTGAGGTCGTACGCGTCCGCGATGACACCCCACACCACCGCGCCCAGCGCCTGTCCGCCCATGAGGATCAGCTGGTAGTAGGCGAGCGCACGAGCCCTCGTCCACGACGGCAGCAACACCTGCGCGGTGGCGTTGAACGTCGAGAGCGTCGCGATCCAGCACGCACCCGTCAGCAACATCGCCACGATCACCAGGACGAAGTTCTCCGTCAGCACCGCGGTACTGGTGGCCGCCGCGTAGAGCCACGTCGCGAACAGCACCATCCGGTTCTTGCTCATGCGCTGCAACAACTTCGGCACCACGAACGCGCCACCGATCGCCCCGGCGCCCACACTGCCGAGCAACACGCCGTACCCGCTGGCGTCGAGCCGGAGCGGCCCGCGCGCGATGGCCGGCAGCAGCGCCCACAACCCGCTGCCGAACACGATGAACAGCGAAAGCCTCGTCAGCACCCGCCGGAACAACGGCGAGCTCGCCACGTACCGCGCCCCGGTCCTCATCGCGGTGGCGATGTGCTCCGTCCCGAGTGGACGGTTGTCCGACGGCCTCCGCCACCGCCCCAGCACGATCAGCACGCCGAGGAACGACACGGTGTTGAACGCGAACGTCGCCTCCGGCCCCGCCAGGGCGATGAGCAGCCCGCCGAGCGCCGGCCCGATGGCGCGGCCGACGTTCATGTTGACGCCGTTGAGCAGCGCGGCCTGCGGGATCTCCTCGCGCCCCACCAGTTCCGGCTGGATGGCCTGGAAGGACGGCATCGACAGCGCCTGACCTACGGCCATCAGCGCAAGCAACCCGAGCAGGGTCGACGGCGTCGCCCTGTCGGTGCCCGCGAGCAGCATCAGCCCCGCCGCGCCCGCCAGCATCAGTGCCTGACCGGACATGAGGACGTGGCGGCGGTCGAGGATGTCGCCGAGCGCGCCGGACGGCACGACCAGCAGGAACACCGGCAGCGTGGTGGCCGTCTGGACGAGCGCGACCTGCAGGGCCGAGCCGCCGAGGTCACCCATGAGCCACTGGGCGCCGACGGTCTGCGCCCAGGTGCCGATGTTGGAGGCGAACTGGGCGAGCCACAGCGCCCTGAAGGCACTGCGGCGCAGGGGTGCCCACGCGGAGACAGTCACCGCTCGATCTTCACACCCCTGCCCGCGCCTCGCCCAACTGTCGGTCCCGAGTTCTAGGATTGAAACTGGGGGAACCCGGCCGACGCCGTGTGTGTGGTGCGCGCACATCGCACCTAACGAGACTCAGGCGGCCGCAAAGCGGGCACCAACGCCAGCGCCGGCAGCAACAGCAACGGAACCACGAGCAAAGCCCTCAACACCCCGACCTCGTCACCGAGAAACCCGACCACCGGCGGCCCGGCGAGAAACGCCGTGTAACCGATCACCGCGACAACACTCACCCGAGCAGCCGCGCGAGCAGGATCGTCCGCAGCGGCACTCATCCCGACCGGGAACCCGAGCGCGGTACCAAGCCCCCACACGGCGACACCAGCGACCGCCACCACCGGCGACCCGCCGAACACCGCCAGCCCCACACCGGCAGCGGCCAGCAGCATCGTGATGACGAGCACCGGCACCCGCCCCCACCGGTCCAGCGCGATCGTGCCGAAGATCCGGCCGAACGTCATGGTCGTGACGAACACGCCGAACACCGCCGCGCCCATCGCCGGGTCGAACGAGTGGCCGTCGATGAACGCGAGCGCCACCCAGTCGTTCGCGGTGCCCTCGGTGAACGCGAGCACCAGCACCAGCATGCCGACCAGCAGCGTGCGAGGTTCCCGCCACGCGGCCATGACCCCGCTGCCGCGACCGTGCTCCGCGTCGCCGCCGAACCGGTACGTCCGCGCCGCCAGCAACGAGCCGACCGCGACCACCACCGCCACGAGCACCAGGTGCGTGGTCACCGGCAGGACCGCCCACGCCACCAGGGAGGTGAGGCCCGCGGCGGCCACGGTGCCGAGGCTCCACATGGCGTGGAAGCGCGGCATCACCGTTTTACCGAGAGCGCGCTCCACCTCCGCTGCCTCGACGTTCATCGCCACGTCACAGGTGCCGGAGCCGTAGCCCAGCACGAAGATGCCGATCGCCGTCAGCGCGACCGACGGGAAGGCTCCGATGCCGGCACCCGCCACTCCGAGACCTGCCGAGACCACCACCGCCGACACGCACACCGTGCGCCGGGCTCCGAGCCGGTGGGTGACCTCGCCCGCGGTGAGCATCGCCAGGAAGGCGCCCGCGGAAATCGACAACAGCAGCAAGCCCAGCGCGCCCGCGGACAGGCCGAGCGCGTCGCGGGCGGCGGGTACGCGGGCGAACCAGGTCGCCACGGCGACGCCGTTCAGTCCGAACGTGACCGCCACCCCCGCTGCGGCGGCCCGGACCTCGCGGCGCGGCGACGTGACCGTCATCCAGGTCCCCCTTTCTCGATACGGAATACATACCCCACACATGGAAGCGCTTCCACCGCAATACTGTGGAGATGACGGGAGAACGCAGCGCGACACTGGATGACGTGGCACGGGCCGCAGGCGTGTCACGAGCGACGGCCTCACGTGTGGTCACCGGTCAGGGCCCGGCGTCCGCGAAGGCACGCGACCGGGTCACCGCCGCCGTGACCCGGCTGGGTTACGTGCCGGACGCCGCCGCCCGCGCACTGGCCTCCCGCAGCGGTACCCGTCTCGCCATCGCCGTCATCGGCCACACCGCCGCCGTGCTCGACGACCCCTACGTGGGGCGCGTCCTGACCACGGCCGCGCACATCGCCGCCGAGCGCGAGGTCGGCGTCTCCCTGCACTGGCTACCCCTGAACGAGCCGGTCACACTCGCCGCGCTGGCCGGCAGGCGCGGGCTCGGCGGGTTGCTGGTGGTCAACCCGACGCGACCGGCGCTGGAGACGGTGCCGCGGGACCTGCGCGGCCGGGTCGCCGCGATCGGGGTGGGCACGCGTCACGTGCCGTCGTTCGACGTGGACAACCGCACCGGCACCGACGGAGTCGTGCGCCACCTGGTGAGCACCGGCCGGCGCCGGATCGCCATGGTCACCGGGCCGTCATGGCTGCCGTGCGGCGATCGTGCCGTCGAGGCCTACACCAGGGTGATGCGGGACATCGGTGGCGAGACCAGGGTCGTTCCCGGTGACTTCACGGCCGCTCGCGGTGCCGCGGCCGCCGCCGAGATCATGGCGCACTGGCCGGACACCGACGCGGTGTTCGCGCTCAGCGACCTCACCGCGCTGGGTGTCCTCGACGGACTGCACGCGCTCGGCGTCGACGTGCCGGGTGACGTGGCGGTCGCCGGGTTCGACGACATCGCGTTCGCCTCTCTCAGCCGTCCGGCGCTCACCACGTCCACGCACCCGGTGGAGGACATCGCCGCGGCGGCGGCACGAGCCGTGCTCGACCGCGGTGGCACCGACCGCGTCACGTTCTTCCCGTCCACCCTCGTCGTGCGCGAAAGCGCCTGACTCAGACCACCGTCACCGGAGCTTCACGACCGCGCCGAAGAGGTAGCCCCGCGTGTTGTACGGCGACTCGTCCGGCTGGTCGTCGCCGGACAGGAGGGTCCGAGCAACCGGTAGAACTCCGTATCCCACGGCGAATGCAGCGAAGTCTCCGACACCTCCACCGACCCCGGCCACCTGATGCTCGCGATCCCGACCCACCCCGGCACCACCAGCCGGGCCGGATACCCGTGGTCCACCGGCAGCTCGGCGCCGTTCATCTCGCAGGCGGCCAGCACGTCGTCCAAGGCATTGGTCACGGGCAACGGCCGCCGCACCCGCCCGAAGTTCACCCCACCGGTCACGTACACACCGATGTGAGGCTCGTCCGGGTGCAGATCCGGGCCGGTTGCGGCCAGTTCCCCGTGCCGTCCCCGATACTGCTGTCGTGATCACGCCCGAATATCTCCTGTCGCCGCGTGAGTTCGAGGTGCTGTGGCGGACGCTTCGGCTCGGACGGATGCCCTATCCGCTGGACGTGCCCAGCGAGGGAGCGACCGAGCAGGAGGTCAGGACCCTGCAGCACCAGACGCTCGCCCGGTTGCGCGACCGCGGACTGGCCGACGACGAACGGCTCGAGGACCTGCTGCGGCTGCTCGACGACCACGAGGTGTCCGTGGACGCCGTGCTGGGGCTGGACCGCACCGTGCGGGCGCTCGCGGCCTCCAGCGGTGACCGCGCCGTGCTGGCGATCATCGACGGCGACCGCGTCGGCCTCACCGAGATCAGGCCGACCGGTCTCGCCCGCGAGATCGTGCGCGTGCTGCCCGAGGGCGAACCCGGTCCCGGCAACGCGATGTCCGTGCGAGCGGACACGTTGCAGCAGGCCGCCGCGTTGCAGGAAGCCGAGCCTGAGGAGGAGTCGAACGACCCGTGGGGCGCGGCCGACGACGATCTCGACGACACCCGGGCGCTGCAGCGCGCCGGTCTGTCCGCACAGGACGCACGCCAGCTCGGTGAGCTCGCCTCCAACCGGGTCGCGGGTGGCCAGTTCGGCGTGATGCACGGCCGTCAGCGCGCGGACGCCGTCATCAACTGGTTCGACACCCGTCAGGGCCGCTATCTCGTCGTCAACTCCGGCGGCTGGCTGAGCCTCTCCCCCGCGGACAACGACCGCATCGCCACCCGAATCGACACCGTTCTCGCCTGACATTCCCGGAACCGGACAATATTTGTCATTGATCATTCGGGCGCGCACTCCGGTGTGCGCCCGAATTCGTCTCATCGGTTGGAATCACTCGGATCGGTAACACTCGCCGTTGCGGAATCGAGATCAAGACAAGCCTAAGAACCGATCCGAGACGCGTGTGATTTAGGCCACACAGAACCCCGGTCAAGGCCCGATCCGGTGATGTGAACAGAGGTCGGATGCCCGTTCGGGCACTGGATCGAGAGCGCTCTCACAACCTGGGGAAACGATCTTTACGATCACAGGTCGTCAACCCGGCGGTGGCCCGTTTCACTGCGCCGCAACGGATTGTGAACGCGAGTCTCAATTGGTTACCCGCGGCGTGGAAAGTGCGCGATGTACATGAAGCTACTTGATACTGCACGCATGTACATCGTCGGTGACAACGACGCTGTCGCATTGCGCGACACCGTCAGCTCGGGTCAGGTGCAACTCGACCCGACCGCGGGCGAAGAGCTCCGCAAGCAGTTCCAGGCTCAGATCGACCAGGTCGACGCGTGGATCGAACACGCCAACACCAGCATCGCCCGTCCCGCACCGCTGGGCGCCAACCCGATCGGCGACGCCATGCGCGACAAGTTCACCCACCGGGCCGAGGGTGAGCAGTACTCGTTCGTCAGCGTCATGACCGCGTACCGCACGGTGCTGGAACAGACGAAGAACTCGATCGTCGAGGCGATCGAGAACTTCACCCGCCTCGACGAGGACCAGCAGACCGAACTGAAGAAGATCATGAACAGCTGATCCCGGCTCGGATCCAGCTGACTCCATCGACGCGAGAGGCGAGCCGGTCATGCCCCCCGAGACCGACCCGAGCGAGTTCGAGAACAAGCCCGTCCTGACGGACCCCCAGAACTGGGCGGCACGCTCGCACCAAGAGCTCTACGCCGCTGTGCACAACAACAACGATCCCGGTCAGGCAGGCCAGATCAGCTCCGAGTGGGGCAAGTACGGCTCCGAGCTGACCGAGGCCGCCCGCACGATCAACGCGGTCATCACCGCGTCGGAGTCCAAGTGGACGGGTGCCGCCGCCGAAGCCGCCCGTGAGGCGATGAAGAAGCTCGGGACGTGGGTCGACGAGACCGCCCGCACCGCCGTCGAGGTCGGCAACAAGGTCGCCGAGCAGGGCCGCGTGATGGAGAACGCGCGAGCGCAGATGCCGGCGCCGATCCAGTTCGACTGGAACAAGGCCGCCGCCGCGCTGTCCCAGCCGGGCACACCCGCGTTCGTGCTGGCCTCCGCCGACATCGCGGCGGCCAACAACGCGTCGCGCGCCGCGCACGACCAGGCGGTCTCCGTGATGACCAACATGGAGAACAGCTCCCGGCAGATCGACACGTCGGTGCCGGTCTTCAAGCCGCCGTTCAACCCGACCACCGGCCGGATCGAGGAGCCCGTGCTGGCGCTGCCTCGCGCGGCCGGAGCGCCCACGCTCAACGGTGCCGAGGGCCTCATGTCCACGCACGCCGCCGCGAGTGGTGCCGCGACGGCCACCGCGCCCGCTCCCGCCGGTGCGCCGACCGGAGGCTCGCCGCAGGGCACCGGCGTCAACACGCCCGCCGCCGCGGCCTACACGCCGTCCGCGCCCGGCTACACCCCACCGCCCAGCGCGGGTGGTGGCGGAGGAGGCGGCAGCTACACGCCGCAGATGCCGAACTACAACCCCGGCAACACGAGCGCGGCGGCCGCGACGTACACGCCGACGGCTCCCGGCTACACACCGCCGCCCAGCCCCGGCACCACGTACACCAGCGGTGGCGGCAGCAACTACACGCCGCAGTTCCCGACGGGCGGCACGCCGTACACCGGCACGGGCCCGTCCGGCACGCAGCGGCCGAACACGAACATCCCGAAGGTTCCCGTGGTCGGCAGGGACATCCCGAACCCGAACTACACGCCGCAGAACCCGAACTCGCCCAAGGGAATGACGACGGGAACCGGTGTGCCCGGTGGTCCGGGCGGCGGCGGCGGTGGTGGCGGCGGTGCCTCGTCGGGCATGAAGCCCGGCGCGATTCCGAACTTCGGCGCCGCGGGTGGTGGCGGCGGCTTCGGTGGCGGCGCGGCCGGTGCCGGTGGCGCCGGTGGCGCGATGCAGCCGGGTGGCACGGCCGGTGTGCAGGGCCAGGCCCGTCCCGGCATGCCGATCGGCATGGCGGGTCCCGGCGCGGCCGCCGCGGCCGGTGCCGGCATGGCCGGCGCGCCGATGGGCGGCGCTCCCGCTGCCGGTGGCAGGGGCGAGGAGGACAAGGAACACCGGTCCGCCAGCTACATCATGGGCGGCGACCTGTTCGAGGTCCCCGGCGAGAACCTGCCCCCGTCGGTGATCGGCGGCGCGAAGCCCAGGAAGAAGGGCCCCGACGCCTCGTGATCACCCCCGAGTTCCTGTTGTCGCCCCGCGAGTTCGACGTCCTGTGGCACGAGCTGCGGCTCGGCCGGATGCCCTACCCGCTGGACGTGCCGAGCGAGGGCGACACCGAGCAGGACCGCCGCGTGCTGCGCGAGAAGACGCTCGACGAGCTTCGGCACCGCGGCCTGGCCGACAACCACCGGCTGGAGGAGTACCTGCGGCTGCTCGACGACCACGACGTGTCCGTGGACGCGGTCGCCGGGCTGGACCGGACCGTGCGGGCGCTCGCCGTCTCCAACGGCGAGCGGGCCGTGCTGGCGATCATCGACAACGACCGGGTGGGGCTGCTGGCGATCCGGGAGACCGGCCTCGCCCGCGAGATCGTGCGGGTGCTGCCCGACGGTGAGCCCGGCCCCGGCACCGCGGTGAACGTGCGGGTCGAGACGTTGCAGGAGGCCGTCGCACTCCAGGAGTCGGAGGAGGACGACGCCGAAGACCCGTGGGGAGCGGCCGATGACGAGATGGACGACCGGGCCGCGTTGCAGCGGGCCGGTCTGTCCACTCAGGACGCGAAGCAGTTCGGTGAGCTCGCGGCGAACCGCGTCGCGGGCGGCCAGTTCGGCGTCACCCGCGGCCGGGCGCGCTCCGGTGTCGTGATCAACTGGTTCGACACCCACCAGGGCCGCTACCTGATGGTCAACTCGGACGGCTGGCTGAGCCTCTCGCCGACCGACAACGACCGCATCGCCACCCGAATCGACGCTGTGCTCGCGTGAAAACGCGTTGGTCGCAGTTGAACCGCCGCCGCCGGAGGAACGTGTGAATCCCGCGAATCCCACTCAGTGGGTCGAAGAGTACGAGGCCAAGCTGGCCGACCTGAAGAAGAAGTCGGAGGACCTGCAGGAGAACTTCGCCGCGTCCACCGCGACCGTCACGTCGAAGGACGGTTCGGTGACGGTGACCGTGGGCCCCAACGGCGGCCTGCAGAACCTCGTTCTCGGGCACCGCGCGGTCGAGCTGGGCTCCGCCCGGCTCACCGCCGTGATCCTGGAGACCGCGCGGCACGCCCAGAAGCAGGCGGCGGAGAAGGTCCTCGAGATCTTCAAGCCGCTCGGTGAGGGCACCGAGGCGTACCAGATGGTGTCCGACTCGATCCCGTCCGACGAGGAGGTCGACGAGACCGAGCCCTACGAGGAGATCGACTCCTACGACGAGCCGGAACCCGCTCCGGCTCCCCCGGTGAGCAGGCCGGCGGCAGCCCCGCAGCCGCAGCCCGTCCGCGGCCGACGCCGCGCGGACGACGACGAAGACGACGACAACCAGCCCTGGTGAGGACACAGCGATGACCGCTCCCCAAACCCCACTCCCGTCTCCTCCCGGGATGAACATCACCGAGGAGAACAAGCTCAAGGGCTCGTTGTTCATCGAGGCCTACGGCAGCCTGATCGACGGCATCAGCAAGGACGCGGAGTCCGAGGCCGAGAAGGCACTCGACATCACGTTCAACGCGATCGGCGCGGCCTCGGCCACGGTGATGCTGGCGATCGACCCGCTGGGCAGCATCATCGGCGCCGGTGTCGGCTGGCTGATCGAGCACGTGTCGTTCCTCCGCGACGCCCTGAACCAGCTGATGGGCAACCCGGAGGAGATCCAGGCCAACGTCGAGGCCACCAAGGCGCGCGCGGCCGAGCTGCGGGTGCTGGCCGAGGACCACAAGAACGGGCTGGCGACGTTCGACGGCTGGACCGGTACGTCGTCCGAGCGCTTCAAGGCGTCGATGGACGGCATGTCGCAGGAGCTGGACGAGCTCGCCAGCGCCGTCGAGACCAAGGCCAAGATCGTCGCGATCATGGGCATGCTGGTCACCGTCCTGCGCGACATCGTCCGCGACCTGATCGCCCAGCTGATCGGTTCGCTGATCGGCGGTGCGCTGATCGCGGCGGCCACGATGATCCCGACGTTCGGTGCCTCGATCCCCGCCTTCATCGGCTTCGCGGTCGGCAAGGCGGTCGCGCTGGGCACGAACATCGCGGCCCGCGTGGCCCGCGTCGTCGCCGCCCTCGGCCGGCAGATGAAGCGGATCGGCGACCTCGACGACATCATGGCGAAGATCAGCAAGGGCTGGGAGCGCTTCGAGAACTCCGCCGACGTCGCCGAGATCGGCTACGAGGGCTGGAAGGCTTCGAACGGCGTCGACAAGAAGATCGACGAGGCGGTGGCGAACAACCAGTCCGGTGGTGGCGGTACCGCTACGGCTTCCGCACCCAACGCGGTCGCCAACGCCCGTGTCGGCACGGTCCAGGCGGAAGCGCCCACCATGCAGGCCCTCTCCCGGGCTCAGATGAACACGGTTGAGGCTGAGCCCATGCACGCGGTGAGGCGGATGGCCGCGTCCGAGCCGATGCACGTCGCCGAGCCGATGCAGGCGTTGCGGCCGATGCAGGCCACGGAGCGTGTGGTCGCGGCCGAGCCGTTGCAGCCGTTCCAGACGGCGCACCGCGTAGAGGCCGTCCAGGCCGAGCCGTTCCAGGCGGCACATCGCATGGCGGCGGCTTCGGACTCGACCGTGGCGTCCGGTGTCTCGATGACGGCGGGAACGCCGGTCCAGCCGATGCAGGCGCGGGAGATGTACAGCAGCGTCGAGGCCACCCCGGCCGAGCCGCTGCAACAGGCGGCAGCGTTCGAGCCTCTCGCGCGGACCCAGATGTCGCACACCTTCGAGGCTCTCGAGCCGACGAGGGAGAACCACAACCCGCTCCAGGCGCACACGGCCCACTCGGCCCCGGTCGAGGCCTCCGAACCGCTCCAGCGCGCCGCGGCCTACGAGACGACCGCCCAGTCCGGCGGCGCCCCGGTCCAGCCGCTCCGCCCGGCCGTGATCCACGAGCGGTCCACCAGGCCGTCGGAGTAGTCCCCAGCCGGGACCCTGCCAACCCTGCTTTGTTCTGACGCAGCACTGGAGAAAAGCCGCTCATGGCCAAGGGGAACGCCAATCCCGCACCGTCGCCGTCGCCGAACACGAACCCGGCGCCGAACCCGACGCCCACCCCCTCGCCCACGGGTACCGGTGGGGGCAACCTCCCCACCGGCAACAGCGGCTTCTCCATGAACGACTCCTCGATGCAGGGGTTGCAGAGCAAGGCAGGGGACCTGGGGTCCCGGCTGGCGAGCATCTCGAGCGGCCTGCGCGGCCTGAACTTCAGCGGCAACGCGCTGGGCCCGATCGGCCTGTTCGCGGTACCGGCGCTCAACGCGTCCAACGACAACGCCGTCTCCCAGGCCGACAAGGGCGCCAAGGCGTTCACCGACGTCCAGGCGAACCTCAAGGCCACCCACCAGACGTTCGTCCAGACCGACGCGAACCAGCAGAAGACCTTCGGCTCGTTCGACACCTCCACCAACGCCAAGCCACCACCCGGCGCGGCCAACACCACGCTGGGCAACAACGTCCAAGGCGGCCCCAAGGTGTCCGGCCCCGGCTCCATCGCCGGCGGCGGCGTCAACACCAAGGGCAACAACGTCCAAAGCGGCCCCAAGGTGTCCGGCCCCGGCACGATCACCGGCGGCGGCGTCAACACCAAGGGCAACAACGTCCAAGGCGGCCCGAACGTGACCGGGCCAGGCTCGATCAAGGGCGGCGGCGGCTTCACCGGCGGCGAGGCCAAGCCTCCCGGCGGTCCTTCCGTCGGCGCCGTGCCCAACATCAAGGGCGGCGGCGGTCCCGTGTCGGCTGGCGGCGTGAACACGCCAGGCGGCCCTGCTGTCAGCCCCGCACCCAACATCAAGGGCGGCAACGGCCCGATCACGACCGGCGGCGCCAAGGGCCCCGGTGGTCCCGCAGTCGGTGCCGTACCGAGCATCGCGGGCGGCGCCGGCCCCATCTCGACCGGTGGGGCCAAAACTCCCGGCGGTCCCGCCGTCGGCGCCACGCCGAACATCAAGGGAGGCGCCGCCCCTCTTTCCAGTGGCGGCGCCAAGGGGCCCGTTGGTGCAGGCGTGGTGGCACCCCCGGTCATCGGCGGCGCAACCCCCGGCTCCCCCGCGTCCTCGAAGCCCGGCAGCACGCCAGGTGGCAAGGGCCCCGGAATTCCTTCCGTGCCAGGCGGAACCACACCCGGCTCGACCACCCCGGGCTCCAAGCCCGGCGTGACCCCACCCGGCCCGCAAAGCGCCGTGACGTCCCCGTCAACCAGCGGCCCGCGCGGCGCCACCCCACCTCCCGTCGCCCCCGGCATGGCCCCGCCCATGGCTCCCGGCGCGCCCGGCGCCCAGACCGGCGGTGACAGGGGCGGCAACAAGTTCGGCAGCCCAGGCGGCAGCAAGGGCGTGTTCGACGCGCCAAAGCCCAGCACCCCCGACAGCACCATCTCCAAGCCCCCACCCGGCTCGGCCACGACTCCCCCGCCTGCGCCCAAGCCAGGCATCCCTGGATCGCCGACCACGGGTTCTCCGGGCTCGCCGGCACCTCTGGGCTCTCCGGGTTCGCCGAAGCCAGGTGTCCCCGCCACCCCGCCTCCGGCAACCCCGGGCACTCCGCCTCCCGCAACCCCCGGCTCGCAGAGCGCGGTGACCACACAGCCTCAGAGCAGCCCGCCACGCGGCGGCATCACCCCAGGGGCCACACCTCCCGCAGCAGCCGCACCCGCCGCCGCCCCGCCAATGGCACCGGGCGGAGCGAACCCCGGCGCAGGCACGTCCGAACGCGGCGGCAGCAAGTTCACGTCCCCGCCCACGAGCCCGGGCAAGGGCATGTTCGACGCGCCCAAACCCCCCACCCCCGACAACACCATCTCCAGGGCCCCAGGCACCTCGCCGTCGACCCCACCCCCGGCCCCGAAGCCGACCCCACTCTCACCGCCGCCGTCGTCGACGACGCCGCCGGCATCGACGCCCAGCCCGAACGCGCCCACCCCGAACACTCCGGGCCCCAACACGAACACCGCACCACCCACCCAGTCGCGCCCGGCCCCAGCCGCGCCGCCCCTGAACACGCCTCCGACGAGCGCACCCACGGCCAACGTTCCGCCCGCGAACACGCTGTCCCCCAGGCCGGACACGACGCCGTCCACGCAGCCGCCAAAGGCCGACACCGCACCCGCGCCGACGCGGCCCGCACCGGCCACACCCACGCCGAACGTCTCGCCCGCACCCGCGCCCAACGCCAACACACCATCGCCGAACCCGAGCACACCGCCGGCCAACACGCCCGCGCCCAACGCGAGCACGCCGCCGGTCAACGCACCTGCGCCCAACCCGGCACCCAACATGCCACCGCCCGCAACGCCGTCGCCCACGCCGAGCGCCAACACGCCGTCGAACGTCCCTCCGGCGAACACGCCCTCCCCCAAACCGGACACGGCACCCAACACCCAACCGCCCAAGGCGGACACGTCACCCGCGCAGACGCGACCGGCACCGGCCATGCCGACGCCGAACGTCTCGCCCGCACCCGCGCCCAACGCGGCGACCAACGTGCCGCCGGCCACAACGCCGTCCCCGGCGCCCAACCCGAACACGCCGCCGGTCAACGCACCCGCGCCCAACGCGGCGACCAACGTGCCGCCGGCGAACCCGGCGCCGACCCCCAGCAGCCCGCCGGTCAACACGCCGTCGCCGAACCCGGCGCCGAACCCAGCGCCGAACGTGCCGCCCACCACCACGCCCAACCCCGGCGACTCGGGCGTGAAGACGCGTCCGGCCCCCGCGGCGAACGTTCCCTCGACGTCGCCCAGCACCAACACCACGGCGAACACCACCGCCGCACCCGACGTCGTCGTGGCGCCGGTACCGAGCCCCGGCCCGAACGCACCGTCGCGTTCGAACCAGGCGCAGTCCGACAGCGGCTCGGACACCGACTCCGTCTACGAGGACGCCTCGGACCAGACGGTCGAGCAGCGCATCGAGAGCTACAAGGCCGATGACCCGAGGCAGGACTCGCGCTGGCAGGTGACGCCGGACGGGTTCAAGTACCTGCCGAACCAGCCGTCGGAGTTCGTCGGCATCCACGTCGACGCTGACACCACGATCGGCCTGACGCCGTACATGGCCAAGCAGTGGCTGGCGGACAGCGGGATCGACGTGCCGGCGAACAGCGGCGTCAACGAGTCGATCATGCCGCTGCTCTACGACCCCGAGGTGGGCGGCGGCAACCGCAAGCCCGAGTCGTACGGCATCAACAACGCCGCGGACTTCCACAACGAGCTGATGGGCCTGGCCCGCGAGAAGCACATCCAGGGCCAGCAGCACCTGGTCGACGCGGTGAACGACGTGGCCAACCACATCACCAACCGGTACCCGCCGAGCGACTTCGCCTATGTCGGCCTGGGTCGCAGTCCGGCCGCCGTGGTCGCCGCGCTGCAGAACCAAGGTCACGACGCGGTGTCCATCCCGCTGTCGAACTTCCGGCCGCCGCCCTCGGACCCGAACTCGATCCTCGCCCCGTCGTACGCGGCACACGGCGGCAAGGTCGATCCGTTGACGCCCCAGCAGCAGGAGATGCTGAACGCCCACTTCGACGAGTTCCTGGGGAATCTGCCCCCGGACCGCAACGTGGTGCTGATCGACTACACGCAGGGCGGTCTGTCGCTGGTGTCGGCGCAGCACCAGCTGCAGCAGTACCTGAGCGACCACAAGGGATCGGACGCGAACGTGCACGCGTTCGCGATGCACCAGGACATCGACACCGCCAACCTCGGCAAGACGGTCGACGCCGCCGCGAAGCCGGGGTCGTTCAAGGAGGCCGTCTGGGAGACGGTCTGGGACACCGGCCGCGCCGCGGACCGGCAGCAGTGGGCCAGCCGCTTCGAGGCGTTCCCGATCACCAAGGACAACCCGCTCGGCGACGCGTTCCGCAAGGAGGTCTTCGACGACCTCGCCGAGTACGGGTCGTACAAGATCCTCGACCAGAACCCGGCCACGTTCGAGCAGGACCGCCCCCACCGGGAGCACAACACCCCGCCCGGCACCACCACCGGCTACGAGGTGCTGGGCGACGCCGTCCGCGAGGGCAGCCCCAACACCGACACCAACACGGCCGCGGACAACAACGCCTCCGCGCAGAACAACACCGGCGACAACCGTCCCGCACCGACCAGGGACACCCCGCCGCCACCACCCGCTTCGAGCACGAACCCGAACACCGACACGAAGACCGACGCACCGAAGCAGGTCCGCAGCGGCGGCGCCCCACCGGCGATGACCCCGCCGACCCCGGAATCCCACCGGGGCAAGGACGTCCTCACCGACGAGTCGTGGCGGCACGACCCGGCCAAGACCGCCGACTGGTCCCAGCCGGACAACCCGGCCGACCGCAGCACCTGGGCCGATCGCCGCAACGACACCGACGTCCGCACCGTCGACGTGGTCGTCCACGACGTCCGCACCGACAGCACGCCGTCGAACATCAAGTCCTACCAGGGGCTCATCAACTACGACCTGCGCCGCATCGAGACGACCCCGGGCAACTTCGTGCAGGAGTACACCGTCAAGGTGCACGTCGACCCTGCCGCGGACGTCGGCCCGGACGTCGTGCAGCACGTCAAGGACAACGCCACCGCCGGCGTGAACAACCTGCTGAACCAGGGTTTCCGGCTCCCGAGCGGTGACCAGTTCCACCTCAACCTCGAGTTCACCGACAACAAGGCCGACGCCCACACCAGCATCAAGGTCGACCCGAACAACCCCAACGTCGACCAGACGCACTGGAACCCGGACACCAGCCAGGAGGTCCTGGCCCACGAGACGCTGCACTACCTCGGCATTCCCGACGAGTACAAGGACTCCAGCCGGGTCTTCCAGCAGCACGACACCAACTCCGGCGTCCACCAGAACGACGGCGGGCTGATGGGCGCCGACGTCCACCTGCCAGACCCCGGCATCCGGCCGCGCCACCTGTGGCTGATCGAACGCACCGCCAACAGCCAGGTCATGGTGCCCGACACCACGATCAACCCGGCCGGACCCGCCACCGTGCCACCCCCGCCCGGCTGGACCCCGCCGAGCAGCACGAACCCGGCGCCCAACACCACGACCAACACCGACACCGCGCCGAACACCAGCCAGGACACCGAGACCCGCGGCATGCCGAAGCGCGCCGCCGGCTGGGACAGCGACAGCGACTCGGACACCGACGCACCCCCGCTCGACGACCGTCCCACCAAGAAGAAGTACGACGGCCCGTCGTACGGCGAGCCCGGCCCCAGCAACGCCGGACTGTCCACTGTGGACACCGACCGGAACACCCATGCCGACGTCGACATGCACGACGCCCAGATCGACAGCCAGGTCGACGCCCTCACCGACGCGCTCAACGACCTGTCCCTGGGCAACGTCCAGTACAACAAGGCGTTCGGGGACCTCGCGAACGACGGCTTCGACCTGCCCACCAAGGACAACTACCTCGCCAAGCTCAAGGAGAGCGTCGAGGCGGACAAGCGCCCGTCCTTCGTGGTCAACATGATCGTCAGCCACAGCGATCTGGGCAGGATCAACGACGTCATCAACTCGATCACCGCCGACGCCGGGCCCACCGGCAAGGACATGGTGTTCGTGGTCGGTGTCAACGGCCCCAACGGTTCCGGCGCCGGCATCTCCTCCAGCATCACCCAGGCGAACACCGCCGTCTCCGGCAGGCCCGAGCCGATCGCACTCGTGCCGCTACCGACCTTCGACCCGAAGGACGGCTTCCCCTACGGCACGATGCGCAACGAGACGATGCACAGCCCTGCCACGACGTTCGCCATCGGCGCGATGAACGGCAAGGGCACGCACCCGTACATCTCGTTCCAGGACTTCGACACCGGCTCGCGCAAGGTGACCGGCGACCAGAAGGACATCTTCAACCACGTCAAGGACTCGCTGAACCCACCGGGCGCCGGCCCTATCCGGCCGCTGCTGTACTCCGGCGGGTACCGCGTCGGCGACCCGAACGCGCTCGTCAACGACACCCAGGCCCGGATCGACAGCGAACGCAACAAGGTCAACAGCGACACGAAGCTCTCGCCCGAGAAGAAGGCGGAGAAACTCGAAGAACTGCGCGTCGCGGAGCAGCAGCTCCAGAACCCCGCCGAGTTCGTGCAGAAGTTCCAGCAGGCGATGAGCGACGACATGGACGCGCGCAACCGCCAGAAGGACTCGGCTCCGCTGCTGCCGTACTCGCCGGAGCCCAACCTCTTCATGGACGCGAACGTCACGGTCGTCGACCCCGACGTGAAGTTCAGCAAGGACGGCAACGAGTTCGGCGGCCTCAGCCAGTCGATCAACAAGTTCGCCGGCAACGAGATCGCCGAGATCCACCAGAACCAGCTGCCGAAGCCGGAGCTCAACCAGGACGTCAAGCAGGCCAAGGAGAAGCTCGAAGCCGACATCAGGGCTGAGGGCGGCACGCCCAGCCCCGCCCAGGCCAAGGTTCTCGCCTCGCTCGACGCCGAGATCAAGGCCAAGGAGGTCCGCGCGGCGGCCGATCCCGAGTTCACGGGCAAGGCAGAGCAGATGGTCGTCGACTCCGGCATCGACGTCGACCTGAAGACCAACCGCAACCCCTACCGCGGCGAGAACTTCACCAGCGACTTCGTCAACGGCGCCGTGGGCACCGACCTGTCCCGCCTCGCGCTCGGTTTCGCGAAGAGTGAGGGCAAGTCGTGGCCGCAGTCGCACGTCGCGCTCACCTCGGTGACGAGCCGCATGTACGCCGGTGTCCCGGACGCGACCGGCAAGGTCGACCCCCAGGCCGACCGGGCGGCCAAGGCCGACGTGTCCGGTGCGAAGATCCGCGACGAGTTCCAGGACAAGAAGCCCAAGGCGGACGGCAGGGCGAACCCGAAGAACAAGCCGCACGAGCAGCGCGAAGCCCAGCAGCTCGTCAGGCACACGGAGACCGGCAAACAGGGCGGCTGGAACCCGTCGGACGCCGACGCGAAGAAGCTCGGCATCCAGGACAAGAACACCCTCAGCACCGCGGTCTCCGCCCCGGTCGAGGGGCACGGGCACATGGGCATCGACCCGACGGCCAAGCAGGAAAAAATGGCCGCGATGCTCAACCTGGCGTTGTCGTCCAACCCGAGCAACGTCACCCGCACGTTCGGCACGCTGGAACACGGCGTCCTGCCGATCGCGGCGGACCCGCGGCCGGACGGCATGTTCAACGCCGTGCACGAGGCCATGGTCTCCAACGCCGCGGCCAACCCCGCCCCGTCCGGTTCCAAGAAGGGCAGGGGCAGCGCCGCTCCGGAGATCAAGTCCGCGAAGGACCTGCGCGCGGGCGCGATCCAGAAGGGGTCGATCGCGTCACCCGCGATCACCAAGCAGATCGCGAACTTCCGGCAGGAGCACGGCCTGGAGAACGGCCACCTGGTCACCGCGCTCATCGAGCCGGGCCCGGCACCGAAGACCGGCATCCCGGCGCACTTCAACCCCGGTTCCGGCGATGTCGCGGTCGACAACTCCACCGAGGACCCGAACTGGACACCGCCCACCGCCGCTGAAGCCGAGGCCGACGCCAAGGAGAACGCCGCCGAGAAGAAGGCCGACAACGCCAAGACCGCCAAGGCGGAGGAACTCGCGGCCAAACTGCTCGCGACGGAGATCGGCCGGCCGATCACGATCCACGGCCCGAACGGCACCCAGACGACCGTAGAGCCGTTCTACGAACCCGCGCCGGAGATCAACTCGAAGTCCAAGCCCGCGGACATCAAGAAGGCGGGGAATTGGGCGCCGCCGACGTTCCCGCCGCCGCTGGAGCTCGACGGGCACCCGCAGCCGAACGGCAAGACGCGCTTCACGCCGCACGACCCGGCGAACCCGCCGCAGCGGCTCGGCGATCCGGGTGTGGGCCCGTCCGGCAGCGGCCCGATGGACGTGGATCCCGACACGTCGCGCGGCAACCCCGGCCCGTCCCGCGACGACGGTGATCCCGGCCCGTCGACCAGGGGCGCGCCGCCCGCACCGGACACCGACACGCGCCCCGCGCCGCCCGCACCGGACGTGGAGACGCGACCGGCACCGCCGAGGCCGACGCCGAACCCGGTCATCCCGATGACCGCCCAGGCGCCGCCCGCGGTCGGCCAGGTGATGCCTGGAACCCAGAACCTGCCGGAGTTCTTCCAGAGCAACAAGGCGCTGGGCACGATCGCGCCGACGGACGTGCGTGGCGCCGAGAACGTCACCAGCGCCATCCCGAACCTCAAGCCCGCCGACGCCGCCCGCATCCAGCAGGCGCTCAACGGCGACTTCGAGTCGTTCCTGGACAACGGCCGCAACTTCCAGGTCAAGATCGGAAACACCTGGTACGAGGCGAACGTCCGCGCCACCATGCAGGCGCAGACCGCCACGGCACCGGTGGAGGCACCGGGCGTCAAGGTCGACATGGGCGCGCAGTCGGGCAACTCGTCCTCGACGACGCACACCGTCGCCACGGCCAACGACATCGGCGGCTCGGCCACGGCCGGTGTCGCGATGGGCCCGTACGGCTCGCTCGGCGGCAAGGCGCAGCTGGCGACGCCGGCGCAGGCGCAGAGCACGTCGTCCTCGCTCACCGACCAGCGGATCATCCGCGCTGGCGAGGGTTCGACGCAGGCCACCGTGCAGGTGTCCTACGACATCACGCTGACCGACGCCAACGGCCGCGTCACGACCATCGACCCGGTCACCACCGGCACCGACGTCACGCTGCAGATCCCGAACGACCTCGCGAAGATCGTCAACTCGGGTGCCGCGTCCGCCGCGGTCACCCCGCCGGACGCCAAGTGGGGCGCGAAGATCGAGCACCCCGCACCGGAGGCGGTGTCGGTCGGCAACCAGCAGAAGGCGTTCGCCGACGTCGCGGCGAAGCTGCACCCGTCGATCACCAAGGTCGGCTCGCCCGGCCGGGAGGCGCTGCAGAACTTCCTGAGCCCCACCGAGATCCGCAACAACCTCGGCGCGATGCTCGGCGGCGCCTACGTGACCTCGCCGGACCTGATCAGCCCGCACGCGAGCAAGGGCGCGGCGGTGCAGATGACGGCCAAGCTGCAGACCGCGGAACTGGTCGGCACGCTCGACACCGGACAGCTGCGGCTGCACGAGGTCGCGTCGCACAGCAGCGGTGTGTCCTCGACGACCAAGTCCGGTGGCGACGTCACCGCCGGGTTCGGCGGCAACATCGGTGTGCCCAACGCGGTCGGCGGCCAGGTCGGCGCCACGCTCGGCTACTCCGCGCGAGTCGCCGAGAACGTCAACGCGGGCACCAACACCAGCCACCGCACCGGCATCCAGCTCAAGGGCGACACCGGTCTGTACAAGGTCACGGCCGAGGTCGAGGTCCGCACGCCCAGCGGTGCCGACGTCAAGATCCCGGTCACCACGTACCTGCGGCTCGGGCTGCCGGAGGCAGGTGCGCTGGGCCTGCCGACACCGGACGGCACCAGGAACAACATCGTCGACGAGTCCAACAAGGGCAAGAAGTTCCCTCCGCCCTACCTCGGCGACGCGCTCGCCGCGGGCAACGCCAAGGTCGGCGAGTTCGAGGTGGCTTCCGAGGTGCAGAGCCAGGTCGAGGGCGCGTTGCGTGACCTGCCCGGCTTCGGCAGGTTCCTGCCCAACTGGAACAACCCGGACGCGAACCCGCGCAGCAGCAAGGGCCAGAGCTTCGGCGACGTCGCCGAACAGCTCGCGAACCAGCGCAGGCTGACCTCACAGCTCTCGCCCGCGGCGCTGAAGGCCAACATGGACAGCCTGATGGGCCCCGGCGTCCAGGTGCAGCTGAAGAACAGCGGCAAGACCAGCAACACCTACGTCAACATCACGGTCAAGGCGAAGGTGTCGGACCCGGTGCACCTCGGCCAGGCCGACGCGCGCAACGTCCGCGAGTCGTCGTCGACCGGCCCGAAGCTCGACAGCTCGACCGCGACCACCAAGGGCTGGAGCGGCGGCGTCGAGGGCAAGGTGACGATCCCGGCCAAGACCAGCGTCGCCTCGCTCACCCCGACGCCCCAGTTCGGCGTGAAGTACAACCACTCGTGGACCGACAAGACCTCGGCCGGCCCGACGGTCAACAGCACCTCGCTCAACGTCGGCAGCCCGAACGCCCAGGTGTTCCGGGGCGACGTGGAGTTCGAGGTCGAGATCACCACGTTCACCCGGCCTCGGGCGTGGGTGCGGCGAATCGTGCCCGGCGCGCCGGGATTCCACTCGCCCGAGCAGAGCACCGTCGCCAAGACCGGGGACGGCGGCCTCAAGCCGATCAAGGGCGGGGTCAACCTCTGGGTGTCCGACAGCTCCACTTTGGACACCAACCCCGGCAACGGGTTCAAGCCCGGTGACCCGGAGCCCAAGGTGCTCAGGAACGCGCCGACGGTCCAGCAGCTGCTGACCACCAGGCCGAAGGAGAAGTCGCCGGACTTCCTGCACGTGGAGGCAGTGGCGAACACGACGGCGCTGCGCGACCAGGCCGTCGACGCGCTCAACCGCGCGGCGGGCGGCGACTCGGCGCTGACCGTGCCGGGCACCGCGTCGCGCGCCCAGATCGACAAGATGTTCTCCCCTGAGAACATCAAGGCGAACCTGCGCAAGCTGACCGAGACCGGCATGCAGGAGCAGGGCCTGAAGTACGACCGGCGGGTCACCGACCGCACCGGCGCGATCGGCGTCTCGTTCCAGCTGGCCAACCCGAGGCTCGTGTCCGTTTCGGACAACACCGGCACGGAGAACGCGCACACCGGCGGTTACAAGGCGAGCCAGTCGTCGTCCACCAGCCGTTCGGCCGACATCACCGGTGGCGTCAACGTCCCCGTCAAGCCGAACGTGACCGCGCCGCCCGCCGGCGAGCCCACGCCTGCCAGCGGTTCCGGCGGTGCCGCGGTGGCAGGCAAGGTCACGCCGTGGTCGGACTCGAAGTCGTCGTCCACCGAGGTCGGCGGTAGCCACGACCGCAACTTCGTGACACCCGGCGGCGCGCGCACCGTGCTGGTGCAGCTCGACGCGGACGTCACGGTGGTCGGTGAGAGCCGGGCGGGGAACTTCCTGCAGGGCGGCACGCCGAAGGCCGAGGGCGCGACGGTCACCCTGCCGAAGTCCGTCTTCGTGCGCGTGACCGAGGACGTCGCGCGGGACATGGGTCTGCTGCCCGACGTCCAGCCCAGCGTGCCCAAGCCGGACTTCCCGAAGATGGCGCCGCCCTCGACGGTGGCCAAGGACCAGCCCGGCGCACTGGGTCTGTCCGTTGTGGAGAGTGCTCCGGACCTGTCCGGCGTGGTCGCGCAGCTCACGCAGGATGTGAACGCCAAGACCGCGAAGCGGTTCGGCGACCCGCTGCTGCCGGACTCGGTGCTCAAGGACTCGATGAGCAACCTGCAGCGCCTGGTCGACTTCAGCTCACCCGCCAGCGTCAAGGCGATGATCGACAGCGCGCTGGACGGCGGCGTGCCGTTGCTGGTGCACCAGCCCGGCACGTTCGGCAAGGACTCCTACCAGGTCACGTTGCGGGCCAGGGCGGACACGCCGAAGTTCCAGGAGGTCGTCAACGACGGCGTCGAGATGGAGTCCACGATCTCCGGCTCGCACAAGGTGAGCGACGGCCAGGGCCGCGGCACGGGCTGGGGTCTCGGCCTCAAGGCGCCGGGCCTCGCGGCTCCCGGCAGCGCGAACCCGAACGTGTCCGGCACCGCGGGTGTGATCGCGGCGGCGAACATCGGGCAGTCGAAGAGCAGCTCGGTCACCACGTCCACGGCCGACCAGCTCGGCCACTTCCGCGCCGCGAGCGGACCGGCGGCGCGCTACACCGTGCCGATCGAGTTCGAGCTCGTCGTGGAGAAGGGCGACAAGGTCGTCGCGACGGCCCCGAGCGGACCGCAGGAAATGACCGTCCGGCTGCACGCGGACAACCAGAAGGTCGCCGGACAGGCGAACCCGAAGCCGTACTGGACGGAGATCCACACCCGCACCGCGGACCAGGGCAGCCCGCAGGCCGCTTCGCAGTGGCAGCAGAACGGCAGCCCCGCCACTCTTCTGCCGGGCGCGTCGGTGGAGAACCTGCGCGGCGCCAAGGACCTGCGCGAGGCGACGATCCGGGCGCTCAAGGACGCGGGCGCGGGCAAGGGCCTGACCGGCAAGGGCACGGGCTCGTTGAACAGCCTGCTGGCCACGCTGAGCCCGGAGAACCTCCAGCCGCACCTGCCGTCGATGCTGTCCGGGCCGTTGACCGTGCCGGGCCTGCACGAGGCCGCCCTGACGTTCGGCCAGGACGCCGACGTCAAGGTCTACGCGAAGCTGGTCGACCCGTCACTGGGCGCGCTCAGCGACAACGTGGCGATGGAGAACCCGAAGTCGCAGGTCACCTCGACCAGCGGCGAGGCGAAGGTGACCGAGAGCGGGGACGTGTCCGTCGGGCTCGCGACCGGTGGCGCGGGCATCAAGCAGAACACCGATCCGAAGGACAACGTCAGCGTCGGCGTGAGCGGTGTCGAGCTGCGTCACGCCGCCGAGGACTCCACCTCGAACTCCGGTGGTCCCACCGACAACAAGACGAACAACCTCAAGCCGAAGGCCACGACCGGCCTGGTCCAGTTCGGCGTCGAGTACCGCGTCGTCGCCACGATCGGCGGCAAGACCTCCGTCGTCGACCTGTCCGTGCCGAACTCGGCCGCGGTCCGGATGCCGGCCGCGGACGCGCAGACGGTGCTGGGCCACGAGTTCGGCCAGGACCTGAAGGACGCGCAGGCCGAAGTCAAGAAGGCGGCGGACGACTGGCGGACCGCCGAGGTCGCGGTCGACACCGCCCGGCACGACGCCCAGCGGGTGATCAACGAGGCCGCGGCGAAGCTCGCCAGGAACGACTCGGAGTTCACGCAGGTCCAGATCGACTACAACGCGGCGATCGAGCGGCACCTGGACGAGCAGGCCAAGCTGCCACCGCTGCAGGCGTGGGCGGAGACCGCGAGCCGCGAGGCGGTTCGCACGCTCGACACCGTCGCCGAGCTGAAGCCCCGGGTCGACGGTCTCGGTGCCGTGGCGCTGAGCACGCAGTACGAAGTGGACGGCGCCAAGGCCGATCGCGACGCCGAGGCGGAGTCGCTGCGGTCACTGGAGGACCAGCTGGCTCGCACACCCGACGCCGCCGGCCTGCGCGAGCAGGTCGACGCCGCCCGTCTGGCGCACGCTGACGCGGAAGCCGCGGTGCGGACGGCCGAGGCGGAGGCAGGTGCCGCCCGGACGGCGTTGCAGGAGGCGCAGCGACAGCTCGCGGACGCTGAGGCCGAACTGGTCGTGCAGCGCGGCGAGGCGGAGACCAGGAGTGCGGACCTCGCGGCGCAGCAGGAGATCGTCGCTCAGGCCGACGCGGCCCGCACGGCGGCGGAGACCCGTCACGAGCGGGAAGTCGCACGGCTGAACGCGGACCGCGCGGCGCACGAAGCGCGGATCGAGGAAGCGGAGACCAAGCTCGACGACGCCCGCCGTGCCGCTGACGACAAGCAGAAGCAGTGGTGGGACAAGAAGGCGGTCGTCGACCAGAAGATCGCCGAGTACAACAACCCGCGGGTCGAAACGGAGTCCACCAGGAGCGCGCCGCCGCCTCCCGACGCAGCGAGCGCCTCCGGCAACGACGCGGCTGCCACCGAGAGGCGGGCGCCCAGGAGCGTGCCCGACGTGGTGATCGACAGCCACCTCAAGGCGTTGACGGCGGACGCGATGCAGAACGCCTCGCCGCTCGCCAGGGACGTGGAGACCGCGCTGCGGACCAACCCCGGCACCTACCTCGACCACGAGGCGGGCCTGGACCTGCTCCGGGCGTCGGTCGTGCTCGGCACCAGGGCCGACGACATCGCCACGATGATCCAGCGGCACGGTGCCGAGGCGGTCGCGCGGTCGTTCAACCGCGAGTTCGGCCGCCCGATCATCGAAAGCGCTCAGCTGCAACAGTTCGGCGACCTCGGCACGCCGGAGAGCCGGACCGCGTTCGACGGCTGGGCGCACCGGATGTCGGAGACGATCAGCAAGGCCGTCAGCAACAACAGGACCGCGCTCGGCGCGGCCACGGGTGCCGAGCCCAAGACCACGTTGCAGGACAACGGCGTGGTCGACGAGGACGTGGTGGTGCCGTCCGCTGCCCCGGCGAGCACCCTGCCACCGGCCAACGGGCAGACCACGAACACGTGGAGCCCGCCGAGGACGATGCAGACCCCGCTCGGCGCACCGGTGACCAGCCCGGCCGTGCCGGCGGCGATGCCCGCGCCGTCCACCCAGCAGCAGCTGCGGTACCTCAACGAGGACGTGCTGGTCCGCCAGCCCACCCCGCCGACCTCCCCCAACGGTCTCTACGCCGCGATCGGGCAGGCCAGGGACGTGGATCCGGCGACGCTGCGCCAGCAGGTGGTGAGCCTGGCCGCCACCCACCAGGCGGTGAGCAGGGCCGTGGCCGACTTCACCATCAACCGGCCGATGCACCAGGGCCATCTGTACGGCGCGCTGGTGGAGAACATCAACTGGCACATGCAGGCGGACCCGGCCGAGAACACCGGCGCCGGCAACGCGCGCGACCTGCTCGGTCACCTGATCGCGACCCGGCTGAGCGTCAACGTGCGGATCCACCAGCCCAACGGCAACGTGGTCCTGCTCCGGCCGATGGGTCCGCCCTTCGAGGAGACCGTCGACGTCGAGATGGTGATGGACGGCCGCCAGGTCACCTACCGGCTGCGCCAGGGGGTACAGCCCGGCGTGCAGATGCATTAGCGTGACCTGCGTGGAAGAGTTCGCGGAGGCGCTCCGGACGGCGATCACGAATCGCGGTCTCGGCCTGGAGCGCCTGCGCGAACACCTGGCGCAGCACGGCGTGTCGGTCTCGATGACGACGCTGAGCTACTGGCAGACGGGCCGCAGCCGGCCGGAGCGCATGAAGTCGCTGCAGGCCGTCGTCCACTTGGAACACATCCTGCAGGTGCCTCCCGGGCACCTCTCCGAGCTCCTCGGGCCGCCCAGGCCGCGTGGCCGGTGGCTGCGCAAGGCTCCGGCGCCGATGTCGGCGTTCTGGCCGGACCCGTCCCACGTCGAGCACGCGCTGCTCGACGTGGAGACGCGGTGGGACGACCAGCTGATCCGGGTCAGCCAGCAGGACTTCGTGACCGTCGGGGCGGACCGGACCGAGCGTTCCTTCCGGTCGCGGCAGGTGCTGTCGGCGTCGATGAACGGGCCGGACCGCTGGGTCGTGATCATGAACAGCGACGAGTACGGCCGGCCGTTGCCCGAGCTGCGCGCCCTGAAGAACTGCGAGATCGGGCGGCTGGTGCAGGACGAGGACCGGGGTTTCCTGGTCGCCGAACTGATGTTCGACCGGGTGCTGCGCAAGGGTGAGAGCATCGTGATCGAGCACGAGCTCGTCAACCAGGACGAGGAGCTCTCCCCGCTCGCCTTCAGCTACGAGCGCGCGTTCCGGCTGCCCACGCGGGAGTACGTGCTGGAGCTGACCTTCGAGGGGGCGGCGCCGGCCTCAGTCGTGCAGCTCGCCGACAACTCGCAGGTGGAACCGAGCCGGACGCTGCTGGACGTCTCCCTCGACGTGCAGCCGGGAGTGCGCGGGTTCCGCTGGGACTGGTGAGGTCACGCCCTGGCGCGGAACCCCCGCGACGACGGGACCAGCGCGGCGGCCGCGGGAGCGGCGAAGCAGATCACCGCACAGCCACCGAGCACGGCGCTCACCCCGAACTGGTCGACCGCGGGCGCGATGAAGGCCAGTCCGACCGGCGCCAGCCCGTACGACAGCAGGAAGTCCAAAGAGGACACACGGGCGAGCTTGCCGGGTTCGACCTCGCGCTGCGTCGCAGTGAACCAGGGCACGTTGAAAAGCTCGATGCCGATCCCCGTGACGGCGTACGCGGCGATCAGGACGAACGGGTGCACCGGTAGCAGCAGACACAGCGGTATGAGGCCGTAGCAGCCGAGTCCGGCCAGCGCGACCCATCCCGCCGCACGTGGCCGCCAGCGGGCGATCAGCGCCGCACCCGCGAGAGCGCCGATGGTGTACGCGGTCGTGGCGGCCGCCAGCACCGCCTCCGCGCCGTAACGGTCCCTGCTCACCACCGGCAGCAGGACGGCCGACGCGGAATAGCCGGTGGCGATCACGACGGTCAGCGCGCCCAGGCCGGCGAGAAACCACGGATGGCGGCGAGCCTCCCTGATGCCCTCGGCGAAGTCGGCGACAAAGCCCGCCCGAGTGCTGACCGGCGCCGGTCCGGCCGTCCCGGCGGGTGGCACGAGCGCGGCGCACAGCCACACCACCCCGGTCAGCGCCAGCAGCGCGCGTGCGTCCACGAGCAGTGACGCGAGCGCGGTCATGCTCGGCGCGACCAACGACATCACTCGCACGGCCAGCGTGATCGCCGCGTTGGCCTGCTGCCGCCCGGACTCCGGCACCACCTCCGCCACGAGCGCCTGGAACGCGGGCCGGCACGCACCCTGCCCCGCTCCGACGATCGTCGCGGCGACAGCCATCAGCAGCAGCGACCTCCCCATGCCCACCGCGATGACGGGTGTCGCGACCGCCGCCGTCACACAGGACCAGAAGACCACGCCCCGGCGTGAATGCCGGTCGGCCAGCACCCCGGCGACGGGCACCGCGGCGAGGAACCCCGCCGTTCTGGTGGCCAGCACAACCCCCAGCTCGACGGCCGTGATCGAGCGTTCGAGCACGGCCAGGCCCAGCACGAACGGCAGCGCCCACATCGCGAGCCCCGACGCGGTCGTACCCGTCCACAGCCGCAGGAAAGCCACGTTTCGAAAGACCGACGGCGCCGCCGGCGTCGCATTCTCGGTCACTTGGCCTCGCTCCTCCCCGTCGGGCCGGGAAGACCAAGATCTCATCTGAGCGCGCCGCTGACCAGACACCGCTGACCGGACACCGCCGCACAGCACAACGGACGGGCACACCCCGCGCCAGGGCACGCCCGTCCGTTGTGGACAGTCGTCAGCCGATCTTCTCGATCCGCGCACGGCGGATCAGGAACTTGCCGGGCTCGCGAACCTGTTCGAAGGCCGCGTTGTTCAGCAACGCACAGCTGCCGGACACCGACGCCACCTTGACGGTGGTGGACTTGTTGTTGTCCAGGTTGGTGACCTTCAGCGTGGTGCCGATCGGGAACTCGCCACTCGACGCGGCGGGCGCGCCACCCTCGCCGGACAGCGTCACGGTCGAACCGTTGCAGACCTGCTGGCCGGACGCGCCGCCGTTCTGCTGCTCCGGGGCGGGCTGGGCCGTTGCCTGGCCCTGGTTGTTGCCGGCGTTGTTGTTGCCTTGGTTGTTGTTGCCGGCGTTGTTGCCCTGTCCGGCGTTGCCCGCGCCACCGTCACCCTCGCAGCCCGCCGCCTTGCGCCGCTGCTGGATGAGGTCGACCACGGCCTGCCGGTTCTCGATGCGCGCCTCGGACTGCGCGTCCGGGCTGGCCTTCTGCCCCGCGATGAAGTTCAGGTTGTTCTGCAACGCCTTGTCCAGCCCACCGCAGTCCTCGCCAGACGTGGCAGCCTGCCCCTGCTGGGGCTTCTGCGCCTCGACCTGGTTGCCACAGCCGGCCGCCGCGCGACGCTGGTTGATCAGGTTCACGACCGCCTGCCGGTTGGCGATGCGAGCGTCCGACTGAGCGTCGGGGTTCGCCTGCTGCCCGGCGATGAAGTTCAGGTTGTTCTGCAGGGCCTGGTCAAGTCCGCCGCAGTCCTCAGCCGCGTTCGAGTCGGTGCCGCTGAAGGCGAACATGCCACCGGCGACAGCAGCGACCGCGAGCATGGCGCCCGCGCCGATCATGGCGGGCTTGCGGTGTCGAGCGCCCATTCGATTCTCCTCGGGGGGGTCGATCGGTGTTGTACCGATGACTACGGGGAGGTCACGGACGGGGTTCAAATCGGACTAGACCACGTTCGCTTTTAAATGCATTTAAGGTTGTGGCGCTTGGAGTTCTCGCTGATCAAGTGGCATTTTCCGGGCGTTGCGGGTCGGCTGTTTCATCGTCGGGAGACGGGGCTGCGGGAGGTCGCGGGAGGCGTCGGGACGGGCCGATCGGGGGTTGTGCCGTTCGACTGGATTCGACAGTGGCCGGCTTCGCCGTTCGACTGGGGTCGAGGATCCAGCTGCGTGACGGAGGCTGGCGCCGTTGCTGTGGTGGGCACCGGTTTCAGCGGAGTGGTCGCTTGCAGTGCGGGTGGTCACCTTGCGCAGATGGTTGCATGGGCCTTGACGAGCCGGGTCACTTCATCGCCGCTTCGCGACGATAGCGATCGAGGCTTGACTTCGGGGCCCTTGCGAGGCGCTCATCGGCCTGAAAAAGCCGGGCATGTGAAGCGCCCGGCCGATCGAGCACGATCGGCACCTCGCACCCAAAGTCAAGCCCAATCGCCTGCGTACGTGGGCACGTAGGACGTCCGGGTGCGGGAATTGCCGGTTGGACGGTGTGGCATTGCCCTGTCCGGCTCGGCTTCGCCTTTGCGATTGGTTCGCCATCGCGGTTGAAAGAACAGGCCTACATCCGGTCCAGCAAACGAGCCCGCGCCACCTCCAGGTGGACGGTCATGGCGTCGCTGGCCCCCACCGCATCCCCCGCGACGAGCGCGTCCACGATCGCGCGGTGCTCGGTGATGGTCTGCACCCCGAACGGCTGCTGGAAGTTCAACCGGAACAGGTGCAGATGGCAGTGCGTCTTGGCAAAGGCCTGCAACACCGCGTCATTGCCCGCGATCCGCAGAATGAGCTCGTGCAGCCTCTGATCGTGGGCGGTGAGGTTTTTGTAGTCGTCATAGGCGTCGTCGGCGGGCGCGGCCGGGCAGGTGGCCAGTTCTTCCTGGATCAGCGCGACGTTCTCGGGCGTCATGCGGCCTGCTGCCAGCGCCGCGGAGGGCGGTTCCAGCAGCAGGCGCAGGGCGTAGAGGTCGTCGACCTGCTTGCGGTTCAGCAGTTCCGTCACGCGGTAGCCGCGCAACGGGAGCCTGCTGACCAGCTCTTCGGACTCGAGGCGGGCCAGCGCCTCGCGGACCGGGGTCGGGGACACGTCGAGCTGGCGGGCGACCTCGTCGATGTTGACGCGGGCCCCCGGCGCGATGCCGTCGCTCATGATCAGCGCACGGATCTGCTCGTAGACGTCGTCCGCGAGCACGCGCCTGCTCGGTATCCGCAACACCACTCCTCCGTCAGCTCTTGGCAAGTATCTCTCGGCTGACGCGTTCCATCTCGGCGAACACGTCATCTGAGCGCTGGCCGCCGAAGTAGGCCTCGAAGAGCGGCTGTTCGGCGGACTGCATCGCCGAGCCGTTCGCGTAGGCGGTGGACGGGTAGAGCACGCCGTCCTTCACGTACTGGTTGAAGACGGTCAGGTCTACGCCCTGCGACTTCATCGACGTGACGGTGTTGTCCATGGCGGCCGGGATCGACGGGAAGAACGTGCCCGTGGCGCCGGCCTTGGTCTGGCACTCCTCGCTGCCCATGTAGCTGACCCACTTCCAGGTCAGGTCAGGATTGCGAGTGCCGGCCCAGATGTTGTTGCCGTTGGAGTTGGACAGCACTGAGCGCTTGCCGGAAGGGCCGAGCGGGGTTGGCGCGATGCCCACCTTCACGCCGGGGATCTTGCCGAACGACGGTGCGGACCAGGAGCCGCCGACCGTCATCGCGACCTTGCCGGAGCCGACCAGGTCGATGTCGGAGATGGTCGACTGGTTGCCGGTGGTGAAGGTGCCGAGCTTCGGGGAGAAGCCGCGGTCGGTCAGGGACGTCACCCACTTCATGGTCTTGGTGAAGCGCGGGTCGGTGTAGTTGAACTTGGTGGGCCACTGGTCCTTGTCGCCGAGCCGCCAGCCCAGTGTCGAGACGAAAGGCGCCCATGTCGTCTCGCCGATGAAGCTGCGGCCGGCGATGGCGCCGACGCCGTAGGTGGCGACGGCGTTCTTGTCGAAGCCGGGCTCGTCGCCGCGCTTGCCGTTCTCGTCGACCGTCAGGCGCGCCGCGATCTTGTCGAACGTGCCGCCGTCGTCCGGATTCCACGTCATCTGGGCGACGTCCGCCTCGGACACACCGGCCTTGGTCAGCGCGTCGACGCTGTAGTAGATGCCGGCGGCGGCCCAGTCCAGCGGCAGCGCGTACTGCTTGCCGTCGGTGAACTTCCACGTGTCGACGCCGACCGAGTACTTCTTCAGGTCCAGGTTGGACTTGGCGATGAGGTCGTCGAGCGGCATCAGCTGGTGCTGCGAGGCGTAGGCCTGGAGGAACTGCACGGAGTTCTGGAACGCGTCGGGCGCGGTACCCGCGACGAAACCGGCGGTGAGCTTGGTGAAGTAGTCGTCGACGTTGTAGCGGGTGATCTTCACGTCGACGCCCGCGTTGGCGGCCTCGAACGCCTTCTCGCACTCGCCGTAGGCGACTGCCTGTTTGTCGTCCCAGGTCCACCAGTTCACGGTGTTGCCGGAGTCCGTGGCGGAACTCCCGCAGCCCGCGACCATGAGCGCTGTCACGGCGGCCAAGGCGGCGATTTTCATGGCATCTCCAGTCGGGAACGGAAGGCGTCGAGTGCGATGTCGAGGTCGTCGGAGCCGCCCGCCTCGTGAGCGCTGTGCTCCCAGACCTGGATCTGACGTGGACCCGCGTAGGCGTGGTAGGCGCCGAACACGGTGGAGGGCGGCACGATGTCGTCCATCAGGCCGATCGAGAACCAGGCGGGGGCGATCGCTCTGGCGGCGAACCCGACACCGTCGAAATAGGACAGAGTCGGGAAGACGGAGGAACGGCGGTTCTCGGCGAGGTAGGTCGTGAGCTCGGTGTAGGGCGGGCGGCCGCAGACGTTCAGCGCGCGGCGGAAGTCGCACAGGAACGGTGCCTGCGCGTGCACAGCGACCAGGTCGGGCACCAGCCCGGCCACCGCCAGCGCGATTCCTCCGCCCTGGCTGTTGCCGATCACGGCGACGTCAGCGGAACCCAGCGCCCGCACGGCGTCCACCGCGCGCACCGCGTCAACGAAAACCCGCCGGTAGAAGTAGGTGGAGCGGTCGGCGATCCCGCGGGTCATGAAGCCGGTGCCACCACGCTGGTCCCGCACCTCGACCTGCAGGTGCGCGAACCCGGCACTCGCCCACGTCAGGTTCTCGGCCGCGCTCCCCCGGTTGCCGCCGTATCCGTGGTACTGCACCACCGCGGGCAGTCCGGACGCACCGCGCGGAGTCCGCAACCAGGCGCGGATCCGATCTCCGCCGAAGCCCGGGAACGTCACGTCGAAGACGTCGAGGGTCCGCAGGGGCGTGTCGACCGGTACCGCCTCGACCTTCAGCTCCAGCGAACGCGCCTCGGCCAATGTCGAGTCCCAGAACGAGTCGAAGTCGGCGGGCCGCCGGTACGAGCTGCGGTACTCCCACAGGGAGCCCAGGTCCAGGTCGGTCAGCACGAGATCCTCCCGCGCACTTCCACGACGTCGTTCACCACGACCTCGGTGACCTCTCCGCTGATGCTCACCGGCACGACCTCCGCTGCCTCACCGGACAACCGCCGCACCCGCACGAGTACGTCCCCGTCGTGCCACGACACGTCGACGGCGAGGCCTCCCCGGCAGCGCAGCCCCCGAGCCGAGCCGCGAGACCAGCCGGAAGGCAGCGCCGGCAGGACGTCGATCACGCCGGTGTGGCTCTGCACCACGACTTCCGCGAGTGCGGCGGTGAAGCCGTAGTTGCCGTCGATCTGGAACGGCGGGTGGGTGCTGAACAGGTTCGGCAGCAGGCCGCCCCACTCCGAGCCGTCGAACGGCGCGTCCCGGTGCCGGTCGCCGGTGAACGCCTGTGAGGCCTCGGACAACAGCGAACGCACCGTCTCGCCATCGCCCAACCGGGCCCGCAGAGCCATCTTCCAGGCCCACGACCAGCCCATCGCGCCGTTGCCGCGCCGGTCCATCGACGCCGCGGCGGCGTCCCCGAGCGGCGTGCCCGCGACGATCTGGCCGAGCGGGTACACGGACACCAGGTGCGACAGGTGCCGATGCGTCGGATCTTCCTCCGGCAGGTCGGCCGCCCACTCCCCCAGCCGCCCGTCGAAGACCGGCACCGGTCGCAGGCGCGGCAGCGCGGCCGAGATCTCCGCGAGCAGCGGATCGGCGCGGCCCGATGCCAGTGCCAGCGCCAGGGTTCGTTCGAACACGGCCCTGATCAGCACCACGTCCATGGTCGCGGACCAGCTGAGCGCCTGTGGTGTGCCGGCAGCGTCGAGGAACCAGTTCTCCGGCGAGGTCGACGGGCACGTGTCGAGGTAGCCGTCGGGGCCCTCGACCAGCCAGTCGAGGCAGAACTCCGCACAGCCGCGCAGCAACGGCCACGCCCGCTCCAACGTGGACCAGGTGCGGGCGAAGTCGTAGTGGTCCCAGGCGTGCTGGACCAGCCACGCGCCGCCCATCTGCCAGATCGCCCACGACGGCGCGCCGTGGCCCATGCCGACCGGCAGCGCCCAGCCCCACGCGTCGGTGTTGTGGTGCGCCACCCAGCCGCGCGTCCCGTACAACGAGCGCGCCACCTCCGCGCCGGTCACCGCGAGCTTCTCCAGCAACTCCAGCAACGGTTCGTGGCACTCGGCGAGCCCGGTGACCTCCGCCGCCCAGTAGTTCATCTGGGTGTTGATGTTGATCGTGTAGTTCGACGACCACGCCGGTCGCAGCTCGGCGTTCCAGATGCCCTGGAGGTTCGCGGGCGGCGCGCCGGGCCTCGACGACGAGACGAGCAGGTAGCGGCCGTACGCGAACAGCACCGACGCGATGAGCTGCTCGTCCTTCCCGGACAACAGCTCTGGCACGTCGATCACGTCCGGGAGATCGCCGAACCGGACATCGCACGCGTCCATGAGCGTCTGGCGGTTGCTGCGGCGGGTGCCGCTCCACCGCGACTCGGTCGTGGTGGAACTGGTGAGCGTGAGCAGCCAGCGATCGGGAGTCCGCTTCACCGCGGCCGACACCGTGCCGCGCTCGCCGGAACCGTAGACCGGCGCGTCAACCTGCGGTTCGTGCTTGGGCGCCGAGTCGATCGGGAGGTCGACGACGAGGAACAACCCGTCGCGCGACACCTCGCGCAACGGCGTCGTCAGCTCCACTTCCAGCGGCACCGCGCCGGTGATCTCCACACAGAGCGCCGTTTCCGAGGCCCAAACCCGCCGGACGACCTCAGTGCCGTCGATGGTCAGCCGTTCGGTGATCACGCCGGTGCTCAGATCCAGGGTGCGACCGTGTGACTCGCCCTCGGGCAGCGTGACCCACAGATCCACGTACGGCAGGAACGTCTGGCTGTACGGACCCTCGAACGACATCAGCAGCTCAGTCGCCTGCTCCAGGTCACCGCCGAAGATCGCCGAGCGCACCTGCGCGAGCCGCTCCGGACCAGCGCCGGAAGCCAGCACATCGGCCAGGGCCCGAGACGGTCCGTCCGACGTTCCCGACCACGCGGTCGCGTCGTTGACCTGCACGCGGGACCGCCCGGCCCCACCGAACACCATCGCGCCGAGGCGTCCGTTCCCGACGGGCACCGCCTCGGTCCACTCCCCTGCCGCCGCAGCCCAGTGCAGTTTCACTTGATCCCCGTGAACCCGATGGAGTTGACCAGCCGCCGCCCGAACACCAGGAACAGCAGCAGCATCGGCAGCGCCGCGACCAGCGTCGCCGCCATCAAGCCCGCCCAGTCCAGCGACGCCTGCGGTGACGACTGCTTGAACACCGCGAGCGCGAGGGTGAGCGGGCGGACCGACTCGTCGTTGGTGACGAGCAACGGCCAGAAGTAGTCGTTCCAGGTGGTGATGAACGTCAGCAGCGTCAGCGTCGCCATCGGCGCGACGCTCATCGGCAGCACGATCCGGAAGCACACCCGCAACGGCCCGGCGCCGTCGATGATCGCGGCCTCCTCGACCTCGTTGCTGAGCCCGAGCATGAACTGCCGCAGGAAGAAGATGTTGAACGCGGAGAAGAACGCGCCGGGCAGGATCATGCCGCCGAACGTGTTCAGCAGCCCCAGATCCTTCATCAGAACGAAGTTCGGCAGCAGCGTGAACACCGAGGGCACCATCAGCGCGGTCAGCAGCACGCCGAAGACGACATCGCGGCCCTTCCAGTGCAGCCTGGCGAACGCATAAGCCGCCAGAGCGGAGAACACGACGGTGCAGAGCGTCAGAAGTCCCGCGTACACAACGGAGTTCCACAACGCGAGCGCAAGGTCGATCTTGGCACCCGAGCCGCCCTCCGCCGCGGCCTCAGCGGGTGTGGCGAGCCCCAGTGCGCGCTTGAACGGACCCCACGTGAAGTGCACCGGCAGCAACGAGGACGGGTCCGTGGACATCGCGAAGTTGTCGGACAGCGCGGTTCGCAGGATCCAGTAGAACGGGAAGATCGTGATCAGCAGGACGACGATCAGGTAACTCCAGGCGACAGCCTTGCCGAGTTTCACCGCAGCTCCTCAGTTCGTGTCCGACTCACCCGCACGCGCCATCCGCAGCTGCGTGAAGGTCACCGTGACGAGCAGCAGGAACAGGGCGAGCGACATGGTGGCGGCGTAACCGAAGTCGAACTGGCCGAAAGCCTTGTCGTAGATGTACATCTGCAGCACCAGCGAGGCGTCCGCCGGACCACCCTTGGTGCTAACCTGGACGATGTCGAAGACCTGGGTCGCGCTGATGACGTTGAGGATCACGACCATCACCAGGATCGGCCGCAGCAGCGGCAGCGTGAGCGAGCGGAACATCTGCCACTCCGACGCGCCGTCGATCCGCCCGGCCTCGTAGATCGACGCGGGAATCGTCTGCAGGCCGGCGAAGATGAGCACCGCGTTGTAGCCCATGGTCTTCCACACGTTCAGCGCGGCCAGCGTCGGCACCGCCCAGGCGTCGGAGCCGAAGAACATGACCGGCTCGCCGGTGACCCGGGTGATCAGCTGGTTCACGATGCCCAGCTGCGGGTCGAGCATCCACGTCCACACCAGCGCCGTGACGACACCGGAGATGAGGAAGGGCAGGATCATCAGCCCGCGGACCGTCGTGCTGACTCCCAGGCGGTGCAGCACGACGGCGGTGACCAGCGAGACACCGACACCGAGAACCACCGACAGGACGACGAAGTACGCGGTGACGCCCAGCGAGTGCCAGAACCTGCCGTCGTTGATCAGCTCGTGGATGTTCGCGAGCCCGGTCCACACCGGCGGGGTGAGGATGTGGAACTCGGTGAAGCTCAGGTAGATGCCGCGCAGCATCGGATAGGCGAAGAACACGCCGAACCCGAGGATGGCCGGCGCGACCAGCAGCCACGCGACCCACGTGTCGTCGCGGCGCGACGCCGGGCCTTTGCGCCGCCGAGGTTCAGGCGGAGGCGCCGTGGTGGCAGGTCCACGCACGACCTGGGCGCTGGAGTCTTGCACGGTTGTCACCACGACGCCTCCTGGTCTCGGGCTAGATGCGGATGCTGTCGACGTCGAACACGGAGTCGTCGGGGTTGCCGAAGCGAATCGTGTTGTTGCCGGCCAGCAGGTAGATCGGGACGGTGACCTTCTGCGGCAGGTTCCAGTTGTCGTCGTTGGAGCCGGCGACGGGCAGCTTGAAGCTGGTGCCGTTCACCGTCACGATGCCCGTCCTGCTGGAACTCGCGTCCACGTAGGACAGTTCGACCAGGTAGGTGCCCTCGCGCGGCACGGTCACCGTCGGCATCGTGAGAACACCGCTACCGCCGATGAACCCGACCTTGGACCCGTTCGAGCACGCGCAGCCGTAGACGGTCGCGCCGCCGGCGGGGCTGCCCTTCTCCGCCTCGTACGTCACGGTTTCCTTCGGCGTCACGAAGGAGACCGGCTTGGAACGGCTGCCGTTCTGCACCACGGTGAACTCGTAGGAGGTCGCCGGAGTGAGGCCGGTCACCGTCACGTTCGTCGAGGTGGTCGTCGCGACCTTCTTGCCGCCCGTGTAGACGTCGTAGCGGACACCGGACTTGCCCTGCCACTTGAGCGAGACGCTGGTCGGCGTGGCACCGGTGCCCTGCACCACGCCCGGCGAGACGGCGGTGCGTGGGGTGATCTTCAGCAGTTTCGTGCCGTGCACCGGCAGGTCGGCGCTGAACGAGCCCTTGGCCTGGCCGATGTCCTTGCGGGACCACACGTCGCGGACCTTGGCGGTGCCGTTGATGCCGAGCTGTGCGAAGTCCGCGGTGACGGTGGCGGGCCTGGAACCGAGGTTGAACAGCGCCACGGTGTAGCTGCCGTCGCGGTTGCGGGCGTACCAGACCTGCTGGTCGGAGAACTGGTCGACCGGACGGGCGGGGAGGCCCGCCTGGTTGATCGCGATGACCTCGTCGTTGGTGAGCAGCTGGTGGCCGTAGTCGTCGATCTTGGTGAGGTCGTCGCCGATGTAGAGCGGCGAGGACGAGATCGCCCACAGCGTCATGTAACTCTGCCGCTCGGCCTCGGTGATGCCGTCCATCTGGCCGTTGCCGACGGCGAGGCTGTCGAGGTTGTTCCAGCGGCCGGGACCGGCGTCGTCGATCCACTGCACGACGTCGTTCCAGCGCTGCTTCACCGACTGGTTCCAGGTGACGAGCGTGTTGCAGTAGCACTCGACGTCGGTGTCGACGCGCCAGCCGTTGGTGTTGGCCTTCCACACGTCGGCCTGGCGGTGGCTCAGCGCCCAGGAGATGAGGAACTGGATCGGGCGGCCGGTGCGCTTGAGCGCGGCGTTCCACGCCTTCACGTCGCTCGTGTTGTCGTAGTTCTCACCGCCCTTGAAGCTGCCGGGGCCGACGCCGTCGAGCTTGAGGAAGTCGACGCCCCACCCCGCGAGCACCTGCGCGAGCGAGTCGACGTACTTCTGCGAGCACGGGTTGTCGAAGTTCATCTTGTAGGCCATGTCCCACCCGTTGGTCCTGCGCAGGTCCGGGTAGACGACGTCCTTGGTGGTGCAGCCGGGCGCGTTGTAGATCGGCGTCCTGCCGTCGTTGTAGGCCTTGAGGTCCAGCCCGACCGCCAGGTACGAGCCGAACTTGAGACCCTTGCCGTGCACGTACTCTCCGAGCCACTTGAAGCCGCGCGGGAACTTCTTGGCGTCCACCACCGGCCGCCCGTACTCGTCGAACGAGCCCAGCCAGCCCGCGTCGACGTTCACGTGGTCGTAGCCGTGCTTCTTGTACTTCGCCGCGAGCACGTCCGCCTGCGCCAGCACGTTCTTCTCGTTGAGCCAGCTGGCCGGACCGTCCGGGTTCACCCCGGGGTGGTTGGTCGCCTGCAGGGTCCAGCTGCTCCAGCCCATGTAGGGCTTCTCGCCCAGCACGGGCGCCTGCTGTTGGGCCTGGGCCGCTGGAACCGCGATCAGTGACGCGAGCAGGCCGGCAACGACACCTAACGCTCTCAAGACCACTCCTTCGTTTCAGGCGACCCGCAGGTCTTCCATGGCGTCTCGGTCCCAGTCGATGCCGAGACCTGGCGTGTCCGGGGCGAGTGCGTGTCCGTTGTGGACGGTCAGCTCACCCCTGGTGATCGCGCGCAGCTGCGGGATGTGCTCGACGAACTTCCCGTTGGGCAGCGCGGCGGCAAGGCTGACGTGCAGCTCCATCAGGAAGTGCGGGCAGACGTCGGCGTTGAACGCCTCCGCGGTGTGCGCGACCTTGAGGAACGGCGTGATGCCGCCGATCCGCGCCGCGTCGACCTGGACGATCGAGGCGGCACCGCGTTCGAGGTACTCGCGGAACTGCGCCACCGAGTACAGCGACTCCCCCACCGCGATCGGGATGGGCGTCGTCCGCGCGAGCCGTGCGTGCCCGCTGACGTCGTCCGCGGGCAGCGGTTCTTCGAGCCAGGCGAGGTTGACGTGCTTGAAGGCGTCCGCGCGCCGGATCGCCTCGGCCGACGTCATGGACTGGTTGGCGTCCACCATGATCGCGAACCGCTCGCCGACCGCTTCTCTGACGGCGTCGAGACGCTCGACGTCCTCGGTCAGATCGGGCTTGCCGACCTTCATCTTGATGCCCTGCCAGCCCTGGGCGGCGGTCTCCTTGGCGCCCGCGACGAGCTCCTCGGTGGGCAGGTGCAACCAGCCGCCCTCGGTGTCGTACAACGGCACCTCCTGCCGGAAGCCGCCCGCCATGCGCCACAGCGGTTCCCCGGCGCGCAGGCAGTGCAGGTCCCACAGCGCGGTGTCGACGGCGGCCAACGCGAGCGAGGTGATCGCGCCGACCGTGGTCGACCGCGTGCTCGCGAACAGGTCCTGCCAGATCGCCTCGATCCGGCGCGCGTCGGCGCCTTCGAGCCGCGGCAGCAGGTGGTCTTTCAGAAGGGCGAGCACGGCGCTGCCGCCCGTGCCGATCGTGTAGGCGTAGCCGAGTCCGGTGCGGCCGTCATCGGTCGTGATCTCGACGAAAACCGTCTCCTGCTTGACGAACTGCTGGACCGCGTCGGTGCGCAACGTCTCGACCGGAACGTCGACCTGGAACGCCTCGGCCCGCAGGACCTTTGCCACGCCAACTCCTCGGATCTCTGATCCTATAGGATATTTGACAGGCATTGAACGCAGGCGTTACGAGGGTGTCAACCGTCGTTTGGGCACGCTCTCACGAGCTTGAGAGCGTTTTCAACGGGTTGGCGCGACCGGGCTTTGTTCCGGTCCTCCGATGTCTGCAGCTCACGGCTACAGCGCTGCGTGTCCGCGGCTGTCGGCGTGCGAGTGAAGAGGTGAACGGTTCTGTCCGATTGTCATCGGACAACGACTCAGGCTTCCGCAGCCTTCTTCAGCCGCTCCAGCGTCGCCTCGATGTTGCGCTGGTTGGTCACCGCGCGGTCCGTCACCCCGGTCGCCAGAACGGTGATCGGCTTGTACCAGCCGGGCCGGCGATCCCAGGTGGACTCGGTCACGCGGCACCCGGAGGCGGTCGGCTCGATGTCGTACTGCCAGCGCGACACCGGCAGGCCCAGCGACCGGACCTCGAACGCGAACCGCGAGGCCGAGCAGTCGGTGACGGTGGAGACCGTCGGCCACACCCGCCAGCCGCGCCGGTTCACCCCGCGGAAGCGGGCTCCAACGGAAGGGCCGGTGGCACCGAGCCACCGGCCTCCCGAGTACTCCTCTGCGACGCCACCCAGCCTGCGCAGATCACTGACCAGCTCTAACACTCGCTGCGGCGAGGCGGCCACGTCGATGTGCGCGGAAGCGTCAGGCGTCATGCAGTGGAACTTACTACCAGTAGGTAACTACGGCCAGCTCCTTTCAGTCCGTGCAGGACACCGGTGAGTCGAAGTGTCCGGGTGTCGTGGGATAGGCGGGGCCGACGCCGTGGGCGTTGTTGTCGGCCGGGTACACCAGGGCGAGCTCGCGATACGCCGACGTGCCGCTGGTGAGAGCGTCGCTGACGGTCTGGCCGGCGCCGGAGCCCCAGGCCAGCTTCTGCAGGAACGTCTCCATGCCCGGGCTGCGCTGACGGATGTCGTTGTAGCCGCCGTACGAGGCCGGGCAGTGCGTGTAGAGGTTGTACGCGCCTGCCCAGTCGATCAGGCGGTCGCCGGGGTTGGGGCCGTTCTGCGCGCGGTCGGCCTGCAGGACGTCGCGGTCCCAGCCGCCGTAGATCCAGTCGGTGCCGTCGTGGTGCTGGTTGTCGGCGAGAGTCGAGGGCACCGCCGGGTTGTCGTTGGTCTTCTCGGTCATCTCGAACCACAGGCACGGGTCGATCGCGCCGTCGCCGAGCGTCAGCGGCCACAGGCCCGGCGCGCAGTTGCCGGGGTAGGAGCCGCGCGGGTTGAAGTCGAGGACGTCGGAACCGAGCGCACCCTGCTGCGAGGCGGCGGAAGTGCCGCCGACGCCGCCGAAGGTGTGGTCGACGAACCTGTCGTTCGTGCCACGTGAGGAGGCGTCGAACGTGCCGTTGACCAGGCAGTCCGGGGTGGCCGCGTTGACCACCTGGTCGCAGCCCTTGCCGCCCCACAGGACGTCCGCTCCGTCGCCGCCGAACGTCTGGTCGCCGCCGCTGTCGGCGTTGACCAGGTCGTCGCCGAAGCCGGCGTGGATGTTGTCGTTGCCCTGACCACCGCGCATGCGGTCGTTGCCGCCCTCGGTGATGCCGTCGTGCGGCATGGCCGGTGCGGTCGGACCGCCGACGAACTGGTCGCCGTTGACGTCGTGCAGCAGGTCCACGCGACGGTCGTAGGAGTCGGCACGGAAGCCCGTGTAGTTCTCCTGCGGCACCGAGTTGAGCTGCACGGTGAAGCCGCGCGCGGCCACGTCGTTGGCGTTCATGTACTCGTTGACCACGCCACCGCGGTCGCCGAGCATCGCGTCCTCGCCGTCGCCGCCGAACATCACGTCGTCGCCGAGCTCGCCGTACATGTCGTCATCGCCGTTCTGGCCGTGCATGGTGTCGTTGCCGTCCTGGCCCCACATGCCGTCGTTGCCGTCGTCGCCGTACATCGTGTCGTTGCCGAACGCGCCGCCAGGTTCACACGTGGCCTGCGCGGTCGTGCAGAAGCGAGTCGACGGACCGATGTCGGCGATGCGCGACACCGTTGCGTTCGAAGGCACCGCACCGGACTTGTAGCGCTCGGCGTAGACCTGCTCGGTCATCGACCCCGGCTGGCCCTGGAGCGTGCGCTTCAAGGAGCCGTTGTCACCGAGCTGGACGTCGTCCTCGCCGTTGCCCTCGAACGCGTCGCCACCGTCGCGGAAGCCCTGGATGGTGCTGCCGCCGATCATGTCGTCCTGACCGTCGGGAGCGGTGCCCACCAGCTGGTCGGGGCCGCTCGGGCTGCCCGGCCAGTCCGCGTCGTTCAACGGGACCACGGTGGTTTCCGAGGACGGGGAGCCGAGCCCTCGGTCGCCGCGCAGCACGTCGCCGCCGCCGTTGCCTTCCAGGTAGTCGGCGTTGCCGTCGCCGGCGAGGAAGTCCCCGCCGTCCTGGCCCCACAGCACGTCCACGCCGGAGCCACCGGACATCCGGTCGTCCCCGAACCGGTCGGCCGGACCGGCCTGCAGGTCGTAGCGCTGCACGATCCGTTGCGCCATCGGGTTTCCACCGGACGGGGCGAGCCTGATCGTCGCCCGCGTCGGGGTCTCCCCCTGCGCCGGCCGCAGCACGATGCCGTTGTCGCCGATGGCGACGTCGTTGCCCGGCCCGCCGAACACCGCGTCCGACGCGTCGAGCTGACCGGTCGTCGTGTCACCGGCACCGGACAGCGAGGTGCTGCTGCCGCCGACGAGGTCGTCGTCGCCGTCGTTGCCCTCGATCCAGTCGACGCCCTGCGAACCCTCGACGTAGTCGTCGGAACCGTTGCCCTTCAAGCGGTCGGGACCGGCCTGGCCGAAGATCACGTCGTTGGCGTCGTCGCCGTCGACCTCGTCCGGGCCGGACGAACCGGCGTGCGGGGTGAGGCCGAGGTCGTACAGGGAGATCGCGCGTGCGGTCAGGCCGCGTTCCTGCACGACCCGGTGCGGTGTCCCGCCGCGCACCAGCGCGCCGTTGTCACCGAGCACCACGTCCTGGTCGTTGTTGCCGTGGATGACGTCGCCGGTGTCCGGCTGGCCGGTGCCGGGGGTCTCCTCGGTCGACGAACCGCCGACCAGGTCGTCCTGACCGTCGTTGCCGTCGAGCTTGTCGCGCGCCGGGCCACCCTCGGCGTAGTCGTCGGAACCGTCACCGGTGATGGTGTCCTCACCGTTCTGGCCGAAGATCACGTCGGACTCGTTGCCGCCGCTGATCTTGTCGCCACCGGAGGTGCCGTCGGCGGGCGTGTAACCGAGGTCGAGCAGCTCGACCTTGTGCGCCTTGGCGAACTGCCTGCCGAGCGTCACCGGCGTGGCCTGCGCACCGTCCACGAGGGACAGCACCGCGTTGTCGCCTGCGATCAGGTCGGCGTCCGAGTCACCGAACAGGCTGTCACCCGTGTCCGGGCGACCGACCTTGTGCCCGTCCACAGTGGACGCCACCTCGGCGCTGCCGCCGATGATCCGGTCCTCGCCGCCGTCACCGTGCACGACGTCGTCGGCGTTGTTGCCCTCCAGGTAGTCGTCCTTCGGGCCACCGGACATCTCGTCGTGCGCGAGACCGCCGAACTCCCGGTCCTCGCCGTCACCACCGAAGACGAAGTCCGCGCCACCAGCGGCGGCGTTCACGCCGTCGAGGTCGAACGGTCCATCCACGCCGTTGTCACCGATGACGATGTCGTTGCCCGCGTCGCCGTACAGGAAGTCGCCGACATCCGGCTCCCCCGCCTTGCGCGTACCGCCGATGACGCGGTCGTTGTCCGCACCACCGAACGCGCGGTCGACGCCGTTGTTGCCCTCGATGACGTCGTCCTGAGTGCCGCCGTACAAGGTGTCGTCGTCGTTGTTGCCGTAGATGTTGTCGACGCCCGCGTCGCCGTAGGCCACGTCCTTGCCACCACCGCCGTAGATGGTGTCGTCGTCGTTGCCGCCGCCGAGCACGTCGTCACCGAGCTGACCGCACACGCGGTCCTTGCCGGACTTGGCGTCCACGTTGTCCGCGGCACCGCCGGCGGCGACGATCTCCACCCCGGTGCCACCGGAGATCAGATCGCGGCCGTCCTGGTTGTCCTCCGGCTCGGCGGGCGGCATCGACACGGGGTTGTCACTCGGCGGCGTGCACGGGTTCGCGTGCTTGTCACCGAAGATCTCCGCGCCGCCGTCACCACCGATGACGTGGTCGTTGCCGTAGCCACCGACGAGCAGCTTCGACGACGGCGTGACGCCGGCCGGCAGCACGCGGTGCTTGACGTCGCGGATCGGCCCGAAGACACCGCTGCCGGCCACGTCGCCCACGTCCGACGGTTCCGCGATGACGTAGTCGTCGTGCGGGCCGCCGTACACCTTGTCCTTGCCGTAGCCACCGGTCAGCACGTCGTTGTTGCCGCCACCGCGGATGTCGTCGACCTGCTCCTTCAACGAGTGGCCGGTCACGAAGTCCACGCCCTGGCTGCCGTACACGGTGTCCGAACCCGTGCCGGTGTCCACGACGTTGATCGCGTCCTTGTTGTTGTCGCCGTTGAAGCCCTTGTCGGCAGGGCCGTGCTCGTCGACGCCGGTCTGCACCTCGGTACCGGTGTAGATCGTGTCGCCCCCGGAACCACCGGAGATCCGGTCGCTGCCGGTGCCGCCGATGATCACGTTGGCCTGCGCGACGAGGTGCGCCGGCGGGTTGACCTTGCCTTCCGCGAGCGGGCTGTCGGAGGCGATGCCGATGTTGTCGTCGTCGGCGCCGCCGTCGATCCGGTTCTTGCCCAGCCCGGCCGCGATCCGGTCCTTGCCGGGACCACCGCTGACGGTGTCGTCAGCACCGCCGACGGTGATCACGTCGTCGCCGTCGCCACCGGTCACGGTCGCGGTTCCCTTGCCGCCGAACGCGGCGGCGAGGTCGCCGGTCGTGATCTGGTCCTTGCCGGGACCGCCGTTCACCACGGACTTGCCGATGCCGGTCTTGACCGAGTCGTCGCCGGAACCACCGGTGACCTCGACCTCCTTGTCGAACGGCTTGGCCTCGGCCTTGGCGTCGTTCGCGGCACCGCTCTTGTCGCCGTCACCCTGGAACACGATGATCCGCTTCCCGGTGTCACCGGTGGCGTTTCCGAGGACCTTGGTCAGGTTCGGGTCGCGGAACTCCTCGCGGAAGCCCAGCGCGCTCACGGCGAAGCCGTCGAACCCGCCGCCGTCCTTGACGAGCTGGGTGATCGTCCACTTCTCCTCGTTGTTGTTGGCGGTCCACGCCGAGTGGCCGCGCTTGCCGATGTCGCCGTTGCCCATGTGCAGCACCAGCGTTGAACCGCTCTTGTGCGCGAGCACTGGTGGTGGCGGTGAGCAGTCGGGTTTCACGGAGAAGTCGAGCAGCGTGATGTCGGCCAGCGTGAAGTCGAACGAGACGCTGAAGATCGAGAACCCGAGCGTGATGTACACCTTCAGGAACAGGCTCAGCCGTCCGTCCATGTTGAACAGGCACATCGGGTTGTTCAGCGCAACCTTGGAGAACTCGAAGAACCGGAACTTGCCGTCGTTGTTCGGGTCCGCCCAGGTGAGGTTGATCGTCAGCGCGACACCGCCCTTGATGCCGACCTCGATCAGCACCACGCTCACCGCCGCGCCCGCGGCCAGTTCACCCCGGAACGTCACGACCGGCAGCGGCTTGCCCGCGTCGTCGGTCGTCACCAGGTAGATCGAGTCCAGAATGGACGCGGCCTTGCCGGACTCGATCGCCTTGCGCAGCCCGAACGTGTCGAAGCCCGCGCGGAACCGCGCCTCGACCGACGCGCTGCCGGAGATCGTCACCAGCACCGGCGGCGGCGCGTACACCGGGCCGAACGACTGGCTGTAGGAGAAGCCGAGGCGCAACGGCCCGGAGTCGAACTTGATCAGGTCCACGTCCTGGCCCATGATCAGGCCGAAGAGCTTCGCCGGTTCCTTGAGGATCGGGAACGTGAAGCCTGCCTTGTTGCCCTCCTCGCCCTCGGACACGATCTTCGTGCCACCGGCGGACGCGTCGATCTTCGCCGCCAGGTCGCCTTGCGCGAGGTTCGGCACGATCAGCGAGGCCGCGTTGTCCGGCGAGTTCGTCGTGGTCTTCGCCTTGTCGCCGAGGACGGTGAAGCTGCCGATGTCGATCGCCCCGCCGTTCTGGGTGATCTTGCCGATCAGCTGGATCGCCCGCAGGACCTTGTCCACGAACTCGAGGTCCGGCCCGCCCGCGATGGTCGAGAACTCCTTCGCGATGGTGACGAGGTTGACGTCGCCGCCACCGACCGCGCGGGAGAGGTCGGACAGCACCGGGATCGGTGCGTAGAGCTGATCGAGGATCGGCTGGATGGGCTTGGTGAACAGGGCGATCTTCTCGACGATCGGCTTGAGCACCTCGCCGAGGAACTTGCCCGCGTTCAGCTGGATGTTGTTGAACGCGATCTCCGGTGTGCCGTCACCCGGCTTGCCGCCGAACGCGTTCCACTCCCACTTCAGGTGGAACCAGCCGTTGATGCCGGGCAGTGGTCCGGCGCTGACGTCGAAGTCCCAGTCGATGCCGACCTTGGCCTTCAGCGACACGCTCGCGACCTGGCCGATGTCGGCGAGGTCGGCCAGCGTGATCCGGTCGTCGTTGGCCGGTCCGCAGTTCTCGTAGCACGCCGCCTGCCCCTTCTTGTGCAGGTCGACGACGAACGTGCCGGCGAACAGGTCGGTCGCGCCGCCCGCGTGCTGCTTGAGGTTCACGTCGAGGAACGCGAGGCGTGCCTTCATCGCGTCGGGCAGCGTGAAGCTCAGCTTCACCCCGAGCTCGGGGTTCGGCCCGTCCTTCGTGGCCACGAAGAACCCGCTGCTCTTGTCGACGCCCACCTTGACGTGCAGGTGGTAGGCCAGCGCGGCCTTCATCTTCGGCGCGCCCTCCGCCGCCTTGAGCGACAGACCGGGAATGCCGATGTCGAGCGGGCTTTCCAGGGCCAGCGTTTCCTTGTCGCAGTCGTTGCCGAACACGTCGCCGTCGCACACGTCGAACGTGAACGTGGCACCGGTGATGTCCTGCAACGCCGCCGCTGCCGGGCAGTCCGTCAGCTTCGGGTTGGTCGTCTCCGGTGTGTACGCGGCACCGTTCGGCGTGTTCTTGTCGTCGAACAGGACGGCGTCCGCACCCAGGTCACCCTTGATCACGACCCAGTTGTTCGCGTTCGGGTCGGTCTTGCGGATGATCTTGTATCCGGTGGCGTACTGCGACTTCTTCCACTCGATGCGGTTGAAGTTGGTGTTGGTCAACGGATCCGCGCCGTCGGTGACCTCGGCGAGAGCCGGTGGCGCGTCCTTGCCCTGCGCCGTCGCGACGACGCCGTAGACGTGCTTCTTCGACCCGGTCGTGCCCTGGGCCGTCGCCTTCGCCTCGGTCGCGGGCTGAAGCGTGGCGTCACAGGTGAAGCCGACCGTGACCGCGCTGCCGACCGCGGGCTTGAGGTGGTCGTTGACCCACGTCTGCAGCTCACCGGTGTTGTTGACCCGGCCGCCGCCCGGCAGTTTCGCCATCGCCTCCTGGATCTTGGCGCGCAGCTGGCCGAACTTGTCGGCGCCCTGCTGGATGTCGTCGCCGACGAGCGGCAGCTTGCCGTCGAACGCGGCCGTGCGCAGCGCGCGTTCGATCATCGCGAGGTACTTCTCGATGCCGTCGCCGAACTGCGAGAAGTCCAGCAGCGCGTCGAGGATCTTCTGCCCGATGTCGGTCGGCATCTCGAACCGCTTCACGCCGCCCGGCAGGTCGGGGCTGAACGAGAACGCCTGGTCCAGATCGCTGACCTGACGCGGCAACCGGACGATGAACGAGTCACCAGGGCTGGACAGCTTGGTCCAGTTGACGTTGTCGGAGCTGACGAACACCGGCAGCACCGCGCACAGCGCGAGGTCGGTGCCCTGTGCGGGATCACCGGCGCACGTGACGGGCTGGTTGTCACCGTTGAGAGTCAGCGACACGCCCTTCACGAAGTCGCTCAGCGACACCGGGTTCTGCCCGCTGTAGCCGAGGTGCGCGTTGTAGTGCGCGTTCGCGACCGCCTTCTCGGTGCCCTTCGGGTTGCCGAGCGCGATCGACAGCGGCCCGACCGAGGACTTGACGACCCCGGTGATCCCGCCGTGCGCCGTGATGTCCACAGTGGAGTTCGGCAGCACCTTCAGCGCGCTCGCGTCGGCCGGCCCGTCGCCCGCCTGCAGCGGAAGCAGGAAACCGATCTTGGTGGAGCCGGTCAGCGCCAGGTTCGCGGTGGCCTCGCCCTCGGCGCCGACGAGCGAGCGAGCGGTGCCCTTGTCGTCGGTGAAGGAGAACCGGACCGGCTGTGAGGTCGCGACCTTCCGCTTCACGTCGATGTTCAGCACGATCGACGGCTTGGAGTCGACGATCTGGTGGGCGAACGAGATGCCGCTGTCCGCGGGCAGCGCGGCGTCCAGCTGCGCGACGAGGTCCTGCAGGTAGTCCGGCGGAGCGGCGGTCAGCCTGTCGACCGCGTCCTCCAGCGGGCTGCGGAACGCGTAGGCCGTGCCGTCGGAGGGCACCTGGCTCCACGGTTCTGCCAGCAGCACGCGGTTGTTCTGCGGGTCGGCGGCCACGATGACGGCGACCTGGGTGCCGACCAGCACGGCCCGGCCCTGCAGGTCCGCGCCGAACGCCTTGTCGCCGGTCCTCGTGTCGTCGCGGAGGAAGCCGACGCTCTTGCCGTTCAGCGTCGTGTTGCCGTACTTGCCCGATCCGGTGTCGGCGCTGCCGAGCAGCTCGGACAGCGACTTGCCGACGACCGGCAACGGCGTGGTCAGCGCGTTCTTGACCTTGCCGTCGCCCTCGACGGCCTGCAGCGAGCTGTTGAGGACCTGCAGCGCCTTGATGATCTGACCGAACATCGCGCGCGGGTTGTCCGGGTCGAAGTCGAACGCCTTGGCCTTGTCGAGCGCGTCGAGGCCGGTGAACTGGAGGTTCGCCGGGTCGGTGATGTCCGGCATGGTGACGCCGACCTCCACCGGTCCGCCGAAGAAGTCCTGGATGCCCGGCACGTCGAGCTTCACCGTGGCCGTGGCCTTGGCACCGACCGCGACGGTGAGCAGGTTCTCCGGTTCGAGCGCAGGCGTCTCGGGGTTGTCCACGACCTTCGCGAAGATCTGCGACAACGGCAGGTCGCCGTCGTTGTCACCGAGCTTCTTCAGGCTGATCGACAGCATGTCCGTCGAACCGTCCTTCGTGGACATGCTCAGGTCACCGGACAGGTGCACCTTGAGGTAGCCCACGCTGCCGTTGACGTCCACCTTGGTGTCGACCCGAGCGCTGGCCTTCAGCAGCTGGCCGCCGGTGCGCAGCAGGAACCGGTCCGGCGTGCGGGGCAGGGTCGAGACCAGGGTCGTGGTGCCGTCGGGGTTCTTGTCCGCGAACGGGCAGCCGGTGGTCGCGGCGTCGGGGTCGAGCGGCTTGCACGCGTCGCCCTTGATCGGGTCGCGCAGGTCGAGCACGAGCGTTGCCGTGGCCTCGTACGACGGCTTCACCGTCGCGGTGGCGTTCAACGCGTTGGCGCCCTTGAGGCCCTTGCTCGCGAAGGTGTCGCCGAAGGTGACCTGGCCGGTCATCGGATCCGGCGCGTTCACCTTGTACGGCGACTTGTCGGCCGGTTTTCCGCCCTGCCAGCCTTCTTCGAGCGTGATCTCGTCGGCGGTGTTGCTCTTCACGACACCCTGCGAGGTGCCGGCGGACACGATGCGCCCCTTGAAGGAGTCGACGATCCACGGCTTGGACTTGTTGATGTGCTTGAGGGTCGTGTCGGTGTAGCTGACGTTGTCGCCCTGGCCGGAGGTCAGCTCGGCGACGACGTCGAGCGGCTTGCCGTCGGCTGGCGCGTCCTCCTTCATGGTGAGCGTGAACTCGAGCTTCTTGACGTCGTCGCGGTAGTTCACGCCGGTCACGGAGAGCGGGGCGACGTTCAGCTTGGTGAAGAGCTCCTGGACCGAGCTGAACTTCGGCAGCCCGGCCTTCGCCGGGTCTTCCTCCGGCTTGAACACGTTGGCGTCGACGAACTTCGCGAGCGCGCTGCCCGCCTTGACCGCGTCGGCGACGGTGCCGCGCATGAACGGCAGGTTCACGTTGCCGACCGGGTCGGCCGTCGAGCCCCACTGGGCGCGCTGCACCGCGTCGATCGAGTTGACCAGGTGGCTCAGGCCTTCGAGCAGGTCACGCGGGCTGAGCGTGGTGAAGCGGTTGAGCTGGGCCAGGTCGGGACCGGTGACGGTGATCGACGGCGTGCCGCTCGCGATGTCCGGCCACTGCACGCCGACCGTGCCGGTGAGCCCGCCGACGTTCGCACCGGCGAGGGGCTGGGAGGTGAACTCGAGGCTCGCGTCGACCTTGCCGGCGGGAGCGCCGAGTCCGATGTGGAAGAGCCCGGCGGCAGCGCCCGGCTCGCTGATCTCGGTGAGCTTGCCGTCGCCGTTGGGGTCGTCGGCGGACGCGGTGATGTTCGCTTCGACCGTGAGGTGGCTGGCGCCCTTGTCCAGGTCGACGCCGAGGATGCCGAAGCCCGCGGTGGGGTTGGCGTCCGGGTCGAACTCGCCCTTGGCGCCGACGGTGAACTTCGGCGAGTCGCCGTCGCGCACGACCCAGAAGGAGTCGGTGGACTCCTGGTAGGCGAAGCGGAACTTGGCGTCGAGCGTGAACGTCACGTCCACAGCACCAGACGTGGTGAAGCTGACCGACGGGTCTGCGACGCTGATCGGCTGCTTGTCCGCGACCGTCGTGACGTGCAGCGTCGCGTCGACGCGTTTGATCCCGTTGGTGTCGCTGGTCTGCACGTTCAACGTGCCCGGCCGGTTGCCGCCGAGCTGGTAGGTGCCAGCGAGGTCGGGGAAGTTCTCCTTGTCCTTCAGCGGGTCGTGCACCGTCTTGGCCACGAGATCGCCGAAGCCGAGCGCCGCGCCGGGGCTCACGCCCAGCAGCGGCAGCGCCTCCCCCAGCTTGCCGACGCTCGCGAGCTGTTCGGAGAAGTCACCGAACGAGCTGATCCCGGCGAGGATCTTCTGCACGTCCTGCGCCTGGGCGACCGCCGGTGGGCTCACCGCCGCCAGCCCCCACAGCGCGAGCGCGCCGCTGGTCAGTACCGCCGTCATCCGCCGCCTGATGCTCCGCGAAGACCGCATGGCCTACCCGCCCTCTCGGCGTAAGGCCCCCGACGCCTCGTTGCCAGGTATCCGATGTGGAGTGACGCAGCGCACAGCTGTGCCGCCAAGCGAGAAGTCGCCCGTCCGGATGGCGTCGTTACCGCTCGAACAGCGGGCCGCCTGGCATTCACCCGTTCAGTCGCCGGGCGCTCTACTGGGAGTGGGTCCTGTTACGACAGTTCACGGACGGGCGTGCCACGGAGGAACGCGTGGATGTCCTCCACGGCTTCCGCGAAGTACGTCCGGTAGTTGGCCGCCGTGACATAGCCCAGGTGAGGCGTCGCCAGCACGTTCGGCAACGTCCTGAGCTCGTCGTTCAGCGGCAGCGGTTCGATCTCGAAGACGTCGAGGCCCGCGCCGGCGATCCGGCGCTCGCGCAACACCTCCAGCAGGGCCGCGTTGTCCACGATGGCCGCGCGCGAGGTGTTGACGAGGAACGCCGTCGGCTTCATCGCCGCGAGCGCGGCCGCGTCGACCAGGCCCCGGCTGCGGTCGCCGAGCACGAGGTGGATCGAGGCGAAGTCGGATTGCGCGAGCAGGTCGTGCAAGGAGGACGCGAGGCGCACACCTTCGGCGTCGGTGCGCTCGGCGGCGAGGTTCTGGCTCCACGCGACGACGTCCATGCCGAACGCCTTGCCGATGCGGCCGACGGCCCGGCCGAGGTTGCCGAAGCCGACCAGGCCGAGGGTGGCACCGGCGAGGTCGACGCCGACGGTGCTCTGCCACGGGCCACCGGCGTGGAAGGCCGCGTTCTCGGTGGCGATGTGCCGGGCGAGGCCGAGGATGAGCGCCCAGGTCAGCTCGGTCGGCGGGGTCTTCGCGCTGCCGGTGCCGCAGACCGTGACGCCGTGCTCGCGGGCGGCGGCCAGGTCGATCGAGGCGTTGCGCATGCCGCTGGTGACGAGCAGCCGGAGCTTCGGCAGCCTGGCGAACAACTCGGCGGGGAACGGGGTGCGTTCACGCATGATCACGACGCACTCGGCGTCGGCCAGGGCTTGCGCCGGGTCGTCGAGGTGGTCGCGCAGCACCGTCACGTCGAGGCCCGACCAGTCGGCGTTCGCGAGAGCGACGCCCTGGTAGTCGTCCAGCACCACACACCTCATGGGCTGATCATGTCAGAGTGGGGTCATGGGGGACTTCCACCTGGCACAGGCCAACATCACGACCGGGCGCTGGCCGTTCGACCACTGGAGGATGCGCGGGTTCGCGAGCAGAGTCGACTCGATCAACGACCTGGCCCAGCAGGCTCCCGGTTTCGTGTGGCGGCCGGCGTCGGAGCGGATGACGAACGACCTGCTGAGGCTGGGGCGCAATCCGATGCTGGAGGCGTTCAACCTCAGCGTGTGGGAGTCGATCGAGTCGTTGTGGGCCTTCACGTTCAGTGGCATCCACCTGGAGGCGGTGAAGCGCAGTGCGCAGTGGTTCGACCCGGCCACGGCCTTCGACGTGATGTGGTGGGTACCCGCCGGGCACCGGCCCACGACCGAAGAAGGGCTCGCGAAGCTCGACCTCGTGCGGCGGGAAGGCCCGACGCCGGACGGGTTCACGTTCCGGCGGAGGTATCCGGCGCCAGAGCCCCACGCACGATGATCTCCAGCAGCGGGCGGGGATCTATCTCCTCACTCCTCGCGAAGCGCTGCAGGAACATCCCCTGGAAGCACGCGCCGACGGTGTCCGACGCCGCGACAGGATCACGCGAGCCGAGGCGGGCGAGGGCGGGCACGAGCATCGCCGCCATCACGGCCCGGCCGCTCAGCAACGCCTGCCGGACTCGTTCGTTGGCCGCGGACTCCATCCACAGCACCATGCGCGCGGTGGTCGTGACCTCGTTGGGCCCGGTCATGAAGTCGTACAGCCGGCACAACGCGTCCACCAGTTCATCCGCCGACTCCGGTTTCAGCGCCGCCTCGACCACCGGGACCTCCCGGCGCAGCATCGCGTCCCCCACGCCGTCGAGCAGCGCGGCGCGGGTGCGGAAGTAGTTCGACGTCGATCCCTTCGGCAGCCCGGCCTTGTCGTCCACCCGCGCGTGCGTCAACCCGCGCAGCCCTTCGGTGCCGAGCAGTTCGATCGCCGCGGCGAGAGCACGGTCCCTGTTCGAGGTCACAACTTCACTATAGACGTAGTGACTTGACACTACGATCGTAGTACCGTCGGGTCATGACAGCGACAATCGCCCTGGTGGGGTGGATCCTCAACATCGTGGTCGGGCTGGTGCTGCTGGCGCGGCTGCTCAGAGCGCGAAGACGGATACCGGCCCTCGCCTACTACCACCTCGTCACGGCGTTCGTCGGGCTCGGCATCTGGATCGCCTTCATGGCCGCGGGTTCGCCCGTGCTGGCGTGGACCGGGTTCGCCGTGCTCACCCTGCACAACACCTTCGGGGACAAGCTGATGGTGAAGGGCTGGCGGAAGCGTCATCCCGGCGCGACCGGCAACGCCTACCTCCAGGCGGTGAAGTACACGGCGAAGAGGCCACTGACGATGGCGCACGCCATGCTCGCGCCAGTGGCCTGGTTCCCGGCTCTCGCCGCCGCCGTGATCAGCAGTTGGGGTGCGTGACCTTGCCGGCGAAGCGGTCGCCGAGCCAGTTCAGGGCGTTGGAGCCCCACGCGCTGACCGCGGCGATGTGCCCGAGCAGCGGCAGTGCGGTCCATTGCACGTCAGCACCTTGTGAACACCATTGCGATCGCAGTTTCTGCCCGACGCTGAACGGGATGAGCTCGTCGATCGTCCCGTGGTAGAGGTACACGGGCGCGGCGGGCTTGACCGAACCGAGCGCGTTCTCCGTCAACCTCTTCTGCCACAACGGATCCAGGATGACGTCCGGCCGCGTGGTCAGCGCGTTCAGCCGCGTGAACGGTGCCACCAAAGCGATTTCGGCGACGCACGAGTTGCGGATCTGGTCGATGACCTGCCGGCCACGGGCGTTCAGGACCTCGGCCAGCGGCAGTTCGGGATAGGCCGCGGCGTACCCGGCGGCTGCCGCGAACACAAGTCCGGAACCGGCGTTGCCGTCGTTGAACTTCGCGACCGCGTTCAGGTCGGCCGGCACCCCGCCGGCCGCGACACCGACGACGTTCAGCGCGGGCGCGTAGGACTTCCACTGCTCGGCGGCGGCCGACGCGGCCTGACCACCTTGTGAGTAACCGAAAACGCCGATGGGGGCGTTCACGGACAGACCAGGGATGTTGCTCGCCGCGCGTGCGACGTCCAGCAGTGCGCGACCTTCCGAGCGGGCCACGGCGTAGGTGTGATCCCCCGGCGTGCCAAGGCCTTCGTAGTCGGTGACCGCAACCGCCCAGCCGTTGAACATGGCCTGGGCGAGGAACGCGATCTCGACCTCGGTGCCGTTCTGCAGTTGCTGCGACGGCGCGCAACGGTCGGCCATGCCCTGCGTGCCCATCGCGTACGCCACGATCGGGCGCGGGCCGTTGGTCCACGGCAGCGGCGACACGAGGACCATGCCGGACACGACGTTGCCCGTGCCCGTCGCGGACGTCGAGCGGTAGCGGATTTCGTAGGCCTTCACAGGAGCGGGCAGCAACCGCAGGGGCTCCGGATGCCATGCCACCTCCCTGCTGCTGACCAGCTCGCCGGGAGCGGCGGCGGCAGCGGGTGTGACCAGGGCTGATAAGAGGAGAACGGCGGTGAGCAGGGTGCGGAGCTGCATCGGTGGGACCCCTTTGTGGTAACCGGCGTTACCGCAATGTAGGGCCGAACGTCGTAACGTGGCAATAGCACTTTCGGCTTTATGGATTCACACCAGGCCTTGGGGGAAGGCGAACACCCGGATAGCGCAGCCACGCTACGATTCACGCCAACGTCCCTACAGCGGCAGGGTGAGCGTGAATCCGTGGCTGCAGGCAGGTTTGTCCCTGCTCGTCGGCGTGCTGACTGCCACCGCCGCCCTGGTCGGTGTGCGGGTTTCGACGCGGGGCAACGATCGAGCGACGACGCAGCGTGAGCTCGCGGCCCGCAGGGAGGAGTGGTGGCGCCGGTTCGTGTGGGCGTCGGAGCTGGCCCTTGACCCGGCGCCGGTGAAACGAGTGGCAGGCCTGAAGCTGCTGGCGAAGCTGGCGCAGTCGGAGCTCGCGGCACGCGACGAGTGCCTGTTGCTCGACGTGTTCCAGGGCCGCGTGCTGGACGAGCTGCTCGAAGCCCTTGCCGAGCCGGAGCAAAGCTGATGGACATCACGGAGGAGCACGTCGCCGCCGCTCAGCTGCGCATGGTGCTGGACGAGAAACTCGGTCGGGCAACACCGGAATGGGTGCGCCGGATCGCTACGACGTCACCCGCCGGCAAGGCCGTGGCCAAGACCGCATCGGCGACGGTCCCGGGATCTGGCGACAGGGACGCGTCGGCCATCGGTCGCTATTTGGAGGCGATCACAAAACTGGCCGACACAGGCGTTGTACCGACCCGGACCAACGTGGCAGAGCGTGTAGGCGACACCGTTCCTGCCGCGAACACCCTGATCGTCCAACTGCAGCGCGACGGGCTCGTCGTCGACGACCCTGCGGCGGGCCTGCAGCTCACTGCGGTCGGGCAGCGTGCCAGGGTGGTCATCCCGAAGCCTCTTCCAGATCTGGAAATCACGTTGCCGGCCCTGACCGGCGGCGACGAGCTGAATGGTCTTGTTTTTGAGCTGACCAACCAGATGACCACGGAGTTCAGGAGCGAGGCAGAAGGCTACTGGCGCATGGTGCCTCTGGGAGACGCCGGGCTCCGCGTCATCGACCTTTCCCCCTCAGGCGTCGAAGTCGTGATGAGAGTCCTCAAGAGCTGGGTGTCGGAGAATCCGCACCAAGTGGTTCAGGTTCGCCGAGGCGAGCACGACGTCGAGCTGCGCGCCGGCCAGGAGAGCGATGCGGCCGCGCTCGCCGCCGCGCTCGTGCGGAACCACTGAGTCGGCCCCGCTCACGGGTTCACAGCCAGGAACAGGAACGCCGCCAGCAGCACCAGGTGCACGCCACCCTGCAGCCGCGTCGCGCGGCCCGGCACGACGGTCAGCACGCTGACCAGAACGGTGAGCAGCAGCAGAACCATCTGCATCGGACCGAGGCCGAGCAGCAACGGCCCGTCCAGCCACACCGTGGCGAGGGCGATCGTCGGGATCGTGAGGCCGATGCTCGCGATCGCCGAACCGTAGCCGAGGTTGAGGCTCGTCTGGATGCGGTCGCGCAACGCGGCCCGTGCGGCGGCGATCGTCTCGGGCAGCAGCACCAGCAGTGCGATGACGACACCGACGAACGACTGCGGGAAGCCGGCGGCTCGCACGCCGGCCTCGATCGCGGGCGACTCGATCTTGGCGAGGCCGACCACCGCGACCAGTGCGACGAGCAGCAGGCCGAGCGACGCCAGCGCGGCCTTCCCGGACGGCGCCTCGGCGTGCTCCTCGGTCTCGATCACGCCGTCCTCGGTGACGGGCAGGAAGAAGTCGCGGTGCCGGACGGTCTGGGTGAAGACGAACAGCGCGTACAGGGCCAGGGAGGCGAGGGCGGCGAACGCGAGCTGCGGGCCGGAGAACTCGGGGCCGGGCGTGCTCGTGGTGAACGTCGGCAGCACCAGCGTGAGGGTGGCGAGCGTGATCACCGTGGCGAGCGCGCCGCCGCTGCCTTCTGCGTTGAAGAGCGTGGTGCCGTGCTTGAGGGCGCCGAGCAGTAAAGCGATGCCGACGATGCCGTTCGTGGTGATCATGACGGCGGCGAACACGGTGTCGCGCGCGAGCGACGACGCCTCGGGCCCGCCGGACACCATCAGCGTGACGATCAGGGCCACCTCGATGATCGTGACCGCGACCGCGAGGACCAGCGATCCGAACGGTTCCCCCACCCGCAGTGCGACGACCTCGGCGTGGTGCACGGCGGCGAGCACCGTCGCGGCGAGCACGACGGCGACCAGCGCGACGAGCACCGGTGCGAGGTCACGCCCCCAAGCCAGCGCGAGCAGCAGCACGCCGAGCACGGGGGTGATGGTCGTCCAGGACAGCAGCGGGAAGCGTGAGATGGCGGCCATGATCACACCTTCGCACGTCGCGCAGGCGTTCCGCCATTCGGCTCATCAATGGTTTCGGGTGCGAAAAATGTGCAGCGGAGCGCCCCTGCCGCGCCCCGCTGCACATTATTTCCGATGCGTGCCCGATGTTTAGAAATCGAACACGGCACCGGTGTGCGCCTGCATGACGCACGAGTTCGGATAGGTCTGAACCTGCGAGACGGGCTCACCTCGCCAGAAGCCGAACATGGTCACCTCGACCGGCGCGTAGATGAACGTGCAGGCACGGCCGTCAGGCCCCATGGCCTGCAGGTCGGCGCCGACGGCCGACAGGGTGGCGCAAGCTCGGGCACCGAGAGGGTGCCGATCGCCTTGTTCGCAGGTCAGGAGGGTTGCCTTGAAGGCGTTACCCTCGACCTCTGAGTACTGCACCGTCAGCAACAGCGCGGTGCCCCGGTCTGCGGTGGGGGCGGCCTGCGCGGTGCCGGCGAAGGTGAAAAGTGACGCGAGCACTGCAACGATCGCAAAAAAGCGGCCGAACATGAAAGCGGTCCTCCTGAGACCTCACAAAAACGGGCCGGTTCTCGGCCGCCGCAGATGTTGCCACCATGTTTCGTCGCCGCGAAAGGGGCCAGCACTTGTTCACCGATCACATTTGTGCACTCCGCCAAAAGCGTGATTGGGCCGAACGGATGTGTTCCCCGCCACGTCCACCGGGACACAGCTGCCGACGGACTGTTACGGGTTGCTGACAGACACCGCCGCGCGCCGACGTATTATTCAAATCATGTCCAAGACCTCCAGACGCGTCGTGTTCGGCGTGCTGCTGATCATCACCCTCGTGGTTTCCACCGGCGGCGTGCTGGGATACCTGGGCAGATTGACGCTCGTGTTCGACCGCCAGCCAGGAAAGCCGCTGGCGATTCTCGAGGAAGTGCCGGGCCCGCCGGACGGACCGAAGTGCGCAATCGACGAGCGCTACCTCGACGAGGCCCCGGAAGGCCTGCCTCCACACGTGCGGCAGGCATGGCAGGCGTTGCGCGCGAAGGCCTCTGAGCAGGGCGTTCAGCTCTGCCTGAACGACGGCAAGCGCAGCCGCCAGCAACAGCAGAAGGAGTTCGACGACGCGGTGGAGAAGTTCGGCACCGAAGAACTCGCGTCGCGCTATGTGCTGAACCCGCCGGATCGTTCGATGCACGTCATCGGATTGGCAGTCGACATCCAGCCGATCGAATCGGCGAAATGGGTCGAGAAAAACGGCAGCACCTTCGGCTGGTGCCGCCGTTACGAAAACGAGCAGTGGCATTTCGAGTACAACGCCGGCTACGCCACGGGAGGCTGTCCCCCGCTGGAGAAGAGCGCGACCGGCAGCTGAGCGCTCGTGCAAAGGTCTAGACGCCTGGGGTGCGCACGAGGTTGCGCCGACGTAATCTGACAACCACAATTACCGGATTGGAGCCCTCCCAGTGGCCCGTGCCTACGGCGGTGTGTCACCCGAGCAGCGCAGAGCCGAGCGCAGGTCCCGGTTGCTGCAGGCCGGCCTGGCCCTCTTCACCACCACGGGCTTCGCCACCACCAAGATCACCGAACTCTGCACGGAGGCCGGCGTCTCCACCCGCAACTTCTACGAGGAGTTCGGCTCCAAGGAAGACCTGCTGCGCGAGCTGCACGACCTGATCAACGCCACGGCGTTCAACGAGGTCCGCACCGCGCTGACCTCGCTGGAAACCGCCGACGTGCGCACCAGGATCACCAAGCTGCTGGACGTGTTCGTCGGCACCGTGACCGCCGACCCCCGTGCGCCGCGCCTCAACTACGTGGAGGCCGTGGGGGTGAACGCGGAGATCGAGCAGCAGCACGTGCGATGGGTGAACACGTGGGCGCAGTTCATCGAGTCCGAGGCCCTGCGCGCGGCGGCGGCCGGGGTGGCGCCGCAGAGGTCGTACCGGCTCACGGCGATCGCGCTGGTCGGGGCGATCACCGGGCTGCTGCGGGAGTGGCAGGCGCACGAGCCGCCGCTGGCGATCGACGAGATCGCCGCGGAGATCCGGGAGCTGATGCTGGCCGCGATCACGCGGCCGTAGCCCGCTGCCCGGTTCGGGCGACCCCACCACCGAACCGGCCCGACAGCCCCAGCGACCGTGATCAGATGGCACCGTGCGCACGGCGACCAGGCTCGTCACAGCGGCAGCAGCCGTGGTCGGCTACGTGGCCCTGATCCTGGCGATCACCGCGGGCCAAGACCTGCGCGAACGCAACGCGTTCCGAGAAGCCCCCGCCCAGTACGCCGCCTTCGTCGCCGCCCTGAACACCGGTTCAACCAGTAGAAAACCGTGGAGCCGTACCGGTTCTTCTCGCCGGGAAACGGCCCGACCGGCTGCACGACCGGAGTCCGGTCCTCCCTGAAGACGACCACCGCGGACGTCCACCGGCCGGGGATCGCGTCCTTGATCCCGGCGGGGACCGGAAGGTGGGCGTCCAGCCGTTCGGTGAGGTCCGGCCGGTCGCCGGGATCAGCAGGACGAGCTTGCCCGGCGGCTGCCCGGCCACCGCCTGGTCGACCTCCCACCACACCCCTTCACCTTCGCCGAGCCGCAACACGATGAGCTGGGACAGCTCCATCAGCCGCAGGACACCGGACTGCCAGTCGTCACCTGGCAGGTAGAACCGCGCCGCGCCGAGGTGCGGCAGCCGCTCGCCCGGCCCGCCCCGTGGCCCGCGCGAGGCAGGAAGCGTTGCGGTCGATCGGGGCGCGCAGGCGGGCGATGGGGATGCGGACCAACAGCCACCTGCTCGCGGTGTACGCAAGGTGCTACTGCTCGTGCCCGCGCTCTTCCTGGTCGCCCACTTCCTGCGACTGGCCCTCCCCTGATCCACCGAGCTTGACCAGCAACTCCCGCAGGATCGCGAGCTCCCCCGGCGTCAGCGGCACGTCACCACGGCCCAGCTGCACCAGCAGGGAGTCGGCGGCGGAGGCCAGATCGGTCTTCGCCAGCCCCGTGACGAGCACCGAGCCGAGCACCGCTTCCCTGGTCCGCGCGGACAGTCCGGCCGCGCTGGGATTCGTGATCAGCAGGATCGTGGCCCCGACAGTGGCCGCGTGGATGGTCTGCACGGCGTCGTCCACCGGCATCGTCAGCAACCCCGCCTCGCCGATCCGCGTGACGATGCGGCGCAGGATTCGTTCACCCTCCGCCGCGGCCGGGTGCTGAGAAGTCCGCGCGCCGCCGTACATGAGTCCGTACAGGGCCGGGTTGCGCAGGCCGAACTCGACGTGCCCGTCCCAGCCCCTGCGCAGGTCCTCGACCGGATCGGCGGACTCGGCACGCTCCCGTTTCTCCTGCAGGTAGCGCTCGAAGCCCGCCGCGACCACGGCGTCGAGCAGCCCCTTCTTGTCGCCGAAGTAGTGGTAGACGGTCGGCGGAGTGACGCCGGCGGCGGCGCACACGTCACGGATCGACATGCCCTCCACGCCCACCGCGTCGACCAGCTCGATTGCCGCGGCCAGGATCCGCTCCCTGCTCATATAACCGCACTATACCAGGCATTGTCACCGTTACATGCTTCGTGTTAGCGTCGATAAGGAATACACGCTAACACCGATACCCCCGGAGGGCCGATGTCCCCGTTGTCCCGGCGTGCGGTTTTGCAGGCGAGTGGCGCGGCAGCCCTGTTCGGCACCGCCGCCCGCACCGCGTCCGCCCAGGAATCCGCCCAGAAGGCCACGCAACAGCCCGTGATCACCCGGCGCATCCCGCGCACCGGCGAGGAGGTGCCCGCGATCGGGCTCGGCACGTTCATGACGTTCGACAAGAAGCCGGGCGCACCTCGCGACCACCTGCGTGAGGTGCTGCACCGGTTCCACGCAGGTGGCGGCCGCGTGGTGGACACCTCGCCGTTGTACGGGCTGTCCGAGGTCACGGTCGGCGACTTCGGCAACGGCCTCGACCTCTTCATCGCCGACAAGGCCTGGGCCACCGGTGAGTACCTCGGCGACGACAGCCAGGTGCGCCGCCAGTTCGAGCAGTCGCTCACCCGCGTGTGGCGCACGCAGATCGACGTCATGCAAGTGCACAGCCTCGTCAACGCCGACGCGATCCTGCCCGTGCTGCGGACCTGGAAACGAGAGGGCCGCATCCGCTATCTCGGCGTCACCCACCACGACCCGGCGTACCTGCCGTTCCTGGAGCGGTACGTCCGAGACGGCGACCTCGACTTCGTGCAGGTCTCCTACTCGATCCGCAACCGTGCGGCCGGGCAACGGCTGCTGCCGCTGGCTGCCGACAAGGGCACGGCGGTGCTCGTCAACATGCCGCTCGAGAAGGCCCGGTTGCACCACCTGGTGCGCAACCAGCAGCTTCCCGGGTTCGCCGCCGAGATCGGCGCCACGTCATGGGCGCAGTTCTTCCTGAAGTGGGTGATCGGGCATCCCGCCGTGACGTGCGCGTTGCCGGCCACCACCAACCCCGATCACGTCGTCGACAACCTCGGCGCGCTGCGCGGTCCGTTGCCCGATCAGCGCCTGCGCGACCGGATGGTCCGGCACCTGGAAGCCGTCCCCGGCTTCGCCGACCTGCTCACCACTCCCTGGTACCCCGGCAAGACCTTCGACGGCCTCGTCCGTCTGTGAACTGGAGGAATCCCGTGAAACGCATCATCATCACCGCCGCCGTGGCCGCGCTGACCCTGCCCGCCACCGCACACGCACACCCCGGCCACCCGACGACCCCAACAGCACCAGTCGTCAACCCGGTGTACGACGACGGCTGGCAGCAGCGGGCCCCGATCGCCGGCGGACCACGCCAGGAGCACAGCGTCGCCGCGATCGGCCGGCACGTGTACGTGGTCGGCGGCATCCGCCCGGACGGCAGCGGCGGCGTCGTCACCGTCCCGGACGTCGAGGTCTACGACACCCGCGCCGACACGTGGCGGAAGGTGGCTCCGCTGCCGGTGCCGATGAACCACCCCAACGTCGTCGCGCTCGGCGGCAAGCTCTACGTGCTCGGCGGACTGTCCGGCGGCGCGTCCTGGCAGGCGTTGGGCGACAGCTTCGTCTACCACCCGGCGACCGACCGCTGGACCGCTCTCCCGCCGATGCCGCAGGGCGTCGAGCGAGGCAGCGCCGCCATGGGCGTCCACGGCACGCGCGTCTACCTGGCGGGCGGCATGCGCACCCTCACGCCCGGCCCCGGCGGCTTGCAGGACACCGTTGCCGACGTGCACTCCTACGACGTGCTCACCCGTCGCTGGACGACCCTGCCGTCCCTTCCCGAGGCCCGTGACCACGTCGGCGGCGCGTTCGTCGGCGGCACGTTCTACGTCCTGGGTGGCCGGGACCGCGGCCAGATCAACGTGCGTGACACCGTCTACGCGTTCGCCGGTGGCAGGTGGACCGAGCGGGCTCCGATGCCGACGCCGCGCGGTGGCATCGCGTCGGCCGTCGTCGGCACGAAGATCTACACGTTCGGCGGCGAGGGCAAGGTCGTCAACGGCGTGAACACCGTCTTCAGCGAGACCGAGGCCTACGACACCCGTCGCAACCGCTGGGAGAAGCTCGCGCCCATGCCGATCCCCCGCCACGGCACCGCGGCCGTCGGCGTCGGCGACACGATCCACATCCCCGGCGGCGGCAACCGCGGCGGCGGCGCGCCGATGGACGTCAACGACGCCTACCGACCGCGCTGAACCGCGCCGGGCCCGCTGTCCGTAGTTCCCTGGCGTGAGCCGATTCGCCCTTCTCGTGCTGACCCTGCTCCTCGCCGCCTGCTCGGCAGAGCCCGAGGAGACCGCCACCCTCGAGCAACTGGAGGCCGCCGCCGGCCCCGTCGCCGGCCCGACCCCCGTGCTGCCGGGTGACATCGCGAAACTGCAGGTGGAACAGTCGCCCGCGGTCGGCCCCGTCGTCGCCGACCGCGAGCACTACACGCTCTACCTCAACACCCAGGACAGCACCGACCCGCCCAAGCCGACCTGCCTCGAACCCGAGTGCACCCTCGTGTGGCCGCCGCTGCTCGCGAAGGGCGGTCAGTTCGACGCCCCGGCGCTCGACAAGGCGTTGCTCGGCACGGTGAAACGACCTGACGGCACAGAGCAGGTCACCCTCGGCGGCCACCCGGTCCACCGGTACGTCGACGACGAGCAGGCGGGTGACGCGAAGGGGCACGGGATCGACGGCCGCTGGTTCGCGATCGCGCCGAACGGCACCAAGGCCGCGCGCTAGTCGGCGTGGCCCGGAACGTTGCCGGGCGAATTCGCGGTGAGACGGGTGCATCGTGGTGCCGCGAGGTGCCCTGCTGAGCGTGAATCACCCAGCCGACGTTCCGGGTCACGCCACTAGGCCGGAATTCCGGCGCTGACAAGGCGTCACGCTCAGGCCACACACTGGAACCGGCTGTCCGGACGGGCAGCCGGTTTGTCGCGTTCGGGCAGCTCGACCGATTCGTTTGTACCGGAATCCGGGAAACCGGTTTCGCGCGGAACCGGTTTCGGCTAGACATTGTGAGAGCGCTCCCACAGACGCTGCCGCCGCACGAGCCCTCCCGGAGACCACATGGATCGCGACGACGTGCCCTACCTCGACGCCACGCTGCCCACCGCGACACGGGTCGCCGACCTCCTGGGCCGCATGACGCTGCCCGAGAAGGTCGGCCAGATGATGCAGCTGGACTCGAGGGAGGACCTGGACGACCACGTGCTGCGCAAGCACGTCGGCTCGATCCTGCACACCTCGCCGGAACGGGTGCTGCGCGCGCACGACCTCACCACGCAGACGCGGCTCAAGATCCCGCTGCTCATCGCAGAGGACTGCATCCACGGCCACTCGTTCCACGAGGGCGCCACGATCTTCCCGACCCAGCTCGGCATGGCCGCGACGTGGGACCCGAGCCTGGTCGAGCAGGTTGCGCGGGTCACCGCCGTCGAGGCGGCGGCGACCGGAGTGCACTGGACGTTCTCGCCGGTCCTGTGCATCGCGCGGGACCTGCGCTGGGGCCGCGTCGACGAGACGTTCGGCGAGGATCCCGTGCTGATCGGTGAGCTGGCGGCGGCCATGGTCAGGGGCTACCAGGGCGACGGGCTGGCGGACCCGACGGCGATCCTCGCGACCGCCAAGCACTTCGCCGGCTACTCCGAGACGCAGGGTGGCCGTGACGCGAGCGAGGCCGACCTGTCGCGGCGCAAGCTCCGGTCGTGGTTCCTGCCGCCGTTCGAACGGGTCGCGAAAGAGGGCTGCGCGACGTTCATGCTCGGCTACCAGACCACCGACGGTGTGCCGATCACGGTCAACTCGTGGCTGCTGGACGAGGTCCTGCGCGGCGAGTGGGGCTACAAGGGCACGTTGGTCACCGACTGGGACAACGTCGGCCGCATGGTCTGGGAGCAGAAGCTGCAGCCCGACCACGCCCACGCAGCCGCGGCCGCCGTCCGGGCCGGCAACGACATGATCATGACGACCCCGCAGTTCTTCGAGGGCGCGCTGCAGGCCGTCGAGGACGGGCTGCTCGACGAGAAGGACCTCGACCAGGCCGTCACCCGCATCCTGACGCTCAAGTTCGACCTGGGCCTGTTCGAGAACCCGCGCAGGCCGGACACCGAGCGCCAGCGGGTCATCATCAACCACGACGACCACGCGGCGTTGAACCTTCAGGTCGCGCGACGGTCACTGGTGCTGCTGCGCAACGAGGGCGTGCTTCCGTTGCAGAAGGGCAGGATCGCCGTCGTCGGCCCGCTCGCCGACGACGCGCAGACCCAGCTCGGTGACTGGGCCGGCTCCTCCGGCCAGGCCGACTGGCTGCCTGACGGCCAGCCGCGCGACATGATCACCACGGTGCTCGACGGCCTGCGCGAGCTCTCCTCGCAGGAGGTCACGTACGCGCGCGGTGCCGACATCCTGACGCTCGAACCGGACCCGGAAGGCGAGACCTTCCCGGACGGCCAGCCGCGTCCGCACATCGTCCAGCCGTGCCCGCCGGACGCGAACCTGATCGCGGAAGCCGTCGCGGCGGCGGAAGCAGCCGACTACGTGGTCGCCGTTGTCGGTGACCGCATCGAACTCGTCGGCGAGGGCCGGTCCACCGCCACGCTCGACCTGATCGGCGGCCAGATCGCCCTGCTGGACGCGCTCGCCGAGACGGGCAAGCCGCTGATCGTCGTGCTCCTCGCGTCCAAGCCGCTGGTGCTGCCGGACTCGGCGCGCAACGCCGCCGCGCTGCTGTGGGTCGCCAACCCCGGCATGCAGGGCGGCCGCGCGATCGCCGAGCTGCTGCACGGCCTGATCGAACCGAGCGGCCGCCTGCCGATCTCGTTCGCGGCGCACGCCGGGCAGCAGCCGACCTACTACAACCAGATCCGCGGCCAGCACGGCTCCCGCTACGCCGACCTCACCCAGGAGCCGGCGTTCGCGTTCGGCGAGGGCCTGTCGTACACGACGGTCGAGTACGGCGACCTGCACGTGGAGACGGCGGTGCTGCGGCCGGACGAGACGGTGCAGGCCTCGATCACGCTGACCAACACCGGCACCCGGCCCGCCCGCGAGACCGTTCAGGTCTACGTGAGCGACGCCGTCACGTCTGTCAGCTGGGCGGACAAGGAGCTCAAGACGTTCAAGCAGGTCGACCTGGGGCCCGGCGAGACCACGACGGTCGAGCTCGAGCTCCCGGTCGCCGCCTGCACGATCGTCGACCAGCACGGCTGCCGCGTGGTCGAGCCCGGCGAGTTCGTCCTCCTGGTCGGTCCGAGCTCGAAGGACCTGCGCCGGGCGGAGTTCACCGTAAAGCCTCAGTTCTGAACGGAGCCGGAACGATCGTGAGGTAGCGCGGAGGAATCGCCACCGCCTTCGTGATCGCCCTCTTCACCGCAGGGACCAGGTCCGCGTCGACGAGCACGACAGCGGGCCTGCCCGGTGGGTCGACCAGCATGCTGGCACCCCGCGCACCGGAGGCCAGTGCTGCGCGGACCACCGCGTCCTGCTCCGGGTCCGGGTCCTGCGCCCGGTGGTACGCCGTCAAAGCCGTCCCGAGATCCTCTGTGTCCGGGGTGTACGGCCGTTCCTCCTGCGGTTCCTGACGCCGGATCCGGGTGTCGACGACGAGCAGCCGTTGACCTGGCAGATCCAGCTCGGCGGTTTCCGGCTCCTCGTAAGCGTTTCCCGCGAGATCGCGCAACGCCAGCCCGACCGCCGTCCTCAGAGCCTCACCCGCCGACAGGCCACTCCCCTGCGGCAGATCGACGCTGCACATCAACGTCGCGCCACCGGAACTGCCGGCCACAGGTGCCGCCCACGCCGGGATCTCACCGGACGGCAGCACGGCGCGTTCGGTCGGCCGGTTGACCGACACGAGCTCGAGCTTGCCGTCGTCACGCCGATCCCCCGCCACGATCGCGCCCCACTTGGCGGGCACCTTCACGGCGCCACCGAGCAGGTTCAGCACGCCTGGCGCGTACCAGACACCCTCGGCGGGCCTGCCGAACGTCCGCCGGAACGCGTGCGGCACCAGCCTGAGCTCCGGCGCGATCTCAGGCCGATCCGCGATGTCCGTCATTTCTCCTGTGCCGTTTTCCGGGCCAGCAGCCGGTAGGCGTTGCCGCGGTCACTGCGATGAGCGAGGAACCGGTTCACCGTCTGGTCCAGCGCCATCGCGACGAAGAACGCCGGAATGCCGAGCGCCCACACCAGGAAGCTGCGGGTCCTGCGCAGGCGCACCCGTTCCGGTCGCCACGGCGCCGGCGTGCGGGGTGCGATGTTGCCGAGGAACAGCAACAACGCCAGCGTGAAGTCGTTGCACAGGTGGGCTTTCGAGCGTTCCTTGGCCACTGTGGCCAGTCCGCGGTCGGCGAGCGCGTGTTCCAGGTTGCCGATCGGCATCATGTGCTGGTGCTGCGGCTGGAACCACGGCATCCAGTACTGGCCGAACAGCCGCCCGAGCCGCCACTCCGGGTCCGGCAGCTCGATCAGCAGGTAGCCGCCCTCCGGCAGGACGTCCGCGGCGATGTCGAGCTCCTCCCACGGATCCCGCACGTGCTCCAGGTAGTGGTGCATGCTGATCACGTCGTAGCGGCCCTTGAGCTCGCCCGCGAACTCCTTGAAGCTGCCCCGGTAGGCCTGCTCGATCCGCCCCAGCCGCGCCGCGTCCTCGATGGCCGCGCCCTGATCGAGCCCGTCGAACACGGTGGACGGCAGAATTTCCTTGGCGCCCAGGCAGAAGTGCGCGTGCCCGGAGCCGACGTCCAGCCACCGCTCGGGTTTGGTGAACGGCTCGACCATGCGCGCCCGCCCGTAGTACGGATCGGTCTTGCCGGAGAACACCGCCTCCGCCGACGTCTCGCCGAGGCCGTCGTAGAAGTCCCGGTAGTAGAAGCCCAGGCCTTCTTCACTCAGCCGCGGGTTCTGCCAGACGTGTCCACATCGGACGCAACGGTCCATCGTGAACGTGCCGGGCTTGCGCTGCACCAGATCCGTCGCGGTGACCCACCGGCGCAAGTCGGTGCTCCCGCACGACGGGCAGTTGTCGCGCCGGGCCTCGTGGAAGTTCTTGTCGCGGTTCTGCTCGTACCACGGCGTGGCCTGCTTGAGGTGCTCGGCCTGGCGCTTCTCGGCCGCGGACTTCTTGCCACCGGCGGTCTTCACCCACAGGTACGGGGTGCGCAGGAACCGCGGCACCCACAGGTCACGTGGCCGCAGCGGCGTTCCGGCGAACACCAGGATCGGGTGCGCCCAGTACGCGGCCAGCGCGACGAGCCCCCACGGCCACGCCGTGACCAGCGCCGCCGCGACGGTCGCGTAACCGATGACCGAGCCCGCGATCCACAGCGACGGCCGTTTTCCGAGCTGCCGCAACGTCGCCGCGCGGTATCCGAGGTCGTACGGCCCGGCCTTCAGCCCCGGCGCGACCGCGATGTCGACCTGCGCCCGCACGTGGTCCTTGACCCTTCGCACGTACGCGACGAACTCCGTCGGGTCGTCCGGGTCGACGTCCTCGCGGTACTGCTCACGCACCAGCACGGCCTGCGAGGCGCTGATCCCACGCGCCCACTGGTCCTCGCGGTACTTGGCCGGATCGACCGAACCCAGCAGGTCCAGCGCGGCGACCGTCGGGAGGTCGCGCGGCACGAGGTCGACGAGGTCGGCGTCGGTTTCCCACGAGCCGTCGGGATGGACACCGGTGGCGGTGAGAAGCGAGTGCTCACCCGCGCCCTTGGCGAGCACTCGCAGCTTGGACGCGCGGGAACGCAGGCGCAGGACGTCCAGCAGGACGACGAGCACCACCAGCACGGTGAGAATCACCCGGCCACCACCTTTTCAAGTCGGTCGGCCGCGGCAGTTGCGCCACCAGCCGCCAAGAACGACTCCCGCACCAGCTCCGCGGCGGCCGCGTACTCCGGCTCGTCCAGCACGGATTCCAGTGCACTGCGAACATCTGCGGCGCGCGCCCGCGAGTAGGTCAGCCGCACTCCGGCGCCGGCTGCCACGACCTGGGCGGCGACGGTCGGCTGGTCGTCCCGGATCGGTGCCACGACCAGCGGTAAGCCGTGGGCCAACGCCTCGCACACCGTGTTGTGGCCGCCGTGCGTGATGACCGCGTCCAGGTGGGGCATCAGCGCCAGCTGCGGCACGGACGGCAGCATCAGGACGTTCGGCGGGCACGGGCGCGGCTCCGCGACCATGATCACCTGGACGTCGAGGTCCGCGACCGCTTCCAGCACCTGGTTGAGGAACCGCTCGCCGGCGGGGCCGTTGAGGGTCCCGAGCGACACCAGCACCCGGCGTCCACCGGTCAACCGGTGCCAGGGGAACTCCACGCGTTCGACGCGATGCGTCAGCGCGGGCCCGACGAAAGCCACTTCCTCGCCGAACTCCCCCGCCACCAGCGCCGCCGAGCTGTAGACCAGCACCAGGCGGTCGGAGAACCTGATGTCCCCGCCCGCGAAGCCGTGCAGCAGATCCCGCACCCAGGCGTCGACCTTGGGCATCGTCCGCAAAGGATTGATCAGCTCGGCGGACGTGCTGGCCGACGTCACCCACGGCAGGCCCGCGTGACCCGCCACCAGCGGCCCGGCCAGTGCCTGCTGATCCGCGACGACCACGTCCGGCGCGAACTCCCTGACCGCGTCCGCCACCCCTGGCACCATCGCGTGCCCGAGCGGGATCAGGAACTCCTCCCAGAAGAACTTGACCACCGCCATCCCGCGCAACGCGAGCCAGCGCTCCCGTTTCGTCCGGATGTCCGCCTCCAGCAGATCGTCGATCGCCGGGAACACCACCGCGTCGTCCGGCAGCAACGGTGCGAGCGTGCCCGGATGCCCGACCCACGCCACCTCGTGCCCGCGCGCCAGCAGCTCGCCGCCCACGGACGCGGTCGGGTTGACGTGGCCGGTCAGCGGCGGGACCACGAACAGGAACCGGCTCATGACGGCAACCAGTCCAGCAGCACGTCGAGCAACTCCGCGGTGGCTTCGCGCAGCACCGTGTGGCCCAGTCCGGACACGACGTGCAGCCGGCAGGACGGGATCCGCTCCTGCAGTTCCGCCGCCGCCCCGATCAGCTCCGACTCGGCGCCGTACACCCCGAGCACCGGGCACCGCACCTGCGTGAGATCAAGCTTCGTCCCGGAACCGAGATCGTCGATCAGGGTCGTGCCGTTGAGCAACGCGTTGGCGTTCACCGCGAGTTTCGCGATCTTGCGCTGGCCGAGCGCCATCAGCTGGTCCTGCGTCCGGTCGAACTCCAGGCCCAGGGCGGCGACCGTCAGCGTGTTGGTGATGTCCTCGAACCACGCGTCGCCGACCACTCCCCCGCACGCTGACTCGACCAGCACGACGCCGCCGACCCGTTCGGGAGACTGCACGGCCGCGTGCATCGCGACCACACCGCCGTAGCTGTTGCCCACCAGGTAGACCGGCTCCGTCACGCCGATCTCGTCCAGCACGGCGACGAGGTCGAGCGCGCTTTCCTCGGGCGTGTAACCGGAGGGCGGCCGCTCGGACAGCCCGTGCCCGCGCAGGTCGAACAGCACGGTGCCGAAGCCGGCCTGGGCCAGCGGCGCGGCGAGCGTGTAGTAGAAGCTGGACAGGTTGTCCATCACCAGGCCGTGCACGAACACCACGGTCGGCGCATCTGTCGGCCCGAGCCGCTGGACGTGGAAGCGCAGCCCTCGGGCGTGAACGTCAGACACGAGCCGTGATGTGGTCGACGAGACGGCCGACGGACATCGCCATGATCTCGTCGATGTCCATGTCCGCCAGGAACGCCACGAGGTCGACGCCGTAGTGGGCGTTGAGCTTGTCCGCCAGCGCGACGAACTCGATCGACTCCAGGCCGAGGTCGTCGCTGAACGTGGTGTCACGGGTGATCTCCACGCCCAGCAGGAAGTCGGGCCCGACCACCTCGGTGATCATCTCGGCCACCTGCCGCAGCACCTCGTCCATCACTTCTCCGTCCTCACGCGGGCGGCTGCTCTGCCTTGTTCCGCAACGACTTCGATCCGGGGCACGGCGAAGGCACCGCGCACGTTGACATCGGCGTCCACCGTCAGTTCCGCCGGGTAGATCGGCCCGGCACCGCGATCCCACAGCGACGCGCGCACGGCGTCCTTCACCGCGATCACGCGCAGCAGCCAGTCCCGTTGAGCCGGCACGTCCAGTCCGCCGTAGTGCAGTCTCTCGGCGGAGTTCAGATAGCGGCGCATGATCAGGTCACGGGTCGCGCTGTCCGACCAGTTCTCCTCGACCCGCAGCCACTCACCGTCCCGGGTGGACAGCATTTCGGTGCCGGGGCGGAGCTTCACCTGCCAGATCCGGTCGTCCGTGGTGAACCGGCGGGTGGTCCAGCCGGTGATCCGGCACCACAGCTCGCCGTTCACGGTCAGCTCGGCGTCGGCGACCATCTCCTGGGCGGTCACCGAACGGATCCAGGCCGTGCACCGGACGTCGCCCGTGGGCGCGGGTCCGTGGAACGACACCTGTTCGATGCCGGTCGGCAGCACCGTCTGGTCGACGGTGTGCGTGACCTGCATCCAGTGGCCGATCAGCTGACCGGCGCTGTCGAGCAACGCTCCCGGCGCGGGCAACGGCGTCAGCACACCGGCGATTCCGTTGTCCGCCAGGCATTCGATTTTCGTGACACCCGCGAAGGCAGGGCCGTGGAACATCCAGTTGTCCCGGTACAGGGCTTCCGCGTCGACCGGTGCCTCGCGGACGCCCTGCAGTTCCTTGTCGACCGGCTGCGCGGTCACCGGCGCCATCAGCACGACGCCCTCGGCGTAGTCGCCGACCTTCACCACCACTCGGGCCGGGCCTTCCGCGCGAGCGGAGACCTTCACGGTCGTGGCAGGCAGGGCCGTGAGCCAGCGCTTGGCCCTGACCTGCGTGAAGCCGTGGACGGTGCCGCCGGTGAGCCTTCTGGCGGCGTCCGCGAACACCTCCAGCAGGCCGGTCGCCGGCACGATCGGGAACCCGTCGGAGAGGTCCGGCCAGCCGGGCGGCTGCGGGAACACCGAGTGGTCCACGAGCTCCGGCATGGTGCGCAACGAGAACTCGCGGGTGAACCCGGCCTCGTTCGGCCGCAGCGCGCCGACGACCTCGCGCGCGACGGCGTTCGTGTGGGCCAGCAGCGCGTTGACCGCGGCCGACATCGGGCTGTCGTCGGCGACCAGCACCGGTTCGGTGCCGAGCGGGTCGACCTTGATCTTCGGGGTACCGAGCCGCAGCTTGACCTTGTGCGTGGTGCCGCGCTTGAGCCCGAACGCCCACAGCGCTTCCGGCGCGATGTCGGCGTTCACGGCGAGGTGCGGCCGGTCGGACAGCGTGTCGGCGACGAACCCGGGCAGGCTGCCCTGTCCGATCTGGACGAACGCGCGGAAGCCCGCCTGGTGCAGGCGCTCCAGCAGCGGCCGGAACTTCACCGGCTCGACCAGGTGGCGCAGCACCAGCTCGCGGACCTCGTCGGCGCCCATGGGTTCGAGGGAGTTCGCCGACCACACCGGGATCTCCGACGCGCGGACCGGCAGCTGGTCGAGCATCTCCTTGGCGCGGCCGAGGTACGGGGCGAGCGCCGGGGTGTGGAAGCCGGTGCGGAACGGCATGAGCTGCGCCATGACGCCGTTGGCCTTCAACTGTTCCAGCACGACTTCGAGCTGGTCGATCGGGCCGCAGATCACCGACTGGCGCGGGCAGTTGTCGTGGCTGATCGTGACGCCGTCGATCAGGTGCTCTTGCGCGATGTCGGCCGAGCAACCCAGTGCGGCGTAAGCGATGTCGACGACCGCGACCGCGCCAGGTCCGAGCGCGCTGACGAACTCGTCGATCGTCGGATAGATCCCGCCGACGACCATCGCCGTCCACTCGCCCATGCTGTGGCCGGCCAGCGCACCGGGCGTGATGCCGAGTGCCATCAGTTCGCGGGCCTCGCGCCGCCCGTCCTGCAGCAACCCGACGGCGTGGTCGACGACCTCGCCGCTGAACTCGCGCTCGAATCCGGGGAACAGGAACGCGACCTGGTCGGTGCTGGTCAGCAGCGGCTGATGGGCGAACCAGATGTCGTGCCGGCCGGGCCACGCCTTGCCCTGGGCGACCACGCGTTCGGCGAGCTTGAGCTTGCGCTCGTCGGGATTGCCGATGGCGAGCCGGAACGCCCGGTCCGCGTTGGAGCAGCGGCGTTCTGCCAGTGCCCTGGCCAGCTCTTCCGCGGTGTCGGCGGCGAACGTCATGACGGGCTTGCGCGGCTTGGCGATCGTGTGGCCGTCGAGGACGGCGTGGGCGTTGATCCCGCCGAACCCGAACGCGTTCACGACCGCGCGGTGCGGCCCGCTCCACTCGCGCGCCTCCCTGACCGGCGTGAACCTGGTGCCCCGCAGGGCGCTGTGCGGCTTCTCGACGTGCAGGGTCGGCGGCAACGTGTTGTGGTGCAACGCGAGCGCGGCCTTGATCAGCCCCGCCATGCCGGCCGCCGGCATCGCGTGACCGATCATCGACTTCACCGTGCCGATGCCGATCTCGTCGCCCTGGTCGCCGAACGCGTTGATCATCGTCTGCAGTTCGGCGGCGTCACCGGCGGGCGTGGCGGTGCCGTGGGCCTCGATCAGGCCGAGCCCGTCCCTCCGCGGGTCGAGTCCCGCACTGGCCCATGCCCGTTGCACGGCAAGGAGCTGGCCCTCGGGGTTGGGCGTCATCATGCTGGTCGCGCGTCCGTCGCTGGCCGTGCCGATGCCGCGGATCACCGCGTAGACGCGCTCGTCGCCGACGTCCTCCAGCCGCTTCAGCACGACCATGCCGACACCTTCGGACAGCAGCGTGCCGTCCGCGGTGGCGTCGAACGGCCTGATGCGCTCGCTCGGGCTCAACGCGCGGAGCTGGGTGAAGACGCTCCACAACGTCGGGTGGTGGCAGACGTGCACCGCCCCGGCGAGCATGGCGTCCGCGCGGCCCTCCTGAAGCTCGCGGACGGCGTGCTCGACGGCGACCAGCCCGGACGCGCAGGCCGCGTCCACCGTGTAGGCGGTGCCCTTGAGGTCGAACCGGTTGGCGATCCGCGACGCCGCGAGGTTCGGCACGAGGCCGATGGACGACTCCGGCTGCTCCGGCCCCAGGCGATCGCGGATGGTCCGGCGGACCGTGTCCAGGTCCGCGCCGGCCAGGTTCGGGAAGAGGTCGCGGACCACCGAGACGACCTCGTCAGCGAGCCGGACCCGCTGGTCGAGCCGCGCACAGCCGGGCGTCAGATAGCCGCCGCGTCCGACGACCACGCCGACCCGATTCCGGTCCGGCAGAGCCGATTCGCCGCCCGCGTCCGCGATGGCCTCGGCGGCCGTGCCGAGGGCGAGCAGCTGGTCGGGCTCCGCGCCGTCCACTGTGGACGGCATGATGCCGAACCTGGTCGGGTCGAACTCGGCCAGGTCGTCGACGAACCCGCCCTTGCGGCAGTAGAACCTGTCGCCGGTGGTGCTGTCCTGGTCGTAGTAGGTGGCGGGGTCCCAGCGTCCTGCCGGGATCTGCCCGATGGCGTCGACACCGGTGACGATGTTGCGCCAGAACGTCGTGGCATCAGGGGCGCCGGGGAAGACCGCGCCGATGCCGACGATCGCTATGCCTCCCATCGGTAGACCACCTGGACGTCCGAGCCGCCGGCGATTTCGTCGAGGAGCGCGGTGACGCCCTGCTCCGGGTCGATCAGCGGGATGCCGCGGCGCGCGTACTCGCCGGCGAGCCCGACCACCATGCCCGCGCCGGCCCAGGGACCCCAGTCGACGGCCACGACCCGGCGTTGCGTGCCCCAGAACCTCGCCATCAGGTCGAGGGCGTCGTTCGCGGCCGAGTAGTCGGCCTGGCCGCGGTTGCCGAACACACCGCTGACGCTGCCGAAGAGAACCAGGAAGCCGTCGCGGAACTCCTTGGCGCCGTTCACCTTCGTGGCCCAGACCCGGTTGAACGACTCCTGGGTCTTGTCCGCGATCAGCTTGTCGTCCAGCACACCCGCACCGTGGATGACGCCGTCGATCCGGCCGAACCGCGCCTTGATGTCGTCGAGCACCTTCGCGACGGCTTCGGCGTCGGTGACGTCGCACTCGTGGTACCTGACGCTCGACGCCTTGACGCGCAGGCGTTCCACGGTCTGACGGACCTCGCGTTCGGCGAGCACCTTGCGCGCCATCGCGGGAACGTCCGTCGTGTGCCCCAGCTCGAACAACGCCTTCACGAGCGCGGGCTCGGTCGTGGCGTGGGCGAGCCGGTGGTCCTCCGGCGCGATCGGGGTGCGGCCGAGCAGCTCGACGTGGCAGCCGGTGCGTTCGGCGAGCGCGGTCGCGACCAGAGCGGTGATGCCGCGGGCGCCACCGGTCAGCAGCACCACGCTGTCGGCGTCGAGGTTGAGGGTGCTCGGCGCGAGCTCCGCCGGCACCGCCTCGATGACCTGCCGCCTGCCCGCGTGGTAGCCGACGACCGCGGGGCCGGGGCCGATCTCGGTGAGCAGGGCGGTGGCGATGTCGCGGTGGCTTTCCTTGGTGTTGACGTCGACCGCGCGCACCACGAGGTCCGGGTGCTCGAGCGCGGCCGTGCGGATCAGGCCGTGCAGTCCGATGTCCGCGGGCAGCTCGTCCGGGGTGTGGTCGAAGCCGAACGTGCCGCCGCCCGTCGTGACGACGAGGAGGCTCACGCCCTTGGTCACGCAGGCCTTGACCTCGCTGAACGCCTCCGGCAGCCGTCCGCCGAGCCGAACCACGACGTCGATGCCGGTCAGGTCGTCCGGGAAGACCGGTTCGACGCGCGGGCGGGCGGTGTGGCGTTCCAGGAGGTCGGCGAGCTCGAGACCGATGCCGTTGTCGTCGACGATCAGGACCGTCTTGCCGGTGAGGTCGGCGGGTTCGGCGGGCTCGCACGGCACGACCTGCGGCACGAGCCGCACGAGACGGCCCGTCGTCGGCGCGTCCGCGAGTACTGCCGGCTGCGAGTTGGTGGTACTTGCAGACGCCACTTGCCCGGCACCGAACCACGCCACGATCGCCTCGATCGTCTTCAGCCGCGCCAGCTCGTCGATCTCACCGGTCGCGCCCAGCTCCTGGGCCAGCTCGCCGACGATCTCCGTCCGCTTGATCGAGTCGATCGAGAGATCCGCTTCCAGGTCCAGGCCCGGCTGCAGCATCTCGACCGGGTAACCCGTGCGGGTGCTGATCGTCTGGAGCACGATCGCCTTGACATCCTTCGCCGGAGCACTGGCGGGCGTGGCGCCGAACCAGCCGACGATGCCTTCGATCGTCTTGATCTGCGCCAGCTCGTCGATCGACCCGGCGGCGCCCAGTTCCTGGGCCAGCTCGCCGACGATCTCCGTCCGCTTGATCGAGTCGATCGACAGGTCCGCTTCCAGGTCCAGGCCCGGCTGCAGCATCTCGACCGGGTAACCCGTGCGGTCGCTGATCGTCCGCAGCACCACCGTCGCGACGTCCTCCTGCGGCTTCGCCTGCGGTTCCGGCGCCTTCGCCTGCTCGATCACCGGCATCGGTGCCGGAACGGCGGGAGCGTTGCCGAGGTAGCTCAGCAGGACGTCGCGCTGGGCGCTGACCGCGTCCCGCATGCCGTCCAGGAACTTCTCGATGATCTCGTCACGACTGAGCCCCGCTCCGGCGCGCAGGGTCGGGAACTCGGTGGCGGGCCGCAGCCCGCCGGGCAGTGCGTCGCCGTTCGCGTCGCGCACGAGACCTCCATCCACGTACCAGGACGGCCGCTGCGGCACGGCCGTGGCCGGTTCGGCCCTGTCCTCGAACAGCGGTGCGGCGTCCACCTCGACGCCGGCGACCGCGAGCTCCGCGAGCGTGCGCAGGAACGTCACGTGGTCGTCGCAGCGCAACGCCTGGTGCGGCCGGTCGCCGAGGGTCCTGCCCACCAGCGACGTCAGCACGCCACCCGGTCCGGCCTCTACGAAGATCCGCGCGCCGGCCGCGTACATCGACTCGATCTGGTCCACGAACCGCACCCGGCCCGCGAGCTGCGCGGACAGGCCCTCCCGCACGTCGGTGTGGGGTTGCGCGGTCACGTTCGACCAGACCGGGAAAGCCGTCTCACCGATGGACATCTCCGCGAGACGAGCAGCGAACCTGTCACGGGCACCCGCCATCAACGGGCTGTGGAACGCGGCCGCGACCGGGATGTTCTTCACGCTCAACCCGGCGTTGCGCAGCACTTCGACGGCGTTCTCCACGGCCTTGGTGGGACCGGAGATCACAACCTGGTCGGGCGCGTTGTGGTTGGCCACCACGACGTCCGGCGGCAGCAGCGCCTCGACGTCGGCGAGCGACGCGGACACCGCGGCCATCGTGCCGGGGTCCTCCCCCACGGCCTCCAGCATCGTCTCGGCACGGGCGACGCTGAGGTCGAGCAGGACGGTGGGCTCGAACACGCCGGAGGCCGCGAGCGCGACCAGTTCGCCATAGCTGTGGCCACCGGCCAGATCCGGCCGCACACCAACGGATTCCAGGAGCGCGGTGACCATCAGCCCGGCGATGCCGAGCGTCGGCTGTGCCATCCGCGTGTCGGTGATCTCCGCGCGTTGCTTCGCGACGTCGTCGGCGGTGAGCGCAACCGGCGGGTACATCACCCGCTCGTACCGTGCGTCCACGAACTCCTGCAGTCGCGGGAAGGCCGTGACGAGGTCGAGCAGCATGCCCGGTCGCTGGCTGCCCTGGCCGGGGTAGAGGAACGCGATCTTCGGCCGCTCACCGCCGCCCAGCCGGACGGTCTCGCTCGAACGCCAGGCCTCGACGTCCGCGAGCGCTGCCCGCAGGCCGTTGTGATCGCTCACAACGAAGGCCGCCTGAACAGGCCCGTTGCCGCACGCAGCAGCCAGGGAACGCAACGGTGTGCGCTCGTCCACCAGCGCGGTGAGGCGAGCTGCTTCCCGTTGCGCTGCCTCGGGGTCCTCACCGCGGATCAGGAACAGTTCGGCGGGCCATGCGGTCAGGCCGTGGCGTGGCTCGTCGGCGCCGGAGTACCCGGCGATGACGGTGTGGAAGTTGGTGCCGCCGAAGCCGAACGCGCTCACACCCGCCACGCGTTCGCCGGTCGGCCGGGCCCACGTGCGGTGGCCGAACGCGAAGGGGCTGGTCCGCGCGTCCCAGAAGGCGTTGGGCTGCTTGACGTGCAACGTGCCGGGCCGCAGTCCGGTGTGCACGGCCAGCGCCGCCTTGATGACGCCCGCGAGGCCCGCCGCGCACTTGGTGTGCCCGATCTGCGACTTCACCGAGCCGATCGTGCACGTGCCCGGCTCGACCCCGGTGAACATCTCGGTCAGCGACGCGAGCTCGGTCCGGTCGCCCACCACGGTTCCGGTGCCGTGCGCCTCGACCAGTCCGACGGACGTGACCGGCAGACCAGCCGACGCGTAGGCACGACGCAGCGCTCGTTGCTGACCTTCCGGACGTGGCGCGGTGAGGCCCATCGACCGGCCGTCGCTGGACGCGCCGATGCCCTTGATCACGGCGTAGACCCGGTCGCCGTCCCGTTCCGCGTCCGGCAACCGCTTCAGCACCAGACAGGCCACGCCCTCACCGAGCGCGATGCCGTCCGCAGCCGAGTCGAACGTGGCGCACCGCCCCTTGGCGGACAACGCCTTGACGGACGCGAACATCTGGTAGTCGTGCGCGCTGTTGTGCAGGTCGACCGCGCCGCACAACACCATGTCGCTGGTGCCGCCGACGAGTTCCTTGCACGCCACGTCGAGCGCGGCGAGGCTGGACGCGCAGGCCGCGTCGACCGTGTAGTTGGCGCCACCGAGGTCGAGCCGGTTCGCCACGCGACCGGAGATAACGTTGCCCAGCACGCCGGGGAACGAGTCCTCGGTCAGCGCGGGCAGGTGGTCGTCGAGGCCGCGGATTCCCAGCGCGGGCAATGCGGTGCGGATCGTGTAGGCGGTCGCGAGATCGGCACCGGCCTCGGCACCGAAGATCACCGCCGTGCGTTCGCGGTCGAACACGCGCGTCGCATACCCGGCGTCCTTCAACGCGCGGGCCGACACCTCCAGCGCCAGCAGCTGCGCGGGTTCGATCGAGGTCAGCGAGGTGGGCGGGATGCCGTACGCGAGCGGGTCGAACGCCGTGCGCGGGATGAACCCGCCCCACCTGAACGGGCTGCCGTAGCGTTCGGGCGACCAGCGGTCCGGCGGGATCTCGGTGATGGAGTCCGTGCCCTTGAGCACGTTCGCCCAGAACTCGGCCACGTCCCGCGCGCCGGGCATGATCGCGGCCATGCCGACGATGGCGACGTCCAGCGGCTCCTGCTCGGCGACGTCCGAGCCGGTCTCCGGCAGCACACCGGAGACGATGTCCTCGTGCAGCTCCGCGATCGTGGTGCGCTCGGACCGCAGCGCCGCGACCTGGCCGATCATGAACATGCCTTCGCGGCGCTGTTCGTCCTCGCCGACCTCCTTGAGCCCGCCGGCATCGCGGACGAGCCCGCGGCTCGCGAGCCGGAGCCGGCCGAGGTTGAGCTGTTCGAGCCGCTCCCAGCTCTCCTGCTTGGGCAGGCCGGCGAGCTCGGCGCGCTTCTGCTCGAACGTGTCCACATAGGACGTCTGCGCACAGCGAACCGCGTGGCCGGGCGAGGTCTCCAGCAGCGCGGTGTCCTCGCACTCGAGCGCGACCTGCTGGAACACCGGCTGGATCGCGCCGTGCGTGACCGCTTCCTCGGTGAACAGGTAGGCCGTGCCGACGAGAACACCGATCGCCGCACCGCGTGCCGCGATCGGCGCGGTCATCGCATCGATCATGGCAGCCGAGCGCGCGTCGTGGATGCCGCCCGCGAACAGTGCCGTGACGCCCTTCTCACGCCCGCGCAGCACGTCGATCTGCTGCTGCCACAGCGTGAAGCTGGTTCGAGGACCCGTGTGACCGCCACACTCCGAGCCCTCGAAGACGAACTTGCGCGCGCCCTCGTCGAGGAACCGGCGCAGCAACGCGGGCGACGGCACGTGCAGGAACGCCTCGATCCCCGCGTCCTCCAGCTCGCGCGCCTGCGCGGGCGTGCCACCGGCGACGATCGCGTACTTCGGCCGCACCGCCAGCACGGCCTCCAGCTGGCGCGCCCTGAGCTCCGGTGGCGCGAAGCCGAGCAGACCAACGCCCCAGGGCCGGTCTCCGAGCTTCCGCGAGGTTTCTTCCAGCAGCTCGCGGACGGCGGTGCCCTCCATCAACGCGAGTGCGAGAAACGGCAGCGCACCACCCTCGGCGACGGCCGCGGCGAACGCGGGCTGGTCGCTGACCCGCGTCATCGGCCCCTGCGCGATCGGGTAACGCAGCCCCGGCACACGCTCGCAGAACGTCCCGCCGGTCCGAATCGAGCGGTGCTCGGCCGCCTGCGCGAGATTGTCGCGAATGCCCCGCTGAATCGCGCCGACCACGCCTCCAACGGTCCCAAACGAGAGGCGATTGAATTCCGCGAACGCGCCTTCCTGGCCAATTTCGAGCGTGTTCTGACGAACATGCACACGCACTCCGTCGTTCACGGCGGTGTCGGCGCCGTCCATCGCGCGGAGGACGTTGACAATTTCATCGGAAATGTGTTTCCGGACCTCCGCGACCAGCGCGAGCTGCCCTTCCAGCACCACTCCGCGCGCCCCACCGGCCACCGCCGCGGCAGCCGTGCCGGCCCCGATCGACCCGGCCACCCAGACCGGCAGATCGGTCAGCGCGAGCACCTGCTGAAGCAGCACGAAGGCGGGCGAACCACCCACCCGGCCACCGGCCTCGGCACCCTTGGCGATCAGCCCGGTAGCTCCCGCCGCGATCGCCTCAGCGGCCTCCGCCACCGAGGTGACCACGGCGAGGATCCGGCGTTCACCCAGCTCAGCCAGGTTCGGAAGATGCCGAACGAGATCAACCACCACGGTGTCGACCGCGTCCGGCAAGTCCACCGCCAACGGCCCGTGCAGCCGCACCGCGAACGCACCCTCGTGACGCGCGGTGACGCGCCCCAGATCACGGGCAGCATGTGCTCCAAGATCGAGCACACCGACTCCACCCGCTCGTTCAGCCGCGACCACGAGGGCCGGGTTCGGGGTGCCGAACGGACTCAGGCACAGCACCCGTTCTCGATCCGACAGCATGTCCACTGCGCTCGCTTCCTCACCGTGCAGGGGTGGGGAGAAAGGAATTCAGCTCACTACCTACTCGCCAGTACGTTACGATGCCTCACCGTACGCACAAACCACGGGTGCCGTCGAGAGGGGTAGTGAAACTTTCTCACATACGTAACCTGACGAATGGCCCCGAACGGCGGGGCGCATTACGCCAGTTCGCGGATGGCGCGGCGTGCTATGGCCTCCGCGGCACAAGTTTGCCCATCTCCACTCCTTCCGTCGTCTCCCCTGCCGCGGTGATCCGCCCGCACAGGACGCGCGGCACGAGTTCATCGAACGGAAACCTGCAGCTCGCGGTGAGCGTGGTCAGAAGAGGCCGTTGGTGTGCGGCAGCGACGCCGGGATCGGCGTGATCACGTCCCAGTGCTCGACGATCCTGCCGTTCTCGACCCGGAACAGGTCCCAGTACGCGACCGGCTCGCCGAACTCGCCCTCGGACTGCAGCAGCACGAGATCGCCCTCGGCCACAGCTTTGTGGATCGTCTTGTAGACCAGGTTCTTACCTTCGCCCGCCCACTTCGCGGCGGCGGCACCGAAACCGGTGAGACCGTCGGCGGCCTCCGGGTTGTGCTGCAGGTAGGTCTCGGTGGAGATGTAGTCGGTCAGCACCGAGTAGTCGGCGTCCTGCAGGACGCGCTGCGCGAACTCGCTGACGAGAGCGCGGGAGTGCTCGGTGTCACCTCCGAACGACCGACCGCCCGTTTGAGACCGTCCACCGGCCGTCTCCCGCACAACCGGGGTGAGCGCGTCCCAGTGCTCGGCGAGCTTGCCGTTCTCGACCCGGAAGAGGTCGAACGCCACCAGCGGCTCTGGACCGAACCCGTGGTAAACACCGTGCAGCGCAACGAGATCGTCGTCGGCGATCACGCGCGCCAGTTCGTAGTGGAAGCCCTCGGGAAGATCAGCGACAAGCCCGCGCAGCGCCTCGGGACCGTCACCGATAAGCGCGCTGTGTTGGCGGTAGTCCGGCGAAACCCAACGGTCCACAGCGGACGGATCCTTGTCACCGAAGAGTTCGCCGGCGGCCTTGAGCACGAGTTCCTTGTTGTCCATGGCTCCGAAGATTCCCCATCAACCAGCCGGGGGACGAGGTAGGATCACGCCTCACCATGGTCAAAAGTGGACAGGTCGCCCAGTTCGGCTTCAGCAACCCCGACCGCGGCCGGCTCGGCATGGAGGTGCTCGACCTCGCCGTGCTCCGTCGCAGGCTCACCGACGACACGCTGACGAAGGTGCACCGCACCGACTTCCACCAGATGTTGCTGGTCACCGCGGGCAGCTGCACCACCATGGTCGATTTCGTGGACCACACGTGCGTGCCGGGCACGCTGCTGCACGTCAGCCCCGGCCGCGTACTCCGTCTCCCTCAGGGCGACGCCGAGGCGTTCATGGTCCTTTTCACCCCGGCGTTCCCGCCACCGCTCGACGGCACGCGCCCGGTGCTCAGCCCGTTCGGCCCGGCGGTGCGCACCATCCCCAAGGCCGAGCGGGCGGTCGTCACCCGCGCCGTGCAGGACCTCCGGCAGGAGTACCGCCGCAACGTGCTGACGAACGAGCCGGTCGACCTGCTCCGCCAGTTGCTGGGCGCGTTGCTGCTGCGCATCGCTCGCCTGCCGCACGACGCCGGCCCCGAGCACAGCGACGCCAGGTTCGAACGCTTCCAGCAGGAGCTCGAGCGTTCGTTCGCTGCCACGCGGAACGCCGCCGAGTACGCGGCGCGCATCGGCTACTCGTTGCGCAGCCTCAACCGCATCTGCCTGGCCGCCACGGGCCGGTCTGCGAAGGCGTTGATCGACGCTCGCGTGGCACTGGAGGCCAAACGCCTGCTCGTGCACACCGACCTGTCGTCCGCGGCGATCGGACATCGGCTGGGGTTCAGCGAGGCCACCAACTTCACCAAGTTCTTCACCCGCGAGGCGGGCATGTCACCAGGAGCGTTCCGCCAGTAGCTGGCCCAGGGTGTGGCGCGCGATGCCTGCGAGCAACGGGTTGGTGTCGCGGTAGTACGGCAGCGCGAGCACAGCGAGGTGCAGCGCCCAGCCACGCGCGCGGGCCCAGGTCGCGTCGTCGAACTCGCGCAGCTCGCGCCGGAACGCCTCGCGGCCGCGTTCGTCGAGGAACAACCAGGCGGTCATGAGGTCCGCCGCCGGGTCGCCCACGCCCGCGGCACCCCAGTCGATCACGCCGGTCAGCTCGCCGCCGGTGAACAGCAGGTTGCCCTGGTGCAGATCGGCGTGCAGCCAGCGGCCCGGCCCGGTCCACCACGGCGCGCTCAGCGCTTCCTCCCACACGGCGACGAGCCTCGGGTCATCGCCGAGTTCCGCGATCGACCTGCGCACGTCCTCGTCGCCGGTGGAGAGGTCCAGCCGGCCTCGGTAGGTGGTCCACGGCTCGTCGCCGGTGTCGATCTTCTGCAACGCCTGGACCACCTCGGCCAGGCGGATCCCGGTGTCGCCGGCGACCGCGTCGACCGGGGCGATGTCACCGCTGAGCCAGCGCACGATCGACCAGGGGTACGGGTAGTTCTCGGTGGGCTCGCCCAGTTCCAGCGGTTCCGGAACCGCGACAGGAAGGTGCGGGGCGAGCTTCGGCAGCGTCGCGGCGTCGCGTCCGGCCTGGTCGCCGGCCCATTCGATGCGCGGGAGGCGGACCGCCAGTTCGTCGCCGAGGCGGTAGATCGCGTGGCCGGTGCCACCGTGCGCGACGTGCGTGATCGGGAGGCCGTGCCAGCGCGGGAACTGCGCGCGGACGAGTTCGTCCACAAGGGACACATCCGTCGCGACCTCGCCGTCGTGCATCGGCCACTCCCCCCGGGAAACTCGGTGTCCTCGCATGCAACACCGGGCTTCAGAGCGGAGCAACTGCTTTTGCACCGCTCATCCGGCCAGCCGCACCACGTTCGGCGAGCGGTCGATCCGCACCCGCCGGTCGAGGCGACCAGGTAACCGACGCCGCGCACCGTCTGGATCACGCCGGCCGCGTCGCCGAGCTTCTGCCGGACCCGCCGGACGTGCACGTCGACGGTGCGGGCGCCGCTGCAGTCGTCGCTGACGCCCCACACCGCAGCCAGGAGCTCACAGCGGCGGTGCACGCGGCCGGGATGCTCGCAGAGGTGCAGCAACAGCTCGAACTCCAGCCTGGTGAGGTCGACGGGCACGTCGCGGAGCAGCACCTGGCGCGTGTCCGGCAGGATCCGCACCTCCACGTCCTCATCCTCGCCCTGGTGCGCGAGGGCCACCCCGTTCAGCGCGCTGAGCAGCCGTAACGCGGTGTCTTCGTCGACGGTGTCGATGGTGATGCCGAACCGCATGACAGATCGCCTCCTCGCAACCCAAGAACGCGCACCGGTTCGACCTGCTGGGAATCCTGCTCTGCGGCGCCGGCATGTTCTGCGTCGTCTTCGGCCTCCAAAATGGACGGAGGTACGAGTGGAGCACGGTCGGTGCGGGTATCGGTGTGTCTTCGACATCATCGGGACGGGTGTGCTGCTGGTCGGTTTCGTTCTGTGGCAACGAATGAATCGCCGCGCGCCACTGCTCCCGTTGCAGGTCTTCGACAACCGCGACTTCTCCGCGGCAGCCTGTCCGCGGTGGCCGTCGGGTTCGTCATGACGAGCATGCCGCTTCTGCTGGTCATCTACGCCCAGTCGGTGCTCGGACTGTCCCCGGCCGACACAGGACTGCTGATCGCGCCGATGGCCGTGCTGTCCGGCAGCGCCGCACCGTTCGTCGGCCGGCTGTCGGACCGGATGAACCCCAAGTACCTGTTGATGTTCGGCTTGCTCACGCTGTCCACGGGCCTCGGCGTCATCGCACTGTTGATCACCCCGGTGAGCTCGCCGTCGACCGTGCTTCCCGGGCTGTTGCTGTGCGGTCTCGGTGTCGGGTTCATCTTCTCCCCGATGAGCAACGTGACCATCGGCTCGGTCGACCGCGAACTCGTCGGCAGCGCGTCGCGCATCTTCAACACCGCCCGTCAGACCGGCGGGGGTGCTCGGCAGCGCGGCGGTCGGTGTGCTGCTGCAGGCGCAGATCACCGCGTCCACGGCCAGGAGGGCGGACGAGGCCGCGCTCGCGTTGCCCGCCGAGTTCCGGCAACCCTTCGTCAGCTGCTTCGCCGACGCGGGAGGCGGCATCGGCCGGTTCGGGGACGACGCTCCCCCGCTCCCGCCGGACCTGCCACCGGCGGTCGCCGACCAGGCACGACAGCTCGCCAACCACGTCCTGCAGAACGGGCTGACGGACGCGGTCAAGATCTCGTTCTTGCTGCCGATCGGCGTGTTGTTGCTCGGGCTGCTGTCCGCGGCGGCCATGCGGACCACCAGGCACCGGTCACCCGTCCCTGCCGCTGACCGAAAAGGTTGCCTTGACGTGCGCGTCAAGGTTTAGCGTTCGGTGCATGAGGATCGGCGAACTGGCCAAGCGAGCCGGCACCACCACCCGTGCGCTGCGTTTCTACGAGTCCCAGGGCCTGCTGGAGGCTCAGCGCACGTCGAACGGCTACCGCGAGTACGACGAGCACGATCTGCGGCTGGTGCGGGAGATCCAGTCGCTGCAGGCGGTCGGGATGTCCCTCGAAGACACCAGGCCGTTCGTGGCGTGCCTGCGCGCCGGGCACGAGTCCGGCGACTCGTGTCCCGACTCGCGGGACGTCTACCGGCGCAAGCTCGCCGAGGTGGACGCGTGCCTGGAGCGGCTCCAGGCGGTGCGGGAGTTCCTGCTGGCCAGACTCGCCTTCCAAGACCCGTGCCTCGTGGCCGAACCCAAGGAGTTCCAGTGCAGCTGACCGACGCCACGTTCGCCTCGCAGGTGAGCACCGGCACCGTTCTCGTCGAGTTCTGGGCGCAGTGGTGCGGGCCGTGCCACATGCTCTCGCCGGTGCTCGACGAGATCGACCGCGAACGCGACGACCTGACCGTTCTGAAGATCAACGCGGACGAGAACACCGCCACCGCACGCGACTACCAGGTCATGTCGCTGCCCACGATGCTGTTGTTCCGCGACGGCGCGCCGATCCACCAGATCGTGGGAGCGCGACCCAAGTCACGGCTGCTGGCCGAACTGGATGCCGCGCTGAGCGCGTGATCCGCCTATCTTGAGGCCATGCTCGGTCTCGAACTCGTGGTGGTGCTGGGCGTCTGCATCCTGGCGAGCAGTGTCGTGTCAGGACGGTTGCGCCTCGCCGCACCGGTGCTGCTCGTCGTCTGCGGCGCGGTGCTCGGCTTCGTTCCCGCCCTGGAGTCGGTCAGCCTGCCGCCGGAGGCGATGCTGCTGATCTTCCTCCCGGCCCTGCTCTACTGGGAGAGCCTCAACACCTCGCTGCGGGAGATCCGCAGCAACCTGCGCCCGATCGTGCTGCTCAGCACGCTTCTGGTGCTCGCGACGGCGGCCGCGGTCGCCTCGGTGGCCCACGCGCTGGGCCTCGACTGGGGCCCGGCGTGGGTGCTCGGCGCGGCACTGGCCCCGACCGACGCGACCGCCGTGGCGGCCATCGCACGGGGCATGCCGCGCCGCACCACGACCATCCTGCGCGCCGAGTCCCTGATCAACGACGGCACCGCGCTCGTGATCTACGCGATCGCGGTCGCCGTCACCACCGGTGAGCAGGAGTTCAGCACCGGCGTGGTCGGGTTGCGGCTGCTGCTCTCCTACGCGGGCGGCGCGCTCGCGGGTCTGGCGATCGCCTGGCTGGCCGTCCAGGTGCGCAAGCGGCTCGACAGCCCGTTGCACGAGAGCGTGGTGAGCATCCTGACGCCGTTCACCGCCTTCCTGCTGGCCGAAGTGGCGCACGGTTCGGGCGTGATCGCGGTCGTCGTGTGCGGTTTGACGCTGTCGCAGGTCGGTCCGCGCATCGTGCCGGCCGACACCCGCCAGCAGAGCACCGCTTTCTGGAGCATCGCCACGTTCCTGCTCAACGGCGCCCTGTTCGTCCTGATCGGACTCCAGGCAAACGGCGCAATCCGCACGCTGGACGGCTCCGAGATCCTCACAGCGTTCGGCGCGATCGGCCTGGTGGCGCTGACCGTGGCAGGCACGCGCCTTTTGTGGAGCTACACGACTCCGTACGTCATCCGCGCGATCGACCGCCGCCCCCAGCAACGCCTTCGCCGCGTGGGCGCACGCCAACGCCTCGTCTCGTCCGCCGCCGGCTTCCGCGGAGCGGTGTCGCTGGCGGCCGCGCTGGCCGTGCCCGAGACGGTGGTCGGTGGCGCGCCTTTCCCGTTCCGCGAGGAGATCATCCTCATCACGTCGGGCGTGGTCGTGCTGACGTTGATCGTGCAGGCCGTGCTGCTGCCTTCGATCATCCGCTTCTCTCAGCTGCCTGAGGACACGGCGCTGGACGAGGAGCTGCGGCTGGCCCAGTCGACGGCGTCCGAAGAGGCCTACGAGGCCCTGCCGCGTATCGCCGACAGGCTGGGCGTGAGCGACGTCGTCTACAAACGGGCACTCGCCGAGTACGAACACCACCTGGAAGTCAGGCGGGCCAAGGAGGCCGGCGACGAGGAGGTGGCGCAGTCCGAGCTCGAGTACACGGCGTTGAGGCTTGAGCTGATCGCGCACAAGCGGGCGACAGTGGTGCGGTTGCGCGACGAACGGGCGATCGACGACATCGTGCTGCGGGCGGTGCAGCGCAAGCTCGACGTCGAGGAGGTGCGGTTGTCCCGGCGCGAGGTCGAGGAGGACTAGCCGCACCGCAAAACCCGTGTCGCCCTGGCGCACCGGCGACCTAGCCTGTGGTGCATGCATCAGTCCCGCAGACGCGACCGGCGCTCGGCTCGGCGTCCTGCGCAGCGTCCACGCGAGGCTCCGCAGCTCGACGTCGCGGGGACCGACGTGGTGCTCGTGGGCTACTTCTCCGCCAAACAGAAGGACTTCGCGGCGCTCATGGCCTCGGCAGCCGATGCACTGGCCGCACGCGGCGCACGAGTCGTCTCGCAGATCGTGCAGAGACGTGGTGTGTCGCACGGCGGCGTCAAGAAGATGAGCCTACCCTTTTCCTCGCGGACCTTGCTGAGCTACGGGAAGGTTCGCGAGGTGGCTGCCGTGTGCGAGCAGGCCGACGCCGGCGCCGTGATCTTCGTGGCCTCGTTGACCGGGCGCCAACGCAGCGTGCTGACGGCGATGCTCGGCCGTCCCGCCGTGAGCCTTTCCGACGTCATCGCTGCCGAGGACTGACATAGGCTCGGACTCATGATCACACCACGGGCCCGCGTACTGGGCAGGATCGCCGACCACCTCACTGCTCAGCTTCCCGGACGTCCGCTGCGGGTGGCCGTGGACGGGATCACCGCGGCAGGCAAGACCACGCTCGCCCGTGAGCTGACCGCTGCAGTCGCCGCACGTGGGCGGGCCGCGGCGCACCTGTCGATGGACGGGTTCCACAACCCGCGGGCTGTGAGGCATCGGCAAGGGCGGGACTCGGCGGACGGCTACTACGCCGACGCCTACGACTTCGCGTCGTTCCAGCGTCTGGTCCTCGACCCGCTCGGGCCCGGTGGAGATCGCAAGTACCGGGAGCGGATCATCGACCTGCACTCGGACACGCCGATCGACGAGCCGCCGGTCGAGGCGCCGGAAGACCTCGTGCTGGTGGTCGACGGCAGCTTTCTGCAGCGGGAGCTGGTGTGGGACGAGGTGGTCTTCGTCGACACGCCGTTCGAGGTCGCGCACGAACGCGGCACGCGCCGGGACACGGAACTGCTCGGCGGCCTCGACCAGGCTCGTCGCGCCTTCGAGCAGCGGTATCACGCGGCCAGCCGCCGGTACCTCGACGAGGTCGGGCCGGCGGAAAGCGCGACGGTGGTGCTCGGCAACGAGGACGTCGCGAACCCCGTGTTGCGGCGGATCGGCGGGCCGGCTGATGCGGTGGTGAACCTCTTCTCGTACGGGACGTTGCAGACGCCGTCGGTGCAGATCGAGCACTTCGGGCGGACGCTGGTCGGCAAGGTGGACGTGCTGCCCGGCTATCGGCAGGACTGGGTGACGATCACCGATCCGGCCGTGGTCGAGGTCAGCGGTACGGACCGGCATCCGATAGTCCGGCACACCGGCGACCCCGCGGACGCGACCTCCGGCACGATGCTGGAGGTGACGGCCGCGGAGCTCGCCGCGGCCGACATCTACGAGGTCGACGACTACCGGCGAGCCCTGGTGCGGCTCGGTTCGGGCGCGGACGCCTGGGTGTACCTGGCTAACTGACCAGCGACAGCCCCCGCCGGATCGGCTCTGGTGAGGAAGCCTTGGCGGCGGGGACGACGACCTCTTCGCCGCCGATCTCACGGGTGATCCACGGGCCGGACTCCACCATGACCTTCAGCGTGCGGACGTCCATGGCGTTGATGCGGCCGTAGTACCACTCGTCGGTCGCCAAAGTCCCCATGCGGCCACCGAGGCGCTTCTTGATGTCGAGAACGCGCTCGAACAGCGTCGAGACCAGAGTCGCGCGGTCGAACGGGCCCTGCAGGCCCTCGCGGATGCGGTCCTCGATGCCGCGCGGCACGCCCTCGGAGTCGGGCATGAGCATCGTGGTCCAGGCGCGGGACTTCTCGCGGTACTGCAGCTGCTGCATGATGCCTTCGTGCGCAGCGAAGTCGGCGGCGCGGAAAGCCTTGCCGCGCCAGCGCTTCTGCAGGTTCACGGCGAGGGACAGCGCGCTCTTCAGGCCGGTGTTCAGGCCTCGGCCCGGCCAGAAGTGCAGGGAGTTGGCGGCGTCGCCGAGCAGGAAGCCGAAGGTCGACGGGGCGAGCTGGGCGGTGAACTTCGACATCTGGGTCATGCCGAGCGTGAACGACGTGATGCCGACGACGTCGGCGGCGCCCACGCCGAAGAAGCGCAGGCCGTCCAGAATTCGTGGCCACAGGTAGGAAAGCTTGTCCACGGACGGCTTGAAGACGGCGCGGTGGCGGTCGCACACGAAACGTCCGCCGGAGGGACGCATCGTGCAGCCGGTGTTGCCGATGCACGACACCGGGCCGTTCTCGCCCAGGGCCACGATCTCGGAGGCTTCCTCGGCGGTCAGGCGCATGTTGATGAAGCCGCCGCCGAGCGAGTTGAAGAGGAAACGGTTCTGCGCCACGGTCAGCGGCACGGTGTGCTCGTCGGGGACCTTCGCCGTCACTCGGATGCCCAGGACGCGCTCGTCCAGCGGGGAACCGTCCACTGAGAACAGTTCGCGGCTCGGCGTGCCGAAGTGGGCCGACAGCGAGTCGCGGGTGGCGGAGCGGGCGCCGTCGGCGATGGCGAGGACGTGCAGGCCGTCCCAGCGGTCGGGGCGGACGTAGGCCTCAGGGATCACCTCGATGCCGTAGGTGTCCTGGGCCATGTCGAGCAGGGCATCCTCGATCCAGCGGATCTTGATGTTGCGCGGGCGGCCCTTCGACTCCGGGGAATCGGGGCCCAGCGGCCACATCTCGGAGAACTTGCCGGGCACGAAGAGGCGTTGCTGGACGGCGGAAGGCAGGGCGGCCCAGACGTTGCTCTGCAACGTCACCACCTGCTCGCGGCGGTTGTTGCCCTCGGCGGTGCCGCGCCACACGACGCGGTTGCCGCGGCGCATCCAGCGGCGGTCGTGGACGCGCACCGAGACCTGGTCACCCAGCAGCGACTTCAGGGTTCAGGCGAACGCCAGGCCCACCGGACCGCCGCCCGCGACGTCCACCCGCAGCGGGGCGGTCTGGCGCAACGGCACCACCTGACCGCCCTGGCGCGGCAGGATCACCGTTGGGCCGACCTTGCCCAGCAGCACCGTCTTCTCGTCCATGACCCGTCCCCTCGATCCCGTTCGACGGCGGGAACACGTGGTGAGACGGGAGACGGTTCAACGATTTTCGATGAAGATTTTCCAGGCACCAAAACCAAAGGTCAGAACGCCTCCGGACGGGTTCTTCGAGTCGCGGACGAGCGCGTCGTGGGCGAGCGACACCTCGACGCAGTTCCCGTCCTCCGCACCGCCGCTGTAACTGCTCTTACGCCATGCGCGTTCCTGCGTCATCGAGGTCCTCTCGCGGTCGGCCGACGTACTCCGCCAGCATCCTCCGCGATTGTTCCTCATCCAAGGCGACTGCGGCCAAGCGGTCGAACAGCAGCCGCGTCCGCACGATCGCGCCTGGATCTTGCACGAACACGTTGGCAAGATCGGTCTCGACGAACGCTATCGACATGGCCTTCTCGTACTCCCACAACGTGCAGCTGGATGCGATCACAGCCGTGTCGGCGGGGATGATCCGAACAAGGTGCACGTTGAAGAGCAACCGGGCGTACTGATCTTCCATGACCCGGTCGTCGCCGACTCGCGTCTGCAACGCATGCTCATGGACGTAGAACAAGCAAGTCGGCCGATTGTGTCGACGCAGGATCGCCTGACGATCCGTCCGGAACTGCACGAGTGCAGGGATTCGCTCTTCGGTCACCAGACCAGCGACCCGGTAGACACCATCGGCATACTCAGGCGTCTGCAGGAGCCCCGGGACTGTCTGCGCGTCGTAGGCCACGATCTTCTTTGCAGTGGACTCGGCCATCGCCATCGTGCGCAGGTTGTCCGGCACCTGGACGATGTATTCCTCGAAGGCGTTGCGGTAACGCCGCCTGAAGTCCTCGAAGAAGTCGATGTCCTTGCCGCACATGGACAAGTACTGCACGAGGTCGATCTCACTGGGACGGAACTTGCCGCGTTCGACGGTCGACACCTTGCTCGGATCCCAGCCGAGCCGGACAGCCAGCGCGGCACCGGTCAAACCGGTACAAGTCTCGCGCAACCGGCGCAGCTCGTCGCCCAAATCCCTGCTGTATGCGGTGGATGGAGTGGTCGTGGCCATGACCTCGACGCTAGAGCTTGCTCTTCGAGCACGAATCTGCTCATTCGGGTGAAAACGGAATGCCCGATCATCAGGAAACTGCCAGGAATCTCGCAGCCTGTCTACAGCTTGGCGGACGACCATCCCAGCCCATGACTCGACGTCGCAGATCCTTGTTGATCAACGGACTGCTGGTGGTGGTGCTCCTCGGTGCCGGTGTGGCCGGCTACCTGGTGTTCTTCGGCTCCTCCGGCAACGCTCAGCCCACCGCACGCACCGCCACGGCCGCCAACCGCGACGTCAGCGAGGTGGTCACGGCGGCGGGCACGGTGCAGAGCTCGTTCAGCGCCACCGCGTCGTTCGGCACCAGCGGCACGGTCACCGAGGTCAACGTCAAGGTCGGTGACGCGGTCACCAAGGGCCAGCAGCTCGCGAAGCTCGACCCGACGCAGGCGCAGCTGCAGGTCGACATCGCGCAGGGCAACCTCGACACCGCGGCCCTGAAGGGCACGGCCACCACGGCGTACCGGCAGGCCGAGCTCGCGTTGAAGCAGGCGCAGGACGCGCTCGCGGCCACCACGTTGACCGCCCCCGGTGACGGCACGATCACCTCGGTCACCGGTTCTGTCGGGCAGAAGGTCGGCGGCAGCGCCTCCGGGTTCGCCGTCGTCACCGACCTGAAGAACCTCGTGCTGCACGCGAACGTCTCCGAGTCCGACGTCAGCAAGCTCAAGGCCGACCAGGCGGCGACCGTCACGGTCAACGCCATGGCCACGCAGCCGATCCAGGCCAAGGTCGCCCAGGTCGACCTCACCCCCACCACGTCGAACAACGTCGTCCAGTACGGCGTGACGCTGTCGCTCACCGCCCCGCCGGCAGGGCTGCGGCCGGGTCAGTCGGCGAGCGTCGAGATCACCGTCAGCCAGGTGTCGAACGTGCTCGCCGTCCCCGCGGCCGCCGTGCAGACCGTCGGCAACCAGAGCACGGTCCAGGTGATGGAGAACGGCGTGGAGACACGCAAGACCGTCGAGGTCGGCGTGCGCGGTGACCAGTACGTGGAGATCAAGTCCGGTCTGACCGCCGGTGAGGAGGTCGTGCTGCCACCGGTGACCACCTCGACCAACACGAACCGCCAGCAGCAGCAAGGCAACATCCCCGGCACGGGCGGCCAGCGCACCAACGGCGGGTTCGGCCGATGAGCCCCGTCATCGAGGTCAGGAACCTCCGCAAGACCTACGGCTCCGGCGACACGGCCGTGCACGCTCTCAGAGGCCTCGACCTCACCGTCGAGAAGGGCGAGTACATCGCGATCATGGGCGCGTCCGGGTCGGGCAAGTCGACGTTGCTGAACATCCTCGGCTGCCTCGACGTGCCGACTTCCGGCAAGTACCTGCTCGACGGCATCGACACCGGTGACTTCGACGAGGAGCAGCTTTCGCTGCTGCGCAACCGGAAAATCGGGTTCGTCTTCCAGTCCTTCAACCTGGTGCCGAGAACCACCGCGCTCGCGAACGTGGAACTTCCGCTGGTGTACGCGGGGATCCGCCGCGCCCAACGCCGGGAACGCGCGCTGGCCGCGCTCGATCTCGTCGGCCTGAGCGATCGCACGCACCACCGCCCCAACGAACTGTCCGGCGGCCAACAACAACGCGTCGCCATCGCCCGTGCGCTCGTCACGTCACCCGCGATCGTGCTCGCCGACGAGCCGACCGGAAACCTCGACACCGACTCCAGCCGCGAGGTCCTCGGCATCCTGGACCGCCTGCACGCCAGCGGCCGCACCGTCGTGCTGATCACGCACGAGGACGAGGTCGCCGCCCACGCCATGCGCACGGTTCGCGTGGTCGACGGCCGAGTGGCAGGGGTGCTGGTGTGAGAGTCGTGGAGATTGCGGCGTTCGCGGTGCGCGGACTGACCGCGAACAAGATGCGGTCGGGCCTCACCACGCTCGGCATCCTCATCGGTGTCGCTTCGGTGATCCTGCTGATCGCGGTCGGCAACGGCGCGTCCAGCTCCGTGCAGCAGAGCATCGCGGGGCTGGGCACCAACATCCTCACCATCAGCCCGCAGCGCGCCCAGCCCGGCAGCACGGTCAAGCCGCTGACCACGGCGGACGCGGCGGCGCTCGTCGGCCCCGACTCCCCCGACGTCAAGTACGCGTCGCCGGTCGTGTCCGTGCAGGCGACCGCGGGTTTCGGCGGCACCAGCTACCCGATCAGCCAGTTCATCGGCACGGATCCGCGCTACTTCGACACGACGAACAGCGGTGTCGCGCAGGGGAACCTGTTCTCCGACAACGACGTTCAGCAGGCGCGCAAGGTCGTGGTGATCGGCGCTACCGTGGCCACGCAGCTCTTCCCCGGCGTCGATCCGGTCGGGAAGTCCATGCTGGTCAACAACATCCCGTTCACCGTCGTCGGAGTGCTCGCGGCGAAGGGGTCCAGCGGGTTGCAGGACGCCGACGACATGGCCGTGGCACCGCTGACGACCACGCAGAACGCGTTGACCGGTTACGGCAGCCTCACCCAGATCGTCGTGCAGGCGCGGTCGGCCGACGCGTTGCCGAACGCGTCGGCCCAGGTGACGACGATCCTCAACGGCCGGCACAAGGTCACCGGCACGCCGGACTACCGGATCCTGAGCCAGGACCAGCTGCTCACCGCACGGACCGCGACGACGGAGACGTTCACCGTGCTGCTCGCGTCGGTGGCGGCGATCTCGTTGCTGGTGGGTGGAATCGGCATCACGAACATCATGCTGGTGACCGTCACCGAGCGGATCCGCGAGATCGGCATCCGCAAGGCGGTGGGGGCACCGCGCTCGTCGATCCTCGGCCAGTTCCTGATCGAGGCGACGCTGCTGAGTCTCTTCGGCGGCGCGCTGGGTGTCGCGGCGGGCGTGATCGGCAGCCGGTTCACCATCGCGGGCATCCAGCCGGTGCTCGTGCCGTCGTCGGTGCTGCTCGCGTTCGCGGTGTCGGCGCTGATCGGCCTGTTCTTCGGCAGCTACCCCGCCTCGCGCGCGGCGAAGCTCCGTCCCATCGAAGCCCTCCGGCACGAATAGGAGTTCGGCAAGTGACCAACCCACTCGACCAGCCGCTCGAGAACGACCTGACGGCTGAGCTGAAAGAGCGCAGGACCGGCTTCGGCAGGAGCACGATCGTCCTGGGCGTCGCGGTGCTCGCCATCGTCGCGTTCGTCGGCGGGGTGTTCGTGCAGAAGTCCTTCGGCTCCGCGCAGAACCCGAACCGCCCGAACGCCGCACGGCAGTTCAACGGCACGCCGCCGTCCGGGACGAACCGGACGAACGGGCGCGGCACCATCGGCATGATCGACCACGTCGAGGGCACCACGGTGTTCGTGAAGACCCAGAACGGCGAGATCGTCAAGGTGTCCACTTCGGACTCGACGAAGGTGCAGATCACGTCCGACGGCAAGCTGACCGACCTGAAGCCGGGCCAGCAGGTAGTCGTGCAGGGCCAGCCCGGCGAGGACGGCACGGTGACCGCGCAGACGCTGACCCAGCGCCCGCCCAACGGCTGATGCAGGATCAACGCGTGGAACGTGGCAGGTTGCTCGTCGTCGAGGACGAACCCAGCATCCGCGAGCTGCTGTGCGCGAGCCTGCGGTTCGCGGGGTTCGCCGTGTCCAGCGCGGCGACCGGCGGCGAGGCCCTGCAGTCCGCCCGCACCGACACGCCGGACCTGGTGCTGCTGGACGTGATGCTGCCCGACCGCGACGGCTTCGAGGTGGTGCGGCGGTTGCGGGCCGGTGGCGTGCGGGTGCCGGTGCTGTACCTGACCGCGCGGGACAGCCCGGACGACCGGATCACCGGCCTGACGGTCGGCGGCGACGGGTACATCACCAAGCCGTTCAGCCTGGAGGAGGTCATCGCGCGCGTCACGGCCGTGCTGCGCCGCACCCGGCCCGGCCACGAGAGCGAGCAGCTGACCTGCGGCGATCTCTCGCTGGACGTGGAGAGCCACATCGTGCGGCGCGGCTCGCAGGTGGTGGAGCTGTCGCCGACCGAGTTCCGGCTGCTGCACTACCTGATGCGCAACAGCGGGCGGGTGCTGTCCAAGGCGCAGATCCTCGACCAGGTGTGGTCGCACGACTTCGACGGTGACGTCGGCGTGGTCGAGTCGTACATCTCGTACCTGCGGCGCAAAGTGGACGCGGTCGAGCCGCGCTTGATCCACACTGTCCGCGGTCTCGGGTACATGATCCGCCCATGACGTTGCGCGTGCGGCTGGTGGTCGTGCTCGTCGCCCTGGTGGCGGCGGGCCTGTTCAGCACGTGGCTGATCGGCTCGAAGGTGATGGAGAACTACCTGCTGGGCCAGCTCGACGCGCGGCTGGACCGGGTGGTGTCGATGCCGAGGGTGCTTCCCCTGCGGGAGAACATGGTGCTGCGCGACGCCGACGGAGTGCTGGCCGGCACCCCGGTCGAGGACCTGCCCGCGTACGGCACGCTGACGCCCGGCGAGCACGTCACGGTGGGCTCGCACCGGCTGGTGATGCGCCAGTTCGACGGGGAGGAGCTGATCGCGGCGGCCGACCAGTCGGAGGTCGACAACGCGGTCGCCGACCTGCGGCTGGCGTTCCTGCTGATCAGCCTGGGCGCGCTGATTCTCGTGGGGATGGCCGGTTATGCGCTCGTCCGCGCGTCCACGCGGGCGTTGGAGGAGGTCGAGCAGGTGGCCGGCGAGATCGCGGCCGGTGACCTTTCGCGCCGCGTGCCGGTGCGGCAGCCGGGCAGCGAGGTCGGGCGGCTGGCCTCGGCGCTGAACACGATGCTCGGGCAGATCGAGCAGGCGTTCGCGGTGCGGGTGAGCTCGGAGAACCGGATGCGGCAGTTCGTCGCCGATGCGTCGCACGAGCTGCGGACGCCGTTGACGTCGATTCGGGGGTATGCCGAGCTCTACCGGCAGGGTGCCGCTTCGGATGCCGCCGAGGTGTTGCGGCGCATCGAAGACCAGGCCGCGCGGATGGGGTTGCTGGTCGAGGATCTGCTGCAGCTGGCGCGGCTCGACTCCGAGCAACCGCTGAACCTGTCCACTGTGGACCTGGTCGTGCCCGTCACGGACGCGGTGGTCGAGGCACGGGTGCGGGATCCGGAACGCACGGTGTCGCTGGAACTGCCTGGTGAGCCCGTGCTCGTTGACGGTGATGAAGCTCGCGTGCGGCAGGTGCTGACCAACCTGCTCGACAACGCCCTGATCCACACGCCCGCGGGTTCGCCGATCGAGGTGCGGCTCGCTCCTGGGGTGATCGAGGTGGCCGATCACGGACCCGGGCTGGAGCCGGAGCAGGCTTCCAAGGTGTTCGAACGGTTCTACCGCGTGGATTCCGCGCGCGGGCCCGGCGGCACCGGGCTGGGGCTGGCGATCGTGGCGGCGCTGGTCGCGGCGCACGGCTGGCGGATCGAGCTGGACACCGCGCCGGGTGAGGGCGCGGTGTTCCGGGTGCTATTCGGGCCGTGAGCGGTTGGGCCAGTCGCGTTCGTAGTGCTCCTCCGGGAAGTCGCTCGGACTCGATCCCGTCCTGAACGCGCGCTCGATCTCCTCGGCGTAGCGCTCGTTGCGCGGGCACCAGGGTGCGGCCGGGATGTACATGACGTTGCCCCAGCCCTTCTGGTTCGTCACCGGCGCGACGCTGTGGATCATGTCGCAGTGCCACCAGACGGAGTCGCCTGCCTTGACGTCCGGGATGCCGCTCAACGCTTCGAGCAGCAGCGGGTGGTGTTCGGCGCTCACCGGGAAGACCTGGTTGACCGTCACACCGCACATGTCGTCGTCCGGCACGTCGTCGAGCAGCGGCCGGAGCATCAGGTACGCCATCGCGCCCGGGATCGGGACGGTGTGCAGCACGCCCTGGTCGTGGTCCATGTCCGACAGCGCGGTCCAGCCCTGGAACGTGCGGAACACCGAACACATCGTGGTTCCCGGGTACTGCGGCCCCGTGGTGCGGTGCGCGGCGTCCCACGGGTCGTACTGCTCGACCGTGCCGTTGAACAGGTGCCGGAACGCCTGCTGGTACTCCCGCGTCATCCACAGGTCGAGCGTGCCGGGGTCGAGGTGGGTGCCGAGGCCACCGGACTTCGCTCCGGGCGGACGGCGGCGGATGCGGTCCGGGTACAACACGTCGCGGCCGGGGTCGAACCAGCCGTCGCTCTGCCACAGGCTGTTCAGGAATCGCCGCACCGTGGCCATGCGTTCGTGCCGCCTGGCTTCCAACTGCGCGGGTGACCAGTAGATCGGGTAGATCTCGGGCTTCGAGCCGACGCTGCCGAAGAAGTCGTCGCCGGGGCCGCGGTAGTTCTCGAAGAACCGGTTGCTCTCCACGTAGTCCACAATGGACTTGTCCCAGGCCAGTGCCTGGTCGCGGCCGAAGTGGTTCCTCACCACCAGACAGCCGCGCCTGCGGACCAGGTCGGTGGACGCGGTGCCGGCCTCGATGTCCGCGTAGTCGATCACCGGCCAGGCCTGGCCGGTCTTGACGTCCTCGACCTCGCGGCGAATCCGTTGCTCGACGACCGCGAAGACCTCCTCGACGGTACGTCCGGACGCCTCGATGTTCGCCCTGATCGCCTTCTTCACCTCGCGGATGGCTTTCGGCAGGTCATCAGGGGTGGTCTCCCAGTTCGGCAGCACTTCCGACTCCTTCCAGTAAGGCCTCCTTACTTAGAACCATAGGCGTGTCGCCGCTTTGTAGGCAAGCCCTCTAACTAGAATGTGCTGCGTGACCAAGCCGTCCCAGGAGCTGCTGCGCTCGATCTCCGACGAGCACGTGTTGCGCTCGTTGATGGCCTCTCGAAGGCAGACGCGGGCCGAACTGGCGGTCACCACGGGACTGTCGAAGCCGACCGTGGGCGAGAGCGTGCGCCGCCTGGTCGAGCTCGGCCTGGTGGCGGACACCGGCGAACGCACGCAGGGCGGGCGCGGACGCGGGCGGGTCGGTTCGTTCTACAGCCTCGCCGACGTCGGCGTCGCCCTGGTGGTCATGATCGCGCCCGGCGGTGTGACGGCCGAGTGCGTCGATGCCTACGGAGACGTCGTTTCCCGGTCGCATCACCCCATCGCCGACCCTGCCGAGGTTGCCGGGGTGCTGCCGGTCGCGGCCGTGGAAGCCGTTGCGGGACGGCAGGTGCGGCTCGCCGTGGTGAGCGCGGCCGATCCGGTCGACCGGCACACCGGACGGCTCGTGCAGCTGCCCGACTCGCCGTTCCTCGTCGGCGCGCTGGACCCGGTCGAGGTGCTGCGGCCGTTCCTCGGCGGCCCTGTGATCGTGGACAACGACGTGAACTGGGCGGCACAGGCCGAGCACGTCGCGAGCGGTGTCGCGGACTTCGCCTACCTGTACCTCGGCGAGGGCCTCGGCTGCGCGCTCGTCAGCGACGGCGAGGTGCGGCGGGGACATTCAGGGCTGGCGGGCGAGATCGCGCACCTCATCACGATCGGCCCGTCCGGGGTGGCCACACCGTTCATCGAGGTGTTCGGCGAACTCGGGTTGCGGCAGACCGGATCCACCGCGATCGACGTGGCGCGCCTGCTGGCCGCGGACGACGAGGTGCTGAGCGTGGTGGCGCGGGCGATCGGCGGTGTCGTCACCGCCCTGGTGACCCTCGCCGATCCAGCGGTCGTCGTGGTGGGCGGGCCGTGGGGTCCGGCACTGCTTGATCTGATCACCACCGGGCCGCGGGCGGTGGCGGTGGCCGCGGCGTCGGTCCGCGAACCGTCGTTGACCGGTGCGCGGGCCGACGCGCTCAGCCGGTTGAGGACGGCACTGGTGGAGGCGTCCCGCGGCTAGCCGGGCAGGCTCGCGTACTCCTCGATCCGGGTGATCAGCCCGTCCTCGAACCGGAAGTACACGGCGGCATCCACCTGGAACAGCGCCCCGTCCTTCATCACGACGCTGATGACGTGCTGCTGCAACACCTCACCGTCCTGCGCGAACTGCCGGGTGATGTCGTAGCGCATCGACTCGATCGGCTCGATCTGGGCAGCCATGCCGGCGATGTTCTCCTGGATCGACGAGTCACCCTTCCCGTCGTTGTGCCAGACCGTTGCCGTCGGCGAGCACATCCCCCGCGCGGCGTCCCACTCGCGGTTCTCCAGGTGGCGCAGGTAGGTGATGGCCTTGTCCTTGAGGTCGTACATGAACGCGCGTTCTCCTGCTTCGACCCGGATGGGGAGATGGTTGCCGGGAGGGGAAAGTGGACAGGTGAAGACGGACGGAGCCAGGTGGTGGTGCGAGAGCGTGGCCTGGTTGAAGTCGACGGTCAGCCTGGTGCCGGGCTCCAGCTGTGGGAGCACCAGCCAGCGGCCGATGCCGGGTGTCTCGGTTCCGCTGGTCTCGTCGGTGAAGACGACGAGTCGTTGACCCGGCATGGTTTCGATGACCGTCAACACGTGCTCGGTGCCGTTGATCGTGACGACGAGGTCGACCGGCGCGAGGACGGACTCGGTGGTGCGGGGAGACGTCAGGTGTTCCACCTCGACGCGGCGGCCCTCTGCCGCCCGGAACTCGCCCTCAAAGATCCATGCCGGGTCGTAGGGGTAGGTGTCGATGGCGCTCGGGGCTGGTGCTTCCGGGTCCATGACGACCACGCCGTAGTGACCGTCCGCGCCGCCTGCGAAGCCCACGAGGCCCCCGTCGAACTCCAGCGCGACGCCGTTGGGCACTTCGGAGTTCGCGTGCATCAACGCGCCCGCTTCGTTGACCCGCCACTCCCCCGGAATCCCTGCCAGGACTTGGGGTTCGTGACCGCTCACCGTGCCCTTGGCGACGACCTTGGCCTTGCCGCCGGGGCCGGCGACCTCGTCCCATCTGGCCTGGCGCCATTCCTCGTAGGTCACGCGATTTCCTTCCTAGCCGCCCACACGGTGCGTTCGCTGCGCAGGACAAGGTCGTCGCGGCGCAGAACTCGTTCGAGGGCGTCGGGGTCGAGAAGCCTTTGCAGGACAACGCGCGCATAACGTTCCACCGCAGCGGACTGTTCGATGCGGACGGAGACCGTGCGCTCGCCCTCGACGGTGAAGCCTGCAGCGGTCAGCTTCGGGCCCCAGTCCGCGCCCCGGTGAGGCACGCGTTCGTCGTGGTGGTGCTGCTCGAAGCGGCTCTCGGGAGCGTCGTCCGGGAGGAACTTCGGCATGCCGGCGAGCTCGACGACAGCCAGCAGGCCGCCGGGTGCCAGCGTGCCGTGCACCTGGCGGAGTACACGATCAGGATCGGCCATGTGGTGCATGGACGCCGAAGCCCAGACCAGGTCGGGAGTGCCGAGGTCCGGCCACTCCGCGTCGAGGTCGGCCTGGACCGTGCTGACGCGGCCGGTCAGGCCGTGCTCGCAGGCCTTGTCCCGCAGGCGCTGCAGGTGGTCGACCGACGCGTCGACGGCGGTGACGTGCGCCTCCGGGAAGCGGCCGAGCAGCGCGAACGTCCCCGCGCCGGTGCCGCACCCGAGGTCCACGATCTGCCGCGGGTCCGCCGTGGGCAGCCACTCGGTGATGGACGCGGTGTGTTCGGCGACGACCTCCGCGTCCAGGTCGAGGATCTCCGCTTGGTCGTGTCCGTGATTCATAGGGCCAAGGTAGGACTGCCGTGCGCCATCCGCACGACACCTTGCCAATTCGGCAAGACGATCGAGGTTCGGCAGGCCGGGCGCGCAAGATCAGGCGTCTGCCGGAGTCTTCCTGTCGCGGTGCCCGCGACGGGCCTCGCGGTCGAAGATTCCCAGGACGTCGCACGGACCACCCGCGGTGCCGATCGCGTGCGGCAGCATCGTCGGGAACTCGGCGGCCTGGTTGGCCTCCACCCGCAGGCGGCGGTTGCCCAGCAGCAGGATCGCGGTGCCGGACAGGACGACCAGCCACTCGCGGCCGGGGTGGGCGCGCAGGGCGGAGGGGTTGTCCGGCGGCGGGGTCGTCATCCGCTGGCGCATCACGGTCATGCCGGGCTCCGCCTTGATCGGCCATCGCATCCCGCCGTGGGTGCCGTCGATCATCGGGCTGACGATCACGTCGTCGGTGTCGGTCTCGACCAGCTGGTCGAGCGACGTGTCCAGCGCCCTGGCCAGCGTGACGAGCTGGTCGAGGGCGAGGCGGCGCTGGCCGTTCTCGATGCGGCTGAGCGACGACGGGCTGAGCCGGGCGCGGCTCGCCAGCTCGTCGAGCGACCAGCCCTGCGCCACCCGGAGAGCACGGATCCGCTTGCGCACGAGGCTGTCCAGCTCACCGTCTTCTTGCGTCATGCGCACGATCGTATGCGTGCACAGCAATCACCACTCCGCGAACCCGCCGTCGTCGTGCCGCCAGATCGGTGACCGCCACGCGTGCCCGGTCTCCGCGGCCCTCCGCACCGCCGCCTCGTCGACCTCCACGCCGAGCCCGGGTCCGGTGGGACGGGCGAGCCAGCCGTCCACCACCCGCACAGGCGCCATGTCCACGAGGTACGCGGGGTCGGTGCCGTGGTAGTGCATGCCCGCACTGTGTTCCTGGATCAGGAAGTTCGGCGTGGTGAACGCGACCTGCAACGACGCAGCGAGCGAGATCGGCCCGAGTGGACAGTGCGGCGCGATCGAAGCGCCGTAGATCTCCGCCAGCGACCCGATGCGCCGCAGCTCCGAGATCCCACCGGCGTGCGAGGGATCGGGCTGCACGACGGCAACGCCCGCGTCCAGCACGGGCTTGAACTCCCAGCGCGAGTAGAGCCGCTCCCCCGTCGCGATCGGCACGGTCGACGCGGAGACCACCGACGCCAGCACCTCGACCGGCAGCTCGGGCAGCACCGGCTCTTCGACGAACATCGGCTGCACCTCTTCGAGCATGCGCACCAGACGTCGTGCCATGGCGGGAGAAACGCGGCCGTGGAAGTCGATCGCCAGGTCGCCGCGAGGTCCCAGCGCCTCGCGGGCCTCGCGGGCACGGTCCAGCACGGCCTCGGCGTCGGCGGGCGAGGCGATGGGCCGCATCTCGGCCGTGGCGTTCATCTTCACCGCGCTGAAGCCCGCCTCGACCTGTCGTGCCACCGCTTCGAAGACGCCGTCGGGCCGGTCGCCGGCCACCCACGAGTAGGCGCGGACGCGGTCGCGGACCGGCCCGCCCAGAAGCTCGTGGACCGGCAGGCCACGTGCCTTGCCGGCGATGTCCCACAACGCGTGGTCGTAGCCGGCGAGCGCCGACGACAACACCGGGCCGCCGCGGTAGAAACCGCCGCGCCTCAGGACCTGCCAGAGGTCCTCCACGCGCAACGGGTCCTGGCCGATCACCAGCTCGGCGAGCTCGTGCACGGCCGCGCGGACCGTCTCGGCCCTGCCCTCGACCACGGGCTCGCCCCAGCCCGTCACCCCCTCGTCCGTGCTCACCTTCAGGAACAACCAGCGGGGCTCGACCAGGAACGTCTCGACCGCCGTCACCTTCATGAAGAGTCCTTCGCCGCGGACCAGCCGCCGTCGACCAGAATCTCCGCGCCCGTCACGAACGACGCCCCCGGAGACAACAGAAAACCGATCACCGACGCCACCTCTGCCGGATCGCCGAGGCGTCCGGCCGGGGTGGCCCGGGCACTGCGTTCCCGATCCTCGACGGACACCCGGTCCCACGCCGCCGTCAGCACGGGACCGGGCAGGACCGCGTTGACCCGGACGTGCGGGGCGTACTCGACGGCGAGCTGGCGGGTCAGAGCCACCAGCCCGCCTTTCGAGGCCGCGTACGCGCCGTGTCCCGGGATGCCGAAATGCGCGTGCACCGACGAGACGAGCACGACCGAGCCGCCCCGCTGCCGCAGTGACGGCAGGCAGGCACGCAGGCCGTGGAAGGCGCCGCCGAGGTTGACCGCGAGCTGACGGTCCCACTCGGCGGGCGTCGTCTCGTCCAGCGGAGCCACGGTGACCGTGTAGGCGTTGCTCACCAACGCGTCCACGCCGCCGCCGCTCAGTTCCACCGCCCGCCGCCAGGTTTCGGGGTCGCTGACATCGCCCTGGACGGCGACATCACCCGTCAGGTCGATGCCGATCACCCGGTACCCGTTCTCAATCAAGTGCCGTGCCGTGGCTGCACCGACTCCCGCTGCCGCACCCGACACCACCGCGCACTTCATGCACGTTCTCCCAGAACTTCTGCCGGTGGACCCTGTTGTCCGGTCCGCGCACCACTGTCCGGTCCAGCAGTAGCACGGACTGTGCCGATTCCATGCGGTGAGCCTGCCCGCGTGACCTGCGAGTGTCAAGAATAATTCCTAATTTATGTGTAGTAGCCTGGGTGGCGTGAGCTACCGCTACGAGATCACCCGGGCAGTCGTGCGGCAGGGCGTCATCGCGATCATCCGCACCTCCGACGCGTCCTCGGCGGTCAAGGCCGCTGTTCCGCTGCTGGACGCGGGCCTCACGTCTCTCGAGCTCCCGCTGACCAACCCCGGTGCGCTGGAGGCGATCCGGCAGCTCCGTGAGACGCACCCCGCGGCGACGATCGGTGCCGGCAGCGTGCTCGACGAGGCTTCCGCCGTGGCCGCCGTGCGGGCGGGCGCACAGTTCCTGGTGGCGCCGAACCTGGAGGAATCGGTGATCCGGGCCGGGCACCGGTACGGGGCAGCGGTGCTGCCCGGCGCCGGCACCGTGTCCGAGGTCGTGCGGGCGCTGGAAGCCGGGGCGGACGCCGTGAAGGTGTTTCCGGCGCCCACACCGCAGTGGGTCAGGGACGTGCTGGCAGTGCTGCCGTACGCGCCGCTGGTGCCGACGGGTGGCGTGGCACCGGCCGACGTTCCCGCGTGGCTGGAGGCCGGCGCGGTGGCGTGCGGGGTCGGGTCGGCCCTCGCCCGCACGCCGATCGAGGCCATCCAGGCCCTAGTACGGACGTAGCACCACCATGTCGGCGTCGTTCGTCCGAGACCAGTCGAACGGCAGCCCGACGTGCGTCAGGTGCGCGCCGGAGTACACGTCACCGTTCTCGTCCACATAGGACTGAGCGGTCAGGCCCTTCAGCCTGACCCGCGAGGACTGGCCGGGCACCACCGGCACGCCCGTCAGCGATCCCGTGTGCCAGGCCAGCACGACCACGCGGTCGGTCCCGGAGTATTGGATCGCGTCGTTGAGCAGGTGCACCTCGCCGTGGTGCACGACGTCGCGGATGCCCTTGTACCGCTTGATGAGCACGGCGGCCTCTTCGCGTTCGTCCTGAGACCAGTGCCGGACGTCAGCGCCGATGCCGAGCACACCGGCCATGGCGAGGACGAAGCGGAACTTGAGCGAACGCGGGCGGGCGTCGAACATGCCGGGCGCGTCGGTCACCCACGACGACATCAGGTGCGGGGCGTGCATGTGCAGGAACCCGCGCTGGATCTTCAGCCGGTCCAGCGGCCCGGTGTTGTCGCTGGGCCACACCACGTCCACGCGGCCCGTCGTGGCGAGGTCGGTCCGGCCGCCGCCGCCCGCGCAGCCCTCCACGAGCACGTGCGGATGCCGCGCACGCAGGTGGTCCAGGACGCGCCAGTAGTTGCGGACGTGGGCGTTGTCCAGCTCGCCGGGGCGTTCGGTGGCGGGCCGGTTCAGGTCCCACTTGAGGTAGCTGATCCGACAACCGGTCAGCAGCCGGTCCAGGGTGGAGATCACGAACTCGTACACCTCCGGCAGGCCGAGGTTGAGCAGCAGCTGGTTGCGGATCAGCGTGGGTTCGCGACCCTCGGTGCGGTAGACCCAGTCCGGGTGCTCGGCGTGGAGCTTCGACTTCGGGCTCACGCACTCCGGTTCGACCCACAGGCCGAACTCCAGGCCCATCGCCCGGACGTCCTCGACGAACGCGCCGAAGTCCGGTGACTCCGGGTACCAGTCGCCGAGTCCGCCGGAGTCGTCGTGGCGGCCGGTGAACCAGCCGTCGTCCACCACGAACAGCTCGGCCCCGAGGTCCGCGGCGATCGTGGCCAGCTCTCGCTGTTCCGGCAGCGAGACGTCGAATCCCGTCGCCTCCCAGGAGTTGTAGAGGACGGGCTTGCGAACGGGCCTCGATCGCAACCGGTCGTAGGCGTGCCAGACGCGGGCCAGGCCGTCCGTCGAGCACGCCAGCGCCACCTCGGGCGTCGTGAAGGTCTCCCCGGTCTCGACCACGACCGGGCCGAGCATTCCGGCACGCAGGCGCGTGAGTCCGGAAGGCTCGACCTCGGCCGTGATCTCCCAGGAACCGGACCATGCCAGCGACACACCCCACGTGTCGTCCACGGACAACCAGGGCGCGTAATTGTGCCCGGGAACGCCGTAGGAGCTGCCGATCCGGAACCCGCCCGCGGGCAGGTCCACGTGTTCCAGCTGGAACTCGCGAGCCCACTCACCGTGCAGAAAGGACAGTCGTGGGCCGCGCACCGGCAGGCACACGCCCGCCGATCCGATCCGGTCCAGCCGCAAGGACCGGCCGGACGTGTTGGTCACTTCAACCCAGCGCGAAAGCACGTCAACGGTGCTTTCCGGCCGGTAGCACAGCACGGTCCCGAGTCCGGCGATCTCGTCGACGAACGCCAGCCGCAGCACGCCGTCCGACTCCGCGGCGCCGTCGAAGGTGAACCACGAGTCGCCGGCCAGCTCCAGGTCTGCGCCGGTGAACGGACGCTGCCCGCGCGGCACGTACTCGACCGGTGCCGCGTCGGCCTCGGTGATGAAGTGGATCTCGCCGAGGTTCTTGAGCGGCGACGGCCCGGCTTCGACCCCGTGCGGGCCCCAGGCCACCAGTTCCGCCCAGCGGCCGCCGGGTTCGACGGCCACCGTGTAGGAGGTGGTCGCCATCCTCAGGGTCCAGGTCATTTCACCGCTCCCACCGCGAGTCCGGAGATGAAGTGCCGCTGGAACCGCAGGAACACCGCCACCGTCGGGATCGCCGCGATCACCGAACCCGCCGCGATGACGTTCCAGTTCGACACGTACTGACCCTGCAACGCCAGCAGCGCGGGCGTCACCGGCATGACGGACGACGACCGCAGCACGGTGATCGCCCACAGCAGGTCGTTGAAGATCCAGGTGAACGCCAGCGCGGCCAACGCCGCCAGAGCGGGCCTGGTCATCGGCAGCACGATCCGCCAGAAGATCTGCACGGGACCGGCGCCGTCGATCGTCGCCGCCTCCTGGACCTCGTTCGGCATGGCGCGCATGAAGCCCTGCAGCACGAACGTGTAGAAGCCGAGACCGAACCCGACCTGCACCACTACCAGCGCGAACAAGGTGTCGTAGATCCCGAGCAGCTCGGTCAGCTTCGACACCGGCACCAGCAGGATCTGCGGCGGCAGCAGGTTCCCCGCCAGCATCAGCAGGATGACCGTGCGCCGGCCGGGGATCTCGAAGCGGCTCAACGCGTACGCGGCAGCGGAGCTGAGCGCCAGTGACAGGAACACCGTCGGAACCGTGACGAGGACGCTGTTCCACATCGCGCCCGCGCCGCCGTTGGTCCACGCGTCGGCGAACCCGGCGAGCGTGAACGACTGCGGGACGGCGGCCAGCCCGTTGGCGGCGATGTCGTCGAACGACCGGAAAGCGGTGATGATCACTGCCGCGATCGGCAGTAGCCAGAGCACGGAGATCGTGCCCGCCACGACGTGGAAAACGCGATTGGACATCAGTTCTCCCGGAACGCGCGGACGAGGTACGTCACGATCACGCCGAACGCGAGGACGAAGATCACGACCGCCAGAGCGCTCGCGTAACCGAGCTTCAGCGACTGGAACGCGGTCGAGTACATGTACGTGCTGAGCAGCTCGGACGAGTGGTAGGGCCCGCCGCGCGTCATCGACCACACCACGTCGAACGAGCGCAGCGAGTCGATCACGATGACCGACAGCACGACCGAGTTGACCGACCGCAGCTGCGGCCAGGTGACGTGGGTGAACTTCTGCCAGGCCGTGGCACCGTCCAAAGTGGCCGCCTCGTGGAGACCTGGGTCGATTCCCTTGAGCCCGGCCAGGTACAGCACCATCACGTACCCGGCCTGCCGCCACAGCGCGGGAACCAGCACCGCGTACAGCGCCGTGCCGGGGTCGGCCAGCGGCGAGGAGTCGAAGATCCAGCCCGGCTGGTACAGCACCTGCCAGATCAGCGACGTGGCGACGAGCGAGAACACCACCGGCACGAACAGCGCCGCCCGGTAGATCCCGACGCCCCGGCGTTCCTTCTGCAGCAGCACCGCGAGCCCCAGACCACCGGCCGCGGACAGCCCGCCGAACAGCACCAGCCAGATCGCGGTGTTGGTGACGGCGGTGTGGAACACCGGGTCGTCGATCATCCGGGCGAAGTTGCCGGCACCGACGAACCGGGGCGCTGACACCCCGTCCCAGTTCGTCAGCGCGAGCCAGAACCCCTGCAGCGCGGGCCAGAAGACCCAGAACCCCTCCACCAGCAACGGGACGAGCACGAACAGCAGCAGGACAGGAGGGACTCGGCGACTCATCTCAGGCCGACCACACCTGCTGCGCGGCCTTCTGCCAGTCCGCGAGAATCGTGTCCAGCTGGTCCGGTTGCTGCAGGAACTTGACCAGCGCGGCGTCGGCGGTGGGCTGCAGCGCGTCGCTCGAGTCGCGGTTGAAGAACTGCGTGATCTCCGCGGCCTCCTCGAGGTGCCGGCGCCCCTTCTGCACGAGGGGCGTGCCGGAGTCCTTCGCCTTCGGGTTGGTCGGCAGGATCGTGCCGGAGGAGTTCCTGATGTAGACCTCCTGGCCCTCCGCGGTCGCCGCGAAGGTCAGGAACTCCTTGAGCTCCTTGACGTGCGGGGACTTCGAGCTCGCGAAGAAGCCGTCGGTCGGGCCCTCCTCGGCGAGCGGCACCTTCGGGTCGATGATCGGGAAGCGGAAGAAGTCGACGTCCTCCAGCGCGTCCTTCGGTGCAGCGTCGGCGAAGAACGCACCGGTGAGCAGCATGCCGGTGCGGCCCTGCAGCAAAGCGGTCGTGGCCTCCTGGAAGCCGATCGCGGTGCCGTTCGGATCGGTGAAGGGCAGCACTTCGCGCCACGGCGTGAAGATCGCCTTGACCTTCGGGTCGTCGAACCGCTGCCTGCCCGCGAGGAGCTCACGGTGGAACGGCGCACCGTTGACGCGGATGTTGAAGTGATCGAACCAGCTCGACGCCGTCCACGGCGAATCGGATCCCGCACCCATGCCGAGCGGGATGACACCCTTGCCCTGCAACGTCTTGCACAGCGCGACGAACTCGGCCCAGGTCGTCGGCGGGGTGACGCCCCACTTGGCGAAGTTGGACTTGCGGTAGAAGAATCCCCACCAGTAGTAGGTGGTCGGGATGAACACCTTGCCGCTCAACGTCTTGAACGGCTGCGAGTAGTCGCCCATGGTCCGCCACACGTCGCCGACGTCGAGCAGCAGCCCTTTCTCCTCGTACCCCTTGAGAAGTGAGCCGGGGTACCAGGTGAACAGGTCGGGAGGGTTGGCCGAGGTGAGGTAGCTCGGCAGCTGGGTGCGGAAGGTCTCGGAGGCCACGGTGTTGACCGAGGCCTGCGCGCCTTTCCTGTCGTTGAACGCCTTGACCAGTGCCTCGATCGCCGCCTTCGCCGCGGGCGCCGAGAGGTTCGACTGGATCGAGACCGTGCCCGCGGTCTGCGTGACCGGGCCGGAGGACGCCGACGTGGCGCAGGAAGCTGTGCCGCCGACCAGCAGCCCGGCTCCCGCGGCGGCGGTGACGCGGAGGAAGTGACGCCTGTCCATGGCGGACAGACTGCGCTGCCACCATGATCAAGTCAAGAATAATTCATAATTTATGAGTGCCGTATGATCTGGCGCCATGAACGAGAAGCGGCTGCGGGGCGTGCACGGCCAGACCGTCGAGGCGCTGGCCGGCCGGATCCTGGCCGGCGAGATCGGCGAGGGCGACACCCTCGATCTTCCGGCGTTGCGCGAAGAACTGGACGTGTCGCTGACAGCACTGCGCGAGGCGCTGAAGGTGCTCTCGGCCAAGGGCATGATCGACGCCAGGCAGAAGCGCGGCACGTTCGTGCAGCCGCGCACGTCGTGGAACCTGCTCGACACCGACGTGATGCGCTGGCAGACCCAGGCCAACGCCGATCACAGCCTGTTCGAGGAACTCACGGAGATGCGGGTCATCGTCGAGCCCGCCGCAGCCCGCCTGGCCGCCGAGCGCGCCACCGACGCGGACATCGAGGCCCTGTCCGCAGCCCTGGACCGGATGGCCTCGGCACGCGACCTCGCCGCGACCGTCCGTGCAGACCTGGAGTTCCACCGGCTGCTGATGGCCGCCACGCACAACGCGTTCCTGACGCAGGTCGAGCAGATCATCGCGATCGGCCTCGCCGAGCGGGACAAGCTCGTGCACGGGTCGGTGGACGACGATCCGGTGCCGTCGCACCGCGCCGTGCTGGACGCGATCGCCGCACGGGACGCCGAGGCCGCCTACGGCGCGATGCGCGCCCTGGTCGACAAGTCGGGCGCGGACCTCGACCGGTTGCGCTGAAGTTCATCAACGCTTGATCGATACGACACCGCTGCACGGTTGTGAAGGATTCTCACGTCCTTCACCATCGGCCGCATGCGCCTGATCACGCTCGCCGCCGCCGTCGCGCTCACGATCCCGGTCGCCCCCGCGGTCGCCGCACCGGCCGCCCCGAAGATCGCCACCCACAACGTGTTCATGCTGTCCCGCAACCTCTACCCGAACTGGGGTCAGCTGGCGCGGGCCGACCTGATCGACAGCACCGGCGTGCTGAACGGTCAGGACGTCGTCGTGCTGCAGGAGGCGTTCGACAACGCCGCCTCCGACCGGTTGCTCGCCAACCTCCGCGACACCTACCCGCACCAGACGCCGGTGCTCGGTCGCAGCACCGCCGGGTGGGACGTCACGTCGGGTGCCTACAGCTCCTCGACGCCGGAGGACGGCGGGGTCGCGGTGCTGAGCAGGTGGCCGATCACCACGCGCGTCCAGCACGTCTACCGCGATGCGTGCGGAGCGGACTGGTTCTCCAACAAGGGTTTCGCGTACGTGCGGATCGAGGCGCCGGCCGGGCCGATGCACGTGATCGGCACGCACATGCAGGCGGAGGACTCCACCTGCACGAGCGCTCCGGCCGGCTACCGGACGAAGCAACGTGCCGAGATCAAGGCGTTCCTCGCCGCGAGGAGCATCCCGGCGTCCGAGCCGGTGTACGTGGCGGGTGATCTGAACGTCGTCATGGCGAGTGACGAGTTCCCGCGGATGGTCGCCGAACTGGGCGCTTCAACACCCGAGGTGACCGGACACCCGTTCTCGTGGGACTGCGCGGACAACAGCGTCTGCCGCGACCAGTACGGGCCCGAGTACGCGTCCGAGCACCTCGACTACGTGCTGACGATCCAGGGACCGGTGTTGCGCAACGAAACGCGGCGCGCGAAGAGTCCTCAGTGGTCGATCTGGTCGTGGGGCCGCAAGTACACCTACACGGACTTCTCGGACCACTACCCCGTTTTCGCTAGCTGAGCGCGGGAGCGATGGTCAGGCCGAAGTCGGGCGCGCCCAGCCAGTCGAGGGTGCTGCCCGACTCGGCCAGCTTCAGCCGCACCGCGTAGACGCTGAGCAGCAACGCCTGCAACGAGTCCACGCCGTGCGCGGCACCGACCGAGTCGTCGCCCAAGCCCACGATCTGATGTGGACACCGCCAGTCACCGTTGCTGCTCAACGGATCGGGGCGCGGGGCACCGAACCTGATCACCACCTCGACGTGTGATCCGTCCGGTGCCACACCCTCGATCAGTCGTTCCGCGACGATCTGTCCCAGCTCCATGCCGTCATCCTAGGCCGGTACGCGGGCTGACGGCCGTCAGCCGGACAGCTCCAGCGCGGCCACCAGGCGCTTCGCCTGCACGACGGCCTTGCTGGAACCCTTGCGCGCGGCGACCTCCGCGAGGCCGCTGACGTTCCCGTCCGGCTTGACCTGCTGCGCCAGCTCGACCGCGAGCTCGAGCACGTCCGCGACCCGGTTGTGCGTCCACAGCTTCGGCAGCGCGATGGCGACGGCGGCCCAGATCTGGCTCGGTGCGCCGGAACGTGCCGCGTCGCGCAGGCCCGGCACGACCCGGTTCAGCGCGATGCTTACGGAAAACACGTTCGACTTCGCAGTAGAACGATCAACCTGGTATGGGTGGAGGTATGTCGACCGAAGATACCCGTGCCGTGATCGCCGAGTTCGACCGCCTGATGCGGGCGTGGGACGTGGACGGCCTGGCCGCCCTGTTCGCGGAGGAGGTGGACTGGGAGATCCCCGGCGACACCGCCACCGTGCCGTGGATCGGCAAACGCGCCACGCGGGCCGAGGTCCGCGCGTTCTACGCCGAGGACGTGCCGAAGTACCTGACGCCGGACCGGTTCGACGTCGACGCCACACTGGTCGACGGCGCGCTGGCCGTGCGCACCGGTGATCTCCGCTCGCAGGTCCAGGCCACCGGGAAGTGGATCGAGACGCGGTTCGTGCAGGAGTTCACCGTCCGCGACGGCAAGATCACGCGTTACCTGATGCACGAGGACAGCTGGCTGGTCGCCCAGGCCGTCAAGCCCTAGACATAGCGCCGCAGCAGGTCCTCCTCGGTCTCGCGCCGCACGATCGGCCGCGCCAGCCCGTCCCGCACCGCGACGACGGGCGGCCGGCCGACCTGGTTGTAGTTCGACGCCAGCGCGTGGTGGTACGCGCCCGTCACCGGCACCGCGAGCACATCACCCGCGTGCACGTCGGCGGGCAGCAACACGTTCTCCGCCAGCACGTCCCCGGCCTCGCAGTGCCGTCCGACCACGGTCACCGGCCGCAGCTTCCCGCCACGGCCGACGAGCCGGACCGCGTACTTGGCGCTGTACAGGGCCGGGCGCGGGTTGTCGCTCATGCCGCCGTCCACCGCCACGAACGTGCGGGCGCCGCGTTTGACCGCGCAGACCCGGTACAGCGTGACGCCCGCGTTCGCGACGATCGAACGTCCCGGCTCGATCAGGATGCGCGGTACCGGCACGCGATGCAGCGCGCACTCGTAGCTCAACGTGCCGCGAACGCGTTGCGCGAAGCCGAAGAGGTCGAACGACGACTCCCCCGGCAGGTACGGCGCGCAGAAGCCGCCGCCGAGATCGAGTTGCTCGACGCGGACGCCGCAGGAAGCGATCAGGCCAACCATGCGCCGCACGGTTTCCTCGTACGACGCCACGTGCCGCACCTGCGAGCCGATGTGGCAGTGCAGGCCGACGAGCCTGAGTGAGGGCTGCTCGACCACTCGCAGAACGGCTTCGAGAGCGGCGCCGGAAGCCAGCGAGAACCCGAACTTCTGGTCCTCCACACCGGTCGAGACAGCGGCATGGGTGTGCGCGTCCACTCCCGGCGTCACCCGGATCATGACTTCCTGGCCGTGCCGCGCGAGAGCACCGAGCTGGGCGATCTCGTCGAACGAGTCCACGACGATCCGCGAAACCCCGTACTCCAGCGCGGCTTTCAGGTCCTCGCCGGTTTTCACGTTGCCGTGCATGACGATTCGCCCGGCCGGAAAGCCCGCGGCGCGCGCCAGGGCGAGCTCACCGGCGGAGGACACGTCGAGCGACAGCCCGACAGAGGCCATCCACCGGTAGACCTCGGGGCACGGCAACGACTTGCCCGCGAACACGACCTCCGCTTCCGGCAGCGCCGCGACGAAGGCCTTGGCGCGGTTGCGCACCGTCGCCTCGTCCAGCACCTGGCAGGGCGTGCCGAACTGGGCCGCGAGCCGCGTGGCGGGGACTCCACCGATGACGAGGTCCGAGCCGGACAGGTGCGTCCCGTCCGGCCACAGACCCTCTTCCAGCACCGGCTCGGTGGAACAGCCGATGCTGGGCAGCAACTCCGCGAGTGTCATGTCCCGATTGCACGCCGATCACCCGCACGTGCCCACCGCCCGGACGGGACCCTGACACCGCCGGCCCTCACCTTGACGTGATTCTGACGATCACGGTGGCGCCGGTCACGGGCGCGTCCACACCGCCACGTAGTCCACCGCCATCGAACGGCCCGGCGTGGTCTGCGGGGTCGGGGTGGCGCGGCCGGCCACACCGTTCGGGAACGCGCCACCCATCGCCACGTTCAGCAGGATGAAGTAACCCTGGTGGGACGTCATGTTGTTCCACGTCCCGGCGTCCATCTGGTTCTGCCGCACGACGTGGTACTGCTGGCCGTCGACGTACCAGCGCAACTGGTTGGGGCTGACCGAGCGGTCCCACTCGAAGCGGTAGGTGTGGAAGTTGCCTGGGCACTGGCTGCCGGGGCAGGCACGGGACGCGCCGAGGCCGTTGGTTTCGTTGCACGGGCCGCCGGGGTTCACGCCGCAGTGCAGCACGCCCCAGACGCTGTTGATGCCGTTGACGTTCTCCATGACGTCGAACTCGCCGATGCCCGGCCAGTTCCAGTAGTTGCCGCGGTAGGGCGCGCCCAGTGCCCAGAACGCGGGCCAGTAGCCCAGCGCGCCGGTGCCGGTGATGTTCGGCATCTGGATGCGTCCCTCGATGCGCAGCACGCCGCCGGCGGGTGCCTTGAAGTTCGAGCGGCGAGTTTCGATGCGCGCGGAGGTCCACTCGCCGTTGGCCGCGCGCAGTGGGATGATTCGGAGGTTGCCGGTGCCGTCGAGGCGCAGGTTGGCGCGGTCGTTGGTGTACCGCTGGATCTCGCCGGTGCCCCAGTTGCCCGGGCCGCCGGGATAACCGTGGCCGATGTCGACAATCCAGTTGTTCGGGTTCGGGGCCGAGTTGTTCGGGCCGTTGAAGTCGTCCGACCAGGCCAGGGTCCAGCCGGGTGGGGTCGGTGGGACCGCTGCCTGCGCGGCGCCGGAGAGTGGGAGCGCCAGCAGGAGGCCCAGCAGGGCGTACCGCAGTTTTCGAGCCACGATGATGACCTCTCTGTCACGATCGTGCGGCGGCTACGTCTATGGAAGCGCTCTCACGCCCTCCGCGTCAACCGTCAGAGTTCCAGCCGATACCCCATCCCGGGCTCCGTGATCAGGTGACGGGGACGCGCCGGATCGGTTTCCAGCTTCCGCCGCAGCTGCGCGAAGTACACACGCAGGTACTGGGACTCGTTGACGTGCATCGGCCCCCACACCTCCTGCAGCAGCTGCTTCTGCGACACGAGCCGGCCGGGGTTGCGCGCGAGGATCTCCACCAGCCCCCACTCGGTGGGCGTGAGGTGCACCTCGCGGTCATCTCGCCAGACCTTCTTCACCACCAGGTCGACGACGAACGACGCCGTCTGCACCACGGGATCGCCGGCCTCGCGCGCCAAACCCCGTCGCACGGCGGCGCGCAACCGGGCCAGCAGCTCGTCCATCCCGAACGGTTTGGTCACGTAGTCGTCGGCACCCGCGTCGAGGGCCTCGACCTTGGCCGCGGAGTCGGTGCGGGCGGACAGGACGATGATCGGGATCGTCGACCAGCCGCGCAGGCCGGCGATCACGTCGACGCCGTCGATGTCGGGCAGGCCCAGGTCCAGCACGACGACGTCCGGTTTGCCCTCCACGGCGACGCCCAGGGCGGACTTGCCGTCGTAGGCCGTCATCACGTTGTATCCGCGCGCGCTGAGGTTGATCCTCAACGCCCGGACGATCTGCGGTTCGTCATCGACCACCAGCACTGACGTCATCCTGACTCCTCGTGAGCTGGCAGCGAGATCACGATGGTGAGCCCGCCGCCCGGTGTGTCCTCCGCGCTGATCTCACCGCCCATGGCGGCGGTGAAGCCCTTGGCGACGCTGAGCCCGAGGCCGACGCCCGGTGTCGCGTCACGGTCGCCGAGTCGTTGGAAAGGCGCGAAGATCCGGTCTCCCGTCTTCTTCGGCAGTCCCTTGCCGTGGTCGACGACCCGCAGCTCCACCTGCGAGCCGTGGCGGCTGGCTCTGATCGCGACCGGTCCCGGTGTCCCGTGCCGCAACGCGTTGTCCACGACGTTGGCCACGACTCGTTCCAGCAGGCCCAGATCGGCCAGCACCAGCGGCAGATGTTCGTCCACGACAACGGAAACCTGCTCGTCGACGCCGGCCAGTGCCCTGGCGACGGCCTCGTAGTAGCTGACGGGCCGCAGCACCGGCTCCACCGAACCGGTGGCGAGCCGTGACGAGTCCAGGAGGTTGTCCACCAGTCCGGTCAGCCGGTCCGCCGACTCCTCGACCGTCGCCATCAGCTCCCGGACGTCCTCCGCGGACAGCGGCAGCGTCTCGTCCCGCAGGCTGCCGATCGCGGCTTTGATCGACGTCAACGGCGTCCGCAGGTCGTGCCCGACCGCCGACAGCAACGCCGTGCGCAGCTCGGTCGTCTCGGCCCTGCGCTGGGCGTCGCGTGCCTCGTCGGCCATTCGCTGCTGCCGCCACGCCATCAGCGCCTGCCCGGCCGCGGCCTCCAGCACCCGCTGATCGCTCGCGGGCAAGGTCCGGCCGCGCAGCACCAGGTGGACGTCCGGCGTCACCAGCACGTCCGCGTCGCCCTCGTCCGGTTCGTCGCACGGCCGCGGGCCCACGCACGCGACGCGTTCCCAGGCGCCACCACACCGTTCCAGCAGCGCGACGGACTCCAGGCCGAAGTTCTCGCGGATCTTCTCCAGCAGCCGGGCCAGCGGGTACGGCGAGGTCAGCACGGTCCGCGAGTACGAGGCCAGCAACGCGGCCTCTGTCCGCGCCCGCGCACCCTGCTCCGCCAGCCTGGCCGCCCTGTCGACCGTCAGCGCCACCACGGTCGCGACGATCACCATGGCCACGAGCGTGATCACGTTCTCCGGCGAGTTCACCGCGAGGCTGTGGTACGGCTCGGTGAAGAAGAAGTTCAGCAGCCCTGCGCCGGCGACCGCGCAGAACAACGCGGGGCCGAGGCCGCCCGCGATCGCGACCACGCACGTGACCAGCAGGAACGCGACGAGATCTGTCGAGAAGTCGAGCTCGTCGCGCCACAGCATGCCCAGCCAGGTGACGGCTGCGGGCAGCACCAGGGACAGGCCCCAGCCGATCAGCCGGCGCCGTGACGGCAACGGGTCGGCGCCGATCTTCCACCGCGGTCCGCGCCGCGCCTCGTCGTGCGTGACCATGTGCACGTCGATCGCGCCGGACTCCTGCACCACGGCCGCGCCGATGCCCTCGTCGAACGCCCGCGCGAGGCGTGACCTGCGCGAAGTCCCGAGCACGAGCTGGGTGGCGTTGACCCCGCGGGCGAACTCCAGCAATGCCGTCGGCACGTCGTCGCCGACGACGGAGTGGAACGTCGCGCCGACGTCCTCGGTGATCTTGCGCGAGCGGGCGATGTGTTCGGGGGTCACACCGGTCAGCCCGTCCCCGCGCATCACGTGCACGACGAGCAGTTCGGCCCCTGCCCGTACGGCGATCCGCCGGGCCCGCCGGATCAGCGTCTCGCTCTCCGCGCCGCCGGTGATCGCGGCGACGACCCGTTCTCGCGCCTCCCAGGTGTCGGTGATCGACTTCTCGCTGCGGTACCGCTGCAACGCCACGTCGACCTGGTCCGCGACCCACAGCAGGGCGAGCTCGCGCAACGCGGTCAGGTTGCCGGGCCGGAAGTAGTTGCCCAGCGCGGCATCGATCTTGTGCGCGGCGTAGACGTTGCCGTGGGCGAGCCGGCGGCGCAGCGCCTCCGGGGTGATGTCCACCAGCTCGACCTGTTCGGCGCGGCGGACGACCTCGTCCGGCACGGTTTCCCGTTGCCGCACACCGGTGATCCGCTCCACGACGTCGTTGAGCGACTCCAGGTGCTGGACGTTGACCGTGGACAGGACGTCGATGCCCGCGTCGAGCAGTTCCTCGACGTCCTGCCAGCGCTTCTCGTTGCGCGAGCCCGGCACGTTGGTGTGTGCGAGCTCGTCGACCACCGCGACCTCGGGTCTGCGCGCGAGGATCGCGTCCACGTCCATTTCGGACACGTCGACGCCGCGGTGCCGCATCACCTTGCGCGGCACCACTTCCAGGCCGTCGAGCAGTGAGGCTGTCTTCTCCCGGTCGTGGGTCTCCACGAGTCCGACGACCACGTCGGTGCCGCGCTCCCGGCGCCGGTGAGCTTCGCCGAGCGCGGCGAAGGTCTTGCCGACGCCGGGAGCGGCGCCGAGGTAGATCCTCAGCTCACCCCGGCGACCGTCAACGGGTGGCAGCGTCGATGGCACGGTTCAACGCCGTCACGTTGACGGTGGTGGTGAAGGTGCCCCCGGTGCTGGCAGCGACCAGCTCCCGGACCTTCTCCACCGGCAGCCCGGACGCGCGCGCCACGCGGGGCACCTGCAACGCGGCATATTCCGGGCTGATGTGCGGGTCGAGACCAGAAGCCGAGGCGGTGACGGCGTCCTGCGGAACCTGGTTCTCGGAGACGCCCTCACGCTGGGCCACCGCCACCCGCCGCTCGGCGACGACCTTCGTGTAGTCCTCGTTCAGCTCCCCCTTGTTGGAGCCACCGGACGCGGGCAGCGTCGCGGCGGACGGCCTCGGCACGAAGTACTTGTCGCCTTCACGCGTGACGGCGACGAGCGTGGTGCCGACCGCTTCGGCGTTGTCGTGCAGACCGGGGAGCCGCGAGACACCCCAGACCGCCAGCGGGTACAGCACGCCGAGGAGCACGGTGAGCGCGAGCAGGATCCGCAGACCCGCCCACGACTGCTTCAGAAAGTTGTCCATGTCAGCCGATCCCGGGGACGAGTCGCACGAGCTGGTCGATCAGCCAGATCCCGGCGAACGGCGTCACGATGCCGCCGAGGCCGTAGATCAGCAGGTTGCGCCGCAGCAGCGCGGACGCGCTGGACGGCCGGTAGCGGACGCCCTTGAGCGCCAGCGGGATCAGCGCCACGATGACCACCGCGTTGAAGATCACCGCCGACAGGATCGCGGACCGCGGCGTGGCCAGGTGCATGATGTTGAGCCGGTCGAGCGCCGGGTAGATCGCCGCGAACATCGCCGGCAGGATCGCGAAGTACTTGGCCAGGTCGTTCGCCACGGAGAACGTCGTCAGCGCACCGCGCGTGATCAGCAGCTGCTTGCCGATCTCCACGATCTCGATGAGCTTGGTCGGGTCCGAGTCGAGGTCGACCATGTTGCCGGCCTCCTTCGCGGCCGACGTGCCGGTGTTCATCGCGACGCCGACGTCCGACTGCGCCAGCGCGGGCGCGTCGTTGGTGCCGTCCCCCGTCATCGCGACCAGGCGGCCACCCTCCTGCTCCTTGCGGATCAGGGCCATCTTGTCCTCGGGCTTGGCCTCGGCGAGGAAGTCGTCCACGCCCGCCTCCTCCGCGATCGCACGAGCCGTCAACGGGTTGTCGCCGGTGACCATGACCGTGCGGATGCCCATCGCGCGCAGTTCGGCGAAGCGTTCCTTCATGCCGGGCTTCACCACGTCGGACAGCCGGATGACGCCAAGCACCTCGCCGTCCTGCGCCACGACGAGCGGAGTGCCGCCCTGCGCGCTGATCTCGTCCACGACCCCGCGGGCCGTCTCGGTCAGCTCGAACGCGGACGCGGCGCCCTTGCGGATGCTCCTGCCGTCCAGGTCGATGCCGGACATCCTTGTCTGCGCGGTGAAAGGGACGAACTCGCCCGTCTTCTCGTGATCGGTGGCGGGCCGCCCGCCCGCGAGCTCCAGAATGCTGCGGCCTTCCGGCGTCTCGTCGGCCAGGCTCGCGAGCCGCGCGGCCGCCACGAGCTTCTCGTGGGACGTCGGTCCGACCGGGATGAACTCGGTCGCCCTGCGGTTTCCCCACGTGATCGTGCCGGTCTTGTCGAGCAGCAACGTGTCGATGTCGCCCGCCGCCTCCACGGCCTTGCCGGACGTGGCCAGCACGTTGCGCTGCACCAGCCGGTCCATGCCCGCGATGCCGATGGCGGACAGCAACGCTCCGATCGTCGTCGGGATGAGGCAGACCAGCAACGCGGTCAGCACGACGACCGACTGCTCGCCACCGGAGTAGATCGCGAACGGCTGCAGCGCCACCACGGCGAGCAGGAAGATGATCGTCAGCGTGGACAGCAGGATGGTCAGCGCGATCTCGTTCGGCGTCTTCTGCCGTTCGGCGCCTTCGACCAGCGCGATCATCCGGTCCACGAAGGACTCGCCCGGCCTGGTGGTGATCCGCACGACGATCCGGTCGGACAGCACGGTGGTGCCGCCCGTGACCGCGGACCGGTCACCGCCGGACTCGCGGATCACCGGCGCGGACTCACCGGTGATGGCCGACTCGTCCACGGTGGCGATGCCTTCGACGACGTCACCGTCACCGGGGATGACCTCGCCCGCCCCGACGACCACCAGGTCACCGATCTTCAACTCGGTACCGGCGACGACGTCACCGTTCACGAGCCGCGCGACGGCGTCCTTCTTGGTCTTCCTGAGCGAGTCCGCCTGCGCCTTGCCGCGGCCTTCCGCGACGGCCTCGGCGAGGTTCGCGAAGAGCACGGTGAACCACAACCACAGCGTCACCGAGATGGTGAACACGCTCGGATCGGTGACCGTGCAGACCGTGACCAGCGACGAACCCGCCCAGACGACGAACATGACGGGGTTGCGCAGCTGGTGGCGCGGGTGGAGCTTCCGGAACGCCTCGGGCACCGCGTCCACGAGGTGGGCCCGTGTGATCGTCTTCGTCCGCACGGGAACGGGCTGGTCGAGTGTGGCGGTCACTGCAGTGCCTCCGCGATGGGACCGAGAGCGAGAGCGGGAACGAAGGTCAGCGCGGCGACCAGCACGATCGAGCCGGTGAGCAGGCTCGCGAACAGCGGTCCGGTGGTGGGCAGCGTGCCCGCCGTGACCGGCACCTTCTTCTGCGCGGCCAGGGATCCGGCCAGCGCCAGCACCGCGATGATCGGCACGAACCGGCCGAACAGCATGCACAGCCCCAGCGACGACTGGAACCAGTCGCTGGTCGCGGTGATGCCGCCGAAGGCCGACCCGTTGTTGTTCGACGCCGACGCGTACGCGTAGAGGATCTCCGACAGGCCGTGCGCACCGGGGTTGTTCAACGCTCCCCGTGTGCTTGGCAGAATCGCCGTGATGCCCGCGCCGACCAGCAGCACCGCCGGCATCGCGAGGATCGACACCGCGGCGGCCGTGACCTCCTTGCGCCCCAGCTTCTTGCCCAGGTACTCCGGTGTGCGGCCGACCATCAGACCGGCCAGGAACATCGCGATGACCGCCATCACCAGGATGCTGTAGATGCCCGTGCCCACCCCGCCCGGCGTCATCTCGCCGAACAGCATGTTCAGCAGCGCACCGCCGCCCCCGAGCCCGGTGTAGCTGTCGTGCAACGAGTTCACCGCGCCGGTCGACGTGCCCGTGGTGGCGTCCGCGAAGATCGCACTGCCGGCGATGCCGAAGCGGAGTTCCTTGCCCTCCAACGGCCTGAGCCCGCTCGCCTCCGCTCCCCAGATCACGGCGAGCATCGCGGTCCAGATCGTGGCCATGACGCTCAGCAGCACGTACCCCTGCCTGTGCTGGCCGACGAGCCGGCCGAACGTGCGGGTGAGCGACACCGGGATCACCAGGATCAGGAAGATCTCGACCAGGTTGGTCCACTCGCCGGGATTCTCGAACGGGTGCGCCGAGTTCGCGTTGAGGACGCCACCGCCGTTGGTGCCGAGCTCCTTGATGGCCTCCTGGCTCGCCACGGGAGCGTTCGCGATGGTCTGCCCGTCAACGTCCACGCCGGACTTGAGGCTCATCGTGACGCCGAGTGCGATCAGCACGACGGCGAAGACGAAGGCGATCGGCAGCAGGATCCGGATGGTGCCTCGGGTGAGGTCGACCCAAAAGTTGCCGAGCCGGTCGGTCTGGTGCCGCACGAAACCGCGGATCAACGCCACCGCGACGGCGAGCCCGACCGCCGCCGACACGAAGTTCTGCACGGTCAGCCCGATCATCTGGACCGTGTGGCCCATGACGGCTTCCGGCACGTACGACTGCCAGTTCGTGTTGGTCACGAAGCTGATGGCGGTGTTGAACGCCATTGCAGGCCCGACGTTGCCCCGGTCGAAGCCGAACGGGAGCAAGGCCTGCAGGCGCTGGATCACGTACAGGAACACGATGCCGACCAACGAGAAGCCCAGCACGCCGTACGCGTAGGTGCTCCACTTCTGCTCGGCATCCGGGTCGATCCGGGCGAAGCGGTAGATCGCCTTCTCCAGCTTCGAGTGGCTCTTGTGCTCGAACACGCGAGCCATGTGGTCGCCGAGGGGCCGGTACACGACCGCCAGGGCCGCGACGAGGATGCCGGCCTGCACCAGGCCGGCCACGAGAGGTGACATCAGAACTTCTCCGGCCTGATGAGTGCGATGAACAGGTAGACGATCAGCAGGAGCGCGAGGACGCCCGCGACGGCGTTCGCAACGAGTCCCGTGCCGCTCACAACTTCTCCAGTCCGCGCACGGTCAGGCCCAGCACGACGAAACTCCCGATCAGCAGCAACGCGCAGGCCAGGTCGGCCATGACGCCGCTCCCTTCAACGACGAGGTCTTCTTGATGACACCCGGCAGCGTGCAGCAGGAAATCCCTGATCAGGCGATGCCTGACAACGTCCTTACGGGCTTGGGGGCGGCCCTTACGCGTTCTTGATGCTCAGGAGACGTGGGTCTCATCCGATGGGGCCCGTCACGGTGACTTTCCGTGAGATCGTCGGTGCCGTGACGCGAACCGGGGTGCTGAACACCGTTGCCGGCCTGCTGCCCGCCGACGGCCTGGTCGCGGTGGACGGAGTGGACGGCGCGGGCAAGACGACGTTCTGCGACGACCTCGCCGCGGTGCTGCGGTCCCGCGGCCGCACAGTCGTCCGCGCCTCCGTGGACGACTTCCACCACCCGCGCGAGATCCGCCACCGGCGCGGCCCGGTGTCCCCGGAGGGCTTCTTCCTGGACAGCTTCGACCACGAGAGGTTCGCCGGTCACCTGCTCGTGCCGTTCGCCGCCGGCCGGCCGTTCCGGCGCGCGAGCCACGACCTGGCGACGGACGAGTACGTCGACGCACCGGAGGAAGTCGTGTCACGTCCGGCGATCCTGTTGGTGGACGGCATCTTCCTGCACCGCGACGAGCTCGTGGAGCACTGGGACTTCTCGGTGTTCCTGTCCGTCGACTTCGCGGTTTCCGTCGCGCGGATGGCGGTGCGCGACGGCAGTCCGTCCGATCCGGACGACCCGCGCAACCATCGGTACGTCGAAGGCCAGCGGCTCTACCTCGCGAAGTGCGAACCGGCGAGGCGGGCGAGCCTCGTGATCGACTACGACGACCTCGCCGACCCGCGCCCGCGCACCACCTGAAGTACCGTGTCACGCGTGACCGAGCCGGCCAGGAAGACCGTCCAACTCCCCCAGTGCCCGCAGTGCGAGTCCGACGACCTGCGTCCTTACGGCAACGGTTCCAAGTGGATCTGCCCGAGCTGCCGGTTTCTGGCGCCGTGCTGCGAGCCGGACACCGCCTGCCACTGGTAGATCAACCCCCGAATCGTTACCCCGTGTGATAGCACCTGGTCACCTCGCGACGACGTACTCCTCACAGCGTCCGAAAGGCGTAACGAGGAGGCCGCCATGCCGACCACGTTCTGGGCTTGGCTCGTGTCCGCTCTCGTCATCGTGCTGCTCGCGGTCGCGGTTCCCGGCACTCTCGGCGCGCAGAACGTCCTGCGGGACGCGCGCGGCCGTACAGCCTGTCCCGCCTGCAGATGATGATGTGGACCGTCGTGCTGCTGTCTCTCGTCAGCGGCATGGCGTTCGGGCGGTTCGCGACCGGGCAGGTCGACGTCGCCGGGTTCACCATCCCCGGTCAGGTGCTGACGTTGCTCAGCATCGCGATCGGTTCCGCGGTGGGGGCGGCTGCGATCAAGGTCGTGAAGAGCACGACGCGGCCGGACTCGGTCGCGGCCCACCCCGGGGAAGGGGAGGCGGCCGGGTCTGGGAGATGCTGACCGTCGAGGAAGGCGCGTCGGCGGGCAAGTCGATCGACCTGGCGAAGTTCCAGAACTTCCTCATCACGATCCTCCTGCTGCTGGCCTACGGCGCGCAGGCGGTGGCGGCGCTCAGGGCCGTCGACAACCCCGCGGGCATCGGCGGGCTGCCCGCGTTCTCGGACACGCTGCTCGTGCTGCTCGCGGTGAGCCACGCCGGGTACCTGCTGAGCAAGATCCCGTCACCCACCGGCACTCCCGAGGGCGGCACCATCACCGAGCGGCTCGCCGCACCGAGACGGCACACGAGACTGCGCCCAACGGAACGGTTCCCGAGATGCGGCCGGCCGAGCACCAGAAGGTCTGACCGGGTCGCTACAGGTGATCTCCGGCCAGCACGGCACGGGCGACGGCGGAGACGTCCAGCTCGTGCCGTGCTGCGTGGCCGGTGATCAGGTCGGACGCTTCCGCGACGGAGATGTCCCGCCGCGCGGCCAGCACTCCCCTGGCCTGGTTGAGGGCGGCCTGGTCGGCCAGCGAGATCTGCAGCCGCGCGCCCGCGTGGTGGATGGCGGCGATGGTGTCGTCGAGCCGGTCGATGACGGCGTGCACGCGGTCGCGGCCGGCGCCCTGCTGCCTGCTGAACACACCCAGCACCGTCTGCAGGTCGAGGTTCGCCGCGAAGAGCTGGTGCACGACCTCGCTGAGCATCTCGTCGACCTCGGGATGATCGACGCCCGACATGTGCGGCACGGGATCTGTCACCTGTCACAGCTTGGCCGTTGGCAGCTCTCCAAGCAAGAAAGCGAAAGGGACGCCGCTCATCGAGCAACGTCCCTCCACTCGGGCTGGATCACCTACCGCTGCGGTACGCCGTCCAGGCGCTCTGCGTGCGGGTGTTCTGGCCAGGGGTGAACTGGTTGTAGCGGCGCGCTTTCTCGTTGGAACATTGAGCTTTCCTCCATGCAGGGTGGAGGAACAGTGACTTGTGCATGGCCCTTTGTGGATCTTGACGTATTCACAGAACTCGGACGTCGGAGACCGGCAGACCGGCCCACCAGCGGTTGAAACGCCGGTAGACCTGTGGGTCCCGGTCACCGAGGAACTTCCGCAGCGCCCTGGCCTCCTCGGCGAGACCGGCCCACTGTTCCTCGCTCAGGGCGTGGAAGGCGGTCGCCTCGATGCCGCCGTCCTCGGCCGGACGCCAGACCCCTGCCACATGACCGTCGACGAGAAGAGTCGGCAGTGTGTCGCCGTTGTTGCGGATCACGGCCTTGCGGTACTGATCGGGGATGATCCGGCTGCGATCGGCGTAGGCGAGCAATGTGCTGTCCCACATGGCCATCAGCCGCGGCGGCGCCGGGGTGTCCTCGTCCGGAACCGTCCGATCCGGAACGTCGTAGTGGTCGCCGGTCTTCACCAGGTCCAGCCGTTCCAGCGCTTCCTTGATGGACGTGCGTGGCACCATGGTGAACTGGTTCATGTCCGCAATGGTCGCGGGCCCGAACCCGGTGAGGTAGCGGCGCAGCATCTCGGTCAGCGCCGCCATCCGCTCGCGCGGCTCGATCACCGCGGTCTGCAACGACAGCCGCGGCCCGAACGCCCACGGACCACCGGTCGGCACCCGCACCATGGGCGCGTAGGCGGCCAGCGCCCACCAGATGCCCGGCTCCCCCACGTCGCCGACGTGCGAGTGCAGCAGCTCTTCCAGCTCCGGTTTGGTCCTCGGCTCGGCGGCGAACTCGAGCAGGTGCGCCAGCACCTCGTCGGCCCGCTCGATCGTGAGTCCCATGGCCCTGAAACGCTTGTCGTTCAGCCGGGACGCGCGCAACACGGGCAGCATCGCGTGGTGGAACACCTCGTGGTCGGCGACGGTGACGGCGTGCAACGTGATCCGCATCATCGCGGCCTTGCGGATCGCCCCGCTCGTGAACGCCTGGTCCAGGTCGGCAGGGTCGAAGCCCTCAATCCGGTTCCACAACGCGATGTACGGCGACGCGGGCTCCTGGGCCTGGATCGCCACGATCCGCTCGACCGCGGTCAGCACGTCAACGGGCTCACGCCGCAGCAACATCTGCCGGTCGAGCGTCGCGCGGTTGAGCTGGCGTGCCGTGTAGGTCATGCCGGGAATCCTGACTCACCTCAGCTTCGACGGCCACCAGATTCGGCCACCGATGTCCACCGACAGCGCCGGCACGAGCAACGACCGCACCAGCAACGTGTCCAGCAGGACGCCGAACGCCACGATGAACGCGATCTGCGTCAGGAACAGGATCGGCAGCACGGCCAGCGCCGCGAACGTCGCCGCGAGCACCACACCCGCCGACGTGATCACGCCACCGGTCAGGCTGAGGCCCCGCAACGTGCCCTCGACCGTGCCCAGGCGCTGGGTTTCCTCGCGGACGCGGGTCATCAGGAAGATGTTGTAGTCGATGCCCAGCGCCACCAGGAACACGAACCCGAACAGCGGCACCACCGGGTCGGAACCCGGGAAGTCGAAGACGTGGTTGAACACCAGCGCCGAGACGCCCATGGTGGCCGCGAACGACAGCACGACCGTCGCGATCAGCAGCACCGGCGCCAGCAACGACCTCAGCAGCAGCGCCAGCACCAGGAAGATCACGACCAGCACGATCGGGATGATCAGCAGCCGGTCGTGTTCCGACGTCGTCCTGGTGTCCAGCAACGTCGCCGTCTGCCCACCGACCTTCGCGTCGCCGATCCCGTGCACCGCCGCACGGATGCGCTCGACCGTCGCCACCGCCGCGTCGGAGTCCGGCGCGTCCTTCAGCGTGGCCTCGACGCGGACGAGCCCGTCCGCCGTGCCGGTGGGCCGGACGTCGGCGACGCCGTCCACTTTGGACTTCTCAAGCACTTCGGCGGTCTTGCCCTCTGCTGCGACGATGACGGTCGGCGAGCCGGTCCCACCGGGAAAGTGCCTCGACAGGACCTCCTGTCCCGCAACGGACTCGACCTCGGTCAGGAACACGTCGGACTGCGCTGTACCGGACGCCTTGAGCTGCGGCAGGAACGCGGCGCCGACGAGCAGCACGAGCGTCGTGACGATCCAGATCGCGCGTGGCCTGCGGCGCACCAGGTCCGCCGTGCGGCCCCACAGCCCGGTCGTCTCCGGGTGCGGTGAGCCGAGCTTCGGCGCGAACGGCCAGAACGCCACGCGTCCGAGCAACGCCAGCGTCGCGGGCAGGAACGTCATCGTGGTGAGCAGTGCGGCGCCGATGCCGATGGCGGCGACCGGCCCGAGGCCCTTGTTCGAGTCGAGGTCGCTGAACAGCAGGCACAGCACGCCGAGGATCACCGTGCCGGCCGAGGCCGCGATGGGTTCGATCGTGCCGCGCCACGCCGTGCGGATGGCCGTGTACCTGTCCTGGGTGTCCCGCAGCTCCTCGCGGAATCTCGACACGAGCAGCAACGCGTAGTCCGTCGCCGCGCCGAACACGAGGATCGAGAGGATGCCCTGGCTTTGGCCGTTCAGCGCCAGCACGTCGTTCTTCGCCAGCAGGTGCACGACGAAGCTGGCGAGCCCGAGCGCGAACACCGCCGACACCAGCACCACGACCGGCAGCAGCGGACTCCGGTAGACGACGAGCAGGATCAACGCGACGACCGCGCCCGCGACGACGAGCAGCAGCCCGTCGATGCCGCCGAACGCCTCGACGAGGTCGGCGATCTGCGCGGCCGGGCCGGTGACCAGCACCTTCAGCCCTGGTGGCGCACCGCGCGCCCCGTCGCGGAGCTGCAGGACCGAGTCGCGGACCTCCTTCGCGGGGTCGAGCAGCACGACGAGCTGGGCGGCCTCGTTGTCGCCGGGTGCTGGGATCACCGGTGACGCCTGGAAGCCCCTGCCGCGGTCGGCGAGGTACTTCCTGTCCTCGTCGGTCAGCCCGCCGGACCGTTCGACCACGACGATCGCGGGGATCGCGTTGGCGCGCTGGAACTTCTTCTGCAGCTCAGCGACCTGCGTGGACTCGGCGGAGTTCGGCAGGAACGCGCTGCTGTCGTTCTCCGCGACCTCCGAGAGCTTGCCCGCGTACGGCCCGGTGAACCCACCCAGCGCGAGCCAGACGACGAGCAGGATCCCGGCGAGGACGCGCATCCGCATTCCTTCGATCGTCGAATCTTTCGATGGACGAACAGTATGCTGACCCCGTGAGCGACGCAAGCGACTACGACCTGAGCATGCTGCTGCGTGCGCTGGTCGCGGAGTCGAACCGGTTTCTGGAGATCTTCAGCGCGGCGCACGAGCTGCACCCGACCGACATGACGGCCCTGAACCTGATCATGACCGCCCGCTCCCCCATGACACCGGGCGCGCTCGCGAAGGCGCTGAACCTGAGCGCCTCCGCCACGACCTCGGTGCTGGACCGGCTGGAGCGGGCCGGTCACGTGGTCCGCGACCGCGACCCGGACGACCGCCGCCGCGTCGAGCTCCGCGTGCTCTCCACGGCGACGGCGCTGGCGTCGACGTTCTTCCAGCCGCTCGCGCGCGAGTTCTCCTCGGCGTGGGAGCGGCTCAGCGCGGAAGACCGTCAGGTGGTGGCCCGGTTCCTCGCGACGACGACAGAGGCGACGGCGCGGGTGCGTGAAGCGGTGACCTCGTCAGGCGAGTGAGCGGCCGCACACGAGGAGCAGGAGCTCCTGAGCCGGCCTCCTGATCGGCTCGCCTTCGCCGAACGTCCAGTCCATGTCGGTGGCTTCCAGCCTCTTGCCGTCGAGGTCCGCGCCGAAGTACTTGACGCTGCGCGGGTTCATGCCGTCGAGGACGATCTTGAGGCGGTCGTGCGGCACCTGGCGGTCGAGTCCGAGCGCGACCGTGATGTCGAGGCCGTGGATGATGTCGTGCGAGAGCGCGCCGGCCGGGCCGCCGCCGGGTGGGGTCCACGGGTGGCCGATGTTGGCCTTCAGGGTGCCGAGCAGGTCGTCGATGGACAGGGCCGCGGCGTCTTTCCTGGCCATGCGGTCGGAGGCGTGGTTGAACCGGCCGGCGGACTTGAGCGTCTCCAGCAGCACGCGTCCGACTGAGCTGCGGAACGGCAGGGTCGTGTGCGCGACGACCTCCTTGACGCGCCAGCCCTCGCACAGGCTCGGCGCGTGCCACTGCTCCTCGGTGAGCCCGGCGAGGAGCTCTGCCTGGTCACGTCGTTCCGCCGCCACGGCGGCCCGGATTTCTTCGGTCATGGCAGGGGTACGGATCAGCCGACGGAAACTCATCGGTCCGGCAGGCGGGGAAATACTCCCATCTTGGGGAGGTTTCACCATGGCTAGCACCGTATCAGTCGACACCGGCGGCCCAGCGATCTTGGTGATGGGCCACACTTCCCCGCCTCTCGAGGCGTCCGCAGGAACATGTGCGACATGATCCCCAACGCGGAGCACTGGCGGGTGTCGGTGTGGGAGGCGCAGGAGCTGCAGCACGCGATCGCCGCTTTCCGTCATCTCCTTCCATGAAAGGGCACCTGCCCCTGGGAAACGAGGCCCAGGGGCAGGTGCGTCGATCAGAACCTTTCGACTAGGACCTGCGACGGCGCGCGACCAGTGTCATGAACGCACCGGCGAGCAGCAGGGCCAGGCCGGAGCCGAGCAGGGCCCACACCGCGGCACCCGTGGAGGCGAGCGGCGGCTTGGGCAGCAGACCTGCGTCGAGCGTCAGGTCCACCCGCTTGTCCTTGCCCAGCTTGACGACGTGGGTGCATCCGGTCGCCGGGTTGGCGTCGGAGTCCTTTCCGTCGTCCCCGACGTGCGGCTTGGTCAGCTGGCGGCCAGCGACCAGGCCCGTCCGCGGATCGGCGTTGAAGCAGACCTTGTACTCACCGTCCGGAAGGTCGGTGAACAGGTACTTGCCGTCCTTGTCGGTCGTCGTCTGCGCAACGGGCTTGCCGCTGCCGTCCTGCAGGAACACCGGCAGGTTCGGCACACCGGGTTCGCCGGCGTCCTGCACCCCGTTGGAGTTGTTGTCGTACCAGACGAGGTCACCAACGCGGTTGGTCGGCGGCACCAGGCCCAGGGCCGGTTTCTGCTCACGCTGGCCCACACCGACCGTCACCGGCGGCGTGCACCCGGTCGCCGGATCCACGTCCGAGTCCTTCGCGTCGTCACCGGCGTTCGGCGTCGTCGCGACGTACCCGGCGTACTGGCCGGGCAGAGCGCCCATCTCGAAGCACACCTTGTAGGTGCCGTCCGGGATGTTCGGGAACTCGTACGTGCCGTCAGGCCCCGTCTTCACCGGCACGCCGACGGGATTGCCCTGCTCGTCGACCAGGGTGACCGTCACACCGGGCACGCCCGGCTCACCCGGATCCTGCACGCCGTTGCGGTTGGTGTCGTACCACACCAGGTCGCCGATGCTGTTCGGCGGTGCGACCAGACCCGCGTCCAGCGTGAGGTTCTCGCGCTGGCCCACACCGAGGGTCACGGGCAGCGTGCAACCCGTTGCCGGATCGGCATCCGAGTCCTTCGCGTCGTCACCCGCGTTGACCTTGGTCAGCGTGTAGTCCGCCACCGCGGCCGGCAGGTTCGCGATGTCGAAGCACACCGTGTACGTGCCGTCCGGAAGATCGCTGAACAGGTACTTGCCCTGCGCGTCGGTCTTCGTGGTGGCACCGGTGTTCAGCTTCACGGTCACGCCCTCGACGGGCTTCTCGCCGTCGTCCTGCAGACCGTTGTTGTTCGCGTCGACCCACACGAAGTCGCCGATCCTGTTGACCGGCGCGTGGATGCCGGCGTCCAGGGTCAGGTCCTCCCGCTTGCCGAGGCCGAGCGTGACCTCCGAAGTGCAGCCCGTGGCCGGGTCGGCATCGGAGTCCGCGGCGTCGTCACCGGCGTTGGGCTTGGTGAACTGGAAGTCCGACATGCCCGCGGGCATCGGGCCGAAGCAGACCTTGAACGTGCCGTCCGGCAGGTCGCCGAACAGGTACTTGCCCTGCGCGTCCGTGACCACCGGCTCGCCGACCTGGTTGCCCTGCTCGTCCAGCACCTTCACGGTCATACCCGGCACCGGTGCCTCGCCCGCGTCCTGCACACCGTTGCGGTTCGCGTCGACCCAGACGTAGTCACCGAGCTTGTTCGGCGGCGAGACCAGACCCATGTCCAGCGTCAGGTTCTCGCGCTGACCCACGCCCAGCGTCACGGCCGGCACACAACCGGTGGCCGGGTCGGCATCGGAGTCCTTCGCGTCATCGGAACCGGCGTCCTTGGCGGTGACCAGGTAGTCCTTCACCGCCGCGGGCAGGTTCGCCAGATCGAAGCACACCGTGTACTCGCCGTCGGGCAGGTCGGAGAACAGGTACTTGCCCTGCGCGTCCGTCGTCGTGGTCGCGCCGGTGTTCAGCTTCACCGTCACGCCCTCGACCGGGATGTCAGTGGCGTCCTGCAACCCGTCCTTGTTGACGTCGATCCACACGTAGTCACCGAGACGGTTCACCGGCGGGATCAGACCCAGATCGATCGTCAGGTCCTCGGGCCTGTCCACGTCGAGCTTCGTCGGCGGGGCACACCACGTGTCGACGGCCGCGTCGGAGTCCTTCGCGTCGTCGCCACCGGCGTTCGGCGTCGTCGGGACGTAGTCCGCGTACTGCGCCGGCAGGGTCGTCTTGTCGAAGCAGACGGTGTACTCGCCGTCGGGCAGCTTGCCGAAGACGTACTTGCCGTCCGGACCCGTCGTGGTGGTCAGGTCACCGACCTTCACGGTCACACCGGGCACCGGCGGTTCGCCGTCGTCCTGGACGCCGTTCTTGTTGGTGTCGATCCACACGTAGTCGCCGAGCGTGTTCGGCGGCCGGATACCCGCGTCCAGCGTCAGGTCCTCGCGCTTGTCGGGGCCCAACGTGGTGGTGTGCGTGCACTTCGTCGCCGGGTCGGCGTCGGAGTCCAACGCGTCGTCGCCCGCGTTCAGGCGCGTCAGCAGGTAGCCCGCGTACTCGGCCGGAGCGGTCGAGAGGTCGAAGCACACCTGGTACGTGCCGTTGGGCAGCTGGTCGAACAGGTACTTGCCCTGCGCGTCGGTCTGCTTCGGCGTGCCCACGGTCGCACCGGAGCCGTCCTTCAGCGTCACCGTCACGCCCGGCACACCCGGCTCGTCGCCGTCCTGCAGGCCGTTGCGGTTGGTGTCGACCCACACGAGGTCACCGAGCCTGTTGTTCGGCGGCACCAGACCCGCGTCGAGCGTCAGGTCCTGACGTTTGGCAGCACCCAGCGTCGTCGTCGCGGTGCAGCCGTCCGCGGCATCCGCGTCCGAGTCCTTCGTGTCGTCACCCGCGTCCTTGCCGGTGAACACGTAACCGGCGTACTGGGCGGGCAACGTCGACAGGTCGAAGCACACCATGTACGTGCCGTCTTCGAGCAGGTCGAACAGGTACGTGCCCTGCGCGTCGGTCTGCTTCGGCGTGCCGACCTGGGTGCCGTCACCCTTCTTCAGCACGACGGTCACACCCTGGACGCCCGGTTCACCGGCATCCTGCAGGCCGTTGCGGTTGGTGTCGACCCACACGAGATCACCGAGGGAGTTGGTGACCTTGGCGTTGATACCGGCGTCGATCGTGTGGTCGGCGGTACCGGACTTGCCGGTGGTCACCTGGGTGTTGCCCACGGCGTCCACGTTGGAATCGACGACCCGGTCCGGACCGGCTTCCTTGACCGTCCACTGAAGACTCTCAACAGGCGGCGCACCCGGCAGGGCGGCCGTGTTCACCCCGCTGTAGTCGAACGTGAGGTTGTAGCAGGTCTCCGGCTTCAGACCGTCAGCAGCGCCGAAGTAGTACTCGCCCTTGGCGTTCGTGGTCTTCACCGGCAGAGCGGCACCACCGGCACACGGCGTCGCCGTCACCTTGACACCCGCGACCGCCGGTTCGTCGCCGTCCTGCACACCGTCCGCGTCGGTGTCGAACCAGACCCGGTTGCCAAGCTGCACCGGCGCCAGATCACACAGCGCCTCGAGGTCGGCCAGACCGTTCGCCTTGCCCCAACCCTCGGTGAACTCGTCAACGATCTTGTAGGCGTTGGAGTACGAGGTGTTGGCCATCGAACCGTTGCCGCGATCGAACCAGCCGACACCACCGGTGCGCACACCGGTCGGGTCCATCACGATCGCGGGCATCCGCAGCTCGCCGGGCACCAGGGCCACCGCACCCTGCGCGGTCTCGAGGTGCGGCGCGTAGTTGGTGTCGGAGAACGCGAAGTACTCACCGGGGTAGTACTCGACGACGTCCGCCGCCTGCTCGTTGCCGCCGTTGGGGTGGACGTGGTTGTTCTTGCAACCGCCGGTGCCCTGCCACGTGTAGCCCGTGGGGGTCTTGCAGGCGCGGTTGAGGTCGCCGCCCGACACGGTCTCCCACTCGCCACCGCTGCCGTCGGGAGCGGGGATCCAGAAACCGCCCATGTCGCCGAAGCGGTCGCGGAAGCCCAGCGCCAGATCGCCGTTGTTCTCCACCCCGATGTCGATCAGCAGCGGCATGGGGTACGAGTTGTGCCGCAGGTCGTTGGCGGCGGTGTCGTTCCAGTTGTCGGTCCAGGGGTACCAGACGTTGCTCGCCGGCCGGTTGTTGAACGCCCTGCCACGCTGGAAGTCCAGCACCTTCGTCAGCACCGGCGGGCTGAAGGAGCCGCCGGAGAACGTCATCACGACGGCCTTCACGTCGGCGATCTTCTTCGTCGACGCACCGGAACAGACGCCACCGACGTACACGACGCCGTCACGCACGCCCAGCGCGCCAGGCCGCCAGTCGCTCGCGGTCGGACAGGCCGAGGGAATCACGTACGAGGCCTTGGCGGCGGCAGCGGTCGGCTGTGTGGCGTCGTAGACGTAGAGCTTCTTGTCGGCCATGTTCACGACGTAGAGCTCGCTGCCGTCCTCGGACATGTCGATGTCACCGAGGCTTTGCGTGCCCGGCACCGCGTAGAAGGCGCCGTCGAAGTTGGTCTGGTGGTTGTGCGTAGCGCCACCGGCGTTGGGCACGGTGGTGAACAAGGTCGTCGCACCGCCCGCGGCCGGCGTGACGTAAATGGCGCCAGCACCACCGGGACCGTAGTTGGTGAGCCGCTTCGCGAACGCGGCGGAGAACAGCCGCTTGTCCTGCTTGCGGTAGGCGAGACCGAACACCGTCCCGGTGGCGCCCTGGTTCGCGACCTGGGCCGGTGCGGAGTTCGTTCCACGTGCGTCGAACGGCATGGTGACCAGCGAGCGAGCTGAACCGTTCACCATGCTGTTGCCGTCGCGGTCACGGGTCGCGCGCTGGCACGCCGTGGCGAGCGTCGGGCTCGACTGGCAGTAGTCGGCCGGGTTCCACAGGCCGGTGGTGACGGTGACGTTCTTGCCGCCGGAGACGTCCACGAACATCGTGTTGCTCTCGAGCGTGCCGCCGGCGGGAGCCGGCTGCAGCACGCTTCCGGCCGGCGGGTTCACCTGCACGCGGTACTTGCCACCGCTCACCGGGCCGAGACCGACCGTGACGCTGCCGTTCACGTCGGTCGTGCCGGTCGCGATGTTGCCTGCGGGGTCGGTGACGAGCACGGCAGCACCCTGGACACCGACCTCGACGGCAGCGTCGTAGTTGCCGTTGCCGTTCACGTCACGGATGACCTGCACGGACAGCGTGCCGTCACCTGGACCGGCGTGCGCTGTCGGTATCACCACGGCGAATGAGGCGGCCAGCAGCGCGGCGAGCGCGGCGGCGAGCGGACGTTTCACGGATTCGCTCCTAGGCAGCAAGAGACGGGGCACACTGCGGGAACCTGGAAAATGCCACCGTTTCCGCAGTTCCGCCCGCCATCAGTCAGGTAAACACGACCACTTGTCACACTTCCTGATGAATTTTCCTCGCGAGGATGGCCGCTTGATTTCCAGTTTTCACTGCGTTCCGTAGACGGTTTTCCCTTGTCGGGTGAGATTTGATCCACGATCGGAATCCTGGTTCCGAGCGAGGTGTAACCCTGCGCGACTGTCCACAGAGGATATTCGCTCTACCGGGTCATTCATGTGCGTGGATGTCACGGCTTGACCAAACGACCGATGAGGCTAAACGGGTGAACACGCGCGTTCGACTCAGCCTTTCCTGGCTTCAGCGCCTGTCACCGGTGAAGGTCGCCTACGGGCGGTGAACGACCCGAGCGGACGCTGAAGGGAAGACCGTTGAGCACACCGGAGCCGGATCAGGGCTTCGCCGAGTTCTTCCGCACGTGCCTGCCCGTGGTGACCAAGACGCTGACGGCCTTGAACGGCGACACGCGCGTGGTCGAGGACATCGCGCAAGACGCGTTGCTGATCGCGCAGCACCGTTGGGACGACATCCACGCGTACGACAAGCCCGAGGCGTGGGTGCTGAAAGTCGCGATCCGCTTGATGCGACGGTGGCAGCAGCGGCACCAGCACGAGACCCCGCTGGTCGCGGTACCCGCTGCCGACGTCCTGGAACAGGTGCACGAGGCCGAGGCGTTGCACTCCGCCCTGCGCCGGCTGTCCCCCAGGCACCGCGAGGTCGTGGCGTTGCACCACCTGCTCGGCTACCCGGTCAGCGAGATCGCCTCGGTGCTCGTGGTCGGCGAGTCGACCGTGCGGACGCATCTCACCCGCGGCCGGGCCGAACTGCGGCGGATTCTCGGAGGGTCTGATGAGGATTGAGGAGCTGCTGGCCCAGCACGAGCACGACGAGGCCGTCGAACGCCTCTACCGCCTGGGCGAGGCCGCGGAACGGGCGGGGGACCTGCGCGAGGCCGCCGTGCGCTTCCGGGTCGCCGCCGACCAGCGCCTCGGTGACGCGGCGGTGCGGCTGGCGCGGGTGCTGTTCGCGCTCGGCGAGAACTCCGAGGCCGCGCGGTGGTGCCGGCTCGCCGTGGCCGACGGGTTCGAGGAGGCAGAGGAACTGATCCGGGAGAACTCCGAGGCCCGGCAACGGTTCCTGGAGCACGCTGCGCGCGTCCTGGTCGGTGCGCCGACCTTCGACTGGGTACCGGCCGCGGCACCTGTGGGCCGCGTGGAGCCGTCTGAGGTGCAGGAACGCACACAGGCGTTGCGCGCGCTGGACCGGCGATACGGCGGGATTGCCTGCCATCCCTTGGTGTTGGAGCACCTCCACGCTGTGGAGCCGTTCATCGTCGTCGGCGGCGAGGAGATGTGGACAGCGGTTGCCGAAGTGCACGAACTGGCGGGCTGGACGGCGTTCGACAGCGGGATGCCCGGCGTCGCCCTCCCGCACTTCTCACGGGCGCTGACCCTGGCCCGGCAGGCGGAGAACGAGGCGCTGATCGCCTCGATCCTGACCCGTGCGGGCCGGATGTTCTTGCACCACAACGCACCTGAGGACGCGCTGAAGTCGTTCCAGCTCGGTTTCGTCGCCGCGCACAACTCGTGGGCCGACCGCAGGGACCTGAGCGATCCCGCGCGGGCAATCGCGTCACTGCAGGCAAAGACCCACGGCGACGACCGCGTCCGCGCTCGGGTGCTCACCCTGACCGCGTTGGCCCGCAACCACCTCGCGATCGGCGACAAGGCCACCGCCGCCGAACTCGGCGGGCAGGCCGTGGCAGCCGCCGCGAACCTGCGGTCGGCGCGCGTCGACGACCAGCTGCGCTGGCTGGACCAGGAAGCTCGCACCGCCGGCGCATCCGTGCTGGTGGAGCACATCGCGCACCGGTTCGCACGCCGCAGCTGACCCTTTCACCCGATCCGGGCCGGTACACGCGTGCGCGCAAACAGGTAGGTTCTGCGCATGGCCGAGCCTTTTTCGTGGGTGCCCGCTGGAATCAACACGGACGTGCCCAGCGCGGCACGCGTCTACGACTTCCTGCTGGGAGGTGGCCACAACTTCGCATCGGACCGCATGGTCGGCGAGAAGGTGCTGCAGGTCCTGCGCGACGGCCGCGCCATCGCGTCCTCGAACCGCTCGTTCATGCGCCGCGCCGTCCTGCTGATGATGGAGCAGGGCATCGACCAGTTCCTCGACCTCGGCTCGGGCATCCCGACGGTCGGCAACGTCCACGAGATCGTGCAGCAGGAGAACCCCGACGCGCGCGTGGTCTACGTCGACTACGACGAGGTCGCGGTCTCCCACAGCCAGCTCATCCTGGAGGGCAACGACAACGCGGGCGTCGTCCAGGCCGACATGTGCCGGCCCCAGGACGTCCTCTCCGACCCGGTCGTGCAGGACCTGATCGACTTCTCCAGGCCGGTCGGCCTGCTCATGGTCGCCGTGCTGCACTTCGTCTCGGACGAGAAGGGCCCCGCCGAGATCGTCGCCCGCTACCGCGACGCCATGCCGTCCGGCAGCCTGGTCGCGCTCTCGCACCTGACCGCGGACTTCAAGCCGCAGGAGATGGGCGCCGTCGTCGAGGCCATGAAGCACAGCCGCGACCCGATGTACTTCCGGTCCCTGGCGGAGTTCGAGCCGATGTTCGCGGGCATGGAGATCCTCCAGCCGGGCGTCGTCCCGGCGCCGAAGTGGCACCCGGAACTCGGCCCGGCCGGAGAAGGTGGCCCGGAGGACGTCTACGTGGGCCTCGCTCGCAAGCCCTAGCGGAACTTCCAGGCCTGAGCCGCGGAACCGTTGCAGGTCCAGATGTTCAGGCGGGTGCCGGGAGTCGTCGACGCACCGGGGTTGTCCAGGCACAGCCCCGACTGCGGGTTCCGCACCGAGCCGTCGGACCGCACGCGCCACTGTTGCGCGCCCGTGCCGTTGCACTCCCACAGCTGGACGATCGTGCCGTTGGTGGTGCCGCTGTTGTTGACGTCGAGGCACTTGCCGGAGATCGCGATGGTGCCGTCCGCGACGACGCGCCACTTCTGCGCGTAGGAGTTGTTACACGTCCAGATCTGCACCGGGTTGCCGTTGGCGGTACCACCGGCGTTGTTGTCGAGGCAGAGCGCCGGGGTCGCGGACAGTTCGACGGAGCCGGCGCCGGACGGATGGCGTTCGGCCGGGAGCACCGGTGTGTTCAGGTGGTAGAAGTCGACGGCCAGGTAGTTCGGGGTCTTGCGGGCCGCGGGTTCGCAGAAGCGGCGGGCGCGGTCGGCTGCCTTCGAGTTGTCGGTCGCGACGGTGCCCTGAATCGGGACGTCGCGGAAGTGGTTCATCACGAAGAGCGGGCGGAAGCCGGGTTCCTCTGCCGTGAGCGGCTTGCTCCAGCGCGAGTAGCAGGACCAGTCGGAGGTGCCGGCGCCAGAGCCCATCGACCAGTAGTTCTCGACAGTCCAGTCGCGCTGGTAGAGGACGCCGGAGTTCTCTCGGCCGTCCGGGCTGTGGTCGGTGAAGATGAGCAAACGCTTGCCACTGGCCCTCATCTGCGACAACGTCGGCCAGCCGTGCTCGCGAACGCCCTCGGCGCGGAACAGCACGTCGCCCAGGCCGTTGACGCGGGCGAGTTCGGAGCGCAGCACATCGGCTGAGACGTAGTCCTCCAGGAAGACCGTCACGATCTCGGACGGGCGGGACTTCAGGAAGTCGACGATGCGCTGGATGTCGACGTTGAGCGCGACCGGCTTGCTGACGAGGGTGCAGCTGTTGTGGCAGAGGATCGCGCCGTCGGAGGTCTGGTGGATGTCGAGCATGAAGCCGCGTACGCCGTCGTTCAGCTGCTGCACGATGCCGCGGGACTGGTTCGGGGCGATGTTGCCGAACGTGAAGCCGCCGTCGACGCCGTTCGCGTAGGCGTTGTGGGCGGTCAGGAACGTCATCTCGTCCAGGCGCGGGTCGCCCGGCGGCTGGACGCGGACGGGGTTGACCGGGGTGAGGAACCACGTGTCGTTGCCGGTGCCGACGCGAACCTGGTCGGTGCCGGACGCGATCAGGTAGCGGGACGAGGCAGGGTCCTTGAAGCGGTACCTGCCCTGGTCGTCCAGCACCGCGACCCACTGGGCGTCGCCACTGGAACAGCTGACCATCTGGGCAGCGTCACCGGCGCGGCCGAGGCACTGGCCGCCTTCGGAGAGCGTGCTGCCGTTCCAGGTGAACTGCTGGCGGTCCTCGTTGCCCTTGGGGCGGTGCTGGACCACGGACGAGCCGGACACGGCGGCGTTCTGACCGGTCACGGCGCTTTGCAGGTAGTACGAGCCGTTGGGTGCCGCAGCAGCGTCGACGGGGACGAGCAGCAGCGACAACAGCGCGAGTGCAGGGATGATGCGCATGGGGTGAAGGCTCACCGATCGGCGTGAACGTGAAAAGACTTCACACCGAAATCCGTCCAAACCGAGACATCTGTGAGCCGGACCACAGAACCCGATGCAGCGGATCACGGCAGCAAGGGGGTTTCCCGAGCCGTAACAGACCATGGACACGAAGGGGGCGGCGTGGGGTTCGACCAGTTCGTCGCTGAGCGGCTCGATCGGCTGTTGAGGTACGCCACCGCGATCGCCTGCGACAAACACCTGGCGCAGGACATCGTGCAGAACGTGCTCATGCGTGCGCAGAGCAAGTGGGATCGCATCGGAGCGATGGACGCTCCTTATCTCTACGTGAAGCGCATGGTGACCAACGACTACCTGTCGTGGCGGCACCGCAGGGCGGCGCGAGAAATCGCGGTGGAACGCAGTGAGCTCGCTCGGCACGCGCCGTCGACGGCTGATCCAGCCGACGCGCACGCCGAACGGGAGGCCATGCGCGCACGGATCGCCGTGTTGCCTCGTAAGCAACGTGCGGCGTTGGTGCTGCGGTTCTACGAGGACTGTTCAGACGCGGAGATCGCGCAGGTGCTCGGCTGCGCGGAATCGACCGTGCGCAGCCAGCTCTCTCGCGCACTGCAGACGTTGCGTTCCCACGAACTCGCCCGGTCCGCCACCTCGGGGGTGCACTCATGAACGACCTGATCCGCTCGGCCATCGCCGCGGAAGCCGAGGAGCGCGTCGACTCCCGGACCGTGCTGGCCGAACTGCACAAGCGCAAGAAGCGCCGCAAGCCGTTCGGCCTGATCGTCGGAGTGGCGACGCTGACCGCGACGGCTGCAGCCGCGGCCCTCATCATCCCGACAGCGGTCAAGAAGACCGACGCAGCGCCGGCGACGAACCCACCAGCGACCGTCACCGCGCAGAACGTGCTGCTCCTGGGCCTCGACGACCACGAGCACACCGACACGATGGTGTACGCCCGCTTCGAGACCGACGGGTCGGTCAACGTCGTGTCGTTGCCGCGCGACGCCTGGACGGGCGGGGCAGGTGGCAAGAAGATCAACGGCCTGTTCCTGGACGACCCGAAGAGCCTCACGGACGCCGTCGAGAGGATGACCGGGACGAAGGTCGACCACTACGCCGTGGTCAGGATGTCCGAGTTCGGCAAGATCGCCGATGCCGTCGGCGGTGTCGAGATCTGCCTGACCGCGGCGGCGAAGGACAAGTTCAGCGGCGCCGATCTGCCGGCGGGCAAGTCGACGGTCAAGGGCGACCAGGCGCTCGCCTTCCTGCGTCAGCGGCACGGTTTGCCGATGGGCGACCTGGACCGGATCAAGCGGCACCAGGCGTTCCTCACCGCACTGGCCGCGAAGATCACCAAGGAGAACGCGCTCCCGCTCGCCCGCGAGATCGGCAGGACGATCCGCGTGGACCAGGGCTGGGACGTGCTGGAGTTCGCGCAGCGGTTCCAGGGACCGGTCAAGATCCGGGCGGCGACCCTGCCGGTCGGTGACTCCGTCAGCACCTCGACCGGCACCGGCTTCGTGGTCGATCCGGCTCAGGCGAAGCAGTTCGTCGAGAAGCAGTTCGCCGGCGGGGAACCGTCCCAGCCCGGATGCGTCAGCTGACGTTCACACCAATGGAGCATCAAGTCGCCCGGATGCGGTGTCGATGACCAGCATGTAGCCCGCCAGATGGCCGCTACGATCAATTCGTGCGCGAACCACTTGAACGAGACGACGAGATCGCGCACATTCGTGAAGCTCTCGACGCAGCCACCCGTGGTGAGGGTCGTGTCGTCATCATCGAGGGCCGTGCGGGCATCGGCAAGACCAGGCTCGTGCACGAGTGCCGCGAGCTGGCCAAGCAGCGCGGCTTCGGGAGACTCCAAGCTGTCGGCGACGCCCTGGAGAGCGCCATGGCGTGGGGCGTCGTCCGGCAGATGGTCGAGCGGTCGGTCTCGCGGTACTCCGGCGAGATCCGCGAGAAGATCCTGGCAGGGCCGTCCGGGGCAGCGCTCAAGGCACTCGACGACGCCGCGCACGACCCGAGCGAGGCCGAGCTCGCTCGCACGCTGCACTCGCTGTGGTGGGTCGCGGTGGATCTCTCCTCCACCCGCCCGCTGCTGATCACGGTGGACGACGCGCACTGGGCGGACCTGTCGTCGCTGCAGTTCCTCGTCTACCTGTCGCGCCGGATCGCCGATCTGCCGATCGCGCTGGTCGTCGCGACCCGTCCACCGGCGGACAACTTCGGGCCGCTCGCCGCGCTCAGCGTGTCGGCGGACCGGCTGCTCCCCCGCCCGCTCACCACGGAGGCCCTCGGCACGCTGGTGGGCGGCCACCCCGAGGTGATCAAGGCGCTGCACCAGGCCAGCGGCGGGAACCCGTTCCTGTCCGGGGTGCTGGTCGACGAGCTGGCGGCCATCGGGCTGCCGCTCGACGACGCGGACACGGCCTCGAAGATCGGCGGGCTCGGGCCCAGCACCGTCTTCCGAGCGACGCTCGGCCGGTTGCCCGCGGACGCCGTGGCGCTCGCGAACGCGATCGCCGTTCTCGGGTCGCACGCCGATCCGTGGCAGGCGGCGGCACTGGCCGGCGTCGCCGATCTGCCCGCCGCGGTCGAGGCGCTGGTGACGGCGAACGTGATCGTCACCGGGGAGTACCTGGAGTTCGTGCATCCCGTCGTGCGTGAGGCGGTGCTGACCGGTCTCGGGCCGATCGCGCGCGCCTCGCTGCACGCGCGCGCTGCGAAGGCGTTGTGGGAGAGCCACGCGCCGGCCGACCGGGTGGCGGCGCACCTCGTCCACGCTCCCAAAGGGACTTTGCCGGACGCCGCCGACGTGCTGCGCAGGGCCGCGTCCACGTTGCTGTCGGCCGGCGACCCGCAGACCGCCGCCGCGCACCTGGCACGGGCCGTGGACGAGCGTCCGAACGACGCCGCGCTGAGGGCCGAGCTGGGCCGGGCGTTGCTGCGGACCGGCGACGCCGTGACCGCGCACCGCCATCTGAAGGCCGCGGCAGCCGGTCTGCCCGACGCCGAGCTCGTGGCCGCGGCGGCGTCCGCCACGGCCGCGATCGAGGGACCCGCCGCCGCGATCGAAGAGCTGACCGAGGCCATCGCGGCACGGCCGGACGGTGAGTCCCGCCTGCACCTGGAGGCGCGGCTCGCGGTGTTCCGCTCGTTCCTGCCGGATCAGCGGCAGGTCGCGTCGGCACACCTCAGCGGCTATTCCGACCTCGCGGGCAGCACGCCGGACGAACGCACGCTGCTCGGTCTCCTCGCGCAGATGGGCCGCTACGAGGTGTGGCCGCACGACGAGGTGGCGGCGACCGCGACGCGCGCGCTGGCCAACGGCGCGTACTTCGACGACGCGACCGGCAGCACCGACGCGATGGTGGCGTGGCTGGTGGCGTTGCTCGCGCTGATGGCCGCGGACAGCGTGGACGTCGCACGGCGCGAGATCGAGCGGGCACGGCTGAAAGTCCGCGCGCACGGCTCACCGGTCGAGTTCGCGATGGTCACCAACGCGTCGCAGTTCCTGAACTGGCGCTGCGGCAACATGCAGGCGGTCGAGGCCGAGGCGGAGGGCGCGCTGGCGGCCATCGCCCAGGAAGACCCGGTGTCCCAGGTGGTCGGGCTCAGGGCCACCTCGACGCACTTCGCTGCCTACGCGGCGCTGGAACGCGGTGACGTCGACGCGGCTCAGGCCGTGATCGACGCGTTCGACCTCGCCGACGCTCCCCCGATGATGCCGACGATCTGGCTGCACGAGGTGCGGGGCCTGATCGCGCTGGCTCGCGGGGACGCGGCCCGTGCCCTGGACGAGGCGCACCGGCAGCGGGACGCGATGGCGGCCGTGCAGGTGGACCCGCCCACGATCCCGTGGCGCGGGGTGGCCGTGCGGGCGTTGCTGCAGCTCGGCGAGCCCGCTGCCGAGCTGGCCTCCGAACAGCTGCGCATCGCGCGGAAGTGGGGTGCGGCGACCGAGGTCGGCGCGGCTATGCGGCTGCTCGCGCACACCTGCGGCGACTCGCGGCTGGAGCTGCTGACCGAGTCCGTGTCGGTGCTCGAAGGTTCGCCGTCACGGCTGGAGCTCGCCCGGTCGCTGGTGGACCTGGGCGAGGCGCTGCGGGTGGCACGACGGCGGTCGGACGCGCGGGAACAGCTGCACCGGGCGATCGACCTCGCTTCGGCGTGCGGCTCCGCCGTGCTGAGGACGCGGGCCGTCGAGGCGTTGGAGGCGCTCGGCGACCGGCCGCGCAGGCAGGTCGTGGTGGGGGCGGAGTCGCTCACGGCGTCCGAACGACGGGTGGCCGACCTGGCCGCGACGGGCCGGGCGAACAGGGAGATCGCGCAGGAGCTGTTCGTGACGCCGAAAACCGTCGAGAACCACCTCGGCCGGATCTACACGAAGCTCGGAATCGCAGGTCGCAGGGATCTCGCCCGCGTCCTCGCCTGATGCGGAGCGACGTGGGGGTGCCCCTGATACACCCATGTTCCGCGCCAGGAGGTTGAGGGATCTCCCCTCATGCCTTTGGGGGTTCGCCTCGGCGAATCTTGTGTCACCACAGGGAAGCACAAGATCTCGAAGGGGACACCGAGATGATCCGCAACGCTCTGATCGCCGCCGCCGCGACCGCCACCATCGCCACCGCCTTCGCTCCGATGGCCACCGCCGACACCGTCATCGGCACCCCGGCGCCGTGCGTGACCGCCTCCGACCTCGTCGGACCGGACTTCAACGTCCGCAAGTGCGGCGTGAGCGACGTGGACCAGTTCCGCACCGGCCTGGAGAGCAACGGCAACGCCTACTGCGGGCCGGCGTCGTTGTACAACGTCCTGCACTACTGGGCGCACGTGAAGGGCGCTCCGATCGGCTGGGGACCGGTGAAGGTCGGATACCTCGACCCGATGAAGCAGGTCGACTACAACATGGTCACCGGCTCGATCTCGCGGATCGGCACGGACGCCAGCTACGACGGCGGCACCAGCCTGACCAACCTGCGCACCGCGTGGGACAAGGCCACCCAGCCCGCGCGTGACGCCGGCTGGCAGACCTCCCGGGGCCGCGTCAGCACGATCGACAACCCGGACTTCGCCGGCGACGTCGCCCGCAAGCTGAACGAGGGCCCGCTGCAGCTCGTGTACGGCCGCTACAAGAACGGCCCGCTGAACGACACGTTGCAGCGCACCGGTGGCCACATCGTCACGGTCGTGTCCGCCACCGGTTCGTTCGGCGGCAACACCATCAAGCTGAAGCTCGCCGACCCCGGTCGCGCCGGCGACCACAACCAGGGCGACTACCTGAACACCCAGTCCGCGTACGAGGCGCTCGACGTCACCCTGACCAAGCGCCACTTCCTGCAGTACTCGCCCGCCGTGGACGACGAGAACACCACCGAGGACGAGTCGCTGGAGCCGGGCACCTACACGTGGGTGGACCGCTGGGAGCTCACCGGCCCGCGCTACCTGAGCGACACCACCCGTCAGATGGTCGAGGGCTTCAACTGGTTCGACATGGCCAAGTAGAACCTCCGTCAAGGGGCCGCACTCTTCAAGGGTGCGGCCCTTCGCCATAGCCTGATCACCATGGCCAACCGCGATCGGGAGCAGACCCGCCGCCGGTTGCTGGACGCCGCGTTCGTGGAGTTCGCGGCCTACGGGATCGCCGGCGCGCGAATGGAACGCATCGCCCGCATCGCCGGATGTTCCGCGGGTCTCGCCTACACCTACTACGGCGGCAAGGAAGAGCTGTTCGACGCCGTGCAGGCCGAGGTGGTGGACGCGGCCTTCGTGGAGTTCGACGCCTCCGACCTGCCGGGCTACGCGGCCCGGTTGTACGACCGGCAACACGAGCACCCCGAGCTCGCCCGGCTCGCGACCTGGCACCGGCTGGAGCGGCCGGGACGGGTCGACCGAACCGGTGAGATCGAGGCGATCCGGGAGGCGCAGTCAGCGGGACTGGTGTCGACGCGGTTCTCCGCCGAGCAGATGTTGGTGATGGTGCTGGCCATCGCCTCGATGTGGTCGAACGCTCCGGCGGACAGTTCGGATCACGTGGTGCGGCGGCGAAGCGTGGAGGAGGCGGTGCGGCGGCTGGTCGAGCCCTAGTCGGTGTCGGTGATGCAGAGGACCGTGAGCTCGGCGTTCGCGAAGTCCGTGAGGACGAAGGTGTGGTCCCAGGCGATGTCGTGGAACCACGGAGTCCACGCCACCTCGCTGACGTCCACCCGGAAGTCCGCGAACCGGTTCTGGGTCAGCGCCTCGACGGCGGCCGCGGCCAGCGCCTTCGCCTCGCGGGCCGGACCCTTGTACGCCTCGTACGCGCCGCCGTCGACGATCACACCGGCCAGGGATCCGTCCAGGCACAGCGAACCCGCCCACTGCTCCTCGAAGAGGCCTCGCTTGAGCTTGCGTGGAACCTGCAGCTCGGCGAGTCCCTTCCTGACCACCTTGCTGCTGAAGAAGACGCGGAGAAGGTCGTACTCGTCCAGCCGGTTCCTGGACATGAACCAGGCCGTCGTGTCCGAGTACTCGACCGCACGCCAGCGGCTGATCAGGTATCCGCCGTGGACGTGAGTTGCGGCGACCTGCTCGAGGTACCGGTCCAGCGCCGGGTCGCTCAGGGGTACCCGCTCCCAGGCGATGGTCTTCTGCGAGGCGACGAGCTTCTTCTGGCCAGGACGGCCCTCATCCCAGTCGATCTCGTTCCAGCGGCGCGGCACGGCGAGGAGTCTGGCAGCCGGAGCACCCACGCGCATGCGGTTAACCTGGGTGTATGCGTGTTCTCGTGGTTGCCGCACCGTTGCTCGGTCACGTCTTTCCGTTGATGCCGCTCGCGCTCGCCCTGCGCGACGCCGGGCACGACGTCGTGGTCGCGACCGGCGGCGAGGCGCTCCGGGTCCGCGACTCCGGCCTGCACGTCGAGGACGTCGTCCCGGCGAACGTCCGCTTCGGACCGATCGCGTTGCGCATCATGTTCACGCATCCGTTGGTGGCCAAGCGGGAGATGCGGGGCAGCGGCAGGCTGGACTTCGTCTCGCGGATGTTCGGCACGGTCGGGGACGCCATGACCGAGCCGTTGCAGGCGCTCGCCCGGCGGTGGAAGCCGGACGTCGTGGTGCACGAGCCGCTGGCCGCCGCAGGATCCGCGCTCGGCGTGCCCTCGATCGTGCACGACGTGTCGCTGTTCGACGGCCTTGAGCTGACCAGCGCGGTGGGCGCGCGGATGAAGGCCGGGGTGCGTTCTCCCGCAACGGTTCTGCGCACGTCACCGCGGAGTGTCGCGGAGTTCTCCGGAGGCGAGCCGCTGCGGTTCGTCGCCTACAGCGGTGACGGTGAGGTCCCGGCATGGCTCACCGAACCGGCCGGGAAGCCGCGCATCCTGGTCAGCCGCAGCACCGCGCCCGGTCCCGGCGCGGGCAGGATGATGGCTGCCGTCGCCAGGGCGGCCGAGCAGGTCGACGCCGAGTTCGTGCTCGTGCGGCCGGAACGTGCGGAAGGCTTGCCGGACAACGTCAAGACGGTCGGGTGGGTGCCGCTTCCGCGCGTGCTGCCGTTCTGCGACGGCATCGTGCACCACGGTGGGGCCGGCACGCTGCTAGGTGCTCTCGCGGCGGGTGTGCCGCAGCTGGTCGAGCCGGGACCCGGTGACCGGACCGTGCACGCGAACCTCGTCACGAAGCGCGGGGCCGGGCTCGCGGCCGGGCCGAAGGCCGTCACGCCGGAGCTGCTGACGCGGCTGATCGAGGACGCCAGGCTGCAACGGGCGGCCGCCGAGGTGTCCGACGAGATCGCGGCGATGCCCGCTCCCTCTGACATCGCCCGGCAATGGGAAGAAGTCACCCCGCTGAAATGAACGACCACCTAGTGTGGGCTGGTGCGCATTCTCTTTTCGAGCTTAGGCTCGCACGGACACATGTACCCCTTACTCCCGCTCGCGATCGCCGCCCGCGAGCAGGGACACGACATCGTCTACGCCGTCGACGCGGGATTCCAGGAACCGGTGCGCAATCTGGGTTTCACCCCGGTCGACGCGGGCATGAGCATCTGGGATGCCTTCAAGGTGGCGAACAGTTCACACGGCACACCGGAGTTCAGGCGGGAGATGTTGCGACAGACCGCCGTCGACGCTTTCGGTTCCGTGCTGCCACGCAGGTTCGTCGAGGACCTGACACCGATCGTGCAGCAGAACAAGCCCGACCTGGTCGTCTTCGAGATCATCAACCCCGGCGCCGGCGTTGTTGCCCTGCAAGCTGGAATTCCGGCGGTGTGCCACGGCTTCGGCAAAATGGACGACACGCTGGTTCCGGAGGCCATGCGCGACCTGTTCCTGGAGTACGTCGCCGAACTCGGCATCAGTTTGCCGAATGGGCAGCATTACGGACTCGGATCGCCCTACCTCGACGTGTTTCCGCCGTCTTTGCAGGATCTGACGTATCTCTCCGGCGTGCAGCGGATTCCGATGCGACCGGTCCCGTTCGCCGAACCGGGAGAATTGCCCGGCTGGGTGGTCGAGCACGCGAGGCCGCTGATCTACCTCACCTTCGGCACCGCGTTCGCGAACGAGGACGTGCTGCGGACCGCGATCGCCGGGCTGTCCGAAGTGGACGCCGAGGTGCTGGTCGCGACCGGGCCGCTGGTCGAGCCGTCCGCGCTGACCGGCGTGCCGGGAAACGTGCACGTGCTGCCGTGGGTGCCTCAGGCCGATCTGCTCGCGCACGCAGATCTCGTCGTGCACCACGGTGGCGCCGGCACGACGGTCGCCGCGATGGCGTTCGCCGTGCCGCAGGTGGTGCTGCCACAGGGAGCCGACCAGTTCCGCAACGCCGAGATCGTCGCGAACGCGGGCCTGGGTGCGCAGCTCGTCGGTGAGCAGTTCACCTCGGACGCCGTGCGCGAGGCCGTCGGCACTCTCCTGCACAGCACCGACGTGCGCACCGCCGTCGACGGCATCGCCGCGGAGATCGCCGCGATGCCGCACCCGGACGACGTCGTGCCGAAGCTCGTCGAACTCGCCGGTTGAAGCCGGGAAACCGGTGCCTACTCGCTGGGCACCGGTTTCAGCACGGACAACGCCTCGTCGACAGAGTCGTGCAGCGACAGGACGTCCGCGACTCCCGTCACCTGCAACGGTCTCTTCACCACGCGATGCGGTGCCACGACGTGGAAGTTCTTGCAGTGCTCGTCAGCCAGCTCGTGCGCCGTGATCAACGTGGAGATGCCGGTCGAGCCGAAGAAGCTGACCGCCGTGAGATCCACGACGACAGCTGGGCCACCGGATTCGAAGCCGAGCCGCAAGGCGTCCAGCACGACGTCCGCCGTGTCGACGTCGATCTCACCTTCCACCGTGACGACCACCACTCCGGTGACCTCGGCGGCACGCACCGTGAGCAGTGGCGATTCCCTGAACAGATCTTCGTTCACCAGCACTCCCCGGTGGCCGAAGCGCATAGATACCGTTCCGAGCACCCTGCTGAACCCGGCTGAGACTTCGACGTTACGGCTGTTGCTTCCACACCACAACCTATTGCTGTGTGCAACCTAACGCACACCGAGCCTGCGCACGGCCGCGACCAGTTCGGCGTTCGGCACGCCTTTGGCCAGGTAGTCGGCCACGCCCGCGCGGCGCATCTCGTCCACCGCGCCCACGTCGGTGTAGGCGGAGAACGCCAGGATTCGCGTCCTGGGTGCGCGGTGCAGGATCTCGCTCGCCGCGCGCGAACCACCGCCGTGCGGCATCCGGACGTCCAGCACGACGACCGCCGGCGAGTGCCGCTCGGCCAGCTCGACGGCCTCGCGGGCGTCCGACGCGACCGCCACCACCTCCAGGTCCGGCTCGTCGTCGAGCACGTCACGGAGGACGTCCCTGATCAGGGGATCGTCGTCGGCGATCAGCACCCTGACGATCACGGCCGCACGTCCGGGAGCCAGAACTCCACCACGGTGCCGCCGCTGTCCTGCGCGCTCACGGTGCACCAGCCACCTGAGGCCTCCGCGCGTTCCCGCATCTCGATCAGGCCGAAGTGACCCGCGTTCGGGTCGAGATCGGGCAGCCCGACGCCGTCGTCCACCACCCTGACCAGGAACCCGCGATCCACTGTGGACATCTGGACGGCGACGGAGGAGGCCTTGGCGTGCTTGCGGACGTTGGTGAGGGCCTCCTGGCAGATGCGGAAGATCGTGATCGCCGCGTCGTCGCCGGGCTCGCGTTCGAGGTTGTTGTCGACCTGTCCCACCATGGCGGTGTCGGCGAGGTACGCGGCGAGCGAGTCGCGCAGCCCCTGCCGCTCGATGCCGGGCGGCCGGACGCGGAAGACCAGGTTGCGCAACCTGCTGATGGCGGTACGAATCGCGTCGTCGAGCTGCTCGACGGACTCGCGGTGCTCCTCCGGCAGCTTGCGGGTGAGAAGCTGCAGCCGCATGTCGACCGCGACCATGGCCTGGATCGTGTCGTCGTGGACGTCCCACGCGATGCGCTGCCGTTCCCGCTCCTGCGCCTCGACGAGGTGGGCGAGGAGCCTGCGCCGGTCGGTGAGCTGCTGCTCGGCGCGCCGCCGTTCGGTCATGTCCCTGGTGACCTTGCCGAACCCGCGCAGCTCGCCGGTGTCGTCGTAGAGGGCCGTGATGATCACATTCGCCCAGAACCGGGTGCCGTCCTTGCGCACCCGCCAGCCCTCGTCCTCGAGCGCGCCCTCGGCCTTCGCGACCCGCAGCTCCCACGCCGGCTTGCCCGCCCTGACGTCCTCCTGAGGGTAGAACGTCGAGAAGTGCCGTCCGATGATCTCCTCGGCGGTGTAGCCCTTGATGCGCTCGGCGCCCTGGTTCCAGCTCACGATGTGCCCGCCCGGGTCGAGCATGAAGATCCCGTAGTCGCGCACGCCCAGCACGAGCAGCCGAAAGAGGTCGCTCTCCCTCCACGAGTCCGATTGCACGGCCTCATCATGCGGGTCAGGCCGTCATCTCACACCAGACAACGTTCTGACCAGCACGTACGGTCATACCCCAGCTCTCGCTGAGCTTGGCGACGAGCTGTTGACCCCAGCCGAAGTCACGCAGCCGCGGCCAGGCGGTGTCGACGATCTCGACCAGCAGCCGGTCCCTGCCGCCGAGGATGCGCACGAGCGGGCGGCCGCTGCCGTGGCGGACGGCGTCGGTCGCGAGTTCGCTGACCACCACCACGACGTCCTCGTGGCAGCCGAGGTAACCGCAGACGGACGCGGCGCGGCGGGCGAAGTCGCGGGCGAGTGCCACGCCGCCGCGCCGGTCGACCTCCGGCAGCGAGAACACAGCTTCGGTGAGCGAGCTCGTGGCCACTGCTGCACAGTGCCTCAACCAGGCTGCCGGGGGCAGACGCAGGCCAACCAAGCCGTCTGGTGCATCTGCATCAGTCCAGCAGGCCTTCGCGGCGGGCGATCGACACCGCCTCCAGCTTCGACCGGGCACCGAGCTTGTCGAGCACGCGCTGGACGTGGTTGCGCGCGGTGTTGCGGGCGACGCCGAGCCTGCTGGAGATCTGTTCGGTGCCCGCACCGTCCGCGAGCAGCAACAACGTCTCCTGCTCGCGGGCCGTGAGGGTGGTGCCGGCGATCCTGACCCGGCCGGTGAGCCGGTCCAGCACACCCGCGAGCAGCTTCGGGTCGAACACCACCTCGCCGTCCGCGACCCTGCGGACGGCCTCGACCAGCTCGTCCAGCCGCGCGGACTTGAGGATCAGCCCGGCGGCACCGGCCTCGGCGACGCGGGCGGCGACCGACGCGGTGGCCTCCCCGGTCAGCACCAGCACCCTGGCACCCCCTTTGACGAGCTCGGGGATGAGCGTGGTGCCGTCGCCGTCGGGCAGCCTGCGGTCGAGGAGGACGATGTCGGGCCTGGCCCGGCGGGTGTCCGTGAGCGCGGTCGCGACGGTGGTCGCGCGGGCGACCACCTCGATCCCGGCACGTTCCAGCGCCAGCCCGATCGCCTCGGCGACCATGTCGTGGTCCTCCACGAGAACCACTGTGGTCATATCGGTCAGCCTACGGCGTAACGGAAATTTCGCGCACTGCCCACGACGAACGATCGCACTTCGTCGAACACCTCAGCGTGCGACGCTTCTGCGCCGAGCTGCGGCGAGATCAGCTTGAGGAGGTGGGTGGCGTTCGCGGTGAGGGCGCCACCGAGCGGCATGAGGCCGAGGAAGACCGGCACCTCCGCGTTGGCCGCCTTCTCCCGGACGCGGTGCAGCGCGTCCAGCGGCAGGTCGCTGAGCAGGACGTTGTCGCCCTGGTAGGTGTGCGGTGGCAGTGGCTTGCCCGCCGCCGCGAACGGCTTCCGGCCGAACTCCTCGATCAGCCTCGGTGCCACGCGGAGGTGGTCGATGTCGAACGGCTGAGTGCTCGCGCAGGTCACCCGGACGACGCTGCGGCCACCGAGCGGTCCGGGGAAACCGGCGGGGAAGGCGATGGTCGTCAGCGACGCCGTGACGTGGTCCGGCAGCTCCCACTTGTGGAAGGCCTCGAAGACCGCTTCCGCGTGGGTGACGTCGAAGTACAGCTCACCCGCGTGGACCAGGTCGATCGGCAGGAGCTCGAACTCCAGCGCGGTGACGACGTCGCCGGCCGTCTCGGTGGCGCGGACGCGGTCGCTCGCGAAGCCGAACTCGCGCGCCAGCACGCTGTAGCCGCCACCGAGGGTGTAGCCGACCACACCGACGTCGCTCGCGTCGCCGCTGAGCGGAGCGAGGCCGTGCGGTGCTGCCTCGTCGAGCACCTGCTGCCAGATCGCGCCCGCTTCCACCCGCGCGGTCCTGGTTTCCGCATCCACCTCGACCGCGTTCATGCGCTTGGTGGAGATGAGAACGCCGGTGGTCGTGGTGATCAGGCCGTGGCCGGTGGCTTGGACGGCGTGGTCGAGGCCGTGGGTTTCCGCGTACCGCAGGGCTTCTTCGACGTCCTTCGCGCTCTCCACAGCGAAGATGACCTGCGGTTCATGGCGGAGTCCGGTCTGGAAGCCGCCGCGTTCCTCGTCGTAGCCGGTGTCACCGGGGTGGAAGATCTGCATGACTTCAGCATGGTTGTGCTGCGGTTATATGTCCAAGATCTAGTTGTGCTTGCTTCTATAATCGTTGGTTATGGAGCTTCGCCAGCTGGAGTACTTCGTCGCGGTCGCGGAGGAGGCTTCGTTCACGCGGGCCGCCGAACGGGTGCACGTCGCGCAGCCGGGGGTGAGTGCGCAGATCCGGCGGCTGGAGCGGGAGCTCGGGCACGACCTGCTGGACCGGTCGGGGCGCACGGTCACGCTGACCGACGTCGGCGCGGCGGTGTTGCCGTTGGCGCGGGCGGCGTTGCGGTCGGTGGAGTCCGCGCGGCGGACCGTCGAGGAGATGGCCGGGCTGGTGCGTGGTGCCGTGCGCGTCGGGATGGTCGTGTCGTGCGGGATCATGGACCTGCCGGAGTTGCTTTCCTCGTTCCACTCGCTGCACCCTGACGTCGAGATCACGTTGGTGGAGGCCAACTCCGATTCTCTGATCGCGTCCCTTCTGGACGGTCAACTGGACTTCGCTCTGGTCGGGTACGCCGGTTCGACGCCTGAAGGGCTGGCAGTCCGGGTACTGGCCGACGAGCCGCTCGTGGTCGCGGTGTCCGCTTCGGATCCTTGGTACGGCAGGGAATCCGTGTCGCTGGATGAGCTGCTGACGCGCGGGTTGATCAGCCTGCCACCGGGGACGGGGTTGCGCGGGGCGCTGGACGCGGCTTGCGGCGGACGGCAGCCGCGGATCGCGTTCGAGGCTTCGGCGCCACCGATGGTGATCACGCTGGCCCAGCGCGGGCTCGGCCCGGCGATCCTGGCGTTGTCGATGGTTTCCGAGCTGCACGCGGTGCGGATCACCGACCCGTCGCCGTGGAGCCGGCTCGGTTTCGCGTGGCGTTCCGCCGGTCCGCACAGCCCCGCCGCCCGTGCGCTGATCAGGCTCGCGGAAAACCGGATGACAGCGAATCCGTAGGTCTGTCACGATCACGGCATGTTCCTGACGGCTGAGCTCAACACGTGCGCAGGTGTTCCTGCGGGCGCGCTCGCCGTTGCCTCGGCACAGCTGGCCGGCGCCCGAATCTGACCCTTCTCCAGTCCTCTCCTTCAGGACCGCTGGAGGAGGGTGGTAGCGATCCACGGGTTCTGAGATCCCAGCTGCAGCTTCGAGGACAAGGGAAATGAAGCAGGAGTTCGTGCGCGCCAAGCCGCACCTCAACATCGGCACCATGGGTCACGTCGACCACGGCAAGACCACGCTGACGGCCGCCATCACCAAGGTTCTGTCCGAAATGGACCCGTCGGGCACCACCTTCACCGCGTTCGACCGCATCGACCGCGCGCCGGAGGAGCTGGCCCGCGGCATCACGATCAACATCGCGCACGTCGAGTACGAGACGCCCACGCGTCACTACGCGCACGTCGACATGCCCGGCCACGCCGACTACGTGAAGAACATGATCACGGGTGCGGCGCAGCTGGACGGCGCGATCCTCGTGGTGTCCGCAGAGGACGGCACGATGCCGCAGACGCGCGAGCACGTGGTGCTGGCGCGCCGTGTGGGCGTGCCGCACGTGGTGGTGGCGCTGAACAAGGCCGACGCGGTGAGCGACCCGGAGCTGCTCGACCTGGTGGAGCTGGAGATCCGCGACCTGCTCTCCCGCTACGGCTTCGACGGCGACGCCACGCCGGTGGTCCGCGTGTCCGGTCTGCGGGCGTTGCAGGGCGACCCGGAGTGGACCGCTTCGGTGGTGTCGCTGCTGGAGGCCGTGGACGCGCACGTACCGGTGCCCGTCCGGGACCTCTCCGGGCCGTTCCTGATGCCGATCGAGAACGTCATGACCATCACCGGTCGCGGCACCGTCGTGACCGGCGCGGTGGAGCGCGGTGTCCTCGGCCTCGGCGACGCGGTCGAGGTGGTCGGTCTCGGTTCCGCGGTGACCTCGGTCGCCACGGGCATCGAGACGTTCGGCAAGCCGATGCAACAGGCCCAGGCGGGAGACAACGCCGCGGTGCTGCTGCGCGGTGTCCGTCGCGGCGAGGTCAGGCGCGGCCAGGTGCTGGCCCTGCCGGGCAGCGTGGCGCCGCACACGAGGTTCCGCGCGTCGGTGTACCTGCTGTCCCACGCGGAGGGCGGCCGGCACACCGGTATCGCGTCGAACTACCGGCCGCAGTTCCACTTCCGCACCGGCGACGTCGTCGGCGTGGTGGAGCTGGCGGACGGCGCGCCGGCGATGCCGGGAGACACCGTCGAGGTCACGGTGGAGCTGGGCAAGGCGGTGGCGATGGACACCGGGCTCGGCTTCGCGATTCGCGAGGGCGGCAAGACCGTGGGTGCCGGCACGGTCGGCGAGATCCTCGCGTAGAGGCGGTGGCGACGGCCCGAGAAGGTGGTCGCGCTGCCTTGTAGAAGGGCGCGGCGGGACAACACGTCCCGCCGCGCTTTCTCATCGGCAGGTGAGGAGAGCGCGCAGCTCGGCGTGCTCCGGGGTCCGCGACGAGCGGGCGAGGTAGAGCTGGTCGAGCGGATGGACGAGTTCGAGCAACTCGCGGGCCGCCTTGGCGGGCAAGGTGTTCAGCACCGTGCAAAGGAATGCGCGTCCCACGGCTGGATCGTCATCGTCGCAACACGGACATGGATTCGGTTCGATCCTGTAGCGGGCGATGGCGGCCGACGGGCCGCGCACGAACCGAGCCCAGCCCTCGAGGGCTTCAGCGGTTCTGCCAGGACGGAAGCGCGCGCGTTCGAGCTCAGCTGTGGAGCGGGTCGTGAGTGCGGCAACACGCGGAATCTGACGGACCGGCTGCGGCCGCCGGAACGGCAGCTGTGCGCGGACCTGTGCGGGGCGCCTACGCGGCATGGCCCTTTCTGGTGGTCATGCCGCTGATTCTGCCTGACCTAGCCAGACTCGTCACTCACCGAGTGAGCCGAACCCACCGGTTTCGACTCGGGCGAGCCGCGTTGCCTCAGGTAGACGCTGAGAATCGCCATCGACGCGATCGCGAGGAACTCGGACTGCCAGTTCTGCAGCGACCGGTTCCAGAAGTCGGCGCTCAGGAAGTACTGGAACAGGCCCATCTTCTCGGCCAGCGGGTCGGAGTTGTTGGCGTACCAGCCGGCGACCCACTGCATGGACCAGGAGAACAGGAACAACACCAGCATCGCCAGTCCCAGCGACTTCGAGAACACCGCGGTGCGCCAGCCTCCCGCGCGCGCCCACGTCGGCGACGACTCGGTCGCGTACTGACCGACCTGCTGTTCCTCGTCGCTCTCGTGACCGACCTTGCCCGCCGGCTTGGACTCGGGCGAACCCTTCTGGATCAGCCAGACGGTGGCGGTGACGTACAGGAAGAACTGCAGGTACTCGGACTGCCAGTTCTCCGTGACGTCGACCAGGTAGTCGGCGGAGAACAGGTAGGACCCCAGGGACAGCAACGGCTGCCCCAGCGCGGCCTGACGCTCGTTGTAGTCGGCGTGGCCCGTGAACAGCTGGCCGACCAGCGCCGCGAGGAAAAGCCCGGCGAAAACGAGCGTCAGGCTGTGCTCGCGCAGGAATCTCCTCATAGGACCGGATGCCCTGCGCACCTGCGTCTAAACATCGATCAACGGCGTGACCTCCTTGGCCCAGAACTCGAAGAACTCCTGCTGGTTGGTCCCGATCTGCTGCACGTAGACCTCGTCGAACCCGGCGTCGGCGAACTCCTTGATCTTCTCCGCGTACTTCTCCGGATCCGGGCCACACGGAATCGACGAGCGGATCATCTCGGGCGTGACCAGTTCGGACGCCTGCTCGAAGTGGCGCGGTGTGGGCAGCACCTGCGCCAGCTCGCCGGGCAGGCCGTCGTTGGGCCACAGGCGGTGCGCGGTCTTCACCGCGTCCTCTTCGGACTCCGCGTAGCAGACCTTCAGGCCGCTCTGCGCCGGTCCGCGCCCGCCTTCTGAGCGGTACTGCCGCACCAGGTCACCGGACGGGCCCACGCAGATGTAGCCGTCGCCGCACCGGGCCGCGAGCTTGACCGCCTTGGGACCGAACGCGGACACGTAGATCGGCACCGGGCGTTCGGGCAGCGTGTAGACGCGGGCGTTCTCGACCGTGTAGTGCTTGCCGTGGTGCGTGACCTCGTCGCCCTGGTGCAACGTGCGGATGAGGCCGATCGCCTCCTCCAGCATCTCCAGCCGCACCTCCGCGGACGGCCAGTGCGTGCCCAGGACGTGCTCGTTCAGCGCCTCGCCGCTGCCGACGCCGAGCACGAAGCGGCCCTCGCACTGCACGGCCGCCGTGGCCGCGGCCTGGGCGATCACGGCCGGGTGGATGCGGAGGGTGGGGCAGGTGACTGCGGTCGTGATGGGCAGCGACACGGTCTCGGACAGCGCGCCGATCGTGCCCCACACGAACGGCGACTGGCCCTGCTCGTCGTTCCACGGGTGGTAGTGGTCGGAGATCCACAGCGCCTCGAAGCCGTGATCGTCGGCCATCCTGGCGTGCCGGACGAGCTCACGCGGGCCGTGTTCTTCTGAAGAAAGGAAATAGCCGAGCTTCACGGCAACAACTCCTGGATCTTGGTCTGCAGGCCGCGGCGCAGCACCTCCCACGCGTCGGGGTCGCCGCGCAGCACAGCCTCGGTCATGTCCTTGATCTGGTCGAACGTCGCGTGCGGCGGGATCGGCGGCACGTTCGGGTCGCAGCGCACGTCGAGCACCACCGTGCCCTCGGACGCCAGGGCCGTGTCCCAGGCCGGGCCGAGCTGGTCCGGCGAGTCGACCTCGATGCCCTGCAGGCCGATCGACCGCGCGTAAGCCGCGTACGACAGGTCGGGCAGCGTTTGCGACTCCTCGAACTTCGGCGCGCCACCCATCGCGCGCAGCTCCCACGTGACCTGGTTGAGGTCGTTGTTGTGGAACACGCACACGACGCATCGGATGCCGTAACGCTTCAACGTCAACAGCTCCGCCATGCCGTTCATCTGCATCGCGCCGTCGCCGACCAACGCGATCAACGGGCGTGTGGGCTGAGCGAAGGCGGCACCCAACGCATACGGCACAGCGCACCCCATCGTGGCCAGCGTGCCGGACAACGACGACCGCACGTTGCCGTGGATGCGCAGCAACCGCGCGTACCAGTTGGTGGCGGAACCCGAGTCCGCGGTGACGATCGCGTTGGCGGGCAGTCGTTTCGACAGCTCCGAGACGATCAGCATCGGGTTGACCGGGTCGGCGGGCACGGCGGCCTGCCGTTCCACGACCTCCCACCAGCGCTCGACGTTCGCCTCGATCGTGTGCCGCCACGAGCGGTCGGTCTTGCGCTCCAGCAACGGGATCAGCGACCGCAACGTCTCCCGCGCATCGCCCACGAGGTTGACCTCGGTCGGATAGCGCATGCCGATCGCGCGACCGTCGACGTCGATCTGCACGCCGCGGGCGGCACCGTACTTCGGCAGGAACTGCGAGTACGGGAAGTTCGATCCGACGATCAGCAGCCGGTCGCAGTCGCGCATCAGCTCGTACGACGGCCGCGTGCCGAGCAACCCGATCGACCCGGTCACGTACGGCAGGTCATCGGGCAGCACGTCCTTGCCCAGCAACGCCTTCGCGACACCGGCACCCAGCAGGTCAGCGACCTCGCGCAGTTCCGAAGCCGCACCGCGGGCACCCTGACCGATCAGGATCGCGACCTTCGACCCGCTGTTCAGCACGTCGGCCGCGCGCCGCACCTCGTCGTTCGCCGGGACGACACACGAGGAGGACCGCGACGGCGGGCTCGACGGGATGTACTTGAACTCGTGCTTGGGCGGCTCGTACTCCTGCTCCTGCACGTCGTTCGGGATGATCAGGACGGCCGGCGCGCGATCGGCCTGTGCCGTGCGCATCGCGCGGTCCAGCGCGTTCGGCAGCTGTTCCGGCACTGTCACGTCGACCAGGTACGAGGCGACGTCGCGGAACAACGAGTGCAGGTCGACTTCCTGCTGATAGCTGCCGCCCTGCGCGGTGCGGGCGGTCTGTCCGACGATCGCGACGACCGGAACGTGGTCGAGCTTCGCGTCGTACAGGCCGTTGAGCAGGTGGATCGCGCCTGGGCCCGATGTCGCCAGGCACACACCGACGTCGTCGCTGAACTTCGCGTAGCCGACCGCGGCGAACGCGGCCATCTCCTCGTGCCGCGTCTGGATGAACCTCGGATCGTTGTCCGCCTTGCCGAACGCGGCCACGATCCCGTTGATGCCGTCGCCCGGATACGCGAACACCTGCTTGACGCCCCAGTCGCGCAACCGTCCAACGATGAAGTCACCGACGGTCATGCGTTCGCACCTTCCATCACGTAGACCGTGTAGGCGGACCGGATGATCGGCTGCGCCACGTTGCGGACCCGCACCCCGCCCGGTGTCATGCCCTGCTCGGTGCCGAAGTGCGCGTGCCCGTGGATGGCGAGATGCGTGCCGGTCGAGTCGATCGCCTCGCCCAGCAGGTACGAGCCGAGGAACGGGTAGATCTCCGGCGGCTCTCCGCGCAACGTGTCCGGCACCGGCGCGTAGTGGGTCAGCGCCACCTTGATGTCCGTGTCCAGTTCGGACAGTGCCTGCTCCAGGGTCTCCGCGATGTCACAGGTGTGCTGGATGAACGCCTTCATCTCGCGCTCACCGAACGCGCTCCCGCACTTGCCCGCGAACCCGCCGCCGAAGCCCTTCACGCCCGCGACGCCGAGGGTGCAGCCGTTGATCCGCGCCTCGAACGTCGTGCCCTCCAGCACGTGGATGCCCTTGTCCTGCAACGTCTTGGTGACTTCGAGGGGCTTGTCGTCCTGGTGGTCGTGGTTGCCGAGCACGGCGACGACGGGCACCGGCAGGTCCGCGAACTCCTCGGCGACCACCTGCGCCTCGGCGACCGTGCCGTGCCGAGTCAGGTCACCGGCCAGCAGCAGTATGTCCGCGTGCTCACCGACCTTCTCGAGGGCCGGGCGGAGCCTGCCGCGCATGTCCTCGCCGAGATGGATGTCGCCGACAGCTGCGATCCGGATCATCGCAGGTCCTCCTCACCCTCCGGTTCTCCAGCCGGCGTCACCCGCACGTCGTTGAAGATCTTCAGCTCGGGCGCGGCCTCGTGCAGCACCTCTTCGAGCGCCTTCCGCCGTTCCGCGCACGCCACGTCGCCGGAGAGCATCACGTGATCACCGCGCACGGTGACCCGCACGCCGAGCTCGGCCGTTCTGGGGTCCTCCGCCATCGCCCTACGCAGGTTTGCCGCGAGGTACTGCTCGGATTCCATTGCCCCTCCCGATGATCTCCAGGCGTTCGATGAGCACCAGGAACGCCTCCGCGTACGGGGAGTGCTTGGTCTCCTCGCGCACCTGGTCCCAGTCGATCTGCTCTCTGAGGGCGCGGGCGAACGGCAGCAGCTCGCTGAAGTCACAGCGGTGCCCGTCCAGCACCAGCAGCTTGCTGCTCAGCACGAACGTCGCCGGCATCACCGGCAGCACGACCGAACCGACGGGAAGCTCCTCGGCCATGGCAAGGATCTCGTCGGTGACCGGGCGCTCGTTGGGCCGGAACAGCAGGTCCACCAGCGAGTCGCCGTCGTAGACCTTCAGCAGCCAGTCCTCAGGGGGCTCCGCGGCTCGCAGGCCGCGCTGCACGAGGACGCGGACCGCCTCGGCCGCGTCCTGTTCACGCACCAGCAGGTCCACGTCGTGTTCGCTCGCCGGCCCACCGCGTGCATAACCCGCGCATCCGCCCGTCAGGGCGAACGGTATCTCCGCGCTGCGCAAGGCGTTCGCGACTTTGGTCAGCGTCCGCAGCAGCTCGTCCTGCACGTCGCTCATGCACAGCCGGTTACCCGGCTGCCCCGGAAGCGAACCTCAGAACTGATCAGTCGCGAGCCGGGCATGGGTCTCGGTGTCGTACCGCACCCCGTCGTAGAGCAGCTTGGCCCGTTCCACACCTTCCGCCCCGAACCCGGCGCCCACCGCCACCCGGCAGGACGCGGGGTTGTCCAGCCGGTGCGCGAGCTCCAGCCGGAAGAGCCCCAGCTCCGCGAACGCGAACTCGCTGACCTCCCGGCAGGCCTTCGTGGCCAGCCCCTTGCCGCGCGCCTCGGACAGCACCCAGTACGACACCCACCCGGTGAGGTGGCGGAGTTCGACGTTCGACACCGTGACGTTCCCGACGGGTACGCCGTCGTCCAGCACGGCGAAGGCGTACGCGCCACCCTGGACCTGCCGGGCCGTGCACAGCGCGATCCACTCCTCGGCGGCGGCCAGCGAGTCCACCGGAGCGGTGAACTGGCGGTCCATCCCGGGCTCGGCGGCCGCGGCCAGGATGATCGGAGCGTCGCAGGCTTGCCATGGCCGCAGCAGGTCGTCCACCTGTGCAGCTTCTGAAGATGCCGGGCTCACTGCAACTCGAACAGGACGTCAGACGTCAAAGGGACAGCCAACCCAGGGAGCGCAGATGGTCATTTTCGGCTGGCGGACGACGATCGAGCAGCTGCGGATGCTGTCACTGGTGTGCGGGCACTGCCACCACCAGGCCGCGCACAACCTGTTCCGGCGCTACACGAAGCCCACCATCTTCTTCATCCCGCTGTTCACCATCAGCAGCAGGTACGGGCTGCAGTGCACGTTCTGCGGGGTGTCCTACGACATCAGCAAGATGCACGCCCATCAGCTCGTCTGAAGGCAGGCCGCACAACCGGGCGCGTCCTCGTCGGTGGTGACGCGCCCGCACTCGGGGCAGATCAGTTCGAGCAGGCAGACCGGCTCAGCTTCAGGGACACGGCCGAGGTCCACAGCCAGCCGATCGTCGCCACCACGTAGAGCAGCACGGTGCCGGACGGGTTGCCCAGGAACGCCATCGGCACCATCAGGAGCACGCCCGTCAGGCCGCTCATCACCGCCAGCCATCCCCCGAGCCTACGCGCGAACACGAAGCACGCCCCGATCCAGCCGATCATGGCGAGTCCGAACGCCACCGCGTGCAACGCGCCGTGCCAGGACATCGACGACGGTGGCCCCTCCGGTGCGCCTGCCGGGAAGCCCAGCCCGGGATCGGCGACGAAGACCCCGCCGAGGATCATCCCCACGCCCATCAGGCCGATGAGCCGCGCGCCCCATTTGGTGTGCTTCGCCATGCCGGTGGCGGCGATGACGAACAACGCGCCGCTCACGACGAAGTTCGCGATCTGGATCCAGCCGAGCGAACCGAGGCTGAGCATGCTGAACGGGTGCCGCGAGAGGTCGAAGCCCTCGCGGGTGAAGGCCTGGGCGTAGCCGACCACGAGGTAGAGCGGGCCGGCGACGACACCACACGCGATGCGGGACATGGGTTCCTCCTGACGAAGTTGGTGGCGAGAACGGAACCACCGACAACTTTTTTTGTCAAGACTAGAAGGACTGTCTTGACTAAAAGAGTCGTCGGCGCCAGGATGGGACCATCCACGAAGCCAGGAGGGGAGAACTGATGGGCCACGGGTTCGAGGGCACTGAGGAGATCGAGGTGCCGGCGTCCGTCGAGGACGTCTGGGAGGCCATCGCGACCGGTCCCGGTATCGACTCGTGGTTCATGGGTCGCAACGAGGTGGAGGACGGCCAGGTCAAGCTCGCGTTCGGCGAGTACCGGCCGACGCACGAGATCACCGCGTGGGACCCGCCCCACCACTTCAAGCACGACAGCGGCGTGGAACCCGACGGCCGGTTCATCGCCTACGAGTTCATGGTCGAGGGCCGCGACCACGGCAGCACCGTGCTGCGGATGGTCACGAGCGGCTTCCTGCCCGGCGACGACTGGGCCGACGAGTTCGAGGCGATGAAGCTCGGTGGCGCGCTGTTCTGGCGGACGCTGGTCGAGTACCTGCACCACTTCCCCGGCCGGACCGCCCGCCCGCTCACGGTGTTCGGGCCGATGATCAGCGACTGGGACGCGGCCTGGAAGACGCTCGACGAGGCGCTCGCGGAGAAGCTCTCAGGCGCCGTCGAGTACCACCGCAACGCGCACACCCTCGGACTGCGCACCGAACGCGGCATGTACCGCTTCCTGCGCGGCTTCCACGGTCCGATGATCGCCGCACACCACGTCTTCTCCGGCGACGAGTCCGAGCAGGACTGGCAGAGCTTCCTCGACATCACCCTGGGAGAGCAGAAATGACGCGCCTCACGACCTCCGCCGACGGCACCGAGATCGCGTACTCGATCACCGGTTCCGGACCCGCGCTGATCCTCGTGGACGGCGCGATGTGCCACCGGAAGTTCGGGCCGACGACCGAGCTGGCGTCCGTGCTGGACAAGAACTTCACCGTCTACACCTACGACCGGCGCGGCCGCGGCGAGACCGGCGACGGCGCGACGCCGTGGTCCCTGGAGCGCGAGGTCGAGGACATCGACGCGCTGATCAAGGAAGCCGGCGGCAGCGCCTTCGTGTTCGGTGTGTCCTCGGGAGCGGTCCTGGCGATGGAGGCCGCGTCACGGCTGCCGGGCATCTCACGGCTCGCTCTCTACGAGACGCCGTTCGTCGTGGACGACACGTACAAGCCACGGCCCGCCGACATCGTCGAGCAGATGAACGACATGCTCGCTCGGGGCGACCGTTCCGGGATGCTCTCGACGTTCATGAAGATCGTCGGTGTGCCCGGTTTCGGGGTCGCGATCATGAAGCTGACCCCGATGTGGAAGAAGCTGAAGCTCGTCGCGCACACGCTGCCGTGGGACCTGACCATCCTCGGCGACGACGGCCGCGGCTCGCCGCTGCCGACCGACCGCTGGAACGTCAAGGTGCCGACGCTCGCGATGGACGGCGGCAAGAGCCCCCAGTACCTCCGCAACACCATGAAGAACGTCGCGGAGGTGCTCGGGAAAGACGTGGAGTACCGGACGTTGCCGGGTCAGACGCACATGTACAGGCCGTCCGTCATGGCGCCGGAGCTGGTGGAGTTCTTCTCGCGGGCCCAGCGCACCGCAGGTCCCATCGCGTAGCCGGCGACGACGAACAGCCCGCCGACCACGAGCCAGCCGATCGTGCCCCAGCCGAGCACGACGGTGGTGAGCAGCGCGGGGCCGACCATGCGCGCGACCGCGGTGCCGGTCGCGAAGAAGCCCTGGTACTGGCCCTGCCGGTCGGCGGGCGCGAGGGAGAAGCTGATCTCCCACGCCCCGGAGGCGAGCAACATCTCGCCGAGCACCTGCAGCGCGGCGGCCGCGATCAGCAACGCCGCCGCGGGCCAGGCGCCGAAGCTGAACGCCGTCACCGCGAACACCGCGCAGGACGCGAGCATGATCAGCCCGGCGTGCCGCACGAGCCTGGACGCCTCGCCGAGACCGGTGGCGCGCTTGGCGATCCGCACCTGGAACAGCACGACGGCAGCGGTGTTGAGCACCAGCAGTGCGGCGGCGAGCCACGCCGGTGCCTCGGTCCGCTGCACGATCCACAGCGGGATGATCAGGCTCAGCAGCGGCATGTAGAGCAGCATCACCGCGTTGATCAACGTGATCAGCGCGTACGGGCGGTCCTTCAGGACGTCGAACCTGCCCTTGGCACGGGTCATCGCGGTCTCCGGCAGCGTGCCCAGAATCGCTGCCGCGGCGAGGAAGCTGAGCGCGTCGAGCACGAACACGGCCGTGTAGGCGGCCTCGGTGCCGAGGTGCAACGCGAACCCGCCCATCGCCGCGCCGATCGCGATGCCCGCGTTGGCCGTGGACTGGATCCGCGCACGGGCTCGTGTCCGTTCCTCCGGCGTCGTGAGGCCGGCGAGCAGAGCCTGCCGCGACGCCTGCAGGCCGCTCTGGAAGCTCGCGTACAGGCACATGACCAGCACGAACGCCACGAAGTTCCGGGTGAGGAGCAGGATCGAGATGCTCACCGCGGTGGCACTCGCGAGCACAACGGCGGTGGTGCGCGGGCCGAGGTGGTCGGCGACGTGTCCGAGCGCGACGCCGGCGACGGCACCGACGCCCCACGCGAGGGTCAGGGCGAGCCCGACCCGTGCCGCGCCCAGGCCGACGATCTGGGTGAAGTACAACGCCGAAACGACGAGAAACCCGCCGTCACCGATGGAGTTCGTCAGCTGCGCGTACGCGAGTCGCCTGGTCATGACTAGACCGTAGGGCGATGATTGGCCCTAGTCATGGGACAAGACAGCGCTGTTTTTCTGGGCCAATTTCGCACCAGCCCACGAGACGAAGAGCGCCAGCGCACCGAGGATCACGGCAACGGACACGCAGGTCAGTGCGACGTCCATGTACCCACGTGGGCGCGGGTCGAGGAACGGGTACGGGTACCAGCCCACGATCGGCCCGCGGACCAGCGTGTAGATCAGGTAGGCGAGCGGGAACGACAGCCAGATCCACACTCTCGTAGTTCGTTCCGGCGCGATCAGCCACTCCACGACGACCAGGATCGGGACGACGACGTGCAGCACCCAGTTCGCATAGGCGGGTGTCTGCACGTCGACGCCCTGCAGCAGGACCGCGTACACGATCCCCGTGGTGGTCATGTAGAGCACGGCCGCGCCCCTGATCTGCGGGGAGACCGGTCTGAACACCCCCAGCAACGCCACGCACGCCGCGAACACGTTCGACAGCACGGTGAAGTAGCTGAAGTGGTTGACGGGACGGAACCGGTCCCCCAGCACCACGATCAGGTAGACCTCCGCCGAAAGAACCAGCAGGAACACGGCCATCCGGAGCAGCTTGATCACGGTCAGAATTGAAGCGCGTTTCCGGCGGCCGCGCTGACCTCGGTGATGCGCCTGCGACGAGACGGCATCATCACCGTCGGGTGCGCAATGCTCCAGAGCTCACGCGTACCGACCGACATGGTTCGAAGTCGATCACGGATGCATGCGGGCGCCCTTGAAGATCTTGTCGACGGCGTTCTTCTGGCCGTGCACCGCGATCCCGACCAGGTCGAGGTCCTGCGTGTGGACTTTGCGCACCGCGGCACGGTTGTCGGCGTCGTTGCCCGTCGCGAACAGGTCCGCCGTGAAGATCGCCATCGGCTGGTTGCGGTTCAGCGCACGCTCGTGGGCCTTCCTGAGCAGCTCCTGGTCGCCCTGCAGGACCACGACGGGCTGGCGGAACATCGGCAGGTAGTTGACGTCGTCGGCGTCCACGTACGGCTCGCCGCGGAGCTCGTCGGGCAGCCCGCTCACGAGGAAGGCGGTCACGTTCAGCGCCTGCCATCCGGCCAGGTCGTCGCGCAGCAACACAGCGATCTTGGTGTCGAACATGTACCCACGATCGCGGGCATTCGGGATGGGGGTCTTGTACGTTTCTGACATGAGCGTCGCCGCCTGGAAGCCGGCGGTGGAAGGCATCAAGGAGGTCTTCCACGCCTCCTTCACCACTCACGTCTACCCGGCGCACACGCACGACGCGTGGACGTTGATGCTGATCGACACGGGTGCCGTGCGCTACGAACTGGACCGGCACGAGCACGGCGCTCTCGTTTCCGGCGTCACGCTGTTGCCGCCGCACGTGCCGCACGACGGGCGGTCCGCGCATCCGACCGGCTTCCACAAGCGGGTGCTGTACCTCGACAGTTCGGCGCTACCGTCAGACCTGATCGGCAAGGCCGTCGACACGCCGATGCTCGTCGATCCCCTGTTGCGGCAGCGGGTCCACCAGCTGCACGTGACGCTGGACGACCCGTTCGAGGCGTCCAGCCGGCTGGCGTTGATCACCGAACGGCTCCGGCACCGCTTCGCGGGCACGTCGCCCGCCGTGCACGCGGATCCGACGCTGGCCGATCGGTTGCGGCAGCTGCTGGACGCGTCGCTGCCCGCCGGGATCACGCTCGCCGAGGCCTCGGTGGAGCTGCAGTCCAGCCCGACGCATCTGGTGCGGGCGTTCAGCAGGCGGTTCGGGCTGCCGCCGCACCGGTATCTGACCGGGCGCCGCGTGGATCTTGCGCGCGGGTATCTGGTGGAGGGACGTCCGGCGGCAGAGGCGGCGGTGCTGGCCGGGTTCCACGACCAGTCGCACCTGACTCGCCACTTTCGCCGTGTCCTGGGTACGAGTCCCGGCCGGTTCGTACGCTGACACCGTGCACGTCGGCATTCTCGGCCCAGTTGAAGCGCACTCCCCGGACGGCAAGGTCGCGGTGGGTGGGCCGCGGCCGCGCACCCTGCTCGCGCTGCTGGCCATGCGGGCAGGCGAGATCGTCCCGCTCGACCGGCTGGTCGACGAGCTCTACGGTGCCGAGCCGCCGTCGGATGCCGCCAACGCGTTGCAGGGCCAGGTGTCGCGGCTGCGCCGGGCGCTCGGGGACGCGTCGCTGATCGAGTTCCACCCGGCCGGGTACCGGCTGGTCCTGGCACCGGACCAGGTGGACGCGCACAGGTTCGCCGCACTCGCCGCGGACGGGCGGCAGGCGTTGGAGCAGGGTGATCCGCAGGTGGCGGAATCCCTGCTGGCCGAGGCACTCGGGCTGTGGCGCGGTCCTGCGCTCGCCGACGTCGACGCCCCTGACCACGTGACCCGGCTCGAGCAGCAGCGGTCGGCGGCAACCAGTGCGCTGATCGCCGCGCGGATCCGGCTCGGCAAGGCCGACGTGCAGGAGATCTCCTCATTGGTGCGGCAGCACCCGTTGGACGAGCGGCTGCGCGGTTACCTGATGCAGGCGCTGAACCAGCAGGGGCGTCAGGCCGAAGCGTTGCAGGCGTACGAGGACGCGCGGTCGTTGCTGGCGGAGGAGCTGGGCACCGATCCGTCGCACGAGCTGCGTGCGATTCACCTGCAGATCCTGCGCGGCCAGACGCACCGCGAGCTGCCGGCGCAGCTCACCAGCTTCATCGGCAGGGAGGAGGAACTGCGGCGGATCGCGTCGCTGACGTCGCGGCTGATCACGCTGACCGGCCCGGGCGGTGCCGGCAAGACCCGGCTCGCCCTGCAGGCCGCCGGTCCTGGCGCGATCTTCGTCGATCTGGCACCGGCGAAGGACGTGCCGGCGGCGACGCTGCAGGCGTTGGGGCTCAAGGAAACCGTGCTCGCGCCGGAGGACCGGCTCACGCTGGCGTTGCGCGACCGCGAGGCCCTGCTGATCCTGGACAACTGCGAGCACGTGATCGCCGAGGCCGCGCGGCTCGCGCAGCACCTGCTCAGCACGTGTCCTTCGTTGCGCGTCCTGGCCACGAGCCGCGAACCGCTGGGCATCACCGGCGAGACGCTGTGCCCGGTGCCTGCGCTGAAGCCCGAGCAGAGCGTGGCCTTGTTCACCGACCGCGCCCGCCTGGTGAACCCGGCGTTCGTGCAGGACCGGCACACCGTCGACATCTGCCGCGAGCTCGACGGCCTGCCGCTGGCGATCGAGCTCGCCGCGGCTCGCACCCGGACGTTGACGACGGAGGAGATCTCCTCCCGGCTGAGCGACCGCTTCCGCTTGCTCATCAAGGGAAATCGCGCCGCCGCACCCCGCCACCAGACCTTGCGCGCCGTCGTCGAGTGGAGCTGGGACCTGCTCGACGCGGACGAACGCGATCTCGCCGCGTCGCTCGCCACGTTCAGCGGCGGCGCGACGCTGGAAGCCGTCGAGCAGGTCTGCCGGCACGACATCGAGGTGCTGGAAGCGTTGGTGGACAAGTCTTTGGTGGAGGCGAGCGACGGCCGCTACCGCATGCTGGTGACCATCCGCGAGTTCTGCTCGCAGCACAAGCGCGTCGACGCCGAGCACGCCGCCTACTTCCACGCGCTGGCCCGCCGCGCGGATCCCGAGCTGCGCCTGCGGAACCAGGTGCAGTGGTTCGCGCGGCTCACCGCCGAGCACGCGAACCTGATGCAGGCCGTCGAGTGGGCCACCGACCACGATCCTGCTTTGGCTCTGCAACTGGTGCGTGAGCTGTCGTGGTACTGGTACGTGAAGGGCAGCCGAACGGAAGTCCAAGGCCTGGCGGAAAAACTCCTCGCGCGAGTGCCAGAGGAGTCCACAGAGGAGTATGCGATTCTGCTGGCGCTGGCTGCGCCAGAGCGGGTTCAGGTCAAGCTGCGGGAACTGAGCGGCCCGATCAAGCAACCGTTCGTGCTCATCGCGTGGGCCATGCTCGCCGGCCCGCCGGACCCCAGCACCCCGCGGATCCGGCTGCACGACGAGGTGGAGAGCAGTGAGGACCCGTGGATCAAGGGTCTGCTGGGCTTCAGCAGCGCCTACCTGAGCTGGACCGCGGACGGCGACCGGGCGGCGGCGATCGAGAAGTCCCGCGAGGCACTGCGGCAGTTCCACGACCTGGGTGAACGCTGGGGTTCCGCCCAGGTTCTGGACGTGCTGGCCAACCTCACCGAAGACCCGCACGAGGCACTGGCCCTCACCGACGAGGCACTGCGGGCCGTCGAGGAGCTGGGCGCCGTGGAGGAGCTCGCCGAGCTGCGCGGGCGGCGCGCGGACCGGTTGCTCGACCTCGACCAGGACGAGGCCGAGCGCGACTACCTGCTGGCGTTGGAGATGGCGACGCAGGCCGGCCTGGCCGCGACCAGGGCGCTCGCGAACACCGGCCTGGCCAAGATCGCCCAGCACAGGGGCGATCCGGCCAGGGCGGAGCAGCTGTTGCGGGAAGCCCAGCAGGAGCTGGGGTTCGGCTGGATGCACAACGCGGCCAAGCAACAGGTCGAGGACGCGCTCAGCGAACTGGCGCGTAGTCGGGAAGCTTGATCGCGCTCGCCCGCTGGAGGTCGATCCTGGCGAACAGCGGCGCCTTCGGCAGGAAGCCGAACATCCGGTCCCGCACCCACATCCCGAGCCTGGTCGCGGGTGCGAGGAACGGTCCAGGATTGCCCTGGCAGCCCCGCGCGTACGGGCCGATCAGGGCCTCGTACCTGGCGAAGGCATCGCCTCCAGCGGCCATCTCCCCCGCCAGCACGTAGGCGGAGACGACCGCGAGCCCGGTGCCCATGCCGCCCAGCGTCGATCCGTACCCGGCGTCACCGATCAACGTGACCCGTCCCGAGCTGACCTTCGGCATCCGCACCTGGCTGATCGAGTCGAAGTAGACACCCGGCGCCACCAGCGCGTCCGGCATCAGCTCCGGCGGTATCGACGACTTGAACATCAGCCAGCCGGGCGCGGTGAGCACGCCTGGCGCGCACGTCATGTCGCGGTCGTCGCCGTCGGCGTCCCAGATGGCGAAGTAGTAGCCGTGGAACTTCGGCCGGTACTCGGGAAAGACCAGCCGCCGCACGCCGGAGCGCATGCCGTCCGCACCGATGACGAAGTCGAACCGCCGCGACCGTCCGTGCGCGAACGTCACGTCGACGCCTGCACCATCGTCGTGCAGGGAGGCGATCCAGTCGCCGAACACGTATTCGGCATCGGAGACGCTCGCCTCGTACAGCAGCCGTGACAGGTCACCGCGCCGGATCTCCACTTCGCCACCGGTGAAGGACGCGGGCAACCGGCACCGCTCACGTCCGGAGGGGTCGCGGAACACCATGTCCGGCAACGAAACGCTCGCAGCCGTCACCGCGTCGAGCACTCCCATCCGTTTGAGCACGGACAGGTGGGCCTCGCCGCGGAAGTCCACGGCCTGGCCGCCGGCACGCAGCGACGGCGCCCGTTCCACGACCGTGGGAGAGAAGCCGAAACGCGACAACCAGTGAGCGAGTGCGGGCCCCGCGATGCCCGCTCCCGAGATCAAAACGTCCATGCCGGGAAGGGAACGCCGGGCCGCTGACCAAACGCCTACTGTTCGCTGATGACCTTCAGCATCTGCGCGATCTGGCCCTGCCGGGTGCTGGCCACGCGCTCGGCGTAGGCCATGGTCTCCGGGTTGGAACCCTCTTTCTTCTCCGTGAGGGCCATCTCCACGGCGGCACCCTGGTGCCCGGCCATCAGGTTGAGGAACGTGAGGTCGAACTCGGCTCCGCTCTTCTCCTTGGTGTCGTTGATGACCTTGTCGTCGAGCAACGGCTGGCCACCGTGAGCCGCGTGCAGGTTCGCACCGCCACCCTCCGGTTTGCCCCAGAGCTTCAACCAGGACTTGAGCATGGCGAGCTCCTCCCGCTGGGTCGTGTCGATCACGCCCGCGAGGTCCTTCGCCTCCTGCTTGGTGGCCTTCGCCAGCGCCAGCTGCGAGAGGCTGATGCCGAGCTGCAGGTGGTCGACCATCATCTGAGCGAACATCACGTCCGCGTCGTTGAACCTCGCGCTGGCGGCGGGAGCGGGTGGTGCGGTGGAGGCAGCGTCGTGCCCGCCGTGGGCGGACTGGCCTCCCGGCACGATCGCCTCTCCACCGCACCCCGCCAGCGCCAGGACCGCGACCACGATCACCAGGCGCCTCATCGGATCAGATCTTCTCCCACAACGAGGCCGCGTTCGGCGGCTCCCAGCCGGTCAGCGAGGTGTGCGCCTGCCGGCACCGGTACGAGGACCCGCCGTAGGTCACCGCCGCGCCGACCGCGTAGTACGTGTTCGCCGCCCAGGTGCCGCCAACAGGCGGTGGCGTGGGGTTGGTCGTGGTCGGCGGCGGGGTCGGGTTGCCGCCTGTCCCGCCGATGTTGAGGTCGACGCAGGAGTAGAACGCCTTCACCGTGTCGGCGATGTTCCAGACCGCACGGAGCTTCTGGCGGCCGGAGAACCCGCTCAGGTTGATGGTGTGCCGAACCGGGTCGACCGGCGCCGCGCTTCCTCCGTCGACGTAGTGCACGCGGGTGTTGCCGATGTAGTACTCGTAGTCACGCGTGCGGTGCCGGGCGGTGAACGTCCAGGTCATCGTCAGGGTGGTGCCGGTGTTGGTCACCTGCCACGGCTTGCTGTCGTCGTTGAGCACGGCGAAGTCCTGGCGATCCTCGCCGCTGCAGGTCACCAGGCCCTTGTTGCCTTCAGCGCTCTGCGGCTCCCACTGGGGACCACCGCAGTTCTGCACCGCGCCCGACGCACACTGCGCCTGCCGGCTGGGAGGCGAGGACACGTAGCCGTGCGCACTCGCCGAACCGACCGGCGTGATGAACACAATTGCAGGGACCGCGGCCATGACGAGCGCCGCTTTTCGGGTGAGTTTCATCGTCCGAACTCCTTGGATCGTTCCCATGGCAGGGGGAGGGAACCGGGAGCACCTAGATCGCTCGCCGATCCAGTTTCGGTGTGGTCTAGACCATAAACCTGGGTTCGGAAAGTGGTCAAGCGGTCACCGGAAGCGGACGAAGAATCGGTGGCTGTCAACAAGTCCACGCTCACAGGTGGTCCTGCCCGCCTGCCCCAGGACCAATCACGCCACTGGTATTGAGTGCAAACCACCGCCAGAACGGGTAGCCCCGGGCATGCGCGATTTGAACCAGCCCGCCAGGGCGACCGGCCCCGGTGTCGTGGCCGACGGCCCCGCCGGATCGGCAACGGTGCTCGTGATCGATCCAGCCGGCGAAGCCTCGCACGACGAGATCCCCGCCACCTGGCGAGAACTGACGGACCGGATGCGCGTCGTGTGGCTCAGGGTGCCTGCCGCCCCGGAATGGAAGTCCACAGTGGACAGGGTCCTCAGCATGCACCGCGACGACCCCCGCACCGTGCTGGACGTGGTCACCAGCGGCCCGATCGCCGCAGAGGTGATCGACCTGGTCCGCCACCACGAGGACCTGGTCCGCTCGGTCCTGCTGGTCGACCCGGAGGTGGAGGTCGACGAACCGTTCGCCCAGGTGGTGGTCCGCACCCACGACGCCCCGGACGACCGCATCCCGGCGCCACTCCCGCTGGGCCACCCCGACGTGGTGTTCGGCGTGGTCAAAGCCCTCAACGAGCTGAGCTGACCGGCTCCGGAAGTTTCACTGAACCGGACACAACGGCCACCCGTATCCCTCGTCAGGGAACACCAAGACGGGAGGCTTCATGCGTGCGCGTCTGCTCATCATCGTGCTAGGACTGCTAGCGCTGACGGGCTGCTCGGCGGTCGGCGGCGCTACCAGCTCCGGCGAACCGGCGGCCAACAAGGCGGATGCGACATTCTCGTTGAGAATGATCCCCCACCACCGGCAGACGATCGACATCTCCAAGGTGGCCCTGGAACGCTCGAAAGACCAGTTCGTGCTCGACGTGGCCGAGAAGATCACCACAATCGAAGCCGGCGAGATCGAGCAGATGTCCACCTACCTGCGCTCCTGGAACATCCCGATCCCCGGCGACGACGCCGAAGCCACCCACAAGATGGCGGGCATGATGACCGCCAAGGACGTCGAAGGCCTGAAGGCAGCCCAGGGCAAGCAGTTCGACGACCTCTTCCTGGCCGCACTCTCCCGCCACCTCCGCAGCGGCGTGGACATGGCCAAGGACGCCCAGGCCCAGGGCGTGCACGTGGGCTCCAAGGCGCTCGCAGGCAAAATCATCGTGTCGCAGACCGAGGTCATCGACCAGATCGCCGCGAAGAAGAAGGCCTGACACCCCGACGAACTTCATCCGCACCAGGCACACGCCCACCGCGCCTTCGCAGTGGGCGTGTCGGCGTACCGGCGGCCGCCGCAGCGCCACCGAAATCCGGTCGGCACCACCCACCGCACCCCAATACCCTCCCCACCATGTACCCACAGGTGGAGCCCTACGCCCAAGGCATGCTCGAAGTAGGCGACGACCAGCAGATCCACTGGGAAGCAAGCGGCAACCCGAACGGCAAACCCGCGGTCGTCTTCCACGGCGGCCCGGGCTCCGGCTCCAACCCCCGCTGGCGCCAGGACTTCGACCCGTCCCACTGGAACCTGATCCTCTGGGACCAGCGCGGCACGGGCAAGAGCACCCCGCCCGTCAGCGACCCGGCCACCAGCATGGAGCACAACACCACCCAGCACCTGATCAACGACGCCGAGAAGCTCCGAGAACACCTCAACATCGAAAAGTGGCTGCTGGCAGGCGGCTCCTGGGGCTCCACCCTCATCCTCGCCTACGCCATCCAGCACCCGGACCGCGTCAGCGAGATCGTCATCCCAGCGGTCACCGCCGGCCGCCCGGAAGAAATCGAGTGGATCACCCGCGGCCTCGGCATGTTCTTCCCGGACCACTTCGAAGCCTTCCAGAACGGCGTCCCCGAGGAAGACCGGAAGGGCAACCTGGCCCTCGCCTACAACAAGCTCCTCAACTCCCCGGACCCGCAGGTGCGCGAGAAAGCCGCGTGGGACTGGAACAAGTGGGACCTGTCCACCATCACCGGTGGCGACAACGACTTCGAAGGCACCCCGTACGAAGACCCGGTCGTGCGGTACCGGCTCGCGAGGACGGTCACGCACTACTGGGGCAACGACTGCTTCCTCGAGCCGACCTACATCATGGACAACCTGGACCAGCTCAACGGCATCCCGGGCGTGCTCATCCACGGCCGCAACGACTTCGGCGGACCGCTCACCACCGCGTGGGAGATCGCCAAGCGGTGGCCCGACGCCGAACTCGTGATTCTGAACGACGCGGGCCACCAGGCGAAGGACGGCAACGGCATGAGTCAGGCCATCACCGCCGCCGTCGAGAAGTTCCGTTAGGGCGCAACGGGTCCGGGCCGGTGGTACAGATCCTCGCCGGCCCACCTGATCCGGTCGGAGAAGCCGAAGCCCGGTGCCGCCACGAAGTTCGCCGCGTCGTCCACCGATCCCGAGCCGTCGTACTTGGCGCGCAACGGATACGGGAACACCGGGCGTGTGCGCACGACGTTGCCCGCAGCGTCACGGCCCGAGGCGACCACGCGATGAGGCGCCTGGCCTCCCTCGACCCACGAGACGAGCTCCTTGAACGGGTCGAAGTCGGTCAGGGTGTCGCCGCCCTGGCAGTGCCAGATCGACGGCACGACGAACAGCCGCGCCCAGTCCGGCGTACGGCCGCCGGTCAGCCGCTGCCAGTAGTCGAGCGTGCCCTCCACCGGAATGGCCTGGTCTCCCGCACCGTGCCAGATGATCAGCTTGCCGCCCGACCGCCGGAACTCGCGCAGGTCCAGTGACATCGCGTTCGCCTTCACCGTTTCCGGTACGAGCCGCCGGAACTCGCGCACGGTGAACTCGAACGTCGCGAGCGACGAGTGCGGCTTGCCGATCGGGTACACGAGGTGCTTCAACGCGTTGTCCGCGAGACCCGCGGCGATCGCCTCGCCGAACTGGGGCGACGGGTGGATCCAGGACGACCACGACAGCTCCGACCCGTAGGCCTGACCGCCGGGGTAGAGACGCACGCCGTGGTCGGCCGGTCCGGCGTAGAGCCGCCGGGCGCGTTCGATCTCGTCCGGCGTCAGCTGACCTGCCAGCGAACCCGGATCGAACTTGCACAACCGGGGATCCTCGAGCTGCCCGTCCACCAGGCCGTCCAGGCCGTCGCACGCCTTCATCACCGCGCCGTGCAAGAGGACGATCTTGTCCTGCGGGATCACGTTGCGGGCGAGCCACGCCTGGTAGCCGATCAGGCCGGTGTAGGTGAACGCCGGCGCCCCCGCGATGATGCCGTCGAAGTCGTGCGGGTAGCGCTGGGCCAGCAGGAGTGCCTCGCGACCGCCGTTGGAACAGCCGCTGAAGTACGACTTGCGCGGCTCGGCGCCGTAGAACACCGAGATGATCCGCTTCGACACCTTCGACAACGCGTGTGGTGCGCGGAAGAAGTAGTCGTCGCGGGCCTGCTGGTTGTTCGCGGCCCACTTCGTGTCGAACACGTACTCCGGCGGGGCCTCGTGGCCGTCGTCGGTCGCCGCCACGGCCGCGTCACCGAAGGCCGGACCGCACTCCGGGAACACCTGGCCGAAGAACATGACGGCGCCGCAGAAGCCGCCGCACCCGTACTGCAGGTACCGGCCGCGGTAGGTCGTGGTGGGCAGCTTGAGCTCGAAGCCGATGTTCGGCTCGATCGTTCCCTTGACGGCGCAGTGCTCCGGATCTGTTGCGGTGGCGGGCACCACGACGGCCGAGGCGACACGTGTGCGAGCGTCCGGCACGTCGTACGAGCGCACCAGATCGGCGCACGAACGTACAGGCCGGACGGTCGTCTCGGCGGACTCGCTTGCGGCGGCTGGAGAAATCCCCGCCGCCACCAGTGCGAGAGCGAGACCGACGAGCAGAAACCTGCGATGCATGGCGTCCTTCCCCCTATTAGTCGGACGTACGGGGGAAGTCTGCCAGCTATCCGACGTGCACGCGTGGCCGTCGGGACGGATCCGCCTCGGCCGAGCGGATGATCTCGCGTACGACCGGTGGTGTGTCACCGCGACCGAGGATCAGGTAGCGGAACAGGTGCGCGAGCGGATTGCCTTCCGACCACTCGAAGTGCGCGTGCGGGATCACTCCGGTCGAGTCGCGCAACGCCAGCAGGATCGCCGCGATCGCGTTCGGCGCTGCCGGAGCGGAGGCGCGCAGCACGCGATGCCCGTCGATCTCCACGCCCCGCACGCACAGCACGTCGCTGAACGCCGACGGGTCGACGATGTCGATCTCCAGGAAGATCACGTCCGCCGTACCGGGCACCGGGTTCATGCCGCGCTGCTCGTTCTCCTTCTCGTCGTACTCCGCCCTGTCACCGGCCTGGCGGCGGTTAGCGATCAACGTGATCCGGTCGTCGTGCGCGATCGTCTCGGTGATGAACCGGCGAGCCTGCTCGTCGAACTTGATCTTGTCGACGCGCAGCTCGGTGGTGCGGGAGACGCGGGACACCAACGAGATCACGACGATGCCGATGATGAAGCCGAACGAGATCGTGATGCCGTCCGGCTTCTCGATCACGTTCTCCACCAGCGCGTACACCAGCACCAGCGTCAGCACGGTGAAGCCGATCGTGGCTCGGCGCTGCTTCTTGCGCCACGCCGACACCGTCACCGCGAACGAGCCGGACACCATCATCGCCAGGATTCCCGTGGCGTACGCGCCGGCCTGCGCGTTGACGTCGGCGTTGAAGATGATCGTGATGATGATGCAGATGATCGTGTAGACGATCACCACGGGACGGATCGCGCGGCCCCATTCCGGTGCCATGCCGTAGGAGGGCAGGTAACGCGGCACGATGTTGATCAGACCCGCCATCGCGGACGCGCCCGCGAACCACAGGATCAGGATGCTGCTGATGTCGTAGACGGTGCCGAACGCCTCGCCGAGCAGCTCGTGCGCGAGGTAGGCGAGCGCGCGGCCGTTCGCCGGTCCACCCTCCGCGAACTTGTCCTGCGGCACCAGCACCGTCGTGATGAACGACGTCGCGATCAGGTACACGGACATGATCAACGCGGCCGTGGTGAGCAGCTTGCGGGTGTTGCGCACCCGGCTCTCCATGCGCTCCTCCGGCGTCTTCCCGGAGGCGGAGACCAGCGGCATCATGCTGACGCCCGTCTCGAAGCCGGACAAACCGAGCACCAGCAACGGAAACGCCAGAATCGCCGGGCCGACGACTCCGAAGACGCCGCCGTGCGCCCCCAGCGCGGAGATCCAGCGATCGAGGGCGTCCGGCGTCGCGAAGACGTCCACGAGGCCCACCACGGCCAGGACGGCGTTCAGGGTGAGGAACACCGCGACCAACGGGATCGCGACGCCCACGGCCTCGCTGAAGCCCATCAGGAACACGCCGCCGAGGATCAGCAGCAGCACGATCGTCAGCGCGAGCTCGTAACCGCGCAACGACTCGGGAACGTACGGGTTCTCCAGCGCGTGCACCGACGCGTCGGCCGCGGACAGCGTGATCGTGATGATCCACGACGTCGCCACGAAGCCGAGCAGCACCAGCACGAAGACCTTGCCCCGCCAGAACGGCAGCAGGTCCTCCAGCATCGCGACCGAGCCCTGGCCGTTCGGGCTCTCGCGCGCCACCCGCCGGTACATCGGCAGCATGCCGAGCAGCGTCAACGCCACGATGAGCAGCGTCGCGAGCGGTGACAACGCTCCCGCGGCCAGTGCCGCGATGCCCGGCAGGTACGACAGCGTGGAGAAGTAGTCGACGCCGGTCAGCGTCATGACCTTCCACCACGCGTGCGGCTTCGCGTGCGAGTCGTGGCTCTCCGGCCCTGACGGCGCCACGCGATCCGCGAGCAACCACTTCCCCAGCGGCCCACCCGGCGGTGCCGGACGTTCCGGGCTCGGCACCTCAGCGGGAATGGCGTACTCCGTGCTCATGGCGCAGAGCATGCCATCACCCGGCGATCACGGCCTGAAGTCGGCGGGGAAGCCAGCCTCCTGAATGGACAATCCGGACGGACGGAGCATTCCGATGCTGCCCTGGGTGTGCAGGTCCAGGAAGAGGTCCACGACGTCCGGGTCGAACTGCTGACCTCGGCCCGCCCACAGCTCGCGCCGCGCCCGGTTCTCGTCCAGCGCTGTCTGATGTGGACGATTTGACCGCATCGCGGCCCAAGCCACGCAAACGGACAGGATGCGCGCCTCGGCTCTGATGTCCGCGCCGCGCAGCCCGTCCGGGTAGCCGTCGCCGTCGTAGCGCTCGTGCTGCTGCCTGATCACGTGCGCCACGCCCGCGAACCCCGGCACCATCCGTGCGAGCCGGTAGCCGAAGTCGGGGTGCTGGCGCAACAGCCGCCACTCCTCCTCCGACAGCGCCCCCGGCTTGGTGAGCACCACCTCGGGAATGATGATCTTGCCGATGTCGTGCAGGCGGCCAGCGAGCTGCGCGACCCTGATCGTCGGCGCGTCGAGCCCGAACTCGCCGGCGGCGACACCCGCCCAGCGCGAGACCGAGCGGCTGTGGTCGTAGCGGTGCAGCCACCCGTCCACCCGGTCGGCGACCTGGCAGAGGAACTCGGCCATCGCGCCGTCGGTGTCCGGGTCGACCGCGGGCAGCGGCTCAGGGCCGACCGCGATCCGGTTGCGCCCCGCGGCCTTCGCCGCGTACAGCGCCCGGTCCGCGATCACCACGATGTCGTCGGGGCCGTCGCCGTGCGTCGGGAAGCTCGCCGAGCCGACCGACACCGTGACGGACAACGGGATGTCGTCGTTGCCCGCGTTGACCGGAATCGGCTTCTCCGCGACGCGTTCACGCAGCCGGTTCGCGATCACGGACAGCCGGCCGGGCCCGGCGTCCGGCACGAGCAGCGCGAACTCCTCGCCGCCGTACCGCGCGAGCACTTCACCTGATCGGGAAGCCGCGCGCAGCCGTGCGGCGACCTCCATGAGCACGTCGTCACCCGCCGGGTGGCCGTAGTTGTCGTTGATCGACTTGAAGCGGTCGACGTCGATGATGAACACCGCCACCGAGCCCTCGCTGCGCCGCGCGCGGGCGATCTCCAGCGGCAGCTGGGCTTCGAAGAACCTGCGGGTGTGCAGCCCGGTGAGGCTGTCGGTGATCGCGAGCTTGCGCTGGTCCGCCACGAGCCCCGCGAGCCTCGCGATGATCAGCAACGACAGCAGCGCGCCGCCCGCCGCGAGCACCAGCACGTCCTGCGACGACTGGCCGACGTCGTGGATCAGCATCAGCACCGGGGCGGCGAGCGCCGCCGACGACAGCGCGATGATCCGGCCGCGGCTCAGCCCGACGTCCTTGACGTGCGCGCGGTCGACGAGCCGCGCCATCGTCGGGTGCAGTGCGGCTGCACCCATGCACAGGTTGGCCGACAACCAGATGGCGTCGAGGAAGTTGCCCGCGTGGTAGCTGCCGTCGAGACGCTGCAGCACGTAGATCGTGTCCGCGGTCAGGATTCCCAGCAGGTTTGCCGTGAGCAGGATGAACGCGCGCGGGCGCGGGCCGGCGCCGAAGATCAGACGCAGTGCCACCACGAAGAGCGCGAGATCCATCATCGGGTAGCCGAGCGACGCGACCTTCACCAGCACCGGTGACGTGAGCCGGGCCTGCGGGCCGATCACGTAGAGCCAGGACGCCATGCCCGCGACGACCGCGAGCACGGCGGCGTCGAGCAGGCTCGGCAGGTCGAGCCCCGGGGTGCGGCGGCGGATCAGCAGGATCACGCCCGCCACCATCAACGGGTAGTGCCCGAGGTAGAAGATGTCGGCGTAGGACGGGTAAACCGTGTACTCGAAGACGTAGTGCGATGTGTAGAACGTGAGGTCGGCGATCGCGTAAACGACCTGGCTGAGTGCGAGGAACACCCAAGGCCGCCTCCATTGGGGACGGTTGCGGCGCACCCCCGTGAATGTGGCGATCGCCGCCGAGGCGCTGATCGTGCAGTAGAGCACCACTCGTACCGTTTGACCCGTTGTCCCCGCAGGGCTGACCGGAATCAGGTAGTAGACGCCCAGCAGCAGGTGACCTGCCACCAGGTACATCCACCACGCTCCGGTCCGGCCGGCACGGAAGATGGTCACACGAGACCCCTCGTTCTACGACTTGGTCGAGCCAGGTGATGATGCCCGACTTGGGATGATCGCGGCACCGCCGTTACTCCAATGAGGTGACCCACTAATACGGACGCTACCGCAAATCCCTGTTCTGTTTTCAGAGCGAAAGAAATCCGAGTGCCGCTGCGGCAGCCGGGTACGCCAGCTCACCCAATCCGCCCACAGGTGCGTCCGACGCCATCACGACGACGTTGATCTCGGGTGTGTCGCCGATCCGCGCCCACGGGTAGTCCCCGAACGATTTTTGCACGACTTTTCCCTGCTTGACGGTGATTCGCACACCTTTGACCACCGAGACCGCGTCCATGATCGCGCCTTCGACCTGTTGGCGTACACCCGAGGGGTGCAGTGCCGGGCCGACGTCCACCGCCGCGGTGATTTTCGTACGCCTGTCCCGTGTTGTTTCGGCGATCACCGCGACCGCCGAGCCGTAGTCACGATGACAGGCCACGGCTTGTGGTTCTCCGTGATGGGCTTCCGCAGCCGCTTCGAGAGTTTTTCTGACGCGCCGGTCAGTCAACAGCTTCAACCGGCGTTCGAGCTGGTTGTCCGCCATGTCCAGCTCACTCAGGAACATCTCTTCCGCATAAACGGACTGACCTGCGTAGACGCTGCGCCAGAACCCTGTTCTGATCGGTGGTGGCGAGATGGCGAAGTGGACCTCTCCCTCTACGTCGTACGGATACTTGTTCGCCATCATCTGCATGATCTGGGGGTTGCTCGTGACTTCGAGCACCGACGAGAGAGGCCATGTGGAAACGGCGTGATCCCGCCACGTGGGTAGACCTTCGTCGTTGACCGTTGCTCGTACGCGATGGACCGACAATGGACGGTACGAGTCGTGTCGCATGTCATCGTCTCTTGTCCACAGCACTTTCACCGTCCTGCCGGTGTGCCGTGCGAGTTGGACTGCCTCCAGCACGAAGTCGACTTCGAACTTCCGCCCGAACGCGCCGCCCGCGCGCGTCGGGATCACCCTGACCTTCGCGAAGTCCGCTTCGAGAAGTTTGCGCACCTGATCAGGCGCCTGGGTCGGAGCCCACACGGTGACTTCGGTGTCCGAGGCCGTCGCCGTCGGCGGTTCCATCGGAACGTGGGCGAGCATGGGCATGACGTAGATCTTCTCCACGTAGTCGCCCGGTGGCGTTTTCCCTTCCGGCAGGGCGGCTTCGAGGGCGGCCAGCCACTCGTCGCTGTCCGCGTGCGGAGAGCCGCCCTGCCAGGTCGTTCTGAGCGCTTTCCTGGCTTTGAGGGCGGTGTGGGTGTCCCTGGCGAGCAACGCGAAACCGTTGTCCAGCTGGACGACCTCGGCGTTGCGGACGTCGGTGTCGTCGAAACCCGTTGGCGTGGCGCCGATCCACGGTGGCCTGGCGACGACGGCGACCAGGTCGGCCGGCTGGTCGATGGCGTACGCGAGCTTGCCCGTGACGATCGCGTCCTGGTCGACCCGTTTGATCTGCGGGTTGCCGAGAACGTGCCATTCGCCGCGTGGCGTCAGGACGACATCGGACGGCGTGAGCTTCGCGGCCTCCTCTGCCAGTTCGCCATAGCTGAGGCGGTCGTCGCCGTGCCGCACGAAGCCGTCGGACGCACGGCAGTCGGCCGCTGGGACCCGCCAGCGTTGCGCGGCAGCCTCGACCAGCAGCTGCCGGACGGTGGCGGCGGCGGTGCGGATCGGCTCGTGAAGGCGCTGCATCGTGTTGGAGTTGGCGGAGATCTGCTCGCCGTAGGTGTCCGGGTCGCCCTCCGCCTGCTCGATCGTGAGGCTCTCGACGGAGACCTTCAGCTCCTCCGCGACCATCATCGCGACGGCCGTGCGCACGCCCTGGCCCGTGTCCGGAACCGGGACGGTGACCGTGATCCGGCCGGACTCCGGGTCGATGCGAACGAAGGGGTTCACGAGTCGGCCCTCATCCGCGCGGCGGCGTTCCTGATCGCCCTGCGGATCCTGGGATGGGTGCCGCACCGGCAGACGTTGTGCCGCAACGCCTCGTCGATGTCCTCGTCGGTCGGGTCGGGGTGCTTGGTCAGCAACGCGATCGTGGCCATGATCTGGCCGGGCTGGCAGTACCCGCACTGCGTGACGTCCTCGTCCAGCCACGCCTGCTGCACCGGATGGTCTTCGACGCCCTCGACGGTGAGGACGTCCTGCTCCCGCAGGCCGGCGACGGGGTGTTCGCAGGGCCGGAACGCCTGTCCGTCCACTATGGACGTGCACACACCGCACGCACCGACCCCGCAGCCGTACTTGGTGCCGGTGAGACCGAGGTGGTCGCGCAGCACCCAAAGCAGCGGGGTTTCCGGGTCGGCGTCGACGTCGTGGATCTGACCGTTGATTCGCAGCCGGTGCATGGTCACGTCACCGAGCGTAGCGGCCTCAACACGGTTTTGAACCGGATATCGTGGCACCCGTGGACGGCGTTCGGTTCGGGGTGCTTGGGCCGCTGCTCGTCACGCACGGGCAGCGGGACGTGCGCATCTCCCCCGGTCAGCCCAGCCAGGTCCTGGTACTGCTGCTTCTGCACGCCGGTCAGACCGTCAGCGTCGACCACCTCATGTCGATCCTGTGGGACGGCGATCCGCCGGTCAGCGCACGCAAGGCCGTCCAGGTGCACGTCTCCCAGCTCAGGCGCGCTCTCAAGGACCTGCCCGGGGTCTCACTGAAGTGGTCGCGGCAGGGGTACCGGCTCGACATCCCCGACCGGTCGCTCGACCTGCAGCTGTTCCGCGAGGCGGAGGACCCGGACGAGGCGCTGAGTCACTGGCGCGGCCCGGCCCTCGCCGAGCTGACCACGAACACGCAGCTCGCGAACCAGCTGGAGGAGGAACGGCTCGGGGCGATCGAGCGACGTGTCGAGAAAGCGATCAAGCAGGGCCGGCACCACGAGGTCGTCAGCGAGCTGACGGGGTACGTCACCGAGCATCCGACCAGGGAACGGTTGCGGGGCGCGCTCATGGTCGCGTTGCACCGCAGCGGACGGCAGGCGGACGCGCTCAGGGTGTACGACGAGGGCAGGCGGCATCTCGCGGAGGAGCTCGGGCTCGATCCGGGGCAGGAGCTCAAGGACCTGCACGCCGCGATCCTGCAGGGCGACATCCCGGCCGTGCCCCGTGAACTGCCCAAGGCTCCGGAACCGTTCGTCGGGCGCCGCGACGAGATCGAGCTGATCACCAGCTGTGCTGACACGGTGATCGCCGTGCACGGGCCCGGCGGGCAGGGCAAGAGCGCCCTCGCCACCGCCGCGGCGCACACGATGGCCGGACGTTTCCCGGACGGCCAGCTGTACGTCGACCTCCACGGCGCCACGCCAGGACGTTCGCCGCTGTCCTCCGCCGAGGTGCTCAGGAGATTCCTGCGCGCGCTCGGCACACCACCGCTCGCGGTGCCCACGGACACCTCGGAAGCCGCCGCGCTCTACCGGTCGACGCTGGCCAGGCGCAAGGTCCTGATCGTGCTGGACAACGCGGTGGACGCGGCACAGGTCGGCCCGCTGCTGCCGGGCGAGGCGGGTTCCACCGTGCTGATCACCAGCCGCCGGATGCTGGCGACGCTCAGCGCGCGGCACGTCCGGCTCGACCCGTTGCCGGAGGCCGACGCGGTGAAGCTGCTCGGCGACGACGGCGAGGCCGCGAAACAGGTCGCCAAGGCCTGCGACCACCTGCCGCTCGCCCTCACCATCGCGGCCGCACGACTGCGCAGCCGGCCGGACTGGACGACGAGGTCGCTGGCTCGCCGGCTCGCGGACCAGCGGCACCGGCTGGACGAGCTGAACTTCGACGACCTCGGCGTGAGGTCGAGCTTCCAGCTGAGCTTCGAGGGCCTCAACGACGCCTCGACCAGGGCGTTCATCCTGTTGTGCTGCCTGAACGTGCCGACGGTCAGCGAGCCGGTGGCGCAGGCGCTGCTCGGGCAGGACGACGTGGACCGGGTGCTGGATCCGTTGGTGGACGCCAAGCTCGTCGAGCCGTGCGGGCCGGAGCGGTACCGCGTGCACGATCTCCTGCGGCTGTTCGGCGCCGAGCACGCCAACGACGAGAAGCACGCCGCCCTCACCCGCGCACTCACGCACTACCGCGAGACCTTGACCGCGGCGCTGAAGAAACTGCGCCCGCACGCCTTTGGCGCGCTCACGAACTCCGTCACCCGGCAGGACCTCGACGAGCCGTTGCAGTGGCTCAACGACGAGGCGGAGAACCTGCTCGCGGCCGCGCGATCCACGATGGCCGAGCCGGCGCTGGCCGAACACGCCCTGGCCATCGCGCACATGCTGTACCCGCATCTGTTCAAACAGGACAGAGTCGCCGACCTGATCGAGCTCGGTCAGATCGCGAACCAGGCGGCACGGACGATCAACACGTCGGCCGCGTTGCAGACGGCGCTCCTGGTGCAGTCCGCGGCCAACCGCCGGATCGGCTCGTTCGAGACCGCCCGCGCCCAGTTGGCAGAGGTGCTGGCAGCGCGGGCCGACGACCCGTTCGGCCAGGGCCGTGCGCTCGCCGGCATCGGCACGATCCAGCGTGAGCTGGGTGAACTGGACGAGGCCTCGGTCACCCTCGCGCGGGCCGTCGAACTCATCGAGAAGCACGGACCCGCTGGCGCACAACGGGTTCCGCTGTCGGCATTGGCGCAGGTGCACCAGGTCGCCGGACGTTACCCACTGGCCTTCGAAGCGGCCACCGAGAGCCTGAAGCACGCCCGTGAGCACCAGGACGCCGCCGGTACGGCATACGCGCTGGCGTCTCAGGGACAGGCGCTGTTCAAGCTCGGCAGGTTGGACGAGGCGGAGGTCGCGCTCGGCGAGTGCATCGAGCTGTGCCGGGCGACGGGCGAGCACAACGACGAGTGGCAGGCGCTGCTGTGCCGCGCGGAAGTGTTGCTGGCGGCCGGAAAGACCGAAGAGGCCACAAAGGACGCCCAGCGCTGCCTGGAGATCACCAGCGCCCGAGGTGACCGGTACGGCGAAGGCCTCGCACACCGCACGCTCGCGAAGACCGGGGCGGAGAAGCACGAGGACAGGGCGGCCGAACTGCTCGGCACACCCGGACTGCGCAAGGACAACCTGCTGGAGAGCGTGATCAGCTGACGCCGTGCGGCAGGCCGATCAGCTCCTCCGTTCCCAGGGCGTTGACCGAAGCCTGTCCCCTCGCACTCCGCCGACGCACCACTCCTCCCAGGAGCGGCGTTTCTCGAGACCGGGACGTCAGTGGCAGTGAATCACACCTGAAACACCCGCAGACCGGGCGGCCGATCGCTCGGCGCACCCGGTCTGTGAAAGGACAACCTGTTGGATCAGAGATCAGAGCCTGACGTCAGCCCTGAGATCAGCCACAGTGCTCGAAGCCGCTGGTGTAGGTGGAGGAACCGACCATGCCGCCCCACTTCACGCACTTGCCGGGCGCCTTCTTCTTGACCGGGCCGGCGTAGTAGCCGTACTCGTCGCGGTCGGTCGTGCGAGCCTCACCCTGCACCTCGAGGAACGCACCGACGTCCGACGCGGTACCGAGCTTCGTGGTCTTGATCGCGACGACGCAGTTGTAGCCGTTGGCGGCGTTGTACAGCAGCGAGACGCGGGCACCCTCGACGTTCGCGCCGTCGATCACCTTGTAGCCGTCGCCGCACGCCTCTTCCGGCGTGTACGGGTTGGTCGGGGCACCGCCACCGCACTTGTTGTTCGACTTGTAGTTCTTGGTGCCGTAGTACAGGATCGTGTCACCGCTCCACTTGATCTTCTGCGGCGAACCGTTCAGCAGCTGCTCGTAGTGCAGGTGGGCGCCGGTCGAACCGCCGGTGTTGCCGACGTTGCCGATGGTCTGGCCCTGCGAGACGCTCTGGCCGACCGACACCCGCTGCGCGGAGAGGTGGGCGTAGCGCGTGGTCCAGCCGCTGCCGTGGTCGATCTCGATCCAGCGGCCGTAGCTCGTGCTGCCCTCGTTGCGAACCTTGGTGACCTTGCCGGACGCGGACGCCACGACCGCGTCACCCTCGTCCGCGCTGCGGTTCAGGTCGACCGCCTGTGCCGGGCTGTGTCCGGTCCTGGTGTTGCCCTGCCAGGTCTGTCCACACGGGAACGGCATCTCGAAGTTGGTGGCGGCGCCGGCCTGCGGGCCACCGATCACCAGCACCCCGAGCCCGATCGCGAGCCCTGCCACTCCGGAGAGCATTCTCTTGATGTCCATGGTTTTCCCCTCGTTCACCCGAAGATCCGGCGGACCTTGGAATACGGCGTTCCGTGACTGTTCAGATCGCTGATCCGGATGCTCTTGCCGTCACGCGGCGGCGCGGCTTCCAGAATCTTGTTGTCGCCCAGGTAGATGGCGACGTGCGTGGTGACGTCCGAGTCGTTGTCCGAACGACCCCAGAAGACGAGGTCGCCCGGCTTGCGGTCGGCGATCGTCACCGCGCGGCCCTTGGTGTTCTGCGCACCGGTCCACGCACCGATGTCCATGCCCGCGCCCTTCCAGAAGGCGTAGAGCGTCAGACCGGAGCAGTCGAAGCCGAGGCGGTTGTAGTCGTCACCCTGCGACGGGTCGTTGTCCGGGTAGTGGTGGACGCCGTACGACGCACCGCCCTTGCCACCCGCGCCCCATGAGTAGAGATAACCCTTGCCGATCTGCGCCTTCGCGATGTCCAGCACGCGCTGGACCTTCTCCGCGTTGGTGCCCGTGGTCGGGCCCGCCGGGCCGTTGCTACGACCGTGGACGGCGTTGCCGGGCGGCTGCTCGCCCGGTTCGATGCCGTCGGTGTCGCAACGCGCCAGGCCCTGCACGTAACCTTCGGTTCCGGTCTTGACGTAGTGGTCCGGCACCCAAAGGTTGTCAGTGGTGAGGTCCCAGATCGTGCCGTTCTCGGCTTGCGCCTGGCACTTGACCGGAACCTGTTGTCCCGCCTCGTACTTGTCGACGACCGAACCGGGTGCGGTTGCGGCGTCGCCCTTGTTCTTGCGGCCGTTGAGGTCGGCCTTCGCGGGGAAGGACTTCGAGGTGGCGCACTTCGGCAGCACCATCGTGTCCGAGGGGTTGCTGGTGTAGCCGTCGGGGATCCACAGGCCTTCGGTGGTGAGGTCCCAGATCTTCTTGCCGCCGTAGTCCGGACCGGTGTCCTGGCAGACGACGTTGACCTTCTGCCCCTTGGCGTACATGTCGGCGACGCGCTTCTTGCCGACCGGCACGTCGGGGTCCTTGACGGTGCGGCCGTCGAGGGTGGTCGTGGCGGTGAACGAGCGGACCTCCGCCTGCGCGGTGCCGGCGCTCATCAGAGGCGCCAGCACGGACAGGGCGGCGATCGCCGTGAGAACGGTCTTCTTCAGGTTCAGCAACGGACGCTCGTGCGGGCCGTGGGCGTGTTGCCGCCCCACTTGATGTTGCCGACGGCGTGGGTGCACACGTTCAGCGTGTTCGTGCCCGACGACCAGTTGTCGGCCTTCTTGCCGTGGCACTGCAGGCCTTCGAGCGAGTAGGGAGCGCTCGCGCCGGTGGCGACGGAGACGCAGACCTCCCAGTTCGAGTGCGAGGAGCGGAAGCCCTCCCACACGTAGGTGTAGGCCCAGTTCTTGTTGCAACCCTTGAACTGCTTGACCGAGCCGATGGTGGTGCTGCCGCTCTTGATGTACGCGGTCGACCCGATCTGGGTCACCGCGCCGCACCCCGGCGCCGACTCTGCCTGTGCGGGCGCGGTGAGCCCGAGCAGCGCGCCACCGACGATGACGGCGGCACCGAGTGCGCTGGCGATCTTGCTGAACATGCTTCTCCCTCAACGGTTTTTGCGAAAGCCTTTGACGCAGGCGGAAAAGTCAGTCGGTGATGTAGCCGGTCACGGCGCGCCCCCTCAGCAGTCGCTCGACTGCGGCCGGGCGGCAGCCGGGCGCTTGAGCCAAGTTCCCCAGTCGTTGCCGGGCGTTCCCGGCGCGATGAAGCCGCTCGGCCCGGCCGTGGCGGGCACGTCCGCCGCAGGACGCGGCTCGGGCGTCCGGCGCCGGGTGGCTGCTCGGGAGCGTCCGCACCGCGGCGGCGATCTGGCTGGTCGGCTTCATGGCGCAGACATTGCTGAACTGCGCTCACAGCGACCTGACAGCTACACCCCGTCAGGTGTCAGCGAGGTGTCAGAAGGCCTGCACACGCTACGTTCGACGGCGTGCCGAAGTACCCAGTTGACGCGTCCAGCAGCAGCTTCTCCCTGCCAGACCCGCCGGGCCGCTCGCCGCGGCAGCTCGGCCCCGATCCGGTGGTGCACGGCCGCGCGCGCGAGCTGGCTCTGTTGCTGGACGTCCTGGACTCCAGCGGCGTCGCGGTACTGTGCGGTCCGCCGGGCACGGGCAAGACCACGCTGGCGCTCCGGCTCGCGCACTCGGTCGCGGACCGGTTCCCCGACGGTCAGCTGCGCGCCGACCTCTCCGTGCTGGGCTTGGACGACGTGCTGGCCGGGTTCATCAGGGCGCTCACCCATCCCGACGTCCGGCTGTGGGCCGATCTACACGCACAGCTGCGTGAGGTGCTCGGTACCCGGCGGGTGCTCTTCCTGCTGGACAACGCGGGTGCGGAACATGATCTCTCGTTGTTCCGGAACGTGATCGCGACGAGCCGCGAACGGCTGGGCGGCCTGGTGCTCGGGCCGATGAGCACCGAGGACTCGCTGACGTTGCTGCGCGCCCATCTCGGGTCGCGCGTCGATTCGGAACCCGATGCCGCGCGCGGGTTCGTGGAAGCGTGCGGCGGGCTGCCGCTTGCGTTGGTCGTCGCCGCCAGGTTCGCTCTGCTTCGCACGACGGCGAAGCTTGCGACGCTGGTCGAAGAGATCCCTGCCGAGCGCGGCAAGGTGTACGGCGCGTTCGAGTGGGCGTACCGGCAGCTCTCCCCCGCAGACGCCCGCGTGTTCCGGCTGCTCGGGGACGGTTTCGAGCGCGAGTTCTCGATCGACGCGCTCAACGCGCTGGCCGGCGGTGACGTCCGGCCGACACGCAACAGGCTGCTCTCGTTGCACCTGCTGGAGAACGCGCCGGGCGACCGGATCACGATGCACTCCCTGCTCAGGGAGTACGCCAGAACGCTGGAACCGCGCGAACCCGAGGCGCTCGACCGGCTGCTCGACCACTACGTGTCGGTCGCGGACACCGAGACCGAGAACGCCGTCGCCGCTGTGCTCGTGGCTGACGACCGGCGCCGGCTGGCGTTGGCCGGTCGTCTCGTCGAAGAGATGTCGGTGGAGGTGCAGACGGCGGCGGTGGAGGCGGCGCGGTCACTGGCGGACCGGTCTGCCGAGGCGTTGGCGCTCGCGCATCTCGGACACGCGTGGTTCGAACGCGGGCACCTCGAAGAGGCGGAGGGATGTCACGCGGAGGCGTTGGCGATCTGCCGGGAGCCGAGTGCGTTGACGGGGATGGGGAACCTCTGCCTGGCGATCGGGGATGCGGAGTCCGCGACGAGACTCTTCACGGAGGTGCTGGCCGTTCGGGTCGCGTCTCGTAACGCGCAGGGCGAGGCACGGACCCTGTTGAGCCTGGGACAGGCCACCGGGAAGATCCACCACTACGAGCAGGCTCGTGACATCTGCGAACGGATCGGTGACGTCGTGCGGCTCGGCCGGGCGTACAACGGCATGGGCAACCTTCACCAGAAGGAGGGCTCGTACGAGGAGGCGATCAGGTGCTACTCGTTGGCACTGGAGTCCTGCATGGACGGTTCCTTCCTGTTGAACATGGGACTCGCGTACGAGGCGTTGAACTCCCCAGAGGCGCTCGGTTGTTACGACAGGGCGGCCGAGTACGCGTTTCGGATGCGGGACAAGGAGCTGCTCGCCGATGCCGCACGTTCACTGCATGCCGCCGGGTTCGTCGAGCAGGCGTTGCGGAGGATGCGGCAAGCGGAGTCGCTGTACCTCACCGCAGTGGACGAGTCACCGTGAGGAGCCATTCGACCCACGCGGATACAGCCGATCAGTGGACAAGTCACGGGCTTCGCACGTAGGCGAGCGCGAACGACGAGTCGGCCGCCGCGCCCGCCTGGTCGTAACAGCGGATCTGCACCAGCACCCCCGGCGGGTACGAGTAGCCGTTCCACGCCCAGATCCGGCAGTACCTCGGCTCCGGCCCGCTCGCGCTGACCAGCACGGCGTCGGCGGGATAGACCTTCGGGTTGCCGATGCCCTGGTACCGCACGTCGTACTGACCCGTGCCCGTCCTCGTCACCGACGGCGTCTCGCCGTTGCTGCTCCACGACCTGTTGATGCCGGTGGTGAGGTAGGCCGCCATCGCGGACGGGTCGTGGTGGATCGCCGCGTTCTCGGTGTAGGTGAGGTTCCAGCTGGTGTCGGTGTCGCACGACACCCGCACACGCGTCGCCTCCACCGCCGAGCGGCACGTCGCCCGCGCCGAGCCGACCGGCGAGACCATCGCGAACCCGTTGCCGCCCAACGTGGTCACCTCGTACTGCCCAGTTCCGGTCCGGGCGACTCCCGGCGCACCACCGCGATAGGCCACGGCCGGTCCGTCACTCACGAACACGATGGCGAACGGAAGGTTCTTCCTCGTCCCGTTCGGGTTGAAGCAGGCCACATCGGCGAGCAGGTCGCGTCCGTCGCTGCGGGTTGCCTCGGTCTGGCACGAGAACGCCTGCGGGTAGCCCCAGCCGTTGCTCAGCGCGGTGTGCACCGTGCCACTGGTCCCGCCGAGTTCCGGCAACCGCACCTCGTATGCACCCTCGCCCTTCCTCACCAGCGAGAGATAGCGCTCCACGCCGTTTCGGCGCCAGGTTCCCCACTGCCACTGCCGATGCAGCTCGACCTGCTGACCGACGGGCTGGTCGTAGGCGAAATAGGGCGTGCTCGCGTAGGCCCATCCGGTGGGAGCCGCTGCCCGCTTCCTGTCCTCTGTGGACCCTCCCGGCTGCTGCGCATTCGTCGTGCCGGCTGTTGTCGCCTTCGGCGCGGTGGACACGACCGGTCCCGGCGTGGGCGCTTCGGTGGTGGGTGGCACCGTCGACACCGACGGACCTGCGACCAGCGGCGGCGTCGCTTCGAGCAGGGTCTGAGCCGGCTCGGTGATCTTCTGCGCTTCGTGGCGCGATGGCGGCGGTTCCACCCGTTCCGAGCTCGGCATCGCCAGCAGGAACACCACGAATCCCACGACGGCGGCCGCGGCTTTCCAGACGTGCGGGTCGGCCAGCACCGGGCCGTTCTTCGTGATGAGATCGGTCAGCGCTTTGACCGGCTTGGTGACCACGTCGGACACCGAGCGCACCGGACTCTGAAAGAACGCGAGCCACCGGCGTTCCTCGTCCTCCGGCACCGCGACCAGCCCCGGCGCCAGGTACTCGACCCGTTCCCTGAGCCGTTTCGGGTCCGCGGGCTTGCACAGCGCGCACGTGAGCACGTGCTGCTGCATCACGACCCAGTCCTCTTCGCCGATCTCGGCGAGCTGGGTGCAGCTCTTGTTCAACGCTTCGAAGACCGCCACCCGCTGGGCAACGGCCTCGTAGGTCTCCGTGGTGGCCATCCCGTCGGCGATGGCCTGCCGCTGCTCGGGCATCGTGTCGAGGGCGGCGGCCAACGACTCGGGAGTCATCACGCAAGTTTGGAGCCGACCGAGTGTGTCGCGAAACGACCAATCAGTGGACAATTCATGGACGTCAGCGAGCGGTGCGCGATCGGTAAGCGCCACTCGCGATGGTGGTGCCATGACGTGGTTGCGCAAGCCTTGGGTGGGCCCGTTGGCCTTCGTGGTGGTGGCGTTCGTAGCGTTCTCGCTACCGCCGTATCTGACCGGTGACCGTGCATCGGCGCGTGTGCAGTCGGACTGGGGACCGCACTACCCCCTGCTGGTGGTGCACGTCGTCTTCGCGTCCATCGCCATCATCACGTGCGTGGTGCAGATCTGGCCGTGGTTCCGCGGCCGTTTCCCCGCATGGCACCGTCGTGTCGGCCGCGTCTACGTGTGGGCCGGTGTGTTTCCTGCCGGGCTGTCCGGCTTGGTCATCGGCTGGATGACGCCGTTCGGCCCGGTCGCGATGGTCAGCAACGTGATCCTGGCCGTGTTGTGGCTGCTCTTCACGTGGCTGGCCTGGCGCGCGGCGCGGCGGCGGCAGTTCCGCGACCACCGCAAGTGGATGATCCGCAGCTTCACCCTGACCGTCTCGATCCTCACCAACCGGATCTGGGGCGTGCTCGCGTTCATGGCGCTGGCGGACCGGGTGCCGGAGGCGGAGCTGCCGAACGCGATCTCCGGGATCGCGACGTGGACCGGGTGGGTGGTGCCGTTGCTGATCTCGCAGTGGTGGCTGGAGCGCGAGCCCCGGCGGAAGACGGCTGTGGCGGTCGAGCAGCGCGAACCGGTCAGCGTGTGAGCAGCTGACAAGGGGAATCACCGCGACTACGGTCGGCATTCATGAGGCTACTGCTCGCTGTGTTGATGACGGCCGTGCTGGCACCCGCCACGGCCCAGGCCGAGCCGATTTCCGGACCACCGACCGCGAAGTGCGAGTTCATCCCGACCCCGGAGAACCCGGCGGCCCGCCCGGTTCAGCCGCCGCCGGCCACGGTGCCCGCGAAGGGCACCGTGAAGGTCACCATCGTGACCAACTACGGCGTGGTGATCGCGAAACTCGACCGGGCCAACGCCCCGTGCGGCGTGGAGAACTTCGCGCACCTGGCCCGCAGCTGGTTCTACACGATGACCCGGTGCTGGCGGCTGACCGACACCGCGCGCCTCGGCGTCCTGCAGTGCGGCGACATCTACCGCGCCGAGGAGGGCGGGCCCGGCTACCGGTTCGCCGACGAGGTCACGGGCAAGGAGACCTACCCGCGCGGCACCATCGCGTACGGCAACCAGGGGCCCGGCACGAACGGCAGCGAGTTCTTCATCGTCCACTCGTTCGCCAACATCCGGCCCGTGTACACGGTGATGGGGCATGTGACCCATGGCATGGACACGCTGGACCGGATCGTCAAGGCGGGGATCGTGCCCCAGCCGGACGGGACGCTCGACGGCGCGCCGAAGAAGCCGGTCAGGATCCTGCACGTTCTTGCTCACTGATCGCGTCGAGCGCCTTCGACACGAGCCCGTACGGCAGCAAACCCAGACCGTCCAACAGCTCTGAGCCTCGTTCACCGGCCAGAACACGGCGCAGCGCAGTCACCAGCGGCCCCGTGCCCGCGCTCTGTTCCAGGCCGGTGAACCCGATCTCCCAGGTTCTTCCACCCCCGGCCGGTCGTCCCCGACGGCGCGCAGCACCACCGCGGTCAGGAACGGGCTCCAGTCCTGCATGACCTGGCTCGCCCGCGTCATCGCGCGGTCGGCCACCTGCAGTTCGTCGGGCAGGCGTTGCGGCAGGGCGGAGAGCAGTTCGCCCAGCCGCACGCCTTCGGTCTGCTCGGCCAGGGCGATGTACTCGGACAGCTCCATGCGGGGCGGCAGGCCGTGCGCGAAGGCGTACCAGGCCAGCATCTCGATCTCGGTGGCCACGTTGGGGGCGTCCGTCCGGATCGCGACGAAGATCGACGCCAGGTAGTGCGCCAGCACCTGCTGACCGACCTGCCGGTGGTCGACCAGGCCGCGTTCTGGGCCGCGAACACCATCCGGGACAACCAGGTGCTGACCCGCGCGCACACCGACGGGCTGATCTTCAAGACCGGCGGCACCACCAAGGCTCCTCGGGTGTCCTTCTACACCAACGGGGAATGGGACGCGATGTGCCGCACGTACGCGGAAACGCTCCCCGCGGCGGGACTGCGGCACGGCGACCGCATCGCGAACCTGTTCGCGGCCGGTGAGCTGTAACCCAGCTTCATCTTCGCGCTGAACTCGCTGCAGCGGTCGCCGATCGACCTGGTGCAACTACCGGTCACCGGCAGCGCGCCCGTCGAGTTCACGCTGACGACGATGCAGGACTTCGACGCGAACGTCGTGGCGGGCTTCCCGACGACGTTGTGCCGGTTGGCGGCGCACGTGGTCGCGGAGGCCGGCGCGTTGCCGCTGGTGCGGCTGATCCTGTTCAGCGGCGAGGCGTTGTACGACGACCAGCGGGCTCTGCTGGCCGAGGCGTTCCCCAACGCCGAGTTCCGGTCGTTCGTCTACGGCAGCGTGGACGGCGGCATCATCGGCACCGCCGTGCTGGGCTCCGACGACCCGCGCGTGTTCCGATCCTTGTGGACAGCTCGGTGCTGGAGATCGTCGACACCGAGACCGGCAGGCCGATCACGTCACGGTCCGGTGACCCTGCACCTCGACCACCTGCGCGCCGCGGTCGACCGTGCCGGCGTGGTGCACAACGGTGTTCAGGTCGTGATCCGGCGGGTCGACGCGCGGGACCAGCTGGTGCTGCGGATCGCCGGTGAGGTGCAGGATTTCGAGGCCGTCCGCGCTCAGGTGCACGTGATCAGCCCGCGGTTCGAGCTCCAGACCGGACGCGGAACCGTGGCACCGCTGGAAGTCGAGTGGGTGGGGGCGCTCGAGGTCAACCCCCGCAGCGGGAAGACCCTGCGGCTGATCGACGAACACCCCTGCTGACCGCTCAGCCGGCCGGACGGCGCTGACGCGCGCCGGCCCGCGATCCCGGCATGCGCGGGTAGAGCCCCGCGCCGTGGGATTAGGGTGTGGCCCGTGCGAAAGATCCTGGTCATCGGTATCGGCGCGGGCAACCCCGACCACCTGACGGTGCAGGCCGTCAAGGCGTTGCAGACCGTCGACGTGTTCTTCGTCCTGGACAAGGGCACGGTGAAGCAGGAGCTCGTCGACCTGCGCGCGTCGATCCTCGAAGCGCACGTGACGCGCCCGTACCGCTGGCTCGAGGGCCGCGATCCGGAGCGCGACCGCACCGCCACGGACTACGTGCAGGCGGTGGACGACTGGCGGCGCGCACGGGCCGATGTGTGCCTGGGGCTGCTGTCGTCACTGGGCGCCGACGAGGTGGGCGCGTTCCTGGTGTGGGGCGACCCGTCGTTGTACGACTCGACGCTGGCGATCCTCGACGACCTGCTGGGCCGCGGTGAGTCGTTCGAGGTCGAGGTGATCCCGGGCGTCACGTCGGTGGCGGCGCTGACGGCCGGGCACAAGGTGTCGCTGAACCAGGTCGGCAAGCCCGTGCAGATCACCACCGGGCGGCGGCTGGCGGCCGGCTGGCCCTCCGATGTGGACGACGTGGCGGTGATGCTGGACGCGTCATACTCGTTCGAGGGTGTGGATCCCGACACGTGGATCTACTGGGGTGCTTACCTGGGGATGCCGGACGAGATCCTGATCTCCGGGCGGGTCGGGGACGTGGCCTCGCAGATCCGGGCGGCGCGGGACGAGGCCCGTGCGCGCAAGGGCTGGATCATGGACACCTACCTGCTGCGCAGGATTTGATTCAGGTTCTGCAGGCGAATCCAGCGCTGCAAACCGGCAGCTAGCTCAGAAGCCGGGCTACCGCCCTCACGACGAGTTCGCGAGTCGCGACCGGGGTGGAGAACGCCAGTATCGACATGTGCACGACGAGAGCGAGAAGCTCCTCGGCATCGAAGTCCTGCGGTAGCACTCCGCTGCGCTGAGCCTCGGCGACGGCGGCGACCTTCTCGGTGTGCGCGTCACCCTCGGCCTTGCTGATCGCCTCGAAGCCGTTCTCCAGGCGGTGGTACCCGGCGAGGCTGAGCAGTTCGGGCTGCTGCTGGTAGACGTCGAAGAGGCGGCCCGCGTAGCCGGGCAGGTCGTCAGGGGTGATGGGAACGGCTTCGACCACACGGGCGATCTGGATCCGGAGCACCTCGTCGAAGAGGTCCTCCTTGCTGCCGAAGTAGGCGTAGATCATCGCCTTGTTGCACCCGGCCTTGGCCGCGATGCGATCAACTCGCGCACCGGCGATCCCGTGCTTCGCGAACTCGGCCAGCGCCGCTTCCAGCAGCTTCGCCTTGGTCGCTTCCCTGTCCCTCACCACCGCCACAGTCTAACCAACTAGTTGGTTGACACGCGAGCCGTGTCGTGGTTGCCTGAAGGAAAGCAACCAACTGGTTAGTTAGGAGTGGGCGATGAAGGTCGCACTGGTCACGGGCGCGTCGTCGGGGATCGGCGAATCCACCGCGATTGAGCTGCACAAAGCCGGCTACGTCGTGTACGCGGCGGCACGCCGGGTGCAGCGGATGGAGGGATTGGCCGCCCAGGGCATCCGCGTGGTCGAGATGGACGTCACCGACGACGACTCGATGGTCGAGGGCGTCAAGCGGATCATCGCCGACACCGGGCGGATCGACCTCCTCGTCAACAACGCCGGCTATGGCTCGTACGGCGCGTTCGAGGACGTGCCGCTGTCCGAGGGCAAGTACCAGTTCGAGGTCAACGTGTTCGGCCTGGCGCGGCTCGTGCAGCTGGTGGTGCCGCACATGAGGGAGCGGAGGAGCGGCCGGATCGTGAACGTCTCGTCGATCGGCGGCAAGATCTACGAGCCGCTCGGCGGGTGGTACCACTCGACGAAGTTCGCGGTGGAGGGGCTCAGCGACTCGTTGCGGCTGGAGCTGAAGCCGTTCGGCATCGACGTCGTGGTGATCGAGCCCGGTGCGATCAAGACCGAGTGGGCCGACATCGCGCTCGACAACCTGCGCAAGACGTCCGGTGCGGGCGCGTACAAGGAGCAGGTCCGGCAGCTGAGCGCGTTCTTCGGTCAGGCCGACCGCGGGTCGGAGCCCAAGGTCATCGCGGACGTGATCGTCAAGGCGGCGCGGGCACGGAGGCCGCGCACGCGGTACGCGGCAGGGTTCGGTGCCGGGCCGATTCTCTTCGCACGAAGGGTGTTGTCCGACCGGGCGTTCGACGCGCTGTTCCTCGGAGCGATGCGGCGCGCTGCCAAGGTCTGAGCAGGTACCTTCGGTTGGGTACCGAGGGGAGACGTGTGCACGAGGGGTTGTCGCCGGAAGCCGAGAAGCTGTACCTGGCGATGCTGGCGGGGGACAACGCCGAAACCGGTGCGGCGCGCGAGGAGCTCGAACGGCTCGGACTGATCAGGAACGGTGAGGTGCGGCCGCCGCGATCGGCGCTGGCTGCCGTCGCCTCCGGTTACGAGGCTGCGGCCATCAGGGCCAGGGAGACGGCCGACGTGCTGGCGAAGGCCTATGCCGAGCACGGGTCGCAGGACTTCGTCGAGGTGCTCAAGGACGCGGACGAGGTGATCAGCGCGTTCGAGGAGATGCAGAGCCAGGCGAAGACCGAGATCCGGGCGCTCGACCCCGGTTCGTACCTGAGCCCGCAGCCGCAGGCGAGTCCCGCGCAGCCTCCGGCGCTGGCCCGCGGTGTCGGGTACCGGGTCGTCTACGACTCCTCGCTCCTGCAGACCGAGCCGGGGTTCGCCTCTGTGCGGGCGAGCATCGCCGTGGGTGAGCAGGCGCGGGCGTTTCCCGGGGTGCCGCTCAAGCTCGTGATCGCCGACTCGGACCGGGCGTTGATCGCGGTGCCGACGGTCACCGGAGGGAACGTCGTGGCACTTCTCATTCACCCGTCCGTGCTGCTGAGTGCCCTCATCGAGTTGTTCGAGGCGTTCTGGCGGATGGCCGTGTCGATCACCCCCGGCAGTCAGGAAGACACCCACGAGGAGCCGACGACGGCCACGCGCAGGCTGATGGCGCTGCTCAGCGCCGGTCTGACGGATGAGTCGATCGCACGCGAGCTCGGTGTCAGCGAACGGACGGTGCACCGTCGCGTGAGTCGGCTGCAGCAGCTGCTGGGTGCGCAGACCCGGTTCCAGCTCGGCGTGCAGGCGTCACGGCGCGGCTGGCTTTAGTCACCCAGGGTGATAGCGCGAAAAGTGTTCATCACTCTGCGAACACCTTTGGTGACAGTTTCCAGACATGGCGACTTTCTGCCATCACCCACGAGTGTTAAACGCGTTGAAAACCCTTCCTCCCTTCTGAAGGCACGGCTGATCCCAGCCGTGTCGGGGGCAGGAAGGGATCTCCACCGTGAGGAAGTACTTCAGAGGCGGCATCGCCGCGCTGACGGGGGTGCTGGCGGCCAGCAGCCTCGTGCTCGCGCCGGCGGCGAGCGCGGCGGCGAAGCAGGACCCGGACACGGCCAAGCTGGCGGGTGCGCTGACCACCCAGAAGGTCACCTGGGAAGAGTGCACGTTCCCCGGCGTGGCTGAGGAGACGGTCAAGAAGTTCAAGACCGTCAAGGGCCTCGCCTGCGCCACCATCCAGGTGCCGCGCGACTGGCACAACCCCGCCGACGGCAACACGATCGGCATCCGGGTCTCCAAGACCGAGACTGCCTACAAGGGCACCAGCCGCCAGGGCATCGCGCTGGTCAACCCCGGTGGCCCCGGTGGCTCCGGCCTGCCGTGGGGAGCGGCGATGGCCCTGCGCACCCCGGTGCTCGCCGGCCAGTACGACTTCATCGGCTTCGACCCGCGCGGTGTCGGCCTCTCCACGCCGCTCAAGTGCAGCTACACCGTCCCGAACAGCACCGACGTCAACGTGCTGAACAAGGCGAAGGTCGACGGCTGCCTCGAGAACCCGCTGACCAAGTTCATCACCACCGAGCAGACCGCCTACGACATGGACTTCATCCGTGTCCTGCTCGGCGAGAAGAAGATGAGCTACATCGGCTACTCCTACGGCACGTGGCTCGGCACCTGGTACGCCGCCACGTTCCCGGGCAAGACGCACCGCTTCCTGCTCGACTCGGCCGTCGACGCCTCGCAGTCGACGCTGGAGAACACCTGGGACCTGCAGCCGCGCACCCGCGACCGCCAGTTCCAGGAGGCGCTGCTGCCGTTCATGGCGCGCAACGACGCCAAGTACGGCCAGGGCACCGACCCGATGGAGATCCGCCGCAACTGGGAGAAGGCCGGCGGCACCCGTGAGTTCGTGGGTCAGCTCTTCGTCGCCTGGTTCGTGATCCCGGCGATGTACGACACCTCGCAGTACCACGCGGCCGCCTCCGCCGTCGCCTCGGTGATCGACGCCTCGAAGGAGCAGGGCACCGCCTCGGAGAAGGTCGAGCAGATCGTCTCCAAGATGCTCACGACGCCGGACCTCACGGCCGAGAACAAGGCGTTCATCGCCAAGGCCAAGGACAACGCGCTCGCCGCGATCGCCAAGAAGGAGCGCGTCGCGGTCAAGTCCACGACCGCCGCCGCCGAGGTCGAGACCTGGGACGCCACGTTCGAGGCGATCCGCTGCCAGGACGGCCAGTGGAACCAGAACCTGCACTACTGGAAGTACTGGCTGGCCGACCTGACCGTGAACGCGCCGTTCATCGCGCCGTTCATGGACACGCCGCTGTGCGCGTACTGGCCGACCAAGAACTCGATGCCTAAGCCGGACAAGAAGACGTTCCCGCGTCTGCTGATCGCGCAGAGCGAGCTCGACGCCGCCACCGCGTACGAGGGTGGTCTCGCCACGGCCAAGGCTCTGCCGAACGCCAAGCTGATCAGCGTTGACAACGAGGGTTCGCACGGCCTGTTCCCGTACAACACGGACTGCGTCGACGACCCGATCGTCTTCTACTTCCAGACCGGTGCGACCCCGCGCAAGCAGTTCACCGGCTGCCAGGGCCTCCCGCTGCCGAACGAGGACAAGACCTTCGAGGTCGGCGGCAAGATGACCAACGGCAAGATCAAGATCAAGATGATCACGCCTGCCGTCAAGGAAGCCAACAAGATCGTCAAGGACCTGCTCGGCGGCTCCTCGACGGCGGCTGCCGACGAGTCGGGCATGCCGGCCAACCTGTAACACCCCTGTAGAGCTGCGGGCCCCGGCACGGCGTGCCGGGGCCCGTTTCCATTCAGGGCCGCTGACCGACCTGGTCCACGACGCCCCTCGCCAGCACGGCGGTGTCCTCGCTGCCGAGCACGGTGTAGGTCTCCAGATCGAGGATCAGGTCACCACCCCCGTGATCATCGGTGTCCGGCCACGAGATCTTCACTCCTCGACGGCCCGCCGCATCCCGTTCGTCCTGCTCCAGCGTGAGGTCGGGGACGAGAGCCAAGGCTTCGAACAACGCGGCCCTGGACCGCGGCGACAGGTAGTTCTCGCGGAGCAGGTAAGCCACGTCCTCACCGTTGACCGGCCGGTCGTTCGCACTGGACCTGTCCAGGTCGTCGAGGCCGTTGCGGTTGAGGAACACGAGCATGGCCGCGACGTCGGTGGGCATGTCCGGGCGGTACGCGGGCTCCGGCGTGCAGTCGGTGAACCGGCCGGGAACCGGCCTGCCGCCCTTGGTGGCCTGTGCCTTGCCGTCGCGGCAGCCGGGCAGCCAGGCGGGCTCCTCCGACGGGTCGTTCTGGACCATGCCGTCCCTCGTGCCGTCCACCGACTGCCAGGCTTCCCGGACGCCGTCGGGGTGCTCCGTCTTCGTGTACACGAACTGGTCGGCTCGTGGTGCGGCCTCCTGCAGGCCGCGCACGACATCAGCCGCACGGCGCAGCACTCCGGCAGCCTCGGCACTGGGTGCCGGACCGCCGAACGGCGCCAGGACGACCACGGCAGCGATCGCCGCGGCGATCCCGACCGCGCCGACGAGCGTGAAGCGACGACCGCGGCGGCGTGCGACAGCCGGACCGGTCTCGGCACGGGCTGCGGCGATCAGGCGTTCGCGAACGGGCGAGAGGTCATCGGACTTGGGCAGTTCGGTCTCCGCGACCATGCTGCGGATCAGCTGGATCTCATCCATGGTGGTTGGCTTCCTCCGGAGTCGCGATGTCGTCAGCGGTGCGCAACGTGCGCTGCACCTTCCGGCGAGCGCGGTTGAGCCGGGAGCGGACGGTGCCCACCGGGATGTCGAGCGCGGCGGCGACCTCGTCGTAGGCCAGGCCCTCCCACGCGATCAGCAGCAGCACATCGCGTTCGGCGACGGCGAGCCCGGCCAGTGCCGTGGCGAGCAGCTTGCCCATCGCCTGCGCGGTGACCTGCTCGGCGACCCGCTCGGCGTGCCCGGCTTCCGGCTCTTCGCCGGGCACGCGGTCACGCAGCTTGAGCTCACGCGCCTCGGCCCGCCAGTGCCGGCTGACGAGGTTCGTGGCGATCCCGTACAACCACGGCCGGGCGTCCGGCCGGCTCAGGTCGTACTGCCACCGCTTGGCCAGAGCGGTCAGGAACGTTTCCGCCACCAGGTCGTCGGCGACCTGCCGGCCCAGCCGGCGTTCCAGGTATCGACAGATGTGCGGGCCGTGCCGGTCGAAGATGACGGCGAACCGCTCTGGGTCTCGCAGCGATGCCTCGATGACTGTCGCATCGTCGGCATCCTCCCCCGGTGAGCTCAATGACCGACCTTTCGTCGTGACGGGCTGTTCACCGCGTTATTCGCAGGTTCCCCGTTACGAGTTCACGGTCAGCGCTGCCACCACTTCTTCTTCGCGACGTCCGTGATCACGCACGTGATGTTGTCCGGGCCGCCGTTCTCGTTGGCCAGCGCGATCAACTGCCAGGCGGCTTCCGTGCCGTCCTCAGTGGACAGCAGGATGTCGTGGATGTCCTCCTGATGCGCGTAGTCCGTCAACCCGTCGCTGCACAACAGGTACCGGTCACCGATCAGCGCCTGGTGCCACGACAGGTCCGGGTCGTGCGAGTTGCCCGACTGCAACGCCCGCAGCACGTACGCGCGCCGCGGGTGCACGAGAGCTTCTTCCGGTGTCATCCGGCCGGCGTCGACGAGCGCCTGGACCATGGTGTGGTCGTGGGAGATCTGCCGCAGTTCGCCTTCGCGCAAGAGGTACGCGCGGGAGTCGCCGATGTGCGCGAGCTGGAACGCGAGGCCCTCCCAGCGCATCGCGGTCAGCGTGGTGCCGGCGCCCTGCGGGGCCTCGGCGTCGAGCCTGCGCGCGATCTCGGCCACCGCGGGGCCGAGATCGCCCCGCCACGCGGCGAGGACGTTCACCGCGATGGCGCTCGCGACCTCGCCGTGCTCGTGGCCGCCCATGCCGTCGGCCACGGCCTGCAGGTCCGGGCGAACGTAGACCGAGTCCTCGTTGTGCTCACGCACGAGGCCGGTATCGGTCGCCACGGCGGTGCGCAGCTCGTGTGTCATACATCCAGTAGACCAGTTGTGAACTCACTTCACAAGCAATACGGTTGTGAACATGGATGAGACGGTCAATGCCGGGGACATCGCGCGCCTCGCCGACGTGGGGCGGGCGGCCGTGTCGAACTGGCGGCGGCGGTTCGAGGACTTCCCCGCCCCGGTGGGCGGGACGGCCTCAAGTCCGTTGTACCTGTTGCGCGACGTCGAGGCGTGGCTGCGGCGCAACGGCAAGCCGTTCCGGGTGTCGCCGGCCGAACGCCTCTGGACCCAGCTGCGGACCGTTGACGACCTCAAGCTCGGCGAGGCGCTGGCCGGCGTGGGGGCCGACGCGGAGACCTTCGAGTTCCTGCACGAGCGCTACCTCGAAGCCCACTCGCGGCTGCTGAACCCGACACCGCCAGAGGTCATCGACCTCGTCGTCAGCCTGGCCGACGGCGACACGGTGTCCGATCCGGCGTGCGGCACCGGAAGCCTGCTGAAAGCCTCGAAGGCACGCCACAAGACCGGCCAGGAGCTCGACCCGGTCTCTGCGGCCATCGCACGCCGCCGGATGCCCGAGGCGGAGATCATCACCGGCGACTCCTTGCGGCACAACGGCGTCGATCGGAAGGCCGACGCGGTGATCTGCGATCCGCCGTGGCACGACCGCACGTGGGGCCACGAGGAGCTCATCGGAGACGCCCGCTGGACCTACGGGCTGCCACCGCGCGGAGAACCGGAGCTGGCGTGGCTGCAGCACTGCCTCTCGCTCGCCAAGCCCGGCGGCCAGGTGGCGGTGCTGTTGCCGTCGGCCGCCGCGTCCAGACGGCCGGGCAAGCGGATCCGCGGGAACCTGTTGCGCGCGGGGGCGATCCGCGCGGTGATCACCGTGCAGCCCGGCCGCGATCTCTGGCTCCTGCGGCAACCGGTGGGCAAGGCACCCGAGCACATCGCGCTCCTCGAGGAGCCGGGTCCGGTCGAACCCAACACGCGGGTCATCGACCTGCTGGACGACGACGTCGACCTCAGCCCCGCCCGCCGCAGCCGCACCGACGCCACGGCCTATCTCGCCGCCCAACCGGCGTTCGCCATCCCCAGCCTTCCTGAGCTGCGGGAACAGTCCGCCCCGCCGATGACGACGATCGGCGAGCTGGTGCGCAACGCACCCGGCACGCACGTCGTCACCTCCCCCACCGGCGCGACGTACGAGATCGACCCCGGCAAGGTCGACCCGGACTTCCTCGAAGGCGTGCTGCGCGCCGCGTTCGCCCGCACCCCCACCGGATCTACGCGCCTCGACGTGCGCCGGACGCAGGTGCCGTCACTGCCGATCGCGCGGCAGCGGCGGTACGGGCAGGTGTTCGCCCAGCTCAAGGCACTCGAAGACGGGCTGCAGGAGGCCGCGGGGCTCGTCCGGCTCGGGTACGCGGGCCTGCTGGGCGGGCAGGTCGGCCCGGCGTGAGAGTTAGGCTTCGCGCGTGCTGATCGCCGACCGCTACGAGATCGACGACCTGCCGCTGGGGCGGGGAGGCATGGGTGCCGTGCACGAGGGACGGGACCTGCGCCTGGATCGGCGCGTCGCGGTCAAGCTCCTGCGGCTCCCCGGCAGTGATGACGAGGTACGGCAACGATTCGCGCGGGAAGCCAGGATCGTCGCGAAGCTGGAGCACCCCGGAGTCCCCGTGCTGTACGACTTCGGCACCTACGACCAGCGCCTCTTCCAGGTCATGCAGTTCGTCGACGGCGTCACGGTCGCGGACCTCGTTCAGGAGTTCGGCCCGCTGCCGGAAGCGTGGGCGGCGACCATCGCCGCGCAGGCCGCCGCGGTCCTCACCGAAGCCCACGAACACGGCATCTGCCACCGGGATCTCAAGCCCACCAACCTGATGCTGTGCCCCGACGGCGCGGTGAAGGTGCTGGACTTCGGGCTCGCGCTGCTGCGGGAGAGCGACGTCGCGCCGTTCAGCCGGGCCGGCCAGATCCTCGGCACACCGTCCTACATGGCACCCGAACAGATCCAGCGCGGTACCGCCGAACCGCGCAGCGACCTGTACGCGCTGGGCTGCGTGCTGCACGAGATGCTGACCGGCGAACAGCTCTTCACCGGACCGACGGCCTACGCGGTGTTCGACAAGCACGTCAAGGAGCCGCCGCGTCGGTTGCGCAGCACGCTCGACCCGATCGTGCAGCGGATGCTCGCCAAGGAGCCCGCCGACCGGCCCGCGACCGCGCGAGACGTATTCGCCGACCTGCAAGGGTTCGCGCAGAACCCGCCGCCGCTGCCGGGTTTCGTGCAGAACGCCTCCACCGCGGCGATGTACGCGAGCGTCCAGCTCAGGCCGGGATCCGGTTCACCTCGTGATCGCCGGTCGCCCACAGGTGCTGCACCGCGTACGCCCGCCACGGTCGCCACACCTCCGAGCGCCTGACCAGAGCCGCGGGCGTCGACGGCAGGCCCAACGCGTTGGCCGCCAGCCGAATTCCGAGATCGGTCGGCAGGAACGCGTCCGGATCCCCCAACGCGCGCATTGCAATCGATTCCACAGTCCACGGACCGAACCCGGGCAACGTGGCCAGCCACTCGCGCGCAACGCCTCTGTCGGCTCGCGGCGACAGGTCCAAACCGGACTGCAGCGCCTCCAGCAACGCGGCCATCGTGCGGCGGCGGGACTCGGGCATCGCGAGTTCCGCGGGATCGAACTCCAGCGGGAACAGGCGCAGGTCTCCCACCGGTGTGCCGTAACGCGCCACGAGACGGGCTGCGTGCGTGCGCGCGGCCTTGGTCGAGACCTGCTGGCCCAGAACGGCTCTGATGGCGAACTCCGCGCCGTCGACCGTGCGCGGCACACGGCGACCAGGTGCGCTCATCACCAGTTGTGCCAACAAGGGGTCGGTGGACAACGCGTCGTCCACCTCGACCGGATTGACGTCGAGGTCGAGCAGGAAGCGGCAAAGGTCTAGAGCAGTAGTCAAATCCCGCGCGTCGGACAGCTCCACAGTGCACTCGACGTGATCGGTCAAGGGCCGCAAAGCCGCTGTCCCGCAACCGAAAGGCAGCCGCAGGGAGCGCCGGTACACGCCGTCCCGCCACTCCTCGACACCGGGAACAGCGGTGGCGATCAGGTGACCGAAAAGGTTGTCAGGGCAAAGAGGTGCCTTGAACGGCAAGCGTTCCGTGAACCTTTCCAAGCGCATGCACACAAGCATGACGCCGTTCCAACCAAGACGCTGGCGAAAAAAGGACATCACATTGGACGGGGCCAACCGGGTGACCTGCTTCGCGACGCGATCTCTCCTGGCTAGTCTGACTCCTGCGCCGTTGCAGTGTCGGGTTTCAGCAGGGAAGGGCGGCGTCGCGTGCGATGAGAGCGGCTTGGACGCGGTTGTCGCACCGCAGTTTCGTCAGCAGTCGGCTGACGTGGGCCTTGATCGCCCCTTCTGAGAGGTACATGAGCCTTGCGATGCGTGCGTTCGCCATGCCCTGCGCCAGGTACACCAGCACCTCCTGCTCCCGCCGAGTGAGCAGGCTGATGCGGCTGCGCGCGGCGTCCCGGCGTTCCGAGTCGGCGCCCGTGAAGTGGTCGACCAGAGCACGCGTCGCGGACGGCGACAGGATCGCCTCTCCCGCGGCGACCACGCGCACGGCGTTCACCAGAGCGTCGGGTTCGCCGTTCTTGAACAGGAAACCCGCCGCGCCCGCCCGCAACGCCGGGAACAACAGCTCCTCTGTCTGCGGCGTGCACAGCATGATCACCTGCGTTCCCGGGACGTGCCTGCGCACCAGGCGCACCGCCCCGAGCCCTTCCATGCCCGGCATCGCCGCGTCCATCAGCAACACCTGCGGGCGGTGGCGCCGCGCGAGCTCGACCGCACCGCCGCCGTCGCCGGCCTCGCCGACCACCGCGACGTTGCCGGACCGTTCCAGCACACCGCGGACTCCGGTGCGGATCAGAACCTCGTCGTCGGCGATGCCCACGGTGATCGTGCGCGGCTTGTCCACCAGTTGCAGACCTGTGCTCGCCCACGAGGTGCTGGTTGTCAACGTCATGCGCACTCCCTGTCAGACCGGACCAGTCGCCAGTTTGTTCCCGAACGAGGATCTCAGGAAGGCAGGCATAACGAGCACGTTGCGAACCGTCTCGCGCACACAGAGGTGTAACGGGTTGCACCCGGCAGGTCACCATGCTCGACCTGCGTCTTTGTCGGCCCGAGACGGCAACGGCCTGCCGTTACGGCTGGAGGAGAGGACTTCATGACCAGCACCGGACGTTGTGCCCTGTGCGCCGGCACGCTGCCTCCCTCCACCTCCGAGCAGCGCAGGTCCTACTGCTCCAACGCCTGCCGCCAAAGGGCCTATCGCCGCCGCGCCGCGGTTCCCGTGGTGGCGCCGGTGAGCAGGCAGAACCTGCGCGTGCTCTCGAACCTGCCCGCGGCACGCGACACGTTCATCGGCCGCCAGCAGGAGCTCTCGAAGCTCGACCAGCTGATGCGCAGGCACCGTCTCGTTACGCTCCTGGGCAGTGCGGGTGCGGGTAAGACGCGGCTCGCGCTGGAGGCCGCCGGCCGGTTGCGGCGCGGGCGCACGGACCGGGTTCTCCTCGTCGAACTCGGTGAGGTTCGTTCGCCTCAGGACGTCATGCCGGCGGTCGCTGTGGCGCTGGGCGTCGAACAGGGCGACGAGCCGTTGCGCGACACGATCCTGGAAACGCTCGTGAACATGAAGGTGGTCGTGGTTCTCGACAACTGCGAACACCTTCTCGACACGTGCGCCGAACTCGCCGACCTGTTGCTGAACCGCTGCCCCGGCGTGCGTGTGCTGGCGACCTCCCGCGAGGCGCTGTGGATCACCGGCGAGGTGAGCTTCCAGGTCGAGGGCTTGCCGGTTCCTTCCACCGACCGAGACCTCGTCACGACGGCGGCACCGCGCTCGGAGGCGGTGAAGCTGTTCGTCGACCGGGCCCGCGAGCGCAAGCCCGACTTCCGGTTGACCCCTTCGAACACCGCCGCGGTCGCCCTGCTGTGTGCGCGGCTGGAGGGCATGCCGCTCGCGATCGAGCTGGCGGCCCGGTGGGTGCAGTTGCTGCCCGTCGCCGACATCTGCGACCGGATGGACGAGCCGCTCGAACTGCTGACGCTGGGGTGCCGGAAGTCGCCTTCACGCCAGCGGTCGCTGCGCGAGGCGATCGACTGGAGCTATCAGCTCCTGGAGCCCGACGAGCAGTTCGCGTTGCGGCGGCTGTCCGTCTTCGACGGTGGCTTCGATCTGGCCGCGGCCACCGAGGTCTGTTCTTCCGAGCGGTCGGCGGAACCGGTGCTGGACGTGTTGTCCCGGCTGCAGGCCAAGTCGTTGCTGACGGCGGTGCCCGGCACGACCCGGTTCCGGCAGCTGGAGACGGTTCGGTTGCACGCGCGGGAGAAGCTGGTCGCGGCGGGCGAGCTGGATGTCGCCTTCGAGGCCTTGGCCCGCTGGTTCACCGACCTGTCGGACGTGCTGATCACCGCGCCGCTGTCGGTGCCGTTCGAGGTGCAGGACAAGCTCGACAACCACGTGGACAGCCTGCTGGGGACGGTCGAGTGGGCGGCAGAACGTGCGGATGAGCGGTTGCTGCTGCTGACTTCCGCACTGGCCGACTGCGCGGCCCGGCGCGGCCGGCTCGGGCAGGCCCGCGCGCTGCTGCGGGATGCGTTGCGGCGTCCGTCCACTCGGGACGACTACCGGTGCGTCGCCCTGAACCACGCCGCCCGGTTCGCCGCCGAGCAGGGTGACCGCGCCGAGGCGGTCGAGTTGTCCGGCGAGGCCTCCCGCTTGGCGGGCTCGCTCGGGCATCCGGCGCTGGCGATGAGTTGCCGCAGCACGTTGGCGGCCGTGCAGCAGTCGTCCGGCGAGTGGGAGGCGTCCGACGAGAACACCACCGAGTGCCTGAGGGTTGCCGAGCTGCTGGGTGAGCCTCTCGCCCGCGCGACGTGTTTGGTGGACTTGGCACGTACGGCGTTGTCTCTCGGTAAGCACGAACGGGCCGAGAAGGCTGTCATGAAGGCGCTGCCGATCTCGCGCGCGTCAGGCGCGCCTGCGCGTATCGCTTCGGCTTTGAACATGCGCGGTGTCGTGGCGTTGGTGCAGGGCGATCTGGACGAGGCCACGCACGCCTTCCAGGAGGCGTTGCGGATGGACGGGATCAACCCGTTGTCCGCACCGGACGCCTTGGAGGGGCTGGCCGTCGTGGCATTGATGCGTGGTCAGGCCGAGCGCGCGCTACGACTCGAGGCGACCGGGCGGGCGTTGCGACGGTCGGTCGGGGTGGTGCCGGATCCGTTCTGGGCGGAGAAGGTCGCCGGGGCCATGCGGACTGCACGACTTATATTGCCCGTTGCGCGCGCGCAGGCTGCTGCTACGCCGTTGACCGCTGCGGAGACTGAGGCGTTCATCCAGGACGAGGTGTGGCTGGATCGGGTCGAGGCGGCGCATGACTCGTTGGATGACCACGAGCGGCGGGTGATCGCGCTGTTGGCGTCCGGGCTGACGAATCAACAGATCGCGAACCGGCTCGGGGTGTCGGTGCGGACGGTGGCCTCGCGGTTGCAGCGGTTGCGGGAGAAGCTGGGTCTGCAGAGCCGGGAGGACATCGCGGCCTGGGGTGCAGAGCGGGCGATCGGCTGACGCTGCAAACGTTTACTCACAGTTGACAGTACGGAAGGCCGTCAACGAACTCTCACCTCACGCCACAGAAACACTTTGGCATGGAACGAAGTTCGGCCGACCGTCCTCTTTGTGCAGTCGCCCCGCCGAAGCTCAACCGCAAGAGACGTCGGGCCCGGAACCACTCCAACGGTTAACCAAGTAGACCGAAACTGGACAACCACCATCCTGGAATCGTTTTCGGACTACTCCGTTCGAGTGACGGCAGAGGTCTAGACCTTGACCGTTGAGTGGTCTAAACCACATCGTTCCGGTACCCCCTGCGATTGAGGAGACCGATGTCCAAGTTCCGATGGCATCTAGCTGCTCTCTTCGCGGCCGTCGCCGCGATGGTCCTCGGTATCGTCGTCGTCCCCGCTGCTAGCGGTGCCGGTGGCGTTTCCGCCACGTTCTCCAAGGGTTCGGACTGGGGAACGGGCTTCGAGGGCAAGTACACGATCACGAACAACAGCACGACGGCCCTGACCTCGTGGACTGTCGAGTTCACGATGCCGGCCAACCACCGCGTGACCTCGCTCTGGGACGGTTCGTACACCACGTCCGGTCAGGTCGTCACGGTCAAGAACACCTGGAACGGCAACGTCGGTGTCGGACAGTCGGTGAGCTTCGGCTTCAACGGCGCGTACACGGGTACGTTCGGCGCGCCTACGAACTGCAAGTTGAACGGTGGCTCGTGTGAGGCCGGCGGGACGAACCCGACGACCACCACCACGACGACTACCACTACTACGACCACCACGACGACCACGACTGGTCCGCCACCGCCTCCCGGGAAGATCAACCTGGGTTACTTCGCGGAGTGGGGTGTCTACCCGGCGCGCAACTACCAGGTGAAGAACATCGACACCTCGGGTTCCGCCAGCAAGCTGACGCACATCAACTACGCGTTCGGCAACGTGTCGAACGGGCAGTGCACCATCGGTGAGGCCTTCCCCGCCATCGAGAAGGCGATGACGGCGGCGGAGAGTGTTGACGGCGTTGCCGACACGTGGGACCAGCCGGTGCGCGGCAACTTCAACCAGCTGATGAAGCTGAAGAAGAAGTACCCGCACATCAAGGTTCTCTACTCGTTCGGTGGCTGGACCTGGTCCGGTGGCTTCGGTCAGGCCGCGAGCAGCCCGGCGGCGGCGGCCGCGTTCGCCGAGTCCTGCTACAAGCTGCTCGAGGACCCGCGCTGGGCGAGCCTGTTCGACGGCATCGACATCGACTGGGAGTACCCGAACGCCTGTGGTCTGTCCTGCGACACCAGCGGCTTCTCGGCGTACAAGAACCTGATGCAGGCGCTGCGTGCCCGCTTCGGCTCGAACTACCTCGTCACCTCGGCGATCACCGCTGACGGCTCCAACGGCGGCAAGATCGACGCGGCTGACTACGGCGGCGCGGCGCAGTACCTCGACTGGTACAACGTCATGACGTACGACTACTTCGGTGCGTGGGCGGCTCAGGGCCCGACGGCTCCGCACTCGCCGTTGACGTCGTACAACGGCATCCCGACCGCCGGCTTCAACGCCGAGGCCGCGATCTCCAAGCTGCGTTCGAAGAGCGTTCCGGCGTCCAAGCTGCTGCTCGGCATCGGCTTCTACGGCCGCGGCTGGCAGGGCGTCACGCAGGCGGCTCCCGGCGGCACGGCGACCGGTCCGGCTCCTGGCACGCACGAGCAGGGCATCGAGGACTACAAGGTCCTGAAGACCAAGTGCCCCGCCACCGGCACCATCGCCGGCACGGCCTACGCGTTCTGCAACGGCCAGTGGTGGAGCTACGACACCCCGCAGACGATCGCGAGCAAGATCTCCTGGGCACGTGGGCAGGGCCTCGGCGGCGCGTTCTTCTGGGAGCTCACGGGTGACACCGCGAACGGAGAGTTGATCACAGCGATGAGGAACGCCCTCGGGTAGTTCTTCACAACGCCGGGAGGGGAGCTGGGTCAACCCAGCTCCCCTTTTGTTTTCAGCAGAAGGTCGCGTTGAGCAGCTTGTCGAGCGCGGGACGCGGGGTGCCGCTGACCGGCGCGGTCGTCGCCGACATCACCAGGCGGCGCCGGTTGTCCGACGTGGTGAGCAGCTCCGACGAGAAGCCGGGGATTCCGCCTCCGTGGCCCCAGACCTTCGTGCCGCACACGGTCATGATCTCGAGGCCAAGGCCGTAACCCCGGCTGACGTCCGTGGTCCTGGTGAGTTCGGCCTGCTGGGCGGGCTTGAGCAGCTTGCCGCTCGTCAACGCGACGATGAACGTGTCGAGGTCGCGAGTCGTCGACACCATCTCACCGGACGCGCCCGCCACCGACGGGTTGATGTGGGTGATGTCGGACGGCTTGCCGTTCGCGGTCCAGTAGGCGTGGGCGTGCGGGCCCCTGATGTCCTGGTCGTCACCGGGCAAATAGGTGTCGTTGAGCCGCAACGGCTTGAGGATCCGCTGCTCGATCGCCTCCGGGTACGTCTTGCCGGTCAGCTTCTCGATCAGCATTCCCGCGACGATGTAGTTGGTGTTGGAGTACTCCCACTTCGTGCCCGGCGGGAAGTTGAGCGGCCGCTCCGCGGCGATCGCGACGAGCTCGCTCGCCTCCCAGTGCTTGTCGCGGATCGGCTCGAACCCGTCGGGACTCAGCGGCAGCGCTCGCGTGTAGCTGAAGAGGCCGCTGGTGTGCTGCAGGACCTGCCGCACGGTGATCTCCTTGTGCGGCAACAGGTCTGGCAGGTAGCGGGCAATGGGCGCGTCCAGCTCGGCCTTGCCCTCGCCGACGAGCTGCAGCACGACCGTCGAGACGAACGGTTTCGTCACGCTGCCGATGCGGAACTTTCCGTTGTGCGGTACCGGTTTGGTCGTGTCGAGTTCGGCGGCACCCGAACGGGCGGTGAACTGCTGCCGTCCGTCCGTGATGCGCATCTGGACGCCGAGCACTCCCCCGACCGAGGTGAGCTGGTCCAGCGCCTGCTCGACGACCTGGCGGTCGACGGCCGGAGCCGGTGCTGCCGAGGCGGCGAACAGGCTCGCCGCGGTCAGAATGGCTGTGATCCCCATGCCCGACACGATGGCCGCTCAAGACGTGCGGCCGCTTCGTGGATCGTCCTTAAGGGACCCCTGGTCCTGACAGAACACCTTCTCCAGCAGCGAGACGAAGCCCGAGCGGAACGTGCCACGGCCGGTGCCGCGGAAGCGACACCGGCCGTGGCGAGCAGGGTGGCCGCGGTGAGTGCGGCCACCAGCTTCATGCTCAGCAGAAGACCTCGTTCAGGATCTTGGTGTAGGGCTCGCTCGGGTCACCGGGCGTCGGCGAGCTGGTGGCCGAGAGCTCCAGGCGCTTCTTGGTGTCCGGCGTGCTCAGCAGCTCCGTCGAGTAACCGGGGATGCCGCCGCCGTGACCCCAGACCTTCGTGCCGCACGGCAGGGTCTGCACGCCCAGGCCGAGGCCGTAGTTCGGGCTGACGTCCGTCGTCTTGCTGATTTCCTTCTGCTGCGCGGGCTTGAGCAGCTTGCCGGTCGACAACGCCACGATGAAGGTGTCGAGATCGCGGGTCGTGGAGGTCATCTCACCGGCGGCCCACGCGACGGACGGGTTGATGCGGGTGATGTCGGACGGCTTGCCGTTCACCGCCCAGTAGCCGTGTGCGTGCGGGCCCTTGATGTTCGGGTTGTCGCCGGGCACCTCGGTGTCGTTGAGGCGCAACGGCTTCAGGATCCGCTGCTCCACGGCCTTCTCGTACGGCTTGCCGGTCAGCTTCTCGACCAGCAGGCCCGCGACGATGTAGTTGGTGTTGGAGTAGTTCCACTTCGTGCCGGGCGGGAAGTCGAGCGGCTTGCTGGTGGCCATGGCGACCAGCTCCTTCGGCTCCCAGTGCTTGAACCGGATCTTCTCGAACTCGGCCGGGTCGCGCGGCAGGTCGTTGGTGTAGTTGTAGAGACCGCTGGTGTGCTGCAGGATCTGCCGCACGGTGATCTGCTTGTCGATCAGGCCGGGCAGGTAGTTCTCGACGGGGGCGTCCAGGTCGACCTTGCCCTCGCCCGCGAGCTGCAGCACGACCGTCGACACGAACGTCTTGGTGATGCTGCCGACGCGGAACCTGCCGTCGAGCGGCACGGGCCGGTCGCTGTCGAGCTCGGCCTTGCCGGAACGGGCGGTGAAGCGCTGCCGCCCGTCCGTCACGCGCGCCTGCAGGCCGAGAGCTCCCCCGCTCGTCGTGAGCTGGTCCATGGCCTGCTGGATGACCTTGCGGTCGGCGCTCGTGTCGGCGGACGCGACACCCGCGGTGGTCAGGGCCAGCAGACTTGCGGTGGTGACTGTGGCTACCAATCGAATCCCCATGGCAGCCACCCTGCCGCCGCCGGGCTGAGAGCGCATCGGCCCCAGGTCTGAAGCTGTCTCAGGGATGTCCCCTGCTCCTAACAGAAGACCTCGCCGAGGATCTTCTCCACACCGGCGGAGGGATCGCCCTCCCCCGCCGAGGTGTTGACGTTCAGCACGGCACGTTTCCTCGTGTCCGGCGTGGTCAGCGCCAGTGAGCCGAAGCCGGGCACGAAACCGTCGTGCCCCCAGACCGTCGTGCCGCACGGGAGGACCTGGACGGTCACCCCGAGGCCGTAGCCGGGGCTGATGGCCGTGGTCCTGGTGAGCTCCCGCTGCTGGGCGGGCTTCAGCAGCCTGCCACCGGCGAGCGCGGCGAAGAAGGTGTCGAGGTCCTTCGTGGTGGACACGAGGTTGCCCTCCGCCCAGAAGACGGACGGGTTGAACCGGGTGATGTCCACGGCCTTGCCGTCGATCGCCCAGTAGCCGTGGGCGTGCGGGCCGTGGATCCGGTCGTCGTCGATGGGCAGCAAAGTGTCGTTGAGGTGCAACGGCTTCAGGATGCGGTGCTCGACGACCCGCTCGAGCGGCCTGCCGGTGATCTTCTCGACCAGCAGGCCCGCGACGACGTAGTTGGTGTTGGAGTACTCCCGTCTCGTGCCGGGTTCGAATTCCAACGGCCTGCTGGTCGAGAGAGCGACGAGTTCTTCCGGTTCCCAGTGCTTGTAGCGGATCTGCTCGAAGCCGGCCGGGTCGAACGGGAGCGCGTCGTTGTGGTCGTAGAGGCCGCTGGTGTGCTGGAGCAGCTGGCGGACGGTGATCCGCTGGTCGACCAGACCGGGGAGGTAGCGGTCGACGGGAGCGTCCAGCTCGGCGCGGGACTCGCCCGCGAGCTGCAGCACCACTGTCGCCACGAACGTCTTCGTGATGCTGCCCGCCCGGAACCTGCCGTTGAGCGGGACGGGTCTGGCCGTGTTCAGCTCGGCTTTGCCGGAGCGGGCGGTGAAGTGCTCGCGGTCGTGCGTGACGCGGAGCTGGACGCCCAGCAGTCCGGCCCGCACGACCTCGTCCAGGCCTTGCTGAACGACTGCGCGGTCAACGGTGCCGGCGACCGCGGGACCTGCGGTGGCGACCAGCAGGGCAGCCGCGATCACGGTCGCGGTGAATCGGGTCCTCATCAGCAGAACACCTCGTTGATGACCTTGTTGAAGGCCGGGGTCGGGTTGGCCAGGGTGACCGACGCGGTGGCGGAGAACTGCACGCGGTTCTTCCGGTCGAGGCTGCCCACGCGGTGCCGGCCGTTGTGCGGCACCGGACGGTTGCCCTCCAGCTCGGCTTTGCCGGAGCGGCCGGTGAAGTGGTCGCTGTCCGCGTGCGCGCGGACCTGCACGCCCTGGGCACCGGCCCCGACGGCCTCGTCCGGGGACTTGCTGGACGATCTTGCGGTCGACGGTGTCCGCGAGTGCCGTTCCGCCGGTGGTGGCGACCATCGGGGTCGCCACACCAACGCTGCCTCGAGTCGAATCCCCATGGGGATCCACAATGCCGACACTGCCGAGCTTTGGCGTCAGGGATGACCCTTAGACGTCCCGCTCAGCAGAACACCTCGTTGATGACCTTCCAGTACGCAGCCGTCGGGTCGCCCTGCGCGGTCGAGGCCGTGGCGGAGAACTCGGCGCGCCGCTTCAGGTCAGCGGTGGTGCGGGCGAAGCTGGCGAAGCCGGGAACGTTGCCGGGTGGCCGAGGATCGTGGCGCCGCAGGGCCGTTTCTCCACGAACAGACCGAGGCCGTAGCCGGGGCTCACGGCCGTCGTCCTCGTCAGCTCGGCCTGTTGGGCTGGTTCGAACGTGGTCTCGTTGAGGTGCAACGGCTTCAGGATGCGCTGCTCAACGGACCTCTCCCAGGCACGGCCGGTGATCTTCTCGATCAACAGGCCAGGACCACGTAGTTGGTGTTGTTGTACTCGTACTTGGTGCCGGGCTCGGCCTGGAGAGGCTTGCCGGTCGGGATCGCGACCAGTTCCGCGGGCGCCCAGCTCCTGAACCTGATCGGCTCGAAGCCCTGCGGATCGAACCTGATGGAGTCCGTGTAGCTGTACAGGCCGCTGGTCATCTGGAGCAGCTGGCGGACGGTGATCCGCTGGTCGACCAGACCCGGCAGGTAGCGGTCGACGGGAGCGTCGAGCGACACCGCGCCCTCACCGGCGAGCTGCAGGACGACGGTCGCGGTGAAGGTCTTGGCGATGCTGCCCGCGCGGAACCGGCCGTTCAGCGGAACCGGCCTGCCGTCCGGCTCGGCGGTGCCGGACCGGACGGTGAAACGATCGCGCCCCGCGTGCACGCGCAGTTGCACGCCCTGGGTGCCCTTCGTCGTCATCTCGTCCAGCCCTTCCTGGACGATCTTGCGGTCGATCCGCTGGTCGTCGGCGACCGCGGTGCCGGTGAAGAGCAGGCTGAAAGCGGCGGGGGTTGCCAGTAAGCGAGTCCCCATGTCTTCGCAATGCGTCAATAGGGCTTCTTCGTTGCTTTCATGGCCGAAACGAGCATGGACCGCACTTTCGGCCAATGCACTTCCTGCTGGCACGAGTAGGCCGGGAAGAAGCCGCCGCACGTGCCGGAGCCGGCACCGATCTCCCACACGAAGCTGGGCACGCCCAGGTCCTCGTACACCCAGTCGTCGGTGGCGCCGGACGCGTTGTAGAGCAGCTCACCGGGCTGCCCTGCCCGGAACCCGGACACCGCTGCCATGTCCTGCGCCATCCTGCGCAGAGCAGCGTCGTTGCCGGTCTTCTGCGTGCTCCAGCCCCACGGGAAGAGCACGTAGTTCCCGTAGCTGTGCATGGAGACGACAGCGCCGGTGGTGTCGGCCGAGGCCGCTGCCGTGTCGCCGGGCGCACGGGTGTCGCGGTAGAGCTTGCGCCACAACGACTGCAGCGCCTGGGTCTCCACCTCGGAGTCGGCTCGCGGGCCGCGGTAGACCTCGCTGCACTTGTTCGTGGACGTGCCGACCTCGCCCCAGTGCGAGCCCGCGTTGCGGTTGAGGTCGACGCCGCGCTGGCCGTTGCTGCAGGTGCCGTTGGCGTTCTTGCGCTGCAGGACGGGTGAGTCGCCACCGGACTCGACGATCTCGACGCCGTCCGGGTTCGCGATCGGCACGACCCAGACCTCGACGGAACCGAGCAGCGCGGCGAGGTCCGAACCGCTGACCAGGTCGTCGATGAAGCGCCACGCCATGTCGCCCGTGGTGATCTCGCGCGCGTGGAGTTGTCCCATTACGAACAGACGCGGTTTAGGTGCGGTGGGTGTCAATGCGCAGTCATCTGGGCGTTTCTGCGTGATGCAGATGGCTTTCAGGTCATATCCACCGGCGCCCTGCGTCTTGCGCCAGGAGTCGCCGTAGTCGACGACAGTGGCGAGATTCGGATGGGCTTTCGCCACCTCGTCGAGATGGGCGATATGCGCGGTAACCGTCCGGTAGCCGCCGTAGTAGGTCGAATCACCGAGAGAGCGCGGAGCCCATTGAGACGGAGGCATCACCGTCTCAACAGCCGGCCGGAAACCATCCGAACGGAGTTTATCGGCGGTGTGCGCGCCACCGACCACAAACAGATCCGCGCCGTCGCGTTGCTCCAGCACGTCGTAGCCGAGACCGAGCAACCGTTGGGCTTCCGAACCGAGCGGAGCGGGCACACGCAGCACGAACGTCGCCGGCGGGCCTTCAGCGGGGGCTGGTGACGGGCTCAGGAGAAGGCCGAGACAGGCGAGCAGGGCCAGGGCGGTGCGCATGATCAACGATGATCGGCTGTCCGGAGGAGTCGCGCCAGTCCGTTCGACCGACCGGATGATTACCGTCCGGTTCCTGGGACGGGGAAACCGCCACTTGGCGCGGTGTGACGAAAATCAATAGGGTTTCCACCAGCGTCGCAGCGGTTGTTGTGCTGGCAGGCCGAAACCGACTCGACGAACAGCGAGGTCCGCAGACAAGTCCTGGGAAGACAACGGGAGTACAAGCCATGGATCATCTCTACAACGACAACGTCGCCGAGATCTCCCTCCTGTTCCCCTGGCGCGGTTCCCTCACTGACGACGACGAGGGGTTGGAGCCGACCATCGTCCGCAGCATGGACTGACGAAACTCGGGGATCCCCATGACCGGCCTGCCCACCGTCGTCAAGGGCACCGGCCCTGCCCTGCTGCTCGTGCACGGCGCGGCGGCAGCGTCCAGGCCAACTACGGCCCGATCCTCGGGACCCTCACGCAGTACTTCACCGTCATCGCGCCGGACCTGCCAGGCTCCGGCGGCTCACCGAAGGCCGGTGGCCCGCTCGACCTGGAGAAACGCGCCGACGACCTCGTGGACCTCGCGGTCGGGGCCGGGCACGAGTCGTTCTTCGTCTGCGGCTGCTCGATGGGTTGCGCGGTCGCCGTCACGGCGGCGGTGCGGCACCCCGACCGGGTGCGCGGGCTGGTGCTGAGCACGCCGTTCGGAAGATCGACGCCGCGACCAGGGCGAAGATCGACCGGTGGAAGTCGTTGCTGGACGGGTCTCGTGAGGTGCTGTCGCGGTTCATCCTTTCGGTGATGTGCAGCAAGGAGTACCTGGCCCGGCTCACCCCGGCGCAGGCGGAGGGCTTCGCCGAGCTGATCGGGGCGAGCGTGCCGACCGGGTCGCCCGCGCACGTCGACCTGATCCTGAAGATCGACCTGTCCGACGTGCTGCCGCAGGTCACGCAGCCGACGCTGGTGATCGGCGCGTCCGGTGACCAGCTGTTGCCGCACGACCTCGGCAAGGAGGTCTCGGACCTGATTCCGGGTTCGAAGTACACCGACATCGCGTGTGGGCACGCGATCGCGCTGGAGTCCGCGATGCCGTGGGCGCGGCTGATCACGGACTGTCTGACGTCGGTGCAGTTCTGAGGCGGTGGGCCAACGCCGTGTGGCGGCGGCCCGCCCCGACAGTTCTGACGGCCTGGCCGATGGCTCGCTTGCTTCCCACCAGCACGACGAGCTTCTTGGCGCGCGTGACGGCGGTGTAGAGCAGGTTGCGCTGCAGCATCATCCACGCGCTGGTCGTGATCGGGATGACCACGCACGGGTACTCGCTGCCCTGCGAGCGGTGGATGGTCATGGCGTACGCGTGGCTGAGCTCGTCCAGTTCGGAGAAGTCGTAATCGACGTCCTCGTCCTCATCGGTGCGGATGGTCAGCTTCTGCTCGACCGGGTCCAGTGCGATGACAACGCCCAGCGTGCCGTTGAAGACGCCGTTCTTGCCCTTGTCGTAGTTGTTGCGGATCTGCGTGACCTTGTCGCCGACCTTGAACACCCTGCCGCCGAAGCGTTTCTCGGGCAGGTTGTCGCGTGACGGCGTGAGGGCTTCCTGCAGCACGGTGTTCAACGCGCCCGCGCCGGCCGGTCCGCGGTGCATCGGGGCGAGGACCTGGATGTCCTTGCGCGGGTCGAGCCGGAACTTGCGCGGGATGCGGTTCGCCACGACGTCGACCGTCGTCGCCGCCGCCTCTTCCGCGTCGTCGGTGCTGAAGAGGAAGAAGTCCGGAAGTCCTTGCACGACTGGATAGTCACCGCTGTTGATGCGGTGGGCGTTCGTGACGACGCCGGACTCCTGCGCCTGGCGGAAGATGTGCGTGAGGCGGACGTTCGGGACCGGGCTTCCCTGCGCCAGCACGTCTCTGAGCACTTCGCCCGCGCCGACCGACGGCAACTGGTCGACGTCGCCCACGAGCAGGAGGTGCGCGCCGGGCGGGACCGCCTTCACGAGTTTGTTGGCCAGCAACAGGTCCAGCATCGAAGCCTCGTCCACGACGACCAGGTCGGCGTCGAGCGGGTGGTCGCGGTCGTACGCCGCGTCGCCGCCCGGTCTGAGCTCCAGCAGGCGGTGGACGGTGCGGGCCTCGTGGCCGGTCAGTTCGGTGAGGCGCTTGGCGGCACGCCCGGTCGGCGCGGCCAGGACGATCTTGGCGCGCTTCGCCTGGGCCAGGCGCACGATCGAACGGACGGTGAAGCTCTTGCCACAGCCGGGTCCGCCGGTGAGCACCGCGACCTTCTCGGTCAGCGCGAGCTTGACCGCCGCCGCCTGGTGCTGTTCGAGCTCGGTGCCGAGCCAGGCGAAGGCCTTGTCCCAGTCGACGCCGGCGAAGCTCGGCATGCGGTCGTTGTCGGCGTGCAACAGGCGTTTGAGCTGTGACGCCAACGAGATCTCCGCGCGGTGGAACGGGATCAGGTAGATGGCGATCTCGTCGTCCGGGAGCTCTTCGCGGACAACGCCTTCTTCCTCGACGAGCTCCGCGAGGCAGTCGATGACCAGGCCCGCGTCGACCTGGAGGATCTTGATGGCGTCCGCGATGAGGGACTGTTCCGGCAGATAGCAGTTGCCGTCGGTGGTGGCCTCGGAGAGCGTGTACTGCAGACCGGCCTTCACGCGTTGTGGACTGTCGTGAGGGATGCCGACGGCCTTCGCGATGACGTCGGCCGTCTTGAAGCCGATGCCCCAGACGTCGTTCGCCAGGCGGTAGGGCTCCTCCTTGACGACCTCGATCGCCTTGTCCGTGTACTGCTTGTAGATGCGGACGGCGAGGCTCGTGGAGACGCCGACGCCCTGGAGGAAGACCATGACCTCCTTGATGGCCTTCTGCTCCTCCCACGCCTCCGCGATCAGCTTGGTCCGCTTTGGACCCAGCTTGGGGACCTCGATGAGCCGCTCCGGCTCGTTCTCGATGACGTCCAGCGCGTTGACGCCGAAGTGGGTGACGATCTTGTCCGCGAGCACGGGACCGATGCCCTTGATCAGGCCGGAGCCCAGGTAGCGGCGGATGCCCTGGATCGTCGCGGGCAGGATCGTCGTGTAGTCGTCGACGTGGAACTGCTTGCCGTACTGCGGGTGGGAGCCCCAGCGGCCGCGCATGCGGATGGACTCGCCGGGCTGGGCACCGAGCAGCGCGCCGACGACCGTGACGAGGTCACCGCGGCCGGTGTCGACCTTGGCGACCGTGTAGCCGTTGTCCTCGTTGGCGTAGGTGATCCTCTCCAGGACCGCTTCGAGGACGTTCATGCCCTGGAACTTACCCTGCGGCTTCTGCACACGATCTTCACAACTTGTCCCGGCGTCCTCCACGACATGCACATAAAGTCACCGCCATGACAGGTCAGCGCCGGGTGCTCGTCGTGGAGGACGACATCACGATCGCCGAGTCCGTGGCCGCGCGGCTGCGGGCCGAGGGGTTCGTGGTGTCGGTGGCTCATGACGGGCCTTCCGGGGTCGCCATGGCCGCTTCCGTCGTGCCTGACCTGGTCGTTCTCGACGTGATGCTGCCGGGGTTCGACGGGCTGGAGGTGTGCCGCCGGATCCAGGCGTCGCGTTCGGTGCCGGTGCTGATGCTGACCGCCCGGGGGGACGAGACCGATCTGCTGGTCGGTCTCGCCGTGGGGGCGGACGACTACCTGACGAAGCCGTTCTCGATGCGTGAGCTGGCGGCACGGGTGCACGTGCTGCTGCGCCGGGTGTCGCGGGCGACCACGTCGCGGTCGCTGGAGCTCGGGGACCTGGTGATCGATCTGGCGGCTCGGAGGGTCTCCCGTTCAGGGGTGGAGGCTCATTTGACGCCGACCGAGTACGACCTGCTGGTGTTCCTGGCCGAGCGGCCTTCTGCCGTGCAGGCGCGGGAGCGGTTGCTGGCGGAGGCGTGCGGGTGGCACGAGGGGGCTTCGTCGCGGACGGTCGACAGCCACGTGAAGGCGTTGCGGCGCAAGCTCGGTGCCGACCTGATCCGGACGGTGCACGGCGTGGGGTACGCACTGGAGGTGCCCCGGTGAAGAAGGTGCTGGGCTGGCTGGACATGCTGCCGCGTCCGCTGGACTCGGTGCGGTCGATCAAGCTCAAGCTCGGGATCGTCATCGTGGTGTCGGGGTGTGTGTCGTTCGCGTACTTCCGTTACGTGACGGGGTGGTTGCCGCCGCGGACGACGTTGATCGCACTGGTGCTGGGACTGCTGACGTCGCAGTTGCTGGCGCACGGCATGACTTCGCCGTTGCGGGAGATGACCTCAGCGGCCCGGTCGATGGCCTCCGGGGACTACTCGCGGTCGGTCCGCGCGACGTCGTCCGACGAGGTCGGGCAGCTGGCCGAGGCGTTCACGGTGATGGCCGCCGATCTCGCCGCCGCCGACCAGCAGCGGCGGGAGCTGATCGCGAACGTGTCGCACGAGCTGCGGACGCCGATCTCGGCGTTGCAGGCCGTGCTGGAGAACGTGGTCGACGGGGTGGCCGTGGCCGACGCGGCGACCATGAAGACCGCTCTCGCGCAGACCGAACGGCTGGGCAGGCTGGTCACCGAGCTGCTGGACCTGTCGAAGATCGACGCCGGGGTGCTGTCGCTGAACCGGGAGACCCTGTCGGTGTCCTCCCTGGTCGCCGATGTGGTGGCCGAGGCGGCGGTGGCGGCACCTTCTGCGTCGTTCTCGATCGACGTGCCGGGGGACCTGACGGTTTTCGCCGACGGGGAGCGGCTGCACCAGGTGCTGGTGAACCTGGTGGACAACGCTGCGCGGCACGGACCCATCGGGGGGTTGGTGTCCGTGTCGGGCGGTGTTTCCGGGGGTGCTGTCGTTCTGGAGGTCCGGGACGAGGGGCCGGGGATCGCTCCGGCTGACCGCTCCCGGATCTTCGAGAGGTTCACCCGAGGGGAGAGGGCGGGCGGTGGTGGGACCGGGCTCGGTCTCGCCATCGCCCGGTGGGTGGTGGACCTGCACGGCGGGACGATCGCCGTGGTGGATCCCGGGTCGTGCATCCGGGTGACTTTGCCTCGCTGACTTGGTTCTTGTTCGCGTCACGTCGTGGCGTGACGGTTGAGCGCGCCCTTTTTCGGGCTTGGGAGAGAGACATGACTGACTCGACGCAATCGCCTGACTCGCCGTCTGCTGGGGACGGGGGTGCTGCTCGGCGGCGGTATCGGCACTTCCGGAAGGTGGGGTATCGGCCCGTTTCCGGTGGGTCGCGGGAGGACGAGGAACCTGCCGAGAAGGTGTCGGAGCCTGTGGAGGTGACGGAACCGGAGAAGATCGCGGAACCGGAGAAGATCGCCGAACCCGCGCCGGCCGAGAAGCCCACGCCGGTCGCCACCGCCACCCTGCCCCCGCCCTCCCCTTGGCAGAGCGCGCCCCGCTACCCCACCGCCGGCCCGGCCGCCGGTCCGTTCGTCGTCCCGCCCGCGCCCGGCGTCCCGTTCATGCCCTGGTGGAAGCCGCCCACGACCGGCGCACCGCACAAGGTCCTCGTCGTCGGACTCGTCGCGGGCCTGGCCGGCGCTTTCCTCGCCCCGCCGAACAACGGCATCGGCTGGTTCCTCGCGGCGCTGTTCGGCGTCGGCGGCGTCCTGTTCTACGCGGGCAAGCCGTCCATCGAACGCGCGCTCTGGCTGGCGGCCGCGCTGGCGTTCCTGGCGATGGGCTTCCTGCGGGCCGCCGAGTGGGTCTTCCCGCTGTGCGTGCTGGCGTCGATGATGTGCGGTTCGATCGCCATGGCGGGCGGCAGGACCGTCCGCGGGCTGGTCTTCGGCGCGCTCGGCATCGGGCTTGCGGGGCTGCGGTCGATTCCGTGGGTCGCGAAGGGCTTCAGCAAGCGCGGGCCGGTCGGCATCAGGCCGTTCATCTCGGTCGGCGTGGCGCTGGTGTTGCTGCTCATCTTCGGGTCGTTGCTCGCCGGGGCCGACCAGGCGTTCGGGAAGTTCCTCGAGAGCCTGGTGCCCGAACTCGAAATCGGCGGGTACGTGCGGATGGCGTTCTTCGGCGGCGTAGCGGCGTTCGGCGCTGTCGGTGCGTGCTACCTCGTGACGGCGCCCCCGAGCATCAACGAGGACGCGGAGAGCAAGCCGGGCACGTTGCGGGTCAAGGACTACGCGCTGCCGGTCGGTGTGCTCGTGGTGCTGTTCGCCGGGTTCGTCGGCACGCAGCTCGCGGTTCTGTTCGGTGGCGAGAAGTACGTGATGGAGACGGCGGGTGTCACGTTCGCCGAGTACGCGCGGTCCGGGTTCTGGCAGCTGCTGTGGGTCTCGATCCTGACGCTCGGGGTCATCGCCGGCGTGGCGCGGTTCGCGGCGAGGAAGACCGCGCGGGAACAGTTGTGGCTGCGGATCCTGCTCGGGTCGCTCGCGGTGCTGACGCTGGTGATCGTGGCGAGTGCGTTGAGCCGCATGTGGTTCTACCAGCAGGCGTACGGGTGGACCGTGCTGAGGCTTTTGGTCTCCTCGTGCGAGGTCTGGCTCGCCGTCGTCTACCTGATGGTGATCGGGAGCGGCATCACGTTGCGCGCCAACTGGTTGCCCAAGGCGATCGTCGGGACGGGCACGGCGTTCTTCCTCGCGGTCGTGGTGATGAACCCCGAGCAGGTGGTGGCCGACTACAACGTGAGCAGGTTCGACGCGACGAAGAAGATCGACACCGTTTACCTGTCGCGGTTGTCGGAGGACGCGGTGCCCGCGCTCGTCAGGCTGCCAGAGCCGCAGCGCTCGTGTTCCTTGCGGTGGCTGAAGAATCGCGGCAACGTCGAGCAGGACTGGCGGGAGTGGAACCTGGCACGGCACAACGCTCGCAAATCACTCGAAAGCGTTGCGGTGACTGATGTCACCTGTGAGTCGTCGTACTCCGGAGAGAGGTAGTCCGTTAACTGGAGGTAAAGTTGCGGGTCCACCAGTTGCCGAGAGGGTGAGAAGTGACGCTGTCGTGACCATTGCGGCCGAACCCGTTGTTCTTCGATCGATGTTCACGGCAGGCGAGGCGCCCACACCGCGCACACTCCTGGACATCCTGCGCGCGAGTGCCGAACAGCACCCGAACGCGCTGGCCGTCGACGACGGCACGACCGCCCTCACGTACCGCGCGCTCATCACGGAAGTGCTGGAACTCAAGGAAAAGCTCGCCGCCGAAGGTGTCGGGGTCGGCGACCGGGTCGGCATTCGCGTGCCGTCCGGGACCGTCGACCTCTACGTCTCGATCCTGGCGGCCCTCGCGGCGGGTGCGGCCTACGTGCCCGTCGACTTCGAGGACCCGGACGAACGAGCGGAGCTCGTGTTCGGAGAGGCGGGCGTGTCCGCCGTGCTCGGCGAGGGCCGATCCCTTGTGCTGCACGGCACTCCGCTCGGCATGCCGGGCGAACCGTCGCTGGACGACGACGCGTGGATCATCTTCACCTCCGGCTCCACCGGCAAGCCCAAGGGTGTTGCCGTGACGCACCGGAGCGCTGCCGCGTTCGTCGACGCCGAGGCGCGGCTCTTCCTGCAGGACGAGCCGATCGGCCCCGAAGACCGTGTGCTGGCGGGACTTTCCGTCGCGTTCGACGCCTCCTGCGAGGAGATGTGGCTCGCGTGGCGGTACGGCGCGTGCCTGGTGCCCGCGCCGCGTTCGCTGGTGCGCACCGGCATGGACCTCGGCCCGTGGCTGGTCGAGCAGGAGATCACCGTCGTCTCGACGGTTCCGACGCTGGCCGCGCTGTGGCCGGTCGAGGCGCTGGACGACGTGCGCCTGCTGATCTTCGGCGGCGAGGCGTGCCCGCCGGAACTGGCCGAGCGCCTCGCCGTGGACGGTCGCGAGGTCTGGAACACCTACGGCCCCACGGAAGCGACCGTCGTCGCCTGTGCCGCGCGGATGACCGGTTCCGGTCCCGTGCGCATCGGCTTGCCGCTGGACGGCTGGGAGCTCGTCGTCGTCGACGCGGCCGGTGAGGTCGTGCCGATGGGTTCGGCGGGCGAGCTGGTGATCGGTGGCGTCGGCCTGGCGCGCTATCTGGATTTGGCCAAGGACTCCGAGAAGTACGCGCCACTGCCCTCCATGGGCTGGGACCGCGCGTACCGCAGCGGCGACCTGGTTCGCGCCGAGCCGGAGGGCCTGGTGTTCCTCGGCCGGGCGGACGAGCAGATCAAGCTCGGCGGCAGGCGCATCGAACTGGGCGAGGTCGACGCGGCGCTGCAGGCGCTGGACGGCGTGGCCGGTGCGGCCGCTGCCGTGCGCACCACGCGTGGCGGCAACCAGATCCTCGTCGGCTACGTCGTGATCGACGGCGAGTTCGACCAGGCCGCGGCCGTCGACCAGCTGCGTGCCGAGCTTCCTGCGGCCCTGGTGCCGTTGATCGCCGTGGTCGACACGCTGCCGACGCGCACGTCCGGCAAGGTCGACCGGGCAGCGCTCCCGTGGCCGCTGGAGTCGATGGACACCGCCGGCGTGGTGTTCTCGGGCCTGGAGGGCTGGCTGGCCGAGCAGTGGGCGGCCGTGCTGGGTTCCGGTCCGGCTTCCGAGGACGCGGACTTCTTCGCGTCCGGCGGCAGCTCGTTGTCCGCGGCGCAGCTCGTCTCGCTGGTCCGCACGCGCTACCCGAGCACTTCCGTGTCGGACATCTATCAGAACACGACGCTGCACAAGCTCGCGCGCCGCCTGGAATCGTACGGCGCGACGGCCGAGGTGCGCGAGGTCGCTCCGACGCCGCGCTGGACGGGCGTTCTGCAGACGTTGCTGATGATCCCGTTGCTGACCATCGCCGGCGCGCGGTGGGTCGTCGCACTGACGGCCCTTTCGAACGTGCTGGGCTGGACTTCCGTGTCCTGGTGGTGGGTTGCCGCCGGGTGGGCGGTGTTCATCTCTCCCCTCGGCAGGCTGGCTGTCTCCGCCGGTGGCGCGCGACTGCTGCTGCGCGGGGTGAAGCCGGGCGAGTACCCCCGCGGCGGCTCCATCCACATGCGACTGTGGACCGCCGAGATGCTGGCGCAGATGTCGCGCGCCACGGAGCTGTCCGGCTCGTGGGTGACGCACTACGCGCGGGCGCTGGGCGCGAAGATCGGCCCTGGCGTCGACCTGCACTCGCTGCCGCCGGTCACCGGCATGCTGAAGGTCGGCCGCGGCGCCGCCGTCGAGCCCGAGGTCGACCTGTCCGGCTGGTGGCTGGACGGCGACCGACTGGTGCTGGGCCGGATCCGCATCGGCGCGGGCGCGACGGTCGGTGCCCGCAGCACGCTGTTCCCCGGCGCCCGCGTCGGCAAGCGCGCCGAGGTCGCCCCTGGTTCGGGTGTCGCCGGCTCCGTTCCGACGGGCCAGCGCTGGGCAGGCGTACCCGCGATCCGCGAGGGCAAGGCGGCGCGCTCGTTCCCGTCACGCCGTCCTTCGCGCTCGTACCTCTGGAACTTCATGTACGGCGTGTCCTCCGGCCTGCTGGGCGCGCTGCCGTTGCTGGCGGCCGCTCCCGCCGTGCTGTACGTGCTGCGCCGCCCGGTTTCCCTGACGTCGGCGCTGTGGGACGTCCCGGTCGCTTCCTCGATCTGGTTCGGCTCCTACGCGCTGCTCGTCCTGGTGTTCGTACGACTGCTGGGCATCGGCATGCGCGAGGGCCACTACCCCGTGCACAGCCGCGTCGCGTGGCAGGCGTGGACCACCGAGCGCCTCATGAACATCGCCCGCTCTGCGCTGTTCCCGCTGTACGCCTCGCTGTTCACCCCGGTGTGGCTGCGCCTGCTGGGCATGAAGGTGGGCCGCCGCGTCGAAGCGTCCACCGTGGTCGCACTCCCCCGCATGACCCGCGTGGGCGACGGCGCGTTCCTGGCCGACGACACGATGGTCGCGTCGTACGAGCTCGGCGGCGGCTGGCTGCGCATCGCCACGGCCCGCGTGGGCAAGCGCGCGTTCCTGGGCAACTCCGGCATGACCGCCCCCGGCCGCAACGTGCCCAAGGGCGGCCTCGTCGGCGTGCTGTCCGCGGCCCCGAAGCGCGCCAAGGCCGGTTCTTCGTACCTGGGCATGCCCCCGATGAAGCTGCCGCGTGCCGCCGAGGTGTCCGACCAGTCCCGCACGTTCGACCCGCCTGTTCGCTTGATGTGGGCGCGGGCTCTGGTGGAGCTGTGCCGGTTCGTCCCTGTCATGCTCAACGTCGCGCTGGTCGTGCTCGTGCTCTTCGCCTTGAAGGAGTTCGGGCTCTGGTGGTCCGGCGTCGTGCTGCTGGGCGCCGGTGTCGCGGCCTGCCTGGTCGCCGTGATCGCCAAGTGGACGCTCGTGGGCCGCTTCCGCGTGCGTGAGTACCCGCTGTGGTCGGCTTTCGTCTGGCGCAACGAGCTGGCGGACACGTTCGTCGAGGTGCTCGCCGTGCCGTGGCTGGTCGGCTTCTCCGGCGGTACGCCGATCATGAACTGGTGGCTGCGCGCGCTGGGCGCGTCCGTCGGTCGTGGCGTGTGGTGCGAGTCGTACTGGCTGCCCGAGGCCGACCTGGTGTCCCTGGGCGCCGGCGCGTCGGTCAACCGCGGCTGTGTGGTCCAGACGCACCTGTTCCACGACCGGATCCTGCGCATGGACCGCGTTTCCCTGGGCTCCGGCGCTACTTTGGGTCCGCACGGCATCGTTCTGCCGGGCGCGTCCGTCGGCGCCAACACCACGATCGGACCCGCCTCGCTCGTCATGCGCGGAGAGGATGTACCGTCGGGAACCCGTTGGCTGGGCAACCCGATCTCCGCGTGGACATGAGCTTCTCGGTACATCACTACGCACTAGAGCTTGACTACAAGCCGCACTCCGCACGCCTCTCCGGGCGTGCGGTGCTGCAGGCTTCCTGCACGTCGCTCTCGTCGTTCTCGTTGTCCTTCGGCCCTTTGCGGATCTCGAAGGTGCTGGTGAACGGCAAACCGGCGCGGTACGCGCACGCGGGTGGCGTGCTGAACGTTCGCGCGGCCGTGCGCGGGTCGTTCTCGGTCGAGGTCCGCTACTCGGGAACGCCCGTGCCGGTGTCCACACCGGAGTGGGGCGACCTCGGCTGGGACCAGCTCACCGACGGCTCGCTGGTGGCCTCGCAACCGATCGGCGCGCCGTCCTGGTTCCCGTGCCTGGACGAGCCCTCGTCGAAGGCCTCGTACCTGCTGGACGTGACCGCGCCTTCGTCTTATGTGGTCGTGTGCAACGGGGTGCTGGTGGACGGCAAGGTGTCCGGCAGCACCACGCGGTGGACGTATTCGATGGCCGCACCGATGGCCACCTACCTGGCGACCGTCCAGATCGGACAGTACGTCGAGGCGCTGCCCGGCGTGTGGGCACCGGCTCGGCTTCGCCGGCTCGTGGCGCACGACTTCGCGCGGCAGAACCAGATGATCGACGTGTTCTCGTCGCTGTTCGGCCCCTACCCGTTCGCGAAGTACTCGGTCGTGGTGACCGACGACGAGCTCGACGTTCCCGTTGAGGCCCAGGCGTTGTCGACGTTCGGGTCCAACCACGTGGACGGGCGGCGGGGCTCGGAACGGTTGGTGGCGCACGAGTTGGCGCATCAGTGGTTCGGCAACTCCGTCGGAATCGCGTCGTGGGAGCACATCTGGCTCAACGAGGGCTTTGCCTGCTACTCGGAGTGGTTGTGGTCCGAGGCTTCCGGTGGCCGCTCTGCCGACGCTTGTGCTGCTGGGGCTCGGGATCTGCTTGCGCGGTTGCCGCAGGACCTGGTGATCGGGCGGCCGGCGCGGGCCGACTGGTTCGATGACCGGGTGTACAAGCGCGGGGCTTTGACGTTGCACGCTCTGCGTCGTGAGATGGGTGACGACTCGTTCTTCGCGTTGCTGCGGGAGTGGTGTGCGCGGAACCGGCACGGTGTGGTGACCACGGAGGACTTCCTCGCGCTGGCCGGGCACCGCGACCTGCTCACCCGCTGGCTGTTCGAGCCCGCGCTACCGCTCTAGCCGACTCGCCGGCCGGGCCTCCGCTCCTGGACTACGGGTTGCACGGATGGAGCTGAACTTCCGGTGTCCGGAAGGAGATCAGCCCTCCCAGCGGAAGATCGTGCCTGCCGTCCGGAATCTCGACCAGCACGACAGCCGTTCCCGCCCGGACTTCCACCTGCTCTCACCTCCGCGAGCCTCTCACGTGAGCGGGCTCATGGTGTGCCGCCCACCAGACAGCGGGTATCCGGCCTCGATACGGGAGGAGGACAAAGACGTGCTGTTCGTCGTGCTCGGCTGCTCAGTGGCCTTCGCGTTACTGGCGGTGGAGGTGATTCACCGGCTGGTGCGCCGCTTCACCCACAGCGGCAAGATGTACCGGCCCGGCCAGATGTTCGGAGCGCTGCTGGCGGCCCAGATAAGCCTGAGCGTCTACCCGATCGACGCGCCGATCGCCCTGCACACACTGGGAATCGCGTTGATCCTGGCAGGTGCCTGGTTGCTGGCCGCGCTGATCAGCACCCTGGTGGACGTTTCGTTGTCGCGCATTCGCACCGACGTCACGGACAACCGGCACGCCAGGCGCGTGCACACGCAGATCACGCTGGTCCGGCGACTGGTGCTCGTGGTCATCGGGGTGCTGGCGGTCGGGGCGATCCTGATGACGTTCCCGGGGGCGCGGGCGGTCGGATCGACCGTGCTGGCCTCGGCCGCGGTCATCGGTGCGGTGGCGGCGTTCTCGGCGCAGTCGTTGCTGGGCAACCTGATCGCGGGGCTGCAGATCGCGTTCAGCGACGCGGTGCGGCTGGACGACGTTGTGGTGGTTGAAGGTGAGTGGGGACGCGTCGAGGACATCACGCTGACGTACGTGGTGCTGCACCTGTGGGACGACCGGCGGCTGGTGCTGCCGACCTCGTACTTCCTGAAGACTCCCTTCCAGAACTGGACGCGCACGCAGTCGGCGTTGCTGGGGACCGTTGAGCTCGATCTGGACTGGACCGTGCCGGTCGAGGCGATGCGGCAGGAGATGCGGTCCATGTTGGAGGGCAGTGACCTGTGGGACGGGCGGGTGTCCGTGTTGCAGGTGACGGACGCAACCCAGGGGTTCGTGCGGTTGCGGGCGTTGGTCAGTGCGGCTGATGCCGGGAAGTTGTGGGATCTCCGTTGTTTGGTTCGTGAGCACCTGGTGGATTGGGTACAGCGGCAGCACGGCGGCGCGTTGCCGCAGGTCAGGACTCGCGCTGTCACCGGGGTCAAGCGGCAGCAGCCAGCCAGCGACCAGCACACCGACGCGCGGGTGTTCGGGGAGAGCCTGGACGGGGCGCAGCGGGAGCAAGCGTTTGCGGGGCCTAAGTAGAGCGTTCCAGGATGCCCGTGATCAGGCTGCGGCAGCGGGCGATCTCGGCGGCCTGCGCGTCGAGGCGGTCCACCTCGGCGCGCAGGGTCGCGATGAGGTTCGTGCACGGGTCCAGGCGTGGCGAGGCGTCCAGTACACACGGGAGCAGCTGGGCGATGGTCGCGATGGGCAGGCCCACGTTCAACAGAGCCTTGATGCGTCGGACGGTCTCGACGTCGGACTGCGAGTACGTGCGGTAGCCGTTCGAGGAGCGCGTGGACGTCAGCAGGCCGCACTGCTCGTAGTAGCGGACAGAGCGGGCAGAGACGCCGCACGCGGCGGCCAGTTCACCGATCAGCACGACTTGACCTTGACACTGATGTCAAGCCTTACGTTCCAGAACATGAACGTGATCATTCATGGCGCGCAGAGCGTGGCGGCGGACTGGGACCAGGTCAAAGCCCTGCTGGAGCCTGCCGCGGTACCGGAGAGGCGAGGGCGCAGCGGGGTGCCGCTGCCCGACGACCACAGCCTGCGCACCGAGGTCGAGGACCTGCACGAAGTCCTGGACCAGCACAAGAACGCGACCCTCGTCGGGCACAGCTACGGCGGACTCATCGCGTTGCTGGCGGCTCAGGAGCGCGACGACCTCGAAGCGCTCGTGCTGTACGAGCCGGCGCTCCACGTCGACAGTGCGAAGGTCGCGAGCTTCAGGCATGCGTTGAGCAGGGGCGACCGGGATCTGGCGCTGGAGATCATGGTCACTGAGATCGCGGGTGAGCAGCAGTTCCGCGACACCGATCCGGAGGGATGGCTGAAGGCGCAGGAGTTGCTCGAGACGACGTCGCGCGAGCTGGCGACGGTCGAAAGCTTCCGGTACCAGCCACCGAAGTTGCAGGTACCGGTGACGGTCATCGTCGGCGAGCACACCGACCACATCTTCGGGCCCGCCGCACGGGATGTCGTGCGCGACACCGGGGGCACCCTGGTCACGCTCGAAGGCGAAGGTCACATCGCGCACGTCACGAACCCGGAGCTCCTCGCCGCGACCATCCGCAATGGATCCAGCACACTGAGTACATGAGGACCGGGGACCAGGTCGTCCAGGGCCTGCCGTGGCGGTGGCGCGCCCAAGGGACGATCTTCATCATCGGCGGGCTCGGGTTCCTGTTCGACGCGTGGGACGTCACGCTCAACGCGTTCCTGATTCCGCTGGTCAGCGCCGAGTGGAACCTGACGCTCGGCGAACGCGGGTGGGTCGGCACGGCCAACCTGATCGGGATGGCCGTCGGCGCGTTCGCGTGGGGTGCGGTCGCCGACATCATCGGGCGCAAGAAGGCGTTCAGCCTGACGATCCTCATGTTCTCGGTCTTCACGGTGGCCGGGGCCGCGTCGCCGGACTTCGTGACGTTCTGCGTGTTCCGGTTCCTCGCCGGGGTGGGGCTCGGCGGGTGCATCCCGGTGGACTTCGCGCTGGTCGGCGAGTTCACGCCCGCCAGGGTGCGCGGGCGGGTGCTGGCGGCGATGGACGGGTTCTGGCCGCTGGGAGCCACGTTGTGCGGGCTCACGGCGGCCTACCTCGCCGAGCTGGGCAGCTGGCGGCTGCTGATGCTCACGATGGTGCTGCCCGCGTTGCTGCTGTTCTGGATCCGGCGCGGTGTGCCGGAGTCGCCGATGTTCCTCGTCGCCAAGGGCAAACCCGACGAGGCCAAACGCGTCATCGACCAGCTCGTCGCGAAAACCGGCGCGCCGCGGGAGGAGTGGAGGCTCCCGGAGCTCCAGCAGACCCAGAGCCTCTCCCCCAAGGCGATGTTCACGCAGCTCAAGGACATCTGGCGGTTCGACCCGAGGCGGACGGCGGCGCTGTGGGTGCTGTTCCTCGCGGTGTTCCTGCTGTACTACGGCGCTGTCACGTGGCTGCCGAGCATCCTGAAGGCGCAGGGGTACGGGACGTACGCGGCGTTCATGGTCACGACGCTCACCGTGGCGGTGGGCATCGTGAGCGCGTTGGTCAGCGCGTGGCTGGTGGACGTGTTCGGGCGCAAGTGGGTGATCGCGATCAGCGCGCCGCTCGCGGCCCTGGCGCTGGTCCTGTTCGCGTTGCAGCTCGACATCGACGTGGCGGCCAAGGCGTGGATCACGTTGTTCGGGATGCTGGTGCAGATCGCGATTCCGGCGCTGTACGCGTTCGCGCCCGAGCTGTACCCGACGCACCTGCGGGCCAGCGGGTTCGGCTGGGCCTCGACGGTCAGCCGGATCGGGGCCGGGTTCGTGCCCGTGCTGTTCGGTGCGCTGCTGTGGCCACATCTGGGGCTGACCTGGACGTTCGCGGTGATCGGGGGCGTGGTGGTCGTGGCCACCGTCATCATGATGTTCAACGTGCCGGAAACGAGGATGCAACCGCTCGCGGAGCGCGTTCCGTCCTAGGCGCATGAGAAGACCGCTCGCCGTCGCGTTTTGCGCGCTGGCTCTCGGAAGCTGTGGTACGAACGGGTCTCCAGCCGTGCCGTACGCGGAGGTCCCGACCGTGTCTTCAGCGAAACCGGACAGGAACCGGATCGAGCAGGCGAAGCGCGACGGCCACCTCACCGTGCCACTGATGATCTCCGTGCAGCCGGGACGCGACGAGGAGGTCGAGCAGGCACTGACGAAGCTGGGCGCGACCATCGAGTCGCGGGATCCCAGAATCGGTTACCTGCGGGCCGAGATGCCGGTGGACAAGGTGGAAGACGCACGTCTCATCACCGGCGTGTCCAAAGTGGACTTGGACGAGCCGCTCGGCAACAAGCTCCCTGAACCGTAGAAAGCCCCAGGATCTCGTGGACCCTGGGGCTTTCTGCGTCAATCAGTGGAGCTTCAGCTGACCGACTGGACGATCACGGCGCCACGGCCGACGACGTTCTCGTCCGCCGTGCGCACCTCGAGCTCACCGCGCAACACGCGGCCCGCACCCGGCTGGCCCTGCGGGGTGATGACGCCCGCCACGGTCCAGGAGGCACCGGCGGCGCGGTCGGCATTGCTGTCGGTCACGGTCAGCGTGCCGAGGCCGGCGGCGGTGTAGACGTCGATGTAGTCGTACTGCGTGGTGCCCGTGGGCACTGCGTAGCCGTCCACCTGGACGCGCCACAGACCCGCGGCGGGAGCGTTGACGGTGACGGACTCCTCGGAGTCACCGTCAGCCGACTGACCGGCGACCACGCAGCTGCCCGACGTGCAGTTGAGCAGGAACAGGTCGAGGTCGGCACCGGCGTCGGACGGGTTGCCGATCGTCGTCGTGATCCGCGACGCACCCGCCGGAACCTGGATGTCGAAGAACTTGGTCTCCAGGTTGGCGATCGACAGGCGGCCCGTCGTGGCGCTGCCGACCGGACCGGCCACGAGCCGTCCGTTGAACGCGGCCTGCGTGTTCGTCACGGTGTAGCTGCGGTCGAGCGGGGTGCCCAGTGCGGCCGACGGGACGACGTCCGGGTTCGGGCTGATCGACGTGCCGAGCACGGACGCGGTCACCGAGTACGGCGCCTCAGCGGCGTCGGAGGTGCGGCGCGCCTCGACCACGATCTCCCAGACACCGGGCATCGGGCTGGTCACCGTACGGCTGGTGGGGGTGCCACCGGAGCAGCCGGCGCCCGCATCCGGGTTGTAGCAGTTGGTCGAACTGGTGACGTCGAGCGGTACGCCCTGCGGGGTGAAGCGCAGGAAGCGGACCTGCCCCTTGCCTGCCTCGGCGCCACCGGCGGCCATGTCGACCTTCAGCGCGGTCGTGCCCTTGGGCACGTTCACGAAGAGGCTGGTCGACTGGTTGCGCGCGATCGTGCCGGACTTGGTGACCGAGAACTTGTTGGCGGCGTTGAAGTTCTCCGCCGCGAACACGGTGTTCAGGGTCTGCACGTCGACACCGGGCGTCTCGACGTCGTCCAGCTGCAGAACGGCGCTGTGCACGCCCGCGGTACCGGCCTTGATCTTCACCGGGAACTGCACCGGCGTGTTCAGCGGCAGGTCGACGGTCTTGGCGGCCTTGAACGTGCCGTCGTTGCCCTTCCAGGAGACCTTCCAGGTCTCGAGGTGGTCGTGACCGGTGGTACGGGTCAGCGTGTAGGTGCGGGTGTACTCCTGGCCTGCGGTCACACCTTCGCGGTCGTGGATGCCGACACCGACGTTCGGGGTGGCGAGCCCTCCACTGAGGACAGTGCTGACCGGGACCGACGTGGTGACCTTGTTCGGCACACCGTGCTGGTCCAGCAACGTCCACGCGGCGTTGGTGTTGAACAGACCAGCGCCCTGCTCGTAGGCACTGAGGGTGTCCACCCACTTGGCACTGCGCTGGATCGCGTAGCGCAGTTCGGCGCTGGTCGGCTTCTGGCCGTCGTGCGTGGCCTTGTACGCGCTCACGAGCAGTGCGGCGGCACCGGTCGCCTGCGGGGCGGCCATCGAGGTGCCGTTGAACATCGCGTAGCCGGCGGGAAGGGCGTACGTGCCCGCCACCGGGCCGGGCTGCTGCCAGCGCGGCGTGGTCGAGATCGCCGAACCCGGCGCGACGATGTTCGGCTTGAAGCCGCCGTCCTCACGCGGGCCGCGCGACGAGAAGCCGTGCAGGTTCTGCTTCTGCGCGGTCGTCGAACCGTAGTTGGAGAGCCAGGTCGCGCTGGTGATGGACGAACCGACGCTCACCGCGTTCGTCGCGACCGACGGGTCGCCGACGGTGTTCGCGCCCGCACCCGAGTTGCCGGCCGAGATGAAGAGCTGGACGTTGTACTCGTCGATCGTGCGGTTGTAGAGCTCCGCACGGGCGTTGTTGCCGTCGTTGAGGGCCGGGAGGCCACCGATGGAGATGTTGACGACGTCAGCGCCGTTGCGCGCGGCGTAGAGGACACCGTCGATCAGGCCGGAGCTGGTGCAGGACGGCGTGGAGAGGCAGGCCTTGATGGCCATCAGCTTCGCACCGGGCGCGGCACCGGCCATCTTGCCGCCGAACATCTTGTGCGCCGCGGTGATGCCCGCGACGTGGGTGCCGTGCGCACCGCCGGAGATGCCGAGGCTGACGTACGGGGTGCCGCCGGCGTCGTAGATCGACTTGTCCGTCTGCACGACGAACGCCATGCGGTCGACGACGGGGGTCGCGGGGTTGTCGGCACCGAAGTAGCCGACGTCCTTCTTGACCTTGTAGTCGATCATCCGCGGGTTGTTGGTGAAGTCGCCGTCACCGTCGGTGTCGACGAAGACTTCCTTCGTCTGGATGTCCTGGATGACACCCCACGAGTCGGCGCGGTCGCCGTCGCGGTTGATGTCGCCGCCGGTCTCGCTGCCGGCACCGCCGAGGTCACCCGCGATCTCGCGGAAGAGACCGAACGAGTAGGGGCCACCGGTCGCCGGGGCGGTCCACTCCTTGCCACCCTCGACGAACTTGCCGGTGCGGCCGGTCTTGGTCATGGTGACCCAGCTGCCGTCGCCGGACGTCGGGTTGTTGGCCGTGAACCAGTCGACGATCTTGCGCTCACCGGTGCTGGTGGTCTGCAGCGCGGGGTGGTCGAGGTCGATGCCGGAGTCGATCACGGCGATCGTGGTGCCGCGGCCGTCCCACTGCGGGTGCGCGAGGGCGAACTGCGCCGCCTGCGTGTCCTGCGTCGGCATGTACGGGTTGGTGCGCGCCGTCTTGGCGTCCGGAGCCTTCTGCGGAGCCGGCTGCTCCATGCCCTGCGGACGCGGGTCGTCGAGGACGACGAGGCCGTCGACGTCCACCGTGCTGACCGACTTCAGCTTGGCAGCCTTCTCCGCGTTGTCGCGCGGGATGGTGACCTTGACGTAGTCGACGTCCTTCTCGGTCTTCTGGACCGTGGCGCCGAGCGCCTTCAGTTCGCTGACCGCGGCGTCGGTCTTGCCGTCCTCGGCGGCGACCAGCAGGTCGACGGTCGGCTTGCCCTGACGGGCGGCCTCGTCGACGAGCTCGCGGTCCTTCTTGTCCAGCTGCTTGTCGGCGGCCGGCGCGTCCTGCTGCGCTGTGTTCTGCGCGATGGCGGGAGTGGCGGCGAAGCCGAGCCCGGCAGTACCCAGCACCGCGGTCAACAAGACCGTTCCGGTGCGGCGTCTCCAGTTCTTCACGGCGCAAATGCCCTTCGTGGGGTAAAGAGTGCACGAAGCACATCTCTTCGCCTGCCGAGGGGCAATCGTCTTCCTGGAGCATTCTCCAGATCCACATTGGACTGTTCAGCGGATTGTCCAGGCACCGCATTAATGCTGCGCGTTTCACTTTAGGCGTGGAACGAGCGGTTGCCCTCCAGTCAAGAGCTGATAGAGGGGAATGTCAAGACCTGCGTCAACGGTGAACGTTGTTGACCTGTAACGGGATCATGTCAGCGGACGATGGACTGATCGCTATTTCCACGCATGAGGGAACGCAATCTCGACCGCAGGCGCTGGGCGATGCTCTGGCTGGTCGCGAGCGGTTTCGGCTGCGCTCCGCAGGCGGGGCAGTTAATGCGGTGCCCGGCCAGCGCACGCCGGAGTTCCTCGACCTGGCTCGCGGTTCGCTCGGGCACGGAGTCCTTTTTGACCGAGAGCAGGCTGAGCTCCGTCAGCGTTTCCTTGCCCGTGTGGAGGCGCACGGCGGGGGCGATGGTGTGGAAGAAGATCAGGTTGCGCCGGCGTGCGGGCTCGATCGTTCTGACGTCGCACCACTCGATGACGGTTTGCCGGTCGAGGCTGTTCGACGTGATGCCTTCAGCGGTCAGTTTCGTGCCCATCCGGAAGCTGCGCCACGCGACCGTGCCGCCCATCAGGGACCACAGGCCGCCGAAGACGTAGCCGTACCACGGGCCGCCCGCCATCGCGATCGGTCCGCCGGCGGCGACGCCCGCGCCGAGCCCGAAGAGAACCCATCTCCACCTGGTGTGCATCTCCCCATCCTGTTTACCTGATTCGGGCGCTCGGCATTGTTCGGCGCGAAACCAGGACGGTGGCATTCCCTTGCGGGCGGAATACCTGGGCCTGCCTGCCGTGCCTGCGCATCAGGTGGTCACGGGGCTCATCCCGCATGAGCCGCCCAACTTCCAAACGCCTGCCGCGCTCGCGTTGTTGAGTGAGCCGGTCCGTGTGGTGACCGGACAGCGCGGGTTGGGCAAGACGCAGGTCGCAGCCGCGCATGCACGGCAGCGGCGCTTGAGCGGATTCAGCGAGACTGATCGCTGATCAGGCGCTACCTTGCGCCCATGGACCTCAAGCCGGTCGCCGACGAGCTCTACGGGCTGCCCCCGAAGGAGTTCACCGCGGCCCGCAACACCGCGGCCAAGCAGGCCGGCGACAAGGACCTCGCCAGGGCCATCGCCGACCTGCGCAAGCCGACCGTCGGCGCCTGGGCGGTGAACCGGCTGGTGAGAGACGCGCCGAAGGACCTGGAGGAGGCGCTGAGCCTCTCCACGGCGCAGCTGACCATGCGGGAGCTCGGCCGCAAGCGCAAGGAGCTCCTCGAATCCCTCGTCTACCGCACGCTGGAGCTGACCGGGCCGCTCGCGGACGACGCCGTCACGCAGGTGCGGAACACGCTGACCGCCGCGATGGCCGACCCGGAGTCCGCCGAGCAGGTGCGGGCAGGGCACCTCACGAAGGCGCTGGAGTACTCCGGGTTCGGGTTCGCCGTGCCGGTGCCGGAGCCCGTGCAGGAGGAGGGCGACGGCGAGGACGCGCTGGCCCGCAAGCGGCGTGAGCGGCAGGAGCGGAAGCGGGCGGAGGCGCAGCAGGCGCTGGACGAGGCCGAGCAGGCTCTCGGGGAGGCTCAGGCGGACCAGCTGGCGGCGCAGCGGGCGTTCGACAGGGCGGCGGAGCGGTTGGAGGACGCCAAGCGGGTCACGGCGGCCGCGGAGAAGGCGCGCAAGGCCGCGGAACGCAAGCTCAGCGATCTGAGCTAGAGCGGTCCAGCGGGCCCCACTCGTCGGAGTGCTGGGCGTGGACCAGGTCCTCGCACTCGCTCAACGCGGAGTCAGCCACCCAGGCCAGCGCTTCGAGGCAGCGGACCAGGGGCTCGTTGTCCGGGCCGCGGCCCACCTCGGCGCCGCGGAGCACCCACGCGCGGACGTCCGGGCCACGCAGGTCGCGCAGGTGGCGGTAGTCGAAGAGACGGCGGGCCACCCAGAGCTTGCGCGAGCGGTCTCCCCACCACGGCTCGACGCGCAGCGGGCTCGCGGAAAGTCCTGGCAGCTCCACGCCGGTCAGCGAGTCGCGCGACGTCGAGGCGGCGTCCGCGTCCGGGCCTTTCGACCAGCGCACGTAGACGTCGTCACCCAGAAGGCCGACCAGCTCGGCGAGATCTGTGATCGTGGGCAGCTCATCCGTCACACCTGGTGACATACCCCGGTTGAACCTGAAGGCAACCTGAAGGATTTGAGTCCTGTCACAGTGAAAGCCGACCGGAACACCACGCTCCGGTTGTACGTTCAACAATGTGGTTGGCCGCTGGCGCTGGAGCCCGCGCCAGGACGATCCGGCACCCCCAGGCTGGAAAAGTCCTTCCGCAGGCGTTGTGCGCTCGCGCAGCGGTCAACCCGCCGTCGACCGGCACACCGGAAACCCCCCTCACCGGTAGTGGCGGTCGGCGGCACCCTCAGCCAGGCAGGTTGTACTGGTCGTGACGGGCGTAGAACGCCTCCAGCTCCTCCGGGCTCAGCCCCTTGGCCTTCCCCACCTCCAGGAAGAAGTTCTCGCGGGCGATACCGGGCGAGAACAGGATCAGCATGCGAACCGGCGCGTCGCTGTCGTTGCGGAACGCGTGGGGCCGGTTCGGCGGGACGTAGAGGAAGTCGCCCTCGCCACCCTTGATCCATTCGTCGCCGTCGAACAGCGTGATCTCGCCTTCGAGCACGTAGAACGACTCGGAGAAGGTCTTGTGGAAGTGCGGCCGGGCGCCGGGCTGGCGTGCGTCCATCCGCCACTCGAACAGGCCGAACTCGCCGTTCGTCACCGATCCGGGTGCCACGAACCTGGTGGTCCTGGTGCTGAAACCCACCTCAGAAGCCGGTCGGAAGGTCATCGTCTCAACTCTCCCCAGAAAGTGAACTTGATTCAGGTCTCGTGCGTGACCAGCAGTGGATCTATGCTCGCCCGATGGCACATGACGCGGATGTCATCGTCGTCGGCGCGGGCCTCGCAGGTCTCGTCGCGACCGCAGAGCTCGCGGACGCGGGCCGCAAGGTCATTCTCCTGGACCAGGAGCCGGAGGCGTCCCTCGGCGGCCAGGCCTGGTGGTCGTTCGGCGGGTTGTTCATGGTGGACACCCCCGAGCAACGCAGGCTTCGGGTCAAGGACTCGCACGACCTGGCACTGCAGGACTGGATGGGCTCGGCGGCGTTCGACCGGGAGAGCGACCACTGGCCCCGGCTGTGGGCGCAGGCGTACGTGGACTTCGCCGCCGGGGAGAAACGCTCCTGGCTCCACAACATGGGGGTGCGCTGGTTCCCGTTCGTGCAGTGGGCCGAGCGCGGCGGCTATCTCGCCGACGGGCACGGCAACTCGGTGCCGCGGTTCCACGTCACCTGGGGTACCGGGCCCGGTGTGGTCGCGCCGTTCGAGCGCCGCGTGCGCGAGGGCGTGGCGAAGGGCCTCGTCACGCTGAAGTTCCGGCACCGGGTCACCGGCCTCAACGTCACCAACGGCGTGTGCGACGGCGTTTCCGGTGAGGTTCTGGAGCCGTCGTCGGTCGCTCGCGCCGAACCGAGCTCCCGCACGGTCACCGGAGACTTCTCCCTCAGCGCCCAGGCCGTGATCGTCACGTCCGGCGGCATCGGCGGCAACCACGACCTGGTTCGCCGGAACTGGCCCGAGCGCATGGGCAAGCCGCCCAAGTTCATGCTGGCCGGCGTGCCGGACTTCGTGGACGGGCACATGATGGAGGTGGCGCAGAAGGCGGGCGCCTCGATCATCAACGCCGACCGCATGTGGCACTACCCCGAGGGCATCGCGAACTACGCGCCGGTGTGGTCGCGGCACGGCATCCGCATCCTGCCGGGCCCGTCGCCGCTGTGGCTCGACGCGGACGGCAACCGCCTGCCGATCCCGCTGTTCCCCGGCTTCGACGCGCTGGGAGCGTTGCAGCACATCACCGTGCGCGGCGACGAGCACTCGTGGTTCGTGCTGAACAAGAGGATCATCGGCAAGGAGTTCGCGCTGTCGGGCTCCGAGCAGAACCCGGATCTGACGGGCAAGGACACCCGCGCGGTGCTGAAGCGCGCGCTGCCGGGTGCGGTCGCGCCGGTGGAGGCGTTCGCCCAGAGGTCCAAGGAGTTCATCCAGGCGGGGACGGTCGCGGACCTGGCGCGCGGCATGAACGCGCTGACCGGCGACGACCGCATCGACGCCGCCGCGCTGGAAAAGACGATCATCGAACGCGACCGCCAGGTGACTGCGGGCCTCAGCAAGGACATGCAGGTCAACGCGATCCGCTCGGCCCGCCACTTCCTGACCGACAAGCTGATCCGCGTCGTCGAGCCGCACCGGTTGCTCGATCCCAAGGCCGGGCCGCTGATCGCCGTCCGGTTGTCGGTGATCACGCGGAAGACGTTGGGAGGCCTGCACACCGACCTGTCGTCGCGGGTGCTCGACACGTCCGGCGAGGTGTTGCCGGGGCTTTACGCCGCCGGTGAGGCCGCCGGGTTCGGTGGTGGCGGCGTGCACGGATACCGCGCACTGGAAGGAACTTTCCTCGGCGGCTGCCTGTACTCCGGCCGGGTGGCCGGGCGTTCGGCGGCCGACGCCGTTTCTTAAGTTGCGCTTGTCGAACTGAGACGGAGCATTCGCCGTTCCTTGCCGCGTATCGAAGTTCTCTGCGGAAGGAACGGCGAATGCTGTTACGAGGTGGAATCACGGCCGCCCTGCTCGTGCTGATGACGGGTACGGCGGTCGCGGACCCGTCGGCCCAGGTGGTGGGCGGCACCCGAGCGTCCATTGAGGACAACCCGTTCGCGGTGTACCTGGCACCGGCCGCCGACACGCGCGATCCCCGGTGCACCGGCGTTGTGGTCGCGCCGAACAAGATCCTCACAGCTGCGCACTGCGTGGACGAGGGCGTGACCGGGCCGAAGCCGATCCCGTTGCACAAGCGGGTGGTCGTGGCGGGACGCGAGAACGTCCACAGCACCGGAGAGGGCGTCGTCGCGAAGCTCACGAAGATCGTCATCAACCCGAAGTACGACGGCATCTCCTTCGACTCGGCGGTGCTGACGCTCGACCGCGCGCTGAAGCAGAAGCCGATCAGGACGGCCGGCGCGGCCGACCGTCACCTGTACGCACCGGGCAGGTCCGCCACAGTGCTGGGATGGGGCGCGGTCAAGGAGGGCGGCAGCACCAACGGTTACCTGATGAAGGCCTCCATCCCGATCCTCGAAGACGAGACGTGCCGCGTCTTCTGGGGCAAGGACGACGAGGGCAACGACTTCTACGAGAACCGGTCGATGATGTGCGCCGGGGTGATGAAGGGCGGCATCGACGCGTGCAACGGCGACTCCGGTGGCCCGTTCGTGGCGGGCGGCAAGCTGGTCGGCCTCGTGTCGAAGGGTGACGGCTGCGCGCGGCCGAACCACCCGGCGATCTACGCGCGGGTCGACGCCATCAACTCGTGGGTCGCGAAGGAGATCGCGCGCTGACCGCTCGCGTCCGGTAGGCCATTCGTTGGTTCGAACGAGTGAATTCATGGCCGATCCCATGATTCACGACCGTGAGTCCGGGTTCGGTTGGACAGGCAAGTCTTGATCAGTAAGCTTGTCTGCTGGACCCACACCCGGTGGTGGTACCGCGCGGAGCTGTCACCCGTTCGACCGAACCCGGCGGAAGTGGGTCACGCAGGCGTATCGATTGGCGTCCGACGATCGATCAGCAGATCACCCCGGTCCCCACGAATGGCCACCTGAGCTGAATGAACATGGTCGACAGCCGCGAGCACGCCGTTCACTGGGCGGCGGCGATCTCCAGCACCCTTCTCGCGAACCTCACTCGCGCGAAGCTCGAGGCACTGCTCGGCGGGTACGTCGAGCAGCTGCTCATCGGCGGTGCCGACGATGCTCGGCAGATCGGCCGGTCCATGGTCGAGAACGACTTCGTCTCCTCCTCGACGCTGGAGCAGACGCTCACCCATCTCGGTGAGCACACGCAGGTCTCGCCGGCTCAGCTCGCCGCGCTCGCCGCCGGGTACGCCGAGGCGATGCGCGACCGCACGCTCGATCAGCAGGAGATCAGCCGCACGGCCGCGATCAACGCGATGCGCCGGGCCGAGAGCGCGGTCCGGGCCAGCGAGGCCAAGTTCCGGGCGATCTTCCAGAGTTCGGCGTTCCCGATCGTGGTGGTCGACCTCGAAGGTCAGATCATCGACGTCAACGAGGCGTTGCTGACGATGCTCGACTACAAGCGCGAGGACATGCGGAAGGTCACCGGCCGCGATCTCGCGCATCCCGACGACCGCGAGGCGTTGCGGAAGGCCGGGCAACGGCTGATCGACTCCGATCTCGACCACCTGAGGGTCGAGGCGCGGATGATCCGCAGCGACGGCGAGACGATCCAGACGCACATGGCGATCTCCCTGGTGCGGGAGAACGCGGACTCGCCGCCGTACTTCGTCACGATGATCGAGGACATGAACGAGATGCGCGCGCTGCAGTCGCAACTCGTTCGCCAGAGCCTCAACGACATGCAGACGGGCCTGCCGAACCGGACGCAGTTCCTCGGCTGGATCGAGGGCGCGGTCGGTTCCAAGGGGCCGGAGACGCTCGCGCTGGTGCAGGTCGACATCGACGGGTTCCGCGGCGTGAACGACGCGTTCGGGCACGAGGCGGGCAACCGGGTGCTCATGCACGTCGCGACACGGCTGCGGACGGTGTTCACGGAAAGCGTCGGCAAGGTCGCGCGCATCGGTGAGGACGAGTTCGGCGTGCTGATCAAGGACCCGCGCGACGTGCGGGGCGTGATCGCACTGGTCGAGGAGTTCACCAGGCAGCTCGAGGAGCCGATCTGGATCGGTGCGAACGGCGTCGGCGTGACGACGAGCGTGGGCATCGTGGCGCGGGCGGCACGTGGCGGCGACGCGGTGGATCTGTTGCGGGCGGCGGACGTCACGGTCGGGTGGGCCAAGCGCGACGGCAAGGCGCAGTGGGCGTTGTACGACAAGGAACGGGACCTGCGCGACAAGGAGCGGTACGCGCTGGCCGCGTCGATCCCGGGCGCGCTGGAGGAGGGCCAGTTCCGGGTCGACTACGCGCCGGTCCACTCGCTGGCGGACGGTTCGGTGCTGGCACTCGAGGCGAAGATCGTCTGGAACCACCCGGAACGCGGTGTGCTGTGCCCGGACACGTTCATGGACCAGTCCTCGGACAACGGCATGATCGTCCGCCTGATGTACTGGGCGCTCACGGAGGCGTGCGCGCAGGCGAGTGAGTGGTACGCGGAGCTGGGTTCGCGGACGCCGGCTCTCTCGATCGACCTGCCGCCGCGGCTGTGCCGGGAACCCGAGCTCGTCGCCGAGGTCGCGCGCGTGCTGGACCGCACGGGGCTGCCCCCGTCCTCCCTGCGCTTCGAGCTGCACGAGCACCTGCCCGCGTTGCTGACCGACGAGCAGCTGGAAGAGCTGACCATCCTGGCCGAGCGCGGCATCGGGCTCGTGCTGGACCAGATGAACGGCGGCAACGTCGGCGTCGACCGGCTGCGCCTGCTGCCGCTGACCGGCGTGAAGTTCACCGGCGCGGTCGTGCACGGCCTGGACGAGGGCGCGAACCGGGTGGACGAGACCGCGTCGGTGGCGCTGCTGAAGTGGGCGTCGATCCTGCGGCTGCCGCTCTACGCCGAGGACGTGCGCACCGCGACAGAGGCCGCGCGACTGGCTTCGCTGGGCGTCACGGGCGGCCAGGGGGCGCACTTCGGGCCACCGCTGACGGCCGCGGACGTCTCCGCGCTTCTTCTCAGCTAGTTCTTATCAGGGATTCTTTGGCTTTTCCCACAGGTTGCTCACATGATGGCGGTCCATCGTGGAGTCATGACCGAGCAGAGCTTCCCCGCGATGAGCGGGTCACTGGTGGAACCGCAGCCAGCCGTTGCGCCGGCGCCGAAGTTCTGGCGCCGCACGGCACCGATGCTCACCGCGGCGGCACTCGTCGCGGGGTTGTTCGGAGGTGTGACCGGCGCGGTCATCGCCTCGCCGGACGCCACGCCTTCTGCTGCCAGTTCCGTGTCGGCGCAGACGGTCGTGAACCAGTCCACTGTGGACTGGACGTCCGTCGCCTCGAAGGTGCTGCCGTCGGTGGTGCAGGTGAACTTCGCGAACGGCGTCGGCTCCGGCGTGATCCTGTCCCAGGACGGCCAGATCCTCACCAACAACCACGTCGTGGCGTCCTCCGGCGGCCAGCTCACCGTGAAGCTGAACGACGGCCGCGAGGTGCCGGCCACCGTCGTCTCCACCGACCCGTCGTCGGACCTCGCCGTGATCAAGGCGTCGGGCGTCTCCGGGCTCACCCCGATCAAGTGGGCGGACTCGGACTCCGTGAAGGTCGGTGACGCGGTGATGGCGATCGGCTCGCCGTCGGGCCTGCAGGGCACCGTGACCACCGGCATCGTCTCGGCGCTGGACCGCAAGGTGACCGTGCCCGGCGAGGGGCGACGCGCCTCTTCCGTTTCGTACCAGGCGATCCAGACCGACGCGTCGATCAACCCAGGCAACTCCGGTGGTGCGCTCGTGAACGCGGCCGGTGAGCTGATCGGGATCAACTCGGCGATCTACTCGCCGGCGTCGAGCAGCGGTGAGGCCGGGAGCGTCGGAATCGGGTTCGCGATCCCGTCCAACACGGCCAAGCAGATCGTCGGCAGCCTCGGCTGAGGCTTGTGCGGACCGGCCCATCAGGTCTAGACCGGGGTGATGCCCAGTCGACGACAGTTCATGACCGCGGCGGCGATGAGCCCCGCGGTCGCGGCCGTTACCCCGACCAGTGCACCTGCAGCGGCGGCACCCGAGTGGCCGACCGGCCCCGGCCGCCGCACCACCCCGCAGCGACCCGACCGCGAGCTGCGGCGCGTCCTGACCGAGATCGACCAGCGGCGGATCGAGGCGTCGGTGCGCAAGCTGGTGTCGTTCGGCACCCGCCACACCCTGTCCAGCCAGACCGATCCGGTGCGCGGTATCGGGGCCGCGCGGGACTGGATCTTCCAGGAGCTGCGCTCCTACCCCGGCGAGCTGGCCGTGGAGCTGCAGTCGTTCGTACAACCGCCGTCACCGCGAATTCCGGTGGCCACGACCATCACCAACGTCCTGGCGACGCTGAGAGGCTCGAAGGACCCGTCGAGGATCTACGTGGTGTCCGGGCACTACGACTCGCGTGCGTCCGACCCGCTGGACGCCGTGAAAGACGCTCCAGGAGCCGACGACGACGCGTCCGGCGTGGCGGCGGTCGTGGAGATCGCGCGGGTCCTCGCGACGCGGGACGTGGACGCGACGATCATCTTCGCCGCGGTCGCCGGTGAGGAGCAGGGGTTGTACGGCGCGGCGCACCTGGCGTCGAAGCTGACCGGGGTGCAGGGGATGTTCACCAACGACATCGTCGGTGCCGCTCCCGCCGGCGCGAGAGACGTCGTGCGGTTGTTCGCGGAAGGCGTACCCACCTCTGAAACCCCTGAACAGGCTGCGATCCGGCGGTCGGTCGGCGGGGAGAACGACTCGCCGAGCAGACAGCTCGCGCGGTTCGTCACGGACCTCGCGGGCACCGGGATGAAGGTCGAGGTGATCCACCGGCGCGACCGGTACCTGCGGGGAGGTGACCACATCCCGTTCCTGGAGCGGGGATTCCCCGCCGCGCGGTTCACCGAGCCGCACGAGGACTACGCGCACCAGCACCAGGACGTCCGGGTGGAGAACGGGGTGCAGTACGGCGACCTGCCCGAGTTCTGCGACTTCGGGTACATGACGCGGGTGGCTCGGGTGAACGCCGCCGTCCTGTGGTCCCTAGCCACCGCGCCGGGGACACCGCGGAACGTGCGCATCAGGACCAATCGGCTCACGAACGAGACGGACCTGGTCTGGGACGTCGATCCGGCGGCAGCCGGGTACGAGGTGATGTGGAGGCCCACCGACGCGGCGGACTGGACGCACCGGATTCCGCTCGGGCCGGTCGGCGCCCGCACCGTCGACCTGTCCAAGGACAACGTGTTCTTCGGGGTGCGGGCGATCGCGGCGAACGGGCGGCGCAGCCCGGTGGCGTTCCCCGTGCCGGCACCGTAGGGCTACGCCGTGTTCTGCAAGTCTCGTCCGCGATAGTCGAACGGGATGTACAGGACACGGCCTGGGCGGGCGGCGCATCCGCCGCCCGCCACTCGTCAGGACAGCCAGGTCGGCCTCAACGGCATGTGCGACCTCGTGCCATCCAGCCGCACCCCGAGCACCTGGTGCAGCTGGATGTTGTTGCGGTCGAACCCGAGCCGCGACGCCGCCAGGTACAACCGCCACACCCGCGCCCGAGCCTCCCCGACCTCCTCGACGGCCTCCTCCCAGTGCGACTCCAGGTTGCGCCCCCAGGCCGCCAGGGTCAGCGAGTAGTGCTCACGCAGGTTCTCCTCGTGCCGCACCTCGAACCCGGTGTCGTGCATCTGCGACACGATGTACCCCGGCCCGACCAGCTCACCGTCCGGGAACACGTACCGGTTGATGAACGGCCCGGACAGCGAGCGCTCCTTGTTGTTCGGTCGCGTGATGCAGTGGTTCAGCAACCGTCCGCCCGGCTTCAGCTTCCGGTACAGGGACGCGAAGTAGCCGGGCAGCTTGGCCTTGCCGATGTGCTCGGTGAGGCCGATCGACGACACCGCGTCGAAGCCCGTCTCCCGCACGTCGCGGTAGTCGAGGTGGCGCACCTCGGCCAGGTCCGACAGTCCTGCCTCGACGATGGCCTTCTGAGCCCACTCGGCCTGGTTGCGGGACAACGTGACGCCGATGGCGCGCACGCCGTACTCGCGGGCCGCGTGCATGACCATGCCGCCCCAGCCGCAGCCCACGTCCAGCAGCCTCATGCCGGGCTTCAGGCCGAGCTTGCGCGCCACCAGGTCGTGCTTCTCGAACTGGGCCTCCTCCAAAGTGGACTCGGGTGACGGGTACACCGCGCAGGTGTAGGCCATCGACGGGCCGAGGATCCACTCGTAGAACTGGTTCGACACGTCGTAGTGGTGGGCGATGGCGGCCTGGTCACGGGTCTTGGAGTGACGCAGGCCGCGCAGGCGGGTCTCCTGTGGAGGCGGAGACACCTTGTGCGACAAGCGGATCCTGCCCAGGAAGCGGAGCAGTTCCACGCGTTGCAGCCACGGGAGCTCCCGCAGGGAGAACTCGGAGAGCCTGGAGAGACCGGCGTGCACGTCGCCGAGGATCTCCAGATGACCGGTCACGTAGGCACGGGCAAGGCCGAGCTCACCTGGTGCCGAGGCCAGGTAGGACAGGGCTTCCGGGGTCTTGATGTCGATGGACACCGGCGCGGCCGAAGGGCCGGCGGTACTGCCGTCGTAGGCCTGGAAGCGAACGTCGCTGCCACCCGTGATGCTCTGGAAAATGGAGGCCAACCGCATTCATCGTCCCCTGACACACTTGGCGTACAGATCAGGCAGTCGGTTCGTCTGGTCGTACCGGGACTTCACGGCCCGGTACTGCGAACCGTTGTAGTGCCGCCAGAACTCGTCCTCGCTGTAGTAGGAGTCCGAGTACAGCGACTTGTGGCCGCCCAGCCGCGCCACCTCGCGCTCGATCAGCCGGTTGCGGTCACCCATGCGTTCTCCCGGCCGCACCGGGACCTCCGACCAGAACCCGACGTTGACGTACAGCACGTCCGGGTTCATCGGGTACAGCGGCCAGCCCGTGTTGTCGCGCAGCCGAACCGGGCACAGCCACACCGGCGAGATGCCGATCTCGCGGTCGAAGAAGTCGAGGAAGTCCGGCAGCGCGCCGACCGGGATCTCCACGTCCTGGATCACCGGTTCGACGTCGACCCGCGGTCGCAGCTGCCGGTGCTTGGCCACCAGCTTGCGGTACACGTCCGAGCGCAGGTAGCGCTTCGGCCACAGGCGGCGGACCACCGGGTTCTGCGCTCCGAACGCGCGGGAGCACCAGAACCAGTCGGTGTCCCAGCGCCACAGGTAGTCGTGGATCGTGAGGTGGTCCGTGCGGCGCTTTTGGATGGACCGGTAGTAGATCTGGTTGCCGGTGTAGTCGGACGTGTACGGCGCGATGTCGACGTAGTGGCCCAACGTCAGGTACATCTCGCCGCGGGAGAACACCGTGCCGTCGACGAAGTCCGCCGAACCGTCCGAACACACCTCCTCGATGACGGCGGCGCATTCGGCGAAGGAGCCGAAGGGCACGTGCCGCAGCCGGACGTACTGGCGCACCGGCTCCAGCTCGATCTCCAGCCGCAGCGCGTAGCCCAGGGTCCCGTAGGAGTTGGGGAACGCGCGGAACAGGTCGTCGTCCGGTTTGGAGACCACGACCTCGCCGTCGCCGGTGAGGATCTCCAGCTCGCGCACGGACTCGTGCGGCAGTCCGTTGCGGAAGGACGTGGACTCGATGCCCAGACCGGCGACGGCGCCGCCGATCGTGATGGTTTTGAGCTGCGGCACGACCAGCGGCATCAAGCCGTGGCGCAGTGTCGCGGCGACGAGATTCTCGTAGGTGGTCATGCCCTGCACCTGCGCGGTGCGTCCGACCGGGTCCACCGCCAGCACCCGGTCGAACCTGCCGACGTCCAGCCCGCCCGACTGATCGGCGCGGAACCTGAACAGGTTCGACGTCTTCTTCGCGAGCCGCACTGGCGCACCTTCGCGCATCGCGGCGTACTGCGCGGTCAACGCAGCAACGGCCGTGCTGTGCCCATGGTCACTCACCAGAACGACGTTATTCCTCGTCAGCGCCGTTGGCACGCCCAAAAGCCCGAATGGGCCAGCGATCTTTCGTCGCACCCTGCCCAAAGTTACTACCGAGTAGTAGCGTGCGAGGCATGGCTACGCACGAGGTGACCAACCAGGTCCCGCCGCTGAGCGGTCACGACGTGGCGGACGATCCAGCGCTGCTCAGCTGGGTCGACAACGCCGACCTGCACGAACTCGGCAGGCTCGCGGGCAGCGACGAGTGGCAGGAGCGCGGGAGGCTCGCGAACACCTACCCACCCGTCCTGCGCACGCACGACCGGTACGGCCACCGGATCGACGAGGTTGAGTTCCACCCTGCGTGGCACGACCTGATGAACGTCGCGGTTACACACGGGTTGCACGCATATGTCGACGGTGGTCACCTCGAGCGCGCGGCCCGGTTCTACGTGTGGTCGCAGGTCGAGGCGGGCCACGGCTGCCCGATTTCGATGACTTACGCGGCCGTGCCCGCTTTGCGCGTGGCGCCGGAACTGGCGAAGGTCTACGAACCGCTGCTGACGGCCCGCGACTACGACTTCGGCCTCAAGGCACCCCTCACGAAACGGGGCCTGATCGCCGGCATGTCGATGACCGAGAAGCAGGGCGGATCGGACGTCCGCGCGAACACCACGGTCGCCAAGCCGGTCGGCGACGGCTATGTCCTCACCGGCCACAAGTGGTTCACCTCGGCGCCGATGTCCGATGTGTTCCTGACGCTGGCGCAGGCCCCCGGCGGGCTCACGTGCTTCCTGGTGCCGCGGGTGCTGCCGGACGGCACGCGCAACCGGTTCTTCCTGCAGCGGCTGAAGGACAAGCTGGGTAACAGGTCCAACGCCTCCGCCGAGATCGAGTACGACGAGGCCTTCGCACTCCGCGTCGGCGACGAGGGCCGCGGTGTCCGGACGATCATCGAGATGGTCAACATGACGCGCCTCGACTGCGTGCTCGGGTCGGCGGCGGGCATGCGCGCCGGGCTCCGGCAGGCGGCCCACCACGCCGCGCACCGCAAGGCGTTCGGGAAGTACCTCGTCGACCAGCCGGCGATGCGCAACGTGCTGGCGGACCTCGCGATCGAGTCCGAGGCCGCGACCACGGCCGCGATGTGGCTGGCGCAGCACCGGCCGAGGCTCGGGCTCGCCGTCACCAAGTACTGGGTGTGCAAGCGGGGCCCGGTGCACGCGGCCGAGGCGTTGGAGTGCCTGGGCGGCAACGGTTACATCGAGGACAGCGGCATGCCGCGGCTGTTCCGCGAGTCGCCGCTGATGTCGATCTGGGAGGGTTCCGGCAACGTCGCAGCGTTGGACGTCCTGCGCGCGATGAAGAAGGAACCCGAGTCGGTGCAGGAGTTCCTGGCCGTCGTCACGGGCGTCGACGCGCGGATCGACAAGGCGCTCAACGAGCTCGGCACGACGTTGTCCGATGTGGACGAGTCCCAGGCACGCCGGGTCGTCGAGAAGATGGCGCTGATCCTGCAGGGTGCCCTGCTGGTCAAGCACGGGCATCCCGCGGTCGCGGACGCGTTCCTGGGCTCACGGCTCGGCGGGGACTGGGGAGTCGCGTTCGGCACGCTGCCCAGGTCCACCGACTTCGCCGCGATCATCGACCGGGCGGTCCCCAAGATCTAACCGATCTGGTGATCACGGATTGACCGGGAACGACTCCGCACATCTCTAGGATCGCTGGGCCGAATGGCGCAACGATCCCCCCTGAGCAGGAGTCCCCTTCCCATGCGCAAGATCCTGGCCGTGCTCGCCGCGGCCGCACTGGCGTTCGTCTCCGCGACCCCGGCCTCGGCTGCCGTGGTGCTGACCGCCACGGCGTCCGCACCGAGTGATGCCGGTGCCCTGACCGTGAGCTTCCGGATCGGTGGCTTCCCGAACGTCGGCGCCTCCGTGACGGTGCAGACCGCGGCCAAGATGACCGCCGTGTACGCGTGCCAGAACCACGGCGGCAACTTCCCGTCCGACCCCAAGAAGACACAGGTCGTGAGCGCGCTGTCCGCCACGGGCAAGTTCAAGGTCAGCCTGCTCGGCGAGGTCAGCGGCCAGCTGACGATCACCCCGCCGGCGCCGACCCTGACGTGCCCCAAGGGTCAGCACGTCGTGCTGGTGAGCATGTCCTACGACGAGGTCACGGTCGTGTCCGGCTCGACCACGCACAACGTCGCGGGCACCTTCTCCCGCGTCTACCTGAACATCTGACCGGGTGGGGGCCGCTCCGGCGGCCCCCGCTCCGGCTACAGGCCGAGCTCGCGGGCGATCAGCATCTTCTGCACCTCGGAGGTGCCCTCGCCGATCTCCAGGATCTTGGCGTCGCGGTAGAAGCGGCCGACCGGGTACTCGTTCATGAAGCCGTAGCCGCCGAAGATCTGCGTCGCGTCACGGGCGTTGTCCATCGCCGCTTCGGACGACACCAGCTTGGCGATCGCGGCCTGCTTCTTGAACGGCTCACCGCGCAGCATCCGGGACGCAGCCTCGTAGTAGGCCAGCCGCGCGGTGTGCACGCGGGCCTCCATCTCGGCGATCTTGAACTGGATCGCCTGGTACGTGCCGATCTTCGCCCCGAACGTCTCGCGCTCGTGGGCGTAGCGGATCGACTCGTCGACACAGCCCTGGGCGAGGCCGACGGACAGCGCGGCGATGGCGACGCGGCCCTCGTCCAGCGTCCGCAGGAACTGGGCGAAACCGCGGCCGCGCGTGCCGAGCAGGTTCGCGGCGGGCACACGGCAGTCCTGGAAGGACAGTTCACGGGTGTCCGAGGCGCACCAGCCGACCTTGGAGTACTTCTTCGACACCGTGAAGCCCGGGGTGCCGGACGGGACGATGATCGAGGAGATCTCCTTGCGGCCGTCCGGCAGTGTGCCGGTGACCGCGGCGACCGTCACCAGGCCGGTGATGTCCGTGCCGGAGTTCGTGATGAACGCCTTGGTGCCGTTGATGACCCACTCGTCGCCCTCGAGGCGGGCCGTCGTGGCCAGCGCACCCGCGTCCGAACCGCTGCCCGGTTCGGTCAGGCCGAACGCGCCCAGCTTCTGCCCGGAGGTGAGCGACGGCAGCCACTCGGCCTTCTGCTCGTCGGTGCCGAAGCGGTAGATCGGCATCGCGCCCAGCGAGGTCGCCGCCTCCACCGTGATCGCGACGGACGAGTCGACGCGCGCGAGCTCCTCCAGCGTCACGCACAGCGCGAAGTAGTCGCCACCCATGCCGCCGTGCTCTTCGGGGAACGGCAGGCCGAGCAGGCCCATCGCGCCCATCTTCGCCACGATCGGGTAAGGGAACTCGCACCGCTCGTAGTAGTCGCCGATGACCGGGGCCACCTCGTCGCGAGCGAACTCCTCGACGGTCTTGCGCAGGTCCTCGTACTCGCTCGGGAGCCTGAAGTCCAACATCGGTGTCACTCCTCGTGAGAGACGACGAGAGCCAGCACCTGGTCGAGTGCGACCTGCTGGCCTGCTTGCACGTTCACTTCCGCGAGCACGCCGTCGACGGGTGCGGTGACGGTGTGCTCCATCTTCATGGCCTCGACCACGAACAACGCTTGACCGGCGGTCACCTCGTCGCCCTGCGACGCCCGCACCACCAGAACGGTGCCGGGCATCGGCGACTTCACCGGACCACCGGAGGCCGCCGCGCCACCGGAGGCGCCGACCAGGAACTCGGCCTCGGTCAACGCCCAGGAGGCGCCGTCGTGACCGAGCCACAGCACGTCTCCGTCGCGCGCGATCGCGTACCGGCGCGATCCGACGAGCAGGTCGGCGCCTTCCCGGCGAGCCCGCGCACGGACCGGTTCTCCCGCTCCCACAACGACTTCGTCCCCTCGAACCCGCACGTCGACGTCGTTGATCCGCCACGTCGTCCACGCGTGCTCGCCGACGCGCCACCCGGACAGCTGGTCCCACGGGTCGTCGCCACGTGGTTCCATCGACCGTTCCAGACCGGCCGCCACGTACACGTCGTCCGGAATCTCGGCCGTGGTCAACGAGTCCAGTTTCCGCTCGACCAGGCCGGTGTCCAGCGCGCCGGAACGAACGTCCGGATCGCGCAGGAGTGCCCGCAGGAACGGGATGTTCGTCGTGACGCCGAGCAGCACCATCTGCCCCAGCGCGTGATCCAGGCGCCGCAACGCTTCCTCGCGGGTGCGGCCGTGCGCGATCACCTTGGCGAGCATCGGGTCGTAGTCCGAACCGACGACAAGTCCCTCGTACAGACCGGAGTCCACGCGGACGTCGGTCGGCTCGCGCAACGCCAGCACCCGGCCACCGGTCGGCAGGAAGCCGCGCGCCGGGTCCTCCGCGTAGACCCGTGCCTCGACCGAGTGCCCGGTCAGCTCCACGGAGAGGTCCAGCACCTCGCCCGCGGCGACGCGGAGCTGCCACTCGACGAGGTCGACGCCGGTGACCATCTCGGTCACGGGGTGCTCGACCTGCAGCCGGGTGTTCATCTCCATGAAGAAGTAGTCGCCGGACGCCCCGTCCACGATGAACTCGACGGTGCCCGCACCGACGTACCCGACCGAGCGGGCCGCGTCGACCGCCGCGGACCCCATCGCCTCGCGCACCTCCGGCGTGAGGAACGGCGACGGCGCCTCTTCGATGATCTTCTGGTGCCGCCGCTGCAGGCTGCACTCGCGCTCACCGAGGTGGATCACGTTGCCGTGGGAGTCGGCGAGCACCTGGATCTCGATGTGGCGCGGGTTCGTGATGAACCGTTCGATCAGCAGCGTGTCGTCACCGAAAGACCCGCGCGCCTCACGCCGCGCCGACTCGATCGCCTCGCGCAGCGCCGGTTCCTCGTGCACCAGCCGCATGCCCTTGCCACCACCACCGGCGGAAGGCTTGAGCAGCACGGGAAAACCGATCTCCAGAGCCGCGTCGACGATCTCGTCGTCGGACATCCCCTCGCGAGTGCGGCCCGGCACCACGGGAACTCCCGCCGCCGACACCGTCAGCTTCGCGCGGATCTTGTCGCCCATCGCGTCGATGGCCGCCGCGGGCGGACCGACGAACACCACGCCGGCAGCGTCACAAGCCGCCGCGAACGCCGTGTTCTCGGCGAGGAAGCCGTAACCGGGGTGGATCGCCTGCGCCCCGGTGGAAACGGCGGCAGCGACGATCTTCTCGATGGACAGGTAGCTCTCGCGAGCCGCCGCGGGCCCGATCCGCACGGCCTCGTCGGCCAGCCGGACGTGCAACGCATCGGCGTCCGCGTCGGAGTACACGGCGACGGAACGGATCCCGAGCGACCGCAACGCGCGGATCACCCGAACCGCGATCTCCCCGCGGTTCGCCACCAGAACGCTGTCGAACATGATCACATCCGGAAGACGCCGTAGGAAACATCGTCGATGGGGGCGTTCGCCGCGGCGGACAACGCCAGCCCGAGCACCATGCGGGTGTCGCGCGGGTCGATCACGCCGTCGTCCCACAGCCGCGCGGTCGAGTAGTACGGGTTGCCCTGGTCCTCGTACTGCTGGCGGATCGGCGCCTTGAACGCCTCCTCGTCCTCCGCCGACCACTCGTCGCCGAGCTGGTCGCGGCGGACCGTCGCCAGCACCGATGCCGCCTGCTCGCCGCCCATCACGGAAATGCGCGCGTTCGGCCACATCCACAGGAACCGCGGCGAGTACGCCCGGCCGCACATCGAGTAGTTGCCGGCACCGAACGAGCCACCGATGATCACGGTGAACTTGGGGACGCGCGCACAGGCCACCGCGGTGACCATCTTGGCGCCGTGCTTGGCGATGCCACCCGCCTCGTACTCGCGGCCGACCATGAACCCGGTGATGTTCTGCAGGAACACCAGCGGCACGGAACGCTTGTCGCACAGCTGGATGAAATGCGCACCCTTCACCGCGGACTCGCCGAACAGGATGCCGTTGTTGGCGATGATCCCGACCGGGTGCCCGTGGATGCGGGCGAAGCCGGTGACCAGCGTCTGCCCGTACTCCTTCTTGAACTCCTGGAACTTCGAGCCGTCCACGATCCGCGCGATCACCTCACGCACGTCGTAGGGCGTCCGGGAGTCCGTCGGCACGACGCCGTACAGGTCGGAGTCGACGACCGGTGCCTCGACCGGCGCGACGTCCCAGGGGCGCTGCACGCGCGGCCCGAGCGTCGAGACGATCGAGCGGACCATCCGCAGCGCGTGCGCGTCGTTCTCCGCGAGGTGGTCGGTGACGCCGGAGGTGCGCGAGTGCAGGTCACCGCCACCCAGGTCTTCAGCTGAGACGACCTCACCGGTCGCGGCCTTCACCAGCGGCGGGCCGCCGAGGAAGATCGTGCCCTGGTTCCGGACGATGATCGCCTCGTCGCTCATCGCCGGCACGTACGCGCCACCCGCGGTGCACGACCCGAGCACGGCGGCGATCTGCGGGATCCCGCGCGCCGACATCGTGGCCTGGTTGTAGAAGATCCGGCCGAAGTGCTCACGGTCCGGGAACACGTCGTCCTGCTTGGGCAGGAACGCGCCGCCGGAGTCGACCAGGTAGATGCACGGCAGGTTGTTCTGCAGCGCGACTTCCTGCGCGCGCAGGTGCTTCTTGACCGTGATCGGGTAGTAGGTGCCGCCCTTGACCGTGGCGTCGTTCGCGACGATCACGCACTCACGGCCGGAGACCCGCCCGACGCCGGTGATGATGCCCGCGGCCGGTGCCTCGTCGCCGTACATGCCGTTCGCGGCCAGCGGCGACAGCTCCAGGAACGGAGAGCCGGGGTCGACCAGCGTGTCCACCCGCTCGCGCGGCAGCAGCTTGCCGCGGTCGACGTGACGCTGACGTGCCTTCTCAGGACCGCCGAGAGCGGCGGTGGCGAGCTTGCCGCGCAGCTCGTCGACGAGCGCGGTGTGCTCCTTGGCGTAGCGGTCCGACGGCTCGGCGGCGCTGCGCAGGACAGGTGCGTCCATGCTCCCCTGACCTCAGGTTAGCGGGCGTTAACAAAGCCATGTTAGCGCCCGCTAACCTAGCGGTCCACAGGAACGGCTCGAGAGTGACCAGACCGCAGGTCAAGGACCAGATAAGGCACTCTCACGTTCCGGAATCTAGCCGATGACCGCCCGCAATGCGGGCAGGTAACCGCTCTGGTGGCCAGCGCGGTTCGGGTGGTACGACTCGTCGACCGGCCAGCTCAGGCTGTTGAGCCACCAACTCGACGAGCAGATCTCGTGCCCGGTGAACGCCCCGCGCACGTCGATGTAGCTGAACCCGGCCGCCGCGGCCCGCGCGCTGATGGTGTTGTGCAGCGCGTCCGAACCGGAGTTGATCGCGGCCCGCTTCGTGTCGCTCAGACCCACGTTGCACGTGCCGGGCACCTTGTAGATGCGCGGGTAGCCGAGCACGACCACGCGCGCCGACGGGGACTTCGACCTGACCGTGCCGTAGACGTTGTTGAGCAGGCCGGGAAGGGTGTTCGCGATGTAGGCCTTCGACTGGTTCACCCGGTTGACGCAGTCCTGGTCCGACCCGAACGTGCAGGTCGTGATCACATCGGTGAAGCCCGCGTCGTTGCCGCCGACCTGCACCGTGACGAGGTTCGTCGACGTCGTCACCGCCGCGGCCTGGTTGATGACGTCACCCGTGCGCGCTCCCGAGCAGGCGAGGGACCTGAAGCTCGCGGGCGCTGTCGCCGCCGCCCACAGGGCCGGATAGGCGAGCGGACCTCGCTTGCAGCTGCCGCTCGCACCGTCGTACGAGCCTGTGCCCAGCCCGGACGCGTACGAGTCGCCGAGGGCGACGTAGTTGACAGCAGCGGCGCTCGCGGGATTGGCGAGCGCGATGACGGCCGCAGCGGCGGTGACCACTGAGGCGATGAGGTGAGCAGGACGCATCGAAGACTCCCGAAGGGGCCGCAGGGATGTGATGCATTGCACGCCAATGGTTACCCATGGGTAAGACCCGTGTGAAGCATTGGTCAAGAGTCAACAACCGAGGCTTGCTACCTGCGGAAATTCCACCCATCGGACGACTAGGTAAACGGCTGCTAACCTCCCCGTGTGGCTGAGAAACCCTCACGTCGGGACCAGATCCTCACCGCCGCGGCCGAGCTCTTCGCGCGGCACGGCTTCCACGGCGTGGGCATCGACGACATCGGCGCCGCCGTCGGCATCTCAGGCCCCGCCCTGTACCGGCACTTCCGGAGCAAGGACGCGATGCTCGGCGAGATGCTGACGTCGATCTCCGAACGGCTGCTGGACGGCGGCCAGGCGCGCGTGGACGCGGCGTCGAGCCCCGACGAGGCGTTGCAGGCGCTGATCGGCTGGCACGTCGACTTCGCGCTGGACGACCCGGCGCTGATCACCGTGCAGATGCGCAACCTCGCCAACCTCACCGACCCCGACCGGAGGCGGGTGCGCGCTCTGCAGCGGCGCTACGTCGAGGTGTGGGTGGAGACGATCCGGCGGACCGTGCCGGACTTCGACGAGCCGACCGCGCGGGCTGCGGCGCACGCGGTGTTCGGGTTGATCAACTCGACGCCGCACAGCGCGCATCTCGACCGCGACCAGATGGCCGCCCTGTTGTCTCGCATGGCGCTGGCATCGCTCACGCCGGCCGTCGTGACCTCCTAGACGACGGCTGACCTGGCGAACTGGCGAACGGCCGAGACCGTTCCGTAACCTGTCGCGACAATGGGTGCGCGCAAACTCCTCCTCCGGCTCCCGGCCTGGTTCCGGTTCACGGTGATCACGCTCGCGGTGTTCGTGTGCGGAGTGATCGCGTCACGTCCGGCGAGCGACGACAACGGCGTGCCGCCCAGCGGTGACGTGGCGGCCGCGTTCAACGCCGTCAACGCGTTCATCAAGCCGTCGGCGACCCACGACCCGCAGCTCGACCTGCCGTTGGACTTCGCCCAGCAGACGGGTCGTGATCCCAAGACGGTGCGGGTGGCGGACGGGACGCTGCGGGTGGTCGACGCCTCCGGTGGTTGCTCGGGACCCGCCGGCGACACCGAGTGGGACTTCAGCGCCGCGTGCCGTGCGCACGACCTGGGCTACGACCTGTTGCGCTATGCCGAGCACAAGGGTGATCCGCTCGGGCCGGACGCGCGCAGGGAGCTGGACGACAGGCTGGCGAAGGACCTGCACGCGCAGTGCCGGGTGAACCCCCGCGGTGCCGAGCAGACCTGTCACGCGGTCGCAGAGACCTACGCGATGGGGCTGAAGTTCAACTCGTGGCGCCAGCGGTGGGGACCGCCGGGCCACGAACCCGTGGTCGCGTGGGCGTTCGGCAGTGCGGTAGTGGTGTTCCTGCTGCTGGCGCGCCTGCACGGCCGCCGCCGCGACGACGTGTCCGCGAGCGCGAACTCGTTGCCCCTGGTGCTGGCACACGTCCAGCAGGATCGGTACGCGACCTTCCTGCGGCTCTTCAGCACGGGGCTGCTCGTCCTCGGCGAGACCGTCGCGACGCTCGCGCACCTCAGAGGTGTCGGCACGCCGTGGTTGTGGACGTTGCAGGCGGTGCCGTTGTTCTTCTTCGCGGGCGGGCACGCGAACCTGCGGTCGTGGCAGGCGCACGAGGGCGGCTTCGGCTGCTGGGTGTCGAGCCGGACGTCGTGGCTGCTGCGGCCGGTGCTCGCGTTCGTGCTGCTGTGGGTCGTGCTGTTCGCCGCGTTGAACCTGTTGGACGTCAAGGTCGACGCGTACAGCCGCCTGATCACGCACCCGTTGTGGTTCCTCGGCGTCTACCTGCTCGCGGTGGCCGCCACGCCCGCCGCCGCGTGGCTGCACGAGCACTTCCGCCGCACCACGCCGTTCGTGCTGATGCTGGTGACGCTCGTCGTCGAGGTCGCGCGCACCTCGACGGACTGGAAGACCGGCGGGTACGCGAACCTGATCGTCGGCGCGTTGCTGATGCAGCAGCTCGGGTTCTTCTACGCCGACGGCACGCTGCAGAAGGTCTCCCGGCGGGTGCTGGCGGCGCTCGGCGCGATCACGTTGCCCGCGCTCGTGTTCTTCAGCGACTACCCCCGCTCGATGATGGTGCTCGGGGTGGCGCAGGTGTGCCTGGCGCTGCTCGCCCGCGGGCGAGTCACCACGTGGCTGGAAGGCCGTTCGTGGCACGTCGTGAACTTCGCGCGCCGGGCACCGATGACGGTGTACCTCGCCTATCTGGGCGGGGTCGGAGCGGTCGTCGGGTTGCTCGGGCTGTCGCACGCGCCGATCTGGCTGGTGTTCCTGCTCGTGCCGCTCGTCCTGCTGTTCCACCGGTTCGAGTCGCGCATGGTCAAGTTCCCGCGGCTCTCGCACGAGTCGCACCGCACCCGGCTCGCGACCGCGATGGGTGTGGTGTTCGGAACGCTCGGCGTGCTCGGCTTCGTGGTGAGCGGGTTCCTCGGCGACGGGACGCTGGTGCTGCTGCCGGTGGACCCGCTGCAGAACGTCATCCACCTCCTGCTCGGCTGGTACCTGATCCACACGGCCCGCACCGGCAGCTGCGACACCCGGTTGCCGTGGCTGCTCACGGCGCTGGCGTGCGTTCCGCCGATGCTGGCGCTGGAACCGACTCCTCCGGTGGTGGTGCTGCACGCCGCGGCGATCGGCCTCGCAGTGCTCGGAGCCATCCCCAGGTCACAGCCGCGCACACCGGCAGCCACAGCAGTCGTTGCCACACCCAGCCCGGATGATCTGGTGGCTGCTGCAGCCCCGGCAGCGGGCCCCACGCGCTGAGCGCCAGCGTCACGGTGATCAGCGCGCTCTGGTGCGCCAGGAAGATCCCGAGCGCTCGCTCGTTCAGCCACCGCACGGGTTTCGCCGTGCCGAGCCGGGTGAGCCACGGCGCGATCGTGAGCACCAGGCCGATCTGGGCGAACGCGAGCGCGAGGGTCGCGTAGTTCGGCGGGTTCAGGTTGGAGACGGTCGCGCCCGGAATGCCGACCGCCGACAGCGGATAGCCGCCGTACCTCGTCAGCAACGCGTACCCGAGCACGCCCAGGACGAGCAGTGGCGGACCGGGGATCCTCCTGCGCGCCAGCGAGTGGCCGAGCTGCCAGGCCGCCCACCACACCGCGTACGGGAGCACCAGCACCAGCGCGACCGGGACGAGCACACCCCACGAGTACTCGTCCAGCTTGCGCACCAACGGTTTCAGCGCCAGCAGGACCAGGTGGACGATGATGAACCACAGCGGTGTCGTGACCAGGTAACCGATGTTGTAGGCCGTGCCCTGGTCGACACCGCGCATCGACAGTCCGAAGAGCACAGCCGCCCACGCGCCGAGCATCAGCAGCGTTGGTACCGCGAGCTGCTTCAGCCTGACGAGGAAGGGTGTCTGCGAGCGAGCGGCCGCGTAGCCGCCCACGAAGAAGAACAAGCCCAGCGTTTGCAGCACCCACGACACCGGTGTCAGCTCGGGCAAGTGCTTGAGCGGGCTGTCTATGTACATGCCCGTCGGTGTGTCCACGAGCGCGGTCACGAGCCAGTGGCCGAGCACCACCGTGACGACGGCGATCGCACGCACGGTGTCGACAAATGGATTTCTCACGGCCTCTCCCCCGAAGCAATCCGGACGAGCGCCATAAGCGTATCGCTCCCGGGTTCGTAATAGGTGTCGTGTTTCCCGCCCTCGAACCGCAGCACCGTGGCGCCGAAGCCGGCGCCCGCCGGGTCGGTGCCGTGGCCGAGGTCGCCGAGCCTGATGCCGGGGACGAACCGCATCCAGTCGCCGCTGGACCTGATCGCCCACACCTCGGCCTTGGTCCCCAGCTCCGCAACGGACTTCGCCCGCACACCAGGACTTCCGGTGAACACGATGTCGGCCACGTCGAGCTCGTGCGCCGCAAGTCCGACGACGACCGAGCCGTAGCTGTGCCCGAAGACGTGGATGCGCGCGTTGATGTGCAAAGCGCGCACGAACTCCACCAGCGCGGCCGCGCCCGTTCGGGCCAGCCCACCGGTCGCGGCGTCGACCCCGAGCCCCTGCGGCGTCCGGTATCCGAGCCAGGCGATCACCGCGAGGTCGTCGCGGTGCGCCTGCTCGTACAGGTTGGTCGCCATCTTCCCGACGGTGCGGTCGAACCTGTCGACGTCCACATCGGACCCGGGCACGACGATCACGACGTCGCGCGCGGTGGCGAGATCACCGACGATCGCGACCCGGCGGGCGACGTCGGCACGCCACTGAGCGATCGACGGCGTGACCGACGGAACGGCGATCAGCAGGAGGAACAGGACGGCTCGGCGCATGAACCGAAACTAGGAAGACGACACCTGCGAGATCGTCCCTCCGGCGTGCTGTCTTGCCGTTGCTACCCCGGTACCACGAGCCCGCTCTCGTAAGCCGCGATCACGGCCTGGGCGCGGTCGCGGAGACCGAGTTTGGTGAGCACGCGGCTCACGTGCGTCTTGACCGTCTGCTCGGCGAGCACGAGGTGCGCGGCGATCTCGGTGTTCGACAGGCCCTGCGCGATCAGCACGAGGATCTCGGTCTCGCGTTCGGTCAGCACCTCGAGCCGGGCCGGCCGGACGCGGTCGGCGCGGCGGGCCTTCACGAAGTCCTCGATCAGCCGCTTGGTGATGGACGGCGCCAGCAGCGCTTCTCCCGCCGCCACAACGCGGACGGCGTTGAGCAGTTCACGGGAGGGCGCGTGCTTGAGCAGGAACCCGCTCGCGCCGGCCTGCAACGCCTCGTAGACGTAGTCGTCCAGGTCGAACGTGGTCAGCACGAGAACCTTCGTGGACACCGCGCCGTCCAGCAACAACCGCGTCGCCGTGAGACCGTCCATCTCGGGCATCCGGACGTCCATCAGCACGACGTCCGGTTTGACGTTGCGCGCGAGTGCGACACCCTCGACGCCGTTGCCCGCGGCACCGACGACCTCGATGTCCTCCTGCGAGTCGAGCAGCGCGGAGAACCCCTCGCGCACCATCTCCTGGTCGTCGACCACGACCACCCTGATCACTTGTCCCCCAACGGAATCCTCGCCCGCACCATGAACCCGCCGTCCTCGGTGGACTTCACGGTCAGCGTGCCACCGTGCACCGCCACCCGTTCCCGCATGCCCACCAGGCCCTGCCCGCTGCCACCGCCCATCGACGGTCCCCCGGCGGTGTTGATCACCAGCACGTCGAGCTGGTCGTCGTTCCTGTGCACGTGGACGGACGCCTTCGAGCCGGGCGCGTGCCTGGTGGCGTTCGTGAGCGCCTCCTGCACGATCCGGTACGCGGTGAGCCCGACCGCCTCCGGCACGTCGTCCACGTCGACCTCAGCCTCGTCACCGGGCCTCGCCAGCTCGGGAATGCGGCTGATGCCCGGCTGCGGCTCACGTTCCAGCTCCTGGCCGTTGGTCCGCAGCACGCCCAGCAGGCGTTGCATGTCGGTGATGGCCTCGCGCGCCGCCTGGCCGAGTTCCGCGAACTCCTGCTCGGCTTCCTCGTTCAGTCCCTTTAGGCGGTAGGGCGCGGTCTCACACCTGACCACCACCATCGACATGTGGTGCGCCACGACGTCGTGCATCTCGCGCGCGATGCGGGCACGTTCCTCGAGTGAGGTTCACCCCGAACGGTGGACGGGGCGTAAGAGATTCAGGCAGCCGCTCGGAGTGAATTCTCGTAGTCGCTGGGACTGCGCATCCCGAGCTT
>NZ_QLTT01000002.1 GCF_003269295.1 Lentzea atacamensis | reverse complement strand
CGTACGAACGGCGCTTACGAGGAGGCATGAGGACATCCTTCCAGCAGAACCCCAGGTCCTGCTAACTCGGTGTCCACTGCTCGGGGTGAACCTCAGAGTGCGGCCTTGGCCGCCCGTTCCTCTTCGAGTTCCTGTTCCGCCCGGCCGCGCGCACCGAACATGTACACGGCACCTGCGATGACAGGTATGTAGAACCCGATGGTGTGGTTCTGGTACTCGGAGAGCTGGTGCAGCAGAACGCTGATCGCCGTGACGGTGATGACGATGCCGCGCGAGTAGAAGGCGGCGACCGCGACCAGCAGCGGCGCCGCCGTCCAGTACTGGAACGGCGCGACACCGGTCCAGTCGACGAGCCCGCTGACGAAGTAGAACCCTGCGGCGGCGAGTCGCCACGCGTACAACGGCGACCAGATCAGCAACACGTACGGACCGAGGGTGGCGAAGAAGATGAGCACCCACCAGCCGTCACCCTGCTCCGTGGCACCTGGGCTGTCGACGTACTGGACGCTGCCGATGATCGCCCAGATCAGCCCGTAGGTGATCAACGCGGCGAACGCGGGGACGCGGAACCTGTCGAGCGTCCTTGTGAGCACTCGAGTGCGATCGGGCCCGAACACCGTTCGGTACAGCGTGCGAAACACCACCCGATGCTAGGTGGATTCGTTGATTCACACATTGACCTGCGGAGTGACATACCCCGGTAGCACTCTGATCAAGATGGGGCATTGCGAATGCGTGACACCGCGCGGTAGGCAGTACCTGTGAGACCACCACAGGATCCAGATCGCTGGTCACGGCTGACGGCCGTGGCCGGTGAGGCCCTGGCCGCGGCCAGGGCCGGTGAGGACGCTGTGGCGGTGGACCTCGTGACCGGTTACCTCAGCGGGTCGCCGGAGGGCAACGAGGAGATCCGTGAGCTGGTCCTGCTGCTGTTCGCCGAGTGCAGCAGCATGGTCGGAGCGCTCGGCTCCGGCGGCGCCACGCCGGTCAAGATGCAGGTCTTCGACGAGGACGGCCGCGAGGTCCAGATCGACGACGCGGACCCGCCCGTGCGCACCGCGATCCGCGCGCTGCTGGCCGAGGTGCACGGCGACGAGGAAGCGGCCTCGGAGCAGATCGAGATCGCCCTGGCCAACGGGGCACCGCAGGAGCTCGCGACTGTCGTTCTACAAGCCCTGCGGTGGACCCTGAAGCTGGCGATCGAGTGCGAGACGCGCGACCTGCCCGTCGCGCCGTGGATCACCGCGTCACTGGACGACCAACCCTGACGTGCAACAGGGCGTCCACTCCCGCCAGCAGGTGCTGATCGAGCGGGAAGTAGCCCATTTCGAGCTTCGTGTCCTTCCTGGTCTCACCCTCCGGCTTGTCCCCGGTCATGCCCCAGGTGGTGAATCGGCTCTGCAGCTGCCCTTCGAGGGTGGCTTTGTCCGGTTCACCCAGGCCGAAGCTGTCGTTGCGGCCGAGAGTCCCCGCGATGACCGTGTACTGGTCGCCCAGCACCGGCGCCACGAGCGCGCCCGCCGAGAACCACTCGATCCGTTCGCCGGCGATCTCCATCGAACTGTTCGTGCGCTGCAGGTGAGCGTTGTGGGCGAACACGAACGTCGGCCCCCTGCCCGCCTCGATCCGGCGGATCTCCAGCAGGTTCCGCGCCATCACGCCGTCGCGCATCTGGCACAGCCGGGTGATCCGCACGCCCAGCGGGTTCGGCTCCGCACACTCCCGGTGGTACCTGAGCAGGCTCAGCCCAGCCGTCAGGTGCAGCTCGGCGTTGTTCCACTCCTCGCGGGACGTGTCGGCGACCAGCTCGGGCATGCGGGCGTGCAGGCGCCGGAGCATGCCGGTGCCGATCTCACGCAGCCGGACGGCTTCCTCGCTCCTGCCGGGTGACCTGGTGGAGTCGAGCACGGCCTCGTCCCGGCCCCACTCCTCGTCGTCGATGACGAGATCCACGTCCTCGCCCAGGTAGTCGCGCGCGTGCTCGAGGTAGGGCCGCGGGCTGGGCGCGCTGGTCGTCTCGGTCTGGAAGTCGAACCCGTGGAAGGCCAGCCGCTCCGCCGCAGGCCTGTCCGCGTTGTACTCGCGCATCCAGGAGACCAGCTCCCGGTTCGCCGGCCACTCCCCGAACCGGTGCGAGAACCCTTCCTTCATGACCGTGTCCAGGTCACCCATGCCGTGCTGGACGAAGTCGTTGACCATCACCGCACGGACGCGGCAGGTCTCCAGTGCGATCGACCTGTAGCCCAGCCCTGCCAGCTGCTCGAACAGCTCGTTGCGTATCCAGGTGTGGGCGTGCTCCAGGTGCGTCGGCTCGCCGAACGCCAAGATCTCGGTGAAGGGGCTGATGAACTCACGAATGTCCTGGCTCATGTGGCTCAACCGTAACATTGAAGGCTTCGTTGAAACTTTCGCACGATTCTTCCTCTTCAAGGCGTCTAAAGTCTCAATCGTGCGTCCAACTGACCTCGCCCGTGAACACGGCATCTCGACTCAGGCCGTGCGCAACTACGAGCAGTCCGGGTTCATCCCGCCCGCCGCGCGCACCCCGTCCGGCTACCGCGTCTACACCGAGGTCCACGCCGCCGCGTTGCGCACCTTCATCGCCCTGATCCCCGCCTTCGGCCACGCGGTGGCCGGCCAGATCATGAGCTCGGTTCACGCCGGCGCCCTGGACGACGTCCTCCTGACCATCGACCGCGGCCACGAACAACTCCTCCGCGACCGCGAAACCCTCAACTCCGTCAGCCGCGCCGTGCACGACCTGGCCGACTTCGAGCCGGTGCTGGAACCACGCTCGATCGGCGAACTGGCCAGGCGCCTGGGCGTCACCGCGGCCACCCTCCGCGCATGGGAGGAGGCCGGCATCCTCGTCCCGGACCGCGACCCCGCCGGTTACCGCGTGTTCCGAGCAGAGGACGTGCGCGACGCCGAACTGGCCCACCTCCTGCGCCGTGGTGGCTATCCGTTGGCGCGCATAGCTTTGGTGGTCGAGCAGGTACGCACCGCGGGCGGCACCGACACGCTGGCCACCGCACTGGTCGACTGGCAGCGCCGCCTCAACGCGCGAGGCCTCGCGATGCTGGCCGCCTCCGCGCAGCTCGACGGCTACCTGAGCAAGCTCCGCCCCGGGGTCCACGACGTGGGACGCTTAGGCTGATCTCATGCGCACAGCTCTGGTCGGCTACGGACTAGGTGGGGCCGCCTTCCACGCCCCGTTCATCGAGGCGACCCCCGGCCTCGAACTCTCCGCCGTGGTCACCGCCAACCCGGCCCGCCAGGCCGAGGTCGCCCAGCGCTACCCCGCAGCCCGCCTGCTGTCCTCTCTGGACGAAGTCTGGTCCGGAGGGTTCGACCTCGTGGTGATCACCACCCCGAACCGCTTCCACGCGACCCACGCCCGCCAGGTCCTCGAACACGGCCTGAACGTGGTGGTGGACAAGCCCTTCGCGGGCTCAGCGGCGGAAGCGCGCGCCCTGGCCTCGATCGCCGCGGCCAGAGACCTGATGCTGGTGCCGTTCCACAACCGCCGCTGGGACGGCGACTTCCTGACCGTCCAAAAGCTCCTGTCCACCAACGCCCTGGGCCCGGTCCACCGCTTCGAGTCCCGTTTCGAGCGCTACCGCCCGGAAATCAAGTCCTCCTGGAAGGAATCCGGCGACCCCGCCGATCTGGGCAGCATCCTCTTCGACCTGGGCACGCACCTCGTCGACCAGTCCGTGGCCCTCTTCGGCCGCCCGCTGTCCGTCCACGCCGAAATCGCCACCGTCCGCCCTGGCGCCCGAGCCGACGACGACGTGTTCCTCTCCCTGACCCACGAGGGCGGCGTCCGCTCCCACCTGTGGATGAGCGCGCTGGCCGCCGACCTGGGCCCGCGCTTCCGCGTGCTCGGCCACGACGCCGCCTACGTGAAGTACGGCATGGACCCGCAGGAGGAACGCCTCAAGGCTGGTGAGACGCCGGCCGGTCCCGGATGGGGCGAGGAGCCCGAGTCGAACTGGGGCATGGTCCGCGGCAAGCCCCACCGCACCGAGCCCGGCGCCTACCAGGACTTCTACGCCTCCGTCGCCGCCGGTGTGGCGCCGGTGTCGCCGCAGGACGCCGTCACGGGCCTGGAAGTGATCGAGGCAGCCAAGCAGTCGGCGGTCACGGGAGACTCGGTCCGCCTCTGATCACCGGCCCGGCAGTCTGAAGTAGAGCACGCCACCTTCGTTCTCGACGCGGACCCCGAGGCCGGCCAGGAACTCCTCGGCGGCGGGGGCCTGCCCCGGCACGGGTACCACGTACGCTCTACCGCCCTCGTCCTCGCAACACGACCTGGTGGCGCAGACCGCCCACAAGCCCGTCACGATCTCGGCAAGCCCTTGGTCGACACAGGCCTCCTTGCCATGGGCCCGCACATGGATCTGACGGTGCCGCACGGCCACGAGGCCGCCACTGAACTGCTTGCACGTGTCACACAACGGATAGGGGCCGAGGACCACGTCGTCGGGCGCGGCCTGTTCCTCCACCTGCCGCGTCCAAGCGGCCAGGCCCAGCTCGCGGTTGTGCCGGGAATCCGCGAGGGCGGTCTCGTGCTGACCGGGTGCGTCCTCGACCAGCCGCTCGCGGATCCGGATGGCCTCCTCGGTGACGTGCAGTCCCTCCTCGAACCGCTCCGCCTTCATCAGGAAAGAACCGAGGTTGTGCAGCCAGCGGGCGAGATCGGGGAGACGTTCGTCGGGTGAGTCGACAGCCAGGCGCCGCTCGATCCGCACGGCGTGCTCGACCACCGGTACCGCCTCCTCGAGGCGGTCGCAGTCGGACAGGCAGAAGCCGAGCTGACCGAGCGCATTGGCGTACAACGGCTCGAACCAGCCGGGGTTGCGAGGCAGGAGCCGCTGGTAGAGCGCGACCGCTTGTTCCGCGGCCAACAGCGCGTGCTCCCGCTGTTCCACCTCCGCGTGCAACAACGACTGCCGGTGCAGCACTTCGGCGAGGTTGGGTCCGAACCGGGCGGGCTCCGCCGCGGCACGGCGACGGCAGATCTCCGCGGCCTCGGCGAGAGTGGCCAGCGCGTCGTGTCGTCGGTCCGCCTCGGCCTGCCGCACCGCAAGCCGGATCAGGACCGTCGTGAGGTCGCGCTCGAATCGCGGGGACCGCGCAGCCATTCGGCGCACATGGGCCGCCACCTCCTCGGCACCGGCCAGATCCCGCATCGCCCAGCGGGTGAGCTTGTCCATCCATCGACGAGCCACGGTGCCCTCCCCCGCCCGAGCCAGGTGCTCAGGATACGGAAGTGGCCGGGTGCGCCTCAGCCGCGAACGAGCGGCGGATGCAACGCGGTCGCGGGGCCGCGCCGGAACAAGGCCGCCGGCCGTCCGCCGTCGCGAGTGGTCGTCTCGCCGGTCGCCTCCAACAACCCGTCCACTCCGGTCACCTTCCGGTGGAAGTTCCGCGGGTCCAGCGAAACCCCCCAGACGATCTCGTAGACCCGCCGCAACTCGGCGACCGTGAACTCGGCACCGCAGAACTCGGTCCCGAGCGGCGTGTACTCCAGCTTGGCCCGAGCCCTCTCGACCCCGTCGCTCAAGATCCGCGCGTGATCGAACGCCAACGTCGACACCTCCGACACGGGCACCCAGGAGGCAGCCGCGGCATCCGTCCCTGCCACCGGCACCGGCAGGTCCGGCGCCAGCGCCAGGTAGGCCACCGACACCACCCTCATCCGCGGATCCCGCCGGGGTTCCCCGTAGGTGGCCAGCTGCTCCAGGTGCAGCCCGGAAACCCCGGTCTCCTCGACGAGCTCCCGCGCAGCCGCGGCGTCAACCGACTCGGACACCCGCACGAACCCACCCGGCAACGCCCACCGCCCCCGGAACGGCGCCTCTCCTCGCCGAACCAACAGCGCACACAGCGCGTCGGACCGCACGGTCAGCACCACCAGGTCGACCGTGACAGCGAAGGGAGGGAAATCACTTGGCGTGTACACACCACCCAGTATAGGGTTATCGTCAGATTGACGACAAGGAGAGCCGACGATGGCCGACATCAGTACCTACCCAGGACTCCGTCACCTCAGAGGAGCCCCGACGGTCCACATCAGACACATCCGCAAGGGCAGGGTCGTCCACGAGGGCACCGGCCTGAGCTTCTGGTTCCGCCCGAGAACCGCGGTGCTGAGCGAGGTCCCGGTGGACGACCGCGAGCTTCCGATGCTGTTCCACGCCCGCACCCAGGACTACCAGGACGTGACGGTCCAGCTGACGATCACGTACCGGTGCACCGACCCGGGGACGGCCACGGCACGCATCGACTTCTCGATCGACCCCGACACCGGCACCTGGCGGCAGGACCCGTTGAGCCAGATCGCCAACACGCTCACCGAGAGCACCCAGCAGCACGCCCTCAAGATCCTCGCCACCCTGGACCTCGAAACCGCCATCAGGACCGGCGTCGAGAAGGTCAAGCAGTCGGTCTCGACCGGCCTGACCGCGGCCCACATCGGCATGGAGATCATCGACGTCAGGGTGGTGGCCATCCGCCCGGACGCCGACATGGAGAAGGCCCTCCAGACCACCATCCGCGAGAGGGTCCAGCAGGACGCCGACAAGGCCACCTACGAGCGCCGTGCCATGGCCGTGGAACGCGAGCGGGCGATCAGCGAGAACGAGCTCCAGAACCAGATCGAGCTGGCCAAGCGCGAGGAGCTCCTGGTCGTGCAACGAGGTGCGAACGCGCTGAAGAAGGCGGAGGACCACGCCAGGGCCAGCAGGATCGCCGACGACGCCAAGGCCGACGGCATCCGCAAGCTCGCCGAAGCCGAGGCCGCCGGCGAGAAGGCGAGACTGGACGCCTACAAGGAGATCCCCCAGAACGTCCTCCTGGCGCTGGCGGCCAAGGAGCTCGCGGGCAACCTGCCGGAGATCGGCAGCATCACCCTCACGCCGGACCTGATCCAGCCGATCCTGCAGAGACTTGCCCGATGAGCCTCGCCCCGAGAATTGTGCTGGTGCACCGGCGCACCGAGCTGACAGAGTTGCTGGCACGGCATGGCACACGCGGCCAGGTCGAGTTCTTCCTGAAGTCCCGCAACAGAACCCTGGACGAGGTGGTGGACCGTGACCAGCAGGCCCGCAAGGCGCTGGGAGTTGTCAGCGCCGCGATCCCGCTCGACTGGCGCCGCGGCGTGGTCGAGAGGGAAGACCTGTCGCGGTTCCTGTTCGCGCCCGAGGACGTAGTCGTCATCGTCGGGCAGGACGGGCTGGTCGCCAACGTCGCCAAGTACCTCGACGGCCAGCCCGTGATCGGCATCAACCCGGAGCGGGGCGTGCTCGCGAAGCACGCCCCGCAGGACGCCGCGGAGCTCCTCCACAACACCGGTGACACCGAGGACCGCACGATGGTCGAGGCGCGGTCGGACGACGGCCAGACCCTGTGCGCGCTCAACGAGATCTACGTCGGCCATCCGAGCCACCAGACCAGCCGGTACCGCATCGGGAACGAACGCCAGGCCTCGTCCGGCATCCTCGTCGGCAGCGGCACCGGTGCGACGGGCTGGTGCTCGAGTGCCCACCGGGAAAGGAAAAGCGCGATCGCCCTCCCGGATCCGACCGAGCGCAGGCTCGTGTGGTTCGTCAGGGAGGCGTGGCCGTCGCCGAGCACCGGCATCGAACACACCGAGGGCGAGCTCACCGACAGGCCGCTCGACATCGACGTGGAGTCCGACGGGCTGGTGGCGTTCGGCGACGGCATCGAAAGCGACGCGCTACGCCTCGGCTGGGGTCAGCGGCTGAGCGTCGGACTCGCCTCCCGCCGGCTCCGCCTCGTGCGCTGAGCCGATCACCAGCAGGCACACACCGGACAGCACCGCGCCGGCGATCAGGTAGAGCGCGACGGCCCAGGTTCCGTAGGCCAGCAACGAGGTCGCGACGAAGGGCGCCAGGCCACCGCCGAGCACAGCGCCGAGCTGGTAGCTCACCGCCACACCGCTGTACCGCACGCGCGTGCGGAACAGTTCGGCGAAGTAGGCGGCCATCGGCCCGAACAACGCGCCTGAGCCGACGAAGCCGAGCACGATCGCCGCGGTGAACCACCGCACGTCCATCAACCAGAACATCGGAAACGCGAACGCCGCCTGGAACACCGCTCCGCCGAACATCACGGGCAGCCGCCCGATCCGGTCCGACAGCCAGGCGAACACGGGCACGGCGACCACCTGTGCGAGCCCGCCGAGCACCTGCGCCACCAGGAGATCGTCCGGAGACATCCGCAGCGCCGTGCGGCCGTAGTTGATGGTGAACACCGACAACACGAAGATGAAGATCTGGAAGCCGAGGTTCACGCCCGCGCCGAGCAGCAGCACCTGCCACCGGGTGCGCACGACCTCCACGAGCGGCATCCGGGACTTCTCGGCGCGGGCGAAGCGCGGGCTCTCGGACACCCGCAGCCTGATGTAGAGACCGATACCGACCAGCACGATCGAGAACAGGAACGGCAAACGCCAGCCCCACGACAGGAAGTCGGGGCCCGTCGCCCGCGACGACAGGTACATCGCGAGGTTCGCCAGCACGAGACCGACCGGCGAGCCGATGAACACCCAGCTGCCGTACCAACCCCAACGGCCCGGTGGCGCGTGTTCGACGGCCATCAGCGACGCGCCGCCCTGTTCGCCGCCCATGAAGAAGCCCTGCACGATCCGCAGCAGCACCAGCAGTACCGGTGCCGCGATGCCGATCGAGGCGTAGGACGGCAGCAGGCCGATCAACGCCGTGGCGAGCCCCGTCGCCGACAGCGTGATCACGAGCATCGCGCGGCGCCCGAACCGGTCGCCGAGATGGCCGATCACCGCGCCGCCGAGCGGACGGGCCACGAAACCCGCTCCGAACGTGGCGAACGCCAGCAGCACGCCGACGCGACTGTCGAACTGCGGAAAGAAGATCTTGTTGAACACGAGCGCCGAGGCCGTGCCGTAGAGCAGGAAGTCGTACAGCTCGATCGTGTTACCGACCGCGGATGCCACAGCTACTTTGCGTACCCCCGTCATCGTTCCAGCCTGGTCGAGGGATTGACACTGCGCAATGGTCCGGTCACCCTTCGTCCTACGTTCCTACTCTTCAGTAACGAGGTAGCAATGACGCGCCGAGTGACTGTTGTATCCCTGCTCACGGCCCTGATAGCAGCGATTGTGGTCCCGACCGCCAGCGCGGCTCCGCAGTACCGGAACTACGTCTCACTCGGGGATTCGTTCGTCTCCGGACCGTTCATCCCCCTGCAGCGGCTCGACCCGCTGAGTTGCTTCAAGTCGACGCAGAACTACCCGTCCGTCCTCGCCCGCAAGCTCGGCATCACCAACTTCACCGACATCTCCTGCGGTGGCGCCCAGACCAAGGACATGGCCGGCGTGCAGACCGGCTTCCCCGGTCAGTCCGTGCCGCAGCTGTCCGCCCTGAAGCCCGACACGGACCTCGTCACCGTCTCCATCGGAGGCAACGACATCGGGTTCAGCGAGATCATCACGACCTGCGCGAGCCGCGGCCTGACCGACCCGCACGGCGCGCCCTGCAAGGCGTTGTACGGCGACGAACTGGCCCAGCGCATCAACGCCACCGCGCCCAAGGTCGCGGACGTCCTCAAGGGAATCAAGCAGCGTTCGCCGAACGCCAGGGTCGTGGTCGTCGGCTACCTGCGGATCCTGCCGCCGTCGCAGGGCTGCTGGCCTCTCGTGCCCATCGCGAGCGGCGACGTGCCGTACCTCGACGACATGCAGAAGCTGCTCAACGGCATGCTCGCCGCACAGGCCAAGGCCGCGGGTGCGGGCTGGGTCAACCCGTACGACATCAGCCTCGGCCGCGACGTGTGCGCGGCGCCGTGGGACAAGTGGGTCGAGGGCCTCGTCCCGACGAGGCTCGCGTTCCCGGTTCACCCGAATGCCAGCGGCATGGCTGCGGTGGGTAAGCAGGTCGCCGCCGCCCTCGCCGGGACGGAGCTCGCGGGCGTCTAGTTGCACAGAGTTGCAGCGGTCTACACGATCTGGTGTTACCGCTGAGTTGATTGGAGATCCGGGTCCCTGCCGCGCCACTCTGTTGGCATGGCAAGGACCCGACTTCTGTTCGCCTGCCTCGCGCTGGCCGCTCCGATCGTCCCCGCGACGGCCCAGGCGGTACCGCTCCCCGCATCCGGCCTGGTGCTGTCGGTGCGGCCGGAGATGGGCACGCTCAGCACCACGGTGCTCACCTGCGAACCCGCGGGCGGACCGCACAAGAACGCCAAGCAGGCTTGCGCCGACCTCATCCCCGTCGACGGCGACTTCACCAGGATGGAGCCGGCGGCCGACGCCGCGTGCACCATGGAGCTCAACACGACCAAGGCCAAGCTGAGGGGCAAGTGGCGCGGCAAGAAGGTCGTGTTCGAGCAGGTGTACTCCAACCCGTGCGTGATGCGCGTCCATACGGGCAAGGTGTTCGACTTCTAGACCGCGTCCGCCGGTGCCCCGCCGCACCGCCGTCGCGGCGGGGCACCGGCGACGCCCTATCCGGGCAGACCCCACGACGGTGCCGGAGCACCGATCACCGGGCCGACCTTCAGGTCGGGCCTGTCACCGTTGCGGTGGATGACAGCTTCCTCGCCGCGCCGCAGCTCGATGCGCAGATCTCCGTTGGGCAGCACCGAAAAGCGCTTCGGCCGGCCCCGGTGGTCACGCACGACCGGATCCTTGATGTCCGTCCGGACGACACAGGGCGCGCCGGCCTCACTGCGCAGCTTGATCCACCGCGTGGCTCCCTTCTGCCGTGACGCGCTGAGCAGGAACGCGCCCTGCGTCCGGAAGTTGTCGAGCGAGATCTCCGGCCACGGCACTGCGGGGAAGACGCGGATCACGCCACCCCAGCTCTGGCACAGCATGTCGTACATCGACTGCACCGCGCTCAAAGGCGTTTCGATCACCGGCCCGGACTCCTGGTACATCGTGTTCGGCTTGATGTACCGGCGCATCAGCTCGCCGAGGTAGAAGTCCGCCTTGTCCCCGCGCAGCATCTGCGCGCTGATCGACGCGGCACCCGTGAACGTGTAGCCCTGCAGCGCGCCTTCGAAGCTGATCCAGTGGTTCAGCGAGGTCTCGATCAGCCGGCGTTTCGAGACGTCCTCCCACGTCACCTCGTACAGCGGATAGATCTGCAGCAGGTGCGAATAGTGCCGGTGCGACTTCGCGAACGGCACCCCGGCGCCGATCATGTACCCGTTGGCGTCCACCGGGTACGGCGTGAGGTTCGCGAGCGTGTCCTGCCACTTCGGGATCAGCGGATCGTTGACGCGCAACGACTTCGCGGACTCCAGCAGGGTCTGGCAGCCCCACCGGATCAGCGCGAGGTCGTAGTTGCAGTCCGGTGCGTTGACGCCGTACTCCGGCGAGAAGGTGAACGGCAGGTGCCACTTCCCGTCCGAGCCCTTGGTGAGGAAGTGGAAGTAGTAGTTGATGGCCCTGCGCAGCAACGGGAACAGCACGTTGCGCAGGACCCGGTCGTCCATGGTGTGCCGGTAGGTGAGCCAGACGTTGTGCAGCGTCCAGGTCAGGTTGCCGACTTCGGGCGTGGGCACTTCCTTGCCGGGAATCCCCACGCCGTAACCGGAGTTGCCGATGCCGGCACCGTTGTTGAGCACGGTGTCGGTGGTGCGCGGGATGCCCGCGCTGTCGTGCCGGTACTCGGCGGGTACCTGCTCGACGAGCACGTCGCGGTACCTGTCGACCGAGTACGTGACGGCGTCGAAGTCGACGTGGTTGGAGCCGTGGATCAGCCAGTACTCAAGCTGCACGTTGAGGTTCCACCACGTGTTCGGCCATGGCGTGTTCTCGAGCCACGGGCCGCAGGTCGCGATCGCGGGGGCCTCCTTGCGGGCCGCGGACGCGAACTTGTAGAGCTGGATCCAGTAGAACGCCTGCAGCCGCTTGTCCGGAATGGACAGGAAGCTCCTGCGGTAGAAGTCGTGCCACCACAACCGGTGGTCGACGGCGAGGCCCTCGATCGAACCGCACCGGACGTTGCCGATCGCCCTGCGCACAGCGGTCTTCCGCGGGTGCGACCACGCGACGCTGGTGAAGAGCGTCCGCCGGGTGCCGCGGGTGACCTCGCGCCACGCCGTCACGTGCTCGCCGCCCGCGTTCAGCGGCTGCACCGCGAGCTGCACGTCACCGCTGCCGGTGAGCTGCACGGGCGGGTTGTCGGTGAAGCCGGCGGGCGCGGGGCGGTTCCACTTCGGGTCGGTGCGCGGGCTGATCGCCTTGAGCGGGTGGAAGACCCACTTGAACGCGCGCTCGCCCTCGCTGGCCTGGACGTCGATGGCGTAGAGGTCGCGGTTGGTGTGGATGAACGCGCGCAGCCGCAGACTTCCCGCGGCCGTGGTGATCGTGCCGGTCAGCTCGGCGTTCCAGAGGTCGAGCCGCCAGTCGACGCCGGTGATCGCGCCGACGGGTTCGAGCGTGAAGTAGCCGATGGGCAGCCGGGCGAGGCCGAAGAGGGCCCCGAACTCCGGCCGGTGGTCCTGCACCTGGGAGTGCTGGACGTTGAATCTGATGGCGTTGGCGTTCGGTTCGGCGTAGATGCCGGAGCCCAGGAACCCGTTGCCGAGGTACGGCCCCTCGAACCAGGTCGCGGGCATCTTCTTCCAGATGAGATCCGATGACCCGATGAAGTCTCTCCAGTTGAAGCCATCACCCGCTGACGCGCCGGAAGGCAGCAGCGCACTGCCCGCTACCCCGGCCAACGCGCCTCCGATCAGCGTGCGCCGGTTGAGTTCGACCACGTTCTGGCACCTCACTTCGATGTGCGGTCAGGTCCACGCGGGCGGCGATTCATCGGATCTTTCGTGAGGAGTCAGCCGGAGTCAAGACCCGTGTCTAGGCTTCGATCATGGGGGACTTCCTCGTCTACACGATCGGCTTCCCGATCACGTTCCTGCTGCTGGTCATGGGCATGGCACTCGCGGCCCGGCGCATCCTGGGCCTGCGCATCGGCCTGATCCGCACCGCGCTGGCCTGCCTGCTCGCCATGTCGGTCGCGTCGAGCGCTTTCGGGGAGACCACGGTCGAGCCGACCGCCGGGCTGGTGACCCTCCAGCTCGGGCTGTCGATCCTCACGGTGATCGGGCTGCTGGCGTTCGCGGAGATCATCGTGCCGACCGGCTCGATCCCGCCGCCGACGGAGTGGTGGGGCATGCTGCGGCGCCGCATCGCCCGCACGCGCAGGTACTCGCGGATCACCGCGATCGCGTTCCGGCACGGCCTCGGGCCCTACCTGCGCGGCCGCGAACGGTCGTCCGCCGGGCTGGCGAGGTCGTTGCGACTCGCGTTGCAGGACGCCGGAGTGACGTTCGTGAAGCTCGGGCAGGTGTTGTCGACGCGTGCCGACCTCCTGTCCGAGGAGTTCGTCGAGGAGCTCAGCCTGTTGCAGGACAAGGTTCCACCGGCGAAGTGGGCGGACGTCCGCGCGGTGCTCGACGCCGAGGTCGGGCTGGACGCGTTCGCGTCGGTCGACGAGACGCCGCTGGCCGCCGCCTCGATCGCGCAGGTGCACAGGGCCGTGCTGAAGTCGGGCGCGGAGGTCGTGGTGAAGGTGCAGCGACCTGGCGTGCGAGCGGTGGCCGAGGGCGACCTGGACATCGTCTCCCGGCTGGCTGAGACGTTGCAGCGCACGCGGTGGGGCTCGGCGCTGGGCGTGCGGGACCTGGCGGCGGGGTTCGCTGCGGCGTTGCGGGAGGAGCTGGACTTCAAGGTCGAGGCACGCAACATCGCGGCGGTGGCAGCTGTTTCGGACACCTCCGTCGGGCTGCCGCACGTCCACCTGTCGACTTCTCGCGTTCTCGTCATGGACCGGCTCGACGGCGTGCCCCTGCGCGGTACCGCTGAGGACGAGGGCCTGGCGCGGACGTTGCTGCGCTTCGTGCTGCGACAGGTGATGCTCGACGGCGTCTTCCACGCGGACCCGCATCCGGGCAACGTGCTGTTGCTGAACGACGGACGGCTCGGACTGCTCGACTTCGGCTCGGTCGGGCGGATCGACTCGAGCCTGCGGGCGGCGCTGCAACGACTCCTGCTCGCGATCGACCGCGGTGATCCCGCCGGGCTGACGGACGCGTTGCTGGAACTCACCTCCCGGCCCGAGGACATCGACGAGCAACGGCTGGAGCGCGCGCTCGGGCAGTTCATGGCACGGCACCTCGGCGCGGGCATGCGGCCGGACGTGGAGATGTTCGGCGACCTGTTCCTGATCGTGTCCCGGTTCGGGCTGAGCGTCCCGCCGGAGATCGCGGCGGTGTTCCGGGCGCTGGCGACGCTGGAGGGCACGCTGGGTGTGCTCTCGCCGGGCTTCAACATCGTGGTGGAGTCACGGGCGTTCGCCACCGAGCAGATCTCCGAGCGGCTGACGCCGGAGTCCGTGCAGCGCACGATGGCCGAGGAGCTCCAGGCCGTGCTGCCGATGCTGCGCCGCCTGCCCAGGCGGATCGACCGGATCACCGGCGCGATGGAGCAGGGCCGGCTCAGCATGTCGATGCGGCTCTTCGCCGACGAACGCGACCGGTCGTTCGTGACCGGCCTGCTGCACCAGGTGATGCTGACCGTCCTGGGTGCGACCGCCGGCGTGATGGCGGTGCTGCTGCTCGGGTCCTCCGGTGGGCCGCAGGTCGTGCCGGAGATCGGCCTCTACCAGGTGTTCGGCTACAACCTGCTGATCATCAGCGTGCTGCTGGGCCTGCGCGTCGTCGTGACGGTGTTCCGTCCCCGGCCTTGACCGATTTAGGTTTGCAATGCAAACCTGATTGCAGTCGAGCACAGTTGGGGGAACTGTCATGACTGAGGATCCGAAGGGCCTGCTCGTCGAGCTCGGGGCGATGCGCAAGCGTGCCCGCGCCGACCGGCACGGCTACTGGCTGCCGTTCCTGCTGTTCGGCTTGATCACACTGGCGGCGACGCCGTTCTACGCGCCGAGGTTCTGCGTGCCGAGCGGGCAGAACCCGGAGCTCGTGGAGCCTCAGCCGTGCTCGTGGAACTCGGCGGAGATGCCGTGGCTCTACCACTGGCTGCACCCCGCGGGCCAGGTGATGAACAGCCCGGTGTTCAGCCACTTCCAGCCGAACATCGCCGCGGACGTCTACTGGATCGTCGCGTTGCTGTGCGGTTATCTCGCGGTCGTCTGGTGGTACCGGTGGCGCGCGGCGCAGGTCGGCGTCGAGACGCCCACCAGGCTCTACGCCCAGGTCACGATCTTCATGCTGGTGCTGCCACTGGTCGGCGTGCCGGTGCTGAGCGAGCTGTTCTTCGGCCGGGCGGGCTGGCAGATCGCACTGCCGATCACCGTGGCGGTGATCGTGGCGGCGACGTGGCGCGTGCGCAGTGTCGGCTTCACGCTCGCGGTGCTCGTGCTGTTCGCTCTCGCGCACTTCCTCACGGTCTACCAGTACGGCCCGCTGTTCGTGCTCGCCGCGGGCCTGGCCGGACTCGCCCACCTGGAGCGCAACGTGGTGTGCACGGTCACCGTGGCGATCTTCACCGCTACCGTGCTGTTCGTGAACGAGGCAGGACGGTTCGGCTTCTACTGGCCGCGGGGAGTGGAGCACTTCGCGAGCACGGCGGTGCCCGCGTTCGTCCTGCTGGTGGGCGGGATCATCGGGTCCGTGCGGCGGGAGATGACCCGGTGAGCGAGAACCCCACAGCCGGCCTGGACGACACCGTCCACCAGCGACATCGGCTGGGCGTGCTGACCATCGCCGCCGAGACGAAACGGGTGGAGTTCTCGTACCTGAAGTCGGCGCTGGAGCTGACCGCCGGCAACCTGTCGCGGCACATCACCGTGCTGGAACAGGCGGGGCTGGTCGAGGTGGAGAAGGGCTACGAGGGCAAGCGGCCCAAGACCTGGCTGCACATCACCGAAGCCGGCCGCTCCGCTCTCGCCGCGGAGATGGCGGCCTTGCGAGCACTGCTGAACCGGCACGACAACCTCTAGAACTGGCGCCGGTAGACCGAAACGTCGTCACGCCAGACGCCGAACTGGTCCGGCGCCGACTGGACGATCGTCATCTCGTTGAGGTTGCCGAGAATCCGCCACGCGCGCGCAACCGCTTGCGAGCCCGCGAAGGCGATCGTGCAGAACTTCCTCGGCTCGACGACCGTGCGCACGCGATCGACCTTGCCCACGTTCATCGGCGTGTCCTGCCACAGGTCCAATGTGTACCCGGTGCGGATGGGATCACCGGATCCCAGCACGCCTTCGATGATGACGACGAGCCGCTCGCCCTCCAGGCGGAGGTCGTAGTGACCGCTTCGGGGAGGGGTGCCGCCGGTGTACGCGGAACGCGCCGGATCGAGCACCCAGTGCCCGAGGAACGGCACGAGGTCGTCACTCATGTGTGTCTCCTTCGCGGAACCTGTGCCACTGGCGGATTGTCCGGCGCATCGAGGTGGGCGACCATCACCCGATGAGTTATGAGACGGGCGTTCGGTGGAAGTGGATACCGTTCGTCGTGCTCGCGTTCGTGCTGTTGAGCTGGCTCGTGTTCGAGGCACTCGACCTCATCGACTTCGAGGGAGTCGTGACGTGGGTGCGCGGCATCGACCCGGTGTGGGCGGCGGTGGCGATCTTCGCCCTGCTCGTCGTGGACGTGCTGCTGCCCGTGCCGTCCACCCCGCTCATCGTGCTGGCGGGGACGGCACTCGGCCTGCCGCTGGGGCTGGCACTCGCGGTCATCGGATCCCTGGGTTCCTCTGCCGCAGGGTACGCCCTCGGCAGGTTTGCGCGCCCGTGGTTGGTGCGCAAGGTCGTGACCATTGACGAGCTGACCGAAATGCGCCGCTGGGGCCGTCAGTTCGGCCCCTGGTTCTTCGGCGTGGCACGCGGCATTCCGATGATGGCCGAGACCGTGTCCGTGTCCGCCGGGGTGTCACGGGTGTCGTTCCGGACTTTCATGTTGTTCACCCTCACCGGAACCGTGCCGATTTGTGCCGCCTACGTGTTCGCCGGGTCGCAGGCGGAGACGGTTGAGGAGATCGTGATGATCTGCGCGGCAGGATTGCTGCTGACGGTCGGATTGTTCTACCTGCTGCGCCGGTTCGTGAAGGCGGCACCTTAGAAAAATCGCTGGGGCCGTGTGGCTGTAAGGATGTGCGCCCGGTGCGCAGCGGAGGATTACTTCTGGTGATCACTCGGGTTCGATTCCTGAGACCGGCTTCGGCCGGTCTTCGCCCACTCCGGTGAGCAGCCACCTTCCGCGACTTGATCTCGGGCGTCCACAGCTCCACATCGACCAGAGGTGATAAATCGCTGGCGCGATGTGGTTGCACAGCAATCGCACCCCGATGCGAAGCCAACGGTTACTTCGTCTTCAAAACGCAAATGCACCGTTGGCGAACTTGATCTCGGGAGCGCACAACTTCACCGTGTCCGGTGCGAAGCAGAGGGTTACTTCCACTTCTAATGGGCGGGTCGCGGGTTCGAATCCCACCAGCCACTGCGGCTGCAGCTCAGTCTGGCAGAGCAGCATGTACCTTCCGCGACCCTGATCTCGGGCACGCGTGTCGTTCGTGAGCTCCCCTTTCTTTTGCTTTGAGGGGGCAGAGCCGATGGCGAAGTTCAACACCGTCCGCCGCACTTACTCTCGGCGGCGCACGGGGATGGTGCAGGACCCACCACGAGAGGCACCGGCAGAACCGCCCTCGTAGAGGTCGCCCCGTCAGCACAGGCCACATGCGACGAGATGGCTACCGCTTTCGATACGTGGGCAAAGGACGCTGAGTGGGCGAGCATCGCCTCGTAATGGAGGCGGTGCTCGGCCGCCTGCTCAGCCCCCGCGAAACCGTGCACCACAAGAACGGCATCCGCGACGACAACCGGCCCGAGAACCTGGAGATGCGGGTTCGCAACCACCCGTCCGGCCAACGCGTCCGCGATCTCGTCGCTTTCGCGCACGAGATCCTCGGCAGCTACCAGTCAACCCCAGCCGATGCGCCGAATCCGACATCGGCAGCCGACCATGCACTAACCAGCACGCTGCGCCATCTGACGGTTAGCGCTGTGACCAGGTATGCTAACGACGTGGAGTTCAACGTGTTCGCCAAGGCGTGCCCGTCACGCCCGACGCTGGAGCACGTCACCGGCAGGTGGGGCAGCCTGACGATGGGCGCGCTCGTGGACGGTCCGCTGCGGTTCAACGAGCTGCGCCGGCGGGTCGACGGGGTCAGCGAGAAGATGCTGTCCCAGACGTTGCACGCGCTGGAGCGCGACGGGCTCGTGCACCGCGACGCGCAGCCCACGAACCCACCGCGCGTCGACTACAGCCTCACGCCGCTCGGGCGCGAGACGGCCGAGCGGCTGCTCTCGTTGATCCATCTCCTGGAGGAGCGGATGCCCGAGGTGCTGGAGGCGCAGCGCGCGTACGACGCGCGCTGAGTCAGCACTCGATCACGTTGACGGCGAGGCCGCCGCGTGCGGTCTCCTTGTACTTCACCGACATGTCCTTGCCGGTGTCGCGCATGGTCTTGATGACCTTGTCGAGCGACACGAAGTGCGAGCCGTCGCCGCGCAACGCCATGCGTGCCGCGGTGATCGCCTTGATCGACGCGAGCGCGTTGCGTTCGATGCACGGGATCTGCACCAGGCCGCCGATCGGGTCGCACGTCAGACCGAGGTTGTGCTCCATGGCGATCTCGGCGGCGTTCTCGACCTGTTCCGGGGTGCCGCCGAGGACCTCTGCGAGACCACCGGCGGCCATCGAACACGCCGAGCCGACCTCGCCCTGGCACCCGACCTCGGCGCCGGAGATCGAGGCGTTCTCCTTGAACAGCACGCCGATCGCGCCCGCGGTGAGCAGAAACCTGACGACGCCGTCGTCGCTGGCTCCCGGCACGAACCTCGTGTAGTAGTGCAGGACCGCGGGCACGATGCCGGCCGCGCCGTTGGTCGGCGCGGTGACGACACGGCCGCCCGCCGCGTTCTCCTCGTTGACGGCCAACGCGAAGAGCGTCACCCAGTCCATGACCCGCAGCGGGTCGGTGGCGAAGTGCTCGCCCTCCAGCCGCTTGCGCATCTCGGCGGCGCGGCGGCGGACCTTGAGGCCGCCTGGCAGGACGCCGTGCTCGTTGCAGCCGCGTTCCACACACTCCTGCATCACCTGCCAGATGTGCAGAAGTCCTTGGCGCACTTCCTCTTCCGACCGCCACGACAGCTCGTTGGCCATCATGATCTCGCTGATCGACAGGCCGGTCTCACGGGTGCGCGCGAGCAGCTGGTCGCCGGTCAGGAAGGGATGCGGCAGCGGGGTGGTGTCCGGCTTGATCCGGTCGGTGCCGCTCGCGTTCTCGTCGACGACGAACCCGCCGCCGATCGAGTAGTAGACGGCCTGCTCGACCGACTCCTCGCCCTTGTAGGCCTCGAAGCTCATCCCGTTGGGGTGCAACGGAAGCGACTTGCGGCGGTGCATGACGAGGTCGCGGTCGTGCACGAAGCCGATCTCGTGCGTGCCACCGAGCTTCAGGCGTCCACTCGCGACGATCTCCTCGACGCGGACGGCCGCGATCGCCGGGTCGACTTCTTCCGGCAGATTCCCTTCAAGGCCGAGGAAGACGGCCTTCGGGCTGCCGTGACCGTGCCCGGTCGCGCCGAGCGAGCCGAACAGCTCGACGTGCACGCGGTCCACTTCGGACACCCGTGCCCCGAGCTTCTCGACGAACATCGCCGCCGCGCGCATCGGGCCGACCGTGTGGGAGCTGGACGGCCCGATGCCGACGGAGAAAAGGTCGAAAACGCTGATCGCCACTGATCAGTCCTTCGCGGTGGTGGTCTGCAGTCAGTCTTTGGTGAGCTCGGCGTACTTGGCAGCCGTGAGCAGGTTCTCCGCCGACTCGACGCGCACCTTGAACAACCAGCCGGCGCCGTACGGCTCGTTGTTGATGATCGCCGGGTCGTCCACGACCGCGCTGTTGACCTCGATCACCTCACCGGTGACGGGCGAGAACAGGTCGCTGACCGACTTGGTGGACTCGAGCTCACCGCACACCTCGTTCGAGACGACCTTCGCGCCGACCTCGGGGAGCTGAACGAAGACGATGTCACCGAGGGCGTCCGCGGCGTACTCGGTGATTCCGCAGGTCAACGGGTCCTGGGTACCCGGCGTCCAGTCGACCCACTCGTGCTCGACGGTGTAGAGCAGGTTCTCGGGGAACTCCACGGCGACTCCTCTGGCTTCACGGCTCGGTCAGGAAACTTGCGCCCCCTCCGCCGTGCAGAGTTGCCTACCCCGAGCGGTCTTGCTGCCTGAGAGTGTGCGGGAGCTTGCCCCTTCGGCGCCCCGACTCGCTCGTCGAGGTCTCTCCCACTCGGGTTCTGGTGCCTCACGGGCACCGCGGCCGGTCTTCAGTTCTCGGCGCGAACGCTATGTGCGTCCGCCGCCAAGTGTCAACGCGAGATGGTTGACAGCCGGGAGAGCGCTACCACTGATTGAAACCCAGACATCGGAGGTTTCATGAGGGCAGCGCTCACCGTCGCTCTGCTCGCCTCGCTTCTGACCGCCTCGGTCTCCACCGCGAGCGCAGCGGACGTCCCTCAACCCATCCCTGTTCCGATCGACTCCCACCTCAACAACGACGGCATCGACACAGCCGCGGACCGGACCGGGAACTTCGACGGCTCCGGTTACGCCTTCCCTGCGGAAGCACTCCCGTCCGGGCAGGTCACAGCCGATGGCGTGCCCTATCTGTTCCCAGGCAGCACACAGTCGAAGAACAACAACGCGGTCTCACCCGGCCAGCGGATCGACCTGCCCAGCGGCCGCTACCTGACCGCGCACTTCCTCGTGGCGTCGTCCTACGGCGCTGCGGGAGGCACCGCGACCGTGCACTACGCGGACGGTTCGACCAGCACCGCCGCGCTCACCGGACCTGACCGGTACTCGGGCAGTGGTCCGATCTCCGCGCCCTACCGGTACTCCCCAGGCGGGACCGACCAGCACCCGGAGTCGATCGGCACCGGTCAGGTGTGGACAGATCCGTCGAAGGACGCCGTCGGCCTCACGCTGCCCGTGACGAACCCGGCGGCCGAGGGCAAGTCGTCGTTGCACGTGTTCGCCCTGTCGCTGCAGCCGGCGGGCAAGGGCGAGGTGCTCGCGGTCCGGTCCGCGCGCAGCACGAACAAGCCGCCGCGGCTGGGTGGCCAGACGATCGAGGCCACCGTCGTGAATCTCGGCGACCAGTGGATGTCGAACATCTACACGACGCCGGAGTACGCGACGTACCCGAACACCGTGGTGAAGAAGTGGGAGGCCTCGCGCGGCCTCGATCCGTGTTCGTACGGGTGGAACCGGGCGACGCGGACTCGATGTACATGACCGCGGATGAGGTGATCGACACGCTGGTCGGCACGACGTCGAAGAACGGCAACTTCCTGCTGGACATCGGACCGCGGGCGGACGGTTCGATCCCGGAGATCATGCAGCAGCGCCTCCGCGAGACGGGCGCGTGGCTGAAGACCAACGGCGAGTCGATCTACGGCACGACGTACTGGTCGCGCATGGCCCAGCAGGGTTCGCTGCGGTTCACGGTGAAGCCGAACGAGGCGTTCTACATCACCTCGTTGGCCCAGCCTGGCTCACAGCTCGTGGTCGACGCTCCAGTACCGATCAAGGACGGCGACAGGGTGACGTTGCTGGGGCACGACAGGCCCCTGAAATGGACCCGATCGGGCGGGAAACTCGTGGTGGACGTGCCTGCGGGCGTTGGCCGGCACGCATGGGTGTTGAAGGTGGCTTTGTCCTAGCAGAACAACCCGACAGTGACCGGATAGTGCGATCCGCACGATGACATGACCTTCGGGCTGCCTCACATTGTGAGACAGAGGCCAGCCGAACGGAGGAGTCATCGTGCGGATCGCAGTTCCCCGCGAGATCAAGAACCACGAGTACCGCGTCGCCCTCACGCCGGCGGGTGCTCACGAGCTGACCAGCCGCGGCCACGACGTGTTCGTCGAGCGGGGCGCCGGTCTGGGTTCCGCGATCACCGACGAGGAGTACCTCGCCGCGGGCGCCAAGATCCTCGCTTCCGCCGACGACGTGTGGGCGGAAGGCGACATGGTCCTCAAGGTCAAGGAGCCGATCGCCGAGGAGTACCCCCGCCTCCGCGCCGGCCAGACCCTCTTCACGTACCTGCACCTCGCCGCCGACAAGCCGCTGACCGAGGCTCTGCTGGCCTCCGGCACCACGGCCATCGCCTACGAGACCGTGCAGCTGCCGAACCGCGCGCTGCCGCTGCTCGCCCCGATGTCCGAGGTCGCGGGCCGCCTGGCCCCGCAGGTCGGCGCGTTCTCCCTGATGAAGCCGTCCGGTGGCCGCGGCGTGCTGCCCGGTGGCGTCCCCGGCGTCGCCCCTGCCCGCGTGGTCGTGATCGGCGGCGGCGTGGCGGGCGTCAACGCCGCCACCATCGCCGTCGGCATGGGCGCGGACGTGCAGATCCTCGACACCAACGTCGACCGCCTGCGCCAGATCGACGCCCAGTTCCAGGGCCGCCTGCGCACGCTGGCGTCCAACGCGTTCTCCGTGGAACAGGCCGTCCGCGAGGCCGACCTGGTCATCGGCGCCGTGCTCGTGCCGGGTGCCGCCGCCCCGAAGCTGGTCTCGAACGCACTGGTCGCCGACATGAAGCCGGGCTCTGTGCTCGTCGACATCGCGATCGACCAGGGCGGCTGCTTCGAGGACTCACGTCCGACCACGCACGCCGAGCCGACCTACGAGGTCCACAACTCGGTCTTCTACTGCGTGGCGAACATGCCGGGCGCCGTGCCGCGCACCTCGACCTACGCCCTGACCAACGTGACGCTGCCCTACGCGGTCGCGCTGGCCGACAAGGGTTGGGAGAAGGCGTTGAAGAACGACCGTTCGCTCGCCCTGGGCCTCAACGTCCACGCCGGGCAGCTGACCAACGGCCCGGTGGCCGAGGCGACCGGCCTCACGCACACGCCGCTGGAGACCGTGGTCTGAAAGCCAACTGAATGAGAGAAGCCCCCGCACGCGATCATGCTGCGGGGGTTTCGTCCATCCGGCCAGCGTGACGGTCCTCGGCCGGCCGTTGAGGTGCTCGAACTGGCGCAGGTACCGCTCGCACCGGTCCAGGAACCCGAGATCGCCCGGAGCGAGTCGGGTCTTCGCGATCACCTCGCGCGGGTCGTAGATCAACGGCCGCACGATGCCGCGGTTCTCGTCGAAGAAGGCGCCACCACCGAGGTCGGCGGCCGCCGGCGCGATCGCGTGTTGCTCGACAGTTCCGGGACCTCGTCGGTCGCCAGCAACTCCCGCAGCACCTCCCGTGTGTGCTGCAGGAGTGCGGAAACCTCGATCGGGCGCCGGATCGGGCCGTCGATGCTGCAGCTCACGACCGGAGCACCGCGACCCTCGCCCTGATGCCGTCGATCACGCAGTCCAGCCCGAACTCGAACTGCCCCTCCAGCGACCACAGCTCCTGCTCGCCCAGCATCGCGACGTAACGGGGATGCCTGTCCCGGTACAGGTCGGCGATCTTCGCCAGGTCCGGCGGCGCGGCATCCATCCCGCCGCGGCCGATGAAGTTCACCTCGGCCGTCGCGTATCCGACGACGTAGCTCGACACCGCCGACACCGACCGCGCCGCCGCGAACGTCGACAGGCCGGCCGACAGCATGGCTTCGAGCATCGTGTCCGCCATCGCCACCGCGTTCGGCCCGACGGAGTTGAACTCACCGATGCCTCGGATCCACCACGGGTGCCTGTGCGCGACCTGACGAAACGCGTGCATCATCTGCCGCAGCGCCGTCTCCCAGTCGGTGTCCGGTTCCGGTCGCCCGAGCTCCCCGTAGACCTCGTCGAGGCAGAGCTCGATCAACGCGTCCTTCGTCGGCACGTGCCAGTAGAGCGACATCGGTGCGGCACCGAGTGCGGCCGCGAGCTTGCGCATGGACAGCTTCTGCATGCCGTGCTCGTCCAGCATCTCCACCGCCTTGCAGACGATCGCCTCCCGGCTCAGGCCGAGAGGCTGACCGCTGCTGGGCCTGGGCTTGCTGAACCACACGCTGTCCACAGCAGCGATCCTAAGCACGCCGCAGCAACACGCTGGCCACAACACCTCCCAGGAACACCGCGATCGCGCCGATCACGAGGCTCACGCTCATGCCGGACGAGAACGCGTCGCGCACGACCGTGATGTCCGCTCCGCTGTGCAGTGCGTCGCTCAACGACCGCGACGGGATTCCGTCCGGCAGTGAGGCCGCGAACCGCGCGGACAGCAGCGCGCCCAGCACGGCGATGCCGAACGAGGAGCCCAGCTCCGTCAGCGTGCTCGACAGACCCGACGCGATACCGGCGCGCTCCGGCGGGATGGCACCCATCAGCGCGTTGACCGCAACCGGTTGCGCCACACCGACACCCACGCCGATGAGGATCAGACCGGCCAGCGTCGGCGGGTAGGTGTTGCCGATCGACAGCAGCACCACGCCGCCCGCGACGATCGTCATGCCGAGCAGCATCGCCTTGCTGGCACCCAGTTTCAGCACGAGCTGGCCCAGCGTGTTGCTGGTGACGAGCAACGCGATCGCCATCGGTGCCACGCGAAGACCGGCCTCCAACGGGCTGTAGCCGAGCACGCCCTGAAGGTGTTGCGTCAACAGGAAGAGCGAGCCCGCCATGCCGAACGACGCCAGCACTCCCGACGCCACCGCACCGGTGAACCGCCGGTCCGCGAAGAAGCCGAGGTCCAGCATCGGCTCCGCGGTGTGCCGTTCCCACAACGCGAACGCCGTCATGGTGACCAGCCCGATCGCCACGGGCACGCCGAACTGCGCAGAGCCGAACCCGTGCTCCGGCACCTCGATGACCGCGTACACCAGCGCAACCATGCCGATGATCGACAGGATCGAGCCGATGACGTCCGGCCTGCGCACGGTCGGGTCCTTGGACTCCGGCACCAGCGCCGCGACGGCCGCGATCGCGAGGATCGCCACCGGCACGTTGATGAGGAACACCGAACCCCACCAGAAGTGCTTGATGAGCGCGCCGCCGATCACCGGACCGGCCGCGAAGCCGAGGCTCGTGACCGCGGCCCAGATGCCGATGGCCTTCGGGCGTTCCTTCTCGTCGAACAACTGCATCAGCACGGCCAGCGTGCCCGGCATCAGCATCGCGGCACCGACGCCCATGAAGCCGCGTGCCGCGATCAGCGCCTCGGACGAGCCCGCGTAGGCCGCCACGGCACTGCCCGCACCGAAGAGCGCGAGACCGGCCAGCAACGCCTTCCTGCGGCCGAACCTGTCGCTCAGCGAACCGGTCGTGAGCAGCAGACCCGCCAGCGCCAGCGAGTACGCGTTGATCATCCACTGGATGTCGGCGGTGCTCGCCCCGAGGCCGGTGGAGATCGACGGGATCGCCACGTTCAGCACGGTGTTGTCGAGCACCACGACCATCACGGACAGGCAGAGCACGCCGAGCACGGCCCAGCGCTGGGGGTGCGGGTGCACCCCGACCTTCTCGGTCGTCGAAGTCATGTCCTCCCCCTTACGGTGTACGAGCAACTTACAGCGTACGAGACACCGGGGCGCAACGGGTTTCACGGAGGGAGACGTGGATCGCGAAGGCGCTCAGCGCCTGAGCCTGCGGGGCTTCGGGGGTCGTCCCCGAAAAAGAACTGCGGGCTCTGGCGAAATCGACCGAAGGCCGATGAGCGCCAGAGCCCGCCACGTAAAGGGCGGCCGCGCTCAACCAGCCTGGGGGTCACTGGGAGCGGGGCCGCCGAGGACAAATATAGCGGGCCTTGGGCGGGCGCGCCCAGCACCCCCACCGAAACGCGACCCAAAAGTTTCCCCAACTGGACCACTGCCCGTGTTCGGCCCGTCCAGCAAACGAGTGAATTCACCGGTCCGCGGTGCGGCGAGCAGGGCCGACGGCCGATGAACACGGAGTCGGGCGTCCCTCGAAGGGAGATTCCATGGCTGAACCACAGGGATGGATCCACTGCCACGACCCGTTCGGTCGGGACAGATCGATGACCGTCCTGGTCGAAAACGACCGAGTCCTCCTGGTCACGCCACCGGGCGAGACCGCTGTGATGTCCGCCACGCAGACACGCCGGCTGGGATCCTTGCTCGATCAGGCCACGGCGAAGATGTGATGGACGAGGCGCTGCGAGACGCGGTGCTGCAACGGCTGGCACTGCTGGACAAGGTCGCCGAGCACGGCGAAGCCGACGCGCTGGTCCCGCTGGCCCGCGCGGAGATCCACCGCCTGGCGGACGGCTGGCGACTGCTGCTGACGGTGCACCAGCCGGACGAGGACGGCAGGTGCAAGGCGTGTCCCGGCTGGCTGCGGCGACGGCGGTGGCCGTGCCAGGTCTGGAACATGGCGCATCAGCACCTGATCGGCGAGGGTCTGCCGCATCGGGAGCGCCGCAGGCCGTTGCGCAACCCTTTCACCCGATCGGGCACGATCGAGATCCCTGAGGAAACACCGGTCGAGCTGACCACCGAGCTGCCGCCGATCTTGAGCGACCTCCCGCCGGTGGTGCACCGCGCGCCGGTCGTGTCGCGCCCGAAGCACGCCTTGCCGGACTGAGCTTCAGGCAGGATGGGCCGCATGCATGACGGCAGCGGCCTCATCGCGGTGCAGAACCTGACCAAGCAGTTCGGTCCAGTCACCGCGGTGCAGAACCTGAGCTTCACCGTGTCCCCCGGCAGTGTCACGGGCTTCCTCGGCCCGAACGGCGCGGGGAAGACGACGACCCTGCGGATGTTGCTCGGGCTCGTGAAGCCGACCAGCGGCACGGCGACGATCAACGGAAGACCGTTCCACCAGCTCGGTCAGCCCGGCCGCGTGGTGGGCGCGGTGCTGGAGGCACAGGGGTTCCACCCCGCCCGCTCCGCCCGCGACCACCTGCGCGTGTACGCGGCGGCCATCGGCGTGCCGGACGCGCAGGCCGACCAGGTCCTCGGCCTGGTCGGCCTGGGCTCCGCGGCCGATCGCAAGGTGGGCGGGTTCTCACTCGGCATGAAGCAGCGGCTGGCGCTCGCCACCGCGCTGCTCGGCGACCCGCAGGTGCTCGTGCTGGACGAACCCGCGAACGGCCTCGACCCCGAGGGCATCGCGTGGCTGCGCACGTTCCTGCAGTCGTACGCGCGGATGGGACGCACGGTGCTGATCTCCAGCCACCTGCTGGCCGAGGTCGAGCAGACCGTCGACCAGGTCGTGATCATCTCGCGCGGGCAGACGATGTTCTACGGGCCGTTGGAGCAGTTGCGGCAGTCGCAGCAGCGGCGCGTTCTCGTCCAGCCGTCGGACATCAACGCGCTCGCGACGGCGTTGCGTGCTGAGGGTGTGCAGGCGATCGAGCAGCTGCCCGACGGCAGGCTCGCGGTGTCCGGAGTGGACTCCAGGCAGGTGGCCGACAGCGCGTTGAAGGCAGGCGTGTCGATCTACGGCATCCAGGAGGAGCAGGTCGACCTCGAGCGGCTGTTCTTCCAGCTCACCAGCGGCCAGTACGCCGGGTACGCGCCGGCTCAGACTCCGTACAAGCAGCAGGGTGGTTGGGCCTGATGGGCAACCTCGTACAGGCGGAGCTCCGCAAGACGACGACGACCGGGCTGTGGTGGGGTCTGCTGATCCCGACCGCGGTGCTGGCGCTCGGCTGGGGGCTCGCCACCGGTCTGCTCGGTCAGTTCTTCGTGGACTTCGCGTCGACCAGCGACGTCGACGAGGTGTCGGACTTTCTCGGGGTCACGCCGGACCAGTGGAAGGTGTCGCTGTTCGGCATGGCGCGGGCGATCAACATCTCGACGATCTTCCCGATGGTCTTCGGTGCGCTGGCGATCTCCGGTGAGATCAACCGGCGGACGATCACGACGACGTTCCTGACCGCGCCGTCGCGCATGCACGCGTTGCTGGCGAAGATGCTGGTCTACGTGTTGTGGGGCGCGATCTACGGCCTCGCGATCATGCTGTTCCTCGGCATCGGCGTGGTGATCACCAGCGATTCCGGGCAGCTGCCGGACGCCGGTGGCTGGGCGATGCTGACGCTAGCCTGCGTGCTGTCGTCGGTCCTGATGACGATGTTCGGCGTCGGCATCGGCGCGCTGATCCCGAACGTGGCGGGCACGGTCGTGTTGCTGCTGCTGTACTTCCTGGTGATCGAGAACGTGCTGCACCTCGTGCTCGCGTACCTGGAGGTGCCCTCGATCATCGGGTTCCTTCCGAACGGGTCGATCAACGGGCTCACCGGGTCGGTCGCGGTCGACCTCTTCCTGTCGACGGCGGGTGTGGTGCCGCCGGAGGTCGAGGACGTGCTGCGGGCGATCGCCGGTGCGGGCGGGGCGCTCGACTGGTGGTGGTCGGGGCTCGTGTTCCTCGGCTGGTCCGGGATCGTGTTCGCGGGCGGCTGGGCGGTCACCCAGTCCAAGGACATCACCTGACCTGCGGCTTCCCAAGATCCACTTAGCTGTCAGACCCCGTCCGTAGTCTTGGCTGCGTGACGAAGGGCTGGATCCGCCGACTGACCGCCGCCTGCTGGCAGCACCCCCGACTGGTGGTGCTGTCGGTGCTGGCGGCGGTCGTCGGCGTTGGTCTGCAGGCGGCGGGCCCGTTGCTGCTCAAGACCGCGGTCGACGACTCGACGGAGGGCCGCACCGACCGGCTGTGGGCGCTCATGGTGGCGTTGATCGCGCTGGAGCTGCTCACGTTCGGGTCGGCGTTCCTGCGGCGATATCTGGGCGGCCGGCTGGCGCTGGGCGTGCAGCACGACCTGCGGCTCGGCGTGTTCTCGGCGGTGCAGCGGCTCGACGGCGCGAAGCAGGACGAGCTGCGGACCGGGCAGATCGTGTCGCGGTCGATCACCGACCTGCAGCTGGTGCAGTCGCTGCTGATGATGGCGCCGCTGGCGGTCGGCACCGTGGTGTTCGCGGTGGCCGCCCTGGCTGCGATGCTCTACCTGTCGGTGCCGCTGACGATCATCGCGATCATCGTGCTGCCGCTGGTGGCGTGGCTCGCGGGCCGGACGCGGCTGACGTTGTTCCCCGCCACCTGGTCCGCGCAGCAGCGGGCCGCCGATCTCGCGCAGCACGTCGAGGAGACCGTCACCGGTGTCCGCGTGGTGAAGGGCTTCGGCCAGGAGGCGCGCGAGGTGGCACGGCTGGAGAAGCACGCTCGGGCGCTGTTCGCGGAACGGATGCGCGCTGCCCGGCTGACGTCGCGGCCGCTCGCGACCGTCACCGCGCTGCCGTTGCTCGGCCAGGTCGGCGTACTGGCGCTGGGCGGCTGGCTGGCGTTGCACGGTGAGGTCACGCTGGGCACGTTCCTGGCGTTCACGACGTACGTGGCGAACCTCGTAGGCCCGACCAGGATCCTGTCCGGCCTGGTGGTGTCCGCGCAGCTGGCGCGCGCCGGGGTGGAGCGGGTCTACGAGCTGATCGACTCGCAGCCGGACGTGCGGGACGGCCCCGACGAGGTGCCGGACGGCCCGCTCGGCATCTCGTTCTCGGACGTGACGTTCGGCTACACCCGCAGCGAGCCGGTGCTGCAGGACTTCTCGATCTCCGTGGAGCCGGGCGAGACGCTGGCGCTGGTCGGTACCGCGGGTTCCGGCAAGTCCACGGTTTCGTTGCTGCTGCCCCGTTTCTACGACGTGCACTCCGGTGCCGTCCGGGTGGGTGGCGCCGACGTCCGCACGCTGCGCCTGGAGTCGTTGCGCGGTGCGGTGGGTGTCGTCTTCGAGGAGGCTTTCCTCTTTTCCGACACGGTGTTCGCGAACATCGCGTACGGCCGCCCCACCGCGTCCCGTGAGGAAGTGGAGCGCGCCGCGAAGGCAGCGGAGGCGCACGACTTCATCGAGGCCCTGCCGCTCGGCTACGACACGGTGGTGGGCGAACGCGGCCTGACCCTCTCCGGCGGTCAACGCCAGCGCGTGGCCCTCGCTCGCGCTCTCCTCTCGGACCCGCGGGTGCTGTTGCTGGACGACGCCACGTCCGCCGTGGACAACGCGACGGAAGCCGCGATCCACGCGACGCTGGCCTCGGTGACGGCGAACCGCACGACCCTGCTGGTGGCCCACAGACGCTCGACGCTGTCCCTGGCCGACCGGATCGCGGTCCTCGACGCGGGCCGCGTGGTCGACGTCGGCACCCACGAGGAGCTGACCGCTCGCTGCCCCCTCTACCGCGACCTGCTGGCGGGCCCGGACGAGGCGATCGAGTCCACCCCACCCGTGGCGACAGGCGAACTGTGGCCCACGTTGTCCCAGGAGACGCTGGACCAGCGCCTGATCGACGAAGCCAGGACCACTGCTCCCGCCGCGTCCGGCCGCCGGGGAGGCGGTGGCGGCGGCATGTCGGCACTGGCGGGCGGCCCGCCCACCCCGGAACTGCTGGCCAAGGTGCGCGCGCTGCCGCCCGCCACCGAGGCTCCGGTCCTGCACGGCGAAGACCCGCAGGCACCCGATCCGAGCTTCCGCCTGGCGAGCCTGCTGCGCCCGGTCCGCTGGGCCTTGGCCGCCGTGGCCGCCCTGGTCGTGCTGGACGCGCTGGTGGGCATGGGCCTGCCGGCGCTGGTCCGCCTTGGCGTCGACGGCGGCGTGGTGACAGGCACCACCTCCACCCTGTGGCAGGCGGTCGCCATGGGCGTGGGCCTGGTGGTGATCGGCTGGCTGACCACGACGGGCAGCACCGTGTTCGCCGCCCGCCTGGGCGAACGCCTGCTCTACCTGCTCCGCGTCCGCAGCTACGCCCACCTGCAACGCCTGGGCCTCGACTACTACGAGCGCGAGATGGCCGGCCGCATCATGACGAGGATGACGACGGACGTCGACGCCCTCTCGACGTTCCTGCAGACCGGCCTCGTCACCGCGGTGATCAGCCTCATCACGGTCGTGGGCATCACCGCGGCCCTGGTGATCACCGACGCGTCCCTGGCCCTGATCGCCCTGTCCGTCCTGCCACTCCTGGCCGTCGCCACGGTGATCTTCCAGCGCCTCGCCTCCACCGCCTACGCCGAAGCCCGCGAGCGGGTGAGCGCCGTCAACGCCGACCTCCAGGAGAACGTCTCGGGTCTGCGCGTCTCCCAGGCCTACACCCGCGAACGCCACTCGGCGGAAGCCTTCGCCGAACGCAGCGACGCCTACCGCCGCACCCGCCTGCGCGCCCAGCGCTACATCGCCACCTACTTCCCCTTCGTGGCAATGCTCTCCGGCGTGGCCCAAGCCGTGGTCCTCGCCGTAGGCGCCCACCGGGTGGCCACCGGCACGCTGACTCCGGGCGTCCTCCTGGCCTTCCTGCTCTACCTGGGCCTGTTCTTCAGCCCGATCCAGCAACTCTCCGGCGTCTTCGACGGCTACCAGCAGGCCCGCGTGGGCCTGCGCCGAATCGGCGACCTCCTGCGCACCCCGAGCACGGTCGAACCCCCGGCGACCCCAATCCCGGTCCCGCCCCGCCTGCGCGGCGAGGTGGAACTGCGCAACGTCTCCTTCACCTACCAGGGCGCCGACCACCCGGCCCTGGACAACGTGTCCCTCCACGTCAACCCCGGCGAAACCGTCGCCCTCGTGGGCGAAACCGGCGCCGGCAAGTCCACCCTGGTGAAGCTGATCGCCCGCTTCTACGACGCCACCACCGGCTCCGTCCAGGTCGACGGCGTGGACATCCGCACCTACGACCTCTCGTCCTACCGCCAACGCCTGGGCGTGGTCCCCCAGGAGGCCCACCTCTTCGGCGGCGACGTGGCCGAGAACGTCGCCTACGGCCGCCCCACCGCCACAAGAGAAGAAATCCAGCAAGCCGTAGCAGCCGTAGGCGCCCTCCCGATGGTCGCCACCCTCCCCAACGGCTTCCACCAACCGGTGGGCGAACGCGGCAACCACCTCTCCGCGGGCCAACGCCAACTCCTGGCCCTGGCCCGCGCCGAACTGGTGAACCCGGACCTCCTCCTGCTGGACGAGGCCACCGCCGCCCTGGACCCGGCCACCGAGTCCGCCGTCCTGGCCGCCAGCGACCACCTGACGGGCACCCGCACCACCTTCGTGGTGGCCCACCGCCTGGCCACAGCGGCAAAAGCCGACCGCATAGTCGTCCTGGCCAACGGCCGCATAGTCGAACAGGGCACCCACGCCGACCTCTTGGCATCCAACGGCGCCTACGCCCGCCTTTGGCGCCACGGCACCCCAGAAGCCGCCGCCTGACCAACCGCGCGCCCAGGCGGCGATGCCGAGCCGCGCAGCCCCACCCCCAACTCGCGGCGCAGGCGAAGCCTGGCTGCCCGACCGCGAAGGCGAAGCCGAGCCGGACAGGGCATTGCACCGCCGCGCACGCGGTAGTCCGGCAACCCGGCCGCCCCGACGTGCCCACGCACGCAGGCGAACCGGCGCCAGCCCGCCCAAGCCGACCCGCGCGGTTGCCAACGGGCGCCCGCCACCACAAGCCGACCCCGGACAGGTGGCCAACCGAAACCCGCCACCACAAGCCGAACCCGACCAACGCACCCACACTCGCAACGCGACCTGAGCCACCTGGCGCACCCCACCACAAGCCGACCCCGCGCGGTCGCCAACCGTGGCCCCCGCCACGAACCCTCGTCACCGCCCCACCCCATGACGTAGAAACCAACTCCCCGGACCAGCCAGGTCAAGGAGCCCACGTCATGCCGTCCCGCCCCACCGTCCTCTACGTCTCGGACCTGACCTACCCGGCCAAGGGCAGGCGCTACTGCGACGAGGACATCTACCTGACCTCAGAGCTCCGCAAGACCTTCGACCTGGCCATCTGCCACCCGACAGACGCCGCGCAACTCATGGCCGGCTTCGACACCGCCGTAATCCGCAACAGCGGCCCGGTGATCGACTACCCGGAGGCCTACCGCCACTTCCGGGAGCAGGCCAGGACCACCGGCCAACGCGTCTACAACCCGCTGACCGGCAATGCCGACATGGCAGGCAAGCAGTACCTGGTCGACCTGACCGTCGAGGGCTACCCGGTCATCCCCACGATCGACTCCCCGCAACACCTGGACCGCCTCCCACGGACAGACGAGTACGTCGTGAAGCCCAAAACCGGCGCCGACTCCCACGGCCTGGAGTTCGTGTCCCGCGACGCCCTGCCGGCGAGGCTCGCGGACAAAGCGATCGACAACGCCGACGTCCTCATCCAGCCCAAGATCGATTTCCGGTACGAGGTGTCGTTCTACTTCGTCGACCACGACTTCCAGTACGCCCTGCACGCACCGGACCCGGCCCACCGCTGGGAGCTCACCTGGTACACCCCCACCACCGCGGATCTGGAGTTCGCGCAGACGTTCATCGACTGGAACAGCCTCGACCACGGCATCCAGCGCGTGGACGCGTGCCGCACGCAGTCGGGAGACCTGCTGCTGGTCGAGCTGGAGGACCTGAACCCGTACCTGTCGCTGGACCGGACACCGGAACGGACCAGGGAGGAGTTCGTGACAGCCATGACCGCGTCGATCGAGCGTTCACTGGCCTGACCGGGAGCCGGGCAAGATCGGCCGGCCTGGTCGGCAGGATCAATCGGCGGGATGCGGTTGTTGTACCTATCGTGAACTGATCACTGCACTCGGTGCGTATGCCCGTCCAACGGCTCCGTGGGCATTGCCCGAAAGAGAGGGGGACGTAGTGAGACGCACATCAAGAATTGCTCAACTACGGGTGACGACGGGCCCGTCCTGATCGATCCTGTGACAGAGCACTCCTTGCCAGATGCCTCCAGCGTGTGAAGGCCCGGGCCAGGGGGACTAGCCTGACTACCGCATGAGTCAACACCAAGAGCGAGATGGATAGAGGCGAGCGCCAGCCGTGTCCAGCAGCAGTCCTGCGTCACAATTCGGGCCGAACGAGTGGCTCGTCGAGGAGATGTACGAGCAGTTCCTCGCGGACCCGTCATCCGTAGACCCGGCATGGCATGACTTCTTTGCCGACTACAAGCGTGCGGGCGGCAACGGAACCGCCACGGCCAGCGCGGGTGGCTCCACGGCCACCGCCACCGTGACGCCGCCTGCCGCCGACAACGGCAAGGCAGCGCCCGCCGCGTCCAAGCCGGCCGCACAGCCCAAGCCCGCGGCCACGCTGCCGCAGACCGGCAAGCCCGCGCCCCAGCAGGCCGCGAAGGCCAAGCCGGTCACGCAGAGCGCGCAGCCCGAGCAGAAGCAGCTGCGCGGTGCCGCCGCCGCGATCGCGAAGAACATGGAGCTGTCGCTCACCGTTCCGACCGCGACCAGCGTGCGCGCCGTGCCCGCCAAGCTGTTGGCCGACAACCGCATCGTCATCAACAACCACCTGAAGCGGACGCGCGGCGGGAAGGTCTCCTTCACGCACGTCATCGGCTACGCGGTGGTGCGGGCGCTGCAGGCCTACCCGAACATGAACCGGCACTACGCCGAGGTCGACGGCAAGCCGTTCGTCGTCACGCCGGAGCACGTGAACTTCGGTCTCGCGATCGACCTGCCCGGCAAGGACGGCCAGCGCACGCTGGTGGTCGCGTCGGTCAAGGGCTGCGAGAACATGACGTTCACGCAGTTCTGGCAGGCCTACGAGGACCTGATCCGCAAGGCTCGGGCAGGCTCGCTCACGACCGACGACTTCTCCGGCACCACGATCTCGCTGACCAACCCCGGCACCATCGGCACGAACCACTCGGTGCCGCGGCTGCAGGCCGGTCAGGGCGCGATCATCGGTGTCGGCGCCATGGAGTACCCCGCGCACTTCCAGGGCACCAGCGAGCAGGCGCTCACCGACATGGGCGTCAGCAAGATCATCACGCTGACCAGCACGTACGACCACCGCATCATCCAGGGCGCGGAGTCGGGCGAGTTCCTCAAGCGCGTGCACCAGCTGCTGCTCGGCGAGGACGGCTTCTACGACGACATCTTCGCGTCGCTGCGGCTGCCCTACGAGCCGATCCGCTGGGTCGCCGACATCCCAGAGGGCGCTGTCGACAAGACCGCCCGCGTGATCGAGCTGATCGACGCGTTCCGCACCCGCGGTCACCTGATGGCGGACACGGACCCGCTGAACTACCGCCAGCGCAGCCACGCGGACCTCGACGTCCTGAGCCACGGCCTCACGCTGTGGGACCTGGACCGCGAGTTCCCGGTCGGCGGCTTCGCCGGCAAGGAGCGGATGAAGCTCCGCGACATCCTGGGCGTGCTGCGCAACTCGTACTGCCGCACGGTCGGCGTCGAGTACATGCACATCCTGGAGCCGGAAGAGCGGCAGTGGATCCAGGAGCGCGTCGAGGTTCCGCACGAGAAGCCACCGGCCACCGTGCAGAAGTACATCCTCAGCAAGCTGAACGCGGCTGAGGCGTTCGAGACGTTCCTTCAGACCAAGTACGTCGGCCAGAAGCGCTTCTCGCTGGAGGGCGGCGAGACCGTCATCCCGCTGCTCGACGCGGTGCTCGACAAGGCCGCCGAGCACGAGCTCGACGAGGTCGTCATCGGCATGCCGCACCGCGGCCGCCTGAACGTGCTCGCGAACATCGTCGGCAAGCCGATCTCGCAGATCTTCCGCGAGTTCGAGGGCAACCTCGACCCCGGCCAGGCGCACGGCTCCGGCGACGTGAAGTACCACCTCGGTGCCGAGGGCAAGTACTTCCGCATGTTCGGTGACGGCGAGACCAAGGTGTCGCTGACCGCGAACCCGTCGCACCTCGAGGCCGTCGACCCGGTGCTCGAGGGCATCGTGCGCGCCAAGCAGGACCTGATCGACCGCGGCGGCGACTTCTTCCCCGTCCTGCCGGTCGCCCTGCACGGTGACGCGGCGTTCGCGGGCCAGGGTGTCGTGGCCGAGACGCTGAACCTCGCGCTCGTCCGCGGCTACCGCACCGGTGGCACGGTCCACATCGTCGTCAACAACCAGGTCGGCTTCACCACCGCGCCGGAGCACTCGCGGTCCTCGAAGTACTCGACCGACGTCGCGAAGATGATCGGCTCGCCGGTCTTCCACGTGAACGGTGACGACCCCGAGGCCTGCTACTGGGTCGCGAAGCTGGCCGTCGACTACCGCCAGGCGTTCCACAAGGACGTCGTGATCGACATGGTCTGCTACCGCCGCCGCGGCCACAACGAGGGCGACGACCCCTCGATGACGCAGCCGGCGATGTACGACGTGATCGACCAGAAGCGCTCGGTCCGCAAGACCTACACCGAGGCCCTGATCGGCCGCGGCGACATCACGGTCGAAGAGGCCGAGAAGGCGCTGCAGGACTTCTCCAGCCAGCTGGAGCACGTCTTCAACGAGGTCCGCGAGCTCGAGAAGCACCCGGTGACGGTCAGCCCGTCGGTGGAGGCCGAGCAGCAGGTCCCGGCGAAGCTGCCCACCGGCATCACGCGTGAGGTGCTGGAGCACATCGCCGACGCCCACGTGAACCTGCCGGAGGGCTTCACGCCGCACGCGCGCGTCAAGCCGGTGCTGGAGCGCCGCGCGAAGATGGCGCGCGAGGGCGGCATCGACTGGGCGTTCGCCGAGCTGCTCGCGTTCGGCTCGCTCGCGCTGGAGGGTCGCAAGATCCGCCTGGCCGGCCAGGACTCGCGCCGCGGCACGTTCGTGCAGCGCCACGCGACCCTGATCGACCGCAAGACCGGCGAGGAGTACACGCCGCTGCAGAACCTGTCGCCGGACCAGGGCAAGTTCATGGTCTACGACTCGGTGCTCTCGGAGTTCGCCGCGCTCGGCTTCGAGTACGGCTACTCGGTCGCGAACCCGCAGGCGCTGGTGCTGTGGGAGGCGCAGTTCGGTGACTTCGTCAACGGCGCGCAGCCGATCATCGACGAGTTCATCTCGTCCGGTGAGGCCAAGTGGGGTCAGCGTTCCGACGTCGTGATCCTGCTGCCGCACGGCCACGAGGGCCAGGGCCCCGACCACACGTCGGGCCGCATCGAGCGCTGGCTGCAGCTGTGCGCCGAGGGCTCCATGACCGTCGCGGTGCCGTCGACCCCGGCGAACTACTTCCACCTGCTGCGCCGCCACGCCCTCGACGGCGTCGACCGCCCGCTCGTGGTGTTCACGCCGAAGTCGATGCTGCGTCTCAAGGCCGCGGTCAGCGGGACGGACGAGTTCATCAACGACCGCTTCCAGTCCGTGATCGACGACCCGACGATCAAGGACCCGAACGCGGTCACGAAGGTCCTGCTGTGCAGCGGCAAGATCTCCTACGAGCTGCACGCCGAGCGCGAGAAGCGCGGCGGCGGCGACGTGGCGATCGTGCGTGTCGAGCAGCTCTACCCGGTCCCGGCCCGCAAGCTGACCGAGACCCTGGAGCGCTACCCGAACGCGAAGGACGTCCGCTGGGTGCAGGAGGAGCCGGCGAACCAGGGCGCCTGGCCGTTCTACGGCCTGGCCCTGCCGGAGCTGCTGCCCGAGCACCTGGGCACCGTCCGCCGCGTGTCGCGCCGTCCGATGGCCGCCCCGTCGGCCGGCTCGAGCAAGGTCCACGAGGTCGAGCAGCGCGAGATCATCACCCGCGCCTTCGAGTGATCACCGTTTGACCGAGACGAGCCGCCGGGCCCTGAACAGGGTCCGGCGGCTCGTTTTCTCAGCCCACACAGGAGTTTCTGCCATGTACCACACCGATCGCGGCATCGAAGAGCTCGAGAAGCGGCGCGGCGAGGAGGAGGTCACCCTCGCGTGGCTCGCCGACAAGCTCCGCTCGTTCGTCGATGCCAACCCGGACTTCGAGACGGCCGTCGAACGGCTCGCCACCTACCTGGCGCGCGACGACGAGGACGACTTCGAGGACTGATGAAGCCTCGCTAGCGAGTGGTGACCAGATCACGTGGCGCGGGTGCGGGCCCGGTGGTGCTCGCGAGCTCATCGGGCCGCCTGCGGCGCTTCATCCGGTACGCCAGACCGTGCAGCAGACCCAGCAGCACTGCACCCGCGAGCAACGGGATCCCGTAGGAGAACCCGGGAGGCGAGAACCCGAGTCGCAGCGTCGCGCCGTCGCTGGACTTCGGCAGGTCGACGGTGATGATGCCCATCGGACCGCGCCGCACCGGCACGTCCTTCCCGTCGACAGAGGCGGTCACGCCCGGCCAGGCGAGCGCGGCCAGGGTTACCGTGCCCTCGCCCCGGTAGTGGATCTCCTCGTCCGGGCGTCTCGGTTGCCGGCGGTCGTCGAGAACTTCGAGGCCGGGCGAGGTCCACGACACCCGGCCCTGCGGCCACGGCAGCGGCGCGGCACGGCGGAACACGGTCGCGTGCTCGTCGCGTGAGAGCACCTGCCAGCCGGCGGGCGGCTCGTCGGCTTCCCCGTTGGGCACGAAACCGTTGCGCACCACCACGTTCTGCACTCGCAGCAGGTCGGCGACCGGTACCCCGGTCTCGGGGTCGACCGCGAACAGGCGGTGGAACGCCTCGGGACAGGTAGCGCCGGACGGGTGCATGCACAGGCCGTTGTTGAGGGGCGCGTAACCCATGCCGGTGTAGGAGTTCAGGCTCGTCACCCCGGCGACCTCGTACATGCTGCCGACAAGCATGTCGCGCCACAGACCGTCAGGATGCGTGTGCGGGTCACCCGGCGACACGTGGGACACGGTGAACGTGTTGCCCTCGTACCCCGCGAACCGGTCGCGCAGTTGCTGGACGTTGTGCGGCAACCGATAGGCGGTGAACGACGCGTTGATCGGGTACCAGGTCAGCTGTGCGAAGAGCACCACGGCGGTGCCCAGCGTCAGCACGACGGGCAGCAGTCGTTCCCGGTGCAGGGCGACGAACACCGCGGACGCCGACAGGCCGGCGAGGATCACCGCGGCAGCGGCATGGCGCCCGGCCTGCTCCGGCGTCGCGGAGAAGGCGAGCACGGCCTGGATGCCGATCAGGACCGCGGTACCGAACGCACGACGGCGCACCCGGTCGGCGCGCAGGCCCGCCGAGAGCGCGAGCGCCACGAACACGCACACCGGCAGGTACACGTAGTCCACGACCCGCATGGGCCAGCGGAAGAGCCACACCTGACCGGGACCGGTGGCGAAAAGCGCGTAGCCGACGCAGAACGCGAACAGCGCCAACCTCGCCCGCAGGTTCGCGCGGACCGCGGACCACCGCAGCCACGGCAGCAGTGGCAGGACGAACCAGCCGAGGAACGCGTAGGGGACCATCAGGCGCAGGCCGTTGATCGACGCCTCGTTCGGTGTGTACGTCGGCGAGCTCAGGTTCAGCAGGTCGCCGAGCGCGGCCACCATGAAGCCGGTGTTGGTGATCGACCGGTCGCCGCGGAACGAGACCTCGCCCGCGAGCACGAGCGGGACGTAGACGACCACGGCGGACATCGCGATCGCCACGCCGATCAGCAGCAGTCGCACGCACGACGACCAGCTGCGCTGCACCGCCCGTTCGAAGAGCACGGAGGCCACCACCGCGGCGGCGCCCAACGCGCCGTACGGGCTACCGCAGGTCATCGCCATGATTCCGAAGAACACCGGGACCACCGGGTTCAGCCTGCCGTCCGCGCACTTGCGGGCCGCCCACCACAGGTGCGGGATCCAGGCGAAGGAGATCATGCTGATCGCCCACGCGGAAGCGTCGAAGTACAGCGTGAAGCCCGCGAACGGCAGCAGCACCGCGACCGTCGCCGACGGCCACTGGCGTGCGCCGTACTCGCGGCACAGCAGGTAGACGCCGAGTGCCATCAGCACCATGAACTCGATCTTGACCACTGTGGCGGCCACCGCCACGTCGGGCATCAGCGCGACCAGCACGTGGTTGGCCAGCATGATCGGGTTCCACAGGCTGAGCTGGGCCTCGGCCGCGATGTTGCCGCCGGGCCACATGTCCGGTGAAAGCGCGGGAAACCGCCCGGCCAGCAGCTCGGTGCCGATGTGGTACCAGCCGGGCACGAACACCGCGGCACTGTCATCCCAGAAGTAGAACGTCTGGATGTGGATCAACGGAAACAACGCGAGCACCGTGGTCACCACGCACACCGCGAACGGTGCGCGCACGGTACGAAAACCGCGCGAGAACACAACAGCCCCCAAGTCGAGTCCGAACATTCGATGCGCTCTCGCCCATTCGATGCGCTCTCGCTTATCGGACGTCGATCAAGCTACATGGCTTGACGCGAACGGCGGATCGTCAGTTGAACGGCTCCTTGCCGTCACCGAGCGCCGGAATGACACACGCCAAGGGAGGGCTCAAAACATCGGGCAGCTTTGCAACAATTCCCCGTCACGTGGACACATCAGAATTGCGCTTGTCCGAATTCCACTGCTACGCGGGAAAGGGGCGAGATCGCGTTCGACCAGGGACTGCAACGGTGTGCCGGTGAGCACCACCAGGTGCTCACCGGCAGAGCCTCACCAGGCGTAGGCCTCCGGGGCCGGCTTGGAACCGTTGGGACCGGGCGCCGGGAACAGCTCGTCCAGCTTGCCCAGCACCTCCGCGTCCAGCTTCAACTCCGCGGCGCGCAACGAGCTGTCCAGCTGCTCCGCGGTCCGCGGCCCGATGATCGGCGCCGTCACACCGTCCTGGTGCAACAACCACGCGAGACCGACGTTCGCCGGGTCCTCGCCCAACTCCGCGCAGAGCTTCTCGTAGGCATCGATCGTGTCGCGGTGCTTCTCCAACGCGTCCGCCGCACGACCGGAGGAGCTGCGGGAGCCGCCACCCTCACGCTGCTTGCGCAGAACGCCGCCCAGCAGACCACCGTGCAGCGGTGACCACGGGATCACACCCAGGCCGTAGTGCTTCGCCGCTGGCAGCACCTCCAGCTCCGCCCAGCGGGTCATCAGGTTGTAGATCGACTGCTCGGACACCAGGCCCAGGAACCCGCGGGTCCGGGCGGCCTCCGCGGCCTGGGCGATGTGCCAGCCCGCGAAGTTCGACGAGCCGAAGTAGATGACCTTGCCCTGCTGGCGCAGCACGGAGAAGGCTTCCCAGATCTCGTCCCACGGCGTGTCCCGGTCGACGTGGTGCATCTGGTAGAGGTCGATGTAGTCGGTTTGCAGGCGCTTCAACGAGGCGTCGGCGGCGCGGCGGATGTTCAGCGCCGAGAGCTTGTTGGCGTTGGGCCAGTCCCCCATGCTGCCGTAGAGCTTGGTCGCGATGACCGTCTTTTCGCGACGGTTGCCGCCCTGGGCGAACCAGCGGCCGATGATCTGCTCGGTGACGCCCTCGCCCTGCTTCCAGCCGTAGACGTTGGCCGTGTCGAAGAAGTTCAGGCCGTGTTCGTGGGCGCGGTCCATGATCGCGTGGCTGTCGGCCTCGGACGTCTCGGGACCGAAGTTCATCGTGCCGAGGCACAGGCGGGAGACGGACAGGCCGCTGCGGCCGAGGTGGGTGTACTCCATACCTTCCACCCTGCCTCGCGGGGCGGCATTGTGCCACGTGGAGCTGCTCCAGCTCGCCACAGATTCGACAGTGGTTGACGGCCAGATTTTCTCCCCTGCCGGCGGGAACTCGATGAGAGTCAACACCGGCACGGCGAGCGCACAAACCGAGGCTCGCCACAGTTTTGACAGTATTGAGAACTGAAGTTTCGAACCTGTTATCCGGCCCACATCCCACGTTAGTTTCGTCGTGTTCCCCAGTTCATTCCCTGCCAGGAGGAACCCATGGCACGACTACGGCGTCATGTCGCCATCGCGGCGGCATTCGGCATCGCTTCCACGGCGATGTGGGCGCCTGCCGCGATGGCCGAGGAGGCTGTGCTGCCCGGTGCGGGCGCGCAGGCGGTCGAGGGCAGCTACATCGTGGTGCTCAAGGACGGCGCGCGCACCCCTGCCAGTGCGTTGGCGTCCCACTACCAGGGCTCGGTCAGGCACACCTTCAGCGCAGCGCTGAACGGTTTCTCCGTCACCGGGATGTCCGAGCGCCAGGCCAGGCGGCTCGCGGCCGACCCGGACGTCGAGTTCGTCGAACGCAACACCGTCGCGACGATCCAGGACACCCAGTCGAACCCGACGTGGGGCCTCGACCGGATCGACCAGGCGAATCTTCCGCTGGACCAGAAGTTCACCTACCCGAACACGGCCTCCAACGTGACGGCGTACGTTCTCGACACCGGAATCAGGAAAACGCATTCCGAATTCGAAACCCGCGCGTCAGACGGTTACGACTTCATCGACAACGACGCCGTCGCGCAGGACTGCCAGGGCCACGGCACGCACGTCGCCGGCACGGTCGCGGGCAAGACGTACGGCGTCGCGAAGAAGGCCAAGGTCGTCGGTGTCCGCGTGCTCGGCTGCGACGGCAGCGGCGCTTGGGACGGCATCATCCGCGGCATCGACTGGGTGACGGCGAACGGCAAGAAGCCCGCCGTAGTCAACATGAGCCTCGGTGGCGGCGGTTCCAACAGCTCGCTGGAGAACGCCGTGCGGCGCTCGATCACCGCGGGCTTCACGTACGTGCTCGCGGGCGGTAACAGCGGTCAGGACGCGTGCAACTTCACCCCGGCCCGCACGCCCGAGGCGATCACGGTCGGCGCGTCGGACCGCAACGACAAGCGGTCGATCTACACGTCGGGCTCGTCGAACTGGGGCAGCTGCCTGGACATCTGGGCGCCCGGCAGCGAGATCGTCTCGGCCTCGCACAGCAACGACACCGGCACCCGCTCGATGGGTGGCACGTCGATGGCCTCCCCGCACGTCGCGGGCGCGGCGGCGCTCTACCTGAACGCCAACCCGAACGCGACGCCCGCCCAGGTGCGCGACGCGCTCGTCCGCGCGGCCACGCCGAACAAGCTGACCGACATCAAAACGGGTTCACCGAACCTGCTGCTGAAGGTCTAGCAAGCACGCCGGAACCGGCCTCCCTGCACCGGTGACGGCCATCCTGCGCCCTTGACGCTCCGCCGAATGCGGCTCGGCCGGAACGTCGATCGACTGGGGGCGCGCGCGGTGGGAGTGGGAGCTAGTCCCACTCCCACCGCACTCCATAGATTCCGGGCTTCGAGTTCCGCACGTGGATGTGCGTCGACGCGGTGGTTCCGATCCACAGGTCGTTGAGCGCGGTTTCCGGCTCCTGCAACGACGGCCGGGTGAACGCGTAACACCGCGCGGGCACGGCGTCCGGGTGGAAGTCGATCTGCAGCACGTACTCGCCGACCGGCCGCAGGAACCGTCTGTCGCAGACCTCGCTGTCCGCACCGGGCCGCATCCGCACGCGGTAGTCGACGAGCGCCGTCTCCCCCGCTCTGAGCATCCGGTCGAACAGGATCTCCGCGACGAGGAACCCCGTGGCGTCCTCGCCGCGCACCCGCCCCAGCCGGCACGGCGCACCCGTCTCGATCGACGGCACGCCGAGGTCCGCGGGGTCGGCGAGCTGGATGGCCAGGAACCTGTCGACGCCGTCGTCCAGCGCCTGCACGATGCCGGTGCAGTGCATCTCGACCTCACGCCGGTCCGGCCCGATCACCTGCCGGTCGCGCACGCTGAGGTAGGTCGACGCCGCCGGTGCCCTGTCGATCCGCGCCATGACCTCGCCGAGGTCGGTGGCCCGCGAGTCCCACATGTCCTCCAGGGACATCGCCTGCCCGACCCACCGGCCCCGCGGCCGCTTGTCGCCGAGCCGGTCGGTGAGGAAGCCCTCGCCGAGGTCGAGGAGCTCCTCCAGCGCGGTGACGACCTTCAACGACTCGGGGCGCTCCGGACGGCTGCGGCCGCGGCGCCAGTAGCTGAGCGTCGAGAGGCTCACCTGCATGCCGCGGGCGGCCAGGTGGTGCTGGATGCGTTCGAGGCTGAGACCGCTGTTGTCGACGGCTTTGGTCAGCGCCTCCGCGAAGTCCACCACGCCAGCACCGTACGGCGGCGACACCCTCCGCCAGTAGGCCCACACGGAGGGTCAGAAGCCGCCGGTCTCAAATGGCTCGTTCACCCCGCTGCCACACCGAGTGCGTCAACGGAACGCCCGGCCGGTACGCCAGATGCGTGATCGAAGGCGCGTCCAGAACGTGGAGGTCAGCGCGCGCACCAGGCCTGATGACGCCGACATCGTCGCGACGCAACGCTCGTGCGCCACCCGCAGTTGCCGCCCACACCGCTTCCTCGACGCTCATCCGCATCTGCAGGACCGCTGTCGTCACGCAGAACGCCATCGACGAGGTGTAGGACGAACCGGGGTTGCAGTTGCTGGCGAGCGCGACCGTGGCGCCCGCATCCAGGAGCGCCCGGGCCGGCGGCAGCGACTGGCGGGTCGAGAGGTCGCACGCCGGGAGCAGCGTGGCGACCGTGCCGGACGACGCCAGCGCGTCGATGTCCTGCTGCGACAGGTAGGTGCAGTGGTCGACGGACGCGGCACCGAGCTCCACGGCAAGCCGCACGCCGGGGCCCTCGCCGAGCTGGTTGCCGTGGACGCGCAGGCCGAGGCCCTTGTCCTTGGCGGCGACGAGCACCGCCTTCGACTGGTCGTAGTCGAAGGCGCCCTTCTCGCAGAAGACGTCCGCCCAGCGCACGAGAGGCGCGACGGCGTCGAGCATCTCGCCGCGGACCAGGTCGACGTAGGTGTCCGCGTCCTCGCCGGGCGGGACGAGGTGCGCGCCGAGGAACGTGACCTCGTCGACGTGCTCGGCGGCGATGCGGGCCGAGCGCACCTCGTCGGCGACGTTCAGGCCGTAGCCGGTCTTGGTCTCCACGAACGTGGTGCCCTGCTTCAACGCCTCGGCGACGTGCTTGCGGACGACCTCCGCCAGTTCGGCGTCGGTGGCCTGCCTGGTCGCGTTGACGGTGACGGCGATACCGCCCGCGGTGTAGGGCTTTCCGGCCATGCGGGCGGCGAACTCGGCGGTGCGGTCACCCGCGAAGACCAGGTGGGTGTGGCTGTCGACCCAGCCGGGCAGCACCGCGCGGCCTTCGACGTCGATCCGTTCGTCAGCGGGCGGAGCGCTGGACGCCTGTCCCACCCAGGCGATCTGCTCACCGTCGACGATCAGCGCGTCGCCGGCCGCCTCGCTGTTCGTCGTCAGCTCACCGATGCCGGTGATCAGCACGCTCATGCCCACAGCTCCTCGATCGCGTCCGCCAGCAGCCTGCCGACGTCTCCCAGAGTCTCGTGCACTCCTCCGGAGGCGACCACCCGGCCGCCGACCACCACGGTGTCCACATCGGACGCCGTCGCCGACAGGAACACCTGCTGCGGCAACGAACCCGCGGTGCGCGGTGTCGAGCAGCTGATCGCCACGAGGTCGCACGGCGCGCCCGGCTCGATGCGTCCCGCCTCCGGCCGGCCCAGTGCGGAGTGCCGGGTGGCGGTTTCGAGCAGTTCCTGCGGCGAGAACCGGCCGCGTTGGCCCGTGCGGAGGCGCTCGTTGTGTTCCAGCGCACGGGTTTCCAGCAACGGGTCGATGACCGCGTGCTGGTCGCTGCCCAGCGAGATGGGGCTCCCCGCGTCCGCGAGCTCGCGGGCCGGGCCGATGCCGTCGGCCAGGTCGGCCTCGGTGGTCGGGCAGAAGCACGCACCAGTGCCGGACTCGCCGAGCAGCGCGATGTCCTCCGGCGTCAGGTGAGTGGCGTGCACCGCCGTGGTGCGCGGCGACAGGGCTCCGGCCTCGTTCAGCAGCCCGGCCGGAGTGAGGCCGTAGGCGGCGAGGCACGCCTCGTTCTCCGCGGGCTGCTCGGAGAGGTGGACGTGCAGCGGCGCGTCCGGAAACGCCTGTGCCACCACGCGCAGTTCGTCGCGTGGGACCGCGCGAACGGAGTGGATCGCGGCGCCGACCCGCATCACGTCGTCGGACTTGAGCTCACCCACCCGGCTCGCCCACGCTTCGGCCGTGCCGTCGGAGAAGCGTTGCTGCACCTCGTTGAGCGGCTGGTCGATGCCGCCCGCGAGGTAGCAGGTGTCGAGCAGGGTGAGGCGAATGCCCGCGTCCTTCGCCGCCTCGCGCAGCGCGTGGCCGAACTCGTTCGACCTGTCGTGCACGTAGTGGAACTCGCCGACGGCTGACACGCCGGCGAGCGCCATCTCACCGTAGACCGCACGGGCCAGGCGGTAGTACGACTGCGGGGTCAGCTTCGACGCGAGCGCGTACATGCCCTCGCGCCACGTCCAGAACGTGCCGCCACCGTCGTGCGTGCGACCTCTGAGCGCGCGGTGGAACGCGTGCGAGTGGGCGTTGGCGAAGCCCGGCACGACGACGCCGTACAGCCGCCGCACGCCCAGCGGAATGGTGTCCACTGTGGACACGCTCGCGATCCTGCCGTCCTCGACCCTGATCAGCACGCGTTCGGCGAGCCCGCCGGGCAGCCAGGCCCGCTCGCACCAGAAGTTCATGAGCCGAGGTGTTCGAGCGTCGCGGCCAGCGCCTTGACGCCCTCGTCGACGTCGGCCTGCTCGGCGAACTCCTCCGGCGCGTGGCTCACGCCGGTGGGGTTGCGCACGAACAGCATCGCGGTCGGCACGTGCGCGGCGAGGATGCCCGCGTCGTGCCCCGCACCGGTCGGCAACGCCGGAACACCGCCGAGCGCTCCCGCGATGTCGTCGCGCAGCCGGCTGTCGAAGTACACCGTGTCGCCGTACGACTCCTCGGTGATGACCACTTCGCACCCTTCTTCCTCAGCAGCCTTGTGGGCTGCCTCGGAGATCTCCGCGACCATGGCACGGGTACGCGCGTCATCGGTGTCGCGCGCATCCAGCCAGACGTCCACAGTGGACGCGATGACGTTGGTGCCACCGGGGTTGGGGACGAGCCTCCCCACGGTGGCACGCCCGCCGTCCCTGGCAGCCTTGCGGGCTGCCAGGACGAGTTGTGACGCCGGGAGCATCGGGTCCCTGCGGTCCTCGATCAGGGTGGCGCCGGCGTGGTTGCCCTCGCCGCTGAACGTGAAGCGCCACCGGCCGTGCGCCAGGATGCTGGACGCTACGCCGACCGGGACCGTCAGGCCGCGACCCTGCTCGACGTGGAGCTCGACGAACTGGCCGATGCGGCCCAGGGTCCTCGCGTCCTCGCCGACCAGGTCCGGGTCGTAGCCGGCGGCCTTCATGGCCTCGGCGAGCGTGATGCCGTCCGGGTCCCTGAGGTTGAGCGCCTTGCCGGCCTCGATCGCACCGGTGAGGAGGCGGGAGCCCAGGCACGCGACACCGAACCGGCCGCCCTCCTCCTCGGCGAAGACCGCGATGGCGAACGGCCTGCCGGGCGTGAACCCCTTGGCCTGCAGCAGATCGACGGCTTCCAGGGCGCTCGTGACGCCGAGCGGGCCGTCGAAGGCGCCACCGCCGGGAACGGAGTCCAGGTGGCTTCCGGTGACGAGCGCGTTGTCGCCGCGCTCGCCCCACCAGGCCCAGAGGTTGCCGTTCTGATCGGTCTCGACGTTCAGGCCGCGTTTGACGGCCTGCTCGACGAACCAGTGCCGGAGCTCCAGTTCGGGCTTGGCGTAGGCGTGGCGGGAGTAGCCACCGCGCTTGAGGTCTCGCCCCACGTCCGCGATCTGGTCGAGCATCAGCCCTCCATCGGGATGCGCACGCCCTTGGCGGAAGCCACGGTCCTGGCCTCGTCGTACCCGGCGTCGACGTGCCGGATGACACCCATCCCGGGGTCGTTGGTCAGCACGCGCTCGATCTTCTGCGCGGCCAGCTCGGTGCCGTCCGCGACCGTGACCTGACCGGCGTGGATCGAACGCCCGATGCCCACACCACCACCGTGGTGAATCGACACCCACGTCGCACCCGAGGCCGTGTTGACCAGGGCGTTGAGCAGCGGCCAGTCGGCGATCGCGTCGGACCCGTCGGCCATCGCCTCGGTCTCGCGGTACGGCGAGGCCACGGAGCCGCAGTCGAGGTGGTCGCGACCGATCACGATCGGCGCGGACAGCTCGCCGGAGGCGACCATCTCGTTGAACTTCAGGCCGGCCAGATGCCGCTCGCCGTAGCCGAGCCAGCAGATGCGCGCGGGCAGGCCCTGGAACTCGACGCGCTCGCCCGCCATCTTGATCCAGCGGGCGAGCTGCTCGTTCTCCGGGAAGAGCTCGAGGATCGCGCGGTCCGTGGCAGCGATGTCGGCCGGGTCGCCGGACAGCGCCGCCCAGCGGAACGGGCCCTTGCCCTCGCAGAACAGCGGCCGGATGTACGCGGGCACGAAGCCGGGGAACGCGAACGCGCGGTCGTAGCCGCCGAGCTGGGCCTCGCCGCGGATCGAGTTGCCGTAGTCGAACACCTCGGCGCCGCGATCCATGAACCCGACCATCGCCTCGACGTGCGTGGCCATCGACGCCCGCGCCCGCTCGGTGAACTCCTCCGGCTTGGAGGCGGCGTAGTCCTGCCAGTCCTCCAGGGCGACACCGATCGGCAGGTACGCCAACGGGTCGTGCGCGGAGGTCTGGTCCGTCACGATGTCGACCGCGACCTCGCGACGCAGCAGCTCGGGCAGGATCTCCGCCGCGTTGCCCACTACACCGACGGAAACGGCCTCACCGGCAGCCTTCGCGGCGAGCACGCGCTCAACAGCGGAGTCGAGATCCGCAGCCACCTCGTCCAGGTAGCGGGTCTCCAGGCGACGCTGGGCGCGGTGCGGGTCGACCTCGATGCACAGCGCGACACCCTCGTTCATCGTCACGGCGAGCGGCTGCGCGCCACCCATGCCGCCGAGTCCCGCGGTGACCGTCAACGTGCCCTTCAGCGTGCCGTTGAAGCGCTTGTTCGCGACCGCGGCGAACGTCTCGTAGGTGCCCTGCAGGATGCCCTGGGTCCCGATGTAGATCCACGAACCGGCGGTCATCTGCCCGTACATCGTGAGGCCCTCGGCCTCCAGGCGGCGGAACTCGGGCCAGTTCGCCCAGTCCGGCACCAGGTTCGAGTTCGCGATCAGCACGCGCGGCGCCCATTCGTGCGTGCGCATGACGCCGACCGGACGGCCGGACTGCACGAGCAGCGTCTCGTCGGCCTCCAGCGCGGCGAGCTCGCGGGAAATCGCCTCGAACGACGGCCAGTCGCGGGCGGCCTTGCCGGTGCCGCCGTAGACGACGAGGTCCTCGGGGCGCTCGGCGACGTCGGGGTCGAGGTTGTTGTGGAACATCCGCAGCGCGGCCTCGGTCGACCACTGCTTCGCGGTCAGCGACGTACCTCGATCAGCGCGAACAACCATTACAGGGCTCCACTTCGAATCAGGGCCTCGGCGGCGGCGATCTCCGGTGCGAGGTGGCGGTCCGGGCCGGGGCCCTGGACCGTCTCGCGGAGCTTCGCCACGGCGGCGGCCGTCGCGGGGGCGGGCTTGAGGGGCGCGCGCAGGTCGAGAGCACGCGCGGCGGTGAGCAGTTCGATGGCCAGCACGGTGGTCAGGCCGTCCACGGCCTTGCGCAGCTTGCGGGCTGCGGACCAGCCCATCGACACGTGGTCCTCCTGCATCGCGGAGGACGGGATCGAGTCGACGGACGCCGGCACGGCCAGGCGCTTGAGCTCGGAGACGATCGCCGCCTGGGTGTACTGGGCGATCATGTGGCCGGAGTCGACGCCGGGGTCGTCGGCGAGGAACGGCGGCAGGCCGTGCGAACGCGAGACGTCGAGCATGCGGTCCGTGCGGCGTTCGGCGATGGAGGCCACGTCCGCGAGCGGGATGGCGAGGAAGTCCAGCGCGTAGGCGACCGGGGCACCGTGGAAGTTGCCGTTCGACTCGACCCGGCCGTCCGCCAGCACGACGGGGTTGTCGATCACCGACGACAGCTCGCGGTCGGCCACCGTCGCCGCGTACGCGACCGTGTCGCGGGCCGCGCCGTGCACCTGCGGGGAGCAGCGCAGCGAGTACGCGTCCTGCACGCGAGTGCAGTCGGGACCGCGGTGCGAGGCGACGATCTCGGAGTCGCGCAGGAACGCGAGCATCCGCGCGGCGGAGACGGCCTGGCCGGGGTGCGGGCGCAGCGCGTGCAGCTCCGGTTCGAAGACCCGATCCGTGCCGAGCAGTGCCTCGACGCTCATCGCGGCGGTGAGGTCGGCGATGTCGAGCAGCCTGGTGAGGTCCGCGATCGCCAGCGACAGCATGCCGAGCATGCCGTCGGTGCCGTTGATCAGCGCGAGGCCTTCCTTCTCCGCCAGCTGCACCGGTTCGATGCCGGCTTCGGCGAGTGCCTCGGCTGCGGGGACGAGCTCGTCGCGGGCGTTGCGGACCATGCCCTCGCCCATCAACGCGAGCGCGCTGGCCGACAGCGGGGCCAGGTCGCCGGAGCAGCCCAGCGAGCCGAACTCGTGCACCACCGGGGTGATGCCGGCGTTCAGCATGCCCGCCATGGCGTCCACAGTGGACAGCCGGACGCCGGTGTGGCCGGTCGCGAGGGTGCGCAGCCGCAGCAGCATCAGCGCCCGGACGACCTCGCGCTCGACCTCGGGACCGGAACCGGCGGCGTGCGAGCGGATCAGCGACCGCTGCAGCTGGGCACGGCGGTCCGGCGGGATGTGCCGGACGGCTAGCGCGCCGAACCCGGTCGAGACGCCGTAGGTGGGGCGTTCGGCCGTGGCGAGCTGTTCGATGTGGCCGCGGGCGGTGGTGACCGCCTCACGGGCCGCCTCGGTGATCACCACCGGGGCTCCGTCGCGGGCGACGGCGTGCACGTCCTCGAGGGTCAGTGGCTTGGGACCCAGCTCCACCGGTTGTCGCATGCAGACATCACAGCGCTCCAGGGCCGACTCAGCGACCCCGGAGCGCTCGATCGTGTCTGGGATGCCAGACGTCCTACTTCTTGCGGATCCAGCCGGTGTCGAGGTCCGGTGCGATCTCGACGTCGTTGACCGTCGCCACCAGGTCGTCGACCGTCTTGCCCTGCTCGGTGCTCATCGCGGCGATCCAGAGACCGCCCTCCTGGACCAGCACCTCGCGGCCCTCGAGAAGGACGCCCTGCTTGCCGCGGACCGTCACCGGGGCGGTCTGCTTGCCGCTGAGGTCAGGCGCGCGGGAGAACACCGTCACGTCGACGGGAGCGGGCGAAAGCTGCGCGGTCCAGTCGTCGGGACTGGTGCCGTGGAATGCGTTGGCGTGCTTGTCCTTCACCTTGAACGGTGCCTGGTAGACCGCGTTCGAGTCCGCACGGACGGAGTCGGCGACGCGCAGAGCGGTCTCCCTCAGACCGTCCAGGCCGCTCACCCGGACGACCAGCGTGACCTGCGCCTTCCACTCGACGACCGCTTGGCCGGCGAACTCCTTGACGCGGGCCTTCAGCCCTCGGACCGTGGCGTCCTGCCATCCGTCCGGGCCGTCCGCGTGGTTCGTACCGCTGCTGAGCTGCACCCGCGGCCCATCACCGCTCAGGGGGTTCGCGGTGGCGTCCGACAGCATCCAGACGCGCGTGGTGCCGTCGTTGTCCGCGGCGCGAAAGGTCTCGACGAACCCGTCCGGCAGCCAGTGCGGCACGTACTTGAGCGCGACGTTCTGGCCGTTGCCCGACATGAGCACGGCGGCCGCGTCGTTACCGCGCGGCGGCGTGTACTTGTCGCTGGCGATGACGCCCGCGAAGATCAGGACTGCGACGGCGGCCATTCCGGCGGTCGCGATGAGGAAGACGTTGCGGTGGTGCCTTTTGCGCTTGCGCCGCAGGGCGTTGAGCGTCGGCCCCGGGTGCGGAGTGCGTTCGGCGACCTTGCCGAGCGCCTCCTTGATGAGCTGTTCGGTGTCGTTCACGACAGGCCCTCCCCGAGCCGCAACCCGACACCTGCGGGCTCCGGCGTGTGGTCCAGGCGGAGTGTGGCCAGCGCACGCGAGATGTGGCTGCGCACGGTTCCCTCGGCACAACCGAGCATCTGTGCGATCTCCGAGTCCTCGTAGTTCTCGTAGTAGCGGAGCACGATCGCGGCCCGCTGTTTGCGGGGCAGCTTGGCGATCCGCTGCAACATGGCTTCGCGCTCGTCGAAGTGGTGCGTCGTGTCTCCGACGGGCGGTGTGACGGACTCCAGCGTCGTCATGCAGAGAGCGACGTCCTTGGCGGCCCTGCGTCTGCGCCACGAGAGGTACTCGTTGGTCACCATGCGCTTGACGTAGGCGTGAGGGAGGTCGACTGAACCGATGCGATCCCACTTCTGCTGCGCGCGCAGCAGCACTTCCTGGACCACGTCCTGGGCCAGGTGCGGGTCACACGTGAGCACGGTGGCGTAGCGCAGCAACGGGGTCACCTGTTCTGCCACGAAGTCATCGAAACTCGGTGTCAATCCCGACCCCCTTCAAAACCGTCACACCACTCCAACGCACGTGCGGCCTGTTCTGTTGAGTGTGCACTGATGGACGAACGGCGTGGGCTGGATCACGTGGGAAAATCACTGTTGTGGGCAGCAGCAGTGACGTTCCCGCGCTGCGGCGAGGGCTCGCGGTCCTTCGGCTGCTGGCGGGCAGACCAGGTCCAGTCTCCGCGGCGTCGGTGGCGCGCGAGCTGAATCTGCCCAGGTCAACGACCTATCACCTGCTGTCGGAGCTGACCGAGGCCGGCTTCGCGACGCACTTCCCGGAGGAGAAGCGGTACGGCCTGGGCGTCGCGTCGTTCGAGCTCGGGTCCGCCTACCTGCGCCACGATCCGCTGGAACGGCTGGCCCGCCCACTGCTGCGCAAGCTCGCCGATCGGATGGAGAAGGTCGCTCATCTGGGTGTGCTGCACGGCGCAGAAGCGCTGTACCTGGTGCGCGAGCAGCCGCGGCAGCCGCAGACGATCGTGTCCGACGTCGGCGTGCGCCTGCCGGCGCATCTGACCGCTTCCGGCCGCGCGATGCTGGCGCACGTGCCCCCGGCACAGGTCAGGGCGCTGTTCCCGTCGGTCGCGTCGTTCGTCGACCGGACCGGGCGCGGACCGCACAACCTGCCGGCGCTGCGCCGGCTGCTGACCGCGGAGCGCCGGCAGGGCTGGGCGGTCGAGGACGGGTTCGTGACGGTTGGGTTCGCGTCCGTGGCCGCGCCGGTGTTCGACCACGGCGAGCGGCCGATCGCGGCCATCACGCTGACGTTCCGGCACGTCTGCGACACACCGTGCGGGCAGGCGTGGCCAGAGCTCGCCAAGGAGGTCCGCAAGGCCGCCGAGGAGCTCACGGCACGCATCGGCGGTCACGCCGCCACTTAGTAGCCATGTACATAGTAGTCATGTACTGTATCTGTCATGAGCAGTGCAGAACCGACGCCTGGGCACCTCGTGTGGCGGTTGGCGATGAAGTGGCGGACGGCCGTTGACCGCGCGTTGGATCCCCTCGGGCTGACGCACGCGCAGTACGTCGTGCTGGCGTCGTTGCTGGCCCTGGACCGGCCGTCGCAACGCGAACTGGCCGACCACACCGGCCTTGAACCTCTGTACGTCTCGAAGCTGGCGCGCGCGCTCGAAGCATCGGAGTTGATCTCGCGCACCCGCGACACCGTGGACACCCGGACCGTGCGGCTGGAGCTGACCGAGCGCGGACGCTCGACGGTCGAGCCCGCCGTGGCCCTGGTCAGTTCGTTGCTGGACCGCCTGCTCGCGCCCCTCGGTGAGCGCACCGGCGCCTTCTCCCGCGAGCTGACCGAGCTGCTCGCCGTCCCTCTCGACTAAGGACTTCCTGTCATGCCCGTGGTCCCTGTTCTCGACTCGACCATGCACTACGAGCAGTCCGGCTCAGCGCCGTTCGTGTTCCTGCACGGCAACCCCGGCTCGTCGTTCAGCTGGCGCAACGTGCTGCCGGAGCTGGGCGGCCTGGCTCCCGACCTGATCGGCATGGGCCGCTCCGGCAAGCCGGACATCTCGTACTCGTTCGCCGATCACGCCCGCTATCTCGACGCGTGGTTCGACGCCCTCGGCCTGGACCGCGTGGTGCTCGTCGGCCACGACTGGGGTGGTGCGCTGGCGTTCGACTGGGCGGCCCGGAATCCGTCGCGTGTCGCGGGCATCGCGTTCTTCGAGACGATCGTGAAGCCCATGAACGGCTCGGAACTGCCTCTGCCCGCACAGGAACGGGTGCGCAAGTTCCGCACGCCGGGGCTGGGTGAGTCGCTGGTTCTGGAGGGTGACGGGTTCGTGCGGCAGGCGTACACCGGTGGTGTGCTGACACCGGTGGCGGAGCCGGACCTGGCGGCTCACCTGGCACCGTTCCCCGACGCGGCGAGCAGGCGGCCCGTGCTCGCGTGGGCGCGGCAGATGCCGTTCGACGGCGCGCCGGCCGAGCTGATCGGGCGCATCGAGGCCTACGACGCGTGGCTTGCTGTTTCCGAGGTGCCGAAGCTTCTGCTGACCTTCGAAAACGCGCCGACGTTGCTCATCGGGCCGCAGTTGCGCACGTGGTGCGAAGCGAACATCGCAGCGCTCGAGGTCGTCGCCGCTGGTGAGGCCGGGCATCACGCGCAGGAGGACCGGCCGGAGGAGATCGTGGCGGGGATCGCGGCTTGGGCGGAGCGCCACGGCCTGGTTGCATAGCGTGCATGGGGGTAACAGTCGAGAGGTTCGATCCAGCACACGCGTCCGAGGCCGGACTCCTTGCGTTCCACGAGGTCGTGTCCGGCAGTCCGCGCAAGGCCTTCCAACGGGACACCTCCGTGGTGCCGGCGCGGGTCGACCACTCGATCGGCTACGAGACGGTCAGCGTCATGATCGCCGTGAGCGCGCCGACCGCGGAGGTGCGGGCGTGATCGAGGAACTGGACTTCGCGTCCGCATCCCCGGAAGACCGGCACGGGCTCTACGAGGTCGCGTCGGCATGGGCGGCGGAGGACGAACCGAACCGCGACCCGGCGCCCGTCGAGGCCTACATCGCCATGTGGGAGTCCCGCAACGACCTCGGTTTCGAGCCCGCGCGGTTCGTCGTCGCACGGGAGAACGGGAAGATCGTCGGCTACGCGCAGGCCGAGATCTCCAAGGCCGAGGCGAACGCGCACCTCGCGCTCGTCACCGTCGTGGTGCTGCCGCGGTACCGCCGCCGTGGCATCGGCACCGCACTGCTCCACGCCGCACAGTCGTTGCTGAACGGGCAGACCGTCATCGAGTCGTGGAGCGTCGGCGAGGGCGATCCGGGCGAGCACTTCGCCGCCGCTCGGGGGTTCCGGACGGTCACGTCCATGACGAGACAGCGGCTGCGGCTCACCGAACTGCCGGAGGTGGGCGAACTACCGGACGGGTACGAGCTGGTGACGTGGAAGGGCGCGGCGCCGGAGGAGTTCGTCGGGGCGTACGTCGAAGGGCTCAACTCGCTCGCCGACGCACCGTTCGGCGAGACGGCGCTCGACCACGCGCACAACACGGTCGAAAGCATCCGGGAAGAAGAGGCCGAGGCGCTCTCGGACCGCTGGGTCGTGCTCCTGCTGCACAAGGGCGAACTCGCCGGAGTCACCGTGGTGGAACGGAACTCCGTCAAGCCCGACATCGCCGAGCAACAGCACACGGTCGTGCTGCCGGCCCACCGCGGCAAAGGACTCGGCCGGCTGATCAAGTCGCACATGCTGCACGAACTGGACGGCGTCGAAACCATCTACACGCGCACCAGCAGCGAGAACGAACACATGCTCCGCGTGAACCACTCGCTCGGCTACACCGACCTCTACACGTACATGGCCGTGCAGAAGAAGATCGCTGACCTGCAGCCCTGAGACGGCCGCAGGTCAGCGATCAGCACGTGGTCAGATGCCCGACGAGGCGAGCCATTCCTTGGCGACCTTGTCGGGCTCCGGCTTCTCCGGCGCCGCGAGCTTCTGGTTCAGCTCCAGCAAGGTCTTCGTGTCGAGCTTCTTCGAGATGGCGTTGAGGGTGTCGCGAACCTGCTGCGACGCCTTCTTCTCGTTGATGAGCGGCAGCACGTTCTGCGCGGCGAACACGTTCTTCGGGTCTTCCAGCACCACGAACTCGTTGGCCTTGATGGCGTAGTCCGTCGTGAAGAGGTCGGCTGCCTGGACGGTGTTGTCCTTCAGACCCGCGACGGTCAGCGGGCCGCCGACGTCGAGCGCCTTGAACTCCTTGAACTCGCAGTTGTACTTGGCCTTCAGACCGGGCAGGCCGTCGGGGCGGTTCTGGAACTCCGGCGGGCCGCCGAAGACGAGCTCCTTGCAGTACGGCACGAGGTCGTCGATCGTCTTGAGGCTGTACTGGGCGGCCACCTGCTTGGTGACGACGACCGCGTCCTTGTCCTCGGCCGAGGACTTCTCGAGCACGATGAGGCCCTGCGGCAGCGCCTTCTTGAGCGCCGCGTAGACCTCGTCGGAGCCGACCTCGGGTGCTTCCTTGTTGACGTGCTTGAGAAGCACGCCCGAGTACTCGGGGATCAGGTCGATCGAGCCGTCCTGCACGCCCTTGAAGTACAGCTCGCGGTTGCCGATGTTCATCTTCTTGGAGACCTTGATCCCCTTGCCCGCCAACGCTTCCGCGTAGATCTCGGCGAGCAGGCGCGACTCCGGGAAGTTCGCGGAGCCCACGACGATGGTGTCCGTCGGGGCCGGGTTGTTGCCGCCGCCGTTCGACAGCGGGTCACCACCGCACGCCGACAAAACCATGACCGCGGCAACGGCCGTGGCGATGCGCTTCATCTCTTTCCTCCGGTTCCCACTGGACGCAGCCCTGGCGAGACCGTCAGCCGTTGCAGGCCGGCGAACCCCAGGTCGACGAGAACGGCTAGCAGTGCCACGAGCACCGCGCCGGCGAGCATCTGTCCGAACTCCTGCAGGGCGAGGCCGTCGAAGACGAGCCTGCCGAGACCACCGGCGCCGGTGTAGGCGGCGATGGTGGCGGTCGCGACCACCTGCAGCGCGGCGCCGCGGAAACCGCCGTAGATCAACGGAAGCGCGTTCGGGATCTCCACCCTCAGCAGCACACCCGACTCGCGCATGCCGACACCCCGTGCCGCGTCTACCGTCACCGGGTCGACCGCGCGGATGCCGGCGTAGGTGCCCGCCATGATCGGCGGGATCGCCAGCAGAACCAGGGCGACGTACACCGGGAAGTCGCCGAGGCCCGCCCACAGCACCACGAGGATCAGCACCGCCGTGGTCGGCAGGGCCCTCAGGGCGTTGGAGAGTCCGACGACGACGAACCCGCCCCTGCCGGTGTGGCCGACGAACGCGCCGAGCGGGATCGCGATCGCCGCGGCGATCAGCAGGGTGACGAACGTGTAGAGCAGGTGTTCCAGCAACCGCACCGGAATCCCGGTCGTGCCGGACCAGTGCGCGGGGTCGAAGAGCCAGCCCATCAGGTCACCTCCCCGCCCGTGCCCACGGCGTGAGCACCCGTCCGAGCAGCAACAGCAGACCGTCCGCGAGCACCGCCAGCACGACAGTGCCGATCAGACCCGCGAGGACCTTCTCGGTGTGGTCGGTCTGGTAGCCCTCGGTGAAGAGCTGGCCGTAGCCGCCGAGGCCGACGAGCGCGCCGACGCTCACCATGCTGATGTTCGACACCGTCGCGACGCGCAGGCCCGCGATCGTGACCGGCAGCGCCAGCGGGAAGTCGACGGTGAGGAACCGGCGCAGCGGCCGGAACCCCATCGCGTTCGCGGCGGCGGTGACGTGACCGGGCACGGACGAGAGCGCGTCCGCGACCGAGCGCACCATCAGCGCGATCGTGTAGATCACCAGCGGCACGATGACGTTGATCTCGTCGAGGATCTTCACGCCGAGCAGCACCGGAGTGATCACGATCAGCGCGATGGACGGGATCGTGAACAGGATGTTGGCCAGCGGGAAGAGGATCGCGCGGGCCGTCTGCGACCGGCTCGCGAGCCACCCCAGCGGGATGGACAGCACGAACCCGATCAGCACCGGCACGAACGAGAGCCGGAGGTGCACCTCGGTGACTTCCCAGAACCTTTCCCAGTTCTCGAAAATCCAGGTCACTTCGGGACCTCACCCGCCGCGCGGGCCTTCGCGAGCGCCCTGATGACGTCGTCGGCCCGCACCACACCCATCACGGCACCGCTGTCGTCGACCATCACGCCGAGCGCCGACGGCGAGCTGAGCGCCGCGTCGAGCGCACCGCGCAACGTGCTGCCGTCGTACAGCGAGCCGCCGGAGATCAGGTTCTTCTCGCTGACCTCGATCTCACCGTCCACACCGGACAGCCAGCCCTTGGGCCGGTTCTCGTCGTCGACGACGAGGGTCCAGTCCGCGACGTTGATGCGCTGCCCGAGCTTGGCCGTGTCGATCGGGTGCACGGGCACGTCGGCGTGCAGGAACGTGAGCGTGCGGTAGCCGCGGTCCCTGCCGACGAACGAGGCCACGAAGTCGTTGGCGGGCGCGGCCAGCAGCTCCGTCGGCCGCGCGTACTGCGCCAGGTGCCCGCCCGTCTGGAACACGGCGACGCGCTCGCCGAGCTTGAGCGCCTCGTCGATGTCGTGGGTGACGAACACGATCGTCTTGTCGAGTTCCGCTTGCAGGCGAAGGAGTTCGTTCTGCAGGTCCTCGCGCACGACCGGGTCGACCGCGCTGAACGGCTCGTCCATCAACAGCACCGGAGGGTCCGCCGCGAGCGCACGGGCGACGCCGACCCGCTGCTGCTGCCCGCCAGAGAGCTGGGCGGGGTAGCGCTTGCCGAAGTTGGCGTCGAGCCCGACGATCTCGAGCAGCTCCGCCGCACGGGTGCGGGCCTTTCGTCTGTCCCAACCGGACAGAAGCGGCACCGTCGCGACGTTGTCCAGCACGGTCCGGTGCGGGAAGAGCCCCGCCTGCTGGATCACGTACCCGATGCCACGCCGCAGTGTCGGCGGGTCGACGGTCAGCACGTCCTTGCCGTCCACCAGGATCGTGCCCGAGGTGGGGTCGATCATGCGGTTGACCATGCGCAACGAGGTCGTCTTGCCGCAGCCGGAAGAACCGACGAACACCGTGATGGTGCCCGCCTCGACCGTGAGGTCGAGCTCGTCGACAGCGATGGTCCCGTCCTCGAACCGCTTGGTGACGGCCCGGAACTCGATCACCCTTCGGATCCCTCCGGTCGTGACGGTCTCCCCGATTCGGACCGCCCTGGATGCAGATCAGTGTGACCTTAACTCGTTCGGCGTACCCCGGCACAGCGTTCCATGATGTGACAGCCCGTATGGTTTACCGCTTGTGACGATCGACCAGGTTCGCCAGTTGGTGACGGAGCGCGGCATCCACGCCCGCAAGCTCCGCGAGGTGTTGTCCCTGCTCAGCGAGGACTGGCACCCGCTGGCCGAACTCGTGCGCCTGCCCGCGGTCCCCCGCCGCACGGTCCAGGACCTGCTCAAGGCACTCGGCGACGACGCGGAATCTTCAGAGGATCGTTACCGCATCGCGCCCGGTGTCGTCGCTTCCTACCGCGCGGAGTTCGGCGTTCCCGGTGTCCGCGATCACACGGACGTGTTGCGCCAGATCCTGGTCGACATCGCCGACGTCCCTCCGCCGCTGTCCTCGTTGGACCACGTGCAGGCCACCGCCGAGACCGCGCTGAACCGCGCGGTCTGGCTGGACTCCACCTACGACCTCGCGGGCAAGCGTTTGCTGTGCCTCGGCGACCACGACCTGACGTCGCTGGCCGTCGCGGCGGTCAACCCGCACGTGTCGATCACGGTCGTGGACCTGGACGAGCGGCTGCTGGAGTTCATCGACTCTCGCGCGGCCGCACGGAAGCTCGACGTGCGAACGTTGCACTGCGACATGCGTTTCGGGCTGCCGTCGTCGGTGCTGGAGTCCTTCGACCTGGTGTTCAGCGACCCGCCCTACACGCCGGAGGGCATGGGGTTGTTCGCCGGGCGGGCGATCGAGGCGCTGGCCGACATCTCCGCCGGCCGGCTGCTGCTGGCCTACGGGTTCTCCGACCGGACGCCCGCGCTGGGTTTGAAGGTGCAGCAGGAACTGCAGAAGCTCGGCCTCGTGTTCGAGGCGATCCTGCCCGCGTTCCACCGGTTCGACGGTGCGCAGGCGATCGGATCCGCCGCCGACTTGTACGTCTGCCGGCCGACCGGGCGCCGCGCGGTCTCCGGTGGCACGAGAATCTACACGCACGGCGCGCAGTCCGTGGAGTCTTCTGGCCCGTCCAAGGAAGCTCTCGCCGCCTTGTCGGAACTCGCGCCACGGCCGGAGTCCTCGCCGCCGCCGAAGCCGCGCCAGGCCGGGTGGGCCGAGCCGGTCGGCAAGGGTGCGGCCTCGTTGGCCGTTGACCTGTCGGCGGATCCCGGTCCTTGGCTGTTGCGGACGCTGCTGGCTTCCTCGCCGGCGCGCCTGGCCTGCCTGGTGCCGAACAACCATCCGGCGGTGTCCTCGGAGGCCGGGCAGAAGGAGCTGCAGTCGCTGGTGCGGACGCGGTTCTCGCTCAAGTTCCTGCGCAACAACCCGGACAGCAAGACGACGATCGTCGTCGCCGACCAGGTGCTCGCCGGGACGTTGTCGGTCGGCGACCGGGTGGTGCGCGAGATTCTCATGAAGGCGCACGGGAAGTTGCGCAACGTGTGGCGGGAGGCGTTGATCAACGGATCGTCCGGGCTGCTGACCAAGAACCAGGCCAGGGAGATCGTCGACAACGCCGGGGTCACCGAGGAGGACCTGGAGCTGCGGCTGATCGATCTGCCCAAGCACCGGGTCGCGGCGGTGCTGAAGGCGGCGGAGAGCAGTGCGCAGTACCTGGAGCCGCCCGCCTAGCCCGCCCGCGGGATGTGCAGCGGACCGAGGGCGAGCACCGCGCGGAACTCCTTCGGCGGCACCGGACGTGAGAACAGCCACCCCTGGTACGCGTCCACGCCGACACCGCGCAACACGTGGAACTGCGTCGCCGTCTCCACACCCTCGGCGACGCACTTGCGTCCCATCGCCCGAGCCATGTCCACCACCGCGCGGGCAACGGCGAAGTCCGAGGAGTCGTTGCCCACACCGGAAACGAACCGCCGGTCCACCTTGATGATCTGCGCCGGCAGGTCCTTCAGCCGGGCCAGCGACGAGTAGCCGGTGCCGAAGTCGTCGACGGCGAACTGCACGCCGCGCTGCACCAGTTCGTCCATCGACTGCCGCACGCGCGACGGCAGGTCGACCAGGGCGGTCTCGACCAGTTCCAGGACCACGCGGTCCCAGGGCACGCCGGACTCCAGGATCGCGTTCGACACGATGTCCACGAACTCCGGGTCACCCGGCACCAGGCCCGCCAGGTTCACCGCCACCGACACGGGACGGCCGTCGGGCGCGGGCCAGGTCGCGGCCTCCTTCAACGCCGTCCGCAGCACCCACCGGTCGAGCTCGCGCATCAGGTCGCCCTGTTCGGCGACCGGCAGGAACACGTCCGGCGGCAGCAGACCGCGGTCGGGGTGCGGCCAGCGCACCAGGGCCTCCGCGGTCAGCACCGCGCCGTCGACGCCGACGACCGGCTGGAAGTGCAACGCCAGACCGTCGTGCTGCAACGCGTCGCGCAGCTGGCCTTCGAGGTGCACCTGGCGGTCCGCGGAAGCGATCAGCGCGGCCGAGGCCAGCGACACGCGCCCGGCACCGTTGCGCTTGGCCTCGAACATCGCCGCGTCGGCGAAGCGGAGCAGGTCCGCACCGTTCGCCCGCGACCCGTTCGGCACCGCGGCACCGATCGAGGCGGAGACCCGGACGAGCTGCCCGTGCACCGGAACGGCCGTGCGCAACAACGACGCCACGCGGGTCGCGAGAGCGTCGACGCCACCGACCGAGTCGATGTCCTCGCAGATGATCACGTACTCGTCGCCCGACAGACGCGCGGCCGTGCAGCCGTCCGGCAGGCCGCCCTCCAGCCGGCGTGCCAGAGCCACCAGCAGCTCGTCGCCGGCGTCGTGGCCGAGGGAGTCGTTGACGCGCTTGAAGTTGTCGATGTCGCAGAAGAACACGGCGACCTTGGACCGGCCCGGGCCGTCCAGCAGCTTGCCCAGCATCTCCTTCACCAGCGCGCGGTTCGGGAGGCCGGTCAGCTCGTCGTGCGTTGCCTGGTGGCGCAGGGCTTCCGCGGTGCGGCGGCGCTCGGTGATGTCGAGGAACACGATCAGCCAGAAGCGGCGGCCGTCGTCCTGCACCGACAGCGCGATGTGCAGTTCGCAGTAGACCTTCTCGCCGTCGGGGCGGACGAGGATGCGCTGCGGGATCTTCTGCGTGCGCTCGGCTGCCCACTGCAGGCCCGGTGAGGTGTCCTCGGGGTGGGTGAGCTGCTCCGCGGTCATGCCGCGGAGTTGCTCCAGTTCCATGCCGAGGAGGTCGCACAACGCGTCGTTGGCGTCGACCAGGCGCTCGGCCTCGTCGAACAGGCCGATGCCGACGGGCGTGACCGACACCAGGTCGGTGAAGCGCTGCGAGGAACGCTTCATGCGAGCCTCGGCCGCGCGCTGTTCGGTGACGTCCTGGGCGGTGCCGACCGCGAGCTGCTTGCCACGCGGGTCGTGGACGATCATGCCGTGGCAGCGGAAGATCCGGGTTGAGCCGTCGTGACGGACCACACGGTGCTCGAACTGCATCGCGATCTCGTCCACGATCAGCTGGCGGCACAGGTCGTCGACCCAGCCGCGGTCCTCCGGGTGCACCAGGTCGAGGTACGCCTGGTAGCTGCCGTCGAGTTCCGCGGGCAGGCCGAAGAGCTCGCGCAGCATGTCCGACCACACGACCTCGCCGGTCGCCGGGTTCCACTCCCACATGCCGAGGCGGGCCGCCTGCTGCGCGTCCGCCAGTCTTCTGCGGTCGTCGCGCATCTGACGTTCCAGCGCACGGGCTTCGGTGACGTCCTGGATGGTGCCGTGGTAGCGCTCCACCCGTCCGGAGGACGAGATCTCGGCGCGGGCGCGGCAGATGTAGACGCGGTCGCCGATCTCGCTGCGCACCTCGACCTCGATCGGGGCGTCGTCACGGGTGTGCAGCAGCCGGTGGCGGAGGTCCTTGACGGCTTCCCTGTCGTCCGGGTGCACGCCGCTCAGCAGGTCGTCGTCCGGGGTCATGCCCAGCTCGGCGTACATCTCCATCAACACTTCGCTGCGGTGCACCGCGCGCGTGCCGGTCTCGTAGGCCCAGCTGCCGATGCGGGCGATGCGCTGGGCTTCGAGCAGCCGCGCGCGTTCCTGGGCGAGCTCGGTGGCCGCGCGCTTGGACTCGGTGATGTCGCGGATGTAGCCGGTGATCTTGTCGAGGCGGCCGTCGTCGTCCAGTCTCGCCTCGGCGACACCGCGGATCCACCGCAGCTGGCCGTCCGGGCGCACGATCCGGTACTCGATGTCGATCGGGTCGCCGGTGATCTCGCGGCCCTGCCAGTACGACTCGACCATGTCGTAGTCGTCCGGGTGCACCACGTCGAGGACGGCCTGGGCGCCGGGCACGACCGCACCGCGTTCGACGCCGAGAAGTTCGTAGTGGGTGTCCGACCAGACGGTCAGACCGGTCTCGGGGTCGTACTCCCACGACCCCAGCTCCGCGACCCGCTGAACCTTGCGCAGCCGGCGCTGTTCGTCGCGCAACGCGTCCGCGGCGGCGGCGAGATCGGAGACGTCGATCAGGAGGACGGCCTGCAGTCCCGTCCCCGGGACGGCGTGCCGTGCCACGCGCACCGGCAGTTCCGTGCCGTCGCAGCGCAACAACCGCAGGTCAGACTGGTTGCCCAGGAGCAGCTCGCCCAGCGGGTGCCCGACGAGGTCGTCGGCTCCCTGTGCGCCGGCCAGCTCCACGGCGGCGGGATTGGCCTGCATGACGACGCCCTTGATGTCGACGAGCAACGACGGCGCGTCGGGCAGGGTCAACCCGTCCAGCGTCACCGGAGGCTTGGCAGCCGTCCGTGCACGGCCGTTCACCACCGTCGCGCGTCCTACCCACTTGGGCACCGGCCCACCCTCTCCCGCATCTGCCGCCCGCGGCAATTCGGGTGGGCACGACAACGGCACCCGAACGGCGGCAAACACGAACCCTCTCCTCGGGTGAACACCCGAGGAGAGGGACGGTAGCGCTTCAGAGCGTCATCGCCCACCCCTTGACGGGTTAACGAAAAACCACGTTCGTGGTTCCGGTACCCACCAACTTGCAAAAGGGTGGCAAATGTTCGGGCTGGATCAGGCGACTCCGTCGGCCTTCGCGGCCACGGCCACAGCCGCCGCGACCTCGGGTCCGACCCGCGGGTCCAGTGCGGACGGAACAATTCGGTCTGGACCCAAATCATCTTTCGCAACGGCCAGAATGGCATCGGCGGCCGCGAGCTTCATGCCCTCGGTGATCCGCCGCGCACCCGCGTCGAGCGCCCCGCGGAAAATGCCGGGGAACGCGAGCACGTTGTTGATCTGGTTCGGGAAGTCGCTGCGGCCGGTCGCCACGATCGCGGCGTGCCTGGCGGCGACCTCCGGGTGCACCTCGGGGTCCGGGTTGGACAGAGCGAACACGATCGAGTCGCTCGCCATGCTCGCGATCAGGTCCTCGGACACCTTCGACGAAGACACGCCGATGAAGACGTCCGCGCCACGCAGAGCCACGTCGATGCCGCCGTCGAGGTTGCTGGAGTTGGTGACCGCCGCGATCTCCTCCTTGACCGGGTTGAGACCGGCGCGACCGGTGCGGACGATGCCGCGCGAGTCGAGGAGGGTGATGTCACCGGCACCGGCGGCGATGAGGATCTTGGCGATCGCGATGCCCGCGGCGCCCGCACCGGAGATGACCACCCGCTGGTCACCGATGTGCTTGCCGAGCACCGTGTTCGCGCCGTTGAGCGCGGCGAGCGAGACGACGGCGGTGCCGTGCTGGTCGTCGTGCATGACCGGGCAGTCGAGCGCCTCGATCAGCTTCTGTTCCAGCTCGAAGCACCGCGGGGCGGACACGTCCTCGAGGTTGACCGCGCCGAACGACGGGCGCAGCCGGACCAGGGTCTCGACGATCTCGTCCACGTCCGTCGTGTTGAGCACGAGCGGGATGGAGTCGAGGCCGCCGAACGTCTTGAACAGCGCGGACTTGCCCTCCATGACGGGCAGGGACGCGCTGGGGCCGATGTCACCGAGGCCGAGCACCGCGGTGCCGTCGCTGACGACGACGACCAGGCGGTGCGCCCAGGTGTACTTCGCGGCGAGGCTCGCGTCCTGGGCGATGGCCCTGCTCACTCGGGCGACACCGGGGGTGTAGGCGATGGACAGCGCTTTCGGGTCAGCGAGCGAGGCGGTCGCGCCGACCTCGAGCTTCCCGCCCAGGTGCGCGTTGAAGATCTCCTCGTCCGTCAGCTGCGTCGGATCGGAGTTCTCGGTACGGGCTTCGTTCACTGCTGTCACGGGGTCCCTCCTGCGGTGCGGGCGGCGTAGTAGCCCAACGTGGGCTCATCACCAGACGGCGCACCGGCCCAGCGTTGTCACGCCGGGTGCACGGGGCCTGGAAACTCGGTCGAGGCCCTCCGACGAGTTGCGTCGGAGAACCTCCCGAGTGCTGCGGGTGACGGAAGTGTGGCAGGGTCGCGCTCCGCTGTCTGCGGCGGGGATCACACTTTTTCCGCAGGTCAGAGGGCATGTAGCAAGACGTCCGTCCGGTTTTCTGCACCGACCGGTCGGTTTATGCAGGCAGGAAGCACCCGATCGGTCAAGAAACTTTGACGCCTTAGAGTGACGGCATGCAGGCGAGTTCGCTGAAAATTGACGGCGCGTTCGAGTTCATCCCCCGGACATTCCCCGACGACCGCGGCGTGTTCGTCTCGCCGTACCAGGAGGCCGCCTTCACCGAGGCGGTCGGACACCCCCTCCGAGTCGCCCAGACGAACCACAGCGTCTCCCGTGCGGGGACCATCCGCGGCATCCACTACGCGGACGTCCCGCCGTCCCAGGCCAAGTACGTCTTCTGCCCGCGCGGCTCGTTCATCGACGTGATCGTCGACATCCGCGTCGGCTCCCCGACGTTCGGCCAGTGGGAGGCCGTGCTGGTCGACTCCAAGAAGTGCAACGCCGTCTACCTGGCCGAGGGGCTGGGCCACGCGATGATCGCGCTGGAGGACGACACGACGATGAACTACCTGTGCTCCACGGTCTACAACCCGTCCGGCGAGCACGGCCTGACCCCCCTCGACCCCGCGCTGGACCTCCCGTGGCCGCGCGAGCTCGAATTCCTGCTCTCGGAGAAGGACACGGCCGCGCCGACGCTGGCCGAGGCCTACGAGGCGGGCGTGCTGCCGCGCTACGAGGACTGCCTGGCGCTGTACGCGTCCCTCAAAGCCTGAGCCTGGGCCTCGGCCACAGTCGGGCTTTGACGACTCCGAGCACCTCGGCCGGCCCGAGTTGCTCGGAGTCGGTGCTCGCAAAGGGGTTGTCGCCCACCACGTGCCACCCGCCGTCCACTGGGTGAGAGGCCCGCTTGATGGACAGTTGCTCCGGCCGGTGCGCCCATTTCACGAGCACGACGTCACCGGCTTTGGCCCGCGCACCCCATCTGACCAGCACGATGTCGTCGTTGCGCAGCGCGGGGACCATCGACGGCCCTTTCACGAGCACGGTGGAGAGGCGCGGTCTCAACGATCACCCTTCGGTCAGCCGGAGTAGGGTCTTCTTGTCGGAGCATCCACTGTTTTCATTCTGGGAGGAACGATGCGACTCGTGTCGCGCATTCTCCGCCCGCGCGTCGAGGCAACCGCGCACTGCGACCTGCCCTGCGGCGTCTACGACCCGGCACAGGCCCGCATCGAGGCCGAGTCGATCAAGGCGGTGCAGGAGAAGTACCAGGCGAACGAGGACCCGGAGTTCCGGGAGCGTGCCGTCCTGATCAAGGAGCAGCGCAGCGAGCTCGTCAAGCACCACCTGTGGGTGCTGTGGACGGACTACTTCAAGCCGCCGCACTTCGAGAAGTACCCCGAGCTGCACGACCTCTTCAACCGCGCCACCAAGGCCGCGGGTGCGGCGGGCACCAAGGGCTCGATGGACCCGGCGTCGGGTCAGGCGCTTCTCGACCTGATCGCGCAGATCGACAAGATTTTCTGGGAGACCAAGCAGGGCTGAGCCCTTCCTGGCTTTCTCGCGAACGGCGCCGCTCCCCCGGGCAGGGAGCGGCGCCGTTCTGCGTTTTCCGGGCAACCCGCGCGTCGCGGCGTGGGATGTGACCAGACGCACAGGGTTCCGGGTCCTTCTTCAGCGTTACGCGGCGTCAGCCACCTTGCCGGTCACCTCGAACCCGACACCGGTGGGCGAGCGCCCCTCGAACTTCAGCTTGACCTGCTCCTCACCCTCGGCCTCGGCGTCGGTCACAGTCGGCACGACGACCTCCACGCTCGTCTGCCCCGGCGGGACGGACACCCACAGCTGAAGCCCGGTGGAGGACAACGGCCGCGAGGGCAGCGCTTCCTCGCCCGAGTTCTGGAAGAACCACTCGGCATCAACGTCCGTTGTGGACAGTTCTCCGACGCCAGGTGCCAGCGGCAGTCCGACCAGGGTGAAGCTCGAGTCCGCGGCCTCCGACAAGGTCAGCTTCCAGCGCAGCGCACCGCCCTCGCCCACGCTGTCGGCGACCGGGGCCACCGTCAGCTTCGGGGCCGGGTCGTCGTCGCGCACCAGCAGGGCGCCGAACGCGGCGCCGATCACGGCGTTGTCGATCGCCACCACGCCGACGGGATAGCGGGTGCTGGGACCCCACTTCGTGTTGGCGGTGTAGGTGATCGGCACGTCCACGCGGTGCTCACCCGGCTTCAGCGTCACGAGCTTGGTGACCGGGGTGTTCGTCGTGTCGTTGTAGAAGAGCCGGACGGTTCGGGTGCCGTTGCCGGTGGCGGTGACGGCGACGTTGTGCGTCACCGTGCCCGAGTTGCCCTCGTCCACCGAGGTCACGGTGGCGTCGACGCGACCGAGACGGGCCGGCACGACCGGGACGAGACCCTTGTCCCAGCCGTGGGCGTCGATGAGCAACGCCTCGCCCGAGGCGGACTCGGGGACCAGTTCCAGTGCGGTCGCCTTGCCCACGCCCGCGGGCAGCGGGACGCGGACTTCCTGAGCCCACAACGCACTGAGGCGCGCGGTGCCGGGAAGACCGGTCACCGACACCGTGCCCAGCGAGCGCTTCTGTCCATTTTGGTCGGTCACGGAGATGGCGAAACGCGTGGCCGGGGCGTTTGCCGGAACGGCCAAGCGCAGCGCGAGTTCCTTCGAACCGTGCAGCGACACCGGCGTGGCCGGGCTGACCACGGCCGCCTGACCCGCAGCCGTCCACTTGAGCGCGATCGACTGGCGCTCCGGCTGGGAGGAGGCGAAGCGGAAGCGGACGAGGTGCGGCGAGCGGACTGCACCGCACGCGGCCGCCGGATCCGTGGAGACCTGGGCGCACACCCTTGCGCTGCCGGAAGCCTGTGTGTCCAGCGAAGGCACGACGAACGGCTTGCGGTCGCCGCCGACGGCGTGCGAGAGGACGCGCGCAGGGTCGGCGGACGGGGCGCGGACGCCGGAGCCGTCGAGCAGCGGCAGGACCGACTCGTCGCGGGCGAGGAACAGGTGTGCCGACGCCGCGATGTAGGTGGCGCCCGCGGTCTGCTGCTGGTCCGCGGTCAGGCGGGTGGCGGTTCCCGGCGCGCACACGGCGTCCGGCTGCTCGCCCGGCCAGAAGTCGTCGAACGCCGGCGCTTCGGCCTGGCCTGGCGTCCATTCGCTGTTGAAGTAGTTGTGGTTGGCGCCGACCATGTACAGCGCGCTGTGCAACGCGGCACCACGGCTGACGCCGCGGGTCTGGTCCACGAACATCTGCCCCTGCAGGTCGGACACGTCACCGTCGCAGCCGGGCAGGAACGTCACGGACGGCACGTCGGGCTGCGGGTTGTGGCCGAAGATCGTCGGGCCGATCAGCACGTCACCGCGAATGTTCCAGCGCACCGGGCCGCTGAAGCCGGTGTCGCCTGGCGGCGGGTTGAGGCTGTCGGTCGCTGCGCGGTTGACGCCCTCGCCACCGCGGGAGTGGCCGACGAGCAGCACCTTCGACATGTCAGCCGGCGGCGCGGACTTCACTGCGGCGGGCGCGGACGAACGCGCTGCGCCTGCCCAGTCCGCCCACTTCGTCAGGTGGTGGCGCACCAGGGAGGAACGACCCTGCGCGCCCGCGTCGATGGTCGCGGCGTCCTGGGCGTTGATGCCGTTGGCGGAGATCGAGACGGTCACGTAGCCCTGCGAAGCGAGCAGCTGCTGCGCCTTCAGGTAACCGCGGTGGCTCGGCACGGCGGTCAGCCCGGCAGGGCAGGGCCAGCTCATGCCGATCTGGTTGGGATTCGTCTTGCTGTAGCAGGTGAAGTGCCTGCCGTGCAGGAACAGCACCAGCGGCCGCTTGCCGGGAGCGTCCTTGGGCGCGACGACGACGGCGTCCATCTCGATCGGTGCCGCGTACTCGGGCAGCTTGATCGGGTCGAGTGCGTACTCGCCCGTGCTCGTGGCGTACGGGCCCGGCTTGCCGGGATCGGCCTGTGCCTGCGGCAGCAACGCGGGGAGCTCCGGCGCGGCGAGGCTCGCCGGTGGCGCGGGCTCCGCGACGTCCAGCCGGCGCCCCGCCGACCGCACCTGCAGCGCGGCGGGATTCGCCGGCTTGGCGTCCAGCGTGAACGTGCGGAGGTCCGCCGACTCCCTGGCGGTGCCGAGGATCCGGTCACCTTCCCAGAACTCGACGCCCGCGTCCGTCGGTGGCATCGGAGCGGGAGCTGTCCACCGGATCACGTCGCCGGCGACGCTCCATCCCGGTGCGGGCGACGGCGGTTCCGGCGCGGCCGAAGCCGGCAACGACGGTAGGACCGCGACGAGCAAAGCAGATGTGAAAAGCGCGACTGTGCGGCGCATGTGTGGGTCCCCCTCTGAAGGACGATCCACTCCGTTCTAGCGACGCCGCACAGCACGCGGCACACGGTTTCGCCCGGAATCCGCCAATCAAAACGACAACCCGACCTGAGTATTACGCCGTCCGGCCCAGCAGGCGGGGATCACCCTCGCTCATCAGCGGAGCTCGGCACGAGGTCAGTAGTCCCTGACGTCACGCTCGTTCTGGCGCAGCTTGTTCCAGGTGGAGGTCAGTTCGGCTCTGATGCGAGCGACGCGAACCCCGAAGGCCTCGCGGATCTCTTGGGCATCTACTTCGTCGGGGGCGCCGTGGTCGGGGTGATCGGCGGTCATGGCGGCCGGGATACCTCGCAGGGGCACTGCCCCAAACGTGGTTCCCGTCACTCCCTAGGATCGAACAGGTGAGCACCCACCTCTACCTGCTGCGTCACGGCCAGACCGAGTGGTCCGAGAGCGGCAGGCACACGGGACGCACTGACATCGAGCTGACGCCAGAGGGCGAGCAGCAGGCACGCCGCGCGGGCGCCACGCTCGCCCGGCTGCGGGGCACGGACCGGGCGCCCGCGCTCGTGCTGACGAGCCCGCGGCAACGTGCGACCAGAACCGCCGAGCTGGCCGGGCTCGAGATCACCGCGACGACCGAGAACCTCGCGGAGTGGGACTACGGCGACTTCGAGGGCATCACCACGCCGCAGATCCGCGAGCGCGTGCCGGGGTGGACGGTGTGGTCGCACCCGATGCCGAACGGCGAGACGCACGCCGAGGTCCAGGAACGGGCCCGCACCGTGCTCGCCGAGGTGCGCAAGATCCTGCCCGGCGGCGACGTGGTGCTCGTGGGGCACGGCCACTTCAGCCGAGTGCTGATCGCGGCGTGGCTGGGACTGGCGCCCGACCAGGGCGTCCACTTCGGACTGGACCCGGCCGGCACCTGCCAGCTGGGCGACGAGCGGGGCGACCCGCAGGTGCGCAGGCTCAACGTGCCTGCCTGGGAGGTGTGATGATCCGGCGGGTGGAACCGAGTGACGTCGACGCGGTCGTGAAGCTCGTGCACGAGCTGGCGCTGTACGAACGGGCGCCGGAGCAGTGCCATCTCACCTCGGAACAGTTGCACACCGCGCTGTTCAACGAGACCCCGGCGCTGTTCGGCCATGTGGCCGAAGTGGACGGTCAGGTCGTCGGGATGGCGTTGTGGTTCCTCAACTTCTCGACGTGGGACGGCGTGCACGGCATCTACCTCGAGGACCTCTACGTCACGCCCGAGCAACGCGGCAACGGACTGGGCAAGAAGCTTCTGGAAACACTTGCCCAGGAGTGCGTCGCCAAGGGCTACACGCGTCTGCAGTGGTCGGTGCTCAACTGGAACGAACCTAGTATCCAGTTCTACAAATCTCTTGGTGCCAACCCAATGGACGAGTGGACAGTGATGCGAGTAGCCGATGAAGCGCTGCAAAAGCTCGGTTCTTCACTCTGAAGGTTGACAGAAGGTCTCGAAAGGCTCACGAAACAGTCATTCCACACAGGACGAGTGCACGGTGCTGGCAGCGTCCCCGCACGCCGATCCCCCGGCACAAGTAAGCGTGGAAAGAAGGAAGACCGTGTACGAAGACTCCGGAATGAGCACCGGATCCCTGATCTTCAGCCTGGCTTTCGCCCTGCTCGTCATCGCCGGCATGTGGGCCACGTTCAGCAAGGCCGGCAAGCCTGGCTGGGCCGCCATCATCCCGTTCTACAACATCTACGTGTGGCTGAAGGTCGCCGGCCGTCCTGGCTGGTGGCTGATCCTGCTGCTCATCCCGATCGTGAACTTCGTGATCTCGATCATCGTGTCGCTGGACGTCGCGAAGTCGTTCGGCAAGAGCGGCGTGTTCGGGTTCTTCGGCCTGTGGCTGTTCGGCTTCGTCGGCTACCCGATGCTCGGCTTCGGTAGCGCGCAGTACCGCGGCCCGGCCGCAGCCTGATCACAGCTCGACCAGGCCGGGTCTGTACTTCGGGCCCGGCCTTCACTATGGTCAGTGATGAAATCGTTTTCAGAACGTTTCAGACGCCGAGTTGCCGCCGCCCTCGACGCAGGACGAGGAAGGACATCTCAACGATGAGGCGTCGACTGACCGGCGCGTTCGTCGCACTAGCGGTGGTCGTGGCACCGGTGGGCGTGGCGAAGGCGGCCAGCTTCAACGTCAAGGACTACGGCGCGAAGGGCGACGGCAAGGCGATCGACTCGGTCGCCATCGACAAAGCCATCGCCGCGGCGTCGGCGGCGGGCAACGGCGTGGTCGAGATCCCGCCGGGCACCTACCTGTCGCGCTCGATCCACCTCAAGAGCAACATCACGATCAACATCCAGCAGGGCGCGCGGATCGTGGCGTCCGGCAGCGGCATCGACGCGCCGGAGCCGAACCCCACCTACCGCAAGTACCAGGACTTCGGGCACAGCCACTTCCGCAACGCACTGCTGTGGGGCGAGAACGTCGAGAACATCAACTTCACCGGCAAGGGCGTGATCGACGGCGCCAACAAGCTGGAAACCGGCGAGAACATCCCTGCGGGCAAGGGCGACAAGATGCTGTCGCTCAAGTTCTGCAAGAACGTCAACATCACCGACGTGACGTTCCGCGAGGCCGGCCACTTCGCGATCATCACCAACGGCTGCAACGGCATGAAGCTCGACCGCATCACGGTCGACTCCCCTGACGACCGCGACGGCATCAACTTCATCAACAGCTCCAACGTCGAGCTGTCGAACTCGACGATCATCTCCAGCGACGACGCGGTGGCGTTCAAGAGCGACTACGCGACCGGCAAGACCTTCCTGAGCGAGAACAACATCGTCCGCGACTCGACCATCCAGTCGACGGAGAACAACGCCGTCCAGTTCGGCTCGGAGACCTGCGGCAGCTTCAAGAACATCCAGTTCCGCAACCTCAAGGTCACCGGCGCCTCGAAGGCGGGCCTCGGCATGGTGTCGATGGACGGCGCGGTCATCGAGGACGTGCTCTACGACAACATCCAGCTCACCAAGACCGCCTCGCCGATCTTCATCCACATCGGCAAACGCGGCCGCTGCCCCGGCAACCCTCCCGCGGGCAAGATCCGCAACATCACCTACCGCAACATCACCGGCACGAACCTGACCGCGCCGCGCGACATCCCCGGCGACCCCGAGTACGCGTCGACGATCTCCGGCCGCGCGGACTCGAAGATCACCGGTCTGACGTTCGACAACGTGCGGCTGACGGTGCCGGGCAACCACAAGGAGTCGGACGCCTCGCGCGTGCCGCCGGAGGTGTCCGGTGAGTACCCGCCGCGGATCTTCGGCGTGCGACCGGCGTTCGGGTTCTGGATCCGCAACGCTTCCGACGTGAAGTTCGTGAACAGCACCCTGGAGTTCGACAGGGGCGACGGGCGACCCGCGTTCACGACGGACAGCGTTTCCGGCATCTCCCTGAACGGGGTGAAGGTGGAACGGAGCACCGGCGCGAGCGATCTGCTGTGGCGCAAGAGCAGCGGAATGTCGGTCACGGACAGCACGTCGACGTCAGGGCAGGCGCTGCGGGCGAGGACGAGCTAGTGGCGCGACCCGGACCGTTGGCTGGGTGATTCACGCTCAGCAGGGCACCTCGCGGCACCCGTCTGACCGCGAATTCGCCCGGCAACGCTCCGGGCCACGCCACTAGATGATGACGCCGACAGCGCCGTAGGTGGAGGCGTCCGCCGCCGCAGACGTACCGGGCAGCTCGCCGTCCGCCCTCCAGTGGGCGGCGAGCACCAGCCCCGGCTCCAGCAGCTTGAGCCCGCAGACGAAGTCCGCCACGTCCTGCTTGGTGCGGGGCACGATCTCGGAGCCCATGCCGTCGGACAGGTCGACCAGCTGGTCCACCAGACCCGGCTCGACGTCCTTCGTCAGGTGCGTCAACGCCAGCACGCTGCCCTCGCACAGGGCGGCCCGGTAGCGCGCCACCATCCCGGCGGGCTCGTCGGTGATGTACGGGAGGATGCCGACCATCAGCACGGCGGTCGGCTTCGTGAAGTCGATCAGGCGGCGCGTTTCCGGGTGGCGGAGCACCGCGCCCACGTCGCGCACGTCGGCCTGGACGATGGCGGCACTCAGGTTGTCGCGCAGCATCGTGCGGGCGTGGGCCACGGTAACCGGGTCGTGGTCGACGTAGACGACGCTGCAGGACGGGTCGATGGACTGGGCGACCTCGTGGACGTTGCCGGCGGTCGGGATGCCGCTGCCGAGGTCCAGAAACTGGCGGATGCCCATCTCCTCCACGCACAGGCGTATGACGCGGCGGGAGAAGGAGCGGATCGTGCGGGCCATCTCGGCTACCGGAAAGCGCTTGATGCTCTCCTCGGCCAGGGCGCGGTCAACCGCGAAGTTGTGCGCGCCGCCGAGGTAGTAGTCGAACAGACGGGCAACATTTGGGCGTTCTGAATCGCCGTTTGTCGTCACCCGCTTCGGGCCGTCCTGCACTGCGCACCTCACCCTGCTCCCGAGCGGCGCGAACGCTGGCAGCACGGTAACCGGCTACTCCGTTCGTGTCCATCCACCATTTAGTGAACACGCACGGTGATGGCCCCCGGCCGGAGCCGAGGGCCATCGCAGGGTTACCGCTGATCAATCAGGGTGTGTCACACGCCCGCGGTCCGCCGGATCCAGTCGCGGTAGGGGGCGTGGTTGATGCTGGTGTAGTTCGAGACGGTCTCACGGTTCGAGGTCGACGCCACGCCGACCTGACGGCCGTTGGCGAACATCGGGCCGCCGGAGTCTCCACCTGCAGCGATGCCGTCGATGCGGTACACGCTGATCGCGACGCCACCGCGGTAGTCCCGACCGTTGGTGCTCGTGACCCGCGTGTTCGCGACCTTCAGGTAGCGGGACTGGCAGTTGATCTCCGGCTGGTTCCTGCAGGTGGCGCCCCAGCCGTAGAGCTGCACGGTCTGGCCGTTCTGAACGCTCGCGACGAGCGGGGAGAACGGGCCGGACATCGACGGCGTCACCTTGACCAGTGCCAGGTCGGCCGACGAATGCTTGATGACCTGAGTACCGGTCACCATCTCGCCGCCGGACGTCTGGTCCAGGCTGCCCGCGCGGAACGTGTACCTGGCGGAAGTCGACGCCACGCAGTGCTCAGCGGTCAGGATCCACTGAGGTGCGATCTTCGTCGCCGAGCAGTTCTCCCGCCCGTTGGCGAACAGACGCGCCGCGTAGGGGAAGTTCGACGCGTAGCTGCCACCGATGATCATCGGCGACATTTCCGGGTCCTCGGGGGCGGCCGAGGCCGTAGCAGGGGCGAGGGAGAGCGCCGCCAGGAGGGCGCCCGCGATCGCGGTCAACAAACGCATGGTTGGTCACCTCTTGAGTGCAGGGAGTGGTTAAGCAACCACGCACAGCTTCACTCGATCGTGTGACCGTGACCACCCTCCGTTAGTCGGCTTTGTCGCCTTCGTTCACATCGGCCAGGCCCATGGCCCACTGACGACCGTCGCGGGTGAACAGCAGCACGAGCACGACCACGCAGTAGATGCCGCCCAACGAGCCGAGAAGCTGCTGTTCGGACGGCCCGTACGCGTACCAGGCACAGCCCAGAAGCAGCAGCTGCGTGACGATGACGGGCGTGCGCGCGCCGTGGTGACCGCAGAACAACATGACCGACGCGAAGATCACCCCGCCGAACCAGAGCACGAGCACACCGGCGGCCCCGAGTATCGGGCCCGCGGACGGGGCACCCTGAATCACCCGCACGACAAGCGCAACGGCCAGCGCGATCCCGCCCAGGCCCTGCAGCAAGGTGAGCACGGCGGCGGTGCGCACAGCGCGCGGCGGCGCCGGGGTCCCAGTGGTCACAGGAGACCTTTCCTCACGTTCTGTACTGGTCACGGATCGTAGGCCACCCGGTTGGAGGTCTCACTTGGCACGTCCGGCGAGGGAAGATCAAGGGGCCTTCAGCGAGCCGGCGGTCGTCCGGGGTGCACTCGGCTGCGGGCCTACGCGGTGCGAGCGGAAGGGAGATTTGCGCCACTTTCGTGAAGCTGGGGCCACCCTGAGGGAGGACATGCGCGCCGCTGACGGTCACGCACTGTCTTACTCTGCAGTAGTGCGCGCTCTTCTCGTGGTGAACCCGCAGGCGACTACAACCACGCCGGCAGGCCGTGACGTGTTGGCGCACGCACTCGCCAGCGACGTGAAGCTGGAGATCATCGAAACCTGCTACCGCGGCCACGCGGCGGACGCCGCGAGCCATGCCGCGGAGGACGGGTTCGACCTGGTCATCGCCCACGGCGGCGACGGCACGGTCAACGAGGTGGTCAACGGCGTCCTGCGTGGCGGCCCACGGCCCGACAAGCCGATGATCGGTGTCGTGCCGGGCGGTTCGGCGAACGTCTTCGCGGGCGCCCTCGGGATCCCGCGCGACCCCGTCGAGGCCACCCACGTCCTGCTTCAGTCGATCGAGCACGGCACCCGGCGCCGGATCGGGCTCGGCCAGGTCTTCGCGGACGTCATCGAGGGCGACAAGAGCCGCTGGTTCACCTTCAACGCGGGCATGGGCCTGGACGCCGACGTCGTCGCCGGTGTGGAGAAGAAGCGGGCCAAGGGCCGCAATGCGAGCCCTGCTCTCTATCTGAGCGTCGCTGTCAGGGCTTATGCGCAGAACGTCCGAAAGCCGCAGCACTTCACCGTCGAAGTGCCCGGAGAGCCGCCGTTCGGCGATGTCGGCATGGTGTTCGTCTCGAACACCGACCCGTGGACGTACTTCGGCGACAGGGCGATCCAGCTCAACCCCAGCACGTCGTTCGACGGAGGCCTGGGTCTGAGCGCGCTCAAGACCCTGCGCGTGCCCACCGTCGGCCGCTACATCGCCCAGGTCCTCGCCACCGGGAATCCCAAGGGCGGGAATCTCGTTCGGCGCGACGACGTCGGTTATGTAAGAGTGAAGTGCGAGGAGCCCGCCAACCTCCAGGTCGACGGTGATTTCCTCGGCACGACCACTGCGGTGGAGTTCCGGGCGGTCCCGGACGCGTTGACTGTTGCCGTATAAGCGGCTTGACGGTCCGTGATCGGTTCGTGACTGTCTCGGTACCCACCCGGGATGTACTGCAATCGAGCGACAGCAGAGCGTTAAACCCCAGGTGAACGCTGTCGATCTTTTGGGTGAGTTCACTCACCGGGTCAGTGCTAACCCCTTGACATCCCAGCCGTTCGTGAAAGCATTCACAAGCACCCCAAAACGACCGCTGACAACCGGCGTGCCCTTGTGCGCGCCTAGCTGAGGAGTAGTTCCAATGGACTGGCGCCACCGCGCGATCTGCCGCGACGAGGACCCCGAGCTGTTCTTCCCCGTTGGGAACAGTGGTCCCGCGCTGCTTCAGATCGCCGAGGCGAAGACCGTCTGCCGCCGCTGCCCCGTCGTCTCCGACTGCCTCGCGTGGGCGCTCGAGAGCGGCCAGGACGCCGGCGTCTGGGGCGGGATGAGCGAAGACGAGCGCCGCGCTCTCAAGCGCCGCAACGCCCGTACGCGGGCTCGCAGCAACGCCTGACCAGGCAGTTAGCCGCGAAGTTCAGCTAAAAAGTAGAGCCCGACACCGTGCCAGGTGTCGGGCTCTTCTTTTGTTTGCACACCCTCCCGCATGACCACGTGAGACCGCTGAGGCTGGTCGTCACGTGTGCACGGCGTTAGTTTAGCGCCGCCCTCTGAGCGGTACGCGCAGGACCGCCTCTGTACCGCCTCGGGGCCTTCGCCGCAAGCTCAACGAGCCTCTCAATTCGGAATCGACAAGGGTCCGAACGATCTGCAAACCGAGACGATCGGTGCGCTCCAGGGAGAAACCGGGCGGAAGCCCCTTCCCGTCGTCGGAGATCGTCACGTCGAGCCACTTGGCGGACCGCTCGGAGTGCACGACGACCTCCCCGCGCTGGCCAGGGGCGTAGGCGTGCTCGAACGCGTTCTGCACGAGCTCGGTCAGGACCATAACCAGCGGGGTCGCGATCTCGGCAGGGACGATCCCGAACCCGCCCTCGCGGCGGACCTTCACCTGGGTCTCGGTGACCGCCACGTCGCTCATCATCGGGATCACCTTGTCGACCACGTCGTCAAGATCGACTCGCTCGTCGACCGACATCGACAACGTCTCGTGAACCAGTGCGATGGAAGTCACACGGCGGACCGACTCGGCCAGCGCCTCCTTCGCCTCCGGGTTCGTCAACCTGCGGCTTTGCAACCTGAGCAACGCCGCGACGGTCTGCAGGTTGTTCTTCACCCGGTGGTGGATCTCGCGGATCGTGGCGTCCTTGGACATCAACGCGCGGTCACGCCGGCGCACCTCGGTGACGTCGCGGCACAGCACGATCGCACCTGCGGCCTGGCCACGTGGCCGAAGGGGCAAGGAACGGAACAGCACTGCGGCACCGCGCCGTGACTCGGCCTCCATGCGCATGGACGGCTGACCGTCCAGTGCCTGCCTTATGCGCTGAGCGACCTCGGTGGCGTCGAACGGGTCCCCGATCAGGCTGCGGGTCAACGGCGCCAGGTGCACGCCGACGAGGTCCGAGGCGTGCCCCATGCGGTGGTACGCCGACAGCGCGTTCGGCGACGCGAACACCACCGCACCGGACGGATCGAGCCTGATCAGGCCGTCACCGACGCGCGGACTGGTGTGCACGTCCGGCGACGGCTCGGGCGCGGGGAAAGTGCCGTCCGCGATCATCTGGCACAGGTCGGCCGCACTGCCGAGGTACGAGATCTCCAACGGCGACGGCACCCGCGGCACCGCCAGGTTCGTGCTGCGGCTCAGCACCGCGATGACCTGGGCGCCCAGCCGCACCGGGATGGTTTCGCGCCGCACCGGCACACCCAGGTGCCAGCGCGGGTCCTCCTCGCGGCAGATCCGCGACTCGTCGATGGCCCGGCGCAGCTGCGGGTGCTCCTCGGCGGCCACCTCGCTGCCGACGACGTCCTCGGGGTGCGCGGTCGGTGCCGTCGTCGGACGGGCCTGCGCGACGCAGAGGAACTTCTGGTTGTCCAGCGGCACGTACATGAGGAAGTCCGCGAACGACAGGTCGGAGAGGAGCTGCCACTCGGCGACGACCAGCTGGAGGTGGTCGACGGCGGCACCGGAGAGCTTCGTGTGCTCGGCCAGCAGGTCCGTGAGCGTGCTCAGAACTCCTCCATGTCAAGATGTCACTGTGTTCGTCTGGTCGGCTGGGCCGACCATTTTGAATCAGTGACCAGCAGGTCGGCCCAGCCGACGTGTGGGTGAAGCAGTTCGATCCTAGGAGACACAGATGTCGAAGCGTGCCCGCAAGCGCCGCGACCGCAAGAAGGGTGGCGCGAACCACGGGAAGCGCCCCAACGCCTGAGTGCTGCGAAAAGGCCTGGTCACCAGCTCGGTGACCAGGCCTTTACGTTTGCGGCCAGAGCTCAGCCCTCGCTGCGGATCTCCACGATCGTGGCGCGGATGCGCGCCTTCAGGTCCGACGGGGCGAGATCCCCGCCGCACTTGCGCGCGAGCAGCGCCTTGAGGTGCTCCTCCAGCCCGAACTGCTCCAGGCACGGATGGCACTCGTCGAGGTGCGTCTGCAGGGCCTGACGGCGCTGCTGGTCGCACTCCTGGTCGAGGAACAACCAGACCTCGGACAGGACCTCTGAGCAATCGGTGTCGTGGGGTTCGCCGCAGTTCATGACCCGTCTCCGTTGTTGCCTCGGAGGAAACCACGCTCACGTGCGACGTCGGCCAGCATGTCGCGGAGCTGGCGACGGCCCCGGTGCAACCGGGACATCACCGTGCCGATCGGGGTGCCCATGATGTCTGCGATCTCCTTGTACGCGAAGCCTTCGACATCGGCGAGGTAGACCGCGATCCGGAACTCCTCCGGCAACCGCTGCAATGCTTCCTTGACGTCGCTGTCGGGCAGGTTGTCGAGTGCCTCGACCTCTGCGCTGCGCAGCCCGGTCGAGGTGTGGCTCTCCGCCTGCGCCAGCTGCCAGTCAGTGATCTCGTCCGTAGGCTGCTGGAGAGGCTGACGCTGCTTCTTGCGGTAGCCGTTGATGTAGGTGTTGGTGAGGATCCGGTACAGCCACGCCTTGAGGTTCGTGCCTTCCGAAAAGGACTCGAACGCCGAGTAGGCCTTGAGGAACGTCTCCTGCACCAGGTCCTCGGCGTCAGCCGGGTTGCGCGTCATGCGCAAGGCCGCCGAGTACAGCTGGTCGAGCATCGGCATCGCGTCGCGCTCGAAACGCGCGGCACGCTCCGCCGTCGTCTCCGTTGTGCCGGTGGCGGGCACCGCGCTCCCTTCCCAATGGTCCTGGGTCGGTAGTGATGCTACGCGGGGCCGCTCGAGCATGTTCGTCACCACGTCCTGGGTAACAACGGAAGTGCTGGTAGTAATTCCGCATGGCCGGACGTGGGACGCCCGCCACAGCGCTGCTGGACAAGCAGCGGGTGGCGCACACCTTGCACTCGTACGAGCACGACCCCCGCCACGAGTCCTACGGGCTGGAGGCGGCGGAGGCGCTCGGGCTGGTGCCGGAACGCGTTTTCAAGACGCTCGTGGCCGAAGTGGACGGCAAGCTCGCGGTCGGCGTCGTGCCGGTGACCGCGCAGCTCGACCTCAAGGGTCTCGCCGCGGCGTTGAAGGGCAAGAAGGCCAAGATGGCCGTCGTCGCCGACGCCGAGCGCGCCACCGGGTACGTCGCGGGCGGGATCTCCCCGCTGGGGCAGAAGAAGCGGCTGCCGATCGTGGTGGACGAGTCGGCGCTGGGCTTCGACACGATGTTCTGCAGTGCCGGGCGGCGCGGGCTCGAGGTGGAGATCGCGCCGGCCGAGCTGGTGCGGCTGACCGGTGCCGTGGTGGCGTCGATCAGCGCCTAGCGTCCGACCCAGGTGGCGATGCAGACCTCGTTGCCCTCGGCGTCCGCCAGCACCCACCAGCTCGGCGCGTGGCTGTCGTCCTTGAGGGTGCCGCCCGCTCGCAACGCTTGCTGGACGCGTTGCTCTGCCTGGTCGTGCGGTACCGACACGTCGATGTGCAGGCGGTTGCGGTCTGTTCGCGGCACGTCCATGTCCTGGAACCAGATGCCGGGTCCCTGGCCGCGCGGGTCGACGACGTCCTCGTCGCCTTCCGGCTCGTACCCGAGCACCGCCAGCCAGAACGGCATGACGCCGGCGCTGACCAGTGCGTCGAGGGTGAGGCCGACGTGCTGGAGCCGGACCGGTTCCGGGGTGGCACCGAGCTCGCGCGCCCTCGCGGAGATGCGCCGGGCCTCGTCGATGCTCGCCTCGGTGAGCGGAAGGCGGACGGTGATGCCGTCCGGCCGGATGTCCGCCGTGTCCGTGACCAGGTGCTTGATCTGGTCGAACGTGCCGCGGAAGTACGCACACGCGCCCGAGGTGAGCACCCGCCAGTCGGCAACGCCCTCGGCCGCGTGGAACTCCGCCGCGGTGATCGGCCTACTCACCGACCTGGCCGTCGATCGCCTCGCGGATCAGGTCGGCGTGGCCGTTGTGCCGCGAGTACTCCTCGATCATGTGGGTCAGGATCCAGCGCAGGCTCGGCACCCGGCCGTCCCGCCACGGCGCATGCTTGGCCAGCTGGCCGAGGTCACCGGTTTCGAGGGCTTCCGCGACGGCCTTGCGGGAGCGGTCGACCTCCTCCTGCCACAGAGCGATCAGCTGCTCCGGGCTGTCCTGAGCGGCCGAGTGCCAATCCCAGTCGTTGTCGGCCTTCCAGTCGACGCTCGCCCACGGCTCCAGCGGCTCGCGGTCGTGCAGCACGACGTGGAACCACTGCTGTTCGACGTACACGAGGTGCTTGAGCATGCCGCCGAGCGTCATCGACGACTTCGCGGTCGTCGCGTTGAGCTGCTCGGCGGTGAGGCCCGCGGTCTTCCACGCGAGGGTGGCGCGCTGGAACTCCAGGAAACCGCTCAGGGTGGCGAGCTCGTCGCCGTCCATCGGTGGTTCCGGGCGGCCCTGCTCGTCGAAGTCGGTCATGGGCGTGATCACAGCCCATTGCGTACAGTGCCACCACATGGTTTAGACCATTCAGGGAGGCAGGCATGCGCATCCTCGACCTCGACCGCACCGGGCTCGCGGCCCTCCGCGGCCAGGACCTCACCAGGGCGGTGGCCGCGTCCGAGGGACGGACCATGGTCGCCGAGGTGTTCGCGGATCGCGCCGCGCTGTCGTTCGACGGCCAGACCGGCGTGCACAACGCCGAGCTGATGGCCGCGTTCGGTGCCGATGTCATCGTGCTGAACATGATCGACCGGGTTTGGGACGGCACGACGTTCCGCTTCCCCGGTCTCGGCGAACTCCCCGGCCTGCACGCACTGGCCGAGAAGATCGGCCGTCCGATCGGCGTCAACCTGGAGCCGGGCACCGTTCCCGAACTGCGCAAGGCCACTCGTGCGAATGCTCAGCGGCTCGCCGACGCCGGTGCCGCGCTCATCGTGCTGACGGCCAACCCCAGCACCGACGGTTCGCTCGACGGCATGGCCAGGGCGACCGAGGAGATCCGGACCGACGCCGCGCTCTGGGTCGGCAAGATGCACCACGCGGGTCACCCGGAGCCGATCACCGCGCGGAAGCTCGCGAACCTCGTCGACGCTGGCGCGGACGGCGTCATCCTCCCGATCCCCGGCACGCTGCCCGGTGTCACGAGAGAGGCCGCCGCCGAAGCCGTCGCGGCCGTCCACGAGAAGAACGCGATCGTCATGGGCGCGATCGGTACGTCGCAGGAAGGCGCGCACACCAACGTGGTGCCGCAGCTGGCCCTCACGGCCAAGGAGATCGGCGTCGACGCGCACCACATCGGCGACTGCTTCCTGCCGGGCATGGGCGACCCCGAGCTGCTCTACGCCTACTCGGTGGCCGTCCGGGGCCGCCGGCACACGTGGACACGGATGGCGCGTTAGTCCAGCGGCCTCAGCACGCGGTCCAGCCACTCGCCGACGAACCGCCCCACGTCCGCGACGGACGCCTTCAGCGAGTGGTCGCCCTTCAGCAGCACCACTTCACGGTGGTGGCCTCGTGGGGGCAGGCCGAACGGGTCGTTCTCGCCCTGCACGACCAGGGTGGCGACCTCGACGCCGTCCAGCTCCGCCAGGCGGGACTTCTCCGGCTTGCCCGGCGGGTGCACCGGGAACGCCAGGCACAGCACCGCCACCGCCTGCCCCTCGACCGACGTCCGGCAGGCCACCCGCGCGCCCGACGACCTGCCCCCGAACACCAGGGGAAGGCCGTCGAACCAGCGCTCGCCCAGGTCGTCGACGACGGACAGCCAGGCGGTGTCGAGCTGCGTGGCCGGCGCTGGGGCACGACGGCCCGCGACGCGGTACGGCTGCTCGATCAGGGCCACGTGCACGCCGACGGCGTTCGCGGCGTGGCACGCGGCGACCAGATCCGGGGCTTCGACGCCACCGCCGGCGCCGTGGCCCAGCAGCAGTGCCGCGCGCGGTTCGTGGGCACAGTGCAGTGAGGCCCGCGCCGGACCGTGCGGGGTGTCCACCAACAGCGTCGTCACGACAGCTCGAACAACGTGGGTGAGGGCTTCTCTTCTTCGTTGAGAGAGACGCGTTCCATCAGGGACGGATTGTTGTTCTTCACGCTGTTCACCGCCATCGACACAGGACGCAACTCCAGCGCGTCGACAATCGAGGGATCCGGGGCCAGCAGCTCGGACGGGTCCTGTGACGTCGGGTCGAGCCACGCCGACCAACGGTCCCGAGGCAGCAGCAACGGCATGCGGTGGTGCACCTCGGTCATCGCGCCGATGGCGTCCGTGGTGAGCACCGCGCACGTGACCGTCGGGACGTCGTCCTTCCACCACACCGACCAGATGCCGGCCATCGCGAGCGAAGCGCCGTCGCCAAGGGTGATGAAGTACGGCTGTTTGCGCCCCTCGCCCGGCTGCCATTCGTACCAGCCGTCGGCGGGCAGGATGCAGCGGCGCTTCATCGCGGACTGCTTGTAGGCGGGCTTCTCCAGCACGCTCTCCGCACGGGCGTTGATCATCTTGGCCGCGCCGGAGAGGTCCTTGGCCCAGTGCGGGACCAGGCCCCAGCGCATCACGCGAATGCTGCGCTCCACCTCGGCAGCGTCTTCTGCGGGTTTGCGCTCGACCACCGCCATGACGTGCTTGGTGGGAGCGATGTTGTAGTCCGCCCCTGGCGCCTCGTCGCCGGTTCCGTCCACCGCGTCGAACTCGGCCGCCAGCAGCGCCGGGTCCTTGGTGGAGGCGTACCTACCACACAAAACCGATCACCTCCGAAGTCGTCATCGTCGCACGTCGGGAACACCTGTGCGAGCCACGCCACCGGCCATGCGGGATCATTCACGCATGACTCAGCACTGGTCAGCCCCCAGCGCAGCCGGCCCAGTCCACGCGACCGTGCCGGTGCCCGGCTCGAAGTCGATCACGAACCGCGTTCTGGTGCTCGCGGCACTGGCCGACGGGCCCTCCGCGGTGCACGCACCGCTGCGCAGCCGCGACACCGTGTTGATGGCTGCCGCGCTCTCCTCCCTCGGGGTGGGTTTCGCCGATCGCGAGGACGGTGGCTGGGACGTGACGCCCGCCCCGTTGCGCGGACCGGCCGACGTCGACTGCGGCCTCGCGGGCACGGTCATGCGGTTCCTGCCGCCCGCCGCCGCGATCGCCGAGGGTGAGATCCGGTTCGACGGCGACCCGCACGCACGCAAGCGGCCGATGAGCACCGTGCTGGGTGCGTTGCGCTCGCTGGGTGCGGACGTCGAGGGCGACGCGCTGCCGTTCACTTTGCGCGGCACGGGATCGCTGGCCGGTGGCGAGGTGACTATCGACGCGTCGGGCTCATCGCAGTTCGTGTCGGGGCTGCTGCTGTCCGGTGCGCGGTACGACAAGGGCGTGACGGTGCGCCACGACGGCAAGCCCGTGCCTTCGTTGCCGCACATCGACATGACGGTCGAGACGCTGCGTTCGGTCGGCGTCCGGGTGGAGACCGAAGCGAACCTGTGGCACGTCGAGCCGGGCCCGATCGCCGCGCGCACGTGGCACGTGGAGCCGGACCTGTCGAACGCGACGGTGTTCCTCGCGGCGGCCGCGGTGACCGGTGGCGAGGTGACGGTTCCGCATTGGCCGGCCAGGACCACGCAGGCCGGCGACGCGGTGCGAGACATCCTGGAGCGGATGGGCTGTTCCGTCGAGCTGTCGGACGAGGGTCTGACGGTGCGCGGCCCCGCGAAGCTGTCCGGTCTGGACATCGACCTGCACGACGAGAGCGAGCTGACGCCGACGGTCGCGGCGCTGGCGGCGCTGGCCGAGGGGCGGACGGTCATCCGCGGTGTCGCGCACATCCGCGGCCACGAGACGGACCGGATCGCGGCGCTCGTCAACGAGATCAACGCGCTGGGCGGCAACGCGTCCGAGACCGAGGACGGCCTGATCATCGAACCCGCGCCGCTGCACGGCGGGGTGTGGCAGGCCTACGCCGACCACCGGATGGCGACCGCGGGCGCGATCGTCGGGCTGGTGGTGCCGGGCGTCTCGGTGGACGACATCGGCAGCACGACCAAGACGATTCCCGATTTCCCAGGCATGTGGAACGCCATGCTCACGGAGGCGCGTTGAAGTGAGCAAGCGGGACTGGCGCAAGCTCGACGAGTCCGACGTTCGCGTGCGCCCCGGCAAGGGCACGCGGCCGCGCAGCAAGAGACGGCCCGAACACGCCGACGCCGAGAGCGCGATGGTGATCGGCGTGGACAGGGGCCGCTGGACGTGTGCGCTGGAGTCCGGTGTCATCGTCACCGCCATGCGTGCGCGCGAACTCGGCCGCACGCCCGTGGTGGTGGGCGACCAGGTCGGCATCGTCGGTGACACGTCGGGTCAGCCGGACACGCTGGCCCGGATCGTGCGCGTCGAGGAGCGGACCTCGGTGCTGCGCCGGACCGCGGACGACACCGATCCGTTCGAACGCGTCGTCGTCGCGAACGCCTCCCAGCTCATCATGGTGGTCGCACTGGCCGATCCCCCGCCGCGCACGGGTTTCATCGACCGGTGCCTGGTCGCCGCCTACGCGGGCGGCCTGGAACCGGTGCTGTGCCTGACGAAGTCGGACCTCGCTTCCGCGGACGAGCTGCTGGCGCTGTACACCGAGCTCGACGTGCCGGTGATCGTGACGCGGTTCGACGAGGAGCCAGCCGCCCTGCGCGCCAGGCTGACGGACAGGGTGTCGTGCCTGATCGGCCACTCCGGCGTCGGCAAGTCCACTTTGGTCAACAAGCTGGTGCCGGACGCGAACCGGGCGGTGGGCGTGGTGTCCGGCGTCGGCAAGGGCCGGCACACCTCGACGCAGGCCGTGGCGCTGCGGCTGCCGGAAGGCGGCTGGGTCGTGGACACGCCGGGCATCCGCTCGTTCGGCCTCGCGCACATCACGCCGGACGACATCGTGAAGGCGTTCCCGGACTTCGCGGAGGCCGCGGAGGAGTGCCCGCCCGGCTGCGGCCACCTGGGTGCGCCGGAGGACCCCGGCTGCATGCTGGACGAACTGGTGCCGGACGCGCCCGGCCGCCTGACGTCGTTGCGGCGGCTGCTCGCGTCCCGCGCGGGGCTGGACGACCACGCGGATTGAGCTTGCGCCCGTCAGTCACACTTCCGGCGTGAGCAGACAGCTGGGGGTTCTCTCGCTGGTGGCCGGGGTGGTGGGGCGTGACGTCCAACCCGCGGAGTCAGACGGGCACCGGTGTCGTGGTGACCGAACTTTCGGCCGACCGGGTCCTCGCGGTGAGCGCCGAGCGGACACCGCCCGGGTACGACATCGGGATGGCCGCTCGCACCAAGATCGTCGCGATCCTGCGAGAGTTGGTGTCGTGATCAGGTACCTGGGACTCGTCGCGCTGGTGGCGTTGACGGCGTGCACCGCGGAACAGCCCGCTCCCCCGAAGTTCGAGGACACCGACCCGTGCACGCTGCTCGCGTCCGGTGACGCGGGCAACCTCAAGGGTGCGGCCAAGGGCGAGCGGGCGTGCGACTTCACGTTCGACTCGCTGACCGTGCGGCTGACGCTGCGGACCGAGAAGTTCGCGGACGCGTCGCATCCGTTGCTGTCGGATGGCGGCTACGGCGCGGTGGTCAACGACCACCCGATGACCCGCCGCTGCACCGACGAGTCCGGGACCGTGACGTGTGAGGGCGTCGTCGAGGCGCGGGACGGTCAGCTGATCGGGCTGAAGGTGGTCCAGCGCAGCCACGACCTCAACGTGGTCGGGCAGGTCACCCAGGGTCTCGCTGCCAAGGCACTGGAAAGGCTGCCGAAGTGAGGCGCTGGCTGCCCTTCGTGCTTCTGCTCACGGGCTGCAGCGCCGCACCGGTGGCGACCGCGCCCTCCAGCACCACGACCGAGACGACAACGACGACGGTCGCCACGACCTCGCCGCGCATCGACACACCGCGCAAGCTCGCCGGCGCCGACCCGTGCCAGATGCTCACCGCCGCGGACCTCGGCGGGACGTTGTTCGGCAGCCCTCAGCCGCACCCGGCCGTCCCGCGGTCCTGCCTGATGCAGGTGGGTCCCGGCACGGAGAAGGACATGATGGTCCTGGTGGCGTTCGGGGACGCTTATGCGCGGCCGGACAAGGCCGTGGAGATGCTGATCGGCGACGGTCACTCGGCAGCGACGTCGTGTGCCGCCACGCCTCAAGGCGTGGAGTGCACGACACTCGTGGCGATCAACGCGACCGAGTCGCTGAAGGTGGTCGTGCGCCTGCCGGACGGCAACGCGGACCAGGTCGCTTCCATCGTGCAGGAACACGCGAAGGATGCGTTCGCCCGAGTGCCTGTCACGTCCTGACGCGCTGTCTCGTCCACTGGTCATGAAGGTATTCGTGATCGGTGCGACGGGTGTGCTCGGACGGGAAGCGGTGCCGCGGCTGCGGGCGGCGGGACACGAGGTGGGGGTGCTGGACCGGCACACGACCTCGATGTTCGACGCAGGGCAGCTCGCGAAGGCGCTCACGGGCTACGACGCCGTCATCAACCTGGCCACCCGCATCCCGCTCACCGCGAAGGCGGTCATGGCCAGTGCCTGGGCGGAGAACAACCGCATCCGCACCGAGGGCAGCGCCGCGCTCGTCGAGGCGGCTCAGCGCGCGGGCGTCGAACGGATCGTGCAGGAGGGCATCTCGTTCGTGTACGCGGACGGCGGCGACCGCGAGCTCGACGAGACAGCGCCCATCAAGCCGGTCGGGCACGTCGCGAGCTCGGTGCAGGCGCAGCAGAACGTGCTCAGGCACCCCGGCGGGGTGTTCCTGCGCATCGGGCTGCTGATGGGCGGCGAGGCCATGTCGCCGCCGGTGCTCGTGGGCGACGGGTGGATGTCGGTCGTGCACCCCGGAGACGCGGCAGCCGCGGCCATCGCGGTGCTGGACGCGCCTCCGGGCATCTACAACGTCGGGTCGCCGGTGTTGAAGCGCGACCTCGGGATCACGCGGCTGCCGAAGTTCATGGGCAGGTTCGCCGCGTCGTTCGAGGTCTTCGCGCGGTCGCAGCGGGTGGTGAGCACGAAGCTCACCGACGCCACCGGCTGGAAACCACGGGTTCAGCCCATGTGCGGATAGGTGTGATCCGTCGGCGGCACCAGCGTTTCCTTGATGGCACGCGGGCTCGTCCAGCGCTGCAGGTTGTAGATCGAGCCCGCCTTGTCGTTGGTGCCGGAGCCGCGCGAGCCACCGAACGGCTGCTGCCCGACGACCGCGCCCGTCGGCTTGTCGTTGACGTAGAAGTTGCCCGCCGCGAACCGCAAAGCCTTGTGCGCCTGCGCGACCGCCGCCCGGTCGCGCGCGAAGACGGCGCCGGTCAAGGCGTACGGCGTGGAGTTCTCGATGGTCTCCATGATGTTCGGGAAGTCCGCGTCCTCGTAGACGTGCACGGCGAGGATCGGGCCGAAGTACTCGGTCGTGAAGATGTCGTGGTGCGGGTCGGTGCCCAGCAGCACCGTCGGATCGACGAAGTAGCCCACCGAGTCGTCGCACGTGCCGCCCGCCAGCACCTCGACCGAGGTGGACGCGGACGCCATCAGCAGCGCGTCCTTGTGCTTGGCGAACGCGCGATGGTCGATCACCGCGCCGCCGAACGCCGACAGGTCCGTCACATCGCCGTACGACAGGGACTTCGTGACGTCGAGCAGCCGTTCACGAACCTCGCTCTCCCACAACGACCGCGCGACGTACGCCCGCGACGCCGCCGAACACTTCTGGCCCTGGTACTCGAAAGCGCCGCGAACCAGCCCCGTGACGAGAGCCTTGGGGTCAGCGGAAGCGTGCGCCAGCACGAAGTCCTTGCCACCGGTCTCGCCGACGACGCGCGGGTAGGCGCGGTAGTGGTCGAGGTTGCTCGCCATGGTCTGCCACAGCGCCTTGAACGTGCGCGTGGACCCGGTGAAGTGCAGTCCCGCGAAGAACCTGTCCCGCAACGCCACCTCGCTCACCGCCTGGCCGTCGCCGGTGACGAGGTTGATCACGCCCGGCGGCAGACCGGCCTCTTCGAGCATCCGCATGGTGTAGTGCGCGGCGAGCTGCTGCGTCGGCGACGGCTTCCACACCACGGTGTTGCCCATCAGCGCGGGCGCGAGCGGCAGGTTCCCGGCGATGGCCGTGAAGTTGAACGGCGTGATCGCCACGACGAACCCGTCGAGCGGCCGGTGGTCCATCCGGTTCCACACGCCGGGGCTGCTCGCCGGCTGCTCCTCGAGGATCCGCCGCCCGAAGTGGACGTTGAACCGCAGAAAGTCGATCAGCTCGCACGCCGAGTCGATCTCGGCCTGCTGCACGGACTTCGACTGCCCGAGAATCGTGGCGGCGTTGAGCGTGTCGCGCCACGGCCCGCTCAGCAGCTCGGCCGCCCTGAGCAGCACCGCTGCGCGTTCGTCGTACGGCAGCTCCTGCCAGCCCGGCGCAGCGTGCTGGGCAGCTCGCATGGCCTCCGCGACATCGGACTTCGTCGCCTGTGCGGTCACACCGAGCACGTGCCGGTGATCATGCGGCTGAACCACGTCGATGCGATCGCCACCAGCCATGCGCTGCTGACCGCCGATGGTCATGGTCAGCTCGTGGGTGATGCCTTCAAGCTCTGAGATGCGCGCCTGCAGACTGGCGCGTTCTGCGCTACCAGGAGCGTAGGTGTGCACCGGCTCGTTGACCGGTTCGGGTGCAGACGTTACGGCGTCCATTCCCCCATCGTGGCACGCGGTAGTAGGGTCCGTCGGGTGGCGCGGGTGACTGGCATCGGCGGGGTTTTCCTGCGTTCCCGAGATCCTGCGCGCCTGGCCGCCTGGTACCGCGACAACCTGGGCGTGCCGATGAGCGAAAAGGGCACCGTCACCTTCCACTGGCTCGACACGGCGACGTCCGAACGTCCGGGCACGACGACGATGGCGTTGTTCGCCCAGGACACCGACTACATCGGCGAACCCCACCAGCGCACCATGCTGAACCTGCGCGTCGACGACCTGCCGTCGTTGATGGCGAAGCTGCGGGCGCGTGGCGTTGAGGTGCTGCCGGACACCGAGGACTCGGAGTTCGGGAGGTTCGGGTGGTGTGTTGATCCGGAGGGGAACCGGATCGAGCTGTGGGAGCCCGCCGAGGGCATGTAAAACCGGGTGCGGCTGGACAGCCAGTGGTGTCTGATCGGCCCTGTGTTGCGAACGCCGGAAGTCGACGAGCTGACCGCGGCCGTGCAGGCCCTCCGCGAGTGGCAGCACGACGACGCGCCCATGCAGCTGCATCCGGGGGACATCGGCTGGGCCTGGCGGCTCGGCGCCGAGGCGACAGCCGCCACGGTCCGCACCTGGAGCCGTGACGGCCGGATCCTCGCGGTCGGTTTCCTGGACCAGCCGGACCTGCTCCGCTTCACCATCGCCCCGGACGCCCACCACGACGAGGAACTGGCTCAGCGGCTCGCCGCCGACGTGAGCGACCCGGCCCGCGGCGTGCTTCCGGCGGGCAAGGTCTACATCGAGTCCCCCAAGCACACCCGCTTCCAGGAGCTGATGTTCCAGAACGGCTGGCAGTCCGACGTACCGTGGACCCCGCTGCGCCGCGACCTCTCATCGCCGGTCGAAGATCCCGGCGTGGAGATCGAGGTGATCGGCCCCGACCGGGCCCACGTGCACGCCGACGTGATCAGGGCGTCGTTCGAGAGGTCGACCTTCACCGCGGACCGTTGGCACAACATGGCGAACGGCCCGTACGAGGACGCCCGCAGCCTCGTCGCCCACGCCGGGAACCAGCCGGTGGCAGCCGTGACCGTGTGGTCGGCGGGCCCCGGCAAACCCGGCCTGCTCGAACCGATGGGCGTGCACCGGGACCACCGCGGCCAGGGCTTCGGCAAGGCCATCACCATCGCGGCGGCGAAAACCCTCCAGGAGCTCGGTTCGTCCATCGCGCTCGTCTGCACGCCGAGTTCCAACGTCGGTGCGGTCGCCACCTACCGGGCAGCGGGGTTCCAGCCGATGCCGGAGGTGTTCGACCAGCGCCGCGACTAGAGGAGTTCGAGCACGAAGGCGAGCTCCTGCGGGGCGTACCAGGCCAGCTCGTGGTCCTCGGCGCTGCCCAGCGTGAACTCGGCGTCCGGGTCGCCCATGTCGGCGGCGTCGACCACCTCGGCGGCCGCTCGGACGTCCTCTTCGGCCTCGGACGTGTCCAGGTGCACGGACGCGACGTCCTTCAGCGTGACGGAGCCGGCGACCTTCACGACCGAGTGGTCGAGGTCGGGGCGCAGCGTCACGTCGTCGGCGTCCACGGCGATGACCGCGCGGCGCGGCTCGGTCTTCTCGTCGCCCGCCAGCAGCCTGAGCGAGGCTCGGGCGGCGTCGAGCATCGCGGCGTATTCGAGCTCCTCGGTGTCGCCCGCCGCGTAGGACTCGCGCAGGGCGGGCGTCAGCGCGAACGCCGTGCCGCCGATCGGGGTCAGCTCGCCGCTGTCGACGAACGTGCGCAGCATCGACACCGTGGCCGGGATGTAGACCCTCATGAACCGCTCGCCGTCCCCATCAGTTCCTCCACCGACTCCTCGACCATGGTCGCGAGAACGTCCACATCGGACATGGCGTCGCGGTCGCCGTTCAGTCCGAAGTAAACACCGCCGTCGTACGACGTCACCCCGATGGCCAGTGCCTGGTTCTTGGCGAGCGGGACGACCGGGAAGATCTCGGTCATTCTCGCGCCCGCCGCGTACAACGGCACCTGCGGGCCGGGAACATTTGTGACGATCACGTTGAACAGGCGGCGCGAGAACGACGAGGCCGCCCGCGCGCCCAGCGCGTGCAGCGTCGGCGGGGCGAAGCCGGAGACCTTCACCAGGGCGTCTGCGGCGACGGACTGGCCGGACTCCTTGTGCGCGCGCATCGCGTGGCTCACGTGGTGCAGGCGCACGACCGGGTTCGGTTCGCCGACCGGCAGGTCGACGAGGTAGGCACTGACGTTGTTGCCCGAGTCCGGGTCGGCGTCGCGGACCGAGAGCGGCGCCATCGCGCGGATGGTGGTGCTGCCGGTGACGTTCTCGCCGCGGCTGAGCAGCCAGTTCCGCAGCGCACCGGACAGGGCCGCGAGCACCACGTCGTTGACCGTGCCGCCGTGTGCCTTGCGGACGGACCGCAGGTCGTCGAGCTGAGCACGCGCGACGGCGAAACGGCGCTGCGGCGACGTGATGCGGACGTTCAGCGGGCTGCCGGGCGCGGGGGTCGCGGCGGTGCGGACGGCGGCGGCCACGGCACCGAAGGCGTTGAAGACCTTCTCGACCGTGGCGACGGTGTCGAGCGCGGCGCTGCGGACGTTCTCCACGAGTTCGCCGGGGCGCTGCACGATGTCGGTGACCGCGTCGGCCACGAGCTGCAGCGAGCTGGGCTCCGGCTGCGGCATCCAGAGGTTCTCGACGTTCGTGCGCGGCGACGGCGACACGTCCAGCATGACCTGGCCGATCTCCAGCGACGCGATGCCGTCGATCATGGCCTGGTGGGTCTTGGTGATGACGGCGGTCTGGTTCTTCGCGAGGCCCTCGACCAGGTAGATCTCCCACAACGGGCGGGAGTGGTCGAGCGGGCGGGACATCAGGCGCGCGACCAGGTCGTGCAGCTGGGTGTCGTTGCCGGGCTTGGGCAGCGCTGACCGGCGCACGTGGTAGGTGACGTCGAAGTCCGGGTCGTCGATCCAGACCGGGCGCGCGATGCGTCCCGGGACGTGCACGACCTTCTGCCGGTAGCGCGGCACGAGGCTCAGGCGTTGCTCGATGAGGTCGACGAGCTTGTCGTAGTCGAATCCCGCCTTCGGCCGTCGGAAGACCGCCACTCCGCCGACGTGCATCGGCGTCGTGGAGTCCTCCAGGTACAGGAACGAGGCGTCCAGCGCTGACAGGCGGTCCGGCATGCCCGCCAGCCTAGTGGCGATCGGGGTCCATGAGTTTTTGAAGTGCGGCACGTTCCACGGGGTCGCGGTCGTGGCGTTCGAGCCGGATGCGCGCCGCCTCCGGGATCGCCTCGCGCGCCTTCGGGTCCACGTTGGCCATGAACGCCTTGAGGAACCGCCACCGCGTGAGCTTCTTGACCGGCGCGAGACGGGCGACGGCCAGCGACACCCAGCTCAGCGCGACGTCGAGCCTGCGGTCGCCCTTCGTGGCGCAGGCCCAGTCGAGGACCACGGGCCCTTCCGGACCGAGCACGACGTTGCCGGGGTGCAGGTCGAGGTGCAGAAGGTCGCCCTCGCCGCTGAGGAAACCGGGCGCCGGGATGACGTCGAGACAGTGGTGGAGCTCGGCCAGATCCCGTCCGAGCTGACCGGCGAGCCAGGGCTTGCGGCCGATCTCCTCGGACATCCGCGGGCCGGGCACGTACTGCATGACGAGTTCGTCGGCGGTGGCCTCGTGCACGCGCGGAACGGGAATGCCGTGGTCGCTCAGGTACACCATCATCTCGGCCTCGCGCCGCAGGTCACGGCCGGTGCGCGTGCGCTTGACGAGCAGGCCGTCGGACCGGATGAACACGTCCGAGTCCTGGCCGCTCGCAATGTGTTGACGTTGCGCGACGCTGCGCATACCTGCCGTCATGTGACGATCATCATTGATATGATCCGAAACACAAGGGCCGAACGGCTCTAGCGCACCTCTTCACCCGTTTGAGCCGAGCGTGCGGGGCTCTGTCACCCTCTTGCTGTGGAGATCTCGCCCAAGGACCGTTTCGTCACCGTCTACGGCCGCAAGCCGGTGCTGGAAGCGCTGGACGACCCGGCGTTGTCGGTGGACAAGGTGGTGCTCGCCGACACGGCCCGCGGCCCGGCGGCTCGGGAGATCATCGACGCGGCACGTTCCCGCGGCGTCGCCGTGCAGCGCGCCACCGCGCAGCGCGTGAAGGTGCTGGCGGGCAACGGAAAGCAGGACCAGGGCGTGCTCGCCGACGTGGTCGCGCCCCGCATGAAGCCGCTCGCCCTGGCGCTGGAGGAGGGTTCGCTGCGGTCCGTGCTCGTGCTGGACGGCATCACCACGCCCGCCAACGTCGGCATGATCCTGCGCACCGCGACCGCCGCCGGCATCGACGGCATCGTGGTGCCGCGCCGAGGTGTCGCGTCGATCGACCCGCTCGTGGTGAAGGCCTCCGCCGGGGTGGCATTCCGAGCGCCCGTGCTGCGCTGCGGCACCGCGGCGGAGGCCTCGGCATTGTTGCGCGCGTCAGGCTTTCCGCTTTACGCGTTGGATTCCCACGCGTCCGACACGATTTATTCTGCTTCTTTCGAGGCGCGTGCCGCCTTCGTCCTGGGCAGTGAAACGTCCGGAATCACCGACGACGTGCGTCCGCACATCACGTCGTGGCTGTCGATTCCGATGGCGGCAGGCGTGGAATCGTTGAACGTGGCATCAGCCGCAGCCGTGCTCTGCTTCGAACTGGTGCGCCGCGCTCAGAGCCAATAGACGTGATACCCGTCGACTCGGGGATACCCGAGCAACGACGTGCACACCGCGACCGAGGACGCGCCCCTGACCCGGCCGATGCTGCCGGTCTGGCCCCAGGTGCCCAGGCCGTTGGAGCAGTGGGCGACGGCCCGGAAGCGTCCTGGCCGCCCTTCGTCGCAGAAGACCTCGACGCTGCGCCCGTCCCTCAGGTATTCCTCGTAGCAACCACGCTCCTGCGCCTGGGCGGGTGATGCAATTGCCGTGGCTGCAATGGCGACTGCAACACAAGCGACAATTCTTCGCATTTTCTCCCCTAAGCATTCGACTACTTGCCCAATTGACGGTAGTGCGCAGCCGAATAATGGGCAATTACGCTGCGGGGTGAACCCTCAATCGCAGAGTGCTATCGCTAGCAGGATTTCCAGCTCCTCGAGGGTGGACCGTGTCGACCGATGGTGGACACCGACCATGCCCGCTGCCGCCGCACCCCTGACGTTGATCGCGAGGTCGTCGACGAAGACGCACTCGCCAGGTTCGAGGTTCAGCCTCGTCGCGGTGAGGAGGTAGATCTCCGGGTCCGGCTTCGCCAGGCCCACCTCGCCGCTGATGATCGTGGCGTCGAAGAGGCCCTGCCACGTTCCCGGCGGCTGCCACCAACCGTCCGCGTTGGACAGCAGGGCGGTTTTCAGACCCTGTTCCCTGGCCTTGCGCAGCGCGGTGAGCAGCGGGGGTTCCGCGGCGTTGTCCTCGCCGGGATCGGTCAGAACGCCGCCGTAGTCGAGCACCAGGGCTTTCAACACCTTGTGGACGGTACCCACTTCCGGGTGGACCGTGTCCCGATGTCGCCGGGTGTCGCGCCTGGTTCGGCATGCCCCCAGTTGTTCGTCGCCTGCCCGCCTACGAGCCGCCGGTCGGAATGCCGGCTGTCATCCCCCGGCCTCGGCCACGGCCGGTCTGGGTTCCGGTACCGGAACCGCCGTCGCCTGAACTGGATGCCGCTCGGTTGGTCTGGGTGGTTCTGGAGGTGCTGGACGGCCGGCGGTCCAGACGGTTGCTGCGGGAGGTCGCGGTCCCCGGGCTGGCTGCTCGGCTGGGCGGAACGGTCCGGGTGCGGGCCACCCGGATGGTTCGGGCTCCTCGGGTTTGTCATCCGTCCCGGTTCGTCGCGGAGATTTCCGTGACGATTCTGCGGGAGGGCCGGGCGTTTGCCGTCGCGGCTCGGGCTGAGCATCGGAGTGGCCGATGGTGGCTGACCACGTTCTCGGTGCTCGAGTGAGGCAGCCTCCGAAACGACGCGTGGGCCGCGCTCCCGGAGGAACGCGGCCCACGTGGTCGTGCTGCGGTCAGCGCCGCTTGTTGCGGTTGCCCTTGGCCGCCTGACGTGCCGCCTCGCGACGCTCCTTGCGGGTGCCGCCCTGCTGGCCGGCACCGTTGGACTCGCCGTGCTGCTCCACGCCGCCGTCTTCCGCCGGGCCGCTGTAGGTCAGGCGCTGCTCGCCGGGGCCGCCGAGGCCCTTGCCGCGCAGGGCGGGCGGGATGGCGTTGCCGCTGGACAACTGGGCCATGGCCGGACCTGCCGGAGCCTGGGCCTGCTGCTCACGCTGCTGCTGGGCCGCGGCCGCCGCGCGGGCACGGGCCCGGGAGCCGCTCTGCGGGGTCTGCGGAAGCGCCTGCGGGGTGGTGCTCAGGGAGACCGGGACCTCGGGCTGCGCGGGCTCCGGTTCTGCCGCTTCCACCTGGAGGTTGAAGAGGAAGCCGACGGTCTCTTCCTTCAACGCGTCGAGCATCGCGTTGAACATGTCGAAGCCCTCGCGCTGGTACTCGATGAGGGGGTCGCGCTGCGCCATGGCGCGCAGGCCGATGCCCTCCTTCAAGTAGTCCATCTCGTACAGGTGCTCGCGCCACTTGCGGTCGAGGACCGACAGCAGGACGCGGCGCTCCAGCTCGCGGGTGGCGCCTTCGCCGACTCGGCTGTCGATGTCGGCCTCGCGGTTGCGGTACGCCTGCAGGGCGTCCTCGACGAGGACCTCGCGGAGGTGCTCGCGGGTGATGTCCTCATCGGACTCGAGGAGCTCGTCGGGGTCCAGCGAGACCGGGTAGAGGGTCTTGAGTGCCGTCCAGAGCTTGTCGAAGTCCCAGTCCTCGGCGTAGCCGTCGGCCGTGGCACCGTTGACGTACTCCTCCACGACGCTGACGATCATGTGCTCGACCTGTTCCTTCAGGTCTTCGCCCGCGAGGACGCGGTGGCGCTCGGCGTAGATCACCGTGCGCTGGCGGTTCATGACCTCGTCGTACTTGAGGACGTTCTTGCGGATCTCGAAGTTCTGCTGCTCGACCTGGGTCTGCGCGCTGCGGATGGCGCGGGTGACCATCTTGTGCTCGATCGGCACGTCGTCCGGCACGTTCAGGCGCGTCATGACCATCTCGACCATGGACGCGTTGAAGCGGCGCATCAGCTCGTCCTGCAGCGACAGGTAGAAGCGCGACTCGCCGGGGTCGCCCTGACGGCCGGTGCGGCCGCGGAGCTGGTTGTCGATGCGGCGCGACTCGTGGCGCTCGGTGCCGAGCACGTAGAGACCGCCTGCCGCGCGGACCTCGTCGGCCTCGGCCTTGCCGGCGATCGTCAGCTCCTCGACGACCTTGGCCCACTCGGCCTCGTACTCCTCCGGCGTCTCCACCGGGTCGAGGCCGCGCTCGCGCAGCTCGTGGTCGGCGATGATGTCCGGGTTGCCGCCCAGCACGATGTCGGTACCGCGACCGGCCATGTTCGTGGCGACCGTGACGGCGCCCTTGCGGCCGGCCTTGGCGATGATCAGCGCCTCGCGGTCGTGGTGCTTCGCGTTCAGGACCTCGTGCGGGATGCCCTTGCGCACCAGCAGCTTCGAGAGGTACTCGGAGCGCTCGACGCTCGTGGTACCGATCAGGACCGGCTGGCCCTTCGCGTGCTTCTCGGCGATGTCGTCGGCGACGGCGTCGAACTTCGCCTCCTCGCTCTTGTAGACGAGGTCGGGCATGTCCTTGCGCTGCGGCGGGCGGTTCGTCGGGATCGGCACGACGCCCAGCTTGTAGGTCTGGTGGAACTCGGCCGCCTCGGTCTCGGCGGTACCGGTCATGCCGCCGAGCTTCTCGTACAGGCGGAAGTAGTTCTGCAGGGTGATCGTGGCGAGAGTCTGGTTCTCCGCCTTGATCTCCACGCCTTCCTTGGCCTCGATGGCCTGGTGCATGCCCTCGTTGTAGCGGCGGCCGGCGAGCACACGACCCGTGAACTCGTCGACGATCATGACCTCACCGTTGCGCAGGATGTAGTCCTTGTCGCGCTTGTAGAGCTCCTTCGCCTTGAGGGCGTTGTTCAGGTAGCCCACCAACGGCGTGTTGGCCGCCTCGTAGAGGTTGTCGATGCCGAGCTGGTCCTCGATGAACTCCACACCGAGCTCGGTGACGGCGACGGTGCGCTTCTTCTCGTCGTACTGGTAGTGGTACGACTTCGACTTCTCCTCGACGACCTCGATGCGGTCCTTCTGGGAGAGCTGCGTGACGTCGATGCCGCGCATGCGCGGGGCGAGCCGGGCGAACTCCGTGTACCAGCGCGCCGACTGCTCGGCGGGGCCGGAGATGATCAGCGGGGTGCGGGCCTCGTCGATGAGGATCGAGTCGACCTCGTCGACGATCGCGTAGTAGTGGCCGCGCTGCACGCACTCGTCCAGGCTCCACGCCATGTTGTCGCGCAGGTAGTCGAAGCCGAACTCGTTGTTCGTGCCGTAGGTGATGTCCGAGTTGTACGCCGCGCGCCGCTGCTCGGGCGTCATCTCGGAGAGGATCGCGCCGACGCTCAGTCCCAGGAACCGGTGGACACGGCCCATCCAGTCCGCGTCGCGCTTGGCGAGGTAGTCGTTCGTCGTGATGACGTGCACGCCCTTGCCCGCGAGGGCGTTGAGGTAGACCGGCATGACCGAGGTCAGCGTCTTGCCCTCACCGGTGCGCATCTCGGCGATCTGCCCGAGGTGCAGCGCCGCGCCACCCATGAGCTGCACGTCGTAGGGGCGCTGACCCAGCGTCCGCTTCGCGGCCTCGCGGGCGACGGCGAACGCCTCCGGCAGCAGCTCGTCGAGCGACTCGCCGTCGGCATGGCGCTTCTTGAACTCCTCGGTCTTGGCGCGCAGCTCGGCGTCGGAGAGGTCGACCACGTCATCTTCGAGGCCGTTGATGGCGTGTGCGATGTTGCGGAGGCGCTTGAGCATCTTGCCCTCGCCGGAGCGGAGCAGTCGGGACAGCACCATCTGGATAGACCTCATCACCTGTATCGCGGCGCGCCCACGTCGGACGCCTTTCCCCTGCCCATCGTAGGCAAGTCGCCAAGATGTGCGCACAGACACAGGCGGATTGGGCCTTGTGACCTGGTATACGCAGGTCAGCCCCATCCGCGAGGGCCTGCCGCCACCTCGGCTACTGGTGTGGTGAACGCATGAGGCCCGCGTGAAGGTTCCTGGTCCGGCCAACTTCACCTTGACGGTGAACGCCCATGAGTGGAATGCGGCCGACCGGCGGTAGACGCACGCCGCCGCCCCGCACGCGAGGGGTGCGGGGCGGCGGCGGTCGAAGGTGGGTGTGTGTAGTTACCGGGTCAGGCCAGCCTGATCACGCCGTAGTCGAATCCCTTCCGGCGGTAAACGACGCTCGGGCGCCCGCTGTCGGTGTCGGCGAACAGGTAGAAGTCGTGTCCGACCAGTTCCATCTCGTAGAGAGCCTGGTCGACGGTCATCGGTTTGGCGGCGTGCTCCTTTTCGCGTACGACGCGTCCGGGCAACTTGTCCTCGAGGCCGTCGTCCCACCGCTGCGCGGGCACTTCCGCCATGCCCTCGTAGTCGGCCTCGGGTGCGTCGAGCACCGCGGTCTTCGCGCGGCGTGACGTCATGCTTTCGCCAGCGGAGGAGAGATCCCCCAGTCCGCTTGTCGCTTCTGCCACCGAGATCGGGGCGCGCGCCCCGTGGTGGACTCGCCTGCGGTCGTGCGACCGACGCAGGCGGTTCTCGAGCTTCGCGACCGCAGAATCGAGCGCGGCGTAGAAGTCACCCGCGCAGGCTTCGGAACGGACCACGGGTCCACGTCCCTTGCCAGTGATTTCGACCCGCTGGCAGTTCTTCGACTGTCGGCGGTTCGGCTCGTGGAAAAGTTCCACGTCGAAGCGGATGACCTTGCGGTCGTAGCGCTCAAGCCGGGCCAGCTTTTCGGCGACGTGAACCCTGTAGTGATCGGGCACCTCGACGTTGCGGCCCTTAACGACGATGTCCATACACGACCTCCCTCGCTTTGCTGCGAGCTATGGCTGGACTGATTTCGGGCGCCGTGGCGATCTTGGATCGCGGCTGTGTCGCTGAGGGTCGTCCTCGGCAGGTCTCACGGCGCCAGGGTCATGGGCTGTTCGCCTCCTCCCCGTGGGCCGGGAACGCTGATAGCGGTGCACGTTAGCTTGGGATTCACCGTCGCGTAAGCCCCCTTGCCGGGGGAACGACGAGATTTCTTGGTGACTACGCAGCGCGACGACAGCGCGTTGCCAGTCGTGTCCCGAGCGTGCCACGAACCCTGCCCACCGGCATGTTGCTCACCCGTACGGCCCAGCGCCGGACCGGCACTCGACGGCAGTCTCGCTGCGTCGAACGGATCCAGTCGTGGCCTCATACCCAGCCAACGGCCGACCCCCGCGTCATGTTCCCGAAACCTCGAAGAGATCGAGTCCGAAGCACGAACTGGGACGGGACCACACTTCTTGCAACCGAAGTGATGGGAGCCGATGCCTGATCACGACCCAGTCACGCCTGGCCGAACGGGCGATTTCGCCCAATCACGGACAAGAGCGTTGATCAACGCAGCGGCGGGCATACCCAGCATTTCCAGTAATAACCGCTGGTCAGATCCACATGTGAATAATCGTTAACTCGGACCGGCGGATCGGGTCGTCCCGACGCCCCCACAGCGCCGCGCGCCGCATGTGCACCCACGGCCGGTCCCGGCACCAGCTGAGACGGCGACGTGTGGACCCCTCAGTTCCGAAACATCCGCTCAACAGAGGCCGGGCCGAACGGACGAAACAGGTTTCCGGATCTTGGGACGTCGTTACAGAACTGGCGGCGAGCTGGGCTGATGCGTCCAACCTGGACCCACCGGTGATCGACAACGCGACAAGAACTTCACCCTTGTGGGCGGTGCCGAAAGTCCCCAGTCGAGACACCGGAACGCCGGCCGCGATTTTTGTCAGACCCCCTCGCCATGCTTGTGCCATGACCGCTTTTGATCTGCTCCTCCCGTCCTCCTGCGCCGGCTGCGACCGCCCCGGCACCGCTTGCTGCGCCACGTGTCTCGACGAGTTCGGGCCGCCGGCACGGATCCAGGTGCCCGGTGTCGGGCCGCCCGTGTGGGCGCTGGCCGCCTATCGGGGCGCGGCAAGGGAACTCGTGCTCGCCTTCAAGGAGCGTGGCGCACGGGCGCTTGTGGCGTGGTTCGGCGCCATGGTGGCGGTGGCGCTGGTGTCCGCGGGCCCGCGGCCGTGGACGCTCGTGCCCGCACCGTCCCGGCGCAGCGCGGCGCGCGACAGGGGCGGCGACCACATGCTGAGAATCGCGCGGGCCGTCCAGGTCGCGAACGTGGCTCAGGTCCTCCGGCTCGCTGCCGGAGTGAGCGACTCGGTCGGACTGAGCCCCGCCGAACGAAGACGGAATCTCGAAGGCAGGGTCGAGGTCCACGGCAGACCGCAACCGGGCACCACGGTGCTGCTCGACGACGTGATCACCACGGGCGCGACGGCGTCGGCCTGCGTTCGTGCCTTGCGCCGGGCAGGAGTGCGCACGGACGCCGTGCTCGCACTGACCTCCGCCCGGCCGAACCAGCCGCGGTGAATCAACCCGGGTAGAAGACCTGCGCGCCCGTTGACACCCGGATCGAGCTCGACTTCCACACATCGGTGATGTCCGACGCGGACCACAGGCCGGTCGGGTCGATCACCTGCACCTGCCTGGCCGGCGCCGCGGCCACCGAGGTCACCGGCACGGTGAGGTTCGACTGGCTGTAGCGGTCCAGCCTGGACCCGTCCGCGTAGACCTTGGTGACCGGCAGCGAGGGCAGAGAGGAGGAGACCACCAGCACGTCCTGGGAGAGCCAGTCGACCGACTGCACGCCCGACGCCAGCGCGGACGGCTGCACCGGCCGCGGTGACCGCAGCGCCACGTCCTGGTTGTTGCGCACCACGGAGGCGACGTAGAGCTTGCCGCCGATCACCAGCGCCGCCCGCGCGCCGTCGCGCGACAGCCGCAGTTCGCTGATCCGGCCGAGCGGCTCGATGTCGGTGGTGTTGACGCCCTTGGCGGACCAGCTGCCGTTGTCGGACCGGGTCACGCGGGTGACGGAGGCTCCGTCGACCGCCGTCCACACCTCGGCGGCCGGCTCCGTCGGCCCGCTGGAGAGCAGCCACGTGGGTCTGCTGAGCATCGTCGCGCGGAGGTCCACTTCGGACAGGTCCTGCTCCAGCTCCCCCACGCGCAAGCGCATTCCGCCGCCCGCCCGCGAGACCACGGCCAGCCTCGAACCGTCGAGCGACTGCGCCGCGCTCACCACGCCGTACGAACCGCTGCCCGCGGGTCCCTTGATCGGGTTGCCGTCGGACAGCGACTTGATCGCCCCGTTCATCACGACCATGCCCTGGAGGTTCGCATTCAAAGCCAGCAACGATTCGCCCGCGGTCGCCGACACGTCGGACGGCCGGTAGTCGCGCTGGTCCGGCAGGATCTGCTGACCGTCGACGAGCACGCGCACCCGCGAAGTCGTGACCCCGGAGAACGACTTCACCACCTGCGCCACGATCTGCTTGCGCTTCTCGGGCGTCAGGTCCTTGCCCACCTTGGTGAGGTTGACCTCCAGCGCCCCGTCGTCGGCTTCCTGCGTCTCCGCGAAGACGTCGGTGTCCGGGCTGAGCGCGCTCACGAGCGTGTCGCGCACCGCGTCGCCGGGGCCCTTGATGAGCAGTTCCGTGACGCGCGAAGGGATGCTCGTCGCGGGAGGCACGACCACGTAGCGCGGATCCGGCACCAGGACGGTGAACTCCGGGTTGTAGAAGTAGAGCGTCACCCTGCGGTAGTTGTTGTTGAAAACGCTCATCGGCAGGTACACGCCGGGTGGAGCCTCGGAGATGCGCCACTGGTTCTCGCTGTTGCGCTCCAGCTTGATCGGCAGCTGGACGTCACCGAGCTCCGGCACGAACGCGTTGTCGTTGCCCAGGCGGCCGACGGCCTTGCCTTGAAGCAACACGGAGGTCGTCTTGTCCTGCGGTGCCTGCGCCGGCGGCACCGTCGAGTAGGACGTCTCGATGATGTACGGGTTCTTGGTGTTCCACTTCTCGCCGGCCTCGGGCGTCAGGTACGCGCGGGCGGCCGCGTAGTTGCTGTCCGGGTTCGAGGTCGCTTCGATGAAGTCGCGCACGAGCACGATCGGTTCGATGTTCTGCCGCGGTTCCGGAGCCTTGATCGTGTTGGTGACCTTGCTGTCCTTCGACCCGATCGGCTTCGGCTGGGTGTTCGTCGGGATCGCGGCGCACCCCGTCAAGGTCACGAGGACGAGCACCAGCAACGCCAGTCGCTTCACCGCACTTCCTCCGAAACCTCGTCCGCCGACTTCTCCGCGGGTGCCCCGTCGACGGGCTCCGCGGGCTGCCAGGTGATCTCCTCCGGGGTCAGCTCGACCTCGTCCAGCTCATCCGCGACGACCGGTTCCTCAACCACCGCAACGGGTTCGAGCGCGATCGCGGGCGCGAGCGGCAGCGGGCTCTCGCGCACCTCCTCGCCGTGCCTGCGCGGCAGCGTCAAGCGGAACACGGCGCCGTGGCCCGGCTCGCCCCACGCCTCCAGCCAGCCGCCGTGCAGCCGCGCGTCCTCCAGCGAGATCGACAGCCCCAGACCGGTGCCGCCGGTGCGGCGGTTGCGCGACGGGTCGGCACGCCAGAACCGGCTGAACACCAGCTCGGCCTCGCCCTGGCGGAGTCCGACCCCGTGGTCCCGCACGGTGATCGCGACGGCGTCGTCGTTGCCGCGCATGGTCAGCTCGACCGGCTGGCCCTCGCCGTGGTCGATGGCGTTGGCGAGCAGGTTGCGCAGAATCCGTTCCACGCGCCGGGAGTCGAGCTCTGCGGTGAGCTCGGAGTCCGGCAGGTCCAGCACCACCGGCGAACCGGCGGTCGTCGCGATCGCGCGCACCGAGTCGTGTGCCCGGCGCGCCAGCACGCGGATGTCGACCTGTTCCGCGGTCAGCTCCTCGACACCGGCGTCCAGTCGCGAGATCTCCAGCAGGTCGCCGAGCAGCGACTCGAACCGGTCCAGCTCGTCGACCAGCAGCTCGGTGGAGCGGGCGAGCCCGGCGGGGAACTGCTCGCGCGAGGCGTGCAGGACGTCCGCGGCCATGCGCACGGTCGTGAGCGGTGTGCGCAGCTCGTGCGAGACGTCCGAGGTGAAGCGGCGCTGCAGCTGGCCGAACTCCTCCAGCTGTTTGAACTGGGCCTGGATCGACTCGGCCATCTCGTTGAACGACTCGGCCAGGCGCGCCACGTCGTCCTCGCCGACGACGTGCATGCGTTCGTGCAAGGTGCCGTCCGCGAACCGTTCCGCGACCTCGGCCGCCTGTCTGACCGGCCGGACCACCTGGCGTGTCACGAGGTTCGCGATGAGCGCGAGCAGGATCAGCAGCACGATGCCGCCGACGGCCAGCGTCGACTGCACGACCTCGGCCGTGCGCTGCTCCGCGGTCAGCGGGAAGATCAGGTACAGCTGCATCGAGCGCGCGGACGTGCTGATCGGCAGGCCCACGACGAAGAGCGTGGTCGGCGTGCCGTCGCGCTGCACCGTGTGGATCTGGGTGCCCTCGGCGCCGTTCTCGACCATGTCGCGCAGGGCGCGCGGCACGTCCTCGAGCTTGCCGACGAACGGCACCCGCCCGGCACCGGCGGACCCGAGCCCGTCGGCCAGGACGGGCTCGAACGCACCGGCACCCGCCGTCGTGGCGTCCGTACCGGAGCCACCGACAGCGAGCTTGTTGATGGCGCTGGTGAACCGCGTCTGCACGCTGTCCGGGCCGGGGTTCAGGCCGACGAGGTCCGACTGGATCAGGGCGCGCGAGGCCATCGCCTGCCGCACCGCGGCCTCGTCCTTGGTGCTCAGCAGCTGGTTGGTGATCTGCATCTGCAGGACCATGCCCAGCACGAACACCACGGCGGACGACAGCGCGAGTGTGGACACGACGACGCGCAACTGCAGCGAACGACGCCACAGGTCACCAAACGCGGCCCACCGCTTGCGCGCCTCCTCGACGAGGAACTGCGCCTTCGCGACGACCGGCCGAACGAACTTCATACGCCACCTGTCACGGAGGGCCGGCCTTGTACCCGACACCGCGAACAGTCAACACCACCTCAGGGTGCTCCGGGTCCCGTTCGACCTTGGAGCGCAGCCGCTGCACGTGGACGTTCACCAGGCGCGTGTCGGCGGCGTGGCGGTAGCCCCACACCTGCTCGAGCAGCACCTCGCGGGTGAACACCTGGCGCGGCTTGCGGGCCAGCGCCACGAGGAGGTCGAACTCCAGCGGCGTCAGCTGGATCGGCCTGCCCTCGCGCAACACCTCGTGGCCGGGGACGTCGATCGTGAGGTCGCCGATCTGCAGCACCTCGGACGGCTCGGCCTCGGTCCGCCGCAGGCGCGCCCGGATGCGGGCCACCAGCTCCTTGGGCTTGAACGGCTTGACCACGTAGTCGTCGGCGCCGGACTCGAGGCCCAGCACCACGTCGACCGTGTCGCTCTTGGCGGTGAGCATCACGATCGGCACGCCCGACTCGGACCTGATCGCCTTGCAGACGTCGATGCCGTTCATGCCCGGCAACATCAGGTCGAGCAGCACGAGATCGGGCTTGAGCTCGCGCAGCGCGGGCAGGGCACGGGCACCATCGGCGACAACCGCGGTGTCGAAGCCCTCCCCGCGCAACACGATCGTCAGCATCTCCGCCAGGGCGGGGTCGTCATCGACGACGAGCACGCGTGCCTTCATACTCAATATCGTCGCACTGCCGGTCGCGCGTTCGCGCACCGCCCATGTTCCGTTGCCGCTGGTGGCGGTGTGCGCTCGTTCGGTAACCGGCCGGAACCCTCGCTCCACGTGCCCCACCTCGCCCGATTTGGCCTGCTCGTCGCGGGAGTATCCGCACGACGCTCACCTTTCGTTACCTGGTGTTGTCAGACCGTGCGGACGGCGGAGGCCAGCCAGATGCGCGCATCACCGACCTTCCGCGGGTCGGTGATCGCCGGTACCGGGCGTTCGTGCCGGGCGGCGAGGTCGACCTGGTGCGTCACGGTGGCGTCCCAGCCGTACCCGTCCAGCCACTCGACCGGGTCCTCCACATCGGAGCGCCATCGGGCGTCGAGCGCGTCGAACCGCTCGTGCACGGCTCTCATCTGCGGCAGGTCGCGGAAGGCCCGGTTGACGTGTTCGAGCGCGAGCGTGCTGCCGCGGGCGGACAGCGCGCTCACCCAGTACATGAGCTGCTCGCCCGCGTCCGGCGGCAGAAACATGAAAAGGCCCTCCAGCAGCCATGCCGTGGGCCTTTTCGGGTCGTGTCCAGCGTGGATCAGCGCTGTCGCCCAGTCCTCACGCAAGTCGCAGGGGACGACGACCCGGTCGCAGGTGGGCTGGGCACCCAGGTTGTGCAGAGCGTCCTCCTTGAACTCGAGGAGACCGGGTAAGTCGAGTTCGAAGAGTCTTGTGCCTGGTGGCCACTTCAGCCGGAACGCTCTTGTGTCAAGGCCGGCCGCCATGATCACGACCTGGGGCTGGGCCGTACCGAGGAGCTGGTCGTCGAAATACCGGGTGCGCAGGACGAAGTGGTCGCCTGCGAGGGTGCGGACGCCGTTGAGGTCGTTCGCGGAGCCGGCGGCCTCCACGAGTCCGGCGGCCAGGGGATCGTCGAAGAGGCGGTGGAGATGACGTTGCTCGTTGGCGCGGGCGGCAGCGATCAGGACCGCCGTACGGGCGACTCCGACCGGGGAGCACTGCAGAACACGCTTCAAATTGTAATCTCCTATACACTCACAGTGACGTACCGGATCCACGATCGTGTCAACCGGTACGCACGTGAGCGACCACTCAAGGAGTGAAGAGTGGTTCCAGAAGCGAATGAAACTTCACGTTTGACCGCCCGTCGACCACTTGCCACGGGGCCAGCCAGTTGATGTTCGCCAATCCGTCGTAAACGATCCCGCACCGCGTCTGGAGGTCGCTATTGGATTCGTAAATGTCGCGGGCGCGGGTGTCGTCGTCCTGCTCGCGTTTGGCGGCGCGTTCGGCCGCGACCTCGACGGGCACGCGGAGCAGCAGGTGCAGGTCCGGAACGGGCAACCCGAAGCGGTCGATCTCCAGCGCGCGCACCCACTCGACGAACTCGCCGTTCTCGTCCTGGCGCAGCCGCGCGGCGTTGTAGGCGGCGTTGGAGGCCACGTAGCGGTCGAGCAGCACGACGTCGTACTGCTCGAGGTCCTTGCGGATCTGGTCGGCCGCGCCGCGCCGGTCGAGCGCGTACAGCACGGCCATGCCGTAGACGGAGTCGCTGAGGTCGCCGATCCTGCCGTAGAGGGCGTCGCGGACCAGGTCAGCGTGCACGCTCTGCCCGTAGCGCGGGAACGCGTGGCTGGTCACGGTCCTGCCCTGAGCGTGCAGCGCCTCGGTCAACCCGTTGGCGAGAGTGCGCTTGCCGGCCCCGTCCAGGCCTTCGATCACTACGAGCTTTCCCACGGGCGAACCCTAACGGCCACTCACACGGCCGCAGCACATCCCCCACACGGGCGAAATCCGATCTTTCGATCACCGGAACGAGTGACTACGGTGAACAGTCACACGGCGCGTGTGTGAAGGGTAGGTGCCGCGGTGGCCGCGGAATCCGGGCACGCCGAATCGGTCGACGAACCGATCGGTCACCCGACCGGGGGTCTACCGACCCCGCTCGCCGAGACGCTGCGCTACGGGCCGTTCCACCGCGCCCTGCGCGAGGCGATCGCCCACCGGGGCCTCTCGCTCGCCCGGCTGCGCGCTCACCTCGAACAACTCGGTGTCCAGGTAGGCCAGTCAACGTTGTCGTACTGGCAACGCGGCCTGCGTCATCCCGAGGTCCCGCGCGCCATCAGCACAGTGCGCGCGCTCGAATCCGTGCTGCGCCTGCCGCCGTCGTCCTTGCTGGACCTGATCGGCCCTCGCAACGCCAACACCTACGCACCCCGCCCGGTGGCGACCTGGCCGGAGCCCGCGCCGCTGCTCGCGACGTTCGACTCCGTACCAGAGGCCGCGCGCGGCAACGCCGACCTCGAAGTGCTGTCCGTGCACGACACCGTGCAGCTCGGCATGCACCGCGAACAGCGCTCCATCACCACACGGCTGGTCGTGCGCGCGGTGCGGCAGGGCCCCGATCGCTATCTGGCCGTGCACCACGGCGACGACGGTTCGTTGATCGAGAACGCGATGGTTCGCGCCGGAGAAGGGTGCCGGCAGGGTCGTCTGCGCCGGGAAAGCGCTTCCCGCAACCTGGCCGTGGAAATGCTGTTCGACCGGCGCCTCGCGGCCGGTGAGGAACACGTCTTCAGCTTCACGATCGTCGACGACACCGGCGGCGCGACTCCCGGCCACCACCGGACGTTCCGCGACGTCTGCGGCTCGTACCTGGTGCAGCTGTCGTTCCACCGGCGTGCGATGCCCGCGCGTTGCATCAAGCAGTTCCGGGCCTCGGCCGACGCCACACCGGTCGACGTCGAGGAGCTGGTGTGCGGGCTCGGCGGCGTCGTCAGCGCGTACTTCGGCGATGTGGGGCCCGGCATCGCGGGCATCGCCGTCGAGTGGTCCTGACTTCGCCGATCAACGGTTCGTGAGGGCGCACAGCGCCCCGAACCTCGGGGGTCTGGGGGGCGTCCCCCAGAAGACAGGCGACCGACATGGTCCGCGCATTCCGCGGACACACGTCGCCGGAGGGAAGCGAGAGGGCTAAATCTTTACAGGAGTTGTGTAGAAGGAAGCACTCTCATGGCCTCGCGTTGTCCACGCTAGCAGTGATGTCCAGCAGGTTGTCCAGCGTCAAGTGCAGCTTCGCGCCGTCCTGATTGGACTTCCGCCTGATCAGTTCAGCAAGCCGCGCGACCGTGAAGTACTTGCGGCTCAACACACCTGCGATGGTCTCGCGGAGCACACCGCGGTTGGTCTCGATGCGGTTTCCCCACGACGCGCCGCGCAGGTACAGGTGCAGCCACGTCGCGACCCAACCGTCGCCGGCGCGTTCGAAGACGACCGGCAGCGCGACGCGACCGGTGCCGCGCATGGCACTGCGGGCCCGGACGGTGCTCGGCTCGAACGGCTTGCCCCTCTGGTCCCCGTCGCGGGTCATGAAGCCGAACATCGACTCGGCGACCTCGTTGAACCCCTCACCCGAGTAGACGTTCACCTGCGGCACCACAAACCTGGAGGTGGAGGCGTCGCGCGGGATGTCGATGAACTCGGTGGCACCTTCGGAGGCGTCGGTGAGGTCACCGGAGTAGTAGGCGCCGTCGTGGTGGTAGTTCGTCCACGACACGTGGCCCTGGAAGTCGAGGTCCGGACCGAGCAACGCCGCCGTCAGGTCGTAGTCGGTGCGCATCTCGGTCTGCCGCCAATACGTGAAGAACCGCAGCAGCTCGCCTTCCACCCACGTCCTCGACCCGCGCGGCAGCACCCCGAAGCCTTCCTCGGAAGCCTTGCCGGACAACGGAACCGTGACGTCGAGCAGGTCCGGGTCGACGGTCAGTTCCGAGACTTCCGGCAGCCTGCGGAGGATCTCGTCCTCCAGCACCGCGGTGATGGACTCGACGGCTTCCTGGTCGAGCGGAGGCCGCGAGTCCTCGGTGATCCACGCGCGGCGGGAGCGGTTGGCGAACACCCGCGCTGCGTCGGGCGCGGTGCGGTTCTCCAGGTGTTCCAGCAGTGAGCACAGGACGCGGCCCGAGGTCTCGGGCGCGGCTTTGCTGATGGCATCGACGATGTGCGGAACGTCCTCTTTGGTCCCGTGGCGGAGCAGCCTGTCGACCTGCCGCACGAGCATGCCCGGTGCGGTACTCAGGATCTCCGCGGCTTTGCGGATGTCGCTGTCCTGGAACGCGATCTCGACGCGCCCGGCCAACGACCGCACGGTCTTCTGCTTGCGCGCCACCGCGAAGACGTCCTGCGCGTGCGGCCACTGCTCGTGCTCGTGCGGGTGCAGCCGCTCACCGAGCCGCTTCCACTGCTCGCGGTGCTTGAGAACGTCGCCGAGCTTGCCGGGACTCTCCTCGACGGTGCTGTCGAGCGCCGCCAGCAGCAGCCGGCGTTCGGGGCGGCGGAACGACCTGAGACGGGCAGGTTCGAGCAGCGTCACGTCACCGCCGGACGCCTGGCACGCGAGCCGGAGGACGTCCGTCACGGTGTCGACCACCGGCGCGGCGCCGCGGGCGAGGCGGGCGGCGTTGACGACGGCGCGGTTCTCCCGCACGGGGATCGGGTCCGGCAGCTCGCCGGTCTGCTCCGCGAGTTCCGCGAGCAGCGTCAAGTCAGCTTCGTTCAGCGGCGTCGGACTGGTCGCCAGCTCCAGGAAGAGGCGGCGGGTCTCCTCTTCGAGCGTGCCGCCGAGCTGCAGGACCGTGAGGTGGTCCTTGATGGACGGCAACAGCTCGTCGTGCGCCGCGAGCATCTCCTCGTAGGTGTGCTGGACGCGCCCGTAGCGCGGCAGCGCGAGCAGGTTGCCGCGCCCGATCTCGTGGAAGTCGGGCACGCGCCGCGCCAACGCGTCACGCACGCAGTCCGCCCAGAACTCGACGGTGTCCGGGACGCCGTGCGGGAAGTCCTTGAAGTAGGGGTTGTGCTGCACGTCGTCACCCACGAGCCCGCGCACCGCGTCCACGATCGTCTTCGCGTAGGCGGTGGGCTGCGCGAGCCCCTCGACGTGGCCGAGCAGTTCCTTCGACGCCTTGAACCCGACCTGGAGCAGCGCGCTGTCGAGCTGCCTCGCGGCGGCGCGGCCGTCACCCGCCGCTCCCGTCGCCAGGGGTACGCGCAGGGTTCTCCGGATCAGGGTGAGCACGAAATCAGTCAACCTCGCACGTCAACCGAGTTCCGCGAGCGCTTTCTCGTATTGATCGCGGTCGAACCGGAACGGCCCGAAGCGGCTGTAATCGCGGCCTTTGCGGCGTGGCTGACGGAACCCGTCCCAGACGACCGTGTCGCCTTCGACCGCGATGTCCGCGAGCAACGGCCAGCAGCCGGTGTCGCCGCACGAGCAGGCGAGCACGAATCGCCCTTCGCCGGGCTGGAACGAGTGGGCGTCTCGTGCGTCCGCGATGAAGCCGCCGTACATCTCGCCCGTGGGCTGCATCTTGGTCCGAGCCTCGAAAACGTCGATCAGCTCGGTGAGCGGCGTACCGTCGACCAACGGCACGACGGCATCGCACGACCAGACGTCGTGCGTCTCCACCGCGAAACCGAGCTCGTTCACGACCGCAGCGTAATTCCACCCGTTTGGGCACGCTGTTGTTTTTTCTCCATCACCTAACGTCGGATCCATGAACGGCGATCCGTCCACTCCGTACAGCCGTGACCTGGGCGACGAGCTGCGCCAGGTGCGGGAGCGCTTCACGACGTTCCGCGCGCGGCGGATCGCCCGGATGCTCGGGTGGGATCCGGGCAAGGTCTCCAACATCGAGCACGGCAAGGTGCGCGCCAGTGAGATCGACATCGTCCAGTACCTGGGCCGGTGCGGGCGGAGTCAGGCCTTCATCGAGGACTTCCTCAACAGGTACAGGTCCGCGTTCGACCACTACTTCGTGCAGGTCACAGACAACATGCGCACGATGACAATGGCCGAGTCAGTTGCCGACAAGATCACCAGCTACGACCTGACGACCATTCCGGGTCTGTTGCAATCAGAGGAGTACGCGCGAGCGCTGTACGAAGCCCGTGACGTGCTCACCCCAGACTTGATTGAGGCGGCTGTCCGCTTCCGGATGGAGCGGCAGGCGATCATGCGACGACATGATCGGCCTGAGTGCATCTTCTACGTGCACGAGAACGCACTGCGGCTCAAGGTCGGCAACGACCAGATCATGGAAGACCAGCTCATGAGGCTCCTCTTCCACACTCACGTCATCCGCATTGTGCCCGCAGCGAGTGGTCCAGCTGGCGTTCACATGGCCAACTACGTGCTTTGGCACTACGAGAAACGCAGTGACGTGGCCTACACCGAATCCGATCTCGCTCAGGTGTTCGTGCAGGATCAGGTCGGGGTCAAGCGCTGTAAGTCGATCTTCGCGCTCTTGGATGCGCTGGCCCTCAGTGAGGAACAATCGCGGTCAATGGTGGCGGATCTCGCCAGCCGATCGCGGGAGGACCTCAATGACCGGAGACTGCACCTGGCGTAAGAGCAGCTACAGCGGCGGCGACGCAGTCGACAGCAACTGCGTCGAGGTGGCGTTCGCCCGGGTCGTGCGCGTACGAGACTCCAAGAACACCGCAGGCCCCGAGCTGGGGTTCAGTGCTGATGCCTGGCAGGCGTTCGTCAGCTCTGCGGCAACCGCACAACAGTAGGGCCCGCGCCGACGTTGACCACGAGTTCCCACCGAGGAGCGGCAGTGGGTTCGAGCGCGGTGATGAAGTCTGCGTGGATCAGTGGGCCGCCGGCGATCTCCTGGTAGAAGCGCCGGGCCTCGTCGGGCTGGTCACAGGCCAGGACCATGCGGCCGGGAGGAACCTTCCACCCGGTGAAGGTGCGTGCCTGCCACAGCGAGACAGCGGCACCGAACGGGTCGACCAACGTCGCCATGCGGCCCTGATCGCCCGCCTCGAAAGGCGGCACGACGAGGCGAGCGCCGTTCGCCACCGCCGCTTCGGCACAGCGATCGACGTCGTCGACTGACAGGTAGAAGGCGATGTGGGCGGGTGTGCCCGGTGGGTAGATCGGGTTCGCCAGGTCGCTCACGCCGCCGATCAGGTGGCCGTCGACGGAGATCTTGGTGGCCTTGCGCCAGTCGTCCTCGTCCACCGCGAAGTGCCAGCCCAGGGACTGCGAGAAGAAGGCGGCGGTGCCGGCCGGGTCGTGGGTTTTCAGGTCCATCCAGCAGAACTCGTTCATCCTGCGCTCTTCAGGTCGTAGGGCACCGGCAGTCCGAGCGCGGCAAGGAACCTCGCCGTCTTGACCTCGACGAACACCTCGGCGTCGTCGATGGCGTCGACATCTTCCCCTTCGTCCCACTCGACGTCGTCCGGATTTTCGTCCGCGGCCAGGTAGCCGAGAAGCTCTGCCTGCTTGGCGGTGGCATCACCCGAGTTGTGGAGGGCCCACCACGCGGCCAGGCCCGCTGCCTCGCGCAGGACGTCGGTCGGGTCGGAGGCGTTGGGGTTTTCGAAGTAGGTGCGCGGTGTCAGGCCGAGGTAGGCGACGCCACTGCCTGGTCCGGCGGGCGCGTAGACGACCGAGGTGATGTCGCTGTCGTGGATGTCGATCCACAGCGACGGCTCGTCCAGCGGCGGCAGCTCGCCCTCGGACAACGTCTTCCACTGGCCGTGCTCGTAGGCGTAAGTGCCGAAGAATCCCACGACGGACATGAAACAGGGGCCTCCCGCACAGCGCACGGGAGGCCCCTGTCAACTAGTCCTCGTACTGCAAAGCGGCGATCTCCCACGCGGACGCCGCACTTTCCCGAGTGGCGATGTGTGCGGCGGGCATGTCGAGCACCTGCATCAGGCTCGGGTCCATCTCGATGACGTGGCCGAGGTGGAAGAGTCCACAGGCGTCGTCCACGTTCGGGTCGTTCACGCCGTCCCCGATGAGCCAGTCCCCCTCGTCGTCGTGCACCACGACCAGAGCACGCATCTCCCCGTTGGCGACCGTGCGCTGCACGATGGCGCCGACTTCCGGGCAGCAATCCGACGGTGTTGCTGTCACGGCGTTCGCTCTACTCCTCAGGTGCGAAGAGGGTGCCCCGGCCGCGTGGTGCGCAGCCAGGACGCCCCCGACGACTTGCAGGCTCAGTAGCGGTAGTGCTCCGGCTTGAACGGGCCCTCGACGTCGACGTCGATGTACTCGGCCTGCTCCTTGGTCAGCTTCGTGAGCTTGCCGCCGAGCGCCTCCAGGTGGATGCGGGCGACCTTCTCGTCCAGCACCTTGGGCAGGCGGTAGACCTCGTTGTCGTACTCCTCGTGCTTGGTGAACAGCTCGATCTGCGCGATCACCTGGTTGGAGAAGGAGTTCGACATGACGAACGACGGGTGGCCGGTCGCGTTGCCGAGGTTGAGCAGACGGCCCTCGGACAGGACGATGATCGACCTCCCGTTGGGGAAGACCCACTCGTCGACCTGCGGCTTGATGTTGTTGCGGCGGATGCCGGGGTAGCGGGCGAGGCCGGCCATGTCGATCTCGTTGTCGAAGTGGCCGATGTTGCCGACGATCGCCTGGTGCTTCATCTGCGCCATGTGCTCAACCATCACGACGTCCTTGTTGCCGGTCGTGGTGATGATGATGTCGGCCTTGTCGAGGACGTCCTCGAGGCGCTGGACGTCGTAGCCGTCCATGGCGGCCTGCAGGGCGCAGATGGGGTCGATCTCGGTGACGATGACGCGACCGCCCTGACCGCGCAGGGACTCCGCGGCACCCTTGCCGACGTCGCCGTAGCCGCAGACGACCGCGACCTTGCCGCCGATCAGGACGTCGGTGCCGCGGTTGATGCCGTCGATCAGCGAGTGGCGGATGCCGTAGCGGTTGTCGAACTTCGACTTGGTGACGGCGTCGTTGACGTTGATGGCCGGGAACAGCAGCTCACCGGCGGCGGCCAGCTGGTACAGGCGCATGACGCCCGTGGTGGTCTCCTCGGTCACGCCGCGAATGCCGGACGCGATGTTGGTCCACTTCTTGCCGTCGGCGGCGAGCGAGTTGCGGAGCGTCTCGAGGACGATCTTCCACTCCTCTGAGTCGTCGTCCTCGGCGTTCGGGACCACGCCCGCCGCCTCGTACTGGACGCCCTTGTGGACGAGCAGCGTCGCGTCGCCGCCGTCGTCCAGGATCATGTTCGGGCCCTTGCCGTCGGGCCAGGTGAGCATCTGCTCGGCGGTCCACCAGTACTCCGGCAGCGTCTCGCCCTTCCAGGCGAAGCAGGAGATGCCCTTGGGCTCCTCCTCCGTGCCGTACGGGCCGACGACGACCGCCGCGGCCGCGTGGTCCTGGGTGGAGAAGATGTTGCAGGACGCCCAGCGCACCTCGGCGCCCAGGTCGACCAGCGTCTCGATGAGCACGGCCGTCTGGATGGTCATGTGCAGCGAGCCGGAGATGCGCGCGCCCTTGAGCGGGTACACCCCGGAGTACTCGCGGCGGAACGCCATGAGGCCGGGCATTTCGTGCTCGGCCAGGCGGATCTCCTTGCGACCGAACTCGTGAAGCGACAGGTCGGCCACTGCGAAGTCGATGCCGTTGCGGGTCTGCAACCGGTCCGCGGTCATTGCGAAGTCCTCCAAGGCACTTCAGAGAGGGTGTCGTCCGACCATACCGCCCGCTGATGCACCACTATGACCCCTACTTCGGGTGAGGGAGGTCATCGGGTGTTGATCGCGGGCCCGGACACACGTGTCGTCGAGCTGCGGGTCCACGGCGTGCAGGGCACAACGCCGCAGACGCTGGTCGACGCCGTTGCGGCCGTGGACGTTGCGGGGGACGGGGTCGGGCGCATCGTGCGCCCCGCCGACAGACTCCGCAGGCCCGCGCCCGGTCCGGTGTTGCAGACCGAGGGACGGCCCGTGACCAGGGTCGTCGAGGGGTATCTCTGGGGCGGCATGACGTCCGGAGGTGTGGCCAAGGCCACGTGGGCGCTGCTCTTCCCGTTCAGCATCGCGAACGTCGCGCACTGGATGCTGCCTCCCGTTCCCGAGCGGAACCTGCCCGCTCACCTGCTCGGACTCGGTCTGCGGTCGCTGCTGCGGGTGTTCGCGCTGCTCCTGACAGCACTGCTGGTCGCACAGGTCTCCGTGGTCAGCCTCGACCTGCTCGCCGCCCAGTGTCTCCGCCCCGGTGCCGAGTGTCTGACCAGCATTCCGACCGATGTGCGACTGTTCCCCTGGTTCCGCACCTTCCTGGGACTTCTGCCGATCGTCGTGCTGATTTCGGTGATGCGGCGCATCTCGCACGTCGACTGGCGCATCGAACGCAAGGAGATCGCCGAGGCGGAGGACGAGGAGCGGCAGCCGGCGTCCGGTCTGCCCGGCGCGCACGTCGCCACCGATCCGGACACCCCGGCGTTGCGGTCGCTGCACGTCGTGGCGTCGCTCGCGGTGGCGTCGCTGATCGCGCTCGGCGGGCCGTTGAAGCAGCTCACGGCCACCGGCTCGATGGGTGTGGCGATCACGGTGGCGTGGATCGTCTCGCTGGTCTTCATCGGGCTGTCGGTGCTCGGGGTGTTCCTGCTCGACGACCCGACCGGCGGTGCTCCCCACCGCGGTGGGCGCTGGCTGCGGGCGGCTCTGTCCCGACGGCCTCGCCGGGTGTTCCTGGCCCTGTCGGCGGTGCTGGTGCTGACGACGCTGGGCCTGCAGGAGCAGCTGCCGGCGCGGGTGCCGGGCGCCGATGTGACAGTGCAGGTCATCGCGTTGCTGATGGCGTTCGTGGTGGTGTTGTTCGGCCTGTTGCTGGTGCCCGCCGCGCTGCTGGCGCGCAGGACGTGGACCTCGTTGCCGCGCGAGCTGCGGCCGTGGGCGGGTGGCTGGTTCGCGGCGCCGGTGCTCGCGATCGCCGGACTGCTCGGTGGTGGGTTCGGTGCCGGGGTCGCGCTGCCGGTGCGCAAGGCGCTGGGCGAACAGCTGAAGCTCCCGGAGGGATACGCCTACATCACCCTGCTGTGGGGTGTGGCCGGGGCGTTGGCGCTGCTCAGCACGTTCGCGGTGGCGTCGTTCACCGGCGCGGTGCGGTGGCGGGCGTTCCGCAAGGGCAAGGAGTGGGCGCGGGAGGCTTCCCTGCTGCACTCCGGGCGGATGCGTGATCTTCGCGCCGCCACCCGCGCGTGGTGGTGGGCGCGCTGGGAACGCAACCACGGGCACCACATGATCATGATCATCGCGTCGGTGCTGGTCGTCGGCGCCGTGCTGGCGACGTTGCTGCGCGTGCAGAACGTGTCGCGCCCGTCCTGGACCGAGCCGTTCTCGGCGTTCGGCGTGTTCGTGCTCGGTTTGCTGGCCGTGTCGCTGTTGCGGGCGGTGTACCTGGCGGCGCGGCAGCCGGAGTCCGGGCGGCGGCTGGGGATCATCGCGGACATCGCGCAGTTCTGGCCGCGCGAGGCGCACCCGATCGTGCCGCCCTGCTACGCCCTGAAGGTCGTGCCGGAGCTGGTTTCCCGCGTGCAGGACCACCTCCGTGATCCCGGCACCCGCGTGGTCCTCTGTGGACATTCACAGGGCTCGCTGCTCGTCGCCGTCGCGGCGGCTCGGCTGCTGGAGGAACTGCCCGCGCACGACCGTGAGCGGATCGGTCTGGTGACGGCGGGGTCGCAGCTGCAGTGGGCCTACCCGCGGGCGTTCCCGGCGGTGGTGCCGCACGCGTCGCTGGCCCGGCTGGCCGGCGGGCTGGACGGGCGCTGGCGGGCGTTGTGCCGGGGCACGGACCCGTTGGGCGGCGCGGTGATGACGTGGCGGCGGCAGGTGTTCGACGGAATGCTGCTCGGCGTCGGCTACCGGGAGGACGGGTCGGAGGGCGCGCTGGCGCCGGCGTTGCGCGGGCCCACCGGAGCCCTGGTGCTGGGTGGCGATCACTGGCTGCCGGACCCGCAGCGGGGGCCGTTCCCCGGACGGCGGTGGCGGTCAGGGGTGTCGGCGCACTCGGACTACACGTCGGATCCGGAGTGGGACCGGGCGGTGGCGATCGCGGCGGGGTTGCTGGACGTGGACGCACCGGAGTCGCCGCCGCTGCCGTTCGCGCGAAAGCCTGAAACCCGGTCGCGGGATGCACTCGGAGGCTCCTAGTCTGCGGTTCATGTTGACCGGTGATCTCGTCCGACTGCGGCCCGTCGAGCCCGAGGACGCCGACGCGTTCTACCGCTGGCACAACGACGAAGAGGTCATGCGGTGGCTGCAGGCCTACTTCCACGAGTCGCTGGCCTCCTTGCGCAAAAGGCTCGCCGACCGCAGGGAGAACTCGCACGAGAAGGTCACCTTCTGCATCGAGACGCTGGAAGAGCGCAAGCTCATCGGTGTCGTCACGTTGCGGGACGCCGACCCGGTCAACGCGCGGGCCGAGGTCGACATCTACATCGGCGAACAGGAGTACTGGGGCGGCGGCTACGGCACGGACGCCCTGCGGACCGTCTGCAGGTACGGGTTCGACACCATGCGGCTGCACTCGATCGAACTCGGCGTCGTGGAGGAGAACACCCGCGCCATCCGGTCCTACGAGAAGGTCGGGTTCCAGGTCGACGGGCGGCTGCGGCAGTCGTTCTTCCGCGACGGCAAGTGGCACGACTCGCTGCTGATGTGCGTTCTCAGGGACGAGCTCACCTGAGCGCCGGCGCGAGGTTGCCGATCGCCTCGCGCAGGTGGTCCTCGACGGACGCCGCCGGCACCACGACCAGGCCGGACGGCCGCAGATCCACCCACCGCCGCACAGCGACCCGAGCGGCCGCGGCCACCGCGGCTGCCAGCACGGCGGCACCGAGCGGGTCCTTGCCCGTGCGTTCCGAGATCACGGAGGCGATCGGCGGTTCCATGGACGACGTCGAGTCCAGGTAGGCCTCGCGCAACGACGGCGTCGAGGTGATCAGGGCGAGCGCCTCGGACGGCGGTTCGCGGTACTGCTCGGCGAACGCGGCGATGATCGACTCGACCAATGGCTCGTCGGTGGGGCGTGCGCTCAGGACGGAGGCCACGGCGAGGGCGCGCGTGGCCGTGATGCCCGCGACGATCGCCTGGTCGCGGCTCGCGAAGTAGTTGTTGTAGGTGCGCGGCGAGACGTTCGCCGCCTCGGCGATCTCGTCGACCCGCACGTTGTCGGCGCCCTTCTCCAGCGCCAGCCTCAGGGCGGCGGCTGCCAGCGCCGCTCGGGTCTCGGTCTTCTTGCGCTCACGCAGTCCCACGGCGATCACTGTAGAGAGCTGTTGCGACACGATCACTACCGATTGACTTTCGATAGATTGCTACCGATACTCGGCGCATGATTGCTGAGCGTTGGGCGGTGACCGCCCTGCGGGTCTTCCTGGTGGTCCTGTTCGGGATCCTGGTCGTGTTCGAGACGATGTCACTGCCTGGGCAGTGGGCCCACATGGCGCAGCAGAACCCGAACGACGCCCACCTGAGGTGGCCCGCGACGATCATCACGGTGTTCTGGGTCGTCTGCGTGCAGGTGGTGGTGGTCGCCACGTGGAAGCTGCTGACGCTGGTGCGCAAAGATCTGATCTTCACCGAAGCCGCGCTGAAGTGGGTCAACGTGATGGTGTGGGCGATCGCTGCCGGGTGGGTCGTGCTCGTGGGCGTGTTCCTCTGGGTCGGCTTCAACGCGGACGATCCGGGGCTGCCGATGCTGCTGTTCCTGCTGACGACCGGGGTCACCGTGGTGGGACTCGTGATGATCGTGATGCGGGCGCTGCTGCAGCGCGCAACGACGTTGCGTTCCGACATGGAAGCGGTGATCTGATGCCCATCGTCGTGCGCATCGACGTCGAGCTCGCCAAGCGCAAGATGAGCGTCGGAGAGTTCGCGGAACGGGTCGGGCTGACGCCTGCGAATGTCGCGGTGCTGAAGAACGGGCGGGCGAAGGCCGTGCGGTTCAGCACGCTGGAGGCCATGTGCCGGGTGCTGGAGTGCCAGCCCGGCGACCTCCTGGAGTTCGTCCCCGAAGAGGTCGCCGAGGAGGCCTCCTAGACGAGTCGCTTCGCCAGTCGGTCGGCGGCTTCGAGCCGCCCCGACTCGGCGAGCAGGCCGACCGGCGCCAGCACGTAGTCGCGGTCGACGGTGATCTCGGCGGTCCGGAGCACCGGGCGCAACACCGGGTCACCCCGCAGGGCCTCGATGACCGGCGTGATGTCCGGGGTGTGGCGGAAGACGCCGCCGGAGAGCACCAGCAGTCCGGCGCCGTGCGGTCCGAGCTGGCCGTCGACCTGCCGCAAGTGCCTGCGCACAGCCAAGACCGCCGCGAACGACGCCAGCCGCACGTCCACGGCGGGGTCGTCGGGCAGCCAGCCGACGTTCTCGGCTCGCTTCCGGGCCTCCTCGGACAGGTCCTCGGTGGTCAGGCGTTCGGCGAGCGCTTCGGCCACCACGCCCGGCGCGGACCAGCGCATACCGAGGTCGCCCTCGACCGTGCGGCGGTCCGGTGGCAGCGCGACAGTTCGTTCCAGACCCTCGCTGTCCGCTGTGGACACCGCGGAGTAGACGTCCGTGGTCGCGCCGCCGACGTCCACCACCAACACGGCACCCTCACGGTCCTGCGCCGCCAACCGCGAGACGCCCGCCAGCACGGCGTCCGGCGTCACGGCGCGCACGAGTTGCCGGAACCGCGGGCCGCGCGAGAGTCCCTTGCCGCCGATCACGTGCTGCAGGAACGCCGCGCGGATCGCCTTGCGGGCCGGTTCGGGGTCGAGCTGACCGACGTCCGGCAGCACGTTCGGGCAGGCCACGACGGTCCTCGCGGCCAGCAGCCGCAACGCCTCCTGCTGGGCCTCGACGTTGCCCGCCAGCACGATCGGCACGGCGACGCGGGCGAGCTTCGCGGCGTTGTGCAGCAGGACCGACTGGTCGCCGCCGTCCGTGCCGCCGACCAGCAGCACCAGGTCAGGTGCCGACGCCCGCAGCGCTCGCACGTCCACCGGACCGGCGCTGACGTGCACGATCTTGGCGCCTGCCGACAGCGCGACCCGGTAGCCGGCCTCGGCGCTGACGACGCGTTCCTGGCCGACGACCGCCAGCCGCAGCCCTCCGCCCGCCGACGAGCACGCCAGGATCTCGCCGTCGCCGACGCTCTCCCGCAGTGCGTCGATGCCGCGCAGCACCTCGGGAGGAGTGGTCGGGTGCTGTCCGGTCCGGACCAGCTCGCCCTCGGGCGTGATGAGAGCGGCCTTGGTCCAGGTCGAACCGACGTCGAGGCAGAGGATCACAAGGCAAGCTAACAGCATGAAGCTCACGCCCAAGGTGATCCTCGAAGGCACGCGACTGACCGGCAAGACGGATCTGGCCTACGCGCTCAACGAACACCCCCGCCTCGTCGGTCACCGCAAGTACCGCTACCACTCACCGTTGATCTCAGCCGAGTGGAGCGCCTTCAGCAACGAACCCTGGGGCCGCAGTTTGCTGACCTTCGCGCCAGAGGAGACAGACCTGGCGATGGAGACCTACGAGACATGGGTGCGGCTGTTCGAGCTGCAGCGCTACTACTCGTGGATCGTCGACCGGTTCCACCTGTCCACGATGGCCTACCAGGCGACGCAGGGGCGTGAGTTCGACTTCACGTGGCTGGAGGAACGGCTGAAGCCGCTCAACTTCGCGATCGTGCTGTGCACGCGTCCTGAGGACACCTTCGAAGAAGCACGAGCGGAACGGCTCAAGATCAGCGCGAACCCGAAGCAGTACGTCTCGCTGGAGCCGTACATCGAAGAACAGCAACAACTCCGGGTGCTCGCGGCGAAGTCGCTCCTGCCGGTGTTCGAGTTCGACGTGACGAAGCACAGCCCGGACGACGTGGCCGACTGGCTCGACGAGAACGACCTGCTGACCCTCTAGCTTGAGTTTCAACCAGTGGGTTGTGGGAGGGCGCATCTGGTTGATCATGGGTGAAGCCCTTGGTCGATCATTCTTCTTGTCTAGGGAAGAAGATCGCTACCAAGGGCTTCAGTTGATCAGTGTGCAGGATGCCGGTGAGTCCACGCCACTAGTCGTCCGCCTTCTCGTGCACCACCTGCATGAACGACGCGAGCTGCGCGAGCTGCTCCGGCGTGAACAGGTCGATCAGGTACGCGCGGACCGTCTCGACGTGACCGGGCGCGGTGGTCTGCAACAGGTCCTTGCCCGCGTCGGTGAGCACGGCGAGGATGCCGCGCTCGTCGGACTCGTGCGGCTCGCGCCGCACGAGTCCGGCCTTCTCCAGCTTGCCGATCTGGTAGGTCAGCGAACTCTTGGAGACCACGACGCGGCGGGCCAGTTCGGTCATGCGCATGCGGTTGCCCGGCTGTTCGGACAGGACGACCAGCACGTTGTACTGCGCGTGCGAAAGGCCCGCATCGCGCTGCAACTGCTGTTCGATCTGCCTCTCGAGGAGGTGGTACGCCTGGACGAAGTGGTGCCAGGCGTGCCCCTCCTCCTCAGAGAGCCACCGTGCGTTTCCCATGGCCCGCAGGTTAGTTGGTGCGCTCAGACTCCCGGCTCTTCGCCGTGCTTGATGACCGGCTCCGGTTCGACCTTCGCGTGGCCGGTCTTCCCGAGCAGCGAGTTCCGGCGGCTGTAGACGAAGTAGACGACCACGCCGAGCGCCATCCAGATGAGGAACCGGACCCAGGTGAGCGCGGTCAGGTTCAGCATCAGCCACAGGCAGGCGAGGATCGCGAGGATCGGCACCAGCGGCACGAGCGGCACCCGGAACCCCCGCGAGAGGTCGGGCCGCGTCTTGCGCAGCACGAGAACACCAGCCGAGACGAGGATGAACGCGAACAGCGTGCCGACGTTCACCATCTCTTCCAGCTTGCCCGCCGGGAAGAAGCCCGCCGCGATCGCGACCAGCACACCGATGATGATCGTGATGCGGGTCGGCGTGCCGTGGCTGCCGGTCTTCGCGAGCCCGCGCGGCAGCAGGCCGTCGCGCGACATCGCGAACAACACCCGGCTCTGGCCGAGCATCAGCACCATGACGACGGTGGTCAGACCGGCGAGCGCGCCGACCGAGATCACCGTGGCAGCCCAGTCGACACCGTTGTCCGCGAACGCACTCGCGAGCGTCGCACGCGTGCCGTCCGGCTGCGTCTTGAGCTTCTCGTACGGCACCATGCCGGTGATCACCAGCGTGACGGCGACGTACAGCACGGTGACGATCGCGAGCGAACCGAGGATGCCGCGCGGCACGGCCTTCTGCGGGTTCTTGGTCTCCTCCGCCGTGGTCGCCACGACGTCGAAACCGATGAACGCGAAGAACACGATGCTCGCCGCGGCCAGCATGCCCAGCACACCGTACGTGCTGCCCGAGTAGCCGGTGAGGAGCGAGAACAGCGACTGCTCGATGCCCGTGTGCGCGGCGCCGGAGCCTTCGGCGGCCGGCGGGATGAACGGGCTGTAGTTCTCGGCCTTGATGTAGCTGATGCCGAGCACGATCACGAGCAGCACCACCGCGACCTTGATCGCCGTGATGATCGCGCTGACCCGCGACGACAACTTCGTGCCGAGGACCAGCAGCACCGTCAGCACGCCGACCAGCAGCACCGCGCCCCAGTCGAACTTGAAGCTGCCGACGGCGACCTCGGTCTTGGTCTCGACGCCGAGCAGTCCCAGCGTCGTCTGCAGGTAGGCCGACCACCCCTTGGCGACCGCGGCCGAGCCGACCGCGAACTCGAGCACCAGGTCCCAGCCGATGATCCACGCCGCGAACTCGCCGAACGTCGCGTAGGAGAACGTGTACGCGCTACCCGCCACCGGCACCGTCGAGGCGAACTCGGCGTAGCACAACGCCGCGAGCGCGCAGGCGATCGCCGCGAGCACGAAGGACAGCGACACCGACGGGCCCGCGATGTTGCCCGCGGTGCTCGCGGTGAGCGTGAAGATGCCGGCACCGATGACGACCGCGACGCCGAAGACCGTGAGGTCCCAGGCGGTGAGATCCTTCCGGAGCCTGGTGTCCGGCTCGTCCGTGTCAGCGATCGACTGCTCGATCGACTTGGTGCGCCACAACCCGTTCCCCGGCACGGTGCATACCTCCTTGATGGACCTGTTCAAGCCACCCTAGAGGTATCCAGCATGTGGAACTCCTACAGCTGTGTTCGGCGGTTGTCCGGAGTTTCGGCAGCGCCCGGCTCGACACGCTCACGGCCTGCGAACGAGCGGATTTCGTGGCCGAAGATCACGAGACGAGAACCTGGAATGCCACGACGAGCGCCGGTACGGCACCGAGCAACAATGTGAGCGCCACCACCACACCGGCGATCTTCTTGGCGTTGCCGTCGGCAAGCCGATGGACCACGAACCCCACAAGCACGAACAAGGCGAGCACCAGCACGCCCACCACCAACAGCGCGAGGCTGTTCACCTGCATCGAATTCTCCCGGCGGAGGACCCCACTTCACCAGCAACGCGCCGATCGTACGACAGGAAAGCGATTCCACCCACCAATTCCGTAAACAAAGGGAAATTGGCCGGTGGCCACAAATTGGCCGCTGGACAGAAGTTGGCCAGTGGTCACATTCCACAGTTGTACGGATTGTGGATCAACCGCCCTGCCAATGGCTGGAACAGCCCTGAACGCGACGAGGCCGCCCCGGCAACACCGGGACGGCCTCGAAGCAAGTGCGGATCAGGAGCTGGCGACCGTCGACCGGTCCAGGTCCGGCTCCAGGTAGATCAGCCGAGCGTGCGGCACCTTGTTCCGCACCCGCTGCTCGGCGTCGTTGATCGCCTGAGCCACGTCGTCCAGCGACAGCCGGGGCTCCAGCGCGATCTTGGCGGCGACCAGGATCTCCTCCGGCCCGATGTACTGCGTCTTGATGTGGATGACCCGCTGCACCTTGCCCGCGGCCAGCTCGTCGCAGATCACGTCGAGGTCGGCGTCGGACGCGCCCTCACCGATCAGCAGCGACTTCATCTCGATGATCAGGATGATCGCGATGATGCCCAGCAGCACACCGATGCAGATGGTGCCGAGGGCGTCGAAGACCGGGTTGCCGGTGATCATGCTGAAGCCGACACCGAGCAGAGCCAGCACCAGACCGACCAGCGCGCCGAGGTCCTCCAGCAGCACGACCGGCAGCTCCGGCGTGCGGGAGTTGCGGATGAAGCCCCACCAGGAGGCGTCACCCTTGATCTTCTTCGACTCGCTGATCGCGGTCATGAAGCTGTAGGTCTCCAGGCCGATGGCGACCACGAGGATGCCGACCGCCACGAGCGGGCTGGTCAGGGCCTCGGGGTGCTGCAGCTTGTGGATGCCCTCGTACAGCGCGAACACCGAGCCGAGGCTGAACAGCAGCAACGCCACCACGAACGACCAGAAGTACCGGTCGCGGCCGTAGCCGAACGGATGCAGCCTGGTCGCCTTGCGCTGCGCGGTCTTCTGACCGAGCAGCAACAGCCCCTGGTTCGACGTGTCGGCGACCGAGTGCACCGACTCGGCCAGCATCGACGACGACCCGGTGATCAAGAACCCGATGAACTTGGCCACCGCGATACCGGCATTCGCCACCAACGCCGCAACGATGGCCTTGGTCCCGCCCCCTGCTGACACGCCTGTCTCCTCGCTGAAAACCAGTCCTGCCCAGAATCAGTCAGGTTTGTCCGGTCGTGAACCTTAGTCCGTTCCCGCTGTCGCGCGGAAAAGCTGGGCGGATTCAACACCATCCGGTCGGACGATCACCGCCGGGTCCGACGCGGGCAGCCACACGGACTGGCCGCGGGTCAGTCGCAGCTCGTCACCGCGGACGTTCGTCAGCACCGCCGCGCCCGAGGTGCAGATCAGGATCTGCGGGCCGTCGTGGTTGATCCTGGCCTCGCCGGTCAGGTCCAGCCGCGACAGTTCGAACTCCGGCGCGGGCGTGCGGTAGACGCGGACGCCGGGCGAGATCTCCTCGCCGGTCATCACGTCCATGTCGCCGCACCTGAAGTCCAGCACCCGCAACAGCTCCGGCACGTCGACGTGCTTGGGCGTGAGGCCGCAGCGCAGAACGTTGTCCGAGTTCGCCAGGATCTCGATGCCGGTGCCGCGCAGGTACGCGTGCAGGTTGCCGGCCGGCAGGTGGATGGCCTCGCCGGGCTGCAGCACGATGCGGTTCAGCAGCAACGCCGCGAGCACGCCCGCGTCGCCGGGGTAGGACTCGCCGAGCTCCAGGATCGTGCGGCATTCCAGGTCGAACTCGCCGTGCTCCTTCACGTGCAGCACGCACGCGTCGAGCACCTGCGGCAGCAGTGAGCTCAGGGACGTCTGCGGCAGCGTGATCAGCATCGTGAACAACGCCCGCAGGCCGGACGAGTCCGGCTGCGCGACCAGCATCTCGGTGTACGGCGCGAGCGCGGGCGCGTCGAGCGTGCGCAGCAGTGCCACCGTCCGCGACGGCTCGCGGAAGCCCGCGAGGGCGTGGAACTCGGTCAGGGCGCAGATCAGCTCCGGCTTCGCGGCCGGGTCCTTGTAGTTGCGCACCGCGGCGTCGCGCGGCACGCCGGCGGCCTCCTCGGCGGCGAAGCCCTCCGCCGCCTGCCTGGCGGACGGGTGAGCCTGAAGGCTCAGCGCCTCCTCGGCGGCGAGGACCTTGAGGAGGAACGGGAGCCTGCTGCCCCAGCGCTCGGCCAGGCGCGGGCCGAGCTGGCCGTCGGGGTCCACCGACAGCAGCTCCAGGAGCGAGCGCTCGACCCCGTCCGCGCCGACGACGCGGGACGGGTCGCCGGGATGGGCGCCCATCCACAGCTCTGCCTCGGGATGGGGTGCGGGCACCTCCTTCCCGAGCAGCTCGGCGATGGCCGTGCGCGATCCCCACGCGTACGGCCTGACCGCGTTGTGCAGCAGGTCCACTTCTCAGTCAGCTCCCAAATCAGTACGGGTTGCCGCCGAGCGTTCCGGCGGCGAGCCCGAGATAAAGCGCGGCCAGTTCGAAGCGGAGTGCGAGCAACGCGGCGCTGACCGCGTCGCCGCCGGCCACTTCGACGGCCGGTTCCAGCACGTCCGCTCCCGGCAGTGCGTCCTCGGCGGCGCGTCGCACAGCATCGGCCACCGGGCCCTGGCGCACGGCCAGCAGCAGCACGCGCAGCAGTCCGCCGACAGGCTCGTCGTCCGGGTCGGCGAAGAGATCGGCACCCGAGGTCCCCTGGACCGCGCGGCGGTGGAGCACCGGGCGGGTCAGCGCCTGCGGGTACGCGGCGACGTCGGAGGCGACGCCGGCGAACGCCGCCAGCACGCCCGCGCCGTGCACGCCCACCGACGTGGCGACCTCGTCGAGGCCCCACAGCAGCGGCGTGCGGTCGGCGACGCGCAACGCGAGCGACTTCGCCGGGTTCACGAACGACTCGTGCATCGGATGATCGCGCTCGGCCTCGCGGTCGAGCTCGTCCGCGATGAGGTCCACGTCGACCTTGAGCAGCCCCAGCGAGTTCAGCACCACGAGCCACGCGGCGAGCGCGCGGTGGAAGCTGAAGCCGGGCGGCACGTCGACGCGTGGCGCGAGCAGCACGGCCTGACCGGCTGCCGCAGCCGCGACCGGACCGGAGTCCGGCGCGGTCAGCAGAGTCCGCGCGCCACGGCGGCAAGCGCGGTCGATCGACTCGGCCAGCACCCGGTCGCCGGGGTCCTCGGTGTGCGCGAGCACCACGTCGAGCGCGCCGACCCACGGCGGCACCTCGTCGGACACCACGACGGGCACCGAGCAGCCGGGACCGAGCAACGCCATGACGACGTCGGCCACCGCGACCGCGTGGCCGGGCCGGGTGACCAGCACGACCGCGCGCGGGCGTTCGGAGAAGATCCGCTCCACCCCCGCCTCGGCCGCGGCCTCCGCGGTGGAACGGACCTGTGCTCCCGCCCGTGCGGCAGCGCGCAGCCAACCACCGGTGTCGGCGTCGGCGAGGCGGCCCGGGTCGTCGAGCAGCGTGTCGTCGAGCACCGGATCACCCAGCCGAGGACGGCTCGACCGCCTCGTCCAGCAGCAGTACCGGGATGCCGTCACGCACCGGGAACGAACGTCCGCACGCGGTGCACGTGAGGAAGTCCGCTTCCGGGTCGTCCGGCGTCCCGACCTGCAACGGCGCGTGCTCGGGGCACGGGCAGGCGAGAATTTCCAGCAACTGCTCTTCGAGCTTGACGGCCACGGTGTTCTCCTCAGGCCCGCACGATCGCGAGGACGTCGCCGCTCAGCGCGGCGACAGCCTCGGGAGTGGCGGCTTCGACGTTCAGGCGCAGCAGCGGCTCGGTGTTCGAGGCGCGGAGGTTGAACCACGACCCGTCCGGCAGCTGCACGGTGAGACCGTCCAGCTCGTCGATCGTGACGCCGTCCTTCGAGCCGTACGCCTCCTTGATGGCGGCGATGCGGCCGGCCTGGTCGGCGACGGTCGAGTTGATCTCACCGGACGCGGCGTAGCGGTTGTAGACCGCCGTCAGCTTCGACAGCGGACCCTCCTGCTCACCCAGCGCGGCCAGCACGTGCAGTGCGGCCAGCATGCCGGTGTCCGCGCGCCAGAAGTCGCGGAAGTAGTAGTGCGCGGAGTGCTCGCCGCCGAAGATGGCGCCGGTCTTGGCCATCTCCTCCTTGATGAACGAGTGGCCGACGCGCGTGCGCACGGGCTTGCCGCCGTGCTCCCGCACGATCTCCGGCACCGCGTGCGACGTGATCAGGTTGTGGATGATCGTGCCGCCGGGGTCCTTCGCGAGCTCGCGCACGGCCACCAGCGCGGTGATCGCGGACGGGCTGACCGGGTCGCCGTTCTCGTCGACGACGAAGCAGCGGTCCGCGTCACCGTCGAACGCGACACCGGCGTCGGCGCCCTCAGCCTTCGTGCGGGCCTGGAGATCGACGATGTTCTTGGGGTCGAGCGGGTTCGCCTCGTGGTTGGGGAAGCTGCCGTCGAGCTCGAAGTACATGGGGATGATCTCGATGGGCAGGCCCTCGAAGACCTGCGGCACCGTGTAACCGCCCATGCCGTTGCCCGCGTCCACGACGATCTTCAGTGGACGGATGTTCTTCAGGTCGACCAGCTCGTTGAGGTACGCCGCGTAGTCGGCGAGCATGTTGCGCTCCTCGAACGTGCCCGGCGTCACGCCCTCGGCGTCAGGCACCTGGTTCTCGGCGTCCTGGCGGATCTGCGCGAGACCGGTGTCCTGCCCCACCGGCGAGGCACCGGCACGGCACAGCTTGATGCCGTTGTACTGCGCAGGGTTGTGGCTGGCGGTGAACATGGCACCCGGCAGGTCGAGCTTGCCGGACGCGAAGTAGAGCATGTCGGTGCTGGCCAGCCCGATGCTGATCACGTTAACGCCCTGCGCCTGCGCACCCTCCGCGAACGCCCTGGAGAGCCCCGGCGACGAGTCACGCATGTCGTGACCGATCACAATGGCTGGTCCACCGACCAAGCGCGCGAAGGCGGCGCCGAAGTCGCGGACCACGCCGGCGTCCAGCTGCTCACCGACCACCCCGCGGATGTCGTACGCCTTGACGATGCCGGACAGGTCACGCACGCCGCACACTCCCAGGAAACTCGCTCTTGACGGCCACTGGTCAGGCAGCCTACCGGCGAGCGGATTAGTGATGCGTGTGGTCGTTCAGTCCTCGTGCGGATCGGGCAATACCCGCAGGTGACCACGCCTCTGCGTGCCCATCTGGGTGCCCAGCGGCACATCGGGCACCTTGGGGGTCACATCAGCCCGCCCAGCCTCACGCACGGCCTCGGCCAACGCCGTCAGGTCGTCCACACTCGGCTCGGGCGCCGCGAACTCACCCTGATGCCTCACGACCTCCCAGCCGCGCGGCGCCGTGAGCCGCAGGGCGTGCTCCTCGCACAGGTCGTAGCTGTGCGGTTCGGAGTACGTGGCGAGCGGTCCGACGACTGCGGTGGAGTCCGCATAGGCGTAGGTGAGCGTGGCGACAGCCGGGTTAGCACACCCGGTTCGCGAGCACCGTCTCACGCTCCGCACGATCGGGGACGATAGCGCGTCCACGCGAGGCTGTGTGTGAGGCACGCTGTGTTTGCTCGCCCGACGCAGCAACTAGGCTGCTCGGTTGTGGTGATGGCACGGGGTTCACGTCGACAGGACTCGCCTCGCCGGCGCAACCGCGACCGGCACGGCAGAGGGCTGCGCGGTCCGCTCTACCCAGCCACCCTCCCCGCCGCTCGTTCCAGGGCCGAGCGGTTCGACGCGCTGGTCATCGAGGCTTTGGAACCGATCGAGGCCCGCTGGCGCACCGAGCTCACGCAGCTCGACGTGGCCGTGGACGACGTGCCCGACGTCCAGGTCGAGGGCGAGGACGGCGTGGTGGAGGACGGCAACGTCCCGCTCGCCCGGCTGCTGCCCGCGGGTTCCGACCACCGTGCCCGAATCGTTCTCTACCGGCGTCCGCTGGAGGCACGCGCGAAGGACGGCGCGGATCTCGCCGACCTGGTGCACGACGTGCTCGTCGAGCAGGTGGCGAACTACCTGGGCCTCGACCCGGACGTGATCGACGAGGGCTGAGACCCCTCTCACACGCGGCGTCTGGTCGGGATCGCCGTCAGGAACGTGAACAACGCCGCGGCGGCCTGAGCCAGCAGCAGGAAGTCCCTCAGCGTCGTCGACATCTCCACCCGGACCTCGGCGGCGGACGACGGCAACGGCACCCCGACCAGGTGTCCCCAGGCCCTGATGACCGGTACCCGCTGCCCGTCCACGGTGACCGTCCACCCCGGCTCGTCCTCGGCCGCCAGCACCAGCACCCGTCCTTCCCCGCCGGCGGAGACCCGGACAGCCACCTCGGGCAGCGACACGTTGACCGGCGAGATCCCTGGAGCAGCCAGCTCTGCGGGCGGCTCCCCACCGGTCCGGGCCCGCCGGGCCAGATCCGGCGCCAGCAACACCCCGGTGTCCGCGGCCAGCCGCAGCCGCAGGACCGGCCGGCCGTCAGACGCGGGCGGCGCAACGGAAACCAGTTCCCCGGCCGCGCCCCGGACCCGCGCCGAGTCCTTCTCGGACGGCAGCACCAGGAACGAGACCCCGGAAGACGCCGCCTGGGCCAAAGCCACCTTGACCGCCGGATCGGCCCCGTCCAGCAAGGCGGAGTTCCACCGCCGCAACCGCGCGGGCGACGAAACGGTCGGCACGAGGTCGTCGTCCCCGAAGGCAGGCATCCGCCCGGCCACCTGACGAACCGGACCACCCAGTATCAGCACAGACCGCCCGGTCCGCTCCAGCTCGGCCGTCAACGACGACGACAGCCGAGTCCCACCGTCGGCCTTCAACGGCCCGGACCGCAGGTCCAGGAACCCGGCGACCCCGAGGCTGACCAACGTCACCACGCCGACGACGTAAACGGCACGCCGGACCCGAGCCTGCCCCGCAACCCCTGGGGCGACCCCGCGCTGGCACCCGGCCAGCACCACCCAGACGAGCCCCCAGGCCAGGATCACCAACGGCGTCCCCGGCCAGGCCTGCACAGCGGCAACAGCAGCCAACGCCCCGATGGCCAGCACGATCACGAACAACCCCGGCAACATCGCGGCGTTCGGCCGCAACACGGCAGCAGCGAACGCGGCGGCCGCGAACACCGAGCACACGATCAGGTTCGGCGGAGGTGACTCGAAAGCCGCGCCAAGGCCGTTCAAGACCATCTCGGGGTGCTGCAGCAACACCGCGGGCCAAGGCAACAACAACGCCATGGGCAACAGCACGATGGCGAACAACGCGGCGATCCGACGTGCTCCGCCCGACACCGCGATGAACCCGCCCAACGCCCCGACGATCGTGACGACGTGGCTCAACGGCGAGAAGGCCCCAAGAACGGCAACGCCAAGAGCCGTGCCTGAAGCCATGGGCAACCAGGCGTGCGTAGACGACGCGCGCAAGACCGCATACACGCCGGCGAACACCACGGGCGTCACGACGTGGACGACGACGACGTCCAGCCGTCCCTCAGCCACAGCAGTGGTCGCCACCGGCAGCAGCCCGTAGAAGGCAGCCACCACCGCGCGCACGGACCGGCGCACGCGCATGCCCCGTGACGCGATGTAGGCCGACAACGCCGCGAGCGGGATGTCGCCGAGCAACAACAACGCGACCGCGAACGAGGGCCCGCCCGGAATCAGCCCCAAGAAGGCTAAAGCGGCAGGAGCCGGAGCCGCGGTGCCACCGAACACCGGGTGCCACGACGCGAGATAGGTCGACCAGACCGAGCCCAGAGATCCGACCGGCAGCAGCCGGCCGCCGGCCAGCGAAAGCCCCAGGCGCGACCAGTTCGCCACCACCGCGACCGCCGAGAGTCCCAGCACCAGCAACACCGGAGGCGACAGCAACAGCGATCGCAGCATCCGGGTCTGGTCGACCTCGACGAAGACCATGTCCGGTCCACGTGGCCTGGGAGACGGACGCGGTCGCGGCGAAGGACGCAGCGCACCGGGCAGAGCCGCGTCGACCGGGACGACGACCGCGGGCCGGCGCAGTCCGGCTACGCGCGGACGGCCACGGGAGGCACCGGCGGGCAGCGCCGAGGGGCCCACCGGACGCGTGTCCACTTCGGACGGTTCGAGCCACGCCGAACCGGCGTCGGTCGCGGGCAGACGCCCCAGCGCGGCGTCGGCCTCGACGCGACGGCGGATCAGGAACACGGCACCGGCGCGCAGGGCGTTGCGGAACCGGGTCAGCCGTGAGGTGAACAGGCCGCGGACCACGGCGGAACCGCGGCGTGCGCGGCGGCCCTCGAACAGGCGGCCTCTGGTCAGGAGGTAACGGGCGGCGCCCACTTCGGCGTGGGCGTCGGCGAAACGCCGGAGAAACAGGAAACCCAAAGCCCGCAGCAAAGACAGCAGGACCAGACGCGGAAGTCCGATGAGGAACGAAATGGCCGAGGTGTTGACCAGGAACGTGCGCATGCCGTGTGCGCGGTCGACGCCGCGAAACAACGGCCCGGGACGCGCCATCGCCGCGTCCAAACGGCGTGCACCTCTGGTCGCGGCACGGGCGTGGCGCATCCGGGCCACGGGAACGCACAGCACCAGATGACCGGCGCGGTTCACGCGCCAGCCGAAGTCTAGGTCGTCGCGCAGCAGCGGCATCGCCTCGTCGTAGCCGCCGAGCGCCTGCCAGACCTCGCGGCGGATCAACGAGCCCGCCGACGAGACCGCGAGGACCTCGGTGCTCTGCTGGAACGATGCGGAGTGCTCCGCCGACGAGAGGCCCGTCTGTCGATGTCCTGAAGAATCCGTCGACAAACCGGCCTCGACGACCAGCCGAGAATCCACCCAATCGAGGCACAGCGGACCCAGCACGGCAGCCGACGGCGACACCTCGGCCGCGGTCAGCAACGCGAGCAGGCAGTCGGGTTCGGGCGCGCTGTCGTCGTGCAGCAGCCACAGCCATTTGCCGGGATCGCCCCACCGTTCGACGGCGTGCTCGACCGCGAGGCGCACGGCGGTGCCGAAGCCCGTGCCGCGCGGCACGGTCAGCACGCCGTCCAGCAGATCCTCCGCCTCCGCCAGGATCTTGCCCGTGCGGTCGGTTGATCCGGTGTCGACCGCGATCACGTGCCTCGGGCGAATTCGCTGACGCCGCAACGCGGACAGCGCCGTGCTGAGCCACTGGTCGCCGTCGTGGCAGACCAGGACGCACAGCACCGGCGCGGTCCGGAGCCTCGGGTGAGGACTTGTCACGTCCTCAAGTTAAGGCACAAAGATCACACTTCGAGCGCGCTGATCACCAACCTCCGCCGCGTGTTTCACCGGTCAGACGGGTGCATCGGGGTGCCGGCCCCACGCCCCCACATCGGACATGTGGGGGCGTCGGGCCGGTGCCGCGAGGCGCCCTGCTGAGCGGCGAAAGACGCGGTGGAGATTGTGGTCAGCGTGCTCTGACTAGACGGCTCGCTTCTTCAGCTTGCGGCGTTCCCTCTCAGAGAGACCGCCCCAGATGCCGAAGCGCTCGTCGTGCTGGAGCGCGTACTCAAGACACTCCGACCGGACCTCACAGCCCAGGCAGATGCGCTTCGCCTCCCTCGTCGAACCACCCTTTTCGGGGAAGAACGCCTCGGGATCCGTCTGCGCGCAGAGCGCACGTTCCTGCCAGTCTTGCTCGTCGGCGGGGTCGAACAGGTACGACAGCTCGCCCTGCACAACCGGCTGCGCGACGTGATCTTCTTCGAATTCCTGCATTTCGTCCGCCTCCTCGCCTTCCGCTCTCCCCGGTTGGCGGACGCCAGACGCCGTTCCCACAACGACGAATGACACCGATGTGATTACACCTGCGTCACAGCAGGGGGTCAAGTGGAGTCCACACGTCGGGGGATATTCGCGCAGATGGCCGCAAAAACCTTGACTGGCAGCACCGACAGTGATTCACGTGTCGCAAGGGGTCCCCGAACGGCCCACCACGCCAGCCGACACGCCACACTGGAGGGGTGAAGCGATCAGCGGTGCGACCCAGTCCACTGTTCCTCGGCCTGCTCGCGGCGACTGCCGCCGGTGGCGCCCTCACCCTGCTCGAGGGCGACGTCGCCATCATCACGGGCACCATCCTCTTCGTACTCGCCGGGTGGGCGGTGACGCTGTGCCTGCACGAGTTCGGGCACGCCGCCGTGGCCTACAAGGGCGGCGACTTCTCCGTGCGGGACAAGGGTTATCTGACCCTCGACATCCGCCGCTACACCGATCCGGTGCTGAGCATCGTGCTGCCGCTGGTGCTGCTCGCGTTCGGCGGCATCCCCCTTCCGGGTGGCGCTGTGTGGATCAACCACCACGCGCTGCGCTCGAAGAAGATCGAGTCGCTCGTTTCACTCGCAGGACCGGTCATGAACCTCGTGCTCGGCGTGCTCCTAGCCGGAATCGTCACGGTGTTTTCGCCACCGGCCGCGCTCGCCGGCGCAATTTCGTACCTGGCTTTGTTGCAGGTGATCGCCTTCGTGCTGAACATCCTGCCGATTCCCGGTTTGGACGGCTGGGGTGTTTTGGAACCGTTCATGTCGTACCAGGCGCAGCAGTTCGGCGCGAAGGCCCGGCCGTGGGCGCCGCTGATCCTGTTCGCGGTGCTGATCGCCTTCGCCGAGGTGAACCGGCTCTTCTTCGCGCTGGCCTCGTCGGTCTTCGAGCTGGTCGGCGGCGACACGAGCTCGGCGGGCTCCGGTGTCGTCGCGTTCATGTTCTGGCGCTACCTGTGAAGCAACCCACCGCGTTGTGGAAGCATGGCGCGGCGTGAAGGTCGTAGCACTGGTCGGCGGGGTCGGCGGCGCGAGGTTCCTGCAGGGCCTCAAACAACTCGGGGCTGACGTCACCGCGGTGGTGAACACCGGCGATGACGTGTGGATGCACGGGCTGCGCATCTGCCCCGACCTCGACACCTGCATGTACACGCTGGGCGGCGGGATCGACACGGAACGCGGCTGGGGCCGTGAGAACGAGTCGTGGACCGTCAAGGAGGAGCTCGCGGCGTACGGCGCCGAGCCGACGTGGTTCGGGCTCGGCGACCGCGACATCGCGACGCACCTGATCCGCACCAGGATGCTGCGCGCCGGCTATCCGCTGTCGGCCGTGACCGAGGCGCTGTGCGACCGCTGGCAGCCGGGCGTGCGGCTGCTGCCGATGTCCGACGACCGGGTGGAGACGCACGTCGTCGTCGAGCTGGACGGCGAGCAGCCGAAGGCGATCCACTTCCAGGAGTGGTGGGTCAAGCACCGGGCCGGCGTGCCCGCGCAGTCGTTCGCGTTCGTGGGTGCCGAGGCCGCCACCGCCGGGCCCGGCGTGCTGGACGCGATCGCCGAGGCCGACGCGGTGATCCTGGCCCCGTCCAACCCCGTGGTGAGCGTCGGCACGATCTTGAACGTGCCCGGTGTGCGTGACGCGCTGCGCAAGACCGAGGCGGGCGTGGTGGGCCTGTCGCCGATCATCGGCGGGAAACCGTTGCGGGGCATGGCCGACGCTTGTTTGGACGCGATCGGTGTCGAGACCTCGGCTGAAGCGGTCGGGCGGCACTACGGCTCCCGCAAGTGCTCTGAAAACGGCATCCTCGACGCGTGGTTGGTCCACACCGGCGACCGCGCCGACGTGCCGGGTGTCGCGGTCCGCGCTGTCCCGCTGCTGATGTCCGATGTGGACGCCACGGCGCAGATGGCCCGCGTCGCGCTGGAAATGGCCGGAGTCGACGTTGACTGACCACGGCGCCGCGGCGCTGGAGCTGCTGCCGGTGCCGGGTCTGCCGGAATTTCGCCCCGGCGACGACCTGGCCGGCGCGATCGCCGCGGCCGCGCCCTGGCTGCGCGACGGCGACGTGCTGGTCGTCACGTCCAAGATCGTGTCCAAAGTAGAGGGACGGCTCGTCCGCGTGCCGGCCGACCCGGAGGAACGGGACAGGATCCGGCGCGAGCACGTCGACGCGGAGTCGGTGCGGGTGCTCGCCCGCAAGATGCGCACGCTGATCACCGAGAACAAGCTCGGCATCGTCCAGGCCGCGTCCGGCGTCGACGCCTCGAACGTGGCCGGTGACGAGATCGCGCTGCTCCCCGTCGATCCGGACGGATCCGCGGCGGCGTTGCGTGGTGCGCTGAAGAGCCTGCTCGGCGTCGAGGTCGCGGTGGTGATCACCGACACGATGGGCCGCGCGTGGCGGATCGGCCAGACCGACGCCGCGATCGGCGCGGCAGGCATCCGCGTCCTGCACGACTACGCGGGCTCGGTGGACCAGCACGGCAACGAGCTCGCCGTGACGATGGTCGCGATCGCCGACGAGATCGCGGCCGCCGCAGACCTGGTGAAGGGCAAGCTCGGCGCGGTGCCGGTGGCGGTGCTGCGCGGGTTCGACGTGGTGGACGACGGCTCCACCGCCCGCGACCTGACCCGGCCGACCGAGGAGGACCTGTTCCGGCTCGGCACCGAGGAGGCGCTGGCCCAGGGCCGTGCCGAGGCCGTGCTGATGCGCCGGTCCGTGCGGTTCTACTCGGACGAGCCGGTGGATCTCGCCGTTCTGAAGCGTGCCGTCGGTGCCGCGCTGACCGCGCCGGCACCGCACCACACGAAGCCGCTGCGGTTCGTGCTGGTGCGGGAGAAGCGCGACGAGCTGCTGCGGGCGATGCGCGAGCAGTGGGAGACCGACCTGCGCGGCGACGGGTTCACGGAGGACCAGATCGCGCGTCGCGTGCGCCGGGGTGACCTGCTGGTGGAGGCGCCGGAGATCGTGGTGCCGTTCCTCGTCCGCGACGGCGCTCACGCGTATCCGGACGAACGCAGGTCCGCCGCCGAGAAGACGATGTTCACGGTCGCCGGTGGCGCCGCGGTGCAGGGCCTGCTGGTCGCGCTGGCGGCCGAAGGGCTCGGCTCGTGCTGGGTGTCGTCGACGATCTTCTGCGCGGACGTGGTGCGCACCGTGCTGGGTGTGCCGCAGGACTGGGAGCCGCTGGGGGCCGTGGCGGTCGGGCACCCGACCGAGCCGCTGACACCCCGCGAGCCGTTGGAAGGGCTGATCGAGCTGTGACATTGCACGCCGACGCGGTCTCGACCCTGAGCCGGTTCACCGGCCAGGACGCGTTGAAGGAGGCCTACCTGGGTTTCCTGGCGGCACGTGAGGACGCCTGCCGGCGCTCGTGCGAGCCGGGGCACATCACCGCCTCGGCGCTCGTGCTGGACGCCACGGCGGAGCACGCACTGCTGACGTTGCACCCGCGGGTGGGCCGGTGGCTGCAGCTCGGCGGCCACTGCGAGCCGGGCGACGCGACGCTGGCCGCGGCCGCGTTGCGCGAGGCCACCGAGGAGTCGGGCATGCGCGGGCTGCGAATCGAGCCCACGCCGATCCACCTCGACGTGCACCCGATCACGTGCTCGCTCGGGAAGCCCACGCGGCACTTCGACGTGCGGTTCCTGGTGCGGGCGCCGGTCGGCGCGCAGCCGGTGCGGTCCGCCGAGTCGGTGGACCTGCAGTGGTGGCCGCTGGACTCGTTGCCGGACAACGTGGACGACCTGCACCCGTTGATCGAGTCGGCGCTGGCCCGCCTTCGCTAGCGCTTGAGCGCCCGGTAGCGCTTGAGCAGGGCGGTGATCCGCGCGGGGTCGGCGGCGCCGTTCAGCTCGGCGAGCAGGTCGTCGGGGCACAGTTCGTAGTGGTCGCCCCACCACCGCCGCGTCTTGTTGTTCCAGATCCGGTACCCGCCGGGCACGCCGCGCGCCACGTACTGCCGCTTCGCCAACCAGCCCTCCCCCGGCGTCAGAACTTGCGGTAGTCGCGCGGCGAGAACCTCGGTGCTCGCCGCGGCCGCTGCATGCCCGCGGCCTCCAGGTAGCGGACGGCCCGGTGGCGCTGCGGCTTGTACGGCTCCAGCAGCTCCATCATGCCGTCGTCATCGGTCGGCGTGCCGGTCAACGCCCAGCCGACGTTCTTCGCGACGTGGTAGTCGCCGACGCTCACGGCGTCCGGGTCGCCCCATGACCGTTGCGCGACCTCGGCCGACGTCCACACGCCGATGCCGGGCACCTTCTCCAGCAGCTCGCGGCTGCGCATCTCGGCGGCCTTCTCCAGCCGGTGCGCGACCTGTGCGGCGTTGATCAGCGTGCGCCGCCGGGCACCGTCGAGGCCGCACTGGTGCCATTCCCAGTCCTGCAGAGCGAGCAGCCGGTGCGGCGTCGGCGGCACCTTCAGAGCGAGCGGTCCCGGCGCGGGCTCGCCGAACCTGCGGCCCAGCTCACGCCAGGTGCGGAACGCCTCCTTCCCGGTGACCTTCTGCTCCAGGATCGAGGCGAACAGCAGGTCCCAGACGCGGTTGGTCGCTCCGAGGCGCAGTCCGGGACGCTGCCTGCGCGCCTCGGCGACGATCGGGTGGTGCGCGACGAACTCGTCCAGCGGGTCGTCCGCGCCGAGCAGGGCGGGCAGGCCGTCCAGCAGCCACAGCCCGCCGTCGCCCCACGCTTCCGCCTCGACCGCGTCCGATGTGCGCCGGACGTGCAGAGTTCCCGGCCCGCACGGGGTGTTCGCCGCGAACCAGATGCCGCCCTCCGTCGAGAAGGACGGATCACCTGGTCCGCGGCGCAACGGTCCGAGCACCGCGCCCAGATCGAAGGGGAACGGTGGTGTCCAGGACCGACTAGGCATCCGTCGAGAAGCGCACGCCGGCTTCGGGCAGCACCACGCCCGGCCACACGCGCGCCCCGCCGATCAGCTCACACCGGGCGCCGATCACGGCAGAGTCGCCCACCACGGCGTCGCGCAGCACCGCGCCGGCCTGCACCAGGGCACCCGCGCCGACGATCGAGCGCTCCACCACCGCGTTCTCGCCGACGACAGCGCCGTCGAACAGGATCGCGCCGTCGAGCACCGCGCCGTCCGCCACCGTGCACCGAGCGCCGACGGTCGAGCCGCCGCGCACCGTGGCGCCCTCGTGCACCGCGGAGCCTTCGAGCACCAGGAAGTCACCCGGCTGTGCAACTGCGGCCGACGGTGCGACGCCGCGCACCAGGTCGGCCGAGCCCTGCACGAACGCCTCCGGCTTGCCGAGGTCGAGCCAGTACGTGGCGTCGACGTGGCCCTGCAGGCGGCGGCCGGCCTCCAGCAGACCGGGGAACGTCTCGCGCTCCACCGACACCGGGCGGCCTGCCGGGATGGCGTCGATCACCTCGCGGCGGAACACGTAGCAACCCGCGTTGATCTGGTCCGTCGGCGGGTTGTCGGTCTTCTCCAGGAACGCCTGCACGCGGCCCTCGTCGTCGGTCGGCACGCAGCCGAACGCGCGCGGGTCCGCGACCTTCACGAGGTGCAGCGTGACGTCCGCCTCGTGCTTGCGGTGCGTCTCCACGATCCCCGTCAGGTCGACACCCGACAGGATGTCGCCGTTGAAGACCATCACGTCGGGTTCGCGCAGCTTGTCCGCGACGTTGCGGATGGCGCCCGCCGTGTCGAGCGGTACCTCCTCGACCACGTACTCGAGCTCCAGCCCGAGCCTCGATCCGTCACCGAAGTACTCCTCGAACACCTCGGCCTTGTAGGAGGTGCCGAGCACCACGTGGGTGATCCCGGCCTCCTTGATCCGCGACAACAGGTGCGTGAGAAAGGGCACCCCCGCGGTCGGCAGCATGGGCTTGGGAGCGGACAGGGTCAGCGGGCGAAGACGGGTGCCCTTGCCCCCGACCAGCACCACAGCTTCGACGCCGTGCACCTTTTTCCTCCTCCGCGTTACAGCGAGCCGTTCGACGGAATACTCTGACACGAAGCAGATCGTCATACGGGATCTGGTCCCGGCAAGGAGCTAAATCCGACATGGACCCCCGCGACCGGGCCGACGCCATGCTCGCCCGCGCCCGCGCACGTGGGCGGAACATCGTGACGCCGGACAACATGACGTCCCCCATGGACGCGTCCGACACCCTCCAGATCCCTCGGACGCTGGTCAACGCCATGGACCCGCGCCAAGACCCGGACTCGACGATGATCCTGCAGCCTTCCCAGATGGGGCAGCAGCAGCGGCCGCCACAGCAGCACCAGCAGAGGCCCGGCCACCCGATGCCGACCCAGCCGATGCAGGTCGCGGATGACGCGGAGATCACTCAGGTCGTGCAGCCGGGCGTGATCCCGACGGTGTCCAACCACAAGCAGACGCGCAACTCGCTGTCCCAGCGCCTCAGCGGGAACATGTAGGGCTAGCGGCCTGCCCAGTCCCGCCAGACCCTCTGGCGGGTGACCTTCGAACGGGTGCCGATCACCAGTCGCTGGACCACGGTCACGGGCATCCTGATCAGCACCTCGCCGAGCACCCGCAGCCGCAGCCCGATCCGGAAGTTCGCGGCGTTCGGCACGTCCTTGCGCGCCGGCAGCAGCGCCGTGATCACCAGGAACCGCGCGAGCTCCCGCACCGCCACCGAAGCCGGGGCGCACCGCAGCAGCATCAGCAGCCGGTTGCGCTCGTTCCACCGGTGGAAGAGCGGCGACCCCGGCCGCGTGCTCGCGCCGTGCCGATGACGCACCCGCGCCGGTCCGACCGAGATCACCCGGTGCCCGGCCAGCCGCAACCGCCAGGCCGTGTCGGTGTCCTCGTAGTAGCAGAAGAAACCGGCCGGCACGCCACCCGCGGCGCGCAGCTCGGACGTCCGCAGCAGTGCCGCACCACCGCAGAACCCGAACACCTCGCGCCCGGCGAGCACGACGTCCTTGCCGTAGCCGTCCGAGGTCAACGCCACACCGACGGACTGCGTCGAGCCGTCCGTCAGCAGGATCGACGAGGTGGCGGCGGCCGCGTCCGGTTCGGCCTCCAGCGCGTTCTCCAGCTCGCTCAGCCACGACGGGTCCGGCACCGCGTCGTCGTTGAGCCACGCGACGTACGGGGTGTCGACCAGATCGAGCACGGCCGCCAGCCCACCGGCGTAACCGCGGTTGCGCGGGAGCCGCACGACCTCGTACCCGCTGATCAACTCGGCGGTGCCGTCGTCGGACGCGTTGTCGACCACGATCATCCTATGTGGACTCTTCTGGGCCGCGAGAGCGTCCAGGCACGCCGTGATGTGGTCACGGCCCCGCCACGTCACGACCACCACGGTGCTGAGTGCCGACACGGCGTGAGACGGTACGCGACGTGCCAGAGCTCGTAGTGCTGACCGAGCAACTCAACGCCCCCGTCCCCGGCGGCACCGGCCGCTACACGGCCGAGCTGCTGAAGGCCCTGAAGGAGACCGCGCCCGCGGGCTGGACCGTGACAACCGTGGCCACGGCGAACGCGGACCGCGTGATCAGGGTGCCGCGACGGGCGCTGGTGGCGTTGTGGGAACGGGGACTGCCGCCGAAGCTCGGCCCGCACGTGCACGCCCCCACGCCGCTCGCCCCGCTGCCGGGCGCGGTCGTGACCGTGCACGACGTGGTGCCGTGGACGCACCCGGAGACGCTGACACCGCGCGGCGTCGCGTGGCACCGCAAGGTCATCGAGAAGGCCGCACTGCAGGCGCGGGCGTTGGTCGTGCCGACGCAGGCCGTCGCTGGCCAACTGCGCGACCGCGTGCGCGTCGAGGTTCCGGTGCACGTGGTGCCCAACGGAGTCACCAGGCTCGAAGGCCCGAAACCCGACGACCTTCCCGAACGGTATGTGCTCGCCATCGGCACCATCGAGCCGCGCAAGGGCTTCGACCTGCTGGTGCGGGCGACCGAACGGCTGAAGGCCCGGCTGGTCGTGATCGGGCCGCAGGGCTGGGGCGGGGTTGATCTGCGCGCACCGCACGTGACGTTGCTGGGCAAGGTTTCCGACGAACGGCTGGCATCGGTGCTGGCCGGTGCGACCGTGCTCGCCGCGCCGAGCCTGGCCGAGGGTTTCGGGCTGCCGGTGCTGGAGGCGATGGCCGCGGGCGTCCCCGTCGTGCACTCCGACGACCCCGCTCTGGTGGAGGTCGCGGGCGGTGCGGGGACCGTCGTCCGGCGAGGAGACCTGACCTCGTTGACGGAAGGACTGCGGGCTGTCCTCATGGATCCGCATCACACCATCGAGGCCGGCGTCACCCGCGCGACTGAGTTCACCTGGGAAAAGACCGCACGGGGTGTCTGGGAGACACACACGTAACAACCGGATTGGTGCATTCCCGCTAAACGCATTCGCAAATGACATTACGCTAGCTGATCGTGCCGACCGTCGAACCCAACGTGCTGATCGACGCCACCGCGGTTCCCGCAGACCGTGGTGGCGTCGGCCGTTACGTGGATTCGCTCGTCGCCGCACTGGATGCCGACGGCACCAGACTGTCCGTCGTGTGCCAGCCGCGCGACGAAGAACTCTTCACCAAGATCGCGCCGAACGCCCGTGTCGTGCGCGCCGCCGAGGCCGTCGCCACCAGGACGGCCCGGCTGGCCTGGGAACAGGCGACGTTGCCGCGCCTCGTGCGGTCGCTCGGCATCGACGTCGTGCACTCACCGCACTACACACTTCCGTTGGCCAGCAAGGCCGCATCGGTCGTGACGCTGCACGACGCCACGTTCTTCACCGACCCCGTGCTGCACTCGTCGGTCAAGGCGCGCTTCTTCCGCGCGTGGACCCGCGCCTCGTTGAAACGCGCGGATCTGTGCGTGGTGCCGTCACAGGCGACGTCCGACGAACTGGTGCGCGTCGCCGGAGCCGACCGCCGCGTCCTGCACATCGCGCAGCACGGCGTCGACACCGAACGCTTCCACCCGCCGTCGCCGGACGAGATCACCGCGGTGCGGCGGGCGTTGTCGTTGGGGGACACACCGTACGTGGCGTTCCTCGGTGCGCTGGAACCGCGCAAGAACGTGCCGGCGCTGATCCGCGGCTTCGCCCAGGCGATGGTCGGCCGCGCCAACCCGCCCGCGCTCGTGCTCGCCGGCCAGCCCGGCTGGGACAGCCAGGTCGAACGCGCGCTCGACGCGGTGCCGCACCGGATCCGCGTGATCCGGGCGGGCTACCTGCCGTTCGAACAGCTCGCAGGGTTCCTCGGCGGTGCGGAACTGGTCGCCTACCCGTCGCTCGGCGAGGGTTTCGGCCTGCCGGTGCTGGAGGCGATGGCGTGCGGCGCGTGCGTGCTCACCACGCGAAGACTGTCGCTGCCAGAGGTCGGTGGTGAGGCGGTCGCGTACTGCGGTGTCGGAGCGGGGGACATCGCGGCGGCGATCGCCGATCTGTTGGACGACCCCGCCCGCCGGTCGGCCCTGGCAGCTTCCGGACAGCGACGTGCGAAGGACTTCTCCTGGTCGGTGAGCGCCGACCGCCACCGGCTGGCCTACGAGCGGGCAGCGCTGGTGCGCCGATCCCGCTGAATCGCGAGCCACTACTGTGTCGCGCGTGAACTACGGCGACGGACTTGGTGTCGTGACGGTCACGTACTCGCCGGGCGAGACGCTGGCACCGTTCGTGGACACCCTCGCGAAGGCGACCACCCGGCCGGTGCAGGTGATCCTCGCCGACAACGGTTCCACCGACGGCGTGCCCGAGCAGGTCGCAGCCGAACGCGAGCACGTCACGTTCCTGCCGACCGGGGGAAACCTCGGCTACGGCGGTGGCGCCAACCGCGGTGTCGCGGCGCTGGGGCCGGACGTCGGCTGGGTGCTCATCTCCAACCCCGACATCGAGTTCGCGCCGGGCAGCGTGGACACGTTGCTCGAAGCCGCCTCCCGGTGGCCGCGCGGCGGGATGTTCGGGCCGCTGATCCGCGAGCCGAACGGCGAGGTCTACCCGTCGGCCCGCCTGCTGCCGTCGCTGGGCCGCGGCCTCGGGCACGCGGTGTTCGGCGCGTTCTGGAAGTCGAACCCGTGGACCCGCGCGTACCGGCAGGAGAAGACGCCGGTCGAGCGGACCGCCGGGTGGCTCTCCGGCAGCTGCTTCCTGATGCGGCGCGAGGCGTTCGACTCGGTCAAGGGCTTCGACGAGCGCTACTTCATGTACTTCGAGGACGTGGACCTCGGCGAGCGGGTCGGCAGGGCCGGCTGGCAGAACGTCTACGTGCCCGACGCCGAGGTCACGCACATCGGTGGCCACTCCACCGCGCGGTCGTCCGACCGGATGCTGCGCGAGCACCACCGCAGCGCCTACCGGTACCTGGCCGACCGGCACCAGGGCGTGCTGTGGGCGCCGTTCAGGTTGCTGGTGAAGGCCGGGCTGACGCTGCGGGTGAAGATCCTCACCAGAGGCTGAGCCGTGTCCAGCTCACCGGTACCGAGACGCACGGCCTGGCTGCTCATCGCGGGTGGCTTCGCGGGGCTGGCGGCAGGCGTCGGGTTCGGCGTCACCCTCACCACGGGCCTGGTGTTCGTCGGGCTGCTGGGCGGCCTCGCGTACGCGCTCGGGGTGAGCGGCCTCGCCGAACGCAAGTGGATCGCGTTGCCGGCGTTCGCGCTCGGGCTCGTGGCGCCGTTCCTGCTGACGTTCGGCGGGCACAGCGTGCTGATGCAGCGGATCGGGCACGTCGAGCACTGCACCATCACGCAGGCGGAAGAACACCCGTTCGCCAAGTACCCGTCGGTGGACTACGTGCTCGCCTGCCCGAGCGGTGAGGTCGAGCTGAGCCGCGACTGGGACGACCGGCTCGCGATCATGGAGGCGGACGTTCTGGTCGGCTCGCCGCTGCGGCCGGTGTTCGCCGACAACGCCCGATGGAACCTGGTGCCGGTGACAAGCGTCCCCCTGGCGATGACTCTTCTCGTTCCCGTCGCCAGAGCACTCAGGAAGGCGCCGTGAGGCGACCGACGCCACTGATCGTGATCGGGCTGATCGCGATGGCCACCGCCGTCGTGCTGGGCGCCATCGTGCCGGTGCGGTACGACCTCGCGGTGCTGGTGCCGTGCTGCCTGCTGTCGCTCGCGTTCGCGTGGGGTGTCGGCAAGCTCGGGCCCGCGTGGCTGGTGCTGCCCGCGTTCATGGTCGTGATTCCCGGCACAGCCGTGCTGGTCAGCGACGGTCACCGCGCGTTGATGGACGCCCTCGGCACTCCGCAGACGTGCGTGATCTCCAGCGTCGAGGACCTCCCCCGGCCCGACAACCCGGCGTTCGCGCACCACATCACCTGCCCCGACGGCGCCGAGCTGCGCATCGTGGTGCTGGGTGAGCAGGACAAGAAGATGCAGCCGGGTCCGGCCACCGTGCTGCGGCACCCGTGGATGCGGCCGCTGCTCGCCGACCGCAACAACTGGTCCGTCGAGTGGGTGTTCGGAGTACCAATCGCGATCTTGCTGTTGCTCATCTGTGCAACCACACTGCGGGCGCGCAGAGTGATGAGGCAGGCTTAGCACGTGGATCGCGCATCACTGCCAGTCGTGTCCGTCGTCGTCGTCAACTACCGCGGCGCGGAGGACACCATCACCTGCGTGCGCGGACTCGCCGAGCTGGACTACCCGGCCGAGCTGCTGCAGGTGATCGTCGTCGACAACGAGGCGCACGACAGCGCGCGGCTGAAGACGGAACTGCCCGGCGCGAAGATCGTCACCTCGGACCAGAACCTCGGCTTCGCCGGCGGCTGCAACCTCGGTGTCGAGCACGCCACGGGCAGTGTGCTGGCGTTCCTGAACAACGACGCGCGTGCGGACCGCAACTGGGTCAGGACAGCGATCAAGGTGTTCCACGCCGAGCCTACGGTGGGCGCGGTCGCGAGCAAGGTGCTCGACTGGGACGGCCAGAAGATCGACTTCGTGGACGGCGGACTGACCTGGTTCGGCATGGGCTACAAGCGCCACGCCGGTCAGGACGACACCGGCGCGTACGACGCCCCGCAGGACGTGCTGTTCGGCACGGGGTCGGCGCTGTTCGTGCGCGCGGAGGTCTACCGCGAGCTCGGCGGGTTCGACGACCGGTTCTTCATGTTCTACGAGGACGTCGACCTCGGCTGGCGGCTCAACCTGCGCGGCTGGCGGGTGCGCTACGAGCCCGCGTCGCTCACGTTCCACCGCCACCACGCGTCGATGAGCTCGATCGACCACAGCCGCGAGCTGTTCCTGCTGGAGCGCAACGCACTCGCGGCGCTGTACAAGAACTTCTCCGACGAGACGCTGGCCAAGGTGCTGCCGGCCGCGCTGGCGCTGTGCGTGCGCAGGGCCACGGCTCGCGGTGAGATCGACCCCACGCAGCTGGAGATCACGCGCAGGCCGTCGGATCCCGCGCTGGACCGCGAGCCGGTCGAGATGTCCCGCCAGGCGCTGGCCGGGTTCCTCGCGATCGACCAGTTCGTCGAGCTGATGCCGTCGCTGGCCGAGTCGCGCAAGGCCGAGCAGGCCGCGCGCCGCAGGTCCGACACCGATCTGGTGCCGTTGATGCGCAAGGCGCTGGAGCCCGCCTATCCCCTGCCCCGCTACCTCGCGGCGCACGACATCCTCGTCGACGTACTCGGCCTGGACGAGGTGTTCGGCAGGCCGCGCAAGATCCTGGTGATCACCGGCGACGCGATCTCCGACCGGATGGCCGGTCCCGCGATCCGCGCCTGGCACATGGCCGACGTGCTGTCCGGCGAGCACCAGGTGCGCCTCGTGACGACCAACCCGCTGTGCCTGCCGCCGGACGCGCCGTTCGCCGTCGAGCGGGCCCGGCCGAAGGAGCTGCCGCCGCACGTCGCATGGGCGGACGTGATCGTGCTGCAGGGCCACGCGCTGGAGATGATCAGCGAGCTGAAGAAGCAGTCGTCGACCAAGATCGTGGTCTGCGACATGTACGACCCGATGCACCTCGAACTGCTGGAACAGGGCAAGGACGACACGGACGAGAAGCGCGCCCTCGACCTGGAGACCGTCACGCGGGTGCTGAACACCCAGCTCGAACGCGGCGACTTCTTCCTGTGCGCGTCGGAACGGCAGCGGCACTTCTGGCTCGGCCACCTCGCGGCCCTGGGCAGGCTGACGCCCACGTTGTACGACAACGACCCCACGACGCAGTCGCTGCTCGGCATCGTCCCGTTCGGACTGTCCGGCAAGCCGCCGCAGCGCACCGGCCCGGCGATCAAGGGTGTGGTGCCCGGCATCTCGGACACCGACAAGGTCGTGATCTGGGCCGGTGGCGTCTACAGCTGGTTCGACCCGCTGTCGCTGATCCACGCCATGGACCGGCTGCGCGCGCGGCGTTCCGACGTGAAGCTGTTCTTCCTCGGCATGAAGCACCCGAACCCCGAGGTGCCGGACATGGACATCGCCGGCCAGACGCGCGGGTTGTCGGCGTCGCTGGGGCTGACCGGGGAGCACGTGTTCTTCAACGACGGGTGGGTGCCGTACAACGAGCGGCAGAACTTCCTGCTCGACGCTCACTGCGGTGTCACCACGCACTACGAGCACGTGGAGACCACGTTCGCGTTCCGCACGCGGGTGCTCGACTACCTGTGGGCGGGCCTGCCGATCGTCACCACGTCCGGCGACTCGTTCGCGGACCTGGTGCTGCGGGAAGGCTTGGGTGTCGTCGTGCCGCCGGAGGACCCGGAGGCACTGGCCGACGCTCTGGAGAAGGTGCTCTACGACGAGGAGTTCGCGGCCGCGTGCCGTGAGCGCATCGCCGTCGTCCGTGAACGGTTCACCTGGGAGACGGCGCTCGCGCCGCTGGCGGAGTTCTGCCGCGATCCCAGGCCTGCCGCGGACCGTCTGCCCGGCTCGTCACCACTGGTGCGCACACCGGGGTTGAGCAAGGCGGACAAGGTGAAGCGGGACCTGCGACTGGTGCGCGAGTACCTGGACGCGGGTGGCCCGACCGAGTTGGCCAAGCGGGCGACGGGGCGTCTGCGCAAGATCGCGCGTGGTGGACTTAATGGTTAGAGCCCCGAAACCCCTCTCCGTGCTGCTCGACGGCACGCCTTTGCTCGGACTCCGCACCGGAATCGGCCGCTACACCGCGGCATTGGCCGAAGAACTGGCTTCCATGACGGAGGAGGTCGACGTACGGGCGGTGGCGTTCACGTTGCGCGGCTGGCGCGCGTTGCGGACGGTGTTGCCGCACGACGTCATCGCGCGCGGTCTGCCCGTCTCGGCACGGGCGCTGCGGGAAATGTGGCTGCGCGCGCCGTTCCCGCCGGTCGAGATGCTGGCCGGGTTCACCGACGTCATGCACGGCACGAACTTCGTGCTGCCGCCGACGATCCGGGCCGGCAAGGTGGTGACGATCCACGACCTCGCCTTCCTGGACTCGCCCGGTGATTTGCCGCCGTCGGACCGCCGGTTGCCCGAGCTCGTCCGGCTGTCGGCCCAGCGGGCGGATGTGATCTGCACGCCGACCGCGGCTGTCGCCTCCGTGGTGGCCGACCGGTTCTCGGTGCCGCTGGACAAGATCGTGGTGACGCCCCTGGGTGTCGACCCTGCCTGGTTCGCGTCGCGGCCGCCGTCTCCGACGTTGCGCGGCCGGTTGGGACTGCCGTCGGAGTACCTGCTGTTCGTGGGTGCGGACGGGCCGCGCAAGGGGCTCCAGTACCTGGTGAAGGCGCACGCGGCCGATCCGTCGCTGCCGCCGCTGGTGATCGTCGGACCCGGTCAGTCCGGAGTGGACGGCCGGGTGCTGCGGACCGGATACCTGTCGGACGTGCACCTGCGGTCGGTCGTGGCGGGGGCCACCGCGCTGGTGCTGCCGTCGCGCGACGAGGGCTTCGGGCTGCCGGTGCTGGAAGCGTTGGCGTGCAACGTTCCCGTGGTGTGCTCGGACGTGCCCGCGCTGCGCGAGGTCGCCGGCGGACACGCGTTGCACGTGCCGGTCGGTGATGTCGAGGCGCTGGCCGAGGGCCTGGCTCAGGCCGTGGCCGCGCCGGCCACTCCCGCGGCTCAGGCGGAGCGGCGGGCGTACGCGTCCGGGTTCACCTGGCGGCGGTGTGCGGAGAAGACCGTCGAGGCGTACCGGAAGAGCAGGGCCTAGCGCTGTGAGGCGTCAGGAATCCCTGACGCCTCAACGACTTCACCGAGAGTGCGGCCTCGGCGAGTACTTGTCCAGCTGGCTCATCGACACCTGTCGCGAGCCCGTGACAACGGCAACGCACCTGAGGAAGCGTTGCCGATCGGAATCCGCTGTCGCGGGACGCTGAGGATTGCGCCCGGAATCGAACATGCCGAACAGGTTCCCGCACTTGGAACGGCCGTGCCAGACCGGTCACTCCAATGGCGCAGCACCTGTACGCGGAGCTACCACCCCTGCCTTGAATGCCTCCGAAAGGGCGCTGCGCCAGTGCGGCAACGGGCGCAACCCCGCTGCTGCCCACGCCGCACCCGACAGCACCGAGTAGGCGGGTCGCGGGGCCGGCCGCGGGAAGTCCGCCGTGGTGCACGGCTGCACGCGGGCCGGATCGGCGCCCAGTTCCTCGAAAATCGCCTGCGCGAAGCGGAACCACGTCGTCTCGCCACCACCGGTGGCGTGCAGCAGGCGCTGCGACGGCAGGACCGAGACCAGCTCCAGCAGTCCGGCAGCGAGGTCGTGCGACCACGTCGGAGAGCCGAGCTGATCGTCCACAACGGACAGCGAGGGACGCGAGCTTTCCAGCGCGGCAATGGTTTTCACGAAGTTCGAGCCGTTCACGCCGTAGACCCACGACGTGCGCACGACCCAGCCGCCCGCGTCCAGCACACGGCGTTCGCCTTCGAGCTTCGTGCGCCCGTACGCGGATTTCGGCCCAACCGGGTCGGACGGCTCGTACGGCCGCGTGCCGTCACCGGAGAACACGTAGTCCGTCGACACGTGGATCAACGGGATACCAACGGAAGCGCACGCCTCGGCGAGCAGACCAGGGCCGACGGCGTTGACCTCGAACGCGCGGTCCTCGTCGGTCTCTGCCGCGTCGACAGCGGTGTACGCGGCACAGTTGATCACCGCGGAGGCGCCTGCGAGATCAGCCGGGGAAACCGCGGTCACGTCGAGCTCGGCGGAGGACACCGCGCGGACGTCGGGAGACAGGGCAGCGAGGTCGTGGCCGAGCTGGCCGCGGCCACCGGGAACGAGGATCAACGCTCAGCCCTTCGCCAACTCGGCGCGCTCCTTGAGCGGCTCCCACCACGCGCGGTTCTCGCGGTACCACTCGACGGTGTCGGCGAGACCGACGGCAAAGTCGACCTGCGGCGCGTAGCCCAGCTCGGACGAGATCTTGGAGATGTCGACCGAGTAGCGGCGGTCGTGGCCCTTGCGGTCGGTCACCGGCTCGACGAACGACCAGTCACGGCCCGTCGCGGCGAGCAGCTTCTCAGTGAGCTCGCGGTTGGTGAGCTCGGTGCCGCCGCCGATGTTGTAGATCTCACCGGGCCGGCCGGCCTCGGCGACGAGCTGGATGCCGCGGCAGTGGTCGGCCACGTGCAGCCAGTCGCGCACGTTCAGGCCATCGCCGTAGAGAGGCACCTTCTTGCCGTCGATCAAATTGGTGACGAAGAGGGGAATCACCTTTTCAGGGAACTGGTACGGCCCGTAATTGTTCGAACACCGAGTGATGCTCACGGGCAGTCCGTGAGTGCGGTGGAACGCACGCGCGAGCAGATCCGAGGAGGCCTTGGAAGCCGAGTACGGGGAGTTCGGTTCCAGGATGTGCGTCTCCGACCACGAACCGTTCTCGATGGAGCCGTAGACCTCGTCCGTCGACACGTGGACGAACCGGCCGACGCCCGCGTTCAGGGCGCCCTGCAGCAGCGTCTGCGTGCCCAGCACGTTGGTGAGCACGAAGTCGGCGGAGCCCGTGATGGAGCGGTCGACGTGCGACTCGGCCGCGAAGTGCACGACCACGTCGACGCCGCGCATCTGCTCGGCCACGACCCCGGGGTCGCAGATGTCGCCGCGCACGAACTCGAACTTGCCGGCGACCGGCGCGAGGTTGGTCTCGCTGCCCGCGTAGGTGAGCTTGTCGAGCACCACCACTTCGGCACCCGCGAAGGCCGGGTACGAGCCGCTCACCAACTCCCGCACGTAGTGCGAGCCGATGAAGCCGGCCCCACCTGTCACCAGTACGCGCATGCTCATTTCCTCCTGTGGTGTTCCCGCTCGCAGTCTGTCACGTACCTAATCGCTGCAACCCACAGCAACGTCACGTCGTGTGTCTTATAAACGACTAAACTCGGCGTGGTGGGGGAGGAAACGGCTGTGGAAGGCAGGAGTCTGCCGGTCAGGGTGGAGGGAACCCGGCCGTCTGCGACCTTCCGCGCGTTCCTGGTGACCGGGAAGATCTTCGTCGCGCTCGTCTCGACCGCTGTGCTTCTGCTCACGTCGTACGGCTGGGGCAAGCTGCGGGCGGCGAACGACGGCATCGTCAAGACCAAGGTCATCGAGGACGACATCGCGAAGGACGCCGGGCGCAAGCCGCTCGACGGCGCCGTCGACATCCTCCTCGTCGGCCTGGACAGCCGCACAGACGCGCAGGGCAACCCGCTGTCGAAGGAAGCGCTGGCCCTGCTCAACGGCGGGTACGCCGACGGCGAGCAGAACACCGACACGATGATCCTCGTGCACATCCCGGTGGACGGCACGCGCGCGGTCGCGATCTCGTTCCCGCGCGACTCCTACGTGGAGATCGCCGACGGGTTCGGCAAGCACAAGCTCAACTCCGCGTTCGCCCGCAAGCGCAACACCGTCGACCAGGAGATGCGGAACAAGGGCGAGACCGACGAGCAGAAGATCCGCACCGAGTCGATGGCCGCCGGCCGCAAGACGCTGATCAAGACGATCGAGAACATGGCCGGCGGATCGGTGCGCATCGACCGGTACGCCGAGGTCAACCTCGCGAGCTTCTACGAGGTCACGAAGGCCATCGGCGGCGTGGAGGTGTGTGTGAAGGAGGCCACCTCCGACAGCGACTCCGGCGCGAACTTCAAGGCGGGCCCGCAGACGATCGAGGGTGCCCAGGCGCTGTCGTTCGTGCGGCAGCGCAAGGGTCTCCCCGGTGGTGACCTCGACCGCATCGTGCGGCAGCAGGTGTTCATCGGGGCACTGGCGAAGAAGGTGCTGTCGACCGGCACGCTGACCGATCCGAGCAAGCTGAACGGGCTGGTCGAGGCCGTGCAGAAGTCGGTGGTCCTGAGCGACGGCTGGGACATCACCACGTTCGCCGAGCAGATGCAGGGCCTGGTGGGCGGCAACATCGAGTTCCGCACCATCCCGGTGGGTGACCCGACGGACACCTACGGCGACGGAAACGTGCTGCCGGTGAACCCGGCCCAGGTGCGGCAGTTCCTCACGAGCCTCGCCGCGGACAAGTCCCCGTCCAGCTCGTCGTCGCCGACACCCACCACGACGCTGCCCGCGCCACCGAACTCGTCGATCACCGTGCAGGTCTACAACGCGGCCGGGATCCAGGGTCTCGCGAGCCAGGTGCAGAACACGTTGGCCGCCAAGGGTTTCAAGCGCGGCGTCGTCGACTCGGCGCCGCAGAACAGCGACACGACCGTCGTGAGGTACGCGCCCGGCGAGGAGGGGTCCGCGCGCAAGGTCGCGGCCGAGCTCGGGCAGAACGTCACGGTCGAGGAGAACGCATCCGTCCGAAAAGGACAGGTGCAGGTCTTCGTCGGCACCGACTACTCCGCACCGGCCGGCAACGACGAAGGCGTCGACCCGCAGGGCGTGCCCGGCACGTCGTCGCCCGGCCCGTCGAGCAGTGCCCCGCCGATCACGGCGGGCGGACTGGTCTGCGTGAACTGAAACCCTCGGCGTAACGAGCATTCGATGGTTACGCTGAGCACGCAAATCCAGCACACGGAGGACCAACGTTGAGCGCTGCCGCACGCGCTAAGAAGACCGCACTGGTCGTCGGCCGGACGGTCGTCGCGCTGGTCGCCGTGACAACGTTGGCGTTCTCCGGCTGGTCCTGGTCGACCCTGCGGCGCGTCGAGAACAACCTCAACACCACCCAGATCCTCGAGGTGCTGGACGACATCCCGAACTCGCCACCCGTCGAGGACGGTGCGATCGACATCCTCCTGGTGGGCAGCGACAGCCGGACGGACGCACAGGGCCGGCCACTCCCCCCGGACGTGCTGCGCAAGTTGCGCACCGAAGGCACGGACACGGTGAACACGGACACGATCATCGTGATGCGGGTGCCGCGCAACGGCGGCAAGGCGAGCGCGATCTCGATCCCCCGCGACACGTACGTGCCGATCGCCGGCTACCGCGAGGACAAGATCAATTCAGCGTACGGCGCGGTGAAGTACCTGACCGCCGAACGGCTGCAGGCCGAGGGCGTGCGGGACCAGCAGGAGCGTGAGCGCAAGTCCGACGAGGCGGGCCGCCGCGCGCTGGTGCAGGCGGTGCAGGACCTCACCGGGATGCGCGTCGACCACTACGCCGAGGTCAACCTCTACGGGTTCTACCTGTTGACCGAGGTGATCGGCGGCGTGAAGGTGTGCCTCAAGGCCGGCACGTCGGACCCGAACTCCGGCGCGAACTTCCGCGCGGGCGAGCAGGTGATCTCCGGCGGCGACGCGCTGTCGTTCGTGCGGCAGCGGAACATGCCCGGCGGCGACCTCGGCCGCATCACCCGGCAGCAGGTGTTCATGTCGCAGGCGATGAAGCAGCTGCTGTCCGCGGGCACGTTCACCGATCCCGGACGGATGAACGGCCTGCTCGACGCCGTGTCGAAGTCGATCGTGGTGGACGAGAAGCTCGACCTGGCCACGCTGGCCACGCAGGCGCAGGGCCTCGCGTCGGGCAACGTGGAGTTCGCCACGATCCCGGTGACGAACATCGACGCGCGCAACGAGCGCGGCCAGAGCGTGGTCACGGTGGACCGCGAGGCGGTGAAGGCGTGGGTCGCGCAGCTGATCGGCGAGACCCCGAAGCCCGTCCCGTCGTCTGTGTCGCCCCCTGGGACCCCCGGTACGCCCTCGCGGTTCGGTCCTGAGAAGCTGCTCTCGCTGGACGGCGCGCACGCCGTGGCAGCGCAACAGGATGTGCCCTGCGTCGACTAGGAGTGCCGCGTGAGCGTGACCGAGATCCTCTTCACGCCGTTGCTGAAGGCCGATCCGGGCCGTCCGCTGATCACGCACTACGACGACGCGGCGGGCTCTCGCATCGAGCTGTCCCGCGCGACCGTGAAGAACTGGGCCGCCAAGACGGCGAACTGGCTGCGGGACGAGCACGACGTCGAGCCGGGCGACCCGGTGGCGGTGCTGTTGCCCGCGCACTGGCAGACCGTCGGCGTGCTGCTGGGCGCGTGGTGGTGCGGCGCCCACGTGGTCGGTGCGGGAGAAAGCGCGAAGGTGGCCGTGGTGCCGCCCGGTGGCACGGCGGACGCCGACGTCGTGGCCGTGGCGTCGTTGCACCCCATGGGCGCGGGTTCCGGTGCCCCGGTCGACTACAACGACGACGTGCGCGTGCACGGTGACGACTTCATGCCGTGGGAACCGGTTCCTGGTTCGACACCGGCCCTTGGCGAGTCCACTGTGGACGAGGTGGTGACGCGGGCACGGGAGCTCGGCGCGAAGATGGGCAGCGAGCCGCGCGTGATGTCCACTGTGGAGTGGGACACGCCTTTCCGTCTGCTGGAAGGGTTTCTCGCCGTGCTGGCGGCCGGTGGCTCACTGGTGCAGGTGACCAATCCCGACGCGGGCCTGATGGCCGCGCGCCGGGACACCGAGAAGGTCACGCTGCGGCTCGACTAGGACTGCCACTTCAAGCCGTAGGCCGCGGTGACCTTGTGAGTGGTGAAGCCCGTGGTGAGCATTCCCGAACCTTTCCTGTTCTTGCTGTTGTCCACTCGCACCCGGGTGTGGAGCGTGAGGACGACGGAATCGCCTGGAATCGCGGAGAACAGGGGCTGATCCACCACGTCGGACGCCTCGCAGCTCTCCGAGATGACCACTTCCGGCCCGGCGTTCGCCACCGGATGGCACCCGAAGAGCACCAACAACGCCGTCGCGAGCAGCTTCCTTCTCATTCGCCTCTCCCTTCCGCGTTCCTTCGACGCTGGGGAAAGGCGGGACCTGCCGCCCGGCCCGTACCACGCTCGTGGACACGGGCCGGACGAGGAAGGTCACGCCGCAGCCGGGTTGAGCACCTTGTTGTTCTTGAACAGCACGCGGTCCAGCGAGTAGGCACCACCGTTGAAACCGAGCGCGAGCGCGGCCGCGCCGAGCGCCACGACGAGCTCGCCGCCGCCCTCGCCGAGCAGGCCGTTCGGCAGGTGCACGATGAGCAGCGCGCCGAGCATGTTGGCGGCGAGCAGCACGCCGACGACCGGCAGCAGGACACCGGCGATCAGCGCGAGACCACCGACGAGCTCGACCGTCGCGGCGAACGTGGCCGAGACCGAGGGCAGCGGCACGCCCATCTTCTCGAAGGACGCGCTGGTGCCGGCGATGCCCCACTCGCTGAACTTCTGCCAGCCGTGTGCGACGAACACGATGCCGATGCCGATGCGGCCGATGAGTGCGGCTACGTCCTTGACCATGATGCTTGCTCCCCGATCCTGTCGTTCTGCTGTCGGTCGTTCAACTTCGAACCAAACCTAGTACAGGTTTGAACAACCTCATGAAAACGACAGGAACCCAACAGCTACTTCTTAAGGTGCACGCCGTCACCCTTCGTGTTGGTGAGGGACAGCTTCTGCCGGTCGATCTTGTACGTGACCTGGCCGTTCAGCGCTGCCAGCAGGGCCTTCTCGACCAGCGTCTCGTCCGGGCCGCACGCCTTGTCGGTGTGCAGCAGCGACTCGAACGTGATCGTCTGGCCGTTCACCTCGTAGGACGCCGAACCCGAGTTGCAGCCGGTGAACACGTTGACCTTGCCGTCCATGAACGCGAGCGTGGCGGCGACCGCGCCGGGAACCGAGGACACCGCGTCGCCGTTCACGAGGCTGTCGACCGTCCAGGTGCCGCCTTCGAGGACCGCGGGCGCCTCCGTGCCGAGCACGATCTCCGTGTCCGATCCGGTGACCACCAGGTTGGCGCCGTCCAGCTGCCATGTCGGCGTGGCGCCGAGCAGCTTCATCAGCCACTCGTCCTGCTTGTGCAGGTCCGGGTTCGGGCAGCCCATCGCGGTGCTGCTGAGGTCGGAGACGGTCAGCTTCCCGTCCCCGAGGGAGACCGGGCCCTGCATCATGTTGCAGCCCGCCCTGGCGATGAGTCTGCCGTCGTCGGTGAAGTTCAGCTCGATCGACGTGCCCTCGACCAGGGCGCGCGGCTTGCCCTGCTCGGTGACGGACGTGGAGACGAACACCTTGCCGCGCAGGTCTTTCCCCTCTCCCCCGCCCGCCGGCCGGTTGCCGCAGCCTGACGCGACGGCGAGCAGCGAGACGACGAGTGCGGCGAGGAGGATTCGGTTGCTCATGACCCTAGGACGGAACACGCTCACTCCCGGGTTGCCCGAAGGCCGGACACGGAGTTCTCCATGCCCGGCCAACGGAATTCGACGTCACGGGGACAGGGACTCCGCGAAGTCGTAGAGGCTCTTGATGTCGTTGTCGAAGTACGGCCCGTCCATCTGGTTCGGGTCGGAGTGCCGGTGGCTGACCACGCTGTTGATGTAGCCGAGCCCGTTCTGGTCGTTGTACTCCTGCAGCCACGGACCGCCACTGGAACCGCCGGTCATGTTGCACCACGCCCTGACCTGCTGGCCGTGGCCGTTCCAGGTCGTGCCCTGGCAGAAGTACTGCAGCTCACCGGTGAACGGCGCACCCGCGGGGTAGCCGAGGATCGTGACCGCCACCGAGTAGCCCCAGTTCCAGCGCAGGCCGTTGCCGCCCACGACGTTCACGATCGAGTTGCCGCCGAGGGTCTGCATGATGACGATGCCCATGTCCTCGTCACTGCTGCTGGAGTTGGTCCACGCAGTGCGAGCCGTGAGCTGGTAGGCGCTCCACGTGCCGAACGGGCGAACCCCGTTGCGGTAGCGCGGAACGAAGACCCAGTTGCGCATCCACTGGCCACCGGCACCGCCGTGCACGCAGTGCCCCGCCGTCTGAACCAGCTTCTTCTTGCCACTGTTGACAGTCGCGCCCGAGCACACGTAGTTCAGGCCGTTGGCCGGGTTGGTGAAGTACACCTTTCCGACCGTCTGCGACTCGTTGAGCATGATCCCGATGCCCTGGGCCTGCTCGGTGCGGACCTTCGCCGACGGCGCGGCACCGTCGATGCTGCCCGCACGACCCGAGGGCTGGGGTGCGGACGAGGCCTTCACCGTGGCAGGACCGTGCGCCGGGATCGCGTTCGCCATGCGCTCCGGGGTCCAGTAGGACTCGGCTGCGGCAGCCGACTGGATCCTGTTGTCGGAGGTTCTGGCAAGGCTGGCCGAGCTGCCGTTCGGTGCCGCCTGCGCGGTCGGCACGAACACAGAAGCAGCCAGCACGAATCCAAACGCCAACGAAACAGTTCTTTTCGCTCTCATTCGAAATACCCCATTTAAACGAGGTTAACTTGCGGCTTTGCGAACGTAGCGACGCCTCTGACCTGCTGTCCAGCCGTTCGTTTGAAATTGCTCTGTTCAGCAGACTGCGATTCCACACCCTCCAGAAAAGAGGTCCGTCCGGGTCATTTCTCAATTTGATGTGCAGGATCGGAAAGCGCTATCCAGATAGTTGATCTTGAAGTTGGGGCTTGACAGGTGTGAGTGGCGGCGCTGTACTTAACCCACAGGTTAGATAACCAAGTGGTTAGGTACGAGATGGACCAGCTGAGCGCCACCTTCGCCGCACTGGCGGACCCGACCCGCCGGGCGATCCTCGCGCGGCTCACCGAGGGTCCCGCGACGGTGAAGGAGCTCTCCGAGCCGTTCGACATCAGCGGACCGGCGATCTCCAAGCACCTGCGCGTGCTGGAGAAGGCAGGCCTGATCACCCGCGGCAGGGAGGCCCAGTGGCGCCCCTGCCAGCTCGACGCGACACCGTTGAAGGAGGTCGCCGTGTGGGCAGAGAACTACCGCCGCTTCTGGGATGCGAGCTACGCGCGCCTGGACGCACTCTTGACCGAGATGAAGGAGACAGAGCAGTGACCACCGTCAAGTTCGGCACGACCGTGACCCTCCCGTCCGACACCGAGATCGCGATGTCCCGTTCCTTCGACGCCCCGGCCTCGCTGGTGTGGGACGCGTTCACCAAGCCCGAGCTCATCAAGCGCTGGCTGCTCGGTCCCGACGGCTGGGAGATGCCGATCTGCGAGGTCGACCTGCGGGTCGGCGGAAAGTGGCGCTACGGCTGGGCGATGCCGGACGGCTCCGGCGCCTTCGAGATGTACGGCGAGTACTCCGAGGTGACGCCTCACTCGCGAATCGTCCACACCGAACACTTCGAGGACAACCCGCCGGCGGTGACGACGGTGGAGTTCGTCGAGTCCGGCGGGCAGACGACGATGACCACCACGATGCGGCTGGTGTCGCAGGAAGCCCGGGACGCGGTGCTGGCGACCGGGATGGCGGACGGCGCGGGGCGCAGCTACGAACGGCTGAGCGAGGTTCTGTCCACGCTGTGACCCGTTCAGCGGAGTAATACGGGTCTTGTTCTGGGCGATGCTCCGCGTGGCAGGTCACGCGGAGGGTTGCTGCTCATGACCATGTTCAACCTGGTGCTTCTCGTGCTGACCGTTCTCGCGGTCAGCGCCGTCATCTGGTCGTCACGGCGAACCGCCAGACGTGCGGAAAGCAGGAGCACCACCGCCGTGGAGGCCGCGAAGCTGGCCATCGTCACCGCGACGACCCACCAGCGCCCGGACCCGGCCGACATCGAACAGGGGCGCATCCGCACGTTCCTGATGCTCGACGAGAGCTCGATCATGAGCATGTACAGCCAGACCCCGCAGGCCGCCGCCGAGGCCAGGATCCGAGAGGTCGAACGCGGCACCCACCGCGAGGGCTCGCTGGGTCTGACCGGCTCGCTGGTCGAGGCAGGCGGCAAGCGTTCGCGTGGCGAGACCGTGCGGGAGACCTTCGAGGCGGAGACGAACGCCGCACGCGCCCTCGACGTCGTCCTCCGGCACCTCACCGCCGAGGGCGAGGTGGGACAGTTCGACCTGACCGTGCAGCCACTCCCCGCTTCCGCGCAGGGCTACGTGAAGATCAAGGCGTCTTACCAGATCACGATGGGAGACAACGACATCACGGTCTCCGCCGCCGGGGTCAGGTTCTCGCTGCGACGATCACAGGTGGTGGATTCCGCCGCCGGTGCCTTCGCGGACGGCGAATCGATCACCGCGATCTGTTTCGGCCGCACGGCGCGGTGGGAGGGATCCACACTGGTCGTCCTTCCCACCGCACTCTACCTCGCCTGATCCGTCCACTTGGGACGCTTGCGCGGAGCGTAGTCACCGGCCGTGGTCGTGGTTCGCCCGGTTGGGGTCGTTTTGCGCGGCTACGTTCGGGCTCATGGGACGTCTTCTCGGTTTCGTCGCAGCCCTGGCCCTCACGGTCGGCTTCGTGGTGTTCTCCGGTCCACCGGCCAGCGCTTCCGCTCCTACCCGGTGGCAGATCGCGCCGTGCCCGGCCGGGTCGAAGGCGTTGTGGCTGCCGCGGGTGGACAAGTTCGGCACCGACATCAGCTGCACCACGGAGGAGGCGCGTGCGGCGGCGGTGAAGGAGGCGGTGGGCAGTGGCAGTCCGACGCGGATGATGAACGTGGTGATCGCGTTCGCGCAGCAGATCTCGGACAAGTCGCTGACGCCGGAGTCGCCTTGCGTGTTGGGGGCCAAGGGGGCGATCGGTGAGGCGATCGGCACCTGCGTGGCCACCTAAGCGGTATGCCACCCGGCTTGGCTTGTAATGCTCGCCGTTCAGCTCCCGATCAAGGGCGTGCAACGCCGCCTAGACCGGGAGCCGCAGTGACGTCGCCGAGCTGGAAGACCCAGTACGCCGAGATCCGCCCGAAGTACGAGGCCTACGAGAAGAAGCTGAAGGAACTGGTCGAGACGGTCCTGACGCACGCGAAGATCGATGTCGTTCAGGTCGAGGGCCGGGTCAAGACGCTCGACAGCTTCGCGGAGAAGATCGACCGCAAGGACGGCAAGTACACCGACCCGCTCAAGGACATGACGGATCTGGTCGGGCTGCGGATCATCGCGTACTACGTCGAGGACGTCGAGCAGATCGCCGCGTTGTTACGCTCGCAGTTCACCGTTCTCGAAGAGCACTCGGCGAACAAGCAGGACGCACTCGCACCCGACCAGTTCGGCTACGCGTCCAACCACCTGGTCATTCGCCTGGGCAACGACAGGTGCTCGCTACCGGAGTGGAGCAGATACGCGGACATCGCGGTTGAGCTGCAGGTGCGCACGACGCTCCAGCACGCATGGGCTGCGGTGCACCACAAGCTGAGCTACAAGCGGGCCGAGGAGGTGCCGACCTCGTTGCAGCGCAGACTGTTTCGGCTGAGTGCGTTGTTCGAGATGGCGGACGAGCAGTTCTCCGCGATCAGAACGGCGGCCTCGGAGTTGTCCGACGAGTACTCGGACAACGTCAAGCAGGGCAACCTTGACATCGAGATCGACGCGGACTCGCTTGGCGCCTACCTTCGCAACAGCCCCAAAGTGGCCCTCATCCGCCGCGTCGCGAGCGAGGATTTCAACCACGAGATCCCCGCGGACGACTCATTTCGCAGCGAGCTTATTCAGCTCGCAACACACCTCGGCGCGAAGACGATCGACGAGTTCGACCGGTTGCTTCCAGGCGACGCCGAAACGATCACCTCGGTGCTGACCGCAGGTGGTCGCACTTACCGGTCCGTGTACGCGGCCTTGGCAATCTTCTGCGCGGCGCTGCATCCGGTCGACGAGGACTTCTACAAGTCCCTCTTCGCCAAGTCGAGCTGGCCGATCATCCTCGAGATCAAGGCCAAGCTGGGGGAACCGGGACAGGCTGGTTCCCCCGACCAGGTCAGCCGTTGAGCACGGCGCGCGACATCACGACGCGCTGGATCTGGTTCGTGCCCTCGTAGATCTGCGTGATCTTCGCGTCCCGCATCATCCGCTCGACGGGGAAGTCCCGCGTGTACCCGGCCCCGCCGAACAGCTGCACCGCGTCCGTGGTGACCTCCATGGCCACATCGGAAGCGAAGCACTTGGCGGCGGCGGTGATGAAGCCGATGTTCGGCTCCCCACGCTCAGCCTTGGCGGCGGCGACGTAGACCATGTGCCGAGCGGCCTCGATCTTCATGGCCATGTCGGCGAGCATGAACTGCACACCCTGGAAGTCCGAAATGGACTTTCCGAACTGCTTGCGGTCCTTGACGTACGCGACAGCGGCCTCGAGGGCACCCTGCGCGATACCGACGGCCTGCGCACCGATCGTCGGACGCGTGTGGTCCAACGTCTTCAAAGCGGTCTTCAAACCGGTGCCCGGCTCGCCGATGATGCGGTCAGCAGGAATCGTGCAGTTCTCGAAGTAGATCTCGCGGGTCGGCGAGCCCTTGATGCCGAGCTTGCGCTCCTTCGGGCCCACCGAGAAGCCGGGGTCGTCCTTGTGCACGACGAACGCGGAGATGCCGGCGGACTTCTTCGCGGCGTTGGGGTCGGTCACGGCCATGACCGTGTACCAGGTGGACTCGCCGGCGTTGGTGATCCAGCACTTGGTGCCGTTCAGGACCCAGTGGTCGCCGTCCAGCACCGCGCGCGTGCGCATGGAGGCGGTGTCGGAGCCCGCCTCGCGCTCGGACAGGGCGTAGGAGGCCATGGCCTCGCCCGAGGCGATGGACGGCATGACGAGCTGCTTCAGCTCTTCGGAGGCCGAGAGCAGGATCGGCATGGTGCCCAGCTTGTTCACGGCCGGGATCAGCGAGGAGGAGGCGCAGACGCGGGCGATCTCCTCGATGACGATGCACGTGGCGACGGAGTCCGCGCCCTGGCCGTCGTAGGACTCCGGGACGTGGACGGCCGCGAAGCCGGACTTGACGAGGGCGTTGTGGGCCTCGACCGGGAAGCGCTCGTTCTCGTCGACCTCGGCCGCGAACGGCTTGATCTCCTTCTCGGCGAGCGAGCGGACGGCCTCTCGCAGCGCCTCGTGCTCCTCGGCGAGCTGGTAGGTGCCGAAGCTCGGGTTCACCTTGTTACCTCCCGGTAGCGAGTACTCGGCACGATGTTAGCGCCCGTTTACCAGAGGCGCCGGTGTGCTGTTGAGCACTCAGAGGGACTTCTGCAGCGCCGCGTCCTTGTCTAGTACGAGCTGCTCGAGTTCTGCCTGGAAGCGGGCGATGCGCTCCTGCAGGTCCGGGTCCGACGCGGCCAGCACCCGGACGGCCAGCAGACCGGCGTTGCGGGCACCACCCACTGAGACCGTGGCCACGGGGATGCCTGCGGGCATCTGCACGATCGAGAGCAGGGAGTCCATGCCGTCGAGGTACTTCAGCGGCACGGGGACGCCGATGACCGGGAGCACGGTGGCGGAGGCGACCATGCCGGGCAGGTGGGCGGCGCCGCCGGCACCCGCGATGATCACGCGGAGGCCGCGCGAGGCCGCGGAGGTGGCGTAGTCGAGCATGCGCTGCGGGGTGCGGTGGGCGGAGACGACGCTCACCTCGAACGAGACGCCGAACTCGGTGAGCGCTTCGGTGGCCGCCTTCATCACCGGCCAGTCCGAGTCGCTGCCCATGATCACGCCAACCTGAGTCACTCCGCACTCCCGTGAATGTCGTATCCGTCTGACCACGTACCGGTGGACAGCCAGTCCGCGGCCAGGCGGGCGCGGTGGCGGACCTCGGTCATGTCCTTGCCGAGGAACGTCACGTGGCCGATCTTGCGGCCCGGCCGTTCCTCCTTGCCGTAGAGGTGCACGTGCGCGTCGGGGAAGCGCGCGAACAGGTGGTGCACGCGCTCGTCGGGCCCGATCGCCGACGGTTCGGCGGCGCCGAGCACGTTCGCCATCACGACGGCGGGTGCCATCAGGTCGGTGCGGCCCAGCGGGTAGTCCAGGACGGCGCGCAGGTGCTGTTCGAACTGGGAGGTGCGCGCGCCCTCGATCGACCAGTGGCCCGAGTTGTGCGGGCGCATCGCGAGCTCGTTGACGACCACGCCGTCCGCGGTCTCGAACAGCTCGACGGCCAGCACGCCCACGACGCCCAGCGCTTCGGCGACCTTCAGGGCCAGTTCCTGGGCCGCGGCACCGTCCAAAGCAGGCGCCGGGGCGAGGACCTCGACGCAGATGCCCTCGGACTGCACGGTCTCGACGACCGGCCACGCCGCGCCCTGCCCGAACGGTGAGCGCGCGACCACGGCCGCCAGTTCGCGGCGCATCGGCACGCACTGCTCGACCATCAGCGGCGTGCCGGCCTCCAGCAGCTCCGGAACGACCAGCTCGGCGCTGTGCGGCTGGTTCAGCATCCACACGCCGCGCCCGTCGTAGCCGCCGCGGACCGCCTTCAGCACGCACGGCCAGCCGTGCTCGGCACCGAAGCGCATGACGTCGCGCACCTCGTGGACCTCGGCGAACGGCGGCACCGGCAGGCCCAGCTCGGCCAGCCGCACGCGCATCTTCAGCTTGTCCTGCGCGTACTGCAGCGCGTCCGGGCCGGGGTGCACCTTCACGCCCTCCGCGACCAGCGTGCGGAGGTGCTCGGACGGCACGTGCTCGTGGTCGAACGTGACGACCTCGCAGCCCTTCGCGAACGCGCGCAGCGCGTCCAGATCGGTGTGCGTGCCGAGCATCACGTCCCGTGCGACCAGCGCGGCGGGGTCGTTCTCGGAGACGGCGAGCACGCGAAGCGACTGGCCGAGCGGGATCGCGGCCTGGTGCGTCATGCGGGCGAGCTGCCCGCCGCCGATCATGCCGACGACGGGGAGACGGGTACGGGAGTCCACGGTTCAGGCAGCCTACCTGCAGCTTCTGCAGAGCTCACCAGCAGAGTCAGCCCTGCACCGGCTCGGGCGTGCTCTGCACCGGCTCTGGCTCGGAGGTGATGCGGCGGTGGCGGCGGGACGGCTTCCACCCGCCGCCGTGGCGCAGCAGCCGGAACGTCAGCGCGAACAGCACGGCGGCGAGCAGCACGTACACGCCGAACTCGATGTAGCGGAAGGCCTCGATCCGCTCGACCGGCTGGTAGTCGACGTACGTGCCCACGGCGCTGCCGGAGCTGCGCACGCAGGTGTTCGGGTTCACAAGCCCGGCGCACGCCTCCGGCACGTCCACCGGGCGCAGGTCCGAGCCGACGAAACCGCTGCCGAGCTCGAGCGCACCCTTGGGGATCTCCGGGGTGCTGTACCAACGGGCAACACTTCGTTCCGCCGGCAGGTAATGGTCGCGCACCAGCGCGGACAGCAGCACGCGGGACAACGTGTAGAAGACCAGCGTTGCCGCGATCGCCGTCACCACGTGCCTGGCGAGCATGCCGATGAACACACCGAGGGCGAGTCCGTAGAGCGCGTAACCCACCTGCACGGCCGGATGCGCCTCGAACGCCGACCACGCGTTCTGGGTGCCGGAGTACCCGTCGCCGAGCCCGACCACGAGACCCAGCGCGGCGGCGAGGCCGCCGAGCACGAGTGCCTTGCCGCGCAACCACGTCACGGGCGTCACGTCCTGGCCCCACGCCACGAAGTAGGTGCGTTCCTCCAGCTCGCGGGCGATCAGCGGGGCGCCCCAGAACATGCCGATCACGCCGCCGAACACCATCTGCACCATGAGCCCGTAGAAGCCGCTGATCGGCATCGAGCCGATGCTCGTACCCGTCTCCGCGGCGATGAGCCCGTAGGCGGCGAGCAGGGAGAGAACCACGGTGGGGATGATCGTCCACCGGTGCTGACGCCAGGTCAGCCAGGCGAGTGCCTTCACGCTGCACGCTCCAGGTGCGCCACGACCAGCTCCTCCAGCGTCACGAACCGCGCGGTCCACGGCTCGTCGATCTGCGTGCCGCCGGAGCGCACGAGGTACGAAGACTGCGACTTGCTGTGCTTTGCGAGCACCACACGTCCTTCCACCGGCGGTTCGGTCACCCGCGGTCCTGTGTAGAGAACGTGCTCTTCCAGCAACTCGTCGGTGTCGCCGTCCACGATCAGCCGTCCGTCGGCGAGCAGCAGCAGCCGGTCGGCCACGCCACCGATCTCCGCGACGACATGGGTGGAGAAGACAAGCGTCATGCCGTTGTCGTTCACCAGGGTCAGCAACTCCCGCATGACTTTCCTGCGCGCCAACGGGTCCAGTTCGGACAGTGGCTCGTCGAGCATCAGCACGTCCGGGCGGGATCCCAGTGCCAGCGCGAGAGTCACGTGCGTGCGCTGACCGCCGGACAGATCGCCGATCTGCAGCCGGCGCGGCACCTTGAACCTGTCGAGCCACCCGTCGGCACGGTCGTTGTCCCAGACCTTGTTCATGCGGCGGCCGAACTGCAGGACGTCGGCGACCTTGAAGTTCCGGTACATCGGCTTGTGCTGCGGCACGTACGCGACACGGCCCGCGAGCGCCGTGTGCCCCGAGTCCGCGGGCAGATGCCCTGCCAGCACGTTCAGCAACGTCGACTTGCCGGAGCCGTTGGCCCCCACGAGTGCCGTGACGCTGCCCGGCGGCAGCTCGAAGGAGACGTTTCGCACCGCCCATTTCGACACTTCGGCCGCGACCACGCTCATTGCGCTCCCCCACTCAGCACCTCGCGCACCAGCGCGTAGATGTCCTCGTCCTCCAACCCGGCGGAGCGTGCCTCCGCGACCCAGCCGGCGAACGACGCCCGCAGCGGGTCGAGGTCCTCGGGGGCGGCAGACCCCAGGGACGACTTCACGAAGGTGCCGGAGCCCTGACGGGCTTCGACGAGGCCCGCGAGCTCCAGCTCGCGGTAGGCCTTGAGCACGGTGTTCGCGTTCACGCCGCTGGTCGCGACGACATCCCGGACCGTCGGCAGGCGGTCTCCCGGTTGCAGCCAACCAAGTCTCATGGCCTCCCTGACCTGCTGCCCCAGCTGCAGGTACGCGGGAAGACCGCTGCCACGGTCGATGTGGAACTCGACCACACACGCTCCCCAGATTGTTCTACTGAACTAAGACAATAGAACACTTCTGCGGACGTTGGGAAGCGACCCGGTGGGGACGGGGAAGCACCCAGGCGCGGGACAGGGGAGATCAGCGCCCAAGCGAGCTCAGCAGCGCGCACGCCTCGGCGTGCGTGTCCGGCAACCTCTCGGTCCAGACCTTCGCGGGCCCGACCGGCCGCACGCTGGGGTCGTCCGCGAGCCGGTCCGCGGCGAGAACACGCAGGTTGGAGACCCTGCGCGCGAGCAGTCCGTCGCGGCGCACCAGGACCGCGGCCACGCACGGGCCGAGCGTCGCCAGCGTCTCGCCGCCGTCGAACACGGTGCGCAGGGCGTCCGAGACGAGGGTCATCGCGACGACGCGGGACCAGCCGGAGGCGCGGTGCACGTCGAGGCGCAGCAACACGAGTGCGTAGTCCAGGGGCGCGACCGGCGTCTCCCGGTACACCTCGCCCAGCCTGGTCCGCAGGTACGCGGCCGTCGCCAGGCCGGTCAGAGCATCCTCGGCCGCGCAGTCACCGGCCTGCTTCGTCACCACGTCCGCCCATCCAAGCGCTGTCATGCGCAGCATTCGCGAAGGGAGCGCGTCGACGTCCGGCGACACGATGTGCGACGCGTCGGTCAGCACGGCGTGCAGCGCCGCCAGGTCGAGCAGCGTCTCGCTGAGACCGGCGCCCGCCTCGGCACGTGCCCGGCCCAGCCGTACCAGCGCGTCGCCGGGATCGGCGTTCCCGAGCACCGCAGCGCACACCTCGTCGACCTCGGCGAGCGGCCAGTCTGCGGGGAACGCCCAGCCTGCGGCCATGGTGGCGGTGCGCCACCTCGACTTCAGCAGGCGTTCCGCTTGTGCGACACCCACCCGGTCTCCCTTCAGCTCTCCCGATTCCAGGTGGGAGACGCAGCCACCTCCGGTTCGTGACGCAACCCGCGTGGGGGATTGAGATGACTCTGCGAGGCGTCGTGCGTCACACTGAGCGCCACGAGGAGGGACACGAGACTTGGCGACCGTTCCTGCAGACGTCCAGGGGCCCAGCGACGCGGAACTCATCGAGTCCGTGCGCGGAGGGACCATCGACGCCTACGGCCAGTTGTACGAACGGCACGTCTCGGCGGCCTACAACCTCGCCCGCCAGTTGGCCCGCTCCCAGGCCGAGGCCGACGACCTCGTGTCGGAGGCGTTCGCGAAGGTGCTCGACACGCTCCGTGCCGGCCGCGGCCCCGACTCGGCGTTCCGCGCGTACCTGCTCACGGCGCTGCGCCACACCGCGTACGACAAGACCCGCCGCGACAAGAAGATCGACCTCACCGAGGACATGACCGACGTCGCGCCCGCCGTGGCGTTCAGCGACACCGCGGTGGCGGGGCTGGAACGCTCGATGGCCGCCCGCGCGTTCGCCGCGCTGCCCGAGCGCTGGCAGATGGTCCTCTGGCACACCGAGATCGAGGGCCAGTCGCCCGCCGAGGTCGCCCCGCTGCTCGGGCTGACGGCCAACGGCGTGTCCGCGCTCGCCTACCGGGCCCGCGAGGGCCTCAAGCAGCAGTACCTGCAGATGCACCTGGCCGAGACCAGCGCGGAACGCTGCAGGGCGACGGTCGATCGGCTCGGCGCGTGGACACGGGCCGGCCTGTCCAAGCGCGAGGCCACCCAGGTCGAGGCCCACCTCGACGAGTGCGGCCGGTGCCGCCGGCTGGCCGCCGAGCTCGCGGACGTCAACGGCGCGCTGCGGATCTTCGTCGCGCCGCTGGTGCTCGGCGCGGGTGCGGCGACCTACCTGGTCACCGCGGGCGCGACCACGGCTGTCGTCGGTGCCGGTGCGGCTGCCGGTGGCGCGGGTGCGGTCGGTGCCTCGATCCCCCGCCAGCTGGTCACGGTCGGTGGCTCCGCGGCTGCCGTGGCCGCCGCCGTGGTGATCGCGCTGACCGCGGGAGGCGGAGAGCAGCAGGCCCCGCAGGTGCAGGCCGCCGAACCGCCACCAGCGGTGACGCAGGTCCAGCCGCCGCCGTCCCCGCAACCTCCGCCGCCCTCGCCGCAGCCGCCGTCGCCGCCGTCCGTCCCGACGCCGTCACCCGAGCCGCCGCCACCGGCACCGCCCGCGCCGGAGCCGGCACCTGCGCCGGAGCCGGCGCCGGAGCCGCCGCCCGCGTCGCTCACGCCCACCACGCCGAGCGGGTACACGCTCACGCCCGGCGAGGAGCCCAAGGACTTCCCGGTCACCGTCCGGAACACCGGCGGCACCGCGGCCCCGCCCGCGAGCATGGTGCTGAACCTGCCGCCGGGCGTGCTGTCGACCGGCGGGCCGTCGTCGTTCACCGCGCGCCTGCTGCAGCCCGACGGCTCCGCGGACCAGACGGTGAACTGCCCGGCGGGCAGCGGCACGATCACCTGCTCGACGCCGCAGGGCATCGCACCCGGCGGGCAGGCGACGTTCCTGTTCCGCCTGCGCGCGACGGAGGACGCTCAGCCGGGCACGATCACGGGGACGATCTCCGCGGGCACCGCGATCTCGGTCAACGTCAGCGTCACGGTCGACGTGCCGCCGGTGAACGACGACATCGAGCTGACCGTGTCGACTTGGCACGAGGTGTTCTGGGACCCGCGCGTGGACGTGAAGGTGCGCAACAAAGGACCGCGCGCCGGCACGCTGAAGCTCGACGTGTCGTCGTCGGAGAACATCGTGGTGTTCACGCCGTGCCGGGAGTGCTCGCGGACGGACAAGAACTCCATCCACTGCGTCACCGACCTCGACAAGGGCGCCAGTTTCCGCATGTCGATCTGGGCGTTCGGACTGCCGCACCGCGGCGGGACGATCACCGTGACCGCGGCGCTGGGCAACGCCCGCAAGACCGTGACCGTGCCGGTGAAGATGCGGCCGGACCATCCGCCGGTCGACGACGTGGTGAAGCCGCCCACGACCTCCGAACCCGCACCGACCACCGTTCCGCCGACCACGGCGACGACCACACCACCGGCGAAGCCGAAGCCGGTCGAGCCGACGAAGCCGGGCACCCCGACGCTGCCGACGCCGGCGTTGCCGCCGGTGCTGCCGCCGTCCACCACGGAGCCGCCGCCGTCCGTGCCGCCGTCGTCGCCGGTGCCGACCACACCGCCGCCGACCTCGGAACCGTGCGAGCCGTGGCCGGGCTGGCGCCCGCCGCTGATTCCGGATCTGCTCGGGAGGCCCTGCGAACCGCGGCGAAGTTGATCAAAAGTTGATCTCCCCAAGATTGACACCGTCACTGAACGTGCAGGTCAGCTGCCTCTCAGTTGCCGAAGGTAACACCCGGAGGCAGGCACCGTTACCTTGATCCGTAAGCTGACGCGGTGCTGCCAGTCGTTCGCCGCGCCATGAGCCGGTTGCCAGAACCACTCCAGTTCCTGCTGCACAAGCACCGCGAGATGCTCCGGTTCGCAGTGGTCGGCGGCACAACGTTCCTCATCGACAACGGTGTCTGGTACGCGCTGAAGCTGACCGTGCTGACCGACAAGGTGGTCACGGCCAAGGTCATCGGCGTGCTGGTGGCGATCATCGCGTCGTACGTGCTGTCCCGCGAGTGGTCGTTCCACACCCGTGGCGGCCGCGAGCGACACCACGAGGCTGCCCTGTTCTTCCTGGTCAGCGGCACGGGCGTGGCGATCAACGTCATCCCTCTGTGGTTGTCGCGGCACCTGTTCGGCCTGCAGGCCCCGTTCGTCACGGTGATGACCGAGGAGATCGCGGACTTCGTCTCCGGCTCGATCATCGGCATGCTGCTCGCCACGGGCTTCAAGTTCTGGGCGATGCGACGCTGGGTGTTCCCGGACGCCGGCGCTCGTCCGGACCGGCGTGTTCACCCGATCTCCGTAGACTCGTCCCGTGTCTCTAGCCGAAACAGTGGTCTCCCGATTTCCGGAGCCGATCCGGTCGATCGCGCTGAAGCATCGTGAACTGGTCAAGTTCGCCCTGGTCGGGGGCACGTGCTTCGTGATCGACACGGTCCTGTTCTTCGGGATCAAGACCATCATCCTGCCGAACAACCCGGTGACGGCGAAGATCATCGCGACCCTGGTCGCGACGATCGTGTCGTACATCCTCAACCGGGAGTGGTCGTTCCGCACGCGCGGCGGGCGTGAGCGTCACCACGAGGCAGCGCTGTTCTTCCTGGTCAACGGCATCGGCATCGTGCTGAACTCGGCACCGCTGTACATCGCGCGCTACCTGTTCCACCTGCAGGAGCCGCACGTGTCGCGCCTCACCGAGGAGATCTCGGACTTCCTGAGCGCGCAGATCATCGGCACACTCGTCGCGATGCTCTTCCGCTGGTACGGCTACAAGAAGTGGGTGTTCCCCGAGGAGAACGCGCGCGGACCGCGACCGTTGAACGAGGAAGAGGCGCTGGGCCACTCGTGACGTGGCAGCGTGATCGGATCGGATCGGCGTTGCGCGGGGAGAACCCCACGGTGCTGCGCCGGCTGAGCGCGGGGTTCGCGAACATCGGCGACGTGCAGTTCCTGCCGGGGTACTGCGTGCTGCTCGTCGACGACCCGGAAGTGCAGCGGCTGACCGATCTGCCGCGCGACCGGCGGGCCCGGTTCCTCGCCGACATGGACCTGCTCGGGGAGGCCGTCGAACTTGTCTGCGGCCGGCGCGACCCCGGCTTCCGGCGCGTCAACCTGGAGATCCTCGGCAACACGGATTCCTACCTGCACGCGCACGTCTGGCCGCGCTACGACTGGGAACCCGAGCATCTCGTCGGCCGTCCTGTGTGGCTGTACCCGGTCGAACGCTGGTCCGACCCGGCCACCGCGCTCGGCGCGGAGCACGACGCACTCCGAGCCGAGCTGACGGTCGAGATCGACCGGCTCCGCGGCTGAGGGATCAGCGCGGCGTGCTGGGCGCCTTCCAGGGGATGCCGACCACGTCCTGAGCCTTGGGCACCGGCAGGAACACCGCGAACGTCGCAGGCCTTGCCGTCGACAGCTCCAACCGGCCGCCGTCCGCGTCGACCAACGCCCTGGCCAACGCCAGCCCCACACCGGTCGAGCCGCCACCGGACACCCCGCGCTCGAAGATGTGCGCCGCGAGCTCCTCTGGCACGCCGTCCCCGCCGTCGCTGACCTCCACCACCACCGTGCCCTCTTCGCTGCGTGCGGAGACGACGACTGAGCCCTCGCCGTGCATCAGCGCGTTGTCGAGGAGCACACCGATGGCTTCTCTCAGACGAGCTGGGGTGGCGCGGGCGAGGAGTCCGTCCGGTACCCGGACCCTGAGCGCACGACCAGCGCTTTTGATCTGTTCCCTCCACTCCTCGGCGATGGCGTTCAGGGCCGGTCGCAGTTCCAGCGGCTCCGCGCCCACGGCCCTGGCCGCGCGGGCGGCGGCGAGGAGTTCGTCCAGGACCGCGGCGAGGCGTTCGGCCTGTTCGAGAGCCGCTCGGGCCTCGGTTGCGGTGTCCGGCTCCGGGTGTTCCGCCAGGGCTTCGAGGCGGAGCTGGAGGGCCGTCAGGCGGCTGCGGAGCTGGTGGGAGACGTCGCCGACCAGTTCGCGTTCGCGTTGGACGAGCCGGGCCAGCGCCGTGGCCGAGGTGTCGAGCGCCTCGGAGACGGCGTCCAGCTCCTCGATGTCGTAGCGCTTCTCGTCGGCACGGAAGTCGCCGGCGCCGAGGCGGGACGCGCGGGCGGCGACGTAGCCGAGAGGCCGGGCAAGTGTTTGCGCCGTCACGAGGGCCACGACGGTGCCGGTGCCGACCGACAGGGCGAGCAGGAGCAGGACCACGCCCGCGACCTGGGCCTGGGTGGTGCGCATCGGGCCGGACGGGATCTCCAGGCGCACGGTGCCCTGCTGGGCGATTCCCAGTTCGACGATCAGCGGGTCGTTGCCGGGCGAAGGGCCGGTGACGCTGGTGTTGCCGCCCAGCGTCACGGTCAGGCGGCCATCGGTGGGCATGACGATCTTGACGGCCTCGATGTCGATGTTCTGGCGGTTGGCGAGCTGGTCGTCGAGGAGGGTCGCGATCTTCTGCGCGTCCTCGGTCAGGTCGCCGCGGGCGTTGTCCTCGACCAGCTGCAACGCGGAGTAGCCCAGCGGGAGGCCGAGCACGAACCCGGTGACGGCGACGGCGAGCAGGATCGCCCGCAGGATGCGGCGGCGCATCAGTCGGCGTTGAAGCGGAAGCCGCGGCCGCGGACGGTCGCGATGCGTTTCTCGGCCGAGTTCGGGGTGCCGTCGCCGAGTTTCCGGCGCAGCCACGACATGTGCATGTCGAGCGTCTTGCTGCCCTTGAGGTCCGGGTCGTTCCAGACCTCGGAGAGGATCTCGTCGCGGCTCACGACCTGGCCCGCGCGCTGGATGAGGACCTTGAGGAGTTCGAACTCCTTGTTCGCGAGCTGGATCTCGCCGCCGTCGACCGTGACGCGGCGGGCGGCGAGGTCGACGCGCACGCCGTTGACCTCGAGCGTGCCCGGTGCGCGGCGGCGGAGCAGTGCCCGGATGCGGGCCATCAGCTCGGCGAGCCGGAACGGCTTCGCGACGTAGTCGTCGGCACCCGCGTCGAGCCCGACCACGAAGTCGACCTCGTCGGCGCGTGCCGTGAGCATCAGCACGGGGATGCCTCTGCCGTTCTGCCTGAGTCTGCGGCACACCTCCAGGCCGTCCATGCCCGGCAGGCCGAGATCGAGCACCAGGAGGTCGATGCCCCCGGCGATCGCCGCTTCGAAAGCACTCGGTCCGTCACTCACGACCTGCACCGAATAGCCCTCCCGCGTCAACGCGCGGGAGAGCGGTTCCGCGATGGCCGGATCGTCCTCGGCCAGCAACACCACGCTCACGGTGCCCAGCGTATTCGTGGAACGATCGCCGCGTGTCACGCCACGATGCTGATCTCGAACTCGCCCTCCGGCTCGCCGACGCCGCCGACGCGATCACCTCTGACCGGTTCCGCGCCCACGACCTCGCGGTGGAGCGCAAGCCGGACCGCACCCCCGTCACGGACGCCGACGTCGCGGTCGAGGACACCGTGCGCGCCGTGCTGGCCGAGGAGCGCCCCGACGACGTCGTGATGGGCGAGGAGCGCGGCGGCACGCTCGACGCCTCGCGCGTCTGGGTGCTCGACCCGATCGACGGCACCAAGAACTTCCTGCGCGGCGTGCCGATCTGGGCATCGCTGATCGCCCTGGTCGTCGAGGGCGTGCCGGTCGTGGGTGTCGTGTCGGCACCCGCGCTCGGCCGCCGCTGGTGGGCGGCTGCCGGTGGTGGCGCGTTCGCCTCGGACGCGTCCGGTTCGCGCCAGATCTCCGTGTCCGGGGTGCGTTCTCTCGAGGACGCGTACGTGTCGACCACGGACATCAAGTCGTGGGTCGAGTACCACTCCCGCGAGGCGTACCTGCGGCTCGTCGACGCGACCTGGGAGAGCCGCGCGTTCGGCGACTTCTACCAGCACTGCCTGGTCGCCGAGGGTGCCATCGACCTCGCACCCGAGGCCGTGGCGAACCCGTGGGACATCGCGCCGTTCCAGGTGCTGGTGACCGAGGCGGGTGGCCGTTTCACCTCACTTGAGGGCGAGGAGCGTTACGACGGCGGCAACGTGCTGACGTCGAACGGCCACCTGCACGAGGCAGCGCTCAAGCTGTTGGCACGCTGAGCGTTCCGCGCGCGACCTGGGCCCAGGCCAGCCGGCCGAAGAGGTAGTGGCACGCCACGCTCTCGTCGTCGAACCGGGCCCAGTCGTAGCGGTTGCCCTGCTCCTGCCAGAACACCTCGTGCCCGCTCTCGTCGGTGAGGAGGCACCAGCGCTGGTCCGCCTCCTCACCGAGGCTGACGACGTCGCCGGGCACGCCGATCTTCGTCAGCCACTCGGGCAGCGTCTCGACGTTCATGCGGTGATCTCCGTGAGGTAGCCGAGCGCGACGAGGTCAGCGACCGGGTAGGTGGTGCGGTAACGACTTCCGCCGCCGGGCTGGCCGAACCACGGCGCGCTGATCGTGCGGTGGACGGGCAGGTCCCGCTCGACGCGGTACCTGCGGTAGCCGGCCTCCGCCGCCTGCGGGGGCAGCGAACGTTCCTTGAAGGGCGTGCCCGCGGTGGACAGGACGCGGCCCTCCGGCGTGCCGAACCGGTCGAGCTCCGCGCCCGCCTCGAGGATCTCCGGCCGGCTGTCCTCGTAACCGCCTTCACGTTCGACCGGCCAGCGCGGGGTGCCGTCCTCGTGCTGGAAGAGGCTCTCCCAGTCACGTTCGTGCATGCCCGCGAGCGGGTCGTGGTCCTTCAAAAGCTCCTGCACGACCGGGTGGTCCTTGCCGAGGCCCTCGGACTGGTTCGCCGGCTGCGCGGAGGAGGCGTCGACCAGGTCCGCCTGCGGGTGATCCTGCGGGGTGAACCTCGGGATCACCTGCTCGTCCTGCTGGGCTGGTGCGGGGAGCTGCCTGGCCGGCTTCGGGGCGAGGCGCGGCGCTTGGCCGGCGCTGAGGAACACGGCCATGAACCAGCTGCCCGCGGCGGCCGCGGTGTAGCCGTAGCGGGCGATGTCGTGGGCGATGCCGGGAACGCCGGACAGAGCCTGGTTCTGCTCGCGGTTGTCCAGGCGGTCGAGGCGGTCGGTGAGGGCTCCGCTCTGGTGGGCGCCGAGGTCGACGCCGGCCAGCGGGGCCGACGGCGCGGTGATCGTCTCGCCGACCTTCTGGGTGCCAGGGGTCGAGGCCTCGCCGGCATCGCCGAAGGCGGGATCCTTGAGCAGCGCGTCCTTCAGAGCGTCCTTGGCCGGGTCCTTGGCGAGAGCGTCCTTGCCGCCTGCCTGCCCCTGCCCACCCTGCTGACCTTGACCGGGCACCTGGTTGCCGCCCTGGGGCTGCCCCGGCTGGTTGCCGAACTGGCTCTGGCCGGAGGGCTGGTTGCCGAGCGCTTGACCGGCCTGACCGACGAGTGCCTGGGCCGCACCCGGCACGCCCGTCTTGGGCGCCACCGCCTGCGGGCCCGCCTTGGCGTCGCCGGGCTTGGCCTCGGCCGCCTTCGCGTCCGCTGCCTTGGCGCCCTGCTGAGCCTGCTGCGCCTGGCCCTGCTGGCCGGACGCCTGCGCGCCACCCTGCTGGCCGGCGACCGCACCGACCTGGGCACCCGCCGCGGGAGCCGCCGACGGGACACCGCCGACAGCACCACCCACGGCACCGGCAGCGGCACCGATCGGGCCGCCGACCGGTCCACCGCCGGGCGCGCCGCCGAGCGTCGGCCCGGTGGGAGCGGCCGGGGCAGCGGGTGCGGCCTGCGGTGCGGGGCCTGCCTGGCCCGGCATTTCGCCGCCGCGGATCAGCGGCTGGTCGAGGACCGCGGCCGAGGCCTGGGTCGTGCCCTCGGCGATCGGGCCGAGGGTGCCCTGGACGCTCGGGATCACCTCTGCCACCGCGGCCACGGGCGGCACCACGTGAGCGGCCGCCTGGCCCGTCTCGGCCACGAGGCCCGGAAGCACCTGGGGCTTGCCCTCGCCACGGCCGGGTCCCTCGCCGTTGCCGGGGCCTTCGCCGTGGGGACCCTCGCCCCTGCCGTCGAACACCTGGCCGACGGTGTCGCGGGCGCCGGGCACCGCGTCGAGGCCCGGCTGCACCACGGCAGCGGCAGGAGCGGTCACGGGAGCGGCGGCGTTCAGGACCGGGGCTGCGGCCTCCGTCGCGGCACCGACGACGGGCGCGACCGGAGCGGTCACGGCACCGACCACGGGAGCCACCGGAGCGGTGACCGCGCCGACGACAGGAGCGACCGCTTCGGTGACCGGGGCGACCACGGCGGCGACCGGCTCGACGACCGGGGCGACGGCTCCGGCGACCGGGGCCACCACGCCACCGACGATGTCCGTGACCGGGGACAGCAGGCCGCCGGGGCCGTGGGCGCCGGGCGCGGTGTTCACCGGCGGGGAGGCGTGGCTCATGTCCACGCCGCTGTCCAGGCGGACGGCGGAGGACAGGGTGTTGTGGAGGTTCGCGACGTTGGCCGCGGTGCCTCGGGTCAGCGTGTCGAGGCCCAGCAACGCGGTGGGATTGCCGGCGGTGGCGGAAGCCTTGGCGGCGTCGTTGTTCTTGGCCAGCGTCACGAGCTCGCGGACGATCTCGACCTTCGCGGCACCCACCTGCTTGGCGGCGTGGTCGAGGCGGTCGGCGGCGGCGTGGCAACCACGCGCGGCGCGCTGCAGCTCACCGTCCGGGGCCACGACCTTCGCCCAGCGGCCGCGCGCGGCGTCGCCGGTCGCACCGGTCAGGCCGTCCAGAGCACGCGTCGCGGCGCCGTCGGAGGAGGTGCCCAGACCCTTGATCTTGTCGCCCGCCTCGCGCCACGCGGCGGCGCTGGAACGCATGGCGTCCTCGTCGGCCTTGGGCCACGAGACACCTGCCTTCGCGGCGACCTCGGTGAGTTCGGCGGGAAGCTCGATTCCCATGTCAGCCGTCCAACCTTCTCATCGCGGTCGTGTTGCTGGCCTCGACGTGCCGGTAGGCCTCGGCCGTCGCGGCGAGCTTGTCGCCCACGTCCCCCAGCGTCGTCGCGAGTCCCGACAACGCTCCTGCCGTGTCACCGGAAGGCTTCTCGTGCGAGTTGGCGAAGCTGCGGCCCACCGCGTCGTCGCCCCAGCAGGCCCCGAACGCCGCCAGCGCCCTGTCCAGGCTCCCCGCGATCTCCTTGGCCTGACCGGCGAACCCGCGCAGCTCCCGCGCACCGGCGTCCAGCCGTTCGAGGTCGGCCTTGTACCCGGTCATCGGACCCTCCTGTCGATGAGCTCGGAGTCGAGCCAGCTCTCCCGTTGCTCGTTGTCCTCGTCGTCGTCGACGCGACGGCGTGCGGGCTGCCGCCCCAGATCCACGGTCTCGGTGTCGTCCGGCGCGTACTCGGCGGGCCGCAGGTCGGCGGTGCCGGCGACCAGCGCGGCGGGGTCCGTCGAGGCCGGCAGCACCGTGCTCAGCGTCTTGCAGGTGTCCTCGGCAGCGGAAGCAGCGGCCGCGGCGACCGTCCGCACGATCAGCTCGGCCAGCTGCTCCGGGCGGTGCCGCCGGTACGCCAGCTCGGACAGCTCCAGCGCTTTGAGCTGTCCCCCGGCGCCCACGAGCGCGGTGACGGTCCCATCCGGACTGGACGCCTGACCGGAGACGGCAGCGAGCTCCCGCTGGACCGACGCCAGCTGCTCGCGGCTGCGCCGGTAGTCGGCGAGCAGCTCCTCGACCTGCGCACGGTGGTCGTCCACCGAGTCCCCCTCACACACGCATAGCCCTGGGCTCGGGCTCTTGGACGCCGTCGCCCTTAGATCGGTTCCCAGCGAATTCAGTTACGTACGATCAACGACGTGATCGCGTTCGAGGATCTGCCCGCAGGCCGAATCATCCCGCTCGGCGAGGTAATCGTCGACCGGGACGACATGGTGGACTTCGCGAGGAAGTTCGACCCGCAGCCGTTCCACCTCGACGAGGAAGCGGGACGGAACTCGATTTTCGGCGGTTTGTCCGCATCCGGCTGGTACACGGCGTCGCTGTGGATGCGCCGCTGGGTCGACGTGGTCCTGTCCGACTCCACGTCGCAGGGCTCGCCCGGCGGTCGCGAACTGTCCTGGCTCGCCCCGGTCCACGCGGGCGACAAGCTGACGTTCGCCGCCGAGGTGCTGAGTGCCAGGCTGTCGAAGAGCAGGCCGAACCTCGGACTGGTGGAGTTCGCGGGCACGGCTCACCGCGGGGACGAGCTGGTCTACCGGTTCGTCGCCACGGGGATGTTCACAGCGCGCGGCTGACCAGCGCCCGCCGCGTTCCCCGGCGTTCGACCAGCTGGAAGCCCGCGTCGAGGAACATCGCCAACCGGCCGTGGTACAGCTCGCCCGCCTGCAGCGACCGTCCCTCGGTGTCGATCGGATAGCCCTCGACGGACTTGGCACCGGCGTCGGCGGCGTGCTGAACGGCCGAGTCCAGCAGCAACGAGGTCACGCCCTTGCCGCGCGCCGACCGGCGCACGTAGAAGCACGTCACCGACCACACTCCGGAGATGTCGTCGGAGATCGGCGCGGTGATCTTCGACCGCGCCAGCCGCGAGTACGACGCCCGCGGCGCGACGGCGACCCAGCCGACGGCCTCCGCACCGTCCACCGCCAGCAACCCGATCGGCGAACCGAGCCGCGCCCGCAACACCTCGCGGTTGTCGTTCGCCTTCATCTCGGCGTTGGTCTGCATGAACCACGTGCAGAAGCACCACTCGACCGTCTTGCTCGTGCTGAACAAGGCCTCGGCGAGCGGCCAGGTCTCCTGCGTCAGCTCGACGACCTTCACTTCGCCAGCGCCCTCACGACGCGCGACGGGCTCGGCCGGCCGAGCTGTGCGGCCATCCACACCGAGCACTCGACCAGCTTGTCCAGGTCGACGCCGGTTTCGATGCCCAGACCGTCGAGCATCCACACCAGGTCCTCGGTCGCGAGGTTGCCCGTCGCCGACTCCGCGTACGGGCAACCGCCGAGACCGCCCGCCGAGGAGTCCACCGTCGTCACGCCACAACGCAGAGCGGCCAGCGTGTTCGACAGCGCCTGCCCGTAGGTGTCGTGGAAGTGGACGGCCAGCCGGGTCACGTCGCGGAAGCCCTCCAGCAGCGACTCGACCTGGCCCGGCGTCGCCACGCCGATGGTGTCGCCCAGCGACAGCTGTGAGCAGCCCATCTCCAGCAACCGCTCGCCGACGGCCACGACCTGGGACCGCGCGACAGGGCCTTCCCACGGGTCGCCGAAGCACATCGAGACGTAGCCCCGCACGTCCATGCCGGCCGACAGCGCCCGCTCGACCGTCGGCTCGAACATCTCGAACTGGGAGTCCAGCGTGCGGTTGAGGTTGCGGGAGGCGAACGTCTCGGTCGCCGAGGCGAAGATCGCGATGTGCTTGACCCCGGCCTCCAGCGCACGGTCGAGGCCGCGCTCGTTCGGCACCAGCACCGGGTAGCTCACGCCGGGGCGCGCGTCCAAACCGGACAGCAGCTCGGCGGCGTCGGCCAGCTGCGGCACCCACTTGGGGTGCACGAAGGACGTCGCCTCCAAAACGGACAGACCCGCGTCGGCCAGGCGGGACAGGAACTCCAGCTTCACCGACACCGGCACGACGGTGGACTCGTTCTGCAACCCGTCCCGTGCGCCGACCTCCCAGATCGTCACCCGCGAGGGGAGCGAACCGGACGGGACCACGTCGGGCAGGCCGGCCTCACGCGCGCCCATCGGACGTCCTCGGGTGGAAGTCGTCGCCGGGGTTGTCGTTGATCTCGCGGTACAGCAACGAATGCACCTTTTCCACGGACGGGATGTCGTCGAACGGAGGAATCGGCTCGTCCGAGGCCGAGTCGATGATCAGGGTGCCGCAGCCGAGCACGCGGTCCATCAGACTGCGCTCGAAGCGGACGGTGTTCACGCGGGACAGCGGGATGTCGAGGCCGGTGCGCTTGAACACGCCCTCGCGGTACATCACGCGGTCCGAGGTGATGGCGAAGTGGGTCGTGCGCCAACGGGCCAGCGGCACGAGCGTGAGCCAGATGATCAGCACCGAACCCACGACGGCCAGCACGATCCACGCCGCGGTGGCCCACGACTGGTCCCCGACGAGCCCGGCGAGATAGGTGCCGAGCGCGACCACCACCAGCAGCCAGAACACCGGGAAGATCAGCATCTTCCAGTGGGGGTGCTTGTGGATCACGACGTGCTCGCCTGAGCTGAGCAGGTCGTCGGGATAGGCCATGGGCCAACCCTAACTACGCAGGACGCAAATGCACCACGTCACCAGCGGACACGCCGTGATCGACGCCGTCGCTGCCGCGCACGACCAGGGTGCCGTCCGGCTCGATGCGTTGCGCCGTGCCGAGCACCTGCACGCCACCGGACAACTCCACGCGCACGCGCTCGCCGACGGTCGCCGAGTGCTCCTGGTACTCCTCCAGCAGACCCGACTCCACCGCGTCGCCGCCGTTCTTGCGCCACACGCCTTCCAGCACAGCGAGCTCGGTCAGCAGCCGGAACGCCAGCTCGCCTCGATCCAGCTCCGCGGCACCCACGTCCTCCAGCGACGTCGGCGCCAGACCGCCCGGCGCGGGCTGCACGCCGTCCGGCAGCTTGGCGACGTTCAGGCCGATGCCGACGACCACGGCCTGCGCGACGCCGGCGGTGATCTCGGACAGGATTCCGGCGCCCTTCTCCGCCTTCGGACCGAGCAGCAGGTCGTTCGGCCACTTCAGGGACGCTTCAACACCAACCGATCGGGCGACCCGGACGAGCGCCAGACCGGCGATCAGGTTGAGCCACGGCAACTGCTTCGGCGGCACGCCGCTCGGGCGGAACAGCACGCTGACGTAGAGCCCGCCGGGCGGCGACGACCAGGTGCGGCCACGGCGGCCCTGCCCGGCGCTCTGCTCCAGAGCGATCAGGACGGTGCGGTCGGCGGCGCCTTCGGTGGCGGCCTTGGCCAGGTCGGCGTTGGTGGACGCCGTGGACGCCACGACGTCGAGCGCGGCGTACGGACCATTGGGTGCGACCAGCCGTGCGCGGAGCGCCTCGGCGTCGAGTGCGGTGTCCATCAGGCCAGGCTATTGGAACGGGAGAGGGTACGTGCGATCAGTGATGACCAACAGGTTGCCGTGACCTGGACAACTGCACGGGGCAGTTCAGCAATGCTCTCGTTAGGCTGCGAGCCCATGAGCAGTGCGACCGAGCCGATCGGGACCGTCCCCGCGGACGCCCCGGACGTCCACACCACCGCGGGCAAGCTCGTTGACCTCTACCGGCGCAACGACGAGGCGGTTCACGCCGGGTCGGCACGCGCTGTCGAAAAGCAGCACGCGAAGGGCAAGAAGACAGCGCGCGAGCGCATCGACCTCCTGCTCGACCCCGGCTCGTTCGTCGAGCTGGACGAGCTGGCGCGGCACCGCTCCACCAACTTCGGCCAGGAGAAGAACCGCCCGTACGGCGACGGCGTGGTGACCGGCTACGGCACCGTCGACGGCCGTCCGGTGTGCGTGTTCTCCCAGGACGTCACGGTCTTCGGCGGCTCGCTCGGCGAGGTGTACGGCGAGAAGATCGTCAAGATCATGGACCTGGCGATCAAGACCGGCCGCCCGATCATCGGCATCAACGAGGGCGGCGGCGCGCGCATCCAGGAGGGCGTCGTCTCGCTCGGCCTCTACGGCGAGATCTTCACCCGCAACGTCCGCGCGTCCGGCGTGATCCCCCAGATCTCGCTGATCATGGGCTCCAACGCGGGCGGGCACGTCTACTCCCCCGCGCTGACCGACTTCGTGGTGATGGTCGACCAGACCTCGCACATGTTCATCACCGGCCCCGACGTCATCAAGACGGTCACCGGCGAGGACGTGACCTTCGAGGAGCTCGGCGGCGGTCGCACGCACAACACCAAGTCCGGCAACGCGCACTACCTCGGCAGCGACGAGGAAGACGCGATCGCGTACGTCAAGGAACTGCTGTCGTACCTGCCGTCCAACAACCTGAGTGACGCGCCGGCGTTCGACGGCACGCTGACCGAGGGCTCCATCACCGACGCCATCACGGACACGGACCGCGAGCTCGACACGCTCATCCCGGACTCGGCGAACCAGCCGTACGACATGCACGAGGTCATCAGCCGGGTTCTGGACGACGGCGACTTCCTCGAGGTCCAGCCGCTGTTCGCGCCGAACATCCTCGTCGGCTTCGGCCGCGTCGACGGCCACTCCGTCGGTGTCGTCGCGAACCAGCCCACGCAGTTCGCCGGCTGCCTCGACATCGACGCCTCGGAGAAGGCCGCGCGGTTCGTGCGCACCTGCGACGCGTTCAACATCCCGGTGCTGACGTTCGTCGACGTGCCCGGCTTCCTGCCCGGCACCGACCAGGAGTGGAACGGCATCATCCGGCGCGGCGCCAAGCTGATCTACGCCTACGCCGAGGCCACCGTTCCGCTCGTCACCGTCATCACGCGCAAGGCGTACGGCGGCGCGTACGACGTCATGGGCTCCAAGCACCTCGGCGCGGACATCAACCTCGCGTGGCCGACCGCGCAGATCGCCGTCATGGGCGCTTCGGGCGCGGCGAACATCGTGCACCGCAAGACGCTCGCGGCCGCCGCCCAGAACGGCGAGGACGTCGACGCCCTGCGCGCGCAGCTCCAGCAGGAGTACGAGGACACGCTGTGCAACCCGTACGTCGCCGCTGAGCGCGGGTACGTGGACTCCGTGATCCCGCCGTCGTACACCCGCGGTTACGTGGCGCGGGCGCTGTCGATGCTGAGGGACAAGCGGGAGACGCTGCCGCCCAAGAAGCACGGGAACATCCCGCTGTGACCGCGCCGGACGAGAAGGCCCAGGAAAGGCCACTGCTCAGGGTCGTCAAGGGCGAACCGGACGACTGCCAGCTGGCGGCACTGACCGCTGTCATCGCCGGGCTGGCAGCGGCCTCCCCCGCCGAGGACAAGCCGAAGCGACGCTCGGAGTGGGCCAACCCGGCCCGCCGGGTGCGCAGGCCGCTGCAGCACGGGCCGGGCGCCTGGCGGGCGTCCGGTTTCCCGGGCTAGAAGCAGTCGACCCGGCGGCTCGTGACGTTCAGGCCGACGGCGACCTCGCGACAGCGGGTCTCGCCGTCGACCTTGAGCTTCAACGTCCAGAACTCGCTGCCGTACGCGTCGGTCTTGCGCAGCACCTGCACGTTGGCGTCGTTCAGCGGCGTGTTGGCGCGGACGGCGGTGACGACCCTGCCGAGCAGCGCGTTCTCCGCGCGGTCGACGGTGTCGGCGAACGGCCAGATCGGCACGCCGTAGCCGATGGGGTCGCTCGCGAGCACGCTTCCCACGGCCCACGACCCGACGAGCCCGCCGAGCACGGCGAGGACTGCGGCGATCCGTCTGCGCTTGCCTTCGCGATCGGAACCGCGTTCGGTGAGGACAAGCACCCAGCGCTTCACTCGGTCGAGGGTGCCTACGGACGGGGTGATCGCGCATCAGTAGTACTACTCGATCCGACCGCACGGCGTGGCGGGCGATCGCAGCCCTCTGCGTCGGTTTCTTCATGATCCTGCTGGACACGACCATCGTGAACGTGGCGATGCCGGCGATGATCGAAGGCCTGCGGGCGTCGCTCAACGACATCATCTGGGTCAACAGCGCGTACCTGCTGACGTTCGCCGTGCCGTTGCTGCTGACCGGAAGGCTCGGCGACCGGTTCGGGCCGAAGCGCGTCTACCTCACCGGCCTCACGATCTTCGTGCTGGCCTCGCTGGCCTGCGGACTCGCCGGCAGCGCCGAGGTGCTCATCGCCGCGCGCGCCGTGCAGGGCCTGGGTGCCGCGGCCATGACACCGCAGACGATGGCGTTCATCACCCACCTGTTCCCGCCGCACCGGCGTGGGGCGGCGCTGGGCGTGTGGGGATCGGTCGCGGGCTTCGCGACCGTGTCAGGGCCCCTGCTCGGTGGTGTGCTCGTCACCCAGCTCGGCTGGGAGTGGATCTTCTTCGTCAACATCCCGATCGGCGTGCTCGCGCTGGCGCTGGTGGTGCGCCGGGTGCCGGACTGGCGGCCTGGCCGGTCGCACCGGTTCGACGTGCTCGGCGTCGTGCTGTGCTGCCTCGGGCTCGGCCTGGTCGTGTTCGGCGTGCAGAACGGCGAGCACTACGGGTGGGGCAGGGTCGCGGGACCGATCACGATCGCCGAGATCATCGTCGCGGGAGTGGTGCTGCTGGTCGTGTTCGTGCTGTGGCAGGCGGCGCGGCGCAACCCCGAGCCGTTGCTGCCGTTGCGCATCTTCGGCAACCGGAACTTCTCGCTGGGCAACATCGCCAACGTGATCATCGGCTTCTCGGTCACCGGGCTGTTCGTGCCGCTCGTGCTGTTCGTGCAGACGGTGCCGAAGCTGACGGCGTTCGAGGCGGGCATGCTCACCGCGCCGACCTCGCTGATGTCCGGCGTCGTGGCGTTCTTCGCGGGCCGGTGGTCCAACGGGCCGCGCGCGAAGTTCCTGCCGATCACCGGCTTCGCGCTGCTCGGGCTGGGCATCGGCGTGATGACGCTGCAGCTCGGCGGGTCGCCGTGGGTGCTGCTGCCCGCTCTCGTGGTGGTCGGCGGCGGCATGGGCATGGTCTATTCGCCGCTCACCAACATCGCCACGAAGACGCTCGACCCGCAGCTGATGGGTGCGGGCGCAGGCATCTACAACACCTCGCGGCAGTTCGGCGGCGTGCTCGGCAGCGCGGGCACCGGTGCCGTCCTGCAGATCGTGCTGGCGGCGACGGGCGACTTCACCACGGCGACGCGGGCCGCGTTGCTGATGCTGGTCGTGTCCACGGTCGTCGGGGTGACCGCGGCGGTGCTGATGCGGCGCGAAACGGGCATGCGAGACTCCGGGCGTGCGTCTGATCCTGGCCTCCCAGTCACCCGCCCGTCTTAGCGTCCTGCGGTCCGCGGGCGTCGAGCCCGTCGTCCGCGTGTCCGGTGTCGACGAGGACGCGCTGGTCGCGTCGCTCACCAACCCCACGCCGGAGGAGACCGTCGTCGCCCTGTCTGCGGCGAAGGCGGAGGCGATCGAGCACGACGACGAGTGCGTCGTGATCGGCTGCGACTCGATGCTGCTGTTCGAGGGCGAGCTCGTGGGCAAGCCCGGCACGGCGGAGGTCGCGCGGGAGCGGTGGCGGCGGGTCGCGGGCAAGAGCGGCGTGCTGATCACCGGGCACACCGTGCTGAGGGTCTCCCGGGGCGAGATCGTCGGCCGCGCGTCGGCCGCCGAGTCGACGACCGTGCGGTTCGGCACGCCGTCGGACGAGGAGCTGGAGGCGTACCTCGCGACGGGTGAGCCACTTCACGTCGCGGGCGGCTTCACGATCGACGGGCTCGGCGGCTGGTTCATCGACGGCATCGACGGCGACCACACGTCCGTCATCGGCATCAGCCTGCCGCTGACCCGCCGGCTGCTCGGCGAGGTGGGCGTCTCGGTGTCCACGCTCTGGTAGCCCTGGTCACACTTGGCTTGATCAGGGAAGACTGTCCCCAACGGCCGCGTTGGGGGTAGCGGTGAACGAGTACTTGACGCGTCGCAGGCACATCGACCTGGCACGCAGGACGAGCACGGGCTGTCGGAGCTGACCGCTCCCAGTCCTGTTCCGCTCATCCCTGCAAACGGAGATGTTCCAGTGTCGTTCGTCCAGACCTACCGCAAGCCCAAGGTCTTCGGCCTGACCGTGCTCGGCGGGCTCGTCCTCGGCGCGCTCGCCGGCTGGCTCGGCAAGGGCACGTGGCTCGCGCCCGTGCTCGCCAAGATCGGTTCCACCTTCACGGCGCTGCTGCAGCTGACCGTGATCCCGCTCGTGTTCACCGCGATCGTCGTCGGCATCGCGTCGCTTCGGAACCTCGGCGGCGGTCGCACCGCCGCCCGCCTCGGCGGCAAGACGTTCCTGTGGTTCGCCATCACGTCGTTCATCGCCGTGCTGATCGGCCTCGCCGTCGCCGCGATCATCAAGCCCGGCCAGGGCGTGCGGATCGAACCCGCCGCCGGTGCCGTCGACAAGCTGGCCAAGCGCGCGTCCGGCTCGTGGAACGCGCTGCTCGACAACCTGGTACCCACCAACATCTTCAGCGCCTTCACCGAGGGCGAGGTGCTGCAGGTCGTCTTCATCGCGGTGCTCGTCGGTTTCGCCGCCTACGCGCTCGGTGAGAAGGCCGCGCCGTTCACGAACCTGGTCCGCTCGTTCTTCGACATCGTGCAGAAGGTCGTCGGCTGGATCATCCTGCTGGCGCCGATCGGCATCTTCGGCCTGATCGGCAACGCCGTCGCGTCGTACGGCAACTCGTTCGTGCGACCGCTGTTCTCGCTGATCGTGGCCGTGTACCTGGGTACGGCGATCGTGCTGTTCGCGGTCTACCCGATCCTGCTGAAGGTCGTCGGCAAGACCTCGCCGGCCGAGTTCTTCCGCAAGTCGTGGACGGCGATCCAGTTCGCGTTCGTCTCGCGCTCGTCCGGTGCCACGCTTCCGTTGTCCCGCAAGGCCGCCACGGATCTCGGCGTCTCGCCGGAGTACGCGAACTTCGCCGTGCCGCTGGGCACCACGACCAAGATGGACGGTTGCGCCGCGGTCTACCCGGCCGTCGCGACGATCTTCATCGCGAACCTGTTCGGCATCCAGCTCTCGGTGTGGCAGTACGTCGGCATCGTGCTGGTCGCCGTGTTCGGCGCGCTCGCCACGGCGGGCACGACCGGCTGGTACACGATGCTGACGCTGACGCTGAGCGTCGTCGGCCTGCCGCCGCAGGTCATCGCGACCGGTGTGGCCGTGGTCTACGCGATCGACCCGATCCTCGACATGATGCGCACCGCGACCAACGTGGCGGGCCAGATCACCGTGCCGGTGCTGGTGGCGCGCAGTGAGGGTCTGATCGAGGAGCCCGCTGAGGAGCAGGAGCTCGTCAACGCCTAGTGCCGTGGTAGTCAGCTTTTGCCCCGTGTTCGGCGGTCAGACGGCCGCGTCGTTGTGCGCTGAGCTGTGAAGACGCGGCGAAGGCCGGCTGTTGCGGCACTAGGAGTCAGCGCACGGGCGAAGCTGCGACATCTTCGGCACCGGTGTGGGCCAGCCGGGGAGCTGATCTCGCGCCGGTGCCGCTGTCGTACAGCCGATGTTCGGCCCCAGCGCGGAGAACACCTGCACGAACGCACTGCTGCACTGCCCGTCGCATGCGAGCTGGGCGGCGACGATGTCCGCGGTGCCGTCCTCGTTGACGTCGTGCAGGCCGAGGTACCCGGCGTTGGCGAGGTAGGCCGCCTGCGCGCGCGACCAAGTGCCGTCCTTGCGGATCAGCACCTCGCCGAGCCAGTTGCCGCCGTGCGACCCGCGCACCAGGCAGACGCTGACCGTCGCCTCCGCGCACTGCAGTGACTTGTCGTTGACGGTCGCGCCGGACTCGGCGATGGTCATCTCGAAGATGAACGGGCCCGACTCGCCGGTCACCCTGATCCGCCCGCCGCCGGTGCCGCCGAGCAGTTCGACCAGGTCCTTGCCGACCGATTTGCCCACGATGGATTGGCAGACGGTGGTGCCGCAGCGCATTCCGGGGTCGGTGCCGGACTGACCTGAATCGGTGTTGTCCGGCCGCCGGAGGAAGGCGAACGTCAGCCCTGCGACCACCACGACGGCGGCCGCGGCCGCGGTCACCAGCACAGACCTGGATCCACCCACATCGCAGATTGTGGCCGATGGCCTCACGATGGATGTGAAGTGAGCCGTCTCTCCCTCTCCGAGTTCACCGATTTCCGTAGACTGCGGCACCAGCCAGAGCCGTAATTGCCGGTCCAGCAGGAGGTACGACGCCGTGTCGCTGCGCAAGGTCCTCATCGCCAACCGCGGTGAGATCGCCGTCCGGGTCATCCGCGCCTGCCGAGACGCCGGCCTGGCCAGTGTCGCCATCTACGCGGACCCCGACCGCGACGCGCCGTTCGTCCGGCTCGCCGACGAGGCGTTCGCGCTCGGCGGCAACACGCCCGGCGAGAGCTACCTGTCGTTCGAGAAGGTGCTGGCGGCCGCAGCGCAGTCCGGTGCCGACTCGGTGCACCCCGGTTACGGCTTCCTGTCCGAGAACGCGGACTTCGCGCAGGCCGTGATCGACGCTGGCCTGACATGGATCGGCCCGACCCCGCAGGCGATCCGCGACCTCGGCGACAAGGTGACCGCGCGGCACATCGCGATGCGCGCCGGCGCGCCGCTGGTGCCCGGCACCAAGGACCCGGTCGGCGGTCCGGACGAGATCGTGGCGTTCGCGCAGGAGCACGGCCTGCCGGTCGCGATCAAGGCCGCGTTCGGTGGTGGCGGCCGCGGCCTGAAGGTCGCCCGCACGATCGAGGAGATCCCCGAGCTCTTCGACTCCGCCGTCCGCGAGGCCGTCACGGCGTTCGGCCGCGGCGAGTGCTTCGTCGAGCGGTACCTGGACAAGCCGCGCCACGTCGAGGCGCAGGTTCTCGCCGACCAGCACGGCAACGTGATCGTCGTCGGCACCCGCGACTGCTCGCTGCAGCGCCGCCACCAGAAGCTGGTCGAGGAGGCGCCCGCGCCGTTCCTGACCGACGAGCAGCGCGCCACGATCCACAGCTCCGCCAAGGCCATCTGCCTCGAAGCCGGCTACCACGGTGCCGGCACCGTCGAGTACCTCGTCGGCCTGGACGGGTCGATCTCGTTCCTGGAGGTCAACACCCGCCTGCAGGTCGAACACCCGGTGTCGGAGGAGACGACCGGCATCGACCTCGTGCGCGAGCAGTTCCGCATCGCCGCCGGGGAGAAGCTCAAGCACCTCGAAGACCCGACGCCGCGCGCGCACTCCATCGAGTTCCGGATCAACGGCGAGGATGCCGGTCGTGGCTTCCTGCCCGCGCCGGGCACCGTGACGTCCTTCGTGGCGCCTTCCGGTCCGGGTGTGCGCGTGGACGCCGGTGTCGAGAGCGGCTCGGTGATCGGCGGCCAGTTCGACTCGTTGCTGGCCAAGCTGATCGTGACCGGTGAGAACCGCGAGGAGGCGCTCGCGCGTGCCCGCCGGGCGCTGGACGAGATGGTCGTCGACGGCATGGCGACCGTGCTGCCGTTCCACCGCGCGATCGTGCGGGACGCGGCGTTCACCGCCGAGAAGCCTGAGGGCTTCACCGTCCACACGCGCTGGATCGAGACCGAGTTCGACAACCAGATCGCGCCGTTCACGGGTGGCGCCGAGGTTTCCGACGAGGAGACGCCGCGCCAGACCGTCGTCGTCGAGGTCGGTGGCCGCCGCCTCGAGGTGTCGCTGCCGGGTGATCTCGCGGTGGGTTCGGCCCGCCCGGCCGCCGCGGCCAAGAAGCCGAAGGCGAAGCGCGCCGGTGGCGGGTCCGCCGCGGTGTCAGGTGACGCGGTGGCCGCGCCGATGCAGGGCACGATCGTGAAGGTGGCCGTCGAGGACGGGCAGACCGTCGAGGCGGGCGACCTGATCGTGGTCCTCGAGGCGATGAAGATGGAGAACCCGGTGACGGCGCACAAGGCCGGCACCGTGACGGGTCTCGCGGCCGCGCCCGGTGACCCGATCACCCAGGGCACCGTGATCTGCGAGCTGAAGGACTGACCGGTCGGGTCGCTCGCCTACGATTGCGTTGTGAGCGACCCGTCGAGGGACATCCGCATCGGTGACACCGAGCGCCAGCAGGCGTTGCAGGTGCTCGGTGAGCACATGAGCGCGGGCCGCATCGACGTCCACGAGTACGGCGAGCGGTCCGCGAAGATCACCATCGCGAAGACCCGCGGCGAGCTCATGGCGTTGTTCTACGACCTGCCGGACCCGCGTCCGCAGTTCGCCACGCCGATGCCGATGTTCCCGGAGCCGACCAAGGCACCCGCGCGCTGGGAGGGCGCGGTCGTGCCGGCGGTCGGCGTGGCCGTGGTGATCGCGTTCTTCGTGCTCGTGCGGAACCCGCTGATCTTCCTGCTCATCCCCGCGGTCGCGATCCTGTGGGCACAGTGGAACGGACGCCGGCGCTGAAACCGTTGTTGCTGCTCGATCTCGACGGCGTGCTGCGCCGGTTTCCTCCCCTGCCAGCGGAGATCGCCGAGATCGCTTTCGAACCGTCGCTGCTGCGCCGCGCCGTCACCGGTGAGATCACCGACGAGCAGTGGCGGCACGAGGTCGGGCAGGACTGGGCCGCCTCGACCGGTGAGGTGATCACCGAGGCGCTGGCGTTGGTGCGGACCGCGCGCAAGCAGTGCTTCGTGGCGTTGCTGTCCAACGCGACCACCCGGCTGGAGGCGGACCTCGCCCAGCTCGGCCTGGACGCGGAGTTCGACGCGATCTTCAACTCCGCGCGGCTCGGGGTCGCGAAACCGGATCCGGAGATCTTCCGGCGGGTGCTGGCCGAGCTCGGCCACTCGACCGCGGTGTTCTGCGACGACACCGAGGAGAACGTGGCCGCCGCCCGCGCGGTGGGGCTCGACGGCGTGCACGTGCCGGACACGGCGGCGTTGCGGACGGCGCTGGCGGTGCGCGGGCTGATCCCGCCGACGGTGCTGCTGATCCTCCCGGACCGCGACGAGGCCGAGGAGCTGGCGGCGGAGCTGCTGGAGGACGGCTGGGGTCCGTGCGCGGTGCACCGGGACATGCTGGCGGGCGAGGACGACGCCGAGGACGTGGACTGGGTGATCGAGCTCACCACCGCCCCGGACGGCACGCCCGCGTCCGCGCATCGTGACGAGCTCGACGAACTGGCGGAACGTCACGACGGGTTCACCGGCGAGCACTAGCCTCTGGCGCGTGGAGCCAGTCGAGATCAACGCGGGTGAGTACTACCTGCGCGCCTTCCGCAACGACGACCGCGTCAACGACGTGCCGGCGCTCGTCGAGATCTACGCGGACGAGGAAACCAAGCGGTACATGAACAACCTGAACGTCTCGGACGTTCCGACCGCCGAGTTGTTCATCATGCTGATGACCAACGGCTGGGCGAAGAACTACCGCTGGTCGTGGGCGGTGTGCGACGCGGTCACCGCGGAGATGGTGGCCGGAGTGGTGCTCCACAACATCGACCTCAAGGTCGGCTCGGCGGAGGTGACCTGCTGGACCCACCCGGCGCACCGCGGCAAGGGCGTGGTGCCGACCGCGCTCAACGCCGTGCTGGGCTGGGCGTTCGGCGCGGCGGACATGCACCGCATCGTCTACAAGCACTCGGTGTTCAACCCTGCGTCGCGGCGGGTCGCGGAGAAGTGCGGGTTCACCCTGGAGGGCCGGCTTCGCCACGAGTCGATCGTCGACGACCAGCGCGTCGACGAGCTGCTGTGGTCGAGGCTCGCGACAGACCCCTACCCGGAACAGCTACGGTGAGCGCCCATGCGGATCACGGCGCTCCTCATCGTTGCGGTGGCGCTGGCCGGATGCACGGCCGGGCCTGCCCCCAGCGCACTCGACAGTCAGGCCCCACCCCCTCCCGCGACGCCGACGACGTCGGCGTCGCAGATGGACTTCCCGCCGCGGCCGCGTGAGGTACCGCTCGACAACGTCGACCCGTGTGCGGTGCTGACCCCCGAGCAGCGCGTTCAGCTGAGCCTCGACAACCCGCCCAGCGCCTACGTCGAGACGAGCTTCGGCGGTGCGAAGGCGTGCACGATCCGCAGCACGACCAGCGGCAACGTCGCCAGGCTCGCGCTGGTGCTGGTCTCCGGTGCCGACGTGTGGCTCTCCGAGAACGCTCAGGTGGATTACACGGTCAGCTCGATCGAGGGGTTCGCGGCGATTACCGTCCGCACACCCGACCTGAACGACGTCTGTCACGTGGAGATCGACATCGCAGAGGGTCAGTTCCTCGACGTCATGTTCCGCGACGGTGGGAATTCCCGTGCGGTACAACAAGATCATCTTTGCCTGGGAGCACAGCGCGTGGCCGAGGCGGCGGTGGCCAGTTTGCTCCAGAAGCGCTGACCCACACGGGCGGATGTCACTGATCCCACTCCCCAGCGTTACTTTCGGTGGTTAGAGTGTCGACGCGCTTGTACGCACAACCGCCGGAGGTCTCACCATGCCGCCAGGGGGACGCAGCGGGGCTGACTCCTCGCCACCCGTCAGCCACGAGCTGAGTGTGGAACCAGGGGCGATCCCGGCGTTGCGGAACACGTTCTCCGCCGCTCTGACCAAGCTCGACAAGCAGATCGAGATGGCGATCACCGAGTTCCGCGTCCGGCCGTGGGCGGGCGATCCGGTGAGCAAGGAGGCCGCGGAGAAGTTCAACGACCGGTCGATCTCCGACGGCGACTCTGCGCTGCAGGCGCTGCTGAACTACCAGAAGCAGCTCAAGACGGCGATGGACAACCTGAACCAGATCGAGCGCCAGTACCAGGTGGTCGAGGGCGACAACACCGGCATGATGAACAAGAGCGGGTGCTGACATGGCAGAACACCGCTGGCAGGGCTACAGCCACAAGGAGCTGTACGAGCGCATCCACGCAGGTCCCGGCCCCTCCGCGTCGTTCGCGTCGATGGAGCGCTGGGCAGGCGTGTCGGCCGCGTTGAGCGAGATCAACGACGACCTGCACAACGGCATCACGCTGTCGGGCGCGAAGTGGAAGGGCAAGGCCTCCGAGATCGCGCAGGCCGGCCTCAACCCGATCGCCACCTGGGCGGACGGCGCGCGCACCGGCGCGGACGTGATGCGTTACTCGGCGGAACTGCAGGCCGGCCACATCTCGAAGGCCCGCGCGGACATGCCGAAACCGGTCCAGGTGACCGCGGAGCAGCCGGGCGCGCTGATCACCGGTCTCACCCACCTCTTCGGCGGCCAGACCGACCACGAGAAGCAGGAGGCGGCCCAGGACGCCGCCGAGCGCCGCGCCCGTGAGGTCATGTCCACCTACGCGTCGTCCACGGTCTCGAACACCTCGACCCTGGGCCAGTTCAGCCAGCCACCGCAGCTGCAGATCAGCGGCACCGGCCTCGTGCACGGTGGTGGTGCCCAGATCGGCACGGCGGGAGCCTGGGTCGTCGGCCCGCAGGGCGCGACCGGTGGCGTCACGCGAGGTCGCACGGGTTCCGGCTCACGTGTCTCCGCTGCTCCGCCTCCTCGTGGCGCCACTCCTCCCCCCAGTTCGCCGACGCGCACCTCTGGGGTGTCGGCGCCTGCCGCAGCTACCTCGAAGGGCTCCACGACCTCGCTGTCGTCGGCCGGCACGTCCGGTCCCTCCGGTACGGGTGTCGCGGGTGTCGGTGTGCCCGGCCAGCGCTCGGGCCGTTCGTCGTCGTCGACGGAGCCCAAGGAGATGGAAGAGGGCGCGACCGCGGCTTCCTCGGCCGCCGTGGGCCCGCTGATGGGTCACGGTGGTGCCGCCGGTGTGGCCGCGGCTTCCGGTTCCGCCATGGGTCCGATGGGCACGGTGGGCGCGTCGTCGAACAACGACCAGCTCCACCGCAGGGCCGTGCCGATGCCCCAGTCGTTCGACCCGTTCGGCGGCATGGGCCCGCGCAAGGGCGACGAAGAGGAGGACATGGAGCACAAGGCTGCCGACTACCTCCGTGAACGCGACGACATCTACGGCGTCGGCAGCTACTCGCTGCCGGTGATCGGGGAGAGCACGACCGACTGATGACTCTGTTCGGCTTGGACATGGGGACGAGCGACACGCGCGACCCGGTGATCATCTCCACGCTGGAGTTCGACGTCCTCTGGGAACACCTGGGCCTGGAGACGATGCCGCTCGTCCTGAAGGTGCCCTCACCGGGCAAGACCCGTGAGGAACGCAGGGGCATCGAGGACCAGGTGTGGCGTCAGCTGGGCGCGCGCGGCCTGGGCGGCCCGCGTTCCCTGGACCCGACCCTGGAAGACCTCCTGCACGTCCTGAACCGCCCGCAGCAGGAGATCGACGCCCGGATGTGGCTGCAGGAACGCAGCGTCCGCGTCCTGGCCGCCGGCAAGGGCCAGGCGGGAGTCCTGGCCGTCCTGGACGGCGGGCAGCTGATCCTGCGCCCCGCCGAGGCCGACGGGCTGCCGCGCGAGGCCCTGACCGCCCTTCCCCCGGCTCCGGCGGGCGAGGGTCACTCGATCACCCTGCCGTCTGGGGACCTGGACGCAGCGGCCGCCTCAGCGGCTTCGCCGGAGGACCTGGAGGAGGCGCTGCGCTCGCGCGGGTTGCGGAGTGACGACGCCCACACCCTGGCGGAGATGGTCCGGGACGCCTCGAACCGCGGGCAGTTCGGTGCTGCCGCGCGGGACAAGTGGGGCAAGCGGGTGCGGCCGGACCGGGTGGTGGCGTTCTACGACACGCCGAAGGGGCGCTACCTGCAGATGCGCCGGGCCTCGGAGGGCCAGGCGCCCTGGTCGACCATCACGCCGATCGACTACCGCCGCATGCACCACCACCTGGTGGAGCTGCTGGCGGAGGCCGCCGGCTCCTGATCAGGGCCCGATGCCCTGGCAGGGCCGCGTCCGCAGGTCGTTCACGTAGTCGTCCGGTGCCCCGGCAGCCTCCGCCGCGTCCGCCACCACGCCGATGTACCGGGCGGACGGCAGCCCGCCCTCGTAGGCGTCCAGCACGTACAGCCAGGCCACCACAGATCCCTCCAGGGTCTGCACCCGCAGACGGATCTTCTTGTAGAGCCCGAGCGCGCCCTCCCACCTGTCCAGCCGCGACTCGTCGCGCGGTGAGACGTCGTAGAGCACGCAGAACGTCTGGGAGTCGGGGTCCTCGACGATGGTCGCGAGAGCGCCCTCCCAGCCGAGGTCCTCGCCACCGAACGTCAGACGCCAACCGACGAGCCAGCCGGTCCCCGCGAGCGGGGAGTACGGGGCTCGCTCCATCATCTGGTTCGGATCCATGTTCGACCCGTACGCGGCATAGAGCGGCACGTCCGACAGCGTAGCGACCCAACGATCAGCTTTCGGTACTGACGACACGGGCGATTCGGCCAACGCGTACGGTTGTGCCCGGCCAGCAAGCGCGCAGAAGGGGAATGATCGTGACCCGCATCGTCATCATGGGCGGCGGACCCGCAGGTTACGAGGCAGCCCTGGTCGCGGCGCAGCACGGCGCCGACGTGACCGTGGTGGAGAACGACGGGGCCGGTGGCGCGTGCGTGTTGTACGACTGCGTGCCGTCCAAGACGTTCATCGCCTCGGCGGGGGCCCGCAGCGCCTTCCGCAACGCCGGTGAGCTGGGGATTCAGACCAACAACGACCAGGCGGCCGTCGACCTGCCGGTGGTGCACGGACGGGTGAAGGGCCTCGCGCTCGCGCAGTCCGCGGACGTCAGGGCACGGCTGCAGCGCGAGGGCGTGCGACTGATCAACGGGCGCGCGAAGTTCGCGGACGACTCGCGCGGGCTGGCCCAGCACCAGGTCATCGCCACCAAGGCGGACGGCGAGGACGAGCTCCTCAACGCCGATGTGGTGCTCATCGCAACGGGCGCCACGCCGCGGGTGCTGCAGGGCGCCGAGCCGGACGGCAAGCGCGTCCTCACCTGGCGCCAGATCTACGACCTGCCCGAACTGCCGGAGCACCTCGCCGTCATCGGCTCCGGTGTGACCGGTGTCGAGTTCGCCTCCGCCTACACCGAGATGGGTGTCAAGGTGACGATGGTCTCGAGCCGGGACCGGGTGCTCCCCCACGAGGACGCCGACGCGGCCGCGGTGCTGGAGGACGTGTTCGCCGAGCGCGGCACGGCCGTCGTCAAGCACGCCCGCGCCGACCGGGTCGAGAACGTCGGCGACGGCGTGATGATCCACTTGGAAGACGGTCGCACGATCGAGGCGTCGCACGCCCTGATGACCGTCGGTTCGGTGCCCAACACCAACGACATCGGCCTGGAGAAGATCGGCATCGAGCTCGGCCGCGGCGGGTACATCCCCGTCGACCGGGTCAGCCGCACCAACGTCAGCGGCGTCTACGCGGCCGGCGACTGCACCGGTGTGCTGCTGCTCGCGTCCGTGGCCGCCATGCAGGGCCGCATCGCGATGTGGCACGCGCTGGGAGAGGGCGTCAGCCCGATCAAGCTCAAGACCGTCGCCGCGAACGTCTTCACCAACCCCGAGATCGCGAGCGTCGGCATCAGCCAGCAGGCTATCGACTCGGGCGAGGTGCCCGCGCGCACGATCATGCTGCCGCTCGCCACGAACCCCCGCGCCAAGATGGAGGGCCTGCGCCGCGGTTTCGTGAAGCTCTTCTGCCGCCCGGCGACCGGTGTGGTCATCGGCGGTGTGGTCGTCGCTCCGAACGCGAGCGAGCTGATCCTCCCGATCGCGCTGGCCGTGCAGAACCAGCTGACCGTCGAGCACCTCGCCACGACCTTCTCGGTCTACCCGTCGCTCTCCGGTTCGATCACGGAGTCCGGCCGCCAGCTCATGCGGCACGACGATCTCGATTAGGTAACGCCCCACCCCAAGGCAACCGTGCCCCGGACACCCGCGTGTTCGGGGCATGCGTGTGTTCTGGGGGATGTTCGCGGCGCTGGCGTTGCTCACCGGCTGCGCCTCGGCGCCTGACGTCACGCTGCCCACCGCTCCGACGCAACAGCAGACCACCACTACCACCCCGACCGCCGAGGTGGCCAGGGGCCTGCCGCCGTCGGAGCCGACCGAGGTGCGCATCCCGAAGATCGGCGCGAAGTCCTCGCTCGTCCCGCTCGGGCTCAACCCGGACGAGACGATCGAGGTGCCGCCGGTCGAGCAGCCGATGCAGGCGGGCTGGTACAAGCTCGCGCGCACGCCCGGCGAGCCAGGACCCGCCGTGCTGCTGGGCCACGTCGACGGCAACAAGCAGCCGGGAATCTTCTTCCGGCTCAAGGAACTCGCCGAGGGCGACGAGGTCGAAGTGTCCAGAAAGGACGGCACTACGGCGAAGTTCCGCGTGCGCAGAACCGAGCAGATCGCCAAGACCAGCTTCCCCACCGAGGCCGTCTACGGCGAGACCGACGAACCCGAGCTGCGGCTGATCACCTGCGGGGGCAGCTACGACCAGTCCGCCCGCAGCTACCGGGACAACATCATCGTCTACGCAACGCTGATCTGAGGGGGACGGCCAGGTGAGAAGCAGAGGGGCTCCGGCCATCGCGGTCGCGCTGTCGGCCGCGGTGGTGTTCGCGCCGCTCGCGGTGGCGCAACAGCAGGAACCGACCTTGCAGGTGACCGCCACCGTGAAGAACCGCGGCCTCGTCCGCGCGGAGACCGGTCCGTGCGCGACGTACTCCACGGTCACGTCACCGGGCTTCAAAGAGCCGATCACGCTCAGCGGCGACGCGAACCGCCTGTCCGGCAACGGATGGGCCACCATCGAAGCGGGCAGCTACACCGCGACCGTCCAGTGCGACGGCAAGACGCTGACGGCACAGTTCACCGTGCTCCCGCTGGAGATCCACTGGCAGCTGCACCCGGCCGAGGTCGAGCCGGGCGGCACGATCACCGCGGAACAGAACATGAGCACCGGCTGCTACGCGACTGGGCCGCTCACGTCGCCCGGTTTCGCCGCGCCGCTGAAGTTCACGCGCGGCGGGAACTTCGGCCGCTTGAGCGGTGACACGACGGTGATCACCACGCCGGGCACGTACGAGGTGGTCTTCCAGTGCGCGGAACGCCCGGAGCGCAGCGTGAAGACGTTCCGGATCCTCGGCACACCGCCGACCAGCGCGCCGACGACCCCGCCACCGGCGGGCAACCCGGCTCCGAAGCCCAAGCCCAAGCCGATCGTCAAGCCCAAGGGCGCGCCGGAAACCGGCGGCGGCACGGCGAGGGGCTGACCACTACAAGGGGGTAGAAAGATGAAGAGATCAATTGCTCTGCTGAGCGCGCTGAGCGTGCTCACGCTCCTGCCGGCCACCGCGCTGGCACAGGACGGGCTCACCGTCTCACCGTCCACCGTGCGCGCGGCTGGAGTGGTCGGCGTGGAACTGCTCGGCTGCGCCGCGGCGGACGCCGTCGCCACGTCCCCCGGCTTCCCCGCACCGCTGAAGCTGGAGCCGAACGGCCCGGCCAGGGTCACGGGAAGCACCCACGTGGTCGCGGTCGCCGGCACCTATCCGGTGACGGCGACGTGCGGGGGCCGCACCTACACGGCCTCGTTCACCGTGGAGGAGCCGAGGCCGCTCCAGTGGTACCTCCACCCGGCCGAGGTCGAGCCGGGCGGGATGGTGACCGGCGGCGGAGACATGAACACCGGCTGCAACGGCGCCGAGATCACCTCGCCGGGATTCGCCGCGCCGCTCAGGTTCACGAGGGGCGGCAACTTCGGCCGGTTCTCCGGTGACACCACGGTGATCACGACGCCGGGCACCTACACCGCCACCTTCCACTGTCAGGGCGGCACGCGCACCGACACCAGGACGTTCACGATCAAGGGCACTCCGCCGACGACGCCACCGACGACCACGCCGCCGGCGGCCGGTCCGGCTCCGAAGCCCAAGCCGAAGCCGGTCGTCAAGCCCAAGGGCGCGCCGGAGACGGGCGGTGGTGGCACCGCGCGCTAAAAATGATCACGGTTCGGCTCCGTCCCGATCGGACGAGCAACTAACCCACCAGATGTGCGTCAATGGGTTCGTGGGGACTCGTGTCTTAATCGCGGTGCTGTGTGTGGCGCTGGCCACGGCCTGCTCATCGGGGCCGGCACCGAAGCCGACGGCGGCGACGAGCGACAGCGCGGCGCCGCCGGTGGTGGTGTCGCCGCTCGGCAAATCCGATCCCATGGAGCTGCGGATCGAGCGGATCGGCGTGCGGTCGTCGCTGGTCGAGCTCGGCCTCGACCCGCAGGGCATCGTCGAGATGCCGCCCGCCAACGAGGGCATGCAGGCCGGTTGGCGCCAAACGCATCCCCAGCAGTGGATCATCGTCGGGCGCATCGAGAGCAACAAGGCCAGGGGCGTCTTCTACCGCCTGAACGACCTGCAGCAGGGCGACACCGTCGAAGTGTCCAAGAAGGACGGTTCGGTGGCCAGGTTCACGGTGACGCGCTCGGAGCGGATCATCCGTGACGACTTCTTCGCGGAGGCCGTCGCCAGGGACGCGGACGAGCAGGGGCTGCGGCTGATCACGTGCGGCACCCGCGACAACGTGATCGTGCACGCAGCCCCAGCTCAGTAGCGCCAATCAAACTCAGTCCTGCACCCAGTCGAAGGTCTTGGTGACGGCCTTCTTCCAGTTGGCGTACTCGGAGTCGCGGCGGGCGTCGTCCATCTGCGGCTCCCACCTCTTGTCCTCGGCCCAGTTGTCGCGGATGTCGTCCTCCGACTTCCAGAACCCGACCGCGAGACCGGCGGCGTAGGCGGCACCCAGCGCGGTGGTCTCGGCCACCACCGGCCGGATCACCGGCACGCCGAGGATGTCCGCCTGGAACTGCATCAGCAGCTCGTTCACGACCATGCCGCCGTCGACCTTCAACGCCGTCAGGTCCACGCCGGAGTCGGCGTTCATCGCGTCGAGCACCTCGCGGGTCTGGAAGGCGGTCGCCTCCAGCACGGCTCGCGCGAGGTGGCCCTTGTTGACGAACCGGGTCAGGCCGACGATCGCCCCACGGGCGTCGGAACGCCAGTACGGCGCGAAAAGGCCGGAGAACGCGGGCACGAAGTACGCGCCACCGTTGTCCTCCACCGAACGGGCGTGCTCCTCGATCTCGGCCGCGCTGGAGATCATGCCGAGGTTGTCGCGCAGCCACTGCACCAGTGAACCGGTGACCGCGATCGAACCCTCCAGCGCGTAGACCGGAGCCGCGTCACCGATCTTGTAGCAGATGGTGGTGAGCAACCCGTTCTCGCTCATCACCTTCTCGGTGCCGGTGTTGAGCAGCATGAAGTTGCCGGTGCCGTAGGTGTTCTTGGCTTCACCGGGCGACAGGCAGGCCTGGCCGAACGTCGCGGCCTGCTGGTCGCCGAGGATGCCGGCGATCGGCACACCGGCCAGCGCTCCCCGTTCGCGCACCTGACCGTAGACCTCCGACGAGGACCGGATCTCCGGCAGCATCGACATCGGGATGCCCATGTCGGCGGCGATGGTCTCGTCCCACTGCAACGTGTCGAGGTCCATCAGCATGGTGCGCGACGCGTTCGTCGGGTCGGTGACGTGCACGCCGCCGTCGGTGCCGCCCGTCATGTTCCACAGCACCCACGTGTCCATGTTGCCGAACAGCAGGTCGCCGGCCTCAGCGCGGTCCCGTGCGCCCTCGACGTTGTCGAGGATCCAGCGGACCTTGGGGCCGGAGAAGTAGGTCGCCAGCGGCAGGCCGACCTTGGCACGGTACCGCTCCTGCCCGCCACCGAGCGCACCCAGCTCGTTGACGATCCTGTCGGTGCGGGTGTCCTGCCAGACGATGGCGTTGTAGACGGGCTCGCCGGTGTTCTTGTCCCACACCACCGCGGTCTCGCGCTGGTTGGTGATGCCGACCGCTGCGATGTCCGAAGTGGACAGATCGGCCTTCGCGAGCGCGCCCGCGGCGACCTGGCGGGTGTTCTGCCAGACCTCCATCGGGTCGTGCTCGACCCAGCCCGCCTTCGGGAAGATCTGCTCGTGCTCCTTCTGGTCGACCGACACCACCCGACCCGAGTGGTCGAAGATCATGCAACGGGTCGACGTGGTGCCCTGGTCGATCGCGGCCACGTACTGCGTCATGCGAGAAGTCCTTTCAGACCGGGAGAACCAGGTAGAGCAGCGCGGCGAGCGCGCCACCCACGAGCGGTCCTGCGACGGGGATCCACGAGTAGCCCCAGTTGGCGTTGCCCTTGTTCCGAATCGGCATGAGGAACGCGTAGGCGATGCGCGGACCGAGGTCACGCGCCGGGTTGATGGCGTAGCCCGTCGGGCCACCGAGCGACGTACCGATCACCAGCACGACGAACGCGACACCCGCGTACCCGAGCGCCGAGTTGCCGAACTGAGGCAACCCTCCCTCCGCGACCTTCGCGGGCGGGGACAGCAGGATCCACGCCACCAGGACGAACGTGCCGATGATCTCGGACACGAGGTTCCACGGCGCGTTGGGCACGGTCGGGCCGGTGGAGAAGATGCCCAGGGTGTTCTGCGGCTCGTCGTGCGTGTCGAACTGAAGCTTGTACGTCGCCCAGCACAACATCGCACCGATGATCGCGCCGACCATCTGCCCGAGGATGTAGACCGGGACGTCTCCCCACGGCGTCTTGTCCGCGATCGCGAGCCCGAGCGTCACGGCCGGGTTCAGGTGAGCCCCGCTCGGGTTGGCGATGCTGGCGCCGGTGAAGACGGCGAACGCCCAGCCGACGTTGACGAACAGGAACCCCGTGCTGTTGCCGAGCGTGTTCTTGAGCACCTGGTTCGCGACGACACCGGTACCCAGGAGGATGAGGACCGCGGTCCCCAGCAACTCCCAAACGAAGATCGAGCCTGCGCTCATCGTCGACCTCCCTCGTTTGCGGCAAGGAGGGAGCGCCACCCCAGGAGGTCAGGCCGCGCCGCCCGCCCACAACGTGCTGGGACGCTATTACCGCGCTGATCAGTTGTCTACGCCAACTACCTGTGGTCAGGCCATTTTCAGGCCATAGGGTTCTGGGCCTCGCGCCCATGGGCGAACCGCGGTACCTGCAGGTAACGTGATCCGCGAGTCGTCACAGGGAGGCGTCCGTCGTGGCCACGCGCAAGAACGCAGCTGCAGCACCGCAAACCCATGCCGCCCCTCCGATCACCGGCAGGCTCGGGCCCGCCGAACGCGAGGAGTCGTGGCACCGGCTGGGGGCGGAGACGTTCGACGTCGTCGTGATCGGCGGTGGTGTGGTCGGTGTCGGCGCCGCACTGGACGCGGCCACCAGAGGGCTGCGGGTGGCGCTCGTCGAGGCCCGTGACCTGGCGTCCGGCACGTCGAGCCGGTCCTCCAAGCTCTTCCACGGCGGCCTGCGGTACCTGGAGCAGCTGGAGTTCGGCCTGGTCCGGGAGGCACTGCGCGAGCGCGAGCTGATGCTGACGCGCATCGCACCCCACCTGGTGAAGCCGGTGAGCTTCCTCTACCCGCTGACCAACAGGGTCTGGGAGCGCCCGTACACGGCGGCCGGCCTGTTCATGTACGACACGATGGGCGGCGCCCGGTCCGTGCCGGGCCAGAAGCACCTGACCCGAGCCGGTGCGCTCAGGCTGGTCCCCGCGTTGAAGCGCGACGCGTTGATCGGCGGCATCCGCTACTACGACGCCCAGGCCGACGACGCACGGCACACGATGATGGTGGGCCGCACCGCCGCGCACTACGGCGCCGTCGTGCGCACGTCGACGCAGGTGGTCGGCTTCCTGCGCGAGGCGGACCGCGTGTCCGGCGTGCGCGTCCGTGACGTCGAGGACGGCCGCGAGGTCGACGTGCGGGCACACGCGGTGATCAACGCGACGGGCGTGTGGACGGACGAGCTGCAGCGGCTTTCGGGTTCGCGCGGCCGGTTCCGGGTGCGGGCGTCGAAGGGCGTGCACATCGTCGTTCCGCGCGACCGCATCGTCGCCGAGTCCGGCATGATCCTGCGCACCGAGAAGTCCGTGCTGTTCGTGATCCCGTGGCGCAACCACTGGATCGTCGGCACCACCGACACCGACTGGAACCTCGACCTGGCGCACCCGGCCGCGACCAAACACGACATCGACTACATCCTCGAACACGTCAACTCCGTGCTCGCGACCCCGTTGACGCACGACGACATCGAGGGCGTCTACGCCGGTCTTCGTCCACTGCTGGCGGGCGAGTCCGATTCGACCTCAAAGCTTTCCCGTGAACACGCCGTGGCTCGCGTCGCACCAGGACTGGTCGCGATCGCGGGCGGGAAGTACACGACGTACCGCGTGATGGGCGCGGACGCCGTGGACGCGGCCCACGTGGACCTGCCCGGCCGGATCCAGCCGTCCATCACGGACAAGGTGCCGCTGGTCGGCGCCGACGGCTACCACGCGCTGGTCAACCAGGCCGACCAGCTGGCGGCCAAGCACGGCCTGCACCCGTACCGCGTGCGGCACCTGCTGGACCGCTACGGCTCGCTCGTGCACGAGGTCCTGCTGCTGGCCGCGGACAACCCGGAACTGCTGAAGCCGATCCCGGCTTCCCCCGACTACCTGCAGGTCGAGGCCGTCTACGCGGCGTCGCACGAGGGCGCGATGCACCTCGAGGACGTCCTGACGCGGCGCACCCGCATCTCCATCGAGTACGCCCACCGCGGCGTCGAGTCGGCGGAGGCGGTGGCGCGGCTGATCGCGCCGGTGCTCGGGTGGGACGAGGACGCCATCAAGCGCGAGATCGAGATCTACAACGCGCGGGTGGAGGCTGAGCGGGCTTCCCAGACCAAACCGGACGACCAGGCGGCGGACGCGGTTCGTGCCGCGGCGCCGGAAGCGCGTCCGCAGCTGGAAGAGCCGGTGAGCTGATCAGGTGTCCTCAGGCTCCTCGAACACGACCACGTGGTCGTCATCGCGATAGGGCCTGAAGAACCGCCACTCCTCGTGGCGCACCGAACCTGTCCGCAACACATCGATCCGGAAGTCACCCGAGAGCGAAATGGTCAGGTCACCCCACGCGGTGACCTCGGCCGACGTCACGACGACGGGTTCGGCGCCAGATACGCGTCAGCTTCCCGGCTCGCGCGTCGGACCTGTTGGCGCCCTGCACGTCCCAGTCGAACTCACCGTCGCCGGTCCAGCCCGGTCCCGGTTGGTGGACGTCGTACGACCCGGTGACGAGCTGATCCCGTCGAGCACCCGCCACGGGCGCTGGACGTGCAGCGCGTACTCGGCGACCTCACGGGTCTTGCCGTTGTGGTCTGCCACGACGCGGGACGGGCCGAACCCTGCCCAGACGAGGCCGGCGGCACGACCGATGTACTGCCACCGCTCACCGATCAGGTGCGCGAGAGAGCGGCGCGCTGCCTCCATCTCGGCAGCGCGCCTCCGGCCGAATCGCTGCTCAGGCCAAGGCTGCCAGCGCCGTGTGGACCATGACGCGGACACCCACGAGCAGGGCGCGCTCGTCCAGGTCGAACGTCGGCTGGTGCAGGTCGCGCTGCTTCTCGTGGCCGTTCCACACGCCGAGGCGCGCGAACGAGCCGGGCACGTGCTCCAGGTACCAGCCGAAGTCCTCGCCGCCGGACGACTGCTCGGTACCGGCCAGGGCGTCGTCGCCCAGGGCGGCCTCGATGCCGGCGCGCAGGATCTGGGTGGACTCGCGCTCGTTCACCACCGGGGGCACGCCGCGGCGGTGGTGCAGGTCGAAGCCGACGCCGGTCGGCAGCAGCAGGCCGGTGACCAGGTCCTTGACCAGCGGTTCGAGCTCGGCCCAGATGTCGCGGTCGCCGGTGCGCAGCGTGCCGCGCAGCAGGCCGTCCTGCGGGACGGCGTTGGGCGCCTCACCCGCGTGGACGGCGCCCCACACCAGGACGGTGCCGGAACGCGGGTCGACGCGGCGGGACAGCATCGTCGGCAGGCCGGTGATGACCGTGCCGAGGGCGTGCACCAGGTCCGCGGTGAGGTGCGGGCGCGAGGTGTGGCCGCCCGGCGAGTTCAGCCGCAGCTCCAGCAGGTCCGACGCCGACGTGATGGCGCCGATCCGCGTGCCGATGCGGCCGACCTGCAGACGCGGGTCGCAGTGCAGGCCGAAGATCCGCTCCACACCGTCGAGGCCACCGGCGGCCAGCACGTCCAGCGCACCGCCCGGCATGACCTCCTCGGCCGGCTGGAACACCATGCGGACGCGGCCGGGCAGCTCCGTCGCCGACGCGAGCGCCAGTGCCGTGCCGAGCAGGACCGTCGTGTGGGCGTCGTGGCCACACGCGTGCGACACACCGTCCACAGTGGACGCGAACGGCAGGCCCGTGTTCTCGGGCAGCGGCAGCGCGTCCATGTCGGCGCGCAGGGCCACACAGCGAGGGCCGTTGCCGACGTCGCAGATCAGGCCGGTGCCGCCGGGGAGGATGCGGGGCTTGAGGCCGACCTCGCGGAGCAGCTTCGCCACCAGCTCGGTGGTGTTGTACTCGCGGCGGGACAGCTCGGGGTTGGCGTGGATGTGGCGGCGCCAGGCGACGACGTCGGCGGCGTGCGCCTTCAGCCAGTCGTCCAGCCACGCGGGGCCGCGGCCCTCTCCCAGATCATCCACAGGAGACATGCTCACCCCGGTGGGGTCGACGAGCATCTCGGTGGACGTCTTCACGGAGGAAGAGCCGGAGGGGCGTGAGTCCAGAACCGTCATGCCGCACCTCCGCGGGCCAGCAGCCGTGCGCGCTGCTGGGAATCGGTGGCTGTCGCGATCGTCGTCCAGGCCATGGCAAGTGCTCCATCGAGCAATGCACGGTCCGCCGACGCCGAGGCACAGGCGGTCGCGAACTCTTGTTGGTGGTTCACCGCGTCTCCGCAGTCAATGGCAATGGTCGGGTGGATAGCGGGCAACACTCTTGTGACGTTGCCCATGTCGGTGCTCCCGATCTTCTCTCGCCGTTCCTGCTCGGGCGAGAGCGGACGTCGTCCCAGGTCAGTGGCAGCACGCCGGTAGGCGTCCGCGAGCCACGGGTCGGGAGTCAGCTCGGCGTAGATCGGTGAGACCTGCACGACCTCATGGGTGCAGCCGGTCGCGAGCGCGCCGGCTTGGAAACAGTCCCGGATCCGGTTCTCCAGGCGCTGCAACGATTCCAAGTTCTCCGCCCTCACATCGAACATCGCGGAGGCGCGGGCGGGTATTACGTTCGGCACGGTGCCGCCGTTGGTGACGATGCCCGTGACCATCTGACCGGGTTCGAGGTGCTGACGCAGCAGGCTGATCGAGATCTGCGCGACGGTCACCGCGTCCGCGGCGTTGATCCCCAGGTGAGGGGCGGCGGCCGCGTGTGACGGCTTGCCCTTGTAGTGCACCTCGAGGTCGGTGATGGCGAGCGATCGGGCGGCACACGACTCGTACGGCGCCGGATGCACCATCATCGAGAACGAGACGTCGTCGAACACGCCTCGTTCCAGCATGAGCACCTTGCCGCCGCCGACCTCCTCCGCCGGCGTCCCGATCACCTTCACGGTGATACCCAGACGGTCGGCGATGTCACGCAGGGCGAGTGCCGTGCCGACCGAAGCTGCGGCGATGACGTTGTGCCCGCACGCGTGCCCGACCTCGGGCAACGCGTCGTACTCAGCGCAAAGTCCCAGCACCAGCTCGCCGTCGCCGTAGGTCGCGACGAACGCGGTGTCGAGGTCTGCCACACCGCGGTCGATCTTGAAACCCTCGCGGGCCAGCAGGGAGGTGATCTTCTCGACGCTGCGGTGCTCGGCGAACGCGAGCTCGGGCTCGACGTGCAGAGAGTGCGAGAGGTCCAGCAGCGCGTCGGAGTACCGCTCGACGGTCGAGCGTGTGCTGATCTTCAAGTCGGTACCCATTTGCCACCATCCTGCATCACCACCTCTGGGACGCGGCGCGCTGATGATGATCAACCGGCTGGCCGGTCGCAGCGCTGCGCCAAGCGGCGAGCGAGTTTCGGTCTGACCGATCAACGATGACGCAAGTGGTCGAGAAGCACGCTTAATTTTGACTATTACGTCCCACTATGTGGGACGAGTCGCCACAGCTCGAACGACCGCTCGGCGGCCGCCGGGTCAGCCCTTCTTGGCCGCCCGCTCCTTGCGCCACTTCACCCACCGCTTCTTGTTGCGGTAGTAGACCAGCGCGAACAGGCCCAGCGCGATCGCGCCGATCCACAGCTTGCGCTTGGTCTCCTGCCGTACCTCTGGCGACGGCTCCTGCGGCGCGTTCACGTCGGGAGCCGGGTTCACGGCCGTCGTCTGCTGCGCTGCCACGACAACGTTCGCGCCCTCCTCAGCAATGGATGTCCCGGCGATCCCGAAGACGCCCATCAGCGCGAACACGCAGGCCAGCAGCAACCTCGACATGGCCTGAACTCTACCTCGAATACCACGGTCGAAGGTCACCCAAACTAGTTACAACGCCTACCGAGAGTCCGATTGGAACGCCTTCAAAATCTGCTCCGCGGCCAGCGTCGCGGTCAGCTCGCCCGACCTGACCTTCTCCTCCAGAGAGGGGGCCAACGCGCGCACGGCGGTGCTCTCCCGCACCTGCCGCCACAGTTCGTCGTGAACCATCATCCAGGTCCATTCGACCTGTTGGCGCCGACGACGCTCGTCCAGTTCGCCCGCGTCCCTCAAGGTGGCCCGGTGTTCCAGCACGCGGGACCACAGCTCTTCGAGCCCGTTCCCGGTGAGGCCCGAACACGTCAGCACCGGCGGGTGCCACAACGCGTCCGGTGCGCGCAGCAACTTCAACGCCCCGGCCAGCTCCCGCGCGGCCTTGCGGGCGTCCAGTTCGTGCTCGCCGTCGGCCTTGTTGACCGCGATGACGTCCGCGAGCTCCAGGATGCCCTTCTTGATGCCCTGCAGCTGGTCACCGGTGCGCGCGAGGGTCAGGAACAGCGAGCAGTCCGTCATGTTCGCGACGGCCACCTCCGACTGCCCGACGCCGACGGTCTCGACCAGCACGACGTCGTAGCCGGCGGCCTCGACCAGCACGATCGTCTCGCGGGTGGCCTGTGCCACACCGCCGAGCGTGCCGGACGTCGGCGAGGGCCTGATGAACGCCTCCCGGTTCACCGACAGCCGCTGCATGCGCGTCTTGTCACCAAGAATGCTGCCGCCGGTGCGAGTGGACGACGGGTCGACGGCGAGCACCGCGACCCGGTGCCCCTTCTCGGTCAGCATCGTGCCGAGCGCGTCGATGAACGTCGACTTGCCCACGCCGGGCACGCCGGTGATGCCGACGCGGATCGCGTTGCCCGACTTGGGCAACAGCTCGATCAGCAGCTCCTGCGCCTTCGCGCGGTGGTCCGCCCGCTTCGACTCGACGAGCGTGATCGCTCTCGCGAGCACCCCGCGCTGACCATCGAGGACACCTCTGGTCAGCTCGGCGACGTCGATCACCCTAGCCATGATGGCCGAGCTGATCTGCGAGCTTCACCAGTAGATCCTTCGCCGCGTCCGCGATGACCGTGCCGGGCGGGAAGATCGCCGCCGCACCTGCCGCGTACAGCTCGTCGAAGTCCTGCGGCGGGATCACGCCACCGACGACGATCATGATGTCCTCGCGGCCGAGCTTGGCGAGTTCCTCCCGCAGCGCCGGAACCAGCGTGAGGTGACCGGCCGCCAGCGAGGACACGCCGACGATGTGCACGTCGGCCTCGACGGCCTGCCGCGCGACCTCCTCCGGCGTCTGGAACAGCGGACCGACGTCGACGTCGAAGCCGAGGTCCGCGAACGCCGTCGCGATCACCTTCTGGCCGCGGTCGTGGCCGTCCTGCCCCATCTTGGCGACCAGGATGCGCGGACGGCGGCCTTCTTCCTCCGCGAACGCCTCGACGACCTCGCGGCAGGCGTCCACGTTGGACACTTGGCCGACCTCCTGGCGGTAGACACCGGTGATGGTGCGGATCTGCGCAGAGTGCCGGCCCCACACCTTGCCGAGCGACTCGGAGATCTCGCCGACCGTGGCCTTGGCACGGGCCGCGTTGATGGCGAGCTCGAGCAGGTTGCCGTGGCCGCCCGCCGCGTTCGTGAGCGCGTCGAGCGCACTGTCCACAGCGGACTGGTCGCGTTCTTCCCTGAGCCTGCGCAGCTTCTCGAGCTGCTGCGCGCGCACGCCGGCGTTGTCGACCTTGAGGACCTCGATCTGCTCGTCGTTGGTCACCAGGTACTTGTTGACGCCGATGACGGGCTGACGACCGGAGTCGATGCGCGCCTGGGTGCGGGCGGCCGCCTCTTCGATGCGCAGCTTGGGGATGCCCTCGTCGATCGCGCGGGCCATGCCACCGGCCTTCTCGACCTCGGTGATGTGCTCCCAGGCCTTCGCGGCGAGCTCGTTGGTCAGACGTTCCACGTACGCGCTGCCGCCCCACGGGTCGATCACACGCGTCGTGCCGGACTCCTGCTGGAGCAACAGCTGTGTGTTGCGAGCGATGCGCGCGGAGAAGTCGGTGGGGAGGGCGAGCGCCTCGTCGAGTGCGTTGGTGTGCAACGACTGCGTGTGCCCCTGCGTCGCCGCCATGGCCTCGATGCACGTGCGCGCGACGTTGTTGAACACGTCCTGCGCGGTGAGCGACCACCCGGACGTCTGGCAGTGGGTGCGCAGGCTCAGCGACTTGGGCGACTTCGGGTCGAAGCCCTTGACCAGCTTCGCCCAGAGCAGGCGTGCGGCCCGCATCTTGGCGATCTCCATGAAGAAGTTCATGCCGATCGCCCAGAAGAAGCTGAGTCGCGGCGCGAACGCGTCGACGTCCAGCCCGGCTTCCCGGCCGGCGCGGAGGTACTCGACGCCGTCCGCGAGCGTGTAGGCGAGCTCCAGGTCGGCGGTCGCCCCCGCCTCCTGCATGTGGTAGCCGGAGATCGAGATGGAGTTGAACTTCGGCATGTGCTGGGACGTGAAGCTGAAGATGTCGGAGATGATCCGCATCGACGGCTGCGGCGGGTAGATGTAGGTGTTGCGGACCATGAACTCCTTGAGGATGTCGTTCTGGATCGTCCCCATGAGCTGCTCCGGCTTCACCCCCTGCTCCTCGGCCGCGACCACGAACAGGGCCAGTACCGGCAGCACTGCGCCGTTCATCGTCATCGACACGGACATCTTGTCCAGCGGGATGCCGTCGAACAGCGTGCGCATGTCGTAGATCGAGTCGATCGCCACGCCCGCCATGCCGACGTCACCCGCGACGCGCGGGTGGTCCGAGTCGTAGCCGCGGTGGGTGGCGAGGTCGAAGGCGACGCTCAGGCCCTTCTGCCCGGCCGCGAGATTGCGGCGGTAGAAGGCGTTCGACTCCTCGGCCGTCGAGAAGCCCGCGTACTGCCTGATGGTCCACGGCTGGTTGACGTACATCGTCGGGTACGGGCCGCGCAGGAACGGCGCGATGCCGGGGTACGTCTCCAGGAAGTCCAGTCCGTCCACATCGGACGGGCCGTAGACCGGCTTGACCGCGATGCCCTCCGGCGTCTCCCACACGGGCAGGTCGGTCTCGTACTTCGCCGACGGGAGCGGGCCGAGGTCGATGTCCGCGAAGTTGGGGATCATCGCCTGACTCCAAGGAACTCGAAGGTGTCGTTGAGGATTTGCAGTGCCGGGCAACCCATGTAGACGTGGCCGTCGACATCCGCGTCGCTCTTGCGTCCTGCCAGGAGTACCCGTTCCGCACCCGCCGCACGCAACGCCTCGACGGTCGGGACGGCGAGGTCGGCGTAGCTGCTGTCGCTGCCGCACACGACCGCGATGCGCGCGCCGGACGCCTTGAACTTCTCCACGACGTCCTCGGCGGTCCTGGTCGGACCCGCGTTCGGGGTGGCGAAACCGCCGGCGTTGAACAGGTTCGCGGCGAACGTGGCACGGGCCGTGTGCGCGGCGACCGGGCCGAGGGTGGCCAGGAAGACCTGCGGGCGTTCCGGCTGGGCGTCGGCGAGGTCGCGCAGCTCCTCGAAGGCCTGGGCGTACCGGACTCGCGGCAGCCCGAAACTGTCAGACCCGCCTGAGAAACTTGGGATGGGGGGTGCATCCCCCCTGGGGGCCTGCGAATCGGGATCGATTCCGACCGCGTGATCCCGGGCGGGGCCCTGCTCGACAGCGGGTTCGTGAGCGGAGCCCTGCTCGACAGCGGGTTCGCGGACGACCGGCTTCTCGGTCAGGTTCGGGAACTCGCTGACCCCGGTGATCGGGTCGCTCCGATCAGCGAGCCGCGCCGACCGCTTCTCCCAGGTGGAGGCGATCCGCGAGGCCACCAGAGACCCCGCCGCAGGCAGCCCGCCCGCCCGTTCGATCTCCTGGAACCACGCCCAGGCCTTGCCGGCCAGCTCGTCGGTGAGCTTCTCCACGTACCAGGACCCGGCCGCGGGGTCGATCACCTCACCGAGGTGCGACTCCTCCAGCAGCAGGTTCTGCGTGTTGCGCGCGATCCGGCGGGCGAACTCGTCCGGCAGCCCGATGGCCGCGTCGAACGGCTGCACCGTCACCGAGTCGGCGCCACCGAGGCCGGCGGCCAGGGTGGCCACCGTGGTGCGCAGCATGTTCACCCACGGGTCGCGGCGGGTCATCATCGCCGACGACGTCACCGCGTGTTGCACCTGCGGCGCATCGGCACCGGACACCTCCGCCACGCGCGCCCACAGGCGGCGGGCGGCGCGCAGCTTCGCGATGGTCATGAACTGGTCGGCGGTCGCGGCGTAACGGAACTCCAGCTGCGCGAACGCTTGCGCGACGTCCAGGCCCGCGTCGGTCAGCGCGCGCAGGTACGAGACGGCCAGCGCGATCGACGCGCCCAGCTCCTCGGAGTCCGAGCCGCCCGCGTCGTGGAACGGCAACGCGTCCACCACCACGGTCCGCAACGACGGGAACTGCCGGCAAGCCTGCTTGATGACGTCGAGCGAGGGGCCGTGGGGCCTCAGCGCCAGGTTGCCCCGCACCTGCTCGGCCAGCAGCGGGGCCTGGTCGTAGATCCGCAGCATCGTGCGCGCGGCCTCGACGTCGCCGTCCAGCACGATCGGCGCGAGGTCGAGGTACACGCCGTCCAGCACACGCTCGAGGGAGGACGCCGGGAGCGCGAGCCACAAGGAGGTGACGCCACCCTCCAGATCGTTCATCACAGCGACCGGATCGGGCACGGTGTGGCGCTGGCGGACGTCCCAGCCCTGCTTGGCGGGCACCAGCGCATAGGGAGGCAGCGCGTCGTCGAGCGTGTAGAGCGGCTGCAGCTCGATGCCGTCATAAGTCCTGGTGACCAGCGATTCGAAGCTCGCCCCGGTCTTCGCGAGGACGGCGTCGACCAGCTCACGCCACTGTTCCCTCGACGCTGAGGGGAACTCGTTCGGGCGGAATCCGGCGGGCAAGGCCAACTCCATCATGCGTTGCAGTGTTACCGACCAGTACCGACACGGCTATGTGAGGTTCACCGCCGTTAACGATGCAGTCAGTGTCTCAGGAACAATGGTCCAGTGGAGAACCTTGAGCAGGAGCGCTTGATCGCGGCTCGGTACCGGCTGCTGCACCTGCTCGGACGGGGCTCGATGGGCACCGTCTGGGCCGCCCACGACGAGGTGCTGCGCAGGCAGGTCGCGCTGAAGGAGATCCTGCGACCGCCGGGCATGACGGACGTGGCCGCCGATGAGCTGCGCGAACGGACGATGCGCGAGGCACGGGCCGTCGCCGCCCTCTCCCACCCGAACCTCGTGACGCTCTACGACGTCGTTCAGCACGACGGCGACCCGTACGTGGTCATGGAACTGGTGCCGTCCCGCAGTCTCGGCGAGGTGCTGCAGGAGCAAGGCTGCCTCACCGAGAAGCAGGGCGCCGCGGTGATGGACGCCGTCGCGGCCGCCCTGGCGGCGGCGCACCGGGCCGGCATCACGCACCGCGACGTCAAACCCGGCAACGTGCTGATCGCCGACGACGGCAGAGTGAAGCTCACGGACTTCGGCATCGCACGCAACGTCGCCGAGGCCACCATGACGGCACGCGGCATCACGCTGGGCACGCCCGCCTACATCGCGCCGGAGGTCGCCCAGGGCGGTGACGTCTCGGAGGCCGCCGACCGGTGGTCGCTGGGCGCGACGATGTGGGCGGCGATGGCCGGCGAGCCGCCGTACGTCGGCAAGAACGTCATGCTGACGATCAACGCGGTGATCAACGGCGACGTGCCGGTGCCGGCGGGTGCCGGGCGGCTCGCGCCGGTGATCAGCGGGTTGATGCAGAAGGATCCGGCCGAGCGGCTCTCGCTGGTCGACGTGCGCAAGCAGGTCTACCCGCTGCTGCCGGAGCCGGGCACCGACGCGTTCGAGGTCCGCGAGTCCGTGCCGCTGCCGGTGGTCGTGCGGCCGAAGCCGAAGATCGAACCGGACGCGCCGCTGGCCGACGATCCGGGCCCGCTGCCGTTCATGGTCACCAAGCCGCTCGCGCCGCAGCGGCCGCGCGGACGGGTCGCCACCACGTTCCTGCTGGTCGCGGCCATCCTGCTGTTCGTGGTGGGCTCCGGTGGCGGGTTCGCGCTGACGCGGCTGGCCGCGGGTGCGCCGTTGCTGCCGCCGACCCAGCAGACGTTGCAGACCCTGCCGACACTCCCCGTGGCGCCGAGACTGGAGCCGAGGACGGCGTCGGCGGTGACTGCGATCGGCGACCAGGGCGGCAAGTTCACGCTGAACGTCGAGGCGAGCTGGACGATGTACGCCGAGCAGCGCGCGGCCGACAAGCTGATGCCCGCCTCCGCGGTGGTGCACTTCGTGTCGCCGAGCGGCGCGTACGAGGTCGCGGTGCAGCGCTACCCCGACTACTACCCGAGGCGCGACATCAGCGCGTACACGGCGAGCGTGCAGGCACGGTGGCCGGGCAGGTTCTTCGGCGGCGAGAAGGTGCTCACGCCGAACCTCGCGGGGCCGCACAGCGAGGACGGCATCCAGTTCATCTACCGGACCGTCGAGGGTGACGAACCCAACGCGTTGCGGAGGTCGCACTTCTCCCGCGTGCTGCCGTACGGCAACGATCTGTGGGTGGTCGAAGTGGTGGTGCCCACAGAGCAGGAGGACGAGGCGCGCGTCAGGCTCTTCGACGCGATCGCCTCCACCTTCGCCCCGGTGTAAGCCGTGTCCTGCGGGTGACGTCCGCGATAGCCGCGCCCGAGAGGGTCCCTCGCGGCGGCACCACCATGAACTCCGCCCAGAGCCCGATCTGCACAGTCACGACTCTCATCGGACAGACCCACAGGACACGGCTTACGCTCTCGCGGTGACTCCAGAAGAGCTGGCCGGCAAGGCCGCGGAAGAGATCCAGAGCCGCACCGGCGTGGCGAAGCACGACATCGCGATCGTGCTCGGCTCCGGCTGGCGGCCCGCCGCCGACGTGATCGGCGAGCCGGCCACCGAGATCGGTGTCGGCGAGCTGACGGGCTTCGAGGCGCCGACTGCGCTCGGCCACGGCGGCACCATCCGTTCCGTCGAGGTGGGTGGCAAGAAGGTCCTCGTCGTCCTCGGCCGCACCCACGGCTACGAGGGCAAGGGCGTGCAGAAGGTCGTCCACGGCGTGCGCACCGCCGCTGCCGCGGGCGTGTCGACGATCGTGCTGACCAACGCGGCCGGTGGCCTGCGGCAGGGCATGACCGTCGGGCAGCCGGTGCTGATCTCCGACCACCTCAACCTGACCTCGCTGTCGCCGCTGGTCGGCGCGCGGTTCGTGGACCTCACGGACCTGTACTCGCCGCGGCTGCGCAAGCTGGCGCAGGAGATCGACCCGTCGCTCGAGGAGGGCGTGTACGCCGGTCTGCCCGGCCCGCACTTCGAGACGCCCGCCGAGATCCGGATGCTGCGCACGCTGGGCGCGGACCTGGTCGGCATGTCGACCGTGCACGAGGCCATCGCCGCGCGCGCCGAAGGCGTCGAGGTGTTCGGTCTGTCGCTGGTCACGAACCTCGCGGCGGGCATCACCGGTGAGCCGCTGAACCACCAGGAGGTGCTGGACGCCGGTGCTGCCGCCGCTCAGCGCATGGGCACGCTGCTGCGTGAGCTGGTGGACCGGGCATGAGTTTGACGCCGGCACTGCGTGACGCGACGTTCCGGTGGATCGCTGACGACCCGTCGGACGCGACTCGAACTGAGCTGCAGGGCGTGTTGGCACGGGCGATGGGTGGCGACTCCGCCGCCCTGGCCGACCTGCAGGACCGGATGGCCGGGCCGCTGACGTTCGGCACCGCCGGTCTGCGCGGTCCGGTGCGAGCAGGGACCAACGGCATGAACGTCGCCACGGTCGTGCGCACCACCGCTGGTCTGGCGTCGTGGCTGGGCACTTCCGGCCTGGTGTTCGTGGGCCGCGATGCCCGGCACGGGTCGGAGGAGTTCGCCACCGCGGCCGCCGAGGTGATGGCGGCCGCGGGCTTCGACGTCCGGGTGCTGCCGGGTCCGCTGCCCACGCCGGTGCTGGCGTTCCTGGTGCGCAAGCACGGTGCGGTGGCGGGCATCCAGATCACCGCGTCGCACAACCCGCCAGCGGACAACGGCTACAAGCTCTACCTGGCCGGTGGCTCGCAGATCGTGCCGCCGTCGGACGGCGAGATCGAGAAGGCGATCGAGGCCGTGCCGGCCGCGGTGTCGGTGCCCCGGTCCCCCTCGTACTCAACGGTTTCCGAGGCGGAGATCGACGCCTACCTGGAGCGGGTGGCGTCGTTGCCGCGCGGTCAGTCGCGTTCGTTGAAGATCGCACTGACGCCGATGCACGGCGTTGGCGGCGCGTTTGCCGTGGAAGCGCTGCGGCGCGCGGGCTTCACCGACGTGCACGTGGTGCGGTCGCAGGCGGTGCCGGACCCGGACTTCCCGACGGTGGTGTTCCCGAACCCCGAGGAGCCCGGCGCGTCCGACGAGCTGCTTTCCCTTGCGGCGTCGGTGGAGGCGGACCTGGCGATCGCGCTGGACCCGGATGCCGACCGGTGCGCACTGGGCGTGCGCGACGGTGACACGTGGCGGATGTTGCGCGGCGACGAGACGGGCGTGCTGCTCGGGTCGCTCGTGCTGTCCACCACCGAGTCCGCGGATCCGCTGGTGGCGACGACGATCGTGTCGTCCTCGCTGCTGAAGTCGATCGCCGCCGCGCACGGTGCTCGTTACGCGGAGACCCTGACCGGCTTCAAGTGGCTGGCGCGGGCGGGCGAGGGCCTGGTGTTCGCCTACGAGGAAGCGCTCGGCAACTGCGTCGACCCCGAGCACGTGGCCGACAAGGACGGCATCTCGGCCGCGGTCGTCGCCGCCGACCTGGCCGCCGGGCTGAAGGCCTCCGGTCGCACGCTGCTGGACGCACTGGACCAGCTGGCGCTCGACCACGGCCTGCACCTGACCGACCAGGTTTCCTTGCGCTACACCGACTTGTCGCTGATCGGCGCGACGATGGCACGGCTGCGCGCCGAGCCTCCCGCCGGCTTCGAGTCGGAGGACCTGCTGCCCGGCGCGGACGTGCTGCGCTGGACGGCGGACGGCGTGCGCGTGATCGTGCGGCCGTCGGGCACCGAGCCGAAGCTCAAGGCGTACCTGGAGGTCGTCGAGCCCGTCACGGACGGACTGGAGTCCGCCCGTGCCGCTGGTAGGGCTCGTCTGGCCGAGTTGCGCGAACGGGTTACCGCACTGGTCAGCTAGACAGCGCGATCATCAGGCAGATCGCGGCGAGAGCGAAGCCCCCGCCGGCCACCAGGTAGGCCCTTCTGGTCGGCGGGGTCACCGCGTTGCGGCGCCCCTCGGTGACCGCCGCGACGGCGATCCGCCCGAAGATGTACGCGATCGTGCAGAGCCCCACGCCGAGTCCGAGCAACATCGTGTTGACGTCCCACGGGCTGTGGTCGAACCCCGGCCACAGCGACGCGAAGAGGGGCCCGATCCCGATCATCCCGATGCCGATCGCAAGGCCGAAACCCCAGGTGATGCGACGCTGACGAGGACTGGTGGTCATAAGGGCGGTGGTCTTCATGGTCCCTCCTGTGTACACCCACTAGGACGTCTGACCGGCCGCGGGGTTCCGTTTGCAGAACAACAAGAACGCCTGCGGTCCGGCTTCGCCCTCGCCCTTCTGACGTTGCAGGCGTGCCACCTCGTTGAAGCCGGCTTCGGTCGCGTTGCGCACGGTCTCGTCGATGTCGTGCCAGTACACCTCCAGATCGACGTCGTGGCCGTACGCGTGGGTCAGGTGCCGCTTCTGGTCACCCAGCTTGAAGGCGTGCAACAGGTAGCCGCCAGGCTCGACGACGCGGTGGAACTCCTGCCAGGGCACGGACTCCGCCGGCATGTGCACCGTGGAGTACCAGACGACCGCGCCGCCGAGGCTGTCGTCCTCCAGGTCCAGCTTCGTGATGTCGCCCTGCGTGAAGGCCAGGTGCGGGTACAGCTCGCGCGCCTGCGTGAGCATGCCTTCGGACAGGTCGACGCCGAACGCCTCCTTGCCGAGCTCGTGCAGGTGCTGCGTGATGCGTCCGGTGCCGCAGCCGAGGTCGCCGATCGGGTCGCCGGCCAGCTCGGCGAACGCGCGCATGATCGCGGCGTCGAGCGGTCGGCCGTCGTGCGCGTCCGGAATCAGGCGGGCATAGTCGGCGGCAACAACGTCGTAGGAGGCGCTGGTCATGGTCATCTATGTTGCCGCCCATGGAGTACACGCGGCGTGACCTCGCACAGGCCGTGCTCGACGCACATCCCGACAGCAGTCGCGGCCTCAACATGTTCTACGGCGCGTTCAACGACGACATGAAGGCGTTCCAGATCCGCCTGCGTGACGGCCTGCTGGGGGCGTTCGGCGTCGACCTCAACGCGCACATGCCGCTGAAGATGTTGCTGAAGAGCACCGTCGACTCAAACGCCGCGATCACCTCACCGGGCAGCGGCTTCGGCGAGTTCAGCGCCATCGCCCGCAAACTGGAGGGCAGTGGCGTCATCGACCGGATGATGGAGATCGCCAGGCTGAACGACGAGTCGCAGAAGATCCACCTCGACATCGTCGAGGAGCTGCTGGGCCTCATGCAGCCGACGGCCGAGGTGGTCACCTCCGAGGACCTGAAGGCGCTCGGTGTGGACGACGATCCGCCGGACGTCAACGACTACGAGATGGACTACTGATGGCGCGGTTGCTGATCGTCCACCACACGCCGTCGCCCGCGCTGCAGGCGATGTTCGAGGCAGTCGTCGCCGGCGCCACCACGCCGGAGATCGAGGGCGTCGAGGTCGTGCGCCGGGCCGCGTTGTCCACAACTGCTGTGGATGTCCTGGAGGCCGACGGCTACCTGCTGGGCACGCCCGCCAACCTCGGCTACATGAGTGGTGCGTTGAAGCACTTCTTCGACACCATCTACTACCCGTGCCTCGATTCCACGCGCGGCAGGCCGTTCGGGCTCTACGTGCACGGCAACAACGACACGACGGGTGCGGTGCGGAGCGTCGAGACGGCCACGAACGGGTTGGGCTGGGAGAAGGCGGCGCAGCACGTGCTCGTCACGGGCGAGCCGGCGAAGGCCGACGTGGAGGCGTGCTGGGAGCTCGGCGCCACGGTTGCGGCGACCCTCGCGGGCTAGCCGCTACTGCCGGCGGGGCGTCAACTGCCCCGTCATGACGGCGTAGTTGGTGGGCAGGTAGGTGCCGTCCTCGCAGGCGACCAGCAGGCTGTCCCTCACGAGCAAGTCGACGTACTCCTCCAGGGTGTACCCGGGAAACCACGCGGCATCGGCGATCGAGCAGTTCTCGTCGTCGGCGACGCCTGGGGCGTGGTACCAGCAGATCTCGGCCTCACCGAACATCATGTTCGGGTCCTGCCGCGTCTGCCGGTGGACCAGCCGGGCATCCGGTGCGGCCACGGCGGCCTGCACCGTCAGGTACTACTCATCGGTCTCCCGCACGAGCGATGACCGGTAGACGAACACCTTCCCGCCAGCGCGTCGTGCCCACAGAGACGTCGGTCGGTCGACGATGGTCTCGCGAACCACGGCGGCCCCCTCAGGCGAGTTGTCCACATCAACCCAGGGTTGTCCACAGCTTCTTGTCCCCAATCTGTGGACAACCCTGGGGATTATCTCGAACAGATGTTCTAGCGACCCACAGCGCTCATGTCCGGGTACCGCTCCCCGGCGACAGCCGAAGCAGGCACAGCAGCTTCGATCGCGGCGAGATCGTCGGCCGACAGCTCCAAAGCGGCCGCCGCCACGTTCTCCTCCAGGTACTTGATCCGCTTCGTCCCCGGAATCGGCACGACGTCGGCCCCGCGGTGCTGCACCCAGGCCAGCGCCAGCTGACCGGCCGTCACCCCGCGGTCCGCGGCCAGCGCCCGCAGCTCGGAGACCATCTTCAGGTTCGTGTCGAGGTTGGCACCGGAGAAGCGGGGCTGCGCGACGGCGCGGTAGTCGTCGGAAGAGAAGTCGGCGGAGGAGGTGAAGCGCCCGGTCAGCACGCCGCGGCCCAGCGGCGAGTAGGGCACCAGGCCGATGCCCAGCTCACGTGCGGTGGGCACGATCTCCGCCTCGATGTCGCGCGACCACAGCGACCACTCGCTCTGCAGCGCCGTGATCGGGTGGACGGCGTGGGCGCGGCGCAGCGTCGAGGCGCCCGCCTCGGACAGGCCCAGGAACCGCACCTTGCCCTCGGTCACCAGCTCGGCCATCGCCCCGACGGTTTCCTCGATGGGCGTGTCCTCCGGGACGCGGTGCAGGTAGTAGAGGTCGATCACGTCGGTGCCGAGGCGCTTCAGCGAACCCTCCACCGACGACCGCACGTAGTCGCGGTCGCCGCGGATGCTGCGACTGTCGCCGTCGCGGACGATGCCGAACTTGGTGGCCAGGACGACCGAGGAACGGTGATCCGCGATCGCGCGGCCCACCAGCTCCTCGTTGACGTACGGGCCGTACATGTCGGCGGTGTCGAGCAGGGTGACACCGAGTTCCAGGGCCCGGTGGATCACCGCGATCGACTCCGACTCGTCGCCGGCGCCGTAGAACTCCGACATTCCCATGCAGCCGAGACCCTGCGGCCCGACCTCCAGCTCTCCCAAGAAACGGCTCACGCCGTGGCCTCCAAGTCCCGCTCGACCACCGCGTAGTGGTCGATCTTGTAGTCGAGCACCTCCAGGCAGGTCTGCAGCTCCGCGATGCGGGCGCGGACGTCTGCGCGGTGGTCGACGAGGATTTGCTTGCGGCGGCCTGCTGTCAGGTCGCCCTTGTGCCTGAGCTGCGCGAACTCGCGCATCATGCGGATCGGCATGCCGGTCGTGCGCAGGCGCGTCACGAAGGCCAGCCAGCCGAGGTCCTCCTCCGAGTAGCTGCGGCGACCACCCGAGTCACGCGCGGGCGGGTCGACGAGCCCGATTCGTTCGTAGTAGCGCAGGGTGTCGATGGACAACCCGCTGCGCTGCGCGGCTTGGGCTATCGAGTAACTCACGAACTCGACGCTATGACCTAGAGCGCGCTCTAGGTCAAGCGAAATCCTTGGGAAGTCCCCACGCTTCGAGATGGCCCGCCATCTCCGGGACGTCGATCTTGTCGCGGCCCAGCGAGCGGACGAGGTCGAGTGCGTCGTCCTCGTCCGCGTCGATCCAGTAGCCGTTGATGTCACACATCGTGACGGCGGCTACCCAGCCGAGGCGCCAGTTGCCCTCGACGAGAGGGCGGGTTCGCACGATGGAGTCGAGTAAGGCGGAGGACTTCAACCACAGCGTGTCGTAAGCCTCCACGCCGAGAACGGTGGCGCGGGGACGGTACGCCGCCGTGTCCAGCAGACCGATGTCCCGGACGACGAGGTCGCCACCGGTCACGGCCGTGGCCAGCACTAAGAGGTCCCCGGCGTCGAGGTAGGAGATCACGGCACCCAGTTGATCACAGAGGTCTGACAGTTTCAGGAAGATCCGAGCCTATCCAAAAGACCTCGGTACTTGGGCAGGACTCGCCCGAGGACCTCCCCGAGCTTCTCCTCCTGCTGCATGCGCTGGTAGCGGTCCGCGATCGCGAGACGCACGACCTCCTGCTTGGAGCGACCCTCGGCCTGCGCCAGCTCAGCGAGCCGCAGGTTCTCCTCTTCGGTCAACCGCAAGGTCATCGCCATTCCACGGACGGTACCAATCTGATACCACGCAGACCAGCGGCCGTTAGGATTGCGTGATGCCCAGGCCCAAGATCCACGACGACGCTCTGCGACGGCGTCTGCTCGAGCGGGCGGGCGAGCTGCTCAGCACCGAGGGCCCAGCCGCCGTGAGCCTGCGCAAGATCGCCACCGACGTCAACACCTCGACGACGGCGGTCTATTCCCTCTTCGGCGGGAAGCCGGCGTTGCTCGAAGCGCTCTACGACGAGGCGTTCAGCCGGTTCGGCGCGCACCTGGCGGCCGTGCCCGTCACCGACGACCCCGTGGAGGACCTGCTCCAGATCGGACTCGCGTACCGGCGCAGCGCGCTGGAGGACCCGCGGTTCTACTCGGTGCTCTACTCGAAGGTCGTCGAACCTACGAAGGAGATGAGCCGCGCGGCCGGCCGGACGTTCGCGCCGGTGATCAAGGCTGTGCGCCGCGCGGTGGAGCAGGGCCTCTACCGGGCGGAGGACCCGGAGCAGATCGCCATGTCGATGTGGGGCATCGCGCACGGCCTGGTGAGCCTGGAGCTCAACGGCAACCTGCCGCCTGGCATCGATCCCGCCGCCACCTACGAGGTGGCGTTGCGCGCGCACAGCAGGGGCTGGCTGGCGGAATCCGGGGAGGCGGCCGCCGCGAAACCTCCCCGGACCCGCTGAACTGTCCGATCCGGACAGCCCGTCCTACTTCAAGGCGCCGTCCAGGGCCTTGATCAACTCAGCGTCCGCGGTGTCACCGTCGAGCGACCAGATCATCGCGCCGCCGAGGCGGTGGGCGTTGATGAAGCGAGCCTTGCGCTTCATCTCGGTCGCGTCGTCGAAGGTCCACCACGTCGTGCCGTCGTAGATCCACGCGAAGCCGGCGCGCTCGTCGCGGTAGATCTTGTACTTGGGGTCGGCGAGCTTGGGCTTGATGGTGTGGAAGTCCTCGTAGCCCGCCTCGTACGTGGCCGGCGCGGGCGTGCCCGTGCCGAACAGGCCGTTGCGGTCACCGGGTGCGACACCGGTCCAGCCGCGTCCGTAGAACGGCACACCGAGCACGGTCTTGGAGCGCGGCGCACCCCGCGAGAGCCACGCCTTGACCGTCACCTCGGAGCTGAACTCGAACTCCGACGGGTCGCCCTTGGGCACGCGCAGCGCGGACTGCTGGTTCGCCACCGGGTCCCAGGCACCGTGGTAGTCGTAGCCCTGCAACGTGCCGAACGTCAGGTAGCAGAACACCTTCCTGACCTCGAAGCCCCTGTCCACCTGCACCGGGTCGGCCGGGAGGAACGCCGTCAGGTCGCGGTTCCAGCCCATCTGCTTGCGGTACTCGGCGAGCAGCAGCGTGAAGTTCTGCTTGTCCTCGGGACGCACGACGTTGGGCGGGTCCATGTTGCCGTTGCTGGCAGGCCACTCCCAGTCGAGGTCGACGCCGTCGAAGACGCCCTTCGCGGCACCCTCCGGCAGACCCGGCAGGTTGCCCTTGATCCACATGTCGGTGCACGACTTGACGTGCGCGGCGCGAGACTCGGGGGTCAGCGCGGCGTTGGAGAAGTAGCGCGAGCCCGTCCAGCCACCCAGCGAGATGTTGACCTTCAGCTTGGGGAACTTGGCCTTGAGCTGCTTGAGCTGGTTGAGGTTGCCCATGAGGGCCTGACCCGGCTCGTCGGCCTTGCCGCTGACGGACTGCTCCGCCGTGTACGGCATCTGCCAGTCGGCCCACGGGTCGGAGCTGATGCACCTGCCCGACTCGTCGAGGAACCCGAAGGCGTAGTTCAGGTGCGTGAGCCGCGCGGCGGCCCCGCTGTCGACGAGGTTCTTGACCCGGAAGTTCCGGCCGTACACGCCCCACTGGATGAAGTACCCGACCGTGCGGGTCTTCGAATAACCGTGGTGCCCATTGGTCTCGACATCGGCGTTCGCCGGCGCATAAGCCAGCGACGCGGACAGGGCGCCGACCACGAGGGTGGCGACACCCCATCTCCGTCTGGACATGGTTCTCCTCTTGCGGATCGCGGCAGCGGCGATGTGGTCCAGAGCACCATAGGACTGAGGTCTAGACCACTGCTACGTCCGATCGGAGGTATGTCCTAAACCGCTCCGTACAGACGGTCACCGGCATCGCCCAGGCCAGGGACGATGAAGCCGGAGTCGTTCAACCGCTCGTCGACGGACGCCGTGACGAGACGCACCGGCAGCTTCGAGTCCTCCAGGTGGTTGATGCCCTCGGGCGCCGCGAGCACGCACACCGCCGTCACGTCGGTCGCACCGCGCTGGGTCAGCAGCCGGATCGTGTACGCCATCGAGCCGCCGGTCGCGAGCATCGGGTCGAGCACGAGCACCGGACGTCCGGCGAGGTCCTCCGGCAGCGACTCCATGTACGGCGTCGGCTGCAGCGTCTCCTCGTCGCGGGCGAGCCCGACGAACCCCATCTGGGCGTCCGGGATCAGCTTGTGCGCCTGGTCGGCCATGCCCAGTCCGGCCCGCAGCACCGGCACGAGCAACGGCGGGTTCGCGAGCTTGTAGCCGGTGGTGCGCGCGACCGGCGTGTGCGTGCGCTCTTCGGTCACCGGGGCCTCACGCATGGCTTCGTAGACCAGCATGACGGTGAGCTCCTGCAGCGCCGCACGGAAAGCTGCGTTGTCCGTGCGCGCATCGCGCATGGTTGTGAGTCTCGCCTTGGCGAGTGGATGATCGACGACGAGGACGTCCATGCCGGACACCGTAACCGCTGTGAGGAGCCACGGGTGTTCGAAGAGATCTACCGCGAGTCCCGCCACCGCACCGTCGGCATCACCATGGGCCTGAGCACCGAGGAGCTCGCGCGACCGGTGCCCGCGTGTCCTGAGTGGACCGTGCACCAGCTGATCGCGCACCTCGCCGGTGTCGCCGCGGACTTCGCCTCGGGCAGGGTGGAGGGCTCACCCGGCGAGGAGTGGACCGCACGGCACGTCGCCGAGCGCGAGGGCGTGCCGGTGCTCGACCTCCTGGAGCAGTGGAACGCCAGCACCGAGCGCCTGGACAAGATCCCCGGCCAGATCGCGATGGACGCGATCACGCACGAGGCGGATCTGCGCGCCGCCGTCGGCCGCGAGCGTCTCCCCGATCACCCGTGGCGGACGACGCTCACCGGCATCGTCACCCGCTACCTCCCCGACCTGACCGTCACGACCGAATTCGGCGTCATCGGCACCGGTCACGTCGCGCTGGAGGTCGACGGGTACGAGCTGTGGCGGGCGTTCTTCGGGAGGCGCTCCCGCAAGCAGATGGAGGCGTGGCACTGGTCGGAGCCGTATCCGGTCGAGAAGGTGACGTTCTTCCCGCCGCGGGACACCGATCTGACGGAGTGAACGCCGTTAACCAAAGGTGTAGGGTCGGCCGGGTGACAGACCACGTGCGCATCGGGGTGCTCGGTGCGGCCATGATCACGCCGGCCGCCGTCCTCCGCCCCGCCCGCTCCTCGACGGTCGCCGAAGTGGTGGCGGTCGCGGCGAGGTCCACCGGCCGCGCCCAGGCCTTTGCCGACAAGCACGGCATTCCGCGCGTGCACGGCTCCTACGAGGAGCTGCTGGCAGATCCGGCCGTGGACGCCGTGTACAACCCGCTGCCGAACGGTCTGCACGGCAAGTGGACGCTCGCCACGCTGGAAGCCGGCAAACACGTGCTGTGCGAGAAGCCGTTCACCGCCAACGCGGCCGAGGCTGCGGAGGTCGCCGCCGCGGCCGGCGCTTCCGGGCTGGTGGTGATGGAGGCGTTCCACTACCGCTACCACCCGCTGGCCGTCCGGATCGACGAGATCATGCGGTCCGGCGTGCTGGGCCCGCTGCGGCACGTGGAGGCTTCGGTCTGCTTCCCGTTGCCGGTGTTCTCCAACATCCGCTACGACTACTCGCTCGCGGGCGGCGCGATGATGGACGCCGGTTGCTACGCCGTGCACATGGCGCGTCTGCTCGGCGGTGAGGAGCCCGAAGTTCGTTCCGCACGGGCGTTGCTGCGCGACCCCTCGATCGACCGCGCGATGCGCGCGTCGTTGCGTTTTCCCTCTGGTCACACGGGTTCGGTGCACGCGTCGATGTGGTCGTCGACGGTGCTCAAGCTCTCGCTGAAGGCCATCGGGGAGAACGGCACGCTGAGCGTGTTCAACCCGCTCGGTCCGCACACGTTCCACCGGTTGTCGTTGCGGCTCAGGAACAGGAGCTCCGCGGAGACGTTCGGGCGGCGGGCGACCTACGCCTACCAGCTCGACGCGTTCACCGACGCCGTGCTGCACGGCAAGCCGTTCCCGACGACCGCGGACGACGCGGTGAAGAACATGACGGTGATCGACTCGATCTACCGGGCGGCCGGCCTGCCGTTGCGCCAGCCCACCGCGTGACCGGAGTGACCTGAGTCACCCAACCCGCCCTCCCCCGCGCCGTGTCTTGAGTGCGGACAGAAGGGGGAGGGCCATGAACCGGGCAGTACTCGTCGCGGTCGTCGGTATCGGCGTGCACGCGTTCAACCACTTCACGATCGGGCTGCAGGACGTGCTGGGCGGGCAGCTGTCGCCGGGCGCGATCTACCACCCGGTCAGCTTCGTGCTCTACACCTGGCTCGCACTCGCCGTGCTGGACGGGAAGAACTGGGCCAGGATCACGATCAGCGTGTTGCTGCTCGGCCAGTTCGCGGGCAGGTTCTTCGTGCTCTTCGCCTATCCGGAGGCGTGGCCGGAACTGGTCGGCGGCTGGGCGGTGTCGCTCGTGGTGGGGTGGCTGCTCTGGGTGCCGCAGGGGGCGCGCGCCTACTTCCGGAAGCGGGAAGTCGTTGGCTGACAACGAGTACACCGAGTACGTCACGGCGGCGCTGCCGTGGTTGCGGCGCACCGCCTACCTGCTCTGCGGTGACGTGCACCGCGCCGACGACGTCGTGCAGGTGGCGATCACCCGGCTGTACACGAACTGGCGCAGGGCCAGAGCCGCCGACAACCTCGACGCGTACGTGCGGGCGATCCTGGTCCGCACGTTCCTCAACGAACGCAGGCGGCCGTGGAGCCGAGTTCGTCTCTTCGAGCGTGTGGACGAGCTGCGGTCGGTCGCGAACCCGGACTTCGAGACCCGCGAGGAGATCCGCGTCGCGCTGATGCGGGTGCCGCCCGGCCAGCGCGCGGTGCTCGTCCTGCGATTCCTGTTCGACCTGCCGGTGGCCGAGGCCGCGAAGGCCCTGCGGTGCTCGGAAGGCACGGTGAAGAGCCAGACCGCGGCCGGGCTCGCGGCCCTGCGCACACAGTTGGGAGTGACCCAGTGATGTCCGAAGACGACGGTGCACGGCTGCTCGGGCCGTTGCGGTCGGTGGACGTGCCCGCTTCCGGCGGTGTAAGCGTGTCGCGGGCGATCAGGTCCGGCAAGCGCACCAAGGCGTTGCGGGTGGCGGCGGCCGGCGTGTTCGTGCTGATCGCGGCGGGTGTGCTGCCGGTGCTGATCCGGCCTGACCCCGATCCCGTGGCGATGGGCGGGTTCGACCCGTTGGTGCGCACGATCAGCGCCGGTTCGGCGGGCGGGTTCACGCCGGAGGTCTACGTCACCGGGCGGGAGAAGCAGATGATCGTGCTGCGGCCCGAGCGGGGCGGCGACCAGTCCGCCGGCGTCGTGGTGAACGCGGCGCGAACAGTGGGCGTGCCGCAGGGCGAGGCGATGCCGGACGTCGACGGCAAGCGCGCGTTGTGGACGGGCACCTACCTGGCGGTCGAGTGGGCGCGCGATGCGTGGGCGTTCGTGACGGTGGAGGGTTTTCCGGACGATCGCGAGCGGGCACACCGGGTGGCGCAGAGCCTGCGGTTCGACGAGCACGTCCAGATCAAGGTCCCGTACACCGTGGAGACCTCGTGGACGCTGGACGGCGTGCGCGACACCGGCGGTGACATCGAGCTGGTGTTCACCAACGGAGTCCGCCTCGCGCTGCGGTCCGGCGTGGGCCTGGCACAGGGCGAGGCACCTCAGGCGGAACTGGAGGCGCTGGAGAAGTCGGTGCGGCCGGCCGATCCCCCGGTCACCAACCCGTTCCGATGACGCCACCCGATTCGGTGGCCACACAACCCGATCCGGCAATCAAGAATCGACAAAGCGACTCCGAAGTGTCTCGTAACCAGTTGAGACGCGGAGGTACGTGCGGTGACCATCGAGCAGAAGCCCGCCCAGCAGTTGTGTGAATCCCCGCTGGTCATCCTGGGGGTGTCGGCGTCACTGGCGGTGCTGATCGGTGTCCTGCCGATGACGTGGGGCTACAGCCCGGCCCTCGCTTCCGGCCTCGGGGCCCTGCTCGTCGTGGCCTTCGCGATCACCGTCAAGTACGCACCGAACCGCAAGTAGGAGTTCTAGACTCGATCGGGTGAGCGACGAGCTGGTACCAGCCGACCAGAGCCACCTGAGGGCGTCCGACGCGGACCGGGAACGGATCGCGCAGGTCCTGCACAAGGCGACCGCCGAGGGCCGCCTCGACATCCACGAGCTGGACGAGCGGCTCGCGGCCGTCTACGCCGCGAAGACCTACGGCGAACTCGCTCCCATCACCGCCGACCTGGTGCTGAGCGGCCTGCCGCAGCCCTCGGCCGTCCCGCAGTACCAGCCGGTCATGAGCGACCGCATCGGCGGCGAGCCGGGCAGCGCGGTGTCCGTCGCGTTCTGGTCGGGCGTCAACCGCAAGGGCCACTGGGTCGTCCCGCGGATGCACAACGCCGTCGCGGTCATGGGCGGCATCGAGATCGACCTGACCCACGCGAGCTTCGCCGAGGCCGAGGTGACCATCAGCGCGTTCGCGTTCTGGGGCGGGGTCGAGATCCGCGTGCCGGACGACATCAACGTGAAGGTCGACGGGTTCGGGTTCATGGGCGCGTTCGAGGACAGGGCGCCGGGGCGGCGGCACATTCCCGGTGCGCCGACCGTGCGGGTCACCGGGCTCGCGATCATGGGTGGCGTGGAGGTCAAGGGGCCGAAGCGCAAGAAGTCCAGCATCCTGCGCGAGCTCCTTGACTGATGCTCTTCGCCGAACTCGTCGAGGGCACGGTTCGGGAAGGCGTCGGGGTCTGGCTCAAGATGGACGACGAGCGGTACGCGGACGAACGGGGTCCGTGGACCGTGCTCGTCCGCACGGGCCTGTTGGTGTCCCTCACCTACGACGGGAGCTGGCGCCTCGCGGTCAACGGGCCGGACGTGGGCAGTTTTCCCACCCTCGATGATTGTCTGATCTCCGCGGACGCCCTCGCCTGAACAACGACTTCCGCCGGGCGCGGCGGGCGGTCATCCCCCGGCAGCACCTCACCCCACAACGCGTCCACGAGCCGGTCCACCGGCACCGCGTTCCCCGCCTCCAGCGCGAGCATCGCGAGGAGCGTTCGCTGCAAGGACGAGCCGAGCGGAAGCAGCTCATTCCCGGCCCACGCGTCGACCGCCCCAGCAGCGTGACTCTGAGCACGCCGACCACCCCTGTGATCCAGGAGAACGGCTACCGCGCAACGAGGTTGCGTTCGCCCCTCAGATGCACCTGAACAGCGCAAACGGCTTCACTTAGGACGGGCGTCCCATTCCGCTTAGACTCCGAGTCATGGCTGCTCCAACGACACTGCCGTCGGCCCTGGCTGACGCCGTGCGCGACGAATCGTCGCTGCGGCGTTTCCTGCACGGGCTCCCCGGCGTCGACCAGGTCGGCGTCGAGCAACGAGCCGCGGGCCTCGGCACGCGGAGCATCAAGAAGGCCTCCAAGCTGCACGCCATCGACCTGGCGATCAGCATGGTCGACCTGACCACGCTGGAAGGCGCCGACACCCACGGCAAGGTGCGCAGCCTCGCCGCCAAGGCGAAGCGGCCCGACCCCGAGCGGCCGGACGTGCCGCGGGTCGCCGCGGTGTGCGTCTACCCGGACATGGTCAAGACCGCGGCCGACGAGCTCAAGGGCACCGGGATCAACGTCGCCAGCGTCGCGACGGCGTTCCCCAGCGGGCGCAGCACGATGGACATCAAGCTTGCCGACACCCGGTTCGCCGTCGAGCAGGGCGCGAGCGAGGTCGACATGGTGATCGACCGCGGCGCGTTCCTCTCCGGCCGGTACGGGCAGGTGTTCGAGGAGATCGTCAAGATCAAGGAAGCCTGCGGGGACGCGCACCTCAAGGTCATCCTGGAGACCGGCGAGCTCGTGACGTACGACAACGTCCGCCGCGCGTCGTGGCTCGCGCTGCTCGCGGGTGGTGACTTCATCAAGACGTCGACCGGCAAGGTGCAGCCCGCCGCGACGTTGCCGGTGACGCACGTGATGCTGCAGGCGGTCAGGGACTGGAAGAACCAGACGGGTGAGCTGCGCGGGGTGAAGCCCGCGGGTGGCATCCGCAGCACCAAGGACGCGATCAAGTACCTGGTGGCCGTGCACGAGGTGGCCGGGCCGGAGTGGCTCGACCCGCACCTCTTCCGGTTCGGCGCGTCGACGTTGCTGAACGACCTGCTCATGCAGCGGCGGACCCAGTTGGACGGCCACTACAGCGGCCCGGACTACGTGACGGTGGACTGAAGACATGTGGGAATACGCCCCCGCGCCCGAGTCGCGGGACATCGCGAACCTCAAGCCGAACTACCGGATGTTCGTCGACGGCAAGTTCGTCGAGGGCACCGGCGAACCGCTCAAGACCATCAACCCGGCCACCGAAGAGGTGCTCGCCGAGGTGTCGACGGCGTCCGCGTCCGATGTGGACAATGCCGTCAAGGCGGCACGTCGCGCGTACGACCGCGTGTGGTCGAAGATGCCCGGTTCCGAGCGGGCCAAGTACATCTACCGGATCGCGCGGCAGATCCAGGAACGCGCGCGTGAGCTCGCGGTGCTGGAGTCGCTCGACAACGGCAAGCCGATCAAGGAGTCGCGCGACGTCGACGTGCCGACGGCCGCTGCGCACTTCTTCTACCACGCGGGCTGGGCGGACAAGCTCTCCTACGCGGGCTACGGGCCGGACCCGAAGCCGCTGGGTGTCGCCGGCCAGGTGATCCCGTGGAACTTCCCGCTGCTGATGGCCGCGTGGAAGATCGCTCCGGCGCTCGCGTGCGGCAACACGGTCGTGCTGAAGCCGGCCGAGACGACGCCGCTGACCGCGCTGGTGCTGGCCGACATCATCCAGCAGTGCGACCTGCCGCCGGGTGTCGTCAACATCATCCCCGGCGCCGGTGACGTCGGCGCGACGCTCGTCGAGCACCCGGACGTCAACAAGGTGGCGTTCACCGGCTCGACCGACGTCGGCAAGATCATTCAGCGGCAGCTGGCCGGTACGAACAAGAAGCTGACTCTCGAACTGGGCGGCAAGGCGGCGAACATCGTGTTCGACGACGCGCCGCTCGACCAGGCCGTCGAGGGCATCGTCAACGGCATCTTCTTCAACCAGGGCCACGTCTGCTGCGCCGGATCCCGTTTGCTGGTGCAGGAATCCGTCGCTGACGAGCTGCTGGAGAAGCTGCAGACCCGCATCCAGACGTTGCGCGTCGGCGACCCGTTGGACAAGAACACCGACGTCGGCGCGATCAACTCGGGCGAGCAGCTCGCCAAGATCAAGGAGCTGACCGAGTCGGGCGAGGCCGAGGGCGCCCAGCGGTGGACGTCGTCGTGCCCGTTGCCGGACAAGGGTTTCTTCTTCGCCCCGACGGTGTTCTCCAACGTGTCGCAGGCGATGCGGATCGCCCGCGAGGAGATCTTCGGCCCGGTGCTGTCGGTGCTGACGTTCCGCACGCCGGACGAGGCCGTGGCCAAGGCGAACAACACGCCGTACGGCCTGTCCGCCGGTGTCTGGACGGAGAAGGGCTCGCGGATTCTCTGGATGGCGCAACGGATGCGCGCCGGCGTGGTGTGGTCCAACACGTTCAACCGCTTCGACCCGGCCGCGCCGTTCGGCGGGTACCAGGAGTCGGGCTTCGGCCGTGAGGGCGGCCGCACCGGTCTGGAGGCCTACCTCGATGTCTGATCGCGTCTCGGTCGCGAAGACCTACAAGCTCTACATCGGCGGCGCGTTCCCGCGTTCCGAGTCGGGTCGCAGCTACCCGGTGACCGACTCGAAGGGCGGCTTCCTCGCCAACGCCGCGCAGGGCTCCCGCAAGGACGCCCGTGACGCGGTCGCCGCTGCCCGCAAGGCCTTCCCGGGCTGGTCGGGTGCCACGGCCTACAACCGCGGCCAGGTGCTGTACCGCGTGGCCGAGGTGCTGGAGGGCCGCCGCGAGCAGTTCATCACCGAGGTCGCGGCCTCCGAGGGCGTTCCGGTGAAGAAGGCGCAGTCCCTGGTGGACGCGGCGATCGACCGCTGGGTCTGGTACGCGGGCTGGACGGACAAGATCGCGGCGGTGCTGGGTTCCTCGAACCCGGTCGCCGGCCCGTACTTCTCGTTCTCCACGCCGGAACCGACCGGTGTCGTCGCGGTGCTCGCGCCGCAGCAGTCGTCGTTGCTGGGTTTGGTGTCCGTGATCGCGCCGGTGATCGCGTCCGGCAACACCTGCGTGGTCATCACCTCGCAGGACCGCCCGCTGCCCGCGATCACGCTGTCCGAGGTGCTCGCCACGTCGGACGTGCCGGGTGGCGTCGTCAACATCATCACCGGCCGCACCGCGGAAATCGCGCCGTGGCTCGCCTCGCACGGCGACGTGAACGCGCTCGACCTCACCGGCGCGCCCGAGTCGTTGCGCGCCGACCTGGAGCGCTCGGCGGCCGGCACGGTGAAGCGCGTGCTGCGCGACAAGGCCGGCGAGGACTTCACGGTCACGCCGGACATGTCGCGGCTGCGCGCCTACCTGGAGACGAAGACGGTCTGGCACCCGATGGGTGTCTGATGCTCAGCCGGCGGCGTAGGCCTTGCCCTGCGCCGCCAGCTCCTCTCCGAGGATCCTGATCGACTTCGGGCCTACGCCGTGGATCTTCAGCAGTTCCTTCGCGGACACCTTCGTGAGCGAGTCGAACGTCGTGTAGCCGTTCAGCGCCAGCTCACGGTTCGCGACCTTGCCGATGCTGCGCGGGAACTCGGTTTCCGGGTGCTCGGACATGCTCAGGAGTTCACCAGACCGGCGCGCCACGCCCAAGAGGCGATCCCCACCCGGTTGCGCACGTTCAGCTTCGTCTGCACGGACGCGAGGTGCGTCTTCACCGTCGACAGCGACAGGTAGAGCGTCGACGCGATCTCCTGGTTGCTGAGCCCGCGCGCCACCTCCCGCACGACGTCCTGCTCGCGCGCGGTCAGCAGGCTGAGGTCTGGCTTGTCCGCGGGGCGGGAGAAGTGCTCCAGCATCCGGACGGTGACCTGGGGCGAGATCAGCGCGTTGCCCTGAGCCGCCGCCCGCACCGCCTCGACCAGCAACGCCGGTCCCGCGTCCTTGGTCAGGAAACCCGAGGCGCCGTTCTCCAGCGCCGTGTGCACGTACTCGTCCAGGTCGAAGGTGGTCACCACGACCACCTTGGTCGAGCCGGAGATCTTCTTGGTGACCTCCAGGCCGTCCAGGCCGGGCATGCGGATGTCGAGCAACGCCACGTCCGGGTTGTGCTCGCGGACCGCGGTCACGGCGCTGATGCCGTCCGCGACGTCGGCGACCACCGTGATGTCCGGTTGCTTCTCGAGGATCATCCTGAAACCGACGCGGACCATCTCCTGGTCGTCGGCGATGAGAACCGAGATCACTTCTTCCCTTCCAGGGGTAGCTCGGCGAGCACCTGCCAGCCGTTCTCACGCGGGCCCGCCGAGAACAGGCCGCCGAGCAGGTCGACCCGCTCACGCATGCCTACGAGACCGTATCCACCCTGGTTCAGCTCGTGCGGCTGACCGTCGTCGGCAACGACCACCCGCAGCGCGCCGCCCGGGGTCCTGGAGATCTCCACGTCGATCATCGTCGGGGAGTGCGCGTGTTTGTGCACGTTGGTCAGCGACTCCTGGACCAGGCGCAACACCGAGCGGCCTAGCTCCGGCGGCACCTCGTCGGGCAGGTCGATGCGCAGCCGGGTCTCGAAGCCCAGCTCGCGGGTGCGCTCGACGGTCGAGATGACGTCGGCGGCCAGGTCGGTCGTGGCGAAGTCGTCCTCGCCCTGGCGCAGCGTGCCGACCAGGCGCCGCATCGCGCCGAGGGCTTCGGTGCCCGATCGGACGATGCCGGGCAGCAGGCGGTGGGCGGCGTGCGGGTCGTCGTCGGAGACCTCCAGCGCGGCCTGGGCCTGCACGAGCATGCCCGTCACGTGGTGGGCGACCACGTCGTGCAGCTCGCGGGCCAGCGCGATCCGCTCTTCCTTCTGCGCGTCGGTGACGGCGGCGGCGATCAGCCGGCCGCTCTCGGTGTCGCGGGCGCGGAAGTACAGGCCGGTGCCGACGGCCGCGAAGCCCAGGACCAGCGAGCCGAGCATCTCGTTGTAGTTGGAGGAGGAGAGCCAGTTGTCGCGGACGATGGCGGCGAAGAAGCTCACGGCCATCAGTGCGCCCACCGACCACGTGGCGGGGCGCCGCGGCTCCTCACGCACGATGACGGCGGTGAGCACCAGGCACGCGGCGGTCTCGGCCACGGTCAGCGGGCTCAGCAGCGTGGGCAGGTCGACGTTGAACATCCGGAAGACGAACGACGACACGAAGATCGACGCCACGGTCACCGGGATCGTGAAGGCGCGTGACTTGAACGAGGCGACGGCCGCGATGCACGGTGGCACGCTGAGCAGCCACACCAGTGCCTCCGCGCTGCCCGGCCCGTTCATCAGAATCAGCTCGCCGAGCATGAGCAGCGCGAGCAAGGCTGCGATCGGCCATTGGCCCCGATGACTCTCCACGGCAGACAACGGTAGGACACCACCACACCTTTCCGGCCTCGGTCATCCGGCTGATCCGGTGTGTCGTTAAGGCCGAGGTTTTACCGGCCCTCACCCGGCACCTTGAGATGCATGAATTCGGTTCTGGCCGCTCGTGGCCTGGTCAAGACCTACGGCGACGTGTACGCGCTCGCCGGGGTGGACATCGACATCAAGGCCGGGGACGTGCTGGCGGTCGTCGGTCCGTCCGGCTCCGGCAAGACGACGCTGCTGCACGTGCTGTCCGGCATCCTGCGCGCGGACGGCGGCGAGGTGTTCCTCGACGGGTGCGCGATCGGCGAGCTGAACGAGACCGGCCGCAGCGAGCTCCGCCGCACGGCGTTCGGGTTCGTGTTCCAGTCGGGCATGCTCGTCGCCGAGCTCACCGCCGAGGAGAACGCCGCGCTGCCGATGCTGCTCGCCGGTCGTGCGCGTGAGGAGTCGCTCGGCGCGGCCAGGCTGTGGCTGGGACGGCTCGGGCTGCAGGGCATGGAGAAGCGGCGGCCGGGTGAGCTGTCCGGCGGGCAGGCGCAACGGGTGGCGATCGCGCGCGCCCTCGCGCACCGGCCGCGGGTGATCTTCGCGGACGAGCCGACGGGTGCCCTCGACACCCGCACCGGCCAGGAGATGATGACCGCCCTGCTGGCCGCGGCGGAGGAGACCAACGCGGCCGTTGTGATCGTCACGCACGACAAGGCGATCGCGGACAGGGCGCTCCGGGTCGTGGAGATCCAGGACGGCCGCATCGCCGCGGGGGTGTCCGCGTGAGGATCGCGCTCGCGGTGCTGCGCAGGGACCGGCGCAGCCAGGTGGCCACGGTGCTGGTCGCGCTCGGCGTGATGATCGCGGTGTCGCTGGTGCTGTGGCTCGTCGCCGCACCGAACGGGCTGCAGGCACGGGCGGACCGCACGGCGTGGCGCGAGGTCTTCACGCAGAACGAGGACCGCACGATTTCCGTTGCGGTGAACAAGGATTCGTTCGACGGCAAGCTCATCGAACGGTTCGACGTCGCACGGCTCAAGACCGGCAACGTGCCGGTGGCAGCGGGAATCGCGAAGTTCCCGGAAGCGGGCGAGGTGCTGCTGTCGCCCGCACTGGCCGACCTCGTGCGCGACACACCGGCGGAGAAGCTCGGGAATCGCTTTCCCGGCAAGCAGATCGGCGTGCTCGGACCGGAAGCGTTGAAGTTCCCGGGTGAGCTCGTCGCGATCGTCGGTCACGACAAGATCGAGAACGGTTATCCGGCGCCAGGGCTGGCCGGTGGCAGCGGCTCGTACCGCGACGACTACCACGGCATGCTCTACCTGCTCACCCGTGTCGGGCTAGTGGTGCTCGTCGTGCCGTGTCTGGTGCTCGTCGCCTCGGCCGCGCGGCTGACCGCGGCGAAACGGGAACGGCGCCTGGCCGCGCTCCGGCTCGCCGGTGCCAGTCCGCGGCAAGTCGTGATCATGACCGCCGTGGAGACCGCGGTCGGCGGGGTCGTCGGCAGCGTGCTCGGCGTGCTGCTGGCACAGCCGTTCAGCCACATCACGGCAAAGATCCCGTGGGAGGGCGGCACCTGGTATCCGGGTGACTTCGTGCCCTCGCCCGCGGTGGTGGCGACGGTGGCCGTGCTGGCTCCGGTGCTGGTCATCGCGGCGGCGATCATGGGGCTGCGCCGCGTGGTGAACCGGCCGCTGGCGGCGGAGGAACAGCGCAAGGTCCGGTCCTGGCGGCTGATGACGATCGCCGGCGCGCTGGGAGTGTTCTTCCTGGGCATCCTCTACGCCCAGGAGGCAGGCGGCGACAACCAGTTCACCGTGGTTCTCCTCGGTCTCGGCGCGGTGGCGGTCGCGCTGGTGCTGGCCGGACCGGTGGTCACGGCGTGGGTCGGCAGGTTCTTCGTCGGGCGGTGGCGCAAGCCGTCGACGCTGCTGGCGGGGCGGCGGCTGGCGGGTGACCCGGTGGCGGCGTTCCGCGGTTCCGCCGGTGTGGTGATCGCCGTCTTCACCGGCTCGATGGCGCTGACCATGCTGCCCGGCCTGGAAAGTCAGGTGCCGTTCCGCGACGACACGTGGAAGACGGACGCGATCGTCGCGGAGCAGGTGACGCACGACCTCACGCCGTTGCGCCTGCAGACCTCGGCGCCGATCGTCACGATGCTGGACGGCACCGTGAGCGCGGGCGCGGACGGCAGCTACGGGTCGTACGTGATCGTCGGCAAGTGCGCTGACGTCGCGAAGGTCCTGAACGGTCTGTCGTGTCAGCCAGGACCTGCTGTGTACGCGTACTCGCGGCTCAACGGTGATCACTTCAAGTCGAGCGGCACGAAGGACGACGTGACCGCGAAACTGCCCGCGCAGTACGAGACCCGGCCGTTCAACGGTTCCGGCCGGATCAGCGGGGTGATCGATCCCGAACTGCTGCCGGGCGTCGAGGGCAAGGTGTCGATGGTCGGCGTGCCGACCACGCGGGAGAACCGCGACGCCGTGCACACCGCGCTGGTCGGCACGCTGCCGGGCGTGCAGCTGGTGGACGGCGAGCAGCGGGGCCTGTACGGCGACACGTTGATGGCGGACCTGCAGCGGGCCACGGTCATCGGGCTGTCGATCGCGGCGGTGCTCGGCGGCATCGGCGCGGCGGTGGCAGCGGCCGGGTCGGTGATCGACCGGAGGCGCACTTTCGGTGCGTTGATCGCGGCCGGAACTCCGATTCGTGTGCTGGCTCACGCATTGCGCCGCGAAGTGATGCTGCCGGTGTTCGCAGTCACAATCGGGGCGTGCGGTGCGGGCATTGTCGTGGGAATCGGACTGCTCACTCTCGCACGCGGACTGGTGGGCCGCGGAGAAATGCCGATCACGCCGTGGGTGCTCGCCCCTGTGGCGGTCGGCATGGTGGTCGCGCTGGTAGCAGCCCTGTCGTGCGGTCCGGTACTACGCGGCATCAGCCCGCGGGATTACGCGGCCGAGTAACACTCGACCGGAAGTACGAGGTCGGAACTGGCCCTCAGCGCGATGTGCGCCGAGGGCCATTTTCCTAGCTTTGAACCATGACGAATGCAATGCTCGCGAGCATCCAGTGGGGATTTTTCCTGTCGGTCGTCTTCCTGCTGCCGCAGCTGTTCTTCCGTCAGCTGACCTTCCGCGGCGCGACCGTCACCGTCTACGCGAGCATGCTGTTCGCGGCGACGTTCCTGCCGATGCAGACGGTGCCGCCGCGTCAGTCGGTGCAGCTGGTGCCGTTCCAGTGGATCGCCGACACGTTCCGGGACGGGCAGATCGCGTTCGACCAGATGACGTTGAACGTGCTGCTGTTCGTGCCGCTGGGCGCGATGCTGATGTTCTGGGGCCGTCGCACGGCCGGGCAGGCCGCGCTCATCGGGTACGGCGTCTCGCTGCTGATCGAGGGCTCGCAGCTGCTGTGGGCCAACCGGATCTTCGACGTCGACGACCTGATCACGAACACGACCGGCACCGCGCTCGGCTGGCTCGGCGCGCTGGCAGCGGTGAAGGTGTACGCCCGCGTGAAGACCACCGCCGTGCCGCAGCGTTCACTCGCCCGCGTGAGGTAACGCGCGCGGCCGGCGTCCCGGCTCGACGATGGCCGCCATGAAGTTCGTGGAGGCGTTCAGCATCCTCGTCGCCGTGGTCGGCCCGCCGAAGATCATCCTGGCGTTCCTGATGGACACCGAGGGCGCCGACTCCCGGACCCGGTGGCGGGTGGCGCTCACCTCCACCGCGATCGCGCTGGGCGTGGGGTTCTTCGTGGTGGTGGCCGGGCGCACGCTGCTCTCGATCTTCCACATCAGCGAGGGCGGGCTGTACCTGGCCAGCGGCGTGATCCTCTTCGTGCACGCACTGGACCTCGTCCTCGGGCGCAAGCAGGAACCGACGCACGACGAGACGCGCGGCACCCACGAGCTGGCCACCGCCTACTACGCGAACCCGGTGGCGCTCGCCTACCTGTTCCTGCTCTCGGACACGAAGTCGATCGAGACGACGTTCGTGCTGGCCGGAGGGTTCGCCGCGGTGATCGCACTCGATCTGGCCGCGATCGCGCTTCTCGGCATCGTGATGCGCTGGGTGAAGATGACCTACGCCTGGGTGCTCGTGCGGGTCCTCGGCGTCCTGCTCGCGGCGCTGGGCGTCGACCAGATCATCGAGGGCCTGATCTCGCTGGGCATCCTGGAACGCGCCGTCAGCTAGTGCGCCAGCCGAGCTCGCCGGCCGAGTTGACCATCGGGTAGCAGTGCCCGACCGCGCTGCGCGTCTCGAGAGACGTCGCGACCTGGTCGAACATCTCCACGATCGACGTCCACTCCGGTTTGATCATCTCGTTGCGCTCCTGGTCCCACTCGACCACGCAACCGCGCAGCACACCGGGCCGCAGGTCCACCGCGAGCACGTCACCCGTGCCGTCGAAGGCGATCGGCAGCCACTCGGGGTGGAATCCGGCCGTGGCCGAACCGGCCTCCGACGCGTCCACCGGCTTGCTCGTGTGCGTCTCCCTGAGCACGAACGCGCGATCGGCGCCCAGCGGCGTGTAGAAGGGCGGCAGAATCTCGGCGTAGAGGCCTTCCTCGGTACCGCCGTAGACGCTCCACCACATCTGGAGCTCGATCGGAACCCGAAGCTCCGGCAGCGCGTCGTACCTCGGCCGCAGCACGGCACGGGTGGCAGGAGCGTGCTCCGCCAGCCATGCCAGGATCCGGTCCCAGTGCTCGATGACGCCCACAGTTCCATGATCTTGGCGGAACGACGGGCGAGGTACCGCTCATCGGGGCAGGATCAACGCGAACAGGTCACGACTGGGGGAAGAGCTTCACATGGCGGAACAGGGTCTCAAGGTCGACCTCGACGCCTTGACCGGATACGCGTCGGCGGTGAGCGGTCTGGCGAGCGAGGTGGGCGCGGTCGGCACCGGCACGCTGAACGGCACCACGTCCCTGCCGGGCGACTGCTTCGGCAAGATCGGCAACGAGGTTGGTCTCAACGCCGCCTTCCAGACCGCGGCGCAGGCGCAGGTGGACGCGCTGAAAGCCGCGTCGACCGGTCTCTCCGGCCTCGGCACGGCCGTCGCGAAGGCCCGTGACGCGTACATCGCCCGGGAAGAGGCGCACAAGGCTTCGCTGAACAAGGCGGCGCGCGCATGAGCGTCGAGGGACTCCTCAGCACGTTCATCGCGCCGATGAAGGAAGACCTGGCGAAGCTCGACGGCGACACCGGCGGCGCCACGCGTGCCGGCGACGCCTTCGGCCGCGCGCAGACCGCTTTGACGAACCTGGGTTCGCGGCACTCGTCGGCTTCCACCGCGGTGCTGAACACGTGGTCCGGTGAGAAGGCCAACGCCTTCACCAGCCGCGTGGCCACGTTCACCGCGGCCGCGAACACGTTGTCCTCCAACGCTTCGGTGGTCAAGACCGTGGCTTCGTCCGGAGTTTCCGCGGTGACCGGCGGGCGGACGGCGATCCAGGGCCTGATCGACGAGTTCACCTCGAAGGCGACGCCGAAGCTCGCCGCCGCCGTCGCCGCGTCGATGGTGGCCGGTCCCGGTGTGGTGCTGGCCGCTCTGGCCGACCTCGCCGGGCTGGCTTCCGGTTACCAGGGCAAGACTTCCGCCGAGCTGCAAAAGGTGCGCGACCAGCTCACGCAGCTGGTCGGGCAGCTGAACGGGTTGCAGCAGCCCGACGTCGGCGCGCTCGGGAAGCTGGGCGAGCCGCTCGGCGGTGACGAGGGCACGACCGCTGCCGCCGGTGCTTCCGACTCGCCGAAGCAGGACTCCAGCTCCAGTTCCAGTGCCAGTTCCAGCTCCAGTTCCAGTGCCAGTTCCGGGTCTGGTTCCGGCTCCGGTGGAGGCGGTGGGGGCGGCGGCGGTGGCGGAGGCGGCGGCGGCGGGGGTTCCGGCCCCCGGCTGCCGGTCGCGATTCCACCGCAGCCCGGCACCGGCGTCGGCGTGAACCTGCCCGACGGCAGCAGTGCCGAGGCACCGAACGAGACCGCGGCCAAGGCCGTCCGGAACGCGTTGTCGGCCCTGGGCACGCCGTACGTGTGGGGTGGCGCGAACCCGCCCCAGGGCACGGACTGCTCAGGCCTGACGCAGTGGGCGTACAAGAACGCGGGCTTCGACATCCCGCGCCCGGCCTCGTCGCAGGCCATGGGCGCGTCCGTGCCACCGGACCAGCTGCTGCCAGGCGATCTGGTCGTGTGGGACGGGCACGTCGCGATGGTGATCGGCAACGGGCAGATGGTCGAGGCCGGTGACCCCGTGCAGGTCGGCAAGATCCGCACGACGAACAGCGGGATGTCGTTCTACGGCTTCTACCGGCCGACGGGCTGATCCGCGCGGACGAACACCGGCTTGAGATGCCGCTCCGGCAACACCTCCGGCAGCTGCTCCCAGTCGAACACGCCGGACACCACCCGTCCCGGATCGACCTGCCCCGACGCCGCGAGCTCCAGCGCCTGCGGCAGGTGCGCCCGCACGTTGTCCCTGGCGACCCGCAGGGTGACACCCGTCAGGTACATCTCCAGCAACGGCAGCTCCCCCGGCCGGAAGTGGTTGCCCGCGCTCTCGCAGAAGCCTTCCGGCGCCAGGGAGCGCAGGGCCGTGACCAGTTCGGGGACCCGTCCGGTGGACTCCACGGCGAGGTCGAACCCGTGGTGCACCGGCTCGATCTCCGCCGCGGTCCGCGCGCCGTATCCCTCCGCGATGGCGCGATGGGCCGGGTCCGGGTCGACGTACAGCACGTCGGACGCGCCCAGAGCGCGGGCGATGTCGCAGACGTAGAGGCCGATGCTGCCGCGCGCGATCACCAGCACCCGTGCACCTGGACGGGCGCGGAGGTGCGGTGCGACGAGCCGCCACGCGAGCGGCCAGTTGTCGCTCGCCGAGGCCATCGCCATCGGGTCCAGCCCGCCGGGGAGCGGCACGAGCATCGCGTCCGCCCACGGGATCCGCACCAGGTCGGAGAACAGGCCGCCCCACGAACCACCGATGGGTGCGCCGAACATCGCCATGTGCGGCACCGACGTGCAGTGGGTGGTGAGGCCGCCGGCGCAGCGGTCGCAGGTTCCGCACGAGATCGCCCACGGCACGACGACGAGGTTTCCCGGCGAGAACCGGCTCGATTCCCCGGCGTCGACAACTCGCGCGACGCATTCGTGCCCGATGGCGAACGGCGGCGGGATGGGGCCGTGGCCCGCCAGGATCGCCGAGTCCACATCGCACGGGGCTGCCGCGACAGGCGCCACGATCGCGTCGGAATCGGATTGCAGAACCGGGTCGGGGGCTTCCCGCCATTCGGCGGTCCGGCGCGCGACGTAGGTCAGCTCACGCATTCTTCTTGGCCATCTCGACGAGGTCCGCGAACCGCACGATCTTCCCGCCCGAGCCCCAGGTTCCCTCCGCCTGCTCGTGGATGAGCACCCACACCCGCATGACGTCCGCCTCCCCCAGCCCGGCGGCTTCGAGCACCAGCGCCGTCGCCTCCTGCACCAGCCCGGCCTTGCACCGCTCGGACAGCGCACCCGCCGGAACGCGCACGTCCACCCGGAACCGCGGTGCGTCGTCCTCAGCGGTCGTCTGCGCCCCTGCCGGCAGTTCGTGCAGGTAGGCCCACGCCACCGAGCGGAAGAACGCGTTGTCCGGGGCGCCCTCCCACTTCAGCAGCAGATTGGCCAGATCCCGCTGCACGCTCTTGCGGCCCGCGTCGGTCAGCGATCCGGCAGGGACGGTCAGTTCGATCATCGGCATGACGAGCTCCGATCTATGACGACTGTTATAACCAGAGCCGGACGCTATCCTATGACGGTCGTCATAGCCAGAGAGGCGGGGAAGTGTCCCGACAGCAGATCGTCGCCGGAGCCGCCGACATGATCCGGCGCCGCGGCCTCAACGCGACGAGCATCCGCGAGGTCGCCAAGCACGCGGGCACGCCGCTCGGGTCGACGTACCACTACTTCCCCGGCGGCAAGAGCCAGCTCGCGACCGAGGCGGTTCAGTGGGCGTCGGACACGGTGCAGAAGGTGCTCGCGGCGAAGCTCCGAAAGGGACCGATCGCGGGGCTGCAGGCGTTTTTCGCGCTGTGGCGGCAGATCGTCACCGACACCGATTTCCAGGCCGGCTGTCCCGTGCTCGCGGTCGCCATCGAGGAAACCGCGGACCCACAGGCGGTCGCCGCCGCGGCCGAGGCGTTCCGGGCCTGGTCGGAACTGCTCGAGAACGCGCTGAAGGACCACGGCGTCCAGGCACCCCGTGCGAAGAGCCTCGCGCAGCTCGTCGTCGCCGCCGCCGAAGGTGCCGTCGCGATGTGCCGGGCCCAGCGCGGCATCCAGCCGCTCGACGACGTCGCGAAGGAGCTGACCGCGCTCCTCGAATCCGTCATCGGGGCGCGTACATGATCACGGCCACGCCGGCCAGGCAGATCAGCGCGCCGACCACGTCGTAGCGGTCGGGCCGGAAGCCGTCCACGACCATCCCCCAGGCGAGCGAGCCCGCCACGAACACACCGCCGTAGGCAGCGAGGATCCGGCCGAAGTGCGCGTCGGGCTGCAGGGTCGCGACAAAGCCGTAGAGGCCCAGGGCGATCACGCCGCCACCGATCCACAGCCAGCCCCGGTGCTCCCGCACGCCCTGCCAGACGAGCCAGGCGCCGCCGATCTCCATGAGGGCGGCGAGGGCGAACAGCACGACCGAACGCAGGATCATGCGGCACACTGTCGCAGTAGGGGGTGATCAGGTGGACGACGACGTCGAGCGCGCCGCGAGGAAGGTGCGCGATGTCGAGCAGGCCGTGTCGCAGCACGTCGCGCGCAGCGGTCCCGTCACGGGGCGGGCGTCCTCACCGGACGGCGCGGTGACGGTGGTCGCCACGCCCGGTGGTCCGCCGCGGCAGATCGAGGTCAGCGCGTCGGCGCTGCGGATGGGGCCGCACGGGCTGGCCGCCGAGATCATGCGGGTCGCGGAGAAGGCGCAGCGCAACGCCGCGTCCCGGCTGCACCAGACGCTGGAGCGGGTCGTGGACCCGCGGGAGCTGACGGAGCTGGGGTTCGTGCGCGAGCGGGACGAGGACGAGTTCGGGTGGCGGCGGTGAACGAGGACCGGATGCAGGCCGTCGAGCAGCTCCAGCGCGACCTGGCCGTCACCACCGAGACCGTCGAGCACCCCAACGGGCTGTGCATGGTCACGGCGTCCGCGAAGGGCGAGATCAGGGCGCTGCACCTGCACCCGGCCCTGCTGCAGCAGGGCCCGCGGGCGGTCGGCGAGATCGTCACCGAGACCGTGCGCCTCGCGACCAACGCGGCCGTGCAGACGAGCTTCAACAAGATGGCACTGGCCTTGGGTGACGGGATGGCGATCGACGTCGAGTCGATCGCGGGCGATTCACCCTTCCGGTCGACGTGGAACCCCGTCGCACCGCCGAAATCCGCAGCTGAAGCGGCACCGGCGGAGCGGCGGCCCAGGGCGCCGATCGTCGAGGACCCCGACGAGGACGCGTTCTTCGAGAACCCCTTTGGGCGCCGGTGATCAGCACCGTTAGGCTCGCCCACGGCATCAGGCAGGCGTGACCGGGAGGTCAGGATGGCGCAGGACATCGTCCCCATCGAGCTGGGGCTGACGCAGGGTGACGTGGTCACGCTGTGGGCACCCCGCTGGCGCGAGAAGGGCGAGGAGTGGGAGGCGTTCCTCGGCGACGAGGAGGACTTGTTCGTCTTCCCCGACGCCGCGCATCTCGCCGCCTTCGTGCGCACCGCGGAAGAGCACGACCTCACCGACCACCCCGCGTGGCCGGTCGTGCCGTCGCTGGGCGTCGCGGACCTCTCGCCGGACGACAACCACCAGTTCGACCTCGTCGGCGTGCCAGAGCTGATCGCGGAAGACCCGGACACCTGGACCATCGGTGAGCTCGCCGACGTCATCGCGATCGTGCGCGCGCTCGCGGACGTCTGCGACCTGGAGAAGGTCCACGAGGTGCTCGACTCGGCGGAGGGCTTCTCGCTGCTGCCGCAGGGCACGCTGCCGTTCAGCGGCCGTGACGGCGCGAAGCTGTGGGACGAGCTGTCCGAGGTCGTCTCCGAGAAGTGGGACGAGGTCCTCGACGCGATCGACAGCGTCGTCAGCACGCCGGACGTCCCGGAGAAGGAGCTCGCCGTCGCACAGGAGGAGCTCGCCGCGCTCGAGGCCGAGACCGCGGCTGCCGCGGACGCCGCAGACGCCGCGGACACCGACGAGGACTCCGACGAGGAGAAGGCCGAGCCCACCGGCTTCTGGGCCGAGGTCGGCATCGACCCCATCAAGATCATCACCTCCGCCGGCGAGTTCTACACGCTGCGCTGCTACCTCGGCGACGACCCGGTGTTCCTGGGCCGCCGCGGCAAGATCGAGGCCTTCACCTCGCAGCGCGGCCTGAGCCGGTTCGTGGCCGAGCACGACGACCACGACCTCGCCGAGGTCGAGACGTGGAACGACGTCAAGGTCAAGGCCACCGCGGGCGAGCTCGACGTCGACGTGGACGAAGAGAACGTCTACGTGCTGACCGGCATCGCCGAGGACATGGAGGAGGGCCCCGACGCCCTCGACCCGCAGCAGCTCGACCTCGCCGTCGAACTGTTCGAGGACGCTGGCGAGTGGGCGGAGGACGAGTCCGTCAAGGAGGCGCTGGCGTCGTCCGAGTCGCTGGGCTGGCTGGTGTCCTTCGTGGTATCGCCGGACCCGACGCGTCTCGCGCCGTCCGCCCCGTACGACGCCGAGGTGGCCGCGTTCCGCGAGCTGCAGGCGAAGTTCGAGGACCGGCTGAACATCAACTGAGTCTCCGGATGAAAAGGGCCACCCGTGCGGGTGGCCCTTTTCGCGTTTCTAGCGCACGCGGTAGCTGACGGCCGCGAACGGGAAGTTGCCCTGGTGCAAGCTTCCCAGCACGTAGTAGCTGTCGCCGGAACCGCCGGGCAGGCCGGTCCTGCAGTCCGCGTTGTAGAAGACCTCGATGTCGGCGAACGAGACGTTGATCCCGGAACGCACCGGCGCGACGTTCACGCACTCACCGCCGGCGAGGTCGACCGGTGACTTGGTGCCGGACAGGTTGGTGCCGCTGTAGAACGCGGCGTTCTCACCGGAGGCGCTCGCGGGCATTGCGAGCGCCGTCGAGGTCAGAACCGCGAGTCCACCGGCGATGAGTGCAGTGCGCATTCGACCACTCTTTCTGGGAGGAAAACCGTTGGGGCGACGGCAACCCCAGCCTGCCAGCGGTACCTGTCGGCGAGCTGTCGTTGACCGGTCAACGACAACCGGAACCAGAACCGGTCGCAACACCTGTATGATACAGGTTTATGACAGGTTCTCGGTCGCAGCGCCTAGCCGCTGAGCTGAGGGAACGCATCACGCTCGGCGACTACGGCCCGGCCGGAGCCATCGAGAGCGAGGCGGAACTCGGCCGGCGTTACGAGGTCAGCCGAGTGACCGTGCGCCGCGCACTGGAGCAACTCCGCGACGAAGGCCTGCTGGCGTCGCGAAAAGGCGCCGGCTGGTACGTGGTGTCGTTCGCACAGCCGCTTGCTCTCGGCACGTTCCAGCACGCGCGGTCCGCCGTCGCGGAGGCCGGTGTCCCGCTGGTGCGAGCCGTTCTCGAGTACGGCTACCGCGAAGCGCCGCCGAGCGTCGCCCTGACGCTCGGCGCGGGCGAGATGCTGCGCGTGCGGTCGTTGCGCCGCACCGGTGACGCGCCGCTGGACGTCGTGACCGAGTGGGTGCCGCTGGAGTTGGCGGCGCCGGTCAGCCGTGCCGACGCCGAGTCTCCGGGCACCTGGGAGACGTTGCGCCGCAACGGAAACCAGATCGCCGTGGTGCGGCAGAGCATCGCAGCCGTGGCTGCGGGCGAGGTCGGCCCGTTGCTCGGCGTCACCGAGGGCACGCCCGTGTTGTTGGTGCGGCGCATCGCATTGGACGTTTCCGAGCGGCCGATCGCGCTGTCCGAGCACCACTACCTGGGCCACCGGTTCCAGCTGGAGGTCGAGTTCCGCGGCTGGCCCGGCGCGGAACCACCCGGGGTAGCACCAATTCGTTCGGAGGACTGAGAATGCGTGTGCTCATCACCGGTGCGGCCGGGTTCATCGGCTCGCACTTCACCCGCTACTGGCTGCGGGAACACCCGTCGGACGAGGTCATCGCGCTCGACGCGCTGACGTATCGCGGCACGCGCACGAACCTGCCAGCGGACGTGCCGTTCGTGCACGCGGACATCGCCGAGGCCGACGTCGAAGGTGTCGACGTCGTCGTGAACTTCGCGGCCGAGTCGCACAACAGCCTCGCGGTGCTGGATCCTGGCCGGTTCTTCCGCACCAATGTCCTTGGCACGCAGGCGTTGCTGGAGTCGTGCCGTCGCGCGGGCGTGCGGCGGTTCCACCACGTGTCGACGTGCGAGGTGTACGGAGATCTCGCACTCGATGCCGTTGACGCGTTCCACGAAGAGTCGCCGTATCGCCCGCGCACGCCCTACAACGCGTCGAAGGCGGGCGCCGATCACGCGGTGCGCTCGTACTTCGAGACGTTCGGCCTGCCGACGACGATCACCAACTGCGCCAACAACTACGGGCCGAACCAGTTCCCGGAGAACGTCCTCCCGCTGTTCACGACCCGCGCGCTGGACGGCGAACAGCTGCCGATCTACGCGGCGCGCGACAACCGGCGCGAGTGGATCCACGTGCTGGACCACTGCCGGGCGATCGACGCGGTGCTGCAGGAGGGCGAGGTCGGCCGGACCTACCACGTCGGCACGGGGGTCGAGGCGAGCGTCGACCAGATCGCCGACCTCGTGCTGGACGAGCTGGGGCTGCCGCAGTCGCGGAAGTCGATCGTGGCGGACCGGCCCGGCCACGACCGGCGTTACCTCCTGGACTCGACGCGGATCGGCCGTGAGCTCGGATGGCGTCCCGAAATCGGCTTCGAGGCCGGTGTCCGGGACACCATCCGCTGGTACGCGGCCAATCGCGCGTGGTGGGAGCCGTTGCGCGCGCTCAGCCCCGTCGACGAGAGCGGCTGGGCCCAGCGATCGACTACGCCGTCAATGCCGCGTACCCGGGCTTGACCAGCTCGTTGATGATCGCGAGCCGCTCGTCGAACCCGATGAACGCCGACTTCATGGCGTTGATCGTGAACCACTGCAGGTCCGCCCAGCCGTAGCCGAAGGTGTCGACCAGGGCGGCGAACTCGCTGGAGAGCGTGCAGTCGCTCATCAGGCGGTTGTCGGTGTTGACGGTGACGCGGAACCGCAGCTTGGCGAGCAGGCCGATCGGGTGGTCGGCGATGGTGGCGGCGGCACCGGTCTGCAGGTTCGACGTCGGGCACATCTCCAGCGGGATGCGGCAGTCGCGGACGTACGCGGCCAGGCGTCCCAGCTGGGCGGTGCCATCGCCGGAGACCTTGATGTCGTCGACGATCCGCACGCCGTGGCCGAGCCGTTCGGCGCCGCAGTGCTGGATCGCCTCCCAGATGGAGGGCAGGCCGAACGCCTCACCGGCGTGGATGGTGAAGTGCGCGTTCTGCTGGCGCAGGTACTCGAAGGTGTCGAGGCCCCTGGTGGGAGGGAAGCCGGCCTCGGGGCCCGCGATGTCGAACCCGACGACGCCGAGGTCGCGGTAGCGGACGGCCAGCTCGGCGATGCGCAGCCAGCCCTCGTTCTGGCGCATGGCGCAGAGCAGCGTGCCGATGCGGATCTTGCGGCCGGTCGCGGCGACGCGCTGCTCTCCGAGGCGGAAGCCCTCCTGAACGGCCTCGACGATCTGCTCCAGCGAGAGGCCCTTCTCGACGAAGAGCTCGGGGGCGTAGCGGACCTCGGCGTAGACGACGCCGTCGGCCGCGAGGTCCTCGACGGCCTCCGCCGCGACGCGGACCAGCGCGGGCTCGTCCTGCATGACACCGCACGTATGGGCAAAACCTTCCAGGTATCGCACGAGCGACCCGGAGTTGGCGTTGTCGCGGAACCAGCCGCCGAGCACGCCCGCGTCCGTGGTGGGCAGGCCCTGGTAGCCGGAGGCATCGGCGAGTTCGATCACCGTCTGCGGGCGGAGGCCACCGTCGAGGTGGTCGTGCAGCAGCACCTTCGGCGCGCTGCGGATGGTCTCCAAGGTAAGCGGCGTGGACATTGCTACACGTTACTTCAGCCGACACGCCGCTTCAGCGCTGGCCAAAATGATCTTGCTCCCGCTATGATCATTAGCCGGTTCACGGATGTTGCCGATCCGTGATCAGCAACTTTCTGCAACCGGATGGCGGCTTGAGTCACCCCAAGGTAGGAACATCACCAGTCGCTGTCGTCTGATTCCGGCCAGTAACTTGGCATTCAGAGCAACCGGGTAACCTGATCAGGTCAGTCGCCCGTCCACACCCGGCCGTTTTCTGCCGGGGGTGGTACAGACGCGTCCCGTGACGCGGATAGGCTCCCGTGGTCTCCCCCTCCCCTGGACGAAGGCACTCAGCCGTGACAGAGAACAACAACTCCACGATGTCCTTCGATCGGATGCGCAACATGCTCACGCGCGCCGCGGAGATCCGTGAGAGCGAGCAGCAGCAGATCTTCGACGCGCTGGACGAGATCCACGCACGAATGTCGCCTCTGGAGTCGCTGGGTTCGGTCCGCAAGCGCCTGTCGGAGCTGCCGGACCGCACCGAGGTCAGCGTGCTCGCGGAGCGGCTGGACGAGGCCCTCGCCAAGCTGGAGGCCCAGGACAACGCGGTCGCCGACATCGGCCGTGCCGTCGACGCCCTGGTCGACAAGCTCGCCAAGCCCTTCGCCCAGCTGGACGGCCGCCTCGACGGCGTCGCGGGCCGCTTCGAGGGCGTCGCCGGCCGCATGGACGGCCTGGAGGACAAGCTCGCGAGCATCCACAAGCGCATCGACGACCTCGACGGCCACCTGGACAAGCAGGACGGCAAGGTGGACGCGATCCCGGGCGCGGTCACCAACCCGCTCCGCGAGCGCATCGAGGCCCTCGAAGCCGCCCTGCGCGGCCGCCTCGACGAGGTCGACGAGGGCGTGCACGAGCACCTCGACGGCACCCGCGAGGCCCTGCAGAAGATCCTCGCCGACTCCTTCTCGGGCATCCACGGCCGCGCCGACGAACAGCGCGACGCCCTGGCCGCCGCCCGCGCCGAACTGGCCGCCGCGGTCACCGAAAGCCGCGAGAAGCTCGTCTCCGCGGTGAACGACCGCCACAACCAGCTGGCGGCCTCCCTGGTCGAGACCCGCGACACGCTGGCAGGAGCCGTGGCGGAGACCCGCGGCGAACTGGCCGGCACCGTGGCCGAGACCCGCGACACCCTGGCCGGCGCCCTGGCCGAAACCCGCACCGAACTGGCCTCGGCCGTCACCGACACCCGCGAAGCCGTCAACGGCAAGCTGGACGAGGCCCGCACGGCCCTGTACGCGGCGATCGAGCAGTCCCGCGACCAGGTGGACGCCGCCGACCGCCTCGAGGCCCTGGCCGGCCGCCTGGAGCAGGTTACCTCGAAGCTCGACACGATGACCGACCGCCTGGACAAGGTCGAGGACGGCTTCGCCACCCGAATCGCCGAACTCGGCGGCTCTGTCGACGCCGGCCTCACCAAGGTCGCCGAAACCGTGGGCGCCCGCCCGGACACCGACGCCCTGCAGTCCCTGGTCCGCAAGTCGAACCAGGAATCCGAACTGCGCATCGGCGGCCAGCTGGACGAGGCCATGGCCACCTTCGCCGAACTCATCCTCGGCGGCGGCTCGCCCACGCCTCCCCCGCCGCCCACCGCCCTGCCGCGCCCGCAGCGCCGCACCCGCAAGAACGGCCCGAAGCCGGCCAACGGCGGCAAGGACATGGACGACGACGACCTGGCGGCCGAGGGCGCCTGACCGCCCCGCCAGACCAAGCAAACCGGCCCCGGAGCTGCTGCTCCGGGGCCGTTTCACGTCCAAAGCGCGCAAGGGGGGTGCGCCAAGGTACAGCAGGGGCACCGGCTGCGCGCCAGCGGAGTCGCAGCCCACGAACGGCCCAAAGACCAAGCCGAGCCCCCGCGCGGCACCTCTGGCGAAGCCGCAAGCGAGCGGGCCCCAGGCGAGCGGCGAAGCCGACGCCGAGTGGTGAGGCCGAAGCCGAGTGGGGAGGCCGAAGCCGAAGCGAAGCCGCAGGCGAGCCCAAGCGACGGCGAAGCCGAGCAAAGGCGACGACGAAGCCGAGCTGCTTTTCACAACGCGGGCTGGCGGGGTGGGTCCCGTCACGAGTCGTGCCCGAGCGTGGCTCGCTCCGGTGCGGCTCGTGACGGGACCCACCCCACACCGCAACCAACAAAGCAACCGCAAGCCGCCCAACGCAACAGGCGTGCCATCAACCTGCGCGTGGCGCCGGCCGGGTCTTTGATCAGATTGGCGGGGTCTGGGGCGTAGCCCCGGGAAAACTCTCGCAACCGGGGGACGACCTACGAAACCGACGCGCCCAAAATCAGCCGCGAATGGTGTCGATCACCAACGGCGACCGCTCAACCTCGTCGTCCGAGACCGAGTAAGCCCCCTCCAACGCCTGCAACGCCCCCTCGACCGCATCCGGCGTATCGGTGAACAGCTCCAGCAACGGCTGCCCAGCCTCCACCACATCCCCAGGCTTGGCCAAGCACATCACCCCAGCCCCAGCCTGCACCGGATCCTCCTTACGAGCCCGCCCAGCCCCAAGCCTCCAAGCCGCCACCCCAACGCCATAAGCATCCAAAGTGGACAGAATCCCGGAAGCAGGCGCCTCGACGACGTGGCGATGTGCGGCAACCGGCAACGGGGCATCCGGATCGCCGCCCTGAGCCCGGATCATCCGAGCCCACACCTCATAAGCCTCACCAGAAGCCAAAACAGCACCCGGATCAGCCAAAATCCCCGCCAGCGAAAGCATCTCCGCAGCCAAAGCCACAGTCAGCTCAACAACATCGGAGGGCCCACCACCACGCAACACGTCAACAGACTCGGCAACCTCAACCGCATTACCAACCGCACGACCAAGCGGCACAGACATGTCGGTCAACAAAGCCGAAACCCGAACCCCGTGCTCAACCCCGATCGCGACCAACGCCTCAGCCAAAGCACGAGCAGAAGCAAGATCCTTCATGAAGGCCCCAGACCCGACCTTCACATCGAGCACCAGCGACTCGGCCCCCTCAGCAATCTTCTTCGACATGATCGAAGAAGCGATCAGCGGAATCGCCTCGACAGTCCCAGTGACATCCCGCAACGCGTAGAGCTTCCGATCAGCCGGAGCCAACCCTTCGGTAGCAGCACAAACCACCGCACCAACCGAAGAAAGCTGCGACAGAATCTCCGAAGTGGACAGTGCAGCGCGCCACCCCGGAATGGACTCCAGCTTGTCCAGCGTCCCACCGGTGTGGCCCAGGCCGCGCCCGGACAACTGCGGCACAGCAGCCCCACAAGCAGCCACCAACGGCGCCAACGGCAGCGTGATCTTGTCGCCCACCCCACCGGTCGAGTGCTTGTCCACAGTCGGCCGGGAGACCTGCAACGACAACCGCTCCCCGGACGAGATCATCGCCTGCGTCCACCGCGCGGTCTCCGCAGGAGTCATCCCGTTGAAGAAGATCGCCATCGCCAGGGCCGACATCTGCTCATCCGCCACGACACCACGCGTGTAAGCGTCGATGACCCAGTCGATCTGCGCGTCGGACAGGGTCAGCCCATCACGCTTGGCACGAATGACGTCCACAGCAGAGAAACTCATGGCAGATCCTCCGGTCCGAACGCGTCGAGCAGCACCTCGGTCATCGGCAACGGCCCGCGCGCGGTGTCGACCAGGCAGTCACGTCCGCCGAACTCGTAGATCACCTGACGGCACCGGCCGCACGGCATCAGCAGCTCGCCGGTACCGGAACGACAGGCCACCGCGACCAACCGGCCGCCACCTGTGAGCCGCAGCTGGCCGACCAGGGTGCATTCGGCGCAGAGTCCGAGGCCGTAAGAGGCGTTCTCCACGTTGCACCCGACGACAACACGGCCGTCGTCGCACAGCGCTGCCGCCCCGACCTGAAGCCCGGAGTACGGGCAGTGGGCGAACGCCGCCGCTTCCACTGCCCGTGCCCTGAGCAGATCCCAGTCGATCTCAGTCACGGCGGTAGACCACACCGTCCGCGGCCGGCATCCGCAGCCGCTGCGACGCCACGGCCAGCACGGCCAGCGTCACCATGTGCGGGGCGTACGAGACGAACTCGCCGGGGATCTCGTCGAGGCTGATGTACAGCAGGTACAGCAGCACGGCCACGACGATCGCCGCCGCCGCCGAGAACCACCTGCGGCGGATCAGCTGCCAGACGACGATCACGCCGAGCAGCAGCACGACGCCGTAGACCAGCGCCAGCACCGTTTCGCCGCCCGAACGCAGCTGCAGGCCGTCGGCGTAGCCGAACAGCGCCGCGCCGCCCAGCAGGCCGCCGGGGCGCCAGTTGCCGAAGATCATCGCGGCGAGGCCGATGAAGCCGCGGCCGCCGGTCTGACCCTCCAGATAGGACAGCTGGCCCGGGTTCAGGACCAGAGCCGCGCCACCGAGGCCGGCGAGGCCACCGGAGACGATCACCGCGACGTACTTGTGGAAGTACACCTTGACGCCCAGCGAGTCCGCGGCGTGCGGGTTCTCGCCGACCGAGCGCAGGCGCAGGCCGAAACGGGTGCGCCAGAGCAGGTAGTACGACAGCGGCACGAGCAGGATCGTCAGCATCATCAACGGCGAGACGCCGGTGACCAGGCCGCGCAGGATGCCCGCGACGTCGGAGATGAACAGGCGCTGGCCCTGCTCCAGCTCACCGAGCCAGTCCGCGAAGCCCGCCGCCGAGTACGTGTCGAACGGCTGGACCGGCGGGGACTGGCGGGGGTTGTTCGACAGCGGCAGGAACAGCAGCGTCGACAGGTACTTGGTGACACCGGCGCCGAGCAGGTTGATCGCCACACCGGAGACGATGTGGTTCACGCCGAACGTCACGGTGGCGATCGCGTGCAGCAGACCGCCCAGCGAACCGAACACGACGGCGGCGACCAGAGCCGCCCACGGGCCCCACTGGTAGCCGGCCCACGCCGCGCCCCAGGTGCCCATGATCATCATGCCTTCGAGGCCGATGTTGACCACGCCCGCGCGTTCCGCCCACAGACCGCCGAGGCCGGCGAGCAGGATCGGCAGCGCCAGGCGGACCGCGGTCTGGGTCGTGCCGGACGAGGTGAGCTGCGGGAACCCGGTCTGCATCGAGGTGATCGACAGCAGCGCGACGGCACCGGCGACACCGAGCATCGCGACGGCCCAGCCGGGCACCTTGCGCTTGCGAGGGGCCGCGGGGATGTGGGGCTTCTCCTCCAGCGTCGTGATCACGCGGCACCTCCAACAGTTCCGAGCTCACGGCCGACGCGACGCTGTTCCGCAGCGAGCTCGACGCGGCGCACCACCTCGTACGCGACGACGACCGACAGGACGATCGAGCCCTGCATGATGGTGACGATCTCCCTTGGCACACCGACGTTGTCGAGCGCGAGACCCGACTTGTCGAGGAACGCCCACAGCAGCGCGCCGAACGCGATGCCGCCGGGGTGGTTGCGGCCGAGCAGCGCGATCGCGATGCCGGAGAAGCCGATGCCCGCGGTGAAGTTCAGGCTGAACGTGTGGTCGCGGCCGAGCAGTTCCGGCAGCGAGATCAGGCCCGCGATGGCGCCCGAGAGCAGCATCGACACCAGCACCATCTTCTTGGCGTTGACGCCACCGGCCGACGCGGCGGTCGAGGACTCGCCGGACGCCCGCAGCTCGAAGCCGAACCTGGTGCGGTTCATCATGATCCAGTAGCCGATGCCCAGAGCGACGGCCACGAAGATGAAGCCGAACATCGTGCCGGAGCCGCCGAACGAGATGCCGGGCATCCAGCCGCTCTCCGGGATCTCGGCCGTGCGGATGTTGTTGCCCCGCAGCTCACCGAAGACGTCCCGGCGGATCAGGTACGCCGACAAGCCGATCGCGAGGCCGTTCATCATGATCGTCGAGATGACCTCGTTGACGCCCCTGGTCACCTTGAGGATCGCGGGGATCGCGGCCCAGGCGGCACCGGCGAGGGCGGCCACGATGATGATCACCAGCGTGTGGATGCCGGGCGGCAGCACGATGGAGCCGCCGACGACCGCGGCGATGACGGCCGCGACGCGGTACTGGCCCTCGACACCGATGTTGAACAGGTTCATCTGGAACCCGATCGCCACCGCGAGCGCCGCGATGTAGTAGATGCCCGTCGAGTTGATGATGTCGACGAGCGTCGTGCCCTTCCCGACCTGGCTCATCATCGCGCCGAACGCGCTGAGCGGGTTGGCGCCCGAGATCACGAGCGCCACGCCGCACAGCAGCATCGAGAAGACGATCGCCAACGCGGGCGGCAGGAGTTTGCCGCGCAGGTTCCCCATCAGTTCTCGCCTTCCTCAACCACCGCGGTCTCGTGCGCAGCGCCGGTCTCCTGTACGGAGCTACTCGTGCTACCAGCACCCGTCATCGCGCTGCCGAGGTCCTCGGGCGTGACGGTGTTCGGGTCGGCGTCGGCCACCAGCCGGCCGCGCAGCATGACCTTGATCGTGTCCGAGAGGCCGATCAGCTCGTCCAGGTCGGCGGAGATCAGCAGCACGGCGAGACCAGCGGCACGGGCGCGCTTGATCTCGTCCCAGATCAACGCCTGCGCGCCGACGTCGACACCGCGGGTCGGGTGCGAGGCGATGAGCAGCACCGGGTTGCCGGACAGTTCCCTGCCGACGACGAGCTTCTGCTGGTTGCCACCGGAAAGCGCGGCGGCGGGCACGTCGATGCCCGGCGTGCGGACGTCGAAGTCGGCGACGATCCGCTCGGTGTCCTTCTTGGCGCCGTCGGTGTCGAGCCAGACGCCCTTGGCGGTCGGCCTGCGCGTCTGGTAGCCGAGAATCCGGTTGTACCACAGGGGCTGCGTGAGCAGCAGGCCGTGGCGGTGGCGGTCCTCCGGGATGTAACCGATGCCCGCCTCGCGCCGCGCGAGCGTGCCGAGCTTCGTGAGGTCCTTGTTCAGCAACGTGATCGTGCCGCCGCCGGCCTTGCGCATGCCCATGATCGTCTCGACCAGCTCGGTCTGGCCGTTGCCCTCGACACCGGCGACGCCGACGACCTCACCGGAACGGACCACCAGGTCGACGTCGTCGAGGATCGGGCGCGAGCCGTCGGGGGTCATCAGCCTGAGGCCCTTGACGTCCAGCACGACCTTGTCGGTGACGGTGGACTCGCGGGTCTCCGGGCTGGGGAGCTCGCTGCCGACCATCATCTCGGCGAGCTGGCGCGACGAGACGGTCTTCGGGTCCGCGCTGCCCACGGTCGTGCCGCGGCGGATCACCGTGACCGAGTCCGCGATCGCGCGGACCTCGTCGAGCTTGTGCGAGATGAACAGAAACGTGTAGCCCTGCTCCTGCATGCCGCGGACGGTGTCGAACAGCTCGTTGACCTCCTGTGGCACGAGCACGGCGGTCGGCTCGTCCAGGATGATCACCTTGGCGCCGCGGTAGAGCACCTTGAGGATCTCGACGCGCTGCCGGTCGGCGACGCCGAGCTGCTCGACGAGCACGCCGGGGTCGACGTTGAGCCCGGTCTTGCCCGAAAGCTCGATGATGCGCCTGCGGGCCTTCTGACCGATGCCGTGCAGCGCCTCCGCGCCCAGGACCACGTTCTCCTGGACGGTGAGGTTGTCGGCGAGCATGAAGTGCTGGTGCACCATGCCGATACCGGCCTTGATGGCGTCCGAAGGCGTGCGGAACCGCACCTGCTCGCCGTTCACCTCGATGGTGCCCTCGTCCGGCGACTGCATGCCGTAGAGGATCTTCATCAGGGTCGACTTGCCCGCGCCGTTCTCACCGCAGAGCGCGTGCACCTCGCCACGGCGGACGGTCAGGTGAACGTCGCTGTTGGCGACCACACCGGGGAATCGCTTGGTGATGCCGGTGAGCACCACCGCGGGGGGATCGTCCGTCCGTACGGACGTGGAACTGCTCATCGTCGAGTGCTCCTCCTACCACGAACCGGGCCCTGTGAGGGGCAGTCCTCACAGGGCCCGGCAGTTGTGGCTTTCTCGGACTACGGCTTGTCCGCGACCTTGATCTTGCCCTCGATGATCTGGGCCTTGTAGCCCTCGAGGATGCCCTGCAGCTTCGCGTCGATCTTGCCACCCGAGGTGGAGTAACCGACACCGTTGACCTTCAGGTCGAAGACCTTCGGCAGCGACGACAGGTCGTTCTTGGCGGCGGCCTTGATGTAGTCGTACACCGCGACGTCGACGCGCTTGAGCATCGAGGAGACGATGACGTCCTTGGTGTCCGCGACGGTCGCCTGGTTGTACTGGTCGGAGTCGACACCGATCGCCAGCACGCCGGCCTGCTTGGCAGCCGAGAAGACGCCCTTACCGGACGCACCCGCGGCCTGGTAGATCACGTCGGCGCCCTTGTCGATCTGACCCTTGGCGGCCTCCTGGCCCTTCGGGGCGTCCTGGAAGCCCGTGAAGTCACCGGCCGGGGTGATGTACTTCTTCTCGACCTGGATCTTCGGCGCGGCGGCCTTGGCACCCTGGACGTAGCCGGCCTCGAACTTCTGGATCAGCGGGATCTCGACGCCGCCGACGAAGCCCACGTGGCACTTCTTGCTCTGGTACGCGGCGATGACGCCGGCGAGGAAGGAGCCCTCCTGCTCGGCGAACAGCAGCGGGGTGACGTTGGTCGCGCCCTCGACGGCAGAGTCGACCAGGCCGAACTTGACGTTCGGGAACTCCGCGGCGACGAGCTTCATCGACTCGGCGTAGGCGAAGCCGACACCGATGATCGGGCTGAAGCCCTCGCTCGCGAGCTGGCGCAGACGGGTCTGCTTGGCCGACTCGTCCTCGTTAGGGGCGGCGGAGAGCTCGCGCGTGTTCTCCTTCTTGATGCCCATGTCCGCGATGGCCTTGTCGAGACCGGCGGCGGCGGAGTCGTTGAACGACGCGTCGCCACGGCCACCGATGTCGTAGGCCAAACCGATCTTCAGCGCGCTCGCGTCCACCTTGTCACCGTTGGCTGCACTGGTGTTCGAGGTGGCTGGCGCGGTGGGAGGCGTGGCGAACTCGCAAGCGGCACCACTGCCGGTGTTCGAGTTGTTCCCGCCACCCGAATCCTTCGCGCAGGCGGCCATAGTCATCACGCTGGTCAGCGCGATCGCGGCGACCGCGACGCCACGCATACGACGACGCACGGCTCGTCTCCTCCCTGAGGTTCCTCCCCAACGACGTTGTTGGGTTCTAGACGGCGCACCGTACCTCTTAGTAACCAACCCCGTTGCGGCCAGCACCTACAAAGACCCCTATCGGTTACGCATTCGACGCATTGGCCGCACCTGTGGTGATCATTCGTGTTCGGCGCGTGGCGAAACGTCGCCCTCGAGCGCTTCGCCGCTCTGATCGTCGCCCAAACGGCGCAGTTCCGCGCGCCAGGCCCGGCGTTCGAGCACTGCCGACATCCCCGCGACCGGTCCACCCGGCGGCAGTTCCCTCCCCACGCGCCCAGGATGAGTCGCGGCCCCGTCGCGACACTGACTCGCGAATGCCTGCCGGTTGACCGCCGCTGACCTGCGGTTCGACGTTCGACGAAACTTCCTGCGCCGAACGTTGAACCGGTCGCGGGTCCCCGATCGTGTAGAGGGTGGCAAGTGCCCTTGCCGACGACGGCGGCCCGGACCAAGGCGGAGGTCCGGGCCGCCGTCCTCCGTTTTCCCGGTACGCGCGCGCCATTTGTGGCGTGAACCGCATTTCGGGATCGATAAAGACCGCTTGGCCGATCGACAGCGTGTCTCGTCGATCACAGAGCGGGTGCGCCTGCTGGGTCGGGTCCGACGTGCGGGACTAGGATTTTCCGGTCATGGTCGGCGGAACTGTTCACCGACCACCACCACTGACGTTGGAGGCCGCGGCGCATGACCAGCGCAGGCGCACCCGAGCGGTCGGGCACCACCCGAGGGGGTGGGACGCTCTACCGCGGTGATCTGGGCATGTGGTCCTGGGTCGCCCACCGGATCACCGGTGTCCTCACGTTCTTCTTCCTCTTCACCCACGTGCTCGACACCGCACTGGTGCGGGTGTCACCGAACGCGTACGACGCGGTGATCGAGACCTACAAGAACCCGGTCGTGAACCTCTTCGAGGTCGGCCTCGTCGGCGCGGTGCTCTACCACGCGCTGAACGGCATCCGGGTCATGCTGGTCGACTTCTGGGAGAAGGGCGCCAAGTACCAGCGGGTCATGCTCTGGACCGTGCTGGCCGTCTGGGTCGTCGTGATGATCCCCGGCTTCTACTTCATGATGCAGCGCACGATCTCCGAGCTGGTTGGGGGTCACTGACCATGTCTCTCGCACTCGACAAGCCCCGCCAGCCGCGCCGCCCCGCGGCCCGTCGCAGCAACGGCGAGCTCTACAGCTGGCTGTTCATGCGCCTCTCCGGCCTGCTGCTCGTGGTCCTGGTCCTCGGCCACCTGTTCATCATGAACATCCTCGACGGCGGCATCCACAGGATCAACTTCGGATTCGTGGCAGGCCGCTGGGCGTCCCCGTTCTGGCAGTTCTGGGACCTCGCGATGCTCTGGCTCGCGCAGATCCACGGCGGCAACGGCGTGCGGACGATCATCAACGACTACGCCCGCAAGGACGCCACCCGGTTCTGGTTGAAGATGCTGCTCTACGTCTCGATGGTGCTGATCGTCTCGCTCGGCACGTTCGTGATCTTCACCTTCGACCCGAACATCTCGAACTGACCCGCGCGGGGAGCCCACCACAATGCAGTTCCACAAGTACGACGTAGTCATCATCGGCGCTGGTGGTGCCGGAATGCGCGCGGCGATCGAGTCCGGCCAGCGCGCCCGCACCGCGGTGCTCACGAAGCTCTACCCCACGCGTTCGCACACCGGCGCGGCCCAGGGCGGCATGTGCGCCGCCCTCGCCAACGTCGAGGAGGACAACTGGGAGTGGCACACCTTCGACACGATCAAGGGCGGCGACTACCTGGTCGACCAGGACGCCGCCGAGATCATGGCGAAGGAGGCCATCGACGCCGTTCTCGACCTCGAGAAGATGGGCCTGCCGTTCAACCGCACGCCCGAGGGCAAGATCGACCAGCGCCGGTTCGGCGGCCACACGCGCAACCACGGTGAAGCCGCCGTGCGCCGCGCCTGCTACGCCGCGGACCGCACCGGTCACATGATCCTGCAGACGCTGTACCAGAACTGCGTCAAGCACGGCATCGAGTTCTTCAACGAGTTCTACGTCCTCGACATCTGTCTCACCGAGACGGAGAACGGCCCGGTCTGCACCGGTGCCGTCGCGTACGAGCTCGCGACCGGCGAGATCCACGTCTTCCAGGCCAAGTCCGTCGTGTTCGCGACCGGTGGTTTCGGCAAGGTCTTCAAGACCACGTCGAACGCCCACACGCTGACCGGTGACGGCATGGGCATCGTCTTCCGCAAGGGCCTGCCCCTGGAGGACATGGAGTTCTACCAGTTCCACCCGACGGGCCTCGCGGGTCTCGGCATCCTGCTGACCGAGGGCGCTCGTGGTGAGGGCGCGATCCTGCGCAACGCCTCGGGTGAGCGGTTCATGGAGCGCTACGCCCCGACCATCAAGGACCTGGCGCCGCGCGACATCGTCGCCCGCTCGATGGCGCTCGAGGTGCTGGAGGGCCGCGGTGCCGGCCCGAACAAGGACTACGTGCTGCTCGACTGCACGCACCTCGGCGCCGAGGTGCTGGAGACGAAGCTGCCGGACATCACCGAGTTCGCCCGCACGTACCTCGCGGTCGACCCGGTAGTCGAGCCCGTCCCGGTGTACCCGACCGCGCACTACGCGATGGGTGGCATCCCGACGAACGTCCACGGCGAAGTGCTGCGGGACAACGACAACGTCGTGCCCGGCCTGTACGCCGCCGGTGAGTGCGCGTGCGTCTCGGTGCACGGTGCGAACCGCCTCGGCACGAACTCGCTGCTGGACATCAACGTCTTCGGCCGCCGCGCCGGCATCGCCGCCGCGGAGTACGCGCTGTCGCGTGACGAGCACGTCGAACTGCCGGAGAACCCGGCCGCCGCCGTCGAGGCCCAGGTCGCGCTGGCGCTGTCGGAGCACGGCCAGGAGCGCGTGGCGGACATCCGCACCGAGCTGCAGGCCACGATGGACGCGAACGCTTCGGTGTACCGCACCGAGGACACGCTGAAGCAGGCGCTGCACGACGTGCAGGCGTTGAAGGAGCGGTACGCCCACATCTCCGTGCAGGACAAGGGCAAGCGCTTCAACACGGACCTGCTGGAGGCCGTCGAGCTCGGCTTCCTGCTGGAGCTGGCCGAGGTGCTGGTCGTCGGCGCGCTGGCGCGCAAGGAGTCCCGCGGCGGACACGCCCGCGAGGACTACCCGAACCGCGACGACACGAACTTCATGCGCCACAGCATGTTCTACAAGCAGGGCGAGGGTCTGGCGGCGGACATCCGCCTCGACTACAAGCCCGTGACCTTTACCCGGTACAAGCCGATGGAGCGCAAGTACTGATGACCGCCACCGCTGAAACCACTGCTGGCTCGCGCGGCTCCCAGCCGCCGGTTCCGGACGGCGCTGTCACGGTCACCGTCAAGATCCGCCGGTTCAACCCGGAGTTCGACGACGAGCCGCGCTGGGACTCGTTCGACATCCCCGCGCTCCCGTCGGACCGCGTGCTGAACCTCCTCCACTACATCAAGTGGTACGTGGACGGCACGCTGACCTTCCGTCGTTCCTGCGCCCACGGCATCTGCGGTTCCGACGCCATGCGCATCAACGGCGTCAACCGCCTGGCGTGCAAGGTCCTGCTGAAGGACCTGCTGGAAAAGGGCGGCAAGCAGACCACGATCACCATCGAGCCCATCAAGGGCCTGCCGGTGAACAAGGACCTGCTCGTCGACATGGAGCCGTTCTTCGAGGCGTTCCGCGCCGTCAAGCCGTACCTCGTGACCTACGGCAACGAGCCGACGCGCGAGCGCATCCAGTCGGTCGCCGACCGCGAGCGCTTCGACGACACCACGAAGTGCATCCTGTGCGCCTGCTGCACCACGTCGTGCCCGGTGTACTGGACCGAGGGCTCGTACTTCGGCCCCGCGGCGATCGTGAACGCGCACCGGTTCATCTTCGACTCGCGTGACGAGGGCGCTGAGGAGCGGCTCGACATCCTCAACGACATCGACGGCGTGTGGCGGTGCCGGACCACGTTCAACTGCACCGACGCCTGCCCGCGCGGAATCCAGGTCACCAAGGCGATCCAGGAAGTGAAGCGCGCGCTGCTGTTCAAGCGCATCTGAGTTCTCGTTTTCGAAGCGCCGCGTTCCCGTTGGGGGCGCGGCGCTTCGCTTTGCGCGTGGTAAGTCTTTCCGGACGCACACGACCGGACCACCGTGAGGCCACGTTGAAGAAGCAGACAACCGCTGCGGCGGCGGTCACCGTGGTGAGCATCGCCGTCGCCATCGTCGTGAATCTGCTGACGTCGGGCTGGAGCTGGACGTTCTTCGTGCTGCTCGCCGTGCTGGCCGTCATCTGGGTGGCATTGGCGGTGTGGCAGGTCTCGGCCGGCCGGACCAAGCCTCTCGGAGCACCGCCGGTGGCTTCCGCCAGCGGCATCGTTGCCAGGCCGGAGCTCTCGGGGAAGATCGTGCGCCTGCTGCTGGGCACGGGGACGCGCAAGGTCGCCATCACGACCGGGCTCTGGGGTGCCGGCGGGTTCGGCAAGACGACGCTCGCCGCGGAGGTGTGCGAGAACAAGGAGATCAAGGCGGCGTTCGGCACCAACATCTGGTGGGTCACCGTGGGCCAGGAGGTCCGCGGCGCGGCACTTGCGGACACGATCAACGACGTCATCAAGCGCATCGACGGCCAGAGCCCCGGCCTCACCCGGCCGGAACAGGCAGGTATGCACCTGGGCGCGCTGCTGAAGGAGCGCGGCCGCTCCCTGCTCGTCGTCGACGACGTCTGGTCCGCCGAGCAGCTGCGCCCGTTCCTGGACGCGGGCCGCGGCTGCACGCTGCTGGTGACCACCAGGTTCTCCGACGTCCTGCCCAGCGACGCGGACCCCGTCGAGGTCAACCAGATGCGGCAGGAACAGGCGAGCGCCCTGGTGAACAGCGGCATCGCCGGACTGCCCGACTCCGTCAGGGACGGTCTGCTCGACATCACCGGCCGCTGGCCGCTCGCCCTGAGCCTGGCCAACGCCGCTCTGCGACGAGCGGATCGCACCGGCGCCGACGTCACCGAGACCGCGCAGAAGCTGTTGCAACGCCTGCAGAACCTCGGCCCCGCCGCGCTCGACGTCACCGACGCGGATCGCCGTGACCGCACGGTCGCCGCCACCCTGGAATCCTCGCTGAGCCTGCTCGGCGAACGCCGGGACCGAGTCGTCGAGCTGGCGATCTTCCCCGAGGACACCGACATCCCGCGGGACCTGATCGCGCTGCTCTGGCACCGCACCGCGAGGCTGTCGCCCGACGAGACCGACCTGCTGTGTCAGGAGGTCGTCGACCTCTCCCTGGCCACCGGGCTGCACCGCGTACGCCTGCACGACGTCATTCGCACCTACCTGCGGCACGAGTGCGGGCTCGATCGGCTGACCGCGCTGCACAACACCTTTCTCGACGGTGTCGCCGCAACGCTCCCGCCAGGCGCGGCGGGATGGTGGCAGATTCCCGGCGAGCAGGAACACCTGTGGCGCACCCTCGCCTACCACCTCACGGGTGCTCAGCGGACCGGGGAACTGGCCGCGCTCGTGGAGGCGCCGGCCTGGATCATCGGCAAACTGCGCAGGTTCGGTCCTGTCGCCGTGGCCGAGGACGTCGCACTCGTCGACAACGAGCACAGCCGTGAGCTCACCCGGTTCCTCGACCAGTTGGGCCACACGCTGACGCCGACCATCCCCGAGCACGCGGTGGTGAACGCACTCGCTCATCGGCTCGCCCACTATCCGGCGCTGAGCAAGCTGCACGAGGCTGCGATCGCGGAAACGCGGAGCGTGCCACGGCTGGTGCCGAGCGCTCCGATGCCGGACCTGCCCGACCCCGCGTTGAAGCGGGTGCTCACCGGTCACGACCACGCCGTGAAAGCATGCGACTTCTCGCCCACCGGGGCGTGGCTGGCCACAGTCGGCGCGGACGACACGATCCGGGTGTGGGAGCCGCAAAGCGGTCGTGTGTTGCAGGTCATCACCACGAACACCTGGCTGTTCAGCGAAAGCGCACTCTCGCCTGACGGCAGGTGGCTGGCAGTCGAAGGTTTTCGTTCGGTGGTGAACGTGTTCGACACCGAAACGTGGACTGTGCAGGCTGCTCTCGAAGGCCGTGGCACGGTCAGGTGCTTCACCTTCACGGCCGACAGCCGCACGCTTGTCCTGGCCGACTCGCGGGACCAGCTGATCGTGTGGGACGTGGTCACGGGAAAGAAGCTGCGGCAGTTCAAGATCGAGCAGAATCTCGATCACTGTGTCGCGCTGACCGGCACCACGGTGCTGGGCGTCGACGACGGCCTGGTCAGGCTGTGGGACACCGACACCGGTAAGCACGCGACGTTCACCGAGCTGCAGACGACCTACGGGGTCACCGACGTCGCGCTGGACCCCGATCACCGCTGGGCAGCGCTCGCCGGTGACTTCGGTATCGCCGTGCACGACCTGGCCCGCCCCGGCCGGCCCGCGCGCATGTTGAGGCACCACACCGACCTGACCGCGGTCGCCTCGTCTCCGAGCGGAGACCTGCTCGCCACCGGCGACGCCAAAGGCATGATCACCATCTGGACCGTCGCGGAGTGGCGTCCGGTCGGGCAGATCGCCGCCCACGGCTCGGCGATCAACGCGCTGGCCTTCTCCCCCGACGGCTCCACGCTCGCCTCGACGAGCGCCGACGGCACCGCCCGGCTCTGGAATCCCGCGCTGGCATCAGAACGGGCTCAGCACACCGCAGCGTCCACCTGTGCCGCGGCACCTGACGGCACCTGGCTGGCAATCGGGACGCCGACGAACACGATCATCCAGCGGCTCGCACCTCCCCAGCCCGCTCTGGAGCTCGAGTTCGCGACCCGCGCCTACAGCCTCGTAGCGCTGCACGGCGGCAGGCAACTGCTGGTGGAACTGGTCAGCGAGGTCCTCCTCTGCGACGCGGGTGACTGGCGCGCCGGCCGCGTGCTGGCGCATCCCGAAGGCAACACGCTCAGCTCCGCCACCGGCGGTGGTTCATACGTCTGCGCCCAATCCGGAGGGCAGGGTCTGTTGTGGGACGTCGACAACTGGGGCCCGCCCAGGTTCGTCGTGGCCGACGGCGACTCGGTGCGGCTGGCCGACCGGCCGATGCCGGAAAGCCCGCGCCGAGCCGTACCACTCCTGCGGAGGTCGGCACCGCCGGAGATCGTCGAAGCAGCGGTCGCCCCGTCCGGCAGCTCGGTGGTGGTGACCACCGATACCGCGGTCTTCGTCCTCGGACCTGCCACGGGCGAGGTGATCAAGACTGTCAACGTCGGAACGCAGCCCTATGGAGCACGCGTCACACCAGGCGACCGCTGGCTGCTCGTCGGAGTTCAGGACGGCCTGCAGGTGTGGAGCACCAACACGTGGACACGCCACACCGTCCTGACGGAGATCAGCTCCGACCTCGAGGGCGCCGCTTGGACACCGGACAACTCGGTGGTCGCCATGGTCACGAAGGACCAGACCGTCCGGATCTACGACAACACCGACTGGCGGTGCCTCACCTCCATTCGGCTCGACGGCACGGTGACCGGATGTACCTGGGCCGGGAACACCGACCTGGTGGTGGTCGGTGGGCACGGCGTCTACCGGTTCGACTTCCGCGGCGGATCTCCCGAAGCCGAAGGGTGATCGAGGCGCACGATGCACACCGGCGGCCTTGGCCGCGCTGCCGCTGCCCGGTGTGCCTTCTTCAGCTCGCGTGCCACCGCGTCCGGGTTGTCGCGCAACCGACTGGGCAGTGTTTGGAGGACCAGGATTCCGGCTGCCGCGTACCGGCTGTTGCGCGCGAGGGTGCGCTCGTAGTCGCGCGGGCCGTAGTGGAACGCCTTCGAGTCGATCTCCCAGGCCAGGCCCACGTCGTCGAACCAGGCGTCCGGCCTGCCGATGACCAGGCCGTCGGCGTCGGCGATCGGGACGTTCCAGTGCGGGGTGGTCAGGCGGATTCGGCGGGAGAGGCGGCGCGCGTCGCGTTCGGCGACCGATTCCGCGCGGCCCAGTTCCTTCAGGACGGCGCGGACCAGCTTGGTGCCGTAGCGGTTGGTGCGGGCCTCCCCGGCGAGGCTCTCTGGCGTGCACCGGCCTCTTTGGACGGCGGCGGCCACCAGGGCCGTGGCGGCGTCGATGGAGCGCAGCTGGCGGCAGGCGTCCACCACGGCTCTTTCCGCGGACACCACCGGGAAGCCGGTCACGTCGGTGGACGCGGGCATCGTGGAGGCGCGTTCGAGGATCAACGCACCGCTGCCGCGGGCGAAACCCGGCACCAGCACGTGGATCTCGGTGCCGGAGGCGGGCAGGCCGTGGCGGCGGCAGGCTTCCGCGCCGGTCAGAACGGCGCCAGGGCCTGCTCGCAGCAGGGCGGCGGTGACCTGTTGGTCTCGCGTGGGCGGGCCGTTGTGCAGCAGCACCACGCCAGGGTGCATGCGCTGCCACGGCCCGCCGGGTTCACAACGGCGCCAGGGGTTCGAGACTCCCAGCGACTTCAGGGTGGTGGCGGTGATGACTCCGAGATCGCTGTGTTCGCGCAGGTGTTCGATGAGCATGGAGTCAGTGTGACAAGCGCCACCGACAGTTTTTGACGGTCAGCGGCGGGAGGCGCGCCTGTTGCGGTCGATCAGCAGCATGAGCGCTCCGGCGACGATGAGCAGCACTCCCAGCGGCAGCAGCCAGCCGACCGAAGCACCCGTGCTGGCCAGGCGGTCGTCCTGATGGCGTGGGGCTTTCGTGACGGGCGTGGACGACGTGGTCGGTGGCTTGGTCGTTGTCGTTGGAGTGGTGGTCGTCGACGTTGGAGTGGTCGGCGTGGTCGTTGAAACCGGCGTGGTCGTTGAAACCGGCGTGGTCGTTGAAACCGGCGTGGTCGTTGAAACCGGCGTGGTCGTTGAAACCGGCGTCGTCGTCGAAACCGACGTCGTCGTCGAAACCGACGTCGTCGTCGAAACCGGCGGCGTCGTCGTGGTCGTTGACGACGTGGTGGTGGTCGTGGTCGAAACCGGCGTCGTCGTCGAAACCGGCGGCGTCGTCGTGGTCGTTGACGACGTGGTGGTGGTCGTGGTCGAAACCGGCGTCGTGGTCGAAACCGGCGTCGTCGTCGAAACCGGCGTCGTCGTCGAAACCGGCGTCGTCGTCGTGGTCGTTGACGACGTGGTGGTGGACGGGGACGTCGAGGTGGAAGATTCGTCACCTCTCGGCTCGGGCGTGCGCCACCCTGGCCGTTCTTTCGGGCACCACGCGGCGGCGCACGCCCGGCCGTCCCCGGAGGCCGTGGCCTCCGAGGCGCCGCCGTGCAGCGCGACGATCGTCAACACCGCGCCGGCGGTGAGCACACCGATGAAGGCGATACGTGACATGCCGCGATGGTTCGCCCAGGTGCGGCACGTCGCACGCCGTACAGGCGGACGTCACCCACGAGTGCGTCCGAGATCGCTCGATCAGGTCCAGAAAACCGCGATGCCCACGTTCAGCACGACGAGGGACGCGGCGGTCGGCATCAGCCAGGACGGGGCCTTGGGCTTGTTGACGTTGATCGCCACGACGGCGGCGATGGCCACGACGACCAGCAGCTTGACGCCGATCTTGATGTGGTCGTACTTCACCGAGTCGACCAGCGGGTCGATGCCGACCAGCGCGACCCCGGTGAGCAGCTGCAGGGCGGCACCGTGCAGCCAGCCCTTGTTGACCGGCGCGTCCTTGCCGGCCTTGGCCTGCAACATGATCATCGCGACGAGCATGCCCATGCCCAGCAGGTGCAGGAACACCAGCAGCAGGCGTACGAACTCCACAGCGTTTTCCTATCGACGTCGAGTGGCCAGGAAGCCCCGCACGCCCAGCACCCCGATGATGCTGCCGAGCACGAGCGAGACGATCACGAGCACCAGGTGCACCGTGAAGAAAGCAGTAGGTCCGTCGCTGAACGAACGCGGGTCTTTCCAGATGTTTTTCAGGAACGTGGGCCAGATCACCCACGACCACACACCAAAAGCCACCAGGAAGAGTGACATCGGGCGCGAGAGCTTCACGGCGACCAGTATCAGACGTGGTGCGTGCAAGACGCTAAACGGGGGTGGATAGCCTGGAGGCGTGCCCTTCACCAAACGGCTCATCGTCGCCCTGGTCCTAGCAACGGCCACAGCCGCGTTCGCCGCACCGACCGGCACCGCGCAGCAGGCCGTTTCGGCGCAGTGCGCGAACCGCGAGACCCCGCCGCCCCCGGTGGACACGTCAGAGCAGCCGGCGCCCGGCCAGAAGGCGCCGACGCCGCTCGAAGTGCCGGAGAAACCGATCGGTGGCGACCGGCTGGGCGAGTGCGGCCTGATCCTGCCGCCGAACTCCGCGCAGCCCCCCAGCGGCATCACCGCCGCCTCGTGGCTGCTCGCGGACATGGACAGCGGCGCGGTCATCGCCGCATACGACCCGCACGGCCGCCAGCGCCCGGCGAGCATCATCAAGGTGCTGCTCGCGATGGTCGTCGCCAAGGAGCTGCGCGGCGACCTCGTCGTCACCGCCAGCGCCGAGGACACCCAGCAGGAGTGCACCTGCGTCGGCCTCAAGGACGGCGGCCAGTACACCGTCCGCCAGCTGCTGCACGGCCTGCTGCTCACCTCGGGCAACGACGTGGCGCACACCCTGGCCCGCCAGCTCGGCGGCGTGCCGAACGCCCTGCGCAAGATGAACGCCATGGCCAAGGAGCTCGGCGCCCTCGACACGCGCGCCGTGACCCCGTCGGGCCTCGACGCCCCCGGCACCAGCACCTCGGCCTACGACGTCGCCCTGATCTTCCGCGGCGCGATGAAGTACGACGAGTTCGCCCAGGCCATCAAGCTCCAGCAGGCGCAGTTCCCCGGCCGCAACGGCGGCACGATCATGCTGACGAACGACAACCGCCTGCTCGCGAACTACCAGGGCGCCCTCGGTGGCAAGACGGGCTTCACCGACGACTCGCAGCACACCTACGTGGGTGCCGCCGAACGCAACGGCCGCCGCCTGGTGGTCGCCATGCTGCGCGGCCAGCAACAGCCCACGCACATCACCAACCAGGCCGCGAAGCTCCTCGACTACGGCTTCAACATGGGCCCCGGCGGCGTGGGCAAGCTCGTCGACGGCGCCCCGCAGCCCAAGCCGAAGGTCGTCCCCACCCAGGACAGCAACGCCCCTGACGACGCTGCAGCGACCGACCCCGGCACGGGCCGCCCGACGCCCACCGCGTTCGGCACCGTGGGCCTCCCGATCACGGCAGCGGCGGGCATCGGCCTCCTGGCCGCCGTGTTCCTCTACATCCGCAACAAGCGGGCCAAGGCGGCAAGGGCACGCCGCCAGGCCGCTCAGGCGGCACAGGGCGTCTGAGCCCGCAACGACGACGGCCCCAGCGCAACCGCGCTGGGGCCGTTTCGCGTCAGCAGGGCTACCGCTTGCGCCACCGAAGGCCGAGCAACGCCCCCACCAGAGCCCCGGCCCCGAGCATCAACGACGGCGAGGGCCCGGACCGCACCGACACCACCGGCTGGATCACCGCGGGAGGCGGCGCGGGAACCACCTCGGGCTCCCGGTTCTCCCGAGCGGTAGCCGTCCAAGCGGTGATGAACAACAGGAACTGCGCGACCAGGTTCGCGAACACCAGCACACCGATCACCGACCCGAACGCGGCCGAGGTGGGCGAGCGGGTCACGAACGACAGGAAGATCGTCGCCGCCTGCTTCAACACCTCGAACCCGATCGCAGCCGCGAAAGCCCCGCGCAACGCACTGCGCCACCCGACGGGTTTGCGCGGCAACCGGGCCAGCACCCAGATGAACACCATCCAGTTGGCGAGCAGCGACAGGACGATCGAGGCGATCCGCACCAGCGCGTGCGCCCAGCCCGCGTTCTCGAAGCCCAGCCAGTCCAGCAGGTTCTCGGCGAACCCCGACCCGGCGGCCGTGATGGCGAACGACAGCACGATCGCGAGGCCCAGGCTGACCAGCGACAGCAGGTCCCGCCACAACGTGCCGAAGAACGGCAGGTTCGCCTTGGCGTGGCCCCATTGCGCGGTCAGGGCGTCGCGGAGGTTGCTCATCCAGCCGAGGCCGGAGTAGGCGGCACCGAGCAGACCGATGATGCCCACCGTGCCCTTGGAGTCCAGGGCGGTGTTCACGGCCTCGTTGATCTGGTCGCGCAGCTGCTGGTCCGGCACGGCCTCGGCGATGCTCGCGCGGAGGTCGGCCAGCAGGTCCGGCTGGGACTGCAGCACGAAACCGGCGATGGCGAAGCCGATCATCAGGATCGGGACGAGGGACAGCACGCTGAAGTACGTGACCGCGGCCGCGTAGTGGGTGCCGTAGCTCTCGGTGAAGCGCTCGTACGCCAGCAGGATGTGGTTGAGCCACGCGTACTTCCGCCGCCACTTGTCCACGGTCGAGACGCTAGTGCAAGCGCACTACTCAGGCAGGACGAACCCGATCTTCTCGTACGAGCGGCGCAACGTGACCGACGCGACCTCGCGGGCGCGTTCGGCTCCGCGGGCGAGGATCTTGTCCAGCGACGCCACGTCGTCGAGGTACATGCGGACGCGCTCCTGGACCGGCGTGACCCACTCGGTGAAGACCTCGCCGAGGTCCTTCTTCAGGTCGCCGTAGCCCTTGCCGTCGTAGTCGAGAACCAGCGACTCCACGGAGCGGCCCGTCAGGGCCGAGTAGATCGTCAGCAGATTCGAGACGCCCGGCTTGTTCTCGACGTCGAAGATGATCTCGCGGCCCGTGTCGGTGACCGCCGAGCGGATCTTCTTGGCCGAACGCTTCGGGTCTTCCAGGAGCTCCACCACGCCGCCGGGCACCGACTTGCTCATCTTCGCCGTCGGGTCCTGCAGGTCGAAGATCTTGGCGGTGTCCTTGACGATGTACGCCTCCGGCAGGCGGAACGTCTTGCCGTAGCGCGAGTTGAAGCGCGTCGCGAGGTCGCGGGTCAGCTCCAGGTGCTGGCGCTGGTCCTCACCGACCGGGACGTAGTGCGCCTGGTACAGCAGGATGTCTGCGGCCTGCAGGATCGGGTAGGTGAACAGGCCCACGCCGACGGACTGCTCCTGACGTGCGGACTTGTCCTTGAACTGCGTCATGCGCGCTGCCTCGCCGAAGCCGGTCATGCACTGCATGACCCAGCCGAGCTGGGCGTGCTCCGGGACGTGCGACTGCACGAACAGCGTCGCGCGGTCCGGGTCGATGCCCAGCGCGAGGAGCTGGGCCGCCGAAACGCGCGTGTTCTGGCGCAGTTCCTTCGGGTTCTGCTCCACGGTGATCGCGTGCAGGTCGACGACGCAGTAGAACGCGTCGTGCTCCTCCTGCAGCGCGACCCACTGCCGCACCGCACCCAGGTAGTTGCCGAGGTGGAACGAGCCTGCGGTCGGCTGGATGCCGGACAGCACTCGGGGACGACTGGTGGGTGCGTTCTCCGTGGACACGAACGAAATCTTCTCAGACCAGGCGAATCAGTTCTGCGCGGTGTCCTGCGGAACCAGGTCGATGCGCTGGTTCGCCGCCGTGACCGGGGCCGGCCTGCGACGCTTCACCAGGCCGTACACCAGACCACCCACGCCGGCCGTGACCGCGACCAGACCCACGGGACCTGCAGCAGCGGTACCGGTCATGCTGCTCTCGACCGCAGCGCTCAGTACCAGACTCATGCCGTGCACTTGCCGAGCCTCCCCAAGGCACAGATCCACCCCGGAAGGGTGAACCTTGCTGACTGATTGGCCGCCAAGCTACCGATGACCGGTAGCGTCGATGCGCCAAATCAGACTATCGGTCACAGTTGATCGGTTCGCACTCGCCCATATGTCGTAGTCCGCTGACGGGCGTTACGCCCTGCGAGCGAAGCCAGGGTCTCAAGCTCACGCACAGTACGCGCCGACCCGTGTTCGGACCCGGCCATGCGGCTGATCGTCTCCTCCATGAGCGTGCCGCCGATGTCGTTCGCACCGCCGTTGAGGATCTCCGCGGTGCCCTCGTCGCCGAGCTTGACCCACGAGCACTGGATGTTGTCGATGCGCCCGTGCAACGCCAGCCGCGCGAACGCGTGCACGGCGCGGTTGTCGCGGCGGGTGGGGCCGGGACGGGCGACTCCCGCGAGGTAGATCGGGGCGTTGCGGTGCACGAACGGCAGCGCGACGAACTCGGTGAGCCCGCCGGTGCGGTCCTGGAGCTGCGCCAGCACGCGGAGGTGGGTGAGCCAGTGACCGGGGTGGTCCACGTGGCCGTACATCATCGTCGACGACGAGCGAATGCCCAGCTCGTGGGCCGTGCTGACGACTTCGAGCCAGGTCGCGGTCGGCAGCTTGCCCTTGGTCAGCACCCACCGGACGTCGTCGTCGAGGATCTCGGCCGCCGTGCCCGGAATCGTGTCGAGGCCGGCCTCGCGGAGCTCCGTCAGCCACTCGCGCACGCTCACACCCGCCTTCGCCGCGGCGGAGACGATCTCCATCGGGCTGAACGCGTGCACGTGCATTTCGGGCAGACGCTTCTTGATCGCGCGCACGACGTCCGCGTAGTAGGTGACCGGCAGCTTGGGGTCGATGCCGCCCTGCATGCAGACCTCGGTGGCACCGGAGTCCCACGCCTCCTGCGCGCGGTCGGCGACCTCCTCGGTGCTCAACCTGAAGGCATCCGCATCGCGCTCGCGTTGAGCGAAGGCGCAGAAGCGGCAGCCGACGTAGCAGACGTTCGAGAAGTTGATGTTCCGGTTGACCACGTACGTGACGTCGTCGCCGACCACCTCGCGCCGCAGGTCGTCGGCGAGGCGCGTCATCTCCTCCAGGGCGGAGCCATCCGCCGTCAGCAGCGCCATCGCGGCATCGGTGTCGTCGAGCAACGCGGCCGGGTCGTTCGCCGCGATCTTCAGTCCACGTTGGACGTCTTCGGAAAGCCGTTGCGGTGCAACAGGAATCTTCAGCTCGGTCCAGTCGCCGTAGACTTCGTCGAAGTCACCGCGGCGATCGCTCGTGCGGCCCTCGGTGTCGATCGCGGTGTTCAGGTCGGCACGGCCGAACGTGTCGAGCCCGCCGTCCGGCTCCTGCCACTCGCGGCCGACGACGGGAGCGTCCGGGTTCGCGAGGCCGTTTTCCAGCGCCAGCGCGGAAACGTGCGCGGTGAGCCGGGTGTCGATCCACTGCCCCGCCGCCGCGCGGACGTAGCGCGGGTAGACGTTGAGCCGCTCCTGCAAGGAGAAACCGGCCTCGCGCGTGATGTCGACGAGCCTGTCGACCTGCGGCCACGGCTTCTCGGGGTTCACGTGGTCGGGCGTGATCGGCGAGACGCCGCCCCAGTCGTCGACGCCCGCGCGCAGCATCAGGCCGAACTCCTCGCCGACCAGGTTCGGCGGCGCCTGCACACTCACGGTCGACGGCATCACCAGGCGCGCCACGGCGATCGTGGCCGCGAGCTCGGTCAGGTCGGCGTCGGGCATGCCGCGCATCGCCGTGTCCGGCTTGGCGCGGAAGTTCTGGATGATGACTTCCTGGATGTGCCCGTACTGCTTGGCGATCTGGCGCATCGCGAGCAACGACTCGGCGCGCTCGGTGAGGTTCTCGCCGATCCCGATCAGGATTCCGGTCGTGAACGGCACGTTCACGCGTCCGGCATCGGTGAGGACCCGAAGGCGGACAGCGGGATCCTTGTCCGGGCTGCCGTAGTGCGGCCCGCCCTTCTCGCTCCACAGCCGCTCGGCCGTGGTCTCCAGCATCATGCCCATGCTGGACGCGACGGGACGCAGCCGCTGCAGCTCCTCCCAGCTCAGCACGCCGGGGTTGAGGTGTGGCAGCAGACCCGTTTCCTCGAGCACGGCGATGGCACTGGCGCGCACGTAGTCCAAAGTGGACTCGTAGCCGCGCGCCTCCAGCCACTCCTTGGCGGCGGGCCACCGGTCCTCGGGCCTGTCACCGAGCGTGAACAGCGCTTCCTTGCAGCCCTGCGCCGCCCCGGCCCGCGCGATCTCCAGCACCTCGTCGCGTTCGAGGAACGCGGCGGGCAGCTTGTGCGGCACGGTCGCGAACGTGCAGTAGTGACACCGGTCGCGGCACAGTCTGGTCAGCGGGATGAACACCGACCGGCTGTACGTGACGATCCCGGGACGCCCTTCGGCGAGCAGGTGCGCGTCACGCACTTTGCCCGCCGCGGTCAACAGCGCGTCGAGATCCTCCCCGCGCGCATGCAGCAGCACGGCGGCCTCGGTCGCATCGAGAACGGCACCGTCAGCGGCCCGGCGCAGCGCACGCCTCATGGCCGCCGCGCTCGGACGGGGCTGCGATGGGGTTAGCGAGATGTCCACTGCCACGTCAACGACCTTAAGCCGCCGAAATTCCTGATCACGGTGATCGGGGTGTGGCAAGGATTACGTCACCGCACGCTGACCAGCAGTTCCGTGTTCCGGTCGAGCGGCGTTCCCAGCGGGTTCGTCCGCGAGTGGATGTCGTTGTAGGTGATTTCCCGGCACAGGCTCGCCAGCCCCGTGTCCGACCTGTCGTCGTAGTCGACCTGGTACGGCGCGTCGGCTTCGAGGAGGGTCGTGAACAGCGACAACGTGCCGTCCCCGTTGTCCGCGACCTCGATCACGCGGGCGTGCTGCGGGTAGTCGACGTGGGCGGCGGTGTTGATCTCCCAGAAGCTCCTGCTGGGCGTGTCGTGCCGGTGCGGCGTGATCACGTTGCGGTGCGTGTGCCCGTTGACCCACGCCAGCACGTTGGGGAACCGGTGCAGGAGGTTCACGAGCGCGTCGCCGTTCATGCGCGGGTCCAGCGGCCGGCGCCGATCCGGCAGGACGTTGCTCATCGACTTGGACGTGTGGTGACTGAACAGGACGAACAGCTCGTCGGTGACGTTCTGCCGGGTCGGCCTGCCGAGCCAGTCGTAGTAGAGCGAGCTGTTGCGCCTGAGGGTCTTCTCGATCCAGTTGAGCTGGTGCAGCCCGATCGAGCCCTCGGCGAAGCCGGCGAGGTTCGTGGTGTCCATGCTGATGCCGGTCACGCCCGGCGCCATCCGGAACGTGTAGAAGACATCGACACCGTCCGCGTTGGCCTCCGTGTAGCCGTGGCCGCCCGTCGGCAGATGCTTGCGCACGAACTCACCGGTGTCGAACAACCTGCGGCGCTCGTCCGGCGTGACGGTGCGGACGACACCGCCGCTCGCGAGGATGGCGAGCGCCTCGGGAAGCGCCGCGGGATCGCTGAACGCCCGCGCGACCTTCGCGTTCTGCACGGGGTCGCCGAACCCGACGATCTTCTTGCGCCCGGTGTACCAGCTGTCGAGGAGCCCGTCCGGCAGCGAGCCGACCACGCTGTCGTCGTGGTTGCCGATCGTGCAGTACCAGGGGATGTCCAGGCCGGGGCTGGTGAACTCGCGGACCGCCGCGTCGAGCAGCCCGTCGAGCTGCGGGAAACCTTTTGCCTTGTAGTCGTCCGTGCTGCTGAGGTCCGGCTGCCAGAACGTGCTGATGCCCGCGTTCTGCACGCCTTCGTACCTGGAGTCGCCGGTGTTCGGGACGATCCGGCCGCCGTTCAGGACCGTCAGGAACCAGTCGAGCTCGATGTGCTCGTGGTTGTCGGTGTTGTCGCCGGTCGTCATGACGAAGTCGAACGGCCTGCCGGTCAGCGGGCCGCGCTTGACCGCGTTGACGCGCCTGACGAGCGATGTCGACCCCTGCGCGGTGAGCGTCTCCTGCGGCCGGTGCGCGCCCGATCCGATGATCGGGTGGAGGTACTCGAACCGCAGCGGGCTCTGCGCGTCGCAGATGTGCATGTCGCTGAACTGAACGAAGCTGGCGAGTGCCTGGCGCCGTGCTTCCCTGCCCGCCTTGGCCGCGATCAGGTCGTTGCGCACGACGGTCGGCCAGCCCGGTCCGGCCGCGAGCCTGCGGTAGCCGCTGGCGCCGATCGGCGCGGCCGTGACGTCGAGCGTGGTGCCCGCGGTGAACGCAAACGCTTGGCGGTCGAGGAGTGGCACACCTGCCGCGCTTACACCCATCGCCAGAAGGAATGAACGCCGGCTGAAACCCGTCATGAGCGCGCCCCCGATTCATTGATGGTGAATCGTGTTCATGTTCGGGGAGCTAGCTGGTGAAATCGAGCCGTCAGGTGGGCGACAAGAGCGATAAAGGCTGGTCGGGCTGGATCAGTCGGAGTACTGCAACAGAGACTCGCCGGACGACGTTGAAGCATGGTTGCCGACAACTGGGGGTGTCATGGCGAAGGACGGACTGCTGCCCGACCCGGACGACGAGACCTACGATCCCGAACCTGACCGCGAAAACACGATCGCCGTCATCGCGATCATGGGCGGCATCCTGCTGCTGGCCTTGTGCATCCCGACGTTCCCGAAGGCGGTCAAGATCGCTTTCGGCCTCGGGACGCCGGGCGTCTACGCGGTCGGCGACGTGCCCGAGTGCTCGTTCCGCTGCTACACCCGCACCGGAACGTTCACGAGCGACGACGGCAAAGTCACGCGCACGGGCGTACACGTGCGCAATGGTCTGCCGCGCGGGCTGAAGCAGGGCGACAGCGTGCGTGCGTTCGACATCGGCACTCCGGGCGAGGTCTTCACGAACGAGGGGCAGGGCGGTTATCCGTACGCGCTGCCGATCATGTTCGGCCCGCTGGGACTGATCGGGCTCGGGCTCGGGCTGCAGCACGTCCGGGCATCCTCGATGCGGCGCGGGTAGCCGGAGCAGAGGCCGGCACGTCCACTTCACCGAGGACGGCGCGCCCCTGGTCCAGCATCAGTCGGCGTAGACGACGGTGACCGGGGCGTGGTCCGACCAGCGCTCGGCGTACGTCGCCGCCCGCTCGACCACCGCCGAAGCAGCCCGAGCCGCGAGCCCGTCCGTCGCGACGTGGTAGTCGATGCGCCAGCCCGAGTCGTTGTCGAAGGCCTTGCCGCGGTACGACCACCACGAGTACGGCCCGGCCACGTCGGGGTGCAGCGCGCGCACCACGTCGTTGTAACCGGACGCGAACACCGAGGACATCCACTCCCGCTCGTACGGCAGGAAGCCGGACTCCTTCTGGTTCGTCTTCCAGTTCTTCAGGTCGGCCTGCTGGTGCGCGATGTTCCAGTCGCCGCAGACGAGCACCTCACGACCCGAGACGGCCGCCTTCTCCCGCAGCGACACCAGGTACGGCAGGAAAGCCGCCATGAAGCGGTCCTTCTCGTCCTGCTTCTCGGTGCCGACGTCGCCGGAGGGCAGGTACAGCGAGGCGACCACGACGCCCGGCAGCTCGATCTCCACGTACCGGCCGCTCGACTCGAACTCCGCGGTGCCGAAGCCGACGCGGATCGAGGAGGGCTCCACGCGCGACATGATGCCGACGCCCGCGCGGCCCTTCAGCGACGACGGGGCGTAGACGCCGAACCAGCCGGACGGTGAGTGGACCTCCGACGCGAGCTCGGCCGGTTCCGCGCGGACTTCCTGCAGGCACACCACATCGGCGGAAGTGGTGGCCAGCCACTCGAGGTAGCCCTTCTTGGCGGCAGCGCGCAGACCGTTGACGTTGACCGTGGAGACCGTGAGCACGAGCGCGCAGCCTACTTGGACGCCAGTCCCCAGGGCTTCGGGTACTCGGCGCCGCAGCCCGCGCAGTGCGCGGTGAGGTCGAGGTAGCCGACGATGGTCGCCATCTCGTCGCGGGGCAGCGCCAGCTGGCGCTGACCGTCCATCTCGGTGTAGAGGCCCTGCCACTCGGGGGTGCAGGAGCACTGCGTGACGGCCTTGGCCCGGCCCCACCGAAACATGTTCCGCAGCATGCCCCAAGTTTGCCACACGCCACCGAAGCCGTTGACCAAAGCAAACCGCCACTTCGGCGAACACGAAACGTTGAAAGCGGGCCCTTGAGCGTGCGGATCGGCATGGGTCAAATTCGAAACGGGCCCAGGAAATCTCCCCGAAGCACCAAGGAGAACAAATGAACGCGATCAAGGGTGTCCTCGCCGGTCTCGCCGCCACCGCCGTCCTCTTCGGCGGTGCCGCCCAGGCCGTCGCCGCCCCGGCCACGTCGCAGTCGGCGGCGGCGGCGAACGTGACCGGCGAGGTCGTCGCGGTCGTGAAGGGCAAGTCCATCAAGGTGCGCGTCGACGCCTCCACGACGGTGGACGTGGACTACGACCTCAAGAAGACCGTCATCTCCGGCGAGCTGAAGGTCGGCGCGTCGGTCGACGTCAACGGCAAGAAGGTCGACGGCAAGATCGTCGCGTCGGGCATCATCGTCATCAAGTAACTCGCGCAGGAAAAGGCCGGCGCCGCCCTCACGCGCCGGCCTTTTCCAATGCCGCCGCCAAATCACGCCGGCCGGAAATTCCCAGTTTTCGATACGCACGCGTCAGGTGCAGTTCAACGGCCCGTGGCGTCACGAACAGCTCAGCCGCGATTTGCCGGTTGGTCAGCCCGTGGACAGCACGCCGCACGATGTGCTCCTCCTGCGCGGTCAGGACCGAACCCGACGGTGTGCGGGCCGGGCGGCCTCCCGCCGCACGCAGCTCACGCGCGGCCAGGCCCATCAACGGGATGGCGCCGCACCGCTTCGCCGCGTCGTGGCCCTGCCGCAACGCCGCGAGCGCTTCCGGACCGCGGCCCGATGCCCGCAGTGCGACACCCCAGTCGACCAACGCCCGCGCCAGTTCCAGCCGTGCCGGAGTGGACCGCAACGTCAGCACCGCCTCCTCCAGCAAAGCGGCGTCTCCAGCCACCACACCGGAAACCCGCAGAGCCACGCCGAGTGGCACGGCAAGTCCCCAGTCTCGCGCCAGTTCCAGCTCCTGCGCGGCCAGCCGCACAGCGTGATCCCGCTCCCCCAACGCCAAGTGCGCCAACGCCGCGTGCGAACGCCACGGCTGTAACGACGGGTTGCGCGCGCCACGGCGTTCCATTCGCCGACCGCAGTCGAGGTGGTCGCGCAACGCCGAAGCGGGGTCGCCGAGAGCGAGGTGCAGACGACCACGCTGGTGCAGAAGTGCTTGGTAGTGCGTGTATTCGGGCAGATCGCCGTCCAGCTCGCGCTCACGCACGAGCCGCAGGGCCGACGTCATGTCACCGGTGTCCACCCACGCGCCGACCAGCCCGGAGACAGCGATCACGAGATTGCCGTCCTGGTTGGCGCCCAACGCATCGAGCCGCGCCAACGAAGCGAGGCCGAGCTGTTCCGCGGCAGGCAACGTCCCCAGCCGCCGCGCCACGTGACACCGCAGCCCCTGCACCAGAGCCGCGCACACGGCCAGATCGCGCTCGGCCGTCACCCGCAGCGCCTCCTCGCACTGCCGGTCCGCCTGCTCGTACTCGTCGATGCCGATCAACGCCACGATCAGGTGCGCGAACGAGAACTGGTCGATCAGGTCGCGCCCGACCTGCAGCGGCAACGACGACTGCACGCGCCGCCGCGTCTCCCCGAGGTTCACGCCGACGGAAGCACCGCGGTACGCCAGCAACGCGTTCAGGAACCGCTCGTTGCGCGCCGAGGTCATCCGCGCACCGCACAACCGCGCGATCCGCGTCTCCACCTCGCCGGAGAAGAACGACTCCTCCAGACCGAGCGACAACGCGTACAGGTCCAGCCGCTGAGCCAGATCGGCGTCCACCCCGGAAACCCGCGCGACCACCGACTCGACCTTCGCGACCGCGTCCCGGTACATCAGCCTGCCCGCGAGGTCGCAGGCCAGCAGCAACGCCATCCGCCCCTCCGCCAGCGCGTCCATCGACGCGCTGGCGGCCTTGTTCAGCGACGCGATCGCCGCGCCCGGATCGACCAGGGACTGCGCCTCGCTCAGCTCGACCAGCACGTCGCCACGCAGGTCGTCCGGCAGCGGTTCGCGCAAAAGCCTGCGCAGACAGGCGATCGCTCTGTCCGGAGTGGACCGGCGAGCCGCGATGCGCAGCACGTCCCGCACCCAGTCCTCACCGATCGGCGCGGCCTGGAGCAGATGCGCCGCGACCTCCTCGACGGGCGCCTGGTCGTCGTGCCGGAACCGTGCCGCACGAGCATGCACCGCCGCGCGGTCCAACGCGGTCGTGCTCTGCGCCAACGTCGTCAGCACCATCGGTACACCCGCGAAACCCAGGCCGCTCAACGCCCGTGACGCGTCCACGGCCTCCTGCGGCCCCAATCCCGCTGCCGCGCCGGCCAGCGCCAGGTCCACCTCCCCGAGCACCGCGAACGCCCGAGCCAGTGCCACCACCTGCGGCCCGGCCTGCGCGAGCCGGGCGACCAGCTCGCCGGACCGTTCCCCGAGGTCGCGAGGACGCAGCCCCAGGAGGTACGGGTTGCCGCGGGTCGCCACCCGCCAGTCGGCGACCACCTCGTCGGTGACACCGCTCGAGAAGATCGTCCGCAGGAACCGGCCACACGCCTGCTGGTCAAGCCCTGCGAGCCGGATCCGTCGCGCGTCACCGACCACCTCGCGCAGCAACGGCGTCGCGTCCACGGCCAGACCGCGCGTCACGACCACGGCCACGGGCAGCTCGCCCAGTCGTCTTCGCAGGTAGGACAGGAAGTTCAACGACGGCGCGTCGGCCTGCTCCACGTCGTCCACGGCGAGCAGCACCGGAGCGCCCAGCGAGATCTCGCGGACCAGGCGGTGCATCCGGTGCATCGCGGCCTGGTCCGCGGCGCCGTCGAGGATCTCGTCGGCCTCGCTCTCGAAGAGCTGCGCGACCACACCGAACCGGAACCCTGACTCCGACGGCGAGCACTGCGCCCGGAAGACCGCGAACCCGAGCTCACGTGCCATCCGCACGGTCTCGGTCAGCACCGACGTCTTGCCCATGCCCGCGCGGCCTGCGACGCAGACCACGCAGGGCGTGCCCTCGGCGGCCTCCTCCAGCGCACGCCGCAGAGCCGTCAGCTCGCGCTTGCGGTCGGACACCACGGAACTCGTGACCGCCACCCGGGTACGCCCCTTCGCCACACGCAGTTGGAACACGTGGCGGCGCGTTCAGGGCCGTCCTGACTAGTCCAGCCGGGTCAATCCTATGGAGGGTCCCCGGACCTGGAAAGGCCTGACCCAACTGGGAAACACCTGGTATCTCAGCCGGAAATTCGGAGCATCCCTCACTTGCAGGTCGAGTCGCTGGTCAGCGCGACGAACCGCGTGCTGACCCAGCGCCGGTCGCTCAGCATCCGGTAGCCGTTCTCGACGCGCGGCTGGGCGTCGGCAACGGCGTCGCGCGGCATCGTCGAGACGATCGGCTGCATGTCGCCGGGGCCCGACCGGACGTTGAGGACGTCCGCGGTCACCGTGATCTTGCAGATCTGGGCGCCCTGCTCACTGGTCATCTGCTTGCCGCCGTTCGCCACGTACATGACGCCGGCGATGCCCAGCACGCCAATCACGATCATGCCCCTGACCGGAACACCCAACATCGCCAGCCTCCGAATACCGCACTGCCCTGGAGCTGCAGATATAGCGGCTGACTGACCCCTGTGGAGGGCTCGGCGCGGCAACCACCCGCAAGAGGAACCGACCGGGTGACGGGGGGACGGAAAAGGCCACCCCGGCGTGACCGGGGTGGCCTTCTCGACTGCGTGAATCAGGCGAACGTCAGAACGACGCCATCTTCTTCTTGAGGTTCTCGTCCAGCGCGGCGAGGAAGTCCTCGGTGGTCAGCCACGCCTGGTCCTTGCCGACCAGCAGGGCCAGGTCCTTGGTCATCTGACCGGCCTCGACAGTCTCGATCACGACCTCCTCGAGCGCCTCGGCGAAGCGGATCACCTCGGGGGTGTTGTCCAGCTTGCCGCGGTGCATGAGGCCGCGGGTCCACGCGAAGATCGACGCGATCGGGTTCGTCGACGTGGGCTTGCCTGCCTGGTGCTGGCGGAAGTGACGCGTCACGGTGCCGTGCGCGGCCTCGGCCTCGACGGTCTTGCCGTCCGGCGTCATCAGGACCGACGTCATCAGGCCGAGCGAGCCGAAGCCCTGCGCGACCGTGTCGGACTGGACGTCACCGTCGTAGTTCTTGCACGCCCAGACGTAGCCGCCCTCCCACTTCATGGCCGCGGCGACCATGTCGTCGATGAGGCGGTGCTCGTAGGTGAGGCCCTTGGCGTCGAACTCCGCCTTGAACTCCTCGTCGAACACGCGCTGGAAGATGTCCTTGAAGGCGCCGTCGTAGGCCTTCAGGATCGTGTTCTTCGTGGACATGTAGACGGGGTAGCCCCGCTGCAGGCCGTAGGAGAACGAGGCGCGGGCGAAGTCCTCGATGGACTTGTTGTAGTTGTACATGCCCATCGCCACACCGCCCTCCGCCGGGAACTCGGTGACGACGTGCTCGATCGGCTCCGAGCCGTCCTCCGGCTGGAAGGTGATCGTCAGCTTGCCGGCGCCGGGCACCTTGAAGTTGGTGGCCTTGTACTGGTCACCGTGCGCGTGACGGCCGATGATGATCGGCTTCGTCCAGCCGGGGACCAGGCGCGGGACGTTCGAGATGATGATCGGCTCGCGGAAGACGACACCGCCGAGGATGTTGCGGATCGTGCCGTTCGGCGAGACCCACATCTTCTTCAGGCCGAACTCCTCGACGCGCGCCTCATCGGGGGTGATGGTGGCGCACTTGACGCCGACGCCGTGCTTCTTGATGGCGTTGGCGGCGTCGATGGTGACCTGGTCGTCAGTGGCGTCCCGGTGCTCGATGCCCAGGTCGTAGTACTCAAGGGTGACGTCCAGGTACGGGTGGATCAGCTTGTCCTTGATGAACTGCCAGATGATCCGGGTCATCTCGTCGCCGTCGAGCTCGACGACGGTGCCCTGAACCTTGATCTTGCCCATAACTCCGGGCGCTCCTCTCGCGACGATGCAAGCAAGACAAGCGTACTGGTAAACCGCCGAGGTGTGCCTGCGACCCTGGTTACACCGATTCAGGGTCGAAGTCCGTCGAACGGCTCACGTGCTCCCACTTGTCGATTTCAGCGTTCCGTGCCTGGTCTGCCATGCGGACCATGTCCACCGCGTCGCTGCCGAGCAGCAGACTCAGCGGAGGCTCGTCCATGGCTACCACGTCGAGCATGACCCGCGCGGCCTTGGCCGGATCACCAGGCATGTTGCCGTGCGCGCCACGCATCATGTCGAGCATTGCCCCGACAGAGGGAACGTAGTCCTCTCCCGGCTCGGTCACCACCAGAGAGGGGCCGGTCCAGTCCGTCTGGAAGCCTCCCAGTTCGACGATCGTGGCCTTGACCCCGAACGGCGCGCACTCCGCGGCCAGCGACTCGGTGAAGCCGCGCAGCGCGAACTTGGCCATCACGTACGGGGCGAGCCCGCCGCCGAACGCCATGTGGCCGGCGGTCGACCCGACCTGCAGGAAGTGGCCCGACCGCTGCTCGTGCAGGACGGGCAGCGCGGCCTTGGTGACGTTGACGACGCCCATGAGGTTGATCTCCAGCTGGTCGCGGAAGTCGGCCTCCGAGCACTCCTCGATCGACGTGACGCGACCGGCGCCCGCGTTGTTCATCACGACGTCGAGCCGGCCGAACTCGCGGACCGCCGTCGCCACGGCCGCCCTGGCTTGCCCGGCGTCGCGGACATCGAGTGCAACAGATCTGACCCGGTCGCCGTGTTGAGAGACGAGGTCGTCGAGATCACGCGGGTTGCGCGCGGTCGCGACGAGCCGGTGTCCGGCGGCGAGCACCGCTTCTGCGGTCTTGCGGCCGATGCCGCGGGAACTGCCGGTGATGAGCCAAACCTGCGCCATGTCCGTGCTCCTTGCAGAGGAGTTGGTTGTCCGGAGATATGGAGATTCGGCTCGGGCACCTGATACCTGCGGCTACTGTTTTCACCATCGGGTGATCATCAGAAGGGACGTAAGTGTCAACTGGGCCAACACATGCGATGAGCGGGCTGCTCGCCTGGAGCGCCGTCACCGCACTCGCATCGAGTCACCCGATCGGCCAGCTCTCGCCGCAGAGCTGGGCCGTTGGCGCGGTTCTCGCCACCGGAGCGGCACTCCTGCCGGATCTCGACCACCCCGGTTCGACCATCTCGCGCACGTTCGGAGCACTGAGCAGCGGGCTGTCCGCCGGCATCAACGCGTTGAGCGGCTTCGTGTACCGGACAACGAGAACGAAGAAGGATTCCAAGCGAGACGGCGGACATCGCGGTCTCACGCACACGCTCGTCTTCGCGTTGTTCGCCGCGGTCTTCACCACCGCGGTCGTGCAGAACAGCCAGAAGTGGGCGCTGCCGGTGCTGATGTTCGTGTTCGCCGGTCTCGCGGTGCGCGGCATCATGAACGACTGGTGCCCCAAGCAGGACGCGTTGCTGATCACCGTCGTGTCCGCGGGGATCACGTGGGCGATGATCGCGTGGACCTCCCAGTCGAACGCGTCCGCCGCGGCGTGCGGAATCGCGGTCGGCGTCGGCTGTTTCGCGCACTACATCGGCGATGCGATCACCGAGCAGGGCTGTCCGATCCTCTGGCCGGTTCCGATCATGGGCAAGACGTGGTTCCCCGTGGCGCCGCCGAAGATCATGCGGATGAAGACCGGTGGCGTCGTCGAGATGGCCATCGTCGGTCCCGTCGTGACGATCCTGTCGGTGTGGCTCGGACTCGCGGCCCTGCAGGCCACTGGCGCGCTGCCGTTCCTCGACTGGGTGGACCTGTTGCCGATCTAGTGTTCTTGCTCCATCCATTCAGCGGCTACCTGCGCCTCACCCGATCGGTCTAGCCTCCACGAACCCCGACCAGTCGTGTGGAGGATCAGCCGTGTCCGACGTAGCCCGCAGACGCTTCCTGCAGGGAGCGGGTGCACTGGGTGCAGCGGGTGTGCTCGGCGCTGGACGTGCCTCCGCATCGTCGCGCTACCACTGGCTTTCCGGCGACCACCACACGCACACGCAGTACTCGTACGACGGCATGTACACCATCGAGCAGCAGATCCGCGGTGCGTTGCGGCACGGCACGGACTGGCTGGTGATCACCGACCACGGACACGCGTCGCACGAGGCGCATTCCGTTGAGGCAACGGCCGCCGACATCCGCAGGGCACAGCGGAAGTTCCCGCAACTGCTGCTGTGGCAAGGGATGGAGTGGAACGGCCCCGGCGCCGAGCACGCGACCCTCTTCTTCGAGGACTGCCACGACGAGGCCGGTGTGCTGCGCGACTTCGAGCGGCAGTTCGACTGGCGGCTGAACGGGCAGGAAGCTTCCAGTCCCGCCAACGAGAAGAAGGCTCTGGACGCGATCCGCTGGCTGCAGACCAAGATCCGCAACGGCACCATGAAGTCCGCTCTGGTGTTCGTCAACCACCCGATGCGCAACGGCCGCGTGGCGCCCCATGAACTGCGGAACATGCGCGACCTGGCGCCCGACACCGTTGTCGGCATGGAGAGTGCGCCCGGCGCGCAGGGTGACGGCGATCCGTTGCGCGGCCCCGGCGGGTACGCGAACAGTCCCGGCTCGAACTCCTACGCGGCCTACCCGCAGGAGGCCTACAAGACCTACGGCGGCTTCGACTGGATGACGGCGAAGCTCGGTGGCGTGTGGGACTCGCTGCTCGCCGAGGGCCTCGGCTGGTGGATCACGTCGAACTCCGACTCGCACTTCAACTCGCGCGACACGATCGTCCGCGTGCCGGAGCCGGGAAACCAGTTCGATCTCCACGGCAAGCACCTCGACCCGGTGGACTCCGGCCCGCCGCAGGTCCAGCCGCCCTATGTCGACTTCTTCCCCTGTGAATCTTCACGGACCGCCGTCGGTGCGACCCGGCGGACGCGGGGCGCCGTGATGGAGGGTCTGCGGGCCGGACGGGCATGGGTTTCGCACGGCGGGCTGGTCGACGACCTGTGGTTCAGCGTCCACGGTTCCAGCGGTTCCGCCGGCCTCGGTGAGCGGCTGTGCGTGCGGCGTGGATCCACCGTGACGGTGCAGGTCAAGGCCCGTTTGGCGACACGCCCGAACAGCGCGGGATTCGTGCCGCGCCTGTGCCGTTTGGACCTCGTCAAAGGCCTGGTAACCGGTCCGGCGTCGCCCGAAACGTTGTCGACGCCACATGTGAACGTCGAGCAATCCTACGAGCCGCGCTGGCACTATGCGGTCTTCACGCACACGTTCCGCAATGTCCGAGAGCCTTTTTACCTCCGATTGCGCGGAACCGACGGCAACCGCGGCGCGTTCGAACCGCAGGCGGACACTCCGGGAGCCGCGAACCCGTGGGAGGACCTGTGGTGCTACACCAACCCGATCTTCGTGGAGGTCAGGTGACCAGCACCTTCGTCGGCATCGACGCCGGCTACGAGAACCGCTGGGAAGCGGAGAAGATCGCGCTGGAGCTGCACGACACCGTGCTGACCACGGCCAGGACGGTCGTGGTGCACGAGGTCGAGTCGCACTACGCGATGTCCTTCCTGCTGCCGGTGCCCCCGTCCGACGCGGTGGTGAACTCACTGGTCGAGCAGGGCTTCGGGGTAGCGGTGCGCAGTGCCTCGTCGGGGCGTCTCGCGGGACCGGACGCGCTGCGAGCAGGCGCCTCCACCGCCGCCGAGGCCCACCAGTACCGCCGCGAAGGGCGTGCTCTGCGGTTCCAGGGCCAACGCTCGTTGCGCGGCCGTCACGGTGTTTCGGACATCCTCGCGTTCACCGCGATCGAGGCCGTCTTACCGCGTGGCACGCACACGGTCGACACACGCGGGAACCTGACACCGTTCTTCCAGGACGGCAAGTTGGTGCTGGTCATCGACTAAGTTCGTCGATGTGCGTGACATCGCTGTCTTCAGTGGTTCTGCCCATCCCGCTCTCGCCGAGGAGATCTGCCGTCATCTCGGCGTCGACCTGTCACCCAGCCGCCTGACCCGGTTCGCCAACGACTGTCTCGAGGTGCAGCTGCAGGCGAACTGCCGGGAGCGGGACGTGTTCCTGATCCAGCCACTGGTGCCGCCGGTGCAGGAACATCTCGTCGAACTGCTGCTGATGCTGGACGCTGCCCGTGGCGCTTCGGCGGCGCGCACGACCGTTGTGCTGCCGCACTATGCCTATGCACGCTCGGACAAGAAGGACGCACCGCGAATCTCCATCGGCGGACGGCTGGTCGCCGACCTGATGGTGGCCGCCGGCGCATCACGCGTCCTGGCGATGACGTTGCACTCTCCGCAGGTGCACGGATTCTTCTCGGTGCCTGTTGATCACCTGCACGCGTTGCGGGAGCTGGCCGCACACTTCTCCCAGTACGACCTGACGAACACCGTCGTGGTGTCGCCGGACCTCGGGAACGCCAAGGAGGCGGCGCACTTCGCGCGGATCCTCGGCCTGCCGGTCGCGGCCGGCGCCAAGCAGCGGTTCGCCGACGACAACGTGCAGATCTCGACCGTGATCGGTGACGTCACCGGGCGCGATGTGATCGTCCTGGACGACGAGATCGCCAAGGGATCGACTGTCATCGAGTTGCTGGACAAGCTGCGGGAGCGTGGAGCCGGGTCGATCCGGGTCGCCTGCACGCACGGGCTGTTCTCGTCCGGTGCGCTGGACCGGTTGCAGGCGTTCGACGACGTGCTCGAGATCGTCGCGACGAACACCGTTCCGATCCCTTCGGACAAGATCGTGCCGAAGCTGAAGGTGCTGTCGATCGCGCCGGCGATGGCGGAGGCCATGCGCCGGATCAACGTCGGTGAGTCGGTCTCAACCCTGTTCGAGGCTCCCTGACTTCAGGTGGGCCAGCGCGGTGATCAGCCGTTCCGCGACGTCGGCCGGTCCTGGCATCTTGCGCACCACGGCACGTTGGTGCGCAAGGCCGTGCAGCCCCAGCCACAACGCCACCGCGTCGCCGTAGAGGTCGTCGCTGTCGTGCGCGATCCCTGCCCCGACGCACGCGCCGAGCACGTCGGCGAGCAGGGTGAGCGCCTCGGCGCCCAGTGACTCGAGCTCGTCGTCGGTGATCGAGGTGTCCTCCACCGATGGCGTCCACAAGCCGCCGAACATGATCCGGTAGCGCTGCGGGTGCTGCCGAGCGACGTCCAGATAGGCGTTGCACACCGCGAAGAGCCGCTGCCGCGGGTCCTGGCCGGCCTTCTCGTCCGCCTCGCGCAGAGCCGCCGCGAGCCGGTCCATCTCCTGCTGGACGACCGCCAGCATGATCGACGGCTGGTCCGCGAAGTGCGCGTAGATCGACGGCGCCGCGATGCCCGCCTTGCGTGCGACTGAGCGCAGCGTGACCGCGCGTTCGTCGCCGCCCTCGTCCAGCAGGGCAATCGCCGCGGCGATGATCTCCTCGCGCAGCTTGCCGCCCTCGCCCCGGCGGTTGCGCCTGCGTGGCTCCGTGTTCGTCACAGCCGTAACCATACACCTGAAAGTTTATGAGTGTTAGTCTTGCGGTCGTAGACTTACAGTCGTTAGTTTACTTCCGTCAGCACAGCGAGCCGAGGAGCCGCCGGATGAACACCACCACCGAGGTCGTCCTGCCGGGCATCGTCGCGCCCAGCGGCCTGAAGGTGCAGGTCCGCGACCTTCCCGCGCCGGGTGAGGGCCAGGTCGTCCTGCGCATGGACGCGGCCGGGGTCTCGTTCGCCGAGCAGCAGATGCGCCTCGGCAAGTACTTCGACCAGCCGCCGTTCCCGTTCGTGCCCGGCTACGACGTCGTCGGCACGGTCGTCGCCGTGGGCCCCGGCGTGGATCCCGCGCTGAAGCTCCACCGGTTCGCCGCGGTCACCAAGGTCGGCGGGTGGGCCAGCCACCTGATCGTCGAGGCCGCCGACCTGGTGCCGGTACCGGATGGCGTCGCGCCGGCCGCGGCGGCGACGGTCGTGGTCAACGGCGTCACGGCGTGGCAGATGCTGCACCGCACCGCGAAGGTCAGGACCGGCGGCACGATCGTGGTGCTGGGCGCCAACGGCGGCGTGGGCTCGACGCTCGTGCAGCTCGCCCGGCACGCCGGCATCAAGGTGATCGGCACGGCCTCGGCCCGCCACCACGACGCGGTGCGGGAGCTGGGTGCGGCCCCCGTCGACTACCGGGATCCGCACATGTACGACCGGATCCGCGAGCTCGCGCCCGACGGTGTAGACGCGGTGTTCGACCACGTCGGTGGCGAGGGGCTGCACAAGTCGTGGCGGCTGCTGCGCCGTGGCGGTGCGCTGGTGAACTACGGCACCGCGGCGACGAAGGACGAGCCCGGCAACGCGATGCTGCCGGTGCTGAAGCTGTTCGGGCGCCTGTTCTTGTGGAACGTGCTGCCCAACGGCAAGCGCGCGGGCTTCTACAACTTCTGGGCCGGCAAGCGTTTCCGTCCCGCCGCGTTCCGCGCACGGCTTCGGGACGACCTCACGGAGGTGCTCCGTCTCGTCGGCGCCGGTGTGCTCACTCCGCAGATCGCCGCGCGCATTCCGTTGTCCGAAGCCGCTTCCGCGCTGGCGCTGGCCGAGTCCCGCACCGTGCTGGGCAAGGTCGTGATCGTCCCGGAGCCGTGACCGACCGCCAGACCATCGTGGCCGCTGCCTCTCCGCTCCCGCACCCGCTTGATCACGTCACTCACTTCCCGGAGGTCCCCATCATGAACGCGACCGCTGTCCGCACCACCGTTCTCGCCGGTGAGATCGACAACCGCGCCGCCTACCTGGGTTTCGCGTTCGCCTACGTCTTCGGCCACGGCGCCGCCGTGCTCTCCGAGACCGGCCTGGTCGTCATGCCGTCCTGGCTGCCGATCGGCTTCCTCGGTGCAGGGCTCCTCGCCGGCACGGTCCTGGCCATGACGGCCTCACTGCGGGCTCAGCGCGCTGTTTCTCCGGAACGCCGCCGTGCCGAGAAGCTCGTCGGCACGGCCTGGGTCACCGGATTCGCCGCGCTGGCTCTCATGATCACCACGCTGAGCACCGTGTTCGAGAAACCAGAGCTGCAAACCGTGCTCTGGCCCGCTGGCGCGACCATCGTCGTAGGACTGATCTACATCGCAGAGGGAGCCGTGCGCCGCAACGCGTTGCACCACAACCTGGGCACCTGGCTCGCGTTGGTGGCGGCAGCGACGTTGTTCGTGCCCGCGCCCGGCTTCTTCGGTGTGCTCGCCGTGCTGGGCGGCGGTGCCTACGCGGTCGCGGCGGTGCTGGAAGGTCGTCGCCTGGATTCCCTTGCCGCGTAAGGGTTCTAGAGCTGCACTCGCACCGTGACACGGCCTCGGTCGTCACGGTGCGATGTCGCGTGTCCGGTCCGTTGCACGCCATCGAGTTCGAGAGTGAGCGGCCCGCCCTCGCCGTTGAAGTTGCGCCACCACGTCTTGGCGTCCGGCATCATCACCTGGATGGCCACGACGTCACCGTTGCGTTGGTAGCTGACAGGAGTGGAGAACGTACGGCCGGAGCGCCGTCCGGTGTAGGACACGACGGTGATCCCCTTGCGCACGAGCTTCCCCACGAGCGGTGCGTCACGCAGACCCACCATCAACTTGTTGAGGTGACGTACGACCGGTCCCTTGAAGTTCATGTCCGCCAACGTAGCCTCGTAAGTGGATAACCCCCTCCACTTGACGCGAAGTGAGAAGAAGTGACCGCCGAACCGTCTCAGATGCGTGCCGACGCGCGGGAGAACCGCGCGCGGGTGCTGGCCGTCGCGCGCGAACTGTTCGCCGAGCGCGGGCTGGAAGTGCCGATGGCCGCGATCGCCCGCCACGCCGGAGTCGGGGTCGCCACGCTGTACCGGCGCTTCCCCACGAAGGAAGCGCTGGTGATGGAGGCGTTCACCGAGCAGTTCGCCCTCTGCCAGGCCACCATCGAGGAGGCGCTGGCGGATCCGGACCCGTGGCGCGGGCTCCGCACGGTGATCGAGAAGGTGTGCTTGCTGCAGGCCACGGATCGCGGGTTCACCGCTGCGTTCGTCGCGTCGTTCCCCGACATGCACTCCGAGGTGCGGGACCGGACGTGGCTGGGCTTCAGCGCGTTGGTGCAGCGGGCGAAGGACAGCGGACAGTTGCGCGCCGACTTCTCGCCGCACGACCTGACCCTGGTGCTCCTGGCCAACGGCGGCCTCGCCGGCGTGCCCGTCGACGTGGCAGTGGCCGCTTCACAGCGGCTCGTCGCCTATCTGCTGGAGGCGTTCCGAACCGGCACGAACGAGTTGCCGCCGCCCGTGCCGCTCAGCTTGGACCTCGTCCTGCGTTAGCCCGGATGGGCGCCGACGGTGTCGCGGATCTGCGCCCCGAGGTCGGCGGACGCCGAACGCGCGCAGTGGGCGCAACAGAAGAAGCGGCCCTCCACCTCCACACCGTGCCCGATCACGCGGCAGTCGCAGTGCTCGCAGCGCGGCGCGAGGCGTTGGATCGCGCACTCGAAGCTGTCGAACGTGTGCACGCCGCCGCCGACGGTGCGCACCTCGAAGGCCATCCAGTACTCGTTGCCACAGACGTCACAGGTCGCCATGCGCGAAGACTGCGACAGGTCAGTCAGGCCGGCAACTTGAGGCGTCGAGTTGCGCGACCAGCGTCTTCGGGGCAATCACCCGATAGGCGTCCTCGACCACGTCCGCGACGACGTCCCAGTCGACCTCGACGTCGAGGTACACGCCGAGCCAGCCGCGGTGGCCCACGTAGGGCGGGCGGAAGTAGCGGTCCGGTGCCTGGGCGACGAGGGTCTCCTGGACGTCCGGACCCGCCGCGCACCAGAACGCCACGCGGTCGTCGTGGTGCTGGTTCGCGAACATCACGAAGGTCTTCCTGCCGCGGACGAACCAGGTCGGCTCGCCGTGACTCAGGCGTTCGGTCACCTCTGGCAGCGCCAGGCAGAGGCGGCGCAGGTGTTCGAGTGCGTCCACCCGAACATCCTGCGCCTTCGGTGGCGGTTCTATCAGCCGATACCGGAACGGATCGCGCTGATCAGCTCGCCGTTGGACGTGTCACCGGAGAGCTCCCAGAAGAAGACGCCACCCATGTTCTGGCCGCTGGCCCACGAGATCTTGCTGCGGACCGTGGCCGGGGTGTCGTAGCTCCACCACTGGCTGCCGCACTTGGCGTACGCGGTGCCCGCGACGGTTCCGTTGGCCGGACAACGAGTCTTGAGCACCTTGTAGTCCTCGATGCCGGCCTCGTAGGTGCCGGGTGCGGCGCCGGTCGCCGTGCCGCCGGGTGCGGACTGGGTGACGCCGGTCCAGCCGCGGCCGTAGAAACCGAGGCCCAGCAACATCTTGCTGGCGGGAATGCCCTTGCTCTTGAGCTTCTGGATCGCGGCGTCGGTGTTGAAGCCCTGCTGCGGGATGCCGGGGTAGCTGGTCAGCGGGGAGTGCGGCGCGGTCGGGCCCTGGGCGGCCCAGGCGCCGAAGAAGTCGTAAGTCATCGGGTTGTACCAGTTCACGTACTGCGCGGCACCCGCGTAGTCCGCCTTGTCGATCTTGCCGCCGGTCGAGGCGTCGGCGGTGATCGCGGCGGTCACGAGGTTGCCGGAGCCGAAGCGGGCCCGCACGGCCTGCATCAGCGTCTTGAACGAGCTGAAACCGCTGGTGTCACAGGTGAGTCCGCACGCGTTGGGGTACTCCCAGTCGATGTCGATGCCGTCGAACACGTCGGCCCAGCGTGGGTCCTCGACGAGCTTGTAGCAGGAGTCCGCGAACGCCGCCGCCGCGCTCGGGCTACTAGCCGCCGCCGGGAAGCCGCCGGACCAGGTCCAGCCGCCGAACGAGAACAGGACCTTGAGGTTCGGGTGCAGCTTCTTCAGCTTCCGCAGCTGGTTGAAGTTGCCGCGCAACGCACCCGCGTCCCAGGTGTCCGACGTACCGTCCACAGAGGACGCCGCGTCGTAGAACTTGTCGTAGTCGGCATAGGCGTCGCCGAGGACGCAGCGGCCGCCGGAGACGTTGCCGAACGCGTAGTTGATGTGCGTCAGCTTGCTGGACGAGCCGGACGTGCGGATGTTCTTGACGTGGTAGTTGCGCTGGTAGACACCCCACTGCACGAAGTAGCCGACGACGCGGTTGGCGATCGCCTGCGCGCCGGCCTCCTCCCGCGCCTGCGATGCCGGTGCGGCCAGCGTTGCCGCGATCAGAAGTGCCGATGCCGCCGCGATGATTCTGCGCCTGAACATAGCGGTCTCCTCGATGGGTGACGGCGCGGCGGCGCTCACCTCAAGCTAAGTGGACTAGACCACTGCCGTCAATGGTGAACCGGGAACACGACCGAGACGTACGAGGAGGAGGGAAGGAGGCAACCCGTCGGCTGAGCGGGACCGGCCGGATTCGAACCGGCGTTCTCCCTCCGTCCCGGAGGGCGCGTCGACCACTGCGCTACAGGCCCCATCGCCACCGCTGCACCCACACTAGTCGGCGAATGCCGGGCCGTATGCCCTGCGAAAGTGTTGGACCCAATAAGGTTCATGCACCAACCTCGGACTGGACGGTGTCGTGCCAGGGATCGACTACTACGAGTTGCTCGGTGTGAGCCGGGGAGCCAGCGCCGCGGAGATCAAGTCCGCGTACCGCTCCCTCGCCAAGGTCATGCACCCCGACGCGGGTGGGACGTCTGGCGGCTTCCGCATGCTCCAGGAGGCCTACGAGACGCTGAAGGACCCGGTCAGGCGCGCCGACTACGACCGCCCGGCCGCACCGCCGCCACCCGTGGTGCGCCCGCAGGCACGCCCGCGACCTCGCCGAACCGGCCGTACTGGCAGGTTGCGCGACTTCGGCGACGACCCGAACTACATGGCACCACGCCCCCGCGTCGACCTCGGCTCGATGGACTGGTGGAACCGCATCGACCTGGGTCAGCGCGTCCGCTACGTGCCCGCCACGCGCGTCGGACACGCCCCCGCGGCGGCCGCGATCGGCGGGTGGTTCGTTCTGCTGATCCCGCTGGCGCTGCCGTTGTCCCCGCTGCTGCTGGCCGTCTGGCTCCCCCTCGTGGCGGGCGCCGGTTACGCGGCGTTCCGACTGGTGCGCCGCTACATCGCCACCACGAGGGCCGAACGGGCGTTCGCCGGTGAGTACGACGGGAACACCATCTTCGGCCGTCCGGGTGAAAACAGACGCGAACGGCTGACCGCCGGACTGCTGACCGAGTACATGACGCAGCTACCGGGCGTGCGCATCTTCCACGGCCTCGCCTGGCCCGGCTCGGTCTTCACCGACATCGACCACGCGCTGCTGTGCGGGCGCCGCCTCGTCCTCATCGAGTCGAAGTCGTGGCTGCCCGGCCACTACTACTGCGACGAGGACGGCGAGCTCTGGCGCAACGGCCACCCGTTCCGCGGCGGCGGCTCGCAGCTGATCGAGGGCGTGGAGCGCTTCGCCGAAATCCTGCCGTGGCTGGAGATCCGCGGGGCGATGATCGTCTACCCGAGCCGGGCCGGCGAGATCACGTGCGACGACGACCTCGACTTCGAGGTCCCGCCGATGACCCCGGACCAGTTCGTGCGCGAGATCGGCGACTGGCTGGCCGACGACCCGGCCACGGTCGACCGCGAGGCGCTGCGCCTTCTGGTGCGGCAGGTGGTCTCCGAAGTCCGAGTCGCCGGCGCGTGACTTGTTTCGCCTCCGTACGAATGCATCTCCGAGTTGAGACGAATTACCTCTTGACGGGCGACTGACGGCCTGAAAGATTGGGTTCGCCAACTGGGGGGAGCAGTTTGAAGTCGAGGGCGCTCTCCCATGCTGTCTTCATCAGATTAATCATGGGGGATTGAAGTGAAGAACGTCATTCGCAGAGTTTCCATTGCCATTGCGGCCGGCGCCGCTCTCATGTCGCTCGCGATCTCGCCGTCCTCGGCCGCGCCGAAGCTCGAGCCGTACGAGATCCCCAAGACGGGCGCGCAGATGCAGGCCGCAGCGGCCGGCGAGGCCGAGTGGACCTACATCGTCCCGAGGACGACCGACCCCAGCTACGTCGGCGGCGACCCGCGCTGCGCCGACGTGGCGTGGAACTCCGTCGACAACGGCGCCCGCGTCATCCTGTTCGACTGCTACGGCACGAACAACCAGAAGTGGGCCCCGATCTGGGTCGCGGGCACCGGCACCCCGTACGGCGCCGCGATGTTCGTGAACGCCAACTCCGGCAAGTGCCTCGACCTGGCCAACGGCTCCACCGCCAACGGCGCCCACGTGATCCAGTGGAACTGCCACAACGGTTCGAACCAGCAGTGGGAGGTCGTGCTGCCCGCAGGCGCCGACCCGGCGACCCACGACTGGCCCGTCATGTTCAAGAACCGCGCCACGGGCAAGTGCCTCGACCTCGACAACCGCAACACCGTCAATGGCACCGGATTCCTGCAGTGGGACTGCGCGGACCTGAACAACCAGCTGTTCACGCTCTACCAGGCCAACTAATAATCTGAGGTGCACGTGAAGTGGCCGCCCGCACATTTTCCGCGGGCGGCCACTTCACGTGTGAATGCGTAACCCGTTGCCTTTCCGCTCCAGCATCCGCCCTGGAACACGTGGCCCGTGGCGCGCCCCCATCCGGCGCACGTGTCAGGATTGCCGCCATGACCCGCACGGTGTGCCTCGCGCAGAACCCCGAAGCCGACGCCCTCCTGGCAGAAGACCGGTTCGCGTTGTTGCTCGGCATGCTGCTCGACCAGCAGATCTCGATGGAGAAGGCCTTCTCCGGCCCCAAGGTCCTCGCCGACCGCATGGACGGCCTGGACGTGCACCGCATCGCCGAGGCCGACCCGGAGGCCTTCGCCACGATCATGGCCACCCCGCCCGCCGTGCACCGGTTCCCCGGTTCGATGGCCAAGCGGGTGCAGGCGCTGTCGCAGTACGTCGTCGAGCACTACGACGGGGACGTCACGCGGATCTGGGCCGACGGGGACGGGGCCGCGGTGTTCAAGCGGCTCAAGGCGTTGCCGGGGTTCGGGGACCAGAAGGCGAAGATCTTCCTGGCCCTTTTGGGCAAGCAGTTCGGCGTCACGCCGGACGGGTGGCGTGAGGCCGCCGGGCACTACGGCGAGGACGGAAGCCGACGTAGCGTCGCTGACGTGACGGACCAGAAGTCGTTGCTCGAGGTGCGGGACTTCAAGAAGGCAGCCAAGGCCGCGGCCAAGGGCAAGTAGCGCCTTCGGAACCCTTCTGGTCCACTGGACGAACGCCGCCAGCTCGACGAGGTGCGGTCGCGCGCCTCGGGGGAGAAAGGGCGTTTCGTTGCGCATCAAGGCAATTGGCGTGTTCGCGATCATCGCGTTCGGCCTGTCGGGCGCTTCCGCCGGGGCTGCCACCACGTGGCCGGGAGACTCCGCGACGAGGACCGCCGACGGCACGAACGTGTTCGGGACCAACCTCAGCGGGCTGTCCTTCGAGAACCCGAACGTGGTGTGGGCGGTGAAGAACGGGCCCTCCACGCTCTACCGGCTCGTGCCCAGCGGTACGGGCTGGAAGGTCGACCAGAAGCGGTCGCTCAACTTCGCGGACGGGCAGGGCGACCCGGACGCCGAGGCCGTGGTCTCCACGCCGGACGGGCTCTTCGTCGCGATCGAGCGCGACAACGACAACGGTGACGTCAGCAGGCCGATGATTCTCAAGTACGGCACCGGCGGCAACGCGATCGCCGAGTGGGAGCTCGGCGGCATGCCCGAGGTCGACCCCAACGACGGGCCAGAAGCCATCTCCTGGGTGCCGGACTCGTTCCTCACGCAGAACGGTTTCAAGGACGACAGCGGCAAGACCTACAACCCCGCGGACTACCCCGGCCACGGTGGCGGGTTGTTCTTCGTCGGGCTCGAGGCCACCGGCGAGGTGTACGTGTACGCGTTGCAGGGCACGGACGCCAAGCTGCTGAGCAGGTTCGCGAGCGGGCACAGCCAGGTGATGGACCTGGAGTTCAACGGAGGCAAGCTGTGGGCGGCCTGTGACAACAACTGCAGCGGGCGCACGACGACGCTGGCCATCAGCAGCGGGAAGTTCCGTGTCACGGCCACGTACGACCGGCCGGCCAGGCTGCCGAACGTGAACCTGGAGGGGTTCGCGATCTCGCCCAGCTGTGTCAGCGGCAAGAAGGTCGTGCTGTGGGCGGATGACAACAACACGAACGGCCACGCGTTGCGCAGCGGTTTGCTGAACTGCGCTGCCTGAGCGGGATTGTCGGGGTGCGTCACTAGGCTGCTGCGAGTGACCGCACCCCACATCCCCGGCCTGACCGACCTGAGACCCCTGGGCGCCGGCGGGTTCGCGACCGTCTACCGCGCCCATCAGGCCCAGCTCGGCCGCGACGTCGCGGTCAAGATCGACAACCGGGTGCTCGCGGATGAGCGGGATCGGCGGCGGTTCATCCGGGAGGCGCACGCCGCGGCGAAGCTGTCGGGGCATCCGCACGTCGTCGGGGTGCACGACGCGAACATCACCGCCCACGGCACGCCGTACATGGTCATGGAGCTGTGCACGGGTGGTTCGCTCGCCGACCAGCTCGACCAGCGCGGGCCGTTGCCGCACGAGCAGGTGCGCGATCTCGGCATCAAGCTCGCCGACGCACTGAGCGCCGCGCACGCGGAAGGCGTGCTGCACCGGGACATCAAGCCCGGCAACATCCTCGTCGACCGCTACGGCACGCCGAAGCTCGCCGACTTCGGGCTCGCGGCGCTGCTGGACGCGCAGGGCGGCAGCACGGTCACGCGTGACGCCCTGAGCCCCAGCTACGCGCCGCCGGAAGCGTTCGCCATGGCCGAACCCACGCCGCAGGCCGACGTCTACTCGCTCGCCGCCACGCTCTACACGCTGCTCGCGGGCAAGCCGCCGCGACCGGTGCCGTGGCCCGTCACGTCGTTCGACCAGCTCGGTGAGGTGCTGCGCAGGCCGGTGACCGCCGTCAACGGTGTGCCGCCGGCACTGCACGAGGCCATCGCGCGGGCGCTGCACCCCGACGCCAACCTGCGCACGCCGAGCGCGGCGCAGTTCCGCGACGAGCTGCGCGGTCTCACCCAGCTGCCCGTCTCGCCGTCAGCCGGGAAGAAGCGCAAGGCCTGGCCGGCCCTCGCGGCCGCCGCACTCGTCGTGGTGGTGGGCGCGGGTGCGCTGATGTGGAGTCTCTTCGGCAACGAGAAGGCCGGTGCGCAGGGGCCTGGCCCCGCGACCACGCAGCCGGGTGGGGCGGAGGACATCCCGCCGTTCCTCAAGAAGTGCGAGGGAGGGTTCTGCGTCGACAAGTCGACCTGCTTCCGCGGTGTCACCAGCATCGGCGGCATGCCCGCCACGGCGCGGAAGGTCGGCAGCTGCGCGGACCTGCACTACTGGGAGTCGTTCGCGGGCGGCTGGCTCTCCGGCGAGATCCCCGCGGTCGACTCCGACGAGCTGCTGGCTTCCTCCGAGGTGAGGAACGTCTGCACGCCCGCGATGATGAAGGCCAACACGCGGCCGACCGTCGACACCACCGGCTGGGAGATCACCGCCGTCGGGTTCAAGGACGGCACGCGCAACTACTTCCTCTGCCTCGGCTCCGAACCCGAGGTCGGCGAGGTCGTGACCAGTGCGTTCGGCAGTTGAACAAATCCACTTGCGACGGTCACTAACGTAGAACGACGTGCGTGTCCACGCCGATTTGATCATTGCTGGATTCCGAAGGTACTCGACCTACCGACAAGCGATGCTGGCCGGAATGACCACGAACGTGGTGTTCGGCCTGCTGCGGGTCGCCATCCTCGTCGCCGCTCTCAAGGCGGCGAACGGCGAGATCGCGGACTACGACGTCGCTGCCACCAACACGTACGTCTGGATCGGGCAGGGGCTGCTCGGGTTCGTCCTGCTGTGGGGGAACAACGAGCTCGCCGAGCGCGTGCGATCCGGTGACGTGGTAGTAGACCTCTATCGGCCATGGCACCTCCAGGGCGCTCTCCTCGCCGAGGACATCGGCCGCGGCGGATACGCGTTCCTGACGAGGCTCGCGCCGCCGGCGGTGTTCGGCATGCTGCTGTTCCCGTTCCAGTTCCCCGCGCACGCCCACCAATGGCCGCTGTTCGGGGTCAGCGCGGTCATCGCGCTCGTCACCAGCTTCGGGGTGCGGTTCCTGGTGGAGCTCAGCGCGTTCTGGCTGATCGACAACCGCGGCCTGTACGGGTTCTGGAACGTCACGTCCGGTCTGCTCTGCGGGCTGACCGTGCCGATCGCGTTCTTCCCCGAGTGGGCGCGGGAGGTGCTGTGGATGACGCCGTTCCCCGCGTTGCTGCAGGCGCCGATCGACGTGTTCCTCGGGCACGGGAACGTGGTGAAACTCCTGCTGTACCAACTGTTCTGGGCCGCGGCCGTGCTCGCCATCGGCCACTTCGCGCTGCAGCGAGCGGTGCGCAAGGTGGTGGTGCAGGGTGGCTGACACCATCTACCCGAAGCTCATCGGCGCCCGGCTGCGGAGCCAGATGTCCTACCGCGCGTCGTTCGCGATGGACTTCCTCACGCAGGTGATCGCGCAGTGCTACGAGCTGCTCGTCATCCTGATCCTCTTCACCCAGATCCACGCGCTCGGCGGGTTCACCAAGAACGAAGTGCTGCTGATGTACGCGTTCGCCGGCGCGGCGTTCGGGGTCGCGGACCTCTTCGCCGGTCAGCTCGACAACCTGCCGACGTACATCCGCACCGGCAGCTTCGACGTGTTGCTGATGCGGCCGCTCGGCACGTTGCCGCAGATCATGTGCTCCGACATCCGGCTGCGCAGGATCGGGCGCATCACCGGCGGGCTCGCGGTGATGGGCTACGCGCTGGCGAACGTCCCCATCGACTGGTCTCCGGCGAAGGTCGTGCTGACCATCGCGACACCGGTGGCGGGCGCGGTCATCTACAGCTCGGTCTGGGTGGTCGCGTGTTCGACCTGCTTCTGGATCGTCGACGGACGCGAGTTCGCCAACGCGGTCACCTACGGCAGCAACGCTTTCACGTCGTACCCGACCAACGTCTACTCGCGGCCGCTGCGCTGGGTGATGGCGTACATCGTGCCGGGTGCGTTCGTCGCGTACTACCCGAGCCTCGCGCTGCTCGGGAAACAGGATCCGCTCGGCCTGCCGGGCTGGGTCGGCTGGACATCACCGCTCGTCGCGGCACTCGCTGCGGCGGCAGCCGGGCTCGTGTGGCGGTTCGCGGTCAGGCACTACCGGGGAACGGGATCATGATCGAGGTCAGGGAGCTCCGCAGGGAGTTCAAGGTCGCCACGTCCAAAGGCTTGCGGCGCAACTACAAGACGGTCACCGCGGTCGACGGGGTCACGTTCGGGGTCGAGGCGGGGGAAGCCGTCGGGTACGTCGGGCCGAACGGTGCCGGCAAGTCCACGACGATCAAGATGCTGACCGGGATCCTGGTGCCGACCAGCGGCCACATCCAGGTCAGCGGTGTGGATCCGGCGAAGGAGCGACGCGATCTCGCCAAACGCATCGGCGTCGTGTTCGGCCAGCGCAGCCAGCTCTGGTGGGACCTGCCGCTCAAGGACAGCTTCGACCTGCTGAAGTCCATCTACCGCGTGTCCGCGCGGGACTACGGGGTGAGGCTCGAGGAGTGCGTCGAGCTCCTCGGCCTGCAGGAGCTTCTGATGACCCCGGTTCGGCAGCTGTCGCTCGGGCAACGGATGCGCGGCGAGATCACGGCGGCACTGCTGCACGCCCCGGAACTGCTCGTCCTCGACGAACCGACCATCGGCCTGGACCTGGAGTCGAAGGAACGCCTGCGGGAGTTCCTGAAGGACATCAACACCCGCCGCGGCACGACGCTTCTGCTCACCACGCACGACCTGGACGACATCGAGCGGCTCTGCCCTCGGCTGATGGTGATCGACCACGGCCGGGTGCTCGCCGACGGGCCGCTCGACGAGCTGCGGGCCGAAGTCACCCCGGAGCGTGAGCTCGTCATCGACCTCAGGGAACCCGGACCAGCGCCGGACGTCCCCGGAGTGACAGCGGTGCGCAGCGAGGCCAACGGAATGCGACACCACCTCACGTTCAGACGAGCGGAGACGACGGCGGCTCAGTTGATCACTCAGGTGGTGCGCCAGGTCGAGGTGCACGATCTCGCCGTGGTCGAACCGCAGATCGACGACGTTGTTCGGAAGCTCTACCAACGCGAGGTCGCGCAGGATGTACATCGGTAGAGTCGTAAGCAACACAAACGGACACATCGGGCAGAAGGAGAGCGAATGCGCCTAGTCGGACCGCTGGCGGCAGCCGTCATCGCGTTGGGTGGCCTGACGGCCTGCGACACGATCCAGGGCGTCAGTGACACCGCGGACAAGGTGAAGCTGTGCGCTGACGCGATCCAGCTGGTGGGTTTCTCGCCGGACATGAGCGACCCGCAGAAGGCGCTGGAGGACACCAAGGCCAAGGCCGCCGAGCTGGAGAAGCTCGCGACCTCCTCGCCCGACGAGCAGGTGAGGAAGGCGCTCGAGGAAGCCGCGAACGGGATGCAGAACGTCAACTCCGCAGCCGATTGGGTGACGCAGAAGGCCGCGCTCGTCGAGAAGGTTTCCACGGCCTGCGGCGGATGAGCACTTGAGCCCTGTTGCGCGCCTCCGGTGTCGGCCTAGGCTTTAACGCGTTCAACGCGCCATGCCTCACGCCGCACACCGGAGGTGTCGCAGCACATGCACGCAACAGTTGGTGACAGGCTCCACGTCCACAGCCGCTCAGTGGGGCTCGAGGAGCGTCTGGGCGAGATCCTCGAAGTGCGCGGGACCGACGGCCAGCCGCCGTATCTGGTCCGCTTCAACGACGGCCACGAGGGCCTGGTCTTCCCCGGTCCCGACTGCATCGTCGAGCCGCGCGGAGAGATCTAACCCAGGACCGTGCTGATCAACTCCTCGGCGAGCTGAGGAGTCGCTGCCGCCACGCCTGACCACCGGTGGGTCAGGTCGGGTTCGAACGTGAACGGCCGCCCGCGCAGGTCGACCAGCACCCCGCCCGCCGCGGGCACGGTGACCAGTGCCGTCGCGAGGTCCATGATCCGGTGCGTGTCGGTGCCGGGGTCGATGAAGGCGTCGACGGTGCCCTCTGCGACGAGCATCGTCTCCAGGCAGGTCGTGCACAGCACCCGGATGCGGTCGGCGCGGTTCGCGATGCGCAGCCACGCGTCCTGCGTGCCGGTCTTGGGACGCATCAGGCAGACGGACGCGCCATCCAGAGTTGTACGTCCGGTCGTGCGGAACGACGTCGGAACTCCTGTGCGCGCATGCCACGCACGGCCTGTGTCGAACCACGTCGTCAACGCTTCTTTGGCCGTGCCGTCCTCGACGAGCGCACCGGCGAAGCAGGAGAGAGGAACGCCGAACGCGGCGTTCGCCGACCCGTCGACCGGGTCGATGACCAGGGTGATCGAGGAACCGTTGTCGACGAACCCGGCTTCCTCGGAGAGCAGGTTCACGCGGTTGCGGTGGATGGACTCCAGCACCGCGTCCTCGACGATGCGATCGACGCGCATCGTCGGTGTTCCGTCGGCGCCGTCCGCCACTTCTTCGCGGAGTTCGAGGCGCGTGTGCAACGAGCGGGCGCGCCCGTACGCCGCCGACGCCGCGCGGGCGGCATCGGCGAGCGCAGGGTGCACGTCATCGGAGATCTGTGGCTGGGGCACGTCCCATGGAATCCGCACGTGCCCCACATTGCCACGGATCAGATCAGGCCGAGGCCCTTCACCGCGTCGCGCTCCTCGACCAGCTCGGCCACGGAAGCGTCGATGCGGGCGCGGGAGAACTCGTCGATCTCGAGGCCCTGGATGATCTCGTAGCTGCCGCCGGAGCACTTGACCGGGAACGACGAGATGATGCCCTCGGGCACGCCGTACGAGCCGTCCGACGGGATGGCCATCGAGGTCCACTCGGTGCCGTTGACCCAGTCGTAGATGTGGTCGATGGCGGCGTTCGCGGCCGAAGCGGCCGAGGAGGCGCCACGGGCCTCGATGATCGCCGCACCGCGCTTGGCGACGGTCGGGATGAAGTCGTTCTCGAGCCACGCCTGGTCGTTCACGGCCTCGGCGGCGGTCTTGTCGCCGACCTTGGCGTGGAACAGGTCCGGGTACTGGGTGGCCGAGTGGTTGCCCCAGATCGTCATGTTCTTGATGTCCGTGACCGCGACGCCCAGCTTCTTGGCGAGCTGCGACAGGGCGCGGTTGTGGTCCAGGCGGGTCATCGCGGTGAAGCGCTCGCGCGGGACGTCCGGCGCGTGCTGCTGGGCGATGAGGGCGTTGGTGTTGGCCGGGTTGCCGACCACGAGCACCTTCACGTCGTCCGCGGCGCCGGCGTTGATCGCCTCGCCCTGAGGCTTGAAGATGCCGCCGTTGGCCTCCAGCAGGTCGCCGCGCTCCATGCCCTTCGTGCGGGGGCGGGCGCCGACGAGCAGGGCCACGTTCACGCCGTCGAACGCGGTCTTCGCGTCGTCGGTGATCGTGATGCCCTTGAGCAGCGGGAAGGCGCAGTCGTCGAGCTCCATCGCGGTGCCCTCTGCGGCCTTCAGCGCCGGGGTGATCTCCAGCAGGCGCAGGTTGACCGGGGTGTCCGGGCCCAGCAGGTGGCCGGAAGCGATGCGGAAGAGCAGTGCGTAGCCGATCTGGCCGGCTGCACCGGTGACAGTGACGTTCACGGGCGTGCGGGTCATGAGCCTTCCCGAATGACGGTCCTCGTTGACGTCGGGCAGGTCGCCCGGCGTCCCGCACGTTACCAACACGTGGACAGTGGCAGAGTGTGAGAGTGGACAACCCTTCGGAAGAGATCGCGCCGGAATTCGATGCCGACTACGCCGACGCCAACCTGCCGGGCCAGCACTGGGAGAAGCGGTCTTTCACCGACTGCGACTTCACCGAAGCCGATCTCCGCGAGCTCGTGACCTCTGGCTGCACGTTCACCCGCTGCGACTTCACCCGGACGGACCTCGGTGAGTCGAAGCACCAGGCGACCGCTTTCCGGCAGTGCACCTTCGACCGCACGGTGCTGACGAGGTCGACCTTCACCTCGTGCAGCCTCATGGGTTCGAACTTCGTCGACTGCGTGCTGCGGCCGATCACCTTCACCGAGGTGGACTTCACGCTGGCGTCGTTCGTGAAGGCGCCGCTGTACGACCTGAAGCTGAACGGGCAGCGGTTCCGCGAGACGAACCTCAGCGAGGCCGACCTGCGCAACACCGACCTCGCCGAGGCGGACCTGATGGGCGCGCGGCTGCTCGACGCCAAGCTGGAGGGCGCGGACCTGCGCGGGGCGAAGGTGGACGCGAACGGGCTCCGGCAGGCCAAGCTCGCCGGAGCACTCATCGACGTCGATCAGGCGATCGCTTTCGCGGCCGCCCACGGACTAGTTGTGTCGTGACGTGATGCGCACGGACGGGTGGATGCGCACGCGCATCTCCCCGTCCCCGAAGTCCACGGCGACGTGCGACTCGCCGTCACCGGACCACACGCGCAGCCGGTTCGCGTCCTCGCGGTAGAGATCGACCACCGGCTCGTCACCCTGGAACCACCGCACCCGCACGGAAGCGGCGTGCTCGTCGAACGAGACAAGCACGTCCTCGATCCGGACGACCTTGATCCACGGCTCGTCCTCGGCCTCGGGGGCGACGCCGAACGCGTCGACGAACTCGTCGTCGGACGGCACCTGCATCATCGCGCTACCCCTTCGGGATGATCGTGGTGAGCCGCAGACCGTCCGGCGTGACCTGCCAGGCCGACTCGAAGTGCAGGAAGCCACCTGGCCCCGCGAACAGCGAGTCGCGGATCTGGAACGTACCGTACTCGTCGGTGTAGCGGTCCCAGCCCTTGGCGAGCTCCTGGCCGTCGACCGTCCACTTGGCACCGTCGTGCGCGAACCGGCGCAGCGTGCCGTCGGCGTCCACGCGGTAGATGTCACCGACGGCGTCGACGGTGACGAGGTCACGCGCGGTGGTGGCGAACCGTTCCCAGCCCTGCGCGAGCAGGGAACCGGTGCCGTTGTCCCAGCCGGTGCCGTTCCAGGCGAACCGCTTCAGCGCTCCGCCGGTCTCAACGCTGTAGACCTGCCCGCTCGGCCCGGCCATGGTGCGGCCGTTCCACCCGGAGCCGACCTGCCGCGCCTGACCCCAGGTCGGTTTCCCGGACCTGGTCCCCTGGTGCGGATAGAGCCACAGCTCGCCGTTGTCCCGTGCGGCGAACACCGGTACGTCCGTGACGCACGTGGCAAACGCCGCTGCCGGGATCCAGTTGACAGCCTGCGCGGGTTGCGCGGGCACGATGATTCCTGCGCCGACGGCGGCCGTGAGCACGGCGGCACGCCGGCGTCCCCCAGATCTGAACACGGCGAGGAACATAGAACCGCGCCGTCTCGAAATAAAACCGCTGCTCGCGTGTGGCCAGGATCGCAGGCCTGGCCACACGCGGACGGGCGTCAGTTGTCGGCCGAGCCCGTGATCTCCACGAGGACGCCGTCCGCGACCATCTCCTCGATCGCCTTCGGCAGCAGGTAGGCGGTACCGCCACCGGGCTGCTCGAACCACGGCACCGCGACGCCGGTCAGCACCTCGAGCGGGCGGCGCAACCGGTACACGCGGTACGGGCGGTTGATCCACGCCGGCACGAGGCTGCGTTCCGGGAACGGCGTGCCCGCCACGTAGACGAGGTTGCCGCTCTGGTCGCCGTAGCGGTCGACCTCGGTGCCCGCCGGCAGCTCGAACATCTGCTTGTGACGGAACAGCGTCAGCGGCGGTTCGCCGGCGAGCGGGGTGATCGGGAACTTCCGCTTCGACGGCTCCTCCTGCGCGACCGCGGCAGCCACCGGTGCCGGTGCGGGCACCGGTGCGGGTGCCGGGGCCTGCGGTGGTGGCGGAAGCGGCGGAGCCTGCTGTGCCTGCGGCTGAGGCATCGGCGGGCGCTGCGGCGGGACGGGGCGGCGCGGCTCCTCGCGGAAACCGTTGGCCATCGGGCGCTGCGGCGGCGGAGGCGGGGGCGGCGTCCGCACGATCGTGCGGAAGTTGCCCAGCACCAGCTTGCCGACCAGGTACGCCGAGGCGTCCTCGACCTTGTCGAAGCGCACGGGGCTCTTCGGGCCGTGGTCGAACCAGCACACCTCCCAGCTGTCGCCGTCGAGGCGCAGCGTCCAGGTGCGGTCGGCCGGCTCGCCGATCCGGTACACGCCGTGCGGCACGTTGAGGTCGTCGAGCGCGCGGCGGGTGCCAGCCAGCTCGCGGTCCTCCTCCGGCGTGACGGTGCGCGGCGGTTTCACCGGTTCCGGCTCGGGTTCGGGTTCCGGCTCCGGTTCGTTGAACAGCGCCGCGTCGAACTCGGTCGTCTCCTCGACGTGGGCAGGCGCGGGCACCGGCACCGGCACCACGGGAGGCGCCACCGGCGAGGGCTCGGGGACGGGCTCCGGTTCGAACGACTGGGGCTCGAAGGGCTGTTGTTCGAACGCCTGCTGCTCGAACTTCTGCTGTTCGAACGGCTGCTGGTCGAAGGCCTGGGGCTCGAACGCGGCGGTGGACTCGATCTCGTCCTCCGCCAGGTCCGGCTCGTCCTCGGCGACCGCGACGACCGGGTGCTCCTCGGTGACCTCGGCCGCGGTCTCCAGCGGCTCGTCGAGGACCGGGCTCCACGCCATCGTGTCCTGCATGACGTCGCGCGGGCGTTCCTCGGTCTCGGCGACGAGGCTGTCCGTGCGCTCCTCCTCGCGGTGGTGCGTGAGGAGCTCCGGCTCGTCCGGGCCCGCGGTCGGGATCTCGGGTTCGTCGCCAACGTCCACGGCGTCGTCTTCGTGGCCGAGGTCCGTTTCGTTCGGTTCGTCGGCGACGATCTCCGCGACGGGCTCGGGTTCCTCGGTCTCGCTCGCGTGCGGGGCGAAGAGGTCCATGCCGGCGCCGTAGGTGTCGCGCAGGCGCCGCTCGTCGACGTGGTCGGGCACACCGTCGGAGTCGAAGACCACCCGATAGGGCGGACCGTCTCCGGGCTGCACCGGCACCGCGACCGTGGGGCCGACGCCGCCGGACTCCTGCTCGTCCTCGACCTGCGGCTGCTCGGTGGTGACCTCGGCGGCCTGCGGTTCGGGCACCAGCGGCTCGAAGTCGTACTCCTCCGGCCCCTCCTCGTCCTCGAACTTCGGCTGCGCCACGTACATCGTCGCGTCGGACTGAGGCTGGGGTTCCGGCTCCGGCACTGGCTCCGGCTCGAGCAGCTGGGTGCCGGGAGGCGCGGCCGGCGCGCCGAGGTTCGCGGCGGCGGCGAGCCTCGACTCCTCGGAGACCTCCGGCAGGCTGAAACCGGCGGCCCTGGCGCGTTCAACCAGCTCGGGCTCCGGCGGCACGCCGTACTTGCGCAGGTAGTACGAGACTCCCGCAGGCCAGATCCACGCGCCGTCGGTCTGGAATCCGGACGGCACGACCTGCGGCGAGTCGGGGTGCAGGACGTCGGCGTCGAAGCCGCGCCCGGCGACCGCGACCGGCGCGTTCGACAGGTACGCGAGCAGCGGCGCGACCTCGGGCTCCGGCACCGGTGGCCGGTTGACCGAGGGACGGCCGCCGGGACCGGCGCCGTCGAACACGCGGACGGTGCGGAACACCGGCGTCGGCGGGTTCAACCTGCGGCGCAGCCAGTCGGGGACGTTCTCGTCCACGCGCGGGAAGAACCGCATCTCGTCGAAGTACGCCTGCTGCGGAGGAGGCGTCTGCCAGCTCGGCTCGGCGCGGTCGAAGTCGAGGTTGTAGCTCGACGGGTGATCGAGCTGGTAGCGGGCGTTCGTCCAGCTGCCCCGCCCCTCGCGATGCATGCCCGCCCGCAGCCGGGCGAACAGCGAGGCCACGTCCTGCGGCGGCGCCCAGGAGTGCGAAGTGCCGTCCTGCAGCCGCAGCTCGGCCTCCAGCTCGAAGTACCGGCCCGTGGCTCGGTACTGCGCGATCACGCTGCGCCAGTCCTCCGGCGCGGCCCGCATGAGAGTCAGGCCGATCTGCTTAACCAGAGCGTCCTGCTCGGTAGGGTTCAACGGCTTCGGCTCGGACACGCCAACATCTTCCCCTGCAAGTCGCCGGATCGCACACGTCCCCCGCCGCTGCGCCGAACGGTGGAGGCCCGACCATAACGCGGTGGACCTCCCCGGTTAAAGCTGATCAAGAACACCCCCGTCTCGGCTGGAGGAGCTTTGTCGCGGTCCGCGCAGTTGACCGGAGGCCTGCTGGCGGCGGTCGGCGGAGTGGCCATCGCGGTCCAGGGGCGGGTCAACGGAACCCTGGCGCAGTCGTTGCAGAACGGGTTCCTGGCGGCGTTGATCTCCTTCGGCGGCGGGTGGCTCGTGCTGGTCGTGGTGGTCCTGTCGCGACAGTCCGGGAGGGACGGGCTGGCGCGGTTGCGGGAGTCGCTGGTCAGCCGCCGGATTCGCTGGTGGGAGTGCGTCGGCGGGCTCTCGGGCGCGTTCCTGGTGGCCTCGCAGGGCATCGCGATCGCGACCATCGGTGTGGCGGTGTTCACGGTCGCGGTGGTCGTCGGCCAGGTGGTGAGCAGCCTGGTCGTGGACCGGAGCGGGATGGGACCCGGTGAGCCGAAGCCGTTCACGGTGACCAGAGGGCTCGGGGCGGCGGTCGGCGTGGTCGCGGTGGTGGTCGCCGTGTCGCACCGGTTCACGTCACCCGGTTCGTTGTGGCTCGCCGTGCTGCCGCTGGTCGCCGGGCTGCTGATGGGCTGGCAGCAGGCGGTGAACGGGCTGGTCCGCGAGGCCGCCGGACACTCGGTGACCACCATTCTGGTGAACTTCACCACTGGCACCGCGGCGCTGCTGCTCGTGAACCTCGTGGCCGCCCGCCGGGTGGCCGAGTTCCCCGCGCAGTGGTGGCTCTACCTCGGCGGGCTGCTCGGCATCGTCGGCGTGGGTGGCGCGATCGTGTCCGTGCGGTTCATCGGCGTGCTGATGGTCGGGTTGTGCGCGGTGTGCGGGCAGCTCGTCGGGGCCGTGCTGCTGGACGCGTTCAGCGGGCACCTGGCGTTGCCGACGGTGATCGGCGTGGTGCTGACGCTGGTGTCGGTGGGCGTGGCCGCGCTGCCCAGTGGGAAGATGAGACCGTGACTGCGACGCTGCTCAACGGCAACGAAACCCGGAACGCGCTGTTCGAGGACCTCAAGGCGCGGGTCGCCGCGCTGCCGGTGCCGGTGGGTCTGGCCACCGTGCTGGTGGGGGACGACCCCGGTTCGCACTCGTACGTGAAGGGCAAGCACAGGGCGTGCGAGAAGGTCGGCATCAAGTCGATCCGCCGCGACCTGCCGGAGGCGACCACGCAGGAGGAGCTGGAGGCCGTCATCGACGAGCTGAACGCCAACCCCGAGGTCACCGCCTACATCGTGCAGCTGCCGCTGCCCAAGCACCTCGACGCCGGCCCGATCCTGGAGCGCATCGACCCGGCCAAGGACGGCGACGGCCTGCACCCGGTCAACCTGGGCAAGCTGGTGCTCGGCATCGAGGCCCCGCTGCCCGCGACGCCGCGCGGCATCGTGGAGCTGCTGCGCCGCTACGACGTGCCGCTCGCGGGCGCGAACGTCACCGTGGTCGGCCGCGGTGTCACCGTGGGCCGCCCGATCGGCCTGCTGCTCACCCGCCGCAGCGAGAACGCCACCGTCACGCTGTGCCACACCGGCACCAAGGACCTCGCCGCCGAGGTGCGCCGCGCGGACATCGTGATCGCGGGCGCCGGCAGCGCGGGCCTGATCACCAAGGACATGGTCAAGCCGGGCGCGGCGGTGATCGACGTCGGCATCACCCGCACCGAGGCCGGTCTGGTCGGCGACGTGGCTCCCGACGTCCGCGAGGTCGCCGGCTGGCTGGCCCCGATCCCCGGCGGCGCCGGCCCGATGACCGTGGCGATGCTGCTGACCAACACCGTCGAAGCCGCCGAGCGCGCCCATGCAGCGGTCTGACGCAGAGGCGCTCATGCCGGAACAGCGCTGGCGCTCGGGTCCCGCGAAGCACCTGCCGTTCGCGCTGGTGCTCGGGATCAGCGTGCTCGGGCTGGTGCGGATCTTCCAGTACCACTGGCGGCAGGGCGCCGTGCTGCTCGGCGTGTCGCTGCTGGTGGCGGCCGTCCTGCGGATCCTCGTGACCGACGAGCAGGCCGGGCTGATCAAGATCCGCGGCCGTGGCATGGACGCATTCCTGTACTCGACGCTGGGCATCGTGGTGATCGCCGTGGCTCTGACGATCACCGGCGGCCCGCTGAGTCGCTAGCTCGGGCCGATGGCGCGGTCGACGAGGACCTCGACGACTTCGTCGAGGTCCATCGGCTCCACGATGCCCGGCAGCGTCAGCCGCTCGTAGATCAGCCCCGTCATCGCGAAGTACATGAGGATGACAGTCATCCGGTCGCCCGGCAGCTTCGAGTCCTCGTTGAACGCGATGTTGAACTCGAGGTTGTCTGCCATCGTCCTGGTGAGCGCGGTGCGGAGGTCCGGCCTGCGCGTGGCCTCCAGCCTCAGCTCCATCAACGCCAGGTAGCTGGTCTTGTCGGCGTCCGCCCGCTTGATGATGTCGTGCATGAACTTGACGCTCAGCGACTTGTCGCGGGGCAGCGCGAGCGACTCCGCGATCGACTCGTCGGACGGCATGAGCCGCTCGGTCACCCTGATCGCCACCTCCGACATCAGGTCGTCGCGGCTCGCGAAGTAGTTCGAGGCCGTGCCCGCCGGCACCCCGGCCTTCGCGTCGATCGCGCGGTAGGTCAGCCCCCGCGCACCCTCTTCCGCCAGGACGTCGATCGCCGCGTCCAACAGGGCGGTTCGCCGTGCTTCGTTCCGGACCACGATTCCTCCTTGACAACCACTACAGGCATAGTACTACAGTTGTCGTGGTTGAAGCGAGTTCATGGCGGCCGACTTCCAGACGAACTCGCCGCCGTCTGCGGAGCAGCGGCAATCGAACACTGAGGGGATTTGATCTGTATGCGAAAGCTCGTCTACTACGTGGCAGTGACGCTGGACGGGTTCATCGCGGCCGAGGACGGGACCTTCGACGGGTTCATCTTCGAAGGCGACCACATGGCCGGCATCAACGCCGAGTACCCGGACACGCTGCCCACCCAGTTCCGGGAGGCACTGGGCCTGCTGGACGCACCGAACCCGAACTTCGACACGGTGCTCATGGGGCGCAACACCTACCAGGTGCCGGGCGGACTCGCCTCGCCCTACGCCCACCTGCGGCAGTTCGTGGTGACGTCGCAGGAGCTCGACACACCGGACGACGTCGAGCTCATCCGCGAGAACGTCGCCGGCCGCGTGCGGGAGCTGAAGGAAGAGGACGGCCTCGACATCTGGCTGTGCGGCGGAGGCAAGCTGGCCGCCGAACTGCTGCCGTTGATCGACAAGTTGCTCCTCAAGATCCACCCGGTCGTGTTCGGCCGCGGGATCCAGCTGTTCGACGGGAAGGCCGACATCACGCGGTTCAAGCGCACCGACGCGCGCCTGTTCGAGAGCGGCGTTTCGTTCATGACTTACGAACGCCCTTAAAAATGATTGACGCACGCCGTGTGCGCCCGTAATACTTGGCCCATCATCAAGCCGAAGGGGAACGTCATGACGAGCCAGCAGATGCGAGTGGAGCGCTTTGACAGTGCTGCTTTCGCTGACGCGCGACCGTCTGACGATCGCGGCTCACGACGCCCGTTCGCGTCGTTCACCTGCGAAAATGGCTCCCTGCCGTGACTTGAGATCCAGGTCGTGACCAAGGGAGCCGCCCCATCGGGAAACCGATCGGGGCGGCTTTCTTAATTCCGCGCACACATTTCTTTTTCCGCTTCACCGCACCCTTGTAGCTCAATGGAAAGAGCGCGGCGCTACGAACGCCGAAGTCCAGGTTCGACTCCTGGCAGGGGTACGAAGCTCACGTGGCCCAGCGGCTAGGGCACCGCATTGTCGATGCGGCGATTCGCGGGTTCGAGTCCCGTCGTGAGCGCAGTCGCCCAGGCCGGCCTGGGCGCACCAACGGATGCGAGGGAGACGGCAACCCGCCTCATTTGGGATGAGGACACACCGCGTTCGACTCGCGGGCATCCGACTGGCGCTCCATCGGGGCGCACCAGGCTCTTCAGCTCAACTGGCAGAGCACCGGGGTGAAGATCCGGAGGACGGGGTTCGACTCCCCGGGGAGCCACGCAGCACTTGGAGGATTGACCGAGCCCGGTAAGGCATCCGTCTCGAAAACGGTGGTCGGCGCGGGCGCCGCGCAGGTTCGAATCCTGCATCCTCGGCCATGCCCTCGTGGCGTCACCCGCCGGCGGAACTTCCGTCCGGGTTGGTCATGGTGATGGCGCCGTCCTGCGCTCGCAGGACCACGTCCGCGCGGTACTTACCGTCACCGAGCGCGGCGACTGACCGAGGCCCGCCATCCGCACGATCTCGCTGGACAGGATGCGTCTGAGCACCGGGTTCAGCTCGGTGTCGATAGCGGCCGCACGGATCAGTCGATGACCTTCACCGCTGCTGACAGCCGCGCGGCGAGCTCCTCGAGCTCCTGACTACGGAGGCGGAGGTCCTTGGCCGCCACTTCCGCCGCGTTGCCGGTCCAGCCGACGGGCGATGCTGCGTCGAGCTCGTCCTGGAGACCGACCACCTGCCTGTTCTGCGCGGCCAGGTGATCACCGACCTGCCCGATACATCCGGCTGCCACTGCCGGACGTCAGCCCAGGTGACCATCAGCAGCCCCGCATCCTGCCGAGCCCGTGTTCAGCGGTTTCGTCCTGTGCCTCGTAGGTGGTGGCCGACGCGATCAGTGCGGCAGCGTAGGAATCCATGCCCTTGGCCCACCGGTCGGAGGTGCTCTCCCAGTGCGGACCGAGTTCGTCCGCGGTGCCGGCGGACTCCGTGCCGGTCAGCGCCTCGGCGAGCCCGGCCACCCGCTTCAGGATCAGCGGAAGTCGCGTGACTTCGACGGGATGCGCAGGTCGAGGTGCTGCAACCGGTCCGCCATCAGGCTGACCACACCCTCGGCCGACTCGACCACACCCCGCACGAGCATCGCCCCGCTGCTGCGCGCCACTCGTCGATACCGCGCCCAAAGCCCAGGCGAGCACACGACGTTCACCATCCCCGTCTCGTCCTCGAGGTTGAGGAACGTGACCCCGCCCGCCGTCGCCGGCCGTTGCCGATGGGTCACCGCGCCACCGACGAGGACCCGAGTCCCCGGCTCGACCGAGGACAGCGCGGCGGTGGGCAACGCACCCATGGAGTCCAACGTGGACCGCACGAACTGGGTCGGGAAGCTGTCCGGCGACAGGCCCGTGGCCCACACGTCCGCCACCGCCAGCTCGACGTCGTCCATGCCCGGCAACGAGGGCGCGTCCACCCCGACCGTGGTGCCCGGCAAGCGATCCGGCCGGATCGCGGCCACCGCGCCCGCCGCCCACAACGCCTCACGGCGTTCGAGGCCGAAGCAGGAGAAGGCACCGGCGGTGGCCAGTGCCTCCACCTGGGCGGTGGTGAGCTGCACCCGCGAGCCGAAGTCCTCCATGTCGCGGAACGGTTGTGCCGCAACGATCCGCTCAGCGTCCGCGGTGCCGATCCCGCGCACCGCCTCCAGTCCGATGCGGACGGCGTTGGCACCCTCGAAGGGTTCCAGGCCCGCGTACGGCAGTGACGAGTTCACGCACGGACCGTGCACGGTGACGCCGTGGCGGCGGGCGTCGGCCACCAGGGACTGCGGCGAGTAGAAGCCCATCGGCTGGGCGCGGAGCAGGGCCGCGCAGAACGCCGCCGGGTAGTGGAGCTTGAACCACGCGCTCACGAACACCAGATGCGCGAACGACAGCGCGTGCGACTCCGGGAAGCCGAAGTTCGCGAACGCCAGCAGCTTGGCGTAGATGCGGCCGGCCAGTTCCTCGCCGATGCCGTTCGCCGTGCAGCCCTCGTAGAAGCGGTCACGCAGGCGTTCCATGCGGGCGGTCGAACGCTTGGCGCCCATGGCCCTGCGCAGTTCGTCGGCCTCGGCGGCGGTGAAGCCGGCCACGTCGACCGCGATCTGCATGAGCTGTTCCTGGAACAGCGGCACCCCGTAGGTCTTCCTGAGCGCGTTCTCCAGCAGCGGGTGGTCGTAGTCCCACTTCTCGGTCTCGTTGCGGCGCCTGATGTACGGGTGCACCGAGCCGCCCTGGATCGGGCCGGGCCTGATCAGGGCCACCTCGACGACGAGGTCGTAGAACGTGCGCGGCTTCAGACGCGGCAACGTCGCCATCTGCGCGCGGCTCTCCACCTGGAAGACGCCCACGGAGTCGGCTTTCTGCAGCATCTCGTAGACACGTTGGTCGGTGAGGTCGATGCGGCCCATGTCCACGTCGACGCCCTCGTGGTCGCGCACGAGGTCGATGGCGTAGTGCAGGGCCGAGAGCATGCCGAGGCCCAGCAGGTCGAACTTCACCAGGCCGATGGACGCGCAGTCGTCCTTGTCCCACTGCAGCACCGTGCGGTTGGGCATGCGCGCCTTCTCCACCGGGCACACCTCGCTGACCGCGCGGTGGCAGATCACCATGCCGCCGGAGTGGATGCCGAGGTGGCGCGGGAAGTTCTCCAGCTGCGCGGACAGTTCCAGCACCGGACGCGGGATGTCGCAGTCGTCGGTGGTGGTGCTGAGCGGTCCCCACCTGTCTATCTGCTTGCTCCACGCGTCCTGCTGGCCCGGCGAGTGGCCGAGGGCGCGGGCCATGTCGCGCACGGCGGAACGGGCGCGGTAGGTGATGACGTTCGCGACCTGCGCGGCGTGGCGGCGGCCGTACTTCTCGTAGACGTACTGGATCACCTCCTCGCGGCGGTCGGACTCGATGTCGACGTCGATGTCGGGAGGGCCGTCGCGGGCGGGGGCGAGGAAGCGTTCGAAGAGCAGGTCGAAGCGGACCGCGTCGACGTTGGTGATGCCGAGCGCGAAGCACACCGCGGAGTTGGCGGCGGAACCCCTGCCCTGGCAGAGGATGTCGTTGCGCTTGCAGAAGTTCACGATGTCCTGCACGACCAGGAAGTAGCCGGGGAAACCGAGCTCTTCGATGATCTTCAGCTCGTGCTCGATCTGCCGGAACGCCTTCTCGTTGTCGTCGTCGTACCTGCTTCGCGCGCCCTCGTAGGTGAGCTTGCGCAGCCAGGTGCTCTCGGTGTGGCCTGGCGGCACGTCGAACGGCGGCAGCTTCGGCGCGACCAGCCTCAGGTCGAACGCCAGCTGCATGCCGAGCAACGCGGCGTTGTGCACGGCGCCGGGGAAACGCCGGAACCGATGCCACATCTCCTCTCCGCTGCGCAGGAACGCGGCGGGCGACGGCGGCAACCAGCCCGCCATGTCGTCGAGGCTGCTCCTGGCGCGCACGGCGGCCATGGCGGCGGCGAGCCTGCCGCGGTTCGCGGTGGCGTAGTGCACGGCATTCGTCGCCACCACGGGGAGTTTGAGCTGCTGCGCCATCGCGAAGAGCAGGTCGTTGCGCCTGCTGTCCTCCGGCAGTCCGTGGTCGGTCAGCTCGACGTAGACGCGCCCAGAGCCGAACAGGTCGGTGAGCCGCACGATCTCCCGGTACGCCGCCTCCGGTCCCTCTCTGGTCAGTGCTCTGCGGACGGTTCCCTTGCGGCAGCCCGTCAGCACCACGACCTCGCCCTTGGTGTCCTCGACGATCTGGTCGAGGTCGTAGACGGGTTTGCCCTTCTCCGCGTCGTCGTGGAGGTGGCCGGTGGTGAGCGTGCGGCACAGCCGGTGGTACCCCTCCTGCTGGCGCGCGAGGAGGAGCAGGTGGTCGCCCTCGGGATCCGGTTCGCCGTTGGCGGGCTTGCGGAGCCCGATGCTGAGCTCGGCACCGAACACCGTGTGCATCCCGAGCTCCTTCGCGGCCTCGGCGAAGCGGACCACGCCGTACATGCCGTCGTGGTCGGTGATCGCGATGGCGTCGAGCTTGAGCCGCTGTGCCTCCTCGACGAGCTCCTCGGGGTGGCTCGCGCCGTCGAGCCAGCTGAAGTTGGAGTGGCAGTGCAGCTCCGCGTACGGCACGCGCTTGCGGGTGACCGCGAGCTCGTCCACGCGCAGCTCGAAACCCGGCGGCGCGGTGTACCGGTCGCGGTGGCGTGACCACCCCGGGCCGTCGCCGCCGTCGGGTTTCTGCTCGACGGGTTTGCCGGAAAGAGCGCGTTCCAGCTCCTTCCATCGAACCGGCGGGTTGTTCCAGCCCATCAGGAACCCTTGCGCGGCAACGGGATCAGGAGCTCCAGCAGATCCCAGTACTGCTCGTCGTGCATCAGTCGTACACCCCTTCCAGAAACCACCTCTGGTCCCTGCGGATCAGCAGGAACGCCTGGTCCGGCGTCTGCACCTGGATGCGCGCGGCCCGGTGCGGGTCCGGCGCCCACCACCGCTCGTCGACCGGCCACGGTCCGGCCCACGCGGTCACCTCCTGCGTTTTTCCTTTGACCACAAGGCTTTTCGGCCGTGCGGTGAGTTCGAGACGGCCGGTCACGCCGACCTCGTCACCGGCCGCGTCCCTCAGCTCGGCGGGGTCGTCGGCGAGCGTCGCGGGTGCCCTGGTCAGCCGGCCAGGCCACGGGTGGTCCGGGTTCCGCAGCGGCACCCGTTCATCACCCCACGGCGCGAGCCTGACCTGTTCCCTCGGTCCCCTGCCGCCGTCGAGCACCGGCGTGAGCACGCCGTCCGGGCCGAGCAGGCCCTGGACGTGCAGGAGTGCCCGCACCGCGCGTTCGTCGTCGTGGCCCCACAACCCGAGCTGGAGCGCGGTGCCGTTGACGACCTCGACCGGTTCGAGGGTGAGCGTCCTGATGCCGGAGGTGAGGCGTTCGCGGGTGAGCCAGCCGTCGAGCTGCCAGCGCACGCGGTCCGCGATTCCCCGCGGTGTCAACGGTTCCGCGGCCCGCCACACCCGGTGCAGCTCCTCGTCGTTCTCGGTGCGGGCGTGGATGCCGAGCCTGGTGCACGCGAGACCGCGGTTCGCGAGGTTCTCGTGCAGCCGTTCCGAGAGGATCTTCGCGGCGAACGCGGCCGAGTCGATCCGGTCGACCGGATCGTCGAAGGTCTCCGCGACGGCCAGCTCCGGTGCGGGCCTGCGCTTGTCGAGCGGGCGTTCCGGCAGGCCGCGCGCGAGACGGTGCTGTCTCGTGGCCGGTCCGCCGAACCTCGACGCCACCGCGTTCTCCGGCACGTCCGCGAACGCGCCGAGGGTTTTCAGGCCGAGCCTTCTGAGCAGGTCGACCAGTTCCGGGGCGTCGAGCTCGTGCACGCCCAGTGGCCGGAGGAACTCCGCGGTCCGGTTCGGCGGCACGATCACGTTGCGGTGCGCGGCTTTCGTGGCCGCGAAGAGGCTGTCGGCCACACCCACCTGAGCTTCGACGTTCGTCTGCGCGGCGATGTGGTCGACGATGCGTTCGGCTGCCTGCTCGGCGGACTTGAAGTAGCCGACCGGACCTCGCGCCGGCACCGCGACCAGACCTGGTTGCACGACCTCGATGCCGGGGGCGAGCTCCTCGACCGCCGCGGCGACCGGCTCGAAGAACCTGGCGTCGCGCTGCGGATCGTGCTCGAAGGTCACGAGCTCCGGGCACATCGACTCGGCCATGCGTTTGCGCATGGCCCTGCGGATGCCCTCGGCGCGCGCCACGGCGGAGGTGGACACGATCTCGTTGCCGTCGAGGACCGCCACCGGCACGTGCTGACTGGTGCCGGTGGCGGTGCAGGCGGCGACCACGGGCCAGTCCGGGCACCAGACCGCGAGCAGACGGGCGTCCCTCACGCAGGACGGTCCCAGGTTGTAGCCCGCCTGGCGGCCAGCTCGTCGACCCGGTCCGGACCGGCATCAGCCGGCTCGTCGGACCCGGTCGGTTCGCCGGCCACCAGCGGGAGCTCGATCTCTTCTTCACCGAACGTCAGCACCATCTGCCGCGGCTTGCCCGCGGAGCCGCGGCCACCGCTGCGCACGCTGATCTGCTGGCGCCGCAACGTTTCCGCGCCGTCGTCGAGCGGGTTCCAGCGCACGGACTCCGCGGTCAGCTCCACGTCGGCCGAAGGCCAGGAACCGAACGCGATCAGCACGGCACGACGTTGACGCGCGCGGGCCGTGAGCCGGCGCGCGAGTGCAGGAGGTAGTGGGCACGCGACGGCCACCAGGTCGATGCCGTCGAGCAGTGCCGCGATGACAGGGCCCGGATCGGCTCCGGGACGTGGGACGAGTGCCAGCCGCTGCACCGAGACCCCGAGCTCGGCCGCAGCCAGCACGCCCACCTGCGGCAGACCGACCACGGCGGCCCAGCAGCCGTCCGCGGTCGCACCCGCGAGCAGGGCGAGCAGCAACGATGTCGATCCGCCCACCGACACCGTGCTGCCCCGCCGCAAGCCGCCCCACGGCAGCAGGCCCGCCAGTTCCCCGCGAACCGGCAACACCCGCCCCGTGGCGTGGTCGGTGGTGGTGCTGGTCAGCTCGCTGGCCGGGTTCACCCCGAGCCCGGCCAACGACGCCGTTGCCGACCTGGACACTCCACCCACCTCCCATGCAGACCGTGCGCACCCCTGTGCACGATCGCCGTGGGAAGTTCGGCGACTTGCTATTCGAACGCTTGTTCGAACGAACGGGATGATCGTAGCGCGCCACAGCACCCCTGTGTCAATGCCAGAAGCCACCCGATCGGGCGAACCGCATTCACCGAGACGCACCACGCGAACACACGAGGTCAACTACCTTGACCCGGACCGTTCTTTCTGACGAGGAACCTCCGTGAACTCACCTCAGGGCTGGCCGCAGCAACCTCCGCAGCAGGGCTGGCAGCAACAACCGCCGCCTCCCCCGCAGGGCGGCTACCCGCCCCAAGGCCACCACCCGCAGCAGCCGGGCTACCCGCCGCCGCAGCAGCAGAAGGGCAAGGGTCCGGTCATCGCGGTGGCGATCGTCGCCGTGGTCCTGCTCCTCGGTGGGCTCGGCACCGGTGGTTTCTTCTTCTTCAACATCCGCAGGGACCAGGGCGAGCCGCTCCGCACCACTTCCCTTCCCGAGGCGTGCAAGAACGTGTCCGCCGAGACGCTGGGCAAGGTGCGCACCACGAACCCCAGGGCGACCGGCAGCTTCGAGCAGAAGAACAGCGACTCGACGCTCACGGCGTGCTCCTGGGACCAGACCGAGGGTCGCGACGGCTCCGGGATGCGGACGCTGACGGTCAAGATCCAGCAGACCCAGGACTACGGCGAGAAGAGCTTCGAACTGGGTCTGCAGGCAGTCCAGTCCAACACCGCGGCCTCGACCAAGAACGTCGACGGCGTGGGAGACCAGGCAGCTGTCGTCGTCATTCCCCGCAGCGGCGGTTACCAGGATCTCCACTGGGTCGTCCGCAAGGGCGACGACGTCATCGGCGTCGAGTACCGGGGCTGGGACCCCGGCCTGTTCTCCCGCGGCTACCCGGACGTCGCCGAGCAGGAGGCGGCCGCGAAGACAGTGGTCGACGACGTGCTGGGGAAGCTGTGAACCAGCCACCACCACACGGCTGGCAGCAGCAGATGCCGCCGCAGCAGGGCTGGCAGCAGCCACCGCCCGGCTGGGGTCCTCCGCAGCCGCCCGGCAAGGGCAAGGCGCCGCTGATCGTCGGGATCATCGCCGGCGTCGTGCTGCTCGCCGTCGCGGGCACCTTCGGGTTCCTCCACCTCGGCGCGAACGCGGACGGTGGCAGTCCCAAGCGCGGTGGCACGATGCCGGGCGTCTGCGCGGACGTCCCGCAGGCAGCGCTGGCCGAGGCCCGCACCACGAACGGCAACCCCGCGATGTCGAAGGAGCGCAAGGTCGCGGACGGCACGCAGACGTCGTGCGCGTGGGACCAGACCAAGGGTGTGGACGGGTCCGGGCTGCGCAACACCGACGCGTACGTCGTCGTGGGTGACGCCGCCGGGGAGTACGAGCGGCGCGTGTCGCAGTCGAAGCAGAACAACCAGGGCACGATCAACGAACGGCCGCTCGACGGGCTCGGCGACGAGGCCACGGCCGTGCTGGTGGACGGCAAGTCCGCGTTCCTGCAGCTCGACATCATCGTGCGCAAGGGCGACACCGTCGTCGAGGTCGAATACACCGGCTGGGACTCGGGGATGTTCGGCAACAAGCGGCCGGACGTCGCGGAGTTCGAGGCCGCCGCGCGGGGTGTTGCGGAGGCGTTGCTCGCCGAGGTGTGACGACGGGCCGCCCGGCGAACCAGGCGGCCCATCGAAACATCAGTGAGCGAAGTGGCGCGTGCCCGTCAGGTACAGCGTGATGCCGGCTTCCTCTGCCTTCGCGATCACCTCGGGGTCGCGCACCGAGCCGCCGGGCTGCACGACCGCGCGCACGCCGGCCTCCAGCAGCACCTCGAGGCCGTCCGGGAACGGGAAGAACGCGTCCGAGGCCGCGACGGCGCCCTTCGCCCGCTCACCCGCGCGCTTCACCGCGAGGTGCGACGAGTCGACCCGGTTGACCTGGCCCATGCCGACGCCGACGGTGGCGCCGTTGTCCGCCAGCAGGATCGCGTTCGACTTCACGGCGCGGATGGCACGCCACGCGAACTCCAGGTCCGCCAGCGTCTTCTCGTCCGCGGGCTTGCCGCACGCGAGCGTCCAGTTCGCTGGCGAGTCACCGGTGGCGTCGATGGCGTCGCGCTGCTGCAGGAGCAGGCCGCCGGACACCGGACGCATCTCGGCACCACCGCGCTGGGGTGCCTCGGCGACGAGGATGCGCACGTTCTTCTTGCGCTGCAACACCTCCACCGCACCGTCCGCATAGGACGGAGCGATGATCACCTCGGTGAAGATCTCCGAGACGAACTCGGCCATCTCCACGGTGACCTCGCGGTTGGCCGCGATGATGCCGCCGAACGCGCTGACCGGGTCGCACTCGTGCGCCTTGCGGTGCGCGTCCGCGATGCTCACGTCGGACACCGCGATGCCGCACGGGTTGGCGTGCTTGATGATCGCGACGCACGGACGCTCGTGGTCCCACGCGGCACGCCACGCGGCGTCGCCGTCGAGGTAGTTGTTGTACGACATCTCCTTGCCGTGCAACTGCTTCGCCGACGCCAGGCCCATGCGGCCGTCGCCCTGCGTGTAGATCGCGGCGTGCTGGTGCGGGTTCTCGCCGTAGCGCAGCACGTTCGAGCGGTTCCAGGTCGCGCCGACCCAGCCGGGGAAGCCCGAGCCCTCGTCGTCCGGCGCCAGCACGTTGCCGATCCAGGAAGCCACGGCGACGTCGTAGGTCGCGGTGTGCCGGAACGCGTCGGCGGCCAGGCGCTGACGGTCGGCCATCGTGAAGCCGCCCTCGCGGACGTTCTCCAGCACCCAGTCGTAGCGCGCCGGGTCGACGACGACCGCGACGTTCGCGTGGTTCTTCGCCGACGCACGCACCATCGCGGGGCCGCCGATGTCGATCTGCTCGACGCACTCGTCGGGGCTCGCGCCGGACGCGACGGTCTGCGTGAACGGGTACAGGTTCACGACCAGCAGGTCGAACGGCGCGATGTCCATCTCACGCAGCTGCTCGACGTGCGAGTCCTTGCGCAGGTCCGCGAGCAGACCGGCGTGCACGCGCGGGTGCAGCGTCTTGACGCGGCCGTCGAGGCACTCGGGGAACCCGGTCACCTGCTCGACCGGCGTCACCGGGACGCCCGCGTCGGCGAGCACCTTCGCGGTGCCGCCGGTGGACACGATCTCGACCCCGGCCGCGTGCAGGCCGGTGGCCAGTTCCAGCAGGCCGGCCTTGTCGGAGACCCCGATCAGGGCCCGGCGGACCGGTCGCCTCTCGGCCTGAGTGGTCCCAGGAGTCGTCACGGAATGCTCACCTTTCGTCCGTTCACGGTGCAGCCCTCGCGGGCCAGCCTGCCGACCGTCTCGACGAGCAGCCGGCGTTCGACGACCTTGATGCGTTCGTGCAGGGTCTCCTCGGTGTCGCCGGGTTCGACGACAACGGCCTCCTGCGCGAGGATCGGCCCGGTGTCCACGCCCGCTTCGACAAGGTGCACGGTCGATCCGGTGACGCGCACGCCGTAGTCCAGGGCGTCCCGCACGCCGTGGGCGCCGGGGAACGCGGGCAGCAGCGCGGGGTGTGTGTTGATCATTCGGCCGCCGAAGCGCGCGAGGAACTCCGGGCCGATGATCTTCATGAAGCCGGCGGACACCACCAGGTCGGGCTCGTACGACGCGACCGCCTCGGTCAGCGCGACGTCCCACCCGGCACGGTCGGCGTGGTCGCGCAGCTTCACGGCGAAGTGCGGCACCCCGGCGCGTTCGGCGCGCTTGAGACCTTCGATGTTCTCGCGGTCGGCGCCGACCGCGACCACCTCGATCGGGAGGTCGGCGTCCAGCAACGCCTGCATGAGGGTTCCGGAACCGGAGACGAGTACGACGACGCGCGCCGGTGTGGGAAGCCGAAGTTCGGTGCTCAGCGTCTACTCCTGGTCGTGCGGCGGTGTTGCAGCAGCTCAGGGGCAGCCTATGACGTCACCGTTCCGGCTTGCCGTCCAGGTCCTCCTCGGGCTCCATGCCGAGCATCTCGTCGAACTCCGCGTCGAAGTCGTCGTCCTCTGCGGCGTCCTCTTCAGCGGGTGGTTCGGCGTCGTCTTCCTCTTCGGGCTGAAGGTCTTCCTCGTCGGCGTCCTCTTCGTCGTCGACGACGTCCTCGGGCTCTTCTTCCTCGTAGTACTCGTCTTCGTCGTAGTAGTCGTCGTCCTCGAGGTCGTCGTCGACCGCGAACTCGTCCTCGTCGACGACTTCGAGCTGCTCGAACTGGTCCGTGAGCTCGTCGTCCTCGAACACGACGTCGGAGTCGGCAGCCGCGTCGTCGTCGAAGCCCGCCTCGGCGAACTCGGCGTCACCGGCCTCGGCGACGGCCTTGTCGCGCGATCCGGCGAGCCAGGCCACCAGCGCGCCCGGCACCAGCACCCACAACGCGACCAGCAACGCGAGCAGACCCGCCGGCACCGTCACCGGATCGAACGCACCGGAGGCCAGCCGCCCACCGGCCGTCGCGGCGAGGACGAGGCTGCCCACGGCCGCGGTGATCGCGGCGACCAGCACCGCCCGGAACCGCGAGCTCGGCCGGTCGGAGACCTTGCGGCAGGTCCAGCCGACCAGCACGCCGATCAGCGCGGCTCCCACCAGCACGACCGGGCTCCACACGAACTGGTTCTCCGGCATCGCCGCCAGCAGCGGCACCGGAGGCACCGGACCGCCGACGAACCGCATCGGCGTGACCTCGACCCCGCCCAGCGAGAACCCGGCACCCGCGACGTACGAGAAACCGGCGATGATCGCGTTCGGGAGGTACCCGACGCACAGCAGGAACACGCCGAGCCCGACGCCGAGCGACGGACCGGCTCCCGCGAAGAGTTCGCTGGTCCGCGGCCACGAGGCCGCGAGCCCTGCCGCCACCGCGAGCGAGCCAACGCTGACCAGCGCGAACAACGCCATGAACCCGGCTCGGATGCCGTGCAGCGCCACCGGATCGAGCTTGTCGAACACCATCTCGACCAGGCCGCAGCGGCGGGCGACACCGATAGTGGCGGCGAGACCGGACACGGCGGCACAGCCGAAGAACGCGACAGCGGGGGTGGCGCGCACGACGCCCTCGCCCATGAGCAACGCGATCGTGCCGCCCACGACGGCGTGCGCGCCGGAGATGCTCAGCACGACACCGCGCGCCTGAAGTGGTTCGTAGAGGCCGAGCCGGTCGGCCGTGCCGGCGGCGGTGCGGCCGATGAGCAGCATCAGCAACGCGGTGGGCAGCAGCGGCAGCACCCCGAGCTGTCCCGCGTCGAAGCGCAACGGCACGTGATGCGCGGCCAGCCACGCGGGTGCGGCGGCGCTCAGCACCCCCGCGGTGGAGAACTCTGCGTACGTGGCCGTCGCGGAGATCAGTGCGAGCAGCGCGGCGACGGCGGCGTACCCGACGACCACCGATCCGACCGCGGCCGCGACGAGCACGCGCATGCGTTCGGAGCGCGAGAACTCCGGTGGGCGCACGGTGGCGACCTCACGGGTCACATCGCGTTGCAGCACGGGCACTTCTCCACTGTGTCAGGCCGGCTGGGCCGTTCGAGTGAGGCACGCCGGGGCATACGACAGGGGTGGTGCCGGAAGCACCGGCACCACCCCTGAAGTCGAACGGTGTTGCGGACCTTACTGTTGCGGTCCGCCGAAGCCACCGGGCGGCGTGCCCGGCGAGCCGAACTGGCCGGGCTGCGGCATGAAGCTGGTCTGCTGCGGCGGCTGCCCCGGCTGGGCGGGCTGCTGCGGCTGCTGACCGAACTGCTGCTGACCGAACTGCTGCGGCGCCTGCTGCTGGGGAGCGTGCTGCTGCGGGTGCTGCCCCTGCTGCGGGAAGGCACCCGACTGCGGGTTCCAGCCACCGGGCTGGCCCGGCTGGCCGCCGTACGGGTTCGCGGGCTTCGGCTCGAACTTGACGATGCCCTCCGCGAGCAGGAAGGCCAGCACGATCGCCGCGGTCTCGAGCAGCGCGACGATGAGCAGGACGATGTCGAGTCCCTGCACCGACGGCGACTTGATGATGCCCTGCAGCTGCAGCAGCGTCTGCACAGCGGCCAGTACCGCACCGACCGGGACGAAGCCCTTCGGAACGCTCGGCAGCACCGAGAGACCGGCGAGCATGCCCGCGGCGAGCAGGTACGTGACGTTGCCGCTCACGTCGTCGGCGAACGCGACGAGGTACGCGACGAGGCCGAGACCCGCCGCGACCAGCGGGAGGATCAAGCCCAGGTTGATGTTGTTGGCGCCGGGGGCGCCAGGGGCCTGATGCGGTGCCTGGTGCTGTGCCGGACCCGGCGGCTGCTGTTGGGGTGCGCCGTAAGGCACGGACATGTCGAGGTCTCCTCCTCCAACCAGGGTTGCGTCGGACGACGCTAGCCGATGCTTTGCTCAGACGATGACCGGATCATGCCGGTTCCGCCAGACGAGCGAGGGCCGGACTCCGAAAGTACTCCGGAATCCGGCCCTGGGGTTGCTCAAACCACGTGATCAGAGGTTCTGCATGATCTCGCGCATCAGCGCGGCGGTCTCGGACGGCGTCTTGCCGACCTTGACGCCGGCGGCCTCGAGGGCCTCCTTCTTCGCCTGCGCGGTGCCCGCCGAGCCGGAGACGATGGCGCCGGCGTGGCCCATGGTCTTGCCCTCGGGGGCGGTGAAGCCCGCGACGTAGCCGACGACCGGCTTGGTCACGTTCTCCTTGATGTACGCCGCGGCGCGCTCCTCGGCGTCGCCGCCGATCTCACCGATCATCACGATCGCGATGGTCTCGTCGTCGGCCTGGAAGGCCTCGAGGGCGTCGATGTGCGTGGTGCCGATGATCGGGTCGCCACCGATGCCGATCGCGGTGGAGAAGCCGAAGTCCCGCAGCTCGTACATCATCTGGTAGGTCAGCGTGCCGGACTTCGACACCAGACCGATCTTGCCGCTGCCCGCGATGTTCGCGGGGATGATGCCGGCGTTCGACTTGCCGGGGCTGATGATGCCGGGGCAGTTCGGGCCGATGATGCGGGTCTTGTTGCCGGTCGCGACGGCGTGCGCCCAGAAGTAGGCGGTGTCGTGCACCGGGATGCCCTCGGTGATGACGACGGCCAGCTCGATCTCGGCGTCGATCGCCTCGACCACGGCGGCCTTCGAGAAGGCCGGCGGGACGAAGATCACGGTCACGTTCGCGCCGGTGGCCTCCATGGCCTCCTTGACGGTGCCGAAGACCGGGAGGACGGTGCCGTCGAAGTCGACCTTCTCGCCCGCCTTGCGCGGGTTCACGCCACCGACGATGTTCGTGCCGGACGCGAGCATGCGCTTGGTGTGCTTGGTGCCCTCGGCACCGGTCATGCCCTGGACGATGACCTTGCTGTTCTCGTTGAGGAAGATAGCCATCGTTCTCAGACCCCCGCAGCCGCGAGCTCGGCGGCCTTCGCGGCCGCGTTGTCCATCGTGTCGACAACGGTCACCAGCGGGTGGTTGGCCTCGGCGAGAATGCGGCGGCCCTCCTCCACGTTGTTGCCGTCGAGGCGGACGACGAGCGGCTTGGTGGCCTCGTCGCCGAGGATTTCCAGCGCCTTCACGATGCCGTTGGCGACGGCGTCGCACGCGGTGATGCCACCGAAGACGTTGACGAACACCGAGCGGACGGCCTCGTCGTGGAGGATGACGTCCAGGCCGTTCGCCATGACCTCGGCGGACGCGCCGCCGCCGATGTCGAGGAAGTTCGCGGGCTTCACGCCGTACTGCTCACCGGCGTACGCCACGACGTCCAAAGTGGACATCACGAGACCGGCGCCGTTGCCGATGATGCCGACCTCGCCGTCGAGCTTGACGTAGTTGAGGCCCTTCTCCTTGGCCTTCGCCTCGAGCGGGTTCTCAGCCTGCTTGTCGACCAGCTCGGCGTGGGCCGGGTGGCGGAAGTCGGCGTTCTCGTCGAGCGTGACCTTGCCGTCGAGCGCGACGATCTTGTCCTGCGGGTCGCGGACCAGCGGGTTGACCTCGACGAGCGTGGCGTCCTCCGCGACGAAGGTCTCCCACAGCTTGACGATCACGTCGATGACCTGGTCCTTGACCTCGGCCGGGAAGTTCGCCGCGTCGGCGATCTCCTTGGCCTTGGCCGCGTCGACACCCTTGATGGCGTCGATGTGGATCTTCGCGAGGGCCTCGGGCTTGGTGGCCGCGACCTCCTCGATGTCCATGCCGCCCTCAACGCTCGCCATGGCGAGGAAGGTGCGGTTGGCACGGTCGAGCAGGAAGGAGAAGTAGTACTCCTCGGCGATGTCGGAGGCGGGCGTCACCAGCACGCGGTGAACGATGTGCCCCTTGATGTCCAGGCCGAGGATGGCGGTCGCCTTCTCCTCGGTCTCCTCGGGGGTGGAAGCGAGCTTCACACCACCGGCCTTGCCGCGGCCGCCGGTCTTGACCTGGGCCTTGACGACAACGGCCTGGCCGAACTTCGCGGCGATGGCCTTGGCGTCAGCGGGGTTGGTGGCCACATCGCCCGGCAGTACCGGGACGCCGTGGGCGGCGAAGAGGTCCTTCGCCTGGTACTCGTACAGGTCCACTCGGGTCTCCTGCGACGTCGGTGTCGGAACACCGCGCCTGGGTGGTCCTCAAGGGGCCAAGCGAACCCACTTGACGCGGCTGGGCCCAGACACTATCGAGCTGCGGCTACCGCTCGCACGCCACCACCGGTGAGGTCGGTCTCAACGGCGGTGAGGTCGATCACGCGTGCGCGCGCGTATAGAGGAGAAAGCGTGCGCGGCGCCACGTTTAGCGCGTCGCGCGAGCACCCATCAAGCCCGCCGCGACGACCAATGCGGTCACGGACGCCAGCGCCAGCCACGTGCCGGGCCCGGCCACGGCACCCTCGACGCGGTCGCCGGTCAGCGGCAGCTCCAGCGCGCGCACGCCGACCAACAGCACCGCGCCCGCGAGCACCGCGGCTCCACGAGCGGGCCTCGACCGCAGTGCCACCACGAGCCCGATGCCCAAGAAGACGAGAGAAATGAGCAGCGCCCACGACACCGCGGGATCGGCGTCCGGCACCAGCGTCGGAGCCGTGTAGCCGGCGGAGCGCACGGTCGGCAGCGCGAAGGCACCCGCCGCGAAAAGCCCTGCCAGCAGAACCGCGCCGAGCTCGGTCATCGGCAGCTCCTGCCGCCTTCCCGGTTCGGTGTTCTCCCGTTCGACGGCGCCGGCGAGGCCCGCGCAGATCAACGCGAGCAGGCCGAGCGGGAACTCGGCGACCATCAACCAGAAGCCTGCACCTGGCTGCGCGATGCCCGCCTGGCTGGCGGCCACCACGGGCTGGGTCGCACCCGCGGCGGCAAGCTGCATCGCGAAATAGCCGAGGAACAGAGCCGGGCGCACCGCGGCGGCGATGGACGGCACGAGCAGCGCCAGACCGAGCACGCCGAACGCGAGACCGGCAGGCCAGAGCAACTTCGCGGACGCCAGCTCCGGAGCCTCGCCACCCGCCGTGAGCTCGAGCTGCGGCACGACCGCGCCGATGAGCATGAAGACGGCGGCGATCATGCTGAGCAGACCTGCCGCCGTGTGCATGCGGCGGATCGACGGCAGTGCGACGTCGCGCGTGTCGTCGCGCTTGCCGCGCAGCAGCCGCACCAGCCTGGCGAGCAGCGGCAGGGCCGGCAGTGCCAGCGCGGCCAGCAACGCGAGCACCGGTCCCGCCGAGATGCCCAGACCGGAGACGACCGTTCCCGCCACCAGCCACGGCAGCACGACGCCGAGCAGGGCGAGCGACACACCGAGCACCCCGCCCTGACGGGTGTCCGGATCGGGCGAACTGGACGCGAGCGCTGTGGCGAGCGGCGCGGCGAGCGCCACCAGCAGCCCGCCGGTCAGCCCGAGCACCGGCAGGTCCCACGGCCCGCGGTCGAGCTGGAAGGGGTCCGACGAGGTGAACGGCTTGCCCAGCAGGCCGACGGTCGCCCAGGCGGCGGTGATCACGTGCAGCGCCACGAGGCCGGCGGGCTCGGACTCGTCCGCGGGCATGCCGGCGCGACCGGCTGCCAGCAGGCCACCCGCGATCACCAGCACGTGCCCGGCCAGCAGCACCCACAACCCGGCCGACGGGGTGACCGCGATGAGGGTCGTCGGCCGGAACAGCTCCGGCCGCGCCACGGACATCGGGGCGAACACCAGCTGGAGGTCGCTCAGCAGCCGGCCGAAGGCGAACACGCCCACCGCGGCGATCAGCCCCGCCGCCACGAACGGCCTGCCGCGCATCAGGAGCACGCCCGCGACGACCGGCGGCAACAGCGCCAGCAGAGCGAGCGGCGGCCACGACGTGTAGGCGGGCTCCGCACCGTCGACCACGCCGAGCAGCGGGCCGATGGCGAGGAGGAGACCACCCGCCGCGGCGAGCGCCCACGAGGTGCGCAGCCGAGCGGCGGCCGGGGTCTGGTTCTCGAGCTGGGTTCGAGTCATCGCGGGCGAACCTAGCAAGACCCGTGGTGGGTTCCGTGTCACCGCTCTACACCAGTTGAGACGAAATTCGTTCGCATGTGGAAAAGATGCGCCGGGTACTCCTTGCCGGTGAGTTCATCACTTACCGTCGCTCACATGAGCGACACCGGCCGGTCGTGGATGACGCGTCTGACTGACGCCGTTCTCGATCGGGCCGTCTGGGGTGCGCACACCGCGCGGGACGTCGCCGAAGAGGTCAAGGTCGCGTTGCGCGCCATGGCCACCCCCGGCGGAATGCGCGGCGTCGCGATGGAAACGGCCTGGTTGACGGCCCACGCCGTGCTCTACCCGTGGGGCGCGATCACCGAACAGCTGCGCACGGACGGCCAGTTCCGGCACTACCGCACCGACGGCCTGCCACCCCGCCAGCGCGGGCTGATGGTTTCGGCGATGGACGCGGCGGGCACCCCGATCGTGTTGGTGCACGGCATCGGGGACAACCGCTCCGCCTTCGCGGTGCTGTCGGGGGCGCTGCGAAGGCGGGGCTTCGGGGTGGTGCACGCCGTCAACTACAGCGTGCTGACGGCGTTGACGGGGGATGTCCGCCGGTCGGCCGCCCTGCTCGGAGCGCACATCGAGCGGATCTGCGAACAGACCGGCGCGGATCAGGTGCATGTCGTCGGCCATTCGCTCGGCGGTCTCATCGCCAGGTACTACGTACAACGGCTGCACGGCGACTCACGCGTTCGCACTCTCGTAACACTCGGAACGCCGCACAGCGGCACGCTCGCCGCCTATCTGCTGCCGACGCCGCTGACCAAGCAGCTGCGCCCCGGTTCCGAGCTCCTCTCCGAACTCGCCGAGCCGTGCCGGCCGTGCCGCACGCGCTTCGTCGTCGTGTGGTCGGAGATGGATCAGATCATCATCCCTCAGCGCAACGCCCGGCTGGAGCACTCCTCATTACTCGTCGAGGAGCACCAGATACGTGATTCAGGTCACCTTTCTTTGCCGGTTGACACGAGGACTCTTCACGTAGTTGCGACGGCCATCACCCGATCGGATGACTCTGTGGGTCACCCCATCGCCGCTGGCGGCGAGGCGTGTCGGCCGCCCGAAGTGACCGACGGTCACAGTTGACAGCTGAAACCTCCTGGTTGCCGCCTGTTCGGACGACATAACGAACTGGGGTTTGCCCTCCGAGCCTCCCCGCCGTTACTGTCCCCCGGTCCGTTGTCACGGTCTGATCACAGAAGGACACCGAGTCAGAACCCCGAAATCTGGCTCCCCGGGAATCCCCCGCCCGGCAGTCCACAGATCAGGCTCCCCGAAGGCGGAAGGGCAAGCTTTGAGTCACCACCGCTCCCCCGGCGGCCATGAACGCAGTGCTGCGCTTGACGAGGCGGTCGACCGCGCCTCCACGCGCACGGTCAGCTCCCACCGGCTCCCCCCGCCACCGTCGGCGCTTCGCGGACGAATCGTCGTCGCCGCCGTCGCAGTAGGTGCTTTCGCCGCAGCAGGCGCAGGTCAGACCCTGCAGGCCGCCGCGGACGACAGCAAGGACGTCCAGCTCACGAACCACGCGGACGGCGCAGCCACGTTCGACGGCATGGGCGGCGACACCGCCTCCGCCCCGCAGATCCTCGCGGTCTCCAAGACCACCTCCGAAGGCTCCGCCGAAGCTGCGAAGATGCTGCGCAGCCAGCAGATGACCGCGCAGCGCGAGGCCGCGGAGGCCGAGAAGAAGCGCCCGAAGTTCTTCCGCCCCGCCGCCGGTGACTTCACCTCCGGCTACGGCGGCCGCTGGGGCACCATGCACCTCGGCATCGACATCGCCGGCCCCATCGGCACCCCGATCCTCTCCGTCGCCGACGGCGTCGTGATCGAGTCCGGCCCCGCTTCCGGCTTCGGCCTCTGGGTCCGCGTCCAGCACGCCGACGGCACCATCACCGTCTACGGCCACATCGACTCGTCCAACGTTCGCGAAGGACAGCAGGTCAAGGCCGGTCAGCAGATCGCCCGGATGGGTAACCGCGGGTTCTCCACCGGACCTCACCTGCACTTCGAGGTGTGGAACCCCGGTGGGCAGAAGGTCAACCCTCTTACCTGGTTGAACGCTCGCGGCGTCACCGTCTGATTCGGAATCTGCTGAACTACGGCTCAGTAGCTTTCTCGCGGGTTGGCGTGTTGTGTCCGCCGGTCCCGGACGACTGGGGGCTGTTCGGCGCCTCAGGAGGCTCAGGAGCCTCACCAGTCGCTGTCGACGACGGTGTCGGGTGGCTGTAGCGGGATTCGAGAGGCGCTGTAGCGGACTCGGGTCCTAGGTGCCGCTGTGGCGAGCTGGTTCAGGCGTCGCCGTGGCGGATCTCGTGGCTGATGAAGTAGGCCGTTGCCACTCGCCAGACTGAGCACATGTGTTTCCGCCATCGGGGGCCGCAGGCCTTGCAGGCGCCGGTGTCGGTTGGTTCGTGGAGAGACAGCAGGGTGCGCCAGGCTGCGATCAGCCTTGCTGTCGTTGGGGATTCCAGCTGGTTGAGACTTGCGAACACGCGTTCGTGCAGCAGGCTTGCCAGTACGTGATCCATTTGGAGCGCTCCCGCGGGGTTTGGTCCTCACGCGGTTGATGATGCTCCGGGGGTCTGACAATTTTTGGCGGCTGAGCCGGTGCGGTGGCCTGCGATGGGCCTTGCAGTGGCTTGAGCTGGGTGTTCACCCGATGCGGTTGGGCTGGTTTTGCAGTGCGGCCGGACCGCTCTCCCGTTCGGTCCGGCCGCACCTCGCTGCGAAGTTAGGCCCCCGCCGTCACTTCGCTCCCCTTGTCAGCAGGCTGCTCCCCTTGCCCTGGACCGCCCCGAACGTTCCTTGGCTGTGCTGCTTGCGACACCCACATAGACGTACGAGATGGCTCGTCGTTGCGCTGGTTTTCAGAGTTTCTGTGAGATTTCTGTGCGGTTGGGGTTGGTGCAGGTCAGGTGGGGTTGTTGGGGGCGCGTGGGGTGCGTAGGTCGTTCCCAGGTTGGGTTGGCGTGTCCCTGTTTGGTGTCCGTAGGTGGGCGCGTTGGGTGCGCATGTGGCGGTTGCGTGGGTTTCCTGGGCCCCGCCGATTGATCAAAGACCCACCATCGCCACGCGCAGGTGGGTGGCACGCCTGTTGCGTTGGGCGGCTTGCGGTTGCGTAGGTGGGTTGCGTTTGCGTGGGGCGTGTCCCGTCACGAGCCGTACCGGACCGAGCCACACCAGAAGGGTCAACGATCGGGCACGACTCGTGACGGGACCCACCCCACGGCAGCCCGCGTTGCGAAAAGCAGCTCGGCTTCGCCGTCGCCATTGCTCGGCTTCGCCATCGGCCTCGCCGCTCGCCTCCGGCTTCGCGAGAGGGAAGGAGGGAGGGAGGACTGGGGTTAGAGCTTGGTCATCGGGACGCTGCCGATCAGCATCAGGCGGACTGTTCCTGAGCCGCCGAAGTCGATCGTTGCGGTTGCTCGCAGGCCCGCGCCGTCCACTGCCACCACTCGGCCCAGGCCGTACTTGTCGTGGGTTACGCGGTCGCCCACCTCCAGCTTGAGGGCCGGGGCGTCCTTCCAGCCCGCCTTGCCGGGGGCTGGGCGGGTCAGGCCTCGGGAGGCTATGCCGCCTGAGGCTGAGCGGCCCCAGGTTGTGGCTGCGGCTGGGGCTGAGCGGGACGGCTCCACGCGGCGCCAGTCGATCAGGTCTTGGGGGATTTCGCCCAGGAAGCGGGAGGCCGGGTTGGCTGAGGGCTGACCCCAGGCTGAGCGGACCAGGGCCCTGGAGAGGTAGAGGCGGCGCTGGGCTCGGGTGATGCCCACGTAGGCGAGGCGGCGTTCTTCCGCCAGTTCGGCTGGGTCGCCCAGGGCTCGCATGTGGGGGAAGACGCCGTCTTCCCAGCCCGTGGAAAAGACGACCGGGTATTCGAGGCCCTTGGCCGTGTGGATGGTCATCAGGGTGACCACGCCGTCGGATTCGGCGTCTGGGATCGAGTCGGCGTCGGCCACCAGGGAGACTCGTTCCAGGAAGGCCGGGAGGGACGGGACCGGCTCGGCGCCTTCTGGGAGCTCCAGTTCGGTGAACTCCCGGGCCACGGTGACCAGCTCGTTGAGGTTTTCGATCCTCGTGTGGTCCTGGGGGTCCTCGCTGGCCTCCAGTTCGGCTCGGTAGCCGGTCCTTTCCAGGACGGCTTCGAGGATGTCGGCCACGTCGTCCTCGCGCTCGACCATCTCGCCCAGCTGGTCCATCAGTTCCACGAAGCCAGCGATTGCGTTGCGGGAGCGCGGGTTCAGCATGGGGACTCGGTCGTGCACGGCCTCGCGGAGGGCGGCGGCGAAGCTGATGCGCTCGCGTTCTGCGTAGGCGGCGACGCAGGCTTCTGCTCGGTCGCCGATGCCGCGTTTGGGGACGTTGAGGATGCGGCGGAGGGAGACCGTGTCCTCCGGGTTGGCGAGGGTTCGGAGGTAGGCGAGGGCGTCTCGGACCTCGCGGCGCTCGTAGAAGCGGACGCCGCCCACCACTCGGTAGGGGAGGCCCAGGCGGATGAAGATTTCCTCGAAGACTCGCGACTGGTTGTTGGTGCGGTAGAAGACGGCGATCTCAGAGTTGTTGACCTCTCCGCCGTCGACCAGGCGGTCGATCTCGTTGGCGACGAAGGCTGCTTCGTCGTGTTCGTTGTCGGCCACGTAGCCGACGATCTTCTCGCCCTCGCCGAGGTCGCTCCAGAGGGTTTTGTCCCGGCGGTTCGGGTTGCGGGAGATGACCGCGTTGGCGGCGGTCAGGATGTTCTGGGTGGAGCGGTAGTTCTGCTCCAGCAGGATCGTGGTGGCGTCCGGGTAGTCGCGCTCGAACTCCACGATGTTGCGGATCGTGGCGCCGCGGAAGGCGTAGATCGACTGGTCGGCGTCGCCCACCACGCACAGTTCGGCCGGGGGGATCTCGCCGCCCGCCTTGCCGACCAGCTCGCGCACCAGGGTGTACTGGGCGTGGTTGGTGTCCTGGTACTCGTCCACCAGGACGTGGCGGAAACGGCGGCGGTAGTGCTCGGCCACGTCCGGGAAGGTCTGGAGGAGTTCGACGGTGCGCATGATGAGGTCGTCGAAGTCGAGCGAGTTCGACTCGCGCAGGCGGCGCTGGTAGACCGTGTAGACCTCGGCCACCCGGCGTTCCAGGTCGTTGGTGGCCTGGGCGGTGGCGGTCTCCGGGTCGACGAGCTCGTTCTTGAGGTTCGAGATGTGCACGGCGAGGGTGCGGGCCGCGTACTTCTTCGGGTCGAGGTCGAGGTCCCTCGCGACGAGCGTGATGAGGCGACGCGTGTCGTCGCTGTCGTAGATCGAGAAGTTCGACGACATGCCCAGGGTCTTCGCCTCGCGGCGCATGACGCGGACGCACATCGAGTGGAACGTCGACACCCACATCGAGCGGGCGCGGGCGCCCACCATGTCGGCGACGCGCTCCTTCATCTCCGCGGCGGCCTTGTTCGTGAACGTGATGGCCATGATCTGGCCGGGATGCACGTCGCGTTCCGCCAGCAGGTAGGCGATCCGCCTGGTGAGGACGCGCGTCTTGCCGGAGCCGGCGCCCGCCACCACGAGCAGGGGTGAGCCGGCGTGCTCGACGGCACGGCGCTGCGCGGGGTTCAGGTCGTCGAGCAGGTGGCCCGCGCGGGAAACGGGGGGACTTGAGGGCAAGTCGAACAAGGCGCTCATCGTCCATCCACGGTACCGGGCGGCACCGACAAAACAGGTACCACCCGACCATGTGTTCGATGAGGTGTGCGCTGAGGTGCCGATTCCCACCTGGTGAGCCCGTTCACCGCGCGGACTTGGCTACGGGTGCCGGTTCTGTGCAACACTGAATCCGTGCGCGCGACGTTCTTCGAGTTTTTCTACGGGATCCGGACTCCGGCTCCCGTGGTCGTCCAGCGCTGAAAAAGCCACCACGAAGCCCCGGAGTCCTCGGACCCCGGGGCTTCGTTGCTTCCGGGGCCAGGACTCGAAGAGTCGAGAGGTCACAAAGATGGACACCACCACTACCGCACCCGACATCGACGAGCTGCGCCAGGAGATCGACCACCTGGACGCCGAGATACTGCGGCTCATCCAGCGCCGCGTCGAGGTTTCCAAGATCATCGGTGCGGCGCGGATGGCGGCCGGCGGGACGAAGATCGTGCACAACCGCGAGATCGACGTCCTCAACCGCTACAAGTCGCTCGGTCCTGAGGGCAAGGACCTCGCGCTGATCCTGCTCAAGATGGGCCGCGGCCCGCTCGGCAGGTAGGGAGCTTCCGGCCCGGCGTCACAGGACGCCGGGCCAAAAAGGCCTCAGGGCCGCGCGAACGCGTTCGAAGTCCGCGTCCACGAGCTGGGAGTCGTCCGGCACGTAGGCCAGCGGGTCCTCCAGCAACGGCTCCGGCAGCCGCAGCAGGCCCTCCACCAGCGAGTGCAGGCACAGCGCGGAGTAGCCGCGCAGGTAGCCGCCCTCCTGGGTGAGCACGACGCGTGGCCCGAACGACGCCACCCGGCGCCCGATCTCGCGGTAGCCGGCGGCCGTCAGGTTGTGCCGGCCGTTGGGGTCGAACGCCGACCCGTCGAACCCGGACGCGCACACCAGCAGGTCCGGCGCGAACTCGTGCAGCAGCGGGAGAGCGATCTCGTCGAGCGCGCGCAGGTACGCCGTGTCGCCCGCGCCCAGAGACAGCTCGATGTTCACGTTCCGGCCGTCGGCACCCACCTCCGACGGCGCGCCCGTCTGCGGGTGGTTGGTGCCCCACGAGCCGTGGCGCATGTGCACCGAGATGGTCAGCACGTCCGGACGGTCGTAGAAGACCTCCTGCGTGCCGTTGCCGTGGTGCACGTCCCAGTCCAGCACGGCGACCCGCATTCCTTGGCGCCGCGCGGTTTCCGCCACCAGTGCCGCGTTGTTCACGAAGCAGTAGCCGTCCGCCATACCTGGCTGCGCGTGGTGTCCCGGCGGTCGTACGAGCGCGTAGGCCAGCGGTGCGCCGGACTCCAGTGCCGCCAGCGACGTTCCCGCCGCCGCGCACGCCGCACCCCACGTCTCGGGTCCTACGACCGTGTTCACTTCCAGCGCCACACGCGTGGACACGCGCAACGAGTCCAAGTACGAGGCGGAGTGCACGCACAGAAGCTCGTCAACGGACGCATGGCGTCCCTCGTGCCACTTCAGGTGCGGAGCCACCGGACCGTGCGTCAACGCGTGCCGGAACGTGCGCAGCCGCGCCGCGTTCTCCGGGTGCGGTTCGGCGACGTCCAGCCACGGCCAGGAGCCCGGCAGCTCCCACAGGCCCTCACCGGCGTCGTGCTCGAGACAGTCGTCGTGCCAGAACATGTCCACCCGAACCGGATATCAGGGCGATCACGGATGGTCCACCGGAAAAATCTGGAGGCACACTGGAGACATGGGCATCATCGCCGTACTGATCGCCATCGCAGGCCTGCTCGCCGCCTTGGCGCATGACGCATACCTGGCCATGCTCGGTTCGGCCGCCAACAAGAAGGGGCTCGCGGGCGCGCCCGTCGCGCAGTTCGTCCGCACGCGCTGGAAGACCGCGATCCTGGCGACCGCGGGCGCGGCGATCGGCCTGCTCATCACCGGCGGTGAGTCGTTCGGTGCCGACCTGGTCGGCGCGCTTGTCGCGGGCGGCAGCGGTCTGGTCGCCATCAACGGCGTGCAGAAGACGCACAAGCAGCTGAACAGCGGTCAGGCCCAACTGCCACCCCGGTGAGTGCAAGACCCCGGCGCTCGGTTCACACAATCGAGTGTCACTCGTCCTGAAACCCCCCTTTTGGTTGGTCCGGTACCTCCGGACGGCCCTACGCTGATTGCGTCGCAGAGGGGTGTCGGGGATGGACGTACAGCCGGGCAAACATCGTCTCGACGACGGTGTCGCGCCACCACGGCGCCCCGTCGTCGGTGGCGACCGCATCCCGCTGCCCCGCGGCCGCCAGATCGACCCGCTGCAGGACACCGACGGGCTGCGCAAGTTCAACATCGGCCTGGTGCCCGCCTCGGTCACGCCGCCGCGCACCTGGAAGCGCGCGGCCTGGTTCGCCGTCGTCTCGTCGGTGCTCGTGCTGGTCGGCCTGAGCGTCGCCGCCGCCAAGCTGGTCGGCGGTGGCGGTGAGGTCGAGACGATCGGCCTGCCCGGCTATCCGTCGGACGTGCCACTGATCTCCACGCTGCCCACCGACGGCACGAGCCCGTCGGCCACCAGCGGCACCAAGCCGTCCGCCGCGAACACCGGCAGGGGTGCTCCAGTGCCGGGCACCGGTGTCAGCGGCGAGCCGGGCACCGGTGTCAGCGGCGAGCCGGGCACAGGAGGCCGGGGATCGGCCACCAACGCCAAGCCGTCCGGGCCGGTGCCGCCCGTGATCACGACGGTGCCGGTCTCGAACGCGCCGGTCGTCGACGGCTCCACGATCGCCCAGCAGACCGAGCACTTCTACCGGGAGATGACGACGAACGCGGACACCGCGCTCGCCATCACCACGGACACGATGCGCTCGAACGCCGGCGCGTTGCTGGAGGGCCGGCTCGCCGACATCTCGCTGATCGAGGTGAAGGAGATCGTCGTCGACCCGAGCAAGGGCCTCACCGTCAGCCTGCTGCAGGTGACGAAGAAGGACGGCTCGGTCAGCACCGAGAAGCGCGAGCTGAGCTTCACGCTGGGCGACCTGCCGCTGATCAACGGTGAACGGTTGAAGCTCGGCGGCTGAACCGGCTAAAGGTCACGGCCCGAGTTACCGACCGTAGTAAGTAGCACCATCGAGCGAATCCCCGGCACCGCTGAACGCCACGGACGGATGAAGTCCACCAAGATGCTGGCGTCGTCACGCGTAGCCACGGTACGTCTTCTGGTGACCACGGAAAGTACGGAGGACCAGGCCAGTGCAGCGTCCCGCGACGACCGGGCGGAGGCACACCCGCGCCGGCTCGATCAGCGTGGCAGAGCTGATCAAGCAGCAGCCGAGCCCGATGCGCATCCCGTCGAACGAGGAAGCCGCCACCGACGCTCTCGTCACATCACTGCTCGGTCCGACCGAGAACATGACCGCGACCACGGTCACGATCCCCGTCGTCTCCGGCCGTCGCCGGCGCATCAGGCGGAGCCGTGCTGCCAAGGCCGCCGGCCTGCTGACCGGCGCGATCGTGCTCGTCTCCTCCGTCGCGGGCGCGGCGATCCTCGCGAGCAAGCGGCCGGCGAACTACGGCATCCCGGTCTCCGAACGACCCGTCGCGCTGTCCGGCGCTAGCGCGTTGCGTCCCGACATCCTCTCGGCCCAGCTTCCGAACGAGCACACGCCGCTGCAGACCGCCGCCGACACCCCGATGCCGCAGCCGTCCGCTCTTCTGCTGAACATGCCGGAACCGACCACTCCCGAGGTCTCGACCGGCCCTCAGCCGCAGGTGGACGTGGTGAAGCGGTTCTACGAGCTGCTCACGACCAAGCCCAGCTCCGCGGCCAAGCTGCTGTCGCCCGACCTGGTCGGCGCCAACCCCAAGGAGTTCGTCGAGTCCTGGGGGATGATCAAGACCGTCAACGTCGACCAGACGTCGCTCCGGCCGGACGGATCGGTGCTCGCGGTCGTCTCCATGCAGGAGCTCGACGGCAGCTGGCTGCGCATCGAACAGCTCTTCTGGCTGACCGACACGACCCAGCCGCGGATCATCGGCACCGAGGTCCTTTCGGCGCAACGGAGCTAGGCCGCACCCGATTGATATCGCCGTTCGCAGTCGAACGGTGACCGCTCGTCGCGAAAACCTAGTTCAGATCGTGAAAATTCCCCCGAAGGGGTTACATCTCGGGTCACGATTCGGTATCCATGTTCCCGCCAGTGCGCAGACGCGAACTTGGAAGGGTGAACGAGCGGTGTCGATTGAGGACCATCGTCGGCGGCTGAACGGTTCGGCTGAGTCGACCGGCCAGCTGTCCGTCGCCGAGCTGATCGCCCGCCGCGAGGCGGAGACCGTGGAGTTCCCGGTGATCACCGACGACATCACCCCCGAAGCGTTCGAGCCGACGATCAAGTTCAAGGCGGTCAAGGCACCGGGCAGCAAGCCCAAGAAGCAGCCCATGAAGGAGCTGCACATCACGGAGCTGCTGCGCCGCGAGGGGCGCACCGACGACACGCAGCGCGGCGGGTTCACCGTCGGCAAGCTGGCCGCCGCGGCCAGCGGTGGCGTGGTCCTCTGCGGTTCGGTCGCCTTCGCCGCCTCGTCGTGGCTGTCCCCGACGGACGAGCGCCCGCTCGCCGAGGTGCGGTTCGACGAGCGCGCCCAGGCCCGCGGCGCGAGCGCCGGCACCGAGGGTGTCGTGAAGCTGCCGTCGAACAAGACGCCGCAGGAAGACGCCGCCCAGCCCGAGCAGGCCGACCCGACGACGAACCCGACCACCCGCGTCGCCCCGTACGTCCAGCAGCAACCACAGCGCCCGAAGCAGCAGACCCCGCAGACCCAGCAGCCGACGCAGCAGCCCACCCCCGAGGCGCCGCCGGCCAGCACGCCCCCCTCGTCCACGCCGCAGACCACGCCGGGCCTGAGCACGCCGCCGTCGAGCGAATCGCCCGCTCCGCCGCCGAGCTCCTCCGCGAACCCGCCCAGCAGCACGCCGAGCAGCACGCCGCCCAGCTCGTCGAACCCGCTGCCCACGCCGTCCAACCCGGTCGACGTCAGCGTGGACCTCGGGCTGCTGGACCCCGTCCTGAACACCGTTGGCGACACCGTGGGCGGCTTCGACTTCTTCGCCCCGGCGAACTGAGGCACAACCGGTAGCTCAGCGACCGCCCACGGCAGGGGTACCCTGTGCGGGCAAATCCGGACGACCGCTGACTACCGCACGAGGAGCACGAGCGTGGGACCTGCTGCCACCGCAGTCTCCCCATCGCCGCGCGGCCAGGTGATCGCGTGACGACGTCCGACGCCACCGACGGCCGGCTGGTCGCCGACCGCTACCGCTTCCTCGACCGCATCGGCTCCGGCGCGATGGGCATCGTCTGGCGCGCCCACGACGAACGCCTCGGCCGTGAGGTCGCGATCAAGCAGCTGCTCCTCGCGCCCGGCCTGGACGAGGCCGAGCAGGACGAGGCCATCCAGCGCGCCATGCGCGAGGGCCGGATCGCCGCCAAGCTGCACCACCCGAACGCCATCGCCGTGTACGACGTCGTCGAGGAAGACGGCGTCCCGTGCCTGGTCATGGAGTACCTGCCGTCCTACAGCCTCGCCGACGCGCTGGCCGAGGGCGGGCCGATGGACCCGATCGAGGTCGCCCACATCGGCGCCCAGTGCGCGGCGGCACTCGCCGCGGCGCACGCGGCGGGCATCGTGCACCGCGACATCAAGCCGGGCAACGTCCTGATCGCCGAGAACGGCGTCGTCAAGATCACCGACTTCGGCATCTCGCGCGCCTCGGACGACATCACGGTCACCAAGACCGGCCTGATCGCCGGCACGCCCGCGTACCTCGCGCCGGAGATCGCGCGGGGCCAGGACCCGACGCCGGCCTCCGACGTCTACTCGCTCGGTTCGACGCTGTTCGCCGCGATGGAGGGCGAGCCGCCCTATGGAGTGAGCGAGAACACTCTCGGTGTTCTGCACGCCGTCGCGGCCGGGCGGATCAACCCGCCGACCGTCGACCACCCGCTCGCCGACACGCTGCTGTACCTGCTGAACTACGAGCCGGACGACCGGCCGACGATGCCCCAGGCGCGCGAGCTGCTCAACGCGGTAGCGCACGGGCGTTCGCCGTCGTTCAGCGGCCTGCCTGTGCCCATCGGTCCTGATCCGACTACGGTCGTGGAGCCCGACCGCACCAGGGTCGTGCCGGTGGCCCGCACCGCACCTGCTCGCACCGCACCGCCGACGGTTCCTGCGGCAGGCAAGCAGCAGGACAACCGGCCGCTGGTGATCGCGGCGATCGTTCTGGCGTTGTTGCTGGTCATCGGTGGCCTGATGGTCGCGCTGGGCGTGTTCAACAAAGAAGAGAAGACGCCGTCCGCGCCGCCGGTCTCGTCGTCTCAGGTGACACCGACGACAACGTCTGTCGCAGAGGTGACGACCACCACGCCCGAGGCAACGACAACGCGCGAAACGACGTCTAGCACTACGACGACTACAACTACGACCACCACGACGACTACAACGACGACGACTACAACGCCGCCGCCGCCGTCAAGCACGACGACTACGACAACCACCACGACGCCGCCTGTGGTCAAGCCGACCACCTGAGCGCGTCGTGTCGTAGATATCTCGTAAGGTGGGTACCCGCACCGTTGGGGTGATCTGAACCCGATGGTGTGACGAGCCGTTGAACAGAGAGCTAAGTGACCGCACAGCGGGGAGCAACTGTGACCGACGATGGCCGATTGGTCGCTGGTCGCTACCGATTGAGCCAGCGGATCGGTAGCGGCGCCATGGGCGTCGTCTGGACGGCACACGACGAACGTCTGCACCGCACCGTCGCGGTCAAGCAACTGCTCTTGCAGCCCGGACTCGCCGAAGCCGACACGGACGAGGCGAAGAGACGGGCCATGCGCGAGGGCCGCATCGCGGCACGCCTGCAGCACCCGCACGCGGTCGCTGTCTACGACGTGGCCGAGGACGACGGCCAGCCGTGGCTCGTGATGGAGTACCTGCCGTCCAAGAGCCTCTCCGCAGTGCTCTCGGAGCGTGGCACGCTCCCGCCGCGTGACGTGGCCTCGATCGGCATGCAGGTCGCCTCCGCCCTGGCCGCCGCGCACAACGCGGGCATCGTGCACCGCGACATCAAGCCCGGCAACGTGCTGCTCGGCGACGACGGCACGGTCAAGATCACCGACTTCGGCATCTCCCGCGCGACCGGTGACGTCACCGTCACCGCGACAGGCATGCTCGCCGGCACCCCTGCCTACCTCGCTCCTGAGGTCGCCAAGGGCTACGACCCCGGCTCGCCGTCGGACGTCTTCTCGCTCGGCTCGACGCTGTACGCCGCGATCGAGGGCGAGCCGCCGTTCGGCCTGAGCGAGAACACCATCGCGCTGCTGCACAAGGTCGCCTCCGGCAAGGTCAACCCGCCGCGCAACGCCGGCCCGCTGACCGCGCTGCTGATGCGCCTGCTGCGCGCGGAGCCGGAAGACCGCCCGACCATGGCCGAGGCCCGCGACGCGCTCGCCGCCGTCGCGAACGGCCAGGCCGCCCCCGCCTTCACCCCGGCCGTGGTCGCCCCGACGCACCCGCCGTCGTGGCGTGGTGCCCCGGTGCAGCAGCAGCCGCAGCAACAGGCTGCCACGCGCGCACTCACGCCCCAGCAGCCGCCTCACCCCGCCGCGACCCGTGTGGACCTGCACACGCCTCCGCGCGCCATGCCCTCGCAGCAGCCGCCGTCGAACCACCGCCCGGCAGCCGCGCCCCAGTACTCGCAGCGCCCGAAGCAGACGCCGCTGTCGTCGGCGAAGAGCAAGAAGTCGACCGTCTACACGGCGCTCGCCATCGTGGCGGCGGCGGTGATCGGCATCATGTTCGCGAGCATTATCTCGAACAACGACAACAAGACCCCCGGCTCCGACCAGGCCGGCGGCAACACGAAGGTCCAGCAGACGCAGGACACCTCGAAGCCGTCGACGCCGCCCAAGTCATCGGGCAAGGCCGGTCAGTGGACGACCCAGCCGGGCCCCGAGGACATGCGCGGCTTCCTGAACGACTACTTCAACACCGCCCCGAGCTCGCCGGAAGAAGCCTGGAAGTTCGGCAACGCCAACTTCCAGGGCAGCTACCCCGGTGGTTACAGCGGATTCCAGACCTTCTGGTCGGGGATCAAAGAAGCCAAGGTCCTCAACGCGACCGAAAAAGAAGGCTTCTACTGGGAAGTCGAGATCGAGTACACCAAGAAGAGCGGTGGCACGACCACGGAACGGCGCGGTATCTCGTTCCAGTGGGCCAGCCCGAACTTCCTGCTGCACAGCGACAAGTCGCTCGGCGGGGTCTAGGCCGGGGCGGTGTCTACGGGGTTGCACCTTCCGTAGCGGCATGTGGTCCAGTGGACTCACGTCCCGATGCCTTTAGGGAAGGTCCCTGCTCGTGCATTCGTCCTTCATGCCACCCCGCCAGGTCAAGATCGGTGACGCGGCCGCCTTCGCCGGCACCACGCCGCGGGCGATTCGCCATTACCACGAGATCGGCCTGCTCCCCGAGCCCGAGCGGGGCGGTGATGACCGCCGCCGCTACGGGTACGAGGACATGATCCGCCTGCTGTGGATTCGCAAGATGGCCGACGCCGGGATCGCCCTGGACGACATCCGTGACGCCTTCACCACCGCCGGTGCGGACAGCGGAGACGGTGTCGCGGGCATCCTGGAGCGGTTGGAGGACACCCTCGCCGAGCAGGAAGCGGAACTGCGGCGGCAACGGACCGCCGTGCAGCGGATGCGCACCGAAGGCAGCCGGATGGGCCTGCTCTCCGACTTCGTCACCGAACGCCTCAAGAGCCTGCCGGAAGGCTCCCTGCGTCAGGCGGACCTGGACACTCTGCTGGTCACCGAGCGGATCTTCGGTCCGCTCGGCGCGGCCGTCCAGGCCACCCGCTTCGTCGTCCTGGCCACGCATCCCGCTCTGCGGGAGGAATCCGACCGCATCGATGCCGCCGAGGAGGCACTCGACGACAGCGTCGCCGTCGATGATCCACGGGTAGCTCAAGTGGCCGTCGAGCGGCACGCCTTCGAAAACGCCCTGCACGCCGTCATCGAGGAGTCCGGCGCGGATGAGGCCGACGATGCACTCTTCGACGCCTGGGACGCTTTGCACCCTGCTACCGCCGATGACGGTTCTGGCAGACGGGAGGCCGGCTCCATGAGCGCGTTCGAAGCCATCGGCAAGATGCCCTACGACTTTTCCCCGGCCCGCCTGCGCTGCATGGAACTGGCTGCAGAGCTGTCCGCCCAGGACTCACTCGCTGCCCAGAACACGCCCTAGGGGTGTTCTGAGCCTGGTCAGGAGGCCCGCGCGGCCTTCTCCAGGGCTTCGGCCAGCGCCACCACGGCGGGGTTCGACGCTGCTTCCTCGCGGTACACGACGTGGATGTGCCGCACCGGCTCTGGATTGCGCACCTTGCGCAGCACGACGCCCGGATGCGCATACCCCAGGCCCAGCCGGGGAATGATCGTGACACCGAGCCCGGCAGCCACGAATCCCTGTGCGGTCGCGTAGTCGTCGCTTTCCACGACGACCTTCGGTGCGAATCCCGCGCCGGCGCACGCGTTCACCACCAGGTCCTTGCACGGCCCCGTGGCGCCGAAGTCAGCGAAGATCCACGGCTCCTCCGCGAGCTCGCCCAGGTCGATCACGCGCTTGCGGGACAGCGCGTGGCCGCGGGGCAGCACGGCGAAGAACGGGTCGGCGAGCAGGTGCCGGGCGACCACGCCCTCGGGAGCGGGCTCGTCGGGTTCCAGCACGGTGATCGCGACGTCGGCACGGCCGGCGGCGAGCTCCTCGAACGGGTCGGTCGGCTCGGTGAGCTTCAGGTCCAGCTCGACGCCGGAGCGTTCGGCGCGGAACTGGGCCACCGCGGGTGGCACGAGCGCCGCTCCCGCCGTGGCGAAGTAGCGGACGCGCAGGATCCCGGCACAGCCCTGGCGCAACGCCGTCAGCGCGCTCTCGGCCTCGGCGAGCTGCTCGGCCACGCGCGCGGCGTGCTCGGTCAGCAGCCGGCCGGCGGCGGTCGGGCGGACCCCGCGGCCCACCCGCTCCAGCAGCGGCAGGCCCGCCTGCTTCTCGAGGCCCGCGACCTGCTGCGAGATGGCGGACGGGGTGTAGCCGAGGTTCGTCGCCGCCGCGGTGATGGAACCCGAGGTCACGACCGCCCTGAGCACCTGCATGCGTCGCACGTCCAGCATCCCTCAACCTTACAGCTCTGCTTAAAGGTTATGCACAACAATTAAATTGTATTTACGGGTTGGAGCACGCATCGTTGACATGTGAACCAACGCGGAACGTTGATCAGGATGGGCGTGCTCGCCCTGCTGTGGGGATCCAGCTTCCTGTGGATGAAGCTTGCACTGGGGAGCCTCGCTCCCCTGCAGATCTCGCTCGTGCGGACGTTCTTCGGCGCGGCCGTGCTGTTCGTCGTGCTCGTCACGGCGAGGATGACGCTGCCGCGCGACCGGCGGATCTGGGGACACATGCTGGTCGTCGCGCTGTTCGGCAGCGCGATCCCGTTCACCCTGTTCGCGATCGGCGGCCAGACCGTCGACTCCGGCGTGTCCGGCGTTCTCAACTCGACGACGCCGCTGTTCGCGCTGGCCATCGGACTGGTGCTGGGCACGGAGAAGTTCAGCAACCTCGTCCGGATGCTCGGCCTCGGCACGGGTTTCGCCGGCGTGCTGCTGATCTTCGCGCCGTGGCAGGCGGCCAACTCCATCGCGAGCTGGGGTGCGGTGCTGTGCCTCATCGGGGCCGCGAGCTACGCCGTCGGCTACTCCTACGCCGGCCGCAAGCTGGTCAACACGGGTGCGACCTCGACGCAGCTCGCCGCGATGCAGCTGACCACCGCGATGGGCCTGCTGATCCTCGCGGTGCCGTTCGGCGGGCTCGAGCCGGTGCACCTGCACTGGATCGGCATCGTCGCCGTGGCGATCCTGGGCATCTTCGGCACCGGCGTGGCTTTCATCCTCAACTACCGCGTCATCGCGGACGAGGGCGCCACCACGGCAACTACCGTCGGTTACCTTCTGCCCGTGGTCTCGGTACTCCTTGGAGCGATCTTCCTCGGGGAGCAGCTCAACACGAGGGTCGTCGCGGGCATGATCGTGGTGCTCCTGGGCGTTGCACTGACCAGGAGGCAGCCCGTCTCGGCTGGTCAGAAAGTCTCACCAAACGAGACGCGCGACCTGGTCAAACGCTGAGGGATGAGACGCCCGTCTCCCCCAGAAGGATGGTTCCGAGACGAATCGCGTCCTTATCCGGCTGCTTGGCCGTCTCCTGTTTGTGAGCGGACATGGAGACCAGCCTGGGAAGGACATCGACATGAACAACGAAAACCTGAAGGTCACCACCCGGACGACTTTTCAGCTGCTGGCCCCTGGCGCGGCTCCAGCGCCGGTGGTGGCCGAACTGGTCTACGACCCGGAGGACCCGTACGCGGTCGCCATCGTGTTCCACACGGGCACGGGCCGCGTCGAGTGGATGTTCGCCCGCGACCTGCTGGCCGACGGTCTGCTGACCCCGTCCGGTGAGGGCGACATCCTCGTCCGCCCCGCGTCCGACGACCCGGAGCGCGTCCTGGTCGAGCTGAACGCGCCGACCGGGTTCGCCATCCTCAGCGCGATCGCCGAGGACGTGGCGGCGTTCCTGGACAGCTCGTACGACGTCGTCCAGCCGGGCGAGGAGGACCTGTGGATCGACTTCGACCGGGAGCTGCAGAAGCTGGTCTCGACGATCGACTAGTTCTGCGGCGGGTGGTCTGACGGGCGCGGGAGACCACCTGAGGGTTCGTCGTCGTGGGCAGCGACGGCGAAGAGCCTGGACGAGTCCCCACCGGTGACGGGGATCCGCAGGGTTCGGCGGTGGTCTGCACCACCTGTTGAGCGTGAACCCCGGATGTCGGTCTCCGTGATTGATTACTCTCGTGGTGTGACAACCACCATCGGCGGCCGCTACACGCTCCTCGAGCGCGTCGGCAGCGGCGCGATGGGGGTTGTCTGGCGGGCGCGCGACGAACTGCTGGCGCGCGAGGTCGCGGTCAAGCAGCTCATCACCGGAGACCACCAGCGGGCGATGCGCGAGGCGCGCAACGCGGCCCGGCTGCACCACGCGCACGCGATCGCGGTGTTCGACGTCGTGGGAGACGAGCACGAAGAGCCGTGGATCGTCATGGAGTACCTGCCGTCCCGCAGCCTGTCGGCGCTCATCGCCGAGCAGGGGCCGCTCAAGCCGGCCCAGGCCGCGAGCATCGGCGCCAAGGTCGCGTCGGCACTGGCCGCGGCGCACGCGGCGGGCATCGTGCACCGCGACATCAAGCCAGGCAACGTCCTGATCGGCGACGACGGCACGGTCAAGATCACCGACTTCGGCATCTCCAAGGCCAGCGGTGACGGCACGCTGACCGAGACCGGCATGATCTCGGGCACCCCCGCCTACCTCGCGCCGGAGGTAGCGCGCGGCGAGCAGCCCGACGAGGCGTCCGACGTGTTCTCCCTGGGCGCCACGATCTACGCGGCCGTCGAGGGCGAGTCGGTCTTCGGGCCCAGCGACAACAGCTTCGGCCTCATCTACCGTGCCGCCAGCGGGCAGCTGCGGGATCCCAAGAACGCGGGCGAGCTCACCCCGTTGCTCATGCGCCTGCTCTCCCAGGACCCGAAGGACCGGCCGAGCGCGCAGGAGGCCGCGGACCTGCTGGCCGCCGAGCCGCAGCCGTCCCAGCCGCTTCCCATCCCCGAGCCGCGCAGGCTCAAGCCGCCGAACCGGCGGATCCTGGTGATCCTCTCGATCATCGGGCTGCTCGGGATCGGGGGCGGCGCGGCCGCCGCGTACTGGTCGGGCACCGGCGACCTGACCCCGATCAACGAGGCGGGCTTTCCCGACCAGCGGGAGGTCCGGTACTTCACGGCCCCCGAGGCGCGCACGTTCGTCTCCGAGCACTACGCCCAGCTGCCCGGCAACCCCGACGGGGCGTGGGCGAACCTCTGGGAACGCGCGAGCGAGCCGCGGGAGAAGTACGTTGCCCGGTGGAAGGGCTACACCGAGCTCCAGTGTCGCGACACCAGCGTGCCGGTGCGGTCGGCAGGCGCGAACTGGGTCGTCACCGTCGAGCTCGTCATGAACACGATCAAGGGCGAGCAGCAGCGCGGTGTCTACGAGGTCGAGGTCGGCAACGTGAACAGCCAGATGAAGATCGTCAGCTCCAAGCAGATCAGCTGAGCAGCCAGAAGCTGCCGCCGCCCACGATCACGCCCATCGCCGTCCCCGCCAGCACCTGCGCCGTCGTGTGGTCACCGAGCTCGACGCGCGACCACGCCACCAGCGCCGCCGGCAGCGCGATCAGCAGCAACCACGGGCCGTAGACGATCGCCAGTGTCACGACGGCCGCCCACGCCACCGCGGCATGCAGCGAGATCTTCCACCTCATCCCGAACGTGATCGCCATGCTGACGATCAACGACGCGAACATGCTGCCCGCCAGAGCGAGCATGCTCGACGGCGCGCTGCCCAGCACCATGATCACCGTGCCGGCGGCCAGCGACGCACCGGCCGTGACCAGCGGAACGAGCCGCCCCTCGCGGTTCGTGACGTGGTGGCCGTCCCACTTGCCCTTGCGCGCGCCTCTGACGATGACGGCCATCGGAATGACGGACGCCGTCACGGCGACCACGAACCCCCACAGCAACGTCTTCCAGAAGCTCTCCGTCGCCGCGGCCACGGCGAACGGCAGCAGTATCACCCAGACCCACGGTGCCAGCACCTCGGTGGCACCGCGGGCGACCTTTTTGATCAAGTCCCCCGGAAACCCTTCAGACCAGTCTGCGATCAGTGGCCCAGCGGGAGAGCTCGTACCGGTTGGAGAGCTGCGTCTTCCGCAGGACGCTCGACACGTGCGTCTCCACCGTCTTCACGCTGATGAACAGCTCGGACGCGATCTCCTTGTAAGCGTAGCCGCGCGCGAGCAGCCGCAGGACGTCCCGCTCCCGCGGCGTCAGCAGGTCGAGCTCGGGGTCGCTGATCGGCGCGGCACCCGGCCGGTCGGCGAACGCGTCCAGCACGAACCCGGCCAGTCGCGGGGAGAACACCGCGTCGCCCTCGCTGACCCGCACGACCGCCTTGACCAGCTCCTGGCTGGAGATCGTCTTGGTGACGTAGCCGCGGGCACCGGCGCGGATGACGTTGATGACGTCCTCCGCCGCGTCCGACACCGACAACGCGAGGAACGTGACCTCGGGAATCTTGGTCCGGATCTGCCGCAGCACCTCGGCGCCACCGCCGTCCGGCATGTGCACGTCGAGCAGCACCACGTCCGGTTTGTGGTGCGCGATGCCCGCCACCGCCTCGCCGACGCTGCCCGCCTCGCCGACCACTTCCACCTCGTCGGTGATGGTGTCGAGCTCGGCCCGCACCCCCGCGCGGAACAACGCGTGGTCGTCCACCAGGAACACCCTCACGGTCACGTCCTGGCCTCCGTCTTCCTCGGCATCTCCAGCTGCACCTCGGTCCCCTCACCGGGCGCGGTGCGCAGCCGCACCTGTCCGCCGTGCCGGTCCATCCTCCCCCGGATGCTGCCCGCGAGGCCATGCCGGTCCTCCGGCACGGCGTCCGGGTCGAAACCCTTGCCGCGGTCGCGCACGAACACGGTCACCTTGTCCGGTTCGATCTCGGCGTACAGGCTGACCTCGGCGACGCCTGCGTGCTTGGCGGCGTTCACCATGGCCTCCTTGGAGGCCTGGATCAACGCGAACATCCCGTCTTCCAGGTCGCAGTCGCCGACCACGACCTGCGACACGGCGATCGCGAAGTCGTCCTCCACCTCCGCGCACGTCTGGGCGATGGCGATGCTCATGGTCGTCGGCTGCTCGCCCACCTCACGGCCGTAGAGCCAGCTGCGCAGCTCGCGTTCCTGGCTGCGGGCCAGGCGCTTCACCTCTCGCGGCGACTCGGACTGCTTCTGGATGAGCGCAAGCGTTTGCAGCACGGAGTCGTGCAGGTGGGCGGCGATCTCGGCGCGTTCCTCGGTCCGGATGCGTGCCCGGCGTTCGGCGTCCAGATCGCGCACCAGCCGCATCCACAGCGGCACGGTCAGGACCGCGACACCGATCAACGTGGCGAGCACGGAGAGCACGACGGTCGAGAGGTTCTGGACCGAGTCGTTCGCGACGAGGAAGGCGGCCACGCCCGCCAGAACCAGCGCACCTCCCGCCACCGTCCGCACGATCCCCGTCTTCCCCTGCGCCAGCGCCCCGTCTTTCCAGCGACGCCGCTGTGCCTCGTCCGCCTCACGCCACACGACCGCGGCGCCCACGAGTGCCACGGCGATCGGGCCGGTGATCCAGCCGCTCGCCGCGCTGCCGATCAACCCGGTGAAGACCGCGACGCCGATGCCGACGGCGGCGAGACCGACGGCCTGCTGCCACTCCTTGCGGTCCTTCTCGGTCTCCGGTTCCGTCACCGTCGACTGCGGGACGAACATCCAGAGCAGGGCGTAGGCGATGATTCCGACACCGCTCAGCGCGGCGAACACGGCGAAGATCGCGCGCACCCAGAAGACCGGTGCGCCGAGGTGTTCCGCCAGCCCGCTCGCGACGCCCGCGACGACCCGGCCGGTGCGTCGGCGGCGCATCGGCTCAATCCGTGCACTCACCATCCGATCGTCACACGTCCCGGCGAGTTGTTCATCAGGGATGACCCCGGTTCCGCGAATCAGGGCTGGTCCCTGATGTGGTTCCAGGCGTGGAAGCGCAACCTTGTCACCGTGAGCGGGACTGAGAAGGCAATGCAGGGCGTGGCGGACACGCTCAGAGAGTTCTGGGCCCACCGGCCGGTGCGGCCCCGCGCGGGGCGCAAGATCGGCGGCGTCGCCACCGGTATCGCCATGCGCTACCAGATCGACCCGGTGATCGTGCGGATCGCGTTCGTCGCGCTCGCGTTGTCGGGCGGCGTCGGACTGCCGATGTACCTGGCGGGCTGGCTGCTGCTGCCCGAGGAGGGCGACGAGGTCTCCCCGCTCGAAGCCCTGATCAACAAGGGCACCAGCTCCATGTCGCAGGCGCAGACGGTGCTGCTGAGCTTCCTGATGTTCCCCGCGCTCGCGTTCACGTTCGGCAGCGGAGGGTTCCAGGTCATCGTGACGCTGGCCGCGACGGTCGCGTGCATCTACCTGCTGCAGAAGAACCGCGGGCACCTCGCGCCGGCGGCCGTCGCCGAGCCCGCACCCGTGCCACCGGTGGCGGGGGCGCCGGCCTGGGACCCGCTCGGTGCCGCCCCGTTCGCGTGGGACCTGCCGGAACCGGCGGCCGCGCCGCAGCCACCGGCCCCCAGGCCGCGCAAGCCGCGTGTCGCGCTGGCGACGGCAGGCGCGGCGGCGCTCGTGATCGCGGGATCCGCGATCGCCTGGACCTGGGCGCCGTGGTTCACGGTCCCGCACGTCATCGGCCTGCTGATCGCGGTGCTGGCGGCCGGTCTGCTGATCGGGTCGTTCACCGGCGGTGCCCGCGGCCTGATCTGGCTGCTGGTTCCGCTGTCCGTGGCGGGCTTCGGCATGACGGCGGTCGGGTTCGAGGGACCCCACAACCTGGGCAGCCTCTCGGACACGCCCAAGTCCGTCGCCGACGTGAAGGACCGCTACCGGATCGGTGTGGGCAGCGTGATGCTCGACCTCCGGCAGCTGCCGGACTCCGGTTCGGTGAAGACCGCGGTCGAAGCGGACCTCGGTGAGCTGATCGTGCACGTGCCGAAGAACGCGGACGTGACGTTCAACTGCGAGGCCACGTCCATCGGCGAGCTCAACTGCTTCGGGAAGACGGCCGAGGGCAGCGTCGAGCAGGTCAGCGGCACCGACTTCGGCGACAACGGCGAGGGCGGCTTGAAGATCGATCTGGACGTTCGGACGAACGTCGGAGAGGTGAAGGTGCTCCGTGACTGAGCCGGTGACGCGCAGGCGGATCGACCTGCTCAGCCTGATCTTCGGGATCGGTGGCGGTCTGATGGCGGCCTACGTGCTGAGCAACGGGACGTTCTGGTTCGACTTCCGGTGGGCGCTGGGAGGAACGGCCATCGTGGTCGGAGTGGTCCTGCTGACCAACTCCTTGAGGCGGAAGTCCCCGAAATGAGAAACGGCCCCCGGTCAGCTGACCGGGGGCCGTTTCTTCAGGTCACTCCCACTCGATGGTGCCCGGCGGCTTGGACGTCACGTCCAGCACCACGCGGTTGACCTCTGCCACCTCGTTGGTGATCCGGGTCGAGATCCGCTCCAGCACCTCGTACGGCAGCCGCGTCCAGTCCGCCGTCATCGCGTCCTCGGACGACACCGGGCGCAGCACGATCGGGTGGCCGTACGTGCGGCCGTCACCCTGCACACCGACGCTGCGGACGTCCGCGAGCAGCACGACCGGGCACTGCCAGATCTGGCGGTCGAGACCGGCGGCGGTGAGCTCCTCGCGCGCGATGGCGTCGGCCTGGCGCAGCGTGTCCAGGCGGTCCTGGGTGACCTCGCCGATGATCCGGATGCCGAGGCCGGGGCCGGGGAACGGCTGGCGCTGGACGATCGTCTCCGGCAGGCCCAGCTCGGTGCCGACGCGGCGGACCTCGTCCTTGAACAGCGCGCGCAGCGGCTCGACCAGCTCGAACTGCAGGTCGTCCGGCAGGCCGCCGACGTTGTGGTGCGACTTGATGTTCGCGGTGCCGGTGCCGCCGCCGGACTCGACCACGTCCGGGTAGAGCGTGCCCTGCACCAGGAAGCGGTAGTCGCCCTCGGCCTTGAGGTCGCGCTCCGCCTGCTCGAACACGCGGATGAACTCGCGGCCGATGATCTTGCGCTTCTCCTCCGGGTCGGTGACGCCGGCGAGTGCGTTGAGGAACCGCTCGCGCGCGTCGACCGTGATCAGGTTGACGCCCGTGGCGGCCACGTAGTCGCGCTCGACCTGGGCGCGCTCACCGGCGCGCAGCAGGCCGTGGTCGACGAAGACGCAGGTGAGCCGGTCACCGATGGCGCGCTGGACGAGAGCGGCGGCCACGGCGGAGTCGACACCGCCGGACAGGGCGCAGATCGCCTTGCCCTCACCGATCTGCTCGCGGATCCGCGTGACCTGCTCGTCCACGATGGACGACGTGGTCCACTGCGGACGGATGCCCGCGATGTCGTGCAGGAACCGGCGCAGCACCTCCTGGCCGTGCGGCGAGTGGTGCACCTCCGGGTGGTACTGCACACCGGCGAAGCGGCGTTCGGTGTCCTCGAACGCGGCGACCGGGGCACCCTCGCTGGTCGCGGTGACGGTGAAGCCCTCCGGCGCCTTGGTGACGGCGTCGCCGTGGCTCATCCACACCGGGTGGTGGCCGGGCAGCTCCTCGTGCAGCGAGCCGCCCGCGCCGGTGACGCCGAGCTCGGTGCGGCCGTACTCGCGGGTGCCGGTCTGTTCAACTGCGCCGCCGAGTGCGCGCGCCATGGCCTGGAAGCCGTAACAGATGCCGAAGACGGGGACGCCGGTCTCGAACAGCTTCGGGTCGACCTGCGGCGCGCCCTCCTCGTAGACGCTCGACGGGCCACCGGACAGCACGATGGCCAGCGGGTTCTTGTCGAGGATCTCGCTCACCGTCGCGGTGTGCGGGACCACCTCGGAGTAGACCTGGGCCTCACGCACGCGTCGGGCGATCAGCTGCGCGTACTGGGCGCCGAAGTCGACGACGAGAACAGGGCGGTTGCTGGTGTCGGACACACCGCCAAGGATGTCATGCGTGGACGGAGAGCTGCTGACCGGAGGCGGGCTGAACCAGGTGTTCAGGGTGGGTGACGCGGTGCGCAGACCGGCCGGTCCGTGGGCCCCTCGGGTGCACGAGTTGTTGCGGCACTTGGCACCTCTGGGGATCGCGCCGGTTCCGCTCGGACTGGACGGCGAGCACGAGCTGCTCAGCTACCTGCCCGGTGACGTTGGCCACGTGTTCCCGTCCGACGACGCCTCGTTGATCGAATCGGCGTTGATGCTGCGCAGGCTCCACGACGCGACACTCCCCCTCGTCGATCGGCTCGACGGGTGGCAGCACCCCGCCAGAGAGCCGGTCGAGGTGGTGCTCCACGGCGACTTCGCGCCGTACAACACCACCTATCGAGACGGTCTGCCCGTCGGCATCTTCGACTTCGACTCGGCGCATCCGGGACCGCGCTGGTGGGACGTCAGCTGGGCGATCATCCAGTTCGTGCTGGGGCTCCCCCACGAGCGCAAACGCCGTGCTCAGCTGTTCTGCGAGGCCTACGGATGCGTCTACAACGACGAGCACGTGCTGCAGCGACTGGACGACGCGATTCGCACCATTCGCGAGCATCCGGCGTTCGTGCAGCAACGCGCGGAACGTCACGACGACTACTACAAGGGACTCATCGAGTACGTGCAGGCCAATAGGGCTTAACGTGAGTCACATGGACGCGTTCACGCCGCAACCCAGGCCGTGCTGGATCGCCGGCCGCCCCGAGCAGGGCGAGCAGGCGTTACAGGTCTTCCACCCGTTCGACGGCACCGAGGTCGCCTCGGTCGCGGTACCAAGCAGAGACCAGGTGGAACGTGCGGTGGCGGCGGCCGCGGCGGTGGCCAGGGAGTTCCGCCGAACACCGGCGCACGTGCGGGCCGAGGCACTGCTGCAGGTGTCGCGGACGCTGGCCGAGCGCGCGGAGGAGATCGCCGAGACGATCACCGCGGAGAACGGCAAGCCGCTCAAGTGGGCGGAGATCGAGGTCTCGCGCGCGGTCAACACGTTCCGGTTCGCCGCGGAGGAGGCCCGGCGGTTCACCGGTGGGCTGCAGCGGCTCGACACCGACGCGAACGGCGTGGGCAGGATGGCGATCGTGCGCCACGTGCCGCGCGGGCCGGTGCTGGCGGTGGCGCCGTTCAACTTCCCGCTGAACCTGGTGGCGCACAAGGTCGCGCCGGCGCTCGCGGTGGGTGCACCGGTGATCGTGAAGCCCGCGTCCGCCACGCCGTTGAGTGCCCTGCTGCTGGGCGAGATCCTGGCCGAGACCGATCTGCCGGAGGGCGCGTTCTCGATCCTTCCCGTGCGCGGCAAGGACATGGACGCGTTGGTCAGTGACGAGCGGCTGCCGGTGATCTCGTTCACCGGGTCCACGAAGGTCGGCTGGTCGCTGATGGAAGCCGCACCGCGCAAGCACGTCGTGATGGAACTGGGCTCCAACGCGGCCGCGATCATCTGTCCCGACTGGACGGACCTGGACCACGCGGCGCAGCGCATCGCGACGTTCGGCAACTACCAGGCCGGGCAGTCGTGCATCGCGGTGCAGCGGGTGATCGTGGACCGCTCGGTCGCCGACGAGTTCGTGCCGAAGCTCGTGGAGGCGGTGGGAGCGCTGAAGACCGGTGACCCGCACGACCCCGAGGTCGAGGTCGGCCCGTTGATCGACGAGGACAACGCCCGCCGCGTCGAGGAGTGGGTCCACATGGCCGCCGACGCGGGCGCGCGCGTGCTGCTCGGCGGCAAGCGGACCGGGACGACCGTCGAGCCGACCGTGCTGGCGGACGTGCCCTTCAACACCAAGCTGTGGACCGAGGAGATCTTCGGGCCGGTGCTCGTCGTCTCGGTCGCCGACGGCGTCGAGGACGCGTTCGCGCAGGCCAACGACACCAAGTACGGGCTGCAGGCCGGCGTGTTCACCCGCGACGTGCAGGTGGCGTTCGAGGCCGCGGCCGAGCTCGAGGTCGGTGGCGTGATCATCGGTGACGTGCCGTCCTACCGCGCCGACCAGATGCCCTACGGCGGTGTGAAGGGCTCGGGCACCGGGCGTGAGGGCGTCCGGTCGGCGATGGAGGACTTCACCGAGGAGCGCGTGACCGTCCTGACGGGGATCCCGCTATAGCCCCTGCGGGAACGCCAGCACGCGGTCCGGGTCGTACCGTCGCGCGACTCGCCTGAGTCGCGCGAGGTTGCGGCCGTAGTAGGCGGTCGGCCAGTCCGGCATCTCCGGGTCGATGTAGTTCACGTACCCGGTGGTGCCCGCGCCGAGCCCGTCCCGCACTGCCGCGACCACCCGGCGAGTCTCCGCCTCTGTCCTGTCGCCGGCACCGAAGAAGATCTGCGCGCTGGTCCTGGCGTCGCGGTGCGGGAACGCGGTGGCGTCCGGCGCGACCCGGTTGAGCGCACCGCCGAACGAGTCGAACAGGATCGCGCCGTCGCGCTGCCCGTCCATCAGGGCCGCGACCCGCGAGCCGGGCACGTGGTGGCGGAGCATGCGCGACGACGCCACGAACGGGAAGCCAGAACTCGGGTTTCCCGCGTAGTAGCGCATCGTCTCCAGGTAACCCATCTCCTGGAAGGTCCGCTCCGCGGGCGGCATCCGGTCCAGCAGCGGCACCAGGTTCTTCGCCGTGCCCACGTAGGCGCCGCCGACTCTGGCGGACGACACGGGGCCGGCCTCGACGGTGCAGCTGGACCACAGCTCGTCCGGTGCCTGAGCCATCCACTCCTGCCAGGCGTCGAACACGTCCGCCGACGCAGCCCGCGGGTAGCCGAGCGCGAACACGGTCAGGCCGGGCGCCGGGTCGGTGCGGAACGTGAACTGCGTGACGATGCCGAAGTTGCCGCCACCGCCGCCGCGCAAAGCCCAGTACAGATCGGGTTCCTCGTGCGCGGACGCGGTGCGCAGGCAGCCGTCCGGCGTGACGATCCTGGCGCTCACCAGGCGGTCGCAGGTGAGTCCGTACTTGCGGCCGATCACGCTGATGCCGCCGCCGAGCGTGAGCCCGCCGATGCCGACCGAACGGCACGTGCCGGCGGGCAGAGCCTGTCCGGCGGCACCGATGGCCTCGTAGACCGGCAGGAGCTGGGCACCCGCGCCGACCTGTGCTCGACGGCCGGCGACGTTCACCGCGGCAATCCCGGCGAGGTCGACGACCAGGCCGTTCTCCGGCAGCGAGTAGGCCGCGTAGCTGTGCTTGCCGCTGCGTGCGGCGACCGGGATGCGTTCGTGCGACGCGAAGTCCAGGCAGGCCTGGACGTCTTCAGGCCTGACGCACCTCGCGATCGCGGCCGGCCTGCGATGTGCGTAAACGTGGTTCCACGGCATCCGCAGCTGGTCGTAGCCGGGGTCCTGCGGCAGCACGAGCCGGTTGCCGAGCCGTTTGCGCAGCTTCGCCCAGTTGGTGTCGGCCACGGCCGTCCCGGTGCCCATCCCCAAGCCCGCGACGGCGAGTGCGCTCGTTTGCAAGAAAGTTCGTCTGTTGATCTCCATGACTTGAACACCCCCGAGACCGATGGTGGTGCCTGGGTCACTCCTCACCAGCCGAGTGCGCGGAGCTTCACCTGATCGTCGCAACGGTGTGCGGCAACATGCCCATCCGGCCTGATCAGCCAGCCGTCCCTCGTCGTGAAGCCGGGTCCCGCGGTGCGGGAGCCCGGGATCAGGTCGCCACCGTCGGTCGTGAGAGGGGAGTTCTCGTAGGAGAACGGCGTGAAGAGCTTGCCGGAGTCGATGCCTTCGCCTGTCTCGAGTGCCTTCTGCCGGTGTGCGCGCTCTTCTTCGTTCCCCGGCACCAGGAATCGCATCGTGTCGCCGGTGATCCTCAGGTTCTCGTCGGCGGCCTGCCCGCGTTCGATCTCGTAGGAGTCGAGGAGGTGCGGGCCCGCGTCGCCGGTGCGGTCGGCCGCGATCTTCCACGCCGCGTTGTCGGCGTCGCAGATGCCGGAGTTCAGGCCGCGGGCGCCGAACGGGCTCATCACGTGCGCGGCGTCGCCGGCGAGCAGGATCCTGCCCTTTCTGAAGGCTTTCGCGCGGCGCTGGTGGAAGCGGTAGGTGGACTGCCAGACCACCTCGTACGGCTTGTCCCCGACGATCGCGCGGATGTGGTCGTCGGTGAGCTGGACGTCCTCGGCCACCTGCCAGTCGATCCGCCAGACGCCCTCCGGTTGCGGGTGCAGAAGCACCTGGCGGCCGGGATTCCACGGCGGGTCGAAGTAGAAACGGCGTTCTGGTGTCTCGAAGTCCAGGTCGACGCGGACGTCGGCGATGATGAACCGGTCGTCGAACGAGAAGCCCTCGAACGGGATGTCCAGGAGCTGTCTCACCGTCGAGTGCACGCCGTCCGCGGCGATGCAGTGGGTCGCCGCTATTCCGTCCTTTGTGGACACTCCCTCGTCGTCCTGGATCAAAGTCGTGAGGGCGTGGCCGTAGCGGAGCTCGACGAGCGGCTCGGTGCGGACGCGTTCTTCCAGCAGCTGCTCGACGACGGTCTGCGGGGTGTTCACGAACGGCGGGAAACCCTTGACCTCCGGGAAGGTCAGGGTCAGCACCTCGCGGTCGCGGTGGTAGGTGCGGCCGGTGTACCAGGTGACACCCGCGTCGGCGACCGCCTGGCCGACGCCGATCCGTTCGAGGATCTCCAGGACGTCGCGCTGGACGCAGATCGAGCGGCTGCCCTGCCGGCTGCGCCGCTCGACCTTCTCCAGGATCACGCTCGGCACGCCGGCGCGGGCCAGGAAGAGCGCGGCGGTGAGGCCGACCGGCCCGGCACCGACGATGAGCACCGGTTTCACTGGAGGGCGTCCCACACGGCGCGGTCGCGTTCGGCGGTCCAGATCTCCGGCCAGTCCCTGCCGTCGCACTCGTCCCAGTAGCGCTTCACGTTGAACGGCAGGCAGTGCTCGAAGATCGGCCAGCGCCCGTAGCGGGGTTCGAGCGTCCTGTGCGCCAGCTCGAAGGCCTGCTTGAGCGTGCCGCCGTCGGCGTGCACCCCGCCGACCGTGCGGCGCAGCTCGTTGAGGAAGTGCCTGCTCTGGTTGATCGCGGCGCCGACCTCGATGCGGTCGCGGGCGACCCTGCCCCGCCCGCCGACGAGAACCTCCGCGCCCAGATCCTCGACCTCGTCCAAAGTGGACGTCGCCCACTCGTCGTGGAAGGCGTCACCGGTGTAGAGCGCGGCCTGCGACTCGACGAGGTCACCGGCGAAGAGGATGCGCTGCTGCGGCAGCCACGCCACGATGTCGCCCGCCGTGTGCCCGCGGCCGAGGTGCTGCAGCACGAGGTCGCCGCGCTCGTCGCCCAGCGGGATCGTCATGCGGTCGGAGAACGTGAGCGTCGGCCAGGTCAGGCCGGGAATCTCCTCCGGCTTCTCGAAGAGCCGAGGCATGCGGCCGTACTCGCTCGCCCAGTCCTGCTGCCCGCGTTCGGCGATCAGCACCCGCGTCATCTCGTGCGCGACGATCTCCTGGGCGTCGAACGCGCTGGCGCCGAGCGTGCGGACGGCGTGGTAGTGGCTGAGCACCAGGTACCGGACCGGCTTCTTCGTGTGTTTGCGCAGCGTGGTGAGCCACCGGCGCGCGGCCGCGGGTGTGGCGCGCGCTTCGAAGCAGATCAGGAAGTCCTCGGCCTCGATCGCCCCGACGTTGGGGTCGCCTTCGGCGGTCAGGGCGTAGACACCCTCGGCGAGCTCGACGAACACCTCGTCCTTCGGGGCGAGGTCGGCGCTGGAGGCAAAAGGCTTTTTGGCCATGACTCCACCGTGTCAGGACGCCTTCACGATCGGCAACCGCAATGCGGCTGGAGCTTGATCGGGCACCGCCGGGTTCCTCGGCCTCGTCGGGCTGATCCTCCGGTACGGCTGGTGCTGGTCCGGCCGCTGGTCCTGCTCACCCTTGTTCGGCCACAGCGAGAACGCCCGCTCTGCCTGCGCGGTGATCGTGAGACTCGGGTTCACGCCGAGGTTCGCACTGATTGCCGCACCGTCCACAACGGACAGTCCTGGGTAGTTGAAGACGCGGTGGTACGGATCGATCACGCCGTCGTCCTCGGTGGCGCCGATCGCGCAGCCGCCGATGAAGTGCGCGGTCAGCGGGATGTTGAACAGCTCACCCCACGTACCGCCGGCCATGCCGTCGATGTGCTTGGCTGCCAACAGGTTCGCCTCGTGACCGGCGGGGATGAACGCCGGGTTGGGCTCGCCGTGCCCCTGCTTGCTGCTGAGTTTGCCGCGCTTGAGGAACGTGGTGATGGAGTTGTCGAGGCTCTGCATCACCAGCAGGATCACGGTTCGCTCGCTCCACCGGTGCACGCTCAGCAGCCTGAGGACCTTCAACGGGTGCTTCACCGCTTCTTTGAGGAACTGCAGCCACCTCGGCGTGCTCGCCGCACCGTCCGTGGCGAGGGTCTGCAGCAGTCCCATGGCGTTGCTGCCCTTGCCGTAACGGACGGGCTCGATGTGCGTGATCTCGTCGGGGTGGATGGAGCTCGTGATCGCGACACCCTTGGTGAAGTCGTTGTCCGGGTCGACCGAGTACCTCGCGGCCCCGATGATCGACTCGGAGTTGGTGCGGGTGAGCTCACCGAGCTTCTTCGAGATCTTGGGCAGGGTGCTCGCCCTGGCCCGGTGCAGGAGCTGCTGCGTGCCCCACGTGCCGGCGGCGAGCACGACCTGGTCGGCGGTGAAGGTCTTCTTCGCCCTGCCGCCGGTCGTCTTGGTCTCGATGGTCCACCGGCCGTCGTTCTCGTCGAGCCTGGTGACCGTGGTCAGCGGGTAGACCTGCGCGCCGAGCTTCTCCGCGAGGTAGAGGTAGTTCTTGACCAGCGTGTTCTTGGCGCCCACCCGGCAACCGGACATGCAGCTGCCGCACTCGGTGCACCCGGTGCGCTCCGGCCCGGCACCCCCGAAGTACGGGTCCTCGGCCTTCTTGCCCGGCTCGCCGAAGTACACGCCGACGGGCGTCGGGTGGTAGCTGTCCTCGACGCCCATGTCCTTCGCGACCTTCTGCATGACGACGTCGCTCGGGGTCGTCGTGGGGTTCGTCACCACACCCAGCATCCGGCTCGCCTGGTCGTAGAACGGCTCCAGCTCGTCCTGCCAGTCGGTGATGTGCGCCCACTGCCGGTCCTCGTAGAACGGCTTGAGCGGCCGGTAGAGCGTGTTGGCGTAGACGAGGCTGCCGCCGCCGACGCCCGCCCCTGCCAGCACCATGACGTTGCGGAGGAGGTGGATGCGCTGGATGCCGAAGCACCTGAGCTGCGGCGCCCACAGGTACTTGCGGAGGTTCCAGCTGGTCGTGGCGAACTCGTCGTCGGCGAACCTGCGTCCCGCCTCCAGCACGGCGACGCGGTAGCCCTTCTCGGTCAGGCGGAGCGCGGCAACGCTGCCACCGAACCCGGAGCCGACGATGACGACATCGAAGTTACCGGCGAGTTCACCCATGGACCGGAGAGTAGGCGTTACTTCCGGTAACGCCTAGTCCCCGATCGGTTCAGACGCGGAGGGAGAACTGATGAAGGCGGTCCAGAGGTCGACCGCCTGTTCAAGACTCAGGGCGGCCACCTTCTCCACCGGCACGCCCGCAGTGTGCACGAGTCTTTGCGCCAGCCAGTCCGGGACCGGCTCCCGCACCACGGGCTGCTCGACGATCACGTCTCCCGCGAGCCGGCCGAGCCTGCCGATCACGCCAGCCAGCCTGGCCAGCGTCGAGTCCCGGTCCGCCACCTCGGCGACCCTCGCCGACGCCTCGGCGTAGACCTCGGCGTCCGAACGGGCACCCACGCACCAGACTTCGCACACCTCGACCGCGCCGTCGGCGGCGATCCGATAGACGATCCGCCAGTGGTTGCGCCCGACCACCAACTTCCGAAAGCCGGTGAGCTCACCACCGAGCGGATGCCCCGCCTGCGGATCGTCGAGCAGAATCTGGATCTTCTTGAGCACCTTGGGCACGACATCCGGCCCGAGGCGACGCAGGTCGTCGATCGCCGCGTCGGTGAACAGAACCTCAGTCATCGAGCGCGTCGTCGTCCTTCATCGCCGCCAGCGACTCACGGGTGTGCCCGAAGGCCGCCAGCACATCGTCGAAGGAGGTACGGCGGCCGGAATCAGCGGCCGAACGCGCCAGCACGAGCGCCAGATCCCTCAGGTCAGCGGCCGCTTCGTCGATCTCGGACAGGCGGCTCATGGGGACGACTGCGGCGACCGGACGACTGTGCCGGGTGACAACCACCGGACCGCTTTGCTCGGCGTCGGCGACCAGACCGGCGACACCACGTTTTGTGGCCTCGGTGACGGTCAGCTCACGAGCCTCGTGAAGAGCGGCCATGCAGAAAACTATACAGAAAAAGTGCACAGATGACAGGGCGCCCGCCGGACCTACAGGACCAGGCCCTCGATGACCCACACCATGAAGGCGACGGCCAGCGCGGTGATCACCAGGCCGCCGCAGATGAACAGGGCCAGGACCTTCCAGCCGATGCCGTTCTCCTCGGGTGCGTCCTCGGCTGCTTCCTCGACGTCCTGGACCTCGGCGTCCGTGTCGATCGTGTCCAGATCCGTGCTGTTGTCGCTGTTGCCGCCGAACAGGATGTCCAAGTCCATGCCTTTCAGGACGCGTGAGTGGCGGGGCCGGTTGCAAGATCAGCTTTGGACCCAGGCCGCCACCGGGAGGCTCAGGTAGATGCCGATGTCGTTCAGCCCTGTCGCTTCCGCGACCGCCCTGCACAGTCCGTCGACGCGGTCCTGACGGTTGGCGGCGCGGCTCTCGAACCACTTGGAGCGGATCTCGATCACCACGTCCACGCCGTCCGAGTCGAACGGGCCGCGGACGCGGAAGCGCAGTTCCACGTCACCGGGTTGGAGGTTGCCGTCGTAGGGCTCCTCTGGGCACTCCACGGCCACCGACACCGCGTGCGGGAGCATCGCGGCGAGTTCCTTCAGCGCTTTGTGGGGAACGTGAGGTGCGTAGGTGATCTCGACGAGCGGCACGGTTCCAGCAAAGCAGAAGGGTGCGCCCCGGCTGGAGCGCACCCTTCTGGATGATCGAGTTCAGCCGCGGATCGTAAGGCCGACCTTCTGGAACTCCTTGAGGTCGGAGTAGCCGGTCTTGGCCATGGCCCGCTTGAGCGCGCCGAACAGGTTCGTCACGCCGCGCGGGTCGGAGGACGGGCCGAACAGCAGCTTGCGCAGGTCGAGCTCCTGGTCCACGGCCTCCGCGACCAGGCTGCGCGGCACCGACGGGTGCGCGGACGAGGCGGTCCAGTACAGGCCCTGGCCGGGCGCCTCGGTCGCGGCGGCGAGGGGCTCGCCCAGCATCACGGCGTCGGCACCGCAGGCGATGGACTTCGCCACGTCGCCAGAGGTCGTGATCCCGCCGTCCGCGATGACGTGCACGTAGCGGCCGCCGGTCTCGTCGAGGTAGTCGCGGCGGGCGGCCGCGGCGTCGGCGATCGCGGTGGCCATCGGCACGCCGATGCCCAGCACGGAGTCGGTGGTGGTGACGCCCGGCGTGTAGCCGTAGCCGACGATCACGCCCGCCGCGCCGGTGCGCATCAGGTGCATGGCCGTGCGGTAGTCGCCGACACCACCGGCGATCACCGGGATGTCGAGGTCCGCGATGAACGACTTCAGGTTCAGCGGCTCACCGCCGCGCGACACGTGCTCGGCCGAGATGATCGTGCCCTGCACGACCAGGATCTCGACGCCGGCGGCCAGCAGGTCCGGGGTCAGCTCCGCGGCGCGCTGCGGGCTGACGCGGACCGCGACGGTGACGCCCGACTCGCGGACCTGCTTGATCGCCTCGGCGACCAGGTCCATCCGCAGCGGGGCGGCGTGCAGCTCCTGCAGCACCTTCACGGCCGCGGCCGGGTCGTCGCTGTCCTCCGTGGCCTGCACCAGGCGGAACAACGCCTCGTCGACGTCGCCGTGCCGCGCCCAGAGGCCCTCGGCGTTGAGCACTCCGAGACCGCCCAGCTCGCCGACCGCGACCGCGACGCCCGGCGACACGATCGCGTCGGTCGGGTGGGTGATCAGCGGGATGTCGAAGCGGTAGGCATCGATCTGCCACGTCGTCGAGACGTCCTTCGACGACCTCGTGCGACGGGACGGGATGATCTCGATGTCGTCCAGCTCGTAGGCCCGCCTCGCGGTCCGGCCCATGCCGATCTCGACCAGATCGCGCACCTGTGGTTCCTCTCCTTCGTCCGGGGGTCTGGGGGCCGCCCCCAGCAAAGACACTGCGAGCGACGCGGTCCGCGCTTTCCGCGGACACACTTCCCCCGAGCGAGCCCGAACACCCTAACGGGTGGTGTAGTTCGGGGCTTCGACGGTCATCGTGATGTCGTGCGGGTGGCTTTCCTTCAGGCCCGCCGCGGTGATGCGCACGAGCTGCTGGTTCTGCAGCTCGGCGATCGTGCGGGAACCCGTGTAGCCCATCGCCGCGCGCAGGCCGCCGTTGAGCTGGTGCACGACCTGGGACAGCGGGCCGCGGAACGGCGTGCGGCCCTCGATGCCCTCGGGGACGAGCTTGTCCTCGTTGAGGACGTCGTCCTGGAAGTAGCGGTCCTTCGAGAACGACTTGTTCTCGCCGCGGGACTGCATCGCCGCCAGCGAGCCCATGCCGCGGTAGGTCTTGAACTGCTTGCCGTTGACCAGGATCAGGTCGCCGGGCGCCTCGGTCGTGCCCGCGAGCAGCGAGCCGAGCATCACGGCGGACGCGCCGGCCGCGATGGCCTTGGCGATGTCGCCGGAGTACTGGATGCCACCGTCACCGATCACCGGCACACCGGCGGGGCGGCAGGCGAGCGAGGCCTCGTAGATCGCGGAGATCTGCGGCACACCGACACCCGCGACGACACGCGTGGTGCAGATCGAGCCGGGCCCGACACCGACCTTGACGCCGTCCGCGCCCGCGTCGACCAGCGCCTGGGCACCGGACCGCGTCGCGATGTTGCCGCCAACGACGTCGACGGAGTCGCCGAGCTCCTTCTTGATGCGGGCGACCATCTCCAGCACGCCACGCGAGTGGCCGTGCGCCGTGTCGACCATCAGTACGTCCACACCGGCGTCGGCGAGCGTCATGGCGCGCACGAACGAGTCCTCGCCCACACCGACGGCGGCGGCGCACAGCAGGCGGCCGTCCGGGTCCTTGGTGGCGTTCGGGTACTGCTCGGTCTTGACGAAGTCCTTGACCGTGATCAGGCCCTGCAGCTTGCCGTCACCGTCGACGATCGGCAGCTTCTCGACCTTGTGACGGCGCAGCAGCCCCAGCGCGGCGTCGGCCGACACGCCGACCTGCGCGGTGACCAGCGGTCCGTTGGTCATGACCTCGCTGACGCGCTTGGTGTGGTCGAGCTCGAACCGCATGTCGCGGTTCGTGATGATGCCCACCAGCTTGTTGTTCGCGTCGGTGACCGGCACACCGGAGATGCGGTAGCGGGCGCACAGCGCGTCGACCTGAGCCAGCGTGTCGTCCGGCGAGCACGTGACCGGGTCGGTGACCATGCCGGCCTCGGACCGCTTGACGGTCTCCGCCTGCCGGGCCTGGTCCTCGACGCTCAGGTTGCGGTGCAGCACGCCGATGCCGCCCTGACGCGCCATCGAGATCGCCATCCGGCCCTCGGTGACCGTGTCCATCGCGGCGCTGGCCAGCGGAATCTTGAGGGTGATGTTGCGCGAGATCCTGGTGCTCGTGTCGACGCCGCTGGGAACGACGTCGGACTCGGCCGGCAGCAGGAGCACGTCGTCGAAGGTCAGTCCCAGCATGGCGAACTTGCTCGGGACTCCGTCAGCGTTGAGCTCGCTGGTCATAGCGGGTGACATGCCTTCCGTCGTGCGGTCTGCCCCTCTGCCCGCGGGTCAGGTTTCCGCAGGCGGAGGCGGTGCTGCCCATGGTATCTGGACGCCCGTGGGGGTACGGCGGGTACCGTGCGGGGTCGTGCCGCACGACGCGTTGCCACCAGACCCCTTCGAGGGCGACCCCGAGGACCCCGCGCTCACTCTCGGGGAGCCGGACCACGACCATCCCCCGATGGACGAAGACGAACGAGCGGAGCTGGTCAGCGACCTGAGCGACCTCGCCGTCTACCAAGCCCTGCTGGAACACCGCGGGGTGCGCGGCATCGTCGTCGACTGCGGCGAGTGCCAGGAACCCCACTACCACGACTGGGCGCTGTTACGAGCCTCACTCGAACAGCTGCTCGCCGACGGCCGCATGCGGCCGCACGAACCCGCCTTCGACCCTGACCCCGGTGCTTACGTGAGCTGGGAATACTGCCGCGGCTACGCGGACGGCGTGACGGCCACGGAGTCGGCGCGCTGACGCCCCTGGCCTTCGAGTGATGCTGCGCACCCGCCGGGAAAGCCGCCCGGCGGGTGTGAACGCCAGGCGCGAACCCCGAGCGAGCAGCCCGATCACATTCCACCTGACGTGTGACCACCAAATGCGTGTGAACGGCCCCTGACCTCGAAAGATCAGGGGCCGTTCACACTGCGTCTCAGTTGGGGTCTCAGTTGGACCCGGTCTGCCCGGCACTCTCTCCGGTAGCTCCGGCGGAACCAGGCGTCTCCCCGGTGCCAGTGGCGGGCGGAGGCGGCGGCGGCGGAGGCGGCTCGCCGTTCGACGTCGGTGGCGGCGGGGTCGCCGACGAGGTCGACGGGGTCGGCTGCGTCGTGACCGGCGGCTCGCTCGACGGCGGCGCGGACGAGGTTGAGGGCTGCGTCGGCTGCGTCGGCTGGGTGACCGGAGGCGTCGTCACGGGCGGCGCGGTGGTCGAGGTGTTGGTGTCGAGCTCCTTTTCGAGCTCCTTGTGCTTTTCCTCGAGCTGGGCCTTGCCGTCGTCGGTCGAGACCGACTCCAGGCTGGCCTCCACCTTGTCGAGCTTCTCGCGGGCCTCGTTGACCTTGCCTTCGCGCAGCGCGAGGCGGGCCGAGTCGAGGTCGCTGCGCACGATGGCCGCGGCTTCGATCGACTTCGCGTGCTCGGAGTAGAGCACTCGGGTGAGGCCCCAGAGGGCGTCGCCGGGCTGGGCGTCGCGGGCCACCAGGCTCACGCCGGTGAAGGCGATGGCCAGTACCGCGGCGGCGCTTGCCAGGGGGATCAGGTAGCGGTGCCTGCTCACCGGCTGCGGGCGGGCAGCCTGGATCGTGGCGATGGCGGTCTCGGTGTCGACCAGCTCGCCGAAGGGCGCGGTCTCCACCTCGTTGCGCCATGCGAGCAGCAACGCGTTCAGCTCGTCGTCGACCAGGGAGCCGGCCGCACCCGGCGTTGCCGACCCCAGTGCGTCGAGCAGCCTGTCATCGGCCTGTACAGCCGAAAGATCGTCTGCGACGGGTTCGTGCGGGGTTCTATCGTCCTGTCCGCGCACTTGCTCGTCGTCCTTTCCATGCTCGTCGGCCACTCAGACCACCTCCTCCGCTGCCAGCGACTTGCGGAGCCGAGCCAGCGCACGGTGTTGCGCCACCCGGACCGCACCCGGCGTCGAACCGACCGCCTCGGCAGTTTCCTCGGCGGATAGTCCGACCACCACCCTCAACAGCAGGATCTCCCGCTGCTTCTCCGGCAGGACGCGCAGTAGTACAGCCATCCGATCGGAGAGCTCGCCCTGCATCGCCCGCTGTTCCGGACCAGCTTCGGTCTCCGGCGCGTCGGGAACTTCGGGAACGGGCTCTGAGCGGTTCCTGGCGGCAGACCGATGTGAATCGGCGACCTTGTGTGCCGCGATCCCGTATACGAACGCGAGGAAGGGCCGACCCTGATCGCGGTAGCTGGGCAATGCCGTGAGCACCGCGAGACACACCTCCTGGGCCACATCGTCCGCCGAAGCGAAGCTTCGTTCCTGCCTGCCAACTCTGGCGCGGCAGTACCGCACCACAAGAGGACGAATGGAGGCCAGCAGGCGTTCGATCGCCTGGCGGTCGCCGTCGACGGCCGCGCCCACTTCGGCGTCCAGTCCGTCCCCCAAGTTGGTCATCGCAGACAACAGCCCTGGTGTTACTTGTTGGCGTACCGACATGAAACAGCACGAGTCACTCACGGCGACTCGTTGCAGCAGCACTCACCGTACCGGTCTTAGCGCCTTCTGTTCATCAGTGGGGTATGGACACCCCGCGTGACCAGCAGACACGCCGAACGACTCCAGCCCGGCGACATTGTCACCGGGCTGGGCTAAGTGCGCGACCCGAAAGCTCAGCCAATACCGCTGGTGAGCCGTCTCACGCCACCGGCCCCGCGTCCCCACATGCGGCATATGAGGACGCGGGGCCGGTGCGGCGAAGAGCTACTGGACGAGGCCTCGCCGGAAGCCGTGCGCGACCGCCTGAGCGCGGTCACGAACACCGAGCTTGCGGAAGAGACGACGGGCGTGCGTCTTGACCGTGTCCTCCGACAGGTAGAGCTCGCGGCCGATCTGGCCGTTGCTCTTGCCCTGGCTCATGCCTCGCAGCACCTGGAGCTCGCGCTCCGTGAGCTGCACGCCAGGGTCGGAGGGCTGGCGCGGCGCCGGCACCGAGGTGCTGGCGAGCGTGTGCGCGAGGGCTGCCACAAGCTCGGGACGCGACGCGTCCCACCTCAGGTAGCCGCGGGCGCCACCGGCGATCGCGGCGGCGATGCTGCCGGCGTCGTCAGGTGCTCCGAACACGATGACGTTTGCCTGCGGATTGGCGGAGACGAGTCGCCTTGTTGCTTCCACCCCGGTTGGGACGGCGCGCTGGGTTCCCACCAGAACGACGTCAACCGGCTGCCTGGAAAAGCGAGCCAACAACTCGTCACCGTGCGCTACGCAGTCGATGCGGCTAACCCCGGGGACAGCCGACATCACGCGGGTGAGACCCTCCCGCACACTGCGCCGGTCGTCGCAAATAAGGACCGTGGTCACGGGGACTCCTTCCTGCAGCCGAGTGACGTTCCATCTCCCCTATCGGACGCTCGCGGCCCAACCTTGACACGATCCGGTGCTTAATCCGTCAAGAAGTTCATCTGAGGGTCTGCGTTCGGGGGTTCCCCGGAACGGAGCAGCCCACTCGGCACCCACGGGGAATCAAGGGCGACCTGACGGCTGACGGGATCAGCTCTGCGTAACACGCAGCTCAGAGCCTCCGTCGCCCGGTCGATGGCGACTGCGCCCACCGTGGGGGCATGACCCACCAGGACAAGAGCGCTCGGCCAGATCAACGGATGAAGCCCTCTCGTGACACTGTGATTTAGCTCACACTCGACTAGTTCAACCCCTCTTGTCGACCCGTCGGGTGTCCCCCACACGACCAACGCGGTGCCGAGAACCAGTGCCGACTTGAGCTCGTGCCGGAGGGCGTTTCTGCTCGTCGCTACGCCGTACGCCTCCTCGGCGGGCGCCACCGCGGCGTGCGCCTGACCGGACGCGAGCTCGATCTCGGCGGCCACCCAGCCCCGCCGGACCCGGCTCCTCCACGAACCCGTCCGGACCAGAGCGAGCAACCGGCGGGCTTCAGCGAGCCGGCCTGCCCCGAGCGAGTCGGCCGCGAGACCGAGCAGAGCGTCCGTTCGGGCACCGTCCGCGTCGACACCGTCCGGATCGCCCCCACCGGTCGACCGAACGCGCGCGAGAGCGGCCCCATCGAGTGGGCGAGCGAGGTGATGCGCCCCGAGCTGACGGTGGTGCGACGCGCGCGTCGAGAGAGAAAGGGACGCGATCACCGGGTCGGGGTCGTGACGGAGCGCATCCAGCACGGTGGCCGCCGCCGCGTAGTGCCCCTGGCCACCGAGCACCACGGCAGCGAGCCATCGAACGCGGGAGTTGGCGGACGAGAGGGCGGACCAGACGTCGCGATCGGGTGAGTCACCGAAGGCGGCTCGGCGCAGCTCCTCTTCCACACCGCAGAGTGTGCCGTCAGGTGACGGCCACCTCGACGGCAGGCACGCTGCCGTCAGGTCACCGCGCCCTCGACGGCGGCCACGGCGTCCGCGAGATCGTCCACGCGTTCGGCGGGTGTGGTGACCACACCGCGCCGCCATCCGGGCCCGCCCACGAACAGCCGCACCTGCTGCCGGGTCCGCGGCAGCGCGGTCAGCACTCCGGGATCGGCGTACCGGGGCAGCTGCGCCCACAACACCACGGCCGACGGCGCGGTCCGGCGCACAGCGGCTGCCAACGCGACCACGGGCAGCGCGGCCCCGAGCTGCCGCACGACCACACCGCGCTGCGCCAGCTCAGCAGCCAACGGATAGAGAGGAAGGTTGTGCCTCTCCTCTGGCATGCACGCCAGCAGCACGGGCCGATGGTTGCGCCCAAGAGTGACGAGCGGCGTCGCGCGCACGAACGCAGCGAGCACGCACTCGTTCAACAGATGCTCCACCTCGACCCCTGCCCCGGACAGCTGCCACCGCGCGGCAACGGCCGTCAGCACCGGGCGCACGACCTCGTTCCACGTCGCGATCACGCCGTCGGACGCGAGCGAGTCGGCGAGCATCTCCTGCACCGCGATGGAGTCCATCGCGAGCGCCGCCCTGCCGAGCCCGCGCGCCAATCGAGACGCACCGGCCAATTTCAGGCCACGCCCGCCACCCGTTCGTGCGGCAGGAACCTCGCCGTGCGTCATCGAAGATTTCGAGTCGAGCGCGAAACGGGCCGCCTCGGCTGATGAGGCACCACGAAGAAGAGCGCGCTGCATCAATTCCAGGCGAGCAACATCCCGTGGCCCGTATTTGCGGTGCCGCCCGGTCGTGTGATCGCTCGGCCCGAGCCCGTAGCGGCGGTCCCAGGTGCGAAGGGTGGCGGGAGCCACGCCGAGTCGCCTGGCCACCGCGGCCACTGAGAGAAGGGGCTCACTCGTGTGACCACCGGCAGATCTGTGCTCCGGCTGTGTCATCACGAGAGCCATGTTCCGTTCACCTCATCCGGGCGGCAACTCCGGGCGGTGAGTGATCGAACACGCGTGCCGTCACCCATCAGTTGATTTGGGTCTTCAGCCTCTTGAACAAGTTTTGACGCGGTTCTACGGTGGATCATCGTTAAGCCGAATGGAGCAGTCGTCACGGAGGCGGTCTCGATGGCGGACACCCGAAGGCTTCCTGGTCCCAACGCAGATCTGTGGGATTGGCAGATGCGCGGTTCGTGCCGGGGTATGGACAGCGCGTTCTTCTTCCACCCCGACGGTGAACGGGGCCCGGCGAGAGCGCGGCGGGAAGCTCGCGCCAAGGCCGTCTGCCTCGACTGCCCGGTGCTGGAGATGTGTCGCAGACACGCGCTGGCGGTGCAGGAACCGTACGGAATTTGGGGCGGGCTCTCGGAATCGGAGCGCGACCACATCATCAAGGCCCGCAAGCGCCAATTGGCGATCGTCTAGACGAAAACCGGGTCGGCACCAAACGAAGGTGCCGACCCGGTTTCTCTTTTGAGTTCGAAAAAACTCAGTGGCCGTGCCCGTGGCCGTGGCCGTGGCCCGCGGCGGGAGCCTCGTCCGCCTTCTTCTCGACGATGGCGCTCTCGGTCGTGAGCACCATGCGCGCGATGGAGGCGGCGTTCGCGACAGCCGAGCGGGTGACCTTGACCGGGTCGATGATGCCCTGCTCCAGCAGGTCGCCGAACTCGAGCTTGGCGGCGTTGATGCCGAAGCCCCACTCGCCCTCGCGGACCTTGTTCACCACGACGGCGCCCTCGAGGCCGGCGTTCGCGGCGATCCAGAACAGCGGCGCGGACAGGGCCTTCGCGACCAGCGCGACACCCGTGGCCTCGTCACCGGTCAGGCCCAGACCGCCGTCCAGCACCTTGGCGGCGTGGACCAGCGCGGAACCACCGCCGGGGACGATGCCCTCCTCGACCGCGGCCTTCGTAGCGGCGACCGCGTCCTCGATGCGGTGCTTGCGCTCCTTGAGCTCGGTCTCGGTGGCGGCGCCGACCTTGATCACGGCGATGCCGCCGGAGAGCTTCGCGAGGCGCTCCTGCAGCTTCTCGCGGTCCCAGTCGGAGTCCGTGGCCTCGATCTCGCGGCGCAGCTGCTCCGCGCGGCCGGCGATGTCGGCCTTGGTGCCGCCGCCGTCCACGATCGTGGTGTCGTCCTTGGTCACGACGACGCGGCGGGCGGAGCCCAGCTGGTCGAGCGTGGTCTCGGACAGCTTCAGGCCGATCTCCGCGGAGATCACCTCGCCGCCGGTGACGACCGCGAGGTCGTCCAGGAACGCCTTGCGGCGGTCACCGAAGAACGGCGCCTTCACGGCGACGACCTTCAGCGTCTTGCGGACGGCGTTGACCACCAGCGTGGACAGGGCCTCGCCCTCGACGTCCTCGGCGATGATCAGCAGCGGCTTGCCGGACTCCGCGACCTTCTCGAGGATCGGGAGGACGTCGGCGAGCGCCGAGATCTTCTCGCGGTGCAGCAGGATGCGGACGTCTTCGTAGACGGCCTCCTGCGCCTCGAGGTCGGTCGAGAAGTGCGTCGACACGTAGCCCTTGTCGAACTGCACACCCTCGGTGATCACGAGCTCGGTCGCGAGCGTGGACGACTCCTCGACGGTGATGACACCGTCCTCGCCAACGCGCTCGATGGCCTCGCCGAGCAGGGCGCCGATCGACTCGTCACGCGAGGAGACGGTGCCGACCTGGGCGATGTTGTCACGGCCCTTGACCGGGGTGGCCTTGCCCTTGAGCGCGTCCACGACGGCGTCGGCGGCGGCCTGGATGCCACGGCCGAGCGCGGTCGGGTTCGCACCCGCGGCGATGTTGCGCAGGCCTTCCTTAACGAGGGCCTGCGCCAGCACGGTGGCGGTGGTGGTGCCGTCACCCGCGACGTCGTTGGTCTTGGTGGCGACCGACTTGGCGAGCTGCGCGCCGAGGTTCTCGAACGGGTCGTCCAGCTCGATCTCGCGAGCGATGGTCACACCGTCGTTGGTGACGGTCGGACCGCCGAACTTCTTGTCGAGGACGACGTGGCGCCCGCGCGGCCCAAGGGTGACCTTGACCGTGTCCGCGAGCTTGTTCACGCCGCGCTCGAGCGCCCGACGAGCGTCCTCGTCAAAGCTGATCTGCTTGGGCATTTACCTCAAAGCCTCTCTGGGTAGCGAAACGCCCCGGTAGCCCCGGGATGGGGCGCCGGGGCGTCAGGCATGTCAGCCGCAGCGTCTTAGTTGACGACGGCCAGCACGTCGCGGGCGGAGAGGATCAAGTACTCCTCGCCGTTGTACTTGACCTCGGTGCCGCCGTACTTCGAGTAGATGACGACGTCGCCGACAGCCACGTCCAGCGGGACGCGGTTGCCCTTGTCGTCGATGCGGCCGGGGCCGACCGCGAGGACCTTGCCCTCCTGGGGCTTCTCCTTCGCGGTGTCCGGGATCACGAGGCCGGAGGCAGTGGTCGTCTCGGCCTCGGAGGCCTGAACGACGATCTTGTCCTCGAGCGGCTTGATGTTCACGCTCACCGGGATGACCTCCACGGGTCGTTGGCAGGTTTCGTTGTTACGGCTCCTGCCACCCCGCCGTCGCGGGGGTCGGGGCGGTGCTGGTGCCGTGCAGTTGGCACTCTACCCATGAGAGTGCCAACGCTTCAACGAGGGCCCCGAACCACTCACCCATCGGGAGCCGTATTCAGGGCATGCCCACCTTTTCGCGCCGAACGCTGCTGCTCGCGGGCGTGGCGGGAGTCACAGCGTTCACCGCCACCGCGGCCGCCAGACCGAGCGACCCTTTCACACTGGGTGTGGCCTCTGGTGACCCGACACCCGACGGGGTGGTCCTGTGGACCCGGCTGGCCCTCGAACCGCTGGCGGAGGACGGCAGGGGCGGCATGCCGGGACGTCCGATCGAGGTGCGGTGGCAGGTCGCCGACGACGAACGGTTCACCCGGATCGTGCAGCAGGGCTCCACCCTCGCTCGACCGGAGGACGGCCACAGCGTCCACCTCGAGCTCACCGGGCTGGAACCGGGTCGCGAGTACTTCTACCGCTTCAGGGCGCTCAACCACCTCTCCAGGACGGGCCGCACACGCACCGCTCCTCCTCCGGAGGCTTTGCAGGTACCGCTGACGATGGCCTTCGCGTCGTGCGCGCAGTACGAGCACGGCTACTTCACGGCGTATCGCAGGCTGGCGGAGGACGAACCCGACCTGGTGCTGCACCTCGGCGACTACACGTACGAGTACGAGGCCGGCATCCACGTCGCACCGACCGGCAACGTCCGCCACATCGAGGGCCCGACCACCACGACGCTCGCGGACTACCGCCGGCGGCAGGCGCAGTACAAGAGCGATCCCGACCTGCAGGCCGCGCACGCCGCCGCGCCGTGGGCGGTGATCTGGGACGACCACGAGATCGCCAACAACTGGGCCGGACTGCAGCCGGACACACCCCAGGCGGACTTCGCCAAACGCCGCGCGGCGGCGTTCCAGGCCTACTACGAGAACATGCCCGTTCGCAGGTCACCAAGGCTGTACCGGCGGATCCGGTGGGGTTCGCTCGCCACGTTCCACATGCTCGACACCCGCCAGTACCGCACCGACCAGGCCTGCGGGGACGGGTTGCAGCTGTGTCTGGAACGACTCGCCCCCGAGCGGACGATGCTCGGCGCTGACCAGGAAAAGTGGCTGTTCAACGGGTTCCGCGAGTCGACGGCCCGGTGGGACGTCCTCGGGCAGCAGGTCTTCTTCTCGCAGTACGACTACATCCCCGGCGACGTCGACAAGTTCCTGCTGGACGCGTGGGACGGCTACGTCGCGGACCGGGACCGGGTGGTGGCGGGGCTCGCCGGCGTGCGGAACCCGATCGTGCTCACCGGTGACGTGCACGCGGCGTGGGGCGCGGAGGTCAAGCAGCGATGGGACGACCCGTCGTCGAAGACGCTCGCGACCGAGCTGGTGACCACGTCGATCACGGCCGGCGGCGACGGTTCCGAGGAGTACGAGGAGACGCCGCTGTGGCTCAAGGAGAACCCGCACGTGAAGTACTTCAACAACCGGCGCGGGTACACGCTGACCAGGTTCACGCCCGATGAGCTGCGCACGGACTTCCGCGGGCTGGACCACGTGACGCGGCCGGGCTCGCCCGTCCACACCAAGGCGTCGTTCGCGGTGGAGGACCGAGTCCCGGGGCTCCACAGGCTTTAGGGAGGCGTTCACCTGACAGCCACCCTGGTGGGTGAAGGTCTCACCATGACTCGAGTGACGCGACGCGCACTCCTCATCGGGGGACTTGCGCTCACCACCGTCGGCGCCGGGTCGGGCAGGCTCGCCGACCCGTTCACCTTGGGGGTCGCTTCCGGCGACCCGACCTTCGACAGCGTGGTCCTGTGGACCCGCCTCGCACCCACCCCGCTCGCGGAGGACGGCCTGGGCGGCATGCCGTCCCGCGTCGTCGAGGTGAAGTGGGAGATCGCACTGGACGAGCGGTTCCGGCACGTCGTCCGGCGCGGCACGGCCCACGCGCGGCCGGAGGAGGGCCACAGCGTCCACGTGGACGTGCGCGGGCTGCTGCCCGGCCGCGAGTACCTCTACCGCTTCTCCGCCGAAGGCCACCTGTCACGGGTGGGCCGGACCAGGACGGCGTTGGCACCGTGGGCGCTGGGCAGCGGGCTCACGATGGCGTTCGCCTCCTGCTCGCAGTTCGAGCACGGCTACTTCACCGCGTACCGCAGGATGGCCGAGGACCAGCCGGACCTGGTGCTGCACCTCGGCGACTACCAGTACGAGTACGCCAAGGGCACGTACGTGGCACCGGGCGGCAACCCGCGCGACCACGAGGGCCCGGAGACCGAGACGCTCGCGAACTACCGGCAGCGGCACGCGCAGTACAAGACCGACCTCGACCTGCAGGAGGCGCACGCCGTGGCGCCGTGGGCCGTGGTGTGGGACGACCACGAGATCGACAACAACTGGGCGGACGAGGTCTACGAGAAGCCGCAGATCCCGCAGCCGAACTTCCTGGCGCGGCGGGCGGCGGCGTTCCAGGCCTACTACGAGAACATGCCGATCAGGAACAAGCCCAACGGCATCGACCTGCAGCTCTACCGGCGCATCCAGTGGGGCGGGCTCGCGAACTTCCACATGCTCGACACCCGGCAGTACCGCGACGACCAGCTCTGCGGTGACGGCTTGAAGGCGTGCCCCGAGCGGCTCAACCCGGCGCGCACGATCACCGGTGCCGAGCAGGAGAAGTGGCTGCTCGACGGTCTCAGGCGCTCGCGAGCGCGTTGGGATGTGCTGGGACAGCAGGTGTTCTTCTCGCAGCTCGACTTCACGCCCGGTGCCGGCGAGACCAACAACATGGACGCGTGGGACGGCTATGCCGCGAACCGCGACCGCGTCGCCGCAGGCTTCGCCCACACGCGCAACACCGTCGTGCTCACGGGTGACGTGCATGCGGCGTGGGCGGCCGAGGTGAAGGAGAGGTGGAACGACCCGACGTCGAGGACCGTTGCCACCGAGCTGGTGTCGACGTCGATCACGTCCGGTGGCGACGGGTCGGAGGAGCGCCCCGAGACACCGGCGATCCTGGCCGAGAACCCGCACGTGAAGTACTTCAACAACCGGCGCGGGTACGTTCGGACCAGGTTCACCGCACGTGAGGTGCGAGCGGACTTCCGTGCGCTCGGCTACGTGCAGAGGCCCGGCGCTCCGGTGACCACGAAGGCGTCGTTCGTGGTGGAGGACCGCAGGCCGGGCCTCAACAGGGTCTGATCAGCCCGACCAGTTGCCCGACACGAACATCAGGTAGAACAGGGTCTGTGTGGTCAGACCCAGGTACATCACCGCGTAGACCACGGACTTCAACGCGGGGACGCGCTGGCCGAGCAGCACGAGCGCCAGGTAGATGCCGAAGCACGGCAGCAGGTAGCGGTGCACCGAGACCAGGTTGCCGTTCAGCGTGAGCATGATCAGCGACGCGACGCCGTAGAGGCCCACGGGCACCAGGTCGCCCCTGCGCTGCGCCAGCAGGTAGATCGAGCCGGCGATCAGCAGGACGATGCCGGCCAGCGGTACCACGTGGTTGGTGAGGTTCCACGTGTTCAGGTCGGCCGGCTTCGTCAGGGTGTTGACGCTCATCAGCAGCTCGTTCCAGAGCGTGCCGAAGATGTTCGGCGTGAACTGGTGGTACGACCAGGCCGGGGCCTTCTCGTACGCCGACGTCATGCCGAGCGGATCGCCGACCAGAATTTTCAGGTACAGCGCGAAGCCGAGAAAGCCCACGGCGCTCGCGGGGAACCACAGCAGGTGCCACGACAGCAGGCCGCGGAACTTCCAGTCCTTGCTGCGCCAGAACTCCAGGAAGCACAGACCCACGAACAGGACGGCGGTGATCCGCACACCGGTCAGCGGCATCAGGCACAGGCCCATGAAGACCCACTGGCGGCGCAGCGCGAAGAGGTACGCCCAGAAGCCGAGCGCGATGAACACGGCCTCGCTGTAGAACGCGTGCAGGAAGTACGCCGACGGCCACGTCAACATCGCCATCACGACGAGCCACGGCGCGCGCTCGCCGGTCAGGAGGGTCCTGGCGATCTTGAGCAGCGCCACCGCGCCGAGCCACGTGGCGACAGTGTTGACGATGATGCCCGCGGCCAGCGTGCCGATCTTGCCGAGGAACACCATCTTCACGAGCCACACGACGGCCGGGAAGACGGGGTAGAACGCCTGTGAGGTCGGGACGTTCTGGTACGCCGTGCCCTCGGCGATGCCGGTGAAGTTCTCGGCGTCCCAGCGATGCGTGTGCGAGAGCAGCGTGTCGACCGTGCGTGACGAGACCGGCGTGCCCTCGAAGATCGGCAGCAGCGGCTCGAGCACCCGCCCGAGCACGGTCATGAAGACCTGCCAGGCGAACACCAGCAGGAAGACCTTCGCGAAGTCACCCGTCAGCGCGGTCTTCCACCGGGGAACTGGTCTGTGCGCCTCCTCGGCGACGACCTCCGGCTCGCGGATCGCGGTGTCAGTCATGAACGGGTTCCTTTGCAAGCTCTTCGGCAGGGCGGAACACGAGCTTGCTGTAGAGCACGTAGTTCCAGATGAGGGCGACGCAGATGCCCGCGAACTTGGGCGCCGCGATGGCGAGCGTCTCCGGCAGACCGGCGAACGCGTCGCGCGTGAGCAGGATGACCAGCGGTTGGATGACCCACAGGCCGATGCCCGTGACCAGCACGAACAGCACGACCTGGCGGGCCACGCCGCCACCCGCCGCTCGGAACGTGAAGCTGCGGTTGAGGGTGAAGCTGAGCGCCATGCCCATCGTGGTCGAGATCAGGTTCGCGATCACGAGAGGCGTGCCGAGCGCGAACAGCACCGTGTAACCGACCAGGTCGACGAGGGTGTTGCCCACACCGACCAGGCCGAAGCGCAGCTGCTGGGCACTCAGCAGCTTCTTCACGACGCGAGGACCCTGGCGTCGTTCGGCACGTTCGTCCCGGTGCGCACCGACGCCACGCTGTAGAGCGGGCGACCCTGCACCTCGGTGTAGATGCGGCCGACGTAGCTGCCGAGCACGCCGAGCATGATCAGCTGGATGCCGCCGAGGAAGAACACCGCGCTGGTGATGAACGCCCAACCGGGAACGGCGGTGTCCGGCAGGAACAGCTTCACGCCGACGACGTAGCAGATGCCGACGAACGCGAGGAACGAGATGAAGTAGCCGACCTTCGAGATCAGCTTCAGCGGGGCGGCGGAGAAGCCGACGATACCGTCCGCCGCGAACCGCAGCATCTTGCGCAGCGGGTAGCCGGTGACGCCCGCGTGGCGCTTGTCGCGGTCGAACTGGACGGCGGTCTGACGGAACCCGATGAAGCTCACCAGGCCGCGCAGGAACCTGTTGTGCTCGCGGAACTTGCGCAGCTCCTCGACGACTTTGCGGTCGATCAGGCGGAAGTCGCCGGTGTTCTCCGGGATGTCGATCTCGGCGACCTTGCGCAGGAACCAGTAGAACGCCCGCGCGGTGGCCTTCTTGAACGCCGTGTCCTGGCGCGAGCGGCGCTGGGCGTAGACGACGTCGTAGCCCTGCTCCCACTTCTCGACGAGCTCGAGGCTCACCGAGGGCGGGTCCTGCATGTCGCTGTCCATGATGATCACGGCGTCGGCGTCCGCGAGGTCGAGCCCCGCGGTCACGGCGAGCTGGTGACCGAAGTTGCGCGACAGGTCGATGACGGTGACCCGGTCGTCGGCGTCCGCGACGGCGTTGAGCAGCGCGAGCGAGTCGTCGCGGCTGCCGTCGTTGACGTAGATGAAGTTGACCCGGCACCGGTCTTCCAGCGGCTTCACGACCTCGGAAACCGTCTTGTGCAGCAGATCGATGTTCCCGGCCTCGTTGTAGATCGGGAACAGGTACGTGATCGTGCGCATGGGTTCAGCGCTCACCGCTTACTCCAGTGTCAGGTCCGCCCCAGGAATGGGATCAGAGTATCTGCACGGTCCCAACAGGCAGACCCGGCGTCGTCGACAGGTCCATCGGCGACGGCTTGGCACCGGCGGCGACCAGGTGAGCGCCGAGTGCGGCGATCATCGCGCCGTTGTCGGTGCACAGCCTGGGCCTCGGCACGCGCAGTTCGATGCCGGCCTCGGCGCAACGCTCGGCGGCCAGGCCGCTCAGGCGCGAGTTCGCCGCGACACCGCCGGAGATGACCAGCGTGTCGACCTTGAGATCCTTCGCCGCGCGGATCGCCTTGGCGGTCAGCACGTCCGCGACCGCCTCCTGGAACGACGCGGCGACGTCGGCCAGCGGGATCTCCTCACCGGCACGTTCCGCGCGCTCGACCCAGCGGGCGACCGAGGTCTTCAAGCCGGAGAACGAGAAGTCGTACTTCGCGTCGCGCGGGCCGGTGAGGCCGCGCGGGAACGCGATCGCGCACCCGTTGCCCTGCTTGGCGAGCTTGTCGATGGGCGGGCCACCGGGGTAGGGCAGGTCGAGCAGCCTCGCGACCTTGTCGTACGCCTCACCTGCGGCGTCGTCCACCGTGGACCCGATCTCGGTGATCGAGTTCGCCAGGCCACCCTCGACGAGCAGCAGCTGGGAGTGGCCACCGGAGACGAGCAGCGCGAGGCAGCGGTTCGGCAGCGCGCCGTGCTGCAGCGTGTCCGCGGCGACGTGGCCGGCGAGGTGGTTCACGCCGTAGAGCGGCTTGCCGAGCGCGGCGGCGTAGGCCTTCGCGGCGGACACGCCGACCAGCAGCGCGCCGGCAAGGCCAGGACCGGCGGTGACGGCGATGGAGTGGATCTGGGAGAGCTCGGCACCGGACGCGTCCAGCGCGCGGCGCATGGTCGGCACCATGGCTTCGAGGTGGGCGCGGGAAGCGACCTCCGGCACGACGCCGCCGAAGCGTGCGTGCTCCTCGACGCTGGAGGCGACCTCGTCGGCGAGCAGTTCGAGCGAGCCGTCCTCGCCGAGGCGGACGATGCCGACGCCCGTCTCGTCGCACGAGCTCTCGATGCCCAGAATCAAGCGATCAGACACTGTGAGCAGGCCTTCCCATCGTGTACGCGTCGGCACCCGACGGCTGGTAGTAGCGGCGGCGCACGCCGAGGTGCTCGAAGCCGTGCGCCAGGTACATGGCGATCGCGGGCTCGTTGTCCGTGCGGACCTCGAGGTAGACCGGGACGCCGATCTCGTCCACGCGGGCGAGGAGGTCGTTCAGGAGCTTCTTGCCGACCCCCCTGCCCTGCCAGTGCTTGATCACCGCGATCGTGTGCACGCTGGCCTCGTGCTCCGAGGCGGCGAGCCCCGCGTAGCCGATGAGCTCGTCGTCCGCGTACGCGCCGATGTAGTAGTTGCCGTTGTCGAGCTCGCTGTGGAACGCGTTCTCGCTCCACGGGTCCTCGCCGGGGAACAACTGCAGCTCGATCTCGTGGCACCTGGGCACGTCGGCGTGCCGCAGCGGCGCGAGCGTGACGGTGCCGGTGGTCATGCCCTGGTCACCCGCTTGCGCCCGGTGGGCTCGACCGCGTCCGGGCGGCGCAGGTAGAGCGGGGTGAGCGCGGCAGGACGGGCCTTCGCGAGCACCTCGGCGGCCGCGGCGGCGACCAGGCCCTCCGGCGTGGGGTGCTTGGCCCCGAGCAGCTCCAGGCCGAGGATCTCCTGGTAGATCTCCGCACCCTCACCGGTGGCGTGGTGCACGCCCAGCGCCGGCAGCTTTTCCGCCAGGTCCTGCGGGCGCTCGACGTGCGGGCCGTCGGTGCGGCGGCCGGCGGCGTCGTAGGCGGCCCAGTAGACCTCCTTGCGCCGGGCGTCGGTCGCGACGAGCAGCGGGTGGCCGCTGGCGGCGTCCCTGGCGATGGCGTCCGTGGTGGCGACCGGGTAGACCGGGCGGTTGAGCGCCTGGCCGAGCGCGGCGGCGGTGGCGAGGCCGACCCGCAGGCCGGTGAAGGGGCCGGGACCTGCGCCGACGACGATGGCGTCGAGGTCGGCGAACGTGTGGCCGGCCTCTTCGAGCGAGTCGCTGATGTGCGGGGTGAGCAGCTCACCGTGCGCCTTGGCGTTGAGCGTCACCCGCTTCGCGAGCAGGCGCGGCGGGGAATCAGGTGCGAGTTCGACCACACCGGCGGTGACTGCGGGGGTGGCCGTGTCGACGGCGAGCACTAGCACGATTGTCCAGAGTAGTACGAGGTCGTGTCGGCCATCCGGTCGCCTCTTGCTGTCAACCGCGAAGGCGATTCGGCGGCAAGCGGCGGCCGGATGGCCGACTTCCCGACGACCTCGTCGCCATCTGCGCAGCAGGGGCATCGAACACCGTGGTCGAAGCCACACTTCCGATGCGTCCTCGAGGCACGGGCACCACCCTGGATTCATGTTCGCTGAACCGAGTGACCGCGAAGCTCTCCGCTTCGGTGAGAAGTCCCTGACCCACGCCGAGCTGCACCGGGCCGCGGGCACTCTGGCGGAGCGGCTGAAGGGCAACAGCCGCGTCGCCGTGTGGGCGACTTCGACGCTCGAAACCTGCGTCTCGGTGGTCGCAGGGCTGCTCGCGGGCGTCGCGATCGTGCCGCTCAACCCCAAGATCGGCGAACGCGAGCTCGAGCACATCCTCGGTGACAGCTTGCCCGACCTGGTTCTTCGCGACGAACCGATCGTGTTCGGCACGCCCGGCGAGTTCCAGGAGCCCGATCAGGAGACCCCGGCGCTGATCATCTACACCTCGGGCACGACCGGTCCGCCCAAGGGCGTGGTGCTGCCCCGCAGGGCGCTGACCTCGAACATCGACGCGCTCGCCGAGGCGTGGCAGTGGACCGGCGACGACGTGCTGGTGCACGGGCTGCCGCTGTTCCACGTGCACGGCCTGGGCATCGGCATCCTCGGCGCGCTCCGGCTGGGCGGCTCGGTGCGGCACGTGAGGTTCTCTCCCGCCGCCATCGGCCACGAGCTCGCGACCGGCGCCACGATGATGTTCGGCGTCCCGACGATGTACCACCGGATCGCCGAGGCGGTGGAGCAGGACACCGCGCTGGCGGACCAGTTCCGGCGAGCACGGCTGCTCGTCTCGGGTTCGGCGGCGCTGCCGGCCAGCGACCACGAGCGGATCGCCAAGGCCACCGGGCAGGGCATCGTCGAGCGGTACGGGATGAGCGAGACGCTGATGAACGTCAGCGTGCGGTTCGACGGCGATCGCCGTCCGGGCGCGGTCGGCCTGCCCGTGGACGGCGTCGAGGTGCGGGTCGTCGACGAGCAGGGGGACGACGTCGGCATCGGCGCAATCGGCGAGATCGAGGTGCGCGGGCCGAACCTGTTCCTGGAGTACCTCAACCGGCCGGACGCGACCGAGGCGGCGTTCCGCGACGGGTGGTTCAAGACCGGCGACATGGCGGTCCGCGACCCCGACGGTTACCTCAGGATCGTCGGGCGGCGGGCCACCGACCTGATCAAGAGCGGCGGCTACAGGATCGGCGCAGGGGAGATCGAGAACGCCCTGCTGGAGCACCCGGCGGTGGCCGAGGTGGCGGTGACCGGCGAGCCGGACGACGACCTCGGCGAGCGGATCGTGGCCTGGGTGGTGCCGTCTGGCGAGGCGCCGGAACCGTCGGTGCTGAGCGATCACGTGGCGAGGCTGCTGTCGCCGCACAAGAGGCCGCGGGTCGTGCGTTACCTCGATGCCCTGCCGCGCAACGAGATGGGCAAGGTGCTCAAGCGCGAGCTGTCCTGACTGGACAGCCAGGCGTTGTCGGCGATGCCGACCTCACACAGGCAGGGTGCGAGCCGTCCAGTCGCCGTGCGGAATCAGCTGGGCCGTGCGAACGTCGTCGGCTCCGCGCTCGAGGCGGATGAGCAGGTGATCTTCACTCAGGCGTTCCGCGACGCCCTCGCCCCACTCGACCGCCACCACGGCGTCGACCAGGTCCGTGTCCAGATCAAGATCGTCCAGCTCGTCCAGGTGACCCCCGAGCCGGTAGGCGTCGACGTGCACCAGCGGCACACCCCTGCCACCCTCGGCCGGCTCGTGGACGCGGGCGATGACGAACGTCGGCGACGACACGCGGCCCTGCACACCGAGGCCCCGCGCGAGCCCGCGCACCAGTGCCGTCTTGCCTGCACCCAACGGCCCGGCGAGCAGCAGCAGGTCGCCCGCCCGCACGACTTCACCCAGCTTGCGGCCGAACTCCTCGGTGTCCTCCACCAGGGGCAGTTCGACGGTCTTCACGCTCGGCGCCACCACTTCTTCCGACTCTCTCCGCGATCGGCCGCGCAGCGTTCGAGGAGCGCGACCAGGTGGTCGTTGACGAGATCAGCCTGCTCCATCATCACCATGTGCCCGGCACCGGGGGCCCTTACGAGCGTGGCGTGCGGCATCTCCTCCGCCATCCGCTCGGCGTGCGAGAAGGGCGTGAGCTTGTCCGCGTCACCGCTCACGATCAGCACCTCGCAGTGCCGCAGCCCGGCGAGCGCCCGGTAGCGGTCGTGCGTGCCGAGGGTCTCCAGGAACTCGGTGAGCACCTTCACCGTCGTCCCGTTGATCATCTGCTCCATCAGGTCCACAAGGGACGGTGCCACCTTGCGGTCACCGAACGCCAACGCCCGGATGCCGCTCCACGTGAGGGTTTTCGCGCCACGGCGCACCCACTCGACGAGGGCGGGTTGCACACCGGCGAGCCGTCCGATGCCGAGCGTCACCGGGTTGTACCGCGACAGCACGGACTTCGGCAGTCCCGCGCCACCGACCGCGCCCGCGGCCGTGCCGATCAACGCGACACCGCGCACCCGTTCGGCGAAGAGGTCCGGCTGCTTCTCGGCCAGCGCCATGATCGTCATGCCGCCCATGGAGTGGCCCACGAGCACGAGCGGTCCCTCCGGCACGACCGAGCGGATCACCGCGTCGAGGTCGTGCGCGAGCTGCTCGATGGTGCTGGCCTCGGCGGCAGAACGGCCGGACCGGCCGTGGCTGCGCTGGTCGTAGATCACCTGGTGCACCCGCGGATCGATCAGTTCCGCGAGGTCACGGCGCTGGAAGTGCCAGCAGCGGCGGTCCAGCGCGAAGCCGTGCACGAGCACGACGGTGATGTCGGCCTCGCCACCGTCGGCGGGGTCGACCTCCTCGACGGAGATCGGCACGCCGTCGTCCGCGGCCACGGTCGACTCGCGATCGGGCCGCAGCTGTCCTAACGGCTCGTCGGCGAGGCTGTCGGTGGCGGTCTTGCGCTGGTGCGACACCTTCGCGGTCTGCGCGACGGCAGCACCCGCGACGGCGGCGCCGAGCGCACCACCGACCCATCCGACGACCTTCCACACCGGCTTCACGTGTAGATCCTCCGCACCCGCGGCCGGTACATCCCGCAGACGATCTCGTAGTCGATCGTCCCGGTCAGCTCCGCCCACTCCGTCGCCGTCGGCTCCCCCCGGCGCCCGTCGCCGAACAGGACAACTTCCGCACCCTCGCGGACCTCGTCGTTCCCGCAGTCCACGACGATCTGGTCCATGCAGACACGCCCGGCCACCGGGCGGCGCTTCCCGTCCAGAAGCACCTCCATCCGGCCGGAGAGCGCCCGCGGGACACCGTCCGCATACCCGGCCGGCACCAGTGCCAGCGTCGTGTCCTCCTGCGCGGTCCATGTCATCCCGTAGGAGACCGACTCGCCGGCGGGGATACGTTTCGTGAGGGCGACGTACGACCGGTAGCTCATGACCGGACGCAGGTCGTGGTCGGTCGGTACCGGGTTCAGCCCGTAGATCGCGATGCCGGGCCGCACCATGTCGAAGTGCAGATCGGGCCTGGTCAACAGGGCCGCGGAGTTGGCGATGTGCCGCTTCGGATCGAGACCGTGGGCCTTCGCCACCTCGTAGGCGTCGTCGAACCGCTTGGCCTGCAGGTCGACCGACGGATGACCGATTTCGTCAGCGCACGCGAGGTGCGACCAGATGGCGACGACCTCGTGCTTCCTGGCCTGTTCCACCAGCTCCGGCCAGTCGTGCGGCTGGCAGCCGTTGCGGCTCAGACCCGTGTCGATCTTGAGGTGGATCCGGGGCCGGGCGTCGGCTTCCTCCGCGGCCTGTTCGACGCGGCGCAGGTCGGTCAGGGACGCGACGGACAGGTCGACGTCGGCCGCGATGCCGGCGGCCAGGTCCTCGTCCGGTGCGTCGAGCCAGGCCAGGATCGGTGCCCGGATGCCGGCGGCTCTGAGCGCGAGAGCTTCCTGCGTGGAACAGGAACCCAGCCAGGTGGCGCCGGACTCGAGTGCGGCCCGTGCGATTTCCACCGCGCCGTGGCCGTAGCCGTCCGCCTTGACGACAGCCATCGTCTCCGAGGCAGGTGCAAGGGCGGCGAGCAGCGAGACGTTGTGCCGCAGCGCACCTAGGTCGACGACAACTTCTGAGCGGGCCATAACCTTTTCATCGTGCCATGACTCCGCAGCTCATCGGGTGTGAGCGAGCGCTCAGGACCGTCGAAGTGCCCGGACGGCTGCTGGGATCGCCTCCATCAGCCCGGAAGCCGGCACCGGCGCCCCGTCCGCCGCCAACTCCGCCGCCAGGACGTGCGCGTACGCCGCGTATCCAGCTGCCAGGAACGGTTCCACGCCACCGGCCAGCAGCGCGCCGATGATCCCGGACAACACGTCCCCGGATCCGGCCGTCGCAGGCCACGACGACGTCGCCGAGTTGACCAGCGCCCGTCCGTCCGGCGCCGCCACCACGGTCCGGTGGCCCTTCAGCAGGACCACGGCGTTGAACCGCTGAGCCGCCTTCCGCGCCGCCGCGACCCGATCCACGCCGACCGGACCGGCCAGCCGTTCGAACTCCCTGTCGTGCGGCGTCAGCACGAGCGGGGTGTCCGGGTCGCGCGCGTCCCACAGCGTGGGGTGCTGCGCGAGCAGGGTGATGGCGTCCGCGTCCGCGATCACCGGCACACCGGCCTCCAGCACGGACCTCAGCACGCCGTCCGACGACGAGCCGGTACCCATGCCCGGTCCCACGACCCAGGCCTGCACGCGGCCGGCGTCCGTGATCGAGCCGGTGCAGATGGTCTCCGGCCAGCGCGCTCGAATCGCGTCGGCAGCCGGACCCGCGTAGCGGACCATGCCGGACGTGGCGAGAACGGCGGCACCGGTCGAAAGCACCGCGGCACCCGGATAGGTCGCGCTGCCGGCCGCCACGCCCGTGACGCCCTGCGTGTACTTGTCGTCGGACGGGCCCGGCACCGGCCAGGCGATGTCCGAGCGGTCCAGCAGCACGAAGTCCGGGTCCGTCGGCCGCAGACCGATGTCGACGAGGTGCACGTCGCCGCAGTCGGCCAGCGCGTGCACGGGCTTGAGGCAGCCGAACGTCACGGTGGTGTGCGCACGTACGAAGGGCCCGGAGATTTCGCCGGTGTCCGGGTCGATGCCGGAGGGCAGGTCCACAGCGAGGATCGGCGCGCGCACGCTCTCGACGAGCGCGGCCGCGTCCGGGCGGAGCGGGCCTCGTGCGGACAGGCCGACGATGCCGTCGATCACCAGGTCCGGGGTGCCGACCTCGTCGACGATCCGGCCGCCGGCGCGCCGGAAGGCGGAGAGTCCCTCGGCATGCGCTTTGGCCGGGTTGAGCAGGATCGCGGACACCCCGACACCGCGGCGGCGCAGGAAGTAGCCGGCCCACAGGGCGTCGCCGCCGTTGTTGCCGGCGCCGACCAGCAACGTGACGCGGCGACGTCCGGAAAGAAGCCTGAGGGCGTGGGTGGCCACACCGAACGCGGCCTTGCGCATCAACGAGCCCGGCGGAACAACCGCCATGAGCTCCTCTTCAGCGGACTTGACGCGTTCGGTGTGCCAGACGCCTCTCACTCACTCGACCGTAACGGACTTCGCGAGGTTGCGGGGCTTGTCCACGTCGTAGCCGCGGCTGCGGGCGATCTCGGCGGCCAGCACCTGCAGCGGCACCGTCGAGATGAGCGGCTGCAGCAGGGTCGGGACGGCCGGGATCTCGATCAGGTGGTCGGCGAACGGGCGCACGGTCTCGTCGCCCTCCTCGGCGATCACGATCGTGCGGGCGCCGCGGGCCTGGATCTCGCTGATGTTCGACACCAGCTTCGAGTGCAGGACGGCGCGGCCCTTCGGCGACGGCATGACCACGACGACCGGGAGGTCCTTCTCGATCAGCGCGATCGGGCCGTGCTTGAGCTCGCCGGCCGCGAAGCCCTCGGCGTGCATGTAGGCGAGCTCCTTGAGCTTGAGCGCGCCCTCCAGTGCTACCGGGTAGCCGACGTGGCGGCCGAGGAACAGCACGGCCTTCGAGTCGGCCAGCTCACGACCGAGCTTGCGGACCTGCTCGACGGTGCCGAGCACCCGCTGCACGGCCTCGGGCATGGCCTCCAGCTCGTGGAACTCGCGGGCGACCTCGTCCGGGTACTTGGTTCCGCGGGCCTGCGCCAGGGCCAGACCGACGAGGTAGTTCGCCGCGATCTGGGCGAGGAACGCCTTCGTCGACGCGACACCGATCTCCGGACCGGCGTGCGTGTAGAGGACGGCGTCGGACTCGCGCGGGATCTGCGCGCCGTTCGTGTTGCAGACGGCCAGAACGCGGGCCTTCTGCGCACGCGCGTGACGCACGGCCTCCAGCGTGTCCGCGGTCTCACCGGACTGCGACACGGCGACGACGAGCGTGTCGCGGTCGAGCACCGGGTCGCGGTAGCGGAACTCGGAGGCGAGCTCGACCTCGACGGGCAGGCGGGTCCAGTGCTCGATCGCGTACTTCGCGACGAGGCCGGAGTGGTAGGCCGAACCACAGGCGATGACGAAGACCTTGTCGACGTCACGCAGGTCCTGGTCGGAGAGCCGCTGCTCGTCGAGGACGATGCGGCCGTTCGAGAAGTGGCCGCGCAGCGTGTTCGCCAGCGCCTCCGGCTGCTCCTCGATCTCCTTGAGCATGAAGTACTCGTGGCCGCCCTTCTCGGCGGCGCTGAGGTCCCAGTTGACCGTGAACGGCTTGGCCTCGGCCGGCTCGCCGTCGAAGTCGGTGACCTCGTAGCCCTCGCGGGTGATCACGACCATCTGGTCCTGACCCAGCTCGACGGCCTCGCGGGTGTGCGCGATGAACGCCGAGACGTCGCTCGCCACGAAGTGCTCGCCCTCGCCGACACCCACGACCAGCGGGGAGTTGCGGCGGGCCGCGACGACCTGGTCCGGCTCGTCGGCGTGCGTGAACACGAGCGTGAACGCGCCCTCCAGGCGGCGCACGATCTTGCGCACGCTGGCGGGCAGGTCGCCCTTCGTCTCGCCGTCGCCGTAGGCGAACGCCACGAGGTGCGCGACCGTCTCGGTGTCGGTGTCGGACGCCATCTCGACGCCGAGACCCTCGAGCTCGGCGCGCAACGCGGCGAAGTTCTCGATGATGCCGTTGTGCACCACGGCGACGCGGTTCGTCGCGTCGCGGTGCGGGTGGCTGTTGCGGTCGATCGGCGCACCGTGTGTCGCCCACCGCGTGTGTCCCATGCCGACGGTGCCCGCGAAGTTGTCGCGGCCCACCTCGTCGAGCCTCGTCTCCAGGTTCTGCAGCCGGCCCGCCTTGCGTTCGACGGCGAGTTCGCCCTCGCCGATGACCGCCACGCCTGCCGAGTCGTAACCCCGGTACTCGAGCCGCCTCAGCCCGTCCAGTACGACGTCGAGCGCCGCCCGGTGACCCACGTATCCCACGATTCCGCACACGCGAAACAGACTAGCTAGACCACGCCGCTAACCCTAATGAGTGGGGACGACCCATCATCGCTGGTCAGAGACACGTTTGGTGTAGACCAATCTCGAATGTGGTGCGCACGACAGGATCGGCTACGGTTCACCCCATGGCTCGCCGCGTGATCACGCTGACCGCGAAACAGGCCCTCGAGCAGCTCAGCAGGCCCGGTCCGCACCCGGTGCTGCGCGGCGATCTCGCACTCGTCGGCCTGCCGGGCGTCGTCTTCACGCCGGAGTCGGGTCTGGGCCTGCCGGCCGTCGCGTTCGGACACGGCTGGATGCAGCCCGTTCGCCGCTACCACGGGCTTTTGCGGCACCTGGCGTCGTGGGGAATCGTCGCCGCCGCCCCGGCGGTGGAACGCGGGCCGCTGCTGTCGGCACGCGTGCTGGCCGCGAACCTGTTGACCACTTTGGACATCTGCACCGGCGTGCGGCTGGGATCCGGGAAGATCAGCGTGGACCCGGCCAAGGTCGCGCTGGCCGGGCACTCGATGGGCGGCGGCGCGGCGGTGCTGGCGGCGTCCGAAGGCGAGCGTGTCCGCGCCGTTGTGACTTTGGCCGCAACGGAGACGAGGCCGTCCGCACTGGACGCCGCGCGCGAGGTCCGCGTGCCCGGCCTGCACCTCGCGGCCGGTGAGGACCGGATCGCGCCGCCCGTCGGGCACTCCGAGGCGATCGCCCAGGCTTGGGGCGGCCCGGTCCAGCTGCGGCTGCTCCCCAAGGCCTCGCACCTCGGGTTCACCGAGGGCAGGCACTGGAGCGAGCTCCTGCTCGACGGCCACGCCGAGCGGGGATCGCACAAGCTCGGCCGCGCGCTGGCGACGGCGTTCCTGCTGCGGGTGCTGACCGGTGAGCGCCTGTACGACGAGCTGCTCGACAGCGACCTGAAGAACGCGAACGTCGTCTTCCAGCGGGAAGCACTGCGCCGGCGCTGACGTGCTCCCCGTGATGCCCGGAACTCAGAACCGGGGCTGCACCAGGCCCCAGCCGGAGCAGTTCCGGGGACCGTCACCGGGGCAACGGCTTGCGCATCGGCCTGGCCGCGCTGGTCGGCGTGCTGATCGCCGTCGCGATCCCCCGGTCGCCTCCGCTGGCCGCGCACTTCCAGGCCAGGACTGCCTGGTGGGCACGGCCGGGTGGGGAACGCCGCCGCGACAGACCTCAGCAGTCCGCAGGGGCATCCTCAGCAGGGTTACGGCCCGCACCGCACCCGCTAGATTGCTCAGCGTGATGCCGAATCAGGGTTGGCAGCAGAACCAGCCCCAACAGCAGTGGGGTCCGCCGCCACCACAACCGAGGGGCGGCAGCTTCGCGATGGCTGTGGTCGTCGCGGTGGGTGCGCTCGGAGTCGCCATCTACTGGGCGATCCTCGGGGTCATGAGGCTCATCATCAAACGGCCTCACCAGTCGGAACCCGAAGTCGTCGCGCTCCTGCTGCAGGAGACCGGCGGCAACGGCGACCTGCTGGCGCCGCTGAGCATCGCTGACACAGTGCTCAAGCTGCTCGCAGCGGTGGTGCTCGTGTTCGGCGCGTTGCTGGTCGTCCTGCGCAAGATGCCCGGTGCGTTCCTCATCGCGGGCGCCGTCCTGGTGGGACTGCTCGCCGCCGGGTGCCACTTCTTCTACTACCAGCAGATCGGCTGGAGCGGCACCAGCGACACCTACATCGCGGCCGTGCTCACACTGATCGTCGGGGTCGTGGCGATCCTGCCACCGGTGACGAACGCGTTGAAGCCCGCCGCAGGGCCGCAGGGCGGTCAGCCCCAGTTCCCGCACCAGCCGCCACCACCCGGTTATGGGCCTCCCCAGGGTCCGCCGCAGGGCCCGCCACCACCTGGCTACGGCCCGCCGCAGGGCCCGCCTCCCCCCGGCTACGGCCCGCCGCGCTGAACCAACGCGAACGCCCCAGATGATCTGGGGGCGTTCGTCGGTCAGGACAACCAGCTCTGGTTGCTCAGGTCGTCGTCATCGTCGACGACGGGACGCTGCGGCCGCCTGGGCGGCGCCTGGCGCACCGGCGGCGGAGGTGCCACCGGTTGCTGGACGACCGGCGGCTGCTGCACCGGCCGCTGCGGCTCCGGCCTCGCCCCCGTCATGAAGCCCTCGGACTGGGCACGCAGGTCCTGCGCCCGCCACTCCTTCGCGATCCGCTCGACCTCCTCGTCGAGGTCGTCCTTCGCGATGGCGGTTTCGTCGTCGAGGCCGAAGGAGAGCTCCTTGTTGCGCTCCTTCGGCTGGCCACCGCCGTGCTGGGTCCTGGCCATCTCGCGCAGGCGCTCGGCGAGCCGCTGCTTGCGGTCGGCGAACTTGTCGTGGTTCTCCTGAGTCTGCTTGGTCGACTCGGCGAACTTCTCCTTGGCGTCCGCCATGCGCGAGGAGTGCTCCGACTCGATGCCCGCGAGCTTCGCCTTGAACGCGGCGAGATCGAGATCACTCACCACTGACCACCCCGGTTGCCGTCGTCACCGCTGAGCACGCCCTGGGCGCTGCTCAGCGGATTGCTGTTGTCCTCGTCGAACAGCGAACCCGTGGTGCGCCACTGGCTCGCGCCGCGCTCTGTGTCGCCGCCCTGCTGACCGCCGGCGCCGGCACCCGCACCACCCATCATGCCGCCGCCCATCATCCCGCCGCCCATCATGCCGCCGGACGCGGGCCCTGACGTGGGCTGACCGTGAGCGTCCTGCATGGACGGCAGGTTCGCCGAACCCGCCTGGCCCGCCTCGGAGGCGTTCGTGTTGAACGCACCACCGTTGTCGCCCTGCGACGGCGTGCTCCAGGCGCTGTCGGCCGGCGACGAACCACCGAGCACCGACTCGCCGCCGGAGGACCCACCGCCGGTGAAGGAGACACCGGACGCCACCGTGCCGTCCGAGGCCGCGACGATCCTGGGCTCGCCGACGTTCGGCATGATGCCGTTGTCCTGGATGTAGTTGGGGCCCAGGGGCGGACCCGCCGAGCCCGGCGGGCTCCAGACCTGCTCGCCCTGGGCGGGCATGGTGTGGAACTCACCCTGCGCCGGCGCGGGCATCGGCTGGAACTCGCTCTGGGCCGGCACGGTGTGGAACTCACCCTGCGCGGGCGCCGGCATCGGCTGGAACTCACCCGGAGCAGGCGCCGGCATCGTCTGGTACGCGCCGTCGGCAGGCTGCGGGAAGGGCTGGTCCGGGATGTTCAACGGCTGGTCGAGCCGCAGATCCCCGGTCATGCCACCGGAACCGCCGCCACCGACGCCCGCGGGATCGGTGCCCGCGGCCGGGTTCTCGTCCTCGCCGAAGCTCACGCCGATCTGGTCGGGCGTGCCGTCGCCGTTGTCCGCGGTCAGGTTGATCTCGCCGGTCTGCGTGTCGACCTCGGCGGTGAAGTTGACGCCGTCCTGCTCGATGTGGATCTTGCCGTCGGCGCCGACCTCGACCGGGATCGGGTTCGACTCCGAGCCGGGCGCTCCCATGCCCGTGCCACCGGGAGCACCGCCGCCGGGCGTCGGCGTGCCGCCTGTCGGAGCGGGAGCGCCGGGCGCCTGCGAGCCCTGGGTGGGCGTACCGGTGAGCTGATTGGCCATGGCCGTGATGGCCTGCGCGCCGTTCTGACCCATCAGCGCCTTGGCGGCCTCGGGGTTCTTGCTGAAGTCGAGGTCGTAGGTCTTCGGCTCGCCCTTGGGCGTGTCGATCGTCATCTTCACGTGCCCGTTCGAGTCGGGCTCCGTGACCTTGATCGTGTTGTCGCCCGCCTTGACCGTGACGGTCTCGAGGTTCTCCTCGGGCTTGGGCAACTGCTGCTGGTTGTCGGGCTTGCCGTCGCCGTCGAGGTCGTCGATCTTGCCGTCCCCGTCGGTGTCGCCGGGCAGGTCCGGCTTGCCGTCGCCGTTCTTGTCGAGCGGGTTCTCCGGCTTCGGGATCTCCGGCATGCCGCCACCGCCACCACCGCCACCGGTCGGGCCACCACCGCCACCGCCGCCGCCACCGCCGCCGCCGGGGTTCTGGTTCTTGCCGCCACCGCCGGGCGTCTCACCGGGCTTCTCGGCGGGCTTCTCCTCCTTGGCGGGCTCGAACGGCTTGGTGTTGATCTTGTCGATCTCGGCACCGAGCGCGTTCCAGGCGTCGTCGACCGCCTTCTTCGTGTCCTTGCAGAGCTTCTCGAAGTTCGTCCACTTCTGGCTGACATCGTTGTGGAAGGTGCCCTGCAGCCAGTCACGGGCGCCGATGCGGACCTGTTCCTTCCACCTGTCCTCGTCGCAGGCCTCATCGTTGATCTGGATGCCCACGTGACCGGCGGCCCGCCTCAGCACACCCTCGTCGTCGCTGGTCGCGGCCTGCACGATCTCGCGGATCTGCGGCGGCGTCTTGCCCGCGATGTCGAACGGGCTGCCCACACCGTTCAGCACCGCGTTCGCCTTGTCGTTCACCAGCTGCGAGACCGTGTGGCACGCCGCGCGCGTCGCGTCGGCGATGTGGTTGATGCCGTCCGCGACGGCCGCGGCCTTCTTCGAGAAGTCGGCGACGAAGGCGCGCGAGTTGTCCGCGGCCTTGCCGTCCCAGGTCGACCAGAGCTTCGACATCGACTTCTCGGAGTCGGCCTGCTGAGTGCGCAGATCCGTGGAGACCTGCCGCATCTCCTTGATGTCTTCGTCGATCTTGTGGAAGTCGATGTCGCGCTGCTCTTCGTAGAGCGTCTTGACGGCGTTGAAGTCCGTGGGGACGTTCGAGGCGCCGACACCGATGACCTTCTTCGCCTCCACGTAGACGGGAAGGAAGTTCTCGAAGTACTTGAGGCCGGGTGCGCCGGCGTCCAGCAGGAAGTTCGAGTTGCCGACACCCGCGCCACCGTCCGCGGCGCGCTGCTCGGACTGGTCCAGCGTGTTCTGACCGGACTTCTTGGCGTTGTTGTGATCGTCGATCTTCTTCTGACCGGCGTCACCTGACTTCTTCGCGATGTCGTAGGCGTTGTTCAGCCGGTCTTCCGAGCTGTCCGACCACGGCATCGCGTTCGACAGCGACTGGCCGAAGCCGTCGCCGTAAGAAACGTCGTAGTCGTCGAGGTACTTCTCGAGCTCGTCGTTGTGCGTGCCCGTGAAGTCCTTGTCCATCTCGGTCGTGTAGTACGCCTCGAGAAGGGCCTTTTTCTGGTCTGGCGGGACCTCGGGGTTGTCGCAGAGCTTCTTGACTTCTTCCCAGGTGGGCATCTGCGACTACCCCTTCTGCTTGTTGATGTTGGCGGCGTTGGCCTCTTCCGTCCACGCGTAGCCGTTCGCGGACTCGCGGAGCTTGTCGGAAAGGCCCTTCATCGCCGCGGAGTAGGCACCGATCGCCTCGGCTAGTTTCGGCAGGCCGGCCTTGTACTTGGCGCCACCGGCGGTGTGCGCGCGACCGAAGTCCTTCTCGCTCACAGCGCTCGCGGTGATCTTGGCCTTGTAGTTCTCGATCTCGGTCGCGATCCCCTGGATGGTCGTCGCGGACGACATCATTTCGCCGGCGTTCGCCTGATAGCCAGACATGTGGTCCCTGCCTCCCCTAGTCCCCGATCTGACGCAGTTCGGCTCAGCGGGGTTCCGCCATACAGTGCCAGCTCAGATCACACGACCACCTGAGCTCCGTGATGTCGGTTGCCTTAGTAAACAGCCATTCGGCGGCATTCGCCGACGATCACCACTGATTGGGCGGCGGCTGCTGCTGACCAGGCGGTTGCTGGGGCCACTGCTGGCCGGAAGGCGGGCCCTGCTGACCGGGAGGAGGGCCTTGTTGCGGCCATTGCTGCCCTGGAGGGAAGGGCTGCTGAGGTGGATGCCCCTGGCCGGAAGGCGGACCCTGCTGCGGATGCTGGTGCCCTGGCGGGAAGGGCTGCTGGGGCGGGTAGCCGTGGCCGGGAGGGAACTGCTGCGGGTGCTGAGCCCGCTGCTTCTTCTGGTTCTTCACGACGATCACGACCACCAGCACGACCGCGACGAGAGCGAGGACGAACAGGGTGATCAGCAGCTGGGCCGGTCCGAACTTCACGACTGATCACCAACCGTTCTGCGCGGGCGGCTGCTGGCCGGGCGCGGGTTGCTGTGGATGTCCCTGTGACGCGTAGTGCTGCTGCGGGTACGCCTGCTGGCCTGGCGGGAACTGTTGCTGCTGGTACGGGTATCCCTGCTGCGGCGGACACGGCGGCCGGGCGGGCTTGCGCCTGGTGGTCAGCACGACCACCAGGACCACCCCGAGCACCACCAGCACGAGCAGGACGAACAGCGCCAACCAGATAGCCACGGGCCCTCCGAAATCCTCAGTGGACCGAGGAAACCACACCCGCCAGGCGTTGCGCTGCCGACTCCGCCTGTTCGTGGCTCGTCGCCTCGACCATCACACGCACGAGCTGCTCGGTGCCGGACGGGCGCAGCAGCACGCGGCCGGTGTCGCCCAGTTCGGCCTCGACCTCGGCGACGGCCTCGCTGACGGAGGTGGCCTTGGCCACGGCGGCCTTGTCGGTGACCTTCACGTTGATCAGGACCTGGGGCAGGCGCCGCATCACCGAGGCGAGGTCGGCGAGGGACTTGCCGGTCTCGGCCATGCGGGCCATCAGGCGCAGCGCGGTGAGCAGGCCGTCGCCGGTGGTGGCGTGGGCGGGCAGCACCACGTGGCCGGACTGTTCGCCGCCGAGCGAGTAGCCGCCGGCCTTGAGGTCCTGCAGCACGTACCGGTCGCCGACGGCGGTGGTGCGCAGCCGGATGCCCGCCTCCCTCATGGCGAGGTGCAGACCGAGGTTGCTCATCACCGTGGCGACGAGGGTGTCCTCGTACAGCTCGCCCGCGTCACGCATGGCGAGCGCGAGGATCGCGAGGATCTGGTCGCCGTCGACGATGGCGCCCTCGGCGTCCACGGCCAGGCAACGGTCGGCGTCGCCGTCGTGCGCGATGCCGAGGTCGGCGCCGTGCTCGCGGACCGCGGCGGCGACGACGTCGATGTGGGTTGAGCCACAGCCGGCGTTGATGTTGAGGCCGTCCGGGGTCGCGTTGATCGCGATGACCTCGGCGCCCGCGCGGCGGTACGCGTCCGGTGCGGCCACCGACGCGGCACCGTTCGCGCAGTCCACCACGACCTTGAGGCCGTCGAGGCGGTGCGGCGTGACCTTGAGCAGGTGCTCGACGTACTGGGTCTCGGCGTCGGGGACGTCGCGCACCCGGCCGATCGCGGCACCGGTGGGACGCTCGAAGCCGGTGCCCATGAGCTGCTCGATCTCGTCCTCGACCTCGTCCGGCAGCTTGTGGCCGCCCGCGGCGAAGAGCTTGATCCCGTTGTCCGGCATCGCGTTGTGCGACGCGGAGATCATCACGCCGATGTCGGCGCCGAGTGCGGCGACGAGGTGCGCGACGGCCGGGGTGGGCAGGGCGCCGACGCGCAGCACGTCCGCACCGGCCGAGGTGAGGCCCGCGGTGACGGCGGCGTCGAGCATCTCGCTGCTCGCCCTGGGGTCGCGGCCGACGACAGCGACCGGGCGATGGGAACGGTCGTGCTCGGCGAGCACACGTGCCGCTGCGGCGGCGACGGACATCGCGAGCTCTGGGGTGAGATCGGCGTTGGCGAGACCACGAACTCCGTCGGTGCCGAACAGGCGGGCCATGAATCCTCCGAATTGGACACTGCGAGGCGACGGGAAAAGACCCGGAAAACACTGCGGGAGCAGCAGTTCGAGATGAACTGCTGCTCCCGCAGGTACAGCTGAGGTGATGCTCAGCGCTTGGAGTACTGAGGCGCCTTGCGGGCCTTCTTCAGACCGTACTTCTTGCGCTCCTTGACCCTCGGGTCACGGGTGAGGAAGCCGGCCTTCTTGAGCGCCGGGCGGTCCTCGGAGTCGACGGCGATCAGCGCACGCGCGATGGCGAGACGCAGCGCACCGGCCTGGCCGGTGATGCCGCCGCCACGCAGGTTGGCGATCACGTCGAAGGTCTCGGGCTTCTCGGTGGTGACGAGCGGCTCCTTGATGAGCTGCTGGTGCACCTTGTTCGGGAAGTAGTCCTCGAGGGCCTTGCCGTTCAGGGTGAACTTGCCGGTGCCGGGCACGAGGCGGACGCGGACGACGGCCTCCTTGCGGCGGCCGACGGTCTGCGCGAGGTGCGCGGCGCCGTTCAGCGAGGGCGCGACCACCGGCGCGGAGGTCTCGACGACCTCAGCCTCGGCGGCCTCGGCCTCGGGAGCCTCGACGACCTCGGCCTCGACCTCGACGGCCTCGACGGCCTCGGGGGTCTCGTTCTCAGGGGTGGTCACAGGAACTTCCTCGGTGTACTCGTCGCTCACTGGGCGATCTTCTTGATCTCGAAGGCCTGCGGCTGCTGCGCCGCGTGCGGGTGGTTCGGTCCGCTGTAGACCTTCAGCTTGTTCGCGATCTGACGGCCCAGGCGGTTCTTGGGCAGCATGCCCTTGATCGCCTTCTCCACCAGGCGGTCCGGACGGGTGTCCAGGACCTCGCCGAAGGACTGCTTGCGCAGACCGCCGGGGAAGCCGGAGTGGCGGTACTGGAACTCCTGGTCCCGCTTCGAGCCGGTCAGGGCGACCTTGTCAGCGTTGATGATGACCACGAAGTCACCGGTGTCAACGTGAGGGGCGTAGGTCGGCTTGTGCTTGCCGCGCAGCAGCGTCGCGGCCTGGGTGGCGAGCCGGCCGAGCACCACGTCCTGGGCGTCGATCACGTGCCAGGTGCGGGTCACCTCACCGGGCTTCGGGCTGTACGTGCGCACGGGTCTACCTCGTCGTCACTTGCGTCTGGGGTCACTGCGGCGGTTGCCCCAGACCGATCTTGGACAGGCCAAGCGGTGGTTCCGAGACAGGCGCGGCGCACACGGGCGCCAGCTACCGCACAACAACGTAAGAAGATACCGGATGGGTGGTGCGGGGACCAAAACGGCCCCCTCCGAGCCCCTGTCTCCGGACGTACGCGAGCCCCGGACCACGTGGTTCCGGGGCTCGCGAGGGGTCTTGCTGACCGCTGCGGTCTTACCAGCGGGCGGCGTTCGACTGCTCGGCCTGGGCGTACGCCTCGGAGGCCTGCTGCACGGCGGTACCGATGGCGGCGAGGACGGCGTTCAGGTCGGCGGCCGAGTCGGCCCACTTCTTCTGCGCGGCCTGGTAGCCCTCACCCGAGGCGCCCATCCAGCCCGCGAGGGTCTTGTCGACCTGCGCCTTGAGCTGGTCGTTCAGGTCGTCGATCGACTTGGACGAGCTCGTGATCGTGGCGGCAGCGGCCGCAACCTCTGCGAAAGTAACCTTGATCATTGCTTATCTCCCCTTGAGAAAGTCTGAAAGCTGGAATCGGTTATGGCTGCTGGTCGAGATCAGAGACGGCCGGCGATGCCCTGGACCGCCTGCTTCTGCTCTTCCTCGTTCCTCTGGTAGACGTCAGCGGTGCTGGCGATCGCCGCCTGGATCTCCCGCAGAGCCTCGTTGAGCTTCCTCACGTCCTCGTCCATGCGGTTCATCAGGTTCTGGAACGCTGCGGCAGCGTCACCGGCCCAGGTGCTCTGGACCTGCTCGGCCGCACCGCGAACCGTCCGCGCCTCGCCCTGGATCTGGTCGCTGATGTCGCCGATGTGCTTCGCCAGGGCGTCGAGGTCAGCAGTAGTAACTTCAAATGCGTTGCCAGACATGGGAGATTCCCCCTGCTCTAGAGCTTCAGGTCGTACTTCTTGGTTCGTACGCCTCTTCCGACGAGGACCCTGCCACGTCGGTTCCACCCTGTCGCGAGTTCTTTCGAAGTAGTTGCGCTAGTAAACGGCTCCGAGTGAAACCAGGTGTCAGTAGAGGATTCGCGACTGCGAAAAGTCCTCGTCATCGTCACTCACATGGGGAAGCTGACCACTCGGACCGGCGACAGCGGCAGAACCGAGAGTGGCCACCGGTGGCGTCTCAACTGGCACAGGAGCCTGCGGAGCGGTCAGTTCAGCAGCGTCCGGCAACTGCTCGACGGGCAATCCGCGGTCGCTGCGGAACCCGTTGGCTGCCTCACGCACCTCGGCCGAGGTCGCCTGCGCACCGGGCTCGACCCTGCGCTCACGCGCCTGCCGGGCCAGGTCATGCGTGCGTTCTCGCAGCTTGGCGTTGCGTGCACCGACCTCACCGGCGGCGCGACGGGCACGGGTGACGGCGGCTCCCACCTCTGCGCGGAACCGGCCGAGGGCTTCGGTGGCGGACATCGGCAACTCTCCTGTCACTACTGCGGCGGCTTGATGACCAGCGAACGGACGATCTGCTCGCAGGCGCTGCGGACAACCGCCTTGCCTGCGTCGGTGGCCTGGCAGCCCACGCTCACCTGGGCCTTGCCGACGAACTGGATGTACCAGTCGACCGCAGCTCCGCTCACTTCTTCGCGATAGTGAACAACAGACTTGCCCGCAAATGTGGTCGCATCAGCAAATCCGGAGACCTTGTCGCCGTCGCCGACGCGCTTGTTGTATTGGTCCTGCAGTTCTTTGAGCGCGCGAGGACGATCCACGTCACTGTCGTATTCGAGGGTTTGCTCCTGCACGGCAATGCGGTCGCCAGGCGATTCCCCGGCGGTCGTTTTGCGGTCGATCGGTTGCAAAAGCACCTGCCGGTCCTTCGGCGCGCCACCCGTCTGCTCCCACCCGTCCGGCCGGTCGAAACGGTAGTCGTACACGGCGATCTGGTTGGCCGGCGGGTTCGACTGCTGCTGCGCGGCCTTCCGGTTCAGCCACCAGTAACCGCCGGCACCGGCCGCAGCGAGCACCAGCACGACACCGATCGCGATGAAGAGCGGCGCTTTGCTCTTCTTCTGCCGAGGCGGCGACGCCGCGGGGAACGCGGACGGGAACTGTGTGACGGGCGGCGGCGCGATCCGGCGGGTGATCTTGCGGGTGGTGTCGTCGGTAACCCGGAGGTTGTGCGTGACCTCACCCGGACCTCCCTGTGGGGCCTTCTGCTGAGCGACCCCACCAGTCCGTTCCGGATCGAGGCTGACGGCCCGCAGTGCACCTCGGGCGACCACGGTCTCCGGTTGGTCGATGCTCGTCGGCACCACACGGGTGTGCTCGTGCACGAGCCTCGCCACGAGCGGGATCCGGCTCGACCCACCGACCAGGAACACCCCGGCCAGCTGCTGGGGCGCGAGCCCCGCGTCACGCACGGCGGCCCCCACGAGAGCCGCCGCCCGGTTCAACGGCGCGGTGATCAGCTGCTCCAGATCCGACCGGGTGACGTGCGCGTCGGGAAACGGCGGCGGCATCGGCACATCGGTGTAGGCGTGCCGGGACAGCGTCTCCTTGGCACCCCGCACGTCCTGCCGCAGCACCCGCCGCTTGCGCCGCTCGGCCATCTCGCGGCCCTCGACGAGCTGCCGCCACGCCTCCGGATCCTTTGCGCCCACGAGCCCGCCGACGTGCTCCAGCAACACCTGGTCCACGTCCGCACCACCGAAGCTCGGATCGCCCTTGGCGGACAGCACCCGGAAGCTCTTGCCCGTGCGCATCACCACACTCGCGTCGACCGTTCCGCCGCCGAGGTCGAGAACGGCCAGCGCGGCACCGTCCGGAATCGAGTGGCTCGCGGAGTGGAAGACAGCGGCCGCGACGGGCTCAGGCACGAGCACCAGCTCGCGGCCGAGTCCCCGTGCCGCCTGCAGCAGCACTCGGGTGCGGACCGTGCCCCAGTCTGCGGGATGGGTGAGCACGAGCAGATCGACCGGCGCCCCGCCACCGACCCGGCGCGCTTCTCCGACCGCACGGGTAAGCACCGCGCGCACGACATCCACAACGGGCAACACAGTGCTGCCCAGCAGAAGCTCACCCTCGTCGACGCGGCGTTTCGGGTGCGGCTCGTACCGTGCAGGGTCGACCGCGGCCTGGCGCTCCGCCTCGTGACCAACGAACAAAGTTCCGTCGGCGGCAGCGAACACGGCGGACGGCACCAGCGGCTGGCCGTCGAACACGACGACCTGCGGCTCCCGGCCGTGGGCCGAGACGGCGACGCAGGTGCTCGACGTGCCGAAGTCGACCGCGACGTGCAGGCTCATGCACCTTCCCCTCTTCCGGGCACATGCTTACCCGATGCGGCAGGCCTGGACGACACGGATGGCAAAGGTCGCTCACTCAGATCCGGGTCCGCGCACCAGCGCCAGCTTCGTCTCCAGTCCAGCGGCCCGGTTGTCGCCCACGGCGCGAGCCAGCTCCAGCGCCTGTTCCCAGGCCTGCACCGCGTCGTCGTGCCGTCCCAGCCGGAACAGCACGGGGCCAGGTCCTCTTCCAGAACCTCGAGTTGCGTGCCCCTGTCGTTGAACCTCCGCAACTCCTCGAGGGAGTGCTCCAAGAGGGCACGTGCCTCGTCGAGCCGGCCGAGCGCGGCCAGGACAGTGGCGGTGAGACCGTCCACCCGTGCGGCCAAGTACTGGTCACCCGGCCTGCGAGCAGCCGCCCGCGCCCGTTCGCCTGCCTCCGGCGCCCCGGGATAGCGGCGAAGCTCGGTCAGCGTTCCGATGATGTTGCCGCTGCAGATGCACTCCAGGTTGACGTCACCGATCTCGACCGCCAACGCGAGACCGCGGCGATTGCATTCGAGCGGCTCCTCCCGACGGCCGCTGTACAGGTAGGCGACGCTCATGTTGTTCAGACCGGATGCTTCGGCAACCCGCTCGCCAGCTTCCCGTACGAGCGGCAGCGCCACCTCAAAGCCACGCAACGCGTCCTCAAGCCGCTTGAGGTCGACATACATCGCGGTGAGCTCGCGACACGGGTTCTCTGGATGATGGTCTGCGTGCGGAGGTGAGCAGGGATCGCTTGGACGAGCCTGCCCCAGCCTCTGGCCACAGCCGCGTACATCACCGCGCCGAGGTTGTCCCACTCGTTGCGGCACCAGGCGAGCGCGTCAAACCGGTTGGAGAACCCCTGCGGGACGACGCTGGTCGAGATCTCCACCGCTCGCAGCGGCTGCGTGACCGGATGCGTGTCGGCTGCGTTCTCCAGCGTGTGGACGTACCACTCGGTCAGCCTCAGCGCGGCCGTCTCGTCGTCTCCGCACAGCTCAGCGGAGTAGGCGCGCACCAGGTCGTGCATGCCGTACCGACCTGGTGAACGGGTCTGCACGAGGTGGTCCGCGACGAGCCGTTCCAGCCGGCGTGCCTGTGCGACGGTCACCCCGGCCTGTGCGGCCGCCGCGCCGACGTCGAGATCGGCTCCCGGGTGGACGGACAGCAGGCGGAACATCCTGGCGGACTCGGGATCCAGCGCCCGGTACGACCACGAGAACACCGGTGCAGAGCGTCCGACTTGATGTTGCCGAGCACTGGTCCGCGCCACAACGCAGCGGCCGCGGCGAAGTCACCGGAACCCGCCAGCGCTCGAAACCTCAGCAGATCCAGCTCGTCCTGGCCGATCTCCGCCCGCGCTGCTCGCGACCTCAGCTCTCGGGCCGAACCAGTTCGTGTCCGGCGACAGGGCCAGGAAGACGCCGCACCGCTGAGCACCCGCTGCGCGAACCGTTCTGGGCGCAGCTGATGGTCGCGCTGCACCGGCTACTTCCGCACCGCGGCCAGCCGGGTTCCGATCCGCTTGGCCACGGGCTCTTCGAGCTCGGGCAGGATGGCCGCCGCCCGACCCCACGCGGCATCGGCCTCCGCCTGCCGCGCCAGGCCGCGCAGGGCGGCGCCGAGCTGGACGTAGGCCCACGCCTCCGAGACGAGGTCGCCGTACTTCCGCGCGCCGTCGAGTGCGATCTCCAGCTCGGGTTCCGCCTCCGCGAACCGGCCCAGTCCCACCAGAGCGTTGGCTCTCGAATAGTGGTCCACCATCTGTTGGTGCCCGTCACCGCGTTCGGTGCTGACAGCTAGTGCTTGCTCGCTGAAGACCAGCGACTCCTCCCATCGTCCGAGTTTGGCCAGGTCGACCGCGACGTTGCTGAGCGCGCCGTTCTCCCGATAACGGTCTCCCAGTTCGCGCGCCAGCTCGACCCCGCGGCGGGAGAACTCCAACGCCTCCTCGAGGTGGCCCAGGTTGCCGTGCAGGGCCGACATGTTGATCACGGCGGTGACCTCCACAGTCTTCTCACCCCGAGCGCGCGCGACGCGAATCGCTTCTTCGAGGTAGCGCTGGGCGTCCTCCAGCCGGCCGACGTCGTCGTAGACGAAGGCCAGCTTGACCTGCAGGACTCCCCGTTGTTCGAGGGTCGTGCCCGCGCCGACGAGCACCTCGATGATCTCGATGAACTCCCTGCTGCGAGTTCGCTGCACGATCAGGTAGGTGCAGAGGTGCGCCGGGATGTACTGAGCGAGGTCGCTCCACCCTCGCGAGAGAGCCGCGTGCATCACCGCGACGAGGTTGTCCCATTCCTCGCGACACCAGGCCAGGGCGTCGAACCTGGACGCGAACGTCTGCGGAGTCACCCCGGAGGTGATCTCGCCGGCCACCACGAGTTCCTGCACGTCCTTGCGCAGCACTGCCTGCTGAAGGGTGTGGACGTACCACTCGGTCATCCGCAGCGCGGCCGCCTCGTCGTCACCGCACAGCTCCGCCGCGTACGCGCGAAGCAGGTCGTGCAGGTAATACCGGCCGAGCGAACGAGACTGCACCAGGGCATCGGCGACCAGCCGCTCCAGCAACCGCCTAGCCTGCGCCACCGAGACCCCGGCCAGTGCCGCGACGGCGGTCACGTCGAAGTCCGGTCCGGGGTGGAGGGACAGCAACCGGAACATTCGCGCCGACTCGTCGTCCAGCGCCCGGTACGACCACGAGAAGACCGCGCGGACGTCCACGTCGTAGAAGTCGCTGAACGCGTCGAGCCGCTCGTTGCGCAGCTCGTCCACGAACTCCCGCAGCGGCACGTCGGGGAAGCGCGCCACCCGTTCGGCGAAGACCCGCAGTGCCAGCGGCAGTCCGGCGCAGCGCTCCACGATCTCGCGTGCGGCCTCCGGTTCGGCGTCGAGCCGCGGTTCGCCGAGCACCTCCGCGAGCAACGACCGGGCCGCCTCGAACTCCAGCTGCCGCAGGCTGATCGCCGTCGCGTCGTGCTGCGAGACGAGCGCACGCAGCTGGTTTCGGCTGGTGATCAGCACCCGCACCCCGGCCGCACCGGGCAGCAGCGGCAGGACCTGCCGCGCCGACGCGGCGTTGTCGAGCACCAGCAGCAGCCGCCGATCGACCAACTTGGTGCGCAGCAACGCGAACCGGGTGTCCGCACCGGACGGGACGTCCTCCACGCCCAACCCGACGAGCAACATCTCGGCGGCGGCAGCGGGATCGACCGGTTGCACCTCGGGGTCGAACCCGCGCAGGTTCACGTAGAGGTCGCCGTCCGGGTAGTCGTCCCGCTGATCGTGAGCCCAGTGCAACACCAGCGCGGTCTTGCCGACACCTCCTACCCCGTGCACGACCGTGACACCGGCCGCCTTGTCGAGGACCACGAGCTCTTCCTCGCGCCCCACGAAGTTCCGCACCCCTGGCGGGAGCTGACGCGGCACCTGCGGACGCGCACCGGCAGCCACGTCGGCCCGCAGGATCTGCTGGTGCAGCTCCTGCAACGCCGGCCCAGGATCGACACCGAGCTCGTCCGCGAGCTGCGTCCGAATCTCCTGATAGACCTTGAGCGCCTCGGCCTGATGCCCGGACCGGTACAGCGCGAGCGTCAGGTGCCGCCAGAACGGCTCACGCAACGGGTGCTCGGCCACCAGCGACCGCAGTTCCGGCACCAGCTCACCGGACAGCCCGCGGCCCAGCTCGGCGTCGATCCGCCGCTCCAGCGCCACGAGCCGCTCGTCGACCAGGTGCGCCACCTCCTGGTGGTGCAGCCGCTCGGACGCCACGTTGCCGAGGACCGGCCCGCGCCACAACGCCGACGCGGCACCGAAGTCACCGGACTCGGCCAGCGCGCGGAACCGCAGCAGGTCGAGCTGGTCGGGTTCCACGACGGCCAGGTAACCGCCGGTCCGAGTCTGCACGCAGTCGGCCTCGCCCAGCGCCACCCGCAACCGGCGAACGACCATCTGCAGAGTTGCCTTGGCGCGGTCGAACCTCGGCGGGCTACCGTCCCAGACGAGGTCCACCAACTCGTCGACCGGCACGAACCGGTTGGCCCGCAACAGCAACGCCGCGAGCAGCACCTGCGACCGTCCGGACGGGACCGGCACGGGCTCGCCGTCGAGAAACACCTCCAACGGCCCCAGCACGCGGTACTCGGCTCGCACAACGTCCCCCCAGGTCACGAGCAGTGTAGACGCGTTGTGACGGCAGTGTGAGCGAAGTGTGAGCGGCCTCGGGCAGAGTTCTCCTCAGCGGTGCTGGTGGCGACAGACCTGGGGGGCCACCAGCACCGCTCACCAGTTTTGGGGGAGTGCGGCGAGCTTGGCCCGCACGTTGTCGGCCCCCGGATGCCGGGCGTGCTCGTAGGACATCAACGCCTCCATCCACCAGCGACGAGCTTCTTCGAGGTCACCGGGGCCGTGGTGAGCGTCACCAGCACGCTCCGCACGACTGCACGGTCCTCCCAGCTACCCGACTGCTCGAAGAATTCGAGCGCGCGCCGCGATTCGCCAACCGCTTGCGCGTACCGGCCGAGGCCGATGCAGGCCTTGGACTTCTCAATCGCGATCAGACCGTGCGACGCCGGGATGAACCTGCCTCCCTGAATCGCTTCCCACTCCTCGCAGCACCGCAACACTTCCTCGTACTCGCCGACCTGTTCCAGTGCCGCTGCGAGCTGAGCTCTTCGGACAAGCGGCCGCAGGCTTGGAACTGCGCCAAGCTCTCCTCGTACTGAGCGAGCCGTCCACGGCCGGCCGCCCTCAAGAACAACGATCTCGCCGCGCGGTGCTGGTCACCGGTTCGGCGAGCGGCCTGCGCCGCGCACATGATCATCTCGCCCCAGGCCTCGCGCAACACCACATGTTCCGCGTTGAACCACGCCAACGCCTCGGATCGCCCGGCGAAGGTCTCCACGACCACGAGCGCTACCGGCACCGGATACTGGTCCAGGTCCCGGTAGCTCAGGAAGTGGAGGTTGTCGATCGAGGCCACCGTGTGCAGGTAGTGGTCGAACATGCGCTCCATCGCGGCGGCGCGAGATTCGGCAGTCTCTTCGGCCGCAGACCGATCAGCGGTATAGACGCGCAACAGGTCGTGACAGGTGAACCGACCGGAACACCATCTGCACCGTCTTGCCCGCGCGGTCCAGACTGAGCGGCGTACCGTCCCACAACCGCTCGACGATCTCGTCGGTCGACACCAACTCGTTGGCCCGCAACAGGAGTGTGGCGAGCAGCACGCGACGCAGACCGGCCGGTACCGCGACCGGGGCACCGGTGAAGCCGAGCGTCGAGTCCATGGGCGTGGAGCCGGTGTGACCGAAGTGTGAGCGCGACAGTGCACAGTGGTGTTCAGCCGGACGACGAGAGTGACAACGAGGATTTGGGGGGTGTCACGATCGTCGGCCTCCGACCGGGTCGGCCCTCCCCAGTGGGCTCTCCCGAAGAGGAGATCCGGTCATGGGGGAACCGGACAGTCCCCTGCTGTTCGGTGGGCCCGCGGCTTCAGCTGCGGGCCCTTTTGTTTTGTCCGGAAGATGCCCTCACGTCCGACGACAGAAGATGTCATCGAAGCGTGAGCGGCGCGAGAGAGGCGTCCGGCAAAGTCTTCCTCAACCGGTTCAACGGGGGCAGGCAAGACCTGGGGGGCCTCCGAAGAATCCCGGCCGGTGCGGTCTTCTCCCTCTTGACCGCATCGATCCGGGACCGGCAATGGGGGAAGCAGGTAGAACCCCTGCTACCTGAGTGGGCCCGCGGCTTCGGCCGCGGGCCCTTTCACGTTGCGCGCAAACGAACGCGGGGCCCTTCCGAGTGAACGAAAGGACCCCCGTGCGGTGTTCGTGCGCCCTTAGTCGGGTGCGATCCAGGCGAACTGGATGCGCTGCTGACCGTGCTTGCGGGTCACCATCGTCCCCCGGCCGGGAGGCTGCGGCGACGGCTTGAGGTTGCCGACGATGTTGCCCTCCTCCTTCGAACCGGAACCCACGAAGATCGGCGCCGAGATCTCCTTCAGCTTGCCCATCACCGGGTCGTACATCGCGCGGGACGCACCACCCATGCGCCGGACCAGGATGATGTGCAGACCGACGTCCTTCGCCTGCGGGATGAACTCGGCGAGCGGCTGCAGCGGGTTCGCACCACCCTGCGGCGCGACCAGGTCGTAGTCGTCGACGACGATGAACACCTCGGGACCCGTCCACCAGGACCGGTTCTTGAGCTGTTCCTGCGTGACGTCCGGACCGGGCATGCGCTTGGTGAGCGAACCCTTGATCTCCTGGACGTTCTGCGTGAGCTGGGTGCCCGACACCGCGTAGCTGAGCAGGTGGTCGGTGTCGATGAACCCGAGCATCGTGCGGCGGAAGTCCGCGAGCAGGATCAACGCCTCGGTCGAGGTGTAGCTCGTCATGATGCCGCGGACGATCGTGCGCAGGATGTTCGTCTTGCCCGCCTCGCCGTCGGCCAGCGCGAAGAAGTGCGGGTCCGCGTCGAAGTCCATGTAGACCGGCGCGAGCTCGTCCTCGTTGACGCCGACCGGGACCAGGTGGCCGCGGTTCGGGTTGACCTGCTGGACCTGAGCCATGAACTGGCCGTAGTCGAGCAGGTCGGGCAGCATCCGGACCTGCGGCGCGCGCGGGCCCTGCCACGCCTGGTTGAGCTTGTGGCTGAGGTCCTGCACACCCGCCGAGATCGTGGCCGGGTCCTGCGAGGTGTCGATGCGCGGCAGACCGGTGAGGAAGTGCAGCTTGTCCGCGGTCAGACCGCGGCCGGGACGGCCGGGCGGCACGTTGACCGCGACCTTGCGGTCGATCTCGGACTCGCTCGGGTCACCGAGGCGCAGCTCGAACCGCGTGCCGAGGAGGTCCTTCATGGCCGGCCGGATCTCCGCCCACCGGTTGGCGGCGATGATCACGTGCACGCCGTACGACAGACCCTGTGCGGCCAGCGCCTGGACCTGCGGCTCGACCATCTCGAACTCCTGGCGGAAGTTCATCCAGCCGTCCACGATCAGGAACGCGTCACCGAAGTTGTCGTCCTTGATCTCACCGCGGCGCTTGCGGTTGCGGAACTCGACCATCGAGTCGATGCGCTGGTCGCGCCAGCGGAGCTCGCGCTCGGTGATCAGGGTCTGCAGCTCGGCCACCATGCGGCGGACCTTGTCGACGTCGAGACGACCGGCGAACCCACCGACGTGCGGCATGTCCTCCATCGACGCGAGCGTTCCACCACCGAGGTCGATGCAGTAGAACTGCGCCTCTTCCGGCGTGTGCGTGAGCGACATCGACGCGATGATCGTCCTGAGCAGCGTCGACTTGCCCGACTGCGGACCACCGACGACCGCACCGTGACCGGCGGCACCGGAGAAGTCCGCCCACAGCAGGTCGCGGCGCTGCTCGAACGGCTTGTCGACGACGCCGACCGGAATCTGCAGCACGCCGTTCGCCGGGAAGCCGGGTGACGAGAGACCGCGGTCGGGCGTCACGTCGAGCGGCGGCAGCATCGTGTCCATCGTCGGCGGCTCGTTGAGCGGCGGCAGCCACACCTCGTGCGCGGGCGGGCCCTGGCCGACGAGGCGGTCGACGATGAGCTCGAGCTGGGTCGGCTCGTTCGCGTCCTCCTTGACCGGCGCCTCGGCCTTGACCGGCTCGAGCGGCCGCTCCGGCTCCTTCGGGATCTCGATGAAGTCCGGCACGAAGAACCGCGGGCGCTTGTCGCTGCGGACCGCCACCGACTCGCCGGCGGACTGCATGCCCGACGGCCGGTAGGTGCCGGAGACGTAGAGCGCCTTGAACCTGGTCAGCGGCATGCCCTGCACGCTCAGGTAACCCGAGCCCGGGATCGGCGGCAGCTCGTAGGCGTCCGGCACACCGATCGCCGCACGCGACTCGGCCGCGTTGAACGTCTTCAGACCGATCCGGTACGAGAGGAACGTGTCCAGACCGCGCAGCTTGCCCTCCTCCAGTCGCTGCGACGCGAGGAGCATGTGCATCTGCAGCGACCGGCCGACACGACCGATCTGGAGGAAGATGTCGATGAAGTCCGGCTTCGCCGTCAGCATCTCGGAGAACTCGTCGATGCAGATGAAGAGCGCAGGCAGCGGGTCGAGCTGGGCACCGTTCTCGCGGGCCTTCTCGTAGTCCCAGACGTTCTTGTAGTTGCCCTTCGCCAGGACTTCCTGACGACGCGACACCTCACCGGCGATGGCGTCCTTCATGCGGTCGACCAGGGTGAGGTCGCCGGCCAGGTTGGTGATCGTCGCGGCGACGTGCGGTGCCTTGTCCAGACCGAGGAACGTCGCACCACCCTTGAAGTCGACGAGGATCATGTTGAGCGCCGTCGACGAGTGCGAGGCCAGCAGACCGAGCACCAGGGTGCGGAGGAACTCCGACTTGCCGGAACCGGTCGCGCCGATGCACAGGCCGTGCGGGCCCATGCCGTCCTCGGCGGCCTCCTTGATGTCGAGCTCGACCGGCTGGCCGTGCTCGCCGATGCCGAACGGGATGCGGTAGCGGTCGCGCTTGGGCCGCGGCCGCCAGGCCTGCTGCACGTCGAACGTGATCGGGTCGCCGGGGATGCCCATGAACTCGAGCAGCGGCGGGTTGTTGCTCATCGCCAACGGGTCTTCGCCGCTGTCGCCACCGGCCTCACCGGCGGCGCCCATGCGGTACGGCGAGAGCCTGCGGGCGAGCGCCTCCGCCTCCACGATCGACAGCCGGTCCGGCGTTCCGAACCACTCGACACCGCTCGCGGAGCGGGCACCGAGCTGGTTGTTCTCGACGACCAGGCGCAGACCGCGGCGGGCCGTGAGGTTGCCGAGGCACTCGGACAGGTCCAGCAGCGTGACGCCGACCAGACCCTCCTCCAGGATGATCATCTCTTCGCGGCTGATGTCGCCGTCGTCGATGACGATCACGATGTGCGGCTGGTCGGGCGGCGGCGGGGCGTTGCGGGTGAACCGCTGCCGGTCGCGCAGGTTCTCGTCCAGCATCGCCTCGATCTCGGCGAGCGAGTTCGCCATCATGCGGCGCTGGCCGATGCCGTCGATGTCGGTGGGGTGCTGCACGTGCGGCAGCCACTTCGCCCACTCCCACAGCTGCTTGGTGCGGCCCGCGCTGACGACCGCGATCAGCAGGTCGTCCGGGGCGTGGAAGGTGACGAGCTGGGCGATGAGGGCACGCGCGAGGTCGCGGCGGTCCTCGATCTCGCCGAGCAGGCCGACCGCGGCGAAACCGCGCAGTGCGATGGAGATCGGCAGGTCGGGCACGAGCGAGTGGGCGCGCACGAACCGGCGCAGCGCCAGCGTCGCGATCGGCTCCAGCTCCTCGACGGGACCGGTCTGCGGCGGCACCAGGCGGGTGGCGAGGCGCTGCGAGCCCCGTCCCGCGCGCAGGTGGCAGAAGTCGGGGTCGTTCTGGCGGCGTTCCCACATGCGCCGGGTGGTGGCGAGCGACCACAGCATCTGCGGGTCGGGGTGCACCCACTCGCGTTCGGCGCGCTGTTCGTCGGCGGCCTCGCGGGCACGGTCGCGCATCTGGCCGAGGTACCGCAGGTAGTCCTTGCGGTCCTCGTTCATCTCGGCTTTCTTCTGGCCCTTGCCGGAGCCCATGCCGCTCGCCATCATGCCGATGGTCGAGATCATCATCATGCCGGGCATGATCATCGCCGCCGGCTGCCGCGGGGCGAAGTAGAACATCATGCCCATCATGCCCACGGACGCGACGATCATCACGACGGGCATCGCCTTCATCATGATGTTGCCGGGGATGATCCGGGGAACCTCGGGTGGCGGCTCGAGGTGGACCTCACCGCCAGGAGGCCGGGGAGCAGCAAGGCGTGCCGTTCGCTTGAACTGCAGCGTGCTCAACTGACAGGCACCTCTTCGACTCTCGTTACGCCACCAGTAGCAACCGACACTATTGCGCATCTGCGCGCGTCACGAAGGTGGGTCGGGAAAAAACCCAGTCGAACGTGTTCCGCGAACACCACGTGCGAAGGGCGCCGGTGCGGCCATACTAGGGCCGCCCGGCGCACGTCCGAGTGGACCAATAGGGTCGGGCACATTGTTTGCAAGCGCTGATCTGACTTAGGGGGCCCTGGTGGCGACCGGTACGACGGTGTTCAGCCGTGTCACGGTGGTGGCACCTCGAACGCGTATCGACGTCGCGCTGCCTGCCGACGTGGCGGTGGCCGATCTCCTGCCGATGCTGTTGGACATGGCGAGAGAAGCCACTCCGGACGGTGGTGTCCGGCACGGCGGCTGGTGCCTCGCGAAGCTCGGCGACAGCCCGCTCGACCCGGCGCGCACGCTGGCGTCGCTCGGTGTCGTCGACGGCGAGCTGCTGCAGTTGCGCCGCCGCAACGAGAACCCGCCGCCGCCGTTGTACGACGACGTCGTCGACGCGATCGCGGAGTCCGACCCGGACTCGTTCCGGCCCTGGACCAAGGAGACCGCGCAGAAGTTCGGTCACATCGCCGGCGCGCTCGCGTTGATCGCCGCCGCGGTGGCGCTGTTCCTGTCCGCCCCTGTCGCGCCCGGTGACCAGGGTGGCAGCGCCCTGGCCGCCGCGATCGCCGCGGGTGTCGCCGCCATCGCCGCGCTGGCGACGGGCGCGACCATCGCGCGGGCGTACCGGGCGGCGTCGACGGGCGTGCTGATCGCCGCGTGCGGTTCGCTGCCGATGGCGTTCGTGGCGGGCTTCCACGCCGTGCCCGGTGTCGGGTTCAACCCGAAGATGCTGCTCGCTTCCGCACTGCTGATGATCTTCGCGTGGGGCGGCATCCTGCTGATCGGCCAGGGCATCACGGTGTTCATCGCCGCGGCGACGGGCGGCACCCTGGTGGCGCTCGCGTTCCTGGTCGCGACGTTCGTCGACCACCCGCTCACCGGTGTGGCCGCAGCGACCGGTGCCGTGGCACTCGCCGCGCTGTCGATGCTGCCCCGGCTTACGCTGCAGCTGGCCAAGATCCCGCCGCCCGTCGTGCCGACGAACGCGGAGGACCTCAAGGAGGACACCGGCTTCCCGGAGTTCGCCGTCATCGAGCGCCGCACCGCCGTCGCGCACGAGTACCTCACCGGCATGATCATCGGTACGGGTGTCGTGGCCGCGCTGGCCGCCATCGTCGCCGCGTCCGCCGACACGGTCTGGGGCCCGATCTACGGCGTCGTCGTCGCGATCGTGCTGATGATGCGCGGCCGGGCGTACGCGAACGGCGCGCAGGCCGTGGCACTGCTGTCCACCGGCCTGTTCGCCAGCGCCGGCATCCTGCTCGGCTGGCTGATCTCGTCGAGCGAGTTCAACCGCATCGTCTTCGTGTTCGGCACGCTGCTGATCCTCGGCGCGGCCGCGCTGGTGCTCGGCGTCGTGTTCCCCGGCCAGAAGTTCTCGCCGCCACTGCGCCGCACCGTCGACATCATCGAGGCGGTCCTCATCGCCGCGGTGGTGCCGGTGGCGCTCGCCGTGATGGACATGTACTCGGTCTTCAGGGGCCTGATCAACGTATGAGGACCGGCATGAGGCGCACCACGGCGGCTGCGACCGCCGGACTGCTGCTGCTGACGGGGGCGGTGCCGCACGCCTCCGCGCAGCCGTCCTCCACCCCGGCCGCGGCCCGACCGAACTCGGTTCCGCCGGCCCTGCCGCCGAACACCCCTCCGCCGGAGGACAAGGGCATACCGGACGTGAAGTACGAGCGCACCACCAAGGGGTGCGTCGAGTCCGACACCAAGAGCGAGCTGATCAAGTACATGCCGTGGGGGCAGGTCCACCTGAACCTGCAGCAGGCGCACACCTTCGCGACGGGCAAGGGCGTCCGGATCGCGATCATCGACACGGGCGTCGACCCGCGGAACCCGCGCTTCGGCAACCGCGTCATCCCCGGTGGCGAGTACGTCGACAACTCGAACGGCAAGAACGGCACCGACGACTGCGACGGCCACGGCACCGAGGTGGCCGGCGTCGCCGCGGCGGCCAAGACCGAGGGCGACTTCGTCGGCGCCGCACCGGGAGCGGAGATCCTGGCGATCCGCCAGACCAGCGACCGGTACGAGTACAAGGGCGACGCGAACAACGAGAAGCGCGCCTCCGCCGGCAAGGTGAGCACGCTGGCCCAGGCCATCGTGCGCGCGGCGAAGCAGAACGCCAAGGTCATCAACATCTCGCTGACCAACTGCGGCGCGCCCAAGGGCTTCAGCCCGGACGACAAGCAGCTGCAGGCCGCGATCAGGTGGGCCGTCGACGTCCAGGACGCCGTGATCGTCACGGCGGCCGGCAACCTGAGCGACCAGGGCACCGGGTGTCCCAAGCAGAACGACAACCTGGACCCGACCAACGTGAACTCGATCTCGTCGCCGGCGTGGTTCGCCAACGACGTGCTGTCGGTGGGGTCGATCTCGCGCTCGGGCGCGGTGTCCTCGTTCAGCGTCTGGGGTCCGTGGGTCAGCATCGCCGCGCCGGGTGAGGAGATCATCTCCGTCGACCCCAAGGGCACCGGCCTGACGAACGCGAACGTCACCGCGCAGGGCACGACCGACATCAAGGGCACCAGCTTCGCCTCGCCGTACGTCGCCGGCATCACCGCGCTGGTGCGCGAGCGGTTCCCGAACCTCAAGGCGCGCCAGGTGATGGACCGGCTCAAGGCCACGGCCCTGCACCCCGGCAACGTGTCCGGAAAGGACAACAAGATCGGCTACGGCATGATCAACCCGGTGGCCGCGCTGACCGCGGTGCTGCCCTCGGAGGCGCCGGGGTTCCAGAAGCCGCAGCCGAAGGAGCTGAACACCACCGTCACGCCGCCCGCCGGCCTGGACTGGCCGCCGATCATCGTGGCGCTGTCCGGCATCGGTCTCGGCGGCGCGCTGCTGATGCTGACGTTGTTCGTGCGCAACTCGCTCAACCGCAAGCGCGGCAAACAGGCCTAGCCCGCGCAGCGCGATGAGAACGGCCCCACCGGAATTCACCGGTGGGGCCGTTCTCGTTGTGCTGGACGACTTTCAGTCGTCGTCGCCGATCACCTTCGGCGCCGCCTTCTTCGGTTTGCCGAGCAGGTCGTCGATCGAGCCGGTGAGCCGCTGGCGCGGCTTGTGCTCCTTGTCGCCGCCCTGCTGACCGCCACCGCCCATCATGCCGCCCATCATCGGCATGCCGCCCATCATCCCGGCACCGCCCGGCGCGCCCCCCGGACGTCCACCAGCGGCCGCGGCGGCCGGGGCGGCGGCACCGCCCTTCTCCGCGGGCGGCGGTTGCTCAGAGACGCCTGTGGCGCCTCCGAACTGCATCTGCGGCGGCGGTGTGGCGGACGCGGCGGGAGCACCGACCGAACCGACCCCGCCCGCACCGCCGCCACCGCCGCCGGTCGACGGGGTACCGCCACCGCCCTTGCCCGCGGCAACCGTGTCGGAAGCCTTGGGCTGTTCGGGAGTCTTGGCCTCCGGCTTGGCCGGAGCGGTGTACGTCCAGTCCTTCTCGGGGTACTTGTGCTCCATGCGCACGGCGTCGAACTTGCCGGCCTCACCGGAAACTCCGTCGCACAGCTTGAGAAACGCTTCGAGCACCTGCCGCGCGGCCTCGTGCAGCTCGCGGACAGGGTCCTTGAGCTCCTCGATGTGCTTGATCGCGCGCTGGTCGCCCTCCAGGGGCAGCGCCGCCGTGCCGGACACCGAGTCTGCGGCGTCGGCGAGCACGTGCGCCATGTCCTGGACGATGTCGCGGACGCCGTCCGCGGTCTCCTCCAGCGCTTCCGCCATCGCGTTCATCGCGTCGGACATGTCGCCGCCCGCGAGCCCCACCTTGCGCATGTGGTCGAGGAACGCGTCGGCGTCCTTGCCCTCCCACCGCGCGTCGACCCCTCCGAGCGGTGCCGCAACGTGATTGTTGACCGCCTCGGTCACCTTCGCCGCCTTGCGCCAGCGTTCGGCTTCCTCGCGCAGGTCGTTCCAGTCGCCCACGAGCGGGTCGAAGAAGTCGTGCACGAGGTCCACGACACCGAGCTTGCGGCTCACCCGCGAGAGGTAGTCGAGCTCGGGACCGACCTCGGCCGCGATCTGCCTGCCGTCCTTGGCCACCACAGCTCCCCCTACCGCCGATCGGCCTTCTTGATCTGGTGCAGGGCCTCCTGCTCGTGATGGCCGTGCTGCCTGGCCACCTCGTGCAGGCCCTTCGCGGCCGCGTCGAGCGTGTCGCAGGCGCGGGCGAGCTGCGAGTTCAACAGCTCGGCCGCACGCGCGTAGCCCTGGGAGCTGCCCAGCGTTCTGCCGATCTCACCGAACGACTCGGGGCGCAGCGGGGACACCTTCATGGCGTCCCGCACCCGCCTCAGATCGTCCGTCGTGCCGTCGATCCGGTCGGCGTAGGACTCCAACCACTCCGAATCGACGGTGATGCGACCGGCCACGACTGTCCCCTTACGACACTTCCGGGTGCATTTGCGTGCATTCGACGGTGATGCACCCGGAACGGTTCCGCTACTTCTGGGTGGACTGCGGATCCTTGATCGTGCCCTTGGGCGTGGGAATCGCGTCGTAGCTGCGGTTCGCCTCGTTCTTGTTGAGCTGCGGTCCCATCGGCAACAGGCTCAGGATCTGGTTCGGCGCCGGCGGGAAGTTCCCCTCGAGGCCCAGCGCCGCCGCGGTCCCGGCGTCCGGGATGCCGTAGCGGACACCGCGACCGGTGACGATCTGCACCGGGCCGGTCCCGAAGCCGCCCTTGCCCTGGCTCGCCCGCACCACCGCCTGCTTGCCCGGCAGCATCAGGAACTGGTCGATGATCTCGCCACCGGCACCCGCCGCGTTCAGCTCGACCGGGGTCATCTCCTGCGGGCCGGGCAGCTTGGAGCCGATCGTCACCGAGGTGTGCTCGGCCTTGGTCGACTCCGTGTAGTTCTCGGCCTTCCAGCCGAGGCAGACAACGGTGTTGCCGGCGTTCGCCTCCAGCGTGGTCGGGATCTTGTCCGGGTACGACTCGAGCTTGAGCGGGTTCTTCGGGTCCTTGTGGTTCGCGACGGCGCTCGGCGAGAGCTTGATCGCCTGCTTGTTGTTCGAGTACGCCCAGCGCAGCAGGTCGCCGACGGTCTCGTCGACGGTCTGGAAACCGTCCTCCAGCGCCACCAGGTACTCGGGCGCGCCGGTCCGCTCGATCTCGACGACCTCACCGATGTTGACGTTCGTCTCGGTGACGTAGGTCGCCCGCTTGCCCTGGTTCGGGACGGCGGGGGCGGTCATCGGAGCGACCTCGGGAATCGCGTTCAGCAGCGCCGTGCTGATCGCCCGCGGCTGCTTGCCCTTCAGGTTGAGCGCGTTCAGCACCTTGTCGTTCTTGAGGTCCACCTCGGCGCGAACCGTCGACGACGAGATGTCGTCCAGCTCGTTGGGCTTCTTGTAGATCAGGTAGGCCTTCTTGGCGCCGGTGCGCTGCTGCACCAGCACCGCCTCCTCGCCCAGGTCCGTGTTGCCGCGGCTCACGCCGGCGATGACCGAGGTCTTGATCTGGTTCTCCGCCGCCTGGTTCTCGCGGAACTCGTCCAGGTCGAGCGTGTCACAGACCGACCACTGCGCGTCGATGCGGAGGTTCGGCTTCGGCAGCACGTCCGGCGCGTCCGGCAGACCGGTGAGACGGCCGCGCGGCAGCCCGGCCAGTGTCGCCTCGCTCACCAGCTTCGGCTCGCCGCCCGCGACCTGGGCCTGCCCGCCACCCGCGGTGCCGCCCGGCGCGTCACCGCCACCGGCCTGCTGGTCGGGGTTGTTGCGCGAGTACCAGAGCAGCCGGGCCGAGGCCAGGTTCGTCATCGGGATCAGGCGCTTCGGCGCGGCATCGACCACGTAGACCTGGCCGGTCTCCTTGCTGATGGCGATCTGCGTCTGGTCGTCGAGGCGCGGTGCCGGCTTGAAAAGCCCGTACACGAGGAAGCCGAGCAGACCGACGATGCCCAGGACCACGCCGACCGCTGTCGCGCGCGAGTGATTGCGCATGGGGTCATGCAGCATCACTGCGTCTCTGCGAACCAGAGCGGACTGCATCCGCCGCAGGACGAATTGGTAGGCCTGGACCTGTGACTTGGTGGTGGGTGTTGATGCCATTCTCGGCTCGCTGCTCTCCCAGTCGCGGTACGGTTCGGCAGGATAGCCGGACGCAGGTTGCTCCGTGGGCCGGTTCGCCAAGCCCACCGACCATCGAGGGGAAAGAGACCACAACGGATGTCCGTGACCACTCCACATCCGCCCCGGCCGAACCCAGGGATGGCGCGGCCGCAGGGACCTGCGGGTCCTGGCCAGCAGGCACCCGTGCCTCCGCGTCCTGTCGGGCGTGTCCGGCGCAGAGGTGCCGGAGTCAGCCTCGGCTCTTTGCCCGTCTCGAACGTGGTCACGATCGAGATCGGTCTCGCGATCGCACTCCTCGTGCTCTCACTCATGGGCGTGAAGGACTCGGCCGGCGCGCTGAACGTCGTCTCCGTCTCGATCGCCGGCGGTGTGCTCCTCATCGCACTGATCCTGGCTTTCACCCGATCGCGTGGTCGTTGGCTCACTCAGTGGATCGGTGTCCGGCTCCGCTACAACTTCCGGTCGCACAGCCGCACCGCGAACCGGGTCGCACCGCAGGAGTCCAAGCCCGGTGACGACGAGATGCAGGTGCTCGGCCCGGAGGACCCCCGCGTCGCGCTGCTGCGCCTCGCGATCCCGGACCTGGTGATCGCGAAGGGCGTCGACCACGAACGCCGCCCGCTCGCGCTGTCGTGGCACGACGGCGTGTGGACGGCGGTGCTGCTGGTCGACCCGACCCCGCCGCTGATCTCCCCGGTCGGTTCCGCGCCGTCGCTCCCGCTCGGCGCGCTGGCGCCCTGTCTGGAGGACCGCGGTGTCGTCCTGGACGCGATCACCGTGATCTGGCACTGCTATCCCGGCAGCGCGGCACTCCCGCCGAACGCGCCGGCGGTCAGCTCGTACATGGAGGTGCTCGGCCCGCTGCCCGCGGCTGCCAGGCGCACCACGTGGATCACGGTGCGGCTCGACCCGCGCCGCTGTGGCGAGGCGATCAGGGAGCGTGGCGGCGGCGTCGTCGGCGCGCACCGCGCGTTGATCGGCGCGCTTTCCCGTGTCCGCAACGCTCTCGAGTCCGCCGGCGTGACGATCCGCCCGCTCGACTCGGACGAGCTGCTGCGCGCGGCGATCTCGTCGGCGGAGCTGACCGCCGCCGTCGGCAACACGAACCCCGTGTCGCTGCGGGAGAAGTGGTCGGGCGTCACCGCGGGTGGCGTCGGTCACGCGAGCTACGCGATCACCGGCTGGCCGTCGAAGGGCCTGAAGGGCAACCTGAACTCGCTCACGGGCGTGCGCGCGCTGTCCTCGACGCTGGCGATGTCGATCTCACCGTCCCGTGAGGACGGTCAGGTCTCGCTGCGCGGCCTGGTACGGGTGAGCGCCCGCACGCCGAGCGAACTGGACCGCGCGGAGGACCAGTTGGCGAAGCTGAGCAACAACCTCGACATCACGCTGACCCCGTTGCGTGGCATGCAGCTCGCCGGCCTGGCCGCGACGCTGCCGCTGGGAGGTGCGGCATGAGCTCGTCCCGTCTGCTCGACACGCGTGGCGGCGGCGCGGTGGCACCGGAGTTCCTGGTGTCGCCGAACATGCTCGACGTGGTCAGCCCGAGCGGCGACCGCGGCGGCATGATGCTCGGCCAGGGCACCAAGGGCGAACCGCTGACGGTGTCCGTGCTGCGCCCCACCCCGACCCGCATGGTGGTCGTCGGCGGCCTCTACCTGGCCCGCCAGATCGCGTTGCGGGCCATGGCGACCGGCGCGTGGATCATCATCGCGACGGGCCGCCCGCAGGCCTGGCAGCCGGTCGTGCGCGCAGCGGGCCAGGGCCCGGACGGCCGCCCGTCCCAGCTCGTCCAGCTCCGTCGCCTGTCGCCCGCCGACCTGCCGCGACCGACCGAGGACATGCCGCTGCTCGTCATCCACGACGGCGGCCACGTTCCGCAGGAGCTGTTCCCGCCCCGTGCGCCGTGGCAGACCACTATGTACGTGCTGCCGTACCTGCACCCGCAGGCCGCGTCGACGGCGAACAACGCGGACCTCGTGCTGCTGCAGCGCCTCCCGATGGGCCAGGCGCAGCTCGCCGGCCAGATGTGGCGCCTGCGGCCGCAGATGTTCCAGCAGCTGACCCAGCTGAAGGACGACCAGGTGATCGCGATGGGCCAGGACATGTGGGCACACCTGCGCCTGTACACGACACCTGCCGAGCAGCAGATCCTCGGAGCGGTACGCCGAGGCGATTGAGACGGTGTTCGTCTGCCGCTGCTCCGCAGTCGGCGGCGAGTTCGTCTGGAAGTCGGCCATCCGGCCCCCGCTTCGGTCCGAATCGCCTGCGGCGGTTGACCCGAAGGGGCGCCCGGACGACCGACACGAACTCGCTCGACGAAATAGGCGAAACTTGCGCCCCGAACGGTTCATCGTTCGGGGCGCAATTGTTCTGTCCATAGATCAGCGGAACCAATTAATTAACAAAGCACAGCAAATCTGTTGATTCGCCATTCGAAGGTAGTTTCGTGGACCTTCTTGTGCGAAATCCGTCTGCGCCACTAAGAAAACTCTCACCTGCACGACCCTGCGACGAGGGAGCACGCTGCTATGGGTGAATCGTGGCTCAGACGAGCGGCTGGAATCGGACTGGTGGCGGGCACAGCGCTCGCACTGACGTCCGTCTCCGCCACCGCTGCGCCCGAGGGGGAGATTCGGAACCTCGGTGCGTCCAACGCGGTCAAGGACAACTACATCGTCGTGCTGAAGGACATGAGCACGACCAGTGTGGAGAACATCAGCGCTAAGTACAGCGCGAAGGTGAAACACACCTACAAGTCCGCTTTGCGCGGTTTCTCCGCGCAGATGTCCGAAGCCCAGGCCAAGCGCCTGGCAGCGGACCCGGCCGTCGCCCACGTCGAGCAGGACGGCGAGGTCCACCTCTCGGAGACGCAGACCCCGACCCCGTCGTGGGGCCTCGACCGCATCGACCAGCGCGCCCTCCCGCTGGACAACAGCTACACCTACCCGAACCGCGGCGCGGGCGTCACCGCCTACATCATCGACACGGGCATCCGCGTCTCCCACAGCGACTTCGGTGGCCGAGCGGTCCACGGCCGCGACACCGTCGACAACGACAACGATGCCACCGACTGCAACGGCCACGGAACTCACGTCGCGGGCACCGTGGGCGGCACGAAGTACGGCGTCGCCAAGGACGTGAAGCTGGTCGCCGTCCGAGTCCTGAACTGCGCGGGCTCCGGCACCTTCGCGGGCGTGATCGCGGGCATCGACTGGGTCACCGAGCAGGTCAACAGCAACCCGGCCAACAAGCCCGCGGTGGCCAACATGTCACTGGGCGGCGGCGCCAACCAAACCGTCGACGACGCCGTGAAGCGCTCCATCGACGCAGGCGTCACCTACGGCCTGGCCGCCGGCAACGACAACGGTGGCAACGCCTGCAACACCTCCCCGGCCCGCACGCCGGAGGCGATCACCGTCGGCTCCACCGACCGCACCGACGCGCGCTCGTCGTTCTCGAACCTGGGCAGCTGCCTCGACATCTTCGCCCCCGGCCGTGACATCACCTCGGCCTGGCTGACCAACGACGACGCCACCAACACCATCAGCGGTACCTCGATGGCCACCCCGCACGTGGTGGGCGCAGCAGCGGTGTTCCTCGGCTCGTCCCCGACGGCAACCCCGCAGCAGGTCCGCGACGCCCTGGTGGAGAACGCCACCTCCGACGCCGTCTCCAGCCCTGGCACCGGCTCCCCGAACAAGCTCCTGCACATCACCGGCACGGCCCCCGGCAACCCGCCCGGCCAGTGCCCGGCCGCCACCAACGACGCCGACACGGCCATCCCCGACGCCTCCTCGGTGACCTCGTCCATCACCATCGCGGACTGCAACGGCAAGGCCAGCACCACCGGCACGGTGAAGGTGGCCATCAAGCACACCTACCGCGGCGACCTGGAACTGGCCCTGATCACCCCGTCCGGCGCCGTGAAGACCCTGAAGGTCTCGAACGGCAGCGACAGCGCCGACGACCTCAACGCCACCTACAGCATCAACGTGTCCGCTGAGGACGCCAACGGCACCTGGCAGCTGCGGGTCCGCGACCTCTACCGCCAGGACACCGGCTACATCGACTCCTGGACGCTCGACATCTAGAACTCTCGTCTCACCCCTCGGAACCCCCGGTCCCCCCGCCGGGGGCTCCTCCCTCTTCGAGGAGTCGTCCTCAGCTCGACAGCGTCCGGACCTTCCGCGTGGCCTCGGCCCTGGCCGCCAGCTCAGAGTCCTCGGGGAAGTCGACGCGCACCAGGCACAGGCCGTGCGCCGGAGCCACGGTAACGCCGCTGGAACGCGCGTGGAGCGACAAAAGGGACCCGGGCCACTCCACCGGCTTGCGCCCCTCCCCGACGGCCAGCAGCGCCCCGATGAGCGACCGGACCATCGAGTGGCAGAAGGCGTCGGCGGACACGAACGCCGTGATCACGTCGTCGTTGCCGCGCGCCAGTTCGAGGCGCTGCAGCTCACGGATCGTCGTCGCACCCTCGCGCCGTTTGCAGAACGCGCAGAAGTCGTGTTCGCCCAGCAGGAGCAGAGCCGCCGCGTTCATCGCGGAAACGTCGAGCGGGCGTGGCCAGGCCAGCGTGTCCAACCGTCGCAACGGCTGGGCGCCGAACGCGGCATCCGAGACCCGGTACTCGTAGTGCCGCCGCAACGCCGAGAACCGCGCGTCGAAGGCAGTCGGCACTACCCGAGCGGAAAACACCCGCACATCCGTGGGCAACGCACGGGCCAACCGCTTGGGCAGCCCCGCGACATCCACAGTGGACGGCAGGTCGGCGTGAGCGACCTGGCCGGAGGCGTGGACCCCGGCATCGGTCCGGCCGGCCACGGTCAAGGTCACGTCCTCGCGCAACACCATCGACATGGTGTCCTCGAGGACTCCGCACACGGTTCGCCGTGAGGGCTGGCGAGCCCATCCGGAGAACTCGGTCCCGTCGTAGGCGAGGTCGAAGCGCACACGAACGAGCCCGCCGTCCCCGGAAGCGGGAACGACGGGCTCGTCAGCAGACGTACTGCTCAGGACTTGTCCTTGTCAGCGGACTCGTCCTTGGCCTCCTCGGCCTCGACAGCCTCAGCGGTCGGCTCGCCGTCAACCTCGACAACGCCCTCGGCGGGCTCGTCGGAGGCGTCCTTGGTCGCGGACTCGGGCGCCTCGGCGTCCTGGTCGACGACCGCGGCGGCCGGCTTCTCGTCCTTGGCGAACTTCGTCTTGCGCGCGGCCTCGGCCTCGGTCGAGACGAGCTTCTGCTGCACCAGCTCGATGACGGCCATGGGGGCGTTGTCGCCCTTGCGCGCCAGCGTCTTCGTGATGCGGGTGTAGCCGCCGGAACGGTCGCTGAAGAACGGACCGATCTCCGCGATCAGCTTGTGCACGACGTCCTTGTCGCGGATCAGCTTCATGATCTCGCGACGGTTGTGCAGGTCACCGACCTTGGCCTTGCTGATCAGCTTCTCGGCGTACGGACGCAGCCGCTTCGCCTTCGCCTCAGTGGTCTTGATCCGGCCGTGCTGGAACAGCGCCGTCGCCAGGTTGGCGAGCAGCAGCCGCTCGTGCGCCGGAGACCCACCGAGCCGTGGGCCCTTGGTAGGGGTGGGCATCGCTTGCTCCTGTAGTAACTAAAGAGATCCTCTGCTCTGAAACGAGCGTCAGAGCTGCTCGGTCTCCGCGTAGTCCTGACCGTCGTCGTGGGGGTCCAGACCGGCACCGGCACCCCAGCCGCCATCGGCGGGGTGGTAGTCCGACGCGGCGGCGGACGGGTCGAACCCAGGAGGCGAGTCCTTCAGGGCGAGGCCGAGGCCGACGAGCTTCATCTTGACCTCGTCGATCGACTTCGCACCGAAGTTGCGGATGTCCAGCAGGTCCGCCTCGCTGCGCGAAACCAGCTCGCCGACGGTGTGGATGCCTTCCCGCTTCAAGCAGTTGTAGGAACGGACCGTGAGGTCCAGATCCTCAATAGGCATCGCGAACGCGGCGATGGTGTCGGCCTCGGCCGGCGACGGGCCGATCTCGATGCCCTCGGCGTCGATGTTCAGCTCGCGAGCGAGGCCGAACAGCTCAACCAGGGTCTTACCCGCGGAGGCAACCGCGTCCCTCGGGGTGATCGAGGGCTTGGTCTCCACGTCGAGGATCAGCTTGTCGAAGTCCGTCCGCTGCTCAACACGCGTGGCCTCGACCTTGTACGTCACCTTGAGAACCGGCGAGTAGATCGAGTCAACGGGGATGCGGCCGATCTCGGCACCCGCCTGCTTGTTCTGCACCGCAGGGACGTAGCCGCGACCGCGCTCGACGACGAGCTCGATCTCCAGCTTGCCCTTGCCGTTCAGGGTCGCGATGTGCAGGTCGGGGTTGTGCACGGTGACACCGGCCGGAGGCACGATGTCGCCCGCGGTCACCACACCGGGGCCCTGCTTGCGCAGGTACATGGTCACCGGCTCGTCCTCTTCGGACGAGACGACGAGCTCCTTGAGGTTCAGGATGACGTCGGTGACGTCCTCCTTCACCCCGGGAACCGTGGTGAACTCGTGCAGCACGCCGTCGATGCGGATGCTCGTGACAGCAGCACCGGGGATCGACGAGAGCAGCGTGCGGCGGATCGAGTTGCCGAGCGTGTAACCGAAGCCCGGCTCCAGCGGTTCGATGACGAACCGGGAACGGGTCTCGGAGACCGCTTCCTCGCCGAGCGAGGGGCGCTGGGAAATCAGCACTGGGTTCTTCCTTCCTACGACGACGACCGCTATTTGACGCCGTCAAAGACGCCGGTCGCGGAGACCGGCAAACGCACTCGGCACACCCTTCGCGCCGATGCGGGACCCGACCGCCGGCGACGGCGAACCGCCGCCGACGAGAGGATCACTTCGAGTAGAGCTCGACGATGAGCTGCTCGGTGACAGGCGTGTCGATCTGCGCGCGCTCGGGCAGCTGGTGCACGAGGATGCGCAGGTTCGACGGAACGACCTGCAGCCAAGCGGGAATCGGGCGGTCACCGAAGGACGCGCGAGCAGCCTCGAAGGGCAGCGTCGGCATGGACTTCGGCTTCACGTCGATGATGTCGAACTTCGACACCTGGTAGCTCGGGATGTTCACCTTGTGGCCGTTGACCAGAAAGTGCCCGTGGCTGACCAGCTGGCGAGCCTGGCGACGCGTGCGGGCGAGGCCCGCGCGGTACACCACGTTGTCGAGGCGGGCCTCGAGGATCTGGAGCAGGTTCTCACCGGTCTTGCCCGGACGACGAACCGCTTCCTTGTAGTAGCGGACGAACTGCTTCTCGAGGACGCCGTAGGTGTAGCGAGCCTTCTGCTTCTCCTGGAGCTGCAGCAGGTACTCGGACTCCTTGACCCGACCGCGGCCGTGCTGGCCGGGCGGGTACGGACGGCGCTCGAACGCCTGGTCCCCACCAACGAGGTCAACCTTCAGGCGGCGCGAGATACGCGTCGCAGGTCCCGTGTAACGAGCCATTAGTTCTTACTCCTCCCCGTGCCTCAGACCCGGCGCCGCTTGGGCGGGCGGCAGCCGTTGTGGGGCTGCGGGGTCACGTCCTGAATGGTGCCGACCTCGAGACCGGCGGCCTGCAGCGAACGGATCGCGGTTTCACGGCCGGAGCCGGGACCCTTCACGAACACGTCCACCTTGCGCATGCCGTGCTCGGCGGCCTTGCGGGCGGCGTTCTCGGCAGCCATCTGCGCCGCGAACGGCGTGGACTTGCGCGAGCCCTTGAAGCCCACGTGGCCGGCGGACGCCCAGCTGATCACGTTGCCCATCGGGTCCGTGATGGACACGATGGTGTTGTTGAACGTGCTCTTGATGTGCGCCTGGCCGTGCGAGACGTTCTTCTTTTCCTTGCGCCGGATCTTCTTGACCCCGGCTCCCGTGCGGGACTTGGGTGGCAAAACGAACTCCTAAGTTGAGGGCAGTAGACCCGAGGTCTTACTTCTTGCCGGCCTTCTTCTTGCCGGCCACGGTCTTCTTCGGACCCTTGCGGGTACGGGCGTTCGTCTTCGTGCGCTGACCGCGAACGGGCAGGCCGCGACGGTGCCGAAGACCCTCGTAGCAACCGATCTCCATCTTGCGACGGATGTCGGCCGCGACCTCACGGCGAAGGTCACCCTCGACCTTGTAGTTCGTCTCGATGTGGTCCCGCAGCTTGGCGAGGTCGTCGTCCGTCAGATCCTTGACCCGGAGGTCGGGAGAGATCTGGGTGGCGGCGAGCAGCTCCTTGGAGCGCGTACGACCGATGCCGAAGATGTAGGTGAGCGCGATCTCCATCCGCTTTTCGCGGGGGAGGTCTACGCCAGCGAGTCGTGCCATGTGGCGGTTAACTCCTGTCGATTACTTCCAGGTCTGCTCCTCGCCCGATTCCGGTGACTGACTCGCTGTGTGTCGTTCCGGCTGCTCTCACAGCCGGTGTCCCGGCCCCGGCCTGGAATCCGGGGGTGTCCGCACGCTTGAAGCCCTGCGTGCGGCAGGTGCGAGGAGTGTCTCGTTACTGCGTCATCGATGATCTCGACGAGCGCGTGGTGGAACTGCTCAGCCCTGGCGCTGCTTGTGGCGCAGGTTCTCGCAGATCACCATGACCCGGCCGTGACGGCGGATCACCTTGCACTTGTCGCAGATCTTCTTGACGCTCGGCTGGACCTTCACGCCTGAGATCTCCTGCTACTGGAGGTCACTTGTAGCGGTAGACGATGCGCCCGCGGGACAGGTCGTAGGGCGAGAGCTCCACGACAACCCGGTCCTCAGGGAGGATGCGGATGTAGTGCTGTCGCATCTTGCCGCTGATGTGCGCGAGTACCTTGTGACCGTTCTCCAACTCGACCCTGAACATCGCGTTGGGGAGCGGCTCGACTACGCGGCCCTCGACCTCAATGGCCCCGTCCTTCTTGCCCATGTCCTCCGCGTTTCGTGACGGTGGTAATAACCTTTGGACGCGCGCCAATCCGGTTCGATCTCACCTCGGAGGGCATGACTGAACCGGCGCGACGGATGCGCCACCTGACCAGTGTACGCAGTTCACTCCGGCAACCCAAATCGGCCCCGCTCGGAGCTCTCCGCCGGCCGTGCACAGCTCACCAGCAGGGCCCGGAGCCGCGTGATCTCGTTGATCTCCGCCTCGTGCAGACCGAGCACGGACTTGAGCGTCCGGACGCGCTGAGCGGCGATCGCGCTACCGTAGCCGGTGTCGTCAGAACACCGCTGAGCTGCGTTGTTGAGCGCAACGTCGCCGGATCCGATGCCGTAGCTCTCGAGACTCGGGTCGCCGGGCCCCCGCTGGGTGAACCCGGCCCGGTCGAGGCAGTGCAGCAGCATCACGCTGAGCGCCCGCGTCTGCGCGGCCTCCGGCCCGGAGTTCAGCCGCGCGTTCCACTCGCGGACGACGGTGTCGTGCAGCGCCGTGATACGAGTCACGGCGTCGACGTACTCGGGCCCGGCGTCGGCCCGCGCCTTGCCTCCACACCCGCCGTCGACCGGGCGCGGTGCGCTGACGAAGTTCGGCCGGACGATCTGCACGTCCGAGAACGGCGGCTCGCACCGCTCGACCTCGGCGATGGCGTCGGCCAGGAAGATCCGGTCGGCGATCTGCTCCGCCGGAACGTCCTGGTAGGTGAAGTCGGTGGCCGGCTTGGTGGCAGCGCAGCCTGAAACTGAAATCAGTAGGGCGGACAGGACGAAACGGGTGACCCCCACAATGCCCCCAAGCATTGGACTCGTTCGTCACCTCGACCATATCGGGGTTGACAAACGAAATAACCCCGCTCACCTCACGGCGAACGGGGTTGTTCCAGGTACTCGGGTTAGTCCTCTTCAGGTGCGGTGAGCACCCAGGGACCGTCCTCCGTGATCGCGACGCTGTGCTCCCAGTGCGCGGCCCGCGTCCCGTCGAGCGTGATGACGGTCCAGCCGTCCTCCAGCTCCTGGGAGTCGTCCGTGCCGAGCGTCAGCATCGGTTCGATCGCGATGGCCATGCCGACCTTGAGCTTCGGCCCCTTGCCGGGCTTGCCGAAGTTCGGCAGGAACGGGTCCATGTGCATCTTGGTGCCGATGCCGTGGCCACCGTAGTCCGCGACGATGCCGTACTCGATGCCGTCGCGCTCACCCGACTCGATGGCCGAGGACTCGATGGCGAACGAGATGTCCGTGAGCCGCCCGCCGGGCACCGCGGCCTCGATGCCCGCGAGCATCGACAGCCTGGTCGCCTCGGACAGCTTGTGGTCGGCCGGCGAGAGCTCACCGCAGCCGACGGTGACGGCGGAGTCGCCGTGCCAGCCGTCGAGGATCGCACCGCAGTCGATCGAGATCAGGTCACCCTCGGCGAGCACCTGCTTCTTGCTCGGGATGCCGTGGACGATCTGCTCGTTCACCGACGCGCAGATGCTCGCCGGGAAGCCGTGGTAGCCCTTGAACGACGGGACGGCGCCGGCGTCGCGAATGGTCTGCTCGGCGATCTCGTCGAGCTCCCACGTGGACACACCGGGCTTGACCGCGTCGACGACGTTGCGCAGCGCACGCGCCACGACCAGGCCGGAGGCGCGCATCGCCTCCAGCTGGCCACGGGTCTTGATCTCGATCATGCGCTCACTGCCTGAAACACCTGTGACGACAGAGCGGAGCCGGTCAAGCAGTCCACCTGTCACTTCTCGCCGCGCAGCGAGTGCAGCGCCGCGAGGGCACGCTCACTGATCTCGTCGATCTCACCGACGGCGTCGATGGAGATGACCTTCTTCGCGTAGTAGTCGAGCAGCGGCGCGGTCTCGTTGCGGTACACCTGCTGCCGGTGCCGGATGACGTCTTCCTTGTCGTCCGTGCGCCCACGCGCCAGCAACCGCTCCACCACGACGTCCTCGTCGACCCGGAACTCCAGCACGGCGTCGAGCTCGTGGCCACCGACGGCCAGGAACTCACCCAGCTTGTCGGCCTGCGCCACGTTGCGCGGGAACCCGTCGAGCAGGAACCCGTGCTCCGCGTCAGCCTCGGCCAGACGCTTGCGCACCATCTCGTTCGTGATGGAGTCCGGCACCAGCGCGCCCTCGTCGAGGATGCTCTGCACCTCGAGCCCGAGCTCGGTCTGGTTGCTGATGTGTGACCGGAAGAGGTCGCCCGTCGAGATGTGCGGCACGCCGAGCTTGCGGCTCAACACTTCAGCCTGGGTGCCCTTGCCCGCACCGGGCGGGCCAACGAGAACGAGTCGCATCTAGCGGAGGAACCCTTCGTAATTGCGCTGCATGAGCTGGCTCTCGATCTGCTTCACGGTGTCGAGACCGACACCGACCATGATCAGAACCGCGGTGCCGCCGAACGGGAAGTTCTGGTTCTGGTTGTCACCAGTGAGGTCCAGGAACAGGTTCGGCAGGATCGCCACGATGCCGAGGTAGAGCGAGCCGGGAAGCGTGATGCGACCCAGCACGAACTTGAGGTACTCGGCGGTCGGGCGACCGGGACGGATGCCGGGGATGAACCCACCGAACTTCTTCATCTCGTCAGCACGCTCGTCCGGGTTGAACGTGATGCCGACGTAGAAGTACGTGAAGAAGACGATCAGCAGGAAGTACGTCGCGATGTGCACCCAGCTCGACTGCTTGACCAGGTGGGTCTGCACGAAGGTCGAGAACCAGTTGGACTCCGTCGAGGAACCCTGGGTGAGGCGGACGATCAGGTCCGGCAGGTAGAGCAGCGACGAGGCGAAGATGACCGGGATGACGCCGGCCTGGTTCACCTTGAGGGGAAGGTACGTCGACGTACCGCCGTACATGCGGCGGCCGATCATGCGCTTGGCGTACTGCACCGGGATGCGGCGCTGGGCCTGCTCGACGTAGATGACGCTCGCGATGATGACGAGAGCGGCGACACAAACGAGCACGAAGGTGACGGCGCTCTTGTCGAGGATGTTCTTGCCCTCGGCCGGGATGCGGGCGGCGATACCGGTGAAGATCAGCAACGACATGCCGTTGCCGATGCCCTTCTCGGTGATCAGCTCACCCAGCCACATGATGACCGAGGTACCGGCGGTCATGGTGATGACCAGCACGATGAGGGTGAAGATGCTGTCCTTGTTCGGGATGACGTCCTGGTCGCACTCACCGAACAGCTGCCCGCGCACCGCCAGGGCCACCAGACCGGTGGACTGCAGGATCGCCAGCCCGATGGTCAGGTACCGCGTGTACTGCGTCAGCTTGCCCTGACCAGCCTGTCCTTCCTTCTTCAACTGCTCGAACCGCGGGATGACCACGGTCAGCAGCTGAATGATGATGCTCGCGGTGATGTAGGGCATGATGCCCAGCGCGAACACGGACAGGTTCAGCAGCGCGCCACCGCTGAACAGGTTGATCAGCGAGTAGATGTTCTGGCCTTCAAGCTGCTCAGCACACGCCCGCACGTTCTTGAAGGACACGCCCGGCGCGGGCATGGTCGCACCAAGCCGGTACACAATGATGATCCCGAGCGTAAACAGGATCTTCTTGCGTAGATCCGGCGTCGCGAGAGCCGAGCGGAATGCGCCGAGCACGCGAACCTCCTGAGCGTTGCCGACCCCCAGGGACCGGCACATGCGGTAGTTGGCAGGCCGTAGTAGGTAGCCACGACCAAGCAACCCGGAGGACATCCGGGTTCAGCCCGCGACTCTAACAGCCCCCCGCGACCTGCCCGTACCCAGTGGCCAATCACAGGTTCCAACCGGTTGATCTCTCACCGCACAGCTAGGCCATCCGGGGTAGCCCGCCAGCAGATTCCGTGCTACGAGCTGTGATTTCGCCAAGCGCGAACGTTTGCACCCAACTCCCAGTTCCCCACCAAAGCAGCAAAAGTTCAGCTACCCGCAGAACCCACTTGCACACTCACTCCACCCGCGAAGCCGAAGGCGAGCTGCTTTTCGCAACGCGAGCGGCCTGGGGTGGGTCCCGCCCCATGCATCGCAACCACCTACGCAACCGCAAGCCGCCCAACGCAACAGGCATCTACCTGCGCATGGCGCCGGCGGGTCTTTGATCAGATTGGCGGGGTCTGGGGCGGAGCCCCAGGAACCCACGCAACCGCCACACACGCACGCACAGCCACCACCTACGAACGACAAACCGGAACCCGCCAACGCAACCGGGAACGGCCTACGCACCCCACGCGCCCCCCAAACCGGCGACACACGGCAACCACCCCGTACAAACGCCAAAGGGCCCCGAGGCAAAGCCTCAGGGCCCTTCAGACAGCTAAAACCCGTCACGCCACAGTGGTAGACCCACCAGCAGCAGCGATCTTCTCCACAGCACTCTTGGAGAACTTGTTGGCAGTGACGTCCAGCTTGACGCTGACCTCACCGTCGCCCAGCACCTTGACGAGCGAGCCCTTGCGGACCAGCCCAGCCAGCACCAGCGCGGGAACGTCGACCGAACCACCCTCGGGGAACGAGGCAGCGATGTCGGAGACGTTCACGACCTGGTACTCGGTGCGGAACGGGTTCTTGAAGCCCTTGAGCTTCGGCAGCCGCATGTGCAGCGGCATCTGGCCACCTTCGAAGCGCGGCGAGACGTTCTTGCGAGCGCCCGTGCCCTTCGTACCGCGGCCGGCGGTCTTGCCCTTGGAGCCCTCACCACGACCGACGCGGGTCTTGGCGGTCTTGGCTCCGGGGGCAGGACGCAGGTCGTGAATCTTGATGGTCACGACTGGACCTCCTCAACAACCACCAGGTGGCGCACGGCGTGGATCAAGCCGCGGACCTGGGGGGTGTCCTCGCGCACGACCGACTGACGGATCTTGCGCAGCCCGAGGGTGCGCATCGACTCGCGGTGGTTGTGCTTCGTGCCGATGGTGCTCTTCACCTGGGTGATCTTGAGAGCCATGGTCAGACCCCCTGGCCCGCGCGAGCGCGGATCATGCCGGCGGGGGCGACGTCCTCGAGGGGCAGGCCACGACGGGCCGCGACCTCTTCCGGACGCTGCAGACCCTTGAGGGCCGCCACGGTCGCGTGCACGATGTTGATCGCGTTGTCGGAGCCGAGCGACTTCGACAGCACGTCGTGCACGCCGGCGCACTCGAGGACGGCGCGGACAGCGCCACCCGCGATGACACCGGTACCGGCCGAGGCCGGACGCAGCAGGACCACACCAGCGGCCTTCTCACCCTGGATCGGGTGGGGGATGGTGCCGGCGATGCGAGGCACGCGGAAGAAGTTCTTCTTCGCTTCCTCGACACCCTTGGCGATGGCCGCGGGAACTTCCTTGGCCTTGCCGTAGCCGACGCCGACCATGCCGTCGCCGTCACCCACGACCACGAGCGCGGTGAAGCTGAAGCGACGACCACCCTTGACCACCTTGGAGACGCGGTTGATCGCAACCACGCGCTCGAGGTGGGGGGTCTTCTCCTGGGCCGCGCCGCCGCGGCCGCCGTCACGACGGTCGCGGCGCTCTCCGCGCTCGCCCCCGCCGCCTTCGCGACGCGTACGTCCTGGCATCAGGCGTCCCTCTCAATTCCAGTCATCATCATTGTCAGAACTCCAGCCCCGCCTCGCGAGCGGCATCCGCCAGAGCAGCGATCCGGCCGTGGTACGCGTTGCCACCGCGGTCGAACACGACCGTCGTGATACCGGCGTCCTTGGCACGGGCCGCGGCCAGCTGGCCGACCTTGGCCGCGCGGGCCTTCTTGTCGCCTTCCAGCGCACGGACGTCGGCCTCCATGGAGGAAGCGGACGCGACCGTGTGGCCCTTCAGGTCGTCGATGATCTGCACGGTGATGTGCTTCGACGACCGGTGCACGACCAGGCGCGGACGCTCGGCGGTGCCGCTGACCTTCTTGCGGAGGCGGAAGTGGCGACGGGCCTTGGCAACACGACGCCTGGTGGAGATGTCCTTGCCCACCGGCTTGCGCTTCGTAACAGTCGACTCGCTCATGTCACTTACCCGTCTTTCCGACCTTGCGGCGGATCTTCTCGCCCGAGTACCGCACGCCCTTGCCCTTGTACGGGTCGGGCTTGCGCAGCTTGCGGATGTTGGCGGCGACCTCACCGACCAGCTGCTTGTCGATACCGGAGACGGAGAAGCGGGTCGGGGTCTCCACCGCGAAGGTGATGCCCTCAGGGGCTTCGACCTTGACGGGGTGGGAGTAACCGAGCGCGAACTCGAGCTCAGAGCCCTTGAGCGCGACGCGGTAACCGACGCCGTGGATCTCCATCTTCTTTTCGTAACCCTGGGTCACGCCGACGACCATGTTGTGCACCAGCGTGCGCGACAAGCCGTGGAGCGCGCGGTTGCGACGCTCGTCGTTCGGGCGCTTGACCTCGAGAGTGCCGTCCTCAGCCTTCTCCAGGCTGATCGGCTCAGCGATCGTCAGCGTCAGGGTGCCCTTGGGGCCCTTGACGCTCACGTCCTGGCCGGCGATGTTCACGTCGACCCCGGAGGGGACAATGATCGGCTGCTTACCGATGCGCGACATGTCTACTCCCCCTTACCAAACGTAGGCGAGGACTTCTCCGCCCACGCCTGCCTTGTTGGCCTGGCGGTCGGTCATGAGACCGCCAGAGGTCGAAATGATCGCCACGCCCAGGCCGCCGAGAACTCGGGGCAGGCCGGTGGACTTCGCGTACACACGCAGGCCGGGCTTCGACACGCGGCGGAGGCCGGCGATGCTGCGCTCGCGGTTCGGGCCGTACTTCAGCTCGACGACGAGGTTCTTGGCGACCTCGCCCTCCTCGTCGCGGTACGAGGCGATGTAGCCCTCGCGCTTGAGGATCTCGGCGATGTTGGCCTTCAACTTCGAGTGCGGCATCACGACCTTGTCGTGGTAAGCCGAGTTCGCGTTGCGCAGACGAGTGAGCATGTCTGCGATCGGGTCGGTCATCGTCATGGTGACCTGGTCAACCTTTCTCGCTGCGGTTCCCCAGCTCAGGGTCCAGACCCGCCCTCCCCGAAGGGAGGGCCAGGTCGGTCGTGTGCGGGCCTACAGCGAAGTAAATGAAGCTTGCTTTACCAGCTGGACTTGCTCACGCCAGGCAGCTCACCGCGGTGAGCCATCTCGCGCAGGCAGATCCGGCAGAGGCCGAACTTGCGGAACACCGCGTGGGGGCGGCCGCAACGCTGGCACCGGGTGTACGCCCGGACCTTGAACTTCGGCTTCTTCGCGGCCTTGTTGATCAACGCCTTCTTGGCCATCGACTCAGTTCTCCTTGAACGGGAAGCCCAGGAGCTTCAGCAGCGCCCGGCCCTCCTCGTCGTTCGTGGCGGTGGTGACGACGGTGATGTCCATGCCGCGGGGACGGTCGATCGAGTCGGGGTCGATCTCGTGGAACATCGACTGCTCGTTCAGACCGAACGTGTAGTTGCCGTTGCCGTCGAACTGCTTGCCCGAGAGACCGCGGAAGTCGCGGATACGGGGCAGCGCGATCGTCAGCAGTCGGTCCAGGAACTCCCACATGCGGTCGCCGCGCAGCGTGACGCGCGCGCCGATCGGCATGCCCTCACGCAGCTTGAACTGCGCGATGGACTTGCGGGCCCGACGGACCTCGGGACGCTGGCCGGTGATGATCGAGAGGTCCTTGACGGCACCCTCGATCAGCTTGCCGTCACGGGCGGCGTCGCCGACGCCCATGTTGACGACAACCTTCACGACGCCCGGGATCTGCATCACGTTGGCGTAGTTGAACTGCTTCTGCAGCTCGCCGGTGATCTCAGCGCGGTAGCGCGTCTTGAGCCGCGGGATGATCTTCTCTGCGGTAGTCATGCTCAGATGTCCTTCCCGTTACGACGGGAAATGCGGACCCGCTTGCCCTCGTCGTTCGTACGGTAACCAACACGGGTCGGCTTGCCGTCCGAGTCGACCACCATCACGTTGGAGACGTTGATCGGGGCTTCCTGGGTCACGATGCCACCAGACTGCGCACCCCGCTGGGTCTGCGTGATCTTGGTGTGCTTCTTGATCCGGTTGACACCCTCGACCAGGACCTTGCCGGTCTCCGGGTAGGCCTGGATGACCTTGCCCTTCGCGCCCTTGTCCTTGCCGGCGATGACGACGACCGTGTCGCCCTTCTTCACCTTCATGGTCAGAGCACCTCCGGAGCCAGCGAGATGATCTTCATGAACTTCTTGTCGCGCAGCTCGCGGCCGACCGGGCCGAAGATGCGGGTACCGCGGGGCTCGTTGTCGTTCTTGATGAGCACGGCGGCGTTCTCGTCGAAGCGGATGTACGAGCCATCCGGACGACGGCGCTCCTTGACGGTGCGGACGACGACCGCCTTGACGACGTCACCCTTCTTCACGCCGGCACCGGGGATCGCGTCCTTGACGGTCGCGACGATGATGTCGCCGATGCCCGCGTAGCGGCGACCCGAACCGCCGAGAACACGGATGCAAAGGATTTCCTTCGCACCAGTGTTGTCGGCGACACGAAGCCGCGACTCCTGCTGAATCACTTACTTGCTCCTGACCATTCCTGGCCCGCCGGATTTCCGACCCGACGGGCTCGGTCTGTCTAGAAAGGACTTACTTGGCCTTCTCGAGGACCTCGACGAGCCGCCAGCGCTTGGTGGCCGACAGCGGTCGGGTCTCCATCAGCAGGACGCGGTCGCCCACGCCCGCCGTGTTCTCCTCGTCGTGCGCCTTCACCTTGGTGGTGGAGCGCATGACCTTGGAGTAACGCGGGTGCTTCTTGCGGTCCTCGAGCGCCACGACGATCGTCTTGTCCATCTTGTCGGACACGACGAGGCCCTCGCGGACCTTGCGGTCGTTGCGCTTCTCGGTCTGAACTTCGTTGCTTTCGGTCATGCCGCACCCTCACCAGTGGATTCCGGCGAAGCGGAGAGCCCGAGCTCCCGCTCCCGCATCACGGTGTAGATCCGGGCGATCTCGTGCCGGACCGTGCGCAAACGCCGGTTGTTGTCGAGCTGGCCCGTGGCCATCTGGAAGCGAAGGTTGAAGAGCTCTTCCTTCGACTCCTTCAGACGCAGCACGAGCTCTTCCTCGGTGAGCTCACGCAGCTCGGAAGCGGTGGTACCCGCTGCCATCAGAACTCACCACCCTCACGCGTAACGATGCGGCACTTCATCGGGAGCTTGTGGATCGCGCGGCGGAGCGCCTCGCGAGCAACCTGCTCGTTCGGGAAGGCCATCTCGAAGAGGACGCGACCCGGCTTGACGTTGGCCACCCACCACTCCGGCGAACCCTTACCGGAACCCATGCGGGTCTCGGCCGGCTTCTTCGTGAGCGGACGGTCCGGGAAGATGTTGATCCAGACCTTGCCGCCACGGCGGATGTGGCGAGTGATGGCGATACGAGCGGACTCGATCTGCCGGTTCGTCACGTAGGCCGGCTCCAGAGCCTGGATGCCGTACTCACCGAAGGTGACCTTCGTGCCGCCCTTGGCAGCACCCGACCGCTTGGGGTGGTGCTGCTTGCGGTGCTTGACCCTGCGCGGGATGAGCATGACTCAGCTCTCCGTCTTCTCTGCAGCAGCCGGGGCCTCGGCGGACGCGTTGGCGTCAGCTGCGGCACGACCGGCCTCGGTGCTCGTCGCGGTGGTGCCGCTGGCACCCGAACGACGGGCCCGGTTCGGACGCTCGCCACGGTCGCGGCGCGGGGCGCGGTCGGCCTGAGAGGGGGCCGCGTCACGCTCACGCTTGGCGGAGATGCCACCGACGATGTCACCCTTGTAGATCCACACCTTCACGCCGATACGGCCGAACGTGGTGCGGGCCTCGAAGAAGCCATAGTCGATGTCGGCACGGAGCGTGTGCAGCGGCACGCGGCCGTCGCGGTAGTGCTCCGAGCGGGACATCTCGGCGCCGCCAAGGCGACCGCCGCACTGCACGCGGATGCCCTTGACCTGCGGCGAACGCATGGCCGACTGAATGGCCTTGCGCATCGCGCGGCGGAAGGCAACGCGGTTGGACAGCTGCTCGGCGACACCCTGTGCCACGAGCTGCGCGTCCGACTCGGGGCTCTTCACCTCGAGGATGTTCAGCTGGACCTGCTTCTTGGTGAGCTTCTCGAGCTCACCGCGGATGCGGTCCGCTTCGGCACCGCGACGGCCGATGACGATGCCCGGCCGGGCGGTGTGGATGTCGACGCGAACCCGGTCACGGGTGCGCTCGATCTCCACCTTGGAGATACCGGCACGCTCCATGCCGCGCGAGAGCAGCCGGCGGATCTTGACGTCCTCGGCCACGTACTCGGCGTACTGCTTGTCGGCGTACCAGCGGGACTTCCAGTCGGTGGTGATCCCCAGCCGGAAGCCGTGCGGGTTGATCTTCTGGCCCACTACCGGGTTCCCTTCGCGCTGGTCTTCTTCGGACGCGACTCCACCTCAATGGTGATGTGCGACGTCCGCTTGCGGATCCGGTACGCGCGGCCCTGGGCACGCGGGCGGAAACGCTTGAGGGTCGGACCCTCGTCCACAAAGGCCGCCGAAACCCAGAGGGTGTCGGGGTCCAGGGACAGGTTGTTCTCGGCGTTGGCCATGGCGCTGGCGAGCACCTTCGCGACCGGCTCAGAGGCTGCCTGGGGCGCGAACTGGAGCACGGCCAGGGCCTCGCTGGCGTTACGACCCTTGATGAGCTCGACGACGCGACGGACCTTCATGGGGGTGTCGCGGACGTAGCGAGCCCGAGCCACGGCGCGCGGAAACTCCTGCGCCTCAGCGTCCTTACGGGCGTTCATCGCTGCTTTTCCCTTGCTCTTCTCAGTTCGACGCCTAGCGGCGACGAGACTTCCGGTCGTCCTTGATGTGGCCCTTGAAGGTGCGGGTCGGGGCGAACTCGCCCAGCTTGTGCCCGACCATGGCTTCGGTCACGAACACCGGGACGTGCTTACGGCCGTCGTGCACCGCGATGGTGTGGCCAAGCATGTCCGGAATGATCGTGGACCGGCGGGACCACGTCTTGATGACGGTCTTCTTGCCCGACTCGTTGAGAACGTCCACCTTCTTGAGCAGGTGGTCGTCCACGAAGGGGCCCTTCTTAAGGCTGCGAGGCATCCTTCACTCCCTCCCTGCTCAGCGCTTCTTACCGGTGCGACGACGCCGGACGATGAGCTTGTCGCTTGGCTTGCGGCGGCGGGTACGACCCTCGGGCTTACCAGCCGGGTTGACCGGGTGGCGACCACCGGAGGTCTTGCCCTCACCACCACCATGCGGGTGGTCAACGGGGTTCATGGCGACACCACGCACGGTGGGCTTCTTGCCCTTCCACCGCATGCGGCCGGCCTTGCCCCAGTTGATGTTCTGGTGCTCGGAGTTGCCGACCTCGCCGATCGTGGCGCGGCAGCGGACGTCCACGTTGCGGATTTCGCCCGAAGGCATCCGCAGCTGGGCGTACGGGCCGTCCTTCGCCACGAGCTGCACCGAGGCGCCAGCCGAGCGGGCGATCTTCGCGCCACCGCCGGGGCGGAGCTCGATCGCGTGGATCACGGTGCCGACCGGGATGTTGCGCAGCGGCAGGTTGTTACCCGGCTTGATGTCGGCCTTGGGGCCGTTCTCAACCGTGTCGCCCTGCTTCAGCTTCTCCGGTGCGACGATGTAGCGCTTCTCGCCATCTGCGTAGTGCAGAAGTGCGATGCGCGCGGTGCGGTTGGGGTCGTACTCGATGTGAGCGACCTTGGCCGGCACGCCGTCCTTGTCGTTGCGACGGAAGTCGATCAAGCGGTAAGCCCGCTTGTGACCGCCACCCTTGTGCCGCGTGGTGATCTTGCCCGACGCGTTGCGGCCACCACGGCCGTGCAGCGGGCGGATCAGCGACTTCTCCGGCGTCGACCGAGTGATCTCGGCGAAGTCGGAGACGCTCGCACCGCGACGACCGGGGGTCGTCGGCTTGTACTTGCGAATGCCCATCTCTACGCAGTCCTCGTCATCAGGCGGCAGGGCCGCCGAAGATCTCGATCGGCTTGCTGTCGGCAGACAGCGTGACGATCGCGCGCTTCGTGTCCTTGCGCTTGCCGAACCCGGTGCGGGTGCGCTTGCGCTTGCCCTGCCGGTTGATGGTGTTGACGCTGACGACCTTCACGCCGAAGACCTTCTCCACGGCGATCTTGATCTGGGTCTTGTTCGAACCCGGCGCCACCAAGAAGGTGTACTTGTTCTCCTCGAGCAGTCCGTAGGACTTCTCGGAGATCACGGGGGCGAGCAAGATGTCCCTGTGGTCGGGGATCACTTCGAGGCCTCCTCGTCCACCACGGTCGCCGTGGCCTCAGCCGAGCCAGAACCCTGCTGGGCCTTGCTGGCGAGGAACACGTCGAGCGAGTCCTTGGTGAACACCACGTCGTCGTTGACGAGCACGTCGTAGGTGTTGAGCTGGTCGGGCGCGATCACGTGCACGTGCGGCAGGTTGCGCACGCTGACCCACGCGACCTCGTCGGTGCGGTTGAGCACCACGAGAACGCGACGGGCCTGGGTGACCGACTCCAGAACCTTGCGCGCGGTCTTGGTCGACGGGGTGTCCCCGTCCACCAGGCCGGACACGACGTGCACCTGGTTGGCGCGGGCCCGGTCGGAGAGGGCGCCACGCAGAGCGGCGGCCTTCATCTTCTTGGGGGTCCGCTGGGTGTAGTCACGCGGCTGCGGGCCGTGGACGACGCCACCGCCGGCGAACTGCGGCGCACGCGTCGAACCCTGGCGGGCGCGACCGGTGCCCTTCTGGCGGTACGGCTTCTTGCCACCACCGGACACCTCGCCGCGGGTCTTCGTGGCGTGCGTACCCTGGCGCGCGGCGGCCTGCTGGGCCACAACGACCTGGTGCAGCAGCGCGACGTTCGCCTGCGCGTCGAAAACAGCCGAGGGAAGCTCGACCGTGCCGGCGGACTTGCCGTCCGGCGTACGGATCTCAACCGTCGACATCAGGCACCACCCTTCGCGGCCGTCTTGACGAACACCAGACCGCCCTTGGGACCGGGAACGGCGCCCTTGATGAGCAGCAGGCCGTTCTCCACGTCGATCTTGTGCACCTTCAGGTTCTGGGTCGTGACGCGCACGTGGCCCATGCGGCCGGCCATGCGCAGACCCTTGAAGACGCGACCCGGGGTGGCGCAGCCACCGATGGAACCCGGCGAGCGGTGCTTGCGCTGGGTGCCGTGGCTGGAGCCGAGGCCCCGGAAGTTGTGGCGCTTCATGACACCCGCGGTGCCCTTGCCCTTGCTGGTGCCGGTGATGTCGACAACAGCGCCGGCCTCGAACACCTCAGCGGTGATCTCCTGGCCGACCTCGTACTCGCTGGCGTCGACCGTGCGCAGCTCCACCAGGTGGCGACGGGGCGTGACCCCGGCCTTGGCGAAGTGGCCCGCGACGGGCTTGTTGACCTTGCGCGGGTCAATCGCGCCGGTCGCCAGCTGGATGGCCGTGTAGCCGTCCTTCTCTTCGGTGCGAACCTGGGTGACGACATTCGGCTCAGCCTTCACGACGGTCACCGGGACGACCCGGTTGTTCTCGTCGAAGACCTGAGTCATGCCGAGCTTGGTGCCCAGGATGCCCTTGATCTGCCTGTCAGACATTGGTCCGTTACTCTCCGCGCCCAACGCTTACTGGATGTTGACGTCGACGCTGGCCGGCAGGTCGATGCGCATGAGCGCGTCCACCGTCTTCGGCGTCGGGTCGAGGATGTCGATCAGTCGCTTGTGCGTGCGCATCTCGAAGTGCTCGCGCGAGTCCTTGTACTTGTGCGGCGAGCGGATGACGCAGTACACGTTCTTCTCGGTGGGCAGCGGCACCGGCCCGACGACCCGAGCGCCGGTGCGCGTCACGGTCTCCACGATCTTGCGCGCTGACGCGTCGATCGCTTCGTGGTCGTAGGCCTTGAGCCGGATGCGGATCTTTTGTCCCGCCATGATGGCTTGCCGTTCCTCTGCTTCTCGTACCGCTGCGGTGCGGTGCCTCGGATGAGGCCTGTTACAGCCTCTTGGCGCGCTCCGCCCCTGTTGAAGTGTCATGGTGCCCGGTCCACGCGGTCGGGCGTGTCGCGCCCGGTGCGCATACCGGTCCCACTCAAGGTCTCCCCGGTGGGATTGGGCCTACCACAGCCCATGCACCCTGATGCCCATCTCCGCAAGGAGGCGTTCACTAACAGGGCGCGGACGCTCGGTGAAGGACCAAGGCACACACGAAGTGGGCCCAGCCTTCGTCGAGCAACCCGTAAAGGATGCCACACGGGTGTGAGGCGATCCAAATCGGGGTGGGCGACTTAGAGGCAGATCACGTGCGGACCTTGGCCGGCGAACCGCCGTGTCCGTCGCATGTGGAGCAACGACGGCAACGGTTCCTTTGCCCGGCAACGGAATCCCCGCGAGCGATCTACCACTGAGCACCCTGCGCGTAGTGCACGTGAGCTGTCACACACAACTCACGCCTGAAACGACGAAGGCCGGGCCAACGGAGTCGTTGACCCGGCCTGTCGCCGAACTGGGTCGAGCTAGATCACTTGATGATCTTGGTGACCGAGCCGGCGCCGACGGTGCGGCCACCCTCGCGGATCGCGAAGCGGAGGCCCTCGTCCATGGCGATCGGCTGGATCAGCTTGACCGTCATACCGGTGGTGTCACCCGGCATGACCATCTCGGTGCCCTCGGGCAGCGTCACAACGCCGGTCACGTCCGTGGTGCGGAAGTAGAACTGCGGACGGTAGTTGTTGAAGAACGGCGTGTGGCGGCCACCCTCGTCCTTGGACAGGATGTAGACCTGAGCCTCGAACTCGGTGTGCGGGGTCGTGGTGCCCGGCTTGACGATGACCATGCCGCGCTCCACCTCCTCGCGCTTGATGCCGCGGAGCAGCAGCGCGGCGTTGTCACCGGCGCGACCCTCGTCGAGGAACTTCTTGAACATCTCGATCGAGGTGACAGTCGTCTTCTTCGACTGCTCCTTGATACCGACGATCTCGATCTCGGAGTTCACGTTGATGATGCCGCGCTCGATACGACCGGTCACGACGGTGCCGCGGCCGGTGATCGTGAAGACGTCCTCAACGGGCATGAGGAACGGCTTGTCGGTCTCGCGCTCCGGCTCCGGGATCGCCGAGTCGACGGCGGCCATCAGGTCGAGGACCGACTGGCCCCACGTGGCGTCGCCCTCGAGCGCCTTCAGCGCCGAGACGCGCACGACCGGCAGGTCGTCGCCCGGGAACTCGTACTCGGAGAGCAGCTCGCGGACCTCGAGCTCGACGAGCTCCAGGATCTCCTCGTCGTCGACCATGTCGGCCTTGTTGAGCGCAACGACGATGTAGGGGACGCCGACCTGGCGGGCCAGGAGGACGTGCTCCTTCGTCTGCGGCATCGGACCGTCGGTCGCCGCGACCACCAGGATGGCGCCGTCCATCTGCGCCGCACCGGTGATCATGTTCTTGATGTAGTCGGCGTGCCCGGGGCAGTCGACGTGCGCGTAGTGACGGTTCTCCGTCTGGTACTCGATGTGCGCGATCGAGATCGTGATGCCGCGCTGCTTCTCTTCCGGCGCCTTGTCGATCTGGTCGAACGCGAACGAAGCGTTCACATCGGGGTACGCGTCGTGCAGAACCTTGGAGATCGCCGCGGTCAGCGTGGTCTTGCCATGGTCGATGTGACCGATGGTACCGATGTTGACGTGCGGCTTCGTCCGCTCGAACTTCGCCTTGGCCACTGGATTGTCCTCCTGGACTTCTTCTTCTTTGCTGGTCCGGCGGGCATCTGTGGCCACCCGCCGGACTACACGTCAGGGTCGGAAAGTGCGGACCCCAGGGATTCACCCCCGGAGAGCCCGCGGTGGAACTGCGGTGCTCCGGTGTGGGGTTACTCCCCAGTCGCCTTCGCGATGATCTCCTTCGAGACGTTCGCGGGAACCTCTGCGTAGGAGTCGAACACCATCGAGTAGTTGGCACGACCCTGGGTCTTGGACCGCAGGTCACCCACGTACCCGAACATTTCCGACAGCGGAACCAGTGCCTTGACGACACGGGTACCACTGCGCTCCTCCATGGCCTGGATCTGGCCACGGCGGGAGTTCAGGTCGCCGATCACTTCACCCATGTAGTCCTCGGGCGTCGTGACCTCGACGGCCATGATCGGTTCGAGGATCGCGGGAGACGCCTGACGGGCGGCTTCCTTGAGAGCCATCGAACCGGCGATCTTGAACGCCATTTCCGAGGAGTCGACCTCGTGGTAGGCGCCGTCGAGCAGCGTCACCTTCACGCCGACCAGCGGGTAGCCCGCCAGCACGCCGTACTGCATCGCGTCCTGAGCACCCGCGTCGACCGACGGGATGTACTCACGCGGGATGCGACCACCGGTGACCGCGTTGACGAACTCGTAGAGAGCGCCGTCGTCGGACTTCGGCAGCGGCTCGACGGTGACGAGCACCTTCGCGAACTGGCCGGAACCACCGGTCTGCTTCTTGTGGGTGTAGGAGTACTTCTCCACCGCCTTGCGGATGGTCTCCCGGTACGCCACCTGAGGCTTGCCGATGTTGGCCTCGACCTTGAACTCGCGGCGCATGCGGTCCACCAGGATGTCCAGGTGGAGCTCGCCCATGCCGGCGATGATGGTCTGGCCGGTCTCCTCGTCCAGGTTGACCCGGAAGGTCGGGTCCTCCTCGGCGAGCTTCTGGATCGCCGTGCCCAGCTTTTCCTGGTCGGCCTTCGTCTTGGGCTCGATCGCCACCTGGATGACCGGCTCCGGGAACGTCATCGACTCGAGCACGATGGGGTGCTGCGGGTCGGCGAGCGTCTCACCGGTGGTCGTGTCCTTCAGGCCGATCACGGCGTAGATGTGGCCCGCGATCGCCTCGGTGACCGGGTTCTCCTTGTTGGCGTGCATCTGGAAGATCTTCCCGATGCGCTCCTTGCGGTCCTTGGTCGCGTTGACGACCTGGGTGCCGGAGGCGACCTTGCCCGAGTAGACCCGGATGTAGGTCAGCTTGCCGAAGAACGGGTGCACCGCGATCTTGAACGCCAGCGCCGAGAACGGCTCGTCGCTCGAGGGCTTGCGCGACACGACGGTCTCGCCGTCCTGCAGCGTGCCCTCGACCGGCGGGAGGTCCAGCGGCGACGGCAGGAAGTCGATCACCGCGTCGAGCATGGGCTGGACGCCCTTGTTCTTGAACGCGGAACCGCACAGCACCGGGTACGCCGTACCCTCGGCGACGATCTTGCGGAGGCCCGCCTTGATCTCGTCGACGGTGAGGTCGCCCTCTTCGAGGAACTTCTCCATCAGCGTGTCGTCGGTCTCGGCGACAGCCTCGAGCAGTGCCTCGCGGAACTCCTGCGCCTTGTCGACGAGGTCCGCCGGGATCTCCTCGATCGCGTAGTCCTCGCCCTTCTGGACCTCGCCACGCCACGTCAGGGCGCGCATCTCGACCAGGTCGACGACGCCGATGAAGTCGCTCTCGGCGCCGATCGGGATCTGGATCGGGAGGGGCTTCGCGCCGAGACGCTCGGAGATGGTGCGGATGGTGAAGTAGAAGTCCGCGCCCAGCTTGTCCATCTTGTTGACGAAGCAGATGCGCGGGACGTCGTACTTGGTCGCCTGCCGCCAGACCTGCTCGGACTGCGGCTCGACGCCCTCCTTGCCGTCGAAGACGGCAACGGCGCCGTCGAGGACGCGCAGGTTGCGCTCGACCTCGACGGTGAAGTCGACGTGGCCGGGCGTGTCGATCAGGTTGATCTGGTGGTTCTTCCAGTAGCAAGTCGTCGCGGCGGACGTGATGGTGATGCCGCGCTCCTGCTCCTGCTCCATCCAGTCCATCACGGCAGCGCCGTCGTGGACCTCGCCGATCTTGTAGCTGATCCCCGTGTAGAAGAGGATCCGCTCAGTCGTCGTGGTCTTGCCCGCGTCGATGTGGGCCATGATCCCGATGTTGCGGACCTTGGCAAGATCAGTGAGCACGTCCTGTGCCACGGGTCTTTCCCCTGTCTTGAGCTTGTCAGCTCACTAGGGCTGGGAGCGCCCGGCTCCTCGCGGGGCCGGGCGTCACATCACCAGCGGTAGTGGGCGAAGGCCTTGTTGGACTCGGCCATCTTGTGCGTGTCCTCACGGCGCTTGACGCTCGCACCGAGACCGTTGCTCGCATCGAGCAGCTCGTTCATCAGACGCTCGACCATGGTCTTCTCACGGCGCTGCCGGGAGAAGGTGATCAGCCAGCGCAGCGCCAGCGTGGTCGCGCGGCCGGGCTTGACCTCGACCGGGACCTGGTAGGTCGCGCCACCGACGCGGCGGCTCTTGACCTCCAGGGCGGGCTTCACGTTGTCGAGCGCGCGCTTCAGCGTGACGACCGGGTCGGTGCCGGTCTTCTCGCGAGCACCTTCGAGCGCTTCGTAGACGATCTTCTCGGCCACCGAGCGCTTGCCGTCGACCAGCACCTTGTTGATGAGCTGGGTCACCAGCGGCGAGCTGTAGACCGGGTCGGAGATCAGCGGCCGCTTAGGGGCCGGTCCCTTGCGGGGCATCTCAGCTCTTCTCCTTCTTCGCGCCGTAACGGCTGCGAGCCTGCTTGCGGTTCTTCACACCCTGGGTGTCGAGAGAGCCACGGATGATCTTGTAACGAACACCCGGCAGGTCCTTCACACGACCGCCACGCACGAGCACCATCGAGTGCTCCTGGAGGTTGTGACCCTCACCGGGGATGTACGCCGTGACCTCGATACCGCTGGTCAGCTTCACGCGAGCGACCTTGCGCAGTGCGGAGTTCGGCTTCTTGGGGGTGGTGGTGTAAACGCGGGTGCACACACCGCGCCGCTGCGGCGAGCCCTTGAGGGCCGCCGTCTTCTGCTTCGCCACCTTGTCCTGGCGGCCCTTGCGGACCAGCTGCTGGATCGTTGGCATTCGCCGGCTGCTTCTTCCGTCTTTGCGGGTTCGCCTTGCGGTTCACCCTCGTGTTTCTTGATCCCTCTCTGCACCCGAGGTCGGGCGTGTCGCCCGCTCCCAAGGTCCGCAAGCAACAGTTCACGCCGACTACGGCTTCAACTGTCCCTGCGAGTGGAGGACACCACGGCCTCACGGGCACGCGGAGCGGCCCGACATGGGTCGGGCACGAGTAGCAAAGATACCCGCCCACGTCTACCTGGGTCAAAACGGGGGTACCGCACCAGCGCGTTCAGGGGCACCCGCGCCTCGCGATCCACGCTACCCGCGTGACGGAGAACGCACCCGATCCACCTTCGCCGCTCGCGCCCGGTGTTCGATGTGGACGGAGCCGCCGAAACGGGAGTACCGCGTCCGCTCATGCAGTGGACAACCAGAACGTGAAAGAGGATGTCGACGCTGCGCGCGGCGGCGACGTCACCCGATCGGACGGTCACCGTCGTGGCCGGACACGGCGGGTCGATCCTGAGCGTCGAGTTCAGACCAGAGGCACTGCGACTTTCGCCACAGGCGCTGTCCCGCGCGGTCACGACGGCGCAGTCCACCCGCGCGTCCGCGGAGCTCGTGCAGCGGTGCCCCGGCGACCAGGTCGACATCGCCGCGCGGGTGAACAAGGTGCAGGAGGACGTCTTCGGGCCGGCGCCAGCTGCCGCAGCCTCCGCCGATGCCGCCGGCTCCTCAGCAGCACCGGATGCCGCCGCCTTCTCCCGCCAGACCACAGCGGCAGGGACCGTCGCCGCGAGTGGAAGACGACGACGAGGGCTTCGGCTCGATCCTGCGCTGATCTTGCTGGAAGGCAGCGCGGCGTTGATGAAGACCGTGTACGACGTGGTGATGGACCTGATCGCGTCCCTGATCGAGTGGCCGATCATCACCTGGCTGGCCGCGCAGGCGGCCGCGGTGCCGCCCCTCGGCGCGTCGGAGGTGGCCGCCGAGGTCGCGGTGGCGACCACCAGGGTCGGCCGGATCGTGCAGCGGGGTGACCGCGGTGCTGCAGAAGATCGGCAAGGTCCTCAAGGTGCTGTCCGGCCGGCTCGCCGGTCCGAAGTGGTGGCGCAACACGGCCGAGAAGTTCGCCTGCAAGGACGCCATGGAGACGTTCCGCGGCGTCGACAAGGCCTGCATCGTCATCGGGACGGGCGGGTGGAAGGGCTCCGCGCAGCAGTTCGGCGAGGACGCGCTGACCAACGCCGGCATCAACCGCGAGCTCTCGATCTGACGGAAAGCGGTCATGACCTCTCCCGCCCAGCAGTGGCACCAGGAACACACGCAGCGGCACGCCGTCGGCAAGAGGCCGAAGATCACCAAGCTCGGGATCGTCGTGACGACGGTCTTCCTGGTCCGTCTCGGAGTGGTCGAGTACTTCTCGTTCCGCAACGACCCGCCATCGGTGACTGCGCGGAGGCGAGGAGCCAGTCGCGCGAACGGCTCGACTTCGTGAAGGCCGACTGCTCTGCCCCGCAGGCGATGCACCGGCTCGCGGCCTCGCCGCGGTCGTCTAGCCCGTCCAGCGACTACCTCGCCGACACGGGCAACCGGTCTCGCAAGAGCAAGAAGCAGTCGAAGGACTGCTACACGGGCAACGTGCGTGAGGGCGACTGCCTGACGCTGGCCGAGGTCGGTGAGTTCACGCTGTACCAACGAGTCGCGTGTGGACTGTCACCCAACAAGGTGACGAAGGTCGTGGCGGGCAAGGCGGACGAGAAGCTGTGCACCACCGGCGACGACTCGTACGTCTACTTGCAGCCCGCCTCGACCGTCTGCATCTCGAAGGTGTGAACCGAGGGACCTGATTCACTGTGGGTGTGGACGATCTGATCGCGGCGATGGCCTCGCTGACCGGCTCCTCCGCCGATCCCGAGGTGCTCGGCGGCGACCGCGGTGACGTCGTGGTGGTGCGCGTCGGCGACGTGGTGGCCAAGGCGCATCCCGCGGACACCGACGCGGAGGCGTTGCGGCAGCGGCTGGAGATCGCGGCGACACACCCCGAGCTGATGCTGCCGCCGCTGAAGCCGCTGCAGTTCGTGGACGACCGGCCGGTGACGGTGTGGCCGTACGGGACGCCGGTGAGCCAGGCGGATCCCGACGCGGCGCCGTGGGAGGAGAGCGCGGCGCTGCTCGCCAAGCTGCACGCGTTGCCCGTGCAGGGACCGGTGGCCGGCGCTCCGGAGCGGATCGTGCGCGCCATCCGGGCGTTGCCGCCGGGCCTGCCGCACGCGGACGTGGTGCTGCGCGCGTTCGAGGTGCTGCCGCCGCTGGACATGGCAGGGCAGGCGTTGATCCACGGGGACTGGCACCTCGGGCAGCTGGTGCACCGGGGTGCGTGGCGGCTCATCGACGTGGACGACCTGGGGGTGGGCGATCCGGTGTGGGACCTCGCGCGACCTGCGGCGTTGTTCGCGGCGGGCATCCTTCCGGGTGATCTGTGGGCGCGGTTCCTCAACACCTACCGTGAAACGGGGGGTGTGGCTCTGCCGACATCGGAGTGGGATGCCCTCAACATTCCGGCTCAGGCGTACGTTGTTCAGATGGCAGCGCGGGCACTAGTGACCGGTCTGCAAGCAGTGGAACCGCTGGTCGAAGCGTGTCATCGGATCATCGCGACGCACGACAACGGCGACCGCGGCTAATATCGTTTTTGTCCGGTCCCACCCAGGAGGCTCACCACGATGCAGTGTCCCAAGTGTCATGCGAACATGCGCACGTTCGACCGCATGGGCGTTCACATCGAGCAGTGCGACGGCTGCCGCGGGGTCTTCCTCGACTACGGCGAGCTCGAGTCGATCACTCGCCTCGAGGCCCAGATGCACACGCCGCCGCCCGCCGCGCCGGCCCCTCCGCCCGTCGCCTACCCGCAGCCGGTTCAGCCCGCCTGGGGCGCCGCGCCGCAGCAGGTCCACCACCACCACGGTGGTCACGGTTACGGCTACGGCCACCGCAAGCACAAGGGCCTCTCCGGCCTCTTCTTCTCCTCGTGACCGGTGACGGCCCCGGATCCCTGCTCCGGGGCCGTTGACGACTACCGAAAAACAGGGCGATAATCGGTAGTCAACGGGAGGAGTAGCCATGTCTGTCGCGACCGAGGCCGCCCTGATCCGGGATCTCTTCGAAACGATCGAGGAGATCGAGTCCGTGGCGTCATCCCTGGCAGAAGACGACGAACGCCGCCACAAGCTGGACGGCGTAGTGGCCCGCACCCTCCGCCAGGCCCCGCCCGTCCGCCCGGTGGTGGCCGGCGAACTGCTGGACCTCACCGAGAAGACCGTGAAGGCCTGGGCCCGCGAGGGCGTACTGGCCATCCACAGCCAAGAACCGCGCATGCTCCTCGACACCGTGCGCCTCCATGAGGTCCTTCACCTCGTGTCCGACCTCCGCCGCGCCGGCAAGACCCGCGGCCTCATCGACGAAGTCCACCGCCGCCTCAGCGACCAGTCCCTGCTCGACCGCAGCGACCTGGCCGCCTCCCTGGACGAGATGCGCAGCGGCAGGGGACGCGTGGTCCGCCAAGCTTGATCGAAGTCGTAGAAACCCACACCGCCCACGCCCAGGCCAACGGCCTCCGCGGCCGCGCCCGCGTGGCCTACGAACGCTTCCTGGACGAACTGGCCCACTCGGGCTGCGCCTCCCTGGGCTACCGCGTGACGGGCCCAGAACCACTCCCCCGCCTGTGCGTGAAGCACCTCCGCGGCGCCGACCGCGTGGTGGTCGCCTTCCCGTCCCCCGAAGTCGTGTGGGTCCTCCTGGTAGGTCCACACGACGACGACCCCGGACTGGACCTCTACGAGGCCCTCTACGAGATGGCCGGCGTACGCCCCCGCCTCTCCGAGAAGCGCACCAAGCCCCGCTGCTGCACCGACGAGTCCGGCGTCCCACCCCTGGTGGACGAGCACCTGGTGGACGACCTCGTGATCCGCGCCCGGGCCCTGGCCAGAGCCCGCCGCCGCTAGGGCTCCCGATCCAGCACGAACCCGTCAGCCACCGGGTCGTAGTGCAGGTACGGCATCTCGCTCGGGTCGAACCCCTCAAAGGTCAGCGCAACCGGCCGCCCGAACGCCTGCCCCAGCTCCCGCAGGAACGCACCGAGCAGGTCCAACCGCTCCTGTCCCTGAAGCTCCCGCACGTCGATGTCGAAGAGCACGTCATCGTCATCGGCCTCGAAGAAGTTGACCAGAAACCCCTCAGCAGGCCACACGGAGAACCTGACTTCGTCCTCCTCGCGCCGCCAGCCCTTCTCCCGCACGAATGCCACTACGGCCGCCCACGCCTCAGCTCCAGCACCGGCAACGTACCCGTCGTGCAACGGCGTCATCGGGGTCGAACCACTCGCGGACGTCACTCCACCTCAACTGCCGCATGCCCCCCATGGAAGCAGCCACCCACAACCGGATTCCACCGACAAAAAAAGTTGTCAAGACAGCCGAACTTGTCCTACGCTCGTCCCAGACACGAAGAACGGAGACCACGATGTCGTTCCAGGCCTACCTAGACGGAGCCGAGAAGAAGACCGGCAAGACCCCGGCCGACCTGCTGGCGGCAGCCACAGCGCACGGCTTCGACGTCACCACCAAGGCGACCGAGTTCCTCGACTGGCTCAAGAACGACTACGACCTGGGCCGGGGCCACGGCATGCCGCTCTACCAGATCTTCAAGCACGGCCCCGAAATCGCCGCCAAGTACGACAAGTCCCCCACCCCGGCACCGGTACGCCTGGACGGCCTGGCCAACCGCTAACCAACCCCCAGCGCAGGCAACAACGCCTCGTCCACGATCGCCGCAAGCTCCTCCGCAGTAGGCCTGCGATCCAGGTCGATCGCCAACTTGAAGACGAGCGCCTCACCGATCTGGGTGGTGATCGGCGTAAGCCGCTTCGGATCCACCTGCCCATTGGCCACGTAGTGCTGCAGCACCGTGGTGGTGAACGTCCCGCCCCGCGGGTCGAAAACCTTGCGGTACAAGGCCTCCGCCAGCTCCGGATAGCGGTGCCGCTCAGACGTGATCGCCAGCACCGCCCCCGCAGAGGCGGTCTGCATCCAGTCCGTCAGCAACGTCAGCGCCGCAATGAGATCCCCACGCAGGTCATTCGCTCCCGGCGAAGGCACCTCAACGGGACAGGTCTGCGCCAAGGCGTCGATCAACAGCTCATGGGTGGTGGCCCACCGCCGATACAGCACGGTCTTAGCAGTGCCCGCCCGGCGCGCGATGCCCTCCATCGTCAACTGCCCAAGCCCAGCCTCGCTCACCTCGGCAAGCACGGCCTCATGGATCGCACGAACAAGCGCCTCACCCCGCCGTCGTTCCGGCGTCACAGCCCACCTTCCCAAGCAAGAAACGGTGCCGTATCTTATCACCCCAATAAGCTACGTAACCGTATCTAACTGGGAGTCCAGGTGCTCACCCGAACCCGGCGCGCCCTAGCGCCTGACCTGGCACGCGGCGCGATGCTGCTGCTGATAGCGCTAGCCCACGCCCACATGTACCTCTCAGGCCACCCAACCGGCTTCCGCTCGTACGCAACCAACGGCAGCCCGCTAGACCTGCTGGTCACCGCCATACAGGTGACCCTCGTGGACGGCCGCGCCATGCCGATGTTCGCCGCGCTCTTCGGCTACGGCTTCGTACAGATCGCGAACAAGCAAACCGGCGAGTGGCCAACCATCCGCAAGCTGCTACGCAGGCGCAGCCTCTGGCTGCTGGCGTTCGGCGCCGCCCACGCCCTGCTGCTCTTCTTCGGCGACATCCTCGCGGCCTACGGCCTAGCCGGCCTCCTACTGGTGAACGTGCTCCGCTGGCGCGACCGCGCTCTGCTGACCTTCGCCGCCGCAGCCCTCATCCCCCTAGCCACCGTGATGACGTTCAACGCCATGCGCATCGCCGAGTTCGGCGGAGCATCGAACATGGCGGCCGCCGAAGACCCGCTCACCGCACTAGCCGAACGCCTGGCGATGTGGGGCGTGCTCACACCGTTGCTGTTGATCGACGTGGTCGTCCCGTTCGTGCTCGGCGTGTGGGCAGCACGACGAAAGCTGCTCACCGAACCCGATCGCCACCTCAACACCTTGCGCACCACCTCAGTCACCGGCATCGCAGTCGCCATCGCAGGTGGTCTCCCACTGGCCCTGATCGACGCCCAGGTGTGGCACAACGCCCTCGAAGTACCCGCCTACGTGGTGCACGGCCTAACCGGACTAGCGGGCGGACTCGGCTACGCGGCCCTGATGGGCCTGATCGCAGCCCACACCACAACGCCCGGCCCAGTGCTGACGGCACTGGCCGCCTGCGGCCAACGGTCAATGACCTGCTACCTGCTGCAATCCGTGGTCTTCGTGGCCGTGTTCGTGCCATACGCCGGAGGCCTGGGCACAAAACTGGGCACGGCAGAAGCCTCCGCCATAGCCATCTGCACCTGGCTGGCCACCGTGGTGTTCGCCGAAGCCCTACGCCGCCAAGGCAAACAAGGCCCAGCAGAAACCCTCCTGCGGCAACTCACGTACAAACCAAGGCCCTAAGCCCAAGCGAAGGCGAAGCCGAGCCCGCTTTTAGCAACGCTGGCCGCCGTGGGGTGGGTCCCGTCACGAGTCGTACCTGATCGTTGGCCGCGCCTGGCTCGCTCCGGTGCGGCTCGTGATGGGATCCGCCCCACGCAAACGCAACCCGCCTACGCAACCGCAAGCCGCCCAAGCCAACAGGCGTGCCATCAACCCACGCGCTGCGCTGGCCGGGTCCTTGATCAGATTGGCGGGGTCCGGGGCGGAGCCCCGGGAAAACCCACCCAACCGCAGCGTCCGGTGCCAACCCGCCCATCTGCGGACAAACAGAAACGGCCCCCAGAAGCCAAAGCTCCCAGGGGCCGTTCCCTCAGACCGAACGACTAGCGGTAGTCCCGCCCAAAGTCGTAGTCGTCCAACGGCACCGCAGCACCAGTCCCAGTCCCGAAGACGTCAGGCGTGTAGTACCCGTCGTCGTAAGAAGGAATCGCGTAGGCCGCAGCCCGCGCCTCCTCAGTCGGCTGAACCTGGATGTTCCGGTACCTGTTGATACCCGTACCAGCCGGGATCAACTTACCGATGATCACGTTCTCCTTCAGACCGATGAGCTTGTCCGAACGCCCGTTGATGGCAGCGTCGGTCAGCACACGAGTGGTCTCCTGGAACGACGCCGCGGACAGCCACGAGTCGGTCGCCAGCGAGGCCTTCGTGATACCCATCAGCACCGGACGACCGGCAGCCGGCTCGCCACCCTCGGCGACGACAGCGCGGTTGCCCGACTCGAAGTCGGCACGCTCGACCAGCGAACCCGGCAGGAACTCGGTCGCGCCGGAGTCGATGATCGTGACCCGGCGGAGCATCTGCCGGACGATGACCTCGATGTGCTTGTCGTGGATGGCCACACCCTGGGCGCGGTACACCTTCTGCACTTCCTGCACCAGGTGCAGCTGGGCCTCGCGCGGGCCCATGACGCGCAGGACCTCGTGCGGGTCCGGAGTACCTTCCAGCAGCTGCTGACCGACGTGCACGTGGTCGCCGTCCTGCAGCGGGCCGGTCGCCGTGTTGGCGAGACGCTGACGCTTGGACAGCTTCTCGAACACGATCTCCTCGGAGCCGTCGTCCGGGATCAGCGTGATCTTCCAGAAGCGGTCGCCGTCCTCGATGCGGACGCGGCCGTCGACGTCGGCGATCGGCGCCTTGCCCTTCGGGACGCGGGCCTCGAAGAGCTCCTGGACACGGGGCAGACCGGTCGTGATGTCGTCACCGGCCACACCACCCTGGTGGAACGTACGCATCGTCAGCTGCGTACCGGGCTCACCGATCGACTGGGCGGCGACGATGCCGACGGCCTCGCCGACGTCGACCAGCTTGCCGGTCGCCATCGAACGGCCGTAGCAGGACGCACACACACCGACGGCCGACTCACAGGTCAGCACCGAGCGGACCTTCACGCGGACGATGCCCGCCTCGACCAGCGACTGCAACGCCGGGTCGCCGAGGTCGTCGCCGCGGTTCAGGATCAGGTTGCCCTGCGCGTCGTGGATGTCCTCCGCGACCGTGCGGGCGTAGACCGACGTCTGCGCGAACTCGTGCAGGCCGACCTTGTCGCCCAGCTGCTCGCCGACGGTCATCTGCACACCACGGGTGGTGCCGCAGTCGACCTCGCGGATGATGACGTCCTGCGAGACGTCCACCAGACGACGGGTCAGGTAACCCGAGTCGGCGGTACGAAGCGCGGTGTCGGCCAGACCCTTGCGGGCACCGTGCGTCGCGATGAAGTACTCCAGCACCGACAAGCCCTCGCGGAACGAGTTCTTGATCGGGCGCGGGATGTACTCACCCTTCGGGTTGGTGACGAGACCACGCATACCCGCGAGCGAACGGACCTGCGTCATGTTGCCGGCGGCGCCGGACTGCACGATGACGCGGATCGAGTTGTCCTCGGGGAAGTTGTCTTCCATGATCTCGTGGACCTGCTCGGTGGCCTTGGTCCACACCTTGACCAGCTCGGAGTTGCGCTCCTCGTGGGAGAGCTGACCGCGCTGGTAGCGCTTCTCCACCGCGTCCGCGAGGCGCTCGTGCTCCTCGAGGATGTCCTGCTTCGCGGCGGGGACGAGGACGTCCGAGATCGCGACGGTCACGCCGGAACGGGTGGCCCAGTAGAAACCGGCGTCCTTCAGCTTGTCCAGCGTCCGGGCGACGGTGACCATCGGGTACCGCTCGGCGAGGTCGTTGATGATCACGGCCTGCCGCTTCTTGGGCATGACCTCGTTGATGAAGGCGTAGTCCTGCGGCAGGATCTCGTTGAACAGCACGCGACCCAGCGTGGTCTCCGCGAGCCACGGCTGACCGGGCTCCCAGCCCTCCGGCTCCTGACCCTTCGGCGGGTTCTTGTCGGAGACGCGGATCTTGACCATCGCCTGCAGGCCCAGGACCTTGCGGTCGAACGCCATCAGGGCTTCGGCCGGGGACGAGAAGAAGTGGCCCTCGCCGATGTCGCCGGCCTTGTGCCGGGTCAGGTGGTACAGACCCGTCACCATGTCCAGACGCGGCATGGCCAGCGGCTTGCCGGACGCCGGGGACAGGATGTTGTTCGACGACAGCATCAGGACGCGGGCCTCGGCCTGCGCCTCAGCCGACAGCGGCAGGTGAACAGCCATCTGGTCACCGTCGAAGTCGGCGTTGAACGCCTCACAGACCAGCGGGTGCAGCTGGATGGCCTTGCCCTCGACCAGCTGCGGCTCGAAGGCCTGGATGCCGAGGCGGTGCAGCGTAGGAGCACGGTTGAGCAGCACCGGGTGCTCGGTGATGACCTCTTCCAGCACGTCCCACACGGCCGGGCGCGCACGCTCGACCATCCGCTTGGCGGACTTGATGTTCTGCGCGTGGTTGAGGTCCACGAGCCGCTTCATCACGAACGGCTTGAAGAGCTCCAGCGCCATCTGCTTGGGCAGACCGCACTGGTGCAGCTTGAGCTGCGGGCCGACCACGATGACCGAACGGCCGGAGTAGTCGACGCGTTTGCCGAGCAGGTTCTGGCGGAACCGGCCCTGCTTGCCCTTCAGCAGGTCGGACAGCGACTTCAGCGGGCGGTTACCGGGACCGGTGACCGGGCGGCCGCGGCGGCCGTTGTCGAACAGCGCGTCGACGGCCTCCTGCAGCATCCGCTTCTCGTTGTTGACGATGATCTCGGGCGCGCCGAGGTCGATCAGTCGCTTCAACCGGTTGTTGCGGTTGATGACGCGGCGGTACAGGTCGTTCAGGTCGGAGGTCGCGAAGCGGCCACCGTCGAGCTGCACCATCGGGCGCAGGTCCGGCGGGATGACCGGAACGCAGTCCAGCACCATGCCCTGCGGGTTGTTGCGGGTCGCCTGGAAGGCGGCAACGACCTTGAGGCGCTTGAGCGCACGCAGCTTCTTCTGGCCCTTACCGCTGCGGATCGTCTCGCGCAGGATGTCGGCCTCGGCGTCGACGTCGTAGTCACCCAGCAGCTTCTGGATGGCCTCGGCGCCCATGGCACCGGTGAAGTAGTCGCCGTAGCGGTCGTACAGCTCGCGGTAGAGCAGCTCGTCCGCGATCAGCTGACCGCGGTCGAGCTTGGTGAAGGTGCTCCAGATCTCGTCGAGCCGGTCCAGCTCGCGCTGGGCACGGTCGCGGAGCTGGCGCATCTCGCGCTCGCCGCCCTCCTTGACCTTGCGGCGGACGTCGGACTTGGCGCCCTCCGCCTCCAGCTCGGCCAGGTCGGCTTCCAGCTTCTGGGCACGCGCCTCGACGTCCGCGTCACGGCGGTTCTCGACGCGCTTGCGCTCGACCTGCATCTCGCTCTCGAGCGTGGGCAGGTCGTTGTGGCGCAGCTCGCCGTTCACGCCGACGATGACGTAGGCGGCGAAGTAGATGATCTTCTCGAGGTCCTTGGGGGCCAGGTCGAGCAGGTAGCCCAACCGGCTGGGAACGCCCTTGAAGTACCAGATGTGCGTGACCGGAGCGGCGAGCTCGATGTGGCCCATGCGCTCACGACGCACCTTCGCACGGGTCACCTCGACGCCGCAGCGCTCACAGATGATGCCCTTGAAGCGCACGCGCTTGTACTTGCCGCAGTAGCACTCCCAGTCCCTGGTGGGACCGAAGATCTTTTCGCAGAACAAGCCGTCCTTCTCAGGCTTGAGCGTGCGGTAGTTGATGGTCTCGGGCTTCTTGACCTCGCCGTAGGACCACTGGCGGATGTCGTCCGCGGTCGCGAGACCGATGCGGAGCTCATCGAAGAAGTTGACGTCGAGCACGTCTACTCTCTTCCCCTTTTTAGATCGGTGGCAGCAGGAGCTGGTCGGATAGGTCAGGGAGCGCTACGCGGGAGGCATTGCGCTCCCTGACCCGAGCGAGGTGACTAGTTGACGACGTCGTCCACGGAGGGCGACTCGGACCGCGACAGGTTGATGCCGAGGTTCGCGGCCGCGCGCTCCAGGTCTTCGTCGTCGCCGTCGCGCATCTCGATCGCGGCACCGTCCGAAGACAGGACCTCGACGTTGAGGCACAGCGACTGCAGCTCCTTGAGCAGCACCTTGAAGGACTCCGGGATACCGGGTTCCGGGATGTTCTCGCCCTTGACGATGGCCTCGTAGACCTTCACGCGGCCGAGCACGTCGTCGGACTTGATCGTGAGCAGCTCCTGCAGGGTGTATGCGGCGCCGTACGCCTGCATCGCCCAGCACTCCATCTCACCGAAACGCTGACCACCGAACTGCGCCTTACCACCCAGCGGCTGCTGCGTGATCATCGAGTACGGGCCGGTCGAACGCGCGTGGATCTTGTCGTCGACCAGGTGCAGCAGCTTGAGGATGTACATGTAGCCGACCGACACCGGGAACGGGTACGGCTCGCCGGAGCGACCGTCGAAGAGCTGAGCCTTGCCGTTCTCCTTGACCATCCGCTCACCGTCGCGGTTCGGGATGGTCGAGCCCAGCAGACCCGTGATCTCCTCTTCCTTCGCGCCGTCGAACACCGGCGTCGCCGTCCGGGTGTTCGGCTCGACGTCGTACAGCTCCTCGGGCAGGTTCTTCGCCCAGTCCGGGTCGCCGTTGATGCTCCAGCCCTGCTTGGCGATCCACCCGAGGTGGGTCTCCAGCACCTGGCCGATGTTCATACGACGCGGCACACCGTGCGTGTTCAGGATGATGTCGACCGGCGTGCCGTCCTCGAGGAACGGCATGTCCTCGACGGGGAGGATCTTGCCGATGACGCCCTTGTTGCCGTGGCGGCCGGCGAGCTTGTCACCGTCCTGGATCTTGCGCTTCTGGGCCACGTAGACGCGGACGAGCTCGTTCACGCCCGGAGGCAGCTCGTCGTCGTCCTCACGCGAGAAGACGCGGATGCCGATGACCTTGCCGTACTCACCGTGCGGCACCTTGAGCGAGGTGTCGCGGACCTCGCGCGCCTTCTCACCGAAGATCGCGCGGAGCAGGCGCTCCTCGGGGGTCAGCTCGGTCTCACCCTTGGGCGTGACCTTGCCGACGAGGATGTCGCCGGGCTGCACCTCGGCACCGATGCGGATGATGCCGCGCTCGTCGAGGTCGGCGAGGACCTCCTCGGAGACGTTCGGGATGTCCCGCGTGATCTCCTCGGCACCGAGCTTCGTGTCGCGGGCGTCGATCTCGTGCTCCTCGATGTGGATCGAGGTCAGGACGTCGTCCTGGACGAGACGCTGCGACAGGATGATCGCGTCCTCGTAGTTGTGGCCTTCCCACGGCATGATCGCCACGAGCAGGTTCTTGCCGAGCGCCATCTCACCGTTCTCGGTGCACGGCCCGTCGGCCAGGACCTGGCCCTCCTGCACCCGGTCGCCCTCGTTGACGATGGGCTTCTGGTTGATGCAGGTGCCCTGGTTCGAGCGACGGAACTTGTGCAGCGCGTAGGTGTTGCGCGCACCGTCGTCGGCCATGACGGTGATGTAGTCGGCGGAGACCTCCTCGACCACACCGGTCTTCTTCGCGACGACGACGTCACCGGCGTCGACCGCGGCACGCAGCTCCATGCCGGTGCCGACCAGCGGCGACTCGGAACGCAGCAGCGGCACGGCCTGACGCTGCATGTTCGCACCCATCAGGGCGCGGTTCGCGTCGTCGTGCTCGAGGAACGGGATCATGGCGGTCGCGGCCGACACCATCTGGCGCGGCGAGACGTCCATGTAGTCGACGTCCATCGGGTCGATGAACTCGACCTCGCCGCCCTTCTTGCGGACCAGGACGCGGTCGTCGGTGAAGTTGCCCTCGTCGTCGGTCGGCGAGTTCGCCTGCGCCTTGACGAAGCGGTCTTCCTCGTCCGCGGTCAGGTAGTCGATCTGGTCGGTGACCCGGCCGTCGGTGACCTTGCGGTACGGCGTCTCGATGAAGCCGAACGGGTTGACCCGCGCGTACGACGAGAGCGAACCGATCAGACCGATGTTCGGGCCTTCCGGCGTCTCGATCGGGCACATGCGGCCGTAGTGCGACGGGTGGACGTCGCGGACCTCCATGCCGGCCCGCTCACGGGACAGACCACCGGGACCCAGCGCCGACAGGCGGCGCTTGTGGGTCAGACCCGCGAGCGGGTTGGTCTGGTCCATGAACTGCGACAGCTGCGAGGTGCCGAAGAACTCCTTGATCGCCGCCACGACGGGACGGATGTTGATCAGGGTCTGCGGCGTGATGGCCTCGACGTCCTGCGTGGTCATGCGCTCGCGGACGACGCGCTCCATGCGGGACAGACCGACGCGGATCTGGTTCTGGATCAGCTCGCCGACGGTGCGCAGACGACGGTTGCCGAAGTGGTCGATGTCGTCGACCTCGACGGGAACCTCGGTGCCGTTGGCGCCGTCCATCATCGTCTCGCCCGCGTGCAGGCGGACCAGGTACTCGATCGTCGTGACGATGTCGTCCTCGGTCAGCACACCGGTGTTGATCTCGGTGTCCAGGCCCAGCTTCTTGTTGACCTTGTAACGGCCAACCTTCGCCAGGTCGTAGCGCTTGTCCTTGAAGAACAGGTTCTCCAGCAGGGCCTGCGCGGACTCCTTCGTCGGCGGCTCGCCAGGACGCAGCTTGCGGTAGATGTCGAGCAACGCCTCGTCGGTACCCGCGGTGTGGTCCTTCTCGAGCGTGGTCAGCAACGTCTCGCTGAACGCGAACCGCTCGCGGATCTGCTCGGTGCTCCAGCCCAGAGCCTTCAGCAGCACCGTCACCGGCTGGCGACGCTTGCGGTCGATGCGGACACCCACGGTGTCGCGCTTGTCGACGTCGAACTCCAGCCAGGCACCCCGGGACGGGATGATCTTGACGCTGAAGACGTCCTTGTCCGTCGTCTTGTCGACCGCGGTGTCGTAGTAGACACCAGGCGAACGCACGAGCTGCGAGACAACCACGCGCTCGGTGCCGTTGATGATGAACGTGCCCTTGTCCGTCATCATCGGGAAGTCACCCATGAACACCGTCTGGCTCTTGATCTCGCCAGTGGTGTGGTTGGTGAACTCCGCCGTGACGAACAGCGGTGCCGCGTACGTCATGTCCTTGTCCTTGCACTCTTCGGTCGAGGCCTTGACCTCGTCGAAGCGCGGGTCGGAGAAGGACAGTGACATGGAGCCGGAGAAGTCCTCGATCGGCGAGATCTCGTTGAGAACCTCTTCGAGACCACTCGTCGGGGTCTCGTCGCCGGCGTCGACGCGGCGCTGGAACCACGCCTCGTTACCGGTGAGCCATTCGAAGGACTGGATCTGCAGGTCGAGCAGGTTGGGCGTCGAGAGCGGCTCGTGAATCTTTGCGAACGAGACGCGCTTCGGCGCTCCAGGGATCCCCGACGTGGAGTTGGTCGCAGCAGTGGCCTTGGTCGCGCGAGAGATCGCCAAGATGCGTCCTTCCAGGGACAGGTAGCTGGCTAGAGCGAACTAGCACGGCTGTCAAGGGTGCGGCGATGCCCGACTAATCCACGCTCTCGGCGAAGGGCAAGCGGAAAATGGGCAGCGCAAAGGGGCAGTCTAGCCACGCGCACGGCGACTGTCGAGAGGCACCTGGAAGGACCCTCCTCTTGCTCACCGACAGAGTGACCCCGCATGAGCGCGCAGTCAAGATGTGGACGGCCGATCCACTCTCTGGATGGAGCGCCTATCACCGTCTGTCACCCAATTGACCTGCATAAACACGCGTGCGGCCGATTTGGTGGGAAGTTGGCGGCGTTCAAGCGGTCTTACAGAGCGCCACGGGAATTGTGTGACTGAGATCACGCGTGTCGGGGCTGGCGGAGGGGGTATTTCGAGTGCTTCCAGGGTTCCCTGAGAGTTGTTGATCTTAGTCCACCGCGATCGGCGGGCCGACACCGGCCCGGGCCAAACGACCGAGCGCGCGGCCGGTGTCCGTCAGCAGTTCTGGAGCTGCTGGTTCTGCTCGGCGGTCGCGCCGAACATCTCCATGTTGTCGATCTTCCACCGGCCACCGGAGTCCACGGCGCTGACGCGGAGCATGGCGGTGCCGCCGCCCGACTGGTTGTCGGTGGTGCGGGTGGTGACCTGGTCGGCGAAGACCAGGACGGTGGCGTGGCCGTCCTTGAGCGACGACACGGCGGAGGAGACGACGCGGACGGTCACGACCAGCTTCTGCTCGGGCGCGACCTTCTTCACCGGGCCGAACACGGCGTTGTACTGGCAGAGGGCCTTGCCGGTCAGCAGTTCGCGGGCGGCCTTCTCGGTGGACTCGACGTCGGCGAAGTTGTAGGAGAAGGACTTCTCCACGGCCTCGCGGACCTGGCCGTTCACCGCCGAGGTGGTCGCTGAGTCGACCAGGGCGGCGTCGTAGGACACCGAGCGGGACTTGAGCAAAAAGAACGTGCCGAGGCCGCCGAGCAGCACCGCGACCGCGAGCAGGGCGACCGGCAGCACCCAGCCGGTCCTGGCGGCAGCGGCGTAGTGCGCCGGGTCGAACTTCACGGCCTCCGGCTGCTTCGGCTCCTTCGAGGGCTTCGGCTGCTTCGCGGCCGGGGGCGTCCACTCGACCGCCGTCGGCGCCTTCAACTCCTCCGGCTCCTCCACGGCCTCCGGAACCACGGCCTCGGCAGCCTCGACGGGCTCGTCGGGAGCCGTGGTGCGGCGGTGCAGGCCGGCCACCTTGGGGCGGCCGCCGGCGGGCGGCGTGGGGATGGGGCGGCGGCGGGATGGGGGCACGAGCTCAGTCCAATCAGACGCCCGCCCGCAGCGGGCCCAGCTGGCTCAGCTTCCAGCCGTCCTCGGTGCGGGTGAGCTTGGTCAGGTACCGGTTGATCTTGGTGACCTTCTGGCCGTTGTCCGGGGTCACGGTGCTCTCGACCACGGCGATCATCGACGCGGTGCCCGCGCGGTCGTCGAGTTCGGTGATGGCGGAGTCGAGGACCTTCGACGACGTCACGGACTTGGCGTCGACCAGCTGCTTCTTGCGCGAGTCCTTGTCCTTGTCGATCTCGGCGCGCAGCTCGCCGGTCGACGAGTTGAGCCAGCGCTGCAGGTCCTCGTCGACCTTCTTGTAGTCGAGGGTCAGGAAGTTCGTGATGCCCACCTGGCCGGAGCGCAGGGCCTCGTCGCGCGTCGCGGCGAACTCCGACTCCGACGAGTGCGACGCCGAGTACCAGGCCACGCCGAAGTACGCGGCGTACCCGAACGTCAGCACCGCCAGGACCACGGCCACCACCGTGAAGATCCGCACTACTTCTTCTCCTCTGGCAAACCCAGCAGCTGGCCCAGCGACGTCAGCAGCGGCAGCTCCGGGGCCGTCTGCTGGCCGGCCGGCTCCTGCCCCGGCTGCGTCGTCGCGTTGCCCACCGGTGTCGTCGGCGTTCCACCGTACGGAGCATTCTGCGAGCCTCGCACCGATGTCGCCGAACCGCGCGCGAGAGCGCAGTACGCCTGAGTGTTCAGCGGCGCGGCGGAGGTGTCACTACCAGGGCGGATGGTCGTGCCCTCGTAACCGACGGTGCAGGGCATGGGATCGAACACGTTCAGCGCGAGGCCGAAGTGCGCGGTGCCGTCACCCGGCGCCACGGTGAAGCCACCACCGACGGCGAGGGGGTACGTCACCGCGATCTGCTCCAAACCATCACGCCTGGTCACGAGGATGTTCGCCGTGGTCAGCAGGTTCGCGAACACCACGCCGAGGTTCGGCCCGCTCTCCTTCAGCAGCGCCGACACCTGCTCCGACGCCGGCGGCACCGCGACGATCAACCGGCGCAGGTCGCCGTCGGACGCCTTCAGCTGCTCCGCGATCAACCTCAGGTCACCGCTGAACGAGCGGATCGCACCGCCCTGCGCGGCCTGCGTGGCCAGCACGATCTTGCCGTCCTTGAGCAGCTGCGTCGTCTGCGGCAGGTGCTCGGAGGCAGCCGCCGTGAACGCCGCGGTGTTGTCGATCAGCACCTGCAGGTCGCCACCGGTACCGCTGAACGCGGTGTGCAGTTCGTCGACGACGGTCTTCAGCGAATCAGTCGGCACCGACGACGCGAACGCGTCCAGGTTCGACAGCAGGCCGTCGACCGGCGGCGGCGTCTTGGTGGCCGAACGCGGGATGACCGACCCGGCCTCCAGGTACGGCCCGTTGTCGTTCTTCGGCCGCAGGTCCACGAACTGCTCACCGACGGCCGACCGGTTCGCGACCACGGCCTCGGTCGACGCCGGCACGCGCGGCGCGTCCGCGTCCAGCTCCAGGTCGACCTCGATGCCGTCGGCGGTCAGCCGCAGCTGCCCGACCCGGCCGATCGTCACACCGCGGTACGTGACCTCGGCGTTGGTGAAGATGCCGCCGGAGTCGGCGAGCTGCATCGTCACGACCTTCGACGACGACCGGAACAGCCCGACGTAGTTGGCGCTCACGTACGAGATGCCCAGCAACGCGACGAGCACGAACGCCACGATCTTGAACTTGGTGCCCCGCGTGATCACTTGCGACCACCTCCCAGGAGGCCGCCGAGGACGTCGCCCAGCGCGGACCCGGTTCCCTGTCCCAGGTTCGGCAGCGGGATGTTCGGCATCGGCAACGGCGTGCCCTGGCTCGGGACGTGGCCGTCCAGCGGGGACTGCCGCGACCGGCCCAGGTTGTCCAGGATCGTGCCGAGGTTGAGGTCGAGGTCGGCGTAGAGGTTCGTGTAGTCGCCCTTGATGCCGTCGACCGCCGCGTCCGGGAACGGGTAGGTCAGCAGCAGCTCGAGCGCCTTCGGCAGGTTCTGCCCCGACTCCGCGAGCTTCTGCAACGTCGGCTGCAGTGCCTTCAGGTCCGCCACGATGTCGTCCCTGCTCTTGTTCACCGTGTCCGTCGCGACGTCGGAGAGCTTGTCCAGCGACTTCAGCAGCGTCACGAGCTGCGTGCGCTGCTCGGCGATCACCCGCAGGCCGGGTTCCAGGTCCGTCAGCGCCACCGCGATCTTCTCCCGCTGCTGGGCCAGGGTCCCGGCCAGCCGGTTGATCGAGTCGAGCGCGCGGACGATCTCCGCCTTGTGCTTGTCGAGCTCTCCGACGAACGTGTTCAGGTTGCCCAGCAACGAACGGATCTCCTGCTCGTTGCCCTCCAGCGCGGCGTTGAGCTCCTTGGTGATGTTCTGCAGCTGCGCCACACCACCACCGTTGAGCAGCATCGACAACGCGCCGAAGACCTCTTCGACCTCGGGGTTGCGGTTCGTCTTCTCCAACGGGATCACGGCGTTGTCCGCGAGCTTTCCGCTGGCGTCCTTGGGCTTGCCGAGCTCGACGAACTTCTCGCCCAGCAGCGCCGACTGCCTCAGCTTCGCGAACGCGTTGGCCGGCAGCTGCACGTCACCGTTGACCAGCATGGTGACCTCGGCCGTCCAGCCGTCACCGGCCAGGTCGATCCTCTCGACCCGCCCGACCGGCACGTCGTTGACCTTCACGCCGGCCTGCGGCACGAGGTCCAGGACGTCCTTGAACTGCGCCTTGACCCGGTACGGGTGGTCACCGACGTCGGCGCCGCCGGGCAGCGGCAGGTTGTAGACGCCGTCGAACCCACCGGAGCCACAGCCGGCGAGAACGAGAGCTGAGAGCACGATCGCGAGCTTCTTCACCGCGGCACCCCCGCGACCGGCAGGGGCAGCGGCAGCTTGCCCGCGTTGAGATCGCTGATCACCTGAGCGGGCGAGCTCAGCGGAACCGCACCGGACAGGATCGGCTCCAGCTGCTTGCACGTCTGCGCGAGCACCGGCGGCACGTTGTTCGGCGTGGCCTGCTGCACCAGCTTGCAGATCAGCACGATCGGCGGCTGGTTCAGCTCGTTGATGTTCGCGCGGGTGTCGAGCGTGCCGGACGCCGCGTTGTAGGAGTTCTGCAGGTTGCCCAGCGCCAGCGGAGCCACGTCGAGCGTCTCTGCCAGCGCGGCCCGCTGGTTCACCAGCACCTGCGTGATCGACGCGAGCTTGTCCACATTGGACTTCAGCACCTCGCGGTTGTCCTTGATGAAGCCCTGCACCTGCTGCAGCGCGGTCGCCAGCTCGTTCAGCGCGGCACCGAGGTCACCGCGCTCGTCGGCGAGCAGCTTGCTCACGTCCGCGAGCTGCCGGTTGAAGTCCCGGACCTGGCTGTCGTTCGCGGCCAGCATCGCGGTGAACTTCTGCAGGTTGTCGACGGTCGCGAACAGATCCTCCTTGGACCCCGACAGCGTCCGCGTGGCCTGGCCGAGGTTCTTCAACATGTCGTTGAGCGCCTGGCCGTTGCCCTCGAGGTTCTTCGCCGCCGAGTTCAGCAGGTCCGCCAGGGCCCCGTCGGCGTTCGCGCCGTTCGGTCCCAACGCGGTCGTGAGCTTGTCCAGCGACTGGTAGAGCTCGTCCAGCTCGACCGGCGTCGCAGTGCGCTCGCGCGGGATCACTGCGTTGTCGCCCATCGTCGGCCCACCGGTGTAGGCGGGCGCGAGCTGCACGTACCGGTCGCTGACCACGCTCGGGGCGACCACGACGGCCTGCGCGTTCTCAGGGATCCGCACCGAGCGGTCGACGGTGAACACGACCCGCACGGTCTTGCCCTCCGGCACGACCTCGTCGATCGTGCCGACCTTCACGCCGAGCACGCGCACGTCACCGCCGGGGTAGACGCCGACGGCCGCGGCGAAGTGCGCGGTCACCTTGCGCTCGTTCATGCCGGAGAAGATCCACCACAGCGCCGCCGTCACGACCAGCGCGAGCACGCAGCCCATCGCGATCAGGCGGCCGACCTTGGTGTTCGCTGCCGTTGTCATCGCTGCACCCCCGGAGGCAGGCAGCCTTCCTCGTTGAACCCGACGACGCCGAGGTTCACCGAGGGCGGCAGCAGACCGCAGATGTAGGTGTCGAACCAGCGCCCGTTGCCCAGGGTGTTCGCGAACACCCGGTAGAACGGCGCCATCAGCGCGAGGCTGCGGTCGAGGTTGTCCTGGTTGCGCTGCAGGATCGTGGTGACCCTGCCGAGCTGCTCCAGCGCAGGCTTGAGCTGGTTCTGGTTGTCCTGCACCAGACCGCTCAGCTCCCGCGCCAGGTCCCGCGTCCCGGTCAGCAACGCGCTGATCGCCTCCCGCCGCTTGCGCAGCTCGCCGAGCAGCAGGTTGCCGTCGGAGAGGAGCTTCTCGAACTCGGAGTTGCGGTCGGCCAGCGTCTTGCTCAGCTGCCTGGTGTTCTCCAGCAGCTTGGCCAGCTGCTGGTCACGCGAGGAGATCGTCTTCGAGAGCGCGGACAGACCGTCCAGCGCGCCCCGGACGTGCTCCGGCGAGTTCTTGAAGGTGTCCGACAGCACGGTGAAGCTGTCCGCCAGCTGCTTGGTGTCGATCTGGCCGACGGTCGTCGCGAGCCCGTTGAACGCCTCGTTCACGTCGTACGGCGCGAGAGTGCGCTCCTTGGGGATCGGGTCGCCCGGCGACAGCGGCTGGGAGCCCTGCGGGTCGAGCGACAGGAACTTCTGCCCCAGCAACGTCTTGATGCGGATCATCGCGGTCGTCCGGTCGCCCACCCAGGCGTCCTTGACCTTGAACGTGACCCGCACGCGGTCGCCGTTCAGCCTCACCTTGGTGACCTTGCCGACCTTCACGCCGGCGACGCGGACCTCGTTGCCGGGCACGAGTCCCGCGGCCTCGCTGAAGTCCGCGGCGTAGCTCGTGCCACCGCCGACGATCGGCAGGTCGTCCGAGTAGAACGCGGCCAGCAAGAGCAGGGCGATCAGTGTCAGGCTGATCGCGCCGGTCCTGATCGGGTTGCGCTGTTTCATCGGCGGCACCTCTGCTGTGTCACCGGCAACGCCGTGATCGGAATCGGGTCCTTGATGACCGGCGGAACCGCGATCTGACCGGTTCCCTCGCACAGGAAGAAGTTGAACCACGAGCCGTAGGTCGCGGTCCTCGTGATCGTCTCCAGCTTGTTCGGCAGCCGCTGCAGCATGCCGTCGACGAGCTGTTCGTTGTCCGCCAGCGTCTGCGAGACCAGGCCGAGCTGCGCGATGTCGTTCTTCAGCGGCTCGCGGCCCTGCTCCAGCAGGCCTGCCGTGGCGTTGGTCAGGTCGCCGAGCGCGGTGATCGCGTCACCGATCGGCTGGCGGTCCTGGGCGAGCCCGGACACCAGCTGCTGCAGCGTGATCACGAGGTTGTTGAAGTCCTCGTCACGCGAGTTCACGGTGTCCAGCGCGGTGTTGAGGTTGTCGACGACCTCGCCGATCACCTTGTCCTTGCTCGCCAGCGTGCTGGTCAGTGACGCCGTGTGCTTGAGCAGGCTGTCGATCGTGCTGCCTTCTCCCTGCAGCACCTGGATGATCTCGAACGACAGCTTGTTCACGTCCTCCGGCGACAGCGCCTGGAAGAGCGGCTTGAAGCCGTTGAACAGCACGGTGAGATCCAGCGCGGGCTTGGTGCGCTCCAACGGGATCGTGCCACCTTCCGGCAGCACCGCCTTGGTGTCGCCGGTGCCGGCTTCGAGCGCGATGTACCGCTGTCCCACCAGGTTGCGGTACTTGATCGTCGCGATGACCGACGCGGGCAGCTTGCGGTCGCCGTCGATGGAGAAGTCGACCTCGGCGGTCTTGCGGTCGACAACCTTGATCTCGTCGACCTGCCCGACGCGCACACCGGCGATGCGGATGTCGTCACCCTCGTTCAACGCGGTGACGTCGGTGAACCTCGCCTTGTAGTCCGTGGCACCGGCCAGGTTCACGTTGGCGATGGTCACCGCGAGCAGCGTCGTGGCGAGGATCGTGACCACCGCGAAGGTGATCAGCTTGACCAGCGGGGCGAGCACTCCCCTCACTTGACCGTCACCTCCGTTCCGCGGACGAGCGGCCCGAGCAGCAGGCTCGACCAGCTGGGCATGTCACGCGGGTCCATGCCGAGCTGCGGCCCGTAGAGCGCCGCGATCAACCTGGCTTCCTCCGGCGAGTTGGCGAGCCTGAGCACGTCCTGCGCCGACGACGTGGAGGTGTTGCCGGCGTTGGCGGGCGGCAGGATCCCGTCGTTCGCGACGCGGGCGGGCGGCGGCGAGCTGGAGCCGTCCTGCACCGGTCCCTCCGGCGGGTACTGCGGGAACGGGTTCGGCCGCGGCACGATGTCGTAGCAGCGGGGACCGCGCTTGTCCCTGTACTCGGGCTCGTCGAGGTTCGGCTTGTACTTGCCGCGGTTCTGCGTGATCTCCAGCGTGATGTGCAGGCCGGGCTCGTTCGTGCCCTCGCCGAACGCCTTGCTGATGATCGGTTCGAACTCAGCGAGTCCCTTGAGCAGACAGGGGTACTCGGGCGCGTACTTGGCCAGCAACTCCAGCGTCGGGCGGCTGGTGTCGGCCAGCGAGATGATGTTGTTCTTGTTGACCGTGACGAAGCTGGTGAGGTCCTGCGACGTCGTGGTCAGCGACCCGTACAGCGCCAGCAGGTTGTCGCGCTGCTCGACGACGGTCTTGGTCGTCGTGGTCATGTCGTTGAGGGCCTGCAACAGATCCGGCGCGGCGTCGGCGTAGACGTTCGAGACGTCCGCGAGCTTGGAGATGTTCTCCTTCAAGGCGGGCAGGTGCGGGTTGAGCTCACCGAGGTAGGCGTCCAGCGACACGAGCGTCTGGCCGAGCGGCTTGCCGCGCCCGTCCAGCGCCTGCGACAACGCGGTCAGCGTGGTGGCGAGCTTCTCCGGCTGGATCGCCTGCAGCACCGGCATCAGGTTGTCGAGCACGCGTTCCAGCTCGATCGCGCTGCTGGAGCGGTCCTGCTCGATGACCGCGCCCTCCTGGATCGCGCCGCTCTTCTGCTGCGGCAGCACCAGGTTCACGTACCGCTCGCCGAACAACGTCTTGGGCAGCAACCGCGCGCTGACGTTGGAGGGAATCTGGTTCACCTTGTCCGGCAGCAGCGCGAGCTCGAGCTCGGCACCGTTCCCGCTGGTGCGAACAGCCTTCACCGAGCCGACGATGAGCCCGCGCACCTTGACGTCGCTGGCCGTCTGCAGCTGGTTGCCGATGTGGTCGGTCTTGAGCGTGACCTTCACGTAGTCGCCGAAGACGTCCTTGTACAACGCCACCGTGAGCGACAGGAACATGGCGATCGCGAGAATGAAGGCGATGCCCAGCACGCGTTTCCTCATCCCGCGATCCTCACCGTCGTCGTGGCACCCCAGATCGCGAGGCTCAGGAAGAAGTCGAGCAGCGCCGTCGTGACGATCGCGGTCCGCACCGCCCGCCCGACAGCCACACCGACACCCGCCGGCCCGCCGCTCGCGCGGTAGCCGTAGTAGCAGTGGGTCATGATGATCACGACCGCGAAGACCAGCACCTTGCCGAACGACCAGAGCACGTCGATCGGAGGTAGGAACAGGTTGAAGTAGTGGTCGTACGTGCCCGCCGACTGCCCGTAGAACTCGACAGTGATCGTCCGCGCCGCGAGATAACTGGTCAGCAGCCCGATCACGTACAGCGGGATGATCGCGACGAACCCGGCGATGATCCGCGTGGTGACGAGGAAGGGCAGGCTGGGAATACCCATGACCTCGAGCGCATCGATCTCCTCGGAGATCCGCATGGCACCGAGCTGCGCCGTGAAGCCCGACCCCACCGTCGCCGACAACGCGAGCCCGGCCACGAGCGGCGCGATCTCACGCGTGTTGAAGTACGCGGACACGAACCCGGCGAACGCCGACGTGCCGATCTGGTTCAGAGCCGTGAAGCCCTGCAGACCCACCACCGTGCCGGTGAAGACACTCAGCCCGACCATCACACCGATCGTGCCACCGATGACCGCGAGCGCCCCCGACCCGAAGCTGACCTCGGCCAGCAGCCGCATCGTCTCCTTCGAGTACCGCTTGAGCGCACGAGGCGTCCAAGCCAGCGCCTTGATGTAGAACGCCAGCTGGTCGCCGAACCCGTCCAGAGTGGACAACGCCTTGTTCGCCATCAGCTCCCCTTCGCGGGCACGACCTGCAGGTAGATCGTGGTGAGGACGAAGTTGACGAAGAACAACAGCAGGAACGTGATGACCACGGCCTGGTTCACCGCGTCGCCCACGCCCTTCGGCCCACCGGCGGGGTTGAGCCCCCGGTACGCCGCGACGATGCCGGCGATGAACCCGAAGATCAGCGCCTTGATCTCACTGATCCACAGGTCCGGCAGCTGCGCCAACGCGCTGAAGCTCGCCAGGTAAGCACCGGGCGTGCCGTCCTGCATGATCACGTTGAAGAAGTAGCCGCCCAGCACACCGACGACGCTCACCATGCCGTTGAGCAGCACGGACACCAGCATCGCCGCCAGCACCCGCGGCACGACCAGCCGCTGGATCGGGCTGACGCCGAGCACTTCCATGGCGTCGATCTCTTCGCGAATCTTCCGCGACCCGAGATCCGCACAGATGGCCGAACCACCGGCACCCGCGATCAACAGCGCCGTCACGATCGGACTGGCCTGCTGAATGATCGCCAGCACGCTGGCCGCGCCCGTGAAGCTCTGCGCACCGATCTGCCGGGTCAAGCTCCCGAGCTGCAACGCGATGACCGCGCCGAACGGAATCGACACCAGCGCCGTCGGCAACACCGTCACGCTGACGATGAACCAGCTCTGCTGGATGAACTCACGCAGCTGGAACGGCCGCTTGAACGACGTCCGCACGACGTCGATCCCTAGCTGGCACAGCTTCCCCGTCTCCCGCAGCGCCCCAGCGCCGGGGAAAGTCGTCTGCGTGCTCACAGCACACCACCACGACGCGGCCAGGGGCTGGGCGTAGGAGCCGCAGCGTGCACGTTGTACCGCACCAAATCGTCCGGCGTCAGGCTGGCGATGATCCCCTGCTGCGCCTCGTGGGGCAGCTGGTGAATGATCGACATGACCCGGTCCTTGCGCCGCCGCACAGCGTCGCGGAACGGCAACCCGGGCGTCGGCTCCAACTGCGGCACAACCCCGCGCATGTCCTCGTCCGGCGACCCGTCCGAATGCCCGGCATCCGCATGCGCCTGCTCGGCGGCCATGGTGGCCTGGTCCTTCTCCTCGGACATGCCGATGGGCCCGAGCCGCCGCCCGTTCAAGAACTGCTCGACAACAGGCTCATCGCTGGTCAACAACACCTCACGAGGCCCGAACATGACCAACTCGCGCCGGAACAACATCCCGAGGTTGTCCGGCACGGTCCGAGCAATGTTGATGTTGTGCGTGACGATCAGAATCGTCGCGTCGATCTGCGCGTTGAGGTCGATCAACAACTGACTCAGGTACGCCGTGCGCACCGGATCAAGCCCGGAGTCCGGCTCGTCGCACAAAATGATCTCGGGGTCGAGCACCAGCGCCCGCGCCAGCCCAGCACGCTTGCGCATACCGCCGGAGATCTCACCGGGGAGCTTCTTCTCCGCACCGACGAGACCGACCATCTCCATCTTCTCGAGCACAATCCGCCGGACCTCAGCCTCGGTCTTGCGGGTGTGCTCCCTCAACGGAAACGCGATGTTGTCGTACAGGTTCATCGACCCGAACAACGCACCGTCCTGAAACAGCACGCCGAACATCTTCCGAATCTCGTAAAGCCGGTGCTCAGAACACCGCACAAGATCCGTCCCGTTGATGACGATCTTGCCCTTCTCCGGCTTGAGCAGCCCCACCAGCGACTTCAGGAACACGCTCTTGCCGGTACCGGACGGCCCGAGCATCACGCTGACCTCACCCGGAGGCAGCGTGAGCGTGACGTCCTGCCAGATGGTCTGCTTGCCGAAGGACTTGGTCAGACCCTCGACGACCACCTCGACGCCCATCCGCACCTCCGCACACGCCCAAGACGCCGTGGCGATCGGCGTCACACTGGGGCAACGAGTTCGTTCGCGGCAGGTTACTCACCAGTTGGCCTAACGGCGGTTGCGTTCCGATAACGGCACGCAGGGTGACCTCGCAAAACGGTCAGCCACACCTGAACCACTCCCCGACAACCGGGAAATTCCAGCTCAGTGTGACAACCAGCACACCAGCACAAACGCCAAAACACCACCCAGCGCAACCACAGGCAAAAGCGATGGCGAAGCCGAGCTGCTTTGAACGACGCGGGCCGCCGTGGGGTGGGTCCCGTCACCGCAACCACCTACGCAACCGGGAGACGACCCACGAAACCGACGCGGACCCCCAAAAAACACAAAAACGGGCGTGCACCCCCGTTGAAAGGTGCACGCCCGTTTCAGGAACTACAAGGCACTAAAGCGCCAGCCCCCAAAGGGGCCCAGATCACTTGAGGGTGATCTTGGCGCCAGCAGCCTCGAGCTTCTCCTTGGCGGCGTCGGCAACGTCCTTCGCCACGTTCTCGAGGAGCGGCTTCGGAGCGGCCTCGACCAGCTCCTTGGCCTCCTTCAGGCCCAGACCCGAGACGACCTCACGGACGACCTTGATGACCTGGATCTTCTTGTCGCCAGCGGACTCGAGGACGACGGTGAACTCGTCCTTCTCCTCCTCGGCGGGGGCAGCCGGGCCGGCCGGGCCGGCGGCGGCAACGGCGACCGGAGCCGCGGCGGTGACCTCGAAGGTCTCCTCGAACTGCTTCACGAAAGCCGACAGCTCGAGGAGGGTCATCTCCTTGAACGCGTCGAGCAGCTCTTCGGTGCTGAGCTTCGCCATGATCGGCGGTCCTTTCTAATCTCCCGCGCGAAAGCGTCGGGCGTGTCTTCGGGTGATCAGCTTTCGGCGGGAGCGTCGGCCTCGGCGGCGGGAGCCGCGGCGGCCTTCTTCTCCTGCAGGGCAGCAGCCAGGCGAGCGACCTGGGAAGCCGGGGCGTTGAACAGACCCGCGGCCTTGGCCAGGTTGCCCTTCATCGCGCCCGCGAGCTTCGCGAGCAGCACCTCACGGCTTTCGAGGTCCGCGATAGCGGTGACCTCGTCGACCGAGAGCGGACGGCCATCCATGTAGCCGCCCTTGATGACCAGGGCCTTGTTGTCCTTCGCGAAGTCGCGGATCGCCTTGGCGGCGTCGACGGGCTCGCCCTCGACGAACGCGATGGCGGTCGGACCGGCCAGAAGGGCCTCGAGGCCCTCGATGCCGGCGTCCGCAGCGGCCAGCTTGACCAGCGTGTTCTTCGCGACGGTGTACTTGGTGCCCGCGCCGAGAGCGCGACGCAGCGTGGTGAGCTGCGCCATGGAGAGGCCACGGTACTCGGTGACAACCGCTGCCGAGCTGCTGCGGAACTGGTCCGCGAGCTCAGCGACCGCCGTAACCTTGCTGGGCTTCGCCATGATCGCCTCCTCTCTGGGCTGGGTTAGACCGCCAGCCGAGAAGGCTCCGAAACAACAAAAACGCCCTCGCGCACAGCAGCACGGGGCGTAACAAGAAGCTAGCCTCGTCCTCCCTGCGCGGGCCGCCCGTGTTGCAACGGGGCCTTCGTTCTCCTCGCGGAGAAAACCAGCGGTCTTCGGTAGAACCGCAGTAGAGACTACGCGAGTCGTGTCCGCCGGTCCAAATCGGCATGATGTGACCTGTGACCGACGAGCCCGGCAAGGACCTCGCGCCCCGCCAGCCGCAGCCTCCCGCTCCCCAGATCCCGCAGCCTCCAGCGCCGCCGATCGACCCGGAGCAGCTGCGGCAGTTCCAGGAGTTCCAGCGCTTCCAGGAGTACCAGCGCTACCAGGAGGCCACGGGCCAGGCGCCCCAGCCGCCGAAGCCGCAGGGCAAGCGCTGGTGGCTCGTCGTGCTCGGCAGCCGGATCTTCTGGCGCGCGCTGACGTTCCTGTTCATCGTCATCGCCGCCCTCTGGGCCTACAACCACTACTTCGGCACGGACGACCCCGGCGACATCGCCCAGGACAGCGGCGGCGTCACCGGCCCGGCCCAGGGCCTCTCCGCGCCCGCCGGGCTCCAGGGCACGGTCGGCATGTTCTACAAGCACGTCTCGTTCGCCGACACGACCCGCGCCTGCACGCTCTTCCTGCGTGACGACGTCCGCCAGAAGTTCGCCAGCGCCTACGGCGCAAGCGATTGCGCGGCAGCCGTCAAAACCCTCAAGGCCCAGGTCACCAGCGTGGACAAGTACCAGCAGGTCATGTTCCCGCCGGACATGCTCAAGACCCCGGCCACCACCAAGGTCACCATCGACTCCTGCGCCCTGACCGTCGAGGGCGGCCCTCGCCTGGGCACCTTCGTCGTGGAGAAGGTCAACGCCGGCTGGGTCATCACCGACTGGTCCCCCAGCGCCTGTGGTTGATTGGGGTGCATGGCAAATGCGCTGGGGGTGCCGAGTCCCGACAAGGTCGCGTACATGGCGGACGTCGCCGCGGCGGCCGGTGACTACAAGCGGCAACTGCTGGATCTGCTCGAACTGGAACCCGGCCTGACCGTCCTCGACCTGGGCTGCGGCCCCGGCGAGGACGTCCCGGCCATGGCGGACGCGGTGACGACGTCCGGCCGCGTCGTCGGTGTCGACATCGACCCGAAGATGGTGGAGGCCGCGACCAGCCGGTTCCACGACCATCCGCACGTCGAGATACGCCTCGGCGACGGCCTCGCGCTCTCGTTCGAGGACGCCACCTTCGACCGGGCGCGGATGGATCGGGCGCTGCAGCACGTCGCGGACCCCGCCACCGTGCTCACGGAACTGCGCCGCGTCCTCAAGCCGGGCGGCTTGCTGCGCATCGGCGAACCGGACTGGGACTCGCTGGTCCTCGACGGCGACCTGGAGATGAACCGCGCCTTCAACCGCTTCGTCTGCTCGACGATGGTCCGCAACGCCACCATCGGCCGGCAGCTCGCACGCCTGGCCCACAGCGCGGGCTTCGAGGTCCAGGCCGTGCACACCGTGTCGCCCGTGTTCCACGACTTCGCCTTGGCGGACAACATCTTCGCTCTCACCCGCAACACGGAACGAGCGATCAGGGCGGGTGCGATCGAACGCGCGGACGGAGAACGGTGGCTCGCCGAGCTCCAGCAGGGCGACTTCCTGGCCGCACCGCTGATGTTCCTGCTGTCAGCCCGCAAGCCGTTGTGACGCAACACCCCTGAACGACTCGACGGCGCGGGCGAGGCTCTCCTCGCCGTGCCCGTCGGCGACCTGCCGGTCAACCAGCGCCTTGAGCTCGTCGAGCGCGGCGAAGGGCACGCCCTGAGTCTCTACGGCCCGGATGAGCATGGCCAACCCGGACTGGTTCATGGCCAGGCTCGACTCACCGCCGGCGTAGTTCCCGTTGTCGATCTCCTCGGCGAACGTGACCAGCGCCGGGTGCATGTCCGTCAGCCAGGACAACATCATCGGGGTGAGCTCGGCAGCCTTGATGCCACCTGCCCGCGCCAGCGCCGCCGCGTGCAGGAAGCCGCCGATCAGCCCGTACATCCCGGAGAGGATCGCCACGTCGTACCCGGAGGCGCGGCCGGCGTCCTCACCCAGGAACGTGACCTTCCCGAGCAGCGCCAACTGCTTCTGCCAGCGTTCGTGCACCGCCGGGGAACCGCTGTAGTTGATGGAGGACTCGGCGGTGCCGATCGTCTGGGGCACCGCGTACACCGCGCCGTGCAGGTACTTCGCACCGTTGTCCTCCGCCCAGCGGGCCAGTTCGCGCGCCTCGTCGGGAGTGCCTGAGGTGAGGTTCACCAGCGCTCGTCCACGCATGTCCACACCGCGCAGAACCTGTTGTGCCACTTGGTTGTCGAGCACAGCGACGACCACGAGGTCGCCGTCGGCCACCGCTTCGGCCGGTGTGGCCGCGACGGTCGCGGCGAGGCCAGAAGCCTTTGCGGCAGAACGGTTCCAGACCGTGGTGGAATGCCCGTGGCGCAGGAAGGTCTCCGCCAGCGCGCGTCCGAGGTTGCCGAGGCCGAGGACGGTGATCGCTTCAGATGTCATGCCTCCAGCTTCGCCACGAGTGATCAACTCAACCAGTGACCGGAATGACCACCTTCACCAAATTCCTGCCATAGGCTGGATCTCATGAGCGCCGGATCTGTCGCCCTGATCGTTCCCACCGACTTCGGCGTGGCCGACCTCTACGAACTGGGCATCGCCGCCGCGGTGTTCGGCACGCCGCAACCGGACCTCGCCGACCCCTGGTACGAGCTGTGGCTGTGCGGAACCGGGAGCGACACACGAGGTACGGGCCCAGGGTTCACCCTGCACACCACACATGGCCTGGATGACGTCGTGAACGCGGACACCGTCTTCGTGTCATGGGTGCCGGAGGAGGTCATCGAGGACAACGCGCCAGTTCCACCCGAACTGGTCGCAGCCCTGCGCAAGGCCCACGACAACGGCGCGCGCATCGTCTCGCAGTGCGTCGGCGCCTACGCTCTGGCCGAAGCCGGCCTCCTGGACGGACGCAGGGCGACCGCGCACTGGATGCACACCGCCCTGCTGGCAGAGCGTTACCCGAAGATCCAGGTCGACGACGCGGTCCTCTACGTCGACGAGGGTGACGTGCTGACCAGCGCGGGCATGACGGCGGGACTCGACCTCTGCCTGCACCTGGTGCGCCGCGACCTCGGCGCTCACGTCGCCAACCAGCTGGCGCGCCGGATGATCGTGCCGGGACACCGTCCCGGCGGCCGCAGCCAGGTCATCGACCTCTCGGTCCCGCCGAACGACCACCAGAGCCTGGAATCGGTGCTCGACTGGGCCCGCGCCCGCCTGGACGAGCCGCTGACGATCGAGGACCTCGCCCGCAGAGCCGCCATGAGTCCGCGAACCTTCTACCGCCGGCTGCACGCCACCACCGGCACGACGCCGTTGCAGTGGCTGCTCAACGAACGCATCGCGCGAGCGCAGGCGCTGCTGGAGTCCACCGGTCTGTCCGTTGAGAAGATCGCGGGACTGAGCGGCATCGGCACGGCGAACAACCTCCGTCACCACTTCCTCAAGCACGTCGGGGTCTCGCCCAGCGACTACCGGCAGGCGTTCTCCCTGCGCTGAACAGCAGAAGGGCCCCCGGCGAACCGGGGGCCCTTCTCAGCTAGCCAGAACCGGAGGCTCAGGCCTCGTCCACCAGCATGTTGCGGGTGCGGTTCGGGTCGACCGGGATGCCGGGGCCCATCGTCGTGGAGACGGTGACCTTCTTGACGTACCGGCCCTTGGCCGCGGACGGCTTGGCGCGGAGCACCTCGTCCAGCGCGGCCGCGTAGTTCTCGACCAGCTTCTCGGGGTCGAACGACACCTTGCCGATGACGAAGTGCAGGTTGGCCTGCTTGTCAACGCGGAAGTTGATCTTACCGCCCTTGATGTCGTTCACCGCCTTCGCAACCTCGGGGGTCACGGTGCCGGTCTTGGGGTTCGGCATCAGGCCACGCGGGCCCAGGATGCGGGCGATGCGGCCGACCTTCGCCATCTGGTCGGGGGTCGCGATCGCGGCGTCGAAGTCGAGCCAGCCACCCTGGATGCGCTCGATCAGGTCCTCGGAGCCAACGGCGTCCGCACCGGCGGCCTCGGCCTCAGCGGCCTTGTCACCGGTTGCGAAGACGATCACGCGGGCGGTCTTGCCCGTACCGTGCGGCAGGTTCACGGTGCCGCGGACCATCTGGTCGGCCTTGCGAGGGTCGACGCCGAGGCGGATTGCAACCTCGACGGTGGCGTCCAGCTTCACCTTGGACGTTTCCTTGGCGAGCTTGGCGGCCTCCAGCGGCGAGTACAGCCGCTCCCGGTCCACCAGCTCGGCGGCGGCCTTGTAGGCCTTGCTGCGCTTCATAACTTCTGTCCTAACCGTGGATCAGTTCGTGGTGAATGAGCCGCGCTCGGCTCTCCCACGCTTGCTAAAGAGGGTGTGATCAGCCTTCGACCGTGATGCCCATGGAGCGGGCGGTGCCGGCGATGATCTTCGCGGCCTGGTCGACGTCGTTCGCGTTCAGGTCGACCATCTTGGTCTGGGCGATCTGGCGCACCTGCTCCATGGTCACCTTGGCGACCTTGACGCGGTGCGGCTCGCCCGAGCCCTTGTCGACACCAGCGGCGGCGAGCAGAAGGCGCGCGGCCGGCGGGGTCTTGAGCTTGAAGTCGAACGAACGGTCCTCGTACACGGAGATCTCAACCGGCACGACCTGACCGCGCTGCGACTCGGTCGCGGCGTTGTAGGCCTTGCAGAACTCCATGATGTTGACGCCGTGCTGACCCAGCGCGGGACCAACGGGCGGCGCCGGGTTGGCGGCACCAGCCTTGATCTGCAGCTTGATGATCGCTGACAGCTTCTTCTTCTTGGGTGGCATTGTCCGTACTTCCTGTTATTGCGGTGTCCGCGCGCGGCCCTGCCAGCCGCAGCGTGGCCGATCGACCCCCTCCCGAGGAGGGGATCGCTCAGATCTTGGAGACCTGGCTGAACGACAGCTCGACCGGCGTCTCCCGGCCGAAGATCGACACCAGGACCTTCAGCTTCTGGCCGTCCGCGTTGACCTCGCTGATCGTCGCGGGCAGCGTGGCGAACGGGCCATCCATGACGGTGACCGACTCGCCGACCTCGAAGTCGACCTCGATGGTCGGCTTCGGCGCGGCCGTGGAAGCGGCCTTCTTGCCCTCGGCCGGCTTCTGCTCCTGCTGCGGGAGCAGGAACTTCAGCACCTCGTCGATCGTGAGGGGCGAGGGCTTCGAGGTGGCTCCGACGAACCCGGTCACGCCCGGCGTGTTGCGGACGGCGCTCCAGGACGCGTCGGTGAGCTCCATGCGGACCAGGATGTAGCCGGGCAGCACCTTGCGCTGCACCAGCTTGCGCTGGCCGTTCTTGATCTCGGTGACCTCTTCGGTCGGCACCTCGACCTGGAAGATGTAGTCCTCCATGTCGAGCGTGTGGATACGAGTCTCGAGGTTCGCCTTGACCTTGTTCTCGTAGCCGGCGTACGAGTGCACGACGTACCAGTCGCCGGGCGCGTGGCGCAGGGCCTGACGCAGCTCTTCGGCGGGGTCGGCGATCTCTTCGTCGATCGGCGTCTCGTCGATCGCGAGAACGTCGACGTCCTCGGACTCGGCGGCCTCGGTGTCCTCCGACTCGACCGTCTCGTCGACCGCGGTGTCCTCGGACACCTCGTCGTCGGTGAGGTCGGTCAGCTCCTGGGCGTCGACGCCGTTATCGGAGGTCACTGTGGATCTCGCTTCCTGATTGCAGCGGCAGCTGTCCGGCTCAGCCGAACAGCTCGAAAACAGCCGCGCCGAAGCCGAGGTCGAGAGCCCACACCATCGCGGTCATCAAGATCACGAAGACCAGCACGACACCGGTGTACGTGACGAGCTGCTTGCGCGTCGGCCAGATCACCTTGCGGAGTTCGCCGATGACCTCGCGGATGTAGCGGAAGCCCCGCCCGATCAGCGAGGGACGCTTCTCCTGTCCGTCACGGGCCTTCGTCGGGCGACCCTTCTTCGCGTCCTCGTCCGACTCGTCGGACTTGACGACGCTCTTCTTCGACTCAGCGCTGCTGCCGTCCTTGCGGGCGGCCGGGCGAGAGGAGGCACGACGTTCACGCCGCGCCGCAGCAGTGGACGGCCGGACAGCGCCTTCGCGCTCCTCCGGCTGGTCCTGCTCGCGGCCCTCGCTCATGCCGTCCTCCACTCCACCCATGACGCTTCGACAGCAGGGGCGACAGGACTTGAACCTGCAACCTGCGGTTTTGGAGACCGCTGCTCTGCCAGTTGAGCTACGCCCCTTCGGGATCCCGAGAGAGATCCCCTGGCCACAACATTGGAAGTGTACGGGAGCCTGCCCGGACCACTCCAACCAGACCGCCCAAGCATCTGTCGAGCGGCCTGTCGCACAGCCTACCCACACGAGTGCCGAGAACACGAATCAGGGTCGTGCAACTGCACAACGACCCGGCCCCGAATCCGGCGTGAGCACCGCAAACACCACCGGACCCCGACACCCGGCGGTGTGCTTGATCACATGATCAACCGACGCGCACGCGGGCGAAGGCGCCCGTCAACACCGACTTGCCGTCAAAACTCGCGTTGATGTTGACCTTCACAGTTCCGTCTTCGAGGTCCTTGGTGACCTTCGCGGTCACCTCGACCAGCGCACCCTCGTCGTCGTTGGGCACCACGACCGGCCGGCCGAACCGGCAGCCGTACTCGACGATCGCGCCGGGGTCGCCGATCCACTCGGCGACGATCCGCGACGCCACGGCCATGGTGAGCATGCCGTGCGCGATGACGTCCGGGAGGCCGACGTCCTTCGCGGTCTTCTCGTTCCAGTGGATCGGGTTGAAGTCCAGCGAGGCGCCCGCGTAGCGCACCAGATCGGCGCGCGTGAGACGCACGGACAGCGGCGGCAGCTCGGTACCGACTTCGGTGACGATCGTCGGGCTCACGCGTCTTCTCCCCTCACGACGAGCATCGACTTGGCGGTCGTGACGGGCTCGCCCTCGACGGTGCTGATCTCGGTCCGCACGGTGATCATGTCGTTGCCCATGCGGGAGGTGATGGCGTCGATGTGCGCCACGCTCACGAGCTGGTCGCCCGCGGTGATGGGGCGGTGGTGGGTGAAGTTCTGGTCGCCGTGCACGACGCGGCTGTAGTCGAGCTTCAGCTCGGGGTCGAACATGACCGTCTCGTTCGTCTTCATCGCCACCACGATCGCGAACGTCGGCGGCGCGATGACGTCCCCGTGCCCCAGCGCCTTCGCGGCTTCGGCGTCGCGGTAGGCCGGGCTGGTGGCGCCGATGGCGTCGGCGAACTCGCGGATCTTCTCGCGGCTCACGTCGTAGGGCTGCGACGGCGGATAGCTGCGTCCGATGAAGGAGGGGTCAAGAGGCACCCGAAGAGCCTATATGCGACGAGGCCCGCCCCAGGTGTGGGACGGGCCTCGTGCGAAAGCTCGCTACGCGCTCAGCGGGTTTCCTTGTGCGCGCGGTGCGTCTTGCAGTTCGGGCAGAACTTCTTGATCTCCAGGCGGTCCGGGTCGTTGCGCCGGTTCTTCCTGGTGATGTAGTTCCGGTGCTTGCACTCCTCGCACGCGAGGGTGATCTTCGGGCGTACGTCGGTTGCAGCCACGGTCCTTGCCTTCCTGAGAGCACATGGACCCCGAGAACCCAGTACGGGCTTACCGCCTGGCGGGGGTGGGCAACGAACTTGCTGCCCGATTCCTGATCCCCCGGGTCAACCTGCTCACCGAGCGCGAGGCCGGGGGTCTGGGGGGCGAAGCCCCCAGGGAATGTTACTGCGGAGTGAGGAAGGTCCGCGCTCTTCGCGGACAGACCCCACCCACTCACGTAGCGGTGGCCGGACTTGAACCGGCGACACAGCGATTATGAGCCGCTTGCTCTACCAACTGAGCTACACCGCTTTAACACACCACAGCCGCGATGCTCAGCACCGCGGCCAGTAGTGGAGCCCCTTTACGGAATCGAACCGTAGACCTTCTCCTTACCATGGAGACGCTCTGCCGACTGAGCTAAAGGGGCTTGCTCTTTCGTTCTTGCCGAGCGAGGAGAACTCTACAACATCCCTTGGCGAAGAACGAAATCAGGGGGTGCCTCTAGTGCACCAGCGTGAGCACCGTCTCATCGCGGGCACCCCTGACCTGCACCGTTCGTGCGCGCAGCCACGCCTCGAAGCGGTCCTCGGACAGGGGACGCGAGATCAGGTAGCCCTGAGCCACGTCGCAGCCCATCCCGACCAACTGGTCGCGAGCCGCGTCGTCCTCAACACCCTCTGCCACAACGACGAGACCGAGCGAGTGCCCGAGCTCCACGATCGACCGGACCACGGCCATGTCGCCCAGATCCGTGCCCATCCCGAGCACGAACGACTTGTCGATCTTCACCTCGTCCACCGGCAGCTGCCGCAGGTACGCCAGTGACGAGTAGCCGGTGCCGAAGTCGTCGACCGCCAGCACGACACCGATCGCGTGCAGGCGCCGCAGCACCGGCAGAGCACGCTCGGGATCGGCCATGACGCCCGACTCGGTGAGCTCGAAGGTCAGCAGGCCCGAGGGCACGTCGTGGCGCGCGAGGGCGTCCGCCACGCGGTTCGGGAAGTCCTCGTCGGCGAGCGTCCGCACGGACAGGTTCACCGCGATGGACATCCGCAGCCCGCGGTCGAGCCAGCGCCGCACCCGTTCGAGCGCGCGGTCCATCACGAAGTCCGTGAGCACGTCCACGAGACCGGTGGCCTCGACGGCCGGCACGAACTCGTCCGGGTCGACGCGGCCGAACTCCGGATGCGTCCAGCGCACCAGGGCTTCCGCGCCCACGACCTGACGCGACGGCAGGGCGACCTTCGGCTGGTAGTGCACCGAGATCTGGCCGGTCTCGACGGCCTGGCGGAACTGCGTCACGAGCTGGAAGCGGCGCAGGAAGATCTGGCCCATGCTCGGCGCGTAGGCCTTGACCGGCGTGCCTTCCGACGTCGCGCGCACGGCGACGTCCGCCCGCTGCAGCAACGCGTCCGGGTCCGGGTCCTCGGTCTCGGAGTCCGCCTTGGACGCGTAACCGACGACCGCGGAAGCCTCGACCGTGAGCCGATCGACGGGGTAGGGCACGGAAAGGCCAGCCCGCAGCTTCTCCGCCGTCTCGTGCGCGGTGGCGGCACGCGCGTCGTCGAGGTACGCCGCGAAAGCGCCACCCTCCAACCGCGCCAGCGGCACGTCCGCGCCGAGAGCGTCACGCAGCCGGCGTCCGGCGGCGACGACCATCCGATTGCCCCAGGCCTGGCCCAGCGCATCGGACACGGTCGACAAGATGTCGAGGTCGATCCGCAGCACCACTCCGCTCTGGGAGTCGCGCAACGGCTCCGCGCACGCCTCGCGGAAGCCCGGCCGGTTCAGCAGGCCGGTCAGCGGGTCGTGGTAGGCGTCGTGCCGCAACCGGGCCAGCAGGCGCCGGTTGTCGACGGCCGTCGCGAGGTGCGAGGCCAGCGTCCGCAACAGCTGGATGTCCGCCTTGCCGAAGCCGCGCCAGCGGGACAGCCGGTCGTGCGCCTCGACGGCGCCGAGCAGTTGAGTGGCGCCGCGCAAGGGGACGACGAGCGCCTCCTGCACATCGCGGCGCAGCAGGGCCTCGGTGACGTCCTCGGTCGCGTCGGCCACGCGGTAGTAGCGGACGTGCGTGCCGGGAAGCTGCAGGATCGGGTCCTCGCGCACGGCCCGCGGGTCGGTCGCCGTCATCTCGTCCGGCAGCGGTTCGCCGGCGACGAGGGTGATCATGGCTTCCTGCGGGTCGGTGCGCAGGCGCAGCACGACGCGGTTGGCGTTGAGCTGCTCGCGGATGCGTTCCGCGATCTGCTGCCACTCGTCCTCTTCGACGCCCGTCGTCAGGTCGTCGTCCGGCTGGCGCGGGCCGGTGCCGTGCTGTCCCGACCTCGCGACACGGAGGCTGACCTCGCTCAACGCTTCGAGGTCGCGCTGCTCGCGCAACAGTCCGGAGTAGGCGAGGTAGGTGGCCACGATGCCCGCGAGCACCAGGATGATCAGGACGCCGCCCCACGCGGTGGTGGCGACGATCTGGTAGCCGACGAGACCGGCCGAGGTGTTCAGCAGCGCCACGACCAGCGTCTGCAGCACGAGACGGACGCTGTTGCCGACGCGCATCGACTTGCCCATGAGCCGCAACGCGCAGAGGCCCAGCACGCTCGCGAGCAGCGGCACGGTGATCGTGCCGACGAACGCGCCCGCCCAGAACGGCCCGCCCGCGCCGATCATCCGTTTCACGGCTTCCGCGGCGGCGAACGCGACGGAGATCTCCATGAACATGAGGCCCGCGTTGTAGACGGCGCGGTCCAGGATCCGCCTGCCGAGCAACGTGCCCACACCGGCGACCACGTGCGCGGCGAGCACGACCTCGAACGGGGCCACCAAAAGCCCCAGCACCAGCGGAATCTCGGTGAAGGAGATCGTCCACGCGACGCCGCTGCGGACGTCGACGTTGATCGCGAGCTGCTCGGCCAGCAGGAAGCCGACGACGAGCAGCGGGCCGATCCAGAAGAGAGATGTGGTCTCTTTGTCCGGAAGCCAGGCCGCGACCATGCCCGCGCAGACGACGCCGGCCACCAGGAGGGTGACGGCGAACGCGCTGAACGCGCGGTTGGTCGACTTGGCCGACCAGGCGGCCGAGTCCGACACGGGGGCCGACGCTCGGTCGGACATCCAGCCTCCTCGTCGGCCTGGGGTGGGGGGACCTCTAGGCGTGACTGAGGGGTCCCGCACTTGGCGATCAGGACCCCTCCAGGGGCACCAATGTACCCCGCTCGGGGGACGAAATGGCAGGTCGAGCACCCCTAGTGACGTCGATTCACCCAGTCGTGGTTACACACTCAGGTGCCCCCGAAGCACCGTCACGGCTTGCCCCGAGAGCAATACGCGATCTTGGGCGAGGGTCGCCCTGACGAACCCTCCTCGCGGCGACGCCTGCTCCGCCAGCAGGTCAGCGCGCTGAAGCCGAGGCACCCAATAGGACGCCAGCGTGCAGTGGGCTGAACCGGTGACGGGGTCCTCCGGGATGCCGACGGCCGGATAAAAGCATCGGCTCACGACGTCCACATCGCCGTCTCCGATGGCGGTCACGATCACACCGCGTGACGAAATCTGTGTCAGTCCTTGGACATCAGGTCGCAAGGAACGGACCTCGGCCGCGCTTTCCAACTCGATCAGGTAGTCGAAGCGCCCACGCGCCACGGACTTGATCGTCGCATGTGGCAGCGCTTCCGCTAGTCCGATTGGCGGGTCAATCAACTCTGGCGGGTCCGCCGGGAAGTCCATCCGGATCCACCCATCGTCATTCACGCATGTGAGGACGCCGCTACGCGTGGTGAACTTCTGCTCCCCGCCCAGCACGTGGGCGGTGGCGAGAGTGGCGTGCCCGCAGAGGTCCACCTCGACCTCCGGCGTGAACCAGCGGAGGTGGTTGTCGGGGGTGACGAACGCCGTTTCGGCGTGCTTCATCTCGGCTGCGACGTTCTGCATCCAGGCGTCGTCCCTGGGTTCCGTCAGGAGCACAACACCGGCCGGGTTGCCCGCGAAGGGCCGGTCGGTGAACGAATCCACTACGAAGATCTCCACCTGCCCGACCCTGCCATGTTCAGATGAGGCAGTGACCGAGATTTTCTCGTACCGCGAGGTGGCTGAGGACTCGCTGCTGCCGACCTGGTCAGCCCTGCGGGTGCACGGCCTGGACTGGCGGCCGGGCTGGGACCTGCCGGCGCTGCTCGACGAGTGGGAGACCCGGCTCACCGGCGTGGACGACCCGGACACCGCGGCGATCGTGACGCTGCCGAGCCACGAGACCGCCGACGCGCTTCCTCTGATCCGGCACGGTTTCGCGCCGTTGGTCGTGATCGCCGAACGACGCGCCGGTCATCCCGTTCCGCCACGGCTGTCGGACGTGCGAGTCCGTCCGGCGACGCACGCCGACCTGGACGTCGCGGTCGAGCTCAACCTCGAGACCATCAGGTACGACTCCGCGTTCGGCATGGTCTCCGAACGCCCGAACAGCGCTCAGCACCTGCGCACCGCACTGGCCACCGTGCTGGACCGCCCCACCGAGTCGATGTGGCTGGCGGTTCGCGGCGACACGCCCGTCGGCATGGTCTACGTCGACATGCCGGAGGACGCGCTCTGGATCGAGCGGTACGCGACCGGCCGCCCGTTCGCGTATCTCGGGCATCTCGGCGTACGACCCGACGCCCGGCGCAGTGGAGCGGGCAGCGCGCTCGTGGCGCACGTGCACGCCGTTCTGGACCGCTCCGGGGTGGCATCGACGCTGCTCCACCACGCTTTGCCGAACCCGCGCTCTACGCCGTTCTGGTACTCGCACGGGTACCGGCCGGCCTGGACGCTGTGGGTTCGCCGCCCTGCTTTGCGCTCTTTCCCCGGCGTGTCTAAGTGACCCGAACGGCCTAATGAGACATGCTTGCCTCGTTCGCACAAGTGAAGAACCCAAACGACGCCGTACTTGTGGAACGAATCCGGCCTCTATTACGACAAAGGGGTTAGCGATTCGGACACCACAGCCTGGGGGGTCGAGATGGAACTGAGCGGAAGAGCAAGGGCGATGCTGAGGGCTGTCGCCGCAGGGCGTGCCGAGGTCACAGGCGGGGTGGAACCCGAGCTGTACGTCGACGGACTGCCCTGCTGCGACCAGATGGCGACGCACGATCTCGTGCACGCCGGACTGCTGCGCCCGACGCGGCCCACCTCGTTCGGCCGGCGCGTCTGCGCGGAACTGACCGACGACGGCCGGGCGGCACTCGCTGCCAGTTGATCGGCGTGTTGATCGCCCAAAGATCGAACATTTGTTCGAGATGGGGTATGCTGCGCGCTGAGGCCGGCACGCAAGAGAGAGGAAGCTCTTGCGCGCCGGCTTCAACCTTCTTCGGACTCAGGCCACCTTCTGCTGCGTGGCCACGTTGATCCGGTTCCACAGGTTGATCGCGCCGATGGCGATCGTGAGTCCCGCGAGCTGGTCCTCGCTGTAGTGCTTCGCCGCCTCGTTCCACACGGCGTCGCTGACGTGCACACGCGTCATCTCCTCGGCGAGTGCGAACGCCGCCTTCTCCGCGTCGGTGTAGTACGGCACCTCACGCCAGCCGGCGACGGCGTAGATCCGCTCGTCCGTCACGTTCGCCTTGCGCAGCAACTTGCTGTGGTAGTCGATGCAGGCCCCGCAGCCGTTCATGATGCTGACCCGCAGGCAGATCAACTCCACGAGATCAGCGTCCAGCCCGGTGTTGGCGGCGGACGCCGAGAGGTCCAGCAGGGCCTTCATCGCGCCGGGCAAGGACATGATCGGGTTGGCGATCCTCATCTTCGTTCTCCCTGTCTTCGTCGTCTTCTGCCCTGTTGACCCGAGGCGCGACGGAGGTGTGACAGGTTCGTCGAAGATTTTTTCTCAGGCGCTGATCCCCTGGCCGAGACCGCCGTCGACCGGCAGGTCGGCACCCGTGGTGAAGGTGGCCTCGAACGCCAGGAAGAGCACGGCGTCGGCCACTTCGTCCGCCTTGCCGTGGCGCTTGAGCGGCGTGATCTCGTCGCCCTCCCGCTTGAAGGCTTCGAGAACGTCCTGCGGCACACCGGTCACGCCCATGGAGGGCGTGTCGATGAAGCCGGGACTGACGACGTTGACCCGGACGTTCCTGGGCGCCAGCTCAGCCGCGAACGACCTCCCGAACGACCGGACCGCCGCCTTGGCACCGGAGTAGACACTCATCCCCTTGGTGCCGCCGGTCTGCGCGATCGACGTGGTGAAGACGATCGAGCCACCTTCCTTGATGAGCGGCGCCAGCTGTTGAGCGGTGAAGAACGCACCTCTGGTGTTCACGTCGAACGTGCGGTCGTAGTCGTCGGGCGTGACCTCGTGGAACTCGTGCAGCGTCGCGTGGCCGACGTTGATGAAGAGCAGGTCGATCTCCTGGAACCGTTGTGCGACTTCGTCTTTGAGTTTGGTGATGTCGTCGAGGTTCGCCGCGTCGGACCGGATGGCGTGGGCCTTGATCCCCTCCGCCAGCTCGATCTTGCGGCCGGTCAGCACGACCTCTGCGCCACCCTCGACCAGCTTGTCCACCACCGCGCGGCCCATGCCGTGCGTGCCGCCGGTGACGACGGCCTTCTTCCCCAGGTACTTCATCGGATCACCTCGATGACGCTCGCGATGCTGTGCGCGCCGTGGCCCTTCTGCTGGGCGCGCCGGAACAGGTCGTGCAGTGCCTCCGGCAGGGCGGCGTCGACACCTTGCTGCGCGGCGGTGTCGGCGAGCATGCGCAGGCCGGAGACGTTGATGTCCACCGCGGACACGTCGGTCTCGTAGACGCGGTGCCGGGTTTCCTCGCCCATCTCGGGCAGCAGGACGCCCATCTCGTTCAGGAACTCCACGGCCATCGGCGTGAACTGCTGCGGCGTGACGCCCTCCGTGCCCAGCAACGCGACGGCCTGGAGGTAGCCGGCGAACGCCGACCACATGACGCCGAGCAGGGCCAGGTCGTGGAGCGCGGCCATCCCGGCGTCCTCGCCCAGGTGGACCGGCTCACCGAACGCGTGCAGGACGTGGTGCTCCCGCTGACCGCTGTACAGGATCTTCGCTCCCGGCGTGCCGATCTGTTGCGGCACAGCCATGATCACGCCGTCGACGTACTCGACGCCGTTGTCCTGCGCCCACCGCGCGGTGGCGCGGGCCTGCTCCGGTGTGCCGGAGGTCAGGTTGACCAACGTCTTGATGTTCTTGCTCAGCAACGGCTGCTGAACGTCGTGAGTGGACAGACAGGTGACGACGACATCCGCCGCCTCGAACGCTTCTCCCGGCGTGGCAGCGCTTTTCGTGCCGGGCAGCGTCTTCGGCGTCCTGTTCCACACCGTCACGTCGTGGCCCTCTCCGACGAGGGCCGCGGCGAGCGCACCGCCCATCCGGCCGAGGCCGAGCACGCTCACTTTCTTGATCTCCGCCATGCGGCAATACTCGGTTCGCCACTGTTGACGCGACAAGTACCTACTATTTTGTCAGGTACGCACTTTTTGGTAAGGATCCAGCACAGCGGCGCGGCCCGGCTCTTGAGCATTGAGCAAGCGGTATGCGACCTCGTCCCAGCTGGGAGCTTCGGCTTTCCCGATTTGCCGCTTCGTCAAGCCGTGCTCGTGCAGCCAGCGCAGCAACACCCTGCCGTCCGCGAGGACCCCGTGACCGTCCCAGTCACTCCAGGCCAGCGTGATCCCGTGGTGGAGGAGCACCACGGCAAGGCGCTCGCGTCGCGCGTCGAGGACCTCGAACCGCACGTCACCCATGCACGCGCACACCATGCCGGAAAACGACCTCACCGCCATCGCCTTGCGCAGGCGATCGCGCTCGGGCTCCGCCAGGTCCACGACGATCGCACGCCTGGACGCGCGGACCTCCACGAGCCGGACGTGGCACGCGTTTCGCAGGACCACGTCCAGCGCGGAAAGCTCAGCCGCCATCGAGCCAGGGCTAGCGGTCCAGATAGACGATCGTCGCGTCGTCAGAAACCTTCTTGCGCGGCCAATCGACAGCCTTGACGTCTTCCTTTTCAACCTGACGCATTTTGCGAATGAGATCGTCCGGGCCGTTCTCCGCCATCAGTTCGAGCGCCTTGGGCCAATCGAAGAGATTGAACAGCTCGACCGCCCGCGCGGCACCGTCGGAGAGGATCGCGACCCGCCGGACGTCCGGCAGCGGGATTGCACCCGTCCGCGCGTGCGAGACGGCGCCGGGGTCCGCGCCAGCCGTGCGGTTGGTGCTGGTGTCGCTCACGACGTGCAACTCGCGCTTGGTGCCGACCACGACGGTGGCGTCACCCAGCACCAGGTACCGCAGCACGTCGTCCTTGATCTGGACGAGACCCACGGCCGCGCTGGGGCTGTCCGGATGATCGAGATCGCAGCCGTCCGAGTGCAGCTCGCCGGTCTGCCTGATGGCCTCTGCCAGCGACGCAGCCGGGTCGAGGTGCGCGAACCGCAGCAGTTCCGCGGCGAGCTGGTCGGCGAACCAGCCGACGCTGTGCACGCAGCCGGTCTCCGGTTTCGCCGTCACGCCGTCCAGCACGGCGAGGAGGTTCGGGCCCACGATCGCGCGGTCCTCGCTGGGCGCCGTCGATCTTCCCGCTTCGGTTGCCATCTGCGTGCGCACAGCGTCCCCCTCTGCAACAACAGCCGATGTACGACGATGGGCCCCTGACCAGCTTGGTCAGAGGCCCATCGTTGCTGTGGCGGGTAGAGGATTCGAACCTCTGTAGCTTTCGCGACGGATTTACAGTCCGCTCCCATTGGCCGCTCGGGCAACCCGCCCCACACCGCCGTAACGGTGCGGGCAGAACAATACATAACCCCTTCGGGAGGCCCCAAATCGGGGTACCCCAGTAGCATCGACGCTGGCTGTGACCCCGAGATCGTTGAGGAGTGAAGTCGTGGCGGACCCGTCGTTCGACGTGGTGAGCAAGGTGGACCGGCAGGAGGTCGACAACGCGCTCAACCAGGCGGCCAAGGAGCTGAGCACGCGCTTCGACTTCCGCGGGACCAACACCACAGTGGCCTGGGCCGGCGAGGAGGCGATCACCTTCACCTCCGAGACCGAGGAGCGCTGCAAGGCGGCGATCGACGTCTTCCAGGAGAAGCTGGTCAAGCGCAACATCTCGATGAAGGCGTTCGAGGTGGGCGAGCCCGCGGTGTCCGGGAAGGTGTTCAAGGTCACGGGAAACCTCGTGCAGGGCATCTCGTCGGAGAAGGCCAAGGAGATCGCCAAGAAGATTCGCGACGAGGGTCCCAAGGGCGTTCAGGCGCAGATCCAGGGTGACCAGCTGCGGGTGTCCGGCAAGAAGAAGGACCACCTGCAGGACGTCATCGCCCTGCTCAAGGGCAACGACTTCGGCATCGCCCTCCAGTTCACCAACTACCGGTGAAGGGCATCGTCCTCGCCGGTGGCAGCGGGACCCGCCTGCACCCCATCACGCAGGCGGTCTCCAAGCAGCTGCTGCCGGTGTACGACAAGCCGATGATCTACTACCCGCTGTCGGTGCTCATGCTGGCCGGCATCCGGGAAGTGCTGATCATCTCCACGCCGACGGACTTACCGCTGTTCCGGCGGCTGCTGGACGACGGGTCCCAGTGGGGCATGAGCTTCGCCTACGCCGAGCAGGCCGCGCCGAACGGGCTCGCGGAGGCGTTCATCATCGGCGCGGACTTCGTCGGTGACGACGACGTCGCGCTGGTGCTGGGCGACAACATCTTCTACGGCCAGGGTTTCTCCAGCACGCTGCAGCACCACGCGTCCACTTTGGATGGCTGCGTGCTGTTCGGGTACCAGGTGAAGGATCCCGAGCGGTACGGCGTGGGCGAGGTCGACGCGAACGGCAAGCTCCTCTCCATCGAGGAGAAACCCGCGCAGCCGAAGTCGAACCGGGCGATCACCGGGCTCTACTTCTACGACAACGGTGTGGTCGACATCTCCCGCAGCCTCAAGCCGTCGCCGCGCGGCGAGCTGGAGATCACCGACGTCAACCTCGCGTACCTGCGCGAGGGCCGGGCGCACCTCGTGGACCTGAGCCGCGGGTTCGCGTGGCTCGACACCGGCACGCACGACTCGATGCTCGAGGCCGGGCAGTTCGTGCAGGTGCTGGAGCACCGGACCGGTGTGCGGATCGCGTGTCCCGAGGAGATCGCGCTGCGCATGGGCTTCATCTCCGCGCAGGAGTGCTACGCGCTCGGTGAGAAGCTCGGCAAGTCCGGGTACGGCGAGTACCTCATGGCCGTGGCGAAGGGCACCCGTTAACGACGGGCCATCTCCTCGAGCCTGCGGATGCGGTCGGCGATCGGCGGGTGGGTCGAGAACCACTTCGCGAACTGCTCCCCCTGGCGGAACGGGTTCGCGATCATCAGGTGGCTCTGCGACACCACCTCCGGCTCCGGTGCGAGCGGCGCCGCCCGCGTCCCCAGCTCGATCTTGCGCAACGCACTCGCCAGTGCCAGCGGGTCGCCGGTGAGCTCGGAGCCGGACTGGTCGGCCTGGAACTCGCGCGACCGGCTCACGGCCAGGCGCACCACGGTGGCCGCGATCGGGCCGAGCAGCGCGATCAGCAGCAGGCCGAACGGGCCGGGGCCGTCGTCGTCATCGCCGCCGCCGAAGATGCCGGCGAACATCGCGAGGTTCGCGAGCATCGTGATCACGCCCGCGAGCGCGCCGGCGACGCAGCTGATCAGGATGTCGCGGTTGTAGACGTGCGCGAGCTCGTGGCCCAGCACGGCGCGCAGCTCACGTTCGTCGAGCAGGTCCAGAATGCCAGTGGTGCAGCACACGGCCGCGTTGCGCGGGTTGCGGCCGGTCGCGAACGCGTTCGGTGCGATGGTCGGGCTCAGGTACAGCCTCGGCATCGGCTGGCGCGCCTTCTGCGACAGCTCACGCACGATCGCGTAGAGCACGGGCTGCTCCACCTGCGACACGGGTATCGCCCGCATCGCCCGCAGCGCGAGCTTGTCCGAGTTGAAGTACGCGTAGGCGTTCACGCCCAAGGCCAACACCAGGCCGATGACCAGTGCCGTCCGGCCGAACAGCCCGCTGATCACGATGATCAGCGCGCTCATCCCGCCGAGCAGCAAGGCCGTCTTCAACCCGTTGAAGTGCTTGTGCACGGTTACGCCTCCGGGTCTGTTACGTCCTACCTCTCAACGAACCAGGCCTCCTGCCGGTTCCTGTCGCCGTTTCCGGCGCAGCCTCCGCGGCCGGGTCGAGCGGTGGTGGCGGCGGCACCTTCTCGACCCACGTGGCGAGCACGTCCCGTTCGTGGACCAGCTCCGCGACGGCACCCTCGCCGTCGATCGAGCCCGTGCCCGGATAGCCGAACTCCGGCGCCCAGTGCAGGGCGTCGAACGGGCAGACCTCGACGCAGATGCCGCAGTAGAGACACTGGCCGTAGTCGATCGCGAACCGGTCGAGCACGTTGCGGCTGCGCGGGCGGGCACTCCCCGGCTGCTGCTCCACCTCGGTGTGACTCGTGATGTGGATGCACCAGTCAGGACACTCGCGCGCGCAGATCATGCAGACCGTGCAGTTGGCCTCCAACAGCGCGATGACGCCCCTGGTACGCGGCGGAAGGTTCGTCACGACTGCTCCTCTTCACGGCGTGGGCCCCAGGACGGGTCGGGCACGCCTGGTGGTGCGGTGCGGCGGCGGCTCGGGGCACTCGTGTTGTCCTCGCCCGGTTCGAGGCGGCCCGGCCACGGGCGCACGACACGGGAGGCCAGCACGAAGTCCTTGCGCAGCGGGTGGCCCTGGAAGGTGTCGGGCAGCAGCAGGTGCTCGGGCTCGCCGTCGACGGTGATGCCGAACATCTCGGCGGCCTCGCGCTCGTGCCAGTGCGCGCCCTTCCAGAGGTGGGCGACGCCCGGCAGCGAGTCGCTCTCGCCGATCTCGGTCCGCAGCATCACGCCCTCACGCGTCTGCGGGTCGATGACGTGCAGGAACACCGCGTGGCGCTGTCCGGCGGCGCCCGGCCGGCCCGCGTCCTCGACACCGAGCCAGTCGAACATCACGCAGCCGTTCCGGTGGTGTTCGGCCGCCGTGGTGAGCCAGTCGGCGAGCTCGACGTGGTGGACGGTCTGTCCGAAGGCGGTCTTCGCGGTGCTCACGAGTTCACCAGTCCGTGCAGCGCCTTGAGGCCTTCGAGCAGCGCTTCGGGGCGAGGCGGGCAGCCGGGCACGGCGACGTGGACCGGCAGAGCCTGGTCGATGCCCTTGGTGACGCTGTAGGAATCCCAGTACGGGCCGCCGGTGTTGCTGCAGGCGCCCACGGAGATCACGTAGCGAGGTTCGGGCATGGCCTCGTAACTGCGGATCACAGCGGGCAACATGGCGTCCGTGACGGTGCCGGAGACAACGAGAACGTGCGCCTCGCCCGCGTCGCCGACCGGCGTGACGCCGAGGTCGGGAAGGCGGTCGAGAGCTGCCATCACTTCGACTCCGCAGCAGGCGAGCCCGAGTTCGAGGACGGTGACCTGGTAGGTGGTGCCCCAGTCCAGGCGAGCGGAAACGGTCACAACCAGCGAGGGTAATACTTGGGGGTCCACCAGCTTGCGCCTGGCGGACCCCCACCCCCCAATGATTCCCCCCGGAATCGGCTCCCACGCGTGGTCGCCGGAGATAGTTTTGTACACCCCGCGATAAGTGTCCAGAGATTTACGGACAGGATCTGCAGATAATTTCCCTGCGAAATGCGGTCAAGTTCAGTTCAACTGATCGGTAGAACACCAGAGAGGGTTCCGATGTCCGGCTCGTCCCAGTTGGTGCTTCCCACGAGCACCTCCCTGCACCGTCTGCTGAACATGCCCGGCGCTCTCCTGGATACCACGATGGACCAGCTCAGGACGCTCTTGACCGTTCACGAGACCCGATCGGCACTGCGGGCGGCGCGGGCACTGGGGCGCGAGCAGTCGAGTGTGCAGAAGCAGCTGGACACGTTGAACAGGAACTTCCAGCAACTGTGCGGTGAACCGCTCGTGGTGAAGCAGGGACGCGGAAAAGACGTGCTGTTCACGCCGACCGGTGAGTCGCTCGTCGAATTGGCGCGCGACACGCTCGCGGAGTGGCTCGACGGAATTCACGAGTGCCGCCGCAAGCTCGGCACGACCGTCACCGTCGGCACCACGCGATACATGCTCGACACCCTCGCGAAGGCGTGGCACCACGTGGCCGACGAGTTCCGCGAGCGCGACGTGGACCTCAAGGTCGTGCACATCCGCACGAAGGACATCTGGACGAAGCTGGAGACGCAGGAGGTCGACCTCGTGTGCGGCAGCGTCGTGACGCGGGCCGGCGCGGGCTGGGAGCGCCCCGAGTTCGACGTGATCGAGTGGCGGCGCGGCGGCCTGGCGTTGCTGACGAACCTGCCGGAGGCGGTTGTCGGCACCCGCGTGCGGGTACCTCAGCTCCGGTCGATCCCCTTGGTGGTGCCGGGGGCGGGGTTGATCGCGGAGTTCCTGCGCGGCTGGTTCGGGCCCGACTACCGGCAGGGGCTCGACATCGCGGCCGAGATCGATGAGATCCAGTACGGCATCTCGCTGCTGCGCTCGAACCTCGTCCAGGGAGCCATGATCGTGACGTCTGGTTTGGGCGTGGTGGCGTCGAACAACGAGCTGAGGGAGGGAGGCGGGCTCCGCGTCGTCGAGCTCTCAGATGACTCGCTGGAGCGGCTTGTGGGCGTTTTCGCCCGAACGGACGAGCTGTCGAAGCATCCGGCGGATCACCCGTTGAACCTGCTGTGGTCGGCCTTCAGAGCAGAAGCGCCCCGGCCGTAGCCGAGGCGCTCCCCTGTTCTTGCCGTCCTTTACTTCTTCGCGGGTGTCATGGCGTCGTGCTCAGGCCGCCGCTGTTCGACTTTCGGGCGTTGCTGGGCTTTGGCCATCTTGGCCAGCCAGTTCGTCGCCTCCGAGCGGATCTTCGCCAGCTCGTCGTCGCGTGCCTGTTGCTCGTTCATCGGCCACTCCCTGCGTTCGGGGATCGCTTCGATGGGAGCACTACCGGGCGTGCGCCCGCTAGGGCCGCCATGCTTGTGGGTGAACCTGATTGACAGCATCGCCCGCCGATGGGTTTCACGCACCCCGAGACGGCGAAACTGACACCTTTAGTACCCCCGGTACCCGCCGCCGAGGTTCATGCTGACCAACCCTGGGTGGTTGTGGAAGCCGCCGTAGCGCGCGTACGTGTACCGGACGCCCGCGATGATGTTGTCGACCGGCGCGAGGATGTTGTCGTAACCGGGCAGCTTGTACGCGCGGAACGTCGGGTCGATGCACTGCATCAGACCCTTGGACGGCGTACCGCGCAGCGCGTTGGAGTCCCAGTTGTTGACGGCGTTGGGGTTGCCGTTCGACTCCTTGATGATGATCGTGTAGATCTCATCGATGCTGTTGTTGTCGATGTTCGTGCCGTTGGCCTGCAGGACCCTGATGGCTTCCTTGATCCAGCCCTCGATCTCGCGCTGCTTGGCCGGCTTGCGCATCTCCGCCTGACGCTCGGCCTCGGCCTTGGCGGCGGCCTCACGCTGGGCGTGGGTGTCCGCGGCGAGCTTGGTCGCCTGCTCGAAGGCCTGCTGGGCGTACATCTGCTGGAACTGCAGCAGGCGGCCGACCTCTCCACCGGGGTTCACGTCGTGGATGGTCTGGACCGTCTTCGGCTGCTGGTCCGGAACCGCGCCGAACTCGGCACCCGCAGCGAGCTCGCTGGAGGAACCGCTGGTGGCGGCGTTGGCGATGGCTGCGGTGCCGGCGGCGACACCTGCTGCGACGACGATGGCGCTCACACGGTGAGCAAGCGGGACCTTGTCGTCCTCGGCGCGATGCGCGCCGGCCTTCACTTCTGCTTTGGGCACGACCGTGTACACGGTTCGGCCGGCAGCCTTGCTGTGCCGGGCCAAGGGGGAGCCTCCTGCGTCGGGGAGCTTGGTCTCCGGCAAACCCGGGCGGGGGACCCCTGGGGACTTTGGACCCTGCGTACTGCGGTTCCTGTGTCCTGCCGGTGACCAAACCGTTATCGGCGGGCGAGAACGTAACCTCGCGTCACGAGCGCAGGCAAGCCTGAGCGCCCGTTGGGTGACTCTCGTCACGTTTCCGATGAGTTGGGCTATCCGCTGCTGACAGACAGTCAGCGAGCCGCTTGCTCCATGCGTAAGTTCATCGTTGCCTCCTGACGAACTGGCGAAGCTGTCTGTTAGTTCGGCGTAAGCCCGGCGGTTGTTATGGGTTAGCTGGACGACCACGCGATCGAGTGACGTGGTCACGTTCTGTAGTTATGGATGGGGACATGGCGCCGACCTGCGAGAACTTGATCGCTGGATGGCGTGCTTGTGGAGCGGTCGGCGACGTTCCCCTGATCGTGCATTCGTCGCTTTCCCGTCTCGGAGAGGTGTACGGAGGCGCGGCCACCGTGGTTCAGAGCTTGTTGGCCGTAACCCCGACGCTCGTCGTTCCGGCGTTCCGCAACGCCCCGATGGGCGCTGTTTCGGCGTACGTCGAAGCGGTGCCTTCCGCGCTGCTGTCCTCGCACCCGGTCGTGCCGGTGGCGGCGGTCGGTCCCGATGCCGCGGCGATCGTCCGGGCGCAGCCGTTGGCGTTCGCGTTGGGGGCGGGGTCGCCGTTCGACGTCCTGCACTCGCTGGGCGGGCAGATCCTGCTGATCGGCGTTGATCACACGCGGAACAGCTTCCTGCACCACTGCGAGGCGCTCACGCCGTCGCCGCGGCTGCAGAAGCGGGTGATGGGGCCGGAGCTCGTGGTGGACGACGTGGCTGGGGACTACGGGCGGTTCTTTCCCGTCGTGGGGCGGGAGTTCGAGGAGGCGTTCGGGGTTGAGTCGCGGATGGCGGGTGGGGCGGAGTGCCGACTTCTGCCCGTGCGGCCGTTCCGGGAGTTCGCCGTTCGCCGGTTGACCGAGCTCCTCGCCTCGGCATGATGCCGCTCGTGGGAGATCGTGAGGAGCGGCGCCGGGCTGCTCGGGAAGCCGTGGTGCAGGCACGTCTGGAGGCTCAGCGCCCGTGGTGGCAGAAGCGCTTCCTCGCGTGGCTGACCGCAGCGCCGCGGCGGCTGTGGCGGGGCCTCAAATGGTGGGGCGTCGAGCTGGCCGAGGTGCTGCTGTGGTGGGCGGCCCTCGCACTGGTGCTCGCCGTCGGGCTGCTCATCTGGTGGGCCTGGCAGACCCTGTTCTAGCGCTGCTGCTCATGTATCTCGAAGCTAGCGGTTGCGCCGCTGCTCCAGTGCCTTGAGCACCCAGTCCGGGCTGTCGCCTGCGTTGTCGTTGAACGCGATCGCGGCCTCCGGCTGGTGCCAATGCACGAGGTTGACGACCAACTGGAAGAGCTCGAGCAGGCCCGGCCCCTTACGAATGCCGCCGCCAACGACCACCGCGTCGTACTGCCGTTGCTGGAGCCGCTCGACGAGTTTGGCTTCGGCGCCGCCCAGTTCGGCGAAGTCGATCAGGAAGAGGTCCTCGGCGAGGCCCAGCTCGGCGAAGGCCTTGCTGCCCTGCTCGATGGCCGCGGCGACGGGCTGCGGGTCGAAGCCGGGGATGGTGTGCGGGTCGAAGCCGATCACGAGGATGTTGGGCACCCCTTCGACGCTACGCCGTAGATCATTCGGCCAGGCCGGTGCGGAGTGAGGGCTCTCGGCAGTCGTTGAGAGACCGGATGCAACGTTGGGGGTCACTTCTCCATTAGGGGTGCGAAATCGAGGTCGAGTCGATGATCGGGAGTTGCCGGTGGAGTTCGCTGAGTACGTGGCAAGGCAGCGTCCCGCGCTGATGCGGTTCGCCACGGTCCTGACCTGCCGGACGTGGCTGGCCGAGGAGCTGGTGAGCGATGTGCTGGGCCGGGCGTTCGAGCGCTGGGAACGGATCTCGGGAATGGACGAGCCGCACGCCTACGTGCGGCGGATGGTCGTCAACGAGTACCTGTCCTGGCGCAGAAGGCTGACCCGCATGTCCCCGCGGGCCGAGGTCGAGCCGAGGGTGATCTCCGACGGCGCGGACGAGCGGGCCGAGCGGGACGCGATGATCCGCCGTCTCGCCGGCCTGCCCAGGAAACAGCGCGCGGCCGTGGTGCTGCGCTACTACGCGGGCCTGTCCGACAGGGAGATCGCCACACAGCTGGGGTGCCGGGAACCGACCGTACGCAGCCAGATCCACCGGGCGCTCAACGCTCTGCGTATCGACCTCACCGCCACCGCCCCCACCTTTCAGGAGACCTCATGAGTGACCTGCGCACCCTCCACGACGCCTTCGCCGAACTGGATCGGCGTGCCGACGCCGCGGCCGCGGGCACGGCCCCGATCGTGCGGCCGCGGCGGGCCGTGCGGCTGGTACCCGTCGCGGCCACCGTCGTCGCGGTGGCGTGCCTGGTCGCGGGTGCGGTGTGGCTGGTGCCGGGCGACTCGGGCACGCACACCGCCAGCCCGCCGGCCACCTCGTCGATCGGACCGTCCACGACAACGGCCCGCGACCCGATCCCCACCTCGCCGGATGACCTGGTCGCCCGGTTCAAGGTGGTGCTCGGCGACACCGCTACGTTCGAGGCGGAGCAGAAGATGGGTATACCGGCGCCTCGCCCGTCCAAGCAGCCGGGGACAGCGCAGCCGGGGACAGGAGTGACTGCGACACCCCTGGAGGGCCCGAGCATCGGCTCGTTCATCGCCGGCACCCTGACCTCCGCAAGGGGCGCCGGGCGCTTCGGCCTGATGATGCAGCCCAGCGAATCCGAGCCCAGCGACTGGTGCAAGCTTTCCCGCAAGAAGGATTGTGTTGTCAGCACGCTGCCCGACGGTTCCCGGCTGGCGACCGGGACCGCGCGGCCGGCTCCCGGCGCGGAGTCGTACTTTGCCGGCCTCAAGCGGCCTGACGGGACGATGATCGTCATGGACGTCAGCAACCAGGAGGACCCCGCGGGCGCTGTGCCCGAATCGCCGGGCGGTCGGATCTACTCGCCGCAGCCGCCGCTGACGTTCGAGCAGCTGAAGGCGATCGTCACCTCCGACAAGTGGTGACGAGGTTCGTGATGGCCGGCCACCTCGGTGGCCGGCCATCAGTCACTTCTCGGCCAGAAGGCGATCCAGCTACGGGAGGTCCAACGACAAGATCGCGTGACAACGCCCGTCGTTCACTGCCGGACAGTGACGGAGCCACACCAGGCCAGAACAGGCGCTAGGAGGCAGGGCGCCTCCACAGGAACCGCTCCACCCGGCGGCCGGACTGCAACAGCTCGTCGCGGCTCCTCACCAGAGTTCGTCGTGGTGGAGTCGGGTTGATGGGGTTCAGGGTCGGACTGCGGATCCGGGCCTGGGCCAGAGTCGAGGTTGGAATCCACGCCCTGGTCGGCGTCCGCACAGGAATCCGAGTCGGCGTCAGACCTGACGTCCGGGATCGGGTCTCCGGTGGCACCTCGGTCCTGATCCGGCGCCGACTTCGGCTCTGGATCTGCCTCCGGTTCCGACGGTCTCGCCACACGCAGTTCCTCGCGCGACGCCGGTTCCCGGGCCAGGAGAACAACGGCGACGCCGGGTGAGCACTCGGAGGAGTCAGTACAGGTCAAAACCGATGTCGAGGTTGAGAGCGCTCAGCCTGCGGATCAGGTCGGACCCGAGAGTGAAGCCACCCTGCGAGTCGTCAGCTGTGAACACGCCGCAGAAGACATCGATCTGGACCTTGTCCCCGAGTGCGTCGAACTCACGACTGTGCGCCTCGACGAACGTGACGAGTTCCGCAACGTGTTCGTCGAGTGGTTGCGTGCGCAGCGCAGCGCTCCCGAGAGACCAGTGAGCGTTTGTCCGGCGAGGACCGTCAGGGCGGCGTGGACTCACCAAGTCGCCGATGTCATAGCCCCTGGTGGGTTCGCCAAGTACCGCAACGAGTTCCGTCAACGTCAGCGACTCGCTGAACACCCTCAGCGACGCCGTGTACTCGTGTTGCTCTTGCCCAGTCATCAGACGTCCCCCTCACGTCGTCCGATTTTCGCGTCAGCGCCGAGAGCACGGGACTGCGCGCGAAGATGCTGGCCAAGTCGACACGGGCGGCACCTCCCAGGAGGACTACGGCGACGCCGAGTGAGGGCCGTTTTGGCAGGTAGGCTCATATGAGAACGCCCCGAGCAATGATCTTGCTCGGGGCGTTTCTTGTTCCGTGCATGTTCCGTGAGCCGTGGCAGGCCGCCGCAGAGAGCGGCAGACGGTGACCTGCCGACGCCGACGACATTGGCAGCATCAGAGCAGGTCAACCGGTGTTTAGGCCTTCACGCAGGAACAGCGGAACGGCACTGCGTGGGCGAGGTCTAGCCGCGCAGTTCCATCGTGCAGCACTTCGGGCCGCCGCCCGACTTGCGCAGTTCCGAGATGTCCACGAGCACGGGCTCGAACCCGCGGCGTGCCACCTGCTCGGCCAGGTGAGTGGCCTCGACCGGCATGACGACGTGCTTGCCGTCGGACACGGCGTTCAGACCCAGGCAGACCGCGTCGTCGTCGTTGGCGATCACGGCGTCCGGGAAGAGGCGGCGCAGCACCTGCTGGGAGCCCGGTGAGAAGGCTTCCGGGTAGTAGGCGACCAACGGAGAAGGAGACTGGTCGTCGAGCATGAACAGGGCCACGTCGAGGTGGTAGAAGCGCGGGTCCACCAGCTGCAGGGAGACGACCGGGACGCCCAGGACCTCTTGGGCCTCTGAGTGCGCGCCGGGGTCCGTGCGGAAGCCCGTGCCGGCCAGGAGGAGCTGCCCGGTCCAGGTGAAGTCGCCTTCGGCCTCGTTCACGGCGGTGGGCATCACGACGGACTTGTAGCCCGACGCGAGGAACCAGCGGCGGAAGTGGTCGGCCTCGGCGGCTCGCTGGGCGGCTCGGAAGCGGGAGCCCAGGACTCGGCCGTCGATGACGGTTCCGCTGTTGGCGGAGAAGACCATGTCCGGGAGGCCGGGGATCGGGTCGATGACGTTGACCTCGTGGCCGAGGCGCTCGTAGGTCTCCTTCAGGGCGGTCCACTGCTCGACGGCCAGGGTCGTGCTGGTGGGCTGGGTGGGATCCATCCACGGGTTGATGGCGTACTCCACCGTGAAGTACGTCGGCGGGCACATGAGGTACCGACGGGTCGTCGGCATGCGCGTCGGCGCGAGGGGCTGCGCGATGTCGAGCGTGATCGGCTCGCCGGGCCCGGAGATGGATACGGTCATGGATCGAAATGTAAAGGTGAGCTGGACCCTCGAACAACGCCGCGATATTGCGTGAACTAGGGCAGAATGTTGCGTGTGGACAGCATCGACCAGCGAATCATTTCGTGCCTCATGGCCAACGCTCGATCCAGCTACGCGGAGATCGGCAAGGAGGTGGGGCTGAGTGCGCCCGCGGTGAAGCGGCGGGTGGACAAACTGCTGGACAACGGGGTTCTGCGGGGGTTCACGGCCGTTGTGGACCCCGAGGCGCTCGGGTGGGGTACCGAGGCGTTCGTCGAGGTGCACTGCAAGGGAAACGTCGCGCCGCACGACATCCAGCACCGGCTGGAGCCGATGGCCGAGGTGAGCGCTGCTTACACGGTGTCCGGAGCGGCGGACGCGATCGTGCACCTCCGGGCCGCTGACATCCATCACCTGGAGACCGCGCTGGAACGGCTCAGGGCCGTGGAGATCATCGACCGGACCGTGTCGACGGTGGTGCTGTCCCGGCTCCTGGACCGGCCGCTGGCACCGTAGTGCCGTGGCCGTCAGCCTTGCCCCGTATTTCGCCGGTCAGACGGGTGCATCGCGGCACTACAGTTCGGGGCCATGGCTGAGGTTCTGCTCGAGCACAACGATTCCGTCGCCGTGATCACGATCAACGATCCGGACCGGCGCAACGCACTGACCGTCGACCTGTCGCAGGAGCTCGCGGACAAGGTCGCGGAGGCGGAGCGCGAGGCCAACGCGCTGATCATCACGGGAGCGCCGCCCGCGTTCTGCGCCGGCGCGGACCTCACGCAGCTCGGCAACTCCAAGGACGAAGGCCTCCGCCTGATCTACAAGGGATTCCTGGCAGTGGCCAACGCCACGATCCCCACCATCGCGGCGGTCAACGGGGCCGCGGTCGGGGCCGGCTTGAACCTCGCGCTCGCGGCCGATCTGAGGGTCGCGGGGCCGAAAGCGCGGTTCGACGCGCGGTTCCTCCAGCTCGGCATTCACCCCGGCGGCGGGATGACGTGGATGTTGCAGAAGATCACCAGCCGGCAGACCGCGACCGCCATGACGCTCTTCGGGCAGATCCTCGACGCCGACGAGGCGGTCGCGAAAGGGCTCGCGTACGCGAAGGCCGAAGACCCACTCGCAGTAGCAAAAGAGCTGGCCAAGGCGGCTGCTGAGGCTCCGGCAGCACTCGTGCGGACCATCAAGGCGACCATGCGGACGACCGATGCAATGCACGACCACGCGGAAGCGGTTGAGACCGAGCTGCTGCCACAGGTCGCTTCGATCGACACTCCAGAGTTCGCTGCGAGGCTTGCCGCGATGAAGGCTCGGATCAGCGGACGTTAGGTGTTACCTTGGGTAACAGGTATCGAGGGTGACGTCTGCCGCATTCGGGTATCCGCTGGTAGTGCTGTGCTTACCGTTCAGTTAAGAACCCGGTGCGGCAGATGAGACCGTTTGTCTCGCCTGGTGGTACACGGCCGGTCTGGCGGGCGGTCCTGGCGACTACCCTCGATGTGGGGCACAGCCACCCTTGGAGAGAGGTATCGGCGTAGGAATGAGCACTGAGACCCGCAAGCTGGATCGCGTCGTGATCCGCTTCGCCGGCGACTCCGGTGACGGCATGCAGCTCACCGGAGACCGGTTCACGTCGGAAGCGGCGGCGTTCGGCAACGACCTCGCCACGCAGCCCAACTTCCCCGCCGAGATCCGCGCGCCCCAGGGCACCCTCCCCGGCGTTTCGTCGTTCCAGCTCCACTTCGCCGACTACGACATCCTGACGCCGGGCGACCGGCCGGACGTGCTCGTGGCGATGAACCCGGCTGCCCTCAAGGCGAACGTCGTCGACCTGCCGGACGGCGGCATCCTCATCGTCAACACCGACGAGTTCACGAAGCGGAACCTGACGAAGGTCGGTTACGACTCGAACCCGCTCGAGGACGACTCGCTCGACAAGTTCCAGGTGCACAAGGTCGCCATGGCGACGCTGACCATCGGCGCGCTGGAGGAGACCGGGCTCGGCAAGAAGGACGCCGAGCGCGCGAAGAACATGTTCGCGCTCGGTCTGCTCTCGTGGATGTACCACCGGCCCACGGAGGGCACGGAACGGTTCCTGCGCGAGAAGTTCGCGAAGAAGCCCGACATCGCCGAGGCCAACGTCCTGGCGTTCCGCGCCGGCTGGAACTACGGCGAGACCACGGAAGCCTTCGCCGTCACCTACGAGGTGGCGCCAGCGAAGCTGAACGTCGGCACCTACCGCCAGATCACCGGCAACACGGCGACGGCGTACGGCATCGTCGCGGCGGCGCAGCGCTCGAAGCTGCCCGTCGTGCTCGGCACGTACCCGATCACGCCGGCGTCGGACATCCTGCACGAGCTGAGCAAGCACAAGAACTTCGACATCACCACGGTGCAGGCCGAGGACGAGATCGCGGGCATCGGCATCGCCCTCGGCGCGTCCTACGGCGGTGCGCTCGGCGTGACGTCGACGTCGGGGCCCGGCATCGCGCTGAAGTCCGAGACCATCGGCCTCGCGGTGATGACAGAGCTGCCCCTGCTGGTGATCGACGTGCAGCGCGGTGGCCCGTCCACCGGTCTGCCGACCAAGACCGAGCAGGCCGACCTGCTGCAGGCGATGTTCGGCCGCAACGGCGAGTCGCCGGTGCCGATCGTCGCGCCGCAGTCCCCGTCCGACTGCTTCGACGCCGTGGTCGACGCCGCACGGATCGCGCTCAAGTACCGCACGCCGGTGCTGTTCCTCTCCGACGGCGCGGTCGCGAACGGTTCCGAGCCGTGGCTGATCCCGGACGTCGACTCGCTGCCGGACCTGTCGGTCGAGTTCGCGACGGACCCGGAGACGTTCCAGCCGTACGCGCGCGACCCCGAGACGCTGGCCCGGCCGTGGGCGGTGCCCGGTACTCCTGGTCTGCAGCACCGCATCGGCGGTCTGGAGAAGCAGGACATCACCGGCAACATCTCCTACGACCCGGAGAACCACGACCGGATGGTCCGCCTGCGCCAGGCGAAGATCGACGGCATCGAGGTTCCCGACGTCGTGGTCGACGAACCGGACGGCAACGCCCGAGTGCTCGTCGTCGGCTGGGGTTCGACCTACGGCCCGATCGGCGCCGCGGCACGCCGGGTCCGCAAGCTGGGCCTGCCGGTCGCGCACGCGCACCTCCGGCACCTCAACCCGTTCCCGAAGAACCTGGGTGAGGTGCTCCGGAAGTACGACAAGGTGATCGTGCCGGAAATGAACCTGGGCCAGCTGGCGTTGCTGTTGAGGGCGAAGTATCTGGTGGACGCCGTGTCGTACACCAAGGTGCAGGGCCTGCCCTTCAAGGCGGAGGAGCTGCAGGACGTGCTCGCTGACGTGATCAAGGGGGTGTCGGCGTGACTGCGATCGACCTCGGGATCCCCGGTTTGACCGGAGTTCCCACCACCGACGAGAAGCAGACGGCCAAGGACTACAAGTCGGACCAGGAAGTCCGCTGGTGCCCCGGCTGCGGTGACTACGTGGTGCTCAACGCCGTGCAGTCGTTCCTGCCGTCGCTGGGTCTCAAGCGCGAGAACATCGTGTTCGTCTCGGGCATCGGGTGCTCGTCCCGCTTCCCGTACTACATGAACACCTACGGCATGCACTCCATCCACGGCCGTGCGCCTGCCATCGCCACGGGTCTCGCCGTGGCGCGGCCGGACCTGAGCGTGTGGGTGGTGACCGGTGACGGCGACGCGCTGTCCATCGGCGGCAACCACCTGATCCACACGTTGCGGCGCAACGTGAACCTCAAGATCCTGCTGTTCAACAACCGGATCTACGGCCTCACCAAGGGCCAGTACTCACCGACCTCCGAGGAAGGCAAGGTCACCAAGTCGACCCCGCTCGGGTCGCTCGACCACCCGTTCAACCCGGTGTCGCTGGCGCTGGGCGCGGAGGCCTCGTTCGTCGGTCGCGCGATCGACTCGGACAAGGCCGGTCTGACCTCGGTGCTGCGCCAGGCGGCAGAGCACCGCGGTTCGGCGCTCGTCGAGATCTACCAGAACTGCCCGATCTTCAACGACGGCGCGTTCGACGTGCTGAAGGACGCGGACGAGGCACAGCGGCGGATCATCAACGTCGTCGACGGCGAGCCGATCCGCTTCGGCCGTGAGGGCGAGTACTGCGTGATCCGCGAGGGCTTCGGGCTCGCGGTCGCCAAGTCCGCGGACGTCGACGCCTCGGACATCGTCATCCACGACGCGTCGGACCTGAACCTGTCGTTCGCGCTCTCGCGGCTGTCGACGCAGGACCTCACGCACACCGTCACCGGTGTGTTCCGGCGGGCGGACCGGCCCACGTACGACGACAGCGCGCGGGCACAGGTCAACGAGGCCAAGGCCACGAAGGCGGCGGACCTGAGCAAGCTGTTGCACGGCAAGGACACCTGGACCGTGGTCGGCTGACCCGGACTACGCGAAAAGGCCCGCCAGCGCGCTGCTGGCGGGCCCTTTTCGCGTCAAGGGTCAGGGCGCCGGGCGGAAACCCGCCTTCTCGGCGTCGGCCTCGGTGCGGAACCACACGTCGGCGCGGGTCTCCACGAAGTTCGCGGAGCCCTCGGTGTAGTACCGGCGACCGGTCAGCGTCGCCTTCACCGCGAAGTCCGCCGCGGGCGCCAGGCCGTCCGACTTCGGCAGCACCGAGCCGGGACCGAACGGCGAGCGCGGGTTGAAGCCCTCCGGCTGCTGGAACCGCGACGAGCCGGGAGCGCCGTTGGGACGTCCGCCCGTGGACGGCGAGTAGCCGACGGGGCGCGGGCGGGACGGCAGGGCTGCTGCGGGTGCGGGCGGAGCCTCCTGCTTCGGCGACTCGAAGGCCGCGAACGCCGCGAAGCTCTGCTGCCGCTGCTGGGTCGTGCGGCGAGCCTCGCGGATCGGCAGGCCGGCCTCGGTGACGCGCTGCGGCAGGTCGGTCGGCTCCGGTTCGGGTTCCGGCTCCGGCGGCGCGGCGAGCAGGGGCTCGTCGCTCGGGACGAACTTCGGCACGAACGGCTGGTCGTCGCTGGGTGCTTCCGGGAGCTGGCGGGTCTGGCCCAGCGGGGGCAGCGGCTCGTCGGCGTCGAGCAGCGGCTCGAACAGCGAGCGCGGGCGGTCGGCGACGGGTTCTGGCTTGGCCGGGGCCTTCGGCGCATCCACGGCGTGGTCGAAGGCGGCGGCGACGGCACGGGGCTGGCGCCCGGTGGTCTCCATCTCCGTCTCCGCCGGTGCGCCGAACGCCGAGAACGGCGCGGGGGCGGGGGCACCGGGGGCGCTGAAGGGCTGGGCGTAGGCGGCCGGCTCGGCGACGGGCTCCGGGTGACGCGAAGGCAGCGGCTCGGCCTGGTACGACGGCTGCGGCTCGGCCTGGTACGCCGGCTGGGGGTCGGCGTCGAACGTCGGCTGCGGCTCCTGGCTGCGCGACGGCAGCGGCTCAGCTTGGTACGACGGCTGCGGCTCGGCCTCGTACGACGGCTGGGGCTCGGCCTCGAACGACTGCTGAGTCTCACCGCTGAACTGCGGCTCGTCGCGGAATCCGGGGCCCGCGTGCGACGAGGGCTGCGGCTCCTCGTGGAAGGACTCGGGCTCCGGCTCGAACTCCTCGCGCTCCTCCGGCTCACGCCGGGCGTGCGCGGGCGCCGTCTCGGGCTCCGGCTCCGTGAAGCCGGGCTCCTCGGCCAGCGTCGACTCGAAGACGCCGTTGCGGGCGTGCGGCGCGTCCAGGTCGAGCGGCTCGACCATGGTCTGCTCGGCCGGGGTTTCCGGCTCGGCGAAGCCGTCCAGCTGGCCGGAGATCTCGTCGCGCAGGCCGGGGTACTCGCCGGTGAGGTCGTTGGCGGGCCAGGAGCTCTCCTCGACGGCGATGTACGTCGTCTGCTCGGAGCGCGTACCCGTGGGCTCGTCGTCCTCCTGCTCGGCGGCCTCGTCGAGGAACGCCTCCTGCTCCTGCTCCGCCCAGACCTCGCGCGGCTGGTAGATGAAGTCGTCGACGTGCTCGTCGACCTCCGGCGGCGCGGTCGGCTCGTGCGCGGGCGGCGCGACCTCGGCGGTCGGCGCCACGGTGGGCACGAACGACGTCTGCTCGGCGGGGAGCTCCGGCTCGTCGTCGAAGTCGGCGGCTTCGAGGCCGGAGCGCGGGAAGACCGTGGTCATCTCGGCCGGCGTCTCCTCCGGAGCGGGCTCCGGGGAGAGGCGCTCGAACAGCGAGCGCGGGCGGTCGTCCTCGTCGGTGTCGGCCAGTGCCTGCTGCTCGGCCAGCTGCTCCTCGAACCGGCGCTGCGCCTCGTCCGCCTCCATGTACTGGCGGACCGGGGTGACCGGCTCCTGCTCGACCGGCTCTTCCTCGGCCGGAGCAGGCGGCTCCTCGGCAACGGGAGCCTGCACGGGCTCACCGAAGTAGGCAGGCGGCTCCACGTAAGGAGCGGGCGCGGGCGGCGTGAGCACCTCGTCGCTCAGCGAACGCGGCGGAGTGTCGTGCCACTCGTCCACTTCGAAGTCGTCGACGGGGACGGGCGCCGGGATCGGGGCCGCCGACCGGCGCGCGTCCAGAAGTTGATCTTCGAGGTCAGCGACCTGCTTGCGCGCGGGCCGGACCATCACCAGCCAGGTGAGCAGCGCTCCCGCGACGAACGCGAGCAAGCTCCACAGCCAGACCTGCCCGAAGACATTCACGGGTAAGCCCCTTCTACGACCACGCTCCGACCCCACTCACTCGGAAGGGTGAGCATGGCCAAACTACAGTGCCTTTGATGATGCTCCGTCACTACGCCGTTCAGCGCAAACAAGCGGAGGAAACGCCAGCGTAGAGTGGCATTTTGTGCCCCCTCTGACGACTTCTTCCATCAGTTCGCCAGAAGTTCACACCCAGGGGCGAGGCGTCACGTACGGCGCACTGGCCTACGTCCTTTGGGGCCTGTTCCCGGCCTATTGGCCACTCCTCGTGCCCGCACAGCCGGTCGAGGTGCTCGCACACCGGATCGTCTGGTCGTTCACAACACTCGCCATCGCCGTCGCGATCCTCCGGCGGTGGCGTCCTTTCCTTGACTTATCAGGAAAAGGCTGGCTCATCGTTACCGCCGCCGCCGTGTTGATCACGGTGAACTGGGGAACGTACATCTACGCCGTCAACAGCCAGCACGTGGTCGAGTCGGCGCTCGGCTACTTCATCACGCCGTTGGTCACCGTGGCCCTCGGCATGATCTTCCTGAAGGAACGGCTGCGGCTGCCGCAGATCGTCGCGATCGGCGTGGTCGTCGTCGCTGTGATCGTGCTCACCGTCGACTACGGCAGGCTGCCGGTGATCTCGCTCGTCCTGGCCGGCTCGTTCGGCATCTACGGGCTGCTCAAGAAGAAGGTGCCGCTGGACGCCATCTCCAGCCTCACCGCGGAGAGCGCGGTGATCGCCCCGATCGCGGTGGTCTACCTGCTCGTGCTCGGCAGCGCCAACACCTTCACGACCGAAGGCACCGGCCACACGCTGTTGATCCTCAGCACCGGCATCGTCACGGCGGTCCCGCTGGTGCTGTTCGGAGCCGGCGCGCAACGGGTTCCGCTGATCACCATGGGCATGCTGCAGTACCTCGCACCGGTCCTGCAGTTCGCCTGGGGCGTGTTCGTCGTGAAGGAACCCATGCCGCCCAGCCGGTGGATCGGGTTCGCCCTCGTGTGGCTCGCCCTCGCGATCTTCACGGTCGACGCGGTGCGGAACCGGCGCAAGCAGCTGCTCGCGCCGGTCGAGTAACCCCTAGCGGGAACGGGCCACCACGTAGGTGGCGAGCTCCTCCAGCGCGTCCCTCGCGGCGCACGGCGGCAGCTTGCCCAGCTCCGTGCGGGCCCGGTCCGCGTACTCGTCCAGGGTCTCCCGCGCGCGGTCCATGCCCGACGACGCACGCAGCAACGACAGCGCCTCGTCCACCAGCGCGTCGTCGGTGATCGGCCCCGCCAGCAGCTCGGCGAGCCGCTTCTCGGACGGGTCCGCGAGCGCGTAGAGCATCGGCAGCGTCTTCACGCCCTCGCGCAGGTCGGTGCCGGGCGTCTTGCCGGACTCGACCGACGGCGAGGCGATGTCGATGACGTCGTCGGAGATCTGGAACGCCGCCCCGATCACCTCGGCGTACGCGCGCAGCGCGTCGATCTGCTCGTCGGTGGCGTCGGAGAACATGCCGCCGAACCGTGCCGCGGTGGCGATCAGCACACCGGTCTTCTCCTCGATCACCTTCAGGTAGTGGGAGATCGGGTCCTCGCCCGGCTGGGGGCCGACGGTCTCCCGCATCTGGCCGGTCACCAGGACCGAGAAGGTCTCCGCGATGATCCGCGCCGCCACCGTCCCCAGATCAGCGGTGAGCCGTGACGCGTGGGCGAAGAGAAAGTCGCCCGTCAGAATCGCGATGCTGTTGTCCCACTTGGCGTTCGCGGACACCGCGCCGCGCCGCATGGTCGCCTCGTCCATGACGTCGTCGTGGTAGAGCGTGGCGAGGTGCGTGAGCTCGACCACAGTGGCCGCCTTGATGACCTTCTCGCGGTCCCACTCGGCGCCGAACTGGGAGGCCAGCAGTGTGAAGAGCGGGCGGATCCGCTTTCCGCCCGCCTCCACAAGGTGAAGCGAGGTTTCCGTCACCGGGTGGAACTCGCTCTGCACGACGTCGTGCAGGATGCGCTCCACCTCGGCCAGACCGTCCTGGACTACCTCGGTGAGCACGGGGTCCACCAACGCGAACCCCGGTCCCTCATGCTCGCTACTGGTCACACCAGCAGACTACGTACACCTAGCTGAGGAAGGTGCCGGTACCCGCCCAATCGAGCACGAACGTGGGCCACAAACCCAGCACCAGGGTCACGACGGCGCCCAGCGTGATCGCGATCGTGGTGAACGCACCGGGCACGCTGACGGTCGGACCATCCGGCGCCGGGTCGCTGAAGTACATCAGCACGATCACCCGCAGGTAGAAGAACGCCGCGACGGCCGAGGCCACCAGGGCGATCACGACGAGCGGGGTCAGGCCGGCCTCGATCGCCGCGCTGAACACGACGAACTTGCCGATGAAGCCGGACGTCAGCGGAATGCCGGCCAGCGCCAGCAGCAGGAACGTGAAGACGCCAGCCACGATCGGCGACCGCTTCGCGAGACCCGCCCACTGCGACAGGTGCGTCGCCTCGCCGTCCGAGTTGCGGACCAGCGACACGATGCCGAACGCGGCGATCGTGGTGAAGCCGTACGCCAGCAGGTAGAACATGGTCGCGCTCACGCCCTCGCCGTCCGGCACCAGCGCGATCGAACCGATCAGCAGGAAGCCCGCGTGCGCCACCGACGAGTACGCGATCATGCGCTTCACGTCGGTCTGCGTGAGGCCCAGCACCGCGCCGATCACCATCGACACGACGGCGACGCCGTAGAGCACGCCGCGCCACTCCCACTGCGTGTTCTCGAACGCCACCGTGATCACGCGCAGGATGCCGCCGAACGCGGCGACCTTGGTGCACGCGGCCATGAACGCCGTCACCGGCGTCGGCGCGCCCTGGTACACGTCCGGGGTCCAGGCGTGGAACGGGCCGACCGCCGCCTTGAACAGCAGGCCCACCACCAGCAGGCCGAAGCCCGCGAACAGCAGCGTGTCGGAACGGTCCGTACCGGCCGCCGCCGCGGCGATGGACGAGAGCTTCACCGAGCCGGCGTAGCCGTACAGCAGAGCCACGCCGTACAGGAAGAACGCGGAGGCGAACGCACCGAGCAGGAAGTACTTCACGGCCGCTTCCTGCGAGAGCAGGCGGCGGCGGCGAGCCAGGCCGCACAACAGGTACAGCGGCAGCGACATGACTTCCAGCGCGATGAACATGGTCAGCAGGTCGTTCGACGCAACGAACGTCATCATGCCGCCGAGCGCGAACAGCGTGAGCGGGAAGACCTCGGTCTGCATGCCGGTCTTCGTCGCCTGAGCGCGGTCCTGGATGGTGCCGGGACGGATCGCGGCCTGGGCCACGAACGCGCCGCCGGGCTCCACCGAGCGGTCGGCGATCAGCAACACCGAGCCGAACGCCAGCACCAGCAACGTGGCCCACAGGAAGAGCGACGGCGAGTCGACCGCGACCGTGCCCGCCAGCGTCGCCACGCCCTGCTCAGGACGCTCCGAGACCGCGTAGAGGATCAACGCGCCGGTGGCCCCGACCAGCGTCAGGAGCGACAGCACGAGCTGCACCGCCCACCGCTGGTGCTTGGGGAGCAACGCTTCCAGCAGCACGCTGATGCACGCCGCGCCGAGCACGATGAGCACCGGCGCGATGGCACCGTAATGGATCTCCGGCGCCTCGATCTGCTGCGCCTGAGCGACGAGAAGGTTCACGTCACTTGCCTTCCTGCACGGAGACCGGGTCGGTCACGCCGACCTCGGTCAGCGTCGCCCCGACAGTCGGGGTGATGACGTCGAGCACCGGCTGCGGGTAGAAGCCGAGTGCCAGCACGATGACGACGAGCGGGGCCAGAACAGCGATCTCGCGCTTGGTCAGGTCGCCGATGGCCGTCTTCTTCTCCGGGTCGCCGACGGCGCCCGGACCAGCGGCAGCAGCCACGAGGGCGTCGCCGCGCAGCGGGCCGGTCATCATCCGCTGGTAGAGCCACAGCACGTAGAGCGCCGCGAGCACCATGCCGACCGTCGCGAGGATCGTCGCGACCGGCTGCGTCGGGAACGAGCCGATCAGCACGAGGAACTCGGAGACGAACGAGTTCGTGCCCGGAAGCGACAGCGTGGTCAGACCGGAGATCAGCAGCATGCCGGCGAGCAGCGGCGCCACCTTCGACATGCCGCCGTAGTCGGAGATCTGCGACGAACCACCGCGGGCGATCACCATGCCGATGACCAGGATCAGCATGCCGGTCGAGATCGAGTGGTTGAGCATGTACGACACCGAGCCCACGCCGGCCTGCGACGTGAACGCGAAGATGCCGAGCGCGATGAAGCCGAAGTGCGCGATCGAGACGTACGCGAGGAACCGCTTCATGTCCCGCTGGCCCGTGGCGAGCAGCGATCCATAAAGGACACCGGCCACCGCGAGCACCAGGATGTACGGCGCCAGGTTCTTCGACGCCTCCGGGAACATCGGCAGCAGGTAACGCAGCATGCCGAACGTGCCGACCTTGTCCAGGATGCCGACGACGATCACCGTGACGCCGATCGGCGCCTCTGCGGCCGCGTCCGGCAGCCAGGTGTGGAACGGCACCAGCGGCGCCTTGATCGCGAACGCCAGGAAGAAGCCGAGGAACAGCCAGGTCTGCGTCGTCGGGTCGGCGTCGCGGACCACGGTCACCAGGGTCGCCCAGTCGAACGTGCCCTTGCCCAGCTCGTCCGACGCCATCGCGTAGGCGCCGATCGCGGAGGCCAGCATGATCAGGCCGCCGAGGAACGAGTACAGGAAGAACTTGACCGCCGCGTACTGCCTGCGCGCGCCGCCGTAGCCGCCGATCAGGAAGTACATCGGGATCAGCATGACCTCGAACAGCACGTAGAACAGGAAGACGTCGGTGGCGGCGAACACCGCGACCGTCACGGACTCCTGCACCAGGATCAGTGCGAGGTACCCGCCCTGGGAGCGGCCGGCGGGCAGCTTCTCCGTCCAGCCGGCACCGATCACCAGCGGGATCAGCAGTGCGATCACCGCGATCATCACCAGCGCGATGCCGTCGATGCCGAACGCCAGCTGCACACCGAACGCGGGGATCCAGTCGACCTTGGTCTCGAGCTGCAACCTCGAGCCGCCTGGGTCGTAGGCGGTCCACAGCAGAACAGCGAGTACCAGCTCGACGAGCGAGAACGCCAGTGCGACGAGCTTGGCCTTCTTGTCGTCCTTCCGCAGGAACGCCACCACCAGCGCGCCGACCAGCGGCACCACCAGCAGTGCGATCAGAACCCAGCTCACGAGAACCTCACCACCAGGAGCGCCCCGAGCACGAAGATCGAGCCCAGCAGCATGGACAGTGCGTAGGAGCGGACGAACCCGGTCTGCAGCCTGCGCAACCGGCCGGAGCTACCTCCGAGCAGCGCCGCGGTGCCGTTGACCAGACCGTCGACGCCCTTCAGGTCGAGGAACACCAGCGCGCGGGTGAGCCAGGTGCCCGGCCGCGCGAAGAGGGCCTCGTTCAGTGCGTTGCCGTAGAGGTCCGCACGAGCCGCGCGCACCGGGAACGACACCCGTGCCGGCCGCTCGACCGGCTGCGTGCCGCGGCCGAAGAGCAGGAACGCGAGACCGGCACCGACGAGCGAGAGCGCGACGGTGAGGATCCCGACCATGCCGTGCGAGAGAACGCCGTGCGACTCCTCGAGCTTGCCCAGCGAGGGCTCCAGCCATCCCGCCAGACGCCCGCCGGAGGAGAGGAACCAGCCGCCCGCCACCGAACCGACCGCCAGGATGATCATCGGAACGGTCATCGACAGCGGCGACTCGTGCGGGTGGTAGTCCCGGCCGTCCTCGGACTTCAGTTCCTTCCAGCGGGGCTTGCCCAGGAAGACGAGGATCAGCAGGCGCGTCATGTAGAACGCGGTCAGCGCGGCACCGAGCAGTGCGACGCCGCCGAAGACGTACCCGCGCCAGCCCTCCGCGCCGAACGCCGCCGCGATGATGGCGTCCTTCGAGAAGTAGCCGGCGAACGGCGGGATGCCGATCAGCGCGAGGTAGCCGAGCGTCCAGGTGACGAAGGTGATCGGCAGGAACTTGGCCAGACCGCCCATCCTGCGGATGTTGCCCTCGTCGTTCATGCCGTGCATGACCGAGCCGGCACCGAGGAAGAGTCCCGCCTTGAAGAAACCGTGCGTCAGCAGGTGCATGATGCCGAGCGCGTAACCGATCGGGCCGAGGCCCACCGCGAGGATCATGTAACCGATCTGCGAAACGGTCGAGTACGCCAGGACTTTCTTGAAGTCGTCGTAGGCGCAACCGATGATGCAACCGATCAGCAGCGTGACACCACCGATGATCATCACGACCAGGCGGCCGTCCGCGCTGAGGTTGTACAGCGGGTTGGCGCGGGCGATCAGGTACACACCCGCGGTGACCATCGTTGCCGCGTGGATCAGGGCGGACACCGGGGTCGGACCGGCCATGGCGTCCGGCAACCAGGCCTGCAGCGGGAACTGGCCGGACTTGCCGCAGGCACCCAGGAGCAGCAGCAGCGTGATCGCGAGAACCTCGGCGGACGAGAACTCGCTCACCCGGCTGAAGACCTCGGTGTACTGCGTGGTCCCGAGGCGGTTGAACATCATGAAGATCGCGATGGCCAGACCGAGGTCACCGACGCGGTTCATCAGGAAGGCCTTCTTGGCCGCCGACGCCGCATCCGGCTTGTACTGGTACCAGCCGATCAGCAGGTACGAGGCGAGACCGACGCCCTCCCAGCCGAAGTACAGGGTCACGAAACCGTTGCCCAGCACCAGCAGGAGCATCGCCGACACGAAGAGGTTCAGGTAGGCGAAGAACTTCCGCCTGCCTTCCTCGTGCGCCATGTAGCCGATCGAGTAGATGTGGATCAGCGAGCCGACACCGGTGATCAGCAGCACGAACGTGAGCGACAGCGGGTCGAGCCGCAGTCCGAACTCGACGGTCAGCGCGTTGACGTCGAGCCAGTTGAACAGGTGCACGTTCTGCACCCGCTCTTCCGGCGACAGGCCGAGCGTCGAGAAGAACAGCGCGAGTCCGTAGCCGAACGCGCCGAGGACGGTGGCGCAGCCGAGCAGGTGACCCCACTTGTCGGTGCGCTTGCCACCGACCAGCAGCACCGCCGCGCCGAACGCGGGCAGCGCCAACAAAAGCCAGGCGAGAGAAGCGATCCCGCTGGCGGCAACTGGTTCCGTCACCGGTGACCCCTCAGTACTTCAGCAGGCTCGAGTCGTCGACCGAGGCCGAGCGACGCGTCCGGAAGATGGACATGATGATCGCGAGGCCGACGACGACCTCCGCCGCGGCGACGACCATCACGAAGAACGCCATCACCTGACCGTCGAGCGAGCCGTTGATCCGCGCGAACGTCACGAGGGTCAGGTTGACCGCGTTGAGCATGAGCTCCACGCACATGAACACCACGATGGCGTTGCGGCGCACCAGGACGCCGACGGCGCCGATGCTGAACAGCAGTGCCGACAGCAGCAGGTAGTACGTGGGAGTCACGACTCACTTCCCTTGAGCGCGTGCGGATCCGGCTGGTGCCCGGTGCCCGCGACCTCGGCGACGTCGTCCGAGAGCGTGTCCTTGTCGGTCGCCTCGATGACCTCGAACAGCGACTCCTCCGAGACGCTGCCGTCGGGCAGCAGTGCGGGGGTGGCCACCGAGTTCGCGGTGGCGAAGACGCCGGGACCGGGGATGGACCCGACCCGCTTGCCGGACTGGAAGCGCTCCTCGACGAGTTCCTTCTGCGTCTTCTTGGCCGGCTTCCCGTCCCTGCCCACGAAGGCCAGGATCATCGCGCCGAGGGCGGCGACGATCAGCAGCGCCGAGGTGAGCTCGAACGGGAACAGGTAGTCCGTGAAGAGCTTCGTGCCGATGTTGCCGACGTTGCCACCGTTGGTGGTGTTCGCCTCCGCCAGGCCCTTCGAGTCCACCGAGGTGAGCGCGCGGGCGACGGAACCGACCATCAGGACGGCGAAGCCGATGCCGAGCAACGCGGCCGCGAGCCGCTGGCCGCGGATGACCTCGACCACGGAGTCCGAACTGTCGCGGCCGACCATCATGAGCACGAACAGGAACAGCATCATGATCGCGCCGGTGTAAACGATGATCTGCACGAAGCCGAGGAACGGCGCCTGCTGGATCATGTACAGCACACCGAGGCTGAGCATCGTCACCACGAGCCACAGCGCGGAGTGCACCGCGTTGCGCGCGAAGAGCATGCCGAGCGCACCGGCCAGCGCGAGCGGGCCGAGCACCCAGAACGCGATGGCCTCGCCGGTGGTCACGGTGTCGACCACGCGCTGCACCGGTTCCGGCTGCTGGGCCAGGAACTGTGCCCAACCAACTGCAAGTTGGCTCACTGCCCGGCCTCCTTCGCGAGCTGCGGGCCGTTCACGTAGTAGTCCTGCTCGTTGTTGCCGAGCCGCATCGGGTGCGGCGGCTGCTCCATGCCGGGCAGCAGCGGGGCGAGCAGGTCCTCCTTCGTGAAGATCAGGTCCTGCCGGTTGTCGTCGGCGAGCTCGTACTCGTTCGTCATCGTGAGCGAACGGGTCGGGCACGCCTCGATGCACAGGCCGCAGCCGATGCACCGCAGGTAGTTGATCTGGTAGTCCATGCCGTAGCGCTCACCGGGCGAGTAACGCGCCTCTTCGGTGTTGTCGCCACCCTCGACGAAGATCGCGTCCGCCGGGCAGGCCCACGCGCACAGCTCGCAGCCGACGCACTTCTCCAGCCCGTCCGGGTGCCTGTTCAGCTGGTGACGGCCGTGGAACCGCGGCGCGGTCACCTTCTTGACCTCGGGGTACTCCTCCGTCACCACCTTCTTGAACATGGTGCCGAAGGTGACGCCGAAGCCTTTCAGGGACTCGAACATCCCTACTCAGCCTCCTTACCGGTGGTGACGGCTGCCGTCTCCTTGGGGAGGTTGGCGACCTTGACCTTGCGCTTGGGCGCTGACTTGGGGACGGCGAGGTCGAGCGGCGGCACGGGGAAGCCGGAACCCGCGAGCGGCACGCCCTTGGTGTCCTGGACCTTCTTGTCCGGCAGCAGGAACGAGACCAGCAGCACGAGGCCGACGACCACGCCGAGCGCGATGAGCCGCTGTGCCGTGGAGAGCTGCTGGATGGCGCCGGTGCGGATGACCGCGACGGCCATGATCCAGACGAGGCTGGTCGGGACCAGCACCTTCCAGCCCAGCTTCATGAACTGGTCGTAGCGCAGGCGGGGCAGCGTGCCGCGCAGCCAGATGAAGAGGAACAGGAACGCCAGCGTCTTGATGATGAACCAGAGCAGGCCCCACCAGCCGGTGTTCATGAACTCACCGCTCCACGGGGCGTGGTAGCCGCCGAGGAACAGCGTGGTCGCGAGCGCCGAGACGGTGACCATGTTGACGTACTCGGCGAGGAAGAACAGCGCGAACTTCAGCGAGCTGTACTCGGTGTGGAAGCCACCGACCAGCTCCGACTCGGCCTCGGGGAGGTCGAACGGCGCGCGGTTGGTCTCGCCGACCATGGACACCACGTAGATCGCGAAGCTCGGGAACAGCAGGAGGCCGAACCAGGCGGGGGCGAACCCGAGCACGGTGTGCGCCTGGGCTCCCACGATGTCACCGGTCGACATCGAGCCGGTGAACATGATCACCGCGACGATCGACAGGCCCATCGCGATCTCGTAGGAGATCACCTGCGCCGCTGAGCGCAGCGCGCCGAGCAGCGGGTACGGCGAGCCGGAGGCCCAGCCGGACAGCACGATGCCGTAGACGCCGAGCGAGGAGCAGGCCAGCACCACCAGCACGCCGACCGGGAGGTCGACGAGCTGCAGCGCGGTCTGCTCGCCGAACATGTTGACCTCGCCCGCGAGCGGGATCACCGAGAACGCGAGGAACGCGGGGATGCAGGAGATCACCGGCGCGAGGAAGAACACCCACTTGTCCGCGAGGACCGGGCGGATGTCCTCCTTGAACGCGAGCTTCAGACCGTCCGCGAGCGACTGCAGCCAGCCGTTCGGGCCGACCCGGTTGGGGCCGGGCCGGTGCTGCATGCGCGCGACGACCTTGCGCTCCCAGTTGATCATGAACAGGGTCATGACCACGAGGAAGGCGAAGATGCCGACGACCTTGATCAGGACCAGCCAGATCGGGTCGTCCGCGAGGACCTTGGCGGTGTCGCCGATCTCCGCCGCGAAGTACTTCGTCATGACTTCCCTCCGCTGACGGAGACGATCGAGCCGTGGCCCGCGCCGAGCGTGGCACGGACGGTCACGTCACCCGAGTTGGTGGGCAGCCAGATGACGCCCTCGGGCAGGTCGTCGGTCTCGACCGGGAGCGTGATCGCGCCGCGGTCGGTGGAGACCGTCACGTAGCCGCCGGAGGTCAGGCCGAACTGCTGCGCGGTGGCCTCGGCGACCTTCGCGACGACCGGGCGGGCGGTGCCTGCCAGGTGCGGCTCGTCCACCTGCAGCGAGCCGTTGCCGAGCAGCCGGTGCCACGTGGCGAGCACGGCCTTGCCGGCGCCGGCGGGACCGGTGAGCGGCGGGGCGACGTTGAGCGAGGAACCGCTCGGAGTGCCCTCGCCCAGGCGGGCCAGGTCGGCGGCCGCGGCGGCGGGCGTCTGCGTGAACAGATCCGCGTCCATCTCCACCGCGAGCGTGTCGAGCACGCGGCAGTCCGGCAGCGCGCCGGTGCCCTCGAGGGTCGTGCCGAACTCGCGGCGACGGCCCTCCCAGTTGAGGTAGCTGCCGGACTTCTCGACCGCCGGGGCGATCGGGAGCACGACGTTCGCCTTCGCGGTCACGGCGCTCGGCCGCAGTTCGAGGCTGACGATGAACCCGGCCTCGGCCAACGCCTTCTCGGCCAGCGCGGGGTCGGGCAGGTCGAACGGGTCGACACCGCCGACCACCAGGCCGGACAGCTCGCCGTTCGCGACCGCCTCGAGAATCCCGTTGGTGTCACGTCCCGGCGTCGCGGGGAGCGTTCCCTCCTCGACACCCCAGGTCCGCTCGACCTCGGTGCGCGCCGCCGTGTTCGTGACGTGGCGGCCACCGGGCAGCAGGTTCGGCACCGCGCCGACCGCGAGCGCGCCGCGCTCACCGGCCCTGCGGGGAATCCACGCGACCTGGGCGCCGGTGCGCTCCGCCAGCCGCGCGACCGCGGTGAACGCGCCGGGGATCTCGGCGGCTCGCTCGCCGACGAGGATCACCGCGCCGGGCTTGGACAGCAGCTCGACGACGTCGGAAGCGTGCTCCGGCAACGCGTTCAGCGCGCCGGCCTCGGCACCGGGCACGCAGGCGAGCAGCGTGCCGAACGTCTTCTCCACGGCCGGGGTCGTGAACTGGCCGAGGTGGAAGACCTTCGTGGTGCCCTTGCGAGCGGCCTTGCGCAGGCGCAGGAAGACGATCGGCGCCTCTTCCTCGGGCTCGAACGCGACCAGCAGCGCGGCCGGTGCGGACTCGATGCCCTGGAAGGTGACGCCGTTGTCCGGGTTGGTGAAGACCGTGGTGCCGGACAGGAACTCCAGCTCCTCGGCACTGTGCGGCCGGGCGCGGAAGTCGATGTCGTTGGTGCGCAACGCGATCCGGGCGAACTTCGAGTACGCGTAGGCGTCCTCGACGGTCAGCCGGCCACCGGTCAGCACGCCGACGCCGTTCGCGTCCCGTGCCGCCGCCAGACCCGCCGCCGCGACCTGCAGCGCCTCGGTCCAGGAGGACTCTCGCAGCTCACCGGTCTCCTCGTCACGCACGAGCGGCCGCGTGATGCGGTCGTCGGCCGTGGCGTAGCGGAACGCGAACCGGCCCTTGTCGCAGATCCACTCCTCGTTGACCTGCGGGTCGTCGCCGGCGAGCTTGCGCTGCACCTTGCCGCGCCGCCAGTCGGTGCGCTCGGCGCAACCGGAGGAGCAGTGCTCGCAGACGCTCGGCGTCGACACGAGGTCGAACGGCCGGGCGCGGAACCGGTACGCGGCCGACGTCAGCGCGCCGACCGGGCAGATCTGGATGGTGTTGCCGGAGAAGTACGACTGGAACGGCTTCTCCGCCGCCACACCGATCTGCTGCTGCGCACCGCGCTCCAGCAGCTCGATGAACGGGTCGCCGGCGATCTGCGCGGAGAACCGGGTGCAGCGCTGGCACAGGACGCAGCGCTCGCGGTCGAGCAACACCTGGGTGGAGATGTTGATCGGCTTCGGGAACGTCCGCTTGTGCTCGTGGAACCGGGAGTCCGCGCGGCCGTGCGCGATCGCCTGGTTCTGCAGCGGGCACTCACCGCCCTTGTCGCAGATCGGGCAGTCCAGCGGGTGGTTGATGAGCAGCAGCTCCATCACACCCTGCTGGGCCTTGTCCGCGACCGGCGAGGTCAGCTGGGTCTTCACGACCATGCCGTCCGCGACCGTCATCGTGCAGGAGGCCTGCGGCTTCGGCATCGGCCGGCCGCCCATCTCGACCTCGACGAGGCACTGGCGGCAGGCGCCGGCGGGCTCCAGCAGCGGGTGGTCGCAGAAGCGCGGGATGACCGTGCCGAGGCGCTCGGCCGTGCGGATCAGCAGCTCACCCTTGGGCGCGATGACCTCGACGCCGTCGATGATCAGCTTGACGTGACCCTCGGGGACCGCAACCTCTGCGGTGGACTTGTCAGGGGCGATGGTCATGCGTTCGCTCCAGCCAGCACCTTGGAGTTCTGGTCGCACAGAGCCAGGAACTCGTCCTTGAAGTACTTGATGCCACTGGTGATCGGGCTGACGGCACCGTCACCGAGTGCGCAGAACGAGCGGCCGAGGATGTTGTCGCAGACGTCGAGCAACGTGTCGATGTCGCTCGCCGTGCCCTCGCCCCGCACCATCCGCTGCAGGATCTGCACGAGCCAGTACGTGCCCTCGCGGCACGGCGTGCACTTGCCGCACGACTCGTGCTTGTAGAACTCCGTCCACTTCATGACGGCCCACGGCACGGACACGGTCTCGTTGAAGATCTGCAGCGCCGTGGTGCCCAGCATCGAGCCGGCCTCGGCGCAGCCCTCGAAGTCCAGCGGCACGTCGAGGTGCTCCGCCGTGAACAGCGGGGTGGACGAGCCACCCGGCGTCCAGAACTTCAGCGGGATGCCGTCCTTCATGCCACCGGCCAGGTCCAGCAGCTCGCGCAGCGTGGTGCCCATCGGCGCCTCGTACTGGCCGGGGTTCGTGACGTGGCCGGACAACGAGAAGATCTTCGGACCGGGTGAGCGGTCGCGGCCCATCTCGCGGAACCAGTCCGCGCCACCGTTGACGATGAAGGGAACCGACGCGATCGTCTCGACGTTGTTCACGACGGTGGGCGACGCGTAGAGGCCCGAGGTCGCGGGGAACGGAGGCTTGAGCCGCGGCTGGCCGCGACGGCCCTCCAGCGAGTCGAGCAACGCGGTCTCCTCGCCGCAGATGTACGCGCCGGCGCCGGCGTGGATCACCACGTCGAGGTCGAACCCGCTGCCGAGGATGTCCTTGCCCAGGTAGCCCTTGGCGTACGCCTCGCGCACCGCCGCGTTGAGGCGGCGGATGCAGTGCAGGACCTCGCCGCGGACGTAGATCGCCGCGAAGTTCGCGCGGATCGCGTACGACGTGATGATCACGCCCTCGATCAGCGAGTGCGGGTCCGCCATCATCAGCGGGATGTCCTTGCAGGTGCCCGGCTCGCCCTCGTCGGCGTTGATGACGAGGTAGTGCGGCTTGCCGTCGCCCTGCGGGATGAAGCCCCACTTCATGCCGGTGGGGAAGCCCGCGCCGCCGCGGCCGCGCAGCCCGGAGTCCTTGCACTGCTGGATGAGCTGGTCCGGGTGGGCCTTCAGCGCCTTGGGCAGGGCGGTGTAGCCACCGGTCCGCTCGTAGGTCTCGATGGTCCAGGACCTGGGCTCGGTCCAGCGCTTGGTGAGTACGGGAGTCAGCGGGTTTGCCATTGGTTCCCTACTTCTTTTCCGGGATCGGCGGGAACTCGGCGTTGGACGGCATCTTCGGTGCGTCCCAGCCGCGGTCCTCGGCGATCTGCGCGCCGCGCAACGTCTCCGGCGCCGCCGACGGGCCGTCGAGGTCGGCGTCGCGCCCCTCGAAGAACCCGGCGAGCTGGAGCTCGGCCTGCTTGAAGTCGGTGAGCGGGGCACCGCGGGTCGGGGCCGGGCGCTCCCCGTTCTGCAGTGCCTTCACGAGCTGCAGCGCCTTGTCCGGCGTCTGGTTGTCGTAGAACTCGTAGTTCACCTGGAGAACCGGGCCGAGGTCGCACGCGGCGAGGCACTCGGCGTGCTCCAGGGTGATCGAGCCCGGCGTGCCCGGCTCGCCCGCGGTCTCCTCGTGGCCGACACCGAGGTGGCTCTTGAGGGCCGAGTAGATGTCGTCGCCGCCGAGCGCCGCGCACAGCGTGTTCGTGCACACGCTGACCAGGTGCTCACCGCACGGGCGGCGCTTGTACATCGTGTAGAACGTCGCGACCGCGCTGACCTCGGCCTCGGACAGGTCGAGCTGCCCGGCGCAGAACCGGATGCCCTCCTGCGAGACGTAGCCCTCGACCGACTGCACCAGGTGCAGCATCGGCAGCAGCGCACTGCGGGCCTGCGGGTAGCGGGCGATGATCGCCTGCGCGCGGTCCACGGTGGACTGGTCGAACACGGTCTCTTCCTTGGCATGCGTCATCGGTCGCAACCACCCATCACCGGGTCGATCGAGGCGACGGCGGCGATCACGTCGGCGACCATGCCGCCCTCGCACATCGCGGGCATCGACTGGAGGTTCACGAAACTGGGTTCGCGCAGGTGCACGCGCATCGGGCGGGTGCCACCGTCGGAGACGACGTGGTAGCCCAGCTCGCCGCGCGGTGACTCGACCGGCACGTACACCTGGCCGGACGGCACCTTGAAGCCCTCGGTCACCAGCTTGAAGTGGTGGATCAGGGACTCCATGGACTGGCCCATGATCTTGCGGACGTGCTCGAGCGAGTTGCCCATGCCGTCGCTGCCGATCGTGAGCTGCGCGGGCCACGCGATCTTGGCGTCCTCGACCATCACCGGACCCGTCGGCAGGCTCTTCACGACCTGCTTGATGATCTTCAGCGACTGGTGCATCTCCTCGAGGCGCAGCAGGTACCGCGCGAAGCAGTCCGCCGCGTTCGAGGTCGGCACGTCGAAGTTGTAGTTCTCGTAGCCGCAGTACGGCTCGATCTTGCGCAGGTCCCAGGCGAGACCCGCGGAGCGCAGGATCGGGCCGGTGATGCCGAGGGCGAGGCACGCGTCGACGGGCAGGTAGCCCACGCCCGCGAGGCGGTTGCGCCAGATCGGCTGACCGGTGAGCAGCTTGTCGTAGTCCGGCAGCCGCTTTTCCATGATCTTGACGAACGCGTTGATCTTCTCGATCGAGTCGTCCGGCAGGTCCTGCGCGAGACCACCGGGCCGGATGAACGCGTGGTTCATGCGCAGACCGGTGAGGTGCTCCAGCAGGTGCAGCACTTCCTCGCGCTCCCGGAAGCCGGAGGTCATGCCGGTGAGGGCACCGAGCTCCATGCCGCCGGTGGCGAGTGCGACGAGGTGCGAGCTGATCCGGTTGAGCTCCATCAGCAGTACGCGGATCGCCTGCGCCTTGTCCGGAACCGTGATGCCGAGCAGCTTCTCGACGGCCATGCAGTACGCGGCCTCGTGGTGCAGCGGCGCCAGGTAGTCCGTGCGCGTGATGAACGTGACGCCCTGGACCCAGTTCCGGTACTCGAGGTTCTTCTCGATGCCCGTGTGCAGGTAGCCGATGACGCTGCGGGCGTGCGTGACGGTCTCGCCCTCGAGCTCCAGGACCAGGCGGAGCACACCGTGCGTCGACGGGTGCTGCGGGCCGAGGTTCATGACGATGCGCTCGTCGTGCACCGCGTCCGCGAGCACCTCGTCCCAGTCGCCGCCGGTCACCGTGTAGACGGTGCCCTCGGTGGTCCTGCGGGACTCCGCGACCTCCTCGGGAGCGCTGTCCCGGCCGGCCGAACTGGTGTCGGTTCCGGTGGTCACGTCGGAAAGTCGCTCGGTCATGAGTACGACCGCCTCTGGTCCGGCGGAGGAATCTCCGCGCCCTTGTACTCGACGGGGATGCCGCCCAGCGGGTAGTCCTTGCGCTGCGGGTGACCGTCCCAGTCGTCCGGCATGAGGATGCGGGTCAGTCCGGGGTGACCGTCGTAGATGATCCCGAACATGTCCCAGGTCTCGCGCTCCTGCCAGTCCGCCGTCGGGTAGACCTCGACGAGGCTCGGCACGTGCGGGTTCTCGACGTCGACCGCGACCTCGAGCCGGATGCGGCGGCGGTAGGTCATCGACGTCAGGTGCGTGACCGAGTGCAGGCGCTGCGGCACCTCGGCGCCGTAGTCGACACCGGACACCGAGCTGCAGAGCTCGAAGCGCAGCGACGGGGTGTCGCGGCAGATGCGCGCGACCTCCAGCAACGTCTCCGTCTTGAGGTAGAAGGTGATCTCACCGCGGTCGACCGTCACCTGCTGCATCGTGTCGGCGGGCAGGCCCTTGTCGCTGATCGCGGCGAACAGCTCGTCGGCGACCTCGTCGAACCAGCCGCCGAACGGGCGCTCGGCGGGCGCGGCCACGTGGGCCGGCAGGCGCAGGCCACCGAAGCCCGACGTGTCACCGGAGCCGGAGACGCCGAAGAGGCCCTTGCGCTCCTTGCCCGCGAAGATCGGCGCCTTCTCGGCTGCTCCGTTGGTGGCTTCGAGGCCCTCGACAGCGCGGTCGGCGCTGGAGTGCTCTCCCCCTGGCTCGGTCACTTCTTCCTCGCAAAACGCTCGGAGGACGGGATGAGATCGGTGCGGTAGCCCGAGTCGGCGAGTGCCTTGGCGCGCACGGCGTTCAGCGGCTCGTCCATGATCTTGGCGTGGATCTTGAGGATCGCGTCCATCAGCATCTCCGGCCGCGGCGGGCAGCCCGGCAGGTACATGTCGACGGGCACGACGTGGTCGACGCCCTGCACCACCGCGTAGTTGTTGAACATGCCGCCACTGCTGGCGCACACGCCCATCGCCAGCACCCAGCGCGGTTCGGGCATCTGGTCGTAGATCTGCCGCAGCACCGGCGCCATCTTGTTGGTGACACGACCCGCGACGATCATCAGGTCCGCCTGGCGCGGTGACGCGCGGAAGACCTCCATGCCGAAGCGGGCGAGGTCGTAACGCGGACCACCCGTCGTCATCATCTCGATGGCGCAGCAGGCCAGGCCGAAGGTGGCAGGCCACAGCGAGGACTTGCGGGTCCAGTTGACCAGCTTCTCGACGCTGACCAGCAGGATGCCGTTCGGGAGCTTCTCCTCGAGACCCATGACTTCCTCAGTTCCAGTCGAGGCCGCCGCGGCGCCACACGTAGATGTACGCGAAGCCGACCGTTGCGACGAACAGGACGATCTCCACCAGCCCGAACAGGCCGAGCTTGTCGGCAGCGACGGCGAACGGGTAGAGGAACACCATTTCGATGTCGAACAAGATGAAGAGCATCGCCGTCAGGTAGTAGGCGACCGGCATGCGCCCGCCACCGACGACCGGCTGCGGGCTCGGCTCGATGCCGCACTCGTACGCGTCGAGCTTCGCCTTGTTGTAGCGGCGGGGTCCGATGTAGGGCGCTGCGGTCACCGAGAACAGCGCGAACGCCCCGGCTAGCGCGAACATCAATACGAGGGGGAGGTAAGGGTCAAGCACGCTCCGTCGTCCTTTCCTCGCGGTCGACCGCACCCTAAGGGTGATGTTCTGCGACCCGTTTGTTAGGCGAACCTAACAAACGCTTGTGAAACAGTTCACAAGCTTGTGCACACTGTTGTGAAGTGATTCACAAGGTCGATCGCCAGTGTAGAACGCCTGTAAATGACCTAGGTCACAGGGTCTGACCAGGCCGTTTAACCTGGTGTTGACATGCGAAACGGCACCGGCTCGTATTGAGCCGGTGCCGTCACCTATTCGGAGTAATTCACGCCGTTGGCGCGAGCTTCGTGGCGGCCACGATCAGGCGGTCCATTGCGTCGCCGTCCTTGGGGTCGTAGAGGCCCGCAAGTAGCTTGAGCACGAGTTTCATCAGGCGCTTTCGCGGCATTCCGTACTTCGTTGCGGTCCGCATGACCGCCGGGTTCCCGATGAGCTTCGAGAAGACGTTCCCGAGCCGGTAGTAACTGCCGAGCGCCTGTTCGATGCGAACCGGGTAGCCGTGCAGCGCGCGTTCACGGTTGACGCCCGTCCGCGCGAGGGCCTGGACGACACTTTCGGACGCGATCCTGGCGGACTCCATGGCGTAGCCGATGCCCTCGCCGTTGAACGGGTTGACCATGCCGCCGGCGTCGCCGACGAGCACGAGGCCCGCCCGGTAGTGCGGCTTGCGGTTGAGGCCCATGGGCAGCGCGGCGCCACCGATGCGGCTCGTCGCGTTCTCCTCGCGGAAGCCCCACTCCTCCGGCGTGCCGTCGAGCCAGCTGCGCAGCAGGGTCCGGTAGTCCGTGGTGCCGTAGGCCTTCGACGTGCTGAGGATGCCGAGGCCGACGTTCACGCTGCCGTCGCCCATGCCGAAGATCCAGCCGTAACCGGGCAGAAGCTGACCGTCGGGCGCCCACAGCTCGAGGTGCGACTCGAGGTAGTCGTCCTTGGTGCGCGGGCTCGCGTAGTAACGGCGGACCGCGACACCCATCGGCTTGTCGTCGTCCTTCTGCAGGCCGACGGACAGTGCGAGCCTCGCTGAGACGCCGTCGCAGGCGACCGTGATCGGAGCGCGGTAGGTGACCGGGTTCTTCTCCGGTCCCTGCTTGGCTTCGACGCCGACGACCCGGCCGTTCTCGATGATGGCCTTGGTGACCGTGGTGTTCTCGTGCATGCGCGCGCCGGCTTGCTTGGCCGCGTTCGCGAGCATCTCGTCGAAGTCCATGCGCGGGCGGACGACGCCGTAGTTGGGGAACGTGGCCAGCTCGGGCCAGTCGAGCTCCAGCGTGACGCCACCGCCGACGACCCGCAGCCCCTTGTTGTGGAGCCAGCCGTTCTCCTCGCGGGTGTCGATGCCCAGGTCGATCAGCTGCTTGACGCCGCGCGGGGTCAGACCGTCGCCGCAGACCTTCTCCCTGGGGAAGGAGCTCTTCTCGAGGAGGAGGACGTCGAGGCCGGCCCTGGCCAGGTAGGTCGCCGCGGTCGAGCCCGCCGGTCCCGCCCCCACCACGATGACGTCGGCGTCCTCGTTGATCCCACGCCTGCTCATCCAGACTCCCTACGTGTACCGGTCACAGCTCACTCGCGACTCTAACCGGCGGTCGCTGAGACCAGAGCTGCCAGGCGCTTCCTCAGATCGGGGCCCGGTGGGCTGATCAGGCCTCTTCCGCGGCCTTCGGCTTCGGCTTGGTCGCGCGGTGCAGAGCCACCATGCCGCCCGTCAGGTTGAACCAGGCGACGTCCTCCCAGCCGGCCTTGGCGATGAGCTCGCCGAGCGCGCGCTGGTCGGGCCAGGTGGCCATGGACTCGGCCAGGTAGGAGTAGGCGACCGGGTTGCTCGAGACGAACTTCGCGATGAACGGCAGGAGCTTGAGCAGGTAGCGCATGTAAACGAAGCGGAACGGCTTCCACACCGGGGTGGAGACCTCGCAGATCACCATGCGGCCGCCCGGCTTCGTGACGCGGGCCATCTCCTTCAGGGCGAGGACCGTGTCGTTGAAGTTGCGGATGCCGAAGGACACCGTGACGGCGTCGAAGGAGTTGTCCCTGAACGGCAGGCGCAGGGCGTCGGCGGCCACCTTCGGCACGCGGCGGTGGGCACCGGAGGCGAGCATGCCCACGGAGAAGTCGGCGGCGACGCACCAGGCGCCGGACTCGGCGTACGCGACGGTGGACACCGCGGTGCCGGCGGCGAGGTCGAGGACCTTCTCGCCGGGGCGGGCGTCGAGCACGCGCCTGCTCCACTCCCTCCAGCGGCGGTCGAAGCCCAGCGTCATGACCGAGTTCGTGCGGTCGTAGCCCTTGGCCACGCCGTCGAACATCTCGGCGACCTCGCGGGGGTTCTTGTCCAAGCCGGCTCGCGACATGTTCTTCAGACTAGGTCAGACCCGCTGAGATCATCTTCAGGGCACCTTCAGAGCTGTCAGCATGCCGTCCACGGCGGCGTGCCACGGGTATTCCTCCGCACGTGCCCGCGCGGCCTCCCGTGAGCCGCTTTCCAGTAGGCGTTGAGCGGCGCTCGCGAAGGCCTTGGCGTGGTCGTCGACGGCGGCGCCGCAGGACGGCTGGACGATTTCTTTCAGCGCGCTGCTCTGGCTGACGACGACCGGGGTGCCGCTGGCGAGGGCCTCGAGGGCGGCCAGTCCGAAGGTCTCGTGCGGACCGGGAGCGAGGGAGAGGTCGGCCGACGCCAGCAGCGCGGCGACGTCCAAACGGGACTTCACGAAGCCCAAAAACGTCACCGGCAGGCCGTTCGCGCGCTTCTCCAGGAAGGCGCGGCGCGGGCCGTCACCGGCGATCACCAGGCGTGCCGAGTGGCCCTGCTCGTGAAGTTCGGCCAGGGTGTCGACGGAGCGTTCCACGTGCTTCTCCGGCGACAACCGTCCACAGTGGATGAGCAGGTTCTCCTTGCCCTGCAGGAGATCCCGCCGCAGGTCGGCAGAGTGGCGGTGCGGGGTGAACGTGGCGAGGTCGACACCGAGCGGCACCTGGGTGACGTTGAGGGCACCGATGCGGTCGAACTCCTCGCGTGCGAAAGCCGTCGTGCACACCACCGTGTCGTAGGAGGCGGCCATGCGGCGGTTGGCCCAGTCGGCGGCGGTGACGGCGGGAGGCTCCGGCAGCACGAACCGCAGCAGCCGGTCGAGGCGTTCGTGGGAGATCACCACGTTCGGGATGCCGCGCTCGCCCGCCCAGCTGCCCATGCCGCGCAACGTCAGCCGGTCCGAGACCTCCAGCCGGTCCGGCTTCAGGTGTGCCAGGAGTGACTTGACGCGCCACGGGTCCACGACGCGGTAACCACCGGTGTACGGGATCTTCACCGCGGGCAGCGTGATGCGCCGGACCCCGCCGGGCAGCACCTCGTCCGCGCGGTGGTCGCCCGGCACGACGAGCACCACCTCGTGGCCCGCCTGCACGTAGCCGGTGCCGAGGTGGTGCAGCGCCGTGCGAAGCCCGCCGGACTTCGGTCCGTAGAAGTTGGCCAGCTGGATGATCCTCAAGCCGCCGCCTGGTGAGTCAGTCCGATCACCGCGGCGTAATGACCCATCAGCTCGTCGCAGATCGCCGGCCAGGTGCGGGTGAGCACCGACTTGCGAGCGGCGAGCCCGAACCGCTTGCGCCGCAGCGGGTCGCGCAGCAGGTCCACGTACTGCGCGATGTCGTCGTCGAAGAGGTACCCGGTCCGGCCGTGTGCGACGAGGTCGCGCGGGCCACCGGCGTTCGGCGCGAGCACCGGCAGCCCTGTCGCGAGGGCCTCCTGGACGGCCTGGCAGAACGTCTCGTGCGGTCCGGTGTGGATGAAGACGTCGAGCGAGGCGTAGGCCTCGGCGAGCGCCTGGCCGGTCCGGAAGCCGAGGAACTCGGCGTCCGGCAGGTCGTGTTCGAGCTGCTCGCGGTCGGGCCCGTCGCCGACGATCCGCAGCTTCACGCCGGGCAGGTCGTGGATCTCCTTGAGCCGGTGCACCTGCTTCTCGGGCGCCAGGCGTCCGACGTAGCCCACGGTGAGCTCGTCGTTGTGCTTCGTTCGCGGGTGGAAGAGGTCGACGTCGACGCCGCGGCCCCACCGGTGCACGCGCGGCACCCCGTGCCGTTCCAGCGCCTCGACCGCCGAGCTGGACGGCGCCAGCGTGCGGTCGGCCAGCGTGTGCAGGCGCTTCGTCCACCGCCACGCCGCCCGCTTGGTGAGCCCGAGTCCGTAGTTGCCCGCGAACCCGGCCACGTCGGTCTGGTAGACGGCGACGGTCGGGACGTCGATCTTGCGCGCGGCTCTGAGGCCGTACGCGCCCAGCACGAACGGCGACGCGAGGTGCACGACGTCCGGCTGGAAGTCCGCCAGCTCGTGCAGCACTCTCGGGCTCGGGACACCGATGGGCAGGCTGGTCACCATGGGCACGTCGACCGCGGAAACTCTGACGACGGGCGTGCCGTGGTGGTCCTCCGCGCCGGCACCGGGGGCGACGACCATCGCCTGGTGTCCGTTGCGGCGCAGGTGCTCCAGAACGCGAAGCACGGAGTTGGTGACCCCGTTCACCTGGGGCAGGAAGCTCTCGGTCACGATCGCTACGCGCACGAAGGACACACTGGAGTGCCAGTGTGAAGTCCGCGTGACACGTGATTTGACGCGGTCAGAACACCTCACGTCGTGGCCAGGTGATCGTCGATTAGTCATCTTCGCGTCGGTTCCCGGTCACCCGACGCGGTGAAACTAGGCCAGCATGACCGTCTTGTCGTCCCGTCCCGCGCACCCGGCCGACCCCGGACTGGTGTCCATCGCGCTGGAAGTGGCCGGTCGCCTCGCGAACGACGCCTCGGACGTCATCATGGCCACCGCCGGTCGCGGCGTGCGTCCCGACACCGACGAGTCGCCGTTCGACTGGGTGACCGACACCGACCGCACCCTCGAACGCCACACCCGCCGCGTCCTGACCGCGGAGTTCCCGTCGATCCCCGTCTTCTGCGAGAACTCCGACGTGGACGTGCCGGACGACTCCGAGTTCCGCTGGGTGGTGGACCCGGTCGACGGCACCGCGAACTACACCGCGGGCATGCCCTGGTGCGCCTACAGCCTCGCGCTGGTGGACCGCTGGGGCCCGGTGGTCGGCGTGGTGGCGGACCCGTACCGCTCCCAGATCTACGCCGCCGCCCGCGGCCGGGGCATGCGCGCGAACGGCACACCGGTCCGCCTGACCGAACGCCAGGGCGACTCGCTGGTGGTGTGCACGGAGATGACCCGCACCGGACCGTGGCAGGGAATGGGTGAGTTCATCTCGACGGCTGCGATCGCCGGCACCGGCGTGCGTGTGCTCGGCTCGAAGTGCCTGGCCGTGGCGCAGGTGGCTTTGGGACACGTCGCCGCCGCGGTCCTGCACGGCTACCACGAGTGGGACGTCGCTGGAGCCGTGTCACTGGCCGTGGAGTCCGGCGCGGTCGTGCTGGACAGACGTGGTGAGGATGCCCGGCTGCCGCTCGACGGACTGCTGGTGGCCGCGCCAGAGGCCGCGGACGAGGTGCTGGGCTGGTGGCAGTCGGCGCTTCAGGTCGACAGCTGAGGCAGCTGCTTCTCGAGCACCTCGAGGTGGGTGCGCGCCTCGTCCAGCTCGGGGTGGTCGAACATCTGCAGCGCGACCCTGCCGACCTCGTTCTCGAACTGCCGGAAGTCGTGCGCGGCCTTGAGGAGCCGCTGGTAGACAGGGTGCTGCTGGTCGACCGCACCCAGCGCCCTGCCGAGCTGCGCGATTCCCCGCACGTCGTCGAGCTCCTCGGTGAGCTGCTCGCTGATCCTCTGCAGCCAGTCCTTGGCGGCCGACCTGGGCACGGTCTGGACGGCCGCCGCGACTCGCCTCGTCGACTCGGCGCAGCGCTCCACCAGCTCGGACCACATGTCGTAAGGCTGCTGCGGGAGGGGCGGGTGCATCGGCCTGGGGTGAAGCCTCGGGCGCTGGATCGAACGGCGGATGAAGCCGACGCCGGTGCCGATCACGACACCGGGGATGCCGCCGAAGGTCACCGCGAAGATGAGGATCGCGAGGACGGTGATCACGCCGGAGGACGGGGAGTCGCTCTTGCTCGTGAGCTCGATGAGGGTCACGAGGGCGCCCATGAGCAGTGAGCCGGTACCTAGGCCCCAGAGCGCTGAGCGGACGACTACCCCCATGGGCAGTGATCGTGCCACGTTCGCCGTGGGTTCGTCGGGAAACTCAGGCGTCGAAGTCGACCGTCACGCACTCACTCGTCGGCAACGCCTGGCAGGTCAGCACGAACCCGGCCGCCACCTCGGACTCGTCGAGCGCGTAGTTGCGGCGCATCTCGACGCTGCCGTCGGTGACCATCGCCCGGCACGTGCCGCACACCCCGCCCTTGCACGCGAACGGCAGGTCGGCGCGGACGCGTTGGGCGGCGTCCAGGATCGGTTCGTCGGCGGGCAGCGGCAGGGTGGTCGACTTGCCGTCCAGGATCACCGTCACGGTGGCGGCGGACTCCACCACCGCCTCGGTCCGGCGCGGCGGGGGCGGGGGCTCGTCGACGTAGAAGAGTTCGTGGTGGACGCGCTCGGCAGGAACGCCGCGGTCGCGCAGCACGGCGGTGGCGTCCTGGACCATCTCGTAGGGACCGCAGAGCCACCACTCATCGATGCCGTCGAACGGGACGACGGTGTCGAACAGCGCCGTCAGCTTCGAGGCGTTCAGGCGGCCGGAGAAGAGCTCCACGTCGCGCGGTTCGCGGGACAGGACGTGGATCAGCTGGAACGTGGCCGGGTAGCGGTCCTTCAGGTCGGCCAGTTCGTCGGCGAACATCACCGTGTCGGTTCGGCGGTTGCCGTAGAGCAGCGTCACGCGGGCGCCGGTTGCGAGGACTGTCGCGGCGATCGACAGGGCCGGGGTGATGCCGGAGCCCGCCACCACGAAGCCGTGGTGGGTGCCGGCGCCGGTCGGGCTGAACTTGCCCAGAGGTGGCAGGACCTCGATCACGTCACCGGGAGACACGCGGTCTGCGAGCCACGTCGAGAACTGGCCGCCGTCCACGCGGCGCACGCCGATTCGCGGTGCGGCGCCGGCGGGTGCGCAGATCGAGTACGAGCGGCGTTCGTCGCCCTGGCGCAGGGTCAGGTACTGGCCGGCGGCGAAGGCGAAGTCCTCCGCGAGGTCGGCCGGCACGTCGAAGGTGACGGCCACGGCGTCGTCGCAGAGGCGGTCGACGCGGGCGACCGTCAGCTTGTGGAAGGCAGCGCGGCGAGCCACTCAGATCTCCTTGACGTGCTCGAACGGTTCGGCGCAGGCGTTGCAGCGGCGCAGGGCCTTGCACGCGGTCGAGCCGAACCGAGAAATCTCCGAGGTGTTGGGCGAACCGCACTGCGGGCAGGCGACCTGACGCGACGGCGGCACCAGGTTCAGCGGGACCGGGCCGGCGACCGAAGGGCCGATCCGCGCGGGAGGCGCGATGCCGGCGGCAGCCAGTTTCGAACGGCCCTCGGCGCTGATCCAGTCCGTCGTCCAGGCCGGCGAGAGCGACAGGCGCACCTCGACCTCCGAGTACCCGGCGGACTTCAACGAACGGCGCAGGTCGGCGCCCATCTCGTCGATCGCGGGGCAGCCCGAGTAGGTCGGGGTGATGGTCACGACGACGCGACCGTCCTCTTCGGACACGTCACGGAGCACGCCGAGGTCCGCCAGCGTGAGGACCGGAAGCTCCGGGTCCCGCACGGCCGACGCGACCTCCAGTGCCGTCGTCACCAGACCGCCCCCGGCAGCGAACGGTGCAGGTGCTGCATCTCGGCGAGCAGGAAGCCCATGGCCTCGGTGTGAACGCCGTCGCGGCCCGCCATGCCCGCGACGCGCGCGGCACGGGTGTCGGCAGGACGCGAAAGACCGCCGGCCGCGAGCACGGCCTCGAGCACACCGTCCACTTCGGACTTCAGCGAGGCGGGATCGACCGCCACGCCGGTCAGGCGCGCTTCGACGGCGTGGGTGGCGAAGAGCTCGTCCACGAACGGCCACACGCGCTCCAGGCCGGCCTGCATGCGGCGGTGCGACTCGTCGGTGCCGTCGCCGAGCCGGACCGTCCACTGGGCGGCGTGGTCGCGGTGGTACGCCAACTCCTTCAGGCCCTTCTCGGCCACGGCGGCCAGCACGGGGTCCGCCGAGCCGCGCAGCCGTGAGAACAGGGCCAGCCGCCACGACGAGAACACCAGCAGGCGCGCGATGGTCGTGCCGAAGTCGCCGCCGGGGCCGGGACCGCAGTCGATCTCGGCCAGGTGCACGTTGCGGAAGTCGCGTTCGTCGCGCAGGTAGGCCAGGTCGTCTTCCGACTTCCCGAGCACCTCGCCGGCGCGGGTCAGCAGCATGCGGGCCTGGCCCAGCAGGTCGAGGGCGATGTTGGCGAGCGCGATGTCCTCTTCGAGCTCCGGGGCGCGCGAGCACCACTCGGAAAGCCGCTGCGAGAAGATCAACGCGTCGTCGCCGAGCATCAGGCAGTACGCGACGATGTCCTCGCGATCGACGCCCACCGGGAACTCGCGGTTCACGCCGGAGAGAGCCTCCGAGAAGCCCGTCCCGAAAGCCCAGTGCGAGTCCTCGTGGCCCAGCAGCGACTCGTAGGCGTTGTCGAAGCTCATAGGTGCGGCACGTCCTCGGGAATCGAGTAGAACGTCGGGTGCCGGTAGACCTTGTCGCCCGCCGGCGCGAAGAACGGGTCCTTCTCGTCCGGCGACGACGCCGTGATCGCGGCCGCGGGCACGACCCAGATCGACACGCCCTCGTTGCGGCGCGTGTAGACGTCACGGGCGTTGCGCAGCGCCATCTCCGCGTCCGGCGCGTGCAGCGAACCGACGTGCACGTGGTTCAGGCCGCGCTTGCCCCGCACGAACACTTCCCACAGCGGCCAAGACGTGCTCACGCGGCACCTTCCTTCACAGCCTGCTTCTGTGCCTGTTTCTGGGCGTGTGCGGCAGCGGCCTCACGGACCCACGCGCCGTCCTCGTGGGCCTTGCGACGGTGGGCGATGCGCTGCGCGTTGCAGACACCGCCGCCCTTGACGACCTGCCAGAACTCGTCCCAGTCCGGCTGGCCGAAGTCGTACTGCCCGCGCTCCTCGTTCCACCTGAGCTCCGGGTCGGGGAACGTCACGCCGAGCGCCTCGGCCTGCGGCACGCTCATGTTCACGAACTTCTGCCGCAACTCGTCGTTGGTGTCGCGCTTGATCCGCCACGCCATCGACTGCTCGGTGTTCGTGGACTCCGAGTCCGGCGGGCCGAACATCATCAGCGCGGGCCACCACCACCGGTTCACCGAGTCCTGCACCATGTCGCGCTGCTGCTGGGTGCCGCGCATCATCGTCATGAGCAGTTCGTAGCCCTGACGCTGGTGGAACGACTCTTCCTTGCAGATGCGGATCATGGCGCGCGCGTACGGCCCGTAGGAGGTGCGGCAGAGCGGCACCTGGTTGCAGATCGCGGCGCCGTCGACGAGCCAGCCGATCACGCCGACGTCGGCGAACGTCAGCGTCGGGTAGTTGAAGATCGAGGAGTACTTCTGGCGCCCCTCGATGAGCTTGAGCGTCAGGTCCTCGCGGTCGGCGCCGAGCGTCTCGGTCGCCGAGTACAGGTACAGGCCGTGCCCGGCCTCGTCCTGCACCTTCGCCAGCAGGATCGCCTTGCGCCGCAGCGAGGGCGCGCGCGAGATCCAGTTGCCCTCCGGCTGCATCCCGATGATCTCGGAGTGGGCGTGCTGGGCGATCTGCCTGATCAGGGTCTTGCGGTAGCCGTCGGGCATCCAGTCGCGCGGCTCGATGCGCGCGTCGGCCTGCACGGTGCGCTCGAAGCGCAGCTCCAGGTCATCCGCCATGCACCGATGTTACACCTGCGTGCCGAATCTGCGCAGAACTGTCACAACCGCCGCGATGGCGATCCAGACGGCCACGAGGAACGTGCCGACGGGCAACAGGCTGAGAACCGCGCTCCGCCCCGCCACCCGCGTCAGCTCCGGGTTCGTCTGGTCGTACTCGACCCGCACGTTGTCCCCGACGTTCAGCCCGGACGGGTACAGCACTCCCTGCGACGGGATCATCACGCGACCGTCCGGTGTGGCGTACCGCACAACCGTCCTGTTGAAGGCGACGGAGTCGACCTGCGCGACCGCCTGCCCCATGTTCCGCTCGATGGCCACGTCATCCCGCCAGCAGGCGATCGGCAGCAGCACGCAGACGAGCGTGACCACCCCGCCGACCACGAGCAAAGCGCGGCTCACCGCACGGCGGACGCGTACGCCGAGCGGCGGCTTGGTCACTGCGTCCTCCACCACAACTGAGAAGTCTAGAGCCGGGCGGGTGCCGCGCTTTCAGGTTGAGGTCCATACAGTCGGAGAGTGACCTCAGCACCCACATCGCGAGCACGGCAGCGGATCCGCGTCCGGTCGAGGCAGGACGCCGCCGGCGACCTGCTCGGACTGCTGCCAGACCCGGAGCACGCGCTGGCCTGGGTGCGCGACGGTTCCGGCCTGGTCGGCTGGGGTGAGGCCGCACGGCTCGAGGTCAGCGGCCCGGACAGGTTCGCACAGGCCGACAAGTGGTGGCGCGAGTTCTGCGCCCACCTCGACGTCGACGACGAGCTGGGCGTGCCGGGCAGCGGCCCGGTGGCGTTCATCTCGATGGCCTTCGCCGACTCGCCCGGCGACTCGGTGCTGATCGTCCCCGAGGTCGTGGTCGGCCGCCGCAACGGTCAGCAGTGGATCACCACGATCGGCGCCGGTGACACCGATCCCGAGGTCGCGCCGCTTTCCCGCCCCTCGACCGTCCGGTACGCGAACGGCCAGCTGCCGGTCACGCAGTACCGCGAGGCCGTCCGCAAGGCCGTGGCACGCATGCGGGGCGGCGAGCTGGACAAGGTCGTGCTCGCCCACGACCTGGTCGCGGTGACGGACCGGCGGCTCGACCAGCGGTTCGTGCTGCAAGGCCTGGCCCGTCGTTACCCGGAGTGCTGGGCGTACGCGGTGGACGGTCTGGTGGGTGCCACACCCGAGCTGCTGCTGCGCCGCACCGGCGCGGTCGTGGACTCGCGGGTGCTGGCCGGCACGACGTGGCCGCACGACGGGGTTTCGGACGAGGAGCTCGCCGCGGCGTTGATGTCGTCGGAGAAGAACCTGGAAGAACACGACTACGCGATCACTTCTCTCGCGGAGACGTTGCGTCCCTTTTGCACGACGATGTCGGTCGAGGGCCCTTCGGTTTTGCGGCTGCCCAACGTGTCGCACCTGTCCAGCGACGTCATCGGCACGTTGAGCTCTTCCGTGTCGTTGCTCCACCTCGGCGAGGCGGTGCACCCGACGGCGGCGGTGGGTGGGACGCCCCGGCTCGACGCCACGACGTTGATCGGCCAGCTCGAGGGCATGGATCGCGGGCGGTACGCCGGGCCGGTCGGATGGATCGACGGGAACGGCGACGGCGAGCTCGGGATCGCGCTGCGGTGCGCGCAGATCACCGGGTCGACCGCGCGGTTGTTCGCGGGGTGTGGGCTCGTTGCGGATTCGGATCCGGACATCGAGGTGCAGGAGGCGCACGCCAAGATGCGGCCGATGCGAGAGGCGTTGGAAGGCCTCTAGCCGTGCGGGCCGCCGCTGACGTAGAGGACCTGGCCCGTCACGAAGTCGGCGTCGTCGGCCGTGAAGAACAGGACGGCGCTCACGTCGGTCATCCCCGTCCACACCACGCCCGGCCCGACCGCGTTCACGGTGAAGCCGTGCGGCGCGAGGTCGAGGGCTGCGGGCTCTGGTCAACCCTTCCAGACCGGCCTTGGCGGCGACGTAGTCGGCCCGGTCGTCGTCGACCAGCGCGGAGATGCTGGAGATGTTGACGATGCGGCCCCAGCCGGCTTCGCGCATCGCCGGGGCGGTGGCCTTGAGCATGAGGAAGCTGCCGCGCAGTCGCTGACGTCGGCCTGGACCGCGATGGCTCGGCCGCCGGTTGCGCGGATCTGGTTCGCGGTCTGCTCGGCGAATTCGGTCCGGTCCAGGACGGCTTCGCTACTCGATTTGCAGCTTCATGGTGTGGCGGACGTCCTTCGGGCACACCAAGACGTTCAACGCACCGCTGCCCCCGATGAACTCCCAGCCCACGTGTTCGCCTGTCGGCTGGTCACACTCGGCGCACTCGTCCTCATGTGCCGCCAGCGCGAGCAGCTGCACGCGGGTGGCGCCGCAGTCGGGACAGTCCATGTCGTACGGATCGCTGGCGAACCACCGGGTCCAGCCGCCGATCTTGGTGGCGTCGCCGAGGCACGGCCAGGTCTCGTGGTTGGCGTGGTCGAAGCCGTCGGCCTTGGCGAACTCCAGCTCGTACAACAGCTCGCGCGGGACGTCGCACATCATCGGGTACTCGTTGGCACGACACGGGTTGAACACACACGGCCGGAACGCGTACATCGGGTCCACCAGGACCGGGACGGGCTGGTCCGCGAGCGGATCGGTGACCTGGCCGGCCGCGCGCCACACGAGGCGGACGTCCGGGCCCCAGTGGCCGTCGTGCACGAGCGGGCACAAGAACACCTGGAGCACGTCGGTGCCGTCGGGGAACGGCAACTCCGGGAAGTCGTGCCGGTACAGCTGCACACCGGCGGCGAAGGGCGTGGGCAGGCCGCGGACCTGTTCGTCGGTCAGGTCGAGGCTGCCCCGGTGCCCGGCGCCGTCGCACTGCGGCCAGGGTTCGTGCCGCGGCCACAGCATCGGGCCGCCGAGGTGGCTGTCGGTCGGCCCGGCCGGGCCTGGTGCGGGGTGGAGGCGGACGACAGGGCGAACCATGTTGTCGAGCCACGGGATCTCGCGGCCGTTGTCGGTCGGTTTGGTGCCCATTCTCCCGCTCCCCCGAGCTGACGCAGGGGTCCCCCTGAGCTGGGAACCCCTGCGTCACAACGTACTCAGCCGGTCTGACACTCAGTGCTTGTGCGCGCCCAGCAGCTCGTGCGTCAGCTGGATCTTGGCGCGCGACTTCGGCTCCGCCTTCACGGACAGCGACTTGGCCGCGTCCGCAGGACGGCCAGGCGCCTCCGCCGGCTTGCCCTTGGTGAAGAGCCACGTCTGGAACAGCTGGTCGAGCTGCTGCCCCGACACCCGCTCGGCGAGCGCGATGAACTCCTCGATCGTGGCGTCGCCGTAGCGCTTCTCGGCCAGCCACGTCTTCAGGATCTCGAAGAACTTCTCGTCGCCGACGGCCACGCGCAGGGCGTGCACGGCGAGCGCGCCGCGGTCGTAGACGGCGCCGTGGAAGACGTTCGAGGGGCCGGGGTCGCCGGGCAGGACCTGCCAGAACTCGTCGTCGGCCGGGTACGAGTCGTAGATGAAGTCGGCGTTCTCCTGAGCCGTGCCCTCACCGACGTGCTCGGACCACAGGAACTCGGCGTAGGAGGCGAAGCCCTCGTTCAGCCAGATGTCGCGCCAGTGGTGCACGGACACCGAGTCGCCGAACCACTGGTGCGCGACCTCGTGCGCCACGACGTAGGTGTTGGCGCCGCGACGGAAGAACGCGTCGTCGTAGGTCGAGCGGGTCTGGTTCTCGAGTGCGTAGCCGAGGTCCGGCGTGACGACGCCGCCCTGCGCCTCGAACGGGTACGGGCCGAAGTTCTCCACCAGGAACTCGGTGACCTCGGGCGTGCGCTCGATGCTCGACTTGGCGGCGTCGGTGTGCTCGCCGAGGCGCTCGGAGTAGGCGTTCACGACCGGCTGGCCGTTGGGCGCCGCGTACTGACGGATCTCGAACTGGCCGATCGCCAGGAACGTCAGGTAGGTCGCCTGCGGCTTGGTGCTGCGCCAGTTCCAGCGGGTCCAGCCGTTGATCTGGCGGGTCTGGCCGACGAACGTCCCGTTCGAGATCGCCTCGACGCCGTTCGGGACGGCGACGTTCACGTCGAAGGTGGCCTTGTCGGTGGGGTGGTCGTTGGACGGGTACCACCAGGAGGAGATCTCCGGCTCACCGATGGCGAGGGCGCCGTCGGGAGTCTTCGTCCACGGCGTGATGCCGTTGCGGTCCTTCACGGCGGACGGCGTGTCGGCGTACGTGACGACGATGGTCAGGTCCTGGCCCTTGCGCACGCCTCCGCGCGGGGTGAGGGTCAGCTCGCCGTCGTCGGACACGAAGGAGGCCGGCGCGTTGTTCACCCGGACCGACTTCACCTTGAGCAGGAAGTCCAGGTTGAACTGCGTCAGGTCCTGGGTGGCCCTGGCGAGGATCGTCGTGGTGCCGGACAGCTGGTCGCCGTTCGGGTTGTAGTTGAGCCTGATGTCGTAGTGGGAGACGTCGTATCCGCCGTTGCCGTACTCCGGGAAGTACGGGTCACCGGCGCCGGGTGCACCGGGGGACGCGGCTAGCGCCGTCCCCGCGAAGAGCGTCATCGCAGCCGCGGACGCGACCGCGGTCGTCGCCTTGGATCTGATCGACATGCGCGGGACGCTATCCACACATTTGACGTTCGAGCCACCGACTTACGTATGTTTCCTACCTGGCGAAAATGGTTGACACAGTCGACTTGAGACTCTGGTGCAACGTCCTCAGCCCGTGTCGTTTTGCCTGCACTTCCACCACTCGGAGGCCCTCCGGGCGCGCAAGTGCGCTACGGAACTCCTCCTGGCCGTCCATTGTGGAGTGAGGAATTCGGTAGCCCGCGCACAAAGCGGCCAGATCCGTGCCGTGCGGAGTGCCGAAGATTCTTTCAAAACTACCGCCGTACTCGGGCGCACCTTGTTCCAGCAACGAAAAGATCCCGCCACCGTCGTCGTTGAGCACGACGATCGTGAGATCCGGCCGGTGGTCGGCGAGCAGGCCGTTGATGTCGTGCAGGAAAGTCAGGTCTCCCATCAGCGCGTATGAAGGACCCTGATGGGTCACGGCGAGACCGACGGCCGTGGACACGCTGCCGTCGATGCCCGCGGCGCCGCGGTTGGCGTGCACGGTGATGTCCGGACGGCGCTCGCCCACGTGGTCGACGTCGCGGATCGGGTTGGACGAGCCGACGAACAGCAGCGAGCCCGATGGCATCGCCTGCGTGAGGTCGCGAGCGACGTGCAGGCCGGTCGGCCACGGCTCGGCGTCCAGCAGCTCGTCGACGGCGACGCTGACGTTCTTCACCGTGCTCTGCCACGCCTGCGCCCACTCGCCGTCGAGCTCGGCCGGTTCGGGCAGCCAGGTCGACGCCCGGCTGGCGGTGAACTGCACGTCCGGCCACTTCGCCTGGTCGCCGACGGCGTGCACGATCTTCGTCTGCCGCAGCAGTGCCTGCTGGCCCCGCGACAGGGTGACCCGGCCGACGACGAGCACCGCGTCCGGCTGGAGGTGCGCGGGCAGACCGGCGTTGAGCAGCAGCGATCCGTGGCGCAGGCCGCCGGGCGCGGTCGGCTCGGCGATCACCGGCCAGCCGAGCTCTGACGCTCCGCGCAGCCGGTCCGGGTGGTCGTCGCCGAGCAGCACGAGCGTGCGGGGCGGGAGGTCCGACGGCCTGGTCTCGACGGTGAACGTGCGGTCCGTCGCGGTCCACGGAGTGCGGTCGGACGAGGGCCAGGAGGAGTCGTCCGGGGTGAGCGGCGGCCGGAACGGCACGTTCACGTGCGTCGGGCCGGGAGTCGCGATCGCGCGGCAGATCAACGAGCGCGTGGTCGGCTCGTCGGCGGCCTCCGGCAGGTGCAGGGTGGGGAGGCCGAGGACGTCGTACTGGTTGATCGTCTGGCTCGCGCCGGTGCGGTACAGGTCGACCGGGCGGTCCGCGGTCAGTGCGATCAACGGCACGCCGGTCAGCTGCGCCTCGATCACGGCGGGGTGCAGGTTCGCCACGGCCGTGCCACTCGTACAGGTGACGACGGCGGGCGTGCCCGTCTTGGCCAGGCCGAGCGCGAGGAAGCCCGCGCTGCGCTCGTCGATCCGCACGTGCAGCGTGAGCAGGCCTTTCTGCTCGGCCTGATGCAGTGCGAACGACAGCGGGGCGTTGCGCGAACCGGGACACAGCACGGCGTGGCGCACGCCGTTGCCGACCAGTTCGTCGACGATCACCCTCGCCTGCGCCGTGGACGAATTCATGCGCCTAGAGTCTCAGACCGTGGCAGATCAGGAGCTCTTCGACCCGTCGCTGTGGAAGTCCGTCGAGGGCTTCGACTTCACCGACATCACGTACCACCGCGCCATCGACCAGGGCACGGTCCGCATCGCGTTCAACCGCCCCGAGGTGCGCAACGCGTTCCGGCCGCACACCGTGGACGAGCTGTACCAGGCGCTCGACCACGCGCGGATGTCGTCCGACGTCGGCTGCGTGCTGCTGACCGGCAACGGACCGTCCCCGCGCGACGGCGGCTGGGCGTTCTGCAGTGGCGGTGACCAGCGGATTCGCGGGCGCAGCGGTTACCAGTACGCCTCCGGTGAGACGGCCGACACGGTGGACCCGGCGCGGGCGGGGCGGCTGCACATCCTGGAGTGCCAGCGACTGATCAGGTTCATGCCGAAGGTCGTCATCGCGGTCGTGCCCGGCTGGGCCGCGGGTGGTGGCCACAGCCTGCACGTGGTGTGCGATCTCACGCTCGCGAGCGAGGAGCACGCGAAGTTCAAGCAGACCGACGCGGACGTCGGCTCGTTCGACGGCGGCTACGGCTCGGCGTACCTGGCGCGGCAGGTCGGCCAGAAGTTCGCCCGCGAGATCTTCTTCCTCGGCCGCACGTACTCCGCCGAGGAGATGCACAGGATGGGCGCGGTCAACGCCGTCGTGCCGCACGCGGAGCTGGAGACCACGGCGCTGCAGTGGGCCCGCGAGATCAACGGGAAGTCGCCCACCGCCCAGCGGATGCTCAAGTACGCGTTCAACCTGATCGATGACGGACTGGTGGGACAGCAGCTGTTCGCCGGTGAGACGACCCGGCTCGCGTACATGACCGACGAGGCCGTCGAGGGCCGGGACGCGTTCCTGGAGAAGCGCGACCCCGACTGGTCGAACTACCCGTACTACTTCTGATGATCGACGAGCTGCGCGCGGCGCTCGCCGGCGGAGAGCCACTGGTCGACGGCCCGCTCGACGGCTGGGAGAAGCGGGCCGTGCTCGGCGTGCCCACCTCCGGGTCGACGGGCGAGCCGAAGACAGTGCTGCTCGACGCCGACGCGCTGACCACGTCGGCGCAGGCCACCCACGAGCGGCTCGGCGGGCCCGGCACGTGGCTGCTGGCGTTGCCCACCAGCCACATCGCCGGGATCCAGGTGCTGGTGCGGTCGATCGTCGCCGGCACCACACCCGGCGTGCTCGACATGTCGAAGGGCTTCCGCGCGATGGGGTTCGCGCAGGCCGCCCAGCCGGTGCTCGCCCAGCCGGGACGTCACTACACCGCACTGGTGCCGACGCAGCTCTCCCGGCTCGTCGTGGGCGAGGGACCGGGGCTCTGGGCGCTGCGGCAGTTCGACGGCGTGCTGATCGGCGGGGCCGCCACCCCGCCGAAGCTCCTGCAGCAAGCGCGCGCGCTCGGCGTGCAGGTCGTCACCACGTACGGCATGAGCGAGACGGCCGGTGGATGTGTGTACGACGGTGAGCCGTTGCGGGACGTCCGGCTGCGCACCGACGATGTGATCGAGATCAGCGGGCCCGTGCTGGCGCTGGGCTACCGCGGCAGCGCGGAACCGTTCGGCGAGTGGTTCCGCACCGGCGATCTCGGGCGGCTGCGCGACGGGCGGCTGGAGGTGCTGGGCCGCGCTGACGACGTGATCGTCACGGGTGGCGAGAAGGTGCCGCCGGTGCTGGTGGAACGGGCTCTGGCGACCGTTGAGGGCGTGCTGGAGGCGTGTGTCGTCGGCGTGCCGGACGACGAGTGGGGCCAGGTCGTGGCAGCGGCAGTCGTCGTGCGCGGCGACGAGCCTTCTCTCGAAGACCTGAAGGCTGCGGTTCTGGACGCCGCGGGCCGGGCAGCAGTGCCGAAGCTCGTGCGGTTCGTGTCCGAGCTGCCGTTGCGCGGACCGGGCAAGGTCGACCGAACGGCAGTCGCCGACTCTTTTAGGTGAACCTTTACCGCTGAGGACAACTCTCCCCGCGAAGCGTGCGGACCCAAGCCGCGCGCGTTAGCGATGGGGGTTTCTTCATGCGCTACCTGTTACCGCTGGTCGCCGGAGCCGCGTTGACGGTCGGACTGGCGTCCCCTGCCCAGGCAGCCTCCAACGAGTGGACCGCCGACGTGAGCGGCCACGCCGTCACGTGGGGCGGCTCCCCGCGCACGGGTCTGATCGAGCTCGGCTCGCACAGACTCGCTCAGCCCGCGAACGCGGTCACGGCGGCGGTGACCGGCGATGGTGTCGTGGACGTGCGTGGTCTGCGCCCGGACGGTCAGTGGACCGAGTGGCTGGAGGCGCCGGCCACGTTGCCGGTGACCACGTCCACCATCCAGACGCGCGTTGTTCTCAGCAGTGGCAAGGCATCGCGAGTCAAGCTGACGGCTTCACGGGTGGCCGCTTCGGAAGATGTTTCCGTTGCTGCCGCTGGACGTTCGTACCGCGTGTACGCGACGCGCGAGGGCCTCGTCGGCGGCACCACGGCGAACGGCCACACGATCCGTTCGCGCGACCACTTCGTCGCGCTGCCGTCACGACGTGGCTTGGCGCCCAACAACTCCGGCAGCTACAGCGTGCAGGTGTGCGCGTCGAACGGCCGTTGCGAGTGGGCACCGGTGTGGGACGTCGGCCCGTGGAACACCAAGGACGACTACTGGAACCCGTCCAGCACGCGGGAGATGTGGAAGGACCTGCCGCAGGGCAAGCCCGAGGCGCAGGCCGCGTACCAGGACAACTACAACGGCGGTAAGGACCAGTTCGGGCGTGAGGTCGCCAACCCCGCTGGCATCGACCTCGCCGACGGGACGTTCTGGGACGGACTGAAGCTGACCACGAACTCGTGGGTGACCGTGACGTACCTGTGGACCGGCTCCGGTCCTGTCGGGACGGTCCGCACGTCGGCGGCGAACGGCACGGTGAACGTACGCAGTGGCGCGAACTCCTCCACCTCGCAGGTCGGTCTGGCCGCGAACTACGCCCAGGTCAGGGTCACCTGCCAGCTGACGGGCGAGTCGGTGACGGGTACGCAGGGCACCTCGAACATCTGGTACCGCATCGCGTCCGGCAAGCACATCGCCAAGGCGTACGTGGCGGGCGTGTCCGGCGCGACTAGCTGCTGATACACCCGTTTGCTGGTCCTCAGTAGCCATGGCGGAGGATGGAGGCATGGCCTCAGTCGTCCAGTGGATCCAGGGGACCCGCCCGCGCACCCTGCCGAACTCGATCGCTCCGGTGATCGTGGGCGCGGCTGCGGCGCACCACATCGACGAGTTCAAACCGCTCCACACGGTGCTGGCGCTCGTGGTGTCGGTCGCGCTGCAGATCGGCGTGAACTACGCCAACGACTACTCCGACGGCATCCGCGGCACCGACGACAACCGGGTGGGACCGTTCCGGCTCACCGGTTCCGGTGCCGCGGAGCCCGCGAAGGTCCGGCTGGCGGCGTTCATCTCGCTCGGCGTCGGCGCGCTGGCAGGAATCGCGCTGGTGGTGCTGTCCGGGTACTGGTGGATGCTCGGGCTCGGCGCCGTGTGCATCGCCGGGGCGTGGTTCTACACCGGCGGCAAGCGTCCGTACGGTTACGCGGGGCTCGGCGAGATCGCGGTGTTCCTGTTCTTCGGGCCGGCCGCGGTGCTGGGCACGCTGTACGTGCAGACCGGGGAGATCACCGGGATCGGCATCGGCGCGTCCATCGCGATGGGGTCGATCTCGGCCGCCGTGCTGGTGGCGAACAACCTGCGGGACATCCCGACGGATGCGGTGTCCGGCAAGCGAACCCTGGCCGTCGTGCTGGGCGACAAGGACACCCGCAGGCTGTACCTCGCGCTGGTGGCGGTGCCGTTCCTGATCGCGCTCGGGATGACCGTGCGGGTGCCTTACGCGTTGCTCGGGTTCCTCGCGGCGCCGGTGCTGCTGCCCGCCGTGCGCCGAGTGGCGTCCGGGCGCGGTGGCCGTGACCTGATCCCGGTGCTGCAGTTCACCGGGTTCGCGATGCTGGCCTGGGCGGTGCTGATCAGCGCGGCGTTGTTCCTCGACTGACGTTCACCAGGCGTCCTCGGTGAACTGGGTCGGCTCGTCGTCGTCGTCGGTGCGTGCGGGCCTGCGCGGAGGCGGAGGAGGTGCCGCCTCTCCCTTGATCAACTCGTTGAGCGTCGCGCGGTCGGCTTCGAGTGCCTGGCGCACAAGGGGATCGTACGACGCCTCGCCGGTGAGGACCTGACGCCAGCTGAGTCCCGCACCGCGGGCGATGCGGTCGGCCAGCTGGCGCATCGCCGGTGACGCGTCGCTCGACTTGGCGAACTGCATCACCCTGCGAACGTCCTCAGTGGACGGTTCCCTGCCCTTGAGGTTCTGCTGGGCGGACCGCATGGCACGGTCCGCCTCGGCGACGGCGCTCGTCAGGAAGTCCTCCGCCGCGTGGATGTCCGGTGTCCGCCAAGCCGTCATCACCACTTGTCCTCCGCGAAGATGTCGGGGTCGTTCTCGTCGCCGTCGTCACCCCGGCCTCTGCGCGGACCCTGCGCGTTCATGATCTCGTCGGCGGTCATGCCCTCCTGCAGCATCTGGAACGCCTGCTTCATCTTCTTGACGTTCTCCTGCTGCATGGCCTGCACGTCGGGGTCCTGCGCCGCCTTGCCGGAGACGACGTCCTCCCACGTGAACTCGCCCGCGTCCACCTTGCGCTTCAAGGCCTTCAGCTGCTCGGGCGCGTCCTTCTCCTGCGCGGCCCGCTCGACCTGCTGCGCGATCGCCTTGAAGTCGACCGGCGGAATCGGCGGCAGCGGCGTGTCCCTGAGCCGGTTGGCGAGGTCCTGCGCCTCCTTGAAGCGCGCGTCGACCTGGGCCTCCGCCGCGCGCAGCTCCGGCGTCTTCCAGCTGTCGTTCGGCGTGGTCATCCGTTCTCCCTCGCGAAAAGCCCCCGCTGGATCGGCCTGATCTCGTCACGGACGTCGGTCAGCTCGCCGCGCGCCGCGAGGGTGCGCCACTGCCGGAAGTCTACTTCGGACAGACCAAGCTCCTGTGCCGTTTGGTAGTTCTCGCCGAGGAAGTGCAGTACGGCGTTGTCACCCATGATGCCGAGGATCTCGAACTCGGCACCGCGGAACGTGCAGAGCTTGCGCAGCAGGCCGAGATCCTCGACCACCGCGTCCGGAACCTCCAGGACCCCGTTGGTGAAGTCCGGCGGCGCCGGCTGGCCGGCCAGCGGGTGCAGCAGCACGGAGCCGGGCGCGGGACCGAAGTCGACGTCGAAGTCCTGGCCGCGATACCGGCCGCAGAGTCCACGCCGGACGGTCGGCCGCAGCGGAACAGGTGCCTGCCAGTACCTCCCCGGCCCGAAGCCGACGTCACCCGTGGGGATCCAGCCGGTCTGCCGGTTGAGGTACTTGCCGACGCTGCGCGCCTCGCCGTCCGGCTCGAACCGCCACAGCTCGGTGCCCGCCGGGAGCTCGGTGAGCTCCATGACGTACTCGGGGATCGGCTGCGCGCTCGGCGTGTAGCCGGTGCCGGTGAAGGGCAGCGGGTAGACGCGGGTCGTGCCCATCTTCTGCGCGCCTTCGAGCGTCGGGCCGCCGAAGCTCGTGTCGAAGATCTCCGTGGTGTGGGCCAGGAACCGCAGCAGGTACTGCGTGCCCTTCGGCCAGTCCGCCACCTTGTCGACGCCGAACGCCTCCGCGAACTGGTCGGAGGTGCCCTGCGGGAAGTCCTGCCCGCGCGTCACGAACCCGGCGGCGCGGTGCGGCTCGAACTTGCCCGGCACGACGACGTTGCCCAGGTAGAGCTGCGCGATCGCGGGGTGCACGATCTTCTGCAGGATGGTCTCCGGCCCGATGCCGGCGGCCTTGCGCACGGCCTGTGGGGTGCTCATCCCGGGTTCTTCTCCTTCCACCGCGCGAGGTAGTCGGTGCGGTCGACCTGCACGTCCGCCAGCTCGCCGACGTCGAGCGTGGCCCGGTAGCCGTTGTACTGGTCGCCTTCCAGACCGTTCTGCGCGGCCCAGACGTACTCGCCGCCCGCGTACCCGGCCTCGGCCTTGCCGTTCTCCACCGAGATGACGTTGAACGGCTGCCCGCGCCAGGTCGCCGTCATCTTCTCGACGTACCAGGCGTCGAGGTCTTCGACGGCGACCGTCTTGAGCTCACGGCCGTTGTAGTTCTGGAAGCCCTCGTCGTTGACGTAGGCCACCCCGGGCAGCTTGCGGATCCAGACGTGCCGGTCCCCTTCACCGCCCGCGTAGAACACCTCGCCGCGGTACTCGGCCATCTCCTGCGAGTACTTGGTCATCAGAGCTTCGTCCAGCCGAACTTGCGGTCGTACACGGCGTGCAGTCTCTCAGTGCCGTCCTCGTTCACCTGCCAGATCTCGGCACGATCCGGCAACGGCGTGCCGCCGTCGACCCGCCACTCCGGCACACCACCCATCGTGGAGCCGGTGCCGGTGAACGGGTCGTAGCCGTCGTACACCTTGGTCGAGCCGCCCGCTGCCGCCATCTGCTTCTGGCTCGCCTCGTAGTGGGCCTGCTCCTGCGGCGACTGGTACTCGCTCTCCTGCCGCGGCCCGAACGTGTTGAAGTCGGGCACGTCCTTCTTCGGCCCGCCGAACGGGATGTTGTGGTTGCCGACGTTCTGGTCGGTGATCTGGTACCGCAACTGCATCGCGGACTGGGCGTTCTCGGGGATCGGCGTCCAGCCCTTGCCCTTGTCGTCCAGCGCCAGCCCGTCGCGCAGCCCCGCGGGGGTGTTGATGGGGGCGACGTCCTGCCCCCTGGCGATCGAACCGCCCATCTGGTTCTGCCAGTCGGCCTGCCTGGAGCCCGGCGCGTGCGGCTGGTCGGGCAGGTAGGTGCTGAGCGCACCCTGGTTGAGCGCCTTGGTGACGATGTCGCCGGTGTCGACCTTGATCTGGTTGCGGACGTCGGCCACGTGCTGGGCCTCGTCCGCGCTGAGCTCGGTGGAGAGCTTCCGGCTCAGCTCGACGTACCGGTCGCGGTCGGCCTGGTTGGGCAGGATCTGCTCCAGCTGGTGCTGGTAGCCCTGACCTTGCGCGGTCATCGCGGCGGCGTCGAAGTGGCCCTTGAGGTCGGGGCCGGTGGGAGCGGGGGCGGTGCCGTTGTCCTGCTGGGTGTCGTGGCCGGTGGACGCGTTGTCGGTGTGCTTGGGGTCGGGGTCCTGGCCGGCCGGGGTGTTGTCGTGGTCGGGCTGGGGGTCGTGCGGCCTGACGTCCTCGGCACCGCTCGCGTCGGTGTCGTTCGGCTTGGCGTCGTCGGGCTTGGCGTCGGTGTCGTGCGGCTTGGCGTCGGTGTCGGGTCGGCTGTCCGCGTCGTCTGGCTTGGTGCCGGAGTCCTGTGGAGTCGTGTCGTGCGGCTTGGTGCCGGCCGGCGCGTCGTGCGGCTTGGTGTCCGTCGAGCCGTTGGGCGTCGTGTCGTGCGGACGAGCGCCGCCGTCATGAGGCGTCGTGCCGGACGGGGTCGAGGGCGTGCCGCTGGGCGACGAGTGGTCCGTGCTGGGGCTCGGGTGTCCGGGAGGCGAGGGCAGGCCACCGCCAGAACTCGGGGACGGGTGCCCCGGAGGCGACGGCAGGCCACCGCCAGAACTCGGGGACGGGTGCCCCGGAGGCGACGGCAAGCCGCCACCACTGGGAGTCGAGTGTCCGGGCGGGGACGGAAGGCCGCCGCCCGTACCTGCGGGAGCCGGGGCCGTCGCCGTGCCAGAGGCGGCGCTGGGAGGCGTGGGCAGGCTACCGCCGGAACCCGGAGTCGGGCCCGAGCCGGGAGTCGGGTGCGATCCCGACGTGCCCGGAGTCGAGTGCGTGGGAGAGCCCGGAGTGGCGTGCGTGGGAGAGCCCGTGCCCGACGGCGGCGTGGGCAGGCCCGCACCACCTGGCCGGGAGCCGCCCGCGCCGGGTCCACCTGCGCCGGAACCGGTGTTCGAGTGGCCGGGCGGGGTGGGCAGACCCGAGCCGGGGCTTGCGTGGCCAGGAGGCGACGGGAGGCCGCCGGCCGGAGGCTTTGCCTGGCCTGGCGAGCCCGCGGGAGTGGTGGGCCAGGCCGAGCCCGCGGACGAGCCCGGCCGTGAGCCGGAGCTGCGCGTGGAATCGCCGCCGCCCGCCATCGGAGCTGCGCCCATGGGCATCGCGCCGCCCATCGGGGTCTGGTGGTGCGACGGCGGTGCGGCTGCCGGGGCCGCGCCGGCCGTGTGCGTGGTGTCGGGGCGCGGGACGGGAGCCCCTGGGCCACCGGGACCTCCGCTCGGTACGCCGCTGTGACCACCTACGGGCGCACCGCCGGGACCGCCGCCGGAACCCGAGCCCAGCGTCGGCGGGGCGGACACCGTGGGGCCCGCGGCCGTCGCGGCGTGCGTGACGGGTGTGTCCGGGCCGCCCTGCAACGTGGGGGGAGCGGAGACCGGGGCGCCGCCGGGAGCGACGGAGGTGACGGCAGCCGGTTTGGTGCCGTCGGCGGCACCGGGCGGGGTGTAGACCTCGCGGACTTTGGAGCCGATGTCCTGGCCGCGGTCGGCGATCTCGGTGGCGGATTCCTTGATGGACGTCATGTCGTCGCGGATGTCGTTGACCGCGTTGCGGACGTCTCGGCCCGCCTCGGCCACCTCCTGGGTGGCGTTCATGGCCTCGGCGAGGGAGTCGGCGTCCTTCAGCTTGCCGATGGCCGAGAAGACGCGGCCCACGGCGTCGAACAGGGCCTTCACGTCCGTGATGAGCTTCTTGACCGTGTCGATGATGTCCATCACGCGCCGGTAGATCTGGTACGCGTTCCAGACCATCTCGGCGGCCTTGACCCAGCCCGCCACCGGGAGCCAGACGGTGGCGGCGGCCTCGAGCAGCTTGTTGACGAGGTAGTCGAGCAGGCGCGCGGCCTGCTTGCCCAGGGCCTCGGCGCCGGAAGCGACGGTGTCGAAGCCCTTCGCGATGAGCTGGGTGACACCCATCTCGGCGAACAGGGCGGCCTTCCAGCCCAGGGCGATGTACCGCTCGTGGGCACGGGCGGCGTCGCCGTCCCAGTTCTCGCGCACCTTGCCCACCGCGTCGGTGAGGTTGTACGAGACGTCGTTCATCGCGTTGCCGACCATGCGCCACGCGTCGCCGTCGGCACGGATCTTCGACCAGTCACCGGTGATCGGCGTGATGATCGTGGCGACCAGGCTTTCGCCGGTCACCGCCTCGAACACCCAGTTGACCGCCTGCACGCCCCAGCCCTGGTCGGCCAGGACGTCGTTCAGGGAGGCCGTGTCGACCTCCGGCTGCTTCAGGGACGCGGAGACCGGGCGCGGATCCCGGTACGCGGTCGTCACTTCAGGATCCCGTTGAAGATCGCCAGCTGGGCGCGCTCGACGGCCTCGTAGACCTGAGCGGTCGAGTCCATCGCGGACGCCGTCCCCTCAAGCTTCGACTTGCCGAAGTCGAGCGTCTCGTCGAACAGCGCGCGCACGATGTCCACGCCCGGCTGCAGCAACGTCAGCAGGCCGGTGAAGCCCGCCTTGTCGCACGCCGTGGTGTGGACGTACTTGCGGATCGTCTCGAACTCCCGCGCCTCGGTGCGCAGATACTCGGCGTACGCGCGCAGCTCGGCGGCGTCGGTGAACAGCGACGACACAGGTCCCCCCTGCAGGACTCAAGTGCTCAGGTCACGCTGTGACGCACGACTCTCGTCACCAGTTCCCCGTGCGGTGGAAGTTGTTCAGCCGTTCCAGGCACGGGTCGAGATCCATGCCTTGTGCGGCTACCCATGAGTCGTCGTAGTAGGTGTTCGCGTAACGCTCGCCGCCGTCGCACAGCAAGGTCACCACGCTCCCGCGCGTGCGCGACTGCCTCATCTCGGCGACGATCTGGAACGCTCCCCAGAGATTCGTCCCGGTCGAACCGCCGACCCGCCGTCCGAGCAGGTTCTCCACGTACCGGATGGTCGCCACGGACGCCGCGTCCGGCACCTTGATCATGCGGTCGATCACCTGACCGACGAACGACGGCTCCACCCGCGGCCGCCCGATGCCCTCGATCCGCGAGCCGCGCGTGCCCACCAGCTCCGGCGTGCTGTCCCGCCACGCGTCGAAGAACACCGAGAACTCGGGATCCACCACGGCCAGACGCGTGGTCAGCTTCTGGTAGTGGATGTACCGGCCGATCGTCGCCGACGTGCCGCCCGTGCCGGCGCCCACGACCACCCAGTCGGGTTCCGGCGAGGGCTCCAGCTTCATCTGGTCGAAGATCGACTCGGCGATGTTGTTGTTGCCGCGCCAGTCCGTCGCGCGCTCGGCGTGCGTGAACTGGTCCATGAAGTGGCCGCCGAGCTCACTCGCCAGCCGCCGCGACTCGTCGTAGATCGCCGACGGCTCGTCGACGAAATGGCACCTGCCGCCCTGCCGCTCGATCAACGCGACCTTCTCGGCCGAGGTCGAGCGGGGCATCACCGCGATGAACGGCAGTCCCAGCAGCCGCGCGAAGTACGCCTCGGAGACCGCCGTGGACCCCGACGACGCCTCGATCACGGGCGTGCCACCGGTGATCCAGCCGTTGCAGATCGCGTAGAGGAACAAAGACCGCGCCAGCCGGTGCTTCAACGAGCCCGTGGGGTGCGTCGACTCGTCCTTCAGGTAGAGGTCGATGCCCCAGTCGAGCGGCAAGGGGTAGCGCAGCAGGTGCGTGTCCGCACTGCGGTTCGCGTCCGCCTCGATGATCCCGACGGCCTCGCACACCCAGTGCCTGGTCCTGCTGCAACAACGGTCAACGGAGGTACTCACAGCGGCACGATAACCGCGCAGAGGTCCTATGCCTGGGTGAGAGGACCTTCGTCACCACGCAGCTCGGCGCGCAGCTTGTCCCGCTCCGCCTGACGTACCGCCTGGCGCTCGTTCAGACCGACCGCCACGCGCTGCCGCAGGCCCTTGAAGATGAACAACGAGGCAGGCAGCGCCACCACCACGCCGACGGCCAGCGCGGGAAGCAGTGGAACGTTGAACAGCATGAGCGCGCCCGTCACCACCGCGACGAGACCGAGCCGGGCGAGGACGTAGAGCGTCACATCTCGAGCGAGCACCCGTTCAGGTTACGTCGCTCTCCTCGTCACCGGTGTTCGGCCGCCCCTCGAAGCGCGTGGACAGCACCACGGTCGTGCGCGTACGGGCAACGCCGGGGATGCGCCGCAGCCGCCCGAGAGAGCGCTCCAGGTCGTCCACCGTGGCCACGCGGACCTTCACGATGAACGACTCGTCGCCCGCCACCCGGTAGCAGGACTCGACCTCGACGAGCTCGCTCAGCGCGTCCGCGACCTCGTTGTCGTCCGCGATGTCGGTGGGGTGGATGCCGATCAACGCGGTCACGCCCAGGCCGACCGCGCTGGGGTCGACGACCGCGTGATACCCGACGATCACGCCGCTGGACTCGAGCTTGCCGACCCGTTCGTGCACGGCGGAGGCGGACAGGCCGACCTGCCTGCCGAGATCGGCGTACGTGGCCCGGCCGTTGGCACGCAGTGCGGCGATGATCTGGCGATCAAGAGCATCCACCCGCGACACCCTATGCCCTGCCCGCACGCGGGGACCTTCTGTGCCGTTCGCGAGTTCGCGCCGGTCGTCCGGTCGCCCCTTCGTCGCGGATTCGGCGAAGCTCAATCTGCGGCGAAGCGGTGGCCGGACGACCGACTTCCTGGCGAACCCGCCGTCGTCTGCGGAGCAGCGGCCACGGGCACAGCACATGTCCGGTTCGCCCCGGTCGTCCCTTACTACCTCTTTACCAAAAAACAAGCGTTCGAGTACCCGAAGGGTGAGATGCCACGATCAGACCTGAACGTCTGATCTGAGGAGGACGCGTGACTGCAGCCACTGAGCGCCTGTTGACGCCCGGGGAAGTCGCCAATCTGTTCCGGGTCGACCCGAAGACCGTGACCCGATGGGCCACCGCAGGTCGCATCGGCTCGATTCGCACGCCTGGAGGACACCGCAGGTTCCGTGAGACCGAGGTGAAGGCTCTGCTGTCGGAGCTCACGACCGAGGCGACTGAACCCGTTCGGCACTGAAACCGTAGTAATCCCTGTGCCGCGGGTAATCTCGTGGCAAAGGGAGGTGGCGACCAGATGATCTACCTGCTGGCGGTGATCGGTGCGCTCACCGTGGCTGTGCTCGTGTGGCGAGCGTTCGCCCCACAGCATTCGGAGTACACCCCGGGCCGCAAGGTGATCGCGCCTGACGACGACCCGGAGTTCCTGCGCAAGCTCGACGAGCAGCGCAAACGCGACGAGTGAACGGAAAAGGGGCCCCAACCCGCGGGGCCCCTTTCGCCGAGTGAGAACTTGCCCGGTCAGGTGTTGGGGAAGTCGTCGGCCACCACGGCCCCGAGTTCCAGCAACGCGAGCCGGGTCTCCGGCGCGAGCCGGTCCAGCGCGATCTCCGCGCCCTCTTCGAGGTGCTCGTCGAACGGCAGGCGGACCACGGCGCGGCACCGCTGCTGGAAGTGCGCGGCGAGCTTGTCGAGGTCGACCTTGCCCGACTTCGGGCGCACCGAATTGATCACGCACACGGACTTCGCGACCAGGTCGCGGTAGCCGTGCGCCTCCAGCCAGTCGAGCGTCGCCGCCGACGTCTGCGCGCCGTCGACCGAGCCGGACGACACCAGCACCAGCTGGTCGGCCTCGTCCAGCACGCCCTTCATCGCGGAGTGCATCAGGCCGGTGCCGCAGTCGGTGAGCACGATGTTGTAGAAGTGCTCGAGCAACGCCACCGTGCGCCGGTAGTCGTCCTCGCTGAACGCCTCCGACACCGCGGGGTCCTGCTCGGACGCCAGCACCTCGAGGCGCGCGGGCGACTGCGAGGTGTAGGCGCGGACGTCGCTGTACCGAGTGATCCGCGACGCGTCGCGCAGCAGGTGCCGCACGGTCGCCGTGGTCTCCCGCGGGATCTTCAACGCCAGCGTGCCGCGGTCGGGGTTCGCGTCGACCGCGATCACGCGGTCACCGCGCAGCGACGAGAACGTCGAGCCCAGCGTGGTCGTCGTGGTGGTCTTGCCGACGCCGCCCTTGAGCGACAGCATCGCGATCTTGTAGCACCCGCGCAGCGGCTGGTTGATCCGCGCGATCAGCTCACGGCGCCGGATGTCGGCAGGGCTCTCCCCGAGGTTGAGCACGCCACCGGTCACCGCGTGCAGCGACTTGCGCCAGCCGGACGCCGGCGGGCGCTTCTCCTTCTTGATCAGCTGCTGCGACGAGACTTCCTGCGCCTGCGAGCGATAAGGCTGCTGCGGGAAGTTGTTCGGGTACTGCGCCCCGGCGAACTGGCCGTACTGGGCTGTGTTGTGGGGTCCGGACTGCCCGGGACCGATCTGATGAGCACCCGATTGGCCGCCGCCCACCTGGTACGGACCAGAGCCGTCCACGGCGTACGCGCCGGACTGCGAACCGGGCACCTGGTAGGGACCAGAGGCGTTGCCGGGCACCTGATAGGGGCCGGACGCGTTGCCGGGGACCTGGTACGGGTCCACCGCTTGGGGGCCGCCGAGGTTGTACGGACCCGATTGACCGCCGCTGACGTGCTGCGGACCGGACTGCTGCGGGTCGAGGTAGGCCGTCTGCGAGTCGACGTGCTGCGGGCTTGTGCCCTGTTCCTCACCCGGTGGTTGCCAGTTCACCGCTGTGGCCCTCCCTGAGCAAGGAGGATCGAGACCTCCCCGACCCCCAGGTTGCGACGGTACGCAACCGACGCCGGTTCCATCGACCTGGGGGCTTAACTCGTTAGAGACCCGCGTACGAATGCAACCCGCTGGTGACCAAGTTGATGAAGAACAGGTTGAACACGTTCAGCGCGAAGCCCACGACGTTGATCCAAGCGGCCCCACGGCCACGCCAACCGGCCGTCGCCCGTGCGTGCAGATACGCCGCGTAGACGACCCACGAGACGAACGCCACGGTCTCCTTGGGGTCCCAGCCCCAGAACCGGCCCCACGCGGCTTCCGCCCAGATCGCGCCGCAGATGATGCCCGCGGTGAACAGCGGGAACGCGAGCACGGTGGTGCGGTAGGACATCCGGTCGAGCACGTCGGCGGACGGCAGCTTCGGGAAGCGGTCGGGCCTGCTCGCCTTGAGCAGGTAGAGGATCGACGTCACACCGGGGATCAGCAGCACGCCGGACGAGATCGAGATCACCGAGACGTGAATCACCAGCCAGTACGACCGCAGCGCCGGCTGGACGGGCGCGGACTCGGCGTAGAGGACGGTGCCGCCGAGGAACAGCAGGACCAGGATCGGCGTCAGCACGAACGCGCCGAGGCGGCGGATCGGGAACTTCACCATCAGCACGAGCCACGTCACGACCGCGGCGAGGCACAGCAGCGACATGTACTCGTACATGTTGCCCCAGGGCGCACGCCCGGCGGAGAGACCGCGCATCACCAGCGAGCCCAGGTGCAGCAGCGCGCCGAGGACGGTCAGCGCGGCACCCATGCGGCCGATGCGCTCCGGCTTGCTCAGCTCGGTCCTGACCTGCGGTTCGACCAGCCCTGGCACCGGCGCACCCGCGCCCACCAGCGCTTCGGCCTTGCGCGGGGCACGCGCGAACGCCTGCTCGACCGCGTACAGCAGAACCGCGAAGAGGTAGACGCCCAGCGCGCTGCGGTACAGCCAGTCGCTGTAGGTCGCGAGGGTCTCGTTGACCGGCATCAGGACTTCTCCTCGTTCAAGACCGCGCGGGCGAGCCGCGTGAACTCCTCGCCGTATCCTGCCTGGTCAGTGCGGGCAAGCCCACCGACCTCGACCAACGTACGCCCGTCGTCCTGAGGGGTCGCACGCACCCACACCCGCCGGCGCTTGACGGTCAGCGAGACCCCGAGGCCGAGGATGATCAGGATGGCGAACACCAGCACGTACCCCTGGGTCGGGTCGTGCGAGACCTGCAACGACACCCAGTCGTTCACAGAGTCGAACCGCACCTTGGTGCCGTCGTCGAGCGCGATTTCCTCACCCAGCGCGAGGTTCTTGCGCGCGACCTTGTGCAACCGGCCCTGCTCGACCATCTTCATGTCGATCGAGAAGATCGACTGGCCGCGGCCGTCGTCCACGCCGAGGTCACCGCGGTACACGTCGACCGCGACCATCGGGTTGTTCAGCGCGGGGAACTTCGAGTTCAGGATGCTGCCGTGCAGCAACGGCGTCGGCGCGAGCAGCCCCGTGACCGCGATCTGGTTCTTGCGCCGCTGCTCGGAGTCCGTCACGCCGGGCGGGTCGAACTTCGTCGCACCCTCGGAGGCCAGCGTGAGCTGGTCCGACGGCAGCCACTGGATGCCCTGCGTGCGCTTCTCGCCGTTGGGGAACGTCACCGTGAACGTCGGCGTGTACCCGTGGCCGAGCAGGTAGAGCCGGTCGCCGCTGGTGCGCAGCGGATGGTTGACCTGCAGGGTGTAGGGCCGCCACGTGTTCGTGGTGAGGTCCTCGCCCGACTGGTAGCGGATGTCCGCCTGGTAGTCGACGGGCTGGCCGTTCTCGAGGTACTCGGCGGAGAACTTGCCGATCTCGACGCAGAACGGCGTGAGGTCGGTGCCGTCGACCCGCAGGCCGGGCCGGAACTGGTCGTAGTTGAAGATGCCGCCGTTGCAGAACTGGCCGCCGTTGGCCTGGACGATGACCTGGCCCTCGTAGTTGTACATCTTGCCCAGCGCGAACGAGACCAGCAGCCCGAGCAGCGCGAAGTGGAAGACCAGGTTGCCGGTCTCCCGCAGGAACCCGCGCTCGGCGCTGACCGTGTCCTCACCGGCGTCCATCCGCCAGCCGCGCATGGCCCTCTTGGCGCGCCCCACAGCCTCTTCCGGCGTCACGTCGAGCACGGCCTGCGCGTGGTGCGGCATTCGCGAGAGGTTGCGCGGCGTCAGCACCGGCTTCGCGCGCATCTGCTTGAAGTACTCCCACGTGCGCGGCAGCAGGCACCCGACGAGGGACGTGAACAGCAGCAGGTAGATCGCCGCGAACCACGGCGTGGCGTAGACCTCGAAGAACCCGAGCTTGAGCAGGAACTGCCCCCACCAGCCGTGCTGCGCGACGTACTCGTCGACCTTCTGCGCGTTCAACGACAGCTGGGGCAGCAACGCACCGGGCATGGCCGCGAGCGCGAGCAGGAACAGCAGGGTCAGCGCGGTCCTCATCGAGGTGAGCCCGCGCCACGTGTTGCGGAGGAAGGCGATCACTAGAGCGGCAGCCTCACGACGTCGACGAACGAGTAGCGCAGCCACCCGACGAACTCACCCCAGAGCCCGGTGACCAGCGCGATCCCGACCAGGATCAGCAGCACGCCACCGAAGATCTGCACCTGCCGAGCGTGCGAGCGCAGCCACTTGGTCACCCCCAGCGCCCACCGCGCGCCGAGCGCGAGCACCACGAACGGCAACCCGAGCCCCAGGCAGTAGGCCAGCACCAGCACAGCCCCGCGCACCGTGGACGACCCGACCTCGGTGCTGCGCGCGACCGCGAGCACCCCGGCCAGCGTCGGCCCGAGACACGGCGTCCACCCGAGCGCGAACACCGCCCCGAGCAACGGCGCCCCGAACAACCCGGCCCTGGGCTTGGCGTGGAACCGCAGGTCCTTCTGCAGCGCCGGCACGAGCCCGATGAACACCAGCCCCATCAGGATCGTCACGACACCACCGATCCGCTGGAACAGATCGGCGTTGAGGAACAACGCGTCCGACGCCCCGAGAATCGCCATCGAGGCCAACGCGAAGACCACCGTGAACCCGAGCACGAACAGCAGCGAGGCCCCAGCCACCCGCCACCGCCCCTGCGCGGCCGGTTCGTTCGCCTCGACCCGAGGCGCCTCAGCCCCGACCAGCCCCGCGAGGTACGCCAGATAACCGGGTACGAGCGGCACCACACACGGCGAAGCGAACGAGATGAAACCAGCGAGCAAAGCAACCCCGGTGGCCAGCAGCAACGGCCCGGAGATCGCCAGATCGGTGGGGTTCACACACCTCAGACTAGGTAGTTGCCCAGATCACGCGACCACCGGCATGGCCTTTCCGTGTCCAACTGCCCCCGCTCAACTGCGACAGAAGTACCGACGATTGCCGCCTTGTGGGTGACATCACAGTTGCTTAGCGTCAGCGCATGCATCGTTCCCGGCTGATCCTCCCGGCGCTCACAGTCACCGCGCTGGCTCTGTTCGCCCAGGTGCCGGCCGGTGGCGCTGCCCCGGCGATGGAGTGGCGAGAGGTCTTCAACGAAGACGGCTCCATCACCCAGACCCTCACGCCAAGGGCCCCAGCCGAGCAAAGAACGGGCCTCCGCCTCCTCGCCGCCGCCGAAGTGACGAAAATCCACGGCGACCGAGACGCGTCCGATGCCTTCGACCTGGTCTTCGTGGGCGACGGCTACACCTCGGACGACATGGCGACCTACACCGCCAACGTCCAGAGCAAGTGGGCCGAACTCTCCGCCGTAGAGCCGTTCGCCTCCTACAAGCCGTACTTCAACGTCTGGCAGGTCAACGTCATCTCCATCGAGTCCGGCGTGGACCACGACCCGACCAAGGGCCTGCTCAAGGACACCGCCCTGGACATGGGCTTCTGGTGCCAGGGCCGAGACGCCAACACCGAACGCCTCCTCTGCGTGAACGAAACCAAGGCGAAGGAATACGCCGCCCTGGCCCCCCAGGCAGACCAGGTGATCGCCCTGGGCAACACCACCAAGTACGGCGGCGCCGGCGGCTCGGTGGCCACCGCCTCGGGCGCCAACGCCCAAGCGGGCCAAATCGCGATCCACGAACTGGGCCACTCGATCGGCGGCCTGGCCGACGAGTACGACTACCCGTACGCCAACTACACAGGCGCCGAACCCAAGGAATTCAACGTAACCACGGACCCCGCCGGCACAAAGTGGGGCGAATACCTGGGCCAGCCGTCCCCGGACGGCGGCGTGATCGCCCCGGTGGAAGGCGCGCGCTACTACAAAACGGGCTTGTACCGCCCCACCGCCAACTCGATCATGCGAACCCTGGGCAAGGAGTTCAACTCGATCGGCCGCGACGCCATGATCAAGGCCTTCAAGGCCAAAATCCCGTCGCTGAACCAACCGCCCACGCCGCCAGCAGGCAACTAGCCGTCACGAAAAGGGCCCCGGCGCACTCCAGCCGGGGCCCTTTGACATGTTGGCGATCGTCAGCGGCGTTTCGATCATGTGTTGGTAGTACTTGCATACGCCACAACAGCCCTCTCGCGAAGGAGAAGCCCTCACTCCTTGGCAAGCTCATCCAAAACCGGCTGAACATCGGAAGCAAGCACAGCCACCAAAAACACAGCCGCAACCCGATGCTGCTTATCCACCACAAAGGTGGAAGGAACAGTATTGGCCGGCACACCCTTAAAAACATTGATAAAACTACGAGAAGACCCGTCATAGATGGACGGGTAAGTCAACGACCGATCCCGCATGAAATCCTGCGGATGACTCTTGTCAGTCTCCTTGACATCAACACCAACAACCTGCGTGCCAGCATCAAACAGCTTCTGCATCTCGGGAGCCTCAGTCCGGCAAGGCCCGCACCAGGCCCCCCAAACGTTGATCACCACAGGCTTGCCCGCATAGTCAGACAGCCGAATGATCTTCCCGTCCTCCATCAGGGACTCCCCCTCAAGCCCGGTAAGCGGCTTCCGCTCAGAAGGCGCATACCGAATCTTGACCTGCCCTCCAGGAGCAACGAGGTAAAAGTCCCCACCCCCGACCTGAGCAGCATCCTTCCCAACGGTGCACCCGGAAAGAAGGAGCAACAGCACAAGCAGCCGCTTCATGCCCCGGTCACCCGAGGATTGGTGGCGCCGACCGGCTCGGAGTAAGCAATCCGCACCAGCTGCTCCCCCTCAAAGATCAACGAGGTCAACGAGGCGAGCGAGCACTCCCGACGACGGGGGTCGTGCCACATCCGCTTCCCCTCCAAGAACCGCCGCACGGTCCAAATGGGCAACTGATGCGAAACACAAACCGCTTCGTGCCCCTCAGCAGCAGCCCGAGCCTTCTGCACCGCCCCGAGCATCCGGTGGGCGATCTCGATGTACGGCTCCCCCCAGGACGGTCTGAAGGGGTTCACCAGCTTCGGCCAGTGCTGAGGCGACCGCAACGCCCCGTCGCCAACGGCAACCTTCAGCCCCTCGAACTGGTTGTCGGCCTCGATCAACCGCTCGTCCGTGGCCAGCTCCAGCCGATGCGAGTCGGCGATCGGAGCCGCAGTCTGCTGTGCCCGATCCAACGGCGAGGCCACGACGTGCGCGATGTCGTGGTCGGCGAGGTGCTCGGCCACGGTCAAGGCCTGCTTCTGCCCGCGTTCGGACAACCGGAACCCCGGGATCCGGCCGTAGAGAATCCCCGTGGGGTTGTGCACCTCACCGTGGCGGAGCAGATGGACGACGGTGCGGGTCACTGGCGAGCCTCCTTGGCAGCGCGAGCCGCGGCAGGCAGCGCGTCGGCGATCACGGCGAACTCCTCTTCACCCATGGCGGCGTTGACGAACCACGCCTCGTACGCCGACGGCGGGGCGTAGACGCCTCGTTCCAGCAGGGCGTGGAAGAACGGCGGGAAGCGCCAGGTCTCGCACGCCTGGGCGCCCGCGTAGTCCTTCACGTCGGAAGAACCGAAGAAGACGCTCACGAGGTTCCCGGCGAACTGCACGCGGTGCTCGACGCCCGCCTCGGTCAGGGCCGCGGTGAACAGCGAGCCCAGGCGCGTGGCGTTGCGGTTGAGGGCCTGGTAGACCTCCTCGTCCGCGGCACGGAGAGTCGCGAGGCCGGCCGCGACCGCGACTGGGTTACCGGACAGCGTGCCCGCCTGGTAGACGGGGCCGGAGGGCGCGAGGCGAGCCATCACGTCCGCGCGGCCGCCGAACGCCGCCGCGGGCAGGCCGCCGGACATGACCTTGCCGAACGTGTAGAGGTCGCCGCGCACGCGCTCGAGGCCGAACCAGCCGGCGCGGGAGACGCGGAAGCCGGTCATGACCTCGTCCATGATCAGCAGCGCACCGGAGGCGTCGCAGATCTCGCGCAGCTCGGCGTTGAAGGTGGGCAGCGGTGCGACCGCGCCCATGTTGCCCGCCGCGGCCTCGGTGATGACGCAGGCGATCTCGCCGGGGTTCTCCGCGAACGCCGCCTTCACGGCCTCGATGTCGTTGTAGGGCAGGACCAGGGTGTCCGCGGCCTGCGCGCCCGTGACGCCGGGCGAGGTGGGCAGGCCCAGCGTCGCGACGCCAGAGCCCGCCTGGGCCAGCAGCGCGTCCACGTGGCCGTGGTAGCAGCCGGCGAACTTGATGATCTTGCGTCGCTCGGTGAAGCCGCGCGCGAGGCGGATCGCGCTCATCGTGGCCTCGGTGCCCGAGTTGACCAGGCGGACCTGGCGCACCGGCTCGACGCGGTCGACGATCTCGGCCGCGAGCTCGATCTCACCCTCGGTCGGCGTGCCGAACGAGAGCCCGGACGCCGCCGCCTTCTGCACCGCCTCGACGACGGACGGGTGGGCGTGCCCGAGGATCATCGGGCCCCACGAGGCCACCAGGTCGACGTACCGGTTGCCGTCCGCGTCCCACAGGTGCGGTCCCTCGCCACGAACCATGAAGCGCGGGGTGCCGCCGACTGAGTGGAACGCCCGCACCGGAGAGTTGACCCCGCCGGGGGTCAGCGTGGAGGCGCGCTCGAACAGGGCCTGGGATCGACTCGCAGTCACGTACCCCAGTCTCACACGTCGGCTTCGGCGGCTTTCTGCGGCCGGGTGCGCAGGGCCAGCACGACCTGGCGCACGGCGTCGAGTGCGAGGATCACGGCCAGTGTGGCGGCGCCGGCCGCGGTGCCGAGCCAGTTGCCGTGGTAGCGCGTGGAGATCAGCGGCTCGCGGCCGTCGACCGGGTACGCGAGCTTCACGATGCCGCGGTTCCAGCACCACACGGCGGCCCACGTCAGCAGGACGATCGCGACGACCTCGCCCGCGGCGATGAGCCACCGCTTGGGCTGGTGCAGGCTCGGGCCGGCGGGCGGGGCGGGCTCCGGCTCCTCCACCACGGTCTCCGACTCCGGCTCAGTCACGGCCTCTGTCACGTTGCTCACCCTCTCACGACCCGGCGCAGGGCTGCGAGCAAGGCTTCCGGATCACGCGCCCACCCCAGCACCACCGTGCCGTCGAGCAGGCGCAGCGGCACCGCCGTCGTCCCCTTCGGCACCGACCAGCCGCCGCCGAGCACCCGCGCACCGGTCGGCGCACCGACGTCCTGACAGGCCTCGATCATCGCGACCGGCAGCTTCTCCCGCCCGAACTGGGCTTCCTCGGCCGTGAGCGCGACGCTGCCGGTCTTGACCCTGCCGTACACCCACAGGACAGCGCCGAGGGTCAGCCCGAGCCCCACGATCGTCCACAGCGCGACGGACGCGGGCCCGGTGATGAGCTCGACCAGGTAGCCGGCGACCGCGAACGCTGGTCCCCACAGGAGCGGCCACCAGCTGCTGCCGGATTCGCGGTACAGCACTACCGCACGAACTTGTTCGACGGCGGGAGGAACTGCAGCACCACGGCCGCGACGATCAGCCCCATCACGACGATGCTGATCGCCACGCCCGGCTGCCACACGTCCGCCGCCAGCGCGAAGAACATGATCGCGACCATCGACAGGAAGCCGAGCGCACCGAGGATCGTGAGCAGGATTCGCGCCCAGTTCTGACCGTTGCGCAGCACGACCGCGAACGCGACGTACGGCGCCGCGGCCACGAGCATCGCGAAGCCGAACATCAACGCCATGGCCCGCACGCCGAACTCGCCGGCCATGCGGTCCTCGGCGGTGACGAGCGACTCGTCCTGGCTGAGGAGGAACTCGGCGTTGGTGAGCAACAGCACCGGGAACACGGCGACGGAGAGCACCGCACCCGCGATCCAGATCCACATCGCGGCGGTGATCGTGGCGGGTCGCGGTGCCGACATCTCCTGCGGCAGCGCGGGCGCGAGCGGCGGCATGGGAAAGCCCATGTTGTTGACCGCCTGCACCTCGTAGGTGCCGTGCGACGCGCCCACGTTCTGGTAGGAGCCCGTCTGCGGGTTCTGCCATTGCGCGTGGTCGAGTGGTGGCGCCGGCTCGGGTGCGGGCGGCATCGGCAGACCCATCTGGTTCATCGCCTGCACCTCGTAGGTGCCGGCCGACGCGCCGTCGTAGGCCGGCCGGATTTGCGACTGCGGGTTGTCCGGGTTCTGCCACGGGCTGGGGTTCTGCGGATCGGTCACTGCTCACGCACCTCCGCCAGCCACTGTGCCGTACGCGCCTGCCACGTGAAGACGATCGCGACACAGATGAGCAGCAGAACGACCAGATTCGCCGTGGAGACCCCCACGAGCAGCAGCCAGATCATGTGCACGATCGAAACGACCGACAACGCGACGCGCGCCCAGTTCTTCCGCTTGACCAACAGCCGCGTCAGCAGGCCGTACAGCGCCGCGAAGATCACCGCCACGACGGTCAGCGCCACCAGGAAGTTCGTCACGTCGGCGGGCGGCCTGCCGCTCAGCCGCTCGATCTCACCGCGCTGGAACCACAGACCGGCAGTGGTGAACAGCACGAACACGGCGATCGCGAGCCACAGGCCGACCGCGATCCGCACGGACCGGGGAGCGTCGTTCACGTCAGCTGCTCGCGCTCGGTCAGGTAGTCGGTCGACTGCCGGAAGTAGAGCAGCACCAGACCCGCCATCGCGACCAGCGCCGCGACGACGGCGTACCCGTTCGCGATGAGCTGGAAGAACAGGTTGAGCAGCACCACGATCATCAGCCCGGTGCGGCTCTTCTTCGTCCCCGCCTTCACCTTGCCCGCGAACCACACGGCGAGCGCGGCCAGCAGCACGCTGATGGCCAGCGCGACGACGAGCGTCACCGTCGCCGACGTCTCGATCATCTCCCCGGTCAGCTTCGGGTCGGTGTTCCTGCTCTTGACGGCGTCGACCACGTCCTGCTTGTTGGCGAGCAGGAAGATCGACGCGAGCACGCTGAGCGCCACGCCGGCAACGACGAGCCAGTAGCCCGCGACGATCGTGCCGGGAGTGCCCGATTCCTTCGGAGACGTCACGGTCGGAACTTAGGACCGCTGGGAAGCGCTGTCCACCGTGACGCGCGTCCTGAAGTGCGCCGACACGCGGTACATCAGCACGATCGCGGTCGCGTCCAGCGCCGTCGTGACGACCGTGACGGCCAGGTCGACCGGCTGCATCGCGACCCCGAGATCAGCGGCGATCCCGCTGCCGGACGCCACCAGCCGGAACAGTCCGAACGCGACGGACGCGGCACCGAGGACCGTCAGCACGATCCTCGCCCAGTTGCGCCCGCGCGCCATCGTGTTCGCCAGCCGCGTGTACGCGAGAACGATCGCGGTCGCGATGAGCAGGCCGAACAGGATCCCGCCGTTGACGCCCGCGTCGATCTGGTCCTGGCCGAGCGCCGGGTTCTGCCTGCGCGCCTCGGCGATGAGCGTCTCGCGGTCGAAGAGCTGCGCGACGAACCGCACCACGCCGATGCCCGCGCTGGCGATCCACAGCCAGCGCGCGACATCGATCAGCTTCGGTACGCGTGCGGGTGTCAGCGGTCCAGCCACCGGGCGGCTTCCACTGCCCAGTAGGTCAGCACGATGTCCGCACCGGCACGCCGGATGGACGTGAGCGACTCGAGGATCGAGCGCTCGCGGTCGATCCAGCCGTTCGCGGCAGCGGCCTCGATCATCGCGTACTCACCCGAGATCTGGTACGCCGCAACGGGAACGTCCGAGATCTCGGCCACCGAACGCAGCACGTCCAGGTACAGCAGCGCCGGCTTGACCATGACCATGTCCGCGCCCTCGGCGAGGTCCAGCTGCACCTCGCGGATCGCCTCACGGCCGTTCGCGGGGTCCTGCTGGTAGGTCTTGCGGTCGCCGGCGAGCTGCGACTCCACGGCGTCGCGGAACGGGCCGTAGAACGCCGAGGCGTACTTGGCCGAGTAGGCGAGGACGCCGGTGTCGTGCAGGCCCGCCTGGTCCAAAGCGTTGCGGATGAAGGCGATCTGGCCGTCCATCATGCCGCTGGGACCGACGACGTGAGCACCGGCGCGCGCCTGGGCCACGGCCATCTCGCCGTAGACCTCGAGCGTGGCGTCGTTGTCGACCGTGCCATCGGCGGCGAGCACGCCGCAGTGGCCGTGGTCGGTGAACTCGTCGAGGCAGCAGTCCGACATCAGCACGGTGCTGTCGCCGAGCTCCGAACGGAGGTCGGCCAGCGCGGCGTTGAGGATGCCGTCCGGGTCGGTCGCTCCGGAACCGACGGCGTCGCGCTCGGCGGGCACGCCGAACAGCATGATGCCGCCGACACCGGCCTGCACGGCCTCGACCGCGGCTTTGCGAAGCGAGTCACGGGTGTGCTGCAGAACGCCGGGCATGCTGCCGATCTCGGCGGGCTGTGCCAGGCCTTCCTTGACGAACATGGGCAGCACGAGCTGCCTCGGGCGCACCTCGGTCTCGGAGACCAGGCGGCGCATGGCGGGCGTCGTACGCAGACGCCTCGGCCGGTGAAGTGGAAACACTGCGGGACTCCCTGTGGAGAGAGTCGAAGGGGCCATCCCAGGATCTCGGATGGCCCCGACGGCTTCATGAACTAGCTGCGGCGCAGACGCTTGGTCTTGCGCGGAGGAGGCAGCGCTCCCTCGGCGCGCAACCGGGCGGCGTGGGCGGCCAGCGCGTCGACCAGCGCGGGCACGTTCGCCTCCTCGGGCTGCACGTCGACCCGGAGGCCGAACTCCCGCGCCGTCTCGGCGGTCTGCGGGCCGATGCACGCGACGAGCGTGCGGGCGTGCGGCTTGCCCGCGATGCCGACCAGGTTCCGCACGGTCGACGACGAGGTGAAGCACACCGCGTCGAAGCCACCGGACTTGATCATCTCGCGGGTCTCGGCGGGCGGCGGGGCCGCACGCACGGTGCGGTACGCCGTCACGTCGTCGATCTCCCAGCCACGCTCGCGCAGGCCCGCGGCCAGCGTCTCGGTGGCGATGTCTGCCCGCGGCAGCAGCACGCGGTCGACCGGGTCGAGGATGTCGTCGTAGGGCGGGAAGTCGTTGAGGAGACCCTCGCTCGACTGCTCACCGGACGGCACGAGCTCGGGGATGATGCCGAACGAGCGCACCTTCGCGGCCGTGGCCTCGCCGACGCAGGCGATCTTCACGCCGGAGAACGCACGGGCGTCCAGACCGAACTCGCGGAACTTCTCCCACACCGCGCGGACGGCGTTGGTCGAGGTGAAGACGACCCACTGGTAGCGGCCGTCGACCAGGCCCTTGACCGAGCGCTCCATCTGCGCGGGGCTGCGCGGCGGCTCGACCGAGATCGTCGGCACCTCGACGGCGATCGCGCCGTGCGAGTGCAGACGCTCGCTCATCGCGCCGGCCTGCTCCTTGGTCCGCGGGACCAGCACGCGCCAGCCGTACAGCGCCCGCGACTCCCACCAGGAGAGCTTCGAGCGAGCGGCAGCGGCGGCACCGACCGTGACGACCAGCGGGCCGTTCAGCTCACCGGCGTCGGCGGCGACGGAGGCCAGCGTGGTGTCGATGGTGCGCTGCTGGAAACCGGTGCCCTCGGCGGTCACGGCGACCGGCGTCTGCGGCGCCAGACCGTTCTCGACGAGGTTCGACGCGGCCTCCGCGAGGTGCGAGCCGGTCGCGTGCAGCACGAGCGTGCCCGGCGAGGCCGCGAGGCCTGCCCAGTCGCTCACCGCGCGGACGTCGACCTCGGTGTGCACACCACCGAGCGCCACACCGGCGTAGGCGGGGACAGCGGTGCCGGAGGGCACGCCGGGAACGACGTCGAACGGGATAGTCGACTTCGCGACGGCCTGCGCTTCCTTCACGACCGAGTCGAGAGTGAGCGGGTCACCCGCGACGAGGCGGACGACGACCGCCCCGTTCTTCGCCTCCGTCACCAGGTCCTTGGCCACGTCGGCGGACTCCCCGACGGCGGGGCGGACCTCGACTCCCTCGGCCACGGTCGCGAGGACGTCCGCAGGGACGTCCGGGTCGGTGACCACGAGCTCCGCACGGGTGAGCAAGTCGTGGGCCCGGACCGTGAGCAGCCCGGTGTCGCCTGGGCCGGAGCCCACGAAGGCGATGCGTCCGGGGGTCTTGCGTGCGCGGGTCATCAGGGCACTCCCCATCGATTACGCCTCTGGGCCGCTGAGCACTGCGGCCCCGAGGTCGAGCAACTCGGCGGCCAGCGCCCGGCCGAGTCCCTCAGCTTCGGTCAAGTCACCGGTGGCGGACGCACGGAGGAGATCGTTCTCCGGCGTCGCGGCGACCCCGCGCAGAGAAAGCCGGTACACGACCTTCCCATCATCATCGAGGTCTTCCACCACATCGGCCAGCGCGCCGACCGGCGCGCTGCAGCCCGCCTCGAGCGCCGCCAGCATGGCGCGCTCAGCGGTCACAGCGGCCCGGCTGGCCGAATCGTCCAAAGTGGACTGGATCAGGTGCTCGGCGTCGACGTCGTCGACCCGGCACTCGACTGCCAACGCGCCCTGTGCGGGCGCGGGAAGCATCTGGATGGGCTCCAGCGTCTCGGTGATCTCGTCAGCGCGACCGAGGCGCGCGATGCCGGCACGGGCCAGCACCACGGCGTCGAGCTCTCCACTGCGGACCTTGCCGATGCGGGTGTCCACGTTGCCGCGCAACGGAACGACGTTCAGCCCGAGGCCGAGCGCCTCCAGCTGGGCGGCGCGGCGCGGGGACCCGGTGCCCACAGTGGACCCCGGCAGCAGCTCGCCGAGCGTGAGGCCGTCGCGCGCCACGAGGGCGTCGCGCGGGTCCTCGCGCTGGGGCACCGCCGCGAGCACCAGACGGGGGTCCGGCGCCGTCGGGAGGTCCTTGTAGGAGTGGACGGCGACGTCGATCTCACCGTTCGCCAGCGCGTCGCGCAGGGCGGACGTGAAAACGCCGATGCCGATCTGGGCGATGGGCGCGTCGGAGAGGTCACCCGGCGTCTTGATGACGACGATCTCGACCTGTGCTCCGGCAGCCTTCAACGCCTCGGCGACGGTCCCCGTCTGCGCGAGCGCCAGTGCGCTGCCACGGGTACCGATCCGTAGGGTGCGGGTCACCGCGTTTCACCATCCACTGAAGACTTCTTGGTCTGGCTGACGACCCCAGGCGTCTGGGGGTCGAGCCCGAACAGTTCGCGGAGAGCCTCCGCGTAGCCGGTACCACCGGGCGAGGACGCGAGCTCCTTCACCCTGACGGTCGGCGTGTGCAGGAGCTTGTCTACAACGCGGCGCACCGTCTTGGCCAATTCACCGCGTGTCGCGGCGTCCAGTTCGGGGAGTCGCGAATCAAGGCGGAGCAGCTCGGCGTCGACCACCTCGGCCGCCCGCTTGCGCAGCGCCGTGACGGTCGGGGTGACCTCGGCGGAGCGCTGGCTCGCGAGGTAGGCCTTGACCTCGTCGGCGACCAGCTGGGCCGCCAGCCGCGCGTCGTGGCCCGCCGGGGCGTCCGAGAGGCGCCGCTGGAGCGTTTCCAGGTCCACCACACGAACGTTCGGCAGCTCGGCCGCGGCCGGGTCGACGTCCTTGGGCAGGCCGAGGTCGCACATGACGAGCGGACGCGACCGCGTGCTGATCATGTCCGCGCGGACGACGGTGTCGACCGACCCGGTGCACGCGAAGACGATGTCCGCGAGATCGATTTCGCCGGCCAGGCGACCGAGGTCGACGGCCGTCGCGGGGACACCGTCGGCCTGCAGGGACGTGGCCAACCGCACACCGTTCGCCTGCGTCCGGTTGGCGATGACGACCTCGCCGATGCCCGCCCTGCGCAGGTGCGCGGCGGCCAGGCCACCCATGGCACCGGCGCCGACGAGCAGCGCGCGCTTGCCCACGAGGGTGCCCAGCGCGGCCTCGGCGTCGCCGAGCGCCTCGGACACGACCGACGCGCCCGCATGGTCGATGCCCGTCTCGGTGTGCACGCGCTTGCCGACGCGCAGCGCGTTCTGAGTGAGCTCGTGGACGGTCCTGCCGACGGTGCCCGCCTCGTCCGCCGCCGCGTACGCACCGCGCAGCTGGCCGAGGATCTGGGACTCGCCGACGACCATCGAGTCGAGGCCCGCCGCGACGGAGAACAGGTGCTCCACGGCCGCGGCGGCGTAATGCACGTAAAAGTGCTCGTAGAGCGACTGCGGGTCGACCTGGGCGTGCTGCGCGAGCACGTCGACGACCTCGGACATACCGCCGTGGAACGACTCGACGACGGCGTAGACCTCGACCCGGTTGCAGGTCGACAGGACCATCGCCTCGGAGACGCTGGGGGCGGCGAGGAGCTGACCGAGAACCTTGGGCAGGTTCGGCTCGGCCACGGTGACGCGTTCGAGGACCGGGACCGGGGCGGTGCGGTGCGACAGACCGACTACGAGCACACTCATGCACTCACCACGTCTGCCGGAGCCGTCTGGCTCACGCTCACGGGCGAATCACCATCCCGTCCACACCGAGTCCGTTGCCGACCGAGACGCTGGCAGCCTCGTCCGCACGTCGAGCGACGTGGAACGACAGGATCTGCATCTCAACCGCCAAGTCAACCTTGCGCACCTCGACGTTGTCTGGAACCTGAAGGACAACTGGTGCAAAGTTCAGAATGCACTGGACGCCCGCAGATACCAAACGGTCGCAAACCGACTGAGCGGCGGGCGGCGGCGTCGCGATCACGCCGATCGAGACCTCGCGCTCCAGGCAAACGGCGGTGATGTCGTCGATGTGACTGACCGGAATGCCCCCAACAGGCACTCCGATGAGATCGGCGTCGACGTCGAAGAGGGCGGTGACCGGAAAGCCGCGGCCGGGGAACCCTCCGTAGTTGGCCAGAGCGTGACCAAGGTTACCGATGCCGACGACCGCGACGGAGTGGTTGCGGGTGAGCCCGAGGATGCGCTCGATGTGGCTGACGAGGACCTCGACGTCGTACCCGACACCCCTCGTGCCGTACGACCCGATGTAGCTCAGGTCCTTGCGGAGTTTCGCAGCGTTGACGCCGGCGGCCTGGCTCAGCTCCTCGCTGGAGACGGCCGTCACGCCCTGGTCGGCCATGCCGGACAACACGCGGAGGTACACGGCGAGCCTGGCCACGGCCGCCTCGGGGATCGCGCGGGCGCGCTCCCTGTCGGCAGGCTCCAGAGGGGTGGCGGTCGTCTCACCTTCGCCCCGCTGTGATGCCACGCTCTCCGACCTCCGGGTGTGCTTCACCGCAGGGACCCCGCGGCGTTGGTGATACCCACACCGTACCGCTTGTGAACGCATGCACAAAGTCGGCGCTTTCGACCCCCGAGACCAGTGACAGCGCTGGTCACAGGGCGTGACCAGCGCTGTCACGGCTCTTGATCACTACGGAGTGAGCACCTTGCCGATCACGAACACGGTGGCGTTCTTGGTCGGGATGTTGCCGCACAGCACCGGCGCGCCGTTCACCGTGAGGTTGTCACCGGATCCCGCGATGGTGACGTCCTGACCTGCGAGCGTCTTGACGGTCTTCGCGGCCTCCAGGCCCTTCGCGTCGTAGCGCATGGGCACGACGTGGTACTGCAGGATCGGCGTGAGAGCCGCCGGGTTGCCCGCAATCTCCTGGAACTTGGCGTCGCCCAGCTCGGCGAAGGCGGGGTCGGCCGGCGCGAACACGGTGATCGCCCGCTGCGAGTTCAGCGTGTCGGCCAGGTTGGCCGCCTTGACCGCCGCGACCAGCTTGGTGAGCAGCGGGTTGTTGCTCGCGGCCGTGGCCACCGGGTCCTCTGCCATGCCGTTGAGCGAGCCCTTGCCGCCCTGCGGAACACCGGCACATCCGGGACCGAAGACGTCGCTCGTCCTGGTCATGCCCATGGCGGCTTCGCTCGTGGTGGTCGGGGTGTTCGTCGTCGTGCCGGGCTGGTCCATGCCGCTGCAGGCCGCCAGACCCGCGATTGCTATCGCAAATACACCTGCGAGGGTCTTTCGCACTTTCGATCACTCCCTGAATGTCCTGGACCTGTCTGCCCAACATTCGGAGTGAGTCCGGATTTGGTTCTAGCCGACGGTGAAAGAAATCGAATGCCACCCGGTGGCGCCATCCGGAATGGGGTCCAGCCGCGCCTGATCCTGGGTATAACCGCTTTTGTCGGTGGCCCTGCACTCGACCGTGTGACTACCGGGCTTCAAGTCCAGCTCGATCCGCCACATCCGCCACGTGCTGTCGCTGACGTCCGCGCCCAGCTCGGCTTCCTGCCACGGCCCGCCGTCCGCCCGGACCTCCACCTTGGCCACGCCCTTCGGCTGCGCCCACGCCGTGCCCGCGACGACAGTCCTGCCCTGGACCTTGCTCAGCCCCTTGGGCCGGTCGATTCGCGACATCGTTTTGATCGGCGCCCTGGTTGCCCACCCGCGCGGAATCCAGTAACCCTGCTCTTTCGCGAACGTGGTGACGTTGAGGTCGGTCACCCATTTGGTCGCCGAAACGTAGCCGTACAGCCCCGGCACCACGAGCCGCGCGGGGAATCCGTGTTCCGCCGGGAGCGGTTCGCCGTTCATGCCGATCGCGATGAGGCCGCGCTCGAGGACGTGATCGAGCGGACTGCCTGCCGTGAAGCCCTCGTCGCTGGTGCTGAACAGCTGGTCCGCGCCGGCTTTCACCCCGGCTTCCCGCAGCACGTCACCGATCTTGATGCCGATGAACTTCGCGGTGGAGATGTACGGCCCGCCCACCTCGTTGGAGACGCAGGTCAGCGTGACGGTCTCCTCGACGAGGTCGCGCCGGCGGATCTCGTCGAACGTGAGGACCGTCGGCCGCTCGACCATGCCGTGGACCCTCAGGGCCCACTCCTCCGCACGGATGCGCGGGACGCTGAGCGCGGTGTCGATGCGGTAGAAGTCCTTGTTGCTCGTGATGAAGCTCGGGGTGCCGTCCCCGACGAAGTCGGCGTTGATCGGCACCTCGGGTGCCGGAGTCGCCGGCTTCAGCTCGCCGATGGCCTGGCGCGACCCTTCGACGTCGGTGCGGCTCCCCAAGACCTGGCCCGCGATGCCCGCCACGGCCGCGAGTCCGGCGGTGACGAGGAAGTCGCGCCGGGTCTCGCTCTCCTCGGTCTCCTTGTGCAGGTGGCGGAACACGAAGACGCCCGCGGCGAGGCTCGCCAGCGGTGCGAGAACGCTGAGCTGTCCGGCGTCCGGCCTGTTCAGCACGGCCACGACGCCCACCAGGCCGAGCACGATCGCGACCACGGTGCCGGGGGTGGGCGTCGTGCGGCTGACCAGGCCGGCCGCGACGCCGACGCCCGCGAGGACGACCGCCATGCCGATGAGCAGGACGAGCTTGTCGTGGGTGCCGAACGTGCTGACCGCGAAGTCCTTCAGCCAGGACGGGGTGAGGTCGATCGCGGCGTTGCCCACAGCCAGGTAGGGGGAGGCGGACAGGCCCACGAAGGCCGCCACCAGGTGCCCGGCCGCCAGCGCGGCGATGATCGCGAGCAGACCGGTGAGTGCTGCCTTGGCGGGCTTCATGCCTCTAATTCGACACCGATGAGCCCTTGGTTCGCCTGAGCTGTAAGGCCCTGGTAATCAGTTCACGTGACCGACTGGCCCGCCTGGGACGAGGGCGAGTACCTGGAGTACCTGGAGACCGAGCGGGCGCACTTCGCGTGGGCGATGCGGCACTACGGCGGCCTGCCCGCGGACGAGGCTCGGCAGGCGGCGGCCGAGTTCTACGAGTACGAGGCGCCGGACGCGCCGTTTCGCGGGCTCGTGTTCCACGATCTCGCCTGGAAGTGGGCGATGGAACGGATCATGGCCGACTGCGACCACCCGTGCTGGCGCACGCACCCGGTGCCGGAACCGCCGCCGGACTACCCCGGGTACATCGCGCGGGAGAGCGTGCCGCAGCCGACAGCGACCGAGCTGGACGCGCTGCGGCGCAAGCTGCGCGGCACCTGACCTGCTACTTCACCCGGCGGCGGTACGCCAGCGTCGCCGCCACCGCCCCCGCCAGCGCACCCGCGCCCAGCACCGACGGCACGCCGATCTTGGCCGCCTTCCGCCCCGTTCTGAAGTCGCGGATCTCCCAGCCCTTGCGGCGCGAGATCTCCCGCAGCTGCGAGTCCGGGTTCACCGCCACGGCCGTGCCCACGACCGAGAGCATCGGGACGTCGTTCGACGAGTCCGAGTAGGCCGTGCACCGGCGCAGGTCGAGACCTTCCTTGGCGGCCAGCGAGCGGACCGCCTGCGCCTTGGCCTTGCCGTGCAGCAGGTCGCCCACGAGACGGCCGGTGTAGACGCCGTTCTCCGACTCGGAGACCGTGCCCAGCGCACCCGTGAGGCCCAGGCGGCGGGCGATGATCTGAGCCAGCTCGACGGGCGTGGCGGTGACGAGCCACACGCGCTGACCTGCGTCGAGGTGCATCTGGGCCAGGGCCTGGGTGCCCTTCCAGATGCGGTCGGCCATCAGCTCGTCGTAGATCTCCTCGCCGAGCGAGACCAGCTCGGCGACGCTGCGGCCCGCCACGAAGGACAGGGCCTGCTCCCGGGAGGCCTTGACCGACTCCGGGTCCTCGCGGCCGCCCACGCGGAACTTCAGCTGCTGCCAGACGAAGCCCGCCAGGTCGGACGACGAGAAGTACTTGCGCGCGGCGAGGCCGCGGGCGAAGTGGAAGATCGACGCGCCCATCATCATCGTGTTGTCGACGTCGAAGAACGCGGCCGCGGTCAGGTCTGTGGGCACCGCGAGTGAGGCTTCGAGCTCTGGCGCCGCGGCGGCAGCCTGCACCGCCGCCTCAGCCGATGCCTCGCCGGCCAGCACGGCCAGCCGGTCGGTCTCCACCTCACGCTTACTTGCCATGTCACAAGCCTAGCGATCAGGCCGGATCGGAAACCCTCGACTCAGCCGAATCTGATGCCGGGCAGCAACGGCAGCGAGATGGTGGGCAGCGGCAGAGGCAGCGGGATCGTGATCTCCGGCTTGCCGGAGGTCGGCGGCGTGGACGTGCCCGGCTGCGACGACGGCGGCACCGGGGTGCCCGGCTGCACAGGCTGGGTGGGCTGGCCGGACGGCACGGTCGACGGAGCGGGCTGGCCGGAGGGCGTCGGCGCGACCGAGGACGGGTCGCGGCGGGACGACGAGTTCGGGTCCGTCGCCGCCGAGGCGCACTCGTCCTTGGACGGCAGCGGGCCCAGCGTGTCGGAGGAACCGCTGACCACGGAGGCGCAGCCGGAGCGCGCGGCCAGGTCGTGGGCGCGCTGGGCGATGCTCGCGAGCAGCCACATCGTGGTGTCGGCGTGCGGTCCGGCCTCTCCTGGCAGGCGGGGGCGCAGCGTGCCGAGCTTCACGTACTGGGCCAGCGCCCAGTCGCGCAGCGCCGGCAGCGCCTTCTCGTCGGACGAGGTCGCGTACGTCGTGAACTGACGGGCGCCCTCCACCGCGTCGGTGTTCAGGTCGGCCAGGGCCGTGAGCTGGGCGGACTCGCCGGACGCGCGGTCGGCCAGCGTCTCCATGTCGGTGACCCGGGACGCCGCGAACTCCAGGTGCTTCAAAGCGCGCGACTCGTCGTCGAAGGTCAGGCCGAGCGATGCGCTTTCGGTGGTGCGTTTGACGCCGTAGAGCGGGTCTCCCGGGAGCGCGTCACGGCTGAGCAGCACACTCATGCCTCCGAGCGACATCAGCAGGCAGAGCACGGCGGCCGCTGCGACTGCTAATCGTGCGCGCGCTCCCACGCGTCTTACCGACGAGAGGACCAGCGGCTTCTCGGGCGGGGGCGCGGTCAGGATGCGCTGTTTCATGCGCGCACGGGTCTCGGCGTCGGGGCCGACGTCCATGCCCCTGAGCAGTTCGACGATCGCCAGGTCGTCGGCGAGGTCGGAGTCCCTGCCGACCGGCTGCGGACCGCCTTCCACCGCACGAGCGAACCGCTCGTGCTCTGTGTGCCGCCACCGCGGTGTGCTTCCCTTACCGTCCATCTCAGCCCGAGTAACGAAGTTGATCTGCCTTGGGTTACGCCTCTGCGATCACGATCACCGCAACCACGACGGAAGAATCTGCGCGAGCCGCCGGACGGCCCGGTGTTGCAACGCCTTCACGGCGCCCTCGTTGCGGTCCATGAGCTGGGCCACCTCGGACACCGACTTGCCTTCGATGAACCTCAGCACGATGCACTCCCGCTGGTCGTCCCCCAACTGGGAGACGCAGCGGAGCAGCTCCGCGTTGGTCGCCTCGGTCATCACTTCCTGCTCGGGACCGCTCGTCTCCTCGCGGTTGTCCTGCAGCTCCGCCGTGGTGACCTCGAGCCGGTAGCGGCTCGACTTCACGTGGTCGAACACGATGTTGCGGGCGATCGTGACGAACCACGCGCCCACGTCGCGGCCCTGGTAGCTGACCGATCCGATGCTGCGCAGCGCGCGCAGGAACGTCTCGCTGGTCACGTCCTCCGCGAACGCGCGATCGCCGCCCACCCGGAAGAGGACATAGCGAAACACCATGTCGACGTACTTGTCGTAGAGCACGCCGAACGCATCGGTGTCACCCTCTTGGGCGGCCTTGACGAGCTGCCACGGCTCGTCGGCGTCGTCGTGCTGACCTCCCGTCATGGTCCGGGTGGTCCTCATCGTGTTCGGTCGTGCCCGTGCAGTCATCGGCTGGCGGCACCTCCACAGAGTCGCCGTGGCGGCAGCATACGTGTTGTTACTCCGTAGTAGGTAGTTGACGGGTTGCGATGTGGAGACGTGCGAACCACGGCTTCGTGACGCGCGCCACGCGTGGAAGACTGCTCGAAGCGTTCAGTTGTTCATGAGGAGGCCATGTTGACTTCCGCTCGCAATGTCGCAGATCTGGTCCGTGCTTCGGCACAGCGGGGGCCCAGCCACGTCGCTCTGGTCGACGTCGCGAGCGGTTCGAGCCTCACCTGGGAAACCATCGACGGTGCGATCGACGCTTTCGCCCGCCGTTTGGCCGATTCCGGACTCGAACCGGGCGACCGAGTGGCGGTACGGCTGCCCACGAGCCCCGAGTTCGTGGTCGCCGTCTTCGGAATCCTGCGCGCCGGTGGCGTCGTGGTGCCCACCGGCCCCGGCAACCCGCCGCGTGAGCTTCAGCGCATCCTGGCCGACTCCGGCGCCACGCTCCTGGTCGGCGACGGCGAGGGGTCCGACGCCACGGTGCTCGAGCTTCCGGACGTGCGGGCCACCGCCGAGCCCTTCGAGGCCGTGCGCGGCGGCGAGGACCTCGCCGTGCTGGGCTACACCTCCGGCACGTCCGGTGTGCCGCGCGGCGCGATGCTGTCCCACCGGGCGCTGCTCGCGAACGTCTCGCAGTGCGCCTCGCTGCGCCCCGCACCCGTGACCGCGGGCGACCGGGTGCTGCTCGCGCTGCCGTTGTTCCACGTCTACGGCCTCGGCCCCGGCCTGCTGCAGGTGGCGGGCGCCGGCGCGACCGCGATCCTGCTGGAGCGCTTCGACGCCGACACGGTGCTGGACGTCATCGAGCAGCACCGCGTCACGACGATGGTCGGCGTGCCGCCCATGTACCGGGCACTGCTGGCGCACCCGATCGAGGTGCTGCGCGAGAAGCTCGCCACGGTCCGGCTCTTCACGTCCGGTGCCGCCCCGCTCCCGGCGGAGGTCATCAACGAGATGCGCACCGCCATCGGCATCCCCGTCTTCGAGGGCTACGGCCTGACCGAGACCGGCCCGGTGCTGACGTCCACGCTGGTCGGGGGCGTGCCGAAGCCCGGCTCGGTGGGTCAGGCACTGCCGGGCGTCGAGATCCGCCTGGTCGACACCGACGGCTCGGTGCTCGACCTCGACGAGGACGAGCCCGGCACCGGCCTGGTGTCCGCGAAGGGCGACAACCTCTTCAGCGGCTACTGGCCCGACGGCGCCCACGGCCCGGACGCGTCCGGCTGGTTCCGCACCGGTGACGTCGGCTACATCGACGAAGACGGCGACCTGCACCTGGTGGACCGCGCGGGCGACCTGATCATCGTGAACGGCTTCAACGTCTACCCGCACGAGGTCGAGCAGGTCATCGGTGAGATGCCGGACGTCGTGGAGGCCGCGGCGGTCGGCGTGCCGGACGAGAAGACCGGCGAGTCGGTGAAGGTCGTCGTGGTCCTGCGCGACGGCGCCTCGGTGTCGCCGGAGGACGTCGTCTCGCACTGCGCGACCCGGCTGGCGAAGTTCAAGGTGCCGACGTCGGTGGAGTTCGCCCCGGCGCTGCCGCACTCGCCGACCGGCAAGCTGGCTCGCCGCGTCCTGCGCAAGCCGTTGGGAGCCTGAGCGATGCACCACGTGACCGTCATGAGCCGCGAGACGTGCCACTCGTGCCACGTCGCCGAGGCCGAGATCGAGCGGATCTGCGGCGAGATGGGCGCGACCTGGTCCGTCGAGGACGTGGACGCCGACCCGGAGCTGCGCGCCGAGTACGGCGACCGGGTGCCGGTGTTCCTGGTCGACGGCGTCGAGCACGGCTACTGGCAGGTGGAGGAAGACCGCCTGCGGGCGGCCCTGAGCAAGTAGCTCAGGTCAGGCCGAGCTCACGCCAGCCCTGTTCGCCGGCAGGCGTGAGCACCACGGCGCGGATGGTGCCGATGCGTTTGATCCAGCCGCGCTCGAAGAACACCTGGCACAGGTGCGCTCCGGCGGCCCCAGCGAGGTGCGGGACGCGTTCGGTCCAGTCCACGCAGGCCCTGACGACCTGGCGTTTCGAGGGTTCGAAGCCCAGTTCCTTCAGCCACACCAAGCCGGGCTCGGTGATCGCCAGATCACCGTTCACCACGCCCAGCTCCAGCAGTCCGGACTTCAGCGCGACGCCCAGCTTCCCCGCCAGGTGGTCGTAGCAGGTGCGGCCGCGGGCCATCGCTTCCGATGCCGACGCCGCCCGCAGGCCACGCGGCTGTGGACCCGGTCCCGCGAATGACGTCATGGCCTCCAGCAGCTCGGCGACATGCGGGCCGGCCAGAGACACGTAGCGGTGGCGGCCCTGGCGGTACTCCACGAGGAGGCCGGCCTCGATCAACCGGGTGAGATGCTCGCTGGCAGTCGACGGGGCCACGCGGGCGTGCGCGGCCAGTTCGTTGGCGGTCCAGGCCCTGCCGTCCAGCAGGGCTCCGCAGAACGCCGCTCGCGTCCTGTCCGCCAGCAGTGCGGCGACCCGAGTCAGTGCCTCCATGCCCGCCATTCTCCGGCCGGGACACTTCGGCCGGCACCGAAACGTCCGGGCCCCAGCGTCGAAGCCATGACCGAAGAGCTGCTGAGCCTTCCCGTCCCGCACGTCCCCGCCGACGACCACGGCGTGGCCTGGCTGCGAGCCAGCGTCGTCCGTTTCAGCAACGGTGCCGAGCACGCCCGCAGGCGCGCACTCACGACCAAACTCATCGAGAACGTCAACGCCACCACGCTCGACGAGCTGGCGACGGCACTGGACCTCCCGGGCTCACTCGGCGACATCGCGCTGATCGCGCCCAGCTACCAGCCGCACGAGCCGATCACGGCCGAAGCCGACGCGGCCGTCGAACGCCTCGCCCACCGCCACGACGAGGAGACCGCGGCCAGGATCGGGCTGCTCGTGCAGGCCTGGTCGGCCACTCACGCGCTCGCCGAGCACCTCCGCACCGGGAACCCGGCCCCACCCGTCCCGATCACGCGCAGGGCCACTGAGGACGGCGTGATCGAGGTCAGCCTGGCCGCCCACCCGTTCGGACACGGCCCGCACGTCTGCCCAGGCAGGAAACTGGCCACTCGGATCGCCAAGAACATGGCGTTCCGCGCGATGCACCACCAGGACGAACCGCTGATCCTCCCCAACGCCTGGGACTACGCCTCCGCGGTCGCCCTGCACGCCGCGGGCTTCCGCGCGATCGGCACGACCAGTCTCGGGGTCTGCGCAGCCAACGGGATCGTGGACGGCACGGGGCTGGCCGGCCGGGAGACGGTGGCACTGGCGAGGAAGCTGTCCGGCCTGCCCTGCCCGGTGACCGTCGACCTGGAGTCCGGTTTCGGCGCCGCACCGGACGAGGTGGCCGAGCTGGTGGCAGGACTCGGCATCGCCGGGGTGAACCTGGAGGACGGCCGACCGCACGGCCTGGTGACGCCGGAAGAGCAGGCGCCGCTCATCAGCGCGGTGAAGGAACGCGCCCCCGGCGTGTTCCTCAACGTCCGGATCGACACCCACTGGCGCGGCATCGCGCTCGCCGAGACCGAGGAACGCGCGAAGAGGTACGTGGCAGCGGGCGCGGACGGGATCTTCGTGCCCGGCCTGACCGAGCCGCGCGACATCGAGGCGCTGGCGAGCCTGGCACCGTTGAACGTCCTCGCCGGACAACGCACACCGGCCGAGCTGCGAGACCTCGGCGTCAAGCGGATCAGCACCGGCTCGCTGCTGTTCCGTGCCGCGCTCCAGCACACCGTCGCGACCGCGAAAGCGGTGCGCGACGGTGGAGTCCCACAAGCGTTCAGCTACGCCGAGGTGCAGGAGCTGATCAGCCCAGGAACACGTTCCGACGCTGGGTGAGCAGCCGGTACAGCGTCTGCTGGATCGTCTCGCGGACCTGGTCGGTGAGGTTGAAGACCAGCATCGGGTCGTCGGCCGCGTTCTCGCCGAACACGTCGGTGCGGATCGGCTCGCCGAACTCGATGTACCACTTGGACGGCAACGGGATCGCGCCCAGCGGCCCGAACAGCGGGAAGAACGGCGTCACCGGGAAGTACGGGAAGCCGAACAGCCGTGCGAGCGCCTTGATGTCGCCGATCATGGGGTAGATCTCCTCCGCCCCGACGATCGAGCACGGGATGATCGGCATGCCCGTCTTCAGCGCCGCCGAGACGAAGCCGCCGCGGCCGAAGCGCTGCAGCTTGTAGCGGTCCTTGAACGGCTTGCCGATGCCCTTGAAGCCCTCCGGCCACACGCCGACGAGCTCACCGGACGACAGCAGCCGCTCGGCGTCCGGGTTGCACGCGAGCGTCTGGCCGGACTTGCGGGCCAGCGCGCCCAGCAGCGGCGTGCGGAAGACCAGATCGGCACCGAGCATGCGCATGTGCCGCTGCGCCGGGTGCTCGGCCGCGATGCCGTAGGACGTCATCAGCGCGTCCAGCGGCAACGTGCCGGAGTGGTTCGCCACGATCAGCGCGCCACCGGCCATCGGGATGTTCGACAGCCCGATCGTCTCGACCCGGAACCACTTCTCGTACAACGGCTTCAGCGGCGGCATCAGCACGTTCTCGGTGAGGTCGCGGTCGAAACCGAACTCGTCGATCTGGTAGTCGCCGACGATCCGCCTGCGCGCGAACGACAGCAGGTCGGCCAGCCTGCGTTCCCAGTCCGGTGTCTCGGACTGCTGCTGCGCGGGCTCGGGAACCACCTCGACGTGGCGCGATCTGCGCGCTGCGTCACGCTCCGGATCGTGCAGCGGGATAACGCGTGCTCCTGCCACTGCGTTCATCTCCTCAGACAAAGATCAGCGGAAACGAGCGGCTGCGTCGAGGATTCCCCGTTCCGCCGCCTCAATCGTCTCCGGGTCGATGAGCGGCTTCAGGCCTCGTCCGCTCACGTAGTCGTCGAACGCCTGCTGGGTGGTCCACCGCGGCGTGAACCCGAAGTCCTTCTTCAGCAGGGTGGTGTCGATCACGCGCCCCCAGTTGAGGAACCTCATCTGGTCTGGCGAGAAGTCGACGAGCCGGGCGCTCCGGAAGAAGCCGCCGACCGTGGGCACGGCCATGCTGGGCACCGGCAGGTTCAGCCTGCCCGCCCGCCGAATGGCCTGTGACAGCAGCAGCACGCCGTCACCACCCACGTTGAACACACCGGGCAGGTCGTGCAGCGTCGCGCGTTCGAGGACAGCGAGGGCGTCCTCGGAGTGCAACAGCTGCACACGAGCGTCGTAGCCCAGGACGGTGGGCACGACCGGGAGGGCGAAGTAGCGCGTCAGCACCGTGTCGATGCGCGGGCCGATGAAGTTCGTGAAGCGCAGCGTGGTGACGTTCACGTCCGGCCTGCGGCGGCCGAACCCGCGCACGTACCCCTCGACCTCGACCGCGTCCTTGGCGTAGCCGGACGACGGCAGGTCCTTCGGGCCCATGTCCTCGGTGAACACCGCAGGGTCGCGCGAGCTGGACCCGTACACGGCGCTGGTGGACTTCACGACGAGCTTGCGCACCTTCGGCGACTTCTGGCACGCGGCCAGCAGCTGCATGGTGCCGATGACGTTCATCTCCTTCATCACCGTGCGGCCGGTGGGCCCGGCCGGGTTGGCGGTGACGGAGGCGTGGACGACCGTGTCCACGTTCGCGGTGGAGATGACCTTGGCGATCAGCGGGTTGCGGATGTCGGCCCGGACGAACTCCGCCCTGCCCATCCGGCGCAGGAGGTCGCGTGGCGGCGGCTCGGTGTCCACGCCGAGCACGCGCTCGATGTCCGGGTTCGCGGCGAAGCGCGCGGCGAGGTGGCCGCCGAGGAAGCGGCTGGCTCCGGTGACGAGGACGACCTTGGGCGTCATGCGACTCCAAGCAGGAGGGGTGTTGCGATTGGTCGATGCTACAAGGCAGATGTGAAACCGGAGAGGGCCGGAACGTCGTCTTGACGCAGGTCACGAACGCTTTACCGGCTAATCACCCGATCGGCGGCGACCGTTCCCGTGTTTCCCGGCCGCCCGTCCCACAGGGTGATATCCGTGCTGCCACAAGCACCTCGTGACGGCCCCGGGAAACGCAACCGCCGCCGGCCCCTGCGAGAGGAGACCGGCGGCGGTGAGAGCGCACACGGGCTTACTTGCCGCGCTTCCTGCGCTGGACACGGGTCTTGCGCAGCAGCTTGCGGTGCTTCTTCTTCGACATGCGCTTGCGGCGCTTCTTGATGACCGAGCCCATGCGGGTTCCTTAGCTCTAGACGTTGCTTTGACTGGCGCGCCCCAGCCTTGGCCGTGTCAAGCACGGCGCGCCGGTAAGCACGATCGGCCTACCAGTCTACCCGGCGGGGTTCGTCAGTCTTCAGCCAGCGTCGAAGTACGCGTTCTCGAGGTAGGCGTGCACCGCCTTCTCGGGCACCCGGAACGACTTGCCGACCCGCACAGCGGGCAGCTCACCGGAGTGCACCAAGCGGTACACGGTCATCTTCGAGACCCGCATCATCGAGGCCACTTCGGCCACGGTCAGGAACTGGACCTGAGCGAGACCTGTTCGTTCGTTCTCCTTCGCAGGCATGTATCACCGCATCCTTCGACACGTGTCGTGCCGTCGGTCTTCCCCACCGACGGTTCGACACGCACGTGCTCTCCTGAGAGTAGCGGGACTGGTGTGACTCCTGCGACGTCCGACTGGTCAGTCCTCGTGTTGCTTACCCAGTTCGATGGAACGATCACGCGCCGATTCGATGGCAGCCAGCAGCGCCGCACGGACGCCGTGCTTCTCCAGCTCCCGGATCGCCATGATCGTCGTTCCCGCGGGTGAGGTGACGGCTTCACGCAGGATGACCGGGTGCGACGAGCCCTCTGCGAGCATCGTCGCGGCACCCACCGCCGACTGGATGATCAACGTCGACGCCAGGTCGCGCGGGATGCCGAGCAGGATGCCCGCGTCGATCATCGCCTCGACCAGGAAGAAGAAGTAGGCGGGACCGGAGCCGGACAGCGCCGTCACCGCGTCCTGCTGCGACTCCGGCACGACCGCGACCTTGCCCACGGTCGAGAGGAGCTCCTCGACGACCTTGAGGTGCTCGGGCGTGGCGTTGGAGCCGCCGGAGACCGCGCTCATGGCCTCACCGACGACCATCGGCGTGTTCGGCATGACCCGCACGACCGGCGTGCCCTCCGGCAGCCTGCGCTCGTAGAGGGCGGTCGGCAGACCTGCGCACAGCGACACGATCAGCGTCCCGGGCCTCAGCACCGGCCTGAGCTCGGCCAGCAACGGCTCGATGTCCTGCGGCTTGACCGCCACGACCAGCACGTCGGCCTTCGCGGCCGCCCCGGCGACCGTGACGGCCTCGAACCCGTACTGCTCGGTGAGTGAGCGCGCACGTGCCTCGTGCTTCTCGGTGAACATCAGATCGGCGGCCGCGCGGCCGCCCTGCAGAAGCCCGGACAGCAGCGCCTCACCGATCTTGCCCGCGCCGAGCACCGCGATCTTCGTCATCGGTCAAGTCTCACACAGTGCTCTCAGACAGCTGGTGTCAACGCCAGCTGCCTCGCCTGGCACACCAACCGGCCGGCCGCGTCGATCACCGTCGCGTCCTCGTCGAACCACTGTCCGTGCACCGCCTGGCAGGTGACGTGGATGCGCAGCCACCCCGGCGCCGGCCGGGCCCGCAGCAACGCGGTCAGCTGCACCGTCGGCGACCAGCCGAAACGCCCGAGGTTGAACGTCACCGGCATCGACAGGTCGCCGGCCAGCAACGCGAAGTACGGGTCCGGCTGCTCGTCGATCGGCCGCGCCCACAGCTTGAACGTGAGCGGTCCGTCCGTGCGCCGGTCGAGGAACGCCGCGCTCTCCCGGTCCACCCGCAGGTCGCACAGGCCCCCGACCTTGTAGGCACCACCGGTCGGGAACGTCGCCAGCTCCACCGAACCGGGCGGCGGCGCGGCGGGGATCGCCGGCAGGTTCACGTAGTCGGCGCGGTGCTCGGGGATCCGCCCCGTGGTCACGCTCGCCTCGACGCACACCTGACCGCGCTGTTCCAGCGACACCGCGACGACCGTGGCCGTGCGCCCGCTCTTGCGGACGTCGGTCCTGATCAGCACCGGCCCGATCTCCGGTGTCCTGAGGAACTGCGCGGAGACCGCGAGCGGATCACCGTCCGCGGTCTGAGCTGCCGCACGCGTCATCACGGCGAGCAGGAACCCGCCGTGGGGCTTGGGCCCGACGGTCCACTCGGCCGGCAGGGACGCGGTGAAGGTTCCGTCACCGAGCGAACGCACCGCGCTGGACTTGGTGAAGGTCATGAGCTGCTGGCCAGCGACCGCAGGAAGAAAGTCACGTTGGCAGGCCGTTCTGCAAGTCGCCGCATGAGATATCCGTACCACTGCTCGCCATAAGGAACATAAACGCGAGCTCCGAGGCGCCGCTGCTCCTCCGTCCGGACGCCGTACAGCATCTGGTACTCGAACTCGGTTTTGTCATACCAGCGAGCCCGCTCGCCGATGATCTCGATCAGCCTCGGGTCGTGCGTGGCGAACATGGGGTACCCCTCTCCAGCGAGGAGAACGTTGAGGCACCGCACGTAGTTCAGATCCACCTCGTGAGGGTCCTGGATCGCCACCTCCGGCGGCTCCGCGTAGGCCCCCTTGACCAGCCGGACCCTGCTGCCCGGCCCCGCGAGCTGCTTGCAGTCGTCCAGCGTCCGGTGCAGGTACGACTGCAGCACCGCGCCCACCCACGGCCACGTGCGCCGCAGCTCGTGCAGGATCCGCAGCGTCGAATCCGTCGTGGTGTGGTCCTCCATGTCGAGCGTCACGGTCGTCCCGCACTGCTCCGCCGCTGCACAGATCCGGCTGGCATTCGTCAGGGCGAGCGACTCGTCGAGCGCCTGCCCGACCGCGGACAGCTTGACGCTGACTTCTGCGTCTTGGGCCAGCCCGGCGGCGTGCAGGGCGTCGAGCAGCTCGAGGTAGGCCTGCACCGTCTTCTCGGCCTGGGCCTTGTCCGTGGTGTCTTCGCCCAGGTAGTCGAGGGTCACCGGCAGGCCGAGGTTCCGCACGACCTCGACGGCGTCGGCCGTCGACTCGCCCGCGACGAACCTTTTGACCACATCTCGGCTGATGGGCGCGTTGGCGACGAGGTGGCGGACAGTCTCGTTGCGAGACGCGGCCATGATCAACGCTCGCAGCGGGTTCACACCACGAACCCTAACTCGCCGGTCGGCTCACCGTCAGGACAAGGCCGAACGTCCCCTGCCGACGCCGCCCTCGGTCGGCCAGTCCAGGTGCAGCCGCGCGAACAGCAACGCCTCGGCCAGCATCTCCCGCCGAGCCGTCGGCGATCCCGCGCGACGGGTGTTGACCTCCAGCACGACCTGTCCGTCGAACCCGCCCTGAGCGAGCATCTCGCACAGCTCCGCGCACGGCTGCGACCCGCGCCCCGGCACCATGTGCTCGTCCTTCGGCGCTCCGGATCCGTCGGCCAGGTGGATGTGCCGCAGCCCGTCGCCCATGCGCTTGGCCAGTTCCAGCGCGTCCATGTGCGCGGCGGCCGAGTGCGACAGGTCCAGCGTGTAGTTGCGGTGCCCCACGTCGGTCGGATCGATGGACGGCTTGAACGCCGTCATCTGCACCGAACGCCCACGGCCCAACGGCCGGCGCACGGGGAACATGTTCTCGACCGCGATCGCGATGCCGCTCTCGTCCTCCAGCGACGAGACGAGCTCGGCGAACCCGTCCGCGTACTTGCGCTGCCAGCGGAACGGCGGGTGCAGCACCACCGTCGGCGCGCCGAGGTCGGCGGCGGCCTGCACGGACTTGCGCAGGCGCTCTGCCGGGTCCGGCGACCAGACCCGCTGCGAGATCAGCAGGCAGGGCGCGTGCACGGCCAGGATCGGCATGCCCGATCGGGACGACAGGCGGTCGACGGCCCGGATGTCCTGCGACACCGGGTCGGCCCACACCATCAGCTCGACGCCGTCGTAGCCCAGTTCGGAGGCGATCTCGAACGCCGCTCCGGCGGGCTGCGGGTAGACCGACGCCGTGGAAAGCCCGACCGGGATGCGGCCCGTCAACTCTTCACCAGCAGCATCGCCGCTGGTGAGACGGTGACGATGAGGCCTACGAGGATGGCGAGCAGGGTGGTTTGGAGGTCGTCCGCCCGGCGGATCTTTCGAACCAGCAACACCAGGCCCACGGTAACGGCCAGCGCCACGACGAGTGCGGCCACCGCCTGTGTGCGCCACAGGAAGTTGAAGGCGAGCCACAATGCCGCGCCGCCGAGCACACCGACGGCGAGCTGGCCGATCATGATCAGCCATTCCTTGCCCGGCGAGCGCTGGGCTGCGTCCTCCGGCTCCTCCGTGACCTCGTCGGCGTCGTCGAGGCCGGCCGGACCCTCGTCCTCCGCGGCCTCTTCGTCCGCGAGGTAGTCGTCCTCGGGCCGGTAGACGGCGTACTCCTGCGAGTCGTCGTCGTCCACGTACGGGCCGGGGTGGGCCGCGGTCGACTCCATGGGAGCCATGGACAGGTCGGTCTGGACGTCCGCCTCGTCGTCGCCGAACCACGCGTCGGGCTGGTTGTTCGGCAACGGCTCCGGCAGCTTCGGCGGAGCGGGCGGCACGATCAGCACGGACTCGGTCTCGAGCGCGGCGATCTGGTCCACCGGCGCCTTGGCAGGGATGCGCGGGAGCTGCTCGGTCATCGCCTCACGCGGCGGCAGGCCCTGCGGACCCGGCTTCTGCGCCGGGGTGGGCAGCTGCACCGACGGCGGCACCGGCTGTGGTCCTGGCGGTGGACCCGGCTTCGGGGGCCGGGTGATGTTCGTGCGCGACGGCGCGGGCGCGGGCGGCGCACCGGCTTCCAGGCGGGAACTCACGGCCTCGGGTCGCGGCAGGTCCGCGCGGGGCGGCATCTCCGGGCGTGGCAGGTCGGACCGCGACGGCTGGTCGCGCACCGGCGGCACCTTGCGGGTCTGCTCCGCGGCGGCCGCGGGCGGAGGCGTCGGGCCGGGTCTGCGCACCTGCGGCGGCTGGGCGGGCGGCGCCACCGGCGGCTTCGGCTGGTACGCCGTGCGCTCGGCGACGGGCGGCGGTGCGACAGGGGGCGGTGCGGCCGGGGGCGGTGCGGCCGGGGGTTCGGGGGCCGCGCGACGACCGGACGGAGCCACGTCGTCGTCGCGGATCGCCATCAACCGGCCGCTGTCGGACAGGACCCGCTCGATGATCGTCTGGGGCGCGGTCTCCGGCTGCTGGACGTCGTCCTCGTCGTCAGCAGCCCGGCGGCGTCGCCGACGTGGCGCAGCCTCTGAACTGCCGCCGTACTGGGCGAGCAGCTCAGCGACTGTGCGCTGCGTCTGGTCCGATCCGCTCTCTCGACTCATCAACTCCACCGTGCCCCGGTCTGGCCAGTCCGTCCAGTATCGCTCTGGTCCGTCCCATCAGTGTGGTCCAGCCGTCGGAGGATGACACCCTCCCGGAGGGCCCAGGGGCAAATCTCCAGCTGCGTGAGTGACAGGGCTCGCATCGTTGCCTCCGCGACCAGGGCGCCCGCGACGAGCTGGTGTGCGCGTGACGTGCTCACACCTTCCAGCTCCGCGAGGTCACTGGCCGACATCCGGGAAATGAACGCGATCAGCTGCCGCAGGCCCGCGTCGGTGAGCACGCGACGTGCCCTGGGCCCGGCAGACGATGGCGCGGCCCCGGTGAGCCGCGCCAGCGTTCGGAAGGTTTTTGAGGTCGCAACCACCCGATCGGGTTCACCCGCGCGTTTCAGCTTCCGCGCCACGGGCGCGAGCTGCTCTGCCAGCCAGTCGGTGGTCTCGCGGACCTCCGAGCGGCGGGGCGGGTCCTTCTTGAACCGGGTTCTCGTCAACCGGCCCGCGCCCAGCGGCACGGAGAAGGCCATGTCGGGGTTCTCGTCGCGACCGACAGCCAGCTCCAGCGAGCCGCCGCCGATGTCGAGGCACAGGAGCTTGCCCGCGGACCAGCCGTACCAGCGGCGGACCGCGAGAAAGGTGTACTTGGCCTCGTCCTCGCCGGACAGGACCTGGAGATCGACCCCGGTCTCGGTGCGCACCCGGTCGAGCACCTCCGCGGAGTTGCCCGCCTCGCGCACCGCCGAGGTCGCGAACGCCATCAGATCCTCGCAGCCGGACTTGCGGGCCGACGCCTTCGCGCCCGCCACCGCACGGACCAGCTGGTCAGAGCCCGCCTTGGTGAGCAGCCCCTTGGGATCGAGCTGCTCGGCCAGGCGCAGGATCGTCTTCTCGGACGTCATCGGAATCGGGTGGGCACCACGATGCGCGTCCACCACCAGTAGGTGGACGGTGTTGGAACCCACGTCGAGAACGCCCAGGCGCACGCCGGAAACGGTACCTGGTCGTGTCCGTCAGGACTCGAACTTGTAACCGAGACCCCTGACGGTCACGAGGTGCCGCGGTGCCGACGGGTCAGGTTCGATCTTCGATCGAAGCCGCTTGACGTGTACGTCCAGCGTTTTCGTGTCACCGACGTAGTCGGCACCCCACACGCGGTCGATCAGCTGACCCCTGGTCAGGACGCGGCCGACGTTGCGCAGCAGGTACTCGAGGAGGTCGAACTCCTTGAGCGGCAGGCTGATGTCCTGACCGCTGACGGTGACGACGTGGCGTTCCACGTCCATCCGCACCGGGCCGGCCTCCAGGATCTGCGGCAGCAGGTCCTCCGACTCGCCGCCGCGGCGCAGCACCGCGCGGATGCGGGCGATGAGCTCGCGCGCCGAGTACGGCTTGGTGACGTAGTCGTCAGCACCGAGCTCGAGGCCGACGACCTTGTCGATCTCGCTGTCGCGGGCCGTCACCATGATCACGGGCACGGCGGAGCGCTGCCGCAGCTGCTTGCAGACGTCGGTGCCGCTCATGCCGGGCAGCATGAGGTCGAGCAGCACGATGTCGGCACCGTTGCGGTCGAACTCCTCCAGCGCCTCCTGGCCGGTGGCCGCGAGCGCCGCGGTGAACCCTTCCTTGCGCAGCAGGAAGGCGAGCGGATCGGCGAAGGACTCCTCGTCCTCCACGATGAGCACCCTGGTCACAGCTCTCCTCCAGTGTCACCCGCGCCGGTGGGGACGAGGGTCGGGTTGGGTTCGGTCGCCGCGGCGGGAATCCGCAGCGTGAAGGTGGAACCCGTTCCTGGCAGGCTCCACAGCTTCACCTCGCCGCCGTGGTTGGCGGCGACGTGCTTGACGATCGCGAGCCCGAGGCCGGTGCCCCCGGTCGCGCGCGATCGGGCCTTGTCGACGCGGTAGAACCGCTCGAAGACCCGCTGCTGCTGGTCTTCTGCGATGCCGATGCCGCGGTCGGTCACGGCGATCTCGACGTGCCCGTCGACGAGCCGGCGGCTGACGCTCACCGGGCTGCCGGGCGGCGAGTACGCGACGGCGTTGTCCAGCAGGTTCGTCAGCGCCGTGACCAGCAACGACCGATCGCCCGGCACGACGAAGCCGCTCGGCTCGTCGGTGGTGATCGAGATGTTGACCGACTCGGCGGCGAGCTTGGACCTCGACAGCGCCTCGTTGATCACGACGTCGATCTCGGTGTCGGACAGCTCCGGCAGCTTCTCCGCGCCCTGCAGGCGGGACAGCGCGATCAGCTCGGTGACGAGCGTGCCGAGGCGGGTTGCCTCCTGCATGATCTTCGCGCTGAAGCGGCGGACCTCCTCCTGGTCGTCGCTCGCGTCGAGCACGGCCTCCGCCAGCAGGGCGAGGGCTCCGACCGGGGTCTTGAGCTCGTGGCTCACGTTGGCCACGAAGTCGCGCCGCGTCTTCTCCAGCCGCACGGACTCGGACTCGTCGGTGGCGTCGACCACGATGAAGTCCTCGATGAGCTGCCGGACCTCGGCGTGCACGGCCTCCGGCTGACGCCCGCCGCGCTGGGTTTCCAGAGGCGAGAGGTCGACGTAGACGACCTCGTTGCTGTTGCGGACGGCTTCCGCCGCCTTGCGCGCGCGGTCGTCGATGCGGTTGTTGCGGACGACCCCGAGCTCCTCGGCCCGCGGGTTGTGCAGCACCACGTCGCCGAAGCTGTTCAGCACCACGATGCCGTCGTGGGAGTCCTGGACGATCCGCTGGATCAGGTCGCCGACGGTGAGCCCGTCGGGCTTCCGCGGATGTCTTGGAGCGGTGAACCTGCCAACGAAGAAAGCGGCGATCACGCCGATGAGCGCGACGCCGATCGACACAGCGAGGTAACCCGTTGTGGTCACGAAGCGAATGGTAAGCAGCTCGGAGGTGTCTTGGCCTAGTACGGGAGCGTGAACCGTGATACCCGCGACACCTCAGTGGACGGTTGTTCCGTCCCTGGTCAGCCCTCGTTCACCCAACCGTGTCCTGAGACGCGAAAAGCGCACCCGAACAGCAGGTGCGCTTTTCCGGTCAATTGGTCAGCGGCCTTGGTTGGCCACTGCCGCAATGGCGTCCTTCGCCGCATCCGGGTCGAGGTATTCGCCACCCGGCTTGAGCGGCTTCAGGTCCTCGTCGAGGTCGTAGCGCAGCGGGATGCCGGTCGGGATGTTCAGCCCGGCGATGGCCTCGTCGGAGATGCCGTCGAGGTGCTTCACGAGCGCGCGCAGCGAGTTGCCGTGCGCGGCCACGAGAACGGTCTTGCCGGTGCGGAGGTCCGGCACGATCGCCTCGTCCCAGTACGGGAGCATGCGCGCGACGACGTCCTTGAGGCACTCGGTCAGCGGCAGGTCCGGCCCGAGGTCCGCGTAGCGGGGGTCGGTGTCCTGGCTGAACTCGCTGCCGGGCTCGATGGGCGGCGGCGGGGTGTCGTAGGACCGGCGCCAGAGCATGAACTGCTCCTCGCCGTAGGTGTCCAGCGTCTGCTTCTTGTTCTTGCCCTGCAGCGCGCCGTAGTGGCGCTCGTTGAGGCGCCAGTCGCGGCGGACCGGGATCCAGTGCCGGTCGGCGGCGTCCAGCGCCAGGTTGGCGGTCATGATCGCCCGGCGCATCAGCGAGGTGTGCAGGATCTCCGGCAGCACACCGGCTTCGCGCAGCAGCTCACCGCCGCGGCGGGCCTCCCGCTCGCCCTTCTCCGACAGGGGAACGTCCACCCAGCCGGTGAACAGGTTCTCCGCGTTCCACGTGCTCTCGCCGTGGCGGAGCAGCACCAAGGTTCCGACAGACATGGCAGCTAGCCTGCCATGCCGACCCTCCTGCCGTACCCCGGCCGGTCGCCGTGATCCGCGCCATGTTCCTCGTCGGTGTAGACGTGGATCTCCAGTCCATCGGGGTCGTTGAAGACCAGCAGCCACCCGATGCTCGCCTCGATCTCCGGCGAGTGCGGGATCTGGAGCTCGTCGAGGTGCTCGATCCACTCCCGGATGTCCTCGCGGGTCTCCACGGCCCAGTTGACCGGGTCGAAACCCGCGAGCGCCTTCGCCTTCTCCGGGTTGAGCCGCAGGCTCAGCCCCGCCGCACCGCCGCCCACCCAGCCCGCGACGCCGCGGACCACGCCGTCCGCGTCCGCGAACTCCCACGCGACCTCGTAGCCGAACACCTCGCGGTACCACTCGATGCTGCGCGCCAGGTCGCTGACCGGGATCTTCACGCCTCTGATGCCCCTGATCTTCGCCATCGCGGGATCTCCAGGATTTGAGTGCAGACATCATGCAACGAATGCAGCTAGACTGAACTCGATGAGTGAGGAAGTCAAGCGTTCGTACAGCTCACCGCTGCGGGAGCAGGGGGCCGCCTACACGCGCCTGCTGGTGCGCGACGCGGGCCACCGGTTGTTCGCACGGGACGGGTTCGTGGCGACGTCGATCAAGAAGATCGCGTACGAGGCGGGCGTGTCCGAGCGGACCGTGTACGCGCACTACAAGAACAAGGTCGAGATCTTCCAGGACGCCCTGAACGTGGCGATCGCCGGTGACGAGGAGCCGGTCGCCATGCGGGACCGGCCGGAGTTCGAGGAGGTGCTGGCCACCCCTTCGGCGCGCGACCTGATCGCCGAGATGGTGCGGCGCAACGGCCTGATCCTGGAACGTGCCGGTGCGTTGATCATGGCGGGCATCGAGTCGTCCGGTGCCGACGCGGACATGCGGCGGATCTCGGACGAGGGCGAGCACGCGATGCGGGCGAACTGCCTCGCGCTGGCCACCGCGCTGGTCGCGACCGGCGAGGTGCGGGACGGGATGAACGCCGATGCCGTGGCGGACGTGCTGACGACGATGTTGTCGCCGCACGTGCACCAGCTGCTCGGGTGGTCGGCCGAGCGCTATCGCACCTGGTTGGTGCACACGCTCACAGCCTCGTTGCTCAGGCCCTGACCTGCGGTACAACCCAACCACAACCCGCGGCCTCTACACCTCCCACCATGAAGTTCATGATGAGACTCGTGCTCGCGGTGGCGGTCGCGAGCGGAATTGCAGTCCCCGTGTCCGCCGCCCATGCCGCCGACTGCTCGCCTGCGCGGGTAGCGGCCGCGGACGTCAATCGCTACGAGGGCACTCACGAAGCCTGGGACCTCGTCTTCAAGTTGGTGGCGACGGCGGATCCGGGCTGCCATCCCGTCGGCACGGTGCGTTACGCCGTCGAAGGCGACACCGCGACCGGTGGCGACCCCGAATCCGATGACGCTGACTTCGTCCCTGTCAAGGGCACGCTGAGGTGGACCTCGACCTCACCCACGACCCTCACGGTGTCGGTGCCCGTGCGCAACGACAGGCAACTCGAACAGGACGAGCGACTGGAGCTCCGCCTGTTCGACGCCAGTGGGCTGGTCGTGACAGACCCGGTGGCGGTCGGATGGTTGCGCGACGACGACGGGATGGTCAGGCCAGAGCTCGTCCTCACTCCCGCCAGCGAGAAGATCTGCTGGGTCCCGGCCGACTGCCAGGTGCGGATCAAGTTCTCCGTACCGCTGCGCGCGCCGGTCACGATGCACTACCGCACTCACGACATGACGGCGATCGCCGGCCGGGACTACGTCGGGATCTCCGACGCCGAGGTGACTGCGAAGACCGGGACGACCAGCGTGCTGGTGCCGATCAAGCTGCTGCGCGACCAGTCACCGGAACCCGACGAGACGTTCGGGCTGGAGATCTTCGCCCCGACCGGCGGCCGGGCGGTCGGTGGGAGCGTGCCGGTGGTGATCAGGTCCGGTCAATAGCCGAGGCCTCCGCCGTCGCACCGACCTGCAGGTACAGCGAGGAAGCCCGGTCCCGGTGCCGACGTGCGGCGGCCCGGTCGCCGCGGCGGTCGGCCAGCTCGCCGAGGTCACGGTGCACGTGGGCCTCCTCGAACGCGTCGGGCATGCGGGAGCGTTCGGCCAGTGCGGCCGTCAACGCTCCCGCCGCCGCGTCGAGGTCACCGACTCTCAGGTGGGCCCGGCCGAGCAGGCCCAGCACGACGGCCACGCCGTGGCGGTCATCCATCTCGCGGCTGATCGCCAGCGCCTGGTCGAAGAACACCACACCGTGCCCGTCCCGATCGAGGTGGGCGCGGCCCATGTCGGCCAGCACCGCCCACTCGAGCCAGCGGTCGCCGATCTCGCGGCTCAGGTCCAGGGCGCGCTCGAGCTCGCGCAGTGCCAGGTCCGGTTCGCCGCGGCGCAAGTGCGCCTCGCCGAGGACGTTCAGGGTGCCCGCCTCGAGCCTGGTGTTGCCCAGTTCGCGGAACGCCTCCAACGCTTCGCCCAGCGGCTCCAGGCTCGCCTCCGGGGCGCCCATCCGGATGTAGGTGTGGCCGAGGTTGCGCTGGGACAACGCGCGGCCGAGCGAGTTGCCCGCACGGGCGCAGCACTCCGTCGCGCGCTGGTGCGACCTCACGGCCTCGTCGAACCGGCGCAGCTCGGCCAGGGCGTTGGCGAGGTTGTTGTGCACGTGGCCTTCGCTCGCCAGGTCGCCGATCTCTCGGACGATCGCGAGCGCTGCGTGGTTGGCCTCGATTGCCTCCGCAAGCCTGCGGGTCATGAACAGCGCGACGCCCAGTGCGCGCAGCATCTCGGCCTCGGCGGCCCGGTCGCCCAGTTCGGCGGCGGCTCCGACGGCGACCTGGCACATCTCCACCCGCTCGTGCCAGTGGCCGGTGGCCTCGTAGAAGCTGGTCAGCAGGTACGTCAACTGCCATGTGGCGGTGAAGTCGCGCTGGTCGCGGGCGAACTGCACCACGGGCAGCAGGTTCTCCCGCTCACCGTCGAGGAACGTCAGCGCGGCGTGCCGCTCTGGCGGGAACGGGGGCTTGCTCCACGGGTACCGGATGAGGGGGCGGACGAGGTCGCGCGCGGGGTTGGCCACCAGGTTCACCTCGTGCGCGGCCTGCATGTACCAGTCCAGCACGCGTGCGGCGGCTTCGGCGCGCTCGTCGTCGGTCAGGCGGCTGCGGGCGTATTCGCGGATCAGGTCGTGGAACCGGAAGCGTTGCGATTCGACCTCGGTGACGAGGTGCGCGGTGGCCAGTGACGCGAGCGACACCGCCACCGACTCGGTCTCGGCGAGTGCGGAGATCAGCCAGGAGCTGAACGTCGGGCCTGGAGCGAGCGCGGCCCGGCGGAACACCTGCGCCGGCTCCTCCGCCAACGGCCGGTAGGCGCTGTCGATCACGGCGCGCACGGTCCGCGAGTCGCCTTCCACCGCCAGCCCGTCCAGTCTGGCCTCGGTCAGCTCGGCGACCAGCGCGGCGATCCGCTGGTGCGGGCTGCCCAGCAGCCGGGCGGCCGCGATGCGCAGCGCCAGCGGCATGCCACCGCACAGCTCCACCAGCCGATCCGCGGCTTCCGGCTCGGCCGCCACCCGCTGTTCTCCCGCAACAGCCCGCAGCAACGACAGGGACTCGTCGTGCGCCAGCGCGTCCAGCAGCACGGGGTGGACGGCGTGCCGGGCGGCCAGCGCGGCGGGTGAGCGCCTGGTGGTCACCACGAGCAGCGACGCACCGCCACCCGGCACCAGCGGCACCACATCGCGCACATCGCCGGCGTTGTCCAGCACGATGACGCACCGGCGGTCGTGCACCAATGTCCGGTACAACGCGGCGCGCTCGCCCTCGTCGACGGGAATGTGGTCCTCCGGCAGGCCCAGCACGCGCAGCACGTGCGCCAGCGCCTGGGCACCGGACAACGCCTGCTCGTCGTCGTGGCCGCGCAGGTCCAGGAACAGCCGCCCACCGGGGAAGCGGTCAGCGATGCGGTGCCCCCACTCCACCGCTAGCGACGTCTTGCCCATGCCGGCGGGACCGGAGATCACGACCACCGGCAGGTCGCCGTCGAGGATCCGGTCGAGCCCTGCCAACACGTCCCCGCGCCCCGTGAAGTGCCCGACTCGCGCGGGCAGCTCGGCCGGCACCCGCGTGACCGGCTGGTCCAGGGAGACGTCGCGGCGCAGGATCGCGGTGTTCAGCTCGACCAGCTCCGGACCGGGGTCGACGCCGAGCTCCTCCGCGAGAAGCCTGCGGAGCCGTTGGAAGGCGTCCAACGCGTCGGTGTGCCTGCCCGACCGGTACAGCGCCAGCATGTGCAGTCTGGTCAGCCGTTCGCTGGTGGGGTTCACGGCCAGCAGCGCCGGCAGTTCCACCAGGGCCTGCTCGTGGTTGCCGTCCCGCAGCTCGGCGTCCCACAGGTCTTCCAGGGCGGCCGACCGCAACTCGTCCAGCCGCTCCACCTCGCGCAACGCCCACCCGGTCGGCGGTGCGTCGGCGAACGCGTCCCCACGCCACAACGCCAACGCGTCGCGCAGCAACGCGGCGGCGCGCTGCGGTGACCGCTCGCCGCGACCGGCGCGCACCAGTTCCTCGAACCGGCGGGCATCGACGTCCACACCGGTCAGCAGATAGCCGGGTTCCCTGGTGAGCAACACGTCGGACAGCCCGGCGCCGGCCAGCGCCCTGCGGATGCGGGCCACGTGGCTGTGCAGCGTCTTGATCCCGGTACGCGGTGGATCGTCGCCCCACAACACGTCCACGAGCCGGGTGAACGGCAGGACCGTGCCCACGCGCAGCGCGAGGGCGCCGAGCACCGTCCGCTGCCGGGCACCGACCAGCGCCACCGGGCCGAGCGGACCGGCGGCCTCGATCTGTCCCAGCACGCCGACCTGCGCCACAACCGGGTCGCAACCTGACGACAGCCGACCGTTCGTAGAACTTTCCTCACGACGGTCAGCCTGATCGTCCATGAGGGGGAAGGTACCGAAGTGAAGGTTGAAACCCGTACCAGATATTCAGCGCTCCGCGGCTTGGCCGTGCCGCTGATGGTGGTCGCCGCAACGCTCGCGGGACAGGGACAGGCAGTGGCCGCCGCTGAGCCACTGGGCCCGCTGATTCCAGCGCCGGTTCCGCTGCACCTGAGCAACCCGGAGGCCTACGCACTCGCCAAGGACGCCGGCGACGCGCTGCGGTACTCCCTGGCGGCGGTGGCGGACGACCTGGACAGGTCCTACGCCGCCGGCACCGTCGAGGCAGACCTCAAGCAGGGCCTGCTGTCGCTGCCCGTGGCCAAGCGCAACAAGTTCGTCGCGGCCGCCAAGGAAGCCGTGAAGGTCTCGCCGAACAACCTGACCGCAGCGATGAACCCGGCCTCGCCGTGGGGCAGGCACGGCCGCCTGACCGCCACGCAGTTCCGGGCCATCGGCTTCAAGGGTGCGTTCGACACGGTGCAGATCGACGCGGCGAAGCTGAAGGCCGCCGTGAACAAACGGGCCCAGGCGCTCAAGCAGGAGGAGAAGGAGGCTGAGACCGAGGCGGAGAAGGCGGCCAGGAGGCTCGGCCTGGACCTGTCCACCCAGCCGAAGTTGACTGCTTTGGACTTCCGGATCCAGCAGGTCAAGGCGGTCGAGGAGACCAGCGGGTGGGGTTCCGACGAGATTCTGCTGGGAGGTATGGAGACCTTCCACACCGGCTACACCAGGAAGATCAAATCCTGGAAGGTGTCCGACGACTTCGACGCCGGCGAGGTCGTCAACTACCCCGCCCCCGGCCACAAGTTCGGCCTCTTCGGCATGCCCAAGGCCGACCCGTGGCCGCGCAGCTTCGTGTCCGTGGTGATGATGGCCGAGGAGGACTCCGGTGGTTTCGCGGATGCCGTGAACCAGGCGTGGCTCAAGGTCCGCGACGACATCAGCGAGAAGATCAAGGAAGCGGTCGGCGAGTGGGCTTCCGAGTACGTGGGCGCCGCAATCGGTGAAATGCTCGGCAAGGTCATCGGGTTCCTCGTCGGGGACGCCGTGGAGTTCATCGCCAACTGGTTCAAGGACGACCTGTTCGACGCCCACGCGACAGCTGTCCATCTCCCGTCCCCGTACGCGTTCATGTACAACAACCCCGCAGACGCGGCTGGACCAACCACCAGTTGCCGACCACCAAGATGCGGTTCACCGGGCACGGCGGTGACTACCGCGTGGAGGGCCGCTGGACGGTCTACGGCTGACCCGCGCAGCGACACACCACGCCGAACGCCCCCAGCGATCTCGCTGGGGGCGTTCGCCTTGTGGGTCAAGCCTGTTCGCGAGCCCTGAGGTCCTTGCGCAGGATCTTGCCGGCCGCCGACTTCGGGATCGCCCCGATGAACTCGACCACGCGGACCTTCTTGTGCGGCGCCACGTTCGCGGCCACGAACGCCATCACGGCCTCCTCGGTGATCGTGGAGTCCGGCTGGCGCACCACGAAGGCTTTCGGGACCTCCTCGCCGTCGGCGTCCCGCACGCCGATGACCGCCGCGTCGGCGATCTCGTCGTGGGTCAGCAGCACGGCTTCGAGCTCGGCCGGCGGGACCTGGTAGCCCTTGTACTTGATCAGTTCCTTGACGCGGTCGACGATCGAGACGATGCCGTCGGCGTCGATCACCGCGACGTCACCGGTGTGCAGCCAGCCCTCGTCGTCGATGGTGGCGGCGGTGGCGTCCGGGTTGTTCAGGTAGCCCTTCATGATGTTCGGGCCCTTGCACCACAGTTCGCCGCGCTCGCCCACGCCGACGTCGGCCCCGGTGGCCGGGTCGACCAGGCGGCACTCCAGGTTCGGGATGATCACGCCGACCGTGCCCACCGAGATGTCGTCGCGGCTGTCCGGGATGGCGTGGCTGACCGGGGACATCTCGGTCATGCCGTAGCCCTGCGAGACGCGGCAGCCGAGGCGCTTGCGCACCGCGTCGGCGAGCTCGACGTCCAGCGGCGCGGCGCCGGAGAACAGGGTCTTCATGGCGGACAGGTCGTACTGGTCGACGATCGGGTGCTTCGCCAGCGCGACGGCGACCGGGGGCGCGATGTAGACGCGGTCGGTCTTGTGCTCGGCGATCACGCGCAGGAACTCCGGCAGCTCGAACTTCGGCAGCGTCACGACGACACCCCCGATGTACAGGCCGTTGTTCATCAGGACCTGCATGCCGTAGATGTGGAAGAACGGCAGCACGGCGAGGATCCGGGTGTGCGGGCCGACGTCGGACAGGATCGGCTGGCACTGCACGAGGTTCGCGACCAGGTTGCGGTGCGTCAGCATGACGCCCTTGGGCAGTGCGGTCGTGCCGGACGAGTACGGCAGCACCGCGATGTCCTCGGCCGGGTTGATCTCGATCTCGGGCACCGGGTGGTCGTTGGCGAGCAGCTCACCCAGCGACGGGTAGCCCTCCGCCTTGTCCAGCACCACGACGTCCGTGACGCCGGCCTTCGCGGCGCCGGGAGCGGCGTTCGGAAGCAGGATGGAGACCGTGAAGAGCATCTTCGCGCCCGCGTCGTGCAGCTGGTGCGCGACCTCGTCCGGCGTGTAGAGCGCGTTGATCGTGGTCGCGGTGGCGCCCGCGCGCAGGATGCCGTGGAACACGACGGCGTAGTACGGAGTGTTCGGGCTGAGGATGCCCACCACGTCGCCCTTGCCGATACCGCGCGCGGCGAGTGCCGCGGCCATGCGGTCCACGGCACCGGCGAGCTGGCCGTACGTGAGCGAGGCACCGGACATGCCGTCGATCAACGCAACCCGGTCCACCCGGTCGGCTATGTCGCCGAACAACAGCTGGTGCAGCGACACATCAGGGATCTCGACGTCGGGGAACGGACTGCGAAAGACCATGCGGCGACCTCATTCACTCGCTGAACACCCAGCCTGTGCGGCTCATCGTGATCCAGCCCACTGAACAGGTCAAGGACCGCTCAATCGCTACAGATAGGTTACTTAGCGCGTCTAATTACACTCGAATGGAGTAATACAAGCACTTGTGAACGCAAGGATGTATCTGGGAAGTTGATACCGCCTCCGCGAGTCGGCTCCCACGCTTACTCGACGAGCGAGAGGCACTTCGCGCGGTTCGTCATCCCCGTCGGATCGCGTGGCCCGCTTGGGATCCGGAGGCTCCCCCCGTCCACGGACCCATGCAGCGGGGACCTTTGACGCGGGACGGCTCGAAGCGACTCCCCCTCTCTCCCGAGCCGTTCCGCGCTTCACAAAGGGCCACTCTCAGTAGAACTTGATCATGCTGCTTCGTTCGTTCGAGTGACACGCTTCCGGCGTCGCAGCAGGTAGATCAGCGCCGTCACCGGCAACGCGAGCACCAGCACGAACGGCAGCACCGCGCCGATCACCACGGTGATCGCCTTGAGGACCGCGACCACCGCGTCCCACCCGGACAGGAACGCCGAGCCGAACCCGGCTTCCACCGGCGCGGGTGGTGCGATCGGAACAGTGCTGACCTGCACGGTCAGCGTCGCGAGAGCGACCTTCCCCTTCAGCGACTCGCTGCGCCGCTGCATCGACTCGAGCTCACTCTGCCGCTTGGTCAGCTCACCCTCGATCTGCGCGATCTCGGACGTCGTCCCTGCGCGCTCGAACAGCACCCGCAGTCGCTCCACACTGGCCTTCTGCGTCGCGATCCGCGCCTCGACGTCGACCAGCTGGTCCGTGACGTCCTCGCTGCGCACCTCGCTGCGCGTGACCTCGCCGACCCCCGCGAGGTCCTTCACCACACGGTCCAGCTCGCTCGACGGCACCCGCACGGTGACCGTGCCGCGGTCCTTGGTCGAGTTCTCCTGCCCGGCGAACCCGCCGACGGCCTGCGCCTTGTCCTTCACCTGGCTGATGGCCTTCAGCACGTCGTCACTGCGCAGGTCGACGCTGGCCGTGCGCACCAGCTGCCGTTCCTGCTGCTGCACCGGCTGCACGGCCGCCGGCGTGTTCTCCTGACCCGGCTTCTGCTGCGGCGGTGCCACCTTCTCGTGCGCCGCCTGCGGTGACGCGGCGTCGTAGCTCGCCCCGCCCGTGTTCTTGCTGGCGCTGCACCCCGTCGAAACCAGGGCCAGCAACGCGACTCCCACCCACAGCACTGGTCTGCCCATGCACGTCTGACGGTCCTGAACGGACCAGGGGTTGCCGCCTAGTCCGAAACGAGATGTTGGAAAGCCTGAAGGTTCGCGAGCGACTCGCCGCGCGACACCCGCCAGGCCCACTCCCGCCGGATCGCGTCGGCGAACCCGATCTCCAGCAGCGGGTTGAAGTCCCCGTCGGCCGCCTCCAGCACCTGCCCGAGGACCCGGTCCAGCTCGTCCGCGGTCACCGCGTGCTTGCCGACCCGTCCGACCAGGTAGATGTCGCCCTCGGCGTCGATCGTGTAGTGCACGCCGTAGAGCCGGGCGTTGCGCCGCAGCAGGAACCGGTAGACCTCCTCGAACGACTGGTCGGGACGCCGGCACACGAACGCCTCGACCACCAGCGCGTGCGCCGTCTCGATCAGCCACACGTTGGTCTGCAGCTTCTTGGTCCCCGGCAGCGTCACGAAGAACTTGCCCTCTTCACGACGGTCGTACTTCAGCTCGCGTTCGTCCAAAAAGGACTTGATCACGCTGTCGACGCTCAAATGAAAACCTCCCGGCGGAACACGTCTGCCGCCTCTTGGTACCCCGCCAGCAGGGCATCAGTCGTGCGGTCCCAGGAGAAGCGTCGCGCATGCCCCACGGCGTTGCTCGCCAGGTGCTCCCTCTGCGGCAACGCGACTGATCCGATCGCCGTAGCCCACGCGTCCGGCTCGTGCCCTTCCACGAGCACTCCGGACACGCCGTCGTTGACGGCGACAGGCAGCCCTCCGACGGCCGCCGCGACCACGGGCGTCCCGCACGCCTGGGCCTCCAGCGCCACCAGCCCGAACGACTCGTTGTAGCTCGGCACCGCCACCAGGTCCGCCGCCCGGTAGACCTGAGCCAGCGCCGGCCCCGGCTGCGGCGGCAGGAACCGCACCACGTCGGTGATCCCCAGCTGCACGGCGAGCTCTTCCAGCGCCTTCGGCTGCTCCAGCCCGGAGCCGGACGGCCCGCCGACGATCAGCACGACCAGCCGCGAGCGCAGCCCCGGGTCGCGGACCAGCATCTCCGCGGCCGCGCGCAGCAGCACGTCCGGCGCCTTCAACGGCTGGATCCGCCCCACGAACGCCAGCACGATCGCGTCCTGGCCGATCCCGACCCAGTGCCTGGCTTTGGCGCGGTCGCCGGGTGTGAACCTGTCCAGGTCGACACCGGGCGGCACCACGACGACCTTCGAGGCGTCCGCGTCGTAAAGCTTGATCAGCTCGCTGGCCTCGATGTCGGTGTTGGCCACGAGCCGGTCCGACTCGCCCACCACCTGCTCCTCGCCGATCACCCGCATCCGCGGTTCCGGCGCGTCCCCCTCGGCCAGCGCCAGGTTCTTGACCTTGGCGAGCGTGTGCGCGGTGTGCACGAGCGGCACGCCCCACCGTTCCCGCGCCAGCCAGCCCACCTGCCCCGACAGCCAGTAGTGCGAGTGGATGGCGTCGTAGTAGCCGGGCTCGTGCCGTGCCTCGGCGCGCAGAACACCCGCGGTGAACGCGCAGAGCTGGCCGGGCAGCTCCTCCTTGCCCAGGCCCTCGAACGGCCCGGCCGCGATGTGCCGGACGTGCACGCCGGGTGCCAGCTCGGCGACCGGCGGCAGCTCCGACGACGTGGCACGGGTGAAGATCTCCACCTCGACGCCCCGCTGGGCCATCCGCGTGGCCGTCTGCACGATGTACACGTTCATCCCGCCCGCATCACCCGTCCCCGGCTGCTCCAGCGGCGACGTGTGGACCGAGAGCACCGCGACGCGCTTCATCGGACCACCCGCTTCAGGTCGGCGGCGAACTGCTCCGGCCGTTCCAGGAACGGTGCGTGCGCGGTGTCGGGATACAGGCTCAACTCGGCTCCGGGGATCAGGGCGGCGGAGTACTCGGCGGCAGCAGGGGCGACCACCTCGTCTTGAGTTCCGTGCACCACCAGGGTCGGCACGTCGACGGCGGACAACACGTCAGCGCTGCCCACATCCCTGCGGAACAGCTCACCTCGCACTTTATGGCTCACGGCGGTCGCCGCGGCTGTGAGTTCGCCGACCGTCTCAGCTGGTAGCGCGGGTGCCATGGCCCGGCAGAAGTCCGCCATCGCCTCGTCGTCGGTGATGGCCGCCGGCAGAGCGGCGCGCATGACCCGCCCGGTCTCGCCTCCCCGGCGACCGCGGCCGATCTCGGTGATCGCGCTCACGAACACCAGCGCGTTGATCTTCGCGGTGCCGTGCGCACGCAGGTAATCGGTGATCACGAGCCCGCCGTACGACCACCCGACGACGGTCGCGGGCCCGGTGTGCTCCAGCACGGCGTTGAGATCCGCGGCCCACTGCGCGGAATCGCGGTAGTCGCCGAAGTCGTCGGATTCACCGTGTCCGCGCAGGTCAACGGCGTAGGTCCGGAAATCGGGAAGGTCCCAGACCGCCCCTGTCTGCGCCCAGCCGTGGACGAGCACCACCGGCGGCGCGTCAGGAGGTCCTGCCTCACGGACGGCCAGTCGTCCCCCGCCGGCCGCCGTCACGTGTGTCAGCTGCACACACGTGCAAACGACCTGGTCGGGGGACGCATTCCCGCCGGTCCTACTTCACCGCGGACTTGCTCTTCCACTGGTCCCACGGGATCTGCCAGTCGTACCAGTCGAACTGCGCCGGCAGGGTCGTGATCGAGCCGGTCACCTCGACCGGGTCACCCACCATCGCCGAGTCGAAGTACGCCTTGGCGTCGGCTTCCAGCAGGTTCGCGCAGCCGTGCGAGGTGTTGTTCTTGCCGATGTTGGCCGCGTTGTCGTTGTTCTCGTGGATGAACTCGCCGTGGTTGGAGAACCGGACGGCCCACTTCTTCACGACGTTGGTGTAGCCGTAGCGCGGGTTGTCGAACGAGAACGTGTCGTGCTTCGACATGACCACGAACGTGCCGTTCGGCGTGGTCAGCTCCGGGTCCGCGTCCTTGCCGAACGACGCCGGGTACGAGGCGACCTGCTGGCCGTCGCGCAGCACCACGAGCTGGTGCGTCGGGTTGTCGATCTTCACGACCTGGTTGCGGCCGATGGTGAACTCGCTGGTCACGTCGGCCTTGCCGAACGCGCCGCCACCGTAGTTCACGCCGTAGAGCTTGGCCTCGACCTTGATCTGGGTGTTCGCCGGCCAGTACTTCTCCGGCCGGTAGTGCACTTCCTGGGCGTTGAGCCAGGCCCACGAGCCGGTGACGTTCGCCGAGTTGGTGACCTTGAGCGCCTTCTCGACGGTCGCCTTGTCCTGGACCGGCGCCTCGAACTTGACCATGATCGGCGCCGCGACGCCGACGGTCTGGTTGTCGCCGGGCCAGAGCGTCGCGCGGGTCTGCGAACCGGGCGCGACGGTGGTGAACGAGCCCTTGAGCTCGACCGGCTTGCCGTTGGCGCCGACGGCCTTGCCGGAGTAGCTGTACGTCTTGCCGTACCCGAGGGGCTCGGCGGTGGTCCAGCCGGACTTGTCCTCGGTGAGGGTGCCCTTGACGTCCTTGCCCTCAGCCGACTTCAGCGCGACGGACTCGATCGTCCCGTCCACCACGGTGACCTGGACCTGGGACGTGACCTGCACGTCCTTGGTGCCGTCCGCCGGGGACAGGGTGACCTTCGCGTCCGGCTTCGAGGTGTCCGAGTTCGGTGAGCCCGCCACCACACTCGAGCAACCGGTCAGCAACGTCAGCCCGGCGACCAGCGCGACAAGTGTTCTTTTCACGGTTTCGACCTCCCACCATGGTGGACGTTCAGGACCACGTGACGGTGCGAGTGACGTCGGTCACACCCGGTGCGGGAGCCTACGATCGAAGCCGTGAATCGACCTGTCGCAGTAGTGACCGGAGCCAGCGCCGGCATCGGTGAGGCCACCGCCCGGCGGCTGGCCGCCGAGGGTTTCCACATCGTCCTCGGCGCACGTCGCCTGGACCGTCTCCACGTTATCGCGAAGGAGATCGACGGGACCGCGCTCGAGCTGGACGTCACCGACCAGGCCTCCGTCGCCGCCTTCGCCGAAGGAGTACCCGGGGCGAACGTGCTCGTGAACAACGCGGGTGGCGCGCGCGGGCTGTCGACCGTGGCCGAGGGTGACCCGGACGAGTGGCGCTGGATGTGGGAGGCGAACGTCCTCGGCACCCTGCTGGTCACCAAGGCGTTCATCCCGAAGCTGATCGCGTCCGGCGACGGGCACATCGTCTCTGTGACGTCCGTCGCCGCACGTGATGCGTACGACAACGGTTCCGGCTACACCAGCGCCAAGCACGCGCAGTCCGCGTTGCACCGGACGTTGCGCGGCGAGCTGCTCGGCCAGCCGGTGCGGGTCACCGAGATCCTGCCGGGCATGGTCGAGACGGACTTCTCGGCCAACCGCTTCGGCGGCGACACCGAGCGCGCGGCGAAGGTCTACGAGGGCCTCACGCCGCTGAGCGCCGACGACGTGGCGGACGTGATCGCGTTCGCGGTCACCCGGCCGTCCCACGTGAACCTCGACGAGATCGTGCTCAAGCCGCGGGCTCAGGCTTCCGCGACTCGGGTACACCGGGTGTGAGCAGCTCCACGTCCAGCTGACGCAGGACGGGCTCGATGGGGTTCGCGAATCCCGTCGAGCCCGATCCGGCGACGTACAGGCCCACGACGCGGTTGTCGGCGTCCACGAGCACCGCGCCGCTGTCGCCCTGGTCGCCGAAGCGTTCGGACGAGTGCACGCGGACCTGGTCGCGCAACGTCCTGACGCCAAGGCCGTCGCCGAAGTCCAGGCGCAGGGTCGCGTCCGTGGACGCGATCACGCCGTACGTGAGTTCCGTGGTGCGGCCGCGTTTGCGGACCGTCGAGCCGATCGTGGCTCGCGCCGTGCCGGTGACCGCGCCGATGTCGAGGATCTCCGCGCGGAACGGCCGGGCGCCCATCCTCAGGCCCGCCGCACTCACCGATCCCGCGAGCGCCGCCCGGTCGAGCACCGCGACCTGGTCGGCGCCGGGAATACCACCGTCCACTCTGGACGGATGCACGAACTCGTCGCCCACCGACCACGAGTCGTCCACGCAGCCGACGTGGAAAGTCGTGAGCCCCAGCACCTTCCCGGGTTCGTCGTTGGTCACCACGAACGCGCCGAGAGTGCCGGCGATCACGTACTCACCGGCTGTGGGCACCTCCGGCGGCACGACCCTGAACGACCGGGCCGGGCCGATGCTGATGCCACCGCGCAGCACCGGATGCCGTTCCACCCCAACGGGTCGCACGTCCGCGGCGCGGGTGATCCTGGCGCGGTGCAGCACGATCGACTCCGCCACGACGTCGGTCGGGACGCCGCTGACCTCCGCCGGTATCTGCTGCGGATGGTCAGGTCCCTTGGCGCACACGTAGACCACGATCGCGGCCCGGCCCGTCGGGCGTCCGCCGGTGTACTTCTCGCCGATGTCGACGCCGATCACGCCGGGCCGGGACAGGAACTCGTCTTCGACCAGGCGCTTGATCGGCCGGACGACCTCTCGCGCGTTGTCGTCGAGGTAGCTCATGGCGACCTCCATTCCACCCCTACCTCAATGAAACACGCCGGGTAGCGGTTGGTCACACGGAGTCACCCGAACAGCCCTAGAGCTGAACGCCTACGAAGACCGGTTCCGGGTGCAGTTCAACGCCGAACGTCGCCCGCACGCCGTCGCGCACCTCGCGCGCCAGGTCGAGCAGGTCCTCGGTGGACGCGCCGCCGCGGTTGGTGAGCGCCAGCGTGTGCTTGCTGGACAGCGCCACCCGGCCACCGGGACCCTGGTGGCCCTTGCGGAAGCCCGCACGTTCGATCAGCCACGCGGCGGAGAGCTTCCTGAAGCCCTGCCCCGCCGGGTAGGTCGGCACGTCGACGTCGGCGCCGAGACGTTCGGCGATGCGGATCAGCACGCCGGCGAACGTGGCGTCGTCGATGATCGGGTTGGTGAAGAACGAGCCGGCGCTCCACGTGTCGTGGTCGGCGGGGTCGAGCACCATGCCCTTGCCGCGGCGCAGCTCCAGCACCGCCTTGCGGGCCTCGTCGGCCGGAACGCGATCACCTTGCGCCACACCGAGAACGCGCGCCAGCTCGGCGTAGCGGATCGGGGCGGACATGCCGCCGGCGGTGAGCGAGAACCTGGTGCGCAGCACGACAGCGTTGTCCGTGCCCTTCAGCACGCTGGTGCGGTAGTCGAGGCCCAGCTTGGCCGCGGGCACCTGGTGCACCTTGCCGCTGCGCCGGTCCAGAAGATCCACCGACTGCAGCACCTGGGAGATCTCGACGCCGTACGCGCCGACGTTCTGCACGGGCGTCGCGCCGTTGAGACCGGGGATGCCCGACAGGCACTCGAGGCCGCCGAGCCCCTGCGCGACCGCCTCTGCGACGACCGCGTCCCACTCCTCGCCGGCCTCGACGGTGAACTGGACGATCCCGCCGCCCAGCGGGTCGAGCCGGAAGCCCTTGGTGGCGACGTGCACCACGGTGCCGTCGAAGCCGCCGTCCGAGATCACGAGGTTCGATCCCCCGCCGAGCACGAGGACCTTCTCGTCGTCGGCGGCGTCGGCTGTTCGCACGGCTTCGACCAGCTCGGCTGCGGTCGTGGCGTGGACGAACCGCGCGGCCGGGCCACCGAGTCGGAGCGTGGTGCGCTCGGCCAGAGGTACGGACTGCGTGGTGGTCACAGGCGTCAACGGTAGCCTCCGCGACATGGCACGCCGCATCGAGCACCACACCACGTCACCCCATTCGGCGGAGAAGGTCTTCGGCGCGATGGTCGACGAGACCTATCTGCGGGACCGGCTGGCCGCGATCGGCGGCAACGACGCCGAGCTCGTGACGTTCTCGTCCGTGGACGGGAAGACGTCCTACCAGCTCAAGCAGGGTGTGCCCGCGGAGCACCTGCCGTCGATGGCCAAGTCGTTGCTGGGTGGCGACCTCGTGATCCAGCGCATGGAGAACTGGGCGGCGGGCGCGGGCACGGTCGAGGTGACGCTCAACGGCGTACCCGGCCGGCTGGACGGTGCGTTCACCATCACGGACAACGGTTCCGGCTCGAAGGTCACCCTCACGGGGGAGGTCAAGGTCAGCATCCCGCTCATGGGCGGCAAGCTCGAGAAGCTGATCGCCGAGCAGGTCGCGGTGCTGCTCGACAAGGAGAGCGAGTTCACGTCGGAATGGCTCGCAAACCGCGGCTAGCGGCCGGCCGGGCTCGTGCGCTCGGCCTGCCGACGCGCGGCACGACCAACCCGAACCGCCTGCGCAGGGTCGACCGGTGGATGACCGGGACGCTGTCGTCGTTCTTGACCGAGGCGGCCGACCCGCTCGTGGTCGACCTCGGGTACGGCTCGTCGCCGATCACCACCGTCGAGATGGCTCTGCGCCTGCGCACGGTGCGTCCCGACGTGCGCGTGCTCGGGCTGGAGATCGACACCGACCGCGTCGAGGCCGGCAAGGCGGTGGCCGACCCGCCCTGGCTGGACTTCCGCCGCGGTGGCTTCGAACTGGCCGGTGCGCGGCCGGTGTTGTTGCGCGCGTTCAACGTGCTGCGCCAGTACACCGAGGAGCAGGCGTTCGAGGCGTGGGACACGATGCTCGGCCGCATGGCTCCCGGTGGGTTGATCATCGAGGGCACCTGCGACGAGATCGGCCGCCGGTGCACGTGGGTGACGCTGTCGTCCGACGGCCCCTTGCGGTTCACGCTGGCGTGCAAGCCGTCCGGGATCGAGACGCCTTCCGACCTCGCCGAGCGGCTGCCCAAGGCGCTGATCCACAAGAACGTGCCGGGCGAGCGCGTGCACGCGCTGCTGGCGGAGCTGGACGCGTGCTGGGCGACCGCGGCACCGTTCGCCCCCTTCGGGCCTCGCGCGCGGTGGGTGGAGTCGGCGCGGTTGCTCGCTTCGCGGGGCTGGCCGGTGCTGGACGACCGGCGCCGATGGCGGCTCGGCGAAATTACGCTCGAATGGGCCGCAGTCGCGCCGTAGAATTTCGTCGTGGACTTCGTCGCGGAGATCGAGAAGCAGGCTTCGTTGATGCGTTCGGCCGCCGTCGAGGCAGGCCAGGACGCCGCGGTCCCGCCCTGTCCCGAGTGGACGGTGCTGGACCTCGTGCGGCACCAGGCCGCGGTGCACTCGTGGGCGGCGAAGGCGATCGCCACCGCGCCCGAGGCGGGCCTGCCGGAGTGGCCGAAGCCGCCGCAGGAGTTCGACGAAGCGCTCACCTGGTGGGACAACGAGCTTTCCGTGCTCCTCTCCCGGCTGCGTGACACACCCGCGGACCGTCCAGCGTGGACGTTCGACGGCACGAACCGCGCCGGCTGGTGGGCACGCAGGCAGGCGCACGAGACGTCGATCCACCGCCTGGACGCCGAACTCGCCGCCGGTCACGACGTGCCGACGCTGCTGTTCGACTCGGAGTTCGCCGCCGACGGCATCGACGAGTTCCTCACCGTGATGGTGCCCCGGCAGCTGCAGAAGGGCCGCAGGATCTCCGGAACCGGCCGACTGCTGGTGCACGCCGCCGACGCGGGCCGCACGTGGGAGGCGCGACTGACCGAGGGCGAGCCGCTGGTCGTCACCGCCGTGCACGACTCGGCCATCGACTCCGACGCCACCCTCGCGGGCACCGCCGACGCGATCTACCGCAGGTTGTGGGGCCGCCCGAGCCACGCGATCGTGTCCGGCGACGAGTCGCTGTTGGCGGCGCTGCCGAGGCCGTGAATACTCATGCGGCGTGTCATCGCCTGAGCGTCGCTATGTGATCACCTTCGGCTGCCCGGACCGCACCGGCATCATCGCGAAGATCTCGTCGTTCCTCGCGGAGAACGGCGGCTGGATCGTCGAGGCCGCGTACCACACCGACCCGGAGACGAGCTGGTTCTTCACGCGCCAGGAAGTCCGCGCGGACTCCCTGCCGTTCGGCGTGGACGAGCTGCGCTCCCGGTTCGCGGAGGTGGCGGCGTCCCTGGGCGCGCAGTCGACGTGGACGGTGACCGACACGGGCGCCCGCAAGCGCGTGGTGATCCTGGTGTCGAAGGAGGGCCACTGCCTCTACGACCTGCTGGCCCGCGTAGCGACCGGCGAGCTGGACGTCGAGGTGTCCGCCGTCATCGGCAACCACCCGGAGCTCGGCGAGATCACCCGCGCCCACGGCATCCCGTTCCACCACGTGCCGTTCCCCTCCAACGATCCGGAGGGCAAGCAGGCAGCGTTCGCGCAGCTCCGCCAGCTCGTGGAGAAGCACGACCCGCACGCCGTGGTCCTGGCGCGCTTCATGCAGATCCTGCCGCCGGAGCTCTGCGCGGCCTGGTCGGGCCGCACGATCAACATCCACCACAGCTTCCTGCCGTCGTTCATCGGCGCCCGGCCGTACCACCAGGCGCACCGCCGCGGTGTGAAGCTCGTCGGGGCCACCTGCCACTACGTGACGGCGGACCTGGACGCGGGGCCGATCATCGAGCAGGACGTGCTGCGCGTGGACCACGGCGACTCCGTCGCGGACATGGTGCGCAAGGGGCGGGACATCGAGAAGGTCGTGCTGGCGCGCGGGCTGCGGTGGCACCTGGAGGACCGGGTGCTGGTGCACGGGAACCAGACGGTGATCTTCTGAGTCTTCACCAGCTCTCCTTGCGGTAGACGGCCTTCTCCGCGAAGTCCTCGTCTTCGGGTTTGGCCTTCTGCTGCTCGGGTGCCGGCGGTCCGGGGACGGACACGTCGGTGTCCAGCTCGTTCGCGTGGCTGCCGGTGACGTGGCGGAACTCGTCGAGCACGTTCGTGGCGGCCTGCTCGCGGGCAGTCCTGGTGAGCCCGAGGATCCTGGTGGCCAGCTCGGTGTCGCCTTCGATCTTGAGGTCCAGCAGGGCGCCGTTCGGGGCGACTGTGACGGTGACGGACTTGTCCTCGGTCGTCACGGTCGTACCGGCGGACTCGAGGTTGCGGCGGAAGGCGGCGGCGTTGCGCTGGAGTTCGGCGGTCTTGGCCTCGAAGTCGGCGAGCCATTCGTCTGGGGTCATCGTGGTGCTCATTTCTTCTTCGGGCGGGGGCCGTACTTCTTCTCCAACGCGGCCGTATCGCTCACGTCCACCTGTTCCAGGCTGATCTGTGGGTGTGGCGGCTCCGCGCTCCACACACGCACGGACATCGTCGGCCCACCAGGAGGCGTGACGCCCAGCCAGTAGTTCCGTTGCGCAATTTCCATCAGCTTTCCAGGCATGTCCGCCGAATTCGCGTCGGAGCTGAGCGTGACGTTGACGCTGATGCCTTGCCCCTGGTCGATTCCGTGCACGTAGCTGTACTCGGCATCGGCGACGCCTTGTTGCTGCTTGACCTCCGCGACCACCTTCTTGCCGAGCTCGTCGTACTCCTGGTTGTACTGGTCGGTGATTCCGCAGGCGGTGAGCGACAACACCGTGGCCAGAGCGAGAATCCTTCTCGTGATTCTCAATTGACGCCCTCTCGAGTCACCCGATATGTGCGAGTTTCGGCTTGCGAACCGTTCGTGAACGCTCCGAGACTGTCGCGGTATTTGGCCACCGCAGGGTCGTGGTACGTCTTCGAGCCGGGGTCGCTCACCTGCCGAGCAGCTTCCGAGTAGTTCTCCTCGATGTTGTGATTTTTGAAGTCCCCGTAGTTCTGGTCGAACTTCACCGTGGTCCGGTTCGCCGTGTCCGGGTTGTCGGCGGCATCAAGCCGCGGCACGATGTCGTTCCGATTCTCGAGGGAGAGCATCTGCACGTTGGCCGGCACGTCGATCCGGCCGACCGGAGACCCTGCGGTGACCACATGCGTCACGTTGTAACCGCTGGCGACCAGGTCCGGCGTCGACTGCGCAGCCACGATGCCACCCTGGCTGTGTCCGAGCAGCATCACCGGTTTCCCGTCCGTCGCACCCGCCATGCGCAGCGCTTCTTCGACACCCTTCTGCAACACGGTTCGATTGCCCGCCATGGCGTCCACGTTGACACCGGTGTCGTTCGCGCTTTCCACCACACCTGGCGGATTCCAGTGCTTTGTCCCCGGGATGTCGACCACATAACCGGTCACTTCATTCTGTGCGTTCTTGATGATGCGCACGTCGATGTTGGCCGGATCGACAGGTTCATCCTTGCCTCTCGGTTCCAGCACATCGGGCTTGTTGCGCATCGCAAGCCCTTCCATCAGGTCGTGCAGATCCTTGGGCACATCAGCGTGCGGGTGGCTGCGAGAGGGTGTCACGACCGCGTTGCCATCGGGGTAGGTGGCGGCCAGCAGGTCGAGCGTGGTGGCCAAATCCACCGGAATGCCGAGCGAGGAAATCATTCCCGGCGTCATACCGATCAGGTTGTCGACCATGCCGGGGTGGTCCATCAACCACTTCATCCAGTCGCCGTCGTAGTTGGCGTGGACATCAGCTGCGATCGCACCGCCGGCGAGCAGGGCGGTTGCGGCGGCGACCGTCGGAGTGGCCGTCACCGCCTTGCCCGCGAACCACCGGGAAACTTCGAGACTCTTCGCCGCCAACTCGTCGGCCATCTCATAAGCGATCTTGCTGGATTTCAGCGCTTCACCGCGGAGCCTGATGCCCGCCGAGGTGGCGGTGAGTCCGTGCGGTCCGTCCAGCGCGACAGCCATGGCCGCCTCGAACTTCACCACGCCACCGGGATTCAGCAACGACGACGCGAGCACGTTGGGCTCGACCAGAAACTTGTGGCCAGCCGCGGCGATCTTGAGCGTGTCCTCCCCGACCTCGTCGGTGAGGCGGCTCAGCGCAAGCAGGTCGTCGCACTGGACGGTCGTGCTCTTCATGCCGCCGGAGACGTCGACGTTGGTCACGCCGGGGGGCTTTGCGGGTTCCGTCATGACAGTGCTCCCGCCACCGCCGACGCCACCCAGGTGCCGAGGTCCTCGCGTTGGGCCGGTTCGATGCGCACCATGCGGCGCCCCGAGCCGTCCGGCTCGGGATCGAGGCCGCTCCAGCCGCCCGCCGTGTGCACCCAGTTGACCTGCGACGTGCCGTTGGCCGAGATGACGAGGCAGCGCAGGGCACCGTCGGTCTGGTCGGCGACGTTCTGCGCCAGAGAGGCTTCGGCACCGGACAGCTTCAGCTCGGCCAGCACCGCGGCAGGGGCGTCCGGGTCGGCGGCGCGGAAGAGCCTGGCCGCACCCATCTCCTGCAACGCCTTCAACGGCAGCCGGCCGCGGAGTGGCTCTGCCTCGTGGCTGCCGCCGAGCCGGGATTCGAGGCTCGCGCCGGCGCGGTCTGCCTGCGGCACAGCACGGATCAGCTCCTTGCCGAGGTCGGTCGACGCGAACATGGACAGCTCGACTGCGCCGTCGCCCAGTGCGAAGAGCGAGGCGCCCAACGGGCCGTTGACCGCGTGGACGCTGTGCGAGCTCTTGTCGCCGATGGAGGCGATGGTGTCCAGCATGACCATAGGCCCGGCGAGGATCTGCAGGTTGCGCTCCACCGACGGATGGACCTCCGCCTCGTCACCGACGCCGGTCACGACGCGCTTCCTGGTGAGGTCTGCTTCGGCGGGGCCGATCTGGACGTCGGCGGCGGGCATCCAGTCGGGCGGCAGGTCGACGCCGGTCTTCTCCACCAGGTAGGCGAACTCCCGCGCGGAGAGCACGAGCCGATGCGGCGCGGGGGTCATGCGGACACGCCCTGACCGCGCATGTACTCGCCGACCTCGAGCCACGCCTTGTCGCCCTGCGGCGGCAGGTTGTCCGGGCCCCACTTCCAGCCGGTCCACGGTGGCTGGGGAGGCTGCGGTGGCTGTCCGCCGCCGAAGCCGAGAGCGTCGGCGACGCCGTTGGCGATGTCCTTCACGGCGTTGTTGAACGCGTCCACGGCCCGGTTGAACGTGTCGATCGCGCTCTTGAACCAGCCGGTGACGGCCTCCGCGATCCGCTTGATCGCGGCGATCATCTCGCGGACCTCCTGGGCGTGCTGCCGCAGCACCGCGGCGGCGCCGTCCAGGCCATCGGCGGTCTGGAACAGCCTGCGCTTGTCGCCCTCGATTGTCTCGCGGCACCGATCGGCCGCCACGGACTTCCAGTGCATCGTCCGCGCCTTGTCGTTCATCTCGGTGCCATGCGTGCGGACCGACTCGGCGCGCTTTTCGATCTCGCTCGCGATGCGGTCCAGCTCGTCCGGATTTCCGTACACCCCGTAGCCCCCGTTCACTCGCAGTGAGCGAACCACAACGGGGCGCGGACCCGCAGCCCGGACCGGGAAAATGAGCGAAACTACTCAGCGGTACCCGCGAGGGTTCGGAGAAGACGGACGGCGCACCCCCGCCGTGGATCTTGGCAGGGGTGCGCCGGTCGTGCCGGGCGAACTCAGATCTTGGCCGCGGCCCTCCCGACGGCCTCGATCAACCACCCGGCGTCCGCGGCCGTCATGACGGCAGGAGGGGTGAAGCTCACCGTCCGCCCGCGGAAGTCGGCGAGCACGCGCGATCGCAGCAGCTCGCCGGTGAACACGTCGGCGGCGTGCTTGTCCGGCAGTTCGACGCCGAGCAGCAGGCCGCAGCCGGAGGCGTGGGCCTTGCCCGCGGTGACCGCGCGGAGGCCCAGCAGCAGCTCGTCGCCGAGCACCGAGGCTCGTTCGACGAGGCCGTCGGCGGCGGTGACGCGCAGGCAGGCGTTCACGGCGGCGGAGGCCAGCGGCGAGACCTCTTCCGGGCCGCGCCACAACGGCACCTCGACGGCCGCCGATGCCACGACGGCGGCTATCGGGAGCACGCCGCCGGAGAGGCCCTCGCCCACCAGGAGGATGTCCGGGGTCACGCCGTCGATGTCGCAGCCCCACCACACGCCGAGGCGGCCCAGGCCGGTGCGCGTTTCGTCGACGATCAGCAACGCGTCGTGCTCGCGACACACCTCGGCGATCGCGCGCAGGTAGCCGGAGGGCGGGAACGAGGCGGCGCGGACCGGTTCGACGAGGACGCAGGCCGGTGGGCCGGAGGCTAGAACGGCACGTAACGAGTCGATGCCGCCGTACGGGACTTCGCCGGTGGTCAGCACGCGTGGGCGGCCATTGGCCTGAGCCAGGGCTACGGCGAACTGGGCGGCCTCCGACGCCGACGGGAAGACGTGCACGTGGTCGAGGCCGTTGGGGGTGACGAGATCGAGCATGAGGCGGTCCAGCAGGGACGGCCGGCGTACCTGGCCGACCACGGCCTGCACCACCGCCGGGTGGGCGTGGCCGAGCAGAGGAACTCCGTAGCCGCCGCAGTCCAGGTACTCGACGCGGTGGGGATCTACCACTCGGGCGCCACGGGCGGCGCAGCCGGTCAGCTGTTCGGTAGCCATTGCGGGGAACCTTTCCTGGGCAGCGCGGCCCGCGGCCGCTCGACGGACGACGAGCGGACCCCAGTTCCCACTACTCATTCGGATTCGGCGGCGCGTTGGTTCGCCCGAGGCATAGGCTTTTTCCCGTGCGGATCGAAATCACCGACCTGGACCAGCTGAGAGCCGAGTCCGACCTGCGCAAAGCGGTCATCATCGGGCTGGACCTCACCCGCGAGGACGTGCGGGTCCCGTTGGACGGGGCGCTGCTGCTCGGCTGCACCCTCAGCGAGACGATGCAGCGCCGGGCTGAGGCCGCGGGAGCGTTGATCTTCCCGGTCATCCCCGACCTGCCGTACGAGGTGTACCGGTCGTCGCTCTACACGCCGGCAGAGCTGTTCGCGGGCTTCGACCCCGCCGACCCCAAGTCGTACGCGGACACCCCCGACGCGGTGATCTACCGGCACAGCAAGCAGCAGGGCCACCACCCGGACCCGCTGCACGCGCTGGCCGAACGCCTGCACGACCACTCGATCACCGAGGCGCTCGACGAGGCGCTGACCGGACAGCCGGTGGCGGTCATGGGCGGGCACGCGCTGGCCCGCGACTCGGACGGCTACCGCAACGCGGTCGAGCTCGGCGCCGCGCTCGGAAAGGCCGGCTTCACCGTGCTGACCGGCGGCGGACCCGGCGCGATGGAGGCCGTGCCCCTGGGCGTCCGGCTCGGGGAAGCCGACAAGGACGTGCTCGACGCCATCGCGCAGGCCCCTGGCTTCGGCCACGACGACGAGTCGATCGGCCGGTGGCTCGCGGCGTTCCCGGACATCCCCAGCTTCGAGAGACCTCGCACGATCGGCATCCCGACCTGGTTCTACGGCCACGAGCCGCCCAACCCGGCCTGCGAGCTGCACGCGAAGTACTTCGCGAACTCGGTGCGCGAGGAGGGCCTGCTGACCGTCGCGACCGGCGGCATCGTCTACACGCCGGGCAAGGCGGGCACGGTCCAGGAGGTCTTCCAGGACTTCACGCAGAACTACTACTGCAGCGTCGGCCCAGCCGCCCCCATGGTGTTCCTGGGCAAGGCGTTCTGGACCGACGAGGTTCCGGCCGCGCCGCTGGTGCAGAAGCTCGCGGCGAGCCGGGAGGCGGAACAGTGGATCCTCGTCACCGACGATGTCGATGAAGCGGTGGAACTACTGGTGAAGTACCAGTCCTAGCTCTGGAACGGGGACTCGCGGTCGTAGGTCCTGGGGCTGCCGTTGGGGCGGTCCCACCAACCCTGCTTGCCCTTCAGGGTGCTGTCCTCGTAGTAGTTCTTGTTGCAGTACGCCCACGTACCGGCGCCGTGGCCGTTGACGCGGCGGCCCTGCCGGTAGAGCGAACCGTTGCGGTAGTTCTTCCACTCGACGAGCGCCGACGCGCTGTCGCCGTCACGGTCGTAGACCGACCAGCGGTCGCCGTGGCTCTCGTAACAGACCCACACCTTCACCTCGATCGTGTCGGCGCAGTCCAGCAGCTCGTTCGACGGCGGCGTGCCCTTGACCGCCTCGTTGATCTCCCAGTCGGGCGCGGCGACAGCCGTGCCCGGCACCAGCACGCTCATGGCGGCCGCGATGGCCATGGTCAGAGCAAGCATCAGCTTGCAAGGACGCGGCCGTCGTGGTGTGGGACCTCATATCCGAGCAGCCGGGCCGCTTCCTGCGGCGGTCCGGTGACCAGGTGCAGGTGATCCGGGACGCGGGCCCCGCGGTGAAGTCGATCGCGGCCGTTCCTGGTTCGAGCCTGCTGGCGGTGGGCGACGCCGGCGGCGAGGTCGCACTGTGGGACGCCAACGGCAAGGCGCGCACACTCGTCACCGGCCGAGGCGCGATCGGAGCGGTCGCGGTCAGCAGGGACGGCACAACGGTGGCAGCCGCCGCGAACGACAGCCTGATCACGCTGTGGCAGGTGGCCGACGGCACTCAGGTCGCGACGCTGACCGGGCACACCGGTCCGGTCAACGCCGTGCTGTTCGACGCCGACGGCGACCTCACGTCGTCCGGCCCGGACGCGCGGGTGATCAGGTGGGAGCTCGACCCGGACCAGGTGATCAGCAGGCTCAGCGCGCCAGGTCCTCGATGATCTCGGCGCCCGGAAGCTTCGCCAGCACGTCGCCGGGCACGAGGATCTTGCTGCCCCGGATGCCGCTGCCGACCACCAGTTCCGGTGCCGCGGCGACCTCGGGCGACAGCAGGATCGGCCAACCTGCGGGCAGTCCGATCGGAGTGATGCCGCCGTACTCCATGCCGGTCAACGACACGGCGTCGTCCATCGGCGCGAACGACGCCTTGCGCGCGTCGAGGCGCTTGCGGATCACACCGTTGACGTCCGCGCGCATGGTCGCCATGACCATGCAGGCCGCATAACGGAGCTCACCGCCGCGCTTGCCGGCGACGACGACGCAGTTGGCGGAGGCGTCGAGCGGCGAGCCGTAGTGCGCGCAGAACTCGGCGGTGTCCGCGAGCGTCGGGTCGATCTCGGCGACCGCGAGGCGTTCGGGATCAGGCAGCGCCTTCACCGCGGCGGCGACGGGCTCGGCCAGCAGGTCGAGGCGGGAGAGCACGGGTACGGGTTCCAACGATCCAGCGATGGTCCACACGTCGACCATCCTGCCAAACTCGGTTTGACCTTGACGTTACGTCAACCATTACCTTCGAAATCAAGCGCGAAGGGGGAACCGGAAATGGCCTGGTCGATCGCCCAAGTGGCCCGGATGTCGAAGGTGACGTCCAGGACGCTGCGGCACTACGACTCGATCGGGTTGCTGCCGCCGGCCTGGGTCGGTGACAACGGCTACCGCTACTACGAGAAGGAGCAGGTCCACCGCCTGCAGCAGATCCTGCTGCTGCGCGACATGGGCCTGGGCCTCGACACGGTAGCGGAGCTGCTGAACGGCAAGCACGACCAGCTGACCGTCCTGCGCAACCACCACCGGTGGCTGCAGGAGGAACGCAAGAGGCTGGACCGGCTCGCCGGAACCGTCGCGCGGACGATTGCCGAACTGGAAGGAGGGGACGAGGTGAAGCTGGAAGAGCTGTTCGACGGCTTCGACGCGTCGAAGCAGGAGCGCTACGAGGCCGAGCTGGTCGAGCGCTACGGCGAGGGTGCCAAGGAGCACATCGCCGGGAGCAAGCAGAAGATGAAGAACTGGACGCGTGCCGACGCGGACGACTTCATGCAGCAGTGGCAGGACATCGCACGTGATCTCGGTGCGCTGTTCACGGCGGGCACGGCGATCGACGCTCCGCAGACGCAGGAGGTCATCGACCGCCACTACCGCTGGATCTGCCTCAGCTGGACGCCGAACCGGGAGTCCTACACGGGCCTCGGCAACCTCTACGTCGACTCGGACGAGTTCCGGGTGAACTTCGAGGTCAACGGCGACAACATGGCCGAGTGGGTTCGTGACGCCATGGCGCACTACGCCCAGACGCGTCTCTAAAAACTGAACGGGGGCTGCAGACCCCGTTCAGTCCAGGCCGAAGGCCTTCAGCGCCTCGCGGTTGAACGCCGGCAGGTCGTCGGGATTGCGCGACGTCACGAGCGTCCACCCGTTCATGTCGCAGACCCGGACCTCCTGGTCGGCCCAGTCGGCGCCCGCGTTGCGGATGTCGGTCCGCAGGCTCGGGAACGAGGTCAGCATCTTGCCGCGCACGACGTCGGCCTCGACCAGCAGCCACGGCCCGTGGCAGATCGCCGCGATCGGCTTCCCGGCCGCTACCAGCGCCTTCACCAGCTGAACGGCGTCGGAGTCCATTCGCAGGAAGTCCGCGTTGGCCACACCACCGGGAATGACCGCGCCGTCGTAGTCGTCGACGGAGGCATCGGCGTAGGTGGTGTCGACCGGGAACGAGTCGGCAGGCGTGAGGTGGTTGAAGCCGCGGACCTCACCGAGTTTCGGCGCGATCAGGCGCGGCACTCCGCCGGCCTTCTCGACGTGCGTCCACGGGTCGGTGAGCTCGACCTGCTCGATGCCCTCCGTGTCGACCAGGAATGCGATCTTCTTCTGTTCAGCCATGCACTTCGGCTACCCAGCGAAGAAGTCGACCAATCTGTGCCGCACCTCGGCGCGGTGCGTGATCATCGGTGCCGGTGAGTCGATCAGCCACAGCTCACCGCCGGGGAACGCCGCCGCGGTCGCCTTGGCCACGTCCTCGGGGTGCAGCGGATCGCCCACAGCCCCGATGACCAGCACCAGAGCCGACACGGCAGCCAACATCGAGGCATCGGGAACAGCAACCTGGCCCGGCAGCTGCTCAGCGGCGGCTTCCAGGCGGGTCAACGCGGCGCGACGCTCAGCGACGTAGTTGGGCGGCCCGACGGTCAGATCGGACAGCTGCTGCAGCGTGAACGGCTGTCGCGGCTGGTCCAGCACCGCGGGCAGCAGCAGCGCCACCCGCCGGAAACGATCGGGTTCGAGCGAGAGCAGCCGGATCAACGCCCCGGCGCCCAGCGAGACACCAACGGCGTGATCAGCGGGAACAGTCGCGAGATCGGCGGCGATCCGGCCGTAGTCCCAGTACCCCGCAGGTGCGTCCGGGGCGTCCCCGTGCGAGGGCAACGTCACGACGACGCGGGTACCGGGCAGCCCGGAGGCGGGAATCCGCGCCTCACCGGGCGTGGCACCGAGCCCGTGCGCCACCAGCGTGACGGGCGAGCCGGAGCCGTGGGAGTGCGTGATCACCAGCGGGGGCCGCGCTGGACCTCGATCAGTTTCGGGCGCACGTCCACCATGTACACGAGCACCGCGACGAGGCCTGCCAGCCAGAAGATCGAGCCGAAGCCGCCCGGCGCGAACAGCAGCATCGCCGCCGCTCCACCACCGGTGATGCCGAGCCATGCCGGCTTCGTCATGCGCTCTGCGGCCGTGTACGCGTCGACACGCTGAGCCAGCGCGTGGAAGAACGCGAACAGACCGACGATGGTGAACCCCAGGTCGGCGAAGAAGTACACGATGCCGTCGAGGTTCCAGAAGCTGAAGATCGGCACGTAGAACACGCCCCCAGACTACGTGCCGGTACGACGAGAGGGGAGCAGCCCCAGCGGGCTGCTCCCCTCTCACTGAACTTCAGCGACTCACTTGGTGGTGTTCGTCGCGGTCGTCTTCTTGGCCGCGGTGGTGCTGCGGGTGGTCGTCGCCGGCTTGCGCGGCGCGGTGCGGTTCGCGGCCTTGCGGGTGGTGCTGCGGACCTCGTGCGCGGCCTCGCCACCGACCTCGACGATCTCCTCGGCCAGCTTCTCGGCGCCTTCCTCGACCTCGTGGGCGACCTTCTCGCCGACCGAGCGGGTGCGGCGGGTCACCTTGCCGAGCACGTCGTCCGCGAGTTCGCGGGCATCGGAGGCTGCGGACCCGGCGCGCTTCTGCGCGGCCTCGACGGCGTGCTCGACCTGCTCGACGGCCTGCTTGACCTGCGGCTGGGCCTTGATCTGCTCCAGCGTCTGCTCGCCCTGCTCTGCGAGGTAGGTGTACAGGTTCACCGCGGAGGCGGTGTAGGCGTCGACCAGCTTCTTGAGCTCGGCGGGCTGCAGCTTCTCGCGCAGGTCCTTGAGCTCGGCCGGCAGGTCCTGGGCCTTGGTGCCGGCCTCTTCGGCGCGGACCTTGGCCTTGTTCAGCGCCTCGACCACGGCCTTGGCGGCGAGGTCACCGGCGCCGAGGGCGGCGAGCAGCGCCTGGCGTGCGGCGTGAGCACCCTGCTCGGCGGCCTTGCGAACGTCGTCCTGGGTGAGCTTCGGCATGGAGATCAGTCCTCCTTGTTCTTGGCGGAGTTCTCCCGCCTGAAAGATTCGTAAACATCGAGCAGCACCTGCTTCTGCCGCTCGGTCAGATCGGTCGCGGCGACGATGGCGTCCGCCAACGCACCGCCTTCGCGTTGCTGGAGGATCCCGGCCTCGACGTACAGCACCTCGGCCGAGATGCGCAGGCCCTTGGCGATCTGCTGAAGGATCTCCGCGGACGGCTTGCGCAGTCCTCGCTCGATCTGGCTGAGGTAGGGGTTGGAGACACCCGCCTGCTTTGCCAGCTCACGCAAGGAGATCTTCGCGTGGTTGCGCTGCTCGCGGATGTACTCACCGATGTTGCGGCCGAGGTCCGCGACTGCTTTGTCGATGGACTTGTCCACTGTTCCCGCTCCCGTTCCTCGTGCCACCAACTACGTTAGCCCTGGGTGCTAACTCTTGCAAGCACCCTGCTAGCAATCGCTGCGTGTGCTCCGCCACAGGGATACCGTTGTGGGTGACATGGACGACGCCGGGGCCCTTCGCACCGAGCTGGCGGACCACCTGCTCGGTGACGGCGTGCTGCGCGATTCCAAGTGGCTCAAGGCTTTCCGGGAAGTCCCGAGGCACGAGTTCCTGCCGCGCTTCTACCGCCAGCTGCCCAGCGGTGACTGGGAACCGGTCACCGCGAAGCACCCGGACTGGCTGAAACTCGTCTACGCCGACCGTGTGTGGGTTACCCAGTTCAACGGCGACGACACGGTGACCGGGGGCACACCGACGTGTTCGTCGAGCATGCCCACGATCATGGCGATCATGCTGGAGGCGCTGGACGTCCACAGAGGACAGCCGGTGCTCGAGGTGGGTACCGGCACCGGTTACAACGCGGCTCTTCTCTGCCACGTGGTGGGTGCGGAGAACGTGACGACGATCGACGTCGACCCGAGCATCTCCCGGCGAGCACAGGAACGCCTGCACCACAACGGCTTCTACCCGACGTGCGTGGCGGGCGACGGCGCGCTCGGCCATCCGGAGCGCGCGCCGTACGACCGCTTGCTGGCCACGTGCTCCGTCTCGACCATCCCGCCCGCCTGGCTGGAGCAGGTCCGTCCGGGCGGCCTGGTCGTCACCACGCTGCACCGCCCCATCGGCGCCGGGCTGGTCAAGATCGTGTCGAACGGCGACGGCACCGGCGAGGGCCGCGTGCTCGTCGAGGACGGCCGTTTCATGCCGTTGCGCGCGCACGCCCACCCGCCCACACACGCGGGCTCCGGCGCGTTCGAGCGCCGCGCCACCACGTTGCCGCTGAACACCGTGGTCGACCCGGCCAGCCCGTTCGAGTTCTTCGCCGGCATCGCGCTGCCCGGCGTCGTCGCGGGCCAGGACTGGTTGGCCCATCCGGACGGTTCCTGGTTGCACCACCACGGCACGCACGTCGACCAGGGCGGCCCGCGCCACCTGTGGGACATCGCGGAGCAGGCCGTGGTCGAGTGGCACGACCTGGGCAGACCCCGCAGGCACCAGTTCGGGATCACGGTCGGGCGCGACGGCCAGTTCCTGACGCTGGACGACCTGAGGTGGCAGCTGTGATCAAGAACGAACGTCACGACACGGGTCACTGAATCGACACCGGGCGGATGCGGTGCGTCATGATGCGACGCATGTCCAGATTCCGTCAGCAGGCGCTGCTGGCCGGCTGCGTGCTGACCGCGTTGCTCACCGCGGCCGGTCTCTTCGTGACCGAGTACGGCATCAACCCGCACGTGTGGCTGATCGTCCTCGCGCTGGCGTTCCTGGGCTTGCTGGCTTTGCTCGACCCGTGGGTCCGGCGCAGGCACAACGCCGCGCTCAGCAGCGACGAGCACCTCGACGCCGCCTGCCGGGCGCTGGCGATCGGCCTGCAGGCGCAGTGGAACGAGGAGGTCCGCTCGCGCGGGCTCACCGACCCGGACGTGCTCGACCTGCACTGGACCGCGCCCGAGCTGGACGTGAGCGACGAGCCGGACGCGCCGCCAGGACGCAGCGACGCGGTCGTCGGCGCGTTCGAGCGGCAGATCAACCACAGGATGGTCCTCCTCGGCGAGGCCGGCACCGGCAAGACGACGGTCGCGATGCTGCTGACGTGCGGCCTGCTGGACCGCTACGACGGCGGCATGGTCCCGGTCCTGCTGCCGCTGTCGACGTGGAACCCGGCGGCCGAGGACATCCGCACGTGGCTCACCCGCAGGCTGTACGAGGACCACCCGGCGTTGCGCAACACCGAGCTGTACGGCAGCTACGCCGGCGATCTGCTGGTCGAGCAGCATCGCTTGCTGCCCGTGCTGGACGGCCTGGACGACATCCCCGGCCACCAGCGCGCGGACGCTCTCTCGCGCATCGCGAAGGCGTTCCCGGCGAGCCGGCCGTTGGTGCTGACCTGCCGCACCACCGAGTACGAGCAGGCCGTGCACCTGGCCGGCCCGCTGCCGGGCGCGGACGTCGTCGAGATGGCCCCGCTCGACCTGGAGGAGGTCGCCGCCTACCTGCGGGCCAGCGCGGACACCGTGGGCGCGGCGCGGTGGGAGCCGGTGTTCATCCAGCTGCGCGAGGAACCGGACGGCAGGCTCGCGGACGCGTTGTCCACGCCGCTCACGATGTGGCTCGCCAGCATTGTCTACGCGGACAGCGAGGCGGAGCCGACCGAACTGCTCGACCGTGGCCGCTTCCCGGACGCGCGGGCGATCTCCGACCACCTCTGCGACGAGCTGGTGTCTCGGGCGTTCGGCAACAGGGCGTTCGCGCACCACGCCAGGACCACGCAGGTCTGGCCGCGGGACAGGGCACGCCGGTGGCTGGAGTTCCTCGCTCACGAGATGCGCGACCGCGGCATCCGCGAGCTGGCCTGGTGGGAGCTGCGCCGATCCGTCGGCAACACCTGGCTCGCGATTCTCGGTGCGCTGGTGCTGGGCGCGATCGGCGGGTTCGGCGTCGCGTGGCTGATGGCGTACTCGATCACGCCGTCGCTCGCGCCGGTCACGGGCCTGGTCGCGGGCATCGGTGTCGGGGCGGCCGCGCTGACCGCGTCGCAGGAGCGCAAGGCCAAGCCGCGCCTGGGGATCTGGCGCAGTCTGCTGCTCGTACCAGGTGTGCTCGGGCTGGCCGCCGGACTGGTTTTCGGTGCGCTGTACGGGCTTGCCGCCGGGCTGGTCGTCGGTCTCGGGCTCGCCGTCGCGGTCGCCCTGCGGTTCGCGTTGTCCAGCGCGACCGAGCTGTCGCAGGCTTCCAGTCCTCAGTGGACGATGGCGCGCGACCGGATCGCGGTGTGGACCGGATCTCTCGTGCTGGCGGTGGTCTTCGGTTCGGCGGCCGCACTGGTCTTCGGCCCCGGCCAGAGCGGCATGGTCGGACTGGGGCTCGCGTCCGGGTTGATGCTCGGGTTCGCGCTCGCGGTGCTGCACCTGCGCTGGTGGTGGTTCACCGTCGCACGGATCTGGTTGGCGTTGCGAGGAAAGCTGCCGTGGGAGCTGATGGCTTTCCTCGAGGACTCGCGCAAGCTGGGCGTGCTCTGCCGGGCGGGAGCCTGCTACCAGTTCCGGCACGGACTGGTGCAGGACCGCCTGGCAGAACACGAGGTGACTACTCGGTCCGCAACCCAAGTGCTCCGGTTGCCCTTCTCAGCGAAGGCAACGTCAGAGCGGTGACCGCGAACGTCAGGCCCACCACGATCCCGGTGATGAGGCCGATGCCCGCCCAGTCGTAGGCGACCTCGGCACCGAACACACGCATCACCAGCACTCCCAGGCCGATGCCCGTGGCCAGCGACACCACGGTGGAGATCGCGAGCGGCAGGGCGTTCTGCCACAGCAACGACCGGGCGAGCGTGCCGCGCGGCACCCCGCTCGCGGCCATCACGGCGAGCGGGCGGCGGCGTTCCCTGACCTGCTCCAGCGCCACGACCAGCAGTGACGCGGCGGCGACCAGCAAAGTGAGCAGTGAGCCGGCCAGCAGTGCGCGGCGGATCACGCCGAACACCCGTTCCGCCTCGTTGGTGTCGTCCTGGCCGCCGAAGTAGGTGTGCAGCTGCCAGGAGTAGCTCGCCATGGCGTTGCGGGCGTGCTCCGCCGCATCGGGCACCGCGGGGTCGAGCTCGGCGAAGAACTCCACGTTGAGCGGCACCAGGCCACGTGCGGCGGCCGGGGTGACGAGGAGGCCGGGGATGTTGCCCGGTCCGTCGATCACCTCCACCGGCGGCACGGTCCACTTCTCGCCGGACTCCTGGAACGTCACGACGTCACCGGACTGAGCGGCCGGCAGCCCGGTGGACTCCCGTGCGGCGTACGCCTTGCCGTCCGTGCAGTTCGGGATGGACGCCTGCTTGGTCAGCGCCGTACACGGGGCGATGTTGATGACCGCGTAGCCACCTCTGTCCAGCTCACCCCAGGCCTGCTCGATCCGGTGCAGGCCGGTGACACCCCTGGCCTTCTCCAGCGACGCGGCGATTCCGTTCAGGTCGGCGCTCTGCCGCGGTTTGACGCTCAGGTAGTTGAAGGCCGCCTGCCTCTTCTCGTTGCCCTGCACCTCCTGCTCGACCCCGGCGAGCATCATCTGCAGCGTCACGGTGCCCGCGAGCACGACCGCCACGCCACCGACGACACGAGCCGCCGTGCCGCTGTCGAGCTGCAACCGGCGCACGGCGAGTTGCAACGCCGGTGTGCCGCCCTTCATCAGGAACACGACCCGTTCCACCAGCCACGGCAGCAGCACGGGGATGCCGAGCATCAGCAACACGATGCCGAGCACGACGGGAACCTGGTTCGGCTTCTCCGCCGGGGTGAGCTTGCCGACCTGGCTGAGGAGCAGTGCGGCACCGGCGACCACCGGCACGGTCCGCCACCACACCCGGCGGCGGACCGGCTTCTGGTCCCGCACCACGCCCAGCGGCTCGATGATCGTGCGGCGCATCGCCAGGAGCGACGTGAACACCGCGAGCACCGGCACCGCCACGATCACGGTGAGCGTCAGCGCCGGCGTCGGCATGACGTCGCTCGGGAAGGCCGACAGCTCGGAGATGGGGATCCGATCCACGAACGGCCGGACCGCGAAGAAGATCCCGAACCCGACCACGAGCCCGGCGAGCGCCCCGGCCAGCGACTCACCGGACGCGATCAGCCGCACCCGGCTCGCGGCCGCGCCGACCAGCCGCAACGCCGCGAGCCTGCGGTCGCGCTGCGCCGCGGCGAGCCTCGTGGCGACCCCGACGAACACCAGCACGGGGAACAGCAGCACCACCAGGCCGACGACGCTGAGCAGCCACAGCAGAGAGTTGATCCCGCGGCTGTGCTGCACGGCACCCCAGCCGTGGACGGCGTTCTCGCCCTCCTTGATCGAGGAGTCACCGGCGTAGTACTGGAACTCGTTCGGGTTCTGCAGGCCCGCCTGACCGATCGTGCCGACGACCTTCTGCGGGAAGCGCGGCCTGAGCAGCTCACCCGCCGGCGACGCGAGCAGCCTGCCGAGCGCGGGCGACACGAAGATCTCGCCGTCGGCAGGTAGCCGGTCGATTCCCGGCGGCACCGGGGCGTCCGGTGTGCGCGCGTTGAGGTAGAGACCGCGGACGTAGTCAGAGCGGTACGCGTGGCCCTGCTCCTCCACCAGCAGCGGTGCCGGACCGTTGCCCTTGGTCGCCATGCTGCGCGCGGACTCACGGTCGTCTCGTGCGTCGATCACGTTCGGCAGCGACGCGGCGAACAGCAGCAACGCGACGCCGAGGCCGATGCCGACACCTTGGAGCGCGAGCCTCGCCCAGGACTTCCGGCTGCCCCCGACGGCCAGCCGGACTCCCAGGGCGAGGTCGCTGGCTGCGCAGGTCAAACGTTGGCGCTTCACCGGGCGAACTCCACGTCACGCGAACGACCGTCGCGCACCACGACCTCACGGTCCGAGTAGGCGGCGACACGGGGTTCGTGCGTGACGAGCACGACGGCGGCACCCGTTTCGCGGGCCGCCGTCGTGAGCAGGTGCATCACGCGCTCGCCGTTGAGCGAGTCGAGTGCGCCGGTCGGTTCGTCGGCGAAGATCACCTTCGGCCCGGTGACGAGCGCGCGGGCGACGGCGACGCGTTGGCCCTGACCACCCGAGGTCTCACCGGGGCGCTGGTCCGCGACGCCGTCGACCTCCAGTCGGCCCAGCCAGTCCCGCGCGGCGCGTTCGGCGTCCTTGCGTTTCATGCCGCTCAGCCTCAGCGGCAGCGCGACGTTCTCCAGGCAGGTCAGCTCTGGCACGAGCTGACCGAACTGGAAGACGAACCCGAACTCGGTGCGCCTGAGCTCGCTGCGCGCGCTGTCGTTCATCGAGGTCAGCTCGCGGTCGCGGTAGTGCACCGTGCCGCTGTCGGGCGGCAGGATCCCGGCGAGGCAGTGCAGCAGGGTGGACTTGCCGGAACCCGACGGCCCCATCACCGCCACGACCTCGCCCGCGCGGATCGTGATGCCCGCGTCGTCGAGCGCATGCGTCTTGCCGAACGACTTGGCCAGGCCCTCGGCCCTCAACAGAGTCATCGCGTGACCTCCACGGCCAGCTGGTCGACACGGGCGGCGGTGAGTTCGAGCCACCGCAGGTCGGCTTCGAGGTGGAACAGCGCGAAGTCGCAGATGAGCTGGTCGGCGAGGTCGCCGTCGGTCTTCCGCCGGGTCAGCTCGCGCATCGTGGTGAGGTGCGCGGCACGTTGCGTGTCGAGCACCTCCGTGGCGCTGCGGCCGGACAGCAGGGCCAGCACCACCTTCGCGTAGAGCGTGTTCTGCAGGTACGGCTCCGGCTTCTCCGGAGTGGCGAGCCAGCGCTCCACGTCGGTGACCCCGGCGTCCGTGATCGCGTACCGCTTGCGCTCGGGACCGTCACCCGCCTCCACGCCCGCCTCGGTCACGAGGCCGTTCTTCAGCAACCTCGACAGGGTCGAATACACCTGTCCGTAGTGCAACGGCCGGTCGTGACCGAATCGCTCGTCGTAGGCGCGCTTCAGGTCGTATCCGTGCCGTGGACCGCCCTCTAGCAGGCCCAACAGTGCGTGTCCGATCGACATGAGAGGCACTATACACACAGTGTATACACCCGGTGTATTCGTCGGATGTCCTGACGCACAACCGCCGTGGCGCCTACAGTGGTGGGGTGACTGGTCTGACTGTCGGCTGGGATCACGACGTCGAGCTGCTGCTCGACTTCCTGAACACTCGACACGTACTGGACAGTGAAGCCTCCTGGCGCGCGTGGGTGACCGAACGCGGCCTCGGGCGGAGCGGGGAAATCGCACAGGCGCGCGCCGCGCGGGCGGCACTGCGGTCGTCGATCGAAGGATCGTCCGGCCCTCAGACAGCCGCGGGCGTCGTCCACATCGAGCTGACCGACGGCGTTCCGATGCTGGCCAGCTCAGACGCGCTCGGCGCGGTGCTGGCGGCCTCCGCTCGGCTCGCCGTGCTGGGTTCCTGGGAACGCTTCAAGATCTGTCCGGCCGACGACTGCCTGCGTGCGTTCTTCGACCGATCGCGCAACCGCTCGCGCACGTGGTGCTCGATGCAGGTGTGCGGCAACCGGGAGAAGGCCCGCACGTTCCGAAAACGAACGCGGGCCCAGAACACGCTTCAGAACAGCACGTTGGCCACCGTGTAGATCACGAGGCCGGCGAGCGCGCCGACCACCGTGCCGTTGATGCGGATGAACTGCAGGTCCCTGCCGACCTGCAGCTCGATCTTGCGCGAGGTCTCCTCGGCGTCCCAGCGCTCGACCGTGTCCGTGATCAGCGTGGTGATCTCCGCGCGGTAGTTCTGCACGACGTACCCGGCGGCCTGCTCCAGCCAGCCGTCGACCTTGGCGCGCAGCGACTCGTCGCTCGTCAGGTTCGTGCCGAGCGTGATCAGCCCCTGGGTGACGCGCTTGCGCAGCTCGCTGGACGGATCCTCGGCCGCGTCGATGAGCATCTTCTTCGCCGTGCCCCACGCGCTGCTGATGAGCTTCTGCACGTCCGGGTGGTTGATCATCTGCTGCTTGACCTGCTCGGCCCGCTGCATCGTGGCCGGGTCGGTCTGCATGTCACTGGAGAACTCGAGCAGGAACTGGTCCACCGCGAGGCGCATGGGGTGGTTGACGTCGGTCTTGACCGCCCACGCGAAGTTGACCAGCTCGGTGTAGACCTTGTCACCGAGCAGAGAGTCGACGAACTTGGGCGACCACGTGGGCGCGCGGTCCGTGACGATCAGGGTCACCTTGTCGTAGTTGTCCCGCACCCACTCGTAGGCCCGGTCGCACATCAGGTCGACGAGCTTGTGGTGCGCGCCGTCCGTGAGCACCTGGTTGAGCAGCTTGCCCAGCGGCGGTCCCCAGGGCTGGTCGGTGAGCCGTTTGACGATCGCGTGCTCCAGGACGGCCTGGACCTCTTCGTCCTTCAGGACCGTGATCGCGCCCTTGATGACGTTCGCGAGCTCGTTGGTGACGCGCTGGGCGTTCTCCGGCTCCTTGATCCAGGCACCGGCCCGCTCCGCGATGCCCGCCCGCCGCAGCTTGTCCTGAACCACCGCGGGACTCAGGAAGTTGACGCCCACGAAGTCGCCGAGCGTCTTGCCGAACATGTTCTTGCGGGTGGGGATGATCGCCGTGTGCGGGATCGGCAGCCCCAACGGCCGCCGGAACAGGGCCGTCACGGCGAACCAGTCGGCGAGCGCGCCGACCATGCCGGCCTCGGCGGCGGCTCTGACGTAGCCGACCCAGGGCCCCTCGAACGCGTGTGTGGCGAAGAAGATGACCGTCGCGCCGACGAGGAAGCTCGTCGCGACGAGCTTCATCTTGCGCAGGTCTGTGCGCTTCTGCTGGTCAGCGGCGGTCAGTTGCTCCACACAGCCATTGTCCGTCAACTTCTCGACCTTGAGGTTGAGTCGCAGCTCAAACTCCTTCAAGCCGGGTCGCGTTCTCCGCACGCCACTGGCTGTGGCGGACAGGCCGCATCAACCGTCCGCCTTCAAGCGACAGGTCCGGGCACGTTGACAGGTACCCACACTGAGCGTGCGCGGTTGCGCACGTTGATCCCAGCGACGTGGTCGGCTGGCCCAGCGAGGCCGCACATGCGACAACGAAAGCCTGCGAAGACGACGGGTTGCCGATTTGGTATGCCGAGTCTTCAGCTCGGCGCGCTTTCGAGCCTGCCAACGCCGACAGCGTCGCAACCTGCCGCCCTGGAAGTTCATCCCGCGGCGTCGTACTGCCACGAGAGCATGCGATCGTCAAAAGGCTGTGCCGCGTTCTCCCGGAACCTGATCGGTTTGCCTTCAGCCTTGGCTCGTCGCAGCCCGGTCAGGTTCCCGGTTCGGACACTCGCCCGCAGGCTGGCGTAAGCGTCAACGACCTTCTTCACCCGTGCGCACTGCGGCCAGAGCCCCCAGCCCAGATTCCCGCATCTCGCCGTAGACCAACTTCTGCAGGTCATTGCGCGAACGCACGTCTCGTTCGAACGCCACTCGCGACGCGCGGTCCGCGGCCGAGTTGCACATGTGCAGAGTCGCAGCCATCGCTGCCGCCTGTGCCTCATTCGCCAGCAAGCGCATCTGCACAACGACCTTGACCACGATCACGGTAGAACATGCGTTCGATTCAAGGCTCGCCGGGCACCCGACGACGTGGACTTCACGAGCTCCAAAGGATCAGACTTCCCTAGACACGAGATTCAGGTGAAGATCCTGCCTTGTGCGGGTACCAGCGCTAGTCCCCCGGTTGCAGCCGTTCACGTCGACCATCTTCGCGGAGATGACGGCGCTGGCCGTGCAGCACGACGCAGTCAACCTCGGTCAGGGCTTCCCAGACACCGACGGCCCCGAGTCGATGCTGGAAGCCGCGCGTTCGGCGATCTCGTCGGGCGTGAACCAGTACCCGCCCGGCCCCGGCATGCCGGTGCTGCGCAGGGCGATCGCGGCGCACCGCTCGCGGTACGGGATGTCGTACGACCCGGACACCGAGATCCTGGTGACGGTCGGCGCCACCGAGGCCATCGCGGCTTCGCTGCTGGCGCTGGTCGAAGCCGGCGACGAAGTGATCCTCATCGAGCCCTACTACGACTCCTACGCCGCCTCCGTGGCAATGGCCGGGGCCACGCGCGTGACCGTGGGCCTCCGCGAGGACGCTTCCGGACGGCTGGCTCTGGACGTCGACGCTCTGCGCGCCGCGGTCACGCCGCGGACTCGTGCCATCTTGGTCAACTCGCCGCACAATCCGACCGGGACCGTCTTCCGGTTGGAGGAGCTGCAGGCCATCGCCGCGCTCTGCGTCGAGCACGACCTGCTCGCGATCACCGACGAGGTGTACGAGCACCTGGTGTTCGACGGTCTGATGCACATCCCGCTGGCCTCGCTGCCCGGGATGGCCGCGCGGACGTTGTCGATCTCTGGCGCGGGCAAGACGTTCAACTGCACGGGCTGGAAGATCGGCTGGGTGTGCGGGCCCGCCGAGCTGGTGTCCGCGGTGCGGGCGGCCAAGCAGTTCATGACCTTCGTGGGCGGGGCACCGTTCCAGCCCGCCGTCGCGCACGCGCTGACCGCCGAGCTGGACTGGGTCACGTCGTTGCGGGACTCGTTGGCCTCGAAGCGCGCGCGTCTGGCCGAGGGGCTGCGTGCGGCCGGTTTCGAGGTGCGGTCGTCGGAGGGCACGTACTTCATCTGCGCTGACGTCCGCCCGCTCGGCTACACCGACGGCTGGGCGCTGTGCCGCGACCTCCCGGCCCGGATCGGTGTCGCCGCGGTGCCGGTCCAGGTGTTCACGGACCACCCGGCGGACTGGCAGCACCTGATCCGTTTCGCCTTCTGCAAGCAGGACGCGGTGATCGACGAAGCGGTGGAGCGCCTCCACAAGCTGTAGTTGTCCACAGGTGTGGATGAGTTTCTCCACAACTGTGGACAACCCTCTTTCGGGTGAGGCATGGAGCCTTGACGCGCGGGTTCGACTCCAAATGGCATGGACTCGAACACTGAGGTTCTCGCGGGGTGGCGTTCCGGTGTGTGCGGCTGGGACGCCTTGGTCGAACGCTATTCGCGCCTGGTCTGGTCGGTGCCCAGATCCTTCCGCCTGAGCCACGCCGACGCTGCCGACGTCTACCAGTGCACCTGGCTCTGCCTGGCGGAACACCTGACACGCATCCGCCAACCCGAGGCGCTCGGGGTGTGGCTGGTCCGTACCGCCACCCACCAGTCGATCGCGGTGCTCCGTGCCCGCGGGCGTGAGGTTTCGCTCGACCGGTGGGAGCCGGAGTCTTCGCTGCCGACGCCGGACGAGGTCGCTGTCGCCAACGATCGCCAGCGGCGGTTGTGGACGGCGTTGATGACCTTGAACGAGCGGTGCCAGCGGTTGCTGTGGATCGCTGCCCACAGCCCTGAGCTGAGTTGTGCACAGGTTGCCGAAGCCCTGGGGATGAAGGTGTCGAGCGTGGGGCGGACCCGCGCCCGGTGCCTGACGGCGCTGCGCCGGAAGCTGGAGGCGCTGCGATGAGGGATCCGCTGCTCGACGAGATCGCCGACCTGTTCAGCGCGGACGTGCCGCCGCCCGCCCTGACGCCGCGCCCGACCGGCCTGGCACCGATGAAGGCCGTGGACGAGCCGGTCAGGGGCCCTTCCCGCCAGCTCGTGTTCCACGTCGGGGCCGGCCGGATGTACCTGCAGCTCGACGCTGCTCAGGCCGGGCTCCGGCTGACCGGCGTGCTCGACGACAAGGGCGTCTCCGTCGAGGTCCGGTCGCCCGACTCCGCTCAGGCGCTCCGCCCCGACGCCGAGGGCTGGTTCCGCGCCGACGTCGCGCCTGGCCCGTTGTGCGTGACCGTCCCCGAGCTGGGGCTGACGACGGGGTGGTTCGTCGCATGAGCGCGAGCGCCGATCCACGGGCCACCATCGACAGCACCGAGGTGCGCGGCACCAAGGCCCAGCGTGCCGATGCCCTGCACGACCTCAGCATCGCCCACGTCGAGCTCGGGCGCCTCGACGTCGCCGCCCGGTTCGCCCGGCGCGGGTTGCGGCTCACCGGTGAGGCCCGGTTTCACCTGACGCTCGCGTGGATCGACCTGGATCGGGGGCGCCGGAAGCAGAGCCTGCAGCATCTCGACCTCGCGACGCCGCACCTGCGGGGCCGGGAGCTGGCGAGGGCGCGATGCCTGCGTGGGCTCCACCTCTGCCACTCGGCCGAACCGCGGCTGGCGATCGCGGAGCTGACCGCGGTCATCAGGGAGTTGCGGCGGTACGGCGATCAGCGGTGGCTCGCCAACGCGCTCGTCGGCCGCGGGATTGCCCGGTGCAACGCCACTCAGCTGGCCAAAGCGGATGCCGACTTCACGTCCGCGCAAACGTTGCTGCACGCCATCGGCGAACCTGGACGTGCGGCGATGTGCCTGCACAACCGGGGGTTCGTGGCGATGCTCGCCGGTGATCTGCCGCTGGCTCTGCGGCGCTACGAGGACGCGGCGAAGGCCGGCCTCGACTCGACGAGCCGGCCGGAGGCCCTGGTCGACCGGGCTGAGGCCCTGCTCGCCGCCGGGCTCACGGCGGAGGCGCGGCGAGTGCTGGCTCCGGCGTTGGAACTGCTGCGGAGGTGCAACCGGCACGTGCCGGAACTGGCGGTGCTGAGTGCGCGCTGCGCGTTGCGCGACGGGGATCCGGCGCCCGCCTTGCGAGTGGGCGGCTCGGACGTTGAGTTCATGCTCGCCGCTGGAAAGCTGGATGCTGTTGCCGCGCACCGGTTTCGCGGACCGGCGCAGACGCGGGCGCTCGGCTGGCTCGCGCACGCACGCCGGTCGGACCGGCGTGGCGCGCTGGTGGCTTGCCGGGCCGGGCTCAAGGTGCTCGACGAGCACCTCGGCGACTGGCCACGTCGCGAACTGACCGGACACGCACTGGGGCTCGCCAGGACGGCGCGCGAGGTGTTGCACTGGTCGGAGCAGCATCGCGCGTCGGTTCCCTTGCCTCCCAAGGAACCTGAGCTCGCGCAGGCACTCGCGCGACTGAGGCGGGCCAGGGCGTTCGGGCTGCCGTTGGACGCGCTGGAGCGGGACGTGCGCAGGCTGACGCTGGCCACTCCGCCGCGATCTCAGCGCGCCGGGTCGGCACTTCCCGATCTTCCGCTGGTCAGCTTCACCTTCCACAACGGACGGATGCTCGCCGTCACTGTCATCGACGGCCGCGCTCGCCGGAGGGAGGTCGGGGATGCCGCCTGCCTGGTGCAGTCAGCAAGGCTTGCTGTTGCCGCGGGCAAGGAACTTCCGGGACGAGAGCAGCTCGTTCCGGCCGCAGATGAAGTGGTCGTGATACCCGACGGAGTGCTGCACTCCATGCCGTGGGCGGCTTTCGGAGGCCGGGTGCACGTCATCCCGTCGCTCAGGCATTGGCGCACACCGGGCAGGGGGAGAGGGCGGGTGTGGATCACGGGACCACGGCTTCTTCGCGATGAAGTGCCCGCCCTGCAACAAGAACACGGTGGCCGCCGCGTCAGACCGGTCGCCGACGACGTGCTGGCCGCGATGGAAGGCGCCCACATCGTGCACATCGCCGCGCACGGCGAGGTGAACGTGGACAACCCGTTGTTCTCCTACCTGGAACTGGCAGACGGTCCGCTCTACGGCTACGACATCGCCCGCATCGAGAACCCACCGGAGATCGTGGTCCTGTCGGCCTGCGAGTCAGGACTGGCTTGCGCGTTCCTCGACGCCGGAACCAGAGCCGTGATCGCCAGCGTGTTGCCCGTGCCGGATGCGCAGGTGAGCGAGGCCATGGCCGAGGTTCACCGCCTCCTCGACCACCCTGCCGAGGCCGCGGCGGCCGTCGCGCACCTCGGTTTCAGCTGCTACGGCAACGGCACACCCGCACGCGCCGGCTAAGGCACCGGGACCAAAGTGGCTGCGTGCAGGGCCGCGGCGAACGAGGTACCGGTGCACAGCGCCTGTCTTGAGCCCACCGTGGCAGGCACGTCCACACCATCGACCACGACGTTCACCCACGAGCCGCGACCCGAGAAGGAAGCCGAGGCACCCACCGCGATCACCGCGGGCAGGGCGGCCGGCCACCAGGGGCGTGAGGAGGCACCGTTACCCGCCGACGCCACCACGTTGCGACCGGCGGCGGCCAGGACCGGCGGGCATTCGTCGTTGAACGAGTAGGCGCCGGACGCGACCAGCACGACGGGCAGCGAACGGGTGGCGCGCAACGCGGCGGCGAGGGTCAGGTCGTCGCCGAAGCCCGAGGCGGTCAGCACGGGGAACGGGCGCACCAGGGCGCCGTGGTGGCGCAGGACGCCGGCCACCAGCGCGCCGTGCGGGGCGTCCAGCGGGGTGTCGAGCAACGCGACGGTGCCCTCGCCGAGGAGGTCGGGGATGTGGCCGCCCACCACCGGGCGGGAGGTGCCGATCATGATCGGGCAGGCGAGGTGCACGTGGTTCGGGGTGGCGCCGACCTCGCGGGCGATGTCAACGACACGGAGGCGATCTGGAGCTTTCGTGTACATCCGGATGGCTCCGGTGGCGATCTCCTCGTGGGAGTAGACACCTCGCAAGCGTTTGCGCACAGTGGGTGCGTCTGCCGGGAGGACGATCAGTTCCCCCGAACGGACCAAGCACTCGTTTGGGCCCTCCGGGTCGTGGGCATGCACCGGACCCAGGGCCGCGGAGGCGTGATCGGCCAGCTCAGAAAGGCTGTTGACCTGCTTTGGCGCGTCCACATCGGACACCATCCCCCGGCGCGACACGGTCCACAGGGGAGCGAGGCGCAATGTCACTCGATCCGATGACGACACAGACGGTGTTCATGCCTGATCAGGGCAACCCGGACAGCCGCACGCGAACGCCCTTCCGAGTGTTTTGTGCCGAGTTGGTTCGCAAACTCACTCACCAGTGCTAGACATAGCTCAACGTCGACCTCCGACGGCGCTGTGCGTTGGCGGTGACCTGAACGGTGGACGGTGGTGATCCTGTGGCTGGTGGTGGAGCTGGTGCACTGCTGCTGCGGGCCGCTGCGCTCGGCGGGTTGACCGCCGCCGCCTGGTTGCTGGGCGGGACCGACGCGTCCGCCAGCCCGGAGGAACCGCCGGCCGCCGAGATCACGATCGAAGCCCCCCGCCTGCTCGAAGACCCCCGCCTGCTCGAAGACCCCCGCCTGATCGAAGCCCCCCGCCTGCTCGAAGACCCGGCGGGCTGGGCGAAGGCGCTCACGAGCATCGTGCTCGAACGGCACCAGCCGGCCAGGGTCATGCCCCCGCCCGCGGTGACGAAGCCGGAGGAACCGGAAGAAGAGCCCGAGGACGAAGGTCCGGTGCTCGACTTCACCGGTGGCTCGCAGACCAACACGCGTTCCGGCACGGTGACGAACCAGGCGCCGCCCGAGGTGATGCAGGCGAAGGCTCAGGCCCGCGCCGCCGCCAAGGCCGCGAGGGCCGCAGCGCAAGCGCCGCCGCCGCCTCCCCCACCTCCCCCTCCTCCCGCGCCGCCCGTCGTTCCGGTCAAGAAGGTCGTGCCGCAACTGCACGATTTGCCCGTACCGCCCCCCGTCAAGACCGAGCCGGCGCCGACGAGCGACTACAACTGGACCGCACCCGGACCTGACATGCCGCTGCCCGCACCGCAGCAGGCCCCCGTGGTCGCGACGGCCTCAGCGTCGTCCGGTCACTCCGACAACTCAGGCGGCACGCGCGGCGTGCTCGCCGTCCTGACGTCGCACAACTCGCTGTTCCCGCCCTCCACGTGGTCGGTGGGGGAACGCCGCGACGGTCGTTCGCCGGGCAGTCTTCCCGGCCTGCCGAGCACGTCACCCGACTGAGTCAGACGGGACAGCTCTGCCCTCTGCGCGATTTGTGACCCTCTAGTTCCGTCGCGCGCATAACTCCTCCTCGCATTTCCCGTTGTACGCAAGGAACCCAGTCTTCCTGACCTGCCAACCGCGCCCTGGCAGGTCGGGTCTGGTCCGAGTGCCGCGCTGCCCCCGCAGCCTCGGACCGCACGGGAAACCTGCGGACGGGGGACGTCAATCCCTGGGACGTTCCCCGTCCGCAGGCCACCCGGTGGCAAGTTCGTCGGCCCGGTCTCCACCGCTGCGGGAGACCGGGCCGACGTGTCTCACGCGACCGGCACCGAGACGTCGGCATCCGCCGGAAACCCTGTTCCTGCAACGGATGCAGCCACCACACCCAAACGGCCGATCGCTTCGCGCAGCACTTCGGGCGACTGCGTGTACGGCACTCGGAGCATCTGCTCACACCCTCCGTGCACCGCGAACCGAGGGCCCGGCACGAGCCGCAGGCCGTGGTTCTGCGCCACGACGGCGATTCGCGTGCTCACCGGCCCGTCGAGCGCGCACCACACGCCGAGCCCGCCGGAAGGCACCGAGAAGCTCCACTGTGGACAGTGCGCGCGCAGAGCCTCGACGGCCACGTCCCGCTGCTCCAGAGCTTCCGCACGTCGTTGCCGCAGAACGGCTTCCGGATTCTCCAGCAACGACGCGAGCACCAGCTGCTCGAACACCGGCGTGCCCAGGTCGATCGCCGCCCGCGTCGACAGGAGCCGGTGCACGATGTCGAGAGACGCCCTGATCCACCCGATCCGCAGACCGCCCCAGTGCGACTTGCTCGCGGAGCCCAGCGTCACCACGGAATCCCCGCCGAACGCGGCCATCGGCAACGGCGGCGCGGGAACGTCCAGCCCGAGCTCCACCAACGTCTCGTCGACGACCACGGGCGTGCGGGCCTTGCGCAGCACCGTGGAAAGCGTTTCCCGTTGCGATGAAGACATCAGCAACCCGGTCGGGTTCTGGAAGTCCGGGATCAGATAGGCCAATCGGGGGCCCGCCTGACGCAACGCGGCGTCATACCCGTCCACGTCCCAGCCATCGCCCAGCATCGGCACCGGCACGGGAATTCCGAACGACGCCCGCACGGCCTCCAACGCGTTGGGATAGCTCGGCTGCTCCACGAGGACACGGTCACCGGGGCCGACGAACAGCCGCAGCACCAACGCCCACGCGTGCTGTGCCCCCGAGGTCACCACGATCTGGTCAGGTGACGTCGGCAGCCCTCGCGCCGCGTACCGGTCCGCGATCCGCTGCCGCAGCAACAACAACCCGCGCTCGTCGTACCCGTGCGACGCCAGGTGCTCCGGCATTTGGGTGAGAGCGACCTCCATCGCCGCCCGCACCGACGGCAACGCGGGCGGCGCGGCCCGGGACAGGTCGATCAACGTGTCGTCGAACCCGGTGATGCCACCACCGGTACCGACCGGTCCGTTGATCCACGACCCGGCCCCGCGCCGCGACTCCACCACTCCCTCGGTACGCAGCTGGTCGAGGGCCGCGGTGATCGTCGTCCGGCTCACCGGCAGCGAGTCGGTGAGCTCGCGCTCGGACGGCAGCCGGGTGCCGACGGGCAGCCGGCCGTCCATGACCAGCAGTTTCAGAGCAGCCGCGAGATCAGCCGAGCTCTGCCGCGCACCACCCCGGCGCCACGACCCGAGCAGCCGGGCCAGCCGAGGTCCCGATATACGTCCACCTGGTGGGAGCATGAGGCCAATTATCCTGAATTGGCTATGGATTGCCAGGCCAATCACAACCCAGTATGGCCACATGGCCACATTGACCGCACTCCACCAGGTCCCCGTGAGGATCGCTCCCATCCGTCGTCTCTCCCAGCTCTTCGCAGGTCTGTGGCTCTACGGCGCGAGCATGGGCATGCACATCCGTTCGACGCTCGGCCTCGATCCCTGGGACGTGCTCCACGAGGGCCTGGCCAGACGCACCGGCCTGAGCTTCGGCCTGATCACCGCGATCACCGGCGTGCTGGTGCTGCTCGTGTGGATCCCGCTGAAGCAGAAGCCCGGCGTCGGCACCATCGCCAACGTGGTGGTGATCGCGATCAGCGTCGACGTGACGCTCGCGATCATCCCCGCACCGCAGGAACTCCTGCCCAGAATCGTGCTGCTCGTGCTGGGCATCGTGCTGAACGCGGTCGCGTTCGCCGCGTACGTCGGGTCACGCCTCGGACCGGGCCCGCGCGACGGCATGGTCACCGGGTTCTGCCGCCGCACGGGTGTTTCGCTGCGCCTCACCCGCACCGTCGTCGAACTCCTCGTGCTCGGCACCGGCTGGCTGCTCGGCGGCACGGTCGGCATCGGCACGATCCTCTACGCCGTGAGCATCGGCCCGCTCGCGCAGCTGTTCCTGCCAGCACTCACCTGGCGCGAGCGCTCGCAGCCCGCTTCCTGATCTCGCCGTAGGTGACCCCGCGTTCGTTCAGCACCTCGGCCACGATTCCCTTGCTCTGCAACAAAGCCAGCACGATGTGCTCGTTGCCGAGGTAGCTGTGGCCGAGGTCGCGGGCTTCACGCAACGAGTTCTCCAGCGTCTTCTTGAACGCCGGCTCCAACGGCAGGCCGAACCACCGCCGGCGCGGTCCCGGCCGCAGCACGCCGGACCCGAGCGACTGCTCCACCGAGTCGATCACCTGGTCGACGTCGATGCCCAAGCCCCGCAACGCCTCCGCGTCGGCCTTGGTGAGCCCGCCCTTGCGCCGGTAGTCGCGGAACGCCGCCTCCAGCTCCTCGCGCGGCAGGTCGAACCCGGCCAGCACCGGCGCGTCGAGCAACGCCAGCAGCAGATACTCCACGCCGACCTCGCCCGCGTGGACCCGTTCCGCGTCCCGCACCGCAGCCTTCACGGCCTCGCGGGCCTCCTTGGTGAACCGTTCCGCGATCATCATCGCCCCCCGTGCTTCTTGTGCACCGCCTGGCGAGACACTCCGAGCTCCGCCGCGATGTCCTGCCACGACCAGCCCTGAGCCCGCGCACTGCGGACCTGGACGGCCTCCAGATGTTCCAAAAGTCGCCGCAGCGCGCTGACGGCCCGCAACCCGACCTTCGGGTCGCGATCTCCAGCCGCCGTGGCGAGATCAGTCGCTTCAGTCATGTTGTCAACGTACGTTGACAACATGAGGATGTCAACGCAAGTTGACACGTACGGTGAGATCGTGAGGATCGAGACCGCTGAGCAGGGGGCTCCCGGGCGAGTCACCGAGGATCGGATCCGCGTGCTGCCGAACGCCGTCGTGGTGCTCGACGGCGTCACCTCACGGACCAGGCCACCGAATCGCAACGGCGGCTGGTACGCCACACAGCTCGCCGACGAGCTCGCCCGGTTGATCAACGACACGGATCCGCTCGCGGACCTGCTCGCCCTGGCCATCGCAAACCTCGTGCGGCAGCACGCCCTCGTGCCAGGCGACTCCCCGTCCTCGACCGCCGCGATCGTGCGGTGGACCGAGGACACGATCGACGCACTCGTCCTCTGCGACACCCCGGTGGTCGCGTTCGGACACTCGACGCACGTGCTCGAAGACACCCGGCTCGAAGATCTGCGACCGGACCCGGACATCCTCAGGTGGAAGAACAGGCCGGGCGGCTACTGGGTCGCCGAGGCCGAACCCGTTGCGGCACACCAGGCCCTGACCGCGAGCTGGCCACGGGCGGAGATCGGCAAAGTGATCGTGGCCACGGACGGCGTCTCATGTGGAGTGTCCGAGTACGAGCTCTTCACGTGGGAGGAGCTCGCACAAATGCCGTTGGGCGAAGCGCTCGACCTAATCCGTGAAGCCGAACGCGGTGATTCGGAACACAAGCGTTGGCCGCGCTTCAAAACGCATGACGACCAGGCCATCACCCGGCTCACCACATGACGAAAAAAGCCCCGCAGCGTTCTGCGGGGCTTCTTTCGAAGAAGGATGGCCAGGGGCGGGGTCGAACCGCCGACCTACCGCTTTTCAGGCGGTCGCTCGTACCAACTGAGCTACCTGGCCATGAAACTTAAGGAAGCGACCCAGACGGGACTCGAACCCGCGACCTTCGCCGTGACAGGGCGACGCGCTAACCAACTGCGCCACTGGGCCTTGCTCTTGCAGATCTTACTGTACTACGTGCCCCCAACGGGATTCGAACCCGCGCGACCGCCTTGAAAGGGCGGGATCCTAGGCCGCTAGATGATGGGGACTAGCTGGTCTCTGGAAGCATCGTAAGCATATGGCATAGGTCCACGCACCTCCAAAACGGGGGTCCCACTTATGCCCTGACCTGCCCAAACCACCTCCGGTCCCGAAGCGGTCAGATCGACAAATGCCTGCTCACGCCTCCGTGACCCCGTCAGCGGTGTTTTGTGATCCAGACAACTTCCACTCGGGAGACGCGACGCAGGGCAGCACGTAGCCCAGAACCTCGCGGATCCGACCCGGGAAGTCCGCACACGCCGTCGTCGCCGACGAGATCAGCCGGGCACCGAGGGCGGCACCGCACAACGTCCGTGCCACCGCGTCAGGATCGACGCCGGGACGCAGATCCCCGCGCTCACCCGCCTCCACGACGTACGAAGCGATCAGCTTCTCCCACATGATGTGCGTGGAGGGCACGCCCGGATAGCCGATCTCGCGATCGGCGGCGAGCCGGACGCCCGCGCGCAGCACGACGTCGGCCGCCATCCGGTCGGCGGACTCGGCGAACATGCCGTGCAGAGCGCTCAGCGGGTCGACGCCGCGTGCCCGCCACGTCTCCCTGACCTGCGTCCACAGCTCGCTCTGGCGGTCGATCAACGCACTGGCGACCGCTTCCTTGGAAGCGAAGTGGAAGTAGAAGGCGCCCTTGGTGAGCCCGGCGCGAGCGAGCACGGCGGTCAGCGACGTGCGCTCGTAGCCGAGCCGGTCGAACTCCTCCGCCGCGGCGTGGAGTATCGCCTCGCGGGTCGCATACGCCCGGTCCTGCTGGGGCATGGGTGAAGGTTAGCCGTTGCCGGTAAAGAGACCCGTGGGTATGTTTCGAGATGCGGCCCTGTTCTGCAGACGCGCTCCGGGGGGTGCGCGTCTGGAGTCAGGGCCGCAACCGCGTTCGCATCACGTCACCGCTGTACGGGAGGCGCACCGCCGTCCTCGCCCGGTGACAGGCCCAGCATGTCGAGCAGCATCCTGCAGTCCTCGGTACCCAGGGCGCTCCGTGCGACGGCGAGCCTGGCCCGGTGGACCTGATCGTCGGAGATCCGCGAGGGTTCTCCGCTGCGCTGGGCCGGCACGTTCGGCCCACCCTGCCTCGACATGCCGTCGTCTTGTGTGAACAGGAACTTCCGTACTTCCAGCGACCCGCTCATGAGCGCCCTCCCCGACTTGAGATTGGCGCGAGGCTAAGCGACCTGGGACAACGGCCGCAGCCCCCCGCAGAGTGATTCCACCGCCACCGAGCGTTACTTTCCGTACAGGTGCGGTGCTTGCCGCGTGGGGATCTCGCCAAGGGAAGATGGACCGATGACTGATCCCACGCCGGAGCCTTCCCCCGATGCAGAGGGCCAAAACGCGGAACAGATACCGCCCGCGGTCGACCCGCAGGAGATCCTGAAGGCCATCAGCGGCATCAACCTGGACACCATCGACGCCGACATCGAGTCCGCGTTCGGCTCCAGGATGGCCGAGCTCGACAAGATGCTCGAAGGCCTCGACGACCTGGTCAACAAGATCGAACAGGACATCCAGAACCTGGACCAGCCGAAACCCGACGGTCCTCAGTAGACGCTTTACCCCAGGGGGGTATGATCGGTGTCCCGTAGAGAAGAAGGGACCCCGATGTCTGTCACTGCCACCTACACCGTCACCGGCATGACCTGTGGCCACTGCGTCAGCTCGGTCAAGGAGGAGCTGGGCGAGGTCGCCGGCGTCACCGGCGTCGACGTCACCCTGGAGACCGGCGCGGTGACCGTGACCAGCGACCGCGAACTGGACCGCGCCGAGGTCGTCGCCGCCGTCACCGAGGCCGGGTACCAGGTCGCCTGATGACCACGACCGAGCCGCGCCACGTCGAGCTCAGCATCAGCGGCATGACCTGCGCCTCGTGTGCGCGGCGCATCGAACGCAAGCTGAACAAGCTCGACGGCGTCTCCGCCACGGTGAACTACGCGACCGAGAAGGCCAGCGTCCAGTTCCCGGACAACCTGCGCGTGGACGACCTGGTGTCGACCGTGCGCGCGGCCGGTTACGACGCCGAGGAGCCCGCACCCGAGGCTCACGACGATGACGAGGCCGGTGAGCTGCGGCTGAGGTTCGGCCTCGCCGCGGCGCTCGGCGTGCCGGTGATCGCGTTCTCGATGATCCCGGCACTGCAGTTCCCCGCCTGGCAGTGGGTGTCGCTGGCGCTGGCCAGCGTGGTCGTGTGGGTGTGCGGCTGGCCGTTCCACCGTGCGGCCGCCATCAACGCACGTCACGGCGCCAGCACGATGGACACCCTCGTGTCGATGGGCGTCACGGTCTCGTACCTGTGGTCGCTCTACGCGCTGGTGTTCGGCGAAGCCGGGATGATCGGCATGCGGCACGAGTTCAGCCTGCTGCCGCGTCCCACCACCTCCGGTGACATCTACCTGGAGGTCGCGGTCGGCGTGACCGTGTTCCTGCTGCTCGGGCGATGGCTGGAGGCCAGGTCGAAGCGCAGCGCGGGTGCCGCCCTGCGCTCACTGCTCGCTCTGGGCGCCAAGGACGTCTCCGTGCTGCGGGACGGCGTGGAGACGCGGATCCCGGTGGCGGCGCTCCAGGTCGGCGAACAGTTCGTGGTCCGTCCGGGTGGGCGGATCGCCACTGACGGCCTAGTGGTCGAGGGCAGCTCGGCCGTGGACCGCTCGATGGTCACGGGTGAGTCCGTCCCGGTCGAGGTCGGCGCCGGCGACCAGGTCGTCGGCGGCACGGTCAACGCGGGCGGCCGGCTGGTCGTCTCCGCCACCTCCGTCGGCGCGGACACTCAGCTCGCCCGCATGGCGCGGCTCGTGGAGCATGCCCAGGCAGGCAAGGCCGAGGTGCAGCGCCTGGCCGACCGGGTGTCGTCCGTCTTCGTCCCCGTCGTAGTGGTGATCGCACTGGTGGCGTTCGGGGCCTGGCTGCTCGCCGGGCGGCCGCTGGAGTTCGCGGTGACGACGGCGGTGGCCGTGCTCGTGATCGCGTGCCCGTGCGCGCTGGGGCTGGCGACGCCGACGGCGTTGCTCGTGGGCACCGGGCGCGGCGCCCAGCTCGGGATCCTGGTGAAGGGTCCTGAGGTGCTGGAGTCGACGCGGCGCGTGGACACCGTCGTGCTGGACAAGACGGGCACCGTGACGACCGGCCGGTTGACGCTGGTCGACGTGATCCCCGCGGACGGCGTGTCGCGCGAGGAGGTGCTGCGGTTCGCTGCGGCCGTCGAGAACGCTTCCGAGCACCCGATCGCCGCGGCGATCGTCCGCGAGGTTCCGGAACTCCTGCCGGTGTCGGACTTCGTTTCCACGGACGGTGTTGGCGTCAGCGGTGTGGTCGAAGGTCGACGCGTTGTCGTCGGCCGGTTGCGGAACGTTTCTCTTCCGATGGAATTGACCGAGGCCGCGGTTGCACAGGGCACGGTGGTCGCAGTTTCCTTTGATGACAAGGTTGTCGGACTCGTCGTCGTGTCGGACGTCGTGAAACCCACGTCGGCACAAGCGATTCGCTCGCTGCGCGAACTGGGGCTGCGTCCGGTGCTGCTGACCGGCGACAACGCCGAAGTGGCCGCCTCCGTGGCCGCCGAGGTCGACGTCGACGAGGTCATCGCCGACGTCCTGCCGGCCGGCAAAGTCGACGCCATCCGGAATCTTCAGGCACAGGGCCGAGTTGTCGCGATGGTCGGCGACGGCGTGAACGACGCGCCGGCGCTCGCCGCCGCGGATCTGGGGCTGGCCATGGGAACCGGCACCGACGTCGCCATCGAGGCGAGCGACCTGACGCTCGTGCGCGGCGACCTGCGCGTGGCAGCGGATGCAATTCGCTTGTCCCGCAAGACTTTGGGCACGATCAAGGGGAATCTCTTCTGGGCGTTCGCCTACAACGTCGCTGGACTTCCACTCGCGGCGCTGGGGCTGCTGAACCCCATGATCGCGGGGGCCGCGATGGCCTTCAGCAGCGTGTTCGTTGTTACCAACAGCTTGCGACTACGGGGATTCCGTCCATCGGCAGCTTAAGAATCTCCCTGGGACCTCTCCCCAATCGCCTTGTGCGCGTGCAACAATCCGAAGTAGCTGACACACCCCCGGTCAGCGCCTGTGGAGATCCCCTCCGGCCCCCGCGTTCCTCCCCCTGGCGCGGGGGCCTCCGCAGCTCTGCGCCGCAGTTACACGTTGGGGTGACTCAGGTCACAGGTGTTTGGCTTCCGTGTCCGAACCGTTATCGTGTTCCGGTGCCTATCGGATCCCTCGGACGCTCCAAGTCCGGCCGTCACCGCCCAGCGGACGAACCGCAGGAGACGTTGCCCGACGAGGAGCTGACCTCTTACCTCGCAGCGCTGGCCCCGGACTCGGACAACGAGACCACCGCCTCCGGCTTCGGCAACGCGCAGGTTTACCAGCTGCGACTGCAGCTCATGGCGAACGAACAGCTCAAGGAGCTCGCTGCGGAGCGCCAGACGTCCCCGCAGGCGCTCGCCACGGAGTGGGTCATGCAGCGACTGGAGTGGGAAGCGCGTCAGCGCGGCCACTAGAAAGCCCGTGAACCAAGAAGGACCCTCGGCCGAGCCCGGCCGAGGGTCCTTCTCACGTGCGACTAGATTTGCGGCGAATCAGATCGCACGGACGTTCTGAGCCTGCGGACCCTTGGTGCCCTGTCCGACCTCGAACTCCACGCGCTGGTTCTCTTCCAGGGTGCGGAAGCCCTGACCCTGGATCTCCGAGTAGTGGACGAAGACGTCTGCGCCGCCGTTGTCCTGGGCGATGAAGCCGAAGCCCTTCTCGGAGTTGAACCACTTGACAGTGCCCTGTGCCATGTACCTGCCTCCATCGCAGGAAAGCTTGGGGCTGCACCGTGCAACCCCGGCCGTCCCGGGGGCGTTCAGCTCGCTCGGTGAGAGCGCACAGCACGCCCGCGTGTCGTTCCGCGAGCGTGTGAAGCACGAACACAGAAACCACGGCCTGCGCGGGTCAGCCTAACGTGTGATGCGTCATAGCACTACAGGTCATTACTGGCCAGTTCGGTGCCTCAATAGGAGGAAACCGCTGGTCCGGGTGGGTGATCGCGTTCTCCCATGCAACGTGTCTGTACCCCTGCGCGTCTCTTGTGCGTTGACCGAGGGGATCTTGGGGAGAGAGCGTGTTCCGGCCACTGGCTTTGGCTTTACTACTGGGGTTGACCGCCTGCAGCACCGCGCCTGACGTTCCGGCGCCGCCCGCTGCGCAGGCCGTGGAGAACAAGGCGAAGGCGGTGCTGACCGTGACGCCCGCGTCGGGCGAGGGGATCAGCCCGGCCGGTCCGTTCGAGGTTGGCGTGACCGGAGGTTCGCTGACCGCCGTCAAGCTCACGGGCGCGAACGGCACGGTGGTCAAGGGGGAGCTGACCGCCGGCAAGTGGGTCGCCACCGAGGACCTGGGCTACGACAAGGTTTACACGTGGTCCGGGTCGGCGAAGGGCGAGGACGGCGCGGAGGTGCCCGTCAGCGGGTCGTTCCGCACGCTCAAGCCGCAGCGGCTCACGAACGTGTCGGCGAACGTCGGTGACAACGAGACCTACGGCATCGCGATGCCGATCAAGATGACGTTCAGCGCGCCGGTGCAGGACAAGGCCGCCGTGCAGAAAGCCATGACCGTCACGACTTCCGTGCCCACCGAGGGTGCGTGGGCGTGGCTGTCCGACACCGAGGCGCACTGGCGGCCGCGCGAGTACTGGAAGCCGAACACCGAGGTTTCCGTTGACGTCAACGTGTACGGGGTGCCGTTCGGGGGCGGCGCCTACGGTGCTGCCGACCTGCACGTGAAGTTCAAGATCGCGAATCGCGCGCTGGTGGCGAAGGCCAACACGCAGACGCACCGGTTCCAGATCTACCGCGACAACGTGCTGCTGCACGACTTCCCGGCGTCGTACGGCGCGGAGAACGACCAGCGCACGATCAGCCGGTCCGGCATCCACGTGGTGCAGGCGAAGTGGGCCGAGCGGCCGATGGTGAGCCAGGTCTTCGGGTACAACGTCCGGGTCACGTGGGCGGTGCAGATCTCCGGGAACGGCGAGTTCGTGCACGAGAACAACAAGACGATCCCCTCGCAGGGCAAGGAGAACGTCTCGCACGGCTGCGCGAACCTGTCCGGCCCCAACGCGAAGATCTTCTACGACCTCACGATCGCGGGCGACCCGGTCGAGGTCGTCGGGTCCTCGATCCCGCTCGGGCAGCAGGACCTCGACTACTGGGACTGGACGCTGGACTGGGCGGCCTGGACCGCCAAGTCCGCGGTCCGGGGCTAGGACTTCTCCGTGATCTGGGGCGGCGCTGGGATCTCGTAGCCCGACGGGCCGACGTTGCGTTCCAGCGCCCGCTTCCACTCACCGCTCGAAATCATCTTCTCGATGGCCTCGTTGACGGCGTCACGCGACTTGTTGTCACCCTTGGCCACACCGATGCCGTAGCGCTCCTTGGAGAACGTCTTGCCGACGAGCTTCAGCAGCTCGGGGTTCTCCGCGGCGAACCCGGCCAGGATGACCTCGTCGGTCGTGACGGCGTCGACGTTGCCGGCCATCAGTGCGATGACGCAGTCGGAGTACTGGCCGTACTCGACGATCTGCACGCCCTGGGCGTAGTCGGTCTTCACCTTCTGCGCGGACGTGGAACCTTTGACCGAGCACAGCTTGCGACCGTTCAGGGTCTCCGGACCCTGGATGGACTGCTCGGTGAAGCGGACCAGCATGCCCTGGCCGGTCTCGAAGTACGGCCCGGCGAACGCGACCTTCTCCTTGCGGGCGTCGGTGATCGAGTAGGAGGCGACGATCAGGTCGGCCTCGCGGTTCTCGAGCATCGACTCGCGGGCGGCGCCGCGGGCCTCCTTGAACGTGATACCGCTTTCCGGCACGCCGAGCTCGTTCGCGACGTACTTGGCGACGTCGACGTCGAAGCCGACATACCGCCCGTCGAGGCGCCTCTGACTCATGCCCGGCTGGTCGTAGCGGATGCCGATGGTCAGCTTGCCGGACTCGGCACGCCCGATGACTGTGCTCGTGTCACCGCTCCCACAGGCGGTGGCAAGCACCGCTACGGCGGTCAGGAGCGCAGCACGACGGATCACGACAGGCCTTCCGGAGGGGTTGTTCGATATTCGTGCGCAATGCTACGTACCTGCGGCGATGATCGACTGTGATGTGTGACAACTACGGCAGGCGAGCCTTACTTGGTGTCACATGCCGGCCCTCACGCGCAATGGCTCGGCGGATGTGTCCAGGGGGAACCAAACGGCGCAGGCCAGGCGGGATGAGCAGGGCTGTTCGGCGCAGCATCCGCAGCCGAAGGGTCGCGTTCCGGTACGGGGCGTGACCGTGCAGATCTATTGCCCAATCGGGCAGCACCGAGTACGCCAGGTGCCCCACCAGCACCCGGTAGATCGGCATGCCGTGGCGGAGAACACCCTGCGTGGCCGGGCCGTGCAGGAAGTTGTAGATCAGCTCGGAGTCCTGCGTCCTGGCGAGAGCAGGCCGGACTTCCTCGAAGTACTCCGCCATCTCGCGGCGCGAACCAGGTACCTCGTCGGCGTGCAGGCCGACGAGCGCGGCCGCGAACCGTTGCTCTGCGTAGTACCGGTCCTTCTGCCGGTCCGTCAACCCATAACCGGCACGGTCGAGAACGGTCTCGAAGCTGTAGACCTCCGAGCAATGCACCCAGAGCAGCAACTCGGGCTCGTCCACCCGGAACGTCCTGCCGTCCACGACCCCGCGCAGCTCGCGGTGCGTGGCGCGCACCCGCGCCGCAGCAGCGGAAATGGCCTCGTCGGTGCCGTACACGCCGAGTCCCACGAAGTCCGCCGTGCGCCGCAGCCGTCCGAACGGGTCGGTCTTGAAGTTGGAGTTCTGCACGACGCCCGCGACCGCTTTCGGGTGCAGCGACTGCAGGTAGAGGCTGGAGATTCCCGCGACCCACATCATCGGGTCGGCGTACATCTGCCAGCTCACGGAGTTCGGGTCGTTCGGCGCGAGCATGCGAACATCGTCCCGTCTCGCGAAGATGATGGCCATGGACCTGGACCAGGCACGGGAAGTGCTCCGCAGTCAGCACCGCGCGGTGTTCTGCGCGTTGAAGTCGGACGGCACGCCGGCGATGTCACCGGTGCTCGTCGCGCTGGACGACAACGGTGATGTGCTCGTCTCCACGCGAGCAACGGCCTACAAGACCAAGCAGGTCCAGCGCGATCCGAACGTCGCGCTGTGCGTGCTACCGGACAGCTTCTTCGGGCGGTGGATCCAGATCAACGGGACGGCGACGATCATTCCGCTGCCGGAGGCGATGGATCTGCTGGTGAAGTACTACCGGACGGTCTCCGGCGAGCACGACGACTGGAACGACTACCGGGCCGCGATGGAACGCGAGCAACGGGTGATCCTGCGCATTTCGCTGACCGGCGCGGGGCCGGACAAGACAGGTTGAGCCAAACCCGTAACACCGTTAGCGGGCGCAACGATTCCACGGGGACGGCGGCTACCGGGCAGGCGGAACCTGGGGAGCGAAAGCGATGACTCGTGTCAGACGCCGCGGCTACTTGGCAGCCGCGGTGGCGGTGATGGGCGCTGCCCTGGTCGCGGCGTTGTTCGCGGCCCCTCCGGACAAACCGGTGGACATCCGGCTGGTGGCTCCGCCACCCCTGCCACCGGAGACCATCACCGCCACCGCCACCACGACCGTCTCCGCCGTCGGTCCTGTGGTGGTCACCACCACCGCACCGCCACCTCCTCCGGTGGCCGCCAAACCGCTTCCCCGGCAGAAGCCGGCGCCCACCTCGTCTGTGCCGACGACGACGTCGCGGCCACATGACGTCTTCGACCTGCTGCGGTGCGACTACAAGCACTTCGAGCGCTGCCTGCCGTGGCCGCTCACGCCGAAGGAGCTGTGCGAGTACGTCGAGAACCACCACCTGATCGATTTTCGCGACCACAAGGGCCGCGAGCTCGACGAGCTGGACTTCGACTGCGATTAGCTCTTCAACTCGGCCAGTCGGCGGAGGTTCTCCTCCGCTCGGGTGCCGAGCAGCTGGGCCTCGCCGAGGTAGTGGTCGTCGATCAACGCCTCGACCTCGTCGTCGTTCATCGCCGGGACGATCCTGGCCGCCATCCGGTTCATGTTGCGATAGCTGCCCTGCAACAGGAACGAGCCACCGCTCGCCGCCGACGCGATGTACTCCTGGTTGACCTTGAGCACGACCTCCTGGATCCGCTGCAGCTTCCGCACCACGGACAGCATCCGTTCCAGCTCGACGGTCTCGTGCTCGTGGCGGACGCTCTCGCCGTTCGCCAGTCGCACCAACGGTTCCACGTCGACGCCGTTCAGCGTCGGGTTGGCGGCGGACGCGTTCTCCAGGTAGCTCAACGCAAACAGGGCGTCGCGACCGGACAGCACGTCGCCGAGGTTCCACACGTCCGCGCGGTTCGCGAGCATGTCCGGAACGCGGAAGGCGCGGCCCGTCTCGGTGTACGGGTTCCCTGCCATCGACACCGCGAACCGCTTGCCCCGCAGGTCGAACGTGCGTGCCTCGCCGTCCCACACGCCGTCAACGCGTCGTTGTGCGTCGCACAGCGAGATGAACTTCTGCAGCAGCTCAGGCGATGTGTGCTGGATGTCGTCGAGGTGCAGCAGAACGTTGCTGCCCAGGGCGAACGCGAAGTTGATCCGCTCGACCTCCTGACGGGCCGTGGCATTCGGTGCCTCCTCCGGGTCGAGTGACGTGACGCCGCTGCCCAGTGCGGGGCCGTTGACCTTGACGAACACCATGCCCAGGCGGTTCGCGACGTACTCCATCAGCGTCGTCTTGCCGTAGCCGGGCGGGGAGATCAGCATCAGCAGGCCCGTGCCGTCGTTCAGCTGCTTGGCGAGGTTGTCGCCGATCAACGGCAGGTAGACCTCGTTCAGCAACCGGTTGCGCACGAACGTGTTCAGCACCGCCGGGCGGTAGTCGTCGAGCCGGAGCCGGCGGCGTTCCTGTGCGATGAGCTCGTCGCGTTGCCGCTGGTAGGCGCGGAACGCGGGGACCTGTTCGCGGTGGAAGTGGCGCAGCCTGGTCAGGGTCTCGTCCAGGCGGAGCTCCATCGACTGGCCTTCGATCCTGGGATGCGTGCCGAGCAGGCCGGTGACCGGCTCGGTCAGCGCGGCGCTGGAGTCGTAGCGCGGAAGGTCGGTGAGGAGGACGGCGACGACCTCGGGGAACTCCGGGCAGTCCTCGTCTCCGAGGAACGCCCGCAGCCACGCCTCGATCAGGTCGCGATCGGACAGGTCCTCGGTCACCACCGCGCGGAACCTGTCGATCACCGCGCGGGCGGCCTTGCTGGTGACGAATCCCTTCGGCTCGCAGGCGAGTTCCTCGAACAGGTACTCGGAAGCCAGTTCGTCCAGGCCGAACTGCCTTGTCAGCTCCGGAATGCCATGGGTGCCACCGAAAATCATGCGCGCACGGGCCAGTGACTCGGCCTTGCGCGCCCACACCGCCCGCTGGTCTTCCGGCTGTTCGGACCAGAAGATCTGCGCTGCCGCACGGGTCGCCGGCGGATACCTCAGGAGTCCGGCACCGGCGTGAAGTCGTTGCAGGACCGCGAGAATCTTCGCGGCGTCGTGGTCGTGGACGCCCTTCTCGTAACCCTCGTCGTAGCGTTCGGCAGCAGCGTTGGCGACGTCGGTGCGGCCTTCGGCGAGCAGGCAGGCGGCGAGGTGCTCGGACCGGTAGACGTCCTGCGTTTCCGAGACCAGCAGCTGGTCCCAGAACCTCTTCGTCCCTGCGAACTCCGGGTCGGTGACCTCGCTGCGGTAGTCGGTGCCGGTGACCGCGTAGAACAGCCGGCCGTCGCGCGGCACCAGGGTGAGGTTCATCGGCTCGGTCGTCACCGGGAAGCGGTGACGACCGAGCACGATCGACGCGCCGTCGTACAGATCGGCCCGGTCCCGCAGTGCCCGGCCTCCCTCTTGCCGGGCATCGCGCAGACTCGCGTCGAGCTCGTCCGCCCGCACGTCGCCGAGCCGGCGCAGCTCGTTCGCGACGTTGCGGACCTTGGCGACCATGGGATCGCCGGCGAAGTATGTATTGATCTCGTCGGTCGAGGTGAGCTTCCCGACGCGACGGCGGATCGTACCGAGTACGCGTTCGGCCGACTGCACGAGTCTGTCGGCCTTGCGCGCCCGTTCGTCGAGCAGCGTCTGCTTGCGGGCGGAGAAGGCCTCGTAGACGTCCGTCCGCCTGGAGCCGATCTGGGCGAGGAAGTCGTCGAACTCGCCGAACCGCGACTCCAGGTTCTCCAGCTGCAGCAGCAACCGGCCGAGCTGGTCGTCGCAGCGCTGCGGACTGTCCGCGGCCGCGAGCGCGCCGGTGATGGCCTGGCCGAGCAGTGCGAACTCGGCGGCGAACTCCGCCCGGCCCTCCGCGGAGGCGAGATGAGCCCTGCGACCGTCCACTGTGGCGCGTGCGCGGTTCACCGCGGCCAGGACCTCGCCGATGCTCGCGAGGATCGTCGTGCGGGTGGTCGTGTCGGCGGCGTCGAGCGTGCTGACGACCTCGGTCAGCACCTCCAGGCCGGCCTGCTGCTGCGCGAGCCGTTCGCGCAGCGGCTTCGCCTCGGCGGCGGTCTTCAGCTCCGCGGCCGCGATCTGGTCGATCTCCTCGTGGTACTGGGTGAACGCGCCCTCGCCGCTGAGGAACGCGACGGCGCGGCGTGCTGACGCGCCCAGTTCCTCGACGAGCTCGGCTTCGCGGCGGTCGATCTCGCCGAGGTCGACGTACCTGAGGTCCTTGAGGGTGATCAGGCGGCCCTGGGCGGACCGCAGGTCGGCCAGCAGCCGGACCCACTCGTCGGCACTTCTCGGCGCCGCAGACCTGGCCCGCCGGACCAGCGAGGCGAGCTTCTCGGAAGCGGTGCGGAGCTGCTCGGCGGCGTGCTCGGTGAGCTTGCGGACGGCCTCGAACTCGTCCAGCACCTGTTCCGCGGTGGCGCGGACGGCCAGGACGTCTTCCCTCAGCCCCAGCTCAGCCAGCCAGTGGACGCTGTCGATCACCCTGGTGCACAGGGCGATCAGGCCCTCGAACACCGGCGCGTTCGGGGTCATCTCGGCGGCCATGCGCGTGATGCTCAGGCAGTCCGAGATGCCGCGGACGAGTTCGGCGTTGCCGATGCGGGCGAGGGGGCCTGCCTGCTCGGGCAGCACCTCGTCCTGCAGGAACGGCGTGCGCCAGACCTGCATCGGGTGCACGCGCACGGGTTCGGAGCCGGTCTCGCGGAAGATCACCAGCGTGCCGTCGGCGAAGAGCGAGTAGCCGTGGCACACCAACGGGGTGGCGACCTCCTTGCGGATCACGTTGTAGGGCAACAACAAGCTGCGACCCTCGCGGCGGGCGTGGTAGACGAACAGCACGTCCTCGCCGTTCGCCGACCGGATGACCCGCTCGAACTCCAGGTCGTCCGTGTCGATGTCGAACGTTTTGTCCGCACCTGTGACGAGGTAGTAGCCGCCGGGGAAGATGATCCCCTGGTCCTCCGGCAGCCGCTGGCACGCCTGGCCGATGCCGTCGAGCCTCGCCACCGCCTTGGTGCGGGTGTTGAAGACCAGGTGCCGCCACACCGTCTCGTTGTACGGGCGGATGCGCAGCAGGATCAGGGGACCGACGCGGGCGTAGTGCACGTCCGCGTCCGCGAGGCTCTGCAGCGGCTCGTCGACGGGCTCCTCGTAGACGCCCTCGCCGGTCTCGGTGTTGTTCTCGATCTTGACGGTCAGCGTGCCGCCGACCGTCTCGACGAAGACCTCGTTCTCGATCGCGATGTGCGGGTGGCGGCCGAGCACGTGCTGCTCACGGGTGGTCTCGACCCACGTGACGTCGTGCGACGGCGGGAACACGTGGTCGCGGTCGCCGCGGTTGTCGAGATAGGTGACCGTGCCGTCGACCGCGATGTCCCAGCGCAGCACGCGGATGTCCTCGATCCGCGCACCGGTCTGGAACACCGCGAGCAGCCGTGACTCGACGATCCGCAGCTGGAGCAGCCGTGTGTCGCGGTAGTACCGGTAGAGCTCGGCGAAGTCGTTGCGGAACTTGGGATCGTTCAGGAACTCCGCTTCGACCGCGCCGAAGTCCTTGCCGTGGACCGCGAAGACGTCGTTGACCGTCGTCTCGGGCTTGAGGCCCATGAACACGTTGTAGCCGAACAGCATCAGGTCACCGAGAGGCACGATGTCGCGCGGTACGCAGTTGTTCTCGGTGCGAATCCGTTCGGTGGCAACGAGTTCGAGCGCTGTGCTGCCGAACGTCTCGACGCGCCGGTCGTTCAGCGCCTCGGTGCTCCTGGCGAGCCCGGTGGCCTGCTCGGCCAGCCGGGCCCGCAGCACCTCGTAGGTGCCGGCGTCGAGTTGCGTCATGCGTTCTGCCCGTTGACCTTGGCCATCTGGGTCAGGGCCAACGCGGCCGCGAGGTTCTGCGCGTCACCGGTGGTGAACGAGCTTAGGATCCTGGTCAGGTCCTCGGGGAAGCTCTGCGACCCGTCCATCCACTTGGCACCGAGCGCCTGCACGACGTCCGAGCTGCCGACGAACCCGTCGACCTGCTTGCCGGCGGTGATCGCACTGGCGATCTTGTCGAAGAACATCGTGTCGCCGCCGACGATGTCGATGTCGGCCTTCTCCAGCCCGGCGGCCAGCACCATCGCCTGCGCCTCGGCGATCTGGCGCTGCACGTCGATGCCCCTGAGCCTGATCTCCTTCTCGGCCTCCAGGCGCAGGCGGTACTCCTCGTGCTCGCGGGTCGCGGTGTCGAGCGCGGCCATCGCCTCCGCCTTGTGCGACAGGCCTTCCGCCTCGCCCTTGAGGCGTTCCTTGATGCCCTCGGCGTCGGCCAGGGCCTTCTCCCGGTCGACGACGGCCTCGGCGCGGCCGACCTTCTCGATGGCCTCGGCGTCGCGTTCCCTGACCTGGACGTTCGCGAGGCCGGCCGCGGCGGTCTCGGCCTGGATGCCCTCGGCGAGCCGGATCTTGGCGCGGGCGTCGAGATCCGCGGCCTGCTGGCGGGACTCGGCGAGCACGACGACCTCGCGAGCCTTGTGCTGCGCGGCCTGTTCCGCGGCCTCTGCGGCCTTGATGTCCTTGACCAGCGACTGCTGCGCCTCGGCCTCCGCCATGATCACGATCTGCTGCCGCTCGCGCTCGGCCTCCTCGACCGCGCGCAGCCGCTTGATGTTCTCCTCCTGCTCGGCCACGGTCTTCTCGACCGCGACCCGCTCGCGCACCAGGTCGGCGATGGCGCGGCGCTCGTGCTCGAGCTCCTTGTCCTTCTCGATCATGCGCAGCGACGTCTCGCGTTCGCGCGCGATGACCTCCAGCAGGCGGTCCTTCTCGATGCGCTCGGTCTCGACGGCGATCACGCGCTCGCGGTTCTTCTCCGCCACGGCGATCTCGCGTGCCTTGTTCTCGGCCTGGATGCCGAGCTGCTCCTCCGTGCGGATGAACGCCGTGTTGGCCTTGAGGCGTTCCTCTGCCTGGACCTTCTGGGTCTCCGCCTCCTGCTGCGCGCGGGCGGTTTCGATCTCGCGCTTCTGCCTGATCTCCGCGTCCGCCTGGCGCCGTTCGAGCTCGAGGATCGCCTCACGCGCGCTGACGTTCTGGCGCGTGATCTCCTTCTCCTCGTTGCGGGTGAACTCGTTGGTCTTGACGTGCTCGATCGCGGTCAGCTCGGTGATCTTGCGAATGCCCTGCGCGTCCAGGATGTTCGCCGGGTCCAGCTGCTTGAGCGGCGTCTGCTCCAGGTAGTCGATGGCCGCGTCCTCGAGGCTGTAGCCGTTGAGGTCGGTGCCGATGACCTGGACGATCCGGTCGCGGAACTCGTCGCGGTGGGTGTAGAGGTCCACGAAGTCGAGCTGCTTGCCGACGGTCTTGAGCGCCTCGGAGAACTTGGCGTTGAACAGCTCCTGCAGTGTCGCCTCGTGGCTCGCGCGTTCGGTGCCGATCGCCTGCGCGACCTTGATGACGTCCTCGACGGTCTTGTTGACCCGCACGAAGAACGTGATGCGGATGTCCGCGCGGATGTTGTCGCGGCAGATCAGGCCCTCGTTGCCGGCCCTGCGGATCTCGATGGTCTTCACCGATATGTCCATCGTCTCGCATCTGTGCAACACCGGTAGCACGACCGTGCCGGTGAAGGTCACGTCGACCTTGCGCATCTTCGAGACGATCAGCGCCTTGCCCTGCTCACACTTCTTGAACAGCCTGCTCAGCGTGATCATCGCCAAGATCAGCACGACGACGATCACCGCGATCAGCACGAGCAGCCCCGTTGAAATCGCACCCATGTCAGCCCCCTGTGGTGATGTCCACGACCCAGAAGAACTCGCCTTCCGCGTCGTAGTCGAAGATCAGCGCGGTTTCGCCCGCTTTCAGTTCGGTGCTGCTCGCGGCTCGCACCTGCACGACAGCCGTTCCGCCGTCGTCGGCGGTGACCTCTGCCTGGCCGTAGTTCTCGGTGACCCGCGTCGTCTTCACGATCGCCGTGCGGCCCACGAAGTCGTTGCGAGAGGCGGGTTTCTCCGGCTTCGCCCAGTTCCGGACCGGGATCAGGACGATCTTGGTGAGGAGCGCGCCCACCAGAAGCGCGCCGGCGAGGACGGCGTAGCGGAGCTTGCCCTCCGGCGTCAGCACCGTGCCGACCAGCGCGGCGAACCACGTGATCACGACGAAGACCGAGATCGAGATCGGCAGCACCGGGGCGTCGAAGTCCAAACCCACCAACGCGACGGTGAGCCAGTACGCCAGCACCACGAGCACCAGCAAGCTGAACAGCACCGTCGGAAAAGCCAGCGCGGCAGCCACGAACTCGGTCATCATCGCCCCCTTCTTGCTGACTCAATGCCTCGTGAGGCGGATTTGTTGAGTCCGGGGGAATGACCGGCGTCACCATCGCGTTGAAGTGATCATGGACATGGGGGTTCAGGGACTGAACATGGGCGACACGATCGCCCCCGCCGAAACGCTCCGCCTGGCGGAGCTGGTGGAACAGCTCGGCTACCGGTCGTGGTGGACGTCCGAGCACGTCGTGCTGCCGAGCCCGCGGGTCGACCCGTCGCCGTCGGAGCCGGACACGCCGCTGCTCGACCCGCTGGTCAGCCTGGGTTTCGTGGCCGCGGCCACGACCCGGCTCGAGCTGGGCACCGGCATCGTGATCCTCCCGCAGCGCAACCCGGTCGTGCTCGCGAAGCAGGTGGCGTCGCTCGACGTGCTGAGCAACGGCCGGTTCACGCTCGGCGTCGGCGCGGGCTACCTGCCCCAGGAGTTCGCCGCGGTCGGCGTGCCGTTCGCTGGCCGCGGCCAGCGCACCGACGAGTACATCGACGCGATGCGGGCGTTGTGGCACTCACCCGAGCCGGCCTTCGAGGGCAAGCACGTGTCGTTCAGCGGCATCGACGCCCACCCGCGGCCCTCCAACGTCAGGATCGCCGTCGGCGGAGCTTCCGACGGGGCCTTGCGACGTGCACTGACGCGCGGAAACGCGTGGATCGGCATCGGCACCCCCGAGGAGACCGCGGCGAACCTGAAGCGCATCCGCCGGCTCTCCGCGGTCACCGAACGACCGGACGAACTCGGCGCACTGGCCATCAACATCGTCGCGACAGCTCCGCTGGACGCGTCGGTGGTGCGGCAGTACGAGGACCTCGGCGTGGACCAGCTGATCGTGTTCCCCGCGGCGACCGACATGCCGCTGGACGAGGCACTGGCGAAGCTGATCGCGCTGCGGTAGGTAGCCTGGACGGCCGTGATCCCCGTCGTAGTGCTCGCCGGCTTCCTCGGTTCCGGCAAGACCACCCTGCTCAACCACCTGCTGCGCACGTCAGGCGGCACGCGGATCGGCGTCGTGGTGAACGACTTCGGGCGGATCAACATCGACGCGCTCGCGGTGTCGGCGCAGGTCGACTCGATGGTGTCGCTGTCGAACGGCTGCCTGTGCTGCGCGGTGGACGGCACCGAGCTGGACGCCATGCTGGTGAAGCTGGCCTCGGCGGACCTCGACGTCATCGTGATCGAGGCGTCCGGCCTTGCCGAGCCGTCGACGCTGATCAGGATGGTGCTGCAGGCGCCAGGCGTCGAGTACGGCGGGCTGATCTACGTGGTCGACGCCGTCGAGCTCGGCGCCGTGCCGCATCTGGACCGCGATCTCGCGCTGGCGGATCTGGTGGTGCTGAACAAGGTCGACCGGGTCGACTCGTTGCCGTCGCTGCCTTGCGAGGCGCCGGTGCTGCCCGTGTCGTACGGGCGGATCGACCCTGCGTTGCTGTTCGAGGTGCGGCCACCGGACATGGGCCCGCGCCAGCTGTCGTTCGACGATCTGGACGACCACTCGACGCACGCGCACGCTTCCTACGACAGCGTGACGTTCGAGTCCTCGGAGTTCCTGCATCCCAAGCTGTTCATGGACTTCCTGCAGGCGCGGCCCGAGGGGTTGTTCCGCGCCAAGGGCTTCGCCCGGTTCGAGCACGGCACGTTCATGCTGCACGTCGTCGGCGGGTACATCTCGTTCACCCGAGTCGACGACGCCCCGACTCAGCTGGTGCTGATCGGGGCGGGCATCGATCCGGACTCGCTGACGGACTGGCTTTGGGCGTGCATCGCGGACGGACCGGTCACCGAGCAGGACATGCTCTGGGTGCTCCGGTACGCCCGCGAGTGATCATTTCTTGCAGAGCGCGGTGTCCATGACCTGGACGATCTGCTGGTACGTCCTGGCCGGATCCTTGCCGAACGTGCCGGGCAGCGCGGTGAGCGTGACCGCGGCACTGCGTCCGTTGTCGGTGGCGGCACCGAGCGACGCCCAGCCGTGGATCGCTCCGCCGTGCCCCCACGAGACCCCGCCGCAGCTCAGCTTGGTGCTCTCCAGGCCGAGTCCGTAGCCGCTCTTCTCGTCGACGGCGACGGTCCTGCGCATCTCGTCGAGCTGCTTCGCAGGCAGCAGACCACCCTTGAGCAGCGTCTCGTAGAACTTGGCGACATCGGCGGGCGTGGAGACCATCGCACCGGACGCCCAGGCGACGGACGGGTCGAACTCGGTGGCGTCGACGACTTCCGACTTCGGGTCCTGCAGGTCGCTCAACGCGTACGCGCGGGCGTGCCTGCCCCGGATCCGTTGCTCGCCCTGGTTCGGCCAGTACGTGTGGTCGAGTCCGGCCTCGCTGATGACGGCCTGGATCGCCTCGCCGACCGGCCGCCCGCTCACCTTCTGGATCAGGAGGCCGGCGACGACGTAGTTCGTGTTGCTGTACTCGTACTTCTCGCCGGGCTGGAACGACGGTTGTTGCTTCAGCCCCGCGTCCAGCAGTTCGTGCGGCTCGAAGTGCACGTTCCGCACGTCACCGATCTTGGCTACACCAAGTGCCCGCGTGTAGTCCGGCAATCCGCTGGTGTGCTGCAGAACCTGGCGCACGGTGACGCGACTGTCCTTGACCTGCGGCACGTACTTGTTCACCGGCCCGTCGAGCTCGACCTTGCCGTCGGCCACGAGCTGCAGGGTCGCCACCGCCACGAACGACTTGGTGATGCTGCCGATCCGCACCCTGCCGTTGACCGGCGCGTTGCCCGCGGCGAAGTTGCGGCCGTTGGCGTGCGCCTCCACGCCGGGCGTGCCCTCCTGGACGATCTGGTCCAGCTGCTGGGGAATCGCCAGCGACAGGGCTGTCAGTGCCGCTACGAACATCATTTCGCACCGCACAGAGCACTGTCCACAGTGGCCAGGACCGCATCGTGCGCCTGCGCCGCTTCTTCCGGCGTGTCCAAGAACGTGCCGGGCAATGCCGTGACGGCAACGGCGAACGCCCTGCCCTGCTCAGTCACACCACCCCGCGTCTCGTACCCGTGGATGTCGCCGCCGTGACCCCAGTACTGGCCACCGCACGTGAGCGAGAAGCTGGCGATGCCGAGCCCGTACCTGACACCCGGCCACATCTCTCCCGCGGTGTCGACGGTCTTGCGCATCTCGTCGAGTTCCTTCTGCGGCAACAGATCACCCTTGAGCAGGCCGCGGTAGAAGGCGTTGAGGTCCTTGGTCGTCGAGATGATCTGCCCGGCCGCCCAGCCCCACGAGGGGTCGAGCTCGGTGACGTCCTCGACACCGTTGCCGGTCTTGGCATATCCGTGCGGGTGCTTGCCGTTGATGTCCTGCTCGCCGACGCCGGGCCAGTAGGTGTCGCGGAGGTTGAGCTTCCTGACGATCCGCTGGTCGACGTTCTCCGCCACCGGCCGGCCGGTGAGCTTCTGGATGAGCAAGCCCAGCAGCACGTAGTTCGTGTTGCTGTACTTGAACTTCGCACCGGGCTCGTGGGTGGGCGGGTGCGCGTTGCCGATGTCCAGCAACTCGCGCGGCTCGAAGTACCGGTGCCGAAGCTCCTCGAACTTGTCGAGCCCCATGTACTGCGTGTAGTTCGCGAGCCCGCTGGTGTGGTTGAGCAGCTGCCGGACGGTGATCCGCTCGTCCTTGATCGCGCCGGGCAGGTACTTCGTGACCGGCGCGTCCAGCTCGACCTTCTTCTCCGCGACGAGCTGCATGACCACGGCGGCGACGAACGCCTTGGTGTTGGACCCGACCCGCACCTGCCCGTTCCTGGGCACCGGCACGTTCTTGCCCAGCTCGGCCGTGCCCGACGTGTACGCGGTCGTCCTGCCGTTGCCTTCGGTGGTGGTCGCGAGCGCAGCCGGAAACTCGTGCTGCTTGGTGAGCCCGTCAAGCTGCTTCTGCACCGTGGTCGCAGGCGCGGCCATGGCCGTTCCCGTGAACAGCATGGCCGCTGCCAGCACTCCTACCAGCGTCTTCTTCATCCTGTGCCTCCCCTTTTCGGCTTGAACACAGGTTTCCAACTGCGGGCTTCTCGCACAGTCACGTGCGCTGCCGTTGATCAGGTGGAGCAGGCTCTACCTCAGTAGCGAACGCTGCTCTGGAGCAACGGCGGGTAGACGCCCGACGCCTCGCCGTCCACCGTCGTGCCGGCGAACTGCAACATGGCCCTGAGCTCGCCGTGCAGCGGCGCGGGGTAGTTGAGGTCAGGCGCGGAGACGTCGTTGAGCACATCGATCTGCTCCTGGCTGAGCGTGACCTCCTCGAGGTTGCTCTCCAGGTGCTCGAGCTTGCGCGCGCCGATGATCGGCACCACCGTGCCCTCCCGCGCCCGGAGCCAGGCCAGCGACACAGCCGCTTCAGTGGTGCCGTGCTGCTCGGCGATCGCGGTGACCACGTCGATGACCTTGAAGTCGTCCTCGGTGGGCGCATTGACGAACTTGGCCCTCGTCGAGTCGCTGACCTGCACGTTCCTCTTGTACTTGCCGCTGAGGAACCCGTTCTTGAGCGGACTCCACGGCACCAGCGCCATCCCCGTGTCCCGCGCCATCGGCGCAATCTCGCCCTCCACCGTCCGCGCCAGCAACGAGTACTCGACCTGCAACGCGATCAACGGCGTCCACCGGTTCAGCTCGGCCATCGTCTGCGCCCTGGCCGTCACCCAGGCCGGCACGTTGGAGAACCCGATGTACCGCACCTTGCCCGATCCCACCAGATCGTCGAGGGCCCTCATGGTCTCCTCGATCGGGGTGTTCCGGTCCCAGTTGTGCAGCCAGTAGAGGTCCAGGTAGTCCGTCCGCAGCCGCCGCAACGTCTCGTCGAGCTGCTTGCGGATGGCACTCCGCCCGGCCCCGCCGCCGTTGGGATCGCCGGGGTGCATGTTGAAGAAGAACTTGGAGGCGAGCACGACCCGGTCGCGGTTGCCGCGCCTGCGGAAGTAGTCGCCGAGGATCTTCTCGGAGTGGCCGTTGGTGTAGAAGTTGGCGGTGTCGATGAAGTTTCCGCCGCGGTCGAGGTAGGCGGTGAGGATCTTCCCGGACTCCTCGACGCTGCAGCCGGCTGATCCCGGGTCCTCGCCGAAGGTCATGGCGCCCAGTGCGAGCGGGCTTACTCGGAGGCCGGATCGGCCCAGGGTGACGTAGTGGTTGAGCGGCATGTGCTGGCTCCTCGGAGTCGGTGTTCTGACGTACTCCGATGGAAGCCGGTTCTGAGTGGTCAGCGGTACTTGGATCCGCTCTCGCTCTTGCCCAATCCTCCCACTGCCGCTCTCGTGATCGTTTGGGTTGGCGAGATCCGTCAAGCGTGAGGTTGGCAACCCGTGCGACACCCGCCGACCACGATCGGTAGGCTGTCGCGGCGAGGGCTGCTAGCTCAATTGGCAGAGCAGGAGACTTTTAATCCACAGGCTTTTGCCACTCCAAAGTGGATAGTCAGATAGATCAACATTGCTTTCACCTGCACAGACACCCGCCCACAGACTCACTCGTTCTGGTGTTCGAATGGATCTTGTCCTGCCGTTTGTCCTGTAAATCCGGCGTACCGTGCCTGTTCATGGGCAGGAAGAAGCTGGTCAAGGACCTCACCGGCATCCGCAAGCGCGGCAACACCTACCAGGTGCGCGTGTACGGCCTCGGACAGGACAAGGTCACGGGCAAGGACATCGTCCTGTCAGGTCAGGCCCCCACTGAGGACGAGGCGATCGAGCTGCGTGACAGCTTCCGCGCGCAGATCGCCACGAAGAAGACCAGCCGCAGCAATGCCAAATTCGGCGAAGTCCTGGATGAATGGCTATCCGGCCACGACATCGAAGAAACCACTCTCAGCGGATACAAGATGTACGTCCGCAGATATCTCCGTCCTGCATTCGGCGACGTAACGCTGACTCGCCTCCTCCAGCTCGGGCCGAAAGCCTTCGAGGACTTCGCCACCGACGTGAAGCGATGCCGCCGTCGCTGCAAGCCACGGATGAAGCTGATCGATCACCGCACCGAGAGGGACCACAATTGCGATGACCGGTGCAAGCCGCACTCTTGCAAGCCGCTCGGTCCATCGTCTATCCGCCAGATTCACGCTGTGATGTCCGGTGCGCTGAACGCAGCTGTACGTTGGAACTGGATCGCCTTCAACCCTGTGGACGCCGCAAAGAAGCCTAGGGCACCTCGACCGAATCCCGATCCTCCGACTCCCGAGCAGGCTGCACTCCTCGTCAACAAGGCGTGGGAAGAAGACGAACAGTGGGGCACCCTGGTTTGGCTCACAATGGTCACTGGGCTTCGCCGTGGCGAGCTGCTCGCACTCCGCTTGCCACGGGTCGTCTTCGACCATGCCAAGCCCGATCCGCACAATTGCGAGACTGAAGGATGTCGCGCTGTTGTGGAAGCGCGCACCAACATCGTGATTCGCGACGGGAAACTGATCGAAAAAGAAACCAAGTCGCACCAGATTCGGCGGATCAGCGTTGATCCAACCACAACCGACCTGCTCGCCACGTGGATTGAGCGTGTACGCGCTCGCTGCGAAGCAGCAGGCGTCCCAGTTACGAACGAGACTTTTCTTTTCTCCTATGCCGCTGGACACGACCGGCACGCAGACCCCGACGGCGTCACACATCGGTATTCGCGGATGGCCGCAGGTCTGGACTTGAAAACCCATCTGCACGAACTCCGGCATTACAGCGCGACAGAGTTGCTCACGGCCGGCGTGGACCTCCGAACCGTCGCCGGTCGCCTCGGCCACGGTGGCGGCGGTGCAACAACACTGCGCGTCTACGCGGCGTGGGTTCCAAGCGCAGATAAGCAGGCAGCGGACCTGCTGGCGTCCAGAATGCCTAGCCGACCACGGCGAGACGGTCAGTAGCCGAGGCTCTGCTGCATAACAGCGAGGCGCTTTCCTTGACGCACCGATCCAATCTGGGCAGCAAGCAGCCGCGCACGCTCCGCATGTGCGGCTGCTTCTTCTTTCTCGTCATTAACCGCCAGGACCTGAACGAGGTCGACCCTGAGTGCCGTCTCGGCTCGCGCGAATGTCGGATCAAGTCGACGCAGGACGTCGGTTAGTACATCGATCGCTTCCCGTGCGCCGAGGCGAGCGAGCGCATTGCCTCGCCACCGCGCCAGGTGGGTTGAGTCAAAGACCAGATACGGCGTGTCGGAGTTGTCCACCGTATCCGATATTGAGTGCAACGCCTCATCGAACACTCGTATGCATGTCTGTTTCTCTCCGTCTGCCGCGCAGGCTTCACCGTAGCCCGCGGTCAGCCATGAATAGAGAAGCTTGGGCACTCGCCCCTTCGCGATTGTTCGGGCGTATTCAGTGAGTTCGACGGCTGCTCGTGTTTCTCCAATGTCGAGCAGTACGACAGCTTGCCCTGCGCAGGCGTACGCCTCCAATGCGTACGAGCCTGCTTCGCGTGCCGCCATTCTCGCAGTGTTGTAGTGCTCCCACGAGTCCTCGACCAGACCTTGATCTAGTGACTGCCATCCGGCGAGTGCGGACGCGTCGACCAGAACTTCTGCAAGTTCTGAACGGACCTGTTGATTCAGTACGTCGCACAACACGCGCTCGATCTGAGCGATTTGGCCGCGAAGCTCGCCGAGTAGTGCCGATGCTCCGAGTCGGCGATCAATAACTCGGGTTATGTCGAGTTTGCGCCGAAGCAAGGAGACAGTCTCGGTATCGAGGTTTCGCCCTGCTGCAATCCTCGCACGCAATCCAAGATCTTCTTCGGTGGGATGTCGCCAGTTCTTCTCTGACTTCCGCACCGGCTCAAGTAGTCGGGCAATGGGGACCCCGAGCATTTCCTCAAGCAGTCGGCGCGTCGACTGGTGCACGCTCCGGACTGGCCGCCCCTCAGACGTGACGCCGGACGCGAGGCGCTGCACATGGCGCGGGCTGAGCGTTGCGTCCAGGCCATGTTCACGCGCGAAAGTCTCGGCCTGCTCGCTGAACTCCTGCGCGGTCTGTCGCCGCTGCCGGAGCAGCTCACCGAACAACGTGCGTGGCTGCCCGTTCCGAGGTGAGGAACTCATCGGCCGACCCCTCCGTCTCGCTAATGTCAGCGCCGATGAGTGTAGGTCGCGAGAAGTCGCTTTAGGTCTCTGCCTGGTCATTTACACCCGATCTGCCGTCCAAGAAGCTGATGTCGGCGGATCTGAGGCCTACGGAGGCGGTGACGCATGGTGTGGGACGCAACGGGGATCTTTCTGTTCCTCCTCTGGCTGGTGCTGCCTCCGCTCTACGTCGTGCTGCTCGGCAGGCACTACCTCCGTCGCTGCACTGACGCCGCACAGAAGGCTGTGTGGGCGCGTGAAGAGCTGCGCATGGCACTCGAAGGCGTCCGGGCCATTCTCCGAACCAGCGCGAGGAACTAGACACATGCCAAAGAGGACTTCCACCGCGTGTGGACGGGAGTTCGGCGCCGGCGTCCGTGCGGCCATCGCGGGTGCAGGCCTGACCTCGCGCGCGGTCGCCGAAATCGTGGACTGGGACGAGGCCAAGCTCTCGGATGTGGTGAACGGCAAAGGCGGAGCGAGTCAGATCGAAATCGCGACGTTGCTGGGCGCCTGTCGAGCCAAGGCCGCTGAAGTCGCCCACCTGCTGTCGCTGTATCCGGTAGCGCACGTCAAGGGGTGGTGGCAGCAACACGGCACCTGTGCGCCGGTCTGGCTTCGCACCGCCGTCGAAAACCTGGCGGTGGCCGAGACGCTGACGAGCTGGCACACGCACGCGGTGCCGCTGCTTCTTCAGACGGTCGACTACATGCGTGAGGTGCTACTCACTTCCTCCACGGTGCCGGAGTCCGAGCTGCAAGATCGGGTGAAGGCGCAGCTTGCGATGCAGGAGCTCCTTCGCGGCGGCAAGAAGTGCACGTTCTTCATCCACGAGTTGGCGCTGAACCTGTGCGTCGGTGGCGCCGAAGTGCACGCCGGACAGCTGCTCCATCTCCTGCTCATGGCGAAGTGGGCGAACACGACGATCCGGATCGTGCCCGCTGCTCTTGGCGCGCATCCGGGCATGGCGGGGCCGTTCACTCACATGACCTTTGCGAAGTACGAACCGCTGGTGTGGGTGGATACGGAGAACTCCAGTCTCTTTGCCGAAGCGAAGGACGCGATCAGGGGCTACGAGAAGGTCATTCGCGCGCTTGACGCGAGAAGCTTGGACGAGGCCGCTTCCAAAGCGCTGATTGTCCGTCTGTACGACGCCATATGTCCTCCCGGCGACGAAACGGCAAGACGTAAGTCTGTCTCTTGAGGACACAAAGCCGCCAGCCTCCGGACTCCGTCTCACACAACCGGGGTTGGCAAGGGGAGCTGACGCGGTGTGCGGCACCGCGTCAGCTTCACAACTTACCGAGCGAGCCGACTATGCCCAAGAACTTCAAATCCAACCTTCAGAACCGCGCGGTTGGTCGTGCACTTGCGTTGTGGCGCAAGGAAAGCGACTTGAGCCTGGCGGAGGTAGGCGAGCGTGTGGGTTGGTCGTCGGCCAAGACGTCCATGATGCAGAACGCGCTTGTCCCGATCGTTGACGTTGACGTCGTCGCGCTTGCTCTGGTGTATAAGGTCAGCGACGAACGACGGAAGCCCGTCGTACTGGGAGCGCAGCGCGCACGTGATCCTCTGAGGTTCGATCTGCTGTCCGGTGATGCCTCGTCCTGCGTCGGGTGGACACACGCCGAAGTTGAGGCCGAAGCGAGCTACGTGCAGGTGGTCGGGCTCGACGTGTTGCCCCCGGTCGTCTGGACATCGGAGTACGAGGCTGCGTTGCGCGGCGTCCAGGTGGACGCGGTGTCAGAGCAGGGTCACCGCCACTACGGCGACGCTTACCGCAAGCGCGCGGCCCTCCACCTCAGCAAAGGGCCGTCGCTGCGACTGGATCTCGTGGTGGGAGAGGCGGTTCTGCGGCGGCCGGTTGGCGGTGCGCTCGTGATGGCGGATCAGTTGCTGCGCTTGGCTGCGTTCGCTGAGCTTCCGGGCGTACGGGTGTGGCTGGTACCGGATGAGCTGGGCGCGTTCGCGGGCATGACGTCGTTCACCCTGCTGTCGTTCCGTGAGGACGAGTTCGAGGACGTGGTGTACCTCGACAGCCTGCACGGCGGGACGTGGCTGGAGGCGGAGCGCGAGCGGCGGCCGTACGCCGAGACCTTCGAGCGGCTGGTGACCGAAGCATTTCCTGCCGACGACACCATCGGGCGACTGATCGAGGCCGCGCAGTCCCTGAAAGACACCGCCGACCAACTTTCGTGACGCGTTTCGTGACGTCCCCTGCTACGCTCGGCGTGCGTCACGAAACTTGTCACGAATCGGGTGGTGCGTCGTGGACTGTGCGGGATGCGGGCAACCGTTGTCGCTGGGGGCGAAGCGTGGGCGACCGGCGCGTTACCACAACGCGACGTGTCGGCAGCGTGCCCGCCGTGCGCGACTGGTCACGGACCACGGTGACGTGCTGGCGGCCGTGGCCGCAGTGGAGGCGGCGGCTGCCGAGGTACGCCACGCCGTACTGGCGAACAGTGACACGGAGCAGGCCGCGAGTCGACTTGCGGATGCCGCTGCCGAACTCGCCCGGCTCGTGACGCCAGCCCCCGCCATCCCGGCGGACGAGCCGCCCGCACCGCCTGTCACGAAACCCGTCACGCAAGACAAGCCGCGAACGAGCCGCGCGAAGCCCCCTGCGCGGACTGCGCCGCTGGATCTGGATACGGTCCGGCTTGAGCGGTCGTCAGACCCGACCCGAACCGGGTGGCGGGTGCTGGCAGGTGCTGAGGACGCTCCGGTCCTGGTGGGGTTCCTGGAACCGATGTTGTCTGTGACCGGTCGGCGTAGCAGTCGCTGGGAGGCGCAGACCGCGAGCCTGATGCGCGTGCATGGCGGTCCGTGGCGAAACCGGACGGAAGCGCTGGCCCGGCTCGTGGACGACTACCAGCGTGCCGCGTCGCGGCCACGGCGGCGCACGATCACGTAGTGACGGGTCGGCCGTGTGCCGCGCCTGTGTCGAGATGGCGCGGCACACGGCCGTTTTCCTGCGGTTGTGACGGGTCATCCGTCACGCGTCACACCCGTCACGGTGGCCCGTTTCCACTGGTGAGTACCGGTTTGGTACCCGTCACAGGATGTGTGACGGGTGACGGGTCCGATGGGACGGGTTGTGACGGGTCAGTGATCATCGTCGATCACCTCTGCCTCGATCACTGCGGCGTCGCGGGCACGCCGGATCGCCGCCCGGATGTCGGCGACGGCGTAGCCGCGTACCTGCTTCACGCCGTCCTCGGTGGGCACGCGGTCACGGGTGGGACTACAGCCGAACTCGGCCATGTCGAGCCCGAACCCCTTCGGCTCGACTCCCAACGCGTCCACGAGTTCGGCCGTGGGTACGAAGTCCCGTCCGTTGTCGCTGCCGAGATCATCGGAGAGGTAGTCCGCAACGGACGCCAGCGGTTCCGCTAGCTCGATTTCGTCCACGCGTTCGGCGGCAGCGGGTGCGGCTGCCCCGCCGCCAATGGCCTTCGCCACGGCCGCGTGGTCGAGCACCGGTTGCGATGCCTGCCCCGCCGCGTGTCCGGTGAGCGTGCCTTCCGCCTCGCGCAACGCTCGCCCTCGTTGGCAGATCTCCCTCCAGTCCTCGTTGGGCATGTAGAACGTGCGCACGGTCAGCGCGAGCACATCCGCGCCGGCTTGGGTCTCTCCGTCGGGTCGCAGGATGCCCACGCCCTTGTGGGAGGGCAGGAGACGACTGGAGTCGTACCCGCGTGTGTTCATCTGTTCCCCGAGGATGATGTTGCTGTCGCGCCAGTCCATCACCCGCAACGCGAACCGCGACCCGAGCACGGCGCGCAGGCTGGACGGGATGGTCTTGCTGTCCGGCCGTTGCGTCGCGAGTACCAGGATCACTCCGGCGGCCGGCGCCTTCTTCGCCAGCCAGGTCAGCAACTCGCCGATGTACTCGCCAGCGGTGAGCTTCTTCCCTTGCACCTCAACGGGAGTACGGTCCTCCAACGGAATCTGAACCTCATCCACGACCAGGGCCGTGATCGGCATGTCCAGCGCTGGATCACGGGACATGTCCGGCGTCACCTTCGACTCCGGGCACGTCAGGTCATCGAGATCCTGCATCCGCCGGTAGCGGCCCTGGACATCGGCGACCAGTTCCACGAGCCAGTCCAGGAACGTCAGCACGTGCTCGCTGCCGTCGCCGGACATGAACCGGTGCGCGACTTGCTCGGCTGCCTTCCAGTCCTTGCCGTTCTTGAAGTCCGCCACGTACAGCCTGGTGTGCGGGTCTAAGATCAAGCCCGCGGCCGCCAACCGTTCAGCCATTGTCTTGCCCTGCCTAGGAATCGCGCCGATCAGAACCGACGTCCACACCAACGGCAGGTCGATCCGGCGTCCGCGTGCGTCGGTGCCGAACGGCACCGGCCGCCACGCGTCCCACCGATGCACCGCCAGCAATGGTGTCCGGATGGGTGGCTTGGCGTAGGGGTCCTCATCGGCCACCCACATCGCCACCCGTCCGGCGTGCCCGCCGTTGCCGCGCACCCGCTCCACACTGAGCTGGATCTCATCCACCGCGAGCGCGGAGGCGAGCGCTTCCCTGTGCTTGACGACGTCGGCCGCCTTGCGGGTGGCGGGCAGGTCGACGGTGACCGCCCATCCTTCGCCCCTGCGCGTGGCCCGGTCGACCAGGCGCAGCGTCTCGTCCTTCCCGATGAGCTTGGCGTCCCGGAACGCGTCCACGAGCACCTGAGGGTCCATCGTCCACGTCAGTGTGCGCGGACCGGCGAGCACCGCCTTACGTCCAGGGCTGCCATCCTTCCGGCGACCGAGGATCGCCAGCGCCACCGCGCAGATACCTCCGGCGATCCACAGCATCCGGTGCCCGTACACGAGATCGAGCACCGCGAGCACGACCGCCACCGTGACCACCGTGGCCCCGGTGACCTTCCACCGGAACAACGTCAGCTCCCGAATGTCGGTGAACTTGTCCGCGAGCTTCTCCGACTGCTCGGCAGCCTCCCGGTAGTCCCGCACAGTGACCCACGAACGCCACCACCGGACCGCGACCACCAGGCCGCGCACGACCGCGCCCATGAACCGGAACGGTGAACGCAGCAAGGCCACCACGAGATCCTTCACGGCCTGCACCGCGTGAACGCGATCCTTCGCCCACAACGGCACACGCGGTGAACGCCGCCACCAGTTCACGGCCCGCCCACGCCACGACGTCCGCTCGACCGGCGGGACGTCGTTCACGAACTCGCCTTCGAGCACCGCCCGCACAGGCAGGGAGGAGTCCACGCCGACGAGTTCTCCATCGCGCTCACTCATCGCCGTCACCACCCTGCACCTCGGCCGCGAGGGTGGCCGCCAACCGCGACGACAGCCCGCGCGAGCAGCCAGTGACACCGCGCACCCACGCCGGACTCACCACGACACCAGGCGACCACGCTTCACGTGCCATCGTCAGATACTCGGAGAACGACACTCGACTCTGCGGACGCTTGTTGTTGCGCTGCTTGGGTTTCACGGGTTCATGAACGGCCTTCGTGGGCAAGTCCGCGGTGACTGGCACCGTGCGCCTGGACGCTTCCGTGAACGCCGCCGCAACCGCCTCGGTCAGCTTGTCGCGCAGATCCGTGACCGCTTCAGCGGCGACGAACACCACCAGCGGCGGAACCGAGTGCAGCACCACGCCCGACACCGACCCTGCCGCCCACGAGTGCCACGTGTTCATCACGTACGTGGCCGCGAGCGTGAACCACTTCGCCCGACGCGTCCACGCACCCGTGCGCACCTGGTACCGCGCGGTCACCTGCTCGGCTCGCAGGATGGCCAGCAGCACCAGCGACACCGTGGGATCGAGCAACCACGCCGCCAGCCACGGCAACGACCACGCCGGCGTACCCGCCGCCGCGAACGACTGCACGTTGGTCATCGTGAACCCGAGACCGAGCACGATCCCGACCCAACACAAGCGGTCCACCTGAGCGCGCACCCGCTCGACCCGCAACGCGATCACGTCCGGATGCGTTGCGTACGCGCGCAGTTCCGCCGCTTCCGCCGCATCGGCGGCTAGCTTCGCCGCCGGGGCGGGTGGCCGCCCGAAGGCGGCCGCCCCTTCCCGAACCTTCTGCAGTGCCGTCCTCATCGCCGGTCACCCCGGCTACGAGGACTCTCGTACGAGGTGATCGTGAGTGCTTTCGTGAGCGTGTATGCCGCGAACAACGCCGGCAGTCCGAGCACCACCAGCAACAACACCGTGTCGCCCCGATGCGTGATCACCAGCCACTGCACGCCCACGATCACTCCGGCCATCACCAGCACTCGGCCAGTCAGCGACAGCAGTCGTGCACCAGCACGCGCCGCGTTCGCCGCCGCCTTCGCCCGCCGGGCGCTTGCCCGCCAGACCCACAGCAGCACCACGACCACACCCAGCACAGCGAGGATCTGCGTCGGAGTCAGATTGATCGTCACGACGGCCCACCGCCTTCACGGCGGGCACGCCACGCCCGGTAGACCAGGCGGCGGTCCTCTTGCGACAGACCACCCCACACACCCACGGTGTCCTCACCGGCCGTACGCAACTCCAGCTCCAAGCACACGCCACGGATCGGGCAATCCGCACACAACCGCGCGGCAGCCTCCCTGTCGCTGATCTCCTCCTCCCACTCCGGGCCGTCCTCGTTGGCCCACAACCACATGCACGCACCGTCCCGCGTCACGATCTCCAGCAGGACCTCATCCGGCACCTTCGCGTAGCGGTCGAGCTCCGCCGCCACGAGCTCGTAGTAGTTCTCCTGGTTCACCACACACCGCCGATCCGCTGCTGGTACTCGCGGAACTCGCGCTGTTCGGCGGCCCACTTCGCGACGTCGACCACGCCGCCGGTGTCGGATGCCTGCTTGGCCAGCTCCTCCACTGCTCGGGCGGGCACCACGTATCGCGTCCGCAACCGGATCGCAGGGAACGAGTTCTCCCTGATGGCCCGGTAGATGGTCGCTGCATCCACTCGCAAGATCTGTGCCGCTTCGGGCACTGTGTAGAAGGTGGGCGGGGAAGCCCCCGCGCCCGTTGCTGTACTCATCAGAGTGTGCCTTTCGGAAGACTGATTTCTTCGTCGAAGGCGCTGACATTGGCGTCAATAGCTGCCGATTCTCCGCTGATGTCTGCGCTAAGTCCGCTTTCCGCCTGCAAGCCGCGCTAATGTCGGCGCCGAGGCGGAGCACGGAGGCACACGTGACGGAGGATTGGTCGGCGGTCGCGGAGGCAATCAATGCCCGCGCGAACGAGCTGACTCTGAAGCAAAAGGAAATCGCCGAGAGATCCGGCGTGTCCCTCGCGATCGTTCGCGAGATTCAGCAGGACCGGATTCAGCGCCGGCGGAGTCCACGCACCCTCGAAGCGCTGTCGATCGCGCTCGACTGGCACCCGGAGCACCTGTCGGCTGTGCTGCAAGGGAAGCGACCGCCTGAGATCGGTCCCCCTGCCGAGACCTTCGACCCAGTGGTTCCGCTGTTGCAGACGATCATTCGCGAACTCCGGGGACTTCGCGCCCAAGTCGGAACGCTGGCAAGTCGCATTGACGATGGGAGCCGTCAAAAGGACTAGCCGGAATTCGCTAATCGGATTCGGTGTCGCTGTCATGGGAACAGCAGACCGTTTAGGGAGGGTGAAGATAATTGCCCGCAGTTAGCAAGCGGGCTGTTAGGAGGAGTTAAGTTCGCAGGTCACGGCCGTTAGGAACGGGGGAACGTGACGAGAAGAAAACGCGGCGAACCGCCGCGAACGCGGTTGCAGGCGGTTCGCGAAGAGCTGGGACACACGCAGGACCACGTAGCCAGGTACTTCCTGAAGCGTGGCCCTCAGATAGGCGTTGCGGTGGCGTCTCCATCAGCGCTGGGCATCATGATCTCGCGCTGGGAGAACGGCCACGTCGAAGTCACGGAGCCCGGCTACCAGCGACTGTTCCGTGAGGTCTACGGCCGTTCAAACGAGGAACTCGGCTTCCCACCCGAGGTGACGAGCCAGTCTGCCGAGGAGCTGCGTGATCGCCTTGTCGTGGCGCGCAACATCGACACGGCGATGCTTGATCTGTTCCAACGCCAGGTGAACGACCTACGCAGCTCAGACCGCCACTTCGGCGCGCAGGTCGTCCTCGACCAATTGAACAACCTCGTCCGCCAGATCGAAGACGTACGGGTGTTCAGCGTCAGCTCCAAGCATCGCGAGCGCCTTGCCGCGATCCTCACCGACGCACGAACGCTTGCCGGGTGGACGGCACTCGATCGAGGCTCGCAGCTCCAAGCGTGGCAGTACCACGAGGACGCGAAAGTCTCTGCGAGAGAAGCGGATTCGCCGCAATTGCTCGCACACGCCACCGCACAGCAGGCCGTCATCCTGCTCGACATCGGAGAGCCGGCCGCAGCGGTCGAACTGCTGGAGTACGCGCGCTACGTGGCGGAGAACCGGGCGCCGTCGCTGTTGCAGAGCTGGCTCGCCGCCGCGCACGGCGAAGGCCTTGCGGCTGCTGGCCACCGTGACGCCTCGCTCCGCGCCTTCGATGACGCAAGCTCTTTGCTGCCAGCGAATCCGGTTGATCCCGAGATGCCGTTCCTTCTCCTCAACGATGGCCAACTCGTGCGATGGCGCGGCAACGCTCTTCTCCGGCTTGGAGATCCGGACGCGATCACGCAGCTTGAAGCCGCCGTTGCGGACCTCGTCCGGCCAGAGCGGTCAGCGGTACGTGGTCTGACGAACACGTACGTCGATCTCGCATTCGCGTACGCCGCCGCCGGCGACGGCCGAGGAGCGCTTGAGTACGCGCGCAAGGCACGGCAACTCGCAACGCGCATCGGCTCTGATCGCCAGCGGCAGCGGCTCGCGAACCTGGAGCTACCTGTCCCCAGGGGTGGTCGCGACATTGCGTGAAGCCAAGTAGTACAGCAGCGGAATGATCGCGCCGGAGCCAAGGACTTCGCCGCGTTGCACCAGTTCGAGAACGCGGCTGACCGGAATCCACTCGATCCGAGCGGCTTCCTCCGCGTCTGTGGGCTCTCCCACCTTCTCTGCAGTCCTCCACACGTACGCGTCTACGGGTGCGTCGATGATGCCGGGCAGGGGCTGGAAGGTGCCGATGTGCTCAGGCTCGCCGATCGGACGCCAGCCGGTCTCTTCTTCCGCTTCGCGTGCGGCCGTGGCCGCTGGCTCCTCGCCTTCCTCCACCAGGCCGCCAATCAGCTCATAGCCCCACTGGTCCACTGCGAACCTGTAGCGCCAGAGCGTCAGCACTTCCTCGTTGTCGTTCACGAGGAGCGCCACCGCCACGTGGTCAAGTCTCACGACGTGGTGCTCGAACCGGCTCCCGTCTGGCGGCTCCACGTCAACAAGGTCAACCTTTACCCAACGATTGTCATAAACGACCCTCGAACCATGGACTTTCCACTTCAATTCCTCCGGATGCTCCGTCACGCAAACAGCATACGAGACCGAGACATGCACTGCCTACACATCCGGCTCAACGACCATTTCAGGAAAGCCCCCGAGTAGAGCAATCTTGACGTTAGGTAGCATGTCTGCGATTTTGGGTCGAAGCGCATTACTGCTAGCATTAATGAGGACATGCCGCAACGAGGTTAGTCCACGAAAGAACTCGATACTCTCCAGCGGATCCCCATCAATGGTCAACACCCTCAAATTTGAAAGACTCCCTAGAGGAGTCAGGTCCAACCCGCTTGCAAACGTAAGGGACAATGCCTCCAGGGATTCAGCCCAACGCGCCAGACCTGAAACATTCTCCAATGAAGCACAGCGCTTCAACGCGATCGACTCTGGCTTATCAAGAAAGAACAGCTGATCTACACTCCGCAGATCTTCTGCCGCCTCAAGACGCAAGGAACTTAGCGCCCAGTTCGGCTCAATCTTGGCAAGGTCATCCGCCTTCACTCCTCGCGCCACGCCAATAGACTTCAGATTTGGAAGCAACCGAAGAGAGTTAAAGTTTGCAACCTCAACAAAACCGAAGAACTCCAAAGCCTTCAGGCTTTTCAGACCAGTAAACTCACTAGCGTCAAGCACCAAAGAGTGGGTGTTACCGAGTAGCCAGAGTGAAAGCTCCTCGACAAGCGGAGGAAGAAGCCCCATTGGAAATCTAACCCTGGGGTCAAGAGACAAGGTAAGGCTGCGAACTTTCTGCATCCTCTCCAGTGCCACCACTTTAACAGGATCGTCGATATACATCCACGTGGGCGTCATTTCCGAGATGATCGCCTGGGCGTAGATTTCTTCATCGAACCTTCTCCAGGAGCGAAACAATTCGTCCTGCACGCTCTTACGGGCATCGCGAATGAAGCGCTTAAGCAGAGGAATTGCTTCGTCAGACCCCGTCTCAACAATTGCTCGGATAGTATTAACGGTTTCCTTAGCCGTCTCAGGGCGAGATCTTGCCAACAGATCGAGCACGAAAGCACCAGCGGATGCAAATGATTTAGCGGCCGTTAGCGTCTTAGGCGGAAGAAGTGCGGCCGCTCGTTTGTGGATCGTGGACCGCAGTTCCGCACTCAACGTCGGCGCAGTTTCCAAAGATGCCAAAGCCAGCAGCACAAGGGTGTCGTGCTTTTCGGGTTCCGAATCGGCTCGCTCCAGAAGTCCAGAAAGTAGTTCCTCTCTCTGCTGACTGGACGCGTGTCCTACAGCCATAACAACGACTTCATGCCATTGATCAACATGCGCATTGGCTACCAAGGTTCCGACATCGTCAGAATCCAGAACAGCACTGCGCGCGCAGAGGTATTCCTGGAAGGTGCGATGAATGAAGTCAACTCTTCCGTGAACCGGTTCCCTGAGAAGACCGGATCTTTCGAGAAGGTTTCGATATACGTCACCTGCATTGTGCTTGACCTGCGGCATCAAGACGAGTTGCCGCCTCAACTGCTCTATGGCTCGCTCAGTCTCAATGTCGCTGCGACCGTTACGGATAAGCCAATATGCGAGATGCCCCAAGAGAAGCGTCTTAGCCGTCCTACTGAATCCTTCGAGCCCGGAAATTTGCCGCTCCAGGTCTCGCCGTTCAAGCATCATTTGCATCGCGACGTCGTATAGCTCGATCCGATTTTCAGGCAAGACCGCTCGACGATCCTTATGCAGCGCGCAAATAAGAGCGCATAGCAGCGGGTAGCCAGCCAGCCTTCTCAGATGACTGTTCGTTTCTAGCTTGTCCAGGAGCCCGTCTTTATACGCTTCGATCTCAGATTTATACTCTTCATCCACACTCAAGGAGCGCATCGCATCGTGCCAACGCTCGATAAATACTCGCACATCTCGAACTGCCATCGGCTCGAGGTCGAGGACATTAAACTCTTGGTCACTTAGCCACTCAGGTGCCGCAGCACCTGGACGAGAGGTGACGATGAATCGCGCTGCGGGAAACTGCTCAACAATATCCTTCAGCCAATTTCGTACTTCGAGTCTCCTGGCAGAGGGAAGCTCGTCTACACCATCAACTAGCACGACCGCCCTGCCGCTTCGCAACAGTCCTTGAACCCACCCCTTAGGCATCTCATCAGCAATGTGCCTGCCAACTTCGTCGAGAAAACGTTCGGGCGCCGGAAAGTCTTTGTCGACATACCGCCTAAGAGGGATGAGAAACGGAATAGTCTCATTCCATTGGGCGAGCACTTCGGGGAAGTCTCGTAGGGCACTGCGAACTGCGATCCAATAGAGCAAGGTCGTCTTGCCGAGACCCGCTTCACCACGAATGAAAAGACGTTTATTACTTACGAGCAGTTCTTCGATTCGGGTACTTGGATTCGATCCCTCGTCTACATCACTGCGGGAAGCAGTCAGGCTGATGTACGCGACTGTGAGGGGGTACCTTCGGCTCGCATCCGTCAGTGTCACCCCGAACATTTCGATATTGTCTAGCTTGCGAGCAACCAACTGGCGATAGTCGTAATCAAACCCAAAGGATCGATCCCTTTGCGGAAGGCGGGACAGAACTTCCCGAATTCCATCTATTATCTCACGGTCACGACGCAAAAGCTCCGTCAGCGCACTAGAGGAAAACTGTGGTAGGCCGCGGGATATCTCAATTACATACCCGCAACTCTCCCTCAGGAGCAAATTGTAGAAGCTGGTCCCGTCGCTCGAAAGGAGGCCGACTTGATTGCTAGCGCGTTTGCGAATTGCTCGATCTAGGTGACCGGCATCCAAGTCTGCAGCAAACAGATCACTGTCGACTATAGGAGCTTCCTCAAAGGTTGCACGTACTGCTTCGATCGCAGCAAGCTTTTCGTTATCAGGGAGGCTCCGAAACTCTACTTCGACCAGCGGTTCCAGACGCTCAGCGATCGCTTCAGCAAAGTCATCCATGAGCCGACTGAACTTGCGCTTGTCTCGATGCTTCGTTAGCCGTGCGGACGCAACGTCGACCGCACTTGCGGTCACTTCTGCGGCGACTTTCTGATCACCTAGCCAAAGCTTGGCTGCCGTCCGAACTGCGACGGTGCCGAGCTGGATAAGTGCGGCTTCGAGCGACATCGCACCATCTAAGCGCAGCACACAGGCTCTTGCGCAGAGTTCGCCCCAAACGGAGTATTCAGGCGAACCTTCGCGACCGTCATGCGAAGGTCAGGCTTCTCCGCCTGCTAAGTGGGCCGCCAGGGACTCGAACCCTGAACCCGATGATTAAAAGTCACCTGCTCTGCCAATTGAGCTAGCAGCCCTTGGGGCACAGCCTACCGACCCCCGCATCCGAGTTCAGCAGGGTGGTCCGTCTAGGGCTGTGGCGGCGCCCACACACGCCCGTCGGCGCTGCCGGCAGGCCCCGTACACTGAGGGACGAGGTGCAGGTCAGACCGAGTGGATCTTGTCCTGCCGTTTGTCCTGTAACCGAGGTCGTGAGGGGCACCTGGTGCCTGTCCAGGACACCTGCGGAGCCTCAAAGTAGCTGGTAGGCGTGCTCCGATGGAGTGAACTTCGGTCTTTTAATCTTCGGGTTCAGGGTTCGAGTCCCTGGCGGCCCACCAAACCCCCAGGTCACAGGCCTGGGGGTTTCGTACTTCACGGGGCCTGCCACACCATTGCCGCACTTTTCGCCCTGACTTTCAATCTGCATCCTCGTCGGGTTCGTCCTGGTCAGGCCTCTTCAGGACGTCTTCCAAGGCCTCCGCCGCCCTCTTGTCGATCGCCTTCCGGGCGAAGTAGACGTCCTGCGTCATGGACGGCCGAGCGTGCCCGAGCTGGTCCGCGACCAGACGCGGCGTGAGCCCTGCCTCATCGAGGATGGTCGCCGCCGTCTTTCGGAAAACGTGCGAAGTCACCCAGGCGAACTCTTCCCCGCCCCTCGCTTTCCGGAGGTCCCTCCGCGTGTTCGACGGGTCGCGCAGGCCGCCGAGGGCATTCGGGAAGATCGGCCCGTTCGGGAAGCTGGTCGTGGCGTGTCGCCGCTTCAACATGTCCAGCGCCCAGTTGGGCAGCGGAAGCGTGCGCTCTCCCGCCTCGGTCTTCGTGGACTTCCGGATGAGCCCGACACCCTTGGCCCGGATCACCGTGTAGTTCACGGCGACCGTGCCGGCTTCGAAGTCGACGTCCTCCCAGTAGACGGCCAGCGCCTCACCGATCCGGACGCCCGTGGCCATCATGAAGCGCGACAGGTCAGGAAGGTCCCGCTTCACGGCCTGCTCGTCCGACTCCAGCATCTCCAGCCACAGGAGCCGTTCTTCCAGCGTGAGCGCCCGCGGACTCTTCTTCCGCCCGCTCTCCAACGGGTCGGTGTCTCGCACGGGGTTCGTGTCCAGCGCCTTGTGAGGAACGCATCGATCCTGGCGACCGTCATCTCACGTATCCGCAGCTCGCCAAGGCCCTTCACCACATGGCGGTCCAGGACGCTGCGGTAGGTGTCGAGGCTGGACGGCGACCGCTTGCCCATGTCGACCATCTTTTGGAACTTCGCGAGCCAGAGCGCCAGCGCTTCGTTGAACCGGCTATCTGGCGTGAGCGAGTCGCCGCGAGGCCCCTTGCGCTCGGTCAGAGCCTTCTTGAGGTTCCTCTCGGCTACCGCCTTGGTCTTGCCACGTCGCTCCACCGGCCGCGTCTTGCCGTCGTAGTCGCGAAACTTCGTCGTGGCACGCCAGCCAGAAGCCGTTTGATAGCAACGAATCGAGCCGTAAGTGCCGATATCAAGCGGTGGGCGAGGCATCACGCCACCCCTTCATGCAGATGCTCGAACCAGCCGCGGACTTCCGAAGGCAGGTACCGCAGGTGCTTGCCAACCCTCCGAGCAGGCGGACCGTAGTTCTTCGTTCGCCACCCGTAGACCGTGTGGACCGGGACGTTCAAGAAGGCCGCAACATCGCCGACTGTCCACAACGGCTCGAACTGGTGTGTCTCCATGGTTGTTCTCCCCCTAGATCACGCAGCTTGCGGAGTTACCGAACTCCCCGGAGGTCCGGCAGACGCGAGCAGCGCAGCTGTGTATTCGGCCTTCCACCTGCGGCGCTCTGCGACAGCGCTCAGAAGCAGATGAGCCCTTGGCGGCACGCTGGGATCACCGGGCTGGAGGTTGTTCCAGACCAGCCGCTTTGGTTCCTCGTCCGGTTTGATCCCGACGTCCGCGAGCAGTTGCCGAACGAACGTCCTCCGGTCGTGCTTGTGGTCCGCGAGCGACTTCCCCGACCACTTCCGCGACACGAGCACCCGCCGCCCAGCAACGCCGAGCGTGGTTCGCTTGTGCGCCTTCCCCTTGCACTTGCCCGGCACTGTCGACAACCGAGCCCCGCGAGGCTGGACGCCGTAGAGCAGCCACACCGCACACTGCGGCGAACAGGGAGTCACCGCGAGCTCAGCGCACAGCCGTTCGGCGTGGTCTTCCTGCCGGGCGGTCCGTGCCTCGAAGCACTCATCGATGCTCTTCGTGAGGTACTTCGTCAGGTAGCCGATGTGACGGCCGGCTTCCTCCGTCCCGCCGAGGATGCCCTTGGAGTGCACCTGCACCCCGAACCGCGCCACGTGAGCCGGACGCTCGACCTGGTCCAACGCTTCGTCCCAGGTAGGCAAGGCCCTTCGCGTCTGCGGGTCGACGAACCCGTTGGCCCGGACATCCCACACCGGCAGGTTGTCACCGCTGTACTTGATCTCGTCATGCTCAGGCCACCAGACCTGGTGGTACGTGGCCTCAGCGACCGCCCGCAGCTCAGCGCGGGAGATGCTGCCCCGGACGGCTGCGTGCCAGTGCGGAGCCAACCGGCGCTGCGGCTCGACCGTCGAGAAGTACTGGACGTCCCAGCCCACGCAGCGCCGGAGGTTCTGCACGAACCGGTCCAGGAGCGCCGCGAAGTGCACCGCATCTCGAGCAGCCCGCCGGTAGTTGTATGTCGCCGGATCAACCGGAGTGCCGTCGCTGCGCACCTTGCCGTAGGTGTCGAGCGTCAGCGTGAGGAACGTCGAGGGCTGGTATTTGCCCCCGAACACCTTGCCGACCGTGCGCTTGCTGACCGGCCGCCGAGGCAGGTTCGGCGCGTCCTGCCGCCGCCTGGTCGACCTCTTCCGTGCCGCCTTGAGCGGAGCTTCCAAGGAGGGAAGCGAACCGCGGACTCCGAGTTGCCGAAGTTCGGCGTCGACCTCCGCGACCTCGTCCCGCACCTCTTCCGCGCCGACCTCGTCACCCTCATCGAGGGCCAGGCGGTAGGCCTTGACCAGGTCAGCCCGGTACGCGGTCAGCTCCCGCTGATCGTTCGTCGGCATGTCCGGCGTGAAGTCGGGTTCCTCGGTGAGGTGCCATCCCTCGCGGCACTGCGCCATCCGCAGACGCCGGTTCTTCTCGGCGCAGGTCGGGCACACACTCGCGACAGTCGAGCCGCACGGCACGGGCACGATGTCCACGCGTCCGGTGTCGAGGTCGATTCGTTCTTTGGCCAGCGGCCGGACGCACACGCCGTGTTCTTCGGCGACAGCGCGAGCGACGTCGAGCGCGGCCGGCTGCTTCATCCGCTCCGAGCGAGTCAGGTACTCGGTCACGCCGCCGCACTCCCTTCAGTCCTTTCGGGGAACTCGTGCACCGTGGCCGGGGCGAGGTAAACGCCCAGCTCAACCAGGTCCGCATCCGTGACGTGGAAGGCCCTCGCACGCTCCGGTTCGCGCTGTCCGTCCTCCTTGAGCCAGGCAACACCGGGCGTGTTCTCGCTGATCTCATGAGCCGCCGCGCCGCGTTGCCGAACGCCGTCGCCCAGGACCATGTCCACCTGCACCGGCTCGTCCAGGCGCAGTGCCACCCGCGTGGTGAACAGGTGCCGGAAGCTCACGACCTCCTTGCGCGGGTCCTGGACCAGGCCCACGACGGCGTAGCCGGGTGCACGTCCCTGCGAGGTGATCGTTTGCACGGCACGCGTGGCGCGTTCGCGGAGGTTCCGGTCTGGCTGATAGGCGATCAGGTCCGCCAGCTCATCCACGATCAGCACCGTGAACGGTTCCCCCGTGCTCCGCGCCCAGAGCCGCCGAATGCCCCTGTAACGAGCCGCGCGTTCCTTGACCTCAGCGACGATTTCTTCAAGCAGGGCAACAGCTTCTGGCCCGTTGTCATAGATGACCTTCTCGAATGCGTCCGGGCACTGGCCCAGCTCCATACCGCCCTTGGGATCGATGCCGACGAGCCGGACGAGCCCAGCCTTGATCGCCGGGGCGAGCTGCCACACGATCGACCACAACACCGAGCCCTTGCCCGCACCAGGCACGCCGACCACGAGGACCTGAGAGCCGAGCAGCTTCAGCCGCCAGGGCTTACCGGTCTCGGTACGCCCGACGATCACGCGCTTGAGGTCGACCTCTCCGACGTCGGCGAGCGATGGCACAACAACCGGCCGCGACAGCGGGTCGGAGTGGATGAAGTCGAGTTCGAGCACGCGCGGCTTGAGCACCCGCACCCGGCAGGATCGGGCGTTGAACGAGTGCGCCAGGTTGTCCCGCCGCGCTTCCCACTGCTCCGGCGACTGCGCCGGGATCATCCGCACCCGGACCTTGTCCCGCCAGCCCTCAGACCGGACGCGACGCAGCTTCGGCCGGTACTCCCGTCCCCGGTTGTCCTTGGTCAGCTCCGCCAGCCGCATCACCGTGCGCCACTGCGGCACGTAGACCGTGGGCCGACGCCACTCCGTCAGCAGCCGATACCAGCCGTGCCGCAGGAACGAGTCCCGATCGAGGCCGTACCAGACGGTCAGCGCACACACGAGCGACAGCAAGGCCAAGACCAGCGGAGACAGCCCGAACTGCCGGTAGCCGGCATAGCCACCGAGGCCGAGCATGACCGTCAGCGGGTAACGCACGGCGAGAACCGCGAGCTTCACCACCAGGCGGACAGCCAGCCACAGCAGCGCAAACGGCGCGAGCACGACCTTGACCCAGCCAGGAAGCCATACCCACCAAGGAAACTGCGGACGTGCGCCCTCGAAGGGCGCGGGGTCGATCCACCGGTTGCCCTTCATCGCGCACCGCCCAAGCACGCGATGCACTGAAAGACACTGCCAACGCTCGGAATGCGTCCAACAGGCTGGAAAGCTCCAGCACCGTTCGAGCACTGCGCCTTACAGGTCAGGCACTCGAAGCCCTCGGCCTGCGCGGCGGTGAGTTCCAGCGTCTCCACGGTGCCCCCGTCGAGAACCACGACGTAAGTGGAGATGGTTTGCTTGCCGGAGATCATCCGATCCCACAGCAGTTGCTTGGTAGTCCCGTCTAGCGCACGACTGCGCTCAGGCTCTACGCTCATCGTTGTTCACTCCCAGTTGGGTGAGCAACGCAGGAGCGGCGAGGTTGGTAGCCGGTTTCCGCTCCTGCGTCTCAGGTTCTCGTTACGCCGCAACAAGGCGTGCGGCATCGCCGCGTGACCCCGCAGAGTCACGCGCTCTATCCAAACAGGACTGATCTAGCGCTTGCGAGTCTTGATCGCCTCGCCCTTCTCGCGCTCACGGTTGGCCCAGTAGAGGGCTTCGTGGTGGTGAGCCCGATCGATCTCGGCGACCCGCGCGTACACCTCCGCAGAGCGCAGGTAGTAGTCCTTCAGCACCTGCGGTTTGGACCTTGGATTGGGCAGGAGCTTGCTCAGCACGTCGTGCGCTTCGCTCAGCGTCGTGACCTGGTCAGCCATGCCCCAGTGCACGACCTCAGCCGCGGGCATCCTGTTCTCCCTCCGCGAGCGCGTGACGCCCTTCCTGGCTGCCGAGGTGATCGGCCAGCTTGGATGCCTCGCGCGACAGCTCCCGGCAGAACCGCATCAGTACGTCGGACCCGCCGGGGAAGGGCGGGAGTTGGATCGCGATGTTGACCGGGTCCAGGTAGATCACCAGCGCGGGAACCTGCGGCGTAACTCGAACCATCGCGGCAGCAGCGTCACGCCCAGGCGTGCAGGTGGCGTTGAACCCCATCACTCTCCGCCTTCCTGCCGCGCCGCCGAGGCCTGAAGCGCCTTCCATCCCTCCGCCAGGACTTCCTGGAGTCGCGGCACCGCGTCGCGGTCGATCACGAGCACGGCCGGGAAGGCCTTGCCGAACCGCACTTCGACCCGGTCGGCGAACGGCATTGCGAGGGGACGCATCGGGAGATCGGCGGTCACGTGGACCCGCACCATGTCCGGCATCACGCGGCCTTGGCGGCTGGCTTAGCACCGACCGGCTTCATGCCCGACGCGCGCAGGCTGTATCCGAGCTTCGCGCGGCACCGGTGACGCTCGCCCGCGTGCACTCCACGGCAGCCCTTGTCATCGATCCATGGAGTGACCGTCAGTCCCTCGAAGACCACCGGCCGCACATCGGTGCCGGGAATCGCCTCCGGCGGGACCGGCTGGTGAGGCGCGGAGATCTTGACCGTGACGACCGCGTCCGTCTTGCGCTCGGCCGCCTGGTCAATCACCAGGACCGACCACACCAGGAGGCCGGTCTCCTTGTCCTTCTCCTGTTCCGGCGGCAGCCCCTTCGCCCGTTCCTCAGCGCTCTGGAACTTCAGCACCGGCTCGACGCCCATCACGAGCGCGCCCCTCGGGAACACGAAGTCGTGACCCGCCGGGAGCCTGCTCCCACCTGTGATCGCCATCGTCTTGCTCCTGTCGTCTGTGCCGCCTGACCTGCTGTCAGCCGTTCTCGACACCTACGACTTTCGGCGAAATGCGAGGACGCAAGCACCGCATAGCAGGACATCTCAGGACGTCTCTGTTAGGTTGAAGACGTCCCTAGTCATCCCTCGGGAGGCCCAATGGCCAACGACCGCCTACGCGAAGCCCTGCTACGCAACGGCTTGAGCCTCGACCACGTGGCCCGCGCGACCGGTGTCGACCCGAAGACCGTCGAACGCTGGATCACTAAGGGCCGCATCCCCTACCCGCGCCACCGCAACGCCATCGCCTCGATGGTCCGCGAGACCGAGCACTACCTCTGGCCCGACGCGGTAGCCGCGGAACGCAAGGCCGAGATCGCCGAGTCCGAGGTCGTCAAGGTCTACCCGCACCGCAACAACATCCCCGCGGAGCTGTGGGACCGGCTGCTCAGCGACGCCACCGAGCACATCGAGTGCCTGTCGCTCGCGGCGCTGTTCATCGTCGAGCGGCCGATGTTCGCGAAGGAACTGCGCGCGAAGGCCGAGAACGGGGCGAAGGTCCGCCTTCTGTTCGGAGACCCGGCCGGCCGCGAGGCGTCCCGGCGGTCCGAGGAAGAGCAGCTAGGCAAGGGCACCGTAGCCGCACGCATCCGCAACGCCCTGGCGTTCGTCCGGCCGCTGGTCGACGTGCCCAACATCGAGATCCGCCTGCACAAGACCACGCTCTACAACTCGGTCTTCCGCTTCGACGACGAGATGATCGTCAACACCCACGTCTACGGGTTCCCCGGTGCCCATGCGCCCGCGCTGCACCTGCGTCGGTTGTCGGCCGGGGACTTGTTCGAGACCTACTCCGAGAGCCTGGAGACCGTCTGGGCTTCCGCCAAGCGCGCGACGTTCTGAGGAGCCGCACTGTGGCCCGCACCGACTACTACCACGATCCGAACGCCCCGAAGGCGACCAACATCGTCGTCGCGGTGAGCGCGTTCGTGCAAGACGAGCACGGCCGACTGCTGATGATCCGGCGCACTGACAACGACCTCTACTCGATCCCCGGCGGAGCACAGGACGTCGGCGAGACCATCGGCCAGACCGTCGTCCGCGAGGTCAAAGAAGAGACCGGAATCGACGTCGAGCCCATCGACATCGTCGGCGTCTATTCCGACCCCAAGCACATCATCGCCTACACCGATGGCGAGGTGCGGCAGCAGTTCTCCATCTGTTTCCGGGCGCGACCGATCGGCGGCAAGCTGCGGACGAGCAACGAGTCGAGCGAAGTCCATTGGGTCAACCGGGAAGACCTCGACACCCTGAATATCCACCCATCGATTCGGCTCCGAGTCGGGCACGGGTTCGAGGACCGATCGACGCCCTACTTTGCGGTTTAACTGAGCCCCGCCGACCGGAGACGGACTTCTGTGCGCTCGACGGCAGCGATCAACTCAGGCTTGGCTTGCCGAGTGAAGAAGGTAACGAGGTCCTCCGGCCCATAGCGGCCTTGGATCTCCTCGATCCGGTCGTGCACATTGGTTCGACTGCCATCCGGTGTCGTCGTCATGTCCGCCCACCAGAGAGCGTCTCGTAGAGGCGTCTCCTCGTCTCTCCACTCGGCAAGTTCTCCAGACAACCCGCGGAGCTCTGCTTCCCGATAGGCACAAGAGTGGTGTGCGACCAGGGCACACAGCCGTTCCGGTGCGCGCTGTGCCGCCAGGTATCTGGCTCCGTCCAACGCATGAAATCCGGTCACCTTCACAGACGGTGCGTAGCCGATGTCGTGCAAGATGGCAGCTGCAAGCAGCAGATCTGCCTCCGCTTGCCCGAAGAGCGGGGCAGCTAGGCTAGCCCGGCCGCGCACGCCTTTGACATGCAGCCACCGCTGCGGCAGCTGCACAGCGAGTGCGCCCTCGGCCAGCTCCGCCGCCCACCGAACTACATTGGCCTCCACCGTCTACACGGTAGCCGGGCGTGCGCCACGGATGCCGTCTGCCAGCTGTAACTCTCCCGCATCCGTCTGCGACTAACGGATACACGGCACGAGGCAAGGGCGGACGGATGAGACTGATTCAGGCGGTAAGGATTGAAAACTTTCGATCAATCCGCTTCACAGAGGTAAAGGATGTCGACGAATACAATCCGATTGTAGGACTCAACAGCTCAGGAAAATCAAACCTCCTACGCGCCCTAAACCTCTTCTTTAATTCCGTCGTAGATGAACGTTACCCTAACCTGAGCATGGTCCGCGACTTCTCGTCCTACGCACCGGCCGGCAAGAAGAAGTACGTGTCAGTTTCAGTTCAGCTCGATCTAACCAAAAACTTCAAAGTTCGAAAGCAAGACGACTTTCTCGAAAAACATCAGCTCAGCGACAGTATCGCGATCCAGCGGACCTGGACCATTGACGCTCAGACGCAAAGCGTAGTAGAGGCGTTCTCATTCGGTCCCGATCTGGACAACCTGACCCCAGCCGACAGTTCGAACGTGCCGAACCTACTACTCTTTATTCGGGCGATCAAATTTCGCTACATACCTAACCACACCCAGCCGTCAGATCTAATCAGAGAATACGCCCAGCCTCTGCGCAGCGAATTGATCAGGCGACTACAGGGAACGCAGGAGTACAAGCAAGGCGAGGTCGAACACCTGATGCGGGCACTAGCGCGCACGGGCGATCAGATGTTTACAGAAGTGTCCAAAAATGTCGGATCGGGAATATCGAGTCTTTCGGTCAGCCCCGCCTTGCCAACAGACTTCGCCGAACTCGCGTTCGACGTGGCAATCCAATCCGTCTCAAACGGCTCGGGCCGCTCACCAGAGTTTGAGGGCTCTGGAGCACAAGCGTTTATCCTGCTCCACTTCCTTGATTTGGTCGATCGCGTTTCAAGGGGGCGCGCATTTGGCTGGGTACAAGCAAGTATTTGGGCACTAGAAGAGCCAGAGTCATTTCTTCATGCTGGCCTCCGGAATCGATTCGCCCAAGATCTATTCATCTATGCAGCCGACAGTAGACGACAAGTTTTCCTCACGACGCATCAGGACGAGTTTGTGCGCGTTGCATCAAACGCATGGATGGCAACTCAGACTGATACGGGAACACGCATCGACGACATGCCGGCCAAAGCGGCGCTTACGCGATCCGCGCGGCTCGCCATCACGACCTACCGCCATCCGCTACTGGAGTATCCGGATCAGCCTATGGTCGTGGTCGAAGGAGCATTTGATGAGGTGCATATCGGCGCTGCCGCACGCGAGGCAGGGATTCGACCGCGGTGGCGACTCGTGTCGCCAGATTCCACCTTCGGAGCAGGAACAGCCGGAGATGCACTCAAACAGTATCTGAAGTACAACCAGACGGCACTTGCTTCCCGTCCGAGCGCAGCGCCAGTTCTCATCGTGCGAGACTGGGAAAGTAAGGACATTAACAGCTACAAGACGCTGACCGCAATTCATGGATACTCAGAAGCTATGATCGCACCACAGCATCTATTGAACCCAGCGCTTGGCCCCTCGTTTGCAGGCGTTGAACGATACCTTTCTACAAGCCTGATTGAATCAACTATCGAGGGTGACCACTTGCTCGTAAGCAAAGGCGCAAAAGGAACTATCGAGATCCGAAAGGAGTCACTTTCAGACGCGAAGAAGAAGCTTGCGACTGCCGTTCAAGATGGCGCAGCGGTAGGAACCCACGCGGTCCAGCTAGCAAAGTGGGTTGATACGCAGGTCTCCTCACTTATAGCAAAGATCCCGGCGAGCGAGTTCTTTATTTAATACCTAGTTCTCAACTCCGGCTTGCCCATGATCAACGGCAACACTTGCATCCGCAACATGGGCGCCAGCAAGGTCGTCTCGCATCGCTTCCACAAGCTTGCCCCACTTCATGCGAACAGACAGGGCAGTTTTGTGACCCTCTTTAACATGCCACTCAAAGCGTAAACTGAAGCTAGATGAACTTCGCCATAAATAAAGCCAACGACTTCAACTACACGACCTGTGCACAGAAGCCGAATTCGTTGCGTCAACAGGTTTGCCTGTTCGGCCGATCTGACAACAGCCTCATGGTTATTTTCCATTGCCCAGACTGTTATGTCACCCGGAATACCGCCTGCTTGCCCCTCCAACACTTCCGCAAGGTATGAGCACATCGTCTCAATCTCGTCACGCCAAGATCCGACGAGAGCGAGAAACTCCGCAAACGTTTTCCTCTTTTCCTCCGCGAACCTGTAGTAATCGTCCCGCTTCCACATCTCACGGTCTCGACTTCGCTGCTGTTTCCATTGCAGTTCGTCACGCTCACGTTCCTGCTGCCATCGCGTTCGTTCCCGCCGCGATTGCCACAACTGCGTCAGCCCAACTCCGCTCAATGCGGCGCCTGCTGAAATGATAGCCGTCCACGCATCAGCCATAGAGGCATGCTACAAGTAGTTTCGTCTGGGTCCGCATGCAGATCAGCCTGTCGAACTGCATGCACATTGCCGAATTCGGCTCTAAAGGATCAAGGCGCCGCCGCTGGCGGCGCGTGCGGTCTGTCGCTGCACCAGCACCCATCCCGGCACTCCCGGCATCCGCTTCGCTGCGCCGGTCGGCCGGGCGGCGCTCCGCGCCGGACCTCAGGCACCAGCTGACGGTCCCACCCGATCCGAGCCTGATTCGTCCCCGGATTCCCACGAGCGCCAGCGCAGTCACCACTGGTCGGCTGTGCACGGCGCTCGACTGCCGCGACGGCTGCGCCGCCTTGCCACCGATCAGGCCCCGGACGAAGCCGCGGGAACGCTCACCGAGCACCAGGCCGAGCCACCCCGACGCCGCGAGCATGACAACGGCCGGCGACGCTGCGTCAAGGCTGGAACGAGTACCTTGACCCAACGCCACCGGCCGTGTTCGAGGCCCAGTGTCGGGATAGTGGCAGGGGTGTGGGCGGGTCTAGAAGACCAAGATCAACCCACACTTAACTCTCACAAAACGACGACAGACGTCGAGAAGCGACTGTCCACAGTGCTCAGATCAAGAGTACATCCACACAGGTAGTGAGCATTGTCGAGGAAGATCGACGAACAACGCCAAGCGAAGGCTCTTACTCTTCGGGTTCAGGGTTCGAGTCCCTGGCGGCCCACCAAACCCCCAGGTCACAGGCCTGGGGGTTTCGCATTGGTAGAGCGCTGATACGCCTTTGATGCGCTTTAGTCTCTGACTCTCAATCTGCAGGGCCGGCGGTTCGCCCTGCTCAGCCCGGTCGAGCGCCCGTTCCAATGCGCCTGCGGCCTTCCGATCCACCGCCTTCCGGGCCAGGTAGGTGTCCTGGGTCATCGACGGCCGGGCGTGCCCGAGCTGGTCTGCGACGACCCGAGCGGAGAGCCCCGCCTCATCGAGAATCGTTGCCGCCGTCTTCCGGAAGACGTGCGAGGTCACCCAGGCGAACTCATCCCCTCCACGGGCCTTCCGGATGTCCCTCCGGGTGTTCGACGGGTCCCGCAGGCCACCGAGGCTGTTCGGGAAGACCGGCCCGTTCGGGAACAGCGTGACCTCACGTCGCCGCCGCAACATGTCGAGCGCCCACCTGGGCAGCGGTAGCGTCCGTTCACCCGCTTCTGGCGGTCCAGCGGATGCGAGCAGCGCGGCGGTGTATTCGGCCTTCCGCCTCCGCCGCTCAGCGACAGCGCTCAACAGCAGTAATTGCAGTATCACGGCACTGGATCCGGAACAGCACGATCGAACACGTATATCAAGGATATCGAGTCGATATCTCAAACATGATGAAGCCCCGACACGGCCTTTCACATGGGACGCAGCACGCGCAAGTTGAAGCACGCGCAACGATGATCACCTTGATCCTGCCCATAACTACGGCTCAATTGGAGAGTTTCTGCTCGCTCGTCCTACCGTGAGTGATCCCCCGTGGATAGACCTCCTACTTGGAGATCTATATAACCTTGCATGTCTGATATCTCCGTAGCTGCACCACGCTAGTAGCCATAGATCTCAACGTCACAGCGCTCTCAACTGTCGCTCTCAACTGTCGTGTTTCGGCTGATGCGTGACACGTTGGCTTCACCTGATGCTTGACACCGCCGGTTACAGGCTCCGTCGCCGCTCTGGCGGTTGGTCTCCGGCCTGCGTCGACACGGCGGGAAGTGGTCAGTCCAGTACGCCACCGCTTTGAGGTGCCCGCCCGGCCAGCACGATCCACCGCTTCACAGCGGCGACAGGATCGTCTGCCGCAGCCACCATCTCGACGCATAGCGGCGTCGTCGCTGCACGGAGCCTGCCGTCATTTGCATAGCCCAAGACCAAGCAGCGCAACCGCCGCCCTACCTCGGGCCACGGCTCGCCCGGCTGATCCGTGACGTACGAGCTGTCCACGAAGCCACGCTCGCCGTCCTCAGATTCGATCAGGAGCCCGTACTGAACATGCCCGATCACCAGGCAGTGAACGACGTCGTACCTGTTGCGCGCCTGAGACTTCATGACTCCCCCGCATCCCCATCGCTCGCCTGATGTACCAACGTAGACACGTTCGACCGCAGAGCACGACAAGCTGCCGCTGCATCGACTCGACCAGGCCGGATGTCAAGGATCAGGTGAAGCCGAACCGTCAAGCATCTCCTGAAGCTCGACAACTGTCGCTCTCAACTGTCGCTCTCAACTGACTGCCGAATTTGGCTCTACAGGATCAAGGTCGCCGCTGGCGGCACGCTCCGCGCGTACAGCGAACACCTTCCATCCCGGCACTCCCGGCATCCGCTTCGCTGCGCCGGTCGGCCGGGCGGCGCTGCGCGCCGTCCTCCGGCCTTGCCCCAACCGACGGGCTCACCCGTAGAGCCATACCGGCCAGCAGCTCCCTACGAGCGCCAGCACGGTCACCACAGGCTGCTGGGCACGGCGCTCGACTGCCGCGACGGCTGCGCCGCCTTGCCATCGGCTGAGGGCTAGGACGAAGGCGCGCAAAGCTTCAACGAGCGCGAGGCCAGGTACCCGACGCAGCGAGGGACAGCGGCCATTTATTCCTGCCAGATACGCTCCCGCTTACAGCCATCTGTACGGACAGTGACGCTGTCCAGCTTCCGCTGAGCCTCCGCAGCGGGCACTGAGGGCACGGGCGGGGGTATTTTCACCGGATGACGGACGTCCGCAACTTCCGGCACGCCTGTTACGAGGCTGCCTGTCGCACCGGCGGCACTGTGACCGAGTTTCGCCTCGCTGGCGACGTGACACCCAATTTCCACCAGGGGCTTATTGCCTACCGCGAGCGTACGGTCGCCGTGGCCTGTACGCGCGAATCAGCGGTGCTGGCTCTCGCAGAGCCCAGGACCATAAGCTTTGTCGACGGCGTCCAGGAGTCGGGCCCACTGACGTTTGTCGACGCCCCTGAACTGGTAGCTGTACTGGCCGCGCTGTTGCCGGGGTCTCAGGTGCTCACCCCGTCCGAGCTGAACGGCCCGTTCGACGCCACAACTTGGCCCCACATCTCGTCAAACGACATCACGTACTGGCGGCCCGCCAGCCTCGGCGAAGCGCTCTTCAACTACTGGGACTGAGGAACGCCGAACCTCACACGCTCCGATTGCCGTCATGCACCGCGCTCACACTGCGGTCAGATAGCTCCCCGCTAGGCGACCACTAGCGGGGAATCCGAAGTGGCCACCGACAACGCGAGCATGACAACGGCCAGCGACGCCACGTCAAAGCTGAAACGAGTGCCTCGACTCAACGCCACCGGCCGCGTCTAGGCTCAGCGTCGGGGATGGTGGCAGAGCTGCGGGCGATCAGAGGACAAGATCGACGGCACACTTTAGCCTCAGAAAACGACGGCAAGCGTCGAGAAGCGATTGTCCACAGTGCTCAGATCAAGACCGTATCCGCGCAGGTAGCGAGCACTGTCGGCGAAGATCAGCGAACAACGCCGAACGACTTCCGCAAATCTTCGGGTTCAGGGTTCGAGTCCCTGGCGGCCCACCAACCCCCCAGGTCCTGGACCTGGGGGGTTTCGCTCTGTCTACGCATTCTGTGTGAGCTGCGAGCGTCAGCCGTACGCAATCTCCGTCTCGAACCTGCTGACTCCCGCCGCTGCGGCCAGCTGAAATCGCGTGCAGGCACGGCTTTTCAGTGAGTAGGGTGCGCGAGACCAAAGGGGGGTGCGGCATGACGAAGCTGAACCAAATCATCGCGGTGGAGAAGAGTGTCAAGGGAGGCACGCTTCGGGACCTCACCGACGCGCATCACGGGCTGCAGAAGCCCGCGTTGCTGGCCGGTATCTCCCGGACGTACCAGCCCAAGGACGAGGACGGCGAGGTGCTGCCGCCGGAGTCCACTCGCGTGCAGGTCAAGGCTGAGGACGTGCTGCGGAGGACCGCCGCTGTGATGACTCGGCTCTTCGACGTCACGGCGACCAAGGACTGGGCCAACTGCGTTGCGAAGGCTGATGTCGTGGTCGACGGGCAGACGTTGCTTCGCGACGTGCCCGTGTCGTACCTGCTCTTTCTCGAGAAGCAGCTGACCGACTTGCACACCTTCGTGAAGAAGCTGCCGCTGCTGGACGCGGCCGAGGACTGGAACTTCGACGAGTCCGCCGACTACTGGCGCACTGAGCAGGTTCGGACCATCCGCACCAAGAAGGTGCCGCGCAACCACGTCAAGGCCGAAGCCACGGAGAAGCACCCGGCGCAGGTCGAGGTGTACTACGAGGACATTCCGGTGGGTTACTGGACCACGGTGAAGTTCTCGGGTGCTCTGCCTGCCCGGCGGGTGAACGAGCTCGTCGACCGGGTGGAGAAGCTGCAGCACGCGGTGAAGTTCGCCCGGGAGGAAGCCAACAGCCTGGAGATCACCGACCAGCGTGTTGGTGGCGTGGTCTTCGACTACCTGTTCCGATAGCGTCCACAGACTCCCCCGCTGGAGCGCGGGGGTGCGCTCCCGAGGGGAGCGTGAAAGCTGAAACTGAAACGTCAGCCTGAACCACTCGGTCACAAGTGGGGGTTCGAATCCCTCTCCCGGCACCACCACGCCGGGGTAGCCCAATTGGCAGAGGCAGCCGGGATCAAGCTCAGACTCTCGCTCCAGATTCAGCATTACCGCCGAACGCCAGATCGCCTGAGACCGGACAAGACTCGCTGAGGTGCAGGTTCGAATCCTGCTGGCCGCTCCACCATGCGGCCGTAGCTCAACGGAAGAGCGCGGCGACCTAAGGACTGATCCGACTCTTAAATGCCGCTGGTGTGCGCAAATGGGCGGACAATCGGGGCCCTGGACGGGACATGTCCAGGGCCCCACCTGCGTTCAGGCCACTGGGCGGGTCGTGATCTCAGGACACGCCGACACCGGCCAACGCCGCACGGAGCTAGGTGTTGGCCTCCAGCCAGGGGACGATCGCGGAGATGAAGCCGTCGGGGCTGGTCATGGGGCGGCCGTTCATCGTGGCGACCAGGTGCTCGACGCCGAACAGGGCGTCCCAGGTGCGGGCGCGGTGGTAGGTGGTGGCGGGGACGGCGCGGCGGACGTTTTCCCAGCCGTGCCAGGCCATCTGGGCGGCGTCGATGGCCGGGTCGGCGGGCATGGCCGTGTCCCAGTCGAGGATGCCGAGCAGTTTGCCGTCTGCTGACCAGTGCACGTTGGCGCCGTTGAGGTCGCCGTGCACCAGGGCGTCGGGAACGGGCTCCAGGGCCAGGGCGGCGTCCAGGCGGCGCCGGCCCTCGGACTGCCAGCGCTGGGGCAGGCGGGGGAGGATCTCCTCGGCGGTGATCGTCGACCACGACGGACCCAGCGCCCGGCCGTCCACGGCTGCCAGCAGCGAGTCGTCGAGCGGCACGGAGCGCACGGCTTCCAGGACCTCGGCCACCTGCGACGGGTCGCCGACGCCCTGTGGCAAGGCCACGCCGTCGATCCACGACACGGCGACGGCGGCCCGCTCGTCGAACATCGTCACGGGGGTCAGCGGCTCCGGCACCTGGAACGGCAGGCCGGCGGAAGCCAGGTGCCGCAACACCTCCGCGTGGCGGGGCATCGACGCGGCGGCCAGCGGTCGCCTGCTGACGCGGACGGCGGCTACGCCTGGGATCAGCAGCACGTCGTGGATGTTGCCGTCCGCCGCGGTGAAGGCGTTGTCCAGCCGTACGCCGGGCAGCAGTGCGGAGGTGATCGCCAGCAGGTCCGGGGCGGCCTTGAGCATGCCGGAAACCTACCTTCGGTGTGACAGCACAAAGCCTCCCGTTGGGGCGCGTGGGCCCGAACGGGAGGCTTGCGGGTTGGTTCAGGCCTCGACGGCCTCGGTGCCTTCGGCGGTTTCGGTGACCCGGCTCGGCAGCATGGCCGCGATCGCGATCGTTGCCACGGCGAGCACGGTCGCGACCACGAAGGCCAGCTTCATACCGCTCAGCTGTGCCGCGGAGGTGGCGGCGCCGTCGGCGACCAGTTGGCCGGTGCGCGCGGACATCACGGTTACGACGAGGGCGGTGCCGAGGGCTGCGGCTACCTGCTGCAGGGTGCCGAGCATCGAGCTGCCGTGCGGATACATGTTGGGCGGGAGGGCGCCCATGCCCAGCGTGAAGATGGGCGTGAAGGTTGCGGCCAGGCTCACCATCAGCAGGGCGTGCAGGGCCAGGATCTGCCAGTACGGCATCGTCATGGAGACCTGGGTGAAGCCGGCCAGGGAGAGCACGATGCCGATGGAGCCCGGCAGGATCAGGGGGCGGCCGCCGAGGCGGTCGTAGAGCTTGCCCACGGTCGGGCCCAGCAAACCCATGGCCAGGCCGCCCGGCATCAGGAGCAGGCCGGTTTGCAACGGGGTCAGGCCGCGCAGGTTCTGCAGGTAGAGGGGCAGCAGGATCATCGAGCCCATCATGGCCAGGAAGGCGATGCACATCAGGGCCAGCGACAGGGCGTAGGTGCGGTGGCTGAGGGTTCGCAGGTCCATCAGCGGGGCGCCGGTGCGCTGCAGCTTGAGCTGGCGGAAGACGAAGATTGCGATGGTGGCAACGCCGGCGATCACGATGCCGATGCTCGGGCCCAGACTGCCGCCGCCTTCGCCGAAGAGGCTCAGGCCGTAGACCAGGCCGCCGAAGCCCAGGGTCGCGACGGCTGCGCTGAACCAGTCGATGGAGCTGACCTGGGGTTCGCCGATGTTGCTCATCTGGCGCAGGCCGAAGTAGGTCACGGCGCCCGCGATCGGCAGGACGGCCACGAAGAGCAGGCGCCAGGAGCCCAGTTGCAGGATCAGGCCGGACACGGCTGGGCCCAGGGCGGGCGCGACGGAGATCGCCAGCGTCACGTTGCCCATCACGCGGCCCCGGTCCTGCTCTGGCACCACGGTCATCAGCATGGTCATCAGCAGCGGCATCATCACGGCCGTGCCCGCGGCCTGCACGATCCGGCCGACGAGCAGCACCGTGAAGGACGGCGCGATGGCGGAGAGTGCGGTGCCCGCGAGGAAGACGCCCATGGCGATCGCGTAGCCCTGGCGGGTGGTCACGCGCTGGAGGAACCAGCCGGTCACCGGGATCACGGCGGCCATGGTGAGCATGAAGGCGGTGGAGACCCACTGGGCCGCGTGCTCGGTGACGTGCAGGGACTCCATCAGACGCGGGATCGCGTTGATCATGAGCGTCTCGTTGAGGATCACCACGAACGTGGCCAGCACCAGGAGGCGCACCACCAGCGGTGTTCGGCCCGCTTGCGTGGTCGGACGGTCTTGGATCGCAGCAGGCATGTCAGGCCCTCACTAGGTTGCTGGCACAGTCGTGTTGCGGCCAAGGCCGCCGGTATCGATGTTCGTGACACCGGTGGAGACCGGCAGGTCTGACGAAACTCATCGGTTTGCCCGAGTCTTCCTCATCGCCGTGCCCGTCTCACCCGAATTTCGCCGTTGGCGGACTCGGGTGCTTGTCCGTCTACCCACTCGTCGAACGGCGTCGGCGCGAATCGACACGTGGGCCGCAAAAATCTGGGACCCGGTCGGTCGTGCCAGACCGGTAGCGCTCGGACTGTGGTCTGAGGGTGCGGGTCGGCCCGTGGGCCGATCTGGCGCGGCGGTCGCGCTGGCAGCGTGACCGGGCATGGGGTTCAAGTTTCCGAACGGGTGGATTGGCGGGGCTGCGCTGGTGCTCGGGCCGGTGTTGCTCCTCGCCGGCACGTTGCTGCGGGCGCCGTTCAACTTCTTCTTTCCGGACCAGCTGCGGGCGGTGGCCGAGCATCCGGCGCTCATGACCGCGGCGTACACGGCGTTCCTGGCCGGGAACGTGGTCATGTGGGCCGCGGTGGCCTTCCTCGTTCCGCTGATCGGGACGAGGTGGGCGGCCTGGGCCGGGGTGCTGGTGACGGTGGGGCTGTTCGAGCGGACGTTTCACGCCGGGGTGGACCATGCGGCGTTCAGCGCCACGAAGCATCTGGGGGCCTACGGGGCCACGGAGCTCGTGGCCGCGGGGTATCAGGAGCTGCACCTGTTCAGCTTCCTGTCGTTCACGGTGATGTTCGGCTGGTTCGTGCTGGCGGTCGCGGCCTACCGCGGACGCGTGCTCGGACCGGTCAGGGCCGTGGCGTTGGCGGCCATGGGGTTGCTGCCGCTCGGGGTGTTGAAGGGCACCGAGGCGCTGTCGGTCGTGGGGACCGTCGGGCTGTGCGTTGCGTTGGTGCCGTTGGGGATTCGGGTGATCCGGCGGCAGCCCAGGCCTACCAGGCGCAACGTCCTGACAGTGGTGCCGGTGGCGGTCGGGCTAGGGGCGCTCGCGGTTCTGAGCACGCTTGGATGAGGCGTACGGCAACGCGAACCAGAGGCCGGAGAAGATGGCGAAGGCGAGCACGCCCACCACGATCGAAGCCCAGTCCTGGCCGATGATGACTTCGGCCAGCAGGAGGACCGTGCCGGTCATGGCCAGCGCCAGGAAGGCCAGGCCGACGAGGGCGAAGGTGTTGCCCGAGTCCACCACGTCCTCGCGGCGGCCCTGGCGGAACAGGACGCGGTGCCACGCGGCCGGAGCGGTGAGGAACGCTACGGCGACCGCGGCGCACAGCACCGTGACCAGGTGGGTGACCCGGATGTAGGTGCTGACCGAGGAGTACTTCTCGGTGAAGGCGATGGAGAGCAGGAATCCGAAGAGGATCTGCACGCCTGCCTGGGCGACGCGGAGTTCCTGGAGCAGCTCGTTGACGTTGCGGGCGAGTCTGCGTTGGTCGGATTCCTCGGCTTCACTCACTTCAGACACCTACCCGGAACCCGCCGGTTGAAACGCCGGTCTCGTCTCAAAACGGCGGGGACAAGGCCGTCCTAGATGTGCTGCTGACGCTGGTCGTTGACAACCTGGGCGTGGGTGGGGGTCTTCTGTAGCAGCCTCTCATACGGAGTCTGGCCGCCAAGGCCGCCGTGTGGGCGGTGGTAGTTGTAGTAGTCCTCCCACTCCTTGAGGCGTTCGTTGAACACGCCGGCGTCACCGATCACGACGCCGTCAAGCAGCCGATAGAACTCTTCGGCGTCGATGCGGTGGGAGCGCTCGACTTTCCCGTTGAGCCGCCCGGCTGGTCAGTGAGTGGCTCGACGAACTTGACGTCGATCTGCAGCTGGTGGCCGGGACGCTGCTTCTCATAGCGCTTCCACCGCTGCTCGCGGCGCTTGTATCGCTGCGACGCCGGTAGCCGGCTCATACCCAGGCGTTTGAGGATGCGATAGATCGTCGAGTGCCCGATCTGCACGTCGTGGTAGCGGCGCAGGTACATCTCGATTTTCAGCGGCCCGAAGTGGTAGTGCTGCCGTAAGTGGATGATCTTCCCGACGACCTCGGGATGAGTGAGGTTCGGGCAGTGCAACGGAGCGCTGGAGCGGTCTTTGAGCCCGTCGAGTCCTTCCTCCTCATAGCGACGCTTCCAGCGGTAGAACACCGTCCTGCTGATGCCGTAGTAGCGGCAGGTCGAGGCCACATTGCCGCTGACCTCGTCGACGTGTTGCAACACGGCCAGGCGCCGACGAGCACGCCTGGCCAGGTCCTTCTCGCTCCATACCCGCTCAGACATGGGCCTCCTCCGGTTCAGGAGCCCAGACTGTCAACAACCTCAGTCAGTTTTAGACCTAGAACCGGTTGATGACGAAGAAGTCGGTCACGAACGCGACCGGATCGCCCGCGGTGTTGCGGCCGACCCAGGTCGGGTAGACGCCGTCACCCCAGCCGGTCGAGAACGCCACGACGTTCAGTCCGGACTGCGGGTCGGCGACGTTGGCGGGGCCGCGGCCGCCACCCACCTTGCCGAGGGCGTCGATGAGGTCGCAGTTGCCCGCCTCGTCGTCGCTCGCCAGCCGGTCGACGGCGGGAGCGGCGGCCAGGTCGAAGAACGCGCCGGTGCTCGACTTCACCTCGTAGCCGAACTCCTCATGCATCGGCACGAGCTGGCCCGGCAGCACGGCGGGCGTCCACGAGTACGCGGGCTCGTCCTGCACCGTCACCTTCGCGGCGGCGACGCGGTAGCCCTGGCGGAGGTCGGGGAAGCCGTCGCTGTCCACCCACGAGACCAGCGAGACGGACACCGGGTACGTGCCGGGCTCGACCGTCGTGGTGAACGCCTCGGCGTCCTCCGGCCAGACCACGAACGGGTCTGCCGCCACGAGTCTGCCCGTCGGCAGTGCCAGCTCACCCACCTGTTGCACGGCAACGACCTGCTGTTCGCCACCGCCGGTCGGCTTGCCGACCGGCCCGTCGACGAAGAACCGCTCGAACCCGGACCTGATCAGTTGAACCGCCCCCACGCGTAGGCCACCTCCAGGGGCATGTTGGCAGAAGGCCCCGACGCCCGATCGGGGCACCGGTGGGTAACGCGTAGTGCCTGCGGTGAAGCGGCAGCCGGTGCCATTTTCTGGCATGGGGCTGATTGAAGTGGTGATGGGCGACAGCACGGCCTGGGATGCGACCGCCATGGAGGCCACCGACGAACAGACACTCGAGGACTACTACGTGAACTCGCTGCTCACGGCCGAAGAGCAGGAGCGGGACGACGTCGCGATCCCCGTCATCAGCACCGGCTTTCCGACGGAACGGGCGGTGCAGATCGCGGCGACCACGATCCGTTCGCTGGCGATCATCGACCGGATCCGGCTGGTCGCCTTCGACGACGAGACCCACCGGTCGAGGAACGCTGGCCGGCGTGCGGCGCAAGGGCGGTCCCGATCGCTCACGGCGCGTGGAACGACCGCAACACGGCGGCGAGGGACGCCGGGCTGGTGTCGCTCGGCGGCTGCCTGCGGGTGGGCGACGGCACGGATCCGCAGTGGGAGTGCACCGCGGACGGCGAGCACCGGTGGACCAACGGTGAACGTGACGAACGTCGCAGCCAGGTAGCGGTTCTGGACGCCCTGGCGGTGCCGCTCGGCGAAGATCGTGGCAGGTCAGTGCCGTAACCTGAGGGGCGTGTCCGTTCCAGCCACCCTCAAAATCGGCCCGTTCGCCGTCGATCCGCCCGTTGTGCTGGCGCCCATGGCCGGCATCACCAACGTGGCGTTCCGGCAGCTGTGTCGTCGGTACGGGGCCGGGCTGTACGTGTGCGAGATGATCACGGCGCGGGCGTTGGTCGAGCGCGACGCGATGACCATGCACATGATCACGTTCGACGAGGACGAGCACCCGCGGTCGATGCAGCTCTACGGCGTGGACCCGAAGAACGTCGGTGAGGCCACGAAGATGATCGTGGACGAGAACCTCGCCGACCACATGGACATGAACTTCGGCTGCCCGGTGCCCAAGGTGACGCGCAAGGGCGGCGGGGCGGCGTTGCCGTACAAGCGGGAGCTGTTCCGGCAGATCGTGCGCGCTGCCGTGCGCAACGCCGGAGACATGCCGGTCACCGTGAAGTTCCGCATCGGCATCGACGACGAGCACCTCACGTACCTCGACGCGGGACGCATCGCGCAGGACGAGGGTGCACAGGCCGTGGCACTGCACGCGCGCACGGCGTCGCAGCGCTACTCCGGCAAGGCGGACTGGACGGCCATCGCGCGGCTCAAGGAAGCCGTCACGAGCATTCCGGTGCTGGGCAACGGCGACATCTTCAGCGCACAGGACGCGCTCGACATGGTTGCCGAGACCGGCTGCGACGGCGTCGTCGTCGGGCGCGGATGCCTTGGCAGGCCGTGGTTGTTCCGCGACCTGCAGGCGGCGTTCAGGGGCGAGGAGATCCCCGAGGGGCCGACCCTCGGGGAGGTCGCGAACGTCCTGCGCACGCACGCCGAGCTCCTCGCCGCGCACTACGGCGAGGACAAGGGATTGCGCGATCTCCGCAAGCACATGGCCTGGTACTGGCACGGCTTCCCGGTCGGCGGCGACACGCGCAGGGCGTTCGCCATGGTGTCGAGTCTGCAGCAGCTGGACGACCTGATCGGGCAGCTCGACCCCGCGGTGCCGTTCCCCGAGCACGCCGAGGGACCGCGCGGCAGGCAGGGATCCGCTGCCAAGGTCGTGCTGCCGGAGGGCTGGCTCGACGACCCCGAGGACGCAACGGTTCCCGCCGGCGCGGACGTGATGCACTCCGGTGGCTGAACGCGTCGCGGTTCTCTTCGCCTCGCTCGCGCTCCTCGCGGGCTGTGCCGGTCCGATCGCGGGCACGGCGCGGCCGGTCCAGCTGACCGACGGCCACCGCGCCAAGTTGAAGGAGTTCTACGAACGCCTCAACAAGGCGGGTGACGAGGGTCCGTCCCAGCAGCAGAAGTTGCTGCAGGACACCCAGCACCCGGACTTCCGGCAGAAGACGTGCGATCTTCGCGGTGCGACGATCAAGGTCGAGCCGACCTGGTCGACGCTTCGGACGGACGCCGACTGGGCACCCCCCGGCGAGAAAGCACATCCGCGCGGGGAGGTCTACGTCGTGGCGGTCACCGTCACGCTGCGCCAAGAGGACACGGTGATCGGCAGCCAGATCGGATCGCTGCACGTCGTGCTGCTGGACGACGAGGTGTTCGGGTTCGCGCCCTGCCTCGGTGGCTGAGCGGATTGTTGATCACTTTGGCTCACTGGATCGGAGCAGCGAACGGTCAACCGGACGGGGGAAATCCCACCTCCACGCGTCCTTCTAGCTCAAGCGTCGCCTCTTCAGAGACGACACCTGGCAGGTAAGGAGGTGACCGCGATGACCGCACTGCGACCTGAAATCGCAGAGACCCCGCAGGCCGGCGAGACCGCGACGGGCGACCAGCAGGGCCCGGGACTGGTGGGGCTGCACGAGTCCATCGCGGCGTTGCTCGCCTCCCGCGGTCAGTGGCGCCAGGCGTACCAGCACCTGCGCTCCGCTCTCGATCTCGTCTACGCCGACCAGGTCGAGGAACCGCAAGTTCCGGAACAGCTGCGCCGCGAGGTCGACAGGCTGCGCCGGGAGCACGCGGAGGCACGCGAGCAGAGCCTGCGCGACAGCCTCACCGACTCCTACAACCGCCGCTACCTCGACCAGCGGCTGATGGATCTGCTGGCCGAGCACGGCGCGTGCCGGCACGGGCTCGCCATCGCACTCATCGACCTCGACTGGTTCAAGCAGGTCAACGACTCCTTCGGGCATCTGCTCGGCGACCGGGTGCTGCAGCGCGTGGTGGAACTGCTGCAGCAGGGCCTTCCCGAGGGCGCCTTCTGCGCCCGCTACGGCGGCGAGGAGTTCGTGCTCGTGCTGCCGCGGGTGGACGCCGCGACGGCCGTGGAGATCGCCGAGAAGGCCAGGGAACGTGTCGAGCGTCACCCGTGGCAGGAGATCGCGGACGGGCTGCGCGTGACGGTCAGCGCCGGCCTGGCGTACGAACCGCCCGCGGACGAGGCTCCGGAACGCCCCGCGGTCAGCGCCGAGCAGCAGCTGCTCCGCGCCGACAGCCTCCTGTACACGGCCAAGCAGTCGGGTCGCAACGCGGTGGCGTACCGTGCCGACGGACGGGTCCGCCTCGCAGGCGCGGCGGCAGGTAGGCGTGCTATCACCGAGACACGTGTTCTCGGTTACTACTGAGTGAGCTGGCTCACCCGTTCAGCGCAGACGGACTGCGCATAATCGCGTACAGATCGAATCCGTATCACCCGGAGTGGTCGTCAGAAGTCGGCTACATCCGTAGTATCGCGGGCGCAACTGACACGCCCGGTGATGCAACCCTTGTGTCCCGGTCGTCGTCATCTCGTAATGACGAACCGCTATTAGCTTCTGACCCAGAAGGGAGATTGGGTGCCCGACGACCCCCGACGTGGCGGCCCCTCTTCCCGCGGTGATCAGGATCCCCAGCACCACGACCAGCCGACCGGCCGTAGACGTCGCTCGATGGAAGGCTCTGGGGGCCTGAGCGTCTCGGACCTCATCGAGCAGCACAGCAGGACGAACATCCCCCGACCCGTCCCGCCAGGCTCGCCCGACACTCCCACGACAGGCAGGCGTGCCCTGCCGGACCCACCCGCTACGGGCAGGCGTGCGCTGCCCGACCCGCCTGTGCAGCAGCCACAGCAACCGCGGCAGCAGCCGCCCGTCCCTCACCGGCCTGGTGAGCAGACGGGTACGCGCCCGCGGCCGCCGATGGCAGACCAGGCACCACCGCAGAACTTCACCGGTGAGCAGACGGGCAGGCGCCGCCTCCCCGACGCCCCCGCGGAGCCGAACGGAGCCCGCGCCCACGTCGCGGAGCAGACCGGAACGCGGCCGCGGCCCGGTGAGCAGACCGGCGCCCGGCCCAGGCCTGCGAACGGCGCCTATCCGCCTCCTGGTGAGCAGACCGGAACACGCCCGCGTCCCGACGCGACCGGCATGCAGCGTCGTCCGGTCCCCGGTGAGCGGCGCGGCGAGATGGGTCCCAACGCCCGCAGCGCACCGCCCTCGAACGGCGTCCAGCGGCCCCAGGCACCTGCGGACGCGACGGCCAACGGCATGCCACGCCCGCCGGCGCCCGTCGACCCGCGCCGGATGCCTCCCGGTGACGCGCCTTCGTCCAACGGCATCCCCCGGCGTCCCGCGCCGAACGGGGTCACCGAGGCGAACGGCATGCCCAGCGGCACGATCCGCCGCCCGGCACCCGACGTCAACGGCGCACCACCGCGCAGGCCCGGTCCCGGCGACGCACCGTCGTCGAACGGGATCGCACGCCCGCCCGCACCAGGCGACGCGACGTCCAACGGCATGCCGCGCAAGCCCGCACCCGGCGACGTGACCTCCAACGGCATGCCACGCAAGCCCGCACCCGGCGACGTGACCTCCAACGGCATGCCACGCAAGCCCGCACCCGGCGACGTGACCTCCAACGGCATGCCACGCCCGCCCGCACCCGGCGATGTGCCGCGCCCCGGCGCGGCACCGGACGGTCCCGAGCCCGGCGCGCCCCGCCGTCTCCTCGGCGGCGACGCGCCGTCGACCAACGCCCCGCGCCCCCCCGCGCCCCCGAACGGGCCGATACCGGCCCGCGCGGAGTCCAGCGGACCCCGGCCGATGCCCCCCAGGGCAGAGTCGAACGGCCCCCGTCCCATGCCGGGCGGTCCCGCCGTCTCCAACCGGCTCGGCGCTGCAGCCCAGCCAGGCCCCGCGGTCAACGGCGCACCGGCGCAGCCGGAAGAGCCCAAGGCCGACGCACCAGAACCGGAAGCCACCCAGATCGCCTCGGCGGCGGGCGTGGCCAAGGTCGAGACCCGCGACGAGATCGACCCGGCCTGTCTCACCACCGAGATGGAGGCCATCGGCGACGACGTGAAGAAGCGTCGCGAGGTCGACCACACCCTCGCGCGGTTCTCCGCGGTGCACGACGAACTCCTCGAGCAGGAGCGCCAGCGCAAGGAACGGCGCGCCAAGCTCATGCCGTGGGTCAAGGACGAGGACGACCTCGAGGAGGCGACCCAGTTCGCCGACCCGGTCACGCTCGGCGAGACCGAGGAGGACGGCGAGCAGAAGGTCGTCGGCCGCACGCCGCAGCAGCGCAGGATGATGCGCGCCGCCAGGATCGGGGCGATCGCCGCCGCGGCCGTGGTGTTCGCGTCGACCGGCATCGGCTGGGCCGCGATGAAGTGGGCCGACTCGAAGATCCCGAAGATCGACGCGCTCGGCGGCAACTCGCAGGCCGTGCAGCAGGCCGAGAAGCAGCTCGGTGACGAGAACTTCCTGCTGGTCGGCTCGGACACCAGGGCGGGCGCGAAGCCCGAGGACAACGTCGGCACCCAGGCCAAGGAGGGTGGCGCGCGGTCTGACGTGATCATGCTCGCGCACATCCCCGCGGACCGGAAGCGCATGGTCGTCGTCTCGCTGCCGCGTGACGTGCGGGTCGACCGGCCCGCGTGCCGCAGCTGGAACCCGGACAACGGCCAGTACGGCGGACCTCTGGCTCCGGCGAAAGAGGTCATGGCGAACTCCGTCTACAACGACGGTGGGCCCGAGTGCGTCGTCAACCTGATGACCCAGCTGTCCGGCCTCAAGATCAACCACTTCGTGAGCATCGACTTCGTGGGCTTCCGCGAGATGTCCACGGCGATCGGCGGCGTGGAGATCTGCACCCCCACGGCGATCAAGGACGGCGAGCTCGGCGTCGTGATCGACAAGCCCGGCAAGCACCTCCTCAAGGGCGACCAGGCGCTGCAGTACGTGCGGGCGCGCTACGTCCAGGGCGACGACGCGTCCGACTTCGCCCGCATCAAGCGTCAGCAGCAGTTCCTGTCGGCGATGCTGCGGCAGGCGCTGTCCAACGAGGTGTTGCTGAGCCCGACCAAGCTCAACAACTTCATCAACGCGCTCACGAAGACCACGGTCGGCGACAACATCGACGTGGCGTCGCTGCTGGAGCTCGCGAACTCGTTGCAGAGCCTCGACGCCGGCCGCGTCTCGTTCGTGACGATGCCGCACTGGACCGACGAGGGCCGGACGAAGTCGAACGACGACAACATCGAGCGGCTGCGGGACGAGGACGTCAGGAAGCTGTTCCAGACGATCATCGACGGAACTCCGCTCCCGCAGGAGAAGCCCGCCGAGCCGACCCCCGGCGACGCCAACACCCCGGTCCAGCCCGGCACGGTGATCGACCCCAAGGAAGTCTCCGTCCAGGTGCTGAACGGCGACCCGACCAACGCCGGTGCGGTGGCCAGGACGGCGAACGCGTTGCAGCAGCACGGGTTCAAGATCACTCGTCGCGGTGACGCGCCGAAGCAGGCGAAGACCACCATCAAGTACGCCAAGGGCCAGGAGAACCGGGCAGCAACGGTCAAGGCTTCGGTCCAAAAGGCGGAGTTGGTGGAGTCACCGGACATGGGCGGGGCGATCCTGCTGACGCTCGGCGAGGACTTCGACGACAAGGTCGTGGCACCGCAGCCGGGCACCCAGCCCGGCACTCAGAGTCAGGGCCAGGGGCAGACCAGCACGAAGCTGGACGTCGTGAACGCGGCGCAGGACCCCTGCGCGAAGTGATTCGCCTGGGGTTCACCTGCGGTTCATGCTGGAATGTCGCTGCGGCGGTGGTCGGGACGTAGGCTGAGCGCCATGCGCGAGGCCTACCATGACCAGCTAGAACAGCTCGCCGACCGACTGGCCGACATGACCGGCATGGTCGCCGAGGCGATGGAGAACGCGACCGCCGCCCTGCTGCAGGCCGACCTCGGCCTCGCGGAACAGGTCATCAGCGGTGACCAGAAGGTCGACGACGTCCGCTCCAGCATCGAGGAGCAGTCGTACGCGCTGCTCGCGCTGCAGGCACCGGTCGCGACCGACCTGCGCACCGTGCTCGCGGTCATCCACGCCGCCGAGAGCGTCGAGCGCATGGGCGACCTCGCCCTGCACGTCGCGAAGGCCGCACGGCGCCGGCACCCGGCGTCGGCCGTGCCCGACGACGTCCAGCCGTACTTCGCCGAGATGGGTCAGATCGCGGTCAAGCTCGCCCGCGAGGCCGCGGAGATCATCCGCCACAAGGACGTCGACCGCGCACGCAACCTCGAGGACGAGGACGACGCGATGGACGACATCCACCGCCACCTGTTCTCGGTGATCATGGACAAGGAGTGGCAGCACGGCGTCGCGTCCGCTGTGGACACGACGCTGCTCGGCCGCTTCTACGAGCGCTACGGCGACCACGCCGTGTCGGTCGCCAAGCGCACGGTCTTCGTCGTCACCGGCCGGATGCCCGGCTACGGTGGCGACGAGAACCTCTAAGCGCGGCGACCACCAGCCTTTGCCCGCTCTTTCGACGTTCAGACGGGTGCATCGCAGTGCTGGGCACCGAAAGAGACGGTGAAGGTTGGTGGTCGCCCCGCTCCCTTCCTAGCGGAACTGCCCATCGCGTTCGGCCGCGAGCTCCGGATCGGCGTAAGCCTCGGAGAACTCGGCGAGCACGGTGGGCAGTTCTTCGTCCCACGCCGCCCGCGCCTCGTCACGCGGCAGATCCCGTGCGTCGGCGGTGAAGTACGCCCACGCCCGCACGATGTCCGGCAGCAGCGCCAGATCCGCGTCCGAGACGTGCAGCCGCGCTGCCACGTTGAGGATCAGCACAGCGGTGAGCGACGCCGGCCCGTACACGACCGGATCGCGGTTCTGCTCCACCGCGGCACCTGCGACGATGCGCGCGAACGCCCGCGCGGCCTCGACGTCGGCGATCCCGTGCTCTGACGCCAGAAACGCCTCGACGACCTCGTCCGTCCTCTCCGGACTGACGACGGGAATCTCGTGGTCGTCGGTCACCAGCGCGCTCACGCGCGCGTCGGCGAGGGCGATCAGCTGGATCGGGTGCCGCACGTCCTCGGAGCCGATCAGCCCTTCCTCGGCCTCCTCGTCGGGGCCGTCCTCCCAGAACTGCTCGACGTCCGGCCACACCCGGTCGAACGCCTCGGCGGCGCTCAGCGGCGTGATCAGGTCGCGGAACGCCTCGGGCGTGGAGGCGATCATGTCCTCCAGCAACGCGGTCGTGCCCTCGTCCGGCGTGGCGAACAGCTCGATGGCGGTGGCCCCGAGCACGGGCTGACGCATGAACAGCACGGTCTCGCGAGCCGAAGCGCGTTCCTGGGTGATCGCGACGACTTCCACGTCTCCCAGCAGGTTCGTGACGAGGAACGCCTCGCGGAACTCCAGCGCAGCGCCCGGCACGTACCAGGACGGCTCGGCAACACCCCGTGCCGCAACGGTTTCCGCGGCCGCCGCGGCAGCTGCGCGGGTTTCCTCGTCGCCCACGCCGGACAACGCGCGCAACGCGGTGAGCGCCGCCGGGTCGTCCATCGCAGCGAGTGCCTCGATCATCTGTGAGCGGCCGGATCCGGCGAGCCAGAGCGTGGCGTACAGCTCGCTCGCCCAGGCGTCCGCGAGCAACCAGGACTCGGAACGCAGCGCGGCCGCCGACTCGAGCAACGCCCCGTACGGGGACTGCTGCTGGGGCCGGCGGCCGGGCGCCTTGCCTTGCTTCTTCTTGCGGGGCTTGCTCTGCGGGCTCACCCGCAGGAATCTAGTGGCACGTCCACAGTCCTCGCCAACCTGGTTCACACTCAGCAGGGCACCAGGCCGACGAGGATCAGTGGACGCACCACTAGCCGAATCGGCCGGAGATGTAGTCCTCGGTCGCCTTCTGGCCGGGGTTGGAGAAGATCTTCTCGGTGTCGTCCACCTCGATCAGCTGCCCCGGCTGACCGACACCCAGCAGGTTGAAGAACGCGGTCTGGTCGGACACACGCGCGGCCTGCTGCATGTTGTGAGTCACGATGACGATCGTGTACTCCTTCTTCAGCTCCGTGATCAGGTCCTCGATCGCCAGCGTGGAGATCGGGTCCAGGGCGGAGCAGGGCTCGTCCATCAGCAGCACGTCCGGCTGCACCGCGATCGCACGTGCGATGCACAGACGCTGCTGCTGACCACCGGAGAGGCCACCGCCCGGCCGGTCGAGCCGGTCCTTGACCTCGTTCCAGAGGTTGGCGCCGCGCAGCGAGCGCTCGGCGACCTCGTCGAGCTCCCGCTTGTTCTTCATGCCCGCGAGCTTCAGACCCGCCACCACGTTGTCGCGAATGGACATCGTGGGGAACGGGTTGGGCCGCTGGAACACCATGCCGATGGTGCGGCGCACCTCGACCGGGTCCACAGTGGACGCGTAGATGTCCTCGCCGTCGAGCAGCACCTTGCCCTCGACGCGCGCGCCGGGGGCGACCTCGTGCATGCGGTTCAGCGACCGCAGCACGGTCGACTTGCCGCAGCCGGAGGGACCGATGAACGCGGTCACGTTCTTCGGCGGCACCGCGAGCGAGACGTTCTCGACGGCGTGGAACTTGCCGTAGAAGAGGTTCAGGTCCTTGATGTCGAGTCGCTTGGCCATGTCCCGCTCACTTCGTCTTCGGCGCCAGCGCCCGCGAGATCACGGTCGCCAGCAGGTTGAACAGGGTGATGATCAGCACGAGCGTGATCGCCGCGCCCCAGATGCGCTCGAAGCCCGCAGGCGTCGGGTTGTTGCGCTCGTTCGTCATCATCAACGGCAACGACGCCATCGGGCCGTCGAAGAGGTTGTAGTTGATGAACGGCGCGTACGACGCGAGCACCAGCACCGGTGCGGTCTCACCCATGACGCGGGCGAGAGCCAGCATGATGCCGGTCAGGATGCCGGACAGCGCGGTGGGAATGACGATCTTGACGATCGTCTTCCACTTCGGGATGCCCAGCGCGTACGAGGCCTCGCGCAGCTCGTCCGGGACGATCTTGAGCATCTCCTCGGTCGTGCGCACCACGACCGGCACCATCAGCAGCACCAGGGCGAGCGACACGGCGAACGCGCTGCGGCCGAAGCCGAAGTACGTGATCCACACCGTGTAGACGAACAGCGCCGCGACGATCGACGGGACACCGGTGAGGATGTCGACCATGAACGTCGTGGCCTTCGACAGCTTCGAGCGGCCGCCGTACTCGACGAGGTAGATCGCGATCATGATGCCGATGGGCACCGAGATGATGCCGCAGACCAGGCCTTGGACCAGGGTGCCGTAGATCGCGTGGTACGCGCCGCCGCCCTGCTGGCGGGCGAGCAGGCCGGACAGCGACTTCTGCCACCAGTCACCGTCGAGGATGACAGGGAAACCGCGCTGCACCACGGTGTAGAGCACCCACACCAGCGGGATGATCGCGACCAGGAAGGCGCCCCACACGAGCGTGGTGGCGAAACCGTTCTTGATCCGGCGAGCGAGGCTGACCGCCTGGAAGGTCGGCGGCGTCGCGAGGCGCGTGGGATCCGCGAGGTTCGTGCTCACTCGTACTCCTTGTGGCCGGCGACGATCGAGCGCGCGATGGCGTTCACGACGAAGGTCAGCACGAACAGCACGAGACCGGCCGCGATGTAGGCACCGGCCGAGCGCGGGTCGTTGAACTCCGGTGCGGCCAGGGCGATCTTCGAAGCGAAGGTGGCACCACCGTCGAAGAGAGACCAGCCGAACGCCGCCGACGTGGTGCTCAGAATGATCATGACCGCGATGGTCTCGCCGAGCGCGCGGCCGAGGCCGAGCATGGACGCGCTGACGTAACCCGCCTTGCCGAACGGCAGCACCGTCGTCCGCACGACCTCCCACTTGGTCGCGCCGAGTGCGATCGCGCCCTCGATGTGCATCGTGGGCGTGCGTTCGAAGACCTCGCGGGTGACGGCGGTGATGATCGGCAGGATCATCACGGCGACGACGATGCCCGCGGTGAAGATGGTGCCGCCGAGCTGCACGTTGACGTTGCCCTTGGCGAAGATCGGGATCCAGCCGAGGTTCTCGATCAGCCACTCGGAGAACGGGAACAGCACGGGCCCGAGCACGAACAGGCCCCACAGACCGAAGACGATCGAGGGGACGGCCGCGAGCAGGTCGATGACGTACGCGAACGGCCGGGCGAGGTTGCGCGGCGCGTACTGCGTGAGGAACAGGGCGATGCCCAGCGCGATCGGCATGGCGATCAGCAGCGCCACCACCGAGATGACGATGGTGACGAGCAGCAGGTCCAGGATGCCGAACCGCAGGTTGGCAGGGTCCGTGGTGTTCCACTCGCGACTGGTCAGGAAGTTGACGTTGTTCAGCCCGAGCGACGGGATCGCCTGAATGATCAGGAACAGGCCGATCGCGCCGATGAGCGCGACGATGAAGACGCCCGAGCCGGTCGCCAGGCCGCGGAAGATCCGGTCACCGGGACGAACGTGCGGTGTCTTGGTTGCTACTGGAGCTTCCGGCGTCGGGGGAATCGGAGCCTCCGGGGCGGTGGGAGCAGCCGCAACGCCCCGCGCGGCTCCGGGGTCACCGGAGCCGGCGGGGCGCTTGGCCGCGACGGGATCGTTCATCGCGTCAGCGTTGGTCGCAGTCTCGCATCAACCTCAGGCGATCGCCTTCACAGCGGTGAGCAGCTTCTCCTGGAACGCCTTCGGCAGCGGCACGTAGCCGGCCTCGGTGAGCTGCTGCTGGCCGGTGGTCGCGGCGACGGTGAGGAACGCCTTCACGGCCTTCGCGGTGTCGGCGTCGTAGCCCTTCGAGCAGACGATCTCGTAGGTCGCGAGCAGGAGCGGGTACGCACCGGCGGCCTTGTTGCCGTAGATCGAGTCGAGGTCGAGGACCAGGTCGTTGCCCTCGCCCTTGATCTTGGCGGAGTCGATGGCCTTACCGGCGGACTCGGCGTTCAGCTCGACGGCGCCGGCACCGGAGTCGATCTTGGCGATCGAGAGCTTGTTGTCCTGCGCGAACGACCACTCGACGTAGGTGATCGCACCGTCGATGGAGCCGACGGCCTGCGCGACGCCGGCGGACTTCTCCTTGCCCTCGCCGACGCCACCCTTGAACTGCTTGCCGTCACCCTTGGTCCAGCCACCGGCGACCTTCAGGTACTTCTGGAAGTTGTCGGTGGTGCCCGACTCGTCCGAGCGGTAGATGACCGCGATGTCCTTGTCCGGCAGGTTCGCGGAGCCGTTCAGCGCCTTGATGGCCGGGTCGTTCCACTTCTTGACCGCACCGCTGAAGATCGCGGCCGTGGTCTTGGCGTCCAGCACGAGGCTGTCCACACCGGAGACCTTGTAGCCGATCGCGACCGGGCCGAACACGAGCGGGAGGTTCCACGCCGGGTTGCCCTGGCAGCGCTTGGCGGCCGCCTCGGTCTCGGCGCCTTCCTTCAGCGCGGAGTCGGAGCCACCGAAGTCGACCTGGCCGGCGGTGAAGTTCTTGACGCCCGCACCGGAGCCGGAGGGGTTGTACGCGAGGTCGGTGCCGGGGCAGGCAGCCTGGTACGCCTGGACGAACGCGTCGACCGCGTTCTTCTGGGCAGAGGAGCCCTCGGCGTTCAGCTTGGTCTTGCCACCACACTCGACACCGGACGCAGCGGGCGTGTTGGTGCCACCCGCGCCCGCGTTGTTGTCGGAGCCACACGCACTGAGAAGAAGCGCACTGGCCGCGACGAGGCCGAGCACGGCGCCGTGCCGCTGGATCTTCACCTTGGTCCTCCACCTTGCGGAAGCGTTAGCGGTTTCGCGACGGACGTCGCCGCTCGCTTCGGAAGGTAGGTATCCATGGTGGACAGCCCACCTAGTCGGGGTGAACGGCAGGTGAACACCGAACGGGAAGTGACGGGTCACACGGCCGAAAGAGTGACGCCGTGACCAGCGCGTATGCGTTTTGTGACGGTCTGTTGACTACTTGCCGTACTGGACGTCGGCGTCCCAGAGCGTGAAGCCGAGCTTCGTGTACACGCGCACGGCCGCCGCGTTGTCCGACTCGACGTACAGCATGACCTCCTTGACCTGCTGTTTCCGCAGGTGCTGGAGACCGGCGAGGGTCAGCGCCTTGCCCAGGCCGCCACCCTGACGGTCCGGGTCGACGCCCACCACGTACACCTCGCCCAGCTCCGGCGTGTGCACCTTGGTCCAGTGGAAGCCCGCCAGCCGGTCGTCGGCGTCGAACGCGAGCAGGAAGCCGGCCGGGTCGAACCACGGCTCTTCCTCCTTGGCGCGGACGTCCTCGATCGACATGGAGCCCTGCTCGGGGTGCCAGTCGAACGCGCGGTGGTTCACGTAGACGACCGCGGCCTCGTCCTTGCCGGGGACGAACGGCCGGATGGTGATGCCCTCGGGCAGCTGGGGCTCCGGCAGGTCGCTGTCGACCCGCAGCCGCATCCGCAGCAGCTCGCGGACCTTGCGGAAGCCGAGCTTCTCGGCGAGCTTCTCCGCGTCCGGGTGGCCGCCGTGCGCCCAGACCCGCAGCGAACCGTCCTGCGGGAGGGCCTTGACCAGCGCCTCGCCGACACCCTGATGGCGGTACTTCGGGTGCACGGCGAACTCGGCGACCTTGTGGCCGCCGGAGTCACCGATCATGTCGACGTGCGCGTACCCGGCGAGCTCGCCGTTCAGGTGCGCGAGGAGGTGCCTGCTGCCGGTGGCGCCGGGGCGCATCCGCAGCCGGACGGCCTCACCGACCGGCGCGACGCCGTCGGTGTGCTCCGCAGCCGTCAGCAGCTCCCCGACTTCGGCAGCCTGGTCGGTCGTCAGCTCGTCGTACCAGCTCAGTTGCGCCACACAGGCGAACCTACCGCGCGATCAGATGCTCATCCAGGACACGGACCGAGTCATCCAGCTCGGTCACCTCGGCCGGACGACGGGACGAGCCCGGACGCGGCGGGCGGACGAACTTGTAGCCCACGTTGCGCACGGTGCCGATCAACGCCTCGTGCTCGGGGCCGAGCTTGGCGCGCAGCCGTCGCACGTGGACGTCGACGGTGCGGGTGCCACCGAAGAAGTCGTAGCCCCAGACCTCCTGCAGCAGCTGCGCGCGGGTGAACACCCGGCCTGCGTGCTGCGCGAGGTACTTGAGCAGCTCGAACTCCTTGTAGGTGAGGTCGAGCGGGCGGCCCTTGAGGCGCGCGGTGTAGGTGGCCTCGTCGATCACGAGGTCGCCGAGCTGCAGCGCGCCGTCGCCACCGGGCTGGGTGGCACCGCGGCGCGAGCGGACCAGGCGCAGGCGGGCGTCGACCTCGGCGGGGCCGGAGGTCGGCAGCAGGATCTCGTCGACCGACCAGTCCGAGTTCACGGCGACCAGACCGCCCTCTGTGACCACGGCCACCACGGGCACGTCCACGCCGGACGAGTCGAGCAGGCGGCACAGCGAGCGGGCGCCGACGAGATCGGTGCGGGCGTCGACCAGCACGATGTCGTGGGGACCTGCTTCGAGAAGCGCGGAGACCTCGGGACGCAGCGGTCGCACGGCGTGCGGGAGCAGTGCCAGCGCGGGCAGCACGGCCTCCGGGTCCTGGTCTGTCGTCAACAGCAGCACGTCGATGCTCATCGCGGCGCCCTCCTAATCGGCCGTGGTCAGGTCACCTCGACCAGACCAGCGGCGTACGGTGACCGGGCCCCGTTGCCTGCGGATGACGGAGACAATACCGGTGCACCCCCAGAAAGTCCCAGGTCAAGAAGCCGTGCTCACAGTTGTTTCCACAAGCGTCACGCCTGTTACATCCATGTCACATGACGGCGTACGTCTGCACGGCGTCCACTACAAGGGTGAAAGCGACCTCGCTTTCGTTGTGGGGCATGGATTCACGAACAACGTGCAGAAACCGTACGTCGCTCGGCTGCTTGCCCGATTGGCCACGCACGCCGGTGTCGTCGCGTTCGACTTCCGCGGTCACGGACGCTCCGAAGGACGGTCCACGGTCGGCGCGGACGAGGTCCACGACATCGAGGCCGCGGTCCTCAAAGCTCGCGAGCTCGGTTACTCGAAGATCGCCACCATCGGGTTCTCCATGGGCGCTTCGATCGTCATCCGGCACGCCGCACTGGGTCAGACCAGGCCGGACGCCGTGGTCGCCGTGAGCGCTCCCGCAAGGTGGTGGTCGCGTGAGACCGCGCCAATGCGGCGGGTGCACTGGTTGCTGGAGCAGCCGCACGGCAAGCTCGCGGCACGGGCGATCGGGGTTCGGCTCGGCGACAGCTGGGTACAACCGCCCGAGAGTCCGCTGGAGGTGGTGGCGCGCATCACGCCCACCCCACTGCTGATCGTGCACGGTGACCTGGATCACTATTTCGGTCCGGAGCACGCCATGTCACTGCACCGCGCGTCCTTGGGACATGCCGAGTTGTGGATCGAGACCGGCATGCGGCACGCGGAATCAGCCGCGACTCCAGACCTGGTAGACCGGATGGCGGCATGGATCGCCGGCAACGTCGAGGACGAGGAATGACTGCGCACACTCCGACCCACCCACGGCCGAAGAAGAAGTCGCGGCGCGGCAAGTTCCTCATCATCACGGTGCTCGTGCTCGGCGTGCTGCTGGTGGCCGCCGACTTCGCGCTGGCCGCGGCCGGCGAGTACCAGATCGCCCAGCGCATGCGGGAGAAGCTGCAGCTCAACGAGGACCCGTCGGTGCGCATCAACGGCTTCCCGTTCATGCTGCAGGCGGTCCGCGGCGACTACAAGCACGTGCGGATCGACGCGAACGGCGTGCCGATCAGGAACGAGCAGCAGGGCCTCGACCTGCGCGACCTCGACATCTCGGCCGACCTGCGGCACACCCGCGTCGAACTCGCCGACCTGCTCGCGGGCAACGTCTCCAAGGCGACCATCGACCAGGTCGACGGCAGCATCAAGATCAAGGCGCTCGACCTGAACCGGCTCGCGAACCAGGTCACGCCGTTCGACAAGCTCTCGATCGAGCCGGACAACCGCCTCGCGACGCCCACCCCGGCCGCCGGCGCCACCACCACCGCGCCCAAGACGACCGCGGCGATCAAGCTCTCCGGCCAGACCAACGTCGCAGGCAAGGTCGTCACGCTCACCGCGTACGGCCAGATCGCACTGGCCAGCGGCGCCATCCAGATCACCGTCGACGACATCGAGCTCGAGGACGCCTCGCTCAAGCAGATCATCCCGCAGCTGCGCCAGGCCCTCGCGATCAAGATCGACCCCGGCACGCTGCCGTTCGGCGCGACGCCCACCGCCGTTGAGGTGGAAAGCGGTGCGTTCATCCTCCGCGGTGTGATCACGGATGTACCGTTGGTCCAGCGATGACTGGTGTGTGGGCGCTGCTGGGCGCGCTGGCCGTGGCCGGTGCGATCGGCGTGCTGCTCAAGGCCAGGGAGGGCCGCATCTCTCGCAACGAGTCCGTCGACCTGCCGGCTCCCGTGCGCGACCTGCTCGCGCCGGGAGTGACCCTGGTCCAGCTCTCCACCACGTTCTGCGCGCCGTGCCGGCACGCGAAGGTGATCCTCTCCGATCTCGCCGACCGCACCGACGGCCTCACCCACGCCGAGCTCGACGTGACGAACCTGCCGGACGTCGCAGCCGCCCTGGGCGTGATGCGCACGCCGACCACACTGGCCCTGACCGACGACGGCACCGAGGTGTTGCGAGTCGGTGGCGTGCCGAAACGCGACACACTCCTGGCTGCTTTGCAACCACATCTGCGGTAATCCGGTCGAGTGAACCTGAGTTGTTCCACCTGATGGACATGACTCCCGGACCGAGGGATCGAGTACTACCCTCGCTGGCATGACCATGCTGCTCACGAAGCGACGCGCGGTTGACCTGTGCCGCGTGCGCAGCAGCCTGTGTCGCACGACGAGCTGATTGGGCCGCTTGACGCCCAACAGCCACCTCTGACGGACTGAATTCTCCTCGTCCGAATGTCCGGAGGTCGTCGTGCCCAAAGATGCCCCAGTAGACCCGCGCGGACCGCGCTTCTCCGCCTGGATGACCACCGTCGTCCTGGCCATCGTCCTGCTCACCGGCTGGTGGCGCCTGCTCGCCGCCCAGACGGTGCTCTTCGCGATGTGCGCGTTCATCTCGCTGAAGCTCAACCCGTGGGGGCACGTCTACCGCTTCGCCGTCCAGCCCCGCCTGACCCCGACCACCGAACGCGAAGAAGCGGCCCCGCTGCGCTTCGCCCAGGGCGTCGGTTTCGTCTTCGCACTGATCGGCACCCTCGGCTACGCCACCGGCCTGACCGCGCTGGGCACCGTGGCCACGAGCCTCGCACTGGTGGCAGCACTGCTCAACGCCGCGTTTGGCCTGTGCCTCGGGTGCGAGGTGTACCTGCTGCTGCGCCGGTACGCACCCGCGCTCGCACGTCCGCAATAAAACACGCACTACTACAGGAGCAACTTCCCATGAGCCGTGAGAACGTGCTGGTCTCGGCCGCCTGGTCCGAGGAGAACCTCCAGACGCCCGGCGTCGTGTTCGCGGAGGTCGACGAGGACACCACCGCGTACGACGGCGGGCACATCCCCGGCGCCGTCAAGATCGACTGGAAGAACGAGCTGCAGGACCCGATCCGCCGCGACTTCGTCGACCGCGAGGGCTTCGAGAAGCTGCTCTCGGCCAAGGGCATCTCCAACGACGACACCGTCATCCTCTACGGCGGCAACAACAACTGGTTCGCCGCCTACGCCTACTGGTACTTCAAGCTCTACGGCCACAACGACGTCAAGCTTCTCGACGGCGGCCGCAAGAAGTGGGAGCTCGACGGCCGCCCCCTGGACAAGGAAGAGGTCACCCGCGAGGCGACCTCCTACAAGGCCCAGGAGCAGGACCTCACGATCCGTGCCTTCCGCGACGAGGTCGTGGACGCCATCGGCAAGAAGAACCTCGTCGACGTCCGCTCCCCCGACGAGTTCTCCGGCAAGCTCCTCGCCCCGGCCCACCTCCCGCAGGAGCAGGCCCAGCGCGCAGGCCACATCCCCTCGGCCGTGAACGTGCCGTGGAGCAAGGCCGCGAACGAGGACGGCACCTTCAAGTCCAACGACGAACTCCGCGAGATCTACGCCGAGGCAGGCTTCGACGGCTCCCGCAAGACCATCGCCTACTGCCGCATCGGCGAGCGCTCCTCGCACACCTGGTTCGCCCTGCGCGAGCTGCTCGGCCACGAAGACGTCAAGAACTACGACGGTTCTTGGACGGAGTACGGCTCGCTCGTCGGCGTGCCGATCGAACTCGGTTCCGGCAAGGAGGCCTGATCATCATGAGTGATTCCTGCGGCGCGCCCGTCCAGGGCGGCACGGTGGAGGTCTCCACCACGGAGACGGTCCTGCAGGGCAAGGTCGTGTCCGGCGGCGCCCCCGTCGGCGGCGCCTACGTCCGCCTGCTCGACTCGACCGGCGAGTTCACCGCCGAGGTCGTCTCCTCCCCGGAGGGTGACTTCCGGTTCTTCGCGGCGCCGGGCAGCTGGACCGTCCGTGCCCTGCACCGCACGGGCAACGGCCAGGCCGACGTGTCGGCCGAGGGTCCTGGCGTCCACGCGGTGGAGATCGCGGTCGCCTGACACGCTTGGTCGGTGTGACGAACGCCCCGGCGGTGCACCACCGCCGGGGCCTTCCACGTGTTGGCGGTGGTCGGACACCATCACCAGCACGCGGGCCTCTCGGCGCCTCGTGTCCTGCACCACCACAACAGTGCACGTCAGACCACGCGAGATATCCTCTCCCGGTGGAACACATCTTCACCGGACTCCTGGTACTAGTGACGATCGCGGTCATGTGGTTCGCGGGCTACGTCGTCTACCGCCTCTACTCCGACCAGCGATGACGACTCCGATCCCTGGCAGCGGCGACGAGGCCATCCGCCTGGCGGAAGAGCGTGCCGCCGCCACGAGAGCCCGCAACCTCCCGCAGTTCACGGACATGCCCGTCCCGGGCGACACCGCGAACCTGCGCGAAGGCGCCAACCTGAACGACGCCCTTTTGAGCGTCCTTCCGCTGGTGGGCGTGTGGCGAGGCGAAGGAGAGATCGTCTACCCGACGATCGACGGCCCGTTCCGCTTCGGCCAGCAGATCACGTTCGCCCACGACGGCCGTCCGTTCCTCGTCTACGAGGCCAGGTCGTGGCTGCTCAACGAGGTCGGCGAGGTCATCCGCCCGGCGGCTCGCGAGCAGGGTTTCTGGCGTCCCCAGCCCGACGACACGATCGAGCTGCTGCTGACCCACAACACGGGCATCGTCGAGCTGTACTACGGCAAGCCGCGCACCCAGACGTCGTGGGAGTTCGAGACGGACGCGGTCATCCGCACCGCGAGCGCGAAGGACGTCACGGCCTCGCAGCGCCTGTACGGCATCGTCAACAACGGCGACCTCGCGTACGTCGAGGAGCGGGCGATGGTCGGGCAGAAGTTGCAGCCGCACGCGTCCGCGCACCTCAAGCGCGTCGTCGGCTGAAAGACACGCGATTTCGGGTCGTGGGATTGTTCAACAATCCCACGATTCCCCGTAGCATGTGTTTATGTTGCTGCGGCGCTGCGGAACTGATGCGCTCCTCGTCGAGGTCGACTCGCTGACCGAGGTCGCGGCCGTACGTGCGGCGCTGCAGCACCTCGACGGTGTCGAAGAGCTGGTTCCCGCCGCCAGGACAGTGCTGGTCAAGGGCGCCCTCCCGCAGGTCAGGGAGGTGCTGGCCACCGTCGACCTCAGCCACGCACCGGAGACCCGGTCCCGCGAGGTCACCATCCCGGTCACCTACGACGGCCCCGACCTGGACCTCGTCGCCGAGACGGCGGACATCACCCCGGACGAGGTCGTCAGACTCCACTCCGCAGCCACCTACGAGGTCGCGTTCTGCGGTTTCGCGCCCGGCTTCGGCTACCTGACCGGCCTGCCGGAAGTCCTCCAGCAGCCGAGACTCGACTCCCCGCGCACGAAGGTCCCGGCGGGTAGCGTCGGCATCGCGGGCGAGTTCACCGCTGCCTACCCCAGAGCCACACCGGGCGGCTGGCGGCTGATCGGCCGGACGGAGATCACGCTCTTCGACCCGAAGGCCGAGACGCCCGCGCTCCTCCAGCCCGGCGACAGCGTCAGGTTCGTGGTCGCGTGAAGCGCAGCGTCACGGTCATCCGCACCGGCCCGCAGGCCCTGGTCCAGGACCTCGGCCGGCCCGGTCACGCCCACCTCGGCGTCCCGCCGTCCGGCGCGGTCGACCCGGACTCCCTCAAGCTCGCCAACCGCCTCGTCGGCAACCGGGAGACCGCCGCCGGGCTCGAGCTCCTGCTGGGCGGCGCGCGCATCACGGCCGAGGCGTCCTGCACGATCGCGGTGACCGGACCGGCGGTGCGGGTCTGGATCGACGGCAAGCTCGCCGACTCGCACCAGCCGGTGCACCTCGCCAAGGGGTCGACGCTGGAGATCGGCACCCCGGACACCGGCCTGCGCAACTACCTCGCCATCTCCGGCGGCATCGACACGCCAGAAGAACTGGGCAGCCGCTCCACCGACCTGCTCTCCGGGATCGGTCCAGACCCGTTGCGGGACCACGACGTTCTCGAACTCGGTTCGCCGGGCCCGGCAGCCGGCGCCGACGTCGTGCCACCGCTGCGAGCGCCGCAGGAGCTCCACGTGCCCATCAGGCTCGGCCCCAGGGACGACTGGTTCGACGACGCGGAAACCCAGCTGCGGCAAGGGTTTTGGACGGTGTCCGACCGCAGCAACCGGGTCGGCGTGCGACTCGGCGGCACGAAGCTGAATCGTCGTGACGGCGAGATTCCCAGCGAGGGCATGATCACCGGCGCGGTCCAGGTGCCACCGGACGGGCAGCCCGTGGTCTTCCTGAACGACCACCCGACGACGGGCGGCTATCCGGTCATCGGCGTCGTCGACCGTGATCACCTGCGGTTCCTCGGGCAGGCGCGGCCGGGGACGAGCGTGCGGTTCCGCCCGATCGGCTGAGGACCGCGGCGTTGACGCCAGTGGTCCAGACCAAATACCGTAACCGTCAGGCCGCCGCGGACCTCTACCAACCTGGAGTTCCGCATGCGCCGAATCCCTGCACTGCTGGCTGTTCTGGTCGCTGTACTCGCCCTGGCGGTCCCTGCACACGCCGGCACGGGCATCACCGCGACCTTCTCCCGCACCGGTACGACCGGCAAGTTCGTGGTCGCCAACGCGAGCACGACCGCGCTCAACGGGTGGTCGATCAAGTTCGACCTGCCCGCCGGTGTCACGGTGAGCAACGTCCAGAACGCCACGACCACCCAGAACGGCACGAGAGTGACGCTCACTCCTGCCTTCTACATCAACAACATCCCGGCCGGGCGCAACACCGAGCCCTACAGCCCGGCGTTCACGCTGAGCGCCGCAGCCGACCCGACCACCTGCACGATCAACAACATGGCGTGCGACGGCAGCGGTGACCCCGCGCCGGCACCGACCGGCGTCACGGCCGACTACTCGGTCGCCGGTGGCACGGCGAAGTTCATCGTGCGCAACCACACCACCGCCGCGATCAGCGACTGGTCGATCGTCTTCACGCTGCCCTACGGCGTGACGGTCAGCAACGGTCAGAACGGCACGGTCAGCCAGAGCGGCAACCAGGTCACCGTCGCCCCTGCCCACTACAACAAGACGGTCGCGGCGGGCGGGAGCACCGAGCCGTACAGCCCGACGTTCTCGATCAGCTCGAACGCCGACCCGGTGACCTGCCGGATCAACAACACGAACTGCGACGGCAGCGCGGACACACCACCAAGCACCCCAACGGGTCTGACGTCACCGACCAAGACCACGCGCACGGTGACGCTGCAGTGGAACGCCTCCACCGCGGGCTCGCTGCCGATCGCCGGCTACGAGATCTACAACGGCGCGGCGCTGGCGACCACGAGCACCACGACGTCCGCGATCGTCACCGGCCTGAACCCGAACACCGCCTACTCGTTCACGGTGAAGGCCAAGGACACCAAGGGAACGCTGAGCGCACCGAGCGGCGTGCTGAGCGTCACGACCAACAACCCCGCCGACGACACCACGCCTCCGACCGCACCGGGCAACCTGCGCGTCACGGCGAAGGACGCTGGCAGCATCTCGTTGGCGTGGAACGCATCCACGGACAACCGCGGTGTCGCGAACTACGACGTCCACGTGGGCACGGCCGTGAAGATGACGGTCTCCGGCACCACGGCGACGGTCACCGGCCTCGCGCCGTCGACGAGCTACACGTTCACGGTCAGGGCAAGGGACATCTACGACAACCTGTCGTCGCCGAGCAACGCGCTGACCGAGAGCACAAGTGACATCGTCGGCGGATACGCCCGTGTCGGGTACTTCGTGCAGTGGGGCATCTACGGGCGCCAGTACTTCGTGAAGGACATGGACGCCGCGAAGCTGACTCACATCAACTACGCGTTCGGCAACATCGATCCCGTCAACCTGACGTGCCTGCACGGCGTTACGAAGGGCACCACGCCGAACCCGCAGGACCCGAACCAGGGCGACGGCGCGGGTGACGCGGAAGCCGACTACAGCAGGCCGATGAGCGCGGCGCAGTCCGTCGACGGTGTGGCGGACTCCGGCTGGGAGCCGTTGCGCGGAAACTACAACCAGCTCAAGAAGCTCAAGGCGAGGTTCCCGCACCTCAAGGTGCTGATCTCACTCGGCGGCTGGACGTACTCGAAGTACTTCTCCGACGTCGCGGCCACGGACGCGGCGCGCAAGAAGTTCGTATCGTCGTGCCTGGACATCTACATCAAGGGCAACCTGCCCGTGTACAACGGCGCTGGTGGTCCCGGCACAGCGGCGGGCATCTTCGACGGCATCGACCTCGACTGGGAGTGGCCGGGCGCCGAGGGACACCCCGGCAACCACTGGGGCCCGCAGGACAAGGTGAACAACTCGCTGCTGATCGAGGAGTTCCGCCGTCAGCTCGACGCGCTGGGCGCCTCGACCGGCAAGCGCTACCAGCTCACCGCGTTCACCCCGGCCGACCCCGCCAAGATCGCGGCGGGGTGGGAGCTCGGCCGGGTCGCGCAGTCGATGGACATCTTCAACGTCCAGGGCTACGACTTCCACGGCGCGGGCAGCGACAACTCGTGGGAGCCGAACCGGACGGGCCACCAGGGCAACCTGTACGCCGACGCGGACGACCCGTACCCGTTCCACTTCAGCGTGGAGAGCGCGGTCCAGCAGTACCTCGACGCCGGTGTGCCGCCACGCAAGATCACCGTCGGGCTCGCGTTCTACGGCCGCGGCTGGCAGAACGTGACGGCCGGCGGCAAGAACGGTGAGTGGCAGGCGGCGGGTGGCGCGGCTCCCGGCCAGTTCGCCGAGGAAGCGGGCACGCGTGGGTACAGCAATCTCATGGCCAGCGTCCCGAACTGCACCGTCCACCACGACGAGCAGGCAGTGGCGACGTACTGCTACACCGGCAACCAGTGGTGGACCTTCGACGACGCGTGGTCGATCCAGCGCAAGACCGCGTGGCTCAAGTCGAAGAACCTGCTGGGAGCGATGATCTGGGAGATGTCGGGCGACCGCGGCCCGTTGATGACCGCGGTCGATTCCGGACTCCGTTAGTGCTCAGTGCTCAGTACTCGGACTCGTACAGGCCCTGCAGCTCGGTCAGCAGGGCCGACGAGTCGGGCAGCTGCTTGCCGTCCAGCACGTTCACCCGCGTGATCTTGCGGACGCTGGACGCGAGGAACACGCCCTCGGCGTCGTAGAGCTCGCCGGTCTGGATCGGCTCCACGAGCACGGTCCAGCCGGCGCGCTCGGCGGCGCGGAACAACGCGTACTGCGTGGTGCCGGGCAGGATGCCGAGCTTCGACGGTGGCGTGACCAGCGTCTTGCCGCGCACGAGGATCACGGTCGAGGTCGGGCCCTCCAGCACGGAACCGTCCGACGTCGTGAAGATGACCTCGGCGGCACCGCGGCGCTCGGCCTCGCGGATGGCGGCCATGTTGATCGCGTACGACAGCGACTTGGCGCCCAGCAGCAGCCACGGCGCGCGGTCGGCGAGGTCCGCGTCGATGCCGCGGTCCAGCGTCACCGCGGACAGGCCCTCCGCGCGCTGCTTGAGCACCTTCGCGCCGATCTCCATGCCGAGCGCGAAACCGGTGGGCGTGCCGTCGCCGCCCTCGACACCGCGGGTGTAGACGAGCTTGAGTGCGAACTCCCTGCTGCCGGTCCAGTTGCCGAGAACCAGCTCGACAGCGCGTTCGAACTCGGCGCGCGGCGGCGGAAGCATGTCGAGCATCGCGGCGGACCGGTCGAGCCGGTCCAGGTGCGGCGTGAGTTCGCGGGGCTTCCCGTCGACCACGAGGATCGTTTCGAACACGCCGTCGCCACGCATGAGTCCGAGGTCGTCGACGCGGATCTGCGGCGAGTCGGGGTCAGCGAGGGTTCCGTCGAGCAGTGCCAGCACGCGCATGAGTCGGAGCCTACTAACATCGGTGCTGTGGAGACCGCAAGAGGCCTGCGCAAAACGCTGCACGACCGCGGCATGCGGATGACGCCGCAGCGCCAGCTCGTGCTGGACGCGGTCCGCTCGCTCGGGCACGCGACGCCGGAGCAGATCTGTCAGCGCGTCCAGGAGACGGCGCCGACGGTCAACATCACGACGATCTACCGCACGCTCGACCTGCTCGACCGGCTCGGGCTGGTGCGGCACACGCACCTCGGCCACGGCGCGCCGAGCTACTCGGTCGACGAGCACCAGCACGTGCATCTGGTGTGTCACGCCTGCGGGCGGATCGACGAGATCCCGTGTGAGCTGCTCGACCCGTTGGTCGGAACATTGCGGGAGCGCGACGGGTTCGAACTTGATGCAAGCCATCTCGCGCTGTCCGGCACGTGCCGCGACTGTTTGAAGCAGGAGCAGGAGACCGAGTGACCCTCCCAGGAGCCGTCCCACCGCCCGACGATTCCACCGACGCAGGCGTTGCCTGGCACTACGGCGACCCGTTCGCCGAGCAACGTTCGGCCGCGCGTTCGGTCGTCGTGGTGGACCGCTCGAACCGCGGTGTGATCGCGGTTCCGGGTGAGGACCGGCTCACGTGGCTGCACCAGCTGACGAGCCAGCACTTCGAGCAGCTCGGTGAGGGTGCCTCGACCGAGGCGCTGATCCTCGACGCGCAGGGCAGGCTCGAGCACCACATGGTCGTCGCGAACGTCGGCGGCACGGTCTTCCTAGACGTCGAGAAGGTCGACGACCTGCTGGCGTACCTGAAGAAGATGGTCTTCTGGTCGAAGGTCGAGCCGCGGGACGCGACGGCGGAGTTCGCGCTGCTGTCGATCGTCGGACCGGACACGGCCGCGCTGCTCGAGAAGCTGGGCATCCCGGTGCCTTCGGACGTGGAGGCGCTCGGCGAGGGCTTCGTGCGCCGCATGTCGTGGCCGGGTCAGGACGCGGCCGACCTGCTGGTTCCGCGCGCCGAGCTGGCGCAGTGGTGGCAGCGGATCACCGACGCCGGTGCGCGCCCGGCCGGCAGCTTCGCGTTCGAGGCGCTTCGGGTCGAGGCACTGCGACCGCGCGTGGGCATCGACACCGACGAGCGCACGATCCCGCACGAGGTCAACCTGATCGACCCGGCCGTGCACCTGAACAAGGGCTGCTACCGCGGTCAGGAGACGGTCGCCAAGGTCCACAACGTGGGCCGTCCGCCGCGCCGGATGCTCCTACTCCACCTGGATGGTTCTGCCGACGCGCAGCCGGAGACCGGTGACCCGGTGACGCTCGACGGGCGAGTGGTCGGCCGGGTGGGCAGCGTCGCACTGCACCACGAGCTGGGCCCGGTCGCGTTGGCGCTGGTCAAGCGGTCTGTTTCGGTCGATTCCGACCTCGTCGCCGGTACCCCCGAGAGGGAGTGCCAGGCCAGGATCGACCCCGACTCGGTGCCGCCGGACACCCCGGGACTCGGCCGGGAAGCCGTTCGCAACCTGCGGGGATGACCCCCTAGAGTCCTGCGCATGTCCCAGGGCACGCTCATCACGGTCGCTCCCACCGGAGCGGAACACGCGAAAGCCGACGTCCCGCAGCTTCCAGTGACCCTGGAAGAGCTGGTCGCGACGGCCCAGAGCTGCGAGCAGGTCGGCGCGGCGATGATCCACGTCCACATTCGCGGCGAGGACGCCAAACCGACTCTGGACCTCGGCCGCCTCAAGGCGACCGTCGAGGCCCTGCGCTCGGAGACCAGCCTGGTCGTCCAGCTCTCGACCGGCGGGTCGGTGCACGACCCCGAGTCGGACCGGCTGCGCGTGCTCGAGGCGATGCCGGACTCTGCGTCCTGCACGATGGGCACGGTCAACTTCGGCGACGACGTGTTCATGAACCGCTGGGAGTTCATCGTCGCGCTGCACAAGGGCATGCAGGAACGCGGCATCGTGCCGGAGTACGAGATCTTCGACATCGGCCAGCTCGCGTCGTTGAAGCGCCTGCTGGACCAGCACGGCCTGCCCGCGGGTGGTCACGTGCACGTGGACTTCGTCATGGGAGTGCCCGGCGGTATGCCGGGTGACGCCGCCACGCTGGTCGCGGCGGTCAACGCTCTGCCGGATGGGGCAACGTTTTCCGCCACCGGGATCGGCAGGACCACGATTCCGGTGATGTTCACCGCACTGGGTGCGGGTGGCCACCTTCGAGTGGGTATGGAAGACACGATCAGCTACTCGCGTGGCGTGCCGGTGCGGGACAACGCACAGCTCGTAGCACGCGCGGCGGGTCTGGCGAAGATCGCGCAACGACCGGCTTTGTCACCAGATGAGACGCGAAAGCTCCTGGGCGTGCACATTTGAGACAAGTTTGGTGCATGGGATGTGTTGGCGGGTGAGGAGGATCTACCGCAGGATGGACACGTGATCGAGGTGCGTCCTGGCGGGCGCCGCCGAATCGACCGGGTGCTCGCCCCCGACTACACGGAGGGCGTCGAGCAGCGCCCGCTCGTCGAGGTGCGCGAACTCCGCGACGAGGCAGCGCAGGAAGAGACCGACCTGTCCTACCTGCGGCGGCTGCTTCACGCGCGCATCGACATCGTGCGCGCGGAACAGGAACGCCGCAGCTCCGGCGGTTCGGCGGTGGTCGAGCAGCTGGCGACGATCCTGTCCACGAACGCCGTCGGTCCGGCGACCGGTCTCGGCCGGTACCAGACCCACGAGCCGTCACGTGCTGATGCGCATCAACGGCACGTCGAGGCGCTCATCTCCGACGTGGACCTCTCCGACGTGAGCTCGTTGTCCGACGCCCGCCTCGGCGAGGTGCTGGAGACGCTCATCTCGGAAGAGGCCTCGGTGTCGGTGCGGCGGCGTGAGGTGCAGGTGGTCGTGGACAAGCTCAACGCCGAGATCGCCTCGCGCTACCAGCGCGGCAGTGCGTCGGTGGACGAGTTGCTGGCAGCGGAGCGAGGGCACCACCACCGTCCCAAGAGATAAGACAGGCGTTCCACTTTCTGAGCTGCGGACCTAGCGTGCCCTCATGGGGTACCGCTGGGTCGTGCTGTCCGTCGGTGCGCTGGCGCAGGGCACGAACGCGGCGGTGTTCCTCGGTCTGCCGGCGATCAGCCCGCAGCTGCAGCAGCACTTCTCCCTCTCGTTGCCCCAGGTCGGGCTACTTCTCGGGGCCGTCAACCTCGGCACGATGATCGCTCTCGTGCCGTGGGGAGTCGTCGCGGATCGGCGCGGCGAACGGCTCGTCATGACCATCGGTGGTCTCGGAGCCGCCGGATGCCTGCTGTCGGTCGCCTTGGGCAACGCCTGGGTCGCCGGTCTCGCGCTGCTCGGTGCCGGACTCTTCGGGGCCAGCGTCAACGCGGCGAGCGGCCGTGCGGTGATGTCGTGGTTCAGCAGCGGGTCCCGCGGGCTCGCGATGGGTGTCCGGCAGACGGCGACCCCGCTCGGTGCCGCGCTCACCGCCGCGTTCCTGCCCGGCATCGCGATCTCGGCCGGGGTGCCCGCGGCATTCGTGGCTTTGGCGGGCGTCACGGCGTTCGTGGCGGTCGCGGTCGCCTTGCTGGTGCGGGAACCACCGGGCGCGGTCAGAGCGAGCTCCGACCACGGGCTGGTGCTCAAGGACCCCCGGCTGCTGCGGCTGTCGCTCGCGAGTGGGCTGCTGGTGGTGCCTCAGTTCACGGCCACCGCCCTGCTGGTGCCTCTCCTGCACGATCACCGCGGCACGAGCGTGACCGCGGCCGCTGCCGTGTTCGGTGTCGCCCAGGCGATCGGCGGGGCCGGACGGCTGGCCGTGGGGGTGTGGTCGGACCGGGTGCGCAGCCGGATCGGACCGCTGAAGATCGTCTCGGTGCTCACCGCGATCGGGTTCGTGCTGGTCGCGGTGCTGGATCAAGCCCCGTTGCCACTGCTGGTGGCGGTCCTGGTGCCGACGAGCGTGCTCGCGCTGTGCTGGAACGGCCTGGCGGTCACCGAGGCGGGTGAGCTCGCGCCGGACGGCCGCAGCGCCACCGCGATCGCCATGCAGAACTCGGCGAACTACCTCTTCGCCGCCGTGACGCCCTTCGTCGCGAGCTTCGTCGCGGTGCACGTGGCGTGGCCCGCGGCGATGGTGCTGGCCGCCGTGGCGGCCGTGACCGCTCGGGTGCTGCTTCAGCCGTGGCGTTCCCTGCGGGCCAGCTCGCTCCAGAACTCGCGCAGCGTCTCGTAGCGCAGCGCGACCTCCTCGGCGTCGCCCGTCTCCAGCGCGTCGACGATCGCGTTGACGTCGACCGCCGAGGTGTCCTCGAGCAGGTCCTTGTCGTTCAGCAGCTGCACCAGGCCGCCGTAGTCGAGCTCGACGGCCGAGAGCGGGTGGAAGTGCTCCAGCCACCGGCCGGTGTCGGCGAGGACCTTGGCCGGCCCCTCGTCACCCAGCGAGGCCTTCACGACCTTCAGCGCCCGTGCGATGCGGCGGCGGGCGTCCGCCATCGCGACCCGCCACGACACCTGTCGTTCCGGGTCGTCCTGGGCGCTCGCCAGCACCACGCGGCGCTGGGCGGGGTCGACGAGGGCGAACCACGGCAGCGGCACCGTCCACGTCGTGGAGATCACGTGAACCGCTCCCGCCGCGAGCTCCGCCATGACGGCCGAGGCACGAGACCGGACGGTCTCCGCGGCCACGTCGAGTGCCGCGTCCTGCAGGATCGGCTGAGAAGAGGCCAGGAAGCCCACCAGAGCCGCCGCGGACCGCGCCCTGAGGTCGAGAGGACAGACCAGGGGACCGGGGCCCACACGGGCGGTGTCAGAGGTCGGCACCTCGGCGGGACTGATCGTCATCACGTCGAACGACTCGCCCGGAAGCAGCTTTTTCCTCAACTGTGATCGCAACCACAGTTCCCGTTCCCGGTCGCCTACCTCCGCACGGGGCATCGGGCCGGTTTCCAGGGCTTTTCGGACCTTGGCCGCTAGCGGTGCGTCCAACTCCGATAACGGTTCGTACACCCGTAGGTAGGCGACGAACGGTCTGGGCACCTGTGCATCCTTCCACGCGAGGGCGGCCGCGAGATTTGGCGGTACGTGTCACGCCTACCGCGTCGCGAGGAACCCCATCGGCACGGTACGGTAGTTACCAGGAACTAGTTGTCGAGACGAGTGGGGCCGCCGTTCCCCCGGCCGCCCCCGTCCCTGTGCGAGGGGGTCGAGCCATGGGGCGCGGCCGAGCGAAGGCCAAGCAGACGAAGGTCGCCAGGGAGCTCAAGTACAGCTCTCATGAGACCGACTTCGCTGCGCTGCAGCGCGAGCTGTCTGGTGGCGACACGTCGCCGAACGGGAGTGGTGGCGAAGAGCGCCACGACGACCCGTACGACGACTACGACGACTACCGTCGCTGAATTCAGCCTGAAGAGTTCAAGGGTTGGGCAACCGGATCATCGGTGCCCAGCCCTTGAACTCTGAGGGCGCTTTCAGAACGCCCTGGCGTACTGCCTCGGTGCCTTGACCTCCGCACCCAGCTGCCGTGCCGCGTGCAACGGCCAGTACGGGTCGCGGAGCATCTCGCGCGCGAGCAGCACCAGGTCAGCGGAACCGTCGTTCAACACCTGTTCGGCCTGCGTCGCCTCGGTGATCAGGCCGACCGCACCCGTGGGCACGTCTGCCTTGCGTCGCACCGCCTCGGCGAGCGGCACCTGGTAGCCGGGCCCGATCGGGATGTCCGCCTGCGCGGTGTTGCCACCGCTGGACACGTCGATCAGGTCCGCACCCGCGGCCTTGAGCGCCTGTGCCAGCACAACGCTGTCGTCGGCGGTCCAGCCGTCCTGCACCCAGTCGGTGCCCGAGATCCGCACGAGCACCGGCACGTCCGGGCCGACCGCTGCCCTCACCGCGGCGGTGACCTCGACGGGAACGGCGATGCGTTCTTCGAGGCTGCCCTCGTTCGTGAGCGGCGAGTAGAACTCGTGGAGCAGGTAGCCGTGGGCGGCGTGGATCTCGATGACCTCGAAGCCCGCTTCCACGGCTTTGATGGCGCCTTCGACGAACGCCCTGACGATGCTTCCGTGGTGTTCGAGCTTCTCCGGGGGGTTCAGGCCGGGGAACGGCTCGGTGGTCGGCGCGACCGGAACCCAGTCGCCGAACGCCTTGCGCCCGGCGTGCGCGAGCTGGATGCCGGGGACCGAGCCCTGCGCCTTGATGAACCTCGTGATCGGTTGCCAGGCCTTGACCTGCTCGTCGTTCCAGATGCCGACGTCTTCCGGGGAGATGCGGCCGCGCGGCTCTACCGCGGTGGCCTCGGCGATGACCAGGCCGGCGCCACCTACGGCGCGGGAGCCCAGGTGGACCAGGTGCCAGTCGTTCGGGATGCCGTCGGTCGCCGAGTACTGGCACATCGGGCTCACCGCGATGCGGTTGGACAGGGTGACCGAGCGCAGGGTCAGCGGGGAGAACAGCAAGCTCACGGGAAGCTCCCTTGAACGGTTCGTAGGCCTACGAACCGTTCAAGGAGGCGTTGGCGGCGTGTTGTTCCCCGAGGTGAGGTCGTCTCAGTCACCGGGAGGTGACGCTCAGCTCAGGTAGCGGACCTGCCTGGCCTTGCCCTCCAGCACTTCCTCCCGAGCCGCCGCGATCTCCGGCCGGTGCGAGGTCTCCGGCACGCCGACCTCCCACCACGCCCCGGCCTCGGTCCACGACGACGGGTGCGTGCGGATCACCACGACGGCCGGCCGCTTCTCGCCGACCGCCACCTCGCGGGCCTTGCGGTAGGCGCCTTCGAGCTCACCCAACGACTCCACCGGGAAGACCGCGCAGCCCATCGCGGCGGCGTGACCGGCGAAGTCGGTGCGCGGGGGTTCGGCGTGGGTGGAGAGGCAGTCGCCGTACAAGTTGTTGAAGCCCGCGCCGCCCTGGCCCGTTTGCAGGCGGTGGATCACCGCGTAGCCGTCGTTGTCGCAGACGACGGCCACGAAGCCGTGGCCCGCGAAGGCCGCCGAGAACAGTTCGGAGTTCAGCATCAGGTACGAGCCGTCGCCGAGCAGGGTCGTGACCACGCCGTCGGTGTGCGCGATCGCGGCGCCCCAGGCACCGGCCAGTTCGTAGCCCATGCAGGAGAAGCCGTACTCGACGTCCATCGTGGCCTCGCCGGACGCGCGCCAGCCGCCGATCAGCTCGCCCGGCAGGCCGCCGGACGCGGTCATGACGTAGTCGGTCGGGCCGCTGACGTCGTTCACCACGCCGACCACCTGCGCGTAGGTCGGGAGGCCCGCGGACGGCTTGCGCAGGGCGGTGATGTGCTCGTCCCACTTCGCGCGTTCGGTCAGGGCGCGCCGGGCCCAGTCCGGCGGGGCCTGCCAGGAGCCCAGGACGTCGGTGAGTTCGCGCAGGCCCTCGTCGGCGTCGGCGACCAGGGCGGTCGAACCGTGCTTCACCGCGTCGAAGCGGGCGGCGTTCAACGAGATCATCCGCACGTCTGGCGAGAAGACGGTCCACGAGGCGGTGGTGAAGTCCTGCAGGCGGGTGCCCACCGCGATGACCAGGTCGGCCTCGCCCGCCAGGACGTTGGCCGAGGTCGAGCCGGTGATGCCGAGCGGGCCGGCGTGCAGCGGGTGGTCGTGCGGGACGAGCGTGCGGCCCGCGGTGGTCTCGGTGATCGGGATGTTGTGCTGCTCGGCGAAACGCAGAGCGCGTCCGGCGGCACCTGAGTAGCGGACGCCGCCGCCGAGCACCAGCAGGGGGCGGGAGGCACCTCGGACTGCCCTGGCGGCCTCGGCCAGCGAGTGCAGGTCGGGGCGTTGACGCAACGGGCGGTGGACGACCTCGGCGAACAAGGACTCCGGGAAGTCGTAGGACTCGGCCTGGACGTCCTGCGGCAGAGCCAGGATCACGGGTCCGCAGTCGGCCGGGTCGGTCAGGATCCGCGCCACCTGCGGAAGGGTCGACAGCAGCTGCTCGGGGCGGGTGATGCGGTCGAAGTAGCGGCTGACCGCGCGGAAGGCGTCGTTCACCGTCGTGGTCGGGTCGTGGAAGTGCTCGACCTGCTGCAGCACGGGGTCGGGGGCGCGGCCGGTGAAGGTGTCGCCCGGCAGCAGCAGCAACGGCAACCGGTTGGCGTGGGCGACGCCCGCGGCGGTGACCATGTTCAACGCGCCGGGGCCGATCGACGACGTGGCGACGCCGACCTGGCGGCGGTGCGAGGCCTTGCCGATGCCGACGGCGGCCAGCGCCATGCCCTGTTCGTTGTGGCCGCGCCACACCGGCATGCGGTCGCGGACCTCCTCCAGCGCGTTGCCGAGACTCAGCACGTTGCCGTGGCCGAAGATCGCGAACACGCCGGGGAACAGCGGCGCGTGCGAGCCGTCGAAGAGTTCGGTGCGCTGGGCCAGCATCCAGCGGACCAGTGCCTGCGCGGTCGTGAGCTTCACTTGACCCGCCCCTCAGCAGTCGTGACCGGGCAACGGGGATCGAGTTCCTGCGTCGCCCAGCTGTCGCGGACCCACGTGTGCGCCGGGTCGTCGCAGAAGGCCATCGAGCGCTCGGCACCCGGTCCGGCGAGAACGTTCAGGTAGTACATGGGATATCCCGGCGCCGCGACGCACGGACCGTGGTAGCCGCGCGGGATCAGGAACACGTCACCGTCGCGCACGGTCACGTCCTCGTCGATCGTGCCGTCGTCGGTGTACGTGCGGTGGAAGCCGAAGCCGGTGCGGGAAGGCGTCACGCCGTCGCGGTCGGCGATGCGGAAGTAGTAGATCTCCTCGTTGTTCACCTCGCACGGCTCCGAAGAGTCGTGCTTGTGCGGCGGGTACGAGGACCAGTTGCCGTCCGGGGTGATCAGCTCGCACGCGTTGAGCTTGTCCGCGTGGTCCCACACGCCCGGCACACCGAAGTTGGTCACCTGTCGGGTGGCGTTGCCGGAACCGCGCACCTCGACCGGAACCGCGTCGGCCGGGCCGTACTTCGGAGCAAGACGCCGGGTGCACCGAGCCATCGGCAAAGCCACTTCACAACCGTCTGCAGAGGACAGAGCGACCGAGGCGTCGCGCGGAACGTAAGCGAAGTCCGTGACACGAGTGAACACCGAGTCACGGCCCTGCAGTTCGTAACGCTCGGAATCGACTTCAACCGTCAAGGACCCGGCCAGCGGCAGCACGAACGCCTCGAACTCGCCGGTCTCGACGATGCGCGACCCACCGGCCTCGATCCGCAGCACGCGAAGTCCCGTGTACGCCCAACCCGCGTCCTCCGGCGTCAGCGAAATGACGTCCGAGGAAGTCGAGAGCGTCCCCTGTGGACGGTGCAACGTCATACCGTGACTCCCTTTGCGGTACGCAGGATTTCGGCAGCGGCGGCAACGGCGGCGGCGACATCACCGTCCGGCGGGTAGAGCAACGCACGGCCGACGACCAGGCCGCGCACGGTCGGGTGGCGCAGCGAACGGCCCCACGATGCGAGGTCGTCCTCGGGATTCGCCGACGGCACGCCGCCGAGTACCAGAGCGGGCAGCGCCGTGGTGTCCAGCACGATCTCCGGCTCGTCCGGCGCGGGCAGCTTCAACCAGGTGTACGCGGAGGTCGCTCCCAAGCCCGCAGCCACGGCCGATGCCCGCGACAAGGCCGCGGAATCCTTCTGCAGCACCAGCTTGTCGTTGTGATCGCGCTTGTAGGGCAACGGCTCGACCATCGCCATCAGGCCGTGTTCAGCGAGTTCGGTGACGGCTCGCGCGCAGCCTTCCAGGGTCGGGATCGTGCCGGGGTCCGAGTCGACCAGGCGCAGCAGCATCTTGCCGCCGTCCAGCCCGAACGTCGCGATGGACGCCGCGTCGTAGGCGGTGAACCTGTCGTCGATCTCCCAGTCCGCACCGGCCAGGCCACCGCGGTTCATCGAGCCGATGACCACGCGCTCGTTGAGGCCGTCGAGCAGCAGCAGGTCCTCGATCACGTCCGGTGTGCCGAGCACACCGTCGACCTCCGGATTCGCCAGCGCTGTCAGCAACCGGGCGAGCAGCGACCGTCGGTCGGCCATCGCCAGCGGATCACCGCCGACGCCCAGCGCGCCCCGCGCCGGGTGGTCCGCCGCGACCAGGAACAGCGTGGACTTGCCGTTCAGCAACGAATTGCGCCGCTTGCGCGACTGGTACGCCCGCCTGATCGAGCCGGGGTCCTCAGCCCGCCGCCACAGCAGTTCGCGCCACTGCCCATCAGTGATCACAGCAGCTCCTCGATCTCTTTCTGGTCCGGCATCGCGTCGGCGCAGGCCAGCCGGGACGCCACGATCGCCCCGGCCGCGTTGGCGTAGCGGGCGATCTTCACCGGGTCCCAGCCCGACAGCAGGCCGTGCACCAGCGACCCGCCGAACGCGTCACCGGCTCCCAGCCCGCAGACCACCTCGACCGGGTTGGGCTCGACGGTCCACCTGCCCTCCGGCGTGGCCACGAGAACGCCCTCTGCGCCCTTCTTGACCAGTGCCAGCGACAGTCCGCGGGCCAGCAGGCGGTCCGCGGCCTCGTCGGGGTCGGACGTGCCGACCGCGACCTCGACCTCGGTCCGGTTGCCGACGGCGACCGTGACGTGGTCGAGCATCCAGCCGATCTCGGCGCGCGCGGTCTTGACGTCCGGCCAGAACATCGGCCGGTAGTCGAGGTCGAGCACCGTGTGCGACTTGCGGTTCCGGCTGGCGAGCATCATGCGCTGGGTGCCACGGGCGGGTTCGGCGGAAACGCCGGTGCCCGTCACCCACAGCAGCGGGACGTCGCGCACGAGGGACCACGGCACGTCGTCCTCGTTCAACGTCAGGTCCGGCGCGGTCGGCAGCCGGTAGAACAGCAGCGGCGGGTCAGCCGGCGGGTTGAGCTCGCAGAACACCACCGGGGTCAGCAGGTCCGGAGAGGTGCCGACGTGCTCCGACGACACCCCGAAGCCCTCGAGCGCCTGGCGGACGTAGGTTCCGAAGCCGTCAGGACCGACCTTGGTGAGGACGCCGGCCCTGCGCCCCAGCCGCGCGGCGGCGACCGCGACGTTGGTCGCGGTGCCGCCGAGCGACTTGGCGAAGGTGCTGACCTCGGCCAGCGGCACCCCCGACTGCTCGGGGTAGAGGTCGACGCCGACCCTGCCGACGGTCAGCACTTCCAGAGACGACGTCACGCCTCGACACTCCTCAGCTCGTGCGCGAGGGCTTCGAGTTCGGCGCCACCGGCCATCTGGCGCGTGAGCTCCTCGATGCCGATCTCCGACTTCTCGTAGCTGCCCAGCGCGCGGCCGCGCTTGAGCAGCAGGAACCGGTTGGCGACCGGGTAGGCGTGGTGCGGGTTGTGCGTGATCAGCACGACGCCGAGGCCGCGATCACGGGCCTGGGCGACGTACTTCAGCACGACACCGGCCTGCTTCACGCCGAGAGCCGCGGTCGGTTCGTCCAGGATCAGCACCTTGGCACCGAAGTGCACCGCGCGGGCGATGGCGACGCACTGCCGTTCACCACCCGACAGCGTGCCGACCGGCTGTTCCACGTCGCGCAGGTCGATGCCCATGTCGGACAACGCCTTCTTGGTGATCTCCCGGCCCTTCCTGCGGTCCAGGAAGCCGAAGCGGGTGGTCGGCTCGGAACCCAGGAAGAAGTTGCGCCACACCGACATCAGCGGCACGACCGCGAGATCCTGGTACACGGTCGCGATGCCGCGGTCCAGCGCCTCGCGCGGCGACGAGAACCTGACCTCGTCGCCCTCGACCTTGAACGAGCCCTGGTCGTGCTGATGGACTCCGGCCAGGATCTTGATCAGCGTCGACTTGCCGGCGCCGTTGTCGCCGAGCACGCAGGTGACCTCACCCGCGTTGACCACAGTGGACACATCGCTCAGCGCGATGACGCTGCCGTAGGTCTTGCCGATGTTCTCGACCTCGATGAGTGACGTCATCGCTTCACCCTTTCCGCCCGACGGCGAAGCATGTTGTTCACCAGCACGGCCGCCAGCAGCATCACGCCGAGGAACAGCTGGAACCAGTCGCTGTTCCAGCCCGCGTAGACGATGCCCTGCCGCGCCATGCCGAAGATCAGCGCGCCGATCGCCGCGCCCACCGCGGAACCGAAGCCACCGGTCAGCAGACAGCCGCCGATCACCGCCGCGATGATGTACTGGAACTCCAGGCCGATGCCCTGGTTCGCCTGCACGCTCGCGTACCGCAGGATGTTGATCGAGCCGACGAGCCACGCGGCGAACGCCGTCGTCATGAACAGCAGGATCTTCGACCGCACGACCGGCACACCGACCGCGCGCGAGCTCTGCGCGGCACCACCGATCGCGAAGATCCAGTTGCCGAACTTGGTGCGCACCAGCACGGTCGAGGCGATGACCGTGAACAGGACCCACCAGATGATCGACACGTAGAAGCTGGCGCCACCGATCTGGAACGTCGAGGCGAACAGGAAACCCGCCGACTCGTAGCCCTCGGTGGCACGCATGCCCGACACCTGCACGCTGCCGGTGACCAGGCGGGTGACGCCGAGGTTGAGGCCCTGCAACGCGAGGAAGCTGCCCAGCGTCACGATGAAGCTCGGCAGGCCCGTGCGCATCACGAGCCAGCCGTTCAACGCGCCCACCGACAACGCGAAAGCGAGCGACACCAGCAGTGCCAGCCAGACGTTGAGGCCCAGCTGGGTGGCGAGGAGAGCAGTGACGAGCGCGGTGGACGCGGTCATGACACCGGCGGACAGGTCGAACTCGCCACCGATCATGAGCAGCGCCACCGCGACCGCCATGATGCCGAGCATGGAGGCGTCGTCCAGCCACGTGGCCGCGCCGCCCAGGCTCAGGAACTGCTCGGTGACCACGGAGAAGAACAGGAACACGAGCAGTGCGCCGAGCATGGCGCCGATCTCCGGACGCACGACCAACTGGTCGAGCAGCCTGGGCTTGCTCAGCCGTTCGTCGGCAGCCGGTGGAGCCTTGGCCGTCACGGTCATCTCCCCGCTCACTCCCTACCGCTTGCCGTTCTTGGCGTACTCCGCGACCTTGTCCACATTGGACTTGTCGACGAAGCCGGGACCGGTCAGGACGGGCTTGCCACCGCCGAGCGTGTTGGCGTTGTCCTTGAACAGCTTCAGCATCACGATCGGCAGGTAGCCCTGCTGGTACTGCTGCTGGTCGACGGCGAAGAGCACCTCGCCCGCCTTGATCGAGTTGACCACGTCCGCGTTCAGGTCGAACGTCGCGACCTGCGCCTTCGAGCCCGCACCCTTGATGGCGGACGCCGCGTTCACGGCTACCTGCGGGTTCAGCGTGAGCACGCCGTCAACCGCGGTGTCGGACTGCAGCTTGGCCTTGATGCGGGCCTCGATGTCGGTCGGGTTGCTGATGTCGACCTGCAGGTTCTCCACCGCGCCGCCGAAACCGGTGCGGGCACCGTCGCAGCGCTGGTTGAGACCCGTGTTGCCGGCCTCGTGGATCACGCACAGCAGCTTGGTCCGGCCGGCCGCCTTGAGCTTCTTGCCGGCTTCCTCGCCTGCGATCGACTCCTCCTGGCCGACGTGCGCCATGGCACCGAACTCGGCGCTCTTCGCGCCGCCGGAGTTGATCGTGATGACCGGGATGCCCGCCTTCACCGCGTTCTCGATGGAGGTCTTCAACGCGTCCGGGTTCGCCATCGACACCACGATGCCGCCGACCTTCTGCGACACGGCGTTGTCGATCAGCTTGGCCTGGGCGCCGGGGTCGCCGTCGGAGTTGTAGGTGACGCCGACGCCGAGCTGCTTGCCCGCGTCCTCCGCACCGACCTTCACCACGCTCCAGAACGCGTCACCCGCGGTGCCGTGCGTGACGACGGCGACCTTGAGATCACCGCTCGCCGGCGCGCTGTTGTTCTGCGTGTTCTGGGTGTTGGTTCCCGTGGGACCGCTACAAGCGGCGAGTAGAGCAACTGCGAGTACGGTGCTTACTGCACCCGCGCGGATGACCAAGCGAGACTTCATCGTCTCCAGTCCCTTCAGAGGATCTTGCTGAGGTGCGCGAGGCTGCGCGCGGTGTCCTTCAGTGGCTTGTCCACTGGACTTCCGTCCTTGAGCCGCGTGTCCTGCTCAAGCACGAACCATCCGGTGTAGCCCGCCTCTTGAACGAGCTTCACCAGCGCTTCCACGTCCACGTCGCCGTCCCCGAGCGGCACGTAGATGCCCTGTTCCACGGCATCGGTGTAACTGAACTCGCCGCTGCGCACCTTCGCCGCGATCTCGTCACGCACGTCCTTGAGGTGCACGTGACCGATCCGGTCCGGGTAGCGGCGCGCCAGCTCGACCGGGTCCGTGCCACCGATGAGGAGGTGGCCGGTGTCCAGGCAGAGCTGGAGATCGGAGTCCGCGAGGAACCTCTCGACCTCCGCCTCCCGCTCGACGTGGGTGCCCACGTGCGGGTGCAGCACGGTCTTGAGACCGTGCCCGGCGGCGATCTCACGGATCTTCGCGCAGGTGTCGACGAGGGTGGTCCACTCGTCGTCGGTGAGCTGGGGGCGCTCGTCGTAGCCGTCGAGCCCGGTCGCGGCGGCGAGCACGAGCACCTCGGCCCCGCCGGCCCGGAGGATCCCGGCCACGCGGTCGGCTTCGTCCAGACTGGACTGCACGTCCGTGTGGAGCGTGACCGCGAGGAAGCCGCCGACCAGCGTCAGCTCGAACTCGCTGAGCATCGCCTTCAGTGCACCGGGGTCAGCCGGCAGGTAGTCGGGCGGGCCGAGCTCGGTGGCCGACAGCCCCAGTTCGTTCATCTCGGTGAGCACCGTCGTCGCGGGCAGGACGTTGCCCCAGCCGGGAACCTCGCACACGCCCCACGAGATCGGTGCTCCAGCGATCTTCGCCATGCTCTCAGTTCCCCTCGATCCGCACCGGTGCGCCCGTGCGGCGCGACCGCTCACACGCTTCAGCCAGACGGAGGCTGATCAGACTCTCCCGCGCCGGTGACGGGTTCGCGACTTCGCCCGTGATGACCTGCGTGAACAGGTTCATCTCGTTGACGTACGCACGGTGGAAGCGCTCGGGGAAGCCGGGGTAGGCGTCCGGTCCGGCCACGTGGCCACCGGGCTCCAGCGAGTTCAGCGGGGTGCGCGGGTCGACGCCCGCGACCAGCGAGTCCTTGCTGCCGAGCACCTCGATGCGGTGGTCGTAACCGACCGGATCGTGGCGGCCACCGGCCAGCGTCGCGTGCGCACCGCCCGCGAACTTCAGCATCACGACCGCGTTGTCCACGTCGTCGGCGTCCGCGAACGCCTGGTGCACCAGCACCGAACCGCTCGCGTAGACCTCGACGACGGGCTCGCCGACCAGCCACGGCACGCAGTCCAGGTCGTGGATCAGCAGGTCGCGGAAGATGCCACCGGACGCGGGCAGGTAGGAGAAGTCGGGCGGGTTGGCGTCGTTGCCGACCGCCCTGACCAGGCAGATGTCGCCGACCTCGCCCGCGCGGATGCGGCGGTTCAGCTCGTAGATGGCCGGGTCGAACCGGCGCTGGAAGCCCACGAGGACCTCGACCCCGAACTTCTCGACGTCCTCGACCAGCGCGGTCATCTCGGCGAGGTCGCTCGCGATCGGCTTCTCGCACAGCGTGGGGACACCCTGGGCGATCGCCGCACGCAGCATCTCCGGGTGGGTGTTCGTCGGGGTGGCGAGCAGCACGCCGTCGACGTTGCCGAGCAACGTGTCGAGGTCGTCCACCGCCTTGGTTCCGCTCAGCTCAGCCGACGCCTGCGCAGCGCGACCGGGCACCGGGTCGAAGAGGAGCACCTCGTCGACTCGATCCAGTGCGGCGAGGTTGGTCGCGTGCATGGTGCCGATCCTGCCGACACCCGCTACTCCGATCCGCATCGCAGGTTTCCCCTGTTCTCGGCCGTGATGTATTAGAGCGCTCTATTGGTTGGAGCGCTCTAATGCTGTAACTTCGGCCACAGGGTGTCAAGAGGGGAGGTGGTTCCAGATGGTCAGACCGACGATGGAAGACGTCGCTCTGCGCGCGGGCGTCTCCCGTGCACTGGTGTCACTGGTGATGCGCGGCTCACCCAAGGTGAGCGAGATGCGACGCACTGCTGTGCTGAAAGCCGCGGAGGAACTGGGGTACTCGCCGCACGCGATGGCGCGGTCGCTGGCTTCACGCACGTCGACGGTGCTCGGCGTGATGGTGTCCGACCTGCACAACGCGTTCTTCGCCGAGGTCGTCGACGGCATCGACGAGGTCGCACGCGAGCAGGGGTTCGACATCATCATCAACACCGGCGGCCGCTCGCCCGCCCGCGAACGCCGCGCGCTGGAGTCACTGCTCTCCTTCCGCCCCGCCGGGCTGATCCTGCTGTCGCCCGTCGTCCCGGCGACGGCGATCGGCAAGGCCGCTGAACAGCTGCCGATCGTGCTCGTGGCCCGATCTTCGCGCGTGTCCACAGTGGACACCGTGAACGACGATGGCGAGCAGGGCGCCCGATTGGCCGTTGATCACCTGGTATCGCTGGGGCACAAGAGAATTGCCCATTTGGACGGCGGTGAAGGCACCCAGGCCGGACCTCGCAGGCGCGGCTACATCGCGGCCATTGAGGCGCATGGGCTCACGCCGCAGGTCGTGTCGTCGGAGTACACCGATGCGGCCGGTGCGCGGGCGATCCGTTCGTTGCTCTCGGACGGCGCCCTGCCCACGGCCATCCTGTCCTGCAACGACTTCAACGCCGTCGGCGCCATCTCGGCGCTGGAGGACGCCGGGTTGCGCGTGCCTCAGGACGTTTCCGTCGTGGGGTACGACAACACTTCGCTGGCGGCACTCCGCCACGTCTCGCTGACCACGATCGACCAGCCCCGTGCCGAGTTCGGCCGGCTGGCCGCGGTCGCCCTGCTGCAGCGGGTCCGCGAAGAGCGCACCGAACCCGTGCGCCACCTCCTCAATCCCTCTCTCGTCGTCCGCAACACGACCGCTCCTCCAGCGACTTCGCGTCGGTCGTCCGGTCCCCTCCTCTCGTCAACCGCCGCAGGCGATTCGGCGGGAAGCGGGGACACGACGGCCGACTCACAGGCGAGGTCGCCGGAGCGGCGAAGCCGCGACCAATAACACGGAGGCGCAAGTTGAGCACCATCCCCCACTGGATCGACGGCGCCCGCACCACTGGGGTGTCGTCCCGGACGTCCGACGTCTTCAACCCGGCCACCGGAGAGGTCGCCGCGCAGGTCGTGCTGGCCGAGCAGGCCGACGTCGACCTCGCGGTGTCGTCCTCGCTGAAGGCCGCGCAGTCCTGGTCCGAGTCGTCCCTGTCGACCCGCAGCCGGATCCTGTTCGCCTACCGGCACCTGCTGCACGAGGCGCGCGACGAGCTCGCCGCGATCATCACGTCCGAGCACGGCAAGGTGCTGTCCGACGCCGCCGGCGAGGTGCAGCGCGGTCTCGAGGTCGTCGAGTTCGCGTGCGGCATCCCGCAACTGCTGAAGGGCGAGCACTCCGAGCAGGTTTCGCGCGGGGTCGACGCGTACTCGCTGCGCCAGCCGCTCGGTGTGGTCGCGGGCATCACGCCGTTCAACTTCCCCGTGATGGTGCCGATGTGGATGTTCCCCATCGCCATCGCGACCGGGAACACGTTCGTCCTCAAGCCTTCCGAGCGCGACCCGTCCGCGTCGATCCGCCTGGCCGAGCTCTTCCAGGAGGCGGGCCTGCCCGACGGTGTGCTCAACGTGCTGCAGGGCGATGCCTTCGCGGTCAACGCGTTGCTGGACCACCCGGACGTCTCCGCCGCCTCGTTCGTCGGCTCGACCCCGATCGCGAAGCACGTCTACTCGCGCGGCACCGCGGCCGGCAAGCGCGTTCAGGCCCTGGGCGGTGCGAAGAACCACATGGTCGTGCTGCCGGACGCCGACCTGGACGTCGCCGCAGACGCCGCCGTCTCCGCCGGTTACGGCTCGGCGGGCGAACGCTGCATGGCGATCTCGGTCGTCGTCGCCGTGGGCGAGACGGGTGACGCGCTCGTCGAGAAGATCGCCGCGAGGACCCGCGACCTGCACCCGTCGGTGCTGCCCGGCACGGATCCGTCCGCCCAGATGGGCCCACTGGTCACCGGCGTGCACCGGGACAAGGTCCGTTCCTACGTGGACGCGGGCGAAGCTGCCGGCGCGACGCTCGTCGTCGACGGCCGCGGTTACGCGCCGGAGGGTGCGGAGAACGGTTTCTGGCTCGCCCCAACGCTCTTCGACCACGTCACCCGCGACATGACGATCTACACCGACGAGATCTTCGGGCCGGTGCTGTCGGTCGTGCGCGCCGACACGTTCGAGGACGCCGTGGAACTGGTGAACGCCAACCAGTACGGCAACGGCACGGCCATCTACACCGGTGACGGGCTGGCCGCGCGCGAGTACCAGCGACGCGTGCACGTCGGCATGGTCGGCATCAACGTGCCGATCCCCGTGCCGATGGCCTACTACTCGTTCGGCGGCTGGAAGGACTCGCTGTTCGGCGACACGCACGTGCACGGCGCCGAGGGCGTCAAGTTCTACACCCGCGCGAAGGCGATCACGGCTCGGTGGCCGCAGCAGCACGGCGTGAACCTGGGCTTCCCGACGCACGGCTGATCCGTTCGGCCCAACGGTGGCCCTGTCCGCATTCAGCGAACAGGGCCACCGTTTGTATTTGGTACGAACCAATTCACACACCCGCGACCCGCTGATCTGGGCCGACGAACTAAGCGAACGATTGTCCTGCTGCAAATTTCCGAAGTTCGCTGATCATGGAATATTCCGACACAGCTCGTCCGTTCGACAAAGGTGCTGGACACGGCGGTAGGATCCGCGCTCACACAGCCGAACAACGCTTCCTTTCTCGCGGGCGCGATCCCGTTCGTTACAGCGCTTGCGGGAAAGGAAGAAGAACGCCGCAGCAGGAGGACCGAACACGATGTCGCCCAGCGAGGACGACAGTCCGTTCGCGACAGCACGCCGCGCCACCACATGTACCGAGTTCATCTGCGCGCTGAACCAGCTGCGCCTGGCGAGAGGTTTGTCGTACCAGCAGGTGTCGGACAGCGCAGGTACCGGAGTGCTGCCGAAGAGCAGCGCTCACGCGCTGTGCACCTTCCGGTTCCCGAAGCGGGAAGACCAGCTCCGGGTCTTTCTGACCGGGTGCGGAGAGCCGGCCGACGCACGCGACGAGTGGGTGGAGCAGTGGCGGCGCGTGGCGGCCTCCCGCGCCAACAGGAGGCCGCACCCCGCTGCTCAGCTGGTCCAAAGCTCGGCCAGGGGTTTCTCACCACCGGAATGAGCATTCCGGCACGTTCGCGAGCCTAACGGCCCGCAACGGTGCCCACCAGACTGTTGGACGGCATTGGACGTGGTCAATACGACCAATTGCCCACCGCATGGTCAAGGCCACCGGAAAAAGTGACAAAAACTGGTCAGTTGGACTTCGTTGGACGATGCCGGACGCCGTTGCACGGGACATGAAAAACCTGGACGGAGATTCGGTTGGCAATCACCCGTGTGAGTGACAGGATCGTGGTCGAGCCGTTATGTCGCGGAGTTTCTGCAGCAACGCCAATTGCCCGCACGGACGCTTTCCGCACATCCGGCTTCTCTCTGTTCCGCCAACCCAGCTGGTCCGCCCGGCGCACGGTGCCGCCCTGCGCCGGGTCCCCCCATCCAGGAGTTCGCATGACCACCACCCCGTACCACGGGGCACTGCACCCGCGGCGAAAGTGCACCACCTCCACCGCCAGCACCGTCCTGCTGGCCGCGACCGCGTTCGTCTTCACCGGCTGGATGCTCGCGCAGGGTCACTCGCCGGTCGTCGCCGTCGCCACGACGAGCGCAGTTCTGGCCGTGACCACCACGGTGAGCCGCAGCCGGTTGTTCAGCGCCAGGTTCGGCCCGCTGCCGCCGGCCAACCCGATGGTGATCTGGCAGGGCGAAGAGCGATGACCTACCCGGAGGGCGATCCGCTCGAACGCCTGAACCGGCTCTGGTCGCAGCTCCTGCTCGGACTGTCCAGGCCTGGCAGGCGGGCCGAGGCGCTGGCGGCGTACCGCGAGGTGCGCGTGATCCTCAGGGCCGAGCTCGGCATCGACCCCGAGCCTGCGTTGCCGTTGGTCGCGACGTCGACCGCCGAGCTGCGGGCGGCGACGGCGGCCGAGTTCATCGAGCTGCTGAGGACGATCCACGTGCGGTCCGGGTTGACCCTGCCGGAGGTTTCCCGGCGGGCGGGCCAGGTGCTGCCGCGCAGCCAGGTCTACTCGTTGCTCAAGCGCGGCAAGCTGCCGACGAAACCCGAGCAGGTGCAGGCGTTCGTCACGATCTGCGGGCTGCCGGAGCCACAGGTGGCGCGTGTGATGGAGCTGTGGGCGACGTTGCGGGAGCAGACCGAGTTGGCGGTCAGCGCCACGGAGGACGACAAACCGTTCGCGATCCTGATCGTGCGCAGTGCTTGACGCACGCGGGGCCCGGCGTTCCCAGAAGGAAACGCCGGGCCCCCGCCTGCCGTTTTCAGGCGTCGACCTTCTCGCGCTCCGGAGTGGGAGCGGCAGGAGGCGTCGGCTTCGGCAGGAACTTCCTGATCAGCGGGAAGAACACGATCACCAGCACGACGATGTAGACGATGACCGCCATCGGGCTGTTGACCAGGCCGGTCAGCGAGCCGTCCGAGAGCTGCAGCGAACGGCGCATCTGCTGTTCCGCGGCCGGGCCGAGGATCACGCCGATGATCGCGGGCAGCACCGGCAGGCCGTAGCGGCGCATCCCGAAGCCCAGCAGGCCGATCACGAACATCAGCAGCAGGTCGAAGATGTCCGCGTTCACCGCGTAGGCGCCGACCGAGGCGAAGAACAGGATGCCCGCGTAGAGGTACGGACGCGGGATGCGCAGCAGCTTCGCCCACAACGGCGCCAGCGGCAGGTTCAGCACCAGCAGCAGCGTCAGGCCGATGAACAGCGACGCGATCAGCGCCCACACCAGGCCGGACTCCCGCTGGAACAGCAGCGGGCCCGGCTGGATGCCGTACTGCTGGAACGCCGCGAGCATCACGGCCGCGGTGGCCGTCGTCGGCAGGCCCAGGGTCAGCATCGTGACCAGTGTGCCCGCGGCGGAGGCGGAGGCCGTGGACTCCGGGCCCGCGACGCCTTCGATGGCGCCCTTGCCGAACTCGTCCTTGTGCTTGGAGAGCCGCTTCTCCGTCACGTACGACAGGAAGGTAGGGATCTCCGCGCCACCGGCGGGGATCGCGCCGAACGGGAAGCCGATCGCCGGGCCGCGCAGCCACGGCTTCCAGGTGCGCTTCAGGTCCGCACGGGACAACCACGGCCGCCCCACCGGGATCGGCTCGAACGGCTTGCGCCGCAGGTGAGCCGCGACCCACAGTGCCTCGCCGACCGCGAACAGCGCCACGGCCACCACGACGATGTCGATGCCGTCGGCCAGGTGCAGCGAGCCGAACGTGAGGCGCTGCTGGCCCGTCATCTCGTCGAGGCCGACCAGGCCGAGGGTCAGGCCGATGAGCAACGACGCCACACCGCGGATGCGTGAGGAACCGAGCACCGAGGTCACCGCGATGAACGCGAGCACCATGATCGCGAACAGGTCCGGCGCGCCGATGTCGACGGCGTGCTTGGCCACGAACGGTGCCAGCAGCACGATCAGGAGCGTGCCGATGATGCCGCCGGTGAAGTGGCCGATGGCAGCTGCTGCAAGCGCTTGCGCACCACGTCCCTTGCGGGCCATGGGATTGCCTTCGAACGCGGCGACCACCGCCGCGCTCTCACCCGGTGTGTTCAGCAGGATCGACGTCGTCGAGCCGCCGAACATGCCGCCGTAGTAGATGCCGGCGAACATGATGAACGCGCCGGTCGGCTCCATGCCGTAGGTGACGGGCAGCAGCAGGGCCACCGCCATCGCCGGGCCGATGCCGGGGAGGACACCGATCGCGGTGCCCAGCAGCACGCCGATGGCGGCGAGCAGCAGGTGTGTCGGCGTCAGCGCGGTCGCGAAGCCGTCGAGCAGTTGTTCCACCTAGAACACCTCCATCAACGGGCCACCGGGGAGCGGGACGCCGAGCAGGTTGTTGAAGATCACGAACGTGAGGATGGAGAGACCGGCTGCGATCAGCGGGTCCCGCACGTACGCCCTGCTGCCGAGCGCGTAGGCCGCGCCCCAGAACAGGATCGCGCCGGAGATCGGGAAGCCGACCACGCCGATCAGCGCGGCGTTCGCGAGGAAGGCACCGCACAGCAGCAGAACCGTGCGCCAGTCGGCGGGTGCGGACAGGTCGACGTCCTCGCCGGCCTCCGCCTCGCCACGACCGCCGCGCAGCACGTCACGGGCAAGCAGCGCCGCGACGAGCAGGAGCAACGAGCCGACGAGGATCGGCACCGCCTTCGGGCCGACCGGGCCGCGCTGGGCGAAGTCGGTGGGGATGCGCAGCGCGTCGGTCAGCACCAGCACGCCGAGCACGACCAGCAGGGCGCAGATGCCCAGCTCAGAGCGTTCTCGCAACCAACTCTTAGTCGCTGTCATGCCAGCCCCAAGTCCTTCAGCACCGTTGCCACCCGCTTGTTCTCGTTTTCCAGGAAGGTCTTGAACTGGTCTCCCGGTGCGAACGCGTCGGTCCAGCCGTTGCGCTGCAAGGCCTCTGTCCACTGCGGCGTCTTCTGCAGCCGCGCGAACACGTCGACCAGCTTGTCGCGGTCGGTCTGCGTGATGCCGGGCGGCGCCACGATGCCGCGCCAGTTGGTGAACTCGACGTCCACACCGGCTTCCTTGAGCGTCGGCGCGTCGATGCCGCTGATGCGCTTCGCGCTCGTCACCGCGAGCACCCGCAGGGTGCCGGCCTGGATCTGGTCGCGGTACTCGCCGATGCCGGAGACGCCGAACGCGACCTTGCCGCCGAGCACCGACGCCAGCAGCTCGCCACCGCCGTCGAACGGGATGTAGTTGACGCTCTTGGGCGCCAGCCCGACGCCCTTGGCCATCAGCATCGGGGCCAGGTGGTCGGGTCCGCCCGGTGCCGAACCGCCGCCGACCGTGACGGTGCCGGGGTTGGCCTTCCACGCGTCCACGAGTTGTTGCAGCGATGTGTACGGCGAGTCCTTCGAGACCACGACGATGTCCGGTTCCTCGATCAGCCTCGCGATCGGGGTGGTGTCGAGCAGCGAGTTCGGCGACTTGTTCGTGTACACCGCGCCCACGACACCCAGGCCCATCGACATGATCAGCTTGCCGTTGCCGCGCTCACCGACCGTGCGCCCCAGTCCGACCGTGCCGCCAGCGCCGGGGAGGTTGAACACCTCGGCGTTGCGCAGCAGGTCAGCGTCCTCCATGGCCTTCGCCGCGGTGCGGGCCGTGATGTCGTAACCGCCACCCGGCTGGTTCGGCACCAGCACGCGCAGTGACCGCACCTGGCTGGTCTCGCCGCTGTCCGCACCCGGCGTCAGCAGCGGTGGCACCAGCAGGACGGCGAGCAACGCCGTCGCCACCGCCACCCACACCTTCACCGACACTGTGATCCCCGCCTCTCGTCTGCGTGGTTCGACATGTTGCTCTGGTGTAAACCTTGATGTCGCTCTTGCGCTTCTAAGGTTTCTTTCGGTCTTTCTGGTCACGGGAGGTCTCATGCGCCGCCGCCGTTCCCTGGCCAGCCAGCTCCTAGTGTGGCAACTCGTCGTCGTCACGTTGCTACTGTGCGCGGTCGGCGCGCTGACGGTCGTCCAGACGGGCAGCAACTTTCGCTCCAACGAGGAACGCCGGATGCTGTCCGTCGCGGAGACGGTGGCGGCCAACTCGCTGGTCCAGGAGCAGATGGGCAACTGGCGTCTGCTGTCCGCGCCCGCCGAGACGGCCCGCAGCCTGTCCGGCGCCTCCTACGTGCTGATCCTCGACGACCGGCGGCTCGTGATCGCCTCGCCGGACCCGGCCCAGATCGGGTCCACTCTGGACACCAGGACCACCGCGCTGGAAGGCAGGTCGTGGACGGGGACGGTCGGCGACTCGATCGAGGCGCACGTGCCGGTGTTCGATCCGGTCAGCCGCAAGGTCAACGGCATGGTGATCGCGGGCGCCGAGGAACCGGGGATCTTCGCGGGTGCGCTGTCCCAGCCGGTCGACGTGCTGCGCTACCTGGCGATCGCGCTGGTCATCGGCGTGACCGGGTCGCTGCTGCTGGCCCGCCGCGTGAAGAACCAGACGCTCGGGCTGGAGCCGCACGAGATCACCGCGCTGGTGGAGAACCGCGAGGCGTTGCTGCACGGCATCAGGGAGGGCGTCGTCGGACTCGACGCCCAGAACCGGATCACGCTGGTCAACGACCACGCGAGCGATCTGCTGGCACTGCCGGACGACGCGCTCGGCCGCTCTGTCGAGGAGCTGGAGCTCAACGACCGGCTGCGCGACGTGCTGACCGGACGCGCGACCGGTGTCGACCAGCTGGTGCTGCGGCAGGGTGTCGTGCTCACGCTGAACCGCATGCCGATCGAGGGCGCCGGCGCGGTCGTGACGTTGCGAGATCGCACGGAACTGCTTGCGCTGCAACACGAACTGGACGCGTCGCAGCACGCGACGGACACGTTGCGGGCGCAGGCGCACGAGTTCGCGAACCGGCTGCACACGATCGCCGGCCTGATCGCGCTGAAGGAGTACGACGAGGTCACCAACTACATTCACCAGATCAGCTCGGCCCAGGACCAGTGGAGGGCCGAGGTCAGCGCGTGCATCGGCGACCCGGCCGTGGCCGCGTTGCTGATCGCCAAGGCCTCGCTGGCCGCCGAGCGCGGCACGGCGCTGCGGATGGAACCGGACAGCGTGCTGGGGCGCGTGGACGAGGCGTTGTCGGCGGATCTGGTGATGGTGCTGGGAAATCTCGTCGACAACGCGTTGGATGCACTGAGTTCGCTGAGCGCCGACGGAGCTCAGAAGTGGATCGAGGTGGGTGTGATGCAGTTGGACGACGAGGTCCAGGTCGTCGTGCGCGACTCCGGCCCCGGTGTGGCGCCGGAACTGGCGGAAGAGGTGTTCCGGCACGGGTTCACGACCAAGGCGGCATCGCACGGCGAGCGCGGCATCGGCCTCGCGTTGATCAGACGGGCGTGCCTGCGGCGCGGTGGCTCGGTGAACGTGTCGGGCTCGGTCTTCACCGCAAGGCTGCCCTGGTGATCCGGGTGCTCGTCGTCGACGACGACTTCATGGTGGCCAAGGTGCACAGCGGCTACGTCGCGCGCACCGAGGGTTTCGAGGTGGCCGGGGTCGCGCACACCGGCGGGGACGCGTTGCGGCTGGTGGCATCGTTGAAGCCGGATCTGGTGCTGCTCGACATCTACCTGCCGGACCAGAGCGGCCTGGATGTGCTGAAGTCGTTGCGCGCCAACGAGGACGTGGACGTCATCGTGATCACCGCCGCGACCGACGTGGACACCGTGCGCAGTGCGATGCGCGGTGGCGTGCTGCACTACCTGATCAAGCCGTTCGACTACTCGGCACTGCGCGACCAGCTCGCGCACTTCGCGTCGTTGCGGGACAAGCTGCACCGGCTGGACACGGCGGGACAGGCGGACGTGGACCAGGTGTTCGGGGCACGACCCACCTCGAAACCGTTGCTGCCCAAGGGTTTGACACCGGAGACAGCGCGGCTCGTGGAGAACGCCCTGCGCTCGCACCCGGACGGGCTGTCGGCGTCGGAGTGCGCGTCGTCGACCGGCGTCGCGCGGGTGAGCGCGCGCCGGTATCTGGAGCACTTCGTGAGCACTGGACGGGCCGAGGTTCGGTTGCGGTACGGCGGAACCGGTCGGCCGGAACGGATCTACGGGCTAGTCCCAGGAGCCTGAGCGGCCGCGCTTGGTCTCCGCGCGCCGCTTCTTGCCGGCGATGCGGCGTTCCTTCGAGCCCTTGCTGGGCTTGGTCGGCTTGCGCATCGGCGGCGGCGGAGCGGCCGCCGCCCTGAGGATCGCGGCGAGGCGTTCCCGTGCGGCTGCGCGGTTCTGCAGCTGCGCACGGTGCTCGGACGCGGCGATCGTGAGGACGCCGTCGACCAACCTGTTCTCCAGGCGATCGAGCATCCGGCCCTTGAGGTGCTCGGGGACCGACGGCGAGGCAGCCAGGTCGAACGAGAGCTCCACGCGGCTGTCCGCAGTGTTCACTCCCTGCCCGCCCGGCCCACCTGACCTGGAAAAACGTTCGCGCAACTCAGACGCCGGGATCACCAGCGTCCGAGTCACGGTCACGTCGTTCATGCCTCCAGGCTAATAGGTGAGGCCCGGCAGAGTCGCGATCTTTATCAGCTCCTCGCGGTCCAGCACCGGTTCCGGCCGCTGCGCGGCACCGAGCAGGTCGGCCTTCCCCCAGAACCTGGAGTCGAACCTGCCGACGTTGTCGCTGGTGACCTGGATGTGCGTGCCGTCCGGGCGCCACGCCTCAGCCAGCAGCACCTTCTGGTTCGTCATCCCCGGCAGGGTCATCAGCGCGATGGTGACCTTGATGCCGTTGCGCTCGTACACGTGACATTCGTTGATGGTGTCGTTGCAGTCGCCGGTGCTGAGCCGGGGTTCCCGGTCGAGCCAGATCGTGACGCCACCGACACCCTGCGCGTCTCGCAGCCGTGCCACGGCCCAGCGCTTGCTGTCGCGGTCGCGGAACTCGAACGCCGTCGCCCGGATCTCCGCGACGTCCTCCACCGCGAAACCGGTCGGGATGACGTCGGCGGTGCGCAGGATCTGGGTCAGCACCACGTTGCGGTCGACGGATCCGGACGCCGCCGACACCCCCTCGTCCTTCATCGTCACCTGCGACTGCAGCACATAGCCTGTCGAGCCCAGGCCGACCAGCAAGACCATCGACAGCGCGCCCGCGATGGCCGTGCGCCTGCGGGTGAGCTTGGCCCTGCCCTTGCGGATGACCTCCGAGCGGTAGATCCGCAGCTGCGGCTCATCCTCCAGCAGGTCGCGCAACGCGGCGAGCCCCTTGGCCGCCTGACTCTTCACCGTGCCCTCCGTCCTGCCGAGGATGCGGGCGGTCTCGGTGATGCTCAAGTCCTCCCAGTACCGCAGCACGACGACGGCGCGCTGGCCCGGCGGCAGGGCGTCCAGCGCCAGGCGCAGGTCGAAGTCCGCCGAGTTGTCTGTCACCGCGGGCTCCGGCACGGCGTCAACCGTGCGTTCACGCTGGAAGAATCCGCGCCTGGACTCGTCGACGGCGGTGCGCACCAGCACCTTGCGCGCGTAGGCGTCGACGCTGTCCTTGCGCACGCGTGACCAGGCCACGTAGAGCTTGATCAGCGCGGTCTGGACGATGTCCTCGGCGCGGTGCCAGTCGCCGCACAGCAGGTACGCCGTGCGGCGCATGACGAGAGCGCGTGCGTCGACGAACTCCCCGAACTCGCGGTCGCGATCCAAGTGCCCCCTCCTCGGTCGCCGCTTAGTACGCAACGACGACCGTAGGGGGTTGCCTCAGAACCGAGGATGGTCGCCGACGACTTCGGCGCCGCCCACCTCGGACTTGGTGACCTCGCCGAGCACCCACGCCGGGACATGGCGAGCGGTGAGCACGGCCAGCGCGCGGTCGACGTCCTCGGGCGCGACGACGGCGACCATGCCGACGCCCATGTTGAACGCCTTCTCCATCTCCTCGCGCTCCACCCGGCCGCGCTGGGCGATCAGCTGGAACACTGCGGGCGGCGTCCAGGTGCCCCGGTCGAGCTTCGCGTGCATGCCCTCCGGCAGCACACGGGCGAGGTTCGCGGCCAGGCCACCACCGGTGACGTGCGAGAACCCGCGGACCTCCGTCTCGGCGATCAGCGCGAGGCAGTCCTTGGCGTAGATCTTGGTCGGCTCCAGCATCTCCTCGCCGAGGGTGCGGCCGAACTCCTCGACGTGGCCCTCGAGCGGCATCCGCGCGATCTCCAGCAGCACGTGCCTGGCGAGCGAGTAGCCGTTGGAGTGCAGGCCGGACGAGCCCATGGCGATCACGACGTCGCCGTCGCGGACCCGGTCCGGGCCGAGCAGCTTGGACTGCTCGACCACGCCGACGCCGGTGCCGGAGATGTCGTAGTCGTCGTCGCCCATCAGGCCGGGGTGCTCGGCCGTCTCGCCGCCGAGCAGCGCGCAACCGGCCTGGACACAGCCCTCGGCGATGCCCTTGACCAGCGCCGCGATCTTGTCCGGCACGACCTTGCCGACCGCGATGTAGTCCTGCACGAACAGCGGCTCGGCACCGCAGACGACCAGGTCGTCGACGATCATGGCGACCAGGTCGATGCCGATCGTGTCGTGCTTGTCCAGCGCCTGCGCGATCGCGATCTTGGTGCCGACGCCGTCCGTCGACGACGCGAGGATCGGCTCCTTCCAGCGGTCGAGCTTGAGCTGGAACAGGCCGGCGAAGCCACCGATGCCACCGAGCACCTCTGGCCGGTGCGCCTTGGCCGCCCACGGCTTGAGCTTCTCCACCGCCTCGTCACCTGCGGCGATACTGACTCCGGCGGCGGCGTAGGTGGCCTTGGCGCTGTCGGTCACGTCAACTTCTTCCACTTGGATCTGTCAGCTCAGGGACGACGCAAGGCGTCTTCGGCACCATAGCCGTTCGGCAGAACAGGAGCGGCCGAGCCCGACACGCCCTTGAGTCCCTCGAGCAGGTGCTTGCCGATGAGCGCGTCCGGCGGCAGCTCGATCGGGTACTCGCCGTCGAAGCACGCCGAGCACAGCCGCGTCTTGGGCTGCTCGGTCGCGGCGACGAGCTGTTCGAGCGACACGTAGCCGAGCGAGTCGGCGCCGACCGAGCGGCGGATGCCGTCGTCGTCCAGCCCGTTCGCGATGAGCTCCGCCCGCGAGGCGAAGTCGATGCCGTAGAAGCACGGCCACTTGACCGGCGGCGACGCGATCCGCACGTGCACCTCGAGCGCACCGGCCTCGCGGAGCATGCGCACGAGCGCGCGCTGGGTGTTGCCGCGCACGATCGAGTCGTCCACGACGACCAGCCGCTTGCCGCGGATGACGTCGCGCAGCGGGTTGAGCTTCAGCCGGATGCCCAGCTGGCGGATGGTCTGCGACGGCTGGATGAACGTCCGGCCGACGTAGGCGTTCTTGACCAGGCCCGACCCGTACGGGATACCGCTGGCCTGGGCGTAGCCGATCGCGGCCGGGGTGCCGGACTCCGGCACCGGGATCACCAGGTCGGCCTCGACCGGGTGCTCCTTGGCCAGGCGGCGGCCGATCTCGACGCGGGTGGCGTGGACGGACCGTCCGGAGATCGTCGTGTCCGGCCGCGCCAGGTAGACGTACTCGAAGATGCAGCCCTTGGGCTCAGGCGTCGCGAACCGGCTGGACCGCAGCCCGTCGCCGTCGATCGCGATGAGCTCACCCGGCTCGACCTCGCGCACGAAGCTCGCGCCGACGATGTCGAGCGCCGCGGTCTCGCTCGCCACGACCCAGCCGCGCTCCAGCCGGCCGAGCACCAGCGGACGCACACCGTGCGGGTCACGTGCCGCGTAGAGCGTGGACTCGTCGGAGAACGTCAGGCAGTAGGCGCCTTTCACGGTGGGCAGGAGCTCCAGCGCAGCCTGTTCGATGCCCTTGTCGGCCGCCGCGTGGGCGAGCAGGCCGCAGAGGATGTCCGAGTCGGTGGTCGCGCCGTTGCGCTCGACGATGCCGAGCTCCTTGGCCTTGTCGAGCAGCTCGGCGGTGTTCACCAGGTTGCCGTTGTGGCCGAGGCTCAGGCCCGATCCGGCAGCGGTGGTGCGGAACGTCGGCTGCGCGTTCTCCCAGGTCGTGGACCCGGTGGTGGAGTAACGGCAGTGCCCGACGGCCACGTGGCCCTTGAGCGACTGCAGGACCTGCTCGTCGAAGACCTGGCTGACGAGACCGAGGTCCTTGAAGACGACGACCTGCGCTCCGTCTCCGACCGAGATGCCGGCGGCCTCCTGGCCGCGGTGCTGCAGGGCGTAGAGCCCGTAGTAGGTCAGCTTCGAGACGTCCTCACCTGGAGCCCAGACGCCGAAGACGCCGCACTCCTCACGGGGTTCCTGTTCGGACTGGGACTGGTCGGCGACCACCGAGTGGCTCCCTCACGACGGGGCTGGCTACTTCCCGAGTGTAAGTGGAGCAGGGGGCCAACTACCCCCTCCGAACCCCTGGTGAGGTGACCAAACTCATGCCTTCAGACGCAGAAACGGCCCGGTGGAGATCGAGTTGGCGTGTCAGGCCTTCTTGCACCCGCTGAGCCTGGTCTGCATGGTTCCCGTCTGGATCGGCCCGTCCTTCTCCTGCCGGGCGGTGCAGGTGAGCTCATCACCGACCTTGACCTCGCCGCCCGAGACCTCGGCCAGAGCCACGCCGAAGCCGTCCCAGTTCTCCTTGCTCAGCGCGTCATCAGGGATCGAACCGACCAGCTCGAGACGCGCCTTCTTCTCGACCGGGCTGTCCTGCGAGAACTGGTAGTCGTTGATCTCGGTGACCTTGAACTTCAGGTCGGCCTGCCAGCTGGAGGCGCAGCCGGCCAGCACAAGGCAGCCGAGCAGAGCAGCTGTGATCCTGCGCATCAGTGGCCCTTTCCGACCTGGAGCACCTGCAGCAACTGGGGATCGCCGGACGCGGTGTTGATCGTCATCCGGTTCCACAGCCAGTAGTAGAGCAGCTCGGCCTCACCGCTGACGGAGGCGTCGCCCTCCTCACCGGGCGCGGCGGCACGCACCTCGGGCACCTCGCCAGGACTGAAGGCGACGTGCCACGACTCGGGCACATCGGCCGGCCGCACGACGGCCACACCAGAAGCCGTGTTGGGCACGTCGCTGTCGAGCTTCGCCGCGACGATCGTGGTGAGCACCTCGTCGATGCCGTCGGCCGCGAGGTCCGGACTGGTCGGGACGAGCTGGCGCAGCGTCGCCTGGACGTCGAACCGGCGCAGCGTCATCTCGTGCGCGATCCGCCGGTGCCACACCCACGCGAGGTCCGGTGCGGCGGGCGAGAACGTCCACACGGGCCGGTTGCCCGGCACGGCGGGCATGATCTCGTTCGCCGCGGTGAGCTGAAGATCGAGGTATTCCAACGGGGACAGGCTGCCGGGGACGGGAGGCGGTCCCATCTGAACGCGGCTGCCGGTGCGCAGGTAGCCCGTCGCGGTCTCCAGGAACCGGGCGACGTGCACGACGAGGTCCTGCAGCGTCCAGCCGACACGGGTCGACACGGCCGTGGTCAGGTCGGCGTCACCGACCGCCTTGCGGAACATGTCGGCCTGCTCCGCGAACACCGCGGTCCAGCGCTGCGCGGTCCATCCTGTCTGCACCATGCGCGACATCGTGCCCGAAACGGATCACGAGTGCGGGTGGAACCGTCCATGATGTGACTGCGTCGCAGGATCAAGAACCAGACAGTGGGGGGTGGCGATGTTCCGCGTTGAGCCGGAGCAGCTGCGCAACGCGTCCAAGGAGTTCGGCAACGGCTCCGACGCGGTGCGCGAGGCGGCGGAGATGATCTCGATGCTCAAGCTCGACGCGGGTGCGCTCGGCGAGGTCGACGCGGCTGCGGAGTTCGCGGACGCCCTGTCGAAGTTCGTCGGCACGCACGCGCAGGACCTCCAGCGCGGTTCCGCCTGGATCACCGACGCGGCGGAGGGTCTCGTGTCGAACGCCGAGGCCTACCAGCGCACGGACGACGACCACGCGACCGCGCTGACGAAGCTCATGCAGGGACTTGGGGGCGGCAAGTGAGCTACACGGATCCGGAGAGCCTGTACGGCAAGCTCGCGGCCGGGGACGCCGGCCGGATCGCCGCGGCCGCCGACCCCATCACCGGTGCGATCAGCGCGGTCGGCCGGGCGGGCGAGCTGGTCGCCAAGGGCGGCAAGACGGCGGTCAGCAGCTGGAGCGGCGAAACCGCGACGAAGTTCACCGCACGCGCCGACCTCTCCGCGACCGCCGCCAAGGCCGCCGGTGAACGGCTCGGTGCGGGTGCCGAGATCGTCCGAGCCGCGTCCCAGGCCTACGGCCAGATGCGCACCGCCGCCGACCAGGCGATCGGCGTGTGGCGCAGCCGTCCGCCCGGCCTGGACGAGGAGCAGACCCGCACGCTCGCCAACCAGGTCAACGACTCGCTGAGCAAGGTCAAGTCGGGTTACGAGAACGTTCTGCGTTCCTACGCGGGCGCGCTCACCAAGATCCCGCCGGGCTTCGAGGAGTCCGCCCGCACCGACTGCGGCTGGGGCCGCGCCGCATCGGGTGGAGCCACCGGACCGCAGATTCCGGGCCCGAACACGGATCCGAAGGCCGTCGCCGAGTGGTGGAAGTCGCTGACGCCGGAACAGCAGCAGGCGTTGCTGGGCGACCGGTTCCAGGAGCTCGGCAAGCTGCGCGGTCCTCCGTCGGACGTGCTCGACACGGCCAACCGCAGGCGCATCAACGACGACCTCAGCAAGGCCAACGCCACGATCGACCAGTCCACGAAGGCGATCAACGAGCGGGCCGCTCAGCTCGGGCTCGACCCGAACAACGAAGCCGCGCTGCGCAACAGCAACGATCCGCAGCTGGCGAAGCTGCTGGACGAACGGCTCGCTGCCACGAACGTCAAGGAAAACTGCGAGAAGGCCAAGAACAGCCTGATCGAGGCCGACGAGACGTCGCGGGACAAGTTCAACGGCGAAAACGCCCGTGTCATGGCGTGGGACCCCACCGGCCCCCGCGGCGACGCGCAGATCGCGGTGGCGTTCGGCAATCCGGACACCGCGAAGAACCTCGCGGTGTGTGTGCCGGGCACCGGCTCCGACGTGGGTGCTTTCAGCTGGAACCAGGCGGCCAACCTGCGTGAGGAAATGGGCGGTGGCAAGGACAACGCCACCATCCAGTGGCTCGGCTACGACGCGCCCGGCTGGTCTCCCGGCGAGGTGGACAACCCGGCTCAGGCCCGTGAAGGCGGCCAGAACCTGGTGAAGGACGTCGACGGCTACCGCGCCGCCGGTCCCGACGGCCAGCACCTGACCGTGATCGGCCACAGCTACGGCAGCGCCACCGTCGGCTACGCGGGCATGAACGGCCTGAAGGCGGACGACATCGCGTTCGTCGGTTCGCCCGGCGTCGGCGCGTCGAACGTCAACCAGCTCTCGGCCGGCCCCGGCCACGTGTACGTCGGTGGCACCGAACACGACCCGGTCGTGCAGGGCACCAGCTCGAACTGGTTCACCGAGGACGGCTCGTCCACCGGCCCGTACGACAAGGAGTTCGGCGGCACGCACTTCGGCACCACGTCGTCGAAGGGCATCGCCGAAGCCCACTCCGCCTACTACGACGAGAACAGCGAGTCGCTCGACAACCTCGCCAAGATCGCGACCGGTCGCGGCAACGAGGTCAGCAGCGACCCGTGGTACGACCGCCCGACCTCGCCGAACCTGCCCGGCTCCGACCTCCCAGTGGTCGGCCCGGTGCTCGACTGGGGCAGCGGTGTCGTCAAGGAGGGCGTCGACATGGCGGGCGACGCCTACCAGGGCGGCAAGCAGGTGGTCGGCGACATCAGCCGCGGCGACTGGGGCGCGGCGGGCGGCCACGCCTGGGACACCGCGAAGGAGGTCGGCAGCGACGCTCTGGACGCCACCGTGGACACCGTCGGCAAGGCCACCGAGCTCGGGCGTGACGTCTACGAGGGCGGCAAGGCCGCTGGTGGCGCGATCGTGGACGGCGCGAAGTCGGCCTACGACAACACGATCGGCCGGATTTTCTAGAACTTCACGACCGGCAGCAGGTGGGAGAGATCGGCTCGGGTCCCCGACGCGGTGACCCGAGCACCGTCCAGGGCTTCGTCCCACGCCAGCGCTCCGGTCGCCAGCTCCAGCCACGTGCGGGGGTCGGTCTCGATCACGTTCGGGGGCGTGCCTCGGGTGTGGCGCGGGCCCTCGACGCACTGCACGGCGGCGAACGGCGGGACGCGGACCTCGACGCTGCGGCCCGGCGCGATCTGTTCCAGGGCGCGCAGGCTCAGGCGGACCGCGCTGGCCAGCACCGGGCGTTCCGGCTGGTCGGCCTCGCCGCGCAACCAGGGTAGAACCGCCTGCACCGCGGCTCGCATTTCGGCGGGGTCGACGGCTTTGGCTGGCACGTCGCCCACATTAGCGAAGGGGCAGCGGCGTTCCCCCGGCTGTTGGTATATCTGGACGGTGATCAGGAACTTCGCCGTCGTCGGTCCCTGGCAGGCGGCCAGGGACCGGTTGACGGCGGCTCTCGCGGCCGCGCCGGACATGGCCGTCTACCGGATCGGGCGTGGTGCCGACCCGTTGCCGGTGTCGGCGACCTTCGACCCGTCCGACCAGCCGGGGTGCCGGAGTCTGCTGGACTGGTTCGAGCGCGGTGCACCGTCCGGTGCGGTGTTGCTGGTGGACGACTGGAGGCTGTGCTTCGAGCAGGACCCCGGCCTCGACCGGGTGGTCGAGTGGATAGCGGCGTTCGGGCCGTCGCGGGGCGTGCAGGTCGTCGTCACGGCTCGGGACTGGAATGACCTGCCGGACCGGTTGCGGCGGCAGCTGCACGGCGAGGCGACGGACTTCCTCGCGCTGCATGGTGTCGACACCGATCTCGGCAACAAGTACCAGCGTCACGATCTGAAGGCCGCGGTCGGTGTCGACGAGCGCGGATGGCCGGTGTACCTGGACATCAGCGTGGACGGCGACGGGCTGACGGGTACCTATCTGGGGCCACACCGTGGTCAGAAGCTGCTCAGTGCGTTGCTGGGACTGATGGTCACGCATTCGCCGGAGGACCTGAACTTCGGCTTCTTCGACATGAGGAGCACCGGGATCTTCGACGGCCTGAGCGCCGCGCCGCACGTCTCGTTCGCGCTGAAGAGCGAGGACGAGGACGAGTTGTTCGAGCGGTTCCAGGAGGGCCTGGCCGGCGAGCTCGACCGGCGTCAGCAGCTCGTGCACACCAAGGGCCGGTGCCGGAACTTCACCGACTACCAGGAGAGGCTCGACGCCGGCGACGACCTCGACCCGCTGGCAGCCCTGCTGATCTGCGTGGACAGCGCCGAGGTGCTGATAGAACGGCACCCCGGCTTCCAGAACGTCCTGGAGGCGCTCACCCGAGCAGGCCGCGTTCTCGGCATCCACCTGTTGTACTCCGGCGACGCGTTCCCGGCGCAGCTGCCGTTCAAGATCCCCGAGTGGCCGTCGGCGACACCGCCGTACGACTTCGCAGAATGGGCGGAAATGCTGCCGCACGCGCTGGCAGGTTCCGCACCACCCGCCCACCAGATCGTGTTGCCACCGCTGCACAAGAGCTACGCCGACCTCACGCTGGAGATGCTGCCTCCCGGCGCCCTCGGCCTCGTGGACAAGCCGTTCGAGCAACGCCGCGACGTCCTCGTCCCCGGCTTCACCGAGGAGCTCCGGCACGGCGCCATCGTCGGCAAACCCGGCACCGGCAAGAGCACGACGCTGCGCACCCTGGCGACCGTCCTCGGCGACGACCTGGCGCGCTGCCAGCTCCTCGACGGCCCCGGTGAACCGCTCGACCCGCAACGCCACATCGTCGTCACGGCCCGCTCGTGGGACCAGGTGCCCCCGTTCATCAGGAACAGCCTGGCGTTCGGCATCGAGTTCCGGCTCGACGACCCGGCGACGTCACTCGTCGACGCCCGCCAGGCCGCGCGCGTGCCGGACAGGCCGGGCTTCTGCCTGTCCGTTCCCCACCGCCTCCACGCCCAGATCGCGCTTCCGTGACCCATCTCGCCCTCGTCGGCCCATCGCACCTCACCGCACCGCGAATCCCTGCGGCGCCAGGCATCTACCGCATCGGCCAGGGCCCCCCGCCCACTCCGGTCGCCGTCAGCTTCGAGCCCTCCGACCGGCGGCGCTGCGAGAACCTGCTGACGTGGTTCGAACGCGGCGGCGAACCCGGCGCGACGCTGCTGGTCGACGACTGGAAGCTGTGCGCGGAAAGCGATCCAGGGCTCGCCGAGTCGATCCGGTGGATCACCGTCGCGACACCGGCCCGAGTGATCATCACGGCCCGGTCGCTCGATCACCTCCCTGAGCGCGTGCGGCTGCGCGTCGAGGTGCTGGACTTCCTCGCGCTGCACGGCCTGAGCACCTTCACCAAGGCCCTCGCGTGGAAAGGCCGGTGGTGGAAGGTTCCGGTAGGCACCGACGCCCACGGCAGGCCGGTGGTCGCCGAGCTCACCCACCTCGCCGACGGCAAGTGGAGGACGGGATCGCACCTCGGCGTCACAGCACCGGAGACCTTGCGGAGCCTGGTGCTGGGGCTGATGACGACACACTCGCCCAAGCTGTTCCAAGCGGTCTTCGTCGACGCGCACGACTCGGACGTGTTCGCCGGGTTGGACCAGGCCCCGCACGTGCAGACGCATCATCGTGGCGTGGCAAGGGATCCCGCGTTGATCCGGCACGTCGCCGACGCACTGCTGGCCGAGTCGGAACGCCGGCTCGAAGTCGTGGGCAACACCTGGACGATCTTCCACCACCGCGGCTTCGACCAGGTGCTGCCGCAGCTTCTGGTCTGCGTCCACGGTCTCGACGCCATCGTCGCGGCGGAACCGGAGTTCGCGACGACCCTCGCCACCATCGCCCATGACGTCGGCAAGTCCGGTGTGCAGCTGCTGCTCGACAGCCCGCACGACGTGGTGACGCGGCAGATCGACGACTGCACCGTGCCCGCGAATCTCGACGAGGCGACGAAGTCGTTGCCACAGCTGATGTGCCAGGCCGAGCCCGCGCCCGGATTCTTCGACCTGCACGAGGTGCCGAACAGGTTCGACCGGTCGCACGCGTGGCGCCCGCGGCCGGTCAAGATGCAGTACCGGGTCGCGGTCGGCACCGACGAGCACGGCCAGCCGGTCGAGATCGACCTCAAGTCGGGCACCCTGCAGGACGGAATGGGGCCGCACGGCGAGATCGTGGCGCCGCCGGAACGACGTGCGGAAGGCCTCCGCGCGCTGATCCTCGGCCAAATGCTGCGGCACTCACCGGACGAGCTCCAGGTCGTGCTCATCGACTTCCACGGCACCGGGGTGTTCGCGGGTCTCGACAGCGCACCGCACGTGCAGCCCGCGCTCGCGGAAGCGCTGATGGACGACCACGAGCGGCGCATCAGGATGTTGGTGGACAGCGGCAACTACCGAACCACCTGGGACTACCGCACAGCACGGTCCAACGGCGCACAGCTCGGCCCGCTGCCGGAGCTGCTCGTCTGCGTGGACGGCGTGCACGGCCTGGTCGAGGCACGCCCGGACTTTCTGCAGGTCCTGCAGACCCTCGGACGCACCGGGCGCAGCTACGGCCAGCACCTGCTGCTGTCCGACGCCACACCGCCCAGTGACCTGCAGGGCAACGACTTCATGTCGTACCGCCTGGAGCTCACCGGCAACGGCTGGGCACGACGAATCGGCAGATCGGTGGAGAGCTTCACACTCCCCACCGATCTCGACTCGGTGGCGTGGTCGCTGCCGCAGGCGATGCGGGCTACCTCATGACCGGCGGCGCAACCGCCTCTGCGCGTCGTAGAGGTTGCGAGGCGTCACGTCGGTGGTGCCGTAGAGCTCCAGCCGGGAGTTCAACGGGCCGGTGAAGTCCGGCTTGTCGATCTGGCCGAAGTCGCGGACCTCGGAGATCGCGACGGTGGCACTGCACGGCGCGACCTGGTCGATGCGCACGTTGCCCGCGCGCTGGTTCGTGACCGTCACGTTCCAGTGCGTGAAACGGGCGCCGTACAACGGTCCCGCGTTGGCACTGCCGCCGTGGGCACCGACGTTGTTGATGGTGATCTCGGTGCGGACGTTGGCGAACGGCAGACCGCGGTGGGTGTCGAAGACGTCGTGGTCCATGCGCCCGCGCGTCCAGACGTTGCCGCAGGACAGGCCCTCGACGTTCAGGCCGTGGTTGCCCGCGCCCGCCTGCGAAGGCTCGGAAGGCGCCTCGATGGCGAACCCGTCGGTCAGGTTGTCGTGCGACTGCTCGCGGGTCGCGTAGGCGTGATGGTGACCGCGGCCGGACACACGCGTGTTCAGCAGCGAGATTCCCTTTGAGGACACCAGGAGGAACCCGTTGTCGACGTCCTGGACGTGCACGTCGTCAGCCCAGCAGTCCCACGCGCACTGGAACGCCAGACCGTTGTAACCCTTGTCCTGCAGGTGCTTCGGCGTCGGGACCTTGAACATCTCGATCTTGATGCCTTCGACGCCCGCGCCGGTGATGACCGGAGCCATGGTGGTCAGGCGCGGCTTCCACTCGGGCCGGATCTCCAGCGGCAACGGCTGGGCGAGCTTGACCCTGTTGCCACGCACCCACTCCACGCGCACCGGCCACAGGAACGGGAAGTACGACAGGAGCTTGTCCTTGTCGTCCCACTTGTACGTGGCGGTGCCGGGGACGTCGCCGCACATGTGCTTGGGCAGTGAGTACTTGTCGTCGTCCAGCCGCAGCAGCACGCGCTGCCCGGCGCGCAGCCTGCGTCCATTCTCGACGGTCACGACGAACGAACCACGAGCTGCAGAGCCGGTGATCGCCGCCAGGTTCTCGCCGAGCTCCAGCTCGTTGCCCGTCCAGCCCTCGAACGGCCACCTGCGCGCCTTGATCGCGTCGACCAGCGCCTTGTACCGGTCGCGGTGGCAGACCCACACCAGACCGCCCGACCAGCTCCACGCCGAGTTCTCCGAGCCGTAGCGGCTGCGGTTGATGCCGACGATCTCCTCCAGCGACCGGGTCGCGCAGAACGTCGTCTTCGCACTGCCCGCGCCGCGCAGCACCACGTTGTCGTAGCCGATGTGGATGATGTCGTCGATCCGGTAGCGGCCGGGCGGCACGAAGACGGTGCCGCCACCCAGTTTGCCGACGAACTCGATCGCCTTGTTGATCGCGGCCGACGCGTCCGCCGAGCCGTCGCGGCGGGCTCCGAAGAACAGCACGTTCGCCAGCACCGGCCGGCGAGGAGGCCGCTCACCGGTCCGGTAGCCGGCGTAGGCGATGTTCGGGATCTGCGGGTGGTTGTACGGGTTCGCCACGAACTCTTGCCACAACGAAGCGGAGGACGCGGCGGCTGCCGTCCCCGTCATCGCTGACGTTCCGACCAACGCAACACCTGTAGCCAGCAGGAATTGCCGTCTGTCGATGCTCATTTCGCCGTCTCCAAGGGGTCTTGGCCACGGCGGCGGTGGTCAGATCAAACCAGACATCAGGCGCTCGCGGAACGAACCGCTTCCGAGATCAGCTCGTCCACCTGGTGCATCAGCCGGCGGGCGTCGGTCGGCGTGAACGTGCTCCACGGCGGCTGACCGTTCGACGAACGGCGTTGCTGCAGGTAGCGGCCTTCTTCGGTGTCGAAGAACGCGACCACGCGCTCGGGCCGCCAGCGCTTGCCGTACTTGTCCCTGGCGGCCGCGCCGAAGTTCCCGGTGTGCACCAGGCCGGTGAACATCTGCACCAGCGCCTTGGCGTCGGCCTCGCGCAGGCCGACGCCGCGGAACGCGGCCTCCATCGACTTGGGCGACCCGTCGGTCTGGGAGATCGCCTTCTCGATGTCCTCGCTGGGCAACGTCACCGAAAGACCGGTTCCGGCCGGGTGCGAGGGCAGCACGGACAGCACCGCAGAGGCGAGCCCGGAGCCCGCCCACGGCTGGAACGTCAGCTGGTCGTCCCTCAGCGTCGCGAGCGCGCCCCAGTCGCCGTTCGCGACGGCGAGAACGCGCAGGCTGTGGCCGATCCAGAGGCGGCCGTCCGCCTCCCGCTCCGGCTTGACGAACATGCGCAGCAGTCCGTCCAGTTCGGACGAAAGACCGCGCGAGTTGCCCAGGCGGCGGTGGTCCAACTGCTGGTAGACGCGGTTCTCGAGCTTGATCCGCTCGTCGCGCGTCTTACCGGGTGAGGGAACCTTCAGCACGAGCGGCATCGGTCCGACGTTCATCCGTTCCCACACCACGTCGAACTCCTCGGCGGAGAGAGTGATCGGCTCCCTCTCCGCCGGACCGCCGAACAGGCTCACTCCGAGAAGCCACCGATGACCGGCGGCGCGACCATGCGCTCGTCGCCGAACACGTCGTCGGTCTCGACCAGGTAGTCGGCCGACTTGTGCTCGAGGTCTTCCTCGCCCTCGCCCTTCTGGCCGTGCGCGCCACCAGCGCCCATGCCCGCACCCGCGGCACCGCCCTTGCCCGCGGCACCGGCGCCGGCACCCATGGCACCGCCGCGCATCGCGTCGGGCCCGGCACCCGTGCCGGGCATCATGCCGCCGGGCTTCATCGAGCCCTGGCCGGACGCACCGAGCGAGCCGGACATCGGCCCGAACGCCTTGCCGCCACCGAGCTGACCACCGCGAAGGCCACCGGAACCACCGCCGGGCACGCCCGTGGTCGGCCGGGTGAACACCGGGCCGGTCGTCACAGGAGGCTGCTGCGTGGGAGCCGGCGTCGGCTGCGGCAGGTGCGGCGGCGGAGTCGTCTGCACCGGGGGCGTCGTCGGAGGCTGCGTCCACGACGTGTGCGTGGTGCCGTCACCGGGAGGAGTCCACGGCTGCGCCACGTGCTGCTGGGTCGCCGGAGGCGTCCACGCCGGCGTGGTGTTGGTGCCGGTGGTGCCGGACGGCGAGTACGGGCCGGTCGAGGTGTAGCCGACGCGCGTGTTGGCGGTGCCGGACTCGCCAGGAGGCGGCGTGTCGATCACGACCTGCGGCGGCTGCGGGAACTCGCCGAGCGTCGAGGCGTTCCAGCGGCTGTCGGACTGGTAGTCCTCCATGACCTTGACGGCCTGGGCAGCGGCGTTGTCCGCGGCGGCTTCCTGCCGCTCGTGGTCCATCTGCTGTCCGACGACGTGCGCCATGCCGACCGGCCCGGTGAGCACGCCACCGGCGATGTCGAGGAAGCCGGGCTTCTCGGTCGTGACCGGGACGACCTCGGGCATCTTCTTGCGCGCGTCGGCGATGAACTCGCCCTGCAGCCGCGCGGAACTCTCCATCGTGGTCGCGCCGGTGTTCGCGTAGCCGGCCCACTGGGCGAGTGGCGACAGGGCGCCCTGAGCGGCCTCGGACGCGTCGGACTCCCAGTCCACGCCCATCTTGGTCAGCGAGGTGTGGAGATCCTCGTCGATCTGGGCGAGCGTGTCCGCGATGGTCTTCCAGCCCTGTTCCACCGGGATCGAGGCGGCGACGCCGGGACCGGAGTTGATCATCTTGTACAGCTCGGGGTGGCTGTACCCCTGGTAACGGTGCTCAGTCATCGGTCAGCCCCCTCTCAGCCCAGGTCCCGCTGGTGCTTGCCCCACATGGCCGTGTTGTCGCCCTCGACCTGGCGGTACTGCTCCTCGATCATCTTCAGCTGGTCGATCACGCCGACGAGCTGCTGCTTGTAGTACCGCAGCGCGGCCAGCGCCTTCCCCGAGGTCTGCTCGTTGAACGCCTTCGACGTCTCACTGCTGATCGGGTCGCCCGCCCACGGCTTGGTGGGCAAGTCGTCGACCGCTCGTTCGATCTTGTTCTCGAACTCCGCCAGCGCCTGCTCGAAAGCCTTCCTCGCCTGTGGAATGGCATGTGGTTCGACCCTCAGCTTGCGCTGACCGAACTCGGGTGGCAGCGACGAGCTACCTCCACCATCCGCGAGATGCACGGCACACCCTCCTCAGTACGGCCCACAGGGGACGGGCCGCGTGTGCTTTTGGGACGACTTTAGCTCTGATGCATTCCGCAGTTGACCGGTTCCCGGTAAAAGCGGAGTAGTTCTACTCAACCTTCACTTGGTCGCGAGGGCCGCACCAGCCGCGTTGGCGAGGGCCTTGGCCCGCTCGCACGCACCGTCCACAGTGGCGCTGCTGTCGCCGAACCCGGCAACTCCGTCCACCAGCAACAACTGCCCGTCGTTCGCGTCGATGTAGACCTCACAGGCACCGGCCGATCCCGGCGAATCCCGCTGGGTGAGGTAAGCGGGATACCCGGCGATCTGCAGGGAGGTGAGCTTGGCCTCACCAGTCGTCTGCTTGAGCCTGTCCACTCCGCCGTTCACCAGCGTGTGGATGTTGGCGATGTACTTGCGGTCCTCATAAGTCAGGTTGCAACGCTTGCTGCCCTCGCCGTACTCGGGCAGCGGGTTGCCCGGCTCGACAATGCGCAGGCCGAGGGTGGCCTTGGTCTCCGCGGTGATCAGCGAGCACGGGTCGAGCGTCTTGAGGTCGACGGCCTTCGGCCTGTTCACCGGGGCAGTTCCGGCCGAAGTTCCGGCCGTCGGCGTGCCACCGGTCTGGTTCCCCGCGGAAGGCGTGCCGGGTTCCTTCGCAGAACACCCGGTCAGGACCGCTGCCAGCACGAACGTGACGGCAAGTCGAAGCATGAAGGCCAACGTATCGGATCGGTGCGCACGGAGTGTTGCGGACGGTGTGTCTCGCGTCACCCGTAAGGCGCATTGCCGCTGACCTCACAAAAAGGAAACCTTCTTTACGATACCCCGAAGCGCCGCCGCCCCGATGCGTCGAGGAGCGACATGCTGCGCAACCGACCGCTGCCGACACTGGTCGTGGCCGCGGTGGGCCTGGCCCTGCTCGTGCCAGGCACCTCAGCCAACGCGGGGCCCGTGCCCGGCACGGGAGCGGCGCTGAACGTCGCCGCCAGCCCCGCAACGACCTCCACCGTCCCCGACTGGCGCCTGCAGAGCAGCGCGAAGGCGACGCAGGCCGGTGACGTGATCTCCGCTCCGGCCTATTCGGACACCGGGTGGATGACGGTGCCCGCGCGCTCCACCGTGATGGCCGGTCTGATCGCCAACAACAAGTACCCGGACGTCCGCTACTCGGAGAACCTCAAGCAGGTCAACGCCAACGACTTCAAGGTCCCCTGGTGGTACCGCAAGGTGTTCACCGCCGACCCGCAGCCGGGGGTCAACACGTTCCTCAAGCTCAACGGCGGCATCATCTCGCGCGGCGAGATCTGGTTGAACGGCACGAAGGTCGCGGGCACCGACCAGATCGTCGGCGCCTACCCGACGCACGAGTTCAACGTGACCTCGTTGCTGCGCAAGGGCGACAACGCCATCGCGATCAAGGCGTCGTCCTCCGACCCGCAGAACGACCTGCTGATCCACTTCATCGACTGGGCGCAGCTGCCGCCCGACCGCAACCAGGGCATCTTCCGCGACGTCCAGTTCGCCCAGAGCGGCCCGGTCTCGTTGCGCAACCCGCGGGTCGACTCCGACCTGCCGCTGCCGAGCCTGAGCAGCGCGAGGATCACCACGAAGGTCGACGCGCGCAACAACACGGGGCAGCCGGTGAACGCCGAGGTCACCGCCACCGTCGCGGGCCAGGTGTTCAAGCAGCAGGTGCAGCTGAACGCGAACCAGACCAAGACCGTCACGTTCACCCAGGACCTGCGGAACCCGCAGGTGTGGTGGCCGTTCCAGATGGGCGCGCAGCCGCTCTACCTGGCCACGCTCGCCGCGAACGTCGGCACCGCCGAGTCCGACACCGCGAAGACGACCTTCGGCGTCCGCGAGGTCACGTCGAGCATCCGCGGCAGCGGCAGGCAGTTCACGATCAACGGCAAGCCGTTCCTCGTCCGCGGCGGTGGCTGGGCGTCCGACCTGTTCCTGCGCACCGATCTCCGCTACATCGAGGACCAGCTCGACCTCGTCAAGGCGATGGGCATGAACACCATCCGCCTGGAGGGCAAGCCCGAGAACGACGAGCTCTACGACCTGGCGGACCGCAAGGGCATCATGCTGCTCACCGGCTGGGAGTGCTGCTCCAAGTGGGAGAAGTACGACTCGTTCGACGCCGAGGACAACCGCGTCGCCGGTCAGTCCGCGGAGAGCGAGGCCAAGCGCATCCGCAACCACCCGAGCATGATCGGGTTCATGATCGGATCCGACGCCGCACCCGGCGCGGGCCTGGAGAAGATCTACCTCGACGCGCTCAAGCGGGCCGAGTGGAACCTTCCGGTCATCTCGTCGGCGAAGAACCTCAGCTCGCCGCAGCTCGGCAACCCCGGCATGAAGATGGACGGCCCGTACTGGTGGGAGCCGCCGGTCTACTGGTTCAACAAGCAGAAGGGCGGCGCGGCCGGCTTCGCCTCCGAGATCGGCCCCGGCCCGACCATCCCCGAGATGGACGAGCTGAAGAAGTTCCTGTCCCAGGGCGAGATCGACAAGCTGACGAACTACAACGCGACGCAGTACCACCTGTCGCCGTCGTCGACGTTCAACAAGCTGACCTTCTGGGGCACGGCTCTCGACAACCGCTACGGCAAGCCGTCGAACGTCGAGGACCTCGTCCGCAAGGCGCAGCTCGCGAACTACGAGACGAACCGCGCGCAGTTCGAGGCGTTCGGCGACAACTTCAACGACGCCAGCAACCCGTCCACGGGTGTCATCTACTGGATGCTCAACAACGCGTGGCCGACGTTGTACTGGCACCTGTACGACTACTACCTCGCCACGGCGGGCTCGTACTTCGGCGCCAAGACCGGCATGCGGCCGTTGCACGCCCAGTACTCCTACGACGACAAGTCGCTGGCCGTGATGAACACCAGTCTGCAGAACGCCAACAACCACAAGCTGCAGATCACGCTGTTCAACCTCGACGGCACGCAGAAGGCCGACGAGACGCGCAACGTGAACGCCGCGGCCAACGGACCGACCAAGGTGGGCTCGCTGCCGCAGCCGTCCGGGCTGTCGACGACCTACTTCGTGCGCCTGCTGCTCAAGGACGCGGCCGGCAACGTGGTCGACCGCAACGTCTACTGGCTGTCCACCAAGGCCGACACGCTGAACTACGGCAGCTCCACCTGGTACCACACGCCGCAGTCCGGTTACGCGGACCTGAAGGGCCTCAACACGTTGAAGCCCGGCACGGTGTCCTCCACCGTGTCGACCGCGCCCGCCGGTGACGACAAGCAGGTCACCACGGTGACGCTGAAGAACACCGGCAGCACCGTGGCGTTCTTCGTGCGGGCGTCGCTGCGCAAGGGCCAGGGCGGTGCCGAGGTGCTGCCGACGCAGTGGAGCGACAACTACGTGACGCTGTGGCCGGGCGAGACCCTCACGCTGAAGGCCGAGTACCGGTCTTCGTCGCTCGGATCCGCCCAGCCCGTCGTGGAGATCTCCGGCCACAACGTGGCGAAGAAGTCCTTCAGCTGAGGTAGCGCTGCACGACGACGGACGGCCGCTCGACCGGTTCACCCCGGTCGAGCGACCACGCCAACCGCACGTACTGCGCGTGCGTCCAGGCGAGTGGGGTGGCCGAGGTGGTGCCGCGGCCACCCCACACCTGTTCCGGCAGCATGAGGCCGCTGTTGGCGGTCGCCGCGATCTCTTGCAAACGCTTGGCGGCACTGACCTTGTCACCGTTGAGCAGCTCGTACTCGCCGCGTTCACCTGACAGCAACGGCCACAGCCGCCCGTAGGTGCGCGTGGGTGTCGGCCAGTTGATGTTCCACGGCCTGCCGTCCGCGGTCTCGCCGTACCCGTCCTGCGTGAACCGGTGCCAGTAGCCCTGTTCCTTCAGCTGCCGGTCCACGACCCGCACGGTGTTGCGGATGACCGGGTCGCCGGCGCGCTTGAGGCCGAGCCGCACCAGTTCGAGGAAGCTCGGGTCGACGACCGCGCGCTGGTCGATGTCGTCCGGGTTGTTGTCGCCGAGGTTGTACCTGGTGCCCTCGTCCGGCTTGCCGTCCTTGGTGAGCCGCAGGTAGTACGGCTTGGGCTCGTACGGGCCGGTGCGCGTCGCGGTCCAGCCCTCCACCTTCCGCTGCCACTCGTCGGCGGCGGCGAGATACCTCTCGGCGTTCTCCCCGTTGCGCTGCAACAGGTCCGCGAAGCAGACGAGCCCGGCGACGACCGAGGCGATCGTGGCGGGCGAGTAGCCGCTCTGGTTCTCCCACCGCTCCTGCTCGCTGAACGGAGCGTTCGGGTAGCTCAGCAGGTAGTCGGCCGCCCTGCGGAGAGAGTCCACAGTGGACTTGTCCCGCCGGTCCAGGTGCCAGGCGAGCAACAGCGGTGCAGCGGTCTCGTCGAGCTGAACGCTGGTCCACACCGGCGTGCCGTCGACTCGCGTGTTCTGCGGCAGATGGCCGTCCGGCCGCTGCTGCTCACGCAGCATGAAGTCCAGTGAGCGCTCGGCGAAGCCGCGATCTCCCGCGGCGATCATGGCCGTCGACACGTGGTACAGGTCGCGCGGCCACACCAGCGCGTACGGTCCGAGCTCCGGTGCCAGTTCGCGGTCGAACCCGAAGGCCCACGGGAAGCTCGGTGACGCGATCGAGGCACCGGGGTTCGCCTTGTCCTCGGTCGCCGCCAGCACCATCACGGACATGTCGTAGAGCCGCCGGTCCGCGGACTTCGGCCGCTTCAGCCCGTCCAGGTACGCGCGCCAGCCCTGCGCGTACTCACGTTTCACCACGCCGAATCCACGATCCAGCGCGGCCTGGGCGACGCCCTCGCCGAACCCGACCGCGAACATCCCGTGAGCACGCCGCACCGGTTCGGTGGGCAACGTGCTGACGATCGTGCCGGCACCCTTCATCGGCACGTGCTCGACCGACAGCCGGACCGGTCGCTGCGCCGTGACCCGCACGTCCGCGAGCACGGCGGCGCGCTGCGGATCGGTGACGTAGGTGATCTCCGCCTGCCACCCGTCTCCGCGCAGCCGCTGCCGGAAGGTCAACGACCGGTCGTCGGCGGGCTCGGTGCGGGCCTGACCGGGTTTGCCGTCGACCAGCAGCCGCGTCTCACGGGTCGCCGGCGTGCTCAGGTCGGGGTGGAAGATCTCCGACAGGCCCTGGTGGCCCAGCGTGAACCAGACCGGGCTCGCCGCGGATCTGGCGGTGCCGAAAGCCTGTTTGTCGGCGGGCAGGGGAACGACGTCGGCGGCAGCGCGGACGACCGGTGTCATCACGACGAGCAGGAGCACGACCAAGGCCAATGACTTCATGGCCTTGGGAGTTCCCTGACCTAGAGATCACCACGCAGGAGGCTGTCGATGTCCTCCGGCGGTCCTGGCCGGGCGAAGAACCAGCCCTGACCGGTGTCGCAACCCAGCCTCAGCAGCCGCGCGGCCTGGGCCGGCGTCTCAACACCCTCCGCCGTGACGCCCAACGACAGCGCGTGCGCCAGCTGCACCAGCGTGGCGACGATCTGCGAGTCGACCGGGTCTTCCTCGGTCTCGGCCCGCAGCCCTTCCATGAACGAGCCGGCGATCTTCAGCTCGTGCACGGGCAGGTGCTTCAGGTAGGCCAGGTTCGAGTAACCGGTGCCGAAGTCGTCGATCGCGATGCGCACACCCATGTCGCACAACGCCCGCAGCGCCTCGAGCGGCTCGTCGGCGGTACCCATGATCGCCGACTCGGTCAGCTCCAGCTGCAGGTGGTGCGGCGGCAGCGCGCACTCGTCGAGGATCCGCTTGACGTCGCGGACCAGCTCGGGGTCGCGGGACTGGCGCACGGCGAGGTTCACCGACACGAACGGCGCCGCGTCGCCGAACTCCTCCAGCCAGCGCCGCGCCTCCTCGCAGGCCTTGCGCAGCACCCACCGTCCTAAGGGGACGATGAGGCCGGTCTCCTCCGCCAGCTCGATGAACCGGTCCGGCGCGAGCCGCCCGAACTCCGGGTGCTGCCAGCGCACCAGCGCCTCGACGCCGACGACCGTCGAGTCCTCCAGCCGCACCAGCGGCTGGTACTCGACGTAGAACTCGCCGCGTTCCAGGGCCCGCGGCATCGTCGCGGACAGCGTGAACCTGGCGACCTCGCGGGCGTTGCGCTCCGGGTCGTACAACGCCCAGCGCGCCTTGCCGTCCGCCTTCGCCCAGTACAGCGTGATGTCCGCGTCGCGCATCAGGTCAGCCGACGTCGTGCCGGACAGCTGGCGCTCGACGATGCCGATCGACGCCGAGACCGACAGCTCGTGGCCGGCGATGCGGATCGGTGCCTCCAGCTCGGTCAGCACCCGGTCCGCCACGTCGACGATGTCCTGCTCACCGGCCGAGCCCTCGACCAGGATCACGAACTCGTCGCCGCCCATGCGCGCGACCAGCTTGCCCTCGCCGGACACCGAGTGGTCGAGCCGACGGCCGACCTCGACCAGCAGCTGGTCTCCCGTGTCGTGACCGAGCGAGTCGTTGATGACCTTGAAGCCGTCCAGGTCGAGGTAGCAGAGGCCGGCGCGGACGTGCTTGGCGCGGTTGTTGAAGACGCGCCCGAGCCGTTCGAGGAACAGCGCCCGGTTCGGCAGCCCGGTCAGCGGGTCGTGCAGCGCCTGGTAGCGCAGACGGTTCTGCAGCAGGTGGCGATCGGTGACGTCCTCGATCATCGCGACCTGGTACTGCGGCTCGCCGTGGTCGTCGCGGACCAGCGACAGCGTCAGGTGCGTCCACACCTGCTCGCCGTCGGCGCGGTGAAAGCGCTTCTCGGCGCGGTAGTGGTCGCACTCGCCCGCGATGAGCTGGTCGTAGAGCCGCCACACGCTGCCCGCGTCCTCGGGGTGCATGAGGTCGCGCACGTTGTACTGGCGCATCTCCTCGACGCTGAACCCGAGCATGTCCTGCAGGGCCTGGTTGACGTCCAGTATCCGGCCCTCGATGTCGGCGATGCCGATGCCGATCGCGGCCTCGGTGAACATCGCGCGGAACCGGGCCTCCGACGCCCGCAGCATCGCCTCCGCCTGGTCACGGGCGTCCAGGACGGCCGCCCTGATCGCCTCCTGCTCGGCGAGCGTGCGTTCCCGCAGCGCGCGGGCGTAGCCGGCGGCCAGCGCGCCCTGCAGGGCGGCGAGACGGGACTGCAGGCGGTCGTCACCCGCGGAGCCCAGCTCGGCCAGCAGGTCGTCGCCGAGCAGCTGGATCGTGCGGCCCAGCGTGTCGGTGCCGGTGAAGTGCGCGTCGACCAGACGCGAGCCGACCTCGTAACCGGGTGCCGTGCGGAACGGGCTCGCGAACAGCGCCTCGACGAGCATCTCGGTGAGGTCCTGGAGGTGCTGCGCGACCTCGGCACGGGTCATCGGCACGTAACTCGAACCGATCACGGCCGTGGCCCAGCTACGCGCGAACGACTCGGCACCGGCCAAAACGGCCGGGTCCAAAGGAGAGCGGTCGTCACGCACCCGGTGGTCAACCCGTTCGGTCATCTGTTCGGCCCTAACGCCACGAACGCGCAGCATACGGGCGGTCGCCGTATGGAGTCACCTCTACACCTTCCGGCCTACCGCCCCGAAGGCGGGAAACGGCCTCTCGAACTCATCGAGGTCGTCCGGTGACTCAGGGTGCCAGGCGGGTAAGCGCACCACTCCGGGCTCGACCAGTTCGAAGCCGTCGAGCAGACGGCTGAACTCGGCCTTGTTGCGGTACGTCATCTGGGTGACGCTGCGGTCGTACATCGCTCGCGCCGCCCGGTAGGAACCCGTCTCCTCGTCGGCCTCGTAGCCAGCGTGCGAGACGGCGATGAAGCTGCCGGGAGCGAGCCGGTCGCGGTAGCCGCCGATGATGACCGCCGGCTTCTCCTCATCCGAGACGAAATGCAGCAGGGCGATCATCAGCACCGCGATCGGCTCGTCGAAGTCGAGCAGGCCGTTCACCTCGGGCGAGGCGAGCACCGCCGCGGGGTCGCGCACGTCCGCCTGCAACACGTTCACCCGATCGTTGCCGGTGAGCAGCGACCGGCTGTGCGCGACGGCGACCGGGTCGATGTCGACGTAGACGATCTTCGTGGCCGGGTCGGCGGCCTGGGCGATCTCGTGCACGTTCCCCACGGTCGGAATGCCGGAGCCGAGGTCGAGGAACTGCCGGACACCCTGGCCGAGCAGGTACCGGACGCTCCGGCGGAGGAAAGAGCGGTGGTTCAGGATGACGTTGCGCAGCTCCGGCATGAACTCCAGAGCCTTCTGCCCCACCGCGCGGTCGGCGGCGAAGTTGTGCGCGCCGCCCAGCCAGTAGTCGTACACCCGTGCGACGCTCGGCCGTTCCAGGTCGATGTCTCCCGGCGCCCAGTTCGGCCGCTCCACCTGCTCACCTCAGTTCGCGTTCGGACCCGTTCCAGCCCATCATGCACGGCCTGCTTGGCAGAATGCCGACCTCGTGAGGTTCCTGTGGGGCAACGGCGAACGCAAGCACCGCCGACAGAAAAATTTGCTGCTACCGACCGTTCTCGGGTCGCTTGGAGCGTTTGCGCTGGTCGGGGGCCTGCTGCTACTCGTCGATCCCGGCGCGCCGAAACACGAGGCCATCAAGACCGGTGGGCTTGCGGGCGGCGCGATCGTGGCGCTCTACGCGTTGTGGCTCAACGACCGGCGACGGCGGGTCGAGGAGGCCCGGCAGGACCTCGAGAGCCAGCGCATCGACCACGACGGGTCCCGTGTGGCCGACGAACGGTTCGCGCGCGCTGTGGAGCTGCTGGGACACGACGCGGCACAGGTCCGCGTGGGCGCGATGCACGCGCTCGCCGGCCTCGCCAAGTCCCGGACGGAGTACACGCAGACCGTGCTGGACATCCTCTGCGCCTACCTGCGCCGGCCGTTCAAGCGCAACGACGATGACGAGGACCCCTACAGCGAGGAGCAGAACGAGATCGAGCTGGAGGTCAGGCTGACCTCGCAGCGGCTGATCGAGGACCTGCTGCCGCGCGCCGAGGAGAAAGACCCGGTCCACTACGACCTCAACCTCACCAAGGCGCACCTGCACTACATGGACCTGTCGTACCGGCAGGTCGGCGACCTGGTGCTGCGAGTCGCGCACCTGAACGAGTCCAACGCGTTCCACCACATGGTGATCCACGGCAACGTGTACTTCACCGAGGCCGAGGTGAACGGCCGGTTCTACATGCACCACACCGAGTGCCGCCGCAAGGCCTGGTTCAGCCGGTTCAGGGCGCGCGGGCTCGCGGTGTTCACCGACACGAAGTTCCTGGGCGAGACCAAGTTCAAGGACTCGGAGTGGGCGGACGTGAAGGCCGACGGCTGTACGTTCGCGGTGGAGGCCGAGCTGCCAGAGGCGTGGAGGAACTGAGCGTGAAGAGGTTCTGGGAGCGCAATCCCTGGCTGACGGCCGTCGTGATGGCACTGGTCGTCACCGCGGGCACCGGCGTGGCGCTGAGGCTCGCGAAGACGCCGGCGATCGAGATCGTGAAGACCGCCGGGGTGGCGGGCGGTGCGATCGTCGCGCTGTACGCGTTGTGGCTCAACGACCGGCGCCGCCGCGTGGAGGAGGCACGGCACAGCCTGGAGAGCGAGAAGGTCGCCGACGAACGGTTCGCGCGTTCGGTCGAGCTGCTGGGCAACGATGCCGACCAGGTGCGCGTGGGTGCAATGCACGCGTTGGCGTGGCTGGCGAGGTCGACCCCTCGCTACCGGCAGACCGTGCTCGACGTCCTGTGCGCTTACCTGCGCCGGCCCTTCCACCACCCGTCGTGGGACGCAAACGAAGCAGATCCCGACACGGTGTTCCTGGAGGAGGCGCCGAGCACGGAGGTGCAACAGGAGCAGCAGGTCCGACGCACCGCCCAGCGGTTGATCAAGGACACGCTGTCGTGGGGCGACAAGGACGACCACGACCACCTCGACCTGGACCTGACCGGCGCGAGCCTCGAGTACTTCTCGCTGGACGGCAGGCACGTCAACCGGTTCGTCGCCCGGCGGGCGCAGTTCTACGGCATCACGAACCTGCGGAACATGCACGTGCAGAGCGTCACGCTGTTCTCCGGAGGCGCCTTCCACGGCAGGTTGCAGCTGTCCAACTCGAAGTTCGACCGCGGGGTCTCGTTCCAGGAGGTCACCTTCGGCGGTGAGGTCGAGCTGAGCGCCCCGAAGCTCGGCACTGCCGAGCTCGGCGTCTTCTTCCACCCGTCCAACCAGCCGCCCGCACACCAGACCGGTGAGCTGAAGATCCGTCCGAAGACGGAGTTCCGCCTGCCCGCAACGGGTTGGCAGCTAACCGGCAGCACGGAGGCGGCCGGACTTGGCCTCCGCGACCATGTCGAGCAGGACGCTCGCGGCGGCGCTGACGGTGTTGCCGGTGACGACCACGGTCTCGGCAACGGGCGCGTCCCCGCGAAGGCCGACGAAGTGCGCACGGGTGGACTTGACGGCGAAGGACTGCGGGACTAGCGCGACACCGAGCCCGAACCCCACGAAGTCGAGCAGTGAGTGCACGTCGTTGACCTCGACGGCGACGTGCCGCTCCACGCCTGCCGCGGTGAGCGTGCGATCGACCTCGTCCCGCGTGCCCCAGTCGGCGTTGAAGTCGACGAACGGCTGACCGTCCAGTTCGGACAGCTCGATGGAATCCCTGGTGGCGAACGGACTTTCCGGCGCACACGCGAGCACGAGCGGTTCACTGGCCAAAGTGGACACCCGCAGGTCGTCGGCCATCTTCGGCTGACGCGTGACGAACGCGAGGTCGAGCCGTCCCGCGCGGACCTCCTCGACCAGCTCGGCGTTGCCGGACTGGCGCATCCTGAGCTCCACGCCGGGGTGGATCTCGTGGAACCGCGCCAGCACCGCGGGCAGGTGCACCACGTGCAGGCACTGCAGGCTGCCGACGGACAACGTGCCGCGCAGCAGCCCCTGCACCGCGGCGACCGCGTCCTTGGCCGACTCGACGCTGCCGAGCGCACGCCGGGCCTCCGGCAGCAGGGCCCGTCCGGCCTGGGTCAGCTCGACCTGGCGGGTGGTGCGCAGGAACAGCGGCGCGCCGAGCTCGACCTCCAGCGCGCGGATCGACGCCGAGAGGCCCGACTGCGAGACGTGCATCCGGCGGGCGGCCCTGGTGAAGTGGCACTCGTCGGCGACCGCGAGGAAGTGCTCCAGCTGTCTGAGTTCCATGATTCATCACCCACAGTGCTCAATGGGATCACTTCTCTGCGTTGGACAGCTTAATCGAGGTGGTCCAGAGTGGAGTTCATGCAGAAGCGTCGTATCGGAGAAGTGGAAGTCAGCGCCATCGGCCTGGGCGGCATGCCCGTCTCCATCCAGGGGAGGCCGGACCGCGCGCAGGCGATCGAGACCATTCACGCCGCGCTCGACGCGGGCGTGACGTTCATCGACACCGCCGACGCCTACTCGCTCGACGACAGCGACTTCGGCCACAACGAGGAGCTGATCGCCGAGGCGTTGCGCGGCAGGCCGGAGGAGGTGTTCGTCGCGACGAAGGGCGGTCACACCCGCGAGCCGGGCGGTGGCTGGGGCCTCGACGGGCGGCCCGAGTACCTGCGCAAGGCCGTCGACGGGTCGTTGCGGCGGCTCGGCGTCGACCAGATCTTCCTGTACCAGTTCCACCGGCCGGACCCGCAGGTGCCGATCGCCGAGTCCGTCGGCGCGCTGAAGGAGCTGCTGGACAACGGCAAGATCCGGTACGCGGGTGTCTCCAACTTCAACCCCGACGAGATCGTGCTGGCCAACGACATCCTGGGCGGGCGGCTCGCGGCCGTGCAGAACCAGTTCTCGCCGTCGTTCCGGTCGAGCGAGCCGGAGCTGGAGCTGTGCGACAAGCTCGGCATCGCGTTCCTGCCGTGGAGCCCGTTCGGTGGCATCAGCAAGGCGGGCGCGTTGAGCGGTCCGTTCAAGGAGGTCGGCGACGCGCACGGCGTGAGCGCGCACCAGGCCTGCCTCGCGTGGATGCTGGCGAAGTCAGAAGTGGTAGTCCCCATTCCGGGTGCTTCGCGACCGGCGAGCATCCGCGATTCCGCAGCGGCCACCCACCTGGAGTTGACCGCGGAGGAGCTGGCCCGCCTGGACGGGTGATGCCGGTGGCCGATTGGTCCAGATGGTCGGACCATCTACTCCATGCGGACCTTGATCAGCATCGTGGCGATCGTCGCCGGCATCACGCCGGCTCCCGCGTCCGCGGCGCCCTTGCCAGAGGGCTCCGCGGACCACTTCGCGGGTTCTCAGATACTCAAACACGAAGGTGCAGGCGATCTGCGAACAGCGGAGTCGCCACCGACAGACGGCAAAGTGCCCGGCATGGACGTCAGCAGCCACCAGGGTGACGTCGACTGGAAGTCCTCGTGGGGCAAAGGAGCCCGGTTCGCCTACGTCAAGGCGACCGAGGGAACCCACTACCGGAACCCGAAGTTCACCCAGCAGTACAACGGTTCCTACGACGTCGGCATGATCCGCGGCGCGTACCACTTCGCGCTGCCGGACCGGTCCGACGGGGCCAAGCAGGCGAACTTCTTCGTGGACAACGGCGGTGGCTGGTCACCGGACGGCAGGACGCTGCCGCCGGCGTTGGACATGGAGTACAACCCGTACGGCGACACCTGCTACAAGATGAGCCAGGAGGCGATGACCGCCTGGGTGAAGGCGTTCAGCGACACGGTCTTCGCGCGCACCAAGCGGCATCCGATGATCTACACGTCCACGAGCTGGTGGAACAAGTGCGTCGGCGGCTCGGTGAAGTTCGGCGACAACAACCCGTTGTGGGTCGCGCACTACAACTCGAAGCTCGGGCCGTTGCCGATGGGTTTCGAGTTCCACACGATCTGGCAGTGGCAGGCCGCCGGGCTCTTCCCCGGCGACCAGAACCTGTTCAACGGCAAGTTCGAGCAGCTGCAGCGGATCGCCGCGAGCTGACCGCGTCTGCAAGTACCACCAGCCCGCGGTTGGTGGTACTTGCAGACGCTCATACAGCTAGTCGAACAGTGCCGGGAGGGTGCCCTCCCAGGCCTCGCGGAGCTCGTCGAGCGGGAGCTCACCGAGGCCCTGGATCTCCAGGGCGTTCGACTCCGGGTCGACGACGCCGACCTTGCGCCACGGCAGAGCGCGCGCGGTGCACATGTCGGTGAAGCGCTGCTCCTCGGTCCGCGGCACGGCGACCAGCACGCGGCCGGCGGACTCGCTGAACAGCGCGGTGAACAGGTCGCCCTCGAGGAAGACCCGCGCACCCGTCTCGCCGATCAGGCACGTCTCGACCAGCGCCTGGGCCAGACCGCCCTCCGAGAGGTCGTGCGCGGCCGAGACCATGCCGTCACGGGAACCCGCGACGAGGACCTGGCCGAGCAGCTTCTCGCGTTGCAGGTCGACCTTCGGCGGCAGACCGCCGAGGTGGCCGTGGACGTGGTGCGCCCACTCCGACCCGCCGAACTCCTCACGCGTCTCGCCGAGCAGCAGCAGCGTCTCGCCGGCCTCTGCCCCGATCCCGGTGGGGATGCGGCGCCGCACGTCGTCGATCACGCCCAGCACGCCCACGACCGGCGTCGGCAGGATCGCCGTGGAACCGGTCTGGTTGTAGAAGCTGACGTTGCCGCCGGTCACCGGGATGCCCAGCTCCGCGCAGCCGTCCGCGAGGCCCTTCACGGCCTGCTCGAACTGCCACATGACACCGGGGTCCTCCGGCGAGCCGAAGTTGAGGCAGTTGGTGACGGCGACCGGCGTGGCACCGGTGGCCGCGACGTTGCGGTAGGCCTCGGCGAGCGCGAGTTTGGCGCCCTCGTACGGGTCGAGCTTGGTGTAGCGGCCGTTGCAGTCCGTCGAGAGGGCGACGCCGCGGTGCGTCTCCTCGTCGATCCGGATCATGCCGCCGTCGCTGGGCTGCGCGAGGACCGTGTTGCCCCGCACGTACCGGTCGTACTGCTGCGTGACCCACTTCTTGGAGGCCAGGTTGGGGCTGGCCGCCATGGTCTTGACGAGCTCCAGCAGGTTCTCCGGCCTCGGCAGGCTGTCCGGCGTGTTGGCCTGCAGCTCGTCCTGGTCGGCCGGGCGCTGGATCGGCCGGTGGTAGACCGGGCCCTCGTGGGCGACGGTGCGCGGCGGCACGTCCACGACGACCTCGCCGTGGTACGTGATCACCAGGCGGTCGCCGTCGGTCACCTCACCGATCTCGGTGGCGATGACGTCCCACTTCCGGCAGACCTCCATGAACGCCTCGACGTTGCCCGGCTCGACGACCGCGCACATGCGTTCCTGGGACTCGCTGGAGAGGATCTCCGCGGGGGTCATGCCGGTGGCCCGCAGCGGGACGCGTTCCAGGTAGACGTGCATGCCACCGTCACCGGCGGACGCCAGCTCACTCGTCGCGCAGGACAGTCCCGCGCCGCCGAGGTCCTGGATGCCGACGACGATGCCCTTCTCGAAGAGCTCCAGCGAGCACTCGATCAGCACCTTCTCCGTGAACGGGTCGCCCACCTGGACGCTCGGCAGCTTCTTGCGCTTGCCGGCGCTGTCGTCGAACGTCTCGCTCGCCAGGACACTCACGCCACCGATGCCGTCGAGGCCGGTGCGCGCGCCGTAGAGGATGACCTTGTTGCCGGTGCCCGACGCGTGCGCGAGGTGCAGGTCCTCCACGCGCATCGCACCCACGCACAGGGCGTTGACCAGCGGGTTGCCCTGGTACGACTCGTCGAAGACAACCTCGCCGCCGATGTTCGGCAGACCGAGGCAGTTCCCGTAACCGCCGACACCCGCGACGATGCCGGGCAGCACGCGCCTGGTGTCCGCCGCGTCGGGCCTGCCGAACCGCAGCGGGTCCATGACCGCGAGCGGACGCGCACCCATGGCGAGGATGTCGCGCACGATGCCGCCGACCCCCGTGGCCGCGCCCTGGTAGGGCTCGACGTACGACGGGTGGTTGTGGCTCTCGACCTTGAACGTGACCGCCCAGCCGTCACCGACGTCGACGACGCCGGCGTTCTCGCCGATGCCCGCGAGCATCTTGCTGCGCATCTCGTCGGTCGTGGTCTCGCCGAAGTACTTCAGGTGCACCTTGGACGACTTGTAGGAGCAGTGCTCACTCCACATGACCGAGTACATCGCGAGCTCGGCGTCCGTCGGGCGGCGCTGGAGGATCTCCCTGATGCGCGCGTACTCGTCGTCCTTCAGGCCCAGCTCCCTGTAGGGCTGCTCCTGGTCGGGCGTGTTCTCCGCGTTCTTGACGGTGTCGATCATCAGGCCTTCACCACCGTGTCGAGCAGGGACAGGAACATGCCCAGCCCGTCGTCGGTCGGGCCGGTGAGCGCGTCGATGGCGTGCTCGGGGTGCGGCATGAGGCCGACGACGTTGCCCTTGGCGTTGGTGATGCCCGCGATGTTGTTGCGGCTGCCGTTCGGGTTCTCGCCGACGTACCGGAAGACGACCCTGCCGTTGTCCTCGAGCTCGTCGAGGGTCTTCTGATCGGCCTGGTAACCGCCCTCGCCGGACTTCAGCGGCACGAGGATCTCGGCCTTTTCGTCGTAGCGGGTCGTCCAGGCGGTCGTGTTGTTCTCGACGCTGAGCCACTGGTCGCGGCAGACGAAGTGCAGCTTGTGGTTGCGGACCAGCGCACCCGGCAGCAGGTGGGCCTCGGCGAGGATCTGGAAGCCGTTGCAGATGCCGAGCACCGGCATCCCCTTGTTCGCGGCCTCGATCACTTCCTGCATGACCGGCGCGAACCGCGCGATGGCACCACACCGCAGGTAGTCGCCGTACGAGAAGCCACCGGGCACAACCACCGCGTCGACGCCCTTGAGGTCGTGATCACCGTGCCACAGCGGCACAGCTTCCCCGTCGGCGTACCTCACGGCCCTCTGCGCGTCGACGTCGTCGAGCGTGCCGGGGAAGGTGATGACGCCGACCCTCATGCCTCGACCCTGCGCACGGTCCAGTCCTCGATCACCGGGTTGGCGAGGAAGGTCTCCGCGATCTTGGCGAGCGTGGCGTCGTCGACGTCGTCGGCGACCTCCAGCTCGAAGTGCTTGCCCTGGCGGACGGCGGTGATGCCGTCAAACCCGAGGCGCGGCAGCGCGTTCGCCACCGCCTGTCCTTGGGGATCGAGAATTTCGGGCTTCGGCATGACGTCGACGACGACTCGGGCCACGACAGACTGCTCCCGTGTTCGAGGGGCTGGCGGTACTTCGGGAGCCTACCTGACCTGCGTGTTCATCAACTCGACACGTGTTCGGCGGCACATCCGCGCGGGGCTGCACCATCGAGTGCTGACCATGTGCTCGTAGCTGAGTTGCGACTTCGTGGCTTCTTGCCCAGCACACCGCGAATGGTGCGCACGTCGTGAATGTCGCGGTCTTCACGCGTGTCCAACGCGAGGCAGATCTCCCGGATCAACGTGGACAGCGGCCAGCAGGTACGTGTTGTTTCGCCGGGACTCGTCGACGAAGGCGTGCAGACTCACGAAACGTTCATCGACCGGGACCGAACGATACTTCCGCGAGTCCAGCCGATCGAGCTGTTACGCCGAAAGCAGAGAACGCTGGCACTTCCGCCGGATCGGACGGAAGCTGGAGATCATGAAGATCCTGGTGCTCGGCGGAACCGTGTTCCTCAGCAAGGCGATCACGGCGGAGGCCGTCCGCCGCGGCCACGACGTCGTGTGCGCGGCCCGCGGTGCCTCTGGCGCTGTGCCGGAAGGGGCACGCCTGGTCTCGGTCGACAGAAACAAACCCGGTGCGTTCGACCAGCTCGCCGGGGAGCAGTTCGACTCGGTGATCGACGTGGCCAAGTACTCGGTGAACTGGGTTCGGGACGCGTTGGAGGCGTTCGGGCCGACGACGCCGCACTGGACCTTCGTGTCGAGCATCTCGGTCTACGCCGATCACTCGACGGGCAGCGACGAGCTCCTCCCGCCCCTCGAGGACGACCCGGCGGCCGAGTTCACGGCGGAGCGGTACGGCAGCATCAAGGTGGCGAGTGAGAACGCGGTCAAGGAGGCCGTGCGAGGCCGCGAGTTCATCGTCAGGGCCGGACTGATCACCGGGCCGGGCGACCCCAGCGACAGGTTCGGGTACTGGCCCGCGCGGCTCAGCAAGGGCGGGCGGGTGGCTGTGCCGGACAGTCCCGATCTGGGGGTCCAGCACATCGACGTGCGGGATCTGGCGCAGTGGATCGTCTTCGCGGCCGAGGAGCGGGTGACGGGCACGTACGACTCGACCGGGCCGGTGATGCCGTTCCAGATGGCGATCGGGGAGATCGCGGGGGCCACCGCGCCTCCCGGCACCCAGCTCGTCCCGGTGCCGGAGAGCGTGCTGGAGGAGCTGCAGATCAACCCGTGGTCCGGGCCGCGGTCCATTCCGCTGTGGCTGCCGCGGGAGTGGGCCAGGATGACCGGTCGCGATGTCAGCAACGCGCTGGCGAACGGGCTCAGGACCAGGCCGCTGGCCGAGACCGCGCTCGACTCGCTGGAGTACGAGCGCGGCCTCGGGCTGGATCGGCCTCGCAAGGCCGGGCTGACCCCAGCCGAGGAGGAGGAAATCCTTACAGCAGTGGGTTGATCTGCGCGGCGACGAGGTCGATGCGCACGCCCTGGTTCGGGCAGCCGCCGAAGTGGTGGAGCCCGATCACCTTGTGCGTGCGCCTCGACAGCACCGGCGAGCCGGACGAGCCGCCTTCGGTGTCGCACATGTAGCTGATGTCGGACTGCGACGAGCTGCCGTTCACGCGCACCGCGCGCACGACGCAGTAGCCGCCGCCGTTGTTGTTGTCGCGCAACGACAACTTCTTCAGCTTCCCGGCCGGGTGGCCGATGATGTACATCTCTTCACCCACGGCCGGAACGCGCGCGTCCAGTTCGAGGTAACCGAACGAGGTGATGGTCTCGAAGTTCCTCACGCTGAAGAGCGTGTAGTCGAGGCCGGCGTTGGTCTTCAGCACGCGGTCCGCCATCACCTTGGTAACGGTGGCCGAAGTGGTGCCGCCGCAGGTCGGGCACTGGTAGTTGAACCAGACCTCGATGCCGTTCGTGCTGGTGAAGCAGTGGTTGTTGGTGAGCATGTGGTTCTTCGGGCCGACTCGCCACCCAGTGCACAGAGAGCTGCCGTTGCGCAGCAGCTTCGCGACCGACGCGGTCTTGCCGAACTCTGTCGGGTTGCTGGACCGGTAGCAGACCGCGTCCTTGTAGTCGTTCGTGCCGCAGATGCTCTGCACGGACGGCTGCGAGGACATCTCGGCCTCGGTGTAGCCGCGCGTGATCTTGTCGATCCGCACCCGGCTGAGCGGGTTGTTCACCGACACCACGGCCTTGTCGCCGGTGATCGACATGGCCCAGAAGCCGGACCTGTCGATCGTGGCGGTCAGGGAGGCCTTCAGATCCCGCGTGTACGTGTACTTCTCGGTGCCGTCAGGGTTCGACACCGTGAGCACGTCGCCCGGCAGGATTCTCACGTCGGTGAAGTGGATCTTGACGTAACCGGATCCAGGCCGTTCGATCATGGTTGAACGGGACTTTCCACCCACGCGGACCGAGAGCGACTCCTCGGTGCCGATCTCCTGCGACTGAGGCGCCTGCGATTGGGGCGCCAGAGCCTGAGCAGGTGTAGAGGTGGTGGTTGCAGGGACAAAGGACGTCATCGGCAGGGCGAGCGCCAGTGCCGTGAGGAGCTGCAGGGTTTTCCTCATGCTCTTTGATACTTCCGACGTCACCTGACCGTGTCAGCCCGCCGAACGTCGGTAATGGAGGAATCCATGCGAGTTGTCCACTTCGGTCATGCCTGTGTGTTGCTGGACACCGGGTCGACGCGCATCCTGATCGACCCCGGCACGTTCTCCGCCGGGTTCGAGGACGTGAAGGACCTGGACGCGGTGCTGATCACGCACCAGCACTTCGATCACCTGGACACCGAGAAGCTGCCCGCGCTGCTCAGGGCCAACCCGCAGGCGCAGCTGATCGTCGACGAGGGGTCGGCGCCCAGCGTCGAAAATCCGACGGTCGCCCGGCCGGGTGACGTGCTGAAGGTCGGCGACACGACGGTCAAGGTCGTCGGCGGTCAGCACGCCGTGATCCACGAGGACATCCCGATCGTGCCGAACACCGGTTACGTGATCGGCGACGGCGCGTTCTACCACCCCGGCGACGCGCTCTTCGTGCCAGACGAGGACGTCGACGTGCTGGGCCTGCCCTCCGGCGCGCCGTGGATGCGCACCGGCGAGGCGGTCGACTTCATGCGCGCGATCAAGCCGCGCGTGGCCGTGCCGATCCACGAGGCGGTCCTCGCGATGCCGGAGATGGCCTACCGGCACTTCGAGAACCTCAAGCCGGCGGGAACCGAGGTCAGGCCGCTGCCTCGTGGCGAGGAGACGGCAGTCTGACGTACGTGGTCGGCGCGGCGTCGTGGGCGAGCGCGATGTCCACGGCGTCGAGCACGGCCTGCCGCGCGCCGGGCCGGTGCAGGTCGCGGGCGTCCACGGTGATCCGGGTCAGCCCACCGCGCCGCGCGGACCGTGCCGTCGCGTAGACCAGCGCCAGCGACCGCAGCTCACCGAAGCTGCTGCGTTCGGTCAGCGCGTGCAACCGGCCGATGGTCGCGAGCCCGGTGCCGAGGTCGCGGACGGCGTGGGCGTCGGCGCAGCGGTTGAACCGGTGCTTGGCCAGCGCGATCAACGTCCCGGGCGACGCCACACAACGCCGTGGCGCGAACGTGTCGGCGTTGAGCCCGATGGCTTCCATCTGCACACGCGCGCCCGTGAGCAGCAGGCCTGCCTCGTATGCGGGCAGCCGCCGCTGGCCGAGACCGTGCAGCACGATGGCGTCGCCGAGCGCGGCACGTTGCCGCACCCATTCCTGCGCCACGCCGAGCTCGCGGGGTACCACGAGCAGCGACAACGGCACCTTCCGCGGGTCGAGTGCCGCGGCGAGATCAGCGCATCGGTCGAGTGTCTGCGGACCGATGCCGGACAGTGAGACCACGAGCTGTGAGTGCACGTTCTGAGTGCGCCACGCCGTGGTGACATCCGCGTGAAACCAGAGCTAACTCACGCGAGCCAGTCAGCGAAAGACCGGCCAGTAAGACGCTCGTACGCCTCGACGTACCGGTTCCGGGTGGCCTCGACGACATCGGCGGGCAGCGGAGGCGGCGGCGTGTCCGACTTCCGGTCCCAGCCGGAGGCGTCGGACGTCAGCCAGTCGCGCACGTACTGCTTGTCGAACGACGGCTGCACGCGACCAGGCTCGTAGCCCTCGGCCGGCCAGTACCGCGACGAGTCCGGCGTGAACACCTCGTCGGCCAGGACCAGTTCGCCCGAGGCGTCCAGGCCGAACTCGAACTTCGTGTCCGCCAGGATCAGGCCGCGGGTCAACGCGTACGCGCGCGCCTCGCTGTACAGCTCGATCGTGCGGTCACGCAGCTTCGACGCCAGCTCCTCACCGTGCTTCGCGGCGATGACGTCGAACGACACGTTCTCGTCGTGCGCGCCGATCTCGGCCTTCGACGCGGGCGTGAAGATCGGCGGGTCCAGTTCGGACGCCTCGACCAGCCCGACCGGCAGCTCGATGCCGCACACCGCCCCGGTCGCCTGGTAGTCGGCCATGCCGGAGCCCGTCAGGTACCCGCGCGCCACGCACTCGACGTCGACCATCTGCAGCTTGCGCACCAGCAGCGCCCGGCCTCGGACCTCGGCGGGAATGCGCGGGTCGTCGAACGCGACCAGGTGGTTCGGAGTGAGCCGCTCGAACCAGAACACGCTCATCGCGGTGAGCACCCGGCCCTTGTCCGGGATCTCGCTGCTCAGGATGTGGTCGTAGGCCGAGATGCGATCGGACGCGACGAACAGCAACAACTCGTCGTCGACGTCGTACAGATCGCGAACCTTGCCGCGGGCGACGTGCTGGTAGTCAGCGAGCGTAGGCACGCTGGTCAGCGTACGTGCACGGGAACCGGGAACCGACGTACACCCCTTCACCCCTACAGATCAAGGACGAAGAGCCTTAAGGTGCACCCCGTGCTCACCCGAAAGGCGCTGTGGATCCCGGCATTGGCCAGCCTGGGACTGCTCATCGTGCTGGGCGTGGCCGGGTGGAGCATCGACTCCAGCCCCGTCTCGTCCCCGTCGCCAGGCTCGCAGCCCACCAGCACGACCCAGTCGGTCAGCGTCGTGCCGACCCCGGACGTTGCCGAGATCACGGTCAAGACCACGACGTCGACGACGACCACGACCACGACCACCACCACGACGACGCAGCCGAAGCCGCCGCCTGTGCAGGCACCGCCGCCCGCCCGGACCACGACGACCACCGAGCCGCCGCAACAGGGTCTCTTCGTCCGCGAGGGCGCGTCCTGCCGGCCGGAGGGCGCGATCGGTCTCAGCCCTCGGGGCGAGCCACTGATCTGCCGCAAGGACGGTGGCCGCAACGACCGCCTGCGCTGGCAGAAAGCCTAGGAGCGCCACTCCAGGACGTCGATCTTGTCGCCGACCGCGATCGTGCCGGTGCGCACGACCTGGGCCTTCATCCCGAAGGTCACGCCGCCGTCCACGGTGCGCCGGTAGGCCGCCAGCGAACGGATCGGCTCGGGACCGGCCTTGATCCCGGTCTCCTGATCGACCATCGGCACCGCGCAACGCACGCAGTCCTTGGCGTAGGCCAGTTCCACGTCGCCGATCGCCGCGCGCCGCACCCTGTCCTCGGTGTGCGGCTCCGCCCAGCCGGACACGACCACGTTGGGACGGAACCGGTTCATCGGCACCGGTTCCCCGCCGCGTTCCAGGATCCGCTCGTTCAGTCCGTTCAAGGAGGACAGCGAGAGCATCAGCAACGCGTTGCCGTCGGCGTAGCCGACCAGGCCGGTGGTCTCCCCGGTCGTCTCCCGGCGCAGGTCCGGCGGCGTCCGCGCGAGCCGCACCGGCATGCCGAGCGCGTCGGAGAAGTACGCGGCCGCGGCGGCGCCCTGGTCCACCCCGAAGCCGTGCCAGGTGTGGACGACGACCGGAACCCGCGGCCCGTCGGCGACAACGGGGAACGACTCCCCGCCGATCACCAGCGAGGAGTCCGCGAGCGACGGGCGCAGGGCGGCCATCTGCGGCACCTTGCGCTGCGACAGGAAGACACCCTCGTCGTCGACCAGCATCATCATCCGGTCGTCCCGCAACCCCGTGAGGTCGACGGCCGAGGACGCGACGGAGCACCCGCCGCAGCCCTTGATCGGATAGACGTGCAGGCCGGAAACGATCACAGAATCGGCTCCGGCTCGTAGGCCGGGTACTTGTCGACGACCGCGGCGACCTGCTCGACGACGGACGCGACCTGCGCCGACGCCACGCCGGTGAACGACAGGCGGTCGGCCAGCAGCGCGTCGAGCGCGGCGCGGTCCAGCGGCAGGCGGTCGTCCGCGGCCAGCCGGTCCAGCAGGTCGTTCTGCGCGAGGCCCTGCTCGCGCATCGCCAGCGCGACGGCCACCGCGTTCTCCTTGATGGCCTCGTGCGCGGTCTCCCGGCCGACACCCGCGCGCACGGCCGCCATCAGCACCTTGGTCGTACCGAGGAACGGCAGGTAGCGGTCCAGTTCACGCGCGACCACGGCCGGGTAGGCGCCGAACTCGTCCAGCACCGTCAGGAACGTCTCCAGCAGCCCGTCGAACGCGAAGAAGGCGTCGGGCAGCGCGACCCGGCGGACCACCGAGCACGACACGTCGCCCTCGTTCCACTGGTCGCCCGCGAGCTCGCCGACCATCGACAGGTAGCCGCGCAGGATCACCGCGAAGCCGTTCACGCGCTCGCACGAGCGGGTGTTCATCTTGTGCGGCATGGCGCTGGAGCCGACCTGGCCGGGCTTGAAACCCTCGGTCACCAGCTCGTGGCCCGCCATCAGGCGGATGGTCTTCGCCAGCGACGACGGCGCCGCCGCGAGCTGCACGAGCGTCGACACCACGTCGAAGTCGAGCGAGCGCGGGTACACCTGGCCGACCGACGTCAGCACACGCTCGAAGCCGAGGTGGCCCGCGACCGTGCGCTCCAGCTCCTCCAGCTTCTCCGGCGTGCCGAGCAGGTCGAGCATGTCCTGGGCGGTGCCGACCGGGCCCTTGATGCCGCGCAACGGGTACCGCGCGATCAGCTCGTCCAGCCGCCCGAACGCGACCAGCAGCTCGTCCGCCGAGGTCGCGAACCGCTTGCCGAGCGTCGTGGCCTGCGCGGCCACGTTGTGCGAGCGGCCGGCCATCACCAGGTCGGTGTGCTCTGCCGCGAGCCGCGCGAGGCGGCCGAGGACCGCCGCGACCTTGCTGCGGATGAGCTCCAGCGAGCGCAGGACCTGCAGCTGCTCGACGTTCTCGGTCAGGTCGCGCGAGGTCATGCCCTTGTGGACCTGCTCGTGGCCCGCGAGCGCGTTGAACTCCTCGATGCGCGCCTTCACGTCGTGCCGCGTCACCCGCTCACGCGCGGCGATCGACTCCAGGTCGACCTGCTCCAGCACGCGCTCGTAGTCGGCGATCGCGGCAGCCGGCACGTCGATGCCGGCGGCCGCCTGGGCCTGCAGCACCGCGAGCCACAGCTGGCGCTCCAGCACGATCTTGTGCTCGGCCGACCAGAGCGTCGCGAGCGACGTGGAGGCGTAGCGACCTGCGAGGACGTTGGCGATGCGCGGCTTGCTCACACCGCCAGATTAGTGCACGTCGGACTCACTCCCAGTTGATGCTCGAGTCCGTCACCAGCTCTGTGAGCACCCCCACGCGCACCGGCACGGTCTGACGCAGACCGCTGCCCGACGCGGGGTTGTAGTTGAAGCTCTGAATCTGCGCGACGTACCCGCTCTTGAACTTGCGCACCGACACCGACCTGGTGATCTCCTGTGCGCCCTCGGCGTACTCGGCCTCGGTGACGACAGACCCGTCGCTGCGCGTCGAGCTATGGCAGTAGACCGCGCCGGAGCAGAGGTCCAGTTCGTACGGCAGTTTGCCGCCGGTGACCCGCAGTGCGGTCGGCCCGATGCCGTCGGTCAGGTGCACGTAGCCGTGCAGATCGGGGTCGTCGGCCGCGTTGCGCTGGCCGGACGGCGAGTTGGGGCTCGAGGTCGTCGAGACAGTGCGGAAGTCCGAGTAGACCTCCTTGAAGTTCGTCATCCTCACCCCGAGCGTCTCGGCCAGCCTCTCGCCGATGCGCTGAGCCTTCTTCTCCGCGGACTCGCTCGGGGGCGCCGAGGAGCTCGGCGGGGTCTCGGAACCGAGCTGGCTGTCCCGGTCGCGCGGCAGCAGTCCGGGCAGCGCGAACGACGCCACGGCGATCACCGCCGTAGCCACGCCCACACCGACCAGCGCTCGCCGTCGACTTTTTTTCTGCTCCACCCGCCTGATCAGGGCGTCCGGGTCGAAGTCGAGCGGCGGCTCGTCCCAGACGGCCAGCAGCATTCCCTCGCGGATCTCCTGCTCACTCACGACGCGACCCTCCCCGAACTGTTGTCGAGCTTCTCCACGATGGTGCGCAGTGTCGCGAGACCACGCGCCGTCTGGCTTTTGACCGTTCCCTCGGTACAACCCATGGCCACCGCCACCTCGGCGACCGACAGGTCTTCGAAATAACGCAGCACGAGCACCGCTCGTTGCCTCGGCGGCACCTGCAGCAACGCGGTGTGCACCAGCTCACGCGCCCACAGCTTCGCGCTGGTGTTGTCGGGATCGACTGTCGCGTCGGCGGTGTCCGGCAGCTCCCCGTCGCGCTGCTCGGCTCTGCGCCACGGCCTGCGCTTCTCGTCCAGCCACGTGCGCAGCAGCACCTTGCGGGCGTACGCGATCAGGTTGTCGAGGTCCTTGATGCGCTTCCAGGCCATGTACATCTTCATCAGGCTCGACTGCATCAGGTCTTCAGCCGTGTGCCAGTCACCACAGAACAGATAGGCGGTGCGTCGCAAAGACGCGGCATTGGCTGCCGCGAATTCGCGAAAGCCCTGCTCATCGGCCTTGCGCATGCGATCCCCTCTCGCGTCCTCAACCAGGGGAACGCATCAGGAGAACGCGAGGTTGCATCACTCGTGACGCGAAAGGGCCGTTCGGAGCATCCTGGCCGCGACACCGCGTGGATCCGGCTTCAGCTCGATGAACGCGTTCACCATCGCGCCGTCCACCAGCGCGATCAGCTCCTCGACCCGGTCCGGCGCGATGTCACGGCCGGAGCGGGTGAAGATGTCGGCGATCAGCTCATGCAGCTCCGTGGACAGCACGCGCATCAACGGCCGCAGGTACGGACGGCGGCCGGTCGCGACGAGGCGTTCGTAGCGCAGCAGCATCGTCTCGGTGTCGGTCACGTCCTGGCCGACCAGGAGGTCGAGGATCAGCTCGATCAGCACGTCGTCGTCGGACAGCTGCTCCGACAGACCGGCCAGCCGCTCCCGGCAGCTCGCGAGCTCCGCCCTGCCGTGGAACTCGACCGCGGCGGTGATCAGCTCGTCGAGCGAGTCGAAGTAGTACGTGGTCGACGCGAGCGGCAGACCTGCGCGTTCGGCGACCGCGCGGTGCCTGACCGCGTCGAAGCCGCCCTCCACGAGCAGTCCGGACGCGGCCTCGACGAGCGCCTGCCGCCTGCGCTCACCCTTCGGGGTTGCTGCCGTCATAGTCGAGCCAGAGTACTGGGCGGCAGATCAGAACCTCGGCGCCAGTGCGTCCGCGAAGCGCTTGGCCTGGCCTTTCAGCTCGCCGTCGCCCTGCGTGAACACGTAGAGCTCCTGGCCCTTGGTGGTCGTGACCTTCTGCGCGCCCGCGGGTGCCTCGAACGGCTGCGGCGTGACGATCGCGGTGATGGTGAGTCCATCGATCTTGAACGCGGCCGCGCGGGAGTCAGGCGGGCACGTCACGGTCGGCGGTTGCGCGAGGTCCGGTGAGACCGAAAGCTCTCCGGCGAGGGCGTCGGCGAGCTCTCGGTCCACACCCGCGCAGCCCTGCACTGCGCGTTCACTGGTCAAAAGACCAGTGCTTCCCGGCGTGGCCCCGTCCCCCTGCGTGGACGGGTCGCCAGGGAAGTTCTTCTGGGCCGGAGGCTGGGCCTCCAGCTCGGTCATCGGTCCGGTCTCGGGAGATTGTGCCCCGTTGTCCCGCTCCTGCCCAGAACCCAAGGTGCTCGAAGCACCCCTGTCCTGGTCGATCCAGTTGGTACCCGCCACGACACCACCGAAACCGAGCACCACGGCCAGCGTGGTGCCGGCGGCGATCGAGTTGCGCCTGCGCAGCGTGGCGCGGCGCGAAGCGGTACGGACGTCGCTCGCGTCGAAGGACGCCGGTGGCGCGTCGTGTGCCGCGTCGCGGAACAGGTCCGCGAGCTTCTGCTCGTCCATCTACGTCCTCCTCTCGCTGTTCACCACGCTGTTCACGATGCCGGTCGCAGGTCGTCGATGGCGTCGCCGAGAGCTTCCCGCAACGCCGTCAGCCCGCGGGCGGTCTGACTCTTCACAGTTCCTTCCGAGCACTTCAGCACTTCGGCCGTGGCCGTTACATCGAGGCCTTCGAGGAACCGCAGCACCAGCACGGCCCGTTGCCGCGGCGGGACTCTGCGCAGGCCCTTCATCAACGCCTCACGCGTCGCCACCGTGTCGCCGATCTCGTGATCGGGCGTCGGAGACTCCGGCAGCTCGTCGGTGAACTTCTCGCGCCGCCACGGACGGCGCGACTCGTCGATCACCGCGCGCACGAGCGTGCGCCGGACGTAGGCGTCGAGAGCCTGCTTGTCCCGGATCTTCCGCCACCTCCTGTGCACCGCCACGAACGCTGTCTGCGCGAAGTCGTCAGCGCGGTGCCAGTCGCCGCACAGCAGGTATGCCGTTCGGCGCACGGCCTCACGGCGAGCCACGAAGTACTCCGCGAACTCCTGCTCGTCGCGCTGATCCACGCGGACTGCTCTCCGCTCGTTCCTCGAGTTGCACTTACCGGACGGAATCTGAGGCAACAACGGTTGCACGAACCTCCAGCGAGAGCTACATCACCCCCTCGGTCGTTCACCGGATGTGATGTGATCGCCCTCGTGACCCCCATCGACCTGCGCTCGGACACCGTCACCCAGCCGGATGAGGAGATGCGCCGCGCGATGGCGTCGGCAGAGGTCGGCGACGACGTGCTGGACCACGACCCGACCATGGCGGCGCTGGAGGAGCGGGTCGCCGAGCTGCTCGGCGTCGAGGCGGCTCTCTGGGTTCCCTCCGGATCGATGGGCAACCTGATCGCGTTGTTCCTGCACCTTCAGCGCGGGGACCGGTTCCTGGCCCCGCTCGGCGCGCACGTGCTGGACGCCGAGCTCGGGACCGCCGCGTGGCTGGCGGGCGGGATGCCGCACGGGCTTCCCGTTCTCTCCCCGGAGGCGATCTTCGCCGCCGGTGGTGGTGAGTCTCCTTATTACGGGCTGCGGACGACGTTGTTGTGTTTGGAGAACACGCACAACGCGTCCGGCGGCACGTTGACCGCGCCGGACGAGCACGCGCTGCTGGTGTCCGCGGCGCGGTCCGTCGGGCTGGCGGTGCACCTGGACGGGGCTCGGCTGTGGAACGCGTCGGTGGCTCTCGGCGTGCCACCCGCCGCGCTGACGGTCGGAGCGGACACCGTGCAGGTGTGTCTGTCGAAGGGGCTCGGGGCACCGGTCGGGTCTCTGGTGGCCGGGTCGTCCTCCTTCGTGGTCGAGGCCCGTCGTGTCCGGAAGATGCTCGGCGGCGGGGTCCGGCAGGGTGGCGTGCTGGCTGCCGCCGGTCTGGTCGCGCTGGACCGGATCTCCCGGCTGGCCGACGATCACGCGAACGCTTCCGCACTGGCCGCTGGGCTGCGCTCGCTGGGGTGGGACGTGCCCGAGCCCGCCACGAACATCGTCCTGGCGTCGGTGCCGGACCTGGACAAGACGCTGACGTCGTTGCGCGATGTCGGGGTTTTCGCCAGTCCGATGTCCGGCAAGGTTCGGTTCGTGACACACGGCGACGTGGACTCGTCCGACATCGCCGAGGTGCTGCGCCGGCTGCGAGAGGACGCCTGAGATGCGCTGGATCGTGTTCGACTTCGGTGAGGTCATCAGCCGGCGGAACCCGGCGGTGCCGTTCATGGCCGAGCGGCTCGGGGTGTCGCTGGAGCGCTTCGAGGCCGTGTACTGGGACCGCGACGCCTACGACCGCGGCGGGTCGGACGCGGAATACTGGTCGCTGATCGGGTCGTCGCTCGGGCTGTCGCTCGACGAAGCCGCCGTGCGTGAGATGACCGCGATGGACAACGCGGGCTGGCTGGACGATCCGGTGGCGGAAACCGTCGCGCTGATTGATGATCTGGCCTCGTCGGGCGTGCCGCTGGCACTGCTGTCGAACGCGCCGGTGACCTTCGCGCGGCTGGCCGAGAAGCTGCCGTGGGCCAAGCGGTTCCGGCACCTGATCTTCTCCGGCGACCTCGGGTACGCGAAGCCGGATGCCGCGATCTGGCAGCACCTCAAGGACGTCGTCGGCAGCTCCGACCTGGTCTTCTACGACGACCGCCAGGCCAACGTCGACGGCGCCCTGGCCGCGGGGATCGACGCGCGGTTGTGGACGTCAGCTGCTGCTGCGCGTCTTGAGCTCCGCGCGGAGCTCGGCGATCTCGGCGCGTAGGTTCCGCAGTTCCTTCGCGGTCTCCAGCTCGGCTTCCTCGACCCCGCGCAGCTTCTCCACGAGCCAGCTGGCGATCGTGCCGGTGATGACACCGAGCAGCGCGATGCCGCCGACCATGAGCAGGCCCGCGACCAGCCGTCCTTCCACCGTGACGGGGTAATGGTCGCCGTACCCGACCGTCGACATGGTGGTGAGCGTCCACCACAGCGCGTCGCCGAACGTGGTGATGCTGGCGCCTTCCGCGTGCCTTTCCGCGTCGAGCACCGCGAGGCTCGCGCAGAACACGACGAGAACCGTCACTCCGCCGACATAAATGCTCACGCGTTGTCGGATCTTGTCCTGGAACTTCTTGTTCAGCAGCGTGAGGACCGTGATCAACCTGAAGACGCGCAATTGCCGCACCATCGGCAGCACGACCGCGGCAAGATCGAAGAGGTGCGTCTTGAGGAATTGGACCTTGTTCTGCGCGAGGGTCAGCCTGGTGACGTAGTCGGCCGCGAACACGGCCCAGACCAGCCACAACACGATCTCCAACGGGAAGTGCATGACCCCGTCGTCGTCGAACACCTGCCACGCGTAGACGACGAGGAACAGCACGGCGAGGGCCGTCAGCGGCCACTCGACCTTTTTCTCCCACCGCTCGAGGCGAGCCTCGTTGGACTGCAACACCGCTTCATGGTGAGTGGTGTGTCCCGTTTAGACCAGGGGTCATCGCCTGGATTTGACCGCACCGTAAGCCGCGGTGCCTGCGAGGAGTAGCACTCCGATCACAGCGAGCCAGAAAAGGCCCTTCACGACGGCTCCGACGACGGCCAGCACGATCCAGACCGCCACCAGCCACCCGATGATCGCCCACATGGATTCCTCCCCTTCTCCGTCCTGTGAACGTCCGGCGAGCCCGCTTTGTTGCGATCTACAGCCAGACCTTGAGGCGGCGCAGAGCCTCCTCGATGTCCTGGGTGGCACCCGCGAACGACATCCGCACGAAGTGGTGCCCGTCGACCGGGTCGAAGTCGATGCCGGGCACGATCGCCACGCCGGTGTCGTCCAGGAACCGGCGGCAGAACGCCATCGAGTCGTCCGTCAGGTGCCGGATGTCCGCGTAGACGTAGAACGCGCCGTCGGCCGGTGCGAGCTTGTCGATCCCGAGGTTCGTCAGGCCTTCCAGGAGGAGGTCCCGGTTGGTCTTGTACCGCTGCAGGTGCTGTGCCGTTTCGGCGTAGGCGTCGGGGTGAAACGCCTCGACCGCGGCGTACTGGGCCAGAGCGGGTGGGCACAGCGTGAAGTTGCCGGTCAGGCAGTCCACGGCCCTGCGGAGTCGTTCAGGCAGCAGCATCCAGCCGAGCCGCCAGCCCGTCATCGCGAACGCCTTGGAGAACGAGTTGACGACGATCGCCTCCCTGGACGTCTCCCAGGCGCAGTGCAGCGGCTCGCCGTAGCTGATGCCGTGGTAGATCTCGTCGCTGACCAGCTGCACGCCGTTGGTCTCGCACCACCGGGCGATCGGGCCGACGTCCACCACGGTGCCGGTGGGATTGGCCGGGCTGGCGACGATCACACCCTTGAGATCCTCGTCGAGCATGTCGACCGTGGGCTGGAAACGCGTGTCCGGCCCGCACGGCAGTTCGACGACCTCGCACCCCAGTGCTTTCAGGATGTTGCGGTAGGCGGGGTAGCCGGGCCGCGCCAGCGCGACCCGGTCGCCGGCGTCGAACGCGGCCAGGAACGCGAGCGTGAACGCGCCCGACGACCCGGTGGTGACCACCACGTCGTCGGCCGCCACGTCGAGGTCGTACTGGCGCCGGTAGTGCCCGGCGATGGCCCGCCGGAGCTCGGGAATCCCGAGCTGCTCGGTGTATCCCAGCGCGTGCTGGCTCAGGGCTTCCGCCGCGGCGTCGCGCACCGGCCGCGGCGCCGGGCTCGAGGGCTGCCCGGCGGCCAGCGAGATCACGTCGCCGTGCGTCCGCTGCCGTTGCGCGGCAGCGGAAAGCACGTCCATGACGTGGAAGGGCGGTACGTCGGCACGGGCAGCCACGGTCAGCATGCCGTCAGGCTAACCCCTAGTAGCCCTGGTAACCGCCGCCCTGAGCCATCGCCTTGAGACCGGGGTGGCCCTCGAACCCGCCGTAGCGCGAGAACGTGTACCGGACACCGGCGATGATGTTGTCGACCGGGTTCCAGATGTCGTCGTGGCCGGGCAGCTTGTGGGCGTTGAACGTCGAGTCGATGCACTGCATCAGGCCCTTGGACGGCGTGCCCTTCTGGGCGTTCGAGTCCCAGAGGTTGATGGCGTGCGGGTTGCCGCTCGACTCCTTCTCGATGATCTTCCAGATCTCGTCGATGTTCTCGTCGGTGACCGGGATGCCGTTGGCCTGCAGGATCTTGATGGCCTCGCGGATCCACTGCTCGACGTTGCCGGGAGGCGGGCTGCCGGACGGCGGGCCGCCGCTCGGGCCGAGACCGCCGCCTCCGCCGCCACCGCCACCGCCACCGCTGCTGCCGCTGCTGCCGCTGCTGCCGCTTGGAGTGTCGCCACCGCCGCCGCCTTGGGGCTGGGCCGGGGTCTGCTTCGGCTGCGGGTCCGAAGAGGACGGTCTGGTCGAGTCGTCGGGCGGCGGGGTCGGTGCCCACTGGATCGGCTTGCCCGGCGCGGGCGTGAACGACTGCGCGTTCGGGTCCTCAATGGACGAGAACTTCGGCGACAACGCGCCGGGACGGCCTCTGAGGGTGCCCGCGGCGGCGTTCACGGCGTTCTCCGCCTGGGAGATCACGGGTTTGGCGTCACCCGTGGCCTCCGCGCAGTAGCCGCGGATGATGCTGTCGACGTCTTCCTGCGGCTGGTTGCGCAGCTGCTGGCGCGTCTGCCGGGCGCGGCTCAGCAGGTTCTCGCAGATGCTCGTCATCGAGGACTTCGCGCTTTCCAACGCGTTCGCGGCCGCCTCCAGGTCGGCCGCGGCACCGTTGAGCGCGTCGGTCATCGAGGTGCCGGCCTTCATGACGTTGCCCATGTAGGCGACGAAGGCGTCGGCCGACTTGCCCTCCCAGGCGCCGTCGAGCTGGCTGACCGACTTCTGCATGCCGTTGGTCTGGTCGCCGCACTTGCCGGCCGCCTGCTTCCAGCGGTTCGCGATGTCGCGCACTGCCAGCGGTTGCGCGGTTTCGATCTTGTCAGCGAGCGCAGCCAGCTCAGCCCCACCGGGCAGTGCCGCGACCTCGTCCATCGCGCTCACGTCACACCGCCTTCAGCGTGTTCTTGTTGGCCTCTTCGGTGTCCTGGACGTTGGTCTGGATCGCGTCGAGCGCGCTCTCGACCTTGCGCAGCACCTTCTCCGCGGCCTCGAACTCCTGCGAGCCGGCCTGGTCCATTGCCGTCACCGCGCCCGAAAGCGCACCGGAAGCACCGAGTTTCCCGAAAATGTCCGGATTGCCGTACTGATTGGAAAAGCCGTCACCGATCGCGCCGAATTGCCCGGCCTGGCTGCTCACGGTCGTGCGGCACTGTTCCATGGCTTCGGTGTTGAACTTCGCCACAGCCATGCGCACCTACCCCCTAAGTCTCCTCACCGACCTTAGAACGAATTGCTTCGCACAGTCGGGTGATTGTTGGGACGCAGGGCTCGGCTTTCCCGTTCCGCTCAGACCTCTTGCAGAAGCTCCCAGACGGCCCCGGCAAGTCGATGGTTGTCCACGGGCGTGATCGTGCACCACTGCCGCCCGTCGCTGCTGGGCTTGAGCTGCCGCAGATACCGCCCGTTGTGCGTGTCGTGGAAGGAAACCACTCGCTTGGCACGCTGCCCGTTGCGCTGAACCCCGAACTGCCCACGCGTGGACGTCCCGTCCAGCATCCCGGCAAGCTCCTGCGCGTCGCCGAGCCGCATCCCCTGCCGCTCCAGCATGGTGATCAACCGCTGAGCGTCCTGCCCGACATCCTTGGCCGCGGCGACGAGATCGTCGTAGGGCAGGCTGATCGACCGCCCGTACCCGGCAGGCATCTCGCCGGCCACCGACACCGCAGCCTCGGCGAGCGCGGTCCCGCGGGCCTCGATCAACCACATCTCGTCCCGATCCTGCACCGCCAGGATCGCCTCGTCCCCGATGGCCGCAGCGAGCCCGCTGATCTGCCGATCGGCCCAGATCCACAGGTCGATCGACGTGGTCGCGTTGGCCAGCAAGGCAAACCCGTCAGCCAACTCGGGCACGACCCGGCCGTGGCCGGCCAGGCCGCGCGCCTCCAACGACTCCCAGGCCCGCTTCACCACCTCGGCTTTCTCGGTGTGGGTGATGGAGGGAATCCGCGTGTCCAACGCGACGTGCGCGGCCGGGAGGCGCTGAGCCTCCCAGACCACGGCGAACTCCACTGTGGACAAAACCACGGAACCTGGTGAGCTCAATGCCTTACTTGTCCTTCGGGTCTTCGCCGATGACGGACTGCACCACCATGCGCTCGTCGCCGAACACGTCGTCGGAGTCGACGCCGTACTTGCGCACGTGCTCGCCGTCCTCCTCGCCCTCACCCTTGGCCGCACCGGCCGCAGGCGACATGAGCGACCCAGCGCCGCCCTTACCCGCAACGCCACCCTTGGCCGCGGTGGCACCGGGCCGGTTCGCCTCAGGCCCAACGCCCGTCGCACCGCCAGGCGTCATCGCGCCGCCGGGGCCCTTGCCCGCGACGCCGGTGCCACCTGGAGTGCCGGGGCCGCCAGGACCACCGGGACCACCGCCGGGGCCGCCCTTGCCCGCGCCGATCGTGCTCGGGGCACCCTTCGGGCCCGTGGGGGCGATCGGGGTCTTCGGGGCCTGGCTGGGGCCGCGTCCGCCGCCGACCACCTGGGCGCCGCGTGCCGTCGTGGCTGCGCCTGCCAGGCCCGTTGCGGCTGCGCCTGCCGCGGCGATGCCGATCGGGAGGGCGGACGGGAACGGCTTGGGGAGACCGGTGCCGGCTGCGATGGGGTTGGTCGTGGTGCCGGGCATGACGCCCGTGGTGTTGCCGGGGATGCTCGGGGTGGGGCCGACCGGGACACCTGGAGAGCCCGGGCTGCCCGTGCCGGTGAAGCCGGGGCCGCCGTGGATGCCCGGGGTGCCGGCGCCCGTGCCTGGAACTGCCGGGCCGACCGCGGTGGGCGCGGCGGCGCTGGCAACGACGATGTCCGGCGGCTGGTTCGGCGTGCGGAACGAGTCGATCGCGCTCTGGCTGTTCTCCTTGTAGCCGTTGAGACTGTCGATCGCCTGCTGGCGAGCCCGGTTCGTGGCCTCGACCTCTGCCGCGTGATCGGTTTCGATACCGACCAGACCCACGCCCTTGTCGAAAAGGTTCTTCTCGGTGTCGCCGCGGAGAGTCTCGGAGTTGGGCGAGTTGTGCCGCGCTGTGGTGGTGCTCTCGCCCTGCCGAGCCATCGCGTCCGAGTTCCCGACGGTTGCCTGGCCCGCGTCGTCGAAGCCCTCCGCGGTGACCTTGGTCGTCTCCTGGCCCTTCTCGCCGGCCGCGCCGCCCCAGTCGATGCCCAACGCCTTCAGCTGCTCCCGGAGCACCTTGTCGACGTCCTGCAAGCTGCCTGCGAGATCCCGGAGGACATCAGAGGCCGATGCGAACTGCCGGGCGAGTTCACCACTACCGGTAGTGAGCTTCTGAACCTCGTCTGCCAGCTTCTCGTTGGACCAGCCTTCGAAGTACCAGTCAGTGAGCTGTCCACCCGACATAGCTCCCCCTCACTTCAAGGTCTTGAGAGTCTCGACCGCGAGCGCGGCGGCCTTGTTGACCTTGCTGCACAGTTGTTCCTGCGAATCGCCCTTTTCAGTGACAGGCGAGTACATGAAGTTCAGCTGTTGACCTTCTGCAACATCGACAGCAACGGAACAGTTGACGCCTTCAGTACCGATGAGCGTGATCTGGGCCGCACCGTACCCGGCCACGTCCACGACCTTGGCCTCCGTGTTTCCGGAACCACTGAGCCAGAACGACGCACCCTTGTTCGTGATGAGGGCGACCGAGTAGGTGTACTTGAGGCCGTTCTCGTAGAAGCAGCCGGGCGCTTCCCCGAGCCCGGCCGTCTCGAGCTTTTGCGGCGACGTTTTCGTCACCTTGATCTGCGCCATCTGCGCCTCGGTGAGCAACTTGCACGGGTCAACACCATCAAGTTTCAAATCAGCCGGACGCTTCGGCAGTTCTGCTGCAGATCCGGAAGACCCTGAAGTGGGGGAAGCACCCGACGTGGGGTTGGGCTTGCCCTTCTCCCCGCTGCTCGTGCATGCCGTGATGGCCAGCAGCAACGTTGCCGCGACGATGATCTCGAGGGGAGCCTTGCTCACGTCGTCTTTCCGAACACAGTAGTGATCTCTTCCTCAGTGAAACCGTACTGCTTGGCAGATTCCTTCAGCTGCTGCGCCAACTTTTCCAGGCTTGTAACGTAGTCCGCGATTCGACCAACGTATGAATCTTTGTCCGTCGTCAAGCGACGATTCCACAAAGCTGCGATATTCGCACTCACTTCGCCGGCCGATTTCTCGTCGACATGGACGAGAAGGTTGCGTTGCGCAGCTACGAGTGCCTGCCCCAACACTTCGGCCTGGTCTTGGATGACCGCGCCGGCCTTGAGGACGTTGTCCTTGTTGACGTGAAAGCTCTGTGTCGACGGGCCTGACGTCAGGCCGTCCAGAAAGGCCGATGCCGTGTGGAACGCGCTGACCGCGGCCCCGATCACGCCACCGGCCACACCCGCGACGGCACTGAGAGCGGCATCCGCCCCCGCGCTCTCCTGTGTCACGACGTCCTACCCCCGTACGGTTGGTAACGGTTCGGTCCCGCTTCGCAGGCTACCAACGCCTGCGTAAGACGTACCTGTGGTTGGACGAAGACCACCCCTCGTTGGTTCCGCCGCCTTTCATCCGACACGTGGGGCGATTCAGCCCGCGACGCACGGTGACCATCGCTACGGTGAGCTGGTGCTGACAGTGTGGGGGCTGACCAAGGCCTACGAAGGCCGCACGGTCGTCGATCAGGTGGGCTTCGAGCTCCAGCCCGGCACCGTGACGGCCTTTCTCGGCCCCAACGGTGCGGGCAAGTCGACGACGCTGCGGATGATCACTGGGCTGACTCGGCCGGACCGCGGGCAGGCGACGATCGCGGGCCGTCCGTTCTCCGCGTGGCCCAACCCTTCGCACGTGGCCGGGGTGCTCCTGGATGCGGCCGCTGTCCATCCCGGGCGCAGCGGCCGCGGGCACCTGCGCATGGCCGCGACGCTGGCCGGCGTGCCCGGCCGCCGGGCGGACGAGGTGCTGGAGATGCTGGGGCTGGCCGACGCCGCCACGCGCAAGATCGGCAAGTACAGCCTCGGCATGCGTCAGCGCTTGGGCATCGCACACGCGTTGCTCACCAACCCGCCGCTGCTGGTGCTCGACGAGCCCATCAACGGGCTCGATCCGGAGGGAATCCGCGCCGTGCGCAACCTGTTGCGGGGGCATGCCGCCAGAGGTGGCACGGTGCTGCTGTCCAGCCACGTGCTGTCCGAAGTGGACCAGACCGCCGACAGGGTGCTGGTGATCGGCAACGGCCGGGTGGTGGCCGATGGGCCGCTCGCCAGCCTGACCACGTCGTCCCGGTCTCTGGTGCGTGCCAAGGACATGAACCGGCTGGCCGAGGCCCTGCAGCGGGGTGGCATCGCCATCCAGCCGGCGCCGGACGGCTTCATCGCCGCGCACGCGCCGGTCGAGCAGGTTTCCAGCGTCACCTTTGCCGCGGGCATTCCGCTGCTGGGGCTGCGTGAGGAGCAGATGAGCCTGGAAGACCTCTTCTTCCGCCTCACCGGTGGAGGCCGGGTATGACCATCGGACACCCGCCAGCACATCCCGCCGTCCAGGCGCCGCTGGTGAACGTTCCGTGGGCCGTCCGCGCGAGCCGGGCCTCGTCGTTCTGGCGGCTGGTCGCGGTCGAGGCGCGCAAGCTCGTCGGCTCGCGGTCGGACAAGATCGTGATGGCCTTCGCCCCGCTCTTCCTGATCGGCGTGATGCTGCTCTTCACGCTTCCGCAGTCGAACCTGGCCAGCGCGGGGAGGCAGCTCCAGCCGATGCTCGTCGTGGTCCAGCTGGGTCTTCTGCTGGTCTTCGCGACCGTGATCAAGCTCGTCGCCGGCGAGTGGCAGTACAAGAGCGTGCAGCCGACGCTGCTGGTGCAGCCCTCCCGGATGCGCTATCTGGTGGCGCAGGCCACGGTGCTCCTCGGCGTGTGGCTGGTGTGCACGCTGTTCACGTTCGTCCTGTACCCGGTGCTGATCGAGATGGCCGCGGACGGGATCAACCACGACTACCTGCTCGGCCACCGGCAGGGCTGGGTGCTCGGCGTGACCATGCTGTCGACCGCGCTGGTGCTGCTCACGGCGTTGATCGTCTCGCTGCTCATTCCCAACACGGGCGGCTCGCTGACGGTGTTCTTCATCGTGGTGCCGCTGCTGGCACTCGCCCGCATGCTGCTGCCCGAGGTCTTCGGGCTGATCTACCCGCTCGAAGCGGCCTGGCACCTGGCGGGCGGCGGTACGGGGTGGGTGCAGACCATCTCGTCGCTGGTCGTGTGGCTGACGCTGCTGGGCGTCTCGCTGGTCGTGCTCAGCCGGCGTGACGCGGGCTGAGCGGCTCCGCTCAGCGCGCCCGGCTGCCGCCGTTCTCGTCGATCAGCGGCAGCACCTTCTCCGCCGCCTCCGTCGCTTTGGGACAGAAGTCGCGCAGGGCCCGGTCGATCGGCTGGTCGACGTCCTGGGCCCGCAGCGCCACGGCCTCGTCGAAGTTCATCGCGGCCTCTACCTCGAACGGGCGCTCGGAACCGGTGTCGACCGTGACGGTGCAGTACTCGTTCACCTCGCCGGTGATCACGGTGGTCGCGTAGTAGCGGTCGAGCAGGATCGACCGGTGGAAGTAGCGGCCGGCGCCGCGATCCCCGTTCCAGACGTCGACGAAGTGCTGGGCCTTCGACTTCCGCGCGGCGCCGGGGCTGAACAGCCCGATGGAGAGACGGCCCCAGTCCTCCTGCACGTGACAGCCGCCACCGGCACCGGTGTTCGGCTTCTTCCCGAGGCCGAGCAGCGACTGGAGGTCGGACGGCAGGGTCTCGCACGTGTTGTCGAAGACCTCCGGCCGCGAGCGGTTGAAGTCGAGGTTGTCGTAGGCGATCGCCTCCGCGTCCAGCTTCGGGCCCGGCGAGGCCATCGGCGGCTCCGGCGGTGTGGTGCAGGCCGCGAGGGTCACGACGGTGGCCAGGAGCGAGGTCAGGCGAAGTGCGTGCGTGCCCATGTCAGGTAGTTCAGCACATCCGCGCTGCACGGATACCGATGAACGACCGGAAACCGACCGAACAGGGCACAGGAAGTCGGGTGCGAACCCTCGAGCCCCAATAGCGTTGGGAACGTGTTGGAGCGACTCAACCAGGCCATGGCCCACATCGAGCAGAACCTCGACGACGAGGTCGACGTGAGGCACCTCGCGCGGATCGCCGGTACGAGTGAGTACCACCTCAGAAGGATGTTCAGCGCGCTCGCCGGGATTCCGCTGAGCGAGTACATCCGGCGCAGGAGGCTCACGAAGGCGGCCAACGAGGTCCTCAGTGGACACGACTCGTTGCTGGACATCGCCATCCGGTGGGGCTACGGGTCCAACGAGGCCTTCGCCAGGGCGTTCAAGGCCATGCACGGGGTCGGGCCGCAGGAGGCTCGAGCCGGCAAGAAACCGTTGCAGTCGCAGCAGATTCTCACGTTCAAGCTGATTGTCGAAGGGAGTACGAGCATGGAGTACCGGATCGTCGAGAAGGACGCGTTCCAGGTCGTTGGCCGGGGGACGCGGGTGCCGTTGGTGCACCTCGGGATGAACCCCGCGATCGTGGAGTTCATCAAGGGCATCGGGATGCCGACGCTGGAACGGCTGAAACAGCTCAGCGACGGGGAGCCCGAAGGCCTCGTGGCGCTCACCGGCAACCAGGAAGGCAACGAGGAGGGCGACCGCCTCGACTACTTCCACGGCGTGGTGACCAGCAAGGAGGCGCCGGAGGACATGGAGATCATCACCGTGCCGAAGAACACGTGGGCCGTGTTCAAGGCGGAAGGGCCGTACCCCGAGACCATTCAGCACATGTGGCGGGACGTCTACACGCAGTGGTTCCCGTCCAACAGCTACCAGAGTGTCGAAGGGCCGTCGATGTTGCACACGCAGATCGACGGGGACACGGCCAAGGCCGAGTTGTGGATTCCCGTCACCAGCTGAGAGCCAGGCGCTCGGCAACGTCTCGCAGCTCGAGCACGGCGAGCCACGACTCGGGGATGACGGCCACGCCGTCACGGGCCCCCAGGATGTTGCCGCAGATGGAGCCCGTCGAGTCGCTGTCGCCCGAGTGGTTGACGGCGACGCGTACGGCGGTGGGGAAGTCGGGGGCCACCAGGGCGGCGTGCAGGCCGATGGCCAGGGCCTCTTCGCCGACCCAGCCCCCGCCCAGTTCGGATTCGATCTGTTCTGGCGTGAGCGGGCCGAGGCCCATCACCTTGTCCAGCAACGAGGTCTGTTCCTCGTGGCCGTCCCAGCGGACCAGTTCGGCGCGTGCGACTGCCACCGCCGACGGCAGGTCCGTGCCGCCCAGCAGGGCCTGCACCATCACCGCCAGCACGCCTGCCGACAGGTAGCCGCTCGGGTGGTGGTGGGTCAGGCGCGCCGTCTCCGCCGCCAACGTGAACACCTCGCGCACGTCGCGGGACCACACGGCGACGGGGGCGGCGCGCATCACGCCGCCGCAGCCCTTCGAGTTGTTCTTCTCGTTGTGCTGCAAGGCGGTGATGCACGTGTGGCCCGGCGCCCTGCGTGAATGCAGACGCTGGTCCGCCATCAACCAGCCGTCGGACGCCACGACCGGGCCGCCCTGGGTGTGGAGCCAGCGGCCGTACGCCGCGCGCACGGACAGCACGGGGTCGATGCCGTGCTGCCGCGCGAGCAGCAGACCCTCCAAGGTGAACAGCAGCATCTGGGTGTCGTCGGTGATCTCCAGGACAGGAAGGTCGACGACACCGGAAGGGCCGTACTGACGGCGGATCACGTCGATCGAGGAGAACTCGATCGGCGCGCCGAGGCCGTCGCCCACGGCCCCGCCGAGCACGCACCCGAGCAGGCTCACGGCACCGTGATCTTGCCGTCGACCGCCTTCAGCGCGATGTCCGAACGGTGGTGCGAGCCGGTGAGGTGGATGTCCGCGATCTTCTTGTAGGCGCGCTCGCGTGCCTTCGACAGCGACTTGCCGGTGCCCACGACGGACAGCACGCGGCCGCCGGCGGAGACCACGGCGCCGTCCTCACGACGACGCGTACCGGCGTGCAGCACGCCCTCGGACTCGGAGCCGGTGATCACGTCACCCGTGCGCGGCCGGCCGGGGTAGCCCTCCGCGGCGACGACCACGGTCACGGCGTAGCCGTTCTCCCACTCCAGCGGGGGCAGCTCGGCCAGCGCACCGGTCGACGCCGCGAGGAACAGGGAGGAGATCGGCGACTTCAGCAGTGCGAGCACCGACTGGGTCTCCGGGTCACCGAAGCGGCAGTTGAACTCGATCACCTGCACGCCGGACGACGTCAGCGCCAGACCCGCGTAGAGCAGACCGACGAACGGCGTCTCGCGCGCCCGCAGCTCGTCGACCACGGGCTGCACGCACCGCGAAACGATCTCCGCGACAAGACCTTCAGGCGCCCACGGCAGCGGAGCGTAAGCGCCCATGCCACCGGTGTTCGGGCCGTGGTCTCCGTCACCCACGCGCTTGAAGTCCTGCGCCGGGATCAGCGGCACGACGGAAACACCGTCGGTGACGCAGAACAGCGACACCTCCGGACCGTCCAGGAAGGACTCCAGCAGCACCGGGTGCCCGCCGTCGAGCAACGTCATCGCGTGCGCCCGCGCGGCCGCCAGGTCCGACGTCACGACGACGCCCTTGCCCGCGGCCAGGCCGTCGTCCTTCACGACCCACGTGGGGCCGAACCGCCCCAGCGCGGCGTCCAGGCGGGCCGGGTTGTCGACGACCTCGCTGTGCGCGGTCGGCACACCCGCCGCGTTCATGACGTCCTTCGCGAACGCCTTGGAGCCCTCGATCCGAGCTGCGGCCTTGGACGGGCCGAAGCACGGGATGCCGAGGGCCCTGACCGCGTCAGCGGCCCCGACGACCAGCGGTTGTTCGGGGCCGACGACGACGAGGTCGGCCTTCCACTCCTTCGCGAGGGTGGCGACCGCCGAAGCATCTGCGACGTCCACGCCGTAGATCTCGGCGTGTCCCGCGATGCCTGCGTTGCCCGGCGCGCACGCCAAGGCAGTCAGTTGCGGATCGCGCGACAACGCGAGGACAAGGGCATGCTCACGGGCTCCAGACCCGATGACCAGGACGCGCACGATGCTCCAGCGTAGTTCAGCCGAGTGCCTGCTTCGCCCCAGGGTGCAGCGGGACGGGGTCGGAGGCGCCGGCCTTGGCCTTGTCGATGTCCTTCACGGCCGGGTGCACCTTCTCCAGGTCAGCCTTCTTGTCGAAGATCAGCTTGGTCACCGCGCACGCGTTGTTGGCCGCGAAGTCCTCGCGAACGAGGAGCAGGTTCGGTACGACGATCGTCGGAACTTCCGAGGTCCCGTACGTCGCAGCCGGGATCGTCCCGGTGTCGTAGACGGGGCTGATCTTCTTCATCTCCGGCAGCAGCGGAGTGATGTCGATGAACTTCACCCGGTCCTTCAACGACGTCGTGATGTCCGTGATCTGCGGCGTCGGCAGACCGCCCGACCAGATCAGGCCGTCGATGCTGCCGTCCTTCATCCCGTCTGCGGTCTTGGTCAGGTCGAGGCGCTGGGCGGCGACGTCGGAGTCGATGTTCAGCCCCGCCGACTTCAGCAGCCGTCCGGCGATCACCTCGGTGCCGGACTTCGGCGACCCGGTCGAGATCCGCTTGCCCTTCATGTCCGCGACGGAGTTGATGCCGGAGTCGGCGCGGACGAGCACCTGCGTGTAGTTCGGGTAGATCCGCGACAGCGCCGCGATCTTCTCCTTCTTGCCGTTGAACGCGCCGGTGCCGTTCACCGCGTCCGCCGCCGTGTCGGCGAGCGAGAACGCGATGTCGTACGTGCCGCCGACGAGCTGCTGGATGTTCTGCACGGAGGCGCCGGTCTCCGCGGAGGACGCCTTCAGCTTCGAGTTGTCGGAGATCAGCTTCGCGAGGCCACCGCCGACCACGAAGTACACGCCACCGGAGTTGCCGGTCGCGATGGTGATCCGGCCGTCGGACGCCTCGCACGACGCGTTGCCACCCGACGCGTCCGGCGTCGTGGGCGTGCGCTTGCCGCCACACCCGGAAACCACGAGCGCCAAAGCGATCGCACCGATCGCGTACTTACGCAGCATCACGAACCCTCCCACGAGTAACCAGGTGGACCGCCACGGCCACCACGAGGAACCCGGCCCCGATGGCGATCGTCAACGGTTGCAGATAGAGCAGGAACAACGCCGCCGGCACGCACAGCACGCGCTCCGGCCAGCGCGCGGGACCGAACAGCCAGCCGCCCGTGAGAACGGCCAGGGCAGCCACTCCCAGGGCGGACGCGCCGAACGTCCACACCGAATCCAGCAACGGCCCGCGCAACAGCAGCCCGGCGCCGGAGTCGGTCAGCACGAACGCCAGCGGCACCAGGAACGCCGGGAGCGTGTACTTCCACGTCTGCCACATCGTCTTCATGACGTCGCCGCCGGTCAGCGCGGCAGCAGCCACGGCGGCGAGCGCCGTTGGCGGCGTGACCTCGGACAACACCGCGTAGTAGAAGATGAACATCGCGGTCTCGGCCGGCTCGACGCCCAGCGTGATCAACGCCGGGCCGATGACGACCCACGAGATGATGAACGACGCCGTCACCGGCACGGCCAGGCCGAGCACCGACACCGCGACGGCCGCGAACACCGCCGTCAGCATCAGGATCACGGTCTCGGACGAGCTCAGCGCCGAAGCCAGGTCCACCAGCGACCCCGCAAGCGCTTGCCCCAGTCCGGTCTTCGTGATCGTCGACGTGATCACGCCCGCAGCCGCGCACACCGCGATCACCGGCAACGCCGAGCGCACCCCGGTCGAGAGCGCGTCGGCCACCAGCCGGAACCAGTCGCGCCGGTGGTTGATCAACGCGAACAGCGCCGCCACCCCCGTCGCGTACACGACCGCGCGGTAGACGGGGATGTCCAGCGCGAGGAAGACGATGATGATCCCGAGCGACAGGAAGTGGTACCAGCCGAGCTTCAGCACGTCCCAGAACCGCGGCGCGCCCACGTCGACCGGCTTCGCCCCGAACCGCCGGGCGTCGGCCTCCACGGCCAGCGCGATGCCCAGGTAGTAGAGCAGCGTCGGGATGATCGCCCAGATCAGCACCGACAGGTACGACACCTGCAGGTACTCGGCGATGATGAACGCGGCGGCTCCCAGCGTGGGCGGCGACAGGATCGCGCCGATGCCCGACGCCGCGAGCAGACCGCCCGCGTTCTCCTTGGGATACCCGGCCTTCTGCAGCATCGGCCACGTCACCGCACCCAGCGACACGGTCGTCGCCGTGCCCGACCCGGAGACCGTGCCCAGCAGGAAGCCGGCGGTCGCCGCGGTGCGGCCGGGGGCCGTCCGCGACTTCCGGAAGGCCGCGAAGCTGATGTCGACGAAGAACTTCCCGGCGCCGGACGCGTTCAGGACAGCGCCGTAGATCGTGAACAGCACGATGTAGGTCGCCGCGACGTCCAGAGGTGTCCCGTAGAACCCGCTGGCGTCGTTGAAGAACCCGTTGATGATCTGCGCGAAGTCGACGCCGGAGTGCGAGATCGACCACGACGGCGGCAGGAACCCGCCGTAGTAGGCGTAGGCGATGAACGCCACGCACACCACGGGCAGCACCCACCCGGTCGTGCGTCGGCACGCCTCCAGGATCAGCACGAGCAACACCGCGCCCGCTGCCACGTCGAGCGGCGTGAGCTGCCCCTGCCGGTTCAGGAACTCGTCAAAGCCCCCGAACAGCGGGTACGAGCCGGCGACGAACGCCAGCGCGGCCAGTACCCAGTCGACGACCTTGGGTGAGTGCCCGCGGCCGTACGACAGGTACACGAGCGGCAGCGTCACCGCCAGGAAGATGATCAGGTAGTACTGGCTTCCCTTGGCGAACGGGAAGAACACCTGCTTGAGCACCAGCAGTGCGATCAGCAGGCCGGCGATCCACAGCGCCCGCTCCCACCGTGGTGAGAGCGACCGCGACGGCATCTCCTCGTCGTGCTCCGCGACGATGCGGGCGAGGTCGGGGTTGGCCACGCTCGAACCGTACTGTGGGGCCGATCACAGCGTTAGACGATCAATCCAAAGGGATTGCAAAGAAGCGCCGTGGCGCTTACACGACCGCACTGTCCACATAGCACCAGCGCCAGTCCTCGCCCGGCTCGAACGAGCGCATGACTGGATGCTGGGACGACTTGTAGTGCGCGGTCGCGTGCTTGCCCGGGCTCGAGTCGCAGCACGCCACGTGCCCGCAGGAAAGGCACATCCGCAGGTGAGCCCAGTTGCGCTCACCCTCAGCAAGGCAGTCGACACAGCCCTCGGCCGACTCCGGCGCCACCGAAGCGGGCAGCGCTCCCACGTGCGAACAGGTCATGGGGTCCATCTTTACGCAGAATGAGCGACATGCACGGGCCTGAACTTCTGCTGCTGTTGCTCGGGGCGCTGGTCGTGACGTCCATCGCCCGCCGGCTGAACTGGTCGGCACCACTGGTGCTGGTCGCGGTCGGGCTCGTGGTCTCGTTCATCCCCGGCGTGCCGGAGTTCGAGCTGGACCCGCACCTGATCCTGGTGCTGGTCCTGCCGCCGCTGCTCTACAGCGCCGCGCTGGACAGCTCGTACCTGAACATCCGCGCGAACCTGCGGCCGATCGGCCTGCTCGCGGTCGGGTTGGTGCTGTTCACGACGTTCGTCGTCGGTGTCACGGCGAAGCTGGTCTTCCCCGAACTGCCGTTCGCCGCCGCGCTGGTCCTCGGCGCGGTGGTCGCCCCGCCTGACGCCGTCGCGGCCGTCGCGATCGGGCGCAAGCTCGGCCTGCAACGCCGGGCGATGACACTGCTGGTCGGCGAGAGCCTCATCAACGACGCCACGGCGCTGACCGCGTTCAAGGTCGCGGTGGCGGCCGCGGCGGGAGCGGCCATGCACCCCGCCGAGAGCGTCGGGATGTTCCTGCTCGTCACGGCGGGCGGCATCGCGATCGGCCTGCTGGTGGGCGTGCTGGTCAGGTTCCTGCGCAAACGGCTCTGCGAGGGTGTGCTGGAGAGCGCGCTCGGTCTGCTCGTGCCGTTCGGCGCCTACCTGCTCGCCGAGGAGGCCGCGCACGTCTCCGGTGTGCTCGCGGTCGTCGTCGCGGGCCTCTACGTCGGCCACCACTCGCCGCGCGGCACCTACACGACCCGGCTGCAGGACGCGGCGGTGTGGCGGTCGGTGGACGTGCTGCTGGAGTCGTTCGTCTTCGCGCTCATCGGCCTGCAGGTGTCGGCGATCATCAGCGACGTCGACCTCGACGTGACGCTGCTGCTCGGTGCCGGGGCGGTGCTGCTGGCGACGATCCTCGCGCGGTTCGTCTGGATGTACCCCGCCTCGTACGTGCCGTTGTACCTGTCCAAACGCTTGCGAGAACGCGAGCGCTGGCCGCATCTGGGCCAGGTCACGGTGATCGCGTGGGCGGGCATGCGCGGGGTGGTGACGCTCGCCGCGGCGGCCGCGATCCCGCAGGACGTCCCGGGCAGGGAGATCATCGTCTTCTGCGCCTTCGTCGTCACGGTCTCCACCCTGCTGCTGCAGGGCACGACGCTGCCCTGGGTGATCAACAAGATCGGCTTCGAGGGCGACGACGCGCGCAAGGACGCGCTGGCAGAGGCGCAGATCCAGCACCGCGCGGCGCAGGCGGCGGTCGACCGGCTCGACCAGGAGATCGAGGACGTCCCCGACCACGTGCGTGACCAGCTGCGGGCGCTCGCCGAGCACCGGGGCAACGCCGCCTGGGAACGGCTCGGCCGTCAGGAGGAGGAGAGTCCAGCGGCCGCGTATCGACGACTGCGCAGGATGATGCTGAGCGCGGAACGTGACGAGTTCATCAAGGCGCGCGACGTCGGCGAGATCGACGACGAGGTCCTGTTCCGGGTGCTGCGCGAACTGGACTTGGAGGAAGCCGCGCTTTCCCGTGAGTAACCGTTCACCTGCATTTCGTGTTGCGATGCTTGGGTGCGCTCTCAACACGAACTGGGAGGTCGAACGATGTACCGGAGAGGTCTAGCCGCCGCAGTCCTCGTTTTCGCGGGTGCGGTGGTGGCGTCCCTGCCCTCCGCGTCGGCACACGACGACAAGGGCCCGATCGTGATCGGGCACCGCGGCGCGTCGGCGTACCGGCCGGAGCACACGCTCGCGGCATACGAGCTCGCCGCCCGCACGGGCGCCGACTACATCGAGCCGGACCTGGTGTCCACGAAGGACGGCAAGCTGGTCGCCAGGCACGAGAACGAGATCGGCGGCACCACCGACGTCTCGGCCAAGCCGCAGTTCGCCGACCGCAAGAAGACCAAGGTCATCGACGGTACGCCGGTCACCGGCTGGTTCACGGAGGACTTCACGCTCGCCGAGCTGAAGACGTTGCGCGCCAAGGAACGCATCCCGGCGATCCGCCCGCGCAACACACTCTACGACGGCCGCTTCGAGGTGCCGACGCTGCAGGAGGTCATCGACCTCACCAAGCGCCTGTCCCGCGAGCTGCACCGCGAGATCGGAATCTACCCGGAGACCAAACACCCGACGTACTTCCAGTCGATCGGTCTCGCGCTGGAGCCGAAGCTCGTCGACGTGCTCAACCGCAACGGCCTGAACCGCCGCAGCGCCAAGGTCTACGTGCAGTCGTTCGAGGTCGCGAACCTCAAGGAGCTGAACAAGTCTCTACGGGTGCCGCTCGTGCAGCTGGTCAACGCTTCCGGCGCGCCGTACGACTTCATCGTGGCCGGTGACAAGCGCACCTACGCCGACCTGGTCACCCCGGCGGGTCTGCGCGAGATCCGCGGTTACGCGGACGGTGTCGGCCTGCACAAGGACCTGATCATCCCGCGGGACGCCGCCGGCTTCCTCAAGGCGCCGACGAACGTCGTGAAGGACGCGCACAAGGTCGGCCTGGTCGTCCACTCGTGGACGTTCCGCAACGAGAACTCGTTCCTGCCCGCCGACTTCAGGTCCTCGACCGACCCGGCCGCGTACGGCCGGGCCTTCGAGGAGTACGACGTGTTCTTCAAGACCGGCATCGACGGCGTGTTCGCGGACAACCCCGACACGGCCGTGGAGGCCAAGGTCAAGCGCTAGCGAGTGCGAGCGTGCGGTCCCCGTCGAGCAACCCGCGTTGCTTCAGCAGGGGCCGCACGCCCTCGCCGAACCAGTAGCCTCTTCCAGGTGGGGATAGCCGGAGAGGACGAACTCGCTGATCCCGATGGAGTGGTACTCCTCGACGAGGTCGGCGACCTCCGCGTGGGAGCCGACGAGAGCAGTGCCCGCGCCGCCTCGAACGAGCCCGACGCCCGCCCACAGGTTCGGGTAGATCTCCAGGCCGCGCACGCCACGGCCGAGGTCGCCGCCGTGCAACGCCAGCATCCGTTGCCGGCCAACGGATTCCGATGCCCGCAGCTGCTCCTGCGCCTTCGCCACCGCGGCCGGATCCAGCGCGTCGAGCAGTCGTGACGCCGCCGCCCACGCTTCCGCCGACGAGTCGCGGCTGATCGTGTGCAGGCGGATGCCGAACCGGATCCGCCGGTCCGTCAGCTCCCACACCCGCGCGATCTTCGCCGCCACGTCCTGCGGCGGTTCGCCCCAGGTCAGGTACACGTCGGCGGTCCGAGCCGCCACCGGCAGGGCAGCGTCGGACGAACCACCGAAGTAGATCGGCGGCACCGGATCGGGTGCGGCCAGCACAGTCGCGTCCTGCACCCGGTAATGCTCGCCCTGGAACGAGTACGGCTGTGCCGCAAACCCTGGTGAGACTGCGGATCGCGCTCGGCACCGCGTGGCTGTCGCTGATCGTCGGCGAGCAGATCAACGCCGACGCCGGTCTCGGCTTCCTGATCAACAACGCCCGTGAGTTCCTCCGCACCGACGTCGTGGTCGTCGGCCTCGTGGTCTACGCGCTGCTCGGTCTGACCCGGCGCGGACGGCAGCACGACGTGCACGACCCGTTCGATCCGGCGGTAGCCCAGGACTTTCGCTCTGCCGGATGCCGGCGTGCAGGTTGAGGTAGAGCGGGAACGCCACCCGGCCGCGACCAGCGCGAGCTTGGGTTCCTCGCCGATGCCGAACCACAGGATGAACAGCGGGATCAGGCCGAGGTGCGGGAGCGTCCGCAGCATCTGGACCGGTGGATCCGCAATGTCTCGCCCCACCGGGAAAGACCGGAAACCAGCCCGAGCACGACACCGACCGTGCCGCCGATGAGAAATGCGAAGAAAACGCGGCCCAGTGAAACGAGAAATGCGTCGATCAATTGGCCGTCCGCGATGAGCTCAGCGGCGGACTGTGCGACCGTCAGCGGCGATGCCAGTTTCTCGGGCGCGAGCACACCCGTTGAACTGGCCAGTTGCCACAGCAGAACCAGTGCGACCGGGCTGATCCACCGCACCGGTAGCGTCGGTTTCGAACAAGAGAAAGGGCCACGGCGCTGAATTGCAGGCGAGCCGCGGCCCTTCGTCAACGACGCCCAAATCGTGAAAAAGCGTCACACTTCGAGATGGGTCGGTATCAGCCGAGAACGTCGTGGCGGACGATCGTCTGGTCGCGGCCGGGGCCGACGCCGATCGCCGACACGCGGGCGCCGATGATGCTCTCCAGGTACTCGACGTACGCCTTGGCGTTGGCCGGCAGCTGGTCGAACTCGCGGCAGTGGGAGATGTCCTCGAACCAGCCGGGCAGCTCCTCGTAGACCGGCACGGCGTGGTGCACGTCGGTCTGCGTCATCGGCATCTCGTCGACACGGCGACCGTCCACTTCGTACGCGACGCAGACCGGCACCTTCTCCAGGCCGGACAACACGTCGAGCTTGGTGAGGAAGTAGTCGGTGATGCCGTTGACGCGCGAGGCGTAGCGGGCGATCACGGCGTCGAACCAGCCGGTGCGGCGCGAACGCCCGGTGGTGACACCGAACTCACCGCCCTGCTTGCGCAGGTACTCGCCCATGTCGTCGTGCAGCTCGGTCGGGAACGGACCGGAGCCCACGCGGGTCGTGTAGGCCTTCAGGATGCCGATCACGGTGCTGATGCGGGTCGGCCCGACGCCGGAGCCCACCGTCGCGCCACCCGAGGTCGGGTTGGACGACGTGACGAACGGGTAGGTGCCGTGGTCGACGTCGAGCAGCGTGCCCTGCGAGCCCTCCAGCACCACGATCTCGTCGCGGTCCAGCGCCTGGTTGAGCAGCAGGCGGGTGTCCGCGATGCGGTGCACGAAGTGCTGACCGCGCTCCAGCACCTGGTCGACGACCTGGTCGGGGTCGAGCGCCTTGCGGTTGTAGACCTTGACCAGCACCTGGTTCTTGAAGTCGAGCGCGGCCTCGACCTTCTGCCGGAGGATCTTCTCGTCCAGCAGGTCCTGCACGCGCACGCCGACGCGAGCCAGTTTGTCCTGGTAGGCGGGGCCGATGCCGCGGCCGGTGGTGCCGATCTTCGCCTTGCCCAGGTAGCGTTCGGTCACCTTGTCGATGGCCACGTGGTACGGCATGATCAAGTGCGCGTCCGACGAGATCAGCAGGCCGCTGGTGTCGACGCCCTTCTCCTCCAGGCCCGCGAGCTCCTCGAGCAGGACGCCGGGGTCGACGACGACACCGTTGCCGATGACGTTCTTCACACCGGGCGTGAGGATGCCGGACGGGATGAGGTGCAGGGCGAACTTCTGACCGTCCGGGAGGACCACGGTGTGACCCGCGTTGTTGCCACCCTGGTAGCGGACGATCCACTGGACACGCTCACCGAGGATGTCGGTGGCCTTGCCCTTGCCCTCATCGCCCCACTGGGCACCGATCAGCACGACGGCCGGCATGTGAAACTCCAAGCGCTTGGACTGGTTCGAGCGAATGCCGGTAAGCGAGCGTAGACCAGGAGATGACCGTGCGCGGAATCGTGTTGGCCTGCGGAAACACGCAGTTGCCAATGATCACTCAACGTGACGGGGTGCAGGCCGTTCCCGCCCGTCCCGGCAAGGACCACGTAGATCAACACCTGGACGCGGAACGGCTCATCGTCGTGGGCACGGACGCCGACCTCGCCGCCGTGGCGTTGCGGTTGCTGCGCAAGGAGAAGCTCGGCTCGGTAGCGCTCGGTTACGTCCCCGTGGGCGATTCGCGCGTCGCCGCGCTGTGGGGCCTCTCGACGGACCCCGCCCGCGCACTCGACATCGCCCTGAACGGTGACGTAGATCCCGTCCCGTTCGTGCGCGACGACGTGGGCGGCGTGCTGATGGGCCTCGGCGTCTTGTCACCGGTTCGTGGCGTTGGTTACAGCGACGCCGACAACGTGCTGCGCGGCCAGGCCTCACGCATCGAGTGCACACCGGACACCGAGGGCGGCTTGGGCCTGGTGGTGCGAATTGTCAACAAACGCCTCCTCGGCTCTCGCGTCCGGGAAAGCCGCCCACGCGCGTTCCAGCTCGGCTGCCTGCCCACAACGGCCGTTTTGGACGGTCACAAGCATCCGCGCCCGGTCGACAAGTGGACCTGGTACCGCCACACCGAGGACTTGCGCCTGGTCCGTGGCGTCTAGCCGTGCGTCTGTAGTTCACTTGAGTGTCACCCAAAGGCATTGCCTAATTCCGCAATGTGACTAAGGGTGGTTCCCGATCACTTCCAACAAGGAAGGTCGGGACAATGTCAAAAGTTAACCGAATCATTGGTGTCCCAGTTGCCGCACTGGCACTCACCTTTGGTTCTGTTTCCCCTGCACTTGCGACCCCGGACAACATCCCCACCCTCACGGAGGCCCGCACGCACCTGGCGGCTCTGACCGTCCGCGCGGAAGGCTCGATGACGGGCTATTCACGCGACAAGTTCCCTCACTGGATCGCCAAGGAGGGAACCTGCAACACCCGTGAGTACGTCCTCAAGCGCGACGGCACGAACGTCGTGACCGACTCCAGCTGCGCCGCCACCTCGGGCCGCTGGTTCTCGCCCTACGACGGCGCGACCTGGACGGCGGCCTCCGACGTGGACATCGACCACATCGTGGCCCTGGCAGAGGCCTGGCGCTCCGGTGCCTCGTCCTGGACCCAGTCCAGGCGTCAGTCCTTCGCCAACGACACGACCCGCCCGCAGCTGATCGCAGTGACGGACAACGTCAACCAGGCCAAAGGCGACCAGGACCCGTCGACCTGGCAGCCGCCTCTGCAGTCCTACAGGTGCACGTACGCCAAGATGTGGGTACGTACCAAGGACTACTACGACCTGACCGTGCAGCAAAGCGAGAAGGACGCGTTGACGACGATGCTGGGAACCTGCAACGGATGACCACACTCTCCTCGCTTTTCGCAGCGGCCCCTGGTGGCGTGATGACCGACGAGGTCGGCGTCATCACCGGCGACCTGGAACTGTGCACGGAACTCTCCGACGACGGAAAGCTGCGCGCACTGGTCCGCTACGAGGGCGCGGAGGAGTGGTACGCCATCACGGGCGCTTCGTGCGTCCTGGCTGATCCTCGCGATCACGAGCAGGTCCACTCGCTTCTGCACGGCCTCCTGCATCGGCCGGAGGGCTGAGCGGCGGCAACGCCTCCATGGCCTCACTCCGGCTGAGCCCGGTCGACTGCAACAGATCCACCGCGACACTCCGGATCTGCGCCAGCACGACCTTGGACGAGAACCCGTCCCCGCCGAGACGCCGCGCGGTCAGATGCCGCGCGGCGTTCCGCACGGCCTCCCGCGTCTGCTTGGGAGTCTTGCCCTTCTCCAGTTCGGCCTTGAGGCAGTCAACGGCGTCCGCGTAGTCCTTCAGCACATCCGGCACCCCGTCCGGAATCTGCTCGGAGGCCTTGAGCGCGGCCATGGCCCGCCGCGCCAGCACCCGCGTGTTCCTGATCGCGTAGTCCACGGGCCCGGCCGCCGTCTGATACCTGGTGAGCTCATCCTTGGACCGCCATCGAATCGGCGCGATCCTCGCGATCTCACTCCCGGTCTGCAGCGCAGCCTTGTAGTCGTCGATGGTGCTCTGACTGGTCCGCAACTCCGCGAGCACCCCGGCCGCCTTGACCGCGTCCTTCTCCGCAAGGGCCTCGGCGAGGTTCCGCAGCGCACTGCTGAGGGTGTTGGTGAGCGCCTTGAGCTGCCGCTGCGCCACCGTGACGGGGTTCGCAGGAAGAAGCGCCGCCACAGCAAGCCCCACCAGCCCACCGGTCAACGCGTCGATCATCCGGTCGAACCCACCACCCGCGCTGGGCGGCAGCAACGTCGCCACGAGAACCGCGCTGCTCCCCGCCTGCAACGCGATGACCGACCCACCGTCCAGCAACACCGCCGCCGACATGGCAAGCCCGACCACGAGCGCGATCTGCCACGGCCCGCTGCCGATAAAGCTGATCAGCGCGTCACCCACTCCGACGCCAACCGACACGCCGACCACGAGCTCGCTGACGCGCCGCAGCCGTTGTCCCAGCGAAACCCCGAGACACACAACCGCGGCGATCGGCGCGAAGAACGGGTGCTGGTGCCCGACGACAAGCGTCGCCACGACCCAGGCAAGGCCGGCGGACAGAGCAGTTTGGACGATCACCAACGCGGCCCTGCGCCACCGCGTCAGCGCACGCCCGACAGCTTCCTTGACCGCACCCACACGCACTCCACCGCTAGTTCGACCTGCAGCCGCCAGTCTTCGTCCAACGACCACCAGGCACAACCTGCGGGTGAGCGGTTTCGATCTCGCGGGCGAGCAGCCTCACACCGGCGGGAGGTACGCGGCCACCTCGGCGATCGCGTCCAGCGTCTCGTGGTCGAAGCCGTTGCCCGTGGCGTTCTCCGCCTCCGCTGCGGTGACCCTCTTGCCGTCGCGGTCGCTGCCGTAGCGCAGACCGGTGAACTGGATGTCGGCCAGGCCCAGCACAGCCGACCCGAGTGGACGGATGTCGCCGCTGCCGTGGCGGTCCATCAAGGTGCGGAACTTCCGGGCATCGCCATCACTCGGCAATCCCACCCAGACAACGGAAACCGCGGCCACGTTGCCCGCGCCGTCCGTCACCGCGAACAGGACGCGTTCCAAGGAGGTGCAGCGGGTGCGCGTGAAGAACTCGCGAACCTCGCCGAAGGACACGGCCAGGCACTCCGCCTGCTGCCGAGCGGTCCGGCGCAGCTGGCGCAGCCCCATGCGCTGCCAGGCCGCGTTCGCATCGCCCTTCCGCGCCGCCTTCTGGCCGTCCGACTTGCGGGCGCGCAACTGCGTGGACGACGTGCCACCGCCGGCCGGAGCCGCCCCGCCGGCACCGCCGCCGATCGAGGCAACGCCTCCCGACGACCCGACAACACCCAACGCCAACGCACCGGCCACGACGTAGCTGGTGCCCTTCCCCCGAATCGGCCTGACCCGTCCCTGCGGGTCCGTGTAGAAGCCCGGCATGTCCACCCCTCTGGTCCGTCACAGCGAGACTGCTCCGCTTGACGCAAACGTCGAAAGGGGCCGAACGTGTTGAGTTGGTGTCGGCAGGCCGGACAACCTGCCGACGCACCCGATTCAGATCAGGCCAGCCCGAGCGCAGCCGGCGCCTTGGGATCGGAGTCGGCCAAGAACTGAGAGCACCGCTCCCACTCCTCGTCCTCCCCGATCTCCCGAGCAGCCCGAGCCAACGCCCCGAGCGCCCGCAAGAATCCCTGATTGGGCCGGTGGTCCCACGGAACCGGCCCAAAGCCCTTCCACCCGGCCCGCCGCAACTGATCCAGCCCGCGGTGGTACCCGGTCCGCGCATACGCATAGGCGGCCACCGGGTCTCCAGCGTGCAACGCCCGTTCAGCCAGCAGCGCCCAAGCCTCCGAGAAGTCCGGGTAGGCCCGCACGATCTTGCCGGGATCCGTGCCACCGTCAGCAGCGGCCTGCGCCTCAGGACGGTCGGGAAGACGAGTCGGCTCTGGCCCGAGGAGGTTCTCAACCATGCGGCCCATCGTGCCGCACGAACCGACTTTACGAGATGAAGACCCTCATGACCGCGGCCACAACGGCCAGCAGCAGAGCGGTGACGAGCACTCCAGCGATGATCTTCTTGCTCATGGCCGCATGGTTGCGCGCTGGGCCGAACAGATCAATGCCGTTCACCCGAACGTGCATACGAAATGGAAACATCAGGGTAAAACCAGGGTGCGTTTCGCTTCCAGCACACCAACCGGCAGCTCATGATGTTCGGATGATTCAGGGGGTAAGGCAGTTCCGGGACCAGTACTGGGAGCGGGGCGAGCCCGGCAGAGAGACACCGGCGACGCTCACGAAGCAGCTCTACCAGCTGTGGCTCCTAGGTCTGCTCCTCAAGCTGATCGGGTCGTCGTGGGACGTCTCGTGGCACTTCAAGTGGTTGCGCGACGACCTGGCGCCGCCGCACCTGATCAACACCGTGGGCACGGTGATCGTGGTCGGGCTGACGTTGTTCCACACGTTCACCGGGTACGGGGCCGACAAGCTCACCGTCAGGCTGATGCAGGTCGGCTGTGGGATCTTCCTCGTCGCCCTGCCGATCGACGTAATCAACCACCGCATCAACGGACTCGACATCACGAGCTGGTCCGGGTCGCACGCGCTGCTCTACCTGGGCACGGCCGTCATGCTGGCCGGCGCGATCCGCGGGTGGATGAAGTACTTCCCCGCGGGGAACGCGAGGACGTTCGGCCTGGTCGCGCTGTGGTTCTTCTTCCTGGAGAACGTCTGGTTCCCCAACCAGCACCAGGAGTACGGCGTGCGCGCGCTGCAGGCCTACGACAACGGTAGGCCCGAGGCCGAGCCGATTCTGCTGCAGTTCGCCGCCGACCAGCTCGGGGTTCCGATCGGGCGCGAGGCCGTCGTGAACTTCGCGCTGCCGATCGCGGACTGGGTCTACCCGGTGTGGGGGCTCGTGGCGGCGGCCATCGTGCTGGTGATCGCACGGCGCACGATCGGCAAGCCGTGGGCGGCCACGGCCGTCGCGGGTGGTTATGTCGCGTACCGGTGCCTGATCTGGCCGATGCTCGCGGGCATCGACTTCCCGAAGTCGGCCGTGCCGCTGTTCCTGGTCCTCGTCGGGCTCGCGATCGACGCGGCGCACGTCGTCAGGATGCCCACGCCGGCTGCGGCCGTGCTGGGGTCGGCGGCCGTCACGACGGTCGGGTACGTCGGCATCTGGTTCCAGCAGGAGTACCTGTGGGGGCCGCCGATCTCGTTCTCGTCGGCCGCGGTCACCGCCGTGCTGCTGGCCGTGCTGTGGACGGCAGGGGACATGGCGATCCGCCGGCCGGAGACGCAGATGATCGCCTCACGACTGAAACCCAGCTGAACGAGAAGGGCCCCGGCAAGCGCCGGGGCCCTTCTCACGTGCAGTGGTCAGCCCGCGATCATGCGGCCCGACGACTTGAGGTGCTCGCACGCCTGGGCGATGCGTGCGGCCATGGCCTGCTCAGCGGCCTTGAGGTAGCTGCGCGGGTCGTAGGTCTTCTTGTTGCCGACCTCGCCGTCGATCTTCAGCACACCGTCGTAGTTCTGGAACATGTGCGCCGCGATCGGGCGGGTGAAGGCGTACTGCGTGTCCGTGTCGATGTTCATCTTGATGACGCCGTACGACACGGCCTCGTGGATCTCCTCCAGCAGCGAGCCGGAGCCGCCGTGGAAGACGAGGTCGAACGGCTTCGAGCCGGCCGGGAGGCCCAGCTTCTCGGCCGCCACGTCCTGGCCCTGCTTGAGGATCTCCGGACGCAGCTTGACGTTGCCCGGCTTGTACACGCCGTGCACGTTGCCGAACGTCGCGGCGAGCAGGTAGCGGCCCTTCTCACCGGCGCCGAGCGCGTCGACGGTCTTCAGGTAGTCCTCTGGCGTCGTGTAGAGCTTGTCGTTGATCTCGTTGTCGACGCCGTCCTCCTCGCCGCCCACGACGCCGACCTCGATCTCGAGGACGATCTTCGCCTTGGCGGAGAGGTCGAGCAGCTCGCTCGCGATCTGGAGGTTCTCCTCCAGAGGCACGGCCGAGCCGTCCCACATGTGCGACTGGAAGAGCGGGTTGCCGCCCTTGTCCACCCGCTCCTGGCTGATCGCGATCAGCGGACGCACGTACCCGTCGAGCTTGTCCTTCGGGCAGTGGTCGGTGTGCAGCGCGATGTTCACCGGGTACTTCGCCGCGACGACGTGCGCGAACTCGGCGAGCGCCACAGCGCCGGTCACCATGTCCTTGACCTTGGTGCCCGAGGCGAACTCGGCACCACCGGTCGAGATCTGGATGATGCCGTCGCTTTCGGCCTCGGCGAATCCGCGCAGAGCCGCGTTGAGAGTCTCCGACGAGGTGACGTTGATCGCGGGATAGGCGAACTCGTTCGCCTTGGCCCGGTCCAGCATCTCCGCGTAGACCTCGGGGGTTGCGATGGGCATCGGTCGTCCTCCTCAGGTGCCCTGAACGCCGTGTCGACCGCATCCTACGAGCACGTGTCACGGGGCCAGCGCGGCGGCCAACTCGGCGTACCTGCCGTTCAGCGACTGGATGGCCACGTGGTCGGCTCCCGCGTCCAGGTGCGCCCGCAGCTTCGCAGCCACCTGATCGGGGCTACCCCACGCGACCAGCGCGTCAATCAGCCGGTCAGAGCCGGGAGCGGCGACCTCGTCGGCGGAGAATCCCCACCTCATCCAGTTGTTCGTGTAGTTCGTCAGCGTGAAGTAGTACCCCAGTTGCTCACGTGCGATCGCTCGCGCAGCTTCCGGGTCCTCCTCCACGACGACGGTGACCTCCGGCGCGAGGATCTTGCCGCCGAGCACCTCCCTGGCCTCGGCGGTGTGCTCCACCGGGACCAGGTACGGGTGGGCACCGGCGGTCCGGTCGGCCGCGAGCTTCAGCACCTTCGGGCCGAGTGCCGCCAGCAGCAGCCGGTCGGCCGGCACGTCCAGCCGGTCCAGGTACGACACCAGCTTGGGGTAGGGCTTCTCGTAGGCCTGGTCGATCTGCTTGTGGCCGACACCGACGCCGAGCACCAGCCGGTCGCTGCCGATCCGGTGGAAGGAGCGGGAGACGTCCTCCGGCTCCGTCTGCCACACGTTGATGATGCCGGTGGCGATCGTCATCGACTTCGTGACACCGAGCAGCCGCTCCGGCAGTGCCAGGTCCGACTCGGGCGAGCTGCCGAGCCAGAACGTGCCGAAGCCGAGCGACTCCAGCTCGGCCACCTCGTCGATCCGGTCCGCCCACTGGAACCGCGAACCCCAGACACCGAACTTCCCAAGAGTCGTCATGTGCGTTGACAACGCGGACTAGGTTCGCGATATGCCGATCTTGAGCACCACAGATCTGAACGTCTCCCGGCTCTGCCTGGGTGGCAACGTCTTCGGCTGGACCGCCGACGAGGACCAGTCGTTCGCCGTGCTCGACGCCTACACCGCGGCGGGCGGGAACTTCCTCGACACCGCCGACGTGTACTCGGCCTGGGCGGAGGGCAACTCAGGCGGTGAGTCGGAGACGATCATCGGCAGGTGGCTGGCCAAGCGCGACCGCGACCAGATCGTGGTGGCGACGAAGGTCGGCATGCTCGCCGGGTTCAACAACCAGAAGCGCGACACGATCCGGACCAGCGCCGAGCGGTCGCTGAAGCGGCTCGGCATCGACCACATCGACCTCTACTACAACCACCTCGACGACCAGAACACGCCGCTCGAGGAGACGCTGGCCGCCTACGACCAGCTCGTGAAGGACGGCAAGGTCCGCTACATCGCGGCGTCGAACTTCAGCGCCGAACGGCTGGCGAAGGCGCTCGAGATCCAGGAACGCGAGGGCTTCGCGAAGTTCGTGGCGCTGCAGCCCGAGTACAACCTGGTCAGCCGCGACCGGTTCGAGGGCGGCCTGCAGGACGTCGTCGCGAAGAACAACCTGGCCACCGTGCCGTACTGGTCGCTCGCCAAGGGCTTCCTGACCGGCAAGTACCGGCCGGGTGTCGAGGTCCGGAGCGCGCGGGCGACCGCCGCCTCGAAGTACCTCGACGAGCACGGCCTGCAGGTGCTCGAGGTGCTCGACGAACTGGCCGAGACGCACGAGACGACGGTCGCCGCCGTGGCTCTCGCGTGGCTCGCCCAGCAGCCCACGGTGGCCGCGCCGATCGCGTCGGCCCGGACGTTGGAGCAGCTCAACGACTTGACGCCGGTCCTCGATCTCGAGCTCACCCAGGCGGAGGTCGACCGCCTCAGCGCAATTTAACTTGCCAGTAGCTTACTGGGAGTAGGTTGAGTTACCGTGGCGGCATGGACGTCACGGGCAAGGTGGTACTGATCACCGGCGCGGCCAGGGGAATCGGCGCCGAGGTGGCGAGGCAACTGGCCGCGCGCGGGGCACGTCTCGCGCTCGTCGGGCTCGAGAAGGCCCAGCTCGAAGAGGTCGCGCGGCAGACCGGCGGCAAGGCTTGGGAAGCCGATGTCACCGACTGGGACGTGCTCGAACGCGTCACGAACGAGATCGCCGAGCACTTCGGCGGCATCGACGTCGTCATCGCCAACGCGGGCATCGCAGCCACCGGGTTCGTGCGCTCCATGGACCCGAAGGCGTTCGAACGGGTCGTCGAGGTCAATCTGCTCGGTGTGTGGCGCACGGTCCGCACGGCGCTGCCGCATCTGATCAAGAGCCGTGGCTACTGCCTCGTCGTGTCGTCACTGGCCGCCATCGTGCACATCCCCGGCAACGCGGCCTACTCGGCGGCGAAGGCCGGCTGCGAGGCGTTCGCGGACAGCCTGCGCGCGGAGGTCAGGCACCTCGGCGTCGACGTCGGCACCGCGTACTTCTCGTGGATCTCCACGGACATGGTGAACAGCGCCGACGAGCACCCGGTGTTCGGCAAGCTCCGCCAGGGCATGCCCGGCCTGGCCGGCAAGAAGTACCCCGTCCGCAACGTCGGCAAGGCCGTCGTCAGGGGTGTCGAGAAGCGGGCGAAGGCGGTCCACGTCCCCGGCTGGGTGGGCGCGCTGAAGTACTTCCGCGCGTTCACACCGATGGTCGTGGACCGCCAGGCGGTCGACGAGGTGGCCGACGCCGACCGGCAGATGGCCGCGAGCGACACATCGGGCCTGGTCGGGCCGGGCGGTCGAGCCGCTAGTCGGTGAGCCAGGAACCGAGCAGGGCGTTCCAGACGCGGATCTCCCACTTGGTGATCACGTTCGCCGGGGTGTACGGGTCCGCGGAGATGATCTCCTTCAACGTCGTCTCGTCCGGAGCGTCGTAGATGATCAACGCGCCGGTGTCGTCCGCGTACGGACCGGCGGCGAGGACCACGCCCTTCTCGGCGAGGGAGGCGATGTACTCGCGGTGTGCCGGGCGCACCGCGAGACGCTTCTCGCGATCCGGACCGAACACCAATTCGACTGCAAAGCGGGCCATGCGACCACCGTAGCGACGGTGACCGGTACCGTCCTACCTTGTGGTTGGCGACGAAACCCCGCGCACCGTGCAGGACACCCTGACCAACCTGCGGATCCAGGACGGCGTCGCAGGACCTCCCACAGGGCCTCTCACGCTCGAAGACCTGTACAAGCAGCACCGCATGCGCCTCATCCGGCTCGCGCTGCTGCTGGTCGACGAGCCCGCGACGGCAGAGGACGTGGTGCAGGAGGCCTTCACGGGCCTGCACCGCAACTGGAAGGGCCTGCGCGACGCACAGGCAGCCGTGGGCTACCTCCGCACGGCCGTGGTCAACGGCTCGCGCAGCGTGCTGCGCCGGCGCAAGACCGCGCGCGACTACACCCCGCCGCACGTGGCGAACGCGCGGTCGGCCGAGTCGCTCGCGATGCTGACCGCCGAGCACCAGGCCGTGGTCAAGGCCCTGCAGCAGCTGCCGCCGCGCCAGCGCGAGGTCCTCGTGCTGCGCTACTACGGCGACCTGTCCGAGGCCGAGATCGCCGAGGCGACCGGCATCTCGAAGGGCACCGTGAAGTCGACGGCGTCCAGGGCCCTGGACGCACTCCAGAAGATCATGGCCGGTTGATCACGGGCGTTTTGCCCGGTGAGAGCGATTCCGGTGCGTAGGAACACGCCCCCAATCCGGTACTTGGTATAGACCAATAGGGCTTTGATGCCGCAGGATCAGTCCTCGTGGCACGCAGACACGTGGTCGCCGTCGACATCGGTGGCACCGAAACCAAGGCGGCGCTGGTCACCGGTACCTCGGAGGTGGTGGCGGCGCAGAAGCACGCCCGCCGGGCGACTCCGGCCGAGCTGGAGCCCCTCCTCGCCGTGATCGCCGAGCTCGTCGACGAGCTCAGGCAGGCCTCCGAGCACGAGATCGACGCCGTCGGGATCGTGGCGCCGGGCATCGTGGACGAGGCCAACGGCGTCGGCGTGTACACGACCAACCTGCCGTGGAGCCAGTTCCCGTTCAGCACAGTCCTCACGGAACGGCTGGGCGTTCCCGTCACGTTCGGCCACGACGTCCGCGCCGCCGGGCTCGCCGAGTGCCGGATGGGTGCCGCGAAGGGGCTGCGCAACGCGGTGGTCCTGCCCATCGGCACCGGTATCGCCGGCGCGCTGCTGCTCGACGGGAAGATCTTCAGCGGCGACGGCTACGCGGGTGAGATCGGACATGTGAACGTCGGCCACGGCGTGCCCTGCGCGTGTGGCCAGATCGGCTGCGTGGAGACAGTGGCGTCCTCCGCGGCGATCGCCCGCCGGTACACCGCACGTACCGGCACCCCCGTCAACGGCGCCGCCGAGGTCGCACGCAGGGTGAAGGACGGGGAGCAGGACGCAGTCGCCGTGTGGCACGAGGCCGTCGACGCGCTCGCCAGGGGGATCCTGGTGTTGGCGACGCTGCTCGGCCCGGAGGCCGTCGTGCTCGGTGGCGGGCTCGCACTGGCAGGAGACCTGCTGGTGGAGCCGTTGCGGGACAGGCTGGACGGGCTGATCGCCTTCCAGCGCCGACCGGAGCTGCGGCTCGCGGCGCTCGGCGACGAGGCGGGCTTCCTCGGCGCGGCGCTGCTGGCCATCGACATGCTGGAGGCGTCATGAGCACGTGGGGTGGACCTGTCGACGTGACCCTGACCAATGGTCGGGTCGTCACGCCGGACAGGGTGCTCGAGAACGGGTGGGTCAGCGTCGGAGACGGCCGGATCGTCGCGGTGGGCGAGGGCGCGCCGCCCGACGGCCCGACGACCGACGTCGGTGGCGGCACGATCGTGCCCGGCTTCGTCGACATCCACTGCCACGGCGGCGGCGGTGACGCGTTCACCAGCAAGGACCCGCAGAAGGTCCGCAAGGCGGCGGCCGCGCACCGCAGGCACGGCACCACGACGTTGCTCGCGTCGCTCGTCTCGCGCCCGGTCCCGGAGCTGGCCGACCAGGTGTCCGCACTGGCCGAGCTGGTGCAGGAGGGTGTCGTCGCGGGCATCCACCTCGAGGGCCCGTTCCTGTCCGCCGCCCGCTGCGGCGCGCACGACCCGGCGATCCTGTGCCCGCCGGAGCAGACCGCGGTGACGAAGCTGCTCGACGCGGGCAAGGGCACCGTCCGGATGATCACCATCGCGCCTGAGCTGGAGGGTGCCGTCAGCGCCGTGCGGCAGCTCGTGGACGCGGGCGTCCTCGCCGCCATCGGCCACACCGACGCGACCGAGGCGCAGGTCCGCCCCGCCGTCGACGCCGGCGCCACCGTGGCGACGCACCTGTTCAACGGCATGCGCCCGCTGCACCACCGCGAGCCCGGCCCGATCGGCGCGCTGCTGGACGACGACCGCGTCACCGTCGAGCTCATCTGCGACCTCGTGCACCTGCACCCGACGGCGGTCCGCCTGGCCGCGCGTCACGCCGGCCTCAAGCGCACGGTCCTCATCACCGACGCCATCGCGGCCGCCGGTGTGGGCGACGGCGTGTACGACGTCGGCGGGCTCGAAGTCCGCGTGGTCGACGGCGTGCCGACGCTGGCGGGCGGTGCCGCGCTGGCCGGCAGCACGCTGACGATGGACATGGCGTTCCGCAACGCCGTCAACTCCTGTGGACTGTCGCTCGTGGAGGCTGCGTACGCCACCGCGACCCGTGGCGCGGAGCTGCTCGGCATCGACACCGGAAAGCTCCAGCCCGGATGTGCGGCCGACCTCGTCGTGCTGGATGCAGAATTGAAGCCGAGGGACGTGATGGTCAAGGGCGAGTGGGTCAAGGACTAGGTGGATGGCGGACGATCCGGAGCGGTTGGTGACCGACGCGTTGCGAGCGCAGGCGACCAGCACGAACGCCGGATTTGCCGTACCTGTACCGGTTCCTGAGGAACGCCCCGCGCCGATGCCGGTGTGGCTGGTGCTGGGCCTCGCGCTGCTGTTGGGCCTGGCAGCAGGCACGGTGGCCGCAGTGATCACGCTGAGCTGACCTGTACCGTTGTGCCCGTGACGATTGCATTGGGCCCTGACTGGCTGGATCCCGAAAAACTGCTGACGATGCTCGGCCCGTGGATGCTCGTCGGGCTGTGCTTGATCGTCTTCGCCGAGTGCGGGCTGCTCGTCGGGTTCTTCCTGCCGGGCGACTCGCTGCTGTTCACGGCGGGTCTCTTCGTTGCGGCAGGGCACATCTCGACCCCGCTCTGGGTTGTCTGCATCCTGCTGACGGTGTGCGCCTTCGTGGGCAACGTCGTCGGCTACTACATCGGCCACAAAGCCGGTCCGGCGTTGTTCAACAAGCCGGAGTCGAAGATCTTCAAGAAGGAGTACGTCGACAAGACGCAGGAGTTCTTCGACAAGTACGGCCCGCGCGCCATCGTCCTCGCGCGGTTCGTGCCGATCGTCCGCACGTTCATCACGGCCATGGCCGGTGTCGGGCGGATGGACCCCAAGAAGTACTTCACGTACTCCGCGATCGGCGGCGTGGCGTGGGCGGCCGGCCTGACCGTGCTCGGCTACTACCTCGGCCAGATCTCCCTCATCAAGGAGAACCTCGAGGTCACCCTGCTCGCCATCGTCTTCCTGTCGATCGTGCCGATCATCATCGAGGTGATCAAGGCGCGCAGGGAGAAGAAGTCGCTCGTGCAGGAAGAGGCCGACGACATCACGCAGATCATGGACGCCCAGCTCCACCAGGACGACTCGACGCAGATCATCCCGCGCGTCGAGCGCTGACCAGCGACTGAGCCCGCCTGTTCGCGCAGGCGGGCTTTTTGCCGGCGCAATTTGAATACAGGGCTGTACTGTATTCGTATGGTCACTGTTGCAGGGGCGGGCCCGACCGGCATGGCGCTGGCGTGCGGGCTCAGGCAGTTCGGGGTGGACGTGCGGATCGTGGACGCGGCTTCCGGGCCCGCCACGACGTCGAGGGCACTGGGGTTGCAGCCACGGGGAGCGGAGGTGCTGGCCCGGCTGGGTGCACTGGGCGACCTGCCGGAGAAGGCGGTGCGACTGCGGTCGCTGCGCATCAACGGCGCGGTGGCGCTGGACATGAGCTTCCTGCGCGACGCCGGTCAGCTGATCGTCTCGCAGGCGTGGGTCGAGGAACGGCTGCGCGACCGGCTGTCCGCGCTGGGCGTGGAGATCGAGTGGAACACGCCGGTCTCGGCCGTCGAGGGGTGGGACTGGCTCGTCGGCTGCGACGGCGCGCACTCGGCGGTGCGGAAGATGGCGGGGATCGCGTTCGAGGGCGAGCCGGTGATGGAGAACTTCCTCCTGCGCGACGTCCACGCGGACTGGGACCTCGACCGCGAGTCGATCCACCTGTTCGTCGACGGACCGTCGATGACGACCCTGTTCCCGTTGCCCGGCGGCATCTGGCGGGTGATGTCACCGGACGGCGGGAGGTGGACGCCGGGTCCGATCGGCTCGGTCGAGTGGGAGTCGACGTTCCGGATCCACCGGAGGCAGGCCGCCACCTATCGGCGCGGCGACATCCTGCTGGCGGGCGACGCCGCGCACATCCACAGCCCGCTGGGCGGTCAGGGCATGAACACCGGCCTCGGCGACGCGGAGAACCTCGCGTGGAAGCTCGCACTGGTCGTGCAGGGCAAGGCGGCTCCCACGTTGCTGGACACCTACGAGGCCGAACGTCGCCCGGTCGCCGCCCGCGTGCTGGCCGCGACCACGCCGGCGACCCGGATCGCGATGGGGCCGGGCGTGCTGGCGCGGACGACCCGGGATCTGATGTGGCCGTTGCTGAACCTTCCGGTCGTGCAGCGGCAGATGATCCGCGCGACCTCGCAGCTCGGCCTGAAGTACTCGGGGTCGCTCGCGACCGGGCGGCGCGGTGGCGAGCGGGTGCCGCTGTTCGCGCGGACCGGGAGGTGGGTGCTCGCGGGACCGCCGACGTGCCTGGAGGTGGCACGGGAGCGGCTCGGCGACGTCGTGCACCATGAACGCGCCGGCGACACGCTGCTGGTACGTCCGGACGGACACCTGGCGTGGCGCGGCCCGACGAACCCCGAAAGGCTTGCCGCGTGGCTGAACGAAGTGCTGGGCGTCCCCGCGACCCCGAGGCGGACAACGCGATCCTGACCGCGGCCTTCGAGCTGTTCCTGGAACGCGGCCTCGACGGCACGTCGATCGAGCAGGTGGCCAAGCGCGCGGGCGTGACCCGCGCGACGGTCTACCGCCGGTTCGCCACCAAGGAGGAACTCCTGTTCAGCGTGATCGAGCTGCCGCGCACCGTCGCGGCGCTCGATCCCGGACGGATGGCCGTCGCACCGCCGGAGGAGACGCTGAAGGGGTGGGCGGCACTGATGTCGACCCCGCAGTCGGTTCAGCTGCTGCGCCGGATCGTGGGGGCGTCCGCGGACAACTTCGAGCTGATGCGGCGGTACTGGGAGCTGTTCATCGCGCCGCGCCGGACCGTGCTCTACGACGTCATCCGTCCCGGTTTCCCGCCCGGCACCGACCTCTCGCTCGTCGTGGACATGGTCGGAGGTGCGCTTTTCTACCGCACCCTCACCCGTCCGGAGCACAACACGGAGGAGGAACTGGAAACTTACCTTCTCAAAGTGTTGCACCAGGTCGGATATCGCCCCTAGGTTGCTGTGGTCTGGACCATTGGAGGCCACTGATGTCGTTGTTCCGCAAGGGATTGGCGGCCGCACTGGCCGCACTTTCCGTCTCAGTTGGCGTCGTCGCGGCGGAGGCCGCGCCGCGCAAGATCGTCGGTGCCTACTACGGCAACTGGTACAGCGCCAGCAAGCCGATCTCGTCGATCCCGGCCAACACCCCGATCACGCACCTGTTCTACGCGTTCGCGCTCATCGAGAACGGCAAGTGCGTGATGCCGGCGACGACCGCGGCCAAGGACTTCGCGGACATCCGCGACCTCAAGAAGCGCAAGCCGTCCTTGAAGGCGCTGATCTCGCTGGGCGGCTGGGGTGCGGGCGGTTTCTCCGACGCGGCGCTGACCGCAGAGTCGAGGAAGACGCTCGTGCAGTCCTGTGTGGACCTGTTCTTCACGGACAGCACGTTCGACGGCATCGACATCGACTGGGAGTTCCCGGTCTACGGCGGCCCGACCGAGATCAGGGACCGGCCTGAGGACAGGCGCAACATGACGCTGCTGACGCGCGACTTCCGCAGGGCGCTGGGGAAGAAGCTCGTCACCGCCGCGCTGCCCACCGGCCGTCTGCAGACCGACGGCCCGTACGACCCGGCGAAGTCGTTCAAGCTCCGCGAGCTGTCGCAGATCATGGACTTCATCAACGTCATGACCTACGACATGGGTACCGGTTTCTCGCCCGTGGCCACGTTCAACGCGCCGTTCCGCGAGGTCGCCAACGACCCGATGCCGCCGGCCGACCGCAAGTGGAACAACGTCGTCGGCGCCATCAACTACTACCAGCGGCACGGTGTCTCCCCGCGCAAGATGGTGCTGGGCACCCCGTTCTACGGCCGGGGCTTCAACGTGAAGTCCGAAGGCCCGCAGCACGGCCTTTACCAGGCGTACGACAGCGCGTTCTGGGTCGACGGGTACGAGGAGGCGTTGCGCCTCAAGAACACGCCGGGCTGGCGGGAGTACTGGCACCCGGTCGCGCAGTCGCCGTGGCTCTACAACGCGGCCGAGAAGAAGTTCGTCTCCTACGAGAACCCGAGGTCGATCGGCATCCGCGCGGACTTCGCCCGGTCCCGCGGCCTGCTCGGCACGTTCATGTGGGAGCTCGGGCACGACGACGCCCAGTACTCGTTGCTGAAGGCGATGTCGCGCTGAGCCATGCACCAGCAGGCAGAAGACCGCATCGCACTGCTGCGCCGGGCACTGACCAGCCGGGACGCGTGGCAGGTGGCGGCGGCGCTGAAGTACGTCGCCGAGAAGCTGGAACCCGAGCACCGCGCGGCGCTGATGCCGGAGCTCGTCGAGCTCAGCACGAGTCCGCTCTGGGCGTCCAGCGCGAGTGAGGTGCTGGAAAGGATTTGAGTCTGACGCAACGTCAAGGTGTTGGTTGAACAGCATGACTGACACGACTCGACGTGAAGTGCTGGGGTGGCTGGCCGGGCTCGGTGCGGCAGCGGGCACGGGCCTGTTCGCACCGGGCAGGGCCGGCGCCTCGGTCGATGTCACCGGCGGCGTCACCGCACTGCGCGGCGTCACGCTCGTCGACTCCTCACGCGTTCGCTCCAACACCACGATCGTGCTGACGGACAACAGGATTCTCGCGATCGGCACGCACGACCTGCCGTTGCCGCGCGGCGCCACCGTGCTGGACCTGCCCGGCAAGTTCGTCATCCCCGGCCTGTGGGACATGCACGTGCACGGCGCGTACCTGGAGCGGATCACGTTGCCGCTGTGCCTGGTCAACGGCGTGACCGGCATCCGCGAGATGTGGGGCGTGGCAGCGATCTACGAGCTGCGCGAACGGATCGAGCGCGGCGAGGTCCTCGGACCACGGCTCGTCGTCGCCAGCACGATCATCGACGGCCCGCACTCCACACTGCCCTTCGCGCTGGTCGTCAGCACGCCGGACGAGGGACGGCAGGCCGTGCGCGACGCCAAGGCCCAGGGCGCCGACTTCGTGAAGGTGTACTCGTACCTGGACCGGGCGACGCTCGCGGCCATCGCGGACGAGTGCGCGCGGCACGACCTCACGTTCGCCGGGCACTGCTCGAACCACGTGGCGCTGGGCGACGCGAGCGACCTCGGGCAGCGCACGTTCGAGCACATGTACGGCCTGTCCCTCGCGACGAGCACGCGGGAAGACGAACTGCGCCAACGGATCGCGAACCTGCCGCTCGACCCGGCGAACTCGTTCGCCTGGTTCAAACAGGTGCTGGAGCTCGAACGTGAGGCGGCCTCGTCGCACAGCCGGAGCAAGGCGGTGCGACTCGCGAAACTGCTGCGCCGCAACGGTTCCGCGCTGTGCCCGACGATGGTCGCGATGCGCGTGCTCTCGAGCCCGGCTGACAAGTTCGCGAACGATCCGCGGTTGAAGTACATGCCGGTGTCCTACCGGGACTACTGGCGCGACGGCCTGAAGAACTGGGCCCCCGTGACCGAGCAGGAGACCAGGCAGCAGGCCGAGTTCCTCAAGCGCCGCATGGAACAGGTCGCGGAGATGCACGACCACGGCGTGGACGTGCTGGTCGGCACGGACGCCGGCAACCCGTACGTGTTCTCCGGCTTCTCGGTGCACGACGAGCTGGAGCTGCTGGTGCAGGCCGGTCTGTCGCCAGAAGCCGCCCTGAGGGCAGGTACCCGTGGCACGCGGCTCGTGCCCGGCGGTGAGGCGAACCTCGTCGTGCTGGACGGAAACCCGCTCAAGGACATCCGCAACACGCAACGGATCCACACCGTGCTGACCAGAGGCAGGGTCCTCGGACCGGCGGAACGGCAGCGGATGCTCGCGGACGTCGAAAAAGCAGCTCAGGAGCCGATTGGCGCTGTTCAGGCGAGGTGCTGCTGACCTCAGAGACTGAACATCGAACCGGGGTTGAACAGGTTCTCCGGGTCCAGCGCACGTTTGATGTCGCGGTGGACCCGGAGGCCGACCGGGCCGATCTCCTTCGCCAGCCACTCACGCTTGATCTTGCCGATGCCGTGCTCGCCGGTGACCGTCCCGCCCAGCGCGAGCCCGATCGCGAGGATGTCGTCGAACGCCTTCTGGGCGCGGGCGAACTGGTCGGCGTCGGTGGGGTCGTAGACGATCGTCGGGTGCATGTTGCCGTCGCCCGCGTGGCCGACGACGGCGATCTTGAGGTCGACCTCCTTCGAGACGTCCTCGCAGCCCTGGATGAGCTCGGCGATGCGGGTGCGCGGGACGCACACGTCGTCGGTCAGCCAGGAGCCGTAGACCTCCAACGCGGTCAGCACGGCCCGGCGGGCGGTCAGCAGGTCGCGGCCCTCGTTGACGTCGTGCGTGGCGTAGACGAGGTCGGCCTCCGCGCAGATGGTCTCGATCTGCTGCAGTTCGTGGCGGGCCTGCTCGCCGCCCGCGTCGGACTGGCAGATCAGCAGCGCCGCGCAGCCGGGACCGGCGCCGAGCTCCGTCTTCAGGTACTGCTCGACGGCCTCGATCGAGGTGCGGTCCATGATCTCCATCAGCGACGGCACCAGGCCCTCGCGGACGATCCGGCTGACCGCGGCACCCGCGGTGGCGGTGCTGCTGAACGCGGCCACCAGCGTCGCGGGAGCCTGCGGGAGGGGCTTCAACGCGAGAGTGGCCCTGGTGATCACGCCCAGGGTGCCCTCCGAGCCGATGAAGAGCTTGGTGAGGTCGTAGCCCGCGACGCCCTTGACGGTGCGGCGGCCGGTCCTGAGCACCTCGCCGTCGGCCAGGACGACCTCCAGGCCCAGCACCGAGTCGGTGGTCACGCCGTACTTCACGCAGCACAGGCCGCCGGCGTTGGTGGAGAGGTTGCCGCCGATCGTGCACCAGTCGTAGCTGCTCGGGTCCGGCGGGTAGAACAGGCCGTGCTTCTCGACGGCTCCGCGCAGGTCGAGGTTGATCACACCCGGCTCGACGACGGCGAGGCGGTTGTCGGCGTCGATCTCGACGATGGCGTCCATCTTGGTGGTGACTAGGACGACGCAGCCGTCGACGGCGTTCGCGGCACCGGAGAGGCCGCTGCCCGCGCCGCGAGGGACAATGGGGACACGGTGGCGCGCGCAAGCCCGCACCACCGCCTGGACCTGCTCGGTGTTCAGCGGGAACACCACCGCCGACGGGCTGCCGTGCGGTGCCAACGGCATCATGTCTCGCTGGTAGCTCGCGGTGACATCGGCGTCGGTCAGCACGCCCGAGTCACCCAGTGCGGAACGGAGTTCTGCGAGCAAGGTCTCCATGTCCCACACGCTAGTCCGATTCGGCTGGTTCACTCGAAGGATCTCGACCGAAGGGGGTTCACGTGGTGACCGGGTGTGCTCAACCCACATTTCGTCGTCCTGTCAGACCGATGTCGCCGTGCCGGCGGCGCAGCACGACGTAGGCTGGGTCACCGTGGCGCATGCTTTCGCCTCGCTGGAGACCGCAGGTCCGGTGGCCGTGTGGCTCATCGTGCTGAGCTTCATCTTCTTCGAGTGCGCTTTCATCTTCGGGTTGTTCCTCCCCGGTGACTCGTTGCTGTTCGCCGCCGGCGTGGTGCTGGCGCAACACGGCAACGAGCTGTCGGCGTGGGGTCTTTCAGGTGCGGCTCTGGTCGTGGCCGTCGTCGGCAACCAGCTCGGGTACTACATCGGCAGGCACACCGGCACGCGCGTGCTCGCGCGCAAGGGCGGCAAGGTGCTGAACCGGAAGAACCTCGAGAAGGCCGGCGACTTCCTCGACCGCCGCGGGTTCTGGGCCGTCGTGCTCGCCCGCTGGCTGCCGTGGGTTCGCACGCTGGCGCCCATGATCGCCGGCGCGGCCCGCATGGACGCGCGCAAGTTCATGCTGGCCACGACCATCGGTGCCATCGCGTGGGTGCCGACGCTGGTCCTGGCGGGCTACTACGGCGCGGGCATCCTGCAGAAGGTTCCGTGGCTGGAGACGGCAGCGCTGATCATCAGCGTCGCGTTCTTCGTCATCGGCACCGGCTGGGGCATCTGGCGCTACCGGCAGGAGATGCACAAGCCCATCGACGAGACCAGCGAGGACCTGGAACACCTCAGCCACCCGCACGCCCGCTGAACGACGTAACGACAAATCGCACGAGAAATGTCATCCTTTCCCAAAACGGGAAGGGGAGTCCTGTCATGCGATTGCTGAGCGCATTTGCCGCTTTAATTGCACTGTTCGGCGCAGTAACACCCGCCCAGGCAGAAGCGATGCCACAATGCGGTCAAGTTCTCACCACGAACTTCACACTCATGGACGATTGGGACTGCGGCAATGGACCCGCTTTGATCGTTGGTGCCAACGGGGTGAAAATCAACCTCAACGGACACACGCTGAGCGGCACTCCCGCGATCAGCATGACCGACGTCGACGGCACCACGATCCGCAACGGCACCATCCCCAGCAACATCGTCGCGGACAACGCGACCAACACCAGGTTCGTCGACATGGCCATCGGCCAGCCGAGCCCGAACGCGACCTATCTGTGGAACGGCACGACGTCGGTCACGTTCGTGCGCAGCAAGCTCGACATGTGGCGGTTCAACTGCGGCGCACGATGCCACCTGCTGCGCAGCAAGTTCTCGATGAACCAGATCGGTGCGAAGACCCTCGTCATCCAGGGTGACCAGGGGCAGCCGAACCTGGTCAACTTCGTCGGCGCCGTCGAGGCCGACGTCGTCAACACCAGGCTGAACGCCTTCTCGATCGGCGGGTCCGAGCGGCTGACCATCCGCGACAGCGAGCTCGACGGGTTCGAGGTGATCGCGACCGGCCGGCTCGAACTGCTGCGCAACACGTTCAGCGGTGGCAACTGGGTCGGCGTCCACCGGCCGGTCAACGGCGTCATCCGCGGCAACAGGTTCGAGAAGATGCGCTCGGCCGGCCTGTTCGTCGATCCAAAGGAAACGCTCACCGGCCCGTTGGTGATCGAACGCAACACCTTCGCCGAAAACGTCGGGGACGGCCTGCGCATCGACGTTCCCGTTCCACTCGACATCACCGTTCGCAAGAACACGAGTGAGAACAACGGTCAATTCGGAATGTGGGCGACAGCAGGCACCGTGACGGACGGCGGCAAGAACGTCTCGAACAACGACGCACTGGGGTGTTACACCATCGTCTGCGCTTAAAGCACTTCGGTGATCAGCAGATCCGCTGATCCCTTCGACGAGTTCACCATCAGCGCGTTGACGTGATCCGTGCCGTGCAGCACGCGTTCCTCCGCCTCCGACAGGGTGCGCCCGTACCGCAGGTGGCGGTCGATCAGCCGCTGCACGCGCACGTCCTCGTCGATGAACAGGAACCACGCCTCGTCCAGGATGATCCGGACGCGCTTCCACTTGTCGTAGTTGAGCAGCAGGTAGTTGCCCTCGGTCACGACGAGCGGGACGTCCGGGTGCACCGGCACCGCGCAGGCGATCGGCTCCTCGATCTCGCGGCGGAACTCCGGCGCGTAGATCATGTCCGGCCCGCACGCCTTGATCCGGCCGAGCAGGTCGACGTAACCGGGGATGTCGAACGTGTCCGGCGCACCCTTGCGTTCGACCAGCCGCAGCCGTTCCAGCTCGCTCTGCGCAAGGTGGAAGCCGTCCATCTCGACGAGCACCGCCTGACCGTCGAGCGCCTCGACGATCCTGCGCGCGAGTGTCGACTTGCCCGAACCGGGTGCCCCGCCGATCCCGAGGATCTTGCGCTCGCCGAGATCGGTGAGCGCTCGGGCCCTCTCTAGCAGCTCCTCGAACCTGACCTGCTGTCCTGCCACCGTGCCAGCCTCTCAACCCAGTCCTCGACCGCACCGACCCGAACAGCTGCCGCCTCCGACGCGAAGCCGATGGCGGCGACCGGGTCCTCACCCGACGCCAGCGCGTAGGCGTACGCGCCGTGCCAGACGTCACCGGCACCGTTCGTGTCCTTCACCTCCACCGCCGGCACGGGCACCTCTCCAGACGAGCCGTTCCGCGACCAGGTCACCGGCTTCGCACCGTGGGTGCGAATGACCAGCGGCACCCCGTACGAGTGCACCTCGGCCTCGGACCGCTCGAAACCCGAACTGCAGGCGGCCACGTCCACCAGCGGCAACAGGTGATCGAGGACAGGTTTCCAGCTCCCGGCGTCGAGCACCACAGGCAATCCCATCGCTTTCGCCTGCTGGGACACGGGGATCGCCAGGCCGTCATGGTGTCCGTCCAAGAGCACCACGTCCGCGGCGGCGAGCAGGCCGGACAAATCCGGCGCGGTGACCGGCACCGAGGCGTTGCGGGAAACGACGGTGCGCTCCCCATCTGCGTCTCTGACGACGACCATGCTCACGGGCGTCGTGCCCGGTACCGCGGTGACTTGGACCGGGTCCAAGGACGCACGGACAAATTCACCCAGTGCGTCGGCACCCAACGCGGTGAGCAGTGACGACTTTCCGCCGAGTGCCGCGACCGCACGCGCCGCGTTGGCGGCCGGACCGCCGGGAGACAGCGCGGCGTGGAGCGAGCGGACCTTCTCGCCCGGAGCCGGGAAGGCGTCCACCCGTTGAGTCACGTCGAGAGTTGCGAGCCCGACACACAGCACGGCTGCCATCTGGGCTTCCTCCAAACGGGTAAGGTCCCGGCCATGGTCACCATGCGGGATGTCGCGGCTCTCGCGGGGGTCTCCATCACCACGGTGTCACACGTGATCAACGAGACCAGGCCGGTCGCCGGTGACACGCGAGAGCGCGTCCAGAAGGCTATCGACGAGACCGGGTACACGGGTGACGCCATCGCGAGATCGCTGGTCATGGGCGGCACCAAGTCCCTGGGCCTCGCGGTGTCGCTGGTCTCCCACCCGTACTTCGCCGAGCTGATCGCCGCCATCGAGTCGGAAGCGACCCGCAACGGCTACACGCTCGTGCTGATCGACACGCGGGACACCCCCGAATCCGAGCAGACCGCGGTCAGAATGCTGCGCTCACGACGGGTCGACGGCCTGCTGCTGACCCCGTCGGCGGGCGGCGGCAGCCTCGTGCTGCCGGAACTCAAACGGCTGGGCATCCCGACGGTGCTCGTCGACCGGCTGACCGTCGCCAAGGACATCGACCAGGTCGGGCCGGAGAACGTCCAGGCCACGTCTGGTCTGGTGAAGCACCTCGCGGAACTGGGACACCGGCGGATCGGCATCGTCTGCGGCAAGACGGGCGTGGCGACGACCGAGGAACGCATCCTGGGTTACCGGCTCGGTCTCGGCCGTGCGGGCCTGAAGTGGGACGAGGCGCTGGTGTCGCAGAGCGGCTGGCTCGCGCCGCTGCTCGACCAGGAAGACCCGGCGACCGCGGTCGTGGCGGCTGACCACCTCGTCACGATCGGCATGCTGCACGAGGCACGCGCCCGCGGCCTGAAGCTCGGCACGGATCTCGCCGTCGTCGCCTACGACGAGGTCGAGTGGGCGACGTTGATCGAACCGCCGCTCACCACGCTGGCCCAGCCGGTCGAGGAGATCGGCAGGACCGCCGTGAAGCTGCTGCTGAACAGGATCGCCGACCCGGCCAGGCCGCCGGAGACGATCCGGCTGGCGCCCTCGCTCATGCACAGGCAGTCCTGCGGATGCTGATCCCCGGCCTCGTCTCGGTGACGTTCCGGCAGCTGTCGGTCGAGGAGATCGGTGAGCTGGCACTGGAGTGCGGGCTGCAGGCCGTGGAGTGGGGCGGCGACGTGCACGTGCCGCCCGGCGACTTCGCGGCGGCACGGCGGGCGCTCGACACCGGGCTCAAGGTGGCCGCGTACGGGTCGTACTACCGGGCCGGCGTGTCCGACCGCGGTGAGCTGGCGGCGATCCTGGAGACCGCGGCCGAGCTGGACGCACCGCTCGTGCGGGTCTGGGCGGGCACGTCCGGATCGGCGGAGTGCCCCGACCGCGGGCCGGTGATCGAGGCGCTGCAGCACGCCGTCGAGCACGCGGACGCGATGGGAACGCGGATCGCGTTGGAGTACCACCGGAACACGCTGACGGACACGCTGGAGTCCGCGGTCCAGCTGCTGGACGAGGTCGACGGCGTGGTGCCGTACTGGCAGCCGAGCGGTGGCCAGGACGTGTTCTCCGCCGTGCACGAGGTGCGGACGCTGGAACCGGTGACCGCACACGTCTTCTCGTGGGGCCCCGGCGGGTACCAGGACCGGTTGCCGCTCGCGGCGCGCCGCGACCTGTGGAAGCCGGTGCTGACCGAGCTCGCGCGCGACGGCATCGACCGCAACGCGTTGCTGGAGTTCGTGATCGACGACTCGCCGGAGCAGTTCCGCGAGGACGCCAAGACGCTGCTGAGCTACGTCAAGGGGTAGCGACGTTCAGGCCGTGCCGCTCCAGCAGCGCCGCGGCCTCCAGGCACATCCAGCCGCCGAGCTGGACGGACAGGTCGCGGCCCTCCCGCTGGTCCGCCGGGACCGTCCACTCCGGACCGAACAGGGGGCCGCTCACCGCCGTCACGCGGTTGAGCCACGCCGCTTCCGCCGACTGGATCACGAGTTCCCTGGCCAGGTCCGCGGTTTCCTGGCGGTCCGGGTCGAGCTCGGGGATCGTCAGCGCGGCCTGCGCGAGGTAGCGGGTGAGGATGCCGGCGAACAGACCGCCGTCACCGCCGCCCTGACCCTTGATCACGCCGTTGACGGCCAGATCGTCGTGCACCGCGGTGATCGTGCGGGCGGCCTTTTCGAGCCACCTCTCCTGCTGGCCGTGCTTGGCCAGCTCGACGCACGCGCCGATCAGAACCCCTTGGCAGTACGTGTAGATGTTCTTCTCGTACTCCCGGATCTCGCCGTTCGGGTGGACGTGCAGGCCGTCCCACGCGAGTCCGCTGCTCTCGTCGACCAGGTTGTCCTCGACCCAGTCCACGATGGAGCGCGCACGGGCGAGGTCGGTGCGGTCGCCCCGGCGAGCCAGGAAGATCGCGGCGGGACCGTTGGCGGGCACGTTCTTGAAGTCGTCCTTGCGCTTCCACCAGATGCCGCCGCCGGCGTGGTCGGTCCAGCCGTCCCGCAACTGTTCCGCGATGGCGGCCAGCGCCTTGGGCTTCGCGACGCCGACGATCTTCTCGGCGCGCTGCAGGGCGAGGCCGAGCCACGCGATGTCGTCGTAGAAGTCGTTGGTCCAGCCGAGGACGTTGCGCACCCGAATGCCCCGCACGACCTTGGTGATGGCCGTCTTCCGCAGCTCGCTGGGCGAGCGCTCGTAGCCGTCCACCATGCAGTCGAGCAGGTGGGCCTGCCACCAGTAGTTGAAGCTCGTGTGGAGCTTGTCCCGCAGCAACGGGGGCCACGCCCGCGCACCGAGCAGCGTGCCCGGCACACCCCAGACCCGCCGCAGGTGCCTGGAGTACACCGCGCGCTCCGCGACGCCCGCGCGCGCCGCCAGCAGTTTCGCGATCACCACTGCGTCATCGTGAGTGCTTGACCGGTCAAGAAGCGCGGTGAATCACCCAGTGGTAGAGGCCCATCGCCACAGAAGTTGTCAGGTTGTAACTGCTGACCTTCTCGCGCATCGGCAGCCGGACGATCCTCGTGGCCTTCGCACGGACCTCCTGCGAGAGGCCGTGGCGCTCCGAACCGAACGCCAGCACGGCGTTGTCGGGGATCGGACCGGTCAGGAGATCGCCGTCCGCGTCGAACGCGATGAGCTCACCGGCGAAGTCGAGGCTCTCGGCCTTGGCGACCGGCAGGGCGAAGTGCAGGCCCGCCGAACCCCGTAGAACGTTGGGGTGCCACGGATCCACGTCACCGGTGGAGATCACGCCGCCCGCGTCGAGGCCCGCCGCCACCCGGATGGTGGCGCCGAAGTTGCCGAGATTGCGCGGGTTGTCGAGCAGGACGACCGGGGCGTCGCGGTCGAACGGCAGGTCCGGCCTCTCGGCGAACCCCGCCACCCCGGTCGGATGGAGGCGGCCCGCGCGGAGGACGAACCCGGCCTTGTCGATCTCGGTCGCGTCCTGGAACCGCCCGACCAGATCGGGCGCGTGCGTCTCGGCGAGGCTGATCGCGGCGCTGAGGTCCGTCGTGATCAACGGATGCACGTCGGCGCCGAAGCGCAACGCGTGCTTAACAGCGTGAAAGCCTTCGAGCAGCACGGCCGCCAGCATAGAAGCCGGCCCACGAGACCAGGACGATCGCCCCGAGAACCAGCTGCACGAGCGTCGTCGCGCTCTGCGGGTACCAGACGCCGTCGATGTAGTGGTCGATGAACCCGGTCTCCAGCAACGGCATGCCCGCGAGCCCGCGGAGGTCGTTCTCCAGCACGGTCAGCGGGCAGGTGAGGTCGATCGTCACGCTGAGGATCGCCCACACACCGGCGACCAGATGCGCGTAGATGACACCCCGCCAGCGCCACGCGAGGAACCCTCCCAGCGCGATGAACGCCAGAAAGGCAAAGTGCAGAACCACGACCGCTTCGACGAGCACCCTGGCCATTCGCACCACCCCGTCCTCCAGACTAGGACGGGGTAGCTCGAATCGCTCTCGATAAAACGAGTGAACGTCAGGCGAGCCCGAGATCGTTCAGATCCAGCAGGTACCGGTACTGCAGCCCCTCCGCCTCGATGGCCTCCTTGGCACCCGTGCCGCGGTCGACGACGGTGGCGACACCGACCACCTCGGCACCGTGCTCGCGCAGCGCCGTGACGGCCGTGAGGACCGAACCACCGGTGGTGGAGGTGTCCTCGACGGCGAGCACGCGCTGGCCGCGCACGTCGATGCCTTCGATCTGCCGCTGCATGCCGTGGGCCTTGCTGGCCTTGCGCACGACGAAGGCGTCGAGCACGTCACCGGCCGCCGCGGCGGAGTGCATCATCGCGTAGGCGACGGGGTCGGCACCGAGCGTGAGACCACCGACGGCGACGAAGTCCCAGTCGCTGGTGAGCTGCCGCAGCAGCTTGCCGATCAACGGCGCCGCCGCGTGGTGCAGCGTCGCGCGGCGCAGGTCGACGTAGTAGTCGGCTTCCTTGCCGCTGGAGAGGGTCACCTTGCCGTGCACCACGGCCAATTCGCTCACCAGACGAGCGAGTTCCGACTTCGCGTTCGCGTCCAAGACCGTTTCAGTTCGCACAGGTCGCTAGCTTCGCACACGCGGGCGTTCGGTGCCGCATACCCTGCATCACCGTGAGCACCCTCTTCGTCGAACAGCCGTGGACCGCGATGAGCCTGTTGTTCCGGCCGCAGTACCGGGTGGACGTGTTCGACGAGCGCGACTCGCCGATCGCGGTCGTCAGGGAGCGCGGCGGACCCGGGCTGCAGCGGCCGCTGCGGTACACGGGGTTCTCCGGCTGGACGACGTTCGACCTCGACGTCGTGGCGCCGCACGGCCAGCCGATCATGCACATCGGCAAGCGGTTCGGGCGGCGGCCCCACGTGAGCGTCAGCACGCCGCAGGGGCAGTTGATCGGGACGATCAAGACGCACAGCGCGTGGAAGCAGTCGTTGCACGACGCGAACGGTCAGCAGATCTGCTTCTTCGGTGACATCGCTCGCATCGAGACCGGCGGGCGCGCCAAGCGCAACGGCAGGCGCGTCCGCCGGGACGTCGTGCGGATCAACCCCGGTGTGGCCGAGCCGCTGCGCTCACTGGCGACCGCCTGCGCGGTCGCCTTCGACGTCGTACGGGGAACCGGGACCAGCCACGTGAGCAGTGGCGGTGTGGACTGGTCTGCCTAGTGCTGTGACCGTCGGCCTTTGCCCCGTATTTCGACGGTCAGACGGGTGCATCGCGGTGCCGGCCCCCGCCCCTCATATCGGGCATATGGGGGGCGGGGGCCGGTGCCGCGAGGTGCCCTGCTGAGCGCCGGAAGACGCGGTGAAGGTCGGCGGTCACAGCACTAGCTACCAGGCGTCCTCGCGGAACTGGCTCGGACCGTCGTCCTCGTCGTCGTCATCACGGCGCGGCCGCTGAGGCGTCGGGGTGCCCGAGGCGATGATGTCGTCGATGTCCTGGCCCTCTTCGATCGCGCGATAGGCGCGTTGGAGGTCCGGAACGCCGACGGCTAGTGCCTTCTGCACACCCTCGTCGTCCAACGCGCGTCCCGCGGCGACATCGGCCCACGACATCTCACCGGCCTCGACGCGCCGCTGGAGGTCCTTGAGCTCCTGCGGCGCGCCCGGCGACTTCGCGAACCGCTCGATCTCGGCGAGGTCCTGCTCGGAGAGCCCTCGCGAACGGCGCTGCACCTGCGAGGCGGCCGTCGCGACCTTCCCGAGGTCGTCGATCCGGGAGTCCACCTCGGAGAACAGCGCCTGCAGCCGCGCCTGGTCGTACGGAAACGTCACTGCTGACCACCACTGCTCGGAACCGGGGCGGGAGCGGGGGCACCGGAGCCACCACCCGAGCCGGAGCCGCCGGTGCCGGAGCCGTACCGGCCCGAGGCCGCGGAACCGGCCTTGCCGAGACTGTAGGCACCGAGGCCGACGCCGATCGCACCGGACTTCGCCGCGGACACGCCGTTGTCGTACTTCTGCTTGCCGTCCTGCACGCCGTCGACCACGTCGAGGAAGTCGTTGACGTCCTTGACGTCCTTGAGCTTCATCAGCGCCGTGCCCATCGCGACGATGCCGTCGACCATGCCCTTGACGCCCTCGATCAGCGTCATGATCGACTGGATGATCTTGCGGATCGCGTCGACGATCTGGATCGCGTCGTAGACCATCCACACCGCGCGGCCCCAGCCGACGACCGGGATCACCGCGGTCATCGCGGCCTCGAGCAGCATCGTGCAGAGCTTGTCGAGCAGGAACAGGGCGACCTTCGTGGCCGAACGGCACGCGTTCGCCATGGACTGGAACTTGTTGCCGATGATCCGGGCGACCTGGGAGTCCGCCTCGATCGCGATGACCCACATGGTGTCCATGCGGCGCTCGAACGCCTGCGCGGCGTCACCGTTCCAGTGCGGGTTGAGCTGACCGACGCCGTCGCCGACGTTGTGCCGCACGGCGTCCAGCGCCTTGGCGACCTGGTCCCACGCGTTGGCGTTGGCGTCGATCTTCTCGAAGTCGCCGACCAACGGGTTGATCAGCGCCTCGATCAGGTTCTCGCCGGTGACCTTCTCGTAGATCCAGTTGACGCCCTGCAGCTTCCAGCCGGCGGCTTCGATCAGTTCCTTGGTGGTCTGCCGGCCGGGACGGTTCTCGGCGGCCGCGTTGAGCGCGACCGACGGGTCCTGGACGTCCGCGTACGCGGTCATCGGCCACCTCCGGCCTGCTGCACCAGCTTGACGCCGTGCTGGTCGGCCTTCTCGTAGGTTTCAGCGGTCTTCTTGAGCGCGGCGGAGTCCTTGACCATCATCTTGTTCGCGAAGTCCAACGTCTCCCCGTAGAGGTTCGCGACGCCCGTCACGACGGGGTGCAGCAACGTCAGCAGGCCGGTGAACCCGCTGGTGTCGCCGCCCTTCGAAATCGCGTGATCCTTGATGGTCAGGAAGTGCTGGGCGTTGCGGTCCAGCAGCTCGCTGTACCCGCGCAGCTCGTCCGGCACGACACGGAACTGTTCACTCACGAGGACTCCGACGCTCGATCCACCTGGACGGTTCCGCTCACGTCCGGCCGCGGCCGCCGGCGAAGCGGGACGCCATCCTGCGCACCAAGGCCCGCGGCAGGACCTTCGTGACGCTCACGATCGCCTTGTACTGGGCGCCGGGGATCGACAGCACCTTGCCACGGCGCAGGTCGCGCAGCGCCTCGTGGACCAGCCGGTCGGCGTCGACGTAGAGCCAGTCCGGCGTCTTGGACATGTCGATCTTGGCGCGCTGGTGGAACTCGGTCTTCACGAAACCGGGGCACAGCGCCATGATCCGCACGCCGGAGTGTCCGACCGCGAGGGACATGCCCTCGGAGAACGACGTCACCCACGCCTTGTCGGCGCTGTAGCTCGTGCCGCGGCCGGGCAGGAAGCTGGCCACGCTGGACACGTTGATCACGTCGCCCTTGCCGCGCGCCATCATGCCGGGGATCGCGGCCCTGCAGAGCCGCAGCACCGTGGCGACGTTGACGTCCAGCTGAGCCTGCAGCTTCTCGACGTCGGCGGCGAAGAACTCGCCGGTGTTGGCGAAGCCCGCGTTGTTGACGAGCAGGTCGACGGGCGACTCGGCCAGCCGGGACTCGACCTTGGCACGCTCGCCCTGGTCGCTGAGGTCCGCGGGCAGCACGTCGACGTGCACACCGTGCCGCTCGTGCAGTTGCTGGGCGAGCTCCTCGAGGGCGGACGCGGTGCGCGCGACCAGTACGAGGTCGTATCCCTCTGCCGCGAGCCTGCGGGCGAAGGCGGCCCCGATCCCGACGGTCGATCCGGTCACCAGTGCGGTTGGCATGCCATCGCACGGTAGTCGGAGCTGGGCCGGGGTCGGAAGCGCGCCGATGATCACGCTCCGTTCTTCGCCGGACGACGAAGAACGAACAGACGCAGTGCGAGGCCCGAAACGACCAGAGCGACTCCGCCGAACAGCATCCAACCGACCGATGCACCCGTGTTGGCAAGCGTCACCACGGACGCTGTACCCGCCACAGCTGCGGGCGGAACTACCTTTCCTCCGTACATCGTGATTCCCTCCGGGGGGTTCGGGGACACGACGCCTTACGCACGGAGTATCTGAATCACCTTCCGATGTTTTACACAGAGTGAAGTGTGACGTAGCTCACAACACTTTGGTTACGGCGTGGAATACCGCTGGTGAGTGATCAATGACGCACGGTAGGCCGACCACCGGCTCACCCGGAGTTACGGCTGCTTGCGGCCGAACGAGGGGCGGTAGACCTCGCCACCCTCGTCGTCCTCCGCCACCGGCTCTTCGCGCTCCGAGGGATCCGGGTCGAAGGGGTCGATCACGTCCGCGAGCTCGCCGATGTCGCGCAGCAGACGCTCCAGGCGCGCGGGCGACGAGTTCGGCGGTGCCGCGGCCAGCACCCAGTCGTTCTCCAGCCAGACCACGGTGACGTCGCCACCGATCTCCTCGGCGGCGTCGATCAGGTCAGGCGTGATGATCTTGCGGGCGGCCGGGACGTCGGTGACGAAGGCGTAGCGCGAGCCGACCGGGCCGAGGAGGTCCGGCATCGGCATCTTGTCGTTGTCGCGCTGGAACGGGACCGTCGACAGCCAGAGTTCGATCACCACCGACAACGCCCTGCGGCAGCGCACGCCGACCAGCACCGAGTTGACCTTGCCGCCGGTCTCGTGGTCGAGCACGTAGACCTGGCGCCTGCCGTCGGCGGTGAAGGTCGAGCCCGCGACCACGTCACGGGCGAGCCCGGTGCCGTAGTACGCGATGGCGCCCGCCTCCCAGCGAGTCGGCAGTACGTGGTCTGTTTCCTCGAACTGCCAGCCGCGCAGTGCAGCCCAACGGCGCCGTTCACGATTACGCGCGGTTCGTTGCGCCCGGTCGGTCGCGAGCAGGGCAAACCCCGCCACGCCCGCCACCGCGGCGACGGTGAACCAGACCCACGCCGGTATGCCCACAGCTGAAGCGTAGTGGGTCGGGCCCGAGGAACGAAGATCACTTCCGCGCGTCGTGCACCTCGTCCGCCGATTCAGGCCGGTTGGAACAGCTCCACGGGGTTGCCGGACGGGTCGTCGAGGACGATCTGCTGTCCTCCCGGCCCCTTCACGACGTCGCTGCGGAACCGGATCCCCCGCTCCCGCAGCCTCGCCACCTCGGCGTCGATGTCCGGGACGATCAGGTGGATGCGGTTCCAGCCACCGGGGCCGGGCTTGGTGCCGTCCGGCATCTCCCGTCCCGCCGAACTGGCGGGGCCGCTGAGCAGCAAGCGCAGGTTGCCGCGGACGACGTCGGCGAAGGCCGGGGCGAAGTTCGTTCGCACCTCGAACCCGAGGTTCTCGGTGTAGAAGGCGAGCGAAGCGTCCACGTCGTCGACGAGGTAACGCACGCTCACGAGATCGGTGGTCATGTCAGACCTCCAGAGGGACTGGCAGGAATCGGATCCGGCCGTCGAGCTCGGCGGCGGTGCGCCGGAAGGCGTCGAACCCGCCTTCGGCCGCGGGGTCGGCGAGGCTCCAGTGGATCAGCCGCGGACGGCCGGGAAAGCTCGGCAGAACCTCGCGAACCCGGTCGCACAGGCTGATCACGAGGTCGAACCGGCCACGACGCACGACGTCCAGGTGAGTGGGTTCGTGCGCCAGGGCGGCGCCGTACTCCGCAACGGCCCTGACGGCGTCGGGATGCAGGGCCTTCGGGTGGCTGCCGGCGCTCGCCACCGCGACGCGGTTCCCGGACCGGTGCCGCAGCAGGGCCTCGGCCATGGGCGAGCGGCCGCTGTTTCCCGTGCAGACGAACAGCACCTTCGTCGCACTCGGCGTTGGCGTGGCCGTGGCGGCCGGATGCAGAGCCGCGCCCGCCCACGCCTCGGCACACCGCGCCAGGTCCAGGTGGTAGTAGGTGTCGCGGCCGTCGAAGTTGCTGCGCCTGGCCGTCACGAGACCCGCGTCGCGCAGCTGTTTGAGGTGGTAGGAGACCAGGTTCTGCGGTTCTCCCACCGCGGACACCAGCTCGCGTACCCGGCGGTCACCGGCGGCCAGCTCACACGCCAGCCGCCAGCGCAGCGGGTCCGCCATCAGCCGCAGGAACAGCGGCAACGTCCTGGGTGCGTCGCTGGACACACCCAGGACAATACATCAATCCAGCTTGATGTACCCCTCAGACCTCGCGGCCCACGATCAGGCCGGTGTTGTCGTCCAGCACGTCGACCCTGACCGTGTCGCCGTCCCGCACCTCACCGGCCAGCAACTCCTTCGCCAGCTGGTCACCGATCGCCGACTGCACCAGCCGCCGCAGCGGCCGGGCCCCGTACACCGGGTCGAAGCCGTTCAGCGCCAGCCAGTCGCGAGCGGAAGCCGTGACGTCCAAGGTCAGCCGCCGGGCGGCGAGCCGGTCCGCGAGCCTGGCGATCTGGATGTCCACAATGGACGTCAGCTCCTCGGTCGCCAGCGCGTGGAACACCACGACGTCGTCGAGCCGGTTCAGGAACTCCGGCTTGAAGTGCCGCTGCACCACCGCCATGACGGCGTCGCGGCGCTCCACCTCCGTCAGCGACGGGTTGGCGATCGCGGTGGACCCCAGGTTCGAGGTCAGCACCAGGATCGTGTTGCGGAAGTCCACGGTCCGGCCCTGGCCGTCGGTCAGGCGGCCGTCGTCCAGCACCTGCAGCAGCACGTCGAACACGTCCGGGTGCGCCTTCTCGACCTCGTCCAGCAGCACCACGGAGTACGGGCGGCGGCGCACCGACTCGGTCAGCTGGCCGCCCTGGTCGTAGCCGACGTAGCCGGGAGGCGCTCCGACCAGGCGGGCCACCGAGTGCTTCTCGGAGTACTCGCTCATGTCGATGCGGATCATCGCCCGCTCGTCGTCGAACAGGAACGCGGCCAGCGCCTTGGCCAGCTCGGTCTTGCCGACGCCGGTGGGGCCGAGGAACAGGAACGAACCCGTCGGGCGGTCCGGGTCGGCGACACCGGCACGGGTGCGGCGCACGGCGTCCGAGACGACCCGCACGGCCTCGGCCTGGCCGACGACGCGGCGGCTGAGCTCGTCCTCCATCCGCAGCAGCTTGGCGGTCTCGCCCTCCAGCAGGCGACCGGCCGGAATGCCGGTCCACGCCGACACGACGTCGGCGACGTCGTCCGGGCCGACTTCCTCCTTGAGCATCGCGGCGTCCTGAGTGGACGCTTCGGAGGCCGCCTCGAGTTCCTTCTCCAGCGCGGGAATCCGGCCGTACCGGAGCTCGGCCGCACGACCCAGGTCGCCGTCGCGCTCGGCGCGTTCGGACTCGCCGCGCAACGACTCCAGCTGTTCCTTCAGCGTCCGGACCTTGTCGATCGAGCCCTTCTCGTTCTGCCACCTCGCGGTCAGCGCGGACAGCTCCTCGCGCTTCTCCGCCAGCTCGGCGCGCAGGGCGGAGAGCCGTTCCAGCGAGGCCGCGTCCGACTCCTTGGACAGCGCCATCTCCTCGATCTCGAGACGGCGGACGGCACGCTCCACCGTGTCGATCTCGACGGGGCGCGAGTCGATCTCCATGCGGAGCCGGGACGCGGCCTCGTCGACGAGGTCGATCGCCTTGTCCGGCAGGAAGCGCGCGGTGATGTAGCGGTCCGACAACGTGGCCGCGGCGACGAGGGCGGCGTCGGTGATGCGCACGCCGTGGTGCACCTCGTACCGCTCCTTGAGGCCGCGCAGGATGCCGACCGTGTCCTCCACCGACGGCTCGCCGACCAGCACCTGCTGGAAGCGGCGTTCCAGGGCGGCGTCCTTCTCGATGTGCTCGCGGTACTCGTCCAGGGTCGTGGCACCGACCATGCGCAGTTCACCGCGGGCCAGCATCGGCTTGATCATGTTGCCGGCGTCCATGGCGGACTCGCCGGTCGCGCCGGCGCCGACGATCGTGTGCAGCTCGTCGATGAACGTGATGACCTGGCCGGCCGAGTCGGTGATCTCCTTCAGGACGGCCTTGAGCCGCTCCTCGAACTCACCGCGGTACTTGGCGCCCGCGACCATCGAGCCGAGGTCGAGCGCCACGACGCGCTTGCCGCGCAGCGACTCCGGCACGTCGCCGGCCACCACTCGCTGCGCCAGGCCCTCGACGATCGCCGTCTTGCCGACGCCGGGCTCGCCGATCAGCACGGGGTTGTTCTTGGTGCGCCGCGACAGCACCTGGACGACCCTGCGGATCTCGGCGTCACGGCCGATCACCGGGTCGAGCTCGCCCTTGCGGGCGCGTTCGGTCAGGTCGACGCCGTACTTCTCGAGCGCCTTGTACGTACCCTCGGGGTCGGGCGAGGTGACGCGGGCCGACCCGCGCACCTTCTCGAACGCGTCCTTCAACGCGTCCGGCGTCGCACCGTGCCGGCGGAGCAGGTCGGCGACCTGGCCGCCGTGCTGCGCCAGCCCGACGAGCAGGTGCTCGGTGGACACGTACTCGTCGCCCATCTCGGTGGCGAGCTCCTGCGCCTTGCCGAGCACCCGCACGGCGTCGCGCGAGAACTGCGGCGCGGAGACGGTCGAGCCGGAGGCGCTGGGCAGCGAGCGGGAGAGCTGCTCGAGCTCCTTGCGCACCAGCGTCGGGTCGGCGCCCACCGCTGAGAGCAACGGCGCGGTCAACCCGTCCGTCTGCGCCAGCAGGGCGCCGAGCAGGTGCGCCGACCCCACGTCCGGGTTGCCGTTGAGGGTGGCTGCCTGCACAGCTGCGGAAACAGCCTGCTGAGTCTTCGTCGTCGGGTTGAAAGCGTCCATTCCTCCACCTCGTGGTCAGCCTCCAGCATGGACCATCATCCCGCACAACGTCAGAAAAGTTGAGTCTGTTCCGCTCAACTACGAGAACGTGACGGTCGTCCCGAAAACGCACGGCGATCCAAGCCCGTTGAGCGAAGATCAGCACCATGACTTCAACGGTCCACAACGTCACCGTCGACGCCAGGAACGCCTACGAGCAGGCCTCGTGGTGGAGCCGGGTGCTCGGCCTGCCGATCCATCCCGACGACAACCCCGGCGACCCGGAGTGCCTGGTCACGCTGCCGAGCGGCATCCAGTACCTCTTCATCGAGGTGCCCGAGCCCAAGACGGTCAAGAACCGCGTCCACATCTGCCTGCAACCGACGGACGGCACCCGCGACGAGGAGGTCGAACGCCTGCTCGGCATCGGTGCGACGATCTACGAGGATCACCGCAGGCCGGACGGCACCGGCTGGGTCACCATGCACGACCCCGAGGGCAACGAGTTCTGTGTGGAACGCAGCGCAGCCGAACGCGCCGCGACCTCTTGATCGACGTCACTCGAAAGCACCAACAGCTTGTCCACAGCGGAGGTCGAGTTATCCACAATCCGCTGTTCAGTATCCACAGGTGAATCAGGTTCAGTGGCGACCGTCTGTGCACCAGAACCCGTTGGGGTGACATCCACCGAGTCACGCAGCGGTTGCTCCTTGATCAGCAGAACCGCGATCACCGTGAAGACCGCGAGACCGGCGGCGATCAGGAACAGCTCGCCCATCGCATCGCCGTAGGAGTCCCGCACGACTGGGGAGAGGGAGCCGCGGTCGAGCGTCTTGGTGCTCACGTGGGCGGCGAGGACCGCGCCCAGCACCGAGACCCCGGCCGTCCCTCCCAGCGACCGCAGGAAGGTGGCGGTCGAACTCGCGGCGCCCAGGTCGGCCATGCCCACACCGTTCTGGACGGCCAGGACCAGGTTCTGCATGGTCAGCCCCACCCCGACGCCGACGAGCAGCAGGTACGCGCTCATCAGGGTCAGGTTCGTGGTGTGGTCGATCGTGCCCAGCAACGCCAGCCCGATGACCAGCGAGAACGCGCCCCAGACCAGGTAACCCTTCCACTTGCCGCTCCTGGCGATGAGCTGCCCGCTGACCGTGGACGAGATGCTCAGGCCGAGAACCAACGGCACCGTGAGCAGCCCTGCCTTCGTGGGCGAGAACCCGCGCGCGATCTGGAAGTACTGCCCCATGAACACCGATGCGCCGAACATCGCAGTACCCACCGCGATGCCACCGAGCATCGCCAGCACCACCGTCCGGTTCCTGAACAGGTGCAACGGGATGACCGGGGAGCTCGCCCGGCGCTCGACGAAGTAGGCGGTGACGAGGGCGAGCAGGGCACCACCTGCGAAGAGCGCGCTCTCCCTGCTCAGCCAGGCGAAGTCCTTGCCGGCGAACGACACCCACATCAGCACCAGGCTCACGCCACCGGTGATCAGCGTGGCACCCAGGTAGTCGATCTTGACGTGCCGCCTCTCGCCGGGCAGGTGCAGCGTCTTGTGCAACACGGCCAGCGCCACGAGCGCCAGCGGCACGCAGACGAAGAAGCACCAGCGCCAGCCGGGCCAGTCGACGAGGAACCCGCCGACGAGCGGCCCGCCGACCGTGCCCGCGGAGATCACCATGCCGGTGTAGCCGCTGTAGCGGCCGCGTTCCCGCGGGCTCAGCAACGCGCCGACCACGACCTGGCCGAGCGCCTGCACGCCACCCATGCCCAGGCCCTGGACGACCCGGAACGCGATGAGCTGCTCCATGTTCTGGCTCAGCCCCGACAGGACCGAGCCGACGACGAACAGCACGATGCTCGTCTGCAGCAGCATCTTCTTGTCGAAGAGGTCCGAGAGCTTGCCCCACAGCGGTGTACTGGCCGTGGAGGCGAGCAGCATCGACGTGATGACCCAGGTGTACTGGGTCTGGGTGCCCTTGAGCTCGGCCAGGATCGTCGGGAGAGCGTTCGAGACGATGGTGGAGCTGAGGATCGCGACGAGCAGCGCCACCCAGATGCCGGACAGCGCTTCGAGGATCTCCCCATGCGACGAGGGCCGGTTCAAGCACACCTCCAGTAATTAGTTGATGCTACGCAACTATATCTGGAGATAGTTAGCTAGAACAACTAGTTCGGCCGTCTACTGCGTCACGCATCGCCTGGCCAGATCGCCTCCGAGCTGCTTTCCCGAGGGCTCCGGCCAGGCGAAGCACTCGTCGTCCTCTCAGTGCAGCACGACGTGAAAGTGCAGGTGAGCGACGCTCTGCCCGGAACCGGGCCCACTCGCGTCGAGCACGCACACCCCGGACGCACCGAGCGCGGCCTTCATCGCCCGCGCCACACGCTGGACCATCAGCCGGCCGCCGTGAAGGCCGCCGGAGTCGCGTCGTGCACCCCCACCGAGTGCTCACGCGGCACCACCAGCGTGTGACCGGGAGCTGGAGCACTGGTGGGGAACGGCAGGAACGCGACGGCGTCCGGCGCCCGCGCCACCCACCGGGCGGACAGGTCGCCGGACATGATCGAGCAGAAGACACACGGCATGCCGCCGTGCGACCAGATCAGCGGGTCACTCCGCGGTCTTGCCCGCCTTGACCCCGAAGTAGTCGCCGCCCTTGCGCTTCACGTCGTCGGTGCCCCAGTCACGCACCCGGTCGACCGGGATCATCCGCGGGATGTGCTTGCGGCAGTGGATGTAGGCCTCCTTCACCTCGACCACCACCCACCGCTCCACCTTCTTGTCCTCGGTGGGGATCTCCTCGCGCGGCGCGATCCGGGCGCGGCCGTTCACGTGCAGCCCGATCAGGTCGTCGGTGAAGTCCACCATCAGCATCCCGACGTGCGGGTTCTCCATGATGTTGCCCAGGGACGCCATCACGCCGTTGCCGCGGTACTCGGGGTACGCGACGGTCCGGGAGTCGATCACCTGGATGAACCCCGCCGGCCCGGCCCGCAGGGTGGAGTCGCACTCCCCGTCGGCATCAGCGGTCGAGATGAAGGCCATCTCCATCCGGCCGACGAACTCGGCCATCGCGGGGTTGAGGTGGTCCAGGACCTGGTCCGAGTAGAAGCGTGTGGCGCGGTCCGAGGTCTCCAGGGCACATTGGAGGAAGTGCTCTCCACGGGAGCCGGGTAGCTCAACACGGTCGGGTGAGGTGGTTTCAGTCAACTCAGGCGGGGACACGTGCCACACCGTTGCACGCAAGCGAGCAAGCCGGTACAGACGGATGCCCAGATTCACACTGTTGCGGTAACAACTAGTTGCGTACGGTAATCACACTTCGCTCGAAGGTGGCATCAAGGAACCAAACCCACCAATCAGGGGTTACTGTCCACCCTGTCGGGGGACGGATGCTTGACGAGGACTACCGCGCCTTGCTGGCGCCAATGAGAACGTGGAGACTGCGCGCGGACCATGACTGCGAACGCTGTGCTGAGCCCCATCCCTACCCCGCCCCACCGAGAACCCCCGCCCGGCGTCACCGCGATGGTGCGGATGATCCGGGAGAGCTTCGCGGTGGTGGAGCCGCACGCCGAAGAAGTGGCGAAGTTCTTCTACGGCATGCTCTTCTCGCTCTCGCCTGCCACACGCGAGATGTTCCCCGCGAACATGGAGGTGCAGCGGAGCCGTCTGCTGCGCGCCCTCGTGCATGTGGTGCAGATGGTCGACCGCCCGGACGACCTCATCCCCTTCCTCCGCCAGCTGGGCCGTGACCACCGCAAGTTCGGTGTCATCAACGTCCACTACGAGGCTGTCGGCACGGCGCTGCTGTCCGCGGTGAAGAAGTTCGCGGGCGCTGCGTGGACGCCGAAGGTCGAGATGGCGTGGGCAGAGGCCTACACGTTGATGGCGCGGGCCATGCAGGAGGCGGCCGACGCCGACAACGGCCCCGCCTACTGGCACGCCACGGTGCTGGAGCACCAGCGCGTCTCGTGGGACCTGGCCGTCGTCCGGCTGCAACCGGACCACCCGGTCAACTACCGCGCCGGTCAGTACGTCAGCGTGGAGACGCCGCAGCGCAAGCGCCTGTGGCGGTACTACTCGCCGGCGAACGCACCACGCGAGGACGGCGTCATCGAGTTCCACATCCGGTCCGTCGACGGCGGCTGGGTGTCACGCTCGGTGGTCGGTCACACCCAAGCCGGTGACACGTGGCGCATCGGACCGCCCATGGGACGTCTGCAGGTCGACCGCACGGCCGGGTCGGACATCCTCATGGTCGCCGGCGGCACGGGCGTGGCGCCGATGCACGCGATCATCGACGAGATGGCGCAGTGGGGCGACAACCCCCGAGTGCACCTGTTCTACGGCGGCCGCACCCGCGAGGACCTCTACGACCTCGACAACCTGCAGCGCATCGCGACCACGAACCCGTGGCTCACGGTCGTGCCGGTGCTCGAGTCGGACCCCGGCCTCCGCGGTGTCGAGCAGGGCACCCTGGCCGACGTGGTCACCCGCTACGGCGCGTGGGAGGACCGTGACGTCCTGGTCTGCGGCAGCCCGGCCATGATCAGGTCGACCGTGTCCCGCATGCTGGTCGCCGGAACACCGCTCGACCGGATCAAGTACGACCCGTTCACCCTGGACTAAGCTCGGCACGTCGAAGCGACTGGCGTGCCGAGGGTGGAACTGACCACCGGGAAGCGACGGCCGAGCGCACCGAACGCCTGGGTGCCCGGCACGGAGATGCGCCGTGCTCTCTAACGTTGATCCCGAAATCGCCGCCCTGATCCAGGCAGAAGCCACGCGGCAGTCCCGCAAGCTGCGCATGATCGCGTCCGAGAACGACGTCTCGGCTGCCGTGCTTGAAGCAACAGGCTCGGTGCTGACGAACAAGTACTCCGAGGGCTACCCCGGCAAGCGTTACTACGAGGGCCAGCAGATCATCGACCAGGTCGAGCAGCTGGCGATCGACCGCGCCCGCGCCCTGTTCGGCGTGGACCACGCCAACGTGCAGCCGCTGTCCGGCGCCCCGGCGAACCTCGCCGTGTACCTGGCGTTCCTGCAGCCGGGCGACACCGTGATGGGCATGTCGCTCCCCATGGGCGGCCACCTCACCCACGGCTGGAGCGTCTCCGCCACCGGCAAGTGGTTCCGCGCGGTCCAGTACGACGTCCGCAAGGACACCGGCGTGGTGGACATGGACGAGGTCCGCTCGCTGGCACTGGCCGAACGCCCGAAGGTCATCTTCTGCGGTGGCACGGCGATCCCGCGCACGATCGACTTCCCGGCCTTCGCCGCGATCGCCAGGGAGATCGACGCGGTCCTGGTGGCCGACATCGCCCACATCGCCGGTCTGGTGGCCGGTGGCGCGCATCCGTCCCCGGCAGGCCACGCCCAGGTGATCACCACGACCACGCACAAGACCCTGCGCGGCCCGCGCGGCGCCATGATCCTTTGCGATGCCGAGTACGCGAAGGTGATCGACAGGGCGGTGTTCCCCGGCCTGCAGGGCGGTCCGCACGACCACACGACCGCCGCGATCGCCGTGGCGCTGCACGAGGCCGCCCAGCCGGAGTTCCGCGAGTACGCGCACACCGTCGTCGCGAACGCGAAAGCGCTGGCGGACGCGTTGCTGGAGCGCGGTTTCGACCTGGTGTCCGGCGGCACGGACAACCACCTGATCCTGATCGACCTCACGTCGAAGGCGATCGCCGGCAAGCCCGCGGCGCAGGCGCTGGACCGCGCGAACATCGAGCTGAACTACAACGCGGTGCCGTTCGACCCGCGCAAGCCCTTCGACCCGTCGGGCATCCGGCTCGGCACGGCAGGGATCACCACGCGCGGCCTCAAGCCGGAGCAGATGCCGTTGATCGCGGACTGGATCGACCGGGTGATCGCCGCTCACGACAACGACCAGGCACTGGACCGCATCGCCGCCGAGGTCGAGGAACTACTCGGCACGCTCTAGTGCCGCAGCGGTCGCACTGACCTCCTCGAGCGCCCGGCGGGCGACTTCCGCGAAGTCCCCGCCGGCCTCGAGCCATCGGCTGTAAGCGCGGCGCAGCGCCAGCACACCCAGTTCGGCGGCAACCTCCGCGCCGAGCTCGGACACGCCGCGCCGCTTCAACGCGTCGACCATCGCGGCGGCGAACCCGGTCATCTTCAACGCGTCCCGCTCGCGCAGCTCGTCGTTGCTCGCGATCACCGCCAGCCGCCGCGGCCCGTTCGCCCGGCGCTCCTCCGTGAACGTGACGGCGATCGCCACGAGCGCGGCCTCGACCGCCACCAGCGCTCCTGCGGACGCGGGTGCGCCGGCGATCCCGCCGGCGAGCAGTTCGAGAATCTCGTCCTGGCCGCCGAACAACACCTCGCGCTTGTCCCGGAAGTGCCGGAAGTACGTGCTCTTCGTGAGCCCCGCCCGTTCGGCGATCTGCGCGACCGCGGTGTTCTCGTACCCCTGCTCGCTGAACAGGTCGAGTGCGGCGCGCACCAACCGATCCCGCGCGTCCGGTTCCCATCGACCCATGACGCCATCCTAAGTGATGCGACCTAGTCCCATCACTCTGCTACGGTTGATGAGACCAAGTCCCATCACTTGAGGATGTGCTCATGAAGGTCTTCGTCACGGGTGGCAGCGGCCATGTCGGGTCCGCGCTGGTCCCGGAACTCCTGCAGGCCGGCCACCAGGTCGTCGGGCTGGCCCGCTCGGACGCCTCCGCCGCCAAGCTCACCGACCTCGGCGCGGCGGTCCAGCGCGGCGACCTCGACGACCTGGACGGCCTGCGCAAGGGCGCGGCCGAGGCCGACGCGGTGATCCACCTGGCGTTCAAGCACGAGGAGATGTTCGCGGGCGACTACGCCGGTGCGTCCGCCGCCGATCTCGCGGTGGTCCGTGCGTTCATCGACGAGCTGTCCGGCACCGGCAAGGCGCTGATCGGCACCGCCGGCACGCTGTCGTACTCCGGCCTGGGCCGCACCGTCACCGAAGACGAACGGGTCCCGGACGACCACAGCCGCGGCACCGCCCGCAACCTGATCATCGACGCGGCCGGCGTGCGCGGCGCGGTCGCCGTGCTGCCACCAACCGTCCACAGTGCACTGGACACGGCCGGCTTCATCCCGCTGCTGGTGAAGGTCGCACGCACCACGGGGATCTCCGGCTACCCCGGCGACGGCACCAACCGCTGGTCGGCCACGCACACGCTGGACGTGGCGCGGCTCTACCGGCTGGCCGTGGAGAAGGCTCCCGCCGGCTCGGTGCTGCACGCGGTCGCCGAGGAAACGGTGCCGCTGCGGGAGATCGCCGAGGTGATCGGACGAAAGCTGAACGTGCCGGTGGAAAGCATCCCCGCCGAACGTGCGGTGGAGCACTTCGGCCCGCTCGCGAACATGGTCGCGCGTGACGCACCCACGTCCAGTGCGCGCACGAAAGCGTTGCTGGGCTGGGAAACGAAGGAAGCCGGCCTTCTCGCGGATCTGGAGGCCGGGTTCTACTTCGAGCAGCGGTGAGTCAGCGCCAGGCTTCGAGCGCCAGGTGCGCCTCGGAGAGCTCGCCGTCGGGATCGGGGCCGGTCAGCGCGGCTTCTTCGAGCACGGCAAGGGCTTCCGGCCCGCGCAGCCACTCGGCGAGCCGTCCGGCGCGGTCGAGGCGATCCGCGCACTCCCGCACGAGGCCGGCCAGGGCTCGCGGCGCCGCCTCGTAGTACTCCTCGATCGCTCGCTGCTCCTGCGGATCACCCTTCTGGTGAGCCGAGTTCGCGAGTCCCAGCCAGAAGAAGTCCGCGTCGAGCGCGCCCTCGGCGATCAGCTCCAGCACGCGCGGAAGCAGGTACCGCACAAAGGTCTCGTCGCCGATCGTGCCCGAGCGCAACCAGTACTTCTCGACGTGGCCGGCAGTCAGGTCGCGCAACGGCACGGTGGTGAAGGGGGCGACGTCCGCCGGGTCCACGCAGTGATCGCAATGGTCGACCCCTGCGGGGCGCGGCGCCGCGAACACCTCGTAGAGACGCTCGATCACTTGCGGGGCTTGGGCTTCCACACGACGAGCGACGTCTCCTGCCGGATGGGGACGAGGTCCCGCCGGTAGGAGGCGTGCACCGCGGCAGCCGCGGAGTCCGCCGCCGCCAACGCCTGAGCCAGCTCCTGGGTCAGCTCGTTGACCCGTGCCCGCAGTGCGTCGACCTGGTTCTCCAGCTCGATGATCCGCTTGATCCCGGCGAGGTTCACGCCCTCCTCCTGGGAGAGCCGCTGGACCTCGCGCAGCAGCACGATGTCGCGCATCGAGTAGCGGCGGCCACCGCCCGAAGTGCGGCCGGGCGACACCAGACCCATCCGGTCGTAGGACCGCAGCGTCTGGGCGTGCAGACCGGACAGCTGCGCCGCCACTGAGATCACGAAGAAAGGTGTGTCCTCGTCAGTTCCAGGAGGGAACGGAAAACCCACGGAACTCACCGCCCTTCGAGAAGTGCGTTCAGATCACCACGGGGATCGTGGTCCTTCGTGACGTCGGCGTACGCCTCGAGCGCCTTGCGGGCCTCGGACGACAGGTTGTTCGGCACCGCGACCTCCAGGGTGATCAGGAGATCACCGGAGGTGCCGTCGCGCTTGGTGATCCCCTTGCCCCGAGCCCGCAGCACCCGCCCGGAGGCGGTGCCGGCGGGCACCTTCAAGGTCACCTTGCCGTCCAGCGTCGGGACGGTCAACGTCGTGCCCAGAGCCAGCTCCGGGAAGGTCATCGGCGCCGTGAGCGTCAGATCGTTGCCCTGGCGCCCGAAGACGCTGTGCGGGTTGACGTGCACGCGCACGAACAGGTCGCCGGCGGGGCCACCGTTGCGGCCGGGTTCGCCTTGTCCCGCAAGGCGAATGCGCTGGCCGTCGTCGACGCCCGACGGGATTCGCACGGTCAGCGTGCGGGTGCGGGTGCTGACGCCGTCGCCACCGCACTCGGGGCACGGGTCGTCGATGATCCGGCCGGTGCCGCGGCAGTCGCGGCACGGCTCGCTGAACGCGAACGCGCCCTGCGAGCGAGTCACCAGACCGGAACCCGAACAGGTCGCACAGGCGTGCGGCGTCGTGCCCGGCTTGGCGCCGGAGCCGCCACACTTCGTGCAGGCGGCGGGGGACGACAGGCGCAGCGGCACCGTCGCTCCCTTCACCGCCTCGGTGAAGTCGATGCGGACGTCGGTCTCGACGTCCTCGCCACGGCGCGGGCGCGTGGCGGAGGCCGCCCCGCCACCACCGCGCCGGTTGAACAGGCCGCCGAGCAGGTCGCCCAGGCCGCCGCCACCGGTGCCCTGCGCGGCACGGCCGAACAGGTCGTTGACGTCGAAGCCACCCCCGCCGCCGAAGCCGCCGGGAAAGCCACCGCCGCCCGCGAACAGGCGCCGGGCCTCGTCGTACTGCTTGCGCTTGGCCGGGTCCGACAGCACGCCATAAGCCTCGGAGACCGCCTTGAAGCGGGCCTCGGCCTTGGCGTCGCCGGGGTTCGCGTCGGGGTGCAGCTCGCGCGCGAGCTTGCGGTACGACTTCTTGATCTCGTCCGCCGACGCGTCGGAGGAGACGCCCAGCTCGCGGTAGAAGTCCTTTTCGATCCAGTCCCTAGCACTCACCGGACGTCTCCTCCCTTCCGTCAGCTCTCTTCGGCCTGCGGTGCGGCGGCGGGCTCGTGGTCGGTCACCGCGACGAGCGCGGGCCGGACGAGCTTGTCGCCGAACCGGTAGCCACGGCGCAGGACTGCCGTGACGGTCGGGCCGTCGACGTCCCGGGACGTGCTGTGCTGCACGGCCTCGTGCACCGACGGGTCGAACGCCTCACCCTCGTGCGCGAACGGCTCCAGGCCGGTCTTCTGCAGAGTGGACACGAGCTTGTCCGCCACCGCCTTGAACGCGCCGGTCAGGTCGCCGTGCGCGGCGGCCCGTTCGACGTCGTCCAGCACGGAGAGCAGCTCCGCGGCCACGGACGCCTTCGCGTTGTTGATCACCGCTTCGCGATCGCGTTCCACCCGCTTGCGGTAGTTCGCGTACTCGGCGGTGAGCCGCTGCAGGTCGGCGGTGCGCTCGTCGAGCTGGGTCTTCAGCTCGGCGGCCACCTCGTCCACGATCTCCGCAACGACCGGAGCGTCTTCCACCGGAGCAGCGCCTTCTTCCTCGGTGGTCGCGTCGGCCGACGCCCGGACCTCCCCCGTTTCGGGGTCGATCCGGCGCCGGTCGTTCACGACTACCTGAGGCTGCTCCTCGTCAGGGGCGGCGTGCCTCGGCTCGGTCACTTCTTCTCGTCCTCGTCCACGATCTCGGCGTCGACGACGTCGTCCTGGCCGGCCTTGGCACCCGCACCGGCACCCGGCGCGTCCGCACCAGGAGCCTCGGCACCGGCGGCACCCGGAGCGTTGGCGTAGATCGCCTGACCGATGGCCTGGGACTCGGTCGCGAGCTTCTCCACCGCGGCCTTGATGGCGTTGATGTCGGTGCCCTTGAGCGCCTCGTTCGCCTCGGCGATCGCGGCGGTGACCTTCTCCTTGATGTCGGACGGGAGCTTGTCGTCGTTCTCCTTGACGACCTTCTCCGTCTGGTACACGAGCGTCTCGGCCTGGTTGCGGACCTCGGCCTCCTCGCGGCGGCGCTTGTCCTCCTCCGCGTGGGCCTCAGCGTCCTTGACCATGCGGTCGATGTCCTCCTTCGGCAGCGCGGAGCCACCGGTGATGGTCATCGACTGTTCCTTGCCAGTGCCCAGGTCCTTCGCGAAGACGTGCACGATGCCGTTCGCGTCGATGTCGAAGGTGACCTCGATCTGCGGCACGCCGCGCGGGGCCGGGGGCAGGCCGGTCAGCTCGAACATGCCGAGCTTCTTGTTGTGCGCCGCGATCTCGCGCTCGCCCTGGAAGACCTGGATCTGCACGGACGGCTGGTTGTCGTCGGCCGTCGTGAAGGTCTCCGAGCGCTTGGTCGGGATCGTGGTGTTGCGCTCGATCAGCTTGGTCATGATGCCGCCCTTGGTCTCGATGCCGAGGGACAGCGGGGTGACGTCGAGCAGCAGGACGTCCTTGACCTCGCCCTTGAGGACACCGGCCTGCAGGGCGGCGCCGACGGCGACGACCTCGTCCGGGTTCACGCCCTTGTTGGGCTCGCGGCCGCCGGTCAGCTCCTTCACGAGCTCCGCGACGGCGGGCATGCGGGTCGAGCCACCGACGAGCACGACGTGGTCGATGTCGCCGACGGAGATGCCGGCGTCCTTGATCACGTTGTTGAACGGCGCACGGGTGCGGTCGAGCAGGTCGGACGTGATCCGCTGGAACTCGGCGCGCGACAGCGTCTCGTCGAGGAACAGCGGGTTCTTGTCCGCGTCGACCGTGATGTACGGCAGGTTGATGCTCGCGGTGCTGGAGCTGGACAGCTCGATCTTGGCCTTCTCCGCAGCCTCACGGATGCGCTGCAGGGCCATCTTGTCCTTGGTCAGGTCGATGCCGTTGGCCTGCTTGAAGCGGTCCACCAGCCAGTCGACGACGCGCTGGTCCCAGTCGTCGCCACCGAGGTGGTTGTCACCACTCGTGGCACGAACCTCGACCACGCCGTCACCGAGCTCGAGCAGCGAGACGTCGAACGTGCCGCCACCGAGGTCGAAGACCAGGATGGTCTGCTCCTTCTCGCCCTTGTCGAGGCCGTAGGCCAGCGCGGCCGACGTCGGCTCGTTGACGATGCGGAGCACGTTGAGGCCCGCGATCTGGCCGGCCTCCTTGGTGGCCTGGCGCTGCGCGTCCTCGAAGTAGGCGGGGACGGTGATGACGGCGTCGGTGATCTCCTCGCCCAGGTACGCCTCGGCGTCGCGCTTGAGCTTCATCAGCACGCGCGCGCTGATCTCCTGCGAGGTGTACTGCTTGCCGTCGATCTCATCGGTCTTCCAGTTGGTGCCGATGTGCCGCTTCACCGAGCGGATGGTGCGGTCGACGTTCGTGACAGCCTGGTTCTTCGCGGGCTGACCCACGAGAACCTCGCCGTTCTTGGCGAACGCGACGATGGACGGGGTCGTCCTCGAGCCCTCCGAGTTGGCGATGACCGTCGGCTCACCGCCTTCGAGGACGGCGACGACGGAGTTGGTCGTCCCGAGGTCGATGCCGACTGCACGCGCCATTGGAGTTCCTTCCGCTAGTACTTGTTGAGCGTTGCTGGCTCAAGTTTGCCATCTTGCCCAACGTTGAGCCTACTCGACTCAAGCTTTCTGACTGAACCAACGGCTGGCCAGATCTGGTTGTTCCCTCAGAACGCGCCGAGGACCACCCCTTGTGGAGTGGCCCTCGACACATTCGCCCTGGTTCGGCAGGCCTCACACGGCCAGCACCTTCACGTTCCCCGAGTCGGCCGTCAGCTTGAGCTCGTACTTCGCCGCCGGGTCGGTCGGCACGTCGACCCTGCGATCCCCTCTGCCGGACTCGGCGGTGACCCGGTACGGGCCGGCGGAACTCGGCACCCGCACCGTCAGGTTGCCCGAGCCCGTGACGACGCGGACCGTGCGTGCCGAGACGAAGTTCAGCTCCACGTTGCCGGAGTCGGCGTCCGCGGTCACGTCGTTGTCCAGCGCGGTGCCGCTGATGTTGCCCGAGCCCGTGTTGGCCAGGACCTTGCCCTGCAGCTGGTCCAGCGTGATGTTGCCGGAGCCCAGGTCGGCGGTGACGCTGCCCTTGACCTTGGAGGCCCCGAACTTGCCGGAGCTCGTGATGGCCTTGACGTCGCCGGTGATGTCACGAACGTCGACGTCGCCGGAACCGCTGGTGATCTGGACGTTGCCCGCGATGTTCCTGGCGTTGAAGTCGCCGGAGCCCGTCTTGTAGTCCACCGACGCGAGGCCCTCGATCGTGGCGTTCCCCGACCCCACGTCGCCCTGCACGGTGATCTCCGCAGAGGGCACCTGGACGTCGTAGTTGATGTCGCAGTCCCGGCCGCAGTCGTCCAGCACCAGGGTGTCGCCCTCGACGCGGTGCGCGACTCCCGTCGGCCTGTTGTCCTTGTTGTGCTCCACCTTGCGGTGGATCTTCGTCTCGGACAGTCCCGGCACGTGCCGGATCGAGACTTCGCCGCCGCTGGTGCGCACCCGCACCGACGTGTACTTCTCCGCGACCGTGTGGTCGTCGCTGAACTCGTACTTCACGATGCGGATGCCACAGGCCGTGAGCACCGCCCCCACCAGCAACGCCACCAGCGCTGTCCTCATCATGAGCACAAAACTAGAGGTGGCCGTGCTCGGCTACACGGCAGTCAGCCCCCTAAGGCGGGGTGGGGTTGTCCCTACCCCAAATGATCCAACACTGTCAGACGAGGTCTTCCAGCACCGCACGCAACGCCGGCGCGGTGCGGGCCGGGTCGTTCAGGAACCTGGTCGAGGCCAGCACGTGCGCGGGTCCGATCCGCTCCCACAGCAGGCCTTCGACGGGCACCTCGGCGATGTGCAGCTCCACGCTCTGGGCCCACCGGCCGATCCGCGACTCGATGCCGCGCAGCACATCGCCGATCGGCAACGCCACCGGCGCCTGCACCCGGTGCAGCTGTTCGATGCCGGACTTCAGCGCCAGCACCGCGTCGAGGCAGGCCGGCCTCGTCAGCAACGCCTCGGCGTTCTCCGGTGCGATCGGCTCCGCGCCTCGGATGCACGCGTCCAGCGCGTCGGCCCACCAGCCCGGCCACTCGCGGGTCACGGCGGCACGGTCGACGCCCGCGGGCACCTGCACCGGCAGCGACGGCTCCAGGCCTGCCACGTGCGGCTCGACGTCGACGGACAACGCCAGTGAGTCGCGGACGTAGAGCGCTGCCAGCAGCCCCAGGCTCACCCCGTGGCTGATGCCGGACACCTCTCGCGCGAACTTCATGGCTTCATTGTTCCCGCGTCGCGGGGGTGGAATCGTCGCGGCCGCAGATCAAGAAGGACACGATTGGCTCCAGGTCGTCCTCATTCGGAGCAACATCGGCGGTCAGACCCTGGATGAGCAGCCCGTCGACGGCCGCGAGGAACGCGCGGAACGCCACCGGGTCCGCCGGCCGCGCCGTTTCCACGGCGAGGTCGAGCCACCGGTGTGCGGCGGCCTTCAGCTCGGGACGACGACCCGCCAACAGGTACAGCTCGTATTCGGCGAGTGTGCGCGCACGGTTCTCGTTGACCGCACGCGCGAGCGAGCGGGCGATCTCGCGCGGTGTGCCGCCGCTCGCGACGATCTGCAGCATGTCGTCGCACACCTCCTCGGCGACCCACAGCAGCGTGGCGATCAACAGGTCGTCGAGCGTCGCGAAGTAGTAGGTGGACGCTGTGGTGGGCACGCCGGCTTCACGGGCGACACTGCGATGCGTCACGCCGGCAACCCCGTCGCGCTCGATCACTCGCAGCGTGGCCTCGACGATGGCGCGCCGCTTCTTCTCGCCGCGCGCCTTGCGCCCGTCAATCACCGCGGTCAGTGCGTCCTCCCGAGTTCGAGTGTCACCACGCCCCCGATGATCAAAACCAGCCCGACGACCATCGTGGGGTTGAGGGTCTCGCCCAGGAACTTCCATCCGATCAACGCGACGGCTGCGACGCCGATGGCGGACCACACGGCGTAGGCGACGCCCACGGGCATACCCAACTTCAACGCGCGCGAAAGAGCTGTGAAGGCGATCGCATAACCGACGACGACCACAGCTGACGGCCACGGTCTGCTGAAGCCCTCGGACAGCTTCAACGACACGGTGGCGGCGATCTCGCCCACGATCGCCGCAGCGAGATACAGGTAAAGCACGGCGACCTCCGGGTGCCCAGAAGGAGACACAATGGAACTACTTGAACGATTGTTCCATAAGTTTTTGATCAATTTCCGGGTACTTGACCGGTCCGTGAGGAGACACCGGCCACGTCCAAGTGGTTACTCACCAGTAACGTGGCCTAGACTCCCGCCATGACCCTCCAGCTGGTTCTCGGACTCGTCGCCGTAGCGGTGAGCGTCGTCGCCTGGGGCGTGTTCGTCGCTGGCGTGTGGAAGATGATCAAGATCATCCGGCTCGGCCAGCCGGACACGACGCGCAACGGGCCGTTCTGGCCGCGACTGAAGACGCTGATCGTCGAGTTCGTCGCGCACACCAGGATGGCCAAGTTCCGCTCGGTCGCCCCGTGGCACTGGATGGTGATGTGGGGCTTCCTCATCGGCTCCGCGGTGCTGTTCGAGGCCTACGGCGAGGTGTTCGACCCGCACTTCCACTGGCCGATCATCGGCACGTGGTCGATCTGGCTGCTGCTCATCGAGCTGCTCGGCCTCGGCACCGTCGTCGGCGGTGTGGCGCTCGCGATCATCCGCCAGCGCAACCACCCGCGCCGCGCCGACCGGGTCTCCCGCTTCGCGGGCTCGGACTTCAAGGCCGCGTACTTCGTCGAGGCCGTCGTGATCATCGAGGGTGTCGGCATCCTCATGGTGAAGGCGTTCAAGCAGTCGAGCGGCCTGGAGGTCGCGCCGCTGTGGACGTCGTTCGTGACGCAGCCGCTGGCGCAGATCCTGCCCGCCGCGCCGATCTGGGTCTCCGTGATGGCGCTGATCAAGCTGCTGTCCGGCATGATCTGGCTGGTCGTGGTCGGCCGCAAGCTGACGATGGGTGTTGCCTGGCACCGGTTCTCGGCGTTCTTCAACATCTACTTCAAGCGCGAGGACGACGGTGGCGTCGCACTGGGCGCGCTGAAGCCGATGATGTCCGGCGGCAAGGTCCTGGACCTGGAGGAGGCCGACCCGGACAAGGACGTGTTCGGCGTCGGCAAGGTCGAGGACTTCAGCTGGAAGGGCTGGCTCGACTTCTCCACCTGCACCGAGTGCGGCCGCTGCCAGTCGCAGTGCCCCGCCTGGAACACCGGCAAGCCGTTGTCCCCCAAGCTGGTCATCACGCAGCTGCGCGACCACGCCTTCGCCAAGGCGCCGTACCTGCTGGCCGGCGGCTCGCGCGACATGGCCGGTGACGAGGTCGGCCTGGTCGAGGACAAGTACGAGGACTACAAGAAGCGCCTCGAGTCCATCGACGTGCTGGCGATGGCCGAGTCGGAGCGCCCGCTGGTCGGCGGCCCCGACGAGCTGGGCGTCATCGACCCCGAGGTGCTGTGGTCCTGCACGACCTGCGGCGCGTGCGTCGAGCAGTGCCCGGTCGACATCGAGCACGTCGACCACATCGTCGACATGCGCCGCTACCAGGTGCTGATCGAGTCGAACTTCCCGACCGAGCTCGGCGGCATGTTCAAGAACCTCGAGAACAAGGGCAACCCCTGGGGCCAGAACGCCAAGGACCGCCTGGCGTGGACCGAGGGCCTGGAGTTCGAGGTGCCGGTGTTCGACGGCGAGCTGGGCGACGCCGAGTACCTGTTCTGGGTCGGCTGCGCCGGCGCCTTCGAGGACCGCGCGAAGAAGACCACCCGCGCCGTGGCCGAGCTGCTGCACACCGCGGGCGTCAAGTACACGGTGCTCGGCCCGGAGGAGACCTGCACCGGTGACCCGGCCCGCCGCGCCGGCAACGAGTTCCTCTTCCAGATGCTCGCGCAGCAGAACGTCGAGGTCCTCAACTCGGTCTTCGAGGACCGGCCGGTCGGCCAGCGCAAGATCGTCGTGACGTGTGCGCACTGCTTCAACACGCTCGCGAACGAGTACCCGCAGGTCGGTGGCACGTACGAGGTCGTGCACCACACGCAGCTGCTGAACAAGCTGGTGCGTGAGCGTCGCCTGGTGCCGGTCGCGCCGGTCACCGAGGACGTCACCTACCACGACCCGTGCTACCTGGGCCGCCACAACAAGGTCTACGAGGCACCGCGTGAGCTCATCGGTGCGTCCGGCGCGAAGCTGCGCGAGATGCCGCGCCACGAAGAGCGCTCCATGTGCTGCGGTGCCGGTGGCGCCCGCATGTGGATGGAGGAGCGGATCGGCAAGCGCATCAACGTCGACCGCGTCGACGAGGCGCTGTCCACCGCGCCGTCGAAGATCGCGACCGGCTGCCCGTTCTGCCGCGTGATGCTCACCGACGGTGTGACGGCACGTCAGTCCGACGGCCTGGCGGGCGCGCACGTCGAGGTCGTGGACGTGGCGCAGATGCTGCTCGAGTCGGTACGGCGCGGCACGGAGAAAAAGGACACCCCGACCGACGAGGTTCCGACCGGCACACCGCTGCCAGATCAGGACAAGTCGAAGGTCTGACACGCGAAGATGCCCCGGTCCGATGTGGACCGGGGCATCTTTCGTCGCTGGGGTCAGTCCTTGTCGGTGATCTTGTCGTAGATGACGTTCAGCACCCAACCGGTCAGGGCGACGATGATCGCGCCCCAGAACGCGGGCCAGAAGCCGTCGACGCGGAACGGCAGGTCCAGCTGCTCGGCCAGCCAGCCGGTGAGCATGAACAGCAGCGCGTTCACCACGAGCCCGATCAGGCCGAGCGTGAGCAGGTAGAACAAGCAGCCGAAGAACTTCACGAGCGGCTTCACGACCGCGTTCACCAGGCCGAAGATCACCGCGACGCCGAGCAGCGTGAGGATTCTCGAGCCGGTGGTGCCCTCGCCCAGGTCGATGCCCGGAAGAGCGGTCGACACCCAGACCGCCACGGCAGTCAGCAGCACATGCACCAAGATGCCCATGCCGCAGGATAGTGCGTCGACCACAGCCCTCGCCGGTCGCCTCCGGTGATCAGCAAGGCAACCTCGCGGTACCGGCCCCACGCCCCCATATGTCCGATATGAGGGCGTGGGGCCGGCACCGCGATGCACCCGTCTGACCATCGAACGCGCGCGACGACGACTGTGGTCGACGCACTAACCGTGACGGGTCCTATGTGGTCAGGAGCGTCGGCGGCGCGCCACGAAGAACACGCTCAGACCGGCCGCGAGCAGGACCCCACCGAGAGCCAGGAAACCCAGCGGCGACGCACCCGTCGACGCGAGACCGGTCTTGTTGCCCGCCTTCGCCACGGCCGGCGTGGTCGTGGTGGTCGGTGCAGTGGTCTCGGACGGAGAGGCCGACGTCGGTGGCGTGGTGGTGCTCTTCTCCACGACGTTGATCGTCTTCTTGATCGCCGTACCCTGGTTGGTGCGGTCGACGTCCTTGTGACCGCCGACGAACGGGTCCGCGAACGGCCAGATCTCGATGGCACCGGCCTTGGTGAGCTCGAACTTCAGCTCGACCGTGACCGACTCACCCGGCAGCACCTTCGCCACCGTCGCGAAGTCACCGTTGGCCCCGGTGACGTTGCCGCTGTGCGACAGGAGCTTCGCGTCCGGGCCGAACATGACGAACCTGAGCCCACCGGGAACGTCGCCCTTGTTCGCGAGCTTGAACCTGACGTCGATCTGCTCGCCGACGGTGTAGGTGTCCTTGGCCGGCGCGACCGCGAGGTCCTCGACGGCGGAGTCGGCCTTGGGCTCGAAGTAGCGCGCGTCGATCCGCGTGTTCCTCTGGTCGGCCTTCGCCTGGCCCGTCAGCCAGTCGATGTCGTTCGCGCCCAGCGGCTTGGCCAGCGCGAGGCCCTGCCGCACGAGATCCGGAGCGGTGACCGTGTAGGCGCCGACCGGCAGCTCGAAGCGGAACGAACCGTCGGCACCCGGCGTGGCGGCCACGTCGACCTGGGCACCGCCCTGGGTCTTTCCGCTGACCTTGATCTCACCGGTGGTGGCCTTCTCCTCGGCCTGCTTCACGCCGTCACCGTTGGTGTCGACGAAGCTGAAGCCGTCGATGAAACGACCCCACAGCGGGAAGTCGAGGGTCAGGTCCTTGTCGGTGGGCCGGGCGCCCCAAGGGAGCTCGAACCCGTCCTTGTCCTGGTTGATCACCATGTACCGCGGGCCCTTGGGCAGCACGGCGCGGTACCGGCCGTTCGCGTCGGTGCGGAACTCGGCGACCTTCTCGTTGGTGTCGAGGTTCGTCACCCACACGCCGGGGCCGTTCGCGCGGACCGTCTCACCCGCGTCGTAGGCCTCGTTGCCGTTGCGGTCGAGGAAGATGACGCCCTCGACCGTGATCGTCTCGTCCTGGGCCGAGGCGGGCAGAGCCGCCCCGGCCAGCAGGAAGGCGGCCGTCATCGCGACGGCGCACTGCTTCTTCACTTGTTCCCCCAGGGATAGATGTTGTTCAGGAACGACGGCGGCGCGCCACGAAGAACGCACCGGTACCGGCGGCGAGCAGCAGCCCGCCGAGGGCCAGGAAGCCCAGCGGCGAGGCGCCGGTGGACGCCAGCCCATCGTTCGTGGAGGCACCGGCAGGAGCCGGGGCCGGGGTCGAGCTGCTGCTCGGCGCGGGCGTGGTCGTGCTCTCCGACGGCGGGGTCGACGGCTGACCCACGACGGGCGGGTCGAGGGTGATGTCGACCTGCACCTCGTTGTTCTTCTCGTCGGCGTCCGCGAACTGGTCGCCGCGCTGGACGAAGGCGCGCACGAACTCCGGCGAGTCCCAGCTGAACGTGAAGTTCACGTCGACCTTGGCGGTCGCACCCGGAGCGAGCGGCTCCTTGAGCGACATGATGTTGCCCTCGACCCGGACGGCGTTGTCGCCGACGGAGTCGACGTTGGTGTTGCGCCCGTCGAGGATGAACTTGATCTTCTCGGCGAAGTTGCCCTTGTTCGCGACCTCGATGACGGCCTTCGCCTTCTCGCCGCTGCGGTACGTGTCCTTCGCCGGCACGAGGGTCAGACCGGTCAGCGCCGGGTCGGACTTCGCCGCGAAGTAGCGCAGGTCGACCCGCACCTGCCCGTCCTGGAAGGCGTCGAGCTTCCGCGTGCGGGTCGCCGGGTCGATGCCGGCGCCGTTGGGGTCGACCAGGAAACCGCGCCAGGCCCAGTCCGACGCGTGCAGCGTGAGGTCGCTGTTGATGGGCAGGTCTTCGATGCTGTAGGTGCCGTCGGCCGCGGTGGGTCCCGCGAGGACGTTGACCGGCTGTCCGTCGGCCGTGGTGCCCGTCACCCACGCCCGTCCGCTGATGTTGCCGTTGGTGAAGGGCAGCTTCTGCTCTCCCGGCCCGAACACGCGGTCGCCGTTCGAGTCCACGAAGGAGTAGCCGAAGACCCGGTTGCCACGCAGCGGGAAGTCGCCGTTGGCCAGCGTCTCGCTGGTGTTGTACCCGGTCACGGTGGACGTGTAGTTGAACAGGTCCCAGTTGTGGATCTCGTACTTCGGGCCCTTGGGCAGCTCCGCGCGGTACCGGCCGTCCGCACCGGTGCGGAACTCGCCGACGGTCTCGCGGGTGTCCGCGTTGACGATGCGGACGCCAGGCCCGTTCTTCCGGACGGCGTCACCCTCGTCATGGACCTTGTTGCCGTTGCGGTCGAAGTAGAACAGACCTTCAACGGTGATCTTCTCGTCCTGCGCGAGAGCGGGAGCGCCCATCGTGGTCAGCACGAGAGCTGCCGTCGTGGCGACGGCGAGCTGCTTCTTCACTTGTCCCCCAGGATTCCAATTACTCCATATGGGTAATCGGAATCCCGGGGTCCGCGTGTTGCGTGATCTCAATCACTCCGACAGCGGATAGCCACCCATGTCGCACCCCTCCCTCTCGCGCCAGTTAGCACGATATCGGATAGTACGAGTTCGTAGCAATTACTCCTTGCCGTCGAGCGCGAGCCTCGTGCGGCGGTGGGCAGGCCCCAGTTCGCCCGCGAGCACCTCCATGACCTGCCGCAACAGGTCACGCAGGTTCTCCAGGTCGCTGCCCGGCAACGCGGTGAAGAGGTCCTTCTCCCGTTGCGCCTGGCCGGCGACGATCTCCAGGAAGATCGCGCGGCCTGCGTCGGTCAGCGTCGCGGGCAACGACCGGCGGTCGCTCGGGTCGAGCTCGCGGACCACGAGACCCGCCTTCTCCAGCCGGTCGAGGCGGCTCGTGATCGTGGTGGCCGGACTCAGCGTGCCGTTCGCGAGCTGCTTGGGCGTGAGGCGGTGCGGCGGCCCGATCCAGAACAGCCTGGCGAGGATCTCGTAGTCGGCGCGGTTCAGCCCGTGCGGCGCGGCGATCTCCGTGGCGAGGAAGTCGAGGTACTTGCTGATCTGGTGGACGCGGTCGACCACGCCTTCGACCACCGGATCAATCGCCGGAACCATGGCCCTCCACGACTCGACCTCGGCATCGGTGTCGTCCGCACCACGCTTGCCCATCCCACGATGGTAGTTGCGTCGGGAAACAGAACCGCCCGTGTCCATCCAGGACACGGGCGGCGCTGCGGTTTTCGTCAGCCGAGGACGGTGACGTGCCCGCGGTGGGCGTTGTTCGCGGGGTTGGAGTCGCCCTCGATGCCGGCCGGGGAGCTGAAGTCGACGCTCAGCTCACCGGGAGCGGTCGCGACGAACGTGGCGAGCACGAAGTTCGGCTCGGCCGAGCTCGGTGCGACCGCGCCGAGCAACGTGGTGACCTCGTTGTCCCAGACGTGGTGGACGTTGCCGGTGATGCTCTCCAGCTTCAGCCCGGTCCCCCAGCGGGCGTCGAGCTGGATCTGGTCCGCGACGTTGCCGACGTTGCCGTAGAACACCTTGAACGTGACCCGCTCGCCGACGGCGATCGTGGCGCGGTCCGCCTCGACGATGCCGACGCTCCGGTCGTGGTTCGCCTTGCGGTAACCGGCGTCCACACGCTGCCGGGAACCGTGCTGGACGGTGACGGTGTGCCTGCCGCTCCTCAGCCAGTCGACGTCGGAGTCACGGCCGGGCACGGTGAGGCCGTGGTCCACCGGCTGGTTGAACTCGATCTCGTACGTGCCGTCGGCGAGCCCGGTGAAGCGGTAGCGGCCGCGCTCGTCGGTGGTGGCGTTGGCGGGCTTGCCCGGCAGGCCGACCACGACGCCGGCCAGCGGCGGCTCCTCGGCCTGGCGGACGCCGTCCTCGTTGACGTCGAGCCAGATCTCGCCGTTGATGGTGTTCGGCCGCTCGGCGATGGCCGGCGACACTGCGAGCAGGGCGGCCGCGGCCGCGACGAGCCCCACGGTGAACTTGCGCATTTTCATCCCCCAGGAACTTTGTGATGTCCGGAAGCCCTCCCCAGGGCTTCCGAAGACTAGGTCGCACTAGCGTGCCGACGGTTGCAGCCGGTGATCAGATCGTGATGCTTTCCTTGCCCTGCAAGGAAAGCGGAACGGCCCGCGTCTCTCCCGGACGCGGGCCGTTCCGTCTTACCCCCTGGTGATCAGCGTCCCCCCGGAGCAGATCCCAGCCTTAAGACACCGCAGGGCTCCAGGATGTTGCCCTCGCCCGCGAATGTCACTCGAATGCACTAACGATCACGCACCCTTGCCGACCTCGACCACGTGTTGGCAAGGTTCGGGTCGACGTAGCCGACCTCGTACTTGCCTGGCGCGCGCTTGATGAGCCGGCGATCAGGGACGGCGCGACCGTGACGGCTGCTGCGCGAATCTTGAAGCCCATTTTCCTGCCCCCAGGACTTTTGTTCAGCACAAATACAGCCGCACATTTTCCGTGGATTTCCCGGCGCGCTCCAGCTCCGGTCGCTATCGAGTCGTTCGGGAGGGGCGCCTGGTCGCCACCCCGAGATGGAACCGGGATTTTCGCCGGTCAACGCCTAGTGTCAGCACCGCGAGCGAGCGCCTCGAGGCCTAGAGTGATCGTCATGAGCGAGAAGCCGTCGGGTTCGGGCGAAAGCACTCTCACCGTAGTTCTGGCTTTGCTGGTGAATCTGGCGATCGCGATCACCAAGGCCATTGCAGGCGTTTTGACCGGTTCCGCCGCAATCCTCTCCGAAGCCGCGCACTCGGTCGCCGACACGTTCACCGAAGCGCTGCTGCTGACCGCACTGCGCCGGTCGGACCGCCCAGCTGACCGCCGCCACCCGTTCGGCTACGGCAAGGAGCGCTACTTCTGGTCGCTGCTGGCAGCCGTCTCGATCTTCGCCTCGGGCGCGATGTTCGCGTTCTACGAGGGCTTCCGCACGGTCTTCGGCGAGCCCGAGGAACAGACCCGGCCGCTGGTCGGCTACGTCGTGCTCGGCCTGGCGTTCGTCCTGGAGTCCGTGTCGTGGACCCAGGCGTTCCGGCAGGTGCGCTCCGAGGCCGCCACGCACGGCCGCGGGTTCTGGGACTTCCTGCGCATGTCCGACGACCCGACCGTGAAGACCGTGTTCCTGGAGGACTCCGCGGCCCTGATCGGCCTGGTGCTGGCGTTCTCCGGCCTCGGCCTGCACCAGCTGACCGGCTCGTCCCTGTGGGACGGCCTGGCGTCGCTGGCGATCGGCCTGCTGCTGGCGCTGGTCGCCTACGTCCTGGCGCGCACCAACCGCGGCCTGTTGATCGGCAGGCAGGCCGACCCGGTGATGGTGAAGGCGATCTGGCGCCGCCTGTCCGAGGTGCCCGAGGTCGACGCCGTCGTGGACGTGCTGACGATGCTGATCGGCACCGACCGCGTCCTGCTGTGCGCCCGGCTCGACTTCACCGACTCGCTGACGGCCTTCGAACTGGAGAACGCCTGCGTGCGCATCTCCGCCGAACTGCGTGCGGAGTTCCCCGACCTCGACGAGATCTTCCTGGAGCCGGTGCCTCGTACCGATCCCGATCTACGGCGCCGGGTGCTCGACCGCTACGGCTTCTAGCGGCGCGTGTCGGTGCGGTGGAAGTTGAGGTAGGCCCGGCTCGGCGTGGGCCCGCGCTGCCCCTGGTACCGGCTGCCGGCCTGCTTCGAGCCGTACGGGTGCTCCGCCGGGCTCGACAGCTTGAACAGGCAGAGCTGCCCGATCTTCATGCCGGGGTGCAACGTGATCGGCAGGTTCGCGACGTTGGACAGCTCCAGCGTGATGTGGCCGGAGAAGCCGGGGTCGATGAAGCCGGCCGTCGAGTGCGTGAGCAACCCTAGCCGCCCGAGACTGGACTTGCCCTCGAGACGACCGGCGAGGTCGTCCGGCAGCGTCACCATCTCGTACGTCGAGCCCAGGACGAACTCACCGGGGTGCAGCACGAACGGCTCGTTCTCCGGCGCCTCGACCAGGCTCGTCAGGTCGTCCTGCTGCTGCGCCGGGTCGATGTGGGTGTAGCGGGTGTTGTTGAAGACCCGGAAGAACCGGTCCAGCCGTACGTCGATGCTCGACGGCTGAACCATCTCGACGTCGAACGGGTCGAGCAGCAGACGGCCCGACTCGACCTCTTTGCGCAGATCCTGGTCACTCAGCAGCACCGGGACAGGCTAACCGAGACTCCGGGACGGGGCGTTGCCGCGCTGTGTATGATCGGCGACGAGCTTGCTCGTGCGGGTGTAGTTCATTGGTAGAACGACAGCTTCCCAAGCTGTAGAGGCGGGTTCGATTCCCGTCACCCGCTCCACGTCGAAGGCCCAGGCGAGTCACCACCGACTCGCCTGGGCCTTCGCTTTCGGCCTGGAATCAGTCGACCGGTAGGCCCCACGGGCGGCGGTCCAGCTCCACCCAGCCACCGCCACGAGCCAGTGCGGCGCGCACACCCGCAACGTGCTGGGCGAACGACGCGAGGTCGCCGTGCAGCAGTTCGGCGCGTTCGACGTCCAGCGGGTGGGTGTCGTCGTGCCACAGGTCGACCGGGAACGACGCCACGAACGGCATGGACTGCAGGAGCTGCAGCAGGCCGGCTGAGGGCTGGGAGGTCTCGGCGAGGTAGTCCAGCCGGATCGACTCGCAGGCCGCCAGGAGCTCGCGGACCTGGCGGATGGCGTCGGCCGGAGTGCCGTCCCACGACGGGTCCGGGTAGACGCGGTCGCTCAGCTCCAGCCAGAGCCGCCAACCCGCGGTCAGTTCCGCGTCATCTGCAGGAAACCACGCACCCATGGCATCCACTGTGCATGCGCCACGGCGCACGAGTCTCGTGACGATGACGCACGCCACGGCAACCATCGAGTGATGTGTGCGTCTTGAAGCGCATGACGCGTGTGTGGCAAGGGCGAACCGTGCTGCTCAGTCTCACGATCGGGCTCGCGACGGGCGTGCTGCTGACGTTGCTCGCGGTGCCGGCGCTCAAGTACGAGGTCGTCGAGCACGCCAACCTCCTGACGAGGGTGCTGGCCTACGGCTTCCTGCTCGTGCCCATCGCGGTCTTCACCGTCCTGAAGAGCCCCTTCCCGGTCACGCACACGACCGGGCTCGTCGTGGGGGCCACGGTGGTGCTGGCTACGACGGCCGAGTCGTACACCGGCACGCCGATGCCCTACATCTGGCTCGCGGCGGCGACCCTGTTCGGGTGCGCCGCCGCGAGGATCATGAAGAACGAACGCGCTACGCCTTGACCGGCTCCACGTCGGGAGCGTCGGACCTGAGCGAGTCGATCAGCGCGTCGCGCTCGGCCGACGGTTCGGGCTTCGCGAAGCCGATCACCAGGTAGAGGAACAGGGAGACCAGCAGCGGCGTCGAGACGATCAGTGCCTGCGAGACGGCGAAGTCCTTCAGGAACTGCTGTTCGACGTAGAGGAACACCCAGGTCGAGAGGCCGCCGATGGTCGACGTCAGCGCGGCCGTCGGGCCGACCTTGCGGAACCACGGGAGCAGGCCGAGCATCAGCGGGATCGCGATCGGGCCCATTGTGGCTGCCACGAGGGCGATCACCACCTTGAGCACGAAGCCCTTGGTGTCCGCGGTCAGTGCGATGGTCATCGACAGGCCGATGAACGCGAACGTCGTGATGCGCGCCAGTTTCAGCTGCGCCTCGGCCGTCATCCGCAGGGCGCCCTTCCAGATGCGCGGAAGGATGTCACGGGTGATGACGGCGGTGATGACGTTGGCGTCGGAGGAGACCATCGCCATCGTGTGCGAGAAGAAGCCGGCGAGGACGAGGCCCACCATGCCCGCGGGGAGCATGGCCTTGCCCATCTCGACGTAGGCCTGTTCGGCGTTGGCCCCCATACCCGGCACGATCAGAGGGGCGGCCCACATCGGGAAGAACAGCACGAGCGGCCACACCAGCCACAGGAACGCGGACAGCAGGGCCGAGCGCTTGGCGGCGAAGCCCGACGGGGCGGCCATGTAGCGCTGGGCCAGGTTCCACATGCCGCCGTTGTACTCGAGCGTCTTGATCAGGAAGAGCGCCATGAAGAACGTCAGGGTGTAGGGGCCGGTCAGCGGTTCGCTGTGGCTCGCGGGGAGCTTGTCCCAGATCGTCCACATGAAGTTGATGCCACCGAAGTGCGACGCGACCGCGAAGAACATCGCGAAGCCCGCGAGGCCCTGGATGATGAACTGGCCGAAGTCCGTCAGGGCGTCCGCCCAGAGGCCGCCGAGCACCGAGTAGATCATCGTGACGACGCCGACGAGGGCGATGCCCCAGAAGATCGGCACGCCGGCGAAGCCCTGCAGCAGCAGCGCGACGGCGACCCACTTGGCCGCGATGTCGACGACCTTCAGGCCCGCACCCGCCCACGCCATGACCTGCTGGGTCGGCACGTTGTAGCGGATGGCCAGGTACTCGAGCGGTGACTTCACGTCGTGCTTGGACCGCAGCCGGTTCCACGCGGGCGCCCACAGGAACGCGCCGATGCCGACACCGATACCGATCGTCAGCGACCACCAGATGTAGACCGTGAGGCCGAGCCGGTACGCCTCCGCCGCGAACGCGACGAACATGACGGCGCTGTAACCGGACATGTGGTGGGAGATTCCCGACAACCACCAGGGCATCTTGCCGCCGGCGGTGAAGAAGTCGGCGATGTTGTTGATCCGCCCTCGGGACCAGAGCCCGATGCCGACCATCACCACGAAGTAACCGGCGACCACGATCCAATCGAGGGTGCCCATGTGACCTCCTTGCGTGCACACACGTGTGCCCGCGAGAGCACCAGGCCTCATGGCGGCGGGAACCTGGCACATCCGCACGGGATATGTGACGTAGGTCTTACGAGACTGTTGCCGTGGGACGGAAGACCTTCAGCAGTCTTGAATCACATTCGTGACCCTTGTTCATACACGTGAACCGGCTGTTCCGCGTCATGACTCCGAGGGAACGACGTCTCACCTCCGGACGTACGAACGGAGGTGCTGATGCTCCCGCCAGGCCGGCCTGCTCCCGGCGTCGCGCTGATCGACCCCGTACCGCTCTACCGCGAGGGCCTGTCCGGCCTGATCAGGCGGACGCCCGGCCTGCGCTGGCTCGGCTCGACGGGCGATCTGCACGCCGCAGTTCGGCTGCACGAACGACTGCGGCCCGACGTGCTGCTCGTCGACTCCGTGCTCGACCCCGTCGGCCACCTGGCCAGGCTGCTGGTCGAACGTGATCCCACACTGCTGGTCATCGGTCTGGTCCGCGACGCGCACTCGCACGCGAACTACGTGACGACCGCACTGGAAGCAGGGGTGCGTGGCGTCGTGCCGCGCTCGGCACAGCCCGAGCAGATCGTGCGGGTCATCGCGGAGACGTTCCGTTCACGCGGTTACGTACATCCCGACCTGCGCCCCAACGAACGGCCGACGCTGACGCGGCGCGAGTACGAGGTGCTCACGCTCATCGCGGACGGCCTGGAGAACCAGCAGGTCGCGAACGAGCTCATCGTGTCCGTGGAGACCGTGCGGACCCACGTGAAGGGCATCCTGCGCAAGCTGAGCGCGCGCGACCGGACGCACGCGGTCTCGCTCGCCTACCGGTCAGGGCTGCTGATCGGCCGCCCAGCCGTGCTCGAGTAGCCCGAACAACTCCTCCGCAGCCTTCTCCCGGTCCTGGCGCCCGAAGATCACGTCACGGGCCTCCAGCGCGAACCGGGCCAGTCCCGCGCACCTCACGTCGTCCAGCGGCGCGCCGATGTCCTCGGCAATGGCGTGCGCCAGCGCGGTCTCGTGCCGGATCCACATGGTGCGCTGATACGCGCGCAACGACGGTGTGCTCTCGACCAGCCGGAGGAACGGCCCGAACAGCGGATGGTCGGCGTGACCCGCCGCGGCACCCACGAAGTGGTTCTTCAGCGCCTGCGGGATCGACTGCCCGGCCGGCCGGTCGCGCACGGCCGCGACCAGCGCGGACTCCATCTCGGCGTCCTCGTCGAAGAGCAGCGCCTCCTTGCTCGGGAAGTGCTTGAACAGCGTCGTCACCGACACGTCCGCCCGGTCGGCGATCTCCTTCACGCCCACGTCGTCGAACCCGCGCGCCAGGAACAGGTCAAGCGCCGCATCGGCGATCGACTGGCGGGTCTGCAGTTTCTTGCGCTCACGGCGGCCGAGTTCGGTCACCACTCGATCGTACCGTGCGAGTTGAGCCACTTCAAAAGTGTAGTGGTTGCACTTTTGTAGTCGATAGGCTTTCATCGACGACATGACCACACCACGCATCGCCATCGCAGGGGCCGGACTCGGCGGCCTGACCTGCGCCCGTGTTCTCCAGCTGCACGGCTTCGAGAACGTCACGGTCTTCGAGCGCGAGAGCTCGCCGGAGGCCCGCCAGCAGGGCGGCACCGTCGACCTGCACGCCGACAGCGGCCAGGAGGCCATCCGCGCCGCCGGCCTGTTCGACGAGTGGCGCGCTCTCGCCCGCTTCGAGGGTCAGGAGCAGCGCAAGGTCGACCACGCCACGGCCGCGTTGGTCGAACACGAGCCACCAGAAGGCGACTTCCGCCCGGAGATCGACCGCGGCCAGCTCAGGAAGCTGCTGCTCGGCTCACTCACACCGGGAACCGTCACGTGGGGGCTCGGCATCGGCTCCGCAACACCAGGTGAAGTCACCTTCCTGGACGGCTCCACCGCGCCGTTCGACCTGGTCATCGGCGCGGACGGCGCCTGGTCACGGGTGCGGCGGGCCGTCTCGCCCGCCCAGCCCGAGTACACCGGCGTGATGTTCGTCGAGACCAGGCACGACAACGACGAGCTGCTCCTCTACCTCACCGGCCAGGGCACGATGGTCGCCGACCACGAAGGCCTGATGCTGTGGGCTCAGCGCAACAGCGGCGATCACATCCGCGCGTACGCGTGCATGCGCGCGCGTGAAGATTGGAAGCCCTCCAACGCCGACCTGTTGGAGTTGTACACCGGCTGGCACCCGTCGCTGCAGGCGTTCCTCGCCGGCGAGCTGATCCACCGGCCGCTGTACGCGCTGCCCGTGCCCCACACGTGGGAGCACACGCCCGGTGTGACGCTGCTCGGCGACGCGGCCCACCTGATGCCCCCGCTGGGCGTCGGCGCGAACCTCGCCATGCAGGACGCGGCCGATCTGGCGCTCGCGATCGCCGCGCACGGTGTCCGTCAAGGTGCCCAGACCTACGAATCTGTCATGTTGCCGCGCGCGATCGAGGCCCAGAAGCTCACGAACGCGGGACTGCTCGACATGGTCCCCGAGCGCCCCATACGCGTCTGACCGGCTCTCATGCCCGATTCAGGCGGGTTGCGGGACTGTCTACTTCACCACCAGTGGGTGGTCGCTCTTGCCGGGGTTACTGTCGGGTAATACTCTGTTGTTACCGGTCAGTAGGCGACCCCGCCGCGACCCTGAGGAGTGAGCTGACGAGATGGGCCACTACAAGAGCAACGTCCGGGATCTCGAATTCAACCTGTTCGAGGTCTTCAACGTGCAGGACCACCTCGGCAAGGGGCCGTTCGAGCAGTCCGACGAGGACACCGCGCGCGGCGTTCTGGCCGAGATGAAGACCCTGGCGGAGGGTCCGCTCGCGGACTCGTTCGCCGACGCCGACCGCAACCCGCCGGTGTTCGACCCGGCGACGCACTCGGCCACCCTGCCGGAGTCGCTGAAGAAGTCGTACCAGGCCGTGTGGGACGGCGAGTGGTACCGCATGTTCCTGCCGGAGGAGCTGGGCGGCTTCGGCACCCCTCCGTCGGTCGCCTGGGCCGCGTCCGAGCTGATCCTCGGTGCCAACCCGCCGATCTACATGTACCTGGCGGGCCCGAGCTTCGCGACGGTCGTCTACAACAACGGCACCGAGCGCGACAAGCACTGGGCGCAGATCATGATCGACCGCGGCTGGGGCGCCACGATGGTGCTGACCGAGCCGGACGCCGGTTCCGACGTCGGTGCCGGCCGCACCAAGGCGATCAAGCAGGACGACGGTTCCTGGCACATCGAGGGCGTGAAGCGCTTCATCACGTCCGCGGACCAGGACCTGACCGAGAACATCATGCACCTGGTGCTGGCGCGCCCCGAGGGTGAAGGCATCGAGGCCAAGCCGGGCACCAAGGGCCTGTCGCTGTTCCTCGTGCCGAAGTTCCACTTCGACCCGCAGACCGGTGACCTGGGCGAGCGCAACGGCGCCTTCGTGACCAACGTCGAGCACAAGATGGGCATCAAGGCGTCCACCACGTGCGAGCTGACGTTCGGCCAGCACGGCGTCCCGGCCAAGGGCTGGCTGCTGGGCGAGGTGCACGACGGCATCGCGCAGATGTTCGACGTCATCGAGTACGCCCGCATGATGGTCGGCACCAAGGCCATCGCGACGCTGTCGACCGGCTACCTGAACGCGCTGTCCTACGCCAAGGAGCGCGTCCAGTCCGCCGACCTGACCCGCATGACGGACAAGACCGCCCCGCGCGTCACCATCACCAACCACCCGGACGTCCGCCGCAGCCTGATGCTGCAGAAGGCGTACGCCGAGGGCCTGCGCGCCGTGTACCTGTACACCGCGACGTTCCAGGACAAGGTGATGCTCGGCGGCGAGGACGCGGAGCTCGCGACGAAGGTCAACGACCTGCTGCTGCCGATCGTCAAGGGCGTCGGCTCGGAGCGTGCGTACGAGCAGCTGGCGCAGTCGCTGCAGACGCTGGGCGGCTCGGGCTTCCTGCAGGAGTACCCGATCGAGCAGTACATCCGGGACTCGAAGATCGACTCGCTGTACGAGGGCACCACGGCCATCCAGTCGCTGGACTTCTTCTTCCGGAAGATCATCCGCGACAAGGGCCAGGCGCTCGCGTTCATCAACGGCGAGATCCAGAAGTTCCTCGACAACGAGGGTGGCAACGGCCGCCTGAAGGAGGAGCGCGCGCTCCTGAAGCAGGGTCTCGAGGACCTGCAGGGCATGCTCGGCGCGCTGGTCGGCTTCCTGACCTCGTCGCAGGAGGACGTTCGCAACCTCTACAAGGTCGGCCAGAACTCGGTCCGCCTGCTGATGACCGCGGGTGACGTGCTCGTCGGCTGGCTGCTGCTGCGTCAGGCCGAGGTCGCGCTGGAGAAGCTGGGCGGCACGCCGTCGGCCAAGGACAAGGCGTTCTACGAGGGCAAGGTCGCCGTGGCGTCGTTCTTCGCGAAGAGCGTGCTGCCGGAGCTCACCGCCCGCCGCAAGATCGCCGAGTCGACCGACAACGCGCTGATGGACATCGACGAGAGCGTCTTCTAAGACACTCCGCGGACAACGGGTCCTCCCACCTCCTGCCCGAGGTGCGAGGACCCGTTTTCATTGCGTCAGAAGGAGAGCGCCATCGCCAGCGGGCCGATGACGGCGCCGATGTTGAGGGCGGCGGTCGCGTAGGAGCCGGCCATGGTGGGCGCGCCTGCCGCGTGGTGCAGGACACGCGCGATCAGGGTGCTGCCCACCGCGAACGACAGGACACCCAGCAAAAAGACCAGTACCAGCAACGCGATCGGCTCCCTGCCGAGGACGTCGAGACTCGACCAGCCGGCGAGCAGCAGAGGTCCGCCGAGCACCACGACCGGCCGCGGTGACGAGTCGGCCAGTCTGCCGCCGAGAGTGACGCCGAGGAACGCGCCCACGCCGAAAAGCACCAGCACGACCGGTACCCACCACTCGCTCAACCCGGCGACATCCGTCACGACCGGAGCGAGGAACGTGAAGTGGCCGAACGTCACGGCGTTCACCAGCACCGCGAGCAGGATCACCAGCACCAGCCGCGGTTTGCCGAGCTCGGCCAGCTCAGGTCGCAGCGCCGGCGGTGCGGTGCGAACCCGGCGCACCGGAGTCCCGGCCAGAACGCCGATCGCCGCGGGCACGCAGAGGACGGCGACCGCGACGAACGTGGCGCGCCAGCCCAGTGCTGTGCCGAGGAGCGAGCCTCCTGGCACACCGGCGATCGTCGCCACCGTCGTGCCCGACAGCAGCACGGCAAGCGCCTGTCCACGCCGTTGCGGTGAGACCAGCGCGGCCGCCGTTGTGAGTGCCACGGCGAGAAACCCGGCGTTCGCCAGTGCTGCGACCAACCTCGACATCAGCAGCACGGCGAAGTCCGCGGTGGCGGCACCGACCAGATGTGCGATCAGGAAGACGACGACGAACGCGAACAAGCTTGAGCGTGGCAACCAGTTGCGGGCGATCACCGCCATCAACGGGGCGCCGACGACCATGCCGGCGGCGAAGGCCGAGGTGAGCAGGCCGGCGGTGCCCACCGGCACGCCGACGTCGCCCGCGATGGCGGGCAGCAGACCGGCGAGCATGAACTCGGAGGTGCCCATGGCGAACACGGCCAGGGCGAGCAGGTACAGCGAAAGAGGCACAGAAGTACTCCGGAGGCAAAGGGTTGTCGGGGCTGACGGTTAGACCGCAGCCCCGGCCCTGGATGCCTCCGGAGTCGACATGACCGGCACGCTAGCGCGCCCGCACCACGGCACGCATCCGGTTTTCAGCCCTTGAAAGCGCGCGCAGCGACGAAGCAATAGACGCCGAACGCAGCGATGCCGATCGCGACGGCAGCGAGGAGATACGGACCGAACGGTTGTGCGGCGACGGTTTTCAGCGCCTTGTCCATGCCGCCTGACTGCTGCGGGTCCGCAGTGATCGCCGCCAGGCCGATGAGGACACCGATCACGCCGTACGCGAAACCCTTGCCGATCCAGCCGATCCGGCCGACCGGTTCGATCCACGACGGCGCCCGGCTCATGTCCAGATCCTTCTCGAAGGACTTCTTGAATCCCTTGTAGGCGATCACACCCGCAGTGATCAGCACGCCGATCGCGACCGCGCCGACGAGCCACTGACCGCCCGGCCACGCGAGCACCTGCGCGGTCAGTTCCTGTTGCTGCTGCGTGGTGTCCTCGGCGGCGCCGCTCGTCGCGTACTTGAAGGCGCCCAACGCGATCGCGCTCGCGGTGATGGCACGGGCGGCGGAGCCGATGCGCTTGGAGATCCGCTTGCGCTTCTTGGCAACGTAGGAGTAGCCGACGAAGGCCAGAATCAGCTGCCAGATGGCGAAGAAGACCAAACCGATGCCCACTGTCCACAGCAGCCAGGCACCGTTCTCGGCGAGCTCGCTCAGCGCGCCCTTCGAATCCGTCCGCTCGGCGCCTCCGCCGAACGCGACCTGGAGCGCCAGCCACGCAATCAGCACGTGGACCGCTCCGTACACAACCATCCCCACCCGCCCCAGCGTCTGGACGATGGGATGTCTTCGCGCCTCATGCGCAACAGTGGCCACGAACGGGTGAATACCCGCGCGTGGCCACTGCAAATCTCTCCGGGAGCCGGAAGAGGGCTCAGCCGCCGGGTGGCGGCTCACAGATGATCTTGAACTGCGGGTCATAGCGGACGGTGCGCGACTCGGTGCGGGACTGGCCGGTGCGGCGGTCCTTTATCGTGCGGGTGTCCGTCACGGAGAAGCCGGGGGCGCCGTTGCTCGGCGTGCACCCCTCCTTGTTGATCTTCTTCTCCTGCGGCTGGGTGGGGTTGAACTCACCGCTGGTGGAACCGGTGACGTCGTAGTTCTTCGTGCCCCACAGCCTGATGGTGATCGAGGACGGGGTCCAGATCGTCTGGATGGCGACGCCCGTGTCGTCCGGGTTCGTGAACGCGATGTCGATCAGGCTGTTGCCCGCGCCGTCCATGAACACGGTGGCCTCACGGCCCTTCGGGTACCGCGTGATCCAGTAGCTGTGCTCCTTGTGGCCCGCGTCCTTCATGCCCGCGTAGTAGTACGCGTTGTAGAGCGTGGTCGCGAACTGCGAGATGCCGCCACCGACCGCTTTGCCGGGGATGCCGTTCTCGATGATGCCCGCCTCGACGTAGCCCTGCGCGGTGCCGCGGGGGCCCGTGTACTTGTTGAGGCTGAACGTCTCCTTGGGCTTCACGATCGCGCCGTTGACCTTTTCGGCCACGACCCGGATGTTGACACCCGAGGCGGGAGCGAAGCCACCGGTCTGGAACTCACCGATGACCTCCTTGATGCCCATCTTGTTCGCCTGCTCGGTGGTGACCTTGGCGGGCGTGTGCTTGTACTCGAACTTGATCTCGCGCGCGTCGGTCTTCTTCAGCGTGTCGAAGTACGGCTGGAGGTTCTTGTCCCAGTCGAGGTCGAGGCCGTCCACCGACTCCTTGACGGTCGGCTTGCCGCCCTCGAAGACGATCTGGGCGTCCTTGCCCTCTCGGACCGTGTCCTTGAGCTGCGGGAGGGCCGCCTCGACCAGCTTGTCCTTGTTCGGCTTGACGTTGAGAGCGCCGCCGTCGCCGGGCTCGAACACCAGCGTGTTGAAGATCTGCTCCGGTGTGAGGTTCGCGTCCTTGCCCTCACCCTTGATCTTGACCGGCCCGGACACCGCGGTCTTGACGATGTCGTTGAGCGCCTGCTCGACGCCCTCCTTGGTCGTCTTGACCGGGGTGAAGTCCATCGGGACCTCGACGGGGTTGCCGGAGGCCCAGTTCGAGACGATGACGTTGACGGCCTCCTCGGCCTTCAGCTTCTGACCGTTGTGCGGCTCGACGGCGACAGCGTTGCCGCCCTCGAACTTGATGGTGCCCTCGGTCGGCTCGTGGTCGAGCTTCGGCCGCATGGCCTCCAGCGCGCTGCCGACCTTCGCGTCGTCCGCCTTCGTCGCGACACCGACCTCGCGGCTGGTGAAGAACGAGGTGACGCGCGTGATCGGGCTGAGCGGCTGGCTGCCGGCACGATCGACCGTCGCGTTCCAGTCGAGCTCCAGACCCGCCGTCCTGGGGTCGAGCTCCGCGGTGACGTCGCCCGCCTTCAGCGCGACCGGCTTGCTCAGGCGCGGGCCGATCTCGTCGCGCAGCTTCTTCTCGGCCTCGTCGTGGCCCATGCCGCCGACGTCGACGCCGGCCACCGTGACTCCGCGCGGCACGTTGCCGCTGGAGACGAGGATGTCGAGGCCGTAGAGCAGGCCGAACGCGCCGACGACGGCCGCGGCCACGATCAGGGCCTTCTTCTTGCCGTTGCGCGGCTGTTCCTCGTCCTCGCCCGGCTCGATCATCACCGGCCCGTAGACGCCGGAGTCCTCTGGCTGCTGCTGCGGCGGCGCCACCGGCTGCATGAACTCCGTGGCGTCCTCACCGGCGGGAAAGCCGACGCCTGGCACGGCCGCGGTGACGGTCGGCTCGTTGTCCGGTTCCTCGGACGGCCACGCATCCGTGGACGCGTTCGCGTTCACGGGCGAAATCTTCGTCGTCTGCTCGGAGGCCGTGCCTCCAGGGTTGACCGGCGGCATCGCTCTCGTCTTGTCAGCGTCGTACGGCACAGCTCTCCCCGTTGCCCTGTCTCCTGAGGCGGCAAATGTGTGTAGCTATCAGGCGCAGATCACTAACCGGCGGCTCATAGGTACAAACCAGTACCGTGCTCGGTGAGTTCGCTGGCCACAGCGTGCAGATCACGTTCCCTCATCACGAGATACGTGGTGCCCTGCACCTCGACCTCAAGCTGATCTTCCGGGTTGAACAGAACCCGGTCGCCCACCTTCACGTGACGCACGCTGGTACCGACCCCGAACACATCACCCCACGCCAACCGCTTCGCCATCTGGGCGGTAGCGGGGATCACGATGCCTCCGCTGGAACGCCGCTCGCCGTCCTCCGGCGAGATTCGCACCATGACACGGTCGTACAGCATCTGGATCTCGAGCTTGACATCAGGCACCAGCAGAGTCTACGTGGCCTGTTGAGGTGCCTCGTCCATGCCGCCCATGAGCAGCGGCAGCCGGGTAGGTGCATCGGCAACCACTTGAACCGGCACCCCCCAATCCTGCCTGGTCAGACGGCAGACCGGGTGTTCGTCGGCAGGATCGTTGCTGCAACTGGCCGCCTGCGCCACCACGTGCAACACGCCGTTCGTGACCTGATCGTTGATCCGCAACGCCCGTACCAGTTCGGTGCCGACGCCGGCACCCTCCAAGATCAGCTCCGGCGGCGAGCTGGTGATCTCCAGCCGCGTCGAGGGGCCGTACCTGTCGTCGAGCTTGGTGCCCGTCGGCGGGGTGAAGATGACAGCCAGTTCGATCTCCCCGGCCGCGATGTCGGTGCTCGGACGCTTCACCTCGTGGGCTTCACCGTCGATCTTCGTGGCTTCCTTGGTGAACCGCTCGAGCCGGTGGGCGGCGCTGGCCACCACCACGAGCTCGTCGTCGACCAGGAGAGCGTCGGACGGCTCGGCGATGTCCGTCGCGATGGTGGTGAGCGCGTTGGTCTCGGGGTCGTAGCGCCTGATCGCGTTGTTGTAGGTGTCCGAAATGGCGATCGAGTGGTCTTTGAGGACGGTGACGCCGAGCGGGTGCTGAAGGAGAGCTTCTTCAGCGTCGCCGTCCTTGTGGCCGAACGCGAACAGGCCCTTGCCGACGACGGTGCGGACCTCGCCGTTCTCGAGGTAGCGCAGTGCGCTGGTCTCGGAGTCGACCATCCACAGCCGGTCGCCGTCCGCGGCCAGACCGGAGGTTTGGGCAAAGAAAGCTTCTTCTTTGGGACCGTCGTTGATGCCTTCGACCGTGGTGCCCGCGAGCCGGCTCGTGGTGTTGGTCTCGGGGTCGAAGAAGCCCAGCGTGTGGTTGCCGGCCATGGCGATGGCCACGCCGCCGCTCCACCACGCGACGTCCCACGGACTGGTCAGGTCGATCTTGTCGGCGGGTCCGTCGGTCTCGCCGTCACGCCACTGCTCTCCGGTGCCGGCGAGGGTCGTGACCTCGCCGGTTTCGAGGTTGAGGCCGCGCAGCAGGTGGTTGACGGTGTCCGCAATGACGACGTCGTAGCCGTGGGTGTTGGGGACGAGCGTGAGGCCCGCGGGCTCGGAGAAGGTGGGGCTCGTGCCGTCCCGCCTGCCCCGCTCGCCGGTGCCGATGCGGCGGATGACGGTCTCGCCGTCGGCCTCGAGCTCGACGATGCTGTGGTGCGCGGAGTCGCTGACCAGGATCGTGTTGCTCGGGGTGACGATCGCCTTGGCGGGGAACCGCAGCGTGGTGTCCTGGGGCTCCGGTGCGACGTACGGGCCGTTGCCGCGATGCAGCGTGCCCTTCTGCTGATGCTCTTCCTCGAGTTCCCTGATGATCGTTTTGAGGGCTTCGACGTGGCCTTCACCAGCGGCGACGTGGACGATGTAGCCCTCGGGGTCGATCAGGACGAGGGTGGGCCACGCCTTGACGGCGTAGTTCTGCCAGGTGGTCAGCTCCGGGTCGTCGAGGACGGGGTGGTGCACCTCGTAGCGCTCGACGGCGGCCTTCAGCGCGTCGGCGTCGGCCTCGTGGACGAACTTCGGCGAGTGGACGCCGATGGTGACCAGGACGTCCTCGTGCTCCTTCTCGAGGGGGCGCAGCTCGTCGAGGACGTGCAGGCAGTTGATGCAGCAGAACGTCCAGAAGTCGAGCAGCACGATCTTGCCGCGCAGGTCCTTGAGGCTGACCGTGGTGTCACCCGTGTTGAGCCAGCCGCGTCCGACCAGTTCGGGGGCGCGGACACGGGCGCGGCGCTTCGCAGTCGTCACGGCCGTATCCAACACTGTGGACGGTCGGGCTGTTCCGGCGTCCATCATGTGGACGGGGTCAACACCTCGCGAGCGTTTTCCGCGGCGGTGCGCACGTGCGGCCAGCGCGGGTGACGCAGGTGAGCGGGGTCGGGCGCGACGGGGTCGAGCTGGTCCAGAACGCCCAGCAGCGGAACCGGCACCGCTCTGATCGCCGCGACCTCGTGCTCGTCCCTCAGCGTCCAACCGACCGACTCGGCCACGTCCCGCCGGCCCCGGACGGTGTCGTCGACCAGCCGGTGAACGGCCTCGGTGAGGCCTGGCCACCGCTCGACCGCTTCCGGAACGAGAGTCGCGAGCACTTCGAGGGCGGCGATGACGTCGGCACGCATTCCGGGCGATCTGAGCTCTGTCATGGTCACCGCTCTCAAGCCTGCGCTTCGGGAGGTGGATGCCGGAGAAGTCCGCGGACCTCAGCACCGCGCGCACGAGGTCGAAGTCGTGCCCCTGCCAGCTCACCGGTGCGCCGTCGCGGAGATGTCGGGCGATCACGTTGGTGATCGACAGCCGGATTTCGGACTCGGTGTCGTGGTACCACTCCGATTCCAGCGAGGTCGAGCCGGGCCGTCGGTGCCGTCGGAAAGCCGAGCGCTGCCCACAGAAGCGCGGCGGCCGCCGCAAAGACGGTTGGACCGATCAGCACAACCAGGCTGATGTGCTTTCTGATTGACCAGAGAAGCCCGGATTCCACGATGATGGGAGGTAACCGCCCACCTGAACCTTTGCGCCGTGTTTGGCGTAGAGGATCCCGGGAGGTGCGCGATGGTGGAGTACCTGGTGGTCGGTGCGGGTCCTGCGGGGCTGCAGATGGGGCGTTTCCTGCACCAGGCGGGCCGCGACTACGTGATTCTGGAGGCCGAGCCGGGGCCGGCGAGTTTCTTCCGCAGGTTTCCCCGGCACCGGGTGCTGGCGACGGACGACAACTCGCTGTTCGAGGGGGTGCCGTTCGCGCGGTACAGCAAGCGGGCGTTTCCCGGCGCGGACGATCTGGTGCGGTATCTGGAGGACTTCGCGCGGCCGTTGAACATCCGGTACAACACGCGGGTCACGCACGCGGACCAGTACGAGGCGCGGCACGTCATCCTCGCCACCGGCCAGAAGCCTCACGTGCCGGGCATTCCGGGGATCGAGCATGCCGAGACGTATGCCAGCGCCAGCACCGATCCGACCGAGTACGCGGGGAAGCGGGTGCTGATCGTCGGGCGCGGGCACAGCGCGTTCGAGACGGCCGACCACATCGCGGCCACGGCTCGGCTCACGCACACCGTCGGGCGGACGGTGCAGCGGATCGTCAAGGACGGCAACGGGTTCGTCGCAACGATCGACGGCAGCGGGGAGCTGCGGTACGACAAGGTCGTCGTGTGCACGGGCTTCCGCAGGGACACCAGTCTCGACGTGCCGCACGCGCACGTCGTCACGGGCGACTCGATCAAGGCGATCCGGCATGCCGCACGGGCGTTGCACCGGACGTTGGAGGCCGAGCACCACGGGGTGCCCTGGCCGCACCGGAAGATGCGCAACCGGCCCGACTCGCTGGCTGCCACCGTCGCCGTCCGGGCGAGGCAGATTCCCGAGGGACTGGCGGATGTCGTTGTGCCCCAAGGCGGGCACGCACTGATCTACGACGAGATGCCCACGACCGAACGCAACGGGTTCGTGGTCACGCGCACTCAGGTCCGGCACTACCGGCGCAACGAGCTGATCGCGGTCGAGTGCCGGTTGCACCGCAAGCCGCTGGAGAGGTTCTTCTCGCAGCAGCTCGCGGTGCCCTGCATCTCCTAGGCCGGCAGCGTGCGCGCGAGGAATGCCGCGGTCAGGTCCCAGGCGCGGTCGGCGGCGTCCTTGTCGTACCAGGGGCCGAGGTGGTTGAGGTACGCGTGGCCCGCGGCCTCGAGGTGGATCTCGGCGCCGTCGTGCGCGGCCACCGCGTCCACGACCTTCTGGTACTCGGTGATGAACGCGTCCTCGGTGCCGAAGTGGAACAGGATGGGACAGGACACCTGGTCCAGCGTGCTGATCTGGTCGGGTACGCCGGAGCCGTAGAACGACACTGCGGTGTCCGGGTCGGAGGCGACGGCCGCCGCGTACGCCAGGGTGCCGCCGAGGCAGAAGCCGAGCACGCCGACGCCGCCGGTGACCTCCGGCAGGTCGCGCAGGTACTTGACCGACGCGACGACGTCCTGGACGGCCAGCGGGAAGTCGAGATTGCCGACGACCTCCATCGACTTCTGGATGCCGGCCTCGTCGTGCTCACCCACCCAGCCCGGCTGGAAGCGGTGGAACAGCTCGGGCACGGCCACGACGTAACCGAGCGCGGCCAGCTTCTCGGCGACGCCGCGCAGGTAACCGTCCAGGCCGAAGATCTCCTGGATCAGCACGATGCCGGGGCCGGACCCGGACTCGGGGAGCCAGACGGGCAACGGCATGTCGTCAACTCGATGGGTCATAAGACGATCCTGCCCGAGGATCGTGGCAGCACCTGCGCCGTGGGCAGGCCTGTGAGCCGGTCGACACCGTCGAGGCGTTGGGATGCCAAGTGCGCCGCGCACGGAGACGATGCGTACGGGATCTGCCCCTCCAGAGGACCATGTCTGTTTGTTCAGTTCATTCCGGCAGGCCCGGATTCCTTCTCCGGCCGAAAAGAAGCCCTGTTCGCCGTGGCGGCGAACAGGGCTTCGACATTCCGCTCGTCGACACCATGCGTCTGTCCGGCCAGGACAGAGCAAGGTTCAGGCAGCCAGCCCCGAAGATCCGGCCAACTCAGCGGTCAACAAAGACGGAGAAACGTTCCCGACGTTTCTTGCAAGCGCAAGCAAGAATGTCCGGCCTGGACGGATGGATGTCGCCCGAACCCTCGGAGGCGACATCCATCCGTCACTTTCGGAGTGTGGCTTCGGTCTTGAGCAGACCGGGCCTCATCAGCCGAGCAGGCTGCCCTTGACGGCCGCGTCCTGCTGGTAGACCGGAGCATTGCTGCAGGCGTTGTAGTCCGAACCCAGCAGACCACCCTGCTGCCACGGAGCGGGGCACGGGATGTTCACGTTGACCAGCGGCGCACCGACGGTGCCCACGAGCTGGTTGATCGAACCGTTGTTGTACACCGGAGCGGCAGCGGTCTGGCCGAAGCCGGTCGGCTGGTCCGCCCAGGTCCGCTCGGTGCCGACGAGGTCACCGGCCACCGGCGCGCCCTGCTGGAAGACCGCGGCGTTGTTGCAGGCGTTGTAGTCGGCGCCGGCCACGCCACCCTGGTTCCAGGGGGCGATGCACGGAGCGTTCACGTTGACCAGCGGCGCACCGACGGTACCGACGAGCTGGTCGATCGAACCTTCGTTGTACACCGGAGCAGCGGCGGTCTGACCGAAGTCCTCGTTGCGGGCGTCGGCCTCGCCACCACCCAGGTCACCGGCCACCAGCGCGTCCTGCTGGTAGACCGGAGCGTTGTTGCAGGCGTTGTAGTCGGAGCCGGACACGCCACCCTGCTGCCACGGAGCGGGGCACGGGATGTTCACGTTGACCAGCGGCGCACCGACGGTGCCCACGATCTGGTTGATCGAACCGTTGTTGTACACCGGAGCGGCTGCGACCTGGCTGAAGTCAGACGCCTTCACGTCGTCCTCGCCTGCCGAGGCGACAGCCGACGATGCCAGAACGGAACCGACCGCGAGGGTGGCCGCCACAGTCCCAAGGACCGTCCGACGCAGGGCGTCCAAATTGAACATGGATGCTTCTCCGTTTCCTACAAGATAGGGACCGCTCAGATTGCGTCCTGCCCAGGTCCGGGAGGAATGCACGCGGTGAATCGAGTGCCGCCACATTAGCTCCGACTCCGGCCGTAGCAAGTGGACATCCGCACTTCGTGCTCCTACTTCACCCAAAAGTGTTCTGGTTCCACGTCTGGACACACACCCCCTGAATGGGCACGCCCCGAGGTTTCCCCGAAAAAATCACACGATCCCATTGGTAAGCCACCAACCGATATTCGAAACCGCAGGGTCTCGCACGGCGGCACGCCAGGACAGTCGTAACGTCACAACAGGCGGCGCCACCGGCAGGAGCCTTCGACCGGCTCGACGTGGCGAAACACGTTCGTGTGCAAGACGATGCGGCCCGATAATCGGGCGATGATCAGGCTGATCGCGACCGACCTCGACGGCACGCTGCTCCATCCCGGCGGGGTGCTGAGCGACCGCACCCGCGCCACGCTCGAGGCCGTCGACGCCGATGTCGTGGTCGTCACCGCCCGGCCGCCGCGATACGTGGAGGACCTGGCGCTCACCGGCACGGCGATCTGCGCCAACGGGGCGATGATCTACGACCTGGCGAACCGGGAGGTCCTGGAGGCGCAGACGGTGCCGCTCGACATCGTGCGGAAGGTGGCCGAGGCGCTGGCCGAGGTGATCCCCGACGTCGGCATCGCGGTCGAGACCGGCCTGGAAGTGCTGGGAGAGCCGCGCTTCCAGGGCTTCGGACCGAACAATCCACACAGGACACTGGAGCTGCTCGACCACGTCTTCGACGAAGCGCACCAGGTCGTGCAGATGCTCGCGTGGGCGCCGGATGCCGAGGCCGATCATCTGATGGAGATCGCCGCAGAGGCGGTCGGGCAGCACGTGACGGTCACGCACTCCGGCGGTATCGGCCTCCTGGACATCAGCCCGCCCGGCGTCTCGAAGGCGTCGGCGCTCGAATCCCTGTGCAGAGCAAGGGGAATCAGCAAAGAGGAAGTCATCGCGTTCGGTGACATGCCGAACGATCTGTCGGTGCTCGGATGGGCCGGCACGGCGTACGCGATGGGCAACGCGCATCCGCGCGTCAAGCAGGCCTGCAGCAACCACGCGCCGCCGAACACCGAGGACGGCGTCGCCCAGATCATCGAGCAGCTCTTCCGGCTCTAACGGCGCGGCACCGAGGTGGGTCCGGCCACCTCGGCACCCAGAGCTGTCACGCGCCGCCGCAGCTCGCGATCCGCGGTCACCACGGTCACCGGCCGGTCGGTGCCTTCCGACCGCACGACCTCGACGATCTTGTCGTCGCCGGAGCCGTCAGCGGCGACGACCCGGACGCCGTCGACGCTGGAGATGTTGCGCGCCTTGCCTTCCACGACGAGGACCACCTCCTCGTCGCGACCCTGCAGGGCGTCGCGGAGGCGTTCGGCCGCGCCCGCTCTGTCGCGCCACCACCCGTCGGGCACCGAACCCACGACGTTGGCTGCGTCGACCACGAGCAACGGCTTCACGCCTCTCAGACTGCCTCAGCCCCGGCGCGCCCGCAGCGCGTCGAGCGAGTCCGGGCCTTCGTCAGCGTCGGACAGCGCGACGGACGCGGAGACTCCGGCCCAACGCAGCACGGCCGCTGTCGCAGCAGCACGTTCCCTCTCCGGCAGCTTCGCGATGTTTGCGCCGTGGTTGCCTCCTGGCACCACGAACGACAACGAGTCGCGCGTACCCGGACCGAGGCGGAACGGTTCCGCGCTCCACGGGTCGTTCTGGCCGTTCACGAACAGCAGCCGCGAGCCCTGGTGGCGCACCCAGCGGTCGATGTCCTTCATCGCGTGGCGGTCGAAGCGGGGGAACTCGATCGAGGCGGGCACCATCGTGCGCGGCACGCTGACGCCGGGGTGGCGCAACAGGTCGCGCACCGCAGACTCGTCGGCTTCCGGCCAGCCGAGCTGCGTGCCCGCCTGGTAGTAGTAGGTCTCGTAAGGCGCGACGCCGGCATCGGTGTAGAGGTCCCAGCCAACGGTCTTGTCGACGAACGTCCAGAGGTCGTCGACCGAAGCACCCGAACCGGGAACCAGAACGCACTGGTCCTGGGTTCCGTATTGCCAGAACGTGAACGGTGTGTCCAGGACGAGGACTTCCAGCGCCCGGTGCGCGCCGCCGAACTGCTTGTAGGTGTAGCCCTTGGCCTCGAGGCGAGAAACGATCGCGTCGCGGTGCTGCAGGATCTGCCTCTGCACACCTTCCAGCCGCCGGTTGCACGTCGGGTCGTTGCCGACGTTGCGGATGAACTCGCCGTAGACGTCGCGGTCGTTCACCACGTCGTTCGGCGCCACGTACGCGATGGTCGCGTCGACGTCGCGCGGGAAGAACCGGCGGTGGTAGACCGACGTCATGCCGCCCTTGCTGGCACCCGTCGAGAGCCAGCGGGCGCCGTAGATCTTCTTGAACGCGGCGACGATCCGGTGGTGGTCGCTTGCCGCCTGCCAGATGTTCAGGTCGTCCCAGTCCGCCGGCGACGGGCGGGACGGCGTGAAGAACCGCTGCTCCACGCTGATCTGGTTGCCGTCGACGAGCCGGGCCGGCTCGGACGCGCTGATCGTGCCGGACAGGTGGTAGCCGGAGGTGTGCAGCACCATCGGCTTGGTCTCCGCCTTGTGCAGCAACGAGAACCGCTGCTCGAACCGGACGCCGCGCGGCTTGCGGTGGTCCGCGGGCTGCTGCATGCCGAGGACGAACGTCCGCGCGGTGCCGGACGCCCCCTCGCTGATGATCCGCACACCGGGGATGGCGGCGATGCGGTCCTTGATGTCGGGAGCGGCGGATGCGACCGAGGCGACGCCCATGACCTGTGTAGATGCCAGGCCGAACGCCAGCAGGGAGCGTACGAGTCTGTTCACCAGGCCAAGCTATTGAGCCCGCACGCCCAGAAGGACCGGCCGATCGTCGCCTATTCGAAGCTGGCGTAGTACGACGCGGCCATGTCCTCGTCGCCGTGGCCCTTCGTGACAGCGCGGTTGAGCCGCGCACTCGACGCCTGCGCCACGTCGAGGTGAACGTTGGCGCGCACCGCGGCCTCGTTCACCAGCAAGGCGTCCTTCAACGCGTTCTGCACGGTGAACGACGGCGGGAAGGACCGCTCGATGATCGCGTTGCCCTTCATCTGCAGGTACGCGCAGTCCGTCGCACCGCCGGAAACGGCTTCCAGGAACAGCTTCGGGTCCAGCCCGGATGCCTCGGCCAGCGACACAGCCTCACCCACCGCGGCGGTCAGCGCGAGCACCCAGCTGTTCGCGACGAGCTTCAACCGGGACGACGCACCGGTCTCACCGACCCACATCGTGCGAGCACCGATGACGTCGAAGATCGGCTGGACGCGCTCGCGCAGTTCGGGAGCACCGGAGGCGAGCACGACGAGATTGCCTTCGGCCGCCGGTTTCACGCTGCCCAGCACCGGTGCGTCGACGAACTCCAGCCCGAGGGAGCGGGCGAGCGCGATGTGGTCCTCGGTGGCCGAGATTCCGACAGTGGACGCCTGGATCCACACCGCGTCGTGCGGCAGCGAAGGAGCGGCGTCCTGCATGGCCGCGGTGACCGTGGCGCCGTCGTTGAGCATCGTCAGCACGATCTCCACGTCCTCGACGGCCTGAGCAGACGTGTCGGCGACCGTGACGCCCTTCTCGGCGAGCGGTTCGGCTTTGGCGCGCGTGCGGTTCCAGACCCGGACGTCGTGTCCGGCAGCGGCGAGGTTGGCTGCGATGGGGGCACCCATGAGGCCGGTGCCGAGCACGGCGATCTTCATGTCCCCCAGCAAACAAGAAACCTCGCGGTGCTGCCAGGTCGGGGGTCCGACAGCACCGCGAGGTCAACCGTGACATCGGCGGACCGACGTGCACTGTTACAGAGCCATCATACTGTGGCATGGATCACGTTTAACAGATTGAAGCCCCTGGAGCGCGGGAGGTGCTCCAGGGGCTTCCGTTTGGGGAGGCACTCGCGACGGGGCGCCGTCGAGCGAGTGCCGGGTCGAGTCAGCGCAGGGTGGTGACCTGAGCCTGGGCGATGGCCATCAGCTCGTGACGCATGGCCGGGGTGGTGGCCATGTCGATCGCGCGAGCCACGGCCTTCCGGTTGCGCGCCTCGGCACGACGGGCGCGGAGCTTCGCTGCGAAGTTCATCGGGGTCTGCACTTCCCTACTCGGAGGTCTGTTTGGTTGGTGACTTAAGTATGCACCCCCAGACCTGCGACCGCACGCGATTGTCCGGTGAGTTGGGGCACACGCCGATGAATCATCGGCTGACAACGTGAATGGCCGGACAACATCACTAGTCCTCTCGGCCCAGCAGGAACCTCCCGAAGTGCGGCACGGTGAAGGCGATCTGTCCCCGTTCCGCGCTGTAGACCAGGCCTTTCTTGATGAGCGAGTCCCGCGCGGGCGACAGCGACGAGGGCTTGCGGCCCAGGTGGTCGGCCACCTGGGCCGTGTTGACTCCCGCATCCTTTCCGTCGGTCAACTCGGCCATCGCCCGGAGATACTCGCGTTCAGCGGGCGTCGCACGCTCGTATCGGGAGCCGAAGAAGCCCACGGCCAGCTCCGCGTCGGCCTCGGGAGCGGCCACGGAGACGTCCAGCGCGGAGATCGGATCGGCCGGCGCGGCGTCCCAGGCGGCCTTGCCGTAGGCCTGGATGAAGTACGGATAACCACCCGACGCGTCGAACAACGCGTCCAACGCCTCGTCCGTGATGCCGCGTCCTCCCGCTCGACCGGCGCGAGCACCGCGCGGTCGGCGTCCTCCCGGCTGAGCCGGTCGATGCGGACGTAGCGGAAGAGCCGTTCCGAGTACGACTTGCTGGCCGACAGCACCGCGGGAAGGTGCGGCAGACCCGCTCCGACGACCACAAGAGGCGCGCCGAGCTGCGACAACTCGTGACACGCCGCGCACAACGCGCTGATGTCGTCCGGCTTGAGGTCCTGCATCTCGTCGATGAGCAGCGCGACGCCCGTGCCCACGTCCTGGGCGAGCTCGGCGACGTCGGTGAACAGCTCGACCAGGTCGATCTCGATGTCACCGGAGTCCGCACGCCCCTGCGCGGCCGGCACGTCGATGCCCGGCTGCCAGCGATCGCGCAGCTTGGCGCCGTCGGGTGCCGCTCTCAGCGCGAACGCCTTGAGGATGCCGAGGATCGCCTCGACCCGGTCCGGCGCGCGGTGCCGGACCGCGAGGTCGCGGATCGCCCGGTGCAGCGCGGCGGAGAGCGGCCGGCGGAGGTCGGCGTCCGGCCGTGCCTCGACCTTGCCGGCACCCCACCCGCGTTTGACGGCCATGGACCGCAGCTCGCCGAGCAGCACCGTCTTGCCGACACCTCGCAGGCCCGTCAGCACGAGGCTGCGTTCGGGACGGCCGCGGGCCACGCGTTCGAGCACCACCTCGAAGGCGGAGACCTCCTTGTCCCGGCCGGCGAGCTCAGGAGGCCGCTGGCCTGCACCGGGAGCGAACGGATTGCGCACCGGGTCCATGCCTCGCACCGTATCGGCGTTTCTAGTGCCCGAAGTAGAGACGCGCAGACGAACCACGACTGGATCTGTATTCGACTTTCTAGTGATTGAGCAATACTGCTGAATAGTTGCGGATGGACCTGGGCACGGGTTGGCTGGGCGACGTGGCTGAAGTCGTGACGAAGGGGACCGGTGAGGTCGAGCGAACCGCTGACCGCGCCCAGGTGGACGTGACGTTCGAGGCTGTCGGTGCCGAACGCTCCGAGGCGGTGAGCACGCTCAACCAGCGCATTTCCGCCGTCGAACCGCTGCTCGAGAACTTCGAGGTGCGGTCGCGGCAGCTGTCCGTGCACGACAACTGGGACAACAACCAGCGCGTCGGCAGCCGCGCGTCGCAGCAGTACGTGATCTGGGTGAGCGACCTGGACCGGCTCGACGGGCTGCTGGCCGAGCTCGTGCAGGCCGAACCGTCGTGGATCAACGGACCGTCGTGGACGCTCGTCGACGACACCGAGGCCATCCGGGAGGCGCAGAGGGAAGCCGTCGCGGACGCGCTCCGCCGGGCCGAGGGCTACGCGACGGCGCTGGGGCGGCGGCTCGGGCCGTTGTTGCGCATCGGCGACACCGAAGGCGGGCACTACTCGCCGATGGCCCGTTCGGCGAGCTTCGAGATGGCCGGGGCCGCGGGGATGGTGGACCAGCTGAACCTCAAGGCGCAGCAGATCACCGTGACCGCCACGTGCACAGCAGCTTGGTCGCTGCTCGACTAACTGGCCTGCAGGGCCACCATCGCGGCATGCACCGCCGCCGCGTCGCGGTCGCCCGGCTTGGCCTCGCGCCAGTTCGTCAGCCACACGTCACGGCGTGCGGCCGCGGCGGCCAGCGTCAGCACGACGTAGGCGCGGCGGTCCCAGCTGCGTGCCGACGCCATCGCGTCGGCGGCCGGTCTCCACTCGTCGCGGAGGGTGCCGCTGAGCGCGCGGGCCAGCACCGGATCCTGCACGGGATCAACGTACGACTCCAGCATGCGCCTACCCCCAGGTCCGCATCATCGCGGTTCAGAGAGTCTGCATGGCACTCAGCCAGAAATCACGCATGACGAGCGGCGAGGTGGGGCTCGTCATCACGGTTCGGGTGAGCAGGATCGTGATCAGGCCCTGCGACGGGATCACGTGGGCCGCTGTGCCGGAACCACCGACCCAGCCGTAGCGGCCCGCGACGTTCCACGGGTCGATCTCCGCGACGTCGACGCTGCCGCCGATGCCCCAGCCCTGACCCTCCAGGAAGATCCGCGCGGCCTCGCGCTCCGATGCCGTCATCGTGTCGACCGCCAGCTCCGCGAGCAGGTCACCCTCCAGCAAGAACCTGTTGAACGCCAGCAGGTCGTCCGCGGTGGACCGCAGGCCACCGGCGCCGGACGGGAAGGTCTCGCTGGTGAAGCCCGTGTTCGTCATGCCCAGAGGCACGTAGAAGCGTTCGGCCAGGAAGTCCGGGAGTGAGCCCGTGACGCGGTGGACCAGCAGTCCGAGCACGTCGTAGGACGTGTTGTAGAGCCAGCCGTCGCCCGGCTGGTGCAGCAGCGGCACCCCGGCGAGCTGTTTCAGCCACTCGTCCGGCGGCGGCGGGTCGTGCGGGGGCACGTCTTCGAGGAGCTTCTGCGTGACGGGCAACGAGAAGTCCGCCGTGAAGCCCCAGCCGCAGCGGGACGTCAGCAGATGTCGGACGGTGATCGCGTTCGTCACGGGGACGACGTCGTCGACCGGGCCGCCCGGCGTGCGCACCACCACCGGTTTCGCGAGCTCCGGCAGCCAGGTCGCGATCGGGTCGTCGAGCCCGATCCGGCCGTCCCGCACCAGGAGCATCGCGGCGGTGGCCACGATCGGCTTGGTGACCGAGGCGATCGGGAAGACCGACTCGCGGGTTTCCTCGCCGATCGCCGCGTACTCGATGTCGTCGCCTCTGGCGACCAGCGCGACCGCGGACGGCGTGGTCTCGCGGTGCGCCTCCAGAACTTCCTGCAGCGTCATGAACGGTTCGACTTCAGGAGTCCGCGAAACTCATCGCTCCAGGATCGCGGTGATGCCCTGACCGCCGGCGGCGCAGATCGACACGAACCCGCGCCCGCTGCCCTTCTGGTGCAGCAGCTTGGCCAGCGTCGCGACGATCCGGGCGCCGGTGGCGGCGAACGGGTGCCCCGCGGCCAGCGAGGATCCGTTGACGTTGAGCTTCGCGCGGTCGATCTCGCCGAGGTCGGTCTCCCAGGCCTTCAGCGTCGCCAGCACCTGCGATGCGAACGCCTCGTGCACCTCGTAGAAGTCGAACTCCTGCAGCTTCAGGCCCGCCTTGTCGAGCATGCGCGGCGCGGCGTGCACCGGGGCCATGAGCAGGCCCTCGTCGCTGTGCACGTAGTCGACGGCGGCGGTCTCGGCGAAGGTCAGGTAGGCGAGCACGGGCAGGTTGCGCTGTTTCGCCCACTCCTCGGTGGCCAGCAGGACCGCGGAGGCGCCGTCGGAGAGCGGGGTCGAGTTGCCGGCGGTCATCGTGTCGCCGAAGACCGGCTTGAGCTTGGCGAGCTTCTCGACGCTGCTGTCCGGGCGGAGGTTCTGGTCGCGGGTCAGGCCGAGGTACGGCGTGACGAGGTCGTCGAAGAAGCCCTCGTCGTACGCGCGGGCGAGGTTGTGGTGGCTGCGCGCGGTGAGCTCGTCCTGGTCCTCACGCGTGATGCCGTACTTGGCGGCGGTGACGGCCGCGTGCTCGCCCATCGACATGCCGGTGCGCGGCTCGCCGTTGCGGGGCAGGTGCGGCACGACGTGGCTGGGGCGCAGCTTGGCCAGCAGGCTGATCTTGCGGGTGCGGTTGAACTCCAGCAGGAGCTTGCGGAAGTTCTCGTTCACGCCGATCGGGGCGTCGCTGGTGGTGTCGACGCCGCCCGCGATGCCCGCCTCGATCTGGCCGAGCGCGATCTTGTTGGCCACCGCGATGATCGCCTGGAGGCCGGTGCCGCACGCCTGCTGCAGGTCGTACGCGGGCGTTGCGGGACTGAGCTTGCTGCCCAGGACCGACTCGCGGACGAGGTTGAAGTCGCGCGAGTGCTTGAGCACGGCGCCCGCGACCACCTCGCCGAGGCGTTCTCCCTGCAGGTTGAAGCGGCTGACCAGCCCGTCGAGGACCGCGGTGAACATGTCCTGGTTCGACGCGGTCGCGTACGGACCGTTCGAGCGGGCGAACGGGATGCGGTTGCCGCCGATGATCGCTACTCGCATACCGGCATACTACCTACTAGCGAGTAGACTTACTAGCGGGTAGGTTGTGTGCCGTGGACAGGTACCAGAAGTTCGCATCGTCGGGACTCGGTCGCCAGCTCGTGCGCAGGCTCGGCCTGCCGAACCCGTATCCACTGCGCCGCGACGCCGCCCTGGCCACGCCGGTGCTGGTCGGTGGCGCCGGTCGGCTGCCCTTCCTGAAGCAGCTCGAAACAGGTTCCGCTCCTTATGGCGCGTTGGTGTTCGACGCGTCCGACATCGCTTCTGTCGCTGATCTGCGGCAGCTGCACGACTTCTTCCACCCGGTGATCACACAGCTCGGGCCGTGCGGGCGGGTGATCGTCATCGGACGGTCGCCGGACTCCGTGGCGCAGCGGGCTCTCGAAGGCTTCGTCCGCTCGGTCGGCAAGGAGCTGCGGCGGGGTGGCACGGCAAACCTGGTCCACGTGGCGGACGGCGCCGAGGACGGTGTCGAGTCCACGCTGCGATTCCTGTTGTCCGGGCGCTCGGCGTACGTGTCCGGACAGGTCATCCACGTTTCCGGGGATGCTTCTCCCGGGTCGCTCGAGGGCAAGGTCGCGCTGGTCACGGGTGCTTCGCGAGGCATCGGTGAAGCGATCGCCACGACGCTGGGACGCGACGGCGCGCACGTGATCTGCCTGGACGTTCCCGCTGCCGGCGACGAGCTGTCGAAGGTCGCGAACGCCGTCGGCGGGTCGGCGTTGCAGCTCGACATCACAGGAGACCCCGCCCGGCTGACCTCCTACCTGCTCGAACGGCACGGCGGTGTGGACATCGTCGTGCACAACGCGGGCATCACGCGCGACAAGACGTTGGCGCGCATGGACTCCTCACTGTGGGACGCGGTGCTGGAGGTCAACCTCGCCTGTCAGGAGCGGATCAACGCCGCGCTGCTCGAAGGCGACGTGCTGCGCGCGGGCGGGCGGATCGTCGGGGTGTCGTCGATCGCGGGCATCGCGGGCAACGTCGGCCAGACCAACTACGCCACCTCGAAGGCGGGCGTGATCGGGATGGTCAACTCGCTGGCGCCGGTCCTGGCTGCTCGCGGGGCCACGATCAACGCCGTCGCGCCCGGTTTCATCGAGACGAAGATGACCGCGGCCGTGCCGTTGATGACACGTGAGGTCGGGCGGCGGATGAACAGCCTTTCGCAGGGCGGGCTGCCGGTCGACGTGGCGGAGACGGTGGCCTGGTTCGCCTCACCGGGTTCTGGCGGCGTGAACGGCAACGTCGTGCGCGTGTGCGGCCAGATGCTGCTGGGGGCGTGATGTTGCTGCGTGCCGCCCTGACGTCGTTCCGGCGTGGGGAAACCCTGGCCGCCGAGCCGGTCTTGGCCACGTTCGACGTCTCGCTGAAGCACCTGACGGCCTACAACGCGGTGTGCGGGTTCGGGCTGCGGGACGCGTTGCCGCTGACCTACCCGCACGTGCTGGGCTTTCCGTTGCAGATGAAGCTGATGACCGGCTCGGGGTTCCCGTTCCCGTTGCCGGGCCTGGTGCACGTCGCGAACCGGATCACGCAGTCGCGGCCGCTGGCGCTGTGCGAACCGCTGGAGATCACGGTGTCCGCACGCGATCTCCGTCCCCATCCGCAGGGGACGCAGGTCGACGTCGTGACGTCGGTTTCCGGTGTCTGGGAAGGGGTTTCGACCTACCTGCGGCGAACCGGTTCCGGGTCGTCGTCCGGTGAGGAGCTGCGACGGCCGATCGGGTCGGCGGTGTGGCGGGTGCCTGCGGACATCGGGCGGCGGTACGCGGCCGTGTCAGGTGACCGGAACCCGATTCACCTGTACCCGTTGAGCGCCAAGCTGTTCGGGTTCAAGCGGACGATCGCGCACGGGATGTGGACGAAGGCGCGCTGCCTGGCCGCGCTCGAAGGCCGGCTGCCAGAGGCGGTGACCGTGGACGTCCGCTTCAAGAAGCCGCTGCTGATCCCCGGTCGCGTCGAGTTCTCGGCGGCAGAGACGGACGGCTGGGAGTTCGCGGTGTGGGGCAAAGGACCCCACCTGCTGGGTTCCGCCCACGACCTAACGCCGTGACGGCGGGTGCCAGACGTTGCCCTCGACGAGGTCGCCGAAGCCCATCCAGACGAGGTTCATGAGGCGCGCGGCGACGACACCGGCGGGCTCCTCGGGGTGGTCGAGCCACCACTCCGCCAGTGACTCGCCGGCTCCGACCAGCGCGGCGGCCAGCGACTCCGCCTCGAGCTTGGTCGCAGGAGCCTTCGTCGACTGGGTGAGCAGCGCCGCGACCAGCGACACCGCCCTGCCGCGCATGTCCGCGAGCTCGGCGGCGAACGGTCCGCCCTGGGTCGACGCCTGCCGGTGCAGCACCTGCCAGCTCGCCCGGTTCTCACCGACGAAGCCGAAGAAGGCCCTGAGGCCGCTCCACAGCTGCACGTCGGGTTCCTGTTCGGGCTCGACGCCGGTCGCGATGGCCTCCATCATCCGGGTGGCCTCGCGCCGGATGCAGGTCGCGAAGAGCTCCTCCTTCGAACCGAGATAGGCGTAGAGCATCGGCTTGGAGATGCCCGCGACCTCGGAGATCTCGTCCATCGAAGCCGCGTGGAAGCCGAGCCGCGAGAACACGTCGACGGCAGCATCCATGATCTGCCGCTCACGCACCGCGCGTGGCAAGCGCTTGGCTCGACCTTCTGTGCGCATCACTACCCCTCAGTTCGGAGGAACAAGATTATCCGATCGGCTTGCCGCGCTATCTACTCACCAGTAGTCTTACTCGCGAGTAGGTACCAGGAGGTGTGTCAATGACGCTCGACCTCACCACCGAGGCGATCGCGAAGCTCAGCCCGGCTGAGCTGATCAGCACGCTGCAGCAGATCTCACCGGACGATCCGGCGCTCGCCGATGTGAACATCGACGTCATCGCCCGCGGCATCGACCCCAAGAAGCTGGGCAAGGACGACTTCGCGGCACTGCTGACCGCGTTGGGCAAGCTCGCCGACGGCGGCGCGGACCTCGATCTGTCGAAGATGGACCCGTCCAACTTCGCGAGGATCATCTCGCGCGCCTCGAAGGACCAGATCGAGGGTGTCGTTTCCGATCCCGCTCTTCGCGTCCGGGTGCTCGACGAGGTGTTCCGCCGCATGGAGGCCCACTTCCGCGCGGACCGGGCCGGCGCCACCCGTGCCGTCGTGCACTTCCACGTGCTGGAAGACGTCTACGAGGCCATCATCGAAGACGCGACCTGCACGATCAACAAGGGCGTGACGCGCGAGGCCCGTGCCATCGTCACGCTGACGCCCGCCGACTTCCTGAAGCTCGCGACCGGCAACGCCTCCGCCCCCGTGCTGTTCATGACGGGCAAGCTGAAGGTGAAGGGCGACCTGGGGTTCGCGGCCGGGTTCATGAGCCTGTTCAACATCCCGAAGGCCTAGGAGAAAACACAGTGGGTGGCTTCTCGCTCGAGCTGAACGAAGACCAGACGGACCTGCGCGACTGGGTGCACGGCTTCGCGAAGGACGTGATCAGGCCAGCGGCCTCCGAGTGGGACGAGCGCGAGGAGACGCCGTGGCCGGTGATCCAGGAAGCCGCGAAGATCGGCCTCTACGGCTTCGAGGCCCTCGCGACCTGGTTCGCGGACCCGATCGGGCTGTCGCTGCCCATCGCGACCGAAGAGCTGTTCTGGGGTGACGCCGGCATCGCGTTGTCGCTGATGGGCACCGGTCTGGCCGTCGCAGGCATCTTCGCGTCCGGCGAGCCCGAGCAGCTGGCCGAGTGGGTGCCCGAGTGCTTCGGCGACGAGAACGAGCCGAAGCTGGCCGCGTTCTGCGCCTCCGAGCCCCAGGCCGGTTCGGACGTCGCCGGGTACCGCACGCGGGCGCGCTACGACGAGGCCACCGACGAGTGGGTGATCAACGGCCAGAAGGCGTGGGCCACCAACGGCGGCATCGCGAACGTGCACGTCGTGACGGCCGTCGTCGACCCCGAACTGGGCTCGCGCGGCCAGGCCGGCTTCATCATCCCGCCGGGCACGCCGGGCCTGTCGTCGCCGGGCAAGATCAAGAAGCACGGCATGCGCGCCTCGCACACCGCCGACGTGTTCCTCGACGACGTCCGGGTGCCGGGCCGGTGCGTGCTGGGCGGTCGCGAACGCCTGGAGGCCCGCCTGGCTCGTGCCCGCGAAGGCCAGAAGGCCGGCGGGCAGGCCGCGATGGCGACGTTCGAGACCACGCGCCCGACCGTGGGCGCCATGGCCGTCGGTGTCGCACGCGCCGCCTACGAGTACGCGCTGGACTACGCCAAGGACCGCGAGGCGTTCGGGCGGAAGATCATCGAGAACCAGTCGATCGCGTTCGACCTGGCGAACATGCGGATGGAAATCGACGCGGCGCGGCTGCTGGTGTGGCGCGCGGCGTGGATGGGGCGCAACAACGTGCCGTTCACCGCTGGCGAGGGCTCGATGTCGAAGCTCAAGGCGTCCGAGGTGTCGGTGTGGGCGACGGAGCGGGCGATCCACGTGCTGGGTGGAGCCGGGTACACGCGGGAGCACCCGGTGGAGCGGATGCACCGCGACTCGAAGATCTTCACCATCTTCGAGGGGACGTCGGAGATCCAGCGGCTCGTGGTGTCGCGGGCGATCTCCGGGATGCAGATCAGGTGACGTGGGCGGGCGGCTTTCGGGCCGCCCGCTCTCGTTTCGTCAGCAGGACCGACCGCTGCGCCCCTCAAGGGAGGCGCCGTCGTGAGTCACGGTGGCCACGGCCATCGTGCACATGTCGTTCATCATCCTGCTGAACGTCCACACGTCGCGTTGGTTCGGTTCGCCGATCGTCGGCACGGTGGACACGGTGTCCGCCCTCAGCCGGACCGCCGCGCGGAACGGGGTCGTGGCCTGCACGCGGACGTGGCCGTACTTGCCGCCACAGCCCTCGTACTGCGTGATCGTGGCGACGGTCGTGGCGCCTCGCTTCAGGACGCCGGCCGAGCCGATTTTCACCGCGCTCGAGCAGTTCGGCGGCTTCGGCACCACTGGTACCTCCGCTGCTTGTGCGGTGCCCCCGAGGAACAGGGCTACGCCGGTCGTGACGATTCCCAGTTTGATCAGCACGTACGTGAACGTAAGTCGCGTTGGTTGGCCGACGGTAAATCCGCGAACGCGTGGAGTAACACCGGGTTCCACTGCTCCGATCAGCCCAGTAGATCGGCGTTAGGGGGATCGAGATGCTCCCGAATGTGTACCTCATGGCTGCCGCGGTTCTGGCCGGTGCCGCGGGCAGTGCCTACGTCGTGACGGTCGTGGACCGCCCGAAGCCCGTTGTGGTCAGTCACGTCGTGCGGGTGGTCGACGCGGAGACGGTCGAAGTGCGCGAGGGCGATCGCGTCGCGGTGGTGCGGCTCGTGAACGTCGACGCGCCCGGTGCGGGCGAGTGTCTGCATCTGGAGTCCCGGAAGCGGCTGATCGAGCTGCTGCCCGAGGGGACTCCGGTCACCGTGGTCGGGGAAGGACAGTTCGCGGCGCTGTCCAAGCAGGACGGAACGTTCGTCAACGCCGCGCTCATCGCGGACGGGCTGGCGGTGCCGGTGGTCAACGGCACGCGTTATCTGGGCAGCGTGAAGGAGGCGAACACCTCGGCCGCCGCGCAGCGGAAGGGGTTGCATTCGCCTGAGGTGCCGTGCACGTTGCCGGGGCAGGTCAGGGCGATCACCGAGGCGGCGGCCGTGGTCGAGGCACAGCCGCTCAAGGCCAGCAAGGCCGAGCTGACGGTGGCGGCGGACACGGCCAAGACCGCCATCGGGCTGGTCGACCAGCTGAGCAAGCCCGGCGGGTTGACGTGGGACGCGGTGGCGCCGGTGGACCAGACGGTGTTGCTGGCGAAGGTCACCAAGGCGGTGCCGACGCTGTACCGCAAGGAGGCCGAGCTGCGGAACGTCGTCAAAGGACTCAGGTAGCCGTCACGCTCGCAGCTTGCGGTTTGGGGCGTTTGATAGCCTCCGGGGCGCCCCGCGGTCTGGGCGATCCCATCTTGGAGGAGCGTCGTGCGCACGTTGACCCATGCCGAGTTCATGGCGATGCGGCGCTTTCCCGCGCTGGACGGCCTGCGCGCGTTCGCGGCCGTCATCGTGGTGTTCTTCCACTTCGGAGGCGCCGAGTGGAAGTGGCTCTCCGGGTGGGTCGGCGTCTACCTCTTCTTCGTGCTGTCCGGCTTCCTGATCACCACGCTGCTGCTGCGTGAGCAGGACACCAAGGGCCGGATCTCGTTGAAGAACTTCTACATCCGGCGCGTGTTCCGGATCATGCCGCCGTACTTCGTGATCTTCGCGTTCATCATGGCGTTCTTCTACCTGCGCGGCGACTTCTTCACGATCCGGTACCCGGAGACGCTGAAGTACTACCTGACGTTCATGAACGAGTTCCTGCCCGAGGGCATGAAGGGCGCTCCGAACGACTACTTCTCCGGCTCGTGGACGCTCGGCATCGAACAGAAGTTCTACCTGGTGTGGCCCGCGCTGATGGTCTTCGCGGGAGTGGCCGCGGCCCGGCGCCGTGTCTACATCGCACTGGGTGCGATGGCCGTGCTGATCGCCTGCATCCCGCTGACCGCCGGCTGGTACACCGCCTACTCGATCACCGCGCTCTACACCTCGACCGTGCACTACGTGGTGCTGCTGGTGGGCGCGCTGCTGGCGATCGTCATGAACAGCAAGCGCCTGTACAGGTTCGTCCAGCCGCTGACCCACCCGTTGTTCGCGCTGGTGGCGATCATCGGCTTCACCGCGCTGCACGTGAACATGGAGACCCTCTGGCACTCCACCAGCAACGCCGTGGTGCTGCTGCTGGCCTACGCGGTGCTGACGGCGATGCTGATCGTGTCGCTGATGGGCCGCAACCCGATGACGTGGCTGCTGTCGACCAGCCCGATGCGCTTCGTCGGCGACCGCTCCTACTCGCTGTACCTGTTCCAGGGCATCGCCGCCTTCATGGTCGGCGCGCTGCTGCCTCGTTTCCAGGTCTACGGCACGCTCACGGCCGTGGTGGTCACCCTGGTGTCGCTGTTGCTCGCCGACGTGGTGTTCCGCTGGGTCGAGCACCCGGCGATCGAGCTCGGCCGCCGCATCATCGCCCGCCGCGCGAAGAAGCCCGCGGCCAACCCTCCCGCGAAGGAGATGCAACCGGTCCCGGTCGGCGCCTGACCTGCCATGAAGCTGTTGCCGGTGCAGGCCGCCGCCGCGGTCGTGGGTGCGGTCAGCGCGATCGTCCTCACCGCGACGGTCGTGCTGGGAGCGGCGCTGTTGCCGGAGTGGGCCAACTTCGCGCTCATCGTGGCGACCGTCGGGCTCATCGTGTTGATGGTGGCGCGCTTCCGGCGCACGCGACTGCGGACCGACGGCCTCAAAGGACTGTTCCGGACGCTGCGCGCGGCGATGCCGGCGTTCGCGATCGTGCTGGCCGCCCTCGCGTTCTACGGAGGCTGGCTCATCGCGCTCGTCACCATGGTGAGCGGCAGCACGGCGGGCAACCTCAAGTACGAGAACGGCCAGTACACGACCACACACCGCAAGACCGTCACCGTGCTCACCAAGGAGCAGTACGAGGACGCTCAGGCGGCGAACCAGCGGCTGGTCAGCGCGATCTGCCTCGCGATGTCCGGTGGTGTGTTCGCACTCAGCGGCGTGGCTGAGCGCATCAGGGATCCCCGCTAGTCAGGCAGCGGCAGGATAGCGCCCACGCGCTTGAGCTCGCGGCGGTGCACGGCGAGCAGAACCGTGTCGTCCGCGCGGCGGAAGTGCAGCACCACGAAGTTCGGATGCGGCGGCTCGTGGTCGGTGATCAGCTCGACCCGGCCCTCCTCGGGGCTGAACACGATCCGCTCGGCCCAGACGATCTTCGTGGGACCGAAGAACAGCTCGCCCTCTTCCCAGCGGCCGTCCAGGAACACGTCCCCGTCGCCGCGGCTGTCGTCGCCGGACGGGCCGAACATCTCCCCGAGAACGCCCCCGAGCACCTCGAACAACGCAGACATCACGACCCCCTTCGTTGCTACGGGAACGAGCTGGGCGCCCAGCTGGTTCCCGTTGCGAGGTGGTCTAGCCGAACGGCTGGCCGGCGGCGCGCAGCCAGGCGCGCTCACGCGAGTGGTCCGGCATGGCGGGCCACCCGTTGATCTTCGCGATCAACACCCAGTACCGCTCGGCACGCGGGTCGGCGAAGTCGGAGAACGTGCGCAGCCGCTCGACGAGGTTCTCGTCGTTCGGCAGGCCCATCGCCTCCGCCCACTTGGCGTTCACGCGCTCCACGACCTCGCGAGCGGCGTCCGACTCCGGCGCGACACCGGCATCGAGAGCCTCACGGGCCTGGACGATCGCGAAGTTGAACGCCTCCATCTGGCCTTCCGACCGCGGCCCCATGTCCTCACCGTTGCGGCGGAACTCCTCGTGCTGCTGGGACATCCGCTTGACCGACGCGCGGAAGTCGGGGTCCTGCACGAGCTTCGCGAGCTCGACCCACGCCTCCAGCTGCTCGGTCGACGGGTCGTCCGGCAGCTCGACCCGCACGGATCGCATGCGCTGCTCGAACTGCGGATCCAGCTCGTAGGGCCCGAACACCTCCTCGAAGAAGTCGTCGAGGATGCGCTGGCGCTCCTCGTCCGACATCCGTGCCAACTCGTTCATCAGTTCCATCTCCCCTCCTTTGGCGACGGCGCGCAGGACGGCACGGCGCAGCCGCAACGTCTTCATCTGCGCGTCGATCGCTTCCGCATGTGCACGCGCCACGTCGGTGACCGACACCTCGCGGGCCAGCACGCGGCCGGCGGTCGGCAGGTCCACGCCCAGATCCCTCAGGGTGCGGACAAGCTTCAGCCTGGCCACCGCTTCTGCGTCGTAGGTGCGGTAGCCGCCGGCGGTTCTGTCCGTGGGCGGGATGAGGCCCGAGTCGGAGTAGAACCTGATGGTCCGGACTGTGAGTCCGGTCATCTTGGCGAGCTCGCCGATCTGGTAGCGCGTCACGGGGACAACTCTGCAGTCTCCAGTAGCTGGAGGGTCAAACCGAATAACCGGACGGGTGGCGCGAACACGCTCCGGCTGGACTGAACGACCTGGCGACACAGCCGCGTGACCTGCGAAAACGTTGATCGCATCGGTATCGCCCTGGTGCCGTCAACGACGGTTCTGGGGGGAATCAATGCGTTCTCTTTCGCATGCGCTGAAGGCTGCTGTTGGCTGTGTCGGGCTCGTTGCCGCGCTGCTCGGTGCTGTGGCCGCGCCGGCGAACGCCGAGACGTCCGGCTCCGGCTCGAGGCGCTCCGGGTCGTCGCTACGGGCACGGGCGGTGTGACCTGCGTACAGGCACACGTTCAGGACGAGAGCTGGATGGGCGAAAAGTGTGAGCCGACGGGCGAGACCACCGTCGTCGGCATCGCGAGCCTGCGCCTGCGAACGGAAGCCGTCCAGGGCAGGTCGACTGGAGGCCGGAAACGAGGTCGTGGGTGTTTCCTCCACCAGGAAGGAAACACCCACGACCTGTTCTCAGTAGGTCATCGCGAAGCCGGGGTCGGCCAGCAACGCGCCGACGTCGGCCAGGAACTGCGAGCCCTGCTGGCCGTCGACCACGCGGTGGTCGAACGACAGCGCGAGCTGGCAGATCTTGCGGATCTTGATCTCGCCGTCGACCACCCACGGCATGTCGCGGATCGCCCCGAGGGCGAGGATCGCGGACTCACCGGGGTTGAGGATCGGCGTGCCGGTGTCGACGCCGAAGACGCCGACGTTCGTGATCGTGATCGTGCCGTTCATCATGTCGGCCGGCGACGTCTTGCCGTCACGGGCGACCGTCGCGAGCTCGTCCAGTGCGACCGCGAGCTCCTTCAACGACATCCGGTCGGCGTCGCGGACCTTCGGCACCACCAGGCCGCGCGGCGTTGCGGCCGCGATGCCCAGGTGGACGTAGTCCTTGTAGACGATCTCGTTCGCCGCGCTGTCCCACGTCGCGTTGACGTCCGGCGTGCGGCGCGTGGCCAGTACGACGGCCTTGGCGCAGAACGCGAGCGGCGTCAGCTTCACACCGCGGAACTCCGGGTGGTTCTTCAGCCGCGCGCGCAGTTCCATCATCGGCGTCACGTCGACCGTCAGGAACTCGGTGACGTGCGGTGCGGTGAACGCACTGTCCACCATCGCCTGCGCGGTCGCCTTGCGGACGCCCTTGATCGGCACGCGACGTTCGCGCGAGCCGTTGTCCACAAAGGACTGCGTGGCGACGGGAGACGGTGCGGAGACAGCGCTTTCGACGTCCTCACGCGTGATCACGCCGTCGGGGCCGGAGCCCGTGAGCGCGTACAGGTCGACGCCGAGGTCCTTGGCCAGCTTGCGGACCGGCGGCTTGGCCAGCGGCACGTAGCCACCGGGAGCCTGCACCGGAGCAGGCACCGCAACGGGTTCCGGCACCACGACAGGCGCAGGAGCAGGTGCGGCGGCAACGGCGGCTGCCGGAGCCGGCGCGCTGTCCTTGCGCGCGCGGCGCTTGGCCGTGCCGGACTTCGGGCCGTAGCCGACGAGCGTCGCGATGCGCCCGCCCGGCATCTCCTCGCCGATCTTGCCGGACGAGGTGCCGTTCGACTCGGCCGCGGCAGGTGCCGGCGCGGGTGCGGCGGCGCCACCGGGGTCGGTGTCGATCGTGATGATCGGGACGCCGACCTCGACGGTCTGACCGGGCTCCGCGTGCAGCTCGGTCACGACGCCGGCCCACGGGCACGGCAGCTCGACCGCGGCCTTGGCCGTTTCGATCTCGACGATGATCTGGTTGACCGTGACGGTGTCACCGGGCTTGACGTGCCAGGTGAGGATCTCGGCCTCGGTCAGCCCCTCAGCCGTGTCAGGCAGGGGGAATTGCTTGTACTGCGGCATTTCCGTTGTTCCCCTTACCAGGCGAGAGAGCGGTCGACGGCGTGCAGCACCCGGTCGAGGTCGGGGAGGAACTCCTCCTCGAGCTTCGACGGCGGGTACGGGGTGTCGAAGCCGGTCACCCGCAGCACCGGTGCCTGCAACGAGTAGAAGCACTCCTGCTGGACCTTGGCTGCAATCTCGCTGGCGATCGAGGACTCGGACGGCGCCTCGGACACGACGACCAGCCGGCCGGTGCGGCGCACCGACTCGAACACCGGCACGAGGTCCAGCGGCGACAGCGTGCGCAGGTCGATGACCTCCAGCGACGTGCCGTCCTCGGCAGCCGCGGTGGCGGCGTCGAGAGCCGTGCGGACCATCGGGCCGTACGCGACGAGCGTCGCGTCCGTGCCGGTGCGCAGAACCCGCGACTGGAACAGCGGGCCGGGCTGGGCCGTGGTGTCGACCTCGCCCTTCTCGTAGTAGCGGCGCTTGGGCTCGAAGAACAGCACCGGGTCGTCGCAGTCGATCGCCTGCTGGATCATCCAGTACGCGTCGGCCGGGTTCGAGCACGAGACGACCTTGAGGCCGGCGGTGTGCGCGAAGTACGACTCTGGCGACTCCGAGTGGTGCTCGACGGCGCCGATGCCACCGCCGAACGGCACGCGGATCACGATGGGCAGCTTGATCTTGCCCTGCGTGCGGTAGTGCAGCTTCGCGACCTGCGACACGATCTGGTCGAAGCCGGGGAAGATGAAGCCGTCGAACTGGATCTCGCACACCGGGCGGTAGCCGCGGATCGCGAGGCCGACGGCGGTGCCGATGATGCCGGACTCCGCGAGCGGCGTGTCGAGCACGCGCTGCTCACCGAAGTCCTTCTGCAGACCGTCGGTGATCCGGAAGACACCGCCGAGCTTGCCGATGTCCTCGCCCATCATGATGACCTTGGGGTTGGCCTCCATGGAGGCCCGCAGGCCCATGTTGAGCGCCTTGGAGATCGTGAGCGTCTGCACCGGGGTCGCCGGGGCAGCGGTCGTGGATCGGTCCATGGTCGGAGCAGCCATCAGTGCTCACCTCCAGCAAAACCCGAGACGTAGTCGAGGAATTCGTCGCGCTGCGCTTCGAGGTTGGGGTTGCCCTCGGCGTAGACGTTGCTGAAGATCCGTTCGGCGGGCGGATCCGGCATGTTGACGCAGAACTCGCGCAGGTTCTCGGCGAGCTCGTCCGCCTCCGCCTCGACGCCCGCGAAGAACTCCTGGTCAGCCCACTGCTGCCGGACCAGGTAGACCTTGACCCGCTCGATCGGGTCCTTGAGCTTCCACAGCTCCAGCTCGTCCGACAGCCGGTAGCGCGTCGGGTCGTCGGAGGTGGTGTGCGCGTCCATCCGGTAGGTGAACGCCTCGATCAGGATCGGGCCGTTGCCGTGGCGGCACTCGTCCAACGCCCAGCGCGTGACCGCGAGCGTGGCGAGCACGTCGTTGCCGTCGACGCGGATGCCGGGGAAGCCGTAGCCGCGGGCGCGCTGGTACAGCGGCAGGCGCGACTGGCGCTCGGTGGGCTCGGAGATGGCCCACTGGTTGTTCTGGCAGAAGAAGACGAGCGGAGCGTCGTAGACCGCGGCCCACACGAAGCCCTCGTGCACGTCACCCTGCGAGGTCGCGCCGTCGCCGAAGAACACCATGGTGGCTTCGCCGTCGTCGTCGCCGACCTTGCCGTCGAACTTCTGCCCCATCGCGTACCCGGCCGCGTTGAGGACCTGGTTGCCGATGACGATCGTGTACGGGTGGAAGCGCTTCTCGACCGGGTCCCACGTGCCCTGGTCGGTGCCGCGGAAGATGCCGAGCAGCTCCGTCGGGTGCACGCCGCGGGTCCACGCGATGCCGTGCTCGCGGTAGCTCGGGAACGCCATGTCGGTCGGACGCATCGCGCGGCCGGCGCCGATCTGCGCCGCCTCCTGGCCGAGCAACGGCACCCAGATGCCGAGCTGGCCCTTGCGCTGCAACGCGTTCGCCTCGCGGTCGACCCGGCGGATCAGGACCATGTCGCGGTACAGGCCGCGCAGCTCCTCCGCCGAGATGTCGATGTCGAAGTCGGGGTGCGTGACTCGCTCACCCTCGGGGGTGAGGAGCTGCACCAGGTCGGCGCCGCCCTCGTCTGTTGCTCGCAAGCCTGCGATCACCTGTTCCGCTGTCGGTTTTGCGGCAGTGGCGGCCGGCGCTGCGTCCGGCTCAGGGTGCGTCCATTGCTCAGGGGACGACATGCGCCTTCTCCTCTGTCTCTCCGACCGCCCGATCGCTCGTGACGACCTCGTGCGGCGACGCCGGCGGTCACCGCCAACCCTGTGGGGCCGGAGGCAGCCGTCGGCGTTGACGGTGGCTTACGACCACATCCTGACACGCCCTCACCCGTGTTGGTGAGACCCGTCCCACTTCGTAACACACGAGTCAACGTTCTGATCAGCGACAACAGTCGGAGGTTCGACTTTTTGTCCTCCGACTAGGCCGTTCGATTACCGGACGCAGCTGTCCCGGTTACCGATCGTTAACTTTGCCAGAGGCCTCCGGGGATGAGCTTAGGGACGCGAGCAGAGGCGGAGTCGTGACAGGATCGAGAGGTGGACCGTTCAGTTGTGACCAGCACCGTCCGGACGCTGTGGGACGACGACATCGTCCCGAGCCTGTCTCAGCTCGTCGCCGTGCCGGCGATCTCGCCCGCGTTCGACCCGGCCTGGGACGAACACGGCGAACTGGCCGCCGCGATCGAGCACGTGCGCGCGTGGATCTCCGCCCGCGAGCTGCCCGGCGTGACTCTCGAAGTCGTCCAACTGGCGGGACGCACGCCACTTCTCGTGGTCGACGTGCCCGCGTTCGGTAACGCGGGCGACGACACGGTGTTGCTCTACGGACACCTCGACAAGCAGCCGCCGGTGGGCGGCTGGAGCGACGGACTCGGCCCGTGGACCCCGGTACTGCGTGACGGACGTCTCTACGGCCGCGGCGCGGCGGATGACGGTTACTCCGGATATGCCGCAATCGCCGCGATCGAGGCCGTGCGCGCGGCAGGCGGCTCGCACTCGCGTTGTGTCGTGCTGCTGGAGACCGGCGAGGAGTCGGGTTCGCCCGACCTGCCCGCCTACCTCTCGCACCTCTCTTCTCGTCTGGGCCGTGTGTCTCTGGTGGTCTGCCTGGACTCCGGCGGCTCGGACTACGAACGCATGTGGCTGACCACGTCGCTGCGCGGCCTGGTGCAGGTCACGATGACCGTGCGGGTGCTGGAGGGCGGCCTGCACTCGGGCATGGCGTCCGGCATGGTGCCGTCGTCGTTCCGCATCGCGCGAGTGCTGCTGGACCGTCTCGAGGACTCCGCGACCGGCGAGATCCTGGTGCCGGAGATGCACGTCGAGATCCCCGCGCACCGGCTGGCCGAGGTCCGCGAGGCCGTGGAGGCCGCGCCCGGCGCCTTGTGGGGTCCCGTGCCGCGTGTTGGCGACCTGCAGCCGATGTCTTCGGACGAGGTTGAGCAGGCTCTGGGCACCGGGTGGCGGCCGACCCTGTCGGTCACCGGTGCGGACGGGCTGCCGTCGCCGGACGACGCGGGCAACGTGCTGCGGCCGTTCACCACGCTGGTGCTCTCGTTCCGGTTGCCGCCGACCGCTGACTCCTCGGCGGCCCTGGAGGCTGTGCGTGAGCGGCTGACCACGGACGTGCCTTACAACGCGACCGTGGAGCTCTCGCGGGTCGAGGCCGCTGACGGGTGGAACGCTCCTGCTTTGGCGCCCTGGTTGTCGGCTGTTCTGGACGATGCCGGCAAGGAGGTCTTCGGGGCGCCGTGGCGGACCGTGTCGCTCGGTGGGTCGATTCCGTTCATGGGGCTGCTGCACGAGGCTTACCCCGAGGCGCAGTTCCTCGTGACCGGTGCTGTTGGGCCTGACTCGAACTGCCACGTGCCGGACGAGTGGCTGCACCTGGCGCACGCGGCCCGGGTCACTGAGGCCGTGGCGTTGGTGCTGGACGCGCAGTCGTCTCAGCGCTGAATCCTCCAACAACGCAAGACCTGTCGCCGGGTTGACCCCGCGTATCTTCGCGCTCTCGCCAGCGCGTTGACCTGCGCGGGGCCGCCTCGGCCAGGTCGTTCGTGAGTCGTCGCGCACCACTGCCGGGAACTCGATCCGCGCTGCTGCTAGGTCGCGCAGGTTTCTGATGGCGGCGTCCTCACCGTCGTAGGCGGCCTGAATCGGCCGTTCAGGTCACGCTCCACCCCGCTTTTAGTGAGGAAACACTCAGACCAGACGTGGGCCCGACCAGGCATCCGACCCCGTGTCCCACACTGGGCCGATGGGCGAACATGCGGAACGGGCGCGCCTCGCGGAGTCGGAGAACCCGACTTCGCCGTGGCGGCTGTGGGGGCCGTACCTCTCGGGTCGCCAGTGGGGCACCGTGCGGGAGGACTACTCGCCCGAAGGGGATGCGTGGGCGTCGTTCCCTTTTGACCACGCGCGTGCCCGCGCCTACCGGTGGGGTGAGGACGGCATCGCCGGCATTTGCGACGTGCACGGGTTTCTCAACCTGGCGGTCGCGCTGTGGAACGGCAACGACCCCATTCTCAAGGAGCGGTACTTCGGCCTCACCAACAGCGAGGGCAACCACGGTGAGGACGTCAAGGAGCACTGGTGGGTGACCGATGGGACGCCCACGCACTCGTGGATGCAGGTGGTCTACCGGTATCCGCAGAAGGAGTTTCCGTACGGCGAGCTCCGGGAGATGGCGCGGAATGCCGGGCGGGAGAACCGCGAGCCCGAGCTGGCCGATACCGGGGTGCTCGACGAGAACCGGTTCTTCGACGTCCAGGTCACCTACGCGAAGGCCGACACCGACGACATCTGCGTCGAGATCAGCGCTACCAACCACGGGCCTGATGACGCGCCGTTGCACCTGTTGCCGCAGCTGTGGTTTCGCAACACGTGGGCGTGGGGGCGGGATCAGCGGCCCTGTCAGCTGGTGGCGAGCACGTCGACAGGGCGCAAGGTGACGGCTGACCACGGCAACCTCGGGCGGTACACGCTGCACCTCGACGGGGCGCCGTCGATGTTGATGACGGACAACGAGAGCAACGAGATGTCGCTCTTCGGGGCCGAGCGCAACCCGTCGCCGTGGACGAAGGACGGCATCTGCAACTACGTGGTGCACGGCAGCACGTCCACGTGTCAGGTGGCCGGGCCGGACGACGCGGGGGTGGCGGGTACGAAGTTCGCGGCCTGGTACTCGTTCGACCCCGTGGAGCCGGGTGAGACGGTGACGATCCGGCTGAGGCTCGTCGGTGGTGACGGGCACGTGGATCCGTTCGGGCCGAGCTTCGGCGAGACCGTGCAGGCTCGCAAGCAGGAGGCGGACGAGTTCCACGACGCCATCGCGCCGGAAACGAGCCCAGAAGAGAAGCACGTGCTGCGGCGGGCGCTGGCCGGGTTGATGTGGACGAAGCAGCACTACCGGTTCCGGACGCGCGACTGGCTCGACGGCGACCCGACCAAGCCGGAGGCACCGTCGAGCAGGCGGACGCCCGAGGCGCGCAACGTGCACTGGCGGCACCTCGACGTCGCGGACGTCATCTCCATGCCGGACGAGTGGGAGTACCCGTGGTTCGCGGCGTGGGACCTCGCGTTCCACACGATTCCGTTCACGCTGGTCGACCCGGCGCTCGCGAAGGAGCAGCTGCTGCTGTTCTGCCGTGAGTGGATGATGCACCCGAACGGCCAGATTCCCGCCTACGAGTGGGAGTTCGGCGACGTCAACCCGCCTGTGCACGCCTGGGCGGCGTTGCAGGTCTACCGGGCGGACGGGAGCCAGGACCGGCAGTTCCTCGCGAAGATCTTCCACAAGCTGCTGCTCAACTTCTCGTGGTGGGTGAACCGCAAGGACGCCGACGGCAGTTACCTGTTCGAGGGCGGCTTCCTCGGCATGGACAACATCGGGCCGGTCAACAGGTCCGAGCCGATGCTGGGCGAGTGGCGGCTGGAGCAGTCCGACGCCACGTCGTGGATGGCCGCGTACAGCCTGCACCTGATGCAGATCGCGCTGGAGCTGGCCCGCGAGGACGAGTCCTACGAGGACGTGGCGACGAAGTTCGTCGAGCACTTCCTGTCGATCGCGGAGGCGTTCACGCACTTCGGGTCGTCGGGCAGCGGGATCTGGCACGAGGAGGACGGCTTCTGCTACGACCGGGTCTCGCGCCGCCGCCCGGACGGCAGCGTCGAGTCGGAGCCCTTGCGGGTGCGGTCGATGGTCGGCCTCATCCCGCTCCTGGCGTCAGCGGTCCTCGAACCGTGGGTGCTCAGCGAGCTGCACGGCTTCACCAGCCGGTTGGAGCACCTGCTCAAACGCCGGCCGGAGCTGCGGCAGTTCATCACGTTCCACTACGAGCGCGGCGCGTTCGTGTCGTTGCTGGACGAGCACAAGCTGCGCCGCGTGCTGCACCGGATGCTCGACGAGCACGAGTTCCTCTCGCCGCACGGGATCCGCTCGCTGAGTGCCGCCCACCGCGAGGGCCTGGAGGTCAACGTCGCGGGCCAGGAGCACCGGATGGGCTACGAACCCGGCGAGTCGACCACGCCGATGTTCGGCGGCAACTCGAACTGGCGCGGCCCGATCTGGTTGCCCACCAACGCGCTGCTGGTCGAAGCGCTCAGGACGGTCTGCGCGTTCCACGACGGCACGTTCCAGGTCGAGATGCCGACGCACTCCGGCCGCCACCTCACCGCCGGGCAGGTCGCGGACGAGCTGAGCGACCGGCTCGTCGGGTTGTTCCTGCCGGACCACGACGGGCGCCGGCCGTCGGACGGCAAGCGGATCGAGGCTTCCGAGTCACCGCTTTGGCGCAACCACGTCACGTTCAGCGAGTACTTCGACGGTGACACGGGCGAAGGCCTCGGCGCGACCCATCAGACCGGGTGGACGGCGTTGGTGGCTGGTCTGTTGACCGAACGCACGCGCTGAGCAGCATCATCGTGATCAAATCCTGATCAAGGACGCGCTCGCAGATGGTTACCATTCGGGTGCAATACGTGCAGACGTTGTGTGATCTAGGCTATTTCACGCAAGATTCTGCGGCTCACGAGCCCATTTGACGCAAACTTGTTGCAAGGCAGTGGCCTGTAACACGCACGTGCTGTCCACCACGGCACCTGGGTGGCAGGATCCCGTTCACTCGTCCGCAACAGTTACGAGGAGTGACGCAGTGGCTCGTCGAACCAGGCAGTTGATGGCCATGATCCCGGCATTGGGGCTGGCCGTGATGGCAGCTTCGGGCTGCGCGACTCCGGTGAACCAGGGTTCGGGCGGTTCGAACATCTCGCTGGTGCAGGCCGGCAAGCTCGTCACCTGCACCCACCTCAGCTACAAGCCCTTCCAGTTCAGCCAGGGCGACAAGACCGTCGGCTTCGACGTCGACCTCGTCGACCTGATCGCCAAGGACCTGGGTGTCACCCAGCAGATCTTCGACACCCCGTTCGAGACGATCACCTCGGGCACGTCGTTCAACGCGAACCAGTGCGACCTGGCCGCGGCTGGCATGACTATCACCGACGAGCGCAAGCAGGCGATCGACTTCTCGGACCCGTACTTCGAGGCCTCGCAGGCACTGCTGGTCAAGAAGGGTTCCGGATACAAGGACCTCGCCTCGTTGAAGGGCAAGAAGCTCGGCGTCCAGCAGGACACGACAGGTGAGAAGTACGCGAACGACAACGCGGCCGCGAACGGCTACACCGTCGTCCAGTTCGAGGACCTCCCGCTGATGGAGACCGCCGTGCGCACCGGCGCGGTCGACGCGGCGATCAACGACAACGGCGTGCTCTACGACTACGCCAAGGAGTTCCCGGACACCGAGGTCACCACCGAGTTCGCCACCGGTGAGCAGTACGGCATCGGCGTGAAGAAGGGCAACACCGCCCTCCTCACGAAGATCAACGACGTGCTGAAGAAGGCCAAGGAGAGCGGCGAGTACGACAAGATCTACGAGAAGTGGTTCGGCAAGAAGCCGGAGAAGAAGTAACGGCTTTCCACGGGGCCGGTGCACGCACGACGCGCCGGCCCCGCCGCTTGTCCGAACCACATCGCTAGGAGCCCAAATGGCACTGTCCAGGCGCAAGCGGGCCCAGTACATCCGCTATGTGCAGTACGGCGTGCTGATCGTCGTAGTCCTGCTGGTCGCGTTCCTCGCCGACTGGGGCCAGATCCGGCGCGCGTTCCTGAACCCCGAGATCGCCGCGTCGATGTTCCCGAACGTGATCACGGTGGCGTTGAAGAACACCATCGTCTACACCGCGCTCGGATTCGGGTTCGGTCTCGCGCTCGGGCTCGTGCTGGCGCTGATGAAGCTGTCGTCGGTCGCTCCGTACCGCTGGATCGCCACCGTCTACATCGAGTTCTTCCGCGGCGTGCCCGCGCTGCTGGTCTTCATCGGCATCTACTACGGCGTGCCGATCGCGTTCCAGATGCAGTTCCCGCCGCTGACCACGGTCATGCTGGCGCTCGGTGGCGTCGGCGCCGCCTACATGGCGGAGACGATCCGCGCCGGCCTCCAGGCGGTGCCCAAGGGGCAGGTCGAGGCCGCGCGTTCGCTCGGCATGTCCAGTGGCCGCGCCATGATCACGATCGTGATCCCGCAGGCGTTCCGGATCATCCTGCCGCCGCTCACGAACGAGCTGATCCTGCTGACCAAGGACTCCTCGCTCATCTACATCCTCGGCCTGTTCCGCGAGCAGTACGAGCTCACGAAGTTCGGCCGCGAGACGCTGAGCCGCAGCCCGTCGCTGACGCCGATCCTCATCGCGGGCCTCTGTTACCTGATCATCACGCTGCCGCTCGGCTACCTGTCGCGGTACCTGGAGAAGCGCACGGGCGGGAAGAAGGTGTCCGTCGTATGAGCGAGATCTGCGTGGAGATCTCCGGGCTGAAGAAGTCGTTCGGCCCGCTGGAAGTTCTCAAGAACATCGACCTCAGCGTCAACCGCGGGGACGTCGTCTGCATCATCGGGCCGTCCGGCTCCGGCAAGTCGACGTTGCTGCGGTGCGTGAACCTGCTGGAGGAGCCGAACGGCGGCAAGATCACCGTCAACGGCACGGAGCTCACCGACCCGGACGTCGACATCGACCGGGCGCGCACGAAGATCGGCATGGTCTTCCAGGGCTTCAACCTGTTCTCGCACCTCAACGTGCTGAACAACCTCATGGTCGCGCAGCGCAAGGTGCTCAAGCGCTCGGAGCGCGAAGCCCGCGAGGTCGCCCTGCGCAACCTGGACCGCGTGGGCCTGCGCGACAAGGTCGCCGCGATGCCCGCGCAGCTCTCCGGTGGCCAGCAGCAGCGTGCGGCGATCGCCCGCGCGCTGTCGATGGACCCCGAGGTCATGCTGTTCGACGAGCCGACCTCGGCGCTCGATCCCGAGCTCGTCGGTGACGTGCTCGGCGTGATGCGCCAGCTCGCCGACGAGGGCATGACGATGCTGGTCGTGACGCACGAGATGCAGTTCGCCCGCGAGGTCGCCGACAAGGTGATCTTCATGGACGGCGGCTACATCGTCGAGGAGGGTCCGGCTGCCGAGGTGATCGGCAACCCGCAGGAGGAGCGCACCAAGTCGTTCCTGGCTCGCGTGCTCGACCCGACGCACCACGGTCCGAGCGACCCGGACTAGCCACGTGGCCAGGGGGAGGGTCACCGCGGCGGAGGTGTTGCGGGGACTGTTGGGGGAGAACGACAACTCAGGTGGTGGCGGGTGGCGGTTACCTCGGCGCAAGCCGAGCACCCCACCCGTCATCCGCGTGGTGGACCGCGTGGTCACCGATGTGCTCGACCTGCGCGCGGTCGAGGTGCCGTACGTGCTCGAGTTCGAGCGCTGCCAGTTCGAGTCGGCACCCGACCTGCGGCAGGCGAACCTCGCCGGCATCTCGTTCAGCGACTGCGATCTGCCGGGTCTCGAAGCGCGCAACCTCAGCAGCAGCAACGACGTCTCGTTGCTCGGCTGCCGGGTCTCCGATCTGGTCGACCTGACCGATGCCGAGATCGCGGGCTCGGTTCTGTTGCGCGACAGCAGGTTCAGCGTGCCGGGCGGGCTGTGCGTGCACGGCGACCGGCTGACCGTTGCGGGCGCGCTGCTCGCGTTCGGCATCCACACCGAGGGCGAGATGCGGCTCGCGGGCGCGCGCATCGGCGGCAACGTCAACCTCGGCAGCGCGATCCTGCAGAACGCCAACGGCTTCACGTTGAACGGCAACGGCATGCAGGTCGGCGGCAACCTGCTCGGCGCGTTCACCTCGCACGGAGTGGTGTTCCTCTCCAACGCCCGGATCAGCTCCACGCTGTCGCTGAGCCGCGCCAAGCTCTCGCGCGGTGACGTGTTCGAGGAGACCACCGACCCGCACGCCGACCCCTCGGCGACGCTGATCCTCGACCGCGTCGACGTGTCCGGCGACCTGGAGCTCGACCGCGACTTCACGAGCCTCGGCACGGTCCGCGCCGTGAACGCCCGCGTCGGCGGCACGTTGTCGCTGGCAGACGCTGTGCTGGACGCCGTGTCGCCACCGGCGGTGGGCACCGACCCGACCGGATCGGGCCGCGCGCTGCACGTCGACGGTGCCGAGATCGGCGGCGACATCGTCGGGCGCGGTGTGCGGATCAAGGGCCAGCTGCGCATGGTCGACACGCACGTGCGCGGCAGCATCACGATCGAACGGGCCGTTGTGGACAATCCGGCCGCGGACGCCCTGCTGACCAACCGCTCGCAGATCGGCAGCAACTTCGTGGTGCGCGAGTCGGAGATCTCCGGTGGTCTGGAGCTGCGCGGCATCACCGTGGGCGCGAACCTCGACCTGCGCGGCAGCCGCCTGATCAAGCCGGGCACGTACCGCCACCAGCCGCGCGAGAAGCCGTCGCTCGACATCGGCGGCGCCACGATCGGCCGCGACCTCATCTGCGCGCGCGGCGAGAAGGAGTTCGTCGCGCACGGCGGCGTGCGGTGCCGTCGCGCGACCATCGGCCGCATGGCGAACTTCAACGGCGCCGTGCTCGGCTACAAGCTCGACAGCCACGCGTTGAACGCCATGGGCATGCAGGTCCAGGAGCTGATGGTCAACGTCGTGTCGCCGCCGAAAGGCCTCGTGACACTGCGGCAGGCGCGCTGCACCTCGTTGGACGACAACGAGAACTTCTGGAACGCCACCGGTTTCATCGACCTCGACGACTTCCGCTACGACTCGCTCGCCCACCCGATCCACCTGCGCGACGACGCCCAGGTCGAGCAACGGCTGCGCTGGCTTCGGCAGGCCATGCGCCGCAGCTACCACCCGCGCCCGTACGACCAGTTCGCCGAGATGCTGACGGCGTCCGGCAACGAGGAGCACGCCTCGACCGTGCTGATCGAGAAGCAACGCCTGCGGTACCGCGCGGTCGCCGAGGGCATGCGGTTCCTGGGACCGCTGGTGCTGGTGTGGAGCTTCCTGCAGCGCTCGATGGTCGGTTACGGCTACCGCCCGGCGCGCGCACTCGGGTGGCTGATCGCGGCGTGGGTCGTGGGCAGCATGTGGTTCCAGTTCAAGGGACCGCTGGTGGTGATCAACGACGACGACCACCTGCCGTGGAACGCGTGGCTCTACACGATCGACCTGGTGGTGCCGATCGTCGACTTCGGCAACAAGAACCGCTGGCAGACCCCCGGTGCGTCGCAGTGGATCGCGTCCGGGCTCATCGTGACGGGCTGGATTCTGGCGACCACGGTGGCTGCGGGCCTCACGCGGATGCTCAGGAGATAACGCCACCATCGGGTTATTTCATCTGGTGCTGAACGATGGTGCGATCGTTCGGTGATCTCCGCCGAGTCCACCGAGCTGTTCGTCGGGCCTCGGACCGCGCTGCTGCAGGTGGTGCGCGTGACTGTGCCTGCGTCCGGGCCTGCGTTGGCCGGACCGGTGCACGCGCACGTCTCCGGTCCGGGCCTGCACTCGGCGCGGCACGGCGGTTCGCTCGTACCAGGACCGTTCGGTTACGAGATCGCGGTCGACGTCTCCGAGCACTCCCCCGGCTCCGTGGTGCCCGCCCAGGCCGTCGTGCGGTCGGCCTCTGGCGAGGACTCGTGCTCGTTTTCGCTGGTCGTCGGCTCGCCCGGGTGGACAGTGCACCTGGTCGGGCACGTGGCGGCGGACGCGCCCTTCCCGGTGCTGCGGGCGCATCTGGACCTGGCGCTGACCGATCCCGCCTACCGGTTCGCCGTGACGTCCGTGGAGTTGCTGCAGCCGTACTGGGACACGTTCCCGCAGCACCGTTCGCTGCTGTTGCGGCTGATCTCCGAGGGCCGGGTCGAGGTCGTCGGCTCTCAGTCCAATGTGGTCGGTGTGTCACCGTTGCTGTCCTCGCTGCCGACCGGGACGGCGTTGGAGGCGTCTTCACTGGGTGAGGCCGAGCGGTCGGTCTACTCGTCGTTCCTGGCGCTGCGGTCCTCGGCGTCGTCGCCGCACGTGATGCTGCCGATCGGACCGCCGCGTTCGATGCCCTCGCCGTGGATGACCGCGATCCACCACGACTGGAGCGCGCGCTACACGTGGCCGCGGATCATCTGCTCGTTGCCGCGCGACTACTACGTGCGCGGGTCCGTGCCGGTGCCGCCTGCTCCGCTCGACGACTCACCGGCAGCGGTGTTCGCATCGCATGCCGCCCGGCTCACCGGGGCGACCTATCCGACTGCCGCTCTTGAGCGTGCTGCTGTGGCGCATCCTCGTGAGGCCTTCGACCTGCACTCGGACATCATCGCGCGGTCGCTTTCGGCATTGACGTCCACAATGGACTCGTCGGTCGTCGTCTGGAACCCGCTGGACGTGCCGTGCACCGATGTCGTGTCCGTACATCTTCCGTCCCCTCGGAACGTGCATGTGGCGCACGGCGATGAAGTGCTGCCGACGTTGGTGGACGGGACCACCGTGACGTTCCTGGCCAGAGACGTACCGGCACACGGGTGGCGAACGTGTTCGCTCGTCGAGGACAACGTCGACCACGGGTGGAAGCGCGGCTTCGGCAACGAGATCGCGTCCACTCACCACGTGCTCTCCTACGACCCGATCGCTTCGTTGGTCGCGGTTGACGGCCCAGCGTTGGAGCCTCCCCAGCTGACCGGACCGGTGACGGTCTGGCACAGCGAGGTCGGCGAGAAGATGGTCGGGTCCTCGACCTTCACGTTGTGGCACGAGGTCGACCACCTCGGACCTTCCCCGCTCGTGGGCGTCCTGGGATCGCGCTCGCCGGCGGAGGGCTCGCTGCCTTCGGTGGCGCCGCGGCTGTCGGTGGCAGGGCCACCCCTCGGTCCCGTGTCGCCCGCCGTCACGCCGGTGTTCGCGCGGTACTGGTTGCACGAGCCCGCTCCGTTGGGAGGGCTTGCCGCGAACGTGCACCTGGAGGTGCTCAGCCCGACCCGGCTGCGGGTGGTCGCGGTGTCCGACGGTGATCCGTTCGAGGGTGTGGTCCGGCTGTCGCTGCCGGACGGCTGGTCGGCTTCCTGGGACACGCTGCCGGTGTCGCTGCCCGCCGGTGGCCACACCTCGGCCGAGGTGCGACTGGTCCCGCCGCGGACTCCCGGCTGCCACCCGGTGCGGGCCACGTTGGAAGGGCTGCCGTTCGAGGTCTACGACGTGGTGCTGCTGACCGTGCCGGAGTGGGACTTCGAGGATCCGGTCGAGGTGCTGTGGGTGGCGTCGGCGCCTTCGGTGGTGTCCGTCGCGCCCGGCTCGTCCGCGGTGCTGCGGGTCGTGCTGGCTTCCAGCGCGCACGGTGACCTGCCGGTGCAAGCACGGATTCTGTCGCCGCGAGAGACGTGGGAGTTGGTCGGGCCGTTCTGCGTTTCCGGTCTCCTGCCCGCTCGGGGACGGGTGGCGCTCGACTTCACGGTCTCGGCACCGGCGTGGGCGTCTGCCGGGTCGTGGCCGGCGGTGGTGAAGGTGGCGGCCGGTGAGCTGGTCAGGGCCACCGCGGTGATCCGCCTCGAAGTCGCTGGTTAGCATGGATCACCGTGACTGATCTGGTGCTGGCACTGGACTTCGGCGGCACCAAGATCGCTGCCGCTCTGGTTGATCCCTCGGGCTCCGTGGTGCGGTCGTCGCGGGTGCCCACGCCCGCCTCCGATCCCTGGGACGCTGTCGTGTCCGTGGTGTCGTCGGTGGTGGCGGGCTCTGCCGTTTCGGGCGTGGGGATCGCCTCTGCCGGGCCCGTGGACACCGTCGCCGGCACCGTTTCACCGATCAACGTGCCCTCGTGGCAGGCCTTCCCGCTGCGCGCCGCGGTGTCGTCGTTGTTCCCCGGTGTCCGGGTCGAGCTCGCCGGCGACGGGGTGTGCATGGCGCTGGGCGAGCACTGGCGCGGGGCCGGGCAGGGCAGCACGTTCATGGTCGGGCTGGTCGTGTCGACCGGTGTCGGTGGCGGGCTGGTGCTGGACGGACGGCCGTTCGGAGGCCGGACCGGGAACGCCGGGCACATCGGTCACATCGTCGTCGAGCCGGACGGCGAACCGTGCACGTGCGGTGGGCGCGGGTGCGTCGAGACCGTGGCCGGTGGGCCTCGGATGGTGGCCTGGGCCCGGCGTGCCGGGTGGCAGGCTCCTGATGACGCGGACGCGGCTGTGCTGGCCGCGGCGGCGCTGGCAGGAGAAGAGATTCCGCTGGAGGCGTTCGACCGGGCCGGACTGGCGGTCGGGGTGGCGATCGCCGGGGCTGCCGCCGTGTGCGACCTGGACCTGGCCGTGATCGGCGGTGGCGTGGCCCAGGCCGGGGAGTTGCTGTTCGAGCCGGTGCGGCGGGCGTTGAAGACGCACGCCGGGTTGTCCTACCTGGCCGGGCTCGAGGTGCGGGCCGCGCAGCTGGGCGGGGAGGCCGGGCTGGTGGGCGCGGCCGCCCTCGTTCGTTAGCTGACCTGGCGCGTGTGGCGGAGCGGGGACTCCACCCGCGCCACCGCGACGCCTGCCGCGTCCAGGGCCGCGCGCACCGTGCGGGCGATCTCCACGGCGTTGGGGGTGTCGCCGTGCACGCAGATCGAGTCGGCCGCGATGCGCACCGGACGTCCGCTGACGCTGCGCACCCAGCCCTCCGTCGCCAGCTGGACGCACCTCGCCGCGATCTCCGCCGGGTCCCGCAGGACGGCGCCCGGCTCGCCGCGCGGTACGAGCGTTCCCGCCGAGGTGTAGGCGCGGTCGGCGAACGCCTCGTGCCACACCCGCAGGCCGGCCACCGAGGCGCGCTTCAGCCACACGGCGCCTGGTGGGCCCAGCACCGCCAGTGCCGGATCGAACAGCCGGACGGCGTCCACCACGGCATCCGCCTGGGCCTCATGGCGGACCAGGGCGTTGTAGAGCGCGCCGTGCGGCTTCACGTAGGACACACGGGTGCCGGCTGCACGGGCGAAGACCGACAGGGCGCCCAGCTGGGCCAGCACCTCGTTGGTCAGGGTGTCCGGTGCTACGTCGATGAACCGGCGACCGAAGCCCGCCAGGTCCCGGTAGCCGACGTGCGCTCCCACCGCGACACCGGCCTCCGCGGCCTGGGCGCACACCTCGCGCATCGTGTCGGCGTCGCCGGCGTGGTAGCCGCAGGCGACGTTTGCGCTGGTCACCACGGACAGGAGCGCTCGATCATCGCCCAGCGTCCAGTGGCCGAAGCCCTCGCCGAGATCTGCGTTCAGGTCCATGGCGGTCCTCCAACGCTTGCAGGTTTGTTGGATCGTTGGATTGTTGAACGATTCTACGATACTGCAATAGAACGATCCTGCAATAGACTTGGCAGGTGACGGAGACGTGGGTGTCGACGCTGGCGCAGGGAAAAGCCGGCCTGGAGCGGGCCAGTACCGCGCAGAAGGTCGCGGACATGCTGCGCGAGCGGGTGCTCGACGGTGAACTCGCACCTGGCCTGCGACTCAGCGAGGAAGCCATCGGCGGCGCGCTGGGGGTCAGCCGCAACACGCTGCGGGAGGCGTTCCGGCTGCTCACCCGCGACCGGCTGCTGGTGCACGAGCACAGCCGGGGCGTGTTCGTCCGCAGGCCCACCGGTGACGACGTGCGTGACCTCTACGCCGCGCGCAGGGTGATCGAGTGCGGCGCCCTGCGGCTGTGGAACGGCGTGACGGACGCGCAGCGCGAGGCCGTCCGGGCTCCCGTCCGCCAGGCCGTCGCCAGGGCCGAGAAGAACGACTGGACGAAGGCCGGGTCGGCGAACATCCAGTTCCACCGCGGCATCGTCGGGCTGGCGGGCAGCACACGGCTGAGCGACGAGTCCGACCGCCTCTTCGCCGAGCTCATGCTCGCCTTCCGGGTGGCTCAGGAGATCAACGACTTCTACCAGACGTACGTGCCGTGGAATCGTCGGATTGTCGAATTGTTGAACAACAGCGAGATCGACGAGGCGGTCGACCAGCTCAACGAGTACTTCGACGCCGCGGAAGAGGACCTTGTCCAGCGTCTCGAAGCGAATTAGTCCAAAGAGAACGTTAAGACGAGTGCAACGATTCCGATCACGGAGCTGACGGCACGTCTCATCAGGCCTAACATCCGCGCAACACCGCGTACACGGAGGGCCCACCATGCCGTCGGATCCCAAGACCGGCTTGCGCTGGAGCAACTGGAACCTGCTGCTGATAGTTCCGCTGCTCATGCTCATCACGCCGTGGTTCAACTTCGACCAGCCCCGGCTGTTCGGGATGCCGTTCTTCTACTGGTACCAGTTCGCGTTCGTGCCTCTCGGCGTGCTGTGCGTCGCCGTGGTCTACATCAAGACCAAGGACGCGCCCGCCGTCACCGGCAAGCCGGACAAGCTGGGCGTTGACGACCTCGACGAGGGAGCGAAGTGATGCAGTGGACTGAGCTGATCGTTTTCAGCGCCCTCTTCCTGCTCGTCACGGTCATGGGCTTCGTGGCGGCGCGGTGGCAGAAGGGCGACACCCTCGACCACCTCGACGAGTGGGGCCTCGGCGGCCGCAAGTTCGGCAGCTGGATCACGTGGTTCCTGGTCGGCGGCGACCTCTACACCGCCTACACGTTCGTGGCGGTGCCGGCGCTGATGTTCGGCGCGGGCGCGACCGGGTTCTTCGCGTTGCCGTACACGGTCATCCTCTACCCGATCGTGTTCCTGCCGCTGGTGCGCATGTGGTCGGTCAGCCGCGTGCACGGCTACGTCACGCCGGCGGACTTCGTGAAGGGCCGCTACGGCTCGCACTGGCTGGCGCTGCTCATCGCGATCACCGGCATCGTCGCGACCATGCCGTACATCGCGCTGCAGCTGGTCGGTCTCGAGGCCGTGCTGCGCAGCATGGGCCTGAACGGCTCCGGCATCCTCGGCCACCTGCCGCTGTTCATCGCGTTCGTGATCCTGGCGCTGTACACCTACCAGTCGGGTCTGCGGGCGCCGGCGCTGATCGCGTTCGTCAAGGACATCCTGATCTACCTGGTCATCCTCGTCGCGATCATCTACCTGCCGTCCAAGTTCGGCGGCTGGGGCGAGATCTTCAACGACGCGCAGGCCAAGTTCGACGCGACGCCGGCCAAGACCGACGGCATCCTGCTCAACAGCAACAACCAGCTGCAGTACGCCACGCTGGCGCTGGGCAGCGCACTCGCGCTGTTCCTCTACCCGCACTCGCTGACCGGCATCCTGGCGAGCCGCGGCCGCAACGTCATCAAGCGCAACATGGTCGCGCTGCCGGCGTACTCGCTGGTGCTGGGCCTGCTGGCGCTGCTGGGCTACGTCGCGATCAGCGCGGGCACCAAGCCGATCGTCAACCAGGCGACCGGCCGGCCCGACACCAACACGATCGTGCCCGAACTCTTCGGCGCGAACTTCCCGTCGTGGTTCGCGGGCATCGCGTTCGCGGCCATCGGCATCGGCGCGCTGGTGCCGGCGGCGATCATGTCGATCGCGGCGGCGAACCTGTGGACGCGCAACGTCTACAAGGAGTACATCCACAAGCGCGCCACCCCGGCGCAGGAGGCCAAGCAGGCCAAGCTCGCCTCGCTGGTCGTGAAGTTCGGCGCCGTGGCGTTCATCGTGTTCGTCGACCCGCAGTTCTCCATCGACCTGCAGCTCATCGGCGGCGTGATGATCCTGCAGACGCTGCCGGCGGTCGCGATCGCGCTCTACACCCGCTGGTTCCACGTCTACGGCCTGGTCGCGGGCTGGGTCGCGGGTATGGGCTACGGCATGTGGCTGCTCTACAACATCGGCAACCCGGCCATCGGCAAGGCGCACTTCGCCGGTTCGGCACTGCCGATGGGCCAGCTGTCGCTCTTCGGCTGGCACCCGTTCGGCGGCTCCACGCTGACGATCTACGTCGGTGTGCCGGCGCTGGCGGCGAACCTGCTGGTCGCCGTGGTCGTCACGCTGATCGCCAAGAAGATGCGCGTCTTCAACGGCACGGACCAGACCGATCCGTCCGACTACCACGTCGACGAGGACAGCCCGCGGGTCAAGCCCGTCGCCGCCCACTGAGACGCAGCAGTTAACGGTATGGGCCACCCGCCGGTTTCGACGGGTGGCCCTTTCCGTTGAGATCAGTGACGTGAAAATCATCGCCGGACTCGTCATCGCGGCAGGCCTCACGGTCGTGCCGGGCGTCGCCCACGCCCAGGACGCCCCCTGTTACGACACCACCGTCCCGTCGACCGTCGAGGAACAGCGGCTCGACGACACACTCGTTCCCGGCGGCCCCGCCGTCGGGCCCTCTCTCGTGAAGCTCGCCGGGTTCGACGGCCGCGTCACGGACTTCACCTCCAAGCTCTGCCGGCAGGTCGCGCAGAAGCAGGCTCAGCAGTTCGTGGAACGCGAGGGCAACGCGCTGTGGAAGGCCGCTGTCGCCCGCGCCCAGAGCGCCCAGCCGTTGCCGCACGACGCTCACGACGACCGCCCGCTGTACTGGGCACGCCTGCAGCTCACCACCGCGCTGCGCCAGTGGAAGCCGCGGTTCTCCCTTTCGGTGCACGACCGCGCGAAGTTGGTCCAGCGGTTCGACTGGGCCTCGCGCGGGTTGAGCGACTCAGCGTTCCCCGCCAGGCCCGGCGTGCGCAAGGTCGCGGTGACCGGCTTCGACCCGTTCCAGCTCACCGGAACCAACGTGCGGCGCGCCAACCCGGCCGGTGCGGCGGCGCTGCAGCTCGACGGCCGTGAGATCAGCACTCCGTCCGGCAAGGTCGTGCTGCAGGCGGCCGTGCTGCCGGTGCTGTGGGGCGGGTTCGACGAGGGGATCGTCGAGCAGTTCTACGGATCCGCGCTGGAGCAGAAGCCCGACGCGTTCGTGACGGTCAGCCAGGGCCGGCCCGGCCGCTTCGACATCGAGCGGTGGGCGGCGCGCTGGCGTGGCGGTTCGCCGGACAACAACAACGTCGGTTCGTACGGCAGCGTCCCCAACGCCGCGGGCTGGCCGCAGCCGTCTCACGAGTTCATCGAGACCTCGCTGCCGTCCCAGAAGATGATCGACGCGGGCACCGGCCCGTTCCCCGTGGTGCTGAACCGGAGCTTCTGCGAGTGGGTCGTCGTCGGTGCCACGCAGGACTGCCGGACGGACGAGCCGACGCCGGGCCGTGTCGCGGCCGTCGGCGGTGGAGGCAACTACCTCTCCAACGAGAGCATGTACCGGGCCAATCGCGTGCGGATCGGTTACGGCGCAACGAGTGTCCTCGGCGGACACCTCCACACGCCGGTGCTGGGCCAGCCCGCAGACCCGGCCGCGCTGACGGACTCGGCGTTCGAAAAACAGCGTCGGGACATCGCCGATCAGGTCAAGGCCCTAGTCTCTGTGGTGTGACTCGTGTGCGGCTGGCGGTGGCAATCATCCTGAGCGCGGTGGGGCTGAGTGCCTGCGCCATCCAGGTCGGAGGCCAGGCCGTCCCGGGCCCGATGCCGTCCACCGCCGCCGCGGACACGCCGACGCTGCCCAAGGTGGGGCAGTGCATGAACTCCTCGGAGCTCAAGGCGATCGACTGCGCCGCGAGCCACGACGCCGAGGTGATGGCGGTCGGCGAGATGTCCGGCATGCCCTCGGCCTACCCGGACACCCAGGCGCTGCGCAAAGCCGCGCTGCCCCCGTGCTACGCGACGATCAACGACTACCTCGGCAGCCAGGACGCGGGCGCGACCAGGCTGCAGGTCTGGGCGTTCTGGCCGAACGAGGCGAGCTGGAAGAAGGGCGAGCGCTGGCGGCTGTGCACCGTCGTCGAGCTCGCCCCCGAAGGAAAAGCCCTGGCACGCAAGGGTTCCCTGAAGGGCGTCCTCAAGGGGTCGAGCTTCAACACGTACCAGATCTGCCTCGCCGGCTCGCCGTCGAAGGACTCGGACGTGAAGCCGACGGCCTGCAACGGGCCGCACATGGCAGAGGCCGTGCCCGCCGGCATCGTGCCGCTGGGCAAGTACAACGACCCCACGCCGTCCAAGGACCAGATGAGCGCCATCGCCAAGGACAAGTGCACCAAGGCCGTGCACGACTACGTCGGTTCGGACAAGCGCACCGACGTGTTCCCGGCGTGGCGCATGCCCGGATCCCAGGGCTGGTCAGAGGGTTGGACCTACGCGATCTGCTACGCGGAGGCCACCAAGACCTTCAACGGCACTCTCCTCGGCCTCCGCGACAACCCGCTCCCGAACTGATCCGGCGATCACGACCATCAGCACGGCGGCCAGGGACAGCACCAGCATCGCGATTCCTGCGATCCCCACGGCACACCTCCCCTTCCTCCGGTGACGATCTTTGTGACCGTCATCACGTAACTAAGACGTTCCCGGAAGGGGCCGGGTTCATTCCTGGAGCAAGACCATTTGCAGAACCTGTGGAGAAGTCCCCAGGGCTGTCCACAGCTATCCACAACATGTGCACAGAGCCGTCCACACCTGTGGACAACTTCGTCTCAAATGGACGGTGAGCTGCACTGATTCAGAGAAAATTGCTGCACAGGACCACGCCAGCGGCGGTACCGATCGCTAAACCGAGGACGAACACGAGCGTGTAGCGCCACCACGGCGTGCGGGCCGGCGGTGCGGGCGGCACCGGGTAGTAGCGCACGATGCCCTTGGCCGGTCCCACCTCGACGTCGCGACTGGTGCCGTCGTAGTGGAGCCCGCCGAGGAAGTCCTCGTCCTGCGTCACACCACTAGTAGTACCTCAAAAAGGTGACCCAGCGGTCGCCGTTGACCGCTGGGTCACCAAACACCTGAGAACGATCAGCCCAGGCGCTGCTTCAGGGCCGCCAGCTCGTCGCGGAGCGTGGTGGGCACCTTCTCGCCGATCTTCTCGAACCACTCCTCGACCAGCGGGATCTCGGCACGCCACTCGTCGGCGTCGACCGCGAGCGCGGCCTCGATGTCCTCGCGCGGCGCGTCCAGGCCCTCGAGGTCCAGGTCGTCCGCCGTCGGCACGTAGCCGATCGGCGTCTCCTGGGCGGCGGCCTTGCCCTCGATGCGCTCGATCGCCCACTTCAGGACGCGCGAGTTCTCGCCGAACCCGGGCCACAGGAAGCGCCCGGGCTTGTCAGACACAGTGTCGCCGCGGCGGAACCAGTTCACATAGAAGATCTTCGGCAGCTTGTCGGCGTCGGCGCGCTTGCCCAGGTCGACCCAGTGCTGGAAGTAGTCACCGGCGTTGTAGCCGATGAACGGCAGCATCGCCATCGGGTCGCGGCGCACGATGCCGGTCTTGCCGACCGCGGCGGCCGTGGTCTCCGACGACAGCGTGGCGCCCATGTAGGTGCCGTGCTGCCAGTCGCGCGACTCGGTGACCAGCGGGATCGTCGTGGCGCGGCGGCCACCGAAGAAGATCGCCGAGATCGGCACGCCCTTGGGGTCGTCCCACTCCGGCGCCTTGATGTCGCACTGCTCGATCGGCGTGCAATAGCGCGAGTTCGGGTGCGACGACAGCTCGTCGCTGTCCGGCGTCCAGTCCTGGTGCTTCCACGAGGTCAGGTGGGCCGGGGGCTCGCCCATGCCCTCCCACCAGATGTCGCCGTCGTCGGTCAGCGCGACGTTGGTGAAGAGCGAGTTGCCCTTGGCGATGGTGCGCATCGCGTTCGGGTTCGTGTGGTAGTCCGTGCCGGGCGCGACGCCGAAGAAGCCGTTCTCCGGGTTCACCGCGTAGAGGCGGCCGTCCTCGCCGAAGCGCATCCACGCGATGTCGTCACCGAGCGTCTCGACCTTCCAGCCGGGGATGGTCGGCTCGAGCATCGCGAGGTTGGTCTTCCCACAGGCCGACGGGAACGCGGCGGCGATGTAGTACGCCTTGTTCTCCGGCGAGGTGAGCTTGAGGATCAGCATGTGCTCGGCGAGCCAGCCCTCGTCGCGCGCCATCACGGACGCGATGCGCAGCGAGTAGCACTTCTTGCCGAGCAGGGCGTTGCCGCCGTAACCGGAGCCGAAGCTCCAGATCTCGCGGGTCTCCGGGAAGTGCGAGATGTACTTGGTGTCGTTGCACGGCCAGGCGACGTCCTGCTGGCCCGCCTCGAGCGGCGCGCCGAGCGAGTGCAGCGCCGGGACGAAGTCCGCGTCCTCACCGAAGAGCGCGAGAGCCTTGGTGCCCATGCGGGTCATGATGTGCATCGAGACGACGACGTACTCCGAGTCGGTGATCTCCACACCGAGCATCGGCTTCTCCGCGTCCAGCGGGCCCATGCAGAACGGGATCACGTACATCGTGCGGCCACGCATGCAACCGCGGTACAGCTCGGTCATGATGGCCTTCATCTCGGAAGGGTCCATCCAGTTGTTCGTCGGGCCCGCGTCCACTTCGCGCACCGAACAGATGTACGTGCGCTCTTCGACGCGTGCGACGTCGCTCGGGTCCGAGGCAGCCCAGAACGAGTTCTGCTTCTTCTTCAGCGGCACGAACGTGCCGGCGTCGACGAGCTTCTGCGTGAGACGGTCCCATTCGCCCTGGGACCCGTCAGCCCAAACAACCTCGTCGGGGCAGGTCAGCTCAGCGACTTCCTGAACCCATGCGAGCAAGCGCGCGTGGTTGGTAGGTGCGTGTTCGAGACCGGGAATGGTCACTGCCGTCATCTCGTCTCGTCTCCTGACTGAACGCCTCGGCTGCCCGAGGACGCGGTGGGCCGTCCGGTGTGGGGACTTCGTCGTCCTCGGGAATAGCTCCAGACGCCCGGTGGGGCCGGGCGTGCGTGGAAGGGGATGGATCGAGGTTAGCCCGGTGAATGGCAGGTAACGCACCCCCAGCCTGTCGCTTCTCTCACAAAACCGATTCTGGAATCGATTCAGCACTCGGACGGCGGTTAAGGCGCGCTTGAGGTCGGAAAAACACAAGAGGCCCCGGTGCGGTTCTCACCACACCGGGGCCTGTGACCTGCGCTTCAGTTCGGGCTGATCCACTGCCCGGTGGTGGAATCGATTCGGACGACGCCCTCGAACCGTTCTTCCTCGAACCAGTCGTCCGACTCGTCCAGAATGCCGCTCTTGGAGTCCGTCACGTACCGGCCGTCGGCCTCGATGTGCCCGTGCTCGACCTCGACCCAGTCGTCACCGCGGTGCTCGGACATGGTGACCTCGCCCGATCGTGTGATCTCGGTCGCCACGTCGGCCCGCCCGTCGCCGTTCTTGTCGGTGAACAGCCAGGTGTCGCCGTCGTCGTCGCGAACCACCGCGGTGTCGGCCTTGCCGTCGCCGTCGGTGTCCTCGGTCGCCTGGCCGACGTTTCGATCGCCTTCGTCGGTGTGCACGACAATGGTCTGCTGAGGCGCGGAATTTGTTTTCTGTTGCTGAGTGTCGTTCGGGTCGACGGCAACCCACTCACCCGAATTCTCCTCGAACCGAGCCTGGCTGAGAAGTTTGCCGTCCTTGTCGAACGTGCTCATCAGATCCGCGTCGCCGTCACCGTTCGTGTCGGTGAACGCGAGGTGGCCACCGTCGTCCGTCTCGACCACGGCGGAGTCGTTCACGCCGTCGTCGTCGAGGTCGAAGGTGACGTCGGCGGTGTACTCCTCGTCCTCGACGGTCACCTTCAGCTCGGCGTCGGCCGCACCGTTCTCGTCGATGTACACCGGGACACACCTCCTGCGCTCTTGCGTACCGGTATGACCCACGTTATGCCGGTTTGGTTCCCTCGCCAACCTCGTGCCGGTCCGGGCGGGAACCGATCATCAGCAGGCACAGCGTGGTCACGGCGGCGACGAGGCCCGCCAGCAGCAACACGGGTGGCAACGTCGGCGAGGTGGCGGCTGCCGGACGGGCGGCGGTGGCGGAGCCTGCGCTGTCGTCTCCTGGGCAAGCACGACGATCTGCGCCCGCATGTCCGGGTGGACCGAGCAGATGTAGTCGAACGCGCCCGGCTGGGTGAAGGTGAACGACCACGACTGCCCTTCGGCGAGCATCGGCGACCGGAACGTGCCGCCCGCGACATCGTGTGCCGCCTCGTCCTGGTTCGTCCAGGTCACGACATCGCCCACACACACGGTCATCGTGGCGGGGGCGTAGGCGTAGCGCGTGATCGGGATCTGGTGGGCTCGGCTTTCTTCGTCCCGCCGGGCAGTTCGGTCACGACCGGCAGGTCGTCGCCGAGCAACGACAGCAAACCCAGTTGCCGCAACAGCTTCGTGATCGCACCCGCGTCGCAGGGTGCGTCGGGCGGTGTGGTGGGAGGCGTGGTCACCGGGGGTCGCGTCGTGGCAGGGGGTGTGCTCGGGTGCGGGTGTTCCGGAGCCGGAACGTGCGGCCCCGCCGGAAGATGCGGAACCGGCGCGGGGTTGTGCGCCACCGGCTGCGGCACGTGAGCGGGACACGACCGATGCCGGACGCGAACCCGAGCACGACGACCACGGTGCCCACCAGGGTCGCCGCCACCACCTGGTCTCGCTGCAGCTTCATGCTTCAAAAGCGAATCAGCGTCGAATTAACCGGCATTCCCGATTCTGACGGATCGGTGAACTCATATCTGCCACAAATGTTTTGTACCAGTACACGTACGGACACTTGCACTTAAGTTGCCCCGGCAACATCGCTCTGAGCAGCCAAAATGAGCATTGCTCGATTAAGCTTGCACGATCTCACCGGCGACCCGTAACCCGTGTGCGGGCCGCTCGTTGATGGCCTTTCAGGCCCTGTCGCGAACCGATCGAATTCGTGCCAGCAACTCTTCCGCCTTCGATCGGCCCGACTCCACCTCGGCCAGTTGCCGGGTCACCGACTGCAGCTCGCGCCCACGTTCACCGGCCTCCATCCGCAGCGCCTTGTCGACCTCGCGGAGTTCCACCTCGATGGCCTCGATGCGCTTGGCGAGGGCCTCGTCCAAAGCCAGTGACAAGGCCTGCTCGGCCTCGATCAGCTGCTCGGCGGCGATCTGGTCCACCGTGGAGCGTGCGTCGGCGATGGCGTCGGACAGCCATTGCTTGACGTGCTGCTTCTCGGCCGTGTGGGTCCGGGTGCGGGCCATCCACCAGCCGGCGCCGAGGCCCAGGGCGATGGTCACCGGCAGGACGATCGGGTTCAGCACCGCGATGCCGAGGCCGGCCAGGGGCATCACGGCGAGCTTGCCGGCGCCCAGGCCACCGGACACGCCCATGAAGACGAGGAGCTTGTCCTCGGCTGTCGGTGGGCGCTTCTCCTTGGGGCGCAACACGACCGGGGGCTGCTCGCCGCGGGCGAACTGGCCGCGGATCAACGTCAGTTCGTCGGCGCTGAACATCGTCGCCAGCACCACGTCGGTCACCTGGGAGAGGCGCACCGACAGGGCGGTGGAGATGCGGCGCGACACCACCTGCAGGGCCGTGTCGACCTGTTGGGGCAGCACGGCCAGGGCGGCGCGGTCGGCGATGTCGATGGCCTGCCGGTACCAGGTCTGGAGGTCACGCATCTGGCGGGAGATCTCGTGGGAGTTCTCCACTCGGGCGCGCTGGATCTCGCCGCGCAGGCGGACCTGCCAGCCTCGGGTGGACGAACGGCGTTCGGTCTGCAGTTCCTCGCGGCGGGCGCGCAGGACAACTGCCTCGTCCTCACCCACGGACAGAGCGCGCTTCTCGTGCTCAAGGCGAACCACGAGCTCGTCCAGAACGGTCGAGAGAGCGCGCAGAGCGTTGGCCTCGGCCAGCATTCCGGAGCGACCGGCCACCAGCTCCTGCAGGAAGGTCTGCAGAGAGGCGATGCCGGAGCGTTCGCGAAGCATGGCGGCGGCGTCCGGGTTCGGGGCCTGGGCCGCCAGGTCGAACATGCGGGACGACACGGGGTGGAAAGGGGCGTCGGCGAAGCGCGGGGCGTGCTCGGCCAGCAGGGCGCGGTCGGCGTCGAGGACCTGGCGCCAGCCGCGGTACTGGTCGGTCTTGGTCAGGGCGAAGACGACGGTCTCGACGCGGTCGCCGACCCGCTTGAGGAAGTCCAGCTCGCCTCGGGTGAAGGGGGACGAGGCGTCGACCACGAAGACGAGGGCGGTGGCCGAGGTGACGGCTTCCAGCGCCAGCTCGCCGTGCACCGACTCGAGTCCGCCGACGCCCGGAGTGTCCACAACGGACATGCGTTCCAGCAGCGGGATCGGCGCGTCCACCTCGACGTAGCGCGGGGGCAGCTCGCCCTCCGGCAGTTCGTGGGCGGCGGAGACCCAGTTGATCAGCGCGGGCAGCGGGAACGTTACCGGTGCGAGCAGGCCCGGGTAGCAGGCGCGGGCGGCCCAGTCGGGTCCGTGCTGGAAGACCAGGTAGGTCGACGTGGCCACGTCTGCGTCCACCGGAGACAGGCCAGGAGTGGCCAGCAGAGCGTTGACGAGTGACGACTTGCCGCGGTTGGTCTCGCCGACGATCACGACGGATGACACCTCCGGCGCGGAACGCCTGGTGACCCAGTCGGCCATGGACGGGTCGAGCTCGCGCACGAGAGAGGTGAGACGTTCGCGCGTCTGCCGGACGGTCTGTGGAAGTGTGCTCATCGGGCCGTGTAGACCGTCACGATCGGAGCCCGCAGGACACGCCCGCGGTCGCAGAAGCCCGGCACCTCGGTCTCGGCGACCAGGCCCTGCAACGAGGCGTCGTCGGTCGGCACCGTGCCGCCCGCCTCGTGCAACGACGGGTCGAAGCGCTCTCCGTCGGCACGCACGGCCACGACCCCTATGGTCGACAGGCCTTCCTCGATGCGCTGGACCACACCCGCACTGGCGCGGTCCAGCGCGTACAGGCACAGCTGGACCAGCGCGCGGCGTTCGGCCAGCGCCTGGTCGAGCAGCTCGTCGGCAATGGTCTCCACACCGTCGTCCGACGCCAGACCGGTGGGATCGGTTCCACTCACGCTCATCGGTGCCCCCCAGCACGCAGTTGCTGCCAGATGAGGAAATACGCCCTGTGGACGACGTGCGCCACCCGAGCCTGCGCCGGCGTCGCGCCGAACGAGGCGAACGAACGCCACCAACCGGCGCGTTCCAGTGCGTGTGCGACCAGTTCAGGCAGGGGCCGGCCGGTCAGGCCCAGCTGACCGGCCACGTCCGGAGTGCTGCCGACACGCAGAACCTCCTCCGTCAGGTCCGGTGCCAGCGTCACCGCGCCGGACGACACCAGCGTCAGCGCCTCCAGGAGCCGCAGCTGGTGCGCCTCCGGCCGGGCCAGCAGCACTTCGATCGCGTCGTGCACCCGCTGCCGTTCACCGGGGTCGCCCGAGGCCAGCGAGGTGACCGACGCCAGCGCGGCCGCCGCCTTGATGCCGTCGGCCCGCGCCCGGAACACCGCGTCCAGCCGTCCGCGCACCGCGGCGAACCCGGAGGCGTCGAACAGGACGCGACGCAACGCGCCGGCGGTCAGCGCGGGCTCGGCGTCCAACGCCTCCAGAGCGCGGCCGATGCCGTAGAGGTCGAGCTTCTCGAGCAGCCTCGACCGCACGCCCGCCGCGACGTCGCAGTCCCACGAGGTGAAGAGGTCGCCGGACATCAGCATCATCGTGCGGGTGTCCGCGTCCAGCGCCGCGATCTGACGCAACGCCTCCGCGTCCGCGGACGTGAACTCGCCGGTCTCCGCGGACTCGGCGAGCAGGCTGATCACGGGCAGCACGTCGGCGACCCGCGGCTTCAGCAGCGCGGCCTGCTTGCCCGCGAGGATCTCCGCGGCCCGCCAGACGTCGCCGTCCGACCCCTCCACGGTTTCCGGCGCCACGGCGTCGACCTTGTTCAACGCGGCGATGGCGTTGACCGGCCCCGCCTCGCGAGAAGCTGTCGCGGCGGTGAAGGCGGCCAGCGTCGAGTGGTCGTCCGCGCGCACGCCCTGCGTCACGACGTAGAGAACTGCCTCCGCACCCGCGACGGCGTTGCGGGACACGGGATCCAGCAGTTCCTCGGTGCGGGCGACCGAAGCCGCGTCCAGCGACCCGAGACCTGGCGTGTCGATGACGGTGAAGTCGCGCAGCACCGCGTTCGTCAGGTACGCCTCGATGTGCGAAATGCCTTCCACGCCAAGAGACGCGGGGATCATGCCGTTGGCGTCGAACGGCAGTACCTGCCGTCGGCCGTCTCGCAACACCACTTCGATGCGGTCGACCGTTCCGTACTGATAGCGCGTCACGAGCCGTGTGCACTCGCCGACGTCGGTGGGCGCGACCCGGCGTCCGATCAGCGCGTTGACCAACGTCGACTTTCCGGACTTGATCCGTCCCGCCACCGCCACCTGCAACGGCGCGTGCAGACGCCGCAACACTTCCTGGAATCCACGAGCGGTCTGCTGGGAAACCTGTGGTTGCAAAGCAACACACAAGTTGGCCACCGCCGCGCACAGCGGTCCGGCCAGCTGTTGTCCCTGCAACGCCGTCACGAGCACTGATCGTGCCACGGTTTGTAGGTGTGCGTGCGCGGGTAGCCACAGCCCATGGAAGACAGCTACGTGACGTTCCTAGTGCTGGGGATCGTCCTGGTCGTCGTTGACGGCCAGCTGATCTACCACAGCGGCAAGGGATACCTGAGGCGCGCGTACGACGACGAGCAGGCCGGAGCCATGATGCGGCTGACGGCTGTGCTGTTCCACCTCGTCGTGCTCGGGCTCCTGGCGCTGGTGTCGATCATCAACGTCGAGACCGGCGACCCGGTGAAGAACGTGGTCGTGAAGCTGGGTGTGGTGCTGTTGCTGCTGGCACTGGCTCACGGCGTCACGATGGCGATCCTGTCCAGGATTCGGGACCGCCAGATCCAGCAGCAGCTCGCGGACCAGATGGCCGAGGAGCACCGCATCTACGAGGAACGCCACGCACACATCGGCGAACCGCGACCCGCGCCCAAGATCGAGTCGCCTTACTCAGCCACGTAGTGGGCACGCACGGCGTCCAGCGCCTCCCCCTCGCTGGCGCCGAGTGACCGAGCGACGGCGACGAACTCCGCCGCGGCGGCGGAGAGCGGGTCCGGTGCATGCGAGGGCAGGGCGGCCACCACGGTGCCCTGCCTTCGTCCTGTCGTGAGCACGCCCTCGGTCTCCAGCTCGCGGTACGCCCGCGCGACCGTGCCGGCCGCGAGGCCGAGGTCGGCGGCGAGCTGCCGGATGGTCGGCAACCGCGAGCCGACGCGCAGCACGCCACCGCTGATCAGCCGCGCGAGCTGGTCGCGGACCTGACGCCAGGGCGCGACGCCGTTCTCGACGTCGACGACGATTCGTGGAGCACTCACTTCGCGATCTTCGCCGGTTGCGGTGTCGTGTTCGCCATCGAGATCCACATGAGCAGGCCGAGCACGCCGACCCAGGGATGGACCAGCCCGCCCACCATCGCCGCACCGAGCCCCGCCGCGACGTGCACGCTGCGGGTGCGCAACGCCAGGTCGACGACCTGGTCACCGCCCGCCGGGCGGGCGACGGCCGTCCAGATGATCACCCCGACCGCGAGCACCGACGCCGCGAGCCACGCGAGCGCGGTCCACCGCGGGTGGATCACGAGGTAGATCGCGGCACCCAGCACGAACACCGCGTACGGGAACACCACCCACTTCGACGCGAAGTCGAACAGCCCACGTGGTGTGAGGATCGCCTCCCGACGGGCGCCACGACGCGGACGCAGTGCCAGCAGCTCCGCGAGCAGCGTGCCCGCCAGCACGACGACCACGATCTGGTCGACGTCGTCGCCCCACTTCGGCACGAACCAGAGCACCGCGTAGAGCCACGGGTAGAGCAGCCGCCGGCGCCTGAGGTAGAGCAGCCCTTCCTGTGCCTGCGCGGCCGTCGGCTCGGCCACCCCCCACTTCTTCAGCAGACGCTCACCGTTCGCCGCCGTCGGCCACAGGATGCCGAGTATCAGCAGTCCGGTGGCGACGAACGCGGCCAGCGCGATCCACGGGTTGATCTCGAGCACGGCTCCCCCGATCTTTGTATCGACCCCTTGACACAATAACTCACACTGGAGTCGTACGCAGCGTCATTCCGTGGCGCGACGCGCAGAAGTTCGGCCCGCACCTAACCTTGTCCGGTGCGGCGGTTCAGCCTGTGGATGAAGGCTCACCCGGCGTTCGGGGACTCCCTGATCGCCGGGCTTTTGCTGATCTTCGACCTCGGTATCGGGGTCACCACGGTGGATCTCGGGGTGTCGTTCTCGGCGTTCCTCGCCGTCACGTTGCTGATGCTCGGACCGCTGCCGTTCCGCCGCTACCACCCGGCCGGTTCCAGCTACCTGATCCTCGCGGGCGCGTTCCTGCAGCTCTTCACGCACGGCGGCGAGACCGGCGGCATACCGGTGCGGATGTCGGACTTCGCGCTGGCCATCGCGCTGTACACGCTGGTGGCGTACATCGGCCGCAAGTCCGCGTTGATCTACTCGTGCTGGCTGTTCGCCGGCACGATGCTGTGGGCGATCTTCCAGATCGGCGACCTCCAGGCCGTGTTCCTGGTGTTCATGGTCTTCGTGATCTTCGGCTTCAGCTGGGCGATGGGCGAGTTCGTCGGCGCCCGCCGCGCGTACCAGAGCGAGCTGGAGCAACGCCTCAAGCTGCTGGAGACCGAACGCGACCAGCAGGCCAAGATCGCGGTCGGCGAGGAGCGCTCCCGGATCGCCCGTGAGCTGCACGACGTGGTCGCGCACGCGGTCAGCGTGATGATCGTCCACGCGGACGGTGCCGCTTACACGATCAGGTCACAGCCCGAGGTCGCGGAGAACGCGGTCCGCACGATCGCGGAGACCGGCCGGCTCGCGCTGACCGAGATGCGGCGGCTGCTGGGCGTGCTGCGCAGCGAGGACGCCGAGACGCAGTGGGCTCCGCAGCCCGACGCGAGAGGCGTGGTCGAGCTCGCCGAGAACGCCCGCGCGGCCGGGGTGCCGGTCCGCCTGGAGATCACCGGTGACGTGGACGACCTGCCCGCCGGTGTCGGCCTGAGCATCTACCGGATCGTGCAGGAAGCGCTGACGAACACCATCAAGCACGCCAGCGCGGGCTCGACCGCGTTGGTGCGCCTGGCCCGCACACCGGAAGAGCTGCGGCTCGAGGTGATCGACAACGGCTTCGGCACGCCGCACGACGTGGTCAAGGTGTCCGGTGGCAACGGACTGATCGGCATGAGGGAAAGGGCCGCGGTGCTGGGTGGCGAGTTCGAGGCGGGCCCCAACCCCGGCGGTGGCTGGCGCGTGCGCGCGAGCTTCCCGCTCGCCGCATAGGGTGATCACGTGATTCGAGTGCTGCTGGTCGACGACCAGGAACTCATGCGCATGGGCTTCCGCATGGTGCTGGGAGCGCAGGAGGACATCGACGTCATCGGCGAGGCCGCCGACGGTCTCGACGCGGTGCAGATGGCCGACAAACTGCGCCCCGACGTCGTGCTGATGGACGTCCGCATGCCGGTGCTGGACGGCGTGGAGGCGACCAAGCGCATCACCGAGGCCAACACGGCCAAGGTGCTGGTCATGACCACGTTCGACATGGACGAGTACGCCCTGTCGGCGTTGCGCAACGGCGCCAGCGGGTTCCTGCTGAAGGACACGCCGCCGTCCGATCTGGTGTCGGCACTGCGCGCGGTCGCGTCGGGCGACGCGGTGGTCTCGCCGTCGGTCACCAAGCGGCTGCTGGGGCGGTTCCTCGGCGACGGCGGCGGTGAGCTGCGCGACGCCACCGTGCTGGACGTGCTGACCGAACGCGAGCGCGAGGTGCTCGTGCTGATCGCGAAGGGGCTCTCGAACACCGAGATCGCCCGGAAGCTCTTCCTGTCGGAGGCGACCGTGAAGACGCACGTCGGACGGATCCTCGCGAAGCTGGAGCTGCGAGACCGGGTGCAGGCCGTGGTGCTCGCCTACGAGACCGGTCTCGTCCGCCCCGGCGACGCCTAGCGGTACTGCTCGGGGTCGGCGTCCACGGTGATGCCGGCCATCCTCGGCTTCACCACCTCGTCGTACCACCGGCCCCAGTCCGGTTTCGAGCCGTCGAGGTCGGTGAACCCGTACTCGCGCATGAGCCGCCACGACGACAGGCACTGCCCGGAGAACCTCCTGCGGTCGGAGTCCGCGGCGAGGTGCGCGAGACCGCGCCCGAGGTAGTGCGGCGTCTCGGACAACGCGTAGTCCGGCACCTTCTCGATCGCGTCCCGCCAGTTCTCCTCGGTGACGCCGAAGCCCTCCAGCATCTGCTCGGACCGCAGGAAACCCGGCGTGGCCGCGAGCGCAGTCACGTTCGGGTGATCCTTGAGGTCCTTCGCGAGCACCTCACCGAACCGCCGCACGGAGCTCTTCACCGCGTCGTAGGTGAGGTTCACGAAGTACGCCTCGCCGTCCTCGCCGTCGGTCACCTCGACCACGAGCCCGTCGTCGGACTGAATCACGAGCGGCATCAGCTTGTGGATCGCCACGAGGTGCGACTCGACGCCGTTGCGCCACATGCGAAGTTGCTTTTCGAGGTCGTGCTCCCAGAACTTGCCCCACTCGACGAGGTTCTCGCCGCCCCACACGTCGTTGACGAAGATGTCGAGCCGGTCGATCCGTGCGGCGAAAGCGTCCACATCGGACGGATCGGTGAAGTCGCACCGCACGGCGATCCCCTTGCCACCGGCGGCGTCCACCAGCTCGGCGGTTTCCTCGATCGTCTCGGAACGACCGACCTCCGACTGCTGCGTGCGCGTTGTGCGTCCGCCGACGAAGACCGTCGCACCGGCCGCGCCCAGCTCGACCGCGATCGCCCGGCCGGCACCCCTCGTGGCGCCCGTGACGACGGCGACCTTGCCGCTCAGATCCGGCTCACTTCTTCGTGACACGGCGAGTTCCCCTTCCCTCGTGCCAGGACAGGACAACCATCTCGTCGCCCTCGACGGTGAGCTGCACGACCTCGGTGACGTCCATCCGGAAGAGGTCGATCTCCTCCGGCTTCGGCTGCCAGCCCGTGCGGTCGAACAGATCCTTCAGGTAGACGTCCTTGTCTGCCCAGAACTCGGCCGTCCCGCTGATCTTCGCGTCGCCCGCCTCCGTCATCGAGGCGGTCGTGGTCATGCAGTGCAGCGCGAACCTCGGGTCCCGGCGCAGGTCACGGGACTTCAGCGAGTCGGGCATCATGCCCGCCCACAGCTCGCCGCGCGTGAAGTCCGGTTCCACACCGCTGATCCGCGGTGAGCCGTCCTTGCGCAGGGTCGCGATCAGCGCGTGCCGGTCCGCCGCGAACCTGCTCTGCACGAACGCCGCCATGTCGGGCTGTTCTGCCGCGAACTCCGCCCAGGTAGCCATCAGCGCATCCCCTCCAGCACCAGATCTATGTCCTCCGCCATGCGTTCCAGCAGGTCCCCGCGTGGTCGAACCGACCAGTCCATCGAGATCCCGTACACCAGCGCGGCCAGCACGCGAGCCGCGTTCGGCGGCAACCCCTCGGCTGCGCACAGGACCTCCAGCTCCGACTCCATCACCGCGTAGTGCCGAGCCAGCAACGCCCTCAGTTCGGGGTCGATGAGGTCGACGCCCAGCTGCGCCAGGTTGTTGGTCGCGACCACCGGATCAGCCAGCCGGTCGAACCAGGTCAGCAACGCCTCGCGCACGGTGCCGGCCTCCCGCATCCGGCGGGCGACCTCTTCCGTTCCCGCTCGGGTCAGCGCCTGCAGCAGACCGCTCTTCGACCCGAACCGCTTCGCCACCGCGCCGACCGAGACCCCGGCCTCCGCTGCCACGTCCGCCACCGTGAAGTCCGGTCCGCGCCGGTCGATGACCGTCGCGGTTGCACTGAGAATCCGCTCGTCGGTGATGGTGCGAGGCCGTGCCACCCCATTAGTGAACCACAATTCACTAACCTTCGCATAGGGTGGCTTCACGTGAACTGGAGACCGCGCCTGGTCGCGTTGGACATCGACGGAACCCTGACCCCAGTCGGCTCGCACGACATCTCACCCGCCGTGAAGGCGGCCGTCACGCGCGTGACCGAGCACGGTGGAGTGGTGGTGCTCTGCACCGGCCGCAGCCTCATCGGCACCACGCCGATCGCGCCACAACTGCCCACGTCGCTGGCGCTGTGCTCGAACGGAGCGGTGTGGTGGAACCCGGTCAGCGACGAGATCATCAAGCACACGACGTTCGACGCCGGCCCGACGATCAAGACGCTGCAGGCGCTCCTGCCCGGCGCGGTGTTCGCGGTCGAGCAGACCGGCGTGGGCAGCCTGTCGCTCGGCGAGTTCCTGCCGGGCGACCTCTGGGGCGTGACCACTCAGGCCACGTTCGACGAGATCGCGGCGACACCGACGGCCAGGCTCGTCATGCGCTGGCTCGGCCACACACCGGCCGAGCTCGCCTTCGCGGTGCGGGAACTGGAGCTGCCCGGCGTCTCGTGGCACGTCGACCACACCGAGGCGTGGCTGACCGTGGTGCCGCCCGACGTCACGAAGGGCTGGGCGCTGGAGGAGCTCAGGGTGTCGTTGGGCATCAGCGCCGAGGACACGCTCGCGATCGGTGACGGGACCAACGACCTGGAGATGCTCCGGTGGGCCGCGTGCGGCATCGCGATGGGTCAGGCGCCGGCGACCGTGCAGGCAGCCGCCGACGCGGTGACCGGCACCGTGCTGGAAGACGGTGCCGCTCAGGCGCTGGCCCGGTTCTTCCCCGCCTAGTCGGCGACGTTGACCTTGGCGACGACCTTGTCGACCTTGACCCGGACCACCATCTCGCCGGGCACGCCGTTGCGATCGGCGTAGTGGTCGGCCTGGTCGTCGCCCATGTACCGGGCGGCGGTGCGGCCGGCCCAGTACTTCAGCTGGTCGGGGTCCTCGTCCACCTGGGCGCGACCCGTGATCGTCACGAAGTTGAAGGGCGGGATTTCGTCGTCGAAGCAGAGGGCGACGCGGCCGTCGCGCAGGATGGACTTGCCCTTGATGGTGTCGCGGGAGGTCAGGAAGACGACGTCCGGGCCGTCGAGGTCCACCCACACCGGGGCGATGTGCGGGCTGCCGTCCTTGCGGGTGACGGCGAGCTTGCCGGTGCGGGCGGGCTTGGCCAGCACGAACTCGCGCCACCAGCCTTCTGGAGCTTCGGTGTAACCCATGAGAAGCATTCAACTACGACTGAGGTAGCGGCACAGGACGACTGAAGTTGACGGTGGTCGCAGACCGCTGGGCGATGTGGGTGGACCCCTCGGAGCGGGAGAGTTGTCCCCAACACCGAGAGGGGACAGCTGATGATCGAGGCAATCGGCCTCACCAAGAGATACGGCAGGACGGTCGCGGTCGACGACCTGTCGTTCACCGTCCAACCTGGACGGGTGACCGGGTTCCTCGGTCCGAACGGCGCCGGCAAGTCCACCACCATGCGGATGATTCTGGGGCTCGACCGACCGACGGCAGGCCGCGTGCTGATCGACGGGAAGCCCTACGACCAGCTGCACCGTCCACTGCAGACGGTGGGCGCGCTGCTCGACGCCAAGTGGGTTCACCCGAACCGGTCGGCACGAGCGCATCTGCGCTGGCTCGCCAAGTCCAACGGGTTGCCGGGCAAGCGCGTGGACGCCGTGCTCGACGCGGTCGGCCTCACGCAGGTGGCAGGCAAGAAGGCCGGCGGGTTCTCGCTCGGCATGTCGCAGCGGCTGGGGATCGCCGCGGCACTGCTCGGCGATCCGAAGGTGCTGCTGTTCGACGAGCCCGTCAACGGCCTGGACCCCGAGGGCATCCTCTGGATCCGCACGTTCATGCAGAACCTCGCCGCCGAGGGCCGCACGGTCCTGGTGTCGAGCCACCTGCTGTCCGAAATGGCGCTGACGGCGAGCGAGCTCGTGGTGATCGGCAGGGGGAAGCTGATCTCGCAGAGCAGCACCGCCGAGTTCGTCGACCGCTCGACGGGGAACTCCGTGCTGGTGCGCAGCCCTCAGCTCTTCAAGCTCGGCCCGCTTCTGGTGGACAAGGGCTTCACGGTTCGTGACGGCGCGGACGGGGCATTGTCCGTATCGGGTGCCACGAGTGACCAGATCGGGGACATCGCCGCAGCCAACGGTGTCGTTCTGCACGAACTGAGCCCGCAGCGCGGCTCGCTCGAAGAGGCGTTCATGCAGCTGACCGGCGATGCTGTCGAGTACCACGCAGAGATCGGGAAGTGAGTCTGATGACCCTGTTGGCAGTTGAGAGAATCAAGCTCTTCTCGACCCGTTCGCCCTACTGGTGCACGGCACTCGCCCTGGTCCTGGGTGTCGGTCTCACCGCGATCATCGCGGGCACGACCGAGAACGGCCAGATGTCCGTCGGCCTGACCCAGTTCGGCAGCAGCCAGCTCGCGCTCGCCGTCGTGCTGGTGATGTCGGCGCTCGCGGTCACCACCGAGTACCGCTTCAACACCATCCGCGCCACGTTCCTCGCGGTACCGAGCCGCACGTCCGCGCTGGTCGCGAAGACCGCCGTGGTCGCGTTCATCGCCGCTGTCCTCGGCGAGATCATCGCGTTCGGGTCGTGGGGCCTCGCGAAGGTGATGTCGCCCGCCTCGGACCTGGCGATCAACACGGGCGCCGAGTGGCGGCACATCGCGGGTGTCGGCCTGCTGTACGGGATCGGCGCGGTGCTCGCGATCGCGGTGGGCATCCTGGTCCGCCAGACCGCCGGTGCCGTGGCCATCCTGCTCGTGTGGAACATGCTGCTCGAAGGCCTGATCGGGATCATCCCGAAGGTCGGCGTGAAGATCCAGGCGTGGCTGCCGTTCCAGAACGCCAACAACTTCCTGGCGCTCGGCGGCGGCAACCCCGCGGAGCAACCGGGAGCGGGCATCGACTTCAAGCTGAGCCAGTGGGGATCGCTGGCCTACTTCGCCGGCATCGCGATCGCTCTGCTGGTGGTCGCGCTGGTCGTCGCGAAGCGCCGCGACGCGTGACCGGTTCCGAATAAGGGGGAGCGGGACGTGGGTCATCCATCGGGGGGATGACCCACGTCCCGATCAGTTCTTCGAGCGAACGGGAGAGGCCATGATCGAAGCAGTGCGGTTGCGCAAGCATTACGGCCGGACGAAGGCCGTGGACGACCTGTCGTTCATCGTCAAGCCGGGTCGCGTCACGGGCTTCCTCGGCCCGAACGGCGCCGGCAAGTCCACGACCATGCGGATGATCCTCGGCCTCGACACCCCCACCAGCGGGGACGTCACGATCGACGGGAAGCACTACACCGAGCTCAAGCAGCCGTTGCGCAAGGTCGGCGCGCTGCTCGACGCGAAGTGGGTGCACCCGAACCGTTCCGCGCGCTCGCACCTCAAGTGGATGGCGGTGTCGAACAAGATCCCGGTCAGCCGCGTCGACGAGGTGCTGGAGATCGTCGGGCTCACCGAGGTCGCGAACAAGAAGGCGGGCGGGTTCTCGCTCGGCATGTCCCAGCGGCTCGGCATCGCGGGCGCGCTGCTCGGCGACCCCGAGGTGCTGCTGTTCGACGAGCCGGTCAACGGCCTCGACCCCGAGGGCATCCTCTGGATCCGGCAGTTCATGCACCGGCTCGCGGACGAGGGCCGGACGGTGTTCGTGTCGAGCCACCTGCTCTCGGAGATGGCGCAGACCGCCCAGGACCTCATCGTGATCGGCAAGGGCCAGCTGATCGCCCAGACCACCACGGAGCAGTTCATCAGCGACGCCACCCAGGACCACGTCCGGGTGCGCTCACCCCACGCCGTGAAGCTGCGCGAGATTCTCGTGGCCGACGCGACGGTCACCGAGGACGCGGTGGACGGAGCCCTTGTGGTGCACGGGCTTCCGGCGGCCCGCATCGGTGAGATCGCCGCGGACAACCAAATCGTGCTGCACGAGCTCAGCCCTCAGCGCGGTTCGCTGGAGGACGCCTTCATGCAGCTCACCAAGGAATCGGTGGAGTATCACGCGCACTGACCGGTTCCGGTCGTCGTGACCTGATGGCGGGCAAGGCGATCAGCAGCGCCGTCATCACCGCGGTTCCACCCGCGACGGCGGCGATGAACGGCAGCCGGTCGGAGATCTCGTCGGCCGGCTGCGCGGAGGGCTGGGCGGCGAGCGTCGGAGTCGGTTGCGCGGTCGACGGTTTCGGCGGCGGCAGCAGCGGATTCCGTTCCACCGGCGGCAACTGCGCGGTGAGCGCGCCCATCGGGTCGATCAGGCCGAACCCGGTCGCCTCGTCCCTGCCGGGTTCCGCCAGGTCCTTCGCGGTCTTGATCAACACGTTGACGACGTCCTTGGCCGGCAGCTGCGGGTGCTTCGCGCGCACCAGCGCCGCCACGCCGGCCACGATCGCCGACGCCGCGCTCGTGCCGTCCATCTCGGCGTACCCGCTGGAGTAGACGCTGGTCGGCGCCGCGGTGACGATGCCCTCCGCCGGGGCCGCGAGCACGGTGTCCGCACCGACGTTGGACGACTTCCACGGCTTGCCCTCGCGGTTGGTGCCCGCGACCGCGATCACGCCGCCGATGTTGGCGGGCGCGGAGACCTCCTTGCCCTCGTTGCCGGTCGCGGCGACGAGGACGACGTCCTTCTCGATCGCGTAGTTCACGGCCCTGACCAGGCTCGGCGTCATCGAGCTGGAGAAACCCAGCGACAGGTTGACGACCTTGGCGCCGTGGTCGGCGGCCCACCTGATGCTCTCCGCGACGACGTCGAGCGTGAACTGCTCCTTCTCGGCGCTCGCGATCGGGAGGATCTTGGCACCGGGCGCGATGCCGAGCGCTCCGCCGTCGCGGCCGGTCGCGGCGATGATCGCGGCCATGCCCGTGCCGTGACCGTCGGTGTCGGTCGTGCCGTCGGTGCCCTTGGAGCTGCCGAAGCCGGTGCCGGGCAAGACCCGTCCGGCGAGGTCGGGGTGCTTGGCGTCCACTCCGGAGTCGATCACCGCGACGATCACGCCGTCACCGCGCGCCTGCTCCTGCGCCGAGTAGATGTCGAGCGCGTCGAGATGCCACTCCTGCTCCTCGATCGACTGCGCGGCGAGCAGCAACGGCAGCGCGACGGCGAGCGCGGAGAGCAGAGGCACGTCCCCTACATCGTGTTTCCACGCCAAGGCGCAACGTGCCTGGGGTCACACGTTGAGTAAGAGCGCTGTTAACAAGCCGTGAAAAGCCGCTTTCTGGACAACACCGGCGTTTGGATTCGCGTTCAATTGGGCTATCCCCGCTGCGGAGGTGGCCAGTGGTCCGTGTCGAAGCAATGCTCGGCCTCGAGTGGGCAAGTGCGCTCGAAGCTCCCAACCCCGCCGAAATCGCCCTCACCCCTGCAGAAGCGCGTCGTTCCTGGGTGAACCGCGCGAACGAGAACGAAGTGCTCGCGATGTACCGCACCGTGCGCGCCGTGGAGGACGCACCCGCGCCCTGGTGGTTGCGGGCTTTGGACCGCGGCCGGCTGCGTTCCCGTGCCGAAGGTCACGCCGTCGAGGACGCGGTGACCGAGTTGCTCTCGTCACGTCCTGGCTGGGTGTTCGTCCCCTGGGTCGACCTCGGCGAGGTCGGGTACTGGGAGTACGTGCCGTCCGAGAGCGGTGTCTACGGACCCGCCACCCCGACAACCGTGCAGTTCACGGATCGTCACAAGGGCTTCGTCGACCTCGTTCCGGCACACCGCGGGCGCGGCCACGCCCAGCCCATCGACTTCACGGTCGCCGACCTCCGTGCACAAATCGAGGACATCGAGCTCATCGCCTAGTGCCCGATCGCTAACCCCGCCGACGGCTCGCGCGCTCGGACGGGTGCCCGAGCCGCCGGTGGGGATTGCGATCGGGGCACTAGGCTGTCCGGTCGTGACCAGGCCTGAGTTCCACCGTTCCATCGTCAGCTTCGTCCAGCGCGGCGAGCGCATGACCGTGGGACAGGAGCGTGCCTGGGACACGTACTGGGAGAAGATGGGCAACGACGTGAAGTCCTTGCCCGAGGGCCCGCTGGACTTCACGTCGTGGTTCGGTCGTTCCGCGCCCGTGCTGCTGGAGATCGGCTCCGGCATGGGCGAGACGACCTCGCAGCTCGTGGCCGCCGCGCCCGAGCTGAACTACGTGGCCGTCGAGGTCTACAAGCCAGGCCTGGCCCAGTTGCTGCTGCGGGCCGAGCACCTCGGCGGGCTCGACAACCTGCGCGTGCTGCGCGGTGACGCCGTCGACCTGCTGACCGACCACGTCGCGCCCGCGTCGTTGCACGGTGTGCGGATCTTCTTCCCGGACCCGTGGCCGAAGAAGAAGCACCACAAGCGCCGGCTCGTGCAGCCGGAGTTCGTGGCGCTGCTCGCGTCACGGCTGGAGCCGGGCGGCGTGCTGCACCTCGCGACGGACTGGGAGCACTACGCGGAGCAGATGCTCGAAGTGTGCTCCGGAGAGCGTTTGCTCACGAACATTTACGACGGCTGGGCGCCTCGGCCGGACTGGCGGCCCGTCACGAAGTTCGAGCAGCGTGCTGTGAACGAGGGCCGTGTTTCCCACGATCTGATGTTCAAGCGGAACGACCTCACCTGATCGAGGTCTCAAGCCGATCGGGTGAACACCCAGGGTCTAGCGTTCACTCGTTGGAGTGGCCGGTGTTGATCACCCGAAATGCCCCGAGTGGCAGTGACGCGTGAGGCTGTTCCGGCCTTAGGTTCTCGCTCCGTGACCCCCGACGTCCTCCCCGTCGCGGAGGAGTTCATCCGCATGTTCCACGCGGCGCACTCCGACGCTGGCTCGCTGTCCGCCCGCATCGCCCAGGTGCGCGCGGAGATCGCCGAGACCGGAACCTACCGCCACACCACCAACGAGCTCGCGTACGGCGCGCGGATCGCGTTGCGAGATTCCGGTTGGTGCACTTCCGGTGTTCCGTGGCGACGACTGAAAGTCCGCGATCTGCGCGGCTATCGCAACGCCGCCGCTGTCGCCGGCGAATGCGTGGAACACCTGCGGCTCGCGATGAACGGCGGCGAGATTCGGCCGCTGGTAACGGTTTTCGCGCCGGACGCGCCCGGATCGCCTGGGCCGGTGATCTGGAACGAACAGCTGATCCGGTACGCCGGGTACGCCGACGGGATGGGGGACCGTCGCTACACCCAGTTCACCGAAACCATGCAGGGCATGGGATGGCGGCCGCCCGCGCGACGGTCGCGCTTCGACCTGCTGCCGCTGGTGGTGGAGACGCAGCACGAGGGACCGCGGCTGTTCACGCTGCCGTCCGAGATCGTGCACGAGGTTCCGCTGGAGCACCCGACTCTGCCGTGGTTCGGCGAAATGGGCCTGCGTTGGCACGCGGTTCCGGTCATCTCCAACATGCGGCTGTCGATCGGCGGCGTGAACTATCCGGCGGCGCCGTTCAACTCCTGGTTCGTGGGCGCCGAGATCGGCACTCGTTCACTGGCCGAAGAAGGCGCTTACGGTGTGGCGCGCGAGGTCGCCGAGGCGTTGGGTCTGGACACGTCGTCCGAACGCACGTTGTGGCGGGATTTCGCGACCGTTCACCTGAACGCCGCAGTGCTGCACTCGTTCGACAAGGCGTCCGTCACCATCACGGACCACCACGCGGAAGCCTTGCACCGCCTTGCGTGGCTGCGCTCTCGCCAGCGTCCTTCTGCTGCGCGTCCGGCATTCCGGTTGGACACCGCAGCCGCGGCGCGCGCACGGACCGGTACTCCGGCGCGCTTCACGGCCGCGTTGGACGAGACCCGTCCCCAACCGACGAGCAGGCTGGCGGAGCTGCTCCGCCAGCAGAATTCCCTGACCAGCGTCTGACTTCCCCATCACACGCTGGCTCTGCGGTTCTTACCTCTGAGAGTCGATCATCACGCCCGACAGGGCCATCAGCGCAAGGACCAACAGGCCGACCACAGCGGCGGCCCAAGTGAACACAACTGACAACATGGCGTCCTCCGTATCCCCGACTTTCGCTCCTCCAGAGTCCGTGACCAGGGCGTGATCCGGCATCCGCCGTGAGGGTATTTCCGCAGGTCGCCCACTCAGCCTTCTGGCTGATGCCGGGTTAGCCTGCGGTCGGACGCGGAATCAGTCTTCCGGCTTTACCGTGTACCGGGTGGAGAGCACGGATCTGAACTGGCGGCTGCTCGCCAAACGCCAATGGCCGCTGGCGCTCTCGCTCACGGGCATCGTCATCGCGGAAGCCGGTGCGCTCAGCGGGCTCGGCTGGTGGCAGGTGCCCGGCGTGCTGGTGATCTGCGCGATCGCCGTGCTCGCACCCCGCCGTCCGTTCGACGCGGCACTGGCACTGGCGTTCGCGATCGTCTGCGTGGCGCTTTCCCTGCGGTTTCTCGGCGTTGCGATCGAGCCGCACTTCTTCATCAGCGGTGCCAACGTGTCGATGACCGGCGCGGCGATGGCGACCATCTCGGTTCTCGTGCGAGAAGACACCCGCTGGCGCGCGATGGTCGGCACGGCGCTGGTGATGGCCGCGATGGCGACCACCGAGGTCCTGGGGTGGCCGATCGTCGCCCCGGTCGAGTACCGCGACTGGGCCCCGGATCCCACGTCCTACCTGTTCGGCGCGACACTGCTGCTCATCCTGTCGGTGGGCAGTGGACTGTACTTCCGGGCGAGGGACAACGAACGTGCGTCTCAGCTCGCGGCTTCCGTTGCCGCGGCCCAGAACGCCGAGCGGATGGCGTTGGCTCGCGAGCTGCACGACGTGGTCGCGCACTACGTCACCGCGATCGTCGTGCACGCTCAGGCAGGTCAGCTGAGTCGCGAGACCGCCGAGCAGGTGCTGCCGACCATCGAGGCGTCCGGCTACGAGGCGCTGACCGCGATGCGCCGTCTGGTCGGGACGTTGCGCGATGGCGAGTCGTCCGGGCCGGCCGCGTCTTCGTCCTTGGTGGACGACGTGCGCGCGTTGGCAACGGAATCCGGTCTGCCGGTGCGGCTTTCGTTCGACCTGCAGGACGCGGTGCCGCAGGAGCTGGCGCGCTCCGTGCTGCGCTTGGTCCAGGAATCTCTGACGAACACCCAGAAACACGCTTCCGCCGTGTCCTCAGTGGACGTCGCACTGACCTCGAGCGAGGGCGCGCTGCGACTGTCGATCACCGACGACGGCGTCGCGTCGGGCGTTCCCGTTGGTGGCTCGGGTGGTTACGGGCTCGTGGGCATGCGCGAGCGCGTCGAACTGCTGGGTGGCACGTTCTCCGCAGGCCGACGCGAACCGACTGGATGGACGGTCCGCGCCGAACTGCCGCTGGCGTAAGTCAGCGGTCGTCGCGGATGACGTCGAACTCCTGCGTCATCTCGACATCGCTGAACTGGTCGTCGTTCTGAGGGTCGATGTCGGCCACTGATGCCTCCGCATGATCACGCCCGTACCCGTGCAGTCGTGATCATGCCAACTCAGCGCCGAGTCGGCGGTTTGGGGGTGGCGGGCTTCTGCGCGCGCCGGAAGTGTCCACTGGACGTGCACGGCTTCTTCGACATGATCATGTGACGTCGTCCCCGTCGGTCAGGTTGCCTCGAATGCACAAAGGGCCCGCCGGATAGTGCTCGACGGGCCCCCTGGTTGGGGAGAAGTTCTGGTCGGGGCGGACCCTGGGGGTCGGCCCGCACCCGACGGAGCCAGGATTCCCAGTTGCCCCTGACCTATGCATGCTTGTGACTGGCATCACAGTGGCAGGATTCTCCGCATGTCACTGCGCTTGCACGCCCCGGTGGTCCTGCCCTGCGACTCGTCCTGCTCCGTGTTGCGCGACGCGGTCGTGGACGTGGTCGACGGTCGAATCACCTACGTGGGTGGTGCTGCCGAGGCTCCCGCGTTCGACGGCGAGATCCGGCGGCTGTCGGGGATCCTGCTGCCCGGCCTGGTGAACACCCACGCGCACAGCCCGATGACGGTGCTGCGCGGCCTGGGTTCGGACCTGCCGCTGCTGCGGTGGCTGCAGGAGCAGATGTGGCCCAACGAGGCACGGATGACCGCGGCCGACGTCGGCACGGGCATGCTGCTGGGCGCGGTGGAGATGTTGCGGCACGGCGTCACCACCTCGGCCGAGATGTACTTCCACGGCCCCGAACTGGTGTCTTCTGTGCTGGCCGCCGGGTCGCGCGTGGTGTTCGGCGCGGCGATCCTCGACGTGCCGGGGATGTCGTGGCGGTCGATGACCGACGAGATCTCGGCGTGGATCGACGCGGACGGGCTGCAGTTCGCGGACGGCCGGGTCGAGCTCGCCTACGGGCCGCACTCCGCCTACACGCTTTCTCCTGCTCAGCTGACCTCGATCGCCGGGGAGGCGCGGGCCCGCGGGGCGCTGCTCATGGTGCACGTCGCCGAGTCGCCGTTCGAGGACGAGGCGCAGCGGGCGGAGTTCGGGTCGGTGCCCGCCCTGCTGAAGGCTTCGGACGTGCTGGGTGGGCGGGTTCTGTCCGCGCACTCCGTGCATCTGTCCGATGACGACATTGCTTTGTACGCGTCGTTCGGTGTTGGTGTGGCGCACTGCCCCGGGTCCAACGCGAAGCTCGCGTCCGGGATCGCGCGGGTGCCGGAGATGCTGGCTGCCGGAGTCCCGGTCGGGTTGGGAACGGACGGGCCGGCGTCCAACGACGACCTGGACCTGTTCGAGGAGGCGCGGCTGGCCGGGCTGTTCGCTCGCGTTTCCAAGATGGACGCCACGGTGCTCGGTGCGGCGCAGGCGTTGTTGATGGCGACTCGGGGTGGAGCCGCGGCTCTCGGCCGGGACGACATCGGGGCGCTGGAAGCTGGGCGTTGGGGCGATGTCGTGCACGTCGACGCTGACGACCCGGCGTTCGCCACCGGGTTGGACGCGCCGGACTCGCAGCTGCTGGCGAACCTGGTCTGGGCTTCCGGAGCTCGGCGGATCACCGACGTGTGGGTGGGCGGCGAGCACGTCGTCGCCGGCGGGGAGTCCACCCGGGTGGATCGGCAGGAAGCCCAGGCAGGCGTGACCGCGGTGGCTCAGCGGCTGCGGAACACCTGATCAACGCGGTTGCGGCCGCACCACGATCTCGGTGATGTGCGCGTCCGGCGTCGCCAGCACGGCCGACGCCACGGCGCGCCCCACCGAGGCCGGGTCGAGGTACTGCGTGGCGTCGTACTCGCCACCCTCCTGGCGGCGCACCTCGCGCTGCATCGGCGTGTCCGTCCGTCCGGGGAACACCGAGGTCACGCGCAACGACGGCTCGTCGGCGCGGAGGGCGTCGGCGTAGGCGCGGAGAGCGAACTTCGAGGCCGCGTACACGCCCCAGCCCGGGTTGGCGCGCAGGCCGGCACCTGAGTTGATCAGCACCACCTGACCGGACGCGGCGCGGAGCTGGGGCAGCAGCAGACGGGTCAGCTCGGCGACCGCCACGACGTTGACCTCGAGGGTCTGGCGCCACATGTCCACAGAGGCCTCGGACAACGGGCCGAGCAGGGCCACGCCGGCGCTGTGCACCACCACGTCGAGGCGCGCGATGTGGGCCGTGTCCGCCGAGGCGAGGTTCGTCAGGTCGAAGGGCCAGGCCTCCGCGCCGGGAAGTTCCGCAGCGAGCAGGGACAGGGACGTTTCGTCGCGTCCGCCTAGCAGGAGATCGTGAGTTGGGGCCAGACTGCGGGCGATGGCCGAGCCGATTCCACTGGATGCCCCGGTGACGAGGGCGACCGGACGATCACTCATGGGGGAACCGTAACGTGCCGCGGAAGTTGATCCTTCCCTATCTCTGCCTGCTGTACTTCATCAACTACCTGGACCGGGTCAACATCGGGTTCGCCGGGCCGAACGGGATGTCGGAGGAGCTCAAGCTCTCGGCGACGGTGTTCGGGTTCGCCTCCGGGGTGTTCTTCATCGGGTACCTGATCCTGGAGGTGCCGAGCAACCTGGCACTGCACAGGTTCGGGGCGCGCAGGTGGATCGCGCGGATCATGGTCAGCTGGGGGATCGTCGCCACGGCCATGGCGTTCGTGCCCAACGGGACGGTGCTGATCGTCCTGCGGTTCCTGCTGGGTGTGGCGGAGGCCGGGTTCTTTCCCGGCATCATCCTCTACCTGACGTACTGGTTCCCGGAGAAGGACCGGGCGCGGATCGTCGCGCTGTTCATGGTCGCGGTGCCGATCTCCACCGCCCTCGGGGCGACGCTCAGCGGGTTGCTGATCCAGTGGACCGACTGGCGCACCATGTTCCTGATCGAGGGGTTGCCCGCGATCGCGCTGGCGTTCGTGACGTGGTTCTGGTTGCCGGACAAGCCGGAACAGGTGATCGAAGAGCCGCAGAAGGAGCACTGGCCGCTCAGGAAGGCGCTCACGCACCCGCGGATCCTGGCGTTGAGCTTCGTGTACTTCGGGATCGTGTACGGGCTGTACACGCTGGGGTTCTTCCTGCCGACGATCATCAAGGGGCTCGCGCCGGGAGCGGGCATCGTCGAGCGCGGGCTGATCAACGCGATTCCGTACGCGCTCGGCGCGGTCGCCATGATCCTGTGGGCCAGGCACGGCGACCGCACCGGAGAACGGAAGTGGCACGTTGCCGCGCCGATGCTGCTCGGTGGAGCGGCCATCCCGGTCGCGCTCTACCTGGACAACCCCATCGCGGCGATGGTCGCGGTCTCGGTCTGCGCGATCGGTGTGTGTGCCGCCCTGCCCACGTTCTGGGCGCTTCCCACGAGTTTTCTGGGCGGTACGGCTGCTGCGGGCGGTATTGCGTTGATCAACTCGCTGGGCAACGTGAGCGGGTTCGCCGCGCCCTACGTCACCGGGTGGCTGCACGATCTCACCGGAACCCAGAAAACCGGTCTCTGGGTCGTCGGCGTCACGATGATCAGCGCGGCCGTGGTGGCGCTGGTTCAGCGGGCGGGTGCGGAAAAGGTGTAGAGCGCCTCGTAGCGCACGGAAGTCTGGGCACCTTCAGCGCAACCACCCGACGGCGCGAGGCCGCCCTTGGTCGCGAGGCGCTGCACGTAGCTGACGCCGGCGAACACGCCCGCGCCCCTGGTCGTCTTGGCCTTCAGCAGGAGCTCCGGAACCGCTCCGGGAACCTCGTTCCTGGCGCCGTCGACCGGGGCGGCCTCTACGGCGCTTCCGTCTGTTGTGGACACCCAGATCGGACCGCGCGAGTGCAGGCCGACTGCCCTGCCCAGCCGGTCCGCCAGGGTGGCGGCGGGTTCCAGGAGCTTCCACGCTCCCGTCGTGCAGGTGTAGGTCTGCACGCCCTTGGCGTAGAACTTGGCGACGAGCTTGTTGCCTGCGGGAACTTGCACGGCGGGTGCAACCTGCGCGTCAGGTCCGTTGATGGCCGCCGGGGTCGGCGCGGCGGTGGAGGCGGCGCCGCCTGCCACGACGCCGAGTAGGGCTGTTGTGACGAACACGAGCCGAGCTCGTTTCATGACTCACTCCTATGTGGACAGACAGTGCGACGTGTCTTCGTTGTCCGCGGTGCAGCCGTCAGGGCATACGGCCCGACGGCCGCACCGGTTCAAACGACTTCGAGGAGTGAGCGGGCGAGCACCCTCAGCCGCAGATGCGGCGACGGTCCTTGCGCCACACGACCGCAACGGACGGACGCGGCTGCGAGGTGCCACCGTCCGGCCAGTGCGACGCCGGGTTGCTCGCCGAGGCGCCGTCGATCTCACCGGGGTGCTGCACGGACACCAGGACGAAGTCGTCGGTGATGACCGGGCCGCACGTCTCCGCACCGAGCGGCACGGTGAGGAACTGCTTCACCTGGCCGCGGCGCTTGCCCTCGACCGGCACCGCGAACAGGCCGTCGTTGGACTTCAGGGCGTTGCCGTCGGTGGAGATCCACAGGTTGCCGCGCGGGTCGAACGCGACGTTGTCCGGGCAGGAGATCGGGCTGACCTGCTTCTTGTCGAAACCGCCGAAGTACGTGCTCGGGTCGTTGGGGTCACCGCAGACCAGCAGCAGCTTCCACGAGAACGTGGTCGCCGTGTTGTCACCACGGCGCTCCTCGAGCTCGAGCACCTGACCGTGCTTGTTGCCGAGCCGCGGCGCGACCTCGGTGGCGCCTTCCTTGCCGGGCTTGCCGCGGTCGGTGTTGTTGGTGAGCGCGGCGTAGACCCGGCGGTTGCGCGGGTTCGGCTCGACGTCCTCGGGGCGGTCCATCTTCGTGGCACCGACCTTGTCGGCCGCGAGGCGCGTGAAGATGTAGACCTCGTCGGCGGTGAAGCCCTCGACGAACGACTTGTCGTTGTGCGCCAGCGGAATCCACTGACCGGAGCCGTCGAACTCACCGTCGGACGGCAGCTTGCCGGTGCCGTCGATCTCGGCGGCCGGGCTGTCACCGGTGAACTTCGCGACGTAGAGCGTGCCGGAGTCGAGCAGGCGCTTGTTGTGCTCGCGGGCGCGCTTCGAGTCGCCCTTCTGGTAGCAGCCGTCGGTGACGAACTTGTACATGTAGTCGAAGCGCTCGTCGTCACCCATGTACGCGACGACGCGGCCGTCGCGGGCGACGATGACGTTCGCACCCTCGTGCTTGAAGCGGCCGAGCGCGGTGTGCTTGACCGGCGTCGACGTCGGGTCGAGCGGGTCGATCTCGACGATCCAGCCGAAGCGGTTGGCCTCGTTGGGCTCCTGCGCGAGGTCGAAGCGCTTGTCGAACCGCTCCCACTTGCGCGTGGTGGCACCACCGGACATGCCGTAGCGGGCGAGGCGCGCCTTCGTGGTGGCGTCGGCGACCTGGCCGCCGTTGGCGAAGTACTGGTTGAAGTTCTCCTCGCCGGACAGGATCGTGCCCCACGGCGTGACGCCACCGGCGCAGTTGTTCTGCGTGCCCAGCACGACCTTGCCGGACGCGTCGGCCGACGTCTTGAGGTGCTTCGAACCGGCAGCCGGGCCACGCATCTCGAACTTCGTGGTCAGCGTGATGCGGCGGTTGTACTTGCGGCGGTCCTTGGACGGCACGAGCTTGCCGGTGCGGTGGTCGCGCTCGACCTGCACGACCGACAGGCCGTGCGCGGCCCAGGCGATCTTGACCTGCTCCTCGGTCGGGTTGTTCGCGTCCCAGTTCCTGAACATGAACTCTTCGGACGTGTACTCGTGGTTGCTCACCATGAGCCAGCGGTCCCAGCCCGGCAGTGGCACGAGGCCGCAGAAGTCGTTGTTGAAGCCGAACTGCTTCGCCTGGGCGGCAGCGGTCTGCTTGTCGAAGTCGAACGCGGGCGCGTCCGGCAGCACCGGGTCGCCCCAGCGGATCACGACGTCGGACTGGTAGCCCTTCGGCACCACGAGCGCATCGAGGGTGTTGGGCTGCACCGGCTCGAAGTTGAGTCCGTCGCGGTCGTGACCGAACTTCAGGTCCAGGTCCAGGTCCAGGTCGAGGTCGGCGTGCGCCGGGGCAGCGGCGGCCGCTCCGGAGAAGGCGAGCGCACCGGCGCCGGCGGCGGCGACGACCGCACCGGCCTTCAGCATGCCGCGGCGGCTCACGACCTCCTTGACGACGTCACCGAAGTACGCGTTGTCCGAGGTGTTGGGAGCGTCGTGCGAGCAGGCATTGCCGCAGCGGTACTGGCAGGTGACTGCCTGGCGCCCGAGCGGGTGGTTCGTCGGGAGCAGGGGCAGCAGGCGGCGGCCCCGATCGGTGGGTGAGGACACGCAGGCCTCCGAGATCGGTCAGTGTGGGAACTGGCCGAAACTAAGAGCCGAACGAGATCGCCCGCCGTCCACGAGATGAACGGCAGGCGAACACCCGCTACACCCGAACGATCACAGCACGCAGGGTGATCAACCGATTTCACCCAGCTGACGGCGGCCCTTGCGCCACACCGCGACGACCGACGGACGGGGTCGGGAGGTGCCCCGGTCCGGCCAGTTGGAGACGGGCTTGTCGGCACTCGCGCCGTCCACCTCGCCGGGGTGCTGGACGCACACGGTGATCACCCGCTCGCCGATCACGGGACCGCAGGTCTCGCCACCGCGCGGCACCGTGAGGAACAGCTTGAGGTGACCGCGTTCCGGCCCTTCCAGCGGCACGCCGTAGAGGCCGTCGTTCAGCCCGTCCAGCTTGCCGTCGGCGTCCGTGGAGATCCACAGGTTGCCGTACCGGTCGAACGCCACGTTGTCCGGACTGGAGATCGGGCTGACCTGCGACTTGTCGTAGCCGCCGAAGTAGGTGTTCGGGTCGTCGGGGAACCCGCACACCATGAACAGGCCCCAGTTGAACGTCAGCGCGAGCGCGTCGCCCCGTCGTTCGGTGAGCTCCAGGACCTGGCCGTGGCGGTTGTTGATCCGCGGGTTCGGCTCGGTCGGGCCTTCCTTGCCAGGGGTGACGCCGCGCTCGACGTTGTTGCTGAGCGCGCAGTAGACCGTGCCGGTGCGCGGGTGGCACTGGATGTCCTCAGGACGGTCCATTTTGGTCGCACCGACCTTGTCGGCCGCGATCCGCGTGAAGACGTACACCTCTTCCGCGGTCATGCCCGGCACGAACGACTTGTTGCCCGCTGCCAACGGGATCCACTCGCCGGTGCCGTCGAACTTCCCGTCGCTGGGCAGCTTTCCGGTGCCGTCGATCTCGCTCGCCGGGCTGTCGCCCTTGAACCGCGCGACGTAGAGCGTGCCGTCGTCGAGCAGCGTCATGTTGTGACGGCGTGCGGCTTTGCTGTTGCCGCGCTTCATCTTCCCGTTCGAGATGAACTTGTAGATGTACTCGAACCGCTCGTCGTCACCGGAGTACGCGACCACCCGGCCGTCGTCGGCGACGCGCACGTTGGCGGTCTCGTGCTTGAACCGGCCGAGCGCGGTGTGCTTGATCGGAGTGGAGTCCGGGTCGTGGGGGTCGAGCTCGATGATCCAGCCGAACCTGTTGACCTCGTTGGGTTCCTGGGCGAGGTCCCAGCGCTTGTCGAAGCGCTCCCACTTGCGCGTGGTCGCGTTGCCGGTGACGCCGTACCTCGTGAGCTTCGGGTCGTTGCGGCCGGCGGCGTTGGCGAAGTACTGGTTGAAGTTCTCCTCGCCGGACAGGATCGTGCCCCACGGCGTGACGCCGCCCGCGCAGTTGTTGATCGTGCCGAGGACCTTCTTGCCCGTGGGGTCGGCGGACGTCTTCAGCAGGTCGCTGCCCGCGGCCGGACCGCGCACCTCGAACGGCGTGTGCAGGGTGATGCGGCGGTTGTACTTGCTGAACTTCGCCTTGTAGTGGCCGGAGAACAACGAGCGTTTGATCATGAACACCGACAGGCCGTGCGCGGCCCAGCCGATCTTCACCTGCTCCTCGGTGGGGTTGTTCGGGTCGTAGCCGCGGAACATGAACGTCTCGCTGGTGTACTCGTGGTTCGTGACCATGATTCCGGTCAGTTCCAGCGGGTCCAGCGGCAGGATCGCGGCGAAGTCGCAGTTGAAGCCGAACTGCTTGGCCTGCTTCGCGGCGGTCTGGTTGTCGAAGTCGAACTCGGGGACGCCGGGGAAGAGCGGGTCACCCCAGCGGATCACGATCCCCTGCTCGTACCCCTCGGGGACGACGACCTCGTCCTTGGTGTTGACCTCGACGGGCTTGAAGTCGAGCCCCTTCGGCGGCCGGTGACCCTTGGCCTCGGGCTCAGCGGCCGCGGCGGTCGTGGGCAGTGCGACCGTCGCGGCGGCGGCGACCACGGCACCGGCTTTGAGCGCGGTGCGACGGCTCACCAGGTCGCCGAAGTAGGGGTTGTCAGAGGTGTTCGGGACGTCGTGGAAGCACGCGTCCCCGCAGCGGTACTCGCATGTCACCGCTGCTCTGCCGACGCGGTGGTTGACGAGCGGCAGAGGGATCATGGTGGTGGCCTCCTACGGTCGGTGCGGGAACCACGACAGACCGTATGCGGCCGTTCATGCTTTGTTAACCCACAAGTTGTTCACCTGCCAGGACAGCCTCTGACGGAACGTCCCTTGTGTCCGTTCGGTTGAACGTCAGCAGTCCGGCCGCCACGAGACAGAGGGCCGCTGCGACGACGAACGGTTGCGCCAAGTGGCTCACGAACGTCGCCGCCAGCGCACCGCCGAGCCAGCGCAGGAAGTTGTAGCCCGCGCTCGCGACGGGCCGGGGCGCGTCGCTGACGCTCATGGCGGCACCAGTGAACAGCGTGTTCAGCAGACCGCTGACCAGCCCGCTCACGATCACGGCGACCACCAGCAACGGCTTGCTCGGCACCGCCATCACCAACATGAGCAGCGCGAACGCGAGAACCGACCCGATGATCGCGTTCGTCTCGCCGACGCGGTCCGCGAGCCGAGGCGCGAGGAAGACGCTGGAGACGGCGACGCACACACCCCAGCCGAAGAAGATCAGCCCGATCTCGACGGCGCCCCACCGCAGGACGAACGGCGACCACGCGAGCACAGTGAAGAACGCGGCCGTGTAGAGCGCGGCACCGATCGACGTCCGCAGCAGAACCGGGTGCTTGAGCGCCTTGAGCGGATCGAGCAGGCCGATCTTCGAGCGTCCCTGGTGGGAGTCCCTGGCCAGGAACTTTGCGCAAAGTATCAGTGCGAGGGCCATGAGGATCGCGGTGCCGAGGAACGGACCGCGCCACGAGATGCTGCCGAGCAGGGCCCCGAGCAGCGGCCCGACGCTCAGCCCGAGCCCGAGCGCGGCCTCGTAGAGCAGGATCGCGCCCTTCTGCCCACCACTCGCCGCGCCGACGATGACGCTGAGCGCGGTGGCGATGAAGAAGGCGTTGCCGAGCCCCCACACGGCCCGCAGTCCCACGAGCTGGCCGATGCTCCCCGCCGCCGAGCACGCCAGCGTGGCGATGACGATCAGCGCGAGCCCGCCGACGAGCGTGCGCTTGGCCCCGAACCGCGCCGTCGCGGCACCGGTGAAGAGCATCGCCACGACCTGGACGCCGAGGTAGGAGGAGAAGAGGAGGGTGACCTGCGCGGGTGTCGCGTGCAGACCCTCCGCGATGGACAACAGGATCGGGTCCACGAGCCCGATCCCCATGAAGGCGATGACCGCGGCGAACGCCGTGATCCACACCTGCTTGGGCTGAGCCTGGAAATTCACTTAGCTAACCTAACAGATTTTGGTTAGCATGGCGAAATACTATGGGTCACAAGGTACGGTTCCGGTGTGGAAGCGGTGATCTTCGACCTCGACGGCGTGCTGATCGACTCCGAGCAGGTGTGGGACGAGGTGCGCCAGGACTTCGCGGCGCGCCACGGCGGCGTCTGGACCCCCACCGCCACACGGGACATGCAGGGGATGTCGACGCCCGAGTGGGGCGCGTACCTGGTGTCTGCCGTTGGTGTGGCGTTGACGCCCGAGGAGGCTTCCGCCGGTGTGATCGCCGAGATGGAGAAGGCGTACGCGGCGCACCTGCCGGTGATTCCGGGCGCGGTCGAGGCTGTCCGGGAGGTGGCGTCGCGGTTCCCCGTGGCCATCGCTTCGTCAGCACCCGCCGTGCTGATCAAGGTGTTCCTGGACGTGACCGGACTGCCGGTGCCCGTCGCGGTGTCGTCGGAGGAGTGCGCCGCCGGCAAGCCGTCGCCGGACGTCTACCTGCTGGCAGCGTCACGGCTCGGGGTCGCGGCCACCTCTTGCTACGCCGTCGAGGACTCGACGAACGGGTTGAAGGCCGCGCTTGCCGCGGGGATGACCGTGCTGGCCGTGCCGAACCCGCACTTCCCGCCCGCCGCGGACGTGCTCGCTCAGGTGCGGGTGCTGTCCTCGATCGCCGACCTGCCGGGTGCGCTGACGTAGCTGGTCGCGGCCATGCCGATCGCGAGGCAGGTGCAGGCGAGAACGCCCTTCGGCCAGTAGATGTGGCTGCTGAGGAACAGGTAGCTGCCGAACACCAGGAAGACCGCTCCCGGGATGGCCTTGACCTTGCTGTTGATCAGCGCGCACACCGCGATCGCCACGCTGGCCGCGAAGAAGCACCAGGCGCCGACGGTTCCGAGCTGGTTGCCGATCTTGAAGATCGGGGCGTCGGCGGGCGAGCGGCCACCGTTCGCCATGGCCAGCGCGCCGCCACCGATGCCGGCCAGCGCGTCCAGTGCGCCGTAGAAGACGACGTAGCCGAACGCGGCGATGCGGGCCGGGTAGCGCACGAGCTTCGGGGTGTCCGCGAGCAGAACCCATTGCGCGGCGCCGAGGAGCGGGAAGACCACAGCCAGGATGATGTGCATGTCGCGCCACCACTGGGCGGTGGTCGCGTCGAGGTGGTGCGGGTGGGTCAGGCCGATGCCGGCGAGGAGCAGGCCGGGGAGGGCGATGAGCAGTGTGCGCACCGCGCTGAAGTTAGCGGAAGCAGGCCTTTCGCTGAGACTCCGAACACACGAACGTGTCTGTCGCTGAACAGCGGCACTTACCTAGCCTCGCGCTCATGACGCAACGAGTTGCTGTGGTCACCGGCACGGCGCAGGGCATGGGCCTGCGGATCGCCGACGTGCTGCGCGAGGACGGGTTCGCCGTCGTCGGGTTCGACCTGCAGGAGAGCAAGGACGGGATCGTCGGCAACGTCGCGAGCGCCGCGGACGTCCAGCGCCTGACCGACCACGTGATGAGCACCCATCAGCGGGTGGACGTGCTGGTCAACAACGCGGGAATCGCCGGCATCGTGCCGTTCGAGGACACGACGCTCGAGCAGTGGGAACGGATCATGGCGGTCAACCTGACCGGGCCGTTCCTGCTCACGCAGGCGCTGGGCAAGGTGATGCTCGATCAGGGCAGTGGCTGCGTCGTCAACATCGCGTCGGTCGCCGGGCTGCAGGGTGTGGCGGACCGGGCCGCCTACAACACGACCAAGCACGGGCTGATCGGGCTGACCCGGACGCTTGCCGTCGAGTGGGGTGGGCGCGGGATCAGGGTCAACGCCGTGTGCCCCGGCTGGGTCAAGACCGAGATGGACGTCGAGTCGCAGGCCGGTGGCTACTACGTCGACGAGGACATCACCGACCACGTGCCGGCCGGGCGGTTCGCGGTGCCGGACGACATCGCGCAGGCCGTGCGGTTCCTGGCCAGTGACAACGCGCGGTACATCAACGGTGTGGCACTGCCCGTCGACGGCGGGTGGACCGCGGACGGGAGCTGGCAGAAGCTGCGGCTCTCGAAGCGCTGACGAGAAGGGCCGCCCTCCCGGACGGAGAGGGCGGCCCCCGCAGATCAGTCCTCGCCGCGGATGAAGGCCTCGACGGCCGCGTGGGCCTCGGCATCCGAGTACTGCACGGGCGGCGACTTCATGAAGTAGGACGACGCCGAGAGGATCGGGCCGCCGATGCCGCGGTCCAGGGCGATCTTCGCCGCGCGGACCGCGTCGATGATGATGCCCGCGGAGTTCGGGGAGTCCCAGACCTCGAGCTTGTACTCGAGGTTCAGCGGCACGTCGCCGAACGCGCGGCCCTCCAGGCGCACGTAGGCCCACTTGCGGTCGTCGAGCCACGCCACGTAGTCCGAGGGGCCGATGTGGACGTTGTCCTTGCCGATGTCGCGGCTGAGCTGCGACGTCACGGACTGCGTCTTGGAGACCTTCTTGGACTCCAGGCGCTCCAGCTCCTTCATGTTCAGGAAGTCCATGTTGCCGCCCACGTTCAGCTGCATGGTGCGGTCGAGCTGGACGCCCCGGTCCTCGAAGAGCTTGGCCAGCACGCGGTGCGTGATGGTGGCGCCGACCTGGGACTTGATGTCGTCACCGACGATCGGCACGCCGGCCGCGCGGAACTTCTCCGCCCACTCCGGGTCCGACGCGATGAAGACCGGCAGGGCGTTGACGAACGCCACACCGGCGTCGATGGCGCACTGGGCGTAGAAGCGGTCGGCCTCTTCCGAGCCCACCGGCAGGTACGACACGAGCACGTCGACCTCGGCCTCGCGCAGCGCGGCGACGACGTCGACCGGCTCGAAGTCCGACTCCTCGATCGTCTCGCGGTAGAACCGGCCGAGACCGTCGAGGGTGTGCCCACGCTGCACGACGACGCCCAGCGGCGGCACGTCCGCGATCTTGATCGTGTTGTTCTCGCTGGCCACGATGGCCTCTGCCAGGTCGACACCGACCTTCTTGGCATCGACGTCGAACGCCGCGACGAACTCGACATCACGCACGTGGTAGTCACCGAACTGCACGTGCATCAGGCCGGGCACGCGGGTGCTCGGGTCGGCGTCCTTGTAGTAGTGGACGCCCTGCACCAGCGACGCCGCGCAGTTGCCAACCCCGACGATGGCCACTCGAACGGTGCGGCGATTTCCGCCCATTGCCGAGTCCTCCTTGATCAAAGATGAGTACTACTCGTCCTGCTCGGACTTTTCGTGCGCGATGAGCTCGTTGAGCCACCGCACTTCGCGCTCGGTGCTTTCCAGGCCCTGCCTGTGCAGCTCACGGGTGTAGCGGTCGATCTGCTCACCCGTGCGCGTGAGCCGCTCGCGGAGTCCCTCCCTGCGTTCCTCGACACACCGTCGCCGACCTTCCAGGATGCGCATCCTGACGTCGGCCGGCGTGCGTGAGAAGAACGCCAGGTGGACTCCGAACGAGTCGTCGTCCCAGGTCTGCGGCCCCGCGTTGGCCAGGAGTTCGGCGAACCGCTCCTTGCCTTCCGGAGTCAGCTTGTAGACCTTGCGAGCCCGACGTCCCCAAGAAAGAGCCGACTCCTCCGGCCCCTCCTCCACGATCAGGCCCGCACGTTGGAGTCGCCGCAATGTTGGGTACAGCGATCCGTAGGAGAACGCGCGAAACGCTCCGAGCAGGTCGTGCAAGCGCTTGCGCAGCTCGTAGCCGTGCATGGGCGCCTCGTGCAGCAGGCCGAGCAGCGCGAACTCGAACACGAGTCACCTCCTCGCACCCGCACCGATAGGTGAGGTGATTATATCGCCGCGATACATCGTTCGCCCCTCTTCAGTGTGGGATGTGGCACACCGTCATATCGCCTCGGCTTGCGATGCCCTGAACGGCCCACCGGTGGCGAGCGGGCGGCACGTACTCTGGTCACGTGTTGACCCAACGGCAGGTGGTGGACTACTCGCTGCAGCGGCGTGCGCTGCTGGCGGAGGTCTACGCCGGCCGCACGGGCACCATGGAGGTCTGCGACGCGTCCCCGTACCTGCTGCGAGCTGCGAAGTTCCACGGAACGGCGACCGAAGTGCCATGCCCGGTGTGCCGGAAGGAACCCCTCACGCACGTGTCGTGGGTTTACGGCGACGAGCTCAAGCACGCGACCGGTTCTGCGCGGACACCTGAAGAACTGGTGAAGATGGCAACCCTCTTCGACGAGTTCACCGTGTACGTGGTTGAAGTCTGTCGCACGTGCAGTTGGAACCACCTGGTGCAGTCATACGTCCTGGGGAAGCGTGGACTGGAAAAGCCACGCAGGAGGACTGCGGCGGAATGACCCACAGGTGACACTGCTCCGGATGAAGTACGACCACCGAACCGTGTGCTGATGCACGCCGGTCTGGGAGGCCTTTTCACGTGAACGACCAGCATGATGACAGGCAGCGCGGAGGCGAGCCGCAATGGCCGACCGGCGATGACCCGGACGGCGGCGGTACGAGGCGCGATGTCCCGAGTCAGCCACGACCGGGCACCCCGCCCGGCGGTTTCGCGCGCCCTCCCCAGGGTGGCACGCCACCCGGCGGTTTCCCACAGCAGCAGCCCCCACGCCGCCCGAACGGACCAGGCGGTCCCCAGGGCGGCCCGGGGCGTCCACCGGGGCCCGTGAACGGTCCCGGCGGCCCTCAGGGCGGTCCTGGCGGCCGTCCCCCCACACCTCCAGGAGGCATGCCCATGGCACCGCCTCCTCCCGGCGGTCGTCGCCCCGGTGGCCCGAACGGTCCGGGTGGCCCTCAGGGCGGCCCTGGCGGTCCCGGCCGTCCCGTCGTGCCTCCGCGCAGTCCGGGCGAGGAACGGACCACGCAGCTGCCGCCCGTCAACCGGCCGACGCAGCGCGAGCCCGACCTGCTGACGCACCGCGAGCCCGAGGACGAGTTCCTGCTCGCGGGTGGCATGGACGACGACGATTACTACGACGACGACGAGCCGGAGCTCACCGAAGAGGAGGAGCGCCGCCTGCGTAAGAAGAAGATCTGGAAGCGCATCCGAATCGGCGCTTTCGTCGCACTCGGCCTGATGATCCTCGGTCCTGTGATCGCGGTCGCCGTCGCGTACCCGCTGGTCGACTGGCCGAAGCCGGAGCAGATCGCGGCGGAGCAGAACAAGACGATCACGCTGCAGTACGCCGACGGCAGCGAGATGACCAAGATCACCGCTCCCGGTGAGAACCGGACGATGCTGACGTACGAGGAGATTCCCGACAACGTCAAGCACGCGGTGCTCGCGGCCGAGGACAAGAACTTCTACGACAACCCCGGCTTCGACTACCGGGCGATCATTCGCGCGGTCTGGATCCAGGCGACCGGCGGCAACAGTGGTGGTTCCGGTCTGACGCAGCAGTACATCAAGAAGGCGACGCGCAACGAGGAAGCGACGCTGACTCGTAAGTTCACCGAGCTCGTCAAGGCCTACAAGATGAGCAACGAGTCGGACCACAACACGATCCTCACCGCGTACCTCAACACCGTGTACTTCGGCCGCGGCGCGAACGGCTTCAAGGCCGCGGCGCAGGTCTACTACAAGAAGGAGATGAAGGACCTCACTCCTTCCGAGGCCGCGCTGATCGCCGCGATGATCCAGACGCCGTCCTGGTCCGAGGACAAGGAGCACTCCCAGAAGCAGTGGAAGTACGTGATGGGCCAGATGCTCCAGAAGAACTGGATCGACCAGGCCTACTACGACTCCCAGGAGTGGCCGAAGCCGCTGCCCTTCGCCGAGACCCAGCCGAAGTCGCTCGACGGCCCGCGCGGCCTGATCGTCGACCAGGTTCAGCAGGCTCTCGACGAGGAGAAGACCGACGTCACGTTCGAGCAGGCGCAGAAGACCGGCGTCACGATCCAGACGACGATCGACCCGAAGATGCAGACTGCGGCCGAGGAGGCCGTGGACGAGGTCATGATCAAGGGCGGTCAGCCGGAGGCGTTGAAGACGTCGCTGACGGCGATCGACCCGGCCACGGGTGCGGTCCGCGCGTACTGGGGCGGCCGTGACGGCCGTGGTTCCTTCGACTACGCCAAGGGCACGCTGCAGGAACCCGGCTCGTCGTTCAAGCCGTTCGACCTGGTCGCGGCACTGCAGAACGGTCGCGGCCTGGGCACGACCTATGACGGCACGTCGCCGCGCAGGTTCCCCGGCGTCCCGAACCCGATCAAGAACTCCGGGAACGACAACTCGTGCGGCAAGGAGTGCCCGGTCCGCACCGCCATGATCAAGTCGTTGAACACCGTGTTCTACGACATGGTCCTGAACGACATCGGCATCCGCCCGACCGTCAAGGCGGCGCACCAGGCCGGCATCCCCGAGCAGGTCAACATCGGCAACGGTCCGAAGAAGCTGCTGGTCGGTGAGGACGGCGGTAACCCGAACGCCGGTATCGCACTCGGTGGTGACCAGGCAGTCGTCCGGCCGTTCGACATGGCGTCGGCGTACGCGACGTTCGCCGCGCGGGGTGTCTACCGCGCGCCGTTCTTCATCGTGAAGATCACCGGCCCGGACGGCGGGGTGCTCTACCAGCACGCGGACAAGCCGATCTCGGCGTTCGACCCTGACCAGACCAAGAGCCAGGACATCGCCGACAACGTCACCGACGTGCTGAAGGAGATTCCGAAGAGCTCCTCGATCCCGTGTGCGGGTGGTCGCGACTGCGCCGGCAAGACCGGTACCCACGAACTGTCCGAGAGCGCGGGCCAGGGTGCCGGCCTCAACTCGAAGGCGTGGATGGTCGGCTACACACCGTCGCTCTCTGCCTCTGTGTGGGTCGGCCGCAACGAGGGCAACCTGCCCATCCGCGACAAGTCCGGCGCGAACATCTTCGGTTCGGGTGTGCCGGGCAAGATCTGGCAGGCGTTCATGAACAAGGCGCTGGCCGGCACGCAGATGGAGAAGTTCCCGAAGGCCAAGCCGTTGGGGCCGTACAACCCGCCGTCGAAGTCGAACCCGCCGTCGTCGAGCCAGGCGCCCTCCTCTGAGCCGCAGAGGTCGACCGAGCCGACGAGGCCGAGCCAGACCAGGCCGACGGAGCCGGAGGAGCCCTGCCAGGGCTTCCTGTGCCCCAACCCGACGGGCGTCCCGAAGCCGAGCACGAGCACGAAGCCCGGTCCTGGTGATGGCCGAAATCCCGGGGACACGTAGTACCCAAGACAGCTGAGAGGGCCTGGTGCATTGCGCACCAGGCCCTCTTCGCACGTCTGGAGCCCCGACCAACGGAGAAAAGGACGATGTCGTCGAAACCGGGCCGCGTGGCCTGCTGGTCGCTCTCGGTGCCCGACATCGAAGAGGTGTGCCACGGTACAACCAGCCCTGGGAGTTCGACCCCGACCACAGGGAGTCGCTGTTCCCGCTCTCGAATCCCTGCAACCCGTCCTACGACCTCGTCCCGCCCTATGTGAACCCGATGTTCTTCGCCCTCCTGGCGTCAACGGTCGTGTTCACCGTCATCGCAGTCGTGCAGAGAGTTCGCAGGGAGAAGACATGACGTGCACACCGTCGGTCCGGGGATGTTGACCACGGCGAAACGGTCTTGGCCGTAACATCCGCGACGTGCCCAGCAGCCCTGCCGAGCTTCCCGCCGAGGACACCGACTCGCTCACTCACGAGGATCGGGTCGCCCCCACCTGGACCGAGTCGCTCGCCCGCACCCTGAGCAGACCGTTCGGCGGTCCGCTCGGCGAGCACGCGCAGGTCGGCAGGAACTACTTCTGGACGGCGCTGCGGGTGATCCTGCTGCTCGCCGTGCTGACGTTGCTGGCGGGCTGGGTGCAGAAGTCGCCGTGCATCCAGCAGTACGTCGACGAAAAGGGCCAGGTTCAGCTGGACTGGCGGGGGAGCAGGCAGTTCACCGCGCTCTGCTACTCGGACACCGTGCCGCTCTACACCGCGGAACGGCTCGACCAGCGCGGATCCTTCCCGTACATCACGTCGTGGAAGGACGACGAGGGCAAGCCGACCGAGCACGTCCGGTACATGGAGTACCCGGTCGTCACCGGCATCTTCCAGTGGCTCAACGCGCGCGTGGCCCAGGGCCTGGTGGCGTTGGTGCCGGGCCTGCCGATGACGGTGATCGTCTACTTCAACGTCACGGCGTTCTGGCTCGCCGTGGCGTGGCTCGTGACAGTGTTCTCCGTTGCGCGCATCGCCCGGCGGAGAATGTGGGACGCCGCGATCGCCGCGGTGTCGCCGTTGGTCATCGTCCACGCGTTCACGAACTTCGACACGATCGCGACGGCGTTCGCCACGGCCGGTCTGCTGGCGTGGGCGCGGAAGAAACCGGTGCTCGCCGGTGTGCTGCTGGGCCTGGGTGGCGCGGCGAAGCTCTACCCGTTGTTCCTGCTCGGGCCGTTGCTGCTGCTGTGCTGGCGTTCTGGCCGGGTGAAGGCCGGACTCACCACCACTGCGTCAGCCATCGGGGCGTGGGCGCTCGTCAACGCGCCGATCGCGTTGAACCCGGCCTCGCACACGGGGTGGAAGGAGTTCTTCCGCCTCAACACCGAGCGCAACGCCGACCCGGACACGATCTACAACGTTCTGACGCAGTGGACGGGGTGGCAGGGCTTCGACCCCGGACTGACGCAGGGGCAGGCGCCGACGGTCCTCAACACCGTCAGCTCGGTGCTGTTCCTCGTCTGTTGTGCCGGCATCGCCTACGTCGCACTGAGCGCGCCGACCAGGCCGCGGCTCGCGCAGCTCGGGTTCCTCGTCGTGGCGGCGTTCCTGCTGACGAACAAGGTGTGGAGCCCGCAGTACTCGCTGTGGCTGGTGCCGCTGGCGGTGCTCGCGTTGCCGCGCTGGAAGCTGTTGCTGGCGTGGATGGCGCTCGACGCGCTCGTGTGGGTGCCGCGGATGTACTTCTACCTCGGCACGGACAACAAGGGACTGCCGATCGACTGGTTCCTCGGCGCCGTGCTGCTGCGAGACGCGGCGGTCATCGGGCTGTGCGTGATCATCCTGAAGGAGATCTACCACCCGGAGCGCGACCTCGTCCGGGCGTCGGGCGAGGAGGACCCGCTGGCCGGCGTCCTGGCCGACGCACCGGACCGGCAGATCGTCACACCCGCACGACGCGAGCCATTGCACCGTATGCGGCCCCGTTCGGATGCAGGTGATCACCGGAGTCGAACTCCGGACGCAGTCTGAGCGGGTCGGCGGGGTCGCGCAGGACGGCGTCGAAGTCGATCGCGTCGGGGAAGGTGGCGCGGATCCAGTCGTTCGTCCGCTGGCGCTGCCGTTCCCGCTCCTCGGTCCAGTTCACCCAGCCGCGCCACGGGGTGAGCGTGCCGACGAGCACCTGCACGCCCTCGTTGCGGCACCGCAGCACGATGGTGCGGATGCCCGCGATGACGTTCTCCGCGCTGACGCCGTTCTGGATGTCGTTGATGCCGCCCAGCAGGACGACCTTGCGGACCTCGTCGCTGTAGAGGACGTCGCGGTAGACGCGAGTGATCATCGGGGCGTCGCCGAACACGACGCCGTTGCCGCTGATGCCCGCGTTCAGCACGGCGTGGTCGCTCTTCACCAGCGACGGCCAGGTGCCCTCCCAGTCGCCCTCGGTGATCGAGTCTCCGAACATCACCGCTGCGCCCGGCGCCGTGAAGCCCGCGACCTCGACCGCGGACACGAGGCAGACGTGCGAGCGCGCGGACGTGATCGTGCGGTACGCGCGCGCCTGGCAGGGCGTGCCGGCCGGGGTGTACGTGCTGATCTCCAGCGTGGTCGTCACGGTCAGCTGCACGGCGTCGCTGTAGACCTCGTCGCGCGGCCTGATCGTGACGCCGCGGGAGCGTCCGAACGTCAGCTGCCGCGACTCGCCGTTCGCGGTGACGGTGACCTGCTCGACGCGGACCGGCCTGATGCCCATGAGGTTCGACAGGCGGATGCGGACGGACGTGCCGCCCGCGCTGAGGTCGACCGTCGTGCGCACGCTCTGGTCCGGCACGGAGGCGGAGAGCGTCGGCACGGCCTGCCACACGGGCAGCCAGCGGATCGCCTCCGACCGCTCGTGCGATCCGGAGGCGCCGCAGACCAGCAGCAGCGTCAGGACGATGATCACCCTCACGCGTGAAGTCTGCGGCGAGTCAGCTCTTCGCTGCTACAGCTCCGCGGATGAAATTCGTGTCGTCGTGGTCGTCCTCGGTGACGTCACGAGCCTTGAGGAACACCACGAACAGCGCCACGAGCAGTGCTGCCCGGCCCCACACGCCGATCATGACGGCCTGTGCGGAGAAGCTGTCGTAGATCCCGGCCGGCTGACCGAACTCGATCGCCCAGAACCAGCGGAAGATCCCGATGCCCATCGCCAGGTCGACCGCGAAGTACGCGAACGCCCACATCAGCCGCACGCGCAGCAGCACCAGGAACGGCACCAGCCACAGCGTGTACTGCGGTGAGTGGACCTTGTGCAGCAACATGAAGCCGCACAGCATCGCGCCCGACACCGCGATCCACGGGTAGCTGCCCTCGCGCCGGAACCGCAGCCAGCCGTAGCCGGCCGCGATCGCGAACGAGATCAGGATCGTGATCGGCGAGATGACGCCGACCAGCGACTGCATCGCGTCGTCGCCGATGAACGGCCGCAGGCCCCAGTACCAGATCGAGTTCGTGGTGATGTCGACCCGGCGCAGCTGCTGGAACTCGAACGACGCGAGCCAGCCGTCGTAGCCGGCGACCGCGAACGGCAGGTTCACCAGCACGACCGTGATGATCGAGGCGAGCCCAACCTTGATCGCGCCGGCGATGTCGGCCTTCTTGCCCTCCGGCAGTTCCCGGCCGCGCCAGCCACCGGTGGCGACGAAGAGCATCAGCGGCAGCACGAAGGCGGCCGGGTAGACCTTGAACGCGAACCCCAGGCCCAGCAGGACGGATGCGACGGTCGCCCGATCGACCAGTGGCCGGTTCCAGCGGTGCACGACGTAGACCGCAGCCGCCGAACACAGCACGACCGGCAGGTCCCAGTTGTGGAACGCGTAGAGGATCAGCGGTGGCCCGATCGCCCACAGCAACGCGCGCCAGCGGGCGAGCTTGCCCAGGATCCAGCCCGTGAGCAGGCCGAACGGCGCCATCAGCAGCGAGGAGAAGAGCAGGTACTCCGCGTCGTTGTGCGCGAAGATCGCTCCCGCCCAGATCACCAGGCCGGTGAGCACCGGGTACTCGACGGAGCCGCCGACGAGGATGCCCTTGTCGTTGATGCCGCCGTCGACGTACGGGAAGACGTGCCGGTCGATGTCGCGCCCGATCCAGAGGTGCTGGATGTCGGAGTAGCAGACCTCTTGCTTGTTGCGCTCGTCGTAGTCGGGCTGCGTGCGGCCCCACTGGTCGAACGCGGGACCGGTGCAGCGGTCCTTGTTGATGAAGCCCAGCAGCAGCGTGAGCCCGCACAGCAGCACGAGCACGGCGGCGGCCGGCCTGCCGAAGCGGTTCGCGAAACGCCCCGCGTCGTCACGCTCGGGCGTCACGCTCACCACCTCGTGCACGGTCTTCACCGGCCGGCGTGATCGCGCAGGTACGCGATGTCGGCGGCCTGGCCCTCGTCCGGTGTCTCCACCACGACCGGGCATCCTGCGCTCGCGGCGACGGCCACGAGCTGATCGGCGTCGATGGTGCCAGTCTTGATGTTGTCGTGCCGATCGCGCGAGGAACCGAACTCGTCGCGTGAGCTGTTGAGGTGCACCAGGTCGATGCGACCGGTGATCGCTTTCACCCGGTCGACGATGCCGACGAGGTCCTCACCCGCGGCGAACGCGTGGCAGGTGTCGAGGCAGAAGCCCGCGCCGAACTCGCCGACCGCGTCCCACAGCATCTTGAGGGAGTCGAAGGTGCGGGCCATGGCGTTGTCGCCGCCCGCGGTGTTCTCGATCAGGATCGGGACCGCGAAGCCGCCCTCGGCGACCTGCCGCTCGAAGAACTTGCGCCAGTTCGCGAAGCCGTCCGCCAGGTCCTCGCCCTTGGTGACGTGGCCGCCGTGCACGATCAGGCCCTTCGCGCCCACCGTCGCGGCGGCCTCGGCGTGCTGGATCACGTTCTTCCTGGACGGAATCCGGATCTTGTTGTTCAGCGACGCAATATTGATCATGTACGGGGCGTGGATGAACACCTCCAGATCGGAGGTGAGCAGTGCCTCCGTCTGCGGGTGCGGCTTCGGCTTCTTCCAGCCCTGCGGATCGGACAGGAAGAACTGGACGACCTCGGCCCCGCGTTCGGCCGCGGCGCCGACCGGGTCGTCGTCGCGAACATGGGCCCCGATGCGCATGGACTAGGAGGGTAGTCGTCGTCCATAACGACATCGCAGCCGCCGCCGATAGGAGTAATTGCGAAAACTGGGGATGGCCTGCGTCACGACCAGGACCTACGGTCGTTACTACTACAGAGTAGGAAAGGAGTTCACATGCGACTGCTGAGCGTCACCGCCGCGACGCTGCTGGCGCTGACCTCCGCCTCCGTGGGCGTGGTTCCGGCCACCGCAGCCGAGCCCATCGTCGTGGGCAGTTGTGCCACGAGCGTGCAGGGCACGCCGGGAACTCCGGTCTCGCTCAGTCCCAACGCGGTGCTCCAGCCGGTGACCGACCTCGTGCGCGCTGTGCCGTTGCTCGGCCCGCCGCTCGTCGAGCCGTTCAAGCAGGCGTTCTCGCAGGTCAAGCCCATGCCGATCGGTGCGGTGCAGACCGGTACGACGACCATCAGCGGTGCCACGATCGCGAACGCCGTGATGGCCGAACTGGTGAAGATCCCGCTGCTCGGACCGATCATCGGGACGCTCGACAAGACCGTTCGCGCGACGCTGACCAGCGGTTGCCAGGTCGTCGTGACGGGGGTGAACCAGGTCGCGGCGCCGGTCCAGGACGGCAGCAAGGCGATCGCGGACGCCTCGCAGCAGGCGGTCGGCGGCATCCAGGCCCCGAAGCCGCCCGCCGGGCAGCCCCAGCCGCAGCCGGGCACGCCGCCCGGTCAGCCGGGTGTGAGTCCCGGCACACCGGGAACGCCGCAGGGCGCCCCGAACAACCGCGACTTCTCCCTCTACCCGCTCGGCACGAACTTCGGCCGCGTGCCTCTGTTCAGCTACGGCTCGCTGCCGTTCGCGATGCCCGGCCTCTACTCGCCGTCGCCCGGCGTGCGGTACGGCTCGCAGGTTCCCCGCGCCTCCAACGGAAACGGCCTCGACGGCGACCCGGTCCAGGCCGCCGGTCGCGCGACCGCGCTGCCCCGGCTCGGCGGACCGGGTGGCGTCGGCGTCCCGGTGCTGCTCGCGGTGCTGATGCTGGCCTGCGTGACGGGCGCGCTGGTGCGGACCTGGGTGCTCCGCCGCACCCCTGCGTAGTCGCCGGACGCGCTCTGTTACCCTTCTTCAGTTGCTGACGCGACGACCCTCCTGCCACGGAGAGCCCGTGGCCGCGAGTCCACAGGAGGTGAGTGGTCCTCATGCGTCATTACGAAGTGATGGTCATCCTCGACCCCAGCCTTGACGAGCGCACGATCGCGCCGTCTCTCGACACGTTCCTCAACGTCATCCGCACCACTGGCGGCAACGTTGAGAAGGTCGAGGTGTGGGGCAAGCGCCGGCTGAGCTTTGAGATCAACAAGAACACCGAGGGTATCTACGCGGTGCTCGACCTGACCTCGACTCCCGACGCGGTGAAGGAACTGGACCGCCAGCTCGGTCTGCAGGAGACGGTGCTCCGGACGAAGGTCCTGCGCCGCGAGCCCGCCAAGTCGGCCGTCAAGGCCTGACGAACCTCAATCAGGGGAGCCCCCAAGACATGGCTGGTGAGACGACGATCACGGTGGTCGGGAACCTGACCGCCGACCCGGAACTTCGCTTCACCCAGAGCGGTGCCGCGGTGGCGTCCTTCACGGTCGCCTCCACGCCCCGCACCTTCGACCGCCAGTCCGGCGAGTGGAAGGACGGCGAAGCGCTGTTCCTGCGGTGCAACGTGTGGCGGCAGGTCGCCGAGAACGTGGCCGAGTCGCTCACCCGCGGTTCGCGCGTGCTCGTCTCCGGACGGCTGCGCCAGCGTTCCTTCGAGACGAAGGAAGGCGAGAAGCGCACCGTCGTGGAGCTTGAGGTCGACGAGATCGGCCCCTCGCTGCGCTACGCGACCGCGAAGGTCAACAAGGTCAGCCGTGGAGACGGCGGCGGTGGCGGCGGCTTCGGCGGCGGTCCCTCGCAGTCTCGTGGCGGTGGCGCCCCCGCTGACGACCCGTGGGGTTCCGCCCCGCCGGCCGGCTCGGGTGGCGGCTTCGCCGACGAGCCCCCCTTCTAGACCGCTGCACCGGTCATCCAGAACCTGATCACTGCGTATTCCAGGAGTTAGAGACACATGGCCAAGCCGCCTGTGCGCAAGCCCAAGAAGAAGGTTTGCGCCTTCTGCAAGGACAAGAGCGCGAGCCTGATCGACTACAAGGACACGACGCTGCTTCGGAAGTTCATCTCCGACCGCGGCAAGATCCGTGCCCGCCGTGTCACCGGCAACTGCTCGCAGCACCAGCGCGACGTCGCTGTTGCCGTGAAGAACGCCCGTGAGATGGCCCTGCTGCCCTACACCTCGACCGCTCGCTAAGGAAAGGGGACTCAACGATGAAGCTCATCCTCACCGCTGACGTTTCCGGCCTTGGCGCTCCCGGCGACATCGTCGAGGTCAAGGACGGCTACGGCCGCAACTACCTGCTCCCGCGCGGTCTCGCGATCGTCGCGACCCGCGGTGCGCAGAAGCAGATCCAGGTCATCCAGCGCGCGCAGGACACCCGTCGCGTGCGCGACCTGGACCACGCCAAGGAGCTCAAGGCCAAGCTCGAGGGCCTGGGTGGCGTGACGCTGACCGCGAAGGCTGCGGCCGGCTCGAACAAGCTGTTCGGTTCGATCACCACCGCCGACGTCGCGGCGGCTGTGAAGAAGACCGCGGGCGGTCTCGTCCTGGACAAGCGCGCCATTGAGCTGCCGGGTCACATCAAGACCACCGGCAAGCACTCGGTGACGGTTCGCCTCCACCCCGAGGTCACCGTCGCGCTGCCGCTCGTCGTTACCGCTGCCGAGTAACTCCCGCAACGCGAACCGCGTGTCGTGACCCCCTCGGGGGCATTTCACGCTGGTTGCGATTGCTGAGGCGCCACCTACCCGGAATGCTCCGAGTAGGTGGCGCTTTCGCTCGTTCGGCCCAGCACCGCCCTGTCCACGTCCTGTGGATAACCGATGTGCCCGGCCTGGTCGCGACACGCCGAAGAGGCGGATTCTCGCGACACGCCGAGGGTGTGGCGCACAACTTTTTCCACAAGTTGTTCACAGCGTCTGAGCTGCGGTTATTTCCGTCACCCTACCGGTTGTCAACAGGTTGTCCCCAGCGGCTCCACCCCTGTGGGCAACCATCCACAGGTTGTCCCCCAGTTGTCCACAGGGCGATCCACACGCTGGTTTGCTTGCTCCGGACGGGTCCCTCTAGCGTCGCGACTCGGGCGATCACCATCGCACAGCGTGGCCGCCCGGAATTGTCGGTGTCGCGCTGTACAACTAGGGGACAGACACCGGCTCTCGACTCTTCGCAGGGGTGATTTGGCAGTGGCGCTGGTGGACGACCGGGGTATGGCGGAACCCGGATTCGAGCGTCAGCCGCCGCAGGACCTCGCAGCCGAGCAGTCGGTGCTGGGCGGCATGCTGCTGTCCAAGGACGCCATCGCGGACGTCATCGAGGCCCTCGCGCCCAACGACTTCTACCGCCCGGCACACCAGGCGATCTACGACTGCATCCTCGACCTGTACGGCCGCGGCGAGCCCGCCGACCCGATCACCATCTCCGCCGAGCTCGAGCGCCGCGGCGAACTGCTGCGCGTGGGTGGCGCCCCGTACCTGCACACGTTGATCGCGACGGTGCCGACGGCCGCGAACGCCGGCTACTACGCCGAGATCGTGGCCGAGAAGGCGGTGCTGCGCCGTCTGGTGGAGGCGGGCACGCGCATCGTGCAGCTCGGCTACAACGGTGCCGAGGGCGCGGACGTCGACGAGGTGGTCGACCGCGCACAGGCGGCGATCTACGAGGTCACCGACCGCCGCACGACCGAGGACTACGTGGCGCTGGAAGACCTGCTCCAGCCGACGATGGACGAGATCGACGCGATCGCGTCGCGCGGCGGCATCTCGCAGGGCATCCCGACCGGCTTCGCCGACCTCGACGAGCTGACGAACGGCCTGCACGGCGGCCAGATGATCATCGTCGCCGCCCGTCCCGGTGTCGGCAAGGCGCTGGCCCTCGACACCCCGCTGCCCACGCCCTCGGGCTGGACCACCATGGGTTCGGTCTCGGTCGGCGACTTCCTGATGGGCGCGGACGGCCGCCCGACGCGCGTGGTCGCCGCGACCGAGGTGATGACCGGCCGCCCGTGCTTCGAGGTCGAGTTCTCCGACGGCGCGGTGATCGTGGCCGACGCCGAGCACCAGTGGCTCACGGAGTCGTGCAGCGAGACCGGCGGCTTCTGGGCGATCCGCACCACCGCGCAGCTGTTCCAGCGCGTCGGCGTGTGCCGCGTGTTCGTGCGCATGTCGGCGGCGTGGGAGCTGCCCACCGCCTCGTTGCCGCTGTCCCCGCGCGCGCTCGGTCGTTTCCTGTCCGGCCTGGGCGACCTGGAGCTGACCGACGAAGAGCTGCGCGTGGCCAAGGACCTGGACCTGGCCGACGACCCGCACATCCCCGCCGCGTACCTGCGGGCCTCCCGCAAGCAGCGCGAGGAACTGCTGGCGGCACTGCAGATCGACGGCCGGTTCGCCCGCCTGCGCCGCGACGTCGACGAGCTGATCGCGGGCCTGGGCCGGCACGACCAGGTGGAGATCGTCGCGGTACGCCCCGTCGCGTCCGTGCCGGTGCGGTGCGTGGAGGTCGACAACCACGACCACCTCTACCTCGCGGGCAAGACGATGATCCCGACCCACAACTCGACGCTGGGCCTCGACTTCGCCCGCTCGTGCTCGGTGAAGCACGGCCTGACCAGCGCCATCTTCAGCCTGGAGATGAGCCGCACCGAGATCGTCATGCGCATGCTCTCCGCCGAGGCCCGCATCCGCCTCGGCGACATGCGAGGCGGCAAGATGAGCGACGACGACTGGACCCGCCTGGCCCGCCGCATGAGCGAGATCAGCGAGGCGCCGCTGTTCGTCGACGACAGCCCGAACCTGACCATGATGGAGATCCGCGCCAAGGCCCGCCGCCTCAAGCAGCGCCACGATCTCAAGCTGATGGTCGTCGACTACCTCCAGCTGATGAGCTCAGGCAAGAAGTCCGAGTCCCGCCAGCAGGAAGTCTCGGAGTTCTCCCGCTCGCTGAAGCTGATCGCCAAGGAGCTCCACGTCCCGGTCATCGCGATCTCCCAGCTGAACCGCGGCCCCGAGCAACGAACCGACAAGCGCCCGATGCTGTCCGACCTCCGCGAGTCCGGCTCCCTCGAACAGGACGCCGACATGGTCATCCTGATCAACCGCCCGGACGCGTGGGAACGCGACGACCCGCGCGCGGGCGAGGCCGACCTGATCATCGCCAAGCACCGTGCCGGCCCGACCGCGACCATCACCGTGGCGCACCAGCTGCACTACAGCCGCTTCACCGACCTGGCCCAGGCCTAGCGCTCAGGCGCGTGGCACGAACCTGGCGACCCCGTCGCCGACAGCGACGTGCCAGTGCAGGTGCTTGTTGTGCTGTTCGTCGCCCAGCGTGGTGAGCACCTGGCAGCCCCCGTGCTGGTCGACAGCCAGCGCGGCGACATTCTTGACCGTGGAGAGCAGCTCGATTGTCAGGTCGTCGTCCAGGTCGAGCAACGACGAGACGTGTCGTGTGGGGATCACGATGATGTGATCGGTGCCGAAGCCGGGCAGAGGTGGGCGGAAGGCGAGCGTGTTCTCGGTCCGGACGAGCACCTCCACCTTCACCGTGCCTGGAACGACCTCGTCGCAGTACCGGTCCGGCCCCATGACCCGACCGATCCTGTGCGCCTTCAGTCCTGCACCTCTTCCGTGAAGAACTCCGGCGGAGCCTGCAGGTCGTGAGCGCGGAACAGAACGGCGTGCTCGACGCCCATCGCCTTGCCGCTCATCGCCGCGAACTTCGGGATGAAGTCAGCCGGCGCCGGGTGGTCCGGGAGCGCGGCCAGGTACTCCGCGTGCGCCTCCAGCGAGGCGATGCCGCGTCGCAGCGGTTCGCCCGTGACGTCGACGCCGTGGGTCGCGCCGTGACCGGGGAGTCCGGGAACGATGTACCAGCGCGCGGAGTGCGGTTCGAGGCCCTCGTCGTCGATCTGCTCCGGGAAGATCCAGCGGTTGCCCGCGTCGCGCAGCGCGTCGAGCGTTGCGAGGCCGGCGGCGCGGTGGTCGGCCTGGTCGAAGCCGAACGGCGTTTCGATCTCATAGCCGGTGCCGAGCACGACGTCCGGTTTGAACCGGCGGATCTCACGGCAGATGTCACGGCGCAGGTCGAGGCCATGGACGAGGACGCCGTCCGGGTGTTCGAGGACGGTCAGGTGCTTGACGCCCACGACGGCGCAGGCGGCCTGCTGCTCGGCCACGCGCAGGCGTGCCGTTTCCTCCGGCGGGTTCGGCATGCCGGCCTCGCCGCGGGTGAGCAGGAGATAGCCGACCTCGATGCCGCGGGCGGTCCAGCGGGCGACGGCCGCGGACACGCCGTACTCCATGTCGTCCGGGTGTGCGACGACGCAGAGCACGCGCTGGAAGGACTCCTCGGGGAGGGCAGGCAGGGTCATGCGGCCATCCTTCCGGCTTTCCGGGCTTCGCGTGGATCATGAGTGAGGTGAGCCCTCACCTCCGACCGGCCGAGCGCGGGGATGTGCCCGCCCTCGTCCGGCTGCGCCTGGCCAACGCCGAACGCCACGTCCAGCTCGACCCCGACGTCTTTCGCGTTCCCGATGCCGCCGCTGTGCAGCGGCACTTCGAGGAGGTCGTCGGCTCTGCGCTGATCTCGGTCGCCGAGGTGGCGGGCGAGGTGGTCGGCATGGCGGAGGTGGTGTTGCTGCCACCGCCGCCCGACCACCAGATCCTGGTGCCGCGCCGCGGAGCCGACGTCCACACCGTGGTGCTGGACGGCTTTCGCGGACAGGGCGTCGGTGCGGCGCTGGTCCAGGAGGCGGAGAAGGTGGCTGCGGCTCACGGCGCTTCGGTCGTGTTCGCGGGCATCTTCGCCACCAACGAGGACGCCGTCGGCTTCTACTCGGCGTCGGGGTTCGGGCCGCGCGAGATCCTGTTGAGCAAGTCGTGCGGCTGACGGTTCTCGGCAGCTGCGGCGCCTACCCGGAGCCGGGGCGGGCGTGCAGCGGGTTCGCCGTCGAGGAGTCCGGCTTCCGGGTCGTCCTGGACCTGGGCTACGGCACGCTGCCCCGGTTGCTGGAGCTGTGGCCGGAGGGGCCGGATGCTGTGGTGATCACGCACGAGCATCCCGATCACTGCGCTGACCTGCACGGCTTGTTCCGGATGCAGCACTACGGACGGCGTGGGCGGTTGCCGTTGTACTGCCCGCCGGGGGTGCTCGGCACCGTGCAGGGCCTCGAACCGGACGTGCCACTGGACGAGGTCTTCGACGTCTTCGAGCTGCCGGGCTCGTGGGATGTCGGACCGTTCAGGCTGACCGGGGTCGACCTGCCGCACTTCGTCCCGAACGCGGGCGTCCGGCTGGAGTCGTCCCGTGTCCTCGCCTACACCGGTGACACCGGTCCTTCGCCGGCGTTGGCCGCGCTGGGCGGGGACGCGGACCTGTTCATCGTCGAGGCGACCGACCGGCCCGGCGACACCTCCGGCCTGCTGATGACGTCGGCGGCAGCGGGAGCGTGGGCGCGGCAGGCCGGGGCCCGTCGTCTGATGCTCACGCACTTCTGGCCGGGCAACGACCGGTTCGCGGCCGTGGCCGCAGCGCGCGCAGAGTTCACCGGAGAGATCTTCGCCGCCTCCGAAGGTGACGTTTACGCACTTGGCTGACGTCAGTCCACGTTGACGACGCACGTTTGTCAGTCTAGCCTGACAAACGTGGACGAGCTCACGCGTCAGATCAACTCCGTCGATCCCGCGACCAGCCTGCGCGCCGTCGGGGCACTGCGCCGCCTCGCCGAACACGTCGAGGCGGTCTCCGTGGCCCGCGCCAGGGAACAGGGCTGGTCGTGGGAACAGATCGGTGACGCGCTGGGCATGTCCCGTCAGTCCGTGCACGCCAAGTACAGGGGGACGACGTGAAACAGGTGCGCACTCGCGTGATCATGGCCGCGCAGGCCGAGGCCCGACGCAGAGGCGACCGCCGCCTCTCCACCGAACACCTGCTCCTCGGCCTGCTGCACGAGCCGGCCGCCGTCACCGCACTCGGCGTCGATCTGGCCACCGCCCGTGCAGGCCTGGAAGGCCTCGACCGAGCCGCGCTCACCGCGATCGGCATCGACACCGGCGAGTTCGCCGCGACCGTCGTGCCCGCCGCGACCAAACGCCCGCCCCTGACCACGGCCGCCCGCGCCACCCTGCTCCGCGCGATCAAACCGACCCCGCGAAGCAGGGCCGTCCATCCGACCGCCGAACAGTTCGTCCTGGCTCTGCTCGCCAACGACCGGCCGGACCCGGCCGCCGACCTGCTGGCTCACCTCGGCGTCGACACGGCCGCCGTGCGCGCCCGTCTGTCGTGAACCGCCTGGCGCTCTGCGGCGTGATCGCGGGCCCGCTCTTCGTCCTGACGTTCCTGATCAACGGCGCCCTGGTCCCGGACTACTCGCCCCTGCGCCACCCGGTCAGCTCGCTGCAGCTGGCGAGCTGGGTCCAGACCGCGAACTTCATCGTGGCCGGCACGCTCGTGGTGGCGTTCGCCATCGGCACCCGCATCGGGTTCTGGGGATCGCTGCTCATCGGCGCCGTCGGCATCGGCCTGATCGGCTCCGGCATCTTCACGACCGACCCGGTCAGCGGCTATCCGCCGGGAAGCCCTGCCCTGTCCGAGTACACCTGGCACGGCCTGGTGCACGACCTGTTCGCCATACCGACGTTCGTGGGCTGGCCGCTCGCCTGCTTCGTTCTCGCTCGCCGCTTCCGCCCGTGGTTCTCGATCACGTCGGGCGTGGCGTTCATCGCGATGTTCCTCCTGAGCAGCGCCGCCTTCGCCCAGACACCGAGCCTGGTGGAGTTCGGCGGGCTCTTCCAACGCCTCACCGTCGCCATCGGCTTCACCTGGCTGACTGTCTTCGGCGCGGCAATGCTGGTCAACCGGCGTGACCTCGGCTAGACACGGTCTGTGCTGCACGACCCGCTCACAGGCCTGCCCGGACACGCACTGCTGCTCGACCGCCTTGAGCAGTCGCTGATCCGCGCCCGCACGCGCGGCACCCTCGTGACCCTCGTCCTGATCACGAGTCCGGACTCCCTGCTGGACGCGGCCCGCGCACTGCGGGCGGGCCTGCGCCCGGACTTCACCGTCGCCCGCTACGGCGACGCGGTCCTGGCCGTGCTCGCCGAACACGACTTCGGCGACGGCTCGCCGATCTCGTCGCTGATCAGGCAGCTCGTCGGGGACAGCCCGCAGATCCACTGGGTGACGAGCGACGGTGACGCCGCTCCGGACGACATGATCGCCACCGCAGAGAACCGCTGAACGCGAAAGTCCCCCGGACGGCACCGAGCCCCGGCGACACCGTCGTGTCGCCGGGGCTCAGCTTCTTACCGGAGGAGGGTGTTACAACTGCGGGGTGTTACAGCGAGCCGGTCACCGTCTGGAACAGGTTGGCCGGGTCGATCATGGCCAGCGCCGGGGTGTCCAGCGGCAGCTGCGGGAGCGAGCGCTCCTCGGCCTTCGGGGCCAGGCCCTGGGTCGGGTTCAGGTTGATACCCGAGAGGGAGGCCGGGCCGTCCAGCGGCAGAGCGGGCAGCGAGCGCTCGGTCGGCAGAGCGGGCAGCTGCACCGGCACCGGCAGGGCCGGGGCGGTCACCGGGAGGGACGGCAGCGAACGCTCGGCGGCGGCACCGGGGAGCAGGCCCTTGGCGGCCTCCAGCACCTGGCCCAGGGGCAGACCCTGGACGTTCGGGTTCAGGTTCGCCACGCCACCGAGGCCGGTCGGCAGCTCGGTGCGCTCCTGAGCGACACCGGGCAGCGCCGGGGTGGGCAGCTGGCCGGCCATCGCGGACAGGCCGTCAACGCTCGGCAGGCTGTTCACCGGCAGCTGGTCGATGCCGTGGAACGCCGGAACCTCGTTGGCCTTGAGCAGGCTGTCCACGCCCTTGGGCAGCTCGAGGCCCTTGAGCTGGGTGGCACGCAGGGTGCCCTGGTCCTCGCCGGTGAGCTGCGTGTCGTCGCTCGTGCCCGCGGTGGTCGCCTGGCCGAGGACCTCGACGGGAATCCGCGCGACCTTGGCAGCCGCCTCGACGGGGACGGTCATCTCGCGGGCGGTCAGCGGGCCGCTGCCGTCCGTCTCCATGTCGCCACCGGCCTGGGTGTGCGAGACCTTGTCGGTGACCGTGTTGGCCTGGCCCGCAGCCGCGATCGCGTTCGCGTAGAAGCCGGCGATGGCGTTCGCGGGGACGTGGATCAGGTTGCCGGAGACCGAGGCGTCCTCGGCGGTGGAGGTGCTGTCGCCACCCGCCACGGTGTTGGTGTCGGTAAACGTGTCGGAGTTGGTGATGCCCGCCGCGGAGACCGAGTTGCCGGGCACCGGGACGAACGGGGTGGCCTGCGCACCGATGAGGTTGCCGGACACCGAACCGCCGTCAGCGCTGCTGTCGACGTTGCCGCCAGCGACCGAGTCGAGGTCGTTGGTGACGATGGAGTCGACGTTGCTGCCGCCGCCGACCGCCCAGCCCTGGACCTGCGTGGCGGACGCGACCGGAGCCGACACGACGTTGCCCGCGATCGAGCCCGCGTCACCCTCGGTGTGGGCGGGGCCACCCGCCTTCATGTCGGTGGCGTTGTCACCGTTGGTCGAGTTGTTGCCGACCAGGGTGACGCCGTCGCCGAAGACCTGGGCCGGCGTCGAGGTCGGGGCCTGGACGATGTTGCCGGACACCGAGCTCTTCTTGCCGGTGGCCTTCGGGTCCCCGCCGGCGGTGACCGACGTGTCGTTCGAGGTGTCGGACTCGGTGTTGCCCACGAGACCGGCGGTAACCGCGAAGACCTGCGCCGCGGCCGCGGTGGGGGCGGTCACGACGTTGCTCGAGACCGTGCCCTTGTCGTCGACCGTGTTCGGCTGACCGCCGGAGCGGACGTCCTTGGTCTCGTCCGCCGAACCCGTGGCGGAACCGGCGGCCGCGCTGGCCAGGCCGTAGGCCTCGGCCGGAGCGGCCAGCGGGGTCTGCACCACGTTGCCGGAGACGACCGAGTCGTTGCCGGTCGTGCCCACGTAGCCCGAGGTACCCGACTTGACGTCGTTCTCGCAGGTGCCGGCCGCCTGGCCGGCGCCGGCGGCACCGTTGCCGCACACGTCCACGGCCGTGGCCGGGGGAGCGTCGACGATGTTGCCGGACAGGACCGAGTTGTCGCCCAGGGTGTAGCCGGGGCCACCCGCGGTCGACGTCGCCTCGTTCGTGTGGTCGGTCAGCGCGTTGCCGATGACCGCGGCACCGTTGCCACCCACGGCGGTGGGCAGCGAGATCGGCGCGTCGGCGATGTTGCCGGACCCCGTGGCGTCCGCACCGTTGGTGTTCTTCTGGCCACCCGCGATCGACTCGTTGGTCGTGTCGCTGATCGCCGTGGCGTTGCCACCACCGGCGACCGCGTTGTCGTCGACCGTGATCGGGCCGGCGAGCGCGGGCTCGACGATGTTGCCTGCGAGCGTGGCGGGGTTGCCGTCGGTCGCCGTGTTGCCACCGGCGTACGCGGTACCGGTCTGCGTCGACTGGGTGGCGGCGTTGGCCGCACCGCCGACCGCGTTGCCGTTCACCTCGAACAGCGGAGCCAGCGGGATCGGCACGGCGTTGCCGGAGATCGAGCTGTCATTGCCGCTGGTGGCGACGTCGCCCTCGGAGGAGGCGAACGTGTCGGCGGTGGAGTTGGCCTCGGCGATGCCGACCGCGCCCACACCGTTGCCGGTGATCTGGATCGGCGTCGCGCCCTGCTCGGCCACGACGTTGCCGGAGACCGCGCCCTTGTCACCGTCGGTGGTGATGGGGCCGCCGGTCGTCGACACCTGCGAAGCGTCGGTCGCCGTGATGGCGTTGCCGCCCGCCGCGATCGCGTTGCCGGTGAGCTGGATCGGCAGGATGTGGTTGACGGCGACGACGTTGCCGGCGAGAGCCTGGCCTTCGCCGTCGGTGACGATGCTGCCGTCGCGGTGCGTCACCTGGTCGCAGTCGCCGACCGCCTCGGCGTTGCCGAGGACCGCGATCGCGTTGCCGCAGATGTGGATCGGCACATCGACGTGTGCCTGGACCGTGTTGCCGCGGAGCAGGCCCTGCGCGGCAGCCAGCTGCACGCGGTCGGTGGCCTGCTTGATCAGCGGGTGGGCGACGGGCGCAGCCGTGCGGACTGGCACCGCGCTGGTGACGCGGTCCGTGCTGATCGTGCGGTCGATCTTGGGAACGTTCAGGTTCTTGGCGGGGGTGCCCAGGTTGTTCTGGTCCACCTTCACCGGAACCGAAACGCCCACGTCAACGGGCGACGGTGCCGAGTCGGGGTTGACGTTCTCCTGGGCAGAAGCGATGCCCGTACCGAGCATCAGCAAACCACCAGTGACAAACGCGGACTGGATTCCGCGCTTTGCCCAGGTCTGCATTGGGTCTCCTTCCAAATGTCCCGTCTCGACGACGGGGGTTCTGGGGGTGGGGCCGGACGCGCTTGGGGAAGGCGCGTCATCACCGGGGGAGGCGCACGCGGTGAGCGACCGGAAGGAGCGCAAGAAAAAGCGCGACGGTCGACTTCCGGACAGCCGGGGAGGTGGCTGCCGCGGACCGCGCGCTGGAATCAGTCGGGGTTGATACCGGGCTGCTTGCCCGGCGTGACGGTCACCTCGTCGGTGGACGGCGCGAGAGCGCGCGTCACCGAGGTGCCGTGGGTGCCGGACGCAGCCAGAGCAGCGGACTTGCCGCCGTTCGCGGAACCAGAACCGTCGGAGCACGAAGTGCACTGCACCGGCGCGGGGGCCGGGACGGGCAGCTTCGGGAACGGGTTGCTGGGCAGGGACGGACGCTGCTCGACGGGCACGACGAAGTCGCCCGACTCCAGCAGATCCGTCCACGTGGCACCGGAGGGACCGGTGAACTGCGAGACCACCGGGGCCGGCGACTGTCCGGCATCGGCGGGGGGAGCCGGGATCTCCGGGAACGTCACGTCCATCGACCGCGCCGTGGCGGGGGCGTGGGACTGACCGATCCTGGTGACCTGCGGCAGGATCCGCTCGGCGATCTTTTCGACCGTCGTCTGGACCTGCACGTCCGGCAGGGCGGCGCGAGCCTTCTGCTGCTCGGCGCGCAGCGTTTCGTCGATCTTGTGCACTGCGGCGGCAGCGGGGACGACGACCGGCAGCTTCTCGTCCACAGAGACGATCTTGGTGACGGCGTCGAACTGCTGCACGTCTTCCGCAGCGTGCGCGGAAGACGTGGTCAGCGCCCAGGCAACGGCCGTACCCGCGATCGCACCACCGACAGCGAGCAGCGCTCGGGTGGCGAACCGGCGGATGCCGTTCGCTCCCGTCTTCGCTCGCAGATCGGCGGAGAACAACGCAGGAAACCTCGCTACTCGGTGGCGCTCAAGGGATTCGCCGACGATCAACGTGATCAAGTCGACGTCGGCGACTCTGCCAGTCCCGGCACCCCGAATGCACGCCCAGAGCACTCGGTTAACTACATCGTGTGAACGCACCGCCCAAGATCAAACCCGTTTCAGCACGCGAGCCGCGCCGGCCGCCGCGGTCGAGGCCAGCACCCAGCCCACGGCGACGAGCAGGGACGAGATCCACTGTGACGCGCCCGTGAACTGCCACTTCCCGTCGTGGCCGAAGTCGATGATCGGGATCAGCAGGTCCAGTGCGAGGAGCCAGGCGTTCCACACCGGGTCCTCGTCCTTGTTGAGCCTGACCATCGGGTGCCAGTTGAACCAGAGCGCGCCGCCCAGCCAGAACACGCCGAGCCAGCAGATCGCGAGCCACGGCCGGTAGCCGTAACCGACTGTCCACCGCTGCACCGCGCCCCAGACCCGCCCGGCCTTGCCGAGCTCGGAGTAGCGGCGGCGTTGCTTCTCCAGCTGGACCTTCTGCGCGAGCTCTTCCTCACCACCCTGCTGGTAGACGGCGGCGAGCTGCTCGTACGGTCCTGGAGCGAAGTCCGGCTGCACCTTGAGCAGCCACCTCAGCCGGGTCTCCACCGGCACGTCGGGATCAGCGGTGATGCCGGCGAACTCGAAGTCGTCGACGGCCACGCCGCCTTCCGCATCCCACAGACCCGGTCCGTCGGTGACCGACACCGCCTTCAACCGGCTCAGCACGACCTTGCCCTTGGGCTGCTGGCCTGCGGGGATGTGCAGGCGGAACTGGTGCACGGTGAGGCCGTACGCGTTGAGCGCGATGTCCGCGGTGCTCGAGCCGAGGTGCGAGTCGCTGAACGTCGCCATCTTGCCGACCTCGCCCAGCCGGATCCGCACACCGCCGACCGCGGTGAACCCGCGGCTGCACAGCAGGTCCTTGCCGATCGTGATGGCGCGGGCGTCGAGCGACGGCTTCTGCGTCTTGTTGGCGCGCAACCGGGGCAGGGTCAGCTCGGCGCCGGAGAGGTCCAGCGTGGAGCCGATGTTCGCGTTCTGCAGGCGGATCGAGCCCTTGGCCCTGAGCTCGCGCAGGAAGAGCGTGCCGCCGATCTGCAGGCGGTCGGCGAACAGGACGTCGATGCCGGGCCCGTGCAGCGACACCCCGGACATGCTGGCGCTGCCCTGGATCTGCGCGTTCGACAGCCGCACCTGGCCGTAGGTCTGCAACGGCAGTGATCGGATGCCCGCGCCGTTGACCGCGCTGCGGGCCTCGACGTCGCCGCGGACCTGCATGCCGTCCGCGTGCAGTGCGACGGGAATGCGGTTGGTGACGTCACCTGCGAGCTCCTCTGCGACGTCGCGCGGCCCGATCACCGCGCCGGACAGCCGGAGGTAGCCGCCGATGATCGCGTTGGGCAGCCGGACCGTGCCGGTGCTGGTGAAGCCGTCGTCCAGTTCGACGTTGCCCTCGACCCGGATGCGGTCGCCCACCAGCGTCGCCGCCTCGTCGGCCAGTCCGTGCGGCAGCACCAGCACCTGGTTCTCGACGCGGTGGGTGGAGTTCAGCCTGGCGCCGGTGAACTCGAGGTTGCCGCCGACCCGCGCGCCGTCGAACAGCACCCGGCCGTCCGCGGTGAACCTGCCACCCTCGGCGTTGCAGAAGATGTTGCCCGCGACGACGATGCCGGACGCCTCCAGCGCGTCCCTGCCTGTGTTGATCAGCCGCGCGCCGCCCAGGTGGACGCTGCCGCCGATCGTCGCGCCCCTCAGCCGGACCTCGCCGTTGGCGCGCATCGCGATGGCCTGGACGGATCCGCTCACCCGGAGACGAGCACCGAGGAAAGCGTGGGACGTCTCGCTCCTCAGCACCGCGCCGGCCAGCCGGAGGGTGCCGTCGACGGCGGCGTCGGTGAGGTCGACCGTGCCGGTGCAGGTGAAGCCGGCTTCGAGGACCAGGTCGCTGAAGACGCGGAGGTTGCGGCCCTGCAGGCCGGGGACGCGGGTGCCGCGGAGCCGGAGCCCGATGAGCCTCGCCATCCGGAGGTCCAGCGGTTCCTCGAACGTGCAGTGGGTGAGGTCGATGACCCGCGTCACACGGGTGCCTTCGAGCTCGAAGCTGCCGGTGATCCGCGCGTTTCGCAGTCGGAGCGCGGGCAATCCCTTGCGCGGTACGCGGTACATGCCGGTCAGCAACCCGGTGAGCACCTCACCGCGGACGCTCTGTCCGGTCAGGTCGATCTCGGTGCCGCCCGCATAGGATCCGGCGACCTGGCGTTCGATCTCGGTCAAGTCTTCCGGCTTGATCACTTTCGTCCTCCCCTGACGAACGGATCATCCCCATCAGGTTCCGCGTCCGCCAGGGTCCGAACAGTTAACGTGAGGCACGTGAGCGCACCGGAGTCGGAGATCAGCAGCCGCGTTCCACTGCTGCTGCGGGTAAGTGCCGCGTTGAGCTGGCGGTTCGTCGTTGTGGTGGCCGCGTTGTACGTGGTCGCGTACGTGTTGGGCTTCCTCGCTTCGATCGTGATCCCCGTCGCAATCGCGCTCCTGCTCGCCGCCCTGCTCTCGCCCGGCGTGGCGAAGCTCGTCGAGTGGCGGGTGCCGCGCGGCGTGGCGACGACCGTGATGATGATCATCGGTATCGGCGTGCTCGGCGGTGTGCTGACGTTCGTGATCAGTGAGTTCTCCCGCGGTCTGCCCGAGCTGCAGACGCAGGTGGGCGCTTCGCTCGACACGATCCAGAAGTGGCTGAAGGACGGGCCGGCGCACCTGTCGGACGCGCAGCTGCAGAACTACATCGACGAGATCGTGAAGACGATCAAGGAGAACCAGGCCGAGATCACGTCCGGTGCGCTGACCACCGCCGCGACGCTGGGCGAGGTGCTGACCGGGCTGTTGCTCGCCCTGTTCACGCTCATCTTCTTCTTGCACGACGGTGACGGGATCTGGCGGTTCGTGACCCGTGCGGTGCCTCGCGATGTGCGCAAGCGTGTCGACGTGGCCGGCCGCCGCGGGTTCAGCTCTCTCGTTTCTTATGTGCGTGCCACGGCAGCGGTCGCGGTCGTCGACGCCGTTGGTGTCGGTATCGGTCTGGCGATCATCGGTGTCCCGCTGGTGGTGCCGCTGTCGGCGTTGGTGTTCCTCGGTGCGTTCATCCCGATCATCGGTGCGGTCTTCACGGGCGCCGTGGCGGTTTTGATCGCGTTGGTGACCAACGGGCCGATCGCCGCGCTGGTGGTCCTCGCGGTGCTCATCGGTGTGATGCAGCTGGAGTCGCACGTGCTGCAGCCGCTGTTGCTGGGGCGCGCGGTGAAGCTGCACCCGTTGGCGGTGGTGATCGCCATCGCCGTCGGGTTGGTCGTGGGTGGCATCGCCGGCGCGCTGCTCGCGGTGCCGTTGCTGGCGGTGCTGAACTCCGGGATCCGGTCGCTGGTGTCGGACGCGGACGCGCAGGAGGACCCGGAGAAGGTGGACGTGCTCAACCCGCAGGACACCGCGCCGAAGGACGACAAGAGCGAGCGGGTCGAAGAGCTCTAGTGCCGTGGCAGGCGGCCTTTGCCCCGTGTTCGGCGGTCAGCGGTGAAGACGCGGTGAAGGTTGGCTGTCGGCACTAGGCCATCGAGACCAGGTTGCGGCCGTACGCCTTGGCCGCGAGCAACGCGGCATCGGCCGCCACCAACAGGTCCGGCAGCTCGTAGCCGAACCGCGTCGTGGTGGCGACACCGATCGACACGGTCAGCCCACGCAGCTCGTGCGGCTTCCCGTCCGTCGCCATCGTCGGCACGCGAAGCGCTGCCACGGCCTTGCGCACCCGTTCCGCCACCGACTCGGCCTCGTCCGGCGTGGCCTCGGGCAGCAGGACGACGAACTCCTCGCCGCCGAACCGGCCTACGAGATCACCACGGCGAACGGTGCCGCGCAGCAACAACGAGATGGCGGCGAGAGCGGCGTCGCCGGCGAGGTGGCCCACCTCGTCGTTGACCTTCTTGAAGTGGTCGAGGTCGAGCAGCATCACGGCCATCGGACGGGCGCGGGCCGAGGCCTTGGTCAGCTCGTAGCGGGCGCGACTGTCCCAGTGCACGGCGTTGGCGAGGCCGGTCTTGGCGTCGCGCTGGGCCGAGCGGCGCCACTGCGGGAGCTGGGCTGCGCGTTCCAGCAGGAGCAGGGGCGGGCCCGCGATCAGTGCGTGGACGGCGTTGGACTCCGCGACGCAGCCCATGAGGCCACCGATGGACACCGCGACAATGCCGAGGACCACGTCGATGGGTTCGCCGACGTTCTCCTCGAAGGTCGCGGCCGGACGGCGGAGCTTCAGGCCGACCGAGATCAGGGCCGCGCGCAGGGCCAGGAGCACGGTGGCTCCCAAGACCATGATCAGCAGGCTCGCGTGCGAGTCCGCCCAGCCGAGCAGGTAGCGGGTGGCGAAGACGGCGAGGGTCGTGGCGCTGAGCGTGAACAACCAGCGGTACATCTCCGGGCGTTGCGCCAGCAGGCAGTGCAGCGCGGGGCCGAAGAGCAGCAGGACCATCAGGTTCGGGGGCAGCGCGAGGATGCCCGCCGTCAGGTAGGAGAGGTGCGCTGCCCACGGGTTGCGCTCGGTCTCACCCAGGCGGTGGCTGTAGATCGAACTGGCGATGATCACGGCGCCCGCGGTGCCGGCGATGGCGGCGAAACGGCCGATTTCGGAAGGTGACGGGGTGGGCGTGGAGATGATCACGTAGGTGACGAGGACCAGAGCGGCCAGGTCGATGATCAACCAGTAACAGAGCGCGGGCCGCCGCAAAGTCCACACCGGCCAGTCCCGCACCTGTATTGCCCTCCCCCCAACCGGGAGCGCTGCCCCGAACCCGGAGAGCGTCGCACATTCCTCCGTTCGGCAGAAGACGGCCACCTGGGGGTTAGCCAGCGCACGTTCACGCGGCAGGATGGTGTCCGAAAGGAGCACAGAGTGCCCAATCTGCCTGCCGAACGTGTGACGAAGGTGATCGACGACCCGGCCACGCCGCTGTGGCGCGGGACGATTGCGCTACGCATAGTCACATTTCTCTTCGCGGCGGCGAACGTGATCGCGAACCAATCCGGTTACATCCGCCCCTGGCTCGCGTGGACGACGCTCGGAGTGATGGCGCTGTGGTCCGTTTTCACCAGCCGCGCCTACAGCACCACCTGGGGCAGGCGGTGGCCGGTCGTGCTGATCGACCTCGCGCTGACCTGCGGGCTCATGTCGCTGTCGCCGCTGATCATGTCCGACCACCAGCTGCTGACCCTGAACGTGCCGCTGATCACCACGATCTGGGCGTGCGTGCCCGCGGTGGCGCTGGGCGCGCTCGGCGGGTCGTTCGCCGGTTTCGCGGGCGGCATGACGGTCGGCCTCTTCACCTATCTGTCCAAGGGTGTGCCGAGTCTCGACCTGCTGCGCGACGTGGTGCTGCTGGCGGGCGCCGGCATGGTCGTCGGCATGGCGTCGGCGACGGCACGGCGTTCGGCGGTGCGGCTGGCCCAGGCGTTGCGCACGGAAGCGGCGACGGCGGAACGCGAACGGCTCGCGCGCTCGATCCACGACAGCGTCCTGCAGGTGCTCGCCCGCGTCCGCAAGCGTGGACTGGAAGTCGGTGGTGAGGCCGCGGAACTGGCCAAGCTCGCGGGCGAACAAGAGGTGGCGCTCCGCAACCTGGTGGCCGCCGCACCCACCGACTCCACTGTGGATGGAGAGATCGACCTGCGTCCCGGCCTGCAGCTCCTCGCCACACCGAAGATCCAGGTGTCCACTCCGGCCACTCAGGTCATGCTCACCGCGACGACCGCGGTCGAGCTCACCTCGCTGGTCCGCGAAGCACTGTCCAACGTGGACAAGCACGCGGGTGAGGACGCTCGGGCGTGGGTGCTGCTCGAGGACCTCGGAGAGGAAATCGTGCTGAGCGTCAGGGACGATGGTCCTGGCATCCCGGAAGGCCGGATCGCGTCCGCTGCCGCGGAAGGCAGGATGGGAATCGAAAAGTCGATCAAGGGCCGGGTGGAATCGCTGGGCGGCACGCTGGAACTCCAGACCGGGCCGGGGGAGGGCACGGAATGGGAGGTTCGGGTGTTCAGGAAGGGGGCGGCAAGATGACGGTCACGGTGATGGTCGTGGACGACCACCCGATGTGGCGCGAAGGCGTCGCACGGGATCTGGCGGAGCGGGGCTTCGAGATCGTCGCGACCGCGGGTGACGCCGCCTCGGCAGTGCGCATCGCGAAGGCGGTGCGGCCCAACGTGGTGCTGATGGACCTCAACCTCGGCGAGCTCTCCGGCGTCGACGCCACCCTGCTGATCACCGGCGAGCTGCCGGACACGCGCGTGCTCGTCCTGTCCGCGTCCGGCGAGCACGACGACGTGCTGCAGGCAGTGAAGGCGGGCGCGTCCGGCTACCTCGTGAAGTCGGCGTCCGCGGACGAGCTGGTCGAGGCCGTGACCCGCACCGCGGCCGGCGACGCCGTGTTCACCGCGGGGCTGGCCGGGCTGGTACTCGGCGAGTACCGGCGGATGGCCGCCGCGCCGGACGACTCCGACGAGAAGCCGCAGCTCACCGACCGGGAGACCGAGGTGCTGCGACTCGTGGCGAAGGGTCTGACCGCACGTCAGATCGCGAACCGCCTGGTGATCTCCCACCGCACGGTCGAGAACCACGTGCAGTCGACCCTGCGCAAACTGCAACTGCACAACCGGGTGGAGCTGGCGCGTTATGCCATCGAGCACGGTCTCGACAGCGAACCGGAGGCAGAGAAATGACAGGCCCGAGAGACTTACGCGTGTCCGACGCGGAACGTGAGCACGTCGTCAGCCTGCTGAACAAGGCGGTGGGCCGCGGCATGATCACTCTCGACGAGTTCACGACGCGCACGGACACCGCTCTCGCCGCGGTGACCAGGGCGGATCTGAACGCCGTGCTGGTCGACCTGCCCGGCATGGTCAACAGTGAGGGCGGCCATGCCCGCACCGAGCTGAAGAACTCGTTCGGCACCACGGTGCGCAAGGGTCACTGGGTCGTGCCGCGCGAACTGGTCATCCGCAACACGCTCGGCTCGACGAACCTCGACTTCACCGAGGCGGACGTGCCACCGCTGGTCGACGTCGAGCTGGACGTGTCCGTGGGGTCGGTGAAGCTCGTGCTGCCGCCCACCGCCTCCGTGAACATCGACGCCGTCGAGATCCAGGCGGGCGAGATCAAGGACAAGGTCCGCAACGGTGTCGGCAACCCGCACTTCCACGTGCGCGGGTACGTCCGCGGCGGATCAGTGGTGATCAAGCGCAAGCGCTGATCTGCACTCACCCGTCGTGGCGCGCAGGATCGGGGCATGCGGTGTCTCGTGACCGGCGCGACCGGGTACCTCGGCGGACGGCTCGTGCCCAGGCTGCTGGCCGAAGGGCACCAGGTGCGCTGCCTGGTGCGCTCGCCGGAGAAGCTGCGCGACGTCCCGTGGGCCACCGACGTCGAGATCGTGCGCGGTGACGTGCTCGACGATCTCGGCGAGGCCATGCGGGACGTCGAGGTCGTGCACTACCTCGTGCACTCGTTGCACTCGAAGGACTTCGCGGACGCCGACCGGGAGGCAGCTGAGAACACCGCTCGCGCAGCCGCATGTGCGGGCGTTCGCCGGATCGTCTACCTGGGCGGGCTGCACCCCGAAGGCGTGCCGCTCTCCCCGCACCTGGCCTCCCGCAAGGAGGTCGGCGAGGTCTTCCTGCGGTCGCCGGTGCCCGCGGTGGTGCTGCAGGCGGCGGTGATCATCGGGTCCGGGTCGGCGTCGTTCGAGATGCTGCGGTACCTGACCGAACGGCTGCCGGTCATGGTCACGCCGCGGTGGGTGCACAACCGGATCCAGCCGATCGCGGTCAGGGACGTGCTGCGGTACCTGGTCGACGCGACGAGCCTCGACGCGAACCGGACGTTCGACGTCGGCGGGCCGGACGTGCTCACGTACCTGGAGATGATGCTGCGGTACGCGCGGGTGGCCGGGCTGCCCAAGCGTCGCGTCCTGCCCGTGCCCGTGCTGACGCCGGGTCTGTCCTCGCACTGGGTCAACCTCGTCACGCCCGTCCCGCGGTCGATCGCGAAGCCGTTGATCGAGTCGCTGGTGCACGAGGTGGTGTGCCGCGAGAACGACATCCGTGAACTGCTGCCCGGTGAGAACGCCGGCTACGACAAGGCGGTCGAGCTCGCACTGGCCAAGAGCCGTGACGCCGACGTCGAGACCCGCTGGTCGGGAGCCTCCACGCCGGGCGCCCCGAGCGAACCTCTCCCGACCGACCCCGACTGGTCCGGCGGCTCCGTCTACACCGACGAACGCGAGCGACGGACCCAAGCGACGCCCGAACGACTGTGGGAAGTCGTCGAAGGCATCGGCGGCGAACGCGGCTGGTACTCGTTTCCGCTGGCCTGGGCGATCAGGGGGTGGCTCGATCGACTCGTCGGCGGGGTCGGGCTGAGACGAGGCAGGCGTGATCCACACCGGTTGCACGTGGGCGAGGCGCTCGACTTCTGGCGGGTCGAGGAGGTCGAACGCGGCCGGCTGCTTCGGTTGCGCGCGGAGATGAAGGTGCCGGGCAAGGCCTGGCTGGAACTTCGAGTGGCGGAGGGTGAGCGGGGCGGGTCCACTTACCGCCAACGCGCCGTGTTCGTGCCCAAAGGGCTCGCCGGACACCTCTACTGGGCGGTGGTCTGGCCGTTCCACGGCGTGGTGTTCGGCGGCATGGTGCGCAACATCGCCAATGAAGCTGAGCTGCACAAGAACTTCAGAAAGTCCTGATGGACTGCACAAGCAGCAAAGGGTGAGACTTCCCGCATGAAGGCTCTCGTCAAGGTCGCCGCTGGGCCTGGCCTCGAACTGACCGACGTTCCGGACCCCACGCCGGGGCCGGCCGACGTGGTCGTGAGAGTGCTGCGGACCGGCATCTGCGGTACCGACCTGCATATCGACTCGTGGGACGACTGGGCGGCCCAGAACATCAAGGCGCCGCTGGTCCTCGGGCACGAGTTCGTCGGCGAGGTCGTGGAAACGGGCGCCTCGGTCACCGGCGTCAAGATCGGTGACCTGGTCAGCGGCGAGGGCCACCTCGTGTGCGGGACGTGCCGCAACTGCAAGGCGGGCCGCCGGCACCTGTGCGCCAACACGCGTGGTCTCGGCGTGCACTCCGACGGGGCGTTCGCGCAGTACGTCGTGCTGCCCGAACAGAACGCGTGGGTGCACCGCACGGCGGTCGACCTGGACGTGGCCGCGATCTTCGACCCGTTCGGCAACGCCGTGCACACCGCGTTGAGCTTTCCCGTCATCGGCGAGGACGTGATCATCACGGGCGCCGGGCCGATCGGGATCATGGCCGCCGCCGTCGCGAAGCACGCGGGTGCGCGCAACGTCGTGATCACCGACGTGTCCGAGCACCGGCTGGACCTCGCGCGCAAGGTCGGCGTCGACCTCGCGGTGAACGTCGCAGAGAAGACGATCGAAGACGCTCAGCGGGAACTCGGCATGGCCGAGGGATTCGACGTCGGCATGGAGATGTCCGGCAAGCCCACGGCGATGCGGGACATGATCGCGAACATGGCGCACGGCGGTCGCATCGCGATGCTGGGGCTGCCCGCGGAGGAGTTCCCCGTCGACTGGAGCAGCGTCGTGCTGAAGATGCTGCACATCAAGGGGATCTACGGCCGCGAGATGTTCGAGACCTGGTACTCGATGACCGTGCTGCTGCAGCGCGGCCTCGACCTCGCACCGGTCATCACGCACCGGTACGACCACACGCAGCACGCGGAGGCGTTCGCCACCGCGCGCGAAGGCAAGTGCGGCAAGGTCATCCTCGACTGGACGGGAGCCTGATGTACGGCGAGCTGAAGAACGACCTCCGCAAGACGATCGACGAGATCAGGGAGGCCGGGCTCTACAAGGCCGAGCGCGTGATCGGCACCCCGCAGAACGCCGCCGTCCGGGTCGGGCAGGGCGACGAGGTGCTGAACTTCTGCGCCAACAACTATCTCGGTCTCGCCGACCACCCGCGCCTGATCGAGGCCGCGAAGACCGCGCTCGACGAGTGGGGCTTCGGCATGGCGTCCGTGCGGTTCATCTGCGGCACCCAGGAGCCGCACAAGGAACTGGAGCGCAAGGTCTCCGAGTTCCTCGCGACCGACGACACGATCCTCTACAGCTCGTGCTTCGACGCGAACGGCGGCCTGTTCGAGACGCTGCTCGGCGCCGAGGACGCGATCATCTCCGACGAGCTGAACCACGCGTCGATCATCGACGGCGTGCGGCTGTCCAAGGCTCGCCGCTACCGCTACAAGAACCGCGACATGGACGACCTGGAGCGCCAGCTCAAGGACTCCGCCGACGCCCGCTACCGGCTGATCGCGACCGACGGCGTCTTCTCGATGGACGGCTACCTCGCGCCGCTGGACGAGATCTGCGACCTGGCCGAGCGGTACAACGCGCTGGTCATGGTCGACGACTCGCACGCCGTCGGCTTCACCGGCCCGACCGGCCGCGGCACCCCGGAGCTCTTCGGCGTGCAGGACCGCGTCGACATCGTGACCGGCACGCTCGGCAAGGCGCTGGGCGGTGCGTCCGGCGGCTACACGTCCGGTCGCGCGGAGATCGTCGAACTGCTGCGGCAGCGCTCACGCCCGTACCTGTTCTCGAACTCGCTCGCGCCGTCGATCACCGCGGCCGCGATCGCCGCGCTGGACATGCTCTCCAGCTCGTCCGAGCTGCTCACCCAGCTGCGGTCGAACACCGAGCTCTTCCGCCGGCGCATGACCGAGGAGGGCTTCGACCTGCTGCCCGGTGAGCACCCGATCATCCCGGTGATGATCGGTGACGCGGCCGAGGCGGCCAGGCTGGCCGACCTGCTGCTGGAGCAGGGCATCTACGTGATCGGCTTCTCGTACCCGGTGGTGCCGCACGGCAAGGCGCGCATTCGCACGCAGATGTCGGCCGCGCACACCACGCAGGACGTGAACCGGGCGGTCGACGCGTTCGTCGCCGCACGAGCGAAGATGTGATCCGGGACACAGTGCTGTAAGAATCCTGACGATTCGCGGAGGACATCACCAGCGAGACCTTCACGATCGCCTGGCGCAAACTCGACCAGATGCCCGCCGACGCGTTGCCGTGGCTGCTCGGCATCGCCCGCAACCTGGTGCGCGAGGCCCGCAGGCAGGCGCGGCACGCCGAGCTCGTCGACGCTCCGGCCGGGGACGACTACGCGGTGGTCGAGCTGCGTGAGGCTCTCACCGGGCTGGCACCGGCGGACCAAGAGGTGCTCACGCTCATCGCGTGGCACGGGCTGTCCGCGGCCGAGGCGGCGCAGCTGCCGGGCTGCTCCACCGCGACGTTCTTCGTGCGGCTGCATCGCGCACGGCGACGACTGCGGCGTTCTCTCTCCTCATCGACCACCGACCGAGTGAGGGAGTCATGGGGGACTTGCTGAAGGACCTCGCCCGGATCACCTCACTGCCCAGGCCACGCGACTGGGCGGGGGCGCCTTCCTTCACGCGACGGTTCGGGCCGGTGCTGGTCGCGTTCGCCGCGGTGGTGTTGCTCGTGCTCGCGATCCTGCCGTCCGACCGCACCGGGCAGTTCGCCGATCCGCAGCCGTGGTGGCACGTGCTGACGCGGAACACCTCGTTGCTGCTCGTCGGTGACCCGGCGAACCCGTACGTCATGCGGATGGTTTCCGACACCGACGAGTGGTTCGCGCCGGACCGGCACGTGAAGGTCAGCCGGCTGAGCGGCATGGTCGCCCCGAAGTCGGCAAACGACGACGCCCGGTGGGTGACAGCCGGTGCACCGATGGTGGTGCCGATCGTGGGCATGAACCACAACTTGCGCGTCGGCCAGATGCGGCCGGGTGCGTGGAAAGACGACATCTCGACATTCGGAACCATCCCCTACGAGGAGATCGGCAACCTCTTCACGGACGTCAGCGCCTCGGGCTCCGGGGTCAGGCCTCCTCGGGAACCCGGCCAGATGATGCGGCTCGCGATCGCCCCGCTGCGCGACGACCAGCGACAGGCGCTGCTCGCACTGCTCAGGACCTCGGCGAGGGACCTCGGCAGGGTGACCCAGCCGGACGGCCGGGTGGGAGTGGGCGCGGCACTGGCACCTGTGGAGTCGCAGTTCGGCACCGTGGAGGAACAACTGGTCGTCGACGAGCGGACCGCGCAACCGATCGTCCACCAGCAGGTGCTGACCACCTCCAGGTGCGGGCTCCCCGCGGGCACCCCGATCTGGTCCGAGGAGTACCTCCACCTCGGCCTGGCCGACGGCGCGACAGGCCCGCCCGACGTGAACGCGATCGGCGAGCCGGTGCCCCCATCGTGAAGCGGTGAGCTTCCGAGATCTGCGGAAAGTCTTGCTACTACCCGATCGTCGTGCTCGTGCCGCCTATAGCTTGCCGCTCGTGAGACTGTCGCTCCGCATGGCCACCCTCGCTGCAAGGGCCGCGTTGAGCCTGCCCGACCCGGTCATCCGCGCGATCCTCGGCGCACCCGTCGAGGTCGAGGGTGCGCAGCTGAGTCCCACGGCTCAGCTGCTGATCGCGCTGGAACGGCTCGTGCCGAGGAAAGAACCTCAGGCGGTTCCGGATCTGGAGGCGGCGCGCAAGGACTACGACATCGTGTCTTCCGTGATGCACGCCGGCGTCGCACGTGACGTGCAGGTGCGCGACACCGTCGTGGCCGGCGCACGGGGACCGGTTCCGGCGCGGGTGTACAGCCCTGCCGACGCCTCCGGTCCGCTTCCCCTGCTGGTGTTCTTCCACGGCGGCGGTTTCGTGGTCGGCAGTGTGGCCAGCCACGACGGCATCTGCCGCTTCCTCAGCCGGCATGGCGGCGTGCGGATCGTGTCCGTCGAGTACGCACTCGCGCCGGAACACCCGTATCCGGCCGCGGTCGACGACGCTTATGCCGCGTACCTGCACGTCGTCGCGAACTTGAACCACTTCGGCGTTGCCTGCGGCACGGTGGGCGTCGGGGGTGACAGCGCAGGCGGAGCGCTCTCGGCCGTTGTGGCGCAACGGTGTGTCGATGACGGGGTCGCGGTGCCGGCCTTCAACCTGATGCTCTACCCGGCCGTCGACGGGATGGGGGAGCATCCGGCGCGTCAGCTCTTCGGGCGCGGCTACTTCATCGAGACCGACATGATCGACTGGTACCGGTCCTGCTACTCACCGGATCTCGAGCGGCTGTTCGAGCCGTACGCCTCACCGTTGCGCGCTCCCGGTTTCGGCGGGCTGCCGCGGACCTGTGTGGTCACGGCGGGCTTCGACCCGCTGCGGGACGAGGGAACCGAGTACGCGGAACGGCTGAGGGCCGCCGCGGTGCCGGTGACACACCTGCACTGCGACGGGTTGGTGCACGGGTTCGCTTCGTTCCTGTCCTGCGACCGGCACGCTCGGCGCGCGATGCTGAAAGTCGCGGCGGAACTGCGTTGCATGGCTGCGGCGGCCATCATGAGCGGGTGATCGACCCACGACGGCTCCGCGTGCTGCGCGCACTCGCCGACCACGGCACCGTGACGGCTGCAGCTTCCGCGTTGCATCTCACGCCGTCAGCGGTGTCGCAGCAGCTCGCGGCACTGGAGTCCGAGGCAGGACATCCGTTGCTGCTCCGGAAAGGACGACGGGTCTCGCTCACGCCCGCCGGTGAGTTGCTCGTCGCACACGCACATGTCGTTGCGGCAGAACTGGAACGCGCACAGGCCACTTTGGACGCTCTTACCTCCGGAACCGCCGGACGGGTGGCGGTGGCCGCGTTCGCGTCGGCGATCACGCAGGTGGTCGCTCCCGCGCTGGCGACGTTGAAGGAACGGTCGATCGAGCTGTCCGTGCGGGATGCCGAGGGACACGAGAGTGTTCGGTTGTTGCTGGACGGTGAGATCGACGTGGCGATCACCGAGGAACACCGCTCGACGGACCGCTTCACCACGTTTCCGCTCTACACCGAGCCTTTCGACGTGGTGCTGCCGCCGGACCACCCGCTCGGGGGCGGGCCGGTCGAACTGGCGGCGCTGGCCGACGAGGACTGGGTCGTGACGCTGCCGGGGAACCCGCTGCGGGACGTCGTGGAGATGGCGTGTGCGCAAGCCGGGTTCGCGCCGCGGATCCGCCACACGTCTGACGACTTCCGGGCCATCGAGGCGTTGGTGGCGGCCAGGGGCGGGGTGGCGTTGGCGCCGCGGAACGCCGTCGGTGGGGTGCGCATGGCAGCCGTGCGTCAGGTGGTGGCCGGTGTGGCGCCATTGCGGCGAGTGGTGGCGGCTGTGCGCAGAGGGTCAGAAGACCATCCGTTGATTCGCGTCGTGATTGATGAGCTGTGTACTGCGCACCTCTGAACAACGCCTACCGCAGCGCCCGTAACCGGGCGAGGTTGTCGGCGAGATAGCTGCGGCAGAACGCGAGGTGTTCCGCGTTGTCGTAGCCGCGGGGCCCGAACTCGATGATGAGCAGCAGGCTCAGGTAGAGCTGGTACAGGGCCAGGCGGTGCTGGAAGGCGGGCGTGAAGTCGAGAACGCCGCCGGCTTCGGTGTAGCCGCGGACCAGGTCGCTGTCCGGGCCGGTGTCGCCGCCGAACACCAGCGAGACCAGTTCGGCCGCCGGGTCACCCCAGAACGCCCGCTCGTGGTCGATGAGCCCGACGATGCGGGACCCGTCGATGAAGATGTTGCCCGGCCAGAGGTCGAAGTGGATCAGGGCGGGCTTGGTGACCTCGTCGAGGGCGTAACCGCCGTCGGCGACCAGGGTCCGGATCTCACCGGGTGTCACGCCCAGTTCGGACTGCCATCGTGCGGCGTCTTCCAGCAGCGCGTCCACCATGGCGGTGAAGGCCGTCCGCCAGTCCGGAGAGGACAGCGCCGCCTCCTCGGCCGGGTAGCCGAACCGCCCGTCCTCCGAGGTCAGGGTGTGCAGACGCGCGGTGATCGCGCCGAGTTCGCGCCGCAACGCCCGCTGGGGGGCCTCCGGCAGGTCGCCCGCCTTGTCCCACGTGGTGCCCTCGAGGACGGAGACGGCGAGGAAGTCCTTGCCCGCGTGGAGGAGTTCGGGTGCCGGTACGCCCGGCAGGGTCGCGAGCCGCCGGTAGACCATGGCCTCCGTCGCCATGATGCCGCGCTCGTACCGCAGAACCGGGACCTCGGCCGGTGGTGCGAGCTTGACGACGGCGGCCCGGCCGTCGTCCAGCCGGACGCGGTAGGCCGTGTTGAACCAGCCGTCGGTCAGCTCGGCTTCCACCCGGCACCCGATGCCGGCAGAGCCGGACATCAGGGCGTCGAGTTCTTCCGGAGACAGGCGGCGCTTGGTCTGGCTCTGCACCAGCCCCAGGTTAGTGCGGTGCGCGTGCCGCGAGCTTCGCCGTCGCCGGGTCGCCCGCAGCCAGCGCCCCACGGGCGGCGAGCTGGCAGATGTCCATGCTCGAGGTGGCGAGCTTGGCGCCGACGTCGGCCAGCGCCGTGTGGTTCATCGACAGCGATGTCACGCCCATGCCGATCAACACGCACGCGAGCAACGGGTCTGCCGCGGCCTCACCGCACACGCCGATCGGCTTGCCCGCGGCCGTGGCCGCCTCACCGACCTGCGCGATCAGGCGCAGCAACGCCGGCTGCCACGGGTCGTTCAGCGCTGCCACACCACCGAGCTGGCGGTCGGCGGCGAAGACGTACTGGGCCAGGTCGTTGGTGCCGATGGAAATGAAGTCGACGACCTGCAGGATCTCCCGCGCCGACAGGGCGGCGGACGGTACCTCGACCATCACGCCGGCCCGCTGGATCCCCGCCTGACGGGCACGCGCGACGAACCACGAGGCCTCGGCGGCGGTGGCGACCATCGGGGCCATGACCGAGACCTCGGCGCCGGACGACGCGGCCGCGGCGGCGATGGCTTCGAGCTGGCGGTCCAGCACGTCCGGACGGTCGAAGGCGACACGCAGGCCGCGGACGCCCAGCGCCGGGTTGGGCTCGGGGTCCGGGCTCAGAAACGCCAGCGGCTTGTCCGCACCCGCGTCGAGGGTGCGCACCACAACCGGCTTGCCCTTGAACGGCGCCAGCACAGCCTCATATGCAGCAGTCTGCTCAGCAACGGTCGGCTCCTCCGCGGCGTCGAGGAAGCAGAACTCGGTGCGGAAGAGGCCCACACCCTCTGCTCCGGCGGCGGCTGCAGCGGCGGCGTCCGCGGGAGAACCCACGTTGCCGAGGACCTTCACGCGGTGACCGTCCTTCAGCACACCCACGCCGTTCCACGAGGCCTTCCTGCCCGTACCCGCGGCTCGGACCTTGCCGTCCGACTCGCGGACCTGACCGGTGTCGCCGTCGACCTCCAGAGCGGGGACCTCCAGAGCGAGCACGCCACGGCACGCGACGACAGCCGGGATGCCCAGCGAACGAGCCAGGATCGCGGTGTGCGAGGTGGGGCCACCCTCCTCGGTGACCAGCGCGAGGACCTTCGACGGGTCGAGGCCCGCCGTGTCGGCCGGCGCGAGGTCGCGCGCCACGAGCACCGACGGCGCCACGAGGTCGGGGACGCCGGGTGCGGGCAGGCCCAGGAGCTCGGCGACCACCCGGTCGCGGACGTCCTGGACGTCGCGGGCGCGTTCGGCCATGTAGCCGCCGGCCGCCTGCAGGGCCGTGACGAACTTCTGCGCGGCCTGGTGCACCGCGCGGGCCGCCGGCAGCGACTCCTCGACGACGAGCTTCTCGGCGGACTTGATCAGGGACGGGTCGCCCGCCATCGCCGCCGTCGTTTCCAGCACGGCGCGGGCCTCGCCCTCGACGGTCTTCGCGCGCTCCATCAGGCGCTGCGCCACGACCTCGGTCGCCGGGCGGATGCGGGACGCCTCTTCCTTCGTATCCGCAGGTCGCGGACCCAGCGGAGGTTCTGGCAGGGTCTCGGCGACCCTGACCACTGGGCCGGAAGCCCGGCCGCTGCTGACACCGACACCGCTCAGCCGCGCGCTCGACATGGTCTAGACCATACCCTTCCACCGGGAACCGACGACAGCTCAGTGTGACTAATTCAAGGGCGGGATGCGGAAAGCGGCTGAGCTGGTCGTCGTGGCGTAACGCAAAAGTGCGTCGCCCTCGGTCATCCGATACATCGTGTTCACAAACGTCTTCAGCTCGCGCTGGTAGGAGATGAAGAGCAGACCCTCGGCGTAGTTGTAGGAGCGCCGCAGCATCAGGCCCGCACCCGCCGTCAACGGGTGTGCCCGCCGGACGTGCGCGTCGGCCGGGATGACGTACTCGCCGTCGGGGGTCTTTGCCGACAAATCGACCTCGTCGCCGCCGGACAACGGCACCGCGTCGCGCTTCCGCCGCCCGAAGATCCGCTCCTGCTCACCCACCGGCAGAGCGGCGAACCCGGCGACGTCGAGCTTGATCCGGCGCACGACCGCGATGGTCGACCCGTCCGGCCGCCAGACCTCCTGCTCGAACTCCGCCGGGGTCTTCGGCACGACGATGCCGTCCCTGAACCCCAGCACGTTGGTGCGGTCGGAGTTGCAGAACCCCTGCTCACGCCAGCGCAACCGACCCTCCGGCCGCAGCCGGGCGGCCGCGTCCCGCACAGCGCCGGCGTCGTCCCCGCAGATCTGCAGGAACAGCTTCCCGCCCAGGTCCTGCGGCCGGACCGCGTCACCGGGGAACTCCGGCAGCCCGTCGATCCCGTGCCCCCACGTCACCGTGACCGACGAGCTGACCTGCACAGACGGCAGTGTGTGCGCGTCCCACACGGAGATGTCGGCGTGCATCTGCTGCGGCGTGACGACACCTGGCTGTCGTTCGGGCGTGCCACAGCCACCCAGTAGTCCAATAGCAGCAGCACCGTACAGCAGACGGCGGCGCGATAGTTGACCCACAGGGCCAGTGTGGCACTAGGCTGAACGGCGCAGTACGGTGACCGGCTGTGCGCGCTCCGTACACGTTTGTTGCACTGCTCCTGGTCGCCGGGTGCTCACCGGCGGCGCAACCGAAGCTCGGCCCCGAGATCAACGTCCCGGCGCAGCTGAACACCATCCAGGCTGCGGTGGACGCAGCACAGGAAGGCGCCACCATCGTCGTCGCACCCGGCGTCTACAAGGAGTCCGTGCAGGTCAGAACCAAGGGCCTCACGATCAGGGGAACCCAGCGCAGCAGCGTGATCATCGACGGGGAGGTCAAGCGCGCCAACGGGATCGTGGTCACCGCACCGGACGTCTCGGTGCAGAACCTGACGGTCCGCAACCACACGCTGAACGGCGTTCTCATCACCGGATTGAGTGAGAACGGCGGGATGGGCCGCGGCAGCAACGGCTACACCAAGCTGGACACGCAGAAGTTCCCGCCGCTGCAGGGCTTCCGCGTCTCGTACGTGACGGCCAGCAACAACGCGCTGTACGGCATCTACGCGTTCGACGCCCAGCACGGCGTGATCGAGCAGAGCTACGCGAGCGGCAGCGCCGACTCCGGCTTCTACGTCGGGCAGTGCAAGCCGTGCGACATCGTCGTGCGCGACAACGTGGCCGAGCGCAACGCCGTCGGTTACGAGGGCACGAACGCGTCCGGCCAGATGTACGTGCTGGGCAACAGGTTCAGCGGCAACCGCGTCGGCATGACCTCGAACTCCGACTACCAGGAGGCGTTCGTGCCCCAGGAGGACGCCACGTTCGTCGGCAACCTCGTGTCGGAGAACGCCGAGGCGCTCTCACCCGCGCAGGCCGACGGCGCGTTCGGGCTCGGCATGGGCATCGCGGGCGGCACGAAGAACCTGGTGTCCCGCAACCTGATCACCGGCAACCCCGGGACCGGTGTCGCGATCGGGTCCAGTGAGGACCTGGCGCCGCTGGACAACCGGTTCGACGACAACGTGCTGACCCGCAACGGCCAGGACGTGCTGTACGTGGCCACGCAACGGGCGCCCGGCAGGAACAACTGCTTCGACGACGGCCACTGCTACGGCGGTGTCGGCGCCCCGTTGCCGAAACCCGCCGCGCCGCGCGGAATCCCGTTCAACCAAGTCGCCGCGCCGCCGAACCAGCCGGACATGCCTAGCGGCCCGTTGCCGGACAAGGCACCGAACGTCGAGAAGTACGGCGTGCCGACCGAGGACCTGTTCGTCGACCGGGCGACGGTGCGGTCGTGAAGAAGACCGTCCTCGCCCTCGCGCTCCTGATGACCGCCTGCAGCACGGCGCCGCACCCGCGGCCGCTCTCGATCCCGGAGGCGGAACGCCTGGCACTGGTCCGGTTCTCCAACTACACGACCGGCGTCAGCACGTTCACCGCGTCCGTCCCGTCGCCCGGCGGAAAGCTCGTGCTGGACGGCCGGGTCGACTTCGTGAACCACCTCGGCTACGCGGGCATGCGCACGGACGGCCGCGACGACGAGTTCTCCAAGGGCCTGGTGCAGTGGAACCTCGGCCGCATGGCGTTCGGGACGACGCCGTCCACCAAGCCGGTCGACCCGGTGCCGGCGATCGACTGGCAGGTGAGAGAACTGCGGGAACGCGGCTCCGAACTGGACGGCGCGCTCAGGCTGCTGGTGAACCTCGGCTCAGACCGGCCGGAGAACGCCCAGCTGCTGCTGCAGAGCTCGGCGCGCTGGCTGCGATCGGACAAGATCGGCGACACGGCCGTGGACGTCTTCGAGGGACCGAAGCAGAAGAACGCGGCGGACGCACGGCTGCACTACTGGCTCGACGCGGACGGCAAGCTCCGCCGGCTGGAAGCCAAGCTGGGCAACCAGGAGGAGCTCGCCGTCTTCGACTTCACCGGATCGGGTGAGCCGGTGAAGGTCATCCCACCGCTGGCGAGCTGACCTCGGCGGCCGTCGGATAGGACGGCTGCGCACCGGCCTTCGTGACGGACAGGGCGGCGACCTTCGCGGCGTACTTCGCGGCGTCGACGAGCGTGTCGCCCTCAGCGAGCCGGGCGGACAGCGCACCCGCGAACGCGTCACCGGCGCCGGTCGTGTCCACGACCTCGGCGACCTCGATCGACGGCACTTCGGTGATGCCTTCCTCTGTCACCACGGCGGCACCGCGCGCGCCGAGCGTGACGACCGCGGACTTCGGGCCGAGCTGCAGCAGGCCGTCGAAGCCGGGGGCGAGCTGCGCGGCCTCGTGCTCGTTCACGATCAGCACGGTGAGCTGCCGCAACGTCTCCGCGGGCAGCTCGGCGACCGGCGACAGGTTCAGCACGGTCCGCACACCGGCCTTCGAGGCCACGCCGATCGCGTGGACCACCGTCTCCAGCGGCACTTCCAGCGAGCACGTCAGAACCTGCGCACCGTCGAACGACACGGCGTCCACATCGGACGATGAGACGTCGGCGTTGGCACCGGGCGAGACGACGATGGAGTTCTCACCGTCCGGCGTCACGGTGATGTAGGCGATGCCGGTCGGCCGCGCGGAGGTCTTCACCAGTTTCGTGTCGACACCGGACGACTCCAGCGACTCACGCAGCAGCGAGCCGTACCCGTCGCCACCGACAGCACCGATCAGTGCGACGGAAGCACCGACGCGAGCGGCGGCAACGGCGGTGTTCGCGCCTTTGCCGCCGGGCAGCACGACGGTGTCGCCGCCGAGCACGGTCTCACCGCCGGCGGGCCGCCTGCCGACCTCGACCACGAGGTCGGCGTTGGCGGACCCGAGGACAAGCAGAGGATTCGTCACTTGATGAACTCTGCCACGTTCTGCTTCGTGATGACCTTCACCTCGACGTCCACGACCTGCTGAACGGGCTCGCCCTTGGCGGCCTTGACCGCCTGCTCGACGGCCTTGGAGCCGAGCTGCTTCGGCTGCTGCGCGATGGTCGCGACGAGCGTGCCGTCCTGGATCGCCTTCAGGCCGTCCGGCGTGCCGTCGAAGCCGACGACCATGACGTCCTTGCCCGCACGGGCGCCGAGGGCCTTGATCGCACCGAGCGCCATCTCGTCGTTCTCGGCGAAGATGCCCTTGATGTTCGGGTGACCCTGCAGCAGGTTCGTGGTCTCGTTGAGGCCCTTGGCGCGGTCGAAGTCCGCGACGGCGGTGGCGACGACCTTGATGTTTCCGCTGTTCAGGCCCTGCTCGAAGCCCTGGCCGCGGTCACGCGACGCCGACGCGCCGGAGATGCCCCGCAGGTGCGCGACCTCGCCGGAGGTGGCGCGGCCGAGCTCGATGGCCGCGAGGCTGCCGCCCGACACGTTGTTCGAGGCGACCTCGGCGGCGACCTTGCCCTCGACCGAGCGGTCGACCGAGATCAGCGGGATGTTCGCCATCTCGGCGGCCTTGGCGGCCGGCGCGGACTGCTTGGAGTCGACCGGGTTCAGGATGATCGCCTTGACGCCCTGGGTCACCAGCGTCTGCACCTGGTTGACCTGGTTCGTCGCGTCGTTCTGCGCGTCCATCACGGTCAGCTTGGCGCCGAGCTGGTCCGCCATCGCCTGCGCACCCTGCTGCAGTTCCACGAAGAACGGGTTGTTCAAAGTGGACACCGCGAGGCCGATCGTGATGCCGCTACCTCCGGACGCCCCAGTACCGCTGCACCCGGTCGCCAGCAGAGCGGCGGCGCCGAGGGTCAGCGCGATCCGTCGGGTCACCTTCATTGGTGTCTTCCTCACGTGTTCGGGATATCTCAGCGACGGCGAAGTGAGTCGAGCAACGCGGCAAGAGCGATCACCGCGCCAATGACGACCTGCTGCCAGAACGGCGGCACTTGCAGCAGGTTGAGGCCGTTGCGCAGGACGGCGAGCACAAGTGCGCCGACCAACGTCCCGGTGGCGCGGCCAACGCCACCGGACAGCGACGCACCACCGATGACAACCGCGGCGATGGCGTCGAGCTCGTAGCCGGCCGCTGCCTGCGGACCGGCGGACCCGAGCCGTCCCGCGAGCACGAGGCCCGCGGCGGCGGCGAACAGGCCGGAAAGGGCGTAGATCCAGAGCTTCTGCTTGCGCACGTCGATGCCGCTGAGCTTCGCGGCTTCCTCGTTGCCGCCGATCGCGTACATGCGGCGGCCGAGGTTCGTGCGGGTGAGGATCAGGCCGGTGATGCCGAAGAACAGCAGCATCAGCAGCAGCGGCAACGGCACCATCGGCGCGAGGTTCGAGCCGAGGAACGTCACCACGGCGTCGGTCTCGTGCGGCTGACCTTCGGAGATCACCAGCGTGAGACCGCGCGCGACGCTGAGCATGGCCAGCGTCGCGATGAACGGCGGCAGCTTGCCGTAGCTGATCAACGCGCCGTTGACGAGACCGCACAGAGCGCCGACGACGAGGCCGACCGGGCCGGCCGTGAGTGCGCCGACCATGGCGGCCAGTGCGGCGATGCTGCCGACGGACAGGTCGATGCCACCGGCGACGACCACGAACGTCATGCCGAACGCCATGATCGCGATGACCGCGGCCTGGACGCCGACGTTGACCAGGTTCTGCGCGGAGAGGAACGTCGGCTGCATGATCGCGATCACCAGCGCGAGCAGCAAAAGCCCGGCCAACGCTCCGTTCTCAGCGATGAACTTTTGGGGCGTACGGCGACTGCTGCTGATCGTGGTCATGCGGAGATCTCCTGCACGGCGAGTGCCATCACCTGGTCTTGGGTCGCGTCCTTCGGCAGCTCACCGGCCACCCGGCCGTGTGCCATCACGACGACGCGGTCACTCATCCCGATCACCTCGGGCAGGTCGCTGGACACGAGCAGCACGGCCCGGCCCTGCGCGGTCATGCGGTTGATGAGCTCGTAGATCTCGACCTTGGCGCCGACGTCGACGCCGCGCGTTGGCTCGTCGAGGATCAACACCTTGGGGTCGGCCAGCAGCCACTTGCCGATGACGACCTTCTGCTGGTTGCCGCCGGAGAGCTCCTTCACCGGCTGCTCGACGCGGCCCTTGATCCGGAGCTTGCCCGCGATGTCGTGCAGGCGCTTCTCGTCGCGGTTCGCCAGCGTTGCCAGTTCGAGGTTCTGGCCGACGGTCGCGGTGAGCACGAGGCCCTGGCCCTTGCGGTCCTCGGGGACGAGGCCGAGGCCTGCCTTGATCGCGGCCTGGACGTTGTTGCGGGGCAACGGCTTCCCGTCGACCTCGACACTGCCGTAGTCGTAGTCGTCCACGCCGAACGCCGCCCGTGCGACCTCGGTGCGTCCGGCGCCGACCAGGCCGGCGATGCCGACGACCTCACCCGCGTGGACCTCGATGTTGATGTCGCGGAAGACGCCTCGCCTGGTGAAGTTCGAGATGCGCAGGAGCGGCTTGCCGCGACGCTGCCGGGCGCGCGGGTACTGCTCCTCGATCGGGCGGCCGACCATCAGCTCGATCATGTGCTGGGTGGTGGCGCGCGGGCCGAGGACTCCGACGCTGCGCCCGTCGCGCAGGACCGTGATGCGGTCGGCGATGCGCTGGATCTCGTCCAGGTGGTGGGTGATGAAGACGAGGCCGACGCCGTTGTCGCGCAGCTGAGCCATGATCTGCAGCAGCCGGTCGGTCTCGGTGTCGGTGAGGACCGCGGTCGGCTCGTCGAGGATCAGCACGCCGGCGTCCTTGTCGAGCGCGCGGGCGATCTCGATCATCTGCTGCTGGGCGATGCCCAGGTCCTTGACCTTGGCGTTCGGGTCGACGTTCAGACCGACCCGGTCGAGCAGCTCGGGTGCACGGCGGCGCATCTCGGCGCGGTCGACGAAGCCGAACTTCCTGGGCAACCGGTTGAGGAACAGGTTCTCCGCGACGCTCAGCTCCGGGACGAGCGCGAGCTCCTGGTGGATGACGGCGAGGCTGGCCTCGCCCTCGATCGTGCCCTCGTCGTGGCTGTGGATGCCCGCGAGGACCTTGACCAGGGTGGACTTGCCGGCGCCGTTCTCGCCGAGCAGGACGTGGACCTCTCCGGCGTTGATGTCGAGGTCGACACCGTCCAACGCCCTGGTGGCACCGAACTGCTTGGTGATGCCGCGGGCGGTGATGAGCGCTTTCACAGCTCAGCCTCCCCGCACGAACCGCGCAGCACGAGCTTCGCGGAGAGGCGGACGTCGTCGGGTTGCTGACCGTTGATCAGCGCCAGCAGGCTGCGGGCGGCCGCGCGGCCCATCTCAACGGTCGGCTGGGCGATGACCGTGATCGGCGGGTCGAGCAGCGGGAACCACGGCTGGTCGTCGAACACCGCGATCGCAATGTCGTGCGGAATCCGCAGACCGCGGGCCTTGATCTCGCCCAGTGCGCCGAGGCCCATGAGGTTGTCCATCGCGACCAGCGCGGTGACACCGTCGTCGATCAGCTTCGCGGCGGCCTGGCTGCCGCTCTCCTGCCGGAAGTCGCCGTGCACGATCTGCGCCGCGCCACCGAGCGCTCCGGTGAACACGTCGCTGCGTTCTCTCCCGGTGGAGGTGTCCGGCGGGCCCGCGATCACGCCGATGCGGGAGTGGCCGGCGCCGACGAGCCGCCGGGCGAGCGCGGTCAATGCCTCGCTGCCGTCGGCGCGGACGACGGGGCATGTGGCGCCCCTGACCGTCCGGTCGAGCAGGACGAGCGGTACGCCGCCTGCGCTCACTTCGCGAACCAGGCTCGGGTCGTCGGTCGCGGGGCACAGCAGGAGGCCGTCCACCCGGCGGTCGAGCAGGGTGCGCACGTAGGTGGCCTCCTGCTCGGCGCTCTCGTCGGCGTTCCCGATCACGACGCAGTAGCCGTGTGACCGGGCTTCGTCCTCGACCGCTCTGGCGATCTCGGCGAAGAACGGGTTCAGCAGGTCGCTGATGACCAGACCCAGGGTCTGGGTGCTGGTGGTCCTGAGGGATCGCGCGAGGGCGTTGGGCCGGTAGCCGAGTTCCTCGATCGCGGCGAGCACCCGCTCGCGGGTCTCGGGGGTCGGCGCGGCATGGCCGTTGAGCACGCGCGACACGGTGGCCGTGGAGACGCCTGCGTGCTGCGCGACGTCCTTCATGGTCGTCACGGACGAGAAGTTAATCGATTACACGGCTGTCCAGTCAAGCCGGATGAGTAGGTGTACGGATGTCACCGGCCGTGTCCTGCCTCACCCTGATGCCATGAACGGACATGACCGCCTCGGGTACGAGCAGCGCCTCGCGCTGGAGCTCGCGGCCATCGGGCAGCGGCTGGTGACGATCAGCTCGGAGATGCGGTCGGCCTCCGTGGCCTCTGCCGCCACTGCCGTGGCCGAGGTCGTCGCGCCGCCGCCGACTCCTCAGGCACCGGTCTCGGTGCCGCTGCCGCCCGACCCGTGGTCGCAGCAGGGCGCCATGCCGGTGCCGCCGCCGGTGCCGCAGCAGCAGTGGCCGCAGCAGCAGTGGCCGCAGCCACCGCAGCAGTGGCCCGCTCCGCAACCGCGCGAGTCCCTGCTCGAGAAGCTCGGCAAGGACGGCGCAGGCTCGAAGCTGCTGGCCTGGGTCGGTGGCGCGATCACCGTGCTCGGCTTCGTCCTGCTGCTGATCCTCGCCATCCAGCGGGGCTGGCTCGGCCCGATGCCGCGCGTCATCGGCGGCGCGGTCTTCAGCGGTGCGCTCGTGGGCATCGGCATCTGGCTGCACCGCAATCCCACCGGCCGCACGGGGGCGTTCGCGCTGGCCGCGACCGGTTTCGCGGGCCTGTACCTCGATGTCATCGCCGCCACGAGCCTGTACGAGTACCTGCCACCGCCGGTGGGCCTCGTCGTCGGGCTCGGCGTCGCGGCGACCGGTGTCGTGCTCGCGCTGCGCTGGGACTCGCAAACGCTCGCGGTCGGCGTCGTCGCAGCGTGCGCCATCTGCTCGCCGGTCTTGACCGAGGGCTTCACGGTCCTGCTGGTCGGGTTCCTGCTGGTGCTGAAGATGGCCAGCACGCCGGTGCAGATCCAGCGCAACTGGCCTGGACTCGCCATCGCCGGTGGCTTCCCGCCGATCATCGCCTCGCTGCTCACCACGGCGAACGCCATCCCTCGCGACTACGAGTGGACCGTTGTCGGGGTCGCCGCCGCCACGACCGTCGTCGGCATCGTGGTCGCGCTGCTGACCACCCGGAAGCGGCCGGACGACATCGTCGCGGTCGCGCTGGTGGCGGGCTCCGCGCTGCCGGCGATGTTCGCCACCACGCTCCTGAGCGACCCGGCCAACTCCGTGCTGGCGGGTGCGGTCGCCGCGGTGCTGCTGGCGATCTGGATGGTGCCGGACCTGCCGCGCTCGTTCACGACGGCGGCCGGTGCGACGGGCATGCTCGCGTTGTTCCAGACGACGGTGATCGCGCTCGACGGCAACGTCCGCACGGCGATCGTGCTGGCCGAGGCGGTGCTGCTGGCGTTCCTCGCGGCGCGGCTCAACAAGAAGAGCGCACTGGTGGGGTCGATCGTGTTCGGTGCCGTCGGATTCCTGATGACGGTCAGCCAGGCCGTGCCGATCACGTGGCTGCTGGAGGAACCGCGGTACGTCATCGCCGGCTCCGGCGACTACGCGGCGGGCCTCGTCACGGCGGTGGTGCTGGGTGTCTTCGCGGCCACCGCACCGTGGGCCGCGTTGAAGATGCAGGTGCTGCGCGAGCCGGCGAAGCACCCGTTCCCGTGGATCATCGCCGGGCTCGTGCTGCTCTACGGCGCGGCGGGTGCGGTGCTGTGCGCGGCGCTGCTGGTGTCGCCGGACGAGAGCGGATTCCTATTCGGACACTCGATGGTCACCGTGTCGTGGACGGTCGCCGCGTTGTTCTTGCTGGTCAGGGGGATCAACAACAAGGCGCTGCGGATCTCCGGGCTGATCCTGGTCGGCGCGGCGGTGGTCAAGCTGGTGACGTTCGACCTGGGCGCGCTCGACGGTGTCGCCCGCGTGCTGGCGTTCCTCGGCGCCGGACTGGTGCTGCTGACCGCCGGCACCCGCTACGCCAAACTGGTGGCGAGCGCGAAAAACCCGGATTCATATGAATCCAAACCAGCTGCTCCTCCGTCTCACTAGGTACACGGCTGTCGCCCGCGCCGCCGTCGCGGGCGACGGTCGTACTACGACCGGGCAAAGATTTCCCTCTGACGGGTGACAGAAGTAGATCGAAAGCACCCAGAAGTGGTCCCATCGGGCGTATGGCAAAGCCACGCCTCGTGGCCGCGGTTCTAGCGCTCTCAGCGGCCATCGCGGCGATGGGTGTCGAGCAACGGCACGACTACACGACCACCTCAGCAGCAGCGGTTCCGCGTGCGTACGTGGTGGGCAAAACCGGTCTCGTCCAGGTCGTCGACACCAGAACCGGCGCGGTGCTCGCGCACGCCGACACGGCGGGTCGCGCGACGGGTGTCGCCGTGTCGCCGGACGGGCAGCGCGTCTACGTGGTCAACGGGTGGACGGGCGCGATCACCGAAGTCGACCCGAACACGGGCGCGGTCGTCGACCGGCTCTTCACCCAGGTCCAGCTCACGCATGCGGCGATGCGCCCGGACGGCAAACGTCTGTACGTCTCCGCCAGCGGTGGCGTGGCCGTGGTGGACCCGGAGAACTTCCGGCTGGTCGCCGCGGTCAAGGTGCCCGGCCAGCCGCAGGGCCTCGCCGTCCACCCGAACAACCAGGTCCTCTACGTCGCCAACGCGCAGGACGGCACTGTCGGCCTGGTCGACACGGCGACCGCGTTCCAGACCTCGACGGTGCAGGTCGGCGGCATGCCGCAGCACCTGGCGATCTCACCGGACGGCAAGCGCCTCTACGTGAGCAGCATGCGGCTGGGCGAGCAGACGCCGGGCACGCTGTCGGTGATCGACACGACCACGAACCGGGTCGTCGGCACGATGAGCGTCGGCAGGGGAGCGGGCAGTCTCGCCGTCACCCCGGACGGCGCCACCGTGTACCTCGCGCTGACGAAGGAAGGGTCGGTCGCGGTCGTCGACGCGGCGACCATGACGTTGCGCGAACGCTTGCCCATCAACGCACCGAGCGTCGCCATCGCGCCGGGGGACCCGAGGGTCTTCCTCGCGACCGGCACGACGACGACGGTGCTGGACAGCTCGAACGCGGTGCTCGCCACGTACCGGATGAAGCTGGGCGAGCTGCGGGACACGAGGCCGCGCCAGTTCGACGCGGCCATGATCGCCTTCCCTCCCGGTCAGCCGACCGCCACGGGCTCGCGGACCTCGTCGTCGAAGTCGTCGTCCACCGGCTCGTCGTGAAGTGCGAGACGTTCCTGGATCCGCTTGAGCGGACCGGGTGACCACCACGCGGCGTTGCCGAGCAGCTTGAGCACGGCCGGCACGAGCAGCATCCGGACCACGGTGGCGTCGAGCACCAGCGCGAGGATCATCCCGACACCGACGAACCGCATCATCGCGACCTGCGAGAACGCGAACGCACCTGTCACCACGACCAGCAGGAGAGCCGCCGAGGTGATCACACGGCCGGTCTTGGCCAGGCCGGTGGTCACCGCCTCTTCGGTCGTGGCGCCCTGACCACGTGCCTCGACCATGCGCGAGAGCAGGAAGACCTCGTAGTCCGTCGAAAGGCCGAACACGATGGCGGCCATCAGCACGACGATGCCTGACTCGAGCGGACCCGGTGTGATGCCGAGCAGGTCGGCACCGTGGCCCTCCTGGAAGACCCAGACCAGCACGCCGAACGTCGCGGACAACGACAGCGCGCTCATGACGACGGCCTTGATCGGCAGCAGGACCGAGCCGAACGCCAGGAACATCAGGATCAGCGTCGCGCCGACCAGCAGCGCGATCATCAACGGCAGCTTGTCCGCGATGGCGTCCAGCGAGTCGCTGACCATGGCGGTGTTGCCGCCGACCAGCACCTCGGCGCCGGCCGGCGGGGCGAGCGCCCTGACGTCCTTGAGCGCCTGCTTCGACTCGTCGCTCAGCGCGTCCTGCTCCAGCCCGGCGGAAGCGGAGGTGACGCCCTTGTCCGAGCCGAGCGGCTGGACGTCGCCGACACCCTTGATGTCCTTGACCCTGCCCAGGTAGTCCTGGACCGCAGCCTGGTCACCACCCTTGACGACGATCTTGAAGCCGGTGTTGGAGAGCGCGGAGAAGTTCTGGTTGATGTTCTCGGTGGCCACGCGCACGGTGTTGCCCTCCGGCAGCACCTTCTCGGTCACCTGGCCGAACTGGACACCGAGGAACGGCGCGCCGAGCGCGACCAGGACACCGATGATCGGCACCGCGACCAGGACGGGCCGCTTCATGACCTTGCCGCTCAGCCTGCGCCAGCCGCGCTCGCTGGGCTCCTTCTTGCGCCACGGCATGGCGAGCTTGTCGACCCGGTGACCGAGCACGCCGAGCAGCGCGGGCAGCAGCGTCAGCGAGACCAGTGCGGCGATCGCGACCGACGACATGCCGCCGTACGCGAGGGACTTCAGGAAGCCGTGCGGGAAGAGCAGCAGCCCGGCCAGTGCGATGACCAGCAGCGTCGCGCTGAACATGACGGTACGGCCGGCGCTCGCGACCGTGCGCCCCACCGCCTGCTCGGTCGTCCGCCCAGCCGCGAGCTCCTCGCGGAACCGTCCGACCATGAACAGCCCGTAGTCGATCGCCATGCCCAGGCCGAGCAGCGACGCGACGTTGACCGCGAACGAGTTGACCTCGGTGAAGATCGCGACACCGTGCAGCACACCGAGCGCGCCCATGATCGCGAGCCCGCCGACGACAACGGGGAGCGACGCCGCCACCAGACCGCCGAAGATGATCACGAGCAGCAGCAGGACCAGCGGCAGCGAGAACATCTCCGCGCGCGTCAGGTCTGCCTGCGACATGTCGTTGATGGCCTTCTGGGTGGGCACGAGCCCACCGACCTGCTGGCTGAAGCCGTCCACCGCGAGCTGCTTCTGGACGTCCTCGAACTGCTTGATCTGCTCGTTCGAGTCCCCGCTGGTCAGCGTGATGGCGACCAGGGCCTGCCGCTTGTCGTCGGACGGCACAGGCCCGACGGTCTTGAGCACGTCGTCCTTGGGAAAGCCGCTGATGTGGTCGGCGATCTTCTTGAGCTCGAGCTGGTTCGCGAAATCGCCCCGATAAATGACGATCACATCACCGTTCTGCCGCCCGAACGCCTCCTCGGCTACCTTGTCGGCCCGCGCCGCCTCGCTGGAAGGAGCTTCGTAACCACCCTGGCTGAGCTTGTCGAACACGCCGATGCCCCACACGCCGCCCACCACGGCGAGCAGTACGGTCGCGATCAACACCACCCACCGGCGGCGATATGCGACAGATCCCCACTTCGCGAACATCGACGACGGCCTCCTGGGTTACCGTGCTGTTAATCCCGTGAACTCTTGTAAACACCGTTCACCAAAACCGTACGGGCGGTGGACGAGGTCTACAACCCGATGGAGTGACATATGACCGAGGCCACTCGCCGAGAACGGCTCCGCGCAGAAACCGAGCGTGAGATTCGGCAGGCGGCCCGCGCCCTTTTGGTGGAACGCGGCCGCGACGCAGTGACCCTGCGTGCGATCGCACGCGAGCTGGGCATCACCGCGCCAGCCCTGTACCGCTACTACGACTCCCACGACGCGCTGTTGCGGCAGCTCTGCGACGACATCTGCGCCGACATGGCCGCCGTCCTGTACGCAGACCTCGCCGCGGACACGTCAGGACAGGTGGGATGCCAGGTCAGGGCGGTGTGCCGGGGCTTCCGGCGCTGGGCGCTGGCCCACCCGCAGGAGTTCGCGCTGGTCTTCGCCTCGCCACGGGATCCGCTGGGCGCCGACCAGTTCGGCGCGGTGTTCCTGCAGCTGGCCGGACGGCTGATCGCCTCGAACCTGGTCGTCAAGCACGCGGACGACGAGGTGCCCGAGGTGCTGCACGAGGACCTGGCCAGGTTCCAACAGGTACTGATGGACGCGGTGTCGGTGCACGGGGTCACGGTCGAGGACGACGTGCTCAACCTGGGCAAGATCTACCACGTCGTGCAGTCGTGGGTGCGGCTGTACGGGCACGTGGCGCTGGAGGTGTTCGGGAGGTTCCCGTTCGCGGTGAGCAACCCGGAGCCGATGTTCGACAGCATGCTGGACCAGATGCTGTCGGACATCGGATTCCAGGAGGACGACTCGGCGGTTCGCTGAGTCGAGCGGACGGAAATGGCAGGCTGGTCGGCAGTAGCAGGTACGCACGACTTCGCGGTACCAGACAGGACGAGCGCCGCGGCGCTCGCCAAGGCACTGGCCGAACACGGCTTCGCGATGGTTGTCGCTAGTCCGGGCGGACCTGAGGGGCTGGATCGTCAGTGCGCTCGACGAGGGGCCGTATCCGGTCAGCGCTCAGGGACACCGCACCATCGACGCGGTGGGCAAAGCCGCCGCTGTTGTGGCGCGTGCGCACGGCGGATACCGGAACGGGGTGCGACTGGCTCGACGTACCCGATGTCGTCGGCGCGCTGAAGGCAGGAAACGTGCTCGCCGAAGGCGCGTTGCGGGTCGCAAGCACCACGGCATAGCACGAGAGAGCCGGCGCAGCCGTAGCCGCGCCGGCCCTTCCCGTTGCTACAGAACGACGTTCACCAGGCGACCGGGGACGACGATCACCTTGCGCGGCTCGCCACCCGCGACCAGCTCGGCGATCTTCTCCTCGGCCAGCGCCGCCGCCTTGATCTCGTCCTGCGACGCGGACGCCGCGACGACGACCCGCGAGCGGACCTTGCCGTTGACCTGGATCGGGTACTCGACGGTGTCCTCGACCAGGTACTGCTCGTCGGCGACCGGGAACGGCCCGTGCGCCAGCGAGTCGGTCTTGCCCAGCTTCGCCCACAGCTCCTCGGCCACGTGCGGGGCCTGCGGAGCCAGCATCAGCACCAGCGGCTCGGCCAGCGCCCGCGGCGTGCCGGACGCGTAATGCTTGGTGACGTAGTTGTTCAGCTCGATCAGCTTCGCGCCCGCCGTGTTGTAGCGCAGGTTGGCGTAGTCGTCGTGGACGCCGGCGATGGTCTTGTGCAGCAACCGCAGTGCCTCGACCGAAGGCTCCTCGTCCGTGACGCGCAGGGAGCCGTCGGCCTCGTTGACCAGGTTGCGCCACAGACGCTGCAGGAACCGTTGTGCGCCTACGACGTCCTTGGTCGCCCACGGGCGGGAGACGTCCATCGGGCCCATGGACATCTCGTAGAACCGGAAGGTGTCTGCGCCGTAGGTCTCGCACATCTGGTCCGGCGTGACGACGTTGTTCAGGCTCTTGCCCATCTTGCCGTACTCGCGGTTGACCTCCTGGCCGTTGTAGAAGAACTTGCCGTTCTCCTCGACGACCTCGGCCGCGGGCACGTAGACGCCGCGGTCGTCGGTGTACGCGTACGCCTGGATGTAGCCCTGGTTGAACAGGCGGCGGTACGGCTCGTCACCGGTCAGGTGGCCCAGGTCGAACAGGACCTTCTGCCAGAAGCGCGAGTACAGCAGGTGCAGCACCGCATGTTCGACGCCGCCGATGTACAGGTCGACGCCGCCGGGGTCGGTCGGGCCGTGCTCGGCCGTGCGCGGGCCCAGCCAGTACTTCTCGTTCTCCGGGTTGACGAACCGCTCGGTCTCGACCGGGTCGACGTAGCGCAGCTGGTACCAGCACGAACCCGCCCAGTTCGGCATGGTGTTCGTGTCGCGGCGGTAGGTGCGGACGCCGTCGCCCAGGTCCAGCTCGACCGTCCTCCACTCGGTGGCGCGCGACAGCGGCGGCGACGGCTCGGTGTCCGCGTCCTCCGGGTCGAAGGTGCGCGGCGAGTAGTCGTCGACGTCGGGCAGCTCGACCGGCAGCATCGACTCCGGCAGCGCGATCGCGGTGCCGTTCTCGTCGTAGACGACCGGGAACGGCTCGCCCCAGTAGCGCTGGCGGCTGAACAGCCAGTCGCGCAGCTTGAACTGGACGGTGCCGTGGCCGTGGCCGTTCTCCTCCAGCCACCCGATGATCGTCTTCTTGGCGTCGTCGATCAGCATTCCGTCCAAGAACCCGGAGTTGATCGCGGGTCCCTCGCCGGTGTACGCCTCGCCCTCGAAGCCTTCCGACGGCTGGACGGTGCGGATGATCGGCAGGTCGAACTTCTTCGCGAAGTCCCAGTCGCGCTGGTCCTGGCCGGGGACGGCCATGATCGCGCCGGTGCCGTAGCCCATCAGCACGTAGTCGGCGATGTAGACGGGGATCTGCTGGCCGTTCACCGGGTTCGTCGCGTACGCGCCGGTGAAGACGCCGGTCTTCTCCTTGTTCTCCTGACGGTCCAGTTCGGACTTCAGGGACGCTTGCCGCCGGTACGCCGCGATGTCTGCCACGCGATCGGGCGTCGCAATCTGGTCCACCAGCTCGTGTTCCGGTGCCAGGACCATGTAGGTCGCGCCGAACAACGTGTCCGGGCGGGTCGTGAAGACCTCAATGTTCTCGTCTCCCACCGCAAATCGGACACGGGCACCATGCGAGCGCCCGATCCAGTTGCGCTGCATGGCCTTGACCTTGTCCGGCCAGTCCAGCCGGTCCAGATCATCGATCAGCCGGTCCGAGTACGCGGTGATGCGCATCATCCACTGGCGCAGGTTTTTCCTGAACACCGGGAAGTTGCCACGCTCACTGCGACCGTCCGCGGTGACCTCTTCGTTCGCCAGCACAGTACCCAGTCCGGGACACCAGTTGACGGGCGCCTCCGACAAGTAGGCCAGCCGGAATTCGCCCAAGATCCTTTGCTGGTCGGCAAAAGACAGCTCAGACCACTTGCGACCGCCCGGAACGTCCCGCTCGCCAGACTCGAACTGGGAGACCAGCTCGGCGATCGGACGCGCCTTGCGGGCGTCCGGGTCGTACCAGGAGTTGAAGATCTGCAAGAAGATCCACTGGGTCCACTTGTAGTACTCCGGGTCGATCGTCGAGATGCGACGCCGCTCGTCGTGGCCCAGCCCCAGCCTGCGGATCTGGCGCAGGTACGTGTTGATGTTCTCTTCGGTGGTCTTGCGCGGGTGCTGACCGGTCTTCACCGCGTACTGCTCGGCGGGCAGGCCGAACGCGTCGAAGCCCATGGTGTGCAGGACGTTGCGACCGTTCATGCGGTGGTAGCGCGCGAACACGTCCGTGCCGATGAAGCCCAGCGGGTGCCCGACGTGCAGGCCGGCGCCGCTCGGGTACGGGAACATGTCCTGCACGAACAGCTTGTCCGCGGGCACGTCACCCTTGAGCGCGCCAACCGGGTTCGGCGCGTGGTAGGTGCCGTGCTCTTCCCAGTACTGCTGCCACCGCTGCTCGATCTGGTTCGCCAGCTCGGCGGTGTAGCGGTAGGCGGGGATCTCCGCCGCGTCCGTGCTCATGTTGATGAGTCCCTCTCCATCGATCCTGCCCCTGACATGACGAAACCCCCCAGCCCAGATGGGCATGGAGGGCTGCCGCGCCGACCGTCTTTCGATCAGGTCGTCGCGGCTAACTAAGGAGCAGGCGGGCCGTGCTCATGTCGTCAACGGTATCAGCGCACCGCAAGGCCGATGAACTGGGTGACCTGCGAGGAGGAGAAGTTGTCGTCGGAGACCAGCCACAACGTGCCGTCCGGGCCCCAGGCCATGCCTTCGAGGTTGTCGACCCTGCCCACCGGGAAGGTGCCGATGTCGGCCAGGAACCGCTTCTTCAGCGTCGTGCCCTGCGACCTGGCCTCGAACAGCCGGACCTTGTTGCCCAGCTGCTGGTGGAAGGACCGTTCCAGCACCAGGTAGACGCCCGGGGACTTCTCCAGTATCGCCGTGACGCCGGTGCTCGCGCCCGTGGCGAACAGCGGTTCCTGCTGGTAGCGGTACTGGGCGACGACCTGCCCCTGCCGCGTCTGGACGATCATCCTGCTGACGGCGCCCCTGGTCTCGTCGGCCGGCGGGCCGTCCTGCAGGAGCGGTCCTTCGACGGCGGTGACGACCAGGGTGCCGCCGAGCGCGAAGGTCAGTCCTTCCAGCGCCTCGTTGCGCCTCGGGCCGGACTCCGGCTTCATCTTGACGTCCTCAGGCGTGGGCAACGCCCGGTGGAACGCTCCGTCACGCTTGCTGAACTGCACGGACGGGTCGATGAGCGTCGTGGGCGTGCGGTCACCCTCCTGGCTCCACAGCAGGTCACCGGTCCAGCGATCCACCCGGACGTCCTCGGGATCGACGGTGCCGGGCGCGTACGGACCGTTAGGACCGACGAGAGAGTGCACGTCGGTGAACTCGACGCCCTTGCGCGAGAGCTTGCCCTCGTAGAACCGGGGCGCCACCCGGTCGTCGCTGATCAGGACCCACCTGCCGGTGCGCCGGTCGTAGTCCAGGCCGGAGAGGCCGCCGACCGTCGTACCGCCCACGACCAGGCCTTTCGGTACGACGTGTGCGGCGATGAAGCGGACTTCGGGGTTGTGCGCCTGCGCGGGAGTCGCGCACAGACCGAGGAGCACCGGGACGAGCAACAGTCGTCTCAACATGGCGTGCAGCACACCCGACCGGGGTGACTTTCAGGTGAACCGCTGTTCGGGCCTACCCTCATGGACGTGAACATCGTGCTGTCGGTCGTCCTGGGTGTGCTCGGCGTCGCTCTCGGCGCGGTCGGTCTGCTGGGTCTGCAGGGCAAGCTGCGGCGCAACCGGTTCGTCGGGGTGCGCACGGCGGCGGCGCTGCGTGACGACGAGGCGTTCGTGCTGGCCAACCGCATTGCCGGGGTGCCGAACGTCGCGGCCGGTGTCGTGGCGATCGTGTCGGGCGCGATGGCGTTCGTCATGGCCGAGCTCGCCGTCACCGCTGGGATCATCGGACTGGTGGGCGCGCTCGCCATCGCTGTGGCCGGTGGACTGATGGGGCACCGCGCGGCCGAAGCGCTGCCGGAGCCGGTCAAGCCCAAGGGCTGCGGTGGCTGCGCCTGCGGTGGTGGCGGTTGCTCGCCGCTCGCCGGGCTGTAACCCGAAGTTTCACGTGAATCAGTTGTTGCGGACGTCGGTCGGATAGGTCGACAGCAGCGCCAGCGGCATGCCCTGGCGGCGCAGCACCCGGCCCCACAGGTCGACGTTCGCGCCGACCAGCACGTCGTCGGCGAGGCCGGTCACCACGATCCAGTCGCCGCGATCTATCTCGTTCGCGAGCTGTCCCTCGCCCCAGCCCGCGTAGCCCGCGAACACGCGCAGGCCGCGCACCAGCGGCATCAGGTCGTCCGGCTCGGCGTCGAGGTCGATCAACGCCACCGGGCCCTGCACGCCGACCAGGCCCTCCACCTTGGACGGATCGGTGCCCGCCTTCAGGGCCGCCAGGCACAGCGCCGTCTTCTGCTCGACCGGGCCACCGATGTAGATGCACTGCGGCTTGGTGACGTGCGGGCCCCACGGCGGTAGGACGTCGTGCACTGCCACCTCGGAGGGGCGGTTCAGCACGACGCCGAGGGTCCCCTCTGGACGTTGATCGATGATGTAGACGACGGTGCGCGTGAAGTTCGGGTCGTTCAGGCTCGGGGCGGCAACCAACAGGGAGCCTGGCTCGACCTCGGCATCGGGACGCACGTCACCATGAAATCATCCGTGATCGCCGGAACAACTCAGGGCCGCGCCCCGTTAGACTCAGGTGTCGGATGTCTTTGTGTCCCCCGGGCTCAACAGACAACCGCCTTCGCGGAATACCGTACGGCTGGAGCCGCGTAGTGCATCGCGCCGTGAGGCGACCTGGCATCCGATCCAGGGGAGCCGGACCGAGAGGTCCGGCTTTCGTGGTTTTCACCCGTACGCGCATAGAGTGCAACGGTGACAACGCTTGCGGTGGAGAAGCACCACTGGGGATCACGCCGGTTCCTCGGCATCCCGGAGTTCCGCAGGCTTCTCGCCACTCGCCTCACCTCGCAGTGGGGTGACGGTCTCTTCCAGGCCGGGCTCGCCGGCGCTGTGCTCTTCAACCCCGAGCGGCACGCCGATCCCGCGGCCATCGCGGCCGGGTTCGCCGTGCTCCTGCTGCCCTACTCGATCGTCGGGCCGTTCACGGGCGCGTTGCTCGACCGGTGGGACCGCAAGAAGGTCATCGTCGTGGCGAACATCACGCGCGCGGTGTTCGTCCTGCTCACCGCCCTGGCGGTCGGCGCGGGGCTGAGCGGGCTGCCGCTCTACATCTCCGCGCTCATCGTGATGGGCATCGGCCGGTTCGTCGGCTCCGGGCTGTCGGCCTCGCTGCCGCACGTCGTCGACGAAGATCACCTGGTCGAGGCGAACGCACTGGCCACGACGGCGGGTGCGATCACCGCTGTGGTCGGCGCGGCTTGTGCGATCGGCTTCCGCACGTTCCTCGGCGCCGGTGACGGCGGTTCGGCGTGGACCACCAGCATCGCCGTCGTCGGCATGCTGACCAGCGCGTTCATCGCCAGCAGGTTCCGGGCGGGCGTGCTCGGGCCGGACGAGGTCGACGAGCCGCACAACGCGTTCAAGGCCGTCGCCCGCGGTCTGCTGGACGGCGCCAAGGCCACCTGGCACACCCCCAACGTCACGGCAGCGCTGGCAGCTCTGCTCGCGCACCGGGCCGCGTTCGGCGTGAGCCTCATGGTCACGCTGCTGCTGATGCGCTACAGCCTGGAGGACGTCGGCATCCTCAAGGCGGGCATCGGCGGGCTCGGTGAGGTCGCCGTCGCGGGCGGCGCCGGCATTCTGCTCGCCGGCGTGCTCACCGACCGGATCGTCGACAGGTTCGGCACCAAGCGCACGATCTGCGGCGCCCTGATCCTCACCGGCGCCGCCCAGATCGGTCTCGGGCTGCCGATGACGCTGGTGACCATCCTCGCCGCCAGCTTCGTGATCATCTTCGCCGGTCAGATCGTCAAGCTCTGCGTGGACACCGCGGTGCAGCACGACGTCGGTGACGAAGTGCGTGGCCGGGTGTTCGCCCTGTACGACACGCTCTTCAACGTCACACAGGTCACCGCGGTGTCCATCACCGCGACGGTGGTCCCCCTGGACGGGCGTTCGCCCGGCCTCATCATCACCGCCGCGAGCCTCTACCTGGTCGGTCTGGCCGCCTACCTGCTCCTGCTAGCGCGGAAACGGCAGGTGCAACATCCCGGCCTCGTGCGCGAAGACGACGGCAGCCACCCGATCGGGTAGGTCCAGGCGCCGCAGGATCTCGGCCACCTCGTCGGCCACCCGCTGTTGCCCGATGCCGAGCACGCGCGCGATCTCGTGGTCCGCGTGGCCACGCGCGAGACACCGCAGCACCGCTCGTTGGTCGTCGGTCAGCACTTCCAGGTCGTGTACCGCCGGACCTGCGGAAAATCCCCAAGTGAACATCTGCACCACCCCCATGCGCGCTCCTAGCGCACCTCCATGGTGCAACCCCGCGCTGTCAGTTCACTAACGCGGGGATTTCATGCGCTCACTATGAGTCACGCAGATGGCGGAGTGATGCCCTGTTCGCGCGCCCAGTCGAGCAGTGCCGCCTCTGCCTCGTCGCGGTCCATCGGTCCCCGGTCGAGCCGCAGCTCCTTGAGGAACTTCCAGGCAGCACCCACCTGCGGGCCCGGCGGCAGCCCGAGCAGCTTCATGATCTCGTTGCCGTCGAGGTCCGGCCGCACGCGCGCGAGATCTTCCTCGGCCGCGATGCGGGCGATGCGCTCCTCAAGAGAGTCGTAGGTGCGACGCAGCAGGTTCGCCTTGCGCTTGTTGCGGGTCGTGCAGTCCGCGCGGACGAGCTTGTGCAGCCGCGTCAGCAGGTGCCCGGCGTCGGTCACGTACCGGCGCACGGCCGAGTCGGTCCACTCGCCGTTGCCGTAGCCGTGGAAGCGCAGGTGCAGGTAGACGAGCTTGGCGACGTCCTCGGTGATCTCCTTCGAGTACCGCAACGCCCGCAAGCGCTTGCGGACCATCTTCGCGCCCACGACCTCGTGGTGGTGGAACGAGACACCGCCGCCTGGCTCGAACTTGCGCGTGGCCGGTTTGCCGATGTCGTGCAGCAGCGCCGCGATCCTCAACACCAGATCGGGGGATTGATCAACATCTTCAAGATCAATCGCCTGTTCCAGCACAACCAGCGAGTGGTCGAAGACGTCCTTGTGCTGATGGTGTTCGTCGATTTCCAGCTTCATGGCCGTGAGCTCTGGCAACACGATGTCCGCCAGGCCGGTCTCGACCATGAGCTCGATGCCGCGGCGCGGGTGCGCGCCGCACAGGAGCTTCGAGAGCTCCACCTGCACGCGCTCCGGCGTGATGCGGGCGATCTCGCCTGCCATCGAACGCATCGCCTCGATCACCCGCGGCGCGGCGGTGAAGCCCAGCTGGGAGACGAACCGAGCCGCCCGCAGCATCCGCAACGGGTCGTCACCGAACGACTCCTGCGGGGTCGCCGGTGTGTCCAGCACGCCGTCGCGGGCCGCCTGAAGACCTCCGGTCGGGTCCACGAACGTCCTGGACGCCACGTCGAACGCCATGGCGTTGACCGTGAAGTCGCGGCGGGCCAGGTCGCCGTCGATGCTGTCGCCGAAGGTCACCTCGGGGTTGCGGGTGACGCCGTCGTAGACGTCCGCGCGGAAGGTCGTGATCTCGAGGATCTCGCCCTTCTTCGAGGCGCCGACCGTGCCGAACGCGATCCCGGTGTCCCACTGGGCCTCCGCCCAGCCGGTCAGAATCCGCTGGATCTCGGCAGGGCGCGCGTCCGTGGTGAAGTCGAAGTCGTTCGTCGGGCGCCCCAGCACGGCGTCGCGCACGCTCCCACCCACGAGGTAGAGGTGCTTTCCCTCGGCTGCGAACCGAGCGGCGAGCTCTGCGACGACTGGTGTGATGGCGGGCTGTTCCACCACCGCATTCTGCTGGAGCGATCGAGACACGAGAAACCAGCGTACTTAAGGTTCCTAAGTACGATCGGCCGTATGCCCCCGTCAGCCGCACGATCCGGAGGTGGTCCCAAGCCGGGACGCCGGAAGCGACGCCGGGGCCGGAGGCTGAAGACCGTCGACGAGACGTCGGCTGGTGGCCTGGTGCTCGACGGTGAGCAACGGGCCGCGGTGATCGGCAGACTTGACCGGCGGGGCCGGTTGCTGTGGTCTTTGCCGAAGGGTCACATCGAGGCCGGCGAGACCGCGGAACAGACCGCGGTGCGCGAGGTCGCCGAGGAGACCGGTATTCATAGCAAGGTGCTGCGCCCGTTGGGGTCGATCGACTACTGGTTCGTCGCTGACGACCGCCGGGTGCACAAGACGGTTCACCACTTCCTCCTCGAAGCGCTGGGGGGAGAGCTTTCCGACGAAGACGTGGAGGTCACCGAGGTGGCGTGGGTGCCACTCGGCGAGCTGGACGAGCGACTCGCGTATGCCGATGAGCGCCGTCTGGTCCGCCGAGCCGCCGAACTGCTCGCCGACCGCTGCCGGAACGGGGCGGAGTCGGCGTGAGCGCGAGGAAGCTCTTCTGCACAGCCGCGGTCGCCGCGTTCCTGGCGGTGCTCGCGCCGCCCGCAGGCGCCGTGGAGCAGGCACAGCCCGACGACGTCGACGCGCTGCCGTTCATGCCGGCCCCAGCCGCCACCCAGGTGTGGGCGACCAGATCCCTCTCCGCGCAGCCCGGCCAACAGCAGCAGCAGTTCCTGCGGCTCGACATCGGCCAGCTGACCCCCCGGTTCGTGACGAGTGACTCCCCGGCCACCGTCAAGATCACCGGCAAGATCGTCAACGTCGGCGACCGCAAGGTCTCCGACATCGTGCTGCGCCTGGAGCGCGGCGAGCCGCTCGACTCGGAAGACGACCTGCGCAAGGCGCTGCGGGAGCCCGCGGCCGCGGAGTTCATCCAGCCGAAGTTCACCGAGGTCGCCCGCGAGCTGCAGCCCGGCCAGCAGCAGGACTTCACGCTCGAGGTGCCGTTGCGCGGGTCCGCGCCCACCTCGCTCGCGATCGACCAGCCCGGCATCTACCCGATCCTCGCCAACATCAACGGCAAGCCGGACTACGGCGGCCAGGCGCGGCTAGCGGCGCTCTCGACGCTGCTCCCCGTGCTGGGCGTGCCCGGCGGGGAGACCAAGGGCAAGCCGGGCGCTCCCGCCAAGCTCACCGTCCTGTGGCCCATCGCGGACCAGCCCAGGCTGGTCAGGGCCGGTGGCGAGGGCCAGTCCGAGCTGGTCGACGACGAGCTGGCCTCGTCGCTCGCCACCACCGGGCGGCTGTACGGCCTGCTGCAGGCCTACGAGCAGTTCATCGCGTCCATGAGCACCTCCATGTGCCTGGCGATCGACCCGGACCTGCTGCGCACGGTCCAGGCCATGAGCACCGGCTACAAGATCCGGGGCGGCATCGAGGGCAGGGGCAAGGCGGAGGCCAAGCTCTGGCTGGACCGGCTCAAGCTCGCCGTGAGGGGCCGTTGCGTCGTCGCGCTGCCGTACGCCGACGCCGACCTCGTGGCGCTGAACAGGGCGAAGCTCACCAACATGCGCACCCTCGCGCTGACCGACGGCCCCAAGCTCATCCAGCAGATCCTCGGCGTGCAGCCGCTGCCTGACTTCGTCTGGCCTGAGGACGGCGTGCTGGACCAGCAGACGTTCGACGAGCTGGTCACGCCGCTGCCCGAGCAGAAGTACACCGGCATGAAGTCGGTCCTGCTCGACCCGGCGGGCCTCGCCGACGCGCCGGGCACCGGACCTGTCGGCATCGCCGGCCAGCACCCGGTGACCGCCGTGAAGATCGACTCGATGGTCTCGGACGCGCTGCAGGGCAGTGCGTCCCGGCCGCGCACCCTGTCCGGGGTGACCACGCCGGTCGAGAACCAGCCGGTGTCGGTGCAGAACGCGCTGTCGGTGCTGGTCTTCCGCGCCGGTTGGCAGGGCGACGGCCGCAACGTGCTCGTCACGCCGCCGCGCCGGTGGAACGCGCCGCTGACGGAGATGACCGAGTTCCTGAGCGCCGCCCAGCGGTTGCTCGCCAGCGGCTACGTGACGCAGACCGGCCTGGAGGAGCTGACCACGGCCACGCCTCCGGTGGCGACCGCCAAGATCGCGTACCCGCCGGAGGCCGGTGCGCGCGAGATCTCCTCCACCGTCGCCGACGAGGTGACCAGGCAGAGCGCCCAGCTGAACGGCCTGGTCGCGTCCATGCAGCAGGAGGACAGCGAGCACGCGGCACCCGCCGACCTCGCCGACCCGCTGTGGCTCGGCCTCCTGCGGGCGATGTCCGGCGCGTGGCGGTCGAACGAGGACGGCGCGCGGTCCGCCGCCAACATCAGCCAGGCCGAGCTGAACTCGCTGACCGGCATGGTCGGCGTCACACCGCCGGCCAGCCCGATCCTGCTGGGCTCCGGCGACAGCCCGATCCCGGTCACGATCACGAACAAGCTCGACGTCCGCGTCACCGTGCGGATCGTGCTGGCCGACACCCCGGGCATCCGCAAGCTCGACCTCGCTGACCAGGTGCTTCCCGCCCGCGGCGAACGCGTCGTGCGGGTGCCGGTCGAGGTGCTTCGCTCCGGCCGGTTCCCGGTCAACGTCCGGCTGACCACTCCGGAGGGCGTCGCTCTCGGCGACACTGTCAAGCTGGAGGTGTCGTCGTCCGCCTACGGCACCATCACGGTGATCGTCACCGTGATCGCCGCGATCGCGCTCGTCCTGCTTTCCGGACGACGCATCTACAAGCGGGTCCGCGCTCGCAACGGCGAGGGCGGCGGCGATGCACCGTCCATCGAGAACGTGACACCGGAGAAGTCGAGCGCGTGAGCGAGTCAGCCACGACCACCGAACCAGAGCAGCAGAAGCAGGCACCATCGGTAGCCAGAGCCAGTGGCTCGATGGCGATCGCGACGATCGTCAGCCGGGTCACGGGCCTGCTGTCGAAGGTCTTGCTGATCGCGGTGATCGGCGCCGAGACGCTCGGCGACTCGTACCAGGCGGCCTCGACGCTGCCGACCATGATCAACGAGCTGCTTCTCGGCGGCGTGCTGACCAGCGTGGCGATCCCGCTGCTGGTCCGTGCCGAGAAGGAGGACAGCGATGGCGGTGAGTCGTACGCCCAGTGGCTGATCACCATGGGCACGCTGATCCTCGGTGTCGGCACGGTCGTCGCGATGGCCTGCGCGCCGTTGCTCACCGACGTCTACATCTCGGATTCCCAGGACGCCAACCCCGAACTGGTCACCGCGTTCGCGTACCTGGTGCTGCCGGGCATCGTCTTCTACGGCCTGACCGCGCTGCTCAGCGCGGTGCTGAACGCACGACACGTGTTCGGCCTGCCCACGTGGGCGCCGGTTCTGAACAACCTCGTCGTGATCGTCGTGCTGGTCGTCTACGCGATGCTGCCGGGCGAGCTCACGCTCAACCCGGTTCACATGACCGACACGCACCTGCTGGTGCTCGGTCTGGGCACCGCGCTCGGCGTGGCGGTGCAGGCGTCCGTGCTGGTTCCGGCGCTGAAGAAGACGGGCTTCCAGTTCAAGTGGCGGTTCGGCTGGGACTCGCGCCTGTCGGAGTTCGGCAGCCTCGCGTTCTGGGTGCTGCTCTACGTGGGCCTCGGCCTGGCCAGCATGACGGTCCTGACGAACGTCGCGACGAGCGCCACGGGCACGCTCACGGCGTTCAACTACCAGTGGCTGATCGCCCAGGTGCCCTACGGCGTGCTCGGCGTCTCTCTGCTCACCGCGCTGATGCCGAAGATGAGCCGGGCGGCCGCGCACAACGACAACGACGCGATCGTGCGCGACCTGCTGTTCGGCAACCGCATGTCGGCGATCCTGCTGATGCCGTTCAGCGCGCTGATGACGGTGTCCGGCCTGGCGATCGGTCTCGCAGCGTTCGCGTGGGGCAACTCGGGCGTCGAGGGCGGCACGAGGATCGGTCTCGCGCTCGCCCTGTCCGCGTTCGGTCTCGTGCCCTATGCCGTCACGCTGCTGCAGCTGCGGGTCTTCTACGCGATGAAGGACGCCCGCACGCCGACGTTGATCCAGGCGTTGATCGTGGCTGTCCGCATCGGCCTGCTCTACCTGTTCCTCGCGGTGTCGGAGCCGGGCAACGCCGGGCAGCTCGCCGTCGGCGTGTCGCTCGCGATGTCGCTCAGCTTCGTCTTCGGCGCGATCGTCGGTCAGGTGTGGCTGCGGGTCCGGCTCGGCCGCCTCCGCACGGGCTTCACCATCTGGACCGTCTGCCTGACCGTGGTGGCGTCGTCGCTCGCGTTCGCGGTGGCCAAGGGCGCGAACGCGCTGGTCCAGAGCTTGATCGGGATCGGGAATCCCGTTGTAGCCGCATGGGTCGAGGTCATTCTGGTGACGTTGATCGGTTTGCCGCTCGCGTTCGGCCTTTTGGCGGCGTTCCGGGTACCCGAGATGAAGCCCGCGATCGACAAGATCAACCGTTTGGTGCGGCGACGGTGACCCCTGAGGGTGAGCGTCGTCCCGTACCCTCGTGCCCGTGAGTAGCGGAGTTCACGCCGCCCTGGTTCCCGGCGGCGTCATCGGCAACGGCCGCTACCGCCTGCTCGCGAAATCCGGAGCGGACGACAGGTCGAACGCGGAACTGTGGCGCGCGCGGGACGGTCAGCTCAACCGCGACGTCGCACTGACGGTGCTGCTGGGCGACCTGGCCGACAACGACGCCGCCGCCCGTGCCCGCCGGACCGTCGAACGAGCGATGCATGCGGCGTCGTTCACGCACCCCGGTGTCTCCAGGGTCATCGACGTGCTCACGCCGGGCACCGGCATCCGGCCGGACGAGGGCATCCTCGGCATGGTCGTGGCCGAGTGGACCCAGGGCACCGACCTGATGGACCTCATCGCGGAGGGCCCGCTGCCGGCGGGCGCCGCGACCCGCCTGCTCGAACCGCTGGGCGCCGCCATCGAGGGCGCGCACCACGCCGGACTCGTGCTGGGCGCCGACCACCCGCAGCGCATCCGGGTCACCTCGGACGGCCGCCTGCGCCTCGCGTTCCCCGGCCCGCGGCCGGACGCGATCGCGCGCGACGACGTCAAGGGCCTCGGCGCGATCCTGTACCTGCTGCTCACCGGCCGGTGGGCGCTGCCTGGCGGTCCCAGCGGCGTACCGGTCGCCCCGACCGGGCCGGACGGCACCGTCGTGGCACCGAGCGCGTTGCACCCGTACCTGCCGCACGAACTGTCGTCCGTCGCCGTGCGGTCCCTAGAGGACACGAGCGTCGGAGGCATCCGCACGTCCGCGGCGATCCTGCAGGTCCTCGACCAGATCGCGGCGGAAGAGGCCGAGACCGCGCTGATCCCCGCAGTGGCGTCGTCGTCCCGCAATGACGACCAGGTCGTGTGGACGACGCAACGTCCGGTGCAGGACAAGCAGCAGAAGAAGAAGCTGTGGATCAGCGTCGCGGTGCTCGCCATCGCCACGCTGGCCGTGATCGTGTGGCTGAGCGTGCAGATCGTCGGGTTCTTCAGCGACGAGCCCTCGCGCGGCGGCGGTCCGACCGTGGTGGTCGGCCAGCCGGGATCGAACGGCCAGACCGCGCCGACACCCACGCCGGCCGGACCGGTGCAGCCGGGCCAGATCGGCGTCTACGACGTGACGAACCAGCCGGACAACGCCAACCAGGCGAGCCGGGCGGTCGACAACAACGCGAACACGTTCTGGCGGACCGACAACTACTTCCAGCAGTTCCCGGCGCTGAAGCCGGGCATCGGGCTGATGGCGTCGTTCGCCGAGCCGGTGCGGCTGGCCTCGGTCACGATCACCTCGCCGAGTGAGAAGACGCACGTGCAGATCCGGGTGGCGTCGTCACTGGACGCGCCGCTCGAGGAGACGAAGATCATCGGTGAGGGCGACCTGTCCAACGGGCAGACGCAGATCCAGCTGGGCGAGCACGAACCGACCGGTCACGTGCTGATCTGGATCACGCAGCTGACCAACGCCGGCGGGGGCAAGAACCAGTCGGAGATCAGGGAGATCCTGTACACCAGGGCGCAGTAGCCCTGTCCGGATGACGCGAGGCCACGATCTCCGGAGGAGCGGCAGACAACGCAGTGATCAGCCTCGCTATCCTCCGTTCGTGACCGCCGCAGCCAGCTCGGACGCCGATCTCATCTCGGCCCACGCCGCAGGTGACCCCTACGCGTTTTCGGAGCTGGTCAAACGGCACCGCGACCGGATGTGGGCGGTGGCGTTGCGGACGCTGCGGGACCCGGAGGAGGCCGCGGACGCGCTGCAGGAGGCGTTCATCTCGGCCTTCCGCGCCGCGTCGTCGTTCCGCGCTGAGTCACAGGTCACCACCTGGCTTCACCGGATCGTGGTGAACGCGTGCCTCGACCGGATGAGGCGACGACAAACAAGACCGACAGTGCCGCTGCCCGAGGCCGGTCCCGGCGAGCCCGCCGCGCCCCGTGACGCGATGAGCGACCGCGAGACCAGCCTGATGGTGCAGGAAGCGTTGATGGCGCTGCCGGAGGAGCAGCGGGCACCCATCGTGCTCGTCGACGTCGAGGGCTATTCCGTTGCCGAAACGGCGCAGCTCCTGGGCATCGCGGAAGGCACGGTCAAGAGCCGGTGCGCGCGGGGTCGCGCCAAGCTCGCCAAAGTTCTCGGGCACCTCAGGAACCGAATCGCAGATGCGAACGTCCCAGCTGACGGTGTGAATGTGCAAGAGCAACGTCAGTGGGAGGGCCGATGACCGGCATGGAGCGCGTGCCGATGGGTCCGCCGTGGTCGGTAGACCTCATCGCGGATCTGCACGCGGGCGTGCTGCCCCCTGAGGTCGCCGCACAGCTGCGCCCGAGGGTGGAGGCGGACCCTGAGGCCAGGGAGATCCTCCAGGCGCTGGACGCCACGCTGGAGGACCTGCACGCGTTGCCGCCGATCCCCATGCCCGACCACGTCGCGGCGCGGATCGACGCGGCTCTCGCTGCCGAGGCCCGTCCCGCCGCACCGGTCGTGTCGCTGGACGAGGCCCGCAAGCGTCGAAACCGCAGGCTGGGCCTCGGTGGAGGCGTGCTGGTGGCCGCCGCGGCCGCGTTCGGCATCGTGCTCGCCGTGTCGCCCGGCACGCAGCAGCCCTCGAACGACGCCAAGCCCGCACCGACGACGTCCAGCGCGAACACCGCCCCGCCGCTCGCGCTGAAGCGCGACGAGCTGGGCTCCGCGGTCGGTGACGTGCTCAAGGCGCAGAACTTCGGCCCGCTGGAGACCCCGGACCGCCTCGCCGGATGCCTGAGGGGCGGTGGCATCACCAGCTCGGGCAACCCGCTCGGCATCAGCCCGATCACCCTGGACGGCAAGGACGCGGTGATGGCGATCCTGCCCGCCGGTCTCGGGCAGTACCGGCTGGTCGTGCTGGATCCGGAGACCTGCGGACCGGACAAGCCGGAGGGTGTCCTGGCGGACACCACCATCAAGCCGAGGTAGTCGCTCAAGTCACGGAATTACCGACACCTACGATCCGTTGAGCCAGTCAGACGACGAGATCGAGGAGTTGCTGGGGCCGTGAGCGTGCGCAACGTGATCATCATCGGATCGGGGCCTGCGGGCTACACCGCGGCGGTCTACGCCGCCCGCGCGCAGCTCGAGCCCCTGGTCTTCGAGGGTTCGCAGTACGGCGGCGCCCTGATGACGACCACCGAGGTGGAGAACTACCCCGGCTTCCGCGACGGCATCATGGGCCCCGAGCTCATGGAGCAGATGCGCGAGCAGGCGCAGCGCTTCGGTGCCGAGCTGCGGGCGGAGGACGTCGAGTCCGTCGAGCTGACCGGCGAGATCAAGAAGGTCGTCGCCAACGGTGTCGAGTACCACGCCAGGGCGGTCATCCTCGCCATGGGCGCTGCTGCCCGTTACCTGAACATCCCCGGTGAGCAGGAGCTGCTCGGCCGCGGTGTGTCGGCGTGCGCGACGTGCGACGGGTTCTTCTTCCGCGACCACGACATCGCGGTCGTCGGCGGTGGCGACACGGCGATGGAGGAGGCGACGTTCCTCACGCGCTTCGCCAAGTCCGTGACGGTCATCCACCGCCGCGAGGAGTTCCGCGCCTCCAAGGTCATGCTCGAGCGCGCCCGCGCCAACGAGAAGATCAAGTGGCAGCTGAACACGCAGGTCACCGACGTGCTGGGTGACGGCACCGTGTCGAGCATCAAAGTCAAGGACACCGTCACCGGCGCCGAGTCCGAGCTGCCCGTCACCGGCTTCTTCCTGGCGATCGGCCACGACCCGCGCTCGGCGCTGGTCAAGGGCCAGGTCGACCTGGACGAGGAGGGCTACGTCGTGACCAGGGGCAAGACCTCCTACACCAACCTGGACGGCGTGTTCGCGGCCGGCGACCTGGTTGACCACGAGTACCGCCAGGCCATCACCGCCGCCGGCTCCGGTTGCAGTGCCGCGATCGACGCGGAACGGTGGCTCGCCGAGCACGGCGAAGAGCACGCCGAGATCGCCGCGGAGGCGGTCGGTGGCGGCTACGGCAAGAGCAACTGAAGTTTCTTCACGGCTTTAGGGAGAGAACATGGCAGGCGCCACCGTCACGGTGACCGACAAGTCGTTCGCGGACGACGTGCTGACCAGCGAGAAGCCCGTGCTGGTCGACTTCTGGGCGACCTGGTGCGGACCGTGCAAGATGGTTGCGCCGGTGCTGGAGGAGATCGCAGCCGAGCACGGCGAGAAGCTCACCATCGCCAAGGTCGACATCGACGCCAACCCGTCGATCGCCCGTGACTACCAGATCATGTCAGTGCCGACGCTGATCCTGTTCCAGGGCGGCCGTCCGGTGAAGCAGATCGTCGGCGCGAAGCCCAAGGCTGCGCTGCTCAACGACCTGCAGGACGTCATCGGCTGAGCAAAAACTTGCATCGGCTAAACAAGTCGCTTGCAACGCGCAACGTGACCCGCCCGTCTACCGATAAGACGGGCGGGTCATGTTCGTTTCGTACCGGGACGTGATCTCGGAACGACTGTGAGTAGCCCTGCATCGATCACTTTGCGGAGCAGGGCACAATAAGGACTTCCCACCTACCGCGCCGACGACGATCGGCGCCCTAGTCGAGCGAGGGTGCATGCAGCTGCTCCGCCGCGGGGACGTCGGAAGTGATGTTGCCGAGATCCGGTCGACCCTGACCAGGCTCGGACTGCTTCCGCCGACCGACCCCCAGGCGCCGCCGGTGTTCGACCAGCAGGTCGAGCACGCCGTGCGCGCGTTCCAACAGCAGCGGGGGCTGATCATCGACGGCATCGTCGGCCCGGCGACCTACCGTGCGCTGCGTGACGCGACGTTCCGGTTGGGGGACCGGCCGCTCGCGTACCTGATGTCGCAGCCGACCACCGGCGACGACGTGCTGATGCTGCAGGAACGCCTGCTGGAGCTCGGCTACGACGCCGGCCGCGCGAACGGCGTGTTCGGCCAGCAGACCGAGCAGGCGCTGAAGAACTTCCAGCGGGACTACGGCCTGATCGTGGACGGCATGTGCGGCCCGGACACCGTGCGCGCACTGCGTCAGCTCCAGCCGAAGGTCCGCGGTGGCCGTCCCGTGCTGCTGCGTGAGCAGGAACGGGTCCGCAACGCCGGTTCGCGGCTGTCCGGCAAGCGGATCGTCATCGACCCCGGTCACGGCGGCCAGGACCGCGGCGTGATCGTGGACGGTGTCTCCGAGGCCGACCTGATGCTGGACCTGGCCCGCCGGCTGGAGGGCAAGATGGCCGCCACCGGCATGGAGGCGTTGCTCACCCGCGGGCCGAACAACTGCCCGGACGAGGCGGAGCGCGCCCGGTTCGCCAACGAGGCAGGCGCCGACCTGATCCTGTCGCTGCACAGCGACGGCAACTCGTCGCCGAACGCGCAGGGCGTGGCCACGTTCCACTACGGCACCGGCAACGGCACGTCGTCGACCGTGGGTGAGGCGCTCGCCGGGTTCATCCAGCGCGAGGTCAGCGCCCGCACGTCGATGCGGAACTGCGGCACGCACCCGAAGACGTGGGATCTGCTGCGGCTCACCCGCTGCACGGCCGTCCGCGTCGAGGTCGGCTACCTGACGAACGCGGAGGACCGCGGACGCCTGGCGACGCCTGGTTTCCGCGACATCGTGGCCGAGGGCATCCTCGTGGCCGTGAAGCGTCTCTACCTGCTCGGCAAGGACGACCAGCCGACGGGCACGTTCACGTTCAACGACCTGCTGCGCTACGAGATGGCCAAGGGCTGATTTCCCGCATGACGAAAAAGGGCCCCTTCGAGGGGCCCTTTTTCGTGTGGTCAGACGGGACGGAAGCTGGGTTCCGCCGTCGAGACGGTGACGCTGTTGAGGAGGCGTTCGAGGGCGGCCTCGACGTCTTCCTTCCACGTGATGGCGCTGCGCAGCTCCAGGCGCAACCGGGGCCAGCGCGGGTGCGGCCGCACGGTTTTGAAACCGACGCTCGTGAGGAACTCCGCAGGCGTGACGCAACTGCGCTCTTCCTCGTCCGGACGCATGTCACCGAACGCCTCGACGGCCTTCACGCCACGACGCGTCAGATCCTTCGCCACGGCCTGGACGAGCACTCGCCCGAGTCCTCCCCCTCGGAACTCCGGAAGGACCTCCAGCGACGTCATGAGGACGGCGTCCGGGCTGACCGGGGACGTGGGGAAGGCGGCACTGCGCGGAACAGCGGCAGGTGGTGCGTAGAAGACCGAACCGGCGGGAATGCCGTCGCAGTAGATGAGACGACCGCACGAACCCCATTCGAGCAGGACGCTGGAGACCCAGGCTTCCTTCTCGAATTCGGTGTCGCCGTATTCCTCGGCCTGTTCACGCAGGTGAGGGGCCAACTCCCAAAAGACGCACGTCCTGCTGTGCTTGGAGAGATGCTCCAGGTTGTCCAGCGTGACGCCCACAACGCGTCGCGACACCCCGACCTCCACCCCTCGGCACGCACAGTTCAACCCGTACGAGGGTAGGCGAATGTGACGGAACCCGGAAGGTACGTGCCCTGAACGGGACGACGGTTACACTCGCTCGGGACATTTCCCATTCAGGAGTCCCCCATGACGATGCCCGGACAGCCGGCCAAGCAGGGCCCCAGAAGCCTTGACCCCCACCTCCGCCGCTACGCAGCGCGCACGGCAGGGATGACGGCATCGGAGATCCGGGCACTTTTCGCAGTCGCATCGCGTCCTGAGGTCGTGTCGCTGGCCGGCGGCATGCCGCACCTGGCCGCGCTGCCGCTGGAGTCGCTGTCCGCGGAGATCGGTCAGCTCGTCGCCACCGAGGGTCTCGTCGCTCTGCAGTACGGCTCGGCGCACGGTGTTCCGTTGCTGCGCGAGCAGATCTGCGACGTGATGGCGATGGAGGGCATCAACGGCCACCCGGACGACGTGGTGGTGACCGTCGGCTCGCAGATGGGCCTCGACATGGTCACCCGGATCTTCTGCGACCCCGGTGACGTGGTGATCGCCGAAGGTCCGTCCTACGTGGGCGCTCTCGGGTCGTTCACTGCGTACCAGGCGCACGTCGTGCACGTGGCGATGGACGCAGAGGGGCTCGTGCCGTCGTTGCTGCGAGAAGCCCTCGAGGCCTGCAAACGAGCAGGCCAGCGGGTCAAGTTCCTTTACACGATCCCGAACTTCCACAACCCGGCCGGCGTGACGCTGGCGGTGTCGCGGCGCGCCGAGATCCTGGAGATCTGCCGGTCGTACGGCGTGCTGGTCGTGGAGGACAACCCGTACGGCCTGCTCGGTTTCGACGGGCAGACGTACCCGGCGCTGCGGTCGATGGACCCGGACAACGTGGTGTACCTCGGGTCGTTCTCCAAGACGTTCGCCGCCGGCCTGCGGGTCGGCTGGGTGCTGGCGCCCCACGCCGTGCGCGAGAAGCTGGTGCTGGCGGCCGAGTCGGCCACGCTGTGCCCGCCGACGCTGAACCAGATGATCGTGTCTCGCTACCTGGCCACCCAGGACTGGAAGGGTCAGATCAAGACGTACCGCGAGGCGTACCGGGAGCGCCGGGACGCGGCTGTGTCCGCCCTGGAGCAGCACATGCCGCAAGGTTCCACGTGGAACATTCCCGACGGCGGCTTCTACGTCTGGGTGACGGTGCCCGAGGGCATCGACACGAAGGCGATGCTGCCCCGCGCCGTGACGGCCCGTGTGGCGTACGCGTCCGGCACCGGTTTCTACGCGGACGGCTTCGGTTCTCGCCAGCTGCGAATCTCGTACTGCTACCCGACGCCGGAGCGCATCCGGGAGGGCGTCCGCCGCCTGGCGAACGTCATCGAGGATGAGATGCAGCTGCACGCGACGTTCGGGGCGACGCCCGGCCGTCAGCTGTCCGGCCCGCAGACCCCGTCGCCCGACACCGCCTGATCCTTGGAGTTTTGCTGTGGCTGACCGCATGGTCGCTGTGCTGTCCGGTGGGCTCTCCCACGAACGCGAGGTCTCGATCCGCTCCGGTCGCCGGCTGTCGGCTGCCCTGCGGTCGTCGGGCGTGACCGTGGAGGAGTGGGACGCCGACGCCTCGCTGCTGACGCGTCTTCGCGACCACCGTCCGGATGCCGTCGTCGTCGCTCTGCACGGCGGCGAGGGTGAGAACGGTTCGGTGCAGGCGATCCTGGAGATGCTCGGCGTGCCGTACGTGGGCACCGACTCGCGCGCGTGCCGTCGCGCGTGGGACAAGCCGACCGCGAAGGCCGAGCTGGCTCGTGCCGGGCTGACGACGCCGGAATGGGTCGTGCTGCCGCACGCCACGTTCCGGGAGCTGGGTGCCCAGCCGGTGCTCGACGCGATGGTCTCGACGCTGGGGCTGCCGTTGATGCTGAAGCCGGACCAGGGCGGCTCGGCACTCGGCGCTCAGGTGGTGCGGGACGCCGCCGAACTCCCGGCCGCGATGGTGGGCTGTCTCGCGTACGGCGACACCGTGCTGGCCGAGCAGTTCATCTCGGGCGTCGAGGTGGCGGTCACCGTGGTCGACGGTCCGGACGGCCCGACGGCGCTGCCCGCTGTCGAGATCGTTCCGGAGACCGGCGTGTACGACTACACCGCTCGGTACACCGCGGGGCTGACCGACTTCCACGCGCCGGCTCGGTTGGACGCGGTGGCGGCCAAGGCGGTCGGAGAGCTCGCGGTGGCGGCACACCGGTTGCTCGGGCTGCGGGACGTGTCGCGCACCGACGCGGTGGTGGCCGAGGACGGCACCGTCTACTTCCTCGAAGTGAACGTGTCGCCGGGACTGACCGAGACGTCGCTTCTGCCGATGGCGGTCGAGGCGGCCGGGCGGTCGTTGGGTGAGATCTACGCGGGCTTGATCGAGCGGGCTGTCGCTCGCTGACTCACGACGAAGAAGCGCGGCATCGGACGTCTCCGGTGCCGCGCTTTTTGTGCGTCGACTGATCCAGAACATGGTTACGCCCCGCAACTTTGATGTTGCGGGGCGTCATCGTCACCGTGACATAAGGCCCGTGGGTGATCCTATGGACCTACTCCGATGTCCGAATTGTCGCTTCTGGGCTCATCAGTCCGATGATCCGTTCAAGATCGTCAACTGACCCGAACTCGACGACGATCCGGCCCTTTCGCTGCCCGAGTTCGACCTTCACGCGGGTGTCGAAGTTGTCGGAGAGACGCTCGGCGAGCTCCTGCAGACCGGGTGCGTGCATCTGCTTGCGGGGAGCGGCCTTCTCCTTCTTGGGCTTCTCGTTCTTGGCGAGCGTCACCGCTTCCTCTGTCGCCCGGACCGACATGCCCTCAGCGACGATCTTCGCCGCGAGGTCCTCCTGCATGCCGGCGTCGTCCAAGCCGAGCAGCGCACGAGCATGGCCGGCACTCAGCACGCCCGCCGCCACCCGTCGCTGCACGGGAAGGGGGAGCTTCAGCAGCCGGATGGTGTTCGTGACGACCGGGCGGCTGCGTCCGATGCGGTCCGCGAGCTGCTCGTGCGTGACGCCGAACTCCTCCAGCAGCTGCTGGTACGCCGCCGCTTCTTCGAGCGGGTTGAGCTGGACGCGGTGGATGTTCTCCAGCAACGCGTCGCGCAGCATCACGTCGTCGCCGGTCTGCCGCACGATCGCCGGGATGGTCTTGAGCCCGGCCTGCTGGGTTGCCCGCCACCGCCGCTCGCCCATGACGAGCTCGTAGGCGTCGCCGCCGAGCTCGCGGACCACGATCGGCTGCATGAGCCCGAACTCCTTGATGGAGAACGACAGCTCGTCGATCGCGTCCTGGTCGAACACCTGGCGCGGCTGCTTGGGGTTTGTCTTGATCGCGGTGACCGCGATCTCCCGGTAGACCGCTCCCGCGACCTCACCCACCGGCTGCGGCTTGGTGCTCGAGCCGTTGCCGGCCGCGGCGGGCCGGATGGTGCTGGGCGCACCGGGCGGAGGACCCTGCGGGATCAATGCGGCCAGGCCGCGCCCGAGTCCGCCCTTGCGCTGCTCCGTCATGCGCCCTCCTCCTTGGCCCCACGCACGGCGATCTCCTTGGCGGCGTCGAGGTAGCTCATCGACCCGCGCGAGCCCGGGTCGTACGTCAGCACCGTCTGACCGAATCCTGGCGCCTCGGAGACCTTCACGCTGCGTGGAATGACGGTCTTCAGGACCGTGTCGCCGAAGTGACTGCGCACCTCGCTGGTCACCTGGTCGGCGAGCTTGGTGCGGCCGTCGTACATCGTGAGGAGGATCGTCGAGATGCCGAGGTCCGGATTGAGGTGCTGCTGCACGAGCTCGATGTTGCGCAGCAGCTGGCTCAGACCCTCCAGCGCGTAGTACTCGCACTGGATCGGGATCAGCACCTCCTGGGCCGCGACCATCGCGTTGACGGTCAGCAGGCCGAGGCTGGGCGGACAGTCGATGAAGACGTAGTCGGGCTGCAGCTGGTCGAGCGCCTCGGGGGAGAGCGCCTCCTTGAGCCGCGACTCGCGGGCCACCATCGAAACGAGTTCGATCTCGGCGCCGGCGAGGTCGATCGTCGCGGGCACGCAGAAGAGGTTCGGGGACGTCGGGCTGACCTGAGCCGCCTCGGCGATGGAGATCTCGCCGATGAGCACCTCGTAGACCGACGGCGTGCCGGAGCGGTGCTCAACGGCGAGCGCCGTGCTGGCGTTGCCCTGCGGGTCGAGGTCGATCACCAGGGTCTTGAGCCCGTGGATCGCGAGGGCCGCAGCGAGGTTCACCGTGCTCGTCGTCTTGCCGACGCCGCCCTTCTGGTTCGCGACCGTGATCACCCGGCGGTGTGTAGGTCGGGGGAGCAGTGACTCGTCGGGGTGCAGCACGCTTGCCGCACGAGCCGCCTCTTCTGCAATCGGGGTCCACACCACGGCGCTGTCATCTCCGTTGTTGGTCGGCTTCGGCTTCTGCTGGGGTTCGGTTTCACGTGGAACATCGGCTGCTTGAAACTCCGGGTACACGCTCACCGATCCCTTCTCGTCTGGCGCTCGACGATCAGCACCGTCGTCGGCACCTCAAGTACGTCCGCTCCCACGACGACGACCCTGCCGTTGACGCCCCCAGCGCGTTCCACGGCGACCCCGTCGCGGTCCAGTTCCTCCTGCGCGCGCTCACCCTTGAGCGCCACCATCCGCCCACCACCCTTGAGGAGCGGAAGGCACCACTTCGCGAGCTTCTCCAACGGAGCCACCGCCCGGGCGGTCACCACGTCGCAGTTCTTCAGCTGTGCACGGATCGGCCCTTCCTCGGCTCGCCCGCGGACCACTGTCACGTTGTCGAGCTCGAGGCGGTCTGTGACCTCCTCCAGCCACGCGACGCGGCGCGCCATCGGCTCCAGGAGGGTGATCCTCAGGTCGGGCCGCGCGATCGCCAGCGGCACACCCGGAAGCCCCGCTCCCGAACCCACGTCGACCACGCGCTCGTTCCGCTGGAACAGCTCCTCGATCACCGCCGAGTTGAGCACGTGCCGATCCCAAATCTTGTCGACTTCGCGGGGACCGATGAGTCCGCGCTCGACGCCGTGCTCCTCCAGGAGCCTGACGAACCCGGCGGCACGGTCAACGTGCTCACCGAAGACGAGCTTCGCGCTGTCGGGCAACTCCCCGGCCATGTTCTCCGTCCGTGAGCGTTTCACGTGAAACCACGCGGCGGCGGCGTTTCGGCGGCCGGGTGGAAAAGCTGGCGAATGCCAGGGCACCATCATGACGGATCGACCGTGCGCTCCGCCAAATCCTGAGCGCCGTTTCACGTGAAACTTGGGGGAAAGTTGCGTCCGACCATCTACACGGTCTCTCATCCGGGCCCTGGGACCGTCTCGACGATGTCTCACCCGCCAGGCGGCGCTCTCCTGGAGCCCTACGTTCGCGGGCTGCGCCGGCTCGGGGTCGACGTCCTCGTGTCCGCTCAGACCGACCCCGAGCGAGCCGAGTGTGAGCTGGAGGAGCAGGCGGCTGTCGTCACCGCGGCGGGGCTGTCGTTCGTGTGCGTGCCGATCGAGGACCGCACGGCACCGCTCGGACTGGAAGTGGTCGAGCCGGTGGCGGCCCTCTACTCGCAGTACCGGCGCGGGGCGCACGTGGTGTTCCACTGCTGGGCCGGGATCGGACGGTCGTCGTTGCTGGCGGCTCTGCTGCTCGGAATGGACGGAGTCGAGCCGGAGTCGGCCTGGGCGTTGATCTCAGCGGCTCGCGGGTTCCCGGTGCCGGACACGGGGGACCAGGAGACGTGGCTGGCTTCGTGGTGGGCGTCTCGGGATGGACGGTTTCACGTGGAACAGTGACGCCCTGACGTCATGTCGACAAGTCGGCACTCCCGGACAAAGCGAACGGCCCCTTGGTTCCCATCGGAACCAAGGGGCCGTTCGAAAAAGCAGAGCCCGTCAGGGCTTGGGGAAGATGATGACCCGTCGCTGCGGCTCCTCACCCTCGCTCTCGCTGTGCACACCCGCGATCGCGGCGACGGCGTCGTGCACGACCTTGCGCTCGAACGGCGTCATCGGGTGCAGCCGAGCGCGCTCACCAGAGGCCAGCACCTTCTCGGCGGTCGAGCGCCCGAGCTCGGCCAGCTCCGCGCGACGGCCCGCACGCCACTGCGCGATGTCGAGCATCAGGCGGGAGCGAACGCCCGTCTCCTGCTGCACGGCCAGGCGGGTGAGCTCCTGGAGCGATTCGAGGACGTTTCCGCGGGGGCCTACGAGCTTGGACAGGTCCTCGCCGCCGTCGATGCTGACGACCGCGCGACCACCCTCGACGTCCAGGTCGATGTCGCCGTCGTAGTCGAGCAGGTCCAGCAGACGCTCGAGGTAGTCACCCGCGATGTCGCCTTCCTGGACGAGCAGGTCCTCGGTCTTGCTCTGCGACTGCGGCTCGGCCTCGTCCGACGACGACGCCTCCACGTCGGTCGCCTGCAAGGTCTCCGACACGATGTCTCCTCTCCGGGGCAAACGCCCGAAATCAGCGGCGCTTCTTGCTGCCCGGCTTCTTGCTGGTGGATCGGCCTGGGGTCAGGCCGGGAATCTCGGTGTTGGAGCTGCCGTTGGCGCCGTCCGACGACGACGAAGAGCCACCGGGGCCCGCGGTCGGCATGCGCTTGGCTCCGTTGGCGGGCTTGGCGCCAGGCGCCGGCTTCTTCGGGTTGACCGGCTTCGCGCCCGGCTTCGGCGCGAGCGCCTGGCGGGTGGTCGCGGTCGTCGTCTTCTTCTCTTCTTCCTCGGCGTCGATGCGCTTGTAGACGATGTGCTGCTGGCCGAGCGTCCAGGCGTTGTTGGAAAGCCAGTACAGCAGGATCGCGACGGGGAAGAAGAAGCCACCGACGAGGACACCCACCGGGAAGATCCAGAGCGTCAGCTTGTTCATGATGGCCGTCTGCGGGTTGTCCAGCGCGGCCTGGTTCTGACGGGCGACCGAGTGGCGGGCCGTGAAGTGGGTCGCGATGGACGCCACGATCATCAGTGGCACCGACAGCAGGATGACGTTCAGGCGCTCAGTGCCGTACTGGGCCAGCTGGTCGGCGGGCATCGTGATGAACGTCGAGAGGTTCGTGCCGAAGAGCTTGGCGTTGACGAACGAGTCGACGCCCTGCTTGTCGAAGAAGTAGACCTCGCCCCAGCCGGGCTTGAACGAGCGCAGCACGTGGAACAGACCGATGAACACCGGGATCTGCACCAGCATCGGCAGGCAGCCGCCGAGTGGGTTCACGCCGTGCTCGGACTGCAGCTTCTGCATCTCCTGCGCCTGGCGCTGGCGGTCGTTCGGGAACTTCTTCTTGATCTTCTGCATCTCCGGCGCGAACTCCTGCATCTTCCGCATGGAGCGCACCTGGCCGACGAACGGCTTGAAGAGGATGGCGCGGAGGGTGAAGACCAGGAAGATCACGGCCAGTGCCCAGGCGAAGCCGCTCGACTCACCGAAGACCTTGCCGAACACCCAGTGCCAACACCACAAGATGAAGGACACCGGGTAGTAGATGAAGTTGAGCACGGAGCTACTCCTCGGTGGATACGTCGGGGACCTGCCGCTTGGGCGGAACGGGGTCCAGGCCTCCAGGGTGCCAGGGTCCGCAGCGCAGCAACCGGCGGATCGTCAGCCAGGTTCCACGCAGCGCACCGTGGACGGTCAGGGCTTCCACCGCGTACGCGCTGCAGCTGGGGTAGAAGCGGCACGTGGGCGGCAGCAGCGGTGAGATGAAGCGCCGGTAGAAGTGCACCGGCAGCAGCGCGACCTTCGCGGGCAACGTGGTCATCGCAGCACCTTGCGCAGAGCGGAGGAGAAGTCGGCGGCGAGCTCCGAGCTCGACGCCTCGGCTGCCGGTGCCAACGCTCGTACGACGACGAGAGTTCCCGGCGGTAGCGATTCGAGCTGAGCGCGCACGACGTGGCGCAGTCGCCGGGACACGCGGTGGCGGACCACCGAGTTGCCAACTGTCTTGCTCACGACGAAGCCCACCTTGGACGAATCCAAGGTGGGCACGTCTGGCGTCAAGGCGTGGACGACCAACCGGGGTCGTCCGGCGCGGCGGCCTCGGCGGACCACCAGGCCGAAGTCCTGGCTGCGGGTGAGCCGGGCGGCCGGTGGTAGCACGACGACGCTGCGCTTACCAGCCGCGATCAGGCGGACAGGCGGGCACGGCCCTTGCTACGGCGCGCCGCCAGAATGGCGCGGCCGGCGCGGCTGCGCATGCGCAGCCGGAAGCCGTGCGTCTTCGCGCGGCGGCGGTTGTTGGGCTGGAAGGTGCGCTTACCCTTGCTCACGGTCGGTTCTCCCGGTGCTTCACTGCTTACAAAGCCTGGTGGTTGTCCCCGACGGCAGTGGACGTAGGCGCGCGAAAGGCGCCCGTCGCAAGCGGGAGACTCGTACGAGAGTACGCACGCCCGGGTGCCACGACCAAATCGGGGTGGCCGATGCCACGTCTTGTGAGGCGTGGCAGGCCTTGTTACCGTTCTTCCCTCGCGCATGCCGGAGCTGGCGTGGGAGCCGCCACCGTACCGGTAACACAACGCACCGTTTAGTGCACAGTTGTGGATAACTCTGTGGATGCCTCTATTCTCCGTGTCCACATGTGGAGTCTTGGGCTCCGGCGGAGGGGAGGGGAGCGCGGAGGTGTCGAACCAGCAGGTCGACCTTGGTCTCGTGTGGGCCGAAGTGGTGCAGGAGCTCGCCACGAGCCACCTGTCCCCTCAGCAACGCGCGTGGATGAGGGTCACCCGTCCCATCGGATTGCTGGACGGGACCGCCCTGCTCGCGGCTCCGAGCGACTTCGCGAAAGAGGCGATCGAACGCGCACTGCGCGACCCGATCACCGACGCCCTGTCCCGCAGGCTCGGCCGCACGGTCTCGCTCGCGGTGAAGGTCGACTCGCCGGAACCGGTGAGCCCGCCCACCACGCCCATCCCGGTGCAGGCGGTGCCGGGCATCCCCAACGGTGACGCGGCCGTTCCGGTGCTCACCGAAGAAACCACCGACCAGGCCGCGGAAGGCGACTCGGACGAGGTCGACGAAGCCGGCGACGCGCTCGCCGCCGTCACCGAGATCTGGCCGACCTTCAACTCTGCGAACACCGCCGCCGGCGCGCCTGCCAACGTCGGCACCCCGTTCACCAGGCCGGCCAACCCGTCGCCGTCGCAGACCAGGCTGAACGAGAAGTACAACTTCGACACGTTCGTCATCGGCGCCTCCAACCGGTTCGCGCACGCCGCCGCCGTCGCGGTGGCCGAAGCGCCCGCCCGCGCCTACAACCCGCTCTTCATCTGGGGTGAGAGCGGCCTCGGCAAGACGCACCTGCTGCACGCCGTCGGGCACTACGCCCAGCGCCTGTTCCCCGGCATGCGCGTGCGGTACGTGTCGACCGAGGAGTTCACCAACGACTTCATCAACTCGCTGCGCGACGACCGCAAGGTCGCCTTCCAGCGCCGCTACCGGGACATCGACGTGCTGCTCGTCGACGACATCCAGTTCCTGGAGGGCAAGGAAGGTACGCAGGAGGAGTTCTTCCACACGTTCAACACGCTCCACAACACGAACAAGCAGATCGTGGTGTCGAGCGACCGGCCGCCCAAGCGGCTGGAGACGCTGGAGGACCGCCTGCGCACGCGGTTCGAGTGGGGCCTGATCACGGACATCCAGCCGCCAGAGCTGGAGACCCGGATCGCGATCCTCCGCAAGAAGGCGGCGCAGGACCGGCTCGCGGCCCCGGCCGAGGTGCTGGAGTTCATCGCCGCCCGCATCGAGCGGAACATCCGCGAGCTCGAGGGCGCGCTCATCCGCGTCACGGCGTTCGCGTCGCTCAACCGCCAGCCGGTCGACGTCCAGCTCGCCGAGATCGTCCTGCGCGACCTGATCCCCGACTCGCACGCGCCGGAGATCACCGCGCCGACGATCATGGCGGTCACCGCCGAGTTCTTCGGCGTCACGATCGACGACCTCTGCGGCCCGGGTAAGACGAAGGCGCTCGCCCAGGCGCGGCAGATCTCCATGTACCTGTGCCGCGAGCTGACCGACCTGTCGCTGCCGAAGATCGGGCAGACGTTCGGCGGCCGCGACCACACGACGGTGATGCACGCGGACAAGAAGATCCGCAAGGAGATGGCGGAGCGCCGGCGGATCTACGACCAGGTCCAGGAGCTGACGTCCCGGATCAAGCAGCGCGCCCGCCACGCTCCCTGATCCAACCCGGGTACGACGAGGGGTCGTCCACCGCGGAGGGCCCCTTTTTTCGTTCGTGCGCAACGGGTCCCCACGGCACGCAACCGCCGCACGGCCCGTACGCGCGCGCTCGAACCCAGGTGGAATCGAGCCTGCCCGGACACGTGGAGGGGCTTACTGCTCGCCCACCGCACTCGAAGGGGTGGGGACAACCAGAAAAGTTTGAGACCCAGGCCACGATCTGGCCACAGAAGCCTGTTGAACACCCGGGTACAACTGGCCCGCACCCGGGGACGCACCCGGGGACAACTGTGGACGATCTGTGGATCGAGAGGTGTGCACAACCGGCTGTCCCCGGGTGCGCCGATCTGTCCCCGGGTGCCATCCCCCCTTAGTCCACATGGACGATGGTGTCCCGACCTGCGCGTTTAACGGCAGTCCACACAATCCACAGCCCTTACTGTTACTGCTGTTTGATCTCTTCCTAGAAGAACTTCAAAGCAAAACAGCGGGGGACAGCTCCCGGGGATCGGTGCCCGAACCCCGAAGTGACGGGAAGGGCCAGGACGCTCTAACGTGGTTGCTCCGCACCTCGGGTCAGCCGAGGCGAGGCTCCCTAACCCCCACTGGCGTGTTGTCGTGGTTGGGCTTGTCGACTGTCGAGGAAAGGACGCCTCATGAAGATCCGCGTCGAACGCGACGGCCTCGCCGACGCTGTCGCCTGGGTCGCCCGCAGCCTTCCGTCCCGCCCGCCGGTCCCCGTGCTGGGCGGCGTGCTGCTCGACGCGGAGTCGGACGACTCGCTGACGGTCTCCGGATTCGACTACGAGGTCTCGGCCCAGGTCGGTGTTCCGGCGACGATCGCCGACGGTGGCCGTGCGCTGGTCTCCGGCCGGTTGCTCGCCGACATCACCAAGGCGCTCCCGAACCACCCGGTCGAGATCGCGGTCGACGGCGCTCGCATGATGATCAGCTGTGGCAGCGCGAGGTTCAGCCTCCCGACGATGCCGGTCGAGGACTACCCGGCGCTGCCGTCGATGCCGCAGCTCATCGGTGAGCTTCCCGGCGAGGTCTTCGGTGAGGCCGTCTCCCAGGTCGCCGTCGCGGCCGGCAAGGACGACACGCTCCCGATGCTGACCGGTGTGCGCGTCGAGATCGGCGAAGGCAAGCTGACCCTCGTCGCCACCGACCGGTTCCGGCTCGCGATGCGCGAGTTCCCGTGGGAGCCGGACGCCACCCTCGGCGAGGTCGCGGTGCTCGTCCCGGCCCGCACGCTCGGCGACGCGGCCAAGACGCTCGGCTCGTCCGGCGGCAAGGTCGAGATGTCGCTCGCGGCGAACGACGGTCTGCTGGGTCTGTCCGGTTCCGGCAAGCGCACCACGACCCGCCTGCTCGACGCGGACTTCCCGAAGTACCGCCAGCTGCTGCCGAGCGAGCACTCGGCTGCGGCGATCATCGACATCGACGCGCTGACGCAGGCGATCAAGCGCGTCTCGCTCGTCGCCGAGCGCGGCACGCAGGTGCGCCTCGAGTTCGTGGACGGCGGCCTGCGCCTGTCCGCCGGTGGCGACGACGAGGGTTCGGCCGAGGAAGAGCTGCCGGTCGAGTACACCGGCGACCCGGTGACGATCGCGTTCAACCCCGGGTACCTCCTCGACGGTCTCGGCGCGGTCCGCACTCCCCGTGTCCACTTGTCCTTCACCACACCCAGCCGACCGGCACTCCTCAAGCCGGTGGACGAGGATGGGAACGTGGCGCCGGGCTACCTGTACCTCCTGATGCCCGTTCGCCTGCCCGGCTAAAACTCTTACCGGGTAACGAGAAAACGTTTAGGGGAGAACACCGTGCAGCTCGGACTCGTCGGCCTCGGCAAGATGGGTTTCAACATGCGCGAGCGGGTGCGTCGAGCCGGTCACGAGGTGATCGGCTACGACCGCAACCCGGAGGTCAGCGACTCGGAGTCGTTGGCGGACATGGTTTCCAAGCTCGAGGCGCCGCGCGTGGTGTGGGTCATGGTGCCCGCGGGCGACATCACCCGTAACACGGTGAAGGAGCTGTCCGAGCTGCTGGAGCCCGGCGACCTGGTGATCGACGGCGGCAACTCCAAGTTCACCGACGACCGCATCCACGCGGACCTGTTGGCGGAGAAGGAGATCGGCTACCTCGACTGCGGCGTGTCCGGTGGCGTGTGGGGTCTCGACAACGGCTACGCGCTGATGGTCGGTGGCGACGCGACGCACGTCGAGCAGGCGATGCCGATCTTCGACGCGCTGCGTCCGGAGGGTCCGCGCGAGGAAGGCTTCGCGCACGCGGGCAAGGTCGGCGCCGGCCACTACTCGAAGATGGTGCACAACGGCATCGAGTACGGCCTGATGCAGGCGTACGCCGAGGGCTTCGAACTGCTCGACAAGACCGACGTCGTGGACAACGTGCCCGCAGTGATCTCGGCGTGGCAGCGCGGAACCGTTGTGCGGTCGTGGCTTCTCGACCTGTTGGTGCGCGCGCTCAAGTCGGACCCGGAGCTCGACGATCTTCGCGGTTACGTCGAGGACTCCGGTGAGGGCCGGTGGACCGTCGAGGAGGGCATCAACAACGCGGTGCCGCTCCCGGTGATCTCCGCCGCGCTGTTCGCCCGGTTCACCTCCCGCCAGGAGGACTCGCCGGCGATGCGTGCCGTTGCCGCGCTGCGCAACCAGTTCGGTGGCCACTCGGTGCACCTCGCAGGTCCGTCGTCCGGTTCGGGCAGCACCCAGGGCTAGCGGGTGCACGTCAGACATCTCCAGGTCAGCGACTTCCGGTCGTGGGAGCTCGCGGACCTGGCGTTCGAGCCCGGCGTCTCGGTGCTCGTCGGGCGCAACGGCCAGGGCAAGACGAACCTGGTCGAGGCGATCGGGTACGTGGCGACGCTGGGCTCGCACCGCGTCGCCACGGACGCACCGCTGATCCGGCACGGTGCTCAGCGCGCCGTCGTGCGGACGGCCGTGGTCAACGACGACCGCGAGCTGCTCGTCGAGCTCGAGATCACCGCGGGCAAGTCGAACCGGGCGCGGATCAACCGCGGTCCGGTCCCACGTCCGCGTGACGTGCTCGGGATTCTGCGCACTGTGTTGTTCGCACCGGAGGACCTCTCTCTTGTGCGAGGCGATCCGGGTGACCGGCGGCGGTTCCTCGACGAGATGCTGGTGTTGCGCGCGCCGCGGTTCGCCGGCGTTCGCAGCGACTACGACCGTGTCCTGAAGCAGCGCAGCGCGTTGTTGAAGACGGTGAAGCATTCACGATCGGCGGATCTGTCGACGCTCGACGTGTGGGACGGGCACCTCGCCAAGCACGGCGCGGAGCTGCTGGCCGCGCGGATGAAGCTGGTCCGCGACATGGCGGACCACGTGACCTCGGCGTACGCGGAGGTTGCTCCGGAGTCACGGCCGGCGCTCATCTCGTACCGGTCGAGCGTCGGTGAACTGCCGGAGGACAAGGAGAGCATCGAGGACCTGTTGCTCGCCGAGCTCGACAGGGTGCGGCGGCAGGAGATCGAACGCGGCGTGTGCCTCGTCGGCCCGCACCGCGACGACCTCGACCTCACGCTCGGCGAACTTCCCGCGAAGGGGTACGCCAGTCACGGAGAGTCATGGTCGTTCGCGCTCGCGCTGAGGCTCGGCGGGTACGAGTTGATGCGTGTCGACGGCATCGAACCGGTCCTCGTGCTGGACGATGTCTTCGCGGAGCTCGACCGCGGCCGGCGGCAGCAGCTGGCGAAGGTCGCGGCCGCCGCCGAGCAGGTGCTGATCACCGCGGCGGTGGCGGAGGACGTTCCCGAGGAGCTGAGCGGTGCCCGGTTCGAGGTGCACGGCGGGGAGGTACGACGTGTCTGACTCACAGGCTTCAGATCCCCAACATGTAGCTCGATCGGGTGTGTCCGCCCACACATCTGGGGACAAGTCTGTGGATGGTGTGGATAACTCCGTCACAAATCCGGACTTGTCCACAGGTTCATTCACACCTGAGGGTGAGCCACTGAAGGGTTCTGACCTCGCACGAGCCGCTCTCGAAGCCGCGAAGGCGAGCGCGAAGGCCCGCGGACGCACCCCCGGCAGCAAGTCGAAGGGCCGTCCGGTCAACCGCCGCCGGCGCCGCTGGTCGGGTCCGGGCCCCGACGACCGCGACCCCCAGACGATCGGGCGGATCGCGTCGCGGATCGCCGCCGACCGGGGCTGGGTCGAGCAACTTCAGGGTGGCCAGGTCTTCGGCCGATGGGCAAAATTAGTGGGAGAGGACGTCGCCGAGCACGCGAAACCGATCGCGCTCAGTGACGGGGAACTGACGGTCCAGGCGTCGTCGACGGCGTGGGCCACTCAGCTGCGCCTGCTGCAGCGCGACCTGCTCAAGCGGATCGCCGCAGGGGTGGGTCACGGCGTCGTCAAACGGCTCAAGATCAAGGGTCCGGACGCTCCGAACTGGCGACACGGCCCCAGGCACGTTCCTGGGCGCGGTCCGCGTGACACCTACGGGTGAGGTCCTGTCAAGGCCTCAGCGGCGATTCTGCGGCTCAATGAGCGTTCACCTGCGGATTTGAACCCCCGTTTCAGCCGTCCGCACCCATCTGGGGCGAGTTGAGGGCGTCTGTGACCGAATCAAAGGTGTCCTTGGCCCCGTTCTGTCGGGGTGCCCCGGTAGAATCACGGGGAGCGTCACCCATCATCGTGCGGGTTCTGCCCGCATCAGCGAGGAGACTCCAGGCCCGTGTCAGCTAAGAAGAATGAGTACGGCGCGTCCTCGATCACCGTCCTCGAAGGCCTCGAGGCAGTGCGCAAGAGGCCGGGCATGTACATCGGCTCGACCGGCGAGCGCGGTCTGCACCACCTGGTCCAGGAGGTCGTGGACAACTCGGTCGACGAAGCGATGGCCGGTTACGCGACGACAGTCGACGTCACCCTGCTGGCCAACGGCGGCGTCCGGGTGATCGACGACGGTCGTGGTATCCCGACCGACATCCACCCGGTCGAGGGCATCCCGACCGTCGAGGTCGTCATGACCAAGCTGCACGCGGGCGGCAAGTTCGACAGCGACTCGTACGCGGTGTCCGGCGGTCTGCACGGCGTCGGCATCTCGGTGGTCAACGCGCTGTCCACGGCTGTCGACCTGGAGATCAGGCACAAGGGTTTCACCTGGACCCAGCGCTACGAGAACGCCAAGCCGACGCCGCTCGAGAAGGGCGCGCCGACGACCGAGACGGGCACCTCGGTCACGTTCTGGGCCGACCCCGAGATCTTCGAGACCACCGAGTACAACGTCGAGACGATCGCGCGCCGCCTGCAGGAGATGGCGTTCCTCAACAAGGGGATCACGATCATCCTGCGTGACGAGCGGGTCTCGGACGAGGACGAGGAAGCCGACGCCGAGGGCCACAAGGCCGCCGTGAAGGAGCGCGTCTTCCACTACCCCGGTGGTCTGGAGGACTTCGTCCGCCACATCAACCACACGCGCGAGGCCGTGCACCAGAAGGTGATCGGCTTCGAGGCGCAGGGCGAGGACCTCCAGGTCGAGGTCGCGATGCAGTGGAACACCGGCTACACGGCCTCGGTCTACACCTTCGCGAACACGATCAACACGCACGAGGGCGGCACGCACGAGGAGGGCTTCCGCGCCGCGCTGACGCGAGTCGTCAACGAGTACGCGCGCGAGAAGAAGCTCCTCAAGGAGAAGGACGCGAACCTCACCGGTGACGACATCCGCGAGGGTCTCGCGGCGATCATCTCGGTGAAGCTCAAGGAGCCCCAGTTCGAGGGCCAGACGAAGACCAAGCTGGGCAACAGCGAGGCGAAGTCGTTCGTGCAGAAGTCGACGAACGAGCACCTGGCCGACTGGTTCGAGCGTCACCCCAACGAGGCCAAGGCCATCGTCACCAAGTCGGTGTCGTCGGCGCAGGCCCGCATCGCCGCGCGCAAGGCCCGCGAGCTGGTGCGCCGCAAGGGCGCGCTCGACATCGGCGGCCTGCCCGGCAAGCTCAAGGACTGCCGTTCGACCGAGCCGGAGCGCTGCGAGCTCTACATCGTCGAGGGTGACTCCGCCGGCGGGTCAGCCAAGGAGGGGCGGGACTCGATGTACCAGGCGATCCTGCCGATCCGCGGCAAGATCATCAACGTCGAGAAGGCCCGCATCGACCGTGTTCTGAAGAACACCGAGGTCCAGTCGCTGATCACGGCGCTCGGCACCGGCATCCACGACGAGTTCGACCTGTCGAAGCTGCGCTACCACAAGATCGTGCTGATGGCCGACGCCGACGTCGACGGCCAGCACATCCGCACGCTGCTGCTCACGCTGCTGTTCCGCTTCATGCAGCCGCTCATCGAGCACAACCACGTCTACCTCGCGCAGCCGCCGCTCTACAAGATCAAGTGGCAGCGGGCAGAGCCCGAGTACGCCTACTCCGACCGCGAGCGCGACGCCGTGATCAAGGACGGCCTCGCGTCCGGCAAGAGGCTCGGCAAGGAAGACAACATCCAGCGGTACAAGGGTCTCGGCGAGATGAACGCCGAGGAGCTGTGGGAGACCACGATGGACCCGGCCAACCGGATCCTGCGCCAGGTCACCATGGACGACGCAGCCACCGCCGACGAGCTGTTCAGCGTGCTCATGGGCGAGGACGTCGAGGCACGCCGTTCGTTCATCACCCGCAACGCCAAGAGCATCAAGTTCCTGGACATCTGAGTCCGGTCTTGGCTTCTAGGCACCCTGGCGTTTCTGGCGAGAAGGAAAGAGAACAGTGACCGAGACGACTCTGCCGCCGGAGCACGACCGCATCGAGCCGGTCGAGATCCAGCAGGAGATGCAGAACTCGTACATCAACTACGCGATGTCCGTCATCGTGGGTCGCGCGCTGCCGGACGTGCGCGACGGGTTGAAGCCCGTGCACGTGCGGGTGCTGTACTCGATGTTCGACTCCGGTTTCCGTCCCGACCGCGGCTACAACAAGTGCGCTCGTGTCGTCGGCGACGTGATGGGCAACTACCACCCGCACGGTGACTCGGCGATCTACGACGCGTTGGTGCGTCTCGCCCAGCCGTGGGCGCTGCGCTACCCGTTGATCGACGGCCAGGGCAACTTCGGCTCGCCGGGCAACGACCCCGCCGCCGCCATGCGGTACACGGAGTGCCGGCTCTCCCCGCTGGCCATGCACATGCTGGCCGACATCGAGGAAGAGACCGTCGACTTCCGCGACAACTACGACGGCCGCATCCAGGAACCGGTCGTCCTCCCGTCGCGCATCCCGAACCTCCTGATCAACGGCAGCTCGGGCATCGCGGTCGGCATGGCGACCAACATCCCGCCGCACAACCTGCGCGAGGTCGCGGACGCGGTGGTGTGGGCGCTGGACAACCACGAGGCCTCCGACGAGGAGACCCTCGAGGCCACGATCGCGCGGATCAAGGGGCCGGACTTCCCGACGTACGGCCAGATCCTCGGCACCTCCGGCATCGAGGACGCGTACCGCACCGGCCGCGGCTCGGTCCGCATGCGCGCCGTCGTCGAGGTGGACGAGGACGCCAAGGGCCGCACGATCCTGGTCGTCACCGAACTGCCGTACCAGGTCAACCCGGACAACCTGGTCGAGAACATCGCCGCGCTGGTCCGCGACGCCAAGCTCACCGGCATCGCGAACATCGCGGACGAGTCGAACCGCCGCATCGGCATGCGCATCGTGATCACGCTCAAGCGCGACGCGGTGGCGAAGGTCGTGCTGAACAACCTCTACAAGCACACCCAGCTGCAGTACTCGTTCGGCGTCAACATGCTGGCGCTGGTCGACGGCGTGCCGCGCACGTTGCGGATCGACCAGATGATCCGCCACTACGTGAAGCACCAGATCGAGGTCATCCAGCGGCGCACCAGGTTCCGCCTGCGCAAGGCCGAAGAGCGCGCGCACATCTTGCGCGGCTTGGTGAAGGCGCTCGACCAGCTCGACGCCGTGATCGCGTTGATCCGCCGGTCCGAGACGCCGGACATCGCGCGCACGGGCCTGATGGAGCTCCTCGACGTCGACGAGGTCCAGGCCAACGCGATCCTGGAGATGCAGCTCCGCCGCCTGGCCGCCCTGGAGCGCCAGAAGATCATCGACCAGCTGGCCGAGATCGAGCTGGAGATCGCGGACCTCAAGGACATCCTCGAAAAGCCGGAGCGGCAGCGCGCCATCGTGCGCGAGGAGCTCCTGGCGATCGTGGAGAAGCACGGCGACGACCGCCGCACGAAGATCATCCCGTTCGACGGCGACGTGTCCATGGAGGACCTGATCGCGGTCGAGGACGTGGTCGTCACGATCACGCGCACCGGCTACGCCAAGCGCACCAAGACCGACCTCTACCGGGCGCAGAAGCGCGGCGGCAAGGGCGTCCAGGGCGCACAGCTCAAGCAGGACGACATCGTCGCGCACTTCTTCGTGTGTTCGACGCACGACTGGATCCTGTTCTTCACGAACAAGGGCCGCGTGTACCGCACGAAGGCGTACGAGCTGCCGGAAGCCAACCGGAATGCACGCGGTCAGCACGTCGCGAACCTCCTCGCGTTCCAGCCGGACGAGGAGATCGCGCAGGTCATCCAGATCAAGAACTACGAGGTGTCGCCGTACCTCGTGCTCGCCACCCGCAAGGGTCTGGTGAAGAAGTCGAAGCTTTCCGACTTCGATTCCAACCGATCAGGTGGTCTTATCGGCATCAACCTGCGCGAGGACGACGAGCTGGTCGGAGCCGTGCTCTGCTCGGCGGACGACGACCTGCTGATGGTGTCCGCGGACGGCCAGTCGATCCGCTTCCACGCGACCGACGACGTGCTGCGCCCGATGGGTCGAGCCACGTCAGGCGTGCAGGGCATGCGGTTCAACGCCGACGACGAGCTGCTCTCGGTGGGCGTCGTCCAAGAAGGACTCTTCGTTTTGGTCGCAACCGACGGTGGGTACTCGAAGCGAACGCCGATCGAGGACTACCCGGTCCAAGGTCGGGGCGGCAAGGGTGTGCTGACCATTCAGCACGACCGCCGACGTGGCAGGCTGGTGGGCGCGCTCATCGTCGACGTCGACGACGAGCTCTACGCCATCACCTCGAGCGGCGGGGTCATCAGGACCCGAGCCGAGCAGGTGCGCAAGGCTGGACGGCAGACGAAGGGCGTGCGGCTGATGAACCTCGGCGAAAGCACCACTTTGATCGCCGTCGCACGCAACGCGGACGAGCCCAGCGACGTCACTAACGGTGAGACGTCTGCCGCGGAGGACTCTGCCGCCGACCAGGCAGTCACCCCCACCGACTCGGCTGAGTAGTCGGAACTTGCTAGCGAGAGGCTAAGGACAGCTCGTGACTCCACCCGAGAACCGCGAAGGTCGGGACGCGGACAAGACCGCGGTGATCACCAAGCCGGCTTCGCAGACCGACGCGAAGAAGGCGGACTCGGCCGCGCCGGCGGCCTCCGGTTCCTCGGGTGGGAACGCGCAGGACAAGACGAAGCCGGTGTCGGCGGAGAAGGCGGCAGAGGTCGCCGCGCCCGCTGAAAAGCCTGCTCCGACGCCTGCCGAGGAGAAAACCGTCTCGGTGGAGACGCCTGCTTCCGCGCCTGCTCCGACGCCTGCCGCTGAGCCGGTCGCGCCTGTCGCCGAGGAGCCGGTCGTCGCCTCCGCGCCGCCGCCCTGGCAGCGCGTGACGAACGACACGGAAGCCACCCAGCAGGACTCGACCCAGGCGTACGTGGCTCCGGCCGCGCCGCCCGTTCCGTCCTCCGAGCCGGCGTTCCCGTCGACCGACCCGGACACCGTCAAGGTGCAGAAGCCCGTGGTCACGGGCTCGGCCGTGCCGGCGGGCCTGGGCAGCAGCCGCACGTCGGTGAACCTCGGCAACGGGGGAGCCCGTCCCGCCGCGGCCACCCCGTCGGCCCGCCGCCCCGGTCGCGGCCCGCGCCGCGCCTCCCTCCAGGTGAAGCGCGTCGACCCGTGGTCGGTGCTCAAGCTCGCCCTGGTGCTCGGCGTCGCGCTGTTCTTCGTCTGGCTGGTGGCGGTCGGTGTGCTCTACGGCGTGCTGCACGGCATGGGCGTGTGGGACAAGATCAACAGCACCGCGAACGACCTGCTCCAGGCCAACGAGCCGGGCGAGCCGCTGATCAGTGCCGGCCGCGTGTTCGGCGTCTCGGCGATCATCGGCGCGGTCAACATCGTGCTCTTCACCGCCCTCGCGACCGTCGGCGCGTTCGTCTACAACGTGTCCGCGGACTTGGCCGGTGGCTTGGAGTTGACGCTCTCCGAGCGGGAGTGACCCCCTGATTTGGGGCAGCGAAGGACGATCCTGTAAGGTCTTCCTCGTTGCCCCAAGGGGTGATGATCGAGGGCCTATAGCTCAGGCGGTTAGAGCGCTTCACTGATAATGAAGAGGTCGGAGGTTCAAGTCCTCCTAGGCCCACTCGATTTACTTTCGAATCATCATCGTTCTGTCTGGGATGCATCCCAGAGCCCCGGCCCAAGTCTCGCAAAGCCTGTAGGCTGGTGCGGTAGGTCGGGGCATTAACAGTCTTGGAGGGGTTTCCAGTGGCTAAGAAGATCATCGCACTCGTCGTGGTTGCCGGTGCGGTCCTGTTCTTCGTGAAGCGCAACCGTTCGGCGAAGGCCGACGCGGACCTCTGGCGCGAGGCCACCGCCCCCACTGACTGATCTCGCGGGCGGCTTGCCGCCCCGGATCTTCGGGGACGTAGCTCAATTGGCAGAGCACCGCCTTTGCAAGGCGGGGGTTAGGGGTTCGATTCCCCTCGTCTCCATTCGTCCCTCGGACCGAGGAGTGTCTGCAGAAAGCGCAGACCTCCTCGGTCCGAAGTGTTTTCTGGGGGCCGAGCCCCCAGACCCCAGCCGGGGGCGAGCCCCCGGACCCCCGGACCCCCGGACCGCCTCGCCCTTCGGCTTCGGCAGGCCTCATCTGAGCTTGAACGCTCTTGAGCGCTGCTGGACGCTCGTGAATCCTCTGGGATGCTCACCGCCACCGCTCACCGCCACCGCTGCCGCTGCCTGCCGCGGCGATGAAGCTGTAGCTGAAGGTGAAGCCCTGTTCGCTGGGTTGCGAACAGGGCTTCTGGGTGTGGCTGGTCAGGCGTTGGCCAAGGATTTTTTGGACGACTCGCGGAGCTTGTCGATGCTCCAGGCGCCGGCGCCTGTGAACACGAGGAGCAGGAACGCCCAGGAGTAGACGGCCGCCAGCTCGCCGCCGTTCTGGATCGGCAGCAGGCCGCGCGGCTGGTGCACCACGAAGTAGGCGTAGGCCATGGCGCCGGAACTGATCAGCGCCGCCCAGCGTGTCCACAACCCGATCACGATCAGGGCACCGCCGATCAGCTCGATGAGGCTGGCGGGGCCTGACGGCCAGGAGAGCAGCGACGCACCCTTGAGGAGCTTCTGCACGCCGTGGATCAGGAAGAAGACGCCGATCACAATCCGGAACAGGGCCAAAGCCTGGTCTCGTCGTTGCTCAAGAAACTGCATGGCGAGTGGTCCTTCCGGGCAGGGATGAAGAAGTTGATCAATCACCTAGTCTGCCGCTCAAGGCACTTTCGCGGTCTGGTTGACTGTTGCTCCTATGAAACGAGCACTGTTGCTGCCCCTGCTCGGCGTCCTCGCCGCGTGCGGCCCTGATGTCGCCCAGAACGTGCCGGTTCCGACGACTCAGACCCAGCAGGTCACGACCACTACCAGCGCGGCTCCGACAGTGCCGCCCGCGCCGCAGCCCGAGAAGGACGGCGCCTGCCCGTACCTCGCGACGAGCTTCGTTGCCGAGGCGAACGGGCAGCGCGTACCGAAAGTGAAACTGTCAACGGACGCGCCTCATCCAGCGTGCTTCTTCTACGCCAATGCGACGGAAGTCCAGTTGACCGTTCGGGTGTACGTCGGTGACGCGCGTATCGCCAAGACGATCGTGAACGAGGCCGCGCCGGACGGTTCACAGCCCGCGACCTCACCCGCCGGGTGGACCGGAGGCTACGTCAGCAACGACACCGGTGTCGTCTACGCCGTCTCGAAAGGTGGCGCCGCGGTGGTCGTGACGAGCAACCAGAAGCAGTCGATCAAGGCTCGTCGCATCGCCGAGACCGCGATCACCAACCTCAAGATCTGAAATTTGGTCACCCTTTGTGGTGATCAATGCGTTTTCGGTAACGCGTTGGGCCGTTCGGTGTACATACTGTAGATCAACAACTGATCTGCAGTGAGGGTTTGGTGCACGCCGAAGACCGGCAACTGGAGAAGGACAGCCGCCTACCGCGGCTCCTTCGCCGTGCGCTGCTGGTCGTCGGAGGCGCCATCGCCGCAGCGGTGATCACGTCCGCGCCCGCGTGGGCCGACGTGGTCGAGGACGGCGTGACCGTCACCGCCACGACAACCTCCGCTGTGGTCAGTTCGGTCACCGACGCGACGAAGGCCGACGAACTGCCGAGCCGTGTGCTCGACGCGGGACGTGGCCTCGTGCCGGCTCCTGTCGTGCCGATCTCGCTGGACACCGGCCTCGCGCTGCTCCACGAGTTCGCCACCGAACTGCCGCTCGCGTCGCCGGCCGCTCTTCGGCAGGGCGACGTCGTCGCACCCGCTTCTTCCCGTCTGGGCCTCGTCGAGGACCACTCGGGATCACCGGCGTCGAGCACGCCGGTGGCCCGGTTCAGCACCGAACCGGTTCCTCCCTCCGCCACTTCCGACGTCATCGTGTCGGAGGTGGCTTCGACGCTGCCGTCGTCGAACGTCACCAGCAGGCAGCAGAACGACACTTCGCCTGTCGTTCCTCGCCGGGGTGAGCTCAACGGCACTTGCCACGCCATGCGCACGACCGAACCCGGTCAGCTGGTGTGCCGGACCTGGACGTCTGTCGTCCGCGTCATGTCGGTGCGGGTCGGGAAACAGCCCGGCCGCACCCCCGACTGATCCGAGCGCGCGGTTCGCGGAAGCCTGCTGAGGCTTCGCCGCCCCCTCGGTCAGCGTTGTGCCCAGCGCCGTCGAACCGCGCATTTGCGAACCCTCGCACCGAGAAATCCCCGAACAGGAGTAGCAATGCGCATCTGGGCCAAGCGCGGTATCCAAGCCGCACTGGTTACCGGAGGAATGATCGCCCTCGGTACCGGCGTCGCGAACGCCGCTGGCTGCGACGCGACCTGTCCGCCACAGCCGCACGGCACCGTCGACGGTTCGGCGCCGGCCGGCCTGCTGAGCGGGCCCGGCGTGGACGTTCCGATCCACGCGGCGAACAACAAGATCGGCACCCCGCTCGGTGAGATCGCGCCCCAGCCGATCCACAACGAGCAGATCAAGACCGGTCCGCTGGGCGAGCTGGTCCCGGCCGTCAACGTGCTCCCGCCCAGTCACCCGCTGAGTGGCACCACCATCCCCGTCGACGGCATGGTTCCGATCGACATCTCGGGCAACGCGATCGCCCTCCTCGGCGACGTCGAGACGACGAACGAGTCCGAGTACTGGTACCACCGCCCGAACGCCGTGACCACCAACGGCGACAACGGCACCCTGACCGGCATCATCGCCGGCATCACCGGGTACGTGCCCACCCAGATCACCGGCAACGCCATCGGCGTCGGCGCCTCCGCGAAGACGCAGAACAGCGCGCTCATGGTGGTTCACGGCGGCGGCGACTGGGAGACCAGCGGACGCAAGGGCACGGCGAACGGCATCATCGCCGCGATCCGCCAGTCCCTGCCGGTCGGCTTCAACAACAACGCCATCGCAGGCCTCGGCATCGCCGAGACCGACGGCTGCAGCACCGACATCGGCCGCATCGACGGTGGCCTCAAGTCCGACGGCACGGAGAGCGTCGCCGGCGGCAGCATCGTCGACTTCTCGCACGGCCACCCGGTCGGCCTGAACACCGGTGCCTACAGCGCCGCGGGCAACGCGACGTCGCACTCGCACGACACCGGCATCGCCGAGGTCGGCACCCCGCTGCCCTCCCGCACCGGTGGCGAGTACGTCCTCACCGAAGGCCGCCGCGGCGTGCTGTCCGGCCTGGTCGCGCAGCCGACGCTGGCCATGCCCTGCGAGCTGTGCGGTGACGCCGTCACCGTCGGCGGCAACGCGGACGCGAGCGGTTCGAAGACCAAGCTGTCGACCGCGAGCCCCGGCCCGATCAAGACCGGTGGCGCCGAGAGCGCCGGCTCCGGCCAGGTCGTGCAGGTGCCTGTCACGCTGCCGCACGGTCTGTCCAGCACCTCCGCAGCCGGCCTCGGCAACGCGTCTGCCCAGTACGACGAGACCAACACGATGATCTCGGGCGGCCCCGTCCAGACCACCGGTGAGGACAGCACGCTCGGCGGCAACATCGTGTCCGCTCCGGTCGCGCTGCTCGCCGAGGCGTTCTCGAACGCGTTCTCGGTGGGCGGCCAGGCGTACTCGAACGCCTCCAGCGAGCAGCACATCACCGCCGGTGGACCGCTGGAGACCAAGGGCACGGGCTCGGTACTGGGCGGCAACATCGCCCAGGCGCCGGTCATCGCGGCCGCGAACGCCGTCGGCCAGGCCTACACCGTGGGCGGCATGGCGACCGCCAAGGCCCCGACCTCGATCAAGTACGTCACGGTCGGTGGAGACACCGTCGCCGGAACGCCGGACGGCACGCCCGAGGGCAGCACCGCCGCGAGCAACATCGTCAACGCGCCGGTCGTCGCGTCGTTCCTGATGGCCGACAACGCTCTGTCCGGCCTTGGTCTCGCCGAGGCCGAGGGCACCCAGCTCGCGAACTTCGTCGCCGGTGGCGACGCCGTCTCCAACGGCAACCGCGGCTCGCTCTCCGGCAACCTCGTCGAGGGCGCCGTGACCCAGCCCCTGGTGAACCCGGCGGGTGTCGCCGGCACCGTCGGCGGTCACGCGTACACCGAGCACGAGGGCGTCGTGAACCACGTCGCCGGTGGTGAGCAGACCACCGACGGCACGGACGGGTCGCTCTCCGGCAACATCGTCCCGGTCGCCTGGGCCGGTGTGGCCGAGGTCTTCGGTGTGGCTGCGGCCGCGCCCGGCATCGCCGAGTCGCATGCGGCCGTCGACACCTTCTCCGGTGCCGGTGGTGCGCGCGAGACCCACGGCGACGGTGGTTCGGTCGCCGGCAACATCGTCCGCGCCGACGCCGCGCCGGTCGTGCAGGTCGTGTCCCTCGCGGGCACGCTGGGCGGCCAGGCGCTGGTGTGCGCTCACGACAAGACCGTCGCGATGGCGGGCGGCGACGACACCACGACCTCCGAGGGCGGTTCGGTCGCGGGCAACAGCATCGGCGCCCACGTGCCGGCCATCGTCAAGACCGTCAGCGTCGCGGTCGCGGCTGCGGGCAACGCCACCGCCACCGCCGAGACGTTCACCGCCGCGGTCGCCAGTGGTGAGCACTCCACGGCTCCCGCGGGCAGCGGCCTGTCGGGCCAGATCATGGACGTCCCGCTCGCGGGCAACGTGCTGATCTACGACCTGCCGGTCGAGCTGCTGGGCCAGGCGGTCACCGACGTGACCTACCTGGACCCGAGCGAGGGCGAAGAGGCACAGGCCCGCGCGCTGCCGCTGGACCTGTCGTTCGCGGACGGCCTGATGGGCGCCACCGAGGTGCCGACGTTCAACCTGTTCAACAACCTCGGTTCGATGACCGGCCAGCTGCTGTTGGCGGTCTGACCGGTTAGCCAACCGAACTCACGCGAACGGGTGGTCTTCCAGACGGAAGACCACCCGTTCTGCTGTTCCGCGTCCTACTTGACGGGTTCCTTCTGGGTCGGCACCTGTCCGTTGAGGACGGGCTCCGGCAGCGGGGCCTGCTCCTCGTCGTCCTGCAGGTGGACCTCTTCCGGCCTGCGCGTCAACGCGATGTAGCCGGCTACCGCAGCGGCGATCAGAAGACCCATCACCCACGGCCAGCGGCGACGCTTCGGGGCATCGGCGCCGATCTTGGCCGCTGCCTTGCGAATTTCCTTGGCGCGCACCTTGGCGTCCTTGCGGGCGTGCTTGGCCGCCTTCTTGACTTCCTTGCGCACTTCTTCGGCCTTGCTCATGAGGTCGGCGCGCGTCTTCGCGCTCTTCTTGGCGAGGCGCTTGCGGGAGCGGCGCGTCTGCTTCTCCCAGTCCTCCGCCTTGCCCATGAGCTGGTCGGCTCGCTCGACGAGCGCGCCGCGCACCTGGTCAGCCGTGATGCCACGCTCCGCAAACTTCACCTCAGCGGCGTGACCAGCGCGAACGACACCCTGACGCGCGGCCTTCAGACCGGTGCCGACAGCCTTGCCAACGTTCTCGCCGGCACGGGTCATGACGTCCACCTCGTCCATTCTGTGCTCCACACGTTGTCGTCCGGTGATGTCATGCAGATACCCCATGGTGCCCCTTCCTGAACATCAGCGCCCGTGGATGGCACGATGGGGTGGTGGCTGACAGCAACGAATCCTTCGTCGGGACCAAGGTGACGGCGACCCTGCACACCACGCAGGGCGACATCCGTCTCAACCTGTTCCCCGACCACGCCCCCAAGACGGTGGCGAACTTCGTCGGGCTCGCCGAGGGCACCAAGGACTACACCGAGGCGAACGCGAGCGGCACGAAATCGGGCCCGTTCTACGACGGGACCCTGTTCCACCGCGTCATCGCCGGCTTCATGCTCCAGACCGGTGACCCGACCGGCACCGGGCGCGGCGGCCCCGGCTACCGCTTCGCGGACGAGTTCCACTCGGAACTGCAGTTCAACAAGCCCTACCTGCTCGCGATGGCGAACGCCGGGCCCAACACCAACGGTTCGCAGTTCTTCATCACCGTGGCGCCGACGACGTGGCTGAACTTCAAGCACACGATCTTCGGCGAGGTCTCCGACCAGGAGTCGCGTGATGTCGTCGACGCGATCGGCAACACCACGACCGGCGCCGGCGACCGCCCCGTCAACGACATCAAGATCGAGCGGATCACGATCGAACGCGCGTGAGCGACGCACTCGTGCCACCGGAAGGGCCGATCGGAGCGGAGCCGGAAACCCCGGTCTGCGCACGTCATTCCGATCGGCCCACCCGGCTGCGCTGCACCAGGTGCGACCGTCCGGCCTGTCCGGACTGTCTGCGCGACGCCGCGGTCGGCATGCAGTGCGTCGACTGCGTGAACGAGGGCAAGCGCTCGGTGCGCAGTGCCCGCACGCTCGTGGGTGCCGAGGTGACGGACCGCGTGATCATCACGCCGGTGCTGATCGCGCTCAACGTGCTCGCGTACGTGGTCACGGTCTTCCAGTCCGGCAGCCCGATGAACAACGACAGGTCGCCGCTCTTCCTGTTGACGTCGATGATCCCCGGCCCCACCGCGAACGGTGAGTGGTGGCGGATCCTCACGTCGGGCTTCATGCACTTCGGGCTGATTCACCTGGCACTCAACATGGCGGTGCTCTACGTCGTCGGCCAGCACGTCGAGAGGGAGCTCGGCAGGCTGAGGTTCTGCGCCGTGTACTTCCTGTCGCTGTTCGGCGGCAGCGCGGCGGCGTTCTACTTCGGCACCGTCTGCCAGCAGCTCGCCGGTGCGTCCGGTGCCGTGTTCGGCCTGATGGGCGCGTTGCTCATCCTGTGGAAGCGGCAGCGGCGGGACATTTCGACGATCGTCGTGGTCGTGGGCATCAACCTGGTGTCGAACCTCTTCACCAACGCCTCACTGCTCGGGCACCTCGGCGGGTTCGTCATCGGCGGCCTGCTGACGCTCGCGATGGTCAGGGCGCCGCGGCAGAACCGCAACCTGTACCAAATCGCGGCTGTCGTGGCGGCGGTGGTGTTGCTCGGCGGCATGTTCGTGTTGCGCGCCTCCGAGCTCGACACGGCGGCCGAATACGCCATCGAGTACGCCAGGACGTGCCGCTGACCTGATTACGGGCGCAGCGCGTGCAGGACGCCCGCGACTTCTTCCGGATCGGCGCCGAGGTCCAGTTTCGTGAGCACCACGAGACGGTCGTCGGCGTCGAGTTCCAATGTCTGCTGTTCCCTGCCGAGCCGGCGGGTGGTCTGCAGCTTGACCTTCACCTCGTGCCACGGCAGGTGGGTGGTGCTCGCGAACCCGCGCACAGCGAGCCCGTTCGCGTCGGCCGACAGGCGCGGCCGCGCGATCGTCGCGAACGCCGCGAGGTACGTGACCAGCAGCGTTGCCAGTCCGACGAGGAGACGGCCCGCGTTGTCGTCGGCGATGATCGCGGCGAAGGCGAGCAGGAGAGCGAGCACCCACGCGCCGGCGACGAGCGGGGCGGGAGTGGACCAGGTGCGAGTCACACCGTCGAGTGTCCCGCATGAAATGTGGACCGCTGAACGGCGCCGCGTGAGGGGAAACGGCCGCTTGTGCATTTTCTCGCAAAGTTGTCCACAGGACTTGTCCCCAATGGGGATGACTTACAGCCGTGTGCTTCGGTGACGCTCAGATGAACCAGGTGAACCCGGTGATAACAAAGGTCGGCCCGGACGTGTGACGTCCGGGCCGACCTCGACGAACAGTGATGAGCTGAGGGCTACGAGTGGCTAGCGCCAGCGCATCGTCATCAACAGACCGATGATCATCAGCGCGAAGCCGATGGCGAAGTTCCACGCGCCCAGCTCGAGCATGAACGGGATCTTCTCGGCCGCGATGTAGTTGACGACCAGCCACGCGAGGCCCAGCAGCATGAAGCCGAGCATGACAACGACGTAGACCGGGTGAGACGGTCCCGCTGCCTTGACCTTGACCGGCGTGCGGCGGTCAGTGGGTGCGGTGTAGACCGCCTTCTTCCGGACCTTGGACTTGGGCATGCTGTCCTCGCCTGACGTGGATATCCCTGAATGACGCAAGTTTACGTGCACTACTCGGGGAACACGTTAACGTAGCGAAGGTGGTCAGCGAACCACCTGGCAGACGCAGTTGTTTTCAGTTCACAGTCCGCGCGGAGGTTCTCAGGTGAACTCGGGTCCGCAGCAGCCGCCTCCACGGCGTCCTGCACCCCGTCGTGACGACCTGCAGCACGTGCGGGCCGCACCTTCACCGCGCCCGCTGCCCCCGCCCGACGCAACCCAGTTCACCAGCGCTTTCTCCGGAAGCCTGCCCCCGTCGGGCAGCCCGCCGCGTCACCAGCAGGTCCCGCCGCCGGGCACTCCTCCGCGCGGGATGCCGCAAGGACCGCCACCGGGAACGCCGCCGCGCGGCATGCCTCCCGGCCCGCCTGTCGGCCTGCCTCCCGGTCCACCCCCGGGGACGCCGCCGAGAGGAACTCCTCCGCAGGGAATGCCCGCGCAGGGAATGCCGCGTCCGCCTCGTCCCCGCCCGGTCGATCCGCCCACCGAGGTGATCCCGCGCGTCGAGGACGATTACGACGACGAGTACTACGACGATGACGAGTACTACGACGGGGAGGACGACAAGCCGGCCCCGCCGCCGGACAGCTTCGCGCGCAAGGCCGTGCGCGGCTTCGGCGAGGCTCTCATCACGATGGGCCTGGTCGTGCTGCTCTTCGTCGTCTACGAGGTCTACGTGACCGACCTGCTCTCCGCGGAGAAGCAGCAGGAGGCCACCGCCGCGCTCGACTCCGAATGGGGCTCGAACGTCGTCACGCCGCCCCCGTCCGACCCGAACCGCCAGACGAAGCTGAACCTCATCGAAGGCAAGGCCTTCGCGAAGATGTACATCCCGGTCTTCGGCAACGACTGGAAGTTCTCGGTGGTCGAGGGCACCACGGACAAGCACCTGGAGATCGGCCCCGGCCACTACAAGGACACCGCCCAGCCGGGCGAGCCGGGCAACTTCTCCATCGCAGGTCACCGCGTGGGCAAGGGCGCCCCGTTCAACGACCTCGACCTGCTCCAGTCCTGCAACGCCATCGTCGTGCAGACCCAGACCCAGTGGTTCGTCTACCGGGTGCTCCCCATGCGCAACGAGGTGGCGGGCTGGGCCTCGGACCCGAAGTCGAAGCAGCCGGCCTGCGCCGGAGTGGCACCGCTGTCCACGACCCTCGGCGACGCCTACGCCAAGACCGTGGGCCAGGAGATCGTGGCGCCGACCCAGGGCGAGGTCATCGCCCCGATCCCGCACCAGGTCAACGCCACGGTGCCGCCCGACAAGCAGGCCCGCCTGCTCACCCTGACGACCTGCCACCCGCGCTTCTCCGACAAGCAGCGCCTGATCGTGCACGCCATCGAGACCAAGAGCTACCCGGTGGCCGACGGCTTCGTGCCGCCAGAGATGACGGAGGGCTGATGTACGGCTGGATCTGGCGACACCTGCCGGGCCCGCTGTTCCTGCGGATCATCCAGGCCGTCGTGCTGGTCGCGGGCATCGTGGCGCTGCTGATGTTCGTGGTGTTCCCGTGGGCGGAGCCGAAGCTGCCGTTCAACAACGTCACCACCGAGTGAGCACACCGGTTCAGGGGGTCAGGGCAGCCACACCCTGAGCCGCTCATCCGCGATCCGCACGAACTCGCGGGCGTACTCGAGGACGTCCTCCGACACCTCGGCAGGGTCGTGCACAGCCACCGCCCGAAACGTGTCGAGGTCGTCCCCTCGCCAGAACCGCCCGAGCGGCCAGATGCAGCACGCCCAGTGCTCGGGCGCGAGCTCGCCGCTGATGACGTCCAGCGCCAGCTCACGGCACTCCACCAGCTCCACCTGCTCGCGGTTGAGCCGTGGAATGCCCAGCTCCGCCAGCACCCGGTCGGCGAGCAGCTCGGCGTCGTCCGCCAGCAGCCCTGCCGGCGACTCCCCGGCCAGCTCGACCACCGCCGGCGTCCCGATACCGGCGACCAGCAGGTCGCACGCCAGCCACACGGCCTGCGACGGCAGAAGCCGATCCGCGTTCAAGTGCAGCAGGCGGGAGCGCAGCTCGGGGTTCACGGTGTGACCGCTCCAGACTGTTCGTCGGCAAGCCGCAGGTATTCGCGCACGAAGCCGCGAAACGGCTCGGGGTCGGTGTCGTGGTTCGCCAGCGCCGCGAAGACCTCGTCGCCGTCGCCGGCCAGCTTCAGGGTGATGCGCCAGGTCTCGTCAGCCCACTCGGCGCTTGGTGCGCCATCGAGAATTCGCAGCGCTGCCTCGCGGCCGAGGAACCAGTCGGCCTCCTCGTAGGACAGCGGCGGGATGCCGAGTTCCTCGAGCACTCGCCGGAGAAGGTCTCGGGCTTCCCACTTGTCGAGCCGCGTCGGCGACTCGCCGGCCAGCTCGCAGAGCGCGGGGGTGTCGACGCCGTCGAGCAGGAGGTCGCACGCGAGCCACACCGCCCGGTCCGGCTCGATGTCGAGGGCGGCGAACTCCCGCGTTCAGGCGTTCCAGGCGGGAGCGAAGCGACGGGTCCACGGACCACGTGTCCGCACGAGAGCCACCGAAATAGGTGAAACCGCCATCGCGCCCACACGCGATGGCGGCTTCATCGGGGAACGACCGGGAACGGCACTGCGTCAATCGCCATTCTGGCCGTTCGAGATCGCGGTCATCTCCTCGCGCGACACGACCTTCACGCGCTCACGGCCCTCGGCGGCACCCAGCGCCATCTCGTGGAGGTCGAGCTTGCGCCAGCCCTCGTTGGTCACGAACGGCACGCCGCGCTGCTCCAGGAACTGGACGATCGCGTCCGGGGAGGGCGCGCTGCGGCGGGGGAGTGCCGAGGCGTCCTCGAGGAGGCTGGTGATGGTCTCCAGCGCGTCGCCCTTGGTGTGGCCGATGAGGCCGATCGGGCCGCGCTTGATCCACCCGGTCACGTACACGCCGGGCATCGGCACCTCGTCGAGGTCCAGCACTCGGCCGGCGAGGTGCGGGATCGTGCCCGAGACGTGGTCGAACGGGATGTCGGCCAGGTGGGTGGAGAGGTAGCCGACGGCGCGGTAGACGGCCTGGACCTCCCAGTCGGTGAAGACGCCCGTGCCGCGGACGTTGCCGTCGCCGGTCAACTCCTGGGTTTCGGTGCGCAGGCCTGTGACGTGGTCGGTGCCGAGGACCTCGACCGGGGCTTCCAGGAAGTGCAGGTGCAGGCGGCGCGGGCGGGAGCCCACGTCGCGGATCGCCCATTCCTGGAGGGTCTTCACGATCATCTCGACCTGCTTGTTGGTCCTGATCGCGTGCATCGAGGCCTCGTCGAACTCGATGCCCTCGGCGTGGACGATCACCTCGACGTTCGGCGAGTGGTCGAGCTCGCGCAGTTCGAGCGGCGTGAACTTCGCCTGGGCCGGGCCGCGGCGGCCGAACACGTGCACGTCGGTGACCGGTGAGGACGCCAGGCCCTCGTACACGTTGGCGGGGATCTCGGTGACCAGGAGCTCGTCCGCGGTCTTGGCCAGGATGCGCGCGACGTCCAGCGCGACGTTGCCGACGCCCAGCACCGCGACCGAGGTGGCGGTCAGAGGCCAGGTGCGCGGCACGTCCGGGTGGCCGTCGTACCAGGACACGAAGTCCGCGGCGCCGTAGCTGCCCGGCAGGTCGATACCCGGCACGTCGAGCGGGCGGTCGGCGGACGCGCCCGTGGAGAAGATGACCGCGTCGTAGAACTGGCGCAGGTCGTCGAGCTTGAGGTCGACGCCGTACTCGACGTTGCCGAAGAAGCGGACCGATGGCTTGTCGAGCACCTTCTGCAGTGCGCCGACGATGCCCTTGATGCGGGGGTGGTCGGGTGCGACGCCGTAGCGCACGAGGCCGTAGGGCGCCGGCAGCTTCTCGAAGAGGTCGATCTGCACGTCGACGTCGGACTTGGTCAGGATGTCGGCCGCGTACACACCGGCCGGTCCAGCGCCGACGACCGCGACGCGCAAGGGGCGACTCATGACACCTATTTTAGGTTAGCCTAACCTCGTCGATGACGAGAGCTAACTCACTCGACGCGACCGACTAGGCTTCGTACATGCGCGTGCTCGTGGTCGACAACTACGACAGCTTCGTCTACAACCTCGTCCAGTACCTCGCCCAGCTCGGGGCCGAGTGCGTCGTGCGGCGCAACGACGAGGTGGACCTCGACGAGATCGCGAAGGTCGACGGGGTGCTCGTCAGCCCAGGGCCCGGTACGCCGGAGCGGGCAGGCGCGAGCATCGACGTCATCAAGCGGTGTGCCGACACCGGCAAGCCGGTCTTCGGCGTGTGTCTCGGTCATCAGGCGATCGGTGTGGTGTGGGGCGGCACGGTCGACCGCGCGCCCGAACTGCTGCACGGCAAGACGAGCATCGTCTTCCACGAGGGCAAGGGTGTGCTCGACGGCGTGCCGAAGCCGTTCATCGCGACCCGCTACCACTCGCTCACGGTGCTGCCGGAGACGATCCCCGCGGAGTTCGAGGTCACCGGCAAGACCGAGACCGGCATCGTCATGGCCATGCGGCACAAGGAGCTCCCGGTCGAGGGTGTGCAGTTCCACCCCGAGTCGGTGCTGACCGACGGCGGCCACCGGATGCTCGCCAACTGGCTCAAGGTCTGCGGCTACGAGGTTCCCGAGGCGACGGTCGCGCAGCTCGAGAACGGCATGCGCACGCTCGCCGCAGCAGCTCGCCAGTGATGAAAAGGGGCGGCTCCCCGAAGGGAAGCCGCCCCGGCAATGCACGAACCTAGGTCGTCACGATCCCGAACTTGCCGACGGTGATCGTCACCGACGCGCCCTTGGTGATCGTTGAGCCCTTGGCCGGGTTCTGCGAGAGCACGGTCTTGTCCTGGGACGGACTGTTGACCTGCTGCTGCTGAACGTTCAGGTTTCCGTTCCAGCCCAGCGACCTCAGCTTCTCCGTGGCTTCCTTCTCGGTCATCCCGGAGAGGTCCGGCATCTCGATCTGGTTGCCCTTCGACACGCGCAGCGTGACGGTCGTGTCCTTGGCCACCTTGCTGTTCCCGACGGGGTTCTGCGAGATGACCTGACCCTCTTGCTTCGCGCTGTCGACCTGCTCGATGTTCACCTTGAAGCCGGAGCCCTCGAGCGTCTGGCGGGCATCGTTCACATCACTGCCCACGACGTTCGGCACGTTCTGCTTGTCCGGTGCCTTGCCGAGCTGGATGTTGATCGTGCCGCCCTTCTTCAGCTTCAGGCCGGCCTCGGGGTTCTGCGTCGCGACCTTGCCCTGCAGCTTGGCGTCGTCGACCTCGACGGACTCGGCGCTCTGCGCGAGCTTGAAGCCGCCGGGGTCCTTGTCGATGATCGCCTGAGCCTCCTGCGGGGACTTGCCCTTCAGGTCCGGCACGGTGGCCTCACCGGGAGGCGCGCCGACGAAGATCGTGACCTGCGAACCCCTCTGCACCCGGCTGCCGTCCGGCGGGTCCGTCCTGATCACCTTGGAGATCTGGTCGGTCGTGCACGGGGCCGGTGCACCGTTCGCGCCCGGCTCGCAGGCGACGTCCTGCTGCAGCGGCACGAGGCCGGCCTTCGTGACGAGCTCCTTGGCCTCCAGGGGGCTCCGGCCGACGATCGACGGTACGGAGGACTGCTCGGTGTTCTGGCTGCCGGCCTTCATGATGTTGTTGGTGATCCAGGCGGCGAGGCCGAGCACGGCGATGCACAGGATCACCACCAGCGTGATCATGATGGCTTTCTTGCGCCTGGCGCGCCGTTCCTCTTCCTCGTCGGCGATCGGGTCGTAGTCGTCTGCCGGCTCCGACCTCAACGCCGCCGGGCGGTGTCTGCCACCACCGGACATCACCTGGGTGCGAGGAGCGCGCGCCTGCTCGTTCATCACGGCGGTGCGGTCCTCGGCCGTCATCACGGCCGGCGCGGACGGACGCTGACCCGAGAGCACGCGCACCAGGTCGGCACGCATCTCCGCCGCTGACTGGTAGCGGTTCGCCGGGCCCTTCGACATCGCCTTCAGCACGATCGCGTCGAGCTGCGGCGACACCTTCGGGTTCAGCGACGACGGCGGCTTCGGGTCCTCCCGCACGTGCTGGTACGCGACGGCGACGGGGGAGTCGCCGGTGAACGGCGGCTCGCCCGTCAGCAGCTCGAACAGCACGCAGCCGGCCGCGTAGACGTCGGAACGGGCGTCGACGGACTCACCGCGCGCCTGCTCGGGCGACAGGTACTGGGCCGTGCCGATCACCGCGGCGGTCTGGGTGACCGCGGCCTGGCCATCGTGTATCGCACGGGCGATGCCGAAGTCCATCACCTTCACGGCGCCGGACTTGGTGATCATCACGTTGGCCGGCTTCACGTCGCGGTGGACGATGCCGTGCCGGTGGCTGAAGTCGAGCGCGGCCGAGACGTCGGCCATGACCTCCATCGCGCGCTTGCCCGACAGCGGGCCCTGCGTCTTCACGATGTCGCGCAGCGTTCGCCCGTCGACGAACTCCATCACGATGTACGGCAGCGGGCCGTACTCGGTCTGCGTCTCGCCGGTGTCGTAGACGGCGACGATCGCCGGGTGGTTCAGGGCGGCGGAGTTCTGCGCTTCACGCCGGAAGCGTTCCTGGAACTGGGTGTCACGGGCGAGGTCAGCGCGCAGCACCTTGATCGCCACGTCTCTGCCGAGGCGGACGTCCCGCCCCTTGTGGACCTCGGACATGCCGCCGTACCCGAGGGTCTCACCCAGTTCGTAGCGGTTTGAGAGCAGTCGCGGAGTGCTCATCGGTGCTTCGTCCCGCTCCTCGTCGACGGTGTTCCCAACTCGGTTCTGGTCTTGCTCATGGCGCGCACGTCACCTTCACCTGCGAGCCAGCCGCCACGTCGCCTGTCGGCGCGATGGCGGTGACCCGGCACTTCTTCAGGTCGCCCGGCGCTGTGCCCTGCGGGCTCTGCACCCTGGGCTCCAAGCCGTGGTCGATCAGCTCGGTCCTGACCTCGTCGCCGGAACGACCGATGTAGTCGTCCACGTCGATCCGCTTCGCCGCGTTCCCCGGTATCCGGTCGGCGGAGTCGGGCTGCGCCTGTCCGTTCGCCGGCGGGTTCGCCGAGCTCGAGGTGATCTGCAGGCCACCTTGCCCGCTGCCGGCGTTCGGCTTCAAGGTCCACTTCCACAGGACGACCACGCCGAGCACCAGCAGCACGGTCACCAGGAGAGCGACCATAACCCAGACGACGGTCCGGTTTCTCCCGGGTGGCGTCGGCATTGGTGCGAACGTCCCGGTCTGATGCGCTGGTCGCATGCCCGGATGGGTGCCCGGACGACCTGGTCCCGTCGGATGGTGTGCCATTTGCGGCGGAACCGGGAGTGGCTGCGAAACCTGCGGAGGCGGAGGCGGCAGCGGTGCCATCTGCTGCGGCACCAGCTGGGGCATCGTGAACCCGGACGGTGTCGGCAGCGGCTGGCCCACCCGCACCGCGCTCACGGCGGCGGCGAACTCGCCACCTGTCCGGTAGCGCTGCCGGGGGTCCTTCACCAGCGTCGCCTCGATCAACGCCCGCGCACCCGGCGGCACGTCCGGTGGCAACGGTGGCGCGATGTCGCGGATGTGCATCATGGCGACGGTCACCGCGTTGTCCGACAGGTAAGGCCGGTGTCCTGCAAGGCATTCGTAACCACACACAGCCAACGAGTAAACGTCGCTCGCCGGTTCGGCCTCACCGCCAAGAGCTTGCTCCGGTGCGATGTAGTGCGCAGTTCCCATGACCATGCCGGACCGCGTCACGGGTGCCGCGTCCACGGCCTTCGCGATGCCGAAGTCGGTGATCTTCACCTTCCCCGACGGCGTGACCATGATGTTGCCCGGCTTCACGTCCCGGTGCACGAGTCCGCGCTCATGGGCCGCCTGCAGCGCGTTTCCGGTCTGCTCCAGCAGATCCAGCGTCACCTCGGCGGTCAGCCGGCCGCGGGAGATGATCGTCGCGAGCGGTTCACCCTCGACGAGCTCCATCACGAGGTACGCCGTGTCCTCCGGTCCGTCCGTGATGGACGCCGTCTCGCCGTAGTCGTGCACCGACGCGATGCCGGGGTGGTTGAGCGACGCGGTCATCCGCGCCTCGGTGCGGAAGCGGTGCAGGAACTCGGGGTCGCCGGACAGCTCGGCCTTGAGGACCTTCACGGCCACCCTGCGGTCGAGCCGCTCGTCGGCGCCTTCCCAGACCTCGCCCATGCCACCGACCGCGATCCGCCTGGTGAGGCGGTAGCGGTCGGCGAGGAGCTGGCCCGTGGTCAGCATCAGCGACCCGCCAGGTACGCGTTCATCACGGCGCGCCCGATCGGGGCGGCGACCTTGCCACCGGTGGCACCCAGACCGCGGTCGCCACCGTCCTCCACGATCACCGCGATCGCGATCTCCGGCTTCTGCGCCGGCGCGAACGCGATGTACCAGGCGTGCGGCTTGTTCTCCGACGCCTTCTCACCGTGCTCCGCGGTACCGGTCTTCGACGCCACCTGGACGTTCGACAGACGACCCTCGCCGCCGGTGTTGAGCTCCGACTGGATCATCATGTCGCGCAGCACGTTCGCGTTCGCCGTGCTCATGGCGGTGTCGACCTGGTCAGGCTCGGTCTCGTCGATCGGCTTCAGGTCCGGCCCCAGCACCTTCGACACCAGGTATGGCTGCATCCTCTTGCCGCCGTTGGCGATCGTCGCCGCGACCATCGCGTTCTGCAGCGGCGTGACGCGCACGTCGCGCTGGCCGATGCCGCTCTGGTAGAGCGCCGCCTCGTCCTGGATCGCGCCGAGGGTCGAGGTCTCGACCGCCAGCGGCACCTGGAGGTCCGAGTCGTTGAAGCCGAACTTGTTCGACTGCGTCGTCAGCTTGGACTTGCCGACCTGCGCCGCCATCTCGCCGAACGCCGTGTTGCACGACTTGGCGAGCGCGAGCTCCATCGACGCCGTCTGGCCACCGCCGCACGGCTGGCCGTTGAAGTTCGGGAACGGCGCGTTCGACGTGCCGGGCAGGTTGATCGTGCCCGCCGCGGTGTACTGGGAGTCCTTGGTCTTGCCGTCGGCGAGCGCCGCGGCCGCCACGACCACCTTGTACGTCGAGCCGGGCGGGTAGAGGCCCTGCGTCGCGCGGTTGATCAGCGGGTTGCCGTTGCCCTTGGCGGTGAGCTCCTTCCACGCCGTCTGCTGCTCCGTCCCGTCGTGGCTCGCGAGCCGGTTCGGGTCGTAGGACGGCGTGCTCACCATCGCGAGGATCTCGCCGGTGTCCGGCTTGATCGCGACGACGGAGCCGGTGAAGCCCTTCGCGGTCAGCTGGTCGTACGCGACCTGCTGCACCTTCGAGTCCAGCGTGAGCTGGACGTTGCCGCCGACCGGGTCGCGGCCGGTGATCAGCGCGGAGACCCTGCGGGCGAACAGCCGGTCGTCAGAGCCGTTAAGCAGGTCGTTCTCCGCGCGCTCCATGCCGGAGGTGCCGTAGGTGACCGACAGGTACCCCGTCACCGGCGCGTACACCGGGCCGTTGTTGTAGGTGCGCAGATACCGGAGACGGTCAGTCGTCTCCTTGACGTCCGCGATCACCGTGCCGTCGGCGACCGTGATCAGGCCGCGCTTGCGGGCGTACTCGTCGAGCAGCACCCGCCTGTTGTAGGGGTTCTTGCGCCACTCGTCGGCGTTGATCACCTGGACCCAGGTCGCGTTGCCCAGGAGCAAGATGATCATCACCATCATGGCCATGCCGACGCGGCGGAGCGGTGTGTTCATTTGGGACGCTCCACCATCACAGTGTGCTGGTCGGCGATTGCCGGTTGTTGCGGTTTCGGCTTGGGAGCCCGCTGCGGGGCCCTCGCTGCGGCAGAAATTCGCAGTAGCAACGCGACCAGGATGTAGTTCGCGAGAAGGGACGAACCACCGTAGGACAGGAACGGCGCGGTGATACCCGTCATCGGGATCAGCTTGGTGACACCGCCGACGACGATGAACACCTGGAAGCACACCGCGAAGGCCAGACCGCCGCCGAGCAGCTTGCCGAAGCTGTCGCGCACGGCGATGGCGCTGCGCAGGCCGCGCAGGGCGAAGATCATGTAGATCAGCAGCAGTGCCGCGAAACCGACGAACCCGAGCTCTTCGCCGATCACGGCGGTGATGAAGTCGGTGTTCGCCTCGGGGATCATCTCCGGGCGGCCGGCGCCGAGTCCGGCACCACCGATGCCGCCGGTCGCGAGCCCGAAGAGCGACTGGGAGATCTGGTAGCCGCCGCCGATGAGGTCGTAGCGCGAGATCGGGTCCTGCCAGTTCGCCACGCGCTGCTGCACGTGCGTGAAGAGCTTCCACGCGATGATCGCGCCACCGGTGAACAGACCGAGGCCGAGCACGACCCAGGCCGCGCGTTCGGTGGCGACGTAGAGCAGCACCAGCACGATGCCGAAGAACAGCAGCGAGGAACCGAGGTCCTTCTGCAGCACCATGACCGCGACCGTGACGCCCCACGCGGCGAACAACGGGCCGAGGTCGCGGGCGCGCGGCAGGTCCATGCCGAGGAACCGGCGACCGGCGGTGGTGAAGAGGTCCCGCTTCGACACCAGGAACGCGGCGAAGAAGACCATCAGGAGGATCTTGGCGAACTCACCCGGCTGAATGGACAGCGGGCCGATTCGCAGCCAGATCTTCGCGCCGTTGATCTCCGGCGCGATGAACCCCGGCAGCACACCGGGCAGCATCAGCGCGACCAGTCCGACGAGGCCGAACGTGTAGCCGAACCGCGCCAGCGTGCGGTGGTCCGAAAGGAACTTCAGCGTGGCCGCGAACAGCAACAACCCGATGGCGGTCCAGATGACCTGCTTGAACGCCACCGGATCCCAGGTCGAGCCGTCCGGGAAGACGGTGCCTTCCAGCGCGAGGTCGATCCGGTGGATCACCACCAGGCCCAGCCCGTTGAGCAGGGCGACGCACGGCAGGATCGCGGGGTCGGCGTAGGGCGCCCACCTGCGCACGGCGAGGTGGGCACAGGCGAAGAGACCGAGGTAGGCGAGACCGAGGTAGAGGATCCTCAGGCTCAGCGACCGCTCCTGGTTGAGTTCCACCAGGATCAGCGCCAGCGTCACGAGACCGGCTGCGAACGCGAGCATCACCAGTTCGGTGCCGCGCCGCGTCGGCGCTCGCAGTCCTGGCGACGTGCTCGTCGCCACCGACGCGCCTGGTGAGCCTTCCCCGACGGGGACGGGCGAGCCCATCAACTACGGACCCTCCCGGCATTCCACACCCGGCTTCTGCTGGGAGGGGGTGAGTGAAGGCTCGGTCGCGCCGGTCTCCGGGTTCGGCGAACCGTTCGCCGGCGGAGTGCTGGTCGGGCTCGTGGGCGTCGTCGTCGTGCTGTTCGACGTCGACGACGTGTCTTTGCACAACGGCAGCATGTGCTCCGTGCGCAGCAGCCTGACCGCGGCGCGGGCGCCGTCGATCCCGTTGTCGCTGCGGATACCCGCGGTGATGGTCTTGCGACCGGCTTCCTGCAGGTCCTTCAGCGTGATCGGGGTGCACCCCGTCGATCCCGGCGGGCACGAGTCCTCGACCTTGGACGACAGCTTGAAGCCGAGCACGGTGCCGTTGAGGCCGCGGAAGATCGCGACCTGGCCGTCCTCGGTGGCGCCGACGTAGTACTGGGTGTTGAGCCACAGCTTGCCGCCGACCGCCACGACACCGGTCAGCAGGAGCAGCACGAAGATGATCGCGAACGCCTTGATCGCGTTGCGCTTCTTGCGCTTCGGGTCCTGCGGCGGTGGCGGCGGTGCCTCCATGCGCTGCGGCATCGGCGGGCGCTGCTGCGTGAGCGCGCTCGCTCGCGACGCCGCGGAGTCCGGCGGGGTGTTGTGCTCCTCGCTGCCGTCACCGGCCGCGCCGCCGACGATCGGGTAGTCGTCGCCGAAGTCGACGTCCTCGACGTCCGCCACGATCACCGTGACGTTGTCGGGTCCGCCGCCCTTGAGCGCGAGCTCGATCATCCGGTCCGCGCAGGCCTGCGGGTCGGGGATGCGGATCGCCTCGTCCAGCGTCTCCTGCGAGACGACCCCGGACAGACCGTCCGAGCAGAGCAGGAACCTGTCGCCGGCGCGTGCCTCGCGCACGGTGAGGCTCGGCTCGAAGTCGTGGCCGGTGAGGGCACGCAGCAGCAGTGAACGCTGCGGGTGGCTCGCGGCCTCGTCCGGCGTGATCCGGCCCTCGTCGATCAACGACTGGACGAACGTGTCGTCGTGCGTGATCTGCGCGAACATGCCCTCCCTGAGGAGGTACGCGCGCGAGTCGCCGATGTGCACGAGCCCGAGCCTGTTGCCCGCGAACAGGATGGCCGTGAGCGTGGTGCCCATGCCCTCCAGGTCCGGGTCGCTCGTGACCAGTTCGGAAATGGCGCCGTTGCCGGCCGCGACCGCGTCGCGGAGCTTGCCGAGGAGGTCGTCGCCCGGCTCGTCGTCGTCGACGTGGGCCAGCGAGGCGATGACCACCTTGCTCGCGACTTCACCGGCGGCGTGGCCACCCATGCCGTCGGCGACTGCGAGCAGGCGGGGGCCCGCGTACACGGAGTCCTGGTTGTTGGAGCGAACCAGGCCCCTGTCGCTGCGGGCCGCGTATCGAAGAACCAAGGTCATGAGCGCAGCTCGATCACCGTTTTGCCAATGCGGATCGGGGTGCCGAGAGGTACTCGCAGGGGTGCGGTGACCTTGGCTCGGTCTAGGTAGGTGCCGTTCGTGGAGCCGAGGTCCTCCACGTACCAGTCGGTTCCGCGCATGGACAGCCTCGCGTGCCTGGTCGACGCGAAGTCGTCGTCCAGGACGAGAGTGGAGTCGTCAGCGCGGCCGATCAGGATCGGCCTGCCGTCGAGCGAGATGCGGGTGCCTGTCAGCGCCCCGTGGGTGACCACGAGTTGCCGAGGCGCCTTGCTTCCCCTCGCCGACTTCTCGGACCTCCGGAATCCGGGCAGACCTGACGCCCGGAGCCCTGAGGCTGCGTAGAGATCAGAGCGGACCACACGTAGGGCGGCCAGCACAAAGAGCCAGAGGAGCACGAGAAAGCCCGCTCTGGTCAGCTGCATCACCAGCTCTGGCACCGGTTGTAACCGCTCCTGCCTTGAGTTGCTTACCGACGCCCGTATCGACCTCAGCCCGCGGTGCGGAAGACCAGTGACGAGTGGCCGATGCGGACGACGTCGCCCTCCGCGAGCTGCCAAGTCTGCACTGGCGTGCCGTTCACCGTGGTGCCGTTGGTCGAACCGAGATCAGCGAGCATCGCATTCTGCCCGTCCCAGGAGATTTCCAGGTGGCGCCTGGAGACACCCGTGTCCGGGAGGCGGAAGTCGGCTTCCTGCCCACGTCCTACGACGTTTCCACCCTGCTTGAGGTTGTACGTGCGGTTGGAACCGTCGTCGAGGTGCAGGGTCGCGTTGAGCTGGCGGTTGGCGCCCTGGGTGGCCGGAGGGGCGTATCCGCCCTGGTTGTAGCCCTGGTCGTAGCCGCCGGGCTGGCCGTAGGCCGGCTGCTGGCCGTAACCCTGGTCATATCCGCCGGCCGGCTGGCCGTACCCCTGGTCGTAGCCACCGCCCTGCTGGCCGTAACCCTGGTCGTAGCCCTGCTGGCCGTACCCCTGCTGCTGGCCGTAGCCCTGGTCGTAGCCGCCGCCCTGCTGGCCGCCGCCGTAACCCTGGTCGTAGCCCTGCTGCTGGCCGTAGCCCTGGTCATAGCCCTGCTGGCCGCCGCCGTAGCCGCCGCCCTGCTGGCCGTAGCCCTGGTCGTAGCCGCCTTGCTGGCCGTAGCCCTGGTCGTACCCCTGCTGGCCGTAGCCCTGTTGCTGGCCGTAGGCCTGCTGGTCGTAGCCCTGCTGGCCGTAGCCGCCCTGACCATAAGGGTCCTGGCCGGGCTGGCCCTGTCCTTGTCCGTAGCCGGGTGGCTGGCTCATGGATCGGTCTCCTGCGGTGCGAGGTGGTGCTGACCGTCGGCTGGCCGCTTTCACGTCGGGGTCGACGGACGAGCTGGTTCGGAACTGTCCGGTGTGCAGCGCCTCGGAGCGCTCCAGGGAGACTACGACGTCACCATAGGTATCCCATCCGGACTCGGCCAGGTGCTCTCGCAGGCCCTCTGCGAGAAGCTGGGTGATGCGTAGTTCATCCTGCTCATCGCCCGCAAGACGCTCGTGGTCCTGAGGTCCGAGCAACACTTTGTAGTGGTTGGGGGCTAGCAGTCTGCCACCCGCGAGCTCACGGATGTTGCTCTCACCCTCCCGTTGCAGCGCCTGTGCCACCTCTTGGGGCACGACACTGCCGCCGAACACGCGCGCGAAGGTGTTGCCGATCAGACCTTCCAGCTTGCGCTCGAAGCGTTGCAGGCCCACGTCAACTCCTTCCGCTCGGACGGGCTCCTGTACCGATCGTATCCGGGTACGACCCGGCCTACAGGGGGCGATTAGGAACCTGGTTTGGACGCGTGCTAGTGTTCTCCACGTCTCCAGGGGCAAGTGGCGGAATGGCAGACGCGCACGGTTCAGGTCCGTGTGTCCGAAAGGACGTGGGGGTTCAACTCCCCCCTTGCCCATCGAAAGACAGATGGAACCCCTCTCGCGGAATCGCGAGAGGGGTTCTTTCGTTGATCTGCGGTATCAGATTCCTTGATCCAACAGGTGATGTCTGTCACTCGTTCGGGGGTCGGCATGTGGGCGATAGCGGCAGCGGACTTCGGCGCGGAACTCGAACTGGTGGAGCTTCCCGAGCCGGAGGCGGGCCCGAACGAGTTGAAGGTGCGCTTGTTCGCGGCGAGCGTGAACCCGTTCGACCGGAAAGTCGTCGACGGCATGCTTCGCGGTTCTGGTGAACACCGGTTCCCGTTGGTTCCGGGAACTGATGGGGCTGGTGAGGTCGTCGGTTCCGGAGAGAGGATTTTCGGCACCTTCTTCCACCGTCCCGTCGGCGTCGGTACATACGCCGAGTACGTCACAGTTCCGGCCGGGAACGCGTTGGCTCCGTTGCCGGAAGATCTCGATCCCGCCGTTGCCGCCGCATTGCCGACCGCGGGTATGACTGCGTTGCAGTTGGTCGAGTCACTGGGGTCCGCGGAATCCGTGCTGATCATCGGACCGAACGGTGGCGTCGGATCGTTCGCCGTCCAGATCGCCCGTGCGGCCGGCAAGCGGGTCATCCCCGTCGGCCGCGGTGACTCTCCCGTCGAGGCCGACGCTCTCATCGACCTCGTGAGCGCCGACCGTTCGTCGTTCGAGGCCAACGCGCGCTACGCGCCGTTGGCCTTCAACACAAACTACGTCTCCAGCGATCCGGCCCAGAACTTCGGCATGAAGGGGTCGCGAGAAACGCTCGTGCGCCTCGCGTCGATGGTGCAGGCGGGAGACCTTTCCGTGCCGATCGCCCGCCGGGTGCCGCTGCGCGAGGCGACTGACGTTTTCGCAGGTCACGGGCCTGGCAAGACAGTGATCATCATGTAGGTGGTCGTTCTGGCGCGGTGAACGGTCGACGGACGGTGACCGGCGACGCTGACCGGCTTTTCGTCCCCACGCGTAGAGCACCCACTCTGAGCAGCACTTTTGGTGCGTCCAACCGGATTAACGTCACCCAGACGGCAGCACCGTAGGACCGAACTCCCCGCGCCACTCTTCGACCGGTCACCGACCGGTCGGCGCCGTCGATCGCAGGGGGTGTGGCGACCTGGGGGCGGGCCGCGCGCTTCCTGGTACGCCTTATCCAGAGCACGAGTCGAAACGCGGCGGATCGACCGCCGCGGGTTGCGAGGAGGCACTGGCGTGAGCAGCACCCCAGCAAGGATCGCGGCACCCGGCAGCGCACAGGGACTGTCGACCACCGCGCTCCCGGTTCCGGAACTGCCCGCGTCCGTCGAGGAGTTGGCAGCCGCGGCGGCGATCCGCCTCGGCTGGCACGGCGTGGTTCTCCCCGAGATGGTCCTGATGGGCCGCAAGGTCGTCGTCGTGGCCGAGCTTCTGGCCGACGCCCACGCCGAGCGCGTGTGCGTGGGTGCGGGCCCTGAGGCCGACAAGACCACCGTCTCCACGTGGGTGTGGCCGGAGATGGAAGGCCGCGTCCCGCCGGCCGCCGTCCGCATCGTCGGCGTCCTGGCCGTCGCCCGCCACTGGCGCACCGCGCTCGCGTCCGCCGTCCCCTTCGCGCGCTACGGCAACGCCGCGGTCGTGCTGCCGGAGTCGGTCGCGTTCTCGCACGACTACCTGTCGAACTGCCTGCCGCGCGTGCGTCGCTACGGCGTCTCGGTGCTGCTGGCCGACGACGAGAAGGACCTCTCGGTCGACGTCTCCGGCCGCCAGGAGCACGTGCCCGCCGAGGACACCGCCATCACCCGCTGGGTCAACGAGCTGGTCTACGAGCAGGTGCTCGCCACCGCTTCCTGATCTACGGTCGGGGCATGCGAGTAGTCATAGCCGGCGGACACGGGCAGATCGCGTTGCTCCTCGAGCAGCTGCTGGCCACCCGTGGAGACGCGGCAACCGCACTGGTCCGCAACCCCGATCACTTCAGCGACGTGCAGGAAGCCGGAGCCGTTCCGGTGCTGTGCGATCTGGAGTCGGCCACAGTCGACTCGGTCGCCGCGTATTTGAACGGCGCGGACGCCGCGGTCTTCGCCGCAGGCGCAGGGGCAGGCTCAGGAGCCGCCCGCAAGGACACCGTGGACTTCGGGGCCGCCGCCCTGTTCGCCTCGGCTGCGGCCGAGGCGGGGGTGCGGCGGTTCCTCCAGGTGTCGACCGTCGGAATCGAGTCCGCCGACTCGCCTTCCGTGGATCCCGAGTTCGCGGTCTACCTGAAGGCCAAGCGCGCGGCGGAAGACGACCTGAAGCCGCGGGATCTCGATTGGACGATCCTGCGGCCGGGGCCGCTGGTGAACGACCCGCCCACCGGACTGGTCACGCTGGCCGCGCCCCGGCTGCCGCGTGCGTCCGTCACGAGGGCCGACGTGGCCGCCGTGCTGGCGGAGTTGCTCAACGCTCCCAACACGATCGGCAAGACGCTGGAACTGGTGAACGGCGAGACGCCGGTCGCCGACGCCGTTCGCGAGATCCTCTAGCCGAGCACCCGGTCCAGGTAGGGGTTCGTGAACGTCCTGCCTGGATCGACCTCGTCGCGCACCCGCAGGAAGTCGTCGAAGTGCGGGTACAGCGGCCGCAGCTGCTCGGCGGTCAGGTCGTGCATCTTGCCCCAGTGCGGACGTCCTCCGACGGACGCGGCGATGCTCGCGTAGGCGTCGAAGAAGGCCTTGTACTGCATGCCGAGCGCCTGGTGCATCGAGATGTAGGCGGTGTCGCGGCCGGACGCGGTGGACAGCCAGATGTCGTCGGCCTGCGCCACCCGCACCTCGCACGGCACGATCAGCGCGTCCCGGTCACCGAGCCTGTTCGCGACCGCGCGGAGCTCCGCGATGACGTCCATCAGCGTCTCGCGCGGGATCGAGAACTCGGTCTCCACGAACCGGACGCGCCGGGGCGTCACGAAGACGTTGTGCGAGTAGTCCGAATAGGACCGCTCCGAGATCAGCGAACCGCAGACCTCGTTCAGCTTCCTGGTGTAGCGCGGGAACGCCTTGGCCACCTTGCACACCGCGCCGAACGCGGCGTTCTCCATGACCTCGTACTCCCAGAGCTGACGTGCGCGCGACAGCGGCTCGGCCGGTTCCGGGATCCTGTTGTTGCGCTTGAGGATCACCCGGTCCGAGTGCGTGAACCAGTGGAACTCGACGTGGTCCTCGACCGCGCACAGGTCGTCGAACTGCTCCAGCACCGCGTCCAGCCGGCCCGGCGCTTCCGAGGCGTGCAAGACGAACGACGGCACGCACTGCAGCGTGATCGTGCTGATGATGCCCAACGCGCCGAGGCCGACGCGGGCGGCGTTGAAGAGGTCCGGGCGTTCCGAACGGGAGCACGTGACGACGGATCCGTCGGCCAGCACGAGCTCCAGTCCGGCGATGGCCGTGGCCAGCACGCCGAGCTTGGCGCCGGTGCCGTGGGTGGAGGTGGAGACGGCACCCGCGACGGTCTGGGCGTCGATGTCACCGAGGTTCGGCATGGCGAGACCGAGGCGGTGCAGGTCGGCGTTGAGAACGCGCAACGGCGTGCCGGAGCGGACGGTCACCAGGCCGGTCTCCGTGTCCGCGCGCACGATTCCCGTCCAGCGGTCGAGGTCGAGCGCCACTTCCGGCGCGACCGCGATGTCGTTGAACGAGTGACCGCTGCCCCGCGCGCGGACACGGCCTCCGGACACGACCGCCGCTGCGATCTCGTCCGTGCTCGACGGGTGGACCACGCGCGTAGGCGTGCACGAAGCCGTTCTAGCCCAGTTCGTCCACACGCGTTCCTCCACGAGAGAGTGTGACCTGCGAGTAACGTAAGTGAAAGCTCTTCACGTTTCAAGGGTTTACGACGTACCGTCAACGCATGCGCAGAACACGACTCGACGTCGCGACGAAGGATCTCGATCCTCCGTTCGCGATCGTCGATCTGGACGCCTTCGACTACAACGCGGCGGACCTCGCCCGTCGCGCTGCCGGTCATCCGATCCGGGTCGCGAGCAAGTCGATCCGTGTGCGCGACCTGGTGAGCCGGGCGCTCGAACGGCCCGGCTACCGGGGCGTGATGTGCTACTCGCTGGCCGAGGCGCTGTGGTTGTCCGAACAGAACGTCAGCGACGACCTGCTGGTGGCCTATCCGACCGCCGACCGCGCCTCGCTGCAGAAGCTCGCGGCGAACGAAATCGCACGTCAGCGCGTCACGATCATGGTCGACTCGATCGAGCACCTCGACTTTGTGGACGCCGCGATCGGCCCGCACTCGGACCTCCGCGTCTGCCTGGAGCTGGACGTCTCGTGGCGTCCGTTGCCCGGCGTGCACATCGGCCCTCGCCGCTCGCCGGTCCACACGCCGCAGCAGGCGAAGGTCCTGGCCGCCAAGATCAACCAGAGGCGGGGCTTCAAGCTCGTCGGCGTCATGGCGTACGAAGGCCAGATCGCGGGCCTCGGCGACAACCCGCCGGGGCAGCCGTTGCGCGCCATCGGCATCCGGCTCATCCAGTCCAAGTCCGGACCCGAGCTGATCGCCCGTCGCACCGCCGCGGTCACCGCGATCCGGCAGGTGGCCGACCTGGAGTTCGTCAACGGCGGTGGCACAGGCAGCCTCGAGCTGACCGGCACCGACCCGTCCGTCACGGAGCTCGCGGCAGGCTCCGGGCTCTTCGGTCCGACGCTCTTCGACGGCTACCAGGCGTTCAAGCCGGAACCCGCTGCGCTCTTCGCGCTGTCCGTGGTCCGCAAGCCGAACAAGCGCACGGCGACGCTCTTCGCCGGCGGCTACATCGCGTCCGGCACACCGACGCCCGACCGGCAGCCGTCGCCGTACCTGCCGGAGGGGTTGAAGACGCTCGGCCTCGAAGGCGCGGGTGAGGTGCAGACACCGGTCACCGGCAAGGCCGCGGAGCAGCTGAAGATCGGTGACCGCGTCTGGATGCGGCACGCCAAGGCCGGTGAGCTGTTCGAGCGGTTCGACGAGGTGCATCTCCTGCACGGTGACCGCATCGAGCGCACCGTGCCGACGTACCGCGGCGAGCGGCACAACTTCGGCTAGGCGGGCAACCGCGACGACAGGTAACCCCTGACCAGTGCCCTCGCTTCGGTCAGGATCGCCTGGTCGCCCGTCGGGGCGTTGCGGAACGCCATCTTCATCACGGCGTCGGCCGCCTCCACGGCGATCGCGATCGGCAGCTGGACCTCGCTCATCGGAATTCCGAAGTTGACGGAGATGAGCTCGGAGATCTTGTCGGAGATGACCGCGTTGTTGTCGCGGCGGTCGTCCAGCAGCCGCATGTCCACGACGTCACCGAAGTGCAGCCTCCCGAACGCGGGGATCTCGCGGTGCATCGTCACGTAGACGTCGAACACCGTGTCCACGGCGTCCCACCAGTGCTCCAGCGTCGCCTGCTCGAGCCGTTCGGTGATGCCCTGGGAGAACCTGTCGACGTTGCGCAGGGTCAGCGCCTGCACGACGGCTCTCTTGTCCGGGAAGAACTGGTACAGCGAGCCGACCGCGACACCCGCTCTCTCCGCGATCAACGTCGTTGTGACGCCGTCGTAGCCCACCTCGTCGATGAGGGTCGCGCAGGCCTCGAGCATTCGCTCTACTCTCTTGGCGCTGCGCTGCTGGACCGGCTGACGGCGAAGCGGGGTGGTGCTCGTCACGGCGACTCCCAGTAGTTCGGGTACATCCATCTTGCCTGTTGTACGGCCTTCTCACTTCCCTGAGCCTGTCAACACGCCTACGATCCGAACAAGTTTCACATTTGGAGGATCGATGAGCGACTTCCTTTGGGGAGTGTCCACGTCCGCGTTCCAGATCGAGGGCGCGTTCGGCGCCGGCGGCCGGGGTCCCTCCGTGTGGGACGAGTTCACTCCGGTACACGAGAACCAGAACGCCAGCGTTGCTTGCGATCATTACCACCGCTGGCGCGAAGACGTTGCGCTCATGACGCAGCTCGGCGTGAACGCGTACCGGTTCTCCGTCGCGTGGCCGCGCATCCAGCCCTCCGGCAAGGGGCCTGTCAACGCCGAGGGCCTCGACTTCTACGACCGCCTGGTCGACGCGCTCGTCGATGTCGGCATCGCGCCGGTCGCCACGCTGTACCACTGGGACACCCCGCTGGAGCTCGAAGCCGAGGGCGGGTGGCTGGGCCGCGACATCGCCGACCGGTTCGCCGACTACACCGCGCTGGTCGCGGACCGTCTCGCCGACCGGGTGCAGATGTGGATCCCGATCAACGAGCCCGCGATGGTGACGTTGCAGGGCTACGCGATCGGTGAGCACGCGCCGGGCAAGACGTTGCTCTTCGACGCGTTGCCGACTGCCCACCACCTGAACTTGGCTCACGGTCGTGCGGTCGAGGTGCTCCGGTCGTTCAACGCGCACCGGGTCGGCACGGCGAACAACCACACGCCCGCCTGGCCGGCTACTCCGAACGACGTACCCGCTGCCGAGGCCTACAGCGAAATCCACAACTGGATGTACGCGGATCCCGTTCTGTCGGGCCGATATCCCGACGCAGTCGCCGATCTTCTGCCGATCGAGGACGGTGACCTGCAGACGATCCACCAGCCGCTCGACTTCTACGGCGTGAACTACTACAACCCGACGCGGCTGAAGATGCCGTCCGAGGGCAACCCGCTGCCGTTCGAGCTGGTGGAGATCGACGAGTACCCGCGCACCGGCTTCGGCTGGCCGGTCGTGCCGTCCGGGCTGACCGAGATGATCACCCAGCTCCGCGAACGGCACCCGGACCTGCCACCGGTGTACGTCACCGAGAGCGGCTGCAGCTTCCCGGACGAGATCGAGGACGCCGAGCGGATCGCTTATCTGGAGGGCCACCTCGAGGCCGCGCAGGCAGCGAACGTCAACGGGTACTTCGTGTGGTCCCTGCTCGACAACTTCGAGTGGGAGGCCGGCTATTCGCAGCGGTTCGGCCTGGTCCACGTCGACTACGAGACGCAGCGGCGCACGCCTCGCGACTCGTTCCACTGGTACAGAAGGGTGATCAGTGGTGAGTGAAACAGTGGCCGAACCGGTCGTCCCGGTTCGCAGGAGCTGGATGGCCTGGCTCTTCGTCGCGAACCTCGGCTTGTGGCTCGCGATCTACGCGCCGATCCAGATCCTCCTGCCACAGCAGGCCGAGCAGCTGGACAAGGCGAACAAAGTGTTCGTGTTCGGCGTGGTCACCGGTGTCGGCGCCTTTGTGTCGATGGTGGTGGTACCGCTCATCGGGTTCTTGTCCGACCGCACGACCTCGCGCTTCGGCCGCCGGCATCCGTGGACGCTGGGCGGTTCCGCCGTGGGGGCCGTCGGTCTCGGCGTTCTCGCCGAAGCGGACTCGGTCCACGTCATGACGATCGGCTGGTGCCTGGTGCAGGCCGGGATCGGCGGCATGCTCGCCGCGCTGATGTCGACCGTGCCCGACCGGGTGCCCGTCGTGCAGCGGGCGCAAGTCGGCGGGTTGATCGGTATCAGCCAGATGCTCGGCACGCTGGCGGGCGCGGTCGTGGTGACGGAGCTCGTCAGCGGTCTGCCGGCGGGCTACCTGGCGTGCGCGGTGATCGTCGTGGCCGGTGCGTTGTTCTTCGTGCTGAGGACACCGGACACGAAGTTGGTCGAGAAGCCGGTGCGGCTGACGCTCTGGATCTCACCGCGCGAGCACCCCGACTTCGCCTGGGCCTGGCTCGGACACTTCATGCTCAACGTGGGCAACGCGCTCGGCACGTTGTACCTCCTTTTCTTCCTCGGTGACGTGGTGCACCATCCGGCACCCGAGACAGGTCTGCTGGAGCTGATGGCGCTCTACGGCGTGGCACTCACCGCAGGAGCAGTGCTGTTCGGCGCACGAAGTGATCGTTCTGGGCGCCGCAAGCCGTACGTCTACCTCGCGTCGGCGGTCATGGCGCTGGCCGCCCTGTTGCTGGCGGTGTGGCCGACGTGGGAGGCCGTGCTGGTCGCCGCACCGTTGCTCGGCTTCGGCTTCGGCATTTACATGGCGGTCGCGATCGCGTTGCTCACGCAGGTGCTGCCGTCCGCGGCCGATCGGGCGAAAGACCTCGGCGTCGTGAACGTTGCCAACGCGTTGCCGCAGGTCGTGGCCCCCTTGCTGGCTGCCTTGATCTTGGCCAACCTTGGTGGCTACCGCGGTCTGTTCGCGGCGTCGGCGCTGGCGACCGTGCTGGCGGCGGTGTTGATGAGTCGAGTGCGATCGGTGGTCTGATGCAGCTGGCGGGCAAGAGGGTTCTGGTCACGGGAGCGTCCCAGGGGATCGGCGCCGAGGCCGCGTTCCGGTTCGCGGCACACGGCGCGCACGTCCACCTTGTGGCTCGGAGCGCCGAACTGCTCGATCTACAGGTCAAACGGATCATCGAGTTCGGTGGCTCGGCGTCCGCTCACGTGGCCGATCTGGCGGACGCCGCGCAGATCCGTGCGCTCGCCGAGGAGGTCGAGACGCCCGATGTGCTGGTCAACAACGCCGGCGTGGGGCGTTGGTTGTTCCTCGACGACACGTCGGCCGACGAACTGCAGACGATGACCGCCGTGCCGTACCTGGCGGCGTTGTTGCTGACCAGGGAGTACTTGGGCGCCATGCGTGCCAGGAGCTCCGGCTGGATCGTCAACGTGAACTCGCCGGTGTCCCGCCTGCCGATTCCCGGCTGCGTCGGCTACCAGTCGTCGCGGTGGGCGTTGCGCGGACTGACCGCGTCACTGCGGCTCGACCTGCGCGGAACCGGCGTCGGAGTCAGCGAAGTGGTGCCGGGAAAGGTCTCCAGCGAGTACTTCAACAACAACCCCGGTGCGGAGGAACGGATCCCGGCGATCGCGCGGTTGATCCCGACCGTGACGCCCCAGCGGTGCGCGAAGGCGATCGTCGACGCGGTCGAGAAGGAACGTGCCGAGCACCTGTTCCCGTGGCAGCTCAAGGCGTTCGAGCTCTCCGGCCGGCTCTTCCCCGGCCTGACCTCGTATCTGACCTGGAAGACCGGCACCCACCGCTAGAAGCGATGAAACGGCCCTTGCCTGCGCGGGAGGTGCAGACAAGGGCCGTGGCTGGTGACCGCGGACCGGTGCCGGTCGGGGAGGGAAGGTGCACGTCACCGGCCCGCGGGAATCTGTGGAGTTGTTGAGCTGACCGGGGTCCGCGATGTCGCGGTCGGGGGTTCGCGCATCGCGGACCACCGGTCAGTAGGCCGTTTGCAGACCTGGTCGTGTCGGGGGGACGCCAGGTCAGTCGCAAAGGCCCGTTAGTGGGCTCGAGCCACCGCGCGGCGGGTCCTGGTGACAGGAGGGGTCACCGGAGCCTCGCGCAGGTGGCGAGCCGGGCGCGGGGCGAGTCCGCCCGCAACCAGGTGTTCGTACGCGGCGCGCCACACCGAGCAAGGTGACTTCTGCTGGCGCCAACGGCCGGAGCACTCAGGGCAGTTGCCCTTCTCGTCCGGCTCATGCGCTGCCAGCAGAGCACGCCATCCCTCGGTCAGCCGAGGGAGCTCGGATCGAGCCACCGACAGCAGGGACGGGGCGTCCGCGCGGCTCGCCAGCTCCGTGAGCAGGTCGAGGCGTTCCCACACAGCGTTGCGAAGAACCTGTCCGAGGATCGCGTCCATCGAAACGTCACCGTCACCTTTCCGCCTGGTCGGCGGCTTCGCGTAGCGCAGCCCTGAGCTGTACGAGCTGGTCGTGGGACAAGATTGCCGTCTCACCGGGAGGTCCGACCAGAACCACTTGGCCCTGAACGACCTTCACGGTGAGCTGGCGGTCCCGGTCGACCACGTCGCCGCAGCTGATCTGCCACGTCCGACGCTGCCCGGTCGTGCCGCGCCATGTGGATTCGGTGTCACCCGTCTCCACAATGGAGGTGGAGCTTGGGGAGGAGCTGTCCACGATCGGTCGTTCCTCTCCGTGCTCACTCGCTTACCGGAATCTAGATTGCGATGATTCATGCCGGAACGGGACGTCACAGCGCTGACCGGTGGAAGTCTTACGGTGAGCGGTAAGCGGTGTTCGGTAGGGCCGATCAGCCTCGCCGAAGAGGACTTCTCGGGCTCGGGGACCTGCCCCTAGTCTGCCGATGACGCCCAACGGACTGTGAGGGTGCGCGATGAACACCATGGGTTCCCAGGGCTCTCCGATTCCCGCCGACGTGTGGGATCAGCAGGAGATGCGGGACGCACTTGCCCGACGAGAGATCAGCTCGGTCTACCGGCTGCTCCGACGGCACGGCGTGTCCCAGCGCCAGATCGCGGCGCTCACTGGTCAGTCGCAGTCCGAGGTCTCGGAGATCCTCAAGGGACGCCAGGTGATGGCATATGACGTCCTCACCAGGATCGCCGTCGGCCTGGGTGTCCCACGTGGATACATGGGTCTCGCCTATGACGAGACAACGGCAGTGAGGGTGGCCGCAACCGCGGACTCACCCCATCCTGAGGAGGACGAGTCGGTGAAGCGTCGGAAGTTCCTCGCGCACGCCGCCGCCGTGACAGTCGGCGCGGCCGTGTTCGGAGCGGACTCCGGGTCGTGGGTTTCACACCCCACACAGACTCCGGCTCCGGGACGCATCGGCATGACCGATGTGCGCCAGGTCGAAGCGGCGACGCGAGCCCTGCGTGCCCTCGACTACCAGTACGGCGGGGGATCCTGCCGCGACGCCGTGGTCGCCCAGCTGTCCTGGGGACAGCAGATGCTCGGTGCGAGTTCCACTGATGTCGTTCGCCAGCGCCTCTACGTCGCGCTGGCCGACCTGCACAACCTCGCCGGCTGGACGTCGTTCGACACGGGCCTGATGGACTCGGCCCGCAACCACTTCGGCCAGGCCCTCGACCTCGCCAAGCAGGGCGAGAACGAGGCGCTGATGGCGAACATCCTGTACCGCATGGGCCGCGTCTACCTGCACCAGAACGCCCCGGACGACGCGCTGAAGGTGTTCCAGCTGGGTCAGCTGGCCGCGCAGAACTCCGGTTCCGAACTGGCGGTCGGCATCCTGTGCGCGAACGAGGCCTGGGCCTACGCGAAGATGGGTTCCGACGAGCAGGCGTTGAAGCTGCTCGGCCGCGCGCGTGACGAGTTCTCGCGCGCCAACGTCGCCGAAGCCCCTGCCTGGGCCAAGTTCTTCAACGAGATCGACCTCTCGTCCATGATCGGCACGGTGCACACGGAGCTGGCACAGACGGTGGACGCCAAGTACACGAGGACGGCCATCCCCGCGCTGTCCAAGGCGATCAACAACTTCGGTGACGAGTACGCGCGCAGCCGCTCGTTCAACCTGACCTCGATGGCCATCAACCACCTGCTCGAGGGCGACATCGACCACGGCGCCAAGATCGGCCGCCAGGCCGTCGACCTGTCGGAAAGCCTCAAGTCGGTGCGTACCAAGCAGCGCATGGAGCCGCTGCGCCAGGAAGCCGAGAAGCGCCGCAACAACCCCGAGGCCCGCGAGCTGGCAGACCGCGTCGCCCGCTTCACCGGAGCCGACACGGCCGCCTGAACCAATCTCGTTTGGGTCCTATAGCACCACTTCTGGATGGTGTGGGACACGAACCGGTAACGCCAGGGCCTTCTCCCACGAATGCAGCATCGACGGGCGAGAAATCCACGCCTAGTGTGCGGCAGGTCGGGGCGAAGGACGAGGTGCGGCGCGTGAGCCTTACTCGGAGGTGGCGTTCCAAGAGAGCGCTGCGATCCGCGCAGTTGCTCGATGAGGTGGTCGACACCCAGTTGCCGCTGCTGGCGGCGTTCGACGAGGAGCGGCGCCGGCGTTCTGCCGACTACCTGGCGGAGCTCGTCGCACTGGCGCAGGACTACCGCTACTACGCCAACGGCTGGATCGACAGCCGCGAGCTGGACCGCCGCGGTCAGCGGACGATGAACCGGCTGGCGCGCATGCGTGAAGAATCTTCGGCTCGACTGATCACCGATTAGTCCGTTCGCGCGCAGCTCGTCGTGTCGATCAGACCACTCACCGAGTGCGTGGATGTTTCACGTTGAACAATCGCCCGTCCCTCACCGGGGCACGGTTCCGGCGTCGTCGAACAGGCCGCCGGTCGGACCGTCGTCGGGCAGGGTGGGCAGGCGCCGTTGATCCTCATGTGCGGAAGTTCCTTGGCGTACTGGACGGTGAGCGCGTTCAGGAACGTCTTCGACGGCGTGTAGGCCCCGTTGACCTCGCCGAACTCCACCCCTGGCGTGGTCTGCAGCGTCAGTGAGGCGAGGTGGCTCGACTGGTTGACGATCCGCGGTCGTGCGGAGCGGGCCAGCAGAGGCAGCATCGCGTTGGTGACCCGGACGACGCCGGTCACGTTGGTCTCCAGCACCTCGCGCAGGCTTTCCGGCGTGGCGGCGGACGGCGCCGCGGGCCATGATCCGGCGATCGCCGCGTTGTTGACCAGCACGTCGAGGCGGCCGAACCGTTCCTCGAACAGCGCTGCTGCTGCCTTGATGCTCCCGTCGTCGGTCACGTCCAACGGCACGGCGAACGCATCGACGCTGTTCGCCCGCAGTTTCGCCGCCGCCTCCTCGCCACGCCGGGCGTCTCTCGCGCCGACTCCGACAGTCATCCCGAGCCCTGCCGCGATCTCGTACCCGATGCCCTTGTTCGCGCCGGTGACCAGCGCAATCGTCTGTTCGCTCATGCAGTTGATCGCGGGCTCTCCGGACCAACATCACTTCGGTCTGGCACCGATACCCGGCTGGTATCAGTACGGCGGTCCGGTGGAGACCCGAGAGCTCCGGTACTTCGTCGCGGTCGAGGAAGAACTGCACTTCGGCCGAGCTGCCGACCGTCTCGGCATCGCCCAGCCACCGTTGTCGCGGACGATCGCCCAGCTCGAACACCGGCTCGGCGTCGCGTTGCTGACCCGGACCAGCCGCAAGGTGTCGCTCACCGAGGCGGGCGCGGTGCTGCCGGCCGAGGGAAGGGCGATCCTCGGTGCGGTCGCCGCGGCGGAGAGGCGTACGCGGGGCGTCGACCGGCCTTCGCTGGTGTTGGCCGCCAAGGCAGGTGGTTCCAGCGAGCTGCCGGCGAAGCGGAGCAGGGCCGCACCTGGCAACCGCTGCTCGACGGCCGTGCGGACGTGGCGATCCTGCACGAGCCGTACGACTCGACCGCAGGCCTCGACGCCGAGGCCCTCCACACCGAGAGCCAGTTCGCGATCCTCGCGACCTCGCACCCACTGACCGGTGCGGCGCGGTTGCGGATGGCCGACGTCATCGACCTGCCGGAGCTCGCGCGCTGGCCGGAGCCCGACGGCACCTACCTGGAAGGCCCCGGCGTGGAGGTGCACAACCTGACGCAGCTGTTCCAGATGATCGCGCTCGGCCGTGCCGTCGCGGTCATGCCGGAGGTCGTCGCGGTGCCGGTCGTGGACGCGCAGAAGATGACGACTGTCATCGCGTGGCCGCCGCACAGCAGGTCGCGCGCTGTTGCCGATCTGGTCCGCGTGGCGACGGGGTTCAGCTCACCGGTGCACGGCTGAGCACCACAGCGAGCCCGAAGGCCACTCCCATGATCGTCACTTCCAGGATCGCCCACTGGACGATCGCGGTGACCTTGTGCTGCGAGATCCTCGGCAGCAATCGCCACCGGATGTGCGCGCCGAGCACCGCGATCGCCGCGGCACAGACCGCCTTGCCGATGAACAGCGACCCGTAGCCGGTCGTGAACATCGACTGCGGGAACGGCACGACCGGGTTGAGAATCAGCTCCAGCAGACCGTTGAACAGGCCGGTCACCGTCACCACGATCAGGCTCACGGTCGCGACCCTGGAGAACTTCGGCAGGGCGACCGCCAGCAGTCCCTTGCGGTAGGCGACCAGCGCCATCAACGCGCCGAGCCCGCCCGTCCACGCCGCTGCGCCCAGCACGTGCAGCTCCATGGAGACCATCGAGTAGTCGTGGTACTTCCAGTTGGAGGCGTGCCCGGTCACCGGGATCGGCAGCAGTCCGAACATCGAGATGAGAATTCGCAGCTCAGCGGGCACCGACTCGCCGCTGCGCACCGCCATCACGCCGACCAGCAGGTAGACGAACGCGCAGGCCGCGCTGAACAGCAGCCCCTTGCCCGCGCCGACGGTCGCGATGTAGTCGATGGCGTTGCCGATGCTGACGTCGCTGCCCGGCCGCAGTTCGGCGGCCTGCAGCACGATCGCGAGCAGTGCCGTGACCACCCAGACGGCGGCGGCGACGACCGCGGCCGGCCGAGCGAGGCGCAACACCGGTTCGGTGTGCGTCGGCCGGTCGAAGCCGAGCAGCTTCGGCAGGATCGACAGCCCGACGACGATCGTCGCCGAGACGTCGAGCAGCACCCGCGTCACCGGCAGTCCGTACCGGACCGCCGCCCCGGCGTCCACGACCCCGGCGACCACGGCGGGTGGTGCCAGCACGAGGCCGAGCGCGACGCCCGCGAGCGCGCCGAGGACGAGCCCGGTGAGCACGCGGTAGTGGGAGGGGGCGGCGGTCCGGACGTCGCTCATGCCTTGGTTCCTCCGCCGCGCAGGGCGAAGAACACGCCACCGCCGAGGAGCACCACGGCGCCGACGATCCACACCCAGATGGGCAGGCCGTCTCCCGAACCGCTGTCGGGCGTTGCGTTGGCGTCGACCTGGCGGGGCGTGCCGGTGCCGTCCTTGGTCAGCGTGAACGTCAGCTCACCGGACACCGGGTGGCCGTCCGCGGACAGGATGCGGTAGCCGATCTTGTACTGCCCGGCCTTGCCGAGCGCGTTGACCTTCGCGGAGACGGCGTTGTCCTTGATCGTCGGGTCACCCTCGACCTCGTAGTGCCCGCCGTTGGCGTCGACGACCGAGATCGTGTTGATGCCCTGGCCGCCCTGCACTTCCTGGTCGAACGTCAGCGTGACCGTCGACGGGCCGACCTCCAGCGAGGTCTTGTCCTTCGGATCACTGCTGATCAGCGAGTTGTGCGCCGCCGCAGGGGCGGCCGTGCCGAGCACGGCCGCACCAGCGATCAGGCACGCGATGAGCGCCCGCTTCATGCGTTGCGCCGCGAACGCAGGATGGCGCCGACGCCGAAGCCGAGGCCCAGCGCGCCGACGGCCAGACCGGCGCCACCGAGGTAGCGGGCGGTCTTGTCGGAACCGACCGACGCCTCGTGGGTGTCGGCACTGCTGTTGGCGGCGGGCGTCGTGCCGTGACCGCCGTGGCCGTCTTCGCCTGCCTTCTTCGGGGCGAGCTTCAGCGCGGGCGCCGGGTGCTCCGGCTCCTTGCCGTCGGCACCGGTCGACTGGGCCCAGTCGACGACCTCGCCGTTCTCGTAGGTCTGCTTCGCCGGCAGCTCCAGCTTGTCCTTCTCCGGCAGGGTGCCGAGCGAGACGAAGAACTCCTGGTACTCGTTGATCCCGATCTTCACGCCGGGCTCGGCGGTCCAGGTGATCGTCTTGTACGCCTCGGTGACCTCCTTGCCGCCGGCCGTCACGGGCTTGTCGAGCTTGCCCTTGACGACCTCGGACTTCCAGCCGGCCAGCGGCTTGGTGCGCACCGAGGTGAGCGGGGTGTCCTGCGGCAGCGTGATCTCGAGCTTGATCGTGCCGGCGTTGTCCCGCTCGTTCGGGACGCGGAACGCGAACGTCGCGCGGCCGCCCTGCGTGAACTCCGAGGGCTGGGCGCTGACGTGCGCCGATGCGATGGTCGGGGTGCCGAGGACTGCGAGTCCGGCCACACCGAGAACGGCGAGCGCGCGCACGCCAAAGCGATTTGTCGACATGAAGTTGTGGCTCCTGATTGCCAAAGGGATTGAGGGATTGGGTGATCAGGAACCACAGGGCGGGCCGCGCCGCCCGTGTGCACGCGTGTACAGCGCTGTGTGCTGCTGCTGCGTGTACGGCGTGCTCGTGAACGTCCGCACCGGCTTGGTGACCGGAACCGGCGTGAGCCTGCGGGGGATCAGGCGTGTGACCGCTGAGAACAGCCTGAACAGGGCGTTCTCCGCGTGGAACAGGAGCAGACCGGTGAGCGTCGCGGCGACGAGGTGCGCTACGAACATCTGCCCGGTGAGCGTGTCGTTGTGCTCGTGGTTGACCCAGGTCAGCAGCAGGTGCTGCGCGAGCTGGGCCGTGCCGAGCCCGGCGATGACCGAGAGCCTCCCGGTGCGCTTGTCGGCGAGGCTGGCCGCGGCGAACGCGATCAGCACGACGAGCGGCAACGCGTGGATGAACTCCGACAGCTCTCCGCCGCCCAGTCCGTGCGCGGCGATCGTGAGCGCGGATGAGGTCAGCGCAAGTGCAGCACCACGCAGGGTGCGCAACTCACTCGACCGTGTGCTCACGGCCGTGAGAGTAATCGGAGGAGTTTGCCGCGGTCCATGAGCGGGTAATTGGGACCGCATGCACAACCAATGCGACCAGCCGGGCCGTACCGACAAGGTCGTGTTCGGCGTTGCCGCTGGTCTGACGCTTGCGTTCGTGGCTTGGGGAATCGTCGGCACGGCCAGTCTGGCGTCCTTCTCCAAGTCGGCACTCGGCTGGATCATCCAGCATCTGGGCTGGGCTTTTGTGATCTCGGCCTCCGGATTCGTGGTCTTCGCCCTGTGGCTCGCGTTCAGCCGTTACGGCAAGATCCCGCTCGGCCGTGATGACGAGAAACCCGAGTTCAAGACGGTCTCGTGGGTCGCGATGATGTTCAGCGCCGGCATGGGCATCGGCCTGATGTTCTACGGCGTCAACGAGCCGCTGACCCACTTCGTGAAGCCACCGCCCGGCACCGACGGTGACCCGCTGGAAACCGCGATGGCCACCACGCTCTTCCACTGGACGCTGCATCCGTGGGCGATCTACGCCGTGGTCGGCATCGCGATCGCGTACGGCAGCTTCCGCCGCGGCCGGTCTTCGCTGATCAGCGCCGCGTTCGCGCCGTTGCTCGGGCGTCGGGCGGCCAGCGGCTGGGGTCGCGCGATCGACGTGATGGCGATCTTCGCGACGTTGTTCGGCTCGGCTGCTTCGCTGGGACTGGGTGCGCTGCAGATCGGCAGCGGTCTGGAGGCCGCCGGCTGGGCCGGCAACGTCGGCAAGGGTGTGCTGGTCGCGATCATCGCGGTGCTGACCACTGCGTTCGTCGCGTCCGCCGTCTCGGGTGTCGCGAAGGGCATCCAGTGGCTGTCGAACATCAACATGGTGCTGGCGGTGACGCTGGCGCTGTTCCTGTTCGTGGTCGGGCCGACCGTGTTCATCCTGAACCTGCTGCCGACCGCCCTGGGCGACTACTTCCGGGAGCTTGCCACGATGGCGGGTCGTACCGCTGCCTCCGGTGGCGACGCGACCGAGACCTGGCTGTCCGGGTGGACGATCTTCTACTGGGCGTGGTGGATCTCGTGGACGCCGTTCGTCGGCATGTTCATCGCGCGGATCTCGCGTGGCCGCACGATCAAGCAGTTCGTGGCAGGCGTGATCCTGGTGCCGTCCGCGGTGTCGCTGGTGTGGTTCGCGATCCTGGGCGGGACGGCGATCTTCGAGCAGCGGTCCGGAGTCGACCTGGCCGGCCAGACCACGCCGGAGTCGCAGCTCTTCGCGCTGCTCGGCCAGTTCCCGCTGGCGACGATCGCCGGCGTCGTCGTCATGATCCTGGTGGCGATCTTCTTCGTGTCCGGTGCGGACGCCGCCTCGATCGTGATGGGAACGCTCTCCCAGGAAGGCACGATCCGGCCGACGAAGCCGGTGGTGATCTTCTGGGGTGTGCTGACCGGTGCCGTCGCCGCAGTGATGTTGCTCGTCGGCGGCTCGAACGCGCTGACAGGCCTGCAGAACCTGACGATCATCGCGGCGTTGCCGTTCATGGTCGTGATGGTCGGGTTGTGCGTGTCGCTGGCGAAGGACCTGCGATCCGACCCGATGATCAGGCGCGAGGAACGGGTCGCCGAGGTGATGGAGGAGGTCACCGCGCACCTCGACCCCGGACAGGTGGTCGAGGAGGCGGCGGTCAGGGCCGTGGCCGAGGTGACGGGGAAGACCCCGGAAGTCACCGCACGTCCAGGCGCCTGAGCAGTTCCTGCTCCAACACGTCCAGATCGGTTCCGACGGCCCGGTGCGCGGCTTTGCGCCGGGCCGTCGGCATGCGTTCGGAAGCACGCACGGCGGCCAGCAATTGGGCGAGGCGTGCCTCTGTCTTCGAAACCCAGGCGGAGTCGGAAGCGCGCAAAGACTCCAGGGAGTCCGAAAAGCCCACAATTCGCGCGTGCAGACGGGCGCCGTAGCCGGAGTACTTGCCGATGTCGGCGACGTCGATGCCGAGGCGGCGGGCGCGATAGCGGTCGTACTGCTCGCTCAGCATCCCAGCACCGCGGGCGATCACCGGAGCGAGGACCGGAATGAGTGCCGGGGCGATCACTTTTGCCACTCCGACCAGGTTCTTGGCCCTCTTGGGCGTGATCAGATGCCCGGTTTTGCGCGCCATTCGGGTACACCTCCTCCGTCAGATGAAACTTACTGCCCAGGTTGCTGACACATCAGGAGGACGCGCGACATACGCTGCATCAGTGACTTCCCAGGTGCAGCTAGACGCCGGCGTGGTCACTCGTTGTCGGCGGCGGGTGCACCTCGAAAACGATCCGGAGATGCGCGACGCTCCCAAGGCGGCGCCGGATCCGGCTTCGGAACAACGGAAAGCGGACGCGACGAACCATCGTCGCGCGGTGGCGGACGCGCTCGGGCGGATCGTCGGCTCGGACTTCTTCGAGGTGCCGAACGGACCCGACGTGCGCAGCGCGGACCGGGAACGGGTCACGCTCGCCGCGATGGAGATGGGGGCGCCCTACATCTGGGGTGCCGCACTGCCGCGTGATCCGCGTGGCGGGCGTCGCGGTGGCATCGACCTGCTGGTCAAGGACTCCACCGGGTACGTGCCGGTGCTCGTGGTGCGGCACAAGATCACCGATCCCGGTCAGGGCGCGCGCACCAGTCCGCTGACCATGCCGTTGCCCGGTGGCAGCCGCACGGACCCGCACCGCAAGGTCCGGCCCCAGCCGCGTGACCAGCTCAGGCTCGCCCACGCCCAGCGGCAGCTGCAGGCCGCCGGGTACGCGGCCCACGGGCGGGCGACCGGTGGCGTGATCGGCATGGACGCGGACGTCGTGCTGTGGCACGACCTGGAGGCGCCCACGTGGCCCGGTGGCCGCACGGCCCTGGCCGAGTACGACGCGCGGTTCTCCGATCGTCTGGCCGTGGCGCTGGCGGCGGTGAACCAGAAGGACCCGCTCGCCAGGCCGTCGCGGATCGTCGACTGCAAGACGTGCCCGTGGTGGCCGACGTGCGACAACGATCTCAAGCAGGACCGGGACGTCAGTCTCGTCGTGCGCGGTGAGGACGCGGTCGCGTTGCGGAAGGCCGGCCTGTCCACTGTGGACAAGCTGGCCGAGCTGGACCCGCTGGCAGAAGGGCCGCTGCAGCTCGTGGGCATGCCGTTCGGGGACGCGGTCGTGCTGGCGCGGGCGTGGCTACGGGATCTGACCCTGGTGCGGCGGGTGCCCGAGATGAGGGTGCCCCGCGCGGACGTCGAGGTCGACGTCGACATGGAGAGCTTCGGCGATCTCGGCGCGTACATGTGGGGCTGCCTGCTGTCCGGGAAGGACATCGACGAGGAGCAGGGTTACCGCGCGTTCGTCACGTGGGACGCGCTGCCGTGTGATGACGAGGCTCGGTCGTTCGCCGAGTTCTGGACGTGGCTCACGGGCATCAGGCTGCGGGCGAAAGCGCGTGGGCTGAGCTTCCGCGCCTACTGCTACAACGAGCTCGCGGAGAACCGCTGGCTGCTCGCGTCGGCCGAGCGGTTCGCGGGCAAGCCGGGCATTCCGACCGTCGCGCAGGTCAAGGAGTTCATCGGGTCGGACTCGTGGGTGGACCTGTTCGGGATCGTCCGCGAGCAGTTCCTGTGCGCGCACGGCAAGGGTCTGAAGATCATCGCGCCGGTCGCGGGCTTCCAGTGGCGTGATCCGGAGGCCGGTGGCGAGAACTCCATGCGCTGGTACCGGGCGGCGGTGGGGATGAACGGCGACGCGCTCGACACCGAGCAGCGGCGGCGGTTGCTGGAGTACAACGAGGACGACGTCCGGGCCACCCACCGCTTGCGCGAGTGGATGACCTCGGACGCCATGTCGAACCTGCCGTACGCGGGCGACCTCTAGTGCGATCGCCGCGCTAGCGAGGAGCCATCCGGAGAGCGCCGTCCATGCGGACGACCTCGCCGTTCAGGTAGTCGTGCTCCACCAGCGAGATCGCGAGTTGCGCGTACTCGGACGGCTGGGCCAGGCGCTTCGGGAACGGCACACCGGCGGCCAGGCCCGCGCGGAACTCGTCGGAGACCGTGGCGAGCATCGGGGTGTCGACGATGCCGGGCGCGATGGTCAGCACGCGGATGCCGACGCTCGACAGGTCGCGGGCGGCAGGGAGGGTCATGCCGACGACACCGCCCTTGGACGAGGCGTAGGCGACCTGGCCGATCTGGCCGTCGAACGCGGCGATCGAGGCGGTGTTGATGATGACGCCGCGGGCGCCGTGCTCCAGCTCCTCGGTCTTGCCCATCGCGGCGGCGGCCAGGCGCAGCACGTTGAAGGTGCCGATCAGGTTGACCTCGATGACCTTCCGGTAGAGGTCGAGGTCGTGCGGGCCGGTCTTGCCGACGGTGCGGGACGACGGGCCGATGCCCGCGCAGTTCACCGTGATGCGCAGCGGGGCCCCGGAGCCTGCCGCGGTGTCGACGGCGGCCTGGACCTCTTCACCGGAGGTCACGTCGGCGGCCAGGTAGGTGACGTTCTCGACGACGTCGGCCTTCTCGATCGCGCTGGGCAGGTCGAGCGCGAACACCTGCGCTCCACGCGCCGCCAGCGCACGTGCGGTCGCGCCGCCGAGACCGGACGCGCCACCGGTGACGATGGCCGCGGTACCCGAGATCTCCATGCCTTCATCCTCCTCGAAGCGAACTGCTCGCGAGGAGGTTAACGCTCGTTACCTGAACATCAACGGTCGGACCAGTGGAGCAGCGCCACGAGCGGCACCGCCGCCAGCAGCGCGAGGCCGATGAAGATCGTCGCGATCGTCAGAATTCCCATGCCCTGAACTGTGCCGTTCGAAGGTGTTCGAAACATCGGCCGCGCCGGTAGACCTCTGGTAGGAGATCTGTCACGGTCAGCTACAACGAAAGTCGTACGGAGTTCGTTCGGCGGACAACTGGGCCTGTCAGGGTCAATCTCATGTTCGCGCGTCGTATCGCCGTCGTCGGCACCGGCTACGTCGGGTTGACCACCGGGGCCTGCCTCGCCTCTCTCGGTCACCGTGTGGTGTGCGCGGACGTCGACTCGCTCAAGGTGGCCCGGCTGCGTGCCGGCCAGGTCGACATCCTCGAACCCGGGCTCGCCGAGCTCGTCGCCGAGGGACAGGCCGCCGGTCGGCTGGCGTTCGTCGTCGGGGCCGCTGCCGCGGTCGCTGATGCCGAGGTCGTGTTCTTCTGCCTGCCGACGCCGATGGGTGCGGGCGGCGCGGCCGACCTGAGCGCGGTGGATTCGGTGGCCGCGGAGATCTCCGAGGTGCTGCCGTACGGGGCCGTCATCGTCACCAAGTCGACGGTGCCGGTGGGCACATCTGGGCGGGTGCGCGCGCTCCTCGCTCGTGAGGACGTCGCTGTGGTGTCGAACCCGGAGTTCCTGCGTGAGGGAACCGCCGTGCGCGACTTCCTGCACCCGGACCGGATCGTGGTCGGCTCGGACTCGCCGTCTGCCGCTGAGCGGGTGGCCGCCTTGTTCGCGAAGCTCGGTGCGCCGACCGTGCTGATGGACGCGGCCAGCGCCGAGATGGTCAAGTACGCCGCGAACTGCTTCCTCGCGATGAAGCTCTCGTACGTCAACGCGGTCGCTGAGCTGTGCGAACTGCTGGGCGCCGACATCGAGTCGGTGTCCGAGGGCATGGGCTACGACAAGCGGATCGGGCAGTCGTTTTTGCGGCCGGGGCCGGGCTGGGGCGGTTCGTGCCTGCCGAAGGACACGCACGCGATGGTGCAGATCGCCGAGGCGGTCGGAGTCGACTTCGGGCTGATCCGGTCGACGATCGAGGCCAACGTCCGGGCGCAGCTGCGTGTCGTGGACAAGGTTCGTGATGCTTGCGGCGGTTCGCTGGCAGGGGCCCGGATCGGCGTGCTCGGGCTCGCGTTCAAGGCCGGCACGAACGACCTGCGCGACTCGCCGGCGCTGGCCGTCGCGGAGCAGCTGGTGCTGGACGGCGCCGACCTGACCGCGTTCGACCCCGAGGTGACCGGGCCGGTGGCCGGGATGTTGCTGGTCGACGACCCGTACCAGGCGGTCAAGGGTGCCGAGGCCGTGGTGCTGCTGACCGACTGGCCGGTGTTCCGGACTTTGGACTGGGTGCGCGTCGCCGAACTGATGGACGGCCACGTCGTCGTCGACGCTCGCAACCATCTCGATGCCGATGCGTTGGGACGCGCCGGACTACTTCATTCGGGTGTGGGTCGTGCATCACCCGGAGTCACGCAATTTAGTTAGCCTCGCGTACCTTTATGGGGTGTTCACCACGCGCCCCGAACTCGTCGGCACCTTCGGCATGGTCGGCTCGACCCACTGGCTCGCCTCGTCGGCAGCTATGGCTGTACTGGAGGATGGCGGCAACGCGTTCGACGCCGCTGCCACCGCCGGATTCGTTCTTCAGGTCGTAGAACCGCACCTCAACGGCCCCGGTGGCGAGGTTCCGATCATCTTCGCGGCGGCCGGATCCGCTCCGCGCGTGCTGTGCGGGCAGGGGGTGGCACCGGCGGGTGCGTCGATCGAGCACTACACGTCGCTGGGGCTCGACCTCGTTCCTGGCAGCGGGTTGCTCGCCGCCACCGTGCCGGGCGCATGGGATGGCTGGCTCACTCTTCTGCGTGACTACGGCACCAAGTCGTTGCGCGACGTGTTGGACAAGGCGATCGGCTACGCCCGTGACGGCTTCCCGCTCGTGGCCCGCGTCGTCGACACCATCGAGATGGTCTCCGACCTGTTCCGCGACCACTGGCCGACCTCGGCCGCGCAGTGGATGCCCGGCGGTTCTCTGCCGGTGCGCGGCGGCCGTTTCCGCAATCCGAAGCTCGCCGACACGTGGGAGTGGCTGCTCGCCGCCGGCGAGGCCGCGGGCTCTGACCGCGAGGCGCAGATCGAGGCCGCGCGACGGGCCTGGTCGCAGGGTTTCGTCGCCGCGCAGGTCGACGAGTTCTGCCGTTCGGCCTTCCGCGACGACTCGGGTCGCGACCACGCCGGTGTGCTGACCGGTGCCGACATGGCGTCGTGGGAAGCGTCGTACGAGGACGCTCTCACTGTCGACTTCGGTCAGTGGTCGCTCGTGAAGGCCGGCGCGTGGACGCAGGGACCCGTTCTGGCGCAGCAGCTCCGGCTGCTGGAGGGCTACGACCTGTCCTATGTGGATGGCAGGCCCACCGCTGAGACAGTGCATCTCGCCGTGGAGGCCGCCAAGCTCGCCTTCGCCGATCGCGAGGCCTGGTACGGCGACGTCGACGACGTTCCGCTCGAGACCTTGCTGTCGCGCTCCTACGCCTCCGAAAGGCGTGCGCTGATCGGGGACTCGGCTTCGTTCGAGCTTCGTCCTGGTTCGCCCGACGGCCGGGAACCGTTGCTGCCCAAGCACATCATCAGTGGCCCGTCGGTGCTGACCTCCGACCCGACCGGCGCGATCGGCGAACCGACCGTGGCCCGCTCCGGCGTGACGCGCGGCGACACCGTGCACGTCGACGTCGTGGACCGCTGGGGCAACATGGTGTCGGCGACCCCGTCCGGCGGCTGGCTGCAGTCTTCGCCGACGATCCCGTCACTCGGCTTCTGCCTGGGCAGCCGCGCCCAGATGTTCTGGCTGGACAAGGATCTGCCGAACTCGCTGGCCCCCGGCAAGCGCCCGCGGATCACGCTGTCGCCGTCGATGGCGTTGCGCGACGGCGAACCGGCCATGGCGTTCGGCACGCCCGGCGGTGACCAGCAGGACCAGTGGCAGCTCGGCTTCTGGCTGGCGCACATGGCGGGCCTGAACCTGCAGGAGGCGATCGACTCGCCGATGTGGCACTCGAACGCGTTTCCGAGCTCGTTCTACCCCCGCGCCTGGACCCCCGGCGAACTCGTCATCGAGTCACGCGCCGGCGCGGACGTCCTGGCAGCGTTGCAGAGCATGGGCCACCAGGTCGTGGACGCCGGCGAGTGGACCCTGGGCCGGATGTCGGCCGTGGCAAGGGATTCCGCGGACGGACTCCTGCGCGCCGGTGCGAATCCGCGCGGCACGCAGGGCTACGCGGTCGGTCGCTAGCCGCCGAAAAAGTGGAACGGCGCCCGATTCGAGGGGGAGGGAATCGGGCGCCGCCCCGGCCAGGAAGTACTGGTTGGATCAGATGTCGACGCCGGCGAGGGCGTTCACCGGGCCCTGCGGCTCGTTGAGACCGAGAAGCGTCGCGGCGGGAACGCCGTTGGCGCCCGCGTCCACGTTCTCCACGAGCGCGGTCACGTCCCAGTCCTGCGTGTTGATGGCCTGGATCTTGCCGGTCGCGTCCTCGGTGTTCACCGAGGCGAGGTCGCTCACGCTGGCAACGTCGCCCAGCTGGCCGCCGAGGTTGGGCTGGGTCTGCGCCTCGGCGTTGGCGATGTCGGCGTGTGCGGTGCCGCCCAGGCCGAGCATTACGGTGGCACTGCCGAGGGCAGCAGCTGCTCCTGTGATGGTCTTCCTGAGGTTCATGGGCGCGAAAGTGTCGCATCGGCCCCCTCTACATCAAGCTCCGTAACTCGGGAGGGGGAACTTCTTCATCCATTACGGGCACGCGGCAGCGCACCGACGAGGTGAAGTGGGATTGCGCTGAACGGCTCAGCCACGCGTATGTGCGACTTCGGGAATCGGGCGAAATCGGTCATCGCGCGCCCGATCGGGCAGCGTTCAGCGGCGCCATCAAGCGCGGCGACTTCGAAAACGATTGACCGAACTAGGCGATCGCGCCCGGTGGAAGTTTCAACTTGAATGGCAGCGTCGTGACGACGGCCAAATCCGAAGCGGTCGCCTTCATCAACGTGGGAGCGTTGCGAGCCCCTGGCTCCGGCAGGTCCAGCAGTCGGTCCACGGCCTCGCAGAGCGGGCCCTCGTAGATCCACACGGCCTGCGCGGGCCTGGCGGAGTCGCGAACCGCGGGCAGACGTCCCGCGCGCGCCTCGGTCTCGGACCAGAACAGGATGGAGTCGATGAACCCTCTGCGCTGCTTGAACGCCATGATGCGGTCGAGCTGGCCGGCGTCGTCCCTCAGGTGGAGGAACTGAAAGCCACTCTCGCGCAGCTCGATGACCTTGCTCAGTGCGTGGTCCATGGCGCACCTACCCCTGTGAGGTCCCCTTCGGGTGACCGTTCAGTCATACGACCCGAAAGGATCGTACGGTAAGTCAACGTTCGTCCGTAAGCCGTAGTCCGAATGAGTATCTCAATTGGTGGACGCTTGTGGCTTAGGGTAATCACTGGCGTCCTTGTTGGGGGAAACGGCCAGGAGGGCCATTACGGTTCGCGTCAGGAACGCCAAACCGCCCAATGTGACTAATATCACCACTGGTGTCATCGAGTCCTCCTGGCTCCGTCAGCTCTCGATGGTAGAGACGCAGCGGCGCGATCGCGGGTTGCCGCACCGGCCAGACCGATATTGTCTGTCTGTGATCTCGTACGCGCAGAACGCGGAGGACGTCCTCCTCGCCCGGCTTTTCCACGGCAGGACGACAGGTCGCTACGTGGACGTCGGCGCGTCCGATCCTGTCGAGGACTCGGTCACCAAGCACTTCTACGATCTTGGCTGGCGAGGCATCAACGTCGAGCCGATCCCGGCTCAGGCTGAGGCGTTGCGCAAGGCGCGGCCGGGTGATGTGACACTGGCGGTGGCGCTCGGTGCCAAGTCCGGGTCAGCGGTACTGCACCATGTCGTGAACCGGTCCGGGTGGTCGACGCTCGACAGCGTTCTCGCGAGCACCTACCAGGCCGAGTCGACTCTCGAGATCGTCCAGGTCGAGGTCGAGCTCCGCACGCTCGCCGACGTGCTCGACGAGCATCCGGGAGACATCGACTTCCTCAAAATCGACGTGGAGGGCGAGGAGCGCGGCGTCATAGAGGGCGCAGACTGGGACCGGCACCGGCCACGTGTGGTGGTCGTCGAGGCCACCGAGCCCGGTTCCACCAAGCCCGCGCACCACGAGTGGGACCCGTTGATGACTGAAGCCGGCTACCGATGCGCGTTGTTCGACGGGCTGAACCGGTTCTACGCGCAGGCTGATGACACCGAGGCGTTGGAACTGCTCGCCGTACCCGCGAACGTGTTCGACAAGTACGTTCGTGCTGAGGTCGCTGAACAGCGAGCGGCCCGGATGGCCGAGATCGCGTACATCCGTCGCCTCGAGGAGGCCGTGCAGGAGGCGGAACGGGAACATCAGCACGAGTTGGCCGAGTTCGACGCGCTGCGCGAGGCCGCACAGCGCGCCGAACGCGAGGCCACGCGCGCCCGGCAGCGGATCGCAGCGCTCGAGGCACGCCTCATCGAGCTGGAGAGCGCTCCTCGTAGATTGCCGCGAGGCGGTCGCGGATGACCTTGCCGACCGCCTCGTAGCTGCACGTCTCCCAGATCGCCTGCTGCGCGGCCGCACCCATGCGGGCGCGCAACGTCGGACTGTCCGCCAAGCGGCGCAGCCACCCGGCGGCTTGTGCGACATTCGGTTCCGCCCACAGCAGGCCCGGCCGGTACCAGTCCGCGAAGCGCTCGTCGTAGCGGTGGTCGGCCATGGTGATCGGACGAATGTCGTATCCGATCACACCTGCCGATCCTGGTGGCATGAAGTCTGTGTTACCGCTGTAGCCAGTGGCGACGACCGGTTTGCCGATCGACATCGCCTCCGCCATGCCCATGCCGAAGCCCTCGGAGCGGTGCAGAGACGCGTACACGTCGCAGCTCGCGAGGAGCGAGTCCATCTCGGCCCGAGACAGGTCACCCGTGATCAGCACTCCGTTGACGCCGGCGACCGCGTCCTGCAGCGCCGCGGCCATCAACGGAAAGATGTCGAGGTCCACCACCTTGATCACGAGCTGCGCGGTCGTACCACGCTCGTGCGGCGCGAAAGCTCTCCGGAACGCGTCGATCACGCCCCAGGGGTTTTTCCTGGCATCGCTCGACGAGGCGCTGAAGCTGAACAGCACCACGAAGGCGTCCTCGTCCAGGCCGAACTGAGCCCGGTCTGGAACCGACGAGATCTCGGTGACCACGTTCGGCACCACCGTGATCGGCACTTTGGTCGCCGTGCGGAACGCCTCGGCCACGTACGACGACACGACCCACAGCTCGTCAACGCGCGGCAGTTGCTGGAGCGTGTAGTCGAGGATCTCCGGCATCTCCCAGGCCCACAGCGCGATCGTGTACCGGTCGAGCGCGGTCTCCGGGATGAGCTGGAACTCGTTGAGATTCACCATCCACAGGTCGATCGGGTAATCCTTGCCGCCACGGAGCTCCAGCATCTCGCGCGGCACCTGAACCGTGCGGACCGGCGCGCGTGAGTTGAATTCCGTGTAGGCCATGGGCACGCCTGCCCTGTGCATCGCCAACCCCGCGCGGCGGAACGACTCGGAGAGGCCAGTTGTCGCCCGCAGGTCGGCGAACAGGTTCACGCCCGCATGTGCGACGTGTTTCGGCTGCTCGCCTGCGGAAATGCTGTCAAGCGCCCTCCGGTAGCCCTCGGCGGCGATCGGCCACGACGCGTGCGCCGCGACCCAGTCGCGCGCCAGTTTGCCGGCCGCGCGAGCCTCTGCCGGGTCTTCGACCACCTTCTCCAGCAGAGCTGCCAGCACCTCCGCCTCGTGGGCTGGCTCGATCGGAATTCGTGCGCAGAAAGCCTCGTCGAGGTGACGGTGCTGGGGCAGATCGCTCGTGATCACCATGCGGCCGGCGCCGAACGCCCGCATCATCACACCGCTGGTCTCGCCCATCGTCGGCCAACGCAGGTTGACCACCACGTCGGTGGCGGTGATGAGGTCCTCGAACGCCTCCTTCGCCGGGCTGAGTTCCAGGTGCACGGAGTCCTCGAGACCGAATTGCTCGATCGTGCTGACGACGTCGGCGTGGACGTCCGGGTAGTCGACGTGCCCCGCGATGAGCAGCCGGGCGTTCGGCCACCGCCTGCGCACTTCGGCGAACGCGAGCACGGTCACCAGGATGCGTTTGATCCGGTTGAAACCGCCGAAGACACCGAACACCACGTGCTCGTCGGTCCAGCCGAAGATCGACCGGATGTCATCACGATCGGTGTCGTCACGCAGCGGCGCGCCGTGTGGCACGACGAAGACCGGTTTGCCGGGGAAGCGCTCGCGGAGCAGCTGAGCCGAGTGGGGGTCGTGCACGATCACGCCGCGGCTCGCCGTCACGACCCGGTGTTCCAACGTCATGGTGCGGCTGTCGAGCGACTTCACCCCGTCGACCTCGACCGCAGGCAGCCCGTGCAGCAAGGCAGGGTCGTGCGGATCTCCCCAGATAGGGCCGTGCGCGTCCTTCAGCTCCTTGTAGAACTCCGGGGTGAGGCCACCGCAGTAGCCGAGGTTGAAGTCCAGCAACGACATCTCGTGCAGAACTACCACACCGGGCACCTTGAGCGCCTGGTCGTAGATCCACGAGTGCACGCCGGCGTGATTGCCCATCTGGTAGCACGCCAGTCCGGTCGACCGCGCTCGTGGGCTTGTGCGGGCGACGGGCTCGACGTCGCTCATCTCAGCGAGGAGTTCGTGGGTGTAGTCGGCGATCCCGCTGCGGTCGGGCGGCAGCGGGCTCCACATGCTGTAGCGCACGGTCACATCCGCGCAATCAGCAAGAAGCGCTCGCCGAGCGGGTGTCCGCGGTGCTCGACGGTGACCTCGGCGAAGCCCGCTGTCTCGGCGAGGAAACGCAGGTAGGTGGGGTGTACCGGCCGCTGGGCGAACGGATCGACGTGGAACTCGGGACCAGCGACCGGGCTTTCGACCAGCAGCACGCCGCCCGGTCGCAACGACTCCGCGGCCAGGGACACGAACTGCGCCAGCGCCTCCGCCGACAACCGCTCGACGAAGCGGAATGCGGTGACCGCGCCGAGAGAACGCTTGTCGACGCGGGTGAGCGCGTCCATCGGGTCTGATTCTTCGATCCGGAAGCCCAGCTCCGCGTTGTGTTTGACCACGGAGGGGTTCGTCGATGCACCGAGCGCGGAGACACCCGCCTCGCGCAGCACCTCGAACCACTCGCCTCGCCACGGTGCGGTGTCGAACACCGTGCCGCGGCCTTCGACGACCGGTAGATGTGCCGCCCGTGCCGCACGCACGTGTTCGACCGGGCCGTCCAGCAGTTCCGCGACCGCCAGTTCCACGCCGTTCGCCCTGGCTGGAACCGCAACGGCGGCAGCATCGGATTCGGTGCTGTCCGACCTGCGGAACTGATCGAGCACGAGGTCGACCTGGGCGTGCCGGAGGCGGGCATCGCGGGCAGCCGCGGTGAGCTCGGCGAGCTGCGACTCGATCGCGTCGAGGCGTTGGTCCACTTTCTCAGCGCGCAAAGCCGTGTCCACGAGCTGCAGGCGCAGGTCACCGAGCTCCGTGCGAATGCTGCCGACCGCCGCGTAGAGGCGTTGGTTCAGCCCGGCCATGATGTTCTGATCTGCGCGCTGCAGTTGCTGGACCTCGTGCGCCAGCTCGGCCCTCGGCACCTGCTGCTGGTTGTGCAGCATCTCGCTCAAGGCGGTGAGGGCGTCGCGGCCGGCGATGTTGGTCTCGATCTGCCACTTCACCTGGCGCCGCCAGAGGAAACGCATCACGAGCCTGCCGAGCAGGTCACGTGAACGCAGCGGGAGCCGCAGCTCCTTGTTCTGTTCCAGGCGCGCGAGTGCGTCCGCCAGGCGTGCTTCCGACATCAGCCGTCCAGGGAGTGCAGAGAGGGTGTGCGCGAATTCTAGTGCAGGTCAAGCAGGTGGATCAGGGGATTCGGACAGTCCTGATGATCCGGCGCGCCACGCGGCTCGCAAGCGACACCGAGTCCCGCACCGGCTCCTGATGTCGAGCCAGCCAGGCATCATGGGCCGCGGTCAGACGTTCGGTCATCCACTGCACCGTGACCTCGATCGGGCGGGTGCGCAGAAGATGTGCGCGTGCGGCGGCACCGCGCAGGCGGGCCTCCTCCGGGTTGTCCGCGACCTCACGCATCGCGCGTGCAGCAGCATCCAGATCTGGATCGGCCCAGTGACAGTCAGCCGGGTACGGAGCCCAGCCAGGACCGATGTTCGTGATGGTGTGCGGAACCAGCCAGCCTGTTTCCTCGGTGACGAACTCGGCCGTGCCCGAGTAGTTCGTCGAGATCACCGGGATGGCGCGGATCATCGCCTCGGCGACGGTGAGACCGAAGCCCTCGCCGCGATGCAGCGACACGTACGCATGGCTGGTGGCGTACAGGTCGGTGAGTTCCTCGACGGTCAGATAGCGCTCCACGAGGGTGATCCGCTCGTCGCCGGCGACCTGGAGCCGAAGACGTTCCGCGGCGGAAACGTTCGAGTGGGAGTTCGTCGACTTGATCACCAGTTCGACGTCGTCACGTCCCTCGAACGCGATCTGGAAAGCGGTGACCAGCCCATACGGGTTCTTCCTACCCGCCGTGCTGTTGTAGTCGAAAGCGAAGAAGAACCTCGTGCGGTCGCCCAGCTCACGGCGAGGTTCACCTGGATCCGGCACCGGCACCGGCACCGTGTGCACGGGCACCGGCGAGTGCTCGGCGATGGCACGCCGGGAGAACTCGCTGACCGTCCAGATCTCGTCCACATGAGCGAAACCGTGATGCATCGACGCCGGGAAGTCCTCAAGCTCCCACGCCCACAACCCGATCCGGTAGCGATCATGGCCCACGTCGGGGTGCGCTGCCAGCAAGGCTGCGGTGAAGTCACCGTTCACGGTGATCAGGCTGACTGGAAAGCGGGGCGGCCCGACGGAGTCCGGTTCTTCGAGTCCGGTTCGAACAGTCCTGATGATCGAGTGTTCCTCGACTACGGACACGTGCGGAACATCCGAAGCGTTCAGCACCCGCAACATCACGCGGCCCATCTCGCCGATGCCCAGTTCGGCAGTGTGGTAGCCGGCGACGTTGACACCGAACTCGTCGCCAGGTGGGGTCGGCTCGATCGGCTCGGTGGGAAGCGCCCACTCCGGCACACCCTCATGCCGACCGTGCAGGTGGCACCACTGGCGAAAACCAGCACCGAACGGCTGCGGGAACGTGGTCTGCAGGTCGACGCGTGATCGCCAGACGGCCAGCAGGAGCCGGTTGAATCCGTTGACGCGTTCAACAGGTGTCGCGGGGAGCCGCAGCCACTCCTGGAAGCGCTCGCCGTCGAACGCGTGCGGAGCCCTGCCGTCGGTTGGGTTCAGGGGGTTTGACGGCGTCAGCGCCTCGCGAAAGAGCGTGCGCATCGGTGCAGTGATCGGTGTTCCGTCCGAAAGAAACCCGAAGCGGTACGGGACGTCGCTCGGTTCGACGAGGCTCGCGTACTCGTCGTAGATCTTCTTCAGCTCGGGCCGCTCGGAGAACAACACCCGCGTGCAGTCGGACGCGGGTGTCCAAGGGGTGCGCGGGTCGTAGCCGTCGAACCTGATCAGGTTCGCACCCTCCACCGACCGCTCGTGAAGGTTCCAGTGCGCCAGCGCGGACTCCGACAGGTCGACGGCGCCTTTGGCGGCGACGATCGCGAGCGGAGCCAGCACGAGCGCGCGGGGCGGCAGCTTGACGACGACGTCGTACTCGCCGAGCAACGCCCGTACAGCTCTCCGCGCCACGAGGTCGGCAAGTTCATCGACGTCGTGCGCGGTCGCCAGATCGAGGTACTCGTCCTCCGAGAACTCCAGCCAGTCCGGTGGGTCCTCCAGATCGATGATGACGTATTCGTGCTCGGGATGATGCTTCAGGTAGGACGTGCCCAGCACCCGCGCGGCGGGGAACTGGGCACGTGTCGCGACCGTGCAGGCGGCCACCCGAGGGCCACCCGTCGAGCTCACGCGCCGGTGGGCAGCGCGCTGAGCTGCGCGGCGAGGACCGAGTCGAAGTCCTTGCTGATCGCTGCCTGGTCTTTGCCCGCGACCTGTACGCGCACGATGGTGTTTTTGTGCACGTAATGTGCGCGAACGGCACCCTTCTTGTCGCCGGCAACATCGACTTGGTAGGTCGACACGCTGGCCGGAGAGACACCGGTGTACGGCTTCATGCCGAACTTGACCTGCAGTTCGTTGAGCGCATCGACGGCGGTGGCCGCCGTCGTGGCATCGGTCGCCTGAACGGTGATGATCTGCACGACGTCGCCGTTCGGCAGCTTTGACACTCCGACACGGACCTTCGAAGCACCGGCCGTGGTGTACGCAGTGTTCTCCTCATCGGTGAGGAGCTTCTGCGCGATGACGTCCTCGAACGTCTTGATGCCCGACTGGTCTTCCTGGGTGCCCGGCAGGTCGGCGATCTCCAGGTCGTCCTTCGGCTTCGGCTTGCTCGTCGGTGTCTGCGAGGTGCTCTGCGCCGTCGTTTCGCCGCCGGTGCCGCCGCTGGGTCTGCTGGCGAACCACCAGATGCCGCCGCCGATCAGCGCCAGCACGAGGATGACACCGATGATCGCGAACACCCGGCCCTTGCCGCTGCGCTCGCCCGCGTCGTCGAACGTTTCAGGACCCTGGGCGATCCAACCGGGCGTCGGATCTCCCACCGGACCGAAGCCGTCGCCGGTGGTCCAGGGCGGTGGTGCGGAGATCGGTGGCGCGGACTGCCAGCCACCCTGCTGCGGATTCGGTCCGCTGACCGGCCGGACGAACTGCGTGCGCTCGGCATCGCCCTTTTGCTGAGTGTTCACCACCTGGGTCGCGTCCGGGGACGCGGCGTTACCGGTGCCGACGACCTGGGTCGCGTCCGGGTTGGGCGGCTGCTGTTGCTGCGGAGGGGCCGCCTGCCAGCGGAATGGCGGCGCGAAGGGACCCTGCTGCTGTTGGGGGGACGGGGCCGAGGTGGAACCGGCCAGAACTTCGTCCCGGCGAGCGCGGTAATCGTCCGCAGAGATCCGACCCGAGGCCAGCTCCAGGTCGAGCTTCTGCAGCTCTTCTTGCCAGGTCACGCCTGGCACCCCCCTTCCAGATAACCGTCAGACCGCAACATTGTGCCGAAGCGGACGCCTTGACATCGCGCCGACCTGGCAAGTCGTGACCGCCTTGTGGCCCACGACACCCCTAGATTGGAGCAATGGCGTTGTTCGGTCGTAGCAAAACGAAACTGATTGCCCCGCACGACGCGTTGCCGGGGCGTTCGACGCCGCAGACGGTACCGCCGTTCCACGCGGTGTTCACAGACCGCCCTATCGCACCGCCGTTTCCCTCGGCATTGCGTGCGGCTGTCGTGGCAATGGGGTGCTTCTGGGGTGCCGAGCGGCTGTTCTGGCAGACCCCCGGCGTGTGGACGACCGCCGTTGGCTACACGGCGGGCTACACTCCCAACCCCACCTATGACGAGGTCTGCTCGGGTCGCACCGGGCATGCGGAAGCGGTCCTGGTCGTCCATGATCCAGTCGTGCTGCCTTACCAGGCGCTGCTCCGGGTGTTCTGGGAGGGCCACGACCCGACGACAGGCATGCGGCAGGGTGCGGATGTCGGAACCCAGTATCGCTCGGGCATCTACTACGCCGACGAAGGACAGCGCGTCACCGCGGAGGCATCGCGGGCGGTCTACCAGAAGGCGCTCTACGCCGGTGGCCACGGCGCGATCACCACCGAGTTGAAGTCGCTCGGCGAGTTCTACTACGCCGAGGACTACCACCAGCAGTATTTGAGCGACGCCAAGAACCCGTACGGGTACTGCGGACTGGGCGGCACCGGAGTGAGCTGCCCTGCAGGTCTGAACGTCTCCGGCCAACCCTGACCAAGTCCTTTCACGTGCGAAGTACAGTCACCTGAGTGCCCGATCGGCTTGGGCCATTTCGGAGGATGACCGGCTGAACGCACAGAAGGGCCAGCTCGTGGGGGCGATTTCGGCGCCGGGCGCGATCACCGGACCAGGGGAGGACACGCAGCGAGTCCTCTGGATCCGGCTTGTGAGAAGAGCCGGACGGTTATTCCGGTCCGAAGGTGCGGTCGCGTTCTACTTCGGTCTGCTGATCTCACTGGTCTTCAACTTCCGAATCGTGCTGAATCCGAAGTCGCTGATCACCGGCGGTCTGGGAGACCCGCTCCTGCAGGCGTGGGAGCTCGCCTGGCTGCACCACGTGGTGACCGAGGGCGGCGACCTCTGGACCGCCAACCAGTTCTACCCGGCGGTCGACAACTTCGCGTTCACCGACTCGTTGCTCGGTTACCTGCCGTTGAGCCTCTTCGGTGACGGCCAGTACGCCGCGGTCTTCCGGTACAACGTCGCCTTCGTGCTGGCCTTCGCGCTGGCGTTCACCGGTTGCTACCTGCTGGCCAAGCAGCTGGGCAGCAGCTGGCAGGGAGCCGCCCTGGCCGGCGTGGTCTTCGCATGGGCACCGTGGCGGCTTGCTCACCTCCACCACCTCAACGTGGTGTCGACAGGTGGCATCGCGCTCGCGTTGTGGGCACTCGCCCGCGGTCACGGGTACTCGTTTCGCGGGCGGACCGAGCCCAGGCCGTGGTGGATCTTCGCCGGTTGGCTGATCGCCGCCTGGCAGGTGTCGATCGGGTTTGCCATCGGGCTTCCGTTCGTTCACCTGATGGGGGTGGTCGGGCTTGTGATCGCGTTCACCTCCTGGCGTCGCGGATCCCGCGTGGTGATCGCGAACACCTACGGCGCCGCGGTGTTTCTCGTGGTCACCTGGTTCCTGGTCGTGCCGTACATGCGCGTGCTCGACTCGTACGGCTTCAAGCGGACGTGGCGTGAGATCGAGGTGTTCTCACCCCCCGTGAATGGTCTGTGGACCACCCCGTACGAGACCTGGCTGTGGGTCGAGACGATCTTCAACGACCACAGCGCGATCCCTGAGCCCGGCATCGGCGAGAAGTTGCTGTTCCCAGGCCTGGTAGTGGTGCTGCTTGCCGTGACTGGTTTGTTCGTCAGCGCCTGGCGGGTCAGAGTGCGGGTCCTGCTCGCGTCTGCGGTCGTCGTTTCGGTCGTGCTGGCGCTCGGGGTGAACTTCCTCGACGGTGCCGTCTACCGGTTCCTGTGGGACTACCTGCCCGGCTGGAACGCCATGCGGACGCCAGGGCGGATGATGCTCTGGGCGATTCTGCCGCTTGCACTGCTCGCCGCGGGTGCGGTGACCGAGTTCGGCAGGCTGCTGGTGGACCGCACGCAGGTCGCGCTGCAGCTCATCGCGATCTATCTGCTGGTGCCCGCGTTGGCTGCCTTGCTGGAGGGCATTCCGCGGTGGCCGCACGTCGAGAATCCCGGCATACCGCCAGACGTGAAGCGCGTCTTCACGCAGACCCGCGAGCCGATCCTGATGCTGCCGATCGACGAGACCAGCGAGTTCACCTACCTGCTCTGGTCGACCGAAGGCTTCCCGAAGCTGGCGAACGGCAACTCTGGCAACTTCCCTCCGCAGTATCAGGAGATCGCCGAGGTGACCAAGGCGTTCCCGGACCAGCGCAGTGTCGACGTGCTCAGGCACTTCGGCATCAGGAAGGTCGTCGTGGTCAAGTCGCGGCCGTTCGGCGTCGACTTCGCGGCGCGACCTGTCGACGGGTTGCCGGTCGACCGGGTCGAGTCGGGCGACATCGTGGAGTTCACGATCACTGGCTGATCAGCAGAGGATGGATCCACATCGAGTGTGGTTTCTCGGTCACGCCGAGGTCGATCGGCAGCAGCGCTGAGTGCGGCTCCATGCCTGGAAACTGGTCTCGGCGAACGCGGGGCAGCGGAACAGCGTGCCCCTGCAGCACCTCAAAGTAGAACTCCTGTTCGACTTTGTTGCTTGAGTGGCACACGAAAGGCCTGGTAGACGCCCGTGGCCTCAAGATCACACACGGATCACACGTGATCGTGCTCACCCGTCTGGCCTATAGGTGATCGCGGTTCTGCTTGCCATGCTTCGTTGGTCGATGTAAAGGTCGCGTGTTGTCGGGGGGCATGCGCGTGACCCTGGGGGACCCACGTGGTGTACCGCCGTGCGGCGGCGAGGCAGTCATGCCTGCGCACGCCCAGAAACCTTGCTGCAGCCGCAGTTCTCGCCGCGGCACTGGCGGCCACCGCGGTGGTTGTCACCGTGAACGCTTCAGAGAAGCCGGTCGCCGCGCCGATCACCGAGGCACCTGACACGGGCACCGCGATGCAGGCGGCCCGTGCGCAGGGAATCGAGGTCGAGGCGGTCAGCATGCGGACCGCGACGCGTGAGGTGTTCGCGCAGCCGAACGGACAGCTCCAGGCACGTCTCTCCGTTACGCCGCAACGCGTCCACAAGAATGGCAAGTGGCAGGCGATTGAGCCGGAGCTCGTCAAGGACGGCGACCGCGTCACTCCCAAGTCGACCGAGGCGGGCATCGCCTTCTCCGGCGGTGGTGAGCTCGAACCGCTCGTGCGGCTGAGCAAGGACAACACCGCGTTCGCGCTGAGCTGGCCCGGCAAGCTGCCTGCGCCGCGGCTCCAAGGCGCGATGGCGATCTACGACGAGGTCCTGTCCGGTGTGGACCTGCGGATGACCGCGGCGAACGACGGTTACCAGCTGCTTCTCGTCGTGAAGTCCCGTGAGGCGGCCTCGAACGTGGCGGCGGTGAAGCTGGGGCTGAAGCTCGAAGGTCTCGACGTGAAACCCGGAGCGGACGGCGCGTTCAGCCTCGTCGACGCCTCCGGTGCCGCGGTGTTCGAGGTGCCCAGGTCGTTGATGTGGGACTCCAAGAAGCAGCCGGACGCAGAGGCACCGCGCACCGACTACGCGGCCGTTGGCGTGCAGCACGCTCCGGGTTCGCTGACCCTGGTGCCCGACCAGAAACTGCTCAACGACCCTGCGACCGTGTACCCGGTTTACATCGACCCGGACGGTCGCACCGTGAACCACGGCGGAGCCTGGACGACGGTGTACGACAACGGCACCGATGCCATGCGGAAGGAAACGCACTGGAGCGGCGCGCGGAGCGCGGCGGAGACCGGTTGGTGGGTGAAGGTCGATCCGACCGCCAGATCCGGTCGTGCCCCGGAAACCTCGCCGAAACTGGTCACCCGGTCCTACTTCCAGTTCGACACCAGGTTCTTGTCCGGCACCACGATTTACGATGCCCGCATGGACGCCACCGTGGTGCACGCGTCCACGGCATGTGATGTGAAGAAATGGCATGACCTGCATGTCGCCGGCTGGGACATCGCGGAGGACACGAACTGGAACAACCAGCCGCCAGACCACGGTGTGCTCGCCTCGTACGAGGTACCCACGGTGCAAGGCAACTGCTCAGGGCACCAGTCGTTCTCCTTCACGAGCCCGACCTTCAAGAACCACCTCGACACCGGCGGCAACTCGACGTACGGCATCTGGCCGGCCTCCGATGACGAGAGCTACTGGCGCAAGTTCCACCCCGGTGCCATGAAACTGATCGTCGACTACAACTCCAAGCCGTACATCCCATGGGACCTCACCACCGAGCCCGACCCGGTCGCGTGCACCCACTGCGCCGGCATGCCGTGGGTCGGTGACTCGACTATCCGCCTGAAGGCGGGTGTGGGGGATCCGGACGGCGAGCAGGTGCAGAGCATCTGGCATGTGTACGACGACGTGGTCCCTGGTGACCCTGCCAAGCAGAACAAGCGCGTGATCTGGGGCAATGTGGTCGGGTCCAACTCGTGGACCACGCAGGACGTGCCGCTGGACAAGGTTGAGGACGGCCGTCTGGTCACGTGGTTCGTCGCGGCGCACGACGGCCGCGCCACCTCAGACTTCAAGCAGGGCCCGAAGACGTTCCGCGTCGACCACACGGCTCCGGCGAACAAGCCGGAGGTCACCAGCGCGGTCTACCCGGAGGACAACCGTTGGCACGGTGGTACGACGGTCAAGGGCGACTTCACCTTCACCGCGAAGGACACCGACGTCGACCGCTTCGCCTATGGCTGGGACGACGCCACCACTCTGTCCGTTCCGGCCAATGCGCTCGGCGGTTGGGCCACCGTCCCGCTGACCCCGCCCGGTGACGGCCCGCGTGATCTCTTCGTGCGCTCTGTGGACCGGGCGGGCAACAAGGGGCCGATGCGGGTCTACCACATCTATGTCCGCGCGGGTGCCGGCGCGATCGCGCAGTACTCCTTGGACGGCAACGTCAACGACAGCGCCTACCTCGGTGACCGGCACGGCACGACGCACGGCAACGCGAGCTACACAACTGGTGCGCTGGGTTCTGCGCTTTCACTCGACGGCATGGGCGGCCACGTCACCGCGGCGAACTCGGTGCGCACCGACGCGAGCTTCAGCGTCTCGGCGTGGGTCAAACTGGACAGCCTCGAGACTCACTGGCGCAGCGCCGTGAGTCAGGACGGCAACTCCGTGTGCGGGTTCTGCCTGCAGTACCAGGCGGATCAGCGACGCTGGTACTTCGTCATGCCACAACAGGACTCGACGAACCCGACCAACTGGGCGTCCGCGAAGTCGCTGGAGGAGCCGACACAGGGTGCCTGGACGCACCTCACCGGTGTGTTCGACGCCGAGACCCGGGATGTCAAGCTCTACGTCAACGGCGAGCTGCAGGGCGTCGCCAAAGCCACCTCGCCGTGGCACGCGGCGGGCAACCTGCGCATCGGACAGTCCAAGGCCGGCGGCAACTTCGGCAACAACTGGCTCGGCGGCCTCGACGAGGTGCGCCTGTACGACCGTGCGTTGACCGATGCCGAGGTGGTCGGTGAGGTCCGCCGGGACAACGTCCAGGTCGGACACTGGCGCTTCGAGGAGGGATCGGGCACAGTCGCCCGCAACGCCGTGTCCGACGGCGCGTCCGCCAAGCTGTCCGGCGGTGTGTCGTTCTTCGAGCAGCGTCCGCAGCCGAGGAACCTCGCGGTGCGCTTCGACGGCACCGGACAGATCCGCACCACGGGTCCGGTCGTGCGCACGGACAAGAGCTTCTCCGTCTCGGCTTCGGTGACGCTTGCCGACTTGACAGGTACGCAGACCGTGTTGTCGCAGGACGGACCGGACTCCAGCGGCTTCGTGCTGCAGCAGAAGGACGGCCGCTGGCAGTTCGGCATGACCGAGGGCAACGGCAGCACCGCGTGGAACGTGCTCGCGCAGACCGGTCCGAACACCGCAGTCGCCGGAACGCCGACGCTCCTGACGGCGGTCTTCGACGCGGGAACCAAGAAGGCGACCCTCTACGTCAACGGTCTCAATCCTGTGGTGAGCGCGGCCGCCACCAAGCCCTTTTGGGACGCGCGGGGCGCGTTCGTGATGGGCAACGACCAGCAGAACGCCGCGTTGAAGGGTGGCCTGGACAACGTCCGCGTGCACAGCCGCGTCCTGGCCTCGGACGAGGTCGGCGAGATCGTCCAGCTCGACGCCGCCGCACTGCGCCAGTGGCAACTGGACGGCGACGGTGTCGACTCATCCGGCTTCAACGGAACGGCTACGCTCGGTAGCCCGGTCGACTGGGTGAGCGGTCAGAACGAGAACTCCGACCCGAAGGACCTCGGTGTGCGCCTGACCGGCGTCCCCGGCGCTTCGCTCAACTCGCCACACGCGGTGGACACCTCGCGCAGCTTCTCGGTGAGTGCGTGGGCTCGGCTGGACACGCCCTTCACCGACCGCTACCCGGCGGTGTTGTCGCAGGACGGCAACACCGTGAGCGCGTTCCAGCTGCAGGCGACGAGTGACGGCCACTGGGCGTTCGCGATGTTCGGCAAGGACCAGCACAACGGCGGTGGCGAGTCTTCCAGGGCGGTCGGCGCGGTCGCGCAGGTCGGCGTCTGGACGCATCTCGTGGCCACCTACGACGACAAGACCGACCGGATGACGTTGTACGTCAACGGAGTCGAGGCCGCCACAGCGATCAGGCCGGGCGCATGGGACCACCCAGGCGGCCAGTTCCGCATCGGCCGCGGGTTCTGGAACGGCGCAAACGTCGACTACTTCGCCGGTGCGATCGACGACGTGGAGGTCCACGGCCGCGCGCTGTTCGCGGACGAGATCCGGGCCAAGGCGGGCCGCGACCTGAACCTCGTGCACAAGTGGCAGTTCGACGAGGGCGCCGGCACGAGCGCCGGTGACGCGGTCGGAGGCAAGGCCGGAACGCTGCGGAACGCCACTTACGCGCCAGGCCGCCTCGGCAACGCCGTCAGCTTCAGCGGCAACGGCGAGGTGTCCACTGGAGCAGTGGTCCGCACCGACCAGAACTTCACCGTCTCGGCCTGGGTCAAGCTGCCCGGCGGATGCTCCTCGAAGTGCAAGCAGGTCGCGGTCAGTCAGGACGGCGAGCGCAACAGCAAGTTCCGTCTCGGCTTCGTGAAGGACAGGGAGAACCTCGGCAACTGGCTCTTCGAGATGCCGGAGGACGACCTCGACGTCACCACGATCACCAAGGCGGCGGTGTCCGCGGAGCTCGCCGACTTCGAGAAGTGGGTGCACCTGGTCGGCACCTACGATCGAGCCTCCAAGCGGTTGCTGCTCTATGTCAATGGCAACAGGATGGGTGAAGGCAGGCTCGACAACGCCTGGCCTTCGAAGGAAAGCGTGCAGGTCGGCCGGGCTAAGCTCGCCCAGGCGAATGCCGAGTACTGGACTGGTTCGGTCGATGATGTCCGGTTCTACACCGGTGCGTTGGACCTCGATGGCGTCTTCAAGCTGTACAAGTCCTATCCGTCCGTCGACCAGCCGGCGGCGACGCTGCCGGTCGCGGACGCCGGGCACTGGAAGCTCAACGAGGCCACGGGCACGACCGCAACGGACAGCAGTGGCCGCAACAACACCGTCACCTTCAGCACCGGCTCCGGCTGGATCGGTGGCCGAACCGGCGCCGGCGTGTGGCTCGACGGGGCCAGCGGCGCGGGTGAGACCACCGGCCCGGTCATCGAGGACACGAGGAAGAGCTTCACCGTGGCTGCGTGGACGTACGCGCCGCATGGCATCACCGGCGACCGTGGAATCCTGGCGCAGGACGGTGACCGGCAGAGCGCGTTCACCCTGTCCTACAAGGGTGATTCCGGTAGGTGGGCGGTGGTCCAGCCGCACGAGGACACGGACGGTTCGCAGACCACTGTGCTGGTGTCATCCGAGCCTGCGAAGACGGACCGGTGGACGCACCTCGCTGCGTCGTACGACTCCGACGCGAAGCAGCTGCGCCTGTACGTCAACGGCGTGCTGTCGGCGGTGAAGGTCGGTGCGGTCGCGTTCGACGCCAACGGTCCGTTCACCATCGGCCGCAACAAGTGGAACGGCGTCAAGGGTAGCTGGTACTACCGCGGCATCGACGACGTCCGCGTGTTCAGCAAGGCGCTCACGGCGGCTGAGGTCAACAAGGTTCACGACGACGTGCCGCTGAACGACTTCGGTCTCTTCAAGTTCGACGAGAGCGACGGCAAGGACAGCACGTGGCGGAACAACACCCTGACCACGACGGGTGGATCCTCGTACGTGCCGGGCGTGATCGGCACCGCGTACAAGTCGGACGGCACCGGTTCGGCGTCGGCGCAGTTCTTCGGTGCCGACGCGCGTGACAGCTTCACGGTCCAGGCGTGGGCGCGGGTGGAGCGCGACGACAAGCCGTACACGGTGCTCAGCCAGGACGGCACCAACGTGAGCGGCTACCTCCTGCAGTACCGGCCGGAGTCCAAGCGATGGGCCTTCGGAGGCCACGTGCAGGATTCCGACCAGGCACCGCTGGTGAAGGCGCTGTCCTCGGAGCAGGCCGTGCCGTGGCGCTGGACGCACCTCGCCGGTGTGTACGACCACGGTGCCGGGCAGTTGCGGCTTTACGTCGACGGCAAGCTCGCCGGTACCGAGTCGGGCAGGCTTTGGCCAGCCGACGGCAAGTTCGCGGTCGGCCGCGCCAGGTGGCAGGGCAAGGACGCCGACAACTTCGCCGGACTGATCGACGAGGTTCGGATCGAACAGGGCATGGTGCCGGAGGCGAAACTGCTGGAGCGCGCCTCACGTCCGATTCCTCCCGGCGGCCACCTCGGCCGGTTCGTCAGCACCTACGGGACGGGCGAGCACTACACCGGCCCCGCGGACGTGGCCCCGCTGCCCAACTACCGCTACGAGGGCACCATGGGCATGCCGGCGTCGCCGTCCGAGCAGAACACCCAGCGCCTCTACTCGTGCAAGTCGGGCAACGACCACTTCACGTCGACCGCTGCGGACTGCGAAGGTGCGACCGTGCTCGGCGAGTCCGGCGCGAGCTACACGGTCAAGCCGACCAACATCCCGACGGTCGAGCTGAACCTGTGCCTCGTCAACGCCGACCGCTTCACGTCCACGTCGGCCAACTGCGAGGGCCAGACCAAGGTGAAGAGCCTCGGTTGGCTGCGCGCCTACGCACCACTCGCGCGCTACCTGAGCACCGCGTTCCCGTGGGACCACTGGAGCACACCGCACGGCGTGCTGCCGGGCTACCGCTTCGAGGGCGTTCTCGGCGTCGTGGCAACCACCACCGCACCGGGCACGGTGGTCCTCTGGGCCTGCCGTGAGGGTTCGGACACCTACAGCTCGCTGGACTCCACGTGCGGCGGCAACCAGTTGGTGGGCGGCCTCGGCTACGTCTGGACCTCGCCACCGGAGGGACTGCCCTCCAAGCAGCTCTACCGCTGCCGCGCGAACGGCATCGGGAACCGCTTCGACTCGACGGGCAGTTGCGAGGGGCACCAGATCGAGCAGTCGCTCGGCTACATCCCGATGAATCTGCCTACCACCATCGCGACGTTCTGACCTCTGGGGGAGACGAACACCATGAAGCTCAAACGTGCCCTCATCAGAGCGATGGCGGTCTGCCTCGCGCTGACGACGGTGACCGTCAGCGTGGAACAGGCGGCGATCGCCGCGGGCAGCCCGTCGGTGAACGCACCGGACGTGAAGTCCGTGGCGGTGTCCAACGGATCGCTCGCAGCCCGCGGTCAGGACGAGGCGACGATGCGGGCGTTGAAGGGCAACCAGCCCACCGGCGGTACGCAGCAGGGTGGCGGTTCGTTCGCCGCCACACCGTTCTCGGCGTCCTCCTCCTGGGAGGTGTCGAGACAGAGCGGTGACTTCTCCTGGTCGTACCCGCTGCGGGTACCTCCGGCACCAGGCGGGTTCAGCCCGTCGCTCGCGCTGTCCTATCGATCGTCCGCTGTGGACGGTCTGACGTCGGTGACGAACAACCAGCCGTCGTGGGTCGGTGAAGGCTGGGACCTCTCGGCGGGCTTCGTCGAACGGGCGTACGGGGGGTGCGCCGATGACACCGACGGCGGCACGACGCCGCCGAAGACCGGTGACCTGTGCTGGCGCAGCGACAACGCGACGGCGTCGTTCGGTGGTCGCGGCGGCATGCTCATCAAGGACGACACCACCGGTGTGTGGCGGCTCAAGGCGGACGACAGGTCCCGTATCGAGCGAATTCCCACGCCGGGCAACGGCGACAAGTTCAACGAGTCGTGGAAGATCACCACGGTCGACGGCACCCAGTACTTCTTCGGCACCAGAACCGCCGCGAAGTCGACGTGGACCGTTCCGGTGTTCGGTGACGACGCCGGAGAACCTTGCCACGAAAGCACCTTCGCGGCATCGTCCTGCGACCGCGCCTGGCGCTGGATGCTGGACAAGGTTGTCGACCCACGTGGCAACGTGGTCCTCTACAACTACGAGACCGAAACCAACAAGTACGGCAAGAACCGTGAGGACGCGGCAGTTTCGTACGTTCGCGCGGGCACGCTGAAGTCCGTCGAGTACGGCCTGCGCGACGACGTGAACGCGCCCGCGACCGGCCGGGTGGAGTTCGGTCTGGAGAACCGCTGCGTCAAGGACGCCAACTGCTCCAACTTCAGCATCAAGGAGAACTGGCCGGACGCCGCCGTCGCGGACCACTGCGACGGCGCCACCTGCCCCGGCAAGCACACGCCGACGTTCTGGTCGACCAAGCGTCTGTCGACGATCACCACCCAGGTCCGCAAGGGCGACGGCTACCAGAACGTCGACCGCTGGACCCTGCACCACGAGTTCCCGAAGACCGACGACGTCTACCAGGCCGCGTTGTGGCTGCGGGGTATCACGCACACCGGCCTCGTCGGCGGTGAACTCTCGCTGCCGGAGGTGACGTTCGAGGGCACGGCGAAGCCGAACCGCGTCGACACCCCGACCGGCATCGGCCCCCTGAACCGCTACCGCGTCACCGGCATCGTCTCCGAGTCCGGCGGCGTGACCACGGTGAAGTACGCCGCCCCGGATTGCGTTCCGGCCACCTCCATGCCCGCCAACGCGGAGTCGAACGACAAGCGTTGCTATCCCTCCAAGTGGGCTCCGAAGGACGGAGCCGAGCGGGAGGACTACTTCCACAAGTACGTGGTGGAGTCCATCACGACGTCCGACCGCTACGCGGCGAGCACCGAGCAGGTGGTGCGCTACCAGTACCTCGATGGTGCGGCCTGGCGGCGTGACCAGTCCGAATTCACCAAGGCCGACAAGCGGACCTACAACGAGTTCCGCGGTTACGGCCGGGTGCGCGTGCTCAACGGCGCGGACAACGACAGGTACGGCCCGGTCACCATGACCGAGGAACGCTTCTACCGCGGCATGCACGGCGACAAGCTGCCGGGAGGCTCCACCCGCACGGTCAACGTGACCGACTCGGAGAACGGCTCGCGCGAGGACTCGGACTGGCTCAGTGGCTACCGCTACGAGTCGCAGACTCACGACGGCACGAGCGACACCGTCCTGTCCAAGACGATCTCCACGCCCACCTGGTCGGGCCCGACCGCGACGCGCGGCGACTACAAGGCCTACTGGACCGCCCAGGAGTCCTCGACCACCTACACCGCGCTGCGCTCCGGCGGCTGGCGCAAGACCAGGACCGAGAGCAAGTACGACAGTCACGGCCAGGTGACCGAGACCAAGGACCTCGGCGATCTCGCCACCGACGCCGACGACCGCTGCACCACCACGACCTACCTGCAGGACGAACCGCGCTGGCGCTGGTCCTACCCACTCGAGTCGGAAACGGTAGCCGTCGCCTGCGGCGCCGCGGTGTCGTTCCCGGCGCAGGCGCTCGGCGGCGTCCGCAACGCCTACGACAACGCCGGCAACATCATCAAGGTCGAGATCATCGACGAACGCCCGGCGTCCGGCGCCGTGTGGAAGTCGAAGCTCACCAGTACCTACGACGTCTACGGCCGCAGCCTCACGGTCACCGACGCTGCCGGCGCCACGACAACGGCCGAGTACGTCCCGAAGACCGGCGGCCCGACCACGGGCACAATTCGCACCGACGCGCTCGGTCACTCCGTGACGACGACGATCGAGCCCGCGTGGGGCAAGGACACGAAGATCGTCGACGCCAATGAGAACGTCACCGAGTCGGCGTCAGACGCTCTCGGCCGCACCACCGCTGTGTGGTTGCCGAACCGTCCGCGGGACGACTGGTCCAACCAGCCGTCGCAGTCGTTCGTCTACGACGTGAAGCGCGACGCGCCGAGTTCGGTCAAGACGACGGCGGTTAGCGCCAAGGGCAACTACCTGACCAGCACCTCGGTCTTCGACGGCCTCTACCGGATCCGGCAGGCCCAGACGCCCACCGAAGGTGGACGTCTCATCTCAGACACCAGGTACGACTCCCAGGGGCGCTCGGCGCGTGTGACGCAGCCGTTCTTCAACGACAAGACGGTGGACACCAGTCTGCTCGTGTTCTCGGAAACCGATGTTCCGGGCCTGACGCGCACCGAGTACGACGGTGCCGGCCGGGCGCAGCACATGATCTATCAGGCTGGTGGGCAGGAGAAGTGGCGCAGCACCACCGCATATGGCGGTGACCGTGTCGACGTCACTCCTCCTCGTGGTGGCACGCCCACGACGGTCGTGACCGACGCACGCGGCCAGCGAACGGAACTGTGGCAGTACAAGGGCTCCACCGCGAGCGGCGACCACGACACCGTCCGCTACACCTACACGCTCGGCGGTCAGCTCGCATCCACCATGGACGCTGCAGGCAACACGTGGAAGTGGCAGTACGACCTGCATGGCCGGCAGATCCGCGCGGAGGACGTCGACAAGGGCGTTTCCACGATGACCTACGACGCGCTCGGCCAGCTCTCCACTGTCACCGACGCGTTGAACAACACCCTCACCTACAGCTACGACAAGCTGGGCCGCACGACGTCGGTGAAGTCGGGCACGACGGTGTTGAAGGACTTCACCTACGACACCGCGGACTACGGTCTCGGCCTGCCCGCGTCGTCGACCAGGTACGTCGACGGCAAGGCCTACACCAACAAGGTCCTCGCCTACAGCCCGCTCGACCAGCCGCTGATCACTGAGACCGTGATCCCGGACATCGAGGGACCGCTCAAGGGCACCTACTCGACCACGTTCAAGTACAACCCGAACGGCAGCCTCGAAGGCACCGGCCACGGCGCGATCGCCGCGGCCGGCATGCCCGCCGAAACCGTGCTGCACCAGTACGACGACCTGGGCAGGCCGTCACAGACCGTGGGCGGTCTGCGCGACCTGTCGACCGACATGCTGGTCAACAGCACCGCCTACACGAAGTACGGCGAGCTTTACCGTTTGGAACTCGGCGCCACCGGCAAGCGCACCTGGTTGTCGTACTACTACGACGACAACACCCGCCGGATGAACCGCTACATCGTCGATGCCGAAGTCCCGTCGCCCAAGCAGGCCGACGTCAATTACAGCTACGACGATGCTGGCAACATCCAATCCGTTCTGGACAGCACGGTGCTGGGCTCCGACCGCCAGTGCTTCCGGTACGACAACCTTCAGCGGCTGACACACGCCTGGACGCCCTCCGGCGACTGTGCGGCAGACCCCTCCACCGCGTCGCTCTCGGGCCCCGCGCCGTACTGGCAGTCGTTCGAGTACGACGCCATCGGCAACCGCAAGAAGGAGATCCAGCACTCCTCCGCCGGAGACACCACTCGCACCTACAACTACTCGCGGGCGCACTCCCTGGACTCCGTGACCACGGCGGGCCCCGGCGGCAGCAACCTCGACCGCTTCACCTACGACGCTGCAGGCAACACCAAGACCCGCAACCTCACCGGCGTCGCGCAAACGCTCGACTGGGACGCCGAAGGCCGCGTCGGCAAGATCTCGGACAACGCGAAGGACACCTCCTTCATCTACGACGCTTCAGGCTCCCGCCTGCTGCGCCGAGACCCAGACGGCACCACGCTGTACCTCGGCGGCCAGGAGATCCGCCTTGCCAAGGGCGCCACCAAGCCCACCGTCACGCGCTACTACACGCACGGCGGCCAGATCGTGGCCATGCGCGAGGGCACCACCAAACTCACCTGGCTCGCCAACGACCACCAGGGCACCGCCCAGATCGCGGTCAACCGCGAAACGCTGGCTGTGGACCGCCGTCGACAGACCCCGTTCGGCGCCCCACGCGGTGGTACGGCTACGTTCCCCGGCGAACGAGGCTTCGTCGGCGGCACGATCGACGTCTCCACGGGACTGGTCGAGCTCGGCGCGCGGCAGTACGACCCGGCGATCGGCCGGTTCATCTCGGTCGACCCACTTCTCGATCCAGACGACCCGCAGCAGTGGAGCGCCTACGCCTACGCGAACAACTCGCCGATCACGTCGAGCGACCCGACCGGCCTCCTGCCGATGAGCTGCCTGGACGGTGCCGGTTCCGGTACCTGCAGCTACAAGGACAACCGTGGCGGAGGCGGCAGTTCGGCTTCCATCCCTGGCACCGACACGCCTTCGAAGGGCATCGTCTCCAGCGACCGCGACGGCATCGACGTCTACTACGACAACGACACGGGCAAGAGCTACATCGGCGACTGGGAGGTCATTGGCGCTGGGCCAGACGTGTTCCACCTGGCCGAAGAGATGCGCGCTGTCAAGTCCCAGATCCTCGCTCACGACTGGTATCCGGCGCCCGAAGACCCAGACGGCCGCTACAGCACCATGCAGTTGCTCGACTTCGCGGTGCGCGCCTGCACCTACTCACAGACCGCTGGGTGCAATTCCAGATTCACGCTCCAGCTGAGCCTGTCGCACGACCTTGCGGGCGGGGCCGGCTTCGACCGTCCCGGCGGTTCGGCGGGTGTTCGCGGTGGCGGTCGTAAGGGCGGCGCCGCCGCGCTGGGGGGAGCGACTACCTTCTCGCCGCGCAACTTCTGCCGGAACAGCTTCATCGGTGACACGTTGGTGCTGATGGCAGACGGCACCACCAAACGCATCGAGGAAATCGAAGTCGGTGATCGTGTCTTCGCCACTGATCCTGAGACCGGTGAAGCCGGACCGCGCGAAGTCGTGGCGACCATCATCGGTGAAGGCGACAAGAACCTCGTCGAAGTCTCTATCGGCGACGCCAAGGTCGTTGCGACGGATGAGCACCCGTTCTGGGTGCCGGAACTGAAGCTTTGGGCGGACGCGGAGGATCTGGGCGCGGATTCGTCGCTACTGACCGCCGCGGGGACCGAGGCCCGAATCTCTGCTACTCGGGAGTGGACGGCGTCTGAACGTGTCTACAACCTGACTGTCGAGGGCCTTCACACGTACTACGTGCTGGCGGGTGCGACGCCGGTATTGGTTCACAACACCGGAGGATGCATTACGGCTCTCCGGGACTGGGTCAGTCAGCGCTTCCAGTTCGGGAACCAGACCTTCCTGCTGGACAGGAAGGGCATGGAGCACATCCTCACTCGTCATCATCCAAAGATGTGGGATGGTTCAGTCAAAGCTCAGCAGTCCTTCTTTGATCCCAAGATGAGCGTCGCTGATGTTCAGGACGCGATCGGGCAGGTCATGCGACAGAACAGGGACACGCTTGCGCAGCGAGGAAGCACGGGCATGTATCAAATTCGCGGAAACGTGGACGGCGTAGACTACGTTCTCGGCCTGAACAAGGGTCGAGTTGGTCAGTTCTATCCTGTACCTCCGTCTCCGTAGTCAAGGGGCCTGCGAAGTGGTTGAATTTGAGACGTTCCTGAGGTGTGCGGGTGGCGAGTTCAGGAAGGTGGAAGACTGCAATACGCCGCCGCTCGACCCCGACTACATCGAAGGTGCCATCCGCTTGTTGGTTGATGGAATTGAGATAATCGGGTTTGGCGAGTGGGACTACGTCGACCAGCTCTGGTGTTATATTTCCGAGATGATGAGGCAGCTTCGAGGCTCGTCGCACTACGCGGAAACCTATTTTCCGGATCAGCCGGTCAAGCTCGCTTTTGAGGTTAAGGGGAAGCGTGTTCTGGTAACCGCGAAGATTGGTGAGGAGGTCAGAAAAGCGAGCGCTTCATCAGTCGATTTCTTTGATTCTCTCAAGGTGGCTGGCTTGATCTTCTTTGGTAGGATTTCCGAGCTTGTTCCGGCTAATTCGTACGCCGAGGAGCAACAGGAACTGTCGATTTGAGCAACCATTGGGACCTGCCGGGACGCTTGAACCCGGCGGGCCTCATGGGGGTAAACGGAGACATCGTCGCTATTGTGGCGGCATTAGTGCGGTCTGCGGTCGATGATTGAGTAGTAGAGGCATGAGTTCGTGAGTCTCGTGCTCAGGTCCCAACACTGGGAACCGAACCTGACAAGTCACTCGTAGGCGCCTGAGCACATCGCACCGGGCGCTGGCAGGAAGCGGGCCCCGAGAGAGGCGGGTCGCTGTGACGAGTCCGTTCGCCAACCCGACCGGCCCAGCGTCCCTCCCCGCCTACACGCCCGGCCGACGGGGTGACCGATCGGCTCGTGCGCCACGTACGAGGAAGCTCAGCCCGCGGTCGACTTCCTTGCGCTGGAAGACTTCCCGGCAGAGGACGCGACGATCGTCGGCGTAGACCTCATGTGTCGGGCAGGCACGGGCCGGCTGACTTGGGGGCGTGCCGACGAGCGGTGCGTGGTTGCGCACAGCTCAAGTTGGTACGCATGTGATCGGCCGATGGTCGCGCCGGGAGCCTGGCAGCCTACGAGGCTGCTGCTCGTATTGCGTTCGAGCTGGGCCGCTCAATCGGCGGTGTGAGTTGTGTGATCATATGGTGTCCGGTGACATGCCGCGACTCTGATCTCGTCACCAGCGATTTGTAGACCAGTCGGTGTTTGTCGGTGATGCGGCGTGACCAGTAACTTTGGAAGCCGTGCTTGAGGGGATTGGACTTGCCGAGGCCCTCGTTGCCGTTCCTCTGGGTGTCCTTGATCAGTTCATTGATCCTCTTGAGGACCTTGCGATCTTCGGTCTGCCACCAGGGGGTAGTCGTCCCGGGAAAATTCGTTCCAGATCAGCTTCATTCAACGAGTTCGTGCCGTGACCCGCCGCCGGATTCCAGCCGTTCGGTGGACATGATCAGGCGTCGTGCGTTCTCCGCTCTGCGGAGCAGGTAGGCGGACTCCTTGAGCGACTGGTAGTCGTCAAGCGACACGATTACGACCGGTTCGTGCCCAGCGCGGGTGGTCAACCTCCTCTTCGCGGTCGTTGACTACGGAGTCGAGCGTTTCGGCGTACTTCGCACAAGACGCGGAATGGCTCATGGTTCACCGGCACCCTCCCCTCGACGTACAAGGCTGTACGTCGGCTGGGGTGATCAGCAGAAGATGAGTCCGCATGGCCGCGTGGTCGTGGTCGTGGTGGTGGGCCGCGGCCGCGTGGTCGTCGTTGTGGCGGGTGGCGGCGCCTGAGTCGTTGTCGTCGTGACAACGGTCGTCGTGGTGGCCGTTGTCTTGGAGGAAGACGGTGCGGACGACGGCGCGGACGATGACGGCGCGGACGACGATGGTTCGGACGACACTGTCAGTGATGGCGTCTCAGTTGGTGTGGGCATCAGGGACGGCGTGTTGATGAGCGATACGCGCGCCGGTCTGTCGTTGTCCTGCGATGTCGGATCGCCCGAGGCGAGCGATCCGACATGCGGTGCTAGCACGTAAAACGCGGCGACGACAGCACCTAGGAGCGCCCCGGTTGCGAGCCGACCAGGCCCACTCATCGCCGCCAACACCCGGATTGCCTATCTCGTTCACTCGATCGGGTCAAGCAGAACGATGGTTTTCTACTCAACTAAACTTTCGTGACCGTCACGCCGACCACGCCCTGTGACAACGGCGCGATGGTCTTGAAGGCCTTCGGGGTCAGGTCGACGCAGCGGCCCGCGATGAACGGACCGCGGTCGTTGATCCGCACGGTGACGGTCTTGCCGTTGGAGCGGTTCTTCACCTTCACCTTCGTGCCGAACGGCAGCGTCTTGTGCGCTGCGGTGAGCTTGTTGGGGTCGAAGCGCTCGCCGCTGGCCGTCGTGCCGCCACCGTCATAGTAGGAGGCCTTGCACGTCTCGGCGGCCAGGGCCACGGGGGAGGAGAACACTGCGGTGGCGGCGAGGGAGGCCAGCGTGAGGCCGGCGGCCGCGAGGATCTTTGGCATGCCACCAGCAACTCATCGGGCGGCAAAGAGACGCCTAACGCGCGCCTAACCGGGGAACTGCTCGGCCGCGGACACCAGGAGCTGCCAGTCGCCCTCCGGCAACGTGCGCAGCCGGTCCAGCAGGACCGTCATCCTGGTCAGTAACTCCGGGTGATCGATCCAGAACGAGTGGTCTACTCTCAGTAGAGCCGCGAGCAGGTCGCCGGGGTACAGCGCGAACGATCGCAGCGGGTCCGTCTCGACGTGTTCCAGCGCCAGCAGCGCGGTCACGTCCAAGCCCACCTGATGGGTCACCAGCAGGTGCAGCGAGGTCGGAGTCAGCTCGCGCACCGGCAGATCGCGCAACGTGCACAGGTCGCGGTACAGCTGGGTCGACGACGAGTCAGGTCTCAGCCAGGCGTCGTCGCTCAGGTGCGCGAGCGTTCGGTCGCGGTCCACGCACCCATGGTCCCTGCCGGGGGAAGACCTAGCGTGCCGACTGGGGCAACGGTTCGGCATTGGGCGACTGCCAGCCGACGCGCACGATCACCTCCTCCTCGTGCAGCAACGCCTGCGACGCGAGGCCCCACACGGTCGACGCCAGCAGCACCGCGCTGACGGCCTCGCCCAGCCGCAGCCAGTCGTGGCCGACCATCCGGAGCAGCACGCCGTTGCGCCGCGCCAGCAGCTCCAGATCACAGTTCTCGGCGCGGGCCGCATGCAGCAGCCATGTCAGCGCCGAGTCCGGCACCTCGTCGGCGAGGTACGGCCGTGGATCCGCCCGGCGCAACGGGATCGCCGCAGCCGGGGCCACCTCGCAGGAGAACGGGTCGAGCTCCCAGCGCGGGTGCACCGACGCGATCTGGCCGTCACCGGAATCCGACCGCAGCACGTGGCAATCCCAGCCCATCGCAGAGAGAGCGACGCGCACGTGGTGCAGCACCGCGCCACACGCGAGCAACGCCACCTGGTCCGTGCGAGTCGTCACGAGCTCCAGGCACTCGTTGCCCTTACGCCATCGCCACGGCGGCACTATGCCGAACGACGGTGTGCCCGCGCCGCGAGCTTCAGCGTTTCCTCGATCGTCTCCGCGTCAGGGGTGCGCACGCCGGTCCTCATGCGAGGCAGCGTCCTCGTGCCCGGTTGCACCGGGCCTGCGTCACGACTGCGCGGCCGCAACCACTTCGGCCACGGTCATCGCCGAACCTCGCGCGAACTCGGCGGCATAAGCCTCGTCACCCAACGCCTGCAGGCACAACGCCACGCACTGGTCGTGCGCCGCCGCGAAGCCGGCCGATCCGAACAGCGGCAGGCCGACCGACTGCCACACCCGGTCGGCCCCGCCCAGCAGCAACGCCGCGTGCGCGGCAGACCCGGTGACGACCGAGATCAGCGCCAGCAGCTCCACCGACACCGCGATCCCCAGCAAGTCGTTGAACTTCTCCTTGATGCGCAACGAAGAAGTAGCCAGCTCACGGGCCTCGACGACGTCACCCCGTCTCATTGCGATGAAGGCCAGCACGTACAACGCGTACGCGCGCGCCCACAGCTCGCCGTTCTCCTCACACACTGACCGAGCCTCGGTGCACAGAGCAGCCGCCCGGTCGAGCTCACCGCCGAACGCCGCGGTGATCGCCAACGCCACCCGCGCCATGATCACGTTGCTGTCCAGGTGCCCCAGCTCTGAGTGCCGCCGGTCGGCCTCTGCCAGCAACGACGCGCCCAGCGGCAGATCGTCGTCGAACACCGCCGCCGCACCCTGCACACAGGTCGCGTAGACGTCCGCGTCCGCGTCGTCCAGCAGAGCGGCCTCCGCGCGGCACGACGCCAGCAGCGCCGGCACCGCGGACGTGTTGCCCTGCAAGGTCGCCACGTACCCCGCGACCCACAACGCCTTGCAACGCGCCCGTGACGGTTCGGCCTCCAGCGACAGCGCCCGGTTCAGCCAGTACCGTCCCTCTGCGAGCCGACCGCAGCCGACCCAGTAGAACCACAGCGTCGCCGCCAGCCGCAGTCCCGCGTCGGCCTCGCCCGGTGTCGTCAGCGAGTACTCCAGCGCGGCACGGATGTTGCCGCGCTCGGTCGTCATCGCCCCGATGGTCGCGGCCTGCCGCGGCGTGAACCAGGCACGCTCGCCCTGCTCGGCGATGCCCGCGTACCAGTTGCGATGCCGCAAGCGCAGCCGTGACTCCTCATCGGTCGCGCGCAACCGCGTCTGCCCGTGCTGGCGCATGGTCTCCAGCAACCGATAGCGCGCCGCACCCGCGTGCTCTTCGCGCTGCAGCACGGACTTGTCGACCAAACCGTCGATCGCGTCGAACATGAAGTCCGCGGTCAGCGTGTCGTCCGAGCACACCGCCTCCGCCGCGGCCAGGTCGAAGCTGCCGGCGAAGACCGACGCGCGCGCCCACAACAGCTGTTCGCGCGGCGAGCAGAGGTCGAAGCTCCACTCCATCGTCGCGAGCAGGGTCTGGTGCTGCGGCAACGTGGTTCGCCCGTTGTCCGTCAGCACGTTGAGCCGGTCGTCCAGCCGTTCCAGCAGCTGTGCCGGCGTCTGGGTGTGCACCCGCAACGCGGCCATCTCGATGGCCAGCGGGATGCCGTCCAGGCGCCGGCACAGGTCCGCGACCGCCTGCTCGTTCGCCCCCGTGATGACGAACGTGCCAGGTACCGCGGCGTTGGCGCGCTGGGCGAACAGCGTCGCGGCCGGATACGGCACGGACAACGGCGCCACGGACAGCACCTGCTCGCCGTAGACCCGCAGCGCGCGCCGGGACGTGGCGATGACACGCAACCGAGGCGCCACCCGCAGCAGCGTGTCGACCAGAACCGCGCAGTGGTCCACGACGTGCTCGCAGTTGTCCAGCACCAGCAACGCGTCCCGGTCGGCCAGGAACTCGGTGAGCACGGTCAGCTGCCCGCGCCCCGTCTGGTCGACCACGCCCAGCGCCTCGGCCACCGCGTGCGGGACCAGCGCCCGATCGCGCAACGCCGCCAGTTCGACCAGCCACACCCCGTCCGGTGGCTGCTCTCCCCGCGCCACGTGCACCGCGAGCCGGGTCTTGCCCACCCCTCCGACACCGATCAGCGTGACCAGCCGGTGTTGCTTGATCAGGTCCGCGACGTGCTCGGTCTCTTGCCGTGCCACGAAGCTCGACCGGTCGGCCGGCAGGTTCCCGCGCACCAGCACCGGGACGCGTTCGGGCAGGTCGAGCCGTGGATCGGAGGTCAGCACCGCCTGCTCGAGATCGAGCAGCCGCGTGCCGGCCTCGTCGACCAGCACGCTGCGCGCCCGGTGGAACGCGGCCAGCGCCTCCGCCTGCCGCCCGCACCGGTAGAGCGCAATGATCAGCTGCTCCCACAGCCGTTCGCGGAACGGGTGCTGCTCGACCAGCGAGCTCACCAGCGGCGCCACCGCGGCGTGCTCCCCGAGCGCCAGCGAGGACTCCATCAGGTGCTCGGTCGCGTTCATCCGCAGCTCGACGAGCCGCGCCGACTCCTGCCGCGTCCACTCGCCCGGCCGGCAGTCCGCCAGCGGATCACCCGTCCACAACGCGAGCGCTTCACGCAACAGCCGTGCGGACTGCACAGGGTCGTCGCTCTCCCGTGCTGCTGCGACGAGCGCCTCGAACCGCGCCACGTCGACGGTGTCGGCGGACGCGTTCAGCACGTAGCCGGGTTCGCTGGTCGTGATCAGCTCGCCGAGCCCCGCGTCCCGGATCTGGTCGCGCAGGCGCGCCAAGAGGCTGTGGAGGGTCTTCGTGGCGCTCGCGGGTGCCTCGTCCGACCAGAGCACGTCCATGAGCGCGGTCCTCGGCACCGTCTCCCCGGGATTGAGGGCGAGCCGGGCCACGAGGGTCCGCTGTCCCGCGCTGCTGAGCTGGACTGCTCCGTTCGGACCGGTGAGTTCGAGCGGTCCGAGCAGCCGGATGATCACGTTGTTGGTCCTGTCGTCAGCCCCCGACAAAGGCTGGAACCGCGCCAAGATATCGCAATGGAATTCGACCCGAGAATCAACGCCCAGCGGGTGACCGCATATGCGGATCTGCACGCAGTACTGGCTGATCCGGTGACGTTCTCCTCCCGGAACATGACAGGTCCGCAGGTAGCGGCCGTCGCGGCACTGCTACCGCCGGAGCAGCGGCGATTGCTGGAATTGATGTCGTCGCTGAACGCGTCGGACGGTTCCAGGCACGCCCGAATTCGCGCGGCGGCGAACCAAAAATTCACCCCATCGGCCGTGCGCCGAATGGCTGACGCAATTCGTGAACGGGCACGGGCCCAGCTCGGCGAACTGCCGGAGGAGGCCGACTTCGTGAGCGAGTTCGCCGCGCCGTTCGCGCTGGGCGTCGTCGGTGACGTGCTCGGCGTGCCGGAGAAGGACTTCCCGCTGTTCCGCGAGTTCGTGGCGCCGGTGCTGGAGCTGACCAGCGGCGAGGAGGTGAGCGAGCGGGTCCTCGGGTCGTACTTCGCCGCCATGAACGAGTTCTGCGCCTACTTCGGGCGCTCGAACACGTTCAAGGGCGGCCAGCTGTCCGAACAGGAACGACTGTCGCTGTGCCTGGCGGTCGTGGTGGCCGGTACCGACTCGACCACGAACCTGCTGTCCAGCATGCTGCTGCGCCTCGACCGCCGCGAACGCCGATTAGGAGGCGTGGTGGAGGAGGTGGTGCGGCTCGACGCGCCGTTCATCGGCTTCTTCCGCACGGCGACATGTCCGGTGACCATTGCCGGCGTGAAGATCGCCGAGGGCGAGCACCTGTTCCTCGACTACGCGGCCGGCAACCGGGACCCGCGCGTGTTCACCGAGGACTTCGACCCCGGCAGGCCGTCCGTGCCCCCGCACCTGGGCTTCGGGTACGGGCCGCACCACTGCCTCGGGGCCCAGCTCGCGCGGCTGGAAGGCCGGATCGTCGCCGAAGAGCTGCTCGACCGTTCGTCCGAGGTGGCCGAGCAGCCCGGCGGCGTGCGTTACCGCAGGCACCTGATCAGTCACGGGCCCGCGGCGTTGCGGTTCAGACCAGGGCGGCGTCCAGCGTGATGTTGTCGACGGCCGCGAGCGCCTTCGACACGGGGCAGTTCTTCTTGGCGCCCTCGGCGGCCTCGACGAAGGCCTCCTGCGTCAGCCCGGGCACGTTGGCGCGCACGGTGAGGTGGATGGCCGTGATGCCCTGACCGGCCACGAAGGTCACCTTGGCGTTGGTGTCGATCGAGGTGGGCGGGGTGCCTGCGCCGGTGAGGCCGTGGGAGAGCGCCATCGAGTAGCACGACGAGTGCGCCGCCGCGATGAGCTCCTCGGGGCTGGTCTTGGCACCGGCCTCCTCGGCGCGCGCCTTCCAGTCGATGTCGAAGCTGCCGCTCTTCGACGTGTCGAGGTTGACGTTGCCCTTGCCCTCGATGAGAGAGCCTTCCCAGTGCGCGCTTGCCGATTGGGTGACTGCCATGGTCTCCAAGTCCTTCTCGCACGAGCTCGAACGGTTGATCCGAGCGGACAAGACCACCTTTCCACGTGCGGGCCTGGCGATCACCCCGGGACCACGGGCCGAGACGGGCGCAGCGCGCGGCCGGGCGTCGACCGGCAGCTGACGCAACTCCTGTGATCCGGCGCGGTCTGCCGAACGAAAAAGGCCGGAACCCGACTGGGTTCCGGCCTTTCAGCGAGCGGATGACGAGACTCGAACTCGCGACCCTCACCTTGGCAAGGTGATGCGCTACCAACTGCGCTACATCCGCACTGCCTTACGCGAACAACTATACAACAGCCTCAAACGGCATCTCGACCGGGGGGCTGCAAACCGGCCAGCAGCTGATCTACCTCGTCCAACTGCTCCTTGGGCCACCGCCACTCCCACAGCGCCCTGACCTTGGGCAGCACGTCGCACGGCAACCAGGCCGCGACCTCCTCGCGCAGATCCCAGTCGTCGAACACGTGCTCGTAGAAGCTGATCAACGCGGCGTTCTCCAGGAACTGCTCCGGCTGGTGGAAGCACCAGTGCGCGAACCCGTACGCGCGGCGCAGCACGTCGTCGTCCTGCTCGCGGTGCGCTTCCATCGCCAACTGAGACAGCTCGGAGAAGAAGACGTGGCAGGACCACTCCTCGGTCTCGGCGACAGCACGAAGTTCCGGCACGAGTGCCGAAGCCCGTTCCCGCCAATCCACCACGGCCGTGACGATAGTCGCTGGATCTTCTTCGTCCGACGGCCCGACGCCCACATGTGACCGTCTCGTCACCGAATGCGTTGCGCTGATCAGCCCACTACGAACGGATGGTCTTGTATATCGACCTGTTCTCGACCAGGAGCACTTCTGGCCCCTTGTGGCATGTTGAACCCGTGATGGTCGACGAGAACGAGGTCGACCGGGACCTGCTCGCCAGGGTGCGCGAGGGAGACGACTCGGCCTACGGCGAACTGTTCTCCCGGCACGCGGACGCGATCCGCCGTTTCTCACTCAGGCACGTCCGCGAGGCGGCCGAAGCCGACGATCTCACCGCAGAGGCGTTCTTCCGGATGCTGCAGGCGATCAGGCGCGGCAGCGGTCCCACGGACCACGTCCGCACCTACCTGCTGACCGTGGCTCGCCGCGTGGCGTGGGAGTGGAGCGGCAGGCGGCGTGACGTCCCGGTCGAGGACGAGGAGCTCGGTCGTCGCGTCGAGCCCGTGGGCGACAACGCGAACCGCCGGGCCGAGCACAACCTGATCACCAGAGCCTTCTCCAGCCTGCCGGAGCGCTGGCGGGTCGTGCTGTGGCGCGTCGAGGTGGAGGGCGAGCGCCCTGCCACCGTGGCACCGCACTTCGGACTCTCGCCCAACGCCATGTCGGCGTTGGCCCGCCGCGCGCGTGAGGGACTGCGTGCGGCGTATCTGCAGGCGCACCTCGCTGCTGACGACGGCCGTTCGTCGTGTGCGGCGATCCGGTCGAAGCTCGGCACCTACACCGCGGGTGGGGTCCAGGGCGTCGAGGAGCGCCGCATCCGCGCTCACCTGGACACCTGTTCGTCCTGCGCACAGCTCCACACCGAGCTGAACGAGGTCTGCGCGACGCTGCGCGCCAACGCGGCGTTCCTGATCGTGCCGTCCACGCTCGGCCTCGCGTTCGCCGGGAACATGCTGATCAGCAAGGCGAAGATGGCCTTCGCCGCCGCGAGCGTGGCGACCATCGGCCTGTTCGGGACGATGGCCGCGGTGTTCGACGGCGGGCCGGGCGTCGCGGTGCTGCAGCCGGACCAGAAGCCGGTGATCGCCATGATCACGTCGGGTTCTGCCAGCTCAGGGCACAGCAAGGAGCTCGTGGTCGCGCCACCGCCGCAGCAGGCTCAGCAGCCGGAGAAGGTGCGCGAGAACGTGGTCAACCCCGGTGCCGGACAGCGCCATCAGGAGACCGTGCGCAAGACGACCTCCTACGCGCCGCCGCCGGCCAGCGAGCAGCGCCGGGAGCCGCCGGTCGAGCGGGCGTTGCCGGTCACCGGGTCGTCGTCCGTCTCTTCAGAGGTGAGCAACGCGGTCGTCACCACCTCGCGGGACGTGAAGTCGCTGAACTCGGCGCCCTCGACGTCAGAGGAGCCCTCTGACCCGTGTCCGCCGCCACCGCCGCCGCAAACCACGACCACGACGATCACGCTCTACCCGAGGCCGGCCGTCGAGAACTGACGGTGACGATCAAGGCCGGCTGAGTTCACCCACAAGGCTCGCCTCGCGCCAGGTACGGTTTGACCAAGACCGACCGAGCGTGGGAGACGGGTACATGACGCGGCTGGTGCGCGGTGCCGACGGGCGGATGTGGACGGTCCACAGCCGGATCGAGTGGCGCAACCCGGTGGAATCCGACGACTTCGAGCACGACGTCAGCGGTGGCGCCCTGCCGGGCATCATGATGGCCGGGATGCTGGTCGTCATGACCGTCGTGCTGATCGCGTGGACACCGGAGCAGGTGGTCGTGCCCGCGTGGCTCATCCTCGCGCTGGTCTTGCTGTTCGCGTTCTTCCCGGTCCGCTGGGCGCTGCGCCGGCCGCACACGCTGGTCGCGGAGAGCAAGGCCACCGCCGACGAGCTGCCACCCGAGCGGTGGATCGGCCAGGTCAGGGGCCCGCTCGCGGTGCGCCAGGAGGCCGCGCGGGTCGCCCGCACGATCGAGATGCACTCGCTGCCCGACGTCGAGGGCCCGCTGCAACCCGTCGACTGATGCGACACTGGACCGGTGCCCGAGCTACCCGAGGTAGAAGCACTGGTCCACCACCTGCGTGAGAACGCGGTGGGCCGAACCGTGCACCGCGTCGACGTGGCGTCACTGCAGGTGCTCAAGACGTTCGACCCGCCGTGGACGGCGCTGCACGGCCAGGAGGTCGTGGCCGCGCACCGGCACGGCAAGCACCTCGATCTGGAAGTTGCCGACGGCCTCCACCTGGTCGTTCACCTCGCCAGAGCCGGGTGGCTGCGCTGGGCCGACACCATGTCCGCGCCGCCGCCGAAGCAGGGCCGCGGTCCGCTGGCGTTGCGCGTGCACCTCGGGCCGCCGGGGCAGGGGCCTGGGTTCGACCTGACGGAAGCCGGTACGAAAAAGGGGCTCGCGGCGTGGATCGTGCGCGACCCGAAGACCATCGCGAGCGTCGCCAGGCTGGGCCCCGACGCGCTGGGGATCACCCGCACGCAGCTGGAAGACCTGCTGGACAAGCGCACCGAGCGGCTGAAGACGGCGCTGACGGAGCAAAGCCTGATCGCGGGCATCGGCAACGCCTACTCGGACGAGATCATGCACATGGCCCGGTTGTCGCCGTACGCGACGGCGGGGAAGCTCAACTCCGAGCAGCTCGACCGCCTGCACGAGGCCATGATCAGCACGTTGACCGACGCCGTGGCGCGGTCCGTCGGTCAGGACGCCGCGCGGCTCAAGGGTGAGAAGCGGTCGGGCCTGCGGGTGCATGCGCGCACCGGGCTGCCGTGTCCCGTCTGCGGCGACACGGTTCGTGAGGTGTCGTTCGCGGACAAGGCGTTCCAGTACTGCCCCACGTGCCAGACCGGCGGCAAGCCGTTGGCCGACCGCCGGTTGTCCCGCCTGCTCAAGTGACGATCAGCACTTCCAGGGTGCGGGGGCCGTGGACACCCTCCACCCGATTGAGCTCGATGTCGCTCGTCGCGGACGGACCGCTGATGAACGTCAACGGCCGCGTGGACTCCAGCCGTTCCAGAGCTTCCGGCACCGACGCGGCGATCTGGTCCGCGCGCACCACGCACAGGTGGTAGTCGGGGAGAAGGGTGAGTGCCCTCCTGCCCTGTGCCTCCCCGCCGTCGAGGACGATCGTGCCGGTGTCGGCGATCGCCACCGCGCACCCGGTCAGCACGCCGTCCGCCCGGTCCAGGTCCTCGATCGACAACGGCTCGTGCAGCCACGTGACGCCGTCGATCAGCCATTCTTGCGGAACACCTTGCGGCGCAACGATCCGCTTGCCTTTGAGCGGCGCCAGCGCCTCGGGCACGCCGGACACGGTGTGCACGATCGCGCGGTAGTCGGCGACCCGTTCGGCGAACATCTCGACGCCGCCGGGCCCCTTGCGGTTGTAGCCGCGGACGACCTGCGGGGCCGCCGGGACCTTCGCGTTCCTGATGCGCGCCAGGATCTCTTCGCGTGCGCTAGCCACGGTTCTTCCTCCACCAGGAGCGGAACGACTCGGCCGAAGGTGCGGGTACGTCGCGTGAGGACGTCCACTTCGAACCCGGCCAGGGCAACGACGTGATCCGCCCGTCCCTCGCCAGGAACCTGGCGAGGGCACCGGCTTTCTGCGCCTTCTCGTAGCGCGAGGCCTCCCTGAACATCCACGCGGCGGCCGCCATCGCGATGGACTCCGCCGTGCGGCCCTTCGCTTCGACGACTTCCGCGCGCAGGTGCGTGAGGACCGACGGGATGTCGATCCGCACCGGGCAGACCTCGAAGCACGCGCCGCAAAGTGAAGAGGCGTAAGGGAGTGACGCCGCCTGCGGGTCGTGCATGTCGCCGACCAGTTGCGGCGTCAGGATCGCTCCGATGGGGCCGGGATAGACCGAGCCGTACGACTGGCCGCCGGTGCGTTCGTAGACCGGGCAGACGTTGAGGCACGCCGAACACCGGATGCACCTGAGTGCTTGGCGCCCGATGGAATCCTCGAGCGTCGCGGTGCGGCCGTTGTCGATCAGCACCAGGTGGAACTTCTGCGGGCCGTCGCCGGGCGTCACGCCGGTCCACACGCTCGTGTACGGGTTCATCCGTTCCGCGGTGGACGACCGGGGCAGCAGCTGGAGGAAGACCTCCAGGTCCTGCCACGTCGGCACGAGCTTCTCGATGCCCATCACGGTGATCAGGGTTTCCGGCAGCGTCAGGCACATCCGGCCGTTGCCCTCGGACTCCAGCACCACGATCGACCCGGTGTCGGCGACGGCGAAGTTCGCGCCGGACACCGCGACCTTGGTGGTGAGGAACTTCTGGCGCAGGTAGACCCGTGCCGCCTCGGCGAGGTCCGCGGGCTCGTCCGACACCTCGACCCCCATGCGGCGCTGGAAGATTTCGCGGATCTCCGAGCGGTTGCGGTGGATCGCGGGCACCAGGATGTGCGACGGCCGGTCGTCGCCGAGCTGCACGATCAGCTCGGCCAGGTCGGTTTCGATCGCGTGGACGCCACCGGCTTCGAGGGCTTCGTTGAGCCCGATCTCTGCCGTCGCCATGGACTTGACCTTGACGACCTCGTTCGCGTTCTCCTCGCGACAGAGGTCGAGCACGATCTGGTTCGCCTCGGCGGCGTCCCGTGCCCAGTGGACGACACCGCCTCTCGCCGTGACCGACTCCTCGAGCTGGACGAGCAGCGTGTCGAGGCGCGCCAGCACGTCGTCCTTGATCTGCTCGCCGGCGACGCGGAGCTGCTCCCAGTCGTTCATCTCGATGACGGCCGCGGCTCGTCTTGCCCGGATGGTCCCGGTCGCCTTGCGGAGGTTCTGCCGCAGCTGGGTGTCGGCGAGCGCTTTGTGCGCGGCCTTGGGGAACGTCGGGCTGCCGAGCCACGTCACGGGGTTGCGCGCCACGGGTCCTCCTCCGTCGAAGCCAGGATCTCCGCCAGGTGCACCGGCCGGACGCCCGCGCGCAGCCGTGACAGGCCACCACCGATGTGCATGAGGCAGGAGTTGTCACCGGCGCTCAGCACCTCGGCACCGGTGTCGAGCACGCAGCGCATCTTGTCGGCGAGCATCGCCGTGGACGTCTCGGCGTTCTTGATCGCGAACGTGCCGCCGAAGCCGCAGCACTGCGTCGAGTCCGGCAACTCCACCAGATCGAGTCCCTTGACCGCCCTGAGCAGCGCCATCGGCTTGTCGCCGACGCCCAGCATGCGCAGTGAGTGACAGGTGGGGTGATAGGTGACCCGGTGGGGGAACCACGCCCCCACGTCCGTCACGCCGAGCACGTCCACGAGGAACTCCGCGAGCTCGAACGTCCGCGGCGGAGACTCGCCCAGCGTGGGATGGATCTCCCGCACCATGCCCGCGCATGACCCGGACGGCGCAACCACGAAGTCGTAGCCCTTGAAGACGTCGGTGTACTTGCGCGCCAGAGGCTTCGTGTGGTCCCGGTAGCCGGTGTTGAAGTGCATCTGCCCGCAGCACGTCTGATCGAGCGGGAACTCCACCGAACAGCCGAGCCGCTCCAGCAGGCGCACCACGGCACGCGCCGTCGACGGGAAGAACGTGTCGGTCAGGCAGGTTGCGAACAGGGCCACTTTCACGCGCACACCCTCTCCCCAAAATCATCGGATGTCTACCCGGATCGGTGGACCGTACGGGGGTACGCCGGGCGCGCCTCTTGCTATCGGGGCGCCCCACAGCACAGCATGTGCCTTGTGGGCGACCTGTTGACCGAGCGCGCCGTGCTCGGTGTCATCGCGACCCTGGCCGTTCTGGGCCTCTTCGTGATGCTGTGCCGCGCTCGACGAGTCAGCACCTCCGTCGAGGATGCTGTGATGGACATGCTCGACCGCATGTCCAAGGCGTCGAGCGACCTTCGCGCGGGCTTGACCCAGGAGGCCGCCGACAAGGCCACCCCGCACCTGCGCGAGATGCTGCGGTGCGTCGCGGTCGCCATCACCGACGAAGAGGGCACTGTCCTGTCGTGGGACGGCGGCGCGAACGACCACTACGAGTACCTCCGCGACACGGTCGCCCGTGCCATCAACAACTGCCACAAGGAACACGTAGACCACCGCAAACTCGGCTGCGAGCTGCAGGGCCCGTGCTCCCTGCACAGCGTTGTCGTAGTTCCGCTGGTTGTCGAGGGCGACGTGGCCGGCACCCTGATCGTCGTCTCGGGTGTTGCCTCGAAGCGCCAGATCCGCATGGCCGAGGAAACCGCCCGCTTCGTCTCGACGCAGCTCGAGCTCGAGGTGGTCCAGAAGCAACGGCAGGCCCTCGCCCAGGCCGAGGTGAAGGCCCTGCGAGCCCAGATCTCGCCGCACTTCGTCTACAACGCCCTGAACACGATCTCGTCGCTCATCCGCACGGACCCCTCGCACGCCCGCGAGCTGCTGCAGGAGTTCGCCGAGTTCACGCGCTACTCGTTCCGCACCGACGGCCTGTTCACGACGCTGGCCGACGAGCTGACGAACATCCACCGCTACCTGACCATCGAACAGGCCCGCTACGGCTCCCGCCTGAACGTCCGGCTGCGGATCGCCCCCGAGGTCCTGCAGGTCGTCCTCCCGTTCCTGGTGCTCCAGCCCCTGGTCGAGAACGCGGTCCGGCACGGCCTGGCCAAGAAGCCCGGCGGCGGCATGCTGACGATCACCGCTGAGGACAACGGCAACGAGGCGCTGATCAGCGTCGAGGACGACGGCGTCGGCATGGACCCGGACCGGCTCGACGACATCAAGGACGCCCACCAGACGGGCGCGCACGTCGGCATCGGCAACATCAACGACCGGATGCGGACGGTGTTCGGCGCCGAGTACGCGCTGGTCGTGGAAACCGCGCCCAACGCGGGTACCAAGGTGATCCTGAAGGTGCCGAAGTTCGCGCGGAACGTGCTGCCGAACCTGAACCTGGGGTCGCAGCTCACCGACGAGCCGATGACGAACGAGCAGCCGGCGATCCGCGCCTGACTCAGCGACGACGCTGTCCGTCTGACCTTGCGCGGAGGTTGAACGGCGGGCGCTGAGGGCTTTCCCCAAGTTGAGCGGTCAACCATCCTCAACCCGACGGTCGAACCTGCCGATTGTGGTGTTGACCAATGAACAGCCGGTACTCCCAAGGGTCGAGGCCGGCCGCGAGTTAAGGGCATCATCCATTGCACGAACAACAAGCACCCGAGCGCGTCCGCGTCTGCATCAAGTGCACCGCGAAGGGTTACAACAGCTGCAAGTGCTGAGCTGAAGCACCACGGCACCGCAGGTCAGCGTGCTGCAACCGCCAGAGTCGTGATCAGCACGACGGCGCACACGCTCCAGCTCACCCACATCCAGTAGATGTGCATCGGCGTCGGCCCGGCGGCGTTCTGCCTGCCCCGGTCGTCCCACCACTCGACGTACCGTTCGAGCCAGCGGATGGGGTTGAACGTCACCCCCCGATGCTAACCGGACAACACGTGTTCAACGTCACGCGGGAGCAACCGACAGCGCAGTTGGGCTCCCGCGTGGCCGCGAAACGCACGTACTGTCGAGTACATGAGCGTCACGGACAAGATCGCGGCCCGTCTCCCGAGGGTCATGGACCGGGGTGAGCGGCCACCGGTCGTCGCTGCGGTGCGGTTGCACGGGGTGATCACCCCGCAGTCCTCGCCGGTCGCGCGCAACACGATCAGCCTCCAGAACGTCGAGACGGCGATCAACCGCGCGTTCGACAACGAGCGCCTGATCGCCGTGGCACTGCTCATCAACTCGCCCGGCGGTGCGCCGACGCAGTCCGCTCTCATCGCCGAGCGGATTCGCGAGCTCGCCAACAAGAAGCACGTGCCGGTGCTCGCGTTCTGCGAGGACGTGGCGGCGAGCGGCGGCTACTGGCTGGCGTGCGCCGGCGACGAGATCTACGCGCACGGCACGAGCCTCGTGGGGTCCATCGGCGTCGTCAGCGCGGGCTTCGGGCTGAACGGTCTGCTGGACAAGGCCGGTGTCGAGCGCCGCGTCTACACCGCCGGTGAGAACAAGGTGCGGCTCGACCCGTTCCAGGCCGAGAAGCCCGAGGACGTCGAGTGGCTCAAGGGGCTGCACGCCGATCTGCACGACCAGTTCAAGGCGTGGGTCAAGGAGCGCAGGAACAACAAGCTCAAGGCGACCGACGACGAGCTGTTCGCCGGTGAGGTGTGGACCGGCAGCAAGGCCGTGGAACTCGGTCTGGTCGACGGCATCGGCACCATCCGGAGCGTCCTCGCCAAGCGCTTTCCCGATGCCGAGCTGACCGTCGCCGAGCCACGCAAGCCGTTGTTGGCCAAGCTCGGACTGACCGGCGCGTCCACCCGATCGGGCGATCTCGTGACGCAGGTGCTCGCGAGCCTCGAGGAACGTGCTCGCTGGTCCCGATTCGGGCTGTGAGCATCAGTTCGGTTTCACCGGGCGTGTCGAGTCAACGCATGACGTAGACATGACCGCACATTGATGGGCAAGATGCCCGACACAGTGAGTACCCAAGACAACGCCGGTCTCCTCGTCCTCGCAGTCGATGACGAGGCTCCTGGCCTGAGCGAGATCAAGTACCTGCTCGAGAGCAGCCCCCACATCCGGCGCGTCCTCACGGCTTTCGACGCCGCCGAGGCACTGCGCATCCTGAGGGGCGACTACGAGCAGGAGGTCATGGCGAGGACCAAGGCCGGACTGCCGCCGGTCGACGCGGTGTTCGCCGACATCAACATGCCCGGGCTTTCGGGCATGGATCTCGCACGGGTGCTCAGCGCGTTCAGGTATCCGCCCGCCCTCGTCTTCGTGACGGGTGTGGAGGAACGCGACGCGCTCGTCACGGCGTTCGACGTCGGCGCGCTCGACTTCATCAACAAGCCGATCAACGAAGAGCGCGTCCTCAAGGCCATCTCCCGGGTCGCGGACCGCGTCGGCCGCACGTCGGCACCGCAGGCGCCGACCCCGGTCTCGCCCGCGACCGCTGCCGATCAGAGCGACGACGAGGTCATCCCCGTCGAACTCGGCGGCACCATCAAGCTCGTGCCGCGGGCATCTGTGCGGTACGTCGAGGCGCAGGGTGACTACGCCCGCCTGCACACCCAGGACGGCAGCCATCTGGTGCGCATCCCGCTCGCGCAGCTGGAGGAACGCTGGGCCAACGCGGGGTTCGTGCGCATCCACCGGTCGTACCTGGTCGCGCTGCCGTTGGTCAGCGAGCTGCGGATGACGGCGAACGGCTACGCGGTGGTCATCGGCACCGGTGAGGGCGCCAAGGAGCTCCCGGTCAGCCGCCGGCACACCAAGGAGCTCAAGGAACGGATCGTGCGACCGCCGAAGAGCGGCTGGTGAGCAGGCACGACGCGGGAAAGCCCGAGCAGGCCGCCCGCGAGGCCTGGCTCGGTGAGCAGGCCCGCAAACCACGCAGGCGCAGGGTCGTGCTCGCGGACTCCACGAAGTCGCGTGGCAAGGCACTGCGCACGATCATCGAGCTCGAGGAGCAGACCAGCGTCGGCGAGAAGCTGGTGCGCGACCTCATCAAGCAGCAGCTGAAGTCCGCGTTCGGGCTCGCGTTCGCGGTCCTGATCGGAATGTGCCTGCTGCCGATCACCTTCTACCTGTTCCCTCAGATCGGGGACCTGAAGATCCTCGGCATCCCCATTCCCTGGCTCGTGCTCGGTCTCGCGCCCTTCCCGATCCTCTACGGGGTCGGCTGGGTGTTCCGCCGGAAGGCCGAACGGCACGAGCGCGACTTCGTGAACATGGTCGACCGCTGACGTGAACGCCACGATCTGGAGCCTTGCCGCCATCCTCGCCATGGCGCTCGTGACGTTCCTCCTCGGTTACGTCGGGTCGCGCAAGGCCAACACCACCCCGGACTTCCTGGTGGCGCGCCGCGCGATCCCCGCCACCCGCAACGCCGCCGCGATCTCTGGCGAGTACCTGTCCGCCGCGTCGTTCCTCGGTGTGGCCGGGCTCGTGCTCAAGGACGGCATCGACGCGCTCTGGTACCCGATCGGCTTCACCGCGGGGTATCTCGCGTTGCTGCTGTTCGTGGCCGCGCCGCTGAGGAGGTCGGGCGCCTACACGTTGCCCGACTTCGCGGAGGCCAGGCTCGGGTCGGCGAACGTGCGGCACTTCAGCACGTTCTTCGTGGTCTGCATCGGCGTGCTGTACCTGGTGCCGCAGCTGCAGTCCGCCGGTCTGACGCTGACCACGATCACCGGCCTGCCCGCGTGGTTCGGCGGCCTGATCGTCACGGTCATCGTGGTGATCAACGTGCTCGGCGGCGGCATGCGCGCGATCACGCTGGTGCAGGCTTTCCAGTACTGGGGCAAGCTCTTCGCGATCGCCGCGCCGACGTTCGTGCTCTTCGTGGTGTTCCTCGCCTCGCCGGACCGCGGCACGCAGCCGATCAGCGACGAGGGCGTGGTCAGGTTCCCCAAGGCCGAGACGATCACCGTGGCCGAGCAGGTGATCAAGGTCAGGGTCGACGAGCCGCTCACGTTGAAGGTGCACGGCGAGATCGACGGCAGGAACGCGGACGGGCCGGTGTTCTGGGGGCGCGGTGTCTACGAGCTCAGCCCCGGCACGGTCATGGAGTTCGCCGCCGGCAGCCCGGTGCCGGTGGTCGAGGGCTCGCCCACGAACAACCACGACTGGATCCGGCCGCAGACCGGCGGCATCTCCGACCTGCTCAAGACGTACTCGCTGATCTTCGCGACGTTCCTCGGCACGATGGGCCTGCCGCACGTCCTGGTCCGCTTCTACACCAACCCGGACGGCAAGGCGGCCCGCCGGACCGCGCTGCACGTGCTCTACCTGCTCGGCCTCTTCTACATCTTCCCGACGGTGCTCGGGGTGCTGTCCCGGCTCTACCTGCCGCAACTGCTGGTGAACGGGAAGACCGACGCCGCGGTGCTGATGCTGCCGGAGACGATGGTGCCGAACCTGGGCGGTCAGATCCTCGGCGCGATCGTCGCCGCCGGTGCGTTCGCGGCGTTCCTGTCGACCTCGTCCGGGCTCGTCGTGTCGGTCGCCGGCGTGGTCTCGACGGACATCATGCCGGGCAAGGTTCGTGACTTCCGGTGGGCGACCGTGTTCACCGGACTCGTCGCGATCGGTCTTGCTCTGCTGCTTCCGCGCTCCGATGCGTCACTCACCGTGGCCATGTCGTTCGCGCTCGCCGCGTCGACGTTCTGCCCGTTGCTGGTGCTCGGAATCTGGTGGCGCGGCCTCACGTGGGTCGGCGCCGTGTGCGGTCTCGTCGTCGGCGGCGGCATGGTGATCACCGCGCAGGTGATCAGCGTGATCAGCTCCTACACCGGTCGCTGGGCGCCCGCCGTCATCAGCCAACCAGCGCTGATCACGGTGCCGATCGCGTTCACGACCATGATCGTGGTCAGCAAGGCGACCCGCAGACGCGCTCCGGCGGATGTCAACCAGATCCTGCTGCGACTGCACGCTCCCGACCCGCTCGGTTTCATCCGCGACCGCGACATCGCACGCTTCGGCACAGCCGAGGAGAAGGCCAGGATGGACGAGGACAAGCGCAGGGGAGCTGGTCGGACACGGTGAGTGGTCAACGTTTCAAATGGGTGAAAATTGGTCACTCGAATCGGTGAACGGTGAATCCCGTCACGCAGAGTGCTGTTCGTCTACGCATACTGACCGTTCGTCGCATCACCCGACTGCTGGGCGCATGGGCACGAACGGGGTCTTACCTGAGTGACTCAAGTCTCCATACGGTTCCTGACCAAGAACGGACCGCACCTGGAGGCACTACGTGCACGTCACGTTGCTGGCACCTACGACGAGTACGGCGAGGAGGGGACTGTGAGCACTGTCGAGCACACCCCGAGCGAGTCGGGCCCCGATGCGCAGAAGTGGGTCGACGTACAAGCAAGTGAGGACTTCGCCCAGCTGAAGCACCGGCTGCGCAAGTTCGTGTTCCCGGTCTCCGGGCTGTTCCTCGCGTGGTACCTGCTGTACGTGCTGCTCGCGGACTACGCGCACGGCTTCATGTCCACCAAGGTGATCGGCAACATCAACGTCGGGTTGATCTTCGGTCTGCTGCAGTTCGTGTCGACGTTCGTGATCACGACGTTGTACGTGCGGCACGCCAACAAGCACCTCGACCCGTTGGCGGAGAAGCTCCGCGGTGAGATCGAGGGAGACGGCAAGTGAACAACGGCAGCCCGATCCTCAACATCAGCATCTTCGGTGTCTTCGTCCTGGTCACGCTGTTCGTGGTCATCCGGGCGAGCCGCAACACGAAGACCGCTGCCGATTACCTGGCCGCCGGCCGCGCGTTCACCGGCCCCCAGAACGGCGTCGCGATCGCTGGTGACTACCTCTCCGCCGCGTCGTTCCTCGGCATCGCGGGCGCCATCGCCCTCAACGGCTACGACGGCTTCCTGTACTCGATCGGCTTCCTCGTGGCGTGGCTCATCGCGCTGCTGCTGGTCGCCGAACTGCTGCGCAACACCGGCAAGTACACGATGGGCGACGTGCTGAGCTTCCGGATGCGTCAGCGTCCGGTCCGCGCGGCGGCCGCCACGTCGACGATGGCCGTCTCGTTCTTCTACCTGCTGGCCCAGATGGCCGGTGCCGGTGGTCTCGTCGCTCTGCTGCTCGGCATCACGGGCACCGGCGGCCAGGCTCTCGTCATCGCCGTGGTCGGCGCCCTGATGATCGCCTACGTCCTCATCGGCGGTATGAAGGGCACCACCTGGGTGCAGATCATCAAGGCGGTCCTGCTGATCGCCGGTGCGGGCATCATGACCCTCTGGGTGCTCGGCAAGTACGGCTTCAACCTCTCCTCCGTCCTCGGTGCCGCGGTCGACAACGCGCCGAAGGCCGGCGAGAAGCTGCTCGGCCCCGGGCTCGCGTACGGCAAGAACGGCACGACGAAGCTCGACTTCCTGTCGCTGGCCCTCGCCCTGGTGCTCGGCACCGCGGGTCTGCCGCACATCCTGATGCGCTTCTACACCGTGCCGACCGCGAAGGAAGCCCGTCGCTCGGTCGTGTGGGCCATTTGGCTGATCGGCATCTTCTACCTGTTCACGCTGGTCCTCGGCTACGGCGCCGGTGCGCTGGTCGGTCCGGACAAGATCAACGCGGCGCCCGGCAAGGCGAACTCGGCTGCTCCGCTGCTCGCACTGGAGCTCGGTGGTCCGATCCTGCTCGGCCTGATCGCGGCGGTGGCGTTCGCGACGATCCTCGCGGTCGTGGCCGGCTTGACGATCACGGCGTCGGCGTCGTTCGCGCACGACATCTACGCCAACATCATCAAGAAGGGCCAGGCGGAGGACAAGGACTCCGAGGTCAAGGTCGCCCGCCTGACCGCGATCGTGATCGGCATCGTGTCGATCGTCGGTGGCATCATCGCCAACGGCCAGAACATCGCGTTCCTCGTGGCGCTGGCGTTCGCGGTCGCGGCCTCCGCCAACCTGCCGACGATCCTCTACTCGCTGTTCTGGAAGAGGTTCAACACCTCGGGCGCGCTGTGGAGCATCTACGGCGGTCTGATCGTGACGATCACCCTGATCGTCCTGTCGCCCGCGGTCTCCGGCCAGCCGACGTCGATGTTCAAGAACGCCGACTTCGCGCTCTTCCCGTTGTCGAACCCCGGCATCGTGTCGATCCCGGTCGCGTTCCTGCTCGGCTACGTCGGCACGATCCTCTCCAAGGAGAAGGCCGACCCGATCAAGCAGGCCGAGATGGAGGTCCGCTCCCTCACCGGTGCGGGCGCCGAGAAGGCCATCGCGCACTGACCGCTTCACCTTCGAAGAACGGGCCGTCCCTGCGGGGCGGCCCGTTTTCGTGCGTGCAACCCTGCTGACGCTGGCCGCGTATTGAACGCGTACACAGCACGAGCTTGGGGGACCGGAGTGCGACGAGACGAGGAGTTCTCGGAGTTCTTCACGAGCAGATTCGACTGGGCACGACGTACGGCCTACGCGCTGTGCGGCGACTGGTCGGAGGCGGAAGAGCTCGCGCAGAACGCATTCGTGAAGGCGTACGCGAAGTGGCCGAGCATCAGGCGCGAAACGGCGGTGGGCTACGTCCGCACCATCGTGACGCGGTTGTTCCTCGACAGCAGGCGCCGTCGTCGCGAGGACCCGGTCGCCGACCTGCCCGAGCACGGGGTCGACGGTGATTACGACGATCCCGACGCCCGGTTGCACGCGGCGTTGCGGCAGGTGCCCCCGAAGCAGCGGGCCACGCTCGTGCTGAGGTTCGTGCACGACCTGTCCATCGAGCAGACGGCCGCTGAGCTGGGCTGTTCGGTGGGCAACGTCAAGAGCCAGACAGCCAGAGGCTTGGCGACGCTCCGCGAGGCGTACGGCGAGCCGGTCAACTCGGAGTGTGCTTGATGAACATCGAAGAGAAGCTGCGCGGAGCTCTCGACGTCTCCGCCCCGCCTCCCACGACAACCTTGGACCACGTGCTCAAGCGCGGCCGACGCCGGGTGTTCGCCCAGCGCGCGGGCGCGATGCTCGGTGTGGTGGCGGTGGTCGCCGGCATCGGCATCGGTGCCACGACGCTGAACCACGCCGCCCCGGACTCCACGCCGGCGGACCAGCCGAACGGTCCCGCCACCGTGGAGCACTCGCTGAGCTGGCCACGGGTCAACACACCGGCCCAGCAGCCCTACCGCACCTGGCAGCCGGCGACGAGCGCGCCTCCGCCCGCCGGTCGCCAAGTGCTGCAGATTCCGCTGTGCAACTCGAGGGAACCCCTCGAGGTGTTCGGGCTCGGCACAGAGGAGCTGTCCGCCAAGTCCGTCGACGGGTTGATCGATGTGGTGCGGCGGGAGTTGCCGGAGATGACCATCAGCAACGCGCCGGGCAACTCCATTCGCGACGCCATCGAGTTCGACGTGACGGACTCCGGCGGGACCGGCAGCATCAGCATCTCCGCCGGCAGGTTCGCCGGTACCCCGCAGTTTCATGCGGACGACATGCTCTGGGTGACCGGCGACTGCGAACCGGCCAGGCGGCTGTCCAGCGCCGATGGCACGGTCATGCAGCTGCACAGCGTGCGGCCGTACGAGCCGTTCCAGTCGCTCAAGCAGGTGCTGGAGGTGTTTCGCAAGGACGGTCTGTTCGTGCGGGTCGAACTGCGCAACTACGGCAGCCCGGACGTGCGCCCTGACCCGAAGCAGCCGGGTTCCTGGGAACGTTTCGGGGCCGGCCGGGCCACGTTGCCGCTGACCGAGGAGCAGTTCGCGAGGCTCGGGCCCGCCATCGCGGGGGTGGCCTGAGGGTGTGCCGTGCCGGAGGTTCACGTCCGTGCAACCTCCGGCATGGCAACATCTAGGGCGTGACTGTTCCAAGCGTGGAGATCGCTGACGTTCCCGCCGTGCTGCCGGAGGGCGCCGTCCTGCTGGACGTGCGCGAGCAGGACGAGTGGGACGCCGGCCATGCGCCCGGCGCGCTGCACATCCCCATGAGCGAGATCGGTGCCCGGCTCGACGAGGTGCCGAACGACGTGCAGCTCTACGTCGTGTGCCGGGCCGGTGGCCGTTCCGCCCGCGTGACCCAGTACCTCAACGAGAACGGCTGGGAGGCCGTCAACGTCGAGGGCGGCATGCAGCACTGGGACGCTCACGGCCGTCCTCTCGAAGGCGGCGTCGACGGCATGGAACCCGAGGTCATCTGATCGTGCAGCCGTTGCAGCCGATGCGTGTGGACTGGGTGGCGACGCCGCCATCCGGTGCGTACCCGCAGCCTTCGCGCCGGTCGCAGCGGTTGTCCTACGGTGGCCCGCCGAACTACCCGGTCCCGCCGCGCTGGGGCTTCCCGCTGCTGGCGTGGCGCTGGCCGACGGCCGTGGCCGGCACCGTCGAGCAGGCCGACTCGGTCGACGGTGTGCGCAGGCTGGGCAAGACCGCGCAGAACACCCTCTGGCTCGTCGCAGGGCTCGCGCTGTGGGCAGCGGGCTCCGAGATCTGGCGCTACGTCCTGCTCGCGCTGAGCCGGTACGGCGCGCTCTCCCCGAACGTCGTCGCCACCTCCGACGCGATGGTCCTGACCTCCGAGATCATCCTGATGTTCGGCTGGCAGCTGGCGTTGCTCTTCGGCGCGTTGTGGGTCCACCGCGCCCGCAAGGTCGCCGCCACCATCGTGGGCTACGGCCCTTCCCGCTCCGGCCGCTCCGCCCTGCTCAGTCTCCTGGTGCCCGGCGTGAACCTCGTCGTGCCCGGCTCGGTGATGGCCGAGCTCGAGCACGCCGTCGCCCGCCGCCCGGCCGACGAACGTCCCCGCCCCTCCAAGCTCCTGCTCTGGTGGTGGGGCCTGTGGGCGGCGTCGTACCTGATGGTCGTGATCACCTGGCTGTGGCGGATCGTCGGCGACAGCATCCAGTCCCAGGCCGACGCCATCCTCGTGCACACGGTCGCCAACCTGGTGCTCGTCGGCGCGCTGGTGGCCGGTGCGCTGGTCATCCGCCGCATCACCACCCTGATGCTGCCGGTGGACGCCGCGTCCGTCCGGCTGATGCGCGTCGTCGAGGTGAAGGACGCGCCGGAACCGCCACTTCGTTCGGTCCGCGCCTCCGGCTCGCCCCGCTGAATCTGTTCAGGCGACGTTCGTACGTCAGGACCTTCCCGCCACGCCGCGCGAGTGCCAGGTTGGGTGGATGCGGACACTCGTCGGGGCTCTGGTGATCGCAATGGCCACACCGTCGGCAGCTGAGGCGAACCACCACAGGGACTTCGACCTGCAGGCCCACCGCGGCGGCATCGGTCTCACGGTGGAGAGCACGGTCAAGGCGTTCGGCAAGGCGCTCGAACTCGGCGTCACGACGCTGGAACTCGACCTCCAGATCACCAGGGACGGCCGTGAGGTCATCACCCACGACCGCAGGACGAACCCGGCGAAGTGCCTCGACACCAAGCCTGCGTTCGCAGGTGATCCCGAGTTCCCCTACGCGGGCAAGTACGTGAAGGACCTGACGTTCGCCCAGGTCCGCACCCTCGACTGCGGCAGCACGCGGTGGTCGCAGTACCCGGACCAGGAGCTCTCGCCCGGCGCCCGCATGCCCACGCTCGCCGAGCTGTTCGACCTGGCGCGCAAGCACCGCGCGTGGGGCATCCGCTTCAACATCGAGACCAAGGTCGAGGCCGCCGCACCGCACGAGACCGCACCGCGTGAGCAGTTCGTGCAGCGCGCAGTCCGTGAGATCCGGCGTTCGGGCTTCCTGCCCAACGTGACGATCCAGTCGTTCGACTGGGGCACGTTGATGCGGCTGCGCGAGGTCGAGCCGCGCATCCCGTTGGTGGCGCTGACGCAGCCGGAGTTCCTGCGTCCCGGCTCGCCGTGGACGGGTGGACTGAACCTGGACGACTTCGGCGGCAGCGTCGCCCGCGCCGTGAAGTCCTTCGGCGCCAAGGCTTTGTCGCCGGTTCACGGCAATCCGCAGAACGGCAAGGTCGGCGACCCGAACTACGTTCCCTTCACCACGAAGGAACTCGTCGCTGACGCTCAGCGCCACGGGCTGAAGGTGATCCCGTGGACGGTGAACGACCCGGCGACGATGCACAAGCTGATCGACGACGGCGTGGACGGCATCATCACCGACTACCCGGACCGCTTGCGCACCGTCATGAAGGAACGGGGTCTCAAGCTCCCCAAGCGCTATCCCAAGCGATAGCTACTCCGCGCCGAGCGGGAGCGAGTGCAGGCCGCGGATCACGAACTCCGCGCGCCGGTTCGGTTCCTCGGCCAGCACGGCACCGGGCAGCTTGCGGTGCAACGAGGACAGCGCCGCCTCCACCTCGATGCGGGCCAGCGGCGCACCCAGGCAGTAGTGGATGCCCATGCCGAACCCGAGGTGCTGGTTCTTCTCGCGGCCGACGTCGAGCGTGTCCGGGTTCTCGAAGACCAGCGGGTCGCGCGCGGCCGCACCGAGCAGCGCGGCGATCTTCTCGCCCGGCTCGACGACGTGGCCGGCGATCTCGACGCGTTCGGTGGCGGTGCGTTCGAAGAGCTGCAACGGCGAGTCGAAGCGGATGAGCTCCTCGACAGCCGTGGGCATGAGATCGGGCGAGAGGCGTTCCCACTGCGAGCGGTGGCACATCAGGGCGTAGACGCCGTTGCCGATGACGTTGACCGTGGCCTCGTGGCCCGCCATCAGCAGGAGCACGGCGGTGGCGACGAGTTCGTCCTCGGTCAGCCTGGCGCCGTCGGTGTCGGTGACGGCGACCAGGTCGGAGACGAGGTCGGAGCCGGGGGTCTTGCGGCGCAGCGCGATCAGTTCGCGCAGGTAGGCGACGAACTCCGCGGCGGCGCGTTCCGCGGCCTCCTGCTGCTCGGCGGGCAGGCCGTACTCGTACATCTTCACGATGGCGTTCGACCACGGCTGCAGCAGGTAGCGGTCCTGGCCGGGGACGCCGAGCAGCTCGGCGATCACCTCGACCGGAAGTGGCGCGGCGACGTGGGCGAGCAGGTCGCCCTGGCCCTGGTCGTCGATCTTCGCGACCAGTTCGTCGACCAGCCGGTCGGCCAGGTCGGCGACCCACGGGCGCAGGCGCTCGACGTGACCGCGGCCGAACGCGGCGGCGACCAGTCGGCGCAGGCGGGTGTGCGTGGGCGGTTCGTTCTCCAGCAGCGAGTTGCGGTGCAGCAGGTTGAACGCCATGAACTGCTCCACCGGCTTCACGTCCGACCAGATCCGGCCGAGCGAGCGGTGCCGCAGCACGGCGGAACAGGCGGCGTGCGAGACGGCGACCGCGACGCCCATCTGCTCATGGTGATGCACCTCACCGGCTTCGCGCAGGGCGGCGAAGGCCGGGTACGGGTCGGCGATGAACGCGGGATCACGCTGGTCGAACGTCACAAGGCGGGACGGTAAGTCGCGATCCGCGTTTCGTCCACGTCCATTTGATTGATGCCTCAAATTGTTGCCTACGAACTATCGTTCGGGGTTGTGCAGCTGCCATCGATCGTCGCGCACCGTGGCGCGTCCACCGACCGTCCCGAGCACACCATCGGCGCCTACGAGCTGGCTTTGAAGGAGGGTGCGGACGGACTCGAGTGCGACATCCGCCTCTCCAAGGACGGTGAGATCGTGTGTGTGCACGACCGCACGCTCACCCGCACGTCCAACGCCCGTGGCACGGTCAGTGCGCTCACGCTGGAAGAGCTGAAGAAGCACGACTACGGCAGCTGGCACCGTCATGGCCAGCCGGCCGAGCTGCTCGTGCTGGACCAGCTGCTGGAGCTGGTCAAGGGCTCGAACGTGCAGCTCTTCATCGAGACGAAGCACCCGGTCCGCTACCGCAACGAGATCGAACGCAAGCTCGTCGAGGCACTCAAGAGGCACAAGCTCGACAGCCAGATCGTCATGATGTCGTTCTCGCCCACTGCCGTGAAGGCGTTCCGCGACCAGGCGCCGGACATCCGCACGGTGCTGCTGCTCGACCGCCTCGGCCGGTACCGCAGTGGCGCGCTGCCGTCGTTCGCCGACTACACCGGGCCCGGTGTGCACGTTCTGCGCAACGACCCCGGTTACGTCGATCGGGCGCGCCGGGCGGGGCACGAGACGTACGTGTGGACGGTGGACAGCGCGGAGGACGTCGCGCTGTGCCGTGACCTGGGGGTCCGCTACCTCGCGACGAACGCCCCGGCGAACACCCGCCGCCTGCTGACGGCTAACTTGGCGACCTGACCAAGCCTGAACACGAGGAGGGCCAAGGTGGCCAAGCGGACCGCGGTCAAGGACGCACCCAAGGACGGGATCAACCCGAAGCAGCCCTGTCCGTGCGGGTCCGGCAAGCGCTACAAGGCCTGCCACGGCGCGCCCGGCGGCGCGACCGACGTGATCGTTTCCCGGCCGTTCGAGGGCCTGGCCGCCGAGTGCGAGCTGATCGCGTTGCGCGAGTTCGTGCCGTCCGCGATCGCCAAGCTGCCGGTCAAGGACGGTCGCGAGGTCACGCTGGCCACGGTGCTGCCGATGGCGGCCGCCGGTCTGATCCGCGGCGACGACGTGCCGTTCATCGGCCTGCAGGTGCAGACGCGGTCCGGCGACATCAGCCGCGACCTGGCTCGCGCGCTGCAGTGGGCGCAGCAGGCCAGGACCGGTGACGTGCTGCCGGTCGTCGGCCCCGACAACGGCGAGAACCCCGGCCGCCTGCAGGACCTGCTCGACCCCGAGGCCGAGATCACGCCGGAGCTGCACAGCGACTTCGTGTGGTGGATGCCGGAGGGCACCGAGCCGACCGGTGAGGTGGCGCTGTCACTCGAGCGCGCGAACGCGGCGATCCTGCCGACCGAGCGCCTCGACGCTCCCGGCGTGAAGGCCGCGTACTGGGTGGACGCGGGCGACAAGGCGCACCTGCGCTGGGTCCGTCCCGAGCCGGAGGAGAAGCTGGTGCCCGCGATGGCGCGCCTGGCCGCCCGCGGTGAGCTGGACCTCGGCGAAGGCTCCCGCTATGCCGGTTCGTTCCGCGCGCACGGCCTGCTCGTGCCGGTCTGGGACCTCGACCGCGAGATGCACGCGCGCGAGTGGGCGGAGCCGGCCGAGACGCTGGGCAAGCGTTTGCTGGAGGCGCTGGCGTCCGACGAGCCGCTGACCGACGCCGAGCGCCGGGCCCGTGACGGCCTGCGGGGCCGTCAGATCACGCTCCGATGACTCTGTCCACAGGGTTGTCCACAAGGGGCTGTGGATAAGTGCTGCTGCACATCATCTCGACGGCCGACTGGGCTGCGGCCCAGTCGGCCGGTTCGATCTCGCCGGCGGGCGAGGAGTTCGTGCACTGCTCCGACCGGGGCGTCGTGCACGTGACGGCCGGCAAGTTCTTCCACGGGCAGAGCGGGCTGCTGTTGCTCGTGATCGATCCGAAGCTGCTCGGCGTGCCGGTCAGGTGGGAGGCGGTGGCGGACTCGCCGCTGTGGTTCCCGCACGTGTACGGGCCGATTCCGGTGCAGGCCGTCGCCGAGGTGCACGCCTTCCCCTGTGAGCAGGACGGTTCGTTCGTTCTGCCGGAAGCCGTTGCCGTTCTGTGATTAAGTAGGGCAACCGTTTCGCGCACCCGAGCGTGACCTTCCCGGAGCCAGTTGTCGCTTCGGGGAGGGGGCGTTTCCGTGACGGCGGTGCTGCAGCTGGAGTCGGCCGCCGAACGCGGCGGGGGAAGAGCAGAAGCCGTGGGGGATTTCGCGGAGTTCGTGCGCATGTCCATGCCCGGACTTCTGCGTTATGGACACGCCCTGACCGGAAACCCGCACGACGCGGCCGACCTCGTGCAGTCCGTGCTGGAGAAGGTCGGTTCACGCTGGATGTCGGTGCAGGGAAAGGGTGACGACCCGCTCGCGTACGTCCGCAGGGCCATGGCCAACACACACATCAGCATCTGGCGCCGTCGTCGCCGCGAGAGCCTCGTCGCGGACCTCCCTGACAGCGGTGCCGTGGCTCCCGAGCTGAGCAGGCTCGAAAACGAACCGCTCTGGCAAGCACTGCGCGAACTGCCGCCGCGGCAGCGCGCGGTGATCGTGCTGCGCTACTACGAGAACCTCTCCGAAGCCGAGATCGCGAACGCGCTCGGCATCTCGTGCGGCACCGTGAAGAGCCAGAGCAGCAAGGCGATGGCGAGTCTGCGGACACGCCTGGGAAAGGACTGACCGGTGGGCGACGACCTCGACGACGAGCTGCGCAGGCTCTTCAGCGACGATCGGCTGGACGTCCACGTGACTCCGGACGCGACCGACGCGGTGCTTCGCGGTGCCGATCGCCGGCGACGACGACGCTCCGCCGTGACCACCGCTTTCGCCGTGGTCACCCTGATCGGTGCCGGGATCGGACTGACCCAGCTGCCTTCGTCGACGGACCGCACGGCAGGTGACCTGCTGCCGACCTCTCTGCCGACCTCCTCCTCGACCCCGCCCTCGCCGTCGGTCAGCACCATCACCCAGACCACGATCGTTACGGTCAACCCTCCTACACCGAACTCCAACGGCAACACCCCAGGCACTCCCGGCGGCACCACGGGATCAAGCTCCACCAAACCGCGCACGACCACTCCGCCGGCCCCGCCGCCCGCCGAGCCTGGCGCGGTCGGCAAGCTCGCGCTCGGGATGAGCGAGGCGGACGCGCTGAAGACCGGCTCGCTGGTCGAGCCGAGCAGCCCCGCCGACGCGGAAGGCAGGTGCGTCGCCTACGCCACGACGACCGTGCCGGACAGCAACGCCACGATCATCTCGCCGGCCAGGGGAATCGTCCGGCTGACTCTGCCGAGCTACGCCAAGACGCAGCGGGGTGTCGGCGCGGGCTCGAAGGTGGCCGACGTGAAGACCTCCTATCCGACGGCCACGCAGAACGGTTCGGAACTGCGGGTGGAAATGGCGGCAACGCCGAAATGGACGTACGTGTTCGAAACCGATGGCGTCACGGTTACCACCGTTCGAATGCGTTTGAACGCCAACGACTGCTCGATGGCCTGACCATTTGATCTTGCTGAAGTCCTGCCGTTCTTGGGGGTGCGGCGGGACTTCAGCAGCCCCTTTTCGCCTCGCCGATGTTGTGACATTCTCGTGACGACCTTGCTGGCAACCGTCCAGCTCAGGCGACGTCCTATGCCTTTTATGCGCCCATTTGGCGGGCGTTTGTCGTGACTTTTCTGTGACAGCAGGCTTCGCAACCACCAGTCAGGAATGGCGTCTTATGGATGTCTTCTGAACAAGCCTGGGGGTTTGAATGAACAGCTCGATCAAGCTCGTCTTCCTTGCCGCTGTCGCAGTCGCCGGAATCGCCGCGTGCACTTCCGCGCCCGCGCCGGAAAACAACGCCGCGCCGCAAATGACGCCTTCCTCCGCCCCGGCCGAAACGCCGGCGCCGCCCTCCGTGGTGACCGAGGTCGTGACGTCCACGGTCACCCACCCGCCCAAGCCGCAGGCTGTGAAGTCCGACGGACGCCTCGGCTACGGCGCGATGAAGCTCGGCATGACGCTCGACGAGGCCAGGGCCGCCGGTCTGACCACCCTGACCTGGGAGAGCGACGGCGACGGCATCTGCGTGGGCGACGACAGGATCGCGGTCTCGAGGAAGCACGGCGTCGTCCGCATCTCACTGCCCGCCGACGCGAGGACGTCCAGGGGCATCGGTACCGGCTCGACCTTCGCCGAGGTGAGGCGTGCTTACCCGAACGCCACCGAGTACCGCAGCGGCTGGTCCGTCGACCTGGACGGCACCCACCTCTACTCCTTCACCGGCGAGCCCGGCAACGACGCGAACGAGGTCGTCACCGCCAAGCTCGGCGTCAAGGCCACCGACTGCTCGATGTACCTGCTCTGACACCGCCGTGCAGGGACTTGCAGGCCGTCTGCAGGTTCCTTGGAGGCGGCTCCAGCAGAGTTCTCAGCAACCAACCCACATCTGGAGAACAAGAAATGAACCGCTCGCTCATCCTCATCCTCGTCACCGTCGCCGCGGCTCTCGGCCTGGCTGCCTGCACGTCCACGCCGACGCCGACGCAGACGCCGACGCCCGACAACAACGCCACTTCAACGCCGCCCGTGCCGGAGCCCGCCGTGTCGGTGGTGACCGAGGTCGTGACCCAGACCGTCACGAACGCGCCGGCGCCACCGGCCAGACCGGTGATCGACTCGTTCGGCTACGGCAAGCTCAAGCTCGGCATGACGCGGCAGCAGGCCCTGGACGCCAAGCTGATCGGCCCTCAACTCCACGGTAGCGACACGGGTGCCCACACCTGCACGCTTCACGACGTCATCGGAACCAGCGAGAAGACGTGGGTGTCCACGAAACTGGGCGTCTCGACCATCACCTTCTCCCCGGCGATGTCGTCCGATGGCGTCGGCATCGGTGTGACCGAGGCGAAGCTCAAGGCCGAATACACCAACCTCAAGCCGATCGGTCCGAACTACTCCTACAGCGCCGTCGCCGACAACAACCCGGCAGCAAGGTTCGTCTTCGGCCTGGACAAGGGCAAGGTCGTTGCAGCGTTCATCTCGCTCGCGGACCAGGACTGCCACAACTAGCGGAAAAATCTTGAAGAGGGGTGTCGAGAAGCTCCGAACGGCTCCGTCCCCGCTGTGAAACCGACCAAGATGGGTCGCAACGCACAGAGGGAGACACCGGAGATGGCCAAGTACCTGCTGCTCAAGCACTACCGCGGCGCCCCGGCGGCGGTCAACGACGTGCCGATGGACCAGTGGACGCAGGACGAGATCACCGCGCACGTGCAGTACATGCGCGACTTCGCGGCCAAGCTGGAGGGGACCGGCGAGTTCGTCGACGGCCAGGCGCTTTCCACGGAGGGCACGTGGGTCCGGTACGACGGTGAGGGCAAGCCGCCGGTCACCGACGGGCCGTTCGCCGAGACGAAGGATCTGATCGCCGGGTGGATGGTGGTCGACGTCGACAGCTACGAGCGTGCGATCGAGCTGGCGGGAGAGCTGTCGGCGGCGCCGGGTAAGGACGGCAAGCCGATCCACGAGTGGCTCGAAGTCCGTCCGTTCTACGGCAACCCGCCGACGATCACGGAGTGAGCATGGACGATGCGCTGATCAGGAGCCTCACGCCGGCAGTGCTCGGGATTCTCGTCCGCCGCGGAGCCGACTTCGCGGCGGCCGAGGACGCCGTGCAGGACGCGCTGATCGAGGCTGTTCGCGTGTGGCCGGACGATCCGCCGCGGGATCCGAAGGGGTGGCTGGTCACGGCGGCCTGGCGCAAGTTCCTCGACGCGACCCGGGCCGAGACGGCGCGAAAGCGTCGTGAGGACCTCGTCGAGGCGGAACCGGCGCCGGGGGCGGCGTCGGACACCGACGACACGCTGCAGCTCTACTTCCTGTGCGCGCATCCGTCCCTCACACCTTCATCGGCGGTCGCGCTCACCCTGCGGGCCGTCGGTGGCCTGACCACCCGTCAGATCGCCCAGGCCTACCTCGTGCCAGAGGCGACCATGGCTCAGCGCATCAGCCGCGCCAAGAAGACGGTCGGCGACGTGCGGTTCGACCAGCCGGGCGACGTCGCCACCGTCTTGCGCGTGCTCTACCTCGTCTTCAACGAGGGCTACTCCGGCGACGTCGACCTCGCCGCCGAGGCCATCCGGCTCACCCGGCAGCTCGCCGCTGCCATCGACCATCCCGAGGTCGCCGGCCTGCTCGCCCTCATGCTCCTGCACCACGCCAGGCGTGCCAGCAGAACTGCCGCCGACGGCAGTCTGGTCGCGCTCGCGGACCAGGACCGGAGCAGGTGGGACACCAGGATGATCGCGGAGGGCGTGGAGATCCTGCAGGCAGCGCTCGCGAAGGACCGGCTCGGCGAGTTCCAGGCCCAGGCGGCCATCGCGGCACTGCACGCCGACGCACCCGAAGCCGGGGAAACGGACTGGGTGCAGATCGTCGAGTGGTACGACGAGCTCGCCAAGCTCACCGACAGCCCGATCGTGCGGCTCAACCGCGCCGTGGCCGTGGGTGAGGCGGACGGGCCGCGCGCCGGGCTGAAAGCGCTCGGAGAGCTCGACGACTCACTGCCGCGCTACACGGCTGTGGCCGCCTACCTCCACGAGCGGGACGGTGACGAGCAAACGGCGGCGCGGCTTTACGTTGAGGCGGCTGAAAAAGCGTCGAACCTCGCCGAGCGAGAATACCTGACGCGGCAGGCGGCCCGGCTCAACCGAAAAAGCCCGCCTCACCGGTGAAGGTGAGGCGGGCTCGAAGAAAACAGGCACTCAAGCGTGCGAAGAAAACTCAGACCGTGCCACCGGCGGCGGTCGGAGCGCCGGAGTCGCCGCCGTCGCCCACGGTTTCGCGGGTGAGGAACGTCTCCACGTAGAACATGTTGCCGTCCGCGCGGTCCATGATCGTGAGCAGCGTCTTCATCGAGGAAACCTCCTCGACCTGCTCCTTGAGGAACCACTGCATGAACTGCTCGCCGATGTAGTCGCCCTCCTCGCGGGCGGCCCTGGCGAGGGCGACGATCTGGTCGGTGACCTGCTGCTCCTGGCGCAGGGCCAGGTCGACGAGGTCGCGCGGTGCCTTGAACTCGTTGATCGGCTCGGCGGTGCCGGGAATGGCGACCGGGATGTCGTTGTCCATGAGGAACTGCACGATCATCATCGCGTGGTTGCGCTCTTCGAGAGCCTGCTTGTAGAAGTGCGACGCGAGGCGCGGGAGGTCCTCGTTGTCGAACCACACGGCGAGCGCGATGTACTGCTGCGAGGCGGAAAACTCGTTGCCGACCTGAGTCTGCAGGAGCTCGTGGAACTTGGACTTCTTCAGGGCAATCTTCTTCACGTTCGAGGCCATGCGGAGTACGTTAGCTCAAAACAGAGACCCCCGCATTCCAGGAAAAGCTAACCTTTGTTTGGAAAGGTGAACCAAACAAAGGTTAGGCATTCCTAACGGTCACACCAATGGCGCGCGGTCAATCGGGCACGACATGCACCGCGGGCCGCCGCGGCCGGAGCCCAGTTCCGAACCGGCGATGCGCAGCACCTCGATGCCCGCTGCCTCCAGGCGCTCGTTCGTCTCGACGTTGCGCTCGTACGCCACGACGAGACCAGGACCGACTGCCAGCGTGTTGTTGCCGTCGTCCCACTGCTCGCGCTCCGCGGTGACGGGGTCGAGGCCGGTGTCGATCACCCGCAGCCGCTCGATGCCCATCGCTTCGGCTGCCGCCTCCAGGAACGGCACCGGGCCGTCGACGCGCACGCCGCCGTTGCCGTCGAGGCGCATCGGGTACGCGGACAGGTTGTGCCTGATCGCCGGGTACATCACCACGGCGTCCCGGTCGACCATCGTGCAGACGGTGTCGAGGTGCATCGTGGCGCGTTCCTGCGCGATCGGCACCGCCAGCACCGTGTGCGCGAGACCGTCCGCGAGCGCCGAGCGGGCGAACGACTCGGCGCCCGCCGGGGTCGTGCGCTCACCGACGCCGATGGCGATCACGCCCGGCGCGAGCAGCAGCACGTCGCCACCCTCCAGCGGGGCCGAGTGGGCGCCGTACGCGCGGCCCGTGCGGCGGAACCGCGGGTGGTAGGCGTAGATCAGGTCGGTCAGCGTCGTCTCGCGGTCGCGGGCGGGCAGCGCGAGCGACGTGATGGCCACGCGGTCGCCGACCCAGACGGACGAGTCGCGGGTGAAGAGCAGGTTCGGCAGCGGGTCGACGGCGAAGTCGATCGGCAGGTGCATCCTGCGCACCAGCGACGCACCTTCGGCGGCGGGCAGCTCCTCGAACGTCATGCCGGTCATCAGCACCTGCGCGAGCTGTGGCGCGTCCAGCGAGGTGAGGTGGCTGCGCAGCGCATCGGCCAGGTCGATGCCGAGGCGGCGCTCGTTGACGGCGCTGTGGATGCCCGCGATGCGCGCGCGGTTGTCCTCCAGCGCCTGGACCAGCACGTCGGCCAGCAGTAGGACCTCGACACCCTTCGAGGTCAGCGTCGCGGCGAACGCGTCGTGCTCCTCCTGGGCCCTGCCGACCCACGGGACGCCGTCGAACAGCAGCTGGTCGTTGTTGCGCGGGGTGAGCCTCTTGAGCTCGTTGCCCGGCCGGTGCAGCAGCACCGTGCGCAGCGGGCCGACCTCGCTGTCCGCACGGGGCGCGGCGTCCGGGAGTGCTTCGGTCTCGGCGATCGTGTGCGCAGTCACCGAACGAGCGTAACCCTGAACAGCACAAATCGCCGCTGCTGGGCCTAAACTCGCAACGAATGGTGTGGAATATCAGATTCTACGGTCGAATCATTACGGCAACCAGCTCACTTTGCCGCGCAACATTGTGTAACCGACGAAAGCGACCACGTCGAGGATCGTGTGAGCGATCACCAGTGGCCACAGACGCCTGGTGCGCTGCCAGTAGAAGCCGAACACCAGGCCCATGACCAGGTTGCCGACGAACCCGCCGAAGCCCTGGTAGAGGTGGTACGAGCCGCGCAGCACGGCGGCCGCGAACAGGGCCGTCCACTGCCGCAACCCGAGCTGCTGCAGCCGCGTGATCAGGTATCCGACAACGAGCACCTCCTCGGCCCACGCGTTGCCGGCGGCGGCGAGGATCAGCGCCAGGCTCATCCACCACGCGTTGTCCAAAGTGGACGGTTGGACGGCGAGGTTCAGCCCGAGTGCCCACGCGGCGAAGTAGAACGCGAGGCCGGGGATGCCGATGATCGCGGCGAGTCCCAGCGCGCCCAGTGAGTCCGCGAGCTTGCGGGTGCCGTCGAGGCCGATCACGCGCAGCTTGATCCCGGTGCGCCACAACAGGTACAGGCCGATCCCGCCCCACGCGGCGAGCTGCAGCACGCCGAGCAGCTGGGCCACGAGGTCCAGCAGATCCGCGCGCGCCTGCGGGACGTTGATCGCGACCGACTGCTGGTTCAGCGGGGTCGGCTGCAGGAGGCTGTCGATCAGCCGCACGAGACTGCGCAGGCCGGACAACCCGAGCGTCATGCTGAAGACGATCAGCAGCTCGAGCTGGTAACCGCGCTTCTCGTCAGTCGGAATCGCAGCGGGAATCAAGGTCACCCGCGCGAGGCTACCTCTGGGAGAGGAACGGGCAGCCCATCAGTCGTCGCAGCTCGGCGGCGAGTTCCGTCGGCGTGCTGACCGGCTTGGAGAACGCGATCCGCACGTCGTGGTCGTCGCATTCGGCCTCGACGCGCAGCCGCAGCCCGAACCGGTCGAGCCCGAGCGGGCGCACGTGACCGTTCTGCAGCTCCTCCGGCAGGTGCCGGGCGAGCTGGCCGACGACGTCGCGGTGCGCGGCCTCCAGATGCCGCAGCCAGTGGTCCTCGTTGCGGCAGAACGGGTCCGGCATCGCGCTTGCGAACTGCTCCGGCCGGATCGACGACGTGCCCTCGGCGTCCGCGATCACCATCGACGCGGGTGTGAGCCTCAGCACGGAGACGCCGTGGCCCGCGTCCAGCAGCCGGTGGTCGGGCCGGACGTCGGCGACCGCGAGGATCTCGTCGCGCGCCTCCCGGCCGTCCAGTGCGGCGACCCAGCCGGTGAGCCACAGCAGGCCGCGGACGGGCTCGCGCAACGGCACCGGCGCCTGGTCGGCGATCTCCAGCATGGCCGTCACCTCGGCCCGCGGGGTCTGCCACAGCTGCCCGACCAGCGGATGTTCGTCGGGGAGCAGCAAGACCGTGGTTCCGCACGGGTGCACGTGGTGGAACAACGGGCTGGTGCGGGAACCAGCCTGAGGAAGCAGTGCGGCATGACCACCGCGAGCCGCGATCGTGCGAGCGCGCTCGGCGGCGTGCGGCGCCGGCGGGCGCTTGGTCTGGGTGTCGGTCACCGCTGCACCTCCTCGAAGGTTAGGCAAGCCTAACTTAGCTCCGCTCGGGAAGGGAAGTGTCACCTGTACGGTGGACAGGTGGTCGTGCCCAACAAGCCGTCCACCGAGGTGACGGCGCTCGACGATCGGTGGACCCGGCACTGTGTCGACCGGGCGAGCCGTCGTGCCCTGATGTGGACAGTTCTGGCCGGCGCGGCCTTCGCCCTCCAGTTCGTCCTGGTACTCGTGTGGTCGTGGTCCTCACCGGTGGCGCTGGTTCTGCTGTTCTTCGCCGCTGCAGTGCTGTGGGTGGTGACGCGTCGCCGTCCGGTGCGTTTACCGGAAGGTGAACCGTGGCATTTCGCCCATGTGCAATGGGAAGGAGGGCGTCTGGTCGTGCTGTCTTCGCCGCCGCTTTTGCTGACCTTGCGCGTAGGTCCTCTCCTCCGCGGTCGAATCGCGCGCCATCGGCGCGTGTGGTTCGTACCGCCGGACTCGGCCGGCAACACGGTGGTCACGTTCCGCGGGGTGCCGCAGCTCATCCCGGCGCGTGTCCAGAAATGATCCCGCAGATCGGCCTCGAGAACTGGAGCGGCACCTGCCTCGCGCGGGCGGATCGTCGCGCGGTGGGGCACATCCTCTTCGCTGTCGCGGTGTTCGGCGTCGTGCTGATGATCGACTGGCTGTGGCTCACCGTGCTGTCCGTGCCGGTGGTGCTGGAACTGGCGGCGCCGGGACTGCGGCACTTCATCACGCGGCGCGGCACCCTTCAGCTGATCGAGCGGTTTCCGTGGCGGCCGGTTTCGGTGGCCTTCGTGCCCGGCCGGCGGATCGGGCGCCAGGCGTACCTGAGGGTCGACGGCTCCGAGAACAACCTGCGGCTGCCCGAGCTGCCGGAGCGGGCGCGCGTGCTGATCCGGCACACCGGACGGGTCTGGATCGCGGGACCGGACGAACGCGGCCGGGTCGTGGCGATGACGCGAGGGCTGGCGTTCCTCACCCGTGGACGGGTCGTGGAGCGCTAACGGCCCGTTGCGATGCCTTCGGACTCCGCCCACTGCGTGAGGTCGTCCTTGCGCAGCGCGGCCGCCAGCAGTTCGGGGAACTTGTCCGGCGTGCACGCGAAAGCCGGGGCCCCCAACGCGGACAGCTTCGCCGCCAGCTCGTGGTCGTAGGCCGGTGTGCCGGAGTCGCTGAGCGCCAGCAGGTTCACGACGGTGACGCCGCTCGCGACCAGTTCGCGGACCCGTCGTTGGAGCTCGGCCTCCGAGCCGCCCTCGTACAGGTCGCTGATGATCACGATGACCGTGTCGGTGGGCCTGCGGACCTGCGTTTGCGCGTAGGCGACCGCGCGGTTGATGTCCGTGCCGCCGCCGAGCTGGGCGCTGAAGAGCAGGTCGACCGGGTCGCTGAGCTGGTCGGTCAGGTCCGCGACCTCGGTGTCGAACACGACGAGCCGGGTCGAGACCGAGCGGATGCTCGCCAGTGCCGAACCGAGCACCGCCGCGTGCACCAACGACTCCGCCATCGAGCCGGACTGGTCGACGAGCAGGATCACGTCCCGCATCGCCGCGGTCCTGCTGCGCCTGCGGTGGCCGATGAGGTCCTCGACGATGACGGTCTTGTGCTGCGGCTGGTAGTTCTTGAGGTTGGCCTTGATCGTGGTGGCCCAATCGACGTCCTGCAGCTGCGGCCGGCGGGTGCGCCTGGAACGGTCGACAGCGCCGCGGACGGCCTCGACGAGCCGGTCCTTCAGCCGCTTCTCGATGTCCTCCACAACCTTGCGCACCACGGCTTTCGCGGTGTCGCGGGTGCGGGCGGGGATGGCGCGGGAGAGCTGAAGCAGGGTGCTGACGAGGTTCACGTCCGGCTCGACGGACTGCAGCAGTTCGGGTTCGAGCAGGAGCTGCCTGAGGCCGAGCTTCTCGACCGCGTCCCGTTGCATCACCTGGACGACGGACGTGGGGAAGTACTTGCGGACGTCGCCGAGCCACCGGTGCAGCTGCGGGGAGCTGGCGCCCAAACCGGCACCGCGGTCGCTGCCGCCGCCGTAGAGACCCGTGAGCGCGCCGTCACGCCGTTGGTCGTCATCGCCCAGCTGCGCCACGTCTTCCGCGCTTGGACCGAGCAGGAGCCGCCAACGCCTGAGCCGCTCTTCTGTCATTTGAGCGCTGCCGCCACTTCTTCGGCCGCACGCACGACATGCGGGCCGACGACGTCCGCGTCGAGCTTCTCCAGTGCCACCACGCCAACGGACGCCCGAAGGCCCGGCACGCCGCGGACGGGCGCCGCGACGCCGCACGCGTTGGGCTGCAGCTCACCGGTGGAGACGACCCACGTCTCCACGGGCTGCGAGATGGCCTTGCCGGCCGCCCCGCGGTGCACCGGATGGCGGGAACCCACCCGGTACGCGACGTGGAAAGCGGTCCACGACGGTTCGACGACGGCGACGGCCTGGGCCTCGGTGCCGTCCGCGACCGTCAGGTGAGCGGTGGCGCCGACCTTCTCCGCGAGCTCGCGCAGCGCCGGGTTCGCCGCCATCCGCAGCTGGGGGAGGACGTTGGAGGCGAGTCTCAGCACGCCGAGGCCGAGCCGGACCTTCGAGCCCTCCCTGCGCACGAGACCGCGCGCCTGGAGCGGCACGAGGAGCCGGTAGACGGCTGCCCTGGACGCGCCGATGGCCGTGGCGAGCTCCGAGATCGACGGTGCCTCGGACTCCGCCTCAGCGACCGCCTGGAGCAGCGCCAGACCCCGTTCCAGGGTCAGCGAGCTCTCCTTCGTCGCTCCGACCATCACGCACTCCGAACTGTGCCCACCACCTCGGCGAGACCGACCACGGAACCGCCTTCACCAGGAGCCGTCGCGGTCAACCTGACCGTGTCGCCGTCCTCCAGAAAAGACCTCGTGGAGCCGTCGTCGAGCTTGAACGGTTCCTTGCCACCCCAGCTGAGCTCGAGGAACGAGCCGCGCTCGTCCTTCTCCGGTCCGGAGACCGTGCCGGACGCGAACAGATCGCCTGGGCGCACCGTAGCGCCGTTCACGGTCATGTGCGCCAGCTGTTGCACAAATGACCACGACATCTCCCGGAACGGAGGCCTCGCGACGATCGTGTCGTTCAGCTCGACGGTGATGGTGATGTCCAGGCCCCACGGCTGATCGCAGGTGAGGTAGTCGTGCAGTTTGTTAGGCAGCGGCGGCGTCGGGACGCGTGCAACTGAGAACGCTTCGAGCGGCGTGATCCAGGCGCCGATCGACGTGGCGAACGACTTCGCGAGGAACGGGCCGAGCGGCTGGTACTCCCACGCCTGGATGTCGCGGGCGGACCAGTCGTTGACCAGCGCGACGCCGAAGACGTGCTCGGCGGCCCTGCTCGTGGACACGTTCGCGGCCGTCGGGCCACCGCAGACGAACCCGACCTCCGCCTCGATGTCGAGCCGCTCGGACGGGCCGAACTTCGGGCCCTCGCTACCGCGGCGCTGGCCGTTCGGGCGGACGATGTCCGTGCCCGAGACGTACACCGTGCCCGCGCGGCCGTGGTAGCCGATCGGGAGGTGCGTCCAGTTCGGGGTGAGCGGGTCGCCGTCGGGGCGGAACATCCGGCCGACGTTCTCCGCGTGGTGCCTGCTCGAGTAGAAGTCCACGTAGTCGCCGACGGTGAACGGCAGCTTCGCGGTGTCGATCCCGACGAGCTCCGCACCCTTCGGCGCGGAGGTCGCCGTGACGATCTCCTTGAGCTTGGCTCGCAGCGCACTCCAGACCGGCCTGCCCGCCTTCAGCAGCGGGTCCAGCGAGTCGCCCTGGACGAGCTCGCTGCACTTGCCCAGCGCGAGGCTCTTGAGGAGCAGCGCCTGGTCGCCGACACGGACGGCCACACCCCCGTCGACGACGCCGTAGGGGAGGGTCTGCGGTCCGAACGGCTGGTCTTCCGTGAAGTTCGGGTCGCTGATCCAGCTCACAGCAGTCCAAGCTCCTCGAGGTCGGCGATCGGTTCGGCGAGGGAGCACGAGCCGTAGCTCGCGAAGACGCCGCGGACGGCGTGCGCGGCCTGGTCGCTCAGGGCCTTGGCCTCGGCGGTGAGCGCCTCGGCGTCGGTGCTCGCGAGCGCCTCCCGCACGTCGCGGCCCGACAGGCTGCGCGCCGTGGCGACGAGGAGGTTCAGGAAGCCGTGGTGGGTGAAGTTCTGCTCGTCGGTGTAGCGGACGGCCTTGTGCAGGCCCGCCGTCGCCTTGAACGCGACGCCGCCACCGCTGACGACGGACAGGAAGTCCGCGACCTCGTCGACGCTGGGGAAGTTCTCCTGGCTCAGCCCGCCGCAGCGGAGCTTGGGCCAGCTGCCGTGCTCGATGACCCTGCGGACGCCGTCGAGCCACTCAGGGCCGCCGCGACGTGGTTCCACGACGCGGATGACGTCCTCCGGCACGAACTCGGACACGCGCTCGAGCCACACCTCGTCCACATCGGACGGTGCGGGCATCTCGACCATGCGCAACGCCAGGAGCTCGCTTCTGCTCTCGACGATGGACACCGCCTTCGGCACACCGCCGAGGCCGGTGTCGATCACCAGGCTGAGCGCGATCGGCTTCGGTGGCTTGACCTTGATCAGCTCGGTGATGAGCTCGGCGAGACGGGACGCCGGGCACAGGAACAGTCCCATGACGCCGGACCACTCGCCGACCCGTCCGTCCAGGTGGCCACGCACCGCGTCGGGCATCGACGCGTTCCCCGGAGGGAAGAGCGCGGCATCGTCCACAAGCCTCGCGAGCAGGGGCGGAGTACCGCGCGGACCGGGCGCACGGAGTTCGACAGCGCTTGACACGGCTGACACGCTAGCCGTGTACCGCCAACTGAACAAAGATGTCCGATAGTCGAACGCCCTCGGAGAGGTCATGGCCTACTACCGCCAAGTCGGGGAGATCCCCCGAAAGCGCCACACCCAGTTCCGCAAACCGGACGGTGGGCTCTACGCGGAAGAGCTGATGGGAGTCGAGGGGTTCTCGGCCGATTCGGCCCTGCTCTACCACCGGTACCTGCCCACGGCGATCGTGAACGCGGAGACGCTGAAGGACGAGCGCGGGACGGTCACGCCGAACCTGCCGCTGAAGCCCAGGCACTTCAAGACGACCGATCTGACCTGGGCTTCTGACGAGGTCGATGCGGTGACCGGTCGCCGCAAGCTGTTCGGCAACCCGGACGTGACCATCGGTTTTGTGGTCGCTTCCGTGCCTTCGCCGTTGTACCGCAACGCTTTCGGTGACGAGCTGCTGTACGTGCAGTCCGGTTCCGGCGTCATCGAGACGATCTACGGCGCGTTGACCGTCGGCGACGGCGACTACGTCGTGATCCCGACCTCGTGCACGTATCGCGTGGTGCCGTCGTCGCCGATGTCGCTCCTCGTGCTGGAGGCGACGGGGCACATCGGGCCGCCCAAGCGGTACCTGGCGAAGGCCGGTCAGTTCCTGGAGCACTCGCCGTACTGCGAGCGGGACATCCGCGGGCCCGAGGAGCCGTTGCTCGTCGAGGGCACCGACGTCGACGTCATCGTGCGGCACCGCGCGGGGCTGACCAAGTTCACCTACGCCAACCACCCGTTCGACGTCGTCGGCTGGGACGGGCACCTGTACCCGTGGGTGTTCAACATCCGCGACTTCGAACCGATCACCGGCCGCGTGCACCAGCCGCCGCCCGTGCACCAGACGTTCGAGGGGCCGAACTTCGTGGTGTGCTCGTTCTGCCCGCGCAAGGTCGACTACCACCCGCTGGCCGTGCCGGTGCCGTACAACCACGCGAACGTCGACTCGGACGAGTTGATGTTCTACGTGGGCGGCAACTACGAGGCGCGCAAGGGCTCCGGCATCGGCATCGGCTCGATGTCGTTGCACCCGTCGGGATGCACGCACGGACCGCAGCCCGGTGCCGTCGAGGCGTCCCTGGGAGTGGACTACTTCGACGAGACCGCGGTCATGGTCGACACGTTCCGCCCGCTGGAGCTCGGCGAGGCGGCAGAGGCCTGTGAGGACCCGGCTTATGCGTGGACGTGGGCCCGTCGCGGTCCGGCCTGATTTTCTGTCGGTGGCCCTCGCTACTTTGGTTCCGTGAGGACACGAGCCGTTCCAACGCGCTGGCAGGGCCTGGGCAAGGCCCTGCCGGTGCTGTGGGGCCTCTACACGGGTTCCGGCACCACGCCGTACCGCGTGTGCGTCGATCTGGCCGCAGGCTCCGCGAAGTGCACGTGTCCCTCCCGCAGGTTCCCCTGCAAACACGCCGTGGGCCTGCAAGAGCTCGACATCCCGGACGCCCTGCCGCCGGACTGGGTGGAGGAGTGGACCACCCGCCGCGCCACCCGCGAGCTCGACTCGTCCCCGGAAGCCGTCGCCCGCCGGGCCCGTGCCCGCGAGAAGACGGCCGACCGCAGAGCCGCCGCGATGTCGTCGGGCATCGAGGGCCTGCGCGACTGGCTCCTGGACGTGGCCTCGGCCGGCGTGGCCTCGTTGCCGGGCCGCCCGGCTTCGTGGTGGCAGGCCTTCACGGCCCGCATGATCGACGCCCAGGTGCCCGGCGTGGCCGCAGCGGTGACGGAGATCCAGGAGATCGTCGCGCGCTCCGGCCCGCGCTGGACCGCCGACGTGGCCGACCGCCTGGGCGGCCTCCACCTGCTGTGCCACGTGCAGCCGCGCTCCAGGCTGGGCGTGACCGTCCCGGAGGAGACCGTCAAGGCCTCTCCCGGCATCAGCGACCGCTGGGTCGCCCTGCTCCGCCTGGAAACCGACGACGGCCGGGTCCGCACCGTCCGCCAGTGGTGCTGGGGCCGCCAGACCGGCCGCTGGGTGGTCGCCATCCGCCACTCGGCGGTGGGCGCCCCGGTCCCGCTCCTGCCCCACGGCCAGGAGTCCTCCGCCCTGGTCCACCCCTATCCGGGCTCGGACCGCGTGGCGCTGGGCGAACTGGCCGGCTCCCGCGCCCCGGACCCCGTGCCGGTCCCGCCGACGTGGCGCGCCTCCCTCGCCACCCTGGAACCGATCCTGATGGCCGACCCGTGGCAACGCCTGGCGCCTCTCGGCTGCGCCGCAGTTCGCCTCTGCGGCACCTTCCTGGCCGACGAGTCCGGGCACGGCATCCCGGTGCGCGACGACAGCGGCCTCGACATGGCCCTGGCGCTGACGGGTGGCGCACCCTTCGACGCATGGGGCCTCTGGGACGGCCACGCTCTCCGTCTGGGCGCCGTGGCGGTCGACGGCACCCCGGAGGTGGTCTCGTGATCATCGGACCGCCACGGCCCGCTCAGCCCGTGTTCGCTCCCTCCCGGGAGGTGGCGGCGTGAAGGCCGAGTGGTCCAAGACCGTCCAGGACCTCCTCATCGGCACCACCCGAGGCGGTGGTTCCCCGACCGACCTGCTCTCCGACTGCGCCGCCCTGGGCGTCGCCGCGTTCGGCGCCACCCTCCCGCAGGAGGTCTCCGCCGAGCCGCTGCCGAAAGCCCCGCCGGAAACCGCGAACCTCCCGCGCCCGGCCGTGCGAGCGGTCCTGGAAGCGATCATGAGCGTTGACGACGAGGTCCTGCTCACCGAGTGGTGTGCCCTCGCCAAGGCCAACAACGTGGTCGCCGACCACCGCATGCTCCCGGCCCTCCTGGCCCTCGGCACCGCCCGGCCGGGTCTCCGCTCCGCCGTCGTCGAGGTCCTCGGCACGCGCGGCCGCTGGCTCGCCAACACCCGTGAAGGCTGGTCCTGGGCCTCCGGCGCCGCGCCGCTGATCGACGAGGTCCCGCTCGACGAGGTCCTCGACCTCCCCAGCGCCCAACGGGTCAGGGCGCTCCGCCGCAAACGCAGGTCCGACCCGGCAGCGGTGCGCGCCTTCATCACCGCGGAGTTCGAGACCGCTCGCCGCTCAGCCGACCGCCAGGTCCTGATCAGCGCCCTCGAGACCGCGCTCGGCCCCGCCGACGAGGAACTCCTCGAATCGGCTCTGGACGACAAGGCCTCCGCCGTCCACGACGAGGCCCTCCGCCTCCTCCGCAAACTCCCCGGCTCAGCCGTGGCGACGAGGGCGGCCGACCGCCTCGGCCGGGGTCTGTGGCGCACCGACGACGGGTTCGACGTCCAGACCGAGGAGCTCTGGACCACCCAGCCCGACCTCGACGAGCAACGCGATCTCATGCGCGACGGCACCGAGAAGGGCGTGGCCGGGCGCATCCGGGCCGCGGCGGCCAGCGTTCCGCCGAGTTACTGGACCTCCCGCCTGCAGACCGACGACAGGGGCGCCGCCAGGGTCCTCCGCCGCGGTCCCTGGGCCGGCGCCCTCCTGCGCGGCATCGCCGATCAGCTCGCCGCCGCCACCGACCCCCGCCCGTGGGCCGTGGCCGCCGCGGAAACGCTCACCGGCATGGAACAGCTCGAGATGCTCGCGGCCCTGCCCGCGAGCGTGGCCGAGCAGGCGGTCGTCGCCGTCTCCGTGAACTGGCACTACGACCTCCTCGACCACGCCTGCGCCCAGCTCCCGGCCCCGTGGTCACCGGAAACGACTCGCGCGCTCCTGCACCGCTACGCGGCCCTGCCCGACCCGCGCTGGCGATCGGGACGCCCGCCGGCCGTGCTGCTGGCCCGCGGTGACGCCGACCTGCTCGGCGCCAACTGGGAGGGCCTGACTCGCCGCTGGCCCGAGAACTCCCTGGAGCTGGAAGTGCTCCGCCTCCGCATCCGGTTGCGCGAGTCGTTCGCCCCACCGGCCGGCGACCCTCAGTGACCCGGCAGACTTTCCCACCTCGGCAACGCATCCAGGAGGCCCAGTGACCGCCGTGCTCAGGCCGACGGCCGAACAGCAGTACGCCGCCGAGCTGGCAGCCGTGGCGGCTCAGGACGACCGGCAGCGGCCGCCCAACTGGAACCTGTCCCCCCAGGCCGTGGTCACCTACGTCCTCGGCGGCACCCTCCCCGACGGCACCGTGATCACGCCGAAGTACGTCGGGGCGCGCAGGCTCGTCGAAGTCGCCGTGGGCACGCTCGTCACCGACCGCGCTCTTCTCCTCGTGGGCGTCCCCGGCACGGCGAAGTCGTGGCTGTCCGAGCACCTCGCGGCGGCGATCAGCGGCGACTCCACGCTCGTCGTCCAGGGCACGGCCGGCACGAGCGAGGACCAGGTCCGCTACGGCTGGAACTACGCCCGCCTCATCGCGGAAGGCCCGAGCGAGCGGGCACTCGTGCCGAGCCCGGTTCTCAAGGCCATGCAACAGGGTTCGGTCGTCCGGGTCGAAGAGCTCACCCGCATGCCGTCCGAGGTCCAGGACTCGTTCATCACCATCCTGAGCGAGAAGTCGCTGCCGGTCCCGGAGCTCAGCACCCAGGTGCAGGCCGTGTCCGGCTTCACGGTCATCGCCACGGCCAACGACCGCGACCGCGGCGTCAACCAGATGTCGTCGGCGCTCGCGCGGCGCTTCAACACCGTGGTGCTGCCGCCGCCCGCGACCGAGGACGCCGAGGTCGAGATCGTCGTGACCCGCGCGCAGCAGCTCGGCAAGGCGCTCCAGCTCCCGGCCGAGCCGCCGGCGCTGGACGAGGTGCGCAGGGTCGTGCGGATCTTCCGCGAGCTGCGCAACGGTTCCACCGTGGACGGTCGCACGCAGCTGAAGAAGCCCAGCGGCAGCCTGTCCACGGCCGAGGCGATCTCGGTGATCGCCAACGGCATGGCGCTCGCCGGCCACTTCGGCGACGGCACGCTCGGCGCGGACGAGCTCGCGTCGGGGCTCATCGGGTCGATCATCAAGGACCGCGTGTCGGACGCGACCGTCTGGCAGGAGTACCTGGAGACCGTGCTGAAGGAGCGCGCCGAGTGGCGCGACCTCTACCGGGCCTGTCTGGACGTGAGCGGTGACTGATCCGGATCCAGGGCCGGTCCTCCTCGGCATCCGGCACCACGGGCCCGGTTCGGCCCGGATGGTCAAGAGAGCTCTCGAGCAGGTCCGGCCGAGCCTCATCCTGATCGAAGGGCCACCAGAGGCCGACGCACTCCTCGAACACGTCCACGCCCTCACCCCGCCCGTCGCGATCCTGCTGCACGACGAGGCGGAGCCGGAGAACGCCGCCTTCTGGCCGTTCGCGGAGTTCTCCCCCGAGTGGCAGGCCCTGCGCTACGCCGACGAAAACGGCGCCACCGCACGCTTCTTCGACCTGCCGGCAGCGGCCTCGATCGGTGACGACGGCCCGAGCGGCAACGTCGATCCCATCGGCCTGCTCGCCGAGGCGGCCGGCTTCGACGACCCGGAACGCTGGTGGGAGGACGTCGTCGAGCACAGCGCGAGCGACCCGATCGACCTCGCCGGCGCCATCGCCGAGGCCATGGTGGCCGTCCGCGCCGAGTTCGAGGACGAGGTGGGCGAACGAACGCTGCGGCGAGAAGCGTTCATGCGCCAGACGATCCGCAAGGCGCGCAAGGAAACCGACGGCCCGATCGCGGTGGTCTGCGGCGCCTGGCACGTCCCGGCACTGCTCACCAAGCCGACCGTCGCCGCCGACACAGCACTCCTCAAAGGACTGCGCCGCCGCAAGATCTCCGGTACCTGGGTGCCGTGGAGCCACGGTCAGCTGGCGGCGGAGTCGGGGTACGGCGCCGGTGTCGACTCCCCGGGCTGGTACGCGCACCTGTGGCAGCACCAGGACGACGTGGTCCCGCGCTGGTTCGCGAAAGCCGCCGCCGTCCTTCGGGAAGAAGACCTCCCGGCCTCGACGGCGAGCGCGGTGGAAGCCGTCCGCCTGGCCGAAACGCTTGCGGCGCTGAGGGAACGCCCGTCCGCGGGCCTCAGCGAGGTGAACGAGGCGGCGCTCGCGGTCCTCTGCGGTGGCGACGAGGTCCCGCTTCAGCTCGTCCACCGCAAGCTCGTCGTCGGCGAACGCCTCGGCGAGGTGGGCGAGGCGGTTCCGCGTTCCCCGCTCGCGGCGGATCTCCAGCGCCTGCAACGAAAACTCCGCCTCCCCGCGGACGTCCAGCCCAAGCAGCTGAAGCTGGACCTCCGCAAGGACACCGACCGCGAACGCTCAAAGCTCCTGCAACGGCTGGAAGTTCTGGGCGTCCCCTGGGGCAAACCGGACCGCTCCAACTCGCTCGGCACGTTCGCCGAGATGTGGCAGCTCCGCTGGGACCCGATCTTCGCGGTGTCCGTGGCGGTGGCGGCCCGCCACGGCACCACCGTCCACACTGCAGCCGAGACCGTCCTGACCCAGGCGGCACAGGAGGCCAAGCGAGTGGCCGACGCCGCGGCCACCCTGAGCAAGTCGGTCGGCTGCGAACTGCCCAGCGCGGTGATCGAGTCCCGCAACGCCCTCGACCGGTGCGCGGCCATGGCCACCGACGCCCTGGAACTCCTCGCGGCACTCCCTGACCTCGCGAGGACGGTCCGCTACGGATCGGTCCGCGGCACCGACCCCGAACTCCTGCGCGTCGCGCTGCACGGCCTCCTCACCCGAGGCGCCGTGGGCCTACCGCTCGCCTGCCGCAACGTCGACGACGAGACCGCGGAGCACGCACTCTCCACCATCGACGGCGCCCACGAGGCCACCCGTCTGGCGGCCGACGACGACCACCAGAAGACCTGGTGGCGAGCCCTCCACGCCCTCGTCAAGGCGGAGGCCCACGGCCTCCCGACGGGCAGAGCCACCCGCCTGCTCTGGGAAGCGGGCGAGCTGACCAGCGACGACGTGGCCGCCCGCCTGCACAGATCAGTCGCCTCGGCATTCGTGGCGGGCTTCCTCCGAGGCTCAGCCACCCTCCTGGCCGCAGACCCCCGCCTCTTCGGCCTCATCGACGAGTGGCTGACGGGCCTGCGGGGCGAGGCATTCGACGACGCCCTGCCCCTGCTCCGCCGCGCCATCACCGACTTCACGCCCGCCGAGCGGCGCCTGCTCGGCGAACGCGTCGTCGCGGGCGAGACCCCTCAACCCGCCGCCGACGACGAGTGGGACACCGAGATCGCGCAACGCCTCGCCGCCCACGTCCGGAGCCTGCTGGCCTGAGTTTGGCGATCACCGAATCCGCCGATCCCATGCCCGTGACTGCACCGGACGAAGAACGCCTCGACGACACGCAGCACCTCATCGACGAGGCCAAGCAGATCGCCCGCGAACTCCGCGAGGAAGTCCCGGACACCGAGGCCGAGCCGCCAGAAGAAGGCTCCCCGGCAAACTAGTGCCGTGACCGGCAACCTTCACCGCGTCTTCCGGCGCTCAGCAGGGCACCTCGTGACACCGGCCCCGCGCCCACAGCCAACCAGGATGAGGACGTGGGGCCGGTGCCACGATGCACCCGTCCGAACGTCGAAATACGGGGCAAAGGCTGCCGGTCACGGCACTAGAGCGACCAGGGCGGCGTGATCGTCGTCCCGTCGGCCAGCGTGCCCTTGATCCCCACCGAAGTGGCGACGAGGACCCGCGCCGGCCCGCCGGTCAGCGACAGCTCGGTGTTGGCGGGCACCACGATCACGTCACCGGGCCCGGCCGTCTGCTCCTGGATCGTCACCGACCCGGACAGCACGTAGAACACCTCCTCCTTCGAAGCGGAGTGCGGCGTCCCGTCGCCCCCGTCCGGCACATCGACCGTCCACAACGCGATCTCCGAGCTGCCCGTCGACGGCGCGGCCAACGGCCTGAACACGAACCCGCCGAACTCGTGCCGAGCAGCGGAATCCCCCGTGACCAGCAAGACAACCTCCAAAGTAGTCAACCAAGTTGTCTAACCCTAGAATAAGGTCAACCAGGTTGTCTACTAGGAGTGCGCAATGGAACCGGTGCCGATGCTGCTGGCCATGACGTACCGCGCCATGGGCGACCAGTTCCACGACCGTCTCGCGCAGATCGGCCTGGAGCCGCTCCGCCCCGCGCACGGCTACGTCTTCCGCTTCCTCAAAGCGAGGCGGGCGACGACGGTCGACATCGGACAGCACCTCGGTGTCACCAAGCAGGCCGCCGCCAAGATCGTGAACGAGCTCGACGAGTGGGGCTACGTCATCCGCGAACCGCACCCGACGGACAAGCGGGCGCAGTACGTCACGCTGACCACGAAGGGGCGTGACTACCTGAAGTTCGCCGACAACCTGTGGTCAGACCTGGAGAGTGAGATGGCGGAGGCCATCGGGCCCGACAGCCTCGCCACCATCAAGACCGGTCTCACCGCGTACCTGCAGCACGTCCACGGTGACGACCAGCCAGGACTTCGCCCCGTCTGGTGATCAGAACACCTGGACCAGCGCCACCACCGCGAACACCGAGAAGATCACCCCGGCCACCCGCTGGATCCAGTGCGTCGGCAGCCGCCCGGCAAGCTTCCGCCCCACCAGCACGGCCAGTGCGGCGACGGCGACCAGCGCCAGCCAAGCGCCGAGGCCGACCATCAACGGTGCCCCGTACCGAGCGGTGATCCCGGCCGTCGCCAGCTGTGAGGCATCGCCCCACTCCGCTGCGAACAGCACGCCGAACGACGTCAGCGCCGCCCGCCAGAACGGCACGTCAGCGCGCGTCCCAGCTTCGTCGGAAGAGTCGTCGTCACGCGAGAACCCCTCGCGCAACAGCAGGAACGCGCCCACGCCGAAGAGCAGGGCGACGACGCCGGACACCACGCGGTCCGGCAGCAACGTCAGCGCTGACCCGAAGGCCGCCGCCACCACGCTCTGCACGGCAAAGGCCGCCACGACGCCCGTGAACACCGGCCAGGCGCGGTAGCGCGTGGTCAGCACCAGGGTCGCGACCATGGTCTTGTCGGGAAGCTCGACGAGGAACACCACCGCGAAAGCGGTGATGAACGCGAGCATTGAGGTGGCCAAGAGGTCCTCCACGTCCGAATACGAGCCCGGACGGAGGCGCAACAGACCCCGACCGGGCATGCTGCAGCCCGGCCGGAGGTCTCGTTCGCCCGTACAAGACGGGTGTGGGACCGGATCTGCTCGAAGGCGGATCAGTATGTCGATCACCACGCCGGCGCTGACAGCTCGCCGGGAACTACTCCCCTCTGGCACCCAGCATCTTACCGAACGAATGTCACCCGACAGTGGTGACTTCGCGCACGGGACCTTGGTCCCGACTCCGGACAGGACCGTCGTACCTGATCGGGGCCATGATCCACACATACGCTCGTTGACGTGGACGTACTCGAACTCGCGCGGTGGCAGTTCGGCATCACCACCGTCTATCACTTCCTGATGGTGCCGTTGACGATCGGCTTGTCGCTGCTCGTCGCTGCGATGCAGACCGCGTGGGTGCGCACGGGCAACGAGCGCTACTACAAGATGACGAAGTTCTGGGGGAAGCTCCTCCTGATCAACTTCGCCATGGGTGTCGTCACGGGCATCGTGCAGGAGTTCCAGTTCGGCATGGCCTGGAGCGCCTACTCGCGGTTCGTGGGTGACGTGTTCGGCGCCCCGCTCGCGATGGAGGGGCTCGTCGCCTTCTTCGTCGAGTCGACGTTCCTCGGTCTGTGGATCTTCGGCTGGGACAAGCTGCCGAAGAAGGTCCACCTCGCCTGCGCCTGGGCTTTCTCGCTGGCCACGATGGCCAGCGCGTACTTCATCCTCGCCGCCAACTCGTGGATGCAGCACCCCGTCGGCATCGAGATGCACGAGGGTCGTCCTCGCCTCACCTCGATCTGGGCCGTGCTGACCAACAACACGGTGCTCGCGGCCTTCCCGCACACCATCGCCGGCGCGTTCGCGGTGGCTGGAGCGTTCCTCGTGGGCATCGCCGCCTGGCACCTCCACCGCAAGTCGCAGGACGAGGGCGTCTGGCGCAGCTCGCTCAAGCTCGGCACGTGGGTCGGTGTGGTCGCGTTCGCGGCGCTGAGCATCAGCGGTGACCTGCAGGGCAAGCTGATGTTCGAGCAGCAGCCGATGAAGATGGCCGCGGCGGAAGCACTGTGCCACACCGAACAGCCGGCCAGCTTCTCCATCTTCGCGATCGGCGACGTCAGCAGGCCCGACTGCGAGAACGTCAAGAGCATCACCGTGCCCGCACTGCTGAGCTTCTTGGCGCACAACGACTTCAGCAGCGAGGTCAAGGGCATCCAGGACCTCGTCCCGATGTACCAGGAGAAGTACGGGGAGTTCTACCCGGTCGACGAACGGCTGGGTGAGCTCAGCGGCAAGCCGATCGACTACGTGCCCGCGCTTCCCGTGACGTACTGGGGTTTCCGGTTGATGATCGGGTTCGGTGCCATCTCGGCCGGACTGGGCGTGTTCATGCTCTGGTTGACCCGCAGGAACCGGACGCCCACCGGCTGGTGGTTCCCGGCTCTCGGCCTCGCCGGCATCGCGACGCCCTTCCTGGCCAACAGCTTCGGCTGGATCTTCACGGAGATGGGGCGGCAGCCGTTCGTGGTCGTGCCGAACCCGACCGGTGTGGACGGTGTCTGGATGTTCACCGCGCAGGCGGTCAGCAACAGCGCCCCCGGCGAGATCCTGACCTCGCTCATCGCGCTCACCGCGGTCTACAGCGCGCTGGCGGTCGTGGAGTTCTACCTGATCCGCAAGTACGTCAGAGGCGGGATCCCCGGCGTACTGCCCCAGAAGACCGACGACGGCGCCCTGGCGTTCGCGTACTAGGGGAGAGGCGACGTGGAAACGCTCTGGTTCGTGCTCATCGCCGTGCTGTGGCTCGGCTACCTGTTCCTCGAAGGTTTCGACTTCGGCGTCGGCATGCTGCTGCCCGTCCTCGGGCGCGACAACGCCGAACGCCGGGTCATGATCAACACCATCGGGCCGGTCTGGGACGGCAACGAGGTGTGGCTCATCGTCGCGATCGGTGCCACGTTCGCGGCCTTCCCCGGCTGGTATGCGGCGCTGCTGAGCGCCGCGTACCTGCCACTAACGTTGTTCCTCGTCGCGTTGATCGGCCGCGGTGTCGCGTTCGACTACCGCGGCAAGGTCGAGTCGGTGCGTTGGCGCAAGGCCTGGGACACCGTGATCATCGTCGGCTCGTGGACCGCGACCCTCTGCGTCGGCCTGCTGATCTCGACGACGGTGCTGGGCCTGCCGATCGACGCGAACGGCGACCGCGTGGGCTCGGTCTTCGCGGCGATCCGGCTCGACACGGTCGTTGGCGCGCTTGCGTTCGCGGGCTACGCGTTGGTGCACGGCGCTGTCTTCACCGCGCTGAAGACCGAGGGCGAGATCCGCGAACGGGCACGCCGCGTCGCGCTGACGCTGGCGCCGGTGGCACTGCTGCCGCTGGTCGCGCTGCTCGCGATCGTCGCAGGCATGTGGGCCGGCGTGGTCGTGTTGGTTCTCGCCGCCGCGATGTGGCGGTTGCTCAAGAACCGCGACGGCCAGTCGTTCGCGTTGATGGGACTGGCGATCGCGGCGAGCGTCGCGATCCTGTTCGGCGCGCTCTACCCGAACGTCCTCCCGTCGACGCTGAACGACGCCTGGTCGCTCACGGTCGCCAACACCGCCTCCAGCCCGTACACACTGCAGGTGATCACCTGGGTCGCCGCGTTCGGCACGCCCGCCGTGCTCATCTACCAGGGCTGGACCTACTGGGTGTTCCGCAAGCGCATCGGCGTGCGGCACATCCCGGTGAACTGAGATGAACAGAGGCCCGCTGGGCGCACTGCCCCAGCTCTCGAAGAACGCCAGGCGCGCCCTCGTCGGGGTGGGCGCGCTGGCGTTCCTCAACGCCCTCGCGCTGGTCGCCCAGGCGGTCGCACTTGCCGGTGTGATCACCGGCAACACCGGTCTGCTGCCGCTTCTCGCCGTCGCGGTCGTCGCCCGTGCCGGCCTCTCCTGGGCCACGGAGTCGGCCGCTGCCCGCGCCGCCGCCGGTGCCAAGGAGGAGCTGCGCACCCAGCTGCTCGCCAAGTCGTTCGAGCGCGGGCCGGCGTGGATCGCCGAACGCGGCACGGCCGAGCTGTCGGTGCTCGCGACCAAGGGCCTGGACGCGCTCGACGCGTACTTCACCCGCTACCTGCCGGCGCTGGTCACCGCAGTGGTGGTGCCGCCGCTGGTCGGCGCGTGGATCCTCTTCACGGACTGGCCGTCGGCGATCCTGATCGCGGTCACCGTGCCGCTGATCCCGCTCTTCGCGGCGTTGATCGGCTGGTACACCGAGAAGCGCGTGCAGAAGGCCGCGGACGTCACCGAGCTCCTGTCGGCCCAGCTCCTCGAACTCCTCCGTGCGCTCCCGGCCCTGACGGTGTTCGGCCGCGCCAAGCAGCAGGCCACCGCCGTCCGGCAGATCGGCGAACAGCACCGCAAGGCGACGATGGGCACGCTCAAGATCGCGTTCCTGTCCGCCCTGGTGCTGGAGATCGCCGCCTCGCTGTCGGTGGCGCTGATCGCGGTCGGTGTCGGCGTCAGGCTGGTCCACGGCGACATGACCCTGATGACCGCACTGGTAGTGCTGATCCTGGCGCCCGAGTGCTATCTGCCGCTGCGGGCAGCGGGCGCCGCGCACCACGCCAGCGAGGACGGTCTGGAAGCCGTTCGCCGCGTCGCCGAGGTCGTCGACCACGAGCCCGGCACCCGGCCGGGCCTGCCCGGCGGGGCCGTCCACGTCGACAACCTGCGCGTGCTCCGGCGTGGTGGCTTCGCTCCCGACGGCCTCACCTTCGACGTGCGGCCGGGCGAGATCCACCGGCTCGAAGGTGCGAGCGGCGCGGGCAAGTCGACGACGTTCCAGGTGCTCCTCGGCTTCCTGGAGCCGACGGACGGCACCGCGTTCGTGGCCGGCGACATCGCCTACGTGCCGCAGAAGCCCGCGTTCGCCGCCGCCACGCCGCGCGCCGAGCTGGAACTGACCGTCCCCGGTGCCGAGGACATCGAGGAGGTCGCGCACGAGGTCGCGGCTGAACACCTCCTCGACCGCCGCATCACCGATCTCTCGACCGGTGAACGCCAACGCGTCGCAGTCGCGCGCGCCCTGCTGAGAGTGCGCCACGGCGCCACGGTGTTGTTGCTCGACGAGCCGACCGCGCACCTCGACCCGGTGACAAGTCGCAAAGTCGACAAAGCGATCAAGAGAGCAAGCGCCACGGCCGCTGTCGTCTTCGCCTCGCACCGCGACAAGGAGTCGGACGAGGACGAGACGATCGCCAAAATCGTCACCGATGAGACGCAGCAGGAACGTCCGAAGCGCCTCCCGATCCCGTGGAAGGGCGCAGGGCTCGGGGTGCTCGCCACGCTGGCCGGCATCGCGCTGACAGCACTGGCCGCGCACCTGATCTTCCGCGCGTCGGAGCAGCCACCGATCCTCACGCTGACGGTGCTGGTCGTCGGCGTGCGGACGTTCGCGCTGAGCAAGGGCGTGCTGCGCTACCTCGAACGCCTGGTCACGCACCACGAGGCGTTCAAGCTCGCCACCGACCTGCGTGCCGAGCTGTGGCTGCGGCTCGTCCGCACCCAGCGCCGTGACGGCCTGCAGCGGCTCGTCGAGGACACCGACACGGTTCGCGACCTGGTGCCGCGCGTCCTCGTGCCGCCGGTCGTGGCCATCGGTGCGGGCGTCGCGACCACGATCCTGTTCGTGTTCATCGACCCGGTTGCCGCTCTGACGCTCGGTGGCCTGCTGCTCGCGGCGGGTCTGGCCGCTCCTGCCGTCGCCGTCTGGACCGAACGCCGGGCCAGCACGAAGCTCGCCAGAGGTCGCCGCAAGATCGCCCGCGACACGATCAACGCACTCGCCGCCGCACCGGATCTCATCGCGCACGACGCCCACCACCGCCTGTTGGCGCAGCTCCACGCCGAGGACGTCGAGCTCGCGGGGGAGACCCGCAAGCAAGCGTTTGGCACGGGCGCTGCCACGGCGATCGTCCTGCTCGCGACCGGTGTGGCGGCCCTCGTCTGCGCCACGACCGGCAATCCGGTGCTGGGCCTGGTCCCGCTCGCCCTCGCCGAACCATTGGCGGCGTTGCCGCTGGCCGCTCAGCAGCGCAAGGCGTTGCAGGAGGCCAGCGCACGGCTCCAGTTCGACGCTCCAGAACGTCCGGAAGCTCCCAGGGGCAAGCGGGTCCGGCTGGAGAACGTCGACGTCCGCTGGCCCGGCGCGACCGAGCCGACGCTGAAGGACCTCCACCTCAACATCGAGCCCGGCACGCACGTCGCGATCGTCGGACCGTCGGGCAGCGGCAAGTCGACGCTGTTCGCGCTGCTGCTGGGCTTCCTGCCGCCGGAGCGCGGCATCGTCGAGCTGCCGCGCGCGACCTGGTGCCCGCAGGAGCCGATGCTGGTCAGCACGACGGTCCGGGAGAACCTGCGGATGTCGGGCCCGCACGACGACGAGGAGCTGCGGGAGGCGTTGCGCAAGGCCTGCCTGCCGGAGTGGGCGGACCGGCTGGACACGGTGATCCGTCCCGACCAGGTGTCGGGCGGCGAGGCGCAAAGGCTCGCGCTGGCCAGGGCGTTGCTGCACGACGCCGACGTGGTGCTGCTCGACGAACCCACCGCGCACCTCGACGAACCCACCGCGCGGAAGCTGTTGGAGCAGCTCAGGCAGGACAACCGGACGATCTTGCACATCACCCACCGCCCGGACGAGGCGGCTAGGGCGGACCTCGTGCTGGACCTCGGCACGCCCGCATACCGTTGAGGACCATGGATCCCTCCTTGGCGCGGCGCGTGCTCGTCGCGTCCACCGAGATCACGTCGGCGGCGCTGGAAGACCCGGAGAACGTGCTGAGGCTCGTGGTGGAGGCGGCCGCGGAGATCGCGGACGCCGACCTCGGCCTCGCCATGCTCGCCACGGCCGACGACGACGGCACCCTCACGGTCGAGGCGTCCAGCGGCGAACCGATCGTCGCCACGCTCAGCCCGCGCAGTGCCGCCGCGAAGGCAGCGCGCACGGGCGTTCCGGTGATGGCCGACGACGTGACGAGCGACCCGCGCACCGCTCCGTACGTGCCGCAGGCGTTGCGGAGCTACGGGCCGTTCGCGGTGGCGCCGTTCGGCACGTCGGACCGCAAGATCGGTGCGCTGGCCGTCTACCGCAGGCGCGACAAGCCGCCGTTCACACAGGAGACGGTGGACGTGCTGACGGCGTTCGCGGCTCAGGCGGGCCTCGCGGTCGTGCTCGCGGAAGGCTTCACGGCACGGCAGCGCGTCGCGGTCTACGAGGAGCGCGAACGCATCGCCCGCGACCTGCACGACGTGATCATCCAGCGCCTCTACGGCGCCGGCGTGCAGCTCAGCCTGCTGGAACGACGGCTGGGCAAGAAGCTCGACGCCTCGCAGCGCGCCAGGATCGAGGAGGCCGTGGAGCTGGTGGACGAGACGATCGCCGAGGTCCGTGCGACCGTCCGCAAGCTGCGCAACACCGACCCCGCCGGCTCCGCCGATCTGCTCGACTCGATCAACGCCGAGGTCCGCACGGCCGGTGAGCTCCTCGGATTTTCGCCGCGCCTGCACGTGGCCGGCGATCTGGCGAACGTGCCGCGCAAGCACGCCGACGACGCACGGGCGGCCTTGCGCGAGGCGTTGTCGAATGTCGTGCGGCACTCAGGAGCGACGCACGTGCAGATCGACGTACGGCGCGATGAGCGGCACCTGGTGCTGCGAGTCGCGGACAACGGGTGCGGCATCCCGTCCGGTGTGACTCAGCGCGGATTGCGGCATCTCGCCGAGCGGGCGAAGTCCGCGAGTGGCGATTTCCGGGTCGTGAGTTCGCCGAACGGGACGACGCTCACCTGGTCCGTCCCCGTTTAGCCACCCAGGCGGCGGCTTGCGTGCGCCGTTCCATGCCGAGTTTGGCGAGCACGGACGTCACGTAGTTCTTGACCGTCTTCTCCGCGAGGAAGAGACGTTCACCGATCTGGCGGTTTGTCAGACCCTCTCCGATGAGCTCCAGCACGCGCTGTTCCTGATCGGTGAGGCCGACCGGGGCCGGATTGCGCATCCGTTCGAGCACGCGCGCCGTCGTCGCGGGGTCCAGAAGGGACCGTCCAGCCGCGACCTCCCGCACGGCCGTGACGACGTCCTGGCCGCGAACCTGCTTGAGCAGATAGCCCGACGCCCCGGCCATGATGGCCCCGACCAGTGCCTCCTCGTCGTCGAAGGCGGTCAGCACGAGACAGCGGATGCCGAGATCCCGCAACGACCGGCACAGGTCGACGCCACTGCCGTCGGGCAGCTGAACGTCCACGACGGCCACATCGGGTGGTGTCTTCCCTGCCCGGGTCACCGCCTCGTCGACCGAGCCGGCCTCGGCGATGACGGAGATGTCCTCCTCGTCGTCCAGCATCTCGCGCAGTCCCCTGCGCACCACTTCGTGATCGTCAACCAACAGAACGCGCACTGGCACGAATCCACCGTACGTCGAATGGCTGTTCACGAGTACGCCTCGGATTGAGACAGTTCTTGGCATGGCAGAAGGCTCGGTACGACCGGTCGAGGAAGCAGATCGCATAGTTGTCGCCCGATTGGTACTGGAGCTATGGGGAGCACACACGGCCGTGGCGCACGGCGAGGTGTTCTTTCCCGCGAGTCTGCCGGGCTTCCTCGTGGAGAAGCAGGGGCACGTCCTGGGTCTGCTGACCTACGCGGTGGCGAACAACCAGCTGGAGATCGTGACGATTGACGCGCTGCGGCGGGGCCGCGGCGTCGGCACCGCGCTGGTCGACGCCGCGGTTCGCCAAGCGCGCACCCTCGGCTGCACTCGGGTGCGCCTCACGACGACGAACGACAACCTCGACGCGATCCGCTTCTATCAGCGGCGCGGGTTCAAGCTGTCGGCGTTGAGGCCGGACGCCGTGCGGGAAGCGCGCAAGCTCAAGCCGGAGATCCCCGCGGTTGGGGATTACGGCATCCCCATCACAGATGAGCTCGACCTGGAGCGATGGGTCGCCCCCAGGCAGTAGTCCACAGGTGTCCACACCCTTGTCCACAGGGTTGTGCACAAGTGCCGGTCACACGTGGAGCGGGTTGAACGCCTCGTCCCACGCGGCCGCGACCTGATGCGCGCACGTGGACGGCGCGACGCCTCCCACCCCGGTGCCGAGCCCCGGCATCGCGATGGTGCGGACGGCGTCGCGCACGAGCGTGCCGTCCTCCAGACGACCTTCGAGCCAGAGCCGCAGAACGGCCCGCGCGGCGAGGTACGGGTGGACGGTGTCGACCGGCAGCCGCTCACCGGGCAGCCGCATCGTCGGCGCGCTGATGAGCCACGCCGGCTCGGTTTCGCCCGTCGCCACGATCTGCGCCTCGCCCACCGGCAGCTCACCACCGTGCAGCGCGAGTACCGCACTGCGGACGTTGTTCTCGACGTGTGGGAACGCCGTGGCGTAGACGGCGTCGATGCCACCGCGCATCCAGCCCTGGGAGTTGGCCGGGCTGACGATGGCCTGCGCGTGGATGTCCAGCACGGACCCGCGATGCACCCGCACTCCGGTGCGTCCGTCCGCGACGGCGAGCCAAGCGTTCGCCATCGGTTCGTCGACCGCGCACAACACGAGTTCTGGCGCTAGAGCGGGCACGCCCCAAGCATTCCAGTTCGAACGGTCCTGACGGAACCCAGGTTTGGCCGCTGACACACGCGTGATGTGCGCCTCTAGGCTGACGCGATGCCGCGCATTGCGTACTTCGGACCACAAGGGACCTTCACCGAGCAGGCCGCGCTTCGCTTCGGCGCCGAACTCGTCCCGGTGGACACGATTCAGCTCGCCATCGCCTCGGTGCGCAAGGGCGAAACCGAGTTCGCGTGCGTGCCGATCGAGAACTCCGTCGAGGGCGCCGTGCCCGCGACCCTGGACGCCCTCGTGCGCGACGAGCCGGTCGTGGCGGTGGCCGAGACGGTGCTGGACGTCCGCTTCAGCGTCCTGGTCCGTCCGGGCACGACGGAGATCAAGACGATCGCGTCGCACCCGCACGCCCTGGCCCAGGTCCGCGAGTGGATCGCCGACTCGCTGCCCGGCGTCACCTCGATCGCCACGTCGTCCACCGCGGCCGCTGCGGCCGCCGTCGAACGCGGAGAGTTCGACGCCGCCGTGACCGCCCCCGTCGCCGTGCACCACTACAAGCTGGACGAGTACGCGACGGACGTGCTGGACGTGGCCGACGCACGCACCCGCTTCCTGCTGCTGCGCCGACCGGGCTCACTGCCTGAGCCGACCGGAGCAGACCGCACGAGCGTCGTCGTGACCACCCCGAACCGTGTGGGCGTGCTGTCGGAGCTGCTGACCGAGCTGGCGTTGCGTGGCATCAATCTCACCGGCCTCGAATCGCGCCCAACGAAGGGCAAACTGGGGGAGTACCGCTTCTACATCGACGTTGAGGGGCACATCGCAGAACCGAGGATCGGTGACGCGCTGGCCGCGCTGCACCGACACTCGCGCGAAATCAGGTTCCTCGGGTCCTTCCCGAAGGCCGACCACGAGCCCGTAGAGGCTCGCAACGACGAGTTCGCCGCAGCCGCCACCTGGGTCGATGCTGTCAGAAAGGGCGAACGCGGGTGAGGTTGCTGCTGGTCAGGCACGGTGAGACGGCGTCGAACATCGAACGCAAGCTAGACACGGCCATGCCAGGCCCTCCGCTCACCGAACTCGGCCACAAGCAGGCCCGCGAACTGGCCGACACCCTCGCCGGCGAAGAGATCGTCGCCGTCTACGCGAGCATCGGCCTGCGCGCCCAGCAGACCGCCCTCCCCACCGCCGAACGCTTCGGCCTGCCCGTGCAGATCCTGGACGGAATCCACGAGATCCAGGTCGGCTCGCTTGAGGGCCGCAACGACACCGAGGCTTACAAGACCTACCTGGACACCGTGATCCAGTGGGCCGAGGGTGCGCTGGACGTGCCGTTCCCCGGTGGCGGCGAGACCGGGCAGCAGGTGCTGGACCGGTTCCTCGGCGCCATCGAGACCATCCTCCAGGACGGCACGGTCATGGTCGTGACCCACGGCGGCGCCGGCCGGATGGGCGCGCTCGCGCTGGCGGACAACGTGCCGGTGGAGCTGGCCGAGAACCTGCTGCCGAACACCGGTGTCGTCGTGCTGGAGACCGAGGGCGACGGCTGGGTGTGCCGGTCGTGGGCGGGCGTGGAGGTCTAGCCCCAGCCCAGCTCGTGCAGCCGCGCGTCGTCCACCCCGAAGTGGTGCGCGATCTCGTGCACCACGGTGATGATCACTTCCTCCACGACGTCTTCCTCCGAGTCGCAGATGTCGAGGATCGCTTCGCGGTAGATGAAGATGTGGTCCGGCAGCGAGCCGCCGTAGTCCGTGTTGCGCTCGGTCAGCGCGATCCCCTGGTACAGCCCGAGCAGTGACGGCTCGTCCGGGTTGCGGTCCTCGACCAACACCACCACGTTGTTCATCGCGTGCGTGAACTCGGGCGGGACCAGATCCAGGGCCTCCTCGACCAGCTCGTCGAAGCGCGCCCTGGTCATCTCGACGGTCATCGGTTCTCGCTGGTGGTGGTGGGCGCGCTCGACGACGGCTTGTCGGGCTTGCCCGAGTCGGAGGGCTTGCCCGACTCCGACGGCGACTTGCCGGACTCCGAGTGCAGCGGGGCGCCGGTGGGCTCGTCCTGGGGCCTCACCGAGGTGGTCTGGGGCGGGTTCGCCGTGGTCAGCGGGGCGCCGTTGGGGTTGCGGACGCTGTCCTTCCACGCCACCAGGTTGTTGCCCTGGGGGACGGCGCCGATCTTGCAGTTGGCCTTGCGGGAGCCGACGGCCCAGCTCTTCTCGGAGCGGGTGTCCCAGGTGACGAGCAGGCCCTTGGCCTTCAGGTCGGCGCCGCCGGTGTACTCGGCGGCGATGGCCGCGCACTTCTCCGACATGATCGCATCCTGCTTGTCGATCGCCAGGAACTCGCCCTCGGGGTGCTGGACGACGCCGACGATCTCGAACGCGTGCGGCTGGGCGCACTCCACCGGGTCGCCGACCGTGTTGCCCTCGCCGAGGGCAAGGCAGATGCCGGGGTCGTAGACGTTCGACTGGTCCTGGGTCCTGGCGCTGCCGTACGACGGCAGGGCAGCCCCGGAGGGCGCGGTGACCTGCAGGCCGCAGCGGATCTGGCGGTAGCCGTCCGACCAGCGCTTCTCGTCCGGGTTCAGCGTGCTGACGCCGTACTTGCCCTCCGGGTCGAGCTTGCCGGCCATGTACGTGGTGGCCGCCTGCGCGCAGTGCTCCTGCGAGATCTTCTCCCAGGCCTCGGCGTTCGGGAACGGCGCTTCCTTGGGGTACGCGGCGGTGATGTCCGCGGTGCCGGTGACCTCGAAGCGGTGGGCGGCGCCGCAGTCGACCTTCTGCGCGTCGGAGAGGTCCTTGCGCTCCCAGTTCAGGCACTCGCCCACGTTCGCCTGGTAAGCCGCGTTGACGAGCTCACGCTTGGTGCTGAGCGGGCCTCCTGCCAGCACGGACGTGAACGCGGACAACATCAACAGGGCGAACGCGCCGACGAATGCGCCAACCATCACAAGCCGCGTGTCGCGGATGTGACCTGATCGACTCAACCAACCGGCGCTCGGAGACATCTCATCCATGATGCCCGTGCTGTGTGAGACGGCTGTTCGCCGGGTTGGGTGGAGTGTTGCTATTAGGACACTCGTCACTCAATCGGCCGTCGTTCAGCCGAATCGCTCGGTACCTTGCCCGCGGGAGTGGTGATGACTGACAACAACGTGCCAGGACCTGGCCAGCCGACGCCCCAACCTGGGCGACCGTCGGGACCGCACGGCCAGCCGCAACAGCCGTACCAGCAGCTGCCTCCGCAGGTGCCGGTACCGCAGCCAGGGCCCCACCAGCCGGGCCCGCCGCCCGTGCCGGCGAAGGGCAAGGGCAGCGTGCGCCAGCAGCAGGCCGGCCTGACGCAGCCTCGGCAGCCGACGGTCGCCGAGCAGCGCGCTCGTGCCGCCGCGTTGAAGGCGCAGCAGGAGCGGTTCGCCGCCGAGTCCGCCGCGTTCGAGAAGCGCCGCAAGACGCGCAAACGCCTGCTCATCGGTGGCGGTGTCACCGTGGGCGTCGTCGCGCTGGTGGCGATCTGGTACGCGGCCGCGAGCCCGAAGAACGTCACAGCGCAGTGCACGGACCAGAACAACGTCATCGTCGACGACGACTACTGCGACGACACCTACTACCGCAGCCACGGCGGGTACAGCAGCGGCGGCTTCATCTACATCGGCAGCAACTCGTACCGCTACAACTACGGCGGCTCGGGCGCGGTCGGTCAGAAGGTGAGCGGCGGCAGCTACACGATTCCCAAGGGCGCCAACGTCACCACGAAGTCGGGCACGTCCATCCAGCGCGGCGGGTTCGGCATCAGCAGCGGCTCGAAGAGCAGCGGAGGCTGAGCAGTTGCGGCGTGAAACCTCGCAACCGCGGCCGAACTGGCAGCGCACGGTCTCTGACCAGGGATTGGTCTTCGGCCTGCCCGCGAAGTACGCGAACGGCGCCGACCGCCCCTACTGGGACGAGTCGGTGCACTACGTGTTCGAGATGAGCGAGATCCTCTCGCTCGAAGCCGATGTCGAGCTCCTCCACTCCATGTGCCTCGACGCGGTGGACAACGTGGTGATCACCGAGCGGTACCGCGACTTCGGCATCCCCGAGTGGGTGTGGCCGCACATCGCCGAGTCGTGGCGCCGCCGCGACCCGAACGTCTACGGCCGCTTCGACCTGCGTTACGACGGGTCCGGCCCGGCGAAGCTGCTCGAGTACAACGCGGACACCCCCACGTCACTGCTGGAGGCCGCGTACATCCAGTGGTACTGGAAGACCGACGTCTTCCCGGACGACGACCAGTGGAACTCGCTGCACGAGCGCCTGGTCGAGCGCTGGACCGAGATCGGCGCCAAGCTGCCCTCCGGTGAGCTGCACTTCAGCTGGTCGAGCGCCGACCCGTCCGGCGAGGACCACCTCACCGCCGCCTGCCTGCAGGAGACCGCGGCGGAGGCCGGCCTGAACACGGTCGGCATCTCGATGGAGGACATCGGCTGGGACACCCTGCTCAACCGGTTCGTCGACCTCGAAGAGGTCCCGATGAACACGGTGTTCAAGCTCTACCCGTGGGAGTGGGTGGTCGAGGAGCAGTTCGGCCGCCACGCCGTCGAGTCGCTGCCGGGCACCCTGTGGATCGAGCCGCTGTGGAAGATGCTGCTCTCCAACAAGGCGCTGCTCGCGATCCTGTGGGAGATGTACCCGGGCCACCCCAACCTGCTCCCGGCCTACCTGAACGACCCCGGCATGCTCACCGAGTACGTGCGCAAGCCCCTGCTCGGCCGTGAGGGGTCGAACATCCAGATCGTCGCCCCCGGCTACGAAACGCAGACCGGTGGCGTGTACGGCAAAGAGGGTTTCGTGTACCAGCTGTTCGATCCGCTTCCGGACTTCGACGGCTACCGCCCCGCGTTGGGCGCCTGGGTCGTCGGCGACACGTCCGCCGGCCTCGGCATCCGGGAAACAGTCGGCCTCGTGACCGACGATGGCGCGGCGTTCGTGCCGCATCGAATTGTTGAGTAAGACTCCGAAAGGGAACAGCAAATGATGTACAACCTCGCGTTGGACCCCGGCTTCGGTTCAGCCATCGGCCGGGGCATCGGCGCGATCGCGCTGTACGCCGTCGTCGGTCTGGTCCTCATGGTCTTCGGCTTCTACGCGATCGACTGGACGACGCCGGGCAAGCTGTCCGCCCTCGTCCGCAACGGCGCCCCGAACGCCGTCATCGTGACCGCCTCCGGCCTCGTCTCGATGGCGCTGATCGTCGTCGTCGCCATCTACAGCTCGGCGGGCAAGCTCGACGAGGGCCTGCTCTCCTCCCTGATCTACGGCCTGCTCGGCATCATCGTGCAGGTGGCGGCCGTGCGGCTGCTGGAGTGGGTGACCCGCCTGGACATCGGCGCGCTGATCGAGTCGGACCGCTTCGCCCCGGCCTCGGTCGTCGTCGCCTCCGCGCACGTGGCCCTCGGCCTCGTGGTGGCCGTCGCGATCATCTAGTCCTCGGTAACAGGAAGGGTGTCCAGACGGTCGTCTCGACCCGTCCGGACACCCTTCTTCAGTACTCGTAGCTTCCGCTGATCAGTTGAAGCTTGTTGGTTAGCTGATGGTGGTGGTGCCGATGTTGTACCAGCCTTTCCAGCCGTTGGTGGTGTCGCTGATGTAGGCGTAGGCGGCGTAGCCGC
>NZ_QLTT01000001.1:19634-1839004 GCF_003269295.1 Lentzea atacamensis | reverse complement strand
GGGAAACACCCGGTCCCATTCCGAACCCGGTAGTTAAGCCCTTCTGCGCCGATGGTACTGCACTGGTTACGGTGTGGGAGAGTAGGTCGCCGCCGAACTTACGTACAGAAACCCCTGAGGGTCGAGCGCACAAACGCTCCCCTCGGGGGTTTTCTGCGTTGTCGGCCAGTTGGGCGACCGGATCCTGATGTCCTGCGTCCGGAACGCGCCCTCCGGTGTCCAGCGGGCGTTCGAACGCGGTATCCAGGACGACGATGGTGTGTGCCGGTGACGCCCTCGACGGTGAAGATGCGGCGCGACACGTCCTGGAGTCCTTCGGTGGTCGCGGTCCGGACCTTCGCCAGCAGAGTCGCAGGGCCGGCGATGATGTGGAGCTCCTGGATCTCCGGGATGGTGGCCAGGGCGTCACGGGGTGGCCGCGTCGCCCATCCAGGCGTCGGCTTCGATCAGCACGAGGGCCAGCACTCCCAAGCCCACCGCAGGCGGGTCGACATCCACGGTGGTGCGGCGGATGACGCCCCGCTCGCGCAGCTTGCTCGGAAGGCCGAAGGGCCGGTGTACTTCGCCGGAGGGCGTTACCTGGTGTGGAGCGACATCCCCGACGACCGGCTCCTGCGCTGGGACGAGACGACCAGCCAGGTCGGTGTGTTCCGGCACCACCCCGGCCACCAACGGCAACACCGTTGATCGCCAAGGCAGGCTGATCAGCTGCGAGCAGGGCAACCGGTGGGTCACCCGCACCGAGCACGACGGCTCCATCTGGTTCACCGACCCCATCCACGGCATCAACTGCGATTACGAAGGCAACAAGGGCGAGAGCGAGATCGGGGCCTGCCACGTCTGCCGCATCGACCCCGGTACCGTGCCGTGCGCATCGTCGCGGATGACTTCTCCCGCCCCAACGGTCTCGCGTTCTCGGCCGACGAAACAGCGCCTCTGCATCACCGACACCCGCCAGGAACCGAGTCACATCAGGGTTTTCGACGTCACCGACGACGGCACGCTGACCGGTGGGAAGATCTTCGCCGAGTGCGACTTCGGCCGCTTCGACCGCATCCGCCTCGACGACGCGGGCCGGGTCTGGACCGCCGCGTCGGATGGGCTGCACTGCTTCGACCCGACGGCACCCTGATCGGCAAGCTCCTGCTGCCGGAAGCGGTCTCCAACCTCACCTTGGCGGCACCAAGCGCAATCACCTGTTCCATCGCCGCGTCGACCTCGCTGTACGCGCTGAGGGTGACCTTCAACGGGGTCCGCGACCCGGCCTGAGAGGCTCCACGAGGTGAGGGGGAGTGGCATTGGTTAACGTTCCGGCATGCACAACGAGCAGCGCACCGCCCGCCGGTCCGCCGGCGTCGGCAGGACGGCAGACCTCGCCACGAACCCCTTCCGCGTCGATCGCGACCGGGTCGCGAGCTCACCGTTCTTCGCGCGGCTCGGCGGTGTCACGCAGGTGGTCAGCTCCACCGGGTCTGGGCTGCTCGTGCACAACCGCCTCACCCACAGCCTCAAGGTCGCCCAGGCCGCGCGCGCCATCGCGGAACGGCTCACCAGCCGGCCCGAGCTGACCGCGGTGCTGGAGAAGCTCGGCGGGTGCGATCCCGACGTGGTGGAGGCGGCGGCTCTGGCGCACGACCTCGGGCACCCGCCGTTCGGGCACCTCGGCGAGCAGGTGCTGGATCGGCTGGCGCGGCACCGGTTCGGGCTGCCGGACGGGTTCGAGGGCAACGCGCAGTCGTTCCGGATCGTGACGACGACGGATGTGCGGGGGCCCAAAGCGCTCGGCCTCGACCTCACCGTCGCGGTGCGGGCGGCGATGCTGAAGTACCCGTGGACGCGGCATCAGCCGCTCGACCTGCCTGTGGCGCCACGTGGTGCGTCGGAGCCGGACGACATGCCGGGGACCGGTAGTTCCAAGTTCTCGGCGTACGTTACGGAGACCAACGATCTGCGGCAGGCGCGTGAGCCGTTCGAGGGCCGGATCGAGTCATGGCAGCAGACGGTCGAGGCGAGCGTCATGGACACCGCGGACGACATCGCCTACGCGATCCACGACCTGGAGGACTTCCACCGGGTCGGGGTGCTGCAGCACGCGACGGTCGCCGCGGAGCTCGGCACCTGGCAGGCGCAGGCGCTCGACCTCGCGGGGCTGAGCGATGCCGAGCTCAGCGCGGAGATCCGGATGCCCGGACGGTCGCTGGAGACGCTGCGCAGGCGCCTGCACCTCAAGGACTCCTGGGTGATGAGCGACGAGGCGTTCGCGCTGGCGGTGCGGAAGGTGAGCAAGGAGCTCGTCGACGGGCTGCTGTCGGTGCCCTTCGACGGGTCGGTCGAGGCCGAGCAGGCGGTCGCCGGGTTCAGCGCGCGGTGGACGCGCAGGCTCGTGGACGCGGTCGGGGTGATCGAGGAGCCGACGCCGAGGTCCGGTCACGTAGTGCTGGCGGTGGCGCAGTGGCACGAGGTGCAGGTGTTGAAGTTCGTGCACCGGCGGTTCGTGTTGCTGCGACCGGATCTCGCTCTGCACCAACGTGGACAGGCGCGGTTGCTGTCGTCGCTGGTGGACGCGCTCGAACAGTGGGTGACGGACCGGACGGAGGCGGATCGGTTGCCGCGCAGGCTGCACGATCTCGTCGAGCTGGCCGAAACGGAGTACGCGGCGCTCGCCCGGACGGAGCCGTCCACATTGGTCGGTCCGAGTGGGGAGCTGCCGGTTGGTCCAGACGTCGTGCGGGGACTCGCGCGGGGGCGGGCGGTCGTCGACTTCATCGCCTCGCTCACCGACAACCAGGCGGCGGCGCTGCTGGAAGCCCTTTCCGGGCGAACCGGTCAGTTGTGGACTGACGCGTTTGTTCTGTGAAGTGTGATTGTGTCTGCTAAGTGGGAAGTACCCCAATCGGATGCTGACTGTGATCAGTCGTGCGCCATACGTTGACGCCTCGGCCGGGGTTTAGCCGGCCGCAGGCAGCGTGCTCGGGGGCACGCACAACGTTCGGGGGAGAAGCCCTGTGCGCCGATCTCGAAGAGGCACGACGTTAGTCACCGCAGGTACCGCAGTTCTTCTGGCCGCACTCACCGCTGTGACGCCGGCGTCGGCAGATCCGGTCAAAGCGTCCAAGTCCGTCACCGAACGCACCGCGGCCCAGATCGCCGCGCTGCAGAGCATCAAGAAGTCGCTGACTCCAGCTGAGTCCAAAGTGGACAGCGCGCTCGTCGTGGAGGCGCGCAAGCGCAGCCAGATGGGGACGATGAGCGCCCTTCCCCAGGTGCAGACCGGCGTCGCCGTGACGGCGCAGTCCACCACCCTCGTCGACATCCGCGCCAAGCAGTACTCCGAGGACCTGGTCAACGCTGTCCGCGCGGCGGGCGGACAGATCCGGGCAGTGTCCGAAGAGCACCGCACCGTGCGCGCGGAGGTGCCCGTCGCGAAGATCGCCGAGATCGCCGCGCGCTCCGACGTCGCCCGCGTCGAGCCCGGCAGTGACGCGATGACGCAGGACGTGAAGAACAAGCGGGACAACAAGAACCGCAAGGCTCCGTCCAAGGAGGACAAAGCTCGGGAGATCGAGCGCAGGCTCTCCGAGAAGCAGCTGTCCGTGCAGGCGGCCAAGGTCGCGGAGAGCGACAAGGCGCACAACGCCGAAGCGGCGCGTGGTTCGTTCCACGTGACCGGCGTCGGCGTGAAGCTCTGCGCGCTGTCGGACGGCGTCAACTCACTGGCCGTGTCGCAGGCCGCGGGTGAGCTGCCGGCGGTCGACATCCTGCCGGGTCAGCAGGGCACCGGTGACGAGGGCACGGCGATGCTCGAGATCCTGCACGACCTCGCGCCCAACGCCGAACTCGGCTTCGCCACGGCGTTCAACGGCGACGCGAGCTTCGCGGACAACATCAAGAAGCTGCGCTTCCAGCTCGGCTGCGACGTCATCGTCGACGACGTCATCTACTTCAACGAGTCGCCGTTCCAGGACGGCATCATCGCCCGCGCGGTCGACGCGGTCGCCGCGGACGGCGCGCTGTTCTTCTCCAGCGCCGGCAACCAGGGCAACGTTGTCGACGGCACGTCCGGCCACTACGAGGGCCAGTTCGTCGACTCGGGTGTGGGCGTCGGCAAGTTCGCCGGTTCCGCGCACGACTTCGACCCGGACCCGAACGCCAAGCAGCTGTTCAACCCGCTGTCGGGCTACTCGGGCAACAGCCCTGTGACGCTGCACTGGGCCGACCCGCTCGGCCAGTCGTTCAACGACTACGACCTCTACCTGGTCAACGCCCAAGGCAACGTTGTCACGTTCAGCCAGAACAACCAGGACGGCGCCCAGGATCCGTACGAGCGCCTCAACACCCCGGCGACCTCGACCGGCACGCGCCTCGCGGTCGTGAAGTTCCGCGGTGACGACAAGTACTTCGCCCTCTCGCTGTTCGGCGGCCGCTTCGCCGACTCCAGCGACGGCCTCAAGAAGTTCGTCACGCCGGGCATGACCCGCGGCCACTCGGCGGCCAAGGGCGCGATCTCGGTCGCGGCGGCCCCTGCGGCCCAGGCGCTGCCGTTCGACCTGCACCCCGGCGACCCGGCCAACCCGAAGGGCCCGTACCCGAACGCCTTCGACAGCACGCAGAAGCCGGAACGCTTCACCTCCGACGGTCCGCGCAAGACCTTCTTCGCGCCCGACGGCACGCCGCTCGCCGAGACCCGGCAGAAGCCGGACATCACCGCGGCCGACGGCGTGACCACGTCGGTGCCGGGCTTCGCGCCGTTCTTCGGCACGTCGGCCTCGGCCCCGAACGCGGCCGCGATCGCCGGCCTGATCCTGTCCGGCAACCCGACCCTGTCGCCCGCCGAGGTCAAGGAAGCCCTTGTCGTCACGGCCATCGACATCGTCGAGTCCGGTGTGGACAACCGCACCGGAGCCGGCATCGTCATGGCGGACAAGGCTTTGGCGTACACGGGCGCGTCCCCGCAGGCCCTTGCCCGTGCCGGCCGCCCGACGATCGTGAACGACGCGGACGGCAGCCAGTACCTCAAGCCGGGCACCACGGCCACGGTGACGGTGCCGGTCACGAACAGCGGAGATGGTTCCGCCGCTTCGACTTCCGTCGTGCTGACGTCGCCGACCGCCGGCGTGACCATCGCACCGCGGTCGAAGTACTACGGCAACATCGACGTCGGCCAGACGGTGTCCAGCACCTACAAGGTGACGGTGCCGGCCTCCGCCGCACTCGGTTCGGCGGTCAAGCTGGACGCGCGGGTGACCTACGCGGGTTCGACCTCGCCGACGACGGCGTCGTTCACCTACCGCGTCGGTGAGCCGTCGCGCGAGTTCAAGACGTTCGCCTACACCGGTGCGCCGGTGGCAATCCCGGACAACGACCAGACCGGTGTGTCGATCGCGGTGCCCGTGACGGGTGTCGGCGGCGCGTCGAACCTGAAGTTCTCCGTGGACGGTGCGACGTGTTCGGCGACCGAGGGTTCGACGACGGTGGGCATCGACCACACCTTCGTCGGTGACCTGGTGGGCACGCTCACCTCGCCGTCCGGCAAGTCCGTGACGCTGTTCTCGCGGTCCGGCGGCACCGGCGCCAACATCTGCCAGGCGGTCTTCGACGACTCGGCCACGCGGTCGTTCTCGTCGGTGCTGGCCGGTGAAGCGCCGTTCACCGGCTCGTGGAAGCCCGCCACGGGCACGTTGTCGTCGCTGCTCGCCGACCCGGCGGACGGCACGTGGACGTTCAAGGTCGCGGACGTGGTCGGCTCGGACAAGGGCTCGATCCGCAACGTGACGCTGCACGTCGCCGGCTGGGTGTGATGCCTTAGCCGACAACGGAAAGGCCCCCGGCTCGCGAGCCGGGGGCCTCTTCGTGTGCCGAGAAAACCTAGCGGTTCGGCCACTCCCAGCGAATCCCGAACACACCGGGACCGAACCCGAGCGCCACCGCGTGCACGCCCCCGCCCGAGTCGAGGGTCAGGTTGCGGCGCCGCGACGGAGTTTCGTCGCCCGCCGGCACGCTGTACTGCTGCACGCGCGAAGGCAGGTTCGTCTCGTCGAACCGGACCTCGATGACGTACTCGCGGACCGGCAGCCGGAACTTGCGCGCGAACGTGTTGTTGCCCTTGGGGGCGTGGCCCTCCGGGAACACCAGCTGGTATTCCATGATGAGGGTCTCGCCGCGGGTCAGCGGACGTTCGAACATCATCTCGGCGACCATGATGTTGGCCTCGTGGTCGCGTGCGATCCGGCCCAGGTGGCAGTTGCGCACGTTCACGATCTCGGGGAGCACGTCGGACTCCTCGGTCTCGAACACGAGCGCCCAGCGGTCGGGGCCGTCCTGCTCCGCGCGGAGGATCTGCCGCACCCACACGGATTTCTGCCCGCCGTCGGCAGAGATCTCGATGCGGTCGTGCTGGCTGATCCGGCCGAGCTTCAGGTCGGAGGACGTGTCGACCTTCGAGAGCAGGTTCGCGACCCGCTCACGACGCGCCCAGAGGGCGTCGATCGGCATCATCGTCGTCGGGCGGCAACGGCGGCCTCGCGGACGAGGTGGGCCGAGCAGCGCCGACAGACCCGACTGAGGCACGCCCAGGACCGACTCGAGGTGCCGCAGCGCCTCCAGTGATTCAGGGCGTTCCGGCCTTCGCCGTCCTGACTGCCAGTAGCTGAGCGTCGCGACGCTGATGGTCACGCCGCGCAGTGCCAACCGGTGCTGGATGCGGTCGAGGCTGAGACGGCTCGCCTTGATCGCCGCCCTCAACGCCTCCGGGAACGGTCCCGTCGTCAAGAGCTGCGTAAGGCTGCCGTGGCCCGTTGAGTCAGTGTCGTCAACGGTCAGTGTTGGTCGACCGGCAGCAGTGGTCATGGTGACTCCCCGCTGTCATAAGATCACGCCCCAGTGACCCTACCCGTCCGTGAACATCGCTGGTCGAGACCGGATGGAGTCAATGGTTAATCCATACGGTTGACGAGTTCACGCTTTCGAGGCTCATCTGTCAAGCGTTTCGAACCGATCAGTAACATAGTCGTGCAGTTCACGCCTCGTATCGAGATGGCTCTAGTGTGTGCACGGTGAACGACCTCGACGTGCTGACCTCCGTGGCCGGCGCGGTGCTCGGACCGGGTTCGCACGCGGTCGTCGACCTGCTCGACGTGGTGCCCGGCGTCCAGGTGGACGCGGTGCGGGCCGCGGACGATCTGCTGCCCAGGCTGGCGCACGAGGAGTCGCTCGCGAACATCCTCATGCTCGCCCGCGCCTCGCTGCGGCCCGGCGGCGTCCTGGTGGCCGCCGTCCCCGAGCTCGACCGGCTCGGCGCGCTCCGGCCGACCGCCCCGCCGCCCAAGGTGAACGGTGACCGGGTCACCGTGCAGCTCTGGGACTGGGCTCCTGACGGCCTGTCGTACGGCCTGGAGGTCGTAACGCTGCTCCGGGGTGCGGCGGGGTGGGAAATCTCCGCGACGGCCTCCACGCGCCACAGGGTCCTTTCCGCGGCCGAGATGGAGGAGGCGCTGGACGCCGCCGGGTTCGTGAGCGTTCAACGACTCGCGCCGGGGGAGAGCGGCTACCGCGTGCCGGTGTGGGTGGCTGTCGCGTGAGCCGGGTGCGGCCGGTTCCCGGTGGACGGGCCGTCGAGGTCGAACCGGAACGCTTGGAGGGCTGGATCGGCAGGTTCGCCGACCGGCACGGCGCCGTCGACGTCCAGATCGGCGAGTCCGTCGTCATCACCGCGGCGGACGGCGCGACGGCCACGTTCCGGACGCGCGGCGGCACCCGCATGGAAGAGGTGATTGAAAACCTCACCGAACCGCGCCGGATCGGCCTGATCCTCGTGAGGCTCGGCGGGCACAGCATCGGTGTCGCGTACGGCGGCAAGGTCGAGGTGTCCGCGACCGACCGCAAGCAGGTGCACGGCCGCATCAGGGCCGGCGGCTGGTCGCAGCAGCGGTTCGCTCGGCGCCGTGAAGGGCAGGCCCGCGTCGCGCTCCAGGCGGCCGCGGACGACGTCTTCCGCGTTCTGGTCCCGAGGCTCGCCCAACTGGACAGCGTCGTGCTCGGCGGCGACTGGCAGGCGTTGGACGTGTTGCGCAACGACCGCAGGCTCACGAGCGTCTTCTCCAAGGCCGAGGACCGCGTCCTGGACGTCCCGGAACCCCGGCGCGCGGTGCTGGACGAGGCCGCGGAACGGGCCCGCTGCGTCGAGATCGTGATCCAGGACACACGGGCAACCGGATCGGACGCCGGCCGCATGGATACGGGTGAGGGTGCCTGACCGAGGCACCACCGAACACCCGCTGGAGTCGAAAAGTGCGCAAACGAATGGCGATCGTGGCTGGAGCCGTGGCGCTGGGTGCCGTCGGCATCGCGGTGCCCGCGCTGGCGCTGAGCGGTGGCGGCACGACCGGGCCCACGCCGACGACCTCGGCGCCCGCGACGACGCCTCCGGTGTCCTCGACGGTGACTCATCCGCCGTCGACCACGCCTCCGGTCTCCTACCCGCCGACGACCCCGCCCGCGTCGAGCACGCGGGTGACGACGTCTCCGCCTCAGGGGACGTCGTCCTCGAGGCCGGAGCCGCCGCAGACCACGTCGATCAGGCCGACCCCGCCCGCGACCACCCCGCCGCACCCGTCGACCACCTCGCGACCGGCGTCCTCCTACCCCGCGACGACGCCGCCGGTGTCGTCGTACCCGGCCCGCTGAGGAGCCACCGCTGAACTGGGAGGCCGAGTTCACCGACTGCTTCGAACGGTGCGCCGACGCGATGCGCTTCACGGCGTTCTTGTTGTGCGGCAACTGGCATGAAGCGGAAGACGTGATGCAGTCGGCGTTCTTGAAGCTCTACCTGGCCGGTCCCAGGATGCAGGACCGGTCGGGGCTCGAACCGTACCTGCGCCAGATCGTCGTGCGGACGTTCCTCGCCGAACGCCGCAAAGTGCGATGGCGCAGGGAGAAGCTGACCGACACACCTCCTGAGGGCCTGTCCTCCGTCGCAGGGGCGGAGGACAGGCTCGTGGTGTGGCAGGCGCTCACCGCCGTGCCCGCACGGCAGCGCGCTGTCCTCGTGCTGCGCTTTTGGCACGATCTCAGCGTCGAGGAGACGGCGACGGCACTGAACTGCTCGACGGGCACGGTGAAGTCGCAGAGCAGCAAGGGCCTGGAAACGTTGCGGCGCAAGCTGGGGCCGGAGTTCGATCAGCTGAGGCTGGAGGTGTGATGGTTCGCGAGGACGACCTGCGGGCGACTTTCTCCGCTCTGCACGCGGAAGAGGCGCCGCCGCGTGCCGTCACGGCCGCCGACCTGATCCAGCGCGGCCAGGCCGTGCGGACCCGGCGGCGCACCATCGCCGTGGTCGGCACCGGGCTCGCGACCGTGGGGGTCGTGGCCGTGGCGCTGGCCGTGCTGCCGGCCACGACCCCGTCGGACCCCGCGGTGCCGGGGCCCTCCACGACGACCGCACCGCCGCGGCCGGAGTCGCACGTGCCCACGACGGCGCCGCCGAGCTCGAGCGAGTCGACGCGGACCACCACGGTGCTCCCGCCGAACTCGAGCCGGCCGCCGACGCCCGGTCCGTCGACGACACCGCCCGGCACCACGTCGACGCCGGGCATGCCGCCGGTGACCCAGCCCAACACGTCGATCAACCCGACGTCGTCGTCCACCAGCGTGCAGTCCGTGCCGCCGACGACGCGCAGCGGTTAATCGTTCGGCAACAACGGAGCCGGCGCCCACAATGCCGGAATGACTGCCGAGATCCGACTCGTCGAAGTGACCGACGCCAACCGCGACGCGGTGATCGCCGTGCGCGTGCGTCCCGACCAGGAACAGTTCGTCGCGTCCGTGGAGAAGTCCTTCCAGCACGCTGAGCAGTACCCCGACGCGAAGCCCTGGTACCGCGCGGTCTACGCCGGCGATGAACCGGTCGGCTTCGTCATGCTCAGCTGGAACCTGGTCCCCGGGCCCGGGTTCCGCGGACCGTACTTCCTGTGGCGGCTGCTCGTCGGCGCCGAGCACCAGGGCCGCGGTTACGGCACCGCGATCCTCGACGAGGTCGTGACGCTGCTCCGCGCGGAAGGTGCGAAGGAGCTGCTGACCAGCTACGTGCCGGAAGAAGGCTCACCCGAGCCGTTCTACCGCGGCTACGGGTTCGTGCCGACCGGCGAGGTCGACGAGGACGGCGAGGTCATCCTGACGCTGGATCTGACCACGCGACCGTGAAGTGCCGGTCCGCGCCCGGCTCCTCGAGCTCGTCGAGCACCGCCACCGCCAGGTCCTCCGCCGAGATCCGGGACGGATCGGTGAGCAGCTCGTCGTGGCCGCGGCGGTAGGTGCCGGTGCGCTCGCCGGGTTCGAGCAGCGCGGGCGGGCTGAGGTAGACCCAGTCCGCCGGATGCTCCCGGCAGATCTCGAACTGGTGCAGGCTCGCCGCGGCGATGGGCCGGATGTGCGTCGGCACGTAACGGCTGTCGTCGAGCACGAGACCGCCGCCCGGTGACCGCAGTGGCGCGGCACCACCCACGACGATGATCCGGGTCCGCGTGGCGAGCGCGGCGTCCAGCAACGCTCTCGTCGTCGGGCCGGCGGCCGACTCCTCGCCCGGACGCGGCCGGGTGGCGGCGACGACACCGTCCACTCCGGACAGCAGGCCGTCCATCAGCTCGCGGTCGGTCGCGTCGCCCTGCACAACGCGTGCTCCGGCCACGGAGGCAGGGCTGCGGAACACCGCTGTCACGTCGTGCCCGCGTCGCAGGGACTCGGCCACCACCCGCGATCCGACCATGCCCGCGGCACCGACGACTGCGATCTTCACTGGAGAACTCCTTTGGCGAGAACGGGTGCCGGTCGCTGGCTGGCGACGATGGCGGCGAGGGCGAGTGCGAAACCGGTGAGCTGCACCGCGTCCAGCGTCTGGCCGAGCACTACGACGCCGAGCAGCGCGGCGACCATCGGGGAGAGCAGGCCGAGCATCGAGACGGAGGTGACCGGCAGCGTGGTGATCGCGCGGAACCACAGGACGTAGGCGAGCAGGCCGCCGACAGCGCCGAGCCACAGGTAGCCGAGCAGGGCCGCGACACCGATCGCGGGCGGCGCGCCCTCGAAGAGGAACGTCACCGGCACCAGGAACAGCCCGCCCGCGGTCAGCTGCCAGCCTGCGAACGCCGTCGGGCTGGCGTTCTCCGGCCTGCCCCACTTCTTCGTCAGCGTCACGCCGAGCGCCATCGTTGCGGCGCCGCCCAGCCCGGCCAGCACACCGATCACGTCGAACCCGGCCGCCGGCCCCAGCACCACCAGCCCGACGCCGACGACCCCGATCACGCCCCACGCCAACCGCCACGCCGACGGGCTCTCCTTCAGCACGCCGACCGCCAGCAACGCCACGACGAGCGGTTGCGCGGCGCCCAGCGTGGCCGCGACGCCGCCCGGCAGGCGTTCGGCGGCGATGAACAGGAACGGGAAGAACAGGCCGATGTTGAGCACGCCGAGCGCGGCGGCCCTGGCCCACCACGAACCGCGCGGCAGCGTCCTGGTGAGCGCCAGCGCGACCAGGCCGGCGGGCAGCGAGCGCAGCAACCCGGCGAACAACGGGTGTCCCGCCGGCAGCAGCTCGGTCGTGACCACGTAGGTCGATCCCCAGACCACCGGCGCGAACGCCGCCAGCGCGGTGCGGAAGAGGTCGTTGTTTCTCACGTGGTTCAGTCTTCGGCGGCTGGATCAATGAGTCCAACACATGCTTTTCATCTGATCCATCGTGATTCACGATAGATGGATGGAGCTCCAGCAGATGCGGTACGTGGTGGCGGTCGCCGAGACGGGCAGCTTCACCAAGGCCGCCCACCGCTGCCTCGTCGTCCAGTCCGCGCTCAGCCACCAGATCGCGCGCCTCGAACGAGAGCTCGGCGCCCGCCTCTTCGACCGCACGAGCCGCAGCGTCCGGCTGACCCCGGCGGGAGCGGCGTTCCTGCCGTCGGCGAGGCAGTGCCTCGACTTCGCGGAACGGGCGGCGGCCGAGGTCGCGGCGGCCGTGGGGGAGGTGCGCGGACGGGTCGTGGTCGGCGTGATCCCCACCGTCGCCGCGGTGGACCTGCCCGCGGCGCTGAAGGTGTTCCGGGAGAGGTATCCGCAGGTGCGGGTCGCGTTGCGAATGCTGCCGAGCCACGAGCTCGTCGAGCAGGTCCGGCAGGGTGCGCTCGATCTCGCGTTCCTCGGTCTGCCGCCGGGGGTGAGGCCGGAGGGCGTGCGCGGCCGCGAGTTGGCGCGCGACGAGCACGTTGCCGTTGTGGCGCCGTCGCACTCGCTCGCCGGGCGTGCCGGGACTTCGCTGGAGACGCTCGCGGAGGAGTTGTTCGTGGACTTCCCGGCAGGCTCGCCGGGGCGGATGCAGTCGGATCAGGCGTTCGCGGCGGCGGGGTTGCAGCGCGAGGTGGCGTTCGAGGTGACGACGGCGGAGCTGATGGCCGGGCTGATCTCGGAGGGGCTCGGGGTCGCCGTGCTGCCGTCGCGGTATGCGCCGCGGTTGAGCGGGGTGGTGACGCTGCCCGTGGTGGGTGGGCCTTCGCGGGTGGAGCACCTGGTGTGGAGCGCGGCGGGGCTGACGCCGGCCGCTGCGGCGTTCCTGGACGTGCTCGGTGTGCCCGAAACTGTCGGTGGTGCCTGAGAGAATAAAAGCAGGGGACCCCCTGAGGGGGACCCCTGCGTGAGCGTGGCTCAGCCCGCGGTGCCCGTGGCGAGAAGCCCGCCGTCGACGCGCACCGTCTCACCCGTGATCCACGAAGCGGCGTTCGAGCACAGGAACGCCACGAGCGAAGCGACGTCCTCAGGGTTGCCGAACCGCTTCATCGGGTACGCCCGCGTTCCTTCCTCCTCGCGCCCGGACCACAGCGCCTCCGCGAACTTCGTCTTCACCACGGCGGGGGCGACGGCGTTCACGCGCACCTTCGGGCCGAGCTGCCACGCCAGTTCCTCGGTGAGGCGGATCAGCGCCGCCTTCGACGCCCCGTACGCGCCGATCACGCCGGTGGACCGGATGCCGCCCACCGACGCGATGTTCACGACCGCGCCGCCGTGCTCGCCCATCCACGACTTCCAGGCGAGCTGCGTGAAACCGAGCGCTGCCACCACGTTGACGTCGAAGATCTTCCGGACGGCGTTGAGGTCGGCGTCCATCAGGAAACCGAACTGCGGGTTGATGCCCGCGTTGTTGACGAGCACGTCGAGGCTGCCGAACTCCTCGACCGTGCGCGCCACGACCTCCTCGCGGGACGCCTCGTCGCCCGCGTTGCCCTGCAGGGCCAGCACTCGGCCACCCGTGTCGGACGTCAGCTTCGCCGCGGCCTCTGCCAGCTGGTCGGCCTTGCGGCCGGTGATCGTGACCGCGGCGCCGCGGGAGAGCAGCTCGCGTGCGATGCCGAGGCCGATGCCGCGGGAGGCGCCGGTGACCAGGGCCGCCTTGCCTGAGAAGTCTTCGCTCATGGCCGGGAATCTATGCGTCTGGACACAGGTGGGAAATTCGTTGGTCGCGAACCCGTAGACTGGTCCGCGTGATCCTCCTGGAGTAGGCCGACCCGGACGTGCCGACCTTTGCCGTGCCCGGAACATTTCTACTCGGAGTTTCTCTTGATCACCGCAACCGACATGGAGTTGCGCGCTGGCTCACGCATTCTCGTGAGCGGCGCCAACCTGCGCGTTCAGCCCGGCGACCGCATCGGCCTCGTTGGCCGCAACGGTGCCGGCAAGACCACCTCGCTGCGCGTTCTCGCGGGCGAGGGCCAGCCCTACGGCGGTGCCATCACGCGCAAGGGCGAGCTCGGCTACCTGCCGCAGGACCCCCGCGAGGGCGACCTGTCCGTCATCGCCAAGGACCGCGTGCTGTCCGCGCGCGGGCTCGACCAGCTGCTCCGTGACATGGAGAAGGCCCAGTCGAAGATGGCGGAGCTGGTCGACCCCGACGAGCTCGACACAGCCGTCACCAAGTACGGCAAGCTCGAGGAGCGCTTCGCCGCGCTCGGCGGGTACGCCGCCGAGTCCGAGGCCGCCCGCATCTGCTCGAACCTCGGTCTGCCGGACAGGGTGCTCGCGCAGCCGCTCAGCACGCTGTCGGGCGGTCAGCGCCGCCGCGTCGAGCTGGCGCGCATCCTGTTCGCCGCGTCCGAGGCGGGCATCGGCGCCAAGTCGAGCACGATCCTGCTGATCGACGAGCCGACCAACCACCTCGACGCCGACTCGATCACGTGGCTGCGCGGCTTTCTCAAGTCGCACGACGGCGGCCTCGTCGTGATCTCGCACGACGTCGAGCTGCTCGACGACGTCGTGAACAAGGTGTGGTTCCTCGACGCGACGCGCGGCGAGGTCGACATCTACAACCTCGGCTGGAAGAAGTACCTCGAAGCCCGCGCGACGGACGAGAAGCGCCGCCGCCGTGAGCGCGCCAACGCCGAGAAGAAGGCCGGCGCGTTGATGACGCAGGCCGCCAAGATGGGTGCGAAGGCCACGAAGGCCGTTGCGGCGCAGAACATGGCGAAGCGCGCCCAGAAGCTGCTCGACGGCCTCGACGAGGAACGGCAGAGCGACAAGGTCGCGAAGATCCGCTTCCCCGCGCCCGCCGCGTGCGGCAAGACCCCTTTGACGGCAGAGGGTTTGAGCAAGTCCTACGGCTCGCTCGAGATCTTCACCGGGGTGGACCTCGCGATCGACAAGGGTTCCCGCGTCGTCGTGCTCGGGTTCAACGGTGCCGGCAAGACGACGCTGCTGCGGTTGCTGGGCGGTAGCGAGAAGGCCGACGCGGGCAAGGTCGTGCCCGGTCACGGCCTGAAGATCGGCTACTTCGCGCAGGAGCACGAGACGCTCGACCACGGCGCGTCGGTGTGGGAGAACATCCGGCACATGGCGCCGGACGAGCAGGAGCAGCGGCTGCGGTCGTTGCTCGGCACGTTCCTGTTCTCCGGTGAGCAGCTCGACCAGCCGGCCGGGACGTTGTCCGGTGGCGAGAAGACGCGTCTGGCGCTCGCCGGTCTGGTGTCGTCGGCCGCGAACGTGCTGCTGCTCGACGAGCCGACCAACAACCTCGACCCGGCCTCGCGCGAGCAGGTGCTCGACGCGCTGCGGCGGTACGAGGGCGCGGTCGTGCTCGTGACGCACGACCCCGGTGCCGTGGAGGCGCTGGAGCCCGAGCGCGTCATCCTTTTGCCCGACGGCACGGAGGATCACTGGTCCGAGGACTACCTCGATCTCGTGCAGCTGGCGTGATCTCCACCCGTCAAAGGATTACCGAGCGCACCCTGTGATCAACTGAGTGTGATCGAATCGACCGTTCGGCGATCTCTTTGCTTGATCACCTGGCGTTCTGCCGGTTCCTGTTCGATCATTGCGACGACAGGGGCCGTAGAACGGCCCGACCTGCTCGTACGGAAGGCGGGACGAGGTGGCTGACCTGAAGAAGGGTGCCCGGATCACCGGCGCCACACGGGACAAGCTGGCCGCTGACCTGAAGAAGAAGTACGAAAAGGGCGCGAGCATCCGGGCTTTGGCCGAAAGCACCGGGCGTTCCTACGGCTTCGTGCACCGGGTTCTGTCGGAATCCGGCGTCACGCTGCGCGGTCGCGGTGGCGCCACCCGGACGAAGAAGAAGTAGCCAACTCAGACTGCTACTCTCCGGTAACTAGCTCTAGTTCGCCGGAGGTAATGACCATGCCAGTGCCCGCTATCGACGCTGGCGTGCTCGAGCGCGGTGGCGTTCGGCTCGCACTCTCCGGGCCGCTCGCCACGATCACGCTCGATCGTCCCGACGTGCTGAACGCACAGACGCCCGCCACCTGGCAGGCGTTGCGGCACATCGGCGAACAGCTGGACCCGGACGTCCGTGTCGTGGTCGTCCGGGGTTCCGGCCGCGCCTTCTCGGCGGGGCTGGACCGGCGCATGTTCACCGGTGAGCCCGTCGACGGCGAACCCGGCGGTCTCGGGGCGATGTTGTCGTTGCCTGCTTCGGAGGCAGACGCGAAGATCGCTTCGTACCAGGCCGGGTTCACCTGGCTGAGCGACCCCGCACGCGTGACGATCGCCGCGGTGCAGGGGCACGCCATCGGCGCGGGTTTCCAGTTGGCGCTGGCGTGCGACTTCCGCGTGCTCGCCGAGGATGCTCAGTTCTGCATGGCCGAGACCGGGCTGGGACTTGTGCCCGACCTCGGCGGAACTCTGCCCCTGGTGCGTCTCGTGGGGTACTCGCGCGCGGCCGAGATGTGCGTGACCTCCCGCCGGGTTCCGGCGGCCGAGGCGCTGCAGATCGGCCTCGCGAACTCCGTCGTGCCCGCGGACGAGCTGAACGCGGCGGTCGACTCGCTGGTGGCCGCTGTCCTGAAGCCGCTTCCGGGTGCTGTCTCGGAGACGCTGGCGCTGATCGCGTCGGCGGCTTCCGGCGTGTCGTTCCCGGACCAGCTGGCGCTGGAGCGCGCCGCGCAGCTGCGCAGGCTGCAGTCCTTCGCGGCCATGTCCGCTCAAAGCTGAACTTTTTCGCTGCGCCAGCCGCATTCGAAGGAATTGTCAGACCCCTGTGCTGTTCTAGTCAGCGTGGACGGCTACAGCTCCTGGCGATTCATGATGGGGGTGACCTCGGACGCGCCTTCGAAGGTGCGCCGGGGCACCTTCCGGCGCGTGCTGGCCTTTGCGGGGCCGCACCGCGCGAAGCTCCTCTTCTTCCTGCTGCTGACGGTGATCTCGTCAGTGCTGGCGGTGACGACGCCGCTGCTCGCCGGCCGCGTGGTCGACGCGATCGTGCGCGGCTCCACGCCGTCGGTCGTGGTCTGGCTGGCGCTGGTGATCGCCCTGGTCGCGGTGGTCGACGCCGGTTTGGGCGTGGTCGAGCGATGGCAGTCCACGCGCATCGGTGAAGGTCTGATCTACGACCTGCGCCGCGCCGTGTTCGGGCACGTGCAGAAGATGCCCGTCGCCTTCTTCACCCGCACCCGCACCGGCGCGCTGGTGTCGCGTCTGAACAACGACGTGATCGGCGCTCAACGGGCCTTCACGTCGACACTGTCCGGCTTCGTCACGAACATCATCCAGCTCGCGCTGTCGCTGGGCGTCATGTTCACGCTGTCGTGGCAGGTCACCGCTCTGGCCCTGCTCCTGCTGCCGGTGTTCGTGCTGCCCGCCAAGCGGATGGGGCGGCGGATGGCGGACATGCAGCGCGAGGCCTCCGCCCTGAACGCGTCCATGGTCACGCAGTCGACCGAGCGGTTCTCGGCGCCGGGGGCGACGCTGGTGAAGCTGTTCGGCCGGCCTCAGCGGGAAGAGGCGGAGTTCTCCGACAAGGCCGCCAAGGTCCGGGACATCGGGATCAGAACCGCCATGGCCACCCGGTGGTTCATGACCGGGCTGACGCTGGTGTCGGCACTGGCTCAGGCTCTGGTGTACGGGCTGGGCGGGTACCTGGCGCTGACCGGTCACCTGGCCGCCGGCACCGTGGTGTCGCTGGCGCTGCTGCTGACCCGGCTGTACGCGCCGTTGACCGCGCTGGCCAACGCTCGGGTCGACATCATGACGGCGCTGGTGTCGTTCGAGCGGGTGTTCGAGGTGCTGGATCTGAAGCCGATGATCCAGGAACGGGAAAACCCCCGTGCGGTGCCGGACGGGCCGGTGTCGGTCGAGTTCGACGACGTGCGGTTCGCGTACCCGTCTGCGGAGAAGGTGTCCTTGGCCTCGCTGGAGTCGGTGGCCACTTTGGACACTCGCGGCGGCGAGGAAGTGTTGCACGGGATCAGTTTCAAGGCTGAGGCCGGGCAGCTCGTCGCGGTGGTCGGGTCTTCTGGAGCCGGTAAGTCGACGCTCGCCTCGTTGGTTCCTCGGTTGTACGACGTGGACTCCGGTGCTGTGCGCCTGTCCGATGTGGACGTTCGAGATCTCAGCTTCGAGTCCTTGCGGTCCACCGTCGGGGTGGTCACGCAGGACGGGCATCTGTTCCACGACACGATTCGGGCGAACCTGGAGTACGCGGCACCCGGGGCGTCTGATGACGAGCTTTGGGACTCGTTGCGGCGGGCTCGGTTGCTGGAGCTGGTTGCTTCGCTGCCTGATCAGTTGGACACGGTGGTCGGGGAGCGTGGGTACCGGCTGTCCGGTGGGGAGCGGCAGCGGTTGACGATCGCCCGGTTGTTGTTGGCCAGGCCTCGGGTTGTGATCTTGGATGAGGCCACCGCGCATTTGGATTCCGAGTCCGAGGCTGCTGTGCAGGAGGCGTTGACCGAGGCGCTGGAGGGGCGGACTGCGTTGGTCATCGCTCACCGGTTGTCGACGATTCGGGCTGCTGATCAGATTTTGGTGTTGGAGCATGGGGAGATTGTCGAGCGGGGGACGCATTCGGAGTTGATGGCCGCTGAGGGGCGGTATTCGGATCTTTATCGGACTCAGTTCTCTGAGCCGCCTGCTGTTGCTGTTTATCCGACTGTGAAGTTTTCTTCGGCTGAGGTTGGGCAGAGGTACTGATCTTTTGGGATCCGTAGGTGGGCGCGTTGGCATCGGACGCGGCGGTTGCGAGGGTTTCCCGGGGCTCCGCCCCGGACCCCGCCAATCTGATCAAAGACCCGCCAGCGCCACGCGCAGGTAGATGGCACGCCTGTTGCTTTGGGCGGGCGGCTTGCTGTTGCGTAGGTGCTTGCGGCGGTGCGTGACGGGGCCCATCCCACGGCGGCCTGCGTTGTGGATAGCAGCTCGCCTTTCGCCGTCGCCTTTGCTCGCCTTCGGCTTCGCTTGGGCTCGCTGTTGCCGTCAGCGCTTCAGGAATGCGGCTGTGGCGGTTAGGGCGCTTTGGGACGAGCCTGCGTTCTCTACGAACACCGCGAAGGCCATGTTGCCCTGGTAGCCCACGAACCAGCCGTGGGCTGTGCCGCCGCCTGCTTCTGCGGTGCCGGTTTTGCCCGCCAGGCCCGGGATGCCGGAGAGTTGTTTGGCCGTTCCCGTGGTTACCACCTCTCGCATCATGTTGCGGAGAGGCTGGAGGGTTGCGGCTGGTGGGGCGGCGGCCACGTCGTTGGGTGTCGGCGGCTTGCCTCGCATGAGGGTGGGCGTGGGGGTCTTGCCGGAGACCACGGTTGCCGCTACCAGGGCCATGCCGAACGGGCTGGCTACCACGTTGCCCTGGCCGAAGCTGTTTTCCACCTGCTGGTCGCCGGAGGCCGGGGGGACTTTGCCGGTGTTCGTGTCGGCGCCCGTGATGGTCCAGTCGGCGCCCAGGCCGAAGCGCTTGGCCATGTCCGGGAGGGCGTTCGGTGGGAGTTTTGCGCCCAGTTCCCCCATGGTCGTGTTGCAGGAGAGGGCGAAGGCCGTGTGGAAGGGCAGGGAGTCGTGGCCGAAGCCCGCGTTGCTGATGCGGCGGGTGCCGATGGTGGCGGTGGCCGGGCACGGGACTGCGGTGTTGGCTTGGACGAGGCCTGCGTTCATGGCGGCGGCTGCGGTCACGATTTTCATCGTTGAGCCCGGGGCGTAGCGGCCTACGAACGGGTTTGTGCCGGACAGGGTTTTGTTTTGGGCCACGGCCAGGATCTCGCTGGTTGAGGGCTCGATCGCCACGATGGCCGCGCCCTGCGGGAGGGCGTCCACTGCGGCTTGGGCTGCTGCTTGGCGGGCCGGGTCGATCGTCACTGTGATCTTTTGGCCGCCTTCTGGGGCCTTGCCGTCCAGCTTGGTGAAGCCTGCGGTGGAGGAGATGCCCACTTCCCAGCCGTCGGTGCCTTTGAGATCGCCGGTCTGGCCGGTGATCGTGTTGTAGAGGCCGTCTGGGATGGTGCCCTTGACCAGTGGTTTGCCGTCGCGGCCCAGGAGGGCGCCGTCAGCGAGGGCCGCGCGGTAGACGAGGGAGCTGCCCTCGGTCAGTTGCGGGTGGAGCAGCGTCGGCGTCCAGTGGACCTTCCAGGCTTCGCCGGACTTCTGCACGGTGAGTTTGACGTCGTACTTCAGCACGGCGGAGCTCGGCATCGTCCACGTCACGGAGGCCGTTAGGTCCGTTGTGGTGGCGTCGGGGGCCGGTGGTGTTGTCGCGGCCAGGCGGGCTTGGTAGGCGGAGGCGGCCATGCCCGTTCTGGTGGCGGCGATCGCCTTGGCGGCGGCGTCCGGTGCGTCGGTCAGCTGGGCTGCTGCGGCGGCGTCGGAGCTGGACAGCTTGTTCACGAACGACAGGGCTACGTCGGCCGGTCGTTCGACCGACTGGTTCGCCTGGTTCTTCGGCTTTTCCGAGATGACCGGATCCGGGCTCCAGAGCAGTGCGCCCGCCACACCGATCGTGGTGGCTGTGGCGAGCGCGCCGCCGATCAGGATCCATCTACGTGTTTTCGGCTCCACTGGTGAAGTCCCCCCAGGTAAGTGCTTTCCCCGGTGGGAGACTAACGCGAAGACGCTGAAAAGCTGCTGAGTATTGCTACTCAACCCAGCTGCGGGATGCGGGTTTGGTAGTGCCTGAGCAGGTCGGCGTTGGCCGCGTCGCCTCCTTCCACGTTGGCGCTGCGCCACAGCGGCAGTTGCACGCCGGTTTCGGTGGCCTTGTCGACCAGGCGGACCATCAGCAGGTTCCAGAGGAACGTGGTGGCGAGGGTGGAGACGGCGGCGGTGACCGGGGCCTGTTCCGGGTAGGTGGAGTCGCCGGGCGGGACGAGGTTGTCCAGGACGACGGTGGCCACCTCGGCGAGGGTGGCGCCGGCGCGGCGGGGGGCCTGGGCGCTGGCGGTGACCGAGGTGACGGCGACTACCGGGCAGCCTGCCCCGGCGGCCTCCTGGGCCAGTTCCACCGGGTAGTGGTTGACGCCCGAGGTGGAGAAGACGAAGAGGACGTCGTGCGGGGCCAGGCCCGCTTCGCGGAGGACCTCGCCCGCCAGGCCCGAGCGGCGTTCGGCCGCGGTGCTGCTGATGGCGCCGTGCATCGGGAGCAGTTCCGGGTGGTAGATCGGGCGGACGCAGGCCAGGCCGCCTGCCCGGTAGAAGGTTTCGGCGACCGCCGCCAGGGAGTGGCCGGCGCCCGCGGTGAGGATCATGCCGTCCGCCTGTACGGCGGCCAGCACGAGCTCGGCCACGTCGTCGAGCGCTGCCGCGTTGTGCTGTTCGACGCGTGTCAGGTGCGTGCGCACGAGGTTGCCGTAGTCGGAGCCGGTCACGGTGTCGGTCGTCATGCGGGTCAGTAGTACCGGAAGTGCCGTGGGCTCACCAGTAACCCGAGCACCACAAACCTCGATACGCGCGATGACAGGTGCGGTCACTCTTGGCGGGCGGAGGTGGGTTTGATCAGGCGGTACTTCTACATCTGGGTTGTGCTGGCGGCGGTCTTCACGACCGCGGGGGCCACGCACATAGCGCTCGCGATCACCTACTCCGTGTTGTGGCCGGTGTGGGTGGCGATGGCGCAGCTCGTCGTCGCCGGTGGGTGTGCGCGGGCGGCGGTGCGCACGCGGCCTTAGGTTTCGTGTGTCATGGGTGCATGGCTGAATCGCATGCGCCGGTGGTGGAGATGTTGTGGGAAGCGCACGATCCGCTCGGTGCGCTTGGGGGCAGATTCGGCTTCGGAGACGAGCGGGCGGCTGGGCGCTGGGTCGCCACCGCGCTGGGCGAGCACTGGGGTGTTCGGGTTCTTTCGTGCGAGCGGATCGTCATCAGCGACCACAACGCCTTGGCGTGGGTCGGTACGCCGGAAGGGCGGATGATCGCGAAGTGGTCGGTGGTGCCGGAGCTGTTTGCGCGGCTGGTGGAGGTCGCGCGGCTCACGCGGTGGCTGGACGGCCGGGGGATCCCGGTTTCGGTACCGGTTCCCGCGTTGGACGGGCGTCTGCAGGTCGAGGTGGCCGGTGCCTCGATGGGATTGCAGCATGAGGTCGAGGGTGAGCTGCTCGACGTCACCGATGCAGGCCAGGTGCGTGAGGCCGGGGCGGTGCTGGCCCGGTTGCAGGACGCGTTGGCGGCGTATCCCGACGGTGATCGGGTTGCCGCGTTCGGCGGTCCGCCGCTGCCCCTGACGGCTCGGGTCACCGGCTGGCTCGACTCCAGCGCCGGGCACCTGCCCGGGACGGCGCGGGAGGCCTTGCGCTCGATGCTCGGCGGTGTGCCTGCCGGGCGGCTGCGGGCGCAGCTCGTTCATCGCGACTTCCGGTCCGCCAACGTCCTGTGGGCCGGGGGCGAGGTTGCCGCGATCCTCGACTTCGAGGAGATCGCGCTCGACCACCGGGTCGTCGAGCTGGCGCGGTCGGCGGTCCTGCTCGGGACCCGCTTCCGCGACTGGGGGCCGGTGCCGGCCGAGGTGCACGCGGCGTTCCTCGCAGGCCATGAGTCCGTGCGCCGGTTGACCGAGGTCGAGGCCGGCTGGTGGGAGGTGCTTCTGCGGTGGCACGCCCTGGCGATGGTGCCGGAAGGTGAGGATCCGACCGGGTGGGGAGCGGCGGCGCTGGGCGAGGAGTTCCACGCCCAGCGCTGAGGCCGTGTGCAGGACGGAGTTGCGGTGCCGCTGGGCCACGGCCAGGCCCGCGTCGCGCAGGACCGAGGCGTGGGCGCTGGCCGACGCGGCGGAGAGGCCCAGGCGGCGGGCGAGCTCTGTGGTCGTGCAGCCGCCGGCGATGACCCCCAGCGCCGCCGCGCGGGTGCGGCCCAGGAGCGCCTCCAGTGAGCGTTTGCCGTTGGTCGTGATGTGGAGGTCGCGGGCGATCGGGTAGACGAGGACCGGCGGGTGGCGCTGGTCGCGGAGCATGATCGGGCGTTCCCAGCAGAAGTGGGACGGGACCAGTACGAGGCCTTGGCCGTGCAGGTGGACGTCGCGCTGCGGGAAGCGGGACTCGATCGACAGTACGGGCGGGGACCACGAGATGGCCGAGAGCATGCCCTCGCAGTCACCGTCCAGAAAGGACCTCGCCCGCACCGCGCGGTCCGCGTCGACGACGGCGCGGATCTCGTCCCAGATCGGGGCCAGCGCGTGGCGGTGGTAGGCGCGCAACGCCTCGCCGAGTGAGCCCAAAGTGGCCACGTCGCCGCTGGCCAGCAGGTTGGTGCGCGGGTCGAGTCGTTGCCGGCGGCCCAGTTGCGCGAGGTCGGCGCGCAACGACTCCACGGGCGTCGCCAGGACGGCGTCGATGCCCGCGTCGAGTGCGCAGGAGCCCGCGGTGGGCGTCAGGAAGTCGGGGAGTAGCCGACGGGCGGCGCCAGCTGCATGAGCCAGCGCGCGTCGTCGGGCAGGGTCGATCGCACGTTCGCGCGCCACGTGCCGAACACCGGGGTCGCCGAACGCTGCCGCAGCACGTGCAGGCTCAGCAGGATCTCCCACATCGGGTCGGGACCAGGGGCGACGCGCACCCTCGCCAGGTCCTCCGCCGGGAAGTGGACACGCAACACGGCAAGCAGAGTGGCACAGCGCCGCAGGGCTTGTACCGGCTGAGTGCTTCTACCTGGCTTTTTCGGACTTGGCCGAATCTGGTGGCGAGTGTTCGCGGGCTGCCAGCAAGCTTTCGCCGAGCGCCGCGCCAGGGGTTCGGCGCCACCACTGGGGGGAACGAGAGATGAAGCTTGCGAGGATCACCGGGGCTGTCGCCGCCGTCGGCGTGGCGATGACCATCTTCACCGCGCCGGTCGCGCTGGCCGCGCCGGGCGAGACCGTCATCCCGGCCGCCGCAGAGCTCGGCATCCAGGGTGAAGGTGTTCTGCCGCACGAGTTCCAGGTGCAGAAGACCGGCTACTGGTGTTCCGCTGCCGCCGCCCGCATCGCGCTGACCGCGCGGTGCAAGGAGGTCGAACAGTCCACTCTGGCCTCGTACATGAAGGTCACGACCAACGGCCTGCCGAACATCAAGAACCTCGAGAGCGCCCTCGACCACTACACCGGCTCCACTTACTACCAGGTCAAGCAGTGGTCGACCGACGCGCAGCTGCTGCAGAAGCTCAAGGCCGACGTCGTCTACAACGCCAGCCGCGGCCACGCCGTCGTGATCAACGTGATCCGCCTGAACGGCCGCAACTACTCCGGCGGCCACTACGCCACGGTCGTCGGCTACCGCGCCGGTGGCAACGAGTTCGCCGTGGCCGATCCGGCCTACGCGGGCGGCCGGCTCCACTGGCTGAGCGCGTCCAACGTGTCGTCGGGCATCAAGCTTCGCCGTTACGTGGCCTGAGGTCTTCCGGTCGATCAACGTCAGCACCGTCCGCCACGTCAGCGCATTCGACGTGGCGGACGGTGTTGGCTTTGAGGTAGTCCCGCGCGCCCTGGTCGCCCGCTGCCGACGCCATCACGCCCGCGAAGTGGTCGGAGCCGATCAGGACCGGGTGTCCGACCTTGCCGTCGTAGACCGCGCGTGCCAACGCTTTCGGCTCGGCGAGTTCCATCAGGCGGTGCAGGGCGGCGACGGTGACGCCGGGTGTGTCCACGGGAAGCACCACAACGGCGTCGACGATGCCGGCCGCGTGCAGGCCCGTTCGCAGCGACGAGCCCATGCCGGACTCCCAGTCCGGGTTGTCGACGACGGTCACGCCGTCCAAAGAGGCCTTTGCCCGCACCTCGTCCGCCATGGCGCCGAGGACGACGACGACCGGCTCGCACCCGGCAGCGCGTAACAGCTCAGCCGCCGAGTCGACAAAAAGCTTGCCGTGCAACGAGACAAGAGCTTTGGGGGAGCCGAACCGGCGGCCGGCCCCCGCAGCTAGCAGGAGGCCGGCCACGCGCATGCCTCCGAACCTACCTCCTTTGGAACTGCTCGCTCATGATGAGGAACGCCCCGATGCCGTGCAGGTCGTTCACGGCTCTCGGCCGGGCGAGGTAGAACGGCAGGTCACCGACGTTCGTGCCGATGCAGATCTCGGAGATCTCGGTGGAGCCCTGTGCGTTGATCGACACGCGTTCCAGCACCCCGCGATAGCCGCGCTGCGCCACGACCTCGTACCTGCGCGACACATATCCGCGCTCGACGGCACGTGAGATCGCCATCGAGTACATCGACGAGCACGAGGTCTCGGTCCAGTTCCGCGGGTTCGAGCCCTTGTCCACGACCTGGAACCAGCGCCCGGACTTCGGGTCCTGGTGGCGTGCGAGTGCCGCGATCAGCCTGCCGAGGATCGAGATCAGCTTCGGCCGGTCGGGGTGGGTGCGCGGCAGGTCCTCCAGCACGTCGCAGCACGTGATCGCGTACCAGCCCATCGCCCTGCCCCAGAACTCCGGCGACACGCCCGTCGCCGGATTCGCCCACGAGGCCGTGCGCGACTCGTCGTACGCGTGGTGGAAGAGACCGTCCTTGTGCTGCAGGTTCTTCGCGTAGACGAGGAGCTGCCGCAACGCCTCGGCGGTCGCCCAGTCCTTCTCCCCGAACGTGTACCCGTGCCGCATGATGAACGGCACGACCATGTAGACGCCGTCCGACCAGTTCTGCCAGTCGCGCGTGCCGCCCTCGGCGTGCCAGAAGCCGCCTTCCTTGGTGCGCGAGTAGGTGTTCAGACGCTCGCGGATCTGCGTCGAGGCGACGCGGTACCGCACGTCCCCGGTCGCGTTGTAGAGCAACGGCAACAGCTGGCCCGCGCGCATCGAGTCGAGGTGGGTGAACGTCCGGTTGAACTTCCCGTCCGGACCGACGAAGCGGTCCACCCACGCCTTGACGTAGTCGAAGTACTTCTTGTTCTTCGTGCGCTGGAAGACGAGCCACTGCCCCCAGAGGTAGAGCCCGCGCGTGTAGCCCCAGCCGCCGAGCGTCTCCGGCGTGAACTGCCGCATGGTCGACTCGACGACCTCGACCGACCAGTCGATGCGCTCTTTCGCCGACGCCGTACCGGTTCCCAGAGCGACGCCACCGGCTAGTGCGGCGCCGCCGAGTCTGACGAAGTCGCGCCTGGACGTGGTCATGGTGTTCCCTCCAAGGGGCGTGCCGAGGCGGCGGCACCCACGACCTAACTTGGTCAGAACTCCGATGTCTAGACCTAATTCGTCGATCTGGCGATCTGGAAGCCGAGCGCCATGCGTGATCGTGTCCCGAAGCGCTGTTGCAGATGGGCTACCACTGCGCGCACAGTGCGGCTGCTCATGCCGAGTCGGGCGGCGACCTGGTGATCTGTCGCCCCGTTCAGCAGAAGTCCGATGACTTCGGCTTCACGGCTGGTCAGGCCGTCGGGCGGCGGAGCGTTCTCGGAGAGAGTCTCCGCATCCGACCACATCAGCTCGAACAGCTGGCCGTACGGAGTGGAGAGCGGGCAGCGCAGCAGCACGGCGCCGGTGTTGAGGTCGCTCGCGTCGAGCGGCAGGACGGCGGCCCTGTCGTCGAAGACCAGCATGTGACGCGCCGGCTGGGTGTGCACCCGGATGTCCACGTGGTGCCGTGCCACGCGCCCGATCGTCTCGGTGTGCCTGGCGAGCGGTGGGTCGAGCAGCAGGCGGCCTCGGTCGGCGGCGTTGCTCATGAGGCCGAGCAGGGCGCTGTCGATGCCGCCGCGGCTCGACAGCACCGCTCTGACCGCCGCGGACCTGGTCACGAGGTGGTCGAGCGTGCGCATCACCGAAGAGCGGTCGTGAAGGACCTCGACGAATTCGGTGCGGCCTGATGGAGATCGCTGCAACACGACTTCGCCTTCCTTTCGAATGCTGACGGCTCAGTCATGTTCGCATCGACGGCGTCGAACGTCCTACCTCCATCCAGGGGATATTTCGGTCTCGAACAACTTAGAATTGTCAACGAATCTGCCCCCCGCCAGCCCGCTGTAGAAACCGTTGATCCCGAGCAACTCGTCGTGCGTGCCCTGGGCAATGACTTCGCCTGCGCGCAATACCACGATCCGGTTGGCTTCGCGAATTGTCGACAGCCGGTGTGCGATCACCAGCAATGCGCACTCCTGTGCGGCCTGGTGAATCGCGCGGTGCAGCGCCCGTTCGTTCACCGGGTCGAGATGGGCGGTGGGCTCGTCGAGAAGGAGCAGGTCAGGCTGGGTCAGCAGAGCCCTGGCCAGTGCGATGCGCTGACGTTCCCCGCCGGACAACGCTCGTCCGCGTTCACCCAATGGTGTGTCCAGTCCGTCCGGAAGCCGCTCGACGAGTTCGGTGAGATTCGCGAGTTCCAGTACTTCGTGAAGATCGTGATCGGACGAATGCGGCGCTGCGTAACTGAGATTGTCACGGAGTGTGCCGTTGAGAACTGTCGAGTCCTGATCGACCAGCGCAATTCGTGCACGCCATTGGTCACGGGAAAAGTTCCGAATGTCGATCCCGTTTGCGAGCAGAGCTCCGGAATCGGGTTCGTAGAACCGCTCGATCAGCGAAAACAGGGTCGACTTGCCGGCACCGGACAGCCCGACCAGCGCGACGTGCGACCGCGGCTCGACGGTGAACGAGACACCGCGCAGCACCGGGCGGTCCCGGTAGCGGAACCAGACGTCGCGGAACTCCAGCCTGATCCCCGCACACTCGGGCACCACGCCGCCCGCGGTGCCCTCGACCGGCAGCTCCTGCACCTCGGCGACCCTGCCGAGCGCGCCCATGCCCTTCTGCAGCAGCCCGATGCCCTGCAGCACCGAGGTGAAGGGGATGATCAGGTAGGTCGCGTAGAGCAGGAACGCCATCAGGTCGCCGACCGACGCCGCGTCCCTCGCGACCCGCGTGCCGCCGACGAGCAGCACCACGAGCAGCGACCCGCGCATCGCCAGTTCGACGGCGGGGCTCATCACCGACGTGATCCGCGCGGCCCGCACCCCGGCCGCGCACGCCTGCTCGGCACGTCGCCCGATCAGCTCCTCTTCGCGTTCCTCCGCCCGGCACGCGCGCACGGTGCGCAACGCCCCGAGCGCGCGCTCCAGTTCCGCGGTCATGTCACCGACGCCGCGTTGCATCTGCTCACCGGCGGCACGAAGCCTGCCGACCAGCGAGTAGACGACCACGGCGGCGACCACGACGGTCGTGCCCACCCACAGGAACAACACCGGGTCGATCAGCACCATCAGCACCACGGTGCCGACGCCCGTGAGCGTGCCGGTGATCAGCTGGACCGACGCGGTGGAGACGACCTCGCGCAACACCGTCGTGTCGACGCTGACCCGCGACATCAGGTCGCCCACCCGGTGCTCGTCGAACGCCTTCATCCGCAGCCGCAACAACCGGGCCACCAGCCTGCGCCGCACCCCGAGCACGACACGTTCCCCGGTGCGTTCCAACAGGTACAGCCCCGCACCGTCGACACACGCCTGCGCGAGGAACAACACGGCCATCGCCGCGAGCAGCTGCCACGGCACCGACGTGGCCGAGTCGACGGCGGCACGCAGCAACTGGGGCTGGAGCAGTCCGAGTCCGGCCGCGACCAGCGTCGCCGTCACGGCCAGTGCGAGACCGCGCCCGTGCCCGGAGGCCAGCCGCAGCAGGTCGAGCGTCCTCATACCGTCATCAGGGGACGGAAGTACTGAGCGGGCAGGTTCTCGTCGACGGGCACGCCGTCCGCCTCGACCCAGGCGTGCGCCCCGAACGGCGGCATCACGCGCACGCCGGCACACCACGTCGGCCACGTGCCCGACATCCGGCACAGCAGTGCCACGGCGACGGACCTCGGCAGGCAACCCTGCGGGCCGAGGCACCGCAGGCTCACCGCCAGCACGGCGTCCCGTGCCGCTTTGGCGGTGTCGTAGGGGGCGGGTTTGGCGCCTCGGCGGAGGAGGCTCAGGATCCGGCGCAGGGTGCGCGGCTTGAGGTGGGCCAGCGGGGTGGCGGCCGTGACCGCCAGGCGGGCCGCGATGCGGCGGCGGAGCGGGACGCCGGTGGGGCGGCTGAGTGACGAGGGTGTGGTCACGTCGTCACCAGGCCCGCGGTCCGCAGCCCCGCCACCAGGGCCGACACGTCCTGCCGCGCCCGTGCCTCGTCCACCTCGTACGCGGAGGTGAGCGCCGCGACGGCCGCGTTCTCGTCGGCCCCCTCGAGCAACGCCCGCACCACGGCCACGCCGGTCGGGTTGAGCTGCCAGTACCGGCCGCTGCGCTCGTCGAGCAGCACCTGGCCGTAGTCGGTGTCCGCCACGGAAACGTCAGCCCGCAACCGCATGTTCTGCTCCCTTGTCCAGGCTGCGCAACCACACCTCGCAGCCGATCGTCGAGTACAAGATCCCGGTGCGGAGCTCTGGCGTGTCCGGCCGCAACGCGAGCTCGGTCAGCCTGCGGCGGTCGACCAGGCCCAGGTCGGCGAGCTTCGAGCTCTCCCACAGCTCCAGCAGGTCACCGCGGTGCCTGCGCAGGCCGGCCGAGGCCTCCAGCGCCGCCTGCGCCTTGTTCGTCCGCGCCAGGCACTCGTCCGGCACGATCCCGCGCATCGCCTCGGTGAGCACGGGCTTGTAGCGCCACGGCGTCACGCGTTCCTCCGGCCGCACCGACAGGCACGCCTCGATCACGCGGTCGTCCAGGAACGGTGACTGGATCGGCAGTCCCGCCCGCGCACTCATCTGCTCCCACTGCCGGATGATGCGCGAGCAGGACAGGATCGGCTCCAGGTCGCCGTGCTCGCCTCTGTTGCGCCCCAACGGTTCCGCTGTCGCGGCGGCGTCCAGCAGCGTGTCGCGGGCGAGCGCCTGTGCCTCGGGCGTCACCCAGTCGAACAACCTCGGTCCGGTGCCCCAGCCGAGTGTGCCGATGACGTTCGGGTCGCGCGGCGCTCGCAGTCGCTCAGCCTCGTCCGCGAGCCACGCACCGTACGAGCGGGAGTCCGCGAGCGCTGAGATCATCGGCTTCAGCGGCCAGTCGAACAGCGCCCGGAACGCGCGCAGCTGCCGGATCGCGAACAACGGCCGCCTGCGCAGCAACGGGTGGTAGTGCGCTTCGGAGCACCAGGCGACGTGATCTCCGCCGATGCCGGTCAGCCGGACCCGGCTTCCCTTCTCCGCCAAGCCTTTCAGGTCCTCCAGCAGGCGCTGGCGGTCCATCATCCCGATGGTGGGCTCGTCCATCGGGTCGTCGATGCCGAGCAGGTTCTCGTACACCAGCGGGATGCGTTCGGCCGGCCACACGACGTGCTCGACCATCGGCAGGTGCGCCGCGGCTCGCCGTGCCCAGGCCACGTCCTCGTCCACCGGGTCCAGCGCGGGCCAGGTGCTGGCCACGATCCGCGCGTCCGACCTGGCCGCGAGGAACGTGATCGACGTGGAGTCCAGCCCACCGGAGAGATCGCACGCGACGGTGCCGCCTGCTCGCGTGCGGACGTCGACCGCGGTGGCGAGGGCGTCCCTGATCAACGGGACGGACTCCGCGATGCCGCGCACCGGTTCCGGGTCGCGCCACCACCGGGTCAACCGGGCGCGGCCGCCGTCGACCAGCAACGCGCTGCCGGGCGGTACACATTCCACATCGCGCCACATCGTCCGTTCCAGCAACGGGTGCGGCGTGGGGAAGAGCAGTCGCACGACCAGGCCCCGTTCGTCCACAGGGGAGTCCTGGGCCAGCAGGTCCGCACGGTCGGCCGCGACCACGACCTCGCCGATCCGGCGGTGGAACACCAGCCGCAGCCCGGACGCCGTGCCCTGGACGCGGCACCGCCCGCCGAGCGACGCGACGAGGTGGAAGCTGCCCGGCAGCCTGCGGGCGAGCTCGTCGAGGTGGGTGAGGTCGCGCAGGCCGGCGGCCGCGCGTTCCAGTTCCGCGACGCTGACCGGGCACCAGCCGATCACCGCCAGCCGGGCGTCACCCGCTGCCGCGGCGACGATCTCGTCGTCGCGCCACCGGCCGGCGAGCCACGGACGTCCCGACGCGTGCTGCAGCGATCGGAACCCCGGCGCACACAAGCGACGGGCCACGGCGAGCGCGGCTTCGTGGTCGGGTAGGACCACGAAGTGCGACTCGCCGTGACCCCGCGAGGCCTGATCAGGCATTCGCGGTGGTGTCGCGTCAGTTCTTGCTGAAGATCAGCCGGTCGTTGCCGTTCCTCTGGAGCAGGCCCGTCTGCGCTTCGAAGGTGCCCAGGTCGATCAGCTGCGGCGTCTCGTACATGGTTCTGCCTCTCTCGTTGAGGGATCTTCATGGCAGCGCGCTGAATCGAACGTAACGAGAGGGCTGGACCGGCGACCAGGCAGAACGGCTTCCGGTTCCGGCAACTGCCGCAACCGGAAAACCAGGTTTAGGAGAGGTGTTCGAGGAGAAGGGAGCTCGCCGCCTCCGGGATCTCCTCGGGAATCCAGTGGCTCACGTCCTCGACCATCTCGAACCGGTAGGGCCCGGTGCACCACTTCTCGGTCTCGAACGCGGCCACCGATCCGAACGCGACGTCCTCGGTGCTCCAGACGTACATCGTCTTGACGGCCACCTTGTCTGCGGCGCCGGACGGCTTGCCCGCGCGGTACCAGTTCAAGGCGGCCGAGAGCGCGCCCGGCTCGGACAGGCGCTGGATGTACTCGTCCACGTGCGACGGCCGGATCCGGTACTCGAACATCTGCCGCAGGGCGTGCGCGTTGTTCTCCAGCATGCGGCGCTCGGTGCTGCGTTCGCGCCAGTCGAGCATGTACTGGGACCGCATCCGCTGCTCTTCGTCGGTCCGCAGCGCGGTCTTCAGCGCGCCGGGGTGCGGTGTGGAGAACACGCTCAAGGTGCGGAGACGGTCCGGGTGGTCGATCGCCGTCCACCACGCGACAGCGCCACCCCAGTCGTGCCCGACGAGGTCGAAGGTGGACCAGCCCTGCGCGTCGGCCATCGCGATCACGTCGCCGACGAGGTGCGTGACCGTGTACTCGGAGGACTGCTCCGGGCGGACTCCGGGGGAGTAGCCGCGCTGGTCGGGGGCGACGGCGCGGAAGCCGTTCGCGCCGAGCACCGCTACCTGGTGCTCCCACTCGATGGCGGCCTCGGGGAAGCCGTGCAGCAGCAGGACCGGGCGGCCGTCCTCTGGACCGGACGCGATGGCGTCGAAGGTGCCTGCCTCGGTCTCGATGCTCAGGTGGTCGATCACGAGTTCGAACAGTACCGGCGTGACCTGACGCTCAACCGGCGAGCCGCGCTGGACCGGGCGAGGTGCGCGGGTCTCCACGATCGGGTGACGGCGACTACCGAGAGGAGCACGGTCAGTACGACGCCGTCGTCATCGCCTCGGTGATCGAGGCAGTCAGTGCCGAATACCGGCCGGCGTACTTCTCGGTGCGCGACCACGGACCGCCGGGACGTGGTCATTCGGGCACGACTGAGCCGAGACCCCGAAGCGGTGGCGGCACACCTTCCTCACCCGTTCGGACGAGGTGACACAGCTCGGCTTCGACGACGCGTTCCGCCGGATGCGGGAGTTTCACCCGGCCCGCTCGGAGGCCGGTTCCGGGTCGGCTACCTCGGAATTCAGCAATTCGCAATGGCCGAAAGACTGGGCCGTTAGGACCACCTTCTACCCCAAAAGGGTGCTGCTTGCCCCACCCGCCTGGACTTCGTGGTCCTCTTGGAGACAGGCGGTATCAGACGGCTCGCTGCGGTCTCTTCTTCTGTGAAGCCCCTAGTGTCGCTGTAGTGGAGGAGGTCGCCGGGATGGTCCAACCCACAGCCGTGCGGACCGGTGGCGGTGTCGGCGTCCTCGATCCAGAGGAGGTGTGGAACCAGCCAACGGTGCCCATGCGTCGTCGGGTGCGCCAGGCACCGGTCTCCAACCAGTGGCTCGCCGAAGCCGAGTTCACCGACCTCGTCGACGCCGCTCTGGACGGAGACAGACGGGCGGTCGAGCACCTGCTCGGCCGGATCCAGCCGTTGATCGTGAGGTACTGCCGCGCCAGGGTTGGTGGCCGTGAGCGCACCCTCGTCTCGGCCGAGGACATCGCGCAGGAGGTCTGCGTCGCGGTGCTCGGTGCCCTGTCCAAGTACCGCTACGAGCCGCAGTCGTTCCTCGCGTTCGTCTACGGCATCGCCGCCCACAAGGTCGCCGACGCCCGTCGCCGCGCCGTCCGCAACCGCGCCGAGGTCGTGCCGGAGCTGCCCGACTGCCCGTCGCTCGACGACGGCCCGGAGCAGCACGCGGTCAACGGCGAGATGATGGCCCAGGTCACGCGCCTGCTGCACAAGCTGCCGGCACGTCAGCGCGAGATCCTGGTGCTGCGCGTGGCGGTGGGGCTGTCCGCGGAGGAGGTCGCGCTGGCCGTGGAGTCGACGCCGGGTGCGGTGCGGGTGGCACAGCACCGTGCGCTCACCCGGATGCGGGAGATGATCGCAGAGGAGGGCTGAGAATCGTTTCTCCCACCGTGCGCGCCACGAACGCCGCGTAGGTGTCGTCCGGTTTGCCGTCCAGCCGGACGAACCGCACGTACGCCTCGACGCTGGTGATCACGCAGAAGGCTTCGACGAGGTCGTCGAAGGGCACGTCCGCGCGCAGCCAGCCGCGTTCGGCGAAGACGTGGAAGACGTGTTCGACCTGCCGTCGCAGCAGGGCGAGGTTGGCGGCGTAATACCCGCGAAGCTCCTCGTCGCCCTGCGCCGCGCTGGCGACCGCCACCCAGAGGCCTGCCGACGGAGCGTTGATCGCGAGCATCGCGTCCCCGATCAGGGCGGCGAGCTCAGCGGTGCCGCTCACCTGCAGCATGGCCTTTCCCAAGTCGGTGGCGAGCAGGTCGGTCTCACCCTCGACCCCGAAGGACACGAGCTCCAGCGCGGCCTGCAGCAGCGCCGACTTGGGGCCGTGGCGCTGCACGGTCTCGACGGACACGCCCGCCGCGGTGGCGAGCTGGGCGAACGTCGTGGCCTGGTAGCCCTGCCGGCTGAAGAGCTCCGCCGCCGCTTCGACCACTCTTCGCCGCGTTTCCGCCGCCTGCCGCCGTCGCAGCTCGGAGCGGTAGGGGCGGGTTGATTCGGTCATGTCCGACATTATTGACTACGTTCCCATGCAGGTTAATACTGCATGACAGTCTTCAACACTGCTCCCAATGTCCTAGGCGGGTGACGTCATGGCGTCCCTCATCATCGCGACGGTGCCCGTCCACGGGCATGTCACGCCACTTCTGGCCGTAGCCCGCTACTTCACCCAGCGGGGAGATCGCGTCCGGTTCATCACTGGCTCCCGTTTCGCCGAGGTGGTGGAGGCCGCGGGTGCGGAGCACATCGCACTGCCCGCGGAAGCCGACTTCGACGACCGGCAGGACTTCGGGGTGACGTTCCCCGAGCGCACAGCGCTCAAGGGGGCGAAGGCGATCGCGTTCGACCTGGAGAACGTCTTCGTGCGCCCCGGTCGCGCCCATTACAAGGTGATCGAGGCGGCGCAGTCGGCCGAGCCGGCCGACGTCGTGATCACCGAGCCGGCGTTCCTCGGCGGCGCGTTCCTCGTCTGCCGGCCGCTCGGCGAGCGGCCACCGGTGGTCGTGTGCGGTGTGCTCCCGCTCCCGATCTCCAGCCGTGACACCGCGCCGTACGGCATGGGCCTGACGCCGCTGCGCGGACCTCTCGGTCGCCTGCGCAACGCCCTGCTCACCAACATCGCCGCGCGCACGGTCTTCACCGCGGCCGAGCGGCTGGCCCAGGAGATCAACCACGAGCTGAACGGGTCCCCGCTGCCGTTCCCGATCATGGACTGGCTCCGGCACGCCGAGGCGATCGTGCAGTTCACCGTGCCCGAGTTCGAGTACCCGCGCTCCGACGCACCCGCCACCCTGCACTTCGCCGGCCCCATCTCGGCCTCCGGTTCGCAGGCGCCGTTGCCGTCCTGGTGGGACGAGCTCGACGGCTCGCGGCCGGTCGTCCACGTCACGCAGGGCACGGTCGCCAACCACGACTACCGGCAGATCATCGAACCCAGCCTCGCGGCTCTCGCCGATGATGACGTCCTCGTCGTCGTGTCCACCGGGGGCCGGCCGCTCTCCACCCTTCCGCCGTTGCCGTCGAACGCTCGTGCCGCTGAGTACCTTCCCTACGACGAACTCCTGCCGAAAACGCAGGTCTACGTCACCAACGGTGGCTACGGTGGCGTCCAGTACGCCCTCCGCCACGGCGTCCCGATCGTCACGAGTGGCGGTAAAGAGGACAAGCCGGAGGTCGCCGGCCGAGTTGTGTGGTCCGGTGTCGGTCGTGCGCTCAGGACCGAGACGCCCTCGCCTGCTGCCGTCGGGCGGGCGGTTCGCGCGGTGCTCGGCGATCCGCGCTACCGGGTACGCGCGCGGCGGATCGCCGCGAGCATGGAGCGTGCCGGTGGACTGTCCCGGCTCGCCGAGATCGTCGACCGGCAGCTCTCAGGTCGCCGGTCGTAGCGTTCGAGGCACGACCCGCTTCGAGGTGATCACCGGTATCGCGGCCCCGCCGCACCGCGTGTTCGATCTCAGCCTCGACGTCGACGTGCACACCGCCTCGATGGCCGGCTCCGGTGAGCGGATCGTCGGTGGCATCAGCTCCGGCCGGATGGGGCCGGGTGACACCGTGACGTGGCAGGCCGGTCACTTCGGTGTGCGCTGGCGGATGACCTCGTGCATCACGGCACTCGACCGGCCGCACCACTTCGTCGACGAGCAGGTCGCGGGTCCGTTCCGGCGCTGGCACCACGCTCATCACTTCGAGCCGGACGGGCGGGGCGGCACGCGCATGCGGGACGTCGTCGAGTTCGCCGCGCCACTCGGTCCGCTCGGGCGCCTCGCTGAACGTCTCGTGCTCGACCGGTACATGGCCGAGCTCATCCGGCAGCGCAACGACCACCTCAGGACTGTTGCGGAGCTGGCGCCCGGAGATCCGTGAACGCCGCCACCAGGGCCGTGACCAGGATCAGCGCGCCGAACACGAGCAGCGCGAGCGCTCCACCCGCGAGGTCGGCGAGGAACGCGCCGAGCACCGGTGCGAGCGGCGTGAGCGCTCGCGAGGCGAAGGTCAGGATCGCGTCGATCCGCCCCATCAGGTCGTCGGGCACCAGCCCTGTGAAGATCGCGCTCACCGAGACGTTGAGCAGCGGTGTCGCGATCGCGGTGACCATGAGCGGCACGAACGGCCACCACGCCCCGAACGGCAGTGCCATCGCCAGGTTGCTCACGCCGAAGACCGTGAGCACCGCGACGATGAGCCGGTCGTACCTCAGGGTGACCTTGGGTGAGATCAGTGCCCCGAGCAGACCGCCGACGCCGACGCCGGTGAGCACCAGGCCGACGAGCCAGTCCGGGCCGCCGCGTTCCTTGACCACGGCGACGACCGGGATCATCGAGGCCGTCCCGAGCAGGTTGAGCGTCAGGAAGATCGCCACGACGTTGCGCATCCCGCGGCGGCGCCACAGCCAGGTCCAGGCCTCGCGGACGTCGTGGCGCACGCGCCCGCGCGGCCGCTGCTCGGTGCGGGCCGGGATCTTGGCGAACCAGGCGCAGACGGCGGCGACGAGGAACGTCACGGCGTCCGCGACGAACGGGACAGCGCGGCCGAACCCGTAGAGCAGCGCGCCGAGCGACGGGCCGGCGAGCCACGCCACGTGACCGCGTGCCTCCTCCTGGGCGAAGGCGGTCCTGAGCTGGTCCGGGGGCACGACCGCCTTGATCGCGGTGGAGCGGGCGGGACCGGCGAACGCGGTGCAGACGCCGTCCACGGCGGCCAGCGCGATGAACAGCGGAATCGAGTTGAGGCCGGTGACGACGTTGGCCGCCATCGCAGCGACGGCCACGGCCTGCGTCGTCTGGCTCCAGACCAGGACCTTGCCGCGGTCCCAGCGGTCGACCCACACGCCCGCCGGCATCTGGGTGAGGATCAGTGTCGTGGCGCGCACGCCCGCGATGACGCCGGCCCAGAAGAACGATCCGGTGACCGCGAGGATCAGCAGAGGCATCGCGTACGTCGTGAGCTGCGTGCCCAGCTGCGAGACCGTCCCGCCCAACCAGAGCAGCTGGAACTGAACGTTCTTCCTGAGCGGAACCCCCATGGACGACGTTTCTAGCGCATGGTTGCCGGTGTCGGATGGCAAGGTTTGTGCCATGGCTGATCCGGACTTCGACGTGCTGCTCACCGGCACGGTCTTCCTCGACATCATCTTCACCGGCCTGCCGCGCCCGCCGGCCGCGGGGACAGAGGTGTGGGCGGAGGGGCTCGGGTCGTGTCCGGGAGGGATCGCGAACCTCGCGGTGGCGTTGCGCAGGCTGGAGCTCCGGACCGCGCTGGCGGCGGCGTTCGGTGAGGACGCGTACGGCGACTTCTGCTGGGACGTGCTGTCCGAACAGGAAGGGGTCGACCTTTCTTATTGCCGGCGTTTCTACGGGTGGCACTCGCCGGTGACTGTGTCCATGGCGATGGAGCGAGACCGTTCGATGGTCACGCACGGCCACAAGGCGCCCGTGATCGCGGACGATCTCTTCTGCCCGCCGCCGTCGACGCGGGCGTGCTTCGTGCACATCCAGGCCGAGGACGAGCAGTGGGTGCGCACGGCCAAGGAGAACGGCGCGCTGCTCTTCGCCGACATCGGCTGGGACCGCACCGGGGCGTGGTCGCCGGAGTTGCTGCGGCGGCTGGAGGGATATGACGTGTTCCTCCCGAATCACGTGGAGGCGCAGGGGTACACGCGCACCGACTCGCCGGAGGCCGCGGCGCGCAAGCTTTCCGAGCACGTGCCGGTGGTGGTGGTCACACGCGGGGGAGGTGGCGCGGTCGCGGTCGACAGCTCCACCGGTGAGGTCGCGGACGTGCCGGGGCTGAACGTCGCGCAGCTCGACCCGACGGGAGCCGGTGACGTGTTTGGCGCCGGGTTCGTGATGGGCACTCTGGCCGGGTGGCCGCTGGAACACAGGGTGCGGTTCGCGAACCTGTGCGCCGCGCTGTCCGTGCAGCACTTCGGCGGTTCGCTGTCGGCTCCCGGCTGGGGAGACATCGCGGTCTGGTGGCGGACGGTGAGCAGGAGGCCGGACGAGGAGCTGGCGCGGTACGGGTTCCTCGACGACGTGCTGCCCGACCACGCGGGCGTGGAGGTGCGAAGGGCTAGTCCGACGATCGGCCTCCGGTTGCTCCGGTAGGTTGAAATCAGTCGATCAGCGGACGCAACCTCACGGGCCTCCCGCGCGACTTATAAGTAGGGATCTCTGGGGTGTTGCTCGGAAGGAGTTGCGGGTTTGTTCGCCGCACGCGCGTCAGGCTTGGTCAAATTGCTGGGGTTGTGCCTGACGGCGGGCGTGCTCCTCGCTGCGATGGTGTTCCCGTTCGTCGGAGGTCTCGGGCTCGCGTCCAACCGCGCTGCCGACACCGTCGACCAGACGTCGGGTGACCTCGCCAAGGGGGAGCTGCCTCTCGTCACGACCATTCAGGACATGAACGGCGACCCGATCGCCTATCTGTACGACCAGTACCGCATCCCGCTGGCGTCGAGCGACATCTCGGACACCATGAAGGCCGCGATCCTCGCGATCGAGGACAAGCGGTTCTACGACCACCGCGGCGTCGACTGGCAGGGCATCGCCCGTGCCGCCGCCAAGGCCGGTGTGGACGGTGGCGCGACGCAGGGCGCCTCGACGCTGACGCAGCAGTACGTCAAGAACTACATGGCGTTCGTGCTCGGCGCCGACAACGAGCAGGAAGCCTGGGAGAAGGCCACCGAGGCGACCATCGGCCGCAAGATGCGCGAGGCGCGGGTCGCCTTGCAGCTCGAGCAGCAGATGTCGAAGGAAGAGATCCTCACCGGCTACCTGAACATCGTGCCGCTGGGCAACCAGACCTACGGCGTGGGCGCCGCGGCCAAGGCCTACTTCAAGACGACCGCCGACAAGCTGACCGTCCCGCAGGCCGCGCTGCTGGCCGCGATCGCGAACCGCCCGTCGTCGCTCAACCCCGGCGCCTCGCCGGAGAAGGCGCTGGAGCGTCGCAACATCGTCATCGACAAGATGCGCGAGAACGGCGCGTTCGGTGCCGACCAGACCGAGGCCCAGAAGAAGGCCGAGGAGTACAAGGCCGCGCCGCTGGGCGTGGTCGACGACCTGCAGATCCTGCCCAAGGGCTGCGTCGGCGCCGGTGACGGCCCGATCTACGGCTTCTTCTGCTCCTACCTGCTCGACTACCTGCGGGAGTCCGGCATCACGAACAAGGAACTGCAGCGCGGCGGCCTCACCATCAAGACGACGATGGACCCGAAGGCCACCAAGGCGGCGAAGCAGTCGGCCGAGCAGCAGGTCCCGAAGACCCAGAACGGCATCTCGAACGTCATGTCCGTCGTCGAGCCGGGCAAGGACAAGCACCGCGTGCGCGCCCTCGTCGCCTCCCGCGACTACGGCAACAAGGCCGAGCTCGGCCAGGTCGCCCGCCCTGTGCCCGCCGAGGTCCTCCCGTTCGGCCCCGGCTCGGTGAACAAGGTCTTCACCGCCGCGGCCGCGCTGGAGAAGGGCGTCATCGGCATCGACAAGGAGATGGCGGTCCCGAAGGTCTACTACTCGCGGGTCTACCCCAACGGCGGCGCGCCGTGGAAGGTCGAGAACGCCGGCACCTACGGCGAGAAGATGTCGCTGACCCAGGCCCTGGCGCAGTCGCCGAACACCGGCTTCGTGATCCTGCAGGAGAAGACCGGCCTCGACAGCGTCGTGGACATGGCCTACCGCCTCGGCATGCGCGAAACCCTCCAGGGCGTCAACCGCGCGGGCGAACCGCTGAAGGACGACAAGTCCAACGGCCCGTCCCAGGGCGACTGGACGAAGCAGAACAACGCGGGCTCCTACACCCTCGGCCCCGGCGCCACCAGCGTCCTCGAACTGGCCAACGTCGCCGCCACCATCGTCTCCGGCGGCACCTGGTGCCCGCCGTCCCCGGTGGAGAAGGTCATCGACCGCTACGGCAAGGAAGTCCCGCTCAAGGAAAAGCCCTGCGAGCAGGCCGTGAACACCGAACTGGCCAACTCCCTGGCCCAGGGCATGTCCCACGACACCACCGGCCAGGGCACCGCGGCCCAGGCGGCCTCCGGCTCCGGCTGGAACCGCCCGACCATCGGCAAGACCGGCACCACCGAAGAGCACAAGTCCGTCGCCTTCATGGCCGCCACCCCGCAGTACGCGGGCGCTGTCATGACCTACGCCGACGGCAACCGCCCCGAGGTGATCTGCGCCAACCCGATCCGGTTCTGCCCGGGCAGCAACCAGGGCGTCTACGGCGGCCAGGTAGCGGCTCCGACGTGGTTCAACGCGATGAAGGTGATCCACGAGGGCCTGCCGGTGGTGCCGCTGCCACCAGCGGCCGCCCGGTACAAGTAGAGCCTGATTGATTGCGGGGCCGTCGGACGCCAGATGCGTCCGACGGCCCTTTGCTTTGTCCAGGTGGTGAGTGGGTGGCGCTTGGCAGGGTCGCGTACCCCGCTGGTGGCGCACTGGGTGGGAGCTGTGGCGGGTGGAGGGCGCCCGTTGGGCCGTGCGCACTCCGCTGTGGCCTTGTTGACGCAACCAAAGCTCGGTAACGGCCCGCGCGCCACCTGCTCAAGGGGAGCCGACGCACAGCACGAACCCCTCCGCTGGAACAGCCGCCAGCAGCCCCGCGCAACCACCCCGCACCAAGCGCGAGCCCCAAAGGCGACCCCGCAACGAGCCAAGCACGCCTCGTAACCACGCAGCCGCACCTGTCCAGCCAAACCCAGCCGCAAAGCTTTCACGATAAAGCGACTGACCAGTACAAACGCCAAGAACGGGATTGGTCTAAAGCCCGTTGATCAACCCCACCACGACTCAACTACGGTGTGTTACCAATCGTGGCCCTCATCACCTAAATGCCCACTTGGCTTGCTCCTGTCGGTGACGCGAGGTTACGTTCACCGCTGCATGTCACGGTTCGATAACCGCAAGGACACGGATCTCCCCCGAAACGGTCCAGTCCGACAGGGCCTCCCCAGCCCGCCGCAGAGCACCAACACGCCCTGCACCACGCCCGGCCCCCGAAGCCGAGGCACACCAGCGGTTAGCCGAACTCCCCCGAGTGCATGGAGGCAGTTTTGGCACGGCATCGAGCGAGGACGAAGGGTCCGCTGGTGGACGTCATCGCCAGAGTGGACCTGGACCGCAAGAAGGCCGTAGCGGCGGTTGTCGCCGCGGGCGCCCTGGCCGGCGCAGGTTTCACCCAGGCGATGGCCACGGTCACTCCCGTTGACCGCATCGTGCCGGTAGCCGCGACAAAGGATCTCGCGGCCGCCATGACCGCGCAGCAACCAGAGGCGATCCGCACGGTTCACTCGCTGAACACCAGCTCGGAGACGCTCAAGCTGCTGCAGGCCGAGCAGATCGAGGTGCAGTTCAACGTCCGCGAGGCGCTCAAGTCCGCAGAAGGCGCTTATGCGAAGCGCCAGGAGGCCGTCAAGGCCGAGCAGGCTCGCCTCGCCGCCGAGGCTGAGGCGCGGCGGCCCAAGTGCGTGCGGCCCGCGCAGGGAAGCTTCACGTCCGGCTTCGGTGCAAGGTGGGGTACGAGCCACAACGGTGTCGACATCGCCAACGCCATCGGCACGCCGATCGTGTCGGTCATGGACGGCACGGTGGTCGAGGCCGGGCCGGCGTCCGGGTTCGGGTTGTGGGTCCGGGTGCAGCACGAGGACGGGACGATCACCGTCTACGGGCACATGAACACCATCGACGTGCCGCAGGGTGCGAAGGTCAAGGCCGGGCAGCAGATCGCGACGATCGGCAACCGCGGGCAGTCGACTGGGCCGCACCTGCACTTCGAGGTGTGGGTCGGTGGGTCTCAGAAGGTCAACCCGGTGGGCTGGCTGGCCGCGCGCGGCGTCACGCTCTAGTCGTCTCCCGCCACACCGCCGGGCATGAGGCCCGGCGGTGTGGATTCCGGAGCGGCAAGTGCCCCGCGACGGGCCTTCGTGGACGGATGGTTGCGCGCCGGTGATCTCGTGCGTGTCCACAACGGCCGGTTCCGCGTCGTCGGCCGCATCAAAGAAATGATCAAGTACGAGACGCCCGCGCCCGATCGGGTTAACGGCCAGGCACCCCAAAGCCTTTGTGGTGACGGAAGGCGACGTCACCGCGGACGAGTTGATGGCGTTCGTGGCGGCGGAGGTGGCGCCTTTCAAGAACGTGCGCCAAGTTGAGCTCGTGGCAGAGATACCGAAGTCGGTCTCGGGCAAGATTCCGCACCGGTCGCTGAAGGAAGCGGACGAGTGCGAGTCCTGATCACCGGCGGCGCCAAGGAGCTCGGCAGGGCGTTCAGCGAAGCCATTGGCGCGCAAGGGCACCAGCTCGTCATCACCGGACGCGACGAGATCGCGCTGCGGACTGCGGAAACCGAGCTCAGGGCGAAGGGCGTCGACGTCGAGGCGCACGTCGCCGACCTCGGCGACCCCGGCGCGACCCCGAAGCTCGTCGAGAGCCTCGGCGGGATCGACGTGCTGGTCAACAACGGTGCGCTCGGCGGGCCGGTCGGGCCGACGTGGCAGGTCGACGAGAACGAGTGGTGGCGCACGTTCGAGGTGAACCTCCGTGGCACCGCGTTCGCCGCGAACGCCGCGATCCGCACCATGACGAGCGGGCGGATCATCAACGTCGTCAGCAACGCCGGCGTGCACCGATGGCCTTACGTCACGGCGTATTCCGTGTCGAAGGCGGCCGTGATCAAGCTGACCGAGAACCTCGCGATCGAGCTCAGACGACGGCCGATCGCGGTGCTGAGCTACGACCCCGGCATGGTCGACGCCGGCCTCATGAGTCGCGGCTGCGACCTGGAGACGGACGACCCGCACCTGCGCCGGATCGCGCAGTGGGCAAGGTCTCAGCGCGACGGGGGCAGGTTCACCCCGGTGGAGCAGTCGGCCGCTCTTTTGGCCCGAATCGTGAGCGGAGAGTTCGATCACCGGTCCGGTGGGCTGATCACGCAGGAGGACGGCTGAAAACGCCCTGCACTGTCAACGGACAACAACTACCGCCACGGGTAGGAACCAAGTACCGATATTTGTTCGGGTAGTGCGTTCAGGCCCTTCCTCGCCGACAGGTCAACGGGGATCGTCGCGAGAGGCTCCCCAAAAACGTCCACAGGAGGCCTCGTGCCTGTCGGAACCTCTTCCGCTGCCGTGAACCTGGCGGCGGCACTCGAACCCGCACAGCTGGAACTGGCCCGCGGTCCACTGCACGTCGATCTTCCCGGCGAGGTGAGAGCACGTGTCGCCCGCTGCCGTGAGTTCGTGCGGGAGATGAGCGGCTCCGGACGCGCGATCTACGGTGTCACAACGGGTTTCGGGCCGCTCGTCGAGTTCGCGGGCCGCGCGGACGGCGCCGCGCAGAGCGACAACACGATCATTCACCACATCGTCGGCCATGGCGAGCTGATGCCACCCGCTGTCGCTCGCGCGGCCGTCCTGGCGCGGCTGTTCTCGCTGGCACGAGGACGGTCCGGCGTGTCGGAGCACGTCGTCACCGCGCTGATCGCCGTGCTGGGCACGGAATTCGCCCCCGCCGTGCCACGTCTGGGTTCGGTCGGCGCGAGCGGTGACCTCCAGCCGCTGGCCTACGTCGCGCATGCGTTGCGCGGTAACGGGAACGCGTATTTCCAAGGTCAGCTCATGCCCGCGGCGGACGCGCTCGGCAGAGCCGGGCTGCGGGAACTGGAGCTCGACGGGCGTGACGCGCTCGCGCTGGTGAACGGCATTTCGGTGACCGCCGCAGCGCTCGGACTCGCTGTCGCACAGGCCAAACGATCGCACCGGATCGCGGAGTTGTTGTCCGCCTTGATGACCGACGTCCTCGGCTGCGGTCAGGAGTTCACGTCGGCGGGGCTGCTGGCCGCGTTCGGGCATCCGGACGTCGCGGAGACCGGTGCCGCGCTGCGCACCTGGCTCGCGGGCAGCGCGCCGTCCGGTGAGCGCCCGTTGCAGGAGGCGTACAGCATCCGTTGCACACCACAGCTGATCGGCGCGGCCGGGACGAGCGTGCGGCATGCCGAGGACGTGGTGCGCCGCGACCTCAACGGCGTGAGCGACAACCCGTTGTTCTTCCCGGAGAGCGGGGAGGTGGTGCACGGCGGCAACTTCTTCGGTCAGCCCAGCGCCTTCGCCGCCGACCAGCTCAACGTCGCGCTGGTGCAGCTGGGCAACCTGGCCGAACGTCAGCTCGACCTGCTGGTCGATCCGCACCGCACGGGCGGTCTGCCGCCGATGCTCAGCCCGCTGCCCGGTCAGCACCACGCGTTGCAGGGCGTGCAGCTCTGCACGACCGCGACGGTCGCCGCGATGCGCCGTGCCGCCACGCCCGCCTCGGTGCAGAGCCTGCCGACGAACCTGCACAACCAGGACGTCGTCCCGTTCGGCACCCAGGCCGCGTTCACCGCGCTCGACCAGGTGGGGCTGCTGCGCTACCTGCACGCCGGGCTGGCGATCGGGTTGCGCCAGGCGGTTCACGTCGGGGCACGCCGTCCGCGGGCGCCACGGCTCGCGGAGGTGTTCGACCGGATCGCCGCCGAAGTTCCGCCGATCGCCGAAGATCGGCCACTTGACACCGAGCTCCGCCGTGCCGCCGTTCTTCTCGACACCATTGCGTCCGAAGTGGAGGGTGAGCGATGAGCGCTCCGGCCTGTGCGCCCGCCTGGGGTCGCATTCACGTCGACCTGCCGGTGCTGCGGCTGCCGATGCCGGGCTCGGAACTGATTCCGTGCACCGGCTGCTATCAGCTGCCGATCGTCATCAACGCGCCGGAAGATCCGGTGGACCGTGCCGTCCACCGGTGGTTTCTCGGCCATCACGGCGCATTTCTGGTCTGGAGGTTTCTTTCGGCTTCACTCGATCGGTTGATACGCGAGCCTGATTCGCAACTAGTCCGCCTCGCTGCGCTTGGATATGACGCGTACTCGGTGATGCTTGCCTATTCGGGCAGTTGTTCCCGTGAGGTGTACGAGGACGTCATCCGGCCGATGATGATGGCGTTCGACCCGGCGTTCAGCGGACGGTGGGCGCGTGACTACGAGCCCCTGCCCGGCCTGCTGCGCCGGGCGCGTACCGCACTGGGGCCCGTGGCGGCCGCACCGCTTTCCTCCGCGAGCAAGGCGAACCTGTTGGCACACATGGAGGTCATGCGCAGACTCGTGCCCTGCGGCAACTCGCTGCTGCGCGAGTCGGGACGCACACAGGTGCCCACCACCGACGCCGAGCGCGACCGGTTCGACGAGTTCTTCCTCGTCAGCCGGGAGAACGTGTGCCTGAGCCGCTACCGCGCACACCGCGCCGCCGTCCTGTCAGCCATCGGTCGTGACCTCGAGGAGCACCCGCTGCGGCCCGAGTACAGCGACACACTCAGGACGCTCGTCACCCGACTATGAGAGAAGGCCGCGCGTGAACGACTTCAAGACCGTGGTCATGACCCCGCAGATCTACCAGTACGTGCGCCAACAGGCAGGCCAGCCCAATGCGGTGCAGGAGAAGCTGATCGCGCGGACGCTGGAGCTCGGCGACTCGGCGGAGATGCAGATCCCGCACGAGCAGGCGGTCCTGCTGTCCCTGCTGGTCAAGATCACCGGCGCGCAGACGGTGGTCGAGGTCGGCACGTACACCGGGTACTCCACGCTCGCGCTCGCGCAGGCGCTTCCCCCGCACGGCAAGGTCATCACCTGCGACATCTCCGCCGAGTGGACCGCGATCGCCGAGGAGGCGTGGCAGGCGGCCGGCGTGCGCGACCGGATCGACCTCCGGCTCGGCGCCGCCGCGCAGACGCTGGCCGAGCTACCGGACGAGCCGGTCATCGACCTGGTGTTCATCGACGCGGACAAGGTCGGGTACGTCCACTACTGGGACCTGCTGGTGCCACGGCTCCGTCAGGGTGGCCTGCTGCTCGCGGACAACACCCTCTACTACGGCGAGGCCGCGGCGGAACAGCCGGAGGGCAACGCCGCCGCGATCGACGCGTTCAACAAGTTCGTGCTGAACGACTCGCGCGTCGAGTCGGTGCTCGTGCCGATCGCGGACGGGCTGACGTTCGCCAGGAAGAAGTAGGTCTCGCCGCAGGCTCCGCACCCGTCGCGGCGGAGCCTGCGGTTGTAAGGCATACCGACCGGTCGGTAGGGTGGGGCCAGGTCGCTGACATGGAGGGCGTTCATGGCTCGTTGGGGAATCACGCTGCCGCTGATCGGCGTGCCGGTGCTGGAGCACCGCGCGCTGGTGTCCGAGCTCGCCGGCCTCGGCTACACGGACGTGTGGTCGGCCGAGACGACCGGCACCGACGCGTTCACGCCGCTGGCGCTCGCCGCCCAGTGGTCCTCCGAGCTGCGCTTCGGCCCGGCGATCGCGCCCGTCTACACGCGTGGCCCCGCGACGCTGGCGATGACCGCGGCCACGCTGGCCGAGGTGACCGGTGGCCGGTTCGTGCTGGGCATCGGCTCGTCGTCGCCCGCGATCGTGCAGCGCTGGAACGCGATCCCGTTCGAGGAGCCGTTCAAGCGCACCCGAGACACGCTGCGTTTCCTCAAGGCCGCGCTGGCGGGCGAGAAGGTCACCGCCGAGTACGACACGTTCAAGGTGTCGGGCTTCAAGCTGGAGCGCCCGCCCGCCGAGAAGGTGCCGATCATGCTCGCGGCGCTGCGGCCGAACATGCTGCGCCTCGCCGGTCGCGAGGCCGACGGCGCCATCACCAACTGGCTGGCCGCCTCCGACGTGGCGCAGGTGCGGGGCGAGCTCGGGGACGCGGAGCTCGCGGCCCGGATCTTCGTGTGCCCGACCGAGGACGCCGACGCGGCGCGGGCGCTGGGACGTATGCTGATCAGCACCTACCTGACCGTGCCCGCCTACGCGGCGTTCCACGACTGGCTGGGCCGCGGCGAGGCGCTACGCCCGATGCACGACGCGTGGGCGGCGGGCGACCGCAAGGCCGCGTCGAAGGCCATCCCTGACGAGGTGGTCGACGCGCTGATCGTGCACGGTTCGCTGGACGAGTGCCGCGCGCGCGTCGCCGAGTACCAGACCGCGGGCGTCGACACCCCGATCATCGCGCTGCTGCCGACCGGTGGCGACCAGGTGGAGCAGGTACGCGCCTTGGCGCCCAAGGCCTAGCGATGCCCGGCGCGACCGAGCAGAAGATCATCGACGCGGCCGTGCGCCTGTTCGCGTCGCAGGGCTACGACGCGACCTCGGTGCAGGAGATCGTCACGGCCGCGGAGGTGACCAAAGGCGCGCTGTACCACTACTTCCGCGCGAAGGACGACCTGCTCTTCGAGATCTACCGGCTGCTCATCACGGCGCAGTCCGCGGACATGGACCGGATCATCGAGCTCGGGCTGTCGTCCGCCGACACGGTCAGGGAGATCCTCGTGTCGCTGGTGGTCTCCACGGCCGAACGGGTCGACGAGACCGCCGTGTTCGTGCGCGAGATGCACCGGCTCGACGAGGCGCGGATGACCGAGTTCCGCGCCGAGCGCCGCCGGTACCACGAGACGTTCCTCGGGGTGATCGAGAAGGGGCAGGCGGACGGGGAGTTCAGTTCCGCCGTGCCCGCGGACACCGTGGTGCGGATAGCGTTCGGCGTCGTGAACCAACTGCCCGTCTGGTACCGGCCGGACGGTCCCAAACCGCCCGCCCGGCTGGCAGGGGAGATCGCGGACTTCGTGCTGGCCGGCCTGCGGTAACGACAGCCGTCGTGAGATCGACTTCCCGGTCAGGGGGAGGGGGTCGCATGTCGCAGCTACCGCCCGAATACGGTGTCGCGCCGCCGATGCACGAGATGCCGCGGTCACCGAAGTGGCCGTGGGTGTTGTTGCTGGTCGTCGCGCTGCTGGCGGTGGGCGGGGCGGTCTACGGCCCGCGAGTGGTGGACGCGATGAGCGCCCAGGAGCCGGGGCCACCACCTCCGCCACAGCCTCCGCGCGTGCTGCCACCACCACCGCCCACGGCCAAGCAGGTGGTGGTGTTCGAGGTGAACGGCAGCGGCAAGGCGCTGACCGTCACCGCGACCGTCGGCAGCACCGTGCAGAACGACATGAACGTGACCCTGCCGTGGACGCGCACCGTCGAGGTGCCCGCTGACGAGCCGTCCGCGTCGGTGGTGCTCGTGGTGGTGGCGGGCCCGGACGGCGCCGAGGTGCACGGCAAGTACACGATCGACGGCAGGACTGTCCGCGAGGGCTGGGCCTCCGGGCCCTACGGCGTGCTGACGATCACCGATTCCTGAGTGCCGCCAGCGCCTTGTCCGCGTGCGAGTTCATGCTGAACTCGCTCTTGATCACCTCGACGACCTCGCGGCCGGTGTCGATGACGAACGTGTGCCGCTTGACCGGGATCGGCCCGAACCGCCGCTTCACCCCGAACTGCTCGGCCACCTCGCCGTCGACGTCGGACAGCAGCGGGTAGTCGAAGCCGTGCAGTTCCGCGAACTGCTTCTGCTTCGCCACGTCGTCGGTGGAGATGCCGACCCGCTGCGCCTTCACCTCGGCGAACTCCGCCGCGAGGTCGCGGAAGTGGCAGCTCTGCGCGGTGCAGCCGGCCGTCATCGCGGCGGGGTAGAAGAAGAGCACGACCGGCCCGTTCTCGAGCAGCTCGGACAGCTTGCGCTCGGTGCCGTCCTGGTCGGGCAGGGAGAAGTCGGGGGCGATGTCGCCGGGCTTCATGGATCTCCAATACGCTCGGAACCGTGACCAGCATGTCCGATGTGGCCAAGGCTGCAGGGGTGTCCGCTGCGACCGTATCGCGGGCCCTGCGGGGCGAACCGGGCGTGTCCGAGGCGACGAGGCAGCACGTGAGCGAGGTCGCGCGGCGGATGAAGTACGCCATCGCGCGCGACGCGTCGTCGCTGGCCGGTGGGCGCCGGTACGCGATCGCGGTGCTGACGTCCGAGGTCAGCCCCGTGCTGGCGGGCGCGGAGGGTGCGCTGCGGCAGGCCGGGTACGACGTGCTGCTCTACGTCCTCGGTTCCGCGGACGCTCGGGAGAAGTTCTTCGACGAGCTGCCGCTGGGGCGCCGCGTGGACGGAGTGCTTCTTCTGTCCATGTCCATGACAGAAGCCGAACAGGCGGCGCTGGGCAGCCTGGAAGTCCCGTACATCACCGTCGACGACGCCGACCTGCGGCGCGCGTTGCAGACCGCTGTCGCGCACCTGCAGGCGCTCGGTCATCGCGACGTGGCGCTGGTGCTGTCCGACGGGGTCGACGAGTCGTACGACGAGATCCTGCTGGAGGCCGGGCTCGAAGTCCGTCCGGAGTGGACGGTGTGGTGCTCGCCGACCGTCGACGGCGGCGAGCAGGTGGTCGACGTGCTGCTCGACGGCGAGCGCCTGCCGACCGCCGTGATCAGCTCGAACGGCGCCGCGGCGGTGGGGATCTACCTGCGCATGCAGCGCGACGGGCGCGCGGTGCCGGACGAGGTGTCGATCGTGTCGCTGGACGGGCAGGAGCTCACCCGCGTGGTCGGGCTGACCGCGGTCGAGGGTGCGGCCAAGGAGCAGGGGGAGCACGCGGTCGCCGATCTGTTCACGTTGATCAGGGGCGGCGAGATCGAGCCTGCTGAGCACCCGGTGCGGCTCGTGGTGCGCAACTCGAGCGGGCCGGCCGCCTGAGTACGGTGAACGCATGCCCGTCGAAGAGCGCTTGACCGAACTGCCCGACCTGCCGGACACCCCCGGCTACGCCCACGCCGTGACGGTCACCGGAAAGCTCGCGTTCGTCTCCGGCCAGGTCGCGGTCGACGCGCAGGGCTGCGTGGTCGGGGTCGACGACCTGGGCGCCCAGACCCGGCAGGCGCTGAGCAATCTTCATCACGTGATCAGAAAAATCGGCGCCGACTGGTCGGATGTCATCAAGTTCACCTGGTACGTGCTTGATGCGTCGGAGGTTCAGACCATTCGTGACGTGCGTGACGAGATTCTGCGGCCCGCGCTGGGAGAAGTGCACAACCCGGCGAGCACGCTGGTTCAGGTCGCGGCGTTGTTCGGGCCCGACTTTCTGGTCGAGGTGGAGGCTGTCGTGGCGATTCCGGCAGAAGCATCGGATGTTTAAGCAAATGCATCCGAGAGTGTGCATCCCAACAGGTCTGCACCCTTCGGGTGACCAGGGACCATTTGCTCTGGTAATGCCGACCGAGCTGTGACATAGCTTGTACCTGTGGAGGAGTCGGTGGCGCGACTGGCGGACGCCTGGGGCGTTGCCACTCGGTACGAGAACGCGGACCAGCAAGAGGTCGTCGTCGACACCGCGGTCGTCATCAAGGTCCTCGCCCAGTTCGGCGTCGATGCGTCCACTGAGGACTCCGTGGCGCGTGAGCTCGCCAAGATCGAGCAGCGCCGGGCCGTCGAAACGCTTCCGCCGACGATCGTGATCCGCGAGTACGAGACGTACGACCTGCGCGGCCCGGCGACCGTCGAGCTGGAGGACGGCACGGTCTTCGACGTCGAGCGGCACCTGCCGGACAGCCTGCCGCTGGGCTGGCACCGCGTCGTCACCGCGTCCCAGACGATCACGCTGGCCGTCGCGCCGAGGACGTTGCCGGACGTGCCACACACCTGGGGCTGGATGCTGCAGCTCTACGCGGCGCGGTCGAAGGACTCGTGGGGGATGGGCGACTTCGCCGACCTCGCCACGATCGCGCGCAGGTCCTCACTGGAGCTCGACGCGGGCGTGGTGCTCGTCAACCCCGTGCAGGCACCCGCGCCGACGCACCCGGTCGAACGCTCGCCGTACTCGCCGACCAGCCGCCGCTTCGTCAACCCGCTGTACCTGCGCGTCACCGACACCGCGGAGTTCCTGCAGGCCTGCCCGCGCACCCGGCAACTCATCCGCGACCTCAGGCCCGCCAACCAGGACCTGATCGACTACGACGCGATCTGGGACGCCAAGAAGCAGGCGCTGGAGCTGCTGTTCCCCGGCGGCGAGATCGAGATGGACGCCGGCCTCGAAGCCTTCGCCACGTACTGCGCGCTCGCCGAGATCCACGGCAAGGACTGGCGCGAGTGGCCGGCCGATCGTGCCGGCGCCCCGGCCGAGCGCGTCGCGTTCTACGCCTGGCTCCAGCACCTCTGCACCCGCCAGCTCCAGGACGTCCGGCTCGCCGCGCACGAGGCCGGCATGTCCGTCGGTGTCATCCACGACCTCCCGGTGGGGGTCGATCCCGGCGGCGCGGACACGTTCGCGGACCCCGAGGCGTTCGCCATCGACGTCGCGGTCGGCGCCCCGCCCGACGCGTTCAGCGCGGACGGCCAGAACTGGGGCCTGCCGCCGTGGCGCCCGGACAAGCTCGCCGAGACCGGCTACCGCCCGTTCCGCCAGGTGCTGCGCAGCGTGCTGAAGCACGCCGACGGCATCCGCATCGACCACGTCGCCGGCCTGTGGCGGCTGTGGTGGATCCCGCCGGGCGAGCCGCCGTCACGCGGCACCTACGTCCACTACGACGCCGACGCGATGCTCGGCGTGCTGGCGCTGGAGGCCTACCGCGCGGGTGCGGTTGTCGTGGGCGAGGACCTCGGCACCGTCGAGCCGGTCGTCACGAAGACGTTGGCGGAGAACGGCATGCTGACCAGCGCCGTTCTGTACTTCCAGCGCGACTACTACGCGGAGGGGCATCCGCTGGTCCCGCCGTCGCAGTGGAACCCGAAGGCGATGGCCAGCATCTCCACGCACGACCTCCCGACCGCCGCGACGTTCTTCGCGGGCCCCGACGGCCCCGACTTCGACGCGCTGATGCGCCAGGAGGGCATCGACGCCTCCGACCGGGTCGCCGGCGCCCACGAGTTGCTCGCGCAGGCACCCTGCGCGTTGGTCCTGACTTCACCTCAGGACGCTCTGCGGGAAACCCGGCAGCCCAACGTGCCGGGCACGATCGACGAGCACCCGAACTGGAGAATCCCCCTGCCGGTCGCCCTGGAGGATTTCTTTCCGCGCGTCCGGGACATCACCCGTCCGCTGCGCAGCCGTGGAAGATGAAACTTTTGCGTAACGGCAGGTCATGGACCTGCGGAGTACTCTGAGGCCGTCACCCGACGGCGGACCACGACCCCTGTTTTGGAGGTGGCGTACCAGATGAGCTCAGCCGTGAGCACGCGGACACCAACCGGCGTGCTTGAACTGGCCGTCGAGCAGGTTCTCGCCGCGGTGAGACCACAAGCGCTCGGCGACCCGGTGGTCGGGGCACGGCGCGCGGAGGAGTCACTGCGTGACGCGCTGCGGGACGCGGGTCCCGTGGACGGCAACATCGCCCTGCAGAACGCGCTGGCTTGCGCGGAGGCTGCCTGTGAGCACCTGAAGTACTGCGAGATCCAGGAAGCCCGCACGTTGCTCACGGCCGCACGTGGGCAGCTCGTGCTGGCACACGAAAGGGTGTGACTGCACGCGGTAGCAGCTGATTGGTGACGATCACACGTTCGACTTAAGCCGCTCCCACTCTCGTGAGAACCTTCCTGTAGCGGGCCGGGAATTGTCGGTGCCTGCTCGTAGGGTTCGGAGTGTGATCGTCCACCAGGCCTACCGGTTCGCATTGGACCCGACTCCGGCACAGGCGCGGGCCCTGTCCGCGCACTGCGGTGCTGCGCGGTTCGCATTCAACTGGGGCCTGGCGCTGGTCAAGGCGGTCATGGACCAGCGCCAGGCCGAGAAGAGCTGTGGCATCGCACCCGAGGCTCTCACTCCAGCGCTGCAGTGGTCGCACTGTTCGTTGCTGTGGATCTGGAACCGAGCGAAGCACGAGGTTGCACCCTGGTGGACGGAGTGCTCGAAGGAGGCGTACAGCGGAGGCCTTTACAGGCTTGCACTGGCGTTGAAGAACTGGACTGACTCTCGTACTGGCAAGCGAACAGGTCCGACCGTCCAGTTTCCGAGGTTCAAGTCGAGGCGCCGTGCGCGCCGGTCGTGCCGGTTCACCACCGGAGGTATCCGTGTCGAGCCTGACCGTCACCACGTGACACTCCCCAAGCTGGGCCGGATCCGGACGTACGAGTCGACCCGCAAGCTCGCCCGGCGGATCGAGGCTGGCACAGCCCGTGTCATGTCGGCGACGGTCTGCGTCGAGGGTGGTCGCTGGTTCTGTGCATTCACCTGCGAGGTTCAGCGCAATGACCCGCCACCTGCCCAGCCGGATGCGGTGGTCGGTGTGGATCTGGGCGTCGCGCACCTTGCAGTGCTGTCCCGGCCGCTCCACGGTGTGACTGACGCAGCCGGGTTCGTGCTCAACCCGAAGCACTTCGTTCGTGAGTCGACAGCGCTGCGTCGCATCTCGCGCAAGGTGTCGCGAAGATGCGGGCCGGACAGGCGCACTGGTGCGAGGCCGTCGAAGCGGTGGGAACGAGCGAACCAGCGCCGCAACCGCCTCCATTGCCGCGTTGCGAATGTGCGGCGTGATGGACTGCACAAGTTGACGACGGCGTTGGCGACCGAGTTCGGCACGATCGTGGTCGAGGATCTGAACGTGGCCGGGATGTTGCGCAACCGCCGGTTGGCGCGGTCGATCGCTGATGCCGGGTTCACGGAGGTCCGAAGACAGCTGGCGTACAAGACGCGGTGGCGGGGTAGTCGTCTGGTCGTGGCCGACCGCTGGTTTCCGTCGTCGAAGACGTGCTCGGATTGTGGCGTGGTGAAAACCAAGCTGCCGTTGCACATCCGGGTGTTCCGCTGTGAGTCGTGCGGGTTGAACATCGATCGCGATCTCAACGCCGCCCGCAACCTCGCCGCACTCGCGGCGAGCACCACGACAGGTACCGGGGTAGCCGGAGACCCGGAACCATCCGGCTCGAACGGACGTGGAGCTGACTGTAAGACCTGCGCCCCGCGGGCTAGTAGTCGTGAAGCGTTCACCTCGCACCGGGCGACCGTGTCAGACGAGGACCGCCGATTGGGATCGGCGCGAGACAGTAGGCGGACAGGGTCCCCGTCCCGTCCGTCAGGTAGCTGACAGTCTGTGAGGAGCATCGTGCGACCCTGGCCTGGAAGGCCCTACCCGCTAGGCGCTGGATACGACGGCGTGGGCACCAATTTCGCCCTGTTCTCCGAGGTCGCGGAGTACGTCGAACTCTGCCTGTTCGACGACGACGGCACCGAGACACGCGTGAGGCTGCCGGAGGTGGACGGCTTCGTCCACCACGGCTACCTGCTCGGCGTCGGGCCTGGGCAGCGGTACGGGTACCGCGTGCACGGCCCGCACGACCCCGCGCGAGGGCTCCGGTGCAACCCCAACAAGCTGCTGATCGACCCGTACGCCAAGGCCATCTCCAACGGCCTGGCGTGGGACGAGGCGCTGTACGGGTACAAGTTCGGGGCGCCGGACGAGCGCAACGACACCGACTCGGCGCCGCACGTCCCGAAGAGCGTGGTCGTGAACCCGTTCTTCGACTGGACGAACGACCGGCTGCCCAAGACGCCGTACAACGAGAGCGTCATCTACGAGGCGCACGTTCGCGGCCTCACCATCGACCACCCCGAGATCCCGCCCCGGCTGCGGGGCACGTACGCCGGGCTCGCGCACCCGGTGATGATCGACCACCTCGCGAAGCTCGGCGTGACGGCGGTCGAGCTGATGCCGGTGCACCAGTTCATCAGCGATCACACGCTGGCCGAGCGGCGGCTCAGCAACTACTGGGGCTACAACACGATCGGCTTCTTCGCGCCGCACGACGGTTACTCGGCGTTGCCGCTGAACCAGGTGCAGGAGTTCAAGGGCATGGTGCGGGCCCTGCACCAGGCAGGGATCGAGGTCATCCTCGACGTCGTCTACAACCACACCGCCGAGGGCAACCACCTCGGGCCCACGTTGTCGATGCGCGGTATCGACAACGAGGCGTACTACCGGCTGGTCGAGGACGATCCGCAGTTCTACATGGACTACACGGGCACCGGTAACTCGCTCAACGTGCGCACGCCGCACACGTTGCAGCTCATCATGGACTCGCTGCGGTACTGGGTCACCGAGATGCACGTCGACGGGTTCCGGTTCGACCTCGCGGCGACGCTGGCCCGCGAGTTCTACGACGTCGACCGGCTGGCCACCTTCTTCGAAGTCGTGCAGCAGGACCCGGTGGTGTCGCAGGTCAAGCTGATCGCGGAGCCGTGGGACGTCGGGCCCGGCGGCTACCAGGTCGGCAACTTCCCTCCACTGTGGACGGAGTGGAACGGCAAGTTCCGGGACACCGTGCGCGACTTCTGGCGGGGCGAGCCCGCGACGCTGGGCGAGTTCGCCTCGCGGATCACCGGCAGCAGCGACCTCTACCAGGACGACGGGCGCAGGCCGTACGCGTCGATCAACTTCGTGACGGCGCACGACGGGTTCACGCTCAACGACCTGGTGTCGTACAACGAGAAGCACAACGAGGCCAACGGCGAGGACAACCAGGACGGCGAGAGCCACAACCGGTCGTGGAACTGCGGTGTCGAGGGGCCGACGGACGACGAGGAAGTCCTGGAGCTGAGGGCACGGCAGCGGCGCAACCTGATGGCGACCATGTTGTTGTCGCAGGGTGTGCCGATGATCCTGCACGGCGACGAGTTCGGGCGCACGCAGAACGGGAACAACAACGCGTACTGCCAGGACAACGAGGTGTCGTGGGTCGACTGGTCGCTGCTGGAGACCAACGCCGAGCTGGTCGAGTTCACCTCGGCGCTGGCGGCGTTCCGCAAGGCGCACCCGGTCTTCCGGCGCAAGCGGTTCTTCGCGGGCCGGCCGATCCGCAAGGGCGAGGAGCTGCGCGACATCGCGTGGTTCACCCCGTCCGGCGAGGAGATGACCGAGCAGAACTGGGAGGACGACTTCGGCCGGTGCATCGTCATCTTCCTCAACGGTGAGGGCATTCCCGACCTCGACGCGCGCGGCATGCGGGTGGTCGACGACTCGTTCCTGATGGCCTTCAACGCGCACCACGAGGACATCGAGGTGACGTTGCCCGATGCCGAGTACGGTCCTGAGTGGAGGGTGGTGGTCGACACGACCACCGGCCACATCGGCAACGGGGAGAAGCCCGTCGTCGCGGGCGGGCAGCTGACCCTCACCGCGCGGTCGCTCGTCGTGCTGCAGAGGGTGGGCTGATGGGCGCGCCCTCCTCCACGTACCGCGTCCAGTTCACCCCGTCCTTCACCTTCGCCGACGCCACCGGCATCGCGGACTACCTGGCGCGACTCGGTGTCGGCGCGCTGTACGCGTCGCCGATGCTCGACGCGCGCGAGGGTTCCACGCACGGTTACGACGTCGTGGACCCGACCCGTGCGCGGCCGGAGCTGGGTGGCGAGGACGGGCGAAAGGCGATGCAGGAACGGCTGTCGGAGCTCGGCCTCGGGCTCGTCGTCGACATCGTGCCGAACCACATGGTCGTGCCGAACCCGTGGTGGGACGACGTGCTCGCGCACGGTCAGGCGTCGAAGTACGCGCGGTACTTCGACATCGACTGGTCGTCCGGCAAGGTCCTGCTGCCGGTGCTCGCGGAAGCCTCGGACGACGAGGTCCACGAGCACCACCTGAAGGTCGACTGGCGGCGCGGCAACACCGAGCTCAACTACCGGCGGTTCTTCGACATCACCGAGCTCGCGGCGGTGCGGGTCGAGGATCCCGAGGTGTTCGAGGCGACCCACCGCGAGGTGCTGTCGTGGGGGGTCACGGGGTTGCGCGTCGACCACCCGGACGGGCTCGCCGATCCCGGCGGGTACTTCCGGCGGCTGCGCGAGCACTTCGACGGCTGGCTGGTCGTGGAGAAGATCCTCGGGCCGGACGAGCCGCTGCCGCAGAGCTGGCCGGTCGACGGCACCACGGGCTACGACGCGTTGCGCGAGGTCTGCGGTGTGTTCATCGCGCCCACGGACGCGTTCGCGGGTGACTTCCACGAGGTCGAGCACGCGTCCCGGCAGCAGGTCGCGGACTCGATCCTGGTCGCGGAGGTGCGCCGGATCGCGCGGCTCGTGCAGGGTGTGCCGTTCGAGGACGCGTGCGCGGCGGTCGCCGAGGTGATGGTCAACTTCCCGGTGTACCGGTCGTACCTGCCGGAAGGCTCGCGGTACTGGGAAACCGCGGTACGGCTGAGCAAATCACCGGCGGTGCGCGCGCTCGACGAGCAGGTCCGCGCCGATCCGCACGGCGAGCTGGCGACCAGGATCCAGCAGACGTCCGGCATGGTCGTCGCGAAGGGCACCGAGGACACGGCGTTCTACCGGTACACGAACTTCGTGGCGCTCAACGAGGTCGGCGGCGCACCGGACCGGTTCGGTCTGCCGGTGGAGGAGTTCCACCAGCGCGCGGCAGCCCGTGAGGCGCAGACCCCGGACGCCATGACCGCGCTGTCGACGCACGACACCAAGCGGTCGGAGGACGTGCGGGCGCGGCTCGCGGTGCTGGCCGAGATGCCGGAGGAGTACCTGGCGTTCGAGTCGGCGATGTCCGCGAAGCACGGTCTCTCCGAACCGACGCTGAACCGCCTGGCGTGGCAGTCGCTCGTCGGCGCCTTCCCGATCACCGCGGAACGCCTGGGCCAGTACCTGGAGAAGGCGTCCCGCGAAGCCAAGATCAAAACGTCGTGGGTCGACCGGAACGCCGAGTTCGACGCCGAGGTGGCCGCGTGGCCCTCGAAGGTGCTGAACGAGCCGGAGGTCGCCGCGTTCGCCGAGCGGATCAAGGCGCCGGGCTGGTCGAACTCGCTGGGGCAGAAGCTGGTCCAGCTCATCGCGCCGGGTGTGCCCGACGTCTACCAGGGCACCGAGCTGTGGGATTTCTCGCTGGTCGACCCGGACAACCGCCGGCCTGTCGACTACGCGGTGCGCCGGGAGCTGCTGGACCGCATCGACGACGGCTGGCTGCCGGAGGTCGACGACTCGGGCGCGGCGAAGCTCCTCGTCGTGCGAAAGGCCCTGCAGGTCCGCGCCCGCGGTCTGCACGGCTATCGGCCGTTGCGCGCCGAGGGCCCGGCCGCGGAGCACGTGCTGGCGTTCGAACGATCCGGCGTGATCGCGGTGGCGACCCGGTTGCCGGTGACCCTGGCTCGCACGGGGTGGCAGGACACGGTGTTGCCACTCCCGGATGGACGGTGGACGGACGTGCTCACCGGGCGGCCGGCGCCGGAGAGCCTGGCGTCGCTGCTCGACCGGTATCCAGTGGCCTTGCTGACTCGCGGCTAGCCGAGGGCACGGGCAGGTTCAGGTCGGCGAAGAGCGCCACCGCCTCGGCGCGGTGGCGCAGCGCCTCTTCGTGGCGGCCCGCACGGGACAAGGCGGCGGCGAGACCGTCGAGGGCGCGGGCCCGCTCGAACCGGATTCCGGTCTGCGAGGCCAGCTCGAGCGCCCGCTCGTGGAACGGGCGCGCGGAGGCGGGGCGGCCGAGCGCGGTCAGGGTTTCGCCGTACCGGTTGAGGGCCTCGGTCTCGACGCTGAGCTCGCCGACCTCCCTGGCGAGCGCGAGAGCCTCGTCGTGGTGGTCGAGCGCGAGCTTCGTGAAGCCCAGCCTCATCAGGACCTGGGCCAGGTAGGCCAGCGCGTACGAGCGGTTGGACCTGTCATCCAGCTCGTCGAAGATCGCGAGCGCCTGTTCGTAGTGGTCGCGGGCGGGTCTCCACTGCTGCAGGCACTGGTGGGTCTCGGCGATGTTGGCGAGCACCGCGCCTTCGCCTTCCCGGTCGCCGACCTCGCGGCGGATCACCAGTGCCTGCCGGTAGTGGAGGAACGCCTCCTGGTAGCGGCCCATGCGGTGGTAGATGATGCCGACGTTGCCGACCGTCGCGCCCTCGCCGACCCGGTCGCCCAGCTCGCGGCGCAGCACCAGCGCTCGCAGGTAGAGCTGCAGCGCCAGGGTGTAGTGGCCGAGCCGCTGGTGGACGTTGCCCATGTTGTTGAACGCGGCGGCCTCTCCTGCCCGGTTTCCGGTGGCGCGGTGGATCTCCAGCGCCCGCGCGAAGTGGTCGAGCGAGCTGTCGTGATCGCCCAGCCGCCAGTGGACCCGGCCGAGGTTGTGCAGTGCGGCGCCCTGGTCGGTGAGGTCACCGGTGTTCAGCACGTGCTGGTAGAGGGTGATGGCGTCGTGATGCCGTCCGGTCATGTCGAGATGCTTCGCCAAGATCGTCATCAGCCGTGCCGTGTGGCGGTGCCAGCCGTGGCGGGCCGTGTGGTCGGCGATCGCCATGAGATTCGTGTGCTCCGTCTCCAGCCACGCCCTGGCGTCGGCGACGGAAGCGACGGGGGCGCACTCGTGCCGTTCGGCCGGGTTGAGGGTGTTGCGCGCGGCCGCCGTGGTTTGCAGGTAGTGGTCGAAGAGCCGGGTCAGTGCTTCTCGTTGCGCGGACTTGGGTTCCTCGTCGACCACGCGGGCGTCCGCGAAGACGCGCACCAGGTCGTGCAGCTCGTACCGTGATGGCGCCTTGAGCTGCAGGAGGTGGTCCGCCAGCAGGTCGTCGAGGTGGCGTTGCGCGAGGTCCGGGTCGACGCCGGCCAGCGCGGCGGCGGCGTCGGCGCCGAAGTCGGGACCGGGATGCAGTGCGGTGAGCCGGAACGTGCGCTGGTGCCCGGCGGGCAGGGCGCGGTAGGAGAGGTCGAGTGCCAGTTCCACGCCGCTGTCGAGGTGCCGGTGGTCGTGCCGCTCGGTCAGCCGGAGCAGGTGGTCCGCCAGTGTCCAATGCGGACGGTCCGCGATGATGCCCGCGACCAGCCCGACCGCCAGCGGCAACCGGCCGACCAGCTCGCCGATCCTGGTCGCCGTGTCCAGGTCGGCGGCGATGAGGTCCGCGCCCGCACTGCGGCGCAACAGGTCCAGCACCTCGTTCTGGCCGAACACGGTCAACGGCAGCCGTCGCGCACCGGGCAGCTCCGGCAGCGTGCGGCGGCTGGTGACCAGCACCAGCGCGTCGGGGCTCTCCGGCAGCAGCGGCCGCACCTGGTCCTCGCTCATCGCGTTGTCCAGCAGCACCAACGCTTTTCGTCCGACCAGCAGCTTGCGGAACGCCGCACCGCGGGCAGCGAGGCTCATGGCGTGGATGCGGTCGCCGGACAGGCCGAGATGCCGCAGGAACCCGTCCAGCACGGCGGCGGGATCGGCGGGTGGCCGCTCGAGGTCGTACCCGCGCAGGTTCACCGAGAGCTGCAGGTCCGAATAGTTTCCTTGGCGCAGCAACAAGTGTGCGGCACGAGTGGCGAGCACCGTCTTGCCCACACCCGCCATGCCCTCGATCACGACAACGCCCGGACCTGCCAGGATCATGTCCAGCTCGTCCGCACGGCCGGTGAACTCGGCGATGTCGTCCGGCAGCGAGCTGTTGACGCGGACGATCTCGGCCTCGGTCGCCACACCGGTGATCACCTGGTGTGCGAGCCGCCATTCGGCGGCCGTGGCGTCGTCCTCACCGAGCAGCACACGGGCGATGTGCACCACCAGTTCGGCGTCCATGCGAGTCCGCCCGGCCTGGAAACACCGGAAAACCGTGTTGTAGGAAGGAAGTTCGGCGATCCCCCTGGCCCGTCGGAAACTCACCACCCGACGATGAACCTCGTGGTAGCTCACACCCGCCCACGACCGCAACGCGCGCAGCCGGCCGGCGAGATCTTCGAACGACTGCGCCCCCTGCGGTCCGGGAGGATCTCCCACCGGTCCGCTTCTTCCCCCTCTGGCCACGCACTTTCTCCCGTTCCCCCCAGGAGGGCTTCAACGTACTGAGGCCGTAGCGCACTGTCACTCGGCTGAACCGCTCAGTGGTCGAAGTTGGTCGAGAACGGTGACGGAGGAGGGGCCAGTCGGCACTGTCGGCCGCGGTGAACAGCTCAACAATGCGAGGGGGAATCGCGAAAAGTGAGACTCATCAAGAGATCCCTGGCGGTACTGGCCGCCATGAGCATGGCGACCGCGGGGATGGCGGCCCAGGCTCACGGGGACGACACCGATCCGCCGAGCACCAGGATCGTCGGCGGCAACCCGTCACCGACGAACGCCTACCCGTGGATGGTGTCCATCTCCCGGCCGGGCGTGTTCAACCACTGGTGCGGTGGCACGCTGATCGACCCGTCCTGGGTGCTGACGGCCGCGCACTGCGTCCAGGGCCTGTCCGCGTCGAACTTCAGCACGCTGATCGGCCAGACCCGGATTTCCGGCGGTTCGGGCGGTGACGTCCGCAGCGTCGCCGAACTCCGCATCCACCCGCAGTACACCAGCGCCAGCGGCAGCGGGTTCGACGTCGCGCTGATGCGGCTCAGCTCCCCGTCGTCGAAGGCGACGCTGCCGATCGCCTCGTCGGCGGAGCGCAACCTGTGGATGCCGAACGTCACGGTCCGCACGATGGGCTGGGGCGCCACGTCCGAGGGCGGCGCCGGGAGCAACGACCTGCGTGAGGTCGACGTTCCGGTGCAGCCGGACGCGACGATGTCGAGCGCCGCGGCCTACGGCAGCGCGTTCAAGCCGGCCTCGATGCTCGGCGCGGGCCCGCTGGCCGGTGGCCTCGACAGCTGCCAGGGCGACTCGGGCGGCCCGCTGCTGACCGGCACCGCGCGCGGCTGGCGCCAGGTCGGCATCGTGTCGTGGGGCACCGGCTGCGCCCGGCCGAACAAGCCGGGCATCTACAGCCGGATCGGCGAGCAGTCGATGAACGACTGGGTGCGCCAGAACGTCCCCGGCTCGTTCGCGGACGGGTTCGCCAGCAAGAGCGGCGACTTCAACGGCGACGGCCGTGACGACATCGCGACCTTCACCCGCGGCGGCGCCGCCGACGTGTACGTGGCCCTGTCGAACGGTTCTTCGTTCGTGGGCACGTCCGTGAAGTGGCACGACTTCTTCGCCGTGGGCGACGAGTTCCCGTTGATCGGTGACTTCAACGGGGACAACCGGGATGACATCGCGACGTTCACCCGTGGCCCCGCTGCCGATGTGTACGTGGCGCTGTCGAACGGGTCGTCGTTCGTGGGCACGTCGATCAAGTGGCACGACTTCTTCGCGGTCGGCACCGAGACGCCCCTGGTGGGCGACTTCAACGGGGACAACCGCGATGACATCGCGACGTTCACCCGTGGCCCTGCGGCGGACGTGTATGTCGCGCTGTCGAACGGTTCCTCGTTCGTCGGCACTTCGGTGAAGTGGCACGACTTCTTCGCCGTGGGCAACGAGGTTCCGCTGGTCGGTGACTTCAACGGGGACAACCGCGATGACATCGCGACGTTCACCCGTGGTGGTGCGGCCGACGTGTACGTGGCGCTGTCGAACGGTTCCTCGTTCGTCGGTACCTCGATCAAGTGGCACGACTTCTTCGCGGTCGGTGCGGAGTTCCCCGCTGTGGGTGACTTCAACGGTGACGGCCGTGACGACATCGCGACGTTCACCCGTGGCCCTGCGGCGGACGTGTACGTGGCGTTGTCGAACGGGTCGTCGTTCGTGGGCACGTCGATCAAGTGGCACGACTTCTTCGCGGTCGGCAGCGAGATCCCCGGCACCGGTGACTTCAACGGTGACGGCCGGGACGACATCTCGACGTTCACCCGCGGTGACGCGGCCGACGTCTACGCGGCCCTGTCGAACGGTTCCTCGTTCGTGGGTACCTCGGTGAAGTGGCACGACTTCTTCGCCGTCGGTGCCGAGATCCCCGCGGGCGGCACGCTCTGGTGACCTGATCACCCCTGCCCGGGAGGGGGTGGCAGCCGCGGCTGCCACCCCCTCTTGGCGTCATCGGCACCGCACGGCGAAAGGCATTAGCCTTGGCGCGGTGAGCTTCTCTGTCTGGGCGCCGAGCCCCGAGTCCGTGCACGTGCGCGTCGACGGCTTCGACCACGAGATGAAGCGTGACGGCGACTGGTGGCACTCTGAGGCCGAGGGGACGGACTACGCGTTCGTCATCGAGGGCAAGGCGTACCCGGATCCGCGGTCGCTGTGGCAGCCCAACGGCGTGCACAAGGCGTCCCGCGTGTATCACCACGACTTCGAGTGGACCGACAGCACGTGGACCGGCCGTGCGTTGCCGGGTGGCGTGATCTACGAGCTGCACATCGGCACGTTCACGCCGGAAGGCACGTTCGACGCGGCCATCGGGAAGCTCGACCACCTGGTGGACCTGGGCATCACGTTCGTCGAGGTCATGCCGGTCAACAGCTTCGACGGCGCCGAGGGCTGGGGGTACGACGGCGTGCTGTGGGGCGCGGTCCACGAACCCTACGGCGGCCCGGACGGGTTCAAGCGGTTCGTCGACGCCTGCCACGGCAAGGGGCTCGCCGTGCTGCTCGACGTGGTCTACAACCACCTCGGGCCGTCCGGCGCGTACCTCGACCGGTTCGGCCCGTACTTCGCCGGTCGCAACGACTGGGGCCCGGGGCTGAACCTGGACGGGCCAGGTTCCGACGAGGTCCGCCGGTACGTGATCGACAACGCCCTGCAGTGGCTCGGGGACTACCACGTCGACGGCCTCAGGCTCGACGCCGTGCACGCGCTGGCGGACCAGCGTGCGGTCCACGTGCTCGAAGAGCTGGCGGTCGAGGTGGACGCGCTCTCGGCGTCGGTTGGCCGCCCGCTGACGCTGATCGCCGAGTCCGACCTCAACGACGCCAAGCTGGTCACCGCGCGCGAAGGCGGTGGCTACGGCCTGCACGCGCAGTGGTCCGACGACCTGCACCACTGCCTGCACGTGGCGCTGACCGGCGAGACGTTCGGCTACTACGAGGACTTCGCGGCGCCGGGAGCGTTGAAGAACACGCTGGAGAAGGTGTTCTTCCACGCGGGCACCTGGTCGTCGTTCCGCGAGAAGCACCACGGCAAGCCGGTCGACACCGCGCTGATCCCCGGCCACCGGTTCCTCGCCTACACGCAGAACCACGACCAGATCGGCAACCGGGCGACCGGCGACCGGTTGCCGGCGAGCGTGTCCACCGGGAAGCTGCTGTGCGCGGCGGCGATCGTGCTCTGCTCGCCGTACACGCCCATGATCTTCATGGGGGAGGAGTGGGCGGCTTCGACGCCGTGGCAGTTCTTCGCGTCCTTTCCGGACCCGCAGCTGGCCGAGGCGGTCAGGACGGGCAGGCGCCGGGAGTTCGCGCGGCACGGCTGGGGCGAGTCGGACGTACCGGACCCGATGTCACCGAGGACGGTGGAGAACTCGCGCCTCAAATGGGACGAAGCCACCACTGGCGATCACGGGAAGGTGCTGGAGACGTACAAGGCGCTGATCGCGTTGCGCCGGTCCCGCCCTGAGCTCGCCGATCCGCGGCTGGACAGGTTCGTGGTGGAGCAGGACGGACTGTGCTTCGTGCTGCACCGCGGTACGACCCGCGTGGTGGTGAACCTCGGCACGACGCCCGTCCCGCTGCCTCAGGGGGACGTGCTGCTGACCTCTTCGGCCAGCCCGTCGTCGCTTTCGCCGGAGTCGTTCGCGGTCGTCGCGTTGACGTGATCCCACAACACCTGGTCGGCCGGGTTGACCGGCCTGCCGAGGTGGGCGTGCACGAACGCCGCCACCAGCCGGTCGGCGGCGACGTGCAGCTTGATGTTGTGGTGTTGCGATACGTGCACCAGCAGCTGGAAAGCCTGCTGGGGTGTGCACGGCTTGAGTGCGGCGATCAGGCCCGTGGCCTGCCCGATGACGGTCCGGGATGCCAGAGCTTTGCGCAGCCCTGCCACCTCGGCCTCGAGGGCGGTGATTCTCGCGGACGACACCGCCGGCTCCTTTCACGTCGTCATGGTCACAGCGGCATGCCGGTGGGACGACGGGCTCGGAGCGCTCGAAGAAGCGGGACACACCCAGAGCAAGCCGTCTCACCGGCTTGCGGCTGGGTTCTCAACCGCGAGTGATCACCTTATCAACTGTTTCGGACGGTGCTCGCCGGGTAACCAATCGACGTAGCTGACCACGTAGCGAAGGAGCCTGATCCATGGGTGCCGACGACAAGCTCAGCAACAAGGCTGAAGAGATGAAGGGCCGCGCCAAGGAGGCCGTCGGCGACGCCACGGACAACGAGCAGTGGCAGGCTGAGGGCCGCGCCGAGCGCGCGAAGGCCGACATCAAGCAGGCCGGCGAGAAGGTCAAGGATGCCTTCCGCTCGGACAAGTAACGCCATCAGCGCCGCTCAGTTCGTCCCCGAGGGGAAGGACTGGGCGGCGCTGCGTTCTGCCTCCTGCGAGTGCCGCGGCTGCGAGCTCTACAAGGACGCGAAGCAGACCGTCTTCGGCGAGGGGCCGGTGCCGGCGCGGCTGATGATGGTGGGCGAGCAGCCCGGCGACAAGGAGGACGTCGAGGGCCACGTGTTCGTGGGCCCGGCGGGACGGTTGCTGGACAAGGCGCTGGCCGCCGTGAAGATCGCGCGGGACGAGGCCTACCTCACCAACGCGGTGAAGCACTTCAAGTTCACCGAGCGCGGCAAGCGCAGGATCCACCAGCAGCCCCGCCGGTCCGAGGTGGTGGCGTGCTTCCCGTGGCTGCGCGAGGAGATCAGGGTCGTGCAGCCGGAACTGATCGTGTGCCTGGGTGCTGTCGCGGCGAAGGCGTTGCTGGGATCGTCCTTCAAGCTCACCGAGCACCGCGGCGAGGTGCTGGAGCAGGACGGGCTGCGGATCGGGGTGACGGTGCACCCGTCGGCCGTGCTGCGTGCCGAGAACTGGACCGAGGCCTACGAGGCCTTCGTGGCCGATCTCAAGGCCCTGAAGAAGTCCCTCCAGAACGGGACAACCCCCGGACGACTCCCGCGCTAGCGGGCCGAGCGGGACCAGCGCTCGAAGTCCGGGGGCCGGGTGGCTGCCTTGGTTTACGACTAGGCGTCACCGAAGGGCTGGTCCTAGCGGACAGCCACCTCACGAGTCCTGTAGCTATACAACTTTGGACCACCTCCTCTCTTGTGTACGACGAACCTATGTCGTGATCCGCGGGCCTCGCAACGGAGTTTTGCGGGGCTCTTGACTTGCCTGATTCGCGTAGAATCCGCGTCATGGTGCGCATTCCCCTGACGTCGCTGGAACGGGAGCGCGGCAGGCGGCTCGGTCAGTTGCTGCGGAACGCCCGCGGCGAGGAGAGCATGGTCGAGATCGCGGCCCGCGCCGGGTTGTCGGCCGAGACCGTCCGCAAGATCGAAACCGGCCGCGCGCCGACTCCGTCGTTCTTCACCATCGCGGCCCTCGCCGGTGCGCTGGGCATCTCGCTGGACGCCATCAACGAGGTGCTGGCGCCGCAAAGCCGCTCGGCCTAGTGCCACCGCGGGATCTTTGTAGAGTCCGGCCATGCCCGAGCTGAAGACGCTGCACGCCGGCCACGCCCCGGCGGTCCTGGCCTTCGAACTGGCGAACCGCACCTACTTCGCCGCCTCGATCCCCGACCGCGGCGACGACTTCTTCGACCGGTTCACCGAGCGGTACAACGCCTTGCTGGCCGAGCAGGAGGCTGGCATCTGCGCCTTCTACGTGCTCGTCGCCGAGGACGGCTCGGTGCTCGGCAGGTTCAACCTGTACGACCTGGAGGACGGCACCGCCGGACTCGGCTACCGGGTCGCGGAGCGGGTCGCCGGCCGCGGCGTGGCGACCGCGACCGTCCGGGAGCTGTGCCGGAGGGCGACAACGCTGCACGGCCTGCACACCCTGCGGGCCGCTGTCTCCCACGACAACGCCGCGTCCCAGAAAGTGTTGACCAAGGCCGGGTTCGTGCCGGTCGGTCCTGCCACCCCTGCCGATCTCAGCGGCAAGTCGGGCACTTGGTACCAGCGCGACCTGCCGGCGAACAGCGGGTGATCGTCCACGGACGACTCACCACTGAAGTCGGTGCTACCTGAAATCCATTTCAGTGGTGCTCGCCGCATTCCTGGCGTTCGCACTCGTCGGTGCTCCCACAGCACCGTCCGAGCAGGTCAGCAGGGGTGAGATGCTGCAACGCGCACCGACCACCGTCCGCTGAAGTACGGCCTTGAGCCGAACGGCAGGTACAAGGCCGCCCGGCTCAAGAACGTCAACGGCTGATCACCAGGCGACCGCCATGGCCAGCGGACCTCGCATGGCCAAGCCGGTCCGCCATGGCACGTCGCCGGCCAGCCGCAGTCCCGGGAACCGATCGAGGATCGCCGTCAGCGCGACCTGCAGGTCCATCCGCGCGAGCTGCGCGCCGATGCAGTGGTGCGGCCCGTGCCCGAACGTCAGGTGTCCTTTGGCGTTGCGCGTCACGTCGAACCGGTCGGGGTCGGGGTACTGGCGCGGATCGCGGTTGGCGGCATGCTTGGCGAGCAGCACGGGTTCGCCCGCCTGCACGGTGCCGCCGCTCAGTTCCACGTCCTCCAGCGCGTACCGCGGCAGGATGTCGCTGATCTCCTGCGCCGGGATCCAGCGCAGCAGCTCCTCCACGGCGGCGGGCATCAGCTCCGGGTCCGAGCGGAGCAGCTCGGCCTGGCCGGGGAACTGCAGCAGCGTGTACACCGAGTTGGCGATGTGGGCCGCGGTGGAGTCGTAACCGGCACCGAGCAGCAGCACCGTGAGCTGCACCAGCTCGTCGGCGGTGAGCCGGTCGCCTTCCTCCTGCGCCACCACCAGCGCGCTGATGAGGTCGTCCTCCTGGTGCTCGCGCCGCTGGTCGGCGAGCCCGGAGAGGTAGGCGGCGGGCTCGCCCAGCCGTGACAGCTTCTCCTCGTCGGTCATCGCCGTGATCGACATGAACGCTGCGGCCAGGTCCTGGAAGTGGTCGCGGTCGGTGTAGGGCACGCCGAGCAGGTCGCAGACCATCAGCCCCGGCAACGGAACCGCGTACGCCGTCACGAGATCGGCCGGTGGGCCGGCCTTCTCCATCTCGTCCAGCAGCTCGCCGGCGATCCGTTCGGCACCGGCCCGCAGCTGTTCGACCCGACGCACGGTGAACGCGTGCGCCAGCAGACGACGCAACCGGGTGTGGTCCGGCGGGTCGAGGTCGGTCAGGATCGCGCCAATCCGCTGCGGGCCCATCCGGGGCGTGTCGCGGACGGCGGCCTGCGCGAGGCTGAACCGCGGATCGCCGAGCGCCAAGCGGACGTCGTCGTACCTGGTGAGCAGCCAGCCTTCTTCGCCGTGCGGGAGCTTGACGCGGGCGAGCGGCTCGTCGTCACGCAGACGGGCGTACATCGGGTCGATCTCGAGCCCGTCCACCGGACCGAACGGGTAGGAACGCGCTATCACGGCATCCTCCAAAGTTCGCGGCGGTAGCCAGGCTACTGCTCGCGGTAAACGGTTTCATCCGACGCTTGACTGGTCTTGACCGCCTCTGTGGGCCGTCCTAGGCTGCGAGCGTAGGTACACCTCCGATCTTTTGTTCGCAGCCGCCGCGGACCTGAAGGGTGTTCTGTGGAGCTGTCGCGGCGGGGGCTGTTCGGTGGGGTTGTGGCTGGGGCGGCGCTCACGGCGTTGCCGGTGAGGGCGAACGCGGACCCTCCGGTCGCCGGGTGCGCCACGAGGATCGACTGGGAGCGGTTCCTCGGTGAGCAGGACCTGGTGTGGCAGCGGATCCCGCGCGCCTGGTACGAGGGCCCGTTCCTGGGCAACGGTTTTCTCGCCTCCGCTGTCTACCGCGAACCAGGCGCGAACGCCATCAGGTTCACCGTCGACCACGCGGAGGTGCAGGACCACCGGCCCCAGTTCGGGAACGAGTGGGGAGTGGCGCGGCTGCCGGTCGGACGTGTCCTGCTGACGCCGCGGGGCAAGATCGCCGGCGTCGACCTCAGGCTCGACCTGTGGCACGCCGAGCTGCGCGGCAAGATCGTCACGGATGTGGGTGAGCTGGCGGTCAGGGCGTTCGTGCACGCCGAGAAGTCGTTGCTGCACCTGGAAGTGCGGCCGACGAGCGGCGAGAAGGACTTCGGGCTGGAGTTCCTGGCGCTGGACGCGGTGAGCCCGCGCGTCATCCGCGAGCCACCGCCCGCGACGCTGCCTCCCAACCCCAAGCCGGTCACCCGCACCGAGAACGGCCTCACGTTCGTCACCCAGGAGATGGTCGCGGGCGGCCAGACCGCCACGGCGTTCCGGATCAGGAAGCTCCGCGGCCGCACGGAGTTGCTGCTGTCGGTGGACCACTCATATCCGGATCGGACCGCCGAGACGGCGGTGCGGGACGCGGTGACCAGGGCGCCGGTGCCGGAGGTGCTGCGGTACCAGCACCGGCGGTGGTGGCAACGCTTCTACCGCAAGAGCTTCGTGTCGGTGCCGGACGCGTTGATGCAGAGCTTCTACTGGATCCAGCTGTACAAGCTCGCGTCGGGCGCGCGAAGAGAAGCACCGATCATGCCCACCACCGGGCCGTGGCTGGAGCCGACGCCGTGGCCGTCGGTGTGGTTCAACCTCAACGCCCAGCTCGAGTACTGGCCCGTGCTCGCGTCGAACCACCTCGAACTGGACCCGATCCCGCGCACGATCTCGCAACACCGGCAGATCCTGGTCGACGCGTTGAGGCCGGAGTTCCGCGCCGACTCGATGGGGTTGCGGCGCAGCACAGACCCGACGTTCCAGGACGCCGGGTTCGTCGGCTCGCCGCTGCATCCGTCGCCGGACCCGGAGATCGGGAACCTGCCGTGGCTGCTGCACAACGCGTGGCTCAGCTACCGGCACACCATGGACGAACGGATCCTCAGGGACACCGTCTTCCCGGTTCTGCGCAGATCCACCAACTACTACCTGCACTTTCTGCGCAGGGGCAACGACGGCAAGCTGCACCTGCTGCCCACCTACTCGCCCGAGTACGGTGTCGCGCCGGACTGCAACTACGACCTCGCGTTGCTGCGCTGGTCGTGCCGGACGCTCATCGACAGCGCGAAGATCCTCAGGATCGACGACCCGCTGGCGCCGAAGTGGCAGGAGGTGCTCGACCAGCTCGTCGAGTACCCGGCGGACGCGGGCGGGTTCATGATCGGGGCCGGGGTGCCGTTCGCGAAGTCGCACCGGCACTACTCGCACATGCTCGCGGTCTACCCGTTGCACGAGGTCAACTGGGAGCAACCGGAACGTCGTGACCTCATCGAACGCTCGCTGAAGCACTGGCTGAGCTTCGAGGGGTCGTTGCGCGGCTTCACCTTCACCGGTGCCGCTTCGATCGCGGCTCAGATGACCCGCGGCGACGAGGCGCTCCGGTACCTGCGGGAGTTCGTGGCCCGCTTCGCCCAGCCCAACACGATGTACTTCGAGGCAGGCCCGGTGATCGAGACGCCTCTCTCCGCGGCGAAGTCGTTGCAGGACATGCTGATCCAGAGCTGGGGCGGCCTGATCCGGATCTTCCCGGCGGTGCCGCCGGTGTGGCGGGACGTCACGATCCACGACACCAGGACCGAGGGCGCGTTCCTGATCAGCGCGGTCCGGCGCGAGGGCAGGACGCGGTTCGTGCGCGTGCACAGCGAAGCCGGTCAGCCGTGCCGCATCCGCACGGGCATCGAAGGACCTCTGCGTGTCCGCGGCTGCTCGAAGTGGCGCGTCCAGGACGGCGTCGTCGAGCTCGAGCTCGAGCGCGGCCAGGAAGCGTTGATCCACGCGAAGGGCGAGCGCGACTTCACCATCGCGCCAGTCCGGATCACCGAGCCCGCCAGGCGCTGGGGCCTGCCCGCGTTGCCGCCCGGTGGCAGCGCGGTGCCGGTGGACATCAGCGCGGCGCTCGACAACGACGGTCTCTCCAACGAGTTCACCAGCCGTGACGGCGACTTCGACGGCCTCGGCAACACCTACCCCGCCGCGCAGTTGCCGCAGACGGGTTCGGTGACCGACGACGGCATCCTGTTCGAGTTCCACAACGGCGACGAGGCCAGCAAGAACAACGTCATCGCCAACGGGCAGACACTCGCCGTCCCCGCCGGGAAGTACGTGAAGCTGCACCTGCTCGCGGCCGCGGACACCGGCAACGTCGACGCGAACGGCGCGGTCAGCTACGCCGGCGGCTCTGTGCCTGTGCGGTTCCGGGTGACGGCCTGGCAGCAGCGGCCGCAGTTCGGCGAGTCTGAACCCGTCGCCACCACGCTGATGCACACGCCGTCGGGTCCCGTGCAGAAACAGGTGTCGATCTTCCACCAGACGATCGAGCTGGATGCCGCCCAGCAACTCGCCGCCGTCATCCTGCCCAAGACGGGCGGGCCGCGCCTGCACGTCTTCGCGATCACCTTGGAGAAGCCCAAAGCCTGATCGTCACCCGCCGCCACCGAAGGAGAGATTTCCGAAGGAGGCAGACGATGGCAGAACTCTCCCGTCGCGGCGCCGTGAAACTCGGCGCCGCGGGGGCACTGGCGCTGGGCCTGACCCGGCCCGCGTACGCGGATCCGGTGATCGAGGCCGCCTGGGCGCTGAAGTGGAACCCGACACCGTCCGGTGACGGCCTGAGGGCGTTCGAGGGCTTGGAGGACGACCGCGCGGGTTCGCACGGCGGCGTGAAGCACATCTACGTCGAGGGCGACCACTGGCGGTTCGACATGCACACCCGCGACCGCGACGGTTCCGACCGGCAGCGCAACGAGTCCAAGGGCATGCGGTCGGGCGGCACCACGCACAAGATCGGCAAGGATCAGACCTGGAAGATCACCTACCAGGCGTTCTGGCCGTCCTCGCTCACCGCCACGACCCGCTTCACGCACATCATGCAGATGAAGGTGCAGGACGTCGGTGGTCCACTGTGGACACTCACGCCGCGGATGAAGGACAAGCCGACGCTGACGATCCTCACGTTGCGGGACAACGACGCCAACACCGAGCACGTCGTCGGCGACTGGACACCGTTGCAGAACAAGTGGATCGACGTCGAGTTCGAGTGCAAGGCGTCGAACAGCGGCGGCCACCTCGCGTGGCTCTTCAAGGACGCGGGCACGGTCGTCGGCCAGGGCCGCACGACGGCCGTCGACCTGTGGCGGGACAAGAACTACCTGCGCCCGAAGTGGGGCATCTACCGGAGCATCGAGAGCTCCGGCCTGCAGAACACCTATCAGCTCATCCGCAACTACAGGGGTTACAAGTGGGAGTGAGATCTCTGCTGACGGCGCTGGCGCTCGTCGCCGCCTCCGTGGCGGCACCGGCGGCTCAGGCCGATCCGGGCCCGGCCGTCGATCCGGCGCTGGCACTGACACCGCCGATGGGGTTCAACAACTGGAACACCACCGGCTGCGACATCAACGAGCAGATGATCCGCGACATGGCGGACATCTTCGTGTCCAAGGGGTTGAAGGACGTCGGCTACCAGTACGTGAACGTCGACGACTGCTGGGCCGACCTCACCCGCGACCCGGCGACGGGCCGGCTGCGCAACCACCCGACCCGGTTCCCCAGCGGCATGAAGGCGCTCGCCGACTACATCCACGCCCGCGGCCTCAAGTTCGGCATCTACACCAGCGCGGGCACCCTGACGTGCGCGAAGACGATGCCCGGCTCGTTGGACCACGAGGAGATCGACGCGCAGACGTTCGCGGACTGGGGCGTCGACTACCTCAAGTACGACAACTGCAACAACGAGGGCCGTCCGGCACTCGAGCGCTACACGAAGATGCGTGACGCACTGAAGAAGACCGGCCGCCCGATCGTCTATTCGATCTGCGAGTGGGGCCAGAACAAGCCGTGGGAGTGGGGCAAGGGCGTCGGTCACCTGTGGCGCACCACCGGCGACATCAACGACACCTGGTCCAAGACCGTCGAGATCATCAAGCTCAACGCGCCGCTGGACGCCTATGCCGGCCCCGGCCACTGGAACGACCCCGACATGCTGGAAGTCGGCAACGGCAAGCAGACGACGACCGAGTACCAGAGCCACTTCGCGCTGTGGTCGATCATGGCGGCACCGCTGCTGATCGGCGCGGACCTGCGCAAGATCTCGCCGGAGCACCTCGACATCCTGCGCAACAAGGAGATCATCGCGATCAACCAGGACAGGCTGGGCGTCCAGGGCAAGGTGATCTACCAGAAGGACGGGCACTGGGTGTTCGTGAAGCCCCTGGCCAACGGCGACAAGGCGGTGGCGCTGTTCAACGAGTCCGAGGTGAACGCGACGATCTCCACCACAGCCCGCGAAATCGGGCTGCCGCGCAGTGTCGGTTACACCGTGCGGGATCTGTGGCAGCACAAGAACTTCCAGTCCGCCGGCAAGATCTCCGCGTCGCTGCCGCCGCACGGCACCGCGATCTTCCGGGTGAAGGCGTCGCAGGACTGGTACCAGCACGAGCCCGCGATCGACACCTCGCTCGACATCGCGCAGCAGTACGCGGGCATCCCGAGCACGATCACCCCGGCCGGCGAGCCGTTCGTGGCCACGGTGACCGCGACCAACCAGGCGCCGATCCCGGTGCTGGACGCGTCCACGACGTTCAGGGCGCCCGCCGGGTGGAAGGTGGAGAAGCTCTCCTCCGAGCGCGCTCCCGTGTTGCTGACATCGCAGTCGGTGCAGAGCAAGTGGAAAGTGACACCACCGGCCGGGGCCGTGCCGGGTACGCACGTCCTGAACGGCTCGCTGGGCGCCACATGGGTCGGCCGCGGAAAGCTGACCCGCCCGGTGACCTCGCCGGCGCTGGTGCCGGTCGCGCCGCCGCCCGGTGGTTCGCTGTGGGCCAGCGACGTCACGTTCACCACCGAACGCAGCGGCTACGGGCCTGTCGAGCGGGACAGGTCCAACGGCGGCTACGTCGGTGGTGACGGCAAGACGCTGACCATCAACGGCAAGACCTACGAAAAGGGCCTAGGCACGCACGCCAACGCCGAACTGATTCTGTACGTGGGCGGGCGTTGCACGTCGTTCTCGTCCGACGTCGGCATCGACGACGAGCGCGACGTGAACCAGCAGGGCTCGGCGATCTTCGAGATCTGGGCGGACGGCACGCGCGTGGCCTCCAGCGGCCTGCGCACGTGGAAGGACGACGCGGTGTCGATCTCCGGATCCCTGCAGGGCGCCAAGTTCCTGCGGCTCGTCGTCAACGACAGCGGTGACGGCGTCAGGTTCGACCGCGGAGACTTCGCCGGCGCGAAGCTGACCTGCTGAGCCCGACCGCCGCGATGACGGCGACGAGCACGCCCGTGGACAGGATCTGTCCACGGGCCTGCTCGTCGCTCAGCATCAGCAGGATGATCGCGACGATGCCGGCCAGCGTGAGCCAGGAGAGGTACGGATAGCCCCACATCGGCACCGTCGGGTTCGCGATGGTGCGGCGCAGGCGGATCTGCGAGATCGCGATGAACCCCCAGAGGACGAGGAGCGCGGATCCCACGGCGTTCAGGAGCAACAGGAAGACCGTGTCCGGCCAGAGGTAGTTCAGCAGCACCGAGAAGAAACCGAACGTGACGGACGCCAGCACCGCGTTGCGGGGGACGCCGTTCTTCTTGTTCAGCAACGCTTTCGGGGCCTCACCGCGTTCGGCCAGCGAGTACAGCATGCGGGAGGCGCCGTACAGGGTCGCGTTGATGGCGCTCAGCAGGGCGATCAGGATGACGACGCTCATGACCTGGCCGGCTGCCGGGATGCCGATGTGGTCGAGGACTGCTACGTAGGGGCTGGCGCCCACCTCTGAGCTGTTCCACGGGAGGAGCGTCACCACCACGGCCATCGAACCCAGGTAGAAGACGAGCAACCTGGTGATGGAGGAGCGGACGGCCTTGCCGACGGCGTGCTCCGGGTCCTCGGCCTCCGCGGCGGCGATGGTCACCACTTCAAGGCCGCCGAACGCGAACACCACCGCCATCAGGCCTGCCAGTACACCGCTCCAGCCGTTGGGGAGGAAGTCGTGGAGGTTGCTGAGGCCTGGGGAGTCGACCGTGGGGATCAGGCCTGCGATGGCGGCTGTGCCCAGGGCCAGGAAGAGGATGATCGCGGCGATTTTCAGGCCGGCGAACCAGAACTCGAACTCGCCGAAGTTGCGGACGTCGGTGAGGTTGATGGCGGTCAGGGCTGACATGAAGATCAGGACCCAGGCCCATTGGGGGACTGCTGGGATCCAGCTCGAGGCGATCTTTGCTGCGCCGGTGGCTTCTACGGCCAGCACTACTCCTACCGCGCACCAGTAGAGCCAGCCGATGGTGAAGCCTGCCCAGGGGCCGATCGCCTTTTCGGCGTGGACGGAGAAGGCGCCGCTGCTCGGGTGTTCTGCTGCCATTTCGCCCAGCATGCGCATTGTGAGGAGGGCCAGCAGGCCGGCCAGGGCGAAGGAGATCAGGACTGCTGGGCCCGCCAGTGCGATGCCCGCTCCTGTGCCTACGAAGAGGCCGGCGCCGATCACACCCCCCAGGGCGATCATGGTCACATGGCGTTGTCGCAGGTTGGTCACGCTCTCCAGCCTCGTTCTAGTGTGCCGATGGCGGGCCGATAGTGAGTTCATGGCGGCGGGGAGTCAAATCGTGTGATCGCAGTTACACGAACCGATTGTTCTTAGCTAAGTGAGGGTGAGATCGATGAACTCGCCTGAGGGAGTTGGGCCGCAGGGGACTACGCCGCCGGGAGTTGCGTCGCAGGTTGTGGCGTCGCCGGGAGTTGTGCCGCCGGGAGTTGCGTCGCGGGGAACCACGTCGCCGGGACTTGCGCTGCAGAGAACTGCGCCGTCGGGAGATCTGCCTCGGCTCGACACGTTCTCCAGTGCGCTTGAGCGGTACTCGGAGTGGGGGTGGTTGGTCCTGCGGTCGGAGAATCGGTTGCTGTTGACCACTGATCATCAGGTGTCCGCGGTGGAGCTCGCTGCCGGGGTCGGTGGGGAGGTGCAGCACTTCCTGTCTGTGCGGATGCTGAGTGGGCCTGTGGTGGTTTTGCCTGGGGCTCCTGGGAGGTGGCTCATCCTCACGTCGTCTGCTGATGAGGCTTCGCAGGTGAACCTGATTCGGTTGCGGGCTCGGGGGGCGCTCACCCATCGGCTGGGGACGTTGGTGCCGGTGCCGCCTTCTCGGATTGATCGTGGAGTTGTGGGGTGGCTGGGGGAGGCTCCGGGGGAGAAGCCGTCTTTGCCGCCGTTTTCGGCTGTTGTGGCGGCTTTGAGGGCGGTTACTGAGACTGCTGGGTTGCGGTGAGTGTGCTGCTGTGGGGCCCTTCCGGCGTTTGCGCGTCGGTTGGGTGGGTCGTCCCCCGGTTGCGTTGGCGGGTTCCTGTTTCGTGTCCGTAGGTGGGCGCGTTGGGTGCGTGTGTGGCGGTTGCGTTTGCGTGGCGGCCCGCGGTGTGAAAAACAGCTCGGCTTCGCCTTCGCGAGAGGGGCGCGCGTGGTCACCTTGTGGTGGGTGGGAGGACGTTTGCCACGAACTGGGTCAGGGTGTTGCCCCGGGCGGCGAAGTTGACCACTACGTAGGTGCCGTTGGCGCCCTGTTTCAGGCCCACGCCCACTCGGTCGGACGACTTCCAGACCATGGCGGTGAAGTGCAGGACCTCGTAGTTGATGTTGGAGGCGGTCATCTCCTTGGTGTAGTCGTGGCCGCGGGATTCGCTGTACCAGTTTTCCAGGGCGTTTGTGGCCACCCTGTCCATTGCTCGGGTGCGGCTGCCGATCCAGTAGAGGTTCTCGCCGTAGGGGTTGTTCGGGCGGTGTTCGAAACCGACTGTCTCGTGTAGATGATCTGCCCATTCTTGGGCTGTTCGGGTCACCTCGGAATCGAGGGAGAGAGGGCCTACGCCGTGCTTTGCGCGGTAGGCGTTGAGGAGTTCTACCGTCTTGGCCACCGGGTCGGCGGCCAGGGCTGGGGTGGCTGGGGTCAGCAGCAAGGTGGCCACGACGGTTACGGTGAGCATCGTTCGCATGACTGGTTTTGTCCCCCGGATGGGCCAGGTTGGGCAACCTGTTGGGGCAAGACCGGTGTCTTGATTGGCGCTGTGTAGCCATGAGTTGGGCTAAGCGTGTGGTGGACGCCACACGGTGGAGTGTGTGGTGGGGGTCACCCCTATGGACCCCTTGCGTTCGTGAGTGATACCCCGGTTGCGGTGCAAATTCACTCCACAGGACGCCGGGAGGGCTCTACCTTTGTGATGTCAGCCACGACGGAAGGAGCCGGACATGGAGCGCCACGAAATTCTCGCTGACGAGGACGGCCACATTCGCGGGTACGACTAGAGCGACGTCCTCGGCCGTGCGCGGGGGAGCCATCCCGAGAGGCTTCCCCGCGGCCGGAGTGACGGTTGAGTCGTACGTGTCAGTGATTGGGAAGTCGGCCGTGGAAGCGTTGGTGATTTGCGGGCGACTGGTGGTTGGGCCGCGTCACGTGGACGTCGGGTGTTTGCGGGTGCTGGCGCGGATGACGAGGTTGGTGGGGAGCTCGCGGCGTTCGGCTGGGGCGTCGTCCAGGCGTTCGGCCAGCAGGTCCACGGCCACCTTGCCCGCTTCCTCGGTCGGCATGGCCACCGTGGTCAGGGCTGGGGAGCACATCGCGGCGTAGAGGATGTCGTCGAAGCCGGTGACGCTGATTTGCTGCGGGACCTTGATGTCGTGTTCGGCCAGGTGGCTCAGCACGCCCAGGGCCATCAGGTCGTTGTAGGCGATGAACGCGGTTGCGTTCGTTTTTAGTGCCTGTTCGGCGGCGGTTCGGCCGCCTGCGAAGTTCGGCTCGAAGGGGCCCAGCACTCGGGCGCGGTTGCGGAGGCCCTGCAGCCTGCGGTTGTGCGACCAGGACATGGTGGGGCCGCCCAGGTAGACGTACTCCGTGTGGCCCAAGGACTCCAGGTGCGTGATCACCTGGTCCATGCCAGAGCCGCTGTCCATCAGGACTGACGAGACGTCCGGCACGGTGCGGTTGATCAGCACCAGTGGCGTCAGGTTGGCCAGCTCGGTGATGGTCTCGTCTGACGACAGGGGTGAGCAGAGCACCACGCCGTCGACCTGGGCCGCCATCGTGCGGACCAGTTCGGCCTCGGTTTCCGGGTCTTCGCGGCTGTCGCAGAAGAAGACCGAGGTGCCCGCCTCGCCGGCCCTGGTCTGCACGCCGCGCAGCACTGCCGGGTAGAAGGGGTTTTCCAGGTCTGGTACCACGATGCCGAGGTTGCCGGTGCGGCCGGTGATCAGGCTTCTCGCGGCGCGGTTCGGCTGGTAGCCGAGTCCTCGCACCACGTCCAGGACCCGTTGCCGGGTGGTTTCCTTCACGAGGCCGGGCGCGCTCAGGGCGCGCGAGACGGTCGAGACGGAGACCTGAGCTTGGCGAGCGACATCCCTGATGGTGACGGCCACTCGTGCATCATCGCAGTCAAGGTCAAGATCGGCCCATTCGTCGGATGAATGGGCCGATCGGGGTTTCCTTGGCCTGTACCGGGAAAACGACCGGGAAATGTTCAGAGCTCCAGGCCGGTCAGCACCAGGACTCGGGGTTCGGTCAGGTCGTCCATCGCCGCGCGGAGGCCCTCGCGGCCGGTGCCGGACTCCTTCACGCCGCCGTAGGGCATCTGGTCGGCGCGGTAGCTCGGCACGTCGCCGACGATGACGCCGCCCACCTGGAGTCGTTGCGCTGCGCGGAAAGCCAGGCGCACGTCGGTTGTGAAGAGGCCCGCCTGCAGGCCGTAGCGGGAGGCGTTGACGCGGTCGAACGCCTCGTCCACCGAGTCGACTCGCGCCAGCAGCACGACCGGGCCGAACACCTCCTCGGCGCTCACCTTCGCGTCCTCCGGCACGTCGGTCAGCACGGTGGGCGCGTACACCCTGCCGTCGCGGGAGCCGCCGGTCAGCACGGTCGCAGAGGCCTCGTTCACCCACGACTCAACGCGTTGCGCGGCGGCATCGCTGATGAGCGGGCCGACGTCGTTCGCGACGTCGAGCTTGTTCACGTGCTGCACAACGGCTTCGGACACGGCGTCGTAGACGTCGGTGTGCACGTAGACGCGCTGGACCGAGATGCACGACTGGCCCGCCTGGTACATCGCGAACGTGGCGATGCGCTGCGCCGCGAACTCGATGTCCTGCCAGTCGGGGGCGACGATCGCGGCCGCGTTGCCGCCCAGCTCCAGCGTGACGTGCTTGCGCGGCACGCGTTCCTTGATGCCCCAGCCGACCGGGCCGGAACCGGTGAACGAGACGACCGGCAGGCGCGGGTCCTCGACGAGCGCCGCCGTGTCCTCATTGGACAGGTGCAGTACCGACCAGGCGCCGTCGGGCAGGTCGGTCTCGGCCAGCAGCTCGCCGAGCAGGAACGCCACCTTCGGCGTCGCGGGCGCGGGCTTCAGCACGATCGGGGCGCCGACCGCGAGGGCCGGGGCGACCTTGTGCGCCACCAGGTTCAGCGGGAAGTTGAACGGCGCGATGCCCAGCACCGGCCCGCGCGGTACCCGGCGCACCAGAGCGAGGCGGCCCTCGGCGGCCGGGTCGGTGTCCAGGCGCTGCAGTTCGCCGGAGAAGCGGCGAGCTTCCTCGGCGGCCCAGCGGAACGTGGAGATCGCGCGGGTCACCTCGACGCGTGCCCACTTCAGCGGCTTGCCGGAGTCGTCGTTGATGGCCTGGGCGAACTCCTCCGCGCGCTCGGCGAGCCGGCGTGACACGTGGTCCAGGGCGGTGGCGCGGCGGTGTGCGGGCAGCGCGGCGAGCTCGGGGGCGACGTCATGAGCCTTGGCGACGGCGTTTTCGACGTCTTCCGGGGTGTTGAACGCGATCATGCGAGCAGGGCTCCTTCGAGCACGTCGAGACCTTCGGCGAGCAGGTCGTCCGGGATGACCAGCGGGGGCAGCAGACGGATCACGTTGCCGTAAGTACCGCACGTCAGCACGACGACACCCTGGTCGTGGCACGCCTTCGCGACGCGGGCGGCGACTTCGGGCGTGCGTTCGGTGAACTCGATGGCGAGCATCGCGCCGCGGCCGCGGATCTCCGCGATGATGTCGGTCTTCTCGGCGACGGCACGCAGCCGGCCGAGGACCGTCTCCTCGATGCGGCGTGCGGCGGCGTTCAGGTCGCGCTCGCGCATCGTGCGGATGGCACCGAGAGCTGCAGCGCACGCGACCGGGTTGCCGCCGTAGGTGCCGCCGAGCCCACCGACGTGCACGGCGTCCATGATCTCGGCGCGGCCCGTCACGGCGGCGAGCGGGAGGCCGCCCGCGATGCCCTTGGCCGTGGTGATCAGGTCCGGCACCACGCCCTCGTGGTCGGAGGCGAACCACGAACCGGTGCGGCAGAAGCCGGTCTGGATCTCGTCGGCGACGAACAGCACGCCGCGTTCACGGCACCACTCGGCGACCGCCGGCAGAAAACCCTCGGCGGGCGCGATGAACCCGCCCTCGCCCTGGATCGGCTCGATCACGACGGCGGCGGTGTTGTCCGCGCCGACCTGCTTCTCGATGGCGGCGATCGTCCGCTGCGCCGCCTGGGCACCCGTGAGTCCGTCGTGCAGCGGATAGGACGCCGCCACCCGGTAGACCTCGGGCGCGAACGGCCCGAAGCGGTGCTTGTACGGCATGTTCTTGGCGGTCAACGCCATCGTGAGGTTCGTGCGGCCGTGGTAGCCGTGGTCGAACACCACGACGGCCTGCCTGCCGGTGACGTGCCTGGCGATCTTGACCGCGTTCTCCACGGCCTCGGCGCCGGAGTTGAACAGCACCGACCGCTTCTCGTGGTCGCCTGGTGTGAGGCGGTTCAGCTCCTCGCACACCTCGAGGTAGCCCTCGTAGGGGGTGATCATGAAGCAGGTGTGGCTGAACCTGTCGATCTGCGCGTGCACGGCCTCGGCCACCGCGGGGGCCGGGTTGCCGACGTTCGTGACGGCGATGCCCGAGCCGAGGTCGATGAGCTGGTTGCCGTCGACGTCGATCAGCAGGCCGTCGTCGGCGGAGGAGATGTAGGCGGGCAGCGTCGAGCCGACACCCGCGGCGACGGCGTTCTTGCGCCGCGCCTGGAGTTCCAGCGACTTCGGGCCGGGGATCGCGGTTACCAGCCGGTTCTCGGGCAGCAGTCGGGTCATGTCCTCAGCATGGTCCTGGTCACCGCGCCACGCAGTGTCTTAAATGGTGATCTGGGGTGCTCACGTTGTACAAATTGGCACATGCCCATCACGCTGCGGGAACTCGCACGGACGTTGCGGCTCCCGGTGCTCGCCGGGGACGTGACGAAGCCGGTGGGCTGGGTGCACGGCACCGAGCTCGCGGACCCGACCCCGTTCCTGGAGGGCGGCGAACTGCTGCTGACCACCGGCCTGAGGCCCTTCAGCGCCGGCTACGTCGAACGCCTGGTGCGTGCCGGTGTGGTCGGACTGGGCTTCGGCACCGGCCTCGGCCACGACGAGGTGCCGCGTGCCCTGGTGGAGGCGGCTGCCGACGCGGGGCTCGGGCTCGTCGAGGTGCCGCGCGAGGTGCCGTTCATCGCCATCAGCAAGGCGGTGTCGAAGGCCATCGCCGCCGACGAGTACGCCGCGCTCACCCGCACCAGCGAAGGCCAGCGCGCGCTCACCAGAGCCGCCGTCCGTGCGGGCGTCGGGGGAGTGGTGCGCAGGCTCGGCCAGTGGATCGACGGATGGGCCGTGCTCCTCGACGCGGCCGGCCGGCCCGTGCACGCCCACAACCCCCGCCTCGTCCCGGACCTGACGGCCGAGCTCGCGCGCCTGACGACCGCGGGTGGCCTCGCCAGCGCGGCGTTCGAGCTCGACGGCGTGCACGTGTTCCTCCAGGTCCTCGGCAGCCGTTCCCGCGGCGTGCTCGCGGTCGGAACCACCAGGCCGGATCTGGGCATCGTCAACACGGCCGCCTCGCTGCTCGTCCTCGCCCTCGCGCAGAACGACTCCGCCGACGCGGCGAGAAGGGAGCTCCGGGCAGGCCAGTTCCGGATGCTGCTGGCCGGGCTGGTGGTCGACGGCCTGCCTGACCGGTTCCGGGTGTTCCTCGCCGGCGAACCGCCGGACGGCGACGTGTTCTGGGCCGAGCACGACGGCGACATCGTCGTGCTCACCACCGAGTTCGACGGCTTCGCATCGTCCGAAGTGGACACCACAGAGGTCGCGCGGGGTTACCGCGAAGCCCGGCAGGCGCGGCAGGCCGGCCTCCGCAGGTTCGAGGACCTCGCCGGGCACGTGCGGCTCCCGGACGGGTTCGCCGACGCGTTGCTGAGGCCGCTCGACGAGGAAACGCGGGAGACGCTGAGGGTGTGGCTCGCGCACCACGGCGCCTGGGATCCGGCGGCGACGGCGTTGGGCGTGCACCGGCACACGCTCCGCAACCGCGTGCGCAAGGCCGAGCAAGCCCTCGGCCGCTCGATGGACTCACCGGGGCTGCGGGCGGAACTGTGGCTAGCCCTCCACCGCGAAGGTCAGTGAGGCGGTGTAGCCGGACTGGACGTTCCCGGACATGGTCGCCATCTGGTGGTCCACGCCATCGCGGAACACCATGTCCTGCTTCAAGGTCGTCCGCGACATGTTCCGGACGCTCTGCGTGTACCCGGTCGTGCCGTAGACCTCCTTGCAGGTCGTCTCCGGCAACGCGAGCTGCGAGGTCGTGATCTTGTTGCCCGCCTTGGTGGCCTCGGCGAGGCTCGGGTAGACCTCGAAGTGGATGTGCGGCCAGCGCCCCGAGTACGCGCCGGGGAAGACGCTGACGAACTTCAGCTTCCCCGCCGAGTCCGCCTCCTGGACCCCGCGCAGGAAGTTCTCGTTCTTCACGCGGTCGGAGTACATCGAGTAGTCGCCGTTGATGTCGCAGTGCCACAGGTACAGGGCGGCACCCGCGTACGGTGTGCCGTCTTCCCTCTGGACCGTCAGCTCGATGTTCAGCTGCACACCCTCGGCAGTGCGGGTGGACGAGCCGAAGCTGGAACGGATGTCCGAGCGCACGATGCCGCTCTGCGTGAGGGCGTTCGGACCGTTGGAGCCGTCGCCGGGGAACGGTCCGGCCGTCTCCTCGGGAATGGCCTCCAGCGGGCTGCCGGCTGCCGTCGTTCCTGATGAACTGGCGTTGCTGGTGGTGGCGGTCGAGTTCGACGTGGTGGTCGACGGAGCACAGGCCACGAGCGTGAGGCCTGCGCCGCCGAACAGCGACAACGCCCGCCGGCGCCCGATCAGGGTGGCGAGGTCGAACTGGAGGCCGCGGTCGTGGTTGTCCGTCATGGGAACAGATTGCGGCCGATTTCTGTGAGATGCCTGTGCGCCACCTGTCGAGACGCTAGCTGATGTTCGGATGGTGTGAACATCTGGATGTTGTGAGTATCCTAAGTCGATGGCGACACGACACCTGTACGTGGTGAGGCACGGCGAGGCGGACCCGTTCGGCGAGCTGACCGAGACCGGGCAACGGCAGTCGGAACTGCTCGGAGAACGCCTGGCCGGTCTGCCGGTCGACGCCGTTTGGCATTCACCGCTCGTCAGGGCGACACGATCCGCCCAGATCATCGGCCGGTACCTGCCGGGTGTCGCTGTGCGGGAAGCGGCCGAGCTGATCGACCACGTGCCGCACGTGCCGGACGAGATCCCTCCCGCGTGGGCGGGGTTCTTCGACGGGTACGACGCCGCGGAGGCCGCTGCGGGCGCACGTGTCGCGGAAGCACTGATCGGCCGCTTCGCCCGCCCGGCGGACACCGAGACCCACGAGGTCCTGGTCACCCACGCCTATTCGGTGGCCTGGCTGGTGCGGCACGCCCTCGACGCGCCACCGGCCAGGTGGCTCGGGCTGAACTGCGGGAACACGGCGCTGACCGCGATCGAACACCGCGACGGCGCAGCTCCGGCACTGGTGCTGTACAACGACATGGGCCACCTTCCGCCGGAGCTGCGCTGGACGGGGCTCGGGCCTGCTGTGCGGCCCTGAGCCTTCAGCGGCGGAGCACGGCGTGGGCGGCGCTGAGGCGTTGGGCCTCATCGCGTTCCGAGCGGTCGCCCGACACGTCGTCAGCCCAGCGCAGCAGCCGGTGCAGGTGGGCGTCCGCAGCGTTCGTGACGACGCGAGGGCTGCCGAGGACGACTTCGCCACCGGTCCCGTCGATGGTGAGCAGGGTGTTTTCGTCGAAGGTGCGTCCCCCGATGCTCGCCGAGCTTCCCGCGACGACGAGGCCGGAGACTCCCACGACGGCGGGCTTTCCCATCGCCCGTGCGACGACCGCGGCGTGGCTGGCCGGCCCGCCGCGGGCGGTGACGATGCCGGTGGCCGCAGCCAGGCCGCGCATGTCGTGCGGCGACGTCTCGGGGCGTACCAGGACGACCGGACCGTCCACCGCCAGGCGCACCGCCGCGTCGGCCGTGGTCGCCACCCTGCCGGTCGCGACGCCGGGACACGCGCCCAGTCCTCTGGCCAGCACCTCTGAGGTCGCTGCGATCCGGGGTGTGCGGACGTGCCGGAGGTGCTGTGGCGAGATCCTGAGCAGCGCCTCGTGCCGGTCGATCACGCGTTCGTCGGCCAGGTCGGTGGCGAGGCGGACAGCGGCTGCTCCCACGAACCGGCCCGGACGGACCTGCAGCAGCCACAGCTCACCGGCCTCGAAGGTGAACTCGACGTAGCACGCGTCGCGGTAGTGCGCCTCGGCCCGGCTCAGGGCGTCGAGCAGACCGGCCCACACCGTCGGTTCCCGGTCCGCCAGCTCGCGCAGGGGCAGGGTCGATGAGCTGCCGGAGACGACGTCATCGCCCTGGTGTCCAAAAAGGACCTCGCCGTACGGGACGTTCGCGCCGGTGTTGGGATCGCGGCTGAACGCGACTCCGGTGCCGCTGCGGTCGTCGCGGTTGCCGAACACCATCCTCTGCACGATCGCGGCGGTACCGAGTTCGTGCGGGATGTCGTGCAGTTCCCGGTAGGTTCGCGCCCGTGGTGTGTTCCACGAGGAGAAGACGGCTTCCACCGCGGACCTGGCGGCGGCGGTGGTTGTGAGCTCCAGGTTGAGGATCGTGTCCATCATGCCGGGCATCGACACGGCGGCCCCGGAGCGGACGGACACCACGTCGAGCCCGGCGATCGCGGTCGCGAGTTCGTCGTCGAGCCCGTCGGGAAGACGCCCGTCCCGCAGGAACGCGCGACAGGCCTGCGTGGTGACGACGAACCCAGCGGGCACAGGCAACCCGAGACGGTGCAGGACGACGAGCCCGTGTGCCTTGCCTCCCAGCACCTCCGCCGAGTCTCCGGTCTCGGCGTTGAGCTGCCTGATCCACCTCATCGCGGGATCCCCAGTGACACCAGCAGGTCTTCGTGCAGTTCGGCCCACACGGCGTGGTAGGACGCGGTGCTGTCGGCCACGTGCTCCAGCTCGCCGGAGCCTGCGCGGCCGAGGGCTTCGGCGAGGCGGATCCGATAGCGGCCGAATCGCGGCAACGCCGACGACAGCTGGGCGCAGACGACGGTGGCACGCCCGTGGAAGTCGGCGAACCGGTCGAGCACGCGGGCGTCGTACGAGGAGTCGCTGTGGTCGTTCGCGATCATGACGCCGTCGACGGACCGCAGCTGCCAGGCCGTGCAGAGGTCGAGCAGTTCCGGGTTGAGCACGAGAAAACCGTCGAACGCCTCGGTCACCGCCGGGCGGGCACCTGCCGACTCCAGCTCGGCGGTGATCCGCTCGGCATCCGCGGTCCTGCCCGTCTCCGTCAGGCTCCACACGCCGAACTCGGCGAAGCGAGTGACGAGACCGGCGGCCGCGAGATCGATCAGCTCGGACTCGACGTCGGACTCGCTGAGACCGGTGGTCGCCGCCACGCGTTCGAGGCCGGCGGTGCCGACGCAGCGCAAAGCATGCAGCACCAGCAGATCCGGCCCGCTCACGTCGTGGTCTTCCGCGCGGCCGACACCGCGTGGCCGGCGCCGCGCCCGCCGGACCGGGCGACGATCACGCCGTCCTGGACCCGCACCGCGGTCTCGGTCTCGTCGTCGACATCCGGCAGTCCGAGCGCCGATGCCACCAGCGCGTCGTCGTCGAGAACCAGCCGGACGCGCTGCCAGACATCGGCGGGGAACACCCGCCGCAGGCATCCGGCGACGTCGGTGATCCTGAGCCGGACCAGGCGGCCGATCTCGGCGGGGTCGCCCGTGACGACCACGATCGTCACGTTCTCGCCGGAGCGGACGGCTTCCTCCGCGGCACCCAGACGACCGGCGCCCAGCACGGTGATCAGACCGTCGGAGGCGAGGTCGGCCTGCCGGCCGCTGATCCGGTCGACGAGTCCCTCCGGCGCGGTCCAGCTGTCCGCACACGGCTTCGCCGGGGTGACGAAGGGCAGGTGCGGCGGCGCCCAGGTGTCCGTGAGGCCGATGCCGGCCAGGTGCCCGCACGCGTGCGTCAGGTCGAAGGGGTCACCGGACCCCGGCGCGGTCTCGGCACGATGACTCGCGCCGTCCAGCATCGTCAGCACCAGCTCGGCCAGCCGCACCCGGCGCGCCGGGCCGCCCGCTTCCAGCGCGATGGCGAGCAGCAGCGCCTCCAGCCTGGCGACCTGCGCCAGCACCTCGCGTGCGTGTTCGTCGTCGAGGACGCCGTCCAGCGAGCGCAGTTGCAGGCGCCCGCCCCACGCCGTGCCGCCCAGCGGCAACCGTTCGAGCCAGACCCTGGCGAACTGTTCCAGCGCGCCGGCCGTCGATGCCGGCGGTGGCGGAGGCTCACCTGCGGCGGCCTCCGCCACGTCGATCAGCACCGCCAGGTACAGGGCGCGTTTGCTCGGGAAGTTCGAGTACACCGCGCCACGGGTCAGCTCGGCCCGGTCGGCGATCCGGTCGATCTTCGCCAGGGCGTAGCCGTGCTCGGCGAACTCCTCCTTCGCCGCCGCCAGCACGGATGCCCGTGTGCGTTCCTGCTGTTGTGCTCGTGTCAGCCGAACCATGGACATCAGGATACGCACACAATCCAGATGTTCGGAACATTTGAGTCTAGGTGAGCGTGAGCAGCACGGTGCTGGAGCCGCTTCGGGGTAGGAGCTTCAGCACCGTGCCGCCGAACGTGCCGGGCGTTGAGGAGACGGACGCCCAGCCCGTTGTCCTGCCGCGCAGCTCCTCGACGGTCGACGCCGGCAGCGGCTGCCCGTCGATCACCACGCGCTTCACCCCGGCCGGAACCATCAGCTGCGCCTCCCGCGGCGCGCCGGTGAGCCGGACGAGGAGGTGCTTGCCGAACGAGTCGGCCTGGAGGTTGCCGAACCGGCCATCGGCCGAAGGCGAGACGAGCCAGCCAGCGCGGTCCTTGCGGTCCAGGTCGTTCACACCCCACGGCTTCGGCCACACGTCGGGCGTGCGGAAGTTGAACGGCATCGCGGCGGAAGCCCGCAGGTAGAGCGGGAACTCGTCCAGAGCGGCCTCTCGCGTGACGGTCCGTCCGCCGGTCACCCGAGCCCCGGAGAACAGGTCGATCCACTCCCCGCGAGGCAGCCACACGTCGACCGGCGTCGGTTTCCCTGCCGCGCCGTCGGTCTCGGCCCGATCCGCCGTGACAGGAGCCGCGAGCAGGTCCGGCCCGACCATGAACTGCTGGTCCGCCTTCCACGCGGCCTCGGCGTGCGGATACCGGAACGCCATCGGCTGCGTGATCGGCGTGCCGTCCTTCGAAGCGCGAACCGCCTGCTGGTACAGGTACGGGAACAGCTCGTAGTGCAGCACCGCGGCCCGCTTGAACCGCTCGAACGTCGCCGCGTCGTACACCCACGGCGTCGCGTTGCGGCCCGAGCTGCCGACCTGGAACACCGGCGTCACGGCCGACTGCTGCGCCCACCGCACGAACAGCGACTCCGACGGCCCGCCACCCAGGTTGCGGTAGCCGCCGATGTCCGAGCCGTGCACAGGGTGGCCGGAGATCCACGAGTTGATGCCGCGCCGGTTCGTGAGCCGCAGCCCGTCGAAGCTCATGTCGGCGTCGGCCTGCCAGAACCCGCGCAGCAGCGTCGGCATCCCGTCGCCACCCGCGCGGAACAACGTCGTGTAGTTGTCGCCGTGCACCTTCCGCAGCGCGTTCACCACGGATTCGGCGTACAGCAACGGGTACCGGTTGTGGATCAGCGTGCCCGGCCCGCCGGCGAACGTCGTCTCCTCGAAGTTGTGCTCCTCGCCGCGGTCTCCCTTGACGAAGTTCACGCCCATCCGGAACACCGCTTCGAGCTTTGCCTCGTAGTGAGCGCGCGCCACCGGGTTCGTGAGGTCGATGTCCCACACGTTGGTGCGGTCGGACTGCGCGAAGGAACCGGCGGGGTAGTCGTGCGGGCATTCCTTGCCGTCGGACATCTTGTTCAGGAACGGCGCCACCCACACACCCATGTTCACGCCACGATCGCGCATCCAGTTGATCGTGCCCTGCGCGTCCGGGTACATCGTCTTGTCGAATTTCAACGCGCCGATGCACGCGTAGGTCGGCCTCGCACCGACAGGGCCCTGTTCCCACGGGTTGTCGACCCAGAGCGTGTCCAGTGGAACGCCGCGCGCCTGGAACTGCGTGACGTCCTCGACGACCTCGTCGGAATGGGTGTACTTGTCCCGCCACTTCGTCAGCGCGAACTGCCGCGCCGGTGGCAAGGTCGGCGTGCCGACGCGCTTGAAGTACGCGGAGTTGACCTGCGCCGGTGAGCCCGCGTAGACCTCGTAGTCCAGCCGGGAGGTCTTGAAGCACAACTGGATCCGGTCCGGCACGCCGAACGTCACCGGGCACGGCGCCGGCTTGTCCGCGCAGTGGTCGTCAGCCACCGCACCGGGGAACGCCGTCCGCCCGATCGCCTTGGTGTCCGCGTAGACGCCGTAACCCGCGCTGGAGATGAAGAACGTCGAAGGCGCGCCGTTCTTGTTGCACTTGCCGAAGTTCGACGCACCGACGAACACGGCCTTGTTCAGCAACACCTTCCGTTGCAGGTCGACGAACATCGTGTGGGCGCCACCGCCGAGGAAGTGCTCCTCCAGCGACCCGGTGAGGTTCGCGGAAACCTGTGCGACGCCGAGAGAAGGCTCCAGCGTCCAGCCCACCCGCAGCCCGCGCTCGGTCCGGGTCACGACCACGGAGGCGGTCCTGGACGCCTCCGTGGTCGCCACCACGTACCGGACGCCACCAGGAACCCGTTTCTGTGCAACGACCTTCGTCAGCGCATGAGAAGTACCGTCAGCCAGCCGGTAAGACGTTTCGCGCTGCCCGGTCAGCATCCGGCCGCGGTCCCGGAAGTCCAGCGAGAACGGGTCGCTGACGGCCTTCCACGACAGACCGCCACCAGCCACCGCGACCGGTGAGCCGGTGGAGAGTCCGGCAGCAATCAGCAAGAGCGCCAGGAGGAACCTCACGCCGGCACCACCCCGTTGATCGTGGTGTTGCGGAACACCAGGTTGTCGGTGTGCTCGATCAGGTTCGGCTCGGTGATCGAGGTGAACGTCGAGTTCGAGATGAGCACGTTCCTGATGTGCGACTGCGGGAACCCTCGGAACGTCGCCGCGATTCTGCCGCCGTTGATCCGCATCCGGTCGATCGTCAAATTGTTGATCTGCGGGAAGAAGCCCTTCGTGCCGCCGTTCTGGTAGAACATCGACACGAACAGGATCTCGCGCTCGACGTTCTGCCCGAACACGTTCCGCAGGTGGACACCGTCGATGACGCCGCCGCGGTCCTGGTTGGTCTTGATGTAGAGCGCGTGCTTGATCGGGTACCGGCCGGGGTAGTCGGGCGCGTTGATCTCGCAGTCGCGGCAGAACACCTTCCGGACGCCACCCGACATCTCGCTGCCGATCGTGATCCCGCCCCAGCGGCCGGAGAACTTGCAGCGCTCGACCACGATGTGGGTGGACGGGATGCCGACCCGCCGTCCGTCGGCATCCCGTCCGCTCTTCACCACGACGCAGTCGTCGTTGGTGTTGAACTTGGAGTCGTGCACGTGCGCGTACGACGACGAGTCGAGGTCGACGCCGTCGCCCTGCGAGTTCGTCGAGTAGATCTCGATCCGGCGCACCGTGATGTTCTGCGAGAACACGAAGTGCAGCGACCACATGGCCGGGTTCTTGATCAGCACGTCCTCGACGAGCAGGTTCCTGCAGCGGAAGAACTGGATCATGTTCGGCCGCATGTTCTTGCCGACGCCCATGACGCGTTCCTCGACCGGCTTGCCCTCCTCGCCCCACTGCCGCAGCAGCGCGGTCGAGCCGGCACGCCACTCCGGCCACGGGCCGTTGGTCGCGTCGCCGTCGATCGTTCCCTTGCCGGTGATGGCGATGTTCTTCTGCTCGAACGCGTAGATGAACGGCTGGTAGTTGTAGCAGAGCGTGCCCTCCCAGCGGGTGAGCACGAGCGGCAGGTAGTCGTTGGGATCGGTGGAGAACCTGATCGTGGCGCCTTCGGCGACGTGGAGCTCCACATTGGACAACAATTCGATGCCGCCGGTGAGGAACGTGCCCGCGGGAACGACAACACGTCCCCCACCGGCTCTGTGACACGCCGTGATCGCGTGGTGGAACGCCTCGGTGTTCTTGGTGAGGCCGTCACCCTTCGCGCCGTACGCGGTGACGTCGTAGTCCTTCCTGCGGAAGCGCGGCGGGCAAACGCGCGCCAGGATCAGCGGCACTTCCCGCCACGGGTCTCTGCCCAGACCCGGAGCTTCGGCGGCCGCCACGCCTGCCGGGAGCAGGAGACCGGCGGCCGTCAGGCCGGACACACGCGCGAAATCACGACGTGACAAGGACACGGGGAATCTCTCCTCAGACCTTCTTGCCGTTGATGGTGACGTTCGTGAACGTGGTGCCGTCCGCGTTCTTGATGCTGGGCTTGGCGGTCGTCACACCGGTGAAGGTGCTGTTGGAGATCGCCACGTTCCTGATGTGCGACTCGGCCAGGCCGTCCAGGGTCACCGCCGTCTTCCTGACCCCGTTGACGGTGAAGCCGTCGGCGGTGATGTTCTGCACCTTGGGGTTCACGATCGGGCCGTAGCCGGGGCCGGTGAGGCTGTAGTTCAGCGTCACCATGATCGCCTCGCGGTCGACGTCGGTCGCCTTGATCCGCCGGGCGTGGATGTTCTCGACGGTGCCGCCGCGCCGCTTGTTCGTCTTGATGTACAGGACGTGGAACGGCTTGTACGACGAGCCCTTCTTCACCGTGCAGTCCTGGAAGAACACGTTCCGCACGCCACCGGACATCTCGCTGCCGACCGTCAGCGCGCCCCAGCGGCCCTCGAACGAGCAGTTCTCGATGACGATGTTCTCGCTCGCCACGCCCACCCGTCGCCCGTCGATGTCGCGGCCCGCCTTGATCGCGATGCCGTCGTCACCGCAGTCGAACCGGCAACCCGTGATGTGCACGTACTGCGATGCCTCGGGATCGCAGCCGTCGACCATGCCGCCGCGGCTGTGGACGAAGATGTCGCGGATCGTCACGTTGCTGCACAACACCGGGTGCACGTTCCACATCGCCGAGTTCCGCAGCTGCACGCCCTCGACGAGGATGTTCCTGCACTCGTAGAGCGTGATCATGTTCGGTTTGAGGAAGTGGCCCATGCCGAACTTCCGCTCGGTCACCGGCCTGTTGTCCACCGCCTGCTTCTGCAGCTGTTCCCAGTCCGGCTGGCGCTTCTTGTCGTAGTCGAACCACGGTCCGGACGGGCCTTGGCCGTCGATCAGGCCGGGACCGGTGATCGCGATGTTCTCGGCCTTGCGCGCGTAGATGAACGACGAGAAGTTCATGCACTCGATGCCCTGCCACCGGGTGTAGACCAGCGGGTAGTCCTCGGGGTCGGTGGAGAACCTGATCGCCGCACCCTCGGAGACGACCAGGTTCACGTTGCTCAGCAGCGTGATCGCGCCGGTGAGGAAGCTGCCCCTCGGCACGACGACCTGCCCGCCGCCCGCCTTGTTGCAGGCCTCGACGGCCTTTCTGAACGCCTCGGTGTTCTTGGTCTTGCCGTCACCCTTCGCGCCGTACGCGGTGATGTCGAACCTCGTACCGGGAAAGGTCGGAGGGGTGATCTTGGCGAGGATCGCGGGCACCCGGTCCCGCGGCGACTCGGCCATCGGGATCTTCGCGTGTTCCTCCGCCGACGCGACCGGCGTGGACAGGAACGACCCCGACAACATCGTGACACCAGCGGTGGCACCGGCGACTTTGAGAAAGTCGCGGCGGTTGGGCTCCATCGGCCGTCCTTTCGCGCGCGTGCGTTGGTACAACAGCGAGCGGCGGCGGCGATGAGAAGGTGTGTAAACCTTTTCAACCGATGTCTACACCTGTTTCCGGCCCCGCGTCAACGGTTGCCCGAAGTCGGCATACTGGCTTGTGTGCTCGGATTGCGTCCGGTCGAACTCACGGTTTACGAGACGCTCGTGGACTCGTATCAACTCGGGGTGACAGAGCTCTGTCTTGCCACGGAACTGGCTGAGCGGGCGGTTCGTGCCGCGCTGAGGTCACTGACCGAACTGGGTTTCGTCCACCAGGTCAACGGGCTGCACACGGCCGTCGCGCCGGACGTGGCTCTGGCGATGTACTTCCTGCGCCGGGAAGACGATCTGCGGCGGGACCGGTTGCTGGCCGGGGAGCTGCAGGTGCGCTACGAACGCGCGGCCGGTGTGCGCGCCCCCGCCGACCTCGTCGAGGTGGTGCACGGGCCGGAGGCGATCTCGCGGCGGGTCGACCAGGTGATGCGCACGGCCCGGCACGAGGTGCGCTTCGTGGACAAGCCGCCGTACGCCACGCCGCCGACAGCGTTGCACCCCGTCGAGGAGGAGCTGCTGAACCGCGGTGTCCGGTTCCGCGGGATCTACGAGCGGCGGGCGCTGGAGCTGCACGACCTGCGAGCCGACCTGGAAATGGGGTTGTCGCTGGGGGAGGAGGCCAGGGTCGTCGCGGTGGCGCCGACGAAGATGATCCTCGCGGACGGGCACCTTGGGCTGATCCCGTTGCACAGCACGGAGACGACGCTGGAGAGCGCGGTGATCGTGCACCGGTCGGCGTTGCTCGACTCGCTCGGGGCGTTGTTCGCACGACTGTGGGAGGACGCGGTGCCGCTGTCGTTGCCGGGCCAGCCGTCCAGCAACGAGATGTCGATCGCGGACGCGCGGTTGCTCGCGTTGCTCGCGACCGGGCTGCCGGATCGCAGCATCGCGAAACAGCTCGGGCTGAGCTACCGCACGTTCCAGCGGCGGCTGCACAGGCTCATGGACGAGCTGGGCGCGCAGACCCGTTTTCAGGCGGGTCTGCGCGCTGCGGCCAGAGGCGCGAGTTCCCTGCTGCCCCCGCGTCAGCCGCCGGAGTGAGTCCGGAACGCCTTCTGCATGGTCTGCGTGACCGTGTTTCCGGCGCCGTCCCTGGCCTCGGTGCGCAGCCAGACGTCGCCGGCGGGGTTGTCGACGGTGACCTCCCAGCGGTCGCCGCTCGGCTGGATCGCCGCCTGACGCCACGTCCTGCCCTCGTCCGCCGACCACTGCACCTTCACCAGTGTCACGGGCACGCTGGACGACGCGCGCACGTGGTAGACGAACGGTTTGCCGGCCGGTGCGGTGTTCGTGAGGCTGAGCGGCAGGTCGTGGCGGAGCCGGATGAGCGGCTGGAACTGACAGGTCGTCTGGCCCGCGTGGCACGAGTACCCGAGTGGCGGCGGGTTCTGCGAACGGTGGGACTGGAACGTCCAGGTGGTCTCGGTGCGCGGGGCCAGGGTGAACAGCACCGCGTTGACCGCACCCGCCACCGCTCCCGGCGCGTGCGTCTCGACCGTCTCGAGGCGGTAGGTCGCCTTCTCCGGCACCATCTGGAACGTCGGGTAGAACGCCAGCGGTTCCTGCACGGCGGGGACCTCGGTGTCGCCGCGGAACAGCCTGACCTTGGTCGTCGTGAAGAACTTGCTGTTCTGATAAGGGTTCGTGTAATGGCCGGGCGTGCCGTCGGTCCACTGCAGCTGCGGGACGAAGATGTCGCCCGCCCGGCAGTTCGAGCACAGCTGCCGCCAGGCCCCGTTCGCGGCCGGGTAGCGGGCCGGGTGGTCGGACTGCAGCTCGATCGCGGTGCTGTGCACGGGTCCGGCGAACCACCGCTCGGTGGCCGCGGCGGCGCCCTCGCGGAACAGGTTCTCCTGGAACATGGTCATGGCGGCGCGCTGGCCCCTGGCGTCGAGGCCGCTCAGCGTCACGTGCCGCTTCCACACGATCCGCTCGTCGCCGGGACCGATGTACTCGGTCCACGCGGCCGGCGGTGTGAACGTGGTGCCGCGCAGGATCTGCGACTGCCACAGACCGGTCGGGAACGGGTACCACGTCTTCTGCACGGTCAGGCCCGGCTTGTCGGCGTGGTAGGCGGTCTGGCGCTTGACCAGCTTCGCCGGGTCGACCGTCCGGCGGTGGTCGGCCGGAATCCCGTTGGCGTCGAGGAAGCTCAGGTTGTAGACGGCCTCCGGGACGGCTTTGACGCTCAGTTTCACCGCCGTCTGCTTCGCGAGGAACTCACCGTCGGTGTTGCTGACGCCCAACGACGGCAGTGAGGTGCTGGCGAGCCCGGTGAGCGGAAGAGCGCCTGGAGCGTCCACATAGGACAGGATTGCCTTCTTGCCGGCCTGTGCCGCGCTGGTGGCTGCGGTGTTGGCCGCCTTCACCATGTTCGCCGGGGTGTCCGGCTTGATCTTCACGAGAGCGGTGTCCCCGCCGATGGTCAGGTCGCGGTCACCCGCCCACTTCGCGGACAGCACGGCCACGTCGCCGTCGGTGCCCAGCGTTCGTCCGCCTGAGGTCAGGGTGACCGTCGCGGACTGCAGCGTCACGTTGTCCTGCAGCGAGATCGCGCCCTTCTTCACGGCCGCGGCGGGAATGGCGCGGATCTCCCACGGCGCCGTGCCGAGCACGGCGGCCATTTCGGTGATCAGCGGCAGTTTCTCGCCCTCCGCGGGCACGACGCGGCGCATCGTCACGGTGCGGTCGCGTTGCTCGGCCGGACCAGGAGGCACGACCTCGATCGGCACGGTCTTCTGCGCGTCGAGTGAGACGCTCGCGGCGCCCGTGATGGTCAGCTCCGGCGCGGCGAGCGCGGACCACCGCCGCACACCGGCGGTGTTCTCGGTCGTCCAGGTCACCGCGGAGTAGCGCCCGCTCGGCACGTTCGCGATGCCTTCGCCGTTCACGACATCGAAGTAGAAGCTGGTGGTCTCGTCGAACGGGTCGTTGACGTCGTCGCCGCCGTTGGAGTCGTCGATCAGCTGACCCGTCGCGGGTGCCGGCGGGCGCCCGGCGGTGTCGCGGACGTGCACCGACACCGGGAACGTCTGCGGTGCCTCGTAGACGCTGACCGCGGTGCGCAGGCTTGCTCCGCCGCCGGTGGCCGTGACGACTCCGCCGTACACGCCCGCCGGGCCGACCTCGGGATCGAGGGTGAGCACGGCGGACGCCTTGCTGTGGGCCGCGATGGCCAGCCTGGTGGTGCTGAGGTTGAACCCGGTCGTGGACTTCCCGTCCCAGCCCTTGATCGTCGCGGCGAGGTCGAGGGTGAGCGGGGTGCCGGAGTCGTTGACGTACTGGATCTCCCTGGTCAGCACGCCACGCGGGCCGCGTTCGTAGCGGCCGAAGCTCGCCGACGCGGTGGCGGTGGCCTTCTGCCTGACCGCCCTGGCCACGTCGAGCCGGCCGGTTCCTTGTTCGTACCACGGCATACCGACGTCCGCGGCGCTGGTGACGAGCGCGTTCTTCAACGTCTGCGCGTTCCAGCCGGGGTGCTGCTGGGCGAGCAGGGCGGCTGCGCCGGCGACGTGCGGCGTGGCCATCGACGTGCCGGACGCGGCGGTGTAGCCGTCGCCGACCGGGGCGCCCATGCTCGTGTCGGCGGCACGAGCAGCCACGACACCCACGCCGGGAGCGTTGATCTCGGGCTTCACGTGCGCGTCACCGATGCGAGGGCCGGTGCTGCTGAACGGCGCGAGCTTGTTCTGGCGGTCGACCGCTCCGACGGTGAGCGCCGAGGTGGCGGCACCGGGGGAGGTGACCGAGCGGCCTGCCGGGCCGTTGTTGCCCGCCGCGACCACGAACAGCACGCCCGTCTCGGCGGAGAGACGGTCGACCAGGGCGCTCAGCTCGTCCGTGCCGTCGGTGACCTCACCGCCCAGGCTGAGGTTGACGATCTTCGCGCCGGACCTGGCCGCCCATTCGATGCCTGCCATCACCTGCGACGTCTCTGCCTCGCCCGCGCCGTTGAAGACCTTGGCGATCACCAGTTTCGCCGCGGGGGCGACACCTTTGTACTTGCCTGCGGACCCCTGGCCGGTGCCCGCCACGGTCGCGGCGACGTGCGTGCCGTGGCCGTGCCGGTCGGTGACGTCCGGCTCGTCAGAGAAGTTCTCCGCCGCGGTGATCTTCCTGGCGACGTCGGGGTGGTTCGCGTCGATGCCGGTGTCCACGACGGCGACCGTGACGTCACGGCCGTCCAGGCCCGTGCTCCAGGCTTCGGGAGCGCCGATCTGTTTCGTGGTCTGGTCGAGCGTGATCCGGATCGGGCGGTCGTACGTCACCCGCACGCCGGACTTCGCGCTCATGTCGAGCGAAGTCCAGAACTCCCGTGCCTTCGCCTTCTCGACCCGGATGCCGGAAGCGTTGAGGCTGCCGATCCTCGTGTGTGCGTTCGCCGAGAAGCCGCCGGTCATCAGCACCGGAACCGTGGTCGTGCGGTCGTCGGACTGGCCGGTGCGCACGAGCTCGGTGACGTTGAAGAGGGTGCGTTCGACCGTGCCCGACGTGATGGCTCCCATCGCGTCGGACGGGTAGACGTGCAGACCTTTCGCCGTCGTCATGGTGTGGAAGATCGGTTCCTCGCCGTCGCGCGGCGCGGCGTGGATCTGGGCCGTCTTCCGGCCGTCCGACCGTTCGGTGTACTCCACGACGTCACCGGTGATGAGCGTGATCCGGTGCGAGGCCTCGGAGGTCTGTGTCGGTGGTGATGGTGGTGCGGCGGACGCGGGTGGTGCGCCCAGCGTCGCGGCGGCGATGGCAAGTGCCAGAACGTGTCGTATCACGGCGCCCTCCCACGGTGATCAGGTCACAGAAGGATGAGGGGCCGGAATTCGTTGGGATATAGGACAAAGCGGCGGTTAGTCGCCGTTGGCGACTTCGCGCCACGCACGGAAGTGCCCGGGCTGCCGAGGGGCGGCGGCCCGGGCACGTGAGTGCACCCGCTTGGACGGTCAGAGCGAGTTGATCAGAAGGTGCGTTCCTGCAACGAGAAGTCGCGCTGGTTGTTGTTGGTGTCCTGGTTGAGCAGGTTGCGCGTGTTCGAGCCCGCGAGCTGAGCGGTGCGCTGGTTCTCGGGCTGCGCGTGCACGCCTTCCTTGGCAGCGGACACCGGAGCGGAGAATGCGACGCCGTCGATCTTGAACGCGGTGGGAGCCGTGCTGCCGAAGATCGCGACACCACCGAGCGCCGGAATGCCCTCGGCGCCGAGGAAGCGCACCGGGAGAACGTTCGGCGTCGAGGTCGTGCCGGAGAACTCGGCGCCCGTCAGCACCAGCGTGCTGCCGACGTTGTTCGCCGGAGCCAGCGTGAGCGGCTGGCCGGTCACGTCCATCAGCGGGATCGTCTGGATGACCTCGTTGCGCTGGTTGTAGATCCGGATGACCCAGTTGGTCAGGTCGACCTGCTCGTTCGAGAGGTTGACGATCTCGATCGCCTCGTCGAGCGGGCCGTTCGGACCCATGGTGGAGACCTCGTTGATCAGCACTGCCGGCAGCTGCATGACCTCCGGAGCCGTGGGCTCCTCGGCGGCCGTCGCCAGACCCGCGAACGCGATCGTGCTCGCGATTGCGAGCGCAGCGGCTCCGCCCAGCAGTCGACGCATTGTCTTGTCCCTTCGAGAAGTGAATTCGGGGTATTTCTCGCTGGCGGCAGGTCTGGCCGGGGAGAATGGCCTGTCTTGCCGCCGGGACTGACTTTGCTCTCATTCGTTCGGGCTCGAAAGGGGCCATTTCAGATAGGTTGCGAATTATTTTCGCCAGGAGAAGGAATTTGGCAGGTGAAGTCGATCGAGTTGTGATCCGTGTCGCGGGAGTCGCCGTCGCGGCCCAGCGCGGAATCCGCACACGGGCGCGCGGCGCCGTCTTCGCTGCACGGGGAGGAGGAGCTCAGTCCGATGCTGTCCGCGTGCGCGCCGTACCGGTTTCGGGCGATTACGCCCGTGCCGTCCACGGTGTTCACGACGAGACCGTTCGGCATCGTTCCGCTGAACGCGCTGCCGACTATCACGAAGTATTCACCCGGAGGCAGGACGCTGTTGGGTGGGATGGTGGCGAGGATTCGCGAGGTGCGTCCCGCGCACGCCTGCAGCGTCCATCCTCCGACGTCTGTGGCGGTCGAGCCGGTGTTGCGCAGTTCGACGAATCCGCTGGAGCCGAGTGCGATCTCGTTCACTTTCACAGGGGAAACCCCTGGTGTGCTGCCGAACGAGCTACCGGCGAGTAACAACAACGTTCCAACTGTGTTCACGTAGGGGGCCACATTACGCAGTTTGGCCCCCTGTGCGCGGGCGCACAGGGGGCCAAAGGTCCTTACCACCTGGGACTTGTGGGGAGGGCGGCGTCACGGCGGCCGCGCTGACGCCGCCCTCCGGCGGGCGGGCAGACCCCTGCCGTCTGCCCGCGCTCCGCTAGTGGGAGTGGTCCTCGTTGCGTGTCCTGCGGGATTCCCGTTCGACCACCGCGGCACGGTCTACCTCGGCGTGCGGCACATCGAGCGCCGCGCTGATCCAGGCACGCCAGTAGGGGCCGGGAATGCGTTTACCGCGTTCCCATCTCGACACTTCTTCACGGGTGACGCTGTCGTTTTGTGAGATCTCACACAACAGGTCCGCGAGTTCGCGCTGGGTGAGGCCCTGCTCTCGCCGCGCCTGTGGAATCAAGGCGGTAATCGGCGGGGTGTCCAGGTGCTCGTGGGCTTGACGGACTGCCTTGAGCACGGTTCTGCTCCGTTTCGGTGTGATGGCGGGTGCATCATCCACCCTGCCGCAGAAGCTCGAAGTTCGTGCCGTGCATTGCGGTGATACCGGCGGTCGTTGAAAGTTCGCGTACCACTGGAATCACACGATCGGATGTTTGGGGTAAACGTAGATGGGCCAATGGGGTGTGCACACTCACATTTTGTGCCGCGGGCTAGTCTGAGCGGCACCGGGATCGTTGCCGCAGCAATGACCGGGATGAGAAGGTGGAGGAAATGCTCTCGACGGTCGAAGTGGTGCAGGTGTTCCTAGCGCGACTAGCGGCACAGGACGCACCCGGTATAGCGCGGCTGTGCGCGCCGACCGTGGAATGGGAGGCGCCCGACCCGAGCGGCGCCCGATGGGCACACGGCCCGCGTACCCGGCGGGAGGTGGAGTCCCAGTTCCTGACCTTGTTCGCCACGTTCGGCCTGGAGCAGCTGTCGGTGCGCCAGGTGATCGTCGACGGAGGAGACGCGGCTGTGGTCGGCTGGACGCGCTGGCGGGTCCTCGCCACCGGTGAGCGGGCGAACCTGCAGTTCGCAGCGGTGCTCTCGGTGCATCTGGGCGAGATCGAGCAGTACTGGCAGATGCCGGACACGCTCGCCGTCGCCGTCGCGACCGGCGCCGCGCGGACCGAGGTATGAGCGTCAAACGTGAGAAGTCGACACGCACGCGGGCGAAGCTCCTGCGTGCGGCCGCCGAGGTGTTCGACCGCGAAGGGTTCACGGGGTCCAGCCTCACCGCCGTGTGTGGGCGGGCCGACGTGTCGAAAGGCGCGCTTTATTGCCATTTCCGTTCGAAGGAGGCACTCGGCGTCGCGATCATCGAGGAGCAGTCGCTGCTGTGGCACCGGCTGCGCGACGAAGAGCTCGCGGCCGGGAAGCCGCCGATGCAGGCGCTGATCGCGATGTCGTTCGAGTTCGCCCGCAGGCTGGAGTCCGACCTCACCGTGCGGGTGAGCGCGAAGCTGTTGCGGGAGGCGGTGTTCTTCGACGTCGCGGCTGCGGCGCAGGTCGTCGGCTGGATCGCCGTCGTGCGGGACCTGCTGTCGAAGGCGCGGGACCACGGCGAGCTGCAGCCGGAGGTGAACGTGCGGCACACGGCCGAGCAGATCGTCGCCGAGCTGCTCGGGTTGCAGCTCGTGGCGCAGGCGTTGAGCGGCGGCACCGACCTGCGCGCCCGGCTCGTCCGTGTGTGGCGGGCGTCCGCTCGCTGTCTGGTGACAGCTCCTGTCTACGAGACGTTGCGTTTCGAGTGACGGTCGTCTCGACCCAATCGAGACAGGAATGCCTGGTCACGCTCCTTCCGTTGTGCTCCTCGTTCGGAAGACATCTTTACGATCTTGGAGGAGCAGCGGTGGCGAGCATCGTCGTGGTGGATCCGTACTCGGCCGGCAGGGGCATCGCGCCCGCGTTCGCCGAGCGTGGCGTCGAGGCGATCGCGGTGCTGACCACCCCGGAGCCACCCGCCGGGCTCGCCAGGACGTGGATCCCGGAGAACCACCGCGAGGTGCACGTCCTGGATGACTTGGACGAGCTGGCCGCGAAACTCGCACACCACGAGCCGCTGGCAGTCGTTCCGGGCACCGAGACCGGTGTCGAGACAGCCGAGACGCTGTCCGAGCTGATCGTGCCGGGCCGCTCGAACGTGCTGACGCTCTCGTCCGCACGGCGGGACAAGTGGCAGATGGCCGTGGCGTTGCGGACCGCCGGCGTGCCGCACCTGCGGCAGATCAGCTCCGACAACGCCGACGAGGTGGCCGGATGGCTGCGGCGCGAGGGCCTTTCGGAGTTCGTGCTGAAGCCGCAGGAGAGTGGCGGCACCGACGACGTGTTCGTGGCGCGGCCGGGTGACGACTGGCGGGCCAAGTTCAACCGCATCCTGGGCACCGTCAACAAGCTGAACCTCCGCAACGACCGCGTGCTCGTGCAGGAGCTCGCGCTCGGCACCGAGTACGAGGTCGACACCTACTCCATCGACGGACGGCACGGCCTCGCCGCCGTCTGGCGCTATGCGAAGGAGTGCCGGGGCGACCGGCTCGGCATCTACCTGTCCAACACTCTCGTTCCGGCCGACGAACCGGTGGTGGACGAGTTGTTCGAGTACGTCTGCCAGGTGCTGGACGCGACCGGCGTGCGCAACGGTCCCGCGCACGTGGAGGTGATGATCACACCGGGCGGCCCGCGGCTGATCGAGATCGGCGCGCGGCTGGCCGGCGCGGAACAGCAGGAGCTGACGTTCCTCGGCGTCCGGGAAAGCCAGATCACCCGAATGGTCCGCCACCGAGTGGATGACGACACGTCGGTCGGCCGGTACACGCAGCACCAGCACGTGAAGTCGGTGTACCTGTCCTCGCCCGCGGCCGGTGAGCTGGGCAATGCCGTGCGCCTGGAGTCGCTTCCGTCGTTGCTGCCGAGCTTCGAGCGATCCGTGCTGCCGTACGGCGAGGGCTCGACCGTGCCGCGCACCGAGGACCTGTGGACTTCGCTCGGTTACGTGGTTCTGGCCACGACCGATCTCGCGCAGCTGAAACGCGACGAGGCTCTCGTGCGAGAAATCGAGGCGGGACTGATTGTAGTTTGATCTTCAGGTTGGCCGGGTAGCCGGAATTCCACGCGACCGGTTAGGTTGCTGCGCGACGAGCGGAGGCTGATGAGCGAACCCTGGGACGGCGACCTGACGGGCGCGGTGATCGACAACCGCTTCGTCGTCGGCTCGTTGCTCGGTTCCGGCGGCATGGCCGAGGTCTACCGCGCGTACGACCGCACGACCACGTCCTCCGTCGCCATCAAGGTCTTCACCGGCCCCGGCCTGCCCGACGACGAACTGCGCATGCAGCGCGAGGCCACGATGCTGTCGTCGCTGGAATGCCCTGGCATCATCCCCGTGTACGCGTCGGGAACGGTGTCGCGCCGCCCGTACTTCGTGATGCGCGAGATCACCGGCGGCACGCTGCGCCAGCGCATGCGCGAACCGCTGCCGCCCCGGTTCGTGGCGCGGGTCGGCGGACAGGTCGCCGCGGTGCTGGACCACGTGCACGGCCTGGGCGTGGTGCACCGCGACATCAAGCCGTCCAACATCCTGATCGACGACGAGGAGAAGCAGGCCTACCTGGCGGACTTCGGGCTGGCGCTGGCGCCGGAGGTCACGCGGGTGACCACGACCGGCGTGCTGGTCGGGACCGCGGGCTACCTGGCGCCGGAGCAGGTGCGCGGGGCGGACGTCGGGCCCGAGGCCGACGTCTACTCGCTCGGCCTGGTGCTGCTGGAGTGCCTGACCGGGCGGTCCGAGTACCCCGGCGGGGACGCGGAGGCCGCACTGGCCCGGCTGGCCAGGCCGCCGCGGATTCCGATCGATCTGCCGCTGGCCTGGGTGTCGTTGCTCTCCGCGATGACGGACATGGAGCCTGCGCGCCGGCCGACCGCCGCGCAGTGCTCGCGGTCGTTGCTGGCGGCCTACGAGGCCAGCGCTGGGCTGCCGGCGTTGTTGCCGGACGCCGCGGTGTCCGATCCACCCTCGGTGGTGCCGCGGCAGCGCCGGGGCAAGCGTTTGGCGATCTCCGGGGCAGCGGCGGCGGCTGTGGCCGCGGTGGCTGTCGCCATGGCGAACCTAGGGGGCGTTGGAGAGGCTCCTGCGGCGGATGAGCGGCCAACGCCGGGCTCGTCGACGCAGGTGGTCACGGTGGGGCCTTCCACGGTGACGGTGGTGCAGACGCCTGCCGCGCCAGGGGCGCCGCCGCAGCACGGGAGTTCCAGTGCGGGGAGCACGGCGCCCAGCGGGGTGCCGACGACTTCCGCCGCTGGGGAGGGTTCACCGGTGTCGAGCGTGGTGCCGACGGAGAAGCCGAGTGAGGATCCGGCTCGGCCGAGCAAGCCTGGCAACAAGCCGCCCAAGAAGTCGGACACGCCCCGGCCCTGAGCCTTCAGGCGCTCGGCTCCTCGAACTCGGCGAAGGCAGGTCCGTCAGCTCCGCCCGCAACGTGTCCAGGTCCGCGTACACCGCAGAAGCCCCGCGGTCGACCAGCTCGTCCTCCCCGAACCCGCCGGTCAGCAGCCCGATCGACGGCAACCCTGCCCTCCCGGCGGCCTCGCAGTCCCACACCGAGTCGCCGATGACGACCGCGCGGGAGCCCTTCACCTCGCGCAGCGCCACCTCGATCAGGTCTGGCGCCGGCTTCGAGTCCTCCACGTCGTCGGCTGACGTCCACGCCACGTCGCCGGGGTCGATCAGCTTCAGGTAGTGCTCGACGTGCTTGCGCTTGCCCGAGCTCGCGAGGACGACGGCCAGGCCCAGGTCGGTGGCGGCGCGGACCAGCCGGTGCGCGCCTTCGAGGGGCTGGACCTCGTCGATCATCTCGTCGAAGCACCGTTCCCACGCGTCGCGCACCGCGTCGCCGTGGTACCGCTCCACCTGGTCGCCCGCCACGGCGGCCACCAGGCGGTCGCCGCCCATGCCGATGGAGCGGTGCACCTTCCACGCGGGCACGGTGACGTCGACGCTGCGGAAGGCTCGCAGCCACGCCACCGTGTGGTGGTAGTTGGTGTCGACCAGGGTTCCGTCCACGTCGAGGACCACGGTGTTGCCCATGCGCCAGGTTTGCCCGTCGTTCTACCTCGGCAAACCCACAAGCTCGCGCGCGTCCTGAAGGGACGCCAGCTCGCGGCGCAGCACACCGTCGAGCCACTGCGCGTCGGACATCCACGACTGGTTGGTGTGCAGGCAGACGTGCACAGAGGACCGGTACACGGACAGCGCGACGCCCACCGCGTGTCCTGGAGCCACTGGCGCCACCGGGTACAGCTCGCACAACGCGGCGCCGTCCAGGGACAGCGGCACGGACGGCAGCGGCACCGACGTCACCAGCGTGTCGAACAGCAGCGGTGCGCACCGGGCGGCGACGGGCGCGGCCAGGCGGTGCACCAGCGGTGGCACCTTGTCGGCGAGCAGCGGCAACGCGCCCGCGCCGCGATCGGGTCCGGCGGCCTTGGCCGACTCCATCTGTTCCCGGACGCAGCGCAGGCGCTCGACCGGGTCCGGCTCGCCGACCGGCAGCGACACCAGGAAGCCGGAGATCTGGTTGCCGGCGGCGGCGTCGCCGGAGCGTGAGCGCTGGTTAACCGGAATCAACGCGCGAACCACGGACGACGGAGTGGCGCTGCCGTGCGCGGACAGCCAGTGCCGCAACACACCGGTGACCAGCGCCAGCAACACGTCGTTCACCGTGCCGCCGTGTGCCCGGCGAATTCGGTGCACGTCCGCGAGATCCAGGCGTGACATCACCACGCGGCGCGGACGGGTCGACGACGTGAGGACCGGCGAGTTCAACGTCGGCGGGCGGGTGTTCATCAGCACCGACGAGGCGATGTCGAGCGTGTCCTTGATCCCGCGCAGCGACGGGATGATCGACCTCGCGGGCGGCGCCGGAGCGTCCGGAATGGACAGCCGTGACGCGTCGAACAGCTGCAGGCCCAGGCCAACGGCTTTCATGCCGTCGCACAACGCGTGGTGCAGCTTGGCCACGACCGCGAACCGCCCACCGGCCAGACCGGTGACGACGTGCAGCTCCCACGGCGGGCGCGCGAGGTCCAGCGGCTGCGCCATGAGGTGGGAGACCAAGGTGGCGAAGCGTTCCCGGCCGCGCACGTGGTGCGTGAAGACGTGATCCTCTGCTGCGAAGCCGGGATCTTCCACCCAGCGCGCGCCGCCCAGCAACGAGGTGCGGGCGCGTTGGCGCAGGCGCGGGATCTCCAGCGCGCGTTCGCACAACACGGCGGCGATGCGAGCCGGATGCACCGGCGTGGCGGGCGCGAAGGTCGCCACCGCGCCGAGGTGCAACGGGTTGCTGTTGCCCTCCATGGCGAGGAAAGCGATGTCGAGGGGGGAAAGGTGGTCCGTCATAGATGTGCCAGGCAACCAGGTTCGCGTGTCAGGCGCATTTCTATGAGATGGCGGCGACTGTCTACGGCCCCAAGTACACCCGAACGGTGGTGCCGCTGTGACTCGTGTGGGTGCGAACCAGGTCACACAACAGGTTCACCATCACGATCCCGAAGCCCGACAGACCGGTGAACGAGGGTGGGAGTCCCTTGCCCGAGTCGCTCACCTCACACACAGCGGTGTCGCCCTCCCGCCACATCCGCAGCACCCCGCGCCCGGACGCGTGCAGGATGCTGTTCGTCGCGAGCTCGTTCACGGCGAGCACCAGATCGTCGACTTGTTCGCGGCGCAACCAGTTCGCGTACGCCGTCACGACCTTGCGCATGTGTGCGAGCGTGCCGACGGAGAAGTTGTGCTGCTCCGCGGAACTGGGCGGCGGCGGTAACGGGACGTTGTAGATGTCGGCCAGGCGGGCCGGGTCGGTGTACCACTCGCTCGCGAACCGTTTGGAGCCGTCGATGATCACCGGGTGCGTGCGCATGGCGTCCTCCAGCACGTGATCGGGCAGGGACGCCGCGTCGTACGTGCACAGCAGCGTGCCCCTGCGCCCTTCGAACGCCGTGTTGATCAACGCCTCGTGCTGCACGCACGCCGGATACTCGAGCTCGCTGCGGCCCGGCCACACCGGTTCCCCCACCATGCGGACCCGGCTCTGCGGGGCGCTCGCGCTGAAGGCCATCAGCACGCCGGGGATGATCCGGCCGGGATTGCGGCCCGCCTCGGTCATGTCGATGAAGTGCACCTGGTCGGCCTGGTCGCCCAGGCGCTCGCGCAACAGGACGATCCTCGCCTCCGGTACCGCGACCAGCACGGGTTCGCCTCTGCTCACGCCGTCCGCGACGAATCTGGCCGTACCGGCGAGGAACTCGTCCTCGCCCCGGTAGAACAGGGCTTCGTGTGCGAACGGAGCAACGGAGTTCATCGGCTTCCCGGTGGGCTCGGTGGCGCAGACAAGCCCTCATTCTGCTCCCCGTAACAGTGTTACGGCTGGGGGCCAGGCCGGTGGTTTGTGGTGGGACGCGAAGCGGTTCCCGTCCATTCGCCGTTTCCCGGGGCCCCGTCACGCTTACGGCCGAGCCCGTCAGCGCTGATCGAGGTGGATTCGGGGTGCGGCCTGGGAAAACACCCTGCAGACTCGCACCGTTGAGTGAGGAGGTGACCCCCGGTGATCCCGCATCACACGCTGACCGGCCCGGACGACGCACCGGTGCTGGTGCTGGGCAACGCACTCGGCACCACCACCGAGCTGTGGCGCGAGTTCTCGCTCCCGTTCCGGCTGCTGCGCTTCGACCACCGCGGTCACGGTTCGAGCGCGCCGGTGTCCGGCCCCTGCACGATCGAAACTCTCGCGGCGGACGTCGTGGACCTGTTGGACCACTTGGAACTGCGCCAGGTGTACTACTGCGGCGTGTCACTGGGCGGGATGGTCGGGATGTGGCTCGCGGCGCACACCGACCGGATCTCGCGGCTCGCGCTCGTGTGCACGACGGCCTGGCACCCGGACAAGTCCGGCTGGGACGAACGGATCGGCATCCTGCGCGACTTCGGGATGGAGCCCGTCGCGGACACGATCGTCTCGCGCTGGTTCACCCCCGCGTTCTCGCCGGCGGTCGTCGCCCACTTCCGCGCGGAACTGCTGAAAGTGGACGTGCCGTCCTACATCGCCTGTGCCGAAGCGGTCCGGGACATGGACCTGCGGCCGGACCTCGTGAAGATCGACGTGCCGACCGTGGTGATCGCCGCGGCGCAGGACCACGCGACGCCGCCGGAGTGCGCGCGGCACATCGCGGACGAGCTGCCGGACTCCGACCTCTACATCGTCGGGGACGCGGCGCACCTGGCCGTGGTCGAGAAGCCGCGAACGATCTCGGTGATCCTCGACGGACACTTCGGCGTCGACTGAGTCCTTCCGCGACATCTTGACGGCACACCGCTGCGCAGTAGATAGTGGTTTAACTAGTTAACTAGATAAAGAGGCAAGGGTGATCGAGTTCCGGATCGACCGCCGCTCCGGCGTGCCCGCTTACCAGCAGCTGGTCAACCAGACGAGACACGCGCTGCGACTCGGGTTGTTGCTGCCGGGAGACCAGCTGCCCACGGTGAAGGAGGTCGTGGCCACGACCTCGATCAACCCGAACACCGTGCTGAAGGCGTATCGGGAGCTGGAACACGAGGGGCTCGCCGAGGGGCGGCGCGGAGTGGGGACGTTCGTGTCCGCCGCGCCGGTGCAGCCGGACGCGGACGGGTTGCGTGCGGAACTGGCCGGGTGGATGAAGCGGGCGCTGGCGGACGGACTCGACCGCGAGTACGTCGAGGCACTCGTCAAAGCAGAGCTTGATCTCCACTACGAAGGAGAAGGACGTTGACCACGATCGCGCTCGACGCGATGGCGCTCACCATGCGCTACCGGCGCGGCTGGGGGCTGCGCGACTGCACGTTCCAGCTGCCCGCCGGCCGGATCGCGGCCCTGATCGGCCCCAACGGGGCGGGCAAGAGCACGCTCATGCGCATCGCCACCGGCCTGCAGCGCCAGACGAGCGGGGAGATCCACGTGCTGGGGCAGGCGCCCGGCAAGCACGGCGCGAACCGGCACCTCGCCTTCCTGGGACAGGACAAGCCGCTGTACAAGGGGTTCACCGTCGACGAGATGCTGAGGGCGGGAGCGAAGCTGAACCCCGGCTGGGACGACCAGTACGCCCGGCGTCTCGTGCGTGAGGCGGACGTGCCGTTCGGCGCCAAGGTCGGCACGTTGTCCGGCGGGCAGCGCACGCGGGTCGCGCTCGCCATCGCGATGGGCAGGCGCCCCGAGCTGGTGATGCTCGACGAACCGCTGGCCGACCTCGATCCCATCGCACGGCAGGAGGTCATGCACACCGTGCTGGCCGAAGTCGCCGAGACGGGCATGACGGTGCTGCTGTCCTCGCACGTGATCGCCGACCTCGACGGGGTGTGCGACCACCTGCTGCTGCTCGCCGACGGACAGGTCCGGTTGCAGGGAGACGTCGAGGATCTGCTGACGCAGCACCGGGTTCTGGTCGGCTCACGGGAGCTCGTGCTGCCGGACGGCGTCGTGGAGGCGCGCACGACCGGGCGTCAGGCGACCGTGCTCGCCCGCACCCCCGACGTCCCCGGCTGGGACAACAACGAGCCGTCGCTCGAAGAACTGGCTCTGGCCTACCTGCGTTCCGCGAAGAAGGTGGCGGCATGATCTGGGTGGCGTGGCGGCAGCAACGGCTGCAGATCCTGCTGAGCCTCGGCATCATCGCCGCACTGGCCGCGGTGATGACGTTCGTGCGGTTCGACGCGCAGTCGATCACCGATGATCAGCTCGTCGACGACCGGTACGGCATGTACGTCAACTACCTGCGTCTCGTGCTGCTCGCGCTGCCGGTGCTGCTCGGCGCGGTCATCGGCGGGCCGCTCTTCGGCCGCGAGATCGAACACGGGACGCACGTGTTCAGCCTGACCCAGTCGATCGGCCGGACCCGGTGGTGGGCCAGCAAGATCGTGGTGGCGGGGTTGCCGGTCATCGCCGGCATGACCCTGCTCGGACTGCTCAACTCGTGGGCGTCCGCGCCGTTGCGGGCCGTGATGTTCGGTGGCCGGTTGGTGACGCCGACGTTCGAGATCGAGGGCCTCACCCTCGGGGCCTACACGGCGCTGGCCTTCGCTCTCAGCGCGACCGTCGGCCTGATGGTGCGCAACACGCTGGCCGCCATGGTCATCACCGTGATGTCGTACGTTCCGCTGCTCGTGCTGGTGGGCAACGCGCTGCGCCCTGCCTACGCGACGCCGGTCACGTCGACGGACGGCCAGACGCCCGCCGGTGCCTGGGTGGTCAGCTCGTCCTATGTGGACGCTGCGGGCAACCCCGTCGCGTTCTCGCCCGCCGCCTGCACCACCACGAACATTCCTGAATGCATGCGCGCGCAGGGAGTCGTGCGCCGCGTCGGGTTCCAGCCGGACGACCGGTTCTGGTCGTTCCAGGCGATCGAGGCCGGCCTGTTCCTGGCACTGGTCGCTCTGGTCGTCGGGGCCGGCGCATGGGCGCTGCACCACCGCCTGCGGTACTAGAGCCTGTATCGAAGTCCATGTTCGCGATAGCCGGGCCTGAGGTGGCTCCGGGGGCACGCCAGGGGCCACCTCAGGCGCGACTCTCATCGAACGGGACTTCGATACAGGCCCTAAACCTTCTCCAACGGCCGGTGCGGCTCCGGCGGCAGCTCCACCCGGATCTCGTCGCCGGGGCGCACCACGCCACCCACGAGCACGACCGACATGATTCCCGCGCGCCGGATCAGCTCGCCGTCGGGACCCTTGCTCACGACCTCCTTGAGCAGCCCGGCCGAGAAGTTCTCGATCTGGACACACGGGTTGCGCAGCCCGGTCACCTCGACGACCGCCTCCGCGCCGAGGTGGAGCCGCGTGCCGGTGGGCAGGCCGAGCAGGTCGATGCCGCGCGTCGTGACGTTCTCGCCGATCTCGCCCGGCTCGACGGCGAAACCCTTGTCCCGCAGTTCGTCGAACAGCTCGGCGTGCATCAGGTGGACCTGGCGCAGGTTCGGCTGCGTCGGGTCCTGCCTGACCCGCGACCGGTGCTTCACCGTGACGCCCTGGTGCACGTCACCCTCGACGCCGAGGCCCTCGAGCAGCGTGATGCTCGAACGGACGGGCTTGGTGAACGTGTACCCCTCGCTGCGGCTCACTGCCGTGACAACCCCCATGACCGAGATTCTGCACGATCATCAGCTCGTTTCCGGCTGATCCTTTTGCGGCAGGGACTGCGCCGTTCGGCCGAGCGGTACCGGGAACGCGGATTCGATCAAGTCGTCTCAATTCGGTTCACTCGATCGGGCCTGAGCTGCGGAGATGTGCGCCGCCGTGGAAACGCTCCCACGAAGTCCGGGTAAGAGTCTTGACTAATCCTCACGTCAGGCTGTTGACTCCGTCACACCTCGTCGGAACCGGTTACGGAACCGGTTCCAGAGGCGGCGGAAAGGAAGTTCGGCATGCGTGTCACGATCGCAGAGGTCGCCCAACGCGCCCAGGTGTCCAAAGCGACCGTGTCACGTGTGCTGAACGGTAAGCCGGACGTGGACGCGACGACCGCGCAGCGCGTCCGCAAGGTCATCGACGAGATCGGGTACGTGCCCAGCGCACGTGCGGTCGGCCTGGCGCGGGGGCGCACCCGCACGGTCGGCATGCTCGCGCCGTCGCTCACCTGGCCCTGGATGGGTGAGGTCATGCAGGGCATCGTCGACACCCTCGAGGCCGACGGGTACGGGCTGCTGCTCTACACGCTGAACCGCGGGCCGGAGTCGCTGAACCAGTTCGCGAACCACGTGTCCGCCAACGCCTTCGACGGGCTGCTGGTCGTCGAGCCGCCGGACGCCCTGCACTACATCTCCACGCTCTACCGGGCCGGCCTGCCCGTCGTCATGATCGACGATCGCGGCTCGCACCCGGAGTTCCCTTCGGTGACGACGACGAACCGGCAGGGAGGCGCTGATGTCGCACGGCATCTCGTCGCGGCCGGTCGCCGCAGGTTCGCCGTCGTCACCGGGCCACCGCACTTCGGGTGCACGCAGGCGAGGCTGGACGGGTTCCGGCTCGCTTTGGCGGAAGCGGGCCTGACGCTGCACCCGGACCTCGTGGTCGACGGCGACTTCACCACGGAAGGTGGTGAGCTCGCCGTCGACAAGCTCATCGCGAGCGGCATCCCGTTCGACGCGGTGTTCGCGCACAACGACCTCTCTGCGGTCGGGGTGCTGCGGGCGCTGCGGGAAGCAGGCAGGACCGTTCCCGGTGACGTGTCCGTGGTCGGCTTCGACGACGTCCCGGTCGCGGGACACACCGAACCCCGGCTGACGACGATCCGCCAGCCGCTGCAGGAGATGGGCGCCGCCGCCGCGCGGATGCTGCTCTCCACGCTCGAGGGACAGCCGATGCCCGACCACCCGCTGGTGCTGCCCACCTCGTTGATCGTGCGCGAATCCGCGCCCTGACCCACCACAACTGAACGAACCGCGCCAGACGGCCGCACGCCGTCTGGCGAGTTCGCCGTACGCATGAGAGAGCGCTCTCATGCGCCGTCGTGTCGGGAGACTCCCCCATGCGCAGAACAATCATCGCCGCGTTGGCACTGGCGCTCGCGGCGACAGGTTGCTCCTCCGGTGGCGCCACCAAGGCCTCCGGCGTGCTGACCGTGGGCATGCCCAACGGGCCGCTGACCGAGAACCACAACCCGTTCCTGCCCACGTCGGCAGCGGGTTCGCTCGGCTACCGGTACGTGATCTACGAGCCGCTCGCGTTCGTGAACAACACGCGGCCGGCCCAGGATCCCGTGCCGTGGCTCGCGACCAAGTGGGACTGGGCGGACAACTACAGGAAGGTCACCTTCACGATCCGGGAGAACGTGAAGTGGTCCGACGGCAAGCCGCTCACCGCCGCTGACGTCGCCTTCTCGTACGAGATCCTGAAGAAGTGGCCGGCGCTCAACAACCGCGACTCGCTCAAGGTCGAGACCGCGGCGGCGACGCCGGACGGCAAGGTCGAGGTCACGTTCGCCTCGCCGCAGTTCGTGAACCGCAACAAGGTCATCAGCGCGATGATCGTGCCCCAGCACGTCTGGAGCACCGTCGCCGACCCGACGACCTACACGAACCCGAACCCGGTCGGCACCGGCCCGTACCAGGTGAAGTCGTTCACCTCGCAGACCGTGACGGTCACCAGGCGCGCCGAGTACTGGCAGGAACTGCCCAAGGTGCCGGAGATCCAGTACACCTCGTACAACGACAACACCGCGCAGACCACCGCGCTGGCGTCGGGCGCGAGCCAGTGGTCGTACGTCTTCATCCCCGACTACCAGAAGCTCTACGTCGACAAGGACCCGAAGAACCACAAGCTGTGGTTCCCCGCGGGGCTCGGCATCCACGGCCTGTGGCTGAACACCACGGTCGCGCCGTTCGACAACGCCGCGCTGCGCTCGGCGATGAGCGACGTGATCGATCGCGAGGCGATCTTCGTCCGCGGTGAGGCGCGCCTTTTCCCGAAGCTCGAGTCGCCCACCGGAATGCCGTTGCCCGCCGGTGAGTCGTTCCTCGCGCCGGAGTACAAGTCCGCGCGGTTCGAGGTCAACGTCGACAAGGCGAAGCAGAAGCTGACCGCCGCCGGGTTCACTTTGGACGGTGGCGTGCTCAGGGCACCCGGTGGCAAGCCGGTGACGATCGAGCTGACCAACCCGTCCGGCTGGTCGGACTACCTGACGGTGCTGGACATCATCAAGGGTGACCTGAAGAAGATCGGCATCGAGGCGACCGTGCGCACGCAGACCGCGGACGCGTGGACGACCGACTTCGCGAACGGCGCCTTCCAGGGCTCGCTGCGCTGGACCAACACCGGTGCCACGCCGTACGAGATGTACCAGAACATCATGGACGGCGCGGAGATCAAGCCGATCGGGCAGACCGCCGCGGTGAACTTCGGGCGTTACAACAACCCGGAGGCCACGGCCGCGCTCGCGGAGTACGCGAACGCCGCCGACGACGCGACGCGGGCCAAGAGCCTCGCCGTGCTGCAGAAGATCATGGTGGAACAGGTGCCGATGATCCCGACCTCCGCGGGTCCGATCGGTGCCGAGTACAGCACGAAGAGCTGGGTCGGCTGGCCTTCCGAGGAGGACCCGTACGGTCCGCCGCAGGCCACCTTGCCGAACGCCCTGCAGATCGTCATGAAGCTGAAGCCGGCCGCCTGATGAACGAAGTCGTGCTGGAAGCTGAGGGTCTGGTCAAGACCTACAAGCGCGTGCGCGCGGTGCAGGACGTCTCCCTCGTCCTGCGCCGCGGGCGCGTGACCGCCCTCGTCGGCGAGTCGGGATCGGGCAAGTCGACGGTGGCGAAGCTGCTGGCGCGACTGGTGGAGCCCACCGAGGGGGAGATCCTGCTGGACGGCAGGAAGGTGCGACGGGTCCGGGAGTACCGGCGCAAGGTCCAGATGGTGTTCCAGGACCCGTTCGCATCGCTCAACCCGATCCACACGATCCGCTACCACCTGACCCGGCCGCTGAAGATCCACAAGCGGCAGGAGACGCCGGAGGAGCTCATGGAGCGGGTGCAGCTGCCCGCCGACTTCCTCTCGCGTTACCCGCACGAGCTCTCCGGTGGCCAACGGCAGCGCGTCGCCATCGCGCGAGCGCTTGCGGCCCACCCCGAGGTGCTGCTCGCCGACGAGCCGGTGTCCATGCTGGACGTCTCGATCCGGCTCGGCGTGCTCAACCTGTTGCTGGACTTGAAGGAACGCCTCAAGCTCGCGGTTCTCTACATCACGCACGACATCGCGTCGGCGCGGTACTTCGCCGACGAGACGTTCGTGATGTACGGCGGCCAGATCGTCGAGGGCGGCGACAGCGAGTCCGTGACGCAGCAGCCCGCGCACCCGTACACGCAGCTGCTGATCGAGTCCGCACCTGATCCGGAACGGTCGGTGGTCGCGCTGGACGCACCCGCCGAGGAGGCCGCCGCGGTGTCGGCGGGCTGTCAGTTCGCGGCACGCTGCCCGAAGGTCCAGGCGCGGTGCTGGATCGACGCGCCACCGCGCTCGGACGTCGGGGCCGGCCACTGGGCGGCGTGCTGGCTCTACGTGGAGACAGCGGGGGCAGCGGCATGACCTTTCTGTTGCGCCGCGGGTTGTTCTACCTGATCACGCTGTGGGCGGCGATCACGGCGAACTTCCTGCTGCCGCGCCTGCTGCCGGGTGACCCGGTGCAGGCGATGATCACCAAGCTCGGCGGGCGGCTGAACAGCGACGCGATGGCGTCGCTCTACATCCTGTTCGGGCTGGACGAGAAGAAGTCGTTGTGGGAGCAGTACGTCGACTACTGGGGCACGCTGCTGCGCGGTGACCTCGGGTTGTCGTTCACGTTCTTCCCCACGCCGGTCGCCGACGTGCTGTCGCAGTCGCTGCCGTGGACGCTCGGCCTGGTCGGCGTCACGACCGTCATCGCGTTCCTGCTGGGCACGCTCATGGGTGTCTACGCGGGGTGGAAGCGCGGTTCGTGGATGGACACGCTGATCCCGGTGACGACGTTCCTGTCGTCGATCCCGTACTTCTGGCTCGGGCTGATCGCGATCTCGGTGTTCTCCGTGACGTTCCCGCTGTTCCCTGCGTCCGGCGGGTACGCGGCGGGGCTGGTGCCGGAGTTCTCCTGGGAGTTCGCGGGCAGCGTCCTGGAACACGCCGTGCTGCCGGGCATCACGATCGTCGTGAGCTCGGTGGCCGGCTGGATCCTGGGCATGCGCAACATGATGGTGACCGTCACGGCGGAGGACTACGTGCTGGTCGCGCGGGCCAAGGGCCTGTCGCAGCGGCGGATCATGTTCGCCTACGCCGCGCGCAACGCCGTGCTGCCCTCGATCTCGGGTTTCGCGTTGTCGCTGGGCTTCATCGTCGGTGGCGCGCTGCTGGTGGAGATGGTGTTCTCGTACCCGGGCCTGGGTTACGTGCTCTTCCAGGGCATCGGCGCGAAGGACTACCCGCTGATGCAGGGGGTGTTCCTGGTGATCACACTGGCGGTGCTGGTGGCGAACCTGCTCGCGGACGTCGGCTACCTGCTGCTCGACCCGCGCACCCGGCGGGAGGGCTGACTCCGCGATGAACTTCAAGACCAAGCTGGGCCTGGGGATCGTGGCCTTCTTCACGATCATCGCGGTGATCGGCGAGTGGGTCGCGCCCTACGACCCGTCCGAGATGGGCGACGACCTGCTGTCGCCACCGTCCGGCGCGCACTGGTTCGGCACGACGATGACCGGGCAGGACATCTTCTCGCAGGTGCTCGTGGGCACCAGGGGAGTGATGGTCGTCGGGCTCGTGTGCGGTGTGCTCGCGACCTTCCTGTCGATCCTGGTCGGGGTGACCGCCGGGTTCCTCGGTGGCGCGGCCGACGAGGCGTTGTCCATGCTGTCCAACGTCTTCCTGGTCATCCCGGCCTTGCCGTTGATCATCATCGTGGCGTCGATGCTGCCGTCGGCGGACACCGTGCTGATCGCGGCGGTGATCTCGCTGACCGCGTGGGCGTGGGGTGCCAGGGTGCTGCGGGCGCAGACGATGTCGTTGCGGCGCCGCGACTTCGTGGAGGCGGCACGGGCGTCCGGTGAGCGCACCTGGCGCATCATCGTGTTCGAGGTGCTGCCGAACCTGACGGCGGTGATCGCGTCCGGGTTCGTCGGCACGGTGATCTTCGCGGTGATGCTGCAGATCACGCTGTCCTTCGTCGGTGTCGTGTCGCTGTCGACCTGGAACTGGGGAACGATCCTGTTCTGGGCGCAGAGCAACCAGGCGCTCGGTCAGGGCGCGTGGTGGTGGTTCGTACCCGCCGGGCTGTGCATCGCGCTGCTCGGCACGGCACTGGCACTGATCAACTTCGGGATCGACGAGTACGCGAATCCCCGGCTGCGGAAGGTGCGCGCATGAGCCCGGTGCTGGAGATCCGCGATCTCTCGGTGGACTACGGCTCGCTGCGAGCCGTGCACAACGTCTCGCTGTCGCTGCGGGCCGGGGAGGTTCTCGGCCTGGCGGGGGAGAGCGGCAGCGGCAAGTCCACTCTGGCCTACGCGGCGACCCGCCTGCTGCAGCCGCCCGGACGGGTGCCGTCCGGCGAGGTGCTGTTCAAGGGGCAGGACCTGCTGACGCTGACCGAGAAGCAGCTGCAGGTGCTGCGCTGGAACGAGATCGCGATCGTGTTCCAGGGCGCGATGAACGCCCTCAACCCGGTGATCTCGGTCGGCACGCAGATCGACGACGTGCTGCGCACCCACCGACCGGCGATGACCCGGCAGGAACGGGCTGCTCGTGGCCGCGAGCTGCTGTCGCTGGTGGGCATCCCGGTCGACCGGCTGACGGCGTACCCGCACCAGCTCTCCGGCGGCATGCGGCAGCGCGTGATGATCGCGATGGCGCTCGCGCTGGAACCCGAGATCGTGATCATGGACGAGCCCACCACGGCGCTGGACGTGGTGGTGCAGCGGCAGATCCTCGGCCAGATGATGCGGCTGCGCGAGACGCTCGGCTTCTCGATCGTCTTCATCACCCACGACATCTCGCTGCTGGTCGAGTTCTCCGACCGCATCGCGATCATGTACGGCGGCCGCGTCGTGGAGGAGGCTCCCGCGGCGGAGATCTACCGCGCCGCCAAGCACCCGTACAGCCAGGGCCTGCTGGGCTCCTTCCCGGCGTTGCGCGGTCCTCGCCGGGAGCTGCGCGGCATCCCCGGTTCGCCGCCGGATCTCCGCTCGATGCCGGCGGGCTGCCCGTTCCACCCGCGTTGCCCGCACGCGATGGACGTGTGCGGTGAGCGGATGCCGTCGCTGGATTCCGTCGAGGTGCGCCGGCGCGTGGCGTGCTGGTTGGAGGAAGCGCATGTCTGAGGGTCTGCCGACCGGCTTCTTCTGGGGCGTCGCGACCTCGGCGTACCAGATCGAGGGCGCGCACGACGAGGACGGCCGCACACCGTCCATTTGGGACACCTTCTGCCGCCGCCCCGGCGCGGTCGCCAACGGCGAGACCGGCGACGTCGCCTGCGACCACTACCACCGCATGCCCGCCGACGTGTCGATGATCGCGCGCCTGGGCGTCGACAGGTACCGCTTCTCCGTCTCCTGGCCACGCGTCCAGCCGGGCGGCCGCGGACAGGTGAACCCCAAGGGCGTCGACTTCTACTCCCGGCTCGTCGACGAGCTGCTGGAGAAGGGTGTCGACCCCTGGCTGACGCTCTACCACTGGGACCTGCCGCAGGAGCTGGAGGACGCGGGTGGCTGGCCGCACCGCGACACCGCCTACCGCTTCGCCGAGTACGCGGGCCTCGTGCACGACGCGCTGGGCGACCGCGTGCGGACGTGGACGACGCTGAACGAGCCGTGGTGCTCGGCGATGCTCGGCTACGACACAGGCCGCCACGCGCCGGGCCGCAAGAACTTCGCCGAGGCCGTGCGAGCCGTTCACCACCTGTTGCTGGCCCACGGCCTGGCGTCGCAGGAGCTGCGGTCGCGCGGTGTCGGATCGCTGGGCATCACGCTGAACATGGGCGTCTCCACCCCCGCCTCCGACGACCCGCGCGACGTCGACGCGGCTCGCCGCGCGGACGGTCTCGGCACCCGGATCTACCTGGATCCGCTGGTGCACGGCCGTTACCCGGAGGACGTGCTCATCGACATCGCCGCGCGCGGCGCCGAGATCCCGGTCCGCTCCGGCGACCTGGAGATCATCTCGACGCCGATGGACGTGCTGGGCGTCAACTACTACACCTCGCACGTCTTCAAGGCGACCGACAACCCGGCCGCGCCCGAGGTGGTGCCGCAGGGCCTGCCGGTCACCGCGATGGGCTGGGAGATCGTGCCGTCGGGCCTCACCCGGCTGCTGGTCCGGCTGCAGCAGGACTACGGCGTGCCGATGGTGATCACCGAGAACGGTGCCGCGTTCGACGACGCCGCCGACGAGGACGGGTTCGTCGCGGACGCCGACAGGGCCGATTACCTGGCCTCGCACATCTCGGCGGTGGCCGAGGCGGTACGGGCCGGTGCGGACGTGCGCGGGTACTTCGCCTGGTCGTTGATGGACAACTTCGAGTGGGGCTACGGGTACGACAAGCGGTTCGGCATCGTCCGCGTCGACTACGAGACCCAGCAGCGCACGTTGAAGCAGAGCGCGCAGTGGTTCCGCGACCTGATCACCAGGTCGCGGAGCTGAACAGCAGCGCGGCGGTCACGGTCTCCACCCAGAAGCAGAACCAGATCGGGTAGAACGGCGCGGCCCTGTCGGCGAGCCGGGAGACCAGGCGGCCCAGGGCCATCCCCGCCAGTGCCCCGCCGACGGTGACGACCGCGCCGGTCCGGGTGCCGCCGGCGTCGAGTGCCGCGGCGGTCAGCACCGCGGCGACTGTGATGCCGAACCCGCCGTAGACCGCGCGGATCTCGGACCGGCTCTCCGCTGTGTCCGCGACGATGCGGAACGGCGGGGCGGCGAGCGCGTAGACGCCCATGCCGAGGAAGAACATCGCGGTGATGACGATGATCGCTGTCTGCACGGGTGGGATCATCGGTGGCGTGGAGGAGGACGCGCTTCCGGAAACGTGCTGCCGGGCGACGATCTGGGTCGGGTTCGGCCAAGCCGCCTACCTCGGTCCGTCGCTGAAGCTGGACGCCCACTCCGGCTCCGTGGACTGCTTCGCCTACGGCGTCGACGCCCCGTTCACCCTCCGCACCGGCGGCACGGGCGAGCGCCGTGTCCGCGGCGCCCTCATCCCCGCGCGCACGACGCATCAGGTCATCGCGGACGGACGGATGCTCTTCCTCTACTTCGAACCGGGCCTCGCGGACACCGCCGACGACCGGATCCGCACCGCGACCGGCCTCCTGCGGTCAGACCCCGGGCAGAGCGCCGCGCGGGTCGCCGCCGCGATCGGCCTGTCGACGTCGAGGTTCCTGCACCTCTTCCCGCTCAGCACGGGCACGAGTTTCCGCCGCTGCCGGTTGTGGGTGCGGATGCGGCACGTCGCGGCCGCCGTCAGCAGGGGTGCGGACCTGACCAGGGCGTCCGCCGAGGCCGGGTTCGTCTCCCCGAGTCACTTCAGCGACAGCTTCCACGCCATGTTCGGCCTGACCGCGAGCGCACTGCTCGCCACCGCGCGCCTCGTCGTCAGTTGAGCTCCGGTCGAGTCACCCGCCAGCGGCGTAGATCACGTCCGAATGTACTAGCTAAGGTATGCCTTAGTTAAGTTAGGGTCGCTTTAGGATGCTCAGGGGTGCCACGAGAGGACCGCGATGAACCCGGTGTTAGACCTGGCCGGAATCGGCTTCGGCCCGTCCAACCTCGCTCTCGCGATCGCGGTGGAAGAGCACGAGCGGCCCGTCCGGGCGCGCTTCTTCGAGCGGCAGCCGAGGTTCGGCTGGCACCGGGGGATGCTGCTGGAGGACGCCACCATGCAGGTGTCGTTCCTCAAGGACCTCGTCACGCTGCGAAACCCCACGAGCGGCTTCAGCTTTCTCTGCTACCTGCGCGATCGCGGGCGGTTGATCGACTTCGTCAACCGCAAGAACTTCTTCCCGCTGCGCAAGGAGTTCCACGACTACTTCGAGTGGGCGGCGGAACGGGTCGCGCACCACGTGTCGTACGGCGCCGAGATGACCCGGATCCGCACCGGCGGCGACGGGTTCGAGATCACCGTCGGCGAGGAGCTGGTCCGAACGCGCAACGTCGTGCTGGCCACCGGGCTCGAGGCGAGCCTGCCGGACGGCATCGAGGCGGGCGAGCGGATCTGGCACAACCAGGACCTGCTGCACAAGGTCGGCACCCTGGAGGACCCGCGGCACGTCGTAGTCGTGGGTGCCGGACAGAGCGCGGCCGAGACGGTGGCGTTCTTCCACGACCGCTTCCCTGAGGCCGAGGTGCACGGCGTCTTCGCGCGCTACGGGTACAGCCCCGCCGACGACAGCTCGTTCGCGAACCGCATCTTCGACCCCGCGGCGGTCGACGAGTTCTACCGCGCGCCGGAGGACGTCAAGCGGAAGCTCATGGGCTACCACGCCAACACCAACTACAGCGTGGTCGACCAGGACCTGATCGAGGAGCTCTACCGGCGGGTCTACCGGGAGAAGGTCCTCGGCAGGCAGAGGTTGTCGCTGCACAACACCTCGCGGCTCACCGACGTGAACCCCGACGGCAAGTGTGTGATCGAGTCGCTCGCGGACGGCGGGCGGTTGCCGCTCGACGCGGACGTCATCGTGTACGCGACCGGGTACCGGCCGGCGAACCCCGTCCGGCTGCTCGGCGATCTCGCCGGCCACTGCGAGCGCGACGAGCACGGCCGGCTGAAGATCACCCGCGACTACCGGGTGGTCACGAACGACGAGATCCGCGGCGGGATCTACCTGCAGGGCGGCACCGAACACACCCACGGCATCACGTCGTCGCTGCTCTCGAACACCGCTGTGCGAGCAGGCGAGATCCTCGACTCGGTCCTGCGCCTGCCGCGGACGACGGTGAACCCGGTGCCGGAGCTCGCGGCCCACCGCTAGCCGGCATCACCGCTGAGGTAGTCCGCGAACGTCCGCCGGCCGACCGCGCGGCCGGGTGTCAGGTTCCCTCCTGCACGGTAGGCGCGGTACGTCGCTCCCGGGACCTTCAACGGCACGAGCGTGCGCTTCTTTCCCGTTGCGGCCAAGTACATCCGGGCGAGGTCGATCGCCTCGTGGATCTCCGGTCCACCCATCTCGGGCGCTGGTCCCGACGGTGCCGCCTGAGCGAGCGTGGCCAGTTCCAGGCCGACCTCGGCCTCGTCGACCGGCTGGAACGCGAATCCCGGCACAAGCATCAGCGGCAGTTTGGACGTGCTGTCGAACATGCGGCGCAGCAACGAGTGGAACTGCGTGGCACGCAGGATCGTGTGCGCCACACCGGAGTTGGCGATCAGCTGCTCGGCCGCGTGCTTCTGCTTGTAGTAGGGGAGCGGGACCCGGTCGCAGCCGACGATCGAGATGTAGACCAGGTGTGCGGGCTTGGCCGCCAGCACCGCCTTGGTCATGTCGACCTCGCGCCGGAACGACGTCGCGCAGTGCACCACGACGTCCGCGTGCAGTGCGCTCAAACCCGTGCCGCGCAACAGATCCGTGCCGGTGGAGCGGGACACCGCCCTGGCACCGGGCAGAGCGGCGACGACGTGCCTGCCGAGCGAGCCGTTGCCGCCCGTGACGACGAAAGTCATGCAGTCACTTTGACACGGTAGTAATGCGCCAGCACGACGGTGCCGGAGACGGCGGCGATCGCGCTGATCACGAGGCCGGCCTGGGCGAGCGCGCTCATGCCCGCGCCCTCACCGAGCAGCTTGATGCCGATCCACGCGGCGACGATCGGGTTGACGACGGTCTGTCCCGCCACGACGAGGTCGGGCGGCCCGGCGGCGTACCCGAGCTGGATGAACCAGGCGCCCGCGAGGAAGGCGACGACCAGCCCCAGCAACGAGACCCACTCGATCTGCGGCAGCGTGGTCGTGACGTCCCTGACCAGCACGGCGACCAGCCCGTAGGCGATCCCGGCGCCCACGGCGAGCGCCAGCGCCCTGACCGCGCCCGCCTGGAACGTCGCCACGACGGTGCAGACGAGCACTCCCGCGACCACCAGCTGACCGGCCTGCAGCGCGACCTTCGCCGACACCTCCGTCGGCACCGCCTGGCCCGCCGTGATCCACACGAACACCACGATCCCCGCCGTGGCCACCAGCACCGCGACCGCGAGCAGCCCGCTGAACTTCCGCGCGCGTGCCACCGCGATGATCGGGATGGCCAGCGCGTTCAACGGCGCCACCACCGAGACCGGCGCCAGCGCGAGCGCGACGATCTGCAGGACCGCGCACGCGAAGAGGACGAGGAACCCGTAGACCCACCGGCGTGACGTCACGAGCCGGTGTGCGGAGGTCAGCTTCAGATCGGTCAGCTCCCGCACACCGGCGTGCTGCCACATCGCGCCGAGCGCGCTGCACCCGGCGGCTAGTACCGCGCACAGGATCGCGATCCCGACCACGTGCCAATCGTACCCCGGCACTGCTATGGTTCATTACATGAGTAACGAACCCAGGAAGTGACGTCGTGTTCGACGATCGGAGCCCGATCTACCGGCAGATCGCCGACCGGATCAAGGCGGACGTGCTCAGCGGGGCGTTGAAAGCGGACGAGCAGGTCATGTCGACCAACCAGTACGCCGCCTACTACCGGATCAACCCGGCGACCGCGGCGAAGGCCTTTCAACAGCTCGTGGACGAGAAGGTGCTCTACAAGAAGAGGGGGATCGGGATGTTCGTGAGCACGCAGGCTCGCGACATGCTGCGGGCACAGGGGAGGGAGACCTTCTTCGGTGAGGTCGTTGATCCGATGGTCGCGGAGGCGCGCGCCATCGGCATTCCGCTCGCCGACGTCATCCGCCGCATCGAGCAGCACGAGAACGGGAGTGCGTGATGCGCGTTGACGTGCAGGGCCTGACGGTGCGCTACGGCGACGTCACGGCCATCGACGACATGAGCTTCTCCTTGTCCGGCAACAAGATCTACGGACTGCTCGGGCGAAATGGCTCCGGCAAGACCAGCCTGATGTCCGTGCTGGCCGGCTACCGCAGGGCGATCGGCTCGGTTCAGCTCGACGGGGAGCCGGTCTTCGAGAACGCGGCCGCGATGCGGAAGGTCTGCCTGGTGCGGCACCCGGCCGACGCCGCGGACAAGAGCGACAAGGTCTCGCACGTGCTCGAGTACGGCGCGGCGTGGCGGGACACGTGGGACAACGCGTACGCGCTCGAGCTGTCCGAGCTGTTCAAGATCGGGCTGAAGTCCAAGGTCGGGGAGCTGTCGCTGGGTCAGCGGTCCGCCGTTGGTGCCGTGATCGGACTTGCCAGCCGTTCGCCGCTGACGATGCTCGACGAGTCGCACCTCGGCATGGACACGCCGACCCGGTACGCGTTCTACGACGCCCTGCTCAACGACTTCATGGCGCACCCGCGCACGATCATCGTCTCCACGCACCTCATCGAGGAGCTGTCGTCGTTGCTGGAGGAGGTCGTGATCATCGACAGCGGCCGGCTGGTGTTGCAGGAGGAGGCGGACGTGCTGCGGTCGCGTGGCACCGAAGTCGTCGGAAACGCCGCTGACGTCGACGAGTTCACCGAGGGGCTGACCGTGTTGAGTGAGAAGTCGTTGGGGCGCACGAAGTCCGCGATGGTCTTCGGTCAGCTCGACGACTCCGGGCTCGTCCGCGCCCGGCAGCTCGGCCTCGAACTCGGCCCGATCGCGTTGCAGGACCTGTTCGTCCACCTCACCGAGCCGGTCGGAGGCAAGCGGTGAAGATCTTCCGTCACCTGACCGTCGCGCTGGTGTCGTACGGCGGGATCGTCGGCGCCAGTGTCTTCCTGGCGGTTCTCGCCGTCGAGTTCGGCATCTCGCTGTTCGGCGACGTCGTGTTCAGCGGCTGGATGCTCGTCACCGTGCAGATCGCGCGCTGGTTCGTGCTCTGGGTGGGCGTGTACACGATCCACAACGTGCTGCCGATCGCGATCGCGCACGGCCGCACCCGCCGCGAGTTCCTGGGCGCGGCGACCGGTTTCACCGTGGTCTTCGCGCTCGCGATGACGCTGTTGGCGTGGCTCGGGTTCCTCGTCGAGGACGGCCTCTACAGCCTGATGGACTGGCGGTCGACCCCGCACGGGTCGCCGCTCGCGTACTTCCTGATGTTCCTCGTGTGGTGCGCGGTCGGCATGCTCGTCACCGCGGCGTTCGACCGGTGGGGGTACGGCGGGGTGTTCACGCTGCCCGTCGGTCTGGCGCTGGCGGTGGTGCCGGGGATCACGATGCCCGGCACCGGGGACACGCCGTTCGTCAGGAACATGCCGCACCTGCTCGGCGACGGCTGGCACGCGGTGTCACTGGGTGCGTGGGTGGTCGCGATGGCCGTCACGTGGGCCATCGCGCGGGATCTTCCGGTTCGCCTGCGGACGTCCTGACGCCTCACCCGGCCGCCAGCTCCGCCGTGCGGTGGCGTTCCATCAGTTCCGCGACCTCGGCGGTCGGCGGATGCGTGATCGCCGAGGCCGCCGAGCGCAGGACCTCCAGCTGCTCGGTGAGATGCGCGTGCACGAACTGCTTCAGCGCGTCCGGGCTGGTGGAGGCGAGCTGGATCTCCGCATCCGTCGGCATGCCGGGCATGTCGTGGCCGGCGTGGTGGTTCACGTACGGCGCGTCGAGCAGTTTCCGCAACGCCACGAGCTCGGCCCTGCGGTTCTCGACGAGTTCGGGCCTGCCGGCCAGCTCCACCAGTTTCAGGGCCTGCTCGTCGGTGGCGATCGCCAGCTCGACGAACGCGCGTTCTGTTGCGCCGTAACCGTTCGGGGGCGATGACGGTGGTGGTGGTTCCTGCCGGCAGGCCGAGAGGAGGACGCCTGCCAGCAGGAGCACGATCAGCCGTGGTTGCCGGCGTGATCGCATTTCATCACCACGTTGATGCAGTTGCGGACGCGGCGTTCCATCTCGGCGCGCGGCCACACGTTGAAGAAGTCTCCGTGCATCGTCTGCCCGGTGCCCGACGAGAGCCGGAGTCCCGCCGTGCTGCCGTTGACCGGGTACCGCAGCACCATCCGCAGCTTCGGCACGGGAACCGGGTGCGAGGAAGGACATCCACCCGCGACGGGGTAGGACATGTGCGACTTGTGGTCGGCGGAGTCGAGGTTGCGGCCGTCCCAGCACTGCGGGAAGTCCAGGTACGTCTCCAGCATCGTGCCCGCCGGGCACACCACGAAGTTCTTCGACGGGTTGACGTGCCCCGCGTGCAGGCACGACCAGCGCGCGATGCTGTCGTGGTCGCCGGTGGCCCTGGCGTTGCCCGCCACGATCTTCAGCCCGTACGGGGTGGGCTGGATCGCCGCCGGGTTGTTCACGCCCTCACCGAGGTAGTAGAAGGTGATGCCGGTCGGGGTGATCGCGGTGTTGTCGCGGTACATCGTCGGCACCCAGTACGAGGAGATGTCGGAGACCGGGTTGCAGTTGCCGGTCTTCCCCTCCAGCGACTGCTGGGTGGAGTGGGCGTTGGTCGAGTGGTTGCCGAAGAAGTCGTGGAAGTGCGAGGCACCGGCCAGACCGGGCAGGACGATCGGGTCGTCCGGCAGGCGGTGACTGAGCTGACAGTCCGCGACGAACTCGGCGACGCGGACGGGTTCTCCTTGCGCGGTAACGGGAACGCTGAGCACGCCGGCGGCCAGCGCGAGGACGGCGGCCAGCTGGGACAAGGGCTTCGTCATTGAAGCTTCCTCTCCGCTGCAGGGGCGGGCGGTTAGGAGAGCGCTCTCACGCAAATCGAGCATGGCGCAGTCGCATTGGGGCGTCAATCCGCAAGAAATGTTCAGTAGTACCGGTTTTCTTGACATCGCGTGCCTGCTGCGATGACGCTCGGATCCGGAGGGCGCTCTCACGATCCCGTTCTCCGGCCCCAGGAGCACCCATGTCAGGAAGCCTTCACCGCGGCAGACTTCCACTCGTCGCCGCGGCACTGGTCGCTGCCGCTCTGATCGTTCCGGTCCACGCGGAAGCCGCCGGTCCACTGCTCTCCCAAGGCCGTCCCGTCACGGCGTCCACCAGCGAGAACGCCGCCTTCACCCCGGCCGCGGCGGTGGACGGCGACCTGGGCACCCGCTGGTCGAGCGAGTTCCGCGACCCGCAGTGGATCCAGCTGGACCTCGGTTCGACGGCGAGGGTCGACCAGATCGTCCTCGTGTGGGAAACCGCGCACGCGAAGACGTTCAGCCTGAAGATCTCCCCGGACGGCAACAGCTGGAACGATTTGTACAGCACGGCGACGGGCCCGGGCGGCACCCAGACACTCCCGGTGAACGGCACGGGCAGGTACGTCCGGCTCGACCTGACCGAGCGCGCCACCCAGTGGGGTTACTCGCTGTGGGAGTTCCAGGTGTTCGGCACTCGGGACACCGGGGCCGCCGAAACCCTGCTCTCGTACGGAAAACAGGGCGCGGCCTCGACGTTCCAGGACGACGCCAACTGCGGCCGGTGCCTCCCGGCCAAGGCGTTCGACCACGACCCCGCTACCCGTTGGGCCACGAGCGCGACCACCGGCTGGGTCGACCCCGGCTGGATCTCGGTGGACCTCGGCGCACCCGCGACCATCTCGAGGGTCGTGCTGCAGTGGGACCCGGCCTTCGCGACGGCCTACCGGCTGGAGGTCTCCGACGACAACGCGAACTGGCGCGAGATCTACTCGACGACCACCGGCCGCGGCTTCAAGGAGACGCTGACCGTCAGTGGTCAGGGCCGCTACGTCCGGATGTTCGGCACGGCCAGGTCGAACGGGTACGGCTACTCGCTGTGGGAGTTCCAGGTCTACGGCACCGGTGGCAACCCCACGCCCGCCCCGCCGCTGCCGCCGAACCCGTCGTTCCCCGGCCGGCTCGTGTGGGCCGACGAGTTCAACGCGCCCGCGGGCACCGGCCCGGACGCCTCGAAGTGGCAGGCGGAGACCGGGCCGGGTGTGAACAACGAGCTGCAGTACTACACGAACAACAACAACGCCCGGCACGACGGCAACGGCAACCTGGTGCTGCAGGCGCGCCGTGAGGTCACGCCGGGCAGCGCGTGCCCGCCGGACCCGGTCAGCGGCAGCACGACGTGCCAGTACACGTCGGCACGGCTCAACACGCACGGCAGGTTCAGCTTCACCTACGGCAGGGTCGAGGCGCGGATCAAGGTGTCCACGACGCAGGGGCTGTGGCCCGCGTTCTGGTTGCTGGGCGCGGACTTCTTCGACCAGCGCACACCGTGGCCGAACTGCGGCGAGATCGACGTGATGGAACACGTCGGCCGGGAACCGAACCGGGTGTACTCGACGCTGCACGCGCCCGCGTACCACGGCGCCGGCGGGTTCGGGCAGCCGCTCGACCTCGGCACTCCCGCTGCGAGCGCGTTCCGCACGTTCGCGGTCGAGTGGGGCTCCAGCCACATGACGTTCAGCGTGGACGGCAACAACTTCTTCACCGTCGACAAGAACCAGCTGGAGTCCACGCGCGGCCCGTGGGTCTACGACCACCCGTTCTTCATCATCATCAACAGCGCGGTGGGCGGCGACTTCCCCGGCCCGCCGGGACCGGGGACGCAGCTGCCGCAGGACATGGTGCTCGACTACGTCAGGGTGTTCCAGTGACGGAGACGCGGGCCGGCGGTGAGACGTCGAAAGCCTCGCTGACCGTCTCGATCTCGATCTGCGCGGTTTCCCCCGAGGTCAACGGGATCGCCGGCACGAAGTACGCGTCGTTCGCCGTCCCGCCGAGGAAGATCCGCTCGTTGCCGGTCCACTTGTAGACCCGGTACTGCCGGACCGAACCGGGCGAGCGCGTCCAGGTGAGCCGTGCCGACACCGTCGTGGCGTCGGTGCGGCTCACCTGCTCGACCCGCACGTTCGCCGGTGCGGCAGGGGGCGTCATGACCGGGTCCGTCACGCCGATCCGGCCGATCAGAGCGGTGACCGGTCCTCCCGGCAGCACGCGCAGCGTGATCTCCGTGAGCGTCGCGCCGGCGTGCTCGCCGAGCGGGAACACGCTGCGCCGCCACGCACCGCTGATCCCGCCGAGGTCCAGGACCTTCTCGGTGGTGCCGATCCGCAGCACCGCCTGCAGCCGGGACGGTCCGGTGCCGGTGCGGTGGACGATCTCGAGCTGGCTGTTCCCGGTCAGCCGCAACGACGTCGCGAACAACCGGACGTCGTTGGCGGACGCCGGAGTGCCGGTGATCTTCAGCGCGGTACCGCCGTCGTACGGCTCGTCCCAGTCGAGCGACGGCACGACCTTCGTCCCGGTGCCCTTGACGCTCCACCGCCACGTGGGCAGCACGTCCTGCAGCGACAGGTTGTTCCACGCCTGGGACGAACGCACGGTCCCGTTGACCGCGAACTTCCTGCCGTGGCCGGTGTTGAAGTTCGTCACGAACGGCAGCGAGGTGATCGGCGTCAGCTCGGTGATGTAGTGCGCCACGCCCTTCCAAGCGGCGGCCGTCGTCGTGTTCGACGGATCACCGTTCGGGCCGACCCAGAACCTGTTGTCCCTGGTGTAGAAGTCGGCGGGACCGGCGGCCGACTTGAACGTCCATTCCGGACGGTAGAAGCCGAGCGACGTGGTGTGCGGCTTGCCCTCGGGGAAGACGGACGCCCAGCCGACGCTCGTGTTGTAGCCGTTCGCCTCGACGTCCACACCGGACGCGAGGTCGTAGGGGCTGCGGCCCAGCTGCCTGGCGAGGTTCGCCGAGTTCTGCAGACCGCTCGCGCTCCACCAGAAGTTCAGGAACATCTCGTCGGACTGCTCGAAGAACATCTGGTTCCGCGAGGTCAGCGCGTTCTGCCAGGAGACGCTGCCGGTGTTGGTCATCGCGTCGTACCAGATGACCCGCAGCCCGCTCTTCTTCAGGTACACGATGAAGTCGCGCATGTCGCCGGCGAGCTTAGCGTCGCCGCCCGCGGTCTCCTGGTTGAGGAACCAGCCGTCGAAACCGTGGTGCCTGGCGACCTGGATCATCTTGTCCGCCACCGGGAACCTGTCGCCCTCGCGCCGGACGAAGTCGCGGACCCACTGCAGCTGGCCGCCGTAGGCCGTGGGCGGGAGGAACACGTTGCCGATCACGCGGACACCGTTGCGGTGCGCGGCGTCGGTGACGGTCGGGTTCGGCGCGAGGATCAGGCCTTCGGACGCGGAACCGCCCCAGAACACCAGCTCGTCGATGTACTGCCAGTAGTTCGTGGCGTAGTAATTCATGTCGAGCGAGCCCTGTGCCGGGTTGTTGCTCGTCGGCGCGTACGCGACCAACGCCTGCACTCGCGCCTCACCGGTGTGGGCGTGGGCGTTGGCAGGGCGGGCCGGGACAACACGCTTGGCCAGCGGCACGGTGCTGCGGTTGTACCTGGCGTCCCGGTCCGTCGACGGATCCCAGTCGAGGATCGTGGCCGGGTGCCAGTACGACGCGTACGGTTGCGCGACTTCGGCGGCGGACGCGGGAGTCTCGGACAGCAGGCTGGTCAAAGCCGCCGTCGAGCTCAGAACGAGGAACTGTCTCCGAGTGGGCACGCGATCACCCTTGTGCGCCATCCGATTCGCCGCATACCGCCTCTACGGTGACTGCATCGGACGACAATTCACCGATCTGCTGCGCTGTGTAACCGGGAACGATTCGGTGACGTCCGTTGGAACGGCATCGAAATGTTCCGGCAACCATCCATGTGGCCGAACCTCAATGGGGCTACTGAGCGGTAGCGTTGGGATCGCTGTCGCAATTGGTACCCCTGCAACCAATTCGAGGTGTCATCGTCGTGCGCATCAAAGCTGTGTTTGCGGCACTAGTCCTGGCGCTGATCCCGGCCACCGCCCCTGCTGTTGCCTCAGCGGCGGCCAACCCCTACGAACGCGGCCCGGCACCCACCGCCGCATCGGTGGAGGCCTCCCGAGGCACGTTCGCCGTCACCCAGGCCGCCATTCCCCGCCAGTCGAACTTCGGTGGCGGCACCATCTACACACCGACCAGCAACCTCACCTTCGGTGCCGTCGCGATCTCACCCGGCTTCACAGCCACCCAGTCGTCCGTCGCGCACTTCGGGCCGCGCCTCGCGTCGTACGGCTTCGTGGTGGTCACCATCAACACGCTGTCGGGCTGGGACGACCCCGACAGCCGGGGCCGCCAGCTGCTCGCGGCCCTCGACTACGCGGTCCGCACGAACCCGCGCGTCGACGCCACCCGGCTCGCCGTGATGGGCCACTCGATGGGTGGTGGCGGGGCGTTGCGCGCCTCCGTCAGCCGCCCGGCCCTGCAGGCCTCGATCCCGCTGGCCGGATGGCACACGACCAAGAACTGGTCGACCGTCGGGGTGCCGACCCTGGTGCTCGGCGGCCAGAACGACCCGACCGCACCCAACTCCCAGCACTCGCTGCCGTTCTACACCTCGATGACGGCGGCGCCCGACAAGGCGTTCCTGGAACTGCGCGGCGGCGACCACTCGGATCCGCGCAGTGACAACGTGACGGTCCGCAAGTACACGCTGTCGTGGCTCAAGCGGTTCGTCGACGACGACCTGCGCTACGACCAGTTCCTCTGCCCGGCCCCGGCGCCGAACACGCTCATCTCGGCCTACCGGGACACCTGTCCGCACGCCTGATCGCCGGTGGGTGGTTTCTGTTGCTCCGGCGGCGGAAACCACCCACCTGTGGCCAGTGCCGGAGTGCGACGGCCTGGCACAGCGTGAATGACCACGGCACGACCGATTCCGCGACGTACGCGGTCCAGCTGCGCAGGGTCGCGACGGAGATCGCACCGGTCAGATGCGCGACGACCCCGTCAGTTGCGTGAGCACGACTGCGACCGTCCCGAAGAGACAGAGGGCGAACAGTCCGGAAGCGATGGACGCCATGTGCCGGGCGGGGGAGACGGTGGTGGTCACGACTCTCTCACCATCAGCCCGGCGCCCTCCGGGATCTCCAGCGGCACCGTGTAGAAGCGGATGTCGTAGCCGTCCGGGTCGGTGATTCCCGACAGCAGCCAGCCGACCCGCGTGCGCATCACGCCGTCGTGCGCGACGCCCCGCGCGGCCAGGTTCGCCGCGAGCGCGTTGAGCGCGTCCTTGCCCGGCACGCCGATCGCGAAGTAGTCGAACCCGGATGCCGCGGCGGCCTTCTCGGGGTTGAGCGGATCGCGAAGCCCGGCCCTCCGTTGGGATGTGTCAGGGCGACGCCCATCAGCACCCTTCCTCGACGAAGTGCATCACCGGGAAGTAGCCGAGGTGGCCGGAGTACCAGGCCAGTGACTTCTCCAACCCGGAGACGGGCAGCTTGAAGTGGTGGCACCGCTGCTGGAGGGCATGCCGCTCACCAAGACGACGGAGCAAACGATCGAGCAGTACGAGTCGTGGCTGGTCAAGACGTGGACGCGGCTCATAGCACCTTACTGACCTCCGCGGGCGGCACTCGCGAAAAGGGGCCGCCAACCGTCCGGGAGACGGTCGGCGGCCCCGCTTGCTCAACGTGATCCGGTTCCCCTCAGGGGACGATCACTCGTAGGCGATCGCGTCCAGCACGTTGAGGCGAGCGGCCCTGATCGCGGGCAGGATCGCCGCGATCACACCGACGACCGCGGCCACCACCAGGTACTGGACCATGGTGACCCAGGGGAACCCGATCTCCGAGATGCCCTGGTCCTTCAACGCCTGCACGGTCGCGACGCCCAGCGCCGCACCGACCGCGAGGCCGAGCACCGCGCCGAACACCGAGATCACCACCGACTCGACGGTGATCATCCGCATCACCTGCGCCCGCCGCATGCCGATGGCCCGCAGCAGACCCAGCTCGCGGGTCCGCTCGATCACCGACAGCGCCAGGGTGTTGATGACGCCGAGGACCGCGATGAGGATCGCCAGCGCCAGCAGGATCTGGATCATCAGCAGGACCGTGTCGAACTGCGAGGTCGTCTGCTTCACGAACCCGCTGCGGTCCTGCACGGTGATCTCCGGGTTGTCGGCGAGCAGCGGCTCGACGCGCTTCTGCACGTCCGCCACCGCCGTCCCCGGCTTCACCTGCAGGAACGCCTGGACGATCTGGTCGGACCGGAAGTCGCGGGACGCGGACTCCGGCAGCACCAGCGCACCCTGCAGCACCTGGGTCTTGGCCCAGACGAACCCGACGGTGAACGTGCGCGGCTCCTCGCTCCTGGCCAGCTGCAGGGTCAGCGTGCTGCCGACCGAGAGGCCCTTCTCGGACGCGAGGTCCTCCGGCAGCGCGAGCTGGTTCTCCTTCAGCGGCGCGATGTCACCGTGCTTCGGCTTGAGGCCGAACATCTGCTTCATCGCGGGCACGCTTGTCGGGGCGATCGCGAACAGCTGGTCCTCGCCCTGCAGCACGCCGTCGGAGGCCCAGCCGAACGCCGAGCTCACGCCTTCTGTCTGCTCGACCTTCGTCAGCACGTCCCGCTTGAACGACGCGGGCATGCCCTCCATCTGGCCCTCGCCGGAGATGATCAGGTCGGTCTGGATCTGGCCGGCGGCCAGCTTCTCGATCGACTTGGTCGCCGACGTCAGCACCACGCTCACGCCGGTGATCAGCGAGATGCCGACCATCAGCGCGGCCGCGGTGATCGCGGTCCGGCGCGGGTTGCGCGCGGAGTTCCTGCGGCCCAGCAGTCCCGGCATCGACCACGACAGCAGCCGGCCGATCAGCGACACCATCGGCTTGGACAGCAGCGGGGTCAGCAACGCCACGCCGATGAACGCCACCAGGATGCCGCCGAAGATCAGCGGCAGCGACGCCTGCCGGAACCCGAAGCCCAGCGCCGTGCCACCCGCGGCGGCCACCAGCGCACCGGTGATCGTGATCTTCGTCAGCGGCCGGTCCGGCGTCGCCGCCTCCCGCATCGCCGCCACGGGGGCGATCCGGGAGGCCCGCAGCGCCGGCATGACCGCCGCGATCATCGTGACGACGATGCCGACCGCGAACGACGAGATCACCGCCGACATCGGCACACCGATGCCCGCGAGCTGCAGGTTCGTCCCGCCCACCGAGCTGAAGATCTTCGCCAGCAACGCGCCCACGCCGATCCCCGCCCCGAGGCCGACGATCGAGGCGATCAGGCCGATCACGAACGCCTCCAGCACGACGGACCCGATGACCTGGCGTCGTGACGCGCCCATCGACCGCAGCAGCGCGAGCTCACGCGTGCGCTGGGCGACGATGATGGAGAACGTGTTGAGGATGATGAAGATTCCGACGAACAACGCGATGCCGGCGAACCCGAGCAGCACGTAGTTGAAGAACTTCAGGCCCTCGTTGATCTGGTCGGCCTGCTCCTTCGCCAGCGTGGCACCGGTCTTCACCTCGTAGCCGGAGCCGAGCTTCGCCGCGACGGCGTTGCGCAGAGCGTCTTCCGACTGGCCGTTCGCCGCCGTCACGGTGATCGACGAGTACACGTCCTTCTTGCCCAGCAACAACTGCTGCGCGACCGGCTCGGTGAACGCCACCGACAGCTCGCCGCCCAGCGACTCGCGCCCGCCCGCGTACTCGTAGATGCCGGTGATCTTGAAGGTCTTCTTGGGCTCCAGGGTGAGCAGCGAGATGTCGTCGCCCACCCTGAACTGGCCGGACGACGCGAGGTACGCGCCGACGATGACCTCGTTGTCCGCCTGAGGGGCCCTGCCCTCCCGGATCTTCTCCTGGCCGGTGCCCGTCCAGTTGGCGCCGAACCGCGGCGCCCCGGAGGTGGTCATCACCTTGCCGTTCTTGCCGATCGGCCGCGCGGAGCCCTGCACGTCACCGACGGCCGACGCCACGCCCGGCACCGACTTCACGTCGGCGATGGCCTGGGGCGTCAGCGGTACGGGTTCCTTGCCCTTCTCCGTCTTCGGCGACACCGAAACGTCCACATTGGCGAAAGCCGACGAGAACAGGTCGGTGAACGACCGCTGCAGCGTGTCGGTCAGCACGAACGAACCGGACACGAACATCACGCCCAGCACCACCGCGAGCGCGGACAGCACCAGCCGGAGCTTGCGCGACAGCAAGCTCTTGATAGTCGCCTTAAACATGGCTGCTACCGCTGTGCTCGATCATTCCGGGTGCGTCGAGGTGCTTCATCGTGTCGAGAACTTCTTCCGCGGACGGCGAAAGGAGCTCCCGGACGATGTTGCCGTCCTTGAGGAAGATGACGCGGTCGGCGTACGACGCGGCGTTCGGGTCGTGCGTGACCATCACGATGGTCTGGCCGAACTCACGCGCGGACCGCTGCAGGAAACCCAGCACCTCGGCACCGGACTGCGAGTCCAGGTTGCCGGTCGGCTCGTCGGCGAACACCACGTCCGGCCGCGACACCAGCGCACGCGCACACGCCACGCGCTGCTGCTGGCCACCCGACAGCTGCGTCGGCCGGTGGGTCAGCCTGTCCCTCAGGCCCACCGTGTCGACGACGACGTCGAACCACGCGCGATCGACCTTCTTGCCGCCGATCGCGAGCGGCAGCGTGATGTTCTCCTCGGCCGTCAGCGTCGGCAGCAGGTTGAACTGCTGGAAGATGAAGCCGACCTTGTCGCGCCGCAGCTCCGTGAGACCGCGGTCCTTCAGCCCGGTGACCTTCGTGTCACCGATCCACACCTCGCCGCGAGTCACGTCGTCGAGGCCCGCGAGGCAGTGCATCAACGTCGACTTGCCCGATCCCGACGGCCCCATGATCGCAGTGAACCTGGACGTCTCCAGGTCGACGCTCACCCCCGCGAGCGCGGTCACGGCGGCGTCGCCGGACCCGTATTCCTTCCACACGTCAACGGCTCTGGCCGCGACTCCATCGGACGCGCTCACTGTTTGTCCCCTCCTGTGGGTCTCGTGCGCACCATCTTCGGCGACACGGGCACACCGAAGGGTCAGGTCTTCCACTGAGACGACCCTGAGATTGACCCCGGCGACCCCGCCCCCCGCCGCCACGCTGAGAGATCTCTCAGCTGCGCTGCGTGTACACGCAGATGCGGTGCGGGAGGAACGGTATTTCACTGCGGCCGCAGTGTCTTCAGCCTTCCGATGACTAGGCCGTCAACTTCCGTCGCATTGAGACGATCGGTTCCATTCTCCATGAAACCAGTTCGACGCGGAGGCCTTCCCTCAACGCGTTCTCGGCGAGCCAGTGGTCCACGTCCTCGCCGTAGGCGCGGGCCGGTCGCGGCCACCGGTCCAGCCACTCGAGGAACGCGGCGTTGCAGACGATCGGCCCGCCCGGCGGTCGCACGCCGAGCACGAGCACGGGGTCCTCTCCGGCGGCAAAAGAGGCGGCGGTGTCGTGCACGCCGCCGAAGAGGAGCCGCTCCGCACCCAACTCACGGGCTTTGTCCGCCACCCCGAAGAAAGCCGACCCGCGCCCGTGTGCGCGCACCACCAGCTGGTGCGCACGGAAGTCGGTGTCGAGGAACTCATCGGCGTACGTGCCGTCATCGGCCAGCACCAGCACGTTCGTGCCGCCGGGGAGTGCCCCGACCTGACCTGGATGCGTGATGCCGATGACGGTGATGCCCACGACCTCAATCGTGACGGCTGTGTGTTAACCCTTGGCAGCGCCGGCGTTAAACAAGTTTCGGCAGCACTTCCGCACCGAACAGGCGGATCGTCTCGATGACGGAGTCGTGCGGCATGCCGCCGATGTCCACCATCACCAGGTGCGTGTCGATGGACAGCTGCTGCGCCAACGCGTTCAGGCGCGCCGCCACCTCGTCCGGCGTCCCGCACACCGCCGCGCCGTCCATGATCGCGTCCACGTCGACGGCACCGTCCCCGCGCCACGGATCGGCGAACCGCGCGTACTCGGCCAGATGCGGCCGCCACCGTTCCCGCGCGTCCTCGTGCGCCACGAAGACGTGACTCGGCACGCCGACCCGCCCGCCGGGGAAGCGTTCGCGGTAGTGCCGCACGACGTCGGCGTAGATGGAGGGATCCCGCAGCGTCGACGGCAGCATCAGCGGCATCTTCAGCTCGGCGCCCAGATTCGCGGACACCGCCGACCCCGACCCGATCCACACGGTCGGCCGCGGCAGCTGCACCGGCCGCGGCGTCGTGGTCACCTGGCTCAGCGGGCCGCGGAACCGGCCGTCCCAGCTCACGCCGGGTTCCTCGAGGAGCTTGATCAGCAACCGCAGGTGTTCCTCGAACCGCTCGCGCAGCTCGCCGGGCTGCACCCCGAACGCCGCGTCCGTCTGCTGGTCGACCCCGCGCGCCACGATCAGCTCGGCCCGGCCGTTGGACAGCACGTCCAGGGTGGCGAGGGACTCGGCGACCAGCACGGGGTCGCGGTGGGCGAGCAGCGTCACGCCGGTGGAGAGCTTGAGCGTGGACGTCCGCGCCGCCACCCAGGCGAGCAGCAGTTCCGGTGCCGACACGATGTAGCGGGTGAAGTGGTGCTCACCGATCGCGACACCCGTGAAGCCCGCCTCCTCGGCCACGACCGCCTGCTCGACCATCGCCCGCAGCCGGTCGGCCTGGGGCACTTCCTCACCCGTGCACGGGTTGGGCAGGTGGTCACCCAGGATCAGCAGGTAGACGTCCATGCCCGTCATTTTCCATCCGTCCGGGGCAAGATGGTCGGCATGGTCATCAACAACGAGACGGACAGCCGGTACGAGCTCCACGTCGACGGTCAGCTGGCCGGTCAGCTCGACTACCAGCTCATCGGTGACGTCATCGCGTTGACGCACACCGAGGTCGACGAGGCGTACGCCGGTCAGGGCCTCGGCGCGCAGCTCGCGAAGTTCGCGCTCGACGACGCGCAGGCCCGTGGTCTCAAGGTCTCGCCGATTTGCCCGTTCGTGGCGAAGTACATCGACAAGCACCCGGAATACCGTGTTACCGTCCGGTAAGAATTACTTGCAAGCGCTAACAATGAGGTGAGCGGGCGTGTGGAGTGAACCGGGCGCGTTCGAGGTGGCACCAGGCGTGCACCGCATCCCGCTGCCGTTGCCGAACGACGGCCTGCGCGCGGTCAACGTCTACGCGATCGAGGACGGCGACGGCCTGGTCATGGTCGACTCCGGCTGGGCGCTGGACGAGGCACGTGACCAGCTGGAAGCCGCGCTGGGCACGCTGAACAAGGGCTTCGAGGACATCCGCAGGTTCCTCGTCACGCACGTGCACCGCGACCACTTCACGATGGCGGTGTCGCTGCGGCGCATGTTCGGCGCCAAGATCGGGCTCGGCCTCGGCGAGCAGCCCTCGTTGCGGCACATCCTGCACGGGCAGGAAGACCAGCACGTCGACGACCTGCGCAAGTGGGGCGCGAGCGAGCTGGCGGAGACGTGGATCAAGATCATGCACCACGTCGACCGCGGCGAGGCCCTGCGCGACTACGAGGAGCCGGACGAGTGGTTGGTCCGGGGCAAGGTCGGCCTCGAACACCGCGAGCTGGAGGTCGTTCCGACGCCCGGCCACACCCGAGGTCACGTGGTGTTCGTGGACCACACCGCGAAGGTGCTGTTCTCCGGCGACCACGTGCTCCCGCACATCACGCCGTCGATCGGCTTCGAGCCGTTGCGCCCCGAACTGCCGCTCGGCGACTACATGACGTCGCTCAGGCTCACCCGTGAGCTGCCGGACCTGCGCCTGCTGCCGGCCCACGGCCCGGTGACGGACAGCTCGCACGCCCGCGTCGACGAGCTGCTGCACCACCACGAACAGCGCCTGGAGGAGATCCTCAAGGCGGTCAGCGGCTCGGCGTTCGAGACCGCCCGCAAGATCGGGTGGACCCGCCGCCAGCGCCGGTTCGACGACCTCGACATGTTCAACCAGGTGCTCGCGATCGGGGAGACGGCCGCGCATCTCGATGTTCTGGTCGAACGTGGCGAATTGACCCGAACGATGAACGGCGGCGTGCTCGAATACCAACCGTGACACCGCTGGAGCTGGCCGCCTGGACCTGGAAGATGCCCCGGAGAGGCAGGGGCTTCTGGTTCTCGCTGGCGATCGACGTGCTGTGGCCGATCGTCGTGCTCTTCGTTCGTCTGCGGGTGCGCGGCAGGCAGCACGTACCGGGCAACGGCGGCGTGATCCTCGCGTTCAACCACCTGTCCAACTCCGACACGGTCGCCGCCGTGGTGTTCGCGCTTACGTCCGGCCGGGTGCCGCGCGTGCTCGCGAAGGCGTCGCTGTGGCGTATGCCGGTCATCGGCCGGGTCATGCGCTCGGGCGGTCACATCCCGGTGGAACGCGGCACGGTCAAAGCGTCCGAGGCCCTCAAGCCGGCCGTGGAGGCGCTCCAGAACGGCGAGTGCGTGATGGTGTTCCCCGAGGGCACCTTCACCGACGACCCGGAGGGCTGGCCGATGAAGGGCAAGTCCGGCGTCGCGCGCATGGCGCTGGAGAGCCAGGTGCCCGTGATCCCGGTGGCCGAGTGGGGCACGCAGGACCTGCTGCCCAGGGGCACGATCCTGCCGAGGCTGTTGCCGCGCAAGAAGGTCGACGTGGTCGCCGGCGCGCCGGTCGACCTGTCCGACCTGTACGACCTCGAGCTGACCGCCGAGGTGCTGGACGAGGCCACCGCACGGGTGATGGCCGCCATCACGACCATGTTGTCGGGCATACGTGCCGCGCAATCGGGTAGCCAGAGAACATGACTGCGCCGAATGTGACCATCAGGCCTGGAGGAGACGGGCTCTGGGCGTCTGTCGTCCCCGAACCACGAGAAGACCAGGAGTGGGTCGTCCAAGCCGACGACGATCCGTTGATCGTCCGCGGCGTCGACTGACTCGCTGTCTAGACATACTAGACGCGTCTAGCTAGCCTAGACGCCATGACCCTCGACGAGGAGTTGCTGGCGGCGGCGCGCAAGGCGTGCACCGCGGCCGCGGCCGCACAGGACCGGGCCGACATCGCCAAGGCCGTCTACCACCACACCGTGCTGCGCCTGCACCGCGCCGGCGGTTCGATGCGCGAGATCGCGGAAGCGCTGAAGATGAGCCATCAGCGCGTGCATCAGATCGTCGAGCATTCGAAGCGCACCGAGCTGTGTTCGTTCTGCGGCCGCAGCGGCGGTGACGTCGACAAGATGATGGCCGGCCCGAGCACGATGATCTGCGACATCTGCGTCGCGTCGCTCCAGGTCGCCGAGGACGGCGAGTGCTCGTTCTGCGGCGAGACCAGGCCCGTCCACGAGAGCGGGACCGTACGGATCTGCCGGCACTGCCTCGACTTCAGCGCCGCCGTGATCAGCGCGGCAGCTTCACCACGGTGACGAAGAAGTCGTCGATCTGGCGGACGACCTCGATGAACCTGTCGAAGTCCACCGGCTTGGTGACGTACGCATTGGCGTAGAGGCTGTAGCTGCGCAGGATGTCCTCCTCCGCCTCCGAGGTCGTCAGCACCACCACGGGAATCGACCGCAGCTCGGGATCGCCCTTCACCTCGGCCAGCACCTCGCGGCCGTCCTTGCGGGGCAGGTTCAGATCGAGCAGGATCAGCCCCGGCCGGGGAGCCTCGGTGTACCGGCCCTCGCGCCGCAGGAACTCCAGCGCCTCCACACCGTCCTTCACCACGTGCAGAACGTTGCGGATCTTGTGGTGCTCGAACGCCTCCTGCGTCATCAGCGCGTCGCCGGGGTCGTCCTCGACGAGCAGGACGTCGATCACGTTCAACGATGCTTCAGTCATGCGTTTCCTCAACCAGGTCTTCCAGGGCGACGGGCAGCGTGAACTCGAACGTCGTCCCGGCGTCCACATCGGTCTTCAGCCAGATGGTGCCGCCGTGGTACTCGACGATCTTCCGGCACATCGCCAGCCCGATGCCCGTGCCCGGGTAGGCGTCCTTCGGGTGCAGGCGCTGGAAGATGACGAAGATCCGGTCAGCGTACTCCGGCTCGATCCCGATGCCGTTGTCACGTACGGAGAACTTCCAGAGATCGCCGTCGGGTTCGGCGCCGATGGTGATCACCGGCGTCTCGCTGCCTCTGAACTTCAACGCATTGCTTATCAGGTTCTGGAACACCGCGCTGAGCAGAGTCGCCTCACCTCGCACGGAAGGCAGGTCGCCAACGACGTCGACGCGGGCGCCGGTTTCCTCGATGCGCTCGGAGAAGTTGTCCACCACTTGGCGCACTACCTCACCCAGGTCGACCATCGTGCGTTCGCGGGTGATCCGGCCGACCCTGGAGAACGCCAGCAGGTCGTTGATCAGCCCCTGCATCCGCTTGGCGCCGTCGACGGCGAACTCGATGTACTGGTCGGCGCGCTCGTCGAGCTTGCCGCCGTACCGTCGTTGCAGCAGCTGGCAGAACGACGCCACCTTGCGCAGGGGCTCCTGCAGGTCGTGGGAGGCGACGTAGGCGAACTGCTCCAGCTCGGAGTTCGACCGTTGCAGCTCGGCGGAGGCCGCGTCCAATGTGGCCAGCTCCTGCACGATGCGGCGGCGCATGGCGTTGACGTCTTCGCCGAGCATGACGGTTTCGCGCGGGCCGTTCACATCGATCTCGTGCTGGAAGTCTCCGGACGCGACCTGGCGGACCTGCTCGGCGAGTTCCGCGAGCGGCGCGACCAGCAGGCGGTACAACAGCAACGACAGTCCGCCGATCACCGCGACCAGCAACACGCCCATGCCGATCACCAGCCACAGCACGACCTTCGCGGCGTGTTCGACGTCCTGGCGCGCCGTCTCGCCGAGGCTGCCGATGTCGGCCTGCACCGCACCGGCCTCGCTGCGGAGCTGGTCGGACAGCGCCTTGCCGCGATCGGTGTCCGATACGAGTGTGCCGGCCGGACCGGACTGCCGGACACCCGCGATCGCGGGCTCCGCGTACTGCGACCGCCACTGCCGCGTGAGCTCCTCGATGCGGCTCACCCGGCCGTTGACGTCGCCGACGAGGCGTTTCACGTCCTGCGCGGCCTGCACCTCGGCGGTCTGCCCGTCGAGGTACGGTTTGAGGAAGTCCTGTTCGCCGGTCAACACGTAACCGCGCAGGCCGGTCTCCTGGTCGAGCAGCGCGCGGTTCAGGTCCTTCGCCCGGCGCTCCGCCGGTGCGATCCGGTCGATCGACTGTTTCCGCGCATCGCTCAGCGAGTCCAGTGCGACGACCGTCGACGCGATCGCCACCGCTGTCATGGCCAGCAGGATCGTGACGATGGCGGTCAGCAGCCTGCTCGCAGGCAGCCTCTCCGTCAGCTTCACGCGGGGTCCTTCAGCAGCAGCACGGCCATGTCGTCGTCGAGTTCCCCTCCGTTGAGCTTGGTCACCTCCGCGATCAGCGGGTCCAGCCAGTCAGGCCCTCGCCGCAGTTGGTCACGCAGGATCTCGCACAGGCGCTCGACACCGAGCCGATCGGTGTCACCGGGTACCCGGCCCTCGATCAGTCCGTCCGTGAAGCAGACGAGCTGCCAGCCAGGGGGCAACGGCACGTCCACACCGGTCCACGCGTAGTCCGGCAGCACGCCCAGCGGCACGCCGACCTTGCACTTCGGCAGGTCGACGATCTGCTGGCCGACCACCAGCAACGGCTCCGGGTGGCCGGCCAGGAAGTAGCGCGCGGACCGCCGGTCCGGTGCCACGGTGACCACGCACGCGGTGGTGAAGATGCCCTCGCCGTGTCGTTCGGCGACGAGCACCTGGTCGAGCGTCCGCAGCACCTTCTCCGGAGGTTCTCCTGCGAGCACCAGGGCACGCCACGCGATGCGCAGGCAGACGCCGAGGGCGGCCTCGTCGGGGCCGTGGCCGCAGACGTCGCCGATGATCGCGTGCACCGAGCCGTCCGGCAGCCCGACCGCGTCGTAGAAGTCGCCGCCCAGCAGCATCCGCTGGCCACCGGGCTGGTAGCGCACCGCGAGGTCGAGGTCGGAGCCCTTCAGCAGCGGGGGAGGGAGCAGGCCGCGTTCGAGACGGGACCGTTCCGCGGCGAGCAGCTTGGCCTCGCGCAGCTGGAACTGGGCGTCGTCGGCGCGCCGCCGTTCGACCGCGTACCGGACACCGCGCAGCAGCAGCTCGCCGTCGACCTGGCCCTTGATGAGGTAGTCCTCCGCACCGGCCGAGACCGCGTCGATGCCTTCGCGTTCGTCGTCCAGCCCGGTCAGCACGAGGATCGCGGGCGCGTCCGGCTTGCTGAGCAGCCGGTGCAGGCTGTCGAGCCCGTGCGCGTCGGGAAGGCCCAGGTCGAGCAGCACACACTCGGCGTCGGAGAGAAGGCGCTCCGCCTCAGCCAGTGAGCGGGCGCGCGACAGGATGAACGGCGCCCTCGCCTCTTCGAGCAGTGCCTCGACGAGCAGGGCGTCGCCATCATCGTCCTCGACCAGGAGGACCCGCACGGTTCTGGTTCGCATCAGGTCGGACTTTAACGTTATTCAGGTGCGGCGTTCGCGTCCGACCTACCAGGATTGCGCGCGTGTTGATCCGTCTCGTCCAACCAGCCGAACTGCCGTACCTCCAGGAGATCGAAGTCGCGTCCGGAGAGCCGTTCCGCGACATCGGCATGCCGGAGATCGCGGATGACGACCCGATGTCCCTGGAAGCGCTGGCAGAGCACGAAGTCTGGGTCGCGGTGGGCGAGCAGGGCGTGCCTCTCGCGTTCATCGCGGTGGGTGACGTGGACGGCGCGAAGCACGTCCACCAGGTCAGCGTGCACCCCTCACACGCACGCCAGGGGATCGGTGCGGCGCTGATCGAGCACGTGAAGCGCGGCGGGCACGCGGTGACGCTGACGACGTTCCGTGACGTGCCGTGGAACGCTCCGTACTACGAACGCCTCGGCTTCCGGCCGGTGACCGAGACGTCGCCCGGCCTGGCTGCGATCATGCGCGAGGAGGCCTCACGGGGACTCGATCCCGCGGCTCGGGTCGCGATGGTCCTTCTCCCAGCGCAGGAACGAACCTGACGCGATCGAAAGGCTGCTGAGCAGCCACACCGCGACCCCGGCGTCGTCGGTGACCCCGATCACCGGCAGGAGCTCCGGCACGACGTCGATCGGCGACACCAGGTACACCAGCGCGACCGCCCACATCATCACCTGGCTGCGCGGCAGCTCCGGGTACTTGCCGCTGCGCCAGGCCTTCCACAGGCGTGGCAACGCCTTCGCGCGCTGGATCGGGTTGCCGACCGGGCCGGGGCCCTTCTGACCGCGTTTGCGCCGGTTGCGCAGCACGCCCAGCACCGCGAACACCAGGCCGAGCGGGATCATCACCCAGCCGACGACGGTGGGGCTGAGCCCGCCCAGGCTCGCGGTGCGGAACAGCAGGATCAGCAGACCTGACAGGGAGATGAGCGATCCGAAGATGACCACAGTGCCGCGGCCTCCAGCCTTTGCCTCGTGTGTCGCCGTTCAGACGGGTGCATCGCGGTGCCGGCCCCGCGTCCTCGTACTGGTTGTCCGTGGATGCGGGGCCGGTGCCGCGAGGCGCCCTGCCGGGCGCCGGAAGACGCGGTGAAAGTTGGAGGCCGCGGCACTCAACTCGGCTCCTGGAAGAGCATCGTTGGCGCTGGCTTGTGCGGCTGCTTCTGCTGCTGCGCCTCTGGCTGCTTCAGCTCGATGACGGGTTCCGGTTCGGGCACCGGATCCTCCTTCACCACCGGCTTGCGCGCGGCCTTCACCGGCGCCGGGAGGTCCAGAGCGGCGCGCGCGTTGGAGATCCAGACCTTCTGCATGGCCTCGTCCTTGCTGCCCGCCGCGGTCGCGGCGAGTCCGGAGAGGACACCGCGGATGCGCGGGACCAGCGCTGGATGACGCCGGATCGCCTGCCACACAGCGTGATCGCCCGGTAGCCGGGCGGACACGAGCTGCTTGACCTGAGCACGTAGCTCCTCTGTGGACAGATCGAGCCAGCGCTCGACAGCTGACGGGCCAATCGCCACGTGCACAGCCTCCCCAAAAACGACAACCGCCCCCACAGGATCTCACGGATCCCGCAGGGGCAGTGGTCTGGTGTCCGGAAGCGTCAGGAAGCGACGGCCTCGAGCAGGGTCTTGCCGTTCTCGTCGACGATCCGGAACGTCGCGATCTCGTGCCAGCGCATGGCCACGTTCGCCTGCAGGCGGATGGTCTTGGAGTCGCCCGCGACCGGCTCCGGCGCGTACCAGGAGGTGACCTGGGCGACACGGCCCGCGCGCCCGACGGCGACGAGCGAGCCCCGGCTGGGGCCGGTCATGCCGCTGACCTCGATGTCCATCGAGGTGCCCCACGGCTCGTCCGAAGCGGTGATCTTCGTGAAGACACCGCTGTTGGGGTCTTGCTGCTGCACCTTCATCGACGAGTCGGTGGAGTTGTTCGCCACACGAGTCTGCGATGTCGTGGTGCCGGGGTTCGGGGGCGCTGCCTGGTTCGAACCGTCCTCGCCGCCACGTACGACCAGCGAGGTGACGACAGCCGTCACCGCCACGATGCCGGCGGCGGCGGCCGCGACACCCTGGGCGACGAACCACCGTCTGCGCTTCCTGCGCGCCGCGACGGCGTCGAGCATGACCCGCACCGACTTGCCGTCCGGGCGTTCCGGAGCTGTTCCGCGCAGCATTCCGCCCGCGTCGGCCTCGTCGATGAGGTCCGGCACCACCGCGAAGTCGCGCAGGTCAAGAGCACACCGCCGACATTCGGTCAGGTGGTTCTCGAACGCCTCCACCTCATCGGCATCGAGGATGCCGAGCACGTAGGCGGCGACGTCGAGGTGATCTGGTGCCGTTGTCACCGCGTCTCTCCCCGATCGTGCAACGCACGCCGCAACGCACGGAGCGCGTAGTACACCCTCGACTTGACCGTTCCCGGTGGCACACCCAGTGCCGCCGCGGCCTCACCGACGGTGCGGTCCCGCAGATATGTCTCGAGAATAGCCTCCCTGTGTTCCTCTGAGAGACCGTTCATCGCCTCGGCGACGACGATCGCCGCGAGGGTGCGATCCTCCTCGCCGCCCGATGGCGACTCGTCCGAAGGGGTCAGTTCGAACTCCTGCGGACGGACGCTCCTCTTACGTCTGTCGTCAATGACCAACCGCCTTGCCACCGTGAACAACCACGACCGCAGGAGCACGGGGTCACGTTCGAGTTTTTCGGCGTTGCGCCATGCCCTGACCAGGGTTTCCTGCACGATGTCCTCGGCCCACTGACGATCATGGCCCGTCAACCTCATGCAGTGCCCGAGCAGGGCGCTGCCGAATTCCTCGTACAGCCGACGGATCAACTCTTCCTCGAGGGATCCCGGTCTTGGTGATTGTTCGTCTAACTCTCGTTGACGTCTATGCCGCGCCACGGGGGACATCCTTGCCTCATGAACCGGCGGAAGTCGAGAGGCAAATATTCCTCACGAACTTCGTGAACCGTTGCCGGATCGTGTCCGTACTCCTCGGTACCCCCAGCCGAGAAAGGACCTGCCGATGCGACGTGGTCGAGCCATCACCGCCCTGGCGGCACTGGCTGTCAGCCTCACCGCGTGCGGTAGCACCCAGACTCCTCCCGGAGGGGCGGCAACGGGCGGCTTGCAGGCCAAACCCGCTGATCTGGGCGGTACGAACATGTACTTCATCGCGCACACCGACCAGATGGGCTGGTTCGTCACCGACGCCGAAGGGCTCCCGCTCTACCGCTTCGACAGGGACACCCCCAAGCCGTCCAAGTCGAACTGCGAGGGCGAGTGCGCGAAGGCGTGGAAGCCGGTGCTCGCGGACAAGGCACCGATGGCGACCGGGGTCGACCCGATCTCCATGGGCGTCCTGACCAGGCCGGACGGCACCAAGCAGCTCACCATCGCCGGTTTCCCGCAGTACACCTACGCCGAGGACAAGGTCGCCGGCGACATGAAGGGTCAGGGAAAGAACGGAACGTGGTGGGTCACCGCCCCGAACGGCGCCAAGATCACCGGCGGTAAAGCGCAGAACAACAGCAAGAGCAGCAGCAAGCCGAGCACGTCCCCGAGCCCGAACAACGGTCAGGCACCGCCGCCTGCGCCGACGTCGGGCGCCCCCGGCTACTGAGCCCACTGCTCGATCTTCAGAACCCCTACCGACTTCCACTGAACAACGAGGACATCAAGACGATGACCAGAGCCCTCGCCACCGTCTTGGCGATGTTGTTCCTCTTCTCCGGCGTGACCGTCACGGCTCAAGCGCAGCCCGCGGACACCGGTGGAGTGCAGGACACGCCGACGGGTCCGTTGACCGCGAACGACCGCGAACTCCTGGTGAAGGTCCGCCAGGCGGGCCTGTGGGAAATGCCCATGGGTGAGCTCACCGCCACCAAGGGGTCGAACGCGCGGGTCAAGCAGATCGGCAAGATGATCATGCTGGACCACATGATGCTGGACGCGGCGACGAAGAAGGCCGCCGCGACGCTGGGTGTGACCATTCCCGACGTGCCGAGCCCGGCGCAGCAGTCGTGGATGGACGAGATCAGCGCGCTCGACGGAGACGCGTTCGACCAGGCGTTCGTCGCCCGGCTGCGGGCCGCGCACGGTCAGGTCTTCATGTTCGTCGCCAAGGTGCGCTCGCAGACCCGCAACGACACGATCCGCCCGTTCGCGCAGGCCGGTATCGACGTTGTGATGAAGCACATGACGTTGCTGGAGAGCACCGGTCTCGCGGGCGACTCGTCCTTCGCGGAACCCCAGCCCGCCGGCGGCATCATCAACGCCTCGCTGGCCTCCGGTGAGGGGCCGAACATGTGGGTGATCCTGACGGTCACCGCCGCGGGAGCGGTCCTCACGATCCTCCTGCTCCGAGTACTCCGCCCGCGACGACCGGTGCGGTAGGTCAGCAAGACCCCGTCAGAAAACGGGAAACGGAGGTGGTGTCCCAAGGTCAGAGGCACTCCAACGCGGACCTGTTCCCACCCGCCCGGCCCTGATGTGTCCACTCCTGCACGACAGGACCGGGCGGGTTCCCGCGAGAAGTTCTTTTCCGGAGGAAGAGTTGCTGTCCAGCCAGATTCCGCTCCTGGTGGCCCAGTCGTCCGAGTTCGACTCGGGCGTCAAGAAGATGGCCCAGATCTCCGCCAGGCTGGCTTACGTCCTGATGTGCGCCACCTTGTCCTGGGGTGTGCTGATCGCGACCGGGTGGGCGGAGAAGCTCACCGGCCGTGAAGGACTGAAGAACGGGCACATGGTGCTCGCCTCACTGGCGATCGCTTTCGGCTCCATCCACGCGTTCGCCTTCACACTGATCCAGACCGGCACGTTCAGCTTCATCAAGCTCGTCCTGCCGTTCGTCGACGGCGGTCTGTTCCGGCACGCGCTCGGCATCCTCGGCCTGGAGGTCATGCTCGCGATCGCCGTACTGGCCTCCATGCGACACAAAGTCTTCTACCGCAAGTGGCTGCGGTTCCATCAGACCGCCTACATCGCGGTGGGCATCACCGTGGTCCACTCCTGGTTCGGCGCCATCGCGAACGGCAACCTGTCCGTGCTGTGGCTCGCCGGCCTCACCGTCCTCGTCCCGACCGCGACCCTGGCCCTGGCCCGCTTCCTGCCGCCCGATGTGCTCATGCGCATCGGCATGCTCGACACCGAGCGCGGCAAGGAACCCGGCGTAGGCGAGGGCGACGCGATGGACGTGAGCGTCAACAACGAGAAATGCCACCGCTACGGCACCTGCCAGGCGGAGGCCCCGGACGTCTTCCAGCTGATCGAAGACAACCGCCTGACCTACAACCGCCGGCCGCCGGAGGAGCACTTCGCCCAGGCCCGAGCGGCGCAGCGCGCGTGCCCGATGCGCGCGATCGAGATCAGGGAGCGAGTGAAGTGAGCGAACGGATCGTGGTCGTCGGCGGCGGGCTCGGAGGAGTCCGTTCCGCGGAACGGCTGCGGGAGATGGGTTTCGACGGGCAGATCACGATCCTGTCGGCGGAGCGCCACCTCCCGTACCACCGCCCATGCCTGTCGAAGCAGATCATCACGGGTGAATGGCACCCCGACGACGCGTTGCTGTCGTTCTCCGGCGATCTCGACGCCGAGTGGCGCCTGAACTCGCCGGCCCTGCACCTGGACCCGAAGACGCAGTCCGTCTGGGTGCCCGGCGGCGAGGAGATCAAGTACGACGGCATGATCATCGCCACCGGGGTCGACGCCAGGGCGATGGGCGGGGCGCCGCGCCACGACCCGCGGGTGCACGTGCTGCGGACGCTGGACGACGCGGTCGCGATCCGCAAGAACATCCGGCAGTCGCAGGGCCTCGTCGCCGTCATCGGTGGCGGCTTCATCGGCTGCGAGCTCGCGTGTTCGGTTCGTCACATGGGCCGCGACGTGGCGCTGATCGTCCGGTCGCCCGCGCTTCTGGGCGGTGTCGTCGGTGACGACATCGGCAAGAAGATCACCGAGGCGCACGTCGAGCACGGTGTGCGTCTGGCCACCGGTGTCGGCATCAAGCACTGGGTGCGCCAGCCCGGCGGTATCGGCATCCATCTCTCGGACGGCCAGGTCTTCTTCGCCTCCTGTGTCGTCCTGGCCGTCGGCGCCTCACCGGCCGTCGACTGGCTGCGCGGCTCCGGTCTGGTCATCGAGGACGGCGTCCTCTGCGACGCCACCAACCACGTGGTCGGCGCCGAGAACATCGTCGCGTGCGGCGATGTCGCCCGGTGGCCCAACCTGCGCTTCAACGGCGCGGTGCGCCGTGTCGAGCACTGGCTGAACGCCGTCGAGGGCGGACGCGCCGCCGCCGAGAACCTGCTGGTGGGCCGTTCGCACGCCAAGCCGTACACGCCGGTGCCCCGGTTCTGGACCGAGCAGTACGGCATGCGGGTCCAGGGCGCCGGACTGCCCGTCCTGGGTACCGACACCACCGACGTGAACGGCCTCACCGGCTTCATCGCCGACGGCAAGCTCGTCGGCATCGTGGGTCTCGAATCCCCAGGCAAGATCATCACCGAGACCCCGGAACTCTTCCGCCAGAACACGGTCGACGCGAACCGTCCGGTGTGGACCCAGCCGGCCGAGGAGGAGACCAAGGTCGCCTCCACCCCGGAAGTTCTCCCGACCACCCAGATCCCAGTTCCCGAACCGGTCGCCGCCCGCGCATCATCCGTTCCCCCGTCCGTCTCGTCGTCGATGTCCCCGCCTTTGCAGCGGCGGAGGCATTCACGCTCGAGGCCGGAGATGGTGCGAGTGGGCGGAGGACGCGCGAGGCCTTAACCCGGTCAGGAGGCATGTACCAGTCGGCACAGGGCAAGCGGGGACGGCGAACTCCGACGTCGCTGCGTTGGCCAGGTGGCGGACCGATGACGCCACGCGGCGATGCGCTCGTTCCCGCGCCGGCTGGTGAACCTCCTTCTCGTGCGTCACCAACGGTGTGGCGGCTCGGCGGGCTCCCGAGCCGCCACACCGGCCTATTTGCTGGATGCTTCACTCGACCCGTGCGACGCAGACTTTGATCTTGTGGCCGGGCCGGGTAGCCTTCGCGCTGGTTGCGCCCAGTCGCAGCTGAACCTGAGGCGGAGGAACAGCATGTCCGGCCGCAGGACGCGGATTCTGATCTTGACCACGCCATCGGTGTTGCCGCGGTCGTCGGTCACCACGCACACCTCGTGCCAGCTTGTCATCTGGTAGAAAAGCCTCTCCACGCGCCTGATGTGCGCGCAGTAGCGGCGGACCAGCTGCCTGTGTTCTTCGAGTTCGCGCCGCAGCGCACTGCGATCGGCGAGCAGGATGAGACCGAGTGACGTGACGGTGAAAAGGGCCACCAAGAGCGCCGCAGACTTGATGAGCAGACTTCCGAACACCGCGCCTGGAAGTGCCGCGACGGACAGGATGCCCAGGACCGCTTTGGCGATGGCCGGTGGGAGGTAGTCGTCCAGCCAGGAGATGAAGTCCCGCAGCATTTCACCCCCCGACTACTGTCCGCAAAGTCCTCTTTGACGGAGTGTGCCGCACCGGGGTCGGTGATCTCGCGAGTTGTCACTCGAACGCCGACGGCCGGCATCCGAGTCGCACCCAGCTGGGCGAGACGCCGCGTACGCCACGTGACGGAGTTCGTCCTCCGTGCGCAGACAGTGCCTGGGGGTGCTCGTTCAGCGCGCCTTCACGGGCAGGTGACGACCTGGCCGGCCCACGAGAGCCCGCCGCCGAACGCGAAGAGCAGCACCGGCTGACCGGACGGCAGCTCACCCCGTTCGACCATTTTGGACAGTGCCAGCGGCACGGAAGCGGCTGAGGTGTTGCCGGAGTCCACCACGTCGCGCGCGATCACCACGTCGTCGCGCAGCTCGAGCTTGCGGGTCATGGCCTCGATGATGCGGAGGTTGGCCTGGTGGGTGACGATGCCGGCGAGGTCGGTGGTGGCGATGCCCGCGCGTTCACAGGCCTGCGCCGCCACGGCCGGGAGTTCGCTGGTGGCCCAGCGGAACACGGCCTGGCCCTCCTGGGCGAAGCGCGGCTGCCAGGCGTCGACCAGGCGGACGGCGTTGTTGCGGGTCGGGTCGGAGCCCCAGGTGACCGGGCCGATCTGCGGCTCGTCGGATGCGCTCAGCACCGCGGCGCCCGCGCCGTCGCCCAGCAGGATGCAGCTGGCGCGGTCGGTCCAGTCGGCCAGGTCGGACATCTTCTCGGCGCCGATGACCAGCGCGTGCTGGGCGGCACCCGCCCGCAGGGTGTGGTCGGCCGTCGCGAGGGCCGTGCAGAAGCCGGCGCAGGCGTTGTTGAGGTCGAAGCAGACCGCGCTGGGCACGTTCAGGCGGGCGGCGACCTGCGCGGCGATCGACGGGCAGCGGTCGATCGCGGAGCAGGTGGCGACGATGATCTGGCCGATGGCCGCGGGTTCCAGGCCGGACGCGGCGAGCGCCTTGGCTGCTGCCGAGGCCGCCATGTCCGTGACCGACTCGTCGTCGGCGATGCGGCGGGTGGCGATGCCGGTGCGCTGGCGGATCCACTCGTCGTTGGTGTCGACCATCTTCTCCAGGTCGGCGTTGGTCAGCATGCGCTGCGGCTGGTGGTGACCGAGCGCGACGACACGGGATCCGGACAAGGTGAGCTCCTTCGGCGAGACGACGACGCGAATATAGCAACCGATCGGTCGGTAGCTAAAGGGCTAAGATGTCGTCGTGAGCCCGCGCCGATCTGTTGCCGACACCCTCGAGACGCGGCAGCGCATCCTGGAACGCAGCCTGGCGATCGCCTCCGCGGAAGGACTGGAGGGCCTGACGATCGGCAGGCTCGCCGACGAACTGGGGATGAGCAAGGCCGGTCTGCTGGGACACTTCGGCACGAAGGAAGGCCTGCAGCTGGCGGTGGTCGACGAGGCGGCCGCGGTCTTCTCCCGTGAGGTGCCGCAGCGCGTCAAACAACTCCCGTCCGGCCTGCCGCGGTTGAAGGCGGTGTGCGAGGCCTGGGTGTCCTACCTCGAACGCGAGGTGCTGCCCGGCGGCTGCTTCTTCACCGCGGCCACCACCGAGTTCGACGGTCGCAGCGGCCGTGTGCGGGACGCGCTGGCGGGCATGAACGCGTTGTGGCGCAGGGATCTCCGCATCCACATCCGGCGCGCCGTCAGCGACGGTGATCTCCCCGCCGGCACCGATGTCGACCAGCTGGTCTACGAGATCATCGGGATCATGCTGGCGCTCAACCACTTCCTGCAGCTGGAACGCGACAGCGCGGCGCCGGTCCGCGCCCGCACGGCGCTGGAGCGGCTGTTCAGCGCGCGATGAACGCGTTGACGAGTGCGGCCACCTCGGCGGGCTGTTCGAAGACCATGCCGTGCGTCGCGTCGATCTCGTGGACGCGGACGTTCGGGCAGACGATCGGCAGGTCGCGGCGCAGTCCCGCGCGGTGAGCGTCCATCAGCGGGATCAGATCCGGCGGCACCGGAAGGTTCCTCGTGGCCAGGACGAGCAGGAACGGGCTCGCGACCTCGGCGAAGATCGGCAGCGCGTCAGCGAACTCCGGGGACTTCCGCCAGGCGCTGGTGATCTCGCGGTTCGGGCGGGTGATCACCTCCTCCTGGGCGGTGAAGACGGCGTTGAGCTTGGCGAGGTCCGCCTCGACCTGTTCGCGCGGCAGGCCGGCGTAGTTGGCTGGATCCGTTGCGGCGGACCGGTGTCCGTCCAGGCTGATCGCCGCGGGGCAGTCCGGGTGGCGGCGCGCCCACATGCCGGCCAGGATGCCGCCGAGCGAGTGTCCGACGACGACCGGACTCGTCAGTCCGAAGTGGACCACGGTGGCTTCGAGGTCTTCCAGCACCGCGTCCCACTCCCACGGCCCGTCCGGCGACTGGCCGTGGCCGCGCAGGTCGACGGTGACGGCGCGGCCTTTCAGTTGGGGCGCAACCGTTTGCCAGGCAGACATGTCACCGCCCGCGCCGTGCAGCAGCAGGATCGGCGGGCCGTCGCCGCCGTGGTCGTGGGCCGCGAGGTTCACAGTTCTCTCCGTTGGTCGAGGCGGGCGCGGATCGAGTCGACGGTGACGCCGCCGTCCGGGTGCCGCAGCAGTTTCTTGCGGCTCACCAGGTCGTGGACGCCCTGGCGGGTGATGCCGAGCATCGCGCCCGCCACGCCGAACGAGACGCCTTCCTTGCTCGGGTGACCCGCGCGGCGTGCGGTGACGCGGCCCAGCGGGGTCGCCCACCACGTGTCGGGCGGGTCGAACGGGGTGTCGCCGGGGTAGAGCACGGCCATCAGGCGGATCGCCACCTGTTTGGCCAGGGCGCCGTCCTCGCCGAGCAGCTGGGCCGCCCACATCTCGGCGTCGATCCGCACCTGGTTGCGGAGGTCGGCGAGATCTGCTTGGGGGAGCAGGATTTCCAGCGGGTCGAGCAGCCGGCTCGTCACGAGCCGGATCAGGTCGTCGCGCAGGTCCACATGGTCCGAGGTGGTCGCCACAGGCACACGCTAGCAACTACTTGACGGGTAGAGTCAAGTATCGGATGGAGTAGGCGATTGGTATACCGAGACGAGTTTGATCTACGATTCAGCAGGACGCCCGACGGGGTGCCCGGCACATCGGCCCATTGTCGTATCAATTTTCGCTATCGCCGCAGAATTGACGACGTGTGCCGTCGTTCAATTCAACGGGAGTGAATCTTGCGCGGATTTGGTGGCGAAGGTGGCTCGGGAGGAGCAGACGACAAGTGAGGCCTCCCGTCTCACTTGATGTCCAGTTTCATGCCCACTCGTGCGCCGGTGGCCACGCCATCGGCGACGAGGCTGATCTCCTCGCGGCCGCTCGTGTTCGTACGCCGTTGAATGGAATAACGCTCGGTTCCGGACTTCAGGCCCACCCCGTCCCAGTAACCGCTGCAGTCCGGCGGCAGGACCACCGTGTATTCGAGGTGTTCGGGTCCCGGGGTGAACTTCTTGACGAATTCCTCGGGTGAGCCCTGCACCAGCGGCAGGCACTTCGCTGGAAAAGTGAACTCGGCGATGAGGCTGATCTCGCTGTCGCGAAGAGCGGGCTCACTCAGGTGCACCATCACCTTGAGGCGTCCTCTGCTCAGCCACTGGGAGGTCACGTCGAAGCGGGTCCCGCCCTCGCCTTCGACTTCGACGCTGCGGACGTGCACGTCGGTCTTGCGCCGGTACCTCTCGGGCCAGTCCCAGTTCGGGCCTTCCCAGAACGTCACGAAGTCGAGGGTGTCGCAGGTCGGCACGGCGGTGAACGTGATCTTGTCGTGGGTGTCGCCGTTGGCCTCGATCGTCACGACCTGCCGCCAGTCGGAGATCCGCCAGGTGAAGTTGCAGCGCTCGTGGAGCCGGTCGCAGTAACGGAGCAGGAGCCTGCGGTCCAGCTCCGTCCGGCGTCGCCACTCCAGCTTGTTCGCGACGAGGAGGACGAACAATCCCAGGACGGCCACTATCACCGCGACTGTCGAGGCGGCGCGGACACCGGGCCGGCCGAGCAGGGCGCTGAGGATTCCGCCGCAGGCGAGAATTCCGAGCACACCTTCGACGATGCCTATGACGCCCGTGTTGAGCACGTACGACTGCAGGGCCTCCACTGTGGAGCCCAGCATTGTGGACTGTCCGTTTTTCGACTGCTTGCGTCGTGTCCTGCGTATACTCGCTCCGAACGTCATCGGCTACATCCTCGTGACCCCCTCGGCGGGTGCACCCGCTGCTGATTTGCACGATACTTCCGGCTGGAGTGCGGGCGATCAGGTTCACGCGAACGGGCAGTGCAGGTCTGCTCCGGATCAGTGATGTTGTGCCCGGCCATTCAGTTTCGCGTTAGAATCTTTGCTTCGGCTGGATTCATGGCCATTTTTTGGCCAGAGAGCCGTCACTTGAACGGCCTAATCCCTCCTACCCGCGACACGCACAGGTAGGAGGGAAGGCGAGCGCTGGATCAGGCGGCCCACATCTGGACGGGCGCGATGTAGCTCCACGTGTAGAGCTGGTTCGCGCCGTCGTAGCTGCCGTCAGTCCCCGCACCGTAGGTGTCGTGGACGTAGAAGGAGCCGTTGTCGTGGTAGCCGATCACCACGGACAGGTGGCCGGAGGTCGACCCCCACGTACCGCTCATGATGACGAACTTGCCCTGGTCGATGAACGCGCGGACCTGGGCCGGGGTGAAGTTGCCCTGCTGCACGGCGGCGCCGTTGCGGGCCAGGAAGTCGCGCTCGGACTCCCAGGAGGCGCACGGGCGGGCCGGGTTGCCGCCGCAGTAGTAGCCGGTGATCCAGCCGTGGGCGCCCTTCCAGCTGCCGGTGCGGGACCAGTCGTTCATCGTGCGGTTGAAGGTGGTGCCGCGGTTGGTGAACTCGTCGGTGATGTAGCGGCCCCACTTCGACCAGTGGGAGGTCGGCTGTGAGACCTGCACGCCGAACTCGTTGGGCAGCTGGTAGGTCACGAGGTCGATCACGGCGCTGGTCGGGCCGCAGGAGGAGTTGCCGTTGAACTCGTTGCGCGTGTCCCAGAGCTGGTGGATGTACTCGGCGCGGTTCAGGCGGCCCATCGTGGTGATCTCGCCGTCCAGCGACGACGCGGAGATGCCCGACGCCTTCAGGTAACCCTTCTGCGGGCTGCCGATGACCGGCGTGGAACCCTCGATGCCGGTCAGGGCGTAGTTGAACGACAGGCCCTCGACGACGCGGGACGCCTTGCGGGTGGCCAGGTCCTGGACGTAGACGCCGTTGAAGCCCGCGAACTGGTCGGGGCCGCGGGTCTTGTCGGACACGCAACCCATGACCTCGTAGGCGACGCGGGTGCCGTCGGTGCTCCACACCGCGCTGCGGTAGTGATGGCGCGTCTCGCCCACGAGGGAACGCACCTCGCCGTTCTCGGAGACCAGGCCCAGCCACTGCGGTTCCGCGCCGCCGCAGCGGTAGATCTCGTTGTGCTTGATGAAGCTGACGTGCCGTTCGCCCTTGACGTCGACGAGTTTGAAGTCGCGGTACAGCGCCTCGGTGCCGGAGGTGACCAACGGCTTCGCGGCGCCGGTCTTCAGGTCGAACCGGACCAGCGAGCCGACGTACGTGCTCTCGTCGGCCGCGTCGGGGTGTTGCACGGCCAGCAGGCCGGTGCCGTCGGAGGTGAAGCCGAGCAGTTCGGGTGCGCGGCCCTTGAGCTTGCCCGCGACCGCGCCGTCCACCACGACGTTCTCACCGTCGGCGTAGGCGAGCTTCGAGCCGTGGAAGACGGCGGACGTGATCGCGCCGCGTGCCACGAATCGCGACTTGCCGTAGCGGTCGACGGTCTGCAGCGACGCGCCCTTGACGCCGTCGAAGTCGGAGATCACGGCGGCCAGCGAGCCGTCGGCCGAGGAGACCGAGCGGACTGTGTAGGCGGGGTCGCTGACCTGCACGGTGGCTCTCTTGACGCCGCCGACGATCACGTCGTAGCCGTTGCCGGCCCGGACGGCCTGCGACTGGGACGGGCTCTCGGAGTAGGGCTCGGCAGCCTGGACGGGGGACACGGCGGCGGCCAGCGTGCCGAGTGCCACCACCAGCGCCAGTGATGTTTTCGTCATGGATCAAACGTCAACGCGCGTGGCATGTGTCCGGTATGCGTTCGGTAGTTACGATCGGGCGTTGTGGAGTTCCGGGTGCTCGGGCCGGTGGAGTGTTACGCCGACGACGGCGTGCGTCTGAGCCTTGGGCCGCCCAAGCAACGGGCCGTGCTCGCGCTGCTGCTCGCCCAGCCGGGGCGGGTGCTGTCGGTCGACCGGCTGATCAGCGTGCTGTGGGACGACGCGCCGCCCAAGACCGCGTTGAAGAACCTGCAGGTCTACGTCTACCAGCTGCGCAAGATCGTCGGCTCGCGGCTGCTGTCGCGGGCGCCCGGCTACCTGATGTCGATCGACCCGGCCGAGCTCGACCTCACCCGGTTCACCGAGCTGCTCGACGTCGCCCGCAGGGAACGCACGCCGCAACGATATCGAGAGGCGCTCGCGTTGTGGCGTGGCCCGGCGCTGGCCGATCTCGCCGCGTCCGGGCTGCTGCGCGGGGTCGTCGCCCAGCTGGAGGAGCTGCGGCTGGCCGCGCGGGTCGAGTGCGCGGAGGCCGAGCTGGACCTCGGGCGGCACGTGGAGATCGTCGCCGACCTGAACGAGTGGGTGCGCGAACACCCGTTGAACGAACGCCTGCGCGAACAGCAGATGTTCGCGCTGCACCGCGCGGGACGCCCGGCCGAGGCGCTCGCCGCGTACCAGGAGTGCCGCCGGGTGCTCATGGACGAGCTCGGCGTCGAGCCGGGGGAGCCGCTGCGACGGCTGCAGGCGGAGATCCTGCGCGCGAAACCCGTTGGCGTGTCGGCGATCCGCCAGCTTCCGCCGGACGTGGTCACGTTCGCCGGCCGGTCGCGCGAGCTGAGCCTGATCAAGGGGCAGCCGCGGCAGGACCGGGTCGCGGTGTGCGTGATCACCGGGCAGGCGGGCATCGGAAAGTCGGCACTGGCCGTGCGGGCGGCGCACGAGATCGCCGACCGGTTCCCGGACGGCCAGCTCTACGCCGACCTCTCCGACGGCGCCTCCGACCGGATCCTGAGCCAGTTCCTGCGCGCGCTCGGCGAACGTCCCGGCGACGAGGAAGCCCTGCGCTACCGCTCTCTCACCGCGTCGCGCCGGTTGCTCGTGGTGCTGGACAACGTTGCCACCGCCTCCCAGGTCAAACGCCTGCTGCCGACTGGGCCGGGCTCGGCCGTGCTGATCACCTCACGCCGCCCGCTCACCTCACTGCACGGTGCCTCGTACGTGAAACTCGGCGCTTTGCCGCTGGAGGAGGCCTTCCAGCTGCTGGAGGGTGTCGCCGGAAAGGTCGACGACGCGGCGGAACTCGTGCGCTGGTGCGGCGGACTGCCGCTCGCGCTGCGCATCGCGGGTGCTCGCCTCGTGGCCCGTCCACAGTGGACCGCACCGTTGCTCGCGGCACGGCTGGCCGACGAGGCGCGCCGCCTCGACGAGCTCAGGCTCGGCGACGTCGCGGTGCGCTCGGCGTTCGAGGTCAGCTACGCCGAGCTCGGATCTCCCGCCGTGGCGAGGGTTTTCCGGCTGCTCGGCCTCCTCGACGGCCCGGACTTCGCCGTCGCGGCAGCACGGGCGCTGACCGACGTGCCGGACGTCGAGGAACTGCTCGCCGAACTGGCCGACGCCCACCTCGTCGAGGAACCGGTACCCGGCCGCTTCGCCCTGCACGACCTGCTGCGGTTGTTCGCGCGCGAGCGGTGCCGCGGCTCGGAGTCGTCCGCAGAGCAGTCGCTGGCGCTGGAACGCCTGCACAAGCACTACCTGGAAGCCCTGGCGGACAACCCGGCCGACCTCTGGCTCGCCGAGGAGCGCGACAACCTGATCGCCGCCGCCCACCAGGCTTCCCCCGCCGACGCGATCGCGTTCGCGGCAGGGTTGTCCTGGTACTTCCGCCGCCGCTCCGAGGTGGCGGACTGGGCCGAGCTCAACACGCTCGCCCTGGAAGCCGCGCGGTCTCTGGGCGACACGCGTGCGGAAGCCCTGGCGTTGAAGGAACTCGGCGCGGCCTGCGAGCGCGGCTTCAAGTTCGCCGAGGCTCAGCAGCACTGGACCGCGGCCCTCTCCCTGGCCCGATCGCTGGGCGACCGGCAGCTCGAAGCCGTGACGCTCAACAACCTCGGCATCGTGCACTGGCGCCGGCGCGACCTGCCCGCCGCGGTCACCTCGCTGGAAGCGTCGCTGACCTTGCGCGAGGAGCTCGCCGACTCGCAGGGCGCGGCTTACGTGCGCACCAATCTGGGGCTGGTGCACGCGGCTTTGGGTGATCTGCCCGCCGCGCTGGGGTGTTACGAGGAGACTCTCCGGACTTTCCGCGCCTGTGGCGACAGGTCCGGCGAGCTGCACGCGTTGGCGAACATGGCCGACGCGCACCGGCAGATGGGTTCGCTGGACCGGGCTCTGGAGTTGTCCGCGGAAGCGTTGCAGCTGGCGCGTTCGGTGGGGGACAGGCAGATCGAGGCCGGGGTGCTGCTTGATCGCGGCATCGTGCACGAGCTCGCCGGGCGGGTTGCCGAGGCCAAGGCGTCCTACGGCGAGGCTGTGGCGCTGTCGCGGCGGATCGGGTTCCGGTGGGGTGAGTCGGAAGCGGCACGCAGGCTCGGCGCGCTCGGCTCCTAACGTCCGACGTGGATGTGGCAGGCCCACAGACTCGGATTGCGCGGGTTGTCCGCCGCGAGTCGCAAAGTGGTGGTGCGCAACGCTTCCGCCGCCCTGGCCGGGTCGACACCGCGTTCGGTGCGCATCAGCCCGTAGCAGCCGGTCGCCACGTCGAGTGCCGTTTCGTCGTCCACCGGCCACAGCGTCGCGACCACCTGAGGGAAGCCGGCCAGCTGGAACGCGGCCGCGAGATGGGTGGCCTCGTCGGCGAGCCGGGCGGTGCCCAGCGACGTGGCGCACGCCGACAGGTAGGCGAGGCGGCCCGATGGCACCGGCACGTGCGCGATGTCCAGCAGCGTCAACGGTTCCAGGTGGTGATCGTGCAACAGCAGCCTGGCCGGGGCCTGGTCCGTCGCGGGTGCGCTGTGGCAGGCGAAGTGCGCGACCTCGCACGAGCCGAGCGCCGCGGTGACACCGGCTTTGGTCGCGTCCTCGCCGATCAGCTCGACGGGGGACAACGGCCGCAGCAGGTCGACCTCGGCGGCCACCCCCGGCAACGGCGGCGCACCAGGCGTTTCGGGCATGGCGACGAGTAGCAGCGAACTCGCCTCACCACCGCGCTCGGGCCCGCGCAACGCCGCGAGCGTCGGGCTGTAGGACGAGCACACCTCGGTCAGTGCGGCCGCGTGGACCGGCAACGCGGCGAGCGGGCCCGCCGGAATCCACCACACGCGCTCACCGCAGTGTTCCAGCACGGGCGTGGTGATCGTGCTCTTCAACCACGCCAGGCACGCACTGATCTCGTCCTCCCGCCGCTCCTGTTCGGCGAGAGGCAGATCGGGATCCTCCAGGGCGTCGAGTGCGGCGCGCAACGCATCCGCCTGCTGCCGCACCGAACGCGGAGTCAGCTCCGGCAACGGCAGCGGGTCGACCGCGGTGCTGCGCTGCCCCGGCGACTGCCCGCGCATCGAGCGCAGCACGCCGCAGACGCGCCTCGAACCACCGATCGTCAGGTGCACGACCGCCGGATGCGAGTGGAGCGGCGGCGATGACCGGCGTGCTGACCACGCTCGGTGCCAAGGCGGCCGAACGGTGGATCGCCCTGCTGGCGTTGCCCGGCGCGTTGTTCCTCGCCTTCGTCGCCGCCACCTGGCTGATGCGCGACGGGCGGCTGTTCGACGTCTCGCCGGTGGTGGCGGAGCTGTCGCGGCCCCACCGCCCAGCCGCCTCGCTCGTGCTGCTGGCCGCGGCGGTGCTCGTCGGCGCGGCCGGGGCGGGTTTCGTCGCGCAGGGCCTGGGGGCGCTCGTGCAGCGGCTGTGGTTCGCGACCCGGCTCGGACCGCCGGGCTGGGCGCTGACGGCGTTGCGCCGGTGGTGGTGGAAGCGGGCCGACGACGCCTACGGGGACGAGCTGGTCGCGTCGAACCCCGACATGCGGAAACTCAACCTGTTGCTCGCCAAGCGTGATCGCATCTGCCCGGTCCAGCCAGATCGTCCACTGTGGATGGCCGACCGGTTGCGGGCGGTCGGCGAACGCGTGCACGGGACGTACGGCCTCGACCTCGGCTCGCTCTGGCCCCGGCTCTGGCTGGTCGTCCCGGACGGTGTCCGCACAGAGCTCTCGTCGGCACGGGCACGTCTGACCGACGACGCCCGCTTGTGCGCGTGGGGGTTGATGTATCTGGTGCCCGCGCTGTGGTGGTGGCCGTCAGCGGTGATCGCGGTGGGGGCCTGTGTTGTGGCGTGGCGACGCGGCAGGGCGTCCTGCGACACGTTGTCCGATCTGATCGAGTCGGCCGTCGACCTGCACGCCGATGCCGTCGTCGAGCAACTCGGCATCAACGCTCCCGAAGGCCTGACGCGCGCCGTCGGTGATCAGGTCACCGAACGCCTCCGCAAGGACTAGCGGACACTTCGCGGCGCTTTCGTGTGAACTAACGCGGATAGGTGTGGATCTCCGTCGCCTTCAGCGAAACCCACAACGCGTCGCCGGGCTGCAGCCGCAGCTCGGCGACCGTCGCTGTCGTGATGTCGGCGAGCACGGAGGGGGAGCCGTCGAGGTCGACGCGGGTCGTGTGGGCGTGCTGTTCGATGCCGGAAACGACGGCCTGCCACGTGTTGCGCGGACTGCCCGCGGGTTTCGCGGGGTACAGGCTGACCGCTGACGGCGGGAACACCACGTGCACGGGGCCATCCGCCGGCTCGGCGATGGAGAGGGTGCCGCCGTCGTCGAGCAGAACCTCTGTGCCGCGGGCGACACCCCGGTAGAAGTTCAGGCCGACGAGGTGGGCGACGTAGTCGGTCCGCGGCTGCCGGACGACGTCACGCGGCGAGCCCTGCTGCACGACCCGGCCGTGCTCCAGGATGACGAGCCGGTCGGCGAGCACCATCGCGTCCAGCGGGTCGTGGGTGACCAGCAGCGTGTGGCCGGGGTAGTCCTGGAGGTGCCTGCCCAGTTCGGATCGCACGCGCAGCCGGGTGCTCGCGTCCAGTGCCGCCAGGGGTTCGTCGAGCAGCAGCAGTTCCGGTGATGTCGCCAGGGCGCGGGCGAGGGCGACGCGCTGGGCCTGGCCGCCGGACAACCGGCGGGGCCTGGCGTGGGCGAAGTCCGCCAGGCCGATCTGGTCCAGCCAGCGCAGCGCGACGGCGTTGGCCTCGGCCTTGCGGGTGCCGCGGGCGCGCAGGCCGAACGCGACGTTGTCGAGCGCGCTCATGTGCGCGAACAACAAGTAGTCCTGGAAAACCACGCCGATGGGCCGTTTCTCGGCGGGCAGACCGTCCCAAGTGGACCCGTTGTGCCGGATGCGGCTCGTGCTGGCCAGCAGCCCGGCGAGGGCGCGCAGGGCGGTGGTCTTGCCCGCGCCGTTGGGGCCGAGCAACGCCACGACCTCGCCCGGTTCGATCGCGAGGTCGAGGTCGAGGGTGAAGCCCGCCCGTTCGACGCGGAGCTCTGCCTGCAGCGTCATGACGGCCCGCTGATCCACTTGTCGCGCAGCCCCGCGAGCACCGCGACGGAGACCAGGAGCAGCACGATGCTGAGCACGATCGCGGCGTCCGGGTCGGTCTCCAGCGCCAGGTACACGGCGAGGGGCATGGTCGTCGTCCTGCCGGGGAAGTTGCCGGCGAACGTGATCGTCGCGCCGAACTCGCCGAGCGCACGCGCCCAGCACAGCACGGTTCCCGCGATGACGCCCGGCATGACGCCGGGCAGGGTCACGCGGCGGAACGTCAGCCAGCGCGAGGCGCCGAGCGTCGCCGCTGCCTCCTCGTAACGCGGATCCGCGGCGCGCAGCGCACCTTCGACCGAGATGACCAGGAACGGCATCGCCACGAACGCCTCGGCGAGCACGACGCCCGCCGTGGTGAACGGCAGTGAGATCCCGAACCACTGGTCGAGGTACTGGCCGACCACTCCGCGCCGGCCGAGCACCAGCAGCAGCGCCACACCACCCACCACCGGCGGCAGGACCAGGGGCACGGTGACCAGCGCCCGGAGCACACCTCGTCCCGGCAGGTCGCTGCGCGCGAGCAACCACGCCAGCGGCACGCCGAGTACGAGGCACACGACCGTGGCGAGCGAAGCGCAGATCAACGAGAGCCGCAGCGCCTGCCCGACCTCCTGGCTGAAGAGCTGGGCCGGCAGCGTCGCCCAGGGTGCATTGATCAGCAGTCCCGCCAGCGGCACGAGCAGGAACACCAGCCCGATCACCGCGGGCAGGACGAGGACGACCGGCAGCCTGGACCTCACGGCGCGCTGAAACCCGCCTCGATGAGCACCTCGCGACCGCGGCCGGACAGCACGAAGTCGACGAAAGCCTTGGCAGTAGGAGCATTCGGAGCCTTCGCCAGCGGTGCGACGGGGTAGTCGTTGACCGCGTTGGCCGCCTCCGCGAAGTCCTCGCCCTCGACCTTGCCGCCCGCCGCCTTCACGTCCGTGCGGTAGACGAGCGCCGCGTCGACCTCACCCAGCGACACCTTGGTCAGCACGGCCTTCACGTCCTGCTCCAGCGTGTCCGGCGCGGCCTTCACGCCGGCCGCCTCGAACACCTTCTTCGCCGCCGCCCCGCACGGCACCTGCTCCGCGCACAGCGCGATCTTCAGGTCCGCCTTGGCGAAGTCGGCGAGTCCGGTGACCCTGCCCGGATTTCCCCTGGGCACGGCGATCTGCAGCGTGTTCCTCGCGAACGTCGCCGGCGTCGCCGTGACCGCCCCGGTGTCCGTCACCTGCTTCATGTTGGCCGGAGCCGCGGCCGCGAACACGTCGGCCGGCGCGCCCTGGTTGATCTGCTGCGCCAGCGCCGAGCTGCCCGCGAAGCTGAAGCGCACCTTCGAACCGGGGTGCGCGGCCTCGAACGCCGTCCCCAGCTTCGTGAACGACTCGGTGAGCGACGCCGCCGCGAACACCGTGATGTCCCCACCGGTGCTCGTCGCCGCCGGGGAACCGCAGCCCGCCAGCAGCAGCGTCAGCACGAGAACGCGCTTCAACTCGAGGCCTCCGGGATCTCGACGACGACGTGCGTGGACTTGATCGAGGCCACGGCGACGCTGCCCACCTCGAGACCGAGCTCGTCCGCGGACTCACGGCTCATCAACGACGTGATGCGGAACGGCCCGGCCTGCATGTCGACCTGGGCCATCACGCCGTCCTTGATGACGCGCGTGACGATGCCCTTCATCCGGTTGCGCGCCGACGCCGCGACCGTCGTGCCCGGCTCCGCCACCTCGGTCAGGTGCTGGGCGAACTCGGCGAGCTCCGTCCCGCTGACACCCTTGCGCCCGTTGTCGAGCACAACGGACCGCAGGCGGCCCTGGTCTATCCACCGGCGCAGGGTGTCGTCACTGACCCCGAGCAACGCGGCGGCCTCACTGATCCGCAGATTCGGCACGAACGCGAGCTTATATCCGCGTCTGCGGAACTCTCAACCGTGCGGATCGTAGGTGTCGAGGGAACCCGACTTATCGGTGGCATCTCAGCTGGCGACCATCGGCGGCCCTGCACTCAAGGACCTTGGTCGCCGTCTTCCTTCTGGTCACCGGATGTGCCGCCGAGCCGCAGAAAGGCCCAGGCGGAGAACCCGTGAAGATCGGGTATCTCAACAACGCGTCCGGCGCCTTCGCGGTGCCGGAGCTGCAGATCGGTGCCGAGGTCGCCGTTGCCCACCTCAACCGCAACGGCGGCGTGCGCAACCGTCCCTTCGAGCTCGTCACCTGTCCCACGGACGGCGCGCCGGAGCAGTCGCACCAGTGCGCGGAGAAGTTCGTCTGCGAGAAGGTCGCGGTCGTCGTGCAAGGTGTGGACACGGGTGCCGACGCCGCGATGCCCGTGCTGAGCGCGGCTGCCATCCCGTTGGTGGGACACGTGCAGTTCACGCCAGGTCTGATGAACCACAAGAACGCCTTCTTCTTCGGCGCCGCAGCAGTCGCGTACGGCACGGCAGCGCTCAAGTACTACGCCGACCAGGAGGTGAAGACGGTCGCGTGGCTGCTGCCCGAGTCTCCGGCCACGCACGCCTTCACCGACACCGTGCTCGTCCCGGCCGCCAAGAGGTTCGGGCTCAGCTACCGCTCCGTCTACTACCCGGCCGGCAGCCCGGACTGGGCCGGCCTCGCGCGGGCCGTGAAGACCGCGGAGGCGTCGGGCAGCATCGCCGCCACCGAGGAGCAGTGCACCCACATCGTCAGGGCGTTGCGGGAAGCCGGTTACGCCGGGCGGATCCTCGCGGCGTCGTGCACCGGCCTGCCGGAGTCCGTCGGGAACCAGTCGATCGGGGTCGAGCTGTCGTCCGACTTCTGGCACCCCACCGATCCGCTGTCCGCGCCGCCCGCCAACCAGGCGGAGATCGAGGAGTACCGCACGGCGATGAAGGCCGCCGGGCACGACGAACCCGTTGCGGGTGCGGTGATGTCGTTCGCGGACATCATGACGCTCGCGCGAGTGCTGTCCACTTCGGACGTACGCTTGAACAGGCCCTGCGGGCAGTGAAGAACCTCGACAGCTTCCTCGGCCCGCAGATCACCTGCGACCACGCCTGGTTCGGCAACTCCGCGTGCAGCACCGCCGTCCTGTTCTACCGGTTCCAGCCGAACGGCGCCCTCAAGGCCCAGGTCCCCGACTTCATCGAGGTCGCCAAGCTCGGGTAGCCTGCTGAATTGAAGATTTCTTCAATTCGACAGGTCGTGATGCCGTGAACGAGTTCAGGGACAACCTCCTCGCCCGCATCGAGCAGGCCGAGGAAGCCGTGCGGCAGGCGGTCGAACAGCAGGACGCCTACGCCGAGGAAGTGCACAGCGCCGACCTCGCCAACCTCAGGCGCCTGGCCGCCGAGCACGGGGTGGGCTGACCGGTGCCGGTCCCGCTGTACCAGGCGAAGGCCGAGTTCTTCCGGATGCTCGGGCACCCGGTGCGCATCCGGGTGCTGGAGCTGCTCCAGGACGGGCCGAGAGCGGTGCGCGAGCTGCTCGCCGAGGTCGAGGTCGAGCCGTCCAGCCTCTCCGCGCAGCTCGCCGTGCTGCGAAGATCCGGGATCGTCACCGCGACCCGCGAGGGTTCGACCGTGGTGTACGCCCTCGCGGGTGCCGATGTGGCCGATCTGCTCGGAGCCGCGAGGCGCATCCTGACCGAGCTGCTGGCGGGGCGGAACGAGCTGCTGGTCCAGCTCCGCGAGGAACCCGCGTGAGCTTCCTGCCGGAGACCCGGACCGGGAGCTCCGTAGCGAACGTGATCACACCGATGTTCGCCACCACACCCGAAACCATCGACCACGCGCGCCACCAACTGGGCCGGGCCGGAGTGTTGCCTACGCGTGCCCGGCGATGCGGTGCGGCTCGTACGCCGACTCGAGAAGCCGCACCTCGTCGTCGGTCAGCTCGAACTCCAGCGCCGCCACCGCGTCGTCCAGGTGGTGCGGCTTCGTCACACCGACGATCGGTGCGGTGATCACCGGGTTGCGCAGCAGCCACGCCAGCGCGACCTGGGCCCGTGACACACCACGCGCGGCGGCGACGGACGCCACCTGCTCGACGATCGCGCGGTCCGACTCGACGTACAAGGTGGACCCGAACTCGTCGGTCTCGGTGCGGGCGGTCGTGGCGTCCCAGTCGCGGGTCAGGCGGCCGCGGGCGAGAGGGCTCCACGGGATCACGGCGATGCCCTGGTCCGCGCACAACGGCAGCATCTCGCGTTCCTCCTCGCGATAAAGGAGGTTGTAGTGGTTCTGCATCGACACGAAGCGCGTCCAGCCGTTCTGCCGTTGCGTGAACAACGCCTTGGCGAACTGCCACGCGTACATGGACGAGGCACCGATGTAGCGCGCCTTGCCGGACTTCACCACGTCGTGCAGAGCTTCGAGCGTCTCCTCCAGCGGAACGGACGCGTCGAAGCGGTGGATCTGGTACAGGTCGACGTAATCCGTGCCGAGCCGCTGCAGCGACGCGTCGATCTCGGCGAAGATCGCCTTGCGGGACAACCCCGCGCCGTTCACGCCGGGGCGCATGCGGCCGTGCACCTTCGTCGCGAGCACGATCTCCTCGCGGCGGGCGAAGTCCTTCAGCGCACGCCCGGTGATCTCCTCCGACGAACCGGCCGAATAGACGTTGGCGGTGTCGAAGAAGTTGATCCCGGCTTCGATCGCGGCCTTGATGAACGGCCGGGACTCCTCTTCCGGCATCGACCACGGATGGTTGCCCAGCGATGGATCTCCGTAGCTCATCATGCCGAGGCAGATCTCGGACACGTCCATGCCGGCGAGCTTGGTGTAACGCACGGTCAGCCCTTCAGGAAAACGACGGTCACGGTCGGGTGATGGTCGCAACAACCCGTTCAACATCAACGTAGTCGCGCTCGCCGGATCGTGCCCCTCTTCAACACGACAGTGGCAATCACGCCTCCACACCTGACCTGCGGGTTTAGCGTCTCCTCCCGAGGTCCGAGAGGAGGCGCATGACGAGCATCGACGTGGTGGCGCCGCCGCGGGCCGTGCTGGCCTGGAGCCGCGCGATGATCGACGCGCCGCTCAAGGCCGCGTTCGCCACACTGCCCGACGAGACCCGCGAGGTCGTCGAGTACCACCGGTCGGACTTCTCGACGGCCGCACTCGCGCTGCTCGCCGCCGATGCCGTCGGCGACGCCATCCCGGCGATCCGCGTCGCCACCGCCGTCGAACTCGCCCACCAGCACGAACAGCTGCACGCGGACCTGATGACCCGTGCGCTCAGCCGCGGCCACCAGCCGAGCGCGTGGGTGGAGTTCGGCGACGACCGTGCCGTCTCGGCCGCGGACGCCCTGATCTCCCTCGCCTTCGCGCAGCTCACCAGGCCCGAGGTGATGATCCTCAACGCCGCGCTGCTGTCCGTTGTGGACGGTTACGTCCAGGAAGCCGAGATGGACGAACGGGACGACGTCGACATAGCCGAGTACCTGGGCGTCGCGGCGGCGAAGCACTCGGCGCTGACGGCCTGCGCGTGCGAGCTCGGTGCCCTCGCCGCGGGCGCCGTCAGGAGTCAGGCCGTCCACCTCAGGGAGTTCGGCGACGATGTCGGCCTCGCGCGCCAGCACGTGGACGACGTGCTGGCCATCTGGGGCGGCGCGCCCGTCAGCGGCCGCCCGCTCTACGACGACCTCGCGCACCGCCGCCGCACGCTGCCCGTGGTCGCCGCGATCAACGCCGGTACCGACGTCTACGCGACCGACGCGGAACCCCGCGAGCTGGCTCTTCGCGTCGAGCGGGCGGGCGGTAGGAGGTGGTGCGAGCAGCAGGCGGAACTGCTGCTCGCCCGCGCCCTCAACCACCTGCGTCAGGCCGGGCCGAGGGCGCGGGCGGCGGAAGACCTGTCCGGCCTCGCCAGGGAGATCACGACCGCCAGGTGTGCACAGGCTCGAACCCCAGCACCCGCCGTGCCTTCTCAATCGACAGCAGCGTCTCGTGAGGACCGAACTCCCTCTTGAGCGGCACGCCCGGATAGACCTTCGCCACCAGCTCGTTGTTCGGCGTCGTCATGCACGTGTCGGCGTTGGCGATGATGAAGACGTCAAAGCCCGTGGCGTCGTGGGCCAACGCCTTGCGCACGGCCTGAGCACCGTCCCGTGCGTCGATGTACGACCAGAGGTTCCACTTGCGCGCGAGCGGGTCGGCGTCGAACGGGAAGCGCTCGTAGTCGTGCGGCTCCATGACGTTCGAGAACCGCAGCCCGATGATCTTCATCTCCGGCTCCCACCGGCAGAACTGCTGGGCGAGCGTCTCGTCCACGAGCTTGCCCAGCGAGTACGACGTCTCAGGCCGCCCCGCGTACTCCTCGTCGATCGGGATGTACGGCGGGGGAGTGTCGAACGGCAGCCCCAGCACCGTCTCGCTGGACGCCCACACGACGTTGCGCACACCGGCCAGCCGTGCCGCGGCGAACACGTTGTAAGTGCTGGTCACGTTGTTGTGGAAGGTACGCGCGTTGGGTGCGACACCCGGTCCGGGGATCGCCGCCAGGTGCACCACGGCGTCCAGGCCGGAGTACCTGTCGTCGATGCCGCTGATCGCCTCCACGACCTGGCCGTGGTCGGTCAGGTCGACGCGCGTGAAGTCACACCCCTGATCAGCCGGGGGAGTGGCCTGGTCGAGGTTGTGGACCTCCCAGCCGTGCTCCAGCAGGTCGGCCACGACGGCACGCCCGAGCTTCCCGCTGCCTCCGGTCACCGCGACACGTTGAGTCATGAGTCAGATGTTGCCACCCGATGACAGCGCTCACGGGCGCAGGACGAGCTTCCCCCGTGCGTGACCGGACGCGCTCAGCTCCTGTGCCCGGCCGGCGTCGACCAGCGGCAGGCTCTCCGCGACGCGCACGACGAGCTTGCCGTCCGCGGCGAGGCGGGCGTACTCGGCGAGCTCGGCACGGGCAGCGCAGCCTCACGAGCCTCGTCGAGGTGTTGAAGCGTGATTCCGGTGCCTTTTCGAGATATTCCTGGCGGGTTGTAAATCGCGGGAAATCGTCCAGGTGGCGCATTGATGGTTTGGTTCCGATCGGTACCGTGAACGTGTGGGAGGCCGCCGTTTCCGAGTGCTCGTCATCGTTTTGGTGACGATGCTGACCTCGGTTTCGAGCGCCTGTGCCGACGATTCTCCGCTGCCGGGCGGCTTTGTGTACCAGTTGCAGGGCTATCCCGGCGGGCGACTGGACGAGCTGGCGGCCGCGCCGTTTCGCACCGCCGTGGTGGATCTGGCGCGCGACGCCGGCTCGTCCTATTTCCGGGCTGACGAGATCGGTCGGCTCAAGGCGTCCGGAAAGCGGGTGCTCGCCTACTTCGAGATCGGCTCGATCGAGGAGTTCCGGCCCGACTTCGCGGCGATCCGCGCCGAGCGGCTGCTGCTCAACGAGTGGCCGAGCTGGCCGGGCGAGCACTTCGTCCGCTATTGGGAACCCGGCTGGTGGGAGCTCGCGGTGCGGCCGCGGCTGGACCGGGCGCTCGCGACCGGCTTCGACGGCGTCTACCTCGACACACCGCTCGCGTACGAGGAGATCGACCTCGCGCTCTTACCGGGAACCGACCGGGTGGCACTGGCGGCGCGGATGACGGACCTGATCGTGCGGATCAGCGCTCACGTCAAGCGGCTGAACCCGGCCTTCGGTGTTTACCCGCAGAATTCGCCGGAGCTGCGCGAGTACCCCGGCTACCTCGCCGCGATTGACGGCATCGGGATGGAGGAGCTTTTCTTCCGTGCTACCGACGAGCCGTGCACCGCGGAGTTCTGCGCCGCGAACCTCGCCCAGACGAGGAAGCTGAAGGAAGCCGGGAAGACCGTTTTGGCGGTTGACTACGCGACGCGTGCGGAGAACGTCGCCGAAGCGTGCCGGCGTTATCGCGAAGAAGGATTCGAAGGATATGTGACGGTGCGGGCGCTCGACACGGTCGCGGCTCCCTGCCGGTGAATGTCGTGCGAACACGAGGGAGGATCCGGTCGTGACAGGCGAGGAAACGAAATTCCGCCAAGTGGGCATCATCGGAATGGGGTACGTCGGCCTCACGCTCGCCGCGGCGATGGCCCGCCGCGGCTACGAGGTGCACGGCGTCGACACCCAGCCGGCGTTGCTGGAGTCGCTCTCCAACGGGCGGCCGCACATCTTCGAACCCGGTGTCGAGGACGTGTTCCAGGAGTGGGTCGGCAGACGCATCTTCCTGTCGCACGACCTGCCGGACTCCGGGGTGGACGCGGCGATCATCTGCGTGTCCACGCCCGTCGGCGAGTCGGGCCGCGAGCCCTACCTGCTCAACCTCGCCGCGGCGGCCGAGCACATCGGCAAGCGGTGCGCACCGGGCACGCTGGTGGTCGTGCGCAGCACCGTGCCGGTCGGCGCGACGAGGTCGGTGGTGCTGCCCAAGCTGGCCGAGGCGTGGGGATCGGCCCGGCTGGTGATGGCACCCGAGCGCACGATCCAGGGACAGGCGCTGCGGGAGCTGGTCGAACTGCCGCAGGTCGTCGGCGGTCTCGACGACGAGAGCCTGCGGCTGGGGCTGGAGCTCTTCGGCGGGCTGTCCGCACAGCTCGTGCCGGTCTCGACGCTGGAGACCGCCGAGCTGGTGAAGCTCGTCAACAACTGCCACACCGACGTCATCTACTCGTTCGGCAACGAGGTCGCGCGGCTGACCGAACGGCTCGGGCTCGACCCGCTCGAGGTGATCAGGGCGACCAACGCCGACTACCCGCGTCCCGACATCTGCAAGCCCGGCTACGTCGGCGGCGGCTGCCTGTCGAAGGACCCGTACCTGCTGTTGTCCGCGGCCGAGCAGGCGGGCTACGTGCCGAGGTTGATCAAGTCGGCTCGCGGCGTGAACGAGGACCTGCCCGTGCACGTCGCGGAGCGGGTGATCGAGATGATGGGCGAGCCGGAGGGCAAGCGGTTGCTCGTGCTCGGCTGGGCCTACAAGGGCTGGCCGCCCACCGACGACATGCGCGGCACGCCGATCGCGTCGATGATGCCGGGGTTCACCGAGGCGGGTGTGCAGGTGCTCGGCCACGACCCGCTCGTGGACGGCGACGTGATCAGGCGCTACGGCGGCACACCGGTGGACGTCGAGGCCGGGTTCGCGAGCGCCGACGCCGTGCTGGTGATCACCGACCACCCCGAGTACCGGCGGCTCGACGTCGGCCGGTTGCTGCCGGGATCGGGAGTGCGGCTCGTCTACGACTCGTGGCGGGTGCTCAGCGAAAGCGACGTGACCGGGCACGGCGTGCGGTACGCCGCCCTCGGCTACGAACCGGAGGTGGCGTGAATGAAGAACCTCGTGCTGGGTGGCGCCGGGTTCATCGGGCTCCACCTCACCAGGAGACTCCTTGCCGACGGCCACGAGGTGACGGTCGTCGACGACTTCTCGCGCGGCCGCCGCGATCCCGAGCTCGAAGCGCTGGACGTGCCGGTGATCTCCGCCGACCTCACCGACCCCGCGTCGTTCGCCGCGCTGCCACGCGACTGTGACGACGTGTACCTGCTCGCCGCGGTGGTGGGCGTGCGCAACGTGGAACGTGACCCCGCACGCGTCGTCCGGATCAACACGCTCGCCGTGCTCAACACCCTGGACTGGATCACGCCGCGGCAGCGGCTGTTCTTCGCCTCCACCAGCGAGACCTACGCGGGCGGCGTCGGCACCGGGCTCGTGCCGGTGCCCACCCCGGAGACCGTGCCGCTCGTGGTCGAGGACGTCACCGCGCCCCGGTTCGCTTACGGCGTAAGCAAAATGCTGGGCGAGGCGGCGGTGATCCACACGGGCAGGGCCAAGGGCGTGCCGGTCGTCGTCGGGCGCTTCCACAACGTGTACGGGCCGCGCATGGGCGCCGACCACGTCATCCCGGAACTGTGCTTGCGCGCGTTGCGCCGCGAGGACCCGTTCACGGTCTACGGCACCGACCAGTTCCGGGCGTTCTGCCACGTGGACGACGCCGTCGAGGCGGTGGTGGGGCTGATGCGCACCGAGAAGGCCGCGCACCAGATCGTCCACATCGGAGACGACACGGCCGAGACGAACATCGGCGAGCTGGCCGAGCTGGTGCTCAAGATCGCGGGCCATGCTCCCTCCGTGCACCGCGCCGCCGCACCGCCGGGATCGGTCGCCCGCCGCTGCCCGGACCTCACGTTGCTGCGCGGCCTGACCGGCTACCGCCCGCGCGTCGCCCTCGACGAGGGCGTCCGCCGGACCTTCGACTGGTACCGCGCCGACCAGTTCTGAGCCCAGCGCGGAAAGCACGTCCGGGACGAGCCCGGACGTGCTTCTCCCGTTGTGCGTCACGAGTGCTGCCACAGCGAACGGACCGAGTCGGCCAGGTCGTGGTGCGGTGACCAGCCCAGTGCCCGGTGGGCGCGGCTGGTGTCCGCGGCGATCCACGTGACGGCGCCCGACCGCGACTGAACCGGAGCGGTCTCGCGCACCCTGCCCCGGAACCCCGCCACCTCGGCCAGCATCGCCACCACCTGCCGCACCGCCACGGCCTGCCCGCTCCCGACGTTGAGCACCGGCTCGCCCAGCCCCGGTGCCAGCGCGGCGTCGGCGATCGCCGACGCCACGTCGGTGACGTCGACGAAGTCGCGGTAGGAACCGAGCGGGCCGAGCGTGATGTCGTCCTCCTCCCGCATCGCCGCCCGAATCGCCTCCGCCGCTCGGCCGAGCACGGTGCCCGCGGGCAGGTCGGGGCCGATCGGGTTGAAGATCCGCAACACCACCGCGTCCAGCCGTCCCGCCGCGACCGCGTCCCGCACCAGCAACGTGCTCGCGAGCTTCGTGATCCCGTACGCGGACACCGGGTTCGCCGCCGCGTCCTCCGCGACCGCGCTGCCCTCCCGGACGCGTCCGTACTCGGCGGCCGACCCGAGCACGACGAGCCGGGCACGCGGCACCGCCTGCGGGATCGCGTCGAGCAGCGCCGCGGTCGGTGTCACGTTGGCGGTGACCAGCTCACTCGTCGTACCGTCGAGCAACCCGGTGCAGTTGACGACGACGTCCGGCCTGACCGACCGCAACAGGCCGACGAGCTCACCGCTGCTACTTCGCACCAGGTCGTGGCGCACCCAGCCGTCCTCGCCCGGCACCGTTCTGCTGACCCGGAGGACCCGCGCGCCACGCGCGTGGAGTTCTTCGCCCGCCGCGCGGCCGAGGTAGCCGGACGCGCCGAACAGCAGCACTGTCACGACGTCACGTCCATCGCGTTGTGGCGAACGGATCCGGGCAGCAGTGCCGGCCGCAGCTGCTCGAAGTTCCGGTTGGCCTCGTCGTAGTCGTCGGGCCGGCCGATGTCGAGCCAGTAGCCGCCGAACTCGTAGGCTGCCGGTTCCTCGCCGCGCGCCAGCAGGTCGAGCACGAGCTCGTCCAGTCCGAACGGGACGTTGCGCGGGTACGGGGTGAGCGTCTTGCGGGTCATCGCGTACACACCCATGCTCACGCCGTAGGACAGCTCGGGCTTCTCGACGAAGCTGACGATGCGTCCCTCCTCAGTGGACAGCGTGCCGAAGTCGATCTTCACCTTCCGTTGGTAGGTAGCGACTGTCAGCGGAGCACCGCACGTGATGTGGTGGCCCAGCAGTGCCTCGTAGTCGAGGTCGGTGAGCACATCGCCGTTCATCACGAGGAAGTGCTCCGGCAGGAGGTCGACGATGTTGAGCAACGGCCCGATGGTGGACAGCGGCATCTTCTCCTCCGCGTAGTCCACTCTGATGTTCCAGCGCGACCCGTCGCCGACGAACGCGCGGATCAGCGAACCGAGGTGGCCGATCGCGAGCGTCACGCGGTCGAAGTGCCGCCTGCCGAGCTGCTGCAGGATGATGTCGAGAATCGCGTATTCCTCGCCGATCGGCACGAGCGGCTTCGGCAAAGCCGTGGTGTACGGCCGAAGCCGCACTCCTCTGCCTCCGGCGAGTATCACCGCATGCATGGGAATCACTTCCTCATCGGTAGTGGCGGACCTGTCCGACGCTCCCGCGGAGCGCCACGAGCAAGAAGATCGACAACGCGGTGCAGGTGATCAGGAAGGCCGGCACGGGATCGGCGCCGAGCGCGACCGCCGTCACGTCACCGAGCAGGGCGGCGGACACGATCAGCGGCGCCGGCAGCGGGCCGGAGGTCCGGACGAGCACGAAGCCCAGGAAGAACGCACCGCCGAGCAGCACGTGCCCGTCGATCAGCAGGGCACCCGGCGACGTGAGCACGCCGGAGACGCGCAGTGCCACGAGCAGGACGAGAGCGGCCGCGCCGAGTGCCGTCAGGCAGAAGCCCAGTTCCCGCAGCAAGCCGCGCCAGATCGCCTGGTGGAAGTCGGCCGGCAGCGCGCACCGGCGCAGCTCCTGCGTCGCCAGCTCGAAGAACCGGTGGGCGCGCCACTCGACCACGCCCATCCCCAGCACCAACGGCGCCGCCGCGACCGCGAGGTCGAGTGCGCTGAGCACGTAGCGAGAGTCCGTGTACAGCAACAGGATCGCGCACAGCGCCGCGTACACGCTGCTGGGCAACGCGGTACCCAGCAGCGTCGACGCCCGGGGCGGGCGCACACCACCGGAGTCGCGGGCGGCACGCCCTGCCCGCCACGCGCCACCGACGGCGAGCAGCACCGTCACACCACCGAGCACCAACGCGATCCCGACGACCTCCGACACCAGGAACAGCACCCCGCCGGCACCGGCGGGCAGCACCGCCACCGCGAGCCGAACCTCCTCGCGGTGGAACAGGAGCACCCCGATCGCGAACTGCAGACCGGCCAACGCCAGCACGAACAACGCGGACCGCCAGCCCAGCACCGCGGCCGCCGTCGTCGCCGCGACAGCCGTCCCCGCGGCACCGAGCCACCGCAACGACCTGGCCGCGGTGGCCGCAGCCCCGCCGCTCAGCAACCGGTGCGCGACGGCGCTCGCACCCGAGCCCCACACCCAGCTCACGGCGGTGGCGACGACCATCGCCCACACGGCGGCCGGACCGCCCAGCACCGCGGCCACGGCGGGAAACACGGTCGTCGGCACGAGGTACAGCGGTCCGCGCACGGCGTGCAGCCACGTGGTGCCAGGGGAGTGGTCCTCGACGGCGACGCTCCCACGCGGCAACCGTTCGAACACCTCCTGCCCGAGCGCGAACACGTCGGCGCGCCCGTAGCGGTCCACCGCGACCTGGTCGGTGATGCCCTGGCTTTCCAGCAAGGCAGCCACCTGCAGCTCGTCCACCGGGTCGGGCAGCAGGCTCGCTACGCGCTCCACCAGCTCGTCGAGGATCACGGCGCGACCCCCGTCGTAGTGAGCTCGGCGTACCTCGCGCGGTAGCTGTCGTTCCACCGCTGCACGGTGAAGCGCTCGATCACCCGCTGGCGCGCGAGTCCGCCCAGCTTGCGCCGCAACACGTTGTCGGTGAGCAGCCGCACGCACGCCCGTGCGACCGCCTCGTGATCACGCGGCGGTACCACGAGACCCGCGTCGGCGACCGCCTCGCTGACCCCGCCGACGTCCGTGCACACCGGCGGTCTGCCGGTGGACATCGCTTCCACGACGGTGAACGGAAAGCCTTCCGACACACTGGTCAACGCGACGAGGTGGCCCGCGTGGTAGGCGTCGACCTGGCTCGGCACCAGTCCCTCGAACACCGCGCTGCCGGCGAGCCCGAGCTGGTCGACGAGCCGCACGCAGCTCGCGTGGTAGTCCTTGTTGGCCTCGGGCACCGGGCCGAAGACGCGCAGGCGCGCTTCCGGCAGCGCGCGGCGGACCTCGCCGAACGCCCTGATCAACGTGTGCAGGTCCTTGAGCGGGTCGATCCGCCCGACGAACACGATCGTCGGCACGTCGGGTTCTCCCGGCGCCACCGGGAACTCGGCGGGGTCGATGCCGTTGTACATCGTCCACATGCGACCGGAGTCGGCCCCGCTGTGCAGCTGCCACCGCCGGTTGTAGTCGGAGTGCGGCGTGAGCATGTCGCAGGCGCGGTAGGCGGCGCCCGCGAGCGCCCGGTGGAAGCTCAGCAGCACGACCTTCGCCGGCAGGGCGAGCGACTCGCCGACCGCGCCCAGATAGCGCTCACGCAGATACACGCCGTGCTCGGACATCAGCAACGGCGTACCGTGCGCCCACTTGGCCGCCAGACCCACCAACGCGCTCAACCCGTTCATCGCCAGGTGGCACACGTCCGCGCGGACAGGTGGGAACGACAACGGCCGCAACGAGTGTTCGAGCAGATCGGTCGCGATCACTGCGTCCTGCAACGAGATCGGCCCCTCGCCGCAGTCGTGCACAGCGCGGACCAGCCGCGCCACCGAGTCGTTGGACACCAGCGCCGCGCCGACGTCCGAGGTCTGCGCCAGGTCGAAGATCCGCCGCACCGCCCGCGCGAACTTCTCCGGGCTGCTGTCGGTGTGCGGGATGAACGACCTCAGAAAGGCCTCGTGCACTTCATCGAACCCGGCGGGCCTGCGACGCGCGCGCCGGGGTCGTCTACCCCACAGCGGCATGGTCACCACCTCGGTGAGGTTGGCGGGAGCGGGCCACCACGGCCGCTCGGTGCCGTCCACGGTCAGCGCGACGGTGGTGAAGGCGTGCTGCGGCATGCCCCGGATCAACTGGTCGCACCACAGGCTCACGCCGCCGGGGTGGAACGGGTAACACCCCTCGGACACGAGCGCGACGCGGAGCGGATCCTCGCTCGACAGGGTCATCATGGGCGTGGGCTCGCCGTCAGCACGACGGTCTGGTTCGCCGCCAAGCCGATCTTCGCCACGGTGGCGGCGCCGTAGGTGTCGCTCTCGTCGGCGCCGCCCTGATCGGCCTCGCTCGCCTCCCGCTGCCGCACCCCGGTGAGGAAGAGGCTCCCGGCGGCACTCGGCACGTAGGTGATCGCGTCGGTGCTGCGGTCCCACACCGCGTCACGCCCGGCGTCCAGCGCGGCGAAGTGCGCGGTCCTCGCCTCCACGTACCGCGCCAGGGTCAGCCAGTCGGGCCCCAGCAGCGGAACCCGGTGCAGCGCCGCGTACTTCGCCACGGTCGCGTTGATCCAGTCGAACGCGAGCGAACGGCCCGGCGCGTACTCGCGGAGGTTTCCCTGGTGCAACGTGTGGGCGTACGCCGACCCGCTCATCAGGTGGCGCGCCGCCTCCTCGGCCTCCGTGTCGATCACCTGCTCGTAGGTCAGGTCGTGATCACGGTGGTCGGCCGCCTTGCCGTTGCGGCCGTACTGACGGTTGAAGAGGGCGGTCTGCTCCTCCGGGCTCGTCGCCTCGAAGTCGATGGCGGTCGGCCAGTCCGGCACGACGAGCAGCTCCGGCCGCAACGGGTGGTAGATCCCGCAGTTGCCGCACTTCGGCCGATGACCGGCGAAGGACATGTTGCCCTGCAGGTACTTCACCCCGGCGTCGTGCGCCGCGTCGAGCATCGCGCGGTTCGACCCGGTCAGACCGAAGTCCGTCGGCGGGTCGAGCGAGCCCGGATCCGGTGTGTACACGCCCAGTCCCGAGTACTCGGGCGTTTTGAGGACGCTCGCGGGGACGGGCAGCCCGGCCGCGGCGGCGATCGCGAGGTTCTCGCTGATCTCGGTCCGGCTCACGTCGTAGGAAAGGTGGTTCATCTGCGGGTGGGTGGCGGTGTGGTTGACCCAGCGGAACTCCCGCACCAGCTCACGCGAACAGCTGCTGAGCGAGTCCGGTGTGCCGGGGTCGTCGCAGGACGCCGGCGCGTCCGGCTTCAGCCTGCTTCCGTTGAAGGGCAACGTGAGCGTGAACTCCGCGGCGACGGGATGGCGGGCGCGGAGATCGCGTTGTTGCGCGCTCGCGGCTTTGGCGTCGCTCCCGCTCAACCGGAACATGTCGGTGGTGCCGTCGGGGTGCTTGCGCGCGGTGGAGTTGAACCAGTCGTCGACGTCGACGGTGAACCAGTGCCGCTGTTCCCCGAGCAGGACGCCGCGAGCCGCCCACCGCACGAGCGACGGGCCGAGCAGGTGCGCCGTCGTGTCGTTGGCTCCCAACGAGAAGGTCAGCGCGAGCCGTTCCCTGCCGTCCGGTGCCTTGCTCCGCACGCCGAGCACCGCGTCCCCGGCCGTCAGCACGGGTTCGGCGGCACAACCGGATGCTAGCCGCGCCCGGTGGACGTAGGACCGCAGGAGCGGGATCCGCGCGTCCGGCCTGAGGTGGTCGAAGACGGCGCCGCCCTCCGCGGACAGCGCCATCTCGACCGCGGTGCCGCCGACGGGGCCTTCGTCACCCACCCGCAGGCAGAGGTCCTCGGGGGACGTGCTCGGGTGGGTGTTCAGCGACACCTGCCGGACGCCGTACGTGCGCTCGTAGTCCCACAGGACCTCCCACTGTCCCGGGGTCAGCGCACTCGCGTACGTCCCGTCCGGCGCGGCTTTGAGCAGCGCGCTGCTGGTGAGCAGCACGCCGTTGTACCGGCCGGTGCCGTCCGGCCGGACCAGCCGGTCGGGCGTCAGCAGCTCGGTGCTCGCGTTCAGCACGTCGTAGGGCGTGCCGATGGTGTCCAGCACCGACTTCCAGGTCTCCAGCCCGAAGTCGCCCTCGCCCGTCGTGACCACGAGCTGCCGCAACGCCACGAGGTCACCGCGGCGGCCGGAGCCGACCGGTGCCTGTGCCGCGCGGACGGGCACGAACCGCTTGGCGGGCAACGGGTACGGCACCGGGTCGGCGGACTGGAGCGCCCTGCCCGCCCGGTCGGTGCCGGGTGGGCTGAGCACCGTGATCGTCGTGATGGCGAGCGCGATGGCCGCCAGCAGCGGACCGATCACCTTCGGCGTCATGGTCTGGGCACCGCCGTGGCGACGACGGTGGTGCCTGCCGTGATCGGCAACCGGGTGATGAGCTCTGCCCCGTACCGGTCCGTCGTTCCGGACGCGTGCGTGACGCCGGTGAGGAACAACGAACCGGTCGTCGTGCTCGTCCTCGTGACGGTGTTCGTGGCGCGGTCCCACACCGCGTCCGCGCCACCGCGGATCTCGGCGAAGTGGCTCGTGCGCGCGTCGACGTAACGCGCGAGGGACGGCCAGTCGGGGTTGCGCAGCGGCACCGAGAACCGGGTGCTGTACCTGTCCACGACCGTCCGCAGCCAGTCGAACGTGAGGCTGCGGCCGGGGGCGAACTGGCGCAGGTTGCCCTGGTGCAGCGTGTGGGCGTACGCCGACCCGCTCATCACGTGCTGCAGCGCCACCTCGGACTCGTAGTTCAGCAGCTCGGGGTAGCTCAGATCGTGGTCGTAGTAGGGGAATCGCCCGTTCGGTCCGTAGAGGCTGTTGTAGAGCAACGTCTCCTCAGCCGGCGTGGTCACCTGGTAGCCGATGTTGGTCGGCCAGTCGGGCACGACGAGCAGCTCCGGGCGCAGGGGATGCCGGATGCCGCAGTTGAAGCAGGACGGGCGGTGGCTCTGGAACGACATGTTGCCGTGCAGGTAGCGCGCGCCGACGTCCGCGGCGGCGGTGAGCATCGCCTGGTTGGACGCGCGGAGCCCGAAGTCGACCGGCGGCTCGGTGTCGGGAGCGTTCGGATCCGGGTGGTAGACACCGAGTCCGGAGTAGGCGGGGGTCTTGAGCACGTCGGTCGGCACGGTGAGCCCGGCCTGCCGTCCGATGGTGAGGTTGTCCGCGATCTCGCGGCGGCTCGTCGAGTAGTCGAGGAAGTTCATCTCCGGGTGCGACACGGTGTGGTTGACCCACCGGAAGTTGCCCTTGAGGCACTTCGAGTAGCTGGTGAGCGCGTCCGGCGTGCCCGAGCCCGAGCAGCGGGACGGCGCTGACGGCGTGAGGTCACCGCCGTTGTAGGGCAGGTTCAGGGTGAAGCCCGCGGCCGCCGGGTAGCCGGCGCGCAACGCGTTCTGCTGCGCGTTGGTCCCGGCGGCGTCCGACCCGCTCAGCCGGAAGCCGGGATCGGTCTCCAGGTGACCGTCCGGGTAGAGGTGGTCGGTGCTGTTGAACCAGTCGTCGACGTCGACGTTGATCCAGTGCCGCAGCTCGCCGGTGAACACCCCGCGCGTCGCCCAGCGGACGAGCCCGTAGCCCAGGATGTCGGTCTGCGGCAGGAACTCGTTGGAGGAGAACGTCAACGCCGCGCGCTCGCGTCCGTCCGCCGAGGTGCCGACGACGCCGAGGACGTGATCGCCCACCATCAACGTCGGTTGCGCGCCGCAACCGGGTGCGAGGGTGGAGCGGTACACATAGGAGAAGGTGATGGGTACGTCCGCGTCGGCGACGAGACGGTCGAACAGGCCGGCTCCGGCAGGGGTCAGCGTCGCGCTCAGGCCGCTGCCGCCGACGCCGCCCTCGACACCGGGGCGCAGGCAGTAGTCCTCCGGGAACGTGCCCCAGGAGGTGTAGAGCGACACCTGCCGGATCCGGTGGTTGCGCTCGTAGTCCCACAGCGTCTGCCACTCCGCCGGCTCGAACGCGCTGACGTACCCGCCCGACCCGTCGGGTTGCAGCAGCGCGTTGTCGGTGAGCAGCACGGCGTGGTAGCGGCCGGTGCCGTCCGACCGCACCAGGCGATCGGCGGTCAGCTGCTCCGTTCGTGCGGTGAGCACGTCGTACGGCGTGCCGATCCGGTCGAGCACCGCCTTCCAGGTGGACAGGCCGAAGTCCGCGGAGTCGAGCGCGATCACCAGCACCCGCAGCGCGACCTTGCCGGTGCCGGCGACTCGTGACCTTCCCGGCTCGAGGGGGCCGTTCACCACGCGCAGCTTCGGCGGTGGCGGTGGTGCCGGCCGTGCGACGTCACCCCTGATGAGCCCGTGTCTGTGTCCGTGCTTGGGTCCGTGTCTGGCCGCGTCCTCCGCGGCTCCTGCGGCGGGTAGGCCGGCGAACGCCACCGCGGTCAGCGTGGCGAGGACGGACGCGATCCACTTCGTGCGTGCAGCCATGGCGGTTTCCTCGGGATTTTGGGCGCGCGGCACCGTCCGCGCGGAGCAGCGGTTTGTGTGGTGGATTGAATCCCGTGATGACGGCAGGAGTCATCGTCCGGGCAGCGGTCAGGCGGGATTGCGCAATTGACCTCCCCTGTCGGCGCGAAAGAAAAGATATGGCGAAAAGTTGTCCGGCGGTACCTCGTTTCGTGCGAAACGGGGGACTTTTCGGGAGCAACGTATGGGGCCGAACGGACTACTGGTGCGCAGGTGGAGGTGTACGAGCCGAGTGCTTCCGATGGAGTGCGGGGGCAGAGTTCCGGTTCGTTTCAGGGTCTTTCGACCCTTGTCCGAAGGGGTGCCACCTCGCGCGCGTGCGCATACCCGTGTCGTGGAATACAAAACATCGGTGCTCGTTGCATTCGGCTGGTTCGCGCCAGTCCGGCGCGCATTCTCGGATCGGCGCGGTTTCGTTTTCTCCAACATATGGAATCATTGGCGCGATCCGCGAGTGGTCTCTTGGTTCCGCCGCGAATCGCCCTCGCGCAGCCGTCCTCGACCCCCGGTCGAGACCGTCCGTGCAGGGTCGACGGGGCGGCGGTTCGTGCTCGATTCAGAGACGTGAACCACCCTCGGTTGCACGTCCAATAGTAGGAAGTCAAACTATTCTCATGGCGACCACACTGCACAAGCCGGCGAACCCGGTCCGCTTTGTGACCGCGTCCAGCCTGTTCGACGGCCACGACGCGGCGATCAACATCATGCGGCGGATCCTGCAGTCGCAGGGTGCGGAGGTCATCCACCTCGGTCACAACCGGTCGGTGGCCGAGGTCGTCAACGCCGCGATCCAGGAGGACGTGCAGGGCGTCGCCATCAGCGCCTACCAGGGCGGGCACGTCGAGTACTTCTCGTACCTGGTGGAACTCCTCAAAGAGCGCGGCGCCGGGCACATCAGGGTCTACGGCGGCGGTGGCGGCGTCATCGTCCCCGAGGAGATCGAGCTGCTGCACTCCCGCGGCGTCGCGCGGATCTTCTCGCCGCAGGACGGCCAGACGCTCGGCCTCGCGCGGATGATCAACCTGATGATCGAGGAGTGCGACCATGCGCTCACCGAGCCGTTCAGCCACGATGCGTTGCTGACGGGCGCGGACGAGGCCCTCGCGCGCGCAATCACGCACATCGAGGCCGGTCTGCCGGTCGAGCTGGAGACCACGCGCAAGGTTCCGGTGCTCGGCATCACCGGCACCGGCGGCTCCGGCAAGTCGTCGCTGACCGACGAGCTGGTGCGCCGCTTCCGGCTCGACCAGCAGGACAAGCTGCGCATCGCTGTGCTCGCGGTCGACCCGACGCGCCGCCGCGGTGGTGGCGCGCTGCTCGGCGACCGCATCCGGATGAACTGCCTCGACGGCGACCGCGTGTTCTTCCGTTCGCTGGCCACGCGCCGTGCGGGCAGCGAGATCCCGGACGGCCTGGAGCAGGCCATCACGGCGTGCAAGGCCTCCGGTGCCGACCTGGTCATCGTCGAGACGCCCGGTATTGGTCAGGGCGACGCGGCGATCGTGCCGTTCGTGGACTTCTCGCTGTACGTGATGACGCCGGAGTTCGGTGCCGCGTCGCAGCTCGAGAAGATCGACATGCTCGACTTCGCCGACGCCGTGGCGATCAACAAGTTCGAGCGCCGCGGTGCCGAGGACGCGCGCCGCGACGTGGCGCGGCAGATGGTGCGCAACCGTGAGGCGTTCGGCGCCAAGTGGGAGGACATGCCGGTGTTCGGCACGTCCGCCGCGACGTTCAACGACGACGGCGTCACCGCGCTGTACCAGTTCCTGCGCGACGGGCTCGTCGAGCACGGTCTGGCCGTGGAGGCCGGTTCTCTCGCGCCGGTCAGCGGCAAGACGTCGACTTCGGCGTCCACGGTCGTGCCCGCCTCGCGCGCTCGCTACCTGTCCGACATCGCCGACACCGTGCGCGGCTACCACCGCAAGACCGAGGAGCAGGTCGAGGCCGTCCGCACGCACACCCAGCTCACCGCCGCGCAGAAGGCGCTGGAGGCCGCGGGCAAGGGCGTCACCGACATCGCCGAACTGGCGTCCGACGCCGAGCGCCAGGTCGACCGCGACACCGCGGACCTGCTGACCGGCTGGGAGCAGATCCGCGAGCAGTACTCCGGCGACGAGCTCGTGTTCAAGGTGCGGGACAAGGAGATCCACACCAAGCTGACGCGGGAGACGTTGTCCGGCAACCAGGTCCGCCGCGTCAGCCTGCCGCGCTACGACGACGAGGGCTCGCTGCTGCGGTTCCTGCGCAAGGAGAACCTGCCGGGCTTTTTCCCGTACACCGCCGGCGTCTTCCCGTTCAAGCGCGAGGGTGAGGACCCGGCGCGCATGTTCGCCGGCGAGGGTGACGCGTTCCGCACCAACCGCCGCTTCAAGTACCTGTCCAAGGGCAACCCGGCCACGCGCCTGTCGACCGCGTTCGACTCGGTGACGCTCTACGGCCGCGACCCGGACACCCCGCCGGACGTCTACGGCAAGATCGGCACGTCCGGCGTTTCCATCGCCTCGCTGGACGACATGAAGGCGCTCTACGACGGCTTCGACCTCGTCGCGCCGACCACGTCCGTGTCGATGACGATCAACGGCCCCGCGCCGACGATCCTCGCCTACTTCCTGAACACGGTGATCGACCAGCAGGTCGACAAGTTCCGCGCGGAGCACGGCCGCGAGCCGGACGCGGCGGAGTACGAGCAGCTGCGCAGGTTCGCGCTCGCCAACGTCCGCGGCACCGTGCAGGCCGACATCCTCAAGGAAGACCAGGGCCAGAACACCTGCATCTTCTCCACGGAGTTCTCGCTGCGCATGATGGCGGACATCCAGGAGTGGTTCATCCAGCAGCAGGTGCGCAACTTCTACTCGGTGTCGATCTCCGGCTACCACATCGCCGAGGCCGGGGCGAACCCGATCAGCCAGCTCGCCTTCACGCTCGCCAACGGTTTCACCTACGTCGAGTCGTACCTGGCGCGCGGCATGAAGATCGACGACTTCGCGCCGAACCTGTCGTTCTTCTTCTCCAACGGCATGGACGCCGAGTACAGCGTCATCGGCCGGGTGGCGCGAAGGATCTGGGCCGTGGCCATGCGCGACCGCTACGGCGCCGCCGAGCGCTCGCAGAAGTTCAAGTACCACGTGCAGACGTCCGGCCGCTCGCTGCACGCGCAGGAGATGGACTTCAACGACATCCGCACGACCCTGCAGGCGTTGTGCGCTCTGTACGACAACTGCAACTCCTTGCACACCAACGCTTACGACGAGGCGATCACCACTCCCACGGAGTCGTCCGTCCGCCGCGCGATGGCCATCCAGATGATCATCAACAAGGAGTGGGGCCTGTCCGCGAACGAGAACCCGCTGCAGGGCTCGTTCGTCATCGAGGAGCTGACCGACCTCGTCGAAGAGGCCGTGCTGATGGAGTTCGACCGCATCTCCGAACGCGGCGGTGTGCTCGGCGCGATGGAGACCGGCTACCAGCGCGGCCGCATCCAGGACGAGTCGATGCTCTACGAGCAGCGCAAGCACGACGGCTCGCTGCCGTTGATCGGCGTCAACACCTTCCTGCCCGAGGGCGGTGAGCGGGAGGTCGTGAAGATCGAGCTCGCCCGCGCCACGGAGGAGGAGAAGAAGTCGCAGGTCGAGCGCACGCGTGCGTTCCAGGCGGCGCACCGCGACGAGGCGCAGAAGGCGCTCGCACGGCTGCGTGAGGTCGCGCAGACGAACGAGAACGTGTTCGCCGTGCTGATGGACGCCGCCCGCGTGTGCACGCTGGGGCAGATCACCGAGGCGTTCTTCGAGGTGGGCGGCCAGTACCGGCGCAACATCTGACGAGAGCGGAGCCGGTGCCGTGCATCGCAGCCGACTGTTCGGAGTCTTCACGACACACCCGTCGCACAGGCCGGTTCAGCGGCGGCCTTCTGGTCCGCCGCGCTGGGTGTCCCGGCGCGTCCGGTGGAGGGCGAGGAGCAGTTCACGGCTCTGGACGGCGCCGTCCCCGGCTTGACCGTCGACATCCAGGCGATCGACGAAGCACCGCGCTGTCACGTCGACATCGAGACCGACGACGTGGCGGCGGAGGTCGCCCGTCTGACCGCACCGGGCGCGGAGCCGGTCTCCCGCTGGCTCGAGTGCCACGCGCTGCGCGCACCCGGCGGTCACCTGCTCCGCGTGGTGCTCGCGCACAGCGACCCCGAGACGTTTCGGAAGCTGGCACGAACCTGGCCGTGAACCTCGTCGAGGACCCGCCCGCGGATCCGTTCAGACGGCGTAGGGCCGGCCGACGATCCACCCGCCGACACGGGCGGGTACCTCGTCGGTCGGTACCACCTCCACGGCGTCCCCGACGCTGACGGTGCCCGGCTGGATCACCCAGCTGTCCAGGCACAGCACGCCACCGAACTCGTGCCTGATCCGCCGGTGCACGTCCAGGTCCTGCGCACCGGTGTCCGGGTCGATCGTCGTCACGACGCACCGGCTGCGCTGCTTGAACATCCCGATCACGACGTCACCGACCACCAGCGCGTGGCCGGGCCAGGTCTCCTCCTCGCCGGGCTCGACCCCGCCGATGAGGATGTTGGGCCGCAGCCGCCGCACGTCGATCCCCGCCGCCGCGACCTGGCCGTCCGTGGCCACGAGGACGTTCAGCACGTCGAACCGCTCCGGGCCGGTGTAGCGGGTCAGCCGGCCGCCGTGGGGGAGGACCAGTGCGTGAGCCTCCCAGCTGTCCCAAGGATGTCCGTCGACGAGCGGGCCGTCCGGGCCGGTCGTCGACGGGATGGTCAGCAGCCCGTACCGGGTGCGTCCGGTCAGGACTCCGCGCGGGCCCTGGACGTGCACGAGCCGGTCGCCTGCCACGCCGTTGTCGGTGAACTCGGCTTCCTGGAGCGGCTCGCCGGCGAGCGACTTCACCGGGTAGCGCCACAACGCTTCGACGTGCATCTCGCTACTCCGTCGGGATGTCGTAGGTCGAGTCGGGGTCGATGCGGCGATCCTCGGCGGCGATCCGCACGTCGTTGATGCTCGCCTCGCGCCGGCTCATGAGGCCACTGGCGGCGAACTCCCAGTTCTCGTTGCCGTAGCTGCGCCACCACTGGCCCTCGTCGTCGTGCCACTCGTACTGGAAGCGCACGGCGATGCGGTTGTCGCCGTAGGCCCAGAGCGACTTCCGCAGCACGTACTCGTGCTCGCGCTCCCACTTCTTCGTGAGGAAGCCGACGATCTCAGCGGTCCCGCGGACGAACTCGGACCTGTTGCGCCACACCGAATCCGGCGTGTACGCGCTCGCGACGCGCTGCGGGTCGCGAGTGTTCCAGGCGTCCTGGGCGGCCCGGACCTTGAGCCGGGCGGTGTCGGCGTCGAACGGGGGGACGAGGTTCACGGGAGTCCTTCCAACGGTTGGGCGACGCTGCAAACGTTAGAACGTGAGTCTAACGGATGCAAGACCGTGTTACCGTTAGACGTGCTGACGCCCGACGAACCCCGTCCGGTCCTGCTGATGAACACCATCTGGGCCAACCGGTCGCAGGTGCACGACGACCTGACCACCGTCAGTGCGCTGCGCGACTTCCTGGGCGTACCCGTGGATCAGGACGACCTGAAGGCCTTCCGGGCGCTGCGGCAGGCACTCCGCGACCTCGCCGGCGTGCTCACCGGAGACACGCGTGCGGTCGCGCAGAATCGTGACCTGGGGCGTGCTGTGGCGGAGGTGAACCGCGCTGCGAAGAGTGCGCGGCAGTGGCCACAGCTGGCCGTGCGCGACGGAGAACTGTTGCGGGACAAGGAAAGCGAAGGGTCGCCCGCGGACCGGGAGCGTGCCTCGATCGCGGCGGAGGCGGTGGAGCTGTTCACCGGCGAGGGCCGGGTTCTGTTGCGCGCCTGTTATGCACCGGGCTGCGTGCTGTACTTCGTGAAGGACCACTCGCGGCGGGAATGGTGTTCGCCGTCCTGCGGCAACCGGGTCCGCGCGGCACGACACTACCGGCGCAATCGGGGTGAATCGCCTGGTCCGAACGGGTTTTCCTGATCGCAGAGGCTAACCATGAGCCGCCCGCGTTCCGATAACCGGAGAACAGTAGGGCGCGCTTTTTGTGTGGTGGTGATCCGCGATGTCCCGAGAATCCGTGCCAGGCCACGACATCAGCTATCACCTCGTCTGCTTCGACGAGACCGGAAACGAGCGGGGGCGCGACAGCGCGGACGTCCTGTACGACGCCCGCCGCGGCGTCACAGACGTGTTCTTCTTCATCCACGGGTGGAACGGCGACGTCCCCGCCGCCCGGCAGCAGTACGGGCAGTGGATCAGGACGATGGCCGACTGCCGTGCGGAACGTGAAGCGGCGCACCGGCTTCCCGGCGGCTTCAAGTCGTTGCTCGTGGGCCTGCACTGGCCCTCGAAGGCTTGGGGCGACGAGGACGTCCGGTCCGACGAGTTCATCAAGGCCCAGGCTCAGCGCCTCGGGGGAGGCGCCGGGCGCACCGCCGCGGTGCGGACGATCGTCGAAGCCGCGCGGCAGCACCCCTGCCGGATGTCCGCGACGGTCAAGCAGGCCTACGACTACCTGGAGAGCTCGGTTCCCGACCTGCCGGGCGAGGACGGGATGGCGTTCGACGCCGAGCAGCTCTACCGGGCGTGCCTCGAGGACCCGGCGCTGGGCGGGATCCTGTCGCCGTTGCGGATCCTGACGTTCTGGAAGATGAAGCGTCGTGCCAAGGTGTTCGGCGAGAGCGGCGCGGCGCGGATCGCCCGCGACGTCGCCCAGGCCGCCCCGCACGCGCGCATCCACCTGATGGGCCACAGCTTCGGCTGCATCACCGCGACCGCCATGGCCAACGTGGTGCAGCCCGCGACGCTCACCCTGGTGCAGGGTGCGATGTCGCTGTGGTCGTTCGCGGAACGGCTGCCCGGCCAGGCCGGCTCCGGCTACTTCCGCGGCGTGCTCGGCCGGGTGCCGGGCCCGATCATCGTCACCACGTCCGCGCACGACCACGCCATCGGCAGGTTCTACCCGCTGGCCGCACGCTCGGGCCGGCAGGTCGACCTGGACGAGTACCCGAAGTACGGGGGCATCGGCGCGCACGGCGTGCAGGGCACCTACGCCCACGGCCACAACATCGGATCTCCCGGCGAACTGCTCAAGGGGCAGGTGCACAACGTCGACTGCACCTCCGTGATCCGCCGCATCGACGGAATCGCGGGCGCGCACAACGACATCTGCCACCCGGAGCTCGCCCGGCTGCTCTGGAGGGCGGTGCTGGCCCGGTAGGGGTTGTCCGTTTTCAGAAACACGCGTTTCCGTTGACTGCTCCGATGACCGCGCCCTACCGTGGGTGGACCGTCGCTGCCGAATACCTCGGAGCCGAGGACGGTAACAGATGTTTCGTCGTCCATTGTGGATAGTCGCTGCCCTCGTTCTGGCGCTCGTCGCTGGAACGACCCCCGCGCGAGCCGCGGATCCCGTGCTGGTGCCCGTCTTCGACGGCAAGACCCTCGACGGGTGGACCGCGCACGCCAAGGACGCGTTCGTCGTGAAGAACGGCGCGATCCACAGCCGGAAGAACGCCTCGCGCGGCTGGATCTACTACAACAAGCGGCAGTACAAGAGCTTTCGCTGGATCTTCAAGGTCCGCCAGGTCTCCGGCGACCACCAGCCGACCGTGCTGATCTGGGGCAAGGTCCAGACACCACCGTTGAACGGCCTCGGCGCGATCCAGTTCCAGCCGCCCAACGGTGGCGCGTGGGACTACCGGCCGGGCCACAACAACGGCGGCAAGGGCCTGTTCACCAGGTACCCGCACCCCCGTTGGGACATCAAGAAGTGGGCGCAGTGCGAGATCCTCGCCAACGGTGACACCGTGATCGCGCGCATGGCGTGCTGCCCGCTTCCCGACGGCGCGACCAAGTGCAAGGCGCAGGAGGTCCTGAAGTTCGAGGACAAGAAGGAACCCGCCGGCCGGGAGGCACCGCTCGCCATCCAGATCCACAACAAGGGCATCGAGGACGAGTACAAGGACCTCGTCGTCGAGTCCCCGGTCGCGGACCCGGCGAAGTTCATCACCACCCAGGCGCTGGGCCGTGCCCGTCCCGCGCAGCGTGTCAGCCGACCCCCGCGCGACGTGGGACGGCCTACTCCGCGCCCAGCCGCAGAACCACCTGCGGCACCAGCGTGTTGCCGAGGCACGGGCGCAGGTCCGCGCGCAACGCGGGCAGGCTGATCGCGTCCGGCGCGGGGGTGACGGCGATCCCCACCGTCCCCGCGGTGAGCACCACGCGCTGCATCGCTTGCCCCGCACGGATTTCCGCCGCAGCACCCTGGTTGAACGTGCACAGCACCAGCTCGGTGCCGCCGTTCACGTGCAGCCAGGCGCGTTCCACCTCGGCCGCCCGCGACAGCAGCCCGCGCCAGGGGGCCACTCCGGGGAACGTCGTCCACGTGCGACGGTTCGTGCGCAACACGTGCAGCAAGCTCAGCACGCCCGGGTCCGGCTCCTGGTAGCCGCCGAGCCGCACGGCCGCGGCCGCGTCGTTCGCGCTCGGGCCGGGCAGCAGTGTCACCAGAGGACGGATGCCGTGGCCCTGCAACGCCAGCCGGACGTTGAGCAGCGCGACTCCGCAGTTGATCCGCGTTTCCCTGCTGTGCGGGGTCGCGGTGTGCAGTTCGATCTGCTCGGGACGGACCTCGAACCGGACGCCGCCGGCCGAGTCTCTCGCCAGGGCGAGGACGCCGCGCACGTCCTCACCCGCGAGTCCGAGTGAGTCGGGCACGGCGATCGTCATGCTCACACTGTCGGGCCGGGGCGGCGGGGCCGTCCACGGTCGAAGGTCCTCTTTTGGTAGGGCCGTGCGATGCTCAAAAGTGTGCGAATCTAGTCGGCGTGCCTGATCTGCCTGGTCGCCGGGGCCTCGACGAGCTGCTCGACGAGGTGCGAGACCGCATGGACGAGATCGTCACCACCCGTGACCACATGCAGGAGCTGCTCGGCGCCGTCCTCGCGGTCGCGTCCGGGCTGGAGCTCGACTCGACGCTGCAGCGCATCGTCCAGGCCGCCGTCGACCTCGTCGGCGCCCGCTACGGCGCGCTCGGGGTCCTCGGCACGCGCGACGACCTGGCCGAGTTCGTCTACGTGGGTGTGGACGAGGAAACGCGCGCGACGATGGGGCACCTGCCGGAGGGAAAGGGCTTGCTCGGGCTGCTCATCAAGGACCCGACGCCGTTGCGGCTGCGCGACCTGTCCCAGCACGACATGTCCGTCGGCTTCCCGCCGAACCACCCGCCGATGCACAGCTTCCTGGGCGTGCCCGTACGCGTGCGCGACGAGGTGTTCGGCAACCTCTACATGACCGAGAAGATCGACGCGGCCGAGTTCACCGCCGACGACGAGGCGGTGCTCCAGGCACTGGCGGCGGCCGCGGGCATCGCGATCGAGAACGCCAGGCTGTTCGAGCGGTCCCGGATGCGCGAGCGGTGGCTGGAGGCGATCGGCGAGGTCAACTCCGAGCTGCTCGGCGGCGCGTCCGGCGAGTACGCGCTGCGGCTGATCACCCAGCGGACCGTCGAGCTGGCCGGCGCCGACGCCGCCCTCGTCGTGCTCGGTGACGGCCGGCACGAGCCGCTGACGGTCGCGGCGAGCGCGGGCATCAGGATCGAGGACTTCAACGCCTCCGACTACGCGGTCGACGAGGTCATTCGCTCCGGCGTGCCGCTGCTGGTGGACGACCTGGGCTCGGCGTTCGGCCCCGTGCTGGCGGTGCCGCTGCGGTCGGGACCGGTCGTCACGGGCGCGCTCGTCGTGTTGCGCAGGGCCGGCGAGTCGCGGTTCCTGCCCGACCAGGTGCCGGTGCTGGCGTCCTTCGCGGACCAGGCGGCGGTCGCGCTGGAGTTCGCCGAGCAGCAACGCTCGCAGCGGCTGCTCGACGTGCTGGAGGACCGCGACCGCATCGCACGCGACCTGCACGACCACGTCATCCAGCGGCTGTTCGTCACGGGCCTGACGCTGCAGGCCACGATGCGGCGGATCACCGAGCCCGAGGTCGCCGCACGCCTGCAGACCGCGGTGGAGCAGCTGGACGAGACCGTGCGGGAGATCCGCACGTCCATCTTCGACCTGCACTCGACCGACAACACCTCCCTGCGCCGCAGGCTTCTGGACCTCGTGGCGGGGCTGACCGAGTCGACCCACCTGTCGCCGGCGGTGCGGATGTCCGGCACCGTCGACAATTCAGTGCCACCAGAGCTCGCGGAACACGTCGAGGCGGTGGTGCGCGAGGCCGTTACGAACGCCGTCCGGCACGCATCCGCCACGGAGCTGACCGTCCTCATCGACGCCGGTGAGGACGTCGTGATCACCGTGCAGGACAACGGGATCGGCGTCCCGCCCGACACCGCGCGCAGCGGCCTGCGCAACCTGGCCCGCCGCGCCGAGAAGTTCGGCGGCACGCTCTCGGTGCGGGGGACCGAGGGCGGTGGCGCCTGCGTGGTCTGGCGGGTGCCGCTCCCGGTCAGGTGAACGCGTGGGCCGGCGGGTGTCCACCGACCAGTTCACTCGAAAGGGTCAGCGGGGCTTCTCGCCGTCCTTGCGGAACTGGGAGGCGAACACGGCGGCCTGGGTGCGGCGCTGCATGCCGAGCTTCGCGAGCAGGTGCGACACGTAGTTCTTGACGGTCTTCTCCGCGAGGAACATCCGCTCGGCGATCTGCCGGTTCGTCAGGCCCTCGCCGATGAGGTCGAGCACCGTGCGCTCCTGCTCGCTGAGCATGCGCAGCGGGTCTCCCTCCTCGCGTTCGCGGCGAATGCGGTTCAGCAGGGCGGAGGTCGTGCGAGCGTCGAGAAGGGACTGTCCAGCCGCGACGGTGCGAACCGCGTTGACCAGGTCGGCGCCCAGGATCTGCTTGAGCACGAACCCGGACGCGCCCGCCATGATCGCGTCGAACAGGGCCTCGTCGTCCGCGAAGCTCGTCAGCATCAGGCACTGCAGGCCGGGGATCCGGCTGCGCAGCTCGCGGCACAGTTCGATGCCGTTGCCGTCGGGGAGCCGGATGTCGAGCACCGCCACATCGGCCTGGGCTCCTGGCACCTTGGCCAGCGCCTCCGTGACCGACGCGGCGTCACCGACCACCTCCAGATCGGACTCCTCACCGAGCAGGTCCGCGATGCCGCGGCGGACGATCTCGTGGTCGTCGACGAGGAAAACGCGCGTCGCCATCCGGTCACGGTAGCCCAAAGACTCTGCCAGGAGGGGACCAACGGCACGCGGCCCGCTACGACGATCGGGCCTACTTTGGGATCATGAGCGGTCTTCCTGTGGTCGTCGGTGTCGACGGTTCCTCGTCCGCGCTGGCCGCGGTGGCGTGGGCGGCTCGGGCGTGCGTGCGGCACGATGCTCCGTTGCGGCTGGTGCACGCGTACACGCTGCCGACGCGCGGCTATCCCGAGGTCATCTCATCGGCGCGTGAGTTGCGCTCGGCGATGTACGACCAGGGGCGGATGTGGCTCTCTCAGGCCGTTGCCGTCGCACGCGCAGAGGCACCTGATGTGCCTGTCGAGCACGACCTGCGCATGGAGCACCCCACGCCCGTGTTGCTCGCGGAGTCGACACGCGCGCGGGAAGTGGTGGTGGGGTCGCACGGGCTGGGCGGGTTCACCGGGGCGTTGGTCGGCTCAACGGCCGTGGCGCTGTCGGTGCACGGTGAGTGCCCCGTCGTCGTCGTGCGTGGGCAACAGCACGACGGGCCTGTGGTGGTGGGCGTCGATCTCTCGCCCGGCTCGGACCCGGCGCTGGGCTTCGGGTTCGAGGAGGCGGCGGCCATGGGCGTGCCGCTGGTGGCGGCGCTGGCTCAGGTGGACGAGCCGTCCTCGTCGCTGAACGCGCGACTGTCCGGGTGGCCGCAGAAGCACCCGGACGTCGCGGTGGAAGAGCTCGTGGTGGGGGAGCGGCCGATCCCGTCGCTGCTGGAGCTCGGGGAGCGGGCCGGACTGCTGGTGGTGGGTTCGCGGGGGCGTGGCGGATTCGCCGGGATGCTGCTCGGGTCCACCTCGCAGGCCCTGATCTACCACGCCCCGTGCCCGGTGGCCGTCGTCAGGCCTGCTTGACCGCGGAGATCTCGAACTCGAGGACGATCTTCTCGCCCACCAGGACGCCGCCGGTCTCGAGCGGGGCGTTCCAGGTCACGCCGTAGTCCTTGCGGTTGATCGTGTGCGAGCCCTCGAAGCCCACGCGGGTCTGGCCGTACGGGTCGACGGCGACGCCCTCGAACGCGAACGGGATGGTGATGTTCTTCGTGATGCCCTTGATGGTGAGGTCACCGGAGATCTCGAAGTTGTCGTCGTCGACCTGCTTGGCGGAGGTCGAGACGAACTTGATCTCCGGGTAGGTCTCGGCGTCGAGGAAGTCGTTGGTGGCCAGGTGACCGTCGCGCTGCGCGTTGCGGGTGTCGATGCTCGCGACCTTCAGGGTCACCTCGGCGGTGGTGTTCTCCGGCTTGTCACCGTCGATGTTGATCTTGCCGTCGAACTCGTTGAACGCGCCGCGCACCTTGGTGACCATCGCGTGGCGGGCGACGAAACCGATGCGGGAGTGCGAGGCGTCGATGACGTAGGCGCCGGTCAGCTCGGAGAGGTTGGTGGCGGTGGTCATGGTGTTCAGTCCTTCGGTAGGGGCATTTGGTTGAAGTGTCATCCACCTTGCCCGAACGTGGATGATGTGTCAACTATTCCCGTATGCTGAACCGGTGACACGATGGCTGGAGCCCGAGCAGCAGCGGGCGTGGCGTGCCTACGTCCGCATGCAGGGTGAGCTCAACGCGCACTTGAACAGGCAGATGTCGGTCGACTCCGAGATCTCGATGGCCGACTTCGCCGTGCTGGTGCAGCTCACCGACACGCCGGACGGGCGTGTGCGCGTGCTGGAGCTCGCACGGTTCTTGCACTGGGAGAAGAGTCGCATCTCACATCACGTGGCCCGGATGGAGAAGCGCGGCCTGGTGCGCAGGGAGAACTGCAGCAGTGACGGGCGCGGGTCGTTCGTCGTGCTGACCGACCAGGGCCGGTCCGCGATCGAGGCGGCCGCGCCCGCGCACGCCGAGACCGTGCGGGCACTGGTGTTCGACCAGCTAACCGACGCCGAGGTCGAGAGTTTGCGCGAGATCTCCGAGAAGATCTTCACCCGCCTAGCGACAGGCGAATGTGCGGCGGTAATCGCTCGGTGCGACGCCGACGACCCGATGGAAGTGGTGCCGGAGGAGAGCGGCCGTTCCGAAGCCTGACCTGGCGGCGACTGCGTCGACGTCCAGATCGGTCTCTTCGAGAAGCCTGCGCGCGTGCAACACCCGCTGGAGCGACAGCCACTTGTTCGGGGTGGTGCCGGTCTCCGCGACGAACTTGCGTGCGAACGTCCGCTCGGACATGACGGCGAGCTTCGCCATGGACGCCACCGTGTGGTTCTCCGCGATCGTGTCGAGCACCCGCTCCAGCACCGGTTCGAGGCTGTCGGTGCTGCACTCCGGGATCGGGAGTTCCACGAACTGCCGCTGACCACCGTCGCGCTGCGGTGCCACGACCATCCTGCGCGCGATCGTGTTGGCGACCTTGGTGCCGAGCTCTCGCCGGACGAGGTGCAGGCAGGCGTCGATGCCCGCGGCCGTGCCGGCGCTGGTGATGATGTTGCCGTCGTCCACGAACAGCACGTCCGGGTTGAGCTGTGCCTTGGGGAATCGCTCGCGGAACAGCCGCGCCTCACGCCAGTGCGTGGTGCAGTGCCGGTCGTCGAGCAGTCCGGCCGCGCCGAGGATGAACGCCCCGCTGCAGACGCTGAGCAGCGTCGCGTCGGTCTCTCTCAGCGCTTTGACCAGCTTCTCCGGGTAGTGCTCGCGAACGCGTGCGGCGGGGAGCGCGACGAGGTCGACGCTCTGCAGCGCGTCGAACCCGTGCTCCGGCGTGATGGAGACCCCGTCGATGTTCGTCGGTACCGGCTCGTTCGGGAACTCGCCGCACACCCGGAAGCCGATGGGCGGCACGCCCTCCTCGGTCCGGTCGATGCCGAACACCTCGCAGAGCAGGCCGAACTCGAACGGCGCAACGCCGTCGATCAGCGGAACCGCCACCGATTGCAGCATGGCAGGATTTTAGCGCGCCACGTCAGATCTGCCACTGTTGGCAGGATCTGGTAGCTCGCAAACTTAGTGCCATGACTCTCGTGGCGATCCTCCTGGTTCTGGCAGTTGTCTCCGTCTGGCTCGACCGGCACCGCGACCGCAACGCGGGCCTGGCGGGCTCGACCGACGTCACCGACCGCGACCGCATCCGCGTGTACGACGACCTGCGGTACCTCACTTGATCCGCGTTGACCCGATTCGGGGTGCTGGACCCGTGTACCGGGCGACCGGGCGGATGATCTTCGTGTCCTCGGACTGTTCGAGCGCGTTGGCACACCACCCGATCACCCGGCTGCACGCGAACGTCGGCGTGAACATCTCGCGCGGAATCCCGCACAGCTCCATCACCACGCCGGCGTAGAACTCCACGTTCGCGTACAGCTGCCGGCCGGGCTTGAGCTCCTGCAGCAGCTCGGTGACCCGGCGCTCCACGGTGACGGCGAAGGTGGTGAGCTCGTTCGGGTGCTGGAGCGCGATCTCCTTGAGCAGCCGCGCCCGCGGGTCCTCCGTCTTGTAGACGGCGTGGCCGAACCCCATGATCCGGTCGCCCTGTTCGATGCGGTCGCGGACCCAGGCGTCGATGTTCTCCGGTGTCCCGATGAGGTCGAGCGCCTCCAGCGCCCGATCGGGGGCGCCGCCGTGCAGCGGTCCGGAGAACGTCCCGATCGCCGCCGTCACCGCCGACACGACGTCCGCACCCGCACTGGCGACAACGCGCGCGGTGAACGTCGACGCGTTGAACCCGTGGTCGATCGTGGCGATCAAGTACTGCTCGACAGCGCGGCTCGTCCACGTTGACGGCTCCAGTCCGGTCAACATGTACAACCAGTTCGCCGACGTTGACAAATCAACCCTGGGGTTGACCGGATCAAGTCCCAGCTTGAGCCGGTGCAGTGCCGCCAGGATCGTCGGGGTCATCGCGCTGACCCTGAGCGCGTCCGCCTTCCTGCTGCTCATCGGCGCGTCCCACATCGGCTGGCTCGGCAGCATCGACAGCGCCGTCCTGAGCCCCGCCAGCGCCGTGCACCCCGACCGCGCGATCGCCGGCAGCACCTCGCTGACGGCCTTCGGCAACTCCCGGAGTGGTGCGGTCTGCGCACCGAAGAGCGCGGACTCGTCGGCAGTGGGCAGTCGACCCTCGACGAAGAGGAACCACACGTCCTCGAACGACCGCGTCCTGGCCAGCTCGATCGCGTCGTGCTCGCGGTAGTGGTAGTAGCCCGCGGCCCCGTTCACGTCCCCGATCAGGGTCGTGGTGACGACGACGTCTTTAAGCCCTTTGGGTGCATCAATCAACATGTACAACAGGCTCCGTCAACATGTCTTATACAGTCAATGTTGATGGAATCAATGTTGACGACCAATCAAGCCGCCCGCCGCCTGGGCGTCAAACCGGCGACGGTGTACGCCTACGTCAGCCGCGGCCTGCTGACCAGCCAGAAGGTCAACCGCCAGAGCATGTTCGGCGTCGCCGAGGTGGAGGCCCTGGCTCAACGCACTGGTGCGCGCGGAGCAGTGGCCGCTGTGACCGATCGCATCCGCACCCGCATCTCCCTGCTGGAGAACGACCGCCTCTACTACCGCGGCCGCTCGGTCCCCGAGCTCTCCAGCACCAAGCGCTTCGAAGACGTGGCCCACTGGCTCTGGACGTCGATCGACACCGTCGGCCTGCAGTTCCCCGAGGGCCAGGAAATCTGGATGGCCCTCCCCGGAAGCGCCACCCTGACCGACCGCATCCGCGTGGCCGTGGCCCTCGCGAGCGCCGGCGACCCCCTGCGCTTCGACCTCGACCGAGCCGTCTCCACCGCCAAGGCCATGATCGCCGACGTCGTCGAGTCCCTCCCCCTGCTCGGCAAGCCGGAGGGCACCGACATCGCCGAACGCCTGTGGGCCCGCCTCTCGCCGGAGCCCGCGCAACCCGACCTGCTCAACGCCGCCCTGATCCTGCTGGCCGACCACGACCTGGCCATCTCGACGATGGCCGCCCGCGTGGCCGCCTCGGCCCACGCCCACCCGTACGCGGTGGTGTCGGCCGGTCTGGGCGCGATGGAGGGGCAGAAGCACGGCGCCGCCACGACGATCGCGCACCGGTTCCTCGCCCAGGCCGAGGACGATCCGATGGGCGCGGTAGCCGAACACCTGCGGTCCGGTCACCCGATTCCCGGCTTCGGGCATCGGGTCTACGAGCGGCGCGACCCGCGCGCCGACCACCTGCTCGCGCTGCTGCGCAGCCACGGCGACCTGGTGGCGGACAAGATCATCGCCTCGCAGCAGCAGACGTTCCCGAACATCGACCTGGCGCTGGCCCAGCTCGGGCTGATGTTCAAGATGCCGCCGGACGCGGGAGAGGCGATCTTCGCGATCGCCCGTATCGCGGGGTGGATCGCGCACGCGATGGAGGAGTACCTGGAGCCGGGCCTGAGGTTCCGCACGCTGGGCGTGTACACGGGCGACCGTCCGTAGTGATCCGGTTGCGCGAACGGCCGCTGGCGTCAGCACACGCCGAAGCGGACCATGGAAAGCGTGAGATTGTCCGCTGTGGACAACCTGAAGGTGATCCTCGTGGCGTGGGTCATCGGCGGCCACGCGCTGCTGGGCTACGCCGCGATCGGCGGCTGGCCGTACGACGAGGTCAACGAGGTCACGTTCCACCCCGGCGTGGAGACCGCGCTGGCGGCGTTGATCGGGCCGTCCGGGTTGTTCTTCATGGGCACGTTCTACTTCATGGCCGGGATCTTCACGCCCGGCTCGATCGAGCGCAAAGGCACCAGGAGGTTCATCACCGAGCGGCTGGTCAGGCTCGGGACGCCCTGGGTGGTCAGCGCCGTGGTCGTGTGGCCGACGTTCGTCTGGATCGCCTACAACGGTGCCGGGCGGCCGGTGTCGTGGTGGCACGCGTTCACGCACCGGGATCCGTTCCTGGACAGCGGGTCGCTGTGGTTCGTGGGCGTGTTGCTGGTGTTCTCGACGGTGCTGGCGTTGGGGCCGCCGGTCAGGGAACGCGCCATCACCACAAGGACCGTCGTCGGCATGACGGTGATGGTGGCGGGCACGACGTTCCTGACACGGCTGGTCTTTCCGGCCAGGAGCGGGCAGGTCGGCGATCTGCACCTGTGGTGGTGGCCGCAGTGCCTCGGCATGTTCCTGCTCGGCGCGATCGGTGGGCGCAAGCTGGCAGAGCGGGTGCCGGACGAGATCTACCGGGCGTGCCGCAACGTCGTCATCGGCACGATCGCGGTGCTGCCGATGGCGGCGGCGCTGCTGGGTGTTCTGGACCTCGCCAAGAACGCCGAACCGTTCCTCGGCGGCTGGCGGTGGCAGGCGCTGATGCTCGCGCTGGCAGAAGGAGTGCTGGTCGTCGCGGGCAGTTTGTGGCTCATCGGGCTGGCGCAACGCAGGCTGACCGGCCAGAAGCCTCTCGCCGAAGGGCTGGCGCGGTCCGCCTACGTCGCGTTCGTCGTGCAGGGCCCGATTCTGCTGAGTCTTGCCACTGCCATGCGGCCGCTCGAACTGCCGGCCGAGGTCAAGGCACCGGCGGTCGGTGCCGGGGCGATCGCGTTGTCGTTCGCGATCGGGTGGGTCGTCACTTCACGCCGAGGCGCTTCAGCACGCTCGTCGTGATGCCGGCCGCGTCCAGGCCGTGAGCACGCAGGATGCGGGCGCGTGAGTCGTGTGGCAGGAAGCGGGGCGGCAGGGCGAACGTCGCGACGCAATGACCCGGTAACGCCTGGCCCAGCCGCGCGCCCAGCGCACCGGTCGAGGTCGTGTCCTCCACCGCGAGCACCAGGCGGTGCCGGCCGCAGTACTTGACGAGGTGCGGATCCAGGGGAGCGATCCACCGCGGGTCGACCACGTTGACCCGGACGCCGTGCGACGCCAGCTCGACAGCCGCCGCCAGGCACGGACCAGCCAACGGGCCGACCGCGACCAGCAGCACGTCGGCGTCGGGAACCTCGCGCAGCACGTCGAAATGGCTCACCCGGCGCAACGCCGGTACATCGGGCCCGGCCGAAGCCTTGGGATAGCGCACGACCGTCGGGCAGTCGGACACCTCGACGGCCTCGCGCAGCAACGCGGCCAGCGAAGAGGGATCGCGTGGGGCGGCCAGCCGCAGGCCGGGCACGACGGGCAGCACCGACGCGTCCCACATGCCGTGGTGCGACGCGCCGTCCGGGCCGGTCACACCGGCACGGTCCAGCACGAACGTCACGGGCAACCGGTGCAGCGCCACGTCCATCAGCAGCTGGTCGAACGCCCTCGACAGGAAGGTCGCGTAGACGGCCACGACCGGATGCAGCCCGCCCATGGCCATGCCGGCGGCGGACGTCACGGCGTGCTGCTCGGCGATGCCCACGTCGAAGACCCGCGAAGGGAACTTCGACGCGAACGGCCGCAGCCCGACCGGCTCCAGCATCGCCGCGGTCAGGCAGACGACGTCCGGACGTTCCGCGCCGATCGCCACGATCTCGTCGGAGAACGCGTCGGTCCATGTGCGGCCACCAGGAGCTCCGGAAGCGCCCACCGCGTGCATGCGGTCGGCCTCGTCGGTTTCAGCGGCCTCGTAACCCTTGCCCTTCACGGTCTTGCAGTGCACGACGACCGGCCGGCCCAGTGTCTTGGCCTCCCACAGGGCGTTCTCGACGGCGTGCACGTCGTGGCCGTCGACCTCGCCGATGTAGGCGAGGCCCAGCGCCTCGAACAGCCCGCGCGCGGTTCCGGCTGCCAACGAGGCCGCGAACCCGCCCGCGGTCGGGTCGTAGGAGCGGCCGTTGTCGTTCAACAGCACCACGACCGGCCGGGAGGAGCCGCCGATGTTGTTCAACGCCTCCCAGCACATCCCTCCGGTCAGCGCGCCGTCACCGACGATCGCGACGACCCGGCGATCGGTGCCGCACAGCTCGAAGGCCTTGGCCAGACCGTCCGCATAGGACAGTGCGGTCGACGCGTGCGAGTTCTCGATCACGTCGTGCGCCGACTCGGCCGCGGACGGATAGCCGGACAGGCCACCGGCCTGCCGCAACGAGTCGAAGTCGGTGCAACGCCCGGTCAGCATCTTGTGCACGTACGACTGGTGCCCGGTGTCGAACAGCACCACGTCGACGGGCGAGGAGAACACCCGGTGCACCGCGATCGTCAGCTCGACGGCACCCAGGTTCGGGCCGAGGTGCCCGCCGGTCCGGTGCACCCTGGAGATCAGGAACGACCGGATCTCCGACGCCAGCGGGCACAGCGCGGAGGACGGGAGCGCCCGGACGTCAGCGGGCGAGGTGATGTCAGCCAGCACGGCGCACCGCCAGCGGCAACGTGAACGAGATCGTCTCGGTCGCCGTCGTGTGGGTGGCGACCGTGACGGAACCCAAGGACCGCAACGCGGAAACCACCTCGTCCACCAGCTCCGGCGGTGCCGAGGCACCAGCCGACAACCCCACCGTCGACACCCCGGCGAGCCAGGCCGGGTCGATCTCCGAGGCGTCGTCGATCAGGTGAGCCGGCGTGCCACCGCGGGCCGCCAGCTCCACCATCCGCACCGAGTTGGAGGAGTTCTTCGAACCCACCACCAGAACCAGGTCCGACTGCGTGGCCACGTCCCGGATCGCGACTTGACGGTTCGTCGTCGCGTAACAGATGTCATCAGAGCCAGGCCCGCGCAGCTGCGGGAACTTGCGGTGCAGAGCCTCGATCACGTCCGCCGTCTCGTCCACGGCGAGCGTCGTCTGCGTCAGGTACGAGACAGGGCCCGAGATGTCCAGCGCCTCGACGTCCTCGACGGTTTCCACCAGCACCGTCTGGTCGGGCGCTTCTCCCAGCGTCCCTTCGACTTCCTCGTGCCCGGAGTGTCCGATCAGGATGATCGTGTCGCCGCGCTCGGCGAAGCGCCTGGCCTCCGAGTGCACCTTGGTCACCAGCGGGCACGTCGCGTCCAGCACGTCCAGAGACCGGGACACAGCCTCAGAACGCACAGCAGGCGACACCCCGTGCGCGGAGAACACGACCGTGGCACCAACGGGCACCTCGGAGAGCTCGTCCACGAACACGGCGCCGCGAGCCTCCAGCGACCGCACCACGTGGACGTTGTGCACGATCTGCTTGCGCACGTAGATGGGGCCGCCGCGCTGGTCGAGCAACCGTTCCACGATCTCGATGGCGCGCTCCACCCCGGCGCAGAACGACCGGGGTGAGGCGAGCAGCACCGAACGCGGCGGATGTTCCGTCATCGAGTGCCCCTTCAGTGGTCTCGGTGGGTGACCAGTTGAGCGAGGGTGCCGAGCTCCACCGCCGCACGTGCGGTCGGGGAGGCCTCGCCGAGATGGAGCAGTGCCCGCGTGTGCAGCTCGTCGGCCTGCTGCTGGCTCCACGCCCGGCCACCGGCCGCGTCGACCAGGGAAGCCGCCCGCGCCAGCGTCTCGGCGTTCATCTCCTGCGAGCCGAAGTAGAGCGTCGCCAGCTCCGCCGACGCCGGAACTCCGGCGGTCAGCGCGTGCACGACGGGCAGGGACTTCTTGCGGTTGGCCAGGTCCGAGTGCGCGGCCTTGCCGGTCACCGCCGGGTCGCCCCAGATGCCGAGCAGGTCGTCCACGTGCTGGAACGCGAGACCCAGTTCGGCGCCGTAGCCGCGCATCGCTTCGACCTGCTCGTCCGTGCCGCCGCCGTACAACGCGCCCAAAGCCGTTGAGGCACCGAGCAGAGCGCCCGTCTTGCCCCGCGCCATCTGCTCCACTTCGGACACCGCCACGTCGGCACGCGTCTCGAAGTCGAGATCGAACGCCTGGCCGTCGAGCAACGACACCACGGCGTCACCCAGCGTCCGGATCGCCTCCAGAATGCGCGGATGCCCGGACGCCGCGAGCACGTCCACCGCCAGCGCCTGCAGCGCGTCGCCGGCGAGTATCGCCGCGTTGACACCGAACACGGTCCACGCCGTGGCACGGTGGCGGCGGGTCGTGTCGCTGTCCATCACGTCGTCGTGCAGCAGCGAGAAGTTGTGGATCAACTCCACCGCCACCGCCGCCGGGACGGCGCGGGAGGCGTCGCCTCCGACGGCCTCGGCCGCCAGCAGCACCAACGCCGGGCGGATGGCCTTGCCGCCGTTCTCCAGCACCGGGTTGCCGTACTCGTCGCGCCACCCGTGGTGGTATTCCGCGATCGTGCGCATCGACGGGGGCAGCTGTTCGACTGCCTTGCGCAGAGCCGGGAGCACGAGGCCCCGGCTCCACGCGAGCACCTCGCCGGCTGGTCTTCCGGCCGCGAGGGGTTCGGTCATTTCCCCAAAGAACTCTGCGGTCATGACTAGAGACCGATCTCCACGTTCTCCAGCACGCCCAGGGCGTCCGGCACCAGCACGGCGGCCGAGTAGTACGTCGACACCAGGTACTTGAGCATCGCGTGCTCGTCGATGCCCATGAACCGCACGTTCAGGCCGGGCTCGTACTCGTCCGGGATGCCGGTCTGGCGCAGGCCGACGACGCCCTGCTTCTCCTCGCCCAGCCGCATCGCGAGGATCGACGTGGTGCCGTTCTTGTTGACCGGGATCTTGTCGCACGGCGCGATCGGGATGCCGCGCCACGACTGCAGCTGCTTGCCCTCGACCTCGACCGTCGGCGCGTAGAGCCCGCGGGCCGACAGCTGCCGGCCGAACGCCGCGATCGCCTTGGGGTGCGCCAGGATCAGCCGGGTGTTGCGCCGCCGCGAGATCAGCTCGTCCATGTCGTCCGGCGTGACCGGGCCGGAGCCGGTGCTGACCCGCTGCTTGAGGTCGGCGTTGGCGAGGAGGCCGAACTCCTTGTTGTTGACGAGCTCGAACTCCTGCCGCTCGCGCAGCGCTTCGATCGTCAGCCGCAACTGGTGCTCGACCTGGTCCATCGGCTGGCTGTAGAGGTCGGCGACGCGCGTGTGAACGCGCAGGATCGTCTGCGCCACCGAGAGCTCGTACTCGCGCGGCCGCAGCTCGTAGTCCACGAACGTGCCGGGCAGCACGGGTTCGCCGTCGTGGCCGGACGCGAGACGGATCTCCGCCTCACCGTGCTTGTTCGCCGCTCCGGCCGGGCTCGCCAGCTGCTGCGCGATGTGCTCGCGCAAGGGCTCGATCTGCCCGTTGAGCTGGTTGAACGTCGCCCGTGACAGCACCACGACGGTCGTCGGCGTCAACGCACGCGCGGTGAACTCCCACGTTCCCTCGACCCCGGCGAGGATCTCGTTGTCACCGAAGTGCTCACCGTCCGCGATGGTGCCCAGCGCCACCTCGTCGCCGTACTCGCCGCGACCGGTCTTGGTGACCTTGCCGTGCGCGATGACGACGATCGAGTCGGCGGGGTCGCCGCGTTCCGCGATCACGTCGCCCGGCTCGTACTCGCGCTGCTCGAAGCGGTTGGCGAGCGCGGTGAGCGCGGCCTCGTCGTCGAATCCGCGCAGCAGCGGGAACTCGCACAGCTCCTGCGGCACGACCCGCACCTCGGAACCGACGCTCGTGAACGTGACACGACCATCACCGACGGCGTAGCTCAGGCGCCGGTTGACCCGGAACGCGCCGCCCTTGGTCTCGACCCACGGCAGCATGCGCAGCAACCACCGGGGCGAGATGCCCTGCATCTGCGGCGCGGACTTGGTGGTCGTCGCGAGGTTGCGGGCTGCGGCGGTGGAAAGGCTCAGCTGCTGGTCCTCGACCCCAAGACCCGGATCGGTAACAGTCACTGCGAATCACGCCAATCTGCTTCAGCGGAAGTGGAACTAGCGAACGAGGGCTGCGGCGGTGCCGAGCCCGGTGGGGGAGTGGAACGACCTTCGGGTGGAGGTGGGGGAGAAGCTGAACCTGCGGGATCTCTGCGTCCAGAGCAGCTCACCGGCGAGCCACGACTTGAGCGCCTCGACGTACCGCTGCAGTGCGGCCTGCGCCTCCGTGCCGAGGTCGTACTCGGCCGCGATGGACGGCAGGTCGCCGATGATCGAGCAGATCTGCCGCAGCCGCGCGGCGATCAGGTCGGCGACCACGTCGGCCGCCTGCTGCGGTTCACACTCGAAGAACTGCTGCACGGCCAGCACCGCGCTGGTGGTGCTGGCACCGGTGGCGTAGGTGTGGCCGAACCCGACGATCTCCTGGCGCAGCGCCGGAACGTCACCGAACGAGTCGACGAGCGCCCGCATCGTGCTGTTGCGCAACAACTCCGCGGGCAGCTCGGCGGCGACCGACTTGCGCGCCAGCTTCGCGGACAGGTCCGTGGCGATCGACCGGCGCCGCATCTCCACGAGGTCGATCGGGTCGGGCACTCTGCCCTGGGCGGTGTTGTGCAGCTCCCACAGCAGGGCGTCCAGGTACTCGGCGAGGTGCTCCTGATCCTCCGCGTCCAAAGTGGACCGGGAGACCAGGTCGGCCAGGCCTTTCTCCGCGGGGTGCAGCGCCGGAGCGGACCCGGTCAGCACCGACTTGAGCCGGGCGACGAAAGCCTTGCCGCCCACGACGTTGCGCGTGCGGAGGAAGCCGTCCCGGAACGCGTCGCTCACGTAGAAGCCCCACGTGTGCCAGTCGCTGATGTGCTTCAGGTCGTCCAGCGACGCCGTCGGATGCGTCAGCGGCGCGAAACCGCCGTAGTCCGCCGCGTCGTAGAACGCCTCGGTCCACGGCGCGCCGTTCAGCATCCCCATGTCCCGCACCCACGCCCTGGTGTGCTCGCGGACGCGGTCGACGTGCGGCGAAAGCCGTGCCGCGAAAGGCATGTCGAACACAGGAACCTCAACCACGAGCCACCCCCAGCCACGCGGCGGACGTGCCCAGGCCGGTCGGCCCGCGCAGGATCGTGCGGAAGAACGCGCTGTTGCCGGCACCCGAGTCGGTCTTGGTGTAGCGGCCGGCGTGCAGGTGCCACTCGTGCCCGCCGGACTGCCAGTCCTGCAGGCCCTTCACGTACTTGAGCACCCGAGCCTGCTCCAGCGGGTCGACGCCGTGCTCGGAGAACAGCAGCGGCAGCTCCGTGAAGACCGTGTTCTCGAACTGGTGCAGCCGCGAGGTCAGCAGGGTGTTCACCGCCTCGACCGCGGTCTGCGTGTCGTGGCCGAAGAACTTCTCGAACACGAGGACGCCGTTGGAGTTCTCGCCCTCGCGCTGTACCTCCCGCTCGTACGAGAAGATGTCGTTGCGCAGATGGATGGCGTCGGAGAACGTGTCGGAGAGCACCCGCAACGGCCGCGTGCCCGCGATCGACGCGGGCACCTCGGCGGCTTCCGAGACCTCCACGAGGTTCGCCGACCAGGGCGCGCCGCCGACCTTGCGGCGCATCTCGATGTACTCGATGGGGTTGGCGACGGTGCCGGTCGCCATGTTCTTGATTTCCCACATGCACTCGAGCAGCAGGTTGTGGGTGCTCGTGGTGAACCGGCGCCGCCAGTCCTCCGACATCAGCGGGATGGTCCGCTGCCAGAGGTCGACGAGCCCGCGCTCGGTCGGGTTCCGCGGCTCCGGTGACGGATCGGTGCCGTTGATGGGCATGAACGCGGGCAGCCGGTCGAGGTACGCCTTGGCTCCCGCAACGTCCGTGTTCTGTTTGAACTCCGCAAAGAACTCGTCGTCGAAGTAGAACACCCAGACGTACCAGTCCGTGATGAGGTCGAGGATCTCCGCGGGCGCGTCCGGGTGGGTCCACGCGCACATGAACCCGTAGTCGTCGCCCGCGAGGATCTCCGGAGTCCACACCCCGGTGTCGAGCATCCCCATGTCCCGCGCCCACTGTGTCGAGTGGACGCGGGCACGTTCGAGGTGGGGGTTCATCCGTGCCGGGTGCGGCACGTAGAACTCCGGCATGGTGAAGGACGCCAACGTCTAGCCCTCGCGACCGAGCTCGACGTGCTCGAGGACACCGATCGCGTCGGGCACCATGATCGCGGCCGAGTAGTAGGCGCTGACCAGGTAGTTGATGATCGCCTGGTCGTTGATGCCCATGAACCGCACCGAGAGGCCCGGCTGGTACTCGTCCGGGATGCCGGTCTGGTGCAGGCCGATGACGCCCTGGTTCTGCTCGCCGGTGCGGATCAGCATCACCGACGACGTGCGGGTGTCCGAGATCGGGATCTTGTTGCACGGCAGCACCGGGATGCCGCGCCACGCCGGCACCTGCTGGCCGTGGAAGTCGATGTGCTGCGGGTAGACGCCGCGCTTGTTCAGCTCGCGGCCGAACGCCGCGATCGTGCGCGGGTGGGCGAGGAAGTAGCCGGGGTCCTTCCACACGATCGACAGGAGCTCGTCGAAGTCGTCGGGCGTGGGCGGGCCGGTGCGGGTGTGGATGCGCTGCTTGAGGTCCGCGTTGTGCAGCAGGCCGAACGACCGGTTGTTGACGATCTCGTGCTCCTGGCGTTCGCGCAGGGCCTCGATCGTGAGCCGCAACTGCTGCTCGACCTGGTCCATCGGGTTGTTGTAGAGGTCCGCGACACGGGTGTGGACCTGCAGCACGGTCTGCGCGACGCTCAGCTCGTACTCGCGCGGCGAGAGTTCGTAGTCGACGAACGTGCCGGGCAGCACCGGCTCGCCGTCGTGGCCGGCGGCCATGTCGATCGCGGCCTCGCCGAAGTCGTTCTGCGGCTTGTTGCGGTTGTTGTAGGCCTGCTGGATGTGGGCGCGCAGGCCGCCGGCCTCGCCGTTGAGGGCCTGGAAGTCGTCCCAGGACAGCGTGAGGACGGTGACCGGGGTGACGGCCTTGGCGGTGTACTCCCACTCGTCCTGCGGCCCGGCCAGCACGGTCTCGCCGAAGTACTCGCCGTCGGCCACGTTGCCGAGCACGGTCTCGCCGCCGTACTCACCGGTGCCGATCTTGTCGACCTTGCCGTGCGCGATCAGCACGACGGTGTCCTTCGGACGGCCCTTCTCGACGATGAGGTCGCCGATGCCGAACTCCTGCTGCTGGAATCGGCCGGCGAGCGCGGCGAGGACCGCCTCGTCGTCGAAGCCCTTCAGCAGCGACAGCTCGGTGAGCTCGGCCGGTACGACGCGGATGTCCGCGCCGATGTTCGTGAACGAGACGCGACCATCGCCCAACGTGTAGGTGAGACGGCGGTTGACGCGATAAGCGCCACCTGCGGCCTGGACCCAGGGCAGCACCTTGAGCAGCCAGCGGGAAGTGATTCCCTGCATCTGCGGGACGGACTTGGTGGTCGTGGCCAGATTACGAGCGGCGGCCGTACCCAAACTCAGCTGCTGACGGCCCTCATTGAGGTCAGAATCCGTCACAGTCACAACCCACACCCACCTATCTCAATGCGCTAATGGACCAATCCGATACGCCGAAACGGACGTTAGTTCGCGCAATTGAGAGCTGTGAAGGGGCCAACAAGGCGACATTCGGGCGGGTGCCTTACGCCTGTGGATGCTACGGAGCGTACAACTGATGGCCCGCGCAACTGCCTCCGCATCGGCAGAAGGGTGACCCCGCCTCTATTCGTAAATGGGTGGAATAGGGCACTCGTTTGGCCCAGTGGGATCACCCTTTTGTTCGCACGGGTGAGGCAAGTTCGGATGCTATACAACACCACCCCGAGTGGATGTGAAGCCACTCGAAGTGATGTGTACCAATACAACATTGCGCCTCTTGGTGCCACTCCGGACTGGTGTCGGTATTTTGTACCAAGGACTATTCGTGCTATTGCGCGTCGCGCGAGTTCAGAAACGATTCCAACTGAGTGACGACGAACGCGTGGTCCTCGGCCTGCGGCAGCCCGGACACGCCGACGGTGCCGACCGGGCCGGTGCCGCGGACGATGACCGGGAAGACGCCGCCGTGCGCCGCGTACAGGTCCGGGTCGAGCCGCGACTCCGCCTCGAACGTCGTGCCCTTCTCGCGGAACGAGGTGCCCACGTAGAACGAGCTGTGGCCGAACAGGTCGACCACGCGGGCCTTGCGCTCCAGCCACCTGTCGTTGTTCGGCGCGGTGCCGGGCAGCGAGGCGTGGAAGAGCTTGTGCCCGTTGCGCTGCACCGAGATCGCGATCGGCAGGCCCTGTTCACGGGCCGCGGCGAGCAGGTGCAGGCCGAGGTCGATCGCGACGTCGTTGCCGAAGCGGGTGAACTGCAGGCGCCGCTCCTGGGCGAGGAGCTCTTCGCTCGTGGTCACAGGGTCACCACCCGGTTCTCGCGCGCGGAGGTGAAGGCGGCCTCGATGACCTCGAGCGCGTACACGCTCCCCGCGGGGTCGACGGGGATGCGGCCGGCCTGCAGCTCGGCGTAGAAGTGTTCGTACGCGCCGAGCTCGACGGGCACCTCGACCGTCTGGCCGAGGACGCCGAGCTGGCCGCTGCGGGTCTCGTAACCCCAGTTGGCGTCGGTCGGTCGGCGACCGGCGTCGAGCGCGTCCTCCTGCTCGTCCAGGCCGCTGATCACGAACGCGCCCTCGCTGCCGAGCACGCGGAACCGCGGCCCGTGGTGGGCGGCGTGCGCGCTGGCCCACAGGTGGGACCGGACGCCGTTGTCGTGCGTCAGCGCCACGAACACGTCGTCGTCCACCTGCACGCCGGGCCTGCGCAGGTCCAGCTCCGCGTAGACGTTCGAGACCGGGCCGAAGAGCTGCACCGCCTGGTCGACGAGGTGCGCACCGAGGTCGTAGAGCAGGCCACCGGCCTCCTCCGGCGCGCCGAACTCGCGCCAGTTGTCCCAGATCTCCGGCACCCAGCGCTCATATCGAGACTCGAACCGCCGAACTTCGCCCAGTTGGCCGATGATCTTGCGAACGGTGAGGAAGTCGCTGTCCCAGCGGCGGTTCTGGAAGACCGTGAGCGGCACGCCCTTCGCCCTGGCCGCGGTCACGAGATCGTTCGCCTCGGCGCTGGTGGGCGCGAACGGCTTGTCGACGACGACCGCGACACCCTTGGCGATGGCTCGCCGCGCGTACTCGACGTGCGTGCGGTTCGGGGTGCCGACGACGATCAGGTCGAGGTCCAGCTCGAACAGCTCGTCGGTGGTCACGATCTTGGCGTCCGGGTACGCGGTACGGGCGTGCGCCTGCCGCTCCGGGTTCGCCGTGACGATGGCGACGAGATCCATGCCCTCGGTCGAGGAGATGAGCGGGGCGTGGAAGACCCGTCCCGCGATGCCGTAGCCCAGCAGTCCGACTCGTGTCATGCCCCGATTAAAACAACGCTGTTGCATAATTGCTATGTGGACCTCACCTCACTGCGTTCGCACAACGACCGGACGGTGCTCCGCCTCGTTCGGTCAGGTGCCCTGAGCAGGGCTTCCATCGCCGCCGAAGCCGGGCTGACCCCGCAGGCGGTGTCGAAGATCGTGGCGCGGCTCATCTCGGCCGGGCTGCTGGAGGAGACCGGTGCGGTCCGCGACGGCGGCCGTGGCAAGCCGCGGATGTCGCTCCAGCTGGCCGCCGGCGGGGCGTTCGCGTACGGGGCGTACGTCGACCGGGACGAGCTGCGGGTGGTGCGGCTTGACCTGACCGGTGAGGTCGTGTCGGCGTCCGTCGTGCCGCTGGCGCCGATGTTCACGCCTTCCGACGTGCTGGAGGTGTTGGAGCCGCTGATCTCGGCCGATGAGAAGGTGCTCGGGCTCGGCATCGGGATCGCCGGTCCGCTGAACTCCCGCGACGGGGTCGTGTCCCCGAACGGTCTGCCCGGCTGGTCCGGTGTTCCGTTGCGGGCGCTGGCGGAGGAACGACTCGGGCTGCCGGTCGTCGTGGACAAGGACACCAACGCCGCGATGCTGGCCGAGGCCTGGCGGAGACCGATGGAGGACGCCGCTCTCGTGCTCGTCGGCACCGGTCTGGGTGTCGGGCTGCTGCTCGGCGGAGAGGTGCACCGGGGCGCGCGGTCGGGTGCGGGCGAGCTCGGGCACACCACGATCCAGCTGGACGGGCCGCTGTGCGTGTGCGGGCGGCGCGGGTGCGTTGAGGCCGTGCACGCCGTTGCGAGCGGTGAGCAGGCGGCTCGGGTGCTCGCGGCCGCCGTGCAGAACCTGGTGCAGCTGCTGGACCTGGACCAGATCGTCCTGAGTGGACGGAAGGTGCTGGAGTCCCCCGAGCTGTACCTGCGCGCGATGCCCGGGCTGGACGTGAGCGTCACGTCGTACGGCGCCGATCTGGTGCCGGTGGGCGCTGGGCTGCTAGTGCTCGGCGAGTTGTTCTAGTGCCGCGACAGCCAGCCTTCGCCGCGTGTTCGACGCTCAGCGGCACCACGATGCGGCCGTCTGACCGCCGAACACGGGGGCAGAACCGACTGCCACGGCACTAGCATCGAGGACGTGGACGTCGAGCACGTCGTCGGTGCGCCGCACCCGAGGCTGCGGCCGTTCGTGACGCGGTACTCCGGGTATCGGCTGCGGTCGGAACCCGGCATCCACCGCGGCCTGCCGTCGCGTTCGCTGACCCTCGTCGTCACCGTGGACGGCACGGTCGACCTCGACCAGGGCAGGTTCGCCGCGCTGTGCGGCGGCCTGCACGACGAGGCCGTGATCATCACCCACGACGGCTTCCAGCACGGCGTCCAGTGCGACCTCACGCCGTTGGGCGCGCGGGCGTTCTTCGGACTGCCCGCCGGCGAGCTGGCGGCGACCACCGTGGGGCTGGACACGCTGGACGCGCCGGCCGGTGAGCTGCGCGAACGGCTGCAGACCGCGACGACGTGGCGGGACCGGTTCGCTCAGCTCGACCTCGTGCTGGGACGGTTGCTGCGGCCCGTGAAGCAGCAGGTCGAGGTCGCGTGGGCGTGGCAGCGGCTCGCGGCGGGGGCGACGGTCGGGGAGATCGCCGCCGAGGTCGGGTGGAGCAGGCAGCACCTGAGCGCGCGGTTCGCTGCGGAGTACGGGCTGACACCCAAGGTCATGGGCCGCGTCATGCGGTTCGAGCGGGCGAACCGGATGCTGCGCGGGCAGCGGCGGCCGACGCTGACCGAGGTGGCCGCTGCCTGCGGCTACACCGACCAGGCGCACTTCAACCGGGACTGGCGGGCGTTGTGCGGAGCCACCCCGACCGAGTGGATGGCGGCAGAGCTTCCATTCGTACAAGGCAGTGAGGCGTCCGGCGTCGCAGAGTGGTAGCCATGACCACACTTTCACCTACCTGTTGGCCCACGTTGTCCTATCAGGACGCCCCCGCCGCGATCCGCTTCCTCGTGGAGGCGTTCGGGTTCTCCGAGCACCTCGTCGTGCCCGGTGAAGCCGAGGGCGAGGTCGTGCACTGCGAGATGGTCTGGCCGGAGGGCGGCGGAGTGATGCTCGGCTCCACCGTGCGTTCGGTCGGTGAGGTCGAGGCGACCGCGGCCGGCGCCGGGTCCGTCTACGTGGTGACCGACCGGCCCGACGAGATCCACGCGCGGTGCATGGCGCGCGGGGCGACGGAGATCCGCGGGCTGCGCGACGAGGACTACGGGTCGCGCGGCTTCACCGTCGCCGATCCCGAGGGCAACCGCTGGAGCTTCGGCACCTACCGCGGTGCGTGACCCGAGCAACCTTTTCCGAACGTCTTGAGTCTCCTGGGGTGAGAGGTTCACATCCAGGGGAGGACAGGTGCGCCGAGCGCGCTGTTTGATGATCGCCGTCCTCGCCGCCGGGCTGCTCAGCCCGGTGGCGACGGCACAGGCGGAACCAACCAGAGCTCAACTGGGGACGACCAGCACCATCACGCTGATCAGCGGTGACAAGGTGGTCGTGAACGAGCGGGGAGAACTGCTCGGGGTCGAGGGGCGGCCCGGCATGCGGTTCGCCCAGTACGTGCGGGACGGCCACCAGTACGTGGTGCCGGCGGACGCCGTCGACGCGGTTGGGCAGGATCGCGTGGACAAGCGCTTCTTCGACGTCACGGCGCTGCACTCGTTCGGCTACACCGACGACAAGATCGACCGGATCCCGGTGCTGGACAACCGGTTGCGCGCGGCAGCGGCGGTGCCGAAGAAGGAAGCCGAGCAACGGTGGAAGCAGCGGGCCACCGCGCGCAGTGCCGGAAAGCTCTGGCTGAACGGCAAGGCGAAGATCTCGCTGGACGAGAGCGTGCCGATGGTCGGCGCGCCCGCAGCCTGGCAGTCCGGGTTCGACGGCACCGGCGTGACCGTCGCCGTGCTCGACACCGGCTACGACCAGAACCACCCCGAGCTCGCGGGCGTCGTGGCGGTCTCGAAGGACTTCACGCCCGCCGGCATCCAGGACGACATCGGCCACGGCACGCACGTCGCCGCGACGATCGCCGGGCGCAGTGACAAGTACTCCGGTGTGGCGAAGGGCGCGAAGCTCGCGGTCGGCCGGGTCTGCGAGGCCGACTGGTGCGAGGAAAGCGCCATCCTGGCCGGCATGGACTGGGCCGCGCGCGAGGCCGGGGCCAAGGTCGTCAACATGAGCCTCGGCAGCCAGATGGCGTCCGACGGCACCGACCCGATGTCGGTCAAGGCGAACGAGCTCACGGCCGAGACCGGTGTCCTGTTCGTGGCGGCGGCGGGCAACTCGGGTGACCGCGTCAAGGTCGGCGGACCGGCGGCCGCCGACGCGGTGCTGGCGGTGGCGAACCTGACCAAGTCCGGCACGGTGAACGAGTGGTCGTCGCAGGGGCCTCGGTACAGGGACTTCGCGGTCAAGCCGGACATCGCGGCGCCGGGTACGGACATCGTGGCCGCGCGGGCGGCGGGAACGCTGTGGGAGTACTACGTCGACGACCTGCACGCGAAACTGACCGGCACGTCGATGGCGGCGCCGCACGTCGCCGGCGCCGCGGCGATCCTGGCTCAGCGCAACCCCTCCTGGACCGCAGCCGAGCTCAAGGCGCACCTGATGGCGACGGTGAAGCCCGTCGCGGACACGCCCGCGAAGGCCGGCAGCGGCCTGCTGGACGTGGGCCGCGCGGTGTCGCAGCAGGTGCGCGCGGACGTCGGCAGCCTGTCGTTCGGGTTGCTGGAGTGGCCGCACACCAAGACGTTCACGAAGACGATCACCTACTCGAACTCGGGTTCGGAATCTGTGTCCCTGGCGCTGCAGCACGATCTCGGCGCCGACTTCACGGTTCCGGCCGCGGTGACGGTTCCCGCCGGTGGCACGGCGGCGGTCGACGTGGTGCTGGACCCGCGCAAGGGCAACGGCACGTTCTTCGGGCACATCAAGGCTTCCGGCGGCGGCGTCTCGCTGACCACTTCGGTCGGTGCGTACGTGCAGGAGGAGCGCCGCACGTTGACGCTGTCGATGACCGGCCGCGACGGCAAGCCGGTCCCCGACGAGTTCGTGGTGCTGGTCAACATGGCCACGCAGGAAGCATCGATCATGGAGATCACCGACGGCGTCGGCACGGCGCGCATCGGCGTGGGGGACTACGCGGTGCTCGGCCGGATCGACGAGAAGACGGCGAACTACGCCTGGTTCACCCCGGTGTCGGCGACCGAGGTGGCCGGTCGCGTGTCGGTGACCGCGGACACGACGGTGACGCTGGACGCCAGGCAGGGCGAGCAGATCAGCGTCCAGCTGCCCGATGACAAGTCCGAGGTGTGGTACCGCCACGCCGACCTGCGCGTGCCGTGGAAGCCGGGCCGGATCAACGGTGTCGCCAGCATCATCGACGGCCGGGTGCCGTTGTACGGCCTGTCGTTCGGCGCGGCGCTGCCGGAGCTGACCTACGAGTCGAGCCTCAAGGGCGGGCAGCCGCTGATCTCGGTCGTGGGCGGGTTCCCGGTGCTGTACTGGGAAAGCAGCACGTACCTGAAGCCGGGCGATCACGCGCTCGACGTGGCTGAACGCGGCACCGACGTGCGAGGCAAGCTGGCGCTGGTGCGCACGTCCGGTGAGGAGAGCCCGCTCGACGTCGCTCGTGAGATGCAGCAGGCGGACGCGGTCGCCGTGTTGTGGGCAGGCCCTGTGCCGTTCCCGGCCAACGAGCGGTCGGTGATCCCGGTGATCGCGGTGGCGGAACACCACGTGACGGTCACGCCGTCGCGGCTGACGTTGCGCGCCATCGCGGGATCGCCGGTGTCCTACACCCTGTACGTGCAGGACAAGGGTGCGTTGCCGGCCGGAACGCGGCAGATCCGCCACTCCGAGCTCGCCGAGGTCAAGGCGCGCTACCACACGTCGGGTCCGGACGGCCATGTCGGCCAACGGAACTACCCGGTGGTGAACGGTGAGCCGAAGCTGAGCATCGGCGCCCTGGACGAGGACCTCACGGGTCCGGTGCAGCGCACCGAGTACTACTCGGCGGGCAACGGCGTCGGCTGGTTCCACGAGGGCTTCGAAGGCGCCACGTCCTGGGCGGACCTCAAGGCGGTCACCTACGCACCGGGCAAGAAGTACGAGCGGTCCAACCACCGCGCGGTCGCCTCACCCCGCTTCGGCCGTCCGTCGGCCGTGACCTGGTCGCTGGGTGGCGGCGTCGACAGGGCCGGCGACATGATCAGCGTGCGGATCTCCCCGTTCGGTGGCTCCACGTGGGTGGAGAACTGGCGAAACAGCGGCTACGGCTCGGTCGAACTGCGGCACAACAACGAGGTGGTGGGCATCGTCGACTACCGGCAAGGCTCACTTCCCGCCGCGGCGAAGGACGGTCGCTACCAGCTGACGCTGAACGCGGCTCGCGACACGCCGGCGTTGTCGAAGAACGTGCGGACGACCTGGGAGTTCTCCGGTGCTGCGAGCGGCAGGCTGCCGTTGCTGGAGGTCGACCACACGCTGCCCGTCGACCTCCGCAACAGCTGGAAGGCCGGTGCGCCGATGCCGGTGAAGTTCACCGCGTCGCGTCAATCCGGGGCCGGCAAGGCCACCATTCGTGAACTTCGCGCCTACGCGTCGTTCGACGACGGTGTCAACTGGGTCCCGGTGAAGTCCATCGTGCCCCCTGGTGGGGCTCCTGGGGGTTACGTGTCGCTACGCGTGGTGGCTGAGGACACCGACGGCAACACGGTCGACCAAACGGTCGTGCGGGCTTACCGCCTGCGGGCGTAACCCAGCGGCCATCTGGTCGTTGTAACTCCCTGCGGCACCTGCCTCGCTGTGCGCGAGACGAAGAAGGACGCGGCGTCTCGCGGCCGGAGGCAGGTGCCGCCATTTTCGGTGGCCCGTTCTCAGCGCTTGTGGTGGCATGTCGAGCCATGGGGACCTTCGAAGACCTGGTGGCAGAGGGGGACGCGGTACCGCTGGAGGGCTGGGACTTCTCCTGGTTCGACGGCCGCGCCACCGAGGAACGCCCGCCGTGGGGCTACGCGTCGCAGATCGCGTCGAGGCTGGCGGCCGTGTCGTCGGCGCTGGACCTGCAGACCGGCGGCGGCGAGGTCACCGCCTCCGCACCCGTGAAGCCGCCGCTGCTGGCCGCCACCGAGTCGTGGCCGCCCAACGCCCGCGTGGCGGCCCGGAACCTGCCGGAGGCGTTCGTCGTCCAGGCGGCGGACGAGGGCCCGCTGCCGTTCCACGACGAGATGTTCGAACTGGTCATCAGCCGGCACCCGGTAGTGACGCCGTGGGCGGAGATCGCGCGGGTGCTCAAGCCCGGCGGGACCTGCTTCTCGCAGCAGATCGGCGAGGGCACGAACCGCGGGCTCACCGAGTTCATGATGGGGCCGCAGCCGGTCGGCGACGCTCGCGCCACCGAGCGGGCGCGCGCCGAGGCAGAGGCGGCAGGGCTGGAGGTGCTGCAGCTGGAGTCCGTGGCGCTGCGCGTGGCGTTCTTCGACGTCGGCGCGGTCGTGCACTTCCTGCGCAAGGTGCTGTGGACCGTGCCGGGGTTCACGGTGGAGAAGTATCGGGACCGGCTTTTGGACATGCACGAGCACATCCAGGAGCACGGGGAGTTCGCCTGCACCTCGACGCGGTTCCTGATCGAGGCGCGCAAGCCCTGGCGCCCGACGGTTCGAAGCCCGGTGGGGACGAAAGCGGGCCCCGGCTGTGCAGCCGGGGCCCGGATCCGAACTCACCGCACTAGCGGGGCTGACGCTCCCGGCGGACCGTGACGCGCTTGCCCTTGATCGTCGCGTCCCGCAGCGACTCGATCACGTCGTTCGCGGCCGCGCCCGGCACCTCGACCAGCGAGAAGCGGTCCGCGATCTCGATCGCGCCGATCTCGCGGCCCTTCAGCTTCGTCTCGCCGGTGATGGCGCCGACGATGTCCTGCGGGCGGATGCCGGACGAGCGGCCCGCGCCCAGGAACAGCCTCGTCATGCCCTCGGACGGGCCACGGCGCTCACGGCGCGGCCCGGCGGGGGCACCGTCGCGGCGGGGACGGTCCTCGCGCGGGCGGACCTCGGGGATCTCCTCCTCGTCGGCGGCGGCACCCGAGGCCTCGTGGGCGAGCTTCACGGCGGCGAGCGCGATGTCCATGACGTCGAACTCGTCGGCCAGGGTCTCGACGACGACGCGGAACCGGGAGAGGTCGTCCTCCATCAGCGACTCCTGGAGCGACGAGCGGGTCAGCTCCAGCTGCCGTGCCCTCAGGTCGGCGACCGTCGGGACCTTCTCCATCGGGATCTTGGTCTTGGTGACGCGCTCGATCGTCTTGAGCATCGAGTTCTCGCGCGGCTCGACCAGGGTGATCGCGACGCCCTCGCGGCCGGCGCGGCCCACGCGGCCGATGCGGTGCGTGTACGCCTCGGGGGCGGACGGCACGTTGTAGTTGACGACGTGCGTGAGCTGCTCGATGTCGAGGCCGCGGGCCGCGACGTCGGTGGCGACCAGCAGGTCGGCGGTGCCGCCGCGCAGACGGGCCATCACGCGGTCGCGCTGCTCCTGGCTGATGCCGCCGTGCAGGGACTCGGCGCGGTAGCCGCGGCCGTTCAGCGTCTCGGTGAGCTGGTCGACCTCGTCGCGGGTGCGGCAGAAGACGACGGCGGCGGTGGGCGCCTCGACGTCCAGCACACGGCCGAGCGCGGCGGGCTTGTGGTCACGACGCACCAGGTACGCGGTCTGCCGGACGCGCGGGGCCTCGCCCGGCTCGGTCTTCTCGCGCTCGATCTGGATCAGCACCGGCTCGCGCAGGTGGCTCTTGGCCATGCGGTCGATGCGCGGCGGCATCGTGGCCGAGAACAGCACGGTCTGCCGGTCGGCGGGAGCCTCGGCGAGGATCGCGTCGATGTCCTCCGCGAAGCCCATGTCGAGCATCTCGTCGGCCTCGTCGAGGACGACGATCTGCAGGTCGCCGAGCTGCAGCGTGCCGCGCTGCAGGTGGTCGATCGCGCGGCCCGGGGTCGCGACCACCACGTCGACGCCGCGGGACAGCTCGCGCAGCTGGCGGCCGATGGGCTGGCCGCCGTAGATCGGCAGCACGCGCGCGCCCATGTGCCGGCCGTAGCGGTGCACGGCCTCGCACACCTGCACCGCCAGTTCACGGGTCGGCGCGAGCACGAGGGCGAGAGGCTTCTCGCCCTTGCCGATCCGGTCGGCGATGCGTTCGAGCAGCGGGAGCGCGAACGCCGCCGTCTTGCCCGTGCCCGTGGCGGCCTGCCCGAGCAGGTCGTTGCCCGCGAGCAGCGGCGGGATCGCTTCGCTCTGGATCGGCGTCGGCTCCTCGTAGCCCAGCGTGGTGAGTGCGGTGAGGATGTCGGGCCGCAGCCCCAGGTCGGCGAAACCGTTGTCGGCGGTGGTCATGGGCAGTATCTTCCCCCACCGCCCGACATCGCACTCACTCAGACCGGGCTGACGCGTACTCCGGTGCTGCGCGTCACTCCGTTCACCGTGACCGAGATCGTGATTTGACCAGGCCTGATCGCGGTCAGCAGGCCTGCAACCGGGTCGAGCCACGCCACGTGCCACGGCCGGACACCGGACGAATCGCCCACGTGCAGGCCGGGTGATCCCGCCCACACCGCGCTCATCGGGTACTTCACCGGCAGCGTCCGCGCACCTTGTTTCAACGTCGCCGCAACCTTTTCCGGACTGCCGAACCTCAGGTTCGCCGGAGCTTGGACGTGCAGCGAGTCCACGTGCGGCCGGATCTCCGCCTTGATGTTGTTCTTGGTGACGCCGACCAGGGTCCAGCCGGTGAACCCACCCTGCTCGGCCGGTGCCTTGCCGGAGTTGCCGTTGACCACGTGCGGCACGCCGTCCACTGTGGACGCGAAGAAGCCGCCGACGTGCCCGCCGGTGAACGCCGTGGGCTTGTCCCGTTCGGACAGCAGCCGCTCGAAGCAGGCGGCCTCCATCCGGTCGGCGAGCTGGCTCGTGCGCGCGGGCGAGGGGTCGCGCCGCGGGTGGTGCATCATCACGACGGCCTGGCCCTCGGCGGTCCGGAGTGCGTTCCTGAGCATCTCCATCTGCTCGAAGCCGCCGCCTCGCAGCGTTTCCGTCGACGAGTCGAGCAGCACGAAACGGGTGCCCTTGTGGTCGAAGGTGCGGTGGGTGGCACCGAACTCGCGGCGGAAGTTGTCGATCGTGCCCGGCCCCATGATCTCGTGGTTGCCCGGCACGCAGTACCAGGGGAAGTCGCCGAGCTCCTCGGTCAGCACCCGTCGTGCCAGCTTGAGGTCCTCCGGGGAGGCCTCGTCGACCAGGTCGCCGTTGATCACTACGAACTCGGCGCCGGACGCCTTGATCTCCCTGAGCGTGCGCCGGGCGGACCTGACCAGGTCGCTGTCCGGGTTCCTCGCCACGAACCGGGCGTCGGACATGACCGCGAACTTCCATCCGCTCGCCTGGCCGATCACGTCATCGCGCAGCTCTGGTGCGGGCGGGAGTGCCACCGGTGGCGGGACCCGTGCGGTGATGTCGTCGACGATCACTTCGCCCTGGTACGAGCGGTCGGCCTTCGTCTCGATCGCGGTGAACCTGGTGACCTCGACGGGGAACTTCAGCTCGGGCGGGACCGCGACTTCGAGCTGTTTCCAGCCGTTCCGGGTGATGTACGGGCCGTAGAGCGATCTCGACTGGCCGCTCGCGTCCTTCACGGTGAACGCGGTCCACTCGCCCTTGCCGCTGCCGTGCACCCAGGCGGCGAGGGAGAGGGGCTGTCCGTTGACCTGCAACGGCTTCGGCGGGACGGCGTAGGCGGTGCGGGTGCCGGTCGACCGGGTGAAGTCGTAGCTCGGCTTCAGGCCCGTTGCGGTGTGGCCGTTCAGTTCGGCGGACACGGAACCGGTCGCGCGGGCCGATCCGAAGGTCCACTGTGGAACATCGTTCTCAAAGGTGGCGATCGGCTCGTCCTGCACGCCGACCGTAACCGCTACCTGGGTTTCCTTGCCCTGTGCTCCGGCCTTGATCGTGGTCGCGCCGGGTCTGAGCGCTCTGATCTGCAGGTCTGCCGTGACCTCCACGATCTGGCGGTCGTAGCTGAGGTCCAGGTCGGCCCGTTCGATCTTCGCGCTGAAGCTCCTGGCGTCGAAACCGTTGATCTGCAACGGCTTCTGCTCGTTCATGCCGAGGCTGATCCGCGAGCTGGCCGGGGCGATCCTGGAGAGCTTGCCCAGGACGGTCAGTTTCTCGGTCTTGGCCGTGCTGCCGCGGAAGGCCGTGAACGACGCGGGTCCCGGCTGCGGTGCCGCGTGGAAGGTGTCGCCGATGGCCCAGCCGCCGGTCGCGCGCGTCACGTGCTCGTTGTTGGTGGCCGGCCCGAACGTCTCGTCGTAGCCGCGCACGGTCATGCGGCGGGTCATGCCGGGGAAGACGCGTTTGTCGTGCGTGTCGACGTTGAACCCGACGAGCCTGCCGGAGCCTTGCGGCGCGTAGAGGGCGAGACCGTTGGGGATCGGGCGCTCACCGCCGTCCGAGGGCGTGTTGACCACCTTGAGCCCGGTGGTGCCGGGTTCGCGGGCGAGCATGGTCGACGAGCCGCCGCCGTCGCGGTTGAGGGCGTTGTGCGCACCGAGCTCGATCATGGCGTCGGCGAGGTCCCTGAGGTTCAGGCCGGGCAGGTACGGGCCCTGCCGCCCGTCGACGGTGAGCATCACCATCTTCTTGCCGTCGGCGGAGAACCCGACCGCGGTGCGCGGGTGCGGCGGGTCGTCGGGTGCGCGTTCCTGCCGTTCTCGACGAGCAGGTGCCGACCGCCGATGGCTGTCGCCGGGTCGCTGCCGTTGCTGGTTCGGCTCTGGTAGTCGACGTGGACCCGGTCGCCGGGCTTGAGCTGCCTGAGGACGTCCGCGCCCTTGTCCCTGCCCACCAGCGCGTAACCCTGGACTGGTTTGTCGCCGGGTTCGCCGATGGTCTCGACGACGTCGTCGCGGACGATCACTTCTGCCGTGGTGGTGGGACCTTGCACAGCGCGCGGCCTGCTGTAGGTGCCCCACAACGGGTTGAGGACGCCGATCCCGTCCACGTCGATCTTCGCGTTGTTGAGCTGCGTCAGCTTGTGCGTGCCGTTGAGCGTGCCCTCGAAGAAGGTCTCCATCACGCTGCCGATGCCGGCCGCGTCGACGCCCACCGCGCGGCCCTGGCGGACTTCCTGAGCTGGCCGTCCTTGATGCCAACACCTTGGGGTGCGTTGGAGTTGTTGATGTCGAAGAAGTCGCCGTTGATCGCCGCGACGGCTCTCGACGCCTGCTGGGAGAGGGGAGCGGCCCAGGTGACGCTGCCGGGGTCGACGTACCCGACTTTGCCCTTGGTGAGGTCGACGGCGAGCGCGTCACCGCGGATCCAGCCGCCGGGCTCGTACCAGTCGAAGGAGCTGAGTGTGACGCCGGGAGCGACGGGTCTCTCCGTCCGCTCGGTCTCGACGCGTCTGGTGATGTCGGCGTGAGCAGGGGAAACGGGCGCAAGGAGCGCCGCGGTGATGATCACCGCAAGTGCACGTCTCGTCACGCCCCGGAACCTAGACTGGCCCGGTGAAGAATCGCCTAACGGTCTGCGCCTCGCACCTGATCACCCTGCCCAGCGCGCCGCACGGCCCGGTCCGCGGGGCGATCGGAACCGCCCGCGAGGCCGTCGCGGCCTTCGACCCGGAACTCGTCGTCTTCTTCGGCACGGACCACCGCCGGGCCTTCCGCGCGGTCGTCCCCACCTTCGCGGTGGTGCTGGCGGCCACCGCCCAGGGCGACGTCGCGGGCCCCGTCGGCACCTACGACGTGCCGTCCGACCTGGGCCGCGCCCTGGTGGCGAACCTCGTGGCCCACGACTTCGACATCGCGACCGCGTACGAGGCCGCCCTGGACCACGCGTTCGGCCACACGACCCGCGACCTGCTGGGCGCCATCGACGCCCGGCCCGTGCTGCCGGTCTTCATCAACTGCGCGTCGCCACCGCACGCGTCCTTCCGCCGCGCGGCGTCGCTGGGACGCCGCGTCGGCGAGTTCTTCGCGGACAAGCGCGTGCTGTACGTGGGGTCGGGCGGTCTGGCGCACGACCTCCCGGGTTTCCGCGAGCCCGAGACCGGCGTGGTGCTCACGGAGGAGGAGCGCCAGGCGTGGATCAAGTCGGTCAACGAGCGGGCTCGCTCCGAAGGCACGATCCGCGAGCTGGTGCGCACGTGGGACGAGGCCTTCCTGGCCGGTGTCGGCGGGACGTCGTGGGACTGGCTCGACGAGATCGGCACTGACCTGGTCGAGCGCGGTGGCAACGGTGCGGCGGAATGCCTCACCTGGACAGCGGCGTGGGCCGCCGGTGGTGAGGCCCTGACGACCTTGGCGCACGAGTTCGACACGAACGGCCGCGCGGTCGTGATGTCCGCGCGACAGGCCTTGGACGTTTCGGCCCAGGAGAACCGGATGATCCGGGCGCTCCCGCACTGCCGGACGAACGAATGAGACGCAAGAAGGGTTCTCTCTCGGCAGTGCGGTGCGGGCACGACGTACGGTGCCCGGCGTGCCGGGGCTGAACCTGGCGGGACGGCTCCTGGTGAGGAGAAGTTGCTCCACGCGAAGAAGGACCAGGGTGTCCAGCGGGTCTTCTCTTCTGCACGATCATCGACGGCTTCCGTGAGGCACTGGCGCGCAACCAGCTCGACTGACCGCCCCTCAAGTCGGCGGCATCTCGACCGTCGACAGCACGTCGGCCTCGGCGAGGTACAGCCTGCCGAGGTCGATGAGCAGCGTGCCGAGCTGCCGATAGTGCTCCGCGCGCTCGACGTCGGGAATCAGGCCGCACGTGCGCAACATATTTTGTGCGAGCATCTCGCCGAACTGTGGATAACTCTTCACCACCTCACGCGAGAGCCGTTGAAGAGATATCCGCAGAAGGTCTTCGGTCAGGATTTCCGCGGCCATGGCAGGATCCCCTCGTTCTCGCGCCAGACGCCGTCGCAGTCCCAGCAGGTCGGCCAGCAGATCTTGTCGCGCCACAGGCTGAACTCTTGCGGCACAAAGGGATTGCCGCATAGTGTCTCGACGAGCCGCCCCCTGGCCGGCTCGTCGGGGATGGCGTGGCGCCGCCCCTCGTGGGGCATCCAACGAAATTTCACGGAATTATTGTGGAACTTGGAGGTCCTCCAAGCTAACGCCCTTTTGGGTTATGTTGCGGCCAAACGTTCTGAACCGCCTGGGAATGGGTCTAACGTCCTCGCCATGCCGAAAAGATTCTCCACTGCAAGGGGTCGGGAGTTCGGTGACGGGCTGCGCGCGGCCATTGCCGCCACGGGCATGACTTCGCGTGCGGTCGCCGAGCTGGTCGGCTGGAACGAGGCCAAGCTCTCCGACCTGGTGAACGGCAAGGGAGGCGCCACCGAGCTGGAGCTCGCGCTGTTGCTGGGCACCTGCCGGACACCCCCTAAGGAACGCGACCACCTGCTGTCGCTCTTCAACGAGGCCAACCTCAAGGGCTGGTGGCAGGAGCACGGGGCGTGCACGCCGATCCGGCCGCGCACGTTGATCGAGCACGAGCGCACCGCGAAGAAGCTGATCAGCTGGCAGGTTTCGCTGGTGCACGGCCTGATCCAGCTGCCGGAGTACGCGCGGGCCGTCATCGCGGCGGGTGCGAACGTGCCCGAGGACGAGATCGAGGAGCGCGTGCACGCCCGCACTGAGCGGCAGATGGTGCTGCGCAAGGGCTTGAAGTGCGTCTTCTACATCCATGAATCGGTGCTGTTGTCACCGATCGGCGGTCACGAGGCGATGGAGGCGCAGCTGGAACATCTGCTGAAGATGGCCGCGCGGTCGTACATCGAGATCCGGATCGTCCCGCTCTCCGCCGGTGCTCATGCCGGGCTCGCAGGGGCGTTCGACATGTTGACGTTCGACAAGTACGAGCCGGTCGTCTTCCTGGAGAGCGAGAACTCGAGCCTCATCATCGAGACGCCGTACGCCGTGAAGTCGTACGAGCGCGTGGTGGAGGCACTCGATGAGATCGCCCTGGATGCGGAACAATCGAAGGAGCTGATCAAGCAGCTGCTGACATGAGGAGATTCCTATGGCCGGCTGGCGCAAGAGCACCCACAGCGCGAACGCAAGCTCTTGTGTGGAGGTGGCCATCGGCATCGGTGTCCGGGACAGCAAGGCGCCCGCCGTTCACATCGAGGTGGGCGCCGCCGCGTGGAACTCGTTCCTGAGCACGGTGAAGCGCGGCTGACTACCCCAGGTAGGGGGAGAAGTGGTCGGTGACGAGGTCAGCGACTGCTTCGGCGTCACGGTTGCCGTCGATCTCGATCACGCGGATCCCGAGTGCGTGGGCGTTGCGCACCGCGTCCTCGGCGACGAGACGGTCGCGTTCGAGGCGGTTCCGCTGGCCCCTCGCGGGGTCGCTGACCTCGGCGCCGATCGCTCCGGCTCGGGGCAGCACGCGGACCTGGTGTTCGCGGAACTCCGGAGTCGGCACCATGACGACCATCCGGCGCGGCGAGTCGATGAGTGGCGCCACCAGTTCGGGGCGCAGGCCCCAGCCCTCGGCGAGGATCGGCCGGCCGGACACGAGCGCGCGCAGGTCGTCGAGCGCCCACTCGAACCGGGCCGGGAACCCCGCCAGCGTGCTCGCCGCCATGTCCTGAGGAGACGCGTGCACCCACAGGTCGTCCGGCGAACCCGGTAGCGACTGACCGCTGGCGATGCGGCGGTCGTTGTGCGCGCGGGCGTCGTGGTAGTCGTAGTGGTACGCGGTGATGCCGTGCCGCCTGGCCAGAATGCGTGCCACGGTGGACTTTCCCGCCCATTGCGCCCCGCCGATCCAGAGTGCGTCGCGCAGTGTGCCGAACGGGTCCCAGGTCTCGGTCATGGCGCCATTCTCCGGGTCGTTACCATCCGAACCATGACCATGCCCGCGGCGATCGAAGCCGTCCGCGCAGCGTTCATCGGGCTGACCGCCGGGGAGTTCGAGCTGCCGCCGCGGCAGGCGTTCAGCGGCAGCCGGTCGCTCGTGATGGCGGCGCACCACCGGCCGACGGCGTCCACGGCCGTCAAGGTGATCAGCATCGAGGCCGAGCGCGACCCGGTGATCACCGGCACGGTCGTCTACTCGCACCCGGACGGGCAGTTCGTCGCGGACGCGGTGCCGCTGACCACCCTCAGGACCGGTGCGGTGGTCGGGGTGGCGACGGATCTGCTGGCCGACGAGGACGCCTCGCACCTCGCGTTGCTCGGGGCCGGGGCGCAGGCGGCGGACCAGGTGCGCGCCGTGCACGCGGTGCGGCCGCTCAAGAAGCTCGTCGTGTTCAACCGGGACGCCAAGAAGGCGGAGGCGTTGCTGGAGAGCCTGAAGGACGAGCTGCCGGACACGGTCATGGATCTCGCGCCCGACGCCGAGGAAGCCGTGTCGGGGGCGGACGTCGTGTGCTGTGCGACGGCGTCGACGGCGCCGCTGTTCACGTGTGACGCGCTCAAGGAACGGGTGCACGTCAACGCGATCGGCTCGTACCGGCCGGTGATGCGGGAGCTGCCGGAGGACCTGCTGGCGACTGCCGGAGTCGTGGTCGTGGACCAGGTCGAGGCCGCGCTGAGCGAGGCGGGGGAGATCATCCAGGCGGTCAACTCGGGCGTGCTCCGGCTGGAGTCGCTCGTCGAACTCGGTGCGGCGCTGGGGAATCCGCCGTTGCGCGAGGGCCGGACCGTGTTCAAGTCGGTCGGTGTCGCGGTGCAGGACTGGGCCGTCGCCAGGCTCCTGGCGTGAAGAAGCGCTGGACATGAACCCTTCCGCCGCAGGGGTTCACGTCCAGCGCCGTTGTTCTCCCGCTCAGGCCATACGCAACCCGGCCGGGAGAAACCTCATACCTGCCACTTCTGGCTGGCGACGCCGAGGCAGTCCCAGATGTGGAGTCTGGTGCCGTCGGCCGAGGAGCCTCCGACGGTGTCCAGGCACTTGTTGGCTTGCGGGTTCACGATGTCCCGTGCACCGCTCACGGCCCACTGCTGGGCAGGGGTTCCGTTGCAGTCCCACAGTTGGACCACGGTGCCGTTCGCGACACCGCCGCCGTTGACGTCGAGGCACTTGCCCAGCGCGCGGATGGTGCCGTCGCCCGGGCGGCTCCACTTCTGCGCCGCGTTGCCGTTGCAGCCGGTGATCTGGATGGGCGTGCCGTTGGCGGTGTTCGCCCAGGGCACGTCGACGCACTTGCCGCCGATGCCGCGGATCTCCGTGCCACCGCTGGGCGGCGGGCTGTCGGTGGAGACGCGGACCCAGTCGACCACGAGCTGCTGCGGGAACGTCGTGCTGCCGTCCGGGTAACCCGGCCACTCACCACCGACCGCGAGGTTGATGATGATGAAGAACGGCTTGTTGAACACCCACGTCCGGCCACCGAGGTCGGCGGGCGTCTTGCGGCCGTAGACCTGACCGTCGACGGACCACACGATCTCACCCGGACGCCAGTCGACGGCGAAGTTGTGGAAGCCGTCGGAGAAGTTCGGGCCGTTGTACTGGTGCAGCAGGCCGCCGGAACCGGAGTAGCCAGGGCCGTGGATCGTGCCGTACACGGTGTTCTGCTGGTGTCCCAGGAACTCCATGATGTCTATCTCGCCGGAACCCGGCCACGGGTTGCCCGTGTTGATGTCCGCACCCAGCATCCAGAAGGCCGGCCAGATGCCCTTGCCGCGCGGCATCTTCATGCGCGCTTCGAACCGGCCGTAGGTCTGGGTGAACTTGCCGGCGGTGTTGATGCGGGCGGAGGTGTACTCACACCTTCCGTACCAGCACTGGTAGTTGCCGGGGTTCTCGCGCTTGGCGGTGATCACGAGATTGCCGGCACCGTCGTGCACCGCGTTCGAGGTGCCCGCCTGGTACCACTGAGACTCACGGTTGTTGCCGTTGTTGTTGCCCACTTCCATCTGCCACTTGCCACCGTCGACACCGGTGCCGGCGGGGGCGTTGAACTCGTCGGCCCAGATCACCGCCGCATTGGCAGGGGGAGCTTGGGTGGTGGTGGCGACGGTGATCCCCGCGGCAACCATCAAGGCAGCAGCGAGGGCCGTCCCGATGCGTCGCTGCATCGAACCGACCTTTCCTGGATTTAGTTGTGCGCCCAGTGGTTCGGAAGTGTTGTCACACCGTGACTCTCGGTCAACGTGTAAACCTTTTCAGTTATTCATCAGGTGAGAGCGCTCCCATCGAGCGCTCCCACCTGATCGGGATCAACCGCAGCGGACGTCGACGAAGATCGTCTTTTCGTGTCCGATGTTGGACACGCGCACGCTGACCGTGCCCGGTCCGTTCAGGCGCTGGTTCTGCACGTCGACGCGCAGCACGGTGCAGCCGGGCTGGTTCGCCACCGAGATCTGGTGGACACCGGCCTCGACGGCCTCCACGTGCGCCTCGTGCATCACGTACAGCTCAGGGGCGTAGTAGGACCACTTCTTGTTCGACGCGCCGTTGGTGTCCGTCCACGTCACGGCATAGCCGTCCAGCGGGCCCGCGCCGTCCCAGCGGTAGAAGCGGGTGTCGATCTCGACGATCACCCGGTCGCCGACCTTGAAGTTGTCGGTCTTGCTGTGCGCGGGCACGAACCCGTGCCGGTTGCCGCCGGCGTTGCCGCAGTCGACGACGTTCAGCCCGTTCGCGACGCCGAACTGCGCGCAGCCGGCGAGGAAGTCCTCGACCGTGGTGACCCAGACCTTGTACACGCCACCGTTGTTGGGCGTGTCGAGGTACGGGAAGAGCTGGACGGTGGTGGCGTCGTGGTCCACATCGGACCCGGTCACGTGCTCGCAGTCGGTGTCGACGACGCCGCTGATGACACCGTCCGCAACGGTGAACTGGCGGCAGCGCGCCGGATCGGTGGACAGCAGCACCTTGCCGCTGGGGTCGGTCACCTGGAACACGTACGTGCCGTCGTCGAGCCCGGCCGCCGTCTGCGGCGCGCCGGGACCGGGGCCGCCGTCCAGGTACACGTCCTGCTTGGTGGGGAAGTGGTTGAAGTTGACCTCGCTGCCGTCCGGCAGCGTCGTGAAGATCGCGCCTGATGGTGCGTGCGCGCTCGCGGTCGCGGGAACCAACAGCGCTGCGCCGACGGCGACGGTGGCGGCCGTCGCCCAGCGTCTGGCTACTCGCATGCCTTGCCTCCGGGTGGTGAAGATCCCGGCTTCGACCGGCACTCCGCCGGTCGCCCCGACGCCGCACGCGGTCACGGTACTTGTCAGCTGACCTGCAGCCAATGAGTCGAACGGCCTGCAACCGATAGGGAAATTCGATTGCGCCAGGTGGTGGCGGCCGCAAGCGTCACGCCCATGACTCGGGGGATGCTCTGGTTGCTGACCGTCGCCTGCGGTGTCGCGGTCGGCAACGTCTACTTCCCGCAGGCGGTCACCCCGCTGGTGGCCGAGGGACTGCGGATGGCCCCGGGCCAGGCGGCGCTGGTGGTCACCGCGGCCCAGATCGGGTACGCGTGCGGGATCTTCCTGCTGGTGCCGCTGGGTGACCGGATCCCGTACCGGCCGCTGATCGCCACGTTGTTCACCGTCACCGGGCTGGGCCTCGCGACGGCGGGGTTCGCGCCCTCGTTCGGACCGCTGTTCGCCGCCGGGGTCGCGGTCGGCGTGGCCACGGTGATCGCACCGATCATCGGGCCGATGGTCGCCGGGATGGTCGCTCCCGACCGGCGCGGTGCGGCGAGCGGGACCATGCTCGCCGGCTCGGTCGGCGGGATGCTGCTCGCCCGCACGTTCAGCGGGGTGCTCGGCGAGTGGCTGGACTGGCGGGCGCCGTACCTGGTGGCGTCGGGGCTCGCGTTCGTGATGGCGGTGGCGCTGTGGCGGGCGTTGTCTCGCACCGAACCCCACACGCGACAGTCCTATCCGGACCTGTTGCTGGAACCGCTGCGGCTGCTGCGAAGTGAGCCCGAGCTGCGACGTTCGTGCTGGTACCAGGCCATGATCTTCGGTGCGTTCAGCACGGTGTGGGGGAGTGTCGCGCTGCTGGTCACCGGGCCGGTGTACGGCTACGGCGCACAGGCGGTCGGGCTGCTGGCGCTGGTCAACGCGGCCACGATGATCGCGACGCCGATCGCGGGGCGGGTCGTGGACCGGCGCGGACCGGATCCTGTGAACCTCGTGTGCATGCTCGCGGTCATCGGGTCGGCCGCGGTGCTGGCGTTCGGGGTGGCGGGTGGGATCGGCGGCCTGGTCGCGCTGGTGCTCGGCACGCTCGTCCTCGACGTCGCGATGCAGTGCGGGATGGTGGCGAACTCGATCCGCATGTACGCGCTTAGTGACACCCATCGCGGCCGTCTCAACACCGCCTACATGACGTGTGCGTATCTCGGCGGAGCGGCCGGCTCGTGGCTGGGCGTGCGGGCGTACACCGGGTTCGGCTGGCGGGGCGTGTGCGGTCTCGTCGCCCTGATGGCGATGGCGGCGCTGGCACGCCACGTCGTGGCGCTGCGGCTCCGGAAGACCCGGACCGGGCCTTCCGGAACCTGAGGGCGTCAGCCCTGCGGCGTGGTGATCACGTTGAAGACCGAACCACCGCTCGCCTGGCGGGCGCTGAGGTCCTCGAGGATCGTCGAGATCGGTGAGTAGTTGTTCAGCTCACCCATCTGGCAGGCGCCGCTGCGCGCCTGCTGGCTGCCGTTGAGAATACCCAGCGCTGCCTTGTCGACCTGGCTGAACAGCGGGCCACCGCTGTCACCTGCCCTGGCGCAGACGTCGGTGTTGATGCCGACGTCGGTCGAGAGGACCCGGCCGCACCTCGTGCCGACCAGGTAACCCGCACCGGCACCGCTGTCCACGGAGTCCGGGTAGTTCACCGCGCTCGAACCCGAGCCGGAGGCGCACACGATCATGCCCGCCTTGATCTCGGCCAGCGGGGTGACCTTGGTGATCTCCTGGTTCTGCGAGGTCGCCTGCGGACCGCACGGGGTGTCCGCGTTGCTGTCCGTACCGCCGTTGCGGCAGTACTTGAGCACCACGTTGCGGTTGGTCTGGCTCTCCAGCCACTTGTTGGCGGCGGCCGCGTCGACGTACCGCACGGCGGCGTAGTCGTACGGGTACGCGTTCTTCTCGATGCCGTGCTGGTTCACCACAGGCTCACCGTTGTGCTGCGTTGGCACGTTGTTCGTCTTGGTGGCCATGCAGTGTCCCGCGGTCAGCACCCACGGCACGCCCGGGAACGCGCCGCCGGTCGTCCGCAGGTTGAAGCCGCTGGTGCAGCCACCGACGGTGCCGTTGTCGCGCCTCATGTCGAGCCGCAGACCACCCCTCATGGGGCCGTAGTTCGTGCAGTACAACGGGTGGCAGAAGCCCCAGTCGACCGCGTACGGGGTCGGCTTCGGCAGGGTGCGGGTCGAGACCATGCCCGGCTCGGCGTCGAAGGCGCGCTCCGTCGCCTGTGACTCGGTGGCGACCCCGGCCTTCTTCTCCTTGAGCCACGCGCGTTCCCAGACCACCACGCGGTTCTCGGTCTCGCTGACCGCGGGCAGGTAGACCGCGTCCGGACCGGCGCCGACCTGCTTGCTGATGCGGTCGTGAGCCGATCGCAGCGCGGACAGCGAGTTCTTCACCGTGCGGATCTTGACGTTGGCGCGGTCGGGCATGGTGACGACGTGCCGCTGGGCGGCGGAAGGCTTCGTCATCGCCACGACGAGCTTGCCACCGCCTTCCTGGTCCAGCCACATGCCGGCGTACTCACCAGAGGCGTCGCGCTTCAGCATCTCTTCGAGCTTGGCCGCGTCGTTCTGGAGCTCGAGCCGGCGCAGCGCTTCCTGCTCGCTGACGCCGTAGGTCTTCACCAGGTACTCGATCGACTCCTTCACGGAGCTCGGGTCGATCTCGGTGTGGAACGACGGTCCGGCCGTGGCCGGTACCGCTGTGATGGTCGCCGCGACCATCAGGCCTGCGGCAACCACCCCCAGGTTTCTGGCTAACCGCAATGGGTTCTCCTTGCTTGCGGGAGTGACTTGACCATTCAACCTTTCCTGCGGCCGAACGTGGCGGTATGCGCAAGATCTTCACAAAAATTTCGATCACCGCGCTTGCCTTGACACCTCCGGCTAATGACATTAGCTTTTGGGCTATGGCTGTTCGCCCCCGACTCACCACCTCGAAGGTCGTGGACGCGGCACTGGAACTGGTCGACGAGCAGGGTGTCGAAGGACTGACGCTCGCCGCCGTCGCCGCCCGCACCGGTGTCGCCACGCCCTCGCTGTACAAGCACGTCGCGAGCCTCGCGGACCTGCGTGGTCACGTCGGCGTGCGGCTGCTGGAGGAAATGGCCGAACGGTTCACCAGAGCCGTGCTCGGTCTTGCGGGCGACGAGGCCGTGGCAGCGCTGATGCACGCGTATCGCGCCTACGTCAACGAACACCCGAAGCGGTATGCGGCCATGCCGATGGACCCGTTGCACGACGAACTGCAGCGGGCGGCCGGGATGAAGCTCATGGAGATCCAGCTCGCGACGTTGCGCGGGTACGGCATCGAGGGCTCGGCCGCCATCCACGCGACGCGGCGGCTGCGGGTGATCGTGCACGGCTTCGCGTCGATCGAGTCCAGCGGCGGGTTCGGACTGCCGGAAGGCCTCGACGACACCTACGACCAGCTCATCCGGATGTATCTCACCGATCTCAGGGGGACACGATGAAGATGACGCTCACCGCCGCCGGCCTGCTCTTCCTGCTGTACCCGGTGTTCAGACCGTGGGAGGACGAGACGACAGCCGCGGGCGCCGCCACCGCGATGGGATCCGGTGCGTGGCTCGCCTCGCACCTGTTCGCCATGATCGGGTTCATTCTCGTGCCGATCGCGCTGCTGGAGATCCACCGCACCGCCGCGATCACGTTCTGGGTGGGCGCCGGGCTCACGTTGCCGTACTACGGCGCGGAGACCTTCGGCCTGCACGAGATCGCCGCGCAGCCGAACCTCCTCGAACTGGCCGAGGCCGTGCGCTACAACCCGGTCGCCGCAACGACTTTCGCGATCGGGCTCGTGACCATGGGCGTCGCGGCGGTCATGGTCGCGCTCAAGCTCCGCACGCTGCCCGCGATCCTGTTCGCGGCGGGGTTCGTGTTGTTCCTGCCGCAGTTCTTCACGCCGCCCTCGGCCCGGATCGCGCACGGCGTGCTCATGATCGTCGGCTGTGTGTGGCTCGCGTGGGACTCAGCGCGGCGTGAGGCGAAAGACCCTCAGCTCGCGGCCTCCTGACCGCTCGACGTAGTCCTGGAACGAGGGCCAGGCCGCCACGAGCTTGCTCCAGGCGGCCTCGCGCTCGTCCCCTCCGAGCAGCGTCGCCCGCACGTCACGGACATCGCCGCGCACGTTCACCTGGATGTCCGGGTTCTTCAGCAGGTTCGCGGTCCACGCCGGGTGGTTCGGTTTGCCCCAGTTCGAGCCGACCACCAGCATGCTGTCGCCGTCGGCCACGTACTGGACCTGGTTCTCGCGCCGCTCACCGGACCTCGCTCCGACGGTGATCAACGTCAGCCCGCTCTGCCTGCTGAACGAGACGGTCATGACCTTGCCGCCGGTCAGCTTGTACAGCAGGCGGTCCGTGCCGATCACGGCTTTCTCGAACCACGACATTCAGAGCGCTCCCGTCGACCTCGCCGCGTGGACAGCGGCGGTTCTGTTGTGCACCCCCAGCTTGCGCATGGCACCGCGGAGGTAGGCCTTGACGGTTTCGGTGCTCAACCCGAGTTCGGCGGCGATGTCCCGGTTGGACGCTCCGACCGCGGCCAGCCGAAGCGTATCGAGTTCGCGCGGGGTCAGTCCCGCCGGGACGGCAACGGGGGCCGCACCGCCGAGATCCTGGTGGACCTTGCGCAACCGTTCGCGCAGACCGGGATCCCCGACGAGCTTGGCGACCTCGGCGAGCTCGCGCAGGGCGGCTTGGGTGTGAAGAGATGGCATGTCCAGGTCCCCTGCGATGCCTTGCGCCATGGCGCCGGCGATCCTGATCGCCCGGTCACCGACGGTCGCCTGCCCGCGCACGGCGCCGTAGAGCACGCCGTGCACCGTGCCGCGGACCGTGACCGGGTAGGCGAACACCGAGGTCAGGCCTTCCTCGACGACCACCATCTGGTCGAACTCGTGGGTGATCGCGCGGGTCGAGGCGTAGTCGTTGACGCGCACCGCGGTGCCCATCGCGATCGCCGTGCCGCCCAGCCCCCGGCCGGTGCCGACGCGCAACCCGTGCAACGCCGTGCCGCGCGTGCCGTAGAAGCTGCTGAGCAACAGCTCGCGACCGGGCGTGACGGCCCCGCCGAACACGACGGGCAACCCGGTGGCGCGGCGGAGCATGTCCAGGCGTTGCGGCAGCAGCGCCTGGAAGCGGTCTGGCAGCACGCTGGCAGTTTCGCCGACACGGGCACCCTCGAAAAGGGGTATACCCCCGTACGGGGGTATACCGCCGGCCTCGCGTCTCCGCACGCTCTGGGAATGTCCAGTCATGACACCTACCGCGCGGCCCGCGACCTGATGCTCACCGACCCGGCGTCCTTCAGCTGGCCGAGCTTCGGCAGCAGCTTCAACTGGGCGCACGACTGGTTCGACGTCATCGCCGAGGGCAACACGACGACGGCGTTGCACATCGTCGAAGAGGACGGGTCCGAGCGTGCCTACTCCTACGACGAGCTGCGACGCCGGTCGAACCGGGTCGCGCGCTGGCTCGCGTGGCACGGCGTCGGCAAGGGCGACAGCGTGATGATCATGCTCGGCAACCAGGTCGAGCTGTGGGAGTCGATGCTCGCGGTGATGAAGCTCGGCGCGGTGATCATGCCGACGACCACGGCGCTGGGGCCCGCCGACCTCGCGGACCGGTTGAAGCGCGGCAACGTCCGGCACGTCATCGCGCGTGTGGAGGACGCGGACAAGTTCGAGGACGGTCCCGTCCTGATCGCGGTCGGCGGCGCCGCGGCGGGCTGGCTGGACCACGCGGAAACCGCTGAGGCGCCGGACAACCCGTTGCCGCACCCGCAGACGAGGGCGGACGACCGTCTGCTGCTGTACTTCACGTCCGGCACGACCAGCCGCCCCAAGCTCGTCGAGCACACCCAGACCTCGTACCCGGTCGGGCACCTCACGACCATGCGCTGGATCGGCGTCGAACCGGGCGACGTGCACCTCAACATCAGCTCGCCCGGCTGGGCCAAGCACGCCTGGAGCTGCTTCTTCGCCCCGTGGATCGCCGAAGCGACGATCTTCGTCCACAACTACGGCCGCTTCGACGCGGCCGCGTTGCTCGGCCAGATCAGGGACAAGGGCGTCACCACGTTCTGCGCGCCGCCGACCGTGTGGCGAATGCTGATCAAGGCCGACCTGAGCGGCGGACCTGGCTCGTTGCGGGAGGTCGTCGCGGCCGGTGAGCCGCTCAACCCCGAGGTGATCGACCAGGTCCGGCAGCAGTGGGGCCTCACGCTGCGGGACGGCTTCGGCCAGACCGAGACCACGCTGTCGGTGGGCAACGTTCCCGGCGCGCCGGTGAAACCCGGCTCGATGGGACGGCCGCTGCAGGGCGTTCCGGTCGTGCTCGTCGACCCGATCAGCGGTGAACCGGCTGAGGAAGGCGAGATCTGCATCGACCTCGCGCAACGGCCGATGTCGCTGATGGTCGGCTATCACGGCGACGAGGAGCGCAACGCCGAGGCGATGGCCGGCGGTTACTACCACACGGGTGACATCGCGAGGCGCGACGAGGACGGCTACCTGTTCTACATCGGACGGACGGACGACGTGTTCAAGGCGTCGGACTACAAGATCTCGCCGTTCGAGCTGGAAAGCGTGCTGATCGAGCACCCGGCGGTCACCGAGGCCGCGGTCGTCCCGGCGCCGGATCCGCTGCGGCTCGCCGTGCCCAAGGCGTACGTGGCGCTGAGCGCGGGCTGGGAGCCGAACCGGGAGACCGCGCTGCAGATCCTGCGGCACGCGCGCGAGAACCTGGCGCCGTTCCAGCGGATCCGGCGGCTGGAGTTCGCCGAGCTGCCCAAGACGGTGTCCGGCAAGATCCGCCGCGTCGACCTGCGCACGCGCGAGGAAGCCGGGATCGAGGGCGGTGAGTGGCGGGACGAGGAGTTCCCCGAACTGCGCCAGTAGGCGGCTTGCCCATGGTGATCTACTGGTCGCATGGTGCGAAAGATCGCGGGTCGCCCGGCGGTGATCACCGGTGCCGCCTCCGGCATCGGCCGCAGCCTCGCGCAGCGGCTGTCCCGGCACGGTTCCCCGGTGGTCATCGCCGACGTCGACGAGGCGGGCCTGGAGAAGACCGCCGCCTCGTTGCAGGGCCCGGTGCTCAGCCGCGTGCTCGACGTGCGGGACGCGGACGACGTGCGGGCGTTCGCCGGGGAGGTGCGGGCCTGGCTGGACCTGCCGCTCGCGGCGGTGTTCAACAACGCGGGTGTCGCCACGTCGACGACCGTGCTGAACTCCGTGTCGGAGGACGACTCGTGGCTGTTCGACATCAACTACTGGGGCGTGGTGAACGGGACGCGCGCGTTCCTGCCTCAGCTCGTCGAGCAGAACTACGGCGTCATCGTGAACACCTCCAGCGTGTACGGGCTCGTCGGCATGCCGAAGAACAGCGCCTACTGCGCGGCGAAGTTCGCCGTACGCGGGTTCACCGACTCGTTGCGGCAGGAGCTGCGCGGCACCGGCGTCTCGGCGGTCACCGTCCACCCCGGCGGTATCAAGACCAACATCATCCGCAACGCCCGCATCCACACCGATCCCGACGGCCGCGGCCGGTCGCTCGACCAGATGGCGGCGGACTTCGACAAGATCGCGCTGACCACCCCCGACAAGGCGGCCGAGATCATCCACCGCGGCGTCGAACGCGGTAAGGCGCGGATCCTGGTCGGGCCGGACGCGTACGTGTTCGACGCGCTCGCCCGCATCGCCCCGACCCACTACTTCAGCGTGATGGCGCGGCTCTTCGACCGTTGAGGCATGATCCACGCCGTGGCTTCGGAGATGTTGGTGCGGCGGACCGAACAGTGGTTCGTCCGTCAGGGTGCGCCGACCATGATCGAGGGGTACGGCTTCCGATCGCACGTGCTGCCCCGGATGCTGCCGGCGCTGACGTTCGTCGCGGTCGGCAGCCTCGCGTGGCTCGTGCTCCAGCAGTCCGCCGGACTGCCGAAGTGGGTGCTGCTCGGGGTGATCGTCGCGGTGATGGTGGCCGCGTGGATCCTGCTGTCGCTGTTCGTGCGGCGGCTGCCGAGCTTCTCCCCGCGCACGACCGTGGTGTTGCTGATCGCATACGCGGCGATGCCGGTGATCGTGCCCCTGCTGCAGTACGTGGTCAACGACAAGATCACCACGCCGGGAGCGGAGGGGCCGGACTACGAGTGGTGGGTCGTCCCGCTGTGGTTCGTCACCTTCTTCGGACTGGCTTTCCTGGCCACGATGCTGGCCACCACCTACGGCTTGGGCGCACTGCTGAAGGCCGCCATCCGGCACGTGATCGCCGACCTGCGCAACAGCGTGCATCTGCTCGGCCGCGCGTTGCCGCCCATGCTGTTCGTGACGCTCTTCCTGTTCTTCACCGGTGAGCTGTGGCAGGCGATGAACCGGCTGAAGTGGCCGCGGGTCAGCCTGATCGTGCTGCTGTTCGCCGCGATCACCGTGCTGGCCGCGGCCGCGCGCCTGCGCGACGAGATCGGCCGGGTGGAGCAGGACCTGCGGCCGGAGATCCTCACGGTGGCGTGCAAGGGCACGCCGCTGGCCGGCGTCGAGATCGCCGAACCGTTGCAGCCCAAGCGGTTGAACGGACGGCAGCTGCGCAACCTCCTGGTGATGCTCGCCATCCGGCAGCTGGTGCAGGCGGCGGTGGTCGGGCTCGCGCTGTTCGCGTTCTTCGTCCTGCTGGGACTGATCGTCGTCACGCCCGACATCGCCACGCAGTGGATCGGGGCGCCACCGGAGCCGTCGATGATCCCCGGTGTGCCGTCGGCGATGCTGCGCAACGCCACGTTGTTCGCGGCGTTCGGCAGCATGTACTTCTCGGTGATCTCGATGAGCGACGCCGAGCACCGGCGCCAGTTCTTCGCGCCCGTGCTCGAGAAGGTCGAGCGGACGCTGGAGGTGCGCGCGGTCTACCTGGCCGTCAGAGAGCGGGTTCAAGCCTGAGGGCGGCGTCACGGCTGGGTGGCGCGCCGAACTGGCGGCGGTACTCCCGGCTGAACTGCGACGGGCTGTCGTAGCCGACGCGGTGGCTCACGCCCGTGACGTCCCTGGTGGTCGCGAGCAGCAGCCGTGCCTCCTGCAACCGGATCTGCTTCTGGAACTGGATCGGGCTCATCGCCGTGACGGCGTGGAAGTTGCGGTAGAACGCCGACTCGCTCATGCCGGCGACCCGCGCGACGTTCCCGACCTTGAACGACTCGGCGTGGTTCTCGCGGATCCATCTGACCGCTTTGGCGATGTGGCTGAGGCTGCTGTCCCTGGTGCCCAGCTGGCGGACGACGGCGCCCTGCTCGCCGGTCATGACGCGCCAGAGGATCTCCTGCTTGATCAGCGGGGCGAGCGCTCTGGCGTCCCTCGGGTGGTCGAGCAGTCTCGCGAGCCTCGTCACGGCGTCGATCAGCTCCGGGGTGGCGTCGCTGACGGCCAGGCCCTCCGGCGTGCCCGCGGTCTTCGGCAGGTCGTGTCGCAGCAACAGCTCGGCGACGTTCTCCGGGCGCAGGACCAGACCGATTCCGAGCGCGGGCTCCTGTGGGCTGATGCCGACGTGGTTGCCGGTGATCGGCATGTCGATCGAGGCCACCAGGTACTGGCCGGCCCGGTAGTCGTAGACGCGGTCGCCGAGCGCGATGCGTTTGCGGCCCTGGGCCACGAACGCGAGGATCGTGCCGGTCATCGAGGGCGCGGGCGGACCGCTCGTGGTCGTCTTGGAGACCAGGACGTCCTCGATCGACGTGGTCAGGTCGGGCCGGGCGTGCTTGGTGAGCAACGCGCGCAGTTCGTCCACCCTGCCGATGGTTCCCGGTTGCGGGACGATCAGGCAAGTCCGCGGTCTCCGGACAGTGGTTCGACATCGGCTGCGTGCCGCCCATTTCCAGCTTTCCGGAGCGGACGAGCGTGTCGTCCCCCGGACCTGGCGAGAGAGGAAAGCACGTGAGACGGTCGCGTTTGCTCGCCGCCCTGTCGCTGGTCGGAGCCGCCCTGACCGGGTTGGTCGTCAACCCGGCTCTCGCACAGGCCGGTCTGGTCGACGGAGAGGTCGACGACCTTGAGCAGCTGGCCGGTGACAGCGGGCAGGAACCGCCACTCGTCGAGGACCGGAACGGCGGCGCCCAGCTTCATGTCGATCTCTCTAGTGGCGCGGCCCGTCGACGACGGTGAGCGCCGCGGACAGCGGCTTGCGGCGCAGGTCGGGCACCTCGCAGTCGTCGGCGGGGTAGCCGACGGGGAACAGGATGTACGGCCGTTCGCCGGGACGTCCCAGCAGGTCGCTGAGGAACGTCATCGGGTTCGGTGTGTGCGTCAGCGTCGCCAGGCCCATCGTGTGCAGCGCCGCGATGAAGAAGCCGCACGCGATGCCGACGCTTTCGTTGGTGTAGTACGTCTTCTTGCCGTTCTGCTGCTTCTGCGCGAACGCCACCACGAGCCACGGCGCTGTTTGCAGGAACTCCTTGGTCGCGTCGGTCTCCAGCGGTGCCAGCGCCGCGTGCCACTCCGGCAGGTCGCGCTCGTGGTAGAAGCGGCGTTCCTCTTCCTCCGCCGCCTCACGGACACGCCTTTTGAGCTCATCGTTCCGGGTGGCGACGAACCGCCAGGGCTGCTGGTGCGCGCCGCTCGGGGCCGTGTTGGCGGCACTGACCGCCAGTTCGATCGCTTCGGCGGGAACCGGTTCTGGCGAGAACCACCGCACGGACCGGCGGCCGTCGAGCAGCCGGTAGAAGGCCCTGCCGCGGTCGAGTCCCTCTTCGATCGGCAGCCGTGGCGGTGCGTACGGGATGAACGGGTGGCGGTGCGGTCGGTTCACAGTTCGTACGATGCGCCCTGCACACTCTGCTGACCAGCTCAAGTTTCTTGTGCCAGCTATAAGCTCAACTGATGAACGTGACCCTGCGGCAGCTCGAGTACCTGATCGCGGTGGCCGAGACCGGCTCGCTGACGACCGCCGCCGCACGCTGTCACGTCTCCCAGTCGGCCATCTCGCTGGCACTCAGCGAACTCGAACGAGCGCTGGACCTCCGGCTGGTCGTCAGGTCGCCACGCCGGGGCGCCGCGTTGACGGCGGCGGGCACGCGGGTGCTCGCGGACGCCCGCCGGGTGATCGGCGCCATGAGCGACCTCGGAGCCGAGGCGCGGGGACTCAGCCAGCAGGTCAGCGGCGTGCTGACGGTCGGCTGCTACACGCCGATCGCGCCGTTCCACCTGCCTGCGGCGATCGCCACGTTCGAACGCGCGCACCCGGAGGTCTCCGTCCGGTTCGTCGAGGGCAGCCTGCCGGAGGTGCAGGAGGACCTGCTGGCGGGACGCTGCGAGATCGCGTTCCTGTACGACCAGGACCTGCAGCCGGGAATCGAGACCAGCACGTTGTACGACCAGCCGCCGAAGGTGCTGCTGCCGTCCGGCCACCGGTTGCGCCGGCGCCGCGCGGTCGCGTTGCGCGAACTCGCGGACGACCCGTTCGTCCTGCTCGACGTGCCTCCGAGCGAGCGCTACTTCCGCGCCGTGTTCGCCGCCGCGGGTGTCGACCTGGTGGTGACGCACCGCGCCCGCAGCTTCGAGCTCGCCCGGTCGCTCGTGGCCCGCGGCATCGGCTACTCGATGACCGTCCAGCAGCCCGCGCTCTCGGCTTCCTACGAAGGCCTCGAGGTGGTCGCTCTGCCGCTGCGCGACGCCGTGCCCACCACCCCGGTCGTGCTGGGCCGGGCCGGCGGAGGGCCGCTGACCCGCAGGGCGCAAGCGTTCGCCGAGCACTGCACAGCCCTGTTCACCCCCTGATACGTTGCCGGTAGACGGGTCGATGAGGATCCATCGGCCCTCGCGGAGAAGGGTTGGCTCGATGAGCTTGCTGCGCAGTTACGTGTCGGGTCGGTGGCACACGCCGGACGCCGAGGGCGCCCCGTTGCACGACGCCGTGACGGGGGAGGAGATCGCCAGGATCTCGTCCGCGGGCATCGACATGGGCGCTGCCCTGCGGTACGGCCGCGAGGTCGGCGGGCCCGCGTTGCGCGAGCTCACGTTCCACCAGCGCGCGCAGCTGCTGAAGGCTCTCGGTCTGTACCTGAAGGAGCACAAGGCCGAGCTGTACGCGCTGTCCGCGCGCACGGGTGCGACCAAGTCCGACTCCTGGATCGACATCGACGGCGGCTTCGGCGTGCTGCTCGGGTACGCGTCCAAGGCCAAGCGCGAGCTGCCGAACGACCGCGTGTTCGTGGACGGCGCCGTGGAGCCGCTGGGGCGTGGTGGCACGTTCGTCGGCCAGCACATCTGCACACCTCTGCGCGGTGTGGCCGTGCAGATCAACGCATTCAACTTCCCCATGTGGGGCCCGCTGGAGAAGTTCGCGCCCGCCTTCATCGCCGGGGTGCCGTCGCTGATCAAGCCCGCGTCCCAGACCGCGTACGTGACCGAGAAGCTCGTCGAGCTGATGCTCGCCTCCGGTCTGCTGCCCGAGGGCTCGCTGCAGCTCGTCTGCGGGTCCGCCGGCGACCTGCTCGACCACCTGACCCCGCAGGACCTGGTCGGTTTCACCGGGTCCGCGTCGACCGCCCAGCACCTGCGCACGCACCAGGCCGTGATCCGGTCGTCCGTGCGCTTCAACGCCGAGGCCGACTCGCTGAACTGCTCGATCCTCGGGCCGGACGCGGTCGCCGGTACGCCGGAGTTCGACCTGTTCGTGGGCCAGCTGGTGACGGAGATGACGACGAAGGCCGGCCAGAAGTGCACGGCGATCCGGCGGGCGCTGGTGCCTGCCTCGCTGATGGACGAGGTGGCTGAGGCGACGGCTGCCCGGCTGGCCGAGGTCGTGATCGGCAACCCCGCCGACAAGTCGGTGAAGATGGGCGCGCTGGCCGGGCTGGAGCAGCGCGAGGAGGTTCGGCGGTCGCTGAAGGCGTTGCAGGAGAACGCTTCGGTGGTCTACGGCGACGGGCCTTTGTCGCTTGTGGACGCTGACGCCGAGCGTGGCGCGTTCATGTCGCCGATGCTGCTGAAGGCCGCGGCCGACGCGGTGCAGCCGCACGAGGTCGAGGCGTTCGGGCCGGTGTCGACGCTGATGCCGTACTCGTCGGTGGACGACGCTGTCGAGCTGGCGGCGCGCGGTTCCGGCTCGCTGGTCGGGTCGATCGTGTCGGCGGACAGCGACTTCGTGCGTGACGTCGTGATCGGTGTGGCGCCTTGGCACGGGCGGTTGCTGGTGCTGGACCGGGATGACGCGGGTGAGTCGACCGGGCACGGGTCGCCGTTGCCGATGCTGGTGCACGGCGGGCCCGGGCGTGCCGGTGGTGGCGAGGAGATGGGCGGCATGCGTGGCGTGCTGCACCACATGCAGCGCACCGCTGTGCAGGGGAGCCCGCGGACGCTGGCCGCTGTCACGAACCGCTGGGTGACCGGGGCGCCGCGCCACGGGGACTCCGTGCACCCGTTCCGCAAGACGCTGGCAGAGCTGCGGCTGGGCGACACGGTCGTGGCCGGGCCGCGTGAGGTGACGATGGAGGACATCGAGCACTTCGCCGAGTTCACCGGCGACACCTTCTACGCGCACATGGACGAGGAAGCCGCCGCCGCGAACCCGTTCTTCGGCGGACGGGTCGCGCACGGCTACCTCGTGGTCTCGTTCGCGGCTGGCTTGTTCGTCTCGCCGGAGCCCGGTCCGGTGCTCGCCAACTACGGGCTGGAGAACCTGCGGTTCCTCACGCCGACGTTCCCCGGTGACACGCTGACGGTGACGTTGACGGTCAAGCAGATCACCCCGCGCGAGGACCAGGAGTACGGCGAGGTGCGCTGGGACGCCGACGTGGCGAACCAGAAGGGCGAGTCGGTCGCCCGCTACGACGTGCTCACGCTCGTCGCCAAGAGCTAGTGCCGTGCCGCACTAACGCGGTTCACGCTTCGGGAGGGGCCGGGTCGCCGGTCCCTCCAGCACCTCGCCGTCGATGTCGAACCGCGACCCGTGGCACGGGCAGTCCCAGCTGCGCTCCGCCGCGTTGAACCGCACCAGGCAGCCGAGGTGCGTGCAGCGCAACGACACCGCGTGCAACTGGCCGTCGGCGTCGCGGTACACGCCGGTCTTGCCCAGCCCGTCGCGGATCACGTGGGCGTGGTCGCGCGGCAGGTTCTCGCTGGAGGTGGCGTCGGCGGGCAGGACGCGGTCGCCGATGAACTCCACGGCGACCTCGGCGTTCTTCTTCACCAGTTCCGGCAACGACTTCAGCGAGAGCCGGTGCGGGCTGAAACGGTCGGCCAGGTCGTTCGGCTTGCCGGTCACCAGGTCCGCGAGAAGAGAGGCGGCGAACGTGCCGCTGGTCAGGCCCCACTTCATGTAGCCGGTCGCGGTGAACATCGTGTTGTTGCCCGGCAGGTAGGTTCCGATCATCGGCAGGTGGTCGTAGGCCGTCGGGTCCTGCGCTGACCAGCGGTGGGTGATCTCCTCCACCTGCCAGTGCCTGCGGGCGAACTCCTCCAGCCTGCGGAACGGTTCGACCGCCTGCTTGCCGGTCGGATGGCTCTGGCCTGCGACGATCAGCTTGTCCTCGTGGGCAGCGATGGACCACGACGGGCTGCCGGTGCTGATCGCGAGCGCTTCCGGGGGCGACGAAACCCTGGCGGCGATGCAGTAGGCGCGGGTGAGCTCCATGCGGGCGAAGTACAGGCCGCGGTCCAGCGTCGGGAAGTGCGTGGCGATCACGATGTGCGCCGCGTCGACCTGACCGTCCGCTGTGGACACACGGGTGCCGCTCACGTCCAGGACGCGGCTGTTTTCGCAGACCTGGCTGCCGTCGCCGTCGACCGCGGCGGCCAGGCCCAGCAGGTACTTCACCGGGTGCAGTGTGAGCTGGTCGTCCAGCCGGACCGCGGCGTGCACCTCGAACGGCAGGTCGAGGTCGACGCTCGACCGCACCGGCAGGCCGGCCCGGCGTGCCGCGATCAGCTCGTCGTCGACCTGCTGGGCCTCGGACCCGGTGTAGGCGTAGGTGGCGGCGGGGGCGCGGCGCAGGTCGCAGGAGATGTTCTCCAGCTGGACGAGGTCGGCCACCTGCGCCACCGCCGCCAGCGAGGCGGTGGCGTAGTCGGTGGCCGCGGCCAGGCCGTGCGCCTTGATGATCTGCGAGTACACAGTGGACTGGAGGGCGGTCACCTTGGCGGTGTTGTTGCCGGACACCCCAGAGGCCACGCGGCCGGCTTCGAGGACCACGACGCGCAGCCCCCGGCGCTTGAGCAGCAGGGCGGTGGTGAGGCCGGTGATGCCGCCGCCGACCACGGCCACGTCGAAGGTGTGTTTGCCGGTCAGGGGCGGGCGCGGCGTGGCGGGCAGCGCGGAGAGCCAGAGCGACTGGTCAGCGGTCGTCGTCATGAGATCCGGTTACCCAGCGACGCGAATGGCAACCGGGAGGAGCGGGTATGCGAACTCCATGGGTAAGCACCGGGTAGTCGTCGTCGGTGGCGGGTTCGGCGGGCTGGGCGTCGTGCGCGGGCTCAAGCGCGCGGACGTCGAGGTCACGCTGATCGACCGCACGAACCACCACCTGTTCCAGCCGTTGCTCTACCAGGTGGCGACCGCGTTGCTGCCCGCGGGCGACATCGCGCCGGCGTTCCGGGCGATCCTGCGCAGGCAGCGCAACGCGCGGGTCCTGCTGGGTGAGGTGACCGGGTTCGACACGGAGCAGAAACGCGTCCACGTGGACCTGCCGGACGGTTCCTCGCGGACGGTCGGCTACGACACGCTGGTCGTGGCGGCCGGAGCGCGGGACAGCTACTTCGGGCACGACGAGTGGGCCCGGTCCGCGCCGCCCATGAAGACCCTGGAACAGGCCGTCGACCTGCGGTCGAAGCTGCTGCGGGCGTTCGAGACGGCGGTGGCGGCCGACAACGCCAAGGAGTGGCTGTCGTTCGCGATCGTCGGGGCGGGGCCGACCGGGGTCGAGCTGGCCGGACAGCTCGCCGACCTGGCGCGCCGGGCGTTGAAGGGGCAGTTCCGCGAGATCGACCCGCGCGACATCCGGATCACGCTGCTCGACGCCGTGCCGCACGTGCTGCCGCCGTTCTCCGAACCGCTGCGTCAGCACACCGGGAAGAAGCTGGAGAGCCTCGGCGTCACGGTCATGACGGGCGCGATGGTCGAGTCGATCGACGACACCGGCCTCACCACCAAGGACGGCGACCGGGTCGACGCGCGGACGATCATCTGGGCGGCCGGTGTGCAGGCCTCGCAGCTGGCCCGCAAGCTCGCCGACGCCACCGGGGCCGAGCTCGACCGCAAGGGCCGGATTCTGGTGAATCCCTCAGACTGCAGCGTCACCGGCGACATCTACGCGATCGGTGACATGGTCAACCTGAACGACCTGCCCGGCATCGCCGAGCCCGCGATCCAGGAGGGCCACCACGTCGCCCGCGTGATCAGGGCACGCCTGGAGGGACGCCCCACCAAGCCGTTCAAGTACCTCGACCTCGGCACGATGGCGACGATTTCGCCTGGTGACGCCGTCGCGGACATCAAGAAGCTGCGGCTGAAGGGCTTCATCGGCAAGGTGGCGTGGGCGGTCGTGCACATCGCGTTCCTCGTCGGCTGGCGCAACCGCGTCGCGGTGCTGGCGCAGTGGGCGTGGAACCTCGTCACGGGCCGCCGGGCGCAGCCGATCATCCTGGAGCCGATGCACGCGATAGAGCGGAAATAACCGGCGGCTCCAGTGGTGTGGCCCGGAAGGCTGCCGGGGGAATGCGCGGTCAGACGGGGTTGTACGGGGTCGGTGCCGCGAGGTGCCCTGCTGAGCGTGAATCACCTCGCCGACGTTCCGGACGCGCCACTGGCGTCCACGCAAGCCGGAGACTCGGGAAGCGGACGTATGTCGAGCCTGGTGAACCACCTGCCCGTCGAGGTCGTGCGGTGGCCGGTGGACGCGGCGGCACGGGAGGCGTGCCAGCGCAGCGGGACGTTGTGCCTGCTGGTGCTGGAGAAGAACGTGCCCGCGCCCGTCCTCACGGACATGCGGGAGGACTGGGTCCGCGCGCCCGTGCCGCAGCAGGACCTCGCCGTGCGCATCGCGATGCTGCGTGCCCGTGCGGCCCGCTATGCCGTGCCGGAGCTGGACATGTCCGGCATCCTGCGCTTCCGTTCGCGTTCCGTCGTGCTGTCACCGACCGAACGTGCGCTGGTCGCCGAACTGCTGCGGCGTTTCCGCGCGCTGACCTCGCGCGAGGACCTGCTGCTCCGCCTGCCCACGAAGGACGGCGACACCAGCAACGCGCTGCACCTGCACATCATGCGGTTGCGGCGCCGGATCGCCCCGCTCGGCCTGGTCATCAAAACCTTGTGGAACCAGGGACATCAGCTCGGACCGGCGAGTCCCTGATCTTGGTTCGGGGTACCCGCACGGCGTGAACACGGAGCTGCTGGGCATCTACCTCAACGACCACCTGGCCGGGACGATCGCGGGCGTCGAGCTCGCGCGCCGCGTCAGCCGCACGCACCCCGAACTGCGCGTGCTGGCCGACGACGCGGAAGCGGACCGGCACGAGCTGCTCGACGTGATGAGGGCGTTCGGCGTCGAACCGCGCCCGCACAAGGCCGCCATCGGCTGGCTCACCGAGAAGGCGGGCAGGCTGAAGCTCAACGGACGGCTGCTGGGCCGGTCGCCGCTCAGCGACGTCCTCGAACTGGAGACGTTGCGCGTCGGCATCGAGAGCAAGGCCGCGATGTGGCGCACGCTGCAGACCGTCCCCGGAATCGACGCCGAACGACTGGACCGGCTGCTTCGCCGCGCGGAGAGCCAGGCGGCCCTCGTGGAACAGCACCGGATTCGCCTCGCACCACAGGCGTTCAACGCGCCGCACACGTCCGGCGTCGACGTCGAGCGCACCTTCACCGTGGCGTCCTCACCCGAAGGTGTCGTCGAGTACCTGCGCGACTTCTCCCGCACCGAGCAGTGGGATCCGGGCACCGTGACCTGCACGCGCATCGACGACGGCCCGGTCGAGGTCGGCTCGCGCTGGCACAACGTGTCGACGTTCCTCGGCCGCAAGACCGAGCTCGTCTACGAGCTGACCCGCGACGACCCGCAGTGCCTGCAGTTCGTCGGCCGCAACGACACCTCCACCGCGACCGACGACATCTCGATCACCGCGGGACCGGCTCCCGGCACGACCAAGATCGCCTACCACGCCCACCTCGAGTTCAACGGGCTGGCGAAGCTCGGGGCGCCGGTGGCGAAGCTGGCGCTGGAGAAACTCGGCAACGACACGGAGCGCAGCTTGATCCGCGTGCTCGGCTCAGTGCGGTAAAGGAAGAGGAAAACCGCAGGTCAGGCCGCATTCCCCGTTCTGAACACGATCCCTAGACTCCCTCGGGCCGGTTCGTGAGACAGGCCTTCCTCCTGTCCGCACCGGCTAGGACACAGAGGGAGAACTGGGGTGTTCGAAAACAACGTCACCAGGCGCGGCTTCGTCACGGGCGCGGCGGCCGTCGCCGGTCTCGCCGGTCTGTCCACCATCGCTCCTGGACTGGCGGGCGCCGACCCGAAGATCGGGGACCAGCACACCGACGCCGAGATCCGGGCCGCCGAGGCCGGCGCGCTGGCGATGATGACGTTCCAGAAGATCGACGGCACGCCGGTCTACTACTGGCGGTCCAACCGCGGCAACACCACCGCGCGAAACTGGCAGTGCACCGACGCGTTCTACAACGCGCTCGTCGCCTGGATCCGGGACCTGCGCTCGCTCTCGTCGAGCTACGGCTCGATCAGCTACATCGTCTCGGCCGGTTTCTACGTCAACAAGCCCGGCCAGCACGGCGCCGGCACCGCCATGGACCTCGACCACGTCCGCTGGTCCGGCGGCAACACCATCTCGCCGCTCGACAAGCACCACGCGTCGAGCAACGCGGCGATCCGCAAGCGCTACCTCGCGACGGAGGCCGTGTGCCGCCGCCGGTTCCGCTACGTGCTCGACGGCTGGTACAACGCCGACCACGCGGACCACATCCACGCCGACTTCGGTGGCATGCCGGTTCGCGTGCTCAAGGACTCCGAGTCCGACACCAAGTTCGTCCAGGCCGTCTGCAACAACTTCCGCGGCTCCGGCCTGGTGATCGACGGCGACTGGGGCACGAACACGCAGAACGCGTTCAACGGCCTCAAGTCGGCGCTCGGCGTGACGGGTGACCCGCACACCAGCTCCTCGGTGTGGCAGGGCATGTTGTCAAAGATCGCGACCAAGGGCTTCGCGAACCAGAACATCTGATTCGACGTCGTCGAAGCTGTCGATCCAGGAGTCCGGCCGCAGGCCACCGATTCCGCAGCCGGACGACACGCAGACGACGGGAACCGCCGCCGCGCGGGTGGCACGGATGTCGCTGATGCTGCTACCGAGCATCAGCGCCGCCGTGCCACCCGCGCGGCGGACCGCTTCCAGCAGATGCCGCGGATCCGGTTTGCGGTGGGGAGTTCGTCCCCGCTCACCACCGCGTCGAACGCCCCGTCCAGCCCCGGCGTGCGCAGCATCCCGCCGGTGATGCGGCTGGACTTGTTGGTGCACAAGGCAAGCCGCACCCCACGCGCTCGCAGGCGTTTCAGCAGTACCTCGGCGCCGGGGTGCACCACCGCGAGATGGCCGGGATCCGCCGCGTACGCCCGCAGGTACGCCTCCTGGACCTCCCCGGCCAGATCGGGCGACGCCTCCGACTTCCTCAGCGCCGCGCACACCAGGGCGTTGTCGCCCAGGCCGATGTGCTCTCGCGTCTCGTCGTCGGTGAACTCCATCAGCACGTATGAGCGCAAAGCGATGTTCAGGGTGCGCGTGGTCCCGGAAAGCGTGTCGACCACGGTTCCGTCCAGGTCGAATACGACTGTGTCCACCTTCATGGCTGCTCCGGTGCTTTGTGCGTTGCCCGAGGAACGCTCTGATTCTGCACGTAAAGGTTTTCATCGCGGCGGAAAGGCTGTCTGGCCATTACTTGTCCCAGGTTTGCCCCTTGGGGGAACACCTGGTTGCCCGCAGATCGGCGTTCCCGTCGAAGTGCCGCGGGCACAGCGGAAGGCCCCTTGGTCTCGTGTGGCGGGAGACCAAGGGGCCCGGCGGCCAGGCTGTTCGGTTATTCGGTCACGCCTTCGGACACTTCTTCCACGCGAAGTGGTAAATCGTCTCGATGGAGCCGTCCGTCGAGTCCATTGCCATGAAGCTGGTCTTCTTCGGGTCGGACGTGCCCCTGTCCACGCGGAGCTCGGTGTTGATGTTGAAGTTCCGCTTCGCGCCGCACGGGTGGTAGACGATGGAGGCGACGTCGGTCTTGTGCGTCACCTGCCAGTCGTCGCTCATCGCGCCGTTCCAGGACTTGGTGCGCTGGTCGTTGTCCGACATTCCCTGGAAGTAGTAGCTCGCCCGCTGCGTTCCCTTCGCTCCCCGCTCCAGGTGGGCGAAGCCTCTGTAGTCGGCCTGCGCGATTCCGTAGGTGAATCCGCTCGGCACGTTGACCCTGAGGTTCAGCTGGCAGTTCTTCCGGAAATCGGTCGGCCGCGCCTCCGGGCCGACCTGGGCCATGTACTCGCTGTAGGTGACCGTGAAAGCCTTGTTGTCCGGGGAGACGGCGATGGCGGCCGTGCCGATGCGGCAGCCGGAGCCGTTGACCGTGACGACGTCGATGGTGATCTGGCCCGTCGGGGGCGGATCCGCGACCGGGGGAATGACGATGGTGGACAGAGCCAGAGCGGCCGCAGCCAACGTGCTAATCATGAGACACCTTTCCGAATGTGCGGGACATGTCGGGCGGCGTGATACGAGACCGTATCGGAAAGGGTGTTAACGAACCTCCGCCAACCAGAGCAACATTGCCGGGCGTTAGCCGAAGTCAATGCGCATCGACCATTTGTCACTTTTTGTGGTCGATCGGTTACCGCACCAATGGGCGAGGCGGGGCCGTCGTCGGTGAATTGCCATCCGTACCGAAAGAACGCCATTCAGGAACCTGATGGTCCACGCGCCGCGCCGAATGTAACACGGCTCGAACGGAGTAACCGCAGTCTGAGATGCGGAACCCAATTGGTGAAGCGTCCACAGTTGTGAACCCGCGGACACCACAAGGGCGCGTCCACCGTTGGACGCGCCCTTGTGGGTGAAACTTGAACTAGAGCGGTTTACCTCGGTCCCCTACCGCTGGGGACCGCCGCCCATGGAGCCGCCGAGCCCGAACAGGATCCGCTGGATGAGCTCGGGGTCGACGTCCGGCTCGTCGCCCAGCGCCTCGGCCGCGGGGGAGCGGCGGGGTTCGCGCCGTGGCAGCGGCACCGCGTTGGCGTTCACGCCGGTCGGCAGCGGGAGCTCGCACCAGATCAGCTTCACGCCGCCACCGAGCTGCAGCTCGCCGGTGCGGAGATCGGGCGAGGTCGGCGGCATCGTGAACCTGGCCGCCTCGAGTTCGACGACCAGGTAGTCGCCGCTCAGCCGCAGTCGCAGGGTGATCAGCCGCGAGGTCTTGGGGTCCGCGGACTCGATGGCCGCCTCCACCAGGGCGCAGGCCACCGCGGAACAGTCGTCGATCATGTTGCGCAGCCGCCACTCGCTGAGTGTGAAGCGCACGAACAGATCCGCGCAGTTCACCGCGGTGGGCAACGCGATGAGTGTCAGGTCGTCAACCTGTGCGGTCTGGGCGTTCACCTGCATGCAGCCTCCGTTCGCGTGCGGCGCGCGAGCCAACGACGGTCACCCGAATGGCCGTCGCGGTGAGTCGGGAATCTACATGGGTATACGCGGGAAGCAATGGCCTGGTTGACTCGCCCGTCAAAAGTCACGTGCGGGTCACGGTGAGAGCCCCCGGCGCTCACTCTGGGTGGAACACCGGGGGCACTCCGTGATCGAATTCGCTCAGCATCGCTTCCAGGCGAACTGGTAGCGGGTGTTGACGCTGCCGTCGGTCGAGTCCATCGAGACGAACGCCGCCTGGTTGGAGGAGTTCGTGAACGCGCGGACCTCGGTGTTCACGTTGAGGTGCCGCACCGCGCCGCACGGCGCGAAGACGATCTCGGCGACGTCGGTCGTGTCGGTGAACTGCCAGTTGTCGGTCTTGGGGCCGGCGATGTTGTGCGTGCTCGTACCGGTCGACGACTGGCCGGAGAAGTAGTAACTGGCGCGTTGCATGCCCTTCGCGCCTCTGGGTAAGTGCGCGAACCCGCGGTAGTCGGCCTTCGCGATCCCGTACGTGAAGCCCTGCGGGTAGTGCACGCGCAGGTTCAGCTGGCAGTTCTTCCGGAAGTCGGTCGGGGCCGATCCGGAGCCGGCCTGCGCGGTGTAGTCGCTGTAAGTGACCGTGAATGCCGTGTTGTCGTCCGCGACCGCTACCGCCGCTGTTCCTGCGGGGCAGCCGGAACCGTTGACCGTGACGACGTCGACGGTGATTTTGCCGGGAGGAACGACATCGGCGGCACTCGGCGCCTCGGGGGCGACGAGGAGCGACAGTGCCAAACTCGTAGCTGCCATCACACTGAGCATGAGGCGCCTTTCATTTCGGGGGATGGGATGGCGGCGTGGCAGCGACGTTATCTTAAATAGACTTAAGGCGAGGACAGCCGACCGGGCGAACTTAAATATATTTAAAACGGATTAATCGTCTGAACGGTGGATTGGCGACGGCGGGCCGTCGGCTAACTTCGTGTCAGATCACGAAAAACGATCACACAGACCTCCTTGAATACGCCGGTCCCCACACCTGGCGCCGAGAGCCCCGGCTGAGATCCACCTCGTAACACCGGTGTGGGATGGCAAGCGCGCACTGCTCATCGGGTTCCACCCTCCTGCTCGGAACTCGGTGGTGCGGCAGCGGTGCAGCGCAGCCGGCCGGTGCCCGCCGGCGGCGTCGGACCCGTCCCACGGTCCGCGCCGCCGGCGGTGTTCTTTTCCGGCCCTGACCAGGGCCCTAGAGCCTCCGGAGCCTCAATTGCACGCGTGCCCCACCCAGCGGCCCGCGGTCGACGCGGAGAGAACCACCCGTGCTCTCCGCAGCGCGGCGGGCGATGTCGAGCCCCAGCCCGGTGGATCCACCGCCGCTGGCGCCGCGTTGCAGCGCGCGCTCCACGTCCGCAATGCCCGGCCCCGCGTCCTCGACGACGAGAGCGACCAGGTCGGCCTGGTGCACCAGCGTCACGGCGAACCTCGTGCCCTCCGGCGTGTAGCGGAAGACGTTGCCCAGCAACGCGTCCAGCGCGGCCGTGAGGTCGGTGCGGGCGAGCGGCACGTGTGCGGGCCGGTCGGCGCCGCGGATCGTCCACGGCCGTTCCTGGTCGTCGGCGAGCGCGGACCAGAACACCAGCCGGTCGCGCACGACCCCGGCCACGTCCACGGCCGTGTTGCCGGGCTCCAGACCGGACCGGGCCGCCTTGATGATCTCGTCGACCTCCCTCTCCAGTCCTTGGACGGCCTCGCGGACCCGATCCGCGCCTGGACCCCTCCCGAGGGTGTCCGCGTCCAGCAGGAGCGCGGTGAGAGGCGTTCTGAGGCGGTGGGAGAGATCGGCGACCACCTCGCGCTCGGCGGCGAGCAGGTGCCGGACGCGTTCGGCCATGGCGTTGAACGCCTGCCCGACCTCCTTGAGCTCGGGCGGTCCCTTGACCGGCACGCGGACGGAGAGGTCGCCCTGACCCATCCTCCGTGCACCTTCGGCCAGCGTGCGGGTCGCCTTCACCGCCCGCGCACCCAGCCGGTCTGCGACGAACACCGAACCGGCGACGAGTCCGACAGCGACCCCCGCCAGCGCCCACCACGTGCCTATGACGCCGTGCGTGAGCTGTTCGCGTGGCACGAACGCCTCGACGATCACGATGCCGTTGGCGCTGGTGGCCAGCGGTTGCAGGTAGGCGACGCCGTCCGGGCGTTCGAGAGTGGACGCCCTCGCGAGGTTCTGCGCGTCCTGCAGGTTGGCCGCGGTGATGTGCGAGGTGCCGTAGGTGTTGGGGGCCGGTGTGCTGATGTGCACGGCCAGCCGCTGCTGGCCGCCGTAGCGGGTGCTCCTGATCGCCTGGCGGATCTCGGGCGCCTTCGTGGTGATCAGCAGCGCCGGCGTGAGGGCGGCGGCCTGCTTCTCGGCCTCGCTGATCGCGCTGTCGTACGCGGCTTTCTTGGTGACGATGGCGAGCGGGATGAGGAACGCCAACGCCACCATGCTGGTCGCCGCGAGAGCGACCAGCACCAGTGACCGCCTCATCTCGGTGCGACCAGACGCACGCCGACGCCGCGCACGGTGTGCAGATAACGCGGCTGCGCGGCCCGTTCACCGAGCTTGCGGCGCAACCACGACAGGTGGACGTCGAGCGTCTGGTCGTCGCGAGTGGACGGCCACAGGCTGGCGAGGATCTCGGCGCGCGGGACGACCTCGCCCGAGCGTGCGGCGAGATACGAGAGCAGCTCGAACTCCTTGTGCGTCAACGACAGCTCCCGTCCGTCCACAGTGGCCTTGCGGTGGTCCACGTCGATCTCCAGCCCGCCGACGACGAGCTGCTTGCTGTCGCGGGCCCTTCTGAGCACCGCCTGCACGCGGGCACCGAGGTGCTCGCTGGAGAACGGCTTGACGAGGTAGTCGTCCGCACCCGCGTTGAGCAGCCGGATGATCTCCTGCTCGTCGTCGCGGGCGGTAGCGATCACCACGGGGGTGTTCGTGACACCCCGGATCATCCGCAGCGCGTCACCGCCGTCGAGGTCGGGCAGCCCGAGGTCGAGCACCACGACGTCGTAGTTGTTGGCGGTGACTTCGCGCAAAGCCTCGATCGCGAGCGCGACACCGTGCACCATGTGGCCCTGGCCGGTGAGAGCGCGTGTGATCGCCGCTCGCACCACCGGGTCGTCCTCGACCAGCAGTACTGATGCCATGAGTCGCTACAGGAGGGTCGTCGCAGTGAGACGGTCGGTCGGATACCTGGTCGCCTGGGCGGTGGTGACCGCGGTCGCCGTCGGCCTGTCCTGGTTCGGGATCCGTTCGGCGATGGAGCCGGCGCCGGTGGCGGCGGTGGGCTCCACGGCGGGTCCAGGGGTGCTGCCGATGCCGACCGTCACGTCGATCACCGTCGCGGTGCCCGCGACCGGCACCTCTGCCAGTTCGTCACCCGTCACGCCCTCGTCGTCCACCAGGCCTCCTGCGATCAGCTCGTCTGTTCCGGCTCCTCCCAGTAGTACGGATGGACGTCCCTCCTCGGCTCAACTTCCCGAGGGGGAATGGCAGCCGGACGGTTCGTACGTCCACGCGTTCCACCTGCGCGGCGGTGACGTGGTCGTGCGGTACCGCCCGTCGGGGGTGGAAGCGCTGTCGGCCACGCCGGCCGACGGGTGGTCGGTGGCCGTCGAACAGCCGGGTGGGCCGCTGGTGGTGAACTTCCGCAACGCCGAGGGCCGCCTGTCCCGTTTGGAGGCCACGTGGTCGAACGGCCCGACGGCGCGCGTGATCGAGAAGTAGCTGGTAACGGCGTCCGCAAGTACCACCGACCTGGGGACGGTGGTACTTGCAGACGCCAAAATCACAGGCCGATGGCCTTGGCGACCTGCGCGGGCTTGAGCACCCGCAGGATCGCCTCGAACAGGTAGTAGTCGCCGTAGGGCAGCGAGACCTCCACACCGTCTTCCGAGGGCCGGTTGCGGGTGCCGCGGGCCATGATCGCCTCGGCGCGGGCCGACCTCGTGGTGAGGCAGGTGCCGACCAGGCCGTCGAGGATCTTCAGCGCCCGCTCGCGGTAGCGGCCGTTGCCGGTGACCGCGGCCAGGTCGAGCAGGCCGCACGCCAGGATCGCGCCCGCCGACGAGTCCTTGATGTCGTTGGCGCCCAACGGGGAGCGGTAGTCCCACACCGGCACGTGGTCCGGCGTGATGGCGCTCAGCGCGAAGTCGGCCATCTTGCGGGCCGTGTCGCGGAACTCGCGCAGGCCCGTGCGGCGGTACATCGTCGTGAAGCCGTAGATGCCCCACGACTGGCCGCGCGACCAGCACGACGTCGGGCTGTAGCCCTGCACGGTGTTCGGGCCGATCGCCGCGCCGGTGTCCGGGTTGAAGTCGAACACGTGCGGGGTCGAGCCGTCCGGCCGGATGAAGTGCGTCTGAGTCGTTCTGGCGTGGGCGATCGCGATGTCGATGAACTTGCGGTCGCCGGTCTGCTCGGTAGCGAACGCGAGCAGGTCCAGGTTCATCATCGTGTCGATGATGACGCGGCCGGCGTTGCCCGGTGTGCCGAGCCTGCCCCACGCGCGGATGTACCTGCCGGTGGGGTTCCAGCGCTGGATCAGCGTGTTCGCGGCGTCGACCGCGCCGTCACGCCACTTGGTGGCGCCGGTGAGCCGGTACGCGGTGACCCACGACGGGTAGAACAGGAAGCCCAGGTCGTGGTCGCGGGGCTCGAGCCGGCGCGGCGCCAGCCTGTCGTTCGCGGCCTCGGCCAGCGCGCGGAGCTGCGCGTCACCGCTGTCGAGGTGCGCGAGCCAGAGCGTGCCAGGCCAGAAACCGCCGATCCAGCCGCCGTCGGCGACGTACGTCCACTTCTCGAACCGGGTGATCTCCGGGAACGACGTGATGCCCGGTGCGACCGCCTTCAGCTTGGTCAGGCCGTAGTCGAGAGCGCCGCGGAGCTTGGCGGGGGAGGCCGAGGCTTCCCCCGCAGCGAACGCTGCTCCGGCTCCGGTGAGCAGGGGAGTGGCCGCGGCAGAAGCCAGAAGGGTGCGTCGAGACAGATTCACGAGACCGTCCAGTCCCTTTCATGTCCTTGCGCCCGGCGACACCCTGCCAGATCCGATCAAGGTCTGTAAAGAGAGTCAAAAACGATTCTTTCCGTTGTTCCGGGATTCCCACGTTGTAACGGGAATTGTTCACAAGGATGAACGACTCGGCGCCCGACAAATGGTCGCTACGCTTGCCAGACCGCGAAGGGCACGTCGATCTCGTCCCGGCTCAGGCCACCGTGCTCGAACTTGGCGGACGGATCCGGCACCGGGAACGCCGGCGACGCCGCCACGGCCACGACAGGTCCCGCCTCCGGCTGCGGCAGTCCGAGGTCGGCGGCGTGGTGCACGGTCGCCGCGGCGCCCAGAGCCGTTGCCACGCGGTCGAATACGGCCTCCACGCGGTCCGCTTTCGGGTAGAGCCAGCGCAGCCGCCCGGCGCCACCGGACGGGATCACGCAGTCCTCGCGCACGATCGCGTCCCAGGCCTCCACGAGAGCGGGGTCCGGCTCGACGGGAACCTGGCCGTGGTCGGAGTGCGCCACAACGGTCCAGCCCTGCGCCGCCCAACGGGACGCATGCGCGTCGAGCCGGAGCATGGCCTCGTGCACCGACTCGTCGTAACCGTTGCGGTGCACGTGGTCGTCGATGTTCACGTACGTCCAGAGGAGCCGGGCGTCCGGCAGCGCCTTGTCGAGATCCGCCACGACGTTCGCGACGAGCAGCGGCGGGTCCTCCGCCTGGGCGGTGAGTTTGTGCCGAGGGGGTGCGGGTATCCGGGTGCAGCCTCGCAGCAGGGCGTGGGCCCAGGTGCCTTCGAGCAGGTCGAGCTCGCGGGCCAGGACGGTGGCGCCGTGCCGTTCGAGAACGGTCGGCAGCTCCGGGATCGCGGGCGTGCCGTTGATGGCGTGCACGAGACCGGATCCGTTGCGGTACACCGTTCCCGGCACGCGGTGCACGTCCGCCGGAGCACCGGTCAGTGCGGTCAGCCAGGCCGTCGCTGAGGTGGACGGCACGGTGGAGGTGAGCGTGGAGAGGGAGGCCGACAGCCAGGATTGTTTGGCCACGTCCGAGGACAGGCCGTCCACTGCCAGGACGATGACGCCGCGATTTGCCGATTTCAGGGCGTCTTCGAGCCGGGAAGGGATCTCTGCCAAGGACATCGGGGCACTGTAACGCATCTCATCCCCCGAAGATGCCCTGTTCGGGTGCCAAGACTCCCACAATGGGTGCCGATGAGGTAAAGGGAACTTGGTGGAAGAAGGAAGGTTGGCGGATGTCGGTCGGTGTTCTGGACGTCGGGTGCTTCAGCGCGCACCTGGTGATCGTGGAACGCGACTTGATGCGTCCGCTGGTGTCCCACAAGGTCAGGCTGCGCCTGGACCGCGAGATCAACGCGGAGGGGGCCATCAGCCGCGACGGCGTCGAGTCGTTGTGCGCCGCGGTGCTGGCCGCCTGCAAGAAGGCCGGTGACACGCCCTTCCTCCCGTTCGCGACGTCCTCCGTCCGCGACAGCACGAACGCCGATGCCGTGATGCGCAAGGTGCACAGACGCACCGGCGTCGAGCTGAAGGTGTTGTCGGGCAAGGAAGAAGCACGTCTGTCGTACACCGCGGCACGGCACTGGTTCGGCTGGAGCGCCGGTCCGATGGTCGTGCTGGACGTCGGTGGCGGCACGGTGGAACTGGCCGCGGGATCCGGGGCGGAACCGGACCGCGCGGTGTCACTGCCCCTGGGGGCGCGGACTTTGACGCGAGCCGGCCTGACCGTGCAGGACATGCGCGCTGAAGTTCAGGAACGGATCGCGAAGGCTTTCCCGCGCGATGAGAGCGCTCGCGCCGTTGGCTGTTCGAAGGTGTTCGAGCAGCTGGCCAGGCTCGCCGGAGCGCGCACTGGCACGTACGTGCCACGTCAGTTGTGGCTCAAGGACTTGGAGAAGTGGATCCCGCGGCTCGCGAAGCTGTCGGTGCGCGAACGGGCGGCGCTACCGGGGATCTCGCGGCACCGGGCCCAGCAGTCGCTGGCGGGCGCGGTGGTCGCGGAAGCGTTGATGCGGGTCTCGGGACACGAGGTCGTGGACATCTCGCCGTGGTCCACCAAGGAAGGCCTGCTGCTCGACCTGGTGGAGCGCTCTCGCAACAGGCGAGAGTCAGCCGCCTAGCAGGCGCTCAGCGCCGTGACGGCGTCGTCGACGTCGTTGAACAAGAGCAGCAACTGGTCGACGGCCGTCATTTCCAAGGGGCGCAACACAACTCTGGTGTCGCTGACGACGCCGAACTTGACACCGAGCTCGTCGGCCTGGTGCTGCGTCTCCACGAGTGCGCGGATCCCCTCGGACCCGAAGAACCGCACTTCCCGCAGGTCGATCACGAGTGCGGGCGGCTTGCGGTCGAGCAGCTCGGCGAGCCTGCTGGTCACCGGGGCGGACGACATCATGTCGATCTCGCCCGTGACGGCGACGATCGGAATGGACTGGACGTAGGTCGTTCTCTGGCGAAGCTGGTTCATAAGGACTCCCGTCCGGACCGACCGTACGCGCCTTCCGGTGACGACCACAAGCCGAGACGGTTTTCACCAGGCCATGGCGGGTACACGCCGAGTGACCGCTAATTCCCTGATAGATGAGGAGGGACCGTGTCGACCACGGAAACCGGTCACGTCACGGGTACGAAGGACAAGGATTACAACATCCTGTGGTTCACCGAGGCGTGCCTCGACAACGCGCTGCGGCTCGAGACCTTCATTCAGGACGCGGAACGCGAAGGCGACCGTGAACTGGCGGAGTTCTTCAAGAAGGCGCAGACCGACAGCCGCAAGGGCGCCGAGCAGGGCAAGCGCCTGCTCGCCTCGCGTCTGTCCGGCTGAGTCGTCAGCTGAGCAGGAACGCCTGGGTCAGCAGCATCGCGGCCACGAGCACGACGAGCACCATGATGAGCGCGATCACGACGCGCCCGGTGGTCGCTTTCGGCGGCGTCGGCTCGCGATGCGAAAGACCTGAGGTTTGTCCGGATTCAGGCGGGGTGTCTCCTGGTCGCACCCCGCCACCGGGCTCCAGCCCGGGCGTGCGCTGCGGATCAGGATCGGGTGGTGTGGCAGTCATACGGGCTTAGTACCCGTTCTCAGGACTCCAACTCGGCCCACACGACTTTCCCCCGCGCGTCCGGCGTAGTACCCCAGCGCACGCTGAGCGCCTTCACGAGCTGCATCCCGCGTCCCCGCGCCGAACTGGTGTCGACCGGCCGCACCTGAGGCTGCTGGGACGACTCGTCGTGCACTTCGACGAGCATGCCACTGTCTCTTCGGCTTACAGTGAGTGTGATCAGCCCCTCACCGTGGTCGATCCCGTTCGACACGAGTTCGGTGACGACGAGCTGCGCGTCGTCCGTCAGGTCCTCCGACAACCCCCACGAGACGGCGGCGTCGCGGACCACCTGACGTGCACGAGCGCACGATCCACCCTCGGCGGTCAGAATCACCCGCACCTCAGCCAGTGGGTCGTTCAGCACAAGGCGCATCGTCGCACATCCGGCGCCCCGTTCGGATCTTTCAGCCCCCCGGTGGTCGCATGCCTTGACGTCGTGCTGCACGATTTGGGTCGCACGAGTCGGGCGTGGCGGAAGGAACGGCGACGATGGAGCTCAACGTCGGCAGCGAGGTCCAGCGGGGATGGCGAGTGCTCGCCGTCGCCGGTGAGCTGGACATCGACACCGTCCCTGTGCTTGCCGCACGGCTGGATGCGGACGTGACCGGGGCACACGCCGTGCTGGACCTCGCCGGGTTGCAGTTCATGGACTCGACCGGGCTGGCGCTGGTGCTCGACTGGCACCGGCGGCTGGGCGAGGCCGGCGGGCAGCTGCGGATCGCTGCCACTCAGGCGCCGGTTCGGCGGTTGTTCGAGCTGGCGGATGTGGCCCAGGTGCTGAGCTTGCACGAGACGGTGGACGCGGCTGTTCAGGAGTCGGTGGACACGGCTCACTGAGGGTTGGGGTGGCCTGGGCGCGCGGGCCGATACCGAGCGTTGATTGCGTCATCGCCGCTTCGCGCCGATTGCGATCGGGGCTTGACTTCGGGGCCCCTGCGAGGCGCTCATCGGCCTGAAAAAGCCGGGCACAGAAGCGCCCGGCCGATCCGAGCACGCTAGCACCTCGCACCCAAAGTCAAGCTCCAAGCGCCTGCCTACGTGGGCACGTTGGCACCGTCGGCTCACGTCATCACCGCTTGCTCGGCGGTGCATCGCCCTGTCCGCCTCGGCTTCGCCTCTGCACCCTGCCGGTACCCGGCTCAAGCGTCCTCAGGCTTCTGCGGACACCCCGAGGTAGTAAGCGATCAGCCTGATCAGGTGCTCGGTGTCCACCGGCTTCGTCACGTAGTCGGTCGCGCCCGACGCCAGGGACTTCTCCCGGTCACCCTTCATCGCCTTCGCGGTGACGGCGATGACCGGCAGGTCCGCGTAGCGCTCCATGGCCCGGATGGCGGAGATCGTGGCGTTGCCGTCCAGCTCGGGCATCATGATGTCCATCAGGACGATGGCCACGTCGTCGTACTGTTCCAAAGCACGTACGCCCGTGATGCCGTTGTCGGCGTAGATCGCCTCCAGGCCGTGCAACTCCAACACGCTCGTCAGCGCGAAGACGTTGCGCAGGTCGTCATCGACGACCAGGACCTTTTCGCCGTGGAAGCGGATCGAGCCGGACGCGGCCAGCACCGGGTCGGGGGCCACGATCGGGGTGGGCTCCGGCAGGACCACGGCGTCGGTGGCGACCTTGCCCAGGGGGAGGCAGAGGGTGAACGTCGAGCCGATGCCCGGCTCGGAGCGCACGCGCAGGGCGCCGTTCAGCAGTTGGGCCAGTTCCCGGCTGATGGACAGGCCCAGGCCCGTGCCGCCGTACTTGCGGGACGTGGTGCCGTCGGCCTGTTGGAAGGCTTCGAAGATGACGGCGAGCTTCTCGGCAGGGATGCCGATGCCAGTGTCGTGCACGTCGAAGGCCACTGTGGACGGGTCGTCCATGCGGACGTGCAGGCGGATGCCGCCGTCGTGGGTGAACTTGACGGCGTTGGAGAGCAGGTTGCGCAGGATCTGCTGGAGGCGGTGTTCGTCGGTCCGGAGCGTTTCCGGGACGTTCGGGTCGACGCGGACGGAGAACTCGAGGTTCTTCTCGGCGGTCAGCGGCAAACACAACGTCTCGACGTAGCGGACCAGCTCGTCCACGCGGACCGGGTCCTCGTGCAGGGTCATGTGGCCCGCCTCGACCTTGGTGAGGTCGAGGATGTCGTTGATGAGCTGCAGCAGGTCCGAGCCGGACGAGTGGATCGTGCGGGCGAACTCCACCTGCTTGGCGTTGAGGTTGCCGTCGAGGTTGTCGGCGAGGAGCTTCGCCAGGATCAGGAGGGAGTTCAGCGGGGTCCGCAGCTCGTGGGACATGTTGGCCATGAACTCGGACTTGTACTTCGAGGCCGTCTGGAGCTGGCGGGCGCGGTCTTCGAGCTCCTCGGAGCCGGCGCGGAGCTCGGCGGTGAGGCGCTGGGACTCGACCAGCAGGGCGTCGGTGCGGGAGTTGGCGAGCATCGTGTTGACGTTGACGCCGATGGCCTCTTTGAGCTGGTCCAGGAGGTCGAGGTGGACGTCGGTGAAGACGTTCAGGGAGGCCAGCTCGATCACGCCCAGGGTCTCGCCCTGGAACAGGATCGGCAGGATCACCAGGTTGACCGGGGCGGACTCGCCCAGAGACGACGACACGGTCAGGTAGCCCGGGGGCACCTCGGTGACGAGGATCGTCTTCTTCTCCAGCGCGGACTGGCCGACCAGCGACTCGCCCAGCGCGACACGGGTCGCGCGGGCGGCGTCCAGGCGGAAGCCGTAGGAGGCGGTGAGCTCCAGGGTCTGCTTGGAGTCGTCGTCCTCCTGGATCTGGAAGAACGCGCCGTGGTGGGCGCTGACCAGCGGCGTCAGCTCGCTCATGATCAACGAGGCCAGAGCGCGCAGGTCGCGGTGGCCCTGCATCAGGCCCGACAGGCGGGCCAGGTTGGTCTTGAGCCAGTACTGCTCGCGGTTGGCGCGGGTCGTCTCCTTGAGGTTGGCGATCATCTGGTTGACGTTGTCCTTGAGCTCGGCGAGCTCTCCGGACGCGTCGACGGTGATCTGCCTGGTCAGGTCGCCCGCGGTCACGGCGGTGGCGACGGCGGCGATGGCGCGGACCTGGGTGGTCAGGTTCGAGGCGAGCTGGTTCACGTTGTCGGTCAGCTTCGACCACGTGCCGGCCACGCCGTCGACCTCGGCCTGGCCGCCGAGCTTGCCCTCCGTGCCGACCTCGCGGGCGACACGGGTGACCTCGTCGGCGAAGGACGAGAGCTGGTCGACCATCGTGTTGATCGTGGTCTTGAGCTCCAGGATCTCGCCGCGGGCCGAGACGTCGATCTTCTTCGTCAGGTCGCCCTGCGCGACGGCGGTGGTGACCTGGGCGATGTTGCGGACCTGGTTGGTCAGGTTGTCCGCCATGAAGTTCACCGAGTCGGTGAGGTCCTTCCACGTTCCCGCCACGCCGGACACGCGCGCCTGACCACCGAGGATGCCCTCGGTACCGACCTCGCGGGCGACACGGGTGACCTCGTCACCGAACGCGCGCAGCGTGTCGACCATGCCGTTCAGGGTCTCGGCGAGGGCCGCGACCTCGCCCTTCGCCTCGACGGTGATCTTCTTCGAGAGGTCGCCGTTCGCGACCGCGGTGGCGACGGCGGCGATGTTGCGGACCTGGTTGGTCAGGTTGTCCGCCATCAGGTTGACGTTGTCGGTGAGGTCCTTCCACGTGCCGGCGACGCCCTGCACACGGGCCTGACCGCCCAGGCGGCCGTCGGTGCCGACCTCGCGGGCGACGCGGGTGACCTCCTCCGCGAACGACGAGAGCTGGTCGACCATCGTGTTCAAGGTGGACTTGAGCTCGAGGATCTCGCCGCGCGCGTCGACGGTGATCTTCTGCGACAGGTCGCCGTTGGCCACGGCCGTCGCGACGTGGGCGATGTTGCGGACCTGGTTGGTCAGGTTGTTCGCCATGAAGTTGACGTTGTCGGTCAGGTCGCGCCACGTGCCGGCGACGCCGGGGACCTGGGCCTGGCCGCCGAGGCGGCCCTCGGTGCCGACCTCGCGGGCGACACGCGTCGCCTCGTCGGCGAAGGAGGAGAGCTGGTCGACCATCGTGTTGATCGTGGTCTTCAGCTCGAGGATCTCGCCGCGGGCGTCGATCGTGATCTTCTGGGTCAGGTCGCCGCGCGCGATGGCGGTCGTGACCTGGGCGATGTTGCGTACCTGGGTCGTCAGGTTGTTCGCCATGACGTTCACCGAGTCGGTCAGGTCGCGCCACGTGCCGGCGACGCCCGGCACCTGCGCCTGGCCGCCCAGGCGGCCGTCCGAGCCGACCTCGCGGGCGACACGGGTGACCTCGTCGGCGAAGGACGAGAGCTGGTCGACCATCGTGTTGATCGTGGACTTGAGCTCGAGGATCTCGCCGCGCGCGTCGACGGTGATCTTCTGGGTCAGGTCGCCCTGCGCCACGGCGGTGGTGACCTGGGCGATGTTGCGGACCTGAGTGGTCAGGTTCTCCGCCATGAAGTTGACGTTGTCGGTCAGGTCGCGCCACGTGCCGCCGACGCCGGGCACCTTCGCCTGACCACCGAGCTTGCCGTCCGTGCCGACCTCGCGGGCGACACGGGTGACCTCGTCGGCGAAGGACGACAGCTGGTCGACCATCGTGTTCAGCGTGTTCTTCAGCTCCAGCATCTCGCCGGAGACGTCCACCGTGATCTTCTGGGTCAGGTCGCCGTTGGCCACCGCGGTCGCGACCTGGGCGATGTTGCGGACCTGGTTGGTCAGGTTGTTCGCCATCGAGTTGACGTTGTCGGTCAGGTCGCGCCAGGTACCGGCCACGCCTGGCACCTTCGCCTGACCGCCCAGGCGGCCGTCGGTGCCGACCTCGCGGGCGACACGCGTGACCTCGTCCGCGAAGGACGACAGCTGGTCGACCAGGCCGTTCACGGTCGAACCGAGCGTGGCGAACTCACCACGCAGCGTCTGGTCCGACATGCGCTTGGTGAGATCACCCTCGGCGACGGCGGCGAGCACCCGGCTCAGCTCCGACGTCGGCCGCACCAAGTCCTCCACCAGGCCGTTCACCGAGTCGGCCATCAGCGACCAGCCACCGGCGGTGCCCGCGGGCGCCACCCGTTCGGTGAGCCTGCCCTCCTGGCCGACGGCCTGCCGGACGCGGCCCAGCTCACCGGCCAGCCACTGGTTGCGCTCCGCGATCTCGTTGAACACGTCCGCGAGCGCCGACAACGCCCCGTTTCCCGGCACCACCAACCTGCGGCGGAAGTTGCCGTCACGCAGGTCTCTCATCGCGGCGAGAACCCGTTCGAGGGTTGCGTCCGTCTCTTCGTTGGCCGTGGTCACTCCAAGCCTCCGTGCCTCGGTGGTCGCAGCCAAGCCTGCCACGTTAGGTTGGGAGCGAGGTAACTTGATGCCGCGATGCACGCCAACTACCCGCAGGAGGCCGTGATGATTCGGCCGAGTGCGCTGGACAAAAACGGATGAGCAGCGCCGTGGGCATCGACCTCGACGGCTGGCAGCGCCTGGTGGACGGGCTCCGCGAAGCCGTCTTCGTCGTGGACCCCGCCGGAGTGGTGCGCGTGCGCAACGCCGCGGCCGCCGACCGGTTCCCCCGGCTGTGCCTGGGCGAGCACTTCGACGTGCACGTCGCGGGCCGTCAGCACGACCTCGGCGAGGGCTGGAGCGCCTGGTACTTCACCGACTCCACGCTCGACCACGCCCATCTGCGGCTCGCGAGCGGCAGTTCCCGGCAGGACACGCTGAGGACCATCGTGCAGCTCGCCGCGGAGCTGCTGGGGGAGCACTGCGTCGCCGTCGTGCCGGCCACACGCGACCGTCTGGAGTGGTGGCGCTGTGGCGGTGGCGAACCCACGGTCTCCCGGACGCCGCGCCGGGCCAGCGTGCTGACGGAGGTGCTGACGGGCACCTCGACGCTCACCAGGATCACCTCATTGGGTGAAGGTAGCTGGGGCGTGCCGGACGACTTCGGCTGCGCCCTCGCCGTGCCTCTGGGTGTCGGTGGTGCTCTGGTCGTACTGCGACAGGGTGAATTCGCCCCCAACGACATCGAACGTGTCCGGTTGTTCGGCAAGCACGCGGCCGTGGCGCTCGAGTCCGCGTCGAGACTGACCGAGCAGCAGCGGACGATCGACGTGCTTCGCTCGGCGTTGCTGCCGTTGCCGCTGCCCGAGGTGCGTGGCGTGGCGATGGGGTCGGTGTTCATCCCGGCCCACCAGCGCGCGCTGGTCGGCGGCGACTTCTACGACGTCCACCCGCGCACGGACGGCACGGCGACGTTCGCTCTCGGCGACGTCTGCGGCCACGGCCTGGAGGCGGCGGTCCACAGTGGACGTGTGCGGCAGTCGCTGCAGGCGCTGTCGCTCGTCGAGACGAACCCGGTGCGGCTGCTGCACCTGCTGAACACCTCGTTGCGCGCCACCGGTTCCAAGCTCTTCACCACGATCGTCGTGGGCGAACTGGTGCCGTTGTCGTCAGGGGGAGTGCGGCTCTCGCTCGCCTCCGGCGGGCACCCGGCGCCGTTGATCCTGCGCGCGGACGGCACCGTGCAGGACGTCAGCGCGCCCGGCGCGATCGTCGGCATCCTGTCCGACGTCCGGTTCCACGGCGAGCAGGTGACGCTGGCACCCGGCGACACGCTGGTGGTGTACTCCGACGGCTTCACCGAAGCCCGCGCGCACACCGACCGCACCGAACTGTTCGGCGAGCAGCGGCTGCGGGCCGTGCTGAAGGAGTGCAAGGGCCAGTCGGCCGAGGAGATCTCGCGGCGCTGCGAGGAGGCCGTGCTCAAGTGGCTCGACCGCGACGATCACGACGACCTCGCGCTGCTGGCCGTTCAGGCCGTGTGAACGAATTTCCCGGTACCAAGGTTCATTCGCCGTTCATCGGTGGTGACAGGTTCACCGGTTGAGATCTTGCACATGTCCCACTCACACGATCATCACCACCACGACGTCGAGCCGGTCGAGGGCAGCTGGCTCGACCCCGAGGACGACCGTCCCTCGTCGGTCGAGCGCCGCAAGTTCCTCGCCGGACTGGGCATCGCGGCCGGTGCCGTCGTCGCCGGTTCGGGCACGGCCGAGGCTCACGTCCCGGTCAACCCGTGGGGCGGCGGTGAGCGCTGGTACGCGGGCGACCACCACATCCACACGCAGTACTCCGACGACGGTCAGTATCCGATCGAGCACCAGGTGCGGAAGGCCCGCGAGTTCGGGCTCGACTGGGTCGTGATCACCGACCACGGCGGTCCCGCGCATCAGAAGTTCTCCATCGACCAGGTCGCGCCGGACATCGAACGCGCGCGTCGTGCGCAGCGCGACGTGCTGGTCTACCAGGGCCTCGAGTGGAACATCCCCGGCGCGGAGCACGCCACGGTGTTCCTGCCGCCCGGCAAGCACACCACCGACATCCTCAAGGCGTTCGAGCTCTCCTACGACGGCCGCATCGCCGGCAACACCGAGCCGCTCGCACTGGCGGCGCTGCGGTACCTGGAGGCGCAGGTCCTCTCCGGACGGACCGAGATCGCGCTGATGTTCGCGAACCACCCGGCCCGGCGCGGCCTCGACAGCCCGCACGAGCTGCGCGGCTGGCGGGACGCGGCCCCGTCCGTCGCCGTGGGCATGGAGGGCGCGCCCGGCCATCAGGCGGCGGGCATCTCGAAGGTGGCGGGCGGTCCCGGCAGGGCGCGCGGCTACTACGACCTCGCGGCGCCGCTGGCGGACTCCTTCCCCGGCTACCCGATGGAGTCCTACCGCACGCACGGCGGCTTCGACTGGATGACCGCTCGCGTCGGCGGCCTGTGGGACGCGCTGCTGGCCGAGGGCAGGCCGTGGTGGATCACCGCGAACTCGGACGTCCACCAGGTCCTCGGCGACACGCTGACGCCCGGCAAACAGGACTACGCCACAACGGGTTCGAAGGGCGCGCCGATCGACTCCGGTGTCCGGCAGACCGGCTACGGCGACTTCTTCCCCGGCCAGTACGGCGCGAACGTGGTGGGCGCGCGGTCGAAGTCCTATGTGGACGTCATGCGCGGTCTGCAGTCGGGCAAGGTCGTGACGGTGCACGGCAGGCTGATCGACGGCCTTTCGCTGCGCGTGCGCTCACGTGACGACCTGCGCGGCGTGACGCTGGGCGGGCGGACGTTCGTGCGCCGCGGCGGCGACGTCGAGGTGACGATCGAGATCGACCGCGCCGCCGGGCCGAACTTCTCGGGTGCCACGCCCGTCCTGGCCAAGGTCGACCTGATCTCGGGCCCGGTGACCGGTCCTTCGTCCGACCGCGACCTCTTCGTGGCGCCGGAGACGTCGGTCGTGAAGACGTTCGAGGTGCCGCGGCGGGGCAGGATCCGGTTCACGCACACGTTCGCGGGTGTCGAGCGGGCGTTCTACCTGCGGCTGAGGGGGAGCGACGGCAAGCGCCTGACGTCGTCGGGCGACCCGATGATCGACGAGATCGCGAACTCGGACCCGTGGGCCGATCTCTGGTTCTACGCCAATCCGGTGTTCGTCGACGTGATCTAGCGGACCCCGCGCGGACGGAACTGCACGCTGATCCTCGGTCCTACGGCTTTCGCGGTCTTGGGGACGGCGTGCTCCCACGTCCGCTGGCACGACCCACCCATCACGAGCAGATCGCCGTGCCCCAGCGCGTACTTGTGCGTCTCACCGCCACCACGCGGTCGCAGCAACAACGCCCGCGGTGTGCCCACGGACAGGATCGCGACCATCGTGTCCTCGGTCTGCCCCCGGCCGATCGTGTCGCCGTGCCAGGCCACGCTGTCGCGCCCGTCGCGGTAGTGGCAAAGGCCCGCAGTGGTGAACGGTTCCTTCAGCTCGGGCAAGTAGTAAGAAGAAAGCACGTCACGAGCGGTGGTGAGCACGTCGAACGGCAGCGCGCCGCTGTAGAAGCAGAGCAGGCGCGGCACGTCGACCACGTTGTCGTACATCTGGCGGCGTTCGGCGCGCCACGGCACCTCGGCGACGAGCTGGTCGAAGAGGGCGTCGGCGCCGGCGAGCCAGCCCGGCTGGACGTCGATCCACGCGCCGTGGCCCAGTTCGGTGCGGCGTGGGGCAAGCGGAGCCAGTGCGGGCTCCGCCTCCAGGTCGAACAGTGATCCCTGGCGCATACCAGCAGCATAATCGAACATGTGTTCTATGGCTAACGAACTGCGGTCTGAGGTGATGTTGCAGGTATGACTGGAGATGAAGCGGACGAGTTCGAGATCGTGCAGACCGACGAGGACGTCACCAACGTCGTGCGGGGCAAGGTGTCCGGGACCGTGGTGCAGCTGGGCCGGGTCGACGGCGACCTCTCGTTCGACGGCGGCATCGTCATTCGCGGGCGAGCGCCGAAAGAGGACTAGGGCTTCAGCACGGCCCAGACGGCGTCCGCGATGATCTCGCGGGCCTCGTTCAGGTCGAACACCCCCAGCAGGAACCGGCGCACCGACTCGTGCGCAGGGCCCATCACCACCGGTTCGAGCGCCCACGGCGGCACCGAGCGCACTTCGCCGGAAGCCATGCGGTCGAGGAACCACGACATCACGGGGGCGAACTCCGCCTGCTTGACCGACGGGTCTGCGTGGCCCGGCGCGGCGTACAGGAACCGGGCGCGGCTCGGGTTCGCGGCCACCCAGTCGAGGTAGTGCAACGTCAGGTCGCGCACGGCGGGACAGGCGGGGCGCGAGTCCAGCGCGGGCAGCATCGCGGCGACGCAGCGGGCGTAGCTGTCGGCGTAGAGCTGTGCGAACACGCCCGCGCGGCTGCCGAAGTGGTGGTAGATGCTGCCGTTCGACATGCCGGATCGCTCGGTCAGTGCTGCGATCGTCACGGCGTCCAGGCCGCCCTCTTCGACGAGCTTCAGCGCCGCGTCCAGGAGGGACTGTCTTCGGTCGGCCATGCGGGTTAGAGTACCGCTCTGGAGCGACGCTCCAGAGAAGGGGAGAGCAATGGCGCTGTCGATTCCCGGCCTGCTGCGCGACCGGGTCGCCCGCACGCCCGACGCCGAGGCGATGCGGTACCGCGACCACGGTGGCTGGGCCTCGCTCACGTGGGCGCAGCTGCAGGAACGTGTCGCGAAGCAGGCGTTCGGGCTGCGCGCGAAGGGGCTCGCCAAGGGCGACAGGGTCGCGCTGATGGGCGGCACCAGCATCGAGTGGATCATCACCGACCTCGCGGTGCTCGCCGCCGGTGGCGCCACCACCACGATCTACCCGAACAGCACGAAGGGCGAGGTCGCGCACATCGTCACCGACTCCGGCAGCCGCATGGTGGTCGTCGAGACGGACGAGCACGCGGCACTGATGCCCGACGTCGAGGTGCTGCGGTTCGGTGCCATCCCCGAGGCGGACGGCGACTACGACACGCTCATCGACGAGCTCGGGCCCGACGATCTCGCCACGTTGATCTACACGTCCGGCACGACCGGCACGCCGAAAGGCGTCGAGCTCACTCACAACAACTGGCTGACGACGTCTGAAGCCATTGCGTCCCTTGGCATTCTGCAGCCCACGGACCTGCACTTCCTGTGGCTCCCGCTGTCGCACGCGTTCGGCAAGGTGCTGACGATGGCGATGATCGCCGCGGGCGTGCCGACCGCCGTCGACGGCAGTGTCGAGCGGATCGTGGACAACCTCGGCGAGCTGCGGCCGTCGATCGTGGCCGCCGCACCGCGCATCTTCGAGAAAATCCACGGCCGGATCGTCGCGGGGGCGCGTGAGAAGGGCGGCCTCACCGAGAAGATCTTCACCTGGGCCGACCGCGACCACGGTCCCGCGACGCGCTGGCTCGCGGATCGCCTGGTGTACCGCAAGTTGCGCGAGCGCGTGGGCGGGCGCATCCGGTACTTCGTGTCGGGCTCGGCGCCGCTGGCGGGGGAGATCGCGGAGTTCTTCGAGCGCGCCGGCATCACGATCCTGGAGGGCTACGGGCTCACCGAGTCGTCCGCGGCGACGTTCTTCAACCGGCCGGGCATGATCAGGATCGGCACGGTCGGACCGCCGATCCCAGGCATGGAGGTGAAGATCGCGGAGGACGGCGAGGTCCTGCTCAGGGGGCCCGGCGTCATGCGCGGCTACCACAACCGTCCCGACGCGACCGCCGAGACGCTGGTCGACGGCTGGCTGCACACCGGTGACATCGGCGAGCTCGACGACGCGGGCCGGTTGAAGATCACCGACCGCAAGAAGGAGCTGATCAAGACCTCGGGCGGCAAGTACGTGGCGCCCGCGCCGATCGAGAGCCTGCTCAAGGCCGCGTCGCCGTACATCAGCAACGCGATCGTGCACGGCGACCGCCGCAAGTACTGCGTGGCACTGGTGACGATCGACCCGGACACCGCGTCGGGGCTGTCCGACGCGCGGGCAGAGGTCGAGAACGCGGTGAAGGTCGTCAACGCACAGCTGGCCAGGCACGAGACGATCAAGCGGTTCGCAGTGCTGGAACAGGACTTCAGCGTCGAGGACGGGCTGCTGACCGCGTCGCTGAAGCCGCGCCGGCGCGAGATCGAGAAGCGCTACGCCGACGTGCTGGACAGCTTGTACTAGCGAGCCGCCCACCGGCGGAAGTGGTGGGCGGCTCGCTCGGCGTCACTTCAGCGACGGCCGCGCGGTTCGTCGTCGCGCTCGACCTCGACGCGTTCCTTGCGGACCTCGCCCTTGACGCTCTTCTGCTCGGTGACCGCGTCCTTCTCCAGCCGGACCCGTTCTACGGCCTCCGTGTGCTTGCGCACCACCGGTTCCTCGCGGTGCAGCGTGACCTCCGCCTGTTCGTCGGCGAACGCCCTGCCCGTGCCGCCCTGCGCGGGCTCACGGACCACCCGGACTTCCTCGTGCGTCACCGGCACGGTGACATTGCGCTGTTCGGTGACCGTGTGTTTGACCAGCCGCACCCGGCCTTCCTCGACCTTGCGGGTGCCGACGTCGAGCTTCTCCTCCGAGAGCGTCACCTCGGCCGCGTCACCCCTGCCGCGCCTGCCGTCGAGCCGGTCGTGCTCACCGGTCTTCGCCTTCGGGATCAACCCGTAGTGCCGGCAGAGCGCCTCCTGCTCCTCGTCCGACATGTGGTTGCCCGAGGTGTGCACGCTCGGCGCGTCCTTCACCTGCTCCTTGGCGACGGGGACGGTGATCGCGCCACCCGCCACCTGTCCCTGCTGAATCGGGACGAAGCTCTCCTTCATGCCGAACAGTCCGGTGTGGACCTCGGCCCACATCGGTGTGCCGGTGCCGTCCTCGAGCCACACCTGCTTGACCGAACCGATCTTCTCGCCCTTGTTGTCGATCACGTCGCAGTCGTACAGAGTCTCAACTTGCGTCTGATCGATCATCGCGCTGTCCTTCCGCGTTGGCTGTCGGCTTGCCATCGCGAGGTACCCGCCGCCGCGGGGCCGGTCGCCGGTGCCCTCTGATGAGGTGACCGTGCCCGCACGGCAATTCAGTCGAGTGAGTGACCCTTGTTCACCAGGGGACGACGCCCTCGTCGTCGAAGAACCCGCCGCGCGGGCCGTCGTCCGGGAGGGTGGCGAGCCGGATCGCGATCGCGGCACCCTGCTCGGGTGTCCGCAGACCGGCGAACCCGGTGAAGTCGGTCGCGACGTAGCCGGGGCAGCAGGCGTTCACGATGATGCCGGTGTCAGCGAATGCGCGCGCGTACTGAACCGTGAGGCTGTTGAGCATCGACTTCGACGGCGCATACGCGGCCATGATCGGACCGGTCCGCAGTGCCAGCGAGCCCATGTTGCTCGAGACGTTGACGATGCGGGGCGATGTCGCGCGGCGGAGCAGCGGGAGCAGCGCGTTCGTCACCCGGACGACACCGAGGACGTTCGTGTCGAGGACCGTGCGGACGACGTCGAGATCGAGCGTCGCCGGGTCCTGTGCGCCACCGTCGGTCCGGCCGCCGATGCCCGCGTTGTTGACGAGCACGTCGAGCCGTCCGGTCGTCTGTTCGATGGCGGTTGCTGCCGCGGTGACGCTGTCGTCGGAGGTGACGTCGAGGGCGACTCCGAAGGCGTCGATGCCCGTGGCGCGCAGCCGTTCGACAGCTTCCTTGCACCGGACGTCGTCGCGTGCGCCCACCGCGACCGCGAAACCGAGCGCTCCGAGGCCCTGCGCGATGGCGAAACCGATTCCCTTGTTCGCGCCGGTGACCAGCGCGATCTTCGTGTCCTTCACCTGATCAATGGTCGGCGCGGAGCACCTTCACTGTCCAAGATCGGTTCAGTACGCTCTGATACTCAGCGGGTATCAGAGCGTAGGCTCGGTCCGGTGGCCGATCTCGAGACCCGCGAGCTCAGGTATTTCGTCGCCGTCGCGGAGGAACTGCACTTCGGACGTGCCGCCGACCGGCTCGGGATCGCCCAGCCGCCGCTCTCACGCGCGATTCGCCTGCTGGAGCGCCGGCTCGGGGTCCAGCTCCTGGACCGGGACCGCAGGGGAGCGGCGCTCACCGACGCCGGCCGGGTGCTGCTGCGCGAGGCCAGAGCCGCGCTGGACGCCGTCGCCGCCGCTGAGCGCCGGACGCGCCGGGCCGGTGATCCGAAGCGACCGCTGGTGCTCGTCACGAAGGCGGGGGCGTCCCACGAGCTGCTGCGGCGGCTCCTCGACGCGCTGGCGGGCGAACCCGGTGCGCCACCGGTCGAGGTGCTGCTGTGCGAGGTCGGCGAGCAGGCACACCGGCTGCGCGACGGGCAGGCCGACGTGGCACTCATGCATCGCCCGTACGACGATCTCGCCGGGTTCGACACCGCGGACCTCCGCGTCGAGGGCCAGGTCGTGATCCTGCCGGCGGCGCATCCGCTGGCGGCCCGCGATCAGCTCACGCTGGCGGAGGTCAGCGACGTGCCGGGCCTGCCGATCGCCCGCTGGCCCCGGCTCGACGGGACGTATCCCGACGGGCCGGGGCCGGAGGTCCGCACCCAGTCGCAGCTCGCTCAGCTCGTGGCGCTGGGCAAGTGCCTGCTCGTCATCCCCGCTTCGAGCCGCGCCTGGCAGTGGCCGGAACACGTCGCGGTGCCCGTCGTCGACGCTCCCGACGTCACCACGGTGCTCGCCTGGCAGCGCAGCAGTCACTCCCCGGCGGTCGCCGCACTCGTGCGGTCGGCGGCCCTAGTCGCAGACCGCCCCGCGTGAAGCCGAGCCCACCAGCTTCGCGTACTTGGCGAGCACGCCGCGTTCGTAGCGCGGGGGCAGCGGCGCCCAGCCTTCGCGCCGGCTCTCCAGGTCGGCGTGGACGTCGAGCGTGCCCTCGGCGACGTTCAGCGTGATCTGGTCGCCGTCGCGCACGAACGCGATGGGGCCGCCGTCGACCGCCTCCGGTGCCACGTGGCCGACGCACAGACCCGTGGTGCCGCCGGAGAAGCGGCCGTCGGTGAGCAGCAGGACGTCCTTGCCGAGGCCCGCGCCCTTGATCGCCGCGGTGATGGCGAGCATCTCGCGCATGCCCGGCCCGCCCTTGGGGCCCTCGTAGCGGATCACCACGACGTCGCCCGCGGTGATCGTGCCGTCCTCGAGCGCGTCCATCGCGGCGCGTTCGCGGTCGAACACCCGCGCGGTGCCGGTGAAGACGTCCGAGTCGAAGCCGGCCGACTTGACCACGGCACCTTCCGGCGCCAGCGAGCCCTTCAGGATCGTGATGCCGCCGGTGTGGTGGATGGGCTTGTCGAGAGCTCGCAGGACGAGACCGTCGGGGTCGGGCGGGGCGATGTCGGCGAGGTTCTCGGCGACGGTGCGGCCGGTGACGGTGAGGCAGTCGCCGTGCAGCAGACCGGCGTCCAGCAGCGCCTTCATCACCACGGGCACACCGCCGATGCGGTCGACGTCGGTCATCACGTGCCGCCCGAACGGCTTCACGTCGGCCAGGTGCGGCACGCGCGAGCCGATGCGGCTGAAGTCGTCCAGGGTGAGCTCGACCCCGGCCTCGTGCGCGATCGCGAGCAGGTGCAGCACCGCGTTGGTGGAGCCGCCGAACGCCATCACGACGGCGATCGCGTTCTCGAACGCCTCGCGCGTCATGATCTGCCGCGCGGTGATGCCCTTGCGGAGCATTTCGACCACGGCCTGGCCGGACCTGCGCGCGAACCCGTCCCGCCGCCGGTCGGTGGCCGGGGGAGCGGCACTGCCGGGCAGCGACATGCCCAGCGCTTCGGCCGCGCTGGCCATCGTGTTCGCCGTGTACATGCCGCCGCAGGCGCCCTCGCCGGGGCAGATCGCGCGTTCGATCAGGTCGACGTCCTCGCGGCTCATGAGCCCGCGAGCGCAGGCCCCGACCGCCTCGAAGGCGTCGATGATCGTGACTTCCTTCTCGGTGCCGTCGGTCAGCGTGACCCGGCCCGGCAGGATCGACCCGGCGTAGAGGAACACGCTCGCCAGGTCGAGCCGGGCCGCGGCCATCAGCATGCCGGGCAACGACTTGTCGCACCCGGCCAGCAGCACCGAGCCGTCGAGCCGCTCGGCCTGCATCACCGTCTCGACGCTGTCGGCGATCACCTCCCGCGAGACCAGCGAGAAGTGCATGCCCTCGTGGCCCATCGAGATGCCGTCCGACACCGAGATCGTGCCGAACTCCAGCGGGTACCCGCCCGCCGCGTGCACCCCGTCCTTCGACGCCTTGGCGAGGCGGTCCAGCGACAGGTTGCACGGCGTGATCTCGTTCCACGACGAGGCAACACCGATCTGCGGCTTCTCCCAGTCCTCGTCACCCATGCCGACGGCCCGGAGCATCCCGCGCGCGGCGGTGCGCTCCAGGCCGTCGGTGACGTCCCGGCTGCGTGGCTTCACGTCTGTCATGCGGGCACGTTAGCCCTTGTCAGGCCGGGTTCGCCGCGTGGGTGAGGGTCTCCCAGGCGATGAACAGGTTGTCGGTCCCGTGTGGACGATGTGACTCGGTGTAGAGCTGGGTGTTCGACATCGCGATGCCCAGCCGCGTGTGCAGCGCGTTGAACGACACCTCCGGGGTGGGCCCGAGCTCGCGGCTGTACGAGCCGCCGCACAGCCACGACGGCACCGGCGTGCCGTTCTGGTACTTGGTGTGCAGGCCCCACGCGTGCCGCATGCGCTCCCTGATCTCCCCCCAGATGTCCTGCCCCTGGTGCCGCGCGGTCTCGGCGAAGTGCGCGGCGGCCGCGAGCCCGTACCCGGTGTGCGCGAAGTCCCGGCAGGTCTCCTGGGTCAGCCCGTCGACGAACGTGGACTGGTTGTGCCAGTAAGAGATGATCTCGGCCCTGGTGTCGATCCCGCTGCCCGGCGGCGTCTTCGGCAGCGCTCCGTCGGTCGTGAGGTAGATGTAGGCCTGGATCCGGGTGCGGAAGATGCCGACGGCCTTGTCGTAGGCGGCCCTGTCCTCCAGGAACACCGCGATGCCGAGCGACGCCTCCATCATGCTGAGTTCCCAGTTGCCGTTGGTGTTCGCGCGGCCGTTCGCGATCTCCGGCAGGTAGACGTTGCGCAGCATGGTGCCGAACCGGCCGCTGTTGGGCCAGTTCCCGTGGACGTGCTTGATGATCTCGGCGGCTTTGGGCCACGAGGAAGCCGACCACGCGGTCTGCAGCGGGGCGTTGGAGTTGGTGTGGTCCTGGATGGTGGCCGACCAGGCGTCCATGATCTCGATGGCCTTGGTCGCGTACCGGTTGTCACGGGTGATGTACCAGGCCAGCGAGAGCGTGTACGCGGCGAGCGCGTCCTGGCGCTCGTCGGTGCAGCCGTGGTTCGGGTTCGTGTAGGGGCCGCACTCCACGATCGCTCTCGGCTTCGGGACGCGGGACAGGGAGGCGTACGAGCTCGCCATCATGCGGTCGTAGGCGAGCTTCCACGGCTGGGCACCGGCCTGGACCTTGGCGCGGATGAAGTCGAGCTGCGGACGGGAGACCCCGACTCCGGGGTGGACGAACGTCACCGGTGCCGCCGTGGCGGACGGGCCGGTGACCGGTACTAGCAGCGTTGCCAGCAGTGCGATCAGCACCGCGCAGGAACGGGTGACCATGCCGCCAGTGTCAGTGGTCTATACCTTTGCGGTCAATCATTCCGGAACAAGGTTCAGGCTGGTGAACAGGTCGTGGTCGGGAACAGCCAGTTCGGACCGGACCAGCTCCAGCAGCCGTCCGAGCCAGTTCCGGCCCTCCGTGCTGTGCTGCCCCCAGAACGCCGACGAGTCGGCGTAGACCAACCGTGCGGTGCCGGTGGCCGTCAGCGTCTCGGCGAGCTCGGGGTGCTGGGCGAACTTGAGGCGCAGCAACTCCGCCATGACCGCCGTCCGCGCCTGCGCCGGTACGTTCGCCGCGACGGCCTCGTAGGCGTCGGCGACGCTCGGGTGGATCTGCGCGCCGACGGTGACGGGTGCGGGGAACTCGTTGCGCAGCACGAGGATTCCGGGATTCTCCGGCCATCCGCCCGGCACGGTGTGGTTGGTGTGGCTGATCACGATGCTGGTCTCGGCCGGTTCTGCAGGCGTTGGCGCCGCACGGCGCTGCCTGCGGAGACCTTCGAAGTAGCGCAGCGCCGCGGCGTGTTCCTTCTTGGAGACGAGCTTGTCCTCGTCCTGCCAGGAGTAGGGGTTGCCCGGCCCTGCCGCGAGCACCCGCAACGGCCAGTCCCTGCGGTCCATGTCGCCGAGCGCGTAGATCCGCAGGTGCTCGGGGATGGCGTGGTACGCCGCGCGCACGGCCGCCCGGCTGTCCTCGTCCTGCTGGTCGAGGAAGACGTCGACCGCCGCGAGGCAGCGCGCCGTGGAGTCCGGCCTGTTGTTGAGCCGGTCGATCTCGTCGAGGACCTCGCCGTAGAGCATGTCGGCGGTCAGCGCGGCCTGCGGTTCGGCGAACTTCCACGTGGCGACGTGGAACGCCGACGCCTCTGCTCCGTCCGGGAGTTCGGTCGCCACCCACCCCGAGGCGAGCTTGGCGGCGAACTCGTCGAGTGTGACCAGTCCCCAGCAGTCGACCAGCCCGTCGGCGTAGATGAACAGATCGGTGAGGTAGTGCCTGTCCCCGTTGCGGACGAAGGCGTGCCGCCAGGTCCCCTCGATCCGCTCGCCGTCCACATCGCGCCAGGTCCGCCGTGATCTCGCCATCATGCGCGCCAGGTTAGCCGCGGGAATCTCCCAGCGGGACAACGAAAGTCCCCCGGTGCGCGGGAGGTGCACCGGGGGGACTTCGGTCAGACGGTCAGCGCGTCACTCGCGGCACTTCTTGCCGGTGTTCACGCAGTTGACCAGGCGGTTCATGATCTGCTGCGACATCACGTTCGCGAAGTCGTCGTGGTCGGAGAACGGGTTGTGCTCCTCCTCCGGGAACGCGTCGACCGCGTACCGGCCCTGCTGCTGGATCTCCCTGGGGATGTTGTAGGTCAGCGAGATGCGCAGCTGGGGAACGGCCTTGAAGCCCTTCTTGCACTTGCCGTTCTGGTCCGGGAACACGATGTGGTCGCGGTGGTTGGCCGAGTCGATGTTCTTGCCGTCCCAGCAGCTCGGGAAGTCGTGGATGCGCTTGACCTTCGAGCCCTGCGGGCAGATCGGGTACTTGTTCATCAGCACCTTGTCCTCGAAGCCCGTGCAGGTCCACGAGTCCTTGGCGTTCTTGGTGCCGTTGGTCGAGACCTTGGCGTCGCCGTAGAGGACGCGGAGGAACTTCGGCATCGCGACGACCTTGCCGGTCGGGGAACCGCGGAAGGTCAGGTCGACGACCTCGGGACGCTGGATCTCGCCCTCGTTGCCCGGGAGCTCGTTGTTCGCGTTCTCCTCGGGGTTGTTCTGGTTCTTCTTGTTCTCGAGGCCCTCGGCCTGGGCTTCGTTGTTGTTCTCGGCGCCGTTGTCGAGAGCGGCGGCCTTGCCCTGCTCCTTGACCGCGCAGGCGGCGGCCGGGTTCAGGTCGGGAGCCTGCTGACCCTGGCGGCTGAACGCGAGCATCATCCGGTTCAGGATCGCGGCGCGCTTCTCCCGCGTCGGGCCGACGATGATGTTGTTGACGTCCTGGGCCTTGGTCTGCTCGAGCTTCTTCTCGGCCTCGTCGGTGACCTTCTCGATGTTCGCGAGCTCCCTGTCGATCTCCGCCTGGGCGCCGTTCGGCACGTCCTCGGAGAGCCGGGAGGCGACGTCGGGGCACTCGAGGCGGGCCGCGTCCTTGGCGGCCTTGTCCTTCTCCTGCTGCGCCTTGTCGTCCTTCTTCGGCGGCTGCTGCTCCTGGCCCTCGCCTTCCTCCGCACCGTCGTTGATGCGCACGACGGGCCAGAAGTAGGCGGACTTGTCACCGTTCTTGCAGGTGGTGCCGGCCGCCTGGAGCGACTTGTTGTTGGAGTCCGCGTTGGTGGACAGGTTGCCGACGTAGTCGTGCAGGTGCTGGGCACCGTTGCGGACACCGGGCTGCGCGATGAAGTTGTCCGGGTTGAAGTGCCCGTTCTCGTTCCGGCCGCAGTCCACGGTGAACGTACCCGTGGTGGCGTCGTTCTCCGGTTTTGGTTTCTTGACGTTCGGCTTCACCTTGGTGATGTCGACGAACTGCGATTTGTCAGCCCCGTCGGCGAGCGCGGCGCCATCAGAAGAACTGATGGCCACCACCGCGGCACCGCCAGCGACCAGGGCCATCGCCGCTGCTGCGGCCGTCAGCCAGATCGTGGATTTCCTACGGTGAAAAGCCATTTGCCACCTCGTGGTAGTCCGATAAAACGGCATGCTGAAGCTGACGGCGGTGAGCCGCTGTCTTCGGTTGAACGGGTGTGCGTTTTCAGAACGAACGAGATTTGCGTCTTGTCTTCTTGGATCGGGAGATCATGCGCATCCCCACCAGCGCGAGCGCGAGCACCGCTATGGCGCCGAAGAAGACGCCGTTGTTGTCACCGAACACGCCTTGCTCGGCGGTGCGGGTGAACCTGGTGCCCTCCGGCACGGTCGGGATCACACCGTCGGTCGGGTTCGTGGAAGCGTCCGCGCTGTTGCCGTTCTCGCCCGTGGGTTCCGGTGCCCCGGCGGCAGCCGTCGGTGGTGCGAGCGGCTGCGGGGACTCCAGGCCGGCGAAGTCGACACGACCGGTGTCCTCGAGCACCTTCATGTGGTCGAAGACGGTGATCATCGCCTGTGTGGACAGGATGCGGATGAGTTCGTTCTTGGTGCCCGCCCGGATCTGCGCGGCATAGGCGTAGACCTTGCCGTGCGCCGCCCGGAGCCGGTTGGCGAAGACGGCGTCGAACTCGTCGCCGTTCGCCGCGTCCATTTCGGCCAGCCAGCCCTTTTGCTCGTCGGAGGCCTCCGTGGGCAGCGTGTGCCCGAGCAGGACGCCCGCCCGGTTCACCACGTTGTCCAGCAGCGTGTGGCCCTCGATGAGGTGCTTGCAGGCTTCCAGGATCTTGGGCTGGTCCGGCCGCTTGGCCCTGCCCTTGTCGCCCGCGGGTTTCTCCCACAGCCCGGCCTGCTTGACCCGGTTCATGAAGTCCCGGTCGGCGGGTCCGAGCGGGCCCCACTGGGTCTGCACGACCTCGTCGCCCGTTCCGCCACTTCCGGGCGGCGGGGTCGAGATGGGGGTCGAGGGATTGGGGGGCTGGCCGATCGCGATCCCGGTGTTGAGCAGCACGGCCAGCGCACAGCCGGCCAGCGCGACGAGGAGTCGCGTCGGCGTTGCCAAGTTCATGGGGAGTCGCACGATCGGGACTACGGCCGAAAGCGGGAGCCCGCCTCAGTTCGAGACCCTGGCGTTATCGAAACGTTATCCATCCCCGCGCAACCTCGGTCATGACGCGCGACCTAAAGTCCTGAGCATGAGCAAGCGTTTTGTGGCGTTGGGGGACTCGTTCACCGAAGGAGTGGGCGACGAAGACGCTGGCCGTCCGAACGGTGTGCGCGGATGGGCCGACCGCGTCGCCGACGTCCTGGGTGCCGCCGATCCGGAGTTCACCTACGCCAACCTGGCTGTGCGCGGCCGGTTGCTGCCGCAGATCCTGGGTGAGCAGCTTGAGCGCGCTCTCGCGATGAACCCGGATCTCGTCTCGCTCTACGCGGGCGGCAACGACCTCATGCGGCCGAAGGTGAACATCGACGCGTTGATGCGCCGTTACCGCGACGCGGTGGCGCGCACGGTCGAGGCCGGCGCGCGCGTCATCCTCTTCACGGGTGTCGACGGGGCCGACGACCCGGTGTTCCGCAAGATGCGTGGTCGCGTGGCCATCTACAACGAGCACGTGCGCGCGATCGCCGCGGAGCACTCGTGCGTGCTGGTCGACATGTGGGCGATGCGGCAGCTGCGTGACCGTCGTATGTGGTCTCCGGACCGGCTGCACCTGAACGAGCTGGGTCACCACGAGGTCGCCATCGCCGTGCTCGACGGTCTCGGGGTTGCGCACTCCCTGGAGCGGACGGTGCTCGGCAGGGCTCCGCTGGTCGACCGGAAGATCCGGCGGGCGGAGGACTGGAGGTGGGCGCGCGAACACGTCGTGCCGTGGGTGATGCGACGGCTGCGCGGTGAGTCGTCGGGCGACGTGATCCGCCCGCGCCGGCCAGAGCTGCTGCCACCGTCTAGCTAGAACGTGTTCTTTGGCCCGAGGTGGTCTAACGACGTAACTTCGGTTTGGTGACGGTGTTCGCCGCATTCCTTTGCCAATAGAACTTGTTCTAGAAATCGTGTCGGCCACACGGGTGAAATCGCTGGTGGGCGGCCTGGTCTGGATTGATGCAGTGGCCTAGCGTTCGTCCGCATGCATCGCAGGGTTGCGCTGATCGCGTTAGTGGTCTGCGCGTTGGTCGCGGGGTGCGGGAGCAGGCTCACCGACGAGCAACGCGCGGCACTCGCCGTGCCTCTGGGCGGCGGAGCGGAGACCCAGCAGGGCACCGCGCCGGGCGACGAGGACGGCGGGGTGGCCGGCACCGACGGCACCGCGGGGCAGCCGGGTGCCAACAACCCGCAGCAGCCGAACAAGCAGCCGAACCCGCCCGGCAGCATCGCGGGCGGCTGCCAGGGCACCGGTGGCGCCACGGACAAGGGCGTGACCGCCGGCGAGATCACCATCGCCAACATCTCGGACATCAGTGGCCCGGTGCCCGGTCTCTTCCAGGCGGCGCAGCAGGGGACGAAGGCGTTCGTCGAGTACTTCAACGCCACCCAGGGCGCGATCTGCGGCCGCAAGCTCAAGCTCGTGTCGTTCGACTCCCGGACGGACAGCGGCGGCGACCAGCAGGCCACCTCCCAGGCGTGCGAGCAGGCGTTCGCGCTCGTCGGCTCGATGTCGGGGTTCGACCAGGGTGGTGGACCGGCCGCCACCGGGTGCGGCATCCCGGACCTGCGGGCCTCGACGGTCACGGTGCAGCGGCAGCGCACCCCGGTGAGCTTCGGCGTCGCGTCCAACGTGGTGAACCTGGTGTCCTCGGCGTACCCGGACCTGGTCAAGTCGAGCTTTCCGAACGCCGCGGGCGCCGCGTCGTTCCTCTACCTCAACGTCGACGCGAGCTCGCAGAACGCGCGCAGCATGCAGAAAGCCGCGGAGCAGCGCGGACTGAAGTTCGTCTACACGCAGGCGATCGACATCGCGGACGTCAACTACGCGCCGTACGTCGCCAAGCTCAAGGAGACGGGCGCGAAGATCGTGTACTGGATGGGGTCGGCGCAGTACGCGGTCCGGCTGCAGCAGGCCATGCGGCAGCAGGGGTACACGCCGGAAGCGTTCATCACGGACCCGAGCGCGTACGACGCGCAGTACGTGCGGCAGGGCGGGGCAGCGGTCGACGGCACCGTCGTCTACACGAACGGCGCGATGTTCGAGGAGAACAACGCCCAGGTAGCGCTGTACAAGCAGTGGCTGGGGCGGGTGGCGCCCGGTGCGGCACCCTCGTACTTCGGGATGTTCGCGTGGGCGGCCGCGCGGTTGTTCGTCCAGCTCGCCGCGAAGATCGGACCGCAGCTGACGCGCAAGGCGATGCTGGAGCAGGTCCGCGGGGTGCACGACTTCACCGCCGAGGGGATGGTCGCGCCGCAGGACGTCGGAGGTAAGCGGACGTCGGCGTGCATGTCCCTGATCAAGCTGAAGGGCGGGACGTGGACCCGGCTGGCGCCCGCGTCCGGGTACTCGTGCGGCCCGTTGATCGACACCGGGGTGGGTGGATGACCGCCCTCCTGGCCTACACCGTCTTCGGCCTCGTCACCGGCGGGGCCTACGCCGTCGTCGCCGGCGGTCTCGTGCTGACCTACAGCACCTCCAAGGTGTTCAACGTCGGTCACGGCGCGATCGGCATGGTCATGGCGTTCCTCTACTGGGAGCTCGCCGAGAACCGCGGCCTGCCTCAGTGGCTCGCCCTGCTGATCGTCGTCGGCGGCTGCGCGCCGCTGTTCGGGCTGGTGATCGAACGGTTCGTGATGCGCAGGCTCGCGGGCGCGCCGGTCGGCATCACGCTCGTCGCCGGCGTCGGCGTGCTGGTCGGGCTGATCGGTGCGGCCCAGGTGATCTGGCCTCCGCAGGCCCGGCCCGTGCGGCCGTTCCTCGACCAGTACGGCATCCACATCGGACAGTCGTTCGTCAGCGGCCACGACCTCGTCACGCTGGCCTGCGCGGTCCTGGTCGCGGGCGGGCTCTACCTGCTGCTGAACCGGACGCGGACCGGGCTCGCGATGCGGGCGTGCGTCGACGCCCCGGAGCTGGCCGCGTTGTACGGGACCCGTCCCCACCGGCTGTCCGCGCTGAGCTGGGCCATCGGGTCGGCGCTGGCGGCGCTGGGCGGCATCCTGCTCACCCCGGTCGTGCAGCTCGACTACGTGACGATGACGCTGCTCGTGATCACCGCCTACACCGCCGCGCTGGTCGGGCGGTTGCGCAGTCTGCCGTGGACGTTCGTGGGTGCCCTCGGCCTCGGCCTGGTGCAGTCCTACGCGGTGGCGTACCTGCCGTCCTCGCCGTTCTGGATCGCGTTCCGGGCGGCGATTCCGGCACTGCTGCTGTTCGTCGTGCTGCTCGCGATGCCCCAGTCACCGCTGCGCATCGGTGGCGTGCGGGGATCGCGCGGGGTGGCGGTGCCGGGCGGGCTCGCCACCGGGGTCGGGATGGCGTTGTTCATGGGGGTGGTGGTCGCGCTGGCGTTGCTCGTGGACGGCGTGGTGGCGGGGCAGCTCGCGCTGGGGCTGGTGTTCGGGATCGTGCTGCTGTCGATGGTCCTGCTCACCGGGTACGGCGGGGTGGTGTCGCTGGGGCAGTTCACGTTCGTCGGCGTGGGCGCGGTGACGGTGGCGCGGCTGGAGAGCTCCTCGCCGCTGGCGTTGGTGGCCGGCGCGGTGGTCGCCGCCGCGATCGGTGCGCTGATCGCGTTGACGGCGTTGCGGGTGAGCGGGCTGTACCTGGCGTTGGCCACGCTGGGGTTCGCGCAGCTGATGGACAAGCTCGTGCTGCAGTCGCCGATCGCGTTCGGGGTGCGGGGCAGCCTGCAGGTGCCGCGTCTCTTCGAGTCCGCCACGGCGCAGCTGCTCCTGGCCGCCGGGGTGTTCGCGCTGGTCGGCGCCGGTGTGCTGGCGGTGCGGCGCGGCCGGCTCGGGCGGCGCATGATCGCGGTGAAGGACAGTTCGGCCGCGTGCGCGACGCTCGGCGTGAACGTGCGCTGGATCCGGGTCTGGGTGTTCTCGCTGTCGGCGGCGATCGCCGGGCTCGCGGGAGGGTTGTTCGCGCAGCTGCGGGAAACCGTGGCGGCGAGCGACTTCCAGCTGTTCAACAACCTGCCGCTGCTGCTGTTCGCGGTGATCGCCGGTGTGACGTCGGTGTCCGGCGCGGCGCTGGGCGGGATGCTGCTGATGCTGCTTCCGGTGCTGCAGAGCGGGTTTCCCGCGTTCGCCGGGGTCGCGGTCGTGCTGCTCGGAGTGGCGGCGGCCGGGCTCTCGCGTGATCCCAACGGTCTGGTCAGCTGGTTCTTCCGGGCCTGGTCCTGGCGGCGCGCATGAGCAGGCTGAGGGTGGAGGGCGTGACGGTCCGCTTCGGCGAGGTGACCGCGGTCGACGACGTGACGCTGTCGGCCGATCCCGGCGTCACCGGGCTGATCGGCCCCAACGGCGCCGGCAAGACGACGTTGTTCGACGTGATCAGCGGGCTGCGCAAGCCGTCGTCCGGCCGGGTGCTGCTCGACGACGCGGACATCACCTCGAAGGGGCCGCACCAGCGGTCCAGACTGGGAGTGGCGCGGACGTTCCAGCGGCTCGAGGTCTTCGGGTCGCTGACCGTCCGGGAGAACGTGGTGGTGGCACTGGAAAGCCGCCGCCGCCCGGCCAAGCTGGCCGCGGAGCTGCTGGCACGGGTCGGGATCGCCGAGTTCGCCGACGCCCAGGCCGACACGGTGCCGACCGGTGCCGCGCGGCTGCTGGAACTCGCTCGCGCGCTGGCGACCGATCCCCACCTGCTGCTGCTCGACGAACCGTCGTCCGGGCTGGACCGCGCCGAGACCGACGCGTTCGGTGAGCTGCTGCGCCAGCTGAGCGCGGAAGGACGCGCCGTCGTGCTGGTCGAGCACGACATGGACCTCGTGATGGGCTACTGCGACCACGTGCACGTGCTGAACCTCGGGCAGCTCCTGACGTCCGGCACCCCCTCCGAGATCCGCTCGCACGAAGGCGTTCGGGAGGCGTACCTCGGATGATCGACCTGATGGACGTCCACGCCGGGTACGGCAGGATCGAGGTGCTGCGCGGGGTCACGCTCAACGTGCCGCGCGGCACGGTCACGGCGCTGCTCGGCCCGAACGGAGCGGGCAAGTCGACACTGGTCAAAGTCCTCAGTGGACAGCTGCGCTCCTCCAGCGGGCACGTCCACCTGGGCGGGGTGCACGTCAACGACGCCGCTCCCGACGAGCTGGCGCGCGCGGGCCTGTGCACGATCCCGGAGGGCCGCGCGATCTTCCCGAACCTCACGGTCGCGGAGAACCTGCGCCTGATGCGCGGCGATCCCGCCGTGGTCTACGAACGGTTCCCGAAGCTCAAGGCGCGGCAGAAGCAGCTCGCGGGCTCGATGTCCGGTGGCGAGCAGCAGATGCTCGCGTTCTCCCGCGCGCTGATCACCGACCCGGCCGTGCTCGTGATCGACGAGCTGTCGATGGGACTCGCGCCGGTGATCGTCGCCGAGCTGTACGAGGTCGTCAAGGAGCTGGCCTCGTCCGGCGTCACGATGCTGATCGTGGAGCAGTTCGCGGAGACCGCGTCGGCCGTGGCAGACCAGGTCGTGGTGATGGCGCACGGCGAGATCAGTGCCGACAGCGACCTGGCCACCGTCTACTTCGGAGGGACATCGTGAGGTACGCGCTGGTACTGCTGCTTCTGCTGCTGTCCCCGGCCCCTGCGCAGGCCGCCGACATCGGCGGGTTCACGCTCTCCGCCCGCGCCGCACCCGTCTCGGTGCTGCTGCACACCGATCTGATCCCGGTGCCCGCGGAACCGCAGGGCGAGGTGCACCTGTCGTACACGCAGACCGAGCTGGGTTCGGGCCCGATCGGCCGGTCACTGGCGAGTTCGCTGTGGCCGGGCGCGGCGGTCGGTACCGGACTGCCGCAGCTGCTGGGCTTCGCGTATCCGGTGCAGGCCAACGCGTCGCATCCCGGTGGTCCCGCGGACGAGTCGAAGTCGGGCATGCGCGCCACCGCGGGTGCCGCGAAGACCGAGTCCTCCGCGGGTGCGAAGCAGGAAGTGCCGTTCCTGCTCACCGCGGACGGCCTCGCGTCGAGCAGCATGAGTTCGGTGTCGGGTTCCGAGGCGCGGTCCACCGCGGTGTCGTCGGCGCAAACGCTCTCGCTGCTCGCCGGTCTGGTCGTGCTGTCGGGCGTGCGCTTCGAGTCGGTCGCGGTCAGCGACGGCAGCAAGGGAAGCGGCACGAGCACGTTCTCGGTCGCCGAGTTCACGGTGCTCGGCCAGAAGTTCCCGGTCAAGGCACCGGACGCGCCGCCGGACGGCCTGCTGAAGGCGTTGGAACCACTGGGTATCACACTGACGTGGCCGACGTCCGCGACGAAGCTCGAAGGCACCGCCGCGACGTCCAAGAGCACCGGTCTGACGCTGACGGTCGACGTGCTGGCGTTGCGCAACAAGCTGGGCCTCGGCGGAATCCTGGACGGCGTGCTGGCGCCGTTGCTGCCCAAGGAGCTCGTGCCGCTGCTGAACCCGTTGCGCAAGATGGTCGTGATAGTCGGCGACACCGAGGCGGCCGCGAACGCTTCCGCCGCCGCGCCGCTCACACCGCCTGATGCGCCTGCGCCGCAAGCACCTCTCGCGCCGCCGCCACCGGCCGCCGATGGTGCTTCGCCCCCGCTGCCCGGTTCACCGCCGGTCGCCGGGATGACGCCGCCCAAGGCCGTGACACCGGTGGCGACCGCGCGCGCGAAACCCCGGTCGCTGCTCGACTTTCCCGGTGTGCCGGCACTGCTGGTCCTCGCCGGGCTCGGTGTCGCCGCGGCGGGCGCGTTCGGCATGAAGTCGTTCGGCACGTTCCTGCTGGGCGGCGCTCCCTGTCCCTCCGGACACCCGACCGGTGTCCCAGACCTGCGCAACGGGTGAAGCGATGACCATGCAGGATCGGCGCCGCGCACGGATGCAGAGCGGGCTCGGGTTCGTCGGCACCATGCTGATGACGGCGGGGATCGCGGCGATCCTCTTCGCCTGGTGGGGTGTCGCGCACACGGGTTACGTGTGGGAGCAGATCCCGTACGTGGTCTCCGGCGGGATCCTCGGCGTCGGGCTGATCGGGGTCGGCGGATTTCTCTACTTCGGATCCTGGCTGGTCAAGCTGCTCGAAGAGCAACGGCAGACCACGTACGCGTTGCTGCAGCTGCTGGAGGAGCGCGACGCGGAGCGGGTGGATCAGTTGTAGCGCCATAGGGGAGCGCTCCCACAAAACCGCAGGCCGATGCGTCTTGTTCACACCCTTGAACCGGTGGTCCAGACCAGTTAGCGTGCTCGCCATCACGTTCCCCCTGCACGTGAATGGAGCACCATGAAGAGGTTCCGCTGGCAGTTCCTGACCATCGGTCTGGCGATATCGGCCGTGGTCGGAGGCGTTCTCGCCGCACCCGCGAGCGGCGCGACGGGCGTGACGGCGGCGTTCACCAAGACGTCGGACTGGGGCGGCGGCTACGAGGCCAAGTACACGATCTCCAACGGCGGCTCGTCCGCGCTCACGTCGTGGACCGTCGAGTTCACGCTCCCGAGCGGACAGTCGATCGGGTCCCTCTGGGACGGCAGCCGCACTGCCAGCGGGCAGCACATCACGGTCCGCAACACGTGGAACGGCAACGTGCCCGTCGGCGGCACGGCGAGCTTCGGCTTCACCGTGAGCGGTTCCGGTGGCAGCCCGACCGGCTGCAAGATCAACGGTGCAGCGTGCGACGGCACCGGGCAGCCGCCGGCGACCACGACCACCACGACGACGACCACGTCGAACCCGCCGGTGCCCGGCACCGGCCGCGGTGCGCCCTACCTGTACCTGGGCTGGGGCAACCCGCAGAGCGCCACGCAGGTCATGGGCTCGACCGGCGTCAAGTGGTTCACGCTCGCGTTCGTCCTGTCCGGCGGCGGGTGCACGCCGTCGTGGGACAGCCAGCGTCCGCTCACCGGTGGCGTCGACCAGCAGACGATCAACGCCATCCGCGCGGCCGGCGGTGACATCGTGCCGTCGTTCGGCGGCTGGAGCGGCAACAAGCTCGGCCCGAACTGCTCGACGCCGGAGGCCTTGGCCGCCGCGTACCAGCAGGTGATCAACGCCTACGGGTTGAAGGCCATCGACATCGACATCGAGAACTCCGACGAGTTCGAGAACACGACCGTCCAGGACCGGATCATCACCGCGCTGCGGATCGTCAAGCAGAACAACCCGGGCATCCAGACGATCGTCACGTTCGGCACCGGCACCACCGGGCCGAACTTCTACGGCGCGCGGCTGATCGACCAGGCCAAGGCGCTCAACGCGAACATCGACGTGTTCACGATCATGCCGTTCGACTTCGGCAGCTCCAACATCCGCACCGACACCATCGGCGCGGCCACGGGGCTGAAGAACAAGCTCAAGTCGACCTTCGGCTGGAGTGACGCCGAGGCGTTCAGGCACGTCGGCATCTCCGGCATGAACGGGCTGTCCGACCAGCGCGAGCTGACCACCGTGGACGACTGGACCGCGATCCGCGACTGGTCGAAGGCCAACGGCCTCGGGCGTCTCGCGTTCTGGTCGGTGAACCGCGACCGCGGTGGCTGCGACGGCCAGGTGGCCGCGCACTGCTCCGGCATCCAGCAGTCCGACCTCGCGTTCACCCGCGTCACCGCCGGTTTCTGAGCGACTACGAGCCGTCAGCGCCATTTAATCGGTGGCGCTGACGGCTTAACCTTGTGCCATGCGACGACGACATTGATCTTCAACTGATCTGTCCCGAACCGCGACAGCGTTCGCGTGGTGTTCGCACCTCGTCCCGATCTACGCGCTGTACGCGTTGCTCTTCGCCGACAGCGGGCTGTCGGACGCCTCCATCTCCGTGCTGCTCGCGATCTGGTCGTTCACCGCGGTCGTGTTCGAGGTGCCGTCCGGTGCCATCGCCGACCGGTTCTCGCGACGGAGCTCGCTGGTCGCCGCCGGTGTGCTGCAAGCCGTCGCCCACGCGGCGTGGGTGCTGTTCCCGTCGTTCTGGGGTTTCGCCGTCGGTTTCGTGTTGTGGGGACTCGGCGGAACGCTGACCTCCGGTGCGTTCGAGGCCCTGCTGTACGACGGGCTGGCGGCCAACGGCGACGAGGAGCAGTACGGCCGGCTCAACGCGCGGGTCGACACCATCGAGCTGATCTCGCAGGTTCCCGTCGCGGTCATGGCCACCGCGTTGTTCTCGTACGGCGGCTACGAGCTGGCCGGCTGGGTTTCCGTCGTGATGTGCCTGCTTTCGTCGGTGATCGCGCTGCGGTTCCCGGAGCCTCCGCGTGAGTCAGAGGAGCACGAGAGCTACTTCGCGACGTTGCGCGCCGGTCTGCGGGCATCCGTGCCTATCAAGCGAGCCGTGATCGCGGTGGCGCTGGTGTACGCGATCGACGCGTTCGAGGAGTACTTCACGCTGCTGGCGCAGGACTGGCAGGTGCCGACGGTGTGGGTGCCGCTCGCGACGATCGGGGTGCCGTTGCTGGGCGCGGCCGGTGCGTCGCTCGGCGGGCGGCTGCCGTTCCGCGGCTGGGTGCTGTTCGCCTCGGGCGTGGCGCTGATCGCGGCCGCCGTGCTCGCCGTGCCGATGGCGATCGTCCTGCTGGGACTGTTCTACGGGCTGTACCGGTTCGTGCTGGTGCAGATCGAGACCGAGTTGCAGCACCGGATCGAGTCCGACGCCCGTGCCACGGTCACCTCCGTCGCCGCCATCGGATCGGAGTTCGTGGCGTTCGCGGTCTACGGGCTGTGGGTGCTCGGGTCCGCGGTGGCGGTCGGTGTGCTGATCCTGGTGGTGGCCCTGGTGATCTGGCGGAGGTGATCGGGGCTCTTCGCGTGGATCAGCAGCCGGTCGGGTTTGATGTCCAGCGCTTCGCCGAGGTCGTCGTCGTCGGCCAGCACGCCGAGTGTCGGGTTTCCGGCCCTTTCGCGGTACCTGGCGACGTGCTCGGTCTGGCCGGCGAACACGAAAAGCCCGTCGTCGTGTTCCGCCGCGAGGTCGGCGATCTCGGGGGAGCGGGTGCAGGCGTGCCAGATGTACGGCCTGTCGCGCCACAACTCGCGCAGCACGCCGTAGTTCTCGATCGTCAGCGGGAGGCTGTACTCGATCTCCTTGCCGAACCAGCCGAACACCTTCGCCGTGTTGCCGCGTCCCAGCACGAGGTCGGTTCTGCCCGGCGCGAGGTGGTGCAGGGTCGCGTAGTTGGCGGCGATTCTCGCGGGGTCGTTCGTGGTGATGAGCGTCGTGGCGGTGGAGAGCAGGATGGTGCTGGTCTTCGCCGCGATGTACGCCAGCAGCGTGGTGGGGGACGACGAGTTGTAGGGCGGGTTGTGGTGCTCGCCGACCGCGAAGACGTCGAAGCCCGCTTCCTCGGCCGCGACCGCCAGCGCGACCATCTCGGCGGGTTCCAGGTCGCCCGCGGTGAAGACGCCGATCTGCACTCGTTCAGTGTGCTCGGTGCAGCCTCAGCGTCCACAGACAGCCGGCCGCGGCCAGCGCGCCACCGGTGGCGAGCGCCGCCGGGATGCTCGCGTTCGCGACGACACCGAGCAGGATCGGGCCGCCGCCGAGCCCGATGTCGATGAACGCGCTGGCGGTCCCGGAGGCGGCGCCCCGCTGGTGCGGTTCGGCGGTGGCGAAGACTGCGGCGAAGAACGCCGGGGTGCTGAACGTGACGCCGAGACCCAGCACGACGCTGCCCGCGATGAGCGTGTGCGGGGTGGCGGTGAGGACCAGTCCAGCCGCGATGACGGCCAGGGCGACAGCGCCGAGTCTCAGCGGCGGCAGGCGGTCCGGGATCTTGGCGAACGCCGCCCTGGACACGACGACCGTGGCGCCGTAGAGGAAGAGCGGGAGGCTGGTGTTCTCCAGCCCCTCCTCCTGGGCGCGCAGTGCCGCGAACGCCAGGAAACCGCCGGCCGCAGCGAGCGAGGTGCAGAGCGCGATGCTCGGCGCGATGGCGGGGCGGTGGATCAGCTTGGTGTTCGTGGTGGTGGGTGTACCGGTTTCGCCGATGAACGCCGAGGCCGCGGTGGCCGCCAGGCAGAGGACTGCCGCTGTCATCCAGGCCGTGGGGAACGACCGTTGCGTGAGGACCTCGCCCAGCGGCGGGCCCGCGGCCAGGCCCAGGTAGAGGCCCAGCGAGTTGAGGCTCAACGCCTCGCCGAGGCGGTCCGGCGGGGCGATGTCGACCAGGGCGGCGAACGCGGCCACGAAGAAGGCGGCTTCGGCCACGCCCAGCAGGAGCCGCAGGGCGATGATCGTCGGGAGGTCGGCGGCCAGCGCGGTGAGGGCGAGGCTGGTGGCGGCCAGTGCGGTGCCGCCCAGCAGGAGCGGTCTGCGGCCGATGCGGTCGGTCAGGCGGCCGGCGAACGGGCGGAGCAGAAGGGCAGAGATGGCGAAGGCGCCGAACGCGAGGCCTGCGGCGGCGTTGGTGCTGTGCAGCGGGCCGGTGACGTAGAGGGGCAGGGCGTACACCGCGATGCCCATCGCGGTGAAGTAGCCCAGGTCGGCGGCGGTGAGGAGGGCGAAGCGCGGGGTCAGGAGGCGCGCCATCGGAACAGGGTGCGCCCGGTTCTGGGAATCCGCATGGCAACGCCGCTCCGCACGCCTGGGGGGCCGGGAGTGGAGGCGTGGCTCGGCTGTCGCATGACCTGGCTGCCGCACGACCCGGCTGCCGAACTGGCCACCTGCCGTGCATCCGCGCCGCCCCAGGCGTGCGGCCGCACAACCCACCAGTCGAATACCCTCGGCCCGCGAGGAGTACGAACACCTCGACGGCGGCGAACGGTTGCCTCCACCTGGCCGATTCCACCGGCGGGGGAGTAACGCCAGGATCTTCCGATCAGATCAAAGTCCACAAGCCGGACATTTCGTGGAGGCCGCCGTGGTCGTCGCCCAGATCTTCCTTCCGCTGGCCTTGGCCCTGGTCATGTTCGGGCTCGGTCTGACGCTCACCGTCGCCGACTTCGCCAGGGTCGCGAAGTACCCGAAGGCCGCGGTGATCGCGCTGGTCTGTCAGGTCGTCGTGCTGCCGGCGATCTGCCTCGGCCTCGTGCTCGCGTTCGGGCTGAAGGGGGTGCTGGCGGTCGGCATGATGCTGCTGGTCGCCTCGCCTGGCGGGACGTCGGCGAACCTCTTCAGTCACCTCGCGGGCGGGGACGTGGCGCTCAACATCACGCTCACGGCGATCAACTCGGTGCTCGCGGTGTTCACGCTGCCGGTCGTGGTGGGGCTGTCGATGGCGCACTTCATGGGTGACGAGGGTGCGGTCGGGCTGCAGCCGGCGAAGTTCGTGCAGGTGTTCGCGATCGTGCTGGTGCCGGTGGCGATCGGCATGTGGGTGCGCCGGCGGTTCGAGGCGTGGGCGCTCAAGATGGAGCGGGCCGTGCGGATCGCGTCGGTCGTGGTGCTGGTGCTGGTGATCCTGGCGGCGATCGCGTCGGCGTTCCAGCAGCTGGTCGACAACATCGGGACGCTGGGGCCGGTGGCGTTGCTGTTGTCGATCCTCAGCCTGCTCATCGGGTACTACGTGCCGCGGGCGTTCCGGGTCAACGAGAAGGAGGCCATCGCGTCGGCGATGGAGATCGGCATCCACAACGCCACGATCGCGATCACGTTGGCGCTGACGGTGCTCAACGACGAGACGATGGCGATTCCGCCCGCGGTCTACGGTGTGCTGATGTACCTGCCGGCAGCTGTGGCGGCGCGTTTGTTGTCCCGGAAGAAGCTGGCTGTCTAAAGCGGTTGCGCATGCAGTTAGGTTGATCAGCGACATGCGTTCAACCACAACCCTTTTGACAGCGGCCGTCTTCGTTGCCGCAAGCGCCGTTCCCGCCCATGCCGCGGGAACCACCGTCCGCACCGACACCGGATTCGTGTCGGGAACCATCACCAACGCCCAGCGCACCTTCCAGGGCATCCCCTTCGCCGCGCCGCCCACCGGTGAGAACCGCTGGCGCGATCCGCAGCCCGCGAAGCCCTGGCAGGGCGTCCGCCAAGCCACGCGGCCAGGGCCGCGTTGCGCGCAGGACGAAGGGCTCGGCAGCCCGGCCAGCGACGCCGAGGACTGCCTGTACCTCAACGTCACCACACCGCCCAACGCCGTGAACCGGCCGGTCATGGTCTGGATCCACGGCGGCAGCTTCACCAGCGGGGCCGGGTCCGACTACGGCGTGGACCAGTTGGTGCGCAACGGTTCTGTCGTCGTCACCATCAACTACCGGCTCGGCGCGTTCGGGTACTTCGGGTTCCCGGGCCTGGCGGGATCCGGTGCGTTCGGGCTGAAGGACCAGCAGAAGGCCCTCGAGTGGGTCCAGCGCAACATCAGGCAGTTCGGCGGCAACCCGCGCAACGTCACGCTCTTCGGGGCGTCGGCGGGCGGGCTGTCGACGTGCGCGCAGCTGACCTCGCCCAGGACGCGCGGCCTGTTCCACCGGGCGATCATCCAGAGTGGACCGTGCCAGCTGGGGATTCCGGCGGGGGAGAACCAGGTCCACCACACGTGGGCCGCTCGCGCGGACGTCGAACAGGCCGGCGCGAAGGCATCGCACGGCTGCACGGACATCGCGTGTCTGCGGCAGCTGAGCGTCCAGCAGGTCAAGGCGCTGACGCCGTTGTTCTCCGCGCCCGCGTACGACACGGAAGCGTTGCCGGACAACCCGATCACGGCGCTACGACAAGGTCGCTTCCACCGGATCCCCGTCCTCACCGGCACCACGCGCGATGAGCTGACGGTGTTCGTGGCGATGTACTACCCGCGGCTCGACGCCGGCGGGTACGAACAAGCCCTCGTCGAAGGCTTCGGGGCGGCCAAGGCGAAGCGGATCGTGGAGCACTACCCGCCGAAGGGCGGCGACGAGCGGGTGCAGCTCTCGAAGGCGCTCACCGCGATGACGTCGGCGTGCACGACCGACGAGCTCAGGAGCCAGACCAACGCGTTCGGTTATGAGTTCGCGGAGCCGGAGCCGCCGATGATCTTCCCCGGCATGCCGGAGTTCCCGTACGGCGCCTACCACGGCTCGGAGCTGCCGTTCCTGCTGAGGTACGGCGGCGCAACGCTCGGCGCCGGGCAGCGGAGGCTGTCCGACGAGATGGTCAGGGCGTGGACGCGGTTCGCGAGGACCGGACATCCCGGCTGGTCACGCCAGGATGTCCGGCTGTTCGCGACCGAGCAGGTCGCACCGGCGGACCACCGGTGCGACCTCTGGTCCTCCTAGGACAGCACGCCTCGCGGCGCGCGTCCGTGCGACTTGCCGGGCGCGCGCACGCCGTTCACCGTCGACGTGTCGAACGCGAACGTGATCACCGCGACCGCGATGGCGTCGGAGTTCGTGTCGAGGGCGAACAGGTTCAGGTTCGACCTGTCGTCGCACGGCTGGTGGTAGCACGGGTCGTAGGCGATGCCCGCGGTACCGCCGTAGCGGGCCTGCTGCTCGGGCGTCTTCACGCCTTCCGCGCCGGTGAACAGGCCGCCTGCGGGAATGTTGACGGCGATGAACGGGCCGTAGTCCGAGCGCCCGGAGAACTCGGTGTCCTCGGACGGCAGGCCGCGGTCGGCGTAGAACTTCTCGAACACGTCCTCGATCTCCGCCGAACCCGGCGGAATCGGGACCGGCGCGGTGCCGCTCGAGTCGTCACCGTCGTAGATGCCGAAGAAGTGGTTCGGCGAGCCGACCATGTCGAAGTTCAGGTACAGCGCGATCTTGTCCTGCTCCTCCTGCGACAGCGTGGCGATGTAGTGCTCGGACCCGAGCAGGCCCAGCTCCTCGGCACCCCACCACGCGAAGCGGACCTTGGCGTTGGTCTTGACCTTCGACATCTGGATCGCGGTCTCCAGCAACGCGCCCGAACCGCTGCCGTTGTCGTTGATGCCGGGTCCGTTCTGGACGCTGTCGAGGTGCGCGCCCGCCATCACGACGTTGTTCGCGTCGCCGTGCCGCGACTCCGCGAACACGTTCCACGCGGTGCGCGTGTCCGTGTTGACGTCGACCTTCACGCGGACTGTGGCGAACGGCATCGAGGCGAGCTGCTCGCCGACGGCGAACGTCGCCGACACGACCGGAATCGTCAGGCCCGTCGCGTCACCGGTCGGGAAGACGAGCCCGGTGCGGCCGGGCTGTCCCTCGTTGAACAGCACGACCGCCGACGCCCCCGCAGCCTGGGCGTTGAGCGCCTTGACGGTGAAGTTGCAGCTGCCGCGCTGGATCAGCGCGATGCTGCCGGCCGCGAACCCGGCGAAGTCGGCCGCCTCGCAGCCGCTCGAGCTCGTGTTGGCCGCCGGGCCGGGAGGCAGGACCAGGTCGACCGCCTGGAGAGGCCCGGTGACGTCCCCTTCCGCCCTGGGTACGAAGCCGGTGTAGGTGAAGTCGAGGTCCTTGCGGTACGAGATCGGGGCCGGCGCCAGTACGTCGAGCACCGAGTTGTCCTCGAGGTATTCGAACTGGAACTCCTGCACCGTCGGTGTGTAGCCGGCGGCGTTGAGCCGGTTGACCACGTAGTTCACCGACGCCTGGTATCCAGGACGTCCGGCCGCACGGTCGCCGTGGGTGTCGGCGATCGCCTGGAACGCGTCGAGGTGCCGGAGCACGTTGTTCAGCGTGACGGCCTTGGCAATCTTGGCCGGTGAGTTGTTGTTGGGATCAGCGAGTGCTTGGCTGGTCACGGCGAGTGGCAGTACCAGGGCCACTGTCGAGAGGAGCGCGAGACATCTGCGCCGAGTTCGTTGAACCATCGGTCTGCCTCCATGCGTACATCGCCGCCGAATGCATCCCCTGAGGTTTCTCGTCGTCCGATGTGTCCTGTGTTACACCTTTGCTACTGGAGGTGGGTGTTTGTTCCGGTTGCTGGAGACCGCCATCCGCATCGAACCCCTGAAAGGAGACGGTCTCACCAACGTCCTGCACCTCGTGACGCTGGCCGACGGGCGCAAGGCCGTGCTGCGGCAACCGAAGATCGCGCGCGACCTGCCGAAGTTCGTGGTGCCCGGCGCGCCGGAGGTCCTCGCGCACAACGGTCGCGGCGACGTGCTCGTCGAGTACGTCGAGGGCGTGACGCTGGCGGACGCGCTGCCGGTGTCCGACGAGCTCTGGCGGAGCATCGGCGAGGCGTTCCGGAAGGTCCACCGGGCCGGCCTGCTGCACAACGACGTGAACCTCTACAACATCATCGTCAGCGAGCACCGGGCCACGCTGATCGACTGGGACAACCCGGGCCAGGGCAACCCGCTCGACGAGCTCGCGGCGTTCGAGGAACACCTCTACCTGCACGGAACCGTGCTGCCGCAGGCGTTCTGGGCCGGCTACGGCCACACCCCGGACCTGAACCTGTTGCGCGTGCACCGGATCGCGGGCTGCATCGGATGGCTCGCGAGCGAGGACTGGCGGGAGTGGGAGGACGACCGGTCGCTGCGGCCGGAACTGCTGGAGAGGGTCCGGAACTGGCGGAAGCTGCTCGCGCAGTGGCTGGCCGACCAGCTCCGGACCGACCTCCTAGCGGCTGAGGTTGCGGTACTTCAGCACGGAAAGCGGCCAGAAGATCGCCACGAACAACGCGGGCCACAGCACGGCCAGTAGCAGCGAGTGCTGGGCCGCCCACGAGTCGCCGCCGACACCGGGGTTGCCGAACAGCTCCCGCGCCGCCGCCACCGTCGACGACAGCGGGTTCCACTCGGCCACCACGCGCAGCCAGCCCGGCATGAGCTCCGGCGAGACGAACGTGTTCGCGAACATCGTCAGCGGGAACAGGAACATCCACGACGCCTGCGCGGCCTCGGGTTTGACCAGCAGACCGAGGTAGATGCCGATCCACACCAGCGCGAACCGCAGCCACAGGAACAGTGCGAACGCCAGCAGCGCGTTGAACAGCCCGTCGTGGAACGACCAGCCGATCACCAGGCCGCACAACGCCAGCACCAGCAGCTCCAGCGAGGAGTTGACCAGGTCGGCGATGCTGCGCCCGGCCACCACGCCGGTCTGCGACATCGGCGAGGCGCGGAACCGGTCCGTCACGCCGCGATCGGCGTCCATCGACACCATCATCAGCGTGGTGCCGACGCCGAACGCGATGGTCTGACCGAACATGCCCGGCAGCAGGAACTCGATGTAGTCACCGCCGCCGAAGACGTTCATCGCGCTGCCGAACACCAGCCCGAAGATCAGCACCGAGATGATCGGGTAGGCCAGGTTCGCGAACACCCTGACCGGTTCGCGCAGCCAGTGGATCAGGTCGCGCTTGGCGACCACCCACGAGTCCACCACGGCAAACCTGACCGCGCTCACGCCCGCTCCTCTGCTTTGTGTCCGGTGATGGCAAGGAAAACCTCGTCCAGGGTTGGTCGCCGCAGTGCGATGTCCTCCGCTTCCACACCCTTGGCCGCCAGTGCCGACGTGATCCGCGTCAGCGCCGCCACCCGGTCGGCCACCGCCGCGCTCACCCTGAACCCGTCGGGATCGACCTCGGCGTCCGGCCCGAGCACGTCCCGGACGACCGGCAGCTCCTCGGAAGTGCGCACGACGACCTCGATCCGGTCACCGCCGAGCTTGGACTTGAGCTGGTCCGGAGTTCCCTGCGCGACCACCCGGCCGGTGTCGAGCACGACGATCTGGTCCGCCAGCTGGTCGGCCTCGTCCAGGTACTGGGTGGTGAGCAGGACCGTCGTCCCCTCGGCGACGACCCGCTTCACCTCCCGCCACACCTCGCCGCGGTTGCGCGGGTCGAGGCCGGTCGTCGGTTCGTCGAGGAACAGCACCGACGGCCGCATGATGAAGCTCGACGCCAGGTCGAGGCGACGCCGCATGCCGCCCGAGTAGTGCTTGGCCCGCTTGTCCGCCGCGTCGGTGAGGCCGAACTGCTCCAGCAGCTCGTCCGCGCGCGACTCCGCCTGGCGCCGCGAGAGGTGGTAGAGCCGCCCCCACATCACCAGGTTCTCCTTGCCGGTCAGCACGTCGTCGACCGTCGACTGCTGACCGTTCAACGCCACCTGCCTGCGCACCTGCGGCGCCTCCCGCGCCACGTCGAAGCCCGCCACCTCCGCGCGGCCGCCGTCCAGGCGCAGCAATGTGGCCAGGATGCGCACCGCGGTCGTCTTGCCCGCGCCGTTCGGGCCGAGCAGCCCGCACACCGTTCCGGCCGGCACGGCCAGGTCGAACCCGTCCAGCGCCGCCTTCTTGTCGTATCTCTTCCGCAGGCCTTCCGCGAGCACCGCGTGTCCCACGACTTCACCCCCGTGGCTTAACTGCTTACGTCGTACACTGGGTGTACGTTGTACACGGTTTTAGGATTCACATGCAAGCGAGTGGCGCAGAGGGGGCTTGGTTGAAGCAGAGCGACCGGGACCGGGCGGTCCGACTCCTGTGGGAGCCGCCGGCCGAGCCGACCAGGGGACCCAAGGCCGCGCTCAGCCAGTCGCGCGTGGTCGAGGCGGCCATGAAGGTGGCCGACGCCGAGGGTGTCGAGGCGCTGACCATGCGCCGGGTCGCCGAGACGCTGGGCTTCACCACGATGTCGCTGTACCGGCACGTGCCGGGCAAGTCCGAGCTGCTGGACCTGATGGTCGACGCGGCGTGGGGCGAGACCGCCTGCGTGCCGAAGGGGCCGTGGCGCGAGGGGCTGGAGTTCTACGCACGTCAGATGTGGCAGATGTACCGCGCACACCCGTGGATCCTGCAGCTCCCGCACTCGCGGCGAACCCCGGGCCCGCGCACGATGGCGAGCTTCGACGCGGCTCTCGCGGTGGTCTCCGAGCTGGGGTTGACGGCGGAGGAGATGGTCGCGGTGGTGACCGCCGTCGGTCATTTCGTCGACGGCGTCGGCCGGACGATGGCGGACCGGGTGAAGGCCGAGCGGGAGACCGGCATGACCGAGGAGGCCTGGTGGGACGGCCAGGACGCGCTGTGGGCGCACTTCACCCCCGAACGGCTGCCGATGATGACGCACATTTGGACCACGGGTGGGTTCGAACGGCCGCTGGACGAGTTCGAGTTCGGTCTCGCGCGGGTGCTGGACGGGCTCGCGGTGTTCATCGAGTCAGAGGATCGACCGCTGGTTCGTCGAGAGACGTGCCTGTAGCCATTCGAGACGACTTGAGCCGCCGATCGAGTGAAATGCGCAGCTCAGACAGCCCATGAACCGTAGTGGCGCGGTTACGTAATGCCATTGTTATGAGCAATCAGAATGAACTCGTTCGCGACCTGAACCAACCACTCCTATCTCCGCGTTTTCCCTTGTGACACCGTTTCGCCGCGGGGGTCGAATCGGGACGACGAGGAGGTCGTATGACAGCTGGCGCGCACGACGCGGTCACCCTTGGCTGCTACGCGCTCGGCGTTCTGGACGCGCACGAGAGTCTTGGCGTGGAGCAGCATCTGAGGGGCTGTCCGTCCTGCCGTGCGCAGGTCGCCGACTTCCATCGGATCCGCAAGGTGCTCGACGAGGTGCCTCGTGAGGCATTTCTGCACGAGCTCGAAGCCGACCTGCCCAAGCCGTCGGACCTGGTGCTGCAGCGTGCGCTGCGGCAGATCAGGAACGAGTCCGCCGTCCCGCAGCAGCGGGTCGCGGAGTCTCGTCCCAGAGCCAGTCCGCGGCCGGTGGAGGAACTACCCGAACCGCAGCACGCCAAGCCCCGGCGCTGGCCGGGCTACCTCGCCGCCGCGGCTGTCGCCGCGGTGGTCGCGTTCGGGGGTGGTGCTGTGTTCATGCAGAACCAGTCACCTGGATCGAGCACCGCCGCGTCCTACACGGGCGAGGCGACAGCGGCCGGCGGGATCAGGCTGGTGGCGGAGATGACGCAGTCGTCGCAGGACCGCTACCTGGTCAAGGCCGAGATCAACGGCCTGCCGGCCGCGCAGAGGTGCAAGCTGATCGTGGTCGGGACGGACGGCACGAAGACCGAGGCTCACGTCTGGACCTCGTCCGAGAAGGGCAGGGTCGAGGGTGCCAAGGTGTCGGGTCTGGTGAGTGTGCCGCCCGACCAGGTGAAGTCGGTCGTGGTCGAGAACGCCGAGGGCAAGACGTTCGTGGCGGCGAACCTGCAGAAGTAGGGGCAGAACGGACAAGGGCCCGGATTCCAGTGGAATCCGGGCCCTTCTTACATTGGTGTAATTCAGACAGCCTGCAATGTGAGCCATGCTCCCACCACGATCACCATCGCGGCTGTGCCGACGGGTGCGTAATGCGAGAGCACGCGGGTGGCACGGCCGTCCAGGACTTTCTCGATGCGTTCACGGGCTTTCACCAGCAGCAATCCGACAGCCGTGAGAGTCGCGGCCATGCCGAATCCGTAACCGAGGACCAGCAGGACGCCGAACCACGTTCGGCCCAAGGCCATGGCTCCGAGGAGAACGACGAGCGCGGAGGGTGACGGAACGAGGCCGTTGGCCGCGCCCATGCCGATCAGGCTTGCCCGGCTGTACCCGTGACCGTGCCCGGTTCCGTGCCCATGTCCGTGACCGTGCCCATGTCCGTGACCGTGCCCATGTCCGTGGCCGTGCCCGTGACCGTGGCCGACCCCGGCGAGGGCGAGCGCGGGTTCCCGGGTGGTGGCCGAGCGCAGCAGCATCACGCCGATCACCGTGATCAGCACACCGCTGACCAGCCCGAGCCAGCGCAGCACCTGCTCACCTGCCAGCGCCGACGAGGCACTGATGACCAGGCCGAGCACCAGGACGCCACCGGTGTGCGTGGCGGTCACCGAGGCACCGACGATGAACGCGTCCCTCGGCCTGCCCTGACGGCCGGCGAGGTACGCGGCGATGAGCGTCTTGCCGTGACCGGGCAACGCCGCGTGCGACGCGCCGAGCACCAGCGACAACAGCAGAGCGAGGAACCCGAGCCACGGCGTGAGGTCGTCGCTGCCCAGGATGTCGTTCAGGGCGGACGCGGTGACGCTCAACGACTGGATCGGGGAGCCGCCGGGAGCGCTGTCGGCCTGCTTCGGCTCGGACCCGCCGCCCGGCTCGGCGTTGAACGTGACGGACCGGACGTCCATCGGGTTGCTGAGCAGGTCCTCCGGATACGTCCTGAGCTCGTTGCTGATGCTCTCGGACGGAACCTTCGAGTCCGTCAGCCTGATCCCGGTGCCGGCAGCCGTGATCTCGCGCCAGCCGACCCGGTCGACGTTCGACTCGTCGCGGAACTCCAGCCGGGCCGGCCGGTCGAGGTCGACCCTGGCGGTGAACTCGCAGACCAGCCTGGTCGTGATGAGATCGGCCTGGCCCACCGGGTGTTCCTTGGTGGAACTGGCGAGCGTCCAGGTGATGCGCCGGCCGTCCACCGTGGACTGGTCGGTCCTGGAGACCTCGTCGCACCACTGCTTCGCGTCCCGGGCCTTCAGGTTCTCCTGCAGTGTCGGGATCTCCGCCACGTCGACCACGGATCTGAGGTCGATGCGGTCCGGGTGCAGGTGCAGGCCGTGGTAGTGGTTGACGCTGAAGTTGCCCAGCGGGTGCGCGGACGCTTCGCCGTTGATGAAGAAGATGCCCGCCAGCAGGAGAGCCAAGACCAGGACGGGCCGCACGACCCAGCTGGACAGGCTCACCTGCCGCCTCGCAGCTCGGCGAGCTTGCGGCCCGCCTTCAGCGCCTGCAGCGGGGAGAAGTTCGCGTTCAGCCGCAACGCCTGCACCAACGCCTCCTGGGCCTCGGCGACCCGGCCGAGCGCGGCGAGGATCATGCCGCGGTGGTAGGAGAACGTGGCGTTCTGCCAGCCCAGGGCGTTGGCCTTGTCCGAGTACTCCAGCGCTTCGGCGTCGCGGCCGTTCATGTGCAGCGCCCACGCCATCGCGTCGGCCACGAACACGCTCTGCCGCTTGCTCCACTCCGACTCCGCCCGGCGCAGCGCCTGCACGCCGTCGCCCCGGTCGGCGGCCACGAGAGCCGCGGCCAGATCGTCGGAAGCGCCCTGCGACTCCATCAGCCGCTGCTGCTCGGTCAGCACGTCGTACTGCCTGGCCGCCTCCTCCGGCTTGCCGCTGGCCTCCAGCAGCTCCGCGTACTCCTGCAGGTACTGGGGGAGGGGAGCGCGGGCCACGAGCTTGCGGTAGGCGTCGAGCGCCACCGGGGTCTCACCCCGTGCCGCCGCGACCTTCGCCTTGCCCTGAGTGAGAGTCATGTCGTCTCCTCTCGCCGCCAGTCCCTGCTCGTAGTGCTGCGCGGCTTCGTCGAGCCGGTTGTGGTCGAACGCGAGTTCGCCCAGCCGGTAGCGGCAGAACGCGATCTCCTCCGGCGTCGAGGCGGCGGTGAGCGCGCGCGTCATCGCGTCGCGGGCACCGTCGACGTCGCCGTGGAGCTCCAGGTGGAAGGAAGCGCGGGCGAACGATGCCGTGTTGGGCTTGAGGTCCAGCATCTTCTGCACCGCGTTCTGGGCACCCGCGTCGTCGCCGAGCTGCGTCAACGCGTCGGCCAGCACGCCGTACGCCTCCGCGGAGTGCGGAAGCGCGGCGATCGCCTTCGCCGCCCAGTCGCGGGCGGCGTGGAAGTCGTGGCGGGCGTTGGCCAGCGTGCCCATGCCGATGGCGGCCAGGCCCGTGTCGCCCGCGTTCTTCAGGGCGCCTTCGGCTTTCGCGTAGTACGCGGGATCGGCCGTGACGCGCGCCAGTTCCACATAGGACGCACCGAGCTGGGCCCACGACGCGGTGTCGTCGGGCACGCGGTGCAGTCGCTGCTGCAGCTGGTGCACCACGCGGTGCATGTGGTTCTGCTGCGCGACAACCGGAACGGGTTCGGATTGCGCGCCTCCGGCCCTGCTGTCGGCAGGACCGGAGGCGGCGAGGTGGACAAGCACCGCGGTGGCCAGGAGACCCACCGCGACCGCTTGCCTCATTTGGTACTTCACTTCGAGTGCGACCCGTACTTGCGGATCTGCTGCTGGCGCTTGCGGAACAACCAGAAGCCCGCACCGAACACGAACGCGGAACCGACCGCGGTGGTCATCGCCATCGGGTCCAGGCTGCCGATCTGGCCCACCGGGTTCACCGCGACGTTCGCCGTGTTGCCGTTGGCGTTGACGGCGGTGCCGTTGCGAGGCAGTGCCACGTACGGGAAGTTCGCCTCGAACGCCTGGTCGTTCGCGTCGACCTTGTCACCCGTGGCGAGCGCGTCGACGATCTTGCCGGACGCCGCGGCACCCTCCATCGCCTGGACGGCGATGTCCACCACGTCGTCGGCGAGACGGCGGCCGTTGGGGAAGCCCTGCGTGTCACCGGCGAGCAGGCCGAGACGGTTCGGGTTCGCGTTGGGGTTGATCGACATGTTCAGCCGCAGCATCTCGGCAGGGCGGAACCTGTTCTTGTCGACGTCCGCGTTGTTGATCTGCGAGTTCAGGTCGGCGTTGATCTGAGCGCCGATCTTGGTGCTGATGCCGGTCAGGAAGATCTCGGCCAGGTCGTCGCGCTGGCCCTTCGGCGCCGGGATCTTGTAGATGGCCTCGATCAGCTTCGGCAGCTCGGGGTTCACGACCCGGTCGACGAGCTCCTTGACACCGGCGTCCTGCTCGGGACGCAGGCCGTTGAACGCGTCCTTGAGGCCCGCGGGCGCCACGACCTCGTTCACCAGCGGGTTGCCCAGACGGGAGACCTGCACGAAGTCACCGACCGCCTCCGCCTTGCCGGGCGAGAGCTTCATCGTGCGGCGCTGCGTGGTGCTCCAGATGCCGATGTTCGGGTTGCGGTTCGCGTCGTTCTTCAGCGCGAGCGCCTGCTTGGGCAGCTGGATCGCGATGGTGTTGACGTTGTAGCCGCGCAGCGTGTCCTGGCCGACCTCGCTCAGGTTGCCGCCGTAGAGCAGGTCGAACACCCTCAGGTCGGCGAAGAACGCGTCCTCGGACGGGCCGACGTAGACCTTGCCGCCACCGGGGATCTGCACGATCGCCTGGTCGCGCAGCTTCTTGAAGTCCGGCATGGAAGCCGGGCCGTTGGGCGACGGCGCGACCGGGGCGTTGTTGGCGAGCTTGACCTTCTGGCCGTTCTCGTAGATCGCCTCCAGGTTGTAGCGCTGGCGGAACAGCAGGTTCTCGTCGTCCAGCGACTCGACGGCGCCGTTGGTGTAGAGGAACGTGTTGTTCTTGCGGCGGTCGTCGTTGTGGAACTGCCAGCGCAGGACGATGTCGGGCTTGGCGTCACCGTCGTTGTCGATGTTGAAGTCGTACTGCGCGTCCTGGGCGAACGGGAAGAAGTTGGGACCGCCGTTGGGTTCCTGGAAACCGGACCAGTTGCCGACCAGCGTCACGGTGTCCTTGTGGTCGGGACTGACGAAGGCGTAGAGGTCCGTGTTGTCCACGGCCGGGTCGCCCGCGATGAGCGGGGCCTCTCGGTGTGACGAGGCGGTGGCGTTGGTACCGCCGAACATGGCCGCGTTGAGCAGTGTGGCGGCCACCAGCGCGGCCGCAGCCACCTGGCCGCGCCGACCGCTGAGGACGTGCGGTGATGACATTTCCGGGTCTGCCTTTCGGTTTCTTGGACTCAGGCGCTGTGCATCAACAGCGACGGTTCGCTGGAGTGACTGGGGTGTTCGGTCGCCCACCTCGCTTGGGTGAAGTCGCGGATGCCTTCGACCAGCCGGTCGACGTCCCGCTCCGGCCGCACCACCAGGCGCGCGAAACGGCTGCTCATGCCGAGCTTGTTGCCGCACTCGCGGATGAAGACCTGGTGGCGGGACAGCAGGTGGTCGCGCAGCTCGCGGCCGTCGACCCCGCCGCCGAGCTTGACCAGCAGGAAGTTGGCCTGCGACGAGTACACGGTGAGATCGGGGATGCGCGACAGCTCCATGCCCATGCGGTAGCGGTCGCGGCTGAGCAGTCGCAGGCTCTCCGCGTACTCGCCCTCGTGCTCGGCCAGCATGAACACGACGGTTTCCGCGAGAGAGTTGAGATTCCACTTCGGCAGCGTCTGCCGCATCTTGCCGGCGAGCCCGGGGTTCGCGACCAGGTAGCCGAACCGGATGCCGTGCAGGCCGAAGTTCTTGCCGAGGCTCTTCAGCACGACCGCGTTGGGCCGGATGGACGCCTCCGCTGCGACGGACGGGTTGCGCTCGACCTCGACGAAGTCGATGAACGACTCGTCGATGACGATGAGGTCCAGGTCGGCGAGCTCGTCCATGAACCGGACGATCTCCCGGCGTGGCAGGTAGCCGCCGTCGGGGTTGTTCGGGTTGCAGAGGACCGCGACCCTGCTGCCGCGGGTGCGGATGAACTTGATGTACTCGTCGATGTCGAGCTCGAAGTTGTTGCTCTCCTGGAGCAGGAACATGTCGACCCGCTTGTTGCTCTCCATCGGCTGGTCTGTCCACCTGCCGAAGGTGGGGATCGGGATCGCGATGCTGTCGTGGATCCACATGTGGTCCATCCACGTGATGAGCTCGGTGGACCCGTTCGACATGGCGATCGTGGCCGGGTTGAGTCCCAGCACCGCGGAGAGCTGCTGAGCGATCTTGGACGAGTCGCTGGGGTAGAACTTCAGGATCGATTCGAGGTTCTTCGAGAGCTCCTCGAACATCTCCGGAGTCGGGAAGTACGGGTTGCACGGGATGCAGAAGTCGACGAGTTCCCCGGCACCGGTCCGCGTCAGCTCGAAGTAGGACGGGCTGTGCGCGGTCTGCTGGAAAAGACCCGCCGAGTCCACACCATGGCGCACGATCACTCCGTCCCGTCGTCCGTTGTTGACATCGGGGCATACGTGCCGGTGTTCATCCCGGTTCACGGGTCAATTTCGGGAAGGTCTCGACCGGGTCACGTACGCAACCCCGCGTACTCCGATGCATCGTCTCGTCGGACGCGCTTGCTCCCGGTGATCGAGAGGCTGTTACCGGTCTGATCGCCGAGAGGAGATTTCGATGCTGGGAAAGTTGCTGCTCGCGGTGTCGCTGATGATGCCGGTGGAGCCATCGCCGCTGACCGTCCACACCGGACAGACAGACGGCGCGGAGTATCGCGTCGAGGTGCCGTCCCGTTGGAACGGCACGCTTTTGCTGTACAGCCACGGCACCTATCCCGCCGGCTACAACCCGCCCGTCGAGATGGCGTCACGACCGGCGGCGCGGGACGAGCTGCTGGCCCGCGGCTACGCCCTCGCGGCCTCGAGGTACCGGGTGCCGCACGGCCACGCCGTACCGGACGCGCTGCGTGACCAGCCCGCGCTCGTGTCCTGGTTCAGCAGGGAGGTCGCGAAGCCCCGGCGGGTCATCGCGTGGGGATCGTCGCTGGGCGGCCTGACCTCGGTGATGCTGGGGGAGCGGTCGCGGTTCGACGGCGTCCTCGCCCTGTGCGGGGCGCTGGGCGGTGCCGTGATGCGCTCCAACCAGCTCCTCGACCTGGGCTTCGTGTTCCGCACCCTGCTGGAGCCCTCGCTGGAGCTCACCCGGATCACGGACGTCCCGGTGAACGAGAAACGGGCGGTCACGGCGATCGACTCCGCGTTGACGACCGCTCACGGACGGGCGCGGCTGGCTCTGGCGAACGCCGTCGCGGGTATCCCCGCCTGGTCCAGGGTGCACGAAACGCGGCCGACCGACGTCGTGACGGCCGTGACGCAGGCAGCCGTTCACGACCGAACGCTGGCGCGATCGCTCGCGTGGGGAAGCGGCCGGGCCGACATCGAGACCCGCGCCGGCGGCAACCCGAGCTGGAACACGGGTGTGGACTACCGGGTGCTGCTCGAACGGTCCGCCCAGAAGGACCTGGTGCGGGCGGCGTACCGAGACGCGGGAGTGCCGGTGGAAGAAGACCTGCGGGCACTCGCCGCGGCACCACGAGTGGAATCGGAGGCGAAGGCCGTGCGCTGGCTGCACGAGTACGGGGACCCGACCGGCCACGCGAAGGCACCCGTGGTGACGCTGCACGCACTCGGCGACCCGACCGGCGTGGAGCACGCAGGCGCGTACCGCGCGCGTGACGTCCGCCGGCTCTACGTCAACCGCGCCGGACATTGCATGCACACGGCGGCCGAAGAGCTCGTGGCCCTGCGTGTCCTGGAGCACCGGATCTCCTCCGGGCACTGGCCAGTCGCGGATCTGAACGGTCTGGCCGGTCAGTACGGCCCTGAGATGCGGGTACTCCAGGACTGGACCACGACTCCACCCCGCACGGAGATCGTGGCGCCGGGCTTTGTGACGCACCACCCAGGGCGGTTTCCACGTCCATGACGGGCGTCCTGCGAAGAATTGTCAGTGCGGGCGGATACCCTGCAGGCAGTCCGCACACAACCAGGGAGCTACACCCGTGACCGCAGAGACCCTGTACGGGGCCGACGACCTCACGCACCTCGAGGGTCTGGAGGCCGTCCGCAAGCGGCCAGGCATGTACATCGGGTCGACCGACAGCCGGGGCATCAACCACCTCTTCAGCGAGATCGTCGACAACTCGACGGACGAGGGCGTCGCAGGGCACGCGACCAAGGTCGTGGTCACCCTGCACGCCGACGGCAGCGTCCAGGTCGACGACGACGGCCGCGGCATCCCGACCGACGTGCACGCCAAGTCCGGTCTGTCCGGTGTGGAGCTGGTGCTGACCAAGCTGCACGCCGGCGGCAAGTTCGGCGGCTCCGGCTACAAGACCTCCGGCGGCCTGCACGGCGTCGGCGCCTCGGCCGTCAACGCGCTCTCCCACCGGTTCGACGTCACCGTGCGGCGTGGCGGCAAGGTGCACGAGATGTCGTTCGCCCACGGCGTTCCCGGCGTCTTCGACGGCCCGGGCCCCAAAGCGAAGTTCACGCGCCAGAACGGCCTGAACGTCGTCGGCAAGATGAAGCGCAACGAGTCGACCGGCACGTCGATCCGCTACTGGTACGACGCCCGCTACTTCGAGAACGGCGCCGCGCTCGACGTCGAGACCGTCCGCATGAAGCTGCGCAACACGGCCTTCCTCGTGCCGGGCGTCACCTACGTGCTGAAGACCGCGCTGGAAGACTCGATCTCCGAAGAGGTCTTCCACTATCCCAACGGTTTGACGGACATGGTCGAGTTCCTCGCACCGTCCGGCGACCGCGCGGTCTCGGGCACCCTGGTGATCACCGGCTCCGGCACCTACTTCGAGAACGCCGCCGACGAGAACGGCGTGATGCGGTCCAAAGTGGAGCGTCAGGCCGAGGTCGAGGTCGCACTCCGCTGGGGCACCGGCTACGAACGCACCGTCGAGTGCTTCACGAACACCATCCGCAACGTGCACGGCGGCACCCACCGCCGCGGCTTCGACCGCGCCGTGCTGAAGTCCGTGCAGGACGCCATCTCCAAGACCCGCGGGCTGTTGAAGCCCAAGGAGGAGATGCCGACCCTCGACGACGTGCTGGAGGGCATGACCGCGGTCATCCACGTCCGCATCCCGGAGCCGCAGTTCACCTCGCAGACCAAGGACGAGCTGTCCACCGCGGGCATCACCAAGGTCCTGCAGGGCATCGTCGACCAGCAGATCCGCGCCTGGACCGAGGACCGCAAGACCAAGGTCGAGGCCAAGACCGTGCTGCAGAAGGTCGTCGACGCCTCGCGCGTGCGGCTGACGCAGAAGCAGCAGAAGGACGCGGCGCGGCGGAAGACGGCGCTCGAGGGTGCGGCGATGCCGGCGAAGCTGGTCGACTGCCGCACGACGGGTGTTTCGCGCAGTGAGCTGTTCCTCGTGGAAGGCGACAGCGCCCTCGGCTCGGCCAGAATGGCTCGCGTCTCCGAGTACCAGGCGCTGCTTCCGTTGCGCGGCAAGATTCTCAACGTCCAGAAGGCCTCACTCGCGGACACCCTGCGCAACGCCGAGATCGCTTCCATCGTCCAGGTGCTCGGCGCCGGCACGGGCCGCACGTTCGACATCTCGCAGATGCGGTACGGCCGCGTGATCCTGATGGCCGACGCGGACGTCGACGGCAGCCACATCCGCACGTTGCTGATCACGTTGTTCGCCAAGTACATGCGGCCGGTGATCGAGGACGGACGGCTCTACGCCGCCATGCCGCCGCTGCACAAGGTGATGACCCGCGGGCGCAACCCCGAAACGCACTTCACCTTCACCCAGCGCCAGATGGAGCAGAAGGTCGCGCAGCTGGAGAAGGCGGGCAAGCAGGTCGTCACGCCGGTGCCGCGGTTCAAGGGCCTGGGCGAGATGGACGCGGACGAGTTGTGGGAGACCACGATGAACCCGGCCACCCGCTCGGTCCGCCGCATCACCATGGACGACGTCGACGCCGCCGAGACCGCGCTGGAACTGCTGATGGGCGAGAAGGTCGAGCCGCGCCGCAACTGGCTCGTCGAGTCCGCCGCACGGGTCGACCAGTCCGCCATCGACCTCTAAGCCCGAAGAGAAAGAGTTACCAAGTGGCACGCCGCAAGGGACCCACGACCAAGGTCGACCCCGCCGCGTTCGACCGGGCCGGTGCGAAGGTTCTCGACAACTCGCTGAAGACCGAGATCGAGGACTCGTACCTGGAGTACGCGTACTCGGTCATCCATTCGCGGGCACTGCCGGACGCGCGGGACGGCCTCAAGCCGGTGCACCGCCGCATCCTGTACTCGATGCACGAGCAGGGGTACCGGCCGAGCCACGCGTACGTGAAGTCCGCCCGTGTCACGGGGGACTGCATGGGCAAGTACCATCCTCACGGCGATAGCGCGATCTACGACGCGTTGGTCCGTCTCGCGCAGGACTTCAGCCTCAACGAACCGCTCATTGACGGTCATGGCAACTTCGGATCACCGGACGACGGGCCGGCCGCGGCGCGCTACACCGAGTGCCGCATGTCGCCGGTCGCCATGCAGCTCGTCGGTGAGCTGAACGAGGAGACCGTCGACTTCCGGCCGAACTACGACGGTTCGCTGGAGGAGCCGTCGGTGCTGCCGGCGGCGTTCCCGAACCTGCTGGTCAACGGCACGTCCGGCATTGCGGTCGGCATGGCGACGAACATGATCCCGCACAACCTGCGCGAGGTCGTCGGGGCGGCGCGGTGGCTGATCACGCACCCGGACGCGAGCCTCGACAAGCTCATGGAGTTCGTGCCGGGGCCCGACCTGCCTACCGGCGGCATGCTGCTGGGGCTCGACGAGGTCAGGAAGGCCTACGAGACCGGGCGCGGTGTGGTCAGGATGCGCGCGAAGGTCGAGATCGGCCTGCTCGAGGGCAGCAGGGGGCGGCAGGCGATCACGGTCACGCAGCTGCCGTACGGCGTGGGTGCGGAGCGGATCGTCGAGAAGATCACCGACGAGGTCAACAAGTCCAAGCGGCTCACCGGCATCGCGGACGTCAAGGACCTCACCGACCGTGAGAACGGCATCCGGCTCGTCATCGAGTGCAAGGTCGGCGTCAACCCGCAGGCGCTGCTCGCCGACCTCTACCGGCTGACGCCGATGGAGCAGTCGTTCGGCATCAACAACCTGGTGCTGGTCGACGGGCAGCCGCAGACGCTCGGCCTCAAGGAGCTGCTGGAGGTCTTCCTCAAGCACCGGTACGAGGTCGTCACGCGGCGTACGAAGTTCCGGCGCCGCAAGCGTGAGGAGCGGCTGCACCTGGTCGAGGGTCTGCTGAAGGCCCTGCTCGACATCGACAAGGTCATCAAGCTGATCCGGGGCAGCGAGAACGCCGCTGCCGCCAAGGACGGCCTGATGAAGCAGTTCAAGCTGTCGGAGATCCAGGCCTCGTACATCCTCGACACGCCGCTGCGTCGTCTCACCAGGTACGACAAGCTCGAGCTGGAGAACGAGCAGGACAAGCTCACCAAGGAGATCGCGGAGCTGACCGCGATCCTCGAGGACGAGAGCGTGCTGAAGAAGCTCGTGTCGACCGAGCTCGCGGCGGTGGCCAAGGAGCTCGGCGGGGACCGCAGGACCAGCCTCATCGACGGTGACCTCAAGGAGGTGCTGGCGGCGTCCAAGCCCGCAGGGCCGCTGGAGGTCGCGGACGACCCGTGCCAGGTCATCCTCAGCGCCACCGGGCTCGTCGCGCGCACCGCGGCCGAGTCGGAGGAGGTGTCCGAGGGCAAGCGGCGGGCGGGCCGGGTGAAGCACGACGCCGTGTCGGCGGTGGTGCACTCCACGGCGCGTGGCCAGGTAATCCTGATCACGAACCTGGGCCGCGCGTTCAAGACCGACGTGCTGCCGTTGCCGGTGCTGCCTGAGCAGAGCGGCACGGTGAGTCTGCGCGGCGGCATGGCGGCCAGTGAGCTGGTGCCGCTGGACAAGGGCGAGAAGGTCGTCGGCATCGCGCCGCTCGACCCGAAGGAGTCTCCGGGTATCGCGCTCGGCACGAAGCTCGGCACGGTCAAGGTGTGCTCGCCGGAGTGGCCGGTGCGGTCGGACGAGTTCGAGGTCATCACGCTCAAGGACGGCGACGAGGTCGTCGGTGCCACGTGGCTCACGGACGGCAGCGAGACGCTTGCTTTCGTCAGCAGTGACTCCTCGTTGCTGCGCTACGACGCGAAGCTGGTGCGGCCGCAGGGCCTCAAGGGTGGCGGCATGGCCGGTATCAACCTGAGCGGCGACGCGCACGTGGTGTTCTTCGGGGCGATCCGCACGGACGACGACGAGCACGGTGAGCCGATGGTCGTCACCTCGTCGGGGCAGAGCGTCAAGGTCACGCCGTTCAGCGAGTACCCGGCGAAGGGCCGTGCCACGGGCGGTGTGCGGTCGCAGCGGTTCCTCAAGGGCGAGTCGCGCCTCGTGCTGGCGTGGATCGGCAGCAGGCCTGCCGGTGCGGACGACAAGGGCACGCCGGTCGAGCTGCCCGCCGTCGACCCGCGGCGCGACGGCTCGGGTCACGCGCACCCCGGTCCGGACGTCATCGGGCACTTGATCGAGAGGGACTAGTTGTTCGTCAGGTTTGTCGCCGGCGAGGCGGAGGCGTTGGCCGACTTCCTCGCCGGCGAGCCCTGGCCGTTTCACGTCCAGGCGCGGGTCGACCGGGCTGACGTGCTCAAGCGCGTCGCCGAGAACCACTACGACGAGACGTACTGGATCGAGGTCGACGGCGAACGCGCCGGGATCGTGCGGCTCTTCGACCTCGAGGACGAGACGCCGATGTTCGACCTGCGGATCAGCGCGCGGCACCGCGGGAAGGGCCTCGGCCGGGCAGTCGTGCGGTGGCTGACCGACCGGCTCTTCAGCGAGTTCCCGCACGTCGAGCGCATCGAGGGCACGACGAGGCAGGACAACGCGGCGATGCGGCGGGTGTTCCGGCGCTGCGGGTACGTGAAGGAAGCGCACTACCGCAGGGCGTGGCCGGACGCGTCCGGCCACCGCCACGACTCCGTGGGCTACGCGATCATCCGGCGTGACTGGCAGACCGGTGAGACCACCGTGCCGGACTTCCACGACGAATGAGTCAGCGCTGGCCGAGCCGGCGTGACTCGGTCCGTTGCAGCACCCGCTCGAGCACCTCGGCTTCTTCTCGCCGTTCCTCGTCGGGCGACGTGAGGGCGAGCAGGAAGGTGATGATCACGCTGAACCCGGCGCCGGCGATGATCAGCGACATGATCAGCTCCTCGGAGTTCCCCGTGATGATCGCGGCGCGCTGGTCGACCGTGACGCTCATGGCGTGCATGCCGGTGTAGTGCATGCCGGTGACGGCGAGTCCCATGACCAGGGAGGCGCCGAGGACGGTGAGCGGGCCGGTGACCTCTCTCGTGAACCACAGCGCGACGATCGAGGCGACGACGGCGATCGCGACGGAGAGTGCCACGATGCCGGGGTTGTAGGTGATCTCGGCATTGATCACGATCGCCGACATGCCGGTGTAGTGCATCGCGGCGACGCCGAGGCCGGTGACCAGTCCGCCGGCTGCCAGTGGCCAGAAGCGCTCGTCGCCGTCGTGCCTGAGGGCCACGACCAGTCCGATGGCGACGACCACGATGGCCACCACCATGCTCAGCAACGTGACGGGGATGTCGTAGGCGACGTTCGCGCCCATCCAGGTGCCGAGCATCGCGGTGAAGTGCATGCCCCAGATACCCAGCCCGCCGATCGACACCGCGGCCACCGCCAGCCACCCGTTCCGTGACGCCCCCGTCGCGTTGCGGGCGCGTTCACTCGACAACAGGCCGAGAGCGGAGCCCACGAACGCGATGAGATAGGCGGTGATCGGTGTGACTGTCCCCATGTCCATAGGAGAAGGAAACATTCCGTCTCAATGGAATGCAAGACCCATTTTGGACGAATAGGACTGTTGAATAGGTGGAACCGGGCGGAGATTCTTCGGGTATCTCCGCCCGGTCTTCTTCATCGAATCAGGCGCTGGTGGAGCGCTCCGATCTGTGCTGCTCAGCGCTCTGAAGCGCAGGACAGAACTCAATTTCGCATCAGCGCTGCGAAAGGTGTGACCTGCGCGTTGAAATCTGGGCGCAGGGGCCCGCTAATCGACCCTGGCGCTCTGCACCTTCGCCTCCGCGATGATGCGTTCGGCTTCGTCGAGGGCGACGTTGCGCAGTTCCGCGAGGGCTCGCATCGCTTCCGCGCGGCGGGCCGACATGGCGAGCCGGAAGTCCTCGCGGATCTCCTCGCGCTTGTTCGCTGCCTCCTCGTCGAGCTTGCGGGCGCGCTGCTCCGCCTCTCCGACGATCATCAGCGCCTTGAGCTGGGCGTCCCTGATGACCTCACAGCGTTCCTCCTCGGCCAGGGCGACCATGCGGGCGAGCCGTTCCGGCAGGCCCTTCGGGTCGATCGGGGTCAGGCAGATGCGGTGCAGGCCGTCCTGAAGGGCGGCGTTCTCCTCCTGGACGGACATCAACCTGCTGGCCAGGGCATCGGCACGGGCTTCTGACGCGTCCCGGTCCGCAGTCACCAGGCGAAGCTCCGCTTCCAGTTCGGCGACGTAGTCGTCCACCTCGTCGCGGTCGTAACCGCGCCAGCGCAACCCGAACCACGTGCGCAGCGGTACGAGCTCAGTCCTGCTCTCCACACTCACTTGCCGTCTCCTCTGCCTCCCGCGAGTCAGTCTTGACAAGGTGTACGTACGTGGTGCGGCATCGGTTCTAACGGGTTCACCAGGCACAATGTGTGCGTGAACAACAAACTGTGCCCCTGCGGTACCGGCCAGTCCTATGTGGACTGTTGCGGCGCGCTGCACGCCGGTGCCCGCACCGCCGCCACCGCCGAGCAGCTGATGCGTTCGCGCTACAGCGCTTTCGCCGTGTCCGATGAGGACTACCTGCTGCGCACGTGGGCCGCGAAACACCGTCCCGCGAGCGCGGGGATCGACGCGACCGACCGCTGGTTGAAGCTCGAAATACTGGCAACTGAGAACGGCGGACTTCTCCAGAACGAGGGCGTCGTCGAGTTCCGCGCGCACTACGTCGGTGGCGTCGTGCACGAGCGGAGCCGGTTCATCAGGGAGAACGGCCAGTGGGTCTACGCGGAGGCCCTGTGATGAGCACTCTGAAGGTCGAAAGCCGGTTCAACGGCCCGCCCGGGATGGGCAACGGCGGTTACTCCGCCGGTCTGCTCGCCGCGCACGTCGACTCGCCGGTCGTGAGTGTCCGTTTGCGCAAGCCCGTGCCGCTCGACCACGAGATGGAGGTCCGCGGCGGTGAGCTTTACGACGGCGAGACCCTGATCGCGTCCGCCGAGCCGGCCACGCTCGACCTCGGCGTACCCGCGACTCCGACGCTGGACGAGGCCCGCGCGGCCGCCGCGAAGGTGCCGTGGCGCGACAAGCACCCGTTCCCGACGTGCTTCGGCTGCGGGCCCGGCCGGGAGGACGGCATCGCCGCGCTGCTCGGCCCGCTGGACGGCAGGAAGGAGTGGGCCGGCGTCTGGCGGCCGGCGGGCGTGCTGCCGAACGACGGGGTGCACGTGCTGCCGGAGATCGTCTGGGCGGCGTTGGACTGCCCATCGGCGCAGCCGGTCGCCCCCGACGGCGGTCCGGCGTTCGTGCTGGGCACGTTTGTCACCCAGTTGGAGCAGCCGGTGGAACTGGGCGTGGACCACGTGCTCATGGCGTGGGAACTTGGCCGTGACGGACGCAAGGCATACTCCGCGTCCGCGATCATCGGTCCTGACGGAGTGTGCGGACGAGCGCGCGCCGTATGGGTCTCGATCGGATGACGCCAAATAACCCGACTGGGTGACACGCGTGCGCTGCGCCTTGATAGCGTGCACGACCGTTGCCCGATTAAGCCGAAAGGGCGAGTGAACGGGATGGCACGGAGGTGATCAGGCGCTTGATGGGCCGACGTGCCGCCGCCCACGGCGACCAGCAAACGCAGACCCAGAGTTCGGGGCACTCCACGAACACGGCTCTGCAACCCGTCGAGCAGCCCCCGGCAGCATCGCCGCCGCCGGAGCCATTGCCGCAGAGAACGCCGTTCGCGGCGAACTTCGTCGGCGCGACGCTCGTCGTGTCCGCTCCGGAAGGACCGAGCCAGGCCGCGTCCGGCCTCGCCCGCACCCTTCCGGTCGACCGAGGCCGCACCGTGGTCGTGGTCGACTTCCCGAGCGGCGACCAGAGCACTTTCTGGCCTCACGTCGTGACCGCTCTCGGCGGTCGCGGCCCGATCCGGCTCGCGGTGTCGCACGCGGGCACGATGCGCCCCACCGCGCCCGCGCAGTGGCTGGCCGAGCAGCTCCAGGCCGAGGTCGTGGCGCCGGACGGCGTGCTGACCACCGTGCCGGGCGCCGCGTTCGTGGTGGGCACCCAGGGCTACGGCAGCTGGGTGCGGTTCCAGCCGAACGCGTCGCCGATGCCGTTCGGCCGCCGCTTCCCGGTGCCGCAGTGGGAGGCGATGGACCCGAACTCGCCGTGGCCGACCGGCGAGATCGGCATCTCCGAGCCGATTCCCGCCGGGTTGTGGCTGCGCGCTCAGCAGCCGCCGTTCGATCCGGCAGCCCAGGACTCGCGTCCGATCGTGGCGCTGCCGTGCCGCGAGAACGTGCTGACCGTCGTCGTCGGTGGCCCCGGCCAGTCGTCGATCCCGACGGACGAGGTGTGCCGGTTGCTGACCGCGCTGCCGCAGGCGGCCAGGTCGCGCGTGCGGCTGGTGCCGTACGGCGTCGACGCCGGTCTCGGGCAGCTCGTCGCCGACCAGCTGGGCGAGCCGATCTCGATGTTCACCGGCCTGCCGGTGGGCAACCTGCGCACGGGCGGGCCCGCGGTGATCGCGGTCGACCCGCGCGGGCAGCAGACGTGGCGGCCGTTCGTGACCGAGGTGCAGTGCTCGCCGCACGAGACGGTGCCCGCCGTTTCCGGCTACCGCTCGCCCGTGCAGGGGCTCTCCGAAGTCGAGCCCGGTGTGTTCTCTCTCGGCGACGGTGTTGTGCTCGAGGTCGTGCCCTCCGGTTTGTGGGTGCGTGAGCACGACGAGCCGTACAACGCGGCCGAGGTGCGCTCTCAGCCCGTTGACCCGGAGTGGGCGCGTCTGACCGTGGGCACGCCTGGCCGCACCACGCCCGGTGCGGTTGCGGTGCACGGCGCTGCTCTTGTGGAACGCCTTGAGCCCGAGGTGCGCAAGTTGCTGCGTGTCGTGTTCTGCGACGCCACGGTGTCGCCGCCCACGCCACCGCCTCCGCCTGCTCCTCAGCACGCCGCACCCGCCCACGCCGCGCCTTCGTTCGGCACGCAGACGACCGGCAACCCGGCGGCGATCGCGGCGGCACTGGGTGCGGCCGCGCAGGCGTTGTCGGCGCGGGACTCGTCGGACAACGGCACCGGCTTCTTCACCGCTGTCACCCCGGTCGAGCCCGAGCCCGCCTACGCCGGCATGCCGCCCGCCGAGCCCGCCACCGTCACGGTGTCGGCGCAGGACGTGGCGGACGCCGAAGAGGCGGCGTTCCCGTCGTCCGACCCGGACGCGGCCGCCGTCCGGTTCCGGGTGGACGGCCCGTTGCCGCCGCAGCCGCTGGCCTCCTGGGAGGTTCCGGCTCAGAGCAACGGAGAGCGCGAGACGGTCCTCCCGGACCACGCGAGCTCGGACATGGAACGCGACGCCGTCCGGCGGGCACTGGGCGAGCGTTACGGCGTGCACGCGGCGACCGTCTGCCGCCTGCTCGCGCAGCGTCCGGACGCGGAGGAGGACCCGGCCGCGTTCGAGGCCATGGTCACCGACCTCACCGCGTTGCTGGCGTGCGTGTCGCAGGACGAGGAAATGGTCGTCGACACGCTCCGCATGGGCCGCCTCGGCCGCCTTCGCCCGTACGTGGCGTGCATCGTGTCGGGCCTGAACCGCCTGCCGGTGCACAACGGCGTGGCGACGGTGTGGGGCGCCAGCGGCCCGACCGGCCCTCGCCGCTATCGCTCCGGCGACGTGCTGGTGGAGCACGGCCTGCTCGACGCCATCGCGAACCCGGTCCAGCGCATCGAGGGCGCCACCGAGTACCTGCTGTGGTCGGTCACCGGCCGCCGGGTCGAGGTGGCCGACCGCGTCGCCGTGGCCACCGAGGAACGCGTGCTCTTCCCGCCCGGCACGGCTTTCCGCGTGCTGGCGGTCGCCGAGGCCGAGGGTGATCACCCGCAGCAGGTGCTGATGCAGGAGATGGCCGGTGCCGCGGCGGACCAGGAGATCGCGGCGCTGCGGCCGAGCGTTCTCTCACAGCTCGAACGGGCGGCGGCGAACCTGCGGGTCCTGCCATCGCACCAGGTGTCGGTGGAGGCTTGAGGCCTCACCTCGGCATCCGTTACGCCGAACCCGCGACCGGCTCGCTGCGCTTCTGCCCACCGGTGGACTGCGACGGCGAGCCGGCCGGCGAGTTCGGCGACTCGCACACCCTGAACGTGTGGTCCACGGTGGAGTTCGGAGCGCCGGTTCTCCTGTGGGTCCACGGTGGTGCGAACACCGTCGGCTCATCGGCGCAGCCGGAGTACGCGGGTGACGTCCTCGCGCGCCACGGCATCGTCTTCGTCAGCTGCAACTACCGGCTCGCGGTCGACGGCTACGGCGCCCTGGAGGGGTTTCCGCACAACCGCGGGCTGCTCGACGTCGTGTCGGCGCTGAGGTGGATCCAGCGCAACATCGCGCGGTACGGCGGAGATCCGGGCAACGTCACGGTCGCCGGGCAGTCGTCGGGGGCGCAGACCGTCGCGAGCCTGATGGTGATGCCGGCGGCGAAAGGCCTGTTCCACAAGGCGATCGCGCACAGCCTGGCCGGGCGGTTCTTCACCCCCGGCGAAGCCGTCGAGGTGCAGCGGGCCGCGGAGCCGGAAGTCGTGCTGTACCAGCCGATCGTGGACGGGGACACGCTGCCGCGTTCACCGCTGGAAGGCCCGTACGACGTGGATCTGCTGGTGTGCCACACGGCGGACGAGGACCCCGAGCTGTTCCAGCGGCCCACGACGCGGCTGGCGGACGAGCACGGGCGGGCGTTCCGGTCGATCTACGCCCGGACGCCGGCGCATCACGGCGCGGACGTCCCCGACATGTTCCGCGGCGACATCGCGTGCGCGTGGGCGAGGTTCGCGCACGACGGTGATCCCGGCTGGCCGCGGTCCGAGGTGAAGCGCTGGCTCAGCTCTCCGTGCTGAGGCCGAGCGACCCGTCCAGCCGCGGCACGCACGCGCCGTCGCGCTTGTCCGTCGCGAGGAACTCGGTGAGGCACCGGCCGAACTGCTGGTGACCGAGGGCGTTGGGGTGGAACGACTCCTGCAGCGCGTGTGAGGAACGCTTCTCGTTCTTCAAGCCGTCCCAGTCGACCGTCAGCCGCGTGAACCACTCGGTCTCCGGCTTGGCCGCGCACGCCTCGTGCCCCTCACCGGCGCGCGACAGGTCCAGGAACCGGGCGTTGACCTTCTCCGCGGCGGTGCGCAGCCCGTTCGACAGCTCCGGCACCGCCTCCTCGACGACCCACTCCAGGTCGCTGGTGCGCAGCGGGCAGCCGGAGAGGTTCTGCAGCGAGCGGGGCATCTTCGGCGTGACCGGCGCCGCGTACGACTGCACGACCAGCTGGTAGTCGGAGTCGAGGTAGCCGGAGTCGCGCATCGTCTGGCGGATGGCGCTGAGCGTGTTCTCGACCTTGGGCACCATCCGCCGCACGCGCTTGGTCCACTCCGGCGCCGCGGCCGACGTGCAGTCGCTGCGCTTGCCCCATGCCTCGAAGCACTTGTTGAGAATCTCGGAGAAGCGCGGGTCGTCGTTCGCGCCGATGGCCACGACGATCGCGGTGACCCGGTTCGCTCCGGCGATCCTGCGCAGCCGGGGCAGCTGCTCGTTGCGCAGCTTGTCCGAGTTCGCGCCGGAACAGGCCAGGTTGATCTTCTGGTCCGCCTCGATCCTGGCCTTCATGATCGACGCCTCGGTCGAGCGGTGGCACCAGTTGCCGCCGTCCTCGCCGTTGGTGCCGGGTTCGTAGCTGCCGGCGCCCTCGCCGGACATCGTGCTGTCGCCGAGCGCCACGACCGCGGTCCTGGACTCGCGATCCGGGTCTGAGGGCGGTGGGAACGGGTGGTCGCTCACGACCAGCAGGATCGTGAGCAGGCCGATCACCGCGAGGGGCAGAACTTTGCGCATCGCGGGCCACTTTACCGGCGTGGCCGAATGCGAGGGGGATCTGGCGTTGCCGCCACCAGCGCGGATGAGGAAAGTGGAGGTGTGGGGAATCTGAGGGAAATTGTTGTGGTCGGTTACGACCGCACGGCGTTGCTGGATCTGGCGGGGCCCGTAGAGGTGTTCCAAGCAGCGAACCACGGCCGCGAGCGGTACCGCGTCACGCTGGCCACGCTCGGGGGCGGCCCGTTCACCGCGACCGCTGGGGTGCGGATCGAGGCGGGAGCGGACCTGCGCACGCTCGACCGCGAGATCGACACGCTGCTGGTCGTCGGCGGCTGGGGGTACGACGAGGCCGCGGCGGACGCGGTGCTCACGACCAACCTGCGGCGGCTCGCGCTCAAGTCGCGGCGCGTCGCGGGTGTGTGCACGGGTGCCGTGGTGCTGGCCGGCGCGGGGCTGCTCAAGGGCAAGAAGGCGACCACGCACTGGGCGTTCACCGGTGAGCTGGAGAACCGCGGGGTCGAGGTCGAGCCGGACGCGATCTTCGTCTGCGACGGGCAGGTCGCCACGTCGGCGGGCGTGACGGCGGGTATCGACCTCTCGCTCGCCATGGTCGAGCAGGACCACGGCCCGGCGCTCGCCCGCAGGATCGCGCAGTACCTGGTCGTCTTCCTGCAGCGTTCGGGCGGCCAGTCGCAGTTCAGCGTGCACACCCGGTCGCGGCCGGTGTCGGACGGCTCCCTGAGGGCGTTGCTCGACGACATCCACGCCGATCCGACCCGTGAGTGGACGGTGCCCGTGATGGCGCGCAAGGCGATGATGAGCGTGCGGCACTTCGCGCGCGTCTTCTCGCGCAACGTGGGGATCTCGCCCGCTCAGTACGTCGAACGAGCCCGCGTCGAGGCCGCAGCCGACCGGCTGGCGAGCACCGGCGACTCGTTGGACCTCGTCGCCCGCGAATCGGGGTTCGGCTCCGCCGAGACCCTGCGCCGGGCCTTCCTGCGCGTGCTCGGCGTGTCGCCGGGCAGCTACCGCGCCCGTTTCCGGACAACTGGGGTTGCCTGATGGACGTCACTTTCGTGCTCTACCCGAACATGACCGCGCTCGACTTCGTCGGCCCGTACGACGTGCTCGCCTCGATGCCGGGCGTCTCGCCGCGGTTCGTCGCCGCGACGCTCGGCCCGGTGAAGTCGGACAACGGGCTGTCCGTGGTGCCGACCGACACGTTCGACACGCTGAAGTCGACGGACATCGTGGTGGTGCCGGGCTCCAGCCACTGGCGTGAGCTGCTGAAGGACTCCGGCGGCATCGTCGAGTGGCTGCGCGAGGTGCACCCGACCACGAAGTGGACGACGTCGGTGTGCACGGGGTCGACGTTGCTCGCGGAGGCCGGGCTGGTGTCGAAGGCGACGACGCACTGGGCCGCCCGCGAGGACCTGGAGGTGCGCGGCGTAGAGGTGTCGACCGATCGGGTGGTGTTCGACGGCAAGGTCGTGAGCGGGGCGGGCGTGTCGGCGGGCATCGACATGGCGCTGCGGCTGGTCGAGGCCGAGTTCGGCGAGATGGCCGCGCAGGCGGTGCAGGTCGGCATCGAGTACGACCCGCAGCCGCCGCGCGACTACGACTCGATCCCGGACTCGGTGGCGCAGGGCCTCAAGGCCGCGTTCGAGTCACGTCAGGCCTGACTGGACGGCGAAGACGACGAGCTGGGCGCGGTCTCGCGCGCCCAGCTTCACCATCGCCCGCGACACGTGCGTCCGCACGGTCGCGGGCGAGATCACCAGCGTCGCGGCGATCTCGTCGTTGGAGGCACCGGACGCGACGTGCCGCATGATCTCCCGCTCGCGTTCGGTCAGCTTGTCGAGGTGCGGTACGGGCCTCGCCGACGCGCCGGACGCGAACCGGTCGATCACCCGGCGCGTCACGGACGGCGAGAGCAGCGATCCGCCGTCGGCCACCACGTGCACGGCGCGCAGCAGGTCGGTCGGGTCGGAGTCCTTCACCAGGAACCCGGACGCGCCGGTCCGCAGCGCCTCGAAGACGTACTCGTCGAGGTCGAACGTCGTGAGCATGACGATCCTGACCTCCGCGCAGGCGGGATCGGCCGAGACGCGGCGCAGCACTTCGAGCCCGTCCATCAGCGGCATCCGGATGTCGAGGAACACCACTTCCGGCTTGATGGACTGGATCAGCGACAGCGCCTCACGCCCGTCGGCGGCCTCGCCGGCGAACTGCACGCCGTCCTCGGTCTCGATCAACGTCCGCAGTCCCATCCGGACCAGCGGCTGGTCGTCGGCCACCACCACGCGAATCATGACGGCAACGGTATCCGGGCGATCACCGCGAATCCGTCGTTTCGCGGACCTGCCTCCAGGGTGCCGCCGAACGACTCGGCGCGCATCCGCATGCCGGTGATGCCGTGGCCTTCGGTGAGCGGACCCGGTGTGCCGGTGTCGGCGATCTCGACGACCAGCTCGCCACGCACGGCGTACACCCGCACGGACGCGGTGACGCCGGGGGAGGCGTGGCGCAGCACGTTGGTCAGCGACTCCTGCACGATCCGGTAGACGCCCAGCTGCAGGTTGCCGGGCAGCTCGACGTCGTCGAGCTCGACCGAGACCTCGAGCCCCGCCTCGCGCATCCGCGCCGCCAGCGCAGGGACGTCGGCGAGCGAGATCGTGGGCCGCAGCGGAGCCGAGCCGCGCAGGGTGTCCAGTTCGGACCGCAGGCCGTCGAGCGCTTCCCTCGACGTGTCGCGGATCGCCTCCAGTGAGGCGCGCGCCTTCGCGGGATCGGAGTCCAGCACGTACAACGCCACGCCCGCCTGCATCGCGATGACGGACAGCCCGTGGCCGACGACGTCGTGGACCTCCTGCGCGAGCCGCAGCCGTTCGGAGATGACCGCCCGCTCACGAACGTCCACAACGGACTTCCTGCGCAGCTTCATCAGCACACCCGCCGCGGCGGGCAGCAGGATCCAGCCGGCCGACCAGGTGATCCACGACGTCACCGAGTCGTTCCACCACGGCAGGATGACCAGCGCGTACAGCAGGGCGCACCCGGCGGCCAGCTCGATGCTCGCGTACATCGCCACCGCGTACATGGCGGCGACACCGCTGACCAGGATCGGCCCGAACGGGTAACCCAGCGCCAGGTACACCGCGATGGCGGCGGTCGTCATCGCGAACGTCCACAGCGGACGGACCGAGCGGAACAGCAGGCCCGTGGCCGCCAGCGTGATGAGCAGGTGGGCGAAGACGTCGAGCGGTGCTCCGTCCTGCAGTCGCGCGGCGAACCTCGTGCCCGCGAGACCGAAGAACAGCAGCGCCACCGTCAGCGCCACGTCCTGCCACTTGATCCTGAACTGCATGGTGCCGACGATACGACCGGGGGCGTACGCAGATGTGCGTATCTTCATGACGCTCCGCAGCGGACGACCCGGCGCTCTCCACGGCCCAGTGTTGAAGCCATGATCGTGACGACGGAGAAGCTGACGAAGCGCTACGGCGACCGCGCCGTGGTGGACGAGGTCAGTCTGTCCGTGCGGCGGGGCGAGGTCTACGGGTTCCTCGGTCCCAACGGCGCGGGCAAGACGACCACGATCCGCATGCTGCTGGGGCTCGTGCGGCCCACCAGCGGCACCGCCTCCGTGCTCGGCGAGGCGCCGGGCACCCCCAGGGCGTTGCTGAAGGTCGGTTCCCTGATCGAGGGACCGGGTTTCTACCCGTACCTGTCCGGCCGCGACAACCTGCGCGTGCACGCGGCTCGCCGCGGCGTGGGCAGGCCGCACGTCGAGGCCGCGCTGGAACAGGTCGACCTCGTGGGCGCCGCGAACGAGAAGTTCCGCCGGTACTCGCTCGGCATGAAGCAACGGCTGGGCGTCGCCGCGGCGCTGCTCGGCCAGCCGGAGCTGCTGATCCTGGACGAGCCGACCAACGGCCTCGATCCGGCGGGCATGGCCGACATGCGCGATCTGGTGCGCGCGCTCGCGTCCCAGGGCCAGACGGTGCTGCTGTCGAGCCACCTGCTCGGCGAGGTCGAGGAGATCTGCGACCGGGTCGGCGTGATCTCCCAGGGCCGGCTGGTCGCCGAGAGCACGGTCGAGCAGCTGCGCGGCGACACCGTGCTGCTGATCCGTGCCGACCCGATCGAGAAGGCGCACGTGCTGATCGAAGGCAGCTCGTTGCACGGCGATGTGTTGCACGTGCGCGAGACGGACGCCGGTTCGCTGGTGCGCACGCTCGTCCACGCCGACGTGGACGTGCAGGAGGTTCGGCCGCTGCGCCGGACGCTGGAAGAGGTCTTCTTCGAGATGACGGGAGTGGCGTGATGGGCAGCGTCAAAGCGGAGCTGCTGCGGCTGTGGAAGTGGCCGGCGACGTGGGTGCTGATCGGCGTCTGGCTGGTGATGACGCTGACGTTCGGCTACCTGTTCAACTACCTGGCTCTGAACGGCGGCACGAACACCCGTGATCTTTCGCAGCAACAGCTGATCAGCGCGATGCAGCCGGAGAACGTGGGCGCGGCCGTCGTGCGCGGCCTGCCGATGTTCGGTGGCGCGATCATCCTGGTGCTCGCCGCTCTGGCGGTGGGCAGCGGATACGGCTGGGGCACCTGGAAGACGACTCTGACCGCCGGTCCCCGCCGGATCTCCGCGATGGCGGGCACGCTGGGTGCGCTGGCGATCATCGTGGTGCTGCTGGTCGCCTTGACGTTCGTCGTCAACCTCGGCGCGGCGATCACGGTGGCCTCGGTGGAGGGCTGGGACTGGAGCCTGCCGGGCGCCGGTGTGCTGGAGCCGCTGGCCGCGTCACTGCTGATCGCCGCCATGTGGACGGGGTTCGGCGTGTTCCTCGGCGTGGTCACCAAGGGCCCCGCGCTGGCCGTCGGCCTCGGGCTGATGTGGGCGATCGTCACCGAGAACCTGCTGCGCGGTGTCGGCTCGCTGCTCGGGCCGGTCGAGTCGCTGACGAAGGTCCTGCCCGGTGGCTCGGCCGGCAACCTGGCCGGCGCGGTCGGCGGATCCGGTGCTCCCGGCGTGCTGACCGACCTCGGTGGAACCACCGCTGCGCTGTTCCTCGTTGGCTACGTGGTGGTGTTCCTGGGAGCGGCGACGCTGCTGAAGGTGCGCCGCGACCTCGTATAGGGCCACGACGGCCCAGGTGACGGCCAGCACGACCGCGACTCCGGTGGGGTAGTCGCGGTCGTGCAGGCCGGGGTTGACCGGCCCGCTTTGCGCGCGCCACAACAACGGGACCGCGAGCAGCGTGACGACGCCGGAGATCGTGAGGCCGATGCCGATGGACGCTCGTTTGACGATCAGTCCGGAGGCGCCGACCAGCGGGGCGATGAGGAAGTCGTGGAGGACGACGCCGCCGCCGAGCCAGATCAGCAGTTCGACGGTGATCTGGGGGAGCAGGAGCCAGGCGCCCCACGCGGCCAGCCCTACGCCTGTTGCGCCCAGCAGGATTCTCACAGGACCTCCAACGACGTGACCCACTTCGTCTGCAGCACGCCAGGCCGGTTCGGTGCGATGAGCCGGCAGGGATAACCGTGGTCCGGGGTGAGCTCCTCACCGTCGAGCCTCAGCGCGAGCAACGTCAGCGGGTCCCGGGCGAACGCCTCGGGCAGCGTGGTCGCCCGGTACAGCCCGTCCTTCTCCAACGACTCCACCCGCACGTCACCTCCCGTCACCAGCTCGGAGATCCGCACGCCGGTCCACGTGGCGTTCTGGCTCCACCCCTCGACGCACGCGATGGGCAGCTCGACGGTGGTCTGCGGCATCGCTCTGAGCTCCGCCAGCGAGTAGCTCTTGTCGTTCACCTTCAGTCGCCAGTCCGGTGGCACCACGATGTTCGCGGCCTTCGCCGTCCGGTTGACCGGGAGCTCGCCGTCCGATCGCCAGGCCAGCACTGAGATCTTGCGCAGCCACGGCACCGTGACACCTGCCGTCGCGACGACCGCGACACCCGTGGTCAACGCGGTGGCGCGCAGGAAAGCCCGGCGGGACAGGATCGTCTTCTCGGTGGACTCCGGTTCGAGCGAGCGCCGGACGACGGGGATCTTCACCGCGATGTGGAGAAGCAGGGCACCGATGGCGATCCACGCGACCGCGTAGTGCGCGGTGGGGAAGTAGAACGACCACGGGTAGTTCTGCGCCGCGTTGAACAGCCCGGTCACCAGCTCGAAGAACGAGGCCGCGATCAGCACGAAGATCGAGCCGCGTTCCAGCGCGTGCGGCACGTTCTTCACCAGCGGCCGCTCGAACAGCTTCGGGTAGACGCTCCACAACTTGGCCAGCAGCAACGGGATCGACGCGACCCCGGAGATCACGTGCACGCCCTGCGTGACCCGGTAGAGGTCGACCGGCCGGGTCGGCCACGGCCAGTCGTGCTGCACGCCGTGGCTGAGCAGCCCGGTGACGAAGCACAGTCCGAACGTGATGCCGAGCCATGTACCCACTCGGCTGGTCACGCCGGTGTGGTGGGCGGGTGCCTTGAACGTCGGTGCTTTGTCGGGAAGTTTCACAGCCGCTCCCAGCACGCGAACCAGCGGCCGGCGCGTTCGGCCTGCCACAGCAGGAAGAACCCGTCGGCGGTGAGGGACTCCGCGTCGCTCCAGGCCCACGGGAACCACTTGCCCAGCGTGCCCCCGGTGCGCACCCGGGCCTGGCCGATCGTGAGGCCGGAGCCCGGCTGCTCGACCTCGACGACGACGGTTCCGCTGGGGCGCAACAGTTGCCTGGCGCGACGCAGGAGTGCGGCCGGATTGCCGCCGATGCCGATGTTGCCGTCGGCGAGCAGCAGGTGGTGCCAGCGGCCTTCGCCGGGCAGGAGGTCGAACACGTCGCGGCGGATGGCGACGCCGCCGCGTTCGGTGGTGCGGCGGATGGCGACGGGGGAGACGTCGATGCCGAGCGCCTGGACGTTGCGGGCGAGGAGGGCGGCGACGAGGCGGCCGGGGCCGCAGCCGACGTCGAGGGTGGGGCCGGTGCAGGCGTCGAGGAGGATCTCGTCGCCCTCGTCGGCGTCGGCCTGCCAGCGGGCGACGGAGAGCTCGCGGGGGCTGGTGCCGGCGAGGTCGAGCCAGCTGGGGTGACCTTGCAGGGCCTGGTCGAACATCATCGGCGCACCGCCGCGATCTCGGTCAGCGTCGCGGCGAACCGCCCACCCGGTACCTGAGCGGCGACCGCGCGAGCATCCACCATCGTGTCCACATCGGACAGAATCGGCAGCGTCCGCACCTTCATCCCCAGCAGCGCGGTCAGCGTTCGCACGCCCGTGTCCGTCCGCGACATCGGCACGTCCCGCAGCACCTCCGCCCGCAGCGGGTCCCGCAACCCGAGCGCCCACCATCCGCCGTCCAGCGCGAACCCGAGCGCCGCCTCCTCGAACTCCGCGCACGACTCCAGCAGCGACGGCGTCACCTGCGGTGTGTCCATCCCGATCTGCAGCACCGGCAGCCCGAACCGCGCGACGTCCGCGTGTGCGTGCACCAGGCGATCCGCGAACGTCCAGCCCCGCTGCGGGATGACCACGCACTCCGCCAGCGCGTCACGGACGTCGTCGCGCCGCACCGAGCCCGCCAGCGCCACCACCGGCACCGCGCCGGGTGTGGCCAGCGCGGCCGAGAGCGTGTCGAGCAACGACGCCGCCGCCACGTCCGCTGCTTCCTCCGGCGTCAGGGGCGGGCACAGCCGTGTCTTCACCTGGCCGGGCACCGGTGACTTGGCCATGACCAGCAGGCAGAACCTCATCGCAGCACCCCCGCCATGTCGCGGGCCGCCCGCAGCGTGCCGCGCACCGAACCCGACACCTTGGACCGCGTCCCGGCCGCCCGGGGTCCGTAGGTCACGGCGACCTCGCGCACGCGCCAGCCGGACGACGCGGCGCGGACCAGCAGTTCCAGCGGATAGCCGAACGCCCGGTCCTGCACGTTCAACTCCAGCAACGCCGAGCGCCGGCACACCCGCAGTGGCGCGATGTCGTGCACGTCGAGGCCGCGGCGGCGCAACAAGCCGGCGATCACGGCGTTGCCGGCCCGCGCGTGCCAAGGCCACACGCCCGCGTTGACCGGCACCCGCCGGCCCACCACCAGGTCGGCGCCGGGCATCAGCGCCGCCATCGTCGGCAGCTCACCCAGGTCGAGTGAGCCGTCGGCGTCCGCGAACGCCACGAGATCGGAAGTGGCCGCGAGCAAGCCGGTGTGCACGGCGGCGCCGTAGCCGCGTCGTGGCTCGTGCACGACCAGGGCGCCACAGGACTCGGCCACTGAAGGAGAGCCGTCGGTCGAGCCGTTGTCGACGACGATCGCGCGGTATCCGCGAGGCAGGGAGGCGAGGACCGCGGGTAGTGCGGCGGCCTCGTCCAGGCAGGGCAACACGACATCCATGTGTCCACCCTGGACCATGGGAAAGTGTTGTGGTGCTTACGGAATTGTGACGCACGAAAGAGTTCTTACGATTGCCTTGCGTGGTCTGCGTACGCCCGTGAGAACCCCTAGGTTGGGCGCGGTGCGTATAGCCATCGCCGGGCTGCTCGTCGCGGCAGCCGTCATCGCCGGCCTGATCGTCAACGCCCAGAACCCGGGCCTCCTCTTCGCCTCCGCGGCACCGATCTTCGGTGACTGGCAGCCGCACGCCGGCCCCGGCACTCCCGCCGCGCTCCTGATCGCGTTCCTGGTCATCGCCAAAGGACCCGAGCTCGCCCGGCACCGGTTCGCGCTGCCGATCGCGTACGTGACGGCAACGCTGTGGACCTTCTCGCTCGCGATGATCGACGGCTGGGACAGGTTCGTCACCAGGCTCACCACCGTGGACGAGTACCTGCACGAGGTTCCCGGCGTCACCGACATCCCCGCCATGGTCACCGGGTTCACCCAGCGCATCCTGGACTTCCAGCCGGACTCGTGGACCACGCACGTCTCCGGGCACCCGCCCGGCGCGCTGCTCACGTTCGTCGCGCTCGACCGCGTCGGGCTCGGGGGAGGAGCGGCGGCGTCGATCTTCTGCGTCCTGGTCGGATCGCTCGCCGTCGTCGCGATTCCCAAAGCCATCGGCGACAACGCCGTGCTGCCGTTCCTGGTGCTGTTCCCCGGCGCGATCTGGGTGGGAGCGTCGGCGGACGGCATGTTCATGGGCGTCGCGGCCGTCGGGATCTACCTGCTCACCAGGTGGCCGCTGCTGGGTGGCATCGTGCTGGGCTGGTGTCTCTTCCTGTCGTACGGCCTGGTGCTGCTCGCCCCGCTCGCGATCGCCGCGCTCTGGCGTCAGGGCGACCGGTTCGGGGTCATCGGCCGCCGGATCGGCTGGGCTCTCGCGGGCGCGCTCGCGGTCGTGGCGGCGTTCGCGGTGAGCGGCTTCTGGTGGCTCGACGGCTACGAGCTCGTCAAGATCCGCTACTACCAGGGCATCGGTGACGTCCGGCCGTACTGGTACTGGGTGTGGGCGAACCTCGCGGCACTGGCACTGGTCATCGGCCCCGCCGGAGTCAGGGGGCTGCGCAAGGACAAGTGGATCATCGCGGCGGGCATCGCGATCCTGGCCGCCGACCTGTCCGGGCTGAGCAAGGCCGAGACCGAACGGATCTGGCTGCCGTTCGCGGTCTGGCTCCTCGCCGGCACCGCGAAGCTCGACAGGAGGTGGCTCACCGCGCAGGCCGTCACAGCACTGGCGGTGAACCACCTCGTGCTCACGAACTGGTGATGGACTCCCGCTGCGACGCGGACGCGAACGCCCGCACACCCGTGGCGAAGTCCACCTCGGCCTCGAAGCCCAGCACGTCCAGCGCCTTGGCCGGCGACGCGACGACGTGCCGCACGTCGCCGGGCCGGGCACCGCCGACGATCTCCGGCGTCGGTCCGTCGCACGCGTCGGCCAGCGCGAAGGCCAGCTCGCCGATCGTGTGCGGCGAGCCGGAGCACACGTTCACGGCCTCGAACCCCGGCCGCGGCGACTCCAGCGCCAGGACGTTGGCTCGCGCCACATCGGTGACGTGCACGAAGTCACGGCGCTGCCTCCCGTCCTCCATCACGCGCGGCGCCAAGCCGTTCTGCAACGCGGAGCGGAAGATCGACGCCACACCGGCGTAAGGGGTGTCGCGCGGCATCCGAGGGCCGTAGACGTTGTGGTACCGCAACGCCCACACGCTGCCGCCGGTCTGCCGCGCCCACGCCGCCGCCAGGTGTTCCTGCGCCAGCTTCGTCGCGGCGTAGGTGCTGCGCGGCTCCAGCGGAGCGTCCTCCGGCACCAGCTCCGACACGACGAAGTCGCCGCAGAAACACCGCGGTTCGTAGGCACCGCGGGCGAGGTCGGCCGCCGTGCGCTCGGCTCGTACGACGCCGTGCGACAGGCAGCGGTACCTCCCCTCGCCGTACACGACCATCGACGACGCCAGCACCAGCCGCGACACCTTCGCTCTGTACATCTCGGCCAGCAACACCGCCGTGCCGAGGTCGTTGTGGCGCGCGTAGGAAGGCGCGTCGAACGGATCGACGCCGTGCCCGACCATCGCCGCCTGGTGGCACACGGCGTCCACAGTGGACAGCAGTGGCCGCAGCACGTGAGGTGAGGTCACATCGCCGATGACAAGTTCGTGGTCCAACGTGGGAACAATGCCGTGGGCCTCGGGCAGCAACGCGTCCAGCAGCACGCATTCGTGGCCCTGCGCGGCCAGCTCGTCCGCGACGTGCGACCCGATGAACCCGGCTCCGCCGGTGATCAGTACTCGCATCTCTCGACCGTAGGACCACGCGCAGGGTCAGCGCGCTGCCGAGGGCGATGACGTCAGGACTTCGTAATAGCTGGAAGTTCCACCACGAACCGTGCTCCACGCGGGAAGCGGTCCTCCACCCAGACGCGGCCGTGGTGGCGGTGCACGTGCTCGCGGACCAGGGCGAGCCCGAGTCCGCTGCCCGTGTCGCCGCCACGGCTACCGGGCCTGCCCCGCGCGAACCGCTCGAAGATCTGCTCCCGCAACGCCTCCGGCACGCCGGGACCGTCGTCCTCGACCTCGACGCGCGCCATGTCGCCGGACTGGCGCACCGCCACGCACGTCGCTCCGTCCGCGTGCCGTTCGGCGTTCTCCATCAGGTTGGCCAGCACGCGGTCCAGCCGCCGACGGTCACCTCGCACCCGCACTGGGGACGCCGACACCGGCACCGCCCGCCGGCGCGTGGCGACCACGTTGCGCACCAGGGCGCTCAGGTCGAGCTCCTCGGGTTCGTAGTCGTCGGTCTGGTCGTCCCGCGAGATCTCCAGCAGGTCCACGACCATGCGCGCGAACCTGTCGACCTCGGAGGTGAGCAGCTCCAGGGCGGTTCCCGCGGTTCCCGGCAGGTGCTCGCGCCGCCTGCGGAGCACCGCGCCCGCGTTGACCATCGTCGTCAGCGGAGAGCGAAGCTCGTGCGACACGTCCGAGGCGAACCGGGCGTCCCGCAACGCCCGTTGCTCCAGCGCGCTCGCCGTCGAGTTGAACTTCGCCGCCAGTGCCGCCAGATCCGGGTCGTCCTGGTCGGGCAGCCGGGCGCGGAGATCGCCACCGGCGATCCTGCCCGCGGCGGAGCTGAGCTCCGCCAGCGGTTTCAGGGCCCGTTTCGACGCCCACGAGCCCAGCGCGGCGCCGAGCAGCGCTGACCCGATCGTGCCCGCGATCAGCACCGCGCTGAGGAACCCGGACGTGCGGTCGAGCTGCTGCAGCGGGAACAGCTCGACGTAGACCGCGTTGCCCGCCACGGGCCTCGCCACCGCGATGACGGGCTGGCCGTCCACGGTGAGCCGCGCGCGGCCGGGTGGGTGCCGCACGAGCTCGGGGGGCAGCTGCGACGGTTCGACCTTGCGGCCCGCGGTCACCTGACCATCGGGGCTCAGCACCAGGATCGACGAGTCGGGGCCCGTGGTGAGCCCGGTGAGCAGCTCGTCGAGTCCCGGCGAGGACAGCGACTTCTCGACCAGCCGCACGTTCACCTCTGCCTGGCGCGTCGCGCTCGCCTCCCGCTGCCGCAGCATGTAGCCGGAGGCGAGGTTCCACGTCGCGAACGCCAGCACGCTCGTCACGACCAGCAGGCCGAAGCCGAACGCGAGGGTCACCCGGCAGCGCAGCGTGAGTCTCACGAGCGGATCCGATAGCCGGCACCGCGCACGGTGAGCACCAGAGCCGGGTCGTCCGGATTGGCTTCGACCTTGCGCCGCAGTCTCCTTATGTGCACGTCGAGCAGTCGAGTGTCACCAAAGTAGTCATATCCCCAAACCTTTTGCAGCAACTGCTCCCTGGTGACGATTCGGCCGCCCGCACCAGCGAGTTCCAGCAGCAGCCGGAATTCCGTCCTGGTGAGGTGAACGCGTTCCCCCGCTCGGTGCACAAGGCCTTCCTGCGGACGGATTTCCAGATCGCCGATCCGAACTGTTTCCCGCCCTGGTCGGCGCCTGCGCAACAACGCGCGGATCCGCGCCGCGAGAACGCTCGCCATCAACGGTTTCGTGACGTAGTCGTCCGCACCGGCCTCCAGCCCGGCGATCACGTCACGGGCGTCCGTGCGGGCTGTGACCACGATGATGGGCAGGTCACCGCGTGCCCTGAGGGTCCGCACGACCTCCAGGCCGTCGACACCCGGCAATGTGAGGTCGACCAGCACCACGTCGAACCGCTCGGTCTCCAAACGCGGTAACGCCTCTTCACCCGAACCCGCCTCGTCAATCGTGAAACCCTCGTCGGACAAGGCGAGGCTCAGCGCCTGCCGGATTCGCTCGTCGTCTTCGACCAGCAGGACCCGTACGCACACAACGACTCCACTGTGTGAGAGCCGCGGCGACGGCGCCTCACACAGTGGAGTGAAAGTCGATCAAAAGCAAGAATGGTTCGGTTCAGAATGCGGTTAGCGTGACTTTTGCCGAACGCGGGTTGGGTTCGTGGACAAGTGACTCGAACGCGCCGACGTCGTCGAACGCGAACCCGTACGCCTTCCCGTCGACCATGTTGGCGTGCACGATCTTCGAGTAGTGGTTGGTGGTCGAGCGGGTGTAGAACTCGGCGGCGTTGTACGTCGGCTGGGTGTGGAGGTACCCGAGCGTCGAGCGGTTGAGCGCGGCGCACAGCGAGCGCGAGATCGCGCCGACGTCGTTGTTCGGGGCCGCGAGCCGTCCGTCGCAGTTGAAGATGTCCCGCGTCGACGGCTGCTGGAACGACGCGACCTGCTGGCCGGCCGTGTTGGTGAAGTTGAGGACGCCACCACTGGTGCGGCCGGTGAACTTCCGGTTCGGCTCGTTGCGGTACGGAACGACGGTCAGCGGCGTGTTCGCGTAGGTCGACCACGTGCTGCTGACGTAGTTCTGGAAGTACGAGCTCGAGAACACGCCCGCGTCGAGGCCCTTGCTCGGGTTCAACACGCGCAGCCGCGTGCCGTCAGGCCTCGTGTAGATCAACCGCGCCCAGTCGCCGCCCAGCTGCTGGTGCTGGTCGAAGATGCGGTTGCGGCCGCCGGAGACGAGCTGGCCGGTCCGCTTGGTGGCACCCGCCTGGGACGTCGCCTCGACCGCGTGCGGAACCGAGAACATGTCCACCTGGGAGCTGTTCAGCCACAACCCGCCGCCGTTGTAGGTGAACTCGCTCCAGTCGAACAGGATGTCGCGGTTCGGGTCGCCCGCCGCCCACGGCGCCGGCTGCACCAGGCCTCCCGGCACCAGGAAGAACTTCAGCTTGTCCCGGAAGGACATGTAGAGGCGGCCACCGGCGAGGTTGATCGGGATCTGCAGGGTCCGGCTACCACCGTTGCCGGGGCCGGGAATCGAGACGTCCGGTGCGGGCGATGGGGGGATCGTCCCGCCGGACCAGGGGGTGAACTGCCCGCTGGCGTTCACGTAGCCGAGCCGGCCGCCCATCTCGCCGAACACGTACAGGTGAACCGCGTCGCCGCGGCCGGAGCTGTTCGTGACGGTGAGCGGGAGCAGGTTGGGTGGAGCTGCTTGCACGGGTGCAGACAACGTTGTCAGCCCTAATAGGGCCGATGCTGCCAGCCACAGGAGCTTGCGCATCGACTATCTCCTCACTGAGACAGGGTTCGTGAGAGCGCTCCCATGGTCAGCGTGATCGTGTTGATATGTCAAGAATGGTTCTCATGCGCGCGCTTACGGTGGATCTTGCACGAGCCGGTTCCCTGTCGTTGACCGAACTACCCGATCCGGTGCCTGGACCAGAGGAGTTGCTGGTCGAGGGTGTCGCGATCGGCATCTGCGGGACGGACCGCGAGATCATGCGCGGCGAGTTCGGCACCGGCGGGACTCTCGTGATCGGACACGAGTCGCTGGGACGGGTGATCAGCGGGCCGGGGTTCGAGCCCGGCTCCCTGGTGGCCGGGGTGGTGCGGCGGCCGGATCCGGTGCCGTGCGCGGCATGTGCGCGCGGGGAGTTCGACATGTGCCGCAACGGGCAGTACACCGAGCGTGGGATCACCGGCCTCGACGGCTACGGCTCGACGTTGTGGACAGTGCCTGCCTCCTATGCCGTCGGTGTCAGCTCTTCGACCGGCGTGCTCGTCGAACCGGCTTCGGTGGTCGTGAAGGCGTGGGAACGGCTGGACCGGCTGGCGCTGGTGCCGTTCGAGAGCGTGCTGGTGACGGGTGCGGGCCCGATCGGGTTGCTGGCGGCGCTGATCGGCGTGCAGCGCGGGCTCGACGTGCACGTGTTCGACCTGGCCGCCGACGGCCCGAAACCGGAACTGGTGGAGTCGCTGGGCGCCACCTACCACCGCTCCCTGCCCGATCACCAGGTCGTGATCGAGGCGACCGGGGCGCCCTCGCTGGTCGCGCGGCTGCTCGGGCGGGAGCTGGTGTGCCTGACCGGTGTTCCGTCCACGGAGGTCGTCTCGGCGGACATCGGGCAGGCGAACCGGGACATGGTGCTGCGCAACGGGATCGTGTTCGGCACCGTCAACGCGAACGTGCGGCACTACCGGGAGGCGTCGGCGGTGCTGGAGCGAGCGGACGACGCCTGGCTGTCGGCGATGATCACTCGCCGGGTGCCGCTGGAGTCGTACGCGGAGGCGTTCGAGCAGCGGCCCGGCGACGTGAAGGTGGTGCTGGAACTCGGTTAGTGCCTGCGCGGCTCCCGGCCGAACGGCAGCTCCGGCCGGTCGAGCTCGGGAGCCTTCGGGATCGGCATGGTCACCGCGTTGCCCGCCGTGATCGTGATCGGCTCGCCGTGATGCCTGGTCCTGAGCTCGGTGCCGTCCACGATCCGGTAGGTGGCCTCGGTCTCGCACACGTCGATGGAGATCCTGGTGCCCCGGAACGCCATCCGGAACGAGAACCGGGTGAGCGAGGCCGGCAGCCGTGGCGCGAACGTGAGCTCGCCGCCGTGGTCGCGCATGCCGCCGAACCCGGCCACCAAAGCCATCCACGCGCCCGCCAGCGACGCCATGTGCAGGCCGTTGTTGACGTTCTCGTGCAGGTCGTGCAGGTCGGTGAACGCGGCCTCGACGAGGTAGTCGTACGCGAGGTCCAGGTGGCCGACCTCCGCGGCCAGCACGGCCTGCGTGCCCGCCGACAACGACGAGTCGCGCACGGTGCGGGCCTCGTAGTAGGCGAAGTTGCGGGCCTTCTCCTCCGCGGTGAACACGTCGCCGCGCACGTGCATGGCGAGCACGAGGTCCGCCTGCTTCACCACTTGGCGGCGGTACAGGTCGAAGTACGGGAAGTGCAGCAGCAGCGGGTACTTGTCCTGCGGGGTGTTCTCGAAGTCCCACTCCGCGTGCTTGGTCCAGTTGTCCGCCTGCGGATGCACCTCGAGCATCTCGTCGTAGGGAATCGCCATCGCGTCGGCGGCGCGGCGCCAGGCCGCGATCTCGTCCTCGGTGGCGTTCGCCTTGTCCGGGTGGCGTTCCGCGGCGTCGGCGGCGGCGCGCAGGTTCTGCTGGGCGATCAGGTTGGTGTAGACGTTGTTGTCGACGATCGCCGAGTACTCGTCCGGGCCGGTGACGCCGTCGATGCGGAACCCGTCGTGCCGGTCGTGGTGTCCGAGCGAAGTCCACAGACGTGCTGTCTCCACCAGGATCTCGGTGGCCTCGTCGTGGGCGAAGTCCTCGTCGCCGGTGGCGTTGAGGTACTGCTGGGTGGCGTAGGCGACGTCGCCGGAGACGTGGAAGGCCGCCGTGCCCGCCGGCCAGTAGGCCGAGCACTCGGCGCCGTTGATCGAACGCCACGGGAACGCGGCGCCCTTGAGCCCCAGCACCTTCGCGCGGTCGCGAGCCTTGTCCAATGTGGAGTGCCGCCACCGCAGCGCGTCGCGGGCCGCGTCGGGCACCGTGTAGGTGAGGACCGGGAGCACGAACATCTCGGTGTCCCAGAAGGCGTGGCCGTCGTAGCCGGGCCCGGTGAGGCCTTTCCCCGGGATGGCACGGGTTTCACCGCGCGCACCCGCCTGCAGGATGTGGAACAACGCGAACCTGATCGCCTGCTGCAGCTCGTCGTCGCCCTCGATCTCGATGTCGGCGACCTGCCAGAAGTCGTCGAGGAAGTCCCGCTGCTCCTTCAGCAGCCCCTCCCAGCCGGTCTGCAGCGCTCCCGCGAGGGCTGCTTCGACCTGGGCGCGCAGCGCGGGTGTGGAGCGTTTGCCGGACCAGCCGTAACCGAGGTACTTGGAGAGCTTCAGGCAGCTGCCCGCGCTCACGTCGACGGCCGCGGTGAAGCGGGCGAGATCGGCTTCTGCCCGGATGTCCGTGCGGATGTCCGGCCCTCCCGCGATGTCGACCTCGTGGTCCATCGCGGCGGCCATGCGCAGACCGGACACCTTGGTGTGGTGGCACAGCACGGCCCGCGTCTTCTCGGCCATCGTGAAGTCGTTGACCAGCGGCGACTCCAGCGCGGCGGCGACGCGGGGATCGTTGGTGCGGTGGATCGTCGGCTCGTTGGCCAGCAGGTCGGACTGGACGACGAGCTGCACGTCGTCCATCGGCTCGACCTCGTACCGGATCGCGGCGACCGCGCGTTGCGTGAACGACACGAGCCGCTCGCTGCGCACGATCACGCGCCGGCCGGTCGGCGACTCCCAGAGCGTGCGGCGGCGCAGTGTGCCGGAGCGGAAGTCGAGGACGCGTTCGTGCTCGATCGCGTTGCCGTAGCGCATGTCCAGCGGCTCGTCCTCGACCAGCAGCCGGATGATCTTGCCGTCGGTCACGTTGACGACGGTCTGGCCGGCCTCCGGGTAGCCGTAGCCCGCTTCCCCGTACGGCAGCTGGTGTTCCTCGTAGTAGCCGTTGAGGTACGTGCCGGGCAGGCCGCGCGGCTCACCCTCGTCGAGAGTGCCGCGCAAACCGATGTGGCCGTTCGACAGGGCGAACGTCGACTCGGTGCGGTGCAGCTGGTCCACCGCGAGTCCCTGCCAGCGCAGCTGCCACGGTTCGATCGCGTAGCTCATGACAGCAGCTCGTCGAGCTCGTTGACCACCACGTCGGCGCCGTTGGTCTTGAGCGCTGCCGCCTGGTTGCCGCGGTCGACACCGACGACGAACCCGAAGCCGCCCTTGTGTCCCGCCGCGACTCCCGCGAGCGCGTCCTCGTAGACGGCGGCGTTCTCCGGTGAGGTTTTGAGCCTTCTCGCGCCTTCGATGAAGGAGTCCGGTTCCGGTTTGCCGCGCAGGTTCGACGTGACGATCACGTTGCCGTCCACGAGGGCGTCGACGTAGTCCAGCAGGTTCCCCGCGCGCAGCACGCGCAGGGCGTTGGCCGATGACGTGACCACGCCGATGGGAACGCCGGCCTCGCGCGCGGCCTGCAGGTAGCGGACGGAAGCGGGATAGGGCGTGATGCCCTCCTCGTCGATGATCAGGTTGACCAGGTCGTTCTTCTGATCGCCGATGCGCCGGATCTCGTCCTCCGACGGCGTGAGGCCGCGGGACGCGAGGAAGCTGCGGACTCCGTCGTAGCGCGGCTTGCCGTCGACGTAGGCGAGGTAGTCCTGCTCGCTGAACGGCTGGCCCATGCCCTCGAACGTCTGCTTCCACGCCTTGCGGTGCAGGACCGCGGTACTGGTGAGCACGCCGTCGAGGTCGAACAGCAACGCCGTGATCTTCTCCGGGATACCGAGGCTCATCCTTCGATCATGCACCCGTCTCGTCGTCCTCGCCGCGTTCTTCTTTGAGACGTTCGTCGAGCGGCCGGGGGTGGGCCTGCTCGTACTCGGTCATCCCGTACTTGTCGGACTCGGCCCAGCCCTCCGGCGGGTCCATGCCCTCCTCCAGCGGGTCCTTCTCGAGGTTGTCCTCGTCGAGGCCTTCGTAGTCGAGGTCTTCCGGGACGTAGGCGCCGCGTTCTTCACTCATGTCTGGGCAGTACCCAGTTCGGCGTCATCCGATGCTTTGGCCGACGAGCGAGCCGATCGCGTAGGTGACGCCCATGGCGATCAGTCCACCCACGACGTTGCGGACGATCGCGCGCTGCCGCGGTGCCCCGCTCAGCCTGGCGCTGATGAAGCCGGTCAGCGCGAGGGTCGCGATGGCGGCGACGACGGTGATCGGGACGCGGAGGCTGGTGGGGCTCAGGATGATCGCCGCCAGCGGGAGCAGGGCGCCGACGGTGAACGAGATGAAGCTCGCGATGGCGGCACCCCAGGGGTTGGTGAGCTCCTCCGGGTCGATGCCGAGCTCGGCCTCGGCGTGGGCGGCCAGTGCGTCGTGCTTGGTGAGCTGTTCGGCGACCTCCTGCGCGGTGTCCGGGTCGAGGCCCTTCCCCTCGTAGATGTCGGCCAGTTCCTCGAGCTCCTCCTCCGGCGTTTCCTTCAGCTCCTGGCGCTCCTTGGCGAGGAGGGCGCGTTCGGCGTCGCGCTGGCTGCTGACCGACACGTACTCGCCGGACGCCATGGACATCGCGCCCGCGAAGAGTCCGGCGAGGCCGGCGACGAGGATCTGAGCCTTTTCCGTGGTGGCGCCGGCGACACCCACGACGAGGCTGGCGGTCGAGACGATGCCGTCGTTCGCGCCGAGAACTCCCGCGCGCAGCCAGTTCATCCGATCACCGGTGACCTCGTCGTGAGGCTCGTCGTGCACCATTTCCGCAGGCTAACCTGGGAGTCGTGCTTTCGTGGCAGACCACGCCGCTGCGGCCCGTGGACGTGCCGGTGCCGTCACCCGCTCCGGGGGAGTTGCTGGTGCGGGTGCTCGCCTGCGGGGTGTGCCGGACCGATCTGCACGTGGTGGACGGAGATCTGCCCGTACATCGGCCATCGGTCGTGCCGGGGCATCAGGTCGTGGGTGAGGTTGTCGTCGCTTCTGGCGGTTTCGTCGTGGGGGAGCGGGTCGGCATCGCCTGGCTGCGGCACACGTGTGGCTCTTGCCGGTTCTGTTTGCGCGGTGCAGAGAACCTGTGCCCGTCGTCGCTGTACACCGGGTGGGACGCTGACGGTGGCTATGCGTCTTATGCGGTCGTTCCCGCTGCTTATGCACTTCGGTTGCCCACCGGGTATTCGAACGAGTCTCTGGCGCCGTTGTTGTGTGCGGGGATCATCGGCTATCGGGCGTTGAAGCGGGCTGAGGTTCCTGACGGCGGGCGGCTGGGGATCTACGGGTTCGGCGGGTCCGCGCACCTGGCCGCGCAGGTCGCCGTCGCGCGCGGGTACGAGGTGCACGTGGTGACCCGGTCCGCGGCCGCTCGCGACCTGGCCCTGTCGCTGGGGGCGGCGTCGGCCTCCGCGGACGTGCCTCCGGTGCCGCTGGACTCGGCGGTGCTGTTCGCGCCGGTGGGCACGTTGGTGCCGCCTGCCCTTGAGGCGCTGGACCGCGGCGGGACGCTGGCGATCGCCGGGATCCACCTGTCCGACGTGCCGGTGCTGTCGTACGAGCGACACCTGTTCCAGGAGCGGCAGGTCCGGTCGGTCACCGCGAACACGCGTGCCGACGCTGCCGAGTTCCTGTCGTTCTGCGCCTCGCACCGGCTGTCGGTGGCCGTCCAGCCGTACGCGCTGTCCGAGGCGAACCTGGCCCTGTCGGACCTCCGCGCGGGCAGGGTGACGGGTGCAGCGGTGTTGGTGGCCTGATGTTTTGCCTGGTCAGAGGTCAGGTATTCAGTTTTTGTCAGACCTGCGTGGCACCATGTCGAACAGGTGTTCGTGTGTGCTATAGGAGGTCAGTTCAGATGCAGATCGATCCCAGTCGCTGGCCGGGCCGCGTGGTGCCGTCGACCAATGCCGACGTCGACATCGCGGTCGAATCCTTGTGCGTGCGAGCCTCGTGGCCGGATGCGGACCGCCGGTGGATCCGCCGCCTGCTGGAGCCGTGGTTCAAGGCGGGCTGGAGCGTCGACGCCCTGCTGGTGGCCGTCGACACCCGCCCGGACGGCACGCGCCAGGGCAGGCCTCGCTCCCGCTCGCAGGTGGCCCACGAGTTCCTGCGAGCGCGCCTGATGGTGTGGACGGCGGACGGCGCGCGCCTCGCCCGCCCGCCTTTAGCCGGTGTGTCGCTGGGCGAGTGGTACCGCGTGAACCGTCGCAACGCCGCTCTGCACGCGCCGCGCTCCCGCAGCGCGCTGACGTCGGAGGGCGAGCGCGCGCGGGCCGAGTCGCGCGCTCTGGCCCACCGCCGCGACCCGGTGGAACGCAGCCGCGAGAAGGGCCGGCGCCGCCAGGAGGTGCTCGACAGCCTGCTGGTGCCGGGCCAGGAGGCCCCGTCGTTCGCGGACTCGTGGCGCCTGGTCGCCGAACTGATCCCGGTACCGCGCGTGTGCTCGGCGTGCGGCCATGTCCGAAACGAGGTGACACGCCCGGCCCATCGAGTTGCGTAGGTGTTCACCTGCGTCTTCGGTGAATGGTGGTTGAAGCCGGCGAGTGCAGGGAACACGGGACGAGTTTCTTGTTTCCTGCTGAAGGGTCCGACATGCTCGAAGTGACGCCGATGGCTGCCGAGGTCATCAACGAGCTGACGTCGCAGTCAGAGGGCACCACCGACGACGTCGGCCTGCGTTTCGCCCTGGCCGCTGACCACAACAGCCAGGCAGCGCTGGAGCTGTCGCTGAGCGAGGCGGCGGACGGCGACCAGGTGGTCACGGCCGACGCGGGCGCCAAGGTCATCATGGAACCGGCTGCCGCCCAGTACCTGGAGGACAAGGTCCTCGACGTGCGCCAGGACGCTGAGGGCAACCCGGCCTTCGCCATCGCGCGCCAGGATCCCACGGCCTGACCTTCCGCGCCGCTGCCGGCGCGAGTCCTCTCCGGCTCTCCCGCCCCGCGCTCGGGCGGGGCTGTGTCGTGCGCCGGAAGCGGTCTCACCGCGAATCGGGCCGGGCTTCTCGCAGGGGAGAGGTCCGGCCCGATTCGTGCTGCTGCCGTCAGGGGACGTGCAGCGCCTGACCGCTCGGCTCGGAGCCGCTCAGACGACGGCTGGATTGTGCTTCCGGGAGATCGACGGGGCAACACCGGCCGCGCCAGACTGCCCTTCAGCGGGTTGGCTCCGGGGGCGTCCACCGCTCCAGCGCACGCCTCCCGAGGCGCGTCCAGTCTCGTAGCCGTACCACGTCTGGCTGTGCCGCGCGGTGCGGCCGAGTCCTTCCTCGACGAAGCCAGAAGTTCTGGCCGCCGTCACGCGAAACGCCCCCTCCCCGAACCGGGAAGGGGGCGCTCACACAAGCGCAGTGTCAGCCCTCGATACGACGGACGACGCTGATGGGACCGATCGACTGGATGTCGGCGATGCGCACCGGCACACCCTCCGTGGACGCGTGCACCGCACGAACGCCGTCCACCGCCATGGCCACGTGGGACTGGCTGGAGTAGTACACGATGATGTCGCCGGCCTTGATCTCACTGACGCTGACCGGGCGACCGGCGGCCGCCTGGGCGTAGCTGGTGCGGCCGATGGACACGCCCGCGTAGCGGTACGCGGCCTGGATCAGCGAGGAGCAGTCCCAGGTGTCCGGGCCGTTGGAGCCGTAGACGTACTGCTTGCCGCGCTGCTGCAGGGCGAACTCGAGCGCCTTGCCCGCGGTGCCGGCCGGAACCGAGATCTTCGACATGTCGCCGACCTGGCTCAGCTGGTTGCGGACGGACGCGCTCAGCGACTGGTACTGAGCCTTGGCTTCCGCGAGCTGCTTGTCGAGGTCGGCCTTCTTCTGCTCGATCTCGCCGAGCAGCTTCTTCGAGGTCTCAGTGGCCTCGTTGGCCGTCTTCGTCGCGTTGTCGGCGGCGTCGACCGCCTCCTGCAGCTTCTTCAGCGCGTCCGCGTTGTCGGCCGCGAGGATGTTGATGGCCGACATGCGGTTGAGGAAGTCCTGCTGCGAGTCGCTCACGAGCAGCGCGGAGATCTGGTTGAAGCGCGCGCCGTCGAACGTGGCCTCGGTGAGGAGGTCCACCTGACCGCGGAGGGACTCCTCGGCCTTCTGGGCGTTGGCGAGGTCGCCCTTGGCCTTGTCCAGTTCACCCTGCTTGGCCGCGAGGTCGCCCTGGGCCTTCAGGTGGTCCTGGTTGAGCTTGGAGGCCTTCTCGGACAGCTCGTTGTACTTCGCGAGCGCGTCCGCGGCAGAAGGCTGTGCGGTGGCCGGGGTCGTGGGGAGTGCGGCCGCGACGACAGCCGCCGTCGCCACAAGCGCTCCACGCACGGTACGGCGTGAGGGGTGCGACACCACGTCGCGGTTCCTCCTTTTTCCTGGCAGCCGCCCCGCGAGAACTACTGCGCGTGAGGCGGCAACCTTGGCGTGTGCCCCGAGTGGGTTAACTGCTGGGCCGAAGGTCTCGGACAGGTTACGGAACGACCTTGTGTTCGTCTACCGCCGGGTCCTCAACAGTTCACCGGTCAGCACGTTCTCACAGTCGCTCACGTTGGTTTATCGCGGGGTGGGAGAGAAGCGTCACCCGACAACCCGGCGGATCACCGAAATGGGTCCGATGGAGTCGATGTTCGCCACCTTCACCGGCACGCCCTCAGTGGACGCGTGCACCGCGCGAACACCGTCCACGGCCATGGCCACATGCGACTGACCTGCGTAGTAGATGATGAGGTCTCCCGGCGCGACCTCGCCGCGACCCACTGCGCGGCCTACCTTCGCCTGGTCGTAGGTGACGCGCGGAATGGACACTCCGGCCGCCCGGTACGCGGCCTGCATCAGCGACGAGCAGTCCCACGAGCCGGGTCCGTTCGAACCGAACACGTACGGCTTGCCCTGCTCTCCCAGTGCGAAGTTCAGCGCCACCCCGGCCGCGCCCGCCGGTACCGGCGCGGTGACCTTGGGGCCGGTGGCCGCCAGCGTCTGCCTCTGCGGCACGGACAACGACTGGTACTTGGACCGTGCGGTCGCCACCTGCTGGTCCATCGCCGTCTTGCGGACCGTCACGTCCTTGACCAGCTTGTCCGCGGCGTTCGCGGCGGCGGTGGCATCTGCCCGCGCCTTCCTGGCCGCCGACAGGGTGGCGTCCAGACGCGACACCGCCTCGTTCTGGTCGGCGGCGATCATGTTCAGCGCCTGCATCCGGTTCAGGAAGTCCTGCTGGGACGAACTGGTCAGCAACGCCGACAGGTCGTTGAACCGCGCACCCTCGAACGTCGCCTCGGTCAGCAGGTCGACCTGGCCGCGGAACTGCTCGGACTCGGCCAGGGCCTTCTTCTCCGCCTCCGTCGCGATGCCGACGATCGCGTTCGCCTTCGCGAGGTCACCCGTGGCCTTGAGGTGGTCCTGGGTGAGCTTCTCGGCGTGATGCGTCAGCTCCGTGTACTCCTTCAGCGCGTCAGCGGCGGGCTGAGCGTGTGCCGAAGGCATCGACACCACCGTCGCGGCGACTACGGCGGCCAGAGCGGTCGTCCTTGCAGCACGTCGGCCGGGCACGCGGCCTCCTCAGAGAGTCGGGAACAACTTCTGAGGAGGCGTACGGCCGAACAGCCGACGGGGTTCACCTTTCAGGTGTCGCCACCAGTGGCCCCTCGACGAGGGTCGTGTCGTTGAACGCCTCCACCTCCACGTCCACGAGCTCGGAAGCGGAGGCGGGCGTGGCGGTCACGAGAGCCGCGGCGACGGCAGCGGCGATGCGGGAAATCACGCAAACCAACCTAACCGGACCAACCGCCCGCAAGATCGAGAACTACCCGATCAGGCGGCCCGCCGTGCCTCGATCGAGGCACGGCAGGCGGCGATCAGGCGGGCGGTGGCGGCGCTGCCCCCGCGCCCACAGCGGGGGCAGCGCATCGCGACAACGCCGGCCAGCTCGTCGACCACCACGCCCAGCTCGGCGTCGCAGCCGCGGCACCAGCGGTGTCGCGTGACCGGGTTGACGTGCACGGGCGACGAGACGCACTGGTGGATCCATCTCCCGTGCACGTGGCAGGTCAGGCGGTCGTCGGGCGCCAGCACGCCGTCGTCCTCCGCGAGGTCTTCCTCGACCAGCGTCGCGATGAGATTGGCGATCATGGCGTCCTCCGATCCGTTACCTGCCTCTGCCTCTACGTCGAGTGAGCGAGCCCGGAATCGACATCGGAATCGACACGGGACGCCAGTTTTTTCAGCGCCCACGCGCATCCGAGTCCCACCGACGTGAGAGCGAGCCAGGGAACCCACGGCACACCCGCGCGCGCAGCGGCGTCGAACGCAATTCCGGTGAGCAGATTGCCGAGCAGGATCCCGACGCCCACAACGGTGTTGTAGAGGCCGTAGTGCGTGGCCACGAGCCGGTTGTCCGCCAGCGAGACGATCTTGTCCATCTCGAACGGGAAGACCACCATCGTGCCCAGCGCGAGCAGTGCCGCGCACGGCACCAGCCCCGCCCAGCCGCCGAAGATCGCGGGCAGGAACGCCAGCCCGAGCACCAGCATCCCGATCGCGAGCGACCGGTCCGGGCCGAACCGCACGCGAGCCCACGCCGTGACCCGTATCTGGCCCACAGCCGCCAGCACGCCCGACACGGCGAACAGCACGGCCGTCAGCACCGCCGACCCGGAAGCCAGCGGCAGCGCCAGGTAGACCTGGAACGACAGCACGTAGGACCCGGTCATCGCCAGCGCGAACAGCACGAACCGCCGGTTGCCCGACACCGCCCGCCAGTCCGCGAGCACCGAGCCGGAAGCCGTACCGGCGCGCGCCGGCAGCGACCGCCACTGCAAGACGGTCAGCACCAGGAACACGAAGGCCGCCACCAGGCACGTCAGCCGGAAGTCCACCGCGGTCAGCGCGAGCCCGATCAACGGGCCCACCAGGATCCCGGTCTGGTAGAAGACGTTGAACAGCGCGAACGCCTCGACCCGCCGTTCGCCCGCGTCCGCGGCCACGTACGCGCGCACGGCCGGGTTGAACAACGCCCCGGCGAACCCGGTGGCCGCCGAGGCGATCACCAGCGCCGGCAACCCGTCCACGAGCCCGAGCAACGCGAACCCGCCGGTCCGCAGCGCACAGCCCGCCACGATCAACGGTTTGTACCCCAGGCGATCCGCCAGCGTGCCACCGATCAGGAACATGCCCTGCTGTGCGAAGTTCCGCACTCCCAGCACGAGCCCGACGGCCCACCCGGCCAGCGCCAGCGTCACCGACAGGTGCGACGCGAGGTACGGCATCAACATGTAGAAGCCCACGTTGATGCTGAACTGGTTGAGCAGCAACAACTGCACGCTGCGGTCGAACGACCGGAACTGTGTGATCACGCCGTCACCGCCAGCGGGTCCACAACGGACCGGCACATTGTCCACGACAGCACTTCACGCTCTCCCGGCGAAGAGATCTCCAGCGGGTCCGTGGCGGGAACCACGTCCAGCAACCCGTGACCGGCGCAGTACTCGTCGCTGAAGACGGTGTCGAAGTACCGCTGCGGGCCATCGGGGAACACGGCGGCGATCCGCGTCGCGGCGGCCGAGGTCCGCGCCAACCAGGACGCCACAAGTGCAACGGCGCCAACGCTCCAGCCACCGCTCGCGTAGTGCCGTGAAGCCAGTGTCCGGCAGGCCCACACGGCCTCGCCGGGATTGACCCAGTGCACCTGGTCGAACGCCGGGTAGTCGACGTTGCGCGGGAAGATGCTCGACCCGAGCCCGCGCATCAGCCGGGTCCGCGCCGGCTGGCCGAAGATCGTCGAGCCGATCGTGTCGACTCCCACCAGCCGCAACGACGGGAAGTGCGTGCGCAGCACCGAGGCCACGCCGGCGGAGTGGCCTCCGGTGCCGACCGCGCACACCAGCACGTCGACGTGACCGAGCTGCGCGGCCAGCTCGTGGGCGAGCGGTGCGTACCCGGCCACGTTGTCCGGGTTGTTGTACTGGTCGGGGCAGTAGGCGCCGGGCAACGCGGACAGCAGGGCGGCCACGCGTTCGCGCCGCGCCTCCTGCCAGCCACCGGTCGGATGCGGGCTCTCCACGAGGTCCACGGTGGCCCCGTAGGCGCGCAGCATCCGCCGGATGATCGGTTCGAGGCCGGGATCGGTCACCAGCGTGACCGGGATGTCGTGCACGACCCCGGCGAGCGCCAGGCCGAGGCCGAGCGTGCCGCTGGTCGACTCGACGATGTGGCCGCCGGGAAGGAGATCACCGCGCTCCAGGGCGCGGCCGATCATGTGCAGGGCGGCGCGGTCCTTCATGCCACCGCCGGGGTTGGCGCTTTCGAGCTTCGCCCAGAAGCCGGACGAGGACGTGCGGGAGAGTTCGTCGATCCACAGCACGGGCGTGTTGCCGACGATGCCGGCGGGCGTGTTGCGGTCCAGAACCGGAACAGACATGGGAGTCCCTCGGAAGAAGGTGACAGGCCGTCGGGAGAGCGCGCGGCAGCGCGGCAGGACCGCGGAAGGTCCTGCCGGGGCACGCGGAAGACGGCCGGCCTACGTCCGGGAGATGCCGAGGTCGAGCAGCAGTGTCCGCCCGGAGCGGGAGGGCTCGGCGCGCCACGGGCACGACTGCGCCGCGGCGGTGGGACGCGTGACGGGCACGACGTCCGCCTCCGGCGCGGTGAGGGAGGCGGCGCTCGCCTGAACGGCGGCCTGGGCGGGTGCGGCGGCGGACAGGTGATGGGCGTCGCCGTGGTGGCAGAACTCGCCGGAGATGCCGGGCGTGAACGCGCCGTGGTGGGCGGGCTCGGGCGGGCAGGCCGGGTGCAGCGCGAAAACGGCGAGCAACGCGAGCGCGATGGCGACGGCAGTACGGCGCACTGTCGTCAGTTCGTTCCGCACGGTGACCAACCTACCGGTGTCGCGGATCTTGTAAAGCCTCTTGCTAGGTTAGGTAAGGCTAAACTCAGGAGGTGGACAGGTGCGCAGAACAGTCGCCGCGGTTCTGCTGCTCGGCCTAGTGGCCGGGTGCGGTGGGAACGCTCCAACGGAGCAGTCGGGTGGCCAGTGGTCGTTCAAGGACGACCGCGGCAACGAGGTCACCGCGCCGAAGCGGCCGGAGCGCGTGGTCGCGCAGGTGTCCGCCGCCGGCGCGCTCAAGGACTACGGGATCAACGTCGTCGGCACGTTCGGGCCGCTCAAGCGTTCTGACGGCAGCACCGACCCGGAGGCGGGCAGCATCGACCCGGGCCAGGTCACCGACATCACCGGCCCCGGCTACGGCGAGATCGACTTCGAGAAGTTCGCCGCGCTGAACGCCGACCTGGTCGTGGCCGGCCACTACCCCGAGGTCACCGGTCTCTGGCACCTCACGGCCGAGTTCGAGGAGAAGGTCCTCAAGGTCGCCCCGACCGTCGGCATCGGACAGTCGAAGATCCAGCTGCCTGACGGCATCAAGCGCTTCCGCGAGCTCGCGAAGGCGCTGGGCGCCGACACCGAGTCGGCCAAGGTGAAGGCGGACGAGGAGGCGTTCACCAAGGCCGCGGACCGGCTCAGGGCGATCGGCAGGAAGATGACGGCCGCCAACCAGAAGATCCAGGTCGTCGGCGCGGACCCGAAGCTCTTCTACGTCGCGGTGCCCGCCCGCAACCCCGACCTCGACTGGTACTCGAAGGAGCTCGGCCTGCCGCTGCTCACGCCGGACAAGCCGGATGCCGAGGGCGGTGGCTACTTCCAGTCGCTGTCGTGGGAGAACTCCGGCACGTACAAAGAGCACGTGATCATGTGGGACACCCGTCAGCACGTCCTCAACCCGGAGCAGATGAAGGAGGGCCACCCGGTCTTCCAGGCGCTGCCCGCCGTGCAGGCCGGCCGGTTCGTGGAGTGGAACGCGGTGGCCCCGCTGAGCCACGCCTCCTACGCCAAGATCATGAACAAGCTGGCGGACCAGCTGGAGGCCGTGCTGAAGTAGCCATCTCCGGGTGATTCGATCCTGTTGGGACGGTCGTGCGGACCGGGCTGCCGGACAATCGTGTGAGTGATCTCGGCACGCCTGGCCGCCCGGCCACTCTCGGAAGCCACCGTCAAGATGCACCTCAACCGCGCGATGGCCAAGCTCGGGCTGTCGTCGCGCACTCAGGTCGTGGCCGCCGCCCGCGAGTCCGGCCTGCTGAAACCGGGCAGCTGAAACTTTCGCGGTACACCTTCTGCTCGTGACCGCGTCCGCGGCTCAAACCGAGTCTCGCCGGGGGCTTCCACCCGTCGTTGAAACTCGATGGCGGGGCAACCGAGGCGCGGACATCATGGCCGTGTGCTGACCCTCCTCAAACACAACGGCCCGTTGCGTGTGCTCAGCACCGCGCGGGTCGTTTCTGTCGTTGGGGACGCGCTCAGCCTCGTCACGCTGATGCTGCACGTGCAGTCCGTGCTGGGGAAGGCCGTCGCGGTGGCGGCGCTGCTGCTCGTGGGCGACTTCGCGCCGTCGTTGCTCAGCCCGTTCACGGGTGTCATCAGCGACAGGTTCGACCGGCGCACGGTCATGATCGCGTGCGAGGCGGCTCAAGGGGTGCTGCTGGCGGTCATCGCGTTCACCCTGCCGCCGTTGCCCGTCCTGCTCGTGCTGGTCGGCGTCAGGGCGGTGCTCGGACAGATCTTCATCCCGGCCTCGCGGGCGGCGGTGCCGAGTCTTGTCGAACCCCGGCAGCTCGGGGAAGCGAACGCCGCGCTGGGTCTCGGCGCCAACAGCGCGGACGTGATCGGGCCGCTCCTGGCCGCGCTGCTGCTGACGTTCATGGACACCAGGGGCGTGCTGCTCGTGGACGCCGTGAGCTTCGGGGTGTCGGCGTTGTTGTTGCTGAGGCTGCCGAGACTGAAACTGCCGGCAGAGACCAACGGCACGGTCTTCATGGACGCGAAGGAAGGTCTGAAGGAGATCTGGGGCAACCGGCCCCTCAGGATCATCTTCCTCGGCTTCTGCGGGGTTGTGGCGTGCACGGCGATCGACGACGTCGCGGTGTTGCAGCTGACCAAGAACGTGTTCCACGCCTCCGACAGCGCCGCGGGCGTCATCCTCGGCGCGGTGGGCATTGGTCTGCTGGCCGGGTTCGCGCTGCTGGGCAGGAACACGAAGTTGAGCATGATCACCTTGCTGGTCACCGGGTTCGTCGTCAGCAGTGCGGGCAACCTGTTCACCGGCCTGGCGTGGGGTGTGGCGTCGGCGTTCGTGCTGCAGGCGGTCAGAGGGCTGGGCATCGCGGCGATGGACATCGCGCACAGCACGCTGATCCAGAAGCTCACCCCGGCTGACCGGGCGGGCAGGGTGTTCGCGAACTTCTACGGCGGAATCGGTGTGGCTGCGGCGATTTCGTACATCGGCGGTGGACTGCTGCTGGACGCGGTCGGTCCCGAGCTGACGTTCGTGCTCAGCGGTGGCGCGGGTGTGCTGGTGGCGGGATGGGTGGTTGCCGCTTCACGCGCAAGAGGTGTTGGGTGGGAATCAGCCTCTTGAGGGGAGAAGGCGATGTGGGGGAAACGCATTGCTGTCCTTGTCGTTTCACTGTTGCTGACCGGACTGACCGCTTCCGTCGCGCACGCGGGCACCGGGGTCGTCCCCGCGTCGACGTCGTGGGTGTCCGCTGACCGCGGCTGGGTGCTGGGCCTCGACACCCTGTGCCAGACCGCGAAATGCCCGCAGCTCGTCCGTACGCTCGACGGCGGCTCGTCGTGGACTCGGGTGAAGACACCGGCGCTGTCGGTCCCGGAGTCGGACCGGCTGCGAGTGCTCTTCGTGAACGACCCCGCCGGCATGGTGACCGACGGCGAGCAGCTGTTCGTCACCAGCAACGGCGGCACCCGCTGGGAGCCGTCCGGCGTCAAGGGAACCGTTGGAGCCCTGGGGTTCGACGCCTCCGGGTTCCTGGCGGTGATCTACGACGGCACGTCCAGCAGGCTGTTCCACCGCGAGCTGTGGTTCGGCTCGTGGCAGCCGGTGCCGGGAATCGAGGTCAAGGGCCGGGCGTTCGGTGACATCGCGCCGGGCCACGTGTCGCTGGCGCGGGTCGGCGAGGAGAACCGGTACTGGACCCGGTCGCCGTCGGGCTGGATGGAGGAGCCCGCGCCGTGCACGGACGTGTCGGCCACCCGGCTCGGCACGGTCGGCACCGACCGGTACGCGTTGTGCAGCTTCGATCCCGGCTTCGGGAACATGACCAAGGAGCTGCGCAAGTCGGAGGGCGGGCCGTTCAGGACGATCAGCGTGCCGCCACGCGAGGGCATTACGACGGGCTTCGCCATCTCACCGGAAGCGGCGCTGGTGGCCGCGACCGGGCGCGACTGGTCGTTCGTCCACCGCGGTCCCGGCGAGAAGTGGGACACGCTGCTCACGCTCGGCGGACCGCCGTTCGAGGACCTGGCGTTCTCCGACGCGCGGCACGCCGCCCTCGTGCGCGGTGGTCCTGGTCAGGAGTTCGCCGAGGTGTACCGGACCGATGACGCCGGACTGAACTGGAAGCTCCTGAAGATCTAGCTACCCTGAAGATCATGGAGCTTCTGGACCACGGCCTTCTCGACACCGGTGACGGCAACCGGGTCTACTGGGAGGTCGTGGGTGATCCTGACGGCAAGCCCGCCGTGTACCTGCACGGCGGGCCCGGCGCGGGCTGCTCGGTCAACGCGAGGAAGGCACTCGCCGAGGGCCGGTACCGGCTGGTGCTCTTCGACCAGCGCGGCTGCGGCCGGAGCCTGCCGCACGCGAGCGACCCGGCCGCGGACATGAGCGTCAACACGACCGAGCACCTCATCGCCGACATGGAGAAGCTCCGCGAGCATCTCGGTGTCGAGAAGTGGCTCGTGTTCGGCGGCTCGTGGGGCACCACGCTCGGCGTCGCCTACGCGCAGCGCCACCCGGAACGCGTCTCCGAGATGATCCTCATCGCGGTCACCCTCGCGTCTGCCCGTGAGCTGGATTGGCTGTACAAGGGCGTTTCCCGGTTCTTCCCCGAGGCGTGGGAGAGGTTCAGCGCACACGTCGGCAACGCGCCGGACGTCGTGCGTGCGTACGCGGACCTCATGGAGGACCCGGATCGAGCGGTCCGCGAGCAGGCTGCCGCCGAGTGGTGCCGGTGGGAGGACACCGTGCTGTCGTTGGAGAACCACGGAAAGCCGGACGTCTTCAGCAGCCACGTGGGTGACGACGTGATCGCGATGGTGCGGATCATCGCGCACTACTACGCGAATCTCGGATTCGTCGACGATCTGCTGCGCGACGCCGGCAAGCTCGCGGGCATCCCGGCCGCGTTGATCCACGGCCGGCGCGACCTGAGCTGCCCGGCGGACACCGCGTACGCGCTGGCGCGGGCGTGGCCGGACGCCGAACTGACCCTTGTGGACGACGCCGGCCACAAGGGCAGCCCCGCGTTCGTCGAGGCGGTCCACACCGCGGTCAGGAGGTTTTCCCCATGACACAACGGAAACCGCACGGCATGGACTTCGAGTCGTGGATCGACAGGCAGATCCGCGAAGCCCAGGAACGCGGTGAGTTCGACGGCCTGCCGAGCGCGGGCAAACCGTTGCCCGGCGCGGGTGAGCCGCTGGAAGAAGACTGGTGGATCAGGAAGAAGGTGCGGGAGGAAGAGGGCACGACAGGGTTGCCCCCTTCCCTGGTCCTGCGCAGGGAGGCCGAGACCGCCAAGGCCCGTGCCCTGGCGGCCGAGACCGACACCGAGGCGCGCGCGATCATCGAGGCGATGAACGCGAAGATCCTCGACGCGTTGCGGAAACCGTTGTCCGGCCCGCCGTTGAACCTCATGCCGTTCGACGCCGACGCGGTGGTGCGTGAGCGGAAGGGGACCTCGCGCACCGATCGGTGATCAGCTCACGTTGACGTCGATGCAGGAGTAGAACGCCATCGCGGTGTCGCCGATGTTCCACACGGCGAGCACCTTGTGCTTGCCCTTCGGCACGTTGACCTTGTGCGACACCGTCGCGGGCGGCTGCTGGTTGTTGCCGCTGAAGTTCGCGACCTTCCTGCCGTCGACGAAGTAGTCGTAGTCGCGCGTGCGGTGCCGTGCGGTGAACGTCCAGTTGAACGTCACCGTGGAGCCGACGTTGTGGACCCGCCAGCCCTTGTTGTCGTTGCTGAGCTCGGCGAACTGCTGCAGGTTGGCGTGGCAGCTCTTGAGGCCCTTCGGCCCCTCGACCGACTGGGGCTCGTACTGGATGGCGCCGCAGGAGATCGTGCGACTCGCGCACTGCGCCTGGCGGCTGGCCGGCGACGACACGTAGCCGTGCGCGAACGCCGTACCGGTGGGGAGAGCCACGAGGACCAACGGTGCAGCCAGAACACCTGCCAATGCGGCAGCAAGCCTGGGTCGATTCTTCATGTGACTTCCTTTGCCTTGATGTTGCTTTGCATGCGTTACATCGCGGCGGCGGTTGAAGGTCTAGACCATACCGCGCGTAATCGGGGAGCCACAAGGTGTGTCTGACAGATCGGTCGGGTGAGCGACGACCGCTCAGCTTTGTACAACACCGAAATTGGGGCGACCCAGGACGTGTGCCGCCGCCTCGGGGGTCGGGGCGCTGGGCCCGTGGCCGTTCGCGGTGGTCCTGGTCATCGGGGGCGCGTGGTGGCTGAACCGGAGGAGGCGCAAGGCCGTACGCCCAGACAGGAGGTGAGGAGCCCATGCGCATCCTCGGAGTACTGCTGGGAGTCCTGCTGCTCGCCGGGTGCGCGGAGAAGGCGCCCGCCCCGGAGAAGTTCCAGTTCACCGCGAGGACGCTGGAGGGAGCGGAGTTCCGCGGTGACAAGCTCGTCGGCCAGCCCGCCGTGCTGTGGTTCTGGACGCCGTGGTGCCCGTCGTGCAACGCGGAGGCGGAGAAGGTCGCCGAGATCGCCGAGCGCCACAACAAGGTCCAGTTCGTCGGCGTGGCGGCGGAGGACCAGCTCGACGCGATGAAGAAGTTCGTGTCCGACCACCGGATGACCGGGTTCCCGCATCTGGCCGACCTCGACGGCTCCGTGTGGAAGCGGTTCGGGGTGACCGCTCAGCCGACGTTCGCGTTCGTCCGCAGTGACGGCTCGGTGGAACTGCTCACCGGCGCCCCCACCGAAGAACAGCTCGACCAGCGGGTCTCTGCATTGGTCCAGTGACATCCCCAGGTCCACCGGCCGCGCCATTCCAGGAGAAAGACCCTGCGCTGTCGGGACCAACGCCCCGTTCGGCGTTGCGATCGCTTTCGTACCGTCGAACAGGCCACGCGACGATGCCGCGTTGCCTTGAGGAGGCAGGTGTCGATGGACTACATCCAGGTCTCGCTCGCGGAGTCCATTCCCGAGCAGGCCAGGGACTACGCGTCTGCGCGGATCGGTTCGCTCGACCGGTACGCGCCCGACCGGGTCGACTTCGCCTGGGTCAACCTGACTTCGGACAAGTCCGTCATCCACGCGCACGCCCGGCTCGACCTGAAGTGGGTCGAGGTGCAGGCGTACGCGGAGGCGGACACGGTCACCGAGGTGATCGACCTGCTGCGGGAACGCATGCGGCGTCAGCTCGTCTCGATGCACAGCTGCGTGCCCGTGCACAACTGACCTCGGTGTGCCGAACCACCACCCGGCGGCGGACGGGTGGTGGGTTCAGCACACCTTCCGCACGGTGCCCCGTGCCCCGTCGACCTCGACCCGATCTCCGGTCGCGATCCTCGTCGTGGCGTTGCCGCACCCGACCACCGCCGGAATCCCCAGCTCCCGCGCCACGATCGCCGCGTGCGAGAGAGGCGCACCCACGTCCGTCACGACCGCCGCGACACGGGTGAACAGCGGCGTCCAGCCGATGTTCGTCACCGTGGTCACGAGAATCTCGCCCTGCTGCAACGATTCACCGTCCTCGACCCTGGCCAGCACCCTGGCGACACCCTCGACCACACCCGCCGAGCCCGGGAAACCCGTGACGTCCGACGGCATCGGCACGTCGGTCCTCGCGTCGTAGAGGTCGGCTCGGCGGTTCGGTGAGGCCGCCCACGACTCCGGATCGAACCGGCCGCGGATCACCGCCGGATACGGCGGCAGCGCGCGATACCGCTCGTAAGCCTGCCGTTGCGCGCGCACCCGGTCCAACAACGACGTCTCACCGTCCAGGACGCGCAGCACGTCGTCGATCGGCAGGAAGAACAGGTCGTCACCGGACGACGTCAGCTCGCCGGCTCGCAGGACGAACGCCCGCATGACCCAGAACGCCCGCACCATCTCCGACCGCGCCTGCTCCCGTGCCCGCGCGCCCGCCCCGATCCGGCCGAGCTGCCTGCGGATCCCGGCAGCCTTCGCGGGATACGCGGCCACCAGCCGATCCCACGCGGCCGCACGCGCGGAAGCCTGACGCTCCAGCAACGCCTCGGGATCCGCCAGCGTCTCCAGCTGCCGCGAGATCCACTCCGGATCCTCTGCCGGACGCGGCGCGGAGATCTCGAACTCGCTGGAACAGCGGTGACCCCAGGTCCGGGCGAACTCGTCCCGGTCGATCTCTCCCGACCGCAACCGGGCGAGCCCGACCAGAGGCCCGACGCTCGCGAGCCCGGTGCCGTCGTGGAACCCGGTCAGCAACGTCGCCGCGTCCTCCTCGCCGACCAGCTCGCCGAGCTCGCGCCGGAACGCCGCCGGTCCGCCGGAGATCATCCGCGCACCGGCGTCGAGGACCGGGCAGACGAACCGCAACAGCTGGTCGAGGTCGCGACGCCACAGGTCGAGCAAGGCGGCCGGCGTCGTGCACCCCGCGATCGCCTGGTGCGCGGCGGCGCACCGGGCGGGGTTGTCGCGGACGAGCCGGGGCAGCCGTGTCCGGTAGAGGATCTGCTGCTTGAGCGGCTCACCGGCGGACCGCAGCACCGCGCCGATGATCGCGAGCCGGGACATCGGCAGCGGCGGCACGGTCACCCCGGCCGGGATGCGCCCGAACGTCTCCGCGCCCGACCGCATCATCTCGTCGGCCTTGCCGATGGCCGTGCCGAGCGCGGTGTAGGTGCTGAGGTTGAGGTAGAAGCGGCCGCCGATGTTGCCGGAGATCCGGTGCGGCCCGATCGTCATGCTCGACAGCACCTTCACCAGCGACCACGTCACCGGCGTCATGACCTCGGGGATCGCTTCGCCGACGTTGCCGTTGGACCACAGGTAGTCGCCGTCGAGGGTGTCGTTCCACTCCACCCGCAACGACGTGATGGGCCGTGCCTGCAGGATCTGGAACTCGCCGCCGGCCAACGCCCACTCGACGTCCATCGGTGTCCCGTGCAGCGCCTCGATCCGCTCGCCGAACGCGATCAGCTCGCGCTTCCGGGCGTCGTCGAGCAGCTCCTCGGTGTCCGCCTCGCCGCTGACCAGCGCCTCACCGAGCCCGCGCACCGCGTTGATCACCGGCTCCGCCCGCCCGGTCACCGGATCCGCCGTGAACAGCACGCCGGACACGTCCGCGGGCACCATCCGTTGCACGACGACGGCCATCTCGGCGGACTCGATCCCGTTGCGCTCGCGGTAGGCGACGGCGCGGTCAGACCGCAGCGAGTCCCAGCACTGCAGGATCGCGTCGAAGAGGTTGTCCTCGGTCACGTTCAGCACCGTGTCGTGCTGCCCGGCGAACGACAGCCCCGGCAGGTCCTCCGCGGTCGCCGACGACCGCACCGCCACCGGCCCGCCGAGTTCCCGGAACGCCTCCAGCACGCCCTCCATCGACCGTTCCCGGTAGGCGCGGGTGGTGAGGCAGAACCCCGCGGGGACCGGCAGCCCTGCCCGGACGAGCCTCGCGAGCGAGGAGCCCTTGCCCCCGGCCGTCGCGAGGCCTGCGGCCGAGTCGTCGAGCGGGAGGATCAACGGGATCATGTCGCCATGGTTGTCGAAACCGGCGGGCCGCGTTCGTACAAAGGGCGAAAGGAGACCACCATGACCCAGAAGTACCTGCTCAGCATCTACCAGCCCGACGGTGAGGTCCCGCCGCCCGAGGTGCTCGACCCGATCATGGCGAACCTGGCCGCGTTGAACGAGGAGATGCAGGCCAAGGGCGCGTGGGTTTTCGCGGTCGGCCTGCACCCGCCGTCGACCGCGACCGTGCTCAGGGCGAAGGACGACGACGTGCTGATGACCGACGGCCCGTTCACCGAGGGCAAGGAGCACATCGGCGGCTTCACGGTCATCCAGGCCGCTGACCTCGACGAGGCACTGGAGTGGGGCCGCAAGCTCGCCACCGTGCTGGCCCCGCTGTCGATCGAGGTCAGGCCCATCGCCTACTGATGATCGAGCAGATCTTCCGTGCGGAGTACGGCCGCGCCGTGTCCGTCCTGACCCGCGTCCTCGGCGACCTCGACCTCGCCGAGGAGGCGGTGCAGGACGCCTTCGCCACGGCCGCCGAACAGTGGCCGGTCAAGGGCGTCCCGCCGGCACCAGCGGGCTGGATCATCACCACCGCCCGCAACCGCGCCATCGACAGGCTGCGCCGCGAGACCAAGGGCCGCGAGAAGCACGCGCAGGCAGCGCTGCTGCAGCACGAACCGGAGGAGGAGGTGGGAGACGTGCCGGACGACCGCCTGCGGCTGATCTTCACCTGTTGCCACCCGTCGCTCGCGCTGCAGGCCCAGGTCGCGCTGACGCTGAAGCTGCTCGGCGGTCTCACCACGGCGGAGATCGCCAGGGCGTTCCTGGTGCCCGAACCCACGATGGCGCAACGGATCGTGCGCGCGAAGGGCAAGATCCGCGCGGCCCGCATCCCGTACCGGGTGCCGCGTGACGCCGACCTGCCCGAACGCCTGAAGGCAGTGCTCGCGGTCATCTACCTGATCTTCAACGAGGGCTACCTGGACAAGGCCGAGCTCACAGGGGAGGCGATCCGGCTCGGGCGCGTGCTGGCCCAGCTCATGCCGGACGAACCAGAGGTGTGGGGGCTGCTCGCGTTGATGCTGCTCGTCGCCTCACGCCAGGAGGCTCGCGTCGTGGACGGTTCGCTGGTGCTGCTCGAGGACCAGGACCGGTCGCGGTGGGACGCGGAGCTGATAGCGGAGGGCCAGGACATCGTGCGGCGCTGCCTGCGCTGGAACCGGCCGGGGCCGTACCAGATCCAGGCCGCCATCAACGCCGTGCACAGCGATCCGCCGACCGACTGGCATCAGGTCTTGGCGCTCTACGACCAGTTGCTGGCGATCATGCCCAGCCCGGTCGTGGCCCTGCATCGCGCCGTCGCCCTCGCCGAGGTCGAGGGACCGGCCGCGGCCTTGCAAGAAGTCGACGCGCTCGACCTCGACCGCTACCACCTGTTCCACGCCGTCCGCGCTGATCTGCTGAAACGGCTCGGCGAAGACCCGTCTGCGGCGCTGAAGGCCGCGCTCGAACGGGCGGAGCACCCGGCCGAACGCGACCTCATCTCGCGACGACTAGGTCTTGCGACGGCGGACCAGCAGGATCGCGCCGACGACCGCGATCAGCCCGACCACGACCCACAGCCAGGCGGGCACGCCACCTGACTCGGCCGGCGTGGTCGCCGGGGGAGCGTTCGACACCGGTGCGCTCATCGTCACGGACGACGTCGGCGCTTCGGAGGTCGGCGCGGCCACGTTCAGTGTGAAGGTGAACCTGCCGCTGATGACGTCACCGTCGTCGGCCGTGGCTCGCCACTCGAGCGTGTGAGCACCCGCTTTCGCCGCGGCGGCGTCGACCTTCGCCGTGATCGTCCTGTCGGCGGCGTGGGTCTGCGTGACGGGCCACTTGGCACCGTCGGGCCCTGTCACGGTGACCGCGTCACCGTCGGGCAGGCTGATGACGTCGCTGAACGTCAGCTCGATCTGCTGGGGCGGCGCGTCGAGTGCCGCGCCGGACGCCGGATTGCTGCTCTTGAGCTCGGCGTGGGCCTGCGCGGGGACGGCCACAACCGTCGCGGCGAGCAGTGCCAGCACGAGCGCGCTGAAGTAACGCCTCACGTGCGCAGCGTAATGGCACACTTGCTGTACGGGGTTCCCTATCGGATCAGACAGGTTCGTTGTCCGTCGGGCGGGGGTCGATTTCACTGACCCGCATGCACGACTTCCTACGCGTGCTCTACGAGGATCATCACCACTGTCTGCTGAACTTCGCGACCCGGCTGACCGGAGACCGCGCGGCCGCCGAGGACGTCGTGCAGGAGACCTTCCTGCGGGCCTGGCGGCATCCCGAGTCGTTCGCCGACGGATCCTCCGCTCGCGGCTGGCTGATCACGGTGGCGCGCAACGTCGTCATCGACCGGGTGCGGGCGAGGACGGTGCGGCCGCACGAGACCGCAGAACACGAACCGGAACCAGTTCCGGATCACGCCCAGCGTGTCGTCGACGCGCTGTTGATGGAGGCGGTGCTCGCATCTCTGTCCTATGAACACCGTCGCGTGCTGACCGAGCTCTACTACAACGACCGCACCTACACCGAGGCTGCTGTGTGTCTGGGCGTGCCGACGGGGACGGTGAAGTCCCGCACGCACTACGCGTTGTGCGAGCTACGCCGGGCGTTCCAGCTCGAAGCGAGCCAGATCCTCGAACCGCGTTCTGCCGGGTGAGCTTCGATCGGCCACCAACGCGATCCTGTCGGCGATCCACTCGCCACTGATCGCCTCACCCGCCACCGACGCGGGCACCCGGCCGCGCGCGACGACCACATCGGCCTGGAACGGCTGAGGATGCGTCACGGGAACGATGGGCGCGGTCGCGCCGAACACCGCTGCCGCGAGCTCGTCGAGACCGGACACCGGCACGCCGAGCCATTGCCCGATCGGACGGGTGCGCGGGCCGAGCACGCACCTGGCCGCCGGTGCGCCGTCGAGTTCCTCGGCCAGCGCCTCGACGAGGCCGGGCACGACCCGTTCGGGCACGGTGCCGAGCGGCCGCACCTTGACGAGCCACTGTTCGGGCGCCGACCACCGCACGCCCGGTGCCCGGTGGAGCGCACCGAGCACCGCGACGATCTCCGGCGGCGGCCAGATCGCGACGGACAGCCTCACGCCACCGATTGTGGCGTGCGCGGCGTGACTTTTCGCAGCGACAGACCGAAGGCGAGCGCGGCGGCCACCGCGGCGGCGATCACCGGCACGACCGGCTCAACCTCGTAGAGCGCGGTGCTCAGCAGCGGTCCGAGGATGAACGTCAGCCCGGTGGTGGCGTTGATGAGCCCGGCGATCGAGCCCTGGTGCTCGGGGCCGACACCGAGTGAGGCCGCGGCGGCGAAGCCCGCCACCGCCAGGCCGAGGCCGACGGAGGTCACGAGGAACGCCGCGGCCATCAACCACAGCGACGAGGCGAACGTGAGAATTCCGTAGCCCGCCAACGCGATCGGCGCGCCGACGCGCATCAGTCTGGCGGCCGGCCAGCGCAGCTTCGGCACGAGCGCACCCTGCGTGGCGACGAGCCCGATGCCCGCGACGAACAACACCACGCCGACAGCTCCCGCGGTGGCGCGGGAATCGAGGTGCAGCCGGTCAGCGACGAGGAACCCGACGATCACCTGCACGAGGCCGAGTGACAGGTACATCAGGAACCCGACGCCGAACACCGGCCACAACTCCCACGGCCGGGATCGGACCGTCTGCTGTGGACGTTCGACGGCTGCCGGCTTCACCGCGATGCCGACCCAGAGCGCGAGCAGTGCGGCGATGACGGGTGCGAGGTAGAGCGGCAGCAGCAACGAGAAGACGGCGAGCGCGCCACCGGCGGCCGGGCCGATGACGATGGAAAGTCCTTGCGCCGCACCGACCAGCCCTACGGCCTTGGTGCGTTCGGCCTCGTCGGTCGTGGCCGTGCCGGCGACGGCGAGCGCCGCGACGGGCAGTGCGGCGAGACCTGCGCCGAAGATGACGCTCCGGAACACGAGCATGAGCGTGAAGATCGGGCCGGGCGTCAGCGTCTCGTCGAGGCCCAGGCTGGACACCACCGCGAATCCGGCCAGTCCCGTGACGCACAGGGCGAGCCCGGCGAGCAGCACGCGGCGTAGCCCGATCGTGTCGAGCGCGCGGCCCCAGAGCGGGCTCGACACGGTGAGCGCCGCCGCGGCGATCGTGATCACCAGCCCCAGCTGCGTCTCGGTGAGAGTCAGCTCACGGGAGAGCGGGGCGAGGATCGGGGTGAGCAACTGCTGCGCCGAGTACATCACCAGAACGGTGATCAGCAATGGCGCCAAGGACTTGCGCACTGGTTCCCCTCGAGTTGAGACGCGCGATTGACCGTTGAGTTAGGTTAGCCTAACTTGACCAAACGGGGGTGGTTGGTCCTATGCGACGTTGACAATCATTGTCAGTAGTGCCCACGATGACTCTATCGGGTGAGGCAAGTGGGGGCTGTTTCGTGAAGAGTGAAACCTGGCTGCGTTGCCGCGCGCCTCGGCCGCGCGCCGCAGTGCGGATCGTGTGCCTGCCACACGCCGGAGGATCGGCGAGCTTCTTCCACGGGTGGGGCGCGTTGCCGGCCGAGGTGCACGCCGTGCAGTACCCCGGCCGCGCTGATCGCATCGGAGATCCTTGTGCCGCAAGCGTTCCGGAACTGGCTCGGGCCGTGGCGGAAGCGGTGCCGAAGGACAAGCCGCTGGTCCTGTTCGGGCACTCCCTCGGGGCGATCACCGCGTTCGAGGCGGCGCGCGTGCTGGAACACCGCTACGGGACACCGCCCGTTCACCTGATCGTTTCCGGCAGGCAGGCGCCGGACGGCCGCGAGAACGGCCGGGTGCACCAGCTTCCGGACGCCGAGCTCGTCGGCGAGATCGTGCGGCTGGGCGGCACGGACGGCGCGCTGCTGGCCGAACCCGAGGCCCGATCTGTGTTTCTGCCACCGATTCGCGCGGACTTCCGCATCGCCGAGACCTACGCGTACCGCTCCGGCCCGTTGCCGAGCTGTCCGATCACCGCGGTGCTCGGTTCGGCCGACAGCGAGGTGACGCCCGAGCAGGCCGGTGACTGGGCGCGGTTCACGTCCGGTCCGTTCGCGCGGCACGTGCTGCCCGGCGGGCACTTCTACCTGGTGTCCGAAGTGGACGCTCTGTTGAGCATCGTTGCAGCCACCCTGGAGATGAGGGACCTTGAGAACGTCTGAGCGGCGCGTCCCCTGGACGGCCGACCCGCTGGAGACAGCCGCGGCGCTGGCGCGCGCGAGTGTCGAGCCGCACGTGGTCTACGAGGACCGGGGTGCGGTGTGGTTCGCCGAAGGTGAGGCGGAGACCGTCTCCGGCGGGTTCGGCGAGCTGGCCGCGTTCCACGGGCGCACGGCCTACGGGTGGGTCACGTTCGAGCGCACCGGCTACCTCGCGGTGCCGCGGGACGAGATCCGGTTCGGCGACGGCAGCGCGTTGCTGCGCTCGGTGGACGAGGAATCCCTTCTGCTGCTGGAGAAACGCCTCGCTTCCGTCGCGCCGCTGGTCGTCGGCGGGGAACGGGTGCAGGCGCCGATCGAGACGTGCGGCGCCGACGACTACCGGGCCGCTGTCGCCGCCGCCGTCGCGGACATCCGGGCCGGGCTGCTGGAGAAGGTGATCCTGTCACGGGTCGTGCCGCTGCCCGCCGACCTCGACTTCCCCGCGACCTACCTGGCGGGCCGGCGCGGCAACGACCCGGCGCGGTCGTTCCTGCTGCGGCTCGGCGGCTGGGAGGCGCTCGGCTTCAGTCCCGAGGTCGTGGCCAGTGTCGACGGCCTCGGTGAGGTGATCACGCAACCGCTGGCCGGCACTCGGGCGTTGGTGAACGACGCGGTGTTCGACGTGGCGCGGCGTGAGGAGCTCTACCGCGACGCCAAGGAGGTCTTCGAGCACGCGATCTCCGTGCGGCTCGCGGCCGCCGAGCTGACGGGCGTGTGCGGGCACGGGTCGGTGAAGGTCGCGGACTTCATGTCCGTCAAGGAACGCGGCAGCGTGCAGCACCTCGCGTCCGAGGTCACCGGGCTGCTGGCACCGGGCCGTTCGCCGTGGGACGCGCTGGCCGCGTTGTTCCCCGCGGTGACGGCGTCGGGCATCCCGAAGGCCGAGGCGTGCTCGTTGATCGGCAGGGTCGAACCGGAGCGCGGGCTCTACAGCGGCGCGGTGGTGCGGATCGACGCGGACGGGTCGCTGGACGCGGCTCTGGTGCTGCGCAGCGTGTTCCGGCGCGATGGTGAGACGTGGTTGCGGGCGGGCGCGGGGATCGTGGCGCAGTCGACGCCCGAGCGCGAGCTGGAGGAGACGGTCGAGAAGCTGCGCAGCGTCTCCCGGTTCCTGGTGCCGTCGTGCGCGTAGTCGTCGCCGGTACGTCTTTCGGCCGCATCTACCTGGATGCGGTGGGTTCCGATCTCGTGGGGATCCTGGCGCGGGGGAGTGCGTACTCGGAGCAGCTCGCCGCTGCTCGTGGAGTACCGCTGTATACCTCGGTCGACGAGGTTCCGGACGTCGATGTCGCCTGCGTGGTCCTGAAGTCCGGGGCGTTGGGCGGGCCGGGGACGGAGATCGCGCGGTCGTTCCTGAAGCGTGGCGTGCACGTGTTGCAGGAGCATCCGGTGCACGCGGACGAGATCGCTTCGTTGTTGCGCGAGGCCCGCACCGCCGGAGTTTCCTACGCGGTGAACACGCTGTACCCGAACCTGGGGCCGGTGCGGAAGTTCCTCGCGGTGGCCGAGGTGCTGCAGAAGCACCAGCGGATCGAGTTCATCGACGCGGCCTGCAACAGCCAGGTGCTGTACCCGTTGATCGACGTGCTCGGCCGGATCGCCGGGTTGCGGCCGTGGGAGTTCGGGCCGGTGTCCTCCGGCGGGCCGTTCGTGAGCCTGCACGGGCGGATCGGCGGCATCCCGCTGACGTTGCGGGTGCAGAACGAGGTGCATCCGGAGGATCCGGACAACCACTCGTTCTTCCTGCACCGCATCACGATCGGCTGCGAGGGCGGGGTGCTGGAGCTCGCCGACACGCACGGGCCGGTGCTGTGGAACCCGCGGCTGCACTCGCCGCGCGACTCCGCCGGTCGGCTGATCATGGACGACCCGCGGCTGGCGACGCCGAACGTGGTCGTGCTCGGTAACGCAGTGTCCTATGTGGACGTGTTCGCGAAGTTGTGGCCGGAGGCTGTTTCGCGGGCGCTGGCAGACCTGCACAACCCGGCGGGACGGCAGTGGGCGCTGAGCGTGTCGACCGCGTGGCGGGAGCTGAGCGCTCTGCTCGGCATGCCTGCCCTGATCAGGCCGTCCGAACCCGGAGTCATTCCCCTCGACGAGATCTTGGCGGTGTCGTGAGCTGCAGTCATGTGCTGGTGAAGGTGGCGTCGCTCGATCGCGCCGCGGCCGACTTCCGCGCGCTGGGCTTCGAGGTGAAGCCCGCTTCGGCGCGCCACGCCCACGTGTGGTTCGCCAAGGGGCCGATCATCGAGCTGGTGACCACGCCCGCCGGTGCCCGGTTCTCGCGGGTTCCGCTGAACCTGTTCTGGGGCAAGGGCTCCGGGACGCGCATGGCGGGCTGGGCGGTGGCCGGTGAGGGGTTCTGCGACGTCGCTGTGCTCGTGGACCAGCCTTCGTCGGTCGGGGTGCCGATCGGGAAGGTGGTGCCGTGGGAACGGGACGGGATCCGGTTCTCGTTCGCCTATCCGCGCAACCCGTCCGTGCCGTTCCTGGTGACGCCGTACGACCCGCCGCAGCACCCGGCGTCGATCTCGCACCCGAACGGCGCGTCCGAGCTGGTGCGCGTGGTGATGGACGTGGCACCGGCCGATCGCCCGGTGTTCGACCGGATCGTCGCCGGTGACCCGGTGTTCGAGGTTTCTCCCGGACCGGTGACGCGGGTGCGCGCGATCCGCCTGGCCGGGCTTGCTCGCCCCCTTGACCCATCCCTGTTGCACGGCATCACCGTGCTGGCCGAAGACGAGGACCTGTGATGTCGCTCAACCGTCGTGACGTGCTGCGCCTGGCCGGCGTCGGTGCCCTGCTGACCGCCTGCGGTGGCGCGCCCGGTGCGGCTCCCGTCCAGAACGCCGTGGTGGAAGCCAGGCGTGGCGGTGTTCTGCGCGCTGTCTTCACCGGTGGCGGGGCCGCCGAGAGCATCGACCCGTTCGCGGGCGGCTCGCCGGTGGACTTCGTGCGCAACGACGTGATCTACGACGCGCTGTTCGCACTGCGCGGTGCCGCGGTCGAGCCCGCGCTGGCGTTGTCGGCCACGCCGGGCCCGTCGTCGTTCGAGCTGAAGCTGCGGCCGGACGTGAAGTGGCACGACGGCAAGGCGTTCACGGCGTCCGATGTCGAGTACAGCCTGAAGTACATGTGCTCGCCGGACCGGCCGTATCCGACGCAGCTCGGTGCCTTCTTCGACGTCGCGAACGTCCGGGTCGTCGATCCGCTGACCCTGGTGGTGCCCACGACCCGGGCCGTCGGGGATCCGGCGCTGTTCCTCGCCGCCTTCCCCGCGAAGATCGTGCCCAGCGGCTTCACCGGTGCCTCCGCCGTCGGCACCGGCCCGTTCCGGGTGACCGCGTTCGAGGCCGGGCGGGAAGCGCGGCTGGAGCGGTTCGACGGGCACTGGGGCGGGTCGTCGCCCGCGGACTCGCTGGTGCTGCTGTCGTTGAGCGATCCGGCCGCGAAGGTGAACGCGGTGTCGACCGGGCAGGCGGACTTCGCGGGCGACATCCCGTTCACCACGGCCAAGACGGGCGTGCCTGGCTTCGAGGTGCGGACCGCGGGTCCCGCCGCCCGCACCAGCTTCGGGTTCGTGCTGAACGCGACCAAGGCGCCGTTCAACGACCCGCGGGCTCGTCGCGCGGTGCGGCTCGGCATCGACCGTTCCGCGTTGGTCAACTCGGTGCTGCTCGGGTACGGCGCGGTGGGCAACGACCTGTTGTGCGCCGGTGCCAAGTACTTCACGGCACGTGAGCCGTTGAAGCGCGATGTCGACCAGGCGCGCAAACTGCTGTCCGAGGCAGGTTTGTCCGGTGCTTCCGTGACGTTCCGGTCGGCGGAGTGGGAGATCGGCTACAACGCCTCGACGCAGCTCGTCGCCGAGCAGCTCAAGGAGATCGGGCTGACGGTCAAGCCGCAGATCGTGGGGCCGGCGGAGTTCTTCGAGCCCGCCGCGGTGGCGGCTGCGGACGCGGTGGCGTTCTCCAGCGGGCCCTCGGCGCTGGCCGTGATCTACGGCCGGATCAGCGGCTTCCCGCCGCTTGCGCTGGGGGACAAGGAGTTCGACGAGGCGTTCGGTCGCGCGATCGCCTCCGCGTCCGAGGCCGAGCGCGCGTCTGCCTGGGAGACCGCGCAGAACGTCATGTACGACCGCGGCAACACCGTGGTCTGGGGCCTGGCCGACGTGCTGTCGCTGGCGCGCCGTGAGGTCGCGGGCGTCGACGTGCGGGACCAGCCCAAGTACCCCTACCTGGGCAAGGCCGGTCTGGCGTGAGAAAGCTGCTGTCCAGCCTGGGGTTGCTGGTGCTGCTGTCGTTCGCCGTGTTCGTCGGCGTCGACCTGCTGCCGGGCGACCCGGTCACCGCGCGGCTCGGGGCCACCGCCTCGCCCGCGCGGATCGCCGAGGTGCGCGCACACCTCGGCCTGGACCGGCCGGTGCTGGAGCGCTACGGCTCGTGGGTTCTCGGTGTGGTGCAAGGCGATCTCGGGGTTTCGGCCTCTGGCCGGCCGGTGACCGACATGCTGTCCGACCGGGTCGGCAACTCGGTGTTGCTCAGCCTTGTGACGCTGGTGTTGCTGGTGCCGTTGTCGTTCGGGCTCGCGGTGTGGGCGGCCTGGCGCCGTTCGGCGGACCGGGTGATCTCTCTCGGGGCGTTGCTGCTGGTGTCGGTGCCCGAGTTCGTGGTCGCCGGGTTGCTGGTGCTGGTGTTCGCGGTGTCGTTGCGGTGGCTGCCTGCCGTGTCGCTGGTGCCGGTTGGTGCTTCACCGCTGTCGACGCCTTCGGTGCTGGTGCTGCCGGTGTTGTCGTTGCTGCTGGTCGGACTCGCCTACGCGGTGCGGGTGATCCGTTCGTCGGCGATCGGGGTGCTGGCCTCGCCGCACGTGGAGTTCATGCGGCTCAACGGTGCTTCGCCGGGTCTCGTGCTGCGGCAGGCCGTGCTGCCCGCGGTGCTGCCGGTGGCGGTGCAGGTGTGGCTGGTGACCGGCGTCGGGTTCGTGGGCGGGGCGGTGCTGGTGGAAAAGGTGTTCGGGTATCCGGGGATCGGGGAGTTGCTGGTGTCGTCGGTGCAGACCGGTGACCTGCCGGTGGTGCAGGCGCTGGTGCTCATCATCGGGGCGGCGATGCTGGCCGCGCTGGTGCTCGCGGACTGGGCGGTCGTGGTGCTGACGCCGCGGTTGCGGGTGGCGCGGTGAGCCGGGACGGGCAGGCCACGGTGTCACGGCGGCGTTGGCTGGCGCGTGGCCTCGGCCGGTGGTGGTTGCTCGGCCTCCTCGCCCTCATCCTGATCGCACCAGAACTGGCACCTCACGCCGCAACGGACGTGGTCGGGCTTCCCTACTCCTCCCAAGGCCTGTTCGGGACCGACCACCTGGGCCGGGACGTCCTCTCCCGCCTCCTGCACGGTGGCCGTCCGATGGTCCTCACCAGCCTCGCCGCGGCCGCGCTCGGCACCGGCATCGGCACGGTGATCGGCCTGATCGCGGCCTGGTGGCGCCCGTTCGTCATGCGGCCGTGGGACGCGGTCGCCGCCGTACCGAGCATCCTCGTCCTGCTGCTCATCCTGACCGCGATGCCCAACCGGGCCGGGATCGTCCTCGCGGTGGCGCTCGCGAGCGTGCCGCTGTCGGCGCGTGTCGTGCACGCCGCCGCGGCCCAGGTGATCGGCAAGGCTCACGTCGAGCACGCGAAGGTTCGCGGCGAGACCACGGCCTGGATCCTCAGCCGCGAGGTGCTGCCGTTGATCGGCACGACCGTGCTCGCGGATCTGGGGCTCCGGTTCGTCATGGCGGTCTACCTCGTGGCGGCCGCGGGGTTCCTCGGGCTCAGCACCACGTCGTCCGACTGGGGGCTGCTCGTGGTCGAAGCCCTTCCGGGCGCCGCCCTGCAACCGGTGGCGTTGCTGGCTCCCGTCATCGGGATCGCGCTGATCGCCGTGTCCGCCAACATCTTCGCCGACCGCGTCCGGGGGCGGGCATGACACTCGTCGAGATCGAAGGACTGACCCTGGTCGCCGGTGGGCGCAGGGTCGTCGAGGACGCGCACCTCAGCATCGCGGAAGGCGAGGCCGTGGCGCTCGTCGGGCCGTCCGGGTGCGGCAAGACGACGCTGGCGCTGTCCGTGCTCGGGCACCTGAGGCCGGGCGTCACCCGGGAGTCCGGCCGGGTCGCGCTCAACGGCGTGGCCGGGTACGTCGGTCAGGATCCCGGTGTCGCGCTCAACCCGTACCGGAGGATCGGCAAGGTCGTCAGCGCGGATCTGCTGCGCCGGGTCGGGCTGCCGGATGAGCTCGGCAGCCGGTACCCGCATCAGCTGTCGGGCGGGCAGCAGCAACGGGTGGTGCTCGCGATCGCCCTCGCGCGCGACCCGAAGCTGCTCGTGCTGGACGAGCCGACGACGGCGCTGGATCCGCGGGCGAAGGCCGAGGTGCTCGGGGAGATCGAGCGGATCCGGGAGCAGGGGGTGGCGCTGCTGTGGATCAGTCACGACGTCGACACGGTGAAGCCGTTGGTGGACAGGGTGATCACGCTCGCCGACACGCAGGTGCCGGAGCTGAGCAGGCCGCGCATCGAGATCGGTGACGTGGTGCTGCGGGCCACGAACCTCACCGCCAGGCACGGCAAGCGCACGATCATCGACGCGATCGACTTCGACGTCCGCAGGTCCGAGTGCCTCGCGGTGGTCGGGCCGTCCGGGGCCGGCAAGAGCACGCTGGCCCGGTGCCTCGTCGGCCTGCACCAGCCGAGCGGCGGCCGGATCGAGATCAACGGCAGCATCGGCTGGGTCGCGCAGAACCCCGCCGAGGCGCTGCACCCGATGCACACCGTCCGCGCCTCGATCAGCCGGTGCGGGCCGGACGTCGAGGAAGCGCTGGCAGCGGTGCGGCTGGAACCCGGGATCGCGGAACGGTATCCGCACCAGCTCTCCGGCGGGCAGCGGCAGCGGGTGGCGCTGGCGCGGGCGCTCGCGGCGCGGCCGGACGTCGTCATCTGCGACGAGGTCACGTCGGCGCTGGACGCGGGCACGCAGGCGCAGGTCCTCGGGCTGATCAACGAACTGCGCGCGGAACTCGGCCTCGCGGTCGTGCTGATCACGCACGACGCCGGCGTGGTCGAGTCCACTTCGGACAGAGTCTTCGAGCTGGGAGCGAAATGAGCACACACGAGATCGTCGCGCGTCTCCGCGAGCTCGGGGTCGAGCTGTGGACCGAGGACGGGCAGCTGCGGTTCCGCGCGCCGCGCGGCGTGCTCACCGAGGAACACAAGCAGGCCCTCAAGGCGAACAAGGCCGGGATCATCGAGCTGCTCGCTCAGCCGGAGGTCAAGCCCGACCCGGAGAACCGCCACGAGCCGTTCCCGCTCACCGACGTGCAGACCGCGTACCTGCTGGGCCGCAACAACGAGTTCGGCTACGGCGGTGTCGGCTGCCACGGCTACCTCGAGGTCGAGATGCCGGGCGTCGAGGCGCGGCGGATCGAGGACGCCTGGAACCAGCTGATCGAGCGCCACGACATGCTCCGTGCTGTCGTCGAACGCGACGGCTATCAGCACGTCCTCCCCGAGGCGCCCCGGCTGCGGGTCCGCGAGACGGACGTGGAAACGGCCCGCGCGGAGATGGCGCACCGCACGTACGAGACGGATCAGTGGCCGTTGCACGACCTGCGGGTCAGCGAGAACAAGTTGCACATCTCGATGGACTCGCTGATCGCCGACTGGGCCAGCGCCACGGTTCTGCTCACCGAGCTCGACGCGCTCCTGAACGACGAACCCCTGGAGCCGCTGGACATCACCTTCCGGGACTACCTGCTCGCCGAACGCGGCCTGCGCGACACCAGCCGCTACCGCCGCGACCGCGAGTACTGGCTCGGCCGCCTCGACGCGCTGCCCGCCGCACCCGACCTGCCGACGAAGGAAACCCCTGGCCCGCCGAGATTCCGCCGCCTCAGCACCACGCTGCGCGACTGGGACGAGTTCACCAGCCGCACGACGTGGCACGGCGTCACGCCATCGTCCGCCGTGCTCGCCGCCTACGCCGCAGTGCTGCGCAAGTGGTCCCGCAAGAGCGAGTTCAGCATCAACCTGACCCTGCTCAACCGCACACCGCTGCACCCTCAGGTCGACCGGCTCGTCGGCGACTTCACCAGCGTCAGCCTCCTCGCGGTCACCCAGCGGGGCACGTTCGCCGAGCAGGCGAAGCAGATCGGGGCGCAGCTGTTCGACGACCTCGACCACCGGCTGTTCTCCGGCGTCGAGGTGGTCCGCGAGATCGCCCGCCGCAAGGGTCGCGACGCCGCGCTCATGCCCGTCGTGTTCACCAGCGGCATCGGCCTCGGCGGCCGCCAGGCGGGGGAGGGAATCACGCAGACCCCGCAGGTGTTCCTGGACTGCCAGGTCACCGACGGCCCGGACGGCCTGCAGATCAACTGGGACGTCCGCGAGGGCATCTACCCGGACGGCCTCGTCGAGGACATGTTCCAGGCCTTCACCACGCTGCTCACCGAGCTGGCGACCACCGACGAGGCCTGGCAGAGCACCAGCCCGGTTCCGCTGCCCCGGCACCAGGCCGAGGAACGCGCCCGCGTCAACGACACCAGGGCACCACTGTCCGACGCGTTGCTGCACGAGGGTTTCTTCGCCCAGGCGCAACGCATCCCGGAGAAGGAAGCCATCGCCGGCAGCCACACCTACGGCGAACTCGCCCGCCGCGCCGCCGGCGTCGCGGCCAAGCTCACCGTCGAACCCGCCGAACGCGTCGCTGTGGTGCTGGACAAGGGCCCGGACCAGGTTGTCGCGGTGCTCGGCATCCTGCTCGCGGGTGGTGCGTACGTGCCGGTCGACACCACCCAACCGTTGCCACGCCGGGAGAAGATGCTCTCCGGCATCCGCACGGTGATCGACGCGGACTGGCTGACCGACGTGCCGGAAGCCGAAGTCCCTGCCGTCGAAGGCGATCCGGACCAGCTGGCGTACGTGATCTACACGTCCGGTTCGACCGGCGACCCGAAGGGCGTGATGATCACGCACCGGGCCGCCCAGAACACCATCGAGGACATCAACCGCAGGTTCGCGGTCACCGGGAACGACCGCGTGCTCGCGTTGGCGCAACTGGGTTTCGATCTGAGCGTCTACGACGTCTTCGGCGTGCTCGCGGCGGGTGGCACTCTCGTGATGCCGCGTGCCGACCGGCCGGGCGACCCGTCGCACTGGGCAGAGCTGGTCCACGACCACGGCGTCACGGTGTGGAACTCGGTGCCCGCCCAGCTGCAGATGGTCGCGAACTACCTGGAGTCCGAGAAGGGCGACCTGACGTCGCTGCGCCTGGTGCTGCTGTCCGGCGACTGGATCCCGGTCACCCTGCCCGCGCAGCTGAAGCCGCTGGCACCGGACGCGGAGCTGATCAGCCTCGGTGGTGCGACCGAAGCCGCGATCTGGTCCATCTACCACCGGATCGAGCGCGTGGCACCGGACTGGGTCAGCATCCCGTACGGCCGCCCGCTCACCAACCAGGGCTTCCGCGTGCTCGACGAGCAGGACGAAGACTGTCCCGTGTGGACATCGGGCTCGCTGTGCATCAGCGGCGCCGGCCTCGCCACCGGCTACTTCGGCGACGAGGAGCTGACCGCGCGCAAGTTCGTGACGGTTGGCGGCGAACGGCTCTACCGCACCGGTGACCTCGGCCGTTACCTGCCCGGCGGCGAGATCGAGTTCCTCGGCCGCGAGGACACCCAGGTCAAGATCCGCGGCCATCGCGTCGAGCTGGGTGAGATCGAGGCGACGCTGGCCGGCCACCCGAGCGTGGGTGGCGCGGCCGTCGTGGTCGCGGGTGACGCGCTGCTCGGCTTCGTCGAGACGGCCCGCACCACCGCGCCGGAACCGCTCAACGTCGAACCGGTGAAGCGCTTCGCCGAACGCCAGGTCGACGGCAGCAGCGACCCGGTCGCCCTGCACGCCGCCGCCAGGGCGTCGATGCGCCTCGCGCTGGAGGAACGCGGCGGCTCGCTCGAAGAGATCCTGCCGGGTGTGCACGAACGCCACCGCTGGCTCGTGCGCAAATGGCACGCGCTGGCCGGTGGCGACGCGACTTGGGACGACGTCAAGGCGTCCGAGGCGTTCGTCCGCTACCACCTGGACCACGTCGAACGGATCCACGCGCTGCTGAACGGCGAGCAGAACCCGTTCGAGCTGCTGTTCCCCGAGGGCGGCCTGGACACCGCTCGCGCGATCTACCGCGACGACGAGATCTCCCGCTACCTCAACCACTCCGTCGCCGCGCTGATGAACCGCATCGCCGCCGCCCACGAGGGCACGTTGCGGGTTCTGGAGGTCGGCGCGGGCACCGGCTCGACGACGGAGGCCGTGCAGCCGCTGCTGGCCGGGTTCGACGTCGACTACCTCTACACCGACGTCACGCCGTTCTTCCTCGCCGAGGCCAAACAGCGGTTCGAGGCGCGGTTCGCGGTGTTCGACATCGACCAGGACCACCGCGCCCAGGGCCTCGCGCCGAACTCGTTCGACGTCGTCCTGTGCGCGGGCGTCCTCAACTCGACCCGGGAGCCGGCGGAGGCGCTGCGCACCGCCGTCGACCTGCTCGCGCCCGGCGGCTGGCTGATCTTCACCGAGCCCACGGCCGACCTGCCGCACATCCTGCTCACGCAGGGTTTCATGATGCAGCCCAGGTCGTTCACGACCCGCGCGGAATGGCTGGAGATCATCGACGCGGCCGGCGGTCACGAGGTGCTGTGCCTGCCAGAACCGGACCACGTCCTGGCGCCGCACGACATGCACGTGTTCGCCGCGCGCTTCAAGACCGACCGCAAGCCGGTGCGGGCCGACGAGCTGACGAGGTTCGTCGCGGACCGCCTGCCCGGCCACATGGTGCCGGTCGTGCAGATCGTGGACGCGTTGCCGCTCACGGGGAACGGCAAGGTCGACCGCAAGGAGCTCGTGCGGTGGCAGGTCACGCAGCCCGAAGCGGAAGCGGTGTCCAGTGCTCCGGACGAGCTGGAAGGCAGGCTGTGCGCACTGTGGGCCGATGCGCTCGGACTCGCGAGCATCGGCCGTGACGACAACTTCTACGACCGCGGCGCCGACTCGCTGATCCTGGCGCGCGTCGCGGGCAAACTTCGCGAGGAGGTCCCGGAAGCGGCACCGTTCGCCTACGACACGCTGCTGCGCCAGATGCTCAACGAGCCGACTGTGTCCGCGCTGGCCCGTGCCCTGCGCACCGCGGTCGAGGAAGAACCCGTTGCCGTGCAACGGGGAAACACGCTGCTCGTGCCGTTCGGCGGCGAGGGCGAGACCACGCGGGTGATGTTCCACGCGGCGCTCGGCACCATGGACTACTTCCACTCGCTGGGCAACGCACTGGCCGCGCAGAACCTCGGCCCGGTCATCGGCGTCGCGGTCGCGGACGCCGAGGAGTACCTCAAGATCGCGCCACGGGAGCTCATCCCGCGCATCGCCGACGAGTACGCGCAACGTCTCCTCGACGAGGGCCACACCCGGTTCCAGCTCGTCGGCTACTGCCTCGGCGGCCTGCTCGCCACCGAGGTCGCGCGGCGGCTGCTGGAACGCGGCGTCGACGTCGCTGACCTGACCCTCGTCGACAGCATCCCGATGTTCATCGAAACCGGCGAGGAGCTGGCGTTCGAGGCGATCTTCGCCCCGAACCTCGGCCTCGACCCGGTGGCCGCGGTGTTCGGGTCCGATGTGGACGCCGGCCTGGTATACCGGGCCATCGAGAAGCTCATGGCAGACCACGACCGCAACGTCCCGGCCGGTGCGATGGCCGCGCTGACCGGCGAGTTCGCGCCGGTCGCCGAAGCGGTGCGCCGACGGCACTCGCTGACCCAGGACGAGCGCCTGGCCGAGTACACGGCGCTGGCGGCTCAGCAGGCCGGGCTGCCGGTCGGGCCGGAGCTGATCCCGTCGCTGTTCCGGGTGTGCCGGCACAGCATGCAGGCCGCGCGCTTCGACCCCGAACCGTACGCGGGCGACATGAAGTTCCTGCGCTGCACCGAGGAGCAGGACTTCGGCATCACCGCCGGTGTGGGGCACCTGGCCGCGCCGTTCTGGGAGCAGACGTGCGTCGGCGCGTTCGAGGTGATCGACGTGCCGGGCAACCACTTCAGCGTCATCGAACCGCCGCACGTCGACGTCGTCGCGGCGCATCTGGCGGAGGGACTTCAGTGAGTGCTCTGCAGGAACTCCGCAAACCCGTGGTCTGGTGGACGCGGGCAGGCGTGGTGCTCGGCGCGGTCGGCGCGCTGACCACCCTGGTGCCGTTCATCGGCATCGCCGAGCTCGGCCGCCGCCTGATCAACGGACAGGACGCCACCGGTGTCGCGGTGATCATCGCGGTGGCCCTGGTCGTCGGCTTCCTCTGCAACGGCGGCGCGTTGGCGCTCACCCACGTCGCCGACGCCCGGCTGCAGGCGTTGCTGCGGCGCCGGATCGTGGCGCGGCTCGGCAAGGTCCCGCTCGGCTGGTACTCCGACACGACCTCCGGTGCCGTGCGGAAGGCCGCCCAGGACGACATCGAGGACCTGCATCACCTCGTGGCGCACCACGACGTCGAGGTCACGGGCGCGGTCGTGCTGCCGTTGGGCGGCATCGCGTACCTGGTGTGGCTGGACTGGCGGCTGGCGCTGCTGGCCGTCGCCACCCTGCCGATCTACCTCGCCGCCTACGCGTTCATGATGCGCGGCTTCGCCGGGAAGATGCGGGAGCTCGACTCCGGGTTCGCGAAGGTCAGCGCGGCGATCGTGGAGTTCGTGCACGGCATCGCCGTCGTGAAGGCGTTCGGGCAGGCCAACCGCGCACACCGGGGTTACCTGAAGGCCGTGGGGGAGTACGGGAACCGTTACGCGGGCTGGGTTCGGCCGATCCTGCGGCTCGAAGCTCTGACCTCCATGGCGCTGGCCGCTCCGGTGGTGGCGCTGGTGAGCCTGGCAGGTGGTGTCGCGCTGGCCGTCGACCCGATCGACCTGCTCGCCGAAGTGCTCGTCGCGATGGTCATCCCGACCACCCTGCTGACGTTGAACAACGGCCTGACCGCGCAACGCCGGGCCGTGGCCGCCGCCGAGCGGATCGTCGCCCTGCTCGACACGCCTGAACTGCCGTTGCCGGCTGTCGCGGTGGAGCCTGACGGGCACCTGGTCGAGTTCGACGACGTCTCGTTCAGCTATGACGGGTCCACTTCGGTGCTGGACGGCGTTTCGCTGGTGTGCGAGCCCGGCACGGTGACCGCGCTGGTGGGCGGCTCGGGTGCGGGCAAGTCGACACTCGCGAAGCTGGTGCCGCGGTTCTACGACGTCTCCGCCGGCGCAGTGCGGATCGGTGGCGTCGACGTCCGCGACATCGCCCCGGACGTGCTGTACCGCAAGGTCGGTTTCGTGCTGCAGGACGTGCAGCTGTTGCACGGCACCGTTTTCGAGAACATCCGGCTCGGGCGGCCTGACGCGTCGGCGGAGGACGTGGTCGCCGCCGCCGTCGCCGCACGGATCCACGAGAAGATCCTCTCGTTGCCCGACGGGTACGAGACGGTCGACCCGGTGTTCTCCGGCGGTGAGGCGCAGCGCGTCTCGATCGCCCGCGCGTTGCTCGCCGACACCCCGGTCCTCGTGCTCGACGAGGCCACCGCGTACGCCGACCCCGAGTCGGAGGCGTCCATTCAGGACGCTCTGTCGGTGTTGTGCCGCGGCCGTACGGTGCTCGTGATCGCGCACCGCCTCGCCACGATTTCCGGCGCGCAGCAGATCGCCGTGCTCGCCGACGGACGGGTGGCGGAACTCGGCACGCACTCGGAACTTCTGGCTCTCGACGGCCGGTACGCCCGCATGTGGCAGGCGTCCGCGGAGGTGGCGCTGTGATCAGGGACCTGATGACGATCATGGGGCCGGAGCACCGCCGGTCCGTCTGGACGTACCTGGCCTGGCTGGTCCTGTACGCCGTGCTGCAGGGCGTGGCGATGGCGTTGCTGGTGCCGTTGCTGACCGCTTTGCTGACGGGGCAAGCGGTTTCGTCGTGGCTGATCACCACGGCTGTGGTGGTCGTGCTGGCCTGCGTCGCCCGGTACGTGCAGACGATGAAGGGCTTCGCGCTGGCGCTGGTGACGCTCACCAGCCTGCACACCCGGCTCGGTGACCACGTGGCGCGGCTGCCGCTCGGCTGGTTCTCGTCGGAGAAGGTCGGCAAGCTCTCGCGCAGCGCGACCTCCGGCACGTTGATGGTCACCAACGTCACCGCGCACATGCTCACGCCCGTCGTGACCGGCGTGGTGACCCCGCTGACCGTCGCGCTGGCCGTGCTCTGGTTCGACTGGCGGCTCGGCCTCGGGTTGCTGTTGTGCGCTCCCGTGCTGTGGCTCGTGCACCGCTGGGCCGCGCGCTGGGTCGGCATCGGCGAGACGCGCACGCACGACGCCACCGTGCTCGCCGGCAACCGCGTCGTGGAGTTCGCCCGGAACCAGCAGGTGCTGCGCGCGTTCGGCCGCACCACCGACGGCTACCCGCCACTGGAGGACGCGATCGAAGAGCAGAGCCGCGCGTGGGGCTCGATGCTGTGGTCGTCCGCGCCCCGGTTGCTGGCCGGTGGACTGTCGGTGCAGCTGGCGTTCGTCGCACTGATCTTCTTCGCCCTGTCGCTGCCGCTGGAACCGGTGCTGGTCGTCGCCCTGCTGGCGCTGGTCGCGCGGTTCACCGGCCCGCTCGCGGAGCTGGCCGGGCAGAGCGGCATGTTGCGGATGGCGGCCAACGACCTGCGCCGGTTGGCCGCGTTGTTCGACGAGAAGCCCTTGCCGGAGCCGCCTTCGTCCTTGCCGGTGCGAACGCCGGGCTCGATCGAGTTCACCGACGTCGACTTCGCGTACGGGACCGCTCCGGTGCTCTCGGACGTGTCCTTCGTCGTGCCGCCGCGCACGATGACGGCGATCGTCGGGCCGTCCGGTTCCGGCAAGACCACGATCACCCGGCTGATCATGCGGTTCTTCGACGTCTCCGGCGGCTCGGTCTCGGTGGGCGGCGTCGACGTGCGCTCACTGTCCACCGAGGACCTGATGGCGCAGCTGTCGATCGTGATGCAGGACGTCTACCTGTTCGCGGACACCCTGGAGGCCAACATCCGCGTCGGCCGACCGGACGCGACCGACGACGAGGTGCGGGAAGCCGCCAGGATCGCGGGCGTCGACGAGATCGTCGCGCGGCTGCCACGAGGCTGGGAGACGCACGTCGGCGAGGGCGGCGCGGCACTGTCCGGTGGTGAGCGGCAGCGGGTGTCCGTGGCGCGGGCGGTGCTGAAGGACGCGCCGATCGTGATCCTGGACGAGGCGACGGCGGCGCTGGACCCGGAGAACGAGCGGTTCGTGCAGGGCGCGCTGCAGAACCTCCGCGAGCGGTCGACGCTGCTGGTGATCGCGCACCGGCTGCCGACGGTGGTGGCCGCGGACGAGATCCTCGTGCTGGACGGCGGCGGGGTCGCCGAGCGCGGGACGCACGAGTCGCTGCTGGCCGCCGGTGGCCGGTACACGGCGTTCTGGACGGAGCGGCAGCGGACTCAGGGCTGGCGGCTGGTCTCGTGATCGGGGTGCTGGGTGCGTTCGGGGATGTCGGGCGGCACGCGGTCCGGGTGCTGGAGGAGCTCGGGTTGGGGCCGTTGCTGCTCGCCGGGCGGCGGACGGGGGTGGACTACCGCGACTCGGCTTCGCTGGACGGGTTCGCCCGTGCGTGCCGGATCGTGGTGAACTGCGCCGGGCCGTCGGTTGCGATCGGTGATCGGGTGCTGCGGGCGGCGGAGCGGGCCGGGGCGGACTACGTGGACGCGTCCGGCGCGATTTGGGAGACCTCGCGCGTCGCGGTGGTTGGGGCGGGGTTGCAACCCGGGCTGACCGGTCTGCTGCCGCGGTGGGCGTGCGGGCTGTCTGAGGCCGGTGAAGCCGATGGCGCGCTTTCGCAGGCGTCCCCTGGCCTGGGGGACCCCCAGATCTTCAGTTTACCCAGCAGCACCGACAAGATCGGCTCGCTGAACGGCGCGGACGGCGGCCCGACCTCGATGTCGGTCTATCTGGCCGTGCTCGACCACTTCACCCCGACCGCGGCTGCCGACTTCCTCCAGGGCACCAACGAACCGCTGGCCGCCTGGCGCAACGGCCCACAACCCCGCGCCGCGACCCGCCGCCGAGCCGACCTCCCGTTCCTCCCCGGCGAAGTCACCCTCCTGCCGTACCTGGACGAGGAAGCCTGCCGCACCGCCGAAGCCCTCGGCCTCGACCACGGCGACTGGTACAGCGCGATCTCCGGCGACCACGTTCTCAAAGCCTTCGACCGCGTCCACACCCTCCCCGAACCGGAAGCGATCGAAACCCTGTGCCGGGCAAGCCGCCTGGACCTGGCCGGCCGCGAACCCTTCGCCCTCGTGGCTGTCGAGACCGAAGACCGCACCGTCGTGGCCAAGGGCCGAGGCAACGGCGAACTGACCGGCACAGTCCTGGCCCACGCCGTCAAGGCCGTCGCGGAAAACCAAATCCCACCAGGCTGCCACTTCGCCGCCGAAGCGCTGAACCCGCGGATCGTCGAGCAACTCCATCCGTACGAGGAACTGGTGGAGGGCGTGCTGTGACCCCGCTCCAGATCCTCGAGGAGATCTGCACCGAAGCCATCGCGGCCCACCTGCCGTTCGAGAACCCCGCCCCGCAGTACCGCTGGCTCCTCGACCGCTGGAACGCGATCACCGGACCGTCCGGGCGACGCCCGACACCACCAGGCCTGGAGTTCGAGGAGGCGTACGACGACCTCGGCTTCCCGCCCAGAATGGCCCGCTTCCACCGCCAGGCCCTGGCGAAGCTGCCGCAACTGCTCCGAGCGGAACTCCCGGTGCAGCAGCTGCTGTTCCACGACGGCGACGTCCTGGCCGCGCTGGCCGCCTACCAGACCAACGTGTTCACCGACCGCCTCAACCAGCAGATCGCCGACAACATCCCGCAGGGAGCCACCGTCCTCGAACTGGGCGGCGGAGCCGGACTGACGACAGCCAAGGCCCTCCGGAGCGGCTACCTGTTCACGGACGTCTCGACGGTCTTCACGAGAGCCGCCGAGCAGAAGTTCGGCGTGCAGACCGCGATCCTCGACATCAACGAGGACTTCGCCGAACGAGCGGACGTGGTGATCGCGGGTAACGTCCTGCACAACGCCACCCACATCGGCAAAACCCTCGAACGCATCCACCGGGCGGCGGACCTCCTGCTGTTCACCGAGTCCACGAAGGACAGTGCGGTCACGTTGACCGGCATGCAGTTCCTGCTCGGCCCGCCGACCACCCGCGAACGGATCTTCCTGACCGCCGACGAGTGGCGCGCGGAGCTCACGGCCGCCGGTTTCGACACCGAGCCGAGCTCACCGGACGAGTCCGGCCAGCAGCTGTTCGTCGCGAGGAGGAGCGCATGAACCCGGCCAAGGTCCTCGCCCACCTCGAACGCGAGCGCACAAGGGCAATCACCCTCCCGGCAACGGTTCTGAAAGCCCTGCCGGACGACCCGAACGCACTGCTGACCGATCTCGGCAACCTGGAACGCGTCCGCTACTACGGCGAGAAGCTCGGCATCGAGTGGCCACCGATCGAGCTCGTCCATGCGACAGAGGCACCACCCGTACCGCACACGGCGGAACAGGACTGGACGAAGGCGGTCGAAGCGGTCAGGACGTTCAGCCACGCGGCGCTGAGAGCGATGCGGGAAGCGTTGCCGCACATCGAGACCGTGCTGCCGCGCCACGAACACGTCCTCGAACGGTGGCACCGCGCGCTCGAAAGGCCTGAAGGCGCCACGTGGGACGAGGCGGAGGAGGCGTGGCAGGCGGCCACCGGCGGCACCGGCACCATCGACTACGCCAGGAGGTGCGCCGACCACCTGCCGCAGCTGTTCAGCGGTGAGGTCGATCCGACGACGCTGATGTTCCCCGAAGGCCGGATGGACCTCGCGGACGCGCTGTACCGCGAGAACGTCATGGGGCGCTACCAGCACGCCACCGTCGCGGCGGTCGTGCACGCACTGGACCGGCCGCTGCGGATCATCGAGATCGGTGCGGGCACCGGAGCCACGACGGAACACGTGCTGCCGAACCTCCACCCGCTCACCGACTACCTGATCACCGACGTGTCCAGGTACTTCGTCGACCAGGCGCAGAAACGCTTTCCCGGCAACAGGTACGGCACGTTCGACATCGACGCGGACGGGCAGGACCCCGGCGAGTTCGACGTGGTGATCGCGGGCGGCGTGCTGAACGCGGCCAAGGACACCGACGCGTCCCTCAGGCGCCTCAAGGACCTGCTGGCCGACGGCGGCTGGTTGGTCATCAGCGAGCCGACGGTCGAGGAGCCGTGGGTGCTGATGTCGCAGGCGTTCCTGATGGCGAAACCGGCGGACGCGCGCAAGACCAGCACGTTCCTCACCCACGACCAGTGGCGTGCGGCGCTGGAGAACCAGTTCGAGCTCGTGCTCGACCTGCCGCACGAGGGCCACCCGTTGCACGCGCTGGGCCACCGCGTGTTCGTCGCGAGGAAGGACAGCCGATGACCGACTACCGCGCCAAGGGCTACTGGCGGGACCGCACGCTCGGGCAGCTGCTCACCGAGAGCGCCCGGAAGTGGCCGGAGCGCACGGCACTCGTCGACGGCGACCGGAGGTGGACCTACGCCGAACTGGACAAGTGGGCGGACCTGGTCGCGGCCGGGCTGCACGGCAACGGAATCGGCAAGAACGACCGGGTGATCGTGCACCTGCCGAACATCGCGGAGTTCGTCGCGCTGTCGTTCGGCCTGTTCCGCGTCGGCGCTGTCCCGGTCTACGCGTTGCCGCAGCACCGGACGACCGAGATCGAGCACCTCACCGAAGTCGCCCAGCCTTCCCGGTACTTCGGGAGCGTCGAGGACGTCCCCGGCGCCGATCCCGTCGCCCTGGAAGGCCCGGAGCCGGACGATGTCGCGCTGATGCTGCTGTCCGGCGGCACGACCGGCCTGCCGAAACTGATTCCCCGCACCCACAACGACTACGACTACAACCTGCGGGCCAGCGCCGAGCTCTGCGGGCTCGACGAGAACACCGTCTACCTGGCCGCGCTGCCCGTCGCGCACAACTTCGCGCTGGCGTGCCCCGGCGTTCTCGGCACCTTCCACGCCGGTGGCACTGTCGTGCTCACCACCAGCGCGGACCCCGAGACCGCGTTCCCGCTGATCGAACGGGAACGCGTCACGATGACCGCGCTGGTGCCGCCGCTCGCGCTGGTCTGGCTGGACCACGGCGGGCTCACCGGCCTGAAGCTGATGCAGGTCGGCGGCTCGCGGCTCAAGGAGGAGGCCGCGCGCCGGATCAGGCCGGAACTCGGCTGCGACCTCCAGCAGGTCTACGGCATGGCCGAGGGGCTGCTGAACTTCACCAGGCTCGACGATCCGGAGGAGGACAAGGTCACCACGCAGGGCCGGCCGATGTCGCCGGACGACGAGATCCGTGTCGTGGACGGGGAACTCCAGGTGAAGGGCCCGTACACGATCACGACGTACTTCGACGGCGAGCACGGCTCGTTCACCGAGGACGGTTTCTACCGGACCGGTGACCTCGTGAAGTTCGTCGGCGACAACCTCGTCGTCGACGGCCGCAAGAAGGACGTCATCAACCGCGGCGGCGACAAGATTCCCGTCGAGGAGGTCGAGAACCTCCTGCTCGGTCACCCGCAGGTGCACGACGTCGCGATCGTCGGCGTGCCGGACGCCTACCTCGGCGAACGCACCTGCGCGGTCGTCATCCCGCACGGCACCGCGCCGACCAGGCGGGATCTTGTCGAACACCTGCAGGCCCTCGGCGTGGCCGACTTCAAGCTTCCCGACCGGGTGCGGATCGTCGCCGAGTTCCCCCGCACAGCGGTCGGCAAAGTCGACAGGAAAGCACTGTGAAGTATCCGTTCAACGAGTTCACGAACCTCGACCTGGCGCCCGAGTACACCGAGGCGCTGCACGCCGACGGCCTCACCCGCGTCGAGCTCCCGCACGGCGAACCCGCCTGGCTCGTCACCCGGCACGCCGAAGCCCGGCTCGTGCTGGGGGACAGGCGGTTCAGCCGCGCGCTCGCCCACGAACGGGACGCGCCCAGGGTGTTCGACCGCGTGCCGGCCGGCATCGTGTCGATGGACCCGCCACAGCTCACGGCGATCCGCTCGGTCGCGGCCAAGGCCTTCACCGCGCGCCGGGTCGAAGGCCTGCGCCCGCACGTCCGGCAGCTCGTGAACCAGCTGATCGACGAGATGCGCCAGAAGGACGACCCGGACCTGGTCACGGACTTCGCGTTGCCCATCCCGGTGTCGGTGATCTGCGAGCTGCTCGGCGTGCCGGTCGAGGACCAGGAGCAGTTCCGCGCCTGGAACGACGCCCTGATGTCGACCGACTCGGCCCGTGAGATCCAGGATCTCGCCCAGTACATCGGCGGGCTCATCGGGCAACGGGTGCAGCACCCGAAGGACGACCTGCTCAGCTCGTTCGCGGAGAGCGGCCTGCCGCCGCAGCAGCTCGTGTTGCTGTGCATCGCGATCCTCGTCGCCGGCTACGAGGCGACGTCGGCGCAGATCCCGAACTTCCTGATCACGCTGCTCGACCACCCGGTGCAGTTCGCGCGGCTCGTCGAGGACCCGTCGCTCGTCGACAACGCCGTGGAGGAGCTGCTGCGATTCGTGCCGCTCGCGTCCAGCGCGATGTTCGCCCACTACGCGATGGAAGACGTCCAGGTCGGCGATCACCTCGTGCGCGAAGGCGATCCGGTGCTCGTGTCGATCGGCGCGGCCAACCACGACGGGACCCGGTTCGGCAAACCCGGCCACCTCGACGTCTGCCGGGACGCGCAGGGACACCTCGCGTTCGGCTACGGCCTGCACCACTGCGTCGGATCGGCGCTCGGCCGGCTCGAGCTGCAGGAGGCGTTGCGCGGCCTGGTGACTCGCGCGCCGTCCCTGCGTCTCGCCGGTGACGTCCAGTGGAAGACGCACACGTTCTTCCGCGGCCCGCTGTCCGTGCCCGTCTCTTTCTAGAAGGAACTCGCTGTGCACAACGACCTTCCCGCACGGATCGCGGACCTGCTCGGCCTCGACGACGTCGGCGCCGACGACAACCTGATCGAGCTGGGCATGGACTCGATCACGATGATGCGCCTGGCCGGGGCGTGGCGGAAGGAAGGCGTCGGCGTCAAGTTCGCCGACCTCGTCGCCAATCCGACGCTCCGCGCGTGGCAGTCGCTGCTCGGTGCAACGACCCAGAACGATGTCCGCCGGGTGGACATCGACGAGACCGCACCGTTCCCGCTGGCGTTGATGCAGCACGCCTACTGGGTCGGCCGCGCACCCGGCCAGCAGCTCGGCGGGGTGGCCGCGCACTTCTACCACGAGTTCGACGGCACCGGCGTCGATCCGGAACGCCTCGAACGCGCGGTGCGGGCGGTGATCGCCCGGCACGGCATGCTGCGCGTACGCGTGCTCGACGACGGCACCCAGGTCATCGTCGACGACCGCTGGCCGGGCCTGACCGTCCACACGCAGTCCGATGTGGACGAACTGCGCCGGACATTGTCGCACCGCAACATGGACATCGCGAACGGCGAGGTGTTCGACGTTCAGCTGTCCCTGCTCGGCGACGGCCGGACCCGCGTACACGTCAACCTCGACATGATCGCCGCCGACGCGCTGAGCCTGCGCGGCCTGCTCGGCGACCTCGCCCGCGCGTACCAGGGCGCGGAGCTGCGGCCGCTGGACTACAGCTTCCCGCGCTACCTCGCGGAACGCTCGCACACCGCGGGTGAGCAGGACGTCGAGTACTGGCGGCAGCGCCTCGCCGAGCTGCCCGGCGCGCCCGAGCTGCCGGTGACCGGCGCGGACACGGCCGTCGTGCTGCGCAGGCACCGCTGGCTCGCCCCCGACGAGGTACGCGCCCTGGAGACGAACGCCGCACGCCACGGCCTCACGCCCGCGATGGCGCTCGCGGCCGTCTTCGCCGAGACCCTGACCGCGTGGAGCGCCGAGCCGCGCTTCCTGCTGAACCTGCCGCTGTTCGACCGCGAACCGCTGCACGCCGACGTCGACGAACTGGTCGGCGACTTCACCTCGTCGATCCTGCTGGCCTGGGAAGGCGGTCTGCCGGGTACCTTCGCCGAGCGCGCGCTCAGGCTCCAGGAACAGTTCCACGCCGACGTGGCGCACAGCGCGTACTCCGGCGTCGAGGTGCTGCGGGACCTGTCGAGGCTGCACGGCGAACGCGTGCTCGCGCCGGTCGTGTACACGAGTGCGCTGGGCCTGGGCGAGCTGTTCTCCGACGAGGTCAAGGGCTGCTTCGGCGAGGCGTCCTGGATCATCTCGCAGGGCCCGCAGGTGTGGCTGGACGCGCAGGTCACCGAGCTGAACGGCGGTCTGCTGGTCAACTGGGACATCCGCGAGGACGCCTTCACCCCCGGCGTGCCGGACGCGATGTTCAACGCCTACGCCGGTCTGCTCGACTGGCTGCTCGTCACCCCGGACGCGTGGACCACGCCCGTGCCGGCACTGCTTCCCGTGGAGCAGCAGGAGATCCGGTTCCAGGTCAACGACACGGCCGTCCGCCGCGAGCCCCGCGGCCTGCACGACCCGTTCTTCGCCCAGGCCGCGAAGACTCCGCACGCACCGGCGCTGCTGTCCGACGAGGTCGTGTCGTACGGCGAACTCGCCGACCGGGCCAGGAGAATCGCCGGACAGCTGCGACAGCAAGGGGTTCAGCCCGGCGACCTGGTCGCGATCGACCTGCCGAAGGGTCCTGAGCAGGTCGTCGCGGTGCTCGGCGTGCTCGCCGCCGGTGCCGCCTATCTGCCGCTCGGCACGCAGCCGCAGGCCCGCAAGGACCGCATCCTCGCCACCGCGGGTGTCGCACACGTGCTCGGCGAGCTGGTCTTCGGCGACCCGATCGACCCGGTGCCCGGTGGCGATCTCGCCTACGTCCTCTACACGTCCGGCTCGACCGGCGAGCCCAAGGGCGTGGAGATCACCCACTCCGCCGCCGTCAACACGATCGACGACCTGAACGAACGCTTCGCGATCGGGCCGGACGACCGGACGCTGGCGTTGTCCGCGCTGGAGTTCGACCTCAGCGTGTACGACATGTTCGGGCCTCTGGCCGTCGGTGGCGCCGTGGTCTGCGTTCGCGACACCGGACGCCGTGACGCCACGAAGTGGGTCGAACTGCTGGTGCGGCACCGGGCGACGGTGCTGAACTGCGTCCCCGCGTTGCTGGACATGGTGCTGACGGTCGCGGAGGAGGACCTGCCGCTGCGGCTGGTGCTGCTCGGCGGTGACTGGGTGACGACAGATCTGCCCGGACGGCTGTGGGAGCGTGCGGCCGGGTGCAGGTTCGTCGGGTTGGGCGGCACGACGGAGACCGCGATCCACTCGACGGTCTGCGAGGTGGTCACCGTCGATCCACAGTGGACCTCCGTGCCGTACGGGACGCCGCTCGGGAACGTCCGGTGCCGGGTGGCCGACGCGCTCGGCCGGGACTGCCCGGACCACGTGCCCGGTGAGCTGTGGATCGGCGGTGCGGGCGTCGCGCGCGGTTATCGGGGCGATCCCGAGCGCACGGCGGCGAAGTTCGTGGACGGGTGGTACCGGACCGGGGACCGTGCGCGGTACTGGCCGGACGGCACGCTGGAGTTCCTCGGGCGGGCGGACCACCAGGTGAAGATCCGCGGGCACCGGGTCGAGCTGGGGGAGATCGAGGCGGCGCTGACCTCGCATCCGGCTGTGCGCAGCGGAGTTGTTGTGGTGACGCAGGAGGGAAAGCTCGCTGCGGCGATCACGGGCAATGCCGAGGATGTGCTGGATTTCCTCCGCGATCGCCTTCCGCCCGCCATGGTCCCCGACACCGTGACCGTGCTCCCGTCCCTCCCTCTCACCGCCAACGGCAAGATCGACCGCAAGCGCCTCGCCGCCGAGCTGCGCGGATCCGCCCAGCTCCGGGTCACCCCACCCGCGACCGAGACCGAACGTCAGGTCGCGGCCGCCTGGTCCGCTCTGCTCAACGTCCAGGAAGTGGGCCGTGAACACGACTTCTTCACCCTGGGCGGCGACTCCCTCCTGGCGACGCGGCTGATCGTCCGGCTGCGCGAGGCAGGCCTGGACGGGATGTCGCTCAGCGCCCTGTTCGCCAACCCGGTGCTGAAAGACTTCGCCGCCACCCTCGTGACCGGCGGGACAACAGCCCCGTGGCAGCTCGAAGCGGCCCCGGAACAACGCCACGAGCCGTTCCCGCCGACCGACGTGCAGCGCGCGTACTGGCTCGGCCGCGACGAGTCGTTCACGCTCGGCGGCGTCGGCTGCCACTTCTACCGCGAGTACGAGGTCGCCGACCTCGACGTCGAGCGGCTCGAGAACGCCGTCAACGCCCTGATCGCCCGCCACGAGATGCTGCGTGCGGTCTTCGACGAGAACGGTGACCAGCGGATCCTGGAAAGCGTTCCGAAATTCGAGGTCCAGCGCGGCTTCGACCGGGAAACGCAGTCGCGCACGGTGTTCGACCCGGAGCAGTGGCCGCTGTTCTCGGTCGCCGTCGACGGCAACCGGGTCGCGATCGGCATCGACAACCTCATCCTGGACGCGCTCAGCATCCTCATCTTCTACGCCGAGCTGGGCACGCTCTACGACTGCCCGGACACCGTGCTGCCGCCGATCGGGGTGTCGTTCCGAGACTACGTCCTGAGCCTGCCGGAACCGTCCTCACAGGACTACTGGGACGCGCTGGAGCTGCCGCCGGCACCGAAACTGCCGCTGGCCAAGGACCCTGCCGACGTCACCCCGGTCTTCAGCCGCCGCACCGCACACGTCGACTCCGGCCGCTGGAAGTCCGTCGTGGAGCGGGCACGCGAGCACGGGCTGACGCCGTCCGCGGTGCTGATGGCCGCGTTCGCCGAGGTTCTCGGCCGGTGGAGCGGGCGCGGTGACCTCACGCTGAACGTCACGCTGTTCGACCGCGCCGAGGTTCATCCGGACATCACCAGCGTGATGGGCGACTTCACGTCGTTGCTGCTGGTGGCGTGCGGCGAGGGCGAGACCTGGCTGGACCGGGCGAAGTTCGCGCACGAACGGCTCTGGCAGGCCATCGACCACCGCGACGTCTCGGCCGTGCGGGTCATGCGGTCGCTGCCGGAAGGCATGCCGGTCGTGTTCACCAGCGCCCTGGGCGTCGGCGTCGAACAACCGAGCACCTTGTTCGACCAGCAGGTCTGGGGCGTGTCGCAGACCCCGCAGGTGTGGCTCGACCACCAGGTCACCGAGTCGGCCGGCGGTGTCGAGCTGAACTGGGACGCGGTCGACGAGCTGTTCCCCGACGGCGTTCTGGACGACATGTTCGCGGCCTACCTGTCCCTTGTGGACCATCTGGCGACCGGTGACTGGGCGGAGATCCCCGACCTGTTGCCCGCCGCGCAACGGCAGGTGCGCGAACAGGTCAACGCCACCGACGGGCCTGTACCGGACCGCACGCTGCACGCCGACTTCTTCCGGCACGCCGCGGAAACGCCTGACCGCGTGGCCATCGTGTGGGAGGGCGGCCGGCTCACGTACGGCGAACTGGCCGACCGCGCACTCCGCACGGCAGCAGTGATCGGCCCTGGCGAGGAACCGGTCGCGGTGTCGTTGCCCAAGGGCCCCGACCAGATCGCGGCGGTGCTCGGTGTGCTGGCGGCGGGCCGGGCCTACGTGCCGATCGGCGTCGACCAGCCACCCGCACGCCGCGAACGCATGCTGCGCGGCATCAGCCAGGTCGTCACGCGGCTCGACCTCGCCGCCCACCCCGCGGAAGTGGTGCATGCCGACCCGGACTCGCTGGCGTACGTCATCTTCACGTCCGGCTCGACCGGCGAGCCGAAGGGCGTGGAGATCACCCACCGGGCCGCGCTGAACACGATCGACGACATCAACGAGAAGTTCGCCGTCACGGCGGACGACCGGGTGCTCGCGGTGTCCGCATTGGACTTCGACCTCAGCGTGTACGACATCTTCGGCCTGCTCGGCGCGGGCGGCACGGTCGTCACCATCACCGAGGACGAGCGCCGCGACGCGGAACGGTGGCACGAGCTGGTCGAGCGCTTCGGTGTGACCGTGTGGAACACCGTGCCGGCGCTGGCGGAAATGCTGTCGATCGTCGGTGACACCAAGCTGCGGCTGGTCCTCGTCTCCGGCGACTGGGTCGGCCTCGACTTGCCGGAACGCTTCCCGGAAGCCAGGTTCGTCGCCATGGGTGGCGCGACCGAGGCGTCGATCTGGTCGAACTACGTCGAACTGCGCAGGCCAGAACCCGGCTGGCGCTCGATCCCGTACGGCACCCCGCTGCGCAACCAGCGGTTCCGCGTGGTCGACAGTGCCGGCAGGGACTGTCCGGACCGGGTCGCAGGGGAGCTGTGGATCGGTGGCGCGGGGGTGGCGCGCGGCTACCGCGACGACCCCGCACGCACCGCGGAGAAGTTCACCGGCGGCTGGTACCGCACCGGCGACCTGGGCAGGTACTGGCCGGACGGCACGCTGGAGTTCCTCGGCCGCGCCGACCAGCAGGTGAAGATTCGCGGTCACCGCGTCGAACTGGGCGAGGTCGAGGCCGCACTGCTGGCCTCACCCGGTGTCACGCAGGCAGTGGCTGCGGTGTCGCAGGGACGGCTCGTCGCGGCGGTGACCGGGTCCGAAGTGGACGCGGCCATCGTCGCCGAACGCCTGCCCGCACACATGATTCCGGACCACGTCGAACTGCTCGACGAGATCCCGTTGAGCGCCAACGGCAAGGTCGACCGCCAAGCCGTTGCGGCACTCGTCACACCTCGCACGGAATCAGCGGCGCCACAAGGAGAACTGGAAACCGAGATCGCCGCACTGTGGGCGGACCTGCTCGGGCTCGACGAGATCGGCCGTACCCAGAACTTCTTCACACTTGGTGGCGACAGCCTCAAGGCCACCAGGTTCGTCGAGGTCCTGCGTGGAAAACACGGGCCGATCGTCTCCTTGCGATCGTTCTTCGCCGCACCTACCGTCGCTGCGGTCGCGGAAGCGCTCGACGCGGACGTCGAGGAGGGCGTCCTGTAGTTGGTTTGGTGGCTGATGCAGTCGGGTACTCCGCGCCAGAACTGATCAACAGACCTCGAGGAGCGGTTTGGCGCGCGACCAGGCAGCGAGGACGGGTGAGCCGGCTCATCTGCCCCTGGGCAGGCAACGGCCGACTCTCGCGACCGTCCGGCGCTGGGTCCGGGTGGAGCTGACCGGCGAGGACGCCGACTGCGTCGCCGACGTGCTGCTGGTGGTGAACGAACTGGTCAGCAACGCGTACCGGTACACGTCCGAACCGTCGTTCCTGCGAGTGGTCGTGGAGAAGTCCAAGATCCGCATCGAGATCGAGCACGACGCCCGTGCCAACCCGCCGCTGCGGAAGGTCTCCCGGCCGCAGCGCGGGTACGGCCTGGTTCTGGTCGCGCGACTGTCCGATCGCTGGGGTGTCGACCGTGCTCGCGGCGGCACCGTGGTGTGGGCGGATCTGCCCCGAGAGTTGTGAACGAAGTTCGGTGGGTTTCGATGTACGCACGTCTGGGTACGGATCCTCCTGCCTTGAGCGAACAGGGCGCGGGGAGATGCTGATGGGTATTGCAGGACGGTCCAGCGAACGCCTGGACCTCGTCCTACCGGAGGGAATGCTGCCGCTCGCGAACGTGCGGGCGGAGATCCGCCGCCTCCTGCTGGGGATGCACGAGAACGTCGTGGTCGACGTGATGGTCGTGGCCACGGAGCTCGTGAGCAACGCCTACCACCACGCCGCCCCGCCGCGCCGTGCCCGCATCCTCCGCCTGCCGGAACGTGAAGTTGTGCGGGTGGAGGTCGACGACGGAACGCCAGGCCGGTTCCCGCAGCTGGGACGGATGGGGTTCCTCGGGCGACGGCAGCGAGGGTTGTTGCTGGTCAACGGTCTGGCGCAGGTGTGGGGACACAACCGGTACCCGGACTCGAAGACCGTGTGGGCGGACGTGTCGTCGGTCAGGTGAGGGTCTTGGTGACGTAGGCGGCGGCTTCGGCGATGAGCGCCTCGTCGTACTTGGCGTCCGCGGCGGACCTGCTGGACATGATCGCGATCAGGATCGGCTCCCGATTCGGCTGCCACACGACGGCGATGTCGTTGGCCGTGCCGTAGTCGCCGGTGCCGGTCTTGCTCGCGACCCTGCTGCCCTGCGGCACACCCGCCCGGATGCGCTTGGCTCCGGTCACCGAGCGCTCCAGCAGATCCGTGAGGAAGCCGCGTTTCTCCTGGTCAAGGGTGTTGCCGAGGACGAGTCGCTGGTAGTCCGTGCCGAGTGAGCGCGGAGTGGCGGTGTCGCGCGGGTCGCCGGGCGTGGCCTCGGTGATGGCGGGCTCGATCCGGTCCATGCGGGTCACGTCGTCGCCGAGCTCGCGCAGGTACTTCGTGAGCTCGGCAGGGCCGCCGAGTTCACGGAGCAGCAGGTTGCCGGCCGTGCCGTCGCTGAACCGGACGGCGGCGTCGCACAGGTCGCGCAGCTTCATGCCGGTCTGGACGTGCCGTTTGGTGATGGCCGAGCTCTTCATCAGGTCGGCCTCGGTGTAGGTGACGACCTTGTCCAGATGCGTCATCGGGTTGCGGTGCAGCACGGCTGCCGCGGCCAGGCCCTTGAACGTCGAGCAGAACGCGAACCGCTCGTCCGCGCGGTGCTCGATCGTGCCGACGCCGGCCGCGTAGACGCCCAGCCGCGCGTCGTACTTCTTCTCCAGCTCGACCAGCGCGTCGTGCCGGACGGGCGCCGCGCTGGTCGTTGTCGTCGGTGAAGCGGCAGTCGTCGGCGTGGCCGGGGTGGCCGCGCATCCGGCGAGGGGGAGCAGGGTCATCGTCTTGAGCAGGGTGCGTCGAGCGGTCACCCCTCCACGGTATTTGATCTCGGGAGGTCGTCCGAGCGGGTTTCGCGTCACTGCACCAGGCGGATCCCCGGATGGCGTGGCCGGTCGAACAGCGTCGTGTTCCGGTGCTTGAGGTGGAGGTCGAAGAACGCGGCCACGTGGTCGTGCTGGGCTTTGAGCGCGTCCTCGGGGTTGATCGTGCCGACGAGACCCGCGCGGCGTTCCGGGGAGATCTGCGCGATCTGCGGCACCGACCACTGCAGGTCGCTGAAGCCGAGATGCGCGCCGTTGTCGAGGTGCACGTCCCGCTTCCACCCGCGCTGGTTGGGCCAGAAGTCGGCCCACGTCCTGGTCAGGCTCGTGTCGACGTGCGACAGTTCCCGTTCGCCGAGGTCGCCGCCGAACAGCAGGAACGGCCGGTCCAGACCCTTGGTGACGACGTCACCGGGGGCGTAGGTGCCGCCCTCGCCGGTGTGCTCCATCGCGCCGTCGATGTTGATGCCCGCGTCGAACCTGCGGTCGTGCGCCATCGTCTCGCCCGCCGTGTAGCCGCCGTAGGAGTGCCCGGCGATCCCGACTCGGCTCGTGTCCGCCCACTTGTGCAGTCGCGGCAGTCGCGTCAGCACGAACCGCATGTCGGCCACCCGCGCGTCGATGGCCTTCTTCATCGTTTCGGGCTTGCCGTCCTGCATCAGGCCCCGCTCGACGCGGTTGCCCGGGAACTCCACGGCCACCGTCTCGTGGGTGTGGCTCACGGTCACCACGACGTAGCCGCGGCTCGCCAGATCGTCGGCGGCGCCCGCGTAGAACTCGCGCGGCGTCTGAAGACCTGGCGAGAACAGCACCACCGGCCACCTGCCCGGCACCGCGGCGGCGTCCACACGGGCCTGTCGCGGCGTGCCCGCCCAGTCGACCGTCCCCGCAGGGATGTCGAGGTAGGCAGGGCTGGAGATGATCGGGTCGATGACCTCCGCGAAGCCGGGGCTCAGCCACGGCGCCCGTGTTCCCGTGCGCTTGGCCGGGTAGCTGATGGTCACCATCAGTTCCCGGTTCTTCGACGGTTGGAACGGGTCGAGCCGTGTGGAATCGACCAGGTGAGCGTCGAACGTTCCGACCGGGAACGGGCCGCTGAGCTGTGGCGTCACGAGTGCGGAGGCAGCCAGGACGGCCGCCGGAAGCAGGTGCATTGTTGATCTACCCCCTTCACGCGTGAGCCTCCCAGGCGCGCGCTGAGAGGGGGCTGAGAGCTTGTGGCCGCGATGATCCAGTGCCATGTTGGGTGCTGACGTACCAGCTGGTCCTCTGGGTGGGGAGATCACGGATGCGGCGGACAACGGGGTTCGGGCTGCTGGCGGCGTGCGGGTTGCTCGCGGGCTGCCTGGGGCAGTCACAGCAGGGTGATCAGGCGCGCAACGCCGACGCCAAGGAGATCACGCTGACGATCGTCGCCAACGCGGCGGCGGGCGGGAAGAACGCGCGCGGGGCGAACTGGCTGCAGAACTGGGTGGTCCCGAAGTTCACCGAGCAGCAGAAGGCCAAGGGTGTCACCGCCACGATCAAGTTCGAGCAGAACGGCACCGGCGACGAGGACTACAAGACCAAGGTCGCGCTCGACCTGAAGACCGGCGGTGGTGGCGACATCATCGAGATCGACGGCATCTGGCTCGGCGAGTTCGCGCAGGCCGGCCAGATCAAGCCCCTGGACGACGTGGTCGGCAGCACGGACTGGGACGGCTGGAACCAGATCCCCGAGGCCGTGCAAGGGCTCGGCGAGTTCGAGAACAAGCGGTACGGCGTGCCGATGGGCACCGACGGGCGCGTGCTGTTCTTCAACAAGAAGCTGTTCGCGCAGGCCGGACTGCCTGCCGAGTGGCAGCCCAGGTCGTGGCAGGACGTGCTCGACGCGGGCGCGAAGCTGAAGTCGCTGGCCGGTGTCACGCCGATCCAGCTCAACGCCGGCACCGCGATGGGCGAGGCCACGACCATGCAGGGCGTGCTGCCCGTACTCGTCGGCACCGGCAAGCCCGTCTACGACAACGGCAAGTGGCAAGGGGACTCTGCTCAGCTCAAGGACGTTCTGGGCCTGTACCAGAAGATCTACGGCGGCGGGCTCGGCGATCCCGTGCTGCAGCAGGAGGCCAACGGCAGGCAGCGCTCGTTCCAGCTGTTCAGCGAGAACAAGATCGGCATCCTGCTGGAGAGCGACTACTTCTGGCGTTCCGTGGTGGAGCCGAAGAACGGCGTGGCGAAGATGGCCGACCGGGACGCCGCGGTGGGCTGGGCACTCGTTCCCGCGAAACAGGCCGGTGCGGGCGTGGGCGGGCAGGACTTCGTGAGCATGTCCGGCGGTGGCGTGCGGGTGATCAACCCGAACACGAAGTTCCCGAAGCAGGCGTGGGAGTTCGTGCAGTTCCTCAACTCCGCCGAGGCGGTGAAGGAGTCGCTCGCGGGCACCGCGCAGCTGACGCAACGGCAGGACGTCAACGACCAGGTGCTGTCCGGCGACCCGATGCTGTCGTTCGTCGCGGAGAAGGTCCTGCCGATCACGCGCTACCGGCCGGGACTCGCGAACTACCCCAGGGTGTCGGCGGCGCTGCAGCAGGCGACCGCGGACGTGGTGTCCGGCAAGAGTCCTGACGACGCTGCTCGCGCGTACCGCGAGGCGCTGGTGAAGGCGGTCGGCGAGGAGAACATTGGATAGCTCCGGTCTCGGCGTCCGGCGCGGTCTGGCGTTCGTCGCGCCGGCGCTGGTGCTGATCGGGATCTTCCTGGTCTTCCCCGCGCTGTGGACGCTCTACATCGGCATCACGAACTACCAGCTCACCGGGCCCGCGTCGGCGAACCCGCAGGTGGTCGGGCTGGACAACGTCGTGGAGGCCGTGCGCGACCCGCTGTTCACCAACTCGGTGTGGCTGACGGCGTTGTTCGTGCTGTTCTCCGCGGTCATCGGGCAGAACGTGCTCGGCTTCGCGCTGGCGTGGCTGCTGCGGTCGACCAGCCCGTGGCTGCGGCGCACGATCGAGGGCCTGGTGCTGCTCTCGTGGATCCTGCCCAGCACGGTCGTGGCGTTCCTGTGGTTCGCGGTGCTCAGCAGGGACACGGGAACCCTGGGGCTGCTGCTCGGCTCACCGGAGACGTCGTGGCTGGTGCAGTACCCGATGACCAGCCTGATCATCTTCAACATCTGGCGCGGCACGGCGTTCTCGATGCTGCTCTACACCTCGGCCCTGGCCGCGGTGCCGCCGTCGCAGCTGGAAACGGCGCGGCTGGTGGGTGCGTCGGGCCGGCAGACCGTGCGGGACGTGGTGTTCCCGCACATCCGCGGGCACGTGCTGACGAACACGTTGCTGATCAGCCTGTGGACGGCCAACGACTTCACGCCGTTCCTGCTGACCTCCGGCGGCCCGAACCACCAGTCCGAGGTGCTGCCTGTGCTGATCTACCGGCAGGCGCTGGAGAGCGGGCAGCTCGGCTACGCGTCGGCGATGTCGTTGCTGCTGCTGGTGGGCAACCTGGCGATCGCGCTGGTGTACCTGAGGCTCCTGCGGAGGCGGGCATGAGTCCTCTGTGGATGGTCCGGCGGATCGGCTTCTACGTGCTGATCACCGTGGTGCTGGCGTTCTTCGCCGTGCCGATGCTGTGGCTGGCGTCGGCGCCGTTCGACTCGAAGCCCGGTCTCGGGCTGCGGTGGCCGGACTGGACGCTGTCGAACGTCGCGGCGACCTTCGACCACCCGTTCACGTTGTCCTCGCTGGTGAACTCGTTGATCCTGTGCGCGATCGCCACGGTCGTGACGACGGTGCTGGCGGCCCTGGCGGCCTACGCGTTGTCGCGGGTGCGGATCCCCGGGCGGGATCTGTTGCTGTACCTGCTGTTGCTGCTGTCGTCGGTGGTGACCGGCACGGCGGCGATGGTGCCGATCTTCGTGATGATGCTGCAGCTCGGCTTGATCAACTCGCACTTCGGCACCGCGCTGGTGATCGCGGGCGGCATGCTGCCCGCGGCCATCTTCATCCTGAAGGACTTCATGGACGCCGTGCCGCGCTCCTACGAGGAGTCGGCGCGGGTGTTCGGCGCCTCGCCCCGCCAGATGCTGAGCCACGTCGTGCTGCCCGTCGCGCGACCCGGCGTGGCCACGATCTTCGTCTGGGCGTTCGTCAACGCCTGGGGCAACTTCCTGCTGCCGTTCCTGCTGCTGCGCGACGTCGGCCAGCAGCCGGCGGCGGTGTTGCTGCGCACTCTGTACGACGAGGGCGGCAGCGCCAACCTGACGGTGATCCCGGTGTTCTCGTTGCTGTACTCGATCCCGGTGGTCGTGCTGTACCTGTTCGTGAGCAAGCGGTACGGGTTCCGATTCCACGGAGGCATCAAGAGCTGATGGCGGGCATCACGATCGCCGGTCTGTCCACCGTGTACCCCAACGGGGTGCGGGCGGTGGACGAGCTGGATCTGGAGATCTCCGACGGCGAGCTGTTCGCCCTCCTCGGCCCGTCGGGCTGCGGCAAGACCACGTTGCTGCGCACCATCGCGGGCCTCGAGGGCGCCTCCGAGGGAGCGGTGTCGATCGGCCCGCGCGAGGTCACCCGGCTGCAGCCAGGTGACCGCCGGGTCGCGATGGTGTTCCAGGACTACGCGCTGTTCCCGCACATGACGGTGGCGGAGAACATCGCCTATCCGCTGCGGGTGCGGGGTGTCGCGAAGTCCGTGCAGCAGGAGACCGCGGTGCGCACGGCGGGTGGGCTGAGCCTGGGGGCGCTGCTGGACCGGCGGCCGGGCCAGCTCTCCGGTGGCCAGCAGCAACGAGCTGCACTGGCTCGTGCCGTCGCCGCGTCCGCCGAGGTCCTGCTGCTGGACGAGCCTCTGTCCAATCTGGATGCACGGCTGCGGCTGGAAGCACGGACGTTCCTGAAGAAGCTGCAGCGTGAGCTGGAGCTGACGACGGTGTTCGTGACGCACGACCAGGCAGAGGCGCTGGCGCTGGCCGACCGGATCGCGGTGATGGACGCCGGCCGGATCCGGCAGCTCGGCACGCCGCGCGAGGTGTTCCAGCGCCCCGCGGACACGTTCGTCGCGAACTTCATCGGCTCGACGCCGATGAACCTGGTGCCGCGCGGCTCCGAGATCATCGGCGTGCGCCCCGAGTACCTGACGCCCTCAGCCTCGGGATTGTTCACCGGCTCGGTGTCCATTGTGGAGAACCTCGGTGTGACGTCGCTGGTGACGCTGGACTGCGGCGAGGACCAGATCGGCTACATCGTGCCGGAGGACGCCGAGCCCGCCATCGGCACCGCGGTGACCGTGGACGCCCCGCCCGCACGCGTTCTGCGCTATGACAAGGAGACCGGCCTACTCGTGAGGTGACCCGATGTTCCAGACCGACGGCTACGAGACGCACGCCGGCGTGCTTACTCCTTCGAAGTTCGAGGGACTGGCCCGGCACTTCGAGGCCAAGCTCGCCGCACTGCCGGAGGGTCAGCGGCCCGAGCACATGGACGTGCCGCACCTGACCGACCCGGCGCTGTTCGAGTGGCTGCTGGACCCGGACGTGCTGGATCTCGTCGAGTCGCTGATCGGCCCGGACATCGCGTTGTTCTCGTCGCACTTCATCTGCAAACCCGCAGGCGACGGCAAACCCGTGCCGTGGCACCAGGACGCGCACTTCTGGCGCGACACGATCGACCCGGCGGGCGACGCCATCACGGTGTGGCTGGCCATCGACCCGTCCACCGCGGAGAACGGCTGCCTGCGCGTGATCCCCGGCAGCCACCTCGCGGTCGTCTCCCACCGGGGCAACGACGACTCCTTCTTCAACCAGGAAACCTCCGTCGACGAGTCGCTCGCCGTCGACGTGGAGCTGGAGCGCGGCGCGTGCAGCATCCACTCGGCAATGCTGGTGCACGGCAGTCCGCCGAACCGGAGTTCGCTGCGGCGGTGCGGCTACACCATGCGGTACATGCCGACAACCGTTCGGTTCCTAAAGGCCGAAGATCATCGGATCTATCTCGCGCGCGGCCGGGACCACGCGGGCAACGTCTACGCCCCGGTGCCGTGATTCGTCGGTGGTCTGGTCCAGCTTGATCGATCCTCCACCTTGACCGGTCAGCGAGGCGGCCATAGCGTACGGGAAAGCGCTTTCCGACCGAGGGGGCTCCGTGAAACCGGTTCCGGGGGACCGCTGGCGTGGTGTGGCCGAGCGATCGTGGCGTCCCGCCGCACTGCTCGCCGCCTGCCTCGTGATCTGGCACCTCATCACCGTCACCGGCCTCGTCGAGGCCTATCTGGTGCCGTCGCCGGGCAAGACGTTCGACCTGCTCGTGGACAAGTGGTCCTACCTTTGGGGGCACACGTGGGTGACCACCTATGAGACGATCCTCGGCTTCGTCATCGCGGGCGTACTCGGCGTCCTGATGGCCGTGGCGATGGTGTACTCGCGGACCATCGAGAGCACGGCCTACCCGATCCTGCTGTTCGCGCAGGTCATCCCGAAGATCGCCGTCGCGCCGCTGTTCGTCGTGTGGCTCGGCTTCGGCTTCGAGCCCAAGGTGATCGTCGCCGTGCTGATGGCGTTCTTCCCGGTCGTCATCTCCACAGTCACCGGCCTGAAGTCGGTCGACACCGAGATGCTCGAGCTCGCGGCCACGATGGGCGGCGGCCCGGTCAAGACGTTCGTGAAGATCCGCTTCCCGGCCGCGCTGCCGCACCTCTTCGCCGGCCTGAAGGTCGCCGTGACGCTGGCCGTCACCGGTGCCGTGGTCGGCGAGTTCGTCGGTTCCAACGAAGGCCTCGGGTACGTCATCCTGCAGGCCAACGGCAACATGGACACCCCGATGCTGTTCGCAGGCCTGATCGTCATCTCGGTGGTCGGCATCCTGCTCTTCCTCCTGCTCGACCTCGCCGAACAGCTGATGCTCCCGTGGCACTCCAGCAGGCGTGGCGCCGCCGTCACAACCCTTCTAGCGAAAGGCGGAACATGAGGAAACTGCTCGCAGGTCTTCTCCCCGCGATGCTGGTGGTTGCAGCCTGCGGTGGTGGCGGCGGCAGCCCGGCGCAGCCCGGTGGTGAGGCCAAGGACGTCACACTCACCCTCAACTGGTACCCGTACGGCGAACACGCGCCGTTCTACTACGGAGTCAAGCAGGGCATCTTCGAGAAGCACGGCATCAAGCTGAAGATCGAGGCGGGCCAGGGCTCCGGCAAGACCGTGCAGGCGACGGGTGCGGGGCAGACCGACTTCGGCTGGGCCGACACGTCCGCGCTCGCCACCGCCGTGGAGCAGGGCGTGCCGGTGAAGAGCGTCGGCGTGTACCTGCAGACCACGCCCGCGTCCGTGCAGTTCTTCAGCGAGAAGAACATCAAGAAGCCGGAGGACCTCAAGGGCAGGTCGGTCGCCACGACCGCGGGTGACGCGCTGACCAAGACGTTCCCCGCCTTCCTCAAGCGCAACGGCATGCAGGAGTCCGACGTCTCCATCCAGAACATCGACCCTGCGGGCAAGATGGCCGCGGTGATCTCCGGCCGTACGGACGTGTTGCTGGGCTTCGCGTCCGACCAGGGGCCGACGATCAAGGAGAAGTCCGGCAAGGACGTGGGCTACCTCCGGTTCTCCGAGTTCGGGCTGAACTACTTCAGCAACGGCCTGCTCACCAGCAAGGCCATGCTGCAGAAGGATCCCGAGCTGGTGAAGAAGATGGTGGCGGCCACTCAGGAGGCCTGGAGCGCGGCCGAGAAGGCACCGGAGGCCGCGGCCGAGTCGATGAAGGGCGCCGCGGAGCAGCTGCCGTCGCCCACGGTCGTGCTGGAGCAGTTCAAGACGACGCTGACGTTGCTGCACACCGATGCCACGAAGGACAAGGCGCCGGGCGTCAACACCGTGGACGACTGGAAGAAGACCATCGACACGTTCCAGCAGACCGGCATCATCAAGCAGGCCTCGGAGCCGTCGGCCTACTGGGAAGAAAGCGTTGCCCCGAAAGGATGAGCACAACAGGGATGAGCTCTGGTGTGATTGCCACCTCCGCCGTCGCGATCGACGACGTCTCCGTGCGCTTCCAGTCGAAGCGCGCGGAGACGACCGCGATCGAGCGGGTTTCGCTCGACGTCGCACCCGGCGAGTTCGTGTCCATCGTCGGACCGTCCGGGTGCGGCAAGTCGACGCTGCTGAAGCTGGTGTCCGGGCTGCTCCAGCCGTCCTCGGGCTCGGTGACGCTGCTCGGCGAACAGGTGCGCGGGCCGCGGCACGACATCGGGTTCGTGTTCCAGCGGGCGGCGTTGCTGGAATGGCGTTCCGCGCGGCGCAACATCCTGCTGCAGGCCGAGATGCGCGGCATGAGCTCGGTGGAGGCGGGCAGGCGGGCCGACGAGCTGATCGAGATGACCGGGCTCTCGGGGTTCGAGAACGCTTTGCCGCACGAGTTGTCCGGTGGCATGCAGCAGCGTGTGGCGTTGTGCCGGGCGCTGCTGCATGAGCCGCGGGTGCTGCTGATGGACGAACCCTTCGGCGCGCTGGACGCGTTGACGCGCGAGCAGATGAACGTCGAGCTGCACCGGGTGTGGCGGGAGACCGGCACGACGGTGCTGCTCGTGACGCACTCGATCGCGGAGTCGGTGTACCTGGCGAACCGGGTGATCGTGCTGACGCGACGGCCCGCGGTGGTCAAGGAGGTCATCGACGTGGACCTGCCGTCCGAGCGGGACTACTCCGCGACGATGGCGCGCCCGGAGTTCGCGGCGGTGACCGCGCACATCCGGGAACTGCTGGGAGCCGCGACAGGGCACGATTGACCGGTGTCGAGCGCCTGCGGCCGGGCACCGACTGGGAGACCGTGAGGTGCTCGGCATGGCCGCCGTGACACCGCCGGTGCATGACAGGACTTGACACGTCCTCTTGTGATCCAGCGGGAATCGTGGGTAAAGTCTGGCAAGCCGCCGCGTGGTAAGCGCTTTCCGAAGCTGATCCACGAGGTGGTGCGATGTCAGTGAGACCGCTCGCGGTCGTGTTCGCCGCGTTTGCCCTGACCGCGGCTTCCCTGGTTCCCCAGGCCGCCGCCCAGCCCGGCCCTGTCGCGGACCCGCTGCCGGCGCCCGCACCGTCCGGCATCGGTGTCAGGCTGCAGGAGATCGCGCGGCTGCCGCAGTCGTCGACCACGCCCGCCGCCGGTGACAGCAGACTCAAGCAGTACAACCGGGTCAACTACCTCGGCGAAATTCCGGACGGCTCCGGCCGGTTCTTCGTGCCGGACATGAACGGCAAGCTCTACACCCTGAACCGCGACGGCAGCGGGCAGCGCGCGTATCTCGACGTCCGCGCCACGATCGGCGGGAACTTCCACAACCACCAGGGACTCGGCAGCGGGTTCGGGTTCGCCGCGTTCCACCCGCAGTTCGCGGCCAACGGCAAGTTCTACACCGCCCACACCGAGGCGAAGGACGCCCTGAAGAACCGCAAGCCGGATCTTCCGTCGCCCTCGGACGCGGTGGTGCACGGCGTGATCACCGAGTGGACCGCCACCAACCCGAAGGCCGCGACGTTCGCCGGTACCCGGCGCGAGCTGCTGCGCGTCGGGTTCGCCATGTACCTGCACGGGTTCCAGGAGATCGGCTTCGGCCCGGACGGCCTGCTGTACCTGGCCGTCGGCGACGGTGGCATCGGTTACCGATCCGATGTGCCGCAGGACGTGAAGGTGCCGCAGGGCAAGATCCTGCGCATCGACCCGGCGGGATCCAACAGCGGCAACAAGAAGTACGGGATCCCGCCGTCGAACCCGTTCCTGGGCAGGCCTGGCGCGCTCGCCGAGCTGTACGCGATCGGCCTGCGCGATCCGTACCGGTTCAGCTGGGACTCCGGTGGCACGCACAAGATGTTCCTCGGGCACATCGGCGAGAAGGTCGTCGAGTCGGTGTACGAGGTGAAGCCCGGCGCGAACCTCGGCTGGGGGCAACGGGAAGGTCACCTGACCTACCGTCGCAACGATCCCAAGTGCCAGCTCTACCCGTTGCCGGCCGACGACGCGAAGTTCGGCTACACGTATCCGGTCGCGGGATTCGACCACAACAGGCCCAACGGCGGCTGCGGGGACAGCGGCAACGCGTTGATCGGCGGGTTCGTCTACCGCGGCACGGCGATTCCGGCGTTGCAGGGCAAGTACGTCTACGGCGAGGGCGTGAAAGGCCTGCTGTACTTCGCGGAAGAGAAGGACATGCGGGCCGGTGCCTCGATCGCGAAGACGTTCGAGCTCGCGGTGTACGACTCGGCCGGCAAGCGCACGACGATGCGGACACTGGCCGGTAAGAGCCGCGTCGACCTGCGGTTCGGCACGGACGCCTCGGGTGAGCTCTACGTGCTGGCCAAGGCGAACGGCAAGATCTGGAAGGTCACCGGCACCGTCCAGACGCTCGAGGCCTGCGCTTCCGGCAGTGACGTGGTCAGCGGTGTCACGGCCGCGAGCGACTGGAAGCCCGTCACCGCCTCGCGCTGGCGTTTCCCCGGCACCGAAGTGGTGCTGTCCAAGGCGGGCGCGGCGAGGCCCGGTCCGCGGCGTCCCAACGAGTACGCCGTCGTCACCAAGGGGCCGGCGTTCGGCAACGTCACGATCGACGCGCAGGTGCGGCTGGACACGCCGGTCTCGCAGAAGGACCGCGACGTCGTGATCGTGTTCGGCCACCAGTCGGACACGCGCTTCTACTACGTGCACCTGTCGTCGGACAACAAGATCTACCCGCACAACGGGATCTTCCTCGTCGACAACGCCGACCGGCTGCGCATCGACGACCAGTGGAACGGCTCGGTCGGCGCGCCACCCGCCGTGACCGACATGAAGTGGCACCGCGTCCGCGTCACCCACTGCGCGGACACAGGCGTGATCGCGGTGTACGTGGACGGCTCGTCGCAGCCGCTGATGACGGCGACGAACACGGTGCTCAGGTCCGGGCGGGTCGGCTTCGGTTCCTTCGACAACATCGGTCGCGTCGCCGACCTCCGGATCACCGGGAAGGGACAGTGATGAGGAAAGCTTTGCCGGGACTCTGCCTGGTGCTCGCGCTCACCGCACCGGCGCAGGCTCAGCCGCCTTCGGAGGTGTTCCCCGGCATCGCGGCCGCGGTCGTGCACCACTACGACTTCGAACACCCGCTGGCCGGTGATCCCGAGAAGGAGGACGACATCGGCCGCGCCGACTCGCGCACGCCGATCTCACTCGTCAACGGCGGCGCGGCGATGCGGGTCGCGGACGGCGCGTTCCCCGGCTCGAAAACGTCGTTGCAGCTCAAGCAGGTGCGGCCGAACGGCAAGAGCAACGACGACTGGAAAGCGGGCGTGCACAGCTCTTCCGGTGTCGCGTCGATGAAGGCGTTCAGCAAGGCGCGCGGCATGTCGATCATGACCTGGGTGAAGATCACCGGAGAGGCGCCGGCGCGGAACTCGAACAGCTCAGGCACCGGCGACTTCTACGGCGCGATCGGGTTCGCGGGCGTGCTGTCGGGTGACTCCGACGGTCACGCCGCTCGCGCGTTGCTGGAGACGGAGAACCACAACGGCGCGATGCGGCTGATCGCGTTGGGGCGCAGGGTGGACGGCTCCGGCAAGCAGTTCTGGGTGTCGAACGCCGATTGGAAAACGCTGATGCCCCAAGGGAAGTGGGTCTTTCTCGCGGGCACGTTCGACTTCGACAACGGCACGATCGGCCTGTACGTCGACGGCAAGCCGGTTGAAGGTTCGTACGCGGTCAAGGGCGATCCGTGGAAGGTCATCGGACCTCCCGAGCCCGACACGACCTCGGCCGCGAACCCGCGCGGCATCAAGATCGGTGGCAGTCACCCGCAGAACAACCGCGAGGTCAACGCCTGCAACTGCCGTCTGGACGGGCTCCTGTTCCTGGACCGCGCGCTGACCGCCGACGAGGTTCGCGCGCAGTACGAGTGGGTGATCAAAGGTCGGAGGTGAGGGGTTGTAACCACCCTGCTGGCTGGGTAGATTCCGGGTGCCGCTGCATTGGAAAGCGCTTTCCGCTGCCGTGCTGCCACGGCCTGACCCACAGGGTGGTGGGGATGTCCAGACGGTTGTCTCGCTTGGCTGCCACAACATTCGTGCTCTCAGCGTTGTTCGTGCCCATCGCGTCGGCCCAGCCCGGCGCGCCGATCGCCGACCCGTTGCCCACGCCGGGAACGTCGGGCATCGGCCTGGAGCTGACCGAGGTCGCGCAGCTGCCGGAGTCCAGGCCCGTGCCGCCGCCGACCGATGCCCGCCTGCGCCGCCACAACCGGATCAACCACCTCGGCGAGGTGCCCGACGGCTCGGGCCGCCTGTTCGTGCCCGACATGAACGGCAAGCTCTACCTGCTGGACAACGGGGTTCAGCACGCGTACCTCGATCTGGGCGCGGCGGTGGGCCCGGACTTCCACACCCATCGCGGTCTGGGCAGCGGGTTCGGCTTCGCGGCGTTCCACCCGAACTTCAAGCGCAACGGCAAGTTCTACACCGTGCACACCGAAACCGGTGCCGCGCTGACGACGAAGAAGCCGGATCTGCCTTCACCGGCCGGCATGCAGGTGCACGGCGTGATCACCGAGTGGACCGCGTCAGACCCTCGCGCCGACGTCTTCTCCGGCCCCCGCCGCGAGATCCTGCGCGTCGGCTACGCCACGTTCATCCACGGCTTCCAGGAGATCGGCTTCAACCCGACCGCGCGCTGGTGGAACGAGGACCACGGCCTGCTGTACATCGCGTCGGGTGACGGCGGTATCGGGGTGTCGTCGACGGTGCCGCAGGATCTGGGGCTGCCGCAGGGCAAGATCCTGCGCATCGACCCGGCCGGTCGCAACGGAGTGAACGGTCAGTACGGCATCCCGCGGTCGAACCCGTTCCTGTCCCGTGCCGGTGCGCTGGGTGAGATCTACGCCTACGGCATGCGCGATCCGTACCGCTTCAGCTGGGACGCGGGCGGCTCGCACAGGATGTTCCTCGGCCACATCGGCGAGAAGGCCGTCGACTCCGTGTACGAGGTGCGCAAGGGTGCCAACCTGGGCTGGAGCGAACGCGAGGGCATCTGGGAGTTCCGGCGCGGCGACCCGTCCTGCGGTGTGTTCCCGCTGCCCGCCGACGACGCGAAGTACGGCTACACCTATCCCGTCGCGGCGTTCGACCACAACCGGCTCGCCTCCTCGCGGCCCTGCGCGGACAGCGGAAACGCGTTGATGGGCGGCTTCGTCTACCGCGGCTCCAAGATCCCTTCGTTGCGCGGCAAGTACATCTATGGCGAGGGCGTGAAAGGCCTCATCTACTACGCCGAGGAACGCGAGATGCGGCTGGGCCGGCCGATGGCCGCGACGCGCGAGATGATGGTCTACGCGTATGGCCGGCTGACCACGCTCAAGGCACTCGTGAACGACCCGAACCGCGTCGACCTCCGCTTCGGCCAGGACGCGGCCGGCGAGCTCTACGTGCTGGCCAAGGCGAACGGCAAGATCTGGAAGGTGACGGGTGCCCGCACCTTCGCCTCCTGCCGCGCGGGCCACGACTTCGTCGCCGGTGCCACGTCCGCACGGTGGTGGGAGCCGGTCACGCCTGCGCTGTGGCAGTTCCCCGGCCGTGAAGTAGTGCTGGCACAACCGGGAATCGCGCGTCCGGGCCCGCGCCGGCCGTTCGAGTACGCGGTGCTGAAGAAGGGCCCGGCGTTCGGGTCGGTGCAGTTCGACGCGTCCGTGCGGCTCGACACCCCGGTGTCGGAGTCCAACCGCGACGTGATCATCGTGTTCGGCCACCGCTCGGACAGCGAGTTCTACTACGCGCATCTGTCGTCGGACAACAAGATCTACCCGCACAACGGGATCTTCGTCGTCAACCACGCGGACCGGCTGCGCCTCGATCACCAATGGGACGCCGCACGTTCCGTCGGTGCCCCGCCCGCGGTGTCGGACACGGCGTGGCATCGCGTGCGAGTCAAGCACTGCAGCGGAACCGGGGAGATCGCCGTGTACGTGGACGGTTCGCCCTACCCGCTGATGACCGCCGTGGACAAGACGTTCTCGTCCGGCCGCGTCGGCTTCGGCTCGTTCGACAACATCGGCAGACTGCGCGACCTGCGCGTGCGAGGAACCGGAGTGGACCGATGAGGCGACTGTTCGTGACCGGGCTGGTCACCGCGTTCTGCGTCAGCCTGGCCACCCCGGCACAGGCCACGTTCGGCACCGTCCTGCCCACGCTGTCGCGCAACCTGGTGTCGTACTACGACTTCGAACACCCGGTGCGTGGCGACAAGGCCCTGGAACAGGACAGAGGCCGCTCGGGCACACAGCTGTCGTTGATCAACGGTGGCGCCGGCATGCGCGTACGAGACGGAGCGTTCCGGCACAGCCGCACGTCGATGCAGCTCAAGCAGATCAACCCCGCTGCCGCCGGCAACGACGACTGGAAGGCCGGCCTTTACAACGAAACCGGCGTGCCGAGCCTGCGGGCGTTCAACGGCACGCGCCAGGCGTCGATCATGGGCTGGGTGAAGATGACGGGCCAGAACCCGGCCCCGAACTCCAACTCGGCCAACCCGGACGACTTCTACGGCGCTGTCGGCCTCGCGGGTGTGCTCTCCGGCGACTCCAACGGCCACGCGGTGCGCGCGCTGCTGGAGCTGATCGGGGTCGACGGCGAACTGAAGCTCGTCGCACTGGCGCGGCGGATCGACGGCGGTGAGTCGCAAACGTTCGCGGCGACGGAAGACTGGAAGAAGCTGCTGCCTCAGAACGAGTGGGTGTTCCTCGCGGCGACGTTCGACTTCGACACGGGCGCGATGGCGTTGTACCGCAACGGAAAGCCGCTGACGGGCAAGTACGTCGTGGCGGGTGACCCGTGGAAGCTGGCAGGTGAGCCGGAGCCGGATCTGGCGTCGCCACGGATCCGCGTGGGATCAAGATCGGGGGCAGCTACCCGCAGAACACTCGTGAGGGCAACGCCTGCAACTGCCGGATGGACAGCCTGATGTTCCTCGATCGCGTCGTGAAGCCGTGGGAGGTGCACCTGCAGTACCGCTGGATGAAGGGCTGATCACTCACATTCTGTCCCGCGTGGAATCACGGCGCCGTGGCCCTCGCCCGTCAGCGGACGAGGGCCACGAAGATCATCGGCCGGGCGCACTCGACCAGCTCACAACGTGGCGATCCGGACCGCCTTCGCCATCGCCTCGAACCCCTTGTCACCGGGGTGCAGGTGATCTCCCTGGTCGTAGTCGGGCCGGATCCGCTGCGGGTCCGCCGGATCCCGGATGACCTGGTCGAAGTCCACGACGGCGTCGAAGTCGGGGCTGGTGCGGATGAACGCGTTCACGGCCTGCCGCACCGACTCGAGCTCCTCGGTGTAGCTGCGCCAGCCCTTGAACGGCGTGATGGTGGCGCCGATGACGCGCAGGCCGCGGTCGTGGGAACGGGACGCGATCTGCTTCAGCGCGGCGATGATCTTGGCGGGGTCGGTCTCGTGCGGGGTCTGCTGGATGTCGTTGATGCCCTCGAGGACGATGACCGTGCGGACGCCGGACTGGGTCAGCACGTCGCGGTTGAGACGCGCCAGGGCGTTGGGGCCGGCCCAGTCGCCGTCGCGCAGGAGGCGGTTGCCGCTGATGCCCGCGTTGAGCACGCCCAGGCGGGTGTTGACGCGGTCGGCGAGCTGGTCGGGCCAGCGGAGGTTGGCGCCCCAGGTCGAGTTGGCGCCGTCGGTGATCGAGTCGCCGAGCGCCACGACGCTGCCGCGCAGGGTGGACGAGCGGACGTCCACGCCCGAGACGTAGTGCCAGTTGGTGGTGCGTTCGCGGAAGGCCGCGGCGGACTCGTCGGCCGCGTGGTTGCCGTCGCGGGTGAAGTAGGAGTTCTGCATCGTGAGCTGGTGGTGGGTCACCGGGCCGCCTGGCGACGGGGTGAAGACGCTGACCAGGAGGTCGGAGTCGGCCGGGACGTTCAGGGCCACGCCGTCGCTGATCACGTCGGCGCCGGCCGGGGCGGTGATCGACTGGGAGCCGCCGAACGTCAGGGTGCGCATGGTGCCGGGCAACGCGAGCGGTGTGTCCGGGCCGGCCGCGCGGGCCACGGTCACCTGGCCGAACAGGATCGGCGTGCGGCCGTAGGCGTTGGAGAGGCGGACGCGGATCTCCTTGCCGCCCGCGCTGACGTGCACGATGTTGCGCATGGTGTGGTTCGGGTAGCCGTTCTCGGTTCCGGGGACGGCGGAAGACGGTGCGGTGGCCCAGGTGCCGACCCATCGGGCCGGTGCGGCCTGGGCAGGTGAGGCCGCCGCCACCAACAACGCCACTGCCAGCAGAAAGCGCGTCATGCACTCGACCTTGGCAGCGCTCTCGCAGGTGCGGTATCCGCCGATCTTCGGATCTATGCTGGGACGCGTGTGGAACGGGGCTGAGTACCAGCGCAGGTTCGACTCGCTCGCCGAGTCGGGGATGGACGTGCACGGCGAGGCGAAGTTCGTGCGCGCCTACGAGCCGAAGACCGTGCTGGACGCGGGATGCGGCACCGGGCGGGTCGCGATCGAACTGGCCAGGCACGGCATCGAGGTCGTCGGCGCGGACCTGGACGAGTCGATGCTCGCCCATGCGCGGCAGACGGCGCCCGGCATCACGTGGGTGCGGTCCGACCTGGCCGAACTCGACCTGGGGCGCACGTTCGACGTCGTGATCATGGCGGGCAACGTGCCGCTGTTCACCGCGCCCGGTACGCAGGACAAGCTGGTCGCGGGCGTGGCGCGGCACGTGGGCGGCGTGCTGGTCGCCGGGTTCAGCCTCGATCGCGGCTACACGGCCGAGGAGTACGACGAGCACTGCGCGCTGGCCGGGCTGAGGCTCGTCGAGCGGTTCGCCACGTGGGACCGGGAAGAGTTCCGGGACGGGAACTACGCGGTGTCCGTGCACATGGGTATGAGCTGACGGTGCGGGCGTTCCGGCCCGGCAGCGACACCGACCTGGACTACCGAACCGGCCAGTAGGCTCGGGGTATGGACCCCGCCCGAACCACGAGCGAGCTGATCGTCCAGCTCCAGCTGCTGAGCCGCGACATCGACCTGATGGCGGCTCAGCGGCTGGAGGGGACGGGCACGTCGTTGCGGGCGGTCAGCGTGCTGATGTGCGCGGACGAGGGCGAGAAGACGCAGGGCGAGATCGCCGACCTCGCCTGCCTCGACAAGTCCACGATGGTGCACACCGTCGACGCGCTGGAGAAGGACGGTCTCGCCACACGCAAACCGTCGCAAAAGGACCGTCGTGCCCGCGTCGTCGAGGTGACCGACGAGGGACGCGAGCTCGTCGCGTCCACCGAGCACGCGCTGGCCGTCCTCTACGACGAGGTGCTGGCCCGGCTGCCGGAAGCCGACCGCGATCCGTTCCTGCGTTCGCTCGCCACACTCGCCGGCGGCCGCTCAGCGCGCTGAGACCCGGTCACCCCCTCGCGTTGACGTGCAGCGCGAGCGCGGTGCCCGCACCCAGCGTGGCGGTGAACCCGCCCGCCGAGTCGACGGTGACGCGCACGCAGCCGTTCTCCTGGACGTTGCAGTACGTACCGGCGGGCAGCGAGGTCTGGAACGTGTGCGTCACCGGGAAGGTCTCGCGGTTGATCGCGACGAACCCCTTGTCACCGCGGCCGAACGCGATGGCGTCGTAGCCGTTGTCCCACCAGTTGTTCACGCCGGTGCCGGCGACGGTGTTGCGGAAGGCGACCATGTTCGCGATCTGGGTCCACAGGTGCTGGCACTTCCAGCCGCTGAAGCAGACGGAGCTGCCGGGCGGGCCCGCGTCCTTGTCGCTGAACTCGTAGCCCGAATACACCTGGGGCGCACCGTAGTTCCATGCGAGCATGAACACGTTCGCCAGTGTGTAGGTGGAGTTGTCCTTGTAGGACAGCGTGGAACCGTTGCGTTCGGTGTCCCAGTTGTCGACGAACGGCCGAGCCTGGCCGCTGGGCAGGAAGCCCCACGACTGGCCGAACGTGCGCAGGTAGGCCAGGTTCTCGTACTGGAAGATCCGCTTGAGGTCGTAGGCGTAGCGGAACTCGTCCACGTCACCGGAGCCGGTGTACTCACCGGGCTGAACCGCTTCGCCGGCGCCGTAGATGACCTCGTGCACCCAGAAGATGTTCGGGTTGGTCAGCTTGGCCTTGATGGCGCTCATGTCGGCGGCGGGGATGTGCTTGGCCGCGTCGATCCGGAAGCCGTCCACGCCCATGGCGATGAGCCGGTTGAGGTACCCGGCGATCGCACCCCGCACGTACTCGCTGCCGGTGTCCAGGTCGGACAGCCCGACGAGCTCGCAGTTCTGGACGTTGTAGCGGTCCTGGTAGTTGTTGATGTGCGAGCGGCACGAGTGGAAGTCCCAGTCGCTGTACACGCCCGGATAGTTGTACTTGGAGTAGCTCGACCCACCGGTGCCCGCGCCGGATCCGGCGCTCATGTGGTTGATCACGGCGTCGGCGATCACCTTGACGCCCGCGCCGTGACAGGTCGTGATCATGTTCCGGAAGGCGGTCTCGTCGCCGAGGCGGCCCGCGAGCCGGTAGCTGACGGGCTGGTACGAGGTCCACCACTGCGGGCCCTGCACGTGTTCGGTGGCAGGGGACACCTCCACGTAGCCGTAGCCCTTGGGGCCCAGTACGCCGGTGCACTCCGACGCCACGCGGGCGAACGGCCATTGGAACAGGGTGACGGTGACGTCCTTGTTGCCCGGTGGGGCCGCAAATCCTTGCACGGGTGTGCACACGGCGGCGACCAGCACGGAGATGAGCAGGACGCGAAGAGCCGAGGAAACCACGTTGTCTCCTTGCTGCAGGGTTGTTCACCCGGTCGTACCAGTCCGGGGCCCTACCGGGAAGCGATGCAAGAAGTTTCGCGCCTAATTGGTCCGCGAGGCGTACGGCCCAGTCCTCTGTGGTCCGGGTGGCCGGGAATCGCGCTGTTGTGCAGACCCGCCGCCGCGCCCATACGGTCGTTGCAGGAGGTGAGTGATGCGGAGCCAGTACGAGTACCTGGCGGTGCTGGGCGTGTGCCTGCTCATCACGATGCCGCTGGAGTGGATGGGCCGCGGTGTCTACCGGCGGGCGCCGGACGTGGTGCGGGCGGTCGCGCCGGTGCTGGTCGTGCTCGTCGTGTGGGACGTCGTCGCGATCCTGCGCGGGCACTGGAGTTTCCACCCCGAGGCCACCACGGGCGTGGCGATCGGCGGCGTGCTGCCGATCGAGGAGGTCCTCTTCTTCGTGGCCATCCCGCTCTGCGCGCTGCTGACGTACGAGGCGGTGCGGGGGCCTTCGGAACGTTGGCTGCCGAATGGTTGAGGAGTACCTGTTCGCCGCCTCGGCTGCGGCCGTCGCCGTCGTCCTGCTGGAGCTGTGCGTGCTGCGCACAGGGCTGTTCCGCAGGCCCGCCTACTGGATCACGATGGTGATCGTGCTCGGGTTCCAGGTGCCCGTGGACGGGTGGCTGACGAAGCTCGACGCGCCGGTCGTGCTGTACGCCGACTGGGCCATCAGCGGAGTGCGCGCGCCCTGGGACATTCCCGTCGAGGACTTCCTCTACGGCTTCGCCATGATCACCGCGGTGTTGCTCCTGTGGGAACGGAGAAGGGCGGCACGTGAACAAGCTTGAGGTGCCGGGGAAGTTCGACCGGGCCGCACGCGGCTACGATCTTCTCGTCGGGCTCAACCCCGGCTACCACCAGGCGTTGCGCCGGTCGGCACGGGAGCTGGGGCTGCTGCCGGGCATGAGGGTGCTCGACCTAGGCTGCGGCACAGGTGCCTCGACCGCGGCGCTGGTGGCGGCCGTGCGCGGCCTGGAGATCGTCGCGGTGGACGCGTCGGAGGGAATGCTCGCGCGGGCGCGGCTGAAACGCTGGCCGCCGAACGTGCGGTTCGTGCACAGCCGGGCGGAGGACGTGGACGAAGGCCGGTTCGACGCGGTGTTCGCGGCCTACCTGGTGCGGAACCTGCCGGACCCGGACGCCACCCTGCGGCACGTGCGCGAGCTGCTGAAACCCGGTGCACCACTGGTGTTGCACGAGTATTCGGTGCGGGACTCGTGGCTCAGCACGGCGTTGTGGACGCTGCTGTGCGGGGTGATCGTGCCGGTCGGCTGGCTCGTGACCGGCGACCGGTCGCTCTACACCTACCTCTGGCGCAGCGTGCTCGACTTCGACGGCGCAGGTGCATTGCGAGATCGTCTGCGGCGCAACGGTTTCGTCGGCGTGCGCAGTGCACCGGTGCCGGGCCTGCAGCTCGGCGTCGTGCACACCTTCGCCGGTCACGCACCAGAACAGGAGCAGCCGCGGTGAGAGATCCCAGGGCGGTGCGCGTTCCCGCGCCCGCCGGCCGAGCGCAGTTCTCCGGTGACGCTCCCGTCGTGGTCGTGGTGGGCGGCGGGATCGCCGGTCTCGCCGCGGCGACACCGCTCGCGGAACGCGGGGCACGCGTCGTGCTCTGCGAACGCGAGAACTACCTCGGCGGACGTGCCGGCGGCTGGAGCACCCGGCTCGCGGACGGCAGTGAAGTCACCATGACGCGCGGCTTCCACGCGTTCTTCCGGCAGTACTACAACCTGCGGGCCTTGCTGCGCCGGGCGGACCCGTCCGGCCGCGCGCTGACCGGCCTGCCGGACTACCCGCTGTGGCACGCCTCCGGCCACCGCGACTCGTTCGCCGGGCTGCCGACCGCCGTGCCCCGCAACGCGCTGGCGTTCCTGCGCCGCAGCCCCACGTTCCGCTGGCGCGACCTGCCGGACGTCGACGCCCGCGCCGCGCTGTCGCTGCTGGACGTGTCGGTGCCGCGGGTGTACGAGGAGCTCGACGACATCGACGCCGCGACCTACCTGGAAAGCCTGCGGTTTCCCCGCGCCGCGCACGCGCTCGCGTTCGAGGTGTTCTCCCGCAGCTTCTTCGCCCCTCCCAGCCGGATGTCGGCCGCCGAGCTCGCGGTGATGTTCCACATCTACTTCCTCGGTTCCAGCGAGGGACTGCTGTTCGACGTGGCGGCGGACCCGTTCCCGCACGGTCTGTGGGAGCCGCTGGGGCGCCATCTCGCCGCGCTGGGCGCGACGATCCGGTTCGGCGCCGAAGTCAGGTCGGTGTTGCCGGGCGAGGAGAAGCGGTTCTCGGTCACGATCGGCAGCGGCGCGATCGAGGCCGACGCCGTGGTGCTCGCCGCGGACGTCCGCGGCCTGCGTGGTGTCGTCGAGGCGTCACCAGGACTCGGCGACACGGCGTGGCGGGACCGGGTCGCGGCGTTGCGGACCGCGCCGCGCTTCCTCGTTTCGCGGTACTGGCTCGACTGGCCGGTCGACGCGGACCGGCCGGGATTCGTCGGCACGAGCGGTTTCGACCTGCTCGACAACATCAGCGTGCTCGACCACTACGAGCACGAGGCGCGTGCGTGGTCGGCACGCACCGGCGGATCCGTGGTGGAGCTGCACGGTTACGCCCTTCCGTCCGATGTGGACGAGCAGGACGCGCGGCGGCGGCTCTGGGAGCAGCTCACCGAGGTGTTTCCGGAGACCAAGCGCGCCGGTGTGGTCGACGAGCGGCACGAGCTGCGCGAGGACTGCCCGCTGTTTCCGGCGGGTGGATACGCGGATCGGCCCGGTGTTCGGACGCCGGACGAGTTCCTCGTGGTCGCGGGTGACCTGGTGCGCGTCGATCTGCCGGTCGCGTTGATGGAACGTGCCGCCACCACCGGGTTCGCGGCCGCCAACCAGCTGCTGAGCCGCTGGGGAGTCGGTGGGGTTGATCTGTGGTCGGTGCCTACGCAGGGGCGGGTGCCGCTGCTGCGTGCGGTGGCGCGGCGTTGGAGGACGTTGTGATCGTGGTGGGCGTGAGGGGCGGGGTGCTGGTGCTGTGTGCGGTGGCGCGCCGTTGGGGAACGTTGTGATCGTGGTGGGTGCGCGGGCCAAGGGACGCGTGCCGTTGTTGTGTGCGGTGGCGTGTCGCTGGAGGAAGCCGTGATCGTCGTCGTAGGAGCTGGTCTGGCAGGCCTGAGCGCCGCGCTCGAACTCGTGGCGGCAGGCGCCGAGGTCACCGTGCTGGAGGCGGGCGACGAGGTCGGTGGCCGCGTGCGCACGGACGTGGTGGACGGCGTCCGGTTCGACCGCGGCTTCCAGATCCTGCTGCCCGCCTACCCGGAACTGGAGCGGCTGGCGCTGGAACCGTTCCCGTTGCGGTACCTGCGCCCCGGCGTGTTCGTGCACGACAACGGCAGGCACGACCTGCTGGCCGATCCGCGCAGCGGGCCCAGCGCGTGGGACGGCCTGCTGCGCCAGCACGTCCTGAGCGCGCGTGACCTGGCCGCGCTGTCCGGGTTCTCGGCGCGGGACGCCTTCGGCCCGGTGCGGCCGTTGCTCGCCGCACCCGACCGCCCCACCCGCGACGAGCTGCGGCGCCTCGGCGTCACGGAGAGCGCTGTGGACGCGGTGTTCCGGCCGTTCCTCGCCGGGGTGTTCCTCGAGCCGCGCCTGAGGACCTCGTCGCGGTTCTTCCACCTCGTCTGGCGCAGCTTCGCGCGGGGTGGCGCGGCCGTGCCCGCGCTCGGCATGGGCGAGCTGCCCAAGGCGATGGCGGAACGTCTGCCCGCGGGGACGGTCCAGCTGGAGACCGCCGTGCGGGCTGTGCACGACACCGGAGTGGATCTGGAGGACGGCGGGCGGATCGCCGCCGACGCGGTTGTGGTGGCGACGGACGGCACCACTGCGGCCAGGTTGTTGCCGGGGCTGGCGGAACCCCGCTGGAACGGCGTGACCACCTGGTACTTCCGGCCGACGCGGTCACCGCTGCGCGACGGCTGCCTGGTCGTGGACGCCGGCGGAGGCCCGGTGGTGAACACGGCGGTGATGTCGGAGGTGTCGCGTCCGTACTCGCCGCACGCGCCGCTGGTGCAGGCTTCCGTGCTCGGTGACGCCAGCGAGCAGGACGTGCGTGCGCACCTGAGCCGCCTCTACGGGACCGACGCGAGCCGGTGGGAAGTGTTGCGGCACTACGAGATTCCACGAGCGTTGCCGGCGATGGACGCGCCGCATCGGCTGCGTCAGTCCGTTCGCGCGGGTGAGCGGCGGTACGTGTGCGGCGACCACCGCGACACCAGTTCCATCCAGGGCGCGTTGTACTCGGGCCGCCGGGCGGCGCGCGCCGTGCTCGGGACACACGGCTGAGGTCACGACTTGCGGGCACGCTCGGCGAGGACGGCCCGCAGCTCGCTCTCGCCGAGTCCACCCCAGATGCCGAACGTCTCGTGCACCTCCAACGCGTGCGCGCGGCACTGCTCGATGACCGGGCACCGCTGGCAGATGGCCTTCGCCGCCGCTTCCCGTGCGTCGCGCGCGGCGCCGCGTTCGTTGGGCGTGTGGGAGAAGGCGGAGCTGTTCATGCCTCGGCACAGGCCGGACAGCTGCCAGTCCCACGATTCGGTGACGGGCTGTGGCAAACGGGACAGTTCGGGCATGGCTCACGTCCTTCGTCGAATGGAACCCCCGGTGACGTGACCATCCTAAAATCGACTCAAAATCGTTTCAACTCGGCCAGGCTCAGTCCGGGAATCGGCCGTCGCGCCGCAGGGCGTACCTGCGTTCGGCGTAGGCGAGGTCGTCGCGCCACAAGCGGGCCGCCGCCCACCGCATCACCGGCCGCAGCGCGCCCGCGAGGGGCCTGGCCAGGGCGAACCCCGGCCGGTCCGAGTGCGCGATGGTCGCCTCCACGACGGCGGTCCTGCCCTCGCGAATCGGTGTCGCGTGCGTCTCGACGACGCTGCCCTCACCCTCGCCTTCGACGATGTGCATCACGACGGTTCGCGGCTCGGGGCAGGTGAATGCGGCGACGACGGGCACGCCGACCCGTCCGGCCAGGCGGAAGGTGACCTCGACCAGGAAGCGGTCCAGCTCCTCGGTCGGCGTCTCCAGCACCCGCAGGTTGGCGAACGAGTACGGGTGGAACCACGCGCCGTGCCAGGGGTCGAGCCGGTTCGCGACCACGTCCTCGGGATCGCAGCGGCCGATCAGCGTGGCGACCGCGTCGATCGACCCTTCCGGCGGCCGTGCGGGCAGCACCGGCGCGGGCAGTGGCTTCTCGCCGCCCGCCTCGTCCAGCCGGACCCACACGAGCACGCCGTCGTCGTGCGCGGGATAGGGCGTCCACGCGCCGAAGCGCTTGCCGTTCAACGCCAGCCCGTGCCAGCGGCAGATCAGCTCGCCGCCGGCTACGGCGCCGTCGCACAGCGGCGCGCCGAGGTGCGGGCAGGAGCCGGAGCCCGCCATCAGCACGTCGTGCGGGCCGCGCCAGAGCACGACCTCCCTGCCCGCGATGGTGCGGCCGCACACCTTGCCGCGCACCACGTCCCTGCTGGCCTCCGCGACGTACCAGTTGCCGGACGGGCGGGCGGTGGCGCGTTTGAGCGCGGCCTCGATGAGCGCGGGCTTCGCGTCCTGCCACGTCGGCCGCTGCTCGCGCCACGGCGGGCTCGAGTAGATCCGCAACGGAATGCGGTTGCGCATGAGCTTCCTTTCAAGCCGCGCGGGCGAGAACCGCCCGTGCGAGTGCAGGCAGTGCGACGGCGAGCCGCCTGCCGTTGGAAACGACGACACGGCGTGAAAGCACGTCGCAGTCGGCGTTCTCGACGAGGTCGAGGATGCGTCCGTACAGCCGGTACGCGGTCATCACGCACGGCCGGGAGCGCGGCGCGAGCATCTCGACACCCGGCCACGCCTTCGCGTACACATCCCGCGCTCGTCGCACCTGGTCACGCAGCGCCGCACGGACTTGGCCGTCGGCACGGCCCGAGGCTCGCGCGTGCAGCAGCCGTTCCCTGTCGACGCCGAACGCGGCCAGCTCGTCCGCGGGCAGGTAGACCCGGCCCCGGTCGAGGTCCTCGCCGACGTCGCGGATGAAGTTGGTCAGCTGGAAGGCGACGCCGAGCGCCGCGGCGGCGGGTTCGGCTTCCTCGCGGGGCGCGCACGTGCCGAGCACCGGCAGCACCTGCAACCCGATGACGGCGGCGGACCCGTGCACGTAGCGTTCGAGGTGGGCGTAGGTGGGGTAGTCGGTGACCGTGAGATCCATCCGCATCGAGGCCATGAAGTCGTGGAAATGCATCGCCGGGATGTCGTAGCGGTGCACGGTGTCGAGCAACGCCGCCAGCACCGGGTCGTCCGTGGTTCCGGTCGTCAGCGCGGCGCCGAGGCGAGCGTCGATGCCGTCGAGCGCGGCGGCCTTCTCCGCGAGTCCACTGTGGACGTTGTCGACGATGTCGTCCACCCAGCGGGCGAACCCGTACAAAGCGTGGACAGCGGGCCGTTGCTCCGCACTGAGCAACTTCGTTGCCAGGTAATAAGTTCGCCCGTGCTCGGCGTTGAGCGCACGGCACCGCCGGTACGCCTCACGCAGTGCGGGTGCGGTGACGCCCGCGGCGTTCAGTTCGCGCTCAGCCGACATTCTTCAACGCTAAGTCCGCGAGTTGCGGTCCGCACAACAGCAGCACTCATCATGCAGACCGCTCAGGGCGCTGCTTAGCTCGAAATCACCCAGGCCGACTTCCGAGGGGGCGACGATGTCGCTGCTGACCAGCGCGGACGCTCGCACGTCGCAGGTGGACGAATTCGCCGTCCTCTTCGACCAGGCGCTGCATGACCACCTGCACGCGAGGCTCGACCACGCGCCCGAGCTCGCCGCGCACCTGCGGGGGATGGTACTGGCCGGTGGAAAGAGAATCCGGCCGACGTTCGCGTGGTGGGGATGGCGGGCGGCGGGTGGCACGGCCCGGGTGGACGCCGTGGTGCGCGCCTTAGTGGCGTTAGAACTGCTGCAGTGCTGCGCGTTGGTCCACGACGACGTGATGGACCGCTCACCGACCCGTCGCGGCAGGCCCTCGGTGCACGAGCTGTACGCCGCGCGGCACCGGCGCGAGCGGTGGGCCGGAAGTGCCCGCCAGTACGGCGATTCGGCGGCCATGCTGGTCGGCGACCTCGCGCTGGCGTGGGCCGACGACGCCCTGGTGACCGCCGGGCTGCCCGCGGACGCGTTGCACCGCGCGTGGGAACCATGGCAGGCCATGCGCACGGAGATGATCGTGGGTCAGCACCTCGACCTGCTGGCCGTCGCCCGGCGGGACGAGTCGCTGGAGCACGCGGTGCGGGTGGCCGCGCTGAAGACCGCCGCGTACACGGTGGAACGCCCGCTGCACCTCGGTGCCGCGCTCGCCGGGGCGGGTCCCGACGTCGTGGCGTGCCTGCGCGAGTTCGGGCACGACATCGGGGTGGCGTTCCAGCTGCGCGACGACCTGATCGGCGTGTTCGGCGACACCTCGGTCACGGGCAAACCCGTCGGCGAGGACCTCAGGGAGGGCAAGCGAACGCCGCTGATGGCGGTAGCGCTGTCCCGCGCGCAGGACAGGCCGGCCGCGCTGAGACTGCTGCGGCGCTGCCTCGACAGCGGCCCGGTGAGCGACCGGACCGTCGACGACGTGCGCGCGCTGCTGGTGGAACTGGGAGCTGTCGCCGTCGTCGAGGAGCACATCGACCTGCTCGCGACCTCCGGCCTCGCCGCGCTGGAGCGCGCGGTGATCGAGGACGAGGCACGCCGGGTGCTGGTCCGGCTGGCGAACCGCGCCGTCACGCGAACGGCCTGACCCAAGCGATCCGACGGGAGATCTCCGTGGTGCACGTCGTGAAAGGCCGCACGGACCGCGTGGTCGTCGTGGGCGCCGGTCTCGCGGGACTGTCGGCCGCGTTGCACCTGCGCGGGGCGGGGCACGAGGTGACCGTGGTCGAACGGCACCCGCACCCCGGTGGCCTGGCGGGCAGGCTCGACGTCGCCGGCCATCTGATCGACACCGGCCCGACCGTGCTCACCATGCCGGAGCTGCTGGACGAGGCGTTCGCCGCGGTTTGCGCGCGGCGCGAGGACCACCTGGAGCTGCTGCCGCTGCACCCGGCCTACCGGGCGGTGTTCGCCGACGGCAGCGCGCTCGACGTGCACACCGACGCGGCCCGCATGGAGCAGGAGGTCCGCGACTTCGCCGGTGGCCGGGAGGCGCGGGGCTACCGCGAGCTGCGGGCGTGGCTGCACCGGCTCTACGAGGCCGAACGCGAGAAGTTCATCGGCACGAGCTTCGACTCGCCGCTCGACCTGCTCGGGCCGGAGCTCGTCACGCTGACCGGGCTAGGCGGGTTCGGCTCGCTCGCCAAGGCGGTGGGCAGGTTCCTGCACGACGAACGGCTGCGGCGCGTCTTCACCTTCCAGTCGCTCTACGCCGGCGTCGCACCGCGAGACGCACTCGCCGCCTACGCCGTCATCGCCTACATGGACACCGTGGCCGGCGTCTGGTTCCCGCGCGGAGGAATGCGTGCCGTACCGCAGGCGCTCGCCGACGCGGCGGCGAGCGCGGGTGCGCGGTTCGAGTACGGCGTGGAGGTGGTGCGGCTCGAACGTTCGGGGCACCGCGTGTCCGCCGTGCTGACCGCCGAAACCCGGTTCCCGTGCGACGCGGTCGTGCTCGCTTGTGGTCCCGCTCAGAGCACTCGGTTGCTGCGGGGCGAGCCGCGCAGGATCAGGTCGCTGCGGTGGTCGCCGTCGGCGGTCGTGGTGCATCTGTCCGCCGCCCGTGTGGCCGACGGTCTCGCCCACCACACGATCTCGTTCGGCGGTGCCTGGGACAGCACGTTCGACCAGATCATCCGGCGGGGCGAGCTGATGAGCGATCCGTCGCTGCTGCTGACCACGCCGACCCTGACCGACCCGGCCCTCGCGCCCCCTGGCAGGCATTTGCAGTACCTGCTGGCACCGTGCCCGAACCTCGACCGCGCCCCGATCCGCTGGGACGTGACGGCCCACCGCTACGCCGGGGAACTCGTCGCCGAGATGGCGGCGCGCAAGCTCGTCGTCGACGCCGAACCACTCGCCGTGGTGACGCCGGACGACTGGGCCGGAGATGGCCAGGCCGCGGGCACCCCGTTCTCCGCGGCCCACACGTTCACCCAGACCGGCCCGTTCCGCCCGCGCAACCTGCCGTTCCGCGACGGCAACGTGGTGCTGGCCGGCAGCGGCACCACGCCGGGCGTCGGCATCCCGCCGGTGCTGATCTCCGGCAGGCTCGCGGCGGGGCGTCTCCGCCACTGACGCGGCTCCTGGCTCTACGGTGGTCACCGGCAGAGCGGCGAAAGTGGCGTGAGGGGCGGGTCCTGGCGTGGCGTCGTGGATCGAAGTGATCAACTATGTCCGGCTCCGGCACGAGGTGCTGGAGGAGACCGACGATTGGCTGCGCTTCCGGCTCGGCACGACGGGGGAGCGGACGCAGCAGGTCGCCGTGCACCACCTGCCGGACATGGACGGCACGGCGTGGGTGGAGATCTCCTCGCCCGTCGGCCGCGCAGACGACGTCGACCTGCGCCGCTTCCTCGAACTGGCCGGATCGCCGGAGGTGGGCGGAGGGGCCGTGGTGGACGGCCTCGCGCTGCTCAAGCACGTGGTGCCGCTGGAGGACCTGAGCGTGCGGGAGGAGTTCGAGCGCCCGCTCGCGCTGCTGGTGGCCCGTGCCGACGCCATCGAGCACGAGCTGACGGAGAAGGACCACTTCTAGCCGAGGAGCGCCTCCAGCAGTTCTTCCGGCGTTTCGAGCTGCGGCAGGTGGCCGGTGCGGGGCAGCGGGGTGAACGTCGACCCCGGAATCGCGGCGGCGTAGGCCTTGCCGTACGCGGCGTCGACGATGCGGTCGCTCTCGCCCCACAGCACGTGCACGGGAATCCGCACGTCGCCGAGCCGGTCGAGCAGGGTCGGGTCGGACATCGACGGGCCGGTGTAGCCGATGAGCGCCCGCACGTCAGGACTCGGTCCCGTGCCGGACGGCGTGGGTGCCTTGGCGGGGTCGTGCCACGAGTGCGCCTGGATCTCGGCGAGGGTGAAGCCGCGGATGTCGGTCACGGGGTGGCCGTCGACCTCGACGCCGATCCCGTTGACGATCACGGCCGCGCTGACGCGGGCGCTCGCGCACAGGGCGATCTCCGCGGCCAGCCAGCCGCCGAACGAGTTGCCGAGCACGGTTACGCCGGTGAGGCCGAGCTCGTCCAGCATCGTGACGTAGTGCCGGGCGAGGCCGGTGACGCCGGTCAGTTCCGCGGGCTGGGGAGTGCCGCCGAAACCGGGGTGGGTGGGCGCCAGCACGCGTGCGCCGGCGCGTTCGGCCAGCAGGTTTCCGAACGCGGTCATCGTGTGCACGCCGCCTCCGCCGTGCAGCAGCAGGTAGGTCCGAGGTTCCATGGTGTCCATATAAGGAACCTTAGATAAGCTTCCTTATGTAAGCAACATGGTTAGGATCTCCGTCGTGAAGCACCGCCCCGCTGACGTCGCGCTCGCCGTGAAACGCCTGCAGCACCGCCACCACCGCGCGCTGAGCCAGGCGCTCGCCCCGCTCGGGTTGTCCCTCGTGCAGTGGGACACCCTGCGTCACCTGCACCGGCAGCCGGACGCGTCCCTGCACGACCTCGCGGTCCTGACCTTCCAGACCGACCAGTCCTTCGGCTCGCTGGCGGTGCGCATGGCCGAGCGCGGGTTCATCGAGCGCCTTCCCGGGCCGGGAAGGGCGGTGCGCCACCGGCTCACCGAGGACGGGGAGCGACTGCGGGCCGCCGGCCAGGACGCGGTCGACGCGGTCTTCGCGTCCTCGTTCTCGGGGTTGTCGGCGGAGCAGCTCGACCAGCTTGGCGACCTTCTCGAGGCCGCACTCGCCTAGCGCGTTTTCGAGAGGAACTCGCGCGCAACCTTGCTGAGCGTGGTCAGGCGAGCATCTTCGCGGCCGCCCACGTGACGGCGGCGGCCGTGTCGGCGGGCGAGCCGGAAGGCTGCATCACGTGGCTCAGCACGTGCCGGACGACCAGGTCGACCGCGATGTCGAGCTGGGGTTGCTCCAGCGGCAGCTCGTAGTTCTGCAGGGAGCGCGACACCACGGCCTTCGCCGCGTCCAGCAGCCCTTCGGTGTGGGTGGTGAGCAGCGGCAGCAGTTCCGTGTTCGCGCCGTGCGTCGCCGAGACCACGGCGTGCAGCAAGGCGTTGTCCTGCGCGAATTCCAGCACGCCCCGCACGGCGGCGTTGATCGCGGTGAGGACGTCGCCGGGGTGCTCGTCGAACGCGGCGGTCACCACCGCGAGGAAGCGGTCGAGCTCCGCGAGCACGACCGCTTCCGCCAGCTGGGGTTTGGCGCCCACCTCGTTGTAGACGGTCTGCCTGCTCACGCCCAGCTCGCCGGCCAGGCGGGACATGGTGACCGCCTGCCAGCCCTGGTCGGTGATGAGCTTCGCGGTGACCGACAGGATCGCGTCACGCAGTGGTGTCATGGGGCTCCGATGGAGACGAAGTCGATCTTTTCCCGCACCCCGCAGTCCGGGCAGCACCAGGAGTCCGGCACCGCCGACCACGGCGTTCCCGCCGGGAACCCCTCGCGAGGCGCACCGACTGCGGAGTCGTAAACGTAACCGCACCCCGGGCAACGGCCACCCTCGGCATCCCGGTCGAGCACCGCGACCGTGTCCGGCGCGGGTGCCGCCGCCGGTGCCTGCGGCAGCGGGTAGCGGGCCAGCACCTTCTCCCGCGCGGGCGGGTGGATGTTCGCGCGGCTGACGTCGCCGCCGAAATGGGCGAGCACCCGCGGATCCATGACACGGCGCCACAACGGGGGCACCAGCGCGAGGACGATCATGCCCGCGTAGCCGGTGGGCAGCACCGGCGACTCCTCGAAGTCCCGCAGGGTCTGATAGCGCCGCACCGGGTTCGCGTGGTGGTCGCTGTGCCGCTGCAGGTGGTACAGCAGGACGTTCGTGGCGATGTTGTTGGAGTTCCAGCTGTGGCTGGGGTTCACCCGCTCGTACCTGACACGGCCGGGAATCCCGACCTTCTGCCGCAGCATGCCGTAGTGCTCCATGTAGTTCACGACCTCCAGCAACGAGAAGCCGACCACGGCCTGCAACACCAGGTACGGCAGGATCCCGAGCCCGAGCCACCAGAGCATCGCACCCCACAGCACCGCCGACATCAGCCACGCGTTGAGCACGTCGTTGCCGATGCGGTACGGGTGACGATCACGGCGGCCGTACCGCTTCTTCTCCAGGCGCCAGGCGCTGCGCACGGACCCGGCGACGGTGCGCGGCCAGAACCGGTAGAAGCTCTCGCCGATCCGCGCGCTGGCGGGGTCCTCCGGCGTCGCGACGCGCACGTGGTGGCCGCGGTTGTGCTCGATGTAGAAGTGGCCGTAGAAGCTCTGCGCCAGCGCGATCTTGGACAACCAGCGCTCGTGGCTCTCCTTCTTGTGCCCCAGTTCGTGCGCGGTGTTGATGCCGATGCCGCCGATGCACCCGATCGACACCGCGAGGCCGATCTTGTCCACAACGGACAGATCACCGGTCGCGATCACCCAGAACGCCACCACGAAGCCCGCGTACTGGATCGGCAGGAACAGGAACGTGATCCACCGGTAGTACCTGTCCTGCTCCAGCGCCTCGATCAGCTCGTCCGGCGGGTTCGACCGGTCCAGGCCCGCCATCAGGTCGATGGCCGGAACGATGACCAGCACGACGACCGGCCCGGTCCACAGCCACACACCCCACCCGGTCAGCGAGTGCAGTCCCAGCGCCACGAAGGCCAGTGACGGGACCACCAGGCCGATCAGCCACAGGTACCGCTTGCGGTCCTTCCACTGCTCGGTCGAGCCGGGCGTGACAGTGCCTGTCATCGCGTTCCTCCCGTCAAACCGACTTTACAAAACCGTAGGAGATGTAAAACCGATTTGACAAGAGAGCGCTAGTTGTAAAGTGGTCTTTCTCGGTTCACCGGTACGCCTGAGCCGCCGCCTCGACGAAGCTCCTGACGAGCGGCTCGTCCTTCCGTCACGCGGTCACGACGGGGCTGGGCGGCAGGTCCGTCACCGGCACGACCGCCAGCTCGCCCAGGTCGTGACCGAGCGGGGCCAGGCCGACGGTTCCGCTCCACAGCACGGACTGGACGCACTCCTGGACCGCGCGGACGACCGGCCCCTGCCGCGGTTCGCCGCCGTTCCAGTGGTTCCGCCAGATCTCGTCGGTGCCTTCCTGGAACTGGAACCAGTCCCGGCCGGCGAGATCGCCGGTGGTGAGCCGGTCGCGCCGGGCGAGCGGATCGTCGGGTCTCAGGACCGCGCCGATCGGATCTTGGCGCAGCACAAGGGTTTTCAGGCCCGTCGTGTCGAACGGGCCGCGGGTCAGGCGACGTCCACCTGGTGCGTGCGCTGTCGTGGATCGGGGTGCTGGACCGGCTCATCGCCGCCGAGCCGCGGATCGTGGTGCCTGGGCACGGCACGACGGGTGGCCGCGAGGTGTTGGACGGCGTCAGGGACTACCTGCGTGAGTCGCGGGACGAGACCTGGCGGCGGCGGGACTCTCCCGGCGTCGTGGCCGAGGTGCGGGAAGTCCTGGTGGGCAGGTATCCCGAGTGGACCGGGCGGGAGTGGATCGAACGCGGGGTCGGGTGCCTGTGCGCTGAATGGTCAGCTCGCACGATTGCTTCAGTGTTGACTAAAGATAGTCCTCCCCGAGGTGGGCACGGATGACCTTCTTGGGTACGCACATCGTCCAGGCCCCGATGACGAGCTCGGTCATCTCCTCGACGTCCAGCTCGGCCATCGAGGCGTGCACCCACTGGAACCGCATGTCGGACTGGCTGGGGAACGCGAACTTCACCGGGTCGCTGGCGACGAGGGCCTCGCGTTCCTCGCGCGGATAGCCGAAGCCCAGCACGGTTTCGTCGCGGGACAGCGCGGCGTAGACGATCTGGCCCACGCGGAACTTCACGCGGTCCCGGATCAGGTGTTCGGTGGTGCGCGGCAGCGACAGCGCCACGGCACGGATGTCGGCGACGGTGACCATCAGGCAATCCTGTACGCCGCGGCGCCGTTGTGCAGGAACTTGGCGCGACCGCCTTCGTCGGAACCGATCAGGGACATGACCTCGTGGCCGCTCGTGGTGATGATCGTGCTGTCACCGAGCCGGACGACATCGACGGGGTCCTTGCGGTCGCCGAGGAAGGAAGCAGCCAGTTCGTTGCGCGGACGGTAGAGCAACGTCGTGCCGTTCAGCGTGATGTCGTACAAGGGATTGCGGTAGGTGCCGCACATCCAGTCGTCGATCGGTGCGGGGTTCGCGGGTGGCGTGGGTGGTGGTGCCGTTTCGATGCCGGTCGCGTTGAAGATCTCGTGGGCCAGCGGCTCGCCGTTGGTGCTGTTGGTCAGCACGGCCACTGCGAGGCCCGCGGACGCGTCGACTCCAGGAAAGCCTTCTGCCCCTTGGAAACGCCGGTGTGGCCGACGACGCCGCCGGGGTAGATCATCCAGCCGAGTCCCCAGCCGGCGATGCCGTCACCGAAGTCCGGGACCGCGTCGAGCTGGGGTTCGCGCAGGGCCGCGAGCGCCGGGTCGGTGAGGTGGTGGCGGACGAAGGCGAGCAGGTCGCGGGCGCTCATCGCGAGGTGCGAGCCGCTGGGGGCGGTGCAGCAGGAGACCGCCCACTTCTTCGTGGGCACGGTCCCGGTGTGGCCGACCGCGGCACGGTGCAGGATCGCCTCGTACGGGGTGGTGGCGACGGTGTCCAGGCCCAGCGGTGTCACCAGGCGCTCGCGGAGGACGTCGTGGAAAGGCTTGCCGCGCAACACTTCCACGAGCCTGCCGAGCACCGTGAACCCGGTGTTGGAGTAGGAGAGGAGGGTGCCGGGCGGGAGGAGGTGCTCCTCCTCGGCGAGGGTGGCGACGAACTTCTCGATGGCGTCGTCGTTGCCGCCGGTGTCGGTGAAGTGGTTGGGCGCGATGCCGCTGGTGTGGGTGAGCAGGTGGCGGGAGGTCACGGCGCCGGTCGCGGCCGGGTCGCTCAGCCGGAAGCCGGGCAGGTGGTCGCGGACGGGCCGGTCGAGGTCCAGCACGCCTCCGCGCACCAGCTGCTGGACCAGCGTGGCCGTCCAGACCTTGGTGATCGAGCCGATCTTGAACACCGAGCCGGTCGTGGTCTCGACGCGGGTGCGCGTGCTCAGCACTCCAGCGGCGTGGTCCTGGATCTCCCCGTCGGTCAGCACGGCGACCTGTGCGCCGGGTACGTCGTACTTCGCGATCAGCTCGCTGAGGTCCATCACGCAATCCTGCCCGGTGTGCTGGTGTTGCGGTGACCACTTTGCGGCATTCGGGTCACCCAATTCCAAATCTGGCAAACAGGAGCGAATCGGACAATTGAGATTGAGAACCTTCTCGTTCACCAAATTGTTGCGCCACGTCGCTTTCCTGACCCGTTCACCAGCGTCGTCACCTGCGCATCCGGCACCTTGCGGCGCCCGGTCGGCTTAGTCGGATTCCACCCATACCGGACTTTGTGGAGGCTCGCCGCCAATTGAGACCGGAACTAATTCCGGAACAGTGAGAGCGTGGCCACACTTCTCTCCTCTTTTCACTCGATCGGGTGAAAAGTGTGCCAATGAACTTGAAACGGTCCCTTCCGGCTCTTCTTCCGCTGGTGCTCTCCGCGTCCTTCTTCGCGGGCGGCACGGCTGAGTCGGGGACACCGAAGCAGAGTCCCGTCAACGTCACGGCCAACGCGATCCGGTTCGACCCGCACGCGCCGAAGCTCGACGTCACGTACGGCTACTCCGCGCTGGAACTGAAGTACGTCCGCAAGGATGCGGCCAAGACAGACGGCTGCACGGTCCGCGACCACGAGGAAACAGAGGAAGCGGAGGTACAGCCCGGATCAGGGCACGTCACGGTGGCCGGCACCAGATACGACCTGGTGCAGTTCCACTTCCACACGCCGTCCGAGCACCAGTTCGGCGGCCGCAACACCCCGCTGGAGATGCACCTCGTGCACCGCAGCGCGGAGGGCAAGCTGCTCGTCGTCGGCGTTCCGCTGGTGGTCGGCTCGCACTCCGCCGTGGACGACGTCCTGGCCAAGCTCGCCCCCGAGTGCGGCGACCCGGTGGACATCGAGCCCATCAACCTCAACCGGTTGCTGCCGCTCAACCACCACACGCTGCACTACACCGGCTCGCTCACCACGGCACCGTTCACCGAGGGTGTCGAGTGGTACCTCACGACCGAGCAGCACGTGACGGCCGAGACCATCGCGCGCTTCAAGGGTCTGTTCAGCGCGGGCAACGCTCGTGCGACGCAGCCGTTGAACGGTCGGACGGTGGTCGAGGTCCCGCGCATCTGATCCACCGTCAGCCGAGAAGGCCGGTTCCCGTTGTGGGGCCGGCCTTCTTCGCGTGACGGGGCCGGTGGGACGCGCATGGCGTGGGGGTGTGACGTACGCACCGGCGTGACGTGCCGCAGCGGCATGACGTGTGTGGTGGCGCGACGTGTGCGCGCTGGGGTGTGACGGGCGGTGGATTGTGTGATGTGCGAGGTGTGAGGCCTGGTGCCGGTGTGGCGTGGAGTGAGGTGACCGCCATGGGCTGACCTGGCGAGGGCTGAAGCCGTCACGCACCCGCGCCGCCCCTTGCCGTGACGAGCTTCACCGATACAGGAGTCGCGTGCAATTGCCCGCGTATGCAACTATTGCTCACGCTGGCAACCTACGACTTCAAGGACTGTGTGACATGCCTGTCGCTCTGCTCGCCCTGGCGATCAGCGCCTTCGCCATCGGCACGACCGAGTTCGTGATCATGGGCCTCCTCCCGGAAGTGGCAACGGACCTGGGCGTTTCCATCCCCTCGGCCGGTCTGCTGATCTCCGGTTACGCACTCGGCGTCGTGATCGGCGCACCGCTGCTGACCGTCCTCGGTGGACGACTGCCGCGGAAGAAGATGCTCCTGGCGCTGATGGTGCTGTTCATCGCGGGCAACCTGCTCTCCGCCGTGGCCGAGACCTACGGCGTGCTGATGAGCGGCCGGGTGGTCGCGGCACTGGCGCACGGCGCGTTTTTCGGCGTCGGGTCGGTCGTCGCCGCTGACCTCGTTGCGCCGCAACGCAAGGCGAGCGCTATCGCGTTGATGTTCACCGGTCTTACCGTGGCCAACGTGCTGGGAGTGCCGATGGGTACGGCGCTCGGCCAGGAACTGGGCTGGCGCTCGACGTTCTGGGCGGTGACCGCGCTTGGTGTGATCGGCCTGCTCGGCGTCCTGTTCCTGGTGCCACAGCAAGAACGGCAGGCCGGCAACCTGCGCGGCGAACTGGCCGTGTTCCGCAACCCGCAGGTGTGGCTCGCACTGCTGATGACCGCGCTCGGGTTTGCGGGCGTCTTCGCGTCGTTCACCTACATCGCGCCGATGATGACCGAGGTCGCAGGCTTCTCGTCGGGCGCCGTGACGTGGCTGCTGGTGCTGTTCGGCGTGGGGCTGTTCGCGGGCAACCTGCTGGGCGGCAAGGCCGCCGACCGGTCGGTCATGAAGAGCATCGTCGTCATCCTGGTCGTGCTGGCCGCGATCTTGACGGCCTTCGTGTTCACCGCGCACTCGATGCCGCTCGCCGCCATCACCATCGTGCTGTTCGGCGCGGCCGGGTTCGCGACGGTGCCGCCGTTGCAGATGCGGGTCATGCAGACGGCCGAGGGTGCGCCGGCGCTGGCGTCGGCGGCGAACATCGCGGCGTTCAACCTCGGCAACGCCGGGGGTGCGTGGCTCGGCGGGCTCGCGATCGGGAACGGGCTCGGCTACACGGCGCCGAACTGGATCGGCGCGCTGCTGGCGGTCGGTGGGCTCGTGGTGGCGGGTGTTTCGATCGCGCTGGAGAGGCGTGTGAGGAGTGGCACGGCCCCGGAGTCTTCTGAAGCGCGTCAGAACGACCGTAAAATCGTTCCGGTAGCTAACTAACTCCGGGGGAGCCTTTGAACACGACCCGCGCCATGGCCGCGCTCGCGCTCGGCGGGTTCGGCATCGGCACGACCGAGTTCGCGACGATGGGCCTGCTGCCGCAGATCGCGGAGACCTTCCGGATCCCCGACTACGAGGCCGGTCACGCCATCAGCCTCTACGCCGCCGGCGTTGTCGTCGGTGCGCCGCTGATCGCGGTGCTCGGCGCCAAGCTGCCGCGCAAGGGCATGCTGATCGGGCTGATGCTCGCGGTGGCGCTGGGCAACGGGTTGTCGGCCGCGGCGCAGGACAAGACGCTTCTGCTCGTCGCCCGGTTCGTCGCCGGGCTGCCGCACGGTGCGTTCTTCGGCATCGCGGCCGTGGTGGCGGCGACGCTCGTGGCTCCTGAACGGCGCGGTACGGCGGTTGCGCGCGTGATGGTCGGTCTGACCGTGGCGAACCTCGTGGGTGTGCCGCTCGCGACGGCCGCGGGTCAGCAGATCGGCTGGCGCACGGCGTACCTCGCGGTCGCGGTGATCGCGTTGGTGACGGCGGCGGCGATCGCGGCCTGGGTGCCGGTGGTGCCGAAGGCCGAGGGCGCGTCGATGAAGGGCGAGGTTCGCGCGTTCGGGCGTCCGACCGTGTGGTTCGCGATCTTCACCGGCATGATCGGATTCGGCGGCATGTTCGCCGTCTACTCCTACGTCGCCCCGCTCACGACCGAGGTCGCCGGGCTGCCGTCGAGCGCGGTGCCGTGGATGCTCGCGGTGTTCGGCCTCGGCATGACGCTCGGTGCGACGTTCGGCGGCCGGTTCGTGGACCGTTCCTCGATGGGCTCGGTGTTCGGCGGCCTGGTCGCCGTCTGCCTGATCCTGGTCCTGTTCGGGCTGACCGCGACGATCCCGTTCCTCATGTTCGTGTTCCTGTTCCTGCTGGGCTTCGTCGTGCAGATCCTCGCGGCCGCACTGCAGATCCGGCTCATGGACGCCTCACCGGACGCGCCGTCGCTCGCGTCCTCGTCGAACCACTCGTCGCTCAACGTCGCGAACGGCGCGGGCGCGTGGCTCGGTGGCCTGGCGATCGCGGCGGGCTGGGGCTACACGTCCACGGCGTGGGTCGGGGTGGCTCTGTCGCTGGCCGGTCTGGCGATCGCGGTCGCCTCGGTCGTCTACGAACGGCGTGCCTTCACGCGGGAGACCGCGAACCACACGACGGCGATGGCCAGCGCGGCCAGCACCGCCGTCGAGACCCACCCCAGGTAGCGGTCGACGAGCTCGTAGTTCTCGCCGAGCGCGTAGCCGGCGAGGATCAGCGCGGTGTTCCACACGAGGCTGCCCGCCGCGGTGTAGAGCGTGAACTTCGCGATCGGCATCCCGGACACCCCGGCGGGGATGGAGATCAGGCTCCGCACGACCGGCACCATCCGCCCGACGAACACGGCCTTGGTGCCGTGCTTGTCGAACCACTCGTCCGCTTTGTCCACATCGGACACGGTGGCGAACGGCAGCTTGTCGGCGATGCGGCGCATCCGCTCGAGTCCGAGCCACGAACCCAGGCCGTACAGCACCAGCGCGCCGACGACGGAACCAGCGGTGGTCCACAGGATCGCGGCGATCAGCGAGATCTTGCCCTGGCCGGCGGTGAACCCGGCCAGCGGCAGGATCACCTCGCTCGGCACCGGTGGGAACACGTTCTCCAGCGCCACCGCGAGCCCCGCACCGGGTGAGCCCAACGCCTCCATCAGCCGCGTGATCCACTCCATGGCTGTCGAGTTACCCGTTTTGCCCGGCTCCTCAACCTCCGGTGGAGCCGGCTCTCCCGCGCCGACGCGGTCCGGCTGGCGCTCAAGCTCCGATGAATCTTGTCAAGTTTGGTCATCCGGCGGCACTTTCGTTGACACCGCCGGTCGAGACCTCCTACCTTCGTTGACGTAAGGACATCGCTCTCCGCCGCCCGCCTGTCGTACGCCGCCAGGAAGGACGCACCGAACGATGGAATCGCGCATCACCCGCAGGGCAGCTCTCACAGCGGCCGCCCTGATGCTCGTCACCGTGAGCCCCGCGGAGGCTCTCGCGCCCGCGTGGCACCCCAACCCCGCGACCGACGGCCTCAAGGCGTTCGAGGGCATCGAGGTCGACCGCGGCAACAGGTTCCCCGAACGCAAGGGCAAGTACATCGTCGTCGAGGGCGACCACTACCGGTTCAACATCTGGAAGAACGACCGCGACACCACCGGTGGCGGTGACCGCCAGCGCACCGAGTCCAAGGGCATGGTGACCAACGGCAGCGCCATCAAGATGAAGAACGGCGAGACGTGGGTCATCTCCTACGAGATGTACATGCCGTCCTCGCTGCACGGCACGAGCAAGTTCACACATATCTTCCAGACCAAGACACCGTCGACCAACGGCGGGCCGTGGACGACCCTGTCGTTGAGCCGCAGCGGTAGCACCGAAACCATCCGGGCGCGCGCGTTCGCCACGTCCGGCGCCCCGGACATCGCCTCCACCAACCTGGCCCCGCTGCGCAACAAGTGGGTCACCGTCGAGTGGACGATCACGCCGGGGTCCAGCGGCACCGTCGGCTTCGTGCTGCGCAACGGCACGGGCGCGAGCGCGCCGATCGCGGTGCAGGGCAGGCGTTCCGGCGTGCGGATCCCCGACGAGGGCGACTACGTCCGCCCGAAGTGGGGCATCTACCGCTCGGTCGAGAGCGCCTCGTCCGACATCATCGACACCTACATCAACTTCCGGAACTACAGCGCGACCAAGAAGTAGAACCAGCCCAGGTGGTCCGCTGATCCATGATGCCGTGACCGGCAACCTCAGCCGCGTCTTCCGGCGCTCAGCAGGGCGCCGCGCCACGATGCACCCGTCTGGCCGTCGAAATACGGGGCCAAGGCTGCCGGTCACGGCACCAAGGTCTACCGTTGTCTGCCTTCTCTTCGTGGAGGTAGACGGTGCGAGGCGCGATCGCGGCGGGCCACCCGCTCACCGCACAGGCGGGCGCGGCGATGCTGCGCGCCGGGGAAACGCGGTCGACGCGGCCGTCGCGGCGATGCTGACGTCGTGCGTCACGGAGCCGCTGCTCACCGGGCTCGGTGCCGCCGGCTACATGCTCATCGCCCCTGCGGGGGAAACCCCTGTGCTGCTGGACTTCTCCGCCGAGGCACCGGGCCGCGCCGCGTCGGGCGAACGGGCGCCGCTCGACCCCATCACCGTCCACTTCGGTGACGCCGAGCAGGAGTTCCACGTCGGACCGTCGTCCGTCGCCGCCTACGGAATGCCCGCCGGTGCCGCGAAAGCCGCCACCTACGGCCGCGCGCCCCTCGACGAACTCGTGGCCACGGCGGTGAAACACGCCCGCGAAGGCCACCGCGTCAACCGGTACCAGGCCTACGTCACCGCACTGCTGCTGCCCCTCGCCCGCAGCGCGGGCCTGACCGCCTTCGAGGAAGGCGAGGTCCTCGTCCAGCCCGAGCTCGCCGAGTCACTCGGACGGCTCGGCCGGGACGGCGCCGCCCCGTTCTACACCGGCGACATCGCGGCCGCGATCGCCGACACGATCACCGCGAACGGCGGCGAGCTCAGCCGTGCCGACCTCGCGGCGTACGAGGTCATCGCCCGCGAACCGCTGCACGCGCGGCACCGCGGCCGTGACGTCCACACGAACCCGCCACCCGCTGCGGGTGGCGCGTTGCTGATGCAGATGCTGGAAGCGTTGCCGGACAACCCGTCGCAACGAGACCTCATTCGCGCGATGGCTGCCCCGAAGGCACACCTGAACCGGCTCGGCTCCACCACGCAGATCTCCGTGCTCGACGCCGACGGCACCGCGTGCTCGGTCACGACGACGAACGGCGCGAACTCCGGGATCTCGATCGCGGGCGTGCACCTGAACAACATGATGGGGGAGGAGGACCTGTCGCCCGACGGGTTCTTCAGCCACGCGCCCGGCGACCGGTTGCCGTCGATGATGTCCCCGACCGTCGTCACCCACGACGGGCAGGCCGAGCTCGTGCTCGGCAGCGCGGGTTCCAGCCGGATCTGCGGCGCGATCCTGCAGGTGCTCGTGAACGTCCTCGACCGCGGCATGCCCGCCCAGGACGCCGTCGACGCGCCCCGGCTGCACCTCGGCGGAGACCACCTCCACGTGGAACCGGGAATTCGGCCGGAAACCGAACTGCCGGTCACGTACTTCCGCGCGCCGAGCATGTTCTTCGGCGGCTGCCAGGTGGTCGAGATGACCGGATCCGGCCTGCTCAGGGGTGGGGGAGATCACCGTCGGGACGGCGCCGTCGTCATCGTGTGAGATGTTGACCGCATAATGGGAAATCCGGTTTCTTGATTCACCGGCCGGCACGCACGATGGCGTGGTGACGGCACTCAGCGAGCGATCCTCCTCGCCGCTCCTCTCCCGGACTTTCCTCCAACTCTCCGCCATCAGCGTCGTGTCCGGCGTCTCGATGGCGTTCGCAATGCCGTTCCACTCGTTGTTCCTGACCTCCGAGGTCAGGGTGACGCCGGTGCAGCTGAGCGCGTTCCTGATCGCGAGCCCGCTCGCGTCCGTGGTCGCCAGCACGATCATGGGCAAGCTGTCGGACGGCCGGGTGCAGCGCCGCTACCTGCTCGTCGCGGGCGGCGTGGCCGGCACGATCGGGTACAGCTTGTTCGCCGTGTTGCGCGACTACTGGTTCCTGCTCGGCACGGCCGTGGTGTTCGTGGCGATCACGTCGTCGTTGCTCCCGCAGATCTTCGCCTATGGCCGCGCGGTGTCGCGGGGACCGTCGATGATGGTCAGCGTCCTGCGCACGCTGCTCTCCGTCGCGTGGGTGGCCGGGCCGCCGCTGGCCGCGCTGATGGTCGCCAAGACCGGGTGGATCGGGCTCTTCGCCGCCACGGCGCTGCTGCAGCTCGGCGTCGCGGTGCTCGCCTTCACGCTTCCGGTCCCCGTGGCACAGCCGGAGGAGGAGAAGACCGAGGAGGAGGCCGGGCCGTCGCGGGGCGGGATGTCGGTCGTCGCCGCGGCGTTCGTGTTCCTGCAGGGTTCGGTCGGGCTCGCGGTGAGCGGCCTGCCGCTGTTCGTCACGACCGAGCTGCGCGGCACGGCGGGGGACGCCGGGCTCGCGATGGGGCTGTGCGCGGCGCTGGAGATCCCGATGATCCTGTGGTTCGGGTCGCTGGCGAACCGGATGTCCCAGCACAAGCTCGTGATCCTGGGTGCGGTGATCGGGTTGAGCTACCACGGCCTGATGCTGCTGACCGACGCCGTCTGGCAGGTGATGGCCGCGCAGCTGCTGCACGCCACCGTCATCTCGCTCGTGATGGGTGTCGGCCTCACGTACTTCCAGAGCCTCGAACCCAGCCGCCCCGGCCACGCCTCGACGATGTTCAGCAACACCCAGATCGTCGGCGGCATGATCGCGGGGGCGCTCACCGGCGTGTCCCAGCAGCTGGGCTTCCGCTGGATCTACGGGTTCAGCCTGACGATGGTCGCGTTCGGGCTGGTCCTGCTGGTCGTCGCGGGCAGGGTCACTGGATCGTCGAGGCCGTGACCTTCGGCTTCTCTCCCACGCCCAGGTAGAAGATCCCCTTGATGGTCTCGAAGCCGGCACTCGGGTTGCGGCGCAACGTGGAGCCCTCCACCGACATCGAGCCCGAGTTGTCGTTGCTGACGAAGAACACCGCGCCACCGCCCTCGTTGGCGTGGTTGTCCTCGATCAGCGAGCCCGCGATCCGCAGCGTGAACGTGTTGCCGTCGTTGTAGATCGCGCCACCGCTGCCGCCGCCCGGCGTGCCCGCGCGCGCCGGGTTGGCGCCACGGCCGATGGCCTTGTTGCCCTTCATCAGGCTGTTGAGCACCACCCACGACGCGCCGATGCTGCTCAACGCACCGCCGTTGGAACACACACCGCCCTCGAACGTGCTGCTGGTGACGTAGACCGGCACCTTGTCGGCCCAGTCGGTCACGCGGATCGCGGCACCGCCGAGGTCGGGGCCGTTGGCGTCGCACTTGTTGTTGGCGAAACGGGAGTTCACGACCTTGAGCTGACCACCGCGCACCATGATCGCGCCGCCGCCCCCGCCGTCGGCCGTGTCGCCGGTCGAGTTGCCGTCGGCGAGCGTGATGTTCTGGACCACCAGCCGCGGCCCGTTCTGGTCGAACACCCGGCGCTGTCCCTGGCCGCTCAAGGTGATCCGGCCGCCGCCGTCGAGGACGGTCTTCGCGCGGACCTTCGCGGTGGCCGCCAGGGGCACGGTGTGCGGGTTCGGCCCGCAGTTGAACGTGATGACCCCGCCGGCTGCGACCGCGTCGACCACGGCCTGCGACGTGCAGCTCGCGGGCGTGCCGGTGCCGATCACGCGGGTGGGCTTGGAGGTGTCCTCGGCGGCGGCCGCGGCCGGTACGGCTGCGGAGCCGTTCGGGTTGCCGAACCTCGCGGGAGGAGGCGGAGGTGGAGGCGGGGGAGCGGGCGTCGGAGCCGCGGCGCTGCTGCTCGGAGGTGGCGTCGTGGTCACGACCGAGACGGTCGGCGGCGACGACGCCGCGGGTAACGGTGCGGCGACCGGGTTGCCGGGGATCGCCGTGCCGCAGCCCGCCACGAGGACGGCCAGCAGCACGACCACCTGTCTACCTGACATGGCGGGCACCCTAAACCTCCTGTCGCGGCGGGCAAAGTGCGCACGGAAACGCCGTGAGATCAAGGCGTGCTGCAGGTGTTTCCCGAACGTGACCCAGAAACCGGGACAAGATCCGGTTCTTGCCCGTGTTCCGGACGGGTGTGCGCAGGTGTGAGGCGGTACTTAGCTTGACTCACGAGTCAGTTTTCGGACATGCGCTGGACCGGTGGCTGTGACGGAGTGTGGACAAAATGGCGTAGCGGTCTACACAGCGTGCGGTTAATTGACGTCAAACGACATGTTCGTGAAAGAACCACGCGTTCGAGTGGCGCTGTGTCCCTGGCACACTGCGCTCCGTGCCGACCCACTCCCCCGAGGAACCCACCGAGCGTCATCTCGCGCCCGATCCGGCGTTGATGGAGGCTGCCCGCGCCAGGGGTCGCGAACGCTGGGCCGCCGCAGGTGACCTTCCGGCGCCGGAGGAGAAGCCGCCGGGCCGTCAGCTCAAGCTCAAGCCACGCATCGCCGTCATCGTCGCCGTGGCCGCCTTTCTCGTCCTCGCCGCAGTGGTGGCCGTGACGTCCGGTGGCGGGTCCGGCGACGCCGGCACGGACACGGCGCAGCCCTCGCACAGCTACGTGCCCGGTCTGATCACGCCGCCGGAAGCGTTGCCGGACGAGTCGTCGTCTGCGCCGTCGAACAGCATGAACCCGACGCTCGCGTCCTCGGCGCTCGGCCTGATCCCGCCGACGACGACCCAGCCCGCCCCGCCGCCCGTCGACAACAACCGCGCGCCCAGCGGTGCCAAGTCGCTGACGATGGGGCCCGGTTGCGGCGGTTACACCGGCGTCGGCTCGTACCGCGACGGCCGCAAGGGCTGGGTCGACCACGGCGACGGCAAGTGCGGCTCGACGTTCGTGTCGATCCCGATGTCCGGCGACCCGCGCCGCGACGACCCCTCCGCCTACGCGCAGTGGACGTTCGCCGTGTCCGGCACGTGCGAAGTCTCGGTGCACGTCCCGAACGGCAACCTGGAGGAGGTCGGGGGTAACCCGACCGTGTACTACGTCTACGACCGCAACGGCGTCGGCGGCACCCCGATGGCGTCGTTCGCGATCAAGCAGGTCGAGAAGCGCGGCCAGTGGGTCAGCGCGGGCAAGTTCAAGTCCAGCGGAAACCTCACCGTGCAGCTGCTCACCCGAGGTCAGGACTGGAACAACTCCGGACCGACCTACGCCCATCACGCCGCGAGTGCCGTCAAGGCAGACTGCACGGCGTGACTCGAGATCTTCACCTGGTCCGGCACGGCGAGGCGACGAAGGACGGGACGAGGCTGACCGCACGCGGCCGCAGGCAGTCGGAGCTGCTCGCGGAACGGTTGCGGGACCTCGGTTTCGCGGCGGTGCACCACGGTCCACTACCGCGCGCGGCGGAGACCGCGTCGATCATCGCCGAGGTCCTGCGGGTGCCCTGCCGCGTCGAGGCCGCCGCCGACGACTACGTGCCGCACTTCGTCCCCGACCACGACGAGTTCTTCACCCGGTTCCCCGAGTCCGAGCGCACCCGCGGCCCGGCACTGGCGCACGAGGCCGAGACGCGGTTCGCCCGGCCCGGCGACGGCCCGGTGCTGGTCGTGACGCACTCGTTCCTGATCGGCTGGCTGGTGCGGGACGCGCTGGACGCCCCGCCGGAGCGGTGGCTGTCGCTGAACCACGACAACGCGGCGCTGACCGTCATCCGCTACGCGACGGGCAAGTCACCGCAGTTGGTCAGGTTCAACGACAGCGGACATCTTTCCGGGGGGCACCTCAGCTCGCTTTGAGCGTGAGCAGGGTGATCTCACTCGGTGCGAACACGCGCATCGGCGGGCCCCAGAAGCCGGCGCCACGGCTGGTGTAGAGCTGCGTGCGGTCGCTGTGCCTGCTCAGGCCGGCGACCACCGGCTGCTGCAGGCGCACCAGGTAGTGGAACGGCCAGATCTGGCCGCCGTGCGTGTGCCCGGACAGCTGCAGGTCCACGCCCGCCTCGACGGCCTTGCGGATCTCGGACGGCTGGTGCGCGAGCAGCACGACCGGGTCGCTGCCGCTGGTGCCGCGCAGGGCGAGGGCGAGGTCGGCGGCGTGGCCGGGCTCGCCGGAGTGGTCGGCGGTGATGTCGTCGATGCCCGCGAACACCAGCCGGGCGTCGCCGCGTTCCAGCACCACGTGCTCGTTGTGCAGGGCCTTCCAGCCGAGGCGGGTCATCAGGTCGATCCAGCCCTGCGCGTTCGAGTAGTACTCGTGGTTGCCGGTGATGTAGAAGCGGTGCTCGGTGTCGACGTCGCCGAGCGGGGTCGCCTGCTCCAGGCGCTGGTCGGCGGTGCCGTCCGCGATGTCACCGACGTGCACGGCGACGTCGGCGCCCAGCCCGTTGACCGCCTCGACCATGCCGCGCGACCACTTCGCGCGGTTGATGGCGCCGTAGTGGGTGTCGGTGATGACCGCGACGGTGAGGCCGTCGAACGCCGGGTCGAGGCGCGGGATGGTGACGTCCTGGCGCTTGACCCGCGGCACGCGCATGGCCTCGTAGACGCCGTAGACCGTCACGGTGACGATGATTCCGGCCAGCAGCACCGCGATCAGGCGGGAGCGGAACGGGTTCTCGACGCCGCCGATCGCGAGGGCGAGCCGCAGCACGTCGGTGATCAGCGTCCAGACGAACGCGATCCAGACGAAGCCGAGCAGGAACTGGGAGATGCGCGCGGCCCGGTCGCTGTTGCGCTGGGTGAACAGCACGATCATCGCGATCGCGGCTCCGGCGAACACGATGCCGGCGATCGGGCGAACCGGGTCCGGCCATTCGGCGCTCGCCGCGAACAGTCCTTCGAAGGGCACCCAGAAGAGCAGCGCGGTGACCGTCAGGAGGACGAGCGTGAAGACCACGCGCCGTACCGTGATGCGGGGCCGGGTCGCGGTGGTCGCCATCGCTCATCCTCCTGAGTTGTCATTTCCAATCTATGTCAACGCGCGGATGATGGTTTGTGCGCCCGAGTTGCCGTAGACGTCCGTCACACGTGTTCTGAGGGAAACCGGGCCGGGTTTCACTTTGAGCAGAACTCCGCGGTCGCCGAACAGGACGTACGGGCCGGGCTGCCACGTCTTCCCGTCGTCGTAGGACACGTCCACGGTGAGGTTCCTGGTGCGGCCGGCCGTGGTCGTCTTGTCCAGGCGGAACGGAATGTTGCCGCCGTTGCGGTCGTCGAACCGGACCGAGGTGAGGGGGAGCGGGTCGGTGCCCTCCTCCGACTCGAACTCCCAGGCGGTGTGCACCTCGGCCGTGGTGGCTTCGAGCCGGTACCTGGCCTTGCCAGGTGGCACCTGGAAGACGCCGCCGTCCGGGTGCGGGGTGCCGTCGACGAGCTTGCCGTCGCGGCGCAGCTCGGTGGTGCCTGCCAGGCCGGCGTCGCCCGCGATGCCATAGTGGCCGGGCGTCGAGTCGGACAGCAGCGCGAGGTTCGCGGTGATCACGTTGCCGCTGCGGTGATGCCGGGTCGACGTGACGGACGGGCCGAGTGCGCCGTGACCCCACTTCTCCTCGTAGCTGCGGCCGTTCGTGTACCCGCGCCAGGTCTGTGCCTGCCGGACGGCCTGGTCGTGCAGCTGGCCCGCCCACCACTCGATGTCGCCGGTCGAGTGGTGGTACGTCGTGTGCTTGCCGGGGAACCGCACGTTCTCCGCGCTGTCGCCGGGCGGTGGCGTGGACAGCGGGTGTTCGGCGAACGTGATCCACTCGCCGATGGCTTCCGGACCCGCGATCGTGGCCGTGGACCTGGCCAGGTCCGCGTCACTGACGCCGGGAAGCGTGGCGGTGACCGCGTTCTCCTCGCTGACGGCGATCGCGCACGTGGTGGCTTCGCCGCCGCAGGTCGTGCTGCCGGGGACGTTCCTGACGAACTGGACGGCCGTGTAGATCATGCTGTCCGCGCTGCCCGGCACCACGTAGACCTCGTGGCCCTGGCTCGCGAACGCGGAGCCGTTCGGTGTGCCGAGGCTGGTGCCGATGTAACCGGTGCCCTTCTTGCCGTTGACGGTGGCTTCGACCCGCTGGCCCTGCCTGGCGTCCAGGGTGACTTCGGCGCCGTCCGGCCCGATCGTGACGTCCTTGCTGACGAGGGTTTGCGACGGTTCCCACGGCGGTCGGCCGTCGACCGGGCTCGGGACCCAGGCGAAGACGGTGTAGCGGCCCTGCGGGATCTCACCCTGGAGCGCACGGCCGTTGCCGATGCCGCCCGCGTAGAGCTTCTTGTTGGTGTGGTTGGCCATTGCGACCAGGAAGCCGTAGCCGCCGGTGCCGTTCGGCGCGTTGGCGCGGTCCCGCGACTGGACCTTGATCTGAGCGGTGGCCTCGGCTTTCTGCTGGTTCGAGATCGCCGTGCGGATGACGTTGTTGTTGTCGCGCGCGATGATGACGCCGGGTTTCGTGGCTTTGAACGTGGCGGTCGCGGTGCCACTGGCCGGAACCTCGACGGTGGTGCGGTCGGCTTCCACGCCGGCGGGCAGGTGCAGGGTGAGCTTGACCGGCTGGTGGCCGTCGTTGCGATAGGTGACGGTACCGGTGTCCTTCAGCGTCGCCGGTTCGGCGGTGAGCCGGGTTTTCGTCGCCCTGTCGAGGTTCACGACACCGGTGCCCTGTTCGAACACGGTGGCGCCGATCGGGTCAGCCGTGTTCGTGAGGGCGGCTTTGAGGCGTGCGGGGGACCAGTCGGGGTGCTGGCCGGCCAGGATCGCGGCCGCTCCCGTGACGTGCGGGGTGGCCATCGACGTGCCGCTGGCCAGGGTGTGCCGGTCGCTGATCGGGTAGCCCATGCTCGTGCCCTGCGCTCGTGCCGCCGCGATGGCGTGTCCGGGTGCGCTGATCTCGGGCTTCACGGTTCCGTCGGGGCGCGGGCCGCGGCTGGAGAAGTAGCTGAGCTGGTTGTCCTCGGTGACGCTCGCGACCGCCAGTGCCGCGTCCGCGGCCGCCGGTGAGGCGACCGAGTGTTCCCGCCCTTCGTTGCCCGCCGCGGCAACGAAGAGCATGTTGTGCTTGGCGCTCAACGCGTTCAGCAGCTGGCTCAGCTCGTCGGTGCCGTCCGTCGCGTCACCGCCCAGGCTGAGGTTCACCACTCGCGCGCCCTGCTCCGCGGCCCACTGCAGGCCCGCGATGACCGCGGACTCCTCGCAGAAGTGCGGCCCGCAGACCTTGCCGATCAACAGGTCCGCGTCCGGTGCCGTGCCCGGCTCCGGCCCCGAGCCCGCGATGATGCCCGCGACGTGCGTGCCGTGGCCGTGCTCGTCGGTGACGTCGTCCTGCTCGGTGAAGTCCTTGGTGGCCTTGATGCGGCCTTTGAGATCGGGGTGGTTCTGGTCGACGCCGGTGTCGAGGACGGCGACCTTCACGCCCTTCGCGGTGTGGCCGCGTTGCCAGGCCTTCTGTGCCTTGATCTGCCGCACGCTGTCGCGGTCGAGCGGCTTGAGGATCCGGTCGGGGGAGATCTTCGCGATGCCCGGCAGTGCCTGGGCCTGGTTCGGCGCGTGCGGGTTGAGCCGGCGCCACAGGTCCTCGGTGAGTTTTGTGGCCGTGAGCCGTTCGTCGGTGTGGCGGATGATGACCTTGCTCGTCGGTTTGGTGACGTCGAACAGCCGCATGTCCAGCACGCCGTTGATGACGAGCTGCTGAGCGTCGAACGGGATGACCGACACCCGCCCGTCGTCGACGGTCTTGAGGAACGGGATCCGCTCGCGTCCGGGTGCGGGCTTGATGACGACGTTCGGTGGCTTGCCGGGTCGTGTGACGACGTTCACCCGGTCGCCGGTGATGAGGACGGTCCCAGTTTGCGTTGGAGAGGCAACCGCCGGGGCGACCGCGAGTCCTGATATCAAGACCACGGCCGTCGCCAGCACAGACCTGCGAAACGTTTTCATGCAGGTCACGCTTCCGGCGGCCGTCGTTCCGGGACAAGTGCCGGAACGGCCACAACCGTTCACCGACAAGCCGACGCGGAGTAGGGCCCATGATCTTTTACACCGACGAGGAGAGCCGGACGCTGCGCACCGCCGTGTACGGCGCGATGCTGCTGGTCTCCCACGCCGACCCCGGCCCCGTGCTGGAGGAGCGGTTCGCCGGCCTGCGCGCGCTCCAGAACCTGTCGCCCGACCTGCGCGGTGTCATGGGTGCCGCCCGCCCGTCCGTGCCCGCCGGTACCGACGAGGAGATCGAGCCGGTCGTCCTGGAGGCTCTGCGCCGCTCGATGAAGATCCTCGCCGCCCGTTCGCCGGAGGACGCCGTGTCGTTCCCGCGCTCGGTGCTGGCGATCTGCCGTGAGGTCGCCGAGGCCGACGGCGTCGTGGTGGACGCGGAGGACGCGATGGTGGCTCGCATCGAGGGCGCGCTCGTCCTCTGAAAGACAGGCGGAAAAGTGCTCATTCGGTGAGCACTTTGGGCGTGATCCTGGATTCATGAACACGTTCCTCGCCGCCACCGCCGACGACTGGCGTTCCTGGCTCGCCCAGCACTCCGGCAGTGAGAAGGAGGTGTGGCTGCTCATCCACCACAAGGACAGCCCCGTGCGCACGATCCGCTACGCGGAAGCGATCGAGCACGCGCTGTGCTTCGGCTGGATCGACAGCCACCACCGCAAACACGACCACGCCAGCTCCGCGCTCAGGTTCAGCCCTCGCCGGTCCGGCAGCGGCTGGAGCGCCGTGAACCGCGAGCGCGCCGCGCGGATGATCGCGGCGGGCCTGATGACACCGCGCGGCCAGGCGCTGGTCGACCACGCCAGGGCCACGGGCACGTGGGAGATCCAGGCCCCCGGCGACCTCGACGCGGCCTTCGCGGGCAACCCCGTGGCGCGCGAGAACTTCGACGCGTTCCCGCCGTCCTCGCGGAGGCTCATCCTGGAATGGGTCGCGCAGGCGCGCAGGCCGGAGACCCGGCAGCGGCGGATCACCGAGACCGTCGAACTGGCCGCGGTGAACGTGAGGGCTCATCATCCCGCTGCCAGGCACGGGTGAGCCCCCGACGTCCTGCGGAAGCGTTCCGACGGGACTAACCTCCGGCCATGAGCGTGGATGTGCGGCCCACTGTCGTCGTGCGCAGGCCGCGGGCCGAGGTCGCGGCCTACATGTTCGATCCCGCCAACGACCTCGCGTGGACGGGCGGGATCACCGCGAGCAGGCCGGAGCAGCCGGGGCTGCTCGCCGAGGGTGCGACCGTCGTACGCACCGCGAAGTTCCTCGGCCGCACATTCGACTACGGCTACGTGGTGACCGCGCACGAACCGGACCGGCTCGTGGAGATGAAGGTCGACAAGCCGTTCCCGATGATCGTGCGGTACGAGCTGGCGGACGTGCCGGAGGGGACGAACGTCGCGATCGGGGCGACCGGGTCGCCCGGTGGGTTCTTCGCGGTGGCAGAACCGTTGATGCGGTGGCAGGTGCGGCGCAGCATCGCCGCGGATCTCCGGCGTCTGAAGGAAAACCTCGAGGGCTAGACCGAATGGCCGATGTGTGCGGCCTGCCCGGTGGCAGGGTGGATCTCCTAGGGGATCGACTCTCGGGGGAGTGCCGCCATGGAACTGTCGCGCCGTGAACTGCTGACCCGCACCGGCCAGGCCGCCGCGGTCGCCACCGCCGCGTCCACGCTCACGATCGGTACGGCGCAGGCCGATCCGGGCGTGAAGCTGACGCAGGGCACCAACATCTCGGTTTCCCGTTCCGCCGACGGCAAGTGGCTGGCGATCGACCTCGTCACGGCGATCTGGGTGCTGCCGGCCGCGGGTGGCACGGCGCGGAAGCTGACCGACGAGCTGCAGGACGCCACGCTGCCGTCGTTCGGTCCCGGCAACCAGATCGCGTTCCAGTCCTATCGAGACGGCAACTACCACCTCCACGTCATCGGTCTCGACGGCAAGGGGCTGAGGCAGCTCACGCGGGGCAGGTACGACCACCGCGAACCCGCGTTCTCGCCGGACGGCAAGAAGATCGCGTTCGTCGGCGACCGCGCCGGCAGCTACGGCGTCCACGTCCTGGACGTTGCTTCCGGAGCCATCACGCAACTGACGGGTGCGCCGGACGAGGCCGCGGCGCCGCAGTGGTCCAGGGACGGCCGGCGGATCATCTTCATCTCCGGCAACACCACGGTCGACGTGGTTTCGTTGGACGGCAAGCGGGAACGGCTCGTCACGGCGCCCACGGGAATGCAGCTGTTCGGGGCCGCGTTCGGTCCCGGTGACCAGCCCAGCTACACGCTGATGCGGCCCGGTCAGGCCGAGCTGATGCTGGGCACCAGCGCTGTCGTCACCGGGCAGGACGTCTTCGGGTTCGCACCCGTGTGGGACGGCGACCGCGTCCTCTACACCGCGGACGGCAAGATTCGCTGGTACGCCAACGGTTCCGTCACAGACATCCCGTTCGAGGCCACCGTGCCGGTGCGGAAGGTCGAGCGGCACCGCACGAGAAACCTCCGCGGCGGGCCGGTCAAGGGCATCGCGGGGCCGGTGGTCTCCAGCGACGGGAAGATCGCGTTCCGGGCCCTCAACGCGCTCTACCTCCTCAGCAACGGCAGGACCACGAAGCTGACCGACGGCAGGTACTTCGACTCCGACCCGGACTTCTCCCCGGACGGCACGAAGCTCGTCTACGCCAGCGACCGCACCGGCGCCGCGCAGCTCTGGGTCCGCGACCTGAAGACCGGCGAGGACAAGCTCTTCGCACCAGCACCGGGTGCCCAGACCACCCCGCGCTTCTCCCCGGACGGCACCAAGGTCGCCTACGTGGACCACGACGGCCAGGTCTGGATCGCCGACGCCGCCGGCCGCCGCCAGATCACGTCCACGCTCTTCCAGCCGGGCAGGCCGACGTGGTCCGCGGACGGCACGGTCGTCGCACTGGCCGCGGTGAAGCCGTTCTCCCGCAGGTTTCGCGAGGGAACCAGCCAAATCCTGAGCGTCGACCTGGCGAGCGGCGAGCTCAAGTACACCGAGCCCATGCCGTTCCGCTCCATCGCCACGCGCGGCGACGACGGTCCCGTCTGGTCCCCGGACGGCAAGCACATCGCGTTCGTCGTGGAAAGCGTCGCCTGGGTCGTTCCCGTCGACGCCAAGGGGAACTTCCTCGGCGAACCGCGGCAAGTCACCCGTGAGGTCACCGACTCGCTCGCGTGGCACGGCAACGACGCCCTGGTGTATCTCAACAACGGCAGGCTCCGGAAGTCCACTCTGGACGGCAAAGCCTCCACGATCCGCGTGAACCTCGACTGGAGGAAGCCCGGGGCCCCCGAGCGCAAGGTCGTCCGCGTCGGCGCCTATTGGGACGGTGAAGCGCAGGACCTCCGCCAGAACGTCGACATCGTCGTGGAAAACGGCTGTGTCAAGGAAGTCCGCCCGCACCATGGCCGCGCGGACGTCGACGCCTCGGGGCTGACCGCCATCCCCGGCCTGATCGACGCCCACAACCACTGGCACCTCCGCGGCCGCCAGTGGGGCGCGCGGCAGGGCAACGTGTGGCTGGCGTACGGCATCACGACAGTCCGTTCACCCGGTGACCCGGTCTACCAGATGGTGGAAACCCGCGAAGCCCTGGCGGCGGGAACCCTGACCGGGCCACGCTTCTACGCCACCGGCGAGGCCATCGACGGCTCCCGCGTCTACTACAACTTCATGCGCCCGACGCTCAGCAAGGCCCAGCTCGACCTGGAGCTGCGCCGCGCGCACGAGCTCGGCTACGACATGATCAAGACCTACGTCCGCCTGCCCGTCGAACTGCAACGCGCCGCCGTCCAGCGCTCGAAGGTCCCGCTGTCCTCGCACTACCTCTACCCGGCCGCCAACCTCGGCATGGACGGCATGGAACACGTCGGCGCCACCAACCGCCTCGGCTACTCCCACACCGTGACGCGGCAGGGCAAGGCCTACCAGGACGTGGTGTCGCTCTTCACCAGCTCCGGCATGTCCATGACACCAACGCTCTTCCACAACCGCGCGCTGTTCGCCGAGGACAAGTCGCTGGCCACCGACGAACGCACCCGCGTCCTCTTCCCGCCGTGGGAGTACGAGCGCTACCTCGCCGACGCCAACAGCGGCGGCGCGGCCTCCTCTGCCCACATCCTGCGGAACTGGGTCGAGTTCGCGCTCGCCGTGCACCGCGGCGGCGGCCTGGTCATCTGCGGCACGGACGCACCGCTCGACGCCCCGGCCACCGCCACCCACATGAACCTGCGCGCGATGGTGAAGTACGGCTTCACCCCACGCGAAGCCCTCGTCACCGCCACCCGCAACCCGGCCCGCTGGCTCGGCCTGCCGCTCGGCGCGATCAAGCCGGGCGCGCCCGCGGACATCTCGTTCGTCGAGGGCAACCCGCTCGCCGACATCAAGGCGGCGGCGAACGTCAGGCAGGTCATGGTCGGCGGCCGGGTGCACGAGATCGCGGATCTGCTGAAGCCGTACCAACAGGCCCAGTCCATGTCCACAACGGACACTCTGGAACCGTTGCCGTCAGCGCAACACAAGCCGTGGTGGCACGAACCGGAGTGGGCCGAGCACGTCTGCTGCGACCACTGACCTACCTGCGCAGTCGTGAGATCGCCAGGAACGCCGCCATGGCGACCAGCAGGAACACCGGCACGAGCACAGGGTGTCCGGCCCGGCCGGGGTGGCCGACCAACCGGCGTCGCGGGACGCGCCGTCGATCGTGACGCGGATGACGGTCAGGTAGGTCAGATGCAGGGCGATGGACGCCCAGAGTGAACCGGTGGTGATCCTGGCGACCAGCAGAGCCGCGCCGAAGACGGGGTACAGCACCGCGTACGCGACCGGGTCCTCGCCGGCCGGGGCGAAGCCGGGCGCCGGCACGTTCTCGCCCAGCAGGGTGCCCACTGCGGCGTGCACGACGGACGAGGCCGCGCCGGCGAAGGTGAACAGCAGCACGGTGGTGAGGAACGCCGTCCACCTGCGCAGCGCGTCGTCGAGCGTGGTGTAGACGTACCCGCGGAAGACGAGCTCCTCCGGGAACGCCTCCAGTGCGAAGGCGATCAGCGCGTTGACGACCAGAAAACTCACCAGCTTCGGCAGGTCGAGCGTCCCCCAGGACAGCCAGCCTGCCGCCGTGCCCGCGCCGAACACGACCGCCGCCGCGCCGCCCGTGACCAGCAGGCCGAGCCCGAACGCGCGCAGGCCCGCCGCACCGCCGGTGAGCCCGAGACCGGACAGCGGCCGGCGGTCGATCCGCTTGCGCAGCAACACGATCAGCGACACGGCGAGCGCGAGACAGATCACGGCGGCCAGCGCCTGGCGCGGAGTGCCGCTCAGCCCGGTGCGGGTGGCGACCGCGCCCGCGGTGCCGAGCGCCACCGCCATGACGCAAGCACCCGCCACGGCCCGTGCGATGGCTGCGATCCGGGACGGCTCCTTCAGCGGTCTCTGCGACTGGGTGTTGACCATCAGTTCCCCCTCGGTCTTATTTCGGTCAACTGTACAGAAACCAAGCTCTGGAGTAGAACTACCGGGTGAGGAGGTGGACGTGCCGAAGATCGTCGATCATGAGCAACGCCGGTGGGAGCTGGTCCGCGCGGTGTGGGCGGTCATCCGCGAGCGAGGCGTCCAAGGCGCGTCCGTCCGTGCTGTGGCACGGGAGGCGGGTTGGTCACCGAGCTCGGTCCAGTACTACTTCTCCACCCAGGCGGAGCTGTTGCTGTTCGCGCTCAAGGCGATCTCGGAGGCCGCCGAGCTGCGCCTGGCCGTTCCCGACACGCCTACCGACCCCCGCGAGCGGGCGCTGACCCAGCTGGAACGCCTGCTTCCGATGGACGCGGACTCACGGGTCGCCACCGAGATCTGGGTGGCGTTCCTCTCTCTCGTGCGGATCGACGCTCAAGCCCGCGAGCTCAACTCGGCAGCCCACGTCCAGGTGACCAGCCTGTGCCGCGAGCTGCTCGAAGGAATGGCCGGCGCCGGGCAGATCGCCCCGGACGCCGACCTCGATCTCGAAACCAGCCTGCTGCAGGCGTTGTTCGACGGCATCGCCCTGCACGCGGTGACCGTGCCGGAACACATGCCGCAGACGCTCGTGCGGCGGTTGCTGGCACACCACCTCGACCGGCTGCGCCCGTCCTGAGCCGTGCCGGAAGCAGCGCGTGACTCGGCGGTTCCGGGTCGGAGCGCTGGGCGCAGAGAGCGGAAATTCTTGGCCACGACGAAAAACGTGTCATTTTCACCGTGGTGAATCTCGTTTTTCGACTCGAACGCCATCGATTCGACTACCAGTGCTTGACGCATTCCGCACTTCCCGCGAGCGTCCTGTGGGCAAATATCCGCGCACTGGGTCGGGGGCGTCTGTGGCCGGTATTCGTCGATGGCAGAAGGTGCGAGCGGTCACGGCCACGAGTCTCGTGGCGTCTCTTGTCGCAGCGACGTTCACGGTCCACGCAGCCACGACCGCGGCGGCGGCGGCGACCGGGCCGGAGCTGTCGGTGGACGTGTCCGCCGCGCGGCACGCGATCAGCCCCGGCATCTACGGTCTGAACGGCGGCGATCCGGCGTTCAACGCCGAGATCGGCCAGACGGTGGCGCGCTGGGGTGGCAACACGTCCAGCCGCTACAACTTCAAGAACCGCACCTACAACACCGGCAGTGACTGGTTCTTCGAGAACATCGTCGCCGACGAGGCGCGCTCCCTCGAGGGAATGGTCGGGTCCAACCTCGACCGCGGCATCAAGCCGGTCGTCACCGTGCCCATGATCGGCTGGGTGGCCAAGGACTCGCCGTCGTCCCACCCGTTCGCCTGCGGGTTCCCGGCGACCCGGTTCCCGCAGCAGGACAGGTTCGACGAGTGGGACCCCAACTGCGGCAACGGCCAGCTGAACGGGCAGAACCTCACCGGCGTGCCCACCGACACCTCGATCCGGGCGGACGCGGCGTTCGCCGGCGAGATGGTGTCTCACCTCGTCGACAGGTTCGGCACGGCGGCGCAGGGTGGCGTGCCGATCTACGAGCTCGACAACGAGCCGGTGCTGTGGGCCCACACGCATCGTGACGTGCACCCCGAGCTGGTCTCGTACGACGAACTGGGCGGCAAGGGCACGGCGACCGCCGCCGCGATCAAGGCCGCCGATCCCAGCGCGGCGGTCCTCGGCCCGTCCGGCTGGGGCTACTGCGAGTGGGTCGCGTCCGGAGTGGACGGTTGCGGGCCGGGTGCCGACTCGGCCGCGCACGGCGGGCTCAACCTCTCCCAGTGGTACCTGAAGAACATGAAGGACTACAGCGACGCCCATGGTGGTACGCGCTACCTCGACTACTTCGACCAGCACTTCTACCCGCAGATCAGCGGCGGCAAGGACCCGGAGGCCAACGCGTGGCGGCTGCGGTCCACCCGGTCGCTGTGGGACCCCACGTACGTCGAGGAGTCCTGGATCGGCCCCGGCGGGGTCAACGCGCCGCCGCTGCAGTTCATCCGCACGATGAAGTCGTGGATCAACCAGTACTACCCCGGCACCAAGACCGCCATCACCGAGTACAACTGGGGCGCGCTGGACGACATCAACGGCGCGCTGGCGCAGGCCGACGTTCTCGGCATCTTCGGACGTGAAGGCCTCGACCTCGCCACGATGTGGGGCGAGCCCAAGCCGACCGATCCGGGTGCGTACGCGTTCCGGATGTACCGCAACTACGACGGCGCGGGCAGCCGGTTCGGTGACACCAGCGTGTCGGCGAACTCCGGCGACCAGGGCAAGCTGGCGGTGTACGCGGCGCAGCGCTCGTCCGACAACGCCCTGACCGTCATGGTCGTCAACAAGACCGGCGACGACCTGACTTCACCGCTGTCGGTGGCCGGGTTCGACAGCACCGGTGCGGCGCAGCGGTTCACCTACGGTCCGGCTAACCTGGGTGCGATCGTGCGCGGCAGCGATCTCCAGGTGACCAACGGCCGTGTCGAGGCGACGTATCCGGCGAACTCGATCACGCTGCTGGTCCTGCCGCCGGCCGGGTGCACGGCGAGCCTGCAGACCAACGGCGAGTGGGGCACTGGACACGTCGCGACGGTGACGGTGACCAACAACCGCAGCACCGCGATTGCCGGGTGGCGGGTCAGCTGGACGTGGCCGGCCGGCCAGCAGGTCACCAACTCGTGGAACACCGCCCTGAAGCAGAACGGTACCGGCGTGGTCGCCGCGGATGCCGGGTGGAACGGCTCGATCGGCGCGGGTGGCAGCACCACCTTCGGGTTCGCGGCCACCGGTCCGGCGGCGGCACCGAGACTGACCTGCAGCCCCACCTGAGCGGCGGCTCCCGCAGGCCCTCGACAAATGATCTGCATCCGTCCGCGGGGTCGTGACACGATCGTGCCATGACAGACTTCGCGACCCCGGAAGACATCGCCAAGCGCAGCAACGCGGCCAAGGAAGCCGCTGTGGCAGCAGGTCGCGAGCTCGGCCTGGAGATCACCGAGGGCAAGGTGCTCTACGAGCTGTTCTCCGTCGTCGTCCACCTCGCGCCGTCGCCGGTGGTGGCCCGCATCCCGACGGTCCTGCCGCACACGACGACCCTCGAAGACCTTGCCAGGCGCCAGCAGCAGGAACTGGATGTCGCGCAGTGGCTGCACGACCAGGGCACACCGGTGATCGCGCCGAGCCCGCTCGTGCCGCGCAAGCCCGTGCAGCGGGACGGTTTCTCGATCACGTTCTGGCCGTTCACCGACGAGGACAAGAGCAGCGAACCCGACTACGTCAGGAACTCCGAGCTCGCCGCCGACCTGCACAAGGCGCTGCGGGACTACCCCGGCGAGCTGGACTTCCTGTCCTCCGCCGAACCGCGGTTCGTCCGGGAAGGCCTCGACCGGCTCGAGAGCCAGCCGGACGTCGTCGACCCCGCGGATCTCCAGCGGGCCAAGCAGGAGTGGCAGGTGCTGGAACCGCTCGTCAGCGACGAAACCGAGTTCCAGAAGGCATTTCCGGGCATCGACCTGCAGCCCTTCCACGGCGACTCGCCGCCGGCGAACATCTTCGCGAGCACGAACGGGCCGTTGTTCTCCGACTTCGAGCTCGTCACCAAGGGCCCGGTCGAGTGGGACCTGGGCGGCCTCGGCCCCGAGCTCGAAGCCGCCTACAACCGCGGTGCCGCGAAGAACGGCCTGAGGCCGCTCGACAAGGACGTCCTCAGGTTCGTCAACGCGGTCGGCGCGATCCGGGTGATGGCCTACCTGTCGTGCGCGGACCAGTTGCCCGCCATGGTCGAGTTCATGAAGCCGTTCATCAACCAGTGGCGGGGCACTGAACCCTACGTGCGGTGACCACGATCTTCACCGCGTCTTTCACCGCTCAGCACCGCGATGCACCCGTCTGAGGGGCGAAAGACGCGGCAAAGGTTAGTGCTCACCGCACTACGCGTGAGCCGCCGCCCGATCTCCCAGCCAGGAAACGACTTCCTCGGCGGGCAACGGCTCGCTGAGGAAGTACCCCTGGACGACGTCGCAGCCGGCCTCGGCCAAAGCCGTCCAGGTGTCCTGGTCCTCGACACCCTCGGCAACGGCCTGCAGACCGAAGTTCCGGGCCAGAGCCACCAGCGCGTGCACGATAGCGCTGTCACCAGCGTCGGTGCACATGTGCGTGACGAACGAACGGTCGAGCTTCATCTCGTGCACGCGCATGCTGCGCAGGTAGGAGATCGACGAGTAGCCGGTGCCGAAGTCGTCGATGGACAGCCGCACCCCGAGCTCGGTCAGGCCCCGCAGCACCTCCACCGCGCGGTCCGGGTCGGAGATGATCGCCGACTCGGTGATCTCCAGCGTCAGCAGGCGAGCGGGCAGGCCGTGGCGCTTGATCAGGTCGGCGACGTCACCGGGGAACTCGGCGTGCAGCAGGCACGCCGCGCCCACGTTGACCGAGACCGGGACCTCCCAGCCCGCGTCCTGCCAGGCACGGCACTGGCGTAGCGCGGCGTCGATCACGTAGCGGGTCAACGGCTCGATGAGGCCGTTCTCCTCGGCGACCGGGATGAACTCGTCGGGGCGCACGAGGCCGCGCGTCGGGTGCTGCCAGCGGGCCAGCGCCTCGACGCCGCACACCGCGCCCGTGTCGGCCAGGGCCTTGGGCTGGTAGTGCAGGAACAGCTCGCCGCGGTCGATCGCGTGGCGCAGTTCCGTGACGGCGGTGAGCTGGGACGCGCCCCGCTCGTGCAGGCGTGCGTCGTAGACGGCCACACCGGACTTGTCGCGCTTGGCCGCGTACATCGCGATGTCCGCGTGCCGCAACAGCTCGTGGCCGTCCATCGAGTCCACGGGACACATGGCGACACCGACGCTGCCCGCGATCTCCAGCTCCAGGCCCTCCAGCGTGACCGGCATGGCCAGCGCGGAGAGGATCTTGTCCGCGACCATGCGGGCGTTGTCCGCCGAGCCGACGCCGGGCAGCAGCACGGCGAACTCGTCGCCGCCCAGCCGCGCCACCAGGTCCGTGTCCCGCACCGCCCACGACAGGCGGTTGGCCACCTGACGCAGCAGCAGGTCACCGGAGTGGTGCCCGAGCGAGTCGTTGACCTCCTTGAACCGGTCGAGGTCCACGATGAGCAGGGCAAGCGGCTCGTTCTTCTTGCACGCCTTGGTGACGGCCTGTTCCATCCGGCGCGCGAGCAGCGTCCGGTTGGCCAGCCCGGTCAGGGCGTCGTGGTGGGCCTCGTGCTCGTTCTTGGCGGCCTGGCGCAGGATCTTGCGGCGATGGCCGAGCAGCACCATGCCGAACAGCGCCACGAGGAACGCGTCCAGCACGAACGCGATGATCTGGGCGACCCGCAGCCTCGAGTTCTTCTCGTCGGCGGTCCGCAGGTACTCGGTGGTGTCGAGGCGCTTGTCGCCGATCGTCGAGGAGATCTGGCGGCGCAACGACGAGTGCGCGAGGTTCGCCTGGTCGGCCTGCAGCGGGTCCTGGCCCGCGATCACCTTGCGCAGCATGTCCGAGGTCTGGTCGTACAGCGGCAGCAGCTTGGTGGCTTCCGCGATGTCGTCGGGCTGGCCCTGAGTGCGCAGCCACTCCAGCTCACCACGTGCGGAGCCGACCGAGTTCTGCAACGGCTCGACGGTCTGCGGTGTGCGGGCGACCTGCAGGTCCCGCAACGCGTTGTCGGCGATGTCGATGTGCTCCAGCACGCGGCTCCACCGCTCGCTGGAGTCGTTGAGCTGCCGCACGTGTGCGGTGGTCGCCTGCGCGCTGACGCTGCTCCACAGCGCCAGTCCCGCCAGGGCCAGCAGCCCGGTCGTCAGCCCTGCCGTCGCCACCCGTGCGGTGGCGCGGCCCTCCCAAAGCCTCACCGTGCCTGCTCCAACGGTCGCACCCAGCTCGCCGGGTCCTCGACGAAGGTGTCGATCTGCGGCTGGAAGAACGCCCTGCGCGCCTTCTCCGACTCCTGCCGGTGCAGGATCTGCTCGAGGTTCGCGGTGGTCACCGTCAGCCCCGGTGTCTCGACCCAGCCCTCGGGTAACCGCTCAGCACCTGTCGCGTGCCGCGCGAGCAGCCAGCCCGCCACAGCGCCCTTGAGGTAGTGCTCAGGCGAGATCGTCGCCACCATGGCCCCGTCCCGCACCGCCTGCAACGTTCTCGGGTCGACCCCGAAACCGCCCACCAGCCACCTCGCCGACTTCTCGGTCTTGATCGCTGCGAGGTTCACCCCGTCGCAGTCACCGGTCCCAACGAACGCCAGTGCGTCCGGGTTCGCGGCCACGAGCCGGCGCCACGCGTCACGATTCGCTTCATCGTCACGTTGCGTGTCGAACGGCCCCAGCACCAATACTCCCGGTAGCTTCTCGGCAAATCGCCCCCGAATGCCTTCTGCCCGGTCGTCGAACCCGGCGAGTCCCGGCGAGGTGTTTCCCAGCACCACTGTTCCGGTCGCGTCCGGGGGCAATCGGCGCATCAACTCGTCAGCCAGCTTTTCGCCGAGTTCGTAGTTGTCGTTACCGATGTGCAGTTTCACGCCGGAACTCGCGGTGAGTCGCATGTCCACGCCGACCACGGCGACGTGCTGGCCGAGCGCGTCCCCGATGGCGGGCGCCATCAGCGCGGGTTCGGACGTGGCGACCGCGATTCCGCCTTTCGCGGCGAGCGTCAAATCGGCGAACAACTCGACTTCCTTGTGCCCGTCCTGGCCGGGCGGCCCGGTCACGGTGGCGCTGACACCGCCGATGCGGCCGACACCCTCGTGAAACCCGCTGGTCATCTCCTGGGCGAAGGAACCACCGGTCCTCTTGACGACGAATCCCACGTGCGGCAGCGCGTCGGACTTCGCGGCGCCACCGCACCCGGATAACAGCACCAGACTCAGCGCCAGCGCCGCAGCTCGCATGGATGACCTCGGGCTCGCTCGAGAAGACGGGTGAGTGATCTCTCCAGAGCGGCCGATGCTACATCGCTCGGTGCCAAATCGGGATGACGCCTGCCAATAACGGGAAGCGCTTTCACGTTACGGGAACATCAGGAAGGTTCGTAACCGAGGTTCGGCCGCAGCCACTGCTCCACTTCGGCCAGCGGCTTGCCGTACCGGCGCGCGTAGTCCTCGACCTGGTCGCGGCCGAGGCGTCCGACGGTGAAGTACTTCGCGTCCGGGTGCTGGAAGATGAGCCCGCTCACACTCGCTGCCGGGTTCATCGCGAACGACTCCGTCAGGCCGACCCCGATTTCCTCCGCGCCCAGCAGATCGAACAGTTCCCGCTTCACCGTGTGGTCCGGGCAGGCCGGGTAGCCGAGCGCGGGCCGGATGCCGCGGAACCGTTCGGCGTGCAGGTCCGCCACCACCGGCTCGGCGTCCGGCTCGAACCAGTCGCGGCGGGCCCGCAGGTGAATCCATTCGGCGAACGCCTCGGCGAGCCTGTCTGCCAGCGCCTTCACCATGATGGCGCGGTAGTCGTCGTGCCTGGCCTCGTACTCGGCGGCCAGTTTCTCCGCGCCGAGGATCGTCACCGCGAAGCCGCCGATGTGGTCGCCTTCCGGTGCCACGTAGTCGGACAGCGAGCGGTTCGGGCGCGAGACCTGCTTTTGCGTCTGCTGGCGCAGCATCGGGATGAGCACACCGTTGTCGAGCTGGATGTCGTCACCGGCGGAATGCGCGGGCCAGAAGCCGTAGACGCCCTTTGCCTCGAACAGGTCCTTTGCGATGATTTCGTCCAGCAACGCGGTGGCGTCGTCGTAGAGTTCGCGCGCCACCGGCTGGTCGAGGATCGCGGGGAACTTGCCTTTGAGCTCCCAGGCGAGGAACAGGAACGTCCAGTCGATGAACTCGCGCAGTTCCGCCAGTGCCGGAGTCATCGTGCGGGTACCGGTGAACGCGGGCGTCGGCAATTCGCTGAAATCGACCTTTTCCGCGTTTGCGCGCGCGGCTTCCAGGCTCAGCAACGGCAACTGCTTGCGGTTCTCGTGCTGGTGGCGCAGCCGTGCCTGCTCTGCCCGGTTCGCGATGTTCAGCTCGTGGCCGCGCCGGTCGTCCAGCAGGTCGGACACGACGCCGACGACCCGGGACGCGTCGAGCACGTGGACGACCGGCTCGTCGTAGACCGGGGCGATCTTCACGGCGGTGTGCTGGCGGGACGTGGTGGCGCCGCCGATCAGCAGCGGCAGTTTCATGCCGCGCCGCTGCATCTCCTCCGCGACCGAGACCATCTCGTCCAGCGACGGTGTGATGAGCCCGGACAGCCCGATGACGTCGGCGTGCTCGCGGATCGCGGTGTCGAGGATCCGCGCGGCCGGAACCATCACGCCGAGGTCGATCACCTCGTAGTTGTTGCAGCCCAGGACGACGCCGACGATGTTCTTGCCGATGTCGTGCACGTCGCCCTTGACCGTGGCGAGCACGACTTTGCCGTTGCCGCCGGCCGTTGCCTTGGGCTCCGCGTCCATGAACGGCTCCAGGTACGCGACCGCGCGCTTCATGACGCGGGCGCTCTTCACCACCTGGGGCAGGAACATCTTGCCGGCGCCGAACAGGTCGCCGACGACCTTCATGCCGTCCATCAGCGGACCCTCGATCACGTCCAGCGGACGCGGCAGCGCCTGACGGGCCTCCTCGGTGTCCTCTTCGATGAAGTCGACGACGCCGTGCAGGATCGCGTGCTCCAGCCGCTTGGCGACCGGAGCCTCGCGCCACGACAGGTCCACGACGCGCTTCTGGCCGGGGCCCTTGACCGTCTCGGCGTGTGCGACGAGCCGGTCGGTGGCGTCCTCGCGGCGGTCGAAGATGACGTCCTCGACCAGTTCCAGCAGCTCGGCCTGGATGTCCTGGTAGACCACGAGCTGGCCGGCGTTGACGATGCCCATGTCGAGGCCCGCCTTGACGGCGTGGAACAGGAACGCCGAGTGCATCGCCTCGCGGACGACGTCGTTGCCGCGGAACGAGAAGGACAGGTTCGAGATGCCGCCGCTGGTGCGCGCACCCGGACAGCGCTGCTTGATCAGCGGCAACGCGTCGATGAACGCCTTGGCGTAGCCGTTGTGCTCCTCGATGCCGGTGGCGACCGCGAGCACGTTCGGGTCGAAGATGATGTCCTCGGCGGGGAATCCGGCTTGCTGCGTCAGCAGGTCGTAGGCGCGGCCGCAGATCTCGACCTTGCGCTCGGTCGTGTCGGCCTGGCCCTGCTCGTCGAACGCCATCACGACGACGCCGGCGCCGTAGTCGCGGATCGTGCGCGCCTGCTCCAGGAACGGGCCCTCGCCCTCCTTGAGGCTGATCGAGTTGACGACGCCCTTGCCCTGCACGCACTTGAGGCCGGCCCGCAGCACGCCCCAGCGGGAGCTGTCGATCATCACCGGGATGCGGGCGATCTCGGGCTCGGTCGCGATCAGGTTCAGGAACGTCGTCATGGCCTGCTCGCCGTCGAGCAGGTCGGCGTCCATGTTGACGTCCAGCAGGTTCGCGCCGCCGCGCACCTGCTCCAGCGCCACCGCGAGCGCCGCCTGGTGGTCGTCGGCCTCGATGAGCCTGCGGAACTTCGCCGAACCCGTGACGTTGGTGCGCTCACCGATCATCACGAAGCCGGTGTCCGGACCGATCTCGAACGTCTCCAGGCCGCTGAACCTGCTGGTGTTGCGGGGTTCCACGACTTCACGCGGCTGCTCGGACCTGACCGCCTCCGCGATGGCCCTGATGTGCGCGGGGGTGGTGCCGCAGCAGCCGCCGACGATGTTGACGATGCCCTTGCCGGAGAAGTCCCGCAGCAGCGCGGCGGTCTCGTCCGGCGTCTGGTCGTAGCCGCCGAACGCGTTGGGCAGACCGGCGTTGGGGTGACAGGCGACGTAGGTGTCCGCGAGCCGCGCGAGTTCGGTGACGTGCGGGCGCATCTCCTCGGCTCCCAGCGAGCAGTTCACGCCGACGACGAGCGGCTTCGCGTGCTCGACCGAGTTCCAGAACGCCTCGACGGTCTGGCCGGACAGCGTGCGGCCGGACAGGTCGACGATCGTCACGGAGATCCACAGCGGCAGGTCGGGGGCGACCTCGCGGGCGGCGGTGATGGCGGCCTTGGCGTTGAGCGTGTCGAAGATCGTCTCGATGAGCAGCAGGTCGACGCCGCCGGCGTGCAGCGCGGCGATCTGCTCGGCGTAGGAGTCCTTGACCTGGTCGAACGTGACCGTGCGGAACGCGGGGTCGTCGACCTTGGGCGACAGGCTGAGGGTGACGTTGAGCGGTCCGACCGAGCCGGCCACGTACCTCCCGCCGAACTCGTTGGCTGCCTGGCGGGCGAGCCGGGCGCCGGCGATGTTCATGTCGCGGACGCGGTCCTGCAGGCCGTAGTCGGCCTGGCCGATCGACGTCGCCGTGAACGTGTTGGTGGTCGTGATGTCCGCGCCCGCCGCGAGGTACTGCCGGTGCACGTCGAGCACCACGTCCGGGCGGGTGAGGTTGAGCAGGTCCGGGTCGCCGGTGACGTCCATGTGGTGCTCGCCGAACTCGGTTCCGCGGTAGTCGGCGGGGGAGAGCTTCGCCTGCTGGAACATCGTGGCCCAGGCGCCGTCGAGCACGGCGATCCGCCGGTTCAGCAGGGACTTGAGACCATCCACGCGCGCTCCCGAAAAGTCGGAAGCGCCCTTGTTCGTGGTGGTGCAAGGCCGAGCGTGGCGGGCTCCAGGGCCCGTTGCAGCGCTTCTCGGCCTCGCGTTCAAGGCTACCAAGGACGACCATGGGGCAGGAAGCCGTCTCACTTCTTAGGATGGACTCCGTGACCGGGAAACGGGCGTTGGTGCTGGGTGGCGGTGGTGTCACCGGAATCGCTTGGGAGACAGGGATTCTGCACGGACTTGCAGAAGCGGGCGTCGACCTGACAGATGCGGACCTGTTCGTGGGGACGTCCGCCGGGTCCGTGGTGGCCACGCAGTTGGCGGGCGGTGTCCCGCTCGCCGACCTGTACGCGGGTCAGCTGTTGCCGCCCGACGGGGAGATCCCGGCCCGCCTGACCACGTGGATGCTGGTCCGCTACGCGCTGTCCTACGTGATGCCCGGATCTCCCGCGCGGAAGCGGGCACGGCTGGGCAGGGCCGCGGTGAAGGCCCGCACGCCGTCGGAGGAGTCGCGGCTGGAGGTGTTCAAGCACCGCCTGTCCATTCAGGACTGGCCGGACCGCCCGCTGAAGGTCACCGCCGTCGACACCGCGGACGGCAGGTTCGTCGCGTTCGACCGCGACAGCGGGGTACCGCTGGTGAAGGCCGTGGCGTCGAGCTGTGCGGTGCCGCTGGTGTGGCCGCCCGTGACGATCGACGGCCACCGGTACATGGACGGCGGCATGCGGTCCGCGGCCAACGTCGATCTCGCCGCCGGGTGCTCGCGGGTCGTGGTCGTGGCACCGCTGACCCGTGCGGCCAGCCGGGCGGCGACACCGGGAGCGCAGGCCGCCCGGCTGGGCGTGCCGTCCGTCGTGGTGAGCCCCGACCGGGCCGCGCTGGCCGCGATCGGGCCGAACCTGCTGGATCCGGCCAGGCGCAGGCCCGCCGCCGAGGCGGGCAGGAAGCAGGCCGCCTCGATCGCCGAGGCGGTCCGTGAGGTTTGGGCCTAGCCGCTGTCCGATCGAGCAGTGCTGCTGTTTGTAACCGTTTTCGCAGGTGGTAACTGGTCAATACCTCTTGTCTGCGGCGTCTCCCGCGCTTACGGTCGCCATCCACTCGCATTGGATGGTTTGTTAACCAATTGCCGGAGGCGATCGTGGGCAGAAGATCGGCTTTAGGGGCGTTAGCGGCGTTCGGGCTCGTGCTCGGCCTCGTCGTGGCAGGGATGACCAGTGCATCGGCGGCGGATCCACTGGTCTCCCGCGGCAAGACGGTCCTGGCGTCCTCCATCGAGGGCTCCGGGTTCGAGGCGGCCAAGGCGGTCGACGGCAGCACGTCGACCCGCTGGGCCTCCGTGGAAGGGCACGATCCCGAGTGGCTCCGGGTCGATCTCGGTTCGACGCACTCGATCAGCCGGGTCAAGCTGAACTGGGAGGTCGCGTACGCCAGGGCGTACCGCGTGCAGACGTCCCCTGACGGCTCCGCGTGGAGTGACATCTTCTCGACCACCACCGGAGACGGCGCGGTCGACGACCTGACCGTGTCCGGTTCCGGCCGGTACGTGCGGGTCTACGGCACGGCACGCGGAACGCCCTACGGCTACTCGCTGTGGGAACTCGAGATCTACGGCGTGGCCGGCGGCACGACTCCGCCCACGACGACGACGACCACCACCACCACCACCACCACGCCACCGACGCCCGGCATCGGCTACCCGTTCGGCAGCAGGAAACAGCCCTACGCGGCCGGCATCCTGCGCCCGTCCGGCAGCACGTCCACTCTGGACGCCGCCGTGGTCGACTACTACCAGCGCTGGAAGTCCGCGTTCCTCAGGCACAACTGCAACAGCGCCTGGTCCCAGGTGCTGGCGGCCGACGCCGACCACGACTACGTCGCCGAGGCGCAGGGTTACGGCATGGTCATCGTCGCCACGATGGCGGGTGCCGACCCCGACGCCAAGAGGATCTTCGACGGCTTCGTGAAGTGGAAGATCGACCACCCGTCGGTGATCGACCCCGACCTGATGGCGGCCGAGCAGGACGACCGGTGCGTCAGCGTCAACGGCGGTGACGCCGCGACGGACGGCGACATGGACGTCGCGTACGGGCTGCTGCTCGCCGACCGCCAGTGGGGCAGCGCGGGCACGTACAACTACAAAGAGCTCGCGATCCGGCACATCAACGCCATCAAGCGCAGCGAGATCAACCCGACGACGAAGCTGCTGCGGCCGGGCGACTGGGCCACCAGCTCGGACCCGCGCTACTACGTGACCCGGTCGTCGGACTGGATGGCCGACCACTTCCGCGCGTTCCGCAAGGCGACCGGCGACTCGGCGTGGGACACGATCCGCACCGCCCACCAGAACCTGATCACCAGGATGCAGCAGAACTTCGCGCCGGGCACCGGACTGCTGCCGGACTTCGTGGAGAACACGAACTCCACGCCACGCCCGCCGGCGGGCAAGGTGCTGGAGGACGAGCTGGGCGACGGCAAGTACTGGTGGAACGCCTGCCGGGTGCCGTGGCGAATCGGCGCGGATGCCGTGACCAGCGGTGACCCCACATCGCTCGCGGCGGCCCGCAAGCTCAACTCGTGGGTGAAGTCCAAGACCGGCGGCAATCCCGGCAACATCCGGGTCGGCTACCAGCTGAACGGCACGCAGCTCTCCAGTGAGGTCTCGGCGGCGTACACCGCGCCGTTCGCGGTGGCGGCCGCGACCGATTCCGGCAGCCAGGCGTGGCTGGACGCGTTGTGGAACAAGATGCTGGCGACGCCGATCGGCGGTGACGACTACTTCGCGTCGAGCATCCAGCTCCAGGTGATGATCACGGTGACCGGCAACCACTGGGTGCCCTGACCCGAGTCACTCCGCCCCGCTCCCAGGTCGACCTCGACCTGGGAGCGGGGTTCCAGCGGGTCCACGTCGCCCGCGGCGCTCTAGAAGAGGGTGCGCAGGAAGACCGGCCCGCCCTCCTCGGCGTTGAGTCCTTTTTCGACGAACGCGATGTTGTGGTGGAACGAGATTCCGCTGATGTCGCGTTCCAGGTGCGAACCCTCGCCCTGCGGGTCGCGCACCTCCGCCCGGTTCAGTCCGTCCACAAAGGACTTGAGCATGCCCATCGAGGTGCCGGGACCCGCCTCGGGGTCGCCACCCCAGCGCGGCCAGTACGCGGTCTGCAGATCTTCGACGACATAGAGCCCGCCCGGCCGGACGTGCGGGAACAGCGCGTGGAACGAGATCCGCACGTGCTCGTTGAGGTGGCTGCCGTCGTCGATGACCACGTCGAACGGGCCGAGTTCCTCGCCCAGCCTGCCGAGGAACTCCGCGTCGGACTGGTCGCCCCGCACGGTCATGATCCGCGGGCCGGTGACGTTCTTCTCCGCGATGTCGAGGCCGTGCACGAGTCCGCGCCGGAAGTACCGCTGCCACATCCGCAGCGAGGCTCCGCCGGAGTCGGGGTCGGCGTAGCCACCGATGCCGATCTCCAGCACCCGCACCGGTTCGTCGCGCAGGCGGGCGAAGTGCCGTTCGTAGTGCTGGGTGTACCAGTGCAGGTCGCCCCACTTGTCCGAGCCGAACGTCACGGACAGCTCGCCGAGGTCCTGCCTGCCCGGCTTGAGCGCGGACAGCAGGCTCTGGACGTCCCGCGCGATGCCCTTGCGGCCCGCGAACCACGCGCCGGGGCCGCGTTCGTCGAGCTCGGCGAACGCGGTCCGCACGGCGAGACTCGGCCACGGCCGTTCGTCCGTGCCGTACAGGCCGCGCACGGCGTCGGTGAGGCTGAGCGAGACCACGACGTCGGCGTCCGTCCGCAGGTGGCTCGTGGTGCGTCCGTCGAAGTGCAGGTCGAGCCGGACGCCGTGCTCGCCGATCTCGTTCAGCACCACCTGCGTCACGGCTTCGGGGGTGAGCCGGCGGATCGTGTCGTCGAGCAGGTCGCGGCCCGCGCCGGCGGCCTGCAGCAGCGGCGCGAGAACCGTCCACCGTGCGGTGTCGAACACAAAGTCCCCCTCGTGCGACTTGAGCCTGGCTTGAGTGCCCCGGTCCTAGGATCGTTCCATGGGGAACCGACGCTTGTTCTGCATGATCCTGACCCTCTTGCTGGTCGTGGTCGGTGCCGGGCCGGCGCAGGCGATGGAGCGGCAGTTGTTGTACTACAACCACGCCCGGGGAACGCTCGACCGCGCCACGGCGGACGCCATCGAGCATTCCCCGTACCTGCGGGACTTCGCGGACTTCGAGGTGCGCACGACGACCGGCGCCGGCGGTGAGAAGTGGACCGGCCGCTACCTGCGCGGCCAGGAGACCTACCTGGAGATCTTCGGCGTCGGTGACATCGCCGGCCAGGACGGTGAACTGGGCTCGGCGGCCCTCGCTCTCTCGACCGAACGCGACGGCGACATCGACACGGTGAAGGCCCGCCTCGTCGCCTCCGGCGTGACGCCGATCGACTTCCTGCAGACGCGCGACTTCGGCGACCACAAGCCGGTGCCGTGGTTCGACGCGCTGTTGCCGGTCGAGCGGTACGAGAGGTTCGGCGCCTGGGCGATGGAGTACCGCGACGAGTACTTCGCCGATCCGCGCAGCCAGACGGGTCCCGCGCGCTTCCCCGGTGACGTGACCCGCGAGCGCTACCTCCCCGAGCGCTACCGGGACAAGCTGATGCGCAACATCAGTTTCATCCGGATCGCGGTGACCGCGCGGGATCTCGCCACGACCAGGCCGCTGCTGCGGACCGGCGGGTTCTTCGTGCGGACGGAGCCGGGTGGTGTCGTGGCGTCGCGCGGCGGGGTGACGATCCGGCTCGACGAGGTGGCGCTGGGGCAGACCGGGCTCAAGCGGGTGGAGTTCGAGCTGAACCACGCGGCGGAGCGCCATGTGCAGCGGCTCGGCAACTCGACGCTGGTCGTCGGTCCGGGCGCGCACGCCGCCTGGACCTTCTGACACTCTTGGTCCACACGGAGCAACGAACGGGGTGCCGGTGTCGCTGGTCGGACGTGAACGGGAACAGGAACGGCTGGCCGCGCTGGGGGCCTCGGGCGGGTCTCTGCTGGTCGTCGGCGAGCCCGGAGTCGGCAAGTCCGCGTTGTTGCGGTCGCTCGACGGTCATCTGGTCACCGGTGTCGAGGCCGAGCGGGACCTGCCGTACTCCGGTCTGCACCAGGTCCTGCACCCGTTCCTCGATCTGTCCACCTTGTCCGGTGCGCGGCGGGACGCGCTCGAATTCGTCTTCGGTCTCTCCGACGGCGCAGCACCGCCCGTCCACCTGGTCGGCCTCGCCGCGCTCGACCTGCTGAGCACGGCCAAGCCTGTCGTCCTGGTCGACGACGCGCACTGGCTCGACCAGGCGAGCCAGGACGTCCTGGGCTTCGTGGCCCGCCGGTTGTCCGGCGCCACGCTCATCGCCGCCGCCCGCATCCCGATGTTCGCGGGCGTGCCGGCGCTCACCGTGGAACCGCTGGCTCCCGACGCCGCCGACACCCTCCTCTGCCCAGCACGTCTCCGAGCGCCTCGCGCAGCGGACCGACGAGCTGGTTCGCCCTGCGCAACTTGGACATCAGCGGCAGCAGCTCGGTCTGGGCGCGGTCAGCGCGGTCGGGGTTCACAGCTCGCAGAAGGCGAGCACCGCTACGACGGGTTCGAGCGCAAGCTCCAGAACAGGCCCGTGATCAGCGTGCCGGCGATCACGATCGCCAGCGACTTCGACGGCCCGAACAAGAGCGGCGCCGGTTACCGCGACAGGTTCACCGGACGCTACGAGCACCGGATCCTCGACGGCATCGGGCACAACGTCCCGCAGGAGGCGCCGGAGGCGTTCACCCGCGCGGTGCTCGACGTGAGCCGCTGACCGCGCGGGTGCCGACGTCTACCGCTGGCAGGCGAGCCGGTAGGCCGCCGCGCCGATCAGCTCCAGCGAGACCTGCAACCGCTCCAGGCTGATGTTGTCGCGGATCGTGTCCTCCGGCGTGTGGTAGATCGGCTCCAGCTGCGCCGGTCCGCCCTCGCCGCGCCAGCTGAAGTTCGCCGACGCCATGCCCTTCTCGTGGAACGGAACGTGGTCGCTCGACCCGCGTGCCACCGGCCCGTGCACCCGCGGGTCGTAGCCGAGTCGCTGGGCCGCCGCGCGCACCGCGCTGGTGGTGGCGTTGTCCGCGCCGTCCACCGACAGCAACCAGTACGCCGTCGCCGGGTCGTGGCTGGTGGCGACCATGTCGTTCTGGAACACGCCCTTGATCCGCGCGATCTCCTCCGGCGGGAGCTGCGAGACGTAGTACCGCGACCCGAGCAGCCCCTGTTCCTCCGAACCCCACAACGCGAACCGGATCGCCCTGTGCGTGGGCAGATAGCGCAGCACGCGTGCCAGCTCCAGGCACAGCACGGTGCCGCTGCCGTCGTCGTTGGCACCCGGTGAGCCCGGCACGCTGTCGTAGTGCGCGGTGACCATCACAACGCCGTTGTCCTGCCACGGGAACGTTGACGGCCGCTCAGCGATCACGTTGTAGGACGTGAGGTTCGGGTGGTGCGTGGTGCTGATCGTCAGCTGGCCGGAGCCCTGTGTGCGCAGCTTTTCCGTGTGCACTTGGGCAAGCCCGATCACGGGCACCGTGACGTTGCGGTCGAGGGTGGGCGAGAACGCGCTGGACTTGCCCGTCCCCGAGGAGATCCGGCCGAGGATCACCGCCACCGCGCCCCGTTCGATCGCCGCGTGCGTCGGCGCGGATCCGGTGGGAGCGTTGACGTAGAAGGCGATCTTGCCCGTCAGGTCCGGCAGCTGACCGTCCACCACCTCGACGAACGGCGCCGTCACCGTGACGCCGAGAGAGCCGAACCGCGAGGCGCCGGCCTGCCAGGTCGAGTTGATCTCGGCGAGGTACTTGTCCGGCACCGTGAACGGCTGCGTCGACACCTGGTAGCGCAGCGACCTGAGCTCCCGCACCAGGTAGTCGCGGGCCCGGTGCTCGGACGCGGTACCGCCGATCCGCGGCCCGATCCTGTCGCTCAGCACCTTCAGATGCTCCAGCGCCTTGCGGGCCCGGACCCGTGCCACGACGGGGAAGTCGCCGAGGTCCAGGTCCGGCAGGCCCGTCGCCCCCGGTCTCTGTTCGGTCGCCGCGAGCGCGCTCGCGGGATTGGCCACCACGGCGGCGACCCCTGCCGCCGCGGCGAGGAAGTCACGTCTGCGCATGTCGTCCCCCATCTCCCGATGTACCAGCCCCGCGAACGTAGGCAGGACGGGTGTGTCCGGGCAACCGACTTGTGGCTGGCTTTCGCGGGGTCAGGCCGCCGACATCACGGTGACGTCCTCGATCAGCTCGTCGTCGGAGGAGGCGTGGCCGAGCACGAGGTCCTGCACCTGCCGCCGCGCGTCCGACCGGGCTCGCTCGACACACGCCATCAGATGTGCCGCCAGCACGTCGGGGTCGAGGTCGTGCACCGCCGGGCTGAGCGAGATGCCCGTGGTCACGCCGTTCGAGTCCACGGTCACCGTGACACCGCCACGCGTCGCCTCGCCGCTGATCGCCACGAGCAACCGGACCAGGTCGTCGTACCGGCGGCGTTCGCGTTCAACGGCGGCCACGCGGCGCTCCTCCCACCACTCGAGCCGGCGGCGCAGCAAGGCGAGCGCGGTCGCCGGATCGGACACCGGCACGGTCCACGCTCCCGACGCGGTGTGCAGCACGACGGCGTTCGCCTCGGTGGTCACGCGCTGGATCCGGGCGAAGGACACCCCGGTGTCGACTCGTCCGCCCTGCCGGGTCGTCCAGTCGACGCGGTCGGTGCCGATCACCATGCGCGCACCCCGGCCGGCCAGCACGAGGGGGAACGCGGTGGAGCCCAGTTCGAGCACGGGAGCGCCGAGCAGCGAGCGCCTGGCCAGCCGGGCGAGCACACCCGCCGAGCCCGCGCCGAGCACACCGGCCGCGCACAACGCCTTCACCGCCAGCGCCGCGCCGGGGCTGAGCCGCAACGCGATGCCAGAGCCCGGCAGCACGCCGAGCACCAGCTGCGCGCCCGTCATCAGCGTGGTGGCGGGCAACCACGAGTGCGGGTCGCTCAACCCGTTGCGGCGCAACCAGGTCAGCAACGCCCACGCGCACGCTGCCGCGGCGACGGCCGGAATCGCCGACCACCACGGCATGATCCGCTGCCCGGCCGAGGTCATGCCGGCGAGCACGATGCAGACGAGACCGATCGCCACGGGCAGAACACCGGCGGCGAGCAGCAGCAACGTCCTGGTGCGGCGCCATCGGGCGGCCAGCGCGTGCACGACCTGAGGATCGTTGGTCATAGGAATGGCGTGGGGAATGAGTGTCATCGGCGCGCCCCTCGTCAGCTCGCCGCCGTCACGAGGTGTGACGTGCGGGCCGACCAGGCTTCCCGGCGCACCTGCCCGTAAATATGCCGTAAATGTCCAGCTCAGGCAAGCCCTGTCCACTGTGGACGGTGTGGCGCCCGAGCCCGCGCGCCACACCGATCCGTTGTGTCAGGCCGTTTTCGCGCGCCTGCCGAGCAGGACATCGACCGCCAGGAACACCACGAGACTGATGCCGAGCAACGGCACGAACCAGCCGATCACCAGCGCGCCGACGCCAAGACCGACCAGCGCGGCCGGAGGAACCTTGCGCCACTGGCCGCGCGGTGCAGGGCGGCCGAAGCCCTGAGTCGGCCTTCGCTTCCACCACATCCGGTAGCCGAGCACGACCAGTGCCGCGATCCCGCCGCCGAGCAGCAGCAACACGAGCTGGTTGACCCAGCCGAACAGCACACCCATGTGCGCGTCGATGCCCCACCTGGTCAGCTTCGCGGCGATCGGGTAGTCGGCGAACTTCACCGAGCTGACCACGTCGCCGTCCTGGATCGCCACCGCGTCGACCTGCGTGGGCCAGCCACGGCCGATCTCGGTGACCTTCCACGCGCCACCGGGCGCGGTGGGTAGGCCGATCTCGAGCGGCTTGGCGTCGATGCCCGCGGCACGGGCGGTGCCGAGCACCGTGTCGACGTCGCCGTGACCGGAGCCGGCCGGGGAGTGCCCGCTGTGGTCGCCGTGATCACCGCTGCCGCCGGGGATCTTCAACGACGGCGTGGTCCAGCCGAGGGACTGGCGCAGCGTCGCGACGTTCTCACCCGCGTAGGCCGACCACGTGAGGCCAGTGGCGGACAGGAGCAGCGCGCCGGCGAGCACCCACACGCCGATCAGGCCGTGCGTGCGGACGCGCTTGCTGTTGCGTGGCCTGGTGATCCACAGGACGAGACCGCCCAGCGCGACGACCCACAGCCAGGACGCGGCGAGCTCGCTGTAGAGGCGGCCCGGCTCGCCGAGCATCAGGTTGCGGTGCAGCTGGCTCAACGTCATCCGCAACGGCAGCGCGCCGCTGGTGCCGTAGACGACGAGGTCACCGGTGACGCGCCCGGTGCCGGGGTCGACGAACACGGCGCGGCGCTCGGACTCGCCGAGGCCTTCCTCGGCGAACAGCACGCGGGTCGTGTCACCGGGTTCGGGGGCGGGGCGGACGGCCACGAGCGTCCCCTGCGGTGCGGTCGCGAGAGCGGCGTCGACCTGCTGGGAGAGCGGGAGTTGCTGGGTGGAGACGGGGACGCGGAGCTGGTCGGAGTAGACCCACGACTCCAGTTGCGGGGTCAGGGCGTAGAGAACGCCGGTCAGTGCGGCGATCAGCACGAACGGGCCGACGAGGACGCCGGCGTAGAAGTGCAGGCGCAGGAAGAGTCCCCGCCACGCGAACGATGTGCGCGGCGGAGCGGCTGTGGTGGTCATGGCACGGCTCCAATGGGCGTGAACAGGTGCAGGGACCGCCGGAAGACGGCCCTGTGAAGGGGATTCAGACCTGTTCAGCCGGAGGACCGCGCCACGACAGCACGTCCAGGCAGACGACCACGGCGGGAACGAGCCGCGGTGTGGCGACGACCAGAGGGGCCGACGCGGGCAGGGGAGTGAGCCTGCGGGGGAGGACCGACGCGATGGCGCGGGCCACCGTCAGCACCGTGCGTTCGGCGACGGCGAGGACGACGACGGTCAGCACGGTGGCCACGACGTGCGAGGCGACCATGCGTGCAGGGCTGGTCTCGTGCTCGTGACGGGACGCGGCGAGCGACACCATGAGGTGCATCGCCAGCTGGCCGCCGCCGACCAGCAGCAGCAGCCTGCCGGGCGTGAGCTCGTGCCGGGCGAAGCCGGAGCACGCCCACGTCAGCAGCGCGACGAGCGAGAAGACCAGACCTGCGTCGGGCAGGTGGCCGTCCGCGCTCGAGTGCGCGAGAACGGCGAGCGACCCGGTGACGACGCCGACAGCGGCACAGCGCGCACGGCGCAGCGGAGCTGTCGACTGGGTCACGCGCGGAGCTTAACCGCCGGGTGAGGCGGATTCACACCCACGAAAGATCTGGCCGAACGGTTCAATTCAGCTGGTGAGATGCTGCGGTGATGATCTCGTACACGAGCGACGTCAGCGACCTCGCAGAGGACGATCTGACCGGGTTCTTCGCGGGGTGGCCCAAGTCACCCTCTCCCGCCCAGCACCTCGCCGTGCTGCGAGGCAGCTACCGCGTTGTGATCGCGCGTTCGCAGGGCAGCGTCGCCGGCTTCGTGAACATGATCAGCGACGGGGTGCTGACCGCGTTCATCCCGTGGCTGGAGGTGCGGCCGGAGTTCCGGGGCCGGGGCATCGGCACCGAGCTGATGCGCCGCATCCTGGCCGGGACCGAGCACCTGTACTCCGTGGACCTCGTCTGTGACGAGTCGCTGAAGCCGTACTACGAGCGCCTCGGCATGACGGCGCTGACCGGCATGATCCTTCGCAACCGCGACGCCTGTGGGTGAACGCACCCACAACGGAGTGGGCACGACCGGATCTGGCTGATCTCGTCGTTCCGCCGCAGGATCGGAGATCGTGAACCTCCGGTTGGGGGAATCGTTCGCGGAGCCGGGTGTTGCGCGCGCATCACCCCCGATCGTGCGGACGATTCGGGTTGTTCGGCAAGAAGAGTTCCTTACAACGGAACAAAAGTGGACGAACGGCCGCCCGAAGCGCTTCCCCGCGGCCATGCGACTGAGCCAGATCGTCGGCGCGCAGGTCGCGTGGTGGCGGCTCGGATTCCGGGGCCGCGCGGCGCTGAAGCAGCAGGCGGCGCCGGATGTGATGGTCGTGGCCCCGCGAGTGGTCGCATCAGGTGCTCGCCGCGCCGTGGTGGTGGCGCCTCACGAGGGTGCTGATGCTCGGTGCTGTGGCCGTGCTGGGGTGTGCGTCCGTGCTCGTTGTTGCGCTTGACGGCAAGGATGAGAGCGTGATGGCGCACTACTCGTTGTTGACGGCCCTGCCGGTGCTGGCGGCGTCGGTGTTCACGCGCGTGGATGGCCGTGCAAGCGATTGCGTTCGTTGCCGCCGCTGGTGTTCTGATCACGCTGATCGTTCGGGCCGCGGTGTCCGGCCGTAACCGTCGATCAGGATGTGCTCAACTACGCGGAGGACGTCGCAGGGTGCCCGTTGGCTGACACGGCCGTTGACATCACCGGCTTCCGCCACACACCGATCGGCGATCGGATCGTGCGCGACCACGTCTACGCGATACCTGGCCTCGGCACGTTGGTGATTCCAGATGACATGGCCCGTGCGTGGCACGCGCAGCTGAAGGATCTGGGTACTCCGATCGACTTCCCGCACCCGGACGCTCAGACCTGGTTCCTGAACTTCGAACGCGGCCACATCGCCCACGGCAGCGGGTCGACGAGAGCGATCATCGGCCACCGCTACGAACCGGTGAGCAAGATCGGCGACTGTCCGATGACGGACCGGCCGTGTGTGGTGGCAGCAGAACGCACCGAAGACACGCTCGCGGTCGTGTGGAGCTATCCGGACGCCGACGCGTTCAACGTCCAGTGGTGGGAGGAACGAGGCCGGCCGCGCAAGGGCGTCGAGGTCGCGGCCCGCCGCTACACCGTGCGTGACGCCGATCCCCACCGCACCTACGGCTTCTCCGTCGAGGCGTGCCAGAAGCGGTTCCTCGGCCGCTCCACCTGCACACCCCTGGTACCGGTGGTCGTGCCCGCCGTCAGATCCCTTCCAGGTCGAGGGTTTGCTGATGTGGGCCACCCGTGAACGAGCTGGTGAGCAGTCCCGCACTGCGGCACCGCCCGCACGAGACCGGGGAGGTCGTGGGCTTGAAGCGGGTGAAGTCCCAGCTGCCCGTGCCGACGTGGCAACCCGGACCGGGCACCTCCAGCCCGAGCCACCCCTGCAGCCGCACGGCGTGCACGACGTCGGATCCGTCGAGATATCCGTTGAGCCGCCCCGCGAACCGGTTGCGCGCCTCTTCCGCGGGTGCGCTGAGAGCCTCCTGCAACACCGAAATGCCGTTCATGAACCTGATTCAACCTCACGTGGACGCGTCGAGCCGCGCACCACGCCGCTCCAGGACCGTGAGGCAGCGCGCACACCACCGCGCGTTGTCCCGCTCGAACGACAAGCCGCGCAACAAGGTCAAGTACGGTCCGACGCGTTCGGCGGTGGTCAGGAACTCCTCCTCGGTGCGGCCGTCGAGCAGTTTGGCCTTCAGGCGTTCGTACCGCGCGATTTTCGCCTCGGCCCACTGCCTGCGTTCCACGAGTGACGCCTTGACCCTCTCGACGTCACCGGCATCCGCCGCCATGACCGCGACCATCAACTCGTCGCGGATCGCGGTGGGCCTGTGCGGTTCCGCGGTGAACGCCTCGAGCGCTCGCCGGCCCTTGCCCGTGAGCGAGAACAGGCGTTTGTTCGGGCGGCGTTCCTGTTCGACGGTCCGGGCCCGGATGAGGTCGTCGGCCTCCATCCGATCCAGCTCGCGGTAGAGCTGCTGGGGCGTGCACATCCAGAAGTTGGCCACGGAGGCGTCGAACGCCTTGGCCAGGTCGTAGCCGGACGCCTCCCCGTCGAGCAGGGCGGCCATCACGGCGTTGCGCAGCGACATACGAGCAGGTTACGGTCGGGCAACCTAGTCAACAAGTTGAGTATGTGGGGCGTCGACGTGAACGCATTCCGGAAAGCAGTGGAAGCACGGGACACCGACGCGATGGCGGCCTGCCTCGCGGACAACGTGGTGTTCACGAGCCCTGTCGCCTTCTCTCCGTACCCCGGCAAGCCGCTGACCGCCGCGATCCTGCGCGGCGTGATGCGCGTGTTCGAGAACTTCCGCTACGAGCGCGAGATCATCGACGGTTCCAACCACGCGCTGGTGTTCCGCGCCGAGGTGGGCGGCAAGGAGATCCAGGGCTGCGACTTCCTCCACCTCGACGAGGACGGGCTGATCGACGAGTTCACCGTGATGGTGCGGCCGCTCTCCGCCGCCCAGGCGTTGTCGGAAGCGATGGCCGCGCAGTTCGACCAGATCAAGGCCGAGGCGCTGGAAGCGTTCAACGCCTAGCGCGGCCACCTCCTCCGACGTCACGCGGCGGCCTCGTACACGCTGACGTGCCGCGTGCTGGACGCCGTGAACTCCTCGCCGTTCCAGCCGCCCCACCGCTCGCGCATCCGCAGCCCCGCGATCCTCACCATGAGGTCGAACTCGGCCGGGTAGGCCAGCCGCTGCCGGATCGGTCCGAACCGGACACCGTCCGCGCTGATCTCCACGTGGTTCTCGTCGAGGATCCGCGTGACGGGGTCGTAGCGGTTGACGTCGAACCCGACGCGGTCGAGCTCCGAACTTTCCACGTCGATGAACTGGTGCCGCTGCCGCGCCGCCCAGCTCGGCAGGCCGCACCCGACCACGAACACGCCGCCGCGCGTGAGGTGGCGCGCGGCGTTCTCGAAGCAGCGGACCTGGTCGTCCTGGGTGAGCAGGTCCGTGATCGTGTTGTACACCAGGTGCACCAGCCCGTAGGTGCGGCTGGTGGTTGCGCGGGACATGTCGCCGATCACCACGTCGATGCTGTCGTTGCCGGGTTTGTCCCGCAGGCGCGCGACCATGTCGGGGGAGAGCTCGATGCCGTCGACGTCGACACCGGCTTCCTTGAGCGGCAAGGCGATGCGGCCGGTGCCGATCGCGAACTCCAGTGCGGAGTCACCGAATCTCGCGAGGAACCGGACGCTGTCGGCCTCGTCGCCACGGGGCGAGTTGTCGTAGGTGCTGGCTGTTTCGGGACCGAAGCTCGGGTTGAATCCCTTCACGATTCCCACGCCAGCCACGGTGGCTACCGAGTTTCCGCCGTCCCCGCGTCCCAGGTGATGGGCAGGCGCTTGACACCGAAGATCGTGGACGTGGTGCGGACGTGCACCTCGTCGGCGGGCACGGCGAGCCGGATGCCCGGCAGGCGCCGCAGCAGTTCGCGGAAGCTCACGGACATCTCGATGCGCGCGAGCTCGTTGCCGAGGCACTGGTGCACGCCGTGGCCGAACGACAGGTGCTGCTGCGCGGCCGGTCGATGCGGAACTCCTCCGGCTGCTCGCACTCGGCGGGATCGCGGTTGGTGGCGATCACCGAGCACATCACCGTGAGCGGCTCTTGCCATTGATCTTGCTGATCGGTCATGGGTGCAAATGGCGTAAGCGGGTCCACCACATCAGCTGCTACGTTGAAGATCGTGCCGGACTTCAAGCTGCCGCTCTACGGCGCCGACACCGAACGAGGCGACCTCGCTCCCTGAGTCGCCCCGCGCTCGTCCCGACACCCTTCACCTTTCTCGCTCAGGGAGCTTTGCCATGCGCTCGTTCATCCACGCACTGCCGAAAGTGGAGCTGCACGTCCACCTCGTCGGTTCGGCCGGCGTCGACACCGTTCTGGAGCTCGCCCGCCGCCATCCCGAGGCCGGCGTGCCGGCCGACCGCGACGAGCTGGAGCGCTTCTACACGTTCCGGGACTTCGACCACTTCCTGAAGGTCTACTGGGCGGTGCAGTCGATGCTGAAGGACCGCCACGACGTCCACGCGCTCGTCGTCGGCCTGGCCAGGGACCTGGCGCGGCAGAACGTCCGGTACGCCGAGGTGACCGTGACGCCGTACAACCACCTGCTGGACGGCGTTTCCGGAGATGACGTGCTGGCCGGGCTCGCGTCCGGTCGTGCGGTGGCGGCGGAGCTGGGCGTGGAGCTGGCCTGGTGCTTCGACATTCCGGGTGAGAAGGGCGTTCACGCCGCGCGGGAGACGCTGGCGTTCGCGCTGACCGAGCGGCCGGAGGGCCTGGTCTCCTTCGGTCTCGGCGGCCCGGAGGCAGGCATCGGCCGCGCCCAGTTCGCGCCTTTCTTCGACGCCGCAAGGGATGCGGGCCTGCACAGCGTGCCGCACGCGGGGGAGACCAGCGGACCGGAGACGATCTGGTCGGCGTTGCGGGACCTGAAGGCCGAGCGGATCGGGCACGGCACGAGCTGCGTGGAGGACCCGGCGCTGGTCGAACACCTTGGGCGGAAGGGGATTGCGCTGGAGGTCTGCCCGACCTCGAACATTCGCACCCGGCAGGTGACGTCGATCGAAGCGCACCCGGTGCGTCAGATGCTGGAGGCAGGGGTGGTCGTCACGGTGAACACCGACGACCCGCCGTTCTTCGGCGCCACGCTGGAAGGCGAGTACCTGGCCGTGGCTTCGGCGTCGGAACTCGGCCACGCGGAGGTCGCGCGGCTGGCCGAGAACGCGGTGCTGGCCTCGTTCCTGCCGAACAGGCGCAAGACCTCGTTGCTGGAGGAGATCTCCGCGGTGCTGGCCGCGGTCTGAGCAGGTGGCCCGCCGGTCGTCGCCGGCGGGCCACCTCACTCACTGCTGCGGCACCTGGTAGCTGCGCCGCACGTCACCGGACACGATGCCGTCCGGCGTCCTGCTCGACACGGTCAGCTCGAACGACCCACCGGAGGCGTAGGTGAACCGCGCTCTGCCATCCGCACCGACCGGCACGACCTGCGGCGTGTTGAACGCGATGTACCACAGGACCTCGTGCGAACCGGGCAGCGCCGGCGTCACCACGAACTCGATCGGCTGACCCGGCCGTACGTGCCGCCGTCCTCGACCATGCCCGCGGGGAAGTAGCTGTCGAGCGTTCCTGCCCCTGCCCACAGCAACGCGGACTCGACGCGCTGCTCCGGCGCGTCCACCGGCCAGAACGCGAACCGTCCCCTCGAGACCGTAGTGGCCGTCGGAGTCGTGCACGATCGCCCTGACCCGGGGTTGCGTGCTCGACAGGAACGGCGTCGTGCTGCCGCAGTCGTGGATGTCGAGCTTCAGGCCGGTCGGCGTGCCGGGCGGCGTGTTGAACTCGGTCGCGAGCACCGCGGCCGGGTCGTACGTGCGGCCGTGCCCGACCTCGCCCTGGAACTCCTCGGCGATCCGCAGCGCGAACGTGATCTTCGTCCTGCCCTGCGCGAGCGCATTCTCGACCAGCTCGGCGACGTTCCAGTTGAGCCGTGGCGCAACACAGTCCTGCCCGGCGTTGGGCCCGTCGACCTTCGAGATCTCCGCGGGCTGGTTCGTCCAGGTGATCGCGCCCTGAGGCTCCACCAGCCACAGCCGCGTCGCGCGCGGCTTGGCGCAGTCGTTCGCGGCCTTCTCCGGCGTGCGCACGATCGCGGTGAACAGCTGCTTGTCCTTGAGCGGCGTGAGGTCGTACGTGAAGTCGGACTTGCCGAGGTGGTGCTTGTCGTCCCGCCAGGCCCCCACCCGCGCGTCACCCGTGGTCATCGACTCGGACGGCCGCTTGAAGTCGGTCGTGACCACTCCGCCGGGCTCAGGTTGGCCCAGCTGAGTTGCTGCTTGGCGTGCGCGGTGCCGGGAACCACCGCGAGACTCGCGGTGAGGGCGACGACGAGTGCCCCGGCGCCACGCCAGGGCCTGCCAGATGATCTCAATGATCCCCTGGAGACGAACTGTCCGGCGGATCGTGCCACCCGTAGGACGTTTGTCATGGGGGTTCGGGCACCTCCTTCGCGAAGCCGTCTCACCCCGCTTTCGTTTGCGGCAGAATGGTGTTGGCACAACATCAACCTTGGGGGTTCAGTGAAACGAACCATCGTCGTCCTCACCGCGGTCCTGACGGCCCTCGGCCTCGCGCCCGCCGCGAACGCCGCCCGCCCGGCTTCCCTCGTGGTGCTCGGCGACTCCTACGCCTCCGGCACCGGGGCCGGCTCCTATCAGGACGGAACCGCCGGCAACTGCTGGCGCAGCAACAACTCCTACGGCGAACTGGTGGCGGCCCGCCTGCGCGCCCAGGGCAGGCTCAGCTCGTTCGCGAACGTCAGCTGCAGCGGCGCCGCCACCGCCGACCTGGCCCGCCCGTTCAAGGACCGTCCGGCCCAGCTCGACGCGCTGCGCCGCGACACCAGCCTGGTGCTGCTCACCGTGGGCACCAACGACATCGACTACGCGGCCTACGGCGGCATGTGCGTCCAGGCCGACTGCACCGGCGCCCCGACCGAGGCGATCCTGGCCAAGCTGCCCCAGATGGGCCGCAACGTCACCGCGCTGCTGACCGAGATCCACAAGCGCAGCCCGTACGCCCGCGTCATCCTCGTGGGCTACGGCCGCCAGGTGTCCACTTCGGACAACCCTCCCGGAGCCACTCTCGACCCGATCTGCGGCGAGGGCATCCTCACCACCGCGGAACGCCGTGAGGGCAACAAGGTGGCCGATGGTCTGGACGCCACGCTGAGGTCCGCAGCCAGGGCGGCCCGCGTCACCTTCGCCAGCCCGTTCGCGTACCCGGAGAGGTTCGAGGGCCACGCGTTGTGCGAGGCCGGTACGCCGTACCTGCGGGGCTTCGACGCGTTGGCGCCGGGGCAGGAGGGGCCGGAGGCGGTGTTCCACCCGAACCAGCAGGGGCAGGCCGCACTGGCCACGCTAGTCCGAGCCTGAGTTCCAGGCCGACCGTGCGAGCTCCTCGATCTGCACGAGGAGCTCGCGCGGTGGCACGTCCAGGTTCAGCGGGTACTCGGTGATGGTGATCGGAGAGTTCAGCACCCGCCGCGGCCGCACCCCGGCCGTGCCGCTCGGGTAGACCAGCCAGCCCTGTTCGACCTGCAGCGACGTGCAGTAGGCAAGGACCTGGTAGAGGTCGGCGTTGGGATAGTTTCCTCGGGGACTCGGCCGCTTGTACTTGGCGTCGACCACGAACCGCGGCTTCCCGTCCACGAGGTGCACCACGTCGATCCTCGTCGAGATCGCGCCACCGGTGTCGAGCTTGGCGGCGTACTGACCTCGGGTGTGGCCAGGACTCGTGCTCCACGCCTCGGTGAGCGCGGTGGTCACGAAGTCCTCGAACACCTTCTCCATGTTGACGACGAACGTGGCGATCGACAGCCCGTCCTCACCGACCTCGAACGAGAGCGTGTTCAGCACCAGCTCCGCGATCCTGAGCGCGGGCTGGTACCGCGCGTTGAGTCGGCTCGGCCGCCACTTCGGAGCCGGTGCCCCCGGACGCAGCGGTGAGATGGCTGACAGCTGGCTCTCCACGTGCCCGAGCCGCCGCCGGACCTTCTCGTCGATCCGCGGTACGCCGAGCATTCTCCGTACCGCGGCTCGCAGGATCTGGTTCTCCGCAATGTCCATCGTGTACTCGTCGTGGCTGATCTCCACAGGCAGCAGCCGCCCTGGGCGCGCGGCGATCTGGTCACCGACGCGGATCCGCCCGCGAATCACCGTGCTGGTCGCGTCCTCGGTGGCGTAGCCGGTCAGCACGCCGTTCAGCAGCGCTCGTTCCGCGTGCCGGCACAGGGTCTCCGCGACGATGCCCCACAGTCCGTCAGCCTGGACACCCTCGATGTTCTCGGGCCGGAAGCCGGGGTTGACCGCGTACCCGATCATGAACAGCAGCCGCGGAATGCTGACCTTCGGCGTCACCACGATGTCGAGCCCGTGCGCGTGCACGGCTCCGACCCGTTTGGACTTGGGCACCAGCCGATGGCCATCGCCGGCCGGTTTCACGTCGATGAGGTCGCACTTCTCCAGGAACGCCAGCTGAAGCGGTGTGAGCCGCAGTTTGTGGCCAGCTTTGGCGTTCTCGTGAAGCTCGATCACCCAGCGTTCCTGATGGTGTCGAGCCCGAACCTGTTGTGCACCTCTTGTCGTTCCATCCGGCCGTAGTAGTGCTCTTCGAGGAGCGGCAGGATCGAGTGCTTCCAGACGAGATCGAGATTGTGGTCGGCGTCCGGCTTCATCAGGTACGAGGGGCCGATCTGGAAGTCGCGGTCGCTGGCACCGATGCGTTCGTTCAGCCTGGCGAGCAGTTCGGCCCGCTCGTCGGTCCTGCCGGTGGCCGCGAGCCATCGTTCCAGCACCCTGCTGGCTGGTGGGGCGGCCGGGTGGAGCTCGACGAACGCGAACCTTCGCCGCATCGCCGCGTCCACCAGCGCGATGGAACGGTCGGCGGTGTTCATCGTCCCGATGATGAACACGTTGTCCGGCAACCGGAACTGCACATCGGAGTACTGCAGGTCGACCAGTTCGTCGCGGTACTCCAGCAGGAAGTACAGCTCGCCGAACACCTTCGAGAGATTTGCCCGGTTGATCTCGTCGATGATCAGGACGTACGGGCGTTCTGGGTTCTGCGAGGCCTCGGCGGCCAACTTGCGCAGGGGGCCCCGCCTCAGGCTGAAGGTGGCGTGATCGCCCTCGCCGTGAGGCCTGAAGCCTTCGAAGAAGTCCTCATAGGAGTAGGAGGGGTGAAACTGCACTAATCGCGTCGCGGTGCGTCCGGCGATGTGGTGGGCGATGGCCCGTGCGAGGTATGTCTTGCCGGTGCCAGGCGGTCCGTAAAAGATGATCTGCTTGCGGTGCCGCAGAAGCGTGACGATCTCCTCCACTTCGTCCTGGTCGAAGTGCAGCAGTGCGGCGAGAGCCTCGACGTCAACGCTCAACTGGACGGGGCCTGACGCGCGGACGGCTGGCTGCGCGAGATCAGCCGCGAGACGGCTGGCGTCGCCGGCTGAGTAACCGGGGACCTTCAGCCGCAACCGGATCTGCCTGGTGTTGTTGCCGCCCGATGACGGCGTGAACTTCCGCTGTTGTCGACCGAGCCTTCGGCGAAGCGCATCGATGTCCTGGACATCCGCCAGCCGTACGGGCTCGTCGATGATCGTGCGCTGGTCTTCCGGCAGGTGCTGGACTCGCAGTGAGTCGACGATGCCGTTCTCCAGCACCGCGCCGAGATCACGCAGCCGGCTCAGCAACAGCTCCAGGGCGGCGTTGTAGTCGGGATTCGTGCCGTTGGGACGGCTGCTGGACTTGCCGCCCATGCTTCTCATGATCAACGAGAGTCGATCGCCTTCGGCCTCGATCTCGAACTCCGCGTCGAGCACGTCGCCAGCGTCTGTTGTTGCCCGCATACGTTGCTCATCGGCGCTATGGATCATTGAGTTACCTTATGGCCGCGCCGTGTGTGTACGCGCGCATTGTCTACAGTTGATCCAGATAGCGGACTCCGCCCATCTGCAGCGCCTTCTCGACCAGCACGTCGTTGGCCTCCTGCATGGCGTTGACCGCGGTGGGATCGTCCCCGCGCGCATACCTGAGCGCCGCCACGAGGAAGACGACCTCGCCCTCCGGAAGCTCCACCGCGCGGATCAGCTCCGACCGCAACGGATAGGCGAGCACCAGCCCGAAGTCGCTGTACAACTCCGGACCTTCGCACTCCAAGTGCTGCAACACCTCTTCAACAGCGTGATCAGGCACCAGCAGGTTGCACCACGGATGCGGCGAGTCCCAGAGCCCCGCCTCCCTGAGCAGCGGCTCACCGACCGCGAGCCGGTTCACGAAGTCCCAGTAGCTCGTGATCCGCGTGTCAGCGTCCTCGAACTCCAGCCCGTCAAGACTCGCACCCCGGTAACTGACCGCCTCCAGTTCGGCGACCCGGCGCCCGTTGCGAATCTTGAGCTGCCCCTCCACGTAGTCGAACGAACCTGCCTGGACGAGGACGCGCTGGTCGGCGACGAGTTCCGAGGCCGACTTGTAGCGAAGCTTGTGCCACTGCACGGTTTCGGGCGCCGGCACGAGCCGCAGGGTCGCCCTGACGACGATCCCGTGACGCCCCTTCCCGGCCAGCGCCCCATCGGTGTGCCCACAGGTGACGAGCTCACCGGACGGCCTCAGGACGTCGAGCGCGAGCACGTTGTCGGTCTGGGCCCCGTGGTGGTGGCTGGCGCCGCCGAGCCCGCCGACGGACAGGGTGCCGCCGACGGTGAGTTCGAGGTAGTCGGTGAGCACAGGTGGGGTCAGGCCCAGGGGGAGGGTCGCGCGCAGCACGTCGCTCCACTTCGCGCCCGCGTCGACGATCACCCGGTCGGGACGGACCTCGTGGACGGTGTGGAGTGCGGTCATGTCGACCACCACGCCGTCTGGTGCCTGGGCCTGGCCGCCCAGGGAGTGGCCGGCGCCGCGCGGTACCACCAGGACGTTCTCTCGCAGCAGCGCGCTGATCTCGGTGATGTCGGTGGTGCGCAGGACCGCGGCCGGGCGGTGGTGGACCAGGTCGCCGTAGTCCTGGGCGGCCCAGCGCAACGTGGCCTCGTCGGTGTGCAGCGGCATGCGGACCACGGTGCCAGAGGAAGGGGCCGTCCTGGTGATGGACACCGCCGGTGCGGGCGAGCATCCTGCTGCCGTGGAACAAGTCGTCGAGGCGATGGACTTGGACGCGGCACACGAGTTGCTGAGCGCGGCATATGGCCGGATGCGGCTCAGTGCGGGTGAACAGCGATCCACGCTGAGGATGGCCAGCAGGACGGTCGGGTCCGTCCGGTTCGACCAGCTCGGCGGTCACCTCGGTCTCGAAGTCGACAGCGAGCCGATGGGCACCTACCTGTTCGGGTATCTGGCTTCCGGCCGGACCTGGTACAACTCGGGCGACGGGGACCGGTTCTACTCGGCCGGTGACGCGTTTTTGACCGCTCTTCCCGACCGCCCCTACACGGCAGGGGCGGAAGATCCGCAGGCGTCGATGGTCGTGTTCAGCCAGGCCGCCGTCGACGAGGTCGCAGAGAACGTCCGCTTCGACGGTTTCCGGCCCGTCTCGCCTCACGCTGCCGCCGCGTGGCGGTCGACGTGCGAACATCTGGAGAACGAACTGTTGCCGGTGTTCGAAGGCAACTCGCTGGTCGTGGCGAACGCGGCACGTCTGCTGGTGGCCACGACACTGGCCACTTTCCCGAACACCACCTTCGCTGGTACGACGGCTGCCGATCGTCGTGATGCGCGCCCTCGGGCCTTGCGGCGCGCCATCGCGTTCATCGAGGACAACGCCGCTCGGGACATCACCGCCGCCGACATCGCCCGCGCGGCACGAGTGTCCATCCGTGCGACACAACTCGCGTTCCGCCGCCACCTCGACACAACGCCGATGGCGTACCTCCGACGCGTGCGAATCTCGTGTGCTCATGCCGATTTGTGCGCGCGCGACGGCTCTGTGACGACGATCGCGGCCCGCTGGGGTTACGCCCGTCCGAGTGCTTTCGCCGCGCACTACCGTGCCGCTTACGGAGTCTCGCCGTCGCAGACGCTGCGGTCAGGCTGAGACACTTCGTTTTCGGGTTCGCGACCTTCGCTTCCGGTGCTATCGCTCGGTCTCCCGGTGCGGTGAAGTGGAGTTCCGTTCTTCGATGTGAGGTCCCGATGACCGCCTGTGAGACCAGCCCGTTCGCCGTGCGGACGCAGCGCACGGGCACTCGTTTCGTGGCCACCTGCCGCGGCGAGATGGACGTGACGACGTGCGACCTGTTCTTCGCCGCCGTGCTGCCCGGCATCACCGACACCACCGTCAACCGCGTGTCGATCGACTTGGCCGAGGTGACCTTCCTGTCCGCGAGCGGCCTGCGCAGCCTCCTGCTCCTGCTGTGCGCCGCGCACTACAACGGCAAGTCGTTCGACCTGCACCGCACCCAGCCCCAGGTGCGCCGAGTGCTCGACCTGTTCGGCTTCACCACCTTCAAAGCGGGCCTTGTGTGGGAGTCGACCATGTCGCCGAGAGTCCACGATCACTAGCTTGACCAGCTATGTTGCTCCCGCTGGTACTCGTACTCGCGCTGACCCCGCCCACGGCCGCCGTGACGGTCCCCGGCGCCGAACATCAGCAACTGGCCCGCCTCGCCGACCTCACCACGACCGGCACCACGGTGTCCGGCCACACCGACCCGGCCGACTGGGCGGGCCTCACGAGCGCCGCCCTGCCCGTGCCCGCGGCCGTGCCGGGCATCCAGATCGACGGCTACTTCCCGGACACGTCGCGCACCAACACCAACCACGGCTGGCACGACTCCCAGTTCGTGCTCCGCCTGCCCGACCGCTGGAACGGCGGCCTGGTCGTCACCGGTGCCCCCGGCGTGCGCGAGCAGTACGCCAACGACCGAGCCATCTCCGACTGGGTCCTCTCCCGCGGCTACGCCTTCGCCGCCACCGACAAGGGCAACACCGGCGCCCAGTTCTACCGCGACGGCCGCGCGATGGAGGAGTGGAACCACCGCTTCACCCAGCTCACGATCGCGGCCCGCGCCGCCGTCACCCAACGCTACGGCCGCGCCCCACGCCGCACCATCGCCACCGGCATCTCGAACGGCGGCTACCTGGTGAGGTGGCAGCTGGAGAACCGCGCGCACCTCTACGACGGCGGCGTCGACTGGGAGGGAACACTGTGGACGGTCGCAGGCCCGAACCCGCTGACGTTCCTGCCCCCGGTGCTGCGCGCGTACCCGGCCCACCTCGCCGGCGACCCCTCGGCGCACGCCGCGATGGTCGCGGCAGGCTTCCCTGCGGGCACGGAGTTCCTGTGGGACTACCACTACCGCTACTACTGGGACCTCACGCAACGCATCCTCCGCGAGGAGTTCGATCCGGGCTTCGACGGCGAACTGGAGGCCGGCATCCCGTTCTGCGCCTCGGGAACGCCTTCGTGCGACGCGGATTACTCGTATGCCGCGCGACGTCGCATAGCCGGGCCGTCGATCGCACCCGTTGCGTTGACGGGCAAGGTGAAGAAGCCGCTGCTCACGGTGCACGGGACCTATGACGTGCTGCTGCCGATCAGCCAGGACTCGGACGTGTACGCGGCGATGACGCCCGCTCGGCTGCACCGGTACTACCGGATCGAGCAGGGCACCCACACGGACGGGCTCGTCGACGCGTACCCGGACCGGCTCAGGCCGCTCGCGCCGTGCCACCGTTCCGCGTTCGTCGCGTTGGAGGGCTGGCTGGACGGCATTGATCCGCCGAGGTCGGCGACGGTGCCCAGGCCGAACGACGTGGCCACCTGTCCGCTGTCGTGATCCAATCGACGACGTGGCCACCATCGAGTACGTCCTGGGCGACATCACGGAGCAGCACGTCGACGTGATCGTCAACGCCGCCAACTCGTCGCTCCTCGGCGGCGGTGGCGTGGACGGCGCGATCCACCGCAAGGGCGGCCCTGAGATCCTCGCCGAGTGCCGCGAGCTGCGGGCGGGCCACTACGGCGGCGGCCTCAAGACCGGCCAGGCCGTCGCCACGACCGCCGGGCGCCTGCCCGCGCGGTGGGTCGTCCACACCGTCGGCCCGGTGTGGTCGGCCACCGAGGACCGGTCGGAGCTGCTGGCCGACTGCCACCGCAACTCGCTGAAAGTCGCCGCCGAGCTCGGAGCGAAGTCGGTGGCGTTCCCGGCGATCTCGACGGGGATCTACCGGTGGCCGGTGGAGTCGGCCGCGGAGATCGCGCGGGCCGCGGTGGCGGACGCACCGGTCGAGCTGGTGCGGTTCGTGCTGTTCGACCGGGCGGCGTACGAGGCTTACGCGCGGCCGTAGCTCACCGGGCCACCGTGCTTTCCCTGACCTGCAACGAGAACGGCGTCTGCACGTCGTCCAGAGCAAGGTCGGGCGAGTCGGCACGCTGACGCAGCAGGTCGACCGCTGCCCGCGCGATGGCGGCCTTGTCGGGGGCGACGGACGTCAAGGAAGGCGAGCTGTAGGCGCTCTCGTCGTTGTTGTCGAAGCCCACGATGGCGAGGTCGTGAGGCACGCGCACAAAACGCTCGGCGGCAGTCCGCATGGCGCCGACGGCCAGCAGATCGTTGAAGCAGAACACCGCGTCAGGCGGGTTTCGCAGGTCCAGCAAGGCCCTCATCGCGGCGGCGCCGTCCGCGCGGTGGTAGTTCACCGCGGGAACGACGAGCGACGAGACGAAAGGCAGCCCGGCTTCCTCGAGAGCCGCCCGGTAGCCCTCCAGGCGCAAGGCGGCGGTGCCACGCTGGGGGTGGGCGCCGATCGCGGCGATTCGCGTGCGGCCCAACGAGATCAGGTGGCGGACGGCGGTCATGGCGGCGGCCACGTTGTCGATGCCCACTCGCGAGATCGGCACCTCGACGTCGTGTTCGCCCAGCAGGACGGCGGGCACGGACAGCTGGAAGTCCTCCACCTGCAACGCTTCCGGGCTCAGGATCGCGGCGTCCACCAGGTGCGGGCCCAGTGAGGCCAGAGCCTGGCGTTCGCCGGACAGCGTGCCGAAGGTCTGTTCGATGAGCACGTTCCACTCGTGTTCCTGGGCGGCGGCGATGACGAGGCCGGCCAGCTCCGCGAAGTACGGGATCGAGAGTTCGGGGAGCACCAGGGCGATGAAGCCGGTGCGGCCTCGGCGCAGGTTGCGGGCGCCCAGGTTGGGGCGGTAGCCGGTGGCCTCGAGGGCCTCTTCGACTCGGCGGCGGTTGTCGGGTTTGACGAACGAGTAGCCGTTGACCACGTTCGAGACGGTCTTCACCGAGACGCCCGCCAGCCGGGCGACGTCCTTGAGCGTGGCCAACGCAGCCTCCTGAGAAGTACCGGGAAAAGGACCGGGAAGTCACGGTCTTTACATCGTTGGAACAACGATGCAAATCTAGCGGTGAGAGCGCGACCACGCACAGCCCGTGTAGGAGCCAACGATGTCTCGCATGCTGCTCATTGCCGCAACCGCCCTGCTTGTCACCGCGTGTACCAGCAGAGAGAGTCCGCAGACGGCCGCCAGCGGCGGGCCCGCCGCGTCCGCCGCGCAGCAGCAGAGCGCCGGTCCGGGGTGTACGCGGAGCAGGACGGGATATCCGCAGGTCGACGTCAAAGGTGCGACGGTCGGCTTCTCCCAGTCGGAGAAGGAGGCCAACCCGTTCCGGACCGCCGAGACGCAGTCGATCAGGGACGAGGCCGCCAAGAAGGGCGTGAACCTGCTTGTCACGAACGCGCAGAGCGACCTGAACAAGCAGATCAGCGACATCAAGTCGTTGCTGGACCGCGGGGCCAAGCTGCTGATCGTGGCGCCGCTGAACTCCGACGGGTTGCAGCCCGCGTTCGACGCCGCCAAGGCCAAGCAGGTGCCGGTGATCACCATCGACCGCAAGGTGACCTCGCAACCCTGCACGGACTACCTGACGTTCATCGGCAGTGACTTCGTCGAACAGGGCAAACGCGCCGCGCAGCAGATGATCAAGGCGACCGGCGGCAGCGGCAAGGTCGCGATCCTGCTCGGCAGCTCCGGCAACAACGTCACGGTCGACCGGACCAAGGGCTTCAAGGACGGGATCGCGAACTCCGGCCTGCAGGTGGTCGCCGAGCAGACCGCCGAGTTCGACAGGTCCAAGGGGCAGGCCGTGATGGAGCAGCTGATCCAGAGCAACCCCGGCATCACCGCCGTTTACGCCGAGAACGACGAGATGGGCCTCGGTGCCGTCACGGCGCTCAAGGCTGCCGGCAAGACGCCCGGCAAGGACGTCAAGATCGTGTCGGTCGACGGGACGCGCAGCGCCGTGCAGCTCGTCGCGGACGGCAGCTACACCGCGGTGATCGAGTCCAACCCGCGGTTCGGGCCGCTCGCTTTCGAGACGCTGGAGAAGTTCGCCAGGGGTGACGAGATCCCGCAGAGCATCGTGATCTCCGACGACGAGTACGACACGTCGAACGCCGCGCAGAAGCTCGGCAATGCCTACTGATCCGGTGATCGAGGTCGCCGGCGTCACCAAGACCTTCGCCGGCGTCCGTGCACTCGACGACGTGGACCTCACGCTCCACCGGGGTGAGATCCACGCGCTGGTCGGCGAGAACGGCGCCGGCAAGTCCACGCTGATCAAGGTCCTGACCGGCATTCACACCCCGGACGGCGGCCGGATCCGGCGCAACGGCCGCATCTCCACCATCTACCAGGAGGTCAACCTCGTCCCGCTGATGAGCGTGGCCGCGAACCTGTTCCTGGGCAGGGAACCGCGCAACCGGATCGGGCTGATCGACCGCGCCCGCCGCGACGCAGAGGCCGCCGAACTGCTCAAGAGCTACGGCATCACCGCGGACGTGAGCAGTCCGCTCGGGACCCTCGCGGTCGGTGAGCAGCAGATGGTCGCGCTGGCGAGGGCGGTCGAGGCGGACGCGGACGTCGTGATCATGGACGAGCCCACGTCGTCACTCGAACCGCGCGAGGTCGAGACGCTGCTGGAGGTCGTGCACAAGCTGCACGAGGCGGGGATCGCGATCATCTACGTCAGCCACCGGATGGACGAGCTCTACCGGATCTGCGACACGGTCACGGTCCTCCGCGACGGCAAGAACGTCCACAGTGGACCACTCAGGGAGCTGCCGCGCATCGAACTGGTCTCGTTGATGCTCGGCCGCTCGGTCAACGAGATCCAGAAACACGGCACCACGGCGTTCGGTGAAGACCACCACGCCGACACCCGGCCGGTGCTGGAAGCGCGGAACCTGACCAGCAGACCCCGCATCAACGGCGTCGACGTCACGATCAGGCCGGGCGAGGTCGTGGGCCTGGCAGGGCTGCTCGGATCGGGACGCACGGAGACCGCCAAAGCGATCATCGGCGCGCTGCCGCTCGACGACGGCACGGTGCTCGTCGCGGGAACACCCGTGCCGCGCAACGTCAAAGCGGCCACCAGGGCAGGCATCAGCATGCTCGCGGAGGACCGCAAGACCGAGGGGATCATCCCGAACCTGTCGGTGCGGGAGAACATCGTGCTGGCCGCGCTGCCGAGGCTGAGCAGGTTCGGCGTCACCAGCAGGAAGAAGCAGGACCGGATCGTCGACACGTTCGTCAAACGCTTGCGCATCAAGGTGTCCAGCCCGGAACAGAAGGTTGCGGAGCTGTCCGGCGGCAACCAGCAGAAGGTGCTGCTGGCCAGATGGCTGTGCACCGAACCCAGGATCCTCCTGCTCGACGAACCCACGCGCGGCATCGACGTCGGCGCCAAAGCGGAGGTGCAGGCGCTCATCGACGAGCTCGCGCGGGAAGGCCTGGCGGTGATGCTGATCAGTTCCGAGCTGGACGAGCTGCTCGACGGCGCGGACCGGCTCGTCGTGCTCAGGGACGGGGCGGTCGCGGGTGAGCTGGAGGGAGCCCAGCTCACCCGTGAGCACGTGCTCGCGGCGATCGCGGCGGAGGTGATGGATGACGCTGACAGCCGCTAGAAGGCGCTGGCTCCAGGACAACGGTGTCTACGTCGCGGTCGGAGCACTGCTGCTCTTCAACGCGCTGTTCACGGCCAACTTCATGACGCTGGGCAACTTCACCACCCAGCTCGTCCAGGCCGCACCCGTGCTGATCGTCGCGCTCGGCATGGCGCTCGTGATCGGCACCGAAGGCGTCGATCTGTCCGTCGGCGCGGTCATGGCGCTGGCGGCCGCGATCATCCCGCTGTACCTGGGTGCCGGTCCGGTGCCCGCGATCCTGATGGCCCTCGTGGCGGGCCTGGCGGCGGGCGCGTTCAACGGTTTCCTCGTCGCCAGGGTCGGCATCCAGCCGATCGTCGCCACCCTCGCCCTGCTGGTCGGCGGCAGGGGACTGGCACTGGTCATCGCGAACGGCCAGCTCGTGCCACTGCACGACCCCGCGTTCCTCGCACTCGGCACCGACGACGTGCTCGGCATCCCGATCAGTGTCCTGATCGCAGGCCTGTTGGCGCTGACGATCGCCGGGCTGACCAGCAGGACGACGTTCGGCCGCCAGCTCGTCGCCGTCGGCGGCAACCGCAGGGCGGCCACTCTGGCCGGCCTGCCGGTCAACCGGGTGCTGGTCGGCGTCTACGCCATCTGCGGTGTGCTCGCGGCGGTCGCCGGAGTCCTCGCGACGTCCAGGCTCGCCGCCAGCGACCCCGCCGACATGGGCCTGCTCATGGAACTGTCCGCGATCACCGCGGTCGTCGTCGGCGGAACCCCGCTCACCGGCGGCAAGGTGCGCGTGCTCGGCACGGTGATGGGTGTCGTGCTGATGCAGCTCGTCAGAGCCACGCTGATCAAGCACAACCTGCCCGACTCGATCGCTCAGATGATCCAGGCCGCGATCATCGTCGCCGCCGTGTACGTGGCACGGGAGCGCCGATGACCACCCTGACCGCGGCAACGAGAACCAAGGTCCTGCAACGCCAGGGCGCCGCCGTGGCACTGACCGTGATGGTCGTGGTGTCCTGGCTGACCTTCCCGCGCTTCGGCAGCCTCGACAACCTGCGCGACCTCGCCCTGCAGGGCTCGTTCCTCGCGGTGATCGCGCTCGGCATGACGTTCGTGATCATCACCGGCGGCATCGACCTGTCCGTCGGCTCCCTCTACGCCCTGGGAGGTGTTCTCGCCGCCTGGGGCTCGCAGCACGGGTTCCTCACCGCACTGCTCCTGCCGCTCGTGGTGTGCGGCGGCATCGGGCTGATCAACGGCCTGCTGATCGCCCGCACGAACATGGCGCCGTTCATCGTCACGCTGGCGTCCCTGCTGTTCGCCCGCGGCCTCCTCCTCGCGATCACCGACGAGGGTGCCAACACCTACCAGGTCGCGCCGGACAGCGCGTTCGTCGAGCTCGGCCGCGGCACGGTGGCCGGCTTCGGCTACCCGATCTTCATCGCGGCCGCGTTGTGCGTCCTGGGTGGTGCGATCCTGAACCGCACCGGCTTCGGCCAGAACGTGTTCGCCACCGGTGGCGCCGAGCAGTCCGCCATCCTGATGGGCGTTCCCGTCGCCAGGACCAAGGTCCTCGTCTACACGATGAGCGGCACGCTGGCCGGCCTCGCGGGAGCCCTGACCGCCGCCTATCTGCAAAGCGGTGTCACGGTCATCGGTGTCGGCACCGAGCTCGACGCCATCGCGGTCGTGGTCATCGGCGGCACCCTGCTGACCGGCGGCATGGGCACGGTCCTCGGCACCGTGATCGGTGTGGGCCTGATCAAGGTCATCCAGAACGTGATCAACCAGATCGGCACGCTCGACAGCAACTACCAGTCCGTGGTGAGCGGTGTGTTCCTGCTCATCGTCGTCGTCCTGCAACGAATACTCCGGAGATAGGGAGGCACCGTGACCAGACGCGTCCTGGGCGTACTGGCCGGAATCCTGATCGCAGCCACCATCAGCCCCACAAGTGCACAAGCCGCGGAGTGGCAACCGAAAGTCCCTCCGCTCACGACACCCTGGACGGCCCGGGTGTCGCCCACCAACGCCCTGCCCGAGTACCCGCGCCCGCAACTCGTCCGCACCGAGTGGCAGAACCTCAACGGCGTCTGGGAGTTCACCGGAGCACCGAACCTGAACAACCCGCCCATCGGCAGGCCGCTGGCCGAAGGCGTTCTCGTGCCCTACCCGATCGAGTCAGCGCTGTCGGGCATCAAAAGGCACGAGGACAACATGTTCTACCGCCGCACGTTCACGATTCCGTCCACCTGGAACGGTCGCCGCGTCAAGCTCAACTTCGGCGCGGTGACCTGGGAGACGCGGGTCTGGGTCAACGGCACCCAGGTCGGCACCCACACCGGCGGCTTCGACGCGTTCTCGTTCGACATCACGCCGGCGCTCAGAGCCGGGGTCAACGAGATCGTGGTGGGCGTTCATTCGCCGATCGACGGCAGCCGCTACCCGATCGGCAAGCAGCGCCGCGATCCCAGCGGGATCTTCTACACCGCGGCGTCCGGCATCTGGCAGACGGTGTGGCTGGAACCCGTGCGCAGCGCTCACATCACGCGCCTCGACACCACTCCGGACGTGGCGGCGGGCGTGCTCGACCTCGTCGTCCAGGGCACCGCGGGACAGTCCGTCACCGCCGAGGTCCGCACGGGCAACACGATCATCGGCTCGCGCACCGGCACGACCGGGAGTCATCTGCGGATTCCCGTGCCGAACGCGAGGTTGTGGTCGCCGGACGACCCGTTCCTCTACGACCTGCGGGTGACGCTCGCCGGCGGTGACGTCGTGACCGGCTACTTCGGCATGCGCTCGCTCGGCAAGGCGGTGGTCGGCGGTGTCATGCGGCCGCTGCTGAACGGGAAGTTCGTCTTCCAGATCGGCACGCTCGACCAGGGCTACTGGCCGGACGGCATCTACACCGCGCCGACCGACGAGGCGCTGCGCTGGGACCTCGAACGCCAGAAAGCACTGGGGTTCAACATGGTCCGCAAGCACATCAAGGTCGAGCCGGCGCGCTGGTTCTACCACGCCGACCGGCTCGGGCTGCTGGTCTGGCAGGACATGCCGTCGCTCGACGCCGTCGACGAGGTTCCGAACGGGCGAGCGAACTTCGAGTCCGAGCTGAGACGAATCCTCGACCAGCTCAAGGGCATCACGTCGATCGTGCAGTGGGTGCCGTTCAACGAGGGCTGGGGCGAGTACGACGCCGGCCGCATCGTGAACCTGGTCCGGTCGATCGACAACACCCGCCTGGTCAACCACAACTCCGGCTCCAACTGCTGCGTCTCGGATCCCGACCCCGGCAACGGCGACGTGATCGACGACCACGCCTACCAGATCACGACGGCCAACCGGCCGCCCGACGCCGCCAGAGTCGCGGTGCTGGGCGAGTTCGGCGGCCTGGGACGGCGGGTCGTGGGCCACGAGTACGAGCCGGGCAAGGGATTCGCTTACGGGGCCCTGTATCCGGACGAACAGTCGCTGACCAGGCGGTACGAGGAGATCACCAAGCAGGTCGCACGGCTGGTGCACACGCGCGGGTTGTCCGCGTCGGTCTACACCGAGCCGTACGACGTGGAGAACGAGGTCAACGGCTTCTACACGTACGACCGCCGCGTGCTGAAGATGACCGAGGCACGGGTGCGGGACATCAACCAGAAGGTGCTCGCCGTCGCGCGAGGCACCGCGGTGGGACCGGACGACCTGGTGTCGTTGCGCGTCACCACGACCGGCTACACCGACCGCTATCTGCGCCACCGGGACAGCCTGGCCCGCACCGACGTCCCCGGCTCGGATCTCGATCGCCTGGACGCGACGTTCTTCGCGCGTCCTGGCCTCGCGGACGCGTCCTGCCTGTCGTTCGAGGCGCGCAACTTTCCCGGGCACTTCCTGCGGCACGCGGGTTCACGCATCGGCATCGCGCCGAACCCGAATGCAGGCGACGCCACGTTCTGCGCCCGTGAAGGCTCGGGGGGCAGTGCGCTGGAGTCGTTCAACCTGCGCGGCTCCTTCATCCGGCACTTCAACGAGAACGTCTACTTGGCACGGTCCGGTGGCCCCAACCCCTGGGACACGTCGAACTCGTTCGCCGCGGACACGACGTGGGCAGTGAGCGTCGCGCTGTGGCGCAGCGGCGCCGACCTGCCGCTCGACCAGGCCAGGTCGTTCCGGGTCACCACGCCCGGCTTCACGGACCGCTACCTGCGGCACCGCGACAGCCTGGCACGCACCGACGTGGTCACCGGCACGAGCGACGCCCTGCTGAAGGCGGACGCGACGTTCGTGATCAGGCGCGGACTCGCCGACCCGACCTGCTACTCCCTCGAGTCGCGCAACTTCCCGAACAGCTACCTGCGGCACGCGGACTTCCGCGTCCGCCTGAGCGGCAACGACAACACCGATCTCTTCCGCCGCGACGCGACGTTCTGCGCTCAGCAGGGCGACGGTGGCGTGCGGCTGGAGTCGGTCAACGAGCTCGGCACCAACATCCGGCACTACCAGGAGGAGGTCTGGGTCGCCTCCAACGGCGGCGCACACACGTACGACAACCCTGCCTCGTACCTCCAAGACGTGAGCTGGGCCGTGGGCTCACCTTGGGCACCGTAGGAGAAAACATGCTGCTACGCATAGTTTCCGTGACCGCGATCGTGCTGAGCACGATCACCATCCCTGCCGCAGCCGCTTCCACCGAGGTCGTCGACGCCATGAGCCGCGACTTCGGGATCACCGCAGCGCAGGCGCTGACCAGGATCCGCCAGGAGAAGGTCGCGCTGAAGATCGCGCCGGCCGCCCAGGAGGCCGCTGCCGACGCGTACGGCGGCAGCTGGTTCGACGGCGGCAAGCTGGTCGTCGCGGTGACCGACCCGGCGAAGGCCGACGCCGTGCGCGCCAAGGGTGCCGAGCCCGTGCTGCGGACGAGGACCTACGCCTCGCTGACCGCGGTGAAGGAAGGCATCGACAGACTGTCGAAGGCCGGGGCGGTGTCCAAGGACGTCGTCGGGTGGCGGGTCGACGTCCAGCGCGGTGCCGTGGTGGTCGACGCGTTGCCGGGAGCCGATGTCTCGGGGCTGCCGAAGGATGTTGTCGTGAACACCGCGGGCGTCCAGCGGCCGCAGCCGTTCGCGGCCGGCACCGTGGGCGGTGACCCGTTCTACACGGGCAACGTCCGCTGCTCGATCGGCTTCTCCGTGCACGGCGGCTATGTCACCGCCGGGCACTGCAACGTCGGTGCCTGGAACGTCTACGGCTGGGACCGCTCGTGGCAGGGTGAGTTCGTCGGTTCCTCGTTCCCCACCAACGACTACGGCTGGGTCCGCACCGGCGGCGGCTGGTGGAACGTGCCGGTCGTGCTCGGCTGGGGCCAGGTGAGCGACGCCCTGGTGCGCGGCTCGTGGGAGGCCCCGCCCGGCACCTCGGTGTGCCGGTCCGGCTCGACCACGCACTGGCACTGCGGCGTGATCCAGGGCCGCAACGAGACCGTCAACTACCAGCAGGGCCCGGTCTACGAGATGGTCGGCACCAGCGTGTGCGCGCAGCCCGGCGACTCCGGTGGCTCGTTCATCACCGGTGACCAGGCGCAGGGCGTGACGTCCGGCGGCTACGGCAACTGCTCCACCGGCGGCCGCACGTGGTTCCAGCCCGTCAACGAGATTCTGCGTGTTTACGGGCTGCGGCTGTTGACTGCCTGATCGGTCGTTGTCCACCGGGACGCAAACGCGTACTTTCTTCACGTCTGCGTCCCGGCGGATCTTTCGAGGTGGTCACGTGCTGGCAGCAGGTCTCGTGCTCGCGGTGCTGACGAGCGGTTCCCCGCTCGATCCTCGTGCACCCGGCGAGCACTCGGTGGTCTATCGCGTCGACACGGTGATCTCGGCGTCCCAGGAGCGCGTCTACGGGCTGATCACGGACTTCCCCGGCTATGCGAGCTGGAACCCGTGGGTCGTCAGGGCCGCGGGCGGCACCTCGCCGGGCGACGAGGTGAAGGTCGACGTGATCCTGGGCTCGCGCACGATGGCCGCGAAGCACATCGTGCTCAACGGCGTGCCCGGTCAGCGGTTCTGCTGGAAGGACGCGGGCTGGAACTCCTGGTTCGTCTACGGCCAGCGCTGCCGCACGCTCACAACCCAGCCCGACGGAACCGTGCTCGTGTCCAACGAGCTGTTGATCGACGGCATCCTCTCCGGCGGCACGGATCACTTCGTGGGCAAGGCGATGCGCGACGGCATGCAGGCCGAGAACGCCGCCTTGAAGCGCGCCGCCGAGTCCTAAGTCATGAACTCGTCCCTGAAGGAACGAGCTTGCCAATCGCCGCGAGCGGCGGTTCCAGGCTTGCTGCTGCCGTCCTAGCTGGCTGCCAGGATGGGCGCTGCGTCTGGGCGCATGACTTCGCCCCAGCGCACAACACCGCGAGCCGCGATGTTGTGCGCTGCGTTGTAGTCGGCGTGCCCGCAGGCTTGGCAGGTCTGCGAGGTGTAGGCCGGATCGACCTGCACCACCACCACCACCACACCCGCCTGCTGGGCCTTGTAGGTCAGGAACTGACCGAGCTGGGCGAACGCCCAGGAGTGCAACGTGGCCCGTTGGGGCTTGCGAAGCCGTACCCGCGCGCGGATTCCCGTCAGTTCCTCGACGGCGATCCCCGCGTCCGGTGCGTTCAGCCTCGGCCACGATGTTCTTGCTGATCCGGTGGTTCACGTCGGCCGCGAACCGTGCCTCCTTGCGGCGGCGCTTCTTGAGCAGCCGTCTCGCGGAGGATGTCTTCTTGACCTGCAACCGTTTCCGGATTCGGTTCTGGCGTTCGCGGTAGCGGTTCAGGCGCGCCCCGCAGAACCGGTCACCGTCAGAGGTGGTCGCGATGTTGACGATGCCCAGGTCGACTCCGAGGAACCCGTTCGCCGGTTCGGACTGGGCGGCCTCGGGACTGTCGACGACCGCGTGCAGCAGCCACACCCCGTTCTGGTGCAGCAGATCGGTTACCCCGATCGCCGGTCGGGAGCGCAGCAGGGCGAGATGCCTGGGGTTTCCGACGATCCGCACGGTGCGGAGTCGACCAGCGACCGTCCAGATCGGCACTGTCCCGTCGCGGCCCGCGTCACCGAGTTGCCAGGACAGACAGCGAGCGTCGAACGGCTGCGCCGCTTGCGGGCGGAACCTGATCGGGGTGTCCTCGACCTTTCGGCGCCGGTCCGACCCAGGGGGCCCGTAGTTGCCTGCATTGAGGTTGGCCCGCAGTGTCGTGTAGGCGTCCACGGTCTTGCCGATGACCCGGATCGCCGGTTGGGCTGCCAGCCCGAACCGTTCCCGCAGCTCGGTATAGAGGCGTTTCTGCACGTCGAACTTCCGGAACACCTGGTCGGTGTACATCCGTTCAGACAGCGAGGAAGCTGCCGTGTTGCAGGCGCGCAGGGTATCGCCCAGCGCCGACGCCTGCTCGGGCGTCGGTGGCAACCGCACCTGCACGACCCGTTTCACGTCGATCACCACAGCGTTGGTCCATGTCACCACGGTGGAAACCCGACCCCGACATACGCAGGGGACGCAGTGTCATCTACAACCCTCACGTCCACCTGATCCTCGTCACAAAGTACCGGCGTGGCGCGTTCACCGATCAGATCCTGCGCCGCTGCGAGGAGATCATGCGGGACGTGTGCGTCGGCCTGGGCGCAGAACTGCGCGAGTTCAACGGCGAGACCGACCACGTGCACCACCCGCCCAGCCTGGCCCTGTCCACACTGGTCAACAGTCTCAAAGGCGTCTCCTCTCGACGCCTGCGGCAGGAATTCTCCCGCACATCCGCCGGTACCTGTGGGGAGCACTTCTGGTCGCCCTCCTACTTCGCCGGGTCGTGCGCAGGCGCGCCCGTGTCAATCATCAAGGAGTACATCGACCAGCAGAAGCGTCCCGGCTGACGGCCCGCCGCCCAGGCCGGGCAAGCCGGGATCGGCGCCTCCTGGCCGTGAGCGACCAGGCTTCCGCCGATTGGAGCTCAGGTGAACAGAATCCGCTTGGCCACGGCCTTGCCGACGGGTGTGCGCAGTCCGGTGAACGCCAACTCGGCCAGACCCGGCCCGCGGACCAGTGAGAGACCGCGCCGCATCGTCGACCGGAGGAGGTAGCGGCGCCGCATCGCGGCGGCGTCGTAGTGCTCCAGGACGTACTTGTTGCCGCTGCGCAGGTAGTCGGACGTGACCGAGGCGGCGAGCTCGGACATCCGCATGCACGGGTCGAGCCCGCCCGCGGTGAGCGGGGAGACCGCGCCCGCCGCGTCGCCGACGAGCAACCCTTGCGGCGACACGATCCTGCGCAACAGCCCGCCCACGGGAATCGGCCCGCCGCGGCGCTGGACCGGCCCGGCGGGTTCCGGCGTGGGGAAGCTGTCGCGGAAGCGCTGGAGCAGCTGGGGGAGTGGCGCGGTGAACCGGTCGGCGCGCCCGGCCAGGCCGACGTGCGCGTGTTCCCCGTCGTCGATGACCCACGCGATGTAGCCCGGCGCGAGCCGCGGGTCGACAACGCAGTGGAACGTCGGCGTCGAACCGGTCCTGATCGGGTAGACCTCCTCGATGCCGGTGATCAGCTGCCGGTTGACGTCCAGGCCGAGCTGCTTCGCGACCGTGGAACGGGCACCGTCCGCGCCGATCGTGAAGCGGGCCTTCGTCGCCTTCGCCGGATAACTGGCGTTGAGGTTGACCTGCGCCCCCGCTCGTTCGGCGTCCTTGACGGCCTGGGCGTAGATGCCCGCCATGTCGCCGACCCGGAACTCGTCGCGCGCGCTCACGAGCTCGACCGGCTCGTTCAGCGACGGCGGGTAGAGCAGCACGCGCCGGACGGCCGGGCCGAGGTGCGGCAACCGGTAGTCGGTGAGGGTGCGCCGGACGAAGATCCCGGTGGTGCGGATGCCGGTCTCCAGGCTCGTCCTGCGTTCACACACGGCCACGTCGAGGCCTGCTTCCGCGAGCAGGCGGGCGGTGTTGAGCCCGGCCAGCCCCGCGCCGACGACGAGTACGTCCACGGTGTCCATGCCTGGACCGTAGAACTGGTCGACCGGCCGGTTTTCGGTTTCCCGCAACACCTTCACGGGATCTGCACGAGTCCTCCACAAATGTGGGGACCTTGACACATCGGAGGTCTGTCGCCGAGAGTGGTCTGTACCGCCGCCTCGAACTTCTGGGTTCGAGGAGGAACCGATGGAGTTGTTCAACCGCCGCACGGCGATGCGAGGAGCGCTCGCCATCGCGGCCACGCCGTTCGCCGCAGGTGTAGCGTCCGCTGACGTGGGGGCCACGGCGTTCGTGCAGAAGTGGGCGGCGAACCCCGCGACGGCCGGCCTGAAGGCGTTCGTCGGCATCGAGGACGACCGCGCCAACTCGCACCCGTCCGCCACGCACATCTTCGCCGAGCAGGACCAGTACCGGTTCGTGATGCACAAGTCCGACAGGGACGGATCGGACCGGCAGCGCCAGGAGGTCCGCGCGATCCAGACCGGCGGCACCCGCCACGACATGAAGAAGGGCGAGACCTGGCGCTTCACCTACCAGATGTACATCCCCAGCTCGTTGAAGGGCACCACCAGCTTCACGCACATCTTCCAGGTCAAGCACACCGCCGTCGCCTCGCCCGTGGTGACGATGTCGTTGTTCCGTTCCGGTTCCGCGGAGACCGTCGAGATGAGGCTCTTCGGTGCGGGACAGGCGAAGCTCGGCAGCACCCCGCTGGCGTCGTTGCGCAACAAGTGGATCGACGTCGCGATCGAGCTCAAGGTCGCCGACTCCGGCCGCCTGCGCTTCACGTTGAAGGACGGGGCGACCACGGTGGTGGACGCGTCGCGGTCCGGTTTCGACACGTGGCTGGGCGGTGACCAGGCGCATCCGAAATGGGGCATCTACCGGTCGCTCGGCGACTCAGCGCAACTGCAGGACACCTATCTGTTGCTGCGCAACATGAAGGCGTTCCGCGACGAATGAGGTGTTCCCTCCCGGTCGTCCGGAGGTGAGAATTGCCGCGTGGGGGATCTACACGGACGAGCTGCCGAGAGCAGGGCCGGTGTCACCGCCTTTCTGGCCGGTGTGTGGCTGATCGCCGCGCCACCGGTCCTGCACTTCAGCGCGTCCCTGCACGCTTTCCGGCCCTACTGGTGGTCGATGGGCCTGGCGGTCGTCGTCATGCTGGTCGGCATGGTGCGGGCGATGGCGCCGTTGGACGTGCCGTTGCTGCGGCTGATCACGATCGCTCTCGCCGTGTGGCTGTTCATCGTGGCGTTGCGTGCGGACGATGATGGTGTTTGGGTCGTTTGGCTCAACCAGCTCGTCGTCTCGGGGTTGATCGCTCTGTCGGCCGGGCTCGCGCTGCTCGTCGGCCTGCGCCGATGAGCAAGTGGCACGAGCCGTCGGACGACTGCCTGATCTGCCGCGGTTCCCAGGAAATCGTCATCGGTGTTCGCGAGCGCGGGCCGTACGAGCAGCTGCACGACTACACGCGCGTGCTGTTCTGCGCGGCTTGCGATGTCGGGGAGCTGCGGACGTTCAGCTATGACGGCTTCGTGGTGTTCGGTGAGGAAGACGACGTCATGGTGTGGTCGTCGGTGCTGTCGGCTTCGGACGTCTCGCGGTTGCGGTCGGACTTCGCGTGCCCGTCGCCCTTGAACCACGAGTGCGAGTGCGCGCAGCACATCCGGGCCTACGACACGAGTGTGAAGGCGAACAAGACCCGGTTGCCGGAGCACGGGCCCGGCCGGCACAGTCCGGCCGGGCGCACCACGGTGACGGTCACGGTGACCGACGGCCTCGCGGAGTTCTGCTGAGCGCACGCGGTCAGATGACGGCGATCGACTCGATCTCGACCAGGTGCTCCGGCACGTCGAGCGCTGCCACACCGATCAGGGTCGCCGGCGGCTTCGCGGTCTCCCCGACGCGGGCCATCGCGTTCTCGATGCCCTTGAGGAGCTCCGGCATCTTGTCCGGGGTCCAGTCCACGACGTGGATGGTGACCTTCACGAGGTCCTTGAACGACGCTCCCGCGCCCTTCAGCGCGGTGTGCACGTTCACGTAGGCCTGCTCGACCTGGACGGCGAGATCCGGCTCGGCGTCCCAGGCGACCTGGCCGGCCACGTAGATCGTCCTGGTGCCGGTCGCGACGGCCACCTGGTGGTAGACGTCGATCGTCGGCAGGCCGTCCGGGTTGATGAGCGTGATGGACATGGCTTCCTCTCTTGTGGTTACTCGGTAACCGTAGGAGAGTGAGGGTTGACCTGGAAGAACGCACTTTTTCGAGAGTGGGGAACCTGAAGGTGAGCAAGCAGCTCAGCGGGGATCTGGCGCGGGCGGACTCGCTCGCGCGCGAGATCTTCTCCGACATCGCGAACAAGTGGGCGTTGCTGATCATCGAGACGATCGGGGACTCGACGAAGCGCTTCACCGAGCTGAAGGTCGAGGTCGACGGCATCAGTCACAAGATGCTGACCCAGAACCTGCGGCTGCTGGAGCGCAACGGGCTGGTCGTGCGGGTCGTGCATCCGACCGTGCCGCCGCGCGTCGACTACACGCTGACCGAGCCGGGACGGGCGCTGCGGGCCACGGTCGACGCGATGTGCGCGTGGACGACGCGGTACCTGGGCGAGATCGAGGAGGCGCGGAGTCGCTTTGGTCACTCAAGTTGATAGTCACTAATCGGTGACTATATTGTGGAGGCATGACCGAGAAGAAGATCGTGGCTGTGGTGGGCGCTACCGGCGTGCAGGGCGGGGCGGTAGCGCGGGCGTTGCTCGCCGACGGGGAGTTCGCGGTGCGGGCGTTGAGCCGCAACACCGACTCCGCGGCGGCCGGGGAGCTCGCGGCGCTGGGGGCGGAGGTCGTGGCGGCGGACCTGTACGACGTCGACAGCCTGCGCAGGGCGTTCGACGGCGCGTACGGGGCTTACCTGGTGACGCCGTTCTTCACGCACCTGTCGGCGGCCAAGGAGCTGGAGGAGGTCGGCAACCTCGTCGAGGCGGCGAAGGGGCTGCGGCACGTGGTGTGGTCGACGCTGGAGGACACCCGCGAGGTGATCTCGCTGGACGACGACCGGATGCCGACGCTGGACGAGAAGTACAAGGTGCCGCACTTCGACGTGAAGGGTGGCGAGGCGGACGCGCTGTTCGAGCAGGCGGGGCTGCCGACGACGTACGTGCGGATGTCGTTCTACTGGAACAACTTGCTGCGCGACCTGGCGCCGCACCGGGGCGAGGACGGCAGGTTGAGGCTGTCGTTGCCGATGGGGGAGAGCAAGATCTCCGGGATCGCGGGTGAGGACATCGGCAAGGCGGTCACGAGTGTGTTCAAGCGGCCGGCGGAGACCATCGGGCACACGGTCGGGTTCGGCTCCGAGCACCTCACCGGGGACGAGGTGGCGCGGGCGTTCAGCGAGGTGCTCGCCGAGGAGGTCACCTACGAGCCCATGTCGCACAACGACTTCCGGGCGCTCGGGTTCCCCGCCGCGGTCGAGCTGGGCAACATTTCGTTCAGGTAACTCGAATGCGCCTGCGGTCTGCCGATGAAGGCAGCGACATCAGCACCACGCACCGCGTCCACCCCCTCACGGTAGATCGCATCCGACAGACACGCGATCAGACCATAGCGGCCGTGGTTGTTGGACTCCTGCCCACCGTTCTTCGTCACGTCGTTGAGGACCGATTGGACGGCGGGATGCACATAGATGGACGACTTGCTGCTCCCGCTCATGTACACGTGCCCGTTGGTCAGGCGGATCGCTTCACCGACTCTTCACGCGACAAGCCCTGCGCGGTGAGGGCCTCGGCGGTGTCGGCCATGACCTTCTCGTGGTCCTCGGTGCACGCGTACAGGAAGTCGGTCTTCGCGGTGCTCAGCAGCATCAACGGCTTTAGATCGTGCTCGAAGCCTTCTGGGCGTGTGCCGCGGTCGGCCCAGAACGTCACTGTGGTGGTTACTGGGATGACGTCGTCGTACGGCTCGGAGATGGAGAACAGTGCGGTGACCGGTTTTTGTGCTTGTCGGAGGCATGCCCGTGCATAGGCCAGTGAGACGCCCAGCAGTTCGGCCAGGTCGTCGCCGCGTGGGATGTCCTGGCTGTTGCTCTGGGCCTCGTAGGCGTGCAGGTCGCTCTTCGGTCCGGTGCTGTGGTCGGCCATCTCGCGCAGCAGGTAGGCGCCGGACTCGTGTTCGGTCCAGCCGTGGGCGACTGTGGTGGCGAGGGAGGCTGGCAGGGGTGCTTCGCCGGGCCTGATCGCGTGCAGTGCCGCCCGCATGCGGAAATTGGCCTTCTCCGAGATCAAGCTCTCCTCCAACGGCTGGCGCATGCTCCCCTGTGGACGCATGCCCAGCAAAGCACCTGTCGATCGTGGTCCGCGCGTCGTGCACCACAAGTCCGCTCACGACGTTCTCAGAGCCATCGCGGCCCAATGCGTCGCATCTTCGCGACCTGCCGCACCGCTGTAAAGAAGCCTGCGATGGTCACCCCAGAAGGAATTGACGCTGGCTACCGCCTCCGCCGGCCTCAGATCTGTAGTCGCCACGATCACACCCGTCATCTCCTCCATCAGTTGACGCTGCTCGTCGTCGAGTGGATAGAGGAAAGTCCGTGGCTGGGTGGTCAACAGCATCGCGGCTGAGTCCCACTGCTCGAAGTCGTCCGCATAGGGCAATTGGCCTGGGTGCTCACTCCAGAACGTAACTCTTGCCGTTCTCGGCACGTCGTCATGCGGCTCCGAGAACGAGACCAGCGCGTTCACCGGCCGATCAGCCTGACGCAGGCACTCACGTGCATACCGGGTCGACCAGATCACCAGCACGTTCACATCGTCGTGATGGGGGATGCCCCACGCATTCACCCTCGCCTCGTAGCCGATGAGATCGGAGGACGGCCCTGAGCCGTGGTAACCGGCGTACCTGGACTTCAACAGGTACGCACCCGACTCATGCACCCCCCAACCATCAGCCGCTGCTCGAGCGAGCGATCGCGGCAGCTCCACGTCCGTCTGCTCTGCGGCGAGGAGATACCTCACCATCGGCGTGTTCGGCATCTCAGAGATCAACTGCCCCCCTGGGGTGATGCCTGGGGGTGTGTCCACGACACCCCCAGGCGCAAGATCTACTTCATACCACGCAACGTCAGTCCATGCCGACGATCCTCAGGCCTCCGTGAATGGCTCGCTGATAACCAGGATTGTTCCTGACTCTTCTGCTGATCGCACGAGGAAGGCCGTCGAACTCGCCCGCATCGAAGTTGTACTCAAATTTTCTTTCGTCGTCCGCGTGATCCTGGAAGTGCAGAGACCCGTCTCTACCGCGGAAGTTCTCCACGTCGATCCGGTACTGGCCGTACTCCCACAGCGTGACGCTACCTCTTTCAGTGATCGTGCCGTTGTCCCCGATAAAGGTGCGTGCAGGCTCTGCAGCGGGTTCGACGGCGCTGTCGCCGAAATGCTCCCTCCACCTGGCATGGTTCTTCTCAACCGACTCGGTAGAGGACGGATCGTTCTTGAGGAACGGAGCAGGTCCGTGGCCTTAGGCCTGCTGGGGCCCGTCTCGCAGTTGTGGACCAGCACGTCGGCAGCGGCAGTCTGTCCACGTCCGGCGACACCCACGTAGTACGTGTGAGTCCCGTCGACCGTCAGGTTGTAGACCAGCTGAACCTTGGAGAACGACCGAGTCCCCAGCACCGTCGCCGGGCGGTTGTCCGCCGTGGTGAACCGGTACCCGGGCTTCAGGTCCTCCGCGTGCTTCCACTTCCGCAGCGAGGAAACCCAGAACGGGTGCGCATCCGTCGCGGTGATCTTCCCGACGCCCTTCAGCGTCAGCACCGAGATCTCGTAGAGCTCCCGCTCCGACTCGTGCACCCGCTGGTCCGTCACGACCTTGACCGAGGTCTTGCCCGTGGTCGGATCAGTGGCGATGACACGATCGCCAGGCTTGACGTCCTTGATCGGCTTACGGGAACCGTCAGCCATCAAAACCGTCGTAGCACCGTCGAAGCTGTTCGAGTCGAGACATGCACTGCTGCGGCCGCTGCGGCCGGAGTCCTTCGCGGCGTCGTTATTCCGCTTCTTCTTCTACCCGAGCAACGACAGCGCATCCCCAAGCCCAGGAATCTGGCTGTTCGCGAGGTCCGAGACCGCTTCCTCCGCCACCGTCTGGATGACCGAGGTACCCGGCTTCACCACCGTCGCCTTGATGATCTCCCACGTCTTGTTGACGTCCTGGACGTCTCCGCCAGCGCCGACACCTTGCGCGCCGGCAGGTTGGGCGCCGACGACACCAGGTCCTTCATCGCGATCCGCGGCTTCAGAGCAGCCTGCAGCAGCGGCAGCGGGTTGTTCTTGGCCGCGTAGGCGATGGCTGCCTTGGCACGCTTGGTGATCGCTGCCATGGCGGCCGCGCGGGCCGCCACTTCGGCCACAGCTCTGCGTGCGGCGTCCTTCAGAGCTGTATATGCTTCCAGGTGGAGGCAGGCCATCAGCAAAGCACCTGTCGATCAGAGTCCGCGCGTTGGATTCCGTCCAGCAGACCGACCGGGTCACTCCGGATGCGCGTCGAGCCACCGCCGGATCGCGTTCCGAGTGAATTCCGGGGAATCTGGCCAAGCGGCCATCCACTCACCATGGCTTCGCAGGACGGGCATGCGGTTCGGACAGCGATGTACACCAATGCCAACTCCGCCCTGCTCACGAGCAGCGCGCACAACCACATTCCCGTCCAACGACAGCATCACGAATGCCGGGTAGCCGGCTCCGGTCCCGAGCACGCCCGTTGCCGCACCAGCACCCGCGAGGTCCCACCTGTCCATCAGCGCGACCTCAGCCCACCACCACACGGGATCCTCGTCGTCGTTCTCCTCGATCTTGACGCCGACGAGGAACCGATGGCTGTTGTCGAACAGACCCGCGTCTGTGCACATCTGCATCCAGGCAGCGTTCAGCTTCGCCACCCGCTGTGGGTCGTCATAGGCGACTTCCTCAGCACACACGAACTCGCCGCCGCCTCCGGCGCGGGCGAACGTGACGAGAGTTGGCGGCGCGTAGGTGGCGGTGGTGGCGACCATCCCCATGTAGTCGAGCCCGGCGACCGCAAGAGACTCCGCCAGGCCGATTTCATCCATTCTCACGATCTCCAACGTAGGGGGTGGGCCGGTGTGCGCCGCGCACACCGGCCCGTCGGTCACGGCACCGGCCGCCGCTGTTGCCAACCGGCCAGGTTGCGCAGCAGGCAGGCGCCGGAGTCGTGCTCGACCCGGCCCCCTGACAACGGTCGTGGCCAGCGTGCGCGACGCGGGTACTTCGTCTGGCTGAGGTTCCCCCGGTAGCTCGGAGACTTTCGAACATGGTCCGATAGGACCTGAAGGGAGTCGTCTGTGGCACCACCGAAGAAGTACCCCGACGAGCTGAGGGCTCGTGCGGTCCGGCTGTATCGGGAGTCGGATCCGAAGCCGGTGATCCGGCGGCTGACCGAGCAGCTCGGGGGTCATCACGAAGCGCTGCGCAACTGGATCCGGCAGGACGAGGCCGGCCGCGGGGAGCGGGATGACAGACCGACCACCGGTGAGTCGGAGGAGCTGCGCCGGCTGCGGCGGGAGAACGCGGAACTGAAGCGTGCCAACGAGATCCTCAAGGCCGCGAGTGCTTTTTTCGCCTCGGAACTCGACCCGGCCCGGCGACGGTCGTGAAGCTCGTCTCGCAGCTTCGTGGCCGCTTCGGGGTCGAGCCATCCTCTGGGTCCTCGGTATCGCCTCCTCCACCTACTACGGCTGGGTCCAGCGCCGGGCAGACCCGTCACCGCGGCAGCGCCAGGACGAGGAACTGGTAGCCGAGATCGTGGACATCCACACCATCTCCGGCGGCACCTACGGCAGCCCGCGGGTGCACGCCACCCTGCGCCGCCGCGGGATCCGGGTGTCGCGCAAGCGGGTCGAGCGGCTGATGCGCGGCCACGAGCTGCAGGGCGCGTTCCTGCGCACGAAGTGGCGAACACCCTCGACCCGGCGCGATCCACGAGCCGCACCGGCACCGGATCTGGTCAACCGGGACTTCACCGCCCCGGCGCCGGACCGGCTGTGGGTCGCCGACGCCACCCGCATTCCCACCGGCGAGGGCGTGTTCTGGCTGGCCGCGGTCCGGGACGCCTTCTCCAACCGGATCGTGGGCTGGAAGACCAGCGACCGCTGTGACACCAGCCTCGTGCTCGGCGCACTGGAGTACGGCGTCTGGTCCCGCGAGGTCCGTGACGGGCAGCTGATCCACCACAGCGACCGAGGCTCGACCTACACCTCGATCCGCTTCGCGCAACGCCTGGCGGACAACGGGATACTGCCGTCGATGGGCTCGGTCGGCGACTCCTACGACAACGCGCTGATGGAGAACTTCTTCTCCACGTTGAAGATCGAGCTGGTGTATCGGAACTCGTGGCGCACCCGCGACGAGGCCGAGAACGTGATCTTCAGCTATATCGACGGCTGGTACAACACCCAGCGCATCCAGAAAGAGCTCGGCTGGCTCAGCTCTGACGAGTACGAGGCCGCCTGGCACGCCGATCAACTCGAGCCAGCTATCATCCCGGCATCCCCAACCGGAACCTGGTAATCACCCCTCCGAGTTCTCGGGGGAACCTCAGATGTCCACCGCCAGCACCAGCCTGCCGTCAGCGGCCCGCGGCAACCGCGTGCCGGCGAGCGTGGTCCGCAGCCGGTCGATCTCGACCCGGCCGCGCGACAGCGCGGCATAGCCGCTGCCATGCCCGCGACGGTGCTCGCCGGTCAAGGACAACTCCGCGATCGACCGCACCGGCCCGTCCGCGCACAGCGCCGCGTCGCACAGTTCATACAACGCGTCCGCCCGCCGCGACAGACACCGGTAGAACTCCTGCCGGAACCAGGACAGGTCCCCGCCCGCACCGGACTCACCGGCATCCTGCACACTGATCAACTGAAGCCCTCGGTAGCGATCTTCTTCCCTAGACAAGAAGAATGATCAACCAAGGGCTTCACCCATGATCAACCAGGGGCGCCCTCCCACAACCCACTGGTTAAAACTCAAGCTAGTGGCGCGTCCCGGAACGGTGGCGAGGTGATTCACGCTCAGCAGGGCGCCTCGCGGCACCGCCCCCGATGCACCCGTCTGACCGCGAATTCTCCCGGCACCGTTCCGGCCACACCGCTAGCGGTAGTGCGCGGCGATCTCGCCGAACACCTCCTTGAAGGCGGCGAACCGCTCGGCGCCGACCTGGCGGGCGAACCCGGCCTCGATGTCCTTGATGATCCTCGCGGCCTGGACCATCTGGTCGCGGCCCATTTTCGTGGGCACCACCAGTTTTGCCCGCCGGTCCGCCGGATCGGGCTGCCTGGCGACGTAGCCGAGGCGTTCGAGCTCGTCGATCAGCGTGCCGATGACCTGCTTGTGCTGGCCGGAGCGCTCGGACAGCTCGCTCGCGCGGCTGCCGTCGAGGGCGAGGTAGGCCATGACCGCGCCGTGGCGTGGGCGCAGGTGCTCGTGGCCCGCCTCGGCGAGGCGGGTGAAGAGCTCCTTCTGGAAGCCCGAGAGCAGGTGCGCGGAGAGCACGCCGATGTCCGACATGCCCAGCATGGTAACGCGTCGGGACGTCAGTCCGAAGAGGACTGAAAGTGCAGCGGTGCATGGGTGGCCCACCTGATGGCGGGCCACCCCAACGCGCTCAGGCCTGCGGCTCGTAGAGGCTGAACGCCGTGCCCTGGTCGTCCCAGCAGTGGGCGATGCGGCCGACGTCCGGCACGGTCTGGACGTCGTCGCTCTTGCCGCCGAGCTCGGCGACCTTGCGCACCGACGCGTCGATGTCGGTGGTGTGGAAGTAGATGCGCGGCTGGGTGAGCTGCGCGTCCTTGACGGCGATCGCGCCCGACGCGCCGTTGGTGATCACGTGGTAGTCGTCGCCCATGAGGCTCGTTTCCCAGCCGAACACGCCGGCGAAGAACGCCCGTGCCCTCGCGGTGTCCTCCGCGGGCAGCTCGAACCAGTTGACCTGTCCGGACATCTCTCGCTCCTCGGGGTTGTCGTTGCTTTTGAGCGAAGGACGAGCGAGCGGTCCGGAACTCGACATCAGTCGCCGAGAAATTTCCTGCCGGTGTCGTAGTGGCTGAGAGCTGCGCCAACGGCGGCCGCGACGGTGACCTCGAAGATCTCGTCCTCGGTGTGGTCCTGCTTGAGCCGCGCGATGTCGTCGTCGGTGATGAGGTGGGACGCGGTGCGAACGGTTGCGGCGTAAGAACCCCAGGCCTCGCCACTCGCAGCGGCCCGGCGTAGTTCCGGCGGCGTGTGCGCCGGGGCCTCCAGCACCGCGCGGCGCAGTTCGGCCGTGGTGCCTTCGCCGGGACCGGTGAGGAACCGCGGGAACCGGTAGCCGAACCGGTGCAGCGAGCGGGTGCCGGACTTCAGCTGGCCGGGCTGGAGCTCGAACCCGAACACGTTCGCGAGCCGGTTCACGACCTGGAAGACCAGGCTGACGTTCAGCGCGTCCACCGCGGCGTCGCGCGGCAGGTCGGGCGGGGTGAAGTCGTCGAGAAAAGCCGAGGCGGCCAGCAGCTCCGGCCGCAACGGCGAGGGATCACCGGCGATCTGGATCAGTTCGGCGTGCGTGACGGCGCAGAACGGGCACTGCAGTCGCTCGGACGTGCGCATCGCCAGGTACTCGCGTTCGCCCGCCGTCCAGAACGACGGTCCTCGCATCGTCTTCGCGGTCAGGTCGAGGAACACGCCGCCGAAGAAATCGGGGCGGTACAACAGGGCTTTCGGCACGTCCGACATGGGGACCCGCGAGACGAGCTTCGTGAAGCCGAAGAACATCCGGGCGGGCAGGCGGTGGCCGTGGTCGAGCACGGTGAGTCGCATCAGGGCACCTCCAGTGAACGCAGCCGCCCGGCGAGGAAACGCCGGTCGGCGGGGCTGACCGCCAGCTCGTGCGCGAGCCGGTACGCGGCAACGGCTTCCTCACGCCGATCCAGGCGGCGCAGCAGATCGGCGCGGGCGGAGTGCAGCAGGTGGTAGGACTCCAGCCCGGCGATCCCGTCGATCAGCTTGAGCCCCGCCTCCGGCCCGTCGGCCATCGCGACCGCGACAGCGTGGTTGAGCTCGATCACCGGAGTCGGTGCCACCACGAGGAGTTCGCCGTACAGAGCGGCGATCCGGGACCAGTCCACGGGATCCTGCACGTGCAAGGCCGCGATCACGGCGTGCAGCACGTACGGGCCGGGCGCGCCGAACCGCAGCGCGCGGTCGAGCAGCGTCATGCCCTCTGCGATCTCCTCGACGTTCCAGAGCGCGCGGTCCTGGTCTTCGAGCAGCACGACGTCGCCGTCGGACGTTAGACGAGCCGCGCTGCGCGAGTTGTGCAGCAGCATCAACGCCACCAGCCCGTGCGCCTCGGGTTCGTCGGGCATCAGGGTGGCGACGAGCTTGCCGAGCCGCAGCGCTTCCAGCCGCAGATCGGCGTCGGCCGTCGTGTAGCCCCTGGTGAAGATCAGGTAGATCACCGCGAGGACGCCGGACAGGCGTTCGGGCAGCAGGTGGTCCGCCGGCACCTCGAAGGTGATGCCCGCGTCACGGATCTTGCGCTTGGCCCTGACCAGGCGCTGGGCCAGCGCGGGTTCGGCGACGAGGAACGACCGTGCGATCTGCGCGGCCGTGAACCCCGCGACCGCCTGGAGGGTGAGCGCTACCCGTGCCTCCTCGTTGAGTGCGGGGTGACAGCAGGTGAAGATCAGCGACAGCCGTTCGTCGCCCAGGTCTGCCAGCTGTTTCTCGGTCATCGTGACCGGTTCCGGAGGCGTGGGCAGCTTGGTGCGGGCCATCCGCGCGTGCCGGAGCCGGTCGAGCGCGTGGTTGCGGGCGACGGTGAGCAGCCACGCGAACGGGTCGTCCGGCACCTGTGCACGTGGCCATTTGCGCAACGCCTGCGAGCACGCCTCCTGCAGCGCGTCCTCGGCCAGCTCGAAGTCGCCGAGCGCTCGCACGAGTGCCGCGAGCATCCGGGACCGGTGCTCGCGGTACACCCGTTCGACCGCGGCCGACGCGAGGTCGCTCATGCCACCCCGTGGTTCAAACCGGGGATGTGGTCGACCGGCCGCACCTCGATCGTGGAGCCGAAGTGCGCCTGCGGAACCATTTCGGCGAGCTCCAGCGCCTCGTCGAGGTCACGGCAGTTGAGCAGGTAGTACCCGCCGAGGTGCTCGTGCGTCTCGGCGAACGGCCCGTCCGTCAACATCGCCTTGCCCGCCTGCACCCGCACGGTCGTGGCGGTGCTCGCGGGCTTGAGCGGGTCGCCCGCCACGAACACGCCCCGGCGCCGGCACTCGTCGGCGAAGGCGTTGACCCGCGTGAGGATCTCCTCGAACCGCGGGTCGCCGGGCCCCGGCCGGTCCTCGCAGTTGTAGATCAGGAACATGTAGTGCATCAATGCCCTCCAGTCGTCCTTCCGAGGACGAACGAACCCTCTGGAACTCGACATTCGAGCACGACAGTTTTCTCACGGCGCGGCGAGCGCCTCCGTCGGGGTGGGCCGGGACGCCCTGACCGCCGGGTAGACGCCGGTCAGCACGGCCGCGGCCAGCCCCGCGCTGACTATTTCGACGGGGATCACCGCAGGCCAGCCGTGCGCGGCCGCGTAACCGGCGGTGCCCAGCAGCCCCAGCACGACGCCGGCCAGGCACAGGACGACCGACTCCATCAGGAACTGGGTCCCCACCGGGCCGCGGACGGGCGGTGGTGCCCTTCCGGCGAGCGCGTGTGGCACCTCGGCGGGCCTCAGTTCAGCCGGCAGATCACGGCTCCGCTGCACCGGAAGCCGCAGTGGAGCTGAGGCCGCCCGCGATCGCCGCCACCAGCTCGTAGCTGCGCCGGCGGTCCGCGTGGTGGTGGATCGGTGAGGTGATCATCAGCTCCTCCGTGCCGGTCTCGTCGATCACAGCCTGGAGCTTGCGCGTGATCGTCTCCGGCCCGCCGGTCAGCACGCGGCCGTCGTCGGGGCCGAGGTGCGTGGCCGCGTCCTCGGGGCTGGGCAACAGGATCCGGTTGCCCTCCCGGCGGCTGCGCACCTTCGTCCTGATCGGCCCGGCCAGCCATTCAGCCCGTTCGTCGTCATCCGCGGCGATCACCGACACGCTGACCAGATCCGCCCTGCAGGCCTGGTCCGGGCTGAGGTGCCGCGCGAAGGCGAACGGGATGTTCAACGCCGCCGCCAGCTCGGCGGTTCCTGGGGAGGAACCGAGCAGCCACACCTCCGGCACGTTGCCGCCCCGCACCGGCACGGCGGTGGTGTTCCTGGGATCGAACAACGCGAGCAGCTCTTCCAGCTGTTCGCGGTACGGCGCCGAGCTCCTGCGCAGTGCGGTGACGACGTGCGGCGGCCCACCCGGCGCCCGCCCGACGCCGAGGTCGATCCGGCCGGGGTGCAGCGCCGCGAGCGTGCCGAACTGCTCGGCCACCACGAGTGGCGGGTGGTTCGGCAACAGCACACCACCCGCGCCGATGCGCATTCTTGAAGTGACCGCCGCCAGGTGTCCGGTGAGCACGGCAGGAGCGGAGCTGGCGACCCCGCGCATGCCGTGGTGCTCCGGTACCCAGTACCGGTGGAAGCCGAGCTGTTCCGCCAGCTCCGCGAGATCGGCGGTGTTGCGCAGCGCCTCTCGCGGTGTCGAGCCCTGGACGATCGGCGACGTGTCCAGCACCGACAAGCGAATCCCCATGCCTGCCACACTAGGACGATGCGCATCGACCGGCTGGATCACCTGGTGCTGACCGTCGCCGACCTGACCCGCACGATCGACTTCTACGCCGGCGTCCTCGGCATGGAGGAGGTCACGTTCGAAGACGGCCGCAAGGCACTCGCGTTCGGCCGCAGCAAGATCAACCTGCACGAGGCGGGCCGCGAGTTCGAACCCAAGGCCCGCCAGGCGGTTCCCGGCAGCGCCGACCTGTGCTTCATCACCGAGGACCCGCTCGACGAGGTGATCGCGACGCTGCGGGAGCACGGCGTCGCGATCCTCGAAGGCCCGGTCGACCGCACGGGCGCGGCCGGGACGATCCGCAGCGTCTACGTCCGCGACCCGGACGGCAACCTCGTCGAGATCAGCAACTACTAGGCCTGTATCGAAGTCCCGTTCGATGAGAGTCGCGCCTCAGGCCCGGCTATCGCGAACATGGACTTCGATACAGGCCCTAGCAGCGCTCGTCGGTCTGGCCCCAGTAGACGTTGCCGTCACCCCACACCTCGCCGTACGCCCTGGTGCACTTGGTGAGCGAGTTGGTGCCCTTGGACCAGACGTCCTGCTTGTTGCGCCCGTTGACGTTGCTGTTGAAGTCGCGGTCACCGTTGACGACCATCGCGGCGCTGGAGCTGAAGCCGCCCGGCTGGGAGGCGTACGAGTCCCACACGTAGGTGTAGGCCCAGTTCTTGCCGCAACCCTTGAACTGCTTCACCGACGCGATGATTGTGCTGCCCTTCTTCACGTACCCGGTGGAGCCGATCTGCACGGTGTCGGCGCAGCCCGGCGCCCGCTCGGCCTGGGCGGTGCCCGTCAGCGCGAGCACCGAGAGGGCCACCGCAGGCAGGATCAACATCGTTTTGCGCATGCCTCACGATGGCGCCCGCCGGTTAGGCACCGGTAAATCATGGAGCGCTGGTTCCACTTCGAGCGGCAATCACGGTTTCCGCCATTTTTCTGGCCCGCGGGATCGCCTCCTCCGGCGGGGACCCGAGCAGCATCCGGACCAGGACGCCCTCGTAGAGGATCGCGACGTCCTCGGCGACCTCGCGCACCCCGGTCAGGCCTGCGGCCAGCTCGGTGAGCCGGCGCATCAGGTGCTCCTTGTGGGTACGTGCCACCGCGACCGCTGGATGTCCCGCCGGCAGTTGCAGCAAACCCGCGACCTGCGCACAGCCCTGGTCCGCGGCCTGGTCGCGGCACCACTCGAGCAGGGCGTCGAACACGGAGAGGACGCGCTCGCGCGGGGTCGCGGCGTCAGCGGCGACCCGTTCCCACAACGCGCGCCACAGGTGGTCGCGCCGCCGCAGGTACGCCTCGACCAGCCCGTCCTTGCCGCCGAAGTTGTTGTAGACCGAGCCGAGCGCGACCCCTGCCCGGTCCACGACGGCGTCCACACCGGTGGTCGCGATGCCGTCGCCGTAGAACAGCTCGTCGGCCGCGGTGAGGATGCGCTCTCGCGCCGTGAGGGACACGTGGCTATGGTAGGACTAGAACCACGGTTCTACTTGGTGGAGGACGATGCGTACAGGACTGGGATCGCTGATCTGCGCGGGTACGGCACTCATCGGGGTGTGCTATGGCTTCGCGCGATTCGCTTACGGCCTGTTCGCGCCCGTGTTTCAGCGCCAGTTCGCGTTGGACGCCACGCTGCTCGGCGTGATCGCGGCGGGTAGCTACGTCGGCTACGGGATCGCGATCATCGCCGGGTTCGTGCTGACGAACTGGTTCGGGCCGCGTGTGGTGGCGGCCGCGGCCGGGGTGGTCGCGGCGGCCGGCACGGCGTTGGTCGCGGTGTCGGTCAACGGCGTGATGCTCGCGGTCGGGATTCTGGTCGCTGGGGCGAGCACCGGCCTTGCGTCGCCGCCGATGGCCGAGGCGATCGCCCGTGCCGCCGACAGGTCACGGCAGGACCGGGCGCAGTCGGTGGTGAACGCGGGGACCGGCGTCGGTGTGCTGTTGTCCGGGCCGATCGCGATGGCGCTGCTCGACGACTGGCGGTTCGCATGGGCGACGTTCGCGGTGCTGTCCGCCGCCGTGACGTGGTGGATCATCGCGACGGTGCCGCGCGGCCGCGCTGACGTGCGTGGTGAGCAGGGGAGCCTGCTGCCGGCGGGTGCGCCGGTGATGCTCGTCGCCGCGTTCCTGCTGGGCCTCGCGAGCTCGGCCGTCTGGACGTTCGGGCGGGACGTGGTGCAGGCGGGCCCGGCCGTGGCGACGATCATGTGGTCGCTGATCGGGCTGGCCGGGATGCTCGGCGCGTTCAGCGGGCACCTGGCCGGCGGCATCGGGCTGCGCACCTCGTGGACGCTCGTGCTCGTCCTGCTCTCCGCGGCGACCGCGGCACTCGCGTTGTGGCCGGCGAGCGTGGCACTGACGCTCGTGGCCGCCGCTCTGTTCGGTGGGGCCTACATCGCGCTGTGCGGGCTGGTCCTGGTGTGGAGCACGAGGGTGCACGCCGGCCGGCCCGCCACCGGTGTCGGCACGTCCTTCCTGATGATCGCCGCCGGACAGGCCGCAGGTGCGCCGCTGACCGGTGCGGTCGTCGACCACGCCGGCCACCTCACCGCTTTCCTCGCCTGTGCCGCCGTCGGACTGCTCGGGGCAGCGGTCCGGCCCAGCGAAAGGATCAGCTCATGGAGTGGGCCGTCCAGTTCGTCCGGGACTTCCTCGCCGGTGTCCACGCCGGAAACGGTGTGCTCCACGGCGTCACACCCGCCGCGAGCGCGAGGATCACGCCACTAGTGGTGCGGCAGTGCGCTCGCGCACCGTCTCCTCGGTCACACCCGGCGCGAGCTCGACGAGCCGCAGACCGTCCGGCGTCACGTCGAACACGCCCAGGTCGGTGATCACCCGGTCGACACATCCCTTGCCGGTCAGCGGAAGCGTGCACTCCTCGACGAGCTTCGGGCTGCCGTCCTTCGCGGTGTGGGTCATGACGACGATCACGCGGCGAGCACCGTGCACGAGGTCCATCGCGCCACCGATGCCCGTGACGAGCTTGCCGGGCACCGCCCAGTTCGCCAGGTCACCGCGCGCCGACACCTCCATCGCGCCGAGCACCGCCACGTCGACGTGGCCGCCGCGGATCATGCCGAACGACAGCGCCGAGTCGAAGAACGACGCTCCCGGCAGCACGGTCACCGTCTCCTTGCCCGCGTTGATCAGGTCGGGATCGACCTCGTCGTCGAGCGGGTAGGGACCGACGCCGAGGATGCCGTTCTCGGACTCCAGCACCACCTCGACGCCCGGCGGCAGGTGGTTCGGGATCAGCGTGGGCACGCCGATGCCGAGGTTGACGTACTCGCCGTCGCGCAGTTCCGCGGCGGCGCGGGCGGCCATCTCGTCACGACTCCACACGGCGCACCGTCCTGAACTCCACGCTCTTGTCCGTTGCCTCGTCAGGACTCAGTGCCACCACCCGTTGCACGAAGATGCCGGGCAGGTGCACGTCGTCGGGGTCGATGACGTCGACGAGCTCTTCGGCCTCGGCGATCGTGACCCGGCCGGCCATCGCGGCGAGCGGGTTGAAGTTGCGGGCCGACTTCTCGAACACCAGGTTGCCGAACCGGTCCGCGCGCGCCGCCCGCACCAGCGCGAAGTCGGTGCGGATGCTGTGTTCCAGCACGTACTCGCGGCCGTCGAACTCGCGCACCTCCTTGGGAGGCGAGGCGATCGCGACGGTGCCGTCCGGGTGGTATCGCCACGGCAGGCCGCCGTCCGCGACGAGCGTGCCGACGCCGGCGGGCGTGTAGAAGGCGGGAATGCCGGTGCCGCCCGCGCGCAGGCGTTCCGCGAGCGTGCCCTGCGGGATCAGCTCCACCTCGATCTCGCCCGCGAGGTACTGGCGGGCGAACTCCTTGTTCTGGCCGATGTACGAGCCGGTGACGCGGGCGATCCGGCCCGCGGACAGCAGCACGGCGAGGCCCTGGTCCATGGCGCCGCAGTTGTTCGACACGATGCCGAGCGAGCCGGCACCCTTGTCGTACAAGGCGTTGATGAGCACCTTCGGCACACCGCACAGCCCGAAGCCGCCCACGGCGATGGTCGCGCCGTCGTCCACATCGGACACGGCGTCCGCGGCGGAGGCCACGACCTTGTTCATGACACCCTCTCGAAGACCGCCGCGAGCCCCTGCCCGCCACCGATGCACATGGTTTCCAGCGCGTACCTGCCGTCACGGCGCTCCAGCTCGCGCAGCATCGTCGCGAGAATCCGCGCACCCGTCGCGCCGACGGGATGCCCGAGCGCGATGCCGGAACCGTTGACGTTGAGCCGCTCGAAGTCGGAGAGACCCCACTCGCGCGTCACCGCGAGCACCTGCGCGGCGAACGCCTCGTTCAGCTCGATCAGGTCCATGTCGCCGAGCTTCAGGCCGGCGATCTGCAACGCCCGTGCGGACGACGGCACCGGCCCGATCCCCATCCGCGCCGGTTCGACCCCCGCCGACGCCCACGAAACCAGGCGCGCCAGCGGACGCAGGCCCAGCTCGGCGGCACGATCGGAGTGCGTGACGACGCAGAGCGCGGCGCCGTCGTTCTGCCCGCTCGCGTTGCCCGCGGTGACGGTCGCGCCCTCGACGTCCATGACGGTCTTCAACGACGCGAGCTTCTCCAGCGTCGAACCCGGCCGCGGGTGCTCGTCCGCCACGAAGTCCCCGACAGCGACCAGCTCTTCCGCGAAACGATCCCGCGCCGCCACCGCACGCTCATGGCTGCGCAACGCCAGTTCATCCTGCTCGGTGCGGGAGATGTCGTACTCGCGCCGGAGGTTCTCCGCGGTCTCCAGCATGCCGCCGGGCACCGGGAAGTTGACGCCACCGGCGGTCACCCGGCCGCGAGCCAGAGCCTCAGTCCCGGCGTTCGACATGCTCTCCACCCCGCCCGCGAGCACGAGGTCTTGCGCACCGGTCTGCACCGCCATGGCAGCGTTGATCACGGCCTGCAGCCCGGAGCCGCAACGGCGGTCGAGCTGCACACCCGGCACGCCGACACCGAGACCCGCGTCCAGCGCGACGACGCGGCCGATCGCCGGGGCGTCCATGGTGGGGTAGCAGTGGCCGAGCACCAGATCGTCCACATCGGACGGATCCAGGCCGGTGCGGCGCATCAGCTCCTGGACCACGATGGCGCCCAGCTCCTGGGCCGTGCGCTCCTTGATCGCACCGTTGTAGCGGCCCACAGGGGTGCGGATGGGCTCGCAGATGACGGCGTCACGCATGAATTCTCCTTTTAGCTGTTTTCGCGCACGGCCGTCATGGCTGGGCCGCCAGGTCGGAGGGGTGTTGCGCCAGCGGCGTCACCTCGACCCGCATGAACTCCCACAGCGGTAACGACGAGAGGAGCGCGTGCAGCTCGTCGTTGGACGGCACGTCGAAGACGCAGATGGTGCTGTGGTGCCCGACGACCCGCCAGAGGTGCGGCCACACACCCAGTTTCTGCAGTTCCAGCGCCCGGTCCTTTTCGGCGGCGATGAGTTCGGCACGCCGGTTGTGGTCGAGGTCGTGGGGGAGTGAGACGTCCATGCGCACGTGGAAGAGCAACGGTCACCTCCTGGTGAAGGCCGCGACGGCGGCGTGGGCAGCAGCTCCTCGCGCCTGGACAACCGGCAGGCCGGTCGATCGAGGTGCCACCGTGAGCGGGAATACCCGCCGTCGCGCGGTGCCGAACCCGTGCGGTGATCAAGTGACATCTCCGCTCTTATGTACGCTATGCGTACAACTTGTACGCGATGCGGTTACATTGAGGGTGCCCTGCCTTCGTGGCGCTGTCAACGGGAGGATGAGGCGATGGCGAGCGATCCGGACGAGCGCGACTTCATCCAGAGCATCGAGCGCGGGTTCGCGGTGCTGCTCGCGTTCGACGAGGAGCGGGTCAACCCGAACCTCGCGGAGCTGGCCGCCGCCACCGGCCTGTCGCGTCCCGCGGTCCGCAGGATCCTCCTCACGCTGCAGCGGCTCGGGTACGTGCGTGCGTCCGGCAGCAGGTGGTCGCTGACGCCGCGGGTGCTGAGCATCGGGCAGCACTACTCGGCGTCGCACGCGATGATCGAAGTCGCGCACCCGCACCTGCTGGACCTGTCGGTGAAAACCGGCGAGTCGGCGTCGCTCGCGGAGCTGGACGGGCGGGACGCGGTGTACGTCGCGCGCGTGCCGGTGCGGCGGATCATGAGCATCAACGTGTCGATCGGCACCCGGATCCCGGCCTTCGCGACGTCGATGGGCCGGGTGCTGCTCGCGTGGGCACCGGACGCCGTGGTCGACGAGATCATCGCGGCCGGGCTGCCCGCGCTCACCAGGCACACGGTCACCGACGCCGACGCCTTCCGCGGCGTGCTGCGGCAGGTTCGGTCGGACGGGTGGTCGATCGTCGCGGAGGAGCTGGAGATCGGCCTGCTCTCGGTGTCCGCGCCCGTCCGCGACCGGTCCGGTGAAGTGGTGGCGGCGCTCGCGTCCTCCACGTCCGTCGGGCGATCGTCGGTTGAGGCGATCCGGCGTGATGTGGTGCCATTGCTGCTGGACGCCGCGAAACGGATCAGCGCCGACCTGGGGTACCGGAGCTCGGCGCAGGCGGATCGGGCCGTCACGCCCCCGTGACGCCGTCGATGCCCTCGCGCAGGAAGTCCGCATGGCCGTTGTGGCGCGCGTACTCGTGACAGAGGTGGTGCACGACCAGGCGCAGCGACACCTGCTCGGACCACCGCGGCTGGTAGCCCGTCACATCGAGCGACTCGGCCTCGCGCACGATCCGGCGCGCGTGCTCGACCTCGTTCTGCCACGCTGCGAAAGCCTCGCTGCGGCTTGACTTCGAGGCGTCGTGGGCGACCTGGTAGTCGTTGTCGTCCGACCACACCAGCGGGATGTCCTCGCCGTTGATCACCTTGCGGAACCAGGTGCGCTCCACCTCCGCCATGTGCCGCACGAGGCCGAGCAACGTCAGCGTGGACGGCGGCATCGAGCGGCGGCGCAGGTCGTCGTCGGAGAGACCTGGTCGCTGTTGTGGGACAGCAACGGCAACGTCCAGGACATCCAGGACGGCGGAACCGCGTACGCCGTCAACGCGGGCGGACTGATCACCGGTGAGCGGTCGGACATCGTGGGCCGCGCGTCGGTCTGGCGGGACACGGCCTTCCAGAGCGAGCTGCCCTATCCCGACGGTGTCACCGGCGTCTTCGAGTTGTTCGTCGTGGGCAACGACGACAGCCTCTTCAGCCACGCGTACAGCCACGGGCCACTGCGCTGGACGTGCGCCTGACCCCACGTGCGGGGCGCCACATCATCCCCTCGTCCGATCGGCGCTAACGTGGCGGTCTGACGAGGGGAGCGGTGGCATGACACAGCTGGAGCAGGCCGAGTCGGCGTTCGCGGCGGCTCGGCCGAGGCTGTTCGGCATCGCCTACCGCATGACCGGCAGCGTGGCCGACGCGGAGGACCTCCTGCAGGAGGTCTGGCTGCGCTGGCAGCTCGCGGACCGCGCGTCGGTGGTCAACCCCGAGGCCTACCTGGCGACGGCGATCACCCGGCTCGCGATCAACGAGTCGCAGACCGCGCGGGCCCGGCGGGAGACGTACGTCGGCCCGTGGCTGCCGGAGCCGGTGGACACGGCCGCCGATCCGCAGCTCGGTGCCGAGCAGGGTGCTGTGCTGGAGCTCGCGGTGCTGATGCTGCTGGAGAAGCTCACGCCGACCGAGCGCGCCGCGTACGTGCTGCGCGAGGCGTTCGACTACCCGTACCGGGAGATCGCAGAGATCGTGCAGACCAGTGAGGTCGCGGCGCGGCAGCTGGTCAGCAGGGCGCGCAAGCACCTGGCCGACGAGCGCAGGGTCCCCGTCGAGCGCGCCGAGCAGCGCAGGCTCCTGGAAGCGTTCGTGGCGGCCGCGCAGGCCGGTGACCTGGCCGCGCTCGAGAAGCTGTTCGCGCAGGACGTGGTGAGCTACTCCGACAGCAACGGCGCGGTGCGGGCGGCGGGCAGGCCGCTGTTCGGCGCGGCGGCGCTGGCGAAGATCTTCGCGGCGTGGGCACCGGGGTTCTGGGCGGGCGCGGAGGTCGGTTACGTCGACGCGAACGGCCTGAGCGCCGTCCGGTTGCGCAAGGACGGCACGACCTACGCGGTGATCACCGTGACGGCCTCCGCGGAGGGCATCGACCAGGTGATGTGGCTGGTCAACCGGGAAAAGCTGAACGCGTTCCAGTAGGCCTGTCACAACGGCGCGGGCTGTCCTGTCTTAGCTCGTGAACACCCGCACCGGGCGGGCTCACGAGAGGGACGGACCCATGAGGATCGTTGTCATCGGCGGCACCGGGTTGATCGGCAGCCAGGTCGTGAAGCGGCTCGGTGAGCACGGCCACGACGCCGTGCCCGCGTCACCGAACAGCGGCGTCAACACGGTCACCGGCGAAGGCGTCGAGGAGGTCCTGCAGGGCGCCGACGTGCTCGTCGACGTGTCGAACTCGCCGTCGTTCGCCGACGACGACGTCATGAACTTCTTCACCGCCGCCACCACCAACCTGACGAACGCCGCCAAGAAGGCGGGAGTCGGCCACTACGTCGCGCTGTCGATCGTCGGCACGGACGAGCTGCCCGACTCCGGCTACCTGCGGGCGAAGGTGGCGCAGGAGAAGCTCATCAAGGAGTCCGGCCTCACGTACTCGATCATCCGCGCCACCCAGTTCTTCGAGTTCGCGGGCGCCATCGCGAACTCGGCGGACGTCGGCGGCGTCGTACACCTCCCGCACGGTGGTGTGCAGCCGATCGCGGCCTCGGACGTCGCCGCGGTGGTCGGCAGGACCGCCGCGACCGAGCCGGTCAACGGCGTGCTGGAGATCGGCGGGCCGGAGGAGTTCACCATGGACGGCTGGATTCGCACGGTGCTGGCCCAGCGCAAGGACGAGCGCGAGGTCGTGAGCGACCCGCAGGCCAAGTACTTCGGCACGTTCCTGACGGGCAGGCAGCTCGTGCCCAACGAGGGCGCGCAGCTGCAGCCGACCAGCCTGCAGGACTGGTTCGCTGCGGGGAACTGAGCCCACGAGCCACCAACGGGTAGTGCACTGACGGCCGCATCCCCGAGCGGGCGTTCAAGCGGGTCGTCAGCCAGGCAGCGGAAACGTGGCGTCGCGGAGCTGTCTCCGCGACGTCACACCGAGCTTGCCGAACACCTTGCGCAGGTGCCATTCCACCGTGCGCGGGCTGATGAACAGGCGCGTGCCGATCTCCGGGTTCGAGAAGCCCTCGCGGGCCAGCCGGGCGATCTGGTACTCCTGCGCGGTCAGCTCGACGGTCGGCTCCGCGGTGCGCTTGCGAGCCGTTTCGCCGGTGGCTTGCAGTTCACGCAGAGCGCGGTCGGCGAACGTGGGCATGCCACAGGACGTCAGCATCTCGTGGGCCGTGCGGAGGTGATCGCGCGCCTCGACGCGTTGGCCCTCGCGGCGCAGCCACTCGCCGTACAGCAGATGGCCGCGAGCCAGTTCCGGCCGCAGACCCGTGCGGGCGAAGAAGTCGATCGACTCCCGGAAACCGTCGGGAGAACCGTTCAACGCGCGCAAGCGGGCCTTGAGGCCCGACGACCAGTCGGTGTCGACCCACGCCGATGAACGTTCCAAAGCCTCAGTCACCAGGCCGGTGTCTCCGGTGCGGGACGCGGCCTCGGCCAGCTCGGTGGTGGCCAGGCAGCTGTAGACGAGGGCATCGGAGTTGACCACGCGCGCCGCGGCGTCGCGGGCCAGGTCGTGGCGGCCCAGTCCGTTGTGGAGGATCGCGAGGGTCCAGTCCGCGATGACCGCGAGGCGTCCCTGGCCTTCCGAACGTGCTTGCGCGCCAACGGCGGTGGCCAGGTCCTCGCCTCGGTGGGCGGCCTGCAGCAGGACGGCGTAGGCGACCGGCGGTGTGCCGGTGACCTCGGAGATGCGCCTGTCCTCCTCGATCAACGCCTGCGCGGCGGCCGGATCACCGGCCATGAGTTCGTTGTCCGCCAAGAAGTTCAACGCGAACTGCAGCTGTACGAGGGCACCGGCTTCGCGTGCCAGGCGCACCTGTTGCTGGGCGAACGCGTGGCGCGTCTCGAAGTCGAACATCTCGGTCGCGACGATGCCTCCCGCGCGGTAGCCGAAGAGCCACGGCAGACGGCTGATGTCCTCGGCGGCGACCTTCAGCGCGCGTACCTCTTCCAGCGCACGGGTCATGTGCGGTACGGACGCCGCGTAGCCGGACGTGATGCGGGTGCTGAGCGCCTCCAGGACCAGGTCGATCGCGCACGGCGGGGTGCGCGGAGGGGGAGCGGTGCGGGCCGCGTCGGCCAGCGGCGCACCGGCCCAGATCGTCGCGGAGAGGGCTTCCAGGTGGGTTTCGCGGGCCAGGTCCGGGTCGAACGGGGTGAGCCGGCGGGCTGCGCTGAACAGCAGGGGAGCGGCCTCGCCGACACGGCGCCGGTCGAACGCGATGTGCCCGCGCAGGTGCTCGACCTCGGCACTGCGGCGCTCGTCCGGCGGACCGGCTTCGACGGCCGACAACAACCGCAGCGCCGCGTCCAGTGCACCGGCGTCGCGTTTGGCGCGCGCGGCGGCGAGCTCGCGGGAAGCGCGGAGGCCGGGTTCCGGGGTGAGCACCGCGGCCTGTTCGAGGAACGCCGCCGCGGCCAGCAGCCCGCCCCTGGCCTGGGCGCGCGACGCGGTGTTCTCCAGATCGGCCGCGACCTCCTCGTCAGGCGCGGCGGTGCCCTGGGCGCGGTGCCACGCGCGGCGGTCCGGGTCGATCGCCGGGTCGGTCACGTCGGCGAGCGCCCGGTGCACGCGCTGACGGTCCACAGTGGACGCTGACCGGTACACGGCCGACCGCACCAGCGGGTGCCGGAACTGGACCCGTGCCCCGAACTCGATCAGCCCGGTGCCCACCGCGGCGGCCGCCGGGTCGGCACCGAGCCCGAGGAGCCCGGCCGCGCGCCACAGCAGGGTCGCGTCACCGAGCGGCTCGGCGGCCGCCGTCAGCATGAGCAGGCGCGTGCCGGCGGGCAGGGGTTCGATCTGGCGGACGAAGGCCTGTTCGATCCTGCTGGTCAGCGGCCCGGCGTCGAGCCCGTCGGCCACCTCGCGCGGCAGCTCCAGCAACGCGAGGGGGTTGCCGCGGGCCTCGGCGACGATCCGGTCGCGCACCCGGCCGTCGACCGGCCCCTTGATCACCGAGTCGAGCAACGCGCGGGCGTCGGTGTCGTCGAGGCCGCGCACGTGCAGCTCCGGCAGCCCGTCCAGGTGGTCGTTGCCCTCGCGCAGGCCGAAGACCAGCACGATCCGTTCCGCGAGCAGCCTGCGGGCCACGAAGCCGAGCACCGCGGACGACATCGGGTCGAGCCACTGCGCGTCGTCGACCAGGCACACCAGCGGCTGTTCGTCCGCGACCTCGGCGAGCAGCGTCAGCACCGCCAGCCCCACCATGAACCGCGTCGGCCGGGGTCCGGACGTCAGGCCGAACGCGGTGCCGAGGGCCTCGCGCTGGGGTGCGGGCAGCTTGTCGAGCCGGTCGAGGAACGGCACGCACAGCTGGTGCAGGCCGGCGTACGGGAACGCGCTCTCCGCCTCCACGCCCGCGGCCCGCGTGACCCGGAACCCCGACGCCCGCGCCGACACGTGGTCGAGCAGCGCCGTCTTGCCGATTCCCGCCTCACCGCGCAGCACCAGCACCTGGCCGCTGCCCGACTTCGCTCGCGTCAGCAGGCGGTCCAGCGTCTCGCCCTCAGCGCGTCTGCCCAGGAGATCGTCCGACACGGCCCCGAGCCTACGTGCCAGGGAGTGACCAGGGTGTTCCACGGGTTCGAGCGGCCCCCTGGCGCGAGCAGTCTCGTGTCATCGACAACGAAGGAGATGGTCCTGATGGACTTCAAGCTCGAAGTGGTGGTCATCCCGGTCGCCGACGTGGACCGCGCGGAGCACTTCTACAAGACGCTGGGCTGGCGCCTGGACGCCGACTTCACCGCCGAGGACGGCCTGCGCGTCGTGCAGCTCACCCCGCCGGGATCCGGAGCGTCGGTGATCTTCGGCAGCGGCGTGTCCGACGCCGAGCCGGGCAGCGCGCAGGGCCTGTACCTGATCGTCGACGACGTCGTGGCCGCGCGGGCGGAGCTGGCGAGCCGTGGGGTGCAGATCAGCGAGGTGTTCCACGACAAGGGCGGTGTGTTCCACCACGCGGGAACCAATGCGCGGGTGGAGGGCCCTGACCCGGAGCGTCGCAGCTACTCCTCGTACGCCTCGTTCAGCGACCCCGACGGCAACGGCTGGGTCCTGCAGGAAGTCACGACGCGTCTGCCGGGACGGGTGTGATGACCCACTACGACGTCATCGTCATCGGCGGCGGGTCACCCGGCGAGCACTTCGCCGCCGCCGTCGCCGACGGAGGTCTCCGCGTCGCGCTGGTCGAGCGCGAGCTGCTCGGCGGTGAGTGCACCTTCTACGCGTGCATCCCGTCGAAGACGCTGCTGCGCGCGGGCGAGGCCGTCGCCGGCGCGCGGGACGTGCCCGGCGCACGGGAGGCGGTCACCGGTCAGGTCGACGCCAGGGCGGCGTTGGCGTGGCGGGACTTCATGGTCTCGTCCTACGACGACGCGGGTGCCGAGAATTGGGCCCGTGACACCGGTATCGACGTGCTGCGCGGCGACGGCCGGATCGCCGGGCCGAAGACCGTCGCGGTGGGCGACGAGACTCACACGGCCGACCACATCGTGATCGCCACGGGCTCGGAAGCGTTCATCCCGCCGATCCCCGGCCTGCGCGAGCTGGACGTGTGGACGAACCGCGAGGCCACCGGTGCCGAGGAGATCCCCGCCAGGCTGCTGATCCTCGGCGGTGGGCCGACGGGTGTCGAGATGGCCCAGGCGTTCACCCGCCTCGGCGCGTCGGTCGCGCTGGTCGACGGCGCGGACCACCTGCTGCCCCGCGAACCGGAGGCGGTCGGCCGTGCGCTCGGCGAGGCGCTGGCCGCCGACGGCGTCGAGCTCCACCTCGGCGCGCACGCCACCGCCGCCGCCAAGGAGGGGGACGAGTACGTGCTCGACCTTCCGGACGGCACGCGGCTGCGCGGCGACAGGCTCCTCGTCGCCACCGGCAGGCGTCCGCGGGTCGAGGGCATCGGGCTCGAAACCGTTGGTGTCGAACCGAATCCGCACGGGCTGGGCACCGACGAGCGGATGAACGTGGCCGACGGCATCTGGGCGGTCGGCGACGTCACCGGTCAGTGGAACCTGACCCACGTCGGCAAGTACCAGGGCCGCGTCGCCGCCGCGAACATCCTCGGCAAGCCGGCCAGTGTCAACTACGACGCGGTGCCACGGGTCGTGTTCACCGATCCGCAGGTCGCCGCAGTTGGTGCGGCAGAAGGAAAGTACACCGCAACCGTCCACCTGTCCGGCGTCGCGCGCACGGCCACCTACACCCGTGAGTACGACACGCGACCCGGCTTCCTGACCCTCGTCTCCGACGGCGAAGTCCTCACGGGCGCCCACGCCATCGGCCCCGAGGCGGGCGAATGGCTCCAGCAGGCCACCGTCGCGATCCGCGCGAAGGTCCCGCTGTCCGTGCTGCTCGACGTCGTCCAACCGTTCCCGACCTTCTCCGAGGCCTTCCTGAACGGCCTCCGCGATCTGGCAAAGGAAACAGCGAAGTGAAGAAGTTGACAGAGATCGACATGAAGATCGAGGTCACGGTCATCCCCGTCACCGACGTGGAGCGCGCCAAGGAGTTCTACAGCCGCCTCGGCTGGCGCCTGGACGTCACCCCGCCGTGGGTCGTGCAGTTCACCCCGTACGGCTCCGGCGCGTCCATCCACTTCGGCGAGGGCGTCACGACCGCCGCACCCGGTTCCGGCCGGCACTTCCTGATCGTCTCGGACATCGTCGAGACGCACGAGGCCCTTCTCGCCGCAGGGATCGAGGTCGGCCCGCTCTACCACGGCGGCCCGGACGGTCCCGTCGAGGGCGCCGACCCGGAACGCCGGAGCTACTTCACCCGCGCCGAGTTCGCCGACCCGGACGGCAACACGTGGATCCTGCAGGAGGTGACCACCCGTCTTCCCGGCCGGGTCGACGCCGACGACACGTCCTACACGTCGATCGCCGATCTGGCCTCGGCGTTGCGCAGGGCAGCGCTGGCGCACGGTGAGTACGAGAAGCGCAACGGCGGTGAGTACGACGAGAACTGGCCCGACTGGTACGCCGAGTACATGGTCAAGGAGCAGACGGGCGAGGTCCGGTGACATCGGGCCACGCCACTAGGGGTCGTCCCTGATGTGGATGTGCGTTGCCACGGCTTAACTTCCTGCCAACGAGGGAGGCCGCGATGAAGGCGATCGTGCAGGACAGGTACGGCTCGGCGGACGTGCTGGAACTCAGAGAGGTCGAACGGCCCGTGCCCGGCGCCGGGGAGGTGCTCGTGCGCGTGCGCGCGTCGTCGGTGAACGCCGCCGACTGGCACGTGATGCGGGGCGACCCGTACTTCGCACGGCTGTTCCTGGGGCTGCGCGGGCCGAAGACCCGGATCAGGGGGCTCGACTTCGCGGGCGTGGTCGAGGCAGTCGGGCCCGGTGTGAACGGGCTGCTGCAGGTGGGGGACGAGGTGTTCGGTGAGGTCGAGGGCGCCTTCGCCGAGTACGTGTGCGTGCCGCAGCACCTGGTGGAACACAAGCCGTCGAACCTGACGTTCGAGCAGGCGGCGACGCTGCCGTTGGCGGGAAACACCGCGTGGATGGGCCTGCGCGACCTGCAGAGCGGGCAGAAGGTGCTGATCAACGGCGCGTCCGGCGGCGTCGGGCTGATGGCGGTGCAAATCGCCAAGGCGCGCAAGGCCATCGTGACCGGGGTGTGCAGCACGCGCAACGTCGAGCAGGTGCGGGCGGCCGGCGCGGATCACGTCATCGACTACAGGACCGACGACTTCGCCCGCGCCGGTGAACGCTACGACCTGATCTTCGACCTCGTGGGCAACCGGTCGATGAGCGAGCTGCGGGGCGCCCTCACCCCGGACGGGACGCTCGTGCTGTCCGGGGGAGGCAGCTTCACCGGCGGTGTCCTGTTCGGCCCGTACCGGCTGATCATCCAGGGCAAGGTGCTCGGGCCGTTCGCCCGGCAGCGGCTCGTGGTGCTGGAGGCCAAGCCCGGCAAGGAGAACCTGGCCGCGCTGCGGGAGCTCGCCGAGTCGGGACAGCTGGTGCCGGTGATCGAGCGGATCTACCCGCTGACCGACGTGCCGGACGCGATCCGGCACGTCGAGAAGGAGCACGCGCGGGCGAAGGTCGTGGTCACGGCCTGACCGCCGCAATTGCGTGGCGCCCGGCGGGCAGGGCGGCATGGTGTTCGGCTACCACCTCGGCGTGCCGATGGTCTACGACGACACCGCCGACTTCGACGGCACAGTGCTCCCGCGCAGGTCGCGCGACATCGGCCCGAGCGGTCCCGGTGTGATCGTGCACGGTGACGGGACGTTCGCCGACATCCAGGTGGGTGACCTGGTGCTCTTCGACGCCGACCAGGAGGTGGTCATCGGCAGGCTCGACCACGTGGGCGTGTACGTGGGGCGTGACCAGGACGGCCGGTACCGGTTCGTCTCCAGCCGCAAGACGGTGAACGGGCCGACGATCAGCGACCTCGGCGGTGCCTCCACATTGGACGGAACAGGCACCTGTGCGCGCTCGCTCCGTCTCGTCCGCCGGATCTGACGGGAATACGTGCCGCCGGACGACGTTGTACGCGTCCGGAAGGGAGGTTCGATGAGCGACAACTTCAACGCCTACCAGCCGAACGGTGAGGTGGCGGAGGACCGCTGGGTCACCGCGACGCGCCTGTTCGACGCCGGTCACGTGGAGACCGCGGCCGACAAGTGGGAGCGGGCACAGCTGCTGTTCGCGTCCAAGGACTACACCAGGGCCGCGCAGCTGCTGGCCGAGGTCGTGGAGGAGGTGCCGTTCCAGACGGACCTCTGCCTGCTGCTGGCCCGCGCCTACTACCACTCGGCCCAGCTGGCCAAGGCGGAGGCGCAGCTCCGCGCGATCGTGGACCGCGACCCGGTCGAGCACTACGCGCACCTGCTGCTCGGACGGACGCTGGAGCGGCACGGACGGCCGGAGGAGGCCGCACCCTGGCTCCGGCTCGCCGCCGCGTTCGGCGGCGAACTAGCCGACGTCTAGTTTGGCGAACGCGCGCAACAGGCCAGGAGCGACGCGGCTCGCGAGTCGTGCGGCCTTCGCCTCCGCAGTCACCGGGACGACCGGGCGGTTGCGGCGGACGGCGCGGACGATCTCCTCGGCCACGCCCTCCGGCCCGAAGCCGCGCCGCGCGTAGACGCGGGACGCACGGGCCTGCTTGCGGCTCTGTTCCTCGGCGCTGACGCCGGAGAACGTCGTGGTGGCCGTGATGTTCGTGTTCACGAGCCCGGGGCAGATCGCGCTGACGCCGATGGCGTGCGGCGCGAGCTCGGCCCGCAGGCAGTCCGAGAGCATGAACACCGCGGCCTTGCTGGTCGCGTACGCGGAGAGGATCTTCGACGGCACGTAGGCCGCCGCCGACGACAGGTTCACGATGTGACCGCCCTCTCCGCGTTCGACCATCAGCTCGCCGAACGCGCGGCAACCGTGCACGACGCCCCAGAGGTTGACGTCCAGCACCCGTCGCCACTGCTCGGTCGACGTGGAGAGGAACGACCCGGAGTGGCCGATGCCGGCGTTGTTGACCACCACATCGGGCACGCCGTGCTCGTCGGCGACCTGCCGCGCCCAGGCCTTCACCGCTTCCTCGTCGCGCACGTCGACCTCGTAGGCGTGCCCGCCGACCATGCCCGCGGTCTCCCCGGCCGCGGTGAAGTCCACATCGGACACCAGCACCTTCGCGCCGGCCTCGGCGAACGCCACCGCGGTCGCCCTGCCGATGCCGCTGCCGCCACCGGTGATCACGACGAGCTCACGTGGGGGAGCGGAGTCGCCGATGAACTCGCCGATCATCCTGCTGAGCTGCTCCGGATGGCTGAGCGGCGCCCAGTGCCCTGCGGCGATCCTGCGGCGGCGCAGTGACGGCACCCAGCGTTCGAGGTCCAGGGGCTCGGTGCGGATGTAGCGGTCACGGGTCGGCTGGATGACCTGCACGGGCATGGGTGCGATGCGGTGCCGCGGGTTGCGCATGACCTGCCGGATGTTGGCCCGGTACAACGAGATTCCGCGCACCGCGTCCCGGGTGATCGTCCTCGCGGGCTCGGCTTTGACGCCCTCCAGGCGCCTGAGCACGTCTCCCCAGCGCGGGCCGAGGTAGAGGCGCCAGAACAGCGGCGCGAGCACCGGAAGGTGGAACGCGCCGATGTACCAGGACCTCGCGAACTGCCGGACGTGCGCGACCGACAAGCGTTTGCGCGACCAGTGGCCCATGTGATCGAGGCACGGCCCGGAGATCGAGGTGAACGTGGCGATCCGCGCACCGGGCGTGGTCACCGCCTCCCACGACTGGATCGAGCCCCAGTCGTGGCCGACCAGGTGCACCGGTTCGTCCGGGCTGACCGCGTCGATCACCGCGAACAGGTCGCGCGCCAGGTGTTCGAGCCGGTAACCGTCCTCAATGGAGGGTGGCGTCGACTCGCCCGCGCCGCGCACGTCGTAGGTGACGACCCGGAAGTCCTTCTCCAGGATCGCCGCCACGCGGTCCCACACGGTGTGCGTGTCGGGATATCCGTGCACCAGGACCACGGTCGGCCCGGCGGTGCCGCGCACCTGAACGGCGAGCTCGACTTCTCCGGAACGCACCTTCACAGTTCCTCCACGACTAGCCGGTCACCGGTTGGCCTGTCCACGCAGATCCGCACGCCGCCGACGTCGCACGTGCCGCAGAACCCCTGCCGGCACGAGTGGGCGACCGACGGCCGGAAGTCCCTGATCACGTCGAGCGCTGACCGGTCGGCGGGCACGTGCAGGGATACCCCGCTGCGGCGCAGCTCCACCGTGAACGGCCGTCCGCCGGTGATCGGCGGCGGGCTGAACCGCTCGAAGTGCAGCCAGCGCCCCGAGAACTCGGCCCTGACCTGGTCGAGCATCGACGCCGGGCCGCAGCAGTAGACCGCACCGCCGGGTTGAGCGTCGTCCAGGAGTGGTCCGCCGCGCCCGATCCTGATGTCGACGTGGCCGATGGGCAGTTCGTCGAGGAACGGCATCGCCGTGGTCGACCGCCCGCAGTACACGAGCCGCCAGTCGAGGCCGGCTTTCGCGGCCGCGTGGACCATCGGCAGGATCGGCGTGATCCCGATGCCGCCCGCCACGAACACGACAGGTCCGATGCCGGCGAACGGAAAGGCGTTGCGCGGTCCTCGTACCCGGACCCGGTCGCCGACGTGCAGCGACTGCACCTCGCGTGACCCTGCGCCGACCTCGCGGACCGCGATCCGGTACGTGTCGTCTTCCGGGTTTCCGCACAGCGAGTACTGGCGGCGCAGCCCGGACGGCAGGTGCAGATCGAGGTGGCAACCGGGCTGCCACGCGGGCAGCCCGGTTCCTCCGAGTCTGAGGCTCACGACGCCGTCCGCGACCCGTTGGCGTTCGACCACGTTGAGCCACAACGCATCCCGCGCCGTGCCCGGACGCGCCCTGCCGCCGATCCTGAGCACCGCGGCGTCGTAGAAGGTGCCGAACCAGGTCAGTCCGCGCAGCATCAGTGCGCCTCCCGTGCGGCGGGGGAGGAGGCCAGATAGGCGATGGCCTGGCTCGTCGATCCCTCCTGCTTCGGGTGGTAGGCGGGGTGGAAGTACCGCAGAAACGCCCGGAGGATCTCCGACAGCTTCGGCAGCAACCCGCGCCGCCCGGCCCGCATCGCCTCCCGCCAGGTGAGCCGCGCTTTCGTCGTCTTGTCGGCCTTGACCATGAACCGCGCACCCCGCACCCACAGCCAGAACAGCACGGGCGCCACCAGCAGCATCGTCCGCGCCCGGCGCACGTAGCGGCGGTCGAGGTGGCACATCAGGTCGTACGCGACGCTGCGGTGCTCGACCTCCTCGGCGGCGTGCCAGCGCAGCAGGTCCAGCATCACGGGGTGGATGCCCGCCCGGTCGAGCGCGCCGGCGTTCAACATCCAGTCGCCGAGATACGCGGTGAAGTGCTCGACGGCCGCCACGATCGCCACCCGCTCGATGAGCTGCTCGCGCGCCTGTTCCTCGCCGAGCCCGGCCGTGGGCCCGAGGGTCCGGCGGAACACGTGCTCCATCTGCCGCGTGAACGGCCGCGGGTCCAGCCCGTTGGCGAGCAGGTGGTCGAGCACCTCGCTGTGCGCCTCGGCGTGCATCGCCTCCTGCCCGATGAACCCGAGCACGTCCTCGCGCAACGTGTCGTCCGTGATCAGCGGCACGGCCTGCTGGAACGTGCGCACGAACCACCGCTCGCCCTCAGGCAGCAGCAGGTGCAGGACGTTCATGACGTGCGTGGTCACCGGCTCGTCCGGCACCCAGTGCATCGGCAGCGTCGACCAGTCGAACTGCACGTCACGAGGCTGCAGTACGAGGTTGTCCGGCTCCATCGCGTACCTCCAGCAATTACTACGCCCGCGTAGCTTTGTGAAAGCTACGCCACCGTAGCAATATGGACCCGTGAGCACAACGCGCCGGAAGTACGCCCGCCGCCTGCCACCCGAACAGCGCCGCGAGCAGCTGCTGGACGCCGCCCTGAGCCTGATCCCGGCAGGCTTCGACACGGTGACGATGGAATCGGTCGCCAAACAGGCCGCCGTGACCAAACCCGTCCTCTACGACCTCTTCGCCAACCGCTCCTCCCTGATCAGCGCCCTGCTGGAACGCGAGGCGACCCGCGCCACCGAACAGGTCCTCGCCGCCCTCCCGACCGACTTCGCCACCCGCTCCCCGGACGACGCCTTCGCCGACGCCGTCCGCGTCTTCGTGAACGCCGTCGTGGAGGCACCGGACCGCTGGCGTCTCGTGCTGCTCCCGCCAGAGGGCACGCCACGCGAGTTCCGAGCCCAGGTCGAGCTGGTGCGCGCGGGGGTGCTGGCTCAGATCGAGGACCTGGCGGCTCTGGGGGTGAAGGAGCTGGGCGGCCTGGACGACCTGGACTCGGCATTGCTGGGTCACGCGATGCTGGCGTTGGCCGAGATGTCCGGTCGTCTTGTGCTGACGGATCCGGAGAAGTTCACGCCTGACCGGCTGGTGGCGTTCGTGACCCGGATCGCGCACGGGCTGCGTTGAGCACCTGACGCATGTGGTGCAGCGCCTCCCGGTCGCTCATCCCCGGCGCGGTCGTCGTGATGCCGCTGACGAGCCGTTCCGCGGCCAGCGCCCCGAAATCGTTGGCGTGCTTGAGGTAGCCGAGCATCACAGCCGCTTCCCCGCGCAGCCTCACCTTGGTGATGGCGATGAACTCTACCGCCACCACGCTCGCCGCCACCACGTTGCCGGTCTCCAGCAGCTCGTCGATGTGCTCCGCGAGCAGCTCGAACGCCCGCCGCTCGTCCCCGCGCCGAAACGCCGCCCGAGCCCGGGTCGTCCTGGTGGCCGACAACGTGCCCGCCGGCAGCTCGACGTCCGCCGCCTCGTCGAAGAACGGCTCGGGATCGCGCCCCTGGAACATCGCCGAGTAGCCGAGCGTCTGCAGCGACCAGTGCAGCAGCGTCGGCGGCCCCTGCGCGCGATACCGGACGGCGAGCTCGGCGACCTTCCCGTCGACGTGCTCGAACTGCCCGACGCCGATGAGCGTGCCCGCGGGCATCAGCTCCAGGAACGCCCTGAGGTCAGGCGAGTCCACCGAGTCCAGTGCCTCGGGCAGGCACCGCGCGAGCTCGTGCCCGTCCCCGGACGAGTAGGCGCGCGCATAGCGGCCGAGCGGGTGGTCCGGCACGTCGGGCAGCTCGGCCGGCCTGGAACCCTGCGTGTTCCGCTCAGCCACCCACACCAGCCAGAACGCGCGCAAGCTCGCCTCGACGCCGCCGGGACTGTCAGACCCACCCGCTATCGTTGATTTTGGGGGAACCCGGCCGACGTCGTGTGTGTGGTGAGCCGCCATAGGGGGCAAGAGCCGCGAGGCCCGGTCACCACCGCTCAGGAGCCGCTCGGCCCAGTCACCGATCTCCCGTCGTCCCCGCAGTGGCAGCTCGGTCACGACCGGCCGGATCAGTGCGGCGGCCAGCCCGAGATCCGCCCGCTCGAACGCCCGGGCCACGGCCACCCGCAGGTTCGGCCACAGCTCGGCGAGCCGCCCGACCCCTTCGGCCTCGCGTGGCCCGGTCAGCAGCTCACCGACGGCCGCAACCTGCCGCAGACACCAGGAAGCGTGCGCGGCCACCGCCTCGGAACGATCACCGAGCTCGGCGGAGGCGAACTGCCGCAACGGCTCCAGCAACCGGAACCGCCGCCCGAACGGTCCAGCGTGGACAGCAACCATCGAACGCTCGACCAGATCCGCGAGCACGTGATCCTCCGCCACCGCGCTCAGGTCGAACGGCGCCGCGAACACCGACAGCCGGCAGAACAGCGAACGCTCAGCAGTCGACAACAGGCCATAAGACCACTGAATCGCCGACCGCAACGTCCGATGCCGAGCCACCCCGGTCCGCCGCACCCCGATGTCCAGTCGAGTCAGCAGCTCGGCAGGCCGATGACTCCGCACCCGTGCAGCAGCCAGCTCAATCGCCAACGGAATCCCATCGAGCCGTGCACAGAGCTCGGAAACAAAGGCATCCCGCACGTACGTGGGATCTGCAGCGCGCGCACGTACGTGAAACAGCTCAACGCTCGCAGCGAGGTCCAACGGCTCCACAACAACAACCTGCTCGTCAGCAACAGCAAGCCGCTCTCGAGAGGTAGCCAGAACCTGCACCGAAGAACACACAGCAGCAGCGAACGCCGCCGCCCCGTCAAGCACGTGTTCGCAGTTGTCCAGCACCAACAATGAAGGCCGAGCGGCAACCACCGCCTGCGCCACCGTCAGCCCAGGCCGCTCGACGATCCCCAACGCATCCGCGACGGCCCACGGCACGTCAGCAGAAGACGTGATCTCCGCCAACGACACGAACGCCCCGCCAAGGACGGAAGCGAGCCGCGTCTTCCCGATCCCGCCCGGCCCCACCAGCGTCACGACCGGAGACCGCTGCAACGCCTCCGCAACAGCCGCAAGATCACCGGAACGCCCGATCAACACCGGAGCCGGGACCGGAGCATGCGCGAGCACCTGCTGCTCCACCGCACGCAACTCGGCCCCCGGCTCGACCCCGAGCTCATCAACAAGATGCTGCCGAACCCGTTGGTACACCGCGAGAGCGTCGGCCTGCCGACCGGTCCGATAGAGCGCCGTCATCAACAACGCCGCGAGGCGCTCACGTGTCGGATAGTCCGCCACGAACGACGACAGCTCACCTACAACAGCACGCGGATCCGCCGCCACACGACGCGAGAAGTCCATCTCGACCGCGCTCAGCCACTCCTCGACCAGCCCGGCTACCGCCGCCGCCAACCCCGGCGCCTCCAGGCCGGCCAGCGGCACCCCGCCCCACTCCGTCAGCGCCCCGGCGACGTCACCGGCCCGCAGACATGAGCGAAACCGCGACACGTCAGTAGCCGCGTCGAGCCGATAAGCCGCGCCAACCCGCGTGATCACCGAAGCCCCGAGCGACTTCCGCAGCTGCGCAACGTGCCACTGCAACGCCTTCGAAGCCGAAGCGGGCGGCGAATCACCCCACACGAGATCAATCAGCCGTGACACCGGCAACGGCACGCCCGCGGACAACGCCAGTGCCGCCAGCACCGTCTGCGACCTGGGCGAACCGATGTCGACCGGCTCGCCGTCGCCGGTGGTGGCGCGGACACCACCGAGCAAACCGATCCACACTCGCGAATTCTCACACACCACACGCACACCAGCCGCACACCAGCACGAGCCAATCTCAGCGCCATGACAGCACGTGTTGTTGGTTCCCTCTTCATCACCGCCACGGCCGCCGGAGTGGTCAGCGCGTCCACACAAGGCACCACCAGAGGCCTGATGGTGTTCCTCATGGCAGTGGCCATCGCCTTCATCGCACCAACGCTGTTCCCTGTCCTCAAACAACACGGCGAAGGCACCGCGATGGGGTACGTCGTCGCGAGAACGTTGGAAGTCGTGTTCCTGATGACGGCCATAGCACCGATCGCGGGCCTGCAGATCGACGACCTGTGGGGCCACGCCAGCGCCATCTACTTCTGTGTCAGCGTCGTGCTGCTGAACGTTCTCCTGTTCCGGTCGAGGCTGGTGCCGCGGTGGATCTCCATGTGGGCGTTGGTCGCCGTGGTGCCGTATCTGGCCGGTGCCGTGCTCGTGCTGCTCGACGTGCTCACCCAAACGCAGGCTGGCGCGCTCTTCGTGCCGTTGGCGGTCAACGAGATGGTGCTCGCGGTCTGGCTGCTGGTGAAGGGGTTCAGCGCCGAGCTCGAACGTGCGTGAGCAGCGCCAGCCCGGTCGGATCAACGCCCACCGACACGTCGCAACCCGGCAGCAGAGCCCGGACGGCCGCCTCGTCGCGCTCGATCAGCGACCACTCCATCAGGTACTCCAACGACCACCGGAACGGGTTCCCCACACCGGTGCAGGAGAAGTAGAACGTGCCGCCAGGACGGCACAGCCGAGTCAGCACTGCCTCGGTCAGACGGACGGCCGCGCGGTCGTTGAAGTAGTCGTACAGGCCGTTCACCAGCACCAGGTCGAACGGCCCGAACTCGGCCAGCGCGCCCAGAGCGCGGAAGACGTTGCCGTGCACAACGGTGGTGAAGTCGTTGAGCAGGCCGAGGCGTTTCTGCGCCAGCGACAACGCGTCCGGGTCCACGTCGGTGAGCACGAACCGGTCGCCCGGCCGCACGATGCCCGGCGGGATGTGCCGCAGCTCGGGGGCGGCTCCCGACGCGATCAGCAGCACCGAGCGCGGGGCGTTGCGCGGTGCGGTCAGCACGTCGCTGATCAGCCGAGCCTGGTGCATCACCCGGTTGCGCAGCTGCTGGGTGATCGCCGAGCTCTGCAGGCTGGCCTCGACGTGCCAGGCGAGGGTGCCCGGCGCGGCGGCGTTGGCCTGGGCCAGCACGTGCTCGATCAGCTGGTGGTCACCGGGATAGCCGCGAGCCCACTCCTGTTCGCTCCGCATGAACGGGGAGCGGGCGCACGCGGACCGGGCCGGCTGGACGATCGCGGCGATGTCCTCGTCCGGCACGCCCGCGAGCACGCTGGCGCCGATCTGCGTGCCGAGCGTGCGGAACCGGCCGCCGACCAGCATGTGCGTCGCGGGATCGGTGAGGTCGAACTCCTTCTCACTGCGCAGGAAGCCGTCGACGGCGTCGCTGAGCCGGTGCAGGGCGTCCATGCTTTGCGGGAGCACTGTCATCGAACACTTCCTCGCTGCGGCAACCGTTCCAGAGCCTGTCAGCCGGCGCCGCCGACCGACAGAGGCTTTCGGGTAATACGGGGCCAACCCTGCTTTCAGTTCACGGGTTGTCCTCGTGGTCCCGCGGAGCGGTACAGCGAACCCTGGGAGTCACTCGGAAGGAGACGATGATGGAGTGGCTCAACGAGCTCGCCGCGTGGGCGTGGGCACGGCACCACAACGAGCTGAGCTGGTACATCCGGCCGCTGTTCCTGCTGCCGTTCGCGTACTTCAGCTACAGGCGCAGCGGGTGGGGCATCGCGGTCACCCTCGTCGCACTGGCGACGAGCATGGCGTGGTTCCCCGCGCCGGAGCACCCGGCCCCCGGCGCGATCGAGTTCCTCGCCGCCGAGCGCGAGTACCTGCTGGGGGAGTGGACGCTCGCGAAGATCGCCGTGGCTCTCCTCGTCCCGGTGATGCTGGGCGGGCTGGCGGCGGCGTTGTGGCAGAGGTCGCTGATCTGGGCGCTCGTCGCGATCAACGGCGGTGGGCTGTCCAAGATCGTGTGGTCGTTCGTGGTGAGCGACACCGCCGGCGCGATGCAGCTCTTCTACCCCGCGGCGGCAGGACTCGTCGTGGTGAACGCGGTCGTGTTGTTCATGTGGCGGCGCAGGCGGGTCGAGCACGTGGTTCCATCGCCCCATGCGGGTAGCACTGGCTGACGACGCGGCGCTGTTCCGCGAGGGTGTCGCGCGTTTGCTCACCGACGCGGGGTTCGAGGTGGTGGCGAAGACCGGTGACGCGGCCGAGCTCCTGGCTCGGGTGCGCGCCGCCCCGCCGGACGTCGTGGTCGTGGACATCCGGATGCCGCCGGGCTTCTCCACCGAAGGGCTCGACGCCGCGCAGGAGATCCGCAGGAACCACCCGGACGTCGGGGTGCTCGTCCTCTCCGCGCACGTCGAGCCGCACTACGCGTTGCAGCTGCTCGACCAGGAGGCGCGTGGCGCCGGCTACCTGCTCAAGGATCGGGTCACCGACCCCGCCGAACTGGCCGACGCGGTGCGCAGGGTCGCGGCGGGCGGGCTCGTGATCGACCCGGCGTGGTGGCGACGCTGGTGGGACGGCGGCGGGTCGACGACCCGCTGGAGTCGTTGTCGGAACGCGAACGCGAGGTGCTCGCCGTGATGGCCGAGGGACGGTCGAACCAGGCGATCTGCGAGCGGTTGTTCCTGAGCCCCAAGACGGTGGAGGCGTACGTGCGGTCGGTGTTCACGAAGCTCGGCCTGCGGCAGGGGCCCGACGACAACCGGCGCGTGCTGGCAGTGCTCGCCTACCTGCGCCGATGAGAATCCTCTGGCTGGGCACCGGATTCCTCGCGCTGGGCGCGCTCGTCTGGGGCGGCTACGAGGTCTCGGTGCCCGCCGTCGTGCTCAACCTCGCGGTGGGGTTGTCGTTCATCGGCGCGGGCCTGGAGGCGGCGGACCGGCGCCCGGACAGCCGCAGCGGGCAGCTGATGATCGCGGTCGGGCTGGCGTGGTTCGTGCGGCTGGCCGGGGCGGTCGAGAACGACGCCGCGTTCGCGATCGGGGTCGCCACCAAGACGTTCTACCTCGCGGTGCTCGGCCACCTGCTGGTCACCTTCCCGACCGGACGCATCACGAGTCGTTGGCAGCTCGTGGTGGTGAGCGTCGCCTACTTGCTGACGGTGCCGGTCAACGTGGGCTATCTGCTGGTGACGCCGTTGGAGCCGCAGAACATCGTGGTGATCCGTGAGGTCTCGGCTCCGGACGTCCCCGCGGTCGCGGTCGTCGTCATGACCAGCGGGATCGTGCTGTTCGGTGCACTGCTCGCGCGGATGATCACGCGCTGGCTGCGGTCGGGCAGCGTGGCACGGCGCGATCTGGGTCCGGTCGTGTGGGGTGGCGCGGCGATCGGGCTGACCGTGGTCGTCACGTACCTGGCGGCGTTGCTCGGGTTGCCGCCGGGCGTGCAGGCGGCGTTGCAGTGGTCGACCGAGGTCGTGCTGGTCGGATGGCCGCTGGCGTTGCTCTACGGGCTGCTGCGGGCGCGGCTGGACCGGTCCGCGGTGGGGGAGCTGGCCGTGTCGCTCGGCGCCGGGCTGCCGGACGACCTGCGCTCGGTGCTCGCGAGGACCCTGCACGACCCGTCGCTGGAGATCGTCTACGGCGAGGTGCCGCCTGCTTCGCGCGGTGTCACCTACCTCGAAGCCGGTGGCACGCGGCTGGCGGCGCTCGTGCACGATCCCGCGCTGGATCCCGCTTTCGTGCGGGCGGTCGCGGCGAGCGCGGCGCTGGCGGTGCAGAACGAGCTGCGGCTGCGGCGCATCGTGGCAGCGGCCGACGAGGCACGCCGCCAGGTCGAACGCGATCTCCACGACGGCGCGCAGCAGCGGCTGGTCTCGGTCCTGCTCACGCTGAAGCTGGCCGAAAGCTCACCCGAACTGCTGGCCGCCGCACGCGACGAGCTCGCCAAGGCGCTGGACGAACTGCGCGAGCTGGCCCGCGGCATCTACCCCGTCCTGCTGACCGACGCCGGACTCGGTCCCGCACTGATCTCGCTCGTCGAACGGTCCGCGGTTCCGGCGGTGCTGGTGGGTGTGCCGGAGGAACGGCTTTCGCCTGTCGCGGAACGGACCTGCTACTTCGTGATCGCGGAGGCGCTGACGAACGCCATCAGGCATTCACAGGCCCGCGAGGTGAGGATCGAGGTCACCTGCGTGGACGGGCTGGTCACGGTCGACGTGAGTGACAACGGGAGCGGTGGCGCCTCTCGGCTGCGCGGGCTGGACGACCGCGTGGCGGCCGTGGGCGGACGGCTCACCGTGCACTCGCCCGTGGGTGAAGGAACTAGGGTGCGGGCGGAGTTCAGCGACCCGCGGCGGTGACGGCCTCCGCGATCGCCTGGTGGCCCGCGGGCGTCGGGTGCACGTCCGTGCGGTCGCAGAAGTAGGTGAGCGCACACACCTTGGCCACCGAGGCGGGGATCCGGCCGTACTTCGGGTCCTGGGTGAGGTCCGTCAGCGCCCCGTAGCCGCCGGTCGTGTTCGTGACGTCGGCGAACTTCGCACCGAACTCGGCGTACACGGCGGCGATCTTGCTGTTGAAGTCCTGGAACATCGTGACCGACAGGCGCGCGATGTTCTTGCCGTTCGGGATCGACGGGTTCACCCACGCCCCGAGGAAGATGTCCGGGTAGGTCAACCCGACGATCTTCACGTCCGGCGCGGCTTCGCGGAGCTCGGCGAGCGCCGCGGCGACGTTGGTCGTGATGGCGGTGACGGTCGTGGTCGCGCACTGCAGCGGGTCCTGGGCGATCGCGCACGGCGCCAGGTCGTTGCCGCCGATCACGATGGTGACCAGCCCTGCCTTCGTGGCGCGCAACGCCTCCACCGCCGCGTCGAGCTGGGTCCTGCCACCCGCGTCCTGGCCGCACGCGGGTTTGGTGCCGAGGTCGGCGGAGGTGGCGCCGTTGCAGGCGAGGTTGATCAGCTTGAGCCCGGACTGCTTCGCGACGATCTGCGCGAAGCTCTCGCCGGTGCCGCCCGGAGCGAAGCCGGTGGCGTAGGAGTCACCGATCGACACGTAGGTCTGCGGAGGCGGTGGGGTGCTGCTGGACGCAGGCGCCGGGGCGGGTGCCGGCGGGGTCGACGTGCACGCGGTCAGCGCGGTCAGCAACGCCACGACCAGGGCAAACCTCGGCACACCCGCTCCTTCTCATCGGTTCCTGATGTGCCGAGGCTACGAAACCGCCCGTGAGGGTGCTGTCAGCGGATTGCCCCGAGAGCGAACAGCGATCATGGGAGCCCGCATCGCTGTTCAGGTGGTGGCATGACGGAGGATGCCTACAGCGCTATCTGAACCTCGAGCCGACCACCGAGTGCCCTCACGTCGTGCTGATCGCGGGCATTCCCGGAGCGCGCAAAAGCACGCTCGCGGAGCCGCTCGCCCGCACTCTGCGCAGGCCCATCGTCTCGATGGACTGGTTGCTGGGCACGATGACGCCGTTCGAAGAGCTGGACGGGTTCGCGGTATCGCTGGTGGACCTGAACGTCGCCGCCTCGATCGCCCGGCACGTCCAGCTCGGGATCGACGTGGTCGTCGACGTGGCCGGGCACACCCGCGCGAACCGGGAACGCCTGCGCGAGCTCACCGAACGGCTCGGCGGCGTGTTCGTCGGCGTCGAGTGCGCCTGCTCCGACGAGAACCTGCACCGCGAGCGGATCGAGGGGCGGGACCGGGGCATTCCTGGCTGGCATCCCACGGTTCCGTGGACGCGCGTCGGGCGGATGCGCGGCCTGTGGGAGCCGTGGGAGGAAGACCACCTGGTGCTCGACTCGGCCGTGGAAACCCCGGAGTCGTCGCTCAAGCGTGCCCTCGGCGCGATGGGGAAGTGAGCCTGGCGGGCGCTGCGGCCGTGGCTCGGCCGCAGCGCCCGGTGCGGCGTCAGAGGCGGTAGAAGTTCCTGTAGTGGTCCGGCGAGAAGTAGACGTTGCCGTTGGTGCGGTCGACGACGATCCGGTACGCGTCCCGGGAGGCTCCGCAGGCGCGCGGGTAGACGTCGAACTCCTGGTAGCGGTGGCCGGACGGCAGCTGGCCCTCGCGGTTCTGGAAGGTGCCGCCGGCGAAGTTGCACTGGCCGTTCGGCCAGTCGTACCAGTCGCGGACGCTCGGGTACCCCATCGACGACCAGGTCGAGTTGGCGGAGCGCGCCGCGGAACAGCGCGTCTGGGTGCAGGAGCTGTAGACGGCCGCGTCGGCGGCGGGCGTCACGACAGTGGTCACGCCGAGCACGGACGCCACGATGGCGAGAGCGGCGAGCAGACGATGTGCCCAGTGCGGTTGCAGGGTTTGCACTTCAAGACCTCCGTCGGCAGGGATCATGGATGCCATGATCTTGTCCATTGGTCACCACGGGCCGGTGAACGGCTGGTGACCAACCGCGCAACGGCGACTGTGGCCTCTGAACGCCCGAGTTGATCAACTCCGAACAGCCGATTGCACGCGCTGCCACCGGAGATAGATTTGTCCAATGGCAGCACGGAAGCACTTGGTGGTGCTGTTGGCCCTGTTCGTCACAGCCTGCACGGCCGAGCAGGGCGGCACGCCCTCGCCGGCACCACGAGTGTCCTCCTCGTCGCCTTCGGAAGCGGAGCCGTCCACAAAGGTGCGTGCCGTCATCGACGGCCGCACCGTGGAACTCGCGGACGGCACCCGCGCCCGGATCTCGTTGCTCGCCGAGCCGCCATCGTGCGCCGCAGCCGCGGCGCTGGACTTCACGACGAAGACGTTGCTGGACAAGGAAGTTCGTGTCTCCAGCATCACACCCGGCGAGGTGTCGCTGATCCTGTCCGACGGCACCGACTTCGCGTTGCTCGCCGTTCGCAGCGGCATGCTGCGCACCACTGGAGTGGACGGCGGCCCGCTCACCGAGGCGGAAAGCCAGGCGTCGCAGGCGAAACTCGGGCTGTGGGCGCAGGAGTGTCCAACCTCGACACCCGCACCCGCACCGCCCTCTCCTTCCTCGACCGCTCCTCCCGCTCCGCCTTGTGTTGTCGTGTACCGGGTCAACAGCGAATGGCCCGGTGCGTTTCAGGGTGAGGTGACCGTGCGCAACGCGAGCGGTGAGCTGATCAACGGCTGGACGTTGCGCTGGCGCTATGCGGATGGGCAGACCGTGACGCAGATGTGGAATGCCGCGGTGTCTCAGTCGGGTGCGGACGTGACCGTCACGAACGCCGGCTACACCGCGTTGATCGTGCCTGACGGTTCGGTGTCGCTCGGGTTCAACGCCTCTGTCAGCGGTGCCAACTCCGTGCCGGACTCGTTCACGCTGAACGGAGCGGCCTGCACGGTGGGATGATCAGTTCGCCTGCCACCACTCGGTGACGATCCTGGCGTACTCGTCCGCGTTCTCCTCCCACACGAAGTGGCCGGCGTCGACCACGTCGAGCTTGCTGTTCGGCAGCTTGCTGTGCAGGTGCTCGACGTTCGACACCGGGACCACCGGGTCGTGTGCGCCGTTGATCAGCTGGACCGGGGTGGTGATGGCGGGAAGCAGGCCGTTCAGGGTCCGCAGGTCGGTGGGGTAGGCGCGGACGTAGGGCAGCTGCTCCACGAACCGCTGGCCCTGGTAGGCGGCGAGGTAGTCCTGGCGCACCACGTCCGGTAGCTCGTAGCCCTCGATCGCGTCCATGGCGATGGTGACGATGTCCTTGGAGCCCAACGCTTTGTACGGCGCGAGGTCCTCGTCGTGCACCCACTCGTGCAGCGGGGTGCCCAGGTCGGTCGGCACGAGGGCGCCGCCGCTGCCGATGACGACGCTGCGAAACCGGCCGGGGTGGTTCGCCGCGGCGAACAGGGCCGCGCTGGTGCCGATGTCCGGGCCCACGACGTGGGGCTCGGTCAGGCCGAACTCGTCGGCGATGCGCACGATGAACTCGCCCATCGCGCTGGGGCTGAGGAGGTCTTCGCGCAGTTCGGAGTGGCCGAAGCCGGGGAGGTCGACCGCGATCAGGTGCGCGTGCTCGGCCAGGCGCGACCAGGTGGCGTCGTAGGCGTAGAGGCTCTCCGGCCACGGGCTGAGCAGGAGTGCGGCGGGCTTCTGACGGGGGCTCTCGGCGTACCGGATCGACAGGCCGTCGATGGTGCGGAAGCGGGGCTGGATGTCACTCATGACCTCAATATGACCGGTCGTCTTAGTCCCGTCAAGGATTGAGACGACCGGTCATATTTATTCCCGGTTCAGCCTTGCTTCCGGTTCAGTGCAGGACGGTCTCGAACGCGACGGTGAAGAACGCGGCGAACGACGAGCCGTCCTTGGCCGCCCGTTCGCCGACGATGGCGCCTTCCCAGGCGTTGATCAGGAAGCGGCCGAGGGCGCCGGCATCCTGCCGGGTGGTCAGTGAGCCGTCGGCCTGGGCCTCGCGGATCGCCGCGGTGATCGCCTTCGCCCACTGGTCGAAGGCTGCCGCGACGCCCTCCCGGATGGCGGGGATGTGGTCGGCCGCCTCGGTGCTGAAGTTGCCGTACACGCAGCCGCGCTCGTAGCCGAAGTCCTCGATGTCCTGGGCGAGCGCTTCGAAGTGGCTGCGCAGCCGGACCAGCGCTGGTGCCGACGTGTCGGTGAGCTTGTCGAGGTGCCGCGTCTCCCCGTAGCGGTCCATCACGACGAGCGCGAGCGCTTCCTTGCTCTCGAAGTGGTTGTAGAACGAGCCCTTGGGCACACCCGCGCTGTCGGTGATCAGCTTGACGCCGCACGCGTTGTAGCCGTGCCGGTGGAACTGCTCGAATGCGGCTTCGACGATCTGGTCCCGCACGCTGGCCCTGGGCATCCTCCCAATATGGGCGGTCGTCTCGATCGCGTCAAGTCGAGCATGCTTTCCGTTCAGCGGAAGACTTTGGTCGACGGCGTCCGCCACGCGTCCTTAGCGTTTGATCCCGTGACGACCAGTCAGCACGAGATCAGCGACGAGATCGCGAAGATCCATGCCGACGCGCCGGCGGGTGCGCCGCTGCTGGACTTCCCGCCGTACCGCAGCACCTTGTTGCGCCACCCGACGAAGGAGCTCCAGCTCGTCGACCCCGAGGGCGCCGAGCTGCTCGCCCCGGTCTTCGGGCACTCCGACGTGGCACCCGTCGAGGCGGACCTGACCGTCCAGCGCGGAGGCGAGCCCATCGGCGAACGCATCCGCGTCCACGGCCGCGTGCTCGACGGCGACGGCCGCCCGGTGCGCCGCCAGCTGGTGGAGATCTGGCAGGCCAACGCCGCCGGCCGCTACTCCCACCAGGGCGACCAGCACCCGGCACCGCTGGACCCGAACTTCACCGGCGTCGGCCGCTGCCTGACCGACGACGACGGCTGGTACTCGTTCACGTCGATCAAGCCGGGCCCCTACCCGTGGCGCAACCACCACAACGCCTGGCGCCCCGCCCACATCCACTTCTCCTTGTTCGGCACGGACTTCACCCAGCGGCTGATCACGCAGATGTACTTCCCCGGCGACCAGCTGCTGGCCCTGGACCCGATCGCCCAGTCGATCACCGACCCGGCCGCTCGGTCGCGCCTGATCGCCTCCTACGACCACTCCCGGTCCGAGCACGAGTGGCTGCTCGGCTACCGCTGGGACATCGTGCTGACCGGAAGCCACGCGACCTACCTGGAGCCGTCCGATGACTGAAGCGACTCCCGGCCAGACCGTCGGCCCGTTCTTCCACCACGCCCTCGCCTATCCGGGCGACTCCGAGCTGGTGCCCTTCGGCGCGGCAGGCTCCGTCGTCCTGCACGGCCACGTCTACGACGGCGCCGGCGACCCGGTGCCCGACGCGATGATCGAGATCCGGCAGGCCGACGCCTCCGGTGTCGTTCCGGCCGTCGGTGGTTCGTTGCGACGCCGCGGGTCCGCGTTCACCGGCTGGGGCCGCTGCTGCACCGACGCGGCCGGGCACTACTGGTTCAGCACGGTGGAGCCGGGTCTGCCGTTCTTCGCGGTGACGGTGTTCGCGCGCGGCCTGCTCGACCGCTTGTTCACGCGGATCTACCTGCCCGACGCCACCGACGCCGTCGACGGCCTGGTGGCCACGCGCGAGACGGACGGTCGTCTTCGCTTCGACATCCATCTGCAGGGCCCGTCCGAGACGGTGTTCTTCACGTTCCCGCGGACCTGATCGTGCTGCCGGGCTCCTATCGCGCCGCCGGACTGGTCGATCACACGGCACTGGTCCGGGCGATGCTGGACGTCGAGGTCGCCTGGGCACGGGTCCTCGGCACGCCGGTGTCGCTGGGTTCCTGGACACCCGTGCTGGACCCGGCCGAGGTCGAGGCCGCCGGGAACCCGGTTCTGCCTTTGGTGTCGGCCTTGCGATCCCAGGTCTCCGGCGACGTCCACACCGGACTGACCAGTCAGGACGTGCTCGACACGGCGCTGATGCTGCTGGCGCGCGATGTGTTGTCGCGTGTCTCGGCCGATCTGGCGCGAGTCGGTGCCGCGCTCGCCCGGCTGGCTGATGAGCACCGGTCGAGCGTCATGGCCGGACGCACGCTGACCCAGTTCGCCGTGCCGATCACGTTCGGGCTGAAGGCAGCGCGGTGGTTGGTGGGAGTGCTGGACTCCCTCGACGAGTTGGACGCGGTGTCGCGAAACCTGCCCGTGCAGTGCGGGGGTGCGGCGGGCACGTTGTCACGTGCGGCGTCGGTGGTGGACCCGCTTGCGGCGGCTGCTTCGTTCGCCGAGCACCTGGGGCTCGTGTGGCCCGGGATGCCCTGGCACACCTACCGTGCGCCGGTCACGCGTCTCGGGGACGCGCTGGTGCGGACGTGCGACGCGCTGGGCGTGATGGCCGCGGACGTGCTGACCCTGGGGCGGCCGGAGATCGGCGAGGTCCGCGAGGGAGCCGTGGCGGGGCGAGGTGGGTCGTCGACCATGCCGCACAAGCGCAATCCGGTGCTGTCGGTGCTGGTGAACAGCGCTGCTCTGCAGGCTCCGCAGCTCGGGGCGCAGCTGCACCTGTGCTCGGCGCGGGCGGTGGACGAGCGGCCCGACGGGGCCTGGCACGCCGAGTGGCCGGCGCTGCGCGGGTTGATGGAGCTCGCGGTGGTGGCGGCGTCGCAGGCCGCGGAGCTGACCGAAGGGCTTGAGGTGCACGCCGGCGTGATGGCGCGCCGGGCCGCCGAGGCCGCTGAGGATCTGCTGGCCGAGCGGGGTGGCGGCACGGATCCGGCCGCGTATCTCGGGATGGCCGAGTCGTTCGTGGACGAGGTGCTCCGTCGGAATCGATCCCGATTCGGCCCCCTCCGGGGGGAGCACGAGGTCCCCACTCCAATCGTCTCAGAGGGGTCTGACAGAAATGGCGACTGAGCTGAGCTTGACGAGGCTGGCCGGTTCGGAGGCCTCGGAGCGGTTGCTGGTGGTCGGGCCCTCGCTGGGCACGTCGGTGGCGTTGCTGTGGCGGGACTGCGCGATGGTGCTGCCCGGCGAGTTCGAGGTGATCGGCTGGGATCTGCCCGGCCACGGGTCCGGCACGCCTGCCGCGGCGCCGTTCACCGTCGAGGACCTCGCCGGAGAGCTGACCACGTGCGTCGAGGCGCTGGCCGGGAATCGGCCGGTTGTGTACGCCGGGGTGTCGTTCGGCGGCGCTGTCGGGTTCGAGCTGGCGACGCGGGCGGAGAGTCCGTTCGAGGCGGTCGTGTGCATCGGGGCCGCGCCGCGGATCGGGGAGCCCGCGATGTGGCGGGAGCGCGCCGAGTTGGTGCGCAGGGCCGGCACGCCGGTGATGGTCGAGGGATCGGCGCAGCGGTGGTTCGCGCCGGGGTTCGTCGAGCGGGCGCCGCGGGTCGCGGGGGCGTTGCTGCGGGCCTTGGCCGATGCGGACAACGAGTCGTACGCGCTGGCTTGTGAGGCGCTGGGCCGGTTCGAAGCGGGCGAGGCCACCACACCGGTGCGGGTGCTGGTGGGAGAGCACGACGTCGTGGTGTCGCCGGAGACGGCTGACGTGGTGCTCGCCGGGTGTGGGCATCTGCCGCCCGCCGAGGATCCGGCGGGAGTGGCGGCGGTGTTGGTGCGGGTGCTCGAGGAGATGCGGTGTCGTACGACGACGGCATGAAGGTTCGGCGTGAGGTGCTCGGGGACGCGCATGTCGATCGGGCCGCGCCGGACGAGTTCACGCGGGACTTCCAGGACTTCATCACGCGCTACGCCTGGGGCGAGATCTGGACGCGGCCAGGGCTCGATCGGCGGATGCGCAGTGCGATCACGCTCACGGCGTTGATCGCGCGGGGGCATTGGGAGGAGCTCGGGCTGCACGTCGCGGCGGCGCGGCGGAACGGGCTCAGCGTGGAGGAGATCGGTGAGGTGATCCTGCAGAGCGCGATCTACTGCGGGGTGCCGGCGGCCAACCACGCGTTCGCGGTGGCGCGGCGGGTGCTGGAGGAGGAAGCGTGAACGCGTGCGAGGCCGTGGCGGGCACCGCCGACGGGGAGACCGTGCTGATCGGTGGCTTCGGGCCCACCGGGGAGCCGGTGCAGCTGATCGAGGCGTTGCTCGACAGCGGGGCGGAAGGGCTGACGGTCGGGCTCGACCTGGTGCCGCAGGGGAATCTCGCTGAACGGATCAGGGCCGGCGGTGCGGCCATCGGGGCGGGCGCCGGCGAGGGCGCACCGGGCCGGCCGGTTCGGGAACCTCGGACCGATCATGGCCGCCGCGACGACCATCGTCGTGCAGGTCGGGGAGTTCGGGGAAATCTACCCCGAACACGTTGCACGCAGGGCATCTACGTCAATCGGATCGTCCACATCGGACGTGCGGAAAACCGAAACTGCTCGAAGAGTGCACGTATCCGCTCACCGGGCTGCGGTGCGTCAGCAGCGTGTACGCCGGCCTCGCGACCTTCCTGATCACCGAGAACGGTGTCGTCGTGCGCGATCTGCACGGCATCGAGTTCACCGATCTCCAGTCGTTGCTGGACGTCCCGCTCACCAAGGAGCTGTCATGACGCGCACCCAGGTCGGCATCGTCGGCGCGGGGCCGGCCGGACTGATGCTGTCACATCTGTTGTCGCTCAACGGGATCGGCAGCGTGGTGGTCGACTGCCGGACCCGCGTGGAGATCGAGAACACGGTCCGCGCCGGCATCCTCGAAGCCGACAGCGCCCGCTTGCTCGTCGACACCGGCGTGTCCGACCGCGTGCTGCGCGACGGCCATCCGCACGAGGGCATCGATCTGCGGTTCGGCGGCGAGAGCCACCGCATCGACTTCCGCGCGCTGGTGGGCGAATCGGTGTGGCTGTACCCGCAGACCGACGTGTTCGTCGACCTCGCCAACGCCCGTGCCCGCGACGGCGGCGACGTGCGGTTCGGCGTCAGCGACACGTCGGTCGACATCAACGGGCCCGCGATCCGTTTCACCGACAGCGACGGCGTCCACCAGGAAGTCCGCTGCGACCTGCTCGTCGGGGCGGACGGCTCGCGGTCGATCTGCCGCGCCGAAGTACCGGAGTCCGTGCGCACGCACAGCTTCCGCGAGTACCCGTTCGCCTGGTTCGGCATCATCACCGAGGCGCCGCGCAGCGCCCCGGAGCTGGTCTACTCGCACTCGCCGCGCGGGTTCGCGTTGATCAGCCAGCGCACCGAGACCCACCAGCGCATGTACTTCCAGTGCGATCCGGAGACCGATCCCGCCGCCTGGTCCTCGGACCGCATCTGGGAGGAGCTGCAGGCTCGGGTGGCGGGCCCCGACGGCTTCACGCTGAACGAGGGCCCGATCACCGAGAAGACGGTGCTGCGCTTCCGCTCTTTCGTCGCGGAACCCATGCGCCACGGCAACCTCCTGCTCGCCGGCGACGCCGCCCACACCGTGCCGCCCACCGGCGCGAAGGGACTCAACCTGGCGCTGCAGGACGTCCGGGTGCTCGCCGAGGTCATCGAACGCGCGTTGCTGAAGAACGACAGCGACGCGCTGGACGAGTACGGGCCGCGCGCGCTGGAACGCGTATGGAAGGCGCAGCACTTCTCGTACTGGATGACGACGATGCTGCACGCGCTGCCCGGCGCGACCGGCTTCGACGTGCGGCGGCAGCTCGGTGAGCTGGCATCGGTGGTGGGGTCGGAGGCGGGGTCGCGGTACCTGGCGGAGGGCTACACCGGCTGGCCCGCCTGAGTCACAACGGCAGCAGCTCGACCTCGCCGCCCCGGTGGCCGGGCGGCACGACCGCGAGGGCGTCGGCGAGCGCGGCACCCCACAGCGATCCCGGCCGGTCGTGCCCGACGGGGACGCCGGCTCTGGTGACCGGGACCAGGCGCGTGTCGTGAGGATGTGCGCCGGCGTCGCCCAGCCAGGCGGTGACCGGCGCCCGGATCGCCTGACCGCCGAGGGTGTCGAGCAGCGGCCGGAGCAGGGTGAGGACCGCGGCCAGTGCGGCGAACGGGTTGCCCGGCAGGCCCGCGACACAGCGGCCGTCGGGCAGGACGGCGAGCAGCATCGGGTGGCCAGGGCGGCAGGCGACGCCGCTGACCAGCACCTCGGCGTCCAGGTCGGCCAGCACCCGGCGGAGGTGGTCAGCCGGGCCGACGGACGTGGCGCCGCACGTGACGAGCACGTCGGCCTGGTCGAAGGTCAGCGCGTCGGCCAGGGCGGACGGGTCGTCGCGCAGGTGGGTGGTGCCGAACAGGTCGGCTCCGGTGAGCAGGCCGGGGAGCATCGGGCCGATCGCGTCGCGGACCCGGCCGGGGCGGGGCGGGCCGGCGTGGAGGAGCTCGTCGCCGGTCACGACCACGGCGACGCGGGGGCGGCGGTGGACCAGGAGGGTGTCGTGGCCCGCGCCTGCCGCGAGGCCCAGGACGGCGGGGGAGACGAGGGAACCGGCGGGAACGAGCTCGTCACCCGCTGACCAGTCCTCGCCGCGGCGGCGGATGTGCTTGCCAGGTGGACGGTTCGGCGCCTGGTGGGACTCGCCGTGGTCGCCGGGCGGGCGGTTCGGCGCCTGGTGGGACTCGCCGTGGTCGCCGGGCGGGCGGTTCGGCGCCTGGCGGGACTCGCCGGGCCGACGGTCCGCTGCCCCGCCCGCAGCCTCCCGGAGCACCCCGGCCTCGACCGAGCACAGCTCCACCGGGATCACCGAGTCCGACCCGTCCGGCACCGGCGCACCCGTCGCCACCCCGAACGCCTCACCCGCGCGCAGCCGCACCTCCGGCACCGAATCACCAGCGGCCACCCGCCCAACGACGGTCCACGGCCCTGGTCCGGCCACCGCGTAGCCGTCCATCGCCGAGGTGTCGCAGGTCGGCTGGCTCGCCAGCGCCCGCACACCGGACGCGAGGGCCAGGCCGAGCGCGTCCGGCAGCGCGACCTCGACGGCCTCCAGCGGCTTGGCCGCTTCCCGCGCCGTCTGGCGGGCGAGATTCCAGGGCATGTTCATCAGGGCTCCCGTGGTATAGCCTACCTCATACTGTATGCAATCCTCGGGACGGGGTGAAGGGCATGCCAGTCGCGACTTACCTACGTGATCACGTCGGCAGGCTCTACCGGGTGGGGGAGACCGACGTCGAGGTGTCGGGGCGGTCGCGCCGCGCGGTGTTGTGGGCGGCCTGGGCGGCGATGCTCGCGGCCGGCATCGGGCAGTACGGGTTCGGCGCGCTGATCCCTCAGCTGCAGGACCGGTGGAGTGTGCCGGAGTTGTTCTGGGCGCTGGCGCTGTGGACGTTGTGCCAGGCGGGCACGGCGTTTCCGGCGGCCTGGTTGCGGCAGCAGAAGAGACTGACGGCGGCCGGGGCCATGTGGATCGGCGCGGTCCTGTGTGGTGCGGGGCTCGTGACGCTCGGGCAGGGACACCTCGTCGGGTACTCCGTCCTCGGAGGGATCGGCGCGGGCCTCGTCTACGCGACGTGCCTCGGCACGATCGTGCGGTGGTATCCGGAGCGCGTCACCAGGAAGGTCGCCTTCGTCAGCGGGGCCTTCGCGTACGGGTCGGTGCCGTTCGTGCTCGCCGCCGGGTTCCTGCTCGGCGACGTCGGCGGGTTCCTCACGCAGGCCGCGATCGCGATCACCGCGGTGGTCGCCGCGGCCGGGGTGGTGATGAAGGATCCGCCCGAGCACTGGTGGCCGCCGAACGTGTCGCCGCGCGAGTGGGCGCTGGACCGGGCTCGGGTGCCGAACCGGTTCGCGCTCAAGGAGTTCCGCACGCACGAGGCCATGCGGTGTGGCACGTTCTGGTGGCTGTACGGCGGTGTGGCGTTCGCGGCGGCGGTCTCGCTCTACGACCTGGCCTATCTGCCGTTGTTCGTGGGCGACAAGGTGCTCGGGGCGGTCGCGCTGGCGACCCTCGCGGCGGCCACGGGCACCGGGCGCGTGCTCGTCGGGTGGATCTCCGACCGGATCGGCCGCAGGAAGGCGCTGGTCTGGACGCTGGCGACCGGAGGCCTGGCGCAGTTCGTGTTGCTGTACTCCGGCAACGTCATCGGGTTGCTGGTGGGAGCAACGCTCGCGGGACTGGGCACGGGGTGCTGTTACTCGTTGCTGGTCGGCGTCACGCGGGAGTACTTCGGCGAGACGAACGGGGCGCAGAACTTCGGCGTGCTCTACACGGCGAAGGCGGCCGGAGCGCTCCTCGCGGCGATCGTCCTTGCCTCGCAGGGGCCCGAGTTCGCCTTCGTCGCAGCCGGAGTGCTCGGGCTGGCGGGCGCGGTGCTCACGCGACACCTCTCGCAGCCGGGAAGGCCGCGGCTGTGAGCCGGGTACCGGTCCTGACGAAGGGCTGGCACCGGACGCCCGCCGAGGGGTGTTGCCTGTTGGAGCTGACGTCGGTGCTCGCGGGCGAGGTGTGGTCGGACCGACCGGCCTGCGTGCACCCGGTGCTGGCCTGTGTGGCGCGGTGCGTGAACGATCAGTCCACAACGGACGGACGACGCAAGCTGCTGCCGCTCGCCGTCAAGATGATCGGCACGGACAAGGCTCCGGCGGCGGAGGAACTGGTCGCCCATTGCGTGCGCAGGAGCGGGATCACCGCGCGGCGGTGGTGGCCGCGCGGCTTGGTGGTGGCCAGGGCGGTGCGGGCGATGAGCGGGGACGAGGTGTTGCGGCGGCTGCTCGGCGAGTGCGTCGCGATCTGCAGGGAGGCAGGCGATGGGACGGGTGACGAGCAGGCGGCGCGTGGTGCGGCTGGTGGACGACGCGGCCGTCGCGCGGCCGGACACGCTCGCGGTCGAGGAACCGCTGGAGATCCGGGTGCGGGGCAGGTCGCTCGCCGTGACCATGCGTACGCCTGGTGACGACTTCGACCTCGCCGCGGGCTTCCTGGTCGGCGAGGGCGTGGTGCGCAACCCGTCCGACATCGCGTCGATCCGCTACTGCGCGGGTGCCACGGCGGACGGCACCAACACCTACAACGTGCTCGACGTCGGCCTCGCAGAAGGTGTCGCGCCACCGGATCCGTCGATCGAGCGCAACTTCTACACCACGTCGTCGTGCGGCCTTTGCGGCAAGGCCAGCCTGGATGCCGTGCGCACCACCGCGACCTGGCAGGTGGCGGCCGACCCGATCCGGCTCGACCCGAAGCTGATCACCGAGTTCCCGACCAAACTCCGTGCAGCGCAACGGGTCTTCGACCGGACCGGCGGCCTGCACGCGGCCGGGTTGTTCGACGACCGGGGCAACCTGCTGTGCCTGCGCGAGGACGTCGGCCGGCACAACGCGGTGGACAAGGTCGTCGGCTGGGCCACCCGCGGCGGACGGCTGCCGCTCACCGGCACCGTGCTGATGGTCAGCGGCCGGGCGTCGTTCGAGCTGGTGCAGAAGGCTGTCATGGCCGGGATTCCGGTACTCACCGCGGTGTCCGCGCCGTCGTCGCTCGCGGCGGACCTCGCCGAGGAGATGGGCCTGACGCTGGTCGGGTTCCTGCGCGGCACGTCGATGAACGTCTACACAGGAGGCCACCGCCTCGGCGTGACGGTCGGAGCCCGTTAGTCCGTAAGGAGTCCTCCGCGCGGATGATGCCCCGTGGCGGACGCGATCTTGAACGAGGCCGCCTACCGTTCCTCCCATGTTGACTGTGAGGGGGATCAGCCGGAGCTTCGGCGACCACCGCGTCCTCGACGAGGTGAGTTTCGACGTGAAGCCCGGCCGGATGACCGGCTTCCTGGGGGCGAACGGATCCGGCAAGACGACGACGATGCGGATCGTGCTGGGGGTGCTCGCCGCGCACGGGGGCACGGTGAGCTGGCAGGGGGAGCCGGTCACTCCGCAACGCAGGCCGCACTTCGGCTACATGCCGGAGGAGCGCGGGCTGTACCCGAAGATGAAGGTGCGCGAGCAGATCACCTGGCTCGGGCGGTTGCACGGCGTCGACCGGACGGTCGCGGAGCGCAACACCGACCAGCTCCTCGAAGACCTGGAGCTGACCGGACGTGCGAACGACCGGCTGGAGCAGCTGTCGCTCGGCAACCAGCAGCGCGTGCAGATCGCCGCCGCGCTGGTGCACGACCCGGACGTGCTGATCCTCGACGAGCCGTTCTCCGGCCTCGACCCGATCGCCGTCGAGACCGTGCTGGACGTGCTGCGCAAGCGGGCCGCGAACGGCGTGCCGGTGCTGTTCTCCAGCCACCAGCTCGCGATCGTGGAACGGCTCTGCGACGACGTCGTGATCATCTCAAAGGGACGGATCGCGGCGAACGGATCGCGCGAGGAACTGCGCCAGAACCACGCGGGCACCCGCTACGAGATCGTCGTCGCCGAGGACGCGGGCTGGGTCCGCGACGTCCCGGGGGCGACGATCCTGGAGCTCGACGGGCCGCGCGCGGTGTTCGAGGCCGAACCCCAGCGGGTGCTCGCCGAAGCGGTGAAGCGCGGCGAGGTCCGCTCGTTCACGCCGGTCGTCCCCACGCTCGACGAGATCTTCAAGGAAGTGATCTGACATGGCTCGTGCTTCCTTCTCCCAGGCGACCTGGCTCGTCGCCGAACGCGAGATGAAGACCTTCGTCACCACCAAGGGGTTCTGGATCGGGTTCGTCGCCACGATCGTCGGCCTCTTCGCGCTGACCGTGCTGCCGACCGTGTTCGGCGACGACGACCCGAAGGTCGCGGCGGTCGGCTCGGCCGTGCAGGTGGTGCAGGGCAAGGCGCTCGACGTCCGCGAGGTCGCGGACGTCCAGGCGGCTTCGGAACTGGTCAGGGCCGACGAGGTCGAGGCGGCGATCGTGCCGGACGGCAGCGGGATCAAGGTCATCGCGCTGAACGACCCGCCGAACGACGTGATCCGCCAGCTCGTCGCTTCGCCGCCGGTCGAGCTGCTGGACGCCTCCGCGGTGAACTCCGGCCAGAGGTTCGTCACGGTGCTCGTGTTCGGGCTGGTGTTCCTGATGTTCGGCATGGGCGGCGCGGCCATCGCGCAGAGCACCGTGACCGAGAAGCAGACCCGGATCGTCGAGATCCTGGTGTCCACGGTGCCGGTGCGGGCGCTGCTCGCCGGCAAGATCCTCGGGCACACGATCCTCACGCTGGGCCAGGTCGTGGTGCTGGCGCTCGCGGCACCGATCGCGCTGCGGGTCGCCGGACTGGGCGAGCTGCTGGCCGTGGTGGTGCCGGCGCTGGGGTGGTTCGTGCCGTTCCTGATGCTCGGGTTCGTGCTGATCTCGTCGATGTGGGCGGTCGCGGGCGCGCTGGTCAGCCGTCAGGAGGACCTCGGCTCGACGATGGGCCTCGTGATGCTCGCGGTGATGGGCCCGTACTTCGGCGTCCAGTTCTTCTTCGACAACGCGGCGGTGCTCGCCGTCATGTCGTACGTGCCGTTCACGGCGGGGGTGGCGATGCCGGTGCGGATGTTCGCGCAGCAGGCGCAACCGTGGGAGGCACTGCTGTCGCTCGGGATCCTGGCGGCCACCGTCGTGGCGATCCTGCTGGTCGCGTCCAGGCTCTACACCGGGTCGCTGTTGCAGACCGGCGCGCGGGTCAAGCTGTCGCGAGCCTGGGCCCCTGCAGAATAGGCACATGACCGCCGATCCGATTCGCCTCGCCGTCGTCGGCCTGGGCGCCATGGGCACCCGGATGCTGACGGCGGCGCGGGCACACCCCGACTACACCGTGGTCGCGGGCGTCGACGTCGCACCCCGCACCCTCGACGTCCCCGTCGTCACCTCGCTCGACGACGTGCTGTCCGAAGTGGACGCGGTGTACATCGCCACCCCGCCCGCGCTGCACGCCGAGCTCGCGGCCAAGGCGTTCGCCGCGGGCAAGGCGGTGTTCTGCGAGAAACCGCTCGCGGTCGACCTCGACGAGGCGCGGGCGATGGCCGGCGCCGCCAGGGGACGGGCGAACGCCGTGAACTTCGCACTGTCGGACATGGTCGCCACACTGGAGATCGAACGCCAGCTGCTGGAGCTCGGCGCACTGCGGGGCGTCGAGATCAGGCTGCAGTTCCCGCGCTGGCCACGTGCGTTCCAGGCGGAAGCGGCGTGGCTCGCGCGAGACGAGCAGGGCGGATTCGTCCGCGAGGTGCTGTCGCACTTCATCTACCTCACCGACCGGTTGCTCGGCCCCCTCACCGTCGAGTCGGTGTCGGCGGACTTCCCCGAAACCGGCGCCGCCGAGGTCGCGGCACGCGGCCTGCTGCGGGGCAGCGGCGTGCCGGTGCACGTGTCCGCGTTCTCCGGACTGGCCGGGCCGGAGATCTACGAGTGGACCGTGTGGGGCACCGAACGCTCGCTGCGCCTCGACCAGTGGGCAGACCTGTCCACTTCGGACGGCGGCGCGTGGGAGCCGGTGCCGCTGACGCAGACCGGTTCCGACCACTCGCGGCTCACGCTGTTCGCGCAGGCCGTGCGGGGTGAACACCCGCGCGACCTGGCGAACTTCGACAGCGGCCTGCGCGTGGCCGAGGTGATCGAGGCCTTCCTGCGCTAGCGCAGGCGGATGTGCTCGAGAATCGCGTCCGCCAGCACGGAATGCATCGTGGCCGGGATGCTGTGTCCCATGCCGTCGAGCTCCAGCAGCCGCGCGTCCGGCAGCAGACCTGCCAGGTGACGGCCGAAACCGAGCGGGTAGAACGGATCCTCGCTCGCCTGGAGCACCAGCGTCGGAGTCTCGGCCTTGCGCAGGTCCTCCGCGCCACGCGGCAGCGGCGTGGCTCCGAGCCGCACGTGTCCGGTGGCCGGGAGGAACGTGCCCGCGTGCGCGATCGCGCGTTCCTCCAGCCGCCGGTACTCCGCCGCGTCGAACGGCAGCTTGTCCCCGTGCAGCTCCCGCCAGAGCGCCACCCGGCGTTCCAGCTCGGACTCCACGTCGGCTCCCGGCTCGGCGAGCGCGATCATCCTGCTGATGCGCTCGCCGTTGTCCGGCTGCGTCTCGTCCGTCGTCCCCATGTCGAGGGCACCGGTGAGGGCGAGCGTGAGGGACCGAAGACGCCCGGGGTGGTCCACGGCCAGCAGCTGGCCGATGAGACCGCCCATCGACACGCCGACGACATGAGCCTTGTCGACGCCGTGGGCGTCCAGCACCGCCAGCGCGTCCTGGGCGAGGTCGGTGAAGTCGTAGGTGGCGTCCGGCACCGTCGTCGACTTGCCGGTGTCGCGGTGGTCGTACCTGATCACCCGGTACCCGCCGCCGACCAGCAGCTCGACGAACTCGTCCGGCCATCCCATCGCGGACGCGTTGGCGCCCATGATCAGGAAGATCGGCGGAGCCGCCGGATCACCGAGGTCCTCGCTCCACAGCCGGACCTGTCCCGTCTCGACGACACGTTCTGCCACAACGCCCCCTGTACTTGATCAACTCCATCCCACGTTACTCGAGCCCGAAAATGCGTTTGACAGTGTTCGGCAGGATCGGGGAGATGGGGATCCTGTTCGTCACACTCGCTGGACATGGCCACGTCACACCGACCCTCGCGGTGGTCGAGGAGCTCGTGAAACGCGGTGCCGAGGTCGACTACGCGACCGGCGCCGAACACGCGGAAGCCGTGACGGCTGCCGGTGCGCGCTGGGTGGAGCTGCCCGCGCTGCCCGACTTCCGCCCGGTCACCGCCAACCCGATCGACGAGTGGTTTCCGCACTACTTCAGGGCGATGAGCGCCACCTACCCTGTGCTGCTCGACCGCTGCCGGACCGATCGGCCCGTCCTGATCTGCTACGACGCGACGAACTGGCCGGCGCGGCTGGTGGCACGCAAGCTCGGCATCCCGGCGGTGCGCACCATGCCGCACACCGCGTCCAACGAGCACTACAAGGTGATGGACGTCGACCTGGACCGGTACCTCACCGAGGACACCGCGCGGTTCGCGGCCGGACACGGCGTCGAGCTCGACCCGTGGAGCACGGTGGAGGCACCGGAGGCGTGCAGCGTGGTGTTCCTGCCTCGCGAGTTCCAGCCGTTCGGGGAGACGTTCGACGAGTCGTTCCACTTCGTCGGCCCGGTGCTCGGCAGCCGCCTGGACGAGGAGTGGTCACCGCGCCGCACGGATCTGCCGCTGCTGTACATCTCGCTCGGTTCCGTGATGAGCGACGCCGGCTTCTACGCGGCGTGCGTCGACCAGTTCGGCGACGGCACCTGGCAGGTCGCGATGACCGCGCGCGATGTTGGCGCGGTGCCGGAGAACATCGATGTGCGGCCGTGGTTCCCGCAGCCCGCGGTGCTCAAGCACGCCGACGTGTTCATCAGCCACGGCGGCATGAACTCCACCATGGAGGCTCTGCACCAGGGTGTGCCGCTCGTCGTCGTTCCGCAGACGCCGGAACAGGTCCTGAACGCCGATCGCGTGGCAGAACTCGGGCTCGGCGAACGCGTCGACGACCACGCCGGCCTGCGCGCGGCGGTCGAGCGGGTCGCGAAGAGCGGCACGATCCGGCAGAACCTCGACCGGATGCGTGCCGCCATCGCGAACGGCGGCGGCGCTGGAAGGGCCGCCGACGTGATCCTCAGCCGAGCACTTCGCGCAGCTTGACGCCGAACTCCTCGGGCTTGCCCGCGTAGCCGAACTCGCCGCCCATGAACCCGCCGTGGTGGCTGGGGAAGACGACGACCTCCTGGCCGAGCAGCTTCGCGGTGTGCACGGCCGTGCGCGCGGTGAACGCGTTGCCCGTCTCCTCGCCCACGGCGATCACGATGCGGGTCGGCGCGGCCGCGAGCGCGTCCACCTTCACCTGGTAGTCGGTGATCGCGAGCGAGTTCCGCGACAGCAACGGGTTGTCGCGGGTGCCGTCGTCCTCGGCCGGCATGCCGAACTGCGCCGGGTCGGCCGGTGGCAGGGCGAAGTACTCGTCGGTGTACTCGCCCTGCCACGACGACATCACCATGAACTGCGCCATGCCCGCACCGGTTCCGCCGGCGAAGTAGGCGTCGATGAACCCGTCGCGGGCACGTCGGGCGGCCTCCGCGTCGGGCAGCACGTCGATGATCGGCGGCTCGTGCGCGACCAGCGTGACCACGTCGTCCGGGTAGGTCGCCACGAGTTCGAGCGCCGTGACCGCGCCACCGCTGGACGCGAACATGTCGACCGGCCCGCCGACCGCCTGGATCACCGCGTGCACGTCGGCGGCCTGCGTCTCCGGGTTGTTGTCGGTGCGGCCGTCCGACCTCGTGCTGCGGCCGAGTCCGCGGGGGTCGTAGGTGATCACCGTGCGGTCGGGGAACCGGGCGCGCAGCGCGGTGAAACCGCTCGCGTCCATGGGCTGGCCGATCATCATCAACGGGCGGCCGCCCTCGCCGTGCACGTCGTACGTGATGGCCGCGCCGTCGGTTTCCAGAACGTGAGTTGTCATTGAAAAACTCCCCAGTTGTGCTGACCTGAGCAGCCTAGTCACACACGTGAACCCCGATGGGCTGACAGGCCGATCGACCTGCATGTATTCGACTGTTATCAAAGATCGCATGACACGAACAGCAGTGGTGACCGGCGGCGGCACGGGCATCGGCAGGGCGGTGGCGGCCCGGCTCGTGGAGCAGGGCCTGGACGTGGTGATCACGGGCAGGCGGGAGGACGTCCTGAAGGCGGCGGCCGAGGAGATCGGCGCGCGGGCGGTGGTGTTCGACGCGTCCGACCCGGACGCCGTCCAGGCGGCGCTCAGCGACCTGCCGTCCTCAGTGGACGTGCTGGTGAACAACGCGGGAGGCAACATGACCCGGCGCCTGCCCGCGCCGGAGAACCTGGCGGACGTGAAGAACCTGTGGTTCGCCAACTACGAGTCCAACGTGATCAGCGCCGTGCTGGTGACGACCGCGCTGGAACCGCGGCTCGCCGACAACGCCAGGGTCGTGACGCTCGGGTCGATCGCGGGCCGGCGCGGCTCGGGTGCCTACGGCGCGGCGAAGGCGGCGGTGGAGGCGTGGACGGCGGATCTCGCGTTCGCGCTGGGCGGGCGGGGGATCACGGTCAACGTGGTCTCGCCCGGCGTCACCGAGGACACCGAGTTCTTCGGCGGAACCCTCAGCGAGGAACGGCGCAAGAAGCTCGTCGGCAACCCCGCCAACGGGCGCGCGGGCACCCCGGCCGACGTCGCCGCCGCGGTGACGTTCCTGACCTCACCCGAGGCCGGGCACATCACCGCGCAGGTCATCGGGGTGAACGGCGGAGCCGGGCTCGGACGCTGAACCCGATCACCGCGAGCAGCACGACGAGCAGCGCGACCCAGGAGAACTCGGCGAGGTAGTGCTCGGCCGCCTCCCCCGCGAAGTAGACCACCACCGTCGTGCCACCGGCCCACGCGATGCCGCCAGCAGCGTTGGCCAGCAGGAACTTCCCGTAGTGCATGCCCATCGTGGCGGCGAGCGGACCGGACAGGATCCGCAGCAACGCCACGAACCGGCCGAAGAAGACCGCCCAGGCGCCGTACCGTTCGAACAGCGCCTGGGCGCGGCCGACCCTGTCCTCGCTGAAGTGCCGGGGAAACTTCTCGCCCGCCCACCCGAACACGCGGGGGCCGAACCGCTTGCCCAGCGCGTACCCGGCGCTGTCGCCGGCGATCGCGCCCGCCGAGGCCACTGCGCCGACGACGATCGGCGAGATGCCGTCGTGGTGCGAGGCCATGAGCGCGGCGGTGACGAGGACGATCTCGCCCGGCAACGGGATCCCGACGCTTTCGAGACCGACGACAAGGCCTACGACGATGTAGACCAGCAGCGGTGGAACGGTGTGGAGCCACTGGGTCAGCACATCGCCGATCTTCCTCTCACGGCGGGATCCGTGCAGTGAACGCGTGCGTCTCGATAAGGTGTCGATCACCGGGGACGAGGGGGCGTCGTGACCAGCCAGTCCGGCGTGCTGCTGCGTCAGTGGACGATCTGCAGCGGTTCTACCGGGCACTGCTGGGCGGGCAGGTCGTCTCACCCGCCGCGCTGGCCGAGATGAAGCGGACGTGGGGCCCGCCGACGCCTACGGGCTCGCGCTGGTCAAGCTGCCGCTGACGTGCGGCGGCGTGGCGTGGGGGCACAACGGCGCCCTGCCCACGGGCCACCACTCGTTCACGCTGGTCACCGAGGACGGCCGGTTCGTGTCGGTCGTGACCAACACGAACCGGATGGACTCGAAGCCGTCCTCGTTCGACGTGGCGGACAAGGCCCTTTGTTCTAACTGGTCAGGATCGCCCTGGCCAGCGCGGCGGTCTCCGACGGCGTCCTGCCGACCTTGATCCCGACCGCCTCCATGGCCTGCTTCTTGGCTTCCGCCGTGCCCGAGGACCCCGAGACGATGGCGCCCGCGTGGCCCATCGTCTTGCCCTCGGGCGCGGTGAAGCCGGCGACGTAGCCCACCACCGGCTTGGACACGTTGTCCCGCACGAACTCCGCGGCTCGTTCCTCCGCGTCGCCACCGATCTCGCCGATCATCACGATGAGCTCGGTCTCGGGGTCGGCCTCGAACGCCGCGATCGCGTCGATGTGCGTGGTGCCGACGATCGGGTCGCCGCCGATGCCGACGCACGTGGTGAAGCCGAAGTCCTTGAGCTCGTGCATCAGCTGGTAGGTCAGGGTTCCCGACTTCGACACCAGCCCGATCGAGCCCGGCTTCGTGATGTCGGCGGGGATGATGCCCGCGTTCGACCTGCCGGGGCTGATGATGCCGGGACAGTTCGGCCCGATGATCCGCGTCGACTTGCCCTGCGCGTGCGCCCAGAACTGGGCCGTGTCGTGGACCGGGACGCCCTCGGTGATCACCACGGCGAGCCCGATCCCGGCGTCGACCGCCTCGATGACCGCGTCCTTGGTGAACGCGGGCGGGACGAAGAGCACCGACACGTTCGCGCCGGTTTCCGCCATCGCCTCGGCGACCGTGCCGAACACCGGCAGCGTCACCTCGTCGAAGTCCACGGACGTGCCGGCCTTGCGCGCGTTGACACCGCCGACGACCCGGGTGCCGGCCGCCAGCATGCGGCGGGTGTGCTTGGAGCCCTCCGACCCGGTCATGCCCTGCACGACCACGCGGCTGCTCTCGTCGAGGAAGATCGCCATCAGGACTCCTTACCGGCGCCGGCGAGCGCGGCGGCACGGCCCGCAGCGTCGTCCATCGTGTGCGCCACGGTGATCAGCGGGTGCCGGGCTTCGTCGAGGATGCGGTGGCCGGCCTCGGCGTTGTTGCCGTCGAGCCGCACCACCAGCGGTTTGTCGGCGCGGTCGCCGAGCAGACCGAGTGCTTGCACGATTCCGTTGGCCACCGCGTCGCACGCGGTGATGCCGCCGAACACGTTCACGAACACGCTGCGCACCGACGGGTCGGAGAGGATGACGTCGAGGCCGTCGGCCATGACCTGGGCCGAGGCGCCACCGCCGATGTCGAGGAAGTTCGCGGGCGCGGCACCGGCCAGCGCTACGACGTCCAATGTGGACATCACGAGGCCGGCGCCGTTGCCGATGACGCCGACCGTGCCGTCGAGCTTGACGTAGTTGAGGCCCTTCTCGGCCGCACGGACCTCCAGCGGGTCACCCTCCGCGCCTGAATCGGTGCGGGAATGCCTGAAGGAGGCGTTGTCGTCGAGCGTCACCTTGCCGTCCAGTGCGACGATCCTGCCGGATTTCGTGAGCGCCAACGGGTTCACCTCGACGAGAGTGGCGTCCTCGGAAACGAAGGCCTTCCACAAAGCGGAAGCGACGGCGTTCACTTCGTCGGCAATCGAAGCTGGAAACACCGCAGCTGCGTCGAAGGACGAAGCTGGCATTCGAGTGATGGAGTCGGTCATCTCCTCGATCTCCATGCCCCCGGTGACCGACGCCATGCCGATGAACGTCCTGTTGGCACGATCGAGAAGAAACGACAGGTAGAACTCCTCGGCGATCTCGCTCGCCTCGGTCACCAGCACCTTGTGCACGGTGTGACCCTTGATGTCCATCCCCAGGATGGCGGTGGCGGCAGCAGCCGCGTCGTCGGGCGATGCAGCCAGTTTGATGCCACCGGCCTTACCGCGCCCGCCGGTCTTCACCTGAGCCTTCACGACGACGGTGCCGCCCAGTTTCACGGCCGCCTCGCGCGCGGATTCAGGAGTGTCCGCCACGAAACCGCGCGGAACGGGGACCCCGTACCGCTCGAAGAGGTCCCGGGCCTCGTGTTCGAAAAGATCCACCGTCTACGTCCTCTCGCCGAAAACTTGCGGCCATCTATGGACATCCGGTTGGTAGCGGAGTAACGATATGCCTACCTCATACGGTATGCAATCTACAGTCGAGCGCTAGGGGAGCTGATCGCCGATGACGAGTTCCGCGGAGGCTGGGTCGGATTCTGGGTCGATCTCTGGTGGCCATCTGGTCGCCAAAGCGCTCAAGGCCGAGGGCGTCGACACCATCTTCACGCTGTGCGGTGGACACATCATCGACATCTACGACGGCTGCGTGGACGAGGGCATCGCCGTCGTCGACGTACGACACGAACAAGTAGCCGCACACGCCGCGGACGGCTACGCACGCATCACCGGCAAGCCCGGTTGCGCGGTCGTGACCGCGGGCCCCGGCACCACCGACGCCGTCACGGGCGTCGCCAACGCCTTCCGCGCGGAGAGCCCGATGCTGCTGATCGGCGGCCAGGGTGCGTTGAGCCAGCACAAGATGGGCTCACTGCAGGACCTCCCGCACGTCGACATGATGACGCCGATCACCAAGTTCGCCGCGAACGTCCCGCACACCGCGCGCATCGCCGACATGGTGTCGATGGCGTTCCGCGAGGCGAACGCCGGCGCGCCCGGCCCGTCGTTCCTGGAGATCCCGCGCGACGTCCTGGACGCCAAGGTCCCCCTCGGCACGGCCCGCATCCCGCAGGCCGGTCACTACCGCGCGTCCACGCGCAGCGCCGGCGACCCGAGGGACATCGAGAAGCTCGCAGACCTGTTGGTGCACGCCAAGAAGCCGGCGATCCTGCTGGGCAGCCAGGTGTGGACGACGCGCGCCACGGACTCCGCGATCGAGCTCGTGCGGACGTTGAACATCCCCGCCTACATGAACGGCGCGGGCCGCGGCACCCTGCCGCCCGGCGACCCGCACCACTTCCAGCTGTCGCGCCGCTACGCCTTCGACAACGCCGACGTGATCGTCATCGTCGGTACCCCGTTCGACTTCCGGATGGGCTACGGCCGCAGGCTTTCCGCGAACGCGACGGTCGTGCAGATCGATCTCGACTACCGCACCGTCGGCAAGAACCGCGACATCGACCTCGGCATCGTCGGTGACGCGGACCTGGTGCTGTCCAGCGTCGCGCAGGCCGCCTCCGGCCGGGAGGACAACGGCGCGATGGGCCGCAAGGTGTGGCTGGAGGAGCTGCAGGCGGTCGAGGAGAAGGCCCGGCAGAAGCGCCTGGAGCACCTGCGCTCCGACGACATGCCGATCCACCCGTACCGGCTGGTGAGCGAGATCAACGACTTCCTCACCGAGGACTCCATCTACATCGGCGACGGCGGGGACGTCGTCACGTTCTCCGGCCAGGTGGTGCAACCCAAGTCGCCGGGCCACTGGATGGACCCCGGTCCACTCGGGACGCTCGGCGTCGGTGTGCCGTTCGTGCTCGCCGCGAAGCTCGCGCGGCCGGACAAGGAGGTCGTGGCTCTCTTCGGTGACGGAGCGTTCAGCCTCACCGGCTGGGACTTCGAGACGCTCGTCCGCTACAACCTGCCGTTCGTCGGCATCGTCGGCAACAACTCCTCCATGAACCAGATCCGCTACGGCCAGGCCGCCAAGTACGGCCTGGAACGCGAGCGCGTCGGCAACACGCTCGGCGACGTCAAGTACGACCAGTTCGCCAAGATGCTCGGCGGCTACGGCGAGGAAGTGCGCGATCCCAAGGACATCGGCCCGGCGCTGCAGCGCGCCCGCGAGTCCGGCAAGCCCTCGTTGATCAACGTGTGGATCGACCCCGACGTGTACGCGCCAGGAACCATGAACCAGACGATGTACAAGTAGGTGAGCCAGCCAATGGGAATCACTGCCGGCAAGGCCTTGGAAGGCGTCAAAGTCCTCGACATGACGCACGTGCAGTCCGGACCGTCGTCGACCCAGCTGCTCGCCTGGCTGGGCGCGGACGTCATCAAGCTGGAAACGCCGGGACGGGGCGACATCACCCGCGGCCAGCTGCGCGATCTGCCCGATGTGGACAGTCTCTACTTCACGATGCTCAACTGCAACAAGCGGAGCATCACGCTCAACATGAAGGCCCCGGAGGGCAAGGAGATCTTCGAGAAGCTCGTCGGCGAGGTGGACATCCTCGTCGAGAACTTCGGCCCCGGCGTCGTCGAGCGTTTCGGCTACCCGTGGGAGAAGCTGCACGAGCTCAACTCCAAGCTCATCTACGCCTCCATCAAGGGCTTCGGCCCCGGCCGCTACGCCGACTTCAAGGCCTACGAGGTGATCGCGCAGGCCATGGGCGGCTCGATGAGCACGACCGGGTTCGAGAACGGGCCACCGCTCGCCACCGGCGCGCAGATCGGTGACTCCGGCACCGGAATCCACCTGGTGGCCGCGATCCTGGCCGCGCTGTACCAGCGGACGAACACCGCGCGCGGGCAGCGCGTCCAGGTGGCCATGCAGGACGCCGTCCTGAACCTGTGCCGGGTGAAGCTGCGCGACCAGCAGCGGCTCGCCCACGGGCCGCTGGGGGAGTACCCGAACGAGCAGTTCGGGGACGAGGTTCCCCGCTCCGGCAACGCATCCGGTGGTGGCCAGCCCGGCTGGGCGGTGCGCTGTGCCCCCGGCGGCCCGAACGACTACATCTACGTGATCATCCAGCCGGTCGGGTGGAAGCCGCTGACCGAGCTGATCGGCAGGCCCGAGCTCGCCGACGACCCGGCCTGGGCGACGCCGGAGGTCCGGCTCTCCAAGCTGGACAAGGCGTTCGCGCTGATCGAGGAGTGGACGGAGAAGCACACCAAGTGGGAGGTGATGGACAAGCTCAACGCCCACAACATCCCGTGCGGACCCATCCTGTCCACCAAGGAGATCATCGAGGACGAGACGCTGGCCGAGCTGGAGACCGTCGTCGAGGTCGAGCACCCCGAGCGCGGCACGTTCAAGACGGTCGGCTGCCCGCTCAAGCTCTCCGACTCGCCGGTCGAGGTGCACCGCTCGCCGTTGCTCGGTGAGCACAACGACGAGGTCCTGGGCGCCTTGGGCTACAGCAGCGAACGACTGGCCGAACTCCGCACCGCCGGCGTCATCTGATACCTCTAGGGAGACGAGATCTCATGCCGGACAACGGCTACGACCGCGCCGCGGTCGAGAACGTGCTCGCGAAGGTGCGGGCGGAGGGACGGGCGTCGCTCACCGCGCCGGAGGGCAAGCGGGTCTGTGACGCCTACGGGATCGCGACCCCGGCCGAGGCGCTGGCGAAGTCGTCCGAGGGCGCCGTCGCGTTCGCCGAGGAGATCGGCTACCCGGTCGTGCTCAAGATCGTCTCACCGGACATCCTGCACAAGACCGAGGCCGGTGGCGTGCTGGTGGGCCTCCGCAGCGCGAACGAGGTCGCCGAGGGCTACCGCACGATCATCCACAACGCGAAGAACTACAAGGCGGACGCCGACATCACCGGTGTCCAGGTCCAGCAGCAGCTGCCGACCGGGAACGACGTTCACGAGGTGATCGTGGGCGCGGTGACGGACGAGACGTTCGGCAAGATCGTCGCGTTCGGCCTCGGCGGGGTGCTCGTCGAGGTGCTCAAGGACGTCACGTTCCGGCTGGCGCCCACGAGCGCGTCCGAGGCGCTCTCGATGGTCAACGGCATCGCGGCCGCGGAGATCCTGCGCGGTGTCCGCGGCGCGCAGGGCGTCGACGCGCACAAGCTCGCCGACCTGATCCACCGCGTCTCCGACCTGGTCACGGACTTCCCGCAGCTCGCGGAGGTCGACCTCAACCCGGTGCTCGCCACTCCGGGTGGTGCCACCGCGGTCGACGTGCGGATCCTGGTCGACGAGAACGCCGCGAAGGAACCGCACCGGTTCACGCAGGACGAGATCCTGACCGCGATGAACCGCATCATGAAGCCGGCCGCCGTCGCCGTGATCGGTGCCTCCAACGAAGAGGGCAAGATCGGCAACTCGGTGATGAAGAACCTCGTCAACGGCGGGTTCCAGGGCGAGATCCACCCGATCAACCCCAAGGCCGACGAGATCCTCGAGCGCAAGGCGTTCGCGAGCATCGGCGACGTCCCGGGTGACGTCGACGTCGCGGTGTTCGCGATCCCGGCCAAGTTCGTGCCCGCCGCCCTCGAAGAGGTCGGCAGGAAGGGCGTCGCCGGCGCGATCATGATCCCGTCCGGCTTCGGCGAGACGGGCAACCAGGAGCTGCAGGACGAGATCGTCTCGATCGCGCGCAAGCACGGTGTGCGCATCCTCGGCCCGAACATCTACGGCTACTACTACACGCCGGAGAACCTCTCGGCGACGTTCTGCACGCCGTACGACGTCAAGGGCGGTGTCGCGCTGTCGTCGCAGAGCGGCGGAATCGGCATGGCGATCCTCGGCTTCAGCCGTTCCGCGGGCATGGGCGTCAGCGCGATCGTGGGTGTGGGCAACAAGGCCGACATCGACGAGGACGACCTGCTGACGTTCTTCGAGCAGGACCCGAACACCCAGCTCGTCGCGATGCACCTGGAAGACCTGAAGGACGGCCGTTCCTTCGCGGAGACGGCGAAGCGCGTCTCGGAAAAGAAACCGGTCGTCGTGCTGAAGGCCGGGCGAACCGACCAGGGCGCCAAGGCGGCCAGCTCGCACACCGGCGCACTGGCCGGCAACGACCGGGTCTACGACGACATCCTCAAGCAGAGCGGCGTGATCCGGGCACCCGGCCTGAACGACCTGCTGGAGTACGCGCGGGGCATTCCGCTGCTGGCCACGCCGAAGGGCGAGAACGTCGTCATCATCACCGGCGCGGGCGGTTCGGGCGTGCTGCTCTCGGACGCCTGTGTGGACAACGGGTTGTCGCTGATGAGCATTCCGGACGATCTGGACGCGGCGTTCCGGAAGTTCATCCCGCCGTTCGGCGCGGCGGGCAACCCGGTCGACATCACCGGCGGGGAACCGCCCTCGACGTACCGGAACACGATCGCGCTCGGACTCGCGGACGACCGCATCCACTCGCTGATCCTCGGCTACTGGCACACCATCGTCACGCCACCGATGGTGTTCGCGAAGCTCGTGGTCGACGTGGTGGAGGAGTACCGGGCGAACGGCATCCACAAGCCCGTCGTCGCCTCGCTCGCCGGTGACGTCGAGGTGGAGGAGGCCAGCGAGTACCTGTACCGGAACGGAGTGGTTGCGTATCCGTACACAACGGAGAAGCCTGTCGCAGTGCTGGGCGCGAAGTATCGGTGGGCAAGGGCCGCCGGCTTGCTCGGTTAGCGGCAGGACGCTCTAGCAAGGGAGAGATGGCCCGTCCGCGACCGTGTCACGCCCACGGTCGCGAACCCGCCAGGGAGGTCAACGAAGACAGCCGGTCCTCTGGAGGTTGTTAACCGTGGATGATCCAAATCTGGTCGCCCGCACGGACGTGTCAGCACCGCCCCAAAGAGAGTCACAGAAAGAACCACAGGGGGAGCGTGTCTGGCCCGCGGGCAGGCTGGAAGCGATGCCCATCAGGAAACTGCCCGACGCGCCACCGTCGATTCACCTGCTGGGCCCCACCGTCTTCCTGGTGGCACTCGGCGTGGGCATGGGCGAGGCCTACATGTGGCCCCGGCTCGTGCTGCTCTTCGGGCCGGACATCCGATGGCTGTTCCTGATCGGCGTGACCCTGCAGGCCGTCGTGATGCTGGAGATGGCCCGCTACGCCATGGCGACGGGCGAGAGCATCTTCTTCGGCGCGGCACGCGTGTTCAAGCCGATCATGTGGTTCTTCTTCATCGTGGCGATGGCCGTCTACATCTGGCCGGGCCATCTCTCCGCGGGCGCGGCGGCGCTCGAGCGGATCACCGGCATACCGTGGACGGTGTCGGCCTGCGTGGGCCTGATCCTGGTCGGCGTGCTCTTCAGCCTGGCGAAGGTCATCTACAACCTGCTGGAGAACCTGCTGTCCATCCTCATCGGACTGCTGGTCGTCAGCACCGCGATCGTCGCTGCGATGGTCGGCACGTGGCAGGACCTGGTCAGCACCGTCACCGGCATGTTCCAGTTCGGCTACCTGCCGGCGGACGCCCTGTCGGCGACGTGGTTCCCGGTCATCGTCGGCTCGATCGCGTTCGCCGGACCGTCCGGCATGCAGCAGATGTGGTACACGCTGCACCTGCGCGACAGCGGCGCCGGCATGGGCGCGCACATCCCGAAGGTGCGCGGGTTGCGGCACGCGGGCAAGGAAGAGCAGATGCCCAGCCGCGGCTTCATGTTCGACACCTCGGATCCCGCCGAGATGGCGAAGTGGAAGGGCTGGCGACGCTGGGTCACGTTCGACGCCCTGTTGCTCTTCTGGGGCATCACGATGCTGGTCACGGTCTCGTTCACCGTGCTCGCCCAGGCTGCGAACCGGGAGAGCCCGAACGTGAAGGCGCTGATCGAGGCCGGTGAACGGGAAGCGGCGCTCAACGGCATGTCGGACGCCTTCGCCTCGGCGGGCGGCCCGGTGCTCGGTGCGGTGTTCCTCGGGTTCATCGCGCTGATCGGCCTGAACGCCACGCTGGGCCTGTTCGACTCGTTCTCCCGCGGCCAGGCCGACATGGCGTACCACTTCGTGCCCGGCGCGAAGCGGTTCCGGATGTCGCACCTCTACGCGGGATTCCTGTGGGGCGTCATCACGTTCGGCATCATCATCCTGCTGTGGGGACCGGCGGACGGACCAGGAGCGATCCTCGACGTCCTGGCGTTCCTCTCCACGTTCGCGATGGGTGCCTACTGCGTCGTGCTGCTGCTCGTGAACAACCGGATGCTGCCCAAACCCATCCGGCCCAAGCTGGTCACGAACATCATCATCGGGCTGGGCGCCGTGTTCTACCTCGGCATGCTGTTCTACAGCCTGGTCCGCTTCGGCGTCGTGGTGGACTGATGGAGATCCGAGAGGCAATACCCGGTGCGGTGGTCGGTCTCGCCGCCGGTGTGGTTGCGGGCGGGCTGGCGGCCTTGGTCGGCCAGCCCCTCTCGTGGGCGTTGGTGACGATGCTCGCGCTCGGTGTGCCGTTGGCGTTGCTCGGCGGCGGTCTCGGCGTGCTCATCGCGTCGGGCCGGCTGCCGCGCGGGCGGTTCGCTCCCGTCGCGCTGTTCTGGCTGGCGGGCTTCCCGCTCGCCCGCCTGGTGCACGAGATCTCCGTGAGCCTGGTGCTCACCGGCCAGGTCCGGCTGCCCTCGGACCTGGCCGGTTTCCTCGCCTACCAGGGACTCGTGAGCATGGGCTGGGCGATCGGATTCCTGTGGCTGCACGAGCGCATCGCGCTGCGCATGCGCACCGCTGGTGCCACTTCTGGCGCCGCCACGTCCCGCTGACCTTCCGCCGGAGGAGCGAGAATGCTGGATCTTCCTGTCTGGGTGTGGATCGCGACCATGGGCGGCATCGCCGCCGTGATCGCGTTCGACTTCTACCTGGTGGCACGAAAACCGCACGAGCCGTCGTTCCGCGAGTCGCTGTACTGGGTGCTGTTCTACGTCGGCCTGGCCGTCCTCTTCGGACTCGGCATCACGTTCCTCGCCGGGCCGTCGTACGGTGGCGAGTTCTTCGCCGGCTGGATCACCGAGTACTCGCTGAGCGTCGACAACCTGTTCGTGTTCGTGCTCATCATGGCCAGGTTCGCGGTGCCGCGGGAGTACCGGCAGAAGGTGCTCATCGTCGGCATCGTCCTGGCCCTGTTGCTCCGGGCCGTGTTCATCGCGCTGGGTGCGCAGGCGATCGCGCGGTTCGACTGGCTGTTCTATCTCTTCGGTGCCTTCCTGATCTACACCGCGTGGAAGCTGTTGCGGCAGGAGGAAACCGAGGAGGCCGAGTTCTCCGAGAACGCCGCGTTGCGCGCCGTGAAGAAGGTCGTCCCGGCGACGACGACCTATCACGGCGCCGCCCTGACGACGCGCGTCGACGGTCGCCGCGTGGTGACGCCGATGCTGATCGTCATGGTCGCGGTGGGCACCACGGACCTGCTGTTCGCGGTGGACTCGATCCCGGCGATCTTCGGTCTCACCAAGGAGCCCTACCTGGTGCTGACCGCCAACGCGTTCGCGTTGATGGGCCTGCGCCAGCTCTTCTTCCTGGTGGGCGGCCTGCTGGATCGCCTGGTGCACCTGAGCAAGGGCCTCGCGGTGGTGCTCGCGTTCATCGGGCTCAAGCTCATCTTCGAGGCGCTGCACCACCACGGTGTCTCGTGGGCTCCGGAGATCCCGATCGTGGTGTCTCTCGGGGTGATCGTGGTGACGCTCGCCATCACCACGGTGTGGAGCCTGCACACCTCCAGGCGGGCCGCCCAGTCCGCCGTGGAGGGAGCGGAGAGTGCACAGAGGAGCGAGGACGCTCCCGTCAAGGACACTCAGCCGTGAATCGTGTGGCCTTCGGCGTCCTTGCCCTGAGAGTTGGGGCGCAGCGTCTTGGCCACGGCCGCTACGGCCTCGGCGTCCTTGCGCTGCTCGTTCAGCGCGGTGGCCAGTCCGAGGCCGAGCGTGCGGCCGTCGGCGGAGAATCCCTGGCGCGGCCTGGTGAGCGCGTTCACGAGGTTCTTCCAACGAGGCATGGTCTTCCTTCTCTTTCTGTCGATGGTCACCCCCGAGGCGCGCAGAAGCCCTGCAGGCACTGTCGCACGGGGAAAGCAGGGTTGCGGCCGGGGCTCTTTCCATCGGATACCCACTCCGGGTCCTCATCGACCCCGTCCCTGCCCACATTCAGCATACTGCGTTTTGTATGCAATCTGCGGCCATCGTGTCGGGGATCACCCGTGCGGCACCAAATGACCGATTTCGGGTGATCTGAGCGTGATGACTCAGTTACCTTCGGTGGTCTTCTGGTCGTGATAGGTCTGCCGGGTCTGCTCCGCATGACGGTGCATGACCTCGCCGGCTCGCTCTGCGTCACCGTCGGCGATGGCGGCGATCAGCTCAGCGTGTTCGTTCCACGAGTCACGGCTCCGTGGGCGGGCGATCGGGGTGTAGTACCAGCGCACCCGGCGGTCGACCAGTCCGATCATCTCGGACAGGACCTTGTTGCGGCCGATCGACGCGACGGCGGCGTGCAGGTTGGCGTTCGCCTCGACCAGCCGGTCCACGTCGGCGGCGGCCAGCGCGTCCTCGCCGGCCTTCTGCAGCTTCTTGAGCTGCTTGACGTCCTGTGCGGTGGCGTGCTCGGCGGCGAGCTTGGCGGAGTAGGTCTCGAGCACGCTGCGCACGGCGAGCAGCTGGTCGGCCTCCTCCTCGGTCGGGGTGTGCACGAAGGCGCCCTGGGCGGGGCGCAGGTCGACCCAGCCGTCGGTCTGCAGCCGCTGCAGGGCCTCGCGCACCGGCTGCCTGCTCACGCCCAGGTACTCGGCGAGCTCGGCCTCGACCAGGTGCTGGCCGGGCGCGAGGGTCCGGTTGACGATGAGCTCGAGCAAGGCGTCGTAGACGGCTTGTCGCAGCGGTGCCGGCCGTTCGACGCGGCGGCTCGCGGCGGCGCTGAGTGGACCGCGGGCGGCACGGCGGCCACTGGGCAAAGAGGTCATGCCAGACAGAATACAGCTTTTGGTATGCAAAAAGCACTTCTAGAGCTTTGGTCATGTTGTCCGTATACTGTATGCAATCTTGCCGGTGTGTCTGGCGGAGCGGGGCGTGACATGAAGATCGCTGTTCTCGGAGCCGGAGCGATCGGTGCCTACGTCGGTGCGGCCTTGCATCGTGCGGGCGTGGAGGTCCACCTGATCGCACGTGGAGCTCATCTCGCCGCGATGCGGGAGCACGGCGTGCGGGTGCTGAGTCCTCGTGGTGACTTCACCGCGCATCCACACGCGACCTCCGATCCCGCCGAGGTGGGCGAGGTCGACTACGTCTTCCTCGGCCTGAAGGCGTACTCGTACGCGTCGTCGGGTGATCTGCTGGCACCGCTGCTGGGTCGCGACACCGCCGTGATCGCGGCGCAGAACGGCATCCCGTGGTGGTACTTCCACGGCATGACCGGCCACCCTCTGGAAGGTCAGCGGATCGAGGCCGTGGACCCCGGTGGCTCGGTGACGGCCGTCCTGCCGATGGAGCGGGCGATCGGCTGCGTCGTCTACTGCTCGACCGAGATCGAGTCGCCGGGCGTGATCCGGCACCTCGAAGGCACGCGCTTCTCGATCGGCGAGCCCGACCGGTCGATCTCGCCGCGCTGCGTGGCGCTGAGCGAGGCGATGGTCGCGGGCGGCCTGAAGTGCCCGGTCGAGAAGGACGTTCGCGAGGACATCTGGATCAAGCTGATGGGCAACGTGGCGTTCAACCCGTTGAGCGCACTGACCCGCGCGACGATGGTGGAGATCTGCGACCACTCGGACAGCCGCGACCTGGTGGCCCAGATGATGGCCGAGACGCTGACCATCGCGCGGGCGGCGGGCTGCGACCCGCAGATCTCGATCGACAAGCGCATCGACGGCGCCCGGCGGGTCGGGCACCACAAGACGTCGATGCTGCAGGACCTGGAGGCCGGCAAGCGACTGGAGATCGACGCGATCATCGGCGCGGTGGTGGAGATCGCCGAGCTGACCCGCGTGCCGGCGCCCACGTTGCGGCACGTCTACGCGGCGATCGACCTCCTGTCGCGCACGTCGCTGGTGTCGTAGTTGTTGCTGCGACAGCTGGAGTACCTGGTCGCTCTGGCGCGCGAACGCCACTTCGCCCGCGCGGCGGAGTCCTGTCACGTGTCCCAGCCGTCGCTGTCGGCGGCGATCAGCAAGCTCGAACGCGAGCTCGGGGTGCCGATCGTGTCCCGCGGCCGCCGTTTCGAGTCGCTGACGCCGGAGGGGGAACGGGTCCTGCTGTGGGCGCATCGCATGCTGGCGGACCGCGATGCCCTGCGGCAGGACCTTTCGCGCATGCGCGAGTCGCTGTCCGGTGTGCTGCGGATCGGCGCGATACCGACCGCGTTGCCCGCGGCTCCGCTGCTGACAACGCCGTTCTGCGAGCGGCACCCGCATGTTCGTGTCGTGCTGGAGTCGCTGTCGTCGTCGGAGATCGAGCGAGGACTCGCCGAGTTCGTGCTCGACGTCGCGATGACCTACGTGGACAGCTCGGTGCGCGCTTTGCCGTTGTACGAGGAACGATATGTGCTGCTCACTCCTGACGACGAGGAGATCGCTTCCCGTCCGGTGGCGCGGTGGGCGGACGTGGCGGCGCTGCCGTTGTGCCTGCTGACCTCGAAGATGCGGAACCGCCGGATCCTCGACGGGATCTTCGCCGACGCCGGCGTGCAGCCAGTGCCGGTGATCGAGGCCGACACGGTGGCGACGCTGTACGCCCACGTGGCCACCCGGAAGTGGTCGAGCGTCATCGCGCACGCCTGGCTGCAGATGTTCGGAACGCCGGAGGGGATGCGTGTCGTCCGGATCGAGGACCCGCAACGCGTGCCGCGGATCGGCCTCGTGGTCGGCGACCAGGAGCCGGTGTCGATGCTCGCGCGGGCGATGCTGGACCTGACGCGCGGCCTCGACGTGCGTGGCGAGCTGGATCGGCTGCTGCACAAGCATCTTGATAGACGCGACCTATGACGGGATAGGAACTTTCGCTTGGACGCGGTGCCGGTGTCCCTTCGATGCTGGAGGGCATGAAGATCCTGTGCGTCCTCTACGACGACCCGGTGACCGGCTACCCGGCCACCTACGCCCGCGACGACCTGCCGGCGCTGCCCGGCTACCCGGGCGGCCAGACGCTGCCGACTCCGTCCTCAGTGGACTTCACACCCGGCCACCTGCTCGGCAGCGTGTCCGGCGAGCTGGGCCTGCGTGCCTTCCTGGAAGCAGCCGGCCACGAGCTGGTCGTGACGTCCGACAAGGAGAGCGAGGAGTTCGAACGGCACTTGGCCGACGCGGACGTCGTGATCTCCCAGCCGTTCTGGCCCGCCTACCTGACCGCGGACCGAATCGCTCGCGCTCCCAGGTTGAAGCTCGCGGTCACCGCCGGAATCGGCTCCGACCACGTCGACCTCGACGCGGCCATCGCCCACGGCGTGACCGTCGCGGAGGTGACCTACTGCAACAGCATCAGCGTCGCCGAACACGTGGTGATGTCGATCCTGAACCTGGTCCGCAACTTCGTTCCCTCACACCAGACCGTGCTGAACGGCGGCTGGAACATCGCCGACTGCGTGGCCCGCTCTTACGACGTCGAGGGCATGCACATCGGCACCGTGGCCGCCGGCCGCATCGGCCTGGCGGTCCTCAAACGCTTGGCCCCGTTCGACGTGCACCTGCACTACACCGACCGGCACCGCCTGCGTCGCGAGGTGGAGCAGGAACTCGGCCTGACGTTCCACACCTCGGCCGCGGACATGGTGCCGCACTGCGACGTCGTCACGGTCAACGCACCACTGCACCCGGAGACAGAGGGCCTGTTCGACGACTCGCTCATCGGTTCCATGAAGCGCGGCGCCTACCTCATCAACACCGCGCGGGCTCGGATCGCCGACCGCGACGCCGTGGTGCGGGCGTTGCAGAGCGGCCGCCTGGCGGGGTACGCGGGCGACGTGTGGTTCCCGCAGCCCGCGCCCGCCGACCACCCGTGGCGGACGATGCCTCATCACGGCATGACGCCGCACATCTCGGGCAGTTCGTTGTCCGCGCAGGCCCGCTATGCCGCCGGTACCAGGGAGATCCTGGAGTCGTTCTTCGCCGGCACGCCGATCCGGGACGAGTATCTGATCGTGGACGGCGGCAAGCTCGCGGGCACGGGCGCTCACTCGTACGCGGTCAGGGGGTAGCGAGAGACCTTCCCGTAACCGGCCCGCCTTGCGTAGGCGGTCGCCTTGCGATGGTCGCCTTGCGTTGGCTGGTGCCGGTTCCAGCGGAGGGGCACCTGGCTTGCGGGGCGTCACCTTGCGTAGGTGGTTGCGCAGGCCTTGACGGGCCGGGTCATTTCATCGCCGCTTCGCGACGATTGCGATTGGGGCTTGACTTCGGGGCCCTTGCGAGGCGCTGGTCGGCCTGTAAAAGCCGGGCATGTAAAGCGCCCGGCCGATCCGAACACGGTAGCACCTCGCACCCAAAGTCAAGCCCCAATCGCCAGCGTGCGCGGTTGCGTTTGTTCGTTCGGGTGCGGGAATTACCGCTAGCACGGCGGATAATTTCCCTGTACGGCTCGCTCCGCTTCGCCACGAGGGTGGTTGGCTCAGACTGTTAATTCGATTGTGTATACCGTGACCTGTTATTTTTTCGTGATCTTGCGGTAGATTAGAACACGTGAGCGACACCCGACTCCTCTCCACCGACGAGCTGCTACGCGGCATCGTCGACGGGGTGACGGAAATCCGGATTCGCGAACATTCGGTCATGCAGAAGATCGCAGAGTTGGATCGGCGCGGGGTCGCGGCCGAACTCGGCTACAAGGATTTGCCGCACGTGTTGCGGCACGCGGTCCGCTGGGACCGGAAAACCGCAAGGAAATGGGTCACCCACGCCGCACTGCTGAGTCGCGAGATCACGCCGACCGGCAGTGTGCTCGCGCCCGCACTTCCTGTGGTCGCCGAGGCGGCGGCCGAGGGGGCGTTGTCGGTCGAGCATGTTGGTGTGGTGGCCGAGGTCATGAAGGCGCTGCCCGCCGAGGCCGAAGAGCCTGTCGTGGGTTTCGCCCGTGAGCATGAGCCGAGTGCGGTGCGGGCGTTCGGCAAGGAGCTGGCCTACCGGCTGTTCCAGAACGACCCCGAACCCCGCGACGCCGAACCCGCTCCGCCGGTCAACCAGCACGTGATGCGGTGGAAGAACGGGTACCTGGAGATCTGGGCGAAGCTGGACACGATCACCGGTGCCAAGTACGAGGCCTTGCTCGACCCGCTGGCCAAGCCCCGCCCGACCACCGCCGACGAAGGCCCCGATCTCCGGTCGCGGGCTGAGCGCGAAGGCGACGCCCTGGCCGACCTCGTGGACCTGATGCTGCGCGCGGACCAGCTGCCCGAGCACGGCGGCGAACCGGTCACCCTCACCCTGACCATGCGCTACGACGACCTCGCCGACCAGGTCGGCCAGGCCATGCTGGACAACCGCGAACGCGTGCCTGCCGACCAGGTCCGCCAGCTGGCCTGCAACGCCGGGATCATCCCGATGGTCATGGGAGCGAAGTCGCAGCCGCTCAACGTCGGCCGCAAGTCCCGCACCTTCACCGCCGGAATGCGGCGCGCCCTGGTCGCCCGCGACCACGGCTGCGCCTTCCCCGGCTGCGGCCGACCACCCAAACACTGCGACGCCCACCACATCCACCACTGGGCCGACGGCGGCGACACCTCCGTCGACAACGGCGTCCTGCTCTGCCGCCACCACCACAGGCTCATCCACCACAGCGGCTGGACGGTGACAATGGTGCAGGGCATCCCGGTGTTCTATCCGCCGCGCTGGCTGGATCCGCTGCGAAAACCCAGACGCAACCTCATCCACACCGCCGCCTGACCTTGGGTCGGTGACACCGCCGCGCGCCGGAATACCCGGCGCGCGGCAAAGGCGAGGTGGAGGTCCGCAAAGCAACCGCGATGGCGAAGCCGAGGCCTCCGGAACCAGCCGCAAGGCAAAGTCGCAGCCCCGGAAGAAACCGCAAGGTGAAATCGTGGCGCCCTCTCCTCAACCGCGATGGCGAAGCCGAGCCGGACAGGGTAATACCACACCGTTCAACCGGTAATTCCCGCACCCGAACGAACAAACGCAACCGCGCACGCTGGCGATTGGGGCTTGACTTTGGGTGCGAGGTGCTACCGTGTTCGGATCGGCCGGGCGCTTTACATGCCCGGCTTTTACAGGCCGACCAGCGCCTCGCAAGGGCCCCGAAGTCAAGCCCCAATCGCAATCGTCGCGAAGCGGCGATGAAATGACCCGGCCCGTCAAGGCCTGCGCAACCACCTACGCAAGGTGACGCCCCGCAAGCCAGGTGCCCCTCCGCTGGAACCGGCACCAGCCAACGCAAGCCGACCCCTCGGTGCCGGAGCCACCTGAGCCCCGGCAAGAAACCGCAACAGGGGCTAGCGCATACCGAAGATTGCATACAGTATGGACGCAGGAGGTGTCGTGATGAGCAGGCGGAAGAAGACCGAGCCCTACGTGCGGCTCACCCAGCCGCTGGTGCGCGACGCAGGCATCCTGCGCCCGGCCACCTGGGACGAAGCGCTGGACCGTGCGGCCGAGGGGTTTCACCGCAACGTTGCGAAGCACGGGCCGGACGCGTTCGGGATGTTCTCCTGTGCCAGGGCCACCAACGAGATGAACTACATGGCCCAGAAGTTCACGCGGGCGGTCATCGGTACGAACAACGTCGACTCGTGCAACCGCACGTGTCATGCGCCGAGTGTGGCCGGGCTGGCCAAGGTCTTCGGCAGTGGCGGTGGGACGTCCTCCTACCAGGAGATCGAGGACGCCGATCTGATCATCCTGTGGGGGTCGAACGCGCGGGAGGCGCATCCGATCTTCTTCCAGCACGTGCTCAAGGCGGTCAACAAGGGCGCCAGGCTGTACGTGGTCGACCCGCGGCTGACGAGCACCGGCAGGTGGGCGCACAAGTGGTTGCGGCTCAACGTCGGCACGGACATTCCGCTGGCCCACGCCATCGCGCGCGAGATCATCGCGTCCGGGCTTGCCAACATGTCGTTCATCGAGCGCGCCACCGAGGGCTTCGAGGAGTTCGTCAAGGCGGTCGAGCCGTGGACGTTGCCGGTGGCGGAGCTGGAGACCGGCGTGCCGGCCGAGCTCATCCGCGAGCTCGCGCACGCCTACGCCAAGGCGGACCGCGGTCAGCTCAGCTGGACGCTCGGCATCACCGAGCACCACAACGGCACGGACAACGTTCTCAGCCTCATCAACCTGGCACTGCTCACCGGCCAGGTCGGGCGGTACGGCGCGGGGCTGAACCCGTTGCGCGGGCAGAACAACGTCCAGGGCGGCGGTGACATGGGGGCCATCCCCGACCGCATGCCGGGCTTCCAGGACATCACCGATCCCGCTGTCACGGCCAAGTTCAACGCCGCGTGGGGCTCGAACATCAAGGCGGAGAAGGGCTGGAACCTCACGCAGATGCTCGAGGCGATGGAACGGGGTGACCTGACCACCGTCTACATCATCGGTGAGAACCCCGTGCAGTCCGAGGCCGACTGCGAGCACACGATCAAGCGACTGTCCAATCTGGACCACATCGTCGTGCAGGACATCTTCCTCACCAAGACGGCGAAGATGGCGCACGTCGTGCTGCCCGCCGCGGCCGCGTGGTGCGAGACCGACGGCACGTTCACGAACAGCGAGCGCCGGGTCCAGAGGGTGCGGAAGGCCCTCAACCCGCCGGAGGGTGCGCGCGACGACATCGAGATCATGGGTGAGATCGCCACGAGGCTCGGTGCGGCCTGGGAGCACAAGACCGGCGAGGACGTGTGGGACGAGCTGCGCAGCCTGTCGCCGTTGCACACCGGCATGAGCTACCAGCGGCTCGAGGAACTCGGCGGCATCCAGTGGCCGTGCCCGAGCGAGGACAGCCTCGAACCGAGCTACCTGCACGCCCGGCTCTGGGAGGAGGACCCGGTCAAGCGCGGCAAGCCCGCGCCGTTCTCGCCGGTGCTGCACAGTCCTCCGGTCGACGAGCTGACCGAGGAGTACCCGTTCCGGCTCACCACCGGGCGCCGGCTCGACTCCTACAACACGGGTGTGCAGTCGCACGGCTTCGAGTCGCCGCTGCGCAAGGGGGAGACGCTCGACCTGTCGCCGCAGGATGCGGCCGAGCTGAACGTCGAGGAAGGTGAGGAAGTCCAGATCACCAGCAGGCGCGGGCAGATCCAGGCGCCGGTGCGGATCGACGACGGTCTCACGCCCGGCCTGGTGTTCATGACGTTCCACTTCCCGGACGAGATCGACGTCAACATCATCACCATCGAGGCCACCTGCCCGATCGCGGGCACGGCCGAGTACAAGGCCGCGGCCATCCGCATCGACAAGCTTCCGGTGCCCGCTGTTGCCGGGAAGGCGGGCTGAGTGGACCTCAAACTGCTCGACGTCGAGCCCACCGAGGCCGAACGCGTCGTGGTCGACCTGTTCACCGGCATGGGGCGGGATCAGCTGTTGCCCGCTCTGCACGCCGTCAACGACAGGGTCGGCTGGATCAGCCAGGGCGCGCTGAACCACATCTGCCGCGTCCTGCACATCCCGCCGGCCGAGGCGTACGGCGTGGCGAGCTTCTACTCGCTGTTCTCGCTCACGGAACGGCCGGCGAGGGTCGTGCACGTCTGCGTCGACCTGGCGTGCCAGGTCAACGGCGCGAAGGCGTTGTGCGACCGGCTGACCGACGAGCTCGGCCCGGCGGGAGCGAGGAGCGGCTGGCTGCGCAGCCCCTGTCTCGGGGTGTGCGAGAAGGCTCCGGCGGCGCTCGCGTTCGAGGCGGGGGAGGTGGCGAAGGAGCAGCTCCTCGCGCCCACCCACGCCGGTGAGGTGATCGCGGTGGCGGCCGCCGGTCCCTCCCATGTGGACGATGAGCGCGCGGAGGTGCCGCAGGCCGGTGACTCCGGCCTGCGGCTGCTCAAGCGGGTCGGCGTGGTCGATCCGGAGTCGCTCGACGACTACCGGGCGACGGGCGGCTACCAGGCACTGCGCACCGCGCTTCTGCTCGGACCGTCCGGGGTGATCCGGGAAATCACCGACGCGAAGCTGATGGGACGCGGCGGCGCGGCGTTCCCGACGGGACGCAAGTGGGACGCGACCGCCCGTCAGCCCGTGCGGCCGCACTACCTGGTGTGCAACGCGGACGAGAGCGAGCCGGGCACGTTCAAGGACCGGCTGCTCATGGAGGGCGACCCGTTCGCGGTGATCGAGTCGATGACGATCGCCGGGTTCGCCGCCGGGTGCTCGAAGGGGTACCTGTACCTGCGCGGCGAGTACCCGCGCGCGTTGCACCTGCTGCGCAACGCGATCTCGAAGGCGCGCGAACGGGGCTTCCTCGGCGCGAACATCATGGGCCACGAGGGTTTCTCGTTCGACATCGAGATCCGGCGTGGCGCCGGTGCGTACATCTGCGGTGAGGAAACCGCGATCTTCAACTCCATCGAGGGCTTCCGCGGTGAGCCGCGGTCGAAGCCCCCGTTCCCGGTGGAGCAGGGGCTGTTCGGCAAGCCCACCGTGGTCAACAACGTGGAGACGCTGGTGAACGTGCCGGTGATCCTCACGGAGGGGTGCGAGGCGTACACGCGCATCGGCACCGAGGGGTCCACGGGGCCGAAGCTCTTCTGCCTGTCGGGGAACGTGAGTCGTCCGGGCGTGTACGAGGTGCCGTTCGGCACCACGCTCGGGGAACTCCTCGATCTGGCGGGTGGCGTGCCGCCAGGCCGGGAGCTGCGAGCGGTACTGCTCGGCGGGGCGGCAGGCGGGTTCGTCCGGCCGGACGAGCTCGGCCTGCCGCTCACCATGGAGGACGCGCGCGCCGCCGGCACCACGCTCGGCTCCGGTGTCGTGCTGGTGCTGGACGACACCGCCGACCTGGGCAGCTTCCTGCTGCGCATCGCCGCGTTCTTCCGCGACGAGTCGTGCGGGCAGTGCGTGCCGTGCCGGATCGGGACCGTGCGGCAGGAAGAGGCGCTGCACCGGCTCGTCGGCAAGCGCCCGCTGAGCACGAGCGCGGCTGATCTCCAGCTGCTGAGGGAAGTCGGGCAGGTCATGCGCGACTCGTCCATCTGCGGGCTCGGCCAGACCGCTTGGAACGCCATCGAATCAGCACTCGACCGCTTGGGTTACGCAGAGGAGGCGACGTCATGACGATCGTCGAGATCGGGCTGCCCAAGCGGCTGGTCGAGGTCACGCTGGACGGCGAGTCCGTACGCGTGCCTGAAGGTGCGACGATCCTCGACGCCTGCACGGCGGTGGGCAAGTCGATCCCGACGCTGTGCTACGGCGACACGTTGAAGCCCGCCAACGCCTGCCGCGTCTGCATGGTCGAGGTCGAGGGTTCGCGCACGCTCGTGCCGTCGTGCTCGCGCAAGGTCGAGCCCGGCATGGTCGTGCGCACGGAATCCGAGCGCACGCAACACAGCCGCAAGCTGGTGCTGGAACTTCTGGGGTCCGCGACGGACCTGTCCACCACGCCGCACGTGGACGAGTGGATGTCCGCGTGCGGCGCCGACCCCACCCGGTTCGGGCCGCCGGAGCCGCCGTCGACGGACCGCGACGACCGCCGGCCGGGTGAGCACGAGGAGCCGGACGGGCAAACGGCTGCCACGGTCCGGCAACCGATCAAAGTGGACAATCCGCTGTACGTGCGCGACTACGGCAAGTGCATCTTGTGCTACAAGTGCGTCGACGCGTGCGGCGACCAGTGGCAGAACAGCTTCGCCATCTCGGTGGCTGGCCGCGGGTTCGACGCGCGGATCTCCACGGAGTTCGCCACGCCGCTGCCCGACAGCGCTTGCGTCTACTGCGGCAACTGCATCGAGGTCTGCCCGACCGGTGCGTTGAGCTTCAAGCGCGAGCACGACAAGCGCGAAGACGGAACCTGGGACGAGTCCAGGCAGACCCAGACCACGACCGTGTGCACGTTCTGCGGTGTCGGGTGCAACCTCACCCTGCACGTGCAGGACAACGAGATCGTGAAGGTGACGTCACCGCACGACAGCACCGTCACGCACGGAAACCTGTGCATCAAGGGCCGGTTCGGCTGGCAGCACGTGCAAAACCGCTGACCCGCGCGCGGCCACATTCCGTTCGGCAGGGAGGGCGCCCGATGTCGTTGATCCTCAAGCCCGGCACCTCGTGGGACGAGGTCTACTCGCAGTGCGTTCGGCTCGCACCCGAAGCGTTCCACGACGATCGGCTGCTCAACCACTTCGGCGGCGGGTGGAGCCGCTCCGGTGAACCGATGCCCGCCACCACCCCTGTCGACGGCTCGACCATCGCGGGCCCGCCGTTCCTCGACTTCGACGTCGCGGGCCGCGCGGTGGTCGCCGCCGTGGACCAGCACATCGAGTGGCGCAACGTGCCGCTGGCCGAGCGCAAGGTGCGGGTGTCGGAGGCGTTGGACGCGCTGACCGAACACCGCGACCTGCTGTCGTTGCTGCTGGTGTGGGAGATCGGCAAGCCGTGGCGGCTCGCGACGGCCGACGTCGACCGTTGCATCGAGGGGGTGCGCTGGTACGTCGAGGAGATCGACGCGATGCTGGCGGGCCGGGAGCCGTTGTCCGGACCGGTCAGCAACATCGCGTCGTGGAACTACCCGATGAGCGTGCTGATGCACGCGATGCTGGTGCAGGCGTTGGCGGGCAACGCGGTCATCGCCAAGGCACCGACCGACGGCGGAGTCAGCTGCCTGACGCTGGCGACCGCGCTGGCCGTGCGATCCGGGCTGCCGTTGACGCTGGTGTCGGGCAGCGGGGCCGAACTGGCTCCGGTGCTGGTCGGGTCCTCGTTCCTGGGCTGTGTGTCCTTTGTGGGCGGTCGCGATGTCGGCAGCTCCATCGCCGCGCGCCTGGTCGACTCGAACCGGCGGCACGTGCTGGAGCAGGAGGGCCTCAACTGCTGGGGTGTCTGGGAGTTCGACTCCTGGGAGATGCTCGGCGCCCAGATCCGCAAGGCCTTCGACTACGGCAAGCAGCGCTGCACCGCCTACCCCCGCTACGTCGTGCAGCGGTCGTTGTTCGACAAGTTCCTGTCCGTGTACCTGCCCGCGGTCAGGGAGGTCACCTTCGGGCACCCGCTCGCCGTCTCCTCACCCGGCGAGGAGCTGCCGGTGCTGGACTTCGGCCCGTTGATCAACGACGCGAAGGCCAAGGAGCTCGGCGACGCCGTGGACGAGGCGATCCGGGCCGGCGGGGTACCGCTGTACCGGGGATCGCCGGACTCGGGCCGGTTCCTGCCGGGCCAGCAGACCGCCGCCTACCTGGCGCCGGTCGCGATCCTGGATCCGCCGCGGTCGTCCGTCCTGCACCACGCGGAGCCGTTCGGGCCGGTCGACACGATCGTCCTGGTCGACACCGAGGCCGAGCTGCTCGCCGCGATGAACGCGTCCAACGGGGCCCTCGTGGCTTCCTTGGCCTGCGACGACGAGGCGACGGCCCGCCGGCTGAGCGAGGACGTCCAGGCGTTCAAGGTCGGGATCAACAAGCCTCGCTCGCGGGGCGACCGGGACGAGGTGTTCGGCGGGCGTGGAGCGTCGTGGCGTGGCGCGTTCGTGGGCGGTGAGCTGCTGGTCCACGCCGTGACGGAGGGACCTCCCGGTGAGCGGCCGTACGGCAACTTCCCCTCCTACTCGCTCTACCCGCCGACGTGACGTACCGGGCGGACCTGATCCGCATCGTGCAGAACGTGGTGGCGCCCGCGGCCGCCGATGTCGACCAGCACGCCAGATTCCCGCGCGCCGCCCTGAACGCACTGGGCGCGCGTGGCCTGCTGGGCATGACGATCTCGCGCACGGCCGGCGGGGGAGGACAGGACCTGAGATCGGCCGGGCGGGTGGTCGAACAGGTCGCTCACGTCTGCGGCGCAACGGCTTCCGTGCTGCGCTCGCACTACTCCGCCGCGGCGGTGCTGGACCGCTCGGGACCGCACTGGCTGCGTGCGGAGATCGCAGCCGGCCGTCATCTGTCGACGCTCGCGGCTTTCGGCTCGTCCGGTGCCGTGTCGTCACACGGCGACGTCGTGCAGGTGCGGGCGCGCAAGAGCTGGGTCATCGCGGCCGGCGAGGCCGACAGCTACGTCTGGTCGACCGGCTCGGCGTTGTGGCTGGTACCGGCACAGGCGCCGGGTCTGCTGGTGCCGGCCGACCACGCCGGGATGGGGCTGCGCGGGACTGTCGCCACGTGTGTGGAAGCGGATCCCGTACGAGTGCCCGCGTCCAACCGGCTGTGGTCGGAAGAGCCGGCGTACCCGTGGTTCCTGGTGCTCGGCGCCGCCGTGTCGCTGGGGCTGATGGAGGGCGCGCTCGCCGCCGCGCTGGGCCATCTCGGCGGCGGAGATCCGCGCACACGTGCCGACCTGGTGCGGATGCGGTTGCGGACCGACTCGGTCCGGGTGCTGTACAACGACACCCTGTCCGCGGTGACGTGGCATCCGGAACGGTCCGTCGACCGGGTGCGGCTGCTCGCGGTGACCGCCACCGAGGCGGCCGTCGCCGTGACGGACCTGGCGATGAAGGTGTGCGGGGACGCGGCGTTTCGCCGGGACCTGGGGATCGAGCGCAGGTTTCGGGACGCGCGGGCCGCCGCGGCGATCGAGCCGACCGTGGACTCCCTGGTGGATTCGATGGAGATCTGAATGCGGCGTGCTATGAGGCCAGGGGCAGGAAGTAGACGAGAACGTCGTCCACACCGTCGAGCCCGATGACGTCGTGGGCGAGGTCGTCGTAGAAGCCGCCGACCAGCCCGGCCATCGCGGTCAACGCCAGCTCGGCGCGCGGGACCGGGAACGACTCGCGCAGGGCGGGCAGACCGAGACGCAGGCCCTTGGCGCGCAGGGCGATGTAGGCGTCGGGAACGAGGTCGCGCAGGCGCTCGTACGACGTCGGTTCGATGCGAACGGAGTTGTTGGGGTACAAGGGCGTGAACGGTGGCAGGAGCAGCTCGGCGACGGCGGCGGACGCGGCGTGGGCGAGCTGTTCGGCCTCGGAAAGCTCCACTGCGGACGGATAGGCGGTCACGTGGGACCGCAGCAGCGAGGCCACCAGCAGAGCCGCGGGGTCGGCGGACGGGCCGGAGAGCCGGACGCGGACGTGAGGGCCGTGCAGCCAGTGGCGTTCGACGTGGCCGGTGACGTCGGGGAACGCGGACGCGGCGGCGGCCAGTGCGGGGAGGACGCCGTCGCGGACCAGCGGTGCCTTGATCGGGTCGTGGTAGTAGCTGACGACGTCGGTCATTCCGCCCTCCGGCAGGTCTCCGCGAACACCTCGATGACCTGACCGGACGGCACCGGCAACGCCTCGGTGAGCTGGACGCGGTGGTTGCGGTAGCGGGACAGCAGGCGGGGCAGGCAACGCAGGTGCAGGGCGTTGGTGAGGTCGACGTACTGCGGTTTCGGGCCGTTCATGCGGGCGAGGTGGTCCTCGCGGGAGGACACGACTCCGCCCATGCCGGCGAACAGCTGCGCGGGCAGGCCGTGACGAGCGCGGAACCGGGTCACGGCGGCGATGTCGGCGAAGTCCAGTGCCTCAGCAGAGAACTCCCAGGAACGGCGGGCCAGCACCACGTCGCGGTAGCGTAGGCGGTCGGCGAAGCGCACGTCCCCGGAGTCCGCGACAGACCGCAGCGCGGACAGGTCGGCGGCGCCGCACGCGAGGTCGGCGTGCAGCGCGGCGGCCCGGCCCGGCAACGAGATCGGCATGAGGTAGCCCAGGTACAGCACGTCGACGACCGCACCGGAGTCGCGGCGCCGCAACCGGAGCTCGTCGCGCTCCTGGTCGTGGTACAGCTCCAGCGCGTCCGGGGTGTGGTCGGCCCAGCGCGGGTCCTCGCCGATCTCCACGCGGCTCAGCAACGGGTGCAGGTTCGGGTTGAAGCCCTGCACCGGGCGGTACTCGGCGAAACCGCGCGGGAAGACACCGTCCAAAGTGGCGCGAACGGACGCGTAGGCCTCCGGCGGCAGGAGATCCAGGAATCTGCTGGGAAAGCGGCCGAAGCCGTCGTAGACGTGGTTCACCACGAGCCCGCCGGGGGACGGCTGGGCGAAGAACGAGTACGAGACCGGGCGTGTCTTCATCCACGAGGGCAGCAGGTCGGCGGCGGCGTCGACGGCCTCGTCGGTGATCACGCCGTCCCGCACCAGGTCGGCCACCTGGGCGCGGCTGGCACCGAGGCCGCCGGTCGGGGCCGAGGCCAGCGCGTCCAGCAGCAGCGGGGCGCACGCGGCGAGCCTGGCCGAGCCACCGCGACCGAACTCGACCACGAACTGGTCGCGGAGGTACCGGCGGATGGCCAGATGCCGGTCGAACAGCATCAGCAGCGGCGTCAACGCGGCCAGCGAACGGACGCCGTCGTAGCCGTACGCGCGGCCGAGGCGCACCGGCTGGGGCAGCACGACGTCCTCGCTGAGCGGCACGATGCCGGTGAGCTCGGCACCGGTCAGCTCGCCCAGTTCCTGCCACGCGGCGGTCAGGGCGGCCAGCGCGGCGGGACGGGAGTCGGCGGGGAGAGCGCCGAACGCCGCGGTCGAGCGGTGGATCGACGCCACCCGGTCGGCGAGCGCGGCCCGTCCGGTGTCGCGCAACCACGAGGCCAGCGCACGACACGCCTCCGGATCCTGCGGATCGACCGGGAGCACCGGGACCAGCAGCTTGACGTCGAGCAGGAGAGCGACGTAGCGCTGAGCGCCGGCGGACTCGCCGTCCGGCAGGCGGGTGGCGAGCGCGCTGGTGAGCTCGGCGGGGCTGATGCCCTTGGGGTTGGCGGCGGTGAGGCCGACGAGGAACCGCAACGGCGCGGTCACCGCCAGCTCCACGTTCTCCTCGGCGGCGACGTGGGCGCGCAGCGGGCCGGACGCGGGGACGTCGCGCAGGAACGTCATCCTGCCGCCGTCCTCGTGCACGCCGGGCGCGAGGCGGTGCGGGTGGCCGAAGACGCGCGTGCGGTCGGCGACCAGCGCGGCCACGAGCCGGGTCAGCAGCACCTGGTTGACCCGCGTGACGGCGACCGGTGTGCCCCAGTCGGGTGCGGGCGCGTCGGGCGACCAGGTGCCCCAGCCGACCGAGGTGTACCAAGAGAGCGGGCTCGTCTTCGACGTGGCGCGCAGGGCGTAGCGCAGCACGGCCGGTTCCGCCTTGCGGGCGCGGCGATCCCCGGAACCGGCGCGGCCCAGTCCCCGCCAGAGGTCGCGTCCACTGAGGACAGCGGCCTTGCGCAACGGTTCCGCCGCGCACAGCGAGGCGAGCACCTCGCGTTCGGCGGCCAGCGCCGCCGGCTGGTGCCGCTCGACCTCCAGAACCAGTTCGGCGCACTCGTCCATCAGCCTGAACCACGTGGCCAGCAGCGGAATTCGCAGCGACTCGGCGGCGGCGCGCACCGAGGGCCGGGGCGTGCGCCGGTTGTGGACGTCGCGGCGCAACGGCAGCACGACTCGGCGGTGGAACTCCGTGGAGTGCGCGCCCGCGCTGTCGTGCAGCAGGTCGCTCAGCGGACCGGCGAGTGCGAGCAGCTCGCTCTCCTTGTCCGCCAACGCCTCCACTGCCCGCCGGAACGGCGCCGCGGCTGCGGCGCCCTCCGGGTGCGGCAGGGCCGCCAGGCGCACGAGTGCGTATGGCGCTGGTTCTCCCTGCACGCGATCGGTCATGCGGTCAGAGCGGGGAGCTGCGGCTGGTGGCAGCTGCTGCACGAACCGCTGCTGCACGAACAGGACGAGGGTCCGCCGGACGCGCCGGACTCGGGCAGCGCGACCGAGTCGCGCATCGAGGTGACCGCGAGGTCGCCGAGCTCAAGATCGTCGAGATCGAACGAAAGATCCTTCATGCCGTGTCCTTCGCATTCAGCTGTTCCGAACCGGCCGGGGGCCGTCGGGTCACGCTGGCAGGGCGCGATACGGCACGGATCGCGCCCTGCTTGACCACACGGCTACAGGCGGCTTCTGACCTCGTCGGCCCTGGGCTCGCCCAGTTCCTCGAACAACGTCACCGACTCCAGCCAGCACTTCTCGGCACCGCGCCGGTCGCCGAGGCCGTCCAGCGCCAGCCCGAGGTTGTCGAGCGCCTCGGCCTGCCCGTAGAGGTCGCCGATCGCGCGGAACGTCTCCAGCGCGCGGTCGACGTACGACACGGCCTTCGGGAAGTCGAGCAGGTTCCGGTACACCTCGCCGATGTTGTTGAGCAGGATCGCCTTGCTGTACGGGTCCTCGACCTGCTGCCGGAGTTCCAGGGACCGCAGGTAGCACTCCAGAGCGGCGTCGAACCGCCCGGCGTCGGAGTGCAGCAGGCCGATGTTGTTCAGCAGCACGGCTTCCGTGTGCGCGTCGTCGAGCTCACGCGAGATCTGCGCGGATTGCTCGTAGCAGGCCAACGCGTCGTCGGCCCGCCCTTGCGCCATGTACGCGATGCCGAGGTTGTTCAACACCGGTTGCTGCCGTGACCGGTCACCGATCGCGCGGAAGATCGCGAGCGCCTGCCGGTAGCACTCGATGGCCTCGTCGTGGCGGCGGGTCTCGCGCAGCCCGATGCCGAGCGTGATCAGCATCCGTCCCTCGGCGCTGCGATCACCGACCGATCGTGCGGCGGCGAGCGCGACGCCGTGCGTGTCGATCCAGTCGGACCAGTGCTTGCGCAGGTTGAAGAAGTCCCACAGGCACTGGGCCAGGTTCCAGCACTGTTCCGGCAGGCCGTGCTCGGCGGCGTCGCGGACCGCGGCCACCAGGTTGGCCCTTTCCGTGTCGCACCACAGCAGCGCGGCGTCGCGGCCGGCGAACGTGCGCGGGTGCACGGCCGGGTCCGCGGTGCCGATCTCCAGCTTGCGCACCGGGTTGAGCTGCTGCCCGGCGTGCCACGCCGTGTGCACGTACCAGTCCAGCACCCGTCGCCGTGCCAGGTCCCTGGCAGGCGGCGGCTCGGCGGCCATCACCTGTTCGACGGCGTACGCCCGCAACAGGTCGTGCAGCCCGTAACGGCCGGGAGTGTGCTGCTGCAGCAGGTGTTCGTCGAGCAACGTCTCCAGCAGGTCTTCGGTCTCGTACGCGGTCAGCCCGGCGAGGGCGGCGGCGGACTCGGCCGTGACGTCCTCGCCGGGGTGGAGCCCGAGCAACCGGAACAATCGGCGCTGGTTGTCCGGCAAAGCCTGGTAGGAGAGGTCGAAGACGCCTCGCGCGCCGAGACCACCGCCTCGTTCCAGCTGCGCCACCAGGTCCCGGACAATCCACTGTGGACGCCGGGCCAGTCGTTTGGCGGCCAGTGCGACCGCGATCGGCAGGTGCCCGCACAGCTCGGCGACCCGGTGCGCCGCCTCGCGGTCGGCGTGCACGCGATCGTCACCGGCGATCCTGGCGAGCAGCGCGACCGCTTCTCCGGGCGTGAAGACGTCCAGGAGGAGCGACCTCACCCCGTCGAGGTGCAGCAGCGTGCGGCGGCTCGTGATCAGCACCAGACAGCTCGCGCTGCCCGGCAGCAACAGCCGGACCTGGTCCTCGCCCGCCGCGTTGTCCAGCAGCACCAACGCCCGTTTGCCCGCCAGCCGATCGCGGTACAACGCCGCCCGTGCCTCCAGCGACTCCGGGATCTGGCCGCCGGGCACGCCCAGCAGGCGCAGGAAGCTCTCCAGCACGGCTGCGGGGTCAGCGGGCAGCTCGTCCGCGTCGAACCCGTGCAGGTCCGCCCACAGCTGCACGTCCGGGTACCGCGGGACGAGCTGGTGTGCCGCCCGCACGGCGAGCTTCGTCTTGCCCACCCCCGCCATGCCCTCGATCGCGGAGATCACGACGGTCGTCTGCGGGCCCGTCTCGCACAGCCGCCGCAGCTCGGTCTCCCGCCCGGTGAACTCGGCGATGTCCATCGGCAGCTGCCGATGCGCGTTCAACGCGGCGGGGGAGGGCGCCCGGCTCTCGAGGATCACCTGCTGCAACTGCCGCAGCCGCGCACCCGGTTCGACGCCGACCTGCTCGACCATGTGCCTGCGGGCGGCCGCATAGGTTTCCAGGGCCTCGTTCCGGCGGCCGGAGCGGTCCAGCGCCATCATCAGCTGGGCCCACAGCTCCTCCCGCAACGGGTGCTGCGCCGTCTCCCGCCGCAGCCGGTCGATCACGTCGTCGAGGCGGCCCAGCTCCAGCGCCGCCTTCCCGTACCGCTCGACCGCGGTCAACCTGCGCTCCTGCAGCCGCGTGAACTCCGCGCGCAGCAACGGTCCCGCGCTCAGCTCCGCGGTCGGCGTGCCGTGCCACTTGGCGAGCGCCTGCGCGAACAGGTCGGCGGCCGCCTCGACGTCGCCGTCCGCGAGGGCCTGCTCGCCCTGCCGCACGAGGTCGTCGAACGCGTCCAGATCGAGCTCACCGGGCTCGACGACGAGCTGGTAACCGTGGCCGGGCCTGGTGACCAGCCGGTCACCGAGGACCTTGCGCAGCCCCGCCACGTACGTGCGCAGGTTCGACTCCGGCGAAACTGGCGGCGAGTCCCAGACCGCCTCGGTGAGCTGTGCGACGCTGACCGCCTCGTTGGCGTGCAGCAACAGCATCGTGAGCACCGCTCGCTGCCGGGGTCCGCCCAGCTCCAGCGGTGTGCCCGTCCGCCTTGCCGCCAGCGAACCGAGCAACAGGAACTCCACAGGTGCATCTCTCCTCGACGGTCACCATCGTTCGGGGTCGAGCCATCCTCGCGCACTTTCGGATGCCCTGTGCGCGGCCTGGGCGAAATCTGTGCGCGCCGCCTGGCACCGTTGTACCCAGATCCGGTACCTGCGCCGCCGGGCCCGAACACCCGGGACAGGGGGTCGGCGCAGTTGCCGGGTCCGGTTCCCCCAAGAACCCGGCCGGCGTGTGAAAGTCACCGCGCACGTCGGCCAACTTGACCGGTGGCCCAGTCAGGTCCCCCAGACTGCGCTGGGCCACCACCCAACTACGCGGACACCGGCACGGGAACGCCGAACCGGACCGGCACCCCCGGCGAGTGCAACACGCTGACCGGTGGCCCCGCGGGGTTTCCCAGACCGGCCGCCGCCACCAGCCCGTCGTCCAGCTCGACCAGCTCGGCATCGCGCAGTGGCCACTCAGGATGGTCGTTGGGCAGGTAGAGGGTCATTCCGTGCCACGCCACGTGCAGGCCCCACCTCGCGGTCAGGAAACTTTCCAGCTCGCCGGCCACCACCGGGCGCCCGGCCCGCACCACCACACGGCTCGACGCGCCGCGAGGTCCTGGCCAGAGGCGCCGGCACGTGTAGCTGAGCACCTCGCCGGAGCGTTCCAGCCGCATCGACGACCACTTGTACGGCAGCCGCGCGCTGATCCGCGCGCCGAGGACGGGCACCAGCCTGCTCGCGTCGAGCGAGAGGAACACCACCCCGCGCCTGCCCGTGGCGTCCACCGAGTAGAGCCGGACGTTGGTCTCGCAGAACGTTCCCACGTAAGGCAGTCGCGGCCCCACCCGCCCGCCGATCGGGTGCATCCGGAACGGCACCAGCCCGACGTACGTGACGCCGTCCAGCACGTCCGGCCGCGTGCCGGCGGGCAGGAACCCCGCGACGGACTCGGGCGCCACGGCCCAGTGGAGGAACGTGACGTCACGCCACCACTGGCCGACCGCGGCGAACCGCACAGGACGCGGCGTCAACGGCGACACCGGCTCGGTCATGGTTCGAACGTACCGCTGAGCGGGCGACTTCTCGCCCACGTGACACCACCGCAACGCTCAGGGGCTGCGAAAGGTCCATGGAGACCGCCCTGAAGCGTCCGGTCGACGAGATGCTGCCACCTGCCCGGCTGGGGTTGCTCGGTTTGCAGCACGTCCTCACCATGTACACCGGCTGCGTCACGGTGCCGCTCGTCTTCAGCGCCGCGGCCGGCCTCGACACCCGCACGATCGGGCTGCTGGTCAACGCCGGGCGTTGGGCGACCTGATCGTCGGCATGCTCACGCTTCCGGTGGCTGCCACCGCGTCGCCGTGAGGCGTTCCGGCAGCGGGCGGCGCGGCTCGCGCACTCCGCTGCCGTCTCCTCCGCCCTCGACCCAGACGGTCACGACGTCCCAGCGTCCGACCCGTGCGCCCGCGGCAGGAAGTTGCGCCACGACCACGCCGTTCAACAGGGGATGGGGACTGTCCGGATCAGGACCCTGCAGGAGCAGTCCCGCGTCGTGACCTGCCAGCCACGCGTCGAGCGCCTGTTTGCCGTGGAAGTTCGGAACCACCACTGTCACATGACTTCACCCGGCATCGACGGTACCGCAACGGGCTTGCGGAATCACCCGCGAACCGGAGCGTCAGCGGACAGTCCGAACGCGCTGCGGGCCTTGGTGAACATCGTGGCCTCGAGATCCGCGGGCAGGCTCCGCTGGATTCGACGGAGCTTGGTGACGCCGGCCCAGGAGAAGTTCGAGCGGACCCACGATCCGTACCCCGAACCGTCGGGCGGTTGCTCCACGCGCAGCACCTCGACCGGCCTGTCCGGTGAGGTCACGGTGGCGAGCTTGGGACTTGATTCACCGCTGCCCTTGACCAGCGAGCCGTCCACCGCGGTGAACTCCTGGCACAGCGCGTGAAGCCCGACCTTGTAGTTGCCCCCGTCCCTGCTCACCTCGATCAGCCGGTCCGCGCAGATCCACCGGACCTTCTGCTTCGAACGGCGGGCTTCCAGCACGCCGCGCCAGTGTCGTTGTTCGAGATAGCTGATGATCGACGCGCGCATGGTTCGCTCCTGCGCCGCGTCCACCCCGGCCGGCCAGCCGAACAGCGCCACGTAGCCGAGCAGGACCGCGGCCACGAGCACGATCGCGGAGCCGATCACGACGTACGGGCGTCGTCGACGGGCTGGGCCGCCTGGCATGACGGCTCACATCCCCCTGTGGTTTGTTGGAGCGGGCAGGCTGACGCGGACATCGCCGAGCCCGCGGGCGATCAGGATCTCGCCGCCGCGCAACGGTCGCCAGCCGTCCCGCCACACCCGCTGCACCCGCGCCGAGCACCGCACCTCGACCTGCGTGGTCTCGCCGGCCGCGACCTCCGCTACCGCCCAGCCGATCAGGCGCACGGGTTCGTCCTCCGGCCGCAGGTAGACCTGTACGACCTCACGCCCGGCACGGGCACCGGTGTTGGTGAGCGACACCGACACCGCGCCGATAGCACCATCCACAGTGGACGACGACGCCGCGCCGTACTCCCACGTCGTGTAGCCGAGACCGTGGCCGAACCAGAACAACGGCTCCGACGCGCGGCGATACCCGATCGCCGTGCCTTCGGTGTAAGGCAATGAGCCGTTCACCGGCACCGGCGACAACGCGTCGGCGTCTGATCGCGGGAAGGTTGTGACCAGCCGCCCGGCCGGTTCGATGTGGCCGAGCAGCGCGGCCGCCACGGCGTCACCGGCTTCCTGGCCGGGCAAACCGGCCCACAGCACGGCGTCCACCTGCGTGAGCCACGGCATCAGCACCGGCGTCGCGGCGTTGACCACGACCACCGTCCGTTGAGCAGCCTCCGCCACCGCGGCGACGAGCGCGTCCTGCTCGCCGGGCAACGCCAGCGTGGTCTTGTCGAAGCCCTCGGTCTCCTGCTCGTCGGTCAGGCCCACGACGACCACCGCGACATCCGCCTCGCGCGCGGCCCGCACCGCGGCACCGATCACGTCGGCGGGAGGCAGGGGGACCGCCTGGGCGATCAGGCCGACCAGCGCGGCTGCCTCGCGCACGCGGGCCGTGATCCGGTCACCGGGCGAAACCAGGACCTCGGTCGTCCAGGACGGCGGCTTCAGCAGTGCTTCCTCCACCACGCCGTCCGCCCAGGCCAGGCGCGTGGCGTGCGACTCTCCGGCGACCTCCAGCATCCAGTCGCCGAACCCGCGCACCCCGACCAGCATTCGCGTCGGCTCGTCCAGCACGACCTCGCCGGACACCTCGATGGAGGCGGCACCCTGTGCCCATCCGCCGTACGCCGCGAGCTCGGCGATCTCCATCTCACGCGACGCCAGCACCTCGCCGGCCCCGTCGAACGTCGTGGCACGGAGGTCGCGCAGCACCCCCGCGCCGGGAGCCGCGTACCGCGCCCGCACCTCCACACCGTCCACAACGGACACGCTGTCGCCCAGCAACGACGTCAGGCCGTCGGCGATGCTGATGACGTGCGGTGGCCGCAACCCGGCCGAACCACCGCCCTGCGCGACGGTGTCGATGGCGTGCCGGCCGATCAGCGCGATCTTGGGTGCGTCGAGCGGTAGCACACCGTTGTTCGTCAGCACCGTCATGCCACCGGCGGCGAACCTGCGCAGCTGCTCACGGCGAACCTCGCTGTCCGGCGCGGGCAGGTCGTCCGGCCACTTGTGCTCAGGTCCGAACGCGCCGGTGCGCTTCGCGAGGAGCAGCAAGCGCCGCAGGTGGTCGTCGATGGTCTGCTCGGCAACCGTGCCCGCCTCGACAGCCGCGACGAGCTTGTCCTCCCACGGTCCGCCCGGACCGGGCATCACCAGGTCGAGACCGCCGTTCGCGCTCTGCGCCGTGGACGAGGTGGCGAACCAGTCGGACATGACCAGGCCGTCGAAGCCCCACTCGCCCTTCAGCACGCCCTCGACCAGCTCGGTGTGCTCGGTCGCCGGAACGCCGTTGACGTCGTTGTAGGCAGCCATGATGGCCCACGGCGAGGCGTCCTCGACGACGATCTCGAACGGCAGCAGGTACACCTCGCGCAACGTCTTCGCGTCCAGCACCATGCTCGCCGTGCGCCGCTCGGTCTCGGACTCGTTGGCCACGTAGTGCTTCGGCGTCGCGGCGATGCCCTTGTCCTGCAGGCCCCGGACGTACGCGGCGGCGAGCGTGCCGGTGAGCAGCGGGTCCTCGCTGTAGGCCTCGAACAGCCTGCCGCCGAGTGGCGTGCGGTGCAGGTTGATCGTCGGACCGAGCAGCACGTGGACGCGCTGCGCTGCAGCCTCGTCCGCGAGCACCTCGCCGACCTCGCGCTCCAGTTCGGTGTCCCAGTGCTGGGCGAGCAGCGTGGCGTTGGGCAGCAGGCAGGCGATCACCCCGCCCCTGAGCTCGGCGCCGCGCACGCCGGTCGGGCCGTCGGACAGCTTCAGGGCCGCGAGCCCGATCTCCGGTTCCGGCCACAGCGCGAAGAGTGCCGAACCGGTGAGCAGACGGACCTTCTGCGGCAGGTCCAGGCTCGCGATCGCCTCGTCGATGTCCACGACCTGGACGCTACTCGCGATCTTCGAGGTAGCGGGTGTGGTCGGCTGCCGTTTACCGGAGTTGGAGGCGGACGGGTCGGTCATGCCGTAGGTGAACTTCCGCGCGCCCGCCGCTTCGGCGATCTCGGCCAGCCGACGCGCTTGCCGTCCCAGCCGAGCTCTTCGACCTTGGCGGCGGGCAGGTTCGCGTCGACCAAGCCCGAGGTCGTCATGAAGAACGGCGACACCGAGCCGAACTACGAGAGCTTGCTCCCACTTTTCGCAGCCACGTGCGTCCTGCCGATGGGCACGATCAACGGGCGCTCGCTGACCGGGTCGTCGATGACCTTCGCCTGCAGGCCGAACGTGTCCAGCAGCAGCTCGCTGGTGATCACTTCGCTCGGATGTCCTTGTGCGACAATGGATCCCGACTTCATCACGATCAGGTTGTCGCTGTACCGGACGGCCAGGTTCAGGTCGTGCAGGACCATCACGATCGTGCAGCCGCCCTCGTGCAGGTCGTCGACGAGGTCGATCACGTCGATCGCGTGCGCGAGGTCGAGGTAGGTCGTGGGCTCGTCGAGCAGCAGCAGATCGGTGCCCTGGGCCAGCGTCATGGAGATCCACACGCGCTGCCGCTGACCACCGGAGAGCGAGTCGACCGGGCGCTGTGCGAGATCGGCCACACCGGTCATGTGCAGGGCCTTCTCGACGATTTCCGCGTCGTCGCTCGACCACTGGCGCAGCCAGCTCTGGTGCGGGTGCCGGCCGCGCGCGACCAGGTCGGCGACCGTGAGCCCCTCCGGCGCGATCGGGGTCTGCGGGAGCAGGCCCATCCTCTTCGCGATGTCCTTGGTCTTGAGCCGCGCGATGTCGTGGCCGTCGAGCAGCACGGTTCCCTGGCGCGGTTTGAGCAGGCGGGACAGGGTGCGCAGCAGCGTCGACTTGCCGCAGCCGTTGGGCCCGATGACCGTGGTGATGACACCGGTCGGGATGGTGATGTCGAGATTGTCGAGCACGACCCGGTCGGCGTACCCGACCGTGACGCCCTCGGCACCCAGTCGGGCGGCATCGTTGCGCAGCGCGGTCATAGGGCAACCTTACTTAACTGAGGATTACCTCAGGCCGCGCGTCTCAGATTCGCGCGCACCAGCAGGTGGACGAGGAACGGCCCCCGTGACGACGCCGACGGGAGGTCGTCGGGCAGCACGCTGCGCGCGACGAGGTCCGAGCCGATCAGCAGCAGCGCGCCGAACGGCCAGGACGCGATCAGCGGCGGCACGGGGGAGCTCAGCCGCATGGTGATCTGTAGCGCGACCAGGGCGACGAACGGCACGGGACCGGCAGCGGAGACGGCGACTCCGGCGAGCAGGACCGCGCACAGCAGCAGTACGTGGACATCTCGGCTCCTCGTGATGCTGTCTGCAGGAGCCACACTCCCGGTACCGGCGCCTTGCTTCGCGCCCGTGAAGAACCCTGGTCCGGAAGTCCCCAGGGGCGCGCGGGTTGGCCAGCACCTCGCTGTGCCTGGAGCCGCGCCCAGCCGGTGATGCCGTACGGGGGTGTTCCCCGTACGGCATCAAGGTGCTCAGGCGGTGACGCCGCTGAGCTCGTTCTGCTTCTGCGGCAACGACGCGGTCGCCGTGATCGTCCCGGCGGCGAGGTCGATCCGGTGCAGCTTCTGCTTGTTGGGATCGGAGACGTAGACCGTGCCGCCCCGCACGAAGATCGCCGGGCGGGGCTGCTGCCACTCCAGCGGCTCCTGCCAGGTGTCGGTCACCGGGATGGTGCGGGTGACCTCGGCCTTGACCGGGTCGATCACGTGGATCTTGCCGTCGGTGCCGAGCACCAGCGCCTCGCCCTGCGGGCCGCGCGCGAGCGAGCGGAAGGTGTAGCTGGCGCCGAGGTCGACGAGCTTGAGGGTGCCGGTGGTGGTGTCGATCAGCGAGATCTGCGTGGGGCGTTCGAGTTCGGCGTCGGGGTCCTGCTTGTAGTCGCCGAGGACGATCGGGGAGTGGTCGCTACCGGCCTGGTTGCCGATCCGTCCGTAGGCCGTGGGGCTGTTCACCTTGGTGATGGCGCCGTTGCGGTAGATCAGCACGCCGTTCTGGCAGCCGATGACGACGACCTCGTCCTTCGCGGTCGCCTCGCCGTGGACGCCGGGGCAGTCCTCGTTGCGGGTGATCTCCTTGCGGTTCTTGTCGAGCACCGCGATCCCGACGCGCTTGTCCTTGTTGCCGAGCGTGACGACCAGTTCGCCGTTGGCCAGCTCGATCGCCACGCCGTGGTGCGGCTCGGCGGTCTTGTAGGTCTCGACCTTCCGCTCGGCACTGGCCACTGTGGCCTGATCGAGGATGCGTACCTCACCGGTTCCGTCGGTGAACAGCACGGTGCGCCCGGCGTGCCGGACGACGTGGCCCGGTTCGGCGCCGGGGAACTCGATGTCGGTCAGCTTGCCGGCGGCGGCGTCGAGCACCCGGAACCCGTTCGACGTCGAGACCATCAGGTGCTTGTCGTCGCCCACGGGGTTGAGCCGGTTGAAGCCCGCCAGCTTGATGTCGGCCTTGACCTCGAGCGTCTTGCCGTCCAGCACGTGGATTCCGCCGTCGTAGGTGACGGCGACCGGCTCGGCCACCGCACCGGTTCCAGAAGCGGCCTGCGGAGCCTTCTCCGCGCCGCAACCGGCCAGCACGAGCGTCGAGGCCACTGTGGACACCACGGCGGTCGTCCACTTTCGCGACCAGCTTGTCATCTGCTTCTCAACTTCCTCTTCAGGGTGTCGGGTCAGGCACGGGCGAGGCCGCGCACGATCGCCTCGGTGTTGGCGCGCGTCATCTCCACGTAAGTGGCCGCCCCACCGCCCGCCGCGGTCAGCGATTCCGAGTACAGGGCGATCACCTGGACGTGGACGCCTGCCTGCTCGGCGAGCACGCGGGCCAGGCGGTCGGGTTGCGAGGAGTCGGCGAAGATCGCGCCCACGCCCGCCGTGCGGACGGCTTCCGCGAGCGAGGCCAGGTCGGACGCGCTGGGCGAGGCGAGCGTCGTGCCGCCGGGGATCACGGCGCCGACGATCTGGAAGCCGAAGCGCTGGGCGAGGTAGCCGAAGACGTGGTGGTTGGTGACCAGCTTGCGGTGCTGGGCGGGGATGGACGCGAGCCGCTCGGCCGTCCAGGTGTCGAGCCGGTCGATCTCCTCCAGGTAGCGCGTCGTGTTGGCCCTGACCTTGTCGGCGTCGATGCCACCGACGTGCTCGACGACGCGCTCGCTGATCACTTCGACGGCTTTGCGCACGCGTTTCGGGTCGGTCCAGAAGTGCGGATCCGGCTTGCCCTCCACGTCGTCGGCGGTGTAGCGGATCGGGTCGATCTGGTCGCCCACCGACAGGACCGGCACATCGGCCTGCTCGGCGGCGCGGACGTGCCGGAGCACACCCTCTTCCAGTCCGAGTCCGTTGTGGACGACGAGTGCGGCGCTTTCCAGCCTTGCCGCCTCCTGTGCCGAGATCGCGAACGAGTGGGGGTCGGCGTTCGGCTTCATCAGCACCGTGACCGGCGCCGCGTCGCCGACGATGTTCCGCGTGATGTCACCGAGGATGTTGGTGGTGACCACGATCCCGTCGCTCTGCCCTCGTGCGCTGCCGCATCCGGTGAGCACCAGCAGGAGGGCGCTGGCCGCCGCGAGAATCCGCTTCATCGTCCGGTCTCCACCATGTGCGCCGGCTCGATCTCCAGCCGGATGGTCCTGGCGACCCGCAGGCCGTCGTTGTAGTCGATCTCGTGGATCGCCCGGCCGCGCGCATCGTTGACGTAGGCGCGGTTCGGGTCGATCTCGATCACCGGTGACGTGCCCTCGGTGATGGGTGCACTGAGCACCTGGCGCTGCGTGATCTGCTTGCCGGTCTTGACGTCGTAGGAGTGCAGGATCCCGTCCGGCGTCAGCGTCAGCAGCGGTCCTCCCTCGCCGACCGCGTTCACGGCGGCGACGGGCCCGGTCTCCAGCAGCGTCCACTTCTTCGCCCGTACGTCGAGCGACCAGACACCGAGGTCTCCCGCCTCGGCGGCGAGCGTCGTGCTGCCGGGCCGGTGGCGGAACTCGACGGCACGGTCGGTCTCGGCCACGGCACGGGGATACGGGATCTTCTCGCCCGTGAAGGAACCGTCCTTCCCCGTCACCACGAGGGCTCCGTCGGCGCAGCCGAAGACGACGCCCCGCCGGGTCACCGCCTGGCCGCGCGGGCTCTGGCACTCCGGCCCGACCGTCGTCACGTCCTTGCCGTCCCTGGTTTTGACGGTCACACGACCGGATCCCGCGACGAGCAGGTGTTCGGAGTAAGGCACCGCGACCCCGCCGCGCAGTTCGCCGCGCGTGTTCACAGCACCGCCGTCCAGTGCCTGCCGGTCCAGCAGGGTCGTGTCGCCGCGGTCGAACACCACGGCCGCGATGGTGGGATCGCTGTCCGCGTTCACCACTCCGTCTCCCGCGACGGCCCCGACATCCCTGGCCTGGGCGCGGTAGTAGTGCACGTGGTCACCGTGGTCCACCATCCAGGCCCCGCTGTCGACGATCCGCACCGAGCCCTTGCCGGTCAGGTAGGCGAAACGGCCGTCGCCGGTGATCGCCCGCACACCGTCTACGCTGCCGGCGTCGGTGACCTGCTCCGTGATCAGGTCGACGACCCGCACGGCACCGGTGCGCTCGTCGGCCACGACCAGCCGGGACTGTGCCTCGGCCGTCTCCTCCGCACCCTCGACGTAGCCGTGCGGCACTTCCTCCTGGGTGGGTTTCGAGCCGCAACCGGCCAGCGGCAGCGCCACGACCAGCGCGGCGATCAGCACCGCGTGCTGCCCACCGGCGCCGGAGATCCGCACCCGGTCGCGCACCTGGGCACCCAGTGCCGCCAGGAAGAACAGAACGACGGAGACCAGGGCGATCGTTGCGCCGGCCGCGGTTCCCGCGTGCCACGAGACGAGCAGCCCGATGACGGTGGCGGTCACGCCCAGCACCGCCGCGCCGAACATGATCGTCACAATGCGGTTGCACCAGAACGTCGCGGCGGCGGGTGGCGCGATGAGGAGACCGAACACCAGCAAGGTGCCGACCACTTGGAACGACGCCACGATCGCCAGCGTCACCAGGCCGAGCAGCACCGCGTGCGCCAGCCGTGGCCGCAGGCCGAGCGTCTGCGCCTTGCGCGGATCGAAGGTCAACGCCACGAACGCGCGATGCCCCCACAGCGCCACCGCCGCGGCAACGGCCAGCGCCACGACGAGGTGACCGAGGTCCTGCGGCCGCACGGCCAGCACGTCGCCGAAGAGGAACGCGGTGAGGTCCACCGCGAACGACTCGGAGTGCGACACGAGGATGACGCCCAGCGCGAGCATGCCCACGAACAGCAAGCCGATGCTCGTGTCCTGGGAGAACCGTTTGGTGCGGCCCAGCGCCGTCACGCCGAACGCCATCGCGCCCGCGCTCGCCGCGGCACCGAAGAGCAGGTTGCCGCCCAGCAACGACGCGATGGCAACGCCGGGCAGCATGCCGTGCGACATCGCGTCCCCGAGGAACGCCATGCCACGCAACACAACCCACGTCCCGGCGATCGCGCACAGGCACGAGACGAGCACACCGGCCCACAAAGCCCGCTGCACGAAGGAAATCTCGAACGGGGCAAGCATCCACTCCACGAGCAGGACCGTATAATGGCAACGATAATCATTACAATGTGATGGAGGGTGTCGTGACGCACGTCTCGGACCGGCCTGCGGTACGGCTGCGCGGACTGTCGGCCGGCTACGCGCGGCACACGGTGCTGCACGAGGTGACCGCGGAGTTCCCGCGCGCCGAGGTGACTGCGATCGTGGGTCACAACGGCTCCGGCAAGTCGACCCTGCTCGGCGTCCTCGCCGGTGTCATCACACCCGCCGCGGGCGAGGTGGAGATCGGCACGCGGCGTCCGGCGTTCGTGGTGCAGCACAGTTCGGTTCCAGCAGGACTGCCGATCACCGTGTGGGAGACGGTCGCCATGGGAAGGTGGGAACACCGCGGTCCGTTGCGCCGGTTGTCCACAAAGGACAAGGAACTGGTGGGCGCTTCGCTGGAGCGTATGGGTGTCGCCGATCTCGCCTCGCGCCGGCTCAGCTCGCTGTCAGGAGGGCAGCGCCAGCGCGCTCTTCTCGCGCAGGCCTTCGCTCAGGACTCGGACCTGCTGCTGCTCGACGAACCGGATGCCGGCCTCGATTCCCAAGCCCGGCAGGACATTTCCGCTGCGATGGCCGATGCACGGGCCAACGGCGTGACCGTCGTCCACGTCACGCACGATCTGATCGAGGCATCGCGCGCAGACCACTGTCTGCTGCTCCAGAACGGGCGGTTGATCGCCGCAGGTGACCCGCGCACGGTGCTCGAGCGCCAGGCAACGCCGTTGTCCAATACGGTTGGCCTGTGACATCGGGCAGATTGCGAAGACGCGGTCGGCTGCTGGGGACGCTGTGCACAGCCCTCGCCCTGGCCGTACTGACGTTCGTGACCGCGCCGCCGTCGCGCCCTTCGCGCCGCTGCCGTCGTCCGCTTTCAAGCTCAACATCGACCGCACGCCGGACTACGACGCTTACGGTGACGCCATCCGCGCGGTCGAGAGTCGCAGCGCCGTCACGCGCGCGTCGCCTCTCGACGTCGCGACGTCCCGGCAGCACGTCGGGCGGGCGGCGTTGTGCCACAACACCGGCCTGGACGGCTCCCTCATGTACGACGGCTTCTGCTGGGACACCGCCGACGACAACACCAGCGCGTACGCCGCAGGAGGAGGCTGGCACCCGCAGGGCCTGACCGCCGCCCACGAATATGGCCACGTCCTGCTGGTCCGGCCGGTCGGCGACGACTTCAAGGCGGTCGCCGGCGTCCACGCCGACGGCATCGCCTGGTACGACAACAAGCTGTTCGTGGCCAACGGGGAGAGCTCCTCGTCTTCGACACGCGGTACCTGTGGCGGATGTCGTCGACGTCGAGCGGAGAGGTCGGCATCCGCGACGGGGTGTCGTCGGCGCGCTATCACCAGTGGGCGCTGCCGCTGCAGGGCCGCTACCACACCGGCGACCGCGGCCTGGACCCGCGCGCCCGCTCCGGCGGCAGCGGCAGGGCGTGCCTGGGTTCGCTGAGCGTCGACCGCACCGGGCCCGCGCTGGTCTCCGGCGAGTACCGCAGCCACGCCGCGGGCGCGGGTGGCCGGGTCGTGCGGTGGCCGCTGAACGACGCCACCGACCTGCCGCGCGCGGACAACGGCGCGACCGTCGGCACGGCGACGGCGAGCGCCGCCTACAGCACGCCGGTCTTCCAGATGCAGGGTGTGGCCACCGATGGGACCTGGTACTACATGGCCGGTGAGTGCCCGCAGAGCTGGGTGCCCGACCTCATCGCCCGCGGTGCCTGCTCGTGCATCCACCGGGCTCGGCCGGGAGGTGAGCCGAGCGTCGTCACGCGATCGCCCAGTCTCACCCAGAACCTCTCGTACAGCACCGCTTCCGGCCGGTTGTGGGGGCTGAACGAGTACACGGGCCACCGGGTGGTCTTCAGCATCGACCCGCCGTGACGCCCGGTCAGTCCGCGTGGACGGCCGCCAGCAGCTTGCGCACCCGGTCGGCCTCCTCGTCACGGCCCTGCCGCTCCAGCATCTCCAGGGCACGTCGCCAGACCTCCACGGCCTGGTCGCGTTGTTCGAGCGCGAGGTGCGGGTGGCCGAGGCCGATGAGCACGTTCGCGGTGGTGTAGTCGTCGTTTTCGACCTGGTAGAGCTCGAGGGCGCGCTCGTGCAGGGCGATCGCCTCGGCGTGGTCGCCGGTCTGGTGCGCGATGCGGCCGAGCGTGTCGACGGCGGTGGCCTCACCCTGGCGGTCGCCGAGCTCGTGCAGCAGTTCCAGCGCCTTGGTCGCGTGCTCGCGGCCCTCGTCGGTGTCGCCGACCTCCGCGGCGCAGTACCCGATGTTGTTGTGGGCCAGCGCGATCAGCATCTGGTTGCCGGTCTGCTGGTAGTGCGGCAGCGCGGCTTTGGCGTGCTCGTACGCGCGGTGGTGCTCCGACCTGCTGACCCACAGCCAGGTCAGCGTGCCGTGTGCGCAGGCGAGGGGCAGTGCCTCGCCGGCCTGCTCCGCGAGCGCGAGGGAGGTGTCGAGGTGGTGCTGGGCCTCGTCGTAGCGCTGGACCTGGCCGAGGCTGCTGCCCATGATCCGGTGCGCGACGACCCTGTCCTGCGGGTCGTCGGCGGCGTTGATGGCGGCCTGCCACATCGCGAGCTCGTCGTCGAGGTGGCCGCGCCGCTGGTGGTAGGCGTGCGAAACCCTGGCCAGCAGCACGACCCTGTCGTTCCAGCCGTGCTGGGCCGCCGTCTGCTGGACGGCCCTGCGCGTGCCGCGTTCGGCGTCGAACCAGGCCAGGGCGCCTGCCATGTCACCGGCGGGGGTGATCAGGGTGTTCGGCGCGGGGTCGTCGAGGTCGATCAACGGGCGGAGCGGGTCGATCAGCCGGTCGTTGGCGTGCGCGGTGTGCACGTGGTGGTCGACGAGCCTGCGCAGGGCTTCCTCGCTGCCGGCGCGCCGTCCGGCCGCGTAGGTGCGGACCAGGTCGTGCATCCTCGCGCGGAAGCCGGGGCTGATCGAGACCAGAGAGGCCTGCTCCAGTGCCCGCAGAGCGGCCTTCGCGTCCTCCGCGCACGTTCCGGCGAGGCTGGCGGCCGCGTGGGCGTCGATGTCCTCGCCCGGTGCGATGCCGAGCAGCGCGAACATCGTCTTCTGCTCGTCGGTCAGCGCGCGGTACGACCAGGAGAGCACGACCGGCAGGCTGACCGCGGGGTCGGCGTCGAGTGCGCCGAGCCCGAGCTCTTCGAGCTGGCGGGCGATGGCGGCGAGCGACAGGTCCGGTTCGGTGAGGACGCGCGCGCCGACGATGCTCAACGCGAGCGGCAGCCCACCGCACAGGTCGATCAGCCGTGCCGCGGCGAGAGGTTCGGCGCTCAGCCTGGTCCGGCCGATCCTGGTCGCCAGCAACGTGCTCGCGTCCGTGTCGGCGAGCACGTCGAGACCGACCGGCCTGCTGACGAGGCCCGGCAGCCGGTTGCGGCTGGTCACGAGCACGCGGCACGTGTCGCCGCCGGGCAGGAGGGGGACGACTTGGGAGGCGTCGGCCGCGTTGTCGACGACCACGAGCACGCGCTTCCGCGCGGTCAGGCTCCGGAACAGCGCGGCCCTGGCCCGCGGATCGGCAGGGACGCGGGCGGCGTCGAGGCCCAGCGCGTGCAGGAAGCCGCGAATGGCGACGTCCGGTTCCATCGGCGTCTCGTCGGGGCTGAAGCCGCGCAGGTCGACGAACAGCTGGCCGTCCGGGAAGCGGTGCAGGTTGCGGTGCGCCCAGTGCAGGGCGAGCCACGTCTTGCCCATGCCGCCCGCACCCACGATCGCCGCCACCTCGGTGCGCACGGCGTCGTCCAGTTGCGCGAGGTCTTCCTGCCTGCCGACGAACTGCGCGGGCGCCGACGGCAGTTGCCTCGGAACCTCGACCGGTTGATCACTGAGGAGCAGTTCTCCGTGGAGCCGCTTGAGTTCCTCGCCGGGCTCGATGCCGAGCTCGTCGACCAGCCGGGCGCGGATGACCAGGAACTGTTCCAGCGCCTCGGAAATCCGTCCTGCCTGCGCGAGCGCCTGCAGGTGCTGCGCTGCCACGCGTTCGTCGAGGGGACGGGACGTGGCGAGCGCGGAGATCGTCGCGAGCAGCTCGGGGCCCTGGCCGAGCCGCAGTCTCGCGTCGATGAGGTCGAGCTCGGCGGCGTGGCGTTCCTGCGTCAGGCTGTCGCGCGTCTGGTCGGCCCAGTCACCGCCGATTCCGGTCAGCGGTTCGCCGTGCCACAACGCTAGGGCGCGGTCGCCGGCTTCACCGCGCAGTTTCCGGAACCTCATGAGGTCCACAGCGGACTCGTCGGCGACGAGCACGTACCCGGTGGAACGACTGGCCAGCTCGACGCCGGTGTCCGCGAACGCCTGCCGCAGCCGCGAGAGATAGCTCTGCAGCGTCGCGCGTGCCCGTGGCGGCGGCTCGTCACCCCACACGCGTTCGATCAGCTGCGTGACCGGCACGACCCTGTTGACGTCGACCGCGAGCGCCGCGAGCACACATCGCTGCCGAGCGGGGCCCAGCTCGATCGTGCGGCCACCGACCCGCGCGCTCACCTCTCCGAGCAGCGCGATCTCGACCGCCGAACCCACCGGAACCTCCCGTCCGTGCCATGGGGCAGCCTATGACACGGAGTCGGCAGAGGCCCGCCTGATACGGATCAGCTCTTCTCGGCCGCTGCGAGCGACACGACGGCCAGCCCGGTGTTGACGGCGGAGATGATCGTGGTCAGCATGGCGGCTCTGGCAGGCAGCTCCCCGCGCTTGCCGGCGTAGAGGGCGGCAGCCGTGTCCGTCGCGTGGATGAGCACGGCCTGGCGCAGGACGCGGCGAGCCGACGCGTCGCCCGGCTTGAGCGTCAGCAGGTCGACGCCGAGCACGAGGGTGCGGATGCCGAACATGCGGGGCCGGGTGGACGAACCGCTTGTCGTCGCCCAGCTTCATCAGCCGAGTCCAGTGGCGGACCCGCCGACGCGCGGGTTCGGTCACCTCGTGTGGAGGTGACCGAACCGCATTTCCCGGCCTGGTCAGGCGGCGACAGCACCCTGTCGTCGCCTGCCGCGGATCATGCCGCGCTGGACCGCGATGAAGACCAGCAGCAACGCGCCGATCACGATCTTGGTCCACCACGAGCTGAGCGTGCCCTGGAACGAGATCAGCGTCTGGATCGTGCCGAGCACCAGCACACCGGTCAGCGAGCCGAGGACGTAGCCGACCCCGCCCGCGAGCAGGGTGCCGCCGATGACGACGGCCGCGATCGCGTCCAGTTCCATGCCGACGGCGTGCAGGCCGTAGCCGGACAGCATGTAGAGGCTGAACAGCAGGCCGGCCAGGGCCGAGCAGAAGCCGCTGATCACGTACACGCCGACCTTCACGCGCGCGGTCGGCAGGCCCATCAGCAACGCGGACTGCTCGTTGCCGCCGACCGCGTAGGTCGCCCGGCCGAACCGGGTGCGGTGCAGGACGTAGAGCGCGGCGAGCACGACCAGGACCGCGATCACCACGTTGTAGGTGATGGTGACGCCGCCGGGCAGTTCGATGACGGCGGTGGCGACGGACCGGAACGTGGTGTCCTTGATGGACACCGACTCCACGCTGATCAGGAAGCACAGGCCGCGGGCCAGGAACATGCCGGCGAGCGTGACGATGAACGGCTGGATGTCGAACTTGTGGATCACCAGGCCCATCAGCAGGCCGAGCGTCGAGCCGATGACCAGCACGGCGATGATGACCAGCGGGACCGGCCACCCAGCCCGCAGACCCGCCGCCGTGACCATTGTGGACAGTGCCACGACCGAGCCGACGGACAGGTCGATGCCGCCGCTGAGGATCACGAACGTCATGCCGACGGCGAGCACGATGAGGAACGCGTTGTCGATGAACAGGTTCGCGATCACCTGACCGGACGCGAAACCCTCGTAGCGCACGGAACCCACGCCGAACGTCAGCGCGAACAGCACCACGGTCGCGAGGACCGGCAGGAACCGCGACGGCAGCCTGGTGGTGAGAGCGGTCATGACACGGCCACCTTCCGGAAGCTCAGGGCGGCGCGGGCCTTCGGCGACTGGATCAGGCACACGGTGATGACGACGACAGCCTTGAACACCAGCGTCACCTCGGTCGCCACGCCGATCGTGTAGACGGTCGTGGTGAGGGTCTGGATGATCATGGCGCCGAGCAGCGTGCCGGCGAGCGAGTACCGGCCGCCCGCGAGCGACGTACCGCCGATGACCACCGCGAGGATCGCGTCCATCTCGATCCACAGCCCGTTGCTGTTGGCGTCGGCGGCGCTCACGTTCGAGCTGATCATCAGGCCCGCGATGCCCGCGCAGACCGCGGCGAACACGTACACGGTCCAGATGATCGTCCTGGCCCGGACGCCCGCCAGGCGGGAGGCCTCCGGGTTCACGCCGACCGCCTCGATCAGCATGCCGAGCGCGGTCTTGCGCGTGGCGAGCGCCACCAGGCCGAGGACGGCGAGGCTGATCAGGATGGAGATCGGCAGGACCACGAACCCGGCGCCGACCTGCCGGTACGCGTCGTTGTTCACGGTGATGATCTGGCCCTCGGTCACCAGCATGGCGATACCGCGGCCCGCGGTCATCAGCACCAGCGTGGCGATGATCGGCTGAATGCCGAGTCCCGCCACCAGGAAACCGTTCCACAGGCCGAGCGCCGCGCAGAGGACCAGCGCGATCGCCATGCCGACCAGTGCCGTGCCGATGTCCGGCGACGTTCCGATGTGGACACACGTGACCGCGGCCGCGATGGCGGCGACCGCGCCGACGGACAGGTCGATGCCGCGGGTGGCGATGACGAGCGTCATGCCGATCGCGATGAGGAGCGTCGGCGCCCCGTTCTTGAGCACGTCGACCAGGCCGCCGTAGAGGTGGCCGTCCTGGATGCGCAACGCGAAGAACGACGGTGTGACGACGAGGTTGAGCAGGAGCAGGGCGACCAGCGCGATGCCCGGCCAGAGCAGGCGGTTCTTCACGACGCCACCTCCTCCGGCACCGGGTCGCCGGCGATCAGCTCGACGACCTGGTCGATGGTCGAGCCACCGTCCAGTTCTGCGATCTTGTGCCGATCCCTCAGCACCACGATCCGGTCGGCGATGCGAACGACCTCCTCCATCTCTGCCGAGATGAACAGCACCGCGGTGCCCTCGGCGGCAAGCGTGGTGACGAGCTGCTGGATCTGGGCCTTCGCGCCGATGTCGATGCCGCGCGTCGGCTCGTCGAGGATCAGCAGCCGCGGTTCGGTGACGAGCCAGCGGGCCAGCAGCACCTTCTGCTGGTTGCCGCCGGACAGCGTGCGCACCAGCGCGTCCGGGTTCGCGGGCCGGATGTCCAGCGCCGCCAGGTACTTCTCGACGAGCTGGTCCTTCAGCTTGCGCGGGACCGGGCGGCTCCACCCGCGTGCGGCCTGCATCGCCAGCACCAGGTTGTCGCGGATCGACAGGTCCGCGACGAGTCCTTCGCCCTTGCGGTCCTCCGAGCAGAACGCGATTCCGGCGGCGATCGCCGACCGCGGTCCGCGCAGGTGCAGCGGCGTGCCGTCGACGATCAGCCGGCCGGAGTCGGCCTTGTCGGCGCCGAACAGCAGGCGCGCGAGCTCGGTCCGGCCGGAGCCGAGCAGGCCCGCGAGCCCGACGACCTCACCCGCGCGGATGTCCAGGTCGAACGGCGCGATCGCGCCACGCCGGCCGAGTCCCTCCGCGCGCACGAGCACCGGGCCGGACACGGAGTGGCGTTCGCTCGCGTCCTCGATGGCCTCGAGCGCACCGAGCTCGCGGCCGATCATGGCGGAGATGAGCGCACGCCGGTCCAGGTCCTTGGTGAGGTGCTCACCGACGAGGGTTCCGTTGCGCAGCACCGTCATCCGGTCCGCGATCTCGTAGACCTGGTCGAGGAAGTGCGAGACGAACAGGATGGCCACGCCCTCGTCGCGCAGCACCCGCATGATCCGGAACAGCTCGGCGACCTCACCGGCGTCCAGGCTGGACGTCGGTTCGTCGAGCACCAGCACCCGGCAGTCGACGGCGATCGCACGGGCGATCGCGACGAGCTGCTGGACGGCGATGGGGTGGGTCTCCAGCACGGACGCGGGATCGATGTGCACACCGATGCGCGCCAGCACCTCCGCGGCCCGCGCGCGCATCGCCGGGAAGTCGATGCCCCCGAACTTGCGGGGTTCGCGGCCCAGCAGGATGTTCTCCGCGACCGTGAGGTTCGCGCAGAGGTTGACCTCCTGGTAGACCGTGCTGATCCCGGCCTGCTGGGCCTGGCCGGGGGAGGAGAACGCGACGGACTCGCCCGCCAGCAGCACTGAGCCGCTGTCCGGGGTGTGCACGCCCGTCAGCGTCTTGATCAGAGTGGACTTGCCGGCGCCGTTCTCACCCATGAGGGCGTGCACTTCACCCGGGAACAGCCGGAAGTCGACGTCCTGCAACGCCTTCACGCCAGGAAATGCGAGGCTGATGCCTCGCATTTCTACGATCGGCGGCGATGACTCGGTCATGGCGGGAGCCTTCGTCGATGGGGTGCGGGACCCGCCGCCGGATGCGCGAGAGAACGGCGGGCCCCGCAGACTTTGGGACGGACCAGTTGAGGATCAGTACTGGCGCTGGGGGAGTGCGGCCTTGGCCTGCTCCTGGGTGAACGTGCCCTCCTCGGTCACGACCCGCGGCGGCACCTGCTCACCCTTGACGACCTTCTTGGTGAGCTCCATCAGCTGCTTGCCCAGCAACGGGTTGCACTCGACGATGAAGTTGATCTCGCCGTTGGCCAGCGCCGTCATGCCGTCCTTCACCGCGTCGACGGTGATGATCTTGATGTCCTTGCCGGGCACCTTGCCGGCCGCCTTGATCGCCTCGATGGCACCCAGGCCCATGTCGTCGTTGTGCGCGTAGACGACGTCGATCTTCGGCTGGGACTTGAGGAACGCCTCCATGACCTGCTTGCCGCCGGAGCGGGTGAAGTCACCGGTCTGCGAGGCGACGATCTTGATGTCGGGCTTGGAGGCGATCTTCTCCTCGAAGCCCTTCTTGCGGTCGATCGCGGGCGCGGCGCCGGTGGTGCCCTGCAGCTCGACGACGTTCGTCGGACCGGTCGCGTTGGCGACCATCCAGTCACCGGCCTTGCGGCCCTCCTCGACGAAGTCCGAGCCGAGGAACGTCTTGTACAGCGACGTGTCGTCGGAGTCGATCGCGCGGTCGGTGAGGATCACCGGGATGTTGGCGCGCTTCGCCTCCAGCAGCACGGTGTCCCAGCCGGTCTCGACGACCGGGCTGAAGGCGATCACGTCCACCTTCTGCTGGATGTAGTTGCGGATCGCCTTGATCTGGTTCTCCTGCTTCTGCTGAGCGTCGGAGAACTTGAGGTCGATTCCGGCGGCCTTGGCCTCGTCCTGGATCGACTTGGTGTTGGCGGTGCGCCAGCCGCTCTCGGCTCCCACCTGGGCGAAGCCCATGGTGATGGTGTCGCCGGACGAGCCGGTGCTGTTGCCAGCACCGCCAGAGCCAGAGCCGCACGCTGTCAGCGCGCACAGCGCGATCACGCTGGCGGCTGTCGTGATCTTCTTCAGCACAGGGATTCCTCCGAGGTGACTACGGTGTCGCGGAGCCCGCCGCGGAGTCCGCGGCTGTCAGGTGGACAAGAGTGAACGCTCACATCGGCCTCGTCAACCCTTCGACCATAACGACTTGTGAGCGTTGACCCAGGGTGATGGTCGTCGTATGTTAGCGCTCACTTTTGCTGGGAACTTCCAACGCCGGGAGCTCAACCCATGTCCCCCAGGCACGTTCTGCTGTCGGCCGCACTGGCGGCCTCCCTGCTGGCAGCTGTCCCCGGTTCCGGAGCGGCGGCCGAGACCGACTACACCCTGAAGGTGGACGCCACCAAGAAGGGCGCGTCGATCGACGACACGATGTACGGCGTCTTCTTCGAAGACATCAACCGTGCTGCTGACGGTGGCCTCTACGCCGAGCTCGTCCAGAACCGGTCGTTCGAGTACGACAAGGCCGACAACGCTTCGTACGACGGCCTGACCTCGTGGGCACCACACAGCGGCACCGTAGACGTGGCTGACGACGACGGCCGGATGAACGAGCGCAACCGCCGCTACCTCAAGCTCGGCCTGCCCGCGGGCGTCATCAACTCGGGTTACAACAGCGGGATCGCGGTCAAGGAAGGGCAGCGCTACGACTTCTCCGTCTGGGCGCGCACCGACCAGGCCGTCACGCCGCTGACCGCCACGATCACCGATCCGGCGGGCAACCCTTTGGGTGACCCGGTGAAGCTCGAGGTCAAGGGCGACGGCTGGACCCGCTACACCGGTTCGGTCCGCGCGAGGAAGGCGACGACCACCGGCAGGCTGCTCGTCACCGGCGGTGGCACCGGAACCCTGCGCCTCGACATGGTCTCGCTGATGCCCCAGGACACCTTCAAGGGTCACGGGCTGCGTCGCGACCTCGCCGAGAAGATCGCCGCGCTGAAGCCGGGCTTCGTCCGGTTCCCCGGCGGCTGCCTGGTCAACACCGGCAGCCACTACGGCTACGACGCGCCGAACTACGAGCGCCGCCGTTCGTACCAGTGGAAGGACACGATCGGCCCGGTCGAGCAGCGCGCCACGAACTGGAACTTCTGGGGCTACAACCAGTCCTACGGCCTCGGCTACTACGAGTACTTCCAGTTCTCCGAGGACATCGGAGCCATGCCGCTGCCCGTCGTGCCCGCGCTGGTCACCGGTTGCGGCCAGAACCGCGCCACGGACGACCCCGCGCTGCTGCAGCGGCACATCCAGGACACCCTCGACCTGATCGAGTTCGCCAACGGCCCCGCCGACTCGACCTGGGGCCGCAAGCGCGCCGAGATGGGGCACCCCAAGCCGTTCAAGCTCACCCACCTCGGGGTCGGCAACGAGGAGAACCTGCCGGACGAGTTCTTCGCCCGCTTCACCGAGTTCCGCAAGGCCATCAACGCGAAGTACCCGGACATCACGGTCGTCAGCAACTCCGGTCCCGACGACACCGGCGGCACGTTCGACCGGCTGTGGCAGCTCAACAAGCAGGCCGGCGTGAAGATGGTCGACGAGCACTACTACAACAGCCCGAGCTGGTTCCTGGAGAACAACAACCGCTACGACTCCTACGACCGCAACGGTCCGAAGGTGTTCCTCGGCGAGTACGCCTCCCAGGACAACAAGTGGTTCAACGCGCTGAGCGAGGCCTCGTTCATGACCGGTCTCGAACGAAACGCGGACGTCGTGAAGCTCGCTTCCTACGCGCCGTTGCTCGCCAACGAGGACTACGTGCAGTGGAAGCCGGACATGATCTGGTTCAACAACCACGCGTCGTGGGGCTCGGCGAGCTACGAGACGCAGAAGCTGTTCATGACCAACGTCGGTGACGAGGTCGTGCCCAGCACCGCGTCGGCCACGCCGTCCACCCAGGCGCCGATCACGGGCGCGATCGGCCTGTCCACGTGGGCCACAGCCGCGACCTACGACGACGTGCGCGTCACCAGCGCGTCCGGCCAGCAGCTGTTCAGCGACGACTTCTCCGGCACCGACGCGAAGTGGACCAAGACCGGCAAGGGCACCTGGAACGTCGTGAACGGCGCCTACGTCCAGTCCGACGCCGCCGCGGAGGACACCCTGGTGACCGCCGGCGACAGGAACTGGCGCGACTACACGCTGAACCTCAAGGCCACCAAGCAGGCCGGCCGCGAGGGCTTCCTCGTCGCGTTCGGCGTCCAGGACACCGGCAACTTCTACTGGTGGAACCTCGGCGGCTGGAACAACACCCAGTCCGCGGTGGAGAAGGCCGTCGGCGGCGGCAAGAGCACGCTGATGAGCAACGGCACCCGCGTCGAGACGGGCCGCACCTACGACGTACGGGTCGAGGTGCGCGGACGGCACGTCGCGCTGTTCCTCGACGGCATCAAATGGGGCGAGTTCACCGACGACAAGCTCGCGGAACCGTTCCGCCAGGTCGTCACCCGCGACCTCGCGACCGGTGAGCTGATCGTCAAGGTCGTCAACGCCCAGGACAACGCCGCCCGCACCAAGGTCGACCTCGGCGTGCCGGTGGCGTCGACGGCGAAGGTGACCGTCCTGCAGGGCCGTCCCGACGACGTGAACACCGAGTTCACCCAGCCCATCAAGCCGCGCACCACGCAGATCAGCGTGCGCAGCGCGTTCACCCACACGTTCCCGCCGAACTCCATCACGGTCTTCCGCGTCAAGGACAGGAGCCGCAAGTGATCGACCGCAGGTCCCTGCTGCGCACCGGTGGCGTGCTCGCCGCCGTCGGTGCGGTACCCCTCGCGGCCTCCGCCCCTGTCGTGGCCGCGCCGCAAGCCCCTGCCGAACTGCCGACCCGCAACCCGCTGGTCGAGCAGCGAGCCGACCCGTTCATCACGCCGCCGACCGACGGCATGTACTACCTGACCGGGTCCGTGCCGGAGTACGACCGGATCGTCGTGCGTGGGGCGTCCACGTTGGACGGCCTGGCCTCGGCGCGTGAGCGGACCATCTGGCGCCGGCCGGCCACGGGCAAGATGGGCGGCTACATCTGGGCGCCGGAACTGCACCGCATCGACGGCAAGTGGTACATCTACTTCGCCGCCGGGGACAAGGACGAGCCGTTCCGCATCCGCACCTACGTCCTGGAGTCGGCCAACGCCGACCCGCGCCAGGACGGCTGGGTGCTGCGCGGTCAGATCGTCACGCACCTGGACACGTTCACGCTGGACGCGACGACGTTCGCGCACCGGGGGAAGCGCTACTTCCTGTGGGCGCAGAACGAGCCGAGCGTCGGCTCCGGCACCAACCTCTACATCGCCGAGATGGCCTCGCCGCTGGCGTTGAAGACCGCGCCGGTGCGCATCGCGACGCCGACGCTGTCGTGGGAGGTGCAGGGCTTCCGGGTGAACGAGGGGCCCGCGGTGCTGATCCGCAACGGCCGCGTGTTCGTGACGTTCTCGGCCAGCGCCACCGACGCCCGTTACTGCATGGGCCTGCTGACCGCCGACGAGAACGCGAACCTGCTCGACGCGCGGTCGTGGACCAAGTCCCCGCAGCCGATCTTCGCGACTCACGTGCCGACGTCCCAGTACGGGCCGGGGCACAACTCGTTCACGACGGTCGGCGACATGGACGTGCTGGTCTACCACGCCCGCGACTACCGCGACATCAACGGCGACCCGCTGTTCGACCCGAACCGGCACACCCGCGTGCAGCGGTTGCACTGGAACGCCGACGGCACGCCGAGCTTCGGCGTCCCGGTCGGCGAGGGCGGCCCGATCTCGCGGCTGGCCACACTGGACGGCCTGCACGTGCGGCACTACGAGTACCGGCTGCGGGTGGACGGCAACATCCGCGAGCTGGCCGACTCGCAGTTCCGGTTCGTCCCCGGATTCCTCGGCAACGACACCGTCGCGCTGCAGTCGGTGAACTTCCCCGACCGGTACGTGCGGGTGGACGGCGACGTCATCCGCATCGACCCGTTCGAGGACTCGGACGCCTACGGCCGGGCGGCGAGCTTCCGGCGGGTGCCGGGGCTCGCCGACAGCAAGGCGGTTTCGTTGAATGTTGGAGCAGATTCTTATCTCATCCACGACCGAGGCAGACTGGTGGCCGGCAAGCCCGGAAATGACCGCGACGCGCGCCGACGTGCGACGTTCCGGCTTGAATAGCGGTCACAATGGGTGTGCTGAATCAGGGCTGACGGGTGTTATCGCTAACATCATCGGTCTAGACCAAGGATCGGAGACCGTCTGTGGATCAGAAGACCACTCGTGACCCCGCGATGACCGACGTCGCCCGCCTCGCAGGGGTGTCCCACCAGACGGTCTCGCGTGTCCTCAACGATCACCCGAACGTCCGCGAGCAGACCCGCCTGCGGGTGCGGGCCGCCATCAAGGAGCTGGGTTACCGGCCCAACAGGGCGGCTCGTGCGCTGGTCACGGGCAAGACGCAGCTGATCGGCGTGGTGGCGCAGAACTCGACGCTGTACGGCCCGGCCTCGCTGTTGTCCGCCTTCGAGGAGGCGGCGGGCGAGGCGGGGTTCGCGGTCAGCGTCGGCAGGGTGAAGGTCCTCGACCGCGAGTCGATAGCAGCCGCTGTCGAACGCCACCGCGACCAGCGCGTGGCCGGGATCGTGGTGATCGCGCCGAACTCGTCCGCGGCCGACGCGCTCGCGGACGTGCCGGCGGAGCTGCCGCTGGTAACGGTGGACGGCGACCCGGAACGGGCGACGCCGCTGGTCACCGTCGACCAGGGGGTCGGCGCGTACGACGCCACCACCCATCTCCTGGACGCCGGGCACCAGACCGTGTGGCACGTCTCCGGCCCCACCGACTGGTTCGACGCGGCAGGTCGCGTGCAGGGCTGGCGCCGGGCGCTGGAGCTCCACGACCGGGAGGTGCCGCCGGTCATGGCGGCCGACTGGAGCGCCTCGTCCGGGTACAGGGCAGGGCAGATGCTGGCGCGGATGCCGGAGGTCACCGCGGTGTTCGCGTCGAACGACCACCTCGCGCTGGGCGTGCTGCGCGCGATGCACGAGCGCGGCAGGCGGGTGCCGCACGACGTGAGCGTCGTCGGGTTCGACGACGTGCCGGAGGCGGCGTACTTCATCCCGCCGCTCACGACGGTCCGCCCGGACTTCGCCGCGGTGGCGCGGGAGACGCTCGGCCTGCTGCTGGAGCAGGTCAGCGAGGGTGAGTCGGCGCGGCCGAGGCGGACCATCGCCCCGGTGCTCGTGCAGCGCGAGAGCGTGGCGCCACCCGCCTAGCCCGCCTGTCAGCTGGGCTGACGGACCCCGGCCGGTACCTCACCGGCCGGGGTCCTTTGTCGTGCGTTCACTCTTCTGCACAACACGGGCCCTATCAAGGCTTTCACCACTTTCGGATCGCATCTTGACGCGCGGAATGTTAGCGATAACACTCAGGTCGTGACTGACAAGACGATCCATCCCGACGCCTGTGTGGTGGGCGTCGACTACGGCACCCTGTCCGGTCGCGCGGTGGTCGTCCGCGTCCGCGACGGCGCCGAGCTCGGCACCGCTGTGCACGCTTACCGCCACGGCGTGGTGGACAGCGTTCTGCCGGCGACCGGCAAGGCCCTGCCGCCGGAGTGGGCCCTGCAGGTCCCGTCCGACTACGTCGACGTTCTGCGGACCGCCGTCCCGCAGGCCATTGAGGACGCCGGTATCGCGCCGGAGCTCGTCATCGGCATCGGCACGGACTTCACCGCCTGCACGATGGTCCCGGTGAAGGCCGACGGAACGCCGCTGTGCGAGCTGCCGGAGTTCGCGGACAACCCGCACGCCTACATCAAGCTGTGGCGCCATCACGCCGCCCAGCCGCAGGCCGACCGCATCAACGACCTCGCCCGCGACCGCAAGGAACCGTGGCTCCCGCGCTACGGCGGCCTCATCTCCTCGGAGTGGGAGTTCGCCAAGGGCCTGCAGGTCCTGGAGGAGGCGCCCGAGGTCTACGCGGCGATGGAGCACTGGGTCGAGGCCGCGGACTGGATCGTGTGGCAGCTCACCGGCCAGTACACCCGCAACGCCTGCACCGCCGGGTACAAGGGCATCCACCAGGACGGCGCGTACCCGAGCGAGGAGTTCCTCGCCGAGCTCAACCCGGCGTTCGCGAAGTTCGTCGCCGACAAGCTCGACCACCCGCTGTCCGCGCTCGGCGACCGCGCTGGGTCGCTGACCGCCGAGGCAGCTGCGTGGACCGGCCTGCCGGAGGGGATCGCGGTCTCGGTCGGCAACGTCGACGCCCACGTCACCGCGCCCGCCGCGCAGGCGGTCGAGCCCGGCCAGATGGTCGCGATCATGGGCACCTCGACGTGTCACGTGATGAGCGGCTCGGTGCTGCGCGACGTGCCGGGCATGTGCGGTGTGGTGGACGGCGGGATCGTGCCGGGCCTCTGGGGTTACGAGGCGGGGCAGAGCGGTGTCGGCGACATCTTCGCGTGGTTCGTGAAGAACCAGGTGCCGCCCGCCTACCACGAGCAGGCGCGCGAGCGCGGGATCTCCGTGCACGAGCTGCTCACCGAGCTGTCGGCCGGCCAGGCGCCCGGCGAGCACGGGCTGATCGCGCTCGACTGGCACAGCGGCAACAGGTCCGTGCTGGTCGACCACGAACTGTCCGGTGTGATCCTCGGGCAGACGCTCGCCACGAAGGCGGAGGACGTCTACCGCGCACTGCTGGAGGCCACCGCGTTCGGCACGCGGGTCATCGTGGACACGTTCACCGACGCCGGTGTGCCGGTGACCGAGCTGGTGATCGCGGGCGGGCTGATGAAGAACGCGCTGCTGATGCAGATCTACGCCGACGTTCTCGACCTGCCGCTGTCGGTGATCGGTTCCGCGCAGGGACCGGCGCTCGGCTCGGCGATGCACGCGGCGGTCGCCGCGGGCGCGTACGAGGACATCCGCGCGGCCGCGGCCGCCATGGGTTCGGTGCGGCGCAACGTCTTCACGCCGATCCCGGAGAACGTAGAAGCCTACGAACGGCTTTTCGTCGAATACCAGGAGTTGCACGACCACTTCGGCCGAGGTGGCAACGATGTCATGCGCCGGCTGCGCAAGTACCGCCGTGACGCGCTGGAGGGGAAGAACTGATGTCCGCCACGGCAGAGCTGCGGCGCACGGTCGCCGACCTGCACCGCGAACTGACCAAGTACGAGCTGGTGATCTGGACCGCGGGCAACGTGTCCGCGCGGGTTCCCGGCCACGACCTGATGGTGATCAAGCCGTCCGGGGTGTCCTACGACGAGCTGGGGCCGGACGCGATGGTCGTGACCGACCTGCACGGCAACCTGGTGGAAGGTGAGTTCGCGCCGTCGTCGGACACTGCGGCGCACGCATACGTTTACCGCCACATGCCCGAGGTGAACGGTGTCGTGCACACGCATTCCCCTTACGCCACAGCGTGGGCAGCGCGGGGCGAGCCGATCCCGTGCGTGCTGACGATGATCGCGGACGAGTTCGGCGGCGAGATCCCCGTCGGGCCGTTCGCGTTGATCGGTGACGACTCGATCGGCCGCGGCATCGTGGAAACGTTGAGCACCAGCAGGTCCAGCGCCGTGCTGATGCGCAACCACGGTCCGTTCACGGTCGGCCCGACCGCGCGTGCCGCGGTGAAGTCGGCCGTGATGCTGGAGGACGTCGCGCGCACCGTCCACTTCGCACTCCAGCTCGGCAAGGCCCCCGTCATCGACCAGCAGGACGTCGACCGGCTTTACGAGCGCTACCAGAACGTCTACGGGCAGTGAGCCCACGAGGAGAGCACATGTCGTTCGCGGGCAAGCCGCAGGTCTGGTTCCTCACCGGCAGCCAGCACCTCTACGGCCAGGAGACGCTCGACCAGGTGGCCGCGCAGTCCCAGCAGATCCAGCGAATGCTCGCGGATTCCGGCCGGATCAGCGCCGAGATCGTGTGGAAGCCGGTCCTCACCGACGCCGCCGCGATCCGCTCGATCATGCAGACCGCGAACAACGACCCGTCGTGCGTCGGTGTGATCGCGTGGATGCACACGTTCTCGCCGGCCAAGATGTGGATCACGGGTCTCGACCTGCTGCGCAAGCCGTTGCTGCACCTGCACACGCAGCTCAACGAGGCGTTGCCGTGGTCCACCATCGACATGGACTTCATGAACCTCAACCAGGCCGCCCACGGCGACCGGGAGTTCGCGTACGTCCAGACGCGCATCGGCGTGGCGCGCAAGACCGTTGCCGGGCACGCCAGCGACCCGCAGCTGGCCGAGCGGATCGACGGCTGGGCTCGTGCAGCGGCCGGCTTCGCGCACATGCGCTCGTTGCGGCTGGCGCGGTTCGGCGACAACATGCGCGACGTCGCGGTGACCGAGGGCGACAAGGTCGAGGCGGAACTGCGGTTCGGTGTCTCGGTGAACACCTACGGCGTCAACGACCTCGTCGAGGTCGTGGATGCGGTGCCGGACGCGGACATCGACCTGCTCGTCGCCGACTACGCCGAGGCGTACCGGCTCGCTCCCGAGCTGGCGCGCGGGGCGGAGCGGCACGCGTCGCTGCGGTACGCGGCCCGCATCGAGATCGGTCTGCGGTCCTTTTTGGACGACGGCGGTTTCGGCGCGTTCACGACGAACTTCCAGGACCTGGGCGGGCTCCGGCAGCTGCCGGGCCTCGCGGTGCAGCGGCTGATGGCCGACGGCTACGGCTTCGGCGGTGAGGGCGACTGGAAGACCTCGGCACTGCTCGCCGCGGTGAAGGCGATGGGTGCGGGCACCGGCCGCGGCACCTCGTTCATGGAGGACTACACCTACCACTTCGGGCCGGGTGAGCCGAAGGTGCTGGGCGCGCACATGCTGGAGGTGTGCCCGACGATCGCGGAAGAGGTGCCGTCCTGCGAGATCCACGCGCTCGGCATCGGCGACCGGGAAGACCCGGTGCGGCTGGTGTTCGACGCGTCGCCCGGTCCTGCCGTGGTGATCGGTCTCGCGGACCTCGGCGACCGCTTCCGGTTGGTGGCCAACGAGATCGAGGTCGTCGCACCGGACGAGCCGCTGCCGAACCTGCCCGTCGCGCGGGCGGTGTGGCGGCCGGCGCCGTCGCTCTCGACGTCCGCCGAGTGCTGGCTCACGGCCGGCGGCCCGCACCACACGGTGCTGACCCAGGCCGTCGGACCCGAGACGCTGCACGACTTCGCCACGATGGCGGCCACCGAACTGGTGCTGATCGACTCGTCGACCACGCCCGCCCAGTTCGGTGACCGGCTGCGCTGGAACGCGGCCTACCACCGCCTGGCGGCTGGAATGCGCTGACTGAGGTCGCCGGCGTAGAACACGGCGATCCGCTTCCACGTCGCGACGGGGTTGGAGTACATCGGGAGATGCCCGCTGTGGGGGATCTCGGCGAGCTCCACCCCGTGCGCGTCGAGCAACGGCAGGTAGGACAGTGAAGCGCACTCTTCGCCGTAGAGGTACATCTTCGGGATGGGGAGTGCGATGAACTTGTTGAGCAGGTCTCCGTGGTCGGCGAGCTCGATCACGGACCTGAAGATGCTGTCCACGGCTCCGCGCCGAACCTTGTGCGGCAGGTTCGCCGCGTACAGCCCGCCCGAGTAACCCGGTGCGAGGCGCAGGCTTTCGGCGAACCGGAGGAAGGCGTCGCCGGGTTCCTGGTGGGACAGCACGTGCCTGATCCCCGCGCAGTCCTCAGGAGCCAGCGTGCCCTTGATGTTGACGAAGCTGAGCACCCGGCCCGGCTCGCGGTGTGCGAGCAGGAGTGCCGTGAGGCCACCGAGTGAGTGCCCGACGACGTGGTACCGGCCGATGCCCGCACGGTCGAGCACCGCGCGTGCGGTGTCCACCAGGAACGGCACGTCGATCGCCCCGAGGTCGGCGCACTCCGACGCGCCGCAGCCCGGTGCGTCGTACGTGAGGAACGAGCGGCCCGCGAAGTCGTGCCGCTGCGTGATGTCGGTGTAGTCCTCCTTGCTCGTGCCGAAGCCGTGCAGGAACACGATCGGCTCGTCGGCGCCGCCGCGGCGCACCGCGGCGATCTTGAGGTTCACGCCCTGGACTCTCAGGCGAAGTTGTTCATGCACGGCTCTGTGCCCGGATGGCATGGCTTGTCCCCGAATTCTGCGCAGGTGCGGGTCTGCGGTAGAGGTCGCCAGCATGGCATCTGCTGTGAACGCTCACAAGTGGTTGAACCCTTGACGGTCCCGGTCCGTATCCCGGTATGCCGGCAGATCACATCCACTGATTCGTGAGGGTTCGAAATGTCGAGAGCACATGCAAAACCAGAGCGACGCAAGCGAGTGCTCATTGCCGGAGTCGCCGTTGCCGCGACCCTGACCGCCGGGACCGCGATCGCCGCGTTCGCCGCAGGTGAGGGCAACAACAGCGGTGGCCAGTCGATCGCCTGTCCGCAGCCCGTCGTCCCCGCTGTCCCTGCTCAGGCGCAGGCAGAGGTGCAACGTGAACTGGCCAATCTGGACAAGCAGATCGCCGAGGCGAACAACCGGTTGCGCACGTCGGCGGGCGAGGGCGGACCCAATTTCGTGCAGAACGCGATTCTCGGTCCACTCGCGAGCAAGCGGGTGGCCGCGCTGAACCGCATCGAGACCGCCATCGGCCGTGTCGCGGCGAAGCCGGAGGGCCTGGAGAGGTTCGCGACCTGCGGACTCGGCCAGGCACCCGCGGTGTCCGCGCCGCCGACGACGACGTCGCGAGCGTCGTCCGGCACCGGAAACGGAAACAACTCGAACGCCGGAAATGGTTCGAACAGCGGATCGTCCGCGGCCGGCCAGGCGATCGAGTGCCCGCTGCCCGTCGTGCAGAACGTTCCCGCCCAGGCCAAGGCCGAAGTGGACCGGGAGCTCGCGAATCTCAGCAAGCAGCAGGCCGAGGCGAACGAGCGGCTGCGCACGTCGGTCGGTCAGGGCGGGCCGAACTTCGTGCAGAACGCGATCCTCGGGCCGCTGAAGGACAAGCGCGTTGCGGCGCTGAACCGCATCGAGACCGCCATCGGCCGGGTCGCGGCCAAGCCGGAAGGCCTGGAGCGTTTCGCTACCTGTTCGCTCAAGTGACCCTCCTCGGGGCTTGAGCGTTCAGAGCCGCCTCTCCTCGGGGGTGAACGTTCCCAGGGGGCCTGCCGAACGGACGCGCCACCGTTCGGCAGGACCTTTCCGGCCTTGACGCACCAGGTGGTCCTCGGTAGATGTTAGCGCGCACATCGCCTGTTCGACGGAGAACCGATGACCAGATTCCCTGCATTTCTCGCCGCCTCGGCGCTCACGATGTCCACTGTGGTCTCCAGCGGGGCACCCGCCACGGCCGCCGTGGAATCCGTGACCGTGCGGCCGGATCCGACCTATCAGCAACAATCGTTCCAGGGCTGGGGCACGAGCCTGGTCTGGTTCGCGAACGCCACCGGCGGTTACCCCGACGAGATCCGCAACCAGCTCGCGGAGCTGTTGTTCGGCGAGGACGGGCTGAACCTCAACATCGCCCGCTACAACATCGGCGGCGGCAACGCTCCTGACGTGCCGTCGTACCTGCGCGCGGGCGCGGCGGTGCCCGGCTGGTGGAAGGCGCCGGAGGGCACGAAGCGCACCGACACCGACTGGTGGAAGCCGAACGATCCCCGGTACTTCGACGCGTCGGCGGACCCGCACCAGCGCTGGTGGGTCGACCGGATCAAGTCGAAGGTCACGAAGTGGGAGACGTTCAGCAACTCCCCGCCGTGGTTCCAGACGGTCAGCGGCTACGTGTCGGGCGGCTTCGACGCCACCGCCGACCAGCTCCGTGAGGACCGCATCAAGGACTTCGCCGCGTACCTGACGCAGGCGACCGCCGAGCTGGAACGCGCGCACGGCATCAAGGTCCAGACGCTGGACCCGTTCAACGAGCCCAACACCCCGTACTGGAGCACCAAGCTCGGCCCGGACGGCAACCCGACGGGTGGCCGCCAGGAGGGCGCGCACATGAGCCCGGCGCTGCAGGCGAAGGTCGTGCCCGCAGTCGCGGAAGCGTTGCGCGCCAAGCGGTTGAAGGCCGTCGTCTCCGCGCCGGACGAGACCAACCCCGGCCTCTTCGCCGACGACTGGGCCGGCTACCCGGATTCCGTGCGTGCGCAGGTGGGCCAGTTGAACGTGCACACCTACGGCCAGGACCGCCGCACGTCCGCCCGTGACATCGCCAAGGCCGCGGACAAGACGTTGTGGATGAGCGAGGTCGACGGGTCCTGGGGTTCGGGGCAGAGCTTCACCGCCATGGACTCCGGCCTGGGCATCGCCGCGCGCGTGATCGACGACATCCGCGAGCTCGAACCGCGCGCCTGGCTGCTGTGGCAGGCGATCGAGGACTACGACAACATGAAGCCGGGTGGCGAGTCGCCGAACGGCATGAACTGGGGTGTCGTCCAGATCCCGTTCAACTGCGGCCAGCAGGACACGCTCGCGACCTGTCCCGCCCGCGTCAACACCAAGTTCCACACGCTGCGGAACTTCACCCACTACGTGAAGCCCGGCGACCGAATGATCAAGGTCAACACCAAGTCGGACGTTGCGGCGATGCGCAACAACGAGCTGAAGACGGTCGTGCACCTCAACCAGTCCGAGCAGCCGCAGTCCGTGACGCTGGACCTCTCGGGCTTCGCGTCGGTGCGGTCGAACGCCTCCGTGCGGCCGATCGTGACCGACATGTTCGGCGCGCTGGTGAAGGGCGCCGCGGTGCGCGTCAAGGACCGCAAGGCGACCCTCACCGTGCCCGCGCGGTCGGTCGTCACGTTCGACGTCAGCGGTGTCAGCGGCCTCAACCGCGATGACGCACTGGCCGGCGAGTACCGCCTGACCGGTGTGCAGAGCGACAAGTCCCTTGCGCCTTCCGGCACTTCGCTGGTCCAGCGCACGACGAACGCGGCTGCGCGCGACCAGGTGTGGCGGCTGGAGCGGCGCACGGGCGGCTACGGCAACGACGTCCAGTTCTCCGTGGTGAACGCCGCGACCGGCCAGCGGATCGCCGCTGTGGACGGTAACGCGACGTTGATCTCCACCGACAGTCCTGCTGCGAGGTGGGTGTTGTCGTCGACCGGCGACGACAGCTGGACGTTCGTCAACGCCGCGACCGGATCGCTGCTCGACGTCGTCGGCGAGTCGCGTGAGGACGGCGCCAGAATCGGTTTGTACCACGCCACTTCCGGTGCGAACCAGCGGTGGACGGCTTCCAAGGTCCGATAGTTTCAGGAGTTGACGGTGGCGCGCAGCCATTTGCTGGTGTTGTTGGTACTGCTCACCGGAGCGTGCACGGCTGACCCGGCCGCGCCGCCACCGTCTTCCCGGACCCCTCAGAAACCGCCCACGCTCATCAACGAGGTGGTGCCCCCGCAGAACGTGCTCACCGTGGTGCGCGACGTGATCGACGGCCGCACGGTAGAACTGGCCGACGGCTCCCGCGTCCGCATCTCGCTGCTCGCCGCGCCCGCCGCGTGCTGGTCGGAGAGCGCGCTCACGTTCGCCAGGACGACACTGCTCGCGAGGTCCGTCCGCTTCACCGGGCTCACCCCCGGCGAGGTGCACATGGAGCTGGAGGACGGCACCGACTACGCCGTCCTGGCCGTGCAGCAGGGCGCGCTGCGCCCGGAAGGCGTCGACGGCGGACCGCTGATCAACGCCGAGGCTGAGGCCTCCGCCGCCAAGCGGGGCCTGTGGGGCCCGCCCTGCAACGGCTCCGCCACGTCCAAGCCCTCGCCTTCGCAGGCGCTGACCATGCCTTCTTCTCCGGCGACGCCGTCCAGCCCGGCGGCGCCCACCACGACCACTCCGCCGCCGCCGCCACCGCCGCCGCCCGCACGAGGGTGCGCCGTCGCCTACCGGATCACGGGCCAGTGGAACGGCGGATTCCAGGCGAATGTGACAGTGCGCAACACCGGCACCAAGACGGCCAACGGCTGGACGCTGCGCTGGAACTTCGCGGCCGGCGAGAGCGTCAGGGAGATGTGGAACGCCTCGGCGCGGCAGTTCGGCGCGACCGTCAGCGCCGTGAACGTCGGCTACAACCCGCAGATCGCCCCCGGCGGTTCGGTGCAGGTCGGGTTCAACGGCAACTCGCGCGGACCGCACTCGGCGCCGACGGCGTTCACGTTCAACGGGGAGCAGTGCTCGGTCGAATGACCGATCGCCGGAGCAGGCACGTTCCACGGCCGGCTTTGACGGCGCGACCGGCAGCGATCACGATGGCGGCGTGACACGACGATCTTCCTCCACGCCGAGCATCCGCGACGTCGCGGCGGCCGCCGGCGTCTCGTACCAGACCGTGTCACGGGTGCTGAACGACTCGCCGAGGGTGAACGCCGACACCCGCAGGCAGGTGCTCGACGCGATCGAACGGCTGGGCTACCGCCCCAACCGGGCGGCTCGCGCACTCGGGTCCGGGCTCTCCAGCACGGTGACGGTGGTGGTCGCCAACACCACGCTCTACGGCTATGCCGCGACGTTGCAGGGCATCGAGGAGGCCGCGCGATCGGCGGGCCTCGCTGTCGGGGTGCGGGTGGTGGAGTCGGACGCACCGGCCGACGTCCAGCACGCGGTCGAGCACGTGAGCGATCCCAACGCCGGTGGCGTCGTCGTGATCGCGTTCGACACCGCCGGTGCCGAGGTGCTGCGGGCACTGCCCGCGAAGGTGCCCGCCGTGGCCGCGACGGAAGCCGGTGGGCTCGTGGGTGTCACGCGGTCGATGGTCTTCCTGGACGAACGCCAAGCGGCTGTCGACGCGACCAGGCACCTGCTGGAGCTGGGGCATCGCACCGTGCACCACGTCGCGATCCCGTCGGAGAGCGGCACGAGCGCCCGCCAGTCGGGGTGGCGCGCCGCGCTCGAGGCGGCCGGCGCGCCCGTGCCGGGGGTGGTGCCGGTCGGGTGGGACGTGCGGTCGGCCTACCTCGCGGGAGCGCGGCTGGCGGCCGACCCGGACGTGACGGCGGTGTTGTGCGGCAACGACGACACGGCGCTGGCGGTCCGCCGCGCGCTCTACGAGGCGGGCCGGGACGTGCCGGGGGACGTGAGCATCATCGGGTTCGACGACGTGCCCGGCGCCGCGTACTGGACACCGGCGCTCACGACCGTGCGGATGGACTTCGCCGCGCTGGGGCGGGCGTGCCTGGCCGCGATCGTGGCCGAGGTGGCGGGCGAGCCCCGGCAGGTGACGGCGCTCGCGCCGCCGGAGCTCGTCGTTCGCGAGTCCACCGCACCCCCGCCGTAACAACTGGGTAACACACCCTTTCCCCAAAAGTATGTTAGCGCTCACACTGTGGCGACCATGTGACCGGTCACACAACGTTGAGCAGCGGGAATGGGGACACAGTGACTTCGATCGAGTCCGCGACCAGCGTGGTCTGGGGCCACTCGGCGCTGGAGCTCGTGGTGGACGTGTCGCCCGGCGGGCCGGTCGGCGTTCGCTCGCTCTCCGCCGCCGGCGGGCACACCGACCGGCCCAGGGCCACGCAGCCCCTGGTCGAGGTGCTGGTGGCGGGCCAAGGGCGGGCCAGGGTCTCGCACCGCTTCTCCGAGACCGCGGTCGGCCGTCGCATGGTCTACGCGGGTTCCGCCCGGCGCACCGACGGCAAGTGGAGCGAGCTGCACATCGACCTGCGGGACGAGCGGACCGGGCTGGTCGCGCGCACGACGTTCCGTTCGGTCGACGGGGTGGCCGCCTGCCAGGTCACCACCACGGTCACCAACCACGGCGACGAACAGGTGGTGCTGCAGGGTGTGACCTCGTTCGCCGCGGGGTTCGGCGGCGCGGCCGGGGACGTCGACCTGCTGCGAGCGGACAGCGAGTGGCTCGGCGAGGGTCGCTGGGCCCGCCCCCCGTTGCGCGACAACGCCGTGCCCGATCTCAACCTCGGGCTGCACGGACAGGACGGCCGCGGCCGGGCCGCCGTGGTCAGCACCGGCACGTGGTCGACGGGCACGGTCCTGCCGACCGGTGGCGTCGTCGACCGGCGGACCGGCGAGGCGTGGCTGTGGCAGGTCGAGCACAACGGGGCCTGGCGCTGGGAGGTCGCCGAGCGGCTGGACGGCCCGTACGTCGCGCTGCTCGGCCCGACCGACATCGACCACCAGTGGCAGCAACGGCTGCTGCCCGGCGAGTCGTTCACGTCCGTGCCGGTGTCCGTAGCGGTGTCGCGGTCCGGTGTGGACGGTGCGATCGCCGCGCTCACCGCGCACCGCCGGGAGATCGTGCGACCGCACGATGACCGGACCGCGTTGCCGGTGGTGTTCAACGACTACATGAACACGTTGATGGGCGATCCCACCACGGAGAAGCTGCTGCCGTTGATCGACGCCGCCGCCGACGTCGGCGCGGAGGTCTTCTGCATCGACGCGGGCTGGTACGACGACGACTCGGGCTGGTGGGACAGTGTCGGCGAATGGCTGCCGTCGCGGACCAGGTTCCCCGGCGGGATCGAGAAGGTCGTCGCGCACATCCGCGAGCGCGGCATGGTGCCCGGCCTGTGGCTCGAGCCGGAGGTGATCGGCGTGCGCAGCCCGATGGCCGACCGGCTGCCGGCGTCGGCGTTCCTGCAGCGCGGCGGTGTCCGGCTGGTCGAGCACGGCCGCTACCACCTGGACCTGCGTCACCCGCGGGCCGTCGCGCACCTCGACGCGGTGGTCGACCGGCTGGTGGGCGAGCTGGGCGTCGGCTACTTCAAGATGGACTACAACGTCGACGCCGGCGCGGGCACCGACCTGGCCTCGGACAGCGCCGGCGCAGGCCTGCTCGCGCACAACCGGGCGCACCTCGCGTGGCTCGACGGTGTCCTGGACCGGCATCCCCACCTGATCCTGGAGAACTGCGCCTCCGGTGCGATGCGCATGGACTACGCGATGTTGTCGCGGATGCAGCTGCAGTCCACCAGCGACCAGCAGGACCCCCGGCTCTACCCGCCGATCGCGGTGTCCGCGCCGATGTCGGTGCTGCCGGAGCAGTCGGCGAGCTGGGCCTACCCGCAGCCGGACATGTCCGATGAGGACATCGCGTTCACCCTCTGCACCGGACTGCTCGGCCGTCTCTACCTGTCCGGCCGGCTCGACCTCATGACAGCGGAGCAGCTCGCGTCCGTGCGGGCCGCGGTGCGGGTGCAGCACGAGATCCGTGCCGATCTCGCCACCGCCGTTCCGTTGTGGCCACTGGGTCTGCCCGCGTGGAGCGACCGGTGGCTGAGTCTCGCCCTGAAGTCTCGCGATGCCACTTATCTCGCCGTGTGGCAGCGTGAGAGCGACCACGAGAGCGTCACCTTGTCGTTGCCGCACCTGCGAGGCGCGGACATCGACGTCGAAGTGCTGTACCCGCGCGACCTGCCCGCGTGGCAGTCCGGCTGGGATCTGGACGCGGGGGAGCTGACGCTGACAGCGCGGCGTGCTCCTGCTTCGGCGCGTCTGTTCCGGATCGTCCCCCGCACCTCCCCGATTCCCTCACCCACCGAAGGATCCGCACGATGAAGAAATGGATCAGTGTCGCAGCCGTCCTTTTGGGACTCACGGCGTGCAGTGACCCCGGCGCGAACACAGGCACCGGCGCGGCGGTCTCCTGGCCGGACCCCGCGGCCTCCCTCAGCGGGGTCAAGCTGGCGATCTGGGCGGCGCAGAACAGCAACACCGTGCCGGAACAGGTGGTGGCGGCGTTCGAGAAGGTGACCGGCGCCGACGTCGAGGTCGTCACCATCCCGGACCCGTACGAACAGGGCGTCCAGACGAAGGTGGCCACCGGTGACAAGCCGGACCTCGCCTTCTGGCAGCCCACCGCGTCGATGCTCACGGCCATCAACGCGAAGACGAACCTGCAGCCGCTGACCGACGCGCCCTGGCTGCCGAAGCTGGCGCCGGAGCTCAAGGACATCACCGGCATCCTCGACGGCACGCGGTACGCCGCGCTGGTCACCAGCCCGGCCGTCGAAGGCGTCTACTACAACAAGGAGGTCTTCGCGGCCAACGGCATCACCTCGCTGCCGAAGAACTTCGACGAGATGGTCGGCGCGGCCAGGTCGCTCAAGGCCAAGGGCGTCACCCCGTTCTTCGAGATGGCGGGCGACCGCTGGGCGACGCAGTGGTGGGTGCAGGTCCAGCTCGCCGACGCCGCCAAGAACGGGCTCTGGGAGAAGATCAACACCAACAAGGAGACCTTCGGCAGCCCCGTCGTGGTCGACGCGATCAAGAAGTACAAGTCGCTGATCGACGAGGGACTCTTCAACGCCGACATCAAGACCGCGAAGTTCGAGGACCAGGGCGCTGCTCTGCTCGACGGCAAGGCCGCGATGGCCGTGCAGGTCAACTCGTTCTTCGGGCAGCTGCAGGCCAAGTCGGACACCGCGACGCTCGACCGGAAGATCGGGTTCTTCCCGATCTCGCCGTCCGGCAACGTCGGCACGTTCATCCCCGACCAGTCCAACGCCCTGGTCGCGTTCCGCACCGGTGACGCCAAGCGCGAGGCCGCGGCCAGGCAGCTGCTGGCGTACTGGATGGGCCCCGGCTACCAGGAGTTCGTGAACGCCCGCAAGACCGTCTCGTTGCAGCCGGCCGTCGCCAACCCGGCCGGTGTGCCGAAGGCGCTGCTCGACGTGCACGCGTCGCTGGGCACGTCGGTGGGCTCCATGCAGGCGCTGGCGGTCGCGAACCCGGACCTGTACATCAACCTCGCCGACATGATCGTCGGGACGATGTCGCCGGAGGAGGTCGCGAAGGCGACCCAGGACCAGTTCGCCCAGCTGGCCAAGGCGGCCGGGGCGCCGGGGTTCTGATGTCCGCACCACGAACCGCTGTGCGGGAGCGGCCGGTCGCCCGGCCGCTCCCCGCGCCGGACCAGCCGCGCCGTGCCAGGAACTCGGTCAGGCGGCAGACGCACCCGATGTGGTTCCTGGCGCCGGCCTTCGCCATCCTGCTCGTCTTCTTCTTCCTGCCGACGCTGTTCAACTTCATCTACGCCTTCACCGACTGGTCCGGCTTCAAGAGCGCGATCAACCCGACCGGCTTCGACAACTTCACCCAGCTCGCGTCCGACGGCACGCTGCTGCGCGCGGTGCGGATCACCCTCGTCTACGCGGTGCTGGTGGCGTTGTTCCAGAACCTGTTCGGCTTCGGACTGGCGGTCCTGCTCGAACGGGACACCACGCTCAACCGGGTGGTGCGCATCCTCTTTCTGGTGCCGGTGCTGATGTCCGCTCTCGCGGTCGGCTACATCTTCCAGGCGCTGCTGAAGCCGCAGGGCAGCCTCAACAGCCTGCTCGGCATCGACTACGCGTGGCTCGGTGACACCACCTGGACGATCGTCGTGGTCGCGGTGATCCACGCGTGGAAGTGGATGGGCCTGTCGATGCTCATCTACCTGGCGGGCCTGAAGACGATTCCGGAGGACCTGCTGGAGGCGGCGCGCATCGACGGCGCGTCGCGCGTCAGGGCGTTCTGGGCGATCCGGTTCCCGTTGCTGGCGCCCGCGGTCACGTTCAACGTCGCCACGGCGCTGCTGGGGTCGATGAACGGGTTCGACATCGTTCAGGCCACCACCGGTGGTGGACCCGCGCGCACCACGGAGATCCTGAACATCTTCATCTACCGCACGTTCGGGCAGGGCCTGTTCGCCCAGGCCACCGCGATGAGCCTGGTGCTGTTCCTGCTCGTCGCACTGCTGGCGTTCCCGGTGATCCGGACGCTGCGCAGGCGGGAGGCGGTCCTGTGAACCGGTTCTGGACGAAAGCACAGCCCGTCGCCGCGACCGCGCTCGCGCTCGTCGTGATCGGGATCCCGCTGTGGCTGGTGCTGGTGACCGCGGCGAAGTCGCAGGGCGAGGCGCTCAACCCCGACCTGTCACTGCCGCAACGCTGGCAGCTGCTGGAGAACCTGAAGCAGGTGTGGGTCGACGGTGAGGTGCCCGCCGCGTTCTTCGGCAGCCTGCTGGTCGTCGTGCCGACGGTGGCGTTGCTGCTGACCTTCGGGTCGATGGCGGCCTGGATCCTGGCCCGCCGCGCCACCCGGCTGAACGCGGTGCTGTACGCGCTGGGCATCAGCGGCATCGTGCTGCCACCCGCTGTCGTCACGGTCGTCCTGCTGCTGCGGCAGCTCGGGCTCGCGGGCAGCGCGGTCGGCATGATCGGCGTCTACACGGGGATCTACCTGTCCACGGTGATCTTCTTCGTCACCGGCTTCGTGCGGACCATCCCGCCGGCGCTGGAGGAGGCCGCGCAGATCGACGGCGCGGGCCCGGTCATGGTGTTCTGGCGGATCGTGCTGCCGCTGCTGCGGCCGGTGCTCGCCACCGCAACGATCCTGATCTGCCTCTACGTGTGGAACGACGTGTTCTACGCGTTCTTCGTCATCGGCGGGCGGCTCGACACCCTGCCGCTGAACCTGTTCCGCGTGGCAAGTGCCGGGTTGTACCTGAACAACTGGCACCTGATCTTCGCCTACGTCGTCCTGATGAGTCTGCCACTCGTCGTCGTACTCGCCGTCGCCCAGCGCAAGATCATCTCGGGCATCACGGGCGGCGCCGTCAAGTGATCCGGAATGGAGTTCCGATGCGTATCCCTGCCTGCGCGGTCGTCGCCGCGTTAGCGCTCACCACGCTGTCCCCACCAACTGCCGTCGCGGCGACCGAGACACTCCGCGTGGATCTCGCTTCTTCCACCGGCGCGCTCCGCGGCGGCGCCACGGGCATGCTCTACGGCCTGGGCGATACCGGTGTCCCGTCGCGGGACCTGATCGCGGGCATGCGTCTGCGCAGCATCTCGCAGAAGGCGCCGGACGGGGACCAGCACCCGAACGGTGACGCGCTGAAGCTCGCGGACGAGTTCTTCGCCACGGGCGGCAGCGAGATGCACATCTACTCGCAGGACGCGTACAGCAAGTGGCCGTACGAGGACCTGGGCATCGACGACTACGTCGCCAGGTTGCGGCCGCAGCTGGAGAAGGTCGCGCAACGTCCCGACCGCGACCGTTTCGTGTGGACGATCTTCAACGAGCCCGACGGCATCTGGTACTCGGACTGGGCGAACAAGAAGCAGAAGTTCTTCGCGGACTGGACCAGGGTCTACCGCCTGGTGAAGTCCGTGCTGCCCAACGCGCGCATCGCCGGCATCGGTGAGACCCGGTATCGCGCGGACCACCTGCGTGAGTTCTTGACCTACGCCAAGGCCAACAACGTGCTGCCGGAGATGACCAGCTGGCACGAGCTCGGCCCTGATTCCCTGGTGTCCTACCGCAAGAACTACGCGGAGTACCGCGAGATGGAACGGCAGCTCGGCATCTCTCCGAGAGAGATCGTCATCAACGAGTACTCCAACCGGCGCGACACCTCGGTGCCCGGCCAGATGATCCAGTGGATCACCATGCTGGAAGACACCAAGGTGGACGGTCACATGGCGTTCTGGTCCATGGCCGGCAACCTCAGCGACCACGCCGTGCGCGCAGGCCGCGCCAACGGTGGCTGGTGGCTCACCAAGTGGTACGGCGACCTGTCCGGCAACACGGTCAGGGTGACGCCGCCGCAGCCCAACACCCGCGACACCCTGCAGGGCATGGCGACGCTGAACCGCGGTGCCGCCAAGGCGACGGTTCTGCTCGGCGGCACGGCGAACGCGGTGAACGTCGCTCTAAGCGGCATCGACCGGAACGTGTTCGGCGACCAGGTCGACGTGCGCGTCTCCAAGACCAGCTGGACCGGCTACGAGGGTGACGCCGGTCAGCCGCCGGTGGTGGCGGCGGCGCGAGTCCGCGTGACGAACGGCCAGGCGACGGTCAAGGTGCCCGGTGGCGACCAGCTCGCCGCGTACCAGGTGATCGTCACGCCCGCCGGGTCCGGCGCGGCTCCGGTCGCGAACGCGCCGTGGCAGGCGAGCTACGAGGCCGAGAACGGCACGGTGGAGAACGCCCGCGTGTACGTCCAGGACGATGGATCGGGCTCGTGGGACATGGCCATGCGCTACACCACGTCGGGCCGCAAGGACGTCGGGTCCATGAACCGCCCGGACTCGCGCGTGACCGTCGACGTGACCGTGCCGCGCACCGGCACGTACAAGCTCGGCGTCTTCTACGGCACCAACGCGTTCGTCGGCCAGAGCGCTCTCTACGTGGACGACACCCACGTGCGGAACCTGACCCTGCCCGCGACGCTGAACTGGACCTACCGCGGCCGCCACGACACGCCCGTCCAGCTCACCGCCGGCACGCACCGGATCTCGTTGCGCACCAGCGGACCCGCCGGCCACCTCGGCGCCTCGTCCGACGTCACGCTCGACCGCGTCGACCTGACCGAGGTCACCGGTCCGGAAAGGACGGTGTACCCGCTCTCCGACGCCCGCAGCTCCGGCCGCGGCGCGATGCTGCGGGCCGGCGAGTCCGTCACCACGTACGTCTCCGCCGCCGAGGACGGCTACTACCGGCTCGACACCGCCTTCACCTCGACCGGCAGGAGCACGCTCGGACTCACGCTCTCCGGCCGTCGCGTCGCCGGCGCCGACCTGACCACCACCTGCGCCGGCGCGTGGAACGGCAGTACGACGGTCCACCTCAAGGCGGGCATCACCGAGGTCAAGCTCTCCAACGAGGGAAGCGCTCCTCTCGCCACCGGCACTCTCACGCTGACCCGCGACGCCGCGGCCGACCGCAACGCCGTCCGTGTCGAAGCCGAGGCGGGCCAGCTCGCGGGCGCCGCGGCGACCGCGACGAGCCCCTGGGCGTCCGGCGGCAGCTACGTCGGCTACATCGGCAACAGCAACGGCAGCAACGGCACGCTGACGATCCCCCGCACCGGAGCGGTCGCCGCCGCGGGCCAGTACAACCTGACCGTCGCCTACGCCCAGGCGGAGAAGAACACCGGGCACGCGTACAACACCGACATCATCAACCGGGAACTCGTCGCCACCGAGGCGGGTGGGAAGGCGACCACGAGGCGGTACCGCCACAACTACACGTGGGACGGCTTCTGGCAGGAGACGTCGCCGCTCGATCTGGTCACCCGAAGTGGCTCGGTGACCTTCGGCAACCCCGCGGCCTTCGCGCCGAACGTCGACTGGGTCCAGTTCGCCCCGCTGGTCGTGGCGAACAGGGTGACCAGGAGGTAATGGTCACGACCGGGCTCGTCACCGGCGGTACGCCGCCGGTGACGAGCCCGGTCGGGTCCTCCGACGTGTCGAACAATCGAATTCGGCAACGGTTCCATTCGATTGTTCGACCGAATTCCGTGAACGCACACCGCTTGTCCGGTCACATGGCGATCAGTAGCGTCGGAAAAACTCGCCGAAAGGACCGGACTCGTGCACAAACCCTTTCTCGTCATGGGTGTCGCCGTCCTGATGGCCGGCGTTGTCAGTGCGGGCACCGCACAGGCCGCGCCCTGCACCGGATACGTCGGGCTCACGTTCGACGACGGACCAACCGCCAAGACGCAGAGCCTGCTCAACGCGCTCACCCAGAACGGGTTGCGGGCGACCATGTTCAACGAAGGCCGTCACGCCGCCGCATCCCCGGCGCTGGTCCGGGCTCAGGTCAACGCCCGCATGTGGGTCGGCAACCACAGCTACTCGCACCCGAACCTCACCCAGCTGAGCAGGGCGCAGATCGACTCCGAGATCTCCCGCACCCAGCGGGCGATCGCGGCGGCCGGTGGTGGCACTCCGAAGCTGTTCCGCCCTCCGTTCGGTGCCACCAACTCGACGGTGCAGTCCGTCGCGGCGGCGCACGGCCTGCGGCAGATCCTCTGGGACGTCGACACCAGGGACTGGGACAACGCGAGTGTCGACGACATCGTCCGCGCCAACGGCAGGCTCACCAACGGCCAGGTCGTCCTGATGCACGACGGGCCGGCCAACACGATCGCGGCGATCCCCGGCATCGCACGGGTGCTGGCCTCTCGTGGCCTGTGCGCGGGCGCGATCTCGCCGCAGACCGGGCGCGCGGTGGCGCCGAGCTGACGTCAGGCGTGATCCCGGCGGGCGAAGAAGTCCGCCAGGATCGCGTTGTCCTCGTAGCCGAGCGGAGTCGCGTCGATCTCGGCACGGGTGAACCACTTCAGGCGCTGGCCCTCGGTGAGCACGACGTGGTCGAGGTCCAGGTCGATCTCGGTCCAGAACGTGTGCTCGACGCCGTACGAGCGGGTCGCCGAGACGAGCGGCCGCACCTCCTCGAGCACCACGCCCATCTCCTCCTCGATCTCGCGCCTGATGCACTCGTGCGGCTGCTCGCCCTGCTCGACGTAACCTCCCGGCAGGCACCAGGTGTTCGGGAACTTGATCGTCGGTTTGTCGTCGCGCAGGTACAGCAGCACCTGCCCGGCGGAGTTGATCATCACGATGTTGGTGCCTTCGTCCATGCCCGAATCCTGCCCGGTGGCATATTCGATGGACGTGATCCGCGCGGGCTGGCCAGAGTGGTGGGCGTGGAGTCGAACCGGATCGCGTGGGAAACGGCGTCGCGCAAGCACGTCGACGAGTACGACGAGCTGCTCGACGAGGCCAGGACCCGGTCGGCGTTGTCCCCGTGCGAACTCGAACTCCTGCGGCCACTGCTGGCTGACTCGCCTGCTGTCGTGCACCTGCAGAGCGGCCACGGCCTGGACGACATCGCCCTCGTCGCGGAAGGTGCGCGGTCCGTCGTCGGTGTCGACTTCAGCTCGGTGGCGGCCACCGCGGCGCAACGCCGGGCGGACGAGCTGGGCGTGAACTGCCGCTACGTGGTCGCCGAACTGCCGGGTGCCCCGCTGCGGGACGGGTGCGCGGATCTGGTCTACACCGGCAAGGGCGCGTTGATCTGGATGCCGGACCTCGACGCCTGGGCCGCGGACGTCGCTCGGCTGGCGAGACCCGGCGGGCACCTGTTCGTGCACGAGGCCCATCCGATGGTGCCGCTGTGGACGTGGGACGAGGACGAGCCGAGGATCCGGCCGGATCGCGGGTACTTCGAGCGGTCGCACGTCAACGACACGTTTCCCGCCAACGGCGCGGTGGAGTGGCAGACGACGCTCGCCGGGATCATCACCGCCGTGCTCGGCGCCGGGCTGGAGCTGCGGCACGTGGCCGAGCACCCGGAACCGTTCTGGCGGTGGGGTGATCTCGACGCGGCGGCGTGGCGGGGACAGCTGCCGAACACCTTCACGTTGCTGGCCCGCAAACCGTCCTGGGGCACCGGCCCTACGGGGCCGGTGCCGTGGTGCCGCGCGGGACGTAGCGGGCGGTGGGGGACCAGCGCGGCGTGACGGGGTCGCCGCCGATGCGTTCCAGCACCGACTCCGCCACCGACACGCCGAACTGGTGCACGTCGACGCTCATCGTGGTCAGCGCGGGGGAGGCCAGGCGGCACAACGTCGAGTCGTCCCACGCCACCAGGCTGAGCCGCGCCGGCACGGCGACGCCCAGCGACGCGGCCGCGGCCAGACCCGCCACGGCCATCACGTCGTTGTCGTAGAGGATCGCGGTGGGCGGCTCTGGCCCGCTCAGCAGCGCGGTCGTCAGCTTGGCGCCCGCCTCCTCCGAGTAGTCGCCCTCGACGATCACCGGCTCGACACCGGCCTCCGCGCAGCCCGAGAGCAACGCGGCCGTGCGGGCTCGCGTGTGCTGCAACGCGGAAGGCCCGGTGACCCTGGCGATTCGCCGATGGCCCAGTTCGAGCAGGTGCCCGAGGGCTTCGGCGACCGGACCGGCGTGGTCGGTGCGGACGGCGGGCAGGTCCGGATCGTCGCCGACGACCACGGCCGGCAGCCCCAGTTCGCGCAGGACGGCCGGGCGTGGATCGCCCACCACGGGATTGACCACAACGGTCGCGTCGACCAGACCGCGTCCGGCCCACCGGCGATACGCGGCGATCTCGGCCTCGTGGTCGGCCACGACGTGCAGCAGCACCGAGAGGTCGCGTTCGGCCAGCCGTTCCTCGATCCCCGCGATGAACTCCATGAAGAACGGCTCGACGCCCAGCAGCCGCGCGGGCCTGGCCAGCACGAGCCCGACCGCGCCGGTCGGCGAGCCGCCCACTACGGCACCACGCCGAGGTCGTTGGCACAGCGCAGGACCAGCGGGTCGGTGAACGCCGCGGGGTCGACCACGGCGTCCGTGCGGATTCCGAACACGCGAACCTCTCCGGCGAGCATCGGCACGAGCATGTCGTCCACGACGGCGTCGGGTGCGACGCGGTCGGCCAGGATCGCCACGTCCTGCGCGAACGACGTGGCACGCACCTCGACCTCGTAGCCGCCGTGCACGGCTTCCGCCTGGGCGACCAGGGGAGCCGGGTGGTACGCCAGCTGCGAGTCCGGCCGGAACGCGTGGATCGCGCGGGCGTCCGCGGTGGTCGCCACCATCACCTCCGCGTCCTCGTGCACCGGCTCCAGCAGCGGTTCGTCCAGGTCCAGCTCGACGGCCGACCGGGGCGGCACCGTTCGGCGCAGTCTAGTCAGGTGCAACGTGACGCCGCGGAACGTCTGCCGGTCGAGGGTGATGTGCGCGTCCCACGGCTCGTCGTGGTCGTTCACGGCGATGAGCACGAGCCGGCCGTCGCGTGGCTGGAAGGTCAGGATGCGGGGAGCGAAGGCGTGCCGCAGCCCGTACCACAGCGGCTTCAGGCGTTCCTCGCTGTCGATCGCCGCCCACGACGTGACCGGCCAGCAGTCGTTGAGCTGCCAGACGACCGCGCCCGCCGTGCGCGGCCACCAGGAGCGGAAGTGCTCGATGCCGAAGCTCACCGCCCGCGCCTGGTTGAGCTGCGTCGCCCAGTGCCAGTCCGGGAACCGCTGCGGCACCGGCAGGTGCGCGGCGAGACCGCGGTCGAGCTTGCCGTTGCCGTCCTCGGCCTTCTGGTGGGTCAGGAAGCTCGGCGAGGACGGCGTCAGCGGCTGGTCGTGGATCCACCGCGTGAGAGTGGACCACGTCGGCGGCCCCTGGAACCCGAACTCCGAGCAGAACCGCGGCACGTGGTCGCGGTAGTGCGTGTAGTCGACCTCGTTCCAGACCTGCCAGTCGTGCCGGGTGCCGTGGTTCTCGTCGTTCGGGTGCAGGCCTTCCACCGGGCTGTACGGGCTGCTGGGGCAGTAGAACCGGGTCGGGTCGAGCTCGGCGACGATCCGCGGCAGCAGTTCGGTGTAGTGACCGAGTCCCCAGGTCCTGCCGTCGAGCTGCCACGGCCAGCCCCAGTCGGCGTGCCCCCAGAGGTTCTCGTTGCTGCCGTTCCACAACGCCAGCGAGGCGTGCGACATCAGCCGGACGACGTTCTCCCTGGCCTCGGCCTCCAGCTCGCCGCGCACCGGCTCCTCCTCCGGATACGCGGCGCAGGCGAGCGGGAAGTCCTGCCACACCAGGACACCGCGCTCGTCGCACACGTCGTAGAAGTCGTCGGACTCGTAGATCCCGCCGCCCCACACGCGCAACAGGTTGACGTGCGCGTCCACGGCCTGGTCGACGCGCCGCGCCAGCCGGTCGCGCGTGATCCGGGTCAGGAAGTGGTCGTCGGGAATCCAGTTGACGCCCTTGACGAAGACGGGCTTGTCGTTGACGACGATGGTGAACGGCGTGCCGATGTCGTCCGGCGTCGTGTCGACGGTGATCGTGCGGAACCCGATCCGCCGCGTCACACCGTCCACTGCGCCCGATCGACCGCGCAGGACGGCCTCCAGGTCGTAGAGCGGTTGCGGGCCGTACCCCACCGGCCACCACAGCTCGGCGTCCGGCACGTCGACGCGGGCGGTCACGGTGTCCTGCCCGGCCGGGATGACGACGGTGTGCTCGCACGAACCCACCGTGATCTCCAGCGTCAGGTTCTCGTCGGCGTCGTCGGCCCACTCGATGACGGCGTGGACCTCGACGTGGCCGGTGCCGTCCGGCGAGACCGTCACGACCGGGCACACCTGAGCCAGCCTGGCGGTGTGCCAGCGTTCCAGCCGGACCGGCCGCCAGATGCCCGCGGTCTGCAGGTCCGGTCCCCAGTCCCAGCCGAAGCTGCACGCCATCTTGCGGATCATGTTGAACGGGTGGGCGTTCACGTGCGGACGGCTGCCGAGACCGGCCTCGATCTTCTCGGCGTGCGCCAGCGCGGACGAGAACGACACGGTGAGGTCGTTGCCGCCGTCCACGAGGAACCGCCGGACGTCGAAGCGGTAGCTCCGGTGCATGTTCGCGGTGTGGCCGAGGAGATGGCCGTTGAGCTCGACGGCGGCCACGGTGTCCAGTCCGTCGAACACGAGGTCCACCCGCTGGCCGGACGTCACCGCGGCGGCCAGGAACGTGGTGCTGTACCGCCAGTCCGCGCGGTGCATCCACGTCAGCTCCGCCTCGGCCTGGTCGAGGAACGGGTCGGTGATCAGCCCGGACGCCAGCAGGTCGAGGTGGGTGCTGCCGGGCACCGTCGCGGGCACCGTCCTGCCCCTGATGTTGTCCGGCACCTCGGTCGTCGTCGCGGTCAGCTGCCAGCCGTCGTGCAGGTACTGGCGGATCAAGGCTGTCCTCCCTGGCGGAAGCGGGCTTCTGGGTCGGGTGCGGCGGCGGCGAGCCGGCGGGTGTACGGGTCCTGCGGACGCATGAGCACGTCGTCGCTCGGCCCGCGTTCGACGATCCGGCCCTGGTGCATCACCAGGACCTCGTCGGAGAAGTGCCGTGCCGTGGCGAGGTCGTGCGTGATGTAGAGGACGGAGAGGTTCTCCTCGCGCTGCAGGCGGGCGAGGAGTTTGAGCACGCCCAGCCGGATCGACACGTCCAGCATGGACACGGGCTCGTCCGCGATGATCACCCTGGCACCCGGTGCGAGCGCGCGGGCGATCGCGATCCGTTGCCGCTGCCCGCCGGACAGCTCGTGCGGCCGCCGGGCCGCGAAGTCCGCGGTCAGGCTCACCTTCTCCAGCAGCCGCGGAACCTCCGAGCGCGGCCGCCCGTGCAGCCGCAAAGGCCGGGCCAGGTGGTGTTCGACGGTGTGGAACGGGTTGAGAGAGGCGAACGGGTCCTGGAAGATCATCTGCACGTGGTCGCGATAAGCCCGCCGTGGCACGGGTTCACCGTCCGGACCGGTCAGCACGATCTCCCCGGAGGTGGGACGGACGAGCCGGGCGATCATCCTCGCGATCGTCGACTTGCCGGAGCCGGACGCGCCGACGAGCGCGGTGGTCCTGCCGGCGGTGAGCGTGAACGAGACGTCGTCGACCGCTTGGAACCTGTGGAACTTCTTGGTTAGGCCGCGGACTTCCAGCGTGGTCATGTGATCAGCGCTCCTCGTTCGCCGGTCAGGCTGGGGAACGAAGCCAGCAGCTGACGCGTGTACGGGTGCTGCGGCCGGAGGTAGACGTCCTCCGCGGTCGCGTACTCCACGACCTCGCCGTCACGCATCACCGCGATCCGGTCGCTCAGCTCCAGCAGCAGCGGCAGGTCGTGGGTGATGAAGATGACCGCGAACCGCAGCTCGTCGCGCAAACGGCTGATCTCGTTCAGGATCTCCCGCTGCACCAGCACGTCGAGTGCCGTGGTGGGCTCGTCCATGATCATCACCTGCGGGTCGAGCAGCAGCGCCATCGCGATCATGACCCGTTGCCGCATGCCGCCGGACAGCTCGTGCGGGTAGGAACCGAGCCTGGCCGGGTCGACGCCGACGAGCCGGAGCACCTCCGCGCACCGCTCCTCCCGCTGCGCGGCGGGCATCGACGGCCGGTGGGTGCGCAACACGTCCTGCAGCTGCGCGCGGATCGGGGTGACCGGGTTCAGCGAGTTCATGGCGCCCTGGAACACCATCGAGAGCTGGGCCCAGCGGAACTGCCTGAGCTCTTCGGGCTCCAGCGCGAGAACGTCGACGTCGGCACCGTTGTGGAAGACGACTGATCCGGACGTGACCTCGGCCGGCGGCCGGTGCAGGCGGTTGATCGCGTAGGCGAGCGTGGTCTTGCCGCAACCGGATTCCCCGGCCAGGCCGAGGATCTCGCCCCGGCGCAGGGTCAATGACACGTCTTTCACGGCGTGCACCGGCGTCGCCGCCTGGTACACGACGTTGAGGTTCCTGACCGTGAGCACGGCGTCGTCGTCGACCGGGGCGATCTCCGCCTCGACCGCCACCACGTCCCGCCCGCGCCGCGCACGGTCGCGCAGCCGGGGGTTGATGATCTCGTCGATGCTGAAGTTGATGAGCACCAGCGCCCCGCCGAACAGGGCGATGACGAGCCCCGGCGGCACGAACCACCACCACGCTTCCCGCTGCAGCGCGAAGCCGTTCTGGGCGTAGTAGAGCATCGTGCCGAGCGTCGACGAGTTGGCGGCGCCGAGACCGAGGAACGAGAGCCCCGCCTCGCTGAGGATCGCCAGCACGACGGCGAACACGAACTGGGAGGCGAGGATCGGCAGCAGGTTCGGCAGGATCTCCACGCAGATCACCCGCCAGGTCCTCTCACCGGACACCCGTGCCGCGGCGACGTAGTCCCTGTTGCGCAACGACAGCGTTTGCGCCCGCAGCACACGGGCGGCCGCGGCCCATCCGGTGATCGCCAGCACGAGCGCGATCGTCCACGTGCCGCGCTGGTCCGCCGGGACGAACCCGGCGACCACGATGACCAGCGGCAGGCCCGGGATCACCAGCATGACGTTGGAGAACAACGAGAAGACTTCGTCGACGATGCCGCCCGCGTAGGCGCCGACGATGCCGAAGACGCCGGACAGCACGGTCGCCATGACCCCGACCAGCACGCCGATCCACAGCGACCCGCGGGTGGCGTGGGCGAGCTGGGCGAGGACGTCCTGGCCGGTCAGCGTCGTGCCGAGGAGGTGCTCACCGCCCGGTGGCGTGAGGCCGACGTCCCTGATCGTGGCGGGGTCGCCGGTGAGCAGCGGGCCGACCAGTCCGAAGAGGACGATCAGGCCCGCCAGACCGAGGCCGGTGGCGAGCTTTCCGGATCTGATCACGACACGGTGCTCCGATCCCTCGTGCGGGCGTCGATCAGCCCGTACAGCAGGTCCACGACGAGGTTCGCGCCGAGCACCGCGATGGTGATCACCAGGAAGATCCCCTGCATGAGCGCGTAGTCGTTGTTCTGCACGGCCTGCAGCAGCTTCGACCCGATGCCGGGGTAGGAGAACACCTGCTCGGTGACGATCGACCCGGACACCACGAACCCGAGAGAGGTGGCGAACCCGGCGACCGACGGCAGCACCGCGTTGCGTGCCGCGTACCGGATCATCGTCCGGCTGTCGGTGAGACCCTTGGCTCGCGCGGTCAGCACGTAGTCCTCCGACATCGCCGACACCATCATGTTGCGCATGCCCAGCAACCACCCGCCGATCGACGAGATGACGATCGTCAGCGCGGGCAACGTGCCGTGGTAGATCGCCGAGCCGATGAACTCGGGACTCCAGCCGGGATCCAGCACCACGTCGTAACCGCCGTTGAGCGGGAACCAGCCGAGCCCCGACGAGAGCAGCGCGACCAGGATCAGCGCCAGCCAGAAGTACGGCACCGCCGACAGCACCGTGGTCGCGGGCACCAGCGCGTCGAGCCAGGTGCCGCGCTTCCAGCCGACGACCGCGCCGAGCCCCACGCCGAGCAGGAACGACAGCAGCGTCGCGAGCCCCACCAGCACGACGGTCCACGGCAGCGCGTCGCCGATCACGTCCGACACCTTGGCCGGGAACGCGCTGACCGACACCCCGAGCTCGCCGCGCAGCAGGTTGCCCAGGTAGGCGAAGTACTCCTCGGCGAACGACTCGCGCCCGCCGGTGCCGAGCAACGTCTCGTAGGCCGTGCGCGCGGCGGGATCGACGCTCCCGCCGCGCTGCTGGAGCTTGGCCATCAGGATGTCCACCGGGTTGCCCGGCAGCATCCGCGGGATGACGAAGTTCAGCGTCACCGCCGCCCACAGCGCCGTCAGGTAGAAAGCGAGCTTGCGCAGGTAATAGCCCATCGTCAGTTACCGGCGGGCTTGAGCTTCATGTACACCTGCGAGGCGTCCGGCCGCTTCCACACCGCCGGGAACGCGTACAGGTCGTCCTTGCTCGGCCAGCCGGTGAACGCCTTGGCGTTGTACTCGCTGGGGATGCCACCGGTCAGCACCGGGATGTACGGCAGGTACTTCTCCAGCTCGACCTGGATGGCGTCGTAGTGCGGCTGCCGCGCGGGGTTGCCCCGGTCGGTCTTCTTCAGCTCGGCCAGCGCGTTGTCCACGATCGGGTTGCTGAACCTGGCGAAGTTCGGGTTGGCCGCCTGGCCGACCGGTGCAGTCGTGGCGGTCGAGAAGAAGTAGCTGTAGGTGTAGTACGGGTCCGGTGCCGGGCCCTGCTCCACGGAGTCGATCAGCAGCTCGAACTGGCCGCGGCCGCGCGCGTCGGCCCACTCGTTCCACGACAGCTGCTGCGGCGTGATCTTGATGCCGATCTTGAGCAGCTGCTGGCTCAGGGTCTCCAGCGCGGTGATGTAGTCGGTCCAGCCGGCGACCACCTTCACCGTCAGCGCCAGCGGCTTGCCGTCCTTGGCGTAGATGCCGTCCGCGCCCTTGACGTAGCCGGCCGAGGTGAGGATCTGGTCGGACTTCGCGGTGTCCGGGTTCATCGGAGCCATGCGGTCGGTGAGCTTGTTCGACAGCAGCTGGGCGTCGCGCGGCTGCAGCGTGAAGCCGGGCGACATCTCGCTGTTGACGTTCTGGAACGCCAGCGAGTTGATCTGCGTCCGGTTCATGCCGTAGTAGATCGCCTGGCGCACGGCGGGGTCGGTCTGTGCGCCCTGGCAGCCCAGCTGCGCGTTGGAGCAGGTGAACAGCGCGACCTGGTTGAGCGGCAACGTGATCGCCTTGTACCCGGGGTAGTTCTTCTCGATGTCCTTGATGTCAGGGATCGGGCCGGTCTGCCAGTCGATCGACCCGGCCCTGAGCGCGTCCACACCGGCCTGGTTGCCGGACAGCGACAGGTAGCGGACCTGCTTCACCGCGGGCTCGCCGCCCCAGTACGTCGGGTTGGCCTTGAGGGTGAACGACTGCGCCTTGAAGTCGCCGAGCTGGAACGGGCCGGTGCCGACCGGGTTCTGGTTCACCTCGGTCGCCGGGTTGCCGTAGTTCTTCCAGATGTGCTCCGGCATGATCCAGAGCTGGCCCAGCACCTGCGGTCCGTCCATGTAGGACGGTTCGGGAAACTTGATGACCACGTGGGTGTCGTCGACAACGGTGGTCTCGCCCTTGAAGCCGGTCCTGTTCATGGCCGGGGTCTTCGCGACCATGTCGAGCGTGAACTTCACGTCCTTCGCGGTGAACTTCTGACCGTCGGACCAGCTCACGTTGTCTCTGAGGGTGATCGACAGCTCGGTGCCGTCCGCGTTCCACTTGAACTCGGTGCCGAGCATGGGCTTCGGCGGGGTGTCCTTGGCGATGTTGAAGAAGAACAGCGACTCGTAGATCGTGCCCGGCCCCTCGATCTGGGTGGGGGCGTAGGGGTTGAAGTTGAGCTGGAAGTCGCCCGCCTGCCCGGTGTAGACGACGAGCGTGTCCCTGGCCTTGCCGCCGCCACCGGATCCTGAGCACGCCGCGGTGGCCGCGACGACCACCGCCAGACCGAGTGCGCAAATCTGCCTGAGCATCGTTGATCCTCCCCGCCGCTGGGTGGTTCGCGGCGAGGATTCTTCAGTTACTAAACAAAGAAAGTCAACGCCTCCGGATGGTTTACTGGTCGCGACTTGTCGATGAGCGAAGTTCGTCGTTCGACGGAGGAGCGCAGTGAGCGGACCGGCGCGGGTGACCCACGCCAGCACGAGGGCGGCCGTGCTGGACCTGATCCGTGCGGCCGGCATGATCAGCCGCGTCGGGCTGGTCAACGCCACCGGGCTGACCGGTGGCACGATCTCCACGGTCGTGCGCGGGCTGATCGACGAGGGCCTGGTCGCCGAGACCGGGCACGCGGAGTCGACCGGCGGCAAACGCCGGGTCATGTTGCAGCTCAACCACTTCGCGCGCTACGCCGTCGGCGTGCACCTCGACGAGGCCCGGATCACCTACGTGCTGACGAACCTCGGTGGCGCGGTCGTGGCTCGCATTTCGCGCGCGGGGTGCGGGGCCGCGGAGTCGTCCGCCGTGATCGCCAGGATGGCCCGCGAGGTGGACGCCCTGATCGACAGCGTCGGTGTCGAACGCGATCGAGTCCTGGGGCTCGGCCTGGTGTCGGCACGGCCGGCGGAGCACCACGAGTTCGGTCAGGCCCTGGAACGCGCGACGGGTCTGCCGGTGGTGCTCGACAACGACGCGACGGCGGCGGCGATCGGCGAGCACTGGTCCGGCGGTGTCGGTGCCACGTCGACGTTCGCCGCCCTGTACCTGGGGACCGGCGTCGGTGCCGGAGTGCTGCTCGGCGGCACGACCTACCGCGGTCCGAGCGGTCACGCCGGCGAGATCGGCCACGCCTGTCTCGACCTCGACGGCCCGGAGTGCTGGTGCGGTGCCAGGGGATGCCTGGAGGCCCTGGCCGGCCCGGCCGCTGTCGTCGCGCAGGCTCGGGCCGACCGGTCGCTGAGCCGCGCCGCCGGTCTGGCCGGTGGCAGGACACGCGCCGCCGCACCCGTCGCGGCGGACTTCGCGGCGATCAGCCGGGCGGCCCGGCGGGGCAACGCGCGGGCGCTCGCGTTGCTGGAACGGTCCGCCCGGTACCTCGCGGTGGGAGCGCGCACCCTGGCCAACGTGCTGGACCTGGAGGTGCTGGTCCTCACCGGCCCGAGCTTCGCCATCGCGGGCTCGGTCTACCTGCCGGTCCTGCGCGCGGAGCTGGACAGCGCGTTCATCGCCCGTGACGCGCATCGGCTCTCCGTGCGGCTGTCGCCCTCCGCGGCGTCGGCCTCGGCGATCGGTGCCGCGGCGATCGTGCTGCAGTCCGAGCTCGTGCCGCGGCAGAAGGGCCTGCGCCTGCCGGACGACCTGGCGGCGGAGGAGCCGCCGGTGTTCCAGCAACTCGCCCGCTGACGGCCCGGCCCGCGACGCCGATGAGGGGAGCTTTCCCAAACCTGAGGTTGATGAAAGCTCCCCTCATCACTCGAGTGGGTCACGCGCAGACGTTCGACGTGCTGTTGTTCAGCCTGATGTTGCGGAACGTCGTGTTGGTGCCACAAGGGCTTTCGCGGATCGACGAGTTCGTCACCGTCAGGTTCTGGACGATGATGTCGCGGTTGTTGGGGAATTCCGAGCGCGCCGCCAGCCGGATCTCGCCGCCACCGGTCACGGTTCCGCTCTGCGCCGCGAGGTTGACGTTGTAGCAGTTCTCGATCAGGACCGCGTTGTTGCCCGTGTTCGCGAGGTCGATCCGGTCGATCGTCAGCCCGCCGCTCTCCGAGACGCAGAAGACACCCCGGCCGCCACCACGGGCTCGGACCGTGCCGACCCGGATGTTCGTGGGGTAGCTGCTGCCGACGCGGCCGTTGCGGTTGGCCGTGCGGAACGCCGCGTACCCGGTGCCCGTGCCCGCGTTCTCCGCGTCCACGGTGCCGACGGTGGCGTTGATGGTGTCGTTGAGCAGCAGCCCGGACTCGCCGACGTTGCGGGCCGTCACCGTGCCCACGTTGAGTCCGTCCACACCGTACGTCTCGACGGCGTGGCTGCCCGCGCCGGACACGAACACGTTGTCGATCCGGATGTTCCGGCTGCGCACGCTGGTGTTGCCGCGGTTGTCGATGCGCACACCGAGGCCGCCGGACAGGCGCATGTCGATCTGGCCGAGCACCACGTTCTCGACGTTGCGCATGAAGATCCCGTACAGCGGACGGCCGGTGAGGCTGAGGTAGCGCACCTCGACGTCACGGGTGCCCCTGGAGTAGATCGGCGCCTGGTCACCGGAACCGCTGCCGGTCACGTTGATCGTGCCGCAGACGTCGATGCCGGTGTAGCTGGGCAACGAGATCCGCGAGCCGGCGCTGACCGAACCGTTGCCGCGCACCAGGACCCATTGTTTCGACGTGCGTCCCGCGGTGAGACTGTCGACCGCGGCCTGGACGGCGGCGCGCATGTCGCCGCCCGTGTAGACGGTTCTGCCGCCGTTGCGGGACGTCCACGTGCTGCCGCTCAGCACCGCCTCGGCGTTGAACGTGCGGTCGCCGCACGCCATGATCCGCGGTTCCGCGTTCGCCGATGACATCCCGCCGAGCACTGTCACCGCTACGGCCACGCCCACCGACAGCCTTGTCGAGAACATGGGAATCTCCCTAGGTCAACCTAATTCAGGGAATCGACTGGGGCTTCCTCGCCAGGCACGTTATCGCTAACGTTCTTCACAGGAAAAGCAATCGAAGCAATTCGATTCGAATTCGAACGGCGAAAGCGGTCGAATGAAATTCAGCAACGGGTACTGGCTCCTGCGTGAGGGTGTCCAGGCGGCTCATCCGGTCGAGGTCTACGACATCACCCAGGCTGCGGGGGAGCTGGTGGTCCACGCGCCGACCCGCCCGATCCGTCATCGCGGCGACCTGTTGCAGGGGCCGGTGGCGACCGTCCGGTTCTCCTCGCCGATGGCGGACGTGATCGGCGTGAAGCTGACGCATTTCGAGGGCGAGCTGCGCAGGCAGCCGGAGTTCCCGCTGACCACCTCGGAACCGTACGTGCGCCTCACTGACGACTCCCTCACGTCCGGCGACCTCCAGGTGAAGGTCAGCCGCGACTGGCAGGTCGAGTTCGTCGTCGACGGAAAGGTGCTGACGTCGAGTTCGGCCAAGGGCATGGGTTTCATGACGCTGGACGGCAAGCACTACGTCCGCGACCAGCTCGCTCTCGGCGTAGGCGACGTGGTGTATGGGCTCGGCGAGCGCTTCGGGCCGTTGGTGCGCAACGGTCAGGTGGTGGACATCTGGAACGCCGACGGTGGAACGAGCAGTGAGCAGGCGTACAAGAACGTGCCGTTCTACCTGACGAACTCGGGTTACGGCGTGTTCGTCAACCATCCGGGCCACGTCTCGTTCGAAGTGGCGTCGGAAAAGGTGTCCTGCGTGCAGTTCAGCGTCGAGGGGCAGTCACTGGAGTACTTCGTGATCCACGGCCCCAGCCCCAAGGAGATCCTGCGCAAGTACACCCTGCTGACCGGCAGGCCGACGATGCCGCCGGCGTGGTCGTTCGGTCTGTGGCTGTCCACGTCCTTCACGACGTCGTACGACGAGCAGACGGTGTCCGGCTTCATCGACGGCATGATCGACCGCGATCTGCCGTTGAGCGTCTTCCACTTCGACTGCTTCTGGATGCGCGAGTACAACTGGTGCGACTTCGAGTGGGACCCGCGCACGTTCCCGGACCCGGTCGGCATGCTGGAGCGGTTGAAGTCGCGGGACCTGCGGATCTCGGTCTGGATCAACCCCTATGTGGGACAACGGTCTCCGCTGTTCGTCGAGGGAGTCGAGGGCGGCTATCTGCTGAAGCGGCCCAACGGTGACGTGTGGCAGTGGGACCTCTGGCAACCGGGCATGGCGCTGGTGGATTTCAGCAACCCGGCCGCCCGCGAGTGGTACGCGTCCAAACTGGACGCTCTGCTCGACCAGGGCGTGGACTGCTTCAAGACCGACTTCGGCGAACGCATCCCCACCGACGTCGTGTACTTCGACGGTTCCGATCCCGAGCGGATGCACAACTACTACGCCTACCTCTACAACAAGACCGTCTTCGACGTGCTGCGCAAACGCCGGGGTGACGGTGAGGCGGTCGTGTTCGCCCGCGCCGCCACCGTGGGATCACAGCAGTTCCCGGTGCACTGGGGCGGGGACTGCGAGTCGACCTACGAGGCCATGGCCGAGAGCCTGCGCGGCGGCCTTTCCCTGGGACTGTCCGGATTCGGCTACTGGAGCCACGACATCGGCGGCTTCGAGGGCACCCCTGATCCGGCGTTGTTTAAGCGGTGGATCGCGTTCGGCCTGCTGTCCTCGCACAGCCGCCTGCACGGCAGCAGGTCGTACCGGGTGCCGTGGTTGTTCGACGAAGAGGCCGTCGACGTGCTGCGGGTGTTCGCGAAGCTCAAGGCGCGGCTCATGCCGTACCTGCACCACGCGGCACTGCAGGCGGCCACCGAGGGAACGCCGATGATGCGGGCGATGGCGCTGGAGTTCCCGGACGACCCGGCGTGCACACACCTCGAACGCCAGTACATGCTCGGCGACAGCCTGCTGGTGGCGCCGGTGTTCTCCGACGGCGGCGAGGTGTCGTTCTACGTGCCGGAGGGCACCTGGACCGACTTCTTCACCGGCGCCGAGGTGCCTGGCGGCCGGTGGACAACGATGACATGCGATTTCCTCACCGTGCCGTTGCTGGTGCGGCCGAACACGGTTCTCCCGCTGGGCGTCGTCGACGACCGCCCGGACTACGACTACGCCGACGGCGTCACGCTGCGGATCCACCAGCTCGACGACGGCGCCTCGATCACCACCGAGGTCGCCGGCTCCACGTTCCACACGCGCCGCCGCGGCGACCGGATCGAAGTCGAGGTCGAGTCGCCGCCACCGGCGTGGCAGGTCCAGTTCCCCGGCGCCGACCCGATCGCGGGTAGCGGCAACGCTCTCACCGTTGAGGGGGTCCGATGAGAACACCGAGAATCCTGCTCGCCCTGCTGGTGGTGCTGGGCGTGTCCGTCGTACCGGCGGTCGCTGCCGAGAGGCACCAGGTGGGGTACGACAGGTACTCGCTCACCGTGGACGGGAAGCGGGTGCTGCTGTGGCCCGGCGAGTTCCACTACTTCCGGCTGCCCAGTCCCGAGCTCTGGCGCGACGTGCTGCAGAGGAGCGAGAAGACGGTGTCGGTCAACGCGATCACGGGCAGGCGCGGCAACTACCTGGTGTGGCTCAACGGCCAGTACCTCGGCTCTGCCGCCGGCGGCACCGAGGCCGACGCCGAGCCGGTCAACCCCGACCCCGGCCGCGGTGACTTCGCGATCCCGGACGGTCTGCTGAAGCCGGGGAGCACCGCCACGTTGTCCGTGCTCGTGACGAACATGGGCCACAACGACAACTGGACCGCCGACGACGTCAGGTTCAAGCAGCCGCGCGGGCTGTTCGGCGTGACGGTGGGCGACGCGAAGATCTCGTGGCAGATTCGGGGCTCGCGCTACGACGATGTCGAACGCGGCCCGCTGAACACCGGTGGCCTGTACGGCGAGCTGGCCGGCTGGCACCTGCCGGGCGGCGACGGCCCGTGGTCCGAAGCGCCGGCGGCCATGCCCGCAGGGGTTTCCTGGTACCGCAGCACGTTCCGGCTCGACCTGCCGGAGAACCAGGACGTGCCGGTGGCGTTGCGGTTCGGTGAGCAGCCGGATCGCAAGTACCGGGCGTTCGTGTTCGTCAACGGCTGGAACGCCGGCCACTACATGACCGGCGCGCCCCAGCGGGACTTCGTGGTTCCCGCCGGGGTCCTGCGCAAGAAGAACGCGGTGGTGCTGGCGGTGGTCGCGACCGAACCCGGTGAGCTCGCGCCGGTCAGCCTGGTGGCTCTGGGCAACCACCGCACGTCAGGTCACCTCAGGTAGCCGGAGAGGGGAATGCGTTGGTCGCGCAGGGCCTTGGCCACGACACCGGCGATCTGCCTGGCTCCGGCCGCCTCGAAGTGGGTGTGGTCGTTGCAGAAGAAGGCGCCGACCGGGCCCCTGGTGTAGTCACCGTTGTTGGGGCACAGCTTGAGCGTGTTGTAGAGCGTGTAGCTCAGCTTGTGCAGGTCGATGACGGTGACTCCACCTGCGCGGCCCGCGTCGAACGTCTCGGTGAGGAAGCCTCGGGTGCCGACGGCCGTGCTGCCGCTGCACCTGATCGCCGAGACGGGCGTCAGGAAGATCGGGGTGACACCGCGATCCTTGGCCGCCTTGGCCATCATGCCGAGGAGCTCCTTGTACCGGGCGCTGCCGACGTGCCGGGGACAGTCGCGGCTGCCGTCGTTGATTCCGAACTGGATCATCAGGTAGTCGCCGGCCTTCATGCCGGTGGTCGGGTTGAGCATGTTCAGCCAGCGCTGGTGGAACGTCCTGGGGCTCACGACGCACTCTCCGGTCGAGTCCTTGGTGTTCTTCACGTTGGACTCGTACAGCCAGGTCTGGATGCTCCGGCCGGCGACCGCGCTGTTCACGACGGTGACGTCGTCGGAGAACAGCGGGTCGAACTGGCTGCCCCAGCCGACGGGGCAGCTGGACCGCGGGTTGGACATCGTCGAGTCGCCGGCGAGCCAGACCTTCACGCTCGCGGCGGCGGCGGACGTCTCGGCGGCGGGGGAGCAGTCGGGCTGCTCTGCGGCCGACGCCGGACCGGCAGCGGCGAGGAACGGCAGGACAGCCAGGGCGACCAAGGTCAGAACACGTTTCCGCACAATTCTCTCCAGACGGCAGGGTTTGTCTGATTCGGACGGAACAGAAAACGATCTCATAATTGAGCATACCCTTTGCGTCTCAGGCTGGAAAGCGCTTTCCAGAGCGTCGGCCTCGTACCCGAAAGGGAGTTGAAGCATGTCCCCACTCACCCGGCGGACCCTGTTGGTCGGCGGTACCGCCCTGCCTCTGGCGGTGTCCGCCTCGGTCGGCAGAGCCGCTGCCACGGAACCCGGCGAACCAACCGAGGTGCACTGGCTCGAAGGCGGTGTCCCCGCGGAGATGACCGGCGTGACGTGGGGAGTGCCGTGGTCGAAGGGGCACGTGCGGCCGGACCAGTCGTTCGGGCTGCGCACGTCCGATGGCACGGCGGTTCCTGTGCAGACGTGGCCGATCGGCTTCTGGCCCGACGGCTCGCTGAAGTGGAGCGCCCACGCGATCGGCGCCGGAACGCCGTCGGCCGAGCGGTACCTGCTGGCTCCCGGTCCGGCGGCGGCACCGGCGAAAGCGGTCACGGTGTCCCGGCAGGCCGGCCGGATCGTCGTGGACACGGGCGTCGCGCGGTGCGTGATCAACCGGAGCGGGCGGGCCCTGATCGACTCGGTGTCCCGCGGCGGCAGGGTCGTCGCGCGCAAGGGTGAGCTGGTCTGCCTGCGCCAGAACGCCTCCGACGAGCGAGGCGGGAAGGACGAGCGGTTCACCGGCGAGGTGCACAAGGTGACCGTCGAGCAGAACGGACCGGTGCGCGCGGTGGTGCGCATCGAGGGCAAGCACAGGGCCGACCGCCGTGCGCGGGCGTGGCTGCCGTTCACCGTCCGGCTGTACTTCCACGCTGGCGCGGAGAACTTCCGGATGGTGCACAGCTTCGTCTTCGACGGCAAGGCGGTGGACGACTTCATCCGCGGGCTCGGCGTGCGCTTCCAGGTGCCGCTCTCCGACGAGCCGCACAACCGGCACGTCAGGTTCGCCAGTGCGGACGGCGGCCTGTTCACCGAGGCGGTGCGCGGCATCACCGGGCTGCGCAGGGATCCGGGCGCCGCGGTCAGGGCCGCCCAGGTGGCGGGGCGGGCAACCCCGGCCGTGTCCACTTGGGACACCAGGGTGAGTTCACGGCTGCACCTCATCCCGGCCTGGGGCGACTACACGCTCAGCCAGCTCACCGCCGACGGGTTCGAGATCCGCAAGCGGACCAGGCAGGGCTGTGGGTGGGTCCACGCCGCGGCGGGCACCAGGGCCGGTGGGTTCGGCTACATCGGTGGCGTGAGCGGCGGTTTCGCGTTCGGCCTGCGCGACTTCTGGCAGACGCACCCGACCCAGCTCGACATCCGCGGCGCGGCGGGTGAGTCGGCCGAGGTGACGCTGTGGCTCTGGTCGCCCGACGCCAGGCCGATGGACCTGCGGTTCTACCACGACGGGATGGGCATGGACACCCATCCCGAGCAGCTGGAGGGACTGGAGATCACCTACGAGGACTACGAGCCCGGCTTCGGTGACCCGTACGGCATCGCGAGGACCAGCGAGCTGATGTTCTGGGCGCTGGACGCCACCCCGTCCGCGGAACGGCTGGCCGCGCAGGCGGCCACGGTGCGCACACCACCGCTGCTGGTCACCACACCGCAACGGATGCGGGCCGCCGGCGTGTTCGGCGACTGGTCCCCGGTGGACAGGTCGACACCGGCCAAGGCGGTGCTCGAGGACCGGCTCGACTTCCTCTTCGACTTCTACCGCAGGCAGGTCGAGCAGCGGCGCTGGTACGGGTTCTGGGACTACGGCGACGTCATGCACACCTACGACAACGACCGCCACGAGTGGCGCTACGACGTCGGCGGTTACGCGTGGGACAACTCGGAGCTGAGCACGGATCTGTGGCTCTGGTACAGCTACCTGCGGTCCGGGCGGGCGGACGTCTTCCGGATGGCGGAGGCGATGACGCGCCACACCGGCGAGGTCGACGTCTACCACCTCGGCAAGTACGCGGACCTCGGCACCCGGCACGGCGTGCAGCACTGGGCCGACAGCGCGAAACAGCTGCGGATCAGCACGGCGGCCAACCGCCGGTTCCTCTACTTCCTCACCGCGGACGAACGCGTCGGCGACCTGCTGCGCGACCTGGTCGACGCGGACAAGACGTTCCTCGCGCTCGACCCGTTGCGCAAGATCCGCACCGAGCCGTACGAGCCCGACCCGAAGGCGCTGGCGGTCGGCCTCGGCACCGACTGGGGCGCGCTCGCCGCCGCGTGGTTCACCGAGTGGGAACGCGGCGGCGATCCGATCGCCAGGACCAAGCTGCTCAACACCTGCACCGCGATCGGCGCGCTGAAGAACGGGTTCATCACCGGGGAAGGCCGTTACGACCTCACCACCGGCACGTTCGCCACCGACACCGTCAAGGTCTCGGTGTCGCACCTCAGCGCGGTGTTCGGGCTCGCGGAGATCTGCAGTGAGATCATCTCCGCTGCCGACGTGCCGGGGTTCGAACGCGCGTGGCTGCAGTACTGCACGTTGTACAACGCCACTGCCGCGGAACAGATCGCCGCGGTCGGGCAGTCGTTCGGCAACCTCAACCTCAAGCAGGCACACGCCAGGCTCACCGCCTACGCCGCAGCCAGTACCGGCGACCCTGCCCTGGCCGCTCGCGCGTGGACGGAGCTCGGCCGCGGCGAGGCGGGCTATCCGGCGAACAGCCCGTGGCGCAGCACCGGGATCACCGGCCCTGCCGTGCTGAATCCCGTCGACGAGGCGACGTGGGTGTCGACGAACGCGACCGCCCAGTACGGGCTCGCCGCGATCCAGTGCCTGGCTTTGGTCGGTGATCGAATGCCTTAGTCCCACCGCGAGCTCGCCGTCGAACGGTTCGACCACAGCGCACTCCGATCGTTGACACCTTCTGCTGCCCTGGCAAGACTGGGTGTCGCATGGGGAAAGCGCTTTCCAACGACGTGGAGCGAATCATGATCCTTGCCACGACTGTTCGGCGTGCCCTGCTGATCTCATTGCTCCCCATGGCGTTCGTCGTCCCGGTGAGTCACGCAGCGACGACCTACTACGTGGCACCGAACGGCAACGACGGCGCGGCTGGCACGCAGACCGCGCCGTGCGCCACGATCGCCCGCGCACAGAGGGCAGCCAAACCCGGGGACACCGTGTACTTCCGCTGCGGCACGTACGCGTACACCCGCGCCACCAGCAGTTGTGCGAGCCAGACGGCGACCGTGGACGCGATCACCCTCAACAAGAGCGGCAGCGCGGGCAACTCCATCCGCTACTGGGCCCATCCTGGTGAGAAACCGGTCTTCACCTTCTCCGGCATGGGGGACGACTGCCGGATCAAGGGTTTCGACGTCACCGGAAGCCACCTCCACCTGCGCGGGCTGGAGGTCGTCGGCGTACCGCAGAACAACAACCGCAACCACGAATCGTGGGGACTCTGGATCTCGGGAAGCAACAACGTCTTCGAACAGATCGACACCCATCACCACATGGGCGCCGGGCTGTTCATCAGCGGCGGGTCCGGCAACCTCGTCCTCAACTCGGACTCGCACGACAACTACGACCTGCGCAGCTCCAACGGGGCAGGGGAGAGCGGTGACGGGTTCGGCTCGCACTACACCCCGGCCGGGCGGCCCGCGAACGTGTTCCGCGGTTGCCGCGCGTGGTGGAACGCCGACGACGGGTTCGACCTCATCTCGACCTATTCGCCGGTGCTCATCGAGAACTCGTGGGCCTGGCGCAACGGTTACGTGCCGGGCACGACGACGAGTGCCGGAAACGGTGCCGGGTTCAAGATGGGCGGTTTCGGGCGTGAGTACGACGCCGGCGCGGTGAAGCACACCGTGCGCTTCTCCGTGGCGTTCAACAACAAGGCTGCGGGCTTCTACTCCAACCACCATCCGGTGGCGAACGACTACTTCAACAACACCAGCTACGGCAACCGTCCCGACTTCGACATGCGGGGCATCAACTCGAGCGGAGCCTCCGTCGGCAGGGGAAACCTGCGCAACAACATCGCCTACACCGGCACGTTGCTGGCCAACATGAACGGCACGACGGCATCGCACAACTCGTGGAACCTCGGCATCCCCCTGTCGGACGCGCAGTTCCGCAGCGTGTCGACGTCCGGCTGGGACGCACCGCGCCAAGCCGACGGCAGCCTGCCGGTCCTGCCACACCTCCGCCTCACCGCCACCAGCACGTTGATCGACAAAGGCACCGACGTCGGCCTGCCCCACAGCGGGAGCGTGCCGGACCTCGGAGCGTTCGAGAGCGATGGAAGGTGACATCTTGAGGTACTGGAAGCTGTCCGCCGCCGTGGTTCTGGCGGCGGCGACACTGATACCGCTGCCCGCCGTGGCGGCACCGGCCGACAACGGACTCGCGCACCTGGTGGCGGACTACCGGACGCGCGTGCCCGGCAAGTACACCGCCGATTCCTGGGCACCGTTCGCCAAGGCGCTGACCGCCGCGTCCGAGGTCGCGGACGACGCGAGGGCGAGCACGTCCGAGGTCGCCGCCGCGAAGACCGCGTTGATGACCGCGGCCGGCGACCTGAAAGCCGCCGACGAAGGCACGTTCCAGACCATCACGAACAACACGTTCTGGAACGACACCAATGGCAACCCGATCTACTCGCAGGGCGGTGGCGTCTTCAAGTTCGGCGACACCTACTACTGGTACGGCGTCCACTACACCGGCGCCGAGCTCTACCGGGCCAACCCCACACGCAAGTACGACGGTGACGTCACCTTCGTGTCGATCCCCGTGTACTCGTCGAAGGACCTGGTGAACTGGAAGTTCGAGAACCGGGTCGCGACGCGCTCCACCGGCGTGGGCAGCGGCGCGAACCTGGGCGGTGCGGGCTGGGTCGGCCGTCTCGGTGTGTCCTACAACGAGAACACCGGCAAGTACGTGCTGGCCGTGCAGATGTGGCACACGGGCAGGGGCGGGCACGGGGTGTTGTTGCTGCAGGGTGATTCGCCCACCGACACGTTCGACTACGGCTACTTCCAGACGCAGATCACCAACTCGCCGACGACCGGCACTGGCGACCAGACCGTCTTCACCGACGACGACGGCAAGGACTACCTGATCTTCTCCAACCGCGAAGGCCGCTCGCGCGCCTTCGTGGCCAAGTTCCGGGAGTCCGACTCGCTGCGGATCGAGCCGGCCGTGCAGATCGGCTACAACGCCGCGGGCCGCGAGGGCAACGCGATGTTCAAGCTCGACGGCAAGTACTACCACGCGGCGTCGGCCCTGCACGGCTGGAACACCTCGGTCACGCACGTCCTGGAGTCCAACAGCATCCAGAGCGGCTACTCGGGCGAGTACACCCTCGCCGGCACGGAGATGGACTACAGCCACGTGACCCAGACCGGGTTCTTCGTGACGGTCAAGGGCACCAAACAGAACACCGTGATCTTCGCCGGTGACCGCTGGGCCGACTTCGCCTGGAACGGCCACGGTTACAACCAGTGGATGCCGGTGACCAGGACCGGTGCGCGGCCCCAGTTCCATTCGGTCAGCCAGTGGCAGTTCAACGTCACCACCGGCGAGTGGCGGGTCGGGCCGCAGAACAACTACGTCCTCAACCCCGACTTCCAGGCCGACCGGATCATCGTCTCGACGCTGACGGGATGGACGAACTTCCGCGAGTCGGGTGCGAGCAGCATCGTGACCAATGTGGACGGTGGCGCGAACGGCAGCCGGTTCGGGCTGCGGATCGGTGCCTCCTCGTCGTACGCGGGCGGGGTGCGGCAGCGGGTCACGATTCCGGCGGGCACGTACAAACTGGGCCTGCACGCCAAGACCTCCGGCTCGCTCAGCGCCGCGCAGGTGACGGTCACCGACGCTGCCGGTACGTCGCGGACGCTGAACGTTCCGGCCTCGTCCGGCTGGACCCGGCGTGAGCTCACGGACATCCCACTGGCCGCGGGGACCGCCACCGTGACGATCCGGGCGGCGAGCGGCAACGGCTATCTCTTCACCGACGCCCTCTCGCTCGTGCGGACCTCCGGCGGAACCCAGCCGGGGTCGCGGTACGAGGCCGAGAACGCCCCGGCGCAGTGCCAGGGCACGATCGACTCGAACCAGGCCGGCTTCTCCGGTGGCGGGTTCTGCAACGGCACCAACGCCGTCGGTGCCTACGCCCAGTTCACCGTGACCGCGGCGGGCACGGCGACCATTGGTGTGCGGTTCGCCAATGGCACCACCACCGCGCGGCCGGCGAACCTGATCGTCAACGGGACCACGGTGGGGACGGTCTCCTTCGAACCCACCGGGGCGTGGACCTCCTGGTCGACCAAGGCGCTGAACGTGCCCCTGACCGCCGGTGAGAACACCGTGCGGCTGGATCCGACCTCGGCGGACGGGTTGCCCAACGTGGACTACCTCGACGTGGGATAGAGCTGCACGCGCGCCCGGCGGACCAGCCCGACCGCGTCGACGGAGGCGGTGTGCAGTGCCTTCTGGTACTGCACCCGCACCGCCGGGTCGACGTGGACCGCGTTGTCCGCCGGGCGCGGCAGCACCCTGATCTCGACGCCGTGCTCGCGCACCTCGCGGGCGAACCGGCGCAGGCCGATCTCCCATTCCGGGCCGTACCAGAAGTGGTCGGCCACCAGCCGGCCGCCGACGTACGCGCGCGCCACGTCGCCGGTGTAGGCGAGCACGAGCAGCACCTCGTCGTCACCGGCCAGCGCGGTGCCGGGCACGTCGACGTGGAAGATCGCGGCGTGTTCGAAGTCCTCGTCCAGCGGTGCCGAGGCACGCCTGCGTGGGCCACCGGTTCGTGCCGGTGGCGTCTTGGCTTCGTTGCGAACGGCTCGGAGCGCGGGGACCTGTGGGGTGACTCCTGTGGTGAGGCGGACGCGGGACTTTCCGGCGGCCGGGGCGAGAGGGAACGACACGTCCAGGTGGCATGCCGTCGTCTCCACCCACATCGAGTCGCCGTCAGCCACCACGGGCTCGTCGCACAACACCGGTGTGCCGGGCGGCAGCCACTGCAACCGCAGCCCATCCGCCTCGTTCAGCACCAGCAACCGGACCCTCGCGCCGTCAGGTGCAGTGGCGGTGACCACGGCCTCCGGTCCAGGACAGGAAACGGTCACCACGCCCTCCCCGTCGACCGCGGCGCCGGACACCGTTGTCCCAGCGGGGAAAGCGAACCGCGGGATGATCCCGGCAGTCGCGACGAACACGGCCGTGGACACGCCGTCCCACCTCGTCCGCCCCACCGGCATCGCGGTCGCCCAGGCGAGCTTCACCGAGCCGACGCGGTACCCGATCGGCCAGACGAAGTGCGCGCCGGACGGAACCGTCACAGCGGGCAGCCGCACCTTCCGCTCACCCAGCACCACCTCGAACCGCACGGCGTGTGCGGGAAGCCGTTCGTGGGGCTGGTGGTTGTTGACGAACAGGAACGCCGCCCCACCGCCCCATCGCACGGACCAGCGCAACGTCGCACGGTCGTCGAGGTTCACCGGCTGGGCGACGGGCAGGTGCGGCGCGGCCGTGGCGAGGTCGGCACCGCAGTCGCGCAGGAACAGGTGCTGCAGGCGCAGCGCCGCGAACGACGGGCGCACCTGGCCGTACTCGCCCAGCGGTGCCTGGAAGTCGTAGTTCACCGCGGGCAGGTCGTTGGGGTAGCCCGTGGCGTGCGACTCCTGGTTCGCGGGGCGTTGCGAGCAGCCGTGGTAGAGGTAGTAGCCCTGCCACACCGACCCGCTGGCGAGCCGGCACAGCGCCAGCGCCGACACGTCCGCCGCTCGGATCAGGGGCCGGCGGTGGTAGGCGATGGCCATGCCGCCGCCCAGTTCGCAGGTGATGTGCGGCCGGTGGGCGTGCTCACCCCGTATCGGGGCAGGAAAGTAGTGCCGCCGCACGTCACGGGCCCACCCGTCCGAGGCGTCCTCCCAGAACGCCTCCGGGTAGGCGCTGTGCACCGGCAGCAAATCGGGAGGCAGCCGAGCGCCGTCCCACGCCGTGGCAGTCCACAGTGGAGCGCTCATGCCCGCCACCTCGGCGAGGGCGCGCAGGGTGGCCAGGTGGCCGGGTTGGTGGCGCAGCTCGTTCTCCACCTGCACCGCCATGACCGGCCCGCCGTCGTCCCACCACAACCCCTTCAGCTGCCGGGCGATCGCCGCGTAGTACGGCCGCACGATGCCGAGGTAGGCGGGGTCGTCGGTGCGCGGCTCGCAGTCCACGTCGGACAACCAGTCCGGGAAACCGCCGTTGCGGCACTCGCCGTGCGTCCACGGGCCGATGCGGAGCACGACGGAAAGGCCGAGCTCCGCGCACAGTTCGGTGAACCGCCGCACGTCGCGGTCGCCGTCGAAGCGGTGCTGCCCGCGGACCTCCTCGTGGTGGTTCCAGAACAGGTAGGTGGTGACGAGGTCGATCCCGCCGGCTTTCATCAGCAGCAGCTCCCGGCGCCAGAACGCGGCGGGGAAGCGGCTGAAGTGGAACTCACCGGAGACGGGCAGCCACGGGCTCCCGTCCCGGCGCACCAAGTGGCTGTCCACTCTGGTCGGGTAGGCGTGCAGTGACAGCAAGTCGTGTTCCTAGAGCGTGCGTTCGAAGGCTCCGATGTCGGGTTTGCCCTGGTAGAGCGGGCCACCGGCGAAGTCGCGCCCGCCGGGGTTGTCGATCCGCGTGCCGGAGTCGATCGTCGGCGAGCCGGAGCGCATCCTGTTCTGGCCGGGAGTACCCGTGGCCGGTACCTGGTTGGTGACCTCCAGGCCGCGGATGGTCCAGAACTGCTGGTTGGCCAGGCGGACCGCGTCGGCGACCTGCCCGCCGCCGTCGACGCGCGGAGCCGCGCCGGTGCCGTAGCGGTCGATCGTGATGGGCGCGGTGGAGGTGCCGGATCCCTTGGGCCACAGCTGGCCGGTCCAGCGGCTGCCCGCGCGCAGCAGGATCCGGTCGCCCGGCTGGAAGACGGTGCTGTTCACGCGGGCGAGGGTGCGCCACGCGTGGGCGCTGTCGAGCCCGGAGGCCGAGTCGTTGCCGCTCTGGGTATCGACGTGGTACGCGGTGCCCGCCTGCCGTGCCAGTTCGGCGTGGGCGGTCTGCGGCGCCACCGCGAGGAGCGCGAGCACGATCGCAGCACCTGTCTTGAATCGTTTGAATCGCCGCATGTGACGAGGCTAGGGTGACGCGTCGATGCGGACAATCCCATCGAATCGACGTCGATGCCCTTGCCTCCAAAAGGATTGAACGTTTCAACAACCGTCGCGGCGGCCGTTCGACGACGCGGCTGGTCGAATTCGTCGAAGCACCTCGTTTTCTGGCAGGCCGTCTTGACGGTCGCTCGGGCGCCGTGCCAGTTTTCGGTTCATGTCGCGTTCATCCGTTGGTACGCGGTCGATCCGGCCCGCGTTGGTCGTCCTCGTCGCCGCGCTGCTCGGCGCGCCCGCGGCACAGGCCGCGCCCCTGGACCAGGCTCACACCGCGGGCAGGGTCACGAAGTCCGGTCAGTACTCCTGGCCAGGCGTCTACTTCGAGGGCAGGTTCCGCGGCACCAGCGTCGGCGTCACGCTCAACGACGCGGCGAGTTACTACGACGTGCAGATCGACGGGCGAACCGTTGCGACACTGGCGAAACCGGGCCGGACCACCTACTGGGTGCGCAACCTGAGCAACGCCGAGCACCGCGTCCGGCTGGTCAAGCGGTCGGAAAGCCCCTGGGCCACCGGTGAGTTCGGTGGTTTCGTCGGCAACGTGCTGACCAAGCCCGCGGCCCGCACCCGGCAGATCGAGTTCATCGGCGACTCCCTGACCGCGGGCTACGGCAACCTGTCCACCACGCGCGACTGTTCGGCGAACGGCGGCGTCGACCGCAACACCAACGCGGACATCAGCTTCGGCGCGCTCACCGCCCGCACGTTGAACGCCGACTACCAGATCAACGCGTTCTCCGGCCGCGGCATGGTGCGCAACTACAACGGCGGCGAGCCCGGCACGAGCTACCGCACCTACTACGACCGGGCGTTGCTCAACGTCAACGGCGATGTGTGGCAGAACCCCGGTACGTGGCGCCCGCAGCTGGTCGTGGTCGGGTTGGGCACCAACGACTTCTCGACCGCGCTCAGGCCGGGTGAGCAGTGGCCCACCCAGCAAAGCCTTGTGGCCGCGTACAAGTCGGCGTACCACGGGTTCCTGGACAAGCTGCGAGCACGGTACGGCTCCGGCACGACGATCGTGGTGAGCGTGCCGGAGGCCTCGGGGACGTTCGCCGACGCGGTCCGGCAGGTCGCGCAGGAGCGGGGTGACAGCCGGATCCGGTACTGGAACTACGCCGACCCCGCGCTGGACCGGCTCGGCTGCGACTGGCACTTCTCGCAGCGCGACCACCGGCTGATCTCCGGGCTGCTCAACGACTACATCGCACGGCTGGGACTGGCCTGGTGATCGTGGAAACGCTCCCGGTCCATCCGGTGCAACGATGACTGCTCCCCGCGCCGCAATCCGGCACGGAGCTTCGAAGGTGTTCGAACCGGTGGCTTCCTGAGCTCCCGGCCACCGGAACGGTCCACGAAGCTGAGAAACGTGCCACTGCGGGTCGTCTTGCGCTCGTCTTTCAGGCGCCACACGCGGATCGGCCGTGTCCGGCGCTCACGGATCGTGCAAACCGGCTAGTCGAGGACGTTCGACGAGCACTTTTCGGGTGGCTGATCGGTGAATAGAGTGTGCCGCCAGTCTGGGAACGCTCCCAGAATGAGGAGGCAGGATGCGCAACAAAGGAGTTGCCGCCGGCATCGCGGTGACCGTGCTCGCGGCCACCGCGGCCGCGGTCTTGGGCAACGCGCAGGCGGCCGCGTCGCCGTTCTACGTCGACCCGAACACCGGCGCGGCCCGGTGGGTGGCGGCGAACCCCGGTGACTCGCGCACCCCGGTGATCCGCGACCGCATCGCGAACGTGCCGCAGGCGAGGTGGTTCACCACCACCAACACCAGCACGGTGCGGGGCGAGGTGGACGCCTTCGTGGGTGCCGCGGCTGCCGCGGGCAAGGTGCCGATCATGGTGGTCTACAACATCCCCAATCGCGACTGCGGCGGGGCGAGCGGCGGCGGCGCGCCCTCGCACAGCGCGTATCGGGCGTGGGTGGACCAGGTGGCAGCGGGACTCGCGGGACGGCCGGCGGTGATCGTGCTGGAGCCCGACGTGCTGCCGTTGATGACGAACTGCCAGAACGCCGGACAGCAGGCCGAGACCAGAGCCTCGATGGCGTACGCGGGCAAGCAGCTCAAGGCCGGGTCCGGTCAGGCCAAGGTCTACTTCGACATCGGGCACTCGGCGTGGCTCTCGCCCGCTGAGGCGGCGTCACGGCTGCGTGGCGCGGACATCTCGAACAGCGCGGACGGCATCTCCACCAACGTGTCCAACTACCGCTGGACCGCTGACGAGGTGGCGTTCGCCAAGGCCGTGCTGAGCTCGCTGGGCGACTCGCGGTTGCGTGCGGTGATCGACACCAGCCGCAACGGCAACGGCCCCGCGGGCAGCGAGTGGTGCGACCCGCCGGGGCGGGCGATCGGCACACCGAGCACCGACCAGACCGGTGACGGCCAGATCGCCGCGTTCCTGTGGGTCAAGCTGCCCGGTGAGGCGGACGGCTGCATCGCGGGCGCCGGCCAGTTCGTGCCGCAGCGGGCCTACGAGCTCGCGAACGCGGCGAGGCCGCCGACGACCACCACGACGACCACCACGACGACTACGACGACCACGACGACCACGACCCCACCGGCGCAGGGCGGGTGCAAGGCCACGCACAGGGTGACGAGCACCTGGAACGGCGGCTACAGCGCGGAGATCGTCATCGAGAACCGGGCGGCGGCGATCAACGGGTGGAAGTTCACCTTCTCCGCGCCGGGCGTGACGGTGTCGCAGGGCTGGAACGGCACGTGGGCGGACCGGGGTGACCTCGTGGAGGTCGCGAACGCGTCCTGGAACGGCTCTCTCGGCACCGGCGGGACCGCCACCATCGGCTACAACGCGACCCATGGCGGCGGCACCCCGCCGTTCCTCTCCCCGATGCTGAACGGGGTGGTTTGCGTGTGAGAGATCAGCAACCGATCCGCTTGGTCGCCAACGCGATGTCGTCCAGCCAGAGGTCGTAGGCGCCGTCGTTCGGCTGGTAGAGCTGCCAGCCGAACTTGACGGCGTCGAAGCGCGGGAACACGAAGTCCACCGGGTTTCCGCCGTGGTTGCGCGTCGACACGGTCAGATCCGGCTGCGGGACGCCGTCGAACCAGAGCTCGACCCTGTTGTCGGCGGCGTCCATCCGCCACTCGACGCACTGCCAGACGTCCTCACGGGACGGGGCCGACTCGCGCCAGTTCGTCCAGTCGCCGGTCGGTCCGCCGTCGGCACCGACGCCCCAGAACACACCCGGCGCGGTGGGCGCGTACTGCCCGCCCAGTGGCCGCACGATCTCCGGGCCCTGGCCGGTGGCCTCGATCAGCGTGTAGTGGGCCCAGTCGGGCCGGCGCGGGAACGCGTCGACCTTGAGCCGCACCCGGCCGTAGAAGCTGTTGCCGGGCGGCGCGAAGTCCTCCACCCGGAGGAACGCCCGGCCGTTGCGTTCGGTGTGCACGTGCAGAACCCGTTGGCCGCGCGGCGCTTTTTCGACGGTGAGGGTGCCGTGGCTGGTGTCGACACCCCATTTGAGACTCGTCGCGCCACCGAGCGGGACGGACTGGAAGTCCTCGCAGAACAGCACGTTCGGGCGTGCGCAGGAGGGGGAGTGATCCGCGATGGCGAGCGTCGCCCCCGTCGCGAGCTGGAGTGCCAGGAACACGGACAACGCTTTCCACTTTGGCATGCCTGAAGATTAGGAGATCACCGGATGAGAAGGAACTACTTGGCGCTGGGCGTCGCCGCGGTGGCGGTGGCCGCGTCGGCACTGGTGTCCCAGGCGGCTCCGGCGCCCGCGGCGACAGGGCTGCACATCAGCGGCCGCGACGTCGTGGAGGCGGACGGCGAGAAGTTCGTGATGCGCGGGGTGAACCACCCGCACGTCTGGTACGAGTCGCGCACCGGTTCGTTCGCCGACATCAAGGCGTTGGGCGCCAACACCGTTCGAGTCGTTCTGGGCACCGGCAAGCGGTGGGGCCCTTCGGACGACGTCGCCCAGGTGATCTCGCTGTGCAAGCAGAACAAGATGATCTGCGTGCTGGAGGTGCACGACACCACCGGCTACGGCGAGGAGCAGGCGGCGGCGAGCCTGGACGAGGCCGCGGACTACTGGATCGGCCAGAAGGACGTGCTGGCGGGCCAGGAGGACTACGTCATCATCAACATCGGCAACGAGCCGATCGGCAACACGAACGCCGCCCAGTGGACCGACGCCACCGCGAACGCCGTGCGCAAGCTGCGTGCCAACGGTTTCGAGCACCTGCTGATGGTCGACGCGCCGAACTGGGGCCAGGACTGGCAGAACGTCATGCGCACCACCGCGCAGACGGTGTGGAACGCCGACGAGCGCCGCAACACGGTGTTCTCGATCCACATGTACAGCGTCTACAACCAGGCGTCGAGCATCATCTCGTACTTCGACGCCTTCGAGACCATGGGGCTGCCGCTGGTGGTCGGCGAGTTCGGCTGGCGGTTCGCGAGCGGCGAGGTCGACCACGAGACGATCCTGGCGGAGACGCAGCGGCGCGGCATGGGCTATCTCGGCTGGTCGTGGAGCGGCAACACGGATCCGATCCTGGACATGGCCACGAACTTCGACGCCACCCAGCTCACCACGTGGGGACAGCGGATCTTCAACGGTGCCAACGGCATCAAGGCGACGTCGAAGGAGGCCACGATCTTCGGCGGCACACCGCCCACGACCACGACGACCACACCGGCACCCGAAAAGGGTTGCACGGCAACCTATTCCGTCGCCAACCAGTGGCCGGGCGGTTTCCAGGCCGACGTCCGCGTCACCGCGGGCGGTGCGGCCATCAGCGGCTGGACGATCACGTGGACCTTCACGGGCGGGCAGACCGTCAACCAGGCCTGGAGCGCGACGGTCACTCGCAGCGGGGCGGACGTGACCGCGGTGAACATGGCTTACAACGGCAACCTCGGTGCCGGCGCCAGCGCCACGTTCGGGTTCATCGGCTCGTGGAACGGCTCCAACCCCGTCCCGGCTGTGACGTGCACGGCACGGTGGTGACATAGGCTCCCCGGCGTGGCGGGCCCGCGGAAACGTTCTGCGTTGATCGCCCGGCTGGTGAGCGCCCGGCGATGGGACCGGAGTCGATCGAGAGCCACTACGACGAGGCGCTCAGCGTGCCGGGGCTGCTGACGGAGATCGCCGCCGGGGAACAGTCCGGTGTGGACGGTTACGTCGTCGCCTGCTTCGGCGACCCTGGACTCGACGCCGCACGGGAGCTGGCGGCGGGCCCGGTGGTCGGCATCGCCGAAGCCGCCATGCGCACGGCTGCCTACCTGGGGCGGGGTTTCACCGTCGTGACCACGCTGTCGCGCACCCGCGGCCGGGCCTGGGAGCTCGCCGAGCGCTACGGGATGCGCGGGCTGTGCCGCGGCGTGCACGCGTGCGACATCCCGGTGCTGGAGCTCGACCGGGATCCGGGCGCTCTCGGCGTCGTCACGGCCGCCTGCGCCCGCGCCGTCGAGGAGGACGGCGCGGACGCGGTGGTGCTCGGCTGCGCGGGCATGACGGACTGGGCGCCGTCGATCTCGGCGGCGATCGGCGTGCCGGTGGTCGACGGCGTCCAGTCCGCCGTCCTCACCGTGCAGGCGTTGGTGGAGATGGGACTGCGCACCGGCAAGCGGGACGAGTTCGCTCTCCCGCGGCCGAAGCGGTACGCGGGGTTGTTGCGCGACTTCGGCTACTGACTCGGCCAGACGGTCGCACTGTCCGGGATCTGGGCGTTGAGCCGCCGGAACGAGCCGCCCGGCAGGACGCCCTGGTTGCGCAGCGCGGTCGCGACGAGCCGGGCGACCTCGATCGCACCAGCGGCCTGGAAGTGCGTGTTGTCCTCCACGCCGTCGGGATAGTTGGGGTACTGCCCGGCCTTTAGGTGCATGAAGTACTTCTTCGTGCCTTCAACGCCCACGCGGTTGAAGAGCGCCGTGCTGGACGCGGTCAGGTCGATCAGCGGCACGCGCTTGGCCGCCGCGAGCTCACGCATCGCCGCCGGGTACGCGCCGTGCGTCGGGGTGATGGTTCCCGCGCTGCTGAAGCGGCGCCGTTCCACGGAGGTGACCAGCACCGGCTTCGCGCCCTTCGCCCGGCTCCTGTCGATGAACTGGGAGAGGTACGACTTGTAGGTCGTCGACGGCTCGGTGTAGCGCGCCGGGTCCTCCTTCTTCTCGTCGTTGTGCCCGAACGAGATGAGCAGGTGGTCGTTGCGCTTGATCCGGGCCAGGATGTGGTCGAGGCGGCCCAGATCGACGAAGCTCTTGGAGCTGGCCCCCGACAGGGCCTCGTTCACCACCACGGCGTTGGGGGTGAGGAACACCGGCAGCGCCTGGCCCCAGCCGGCTCGGGGCGCCTGCGGGGACGTGTAAGTGGACGCGGTGGAGTCTCCGGCGACGAAGACCTGGACCGGGGTTGCCGCCGAGGCACCCGTGACGGTCAGCGTGGCCACGACGAGGCCGATGACGGCAGCGGCCATTGCCGTGGCGGTGGCCGCCATTCGGCTGTTCACCGTTGTGAACCTCTTCTCATCCGGTACGAAATTCCGGCAGAGCTGATCGCGAAAGTGGATGCTACCTCTTGCGCGGACATGCGGTAAGCGCTTTCCTGTCGGACAGGAGTTGGCGCGCAATTCGCGACGGGGCGGTGAGTTTTGATTATTCGACGGTCGATTCGATGGTCGAACAAATTGTGGGGACTTGCTCTTGGCTGCGCGGTCGCGGTAGGGCTGTGCACGGCCTCCACGGCAGCGCAGTCCGCGCCGGTCGAGCAGGTCCGCGCGGCTGGGCGAGCGGTCGACTTCACCGGTGCGTGGAAGTTCGCGCTGGTCAACAAGACCGGCGAGGACGCGCCGCAGCCGGACGCGAACGATCCGGCGTGGCGGGACACGCGGCTGCCGCACGACTGGAGCATCGGGCTCGACCCCGTCGAGGGGCCGCACACCGGAGCGGGAACGGGCTTTTTGCCCGGTGGTCTCGGCTGGTACCGCAAGACGTTCACTTTGCCGTCGTCGATGGCGGCGAAGAAGGTGTCGATCGAATTCGACGGCGTCTACATGGACTCCGAGGTCTATCTCAACGGAGTGCTGCTCGGTCGTCATCCATATGGTTACACCGGTTTCGCCTACGACCTCGACGCGCACACCGATGGCACGCCGAACGTTCTCGCGGTCAAGGTGCGCAATCAGGTGCCGAGCAGCCGGTGGTACTCAGGCAGCGGCATCTACCGCGACGTCCGGCTGGTCGTGACGGATCCCGCACACGTCACGCGCCACGGCGTGCAGGTGACGACGCCGGACCTGGCGAACACGATCAAGTCCGGCTACGCCACGATGCGCGTGGCGACCACCGCCGCGGCCGAGAACAGCACCGAGGCGGAGATCGTCTCGACGGTGCGCGATCCGCGCGGCCGGATCGTCGGCAGGGGCACGACGCGTGCGGCACTGGCCGCGCAACCGAGCACCGCGACCACGGACATCAGGATCGACCACCCGGCGCTGTGGTCGGTGGACCGGCCGTCCTTGTACACAGTGGACACCGAGGTCCGGGTGAACGGCAAGGTCGTGGACAGGGTCAGCACCCGCACCGGGGTCCGGTACTTCTCGTTCGACCCGGACAACGGCTTCTCGCTCAACGGCGTCGAGATGAAGCTCAAGGGCGTCAACCTCCACCACGACCTCGGCGCGCTCGGCGCGGCGGTCTCGACGGACGCGATCGTCCGCCAGCTGAAGATCATGAAGAGCATGGGTGTGAACGCGGTGCGCACCTCGCACAACCCGCCGTCGCCGGAGTTCGTGAAGGCGTGCGACGAGATGGGCATCCTGCTGCAGGTCGAGGCGTTCGACACCTGGCGCGCGCCCAAGGTGAAGTACGACTACGGCCGCTTCTTCGACGCCCACAGCAGCGCCGACGTCCGCGAGATGGTGCACGCCGCGAAGAACTCGCCCGCGGTGGTGATGTGGTCGATCGGCAACGAGATCCCGGACTCCAGCGGGGCCGCGGGGCCGCCGATCGCCCGCAAGCTGATCGACGACGTGCGTGCTGTCGACACCACCCGGCCGATCGTGATGGGCACCGACCGGTACCGCAGGGTGCCCGCCGTCGGCTCACCGCAGGACCAGATCCTGCAGATGCTCGACGGGCTGGGCCTCAACTACAACAACGCGTCCTCGATCGACGAGCTGCACACGCGCTATCCCACCAAGTTCTTCTTCGAGGCCGAGTCCTCCTCGTCCACCTCCACCCGCGGCTACTACCAGGACCCGGACCAGCTCAACACCGGCGAGAACCACACGCCGGGCAAGCGCAACACGTCCTCCTACGACAACAACCTGGAGACGTGGACATACAGCGGTGAGTACGGCCTGAAGAAGGACCGCGACCGCAAGTGGTTCGCCGGCCAGTTCCTGTGGACGGGCATCGACTACATCGGTGAACCCACGCCGTACAACGTGTTCCCGGTGAAGTCGTCGTTCTTCGGCGCGGTGGACACCGCCGGGTTCCCGAAGGACTTCTACCACCTGTTCCGCAGCCAGTGGAGCAACGAGCCGATGGTGCATCTGCTGCCGATGAACTGGACCAGCCACAAGCCGGGCGAACAGGTGTCGGTGTGGGCGTACAGCAACGCGGACACCGTCGAGCTGTACCGCAACGGCAAGTCGTTGGGGGAGCGGAAGTTCGACACGAAGACCACCACGTACGGCGCGAAGTACCTGGAGACCACCGAGGCGACCGGTGACGACAAGACCGTCACCACTGGCCCGTACCCCGGTAGCTACACGAGCCCGAACGGCAGTGCGGGCAAGCTGCACCTGACCTGGTCGGTGCCGTTCGAGCCCGGCCGGCTCGTCGCGGTCGCCAAGCGCGGGGGAGTGGAGGTCGCGCGGGACGAGGTCCGCACCGCGGGTGAGCCGCACGCGATCAAGCTGACGCCGGACCGCAGGGTGGTCAAGGCGGACGGTGAGTCGCTCACCTTCGTCACCGCCGAGGTCGTCGACCGCGCGGGCGTGGTCGTGCCGGACGCGGACGACCTGATCTCGTTCCAGGTCCGCGGCGGCAGCCTCGCCGGGCTGGACAACGGGCGCCAGGAGAGCGCCGAGAACTACCAGGCGGCCTCGCGCACCGCGTTCAACGGCAAGGCGCTCGCGATGGTCCGATCAGGACAGACATCGACCGCGATCACGGTGACGGCGCGCGCGTCCGGTCTGCGCACGGCGACCACGATGGTCGCGGCGATCGGTGGACGCCCAGGCCGCGTGCAGGTCACGGATCCCGCACCGGGAACTCCGGTGGCGCCGCCGGCGGTGGACGCGAGCTACTCGGGTGCACCGGGCACGATCCCGGCCGCCATGCTCGACGGCAACCCTTCGACGTACTGGTCGAACTACTACCTCAAGCGCGCCACGGCCTTGCTGCCCGCGGTCAGCCGCGCGCACGCGACGGACTGGGTGTCGCTGCCGGTCCGCGACGGCCTGGCCGGCTCGGTGCGGGCGTCCTTCCTCGCCGACGCATCGCACGCGAGGCCCGCTTCGATCGCGGTGTCGTACTGGGACGGCTCGAAGTTCGTGCCCGTGCGCGACGCGAAGGTGGAGTGGGCCACCGAACCGGGCAAGCCGACCAGCATCACGTTCGCTCCCGTGCGGAGCGACCGCATCCGCCTCGAACTCGCCAGTTCCGCACCCGGGACCGCACAGGGGTTCCTGGGTGTCTCGGAAGCAACGGTCGGACGTTAGGAGCGTCATGTTCCGCGCAGCTTTGGCCGCAGCGGTCCTGCTCGGTCTCGTGGTCACGCCGCAGGCCTCCGCGGCGAGCCTCGTCGAGGTGACCGGCTTCGGCCCCAACCCCAGCAACCTCCGCATGCACGTGTACAAACCGGACCGCGTCGCCAGCCGGCCGGGCATCCTGCTGGCTCCGCACTACTGCACCGGCTCGGGCCCGGACATGTACCGCAACACGGAGTTCGCCCGGCTTGCCGACCAGTACGGGTTCGTCGTGATCTACCCGACGGCGACCCGCACCGAGAAGTGCTTCGACGTGTCGTCGCCGCAGGCCCTGAGGCGTGACGGTGGCAGCGATCCGGTCGGGATGATCTCGATGGTGCGCTGGGCATTGCGGCAGTACCAGGGAAACCCGGCCCGTGTGTACGTCACGGGCATCTCCTCCGGTGCGATGGCGACCAACGTGATGGTCGCCAACTACCCCGACGTCTTCGACGCCGGAGCGGCGTTCGCGGGCGTTCCCGACGGCTGCTTCGCGACCACCAACGGTTCCCTCTGGAACACCGAGTGCGCCAACGGCCGGGTGCTGAAGTCCCCGCAGCAGTGGGGTGACATCGCGCGGTCGGCCTACCCCGGCTACATCGGCAAGCGGCCGCGCATGCAGTTGTGGCACGGCACCAACGACGACGTGCTGAGGTACCCGAACTTCGGCGAGGAGGTCGACCAGTGGACCAACGTCCACCGGTTGTCCACCACGCCGACGTCCACCGACCACCCGCAGCCGAACTGGACCCGCCGCAAGTACGGCGACAAGGTCGAGGCGATCTCGATGCAGGGCGTCGGGCACAACCTGATGGCGTCGGGGATGGCGTTGCGCGCCATCCAGTTCTTCGGCCTGGACCGCCGGGTGTGAACACGGGTGTGGGGCGGGAGCCGGCTCCCGCCCCACACGTCGCAGCGGAGACGGCGGACATGTCGTACCTTCGGGTCTCATGCCAGACGATCTCCCGGCCCGCCCACCGTCCGACGACGGCTTCGTCCTGGCGAGGGCGAAGTTCGCGACCGTGCTCGCCGCGGGGGTCGCCGCCGGCCTCGCGGTCTCGCTCGCCGGCCACGCCGAGTTCGGACCGCTCGTCGGCTGGGACGTGGCCACGCTGGTCTACCTGACCTGGGTGTGGATCCTCATCTGGCCGATGGACGCCGAGGAGACCGCCCGGCACGCCGTGCGCAACGACCCCACGCGCACCGTGACGGAGATCGTGCTGCTGCTCGCGGCAGTCGCGAGCCTCGTGTCGGTCGGTTTCGTGCTCGCCCGTGCCGCGGAGACCTCTGGCGCGTCGGAACTGCTGCGCGTGGGGCTGGGCGTGCTGTCCGTCGTGCTGTCGTGGACGGTGGTGCACACGATCTTCGCGTTGCGCTACGCCCGGCTGTATTACTACGACGTCGACGGCGGCATCGACTTCAACCAGGCGGATCCGCCCGATTACGGCGATTTCGCCTATGTCGCCTTCAGCATCGGCATGACGTTCCAGGTGTCGGACACGTCGTTGTCCACCAGGGAGATCCGCCGCACCGCACTGCGGCACGCGTTGTTCTCCTACCTCTTCGGCACCGGCCTGCTCGCCACGACCATCAACCTCGTCGCGAGCCTCAGCAGCGGCAACTGAGTCCTGTGTTGTGCGCGTTCACAGAATTTGCTCAACCATGCGCGGCGGCTAATGAAATGCACGTCACAGCGCAGAAAAACGAATTGAGACGGGTTCCCAATGGTGATTTGACGCATGACCGGTTGACGTTGTGAGCGCGCACATCAAAACTGCGAGGTGGTCCTGCCTAACCCCGCTCCCGGCTGGGAAGCCGACTCCGCGCGCGTCCTGCGCGTGGCCGGTGACCGCGAGCAGCGGCTCGCCGAGTTCCGCGCGAAGGTGCGGGCGGCCGGTGCGCAGTGGGCCGGTAACCGGCCGGTGGAGCTGACCGAGCTGTTGTGCGCGGCCGCTGCCGACGACCCGGAGCTTCTGCGGCTCGCGCGCGCCGGTGCCCAGTTGCTCGAGGACTTCCTCGACGGGCTCTGCTGCAACGCCGTGCCGCCTCGGTCCGGCGACCTCGCCGCCGACCTGATCGACGGCAAGGCGGTGCCGCACGACGTACTGGCCAGGCTTGCGCCGGTCTACGTGGTCCTGGTCTCAGAACAGCGTGACGTGCCGGTGCACGAACACGAGTGCCAGGGCGTTCTCCGCACGACCAGGTCCGGGCTCCTCGTGCTGCTCGTGCCGGAACGCGAGACCGAGCTGCTGGACAGGATCACCGGTCAGCTGGCTAGCGGCAGCAGGTGGGTCGCCACCGCCAGGCGGCCGGTCGCCGAGCTCGCGGACGCCTGGATCGAGGCCACCGAGGTGCTGCGCCTCGTCTCGGCGGGGTGCCGTCCGCCGGGCACGTACGCCGTGTCCGATGTGCTGGTGGAGCAGGCGATCGCCGCCAGCACCGCGGTCACCGCCCAGCTGGCCGAGATCATCAGACCCGTGCGGGAGAACCAGGTTCTGTGGGAGACGCTGGTCTCCCTCGTCCACGCGGACTTCAACCGCAACCAGGCTGCCCGCGACCTGTTCGTGCACCGCAGCACGATGGACTACCGGTTGCAGCGCATCGCGAAGATCACCGGCTGGGACCCGGCCGCCGGTCACGGCGCTCAGCTGCTGAGAGCGGCGCTGTTCGCCGACGCCGTGGCCTGACGTCAGCGCATCCGCCCGGCCGCCACCACCGCACCGACGCCGATCAGCACCAGTGCCGCCGCGGGAAACGCGACCACCCACGGCGCCCGCTCGACGTTCGGCATGCCTTCAGCCAGCAGCACACCCCACTCGGGTTGGGGTGGCTGGGCGCCGAGGCCGAGGTAACCCAGCGACGCGAGCGCGAGCGCGATGGCGGGAAGACGCACGAAAGCGTTGCGCAGCACGGGAGGCACGACGGCGGGCAGCACGTGCCGGAACATGATGTGCCGGGTGCTCGCGCCCAGCGCCCGTGCGGCGGTGAGGTGGGCGCTGCCGCGTTGCTCCAGCGCGAGCGACCGCGCGTGGGCGGCCGGGGGAGCCCAGGCCACCGCGGCGACCGCGACCACGGCGCTCGTCCACCCCGGACCGGCCGTCGCCGCCACGGCCAGCGCGACCACCACCGCCGGCAGCGCGTTCACCAGGTCCGCGGCCCCGGATCCGCGGCGTCCCGCGACACCGACCAGCAGAGCGATCACGACGACCAGCGCGGTCACTCCCGCCGCCAGCGCGGCGGTGTGCAGCGCGCCGTGCGCGACCCTGGCGAGCAGATCGCGGCCCAGCGCGTCCGTGCCCATCGGGTGCGCCGCGGACGGAGGCAGGAGTCGCGCCGCGAGGTCCACTGTGAACGGATCGCGCCAGATTCCCCACAGCACCACGCCGGTCACGACCACCGCGGGCAGTGCGAGGTGCAGCCGGCCGGACGTGATCTCTCGCGGTGCCGCGGCCTCCAGCGCCCCGTCGGTGAGAGCCGGACCGAGCAGCAACCGCTGGGCCACCGCACCGAGAGCGCCCGCCGCGGCACCCACGAGCAGGATCACGAGCACGCACGCCTGGACGACCGGCACGTCCTGCGCCAGCGCCGCGTCCACCGCGAGCCTGCCGAGCCCCGGTACGCCGAACACCACCTCGACCGTCGCGGCACTGCCGAACATGCCGGCGACCACGATGCCGAGCTGCCCGGTCACCACGGATCCCGCGCGGCGCACCACAGCCACAGCGATCGTGCGCACCCGGAAACCCGCGGCCGTCCACGAGCGCCGCCACGGCGCGGTGAGCGCGTCGCGCAGGGCGTCACCGGCGACGACGGCGAGCACCGCACCGGCCGGCGTCCCCAGCGCGATGGCGGGCAGCACGGCGTAGCTGAGATCGCGCCAGCCCGACGTCGGCAGCCACCCGAGCCGGACGGCGAACACCAGCAGCAGCACCGAGCCGATGAGGAACTCGGGCAGGGCCGCGAGCACGGCGGCGAAGCCCGCGCGACCGGCAACGGACTGGCCGCGCAGGCCACGCACGAACGGACGGGCGACCAGCGCGGTCATCACGAGGATCGCGACCAGCGCCGCGAGCGCGGTCAGCGTGACGGACACGCTGATCGCCGCCCCCAGCTGCCCCGTCACCGGCTCACCGGACACCCACGAGGTGCCGAGATCGCCGTGCAGTGCCCGGCTCGACCAGCGGCCGAGCAGCTCGAACGGCCCGCCGTCCAGACCGAGCTCGCGCCGCACCGACGCGAGCGCCTCGGCGTCGGGCTCGCGTTCTGCGGAACGGGCCCGCAGCACCGAGAGTGCCGGGTCCCTGCCCGCCAGCAGCGGCAGCAGGCCGATCACCGCCGTGAGGCCCAGCAGGGCGCAGAGCCGTCCGAGCAATCTCATGAAACGCTGGTCTTGCTGGTGATCAGCAGGCGGTCGTACGGGTCGGTGGACAGGCCGCTGACGCCGGCCGAACGCCCGATGATGGTGCGCTCGTGCACCAGCGGGACCACCGCGTTGGTGGCGAGCAGCGCGTCCTGCGCCCGCATCGCCGCCGCCTGGCGGGCGGGGACGTCTTCGATCGCCAATGCCTGGCCGATGGCGGCGTCCAGCGCCGGGTCGCACACCTTGACGAGGTTGAAGCCGCCGGAACAGCTGAAGTCGAGGTTGAGGTTCGCGGCCAGGTCACCGTTGTCCTGCGCGTACGAGCGGGAGAAGATCACCGCGTCGAAGTTGCCCGCGAGCAGGTCGGGCTCGAGCTGGCTGTACTTGCGCACCACCTGCTCGACCTCGAAACCCTTGCCGCGCAACGACTCGGCGACGGCGGTGACGACTCCGGGAAGTTCCGGCCGGTCGCTCCAGGTGGCCAGGGCGATCTTCTGGCCGCCCGCGGTCGCACCGGTCGGCGTGACCTGCCGCGGTGCCGTGTTCCGGAAGACACCGGTGGCGGCGTCGGCGTGGCCCTCGTAGACGCCCTTCGCGAGAGCGGCGGGATCGACCGCTTCGCGCACCGCGGCCCGCAACCGCGGGTCCGCGAACGGCGGCTTGGCCGTGTTGAGCAGCACCGACACCGTCCTCGGCAGCGGCACCTCCTCCGTGGTGACGTTGGCGAGCGCGCTGATCGGCACGTTCGTGGCGACGTCGACCTCGCCCGCTCGCAGGGTGGCGCTGCGGGTGTTGCCGTCGGGCACGAACCGGACGTCGACGCCCGCGAGCTCGGGAACGCCGTCCCAGTAGCCGTCGAACCGCGCGAGCGCCGCGCCGTTCGCCACGTCGAGATCCGCCAGCACGAACGGTCCGGTGCCCGCCTTCGCCGGGTTCACCCGTTCGCCCTGGTAGGCGGCGGGGGCCAGCACGACGAGGTTCGCCGTCGAAAGCCGTTGCGGCAGCGTGGGATCGGGCGCGGTGGTGCTCACCTCGAGGTCGAGGTCGCCTGCGGCCTTCGCGGTCACCCCGACACCCTTGATCGCGCGGGGCACCGGGCTGGCGGCCGCCGCCCGGCTGAGCGCGTCCGCGGCGGCAGCGGCGGTGAGCGCGGTGCCGTCGTGGAACTTCACGCCCGCGCGAATGCGGAACGACCACGTCGTCGGGGACTTGCGCGTCCAGCTCTCCGCCAGCAGCGGCTGGGGCCTGCCCTCGGGGTCGAGCCGCACGAGGGTTTCCGCGATGCCGAGCCTCGTGAGCGTGACGCCGTCGTCTCCCCAGGGCGACAACGACTGCACGGGCGCGAACGGCAGTGCGACACGCAACCGCGCCGGGCCTTCCGCCTGGCTGCCGGCGAAACATCCCGCGGTCAGCCCGCACACGGAGAGCACCGCCGCGGCGAGCAGGGTACGTCGCAACAACATGGTGAGCCTTTCGATCAGGAGAGGTGCGCGCGTCGCCGGCCCGCGAAGGCCATCACGCAGGCGCCTGCCAGCGGCAGGAGTCCGAGCAGGAGCCACGCGACGCGGCCGTGTTCCAACAGGGCACCGCTCGCGGTGCTGCCGACGAGCACCGCCACGCCGCCTGCGGACGCCAGCACGCCGAAGTGTGCGCCCAGCCTGCGGTCACCCGCGAGCATCGGCACGAGCTCCATGGCGAACGGGACGACCAGCATCTGGCCGAAGATCAGCAGGACGACGAACGCGGTGGCGCCCACCAGTCCCGGCGGCCGCAGCGCGACCACGCCGAACGCGAGCGCCAGGACGCTGAAACCGACCACCAGCGCCCGGTCGCGGCCGAGCAGCCGCCTGGCGAGCCCGGTCGTCGGCAGCTGGCCGAACACCACGAGCGCCGACGCGAGCGCGAACAGCAGTCCCAGCACCTGGTCCGGCGCGCCGACGCGGTGCAGCTCGGCGGGCAGCCCGAGGTACAGCTGGTTGTACGAGACGAGGTAGGCCGAGTACCCGGCCGCGAAGAGCAGGAACGCCCGGTTGCCGAACACCTCACGCCAGCCGTCGAAGATGCCCTCGTCACGGTGCTCGCCCGGCCTGCGCGGCAGAAACCTCAGGTGCAGCAACGCGATCAGGACGAACAGCACCGCGCCGATGACGCAGGTGGCCGGAAAGCTCGCGGAGAGAACGACGCCGAGCAGCGGTCCGATCACCGTGCCGACCTCGCCCGCCATGGAGCGGATCGCGAACGTGTCCGCCCGTGCGTCCGGACCCGCCTCGCGCGCCAGCGACGCCTCCGCCGCGGGCGAGAACAACGCCCCGGCGAACCCGACGAGCATCACTCCACAGAGGACGGTGGGCAACGCGGTCGCGGCGGCCAGCACGCCGAAGCCGGCCGCACGCACCAGGCAGCCCGCGAGGATCAGCGGCTTCGCGCCGAACCGGTCGGTGAGCACACCGCCGACCGCGAACATGCCCTGCTGGCTGAACGTCCGCACGCCGAGCACCAGGCCGACCAGCCATCCGGCCAGTCCGAGGTCGTCGGCCAGGTGCCCGGCGAGGTACGGCAGCACGAGGAAGAAGCCGATGTTGAACAGCAGCTGGCTCAGCACCAGCAGCCGGGCGGTCCCGGTGAGCGCGCCGAACCGGCCCAGCGCTCGCGAACGACCGCGAAGTGCTGTGCCCACGCTCTGCCTCGTTCCCGCCTGCGAAATGATTCACGGCGAGCGTATGTGAGCGTTACCTAAGTTCTGGCCACCGTTGGGTGGTTGCCGAAAGATCTTCCGTCTTTTTCGGGTTGCCACATGCGCACGTGCGCATCGGATCAGACCGACGTCCCGTCCAGCTGGAACGTCTGCACCTGCCCCGCCGCGAACGGCACGCGCAGCAGCTTGCCGTCCAGCCGGACGTCGGTGCGCTGGGTGTACCTGTCGCTGCCGCTGGTCGTCGACGTGGACCACCTGGTGATCAACCCGGTCGGCAGGGTGCCGAACCGGCTGAGGTCGAAGGTGATCGTCTGCGCCGAGGTCGCGGTGTTGACGCCGACGAGCACGAGCCTGCGGGCGGCGGGGTCGTAGGCGACCGCGGCGTTTCCGGTGGACGCGGAGATGATCCGCATACCGGGCCGGATGTGCCGGGTGAACTGTGCCAGCACGTAGAGCTTGCGCTGCACGGCGCCCGGCTGCAGCGTGTTCGGGTCGTAGGCGATCATCGCCCACTCCGGGGTCGGGTCCATCACCTGCCAGTAGCACCACGCGGTCGGGTGCAGCCAGCGCCAGTCCAGGCACAGGTTGCTGGCCATGGTGAGCCCGGTGCCGTCCCTCTCGCCGGACTCGGAGTTCCAGAGCACCTTGCCCGCCGCCCTGGCGTCCGTGTAGAGCAGGTCCCGGCGGCCGCCGGAGCCCTGGTAGCCGTGCACGTTGATCTGGTTGACGACGGACTTCGTCGTGGCGTCGAACGAGTTCCACGTGCTGCGCGCCACGTCGTAGCTCGTCTCGTCGGACGCCGCGATCCGCATGCCGGACAGGCCGCGGTTGTTCAGCTCCTGCCGCAGGTACTGGAGCACGGTCCGCTGCAGCGAGGGGTCGAAGTGGCAGCCTTCCTGTTTTCCGGTGGCCGACCAGTAGTTGGACGCGGGCTCGTTGAACGGTTCGACCGTGCGGAACGTGACGCCGAAGCGGTCGCGGAACTGCCGGGCGACCTCGGCCATGTAAGCGGCGTGGGTGCGGTAGTTCCAGGACTGGAGGTTGTTGCTGCTCGCGTTGGCGGCGCCGGAGGGGTTGTGGTTGATGCACATCCACCACGCGGGGGAGTTGGAGAACAGCTCCGTGATCGCGCCGCGTGCCACCGCCTTCACCACGGACGCGCGTTGTTTCGCGTCCGCGCCCCACTGCCACGAGTTCGGATCGGTGTTGCGCCAGTCCTGCCAGAACGTCTCGATCTGCTTGAAGCGCGGGATGTTCGGCGAGGCGACCATCCTTGCCCCGTCGACCGTGTTCCAGCTGCACGCGCCGAGGTTGTAGCGGGCGATGTTCATGCCGAGGCCGGGCAGGGTCGTTCCGTTGTAGGTGACGGACTTCGTGGTGAACCACAGGTCCGCGAAGTCGTCCCGGTCGCCGAACACGTTGGCCCACCAGGCGAGGGAGGTGCCCCAGCCTTCCCACGTGCCGTAGCTCGTGGCGGGGTCGATGGTGATGGTCTGGTCGGCGCCGGCGTTCGTGCCGATGGCTGTCGCCGCGATGGCGGCCGCCGCACCGGACAGCACTGTCCTGCGGGTGACCATTTCTCCTCCTGGGTCGTGTCCTGTAGGTCGGTTCGATGAGAGCCACGTCCGAGCGGTTTTCTGACGGTGCCGCCGCGATCCCCTCATCCCGGGCGTATTCGGGGGTTGCGGCGGTGCCGTCAGAAAAACCCTCGGGCGCGGCTAGCGCGGACGAGACCTGCAGGACACCACCTAGGGATCGGGCAGGGTGATCCTCGTGTCTGGTCCGTCGCTCCACCGCAGCACGATCTCGTTGCCGTGCCAGAGGAGGAGCGGGTTGGTCATCACGCCGTGGCCACGGTCCAGGCGCACGGCCGCAGCGAGCACGTCACCACGCGCGACGGGCCCGGCTGTCGCCACCCACGGCGTCGCGACGTACTTGCCCAGCGGTGACGTGCCGGTGCCGGTGTGCACGCCTGCCTGGTCGAACCCGCGCAGGGCGCACAGCTCAGAACGCAGCCGCGCGCCGCTGACCGAGACCTCCACGCCGTCCGCGATCTCGGCGCGTGGCCGGGTGTCGGCGGCGACGGGCCAGCCGGACAGCCGCAGCCGGGCGTCCGTCTCGCCGTCCACGCGCACGAGCCGGATCTCGACGCCGCCGCGCACCACCGAGACCACCAGCACGGCAGGCCCTTCGACGATCTCGCCCTCGCGGCCGGAACCGTGGTCCGGCGAATCGTCCGCGCTGGTGTCGACCCAGCGCACGGGTCCCCGCGACGCTCCGGCGACGACACCGCCGGGCATTTCTTCGGTGAACACCGTCTCGAAGCCCGCGCGGTGGCTGGCCGCACCCGCGGAGTCGAGCAGCACCACCGAGTTGTCCGTGACGGCGGGCATCGTCGCCGTGGAGTAACCCAGCTTGGCGTACAACGGGGAGTCCGCTCGCCGGTCGCCGGGCAGCGCGTGGTCCGTGCCGTGGTTGATCGTCGTGACGATGCCGTCGGCGAGGCGGCCCGACACCAGCCAGCCGGGCGCGGAGATGACGCGGGTGAAGTCCTGCGTCTCCACCGGCAGCGGGCGTTCCACGTCCGTCCACACGGGATGGTCGGCGGGCAGTGCGAGGCCGAGCATGCCCTTGGCGGCCCAGTAGGGCGAGCCCGGGCCGGAGTACGCCTGGCGGATCGCGGGCCAGTCGCCGTGCCAGCCGAGGCGCAGCACGCCGTCCGGTTCGAGCGAGCCGTGGTCGACGAAGTGCCGCAGCACACCGGACGCGGCGCGGCGCAGCAGCCCCGGTTCAGGTCCCGGCGTGCCGGTGATAGCGGCGACCCAGAACGGTGCCGCGGCGGCGAACCGGTAGGTCAGGCTGCGGCCCTGCATCAACGGCGAGCCGTCGGCGCCGAGCAGCGCCACCGCGTCGTCCAGGTAGCGGGTGAGGTCGTCCGTCCAGGTCCGGCGGGTTTCCTGCGAGCACAGCGAGTCCGGGATGCCGAACAGGTGCGTCCACAGCAGCGGGTACAGGTGCAGCGCCCAGCCCGTGTAATGGTCGAACGCGCGTTCCTCGCCGTCGCTGAGCCAGCCGCCCTCGCGCCGGAACGAGGCGTGCAGGGCGAGGTCGTGCTCGATGTCCTCCTGCGACCAGGGACCACCCACCTCCCGCAGGAAGGACTCGACGACGATCCGGAACCACACCCAGTTGATCGGCGGGTACGGCTGGCCGATCACGGTGGCGAGCCAGTCGACGACCCGTGCGCGCACACCGTCGTCGAGCTGGTCCCACAGCCACGGCCTGGTCAGCTGCAGCACCAGCGCGATCGACGCGGCCTCGACCTTGGCCTGTCCCAGTTCGTCCGGGCGCGGCCAGGCTTCCGGGGAGTGCGGGTCGGTGCCGGCGGCCAGGCCCCAGGCGTACCGCTCCAGCAGCGCGGGATCGCCACCGCCCGCGACCCGGAATCCGGCGAGCAGGAACGTGCGGGCGAATCCTTCGAGGCCGTCGGACACCAGGCCGTACCGGCTCGGTTCGCCGGGCAGGTCGATGCGCGCGCAGCGTGGGGACCAGTGCCGGTTGACGGCGTCGAGCATGTGGTCGGCGGTCGCCTCCCAGTGGGCGCGGGTCCAGCCCGTGCGCGGGGAGAGGCGGCGGTCTTCCGGCGGGAGCATCATGCCTGCACCGTCAGCCCGTGCCTGGTCACCGGTTCCAGCGGCGGTTGCCCGCCCGCGTAGCGCTCCAGCTCGTCGAGCGCCGCCGCGGCCATGAGCCGTGTCTCCGAGCCCAGCGACCCCGCGATGTGCGGCGTGATCACCACGTTCGGCAGGTCGTACAGCCGCGACCAGGCCGGCAGCGGCTCGGGATCGGTCACGTCCAGCACGGCGTGCAGGCGCCCGTGCAGGCAAGCCTCCTCCAGCGCGGCGGTGTCCACGAGGGACCCGCGCGCGGTGTTGACCAGCGTGGCGTGCTCGGGCAGCGCGGCCAGTTCCGCCGCGCCGATCAGATGGCGCGTCTCCGGCAGCGCCGGTGCGTGCAGGCTCAGCACGTCGGCCTGAGGGAGTGCCTCGGCGAGAGTGACGACCTCGGCACCGGCCGCCCGCACCAGCACGGGGTCGACGACCGGGTCGACGACGAGCAACCGGCCCGCCTGCAGCCGCCGCAGCAGCTCCACCACCCGCCTGCCGACCCGGGAGAACCCGACCAGCACGATCGTGCGGCCCAGGCCGGACAGCTCGCCGCGCCGCTCGCGGTAGCTCCAGTCCTCGCGGAACCGGCGGGCGTCCGCGGCCAGGAACGGCACCTTCTTGAACGCCCACAGGATCGCCGCGACCGTGTAGTGGGCGACCGGTTCGGCGTTGACGTGCGCGGCCGTCGTGACCAGGACGTCGCGGTCGAACACGGCGTCACCCACGTGCGACCGCACGCTGCCCGCCGCGTGCAGGGCGGCGCGCAGCCGGGGTGCAGCCGCCAGCACGTCGGAGTCGATCGGCGGGCAGCCCCACGAGGTGATCAGCACCTCCACGGAGGCCAGGCGGCGGCGCACGGCCGGTGCCGAGAAGTCGTGCGCCACCAGGGGATCGCCGAGCTTGGCCAGCCTGCGCAGCCGCGCGAGCTCGAGCGCGCCGAACTGCTGGTCGGCGACGTCCGGGCTCATCGCGAGCATGACCTCCGGCCGGTGCTGCGTCACTTCACGCTCCCCGCCGCGAGGCCCTTGCGCCACTGCCGGTTGAGCACGAGGAACGCCACCACCAGCGGCAGCACCGCGAGCAGCGAGCCGGTGATCACCAGCGGCGTGTACTGCGGGAACTGGTTCTGCCGGGTGCTCCACTGGAAGAGACCCAGGCTGACCGGGAAGAGCTTCGGGTTGGTGAGCAGGACCAGCGGCAGGAAGAAGTTGTTCCAGATCGCGATGAACTGGAACAGCAGCACGGTCACCACACCGGGACGCATCATCGGCAGCGCCACGGTGAAGAACGTGCGCAGCTGGCCCGCCCCGTCGACGCGCGCCGCCTCCAGCACCTCGTCCGGCACAGACGCGTCGGCGTACACCCTGGCGAGGTAGACGCCGAACGGGTTGGTGAGCAACGGGATGAACACCGCCCAGAACGTGTCCACGATCCGCAGCTCGGACGCGAGCAGGTACATCGGCAGCGCCAGCACGGTCGTCGGCACGAGCACGCCGGTGAGTGTGAGCGCGAACAGCAGCTTCCTGCCGGGGAAGCTCGTTTTGGCGATGGCGTACCCGCAGGCGGCGCAGATCAGCGCGCCGATCACCGCTCCACCGCCCGCGTACAGCACGGAGTTGAGCAGCCAGTGCCAGAAGATCCCGTTCTCCTGGGCGAACAACGCCTTGACGTTGGCCCAGAGGTTCCACTGGCCGAACTCGAACGCACCTGTGGTGGAGAAGTCGCCGAGCGACTTGGTCGCCGAAGTGGCGAGCCACACCAGCGGCAGCAGGCTGTAGAGAGCCGCGATGACCAGGACCAGGTGCACCGCCGGGATGGAAACCCAGCGCGACCTGCGGTCCACAACGGACGTGCTCACCGCGACCTCCTCGTCGAGAAGCGCATGACGACGGCGGACAGCACCGCGCAGATCACCGCGAGCAGCACCGACGCCGCCGCGGCGCGCCCGTTGTCACCGGCCACGAACGCGGCCTCGTACACGTACATGCTCGGCGACCAGGTGCTGGTCACCGTGCCGGTGAAGCCCCTGAGCACCATGGGTTCGGTGAACACCTGCAACGAACCGATGACGGTGAACACCACCGCCACGAAGATCGTCGGCCGGATCACCGGGATCTTGATCGACCACGCGGTGCGGAAGCCGCCCGCGCCGTCGGCTCGCGCCGCCTCGACGATCTCCCTGGGGACGGCCTGCAGGGCGGTGTAGAAGATGATCATGTTGTAGCCGACCCACTGCCACGTCGCGATGTTGGCGATCGAGGGCAGCACGGCGCTGTCGCTCAACGGGTCGAAGCCGAGCAGGTTCTTGATCGGGCCGATCGTCGGGCTGTAGAGGTAGGCCCAGATCAGGCCGCCGATGACCACCGGCACGGCGTACGGCACGAACACCGCGAGCGACCACATCCGCCGCAGCCGCACGACGGCGGAGTCCAGCAGCAGAGCCAGGATCAGCGCGCCGATCAGCATGCTCGGGATGTGCACGAGAGCGAACAGCGCGACGTTGCCCAGTCCCGCGTGGAACGCCTTGTCCGCGATCACCGAGACGTAGTTGCCGAGCCACACGAACACGTGCTGCGGCCCGGAGAAACCCAGTCCCTGCAGGCGTTCGGTGAACAGGCTGAGGTACAGCGCGTACAGCACGGGGACCAGCACGGTGCTCACGAGCAGCACCAGGAACGGCATTGCCAGCACCAGTCCCGCGAAGTCCTTCTTGCGGGTCCTGGTGACCGGTGCCGCGGACGGTTCGTCCAGCACGGGTGCGCGCTCGGGCGCGAGGACGCTCATGCCGTCTTCCCTTCCCGCACCGAGAGTCCCTTGGCGCGCATGTCGGCCACGGCGTGCTGCTGAATCTTCCGCAGAGCGTCCGGCAACGTCGTTCCGCCGCTGCGAACGGGCCCGAAGGCGTCGGAGATCGTGGAGAACAGCCGCAGGGCGTTCGGCCCCCAGGTCCAGTCCGGCACCCGCTTCGCCGCCTCGTCGAGGACGTCGTAGACGGGATCGCCGATGAAGTAGCCGCCCTTGTACGCCTGCCGCGCGATGGCGCGGTTGGGGAGGTGCGCGGGGAACGGCGTGGTGAACGTGCTGCCGATCTTCGGCACCTCCGGGTTCGTGCTGAGCCAGCGCAGGAACGTCATGGCGGCCTCTGGTGCCTTGCTCTCCGCGGAGATGCCGAACGCCGTGCCGCCCTGCACCCCGTTGGCGGCCTTGCCGTTCCACGTCGGCATGGTCGCCACGGCCCAGCGGCCGGTGTCCTTCGGGATCGACCTGCCCAGCGTGCCGACGCTCCACGACGCGCCGAGCAGGCCCCAGAGCTTGCCGTCGTGCATCCCGGCGATCCAGTCCTGCGTGCCGTGCACGACCCCCGCGACGAGGTTCTCCGTGATCATCGACTGCCAGAACGACCCGGTGCGCACCGTGCCCTCACCGGCGATGTCGACAGCCCAGGTGTCACCTTCCGCCGTCCACCACGGATCGCCCGCCTGCCACGACATGCCGGCGAAGAACGAGCCGTCGTTGAGCGGGAACGAGCAGATGCGCGCCTGCGGGTCGACCTGCTTGACGGCGGCCGCCGCCGTGCGGAACTCGTCCCACGTGCGCGGCAACGCGATGCCGTGCTGGTCGAACAGGTCCTTGCGGTAGTAGAAGACCATCGGCGCGATGTCCATCGGCACTCCCCACGTCCGGCCGTCGGGCCGCACACCGCGCCACGCGGCGGGGGAGTACTGGCTCTCGAGATCGGCCATGTCCGCGGTGAGGTCGCGCAGCCCGCCGGTGAGCAGGATCTGCGGCAGACCCTGGTACTCGACGTGCAGGACGTCCGGCGCGTTGTGCGCCCGGATGGCGTTGGTCTGCTGGGCGTAGCCGCCGGACAGACCCGCCGCGATCACCCGCAGCTCGACGAACACGTCCTTCTGCGCGGCGTTGAACGCGGCGACGTACTTGTCCATGCCGGTCAACCAGGACCAGATGGTGACAGGGGTGGCGCCCGGCGGTGCGGCGGTGGCAGTGCAGCCGCCGACGAGGCCCGCCGCGCCCAGTGCGGCGGTGGCGCGCAGAAAACCGCGGCGCGAGACGCCGGGGTCCCGCAGCGCTGGGGAAAGCTCCATTGCTGACCCTCCTGCTGGAGTGATGTGGCACACCTCAACGCGTGGCACACTCACTGGTCAACGAAACGATCGGAAACGATCGAAACCGATCAGAAGCGAAGCGATGAACCAGAAGTTGGCTGCTCAGCGCCATGAGCTGATCCTGCGGGCCGTACGGACGCACGGCACCGTCCGCTTGCCGGATCTGGTGGAGCTGCTCGGCGTGTCGGCGGTGACCGTGCGCCGGGACGTGACCGCGCTCGCCGACCGCGGTCTGGTGGTGCGCGTCCACGGCGGGATCACCATGCCCCGCCACGCGGAGCCCTTTCCGCGCGGACCGCAGTCCGTGGTCGGCCCGGCCCAGACGCACCCGCTGGTGGGCATGGTGGCGCCGTCGGTCGAGTACTACTGGCCCGCGGTGATCCAGGGCGCGCAGACCGCCGTGGCCGCGGCGGGCGGCAGGCTGGTGCTGCGGGCGTCCAGCTACGACGCCATCGAGGACCGCCGCCGGGTGTGCGAGCTGCTCGACCGCGGTGTGCAGACCCTGCTGGTAGCGCCGAGCACGACCGGCCGCGCGGGCGTCGAACTGCTGCGCTGGCTGGGGGCGCAGTCGGTGCCCGTCGTGCTCGTCGAACGGCTTCCGCCGCCGGCGTTGCCCACGATCGCCCTCGACGCCGCGGTGACCGACCACGAGATCGGCGCTGGGCTCGCCGTGCGGCACCTGGCAACGCTCGGCCACAGCCGCATCGGCCTGGTCACCTCGCGGCAGAGCCCGCACAGCGACGCCATCCGCGCGGGCTGGACCACGGCCGTGTCGTCGCTGGAGCTGCCGTTCAACGGAGTTCCCGCGCTCGACGTGCCGCCCTACGGCTCTCCACAGTGGACACGAGTGGTCGACCAGGTGATCGACGAGTGCCTGAACGCCTCCGTGCACGCCGTCCTGGTGCACGCCGACCGTGAGGCGATCGGTCTGCTGGAACGCACGCGGGAGCGCGGAGTTCGCGTGCCGGAAGATCTCGCCGTCGTGTCGTACGACGACGAGGTGGCGGCGGCGTCCGATCCGCCGCTCACGGCCGTGCGACCGCAGAAGCACCGGCTCGGGGCGCTCGCCGCCCAGCTCGCGCTGGCACGGCTGGCGGATCCGCTGGACCGGCCGGTGCACCGCGTGGTGCTGTGGCCGACGCTGACGGTGCGGGAGTCGTGCGGGAACGAGCTCAACACGAGCCGCGGCCTCGGGTGAAAACGGGTGGACGATCCGGCGGATCCCGCACCAAGATCGGGGGCATGCGCCAAGAGGACATCTGGGACGCCGAGACCGCGCAGCAGTACGACACCCCTGGCACCGGTGCGTTCGCGCCGGAGGTGCTGGAGCCGATGGTCGAGCGCCTCGCGGCCCTCGCGGACGGCGGCAGAGCCCTCGAGTTCGCCATCGGCACCGGCCGGGTCGCCGTCCCGCTGGCCGCGCGCGGCGTGCCGGTCGCGGGCATCGAGCTGTCCCAGCCGATGATCGACGTGCTGCGCGCAAAGGCCGACGAGGCAACCATTCCGGTGGTCAACGGCGACATGGCCACGGCGCGCGTGCCTGGCGAGCACACCCTCGTCTTCCTCGTCTTCAACACGATCTCGAACCTGTTGACCCAGGCAGAGCAGGTGGAGTGCTTCCGCAACGCCGCGCGGCACCTCGTCCCCGGTGGCCGGTTCGTGATCGAGCTCGGCGTGCCGGCGTTGCGCAGCCTGCCGCCGGGGCAGCCGGCCAGGGTCCGGCACGCTGAACCCGGTTACCTGGCAATGGAAACCTACGACCTCGTGCGCCAGCGCATGATCTCCCACCACCTCCGCTTCGGCGACGGCAGGGAAGCGCGGCTCTTCCGCACCCCGCACCGCTACGTCTGGCCCGCCGAGCTCGACCTGATGGCGCAGATCGCCGGGTTCGAGCTGGAGAGCAGGAACGCGGACTGGCGCGCAGGTGAGTTCACCGATGAGTCGAACTCACATGTTTCGGTCTACCGCTTGACCTGACCCGTTCTGTTCCGGCCGATTCCGATCATTCCTGATCGGATCGTTGACACGCGCACTGCTCAGCCCCTTCCGTCGAGAGAGCCGAGAAGGCGGAGACAGATGCCAAAGATGTCGTTGTCCCGCTTCACGAGTGTGGGTGTGGCCATCGCCGCGGTGCTGGCGCTGGGCGCACCCGCGACCGCTGCCGCCGAGGTGCGGCTGCAGGGCACCATCAGCTGGAGGCTGGTGAAGGCGGCCAACCCGACCGCCGACCAGCAGCGAGCGTACGACCTGATCACGCGCGCCATGCAACGCGCAGCGCTGCACGAGATCTCCCACACGATCGGCGTCGGCACCAGCGGCAAGTGGCGCGGCCTCGGCTGCGGCGGGACCTACAACGGTTCCAGGGCCACCGCGCTCGTCAAGCAGTACGGCGCTGCCCGCCCTGTTCGCAGTCCTGGCGCTGTCATCGCCGTGAGCTCTGCCCGGGCAACCCCCTCGTCCACGGCATAGATCACCTCGTCACGATCGCGAAGAACCGGCTCAAGCGCATCCGGTACCGACCCGAACTGATGGACGCCTTCTTCGTCCACACCGGACTGGACCTCGAACCAGAACCGCCTTGACGCCGGCCTTTCGAGATCTGTGTCGGCACGTCTGCGCCAGGAAGACGGAACTCGTTGCCGCGGTGACAAGTTGATCCGTTTCCACAGCACTGTCCGGCGGCACTCCACGATCGGGATGCCCAGTCCCGACGACTACGAGAAGTCACTCCGAGCGGCGGCCAAGCCTTGCAAGTCCCCTGTCCACCATTCGGGGTGAACCTCATGGCAGGTCAGGCGGAGAAGCGGTTCACCACCTCTGGGTGGACGACGATGCGCACCACGCCCCCGATACGCCACTCATCGAGGAGCTTCTGGTGGTTCGGGTCGCTCATGTCCCAGTATCGTTCGGCGAGACGAGCCGCGAGCTCGGCGCCACCCTGATCGTGGAGAGTGACCGAGCCCTCCACCGCTACCCAGTGTTCGGGCTCACCAGATGGAGCTGCGACGACGACGGAAGCACGGGGGTGCTCCCGGAGACGGTCGAGCTTCGGTGCATCCGGGACGGAGAACATCTGCACGTCGCCGTCGTCGGTCACCTCGAACCACACCGGGCGCGGTGCCGGCCAGCGTTCACCGCGTGGTGCAACGGTGAGGAAGGCGTACAGCGGCCGTGCGAGCAGGGCAAGATCCTCATCGCGGAACATGAGAGCTACCTTATGGCTCGCCGTTCCCGCAGAGGTTGAATGGTGTCGACGAGGCCGGAACCGTCCAGTACCGACCCGACCTGCTGACCGGCTCCTCGCCCAGACCGGCCCCACCCTCGACACTGCGCCACCGCAGTCCTGACCATGCTAGTCGGACCTGGCGGGCGTCGTGGCTCCAGCCGCGGCGCCCGTCTCGGGTGACGCCGTGGCGAGCTGGAGAACCCAGGCGCTCCAAGCGGTGTCGGCGCGCTGCCCGGACAGTTCGAGCGCGGCCGAGACCGTCTGGATCAGTCCCGTGGCGAAGAACGTGCGCACCTGGAACGCGTCCGCCCCCGTCAGCCTGGCGATCGACGCCATGAGAGCGAGGTGACGCCGGCGTACCGCCTCCTGCACGTCACCGTCGGCCGCTCCGGCGTAACCCTGCAACATCACCATGCCGATGGTGCGCTCGCGCCGCAGGAGCCGCACGTAGGCGTCACCCAGCGCGGGCAGTGTCGGTTCGGCGCGCTCGAACGCGGCTTCGATCTTGTCGTAAGTCACGTCGACGACTTCGAGGAACAGCTTCTTCTTGGAGCCGAACATCTGCACGACGCGCGGGTGTGAAATCCCCGCCCGTTCGGCGATGGCGTCCAGACGGCCTCCCGCGAGGCCGTTCCCGGCGAACTCGGCTTCGGCCGCCGCGAGGATGCTCGCCCTGCGCACCGCGGCGGGCATCCGGGCAGGAGCGCCCTCGCTCATCCGCGGACCTGGCGTTCCACGAACTTGTTGTCGTACAGGCACCGGTAGGCGTGGATCAGTCCGTCCTCGCCGACCTCCAGCCGGTCGTCGCCGTGGAACTCGACGCGCCGATCGGTGCCGGCGACCGTGCCGGTGAACTGCCATGCCACCACCACGGCACGCCGGGTCGTCTCGGCGTAGAAGCCCACGCGCGTGAAGGAGTAGTCCGGGAACGTGCGCGTCATCTGCGCCACGAACTCACGGATGGACTCTGGGCCGTGCGCCGTCTTGCCCAGCGCCGGCTCGTCGTACACCAGGTCGTCCGCGCACATCGCCGCCACCGCGTCGGCGTCGTGCGTGTTCCACGCCCGCTCCCACCGGCCGCAGAACGTCTCGATCGCGTCTACATCTGTGGCTGCCACCTCGGCCATCGTCATGCATCTAACTTACAAGTAAGTAAGAACGGACGCCAGGGTCCAGGTTGCGGGTTTGTGACGGGCCCGGATCGTCAGCAGGTGGAGACGGAACCGTCGCTGTTGCGGAACGCGGACAGCAGCAGGTTGCCGTCCGAGGTGGTCGCGCCGATCCGAGTCGCGTTCGGACGGATGAACCGGCTGTAGTTCGCCATGGCCCACAATCGCTTGGACACGCGGTAGCCGCTGCCGTCTGGATCAGGCCGCGGGTGGTGCCGGTCGACGCGCCGTACCAGTACACGTAGGCGTGGACGTTGCCGGTGGTGAGCGCGGTGTGCACGGCCCTGGCGATGGTCATGCCGTCGTAGCCGCTGCCGTCGTCCCGGTTCTCGTTCCAGGTGGTGCCGCTCGGGTTCCACTCGGACATCCAGGTCCGCTTCGACGTCGGCAGCGGTCCGTCGATCTTGCTCGCGTAGGTGTGGCCCGTGTGCGTCGCGACGATGCCGCGCGGTGGCGTCCGCTTCGATGGCGCTGGAGTAGTTCTTCTGCTGGTTCCATCCGAACGAGTCGCAGCAGGTGACCTTCAACCCGGCACCGGCCGCGACGGGCCGAGCACCTTGACGAGTCCACCGCCTGCGCCGGGGTGAGCCGCATCGACGAGTAATCGGTGGTGTAGTCGGGTTCGTTGGTGAACCCGATGTCGTTGATGAAGTCCATGTTCGCAATAGCCGGGCCTGAGGCGGCCCCCGGGGGCACGGCCGAGCGACCCACATACAACACCGGTATGCGGGTCGCTCGCCCGCACCGCCAGGAGCCACCTCAGGCGCGACTCTCATCGAACGGGACTTCGCTAGTAGACGTTGACGCCGTACCGGTTGAGGACCTCGACCACGGGCTGGAAGAACGTGACGCCACCCGAGCGGCAGTTGCCGCTGCCACCGGAGGTGATCCCGAGCGCGGTGCTGCCGGAGTAGAGCGGGCCGCCGCTGTCGCCGGGCTCGGCGCAGATGTTCGTCCTGATCATCCCGTACACGCTGCCCGCGGCGTAGTTCACCGTGGCGTTGAGGCCGGTGACGCTGCCGCAGTGCGTTCCGGTGGTGCTGCCGCGGCGGCACGCCCGCTGGCCGACGGTCGGGTTGGCCGCGCGGGAGATGTCCTGGCCCGCGACCGTGCCGGAGCGGGCGATGGAGGAGTCGTAGCGGACGATGCCGTAGTCGTTGCCGGGGAAGGAAGTTCCGGTGCGCGGGCCGATGTACGCGCCGCCGGACGCCGACCACGACGAGCCGATGTTGGTGCAGTGCCCGGCCGTCACGAAGTAGTGGCGGCCCGCGCTGTTCCTGACGTTGAAGCCCAGCGAGCAGCGGGCTCCGCTGGTGTGGATCGCGTCGCCACCGCTGATCAACGGCTGCAGGGTGCCCGCCATCCGCTCCAACTTGACGGCCCGCGCGTGCCTCGCGGCCACCGCGCGCACCTGGTCGAGCTTCGCGCCGGTCACCGTGTCGTCCACGGAGACGACGACCTGGCCGGTCGCCGGATCGACGGCCCACGCCGTGCCCGGCACGCGGGCGGAGGCGTCGAGGTCGGTGGTGGCCGAGTCGGTCTGCGCCGTGGTGAGGGGAGCCGCGCCGGCCGCCGGGGTGCACATGACCGCACCGGCGAGCAGGGCGGCGGTCACCGCGGTGGCGCGCCGGACGGCCGATTTCGTGAATGCCATCGTTCCTCCTGAAGAGCAGGACTTCTCGTTCGACGAACGGCAGGGCGATCGTCGAATTCCGGGTATGGCGGCGATGGGTGAACGATAGATTCCGCGGTGTTTTCCCGGCCTCCTCGGGTCGAACGTGTCAAAAACCGTCAAGCAATTCGTCGAATCGACCGCCGAGCCGGGTGCGAAGCCTCGCGAGCTCCCTCCTGATCGGCGTGGCTGAGGCCGCGACGACCATCGGGATCACCGGTCGGGCCACCTCCACGGCGGCGTCGGGGTCGCCGCGGCACGCCTGGCTGTCGGCCAGCCGCAGGGTCAGCAGCAACCTGCTGCCGTGCATCCGCGCCGGCACGGTCGCGAGCGACGTCTCCGCGAACGCCGCCGCCCGGCCGGCGCCTCGCCGTTCGACGTGTTGCGTTCGGCGGGGCCGTAACCGTTGGTCGACGCCGCCCACGTCATGTTGCCGACCTGGTGCGTACCTGCGGCGGGGCCGGGAGCCGTGGTACCGGTGCGCGACACCCGGTACATCACCACGCCGTGCGGGGCGACGGACGCGGAGATCGCGCCGGTGGTGCTCGACGTCGCGCCGCTCCACAGGTCGCGCAGGCCGTACGACGACGAGCCCGCCAGGCCGAGCTGTGCGGCGGACGTGCTGATCGGCGTGGTCACAGGCGAACGTCTGCGCGTCGATCGTCTCGTGGTCGAGGCTCGCGGGATGACCCTGGCAGGTGATGTACCGGCGGAGGAGTAGATGCCGAGCTTGAGCCCTCGCGCGTGGGCGTAGTCCGCCAGTGCCTTGATTCCACCTGGGAACCGCGTCGGGTGCGGTTGCAGTGGCTCCGCGTTTCTTCCAACTCACCACGGCCCTCGCTTCCGGATGCCCATGTGGCGGCGGAGTTCGAGGCAACCACGATGATCATGCGCGGTGACATGGCCGACGGTGCGGTGTCAACAACTGTCGACCATCACCCGGCGGACAGCTCGTAAACCGTTTCCTGCTCGTAGATCTCGCCGGGGCGCAGCACCGTGCTCGGGAAGTCCGGGCGGTTCGGCGAGTCCGGGAAGTGCTGTGCCTCCAACGCGAAGCCCGCGCCGCGCCGGTACGGGTGGCCGCTCGTGCCGATCAGGTCGGACGAGAGGAAGTTGCCGGAGTAGAACTGCAGACCCGGATTGGTCGTCCACACCGTCAGCATCCGGCCGGAGCCGATGTCGTGCGCCCGCGCCGCGAAACCGAGCGAGTCCGGCTCGTCGAGCACCCAGTTGTGGTCGTAGCCGTGCCCGAGCCGCAGCTGCGGGTGGGGCGCGTCGATGCGCGCGCCGATCGGGGTCGGCTCGCGGAAGTCGAACGGCGTCCCACCGACCGGTGCGGGCGGGCCCTGCGGGATCAGCGCGTCGTCGACCGGGCAGAACAACCCGGCGCGGATGGTCAGCAGGTGGTCGTAGACGTCGCCGGAGCCTTCGCCGGCGAGGTTCCAGTAGGTGTGGTTGGTCAGGTTCACGACCGTGGGCGCGTCGGTCTGGGCGCGATAGCCGATGCTCAGCCGGTTGCGCGTGTCGAGCCGGTACGTCACCACCGTCGTGACGGTGCCGGGGAAGCCCTGGTCGCCGTCCGGGCTGACGTGGGTCAGGCGCACGCCCGCCCCGCCGGCGTCGGTGAAGGGGCTCGCCTGCCACACGTGCGTGTCGAAGCCCGTGATGCCGCCGTGCAGGCTGTTGCCGTTCTCGTTGGTGGTCAGCCGGTGCTCGACGCCGTCGAGGGTGAACGCGGCACCGCCGATCCGGTTGGCGTAACGGCCGATCAGCGCGCCGAAGAACACCCGGCCCGCGTCCGGCCGGTTGTTGGCCACGTAGCCGTCGAGCGTGGGGAACCCGAGCACGACGTTCTTCTGCTCGCCGTCGCGGCCGGGCGCGTCCAGCGAATGGATCACGCCGCCGAGGTCGAGGATCCGCGCCGTGACGCCGCCGGGGTTGGCCAGCACGAACCGGTGGACGTCCACGTCCCCGATCCGGCCGAAGTGCTCGCGGCTGACCGTGGGTGTGGCGGTCTCGGAGCGGTGCATCGGCGGTGCCTCCCGGTCGGGTCGAGGTGGTGCTCCGGTCGATGTTAACGCTAACAGTCGGGCGCCGACCGGCCCGTGCGGGCATGCGAGCCCATAGGCTGGGAGGCGATCACGTGAAGGAGGCCGTCTTGATCTTCATCACCGCCAGGTTCCGTGTCCTGCCCGAGTACGCGGACACCTGGCCGGAGCTCTCCCGCGCTTTCACCGAGGCCACCCGCGCCGAACCCGGCTGCCTGTGGTTCGACTGGTCGCGCAGCCTCGACGACGAGACCGAGTACGTGCTCGTCGAGGCCTTCCGCGACGGTGACGCGGGTGCGGCGCACGTGCAGTCGGCGCACTTCAAGGTCGCGCAGGCGGAGCTGCCGCCGTACCTGCAGGAGACACCGAAGATCGTGAACGCGGTGCTGGAGCAGGACGACTGGTCTCTGTTGGGCGAGATGGAGGTTGCGCCACGCGGGTGAGGGGCCGGGCGTGGCGCGGCTCCGGCGTCGAGGATGGCGGGATGGACGCCTTCGTGGAGTTGTCCGCCGAGCTGACCGGGTTCTCGGCGGAGGAGCTGAGGTCGACCGGACTGGTCGAGCAGTACGCGACGCTGGCGCGCGGCGCGTCGGACGCCGAGATCATCCAGCTCTGGTACACCGGGGTCTGGCGCGGGGTGATCCCGAGCTCCCGCGCCTACGCGGAAGGTCTGGCGTGGAGGGCGGTCGGGGTCGCGGCGCCCGGCACGGACGGGCCCGGCTTCGGCAGCTGGGAGCGCAGACCCAGAGGCAGCGCCTCATGAGAGCCGTGGTCGTCGGCGCCGGGTTCGCCGGCTCACTGATCGCGAAGGTGCTGGGGGACAACGGTTTTCAGGTCCTCGTGCTCGAAGCGGGAGCACAGACCGACCACGACGAGGCCGTGCGGAGGTTCCGGACGGCGCTCGTCAAGACACCGCTCGCGCCGTACCGCAGGACGGAGGCGGCGCCGTCGAGCGACTACCTGGTCAACACCGGGCCGTTCGCGTACTCGAGCCCGTACCTGCGGATGAACGGCGGCACCGGAACCGTCTGGACCGGGATCACGCCCCGCATGCACCCCGAGGACTTCCGGACCGCGGACCTGGGCCGCGGCCGCAACTGGCCGCTCTCGTACGACGACCTGGAGCCCTGCTACCGCGCGGCGGAGTGGGAGATCGGGGTCGCGGCCGACGCCGACGAGCAACGGCTGCACGTTCCGGTGGCGGACGGCTACGTCTACCCGATGCACGCCTTGCCCCGCACGTATCTCGACCACGCGGTCGCGTCCGTTGTGGACGGTGCGCAGATCGACGGCCGCGAGCTGCTGCTGGTCGGCACCCCGCAGGCGCGCAACGGTGTCCCGGTGAGCGGCTACCGGCCGGACGGCAACCGGTGCGCCGGGTTCGCGAGTTGCGTGCCGGTGTGCCCGGAGGACGCCAAGTACACGCCGCACCGCACCCAGAAGCGCTGGTCGCCCAACGTCGAGCTGCGCACCAGATGCGTCGTGAACCGCGTGCACGCCGACGAGTTCGGACGCGTCACCAAGGTCAGTTATCAGCGCTACGAGGACGACACGACCGGCATGCACACCCGGCAAGAGGCGGAAGCCGACGTCGTCGTGCTCGCCGCGCACGCCATCGAGAACGCCAAGCTGCTGCTCATGTCCGGCCTGGCGAACAGCAGCGACCAGGTCGGCCGCAACCTGATGGACCACCCGGCACTGCTGACGTGGGCGCTGATGCCGCACCCGATCGGCCCCTTCCGCGGTCCGGGGTCGACGACGAGCATCGAGGCGTTCCGGTGCGGGCGGGACCGCGCCACGCGGGCACCGTTCCGCATCGAGATCGGCAACTGGGGCTGGGGCTGGTCGGCGGGCAGTCCGGACTCGGACACGGCCGAGTTCGTCGCGGCGGGCCTGCGCGGCACCGCGCTGCGCCGAGCCGTGGCGGACCGCGTGGGCAGGCAGTTCACGCTGCAGTTCGAGATCGAGCAGGAAGCCGACCCCGCGAACCGGGTCACTCTTGGCGCGGACCGCGACGCGATGGGCAACCCACGCCCGTCGATCCACTACACGCTGTCGGACTACGTGAAGGACGGTCTGCTGGCCGCGAAACGGGTGTCGGACCGGATCTTCGAACTGCTCGGCGCCGATGACTACACGTCGTACAAGCCGGACGAGGAGCGGTACTTCGAGCACAACGGCGAGCCGCTGCGCCACTGGGGCGCCGGGCACGGCGGCGGCACGCACGTGATGGGCTCCTCGCCGCGCGACTCGGTGGTGGACCAGTGGCAACGCTGCTGGGACCACCCCAATCTGTACGCGGTGGGGTGCGGCAGCATGCCGTCGCTCGGCACGACGAACCCCTCGCTGACGATGGCCGCGCTCGCCCTGCGCACGGCCGACCACCTCGTGACGGCGTTCAGCCGGGCGACGGGCCGCGCCGTGCTCGCAGAACCAGCAGGATCGCGGCCCCCACCGCGATGACGACGACGCCGTTGCCGAACGCCCACAGCACCGCATGGCCGTGCACGACCTCCCGGCTGACGGCAGGGTCGCGGAAGACCGGGTTGACCTGCGTGATCAGCAGGACCTTCAGCGCGACCGACACCGCGAGACACCCGAGTGCCGGCCGCGGTGCCCGCGTGACGACCGCCAGGACCACCCCGAGCGGCCCCCACGGCAGGTAGTAGTAGATCGGGCTGCCTGCCGCGAACACGCCGACGAGCGAACCCGGCCGCGGGTCGGCCAGCAGCTGCGGGTTCCACACGACCTGCTCGTAGAGGTTGCCGAAGAACCACATGCTCAGCAGAGGTACGACCAGCCGCGAAAGAATCACCGGGCCATCATGTCGAAATGTCGAAACGACCGTGACGTCGATCGACGCAGGTGTGGCGGCCCAACGCCGCCGTACCGAGATCAGGGAGATGACATGCGGTTTCTGTTGATGCACCGGGTCCCGGAGGACGCCGACGCGGCGTGGAAGGCGAGTCCGGAGCTTCATCGGCGGATGAACGAGTTCGTCGACAAGCTGAACGCGAACGGTGTGTTCCTCGGTGGTGAGGGCGTGCACAAGCCGTCCAGGGGAGCGGCCGTGCGCAGGCGGGGTGCCGAGATCAGGTCGACCGACGGCCCGTTCGCCGAGGCCAAGGAGGTCATCGGCGGGTTCATGATCATCAACGCGAAGGACCTCGCCGAGGCCAAGGCCGTCGCGGAGGAGTACATCACCTGCTTCGCGGGCGTGGAGGAGATGTCGGTCGAGGTCCGGCAGGTCGTCGAGGCCGACGAGATCCCAGAGCTCCTAGCCTAGGTAACGCAGCTCGACGACGAACCATTCGCCGGCGAGCGAGCACGGACCGCCCTGATGGAGCCGCACGTCCTCGGTGTCGAGAGCGGCGAGCACGTGCGGCCCCTCCAGCTGCAGCTCGACGTCCGCAACGGTTCGCACGCTGACGTCGGAGTCCGTGATGTCCAATGGCGCGGCCGGCTTCTCGCCGAGGTCCTTCAGCTCGACGAGCCGGTTGCGGTAGCGGGACGTGCCGATGTTCGTCAGCCGGTGGACGGGCGACACCGGGCGGTGGACCCAGCCGCCGCGGTGCTCGGAGATGAACCTCGGCTCGCTGCCGTCGAGCCAGTCCATGCGGCCTTGCGAGCCCTCGATGCTCAGCACCACGTACGGGTTGTGGTGCAGGTGCCACGGGTGGGTCTCGCCCGGTTCGAGCGACACCTCCCACACCCGCACCAGCTCGTCGTCGTAGAGCATCCGCTGACCCACGTCGACGAGCACGATCTCCTCACCCGCAGGCGAGACCACGACGTCACCCCTCAAGGCACACCTCCCGCAGGTACTGGTCCCGGACGTTGCACCAGGACCGAGCAGTCCAGGGTTCGACGAACGCCACGTGCCCGTCCGGCCTCAGCAGGACAGCGACGTCGCCGAGCCCTAAGCGTTCCCGCACCGAGGAGCCGGGGTCGAAGTACGCGCGGTCCCGCAGCCCCGAGTCGTGCGGCGCGTCCCACCGGCTCACGACCACTTGCCGCAGCCCGGCGGGGTCCGGCCCGAACGGTGGTCTGCGGCGCGCATCGGTGAGATGCAGGCCGACGAACGAGTCACGGCACAGCTCGTGCAGGTGCACCGCGCCGCGCAGGCCGAAGACCCGCAGGTCCGGAACCCGGTCGCCGACCCGCGGCGGGCCGGGTTCGCGCACCAGTGACGAGTCGCCCAGCCGCACGCCCAGCAAGGTCCGGGTCATCGCGTCGCTCCAGCCCGCCACCGACTCCAGGCGGCGGTCCATCACGGCGCGCGCGGCCTCCGCCATCTCCGCGGAACCGTTGACCGCGAGCGGTGCCTGTTCGGTCTCGTAGCCCTCCAGGAGCTTTTCCGAGGCCCACCCGCGGTACACCCACGCGAGCCGCCACGGCAGGTTGGAGGCGTCGAGCACGCCGGTGTTCAGGCCCAACGCCCACATCGGCGTGATCAGATGCGCGGCGTCGCCCATCAGGAACACACGGTCCCGTCGCCACGACGACGCCACGCGGTGGTGCACGGTGTAGACGTTGCTGCCCAGGACTTTCAGCTCGTCGACCTCGCCGATGAAGTGGCGTGCCTTGTCGCGCAGCTCGTCAGACTCCGGGGCGGGCCGGCCGGGATCCAGCGGGAACACGAACCGCCAGCAGTGCGGCTGCCGGACGAGGACCATCCACTCCTCGCGGTCGCCGAAGTAGGCGAGGTACGGGTAGTCGCGCGGGTTGCCGACGTCGAGGTCGCAGACGAGGTCGACCAGCATGTACCGCTGCTCCAGCGTGTGGCCGCTGACCTCGACGCCGAGCCGTTCCCGCACGGTCGAGCGGCCTCCGTCGCAGGCCAGTACGTAGGCCGCCGCCACCTCCACGTTCCCGTCCGGCGTCGAGAGGTGCAGTGTGACGCCGTCGTCGTGCTGTTCGAAGTCGACCAGCCGGTGCCGCATCCGCAACGCGCCCGGCGCGCGTTCCTCCAGCACAGCCGCGAGCACCGGCTCCAGCTCGTGCTGCGGAACGTTGATGACGAACGGGAACCGCGTCTCGCCTGCGAGCGCCGAGGTCAGCACGCTGCCGGTGGAGGTCCCGGTCGCCCGGTCCAGCTCGCCGATCTCGTCGATCCGCAGCGACGCCGCCAGCACCGGCTCCAGCGCGCCGTACCGGTCCAGGACCTCCAGCGTGCGCGTCAGGATCGTCCCGGCCCTGGTCTCGCCGGACAGGTCGTCCCCGGCCTCGAAGACGACCACCGGCACGCCGTGCGAGACCAGCCCGAGGGCCGTGATCAAACCGATCGGGCCCGCGCCGATGACGGCCACGGGCAGATTGGTCGTGTTCATCCGTCCTCCCCGACCTCTATGTTCGAGCACGAGGGCGCCTTCGGGGGAGGGGATCATGAAGAAGTCGGTTCTGCTCGTGATCATGGTGGTCGTCACGGCCTGCGGTGGGGGACCGCCAGTGGAGAGGGCCAAGGTCAACTACTTGACCTCGTTCAGCACGTTCGGCCGGGACGCGTACGTCTACGTGGCGCAGGAGAGAGGGTTCTTCGAGCAGGCGGGCCTCGACGTCACGATCACGCCCGGCACCGGCAGCGTCGACGTGCTGAAGCTGGTCGCGGGCGGCCGTGCGGAATTCGGCATCGCGGACTTCACCGCCACCGCGATCACCGTCACCAAGGAGAAGCTGCCGGTCACCACGATCGCGGCCGTCCAGCAGCGGTCGCTCGCCGCGATCGTCGCGTTGGAGGGCAACGGGATCAGCAAACCCGCCGACCTCGCCGGCAAGAAGATCGGCGACCAGCCGGGCTCGACGAACCAGGTGATGTTCCCCGTCTACGCCAAGGCGGCCGGCATCGATCCCGCGCAGGTCCAGTTCGTGCCGTCCTCCCCTCCCTCACTCCCGCAGCTGCTGGCGGCCGGACAGGTCGACGGAATCGGGCAGTTCGTCGTGGGCAAGCCGCTGATCGAAGCCGCGGCCAAGGGCAGGAAGGCGGTCGTGCTGCCGTACGGCGATCTGGTTCCCGACCTGTACGGCAACGCGCTCGTCGCGTCCAAGGACACGGCCGCGCAGAAGCCCGACCTGGTGCGCCAGTTCAGCGGTGCGCTGCTCAAGGGTCTGACGTACGCGATCGAGCACCCGGACGAGGTCGGCCCGATCCTCAAGAAGTACCAGCCGGCCCAGGACGCGGGCGTGGCCAGTGCCGAGGTCGCGCTGATGGCGCCGTACGTGAAGCCGTCCGGGTTCACCGGCCCGGTGGGCGAGCTGACGCAGCCGCGGGTGGAGAAGATCCTCCGCACGCTCGTGGAGGCCGGCGCGATCCCGGACGGTTCGGTGCGTCCCGACGACCTCGCCTCCTTCGCGCTGGCGCCGAAGTGATCACCCTGCGCGGCGTCTCGCACAGCTTCGGCGGCGTCCACGCCCTGGCAGGGATCGACCTGGACGTGGACGAGCACGAGTTCGTGGCGGTGATAGGGCGTTCCGGCTGCGGCAAGTCCACGCTGCTGCGGCTCGTCGCGGGGCTGCTGACGCCGTCAGAAGGCCGCGTCGAGGTGGCGGGCGACCCCGTGGTGAAGCCGCGGCGCGACGTCTCGTTCATGTTCCAGCGGCCGGCGTTGCTGCCCTGGCGGACGGTGCTGTCCAACGTGCTGCTGCCGATCGAGGTCTTCGGACTCTCGCCACGGGCGTACCGGGACCGGGCGCACGAGCTGCTGGGCCTCGTCGGCCTCGGCGGGTTCGAGCAACGGCTGCCGCACGAGCTGTCCGGCGGCATGCAGCAACGGGTGTCGCTGTGCCGCTCGCTGATCCAGAGCCCGCGGGTGATGCTGATGGACGAACCGTTCTCCGCGCTCGACGCGATCACCCGCACCGAGCTTTCCGAGGAGCTGCAACGGGTTCAGCTGGAGCTGCCGCGCGCGGTCGTGTTCGTGACGCACTCCGTCGACGAGGCGGTGCTGCTCGCCGACCGGATCGTGGTGCTCAGCCCGAGGCCAGGACGGATCCACGAGCTCGCCGACGTCGGCCTGCCCCGGCCACGCGCGCTCGGGCAGGTCGAGCTCGACCAGGTGAGCAGGGAGCTGCGCGGGCTGCTGGGGGAGGTGACGGCGTGAAGGTCGTGCTGCCGGTGCTGGGCCTGCTGGCGCTCATCGGTGCCTGGTGGCTCGCGACGATCGTGTTCGGGGTCGACTCGTTCCTCGTGCCGTCACCGGCCGACGTCGTCGCGTCGTTCCTGGAGCTGCCGGGCTATCTGCTCGAACAGACGCTGGTCACGTTGTGGGAGGCGGTCGCCGGGTTCGGGCTGTCCATCATGATCGGTGTGCCGCTGGCGTTGCTGATCGTCGGGTCCACGGTCCTGGAGCGGATGTTCTACCCGCTGCTGGTGGCGTTGAACGCCGTGCCGAAGGTCGCCATCGCGCCGATCGTGGTGGTGTGGTTCGGGTTCGGCATCGAGTCGAAGGTGCTCATGGTCGTGCTGGTGTGCATCTTCCCGATCGTCATCTCGACCGCGTCCGGCATGAAGTCCACGCCGCACGAACTGGTAGAGCTGTTCCGGTCGCTGGACGCGCCGCGCCGCCACGAGTTCTTCAAGCTGCGGCTGCGGCACGCGCTGCCGCAGGTCTTCGTCGGGCTGAAGGTCGCGATCACACTGGCGGTGATCGGGGCGGTGATCGGCGAGTTCGTCGGCGCCCGCGCCGGACTGGGCTACGTGATCTACACGTCCGGTGCGAGCGCCGACACCTCACTGGCCTTCGCGGCGATGGCCCTGCTCGCGGTGATCAGCGTCGCGCTGTTCTACGGCCTGGGCTACGTCGAGAAGAAGGTCCTGCCCTACGCGTGACCGCCCGCGGCGAGGCGCATCAGGTCCGAGTCGAGGTCGATCGACAGCTCGGTGCCGCCCGCGCTGCCGAACTCGTGCTGGTAGCGGCCCCACGACTCGGCACGCACCTGCTTCTCGAACCCGGAGGCCATGAGCGCCACCAGTTCGAGGGCCGCGCGGTCGATGCGCTTGTTCAGCGCGTTGTCCTGCCAGTCCTCGGTGGAGGCGAACAGCGACGTCGGCACGACGACGGTCCGCAGGTAGGCGAACAGGCCGCGCATCTGGTCGTCGACCACGAGCGCGTGCCTCGCCGTGCCGGCGGTCGCGGCGAGGACGACGGGCTTCGCGATCAGCAGGTCGTTGTCCAGGATCTGGAAGAACGACGTGAACAGCCCGCTGGCGCCCGCCTTGTAGACGGGGGTGCTCGCGACGATGCCGTCCGCGTGCTGCAGCGTGGTGATCGCCTGCTGCAGCTTTGGCCCGATGTGGTTGGACACCAGCGCGTTCGCGATCTCGCTCGCCAGCTCGCGCAGCTCGACGACCTGGATGCCGGCCTGGTACTGCTTCTCGGACGCGAGCTGCGCCACGCGCTGGGCGGCGCGCTCGGCGAGCAGGCGTGTGGACGACGGGTCGCTCGTGCCGGCCGAGACGACCACGAGCTTGAACTGTTCGGTCATTTCTCCTCGCTCTGGGCCAGCTTGCCGGTGATCACGGCGAGCTGCTCGAGTTCTTCCGGCGTCAGCACGTTCAACGCGCGGGTGACGCTGCGGGCGTGCGGACGGCCGATCTCCCGCTGGGTCCTGCGGCCTTCCGGGGTGAGCGACAGGCGCACACCCCGGCGGTCGCCGGGATCCGGGCAGCGGTCCACCAGCCCGCGGTCGGCCAGGCGGTCGACCATGCGGGACAGGGCGGGCTGGCTCAGCAGAACGTGACGGTTCAGCTCACTCATCCGCAATGGACTGTCGCATTTGGACAAGGTGTAGAGGACGTCGTACTCCCGCATCGTCAGGTCGCCCCAGACGTCCTCCGCGTTGAACCGCTTCATCAGCACGGCGTAGGCCCTCATCAGGGACTCCCACGCCTCGTTCGCTCTGGTCACCGGGAATCCTGGTACGGCGAGCCACCGGTGACGTTGTCACCCCGGTTGGCGTTCGGGCGCGGCTGACGCGCGGGCTGGTCGCCGTACTTCTCCTCGACGCGCCGGGCGTGCGTCGGCGGCTTGGCGGTCTCCGGGTCCTGGCGCGCCTCGATCTCCTTGCGCAGCACCGGAACCACCTCCTCACCCAGCAGGTCGAGCTGGTTCAGCACGGTCTTGAGCGGCAGGCCGGCGTGGTCCATCAGGAACATCTGGCGCTGGTAGTCGCCGAAGTGCTCGCGGAAGGTCAGCGTCTTGTCGATGACCTCCTGCGGGCTGCCGACCGACAGAGGCGTCATCTCCATGAAGTCCTCCATCTTCGGCCCGTGCCCGTAGACCGGCGCCTCGTTGAAGTACGGCCGGAACTCGTTGATCGCGTCCTGCGACCGCTTCGCGATGTAGGCCTGACCACCGAGGCCGACGATGGCCTGCTTCTCCGTTCCGTGGCCGTAGTGCGCGTACCGCTGGCGGTAGAACTTGATCAGCCGCATGTAGTGCTCTTTCGGCCAGAAGATGTTGTTCGCGAAGAAGCCGTCGCCGTAGTAGGCGGCCTGCTCCGCGATCTCCGGCGTGCGGATCGACCCGTGCCACACGAACGGGGGCACGTCGTCCAACGGCCGCGGCGTGCTCGTGAAGCCCTGCAACGGCGTGCGGAACTTGCCCTCCCAGTCGATCACGTCCTCGCGCCACAACCGGTGCAGGAGGTTGTAGTTCTCCAGCGCCAGCGGCAGGCTCTGCCGGATGTCCGCGCCGAACCACGGGTACACCGGCGCGGTGTTGCCGCGGCCCAGCATCAGGTCCATGCGGCCCTTCGCCAGGTGCTGCAGCATCGCGTACTCCTCGGCGATGCGCACGGGGTCGTTGGTGGTGATCAGCGTCGTCGCGGTGCTGACGATCAGCCTCTTGGTCCTCGCCGCGATGTGGGCGAGCAGCGTGGTCGGCGCCGACGAGAAGAAGGGCGGGTTGTGGTGCTCGCCGATCGCGAACACGTCCAGTCCCACTTCCTCGGCCTTCTCGGCGATCTGCACGATCGCGTCGATCCGCTCGGCCTCGCTGGGGGTCTCGCCGCTCACCGGGTCCCTGGTGATGTCGCTCACCGAGAACACTCCGAACTGCACGGCACCCGCCTCCTTCTGTTGTTTCATGCGTTTGCATCTACCTTAACGCACGGGCCGCTCACCTATTCCCGGTAGCCTGATCACATGCTCGAGGTGCGGGACCTCCGCAAGAGCTTCGGCGACGACCCGGTGTTCGGGGGACTCGGCTTCGAGGTGGCCGCGGGGGAGGCGGTGGCGATCGTCGGCCGCAACGGTGCAGGCAAGTCGACGCTGCTCAAATGCCTGGTGGGGGCCGAGCACCACGACGCGGGCGAGGTGCTGGTCCACGGGGAGTCGCGCGACGAGACTTCCGCGTCGTTCCGCGCGTTGACGGCCGCACTGCTGGACGACGCCGACTACTTCCCCGACGTGTCCGTTGTGGAACACCTGCGGTTGCAGGCGTGGCTGCACGGCACCCCGGACCCGGAACGCGAGGTGCTCGCGGCGCTGGACGAGCTGGGCCTGTCCGAGGTGCGCGACCAGTTGCCACCCACGTTGTCGAGCGGGCAGCGGCACCGGCTGGGTCTCGCGTCGTGCTTCGTGCGGCCACGCGGCCTGCTGGTGCTGGACGAACCGGAGCAGCGGCTCGACGTGCAGGGCCGGACCTGGCTGCGCGAGCGGCTGAAGGCCGAGAAGGCGGCCGGGGTGGCGGTCGTGTTCGCGTCGCACGACCAGGACCTCGTCGACGCGGTCGCGGACCGCTGCGTGACCCTGTGACCCCGTCGGTAGCCGAGGTGAGTGACCCGGCGACCCCGTCCGCAGCCGAGGTGCGCAGGCGGCTTCGGCGCCCGCCACCGCCGTGGCGGTTCCGGCTCGCCCGCCTCTACGAACGGCTGGTCAACACGGCGATCGCCGGCGCGATCGGCTGGGGCCTCGCGTTCAAGGGCCTCGCCAAGACCGGGCAGGCGGGAGCGAGCGAGTGGACCGCGCTCTGGCTGTCCGTGCTCGCGGCGGTCGTGCTGCTCAAGCTGCTGCTCGCGTTCGGGCCGGTGTTCGCGGGGCGGGACCGGATGTTCTGGGTGCTGAGCTCGCCGGTCGATCGGGCCGCGCTGCTGTGGCCGCGGTTCCTGGGACTGCTCGGGTTCGGCGCGGCGGTGGGCGCGGTGTGGCCGGCTGTCGTGTTCGGGGTCGTGGGGGTGTCGGCGCCGCCTGGGGTGTGGGTGTTCGCCGGGTCAGCGGCGGCCGGGGTCGCGGTGGTGGCGGGCGCGGTGGTCCTGCAACGTGCCCGGCTGCGTCCTCAAAACTGGCTGAGCGTTCTCGCCGCGGCGGCCGTGCTCGCACTGTTCCTGCGGTCCGACGTGGTCGCGGTCGAGATGATCTGGCTCGTCCCGGCCGCGGTGCCACTGGTCGTAGTCGCTGCGGCGTCACTGCGGCGGCTGAACCGGGCCGACCTCTCCACCGGCGGAGCGCTCGCCGCGGCGGTGCGGGTGTCGGTGTCGTGGCTCGACCTGGCCCTGCTCGGTGCGATCCTGGCGGAACGCCGTGCACGGCTCCTCGGCCGGGTGCGGTCGGCCCGGCTGCGCGGCTCACCGGTGACCGTGCTGGTGTGGACGGACGTGCTGCGGGCGCGGCGAGCACCGAACGGCCTGCTGGTGTGGGCCGGGTTGCTGCCGCTGCCCGCACTGGTCGCACTTGGCGGCGAGGTCGACTGGGTGCCCGCGGTGCACCTGGTCGCCGCGTTCATCGCCACCGACAGGCTGGCGGCAGGGCTCAAGTCCGTCTGCCGGTCGGCGTCGATCCGCAGGATGCTCGGCGTGCCGGACCGGACGCTGCGGCTTGCGCACCTGGTCGTGCCCGCCACCGGCGCGGTGGTGTGGTGCGTCGCCACGGCGACGTTCACGCCGCACGTCTCCTGGCTCAACGCCGCGGTGTCCGCGGTCGGCGCGCTGGCCGTGGTGTACCGGATCGCCACGAAGCCACCGCTCGACTACGGCGTCGCGGCGATCGACTTCGGTGTGCTCGGGCCCGTGCCGATCGGGTTGGTCCTGCAGCTCGGCCGAGGTCCGTTACTGCTGTATTTGTTGTGTGTGCTGCAGGTGGTGCTCGGCTAGGGCGCTCTAGATCAACGAGGCGACGCGCGAAGCGGTGGCCACCGTGGACTGCGGGTTCTGACCCGTCACGAGCCGGCCGTCGACGATCACCGTGCTCGACCACGGCGCACCCGGCGCGAGCCGTGCACCCAGCTCGGCCAGCCGGCCCGCGACCGAGTAGGGCACGTTGAGGCCGCCCTGGCGCTCCTCCTCGTCGCTGAACACCGCCATCTCCTTGCCGGCGAACACGAACGAGCCGTCCCCGCGGACCGCGCTCAGCAGCCCGGCCGGACCGTGGCACAGCGCCGCGACCAGCTTGCCGCTGTCGTGGAAGTCCGCCAGCAGCGTGCCCAGAGTCTTGTCGAACGCCAGGTCGGTCATCGGGCCGTGGCCGCCGGGCAGGTAGATCGCGTCGAAGTCCGCGGCGTTCAGCGACGCCAGGTCGGACGGCGCGCGCAGATCTTCCAGAGACGCGACGGCCTCGTCGAACGTGCCGTCGAGGCTCGCCTTGTCGACGGTCGGCACGACACCGCCGGGCGTCGCGACGGTGACCTCGACACCGGCCTGGCGCAGCACGCGCACCGACTCGACCACTTCCTCCGCCCAGAATCCCGTGGGGTGGCTCGTGCCGTCCGCCAGCGTCAGCGAGTCGGCGCCGGACACGACCATCAGTAGCTTCTTCATGGCACCCATACCATCACGAATCCTTCAAGAGCGTCGGCGGAGTCATAAGATGCCTTATGGCCGACAAGTTGACGGACCTGGATCTGCTCGCGACGTTCGTGGAGATCTACCGGGGCGGCTCGATCACCGCCGCCGCGACCAGGCGCGGGCTCACCCAGCCCGCGGTGAGCGGCCAGCTCGCCAAGCTGGAGAAGGAGCTCGGCGAACCGCTGTTCGTCAGGAGCAGCCGGGGCGTCACACCCACACCCCGCGCCGACGAACTGGCCCGCCGCGTCGGATCCCACGTCGACCACCTGCGCAACGCGCTCGATCCCGCGCCCGCCCTCGAAGGCACCGTGCGGATCGGGGGAGCTGCGGAGTTCATGACCGCCCGCGGCCTGCCCGCGCTCACCCCGCTGGTCCGGCGCGGCATCCGGTTCGAGGTCACCCTGGGCCTGGCGAACGACCTGCTCGACGGCCTCAAGACCGGGCAGCTCGACATCGTGCTGTCCGCGGTCCGGCCGGGCGCGGGACTCACCGCGACACCGTTGACCGACGAGGAGTTCCTGCTGGTGGGGCCGCCGCTGCTGGCCAGAACGGTGGACCAGGCACTTCTCGCGGTGGACCCGGCGCGTGCTCTCGAACACCTGCCGCTCGCCGCCTACTCGGACGAGCTGCCGATCATCCGCCGCTACTGGCGCAGCGAGTTCGGCAAACGTCCGAAGAACGCCGTGGCCGTCATCGTCCCCGACCTGCGCGCGGTCCTGGCCGCCGTGATCGCCGGGGCGGGCGTGTCCGCGTTGCCGCGCTACCTCGCCGAGCCCGCGCTGACCGCCGGATCCGTCGAGCTGCTGCACCAGCCGGAGATCCCGCCGCTCAACACCCTCCACCTGGTGACCCGCGGAACACCCACGCCTGCCGCACGGGCGGTCGTCGAGCACCTGCAAGAACGCGATTGGGGCGTTCTCTAACGCGGCAACCGCACGGTGAACGTCGTGCCGGCACCCACTTCACTCGCCACGGAGATCGTGCCGCCGGAGACCGCGGTGTCCGCGATGGACGCGGCCAAGCTCGGCGAGTGCGTCGTGAACGGGCCCGGGATCAGTCCGGAATGGAGGGACAAGCTCCTCGCGATGAGGCGCGACATCGCTCCGGAAGGACGTTTCGGCATTCGGAGGCACCCGCGTTGCGGCGCAAGTCGCTCGCGATCGAGAACGGCTGGACCCTGCACACCGACACGTGGACGGTGACGTGCCTCGCGGTGTGGGACGGCTGGTCGCTGGCCGTGCTGGCCCGCCACCAGGGCCGCGATCACCACGGCGCGCAGGTCTGCGCGACCGTCGCCGACCAGCTGTTCTCAGACGCTCCTGAGCACTGAAACGACGACGCCGAGGATCACTGCCTTGTCGCCGTCGATGACCGGGTAGTCCGGGTTGCGCGGCTCCAGGTACACGTGGCCGTTGCGGCGCTGGTAGACCTTGACGGTCGCTTCCTCGTCGATCATCGCGGCCACGATCTGCCCGTTGTACGCCTCGTGCGTCTGCTGGACCACGACCATGTCGCCGTCGCAGATCGCGGCGTCGATCATCGAGTCACCGCGCACGCGCAGCGCGAACACGTTGCTGCCGCGCCCGACCAGCCCGCGCGGCAGGCTCAGCACGTCGTCCACGTGTTCGATGGCGGAGATGGGCGTACCGGCCGCGATGTCACCGACGACGGGCACCGAGATCGAGTCCGCGGAGATCTGCGCGGACGCCCTCTCGTGCAGGAAGACCCGCACGTCCATCGGCCGCGTCACCGACGAGCCGCGGCGCAGGAAACCCTTGTCCTCCAACGCCGACAGGTGCTTGGACACCGAGGAGGACGACTTCAGACCGACAGCGTCGCCGATCTCGCGGGTGCTGGGGGAGTAGCCGTGCTCGACGACCCAGTCGCGGATGGCGACCAGGATCTTCTGCTGGCGTTCCGGCAGCACCGTCGTGTCGAGTTCGAGATCGTCGTAGGCGGTCATCGGCCAGATAGTAGTTATTCGGTTGCCGGACACGATCGGGTGGTCGTTTGATCAAGCGACGACATCAGCCCGGATGGGGAACCTCGTGAGGTCCATCCGCCGCGGTCGGCCGCACGGCAACGCGAACGGGCCGAGCCGGCCGCGCTGAAGCAACCGGACAACGACACGCTCCAGCTGGCGATCGAGTCACTGTCCGATGGCGCGCTCGTGGGGTCGTTGTCGACGTTCTTCGTCGACCACCGCGCCGGGCGGTTCTCTTGCGGCATCGCGCTGGGCGCCGACCACCACCGTCGCGGTGCCACTGCTGCTGAATCACGTGTTCGGCGAGCGGAGGTTGCACAAGGGCGGGGCGAATGTGTGGACGTTCAACGCGCCCTCTCTCGCACTGCACCGCAAGCTCGGCTTCACGAGGAGGGCAGGCTGCGTGACCACGAGTTCTTGCCGGCCGCCACCACGACGTCGTGCTGTTCGGGATGACGGCGCCCGAGTTCGCCGGCCGCCACCCGTTCCCGAGCGAGTTCTGATCTCCAGCCGCACCATGTGGCGGTGAGCACACGCCGGGAACGCATCTGGGGCCTGCGGCCAGGTAGGGATGTGCGAAGCGACGTGGCGCCCGTGGCGCTGACCCCTGAAGTGGCGCCCGCCGTGCTGGACGAGGCCGCGCTGCTGACCCTGTACGAGTCGACGGCCGAGCGGTTGCACCGCTACGTGGCGAGGCGTGTCGGCGCGGACACCGCGCAGGACGTGGTCTCCGAGGCCTTCCTGGTGCTGTGGGACCAGCGCGCCGGTCAGGTCTACGAGGCCGACGCCGTGCGCGCGTGGCTCTACGGCGTGGCGACGAACCTGCTGCGCAACCACGTGCGCGCGGAGGAACGCAAACTGCGTGCGTGGAGCAAGGCGCATGCGGCCCGCGTCGACGAGGGCGACATCGGTGACCGGGCGAGCGCCGTGGCGGACGCGGACCTGCTCGCCGGGCCGCTCGCCGACTGGCTCGCCGAACTGCGCGTCGAGGAACGCGAAGTGCTGCTGCTGCACGCGTGGGCGGACTTCACGCCGGCCGAGATCGCCGTGGCGCTCGACGTCCCGGTGGCCACCGTCCGCACCAGGCTGCACCGCGGCCGTGCCCGGCTGCGCACCCGCCTCGCCGCCACCGACCACGACTTCTCCGAGGACAGCCATGTCTGAGCCGACCAAGTCAGAGAGCCTCGACCGAGTGCTCGACGCGGCGCTGGCTCGTGCCGCCGACGAACCCGTGCGGTTCGACGTCGCCGCGGGCAGGAACGCGCTGGCGGCAGCGCTGAAGGCCCGAGCAGAGGAACCCGTCGTCGAGCACCACCCACGCCGCCGGGTGCGCTGGCTCGCCGCCGCGGCCGCTGTCGGCGTGCTCACCGCCGGTGGGCTGGGCGCGCTGACCATCGACAACGGCGGTAGCTCGGCGACCGCCGCCGAGGAGCTGATCCGTGCCGCCGACCTCGCCGCCCGCGTCGTCGAACGGCCCGTCGGCCCCGGTCAGTACCGGTACGTGCGCGCCAGGTACGAGGGCATCACCGTGGAGTTGGGCTCCATCAAGGCGTACACCACCGACATGGCCAACGAGGAGTGGATTCCCGCCGACCGCCGCGACGAGTGGATGTTGAAGTTCGACGTCGGCTCCGCGAAGTGGCTGCCGGGCCACGAGGGCGAAGGGGAGCCGGACGCCGGCCCGTTCAAGAACGACCCCGAGTTCCGCGGCAAGTGCGGCAAGTACTCCTACTACGCCGAAGGTCAGCCGGACCGCTGCACCACCGCCTCGTTCAGCAACCCGACGCCGGAGTTCATCGCCTCGCTGCCCAAGGACCCGAAGGAGCTGCTGGCCAAGCTCAAGGAGAACGGCGGGCCGTCGGACGCGGAAGCGCTTCAGCAAGCTCGCGAGGCGTTGCAGTCGGGGCAGTACCCCGCCGAGGTGCGGGCGAACATCTTCCGTGCGCTCGCGTTGCTGCCGGGGCTGGTCGTCACCGACAAGCGGGCGAACCTCGACGGCAAGGAGGGCGTCGCTCTCGGCATGAAGCACTACGACGACTTCATGGAGATCATCATCGACCCGGACAACGGGGACTTCATCGGCGGCAGGTCGGTCGTCGCCGAGGACCTCGGTGAGGAGGACGGCGGGTTGAAGAAGGGGACGGTCCGCGACTCCTACGCGGTGACCAGCGCGGTCGTGAACTCACTGGGCGCCCGTCCCTAAAACATGCAACCCTGGAGTTGCGCATCTTCGTGGGATGTGCAACTCTGGGGTTGCACTTGTTGGCGGACGTGGGGAGTTTGTCGTGACCGTGGACCGGATCGAACGCGAGACCCTGATCGAGGCGGCGCCGGAGCGCGTCTGGCAGCTGGTGACCGAGCCGGGGTGGTGGGTGGCCTCCGCGCCGTCGGGCACAGCTGTCGAGGGTGAGACGACGTTGTGCAAGAACGAGACGTACGGCGACTTCCCGGTGCGGGTCGAGACCGTGACGCCGCAGAGCTACGTGTCGTACCGCTGGGCCAGTGCGTTCAGCGGCGAGGAGCTGCGTGCGGGCAACACCACGCTGGTCGAGTTCACGCTGACGCCGGAGGGTTCCGGCACGCGGCTGCGCGTCGTGGAGAGCGGGTTCGCGTCGCTGGCGGGCTCGGAGGAGCTGCGCGCGAAGGCGCACGAGGACAACACGGGTGGCTGGCCCGAGGTGCTCGACGCGTTCAAGAAGAAGGCCGAAAGCTAAGTTGGGTGCGTGCCCAAGTCTGCCGACCGTGGTCGCCGCACCCGTGAACAACTGATCGAGGCCGCCGCCCAGCTCGTGGGCGAGGTCGGCTGGGGTGCGGTGACCACGCGGCTGGTCGCCGAACGCGCTGGCGTCAACGCGGCGCTGGTCCACTACCACTTCTCGTCGGTGCCGGACCTGTTGTCGACGGCCGCGCTGCAGTTCGCGGAGAGGGCGCTCGCCGAGGCCGCGGACGGGTTGCGGTCGTCGGAGCCGTCTCAGGGCATCGAGCGCATGCTTGAAGATCTCTCTCGTTTCACCGGCACGGATCCGGAGTCGTTGCTGCTGGCCGAGGCGTTCCTGGCCGCGCACCGGCTACCTGAGCTGCGGGCTTCACTCGCGGCGCTGGTCGCGGACTTCCGGGGACGCGTGGCCGAGTGGCTGCGGAGTGCCGGCGTGAAGGACGCCGACGCGATCGCGCTGTTGCTGGGCGCGGCCGTCGACGGGCTGGTCCTGCATCGCGCGTTGGACGAGTCAGTCGACTTCCGCGTGGTGGCGGGCCCGTTCCGGCGCCTCGTCGCGGGCTGACCAGCGAGGCTCGCCGCCCGCCTCCGCGAACGCGGTCAGCGCCTCGACCAGCCCCTGGCGGGTGTGCTCCGGCATGCGGGCGACGATCGCGCTGATCTCGGCCCGCCTGCGCACGGTCACGTCGTGCACGACCCGGCGGCCCTCGACGCTCGCCACGACCACGACCTCGCGTTTCGTGACGGGATTCGGTTCGCGCTCGACCATGCCGGACGCGATCAGCCGGTCGATCATGCGTTTCGCCGTCGACGGGTTGACCTCCAGCAGGTCCGCGAGCGCGGTGAGCTTCATCGGGCCGCGGCTGTCCAGCAGCACGAGCATCCGCAACTGCGGCAACGTGAGCGTCTCCTCGACGGCCGCCAGTGATCGCGCCGACACGGCGACCAGCAGGCGGGACGCGGTGAGGACCGCGTCGGTCAGGTCGTCGATCTCGCTCACCCACCCAGTTCTACAGGGTCGGCCGGAGATAACGAACCGATAAACATTGCACTGTGCAATGGTCGGCGTGCCTCGGTCTGTCCGTACCTCCCGGCATGCGGATACTGCTCATCACCCTGTTGATCGTTCTGGTGGGTGCACCGCCCGCGCTCGCGCAGCCGAACCTCGGTCCCGACCACGTCCAGACCCAGTTCGGGCCCATGGGGCCCGCCGGCCGCGACCTGCTGCAGAAGGTGGCACTCGCGGGCTTGTGGGAGGGCCCTGCAGGGCGGATGGGCCTGGAGAAGTCGGCCAGCCCGCTGGTCAGGGAGGCCAGCCGGCACCTGATCGACGGACATGCCGATCTGGACAGGAGAACGATCGAGCTCGCGCGCACGCTGAACGTGGACCTGCCGACGCAGCCCAACGAGGCCCAGCAGGGCTGGCTGAACGAGATGGCGGCCGCGCCCGCCCGCAGTGCCGAGTTCGACAGGGTCTTCGCGAACCGGCTCCGTGCCGCGCACGGTGCGGTCTACAAGTTCCTGGCCCAGGTGCGCACCGGCACGCGCAACACGGCGATCCGCGACTACGCCAAGGTCTGCATGGACACCGTGCTCGACCACATGACGGTGCTGGAGGCGACCGGGATGGTCGACTTCAACGACACCGAGGCGATCCCGTTGGCGCTGGTCGCGCAACCTTCTTCGATCGCGCCGACGCCTGTTCCTCGTGCGCCGCAGGTCATCGCGCAGAACTCGGCGCAGCGCCAGGACCAGAGCGGCGTGCCCGACGGCCTGATCGGCCTGGCCGTGCTGGCGGCGGCGGCAGTCGGTATCTGGCTGTGGAGTGGCGGGCGGAGCAGCGGGCGCGTGCGCTAGATTGGGCATATGCCTAAGTCGAGTGCCCAACGGGCGTTGGTGGTGGGAGCGGGGATCGCCGGGCTGACGACGGCGTGGTGGCTGGAACGCGCGGGCTGGGACGTCCTGGTCGTCGAGAAGGCGCCCTCGTTCCGTGCGGGTGGCTACATGATCGATTTCTTCGGGCCGGGTCACGAGGTGGCGCGGCGGATGGGCCTGCTGCCGGCGCTGGAACGGCGGCGCGCGCCGATCTCGTCGGTGACCAGCGTGGACGCCCGCGGGCGGTCGCGTGCCACGATCTCCGCCTCGGCCTACTCGGCGGTGGCGGACGGGGTGATCAGCCTGCTGCGCGGCGAGCTGGCGGAGGTGATCCTGGCCGACCTGCGGTCTCCGATTCGTCACGGCACAACGGTTTCTGCGGTCGACGACGGCCTGGTGACGTTCTCGGACGGATCCGCTGACTCGTTCGACCTGGTGGTGGGTGCGGACGGCGTGCACTCACGCGTTCGGGAGCTGGTGTTCGGGTCGTCGTTCGTGCGGTATCTGGGCCACCACACGGCGGCGTTCTCCGTCCAGGACCCGGAGTTGAGCGCGCGGATCGGCTATCGCTACCAGATGCTGACCGTGCCGCACCGGATGATCGGCTGCTATGCCGTGCGCGGTGGGGCGATGGCGGCGTTGATGCTGTACCGGTCGGACGAGCAAGCCGTGCCCGAGGATCCGGCGGCGGCGTTGCGTGATCGGTTCGGCGACCTCGGCTGGGTGGCACCCGAACTGCTTTCCGCGGTGCCGCAGGACATCTACTACGACGAGGTGTCCCAAGTGGACCTGCCGACCTGGCATCGCGGCAAGGTCGTCCTGGTCGGTGACGCGTGCGGGGCAGTCTCGCTGTTCGCCGGCCACGGGGCGTCCCTCGCGATGACCGGCGCGTTCGTGCTGGCCGAGGAGCTTGCGGCCGGCACGGACGGCGCTTTCGAGCGCTACCAGACGCGGATGAAGCCTGCCGTCGCGCACACCCAGGAGTTCGGGCGTCGTTTCATCGGCTGGATGGCGCCGTCGTCGACCTGGCGCATCTCGTTGCGGGACTGGGCTTTCCGTCTGTCCGGGTTGCCGGTGGTGCGGAACCTGATCCGCGGCTCGGTCGCGCCGGACGTCGACGGCGTGCTCCACCGCGCGTCGTAGGCCGCGCTGCACGGCTCGGCCGAGGGCTGGCGGCATGTCCGTTACCCGTTCGGGCTAGATCAGGACAGACTGTCCGCGTGGAACGGGAACGCAGGTGGGCGGACAAGGGTGAGGCGATCGGGCACGGCGTGAGCTGGCTCGCGCGGTGGAGTCTGCGGGTGGCGCTGGCCGCGCTCGGCTTCTGGATGGTCTTCTGGATCATCGGGAAGATCTGGGTGGTCGTGATGCCCGTGCTGCTCGGGTTGCTGATCACGACGGTGCTGTGGCCGCCGGCCAGGTGGCTGATGTCGAAGGGGCTCAACTCGGCGCTGGCGGCGACGATCGTGCTGGTCGTCGGGCTGGTGGTGCTGGGAGGCGTCATCGCGGCGATCTCCACGTCCATCGCGTCCGGTGTGCCGGAGATCGCGAAGAGCGCCACCGAGGCGGTGCAGCAGGCGCAGAAGTGGGCGTCAGGGCCGCCGCTCAACCTGGCCGACACCGATCTCGACCGGTTGATCGCCCAAGGGGTCGAGCAGGTCAAGTCGAGCATCGGGTCGATCGCGAGCGGGCTGCTGACCGGGGCCGGCGCGGTGACGTCCGGTGTCGTGACCGGGCTGGTGGCGTTGTTGCTCGCGTTCTTCTTCGTCAAGGACGGCATGCGGTTCACGCCGTGGCTGCGCGGCCTCATCGGCGAGCGCGCGGGCGGGCACGTCACGACGGTGCTGGAGCGGATCTGGGTGACGCTCGGCAGCTTCATCCGCAGCCAGGCGGTCGTGTCGCTGATCGACGCGGTGTTCATCGGGCTCGGCCTGGTGATCCTCGGGGTGCCGCTCGCGATCCCGCTGGCCGCGCTGACGTTCCTCGGCGGCTTCATCCCGATCGTCGGCGCGTTTATCGCCGGTGCGCTGGCGGTGCTGGTCGCGCTCGTCAGCAACGGGCTGACCACGGCGATCATCATGCTGATCATCGTCATCGTCGTGCAGCAGGTCGAGGGCAACGTGCTGCAGCCCATCCTGCAGTCACGCGGCCTGCGCCTGCACGCCGCCGTGGTGTTGCTGGTGGTGACCGCGGGTACCTCGTTGTACGGCATCGCGGGCGCGTTCTTCTCCGTGCCGGTCGCCGCCGCGGTGGCGGTCGTCCTGCGCTACCTGGGCGAGGTCATCGAGGCGCGCTCGGTGCCCGTGACGGATTCGGCGCCCGTAATGGACACGTCACAAGTTGACGGGGATGAACCGGGCAAGACCGAACGTTCTGCTGAGTGAACACCGAGCAGAGGAGAACCACTGTGACGGAGAAGGCTGTTCTCGCGGGCGGCTGCTTCTGGGGCATGCAGGACCTGTTCCGCCGCCACCCCGGAGTCGTCTCCACCCGCGTCGGCTACACCGGCGACCCCAGTACGCCCAACGCCACCTACCGCCGCCACGGCAACCACGCCGAGGCCATCGAGATCGTGTTCGACCCCGAGCAGCTCAGCTACCGGCAGATCCTGGAGTTCTTCTTCCAGATCCACGACCCGTCGACCCGCAACCGCCAGGGCAACGACATCGGCGCCAGCTACCGCTCGGCGATCTTCTACACCGATGACGCGCAGAAGCAGGTGGCCGAGGCGACCATCGCCGACGTCGACGCCTCCGGCAAGTGGCCGGGCAAGGTCGTCACCGAGGTGACCCAGGCGACGGAGTTCTGGGAGGCCGAGCCGGAGCACCAGGACTACCTGGAGCGCTACCCCAACGGCTACACGTGCCACTACGTGAGGCCGGAATGGCAGCTCGGCGAGAGGTAGAGATCGTCGCACTGCACGTCTCAGCCGTGCACGCCTTCGAGGGCCGTCCGTCGGACGGCCCTCGTCCCGATCCCGAGCCGGTCGGCCGGGACCACGTGGAGCTGCGGGCCGGACTCGGCATCGTCGGCGACAGGTTCTTCAACCACCCCGCCCACCACAACGCGGCGGTCACGGTGATCGCGGCCGAGTCGCTCGACCCGTGGCCGGTGGATCCGCTCGTGGCGCGGCGGAACATCGTGGTGCGCGGGTTCGACGTGGACGCACTGGCTCGCGGCACCGTGTTCAGCCTCGACACCGGTGCCGGGCCGGTGCGGTTCGAGGTCCACCGGCCGGCCAGCCCGTGCGCCTGGATGGATGTGGTTGTCGCGCCGGGCGCGCTCAAGGCGTTGCGCGGGAAGGGCGGCAAGCGGTGTGTGCCGCTCGATGACGGGGTGTTGCGGGTTGGCCCGGCTGTGCTCGTCCTGGGTTGACGGGGTGCCGTGCAACCTGAAAGCGGTCCTCGTCATAGTGATCACATGAAGTGGTTACGCCGCAAGCCAACGATCATCACCGCGATCAGCCTCGTCGTCGTCCTGACGGCCGCGGTCGTGCTGTGGAACGTCAGCAGCTCCCGCACCTTCCAGTTCTTCGGTGAGCTGGTGGACCGGGTGGAGACGAACGAGAAGGTCGTGGCGCTCTCGTTCGACGACGGCCCGGACCCCGCCGGCGCCCAGTACGTCCTGGACACGCTCGCCGCGGAACAGGTCCAGGCCACGTTCTTCCTCATGGGCCGCGACCTCGCGAAGTACCCCGATCTCGGCAAGAAGATCGCGGCAGCGGGGCACGAGATCGGCAACCACACCTACAACCACCAGCGGATGGTCGGTGTGCTGCCCAGCACCGTGGTCAAAGAGGTCGAGGACACCGATGCCGAGATCCGCAAGACCGGCTACCAGGGCGACATCCACTTCCGCCCGCCCAACGGCAAGAAGCTCTTCGCGTTGCCGCACTACCTGAGCGAGCACAACCGCAAGACGATCATGTGGGACGTGGAACCGGACTCCGCGGGCACGCCCACCGCGCAACAGATCGAGCGGGAGACCCTCGACCGCACCAAGCCGGGCTCGATCATCCTGCTCCACCCCATGTACGTGACGCGCAACGACACCAGGCAGGCCCTCAAGCCGATCATCGCCAAACTGAAGGAGCGCGGCTTCCGGTTCGTCACCGTGTCCGCGCTCCTCGACCAAGCCTGACTCAGATCAGGTCGGCCAGCTCCACCCGGCGAAGGAACTCGCTGCGGACCCGGTCCGCCACCTTGTTCACGACCTCGGCGCCGTCGTCGGACGGATCGATGTGCACGCGGAACGGTGGCTTCTCCGCGTCGACGACGTCCACGATCGCGTCAGCGACGGCCGAGACGGAGGCCCACGGCGGCTCCAGCTCGGCGAGGCGAGCACCCACCTGGTCCATCAGGCCGGGGTAGAGCTCCTCGTAGGCCTTGGCCACGTCACCGTCGGCGGGCGTGCCGCTGTGCGCGAAGTGGTTGGTGCCGTGGGTGAACGCGCCCGGCACGACGATCGTGGTTTCGATGCCGAACCGGAGGAGCTCGGCGCGGTACGACACCGCGACAGCGTCCATCGCCGCCTTGGCCGCGAAGTACGGCGCCAGGTACGGGGGAGTGCCGCCACGTGTCGAGCTGGAACCCACCCACACGACGTGCCCGGAACGCCGGCCGCGCAGGTGCGGCAGCGCGGCGCGGTTGACCCGCTGTGTGCCGAGGACGTTGACGTCGTACAGGGCCGCGTACTGCTCCGGGGTGAAGGCCTCGGCCGGGCCGGTGACCATGTGGCCGGCGTTGTGCACGACCACGTCGAGGTGGCCCTGCTCGGCGATGATCAGCTCGATCGCCGCGTCGGCCGAGGCCTGCGACTGCACGTCGAGCTCGACGGCGTGCACGTCGGCGTTGTTCTCGGCGCCGAACGCCCCGAGCTCGGCGACGGCCGGCGCGTTGCGGCCCGTGGTCTCCCGCATGCCGGCGTAGACGGTGTGGCCCGCGCGAGCCAGTGCCCGCACCGTCAACGCGCCGAAACCGCTGGATGCTCCCGTGACAACGATGACCTTGCCCATCAGATGATGCCTCCGTTCGCACGAACGACCTGACCGTTGATCCAGCGGGCGGGGCCCGCCAGGAAGGAGATGACCTCGGCGATGTCCTCCGGCGTGCCGATGCGCTCGAGCGGTGCCTGCTTCGCGAGGTTGTCGATCGTCGCCTCGTCCTTGCCCTCCAGGAACAGGGCGGTGGCGGTGGGGCCGGGGGCGACGGCGTTCACGGTGATGTCACGGCCGCGCAGCTCGCGGGCCAGGATCAGCGTCAGCGCCTCGACACCGCCCTTCGTCATGGCGTAGGCGCCGTACTGCGGGAACCGCAGGCCCACGACCGACGACGAGACGTTGATGATCGCGCCGCCGTTGCGCAGCTTGCGGGCCGCCTGCTGGGACACGACGAACGTGCCGCGGCCGTTGGTGCGCTGGATGCGGTCGAAGACCTCCAGGTCCATGTCCGCGACCGTGCCCAGCGGCATGATGCCGGCGGAGTTCACGACGACGTCCACGCCGCCGAACGTCTCCGCGGCCAGGTCGAACGCGGCGGCCACGGCGACCTCGTCCGCGACGTCGGCCTGTGCGGCGATGGCCTGGCCACCTGCCGCCTTGATCTCCTCGGCCGCCTTGTCTGCCTCCACCTTGTTGCCGGCGTAGACGATGACGACGGCCATGCCGTCCGCGGCGAGACGCTCGGCCGCTGCCCGTCCGATGCCCCTCGACCCGCCGGTGACGATCGCAACCCGAGTCATAACAGTGCTCCTAGCTGGTGTTTCCGTCGCTAACACCAACAACGTATCACCGATATCGAATCGACGCTACCTATCGCGTGTTATCGTCGTTACATGGACACGAGAGAGCGGTTGGTGAAGGCTGCGGCCGACCTGCTGATCGAGGGCGGCAAGGAAGCTGTCTCCACGCGCGCGGTGGCGTCGGCGGCGGGTGTGCAGGCGCCGACGCTGTACCGGCTGTTCGGGGACAAGGACGGCCTGCTCGACGCCGTCGCGGCCTACGGCTTCTCCGACTACCTCGCGACCAAGCACGCCATGGGCGCCAGCGACAACCCGGTCGACGACCTGCGTCGCGGGTGGGAGCTGCACATCGGGTTCGGCCTGGCGCGGCCCGCGTTCTACCTGCTGATGTACGGCGAACCGCGCAAGCGCGAGGCGCGGATGGAGGCGGACGCGATGCTCCGCGAGATCATCAGCCGCATCGCGGCGGTGGGCCGGTTGAAGGTCCCGGTCGAGCAGGCCGCGCAGTTCGTGCACGCGGCGGGCATGGGCGTCGTGCTGTCGCTCATCGCGACGCCGGAACCCGAACGCGACCTGGAGCTGATCACGTTCTCGCGGGAGCAGGTGATCAGGGCGATCACGACGGACGTCTCACCGGACGAGCCGACGGACATCCCCAGTCGCGCGATCGCGTTGCGCGTCGCCTTGGAGGAGGACCCGCCCCTGATGCTGTCTCCAGCGGAACGGGCCCTCCTGGCCGAATGGCTCGATCGCGTAGCGAAGTAGCCAGTGGCGCGTCCCGGAACGGTGGCGAGGTGATTCACGCTCAGCAGGGCACCTCGCGGCACCGCCCCCGCGCCCCCGTACAACCAGTACGAGGACGCGGGGCCGGCACCACGATGCACCCGTCTGACCGCGAATTCCCCGGCAACCTTCCGGGTCACCCCACTAGGCGTTCGGGTCGAACGGGATCCCGGCCGGCTTGGCGATGGCGAGGTTGTGGTTGAACGCGCCGTCCTTGATCGCGAGCGACGCGCTGCCGAAGTTGGCGTTCACCAGGATGTCGCGCACCCCGGCCGGGAAACGGTCCCAGCTGACCAGGTCGGGGTACTGGTAGACGCCGTAGTGGTTCTCGGCCTGCTCGTTGAAGCCCGCGAGCCGGAAGCAGTGCGTGCTGGCGCCGTCCTTGTGGTAGATGATCTTGGCGTGGGTGCCCTCCCACGCCACCTTGTCGCGCGAGTAGGTGCTGTACTTGCCGTGCGCCGACGTCGAGACGTACTGGGCCACGTCGTTCTGCACCCAGATGATCACGTGTTCGATGTCGTGCCGGTGGCCGCAGCAGTCCCAGCCCGGCACGGCCTGGTCCTTCTCGAAGTACAGGTCGTACAGGTAGGCGCACCAGCCGTTGTTGCACTTGGAGCGGCTGTAGGAGTTGGTGTTGTCCAGGTCGGACCGGTCGTGGCAGTTGCCGTTCAGCGCGCCCGAGTTCTTCAGGCCCGTCGCCACCTGACCGGTCGGCGAGATCGCCGGGGTCGGGTAGCAGCCGTCGCCGTCGTAGTCGAACGCCGGCTGCCACTTGCCGTCCTCTGCCGCGTGGTTGGCAGGGATCGCCTGGGGCGGATCAGCCCACGCGACGGCGGGCAGCAGAGTGGTGATCAGGAGCGCGCCGGTCAGCGCGGGCAGGAACTTCCTCAACAGGGGCCTCGATTCCGGTGAGCAGGGGTGGCGGAGAGGCTTGCGAGGCAGAAGGTGGTACATGAACAGCGTTCACGTCTAGATGGTTCGCCGAATCTTTGCCGTACCGGGAAATTCATTCATGGTCCGGCGACGTCCCGTACACGCCTGAACTCGATCAAGAACGTCGCTCCGAACGACGGTGGGGATCCGGTGAAGCTCGTCGCGGCCTCATCTCTGACCGAGGCCGAACTCGCGCGGGCGCGGCAGATCTACTTCGACGGCTTCGCGCCGCACCTGCGCGCTTCCTTCGACGACGACCTGCTCGCCGACACCGCGCTGGTGCTGGTGGACGCGAAGCCGCTGGGCCTGGCGGTGCTGCGGGTGCTCGCCGACACCGGCTGGGTCTACCTGCGCTACTTCACCGTGGGGGAGAAGGGCCGCGGCCTCGGCGCGCGCCTGTGGACGCACCTGCGTGACGAGATGACCGTTGCGGGGTACACCCGGATCATCTACGACGTCGAGGACCCGGCCCAGCCCGGCATCGGCCCCGCGGCGGAACTGGTCAGGCACCGGCGCATCGCCTTCTACCAGCGGATCGGCGCTGTGCTGGCGGTGTACGAGCACCGGTACGGCATGGCGGCCACCGACCCCGTCGTGGCCGAGACGCTGCGGCTGAGCGGCCTGTCCTACAGCCGGGCGGACCCGACCTTCCAGTAGCCGCTGAACATGACCGCCTTCCGGTCCACCCCGCGGTCCTTCACCAGAAGCCGCCGCATCCCGGTCGCGAGCCCCGACTCACCGCACGCCCACCCGTAGTCCACCGTGGAGAGCGCCTTGCCCGCGATCGCCTTCAGCACCGCGGACCCCGGCTCGTCCGCACCGCGGAACACCCACTCCACGTCCAGATCAACCCGGTAGGACTCGTCGGGCACCTCGACGAAGACCTGCACCGGCCGCGTCTCGTTCTCGAGAATCGCGGACAACGCCGGCAACGCGGTCTCGTCGGCCACGAGCAACACCGAGCCGTCGGCAGGTGGCCGGTACGCCGACCCGCCCGCGCGGAAGCCCGCCTTGTCGCCCGCGATGGCACGGCGAGCCCACCGCGTGCCCGGCCCCGCGTCACCGTGCAGCACGAAGTCGACGTCGATCTCGGCGACGGCGGGCCGGTGTGCGCGGATCGTGTACCAGCGCAGGTCGGGCCGCACGTCCTCCGGCATGGCGCGCAGCGCCGAGCGGACGTTGATCCGGTCGTCGGCTGGCATGACCAGTTCGCGGCCGGTCGCCACCATCAGGCCGAAGTACTCGTCGGGGCCCGTCAGCTCGAACGAGGCGAACTCCGGCGCGTGGAACGTCACGCGCCTCATGTGCGCGCTCAGCTCCGTCACCGCCGTCGCGGTCATGACGAACTGGTCGAAGACCTCGCGGCGGTTCGCGGGGGCCATCACCAGCTCGGCGGCCTTGGTGGCGGCCTTGAGCGCGAACCTGTCGAGGGCGGAGTAGCGCGACATGCCGAGCAAGGTACACCTTTGGTTAGGCTTGCCTAAACCCTCGGGCGGAAACGGGGGATGACCGGCAGACTGCCTGTCATGTTTCCGAGGACCGCTCAGCAGCAGTGGTGGTTCGCCTCGCCGGAGGAGAAGAGCCGGAGTCAGGCGATCGGCCTGCGGCTCGCGATCGCCTATCACGAACGGGACGCCGAAAGCGTCCAACGGCTGCTGCCCGAGGACGACGACGAGATCCGCCTGGTGATGGGCTCGCTGGAGAACGGCCTGCTCGCGCTCAACCAGTTCTACCCGCCCGGCTCGCCGGACGAGGTGTGGGAACGCGTCACGCCGATCATCGACGCCGCCGCGCCCAAGGGTGTGGGGCTGCGGACGCGCGCGCTGCTCGCGGCGATGTCGCACGCCATGTACAACGTGACGCTCGGCGAGATCTACGAGCGCAAGGAACAGGATCCGTACACCGGTGCGCACCTGTTCGCGGCCATCACCGCGATGCGCGCAGACGAGCACGAGGGTGGCCTCCAGCGCTTGCAGGACAAGGTGAACGAGCTCGACCAGGACTAGCGCGCTGTGCTAACCCTCCGCGGCTTCGATCACGTCGTCGAGCACGGAGCGGGTGTTCTGCAGGTCGGCGATCATCCGGTCGATCCGCTCGCGTTCCTTCCTCAGGTCCGCGACCAGCGCGGGGATGGGGATCTCGCACGGCCGGCCGTCGCGGTCGCGAAGGAACGGCAGCATCAGCGCGATCTTCTTGCTGGACAGCCCGGCCGCGAAGAGCTCCTGGATCCTGATCACCCGGTCCACCGCCCGCTCTGAGTACTCGCGCTGGCCGCCGGCCGTGCGGGTGGACGTCAGCAGGTCCTGCTGTTCGTAGTAGCGCAACGACCGTTCGCTGACGCCCGTGCGTCGCGCGAGTTCGCCGATCTTCATCGTCGCCTCCACGTCAGAGCTTGAACCTGACACGCATGTCAGGTTTTACCGTCCGGCCATGACGAGGGACAAGCAGGCGGTGTACATCCTGCTCGACATCACGAACGACCACGGCTGGCGTGACTACAGCGCCCGTGTCGGTATCTGGCACACCATCGACGCGTTCGACCACAACGGCATCCGCGCCAGCGTCCCGGTGACCCGCGCGGCCGTCGAGCGGTACCCGCAGCTCATCACGGCCGGTGAAGCGCGCAACTGGGTGTGGCTCGCGAGCGAGATCGAGGCGATCGGTGCCATCGAGCGTGCGACCGGCACGCCGCCACGCGGTTGGTGCGGGCAGTCGCCGGTGCCTTCCCCGCTCACCTACGACGTCGGCTGCCTGGACGCCCGGCCTGTTGTGCTGCGGCCGTTCACGCCGGGCTGGCCGCTGCGCTACAAGCACCTCGGCCAGGCCCTCGCCCGCCTCGCGGCCGAACCCGATCTGTGGCTCACCACCTGCGACGACATCGCTGAGGCGCAACTAACAGACACCCCGACGTGCATGTCCATACATCGTCGTGCATAATTCTCAACGTGTCCAAGGTGCTCACTTCACTTCCCGCCGGCGAACGCGTCGGCATCGCCTTCTCCGGTGGTCTCGACACCTCCGTCGCGGTCGCGTGGATGCGTGAGAAGGGCGCGGTGCCGTGCACGTACACCGCGGACATCGGTCAGTACGACGAGCCTGAGATCGAGACGGTCCCCGGCCGCGCAGGCACCTACGGTGCCGAGATCGCGCGGCTCGTGGACTGCCGCTCGGCGCTCGTCGAGGAGGGTCTCGCGGCGCTCGCGTGCGGCGCGTTCCACATCCGCTCCGGTGGCCGCGCGTACTTCAACACCACCCCGCTCGGGCGCGCCGTCACGGGCACCATGCTCGTGCGCGCCATGCTCGACGACGACGTCCAGATCTGGGGCGACGGCTCGACCTACAAGGGCAACGACATCGAGCGGTTCTACCGCTACGGCCTGCTCGCGAACCCGTCGCTGCGGATCTACAAGCCGTGGCTCGACGCGGAGTTCGTGACCGAGCTCGGCGGCCGCAAGGAGATGTCCGAGTGGCTGCTGCAGCGCCACCTGCCGTACCGGGCTTCGACCGAGAAGGCGTACTCGACCGACGCGAACATCTGGGGCGCGACGCACGAGGCGAAGTCGCTCGAGCTGCTCAACGAGGGCATCGAGATCGTCGAGCCGATCATGGGCGTCAAGTTCTGGGACCCGTCGGTCGAGATCGCGACCGAGGACGTGACGATCGGCTTCGACCAGGGCCGCCCGGTCACCATCAACGGCAAGGAGTTCGGCAGCCCCGTCGACCTCGTGCTGGAGGCCAACGCCATCGGCGGCCGCCACGGTCTTGGCATGTCCGACCAGATCGAGAACCGCATCATCGAGGCGAAGAGCCGCGGCATCTACGAGGCGCCCGGCATGGCGTTGCTCTACATCGCCTACGACCGGCTCGTGAACGCGATCCACAACGAGGACACCGTGGCCGCGTACCACAACGAGGGCCGCAAGCTCGGCCGGTTGCTGTACGAGGGCCGCTGGCTCGACCCGCAGGCGCTGATGATGCGCGAGTCGCTGCAGCGCTGGGTCGGCTCCGCGGTCACCGGTGAGGTCACGCTGCGGCTGCGGCGCGGTGACGACTACTCGATCCTCGACACGGCCGGTCCGGCGTTCAGCTACCACCCGGACAAGCTGTCGATGGAGCGCACCGAGGACTCGGCGTTCGGCCCCGTCGACCGCATCGGCCAGCTGACCATGCGCAACCTCGACATCGCGGACTCGCGCGCCAAGCTGGAGCTCTTCGCGGCCCTCGGCATGGTCGGCACCCGCCAGTCGGCGCTCATCTCCGCCCAGGCCGAGCCGACGAAGCTGATCGGCGAGGTGCCGGACGGCGGCGCCGAGGCCATCGCCTCGCGCGGCACCGTCTCGGAGGCCGACGAGCTGCTCGACTCGGCGGCGATGGAGTCGGGAACGGACTGATTTCCCCGCTTCCGGCCCCTTCACCGGGGCCGGGAGCTGGCCTGCTCTTTCGTGTCGATCATGGGGGTGGGCACGGCCCGCTGTTCGTCTGCATCCGGCAGCGGGCTCGCCGGGAGTGCGCGACAGCCACATCGGCGGGCCGATGCTGTGGCCCGCCGACAGCTTCGGCGTCCCCGTCGCGCTGACCGGCGCACTGCAGTTGTTCGCGCGGGACTTCCCCGAGCTGCCCTTCCCCGGCGGCACCGACCTGCTCCAGGTCCTCATGTGCCCGCTGGAGCACGTCGACGAGGAGACCGACCACTCGGACCGTGCGTGCGGCTCTTCTGGCGATCATCCGCTGTCACGGACGTTCTCGCCGTCGTTCCCGAACCCGCGACGAACAGCCCGTGGGCGCGGGGGACTGGCCGCCGGTCGCGAACGGCAGCAAGGTCGGTGGGCGTTCTGGTGGCAGACCTCGCCGTTCGGGCTGGAGTGCCCCGCCTGCGGTGCGGACCGCCGCCTTCTGCTAGTTCTTCACACCCACGAGGAACTCGAGAACGAGCTGTGCTCCTGTGAGGTCGCCGAACGGGCGGTCGTCGGGTGGGAGTTCGGCCAGGAGGGCGCATTGAACGTGTTCGCGTGCACACAGGATCTCCGGCACCCGATCAAGCTGCACGTCGACTGATGGCGTCGAAGGAGGATTTCACGCGGCCGGCCGTGCTGCTGAACCCGCTGGCGGGGGAGCCGACCGACGCCGACAGCCACATCGGCGGCCCGATGCTGTGGCCGATCGACGAGCCGTGGCCGTGGTGCGACGGCGAGCGGCACGACCCGGAGTCGCCGGGTGTTCCCGGCGCGGGCATCGCCGGCATCGGGATGCCGTTCGTCGGCGCCGTGCAGCTCTACCGGCGCGACTTCCCGGAGCTGCCGTTCCCGGAGGGGACGGATGTGCTGCAGGTGTTCCTGTGCACGCTGGAACACGCCCTCGACGACTGTTACGGCCCGGACGTGCGCCTGGTGTGGCGTGACTCCACCTCGGTGGTCGAGCTGATCGAGGAGGAGCCGGAACCACCGGTGCGGGAGGAGATCTACACCCCCACGGTCAACGTGCTCGAGCCGATCCGGTTCACGGAGTACGCGCACTCGTTCGACCGGCCGGAGGAGTTGCGGGACGAGGACTGGCCGGAGACGTCGGCGGGCACGAAGATCGGCGGCTGGACGTGCTGGTGGCAGTCCGGTCCGATCGAGTTCACCTGCCCGGAGTGCGGCTCGGTGCAACGGCAGATGCTGGCGCTGGCCACGAGGGAGCCGTCTGGTGAGGACGTCGAGTGGTCGTTCGGGCGCGACGGGAACCTGAACATCCTCACCTGCCCGCAGGACGTTCAGCACCCGATCCGGCTGTGGATCGACTGAGGGACCGGCGCTGCTGCGCCCTCACCTCCGATAGGCCTCGCACGCCAGCGTGACCAGGTCGTTCAGGTGCTGCGGCGGCTGGTCCCTCCACCACGCGAGCCACACCGGGATCGGCGGCGCGTCCTGCACCGCGCGATAAGCCACGCCGGGCCGCGGGTTCAGGCTCGCGGTGGCCTCCGACGTCAGGCCGACGGCCTGGCCCGCGGCGATCAGCGTCAGCCACTCGTCGACGCCGTGCGTGTTGCGGACGACGGCAGGTGCGGCACCCGGCTGCCACAGGTCCAAAGTGGTCGTGCCGGTCCGGTCGTCGACCGCGATGCCGTACCGCGCGAAGTCGGCCAGCTTGAGCGAACGCTTGCGCGCCAACGGGTTGTCCGTCGCGACCACGCCGTAGCGGCGCTCGGTGCCGAGCAACGCTGTTTCGAAGCGCGGATCGTCGAGGGCCTTGCGCACCACCGCCACGTCGGCGGTGCCCTCGGCGAGACCCGCGGTCAGCGAGTTCGCGTGGACGAACACCAGCGGCAGGTCGGGATGTTCGGCGGCCCAGGCCTTCTGGACGCGCCGGGTGTGCTTGCCCAGCGCCGCCCAGGCGTAGCCGATCCGCAGCTCGGTCTGCGACTGGGACGCGATCCGGTGCAGGTGCGCGACCTCGTCCAGCACCCGCCGTGCGCCGGCCAGCACCTGCGTGCCGGTCACCGTCAACGCCACGTGCCGCGTCGACCGTTGCAGGAGCCGCACGCCCAGCGAGGCCTCCAGCGCGGCGACGGCTCGCGACACCGACGCCTGGGTGAGGCCGAGTTCCCTTGCCGCGTCGGTGAACGTGCCCGCGTCCACGACCGCGACGAACGCCCGCAGGTGTCGCAGATCCATGCGTTCAGCGTATAGCTGGAACGGCTCATGCATTTCCCGTATCAACGCGGAAGCCGCAGGCTGACCGGTATGAGGAGCCTCGGTGGATTCGCCACGATGACCGCCAGCGCGGCCAGCAGCCAGTTCGGCGCCGCGGTGGGTGCCCACGCGTTCGCCACGATCGGGCCCGCGGGTGTCGTGGCGGTGCGTCAGCTCGTGGCCGCCGCGGTACTGCTCCCGATGGCCCGGCCGAACCTGCGCAGCTTCACCTGGGCGCAGTGGTGGCCGACGATCGCGCTCGGCCTGGTGTTCGCCACCATGAACCTCAGCCTCTACACGGCGGTCGACCGGATCGGCCTGGGTCTCGCGGTCACGCTGGAGGTGCTCGGGCCGCTCGCCGTCGCGCTGGGAGGCTCGCGCACCAGGAGGGACGCCCTGTTCGTGCTGATCGCGGCCGTCGGCGTGTACGTGCTGGTGCTGCCAGGCCCGAGCAGCGACTACGTCGGTATCGGCGCCGGACTGCTCGCGGCGGCGTGCTGGGCCGCGTACATCCTGCTCAACAGCCTGGTCGGGGCCCGGTTGCCCGGACTGCAGGCGCCCGCCGCCGCGACCGCGATGTCGGCGACGCTCTACGTCCCGGTCGCGGTGCTGCTGGTGCTGCACGGGAAACTGACCGGGATGTCGATCGTGTACGCGATCGGCGCGGGACTCTTCTGCAGCGTGGTGCCGTACGCGGTCGATGTGATCGCTCTCAGGAAAGTGCCCGCGCGCCTGTTCGGGCTGGCGATGAGCGTTCACCCGGTGCTCGCCGCGCTCGCCGGGCTGATCCTGCTGGGGGAGCGGCTCGACGTCCACCACTGGGCCGGGATCTTGCTGGTCGTCACGGCCAATGCACTCGCAGTCACTTGCTCGAAGTGGCCTGGATCACCTACCGTTCAACGGGAAATGTGAATCACCTTCACTTAGTGGGGTGTCCATGCGGACTGCAGTCATGACGGTTGTCGCCGCACTTGCGGGTGCGGCCCTGGTCAGCGGCCCGTTCGCGTGGGCCGAGCCCGAGCCCTACCTCGTCGGCAGGGGCATCTCCGACGTCACCGGTCCGGCCGCCGAGAACGGCATGATGGGCTACTCCAAGTTCGACCAGAAGACGACGGGCATCCACCAGCGGCTGCGTTCGCGGGCCTACGTCGTGGTCGACCGGGCGACGAACAAGCGCGTCGCGTACGTCAACGCCGACCTCGCGATGATCTTCCGTGCGGTGCAGGAGGGCGTGCTCGGCAAGCTGCAGGCCAAGTACGGCAGCACCTACACGCGCGAGAACCTGTTGCTGTCGGCCACGCACACGCACAGCGGCCCCGGCGGCTACTCGCACAACCTCGCCTACAACCTCTCGATCCTCGGCATGCAGCCGCAGGCTCTGGCGGCGGTGGTCGACGGCATCACCGAGTCGATCGTCGAGGCGCACGACGACCTCAAGCCCGGTTCGATCAGCCTCGGCATCGGCGAACTGACCAACGCGAGCGTCAACCGGTCGCGCGTCGCGTTCGACCGCAACCCCGACAAGGGTTTCTTCCCGCAGGGCATCGACCCGCAGATGACCGTGCTGAAGTTCAAGCAGTCCGGCGACGACGTCGGCGCGATCAGCTGGTTCGCCACGCACAACACGTCGGTGACGAACGCCAACACGCTGATCAGCCCGGACAACAAGGGTTACGCGGCCTACCAGTGGGAGCACGACGACGAGGGCGTGCGGTACCTGGACAACACCGCGGGCTTCGTGGCGGCGTTCCCGAACACCAACGCCGGCGACATGTCGCCCAACCTCAACCTGAAGCCCGGTTCCGGCCCCACCGAGAACGAGTGGGAGAACGCCCGCATCATCGGTGAGCGCCAGAACCGCAAGGCGCAGGAGATCTACCGCGGTCCTCAGCAGGCCGTGAACAGCGGCGTCGACTACCGCATGCGGTTCGTGGACATGTCGACCGTGCAGGTCGAAGGCCGCTTCACCACCACCGGCCAGCCCGGCACGACGTGCTCGGGAGTCGTCGGCGCGTCGACGATCGCGGGCAGCATCGAGGACGGCCCGGCGATCCCCGGCTTCTCCGAGGGCATGCAGTCGCCGCTGAAGAAGCTGTTCGAGCCGCTCAACATGGAGGTGCCGGAGTGGCTGAAGTCGTGCCAGTACCCGAAGGCCTCTTTGGTGCCGACGGGTCTGGTCGCCGCGACGCCGAACGTTCTGCCGCTGCAGATCGTCCGAATCGGACAGTTGCACCTCGTCGCGGTGCCCGGTGAGGTCACGATCACCGCGGGCCTGCGCATCCGCAAGACGGTCGCCGCCGAACTCGGTGTGCCCGTGCAGCACGTGCTGATCCAGGGCTACGCCAACGACTACAGCCAGTACGTCACCACGCCGGAGGAGTACGACTCGCAGCAGTACGAGGGTGGCTCCACGCTGTTCGGCCGCAACACCACACCCGCGTACCAGCAGGAGTTCGGCAAGCTCGCGGCGTCGATGAAGAACGGCACAACGCTGCCCGCCGGTCCGACGCCGGGCAAGCCGCCCTTCACCGACATCAACCTCCAGACCGGTGTCGTGCTCGACGACAAGCCCGCTGACAAGAAGTACGGCGACGTCCTGAGCTCTCCGAAGTCGTCCTACGCGCGCGGCGAGACCGTGACGGCCGTGTTCGTCACCGGGCACCCGAAGAACAACCTGCACCGCAACCGCACCTTCCTGGAGGTGCAGCGGCAGGTGAACGGCCAGTGGACGCGCGTGGCCGACGACGGTGACTGGTCCACGCGCTACAAGTGGGAACGGGTCGGCATCGCGTTCTCGAACGCCACGATCACCTGGCAGATCCCGGCGGACACGCCCGCGGGCACCTACCGGATCCTGCACCACGGCGACGAGAAGAGCGGCTGGACCGGCAAGATCACCGGCTTCACCGGCGCGACCGCGTCCTTCACGGTGGGCTGAGGTTATTCCCGGCGGCGGTGAGGCGACAGTTACGTTGTGCGCGATTTAATCGCGCACTAGCTTTATGGCATCCGACCTGAAGGAGCAGCCATGAAGCGCCCAGTTCTCGAGCCCGCCGCCGCCGAGTTCGCCGCCGCCACCGCCCAGCCGCCGTTCCTGTTCGAGATCCCGCCCGCCGAGGGCCGCAAGGCCGTCGACGAGGTCCAGTCGGGTGCCGTCGACAAACCGGAGGTCGACGAGCAATGGGTCGAGCTCGACGGCTTCAAGGTCCGCGTGATCAAGCCGGCCGGCGCTACCGGTGAGCTCCCGGTCATCCTCTACATCCACGGCGCGGGCTGGGTGTTCGGCAACGCCCACACCCACGACCGCCTGGTCCGCGAACTCGCCGTGGGCGCGGGTGCCGCCGTCGTCTTCCCCGACTACTCGCTCTCGCCGGAGGCCCGCTACCCGGTCGCGATCAACCAGAACTACGCCACCGCGCAGTGGATTCTGAGCAATGGCGCCGACCACGGCCTCGACGCGACGCGGATCGCGGTCGCCGGTGACTCGGTCGGCGGCAACATGGCGGCCGCGCTCACGTTGCAGGCCAAGGAACGCGGCGACGTCGAGCTCAAGGCCCAGGTCCTCTTCTACCCGGTGACCGACGCGTCCTTCGACACCGACTCGTACCTGCAGTTCGCCGAGGGCTACTTCCTGCGCCGCGACGCCATGCAGTGGTTCTGGGACCAGTACACGACGAACCCGGTGGAGCGTGCCGAGATCACCGCGTCCCCGTTGCGGGCCACCAGGGAACAGCTGGAGGGTCTGCCGCAGGCGCTGGTGATCACGGCTGAGGCGGACGTGCTGCGCGACGAGGGTGAGGCCTACGCGGACAAGCTGCGCGAGGCCGGTGTGCCCGTCACCGCGGTCCGGTACGCCGGCGCGATCCACGACTTCGTGATGCTGAACGCGTTGCGCGGTACGCACGCCGCCGAGGCCGCGATCAACCAGGCGGCCGCGTTCCTGCGCGAGGCGCTGCGTTGACTCAGAGATCCGGGAGCTGGTCACCGGCTCCCGGGTAGCGGCCTTGTTCCAGGCGGAACAGGTAGGCCCGCAGATCGGTCCTGAGGTCGCCTGCCAGGTAGGCGAGGAAGTCGCGTGCGCCCTCGGCAGCATCGAGCGCGTACGAGTTCCCGTCCGCGGTCCACTCGTCGATCAGCGCCGCGAGGTGCTCCTCGACCTGGCCTCGCTGGTCCCACCAGGCGCGGACGGCGTCCGGTGTCCACCGCGAGTCGCCGTCGTAGGCGTAGCCGTCGAACGGGTCGTCGTCGGCGGCCGACAGCAGGCACTCGACCTCGGCCTTGGTCTTGGGCTGGCGGTAGACGAACTCGTTCTGGTACTCGCCGCCGTAGAGGACGTGGCGCGGTGCGGACTGGCGACCGGTCCAGCAGGTGTCGGTCTCACCCGTGTAGAACGGCCCGGGCACGTTCAGCCAGTGCTTCTGCGCCCACTTCGGACTGTCGGCGGCCGTGAAGTACTCGGGCGGAACGTACGAGGCCGGATCCGAAGGCGCGGCCGAGGTCAACCCGACACCCGCTGGGTCTTCGTCACCTGGAACGGCGTGCCCTGCTGACAGGTCGTCATCGCCCCAGGCTCGGCCTTCCCGGACACCTCCACCTCTGCACCGGCCACCGCGATCGCCGGATCCGCGCCGAGCAGCAGGTACTGCGCGGTGCCGGTGTCGAGGATCAGGCAGCCGGCCTCGACGCCCGCCGTCACCGTGCCCCGCACCGTGATGCCGTCCAGCGCGCGTGACGGAGTGGTCAGCGGCGCGGACGACGGCGGCAGCGGGGCCGGGATGCTCGGCGTCGACGTGTCGGTCGGCGTGCTCGACGCGGGAGCCTGGGGCGGTGGCTGCTGACCGGCGCAGGAAGTCAGCATGAAGCACAACAGCACGGCCGCTGACCCGCGCATCTCGCGTCACCTCCGATGGACCACGGCGACCGGGCACGGCGCGTGGTGCAGCACAGCGTGGCTCACCGAGCCCAGAATTGCACGCTTCACCGCGCCGCGGCCGTGGCTGCCGACCACGACGAGGGCCGCGCCATCGGCCGCCTGGAGCAACGCGCGGGCGGGTGCGTCGAACGCGACCTCTTGCGCGACATGTACCTCGGGGTACCGCGCGCGGTGGTCCGCGAGCTGGTCCTCGAGCAGCTTGGCGAGGTCCACGCGGATGTGGTCCCAGTCCTGCTCCGGCAGCTCGGCCCAGCCGACGTCGTTCCACGCGTGGATGGCCAGCAGCTCGCGGCCGTGCCGGGAGGCGAACGCGAAGGCGAAGGCGATCGCGTCCGCGGAGGTGTCGGAGCCGTCGATGCCGACGACCACGCGGCCGTCCAGGGGGCCGGAGCGGGTCACCACGACGGGACGCCCGCCGATCGACACCAGTTCGGCGGCGGTGGAACCGAGGAACATCTCCGCGATGCCGGTGCGGCCGGACGAACCGAGCACGAGGAGTTCACCCTCCTCCATGGCGAGCACGTCGACCGGGCGGCCGAGGCCCACGCGCGTGGCGAGCCGGAGGTCGGGCCAGTCCCGCTTGATCTCGGCGGCCAGCTCGGCGAGGTGGTCCTCGGCGGCGCGCCTCATCGTCTCCTCGGTGACGAACTCCGGCACGGGCGTGGACATGGGGGTGAAGACCGGCTCGGGCAGAGGTGAGCGGACGGCCTGGACGACCTGCAGGGTCGCGCCGCAGCGGGAAGCCTCCTCGGCGGCCCACAGAGCGGCTCGGCGGGCGAGGTCGGAACCGTCGAACCCGACGACGACAGTCGGCATGAGAGACCACCTCCGGCCAGGGGATACCCGACCGGAGGTGGTTCTAAAGGTGAGCTAGTTGATGACGAACTGCGAGCCGGGTTCCACGGTGATGTCGCCGTCCCGGGAGTTGGTGATCGTGACGTTCGTCAGCCGTGCCGAACCGCGGGCCTGGGCCATCGCGAGGATGCCGGACCCGTTGTTGGACTTGTCGATGCGCACGTTGGTGATCGCGACGTCCGGCATCCCGCTGCCGCCACCCTTGAACTGGATTCCGTCGTAGGTGGAGTCGAGGATCTCGGTGTCGCGGATCGTGACACCGGGAATCGGCAGGTTCTGCGAGAACAGCGTGATGGCGCCGAACTCCTGCGCCTCACCCCAGAACGCGCCGCCGGTGCGGTACAGGGCGTTGTTGGCGAGCAGCGTCGTGCCCGAGAACGGCAGCGGGTCGTGGTCGGTCGCCAGCATGATGCCCGGGTAGTTCGCCGTGTCGGAGATGATGTTGTTCTCCGCGCGGTTGTTCGCACCTCCGTAGATGGCGATTCCGTTGGCACGCCACGGCAACGCGATCGTGTTGTTGAGGAACGCGTTACCGCTGCCGACGTCCACCGACTGGTCCTTCACGTACTTGCTCGCCCACACCGCGAGTGCGTCGTCGCCCGTGGTGCGGAACGACGAGTTGAACACCGTGGAGTTGCGCGTGCCGTTGGTGAAGTTGATGCCGTCGGCGTAGGTGTCGCGGATGCGCATGCCGCTGAACTGCAGGCCGTCGCCGGGGTTCCAGCGGTCGGGCAGGTTGGTGTAGTCGCGGCCGACCCAGACACCGACGTTGGCGTGCTCGATCCACACGTTGGTGACCTTGGTGTTCTTGCCGAACCGGCCGTTGAGCCCGACGCCGCCCTCGGCGTTGCCGTCGCCGCCGCGGATCCGGCCGGAGCCGAAGATCGCGATGTCGGAAAGCTGCACGTTGTCGTCGATGTCGAACCCGAAGTTGCCCTCGTGCGGGTGGTTGATCGTGCCGGCGTCCTGCGGCTGGGTCAGCGAGAACAGCTGCGAGTGCCACATGCCCGCGCCGCGGATCGTGGCGTTGCGGATGCCGACCTGGTTGTAGCCGCCGCTGTTGAACTGGGTAAGGATCTTCTTCTCCTGGCGGAACCTGCCGGCCGGAATCCAGACGCACGGGATTTCGCCGTTCTGGTCGGCCGTGACCGCGCGCTGGATGGCGTCCGCGTCGTCCGTCTGGTCGTTCGCGGTGGCGCCGTACTGCGTGATCGACACGCACTCCGCCGGCTGCTGCGCCGCCGGTGCGACCTGCTCCAGGTCGATCAGGTCGATGACGTAGAACTGCGCGCTGTCACCCGCGTCGCGCTGGAGCTTGAAGCGGGTTCCCGCCGGATAGGTGTTCGCGAGCAGGGACGACGACTCGTCGAACAACCTGCGGGCGTCGCCACCCGGCCGGTTGGTGAGGCACTCCGGGTCGTCGCAGGTGCCGTAGAGCCAGCTGTGCCGCGACGAGAGGGTGAGCTTCTGCACGAACCGGTCGTTGGCGTACAGGCTGATCGTCGCTTCCTGGCCGCCGCCACCGGCCGCGTCCGGGATCGAGTTGCGCACCACGATCGAGTTCGTGCTGACCGTCGAGGTGATCTCCACGAACTGGCCCTGCGAGTCGAGCCGCACCGACTTGCGGCCGGAGGACTCGCTGCCGAAGTTGGTGTGCCCGAACGTGCGCTTCGCGTCCGCCTCCAGCAGCTGCCCCTGGTACCGGCCGCTCTCCGCCTCGTACGACGTGAACGGAACCGAAGCGCCGCGTCCGACCACGATGGACCGGGTCGCGGTGTTGTTGTTCTCGTTGGTCTCCGCGACCTGGCCGGTCGCGTCGGCGGTCGCGGTGGCCGTGGCGCCGCCGTTGGTGGCGGTCCAGGTGCCGACGTTGACCGTCACGGTCTGACCGGCGTCGATCGCGGAAGTGTTGGCGCTCAACGTGCTGCTACCGACGGCCACTCGTGTCACCGACGCACCGGCCTGCGCGGTGCCGCGGTTGTTCACCTGCACCGCGAACGTCACCTGCTGGCCGGCCGCCGGGCTCGACGGGTTCGGCGTGATGCCGGTGATCCGCAGGTCCGGTCCCGGTGCCTGGCCGACGACCAGGGGAGTGCCGGAGGTGAAGGTGTTGTTGCCCTCGTTGGTCTCCGCGACCTGGTTGGCCGGGTCCACGGTGGCCGCGGCCGGATAGGACCCGGCACCCCGCCGCCCGGCGTCCACGCTGACGGTGGCGGTGGCTCCAGGAGCGAGCCCGCCGACCTGCGCGGTGCCGGCCGAGGTGCCGCCGAGGGTGATGTTGACGCTCGTCGCGCCCGAGGCGACCGTGCCGCCGTTGCGGACCGTGGCGGTGAGCCTGATCGCGTCGGCCTCGCTCGGGTTCTGCGGGGCCCAGGTCAGGTTCGTGACGGTCAGGTCGGGAGCCGGTGCGGCGGAGCCGAACACCTGGAACTCGGCGACCTGGCCGCCGGGCGCGCCGGTGTTGGAGTAGAAGTGCAGCCGCACGTCCGTCGCCCTGCCGGTGACCGGGATCGTCACGGTGTTGCCGGTGGCCGGGTCGAACCGGTGGTCCGCCCGCGCCTTCAGGGTCGCGAACGCCGTGGCGGCCGAGTCCCTGCCCAGCACCTCGAAGTTCTGCGTGCGCGCACCCCAGATCGGGTCGGGGTTGAGCTTCACGACGATCGAGGAGAGGTCCGCGTTCGCGCCGAGCTTCGCGGTCAGGTGACCGGGGAAGCCGTTGGACTCCCAGTACGTGCCGGTGTTGCCGTCGACGGCGTTGGCGGCCACGAAGTCGTGCACGTGGCCGGACTCTTCGACCGGCTTGCCCTGGGCGAGGTTGTCCCCGGTCGGCGGCGGGTCGACCGGGCCGGACTCGCCGTGCACCTCGAACTCGCTGAGCTGGCCCGCCGGCCAGCCGGTGTTCGCGCTGATCGTCACCCGGACGTACCTGATGCCGGTCGCCGCGAAGTCCAGCGTCACGGTGTTGTTCGCGCCGGGTGAGAACACCTGCCCGCGCGAGCCCACGAGGTCGCTGAACTGTGCGCCGTTCGAGCTTCCCTGCACGGCAAGGGTTTGCGTGCGCTGCTCCCAGTTCGAGGGGAGCCTCAGCACGACCTTGCTGACGTCCCTCGCGGCGCCGAGATCGGCCTGGATCCACTGCGGGAACACGTTGTTCGTGCTCTCCCAGTAACTGCCCTGGTTGCCGTCACCGGCGTTACCGGCGCCGTACGGGCCGTTGTTGCTCGACGCGGTCAGGGTGGCGGAGAGCCTGACGACCGCCGCTCCCGCCGTTGGTGTCAGTCCGAAGAGTGCCAGTGCGGTGACGAGTGCAGCGCTCACCGCACGCCTCAAGAGCGTGTTCTTCATCGAATTGTCCTTCACGGCAGGGAAATCAACTGATATTGATCTTGAAGGTGGTCGTGGTGTTCCTGATGTCCTGGAAGTTGTCGCTGAACCGGATGCCGTTGATCGTCACCGCGCCGACGGCGGGACCCTGGCCGGGCTCCGGCATCTCGTTGGCCCACAGGCCGAAGCCGGACTTGGCGTCGAACTCGTCGCCGCTCTTGCGCGCACCCGAGATGCTCACGTTGGACAGCACGGTGTCCTGGAAGATGTTCTCGTGGGCGCCGTTGTACTTGGTCTGGAACATGATTCCGCTGTACGTCGGGTCGATGATCTCGACGTCGCTCACCCGGATCCCGGTGTACTTCTTGGAAGCCGAGAACATCCAGATCGCGCCGAACGTCTGCGCGCCCCAGAAGTGACCACCGGAACGCACCAGCGTGAGGCCGCTCAGCGTCGTCGGCTCCGGCCCGAAGTCCTCCATCGGGTAACCGAAGTCCAGCGAGCTGATCGTCACCGCGGAGTAGGTGAGCGTGTCCGCCACGTAGATGTTGCGGAACGTGTTGAGCTTGCCGCCGTACACCGCGACACCGGCCGCACGCCACGGGGTCAGCGCCGTCAGGTTCTCGAAGACGTTGTCCCGCTGACCGCTTCCGCCGGCGTCGGTGGCGGCGAACAACGCGAACGCGTCGTCACCGGTCGAGCGCGCCTCGATGTTCGCGACCCGGTTGCCCGCCGACCCGTTCGTCATGTTGATCGCGTCCGCGTAGAGGTCGCGGACCCGGCTGTCCCTGATGACGTTGTTGTCGACGTTGGTGCCCCAGAACATGCACATCATGTGCTCGACCCAGATGTTCTCGATGGTCATGTTCTGCACGCCGGCGAAGTTGAACACCTTGCCCGGCCCGTCGATGCGCTGGGTGTAGTTGCCGAACACGGCGAACCCGCTGAACGTCGAGCCGCTCGCGGACGACTGCGCGTCGAAGCCGATGTCGGTGTTCTCCTGGTTCGCCGGAGCCTGGAACCGGGTGAACCACGGACCGGCGCCGACCACGCGGACCGCCTTGCCGTAGATGGTGAACTTCTGCGCGGTCTGGTAGGTGCCGGCGGGCAGGTAGACGCCGATCAGCGTGCCGGTGGTGTCCATCCGCACCCGGTCGAGCGCGTTCTGCACGTCCTGGTGGGAGAACCCGGCGGGCACGGCATAGCGCGCGGCGTCGGGATTGCCCGCCGCCGACACCTGTTCGAAGTTCACGAAGTCGATCGCGTAGTTCGTGGTGTTGGCGGCGTCCTTCTGCAGCTTGATCTTCGTGCCCGCCGGGAACGTCGAGTTGAGCATCACGTTCGCCTCGTCGTAGATGTGGCGAGGGCCGCCGGCTCCCGGCGAGTTCTGCGGCGAGGCTTCGTTGCCGTAGAGCCACATGTACTTCGAAGTCAGGTCGATGGCCTTGTGGAACTGGCCGTTGACGTAGACGTTGAGGTTGGACGTGATGCCCCCGCCGCCGGCGCTGTCCGGGATGGAGAAGCGGGTGACCAGGGTGTTCGTGGGTGCGCTCGTCGTGAACTCGACCGAGGCGCCCGTGTTGTTCAGGGTGACGGCACGGCGGCCGGACGCCTCGCCGGCGAGGTCTCCGATCGTCCGGTTCGGACTGAGCGTCTGCGCGCCGCCGCCGATGACCGCGTCCTCGGCTTCGACGTGCTGCCACGGAACGCCGGCGCCGCGGCCGATGAACAGCGACTGCTCGCTGGTGTTGTTGCCCTGCTTGGCAGGGATCTCGTTGCCGTCGTTGGCGATCGTCGTGCGGATCGTGTACCGGCCGTTCGCCGCAGTCCACGTGCCGAGGGTGACCGGAGCGGTCGTGGCGCCGGCGTTGATCGTGCCGTTGTGGCCGGCGGTGAACGTGCGCACGGTCTGGCCGTTGCTCAGGATCGTGACCGTGATGCCGTGCGCTCCAGCGGCACTGTTGATGGTGCCCTGGTTCTTGATGGCGACGGTGAAGGTGGTGTTCTGGCCGTCGCCCGGGTTGCCCGGCGACCACGCCGGCACCGCGACCAGGTCGGAGCTCGGCACCGGCGTCACCACGAGAAGATCGGGGTGCAGGCGCGAGTTGTTGGCCTCGTTCTGCTCCGCGACCTTCTTGGTCTCGTCGACCTTCGCGGTGTACTGGTAGGAGCCCTCCGGCCGGGCCGCGACGGTGGTGCCGACGTTCGCCTGCGCACCCGCCGCGAGCGCGCCGACCTGAGCAGTGCCGACCGCGGTCGTGCCGAGGAAGAACGTCACGTCGGTCGCGCTGCTCGCGGCGCTGCCGGCGTTGCTCACCGTCGCGTTGAGCGTGATCTGGTCGGTCTCGACGGGGCTCGTGGGGCTGAACGACGTGCCGGTGACGGTGAGGTCGGGGTTCGGGGCAGGGGTGCCGAACACCTGGATCTCCGCCACCTGGGCACCGGGCGCGCCGGTGTTGGACGTGAACCTGAGCTGGACGTCGGCGACCCGCGCGGACACACCGATCGTGACGCTGTTGCCGCTCGCCGGGTCCCAGCGGTAGTCGCGTCCGGCGACCAGGCTGGTGAACGCGGTGGCGCTCTGCTCTCGGCCCAGCACCTCGACGTGCTGCGAACGCGCACCCCAGATCGCGTCGGGGTTGAGCTTGACCGCGATCGAACTCAGTTCCGCGTTCGATCCCAGTTGGACGGTCAGCGTGCCGGGAAACCCGTTGGACTCCCAGTAAGTGCCCACGTTGCCGTCGTTGGCGTTGACGGCGACGAAGTTGTGCACGTGGTTGTTCGCGACAACGGGCTTGCCCTGCCCCAGATTCTCGCCGGCGGCGCCTTCCCTGGTCACGGTGTTGCTGGCGGGGGACTGGTTGCCCGCCGCGTCCTTCGCGATCACGTGGTAGCTGACCCGCAACCCGTCCGGCTGGCCGTCGGTGTACGTCGTGCCGGTGACGGTCGTGCGGAGTGACCCGTTGGCGTAGACGTCGTAGCCGGTGACGCCCACATCGTCCGTGCTCGCGTTCCAGGTGAGCCGGATCTGCCCGGCCTGCGGCTGGGTGAAGGCGAGGTTGCCCGGCGCGGTGGGGGCCCGCGTGTCACCGCTGGCCGGTCCGTGGACCTCGAACTCGCTGAGCTGACCCGCGGGCCAGCCGGTGTTCGCGGTGATCCGCAGCCGCACGTACCGCGTGGTGGCAGCGGTGAAGTCGATGGTGACGGTGTTGCTGCTCGCCGGGTTGAACTCGTATCCCTTGGCGGGCACCAGATCCGTGAAGGCGGTGCCGTCCGTGCTGCCCTGGACGGCGATCGTCTGCGTGCGGGTGCCCCAGTTCGCGGCGGGCAGCTTCAGCACGACCCGGTCGGCCTTGACGGCGGACCCGAGATCGGCCTGAACCCATTGCGGGAACGCGTTGTTCGCGCTCTCCCAGTACGACGACTGATCGCCGTCACCGACGTTGGACGCCTGGTAGTTCTGCGTCGTGCTGCCGGCGCTGTAGCTCGCCCGCAGCTTCACGCTCGCGGCCGCCTCGTGCACCTCGAGCTTCGCGGTGGTCCTGGTGGCGCGGACGTGCCGGACCAGCGTCGGGTCGACCCGGAACGTGACTTGGCCGTTCTCGAACGTGTGTGGTCGTTCCGCGACGAGCGTCGACCAGCCTCTGCCGTCGAGGCTCGTCTGCACGGCGAAGGTCTCCGTGCCGTTGCGCGACGCCTTGAGCGTGACCTGGTCGATGCGGGTCTGCTTCTGCAGATCCAGGCTCACCGGCGCGGCCTGCGCGGGCGGCGAGATCATGAGCGTTGCGGCGGTGAGTGCTGATGCCAGCAGGGGCGCTAGGCGTGAGCGAGCGCGTGTCGTCGATGACATGGCGTGCTTGGCCCTTCTCGGTGGGGACGCGAGGGGGTGTGGCGCGCCTCACCGTAGAAGTGCCCAGCAGATTACCGCAATATGTCGACGTGATTGCGCAAATTTGCGACAGACCGCTCTGAACAGGAAAGACGAGGCGTTGTTCGGGTGCCCGAACGCCGTCGTGGTCGCCGCACGGCCGATCACCAGCAGCGGGTTGAGCACTGCTGCCGGAAGTTCGCACCCGAACGTCACCCAGAAATTGATTCGATCTCGATGGGCTCACTTGCGTTGGCTTGCTCTGGGTTTGCGGAGGTTGCGTAAGTTTTGCGCAAGTCTCGGAACTCGCGCGATCGCCGGCAGTCTTGATCTCCACCGCACTGGAGGTTCTACGGTCGCTGCCATGACGATTCTCGTTGCGGGGGCTACAGGTAACGCCGGTCGGCAGGTGGTGGGAGAGCTGCTGGCGCTGGGCCAGCAGGTACGTGCTGTGACCAGGAACGCCGCTCTGGCGCGCCTGCCCGAGCAGGTCGAGGTCGTCGAGGGGGACCTGACCAGGCCGGAGACGATTCCGTTCGACGGCGTGACCGGCGTGCACCTGCTGTCGAACGCGGGTGCCGACTACGCCGAGCTGCTCAGCGGGCCCGAGCTGGTCCGTCGTGCCGAGAAGGCCGGGGTGCGGCGGATCACCGTGCTGTGGAGCGGTTACCGGAGTCCGATGGAGGAGGCGGTCACGGCGAGTTCGCTGGAGTGGACGGTGCTGCGGCCGATGGACTTCATGTCGAACGCGCTGGTCTGGGCCGAGTCGGTGCGCGAGAAGGGGGAGGTGCGTGAGCCGTTCGCCGGTGCGAGGAGCGCGCTCGTGCACGAGGGCGACATCGGCGCGGTGGCGGCCGCCGTGCTCGTGAGGGGTGGGCACGGCGGCCGCACGTACACGTTGACGGGGCCGGAAGCGTTGACGGTGCCGCAGCAGGTGGCGGCGATCAGCGCGGCGACCGGGCAGGAGATCCGTTACGTCGAGCAGTCGGAGGACGAGGCACGCGCGGAGATGCTGGCCGCGGGGAGGCCCGTCGAGATCGTCGACGTGCTGCTCGGGTGGAAGCGGGACATGCCCGCGGAGGGGTACACGGTCGTGCCGACCGTGGAGGACGTGCTGGGAAGGCCCGCGCGCTCGTTCGCCGGGTGGGCGGAGGAGCACGCGGGCGACTTCCGTCAGCGCAGCAGGTAGGCGTTGACGATCGTCTGCTCGACGGTCTGGCCGTAGCCGGATGCCTTGGCGCGCAGAGAGACCGACTTGGCGTCCCTCGGGTGGGCGAGCAGCACACGGCCACTGGTGATGGGCGTGGACCGCCACGTCGTGCCGCCGTCGTAAGAGACCTCAACGGACGTGATGCGCACCGAGCCGGTCTGCGACTGGGTCGAGATCGGCACCGACAACATGCGGCCCGCTTGGGCGTGGCCGTCGTCGTCGAGCTGCGGGGTGAAGCGGATGACGCTGAGCGGCAACGGAGTCCGCTGCGCGGTGGTGTCGCTGCGGAACGTCCAGACGCCGGACACCACGGTGCTCAGCGGGCTGGAGCGGGTCGCCGTGGTCTCGACGCGGTAGTTCGCGGCGCCCGGCTGCACGTCGGTCAGGCACCAGCCCGCCTCGGCGGTCTCGCAGGCCTTGGCGTTGTCGCGGTACACCGTGGTCCTGGCCTCGGTGACCGGGGCGTAGCCCTCGTTGCCCGCGTTGTCGCCGAACAGAGGAACCGTGACGCGCATCAGGTCGCCGGTGCGGAACGTGTGCGGAACGCCGCGCGCGGGAGGCAGAGCCGGGCCGAACACCGCGCGGTTGAACGGTTCCAGGTACGAGCGGCCCGGCTTGTAGTGCCGGAGCGGGGTGGCCAGGGCGCCGATGTAGCCGTTCTCGTCGAACTGGGTGAACCTGCGCGACCAGTCGCCGCCCTCGCCGCCGTAGTGCTCGGTGCGCGGGCCCGGAGCCAGGTTGTCGAGCGAGCCGTAGCCCCAGTCGGCGCGGCCTTCTGGTGCCGAGGTGTGGCCGATGGTGGCGTTCTGGCCCGGCTTCAACGGTGGCATGTCCACCTTGACGGTGGCGAGGTTCTTGCGGGCGACGGTCCTGGTCAGGCCGTTCGGCGCGTGGCCCTTCCGGTACCAGGCGAGGCCGTAGAAGTCGGGGCCCGCCTTCCAGAACGTCGCGATCTTGCCGGTCACCTCGTTCGAGTCGGGGCCGAGGCTCGCCATGCCGAGGTGGGAGATGTCGCCGCCCACCGAGAAGTTGCCGATGGTGTAGCTGGTGCCGTTGACGGTTCGTTCGAAACCGGTCTGCAGCAACGAGAGTTGCGCGGTGACGGGGAGCGTCACCTGGACCGGCCTGGCCTGCCTGGCGTCGAGGTCGATCGTCGTCGCGCCGGTGACGGTCAGGTTCGGGTAGTTGATCGCGTCGTGGGTGTAGGCGCCTTCCGAGGACATGACGCCGCCGTTCAGGAGGTAGCGGCCCTTGGTCAGACGGGCCACTCCCGCGTTCGGCCAGACGCGGGCGCCGGTGTCCACGTTGACCAGGAACGCGTAGGACGGCGAGGACTTGGCGCCGGAACGCTGGGTCGCGGTGATCGTGACGTCGTAGCTCTCCTTCTCCAGGTCGACGACGACTGCCGTGCGCACGCCGCTCGCGACGATCGCGCCGCCCAGCACGCCGCCATCCGGCTGCTTCGCGACGTCCGCGGTGACCGTGGCGGTCGCGGTACCGCCCGCGGGCACGGTGAGCGTGGCGGGGGAGACGCTGAAGAGCGCGCCGGTCGTCTCGGTGGTGAGGTCGAGGGTGACCGGTTCGGAGCCCGCGTTGGTGTAGGTGATCTCCTTGGTCAGCGCGGGTTCGCCGGTGTGCGGCCACCGGTGGGAGCCGAAGCTGAGGCTGGTCGGGGCCGACGTCACGCTCTGCTTGATCAGCTTGGCGACGTCGACGCGGCCGGAGCCCTGGTCGAACGGGGTCAGCGTCGCGGTGGGCGTGGTGCTCGCGGTGAGGCGGGCCTTGAGCGCGGTGCCGGTGAGGCCGGGATGCTGCTGGCGCAGGAGGGCCGCCGCGCCCGCGACGTGCGGGGTGGCCATCGACGTGCCGTCGAGCGAGGTGTAGCCGTCGGCTACGGGCGGGCCGATCCTGCCGTCGGAGTGCAGCGCGGCGACGATGCCGACGCCCGGCGCGGTGAGGTCGGGCTTGAGCGCGCCGGCCTTGGTCGGGCCTCGGCTCGAGAACTCCGCGATCTGGTTCCGGTCGTCGACGGCGCCGACGGTGAGGGCGGCGTCGGCGGTGCCGGGTGAGCCGACGGTGCTGCTGTTCGGGCCGCTGTTGCCCGCGGCGATCACGAACAGCGTGCCCTTCTCGGCGCTGAGGCGGTTGACCGCCTCCTCGAGGGGCTCGATCTCCGGGGTGTCGTGGCCGCCGAGGCTCATGTTGACGATCTGGGCGCCCTGCTCGACCGCCCACTCCATGCTGGCGATGATGCCGCTGTCCTGGCCGGAGCCGTTGTCGCCCAGCACTTTCACGTCGAGGATGCCGGCGTCCGGTGCCACGCCGCGGTACTTGCCACCGCTCTTCGCTCCGGTGCCCGCGATGATCGACGCCACGTGCGTGCCGTGGCCGTGGTGGTCACCCGTGTCGGGGGAGGAGGTGAAGTTGCGCTCGCCGACCTCGCGGCCCTTCAGGTCCGGATGGGTCTGGTCGACCCCGGTGTCGAGGACGGCGACCGTGGTGCCCTTGCCGGTGAAACCCGCGCTGTACGCGGCAGGGGCGTTGATCTGGGCGACGCTGCGGTCCAGGTTGGCCCTGCGCCTGGCGTCGAGCCAGATCTTCTTCGCCCCGGACGCCGACAGGCCACCTGCGAGCGGAGTTCTGGCGGCGTCGAAGGCCACGCCGTTGATGCTGCGCAGCTGAAGGCCGGACTGGGCGCTGAGCGTGCCCTCGGGATAGGTGACGATCACGGGCAGGGCGCCGCCGTACGTCGCGAGCTCGGTGACGTCGAAGAGGCGCTCGTCGAGGTGGCCGCTCACGATCATCGGCATCGCGTCCGAGGGCACGACGTACTCGTGGCCCTGCGCGGTGTAGGTCGTGAACACGATGTGCTCGCGGCCCGGCGCCGGTCTGACCGCGCGCTGGCCGGTGAGCACCTGGTCACCCGTGATCAAGGTGACGGTTGACGCGTTCGCTGCTCGTGGGGGCGAGGCATGTGCCTGGCCGGCGGTGAGCAGGGCACCGGCCAGGACGACGACTCCGAGTAGGCGCACCAGTCCTCCGCAGGTCTGTGAGAGCGTTCTCACGGACCGTAGTGAGGCGGTCACCTCCCTAGCAAGGTCTACACCAATTCCCGGTACAGGTGCGTCTCAGCACGAAGCTTTCCTGTTCGCGCACTAACCTTTGCGCCATGACGGGCCTGCGTGAACGCAAGAAGGCCGCCACCAGGGTGGCGCTGGGTGACGCCGCGTGGAGCCTGTGCGTCGAACACGGCTACGACGGCGTGACGGTCGAGCAGATCGCGCGGGCCGCCGGGGTGTCGTTGCGGACGTTCTTCAACTACTTCTCCTCGAAAGAGGAAGCGGTCATGGCCGGCGACACGCTGATGGCCGAGATGTTCGTGCGGGAGTTCGAAAACAGGCCCGCGGACGAGCCGGTGCTGGTCGCGTTGCGCGAGGCGTTGCACGCGATGTACCCGGCGCGCGTCGACCTGGAGCGCCTTCGCCAGCTGCGGGAGCTGCGCCGCCACCCGGCGATGCTCCCGCACGTGCTCGCCGCCTACGCCGCCCGTGAACAGGAGCTGACCGCGGCGATCGCGGACCGGTGCGGAGTCGACCCCGCTGCCGACCCCTACCCGGCCGTGGCGGCGTCGACGATCCTCGCGTCGTTGCGCGCGGTGGTGCAGTGGTGGCTGGACACGCCGTCCGCCTCCGAGCGGTTCACGGCGACCGAGCTGGTCGGCAAGATGATCGACCAGCTCGGCGCCGGGTTCACCAGGTGACCGGGAGCGCGTGCACGCCGTAGATCGACATGTCGGTCCGCAGCGGCACCTCATCGGCGGGCACGGCGAGCCGCAGCGCCGGCAGCCTGCGCAGCAGCTCGGTGAAGCCGGCGGCCATCTCCACGCGGGCCAGCTGCTGGCCGAGGCACTGGTGGATACCGTGCCCGAACGCCACGTGGTGACCGCGAGGGCGGTCGACACGCAGCTCGTGCGGATCGTCGTACTGGGTCTCGTCGCGGTTCACCGCGGGCACCGACACGACGACGGTCTCGCCCTCGCGGATGGTGGCGGCACCTAACGTCACGTCCTCCTTGGCGTGCCGCGAGACGCCCATGCTGATGATCGAGAGGTAGCGCAGCAGCTCCTCGACCGCGTTCTCGACCAGCTCGGGGTGCTCCCGCAGTTTCGCCAGCTGGTCCGGGTGTTCGAGCAACGCGAACGTGCCGAGGGCGAGCATGTTCGCCGTGGTCTCGTGACCCGCGATGAGCAGCAGGTTCGCGATGCCTGCGAGCTCGTCGGTGTTGAGGTCGGTGTCGCGGACCAGCCCGGACAGCAGGTCGTCGCCGGGGTCTCGCTGCTTGTCGCGGACGAGTCCGTGCATGAAGCGGCGCAGGTCCGTGTTGACCTTGATCTGCTCGTCGACCGTCGTGTGCAGGCTGAGCAGCTTGGCCGTGCGGTGCTGGAACTCCTCGCGGTCGCCGTAGTCGACGCCCAGCAGCTCGCAGATCACCAGCGATGGCACCGGCAGCGCGAAGTCCTGCACCAGGTCGGCCGGCGGTCCCTTCTCGATCATCGCGTCGAGCCGGGCGTTGACGATCTCGTGGATGCGCGGCGTCAGGTCGCGCATCCGCCGGACGGTGAACTGCCCGGTCAGCAGCCTGCGGTAGCGGGTGTGCTCGGGGGCGTCCATGAAGATGAACGACCCGGCCCGCCGCTCCGGCGGGAACATCTCCGCGTGCAGCTCGGGCGAGATCAGCTTGCGGGCGCGCGGGCTGTTGATCCGGTCCGCGCTCATCCGCGGGTCGGCGAGCACGGCCCGCGCCTCGTCGTGCCCGGTGACGAGCCAGACGATCTCGCCCTTGTGCTCGATCCGGTGAATCCGCCCCTGCCCGCTCAACTCGGTCAGCCCACCGGCCGGGTCGAACGGGCACTCACCGCGCTGCACGAGATCGGCGGGCAACTGCGGCCGGATGAGCTCCTGCGCGGTGCGCTGCCGCTCTGCCGTGGTCATGGTGGCCTTCTCCCTGTCTGACCTGGTGTGACCAGGTCGTGGCTCGGGGTCACCATCCACGCTACCGAAACTTGCGCGTTGTGCAAGATTCCTAAAGGCGGCTTGGGGTGCGCGTCAGGCCGCGAACACCTGGGAGTCGTCCGCGAAGGCCTTGAACTCCAGCGCGTTGCCCGCCGGGTCCAGCAGGAACATCGTCCACTGCTCGCCGCGCTCGCCCTTGAACCGCACGTACGGCTCGATGACGAACTTCGTGCCGGCGCTCCTGAGCTTGTCGGCCAGCGTCTCGAACTCGGGGACGGTCAGGACCAGCCCGAAGTGGGGGACCGGCACGTCGTGGCCGTCGACGGGGTTGTGCACGCGCTCGGTCCTCGGCGCGAGGTGCGTGACGAACTGGTGGCCGTGCAGGTTCCAGTCGATCCACGTGTCGGAGCTGCGCCCCTGCTCCAGGCCGAGCGTCCCGCCGTAGAAGCGGCGGGCGGCGTCGAGGTCGTCGACCGGCATGGCCAGGTGAAAGCGTGGGATGTTCGGCATGTCGGAATGTTAACATTCAGACAAGGTGTCTGGTTGTTGCCTTGTTAACATCACTTCATGACTGAGATGGGCACGAAGATGGGCCCAGCGCGCCGCCGCGGCCTGAGCACCGAGGTGGCCGACGCGATCCGCGAGGCGATCTTCGACGGTCGCTACGCCCCCGGTACCGCCCTGCGCGAGGTGGAGCTGTCGGAGGCGCTGGAGGTCAGCCGCGGCCCGATCCGCGAGGGACTGCAGAAGCTCGAACGCGAGGGCCTCGTGCGCACCGAGTGGCACCGCGGTGCCACCGTGACGGCGTTGTCCCTGCAGGACGTCGCCGAGCTGGACAGCCTCCGTGCCGCACTCGAGGTCCTGGCCGTGCGCCGGGTGGTGGACCAGGCGTCGGAGGCGGACCTGGCGTTGATCGAGAAGACCGCGGCCGCGATGGACCGCGCCGACACGCCGCACGAGATGGTCCGGTGCGACATCGCGTTCCACGACGCCGTGTACGCCGCCGCGAACCACTCACGGCTGGCGCAGGCGTGGGAGGCGATCCGGTCGCAGGTGCACCTGTTCCTGATCACGCGGGTGAACGTGAGCACGGACGGCTACCTGGAGCAGATCCGGCAGGAGCACCGCGACCTGGTGGCGGCGCTGCGGCTGGGCAACGTGGACGGCGCGCTGAAGTTGTTCGCGGAGCACCGCAACCACGCGTTCGACGTGCTCACCGGTTAGTGGCGTGCGACGACCACGCGGGTCCGCGGCCCCATCACGGCACCCAGCTCGGCGACGAACCCGTCGTGCAGCGGCGGCCAGTTGTGGAACACCACCGCGAGATCGCCGATGTGGAACGACCAGCGTCCCTCCAGGTCACCGGCGAGCGTTGAACGTCCACACACGACACACCGCACGGATGGCTCGACGCGGTCGTGGAGCCACGGTTCGATGAACGCGTGGTGGTCGTCGTCGTTGATCGCGACGCAACCGCAGTGAGGACACGTCGGCGGCTCGTAGTTCCCGGTGGCGTGGTGGACGGTTCGTGCCGCAACGACGTCGATGCCTGTGTGGCCGCCGCCGACCCAGCGGTCCGCTTCCGGCGCCGCAGCCGAACAACGCGGGCCGGCACGGAACTCGCTCGGCGCCATGATCTCGTCGCGTGCGAGGTTCGGCGTGATCACGCCGCGGTCGAGCAGCCACGACGTGACCACGGGCGCGCGCTGCCGTGCCTGAGCGGCGGTCAGCGAGATCTCGACCAGCTTGATCGCGTACTCACTCATGACCTGCTGTCACAACCACCCGTGGTCGTGCGCCAGCTGGAACGCCTCCGCCCGGTTCGCCACCCCGAGCTTCGAGACCGCGGCCGACAGGTGGTTGCGCACCGTCCCGGCGGACAGCGACGTGCGGGCGGCGATCTCCGCGACCGGTGTGCCGAACTCCGTCAGCCGCAGGACTTCCAGCTCGCGCTGCGTCAGCGGGCACGGCGGAGCGGCCAGCGCGTCGGCCGCCAGCGCCGGGTCGACCCAGCGCGACCCGCCGTGCACGCGGCGGATCACGTCGGCCAGCGTGCCGCCGGGCGATCCCTTGGGCAGGAACCCCTTCGCGCCCGCGTGCAGGGCCTGCTGCAGGTGCGGCGGACGGCCGCGGCCGGTCAGGATCACGACGGCGCACGACGGCATGACCCGCGCGAGCTCCTCGGTCACCTCCAGGCCGTCCAGCTCCGGCATCTGCAGGTCCAGCACGGCCACGTCCGGACGGTGGGCCCTGGCTGCCTCGACGGCGGCCCTGCCGTCGCCGGCGCGGTCCACCACCTCGAGGTCCGGCTCCAGGTCGAGCAGCGCCGCCAGCGCGTCGCGGATCAGCTCCTCGTCGTCGGCCAGCAGCACTCTGATCACGCCGGCACCACCACCTGCAACGTGAAGACGTCGGCGGAGCGTTCGACGGACACGTGGCCACCGACGGCCGCCAGTCGCTCGTTCATGCCCCTGATCCCGTTGCCCTCGGCGGACGGTTTGTCGGTGCCGTCGTTCGTGACGGTCATCCGCACCTCCCCGTCCTCCTCGGCGACGTCGATCATGCACCACGTCGCGTGGCTGTGCCGCAGCACGTTGGTGCACGCCTCCCGCAACGCCAACGCCAGCTGCGTGGCGTTCTCGCCGTGCACCTGCACGTCCGTGACAGTGCAGCGGATACCGGCCTCCCGCAGCACGTTCCGCACCGCCTCCAGCTGTTCGGGAAGGTTCACCGCCCGGTAGCCGTGCACCGCGTCTCGCACTTCCTCCAAGGCCGAGGACGCCAGGCGCTGGGCCTCGAACGCCTCCGCCGCCGACCGCTCCGGATCGGATTCCGCGAGCCGTCCCGCCAGCTCCGCCTTCAACGCGATCACGGTCAGCCGGTGCCCGAGCAGGTCGTGCACGTCGCGGGCGAACCGCAGCCGTTCCTCGCTCACCGCCAGCTCCGCCCGCGCCTCCCGGCCCGCCCGTGCCTGCGCCAGCAACCCGGCGAACCACATCGGCAGCCCGGCCATCGCGATGATCGTCAGGCCGACCACGGCCGCGATCATCTGGTACGTCGTGTGATGGTGGCCGACGAACGGCGCGACCAGCCCGGAGAGCACAACCGCGCCGATGGCGGCCATCCACCGCCACACGCCGGAGAGCAGCAGCGGCGCGAAACCGGCGGCACCACCGCCGATCCACGCCCACGTCGACAGCTCGTCGGGCCCGAACGGCGCCACCAGCGGAATCGAGAGCAGGGTGGCGGCCACGAGCACCCAGAGCCTGGCCTCCCGCAGCGCCACCACGTAGGCCACGGCCAGGATCAGCAGGCCCAGGATTCCGAACCAGCGACCGGCGGACGGCTCGCGCAGCACCGCGATCAGCGGCACCACGAGGGTCCCCGCCCACAGCACGTGGAGAGCCCCGCGCAGCGCGGCGTGTGGAAGATCGTTCATCGCCATCAGCCTAGAACCACTTCAGCAGGATGGTGACGCAGATGACCAGGTCGAACACTCCGCAGAACTCGGACCACCAGCGCGGCACGACCGCGTTCCGGATGTGGTGGACGAGGTCCCAGACGGCGTGCGCGCCCCAGCCGAGCGCGATCAGCAGGACACCCGTGTGCGGTGACACCATGATCACGGCCGCCGCCAGCACGGTGTACAGGCTGAAGACCAGGAGCTGCAGCCGTGGCGTCCGCCAGCCCCACAGCAGATACGCCGCTTGGCACAACACCAGCGTCCAAACGGGAGGCACGAGCGGCGTCTGCCAGAAGTCCCACGAGATCGCCAACGCGATCACCATCGGCCAGCGGTCGATGAACGCCCGGACCAGCGGGGTCGTCTTGAGGGTTCGTGTTGTCGTCGTCATGCATCAAGAGTCGAAGGGACGCCCCGCAGAACCCATCCGTGCGATGTCATGACTTTTCTGTGCGAAACACACAGACGACCTATGTGTTGATCTCCGCCCAGACGGTCTTGCCGCCGGCCATGTCGCGAGTGCCCCAGCAACGGGCGAGCTGGGCGACCAGCAGCAGCCCACGGCCCCGCGAATCACCGAGCCGCGACTCGCCGAGGTGCGGGAGCACGGCCGGGGTGCCGTCGTCGACCTCGACCCGGATGAAGTCGTCGAGGCGTTCGACCCGCAGAACCCGCGGCCCGTCAGCGTGTTCGTAGGCGTTGCTCGCCAGTTCGGTGCACACCAGCAGGACGTCGAGCCGGACGTCCTCGGACACGTTCCCCAACAGTGACGAGACCCAAGTGCGCATTGCGACGAGGTCCGGCCTTTCCTCCGGCAGGGTGTGCACGGTTCTCACGGAGGCGCTGAGCACCTCGGGAGTGTCCATTTCCATCCCACCTCAATCTGTGTTTCAGGCCCTCCTGGCTGCTCAAGATGGCCGTCAGGTCGCGAAATACCACCGTGCGTGCTACCCCAAACGTGTGGACGGGTACGGCTTCAACCTCACACTGGTCGCGGTGCTGGTGTTGCTCAACGCGGCGTTCGCGGGCAGCGAGATGGCTCTGGTGTCGTTGCGCGAAGGCCAGCTCCGGTCGCTGGAACGCGACGGGCACCGCACGCTCGTCCGCCTCGCTCGTGATCCGAACAGGTACTTCGCGACCATCCAGATCGGCATCACGCTGTCGGGGTTCCTGGCCTCGGCGACCGCGGCCGTCTCGCTGGCGCAGCCGCTGATGCCGCTGCTGGGGTTCCTCGGCGGCGCCGCCAACGGGGTCGCGATCGCGCTCGTCACGATCGTTCTCACGTTTTTCACGCTGGTGTTCGGGGAACTGGCGCCCAAGCGGCTGGCGATGCAGTACGCGCTGCGGTGGTCGAAGATCGTCGCCCGCCCGCTCGACCTCCTGTCCTCGGTGTCGCGGCCGGCGGTCTGGTTGCTCAGCAAGGCGACCGACCTCGTGGTGCGGATCTTCGGCGGTGACCCGGACGTCGAAGAGGGACAGATGTCGCCGGAGGAGCTGCGTGATCTCGTTGAGGTGCAACAACATCTCAACCAGGAACAACGCACGATCATGACCGGCGCACTCGAGATCCACGAACGACGGCTGCGCTCGGTCCTGGTGCCGCGGCGGCTGGTGACCGTGCTCGAAGAAGGTTTGGACACCCCGACCGCGCGGGAAATCATGGCGAGGTCAGGACATTCCCGGGCTCCGGTGACCAAGGACGGTCACCTGGACGACGTGATCGGCGTGGTGAACCTGCGCGATCTGCTCGACGACTCGGTGAAGCTGGTCGACGTCGTGCGGACGCCGATGGTGCTTCCGGACTCGGTGCGCGTCACGGACGCGTTGCGCCGCATGAAGGCGGAGCACGAACAAATGGCGCTGGTCGTGGACGAGCACGGCGCGGTCGACGGCATCGTCACGCTGGAGGACCTGCTCGAGGAGATCGTCGGCGAGATCTACGACGAGACCGACTCGGACGTGGTGGCGGTGCGGACCGAACCGGACGGGTCGATCGAGCTGCCGGGCACGTTCCCCGTCCACGACCTGGTCGACGTCGGCGTCGAGCTGCGGGACGCGCCGCCCGGCCCGTACGCGACGATCGCGGGCCTCGTGCTGGTGCTGCTCGGGCGGATCCCCGAGGAGCCTGGCGACGTGGTCCACGTCTCCGGGTGGCGGATCGAGGTGCTGGAAGTGGAGCACCACGCGATCACGCTGGTGAGGCTGAAGTCACAGCCGAAACCGCGGAATGACCAGGGCCTCTGAACCGTTACACACGAGTGTGGCGGTGTTCGATTGCCGCTGCTCCGCAGACGGCGGCGAGTTTCGCCGGGGACGCGAACTCGCGTCCGGGCTGCCACACCTACCTGCCAACGGAAACGGGGGGATTCGTCATGCCCGCAGATCTGAAGAACCGCGCGACCGGACAGCAGGACGCGGACCTGGTCGGCCAGTACCTGCGCGACGTCGGCGGCACTCCGCTGCTGACCGCGTCCGAGGAGGTCGACCTGGCCAAGCGCATCGAGGCGGGTGTCTACGCCGCGCACCTCCTGGAGACCGGCGACACCACGCGTGATCGCCGTGCGCTCAAGAGGATCGTCGCGCAGGGCGAGCGCGCCAAGGACCACATGATCCGCGCGAACCTGCGACTGGTCGTGTCGGTCGCGAAGAAGCACTCGTTCCGGGGCCTGCCGTTCCTGGACGTGGTGCAGGAGGGCAACCTCGGCCTGATCCGCGCGGTCGAGAAGTTCGACTACGCCAAGGGCTACAAGTTCTCCACCTACGCGATGTGGTGGATCCGTCAGGCGATCGAACGCGGTCTGGCCGACCAGACCCGCACGGTCCGGCTGCCGGTGCACGTCGTGGAGGAGGTCAACAAGCTCAAGCGCGTCGGCCAGAAGCTCTCCGCGGCGCTCGGCCGTGAGGCCACTGTGGAGGAGATCGCGGCGGAGGCCAAGACCTCGGCCACGCGCGTGCGGGACCTGCTCGACGCCTCGCGCACCTGCGTTTCGCTGGAGACGCCGGTCGGCGAGGACGGCGGTTCCGTGCTGGGCGACCTGATCCAGGACACCGACGGCGTGTCGGCGCCGGAGCTCGTGGAGCGCCAGCAGTTCGAGGAGGGTGTCCGGTCCCTGTTGGACGTTCTGCCCGAGCGGCAGAGCCGGATCATGCGCCTGCGCTACGGGCTGGAGGACGGGCGTGAGCGCACCCTCCAGGAGGTCGCAGAGGAGCTCGGCCTGACCCGTGAGCGGATCCGCCAGCTGGAGAAGCAGTCGCTCGCGGTGCTCAAGTCGTCTGGCCGCCCAGAGGATCTTTTCGCGCTGGCCGGCTGACAACAGACGAAAGTCGCTTGTTCTCATCGTTGTCTCAACTAAAGATTCATCACGTCCGCTAACGGACTACCGCTGTTTCGCAACCGCGTGTGAACGCACCTGCTTGGGCTGTCGAGGGCCAGCCCGCGTTCGCACGTGGTTCCCCTGCGAATGAGGAGCAGTGATGAGACAACGCACCCTGCGCACGCTCGGGGTGGCGGCAATCGCCGCCGTTGGTACGGCTTTGTTGGTCCAACCGGCCGCAGCCGCGCAGCCGGAAGGATCCGTCGTCGCGGAGAACGCGCCGAACGCGGTCCAGGACAGCTACATCGTGGTTCTGAAGGACAACAGCATGGCGCGCACCGAGGTCAGCGGTCGCGCCGACGGTCTGGCCGCGCGCTACGGCGGCAAGGTCGGGTTCACCTACCGTGCCGCGTTCAAGGGTTTCTCCGCCACCATGTCGGCCAAGCAGGCCAAGCGCCTCGCCGCCGACCCGGCCGTGCTCTACGTCGAGCAGGACCGGACCGTCCAGGTCCTGGCCGACCAGCTCAACCCGCCGTCGTGGGGTCTCGACCGCGTCGACCAGGCGGATCTGCCGCTGAACAGCAAGTACAGCTACAGCACCGGTGCCTCCAACGTCACCGCGTACGTGATCGACACCGGCATCAACTACGACCACGCCGACTTCGGCGGGCGCGCGTCGTTCGGGTTCGACGCGTTCACCGACGGCCGCAACGGCAAGGACTGCCAGGGCCACGGCACGCACGTGGCGGGCACGGTCGGCGGCTCGACCTACGGCGTGGCGAAGAACGTCAAGCTCAAGGCCGTCCGCGTGCTCAACTGCCAGGGTGGCGGCTCCGTCTCCACCGAGGCGGCGGGCGTCGACTGGGTCACCGCGAACGCCGTCCTGCCGGCGGTCGCGAACATGAGCCTCTACACCGGCACCGCGAACGAGCCGAGCCGCGTGCTCGACGACGCCGTCCGCGCGTCGATCCGCGCCGGCGTCTCGTACGTCGTGGCGGCGGGCAACTTCAACGACGACTCGTGCAAGTACTCGCCGCAGCGCGTCACCGAGACGATCAACGTCATGGCGTCCGCTCGCACCGATGCCCGTGCGTCGTTCTCCTCCTACGGCACGTGCAGTGACCTGTTCGCACCGGGTCAGGACATCGTTTCCGCGTCCTACAGCAACAACACCGGCTCCGCCACGATGAGCGGCACGTCGATGGCCTCGCCGCACGTCGCGGGCGCGGCCGCGCTGTACCTTGCGGACAACCCGTCCAAGACGCCGGCCGAGGTGCACGCCGCGATCCTCGCGTCCGCGACGCCGAACAAGGTCACCAACCCCGGTGCCAACTCGGCGAACCTGTTGCTGCGCACCAACTCCGGTGGTGTTCCCGGCGTCTCCGTCACCAACCCCGGCAACCAGGCCACCGCGCTGAACGGCACGGCGAACCTGCAGCTGTCGGCGTCCGGCGGCACCGCGCCGTACACGTGGTCGGCGACCGGTCTGCCGACCGGCCTGTCGATCAGCTCGTCCGGTCTCATCAGCGGCACGGCCACCACGGCCGGGACGTACAACGTGACCGCCACGGCCACCGCGACGGCCGGTGGTTCGGGCAGCACGTCGTTCACGTGGACGGTCGGCTCGTCGACGTGTGCCACGCAGACCAACGGCACCGACGTGGCCATCCCGGACAACTCGACGGTGTCGTCGTCGATCACCGTGACGGGCTGCACCGGCACCGCGTCGGCGTCCAGCAAGGTCGAGGTGCACATCAAGCACACCTACCGCGGTGACCTGGTGGTCGACCTGATCGCGCCGGACGGTTCGGCCTACTCGCTGAGCAACCGCTCTGGCGGCAGCGCGGACAACATCGACCAGATCTTCACGGTCAACCTGTCGTCGGAGACCCGCAACGGCACCTGGCAGCTCCGGGTCCGTGACGCGGCCACCGCCGACGTCGGCACCATCGACACGTGGAGACTGACGCTGTGAGCTAAGGCGTGGCGAGGGTTTCCCGGAACCCTCGCCACGCCACCTCGGTGTCCGGGGTTCGCTCGTGCGGTCCTTTCAGCCACACCGCGAACTCCCCGATGTCGTTGAGCCGCCAGCGCAACCGGTGGAGGGCGAGACCGGCCGCGACGGGTTCGTGGCCGGTCAGCTCCGTGTACTTCGAGAGATCACCGTCCAGCAGGGCCAGGTCGCGTTCCGGCGGGGCCAGGCCCACCGTGTCCCAGTCGACCAGGCGGTAGCCGTCCGGTGTGCGGATCAGGTTGCCGGGATGCGGTTCGCCGTGCGTCACCACGCGTCGTGGCGGTACAAGCGCGGCCAGCCGGTCGAACTCGGCCAGCAGATCGCGGATCCTTTGTTTGTTCGCCACGAACACCTCGCGCGCGTCGGCCGAGTACGGTCCGCCCGCCCACTCACCGGGCTCGTCGAGCAACTCTTCGAGAGCATCGCGCCCGTCCGAATCGACCGGTGCGACTGGAGTTCCCACGGGTGGTTCGTGGCTGTGCAGTTCCGCCAGCAACGTGAGGACCTCGTCGCGCTCCTCGTCGCTGAACCGGTCGTCGAAGCTTCCCGACTTCCCGGTGAGGAGGGGGAAGACGCTCAGCGCGTACCGGTCGTCGAGCGGCACGACTGTCTCGCCGTCGTCCGTCCGCAGTGGTGCGACGACGAACGGGAGCTGCAGTGCCGAAGCCGTGTCCATCGCGCTGCGCAACCCGGCGAGCGCATCGGGTCCGCAGTGGGCCTTGTTCGTGAGGTCGGCGACGGACGTGAACCACCGGCCCGCCACCGTCCAGTGGTAGTCGCCGAACCCGAGGGGCGCGTACTGCACGGGCCCGGAGATGCCGAACCGTGCGAGGCCCTCGGTGAGGTCGCGGTCGGACAAGCCAGCGGGAAGATCCAACACAGCGCACGAAGCTACCGCCTCGAATGGCACGATGTGCGGCGTGAACGTGCCCGCCGTCCTGCGCACCCTGGCCCGGCTGAGTGCCGCCGAGCAGCCGCAGAAGGTCCAGCTCGACCTGTCGAAGACGGCGGGCCTGCTGTGGCTCGGCGAGCACGAGCCGTCGTGGCGGGCGATCACGGCGACGCAGCAGGGCCAGGAGTGGACACCGATCACCTGGACCGCCCCGAAGTACGGCCGTGACCAGGTGCAGCACCTCGCCGCCTACGACGCGTTGCACCAGGAGGACCGGCTGCTGCGGCTGGGCTGGGCGTTCCTGGCGGGACCGGCCGAGATCGGTGGCCAGCGCCGGCGCGTGTGCCTGCCGTTGATCTCACGGCCCGTGCGGCTGCATCACGGCTTGGGCCTGACCTACGCCTTCCACGTCGCCGGTGACGCTGGCGTGTTCCCGTTGATCGACGACTGGGCCAAGACCGCGGAACGGGAGGCCGCGCTCGAGCCGACCAGTGCGTGGATCACCGAGACGTTGCGGCAGGCCGGGTTCGAGAACGTGCCGATCGTGCGCGACGACCCCAACAGGTTGATCTCCGGCAGCGAGCTCGTGGTGGCGATGGGCGCCGGGCTGCACGCGGGTGAGCCCGTCGTGAAAACCGAGCAGGGCGCCGCGCTGTACGAGTGGGCTCGCAAGCCGCGCGTGGCGGAGACCGCGTTCGCGGCGCTCTACGGGGCTGGTGAGGCGCTCGACGACCACGACGAGCCGATCAGTTCGGCCTTGCCGCTGAGCCACAGCCAGATGCGAGCGGTCGAGCACGCCCGCCGCGCGCGGATCACCGTCGTCGGCGGGCCGCCGGGGGCCGGCAAGACGCACACCCTCGCGGCGTTGGCGCTGGACGCCGTGGCGGCGGGACGGTCGGTGCTGCTCGCGAGCCGCACGCGCAACGCCGCCGACGTGCTCGGAGCCGCGCTGCGCCGGGCGGGCGGACCGGTGCCGGTGCTGTTCGGCGACTCGGAGCTGCGCCAGGAGATGGCGCGGGAGCTGTCGGACGGACTGTCCGCGACGAGCAGTCCCGACCAGCTGCAGGAGCTCGACCGGGCGCGGCGCGCGGGTGCCGCGGCGGTGGCGCGGGTCGAGCGTGCCGTCGCCGCTGCTTTGACGGACGAACAGCTGGCCGCCGAGGCACGGCGGCACCAGGCGTTGATGCCGGCGCATCGGGAGGTGGCGCCCAAGGCGTTCGGTGCGGGCGTGGATTTCGCCGAGCTGCACGGGCTTCTGCGGCCGCGCACGGGGCTCCTGAGTGGACTGCGCACCGGGTGGGCGCTGTCGAAGGCGCGCAAGCGGACCGGTGCCGGTGACGTGTCGGCCGAGGATCTCGCGGCCGCTGTGCAGGCCGCCGAGCAGACGGCGGCGCTCGTGCGGCTCGGTGCCGGTGGCGGCACGACGTTCGGCGAGCTGCGGCCGTTGCTCGCCGAGCAGGACGCCGTGTTGCGTCAGGCCACTGCCGCGTGGCTCAAGGAATACGCGGTCAGCCGCCGCGGCTCGGGTGCGCGCCGGGCGGTGGCGGCGCTGGCGAAGGCGTTGCGGTCCGGCAGGGCCGCCCGGCGGCGCGGTCTCGCGGAGATCGACAGCGCGGACCTGGTGGCGGCACTGCCGTTGTGGGTCGGGACGTTGTCCGATGTGGAGGACATCCTGCCGCCGGTGGCGGGCATGTTCGACCTCGTGATCATCGACGAGGCGAGTCACGTCGACCAGCCGCTGGCCGGACCGGCGTTGCTGCGGGGACGATCCGCGGTGATCGGTGGCGATCCCCGGCAGCTGCGGCACGTGTCGTTCGTGAGTGACGAGGCTGTGCGGGCGGCGGTCGAGGCGGAGGGCACGCAGGACCTGCGCGACCGCCTGGACGTGCCGAAGGTGAGCCTGTTCGACGCGGCGGCGGCGACCGCGGGCGTGCACTGGCTCGACGAGCACCACCGCTGCGCGCCGCACCTGATCGGGTTCGCCGCGTCGAAGTTCTACGACGGCAAGATCGCGCTGCTCACCACGCACCCGTCGATCGCGGACGTCGACTGCATCGACACCGAGCGCGTCGCCGGTGAGCGCACCGCGAAGGGCGTCAACCGGGTCGAGGTCGACGCCGTGCTCGCCCACGTGCGCAAGCGGGTCGCCGCGGGCGTGCGGTCGATCGGCGTGGTGACCCCGTTCCGCCCGCAGGCCGACGCGCTGGAGGAAGCGCTGCTGGGTGAGCTGACGCTGGACGAGATCACCACGGGTGGTGTCCGCGTCGGCACCGTGCACGGTGTGCAGGGCAGCGAGTTCGACGAGGTCGTGATCAGCCTCGCGGCCGACGAGAAGCCGGGCGCGTGGCGGTTCGTGAACGACCGCAACCTGCTGGCGGTGCTGACCACTCGGGCGCGGCGGCTGGTGCACGTGATCACGTCGGCCGCGTCGCCGCCCGGGCTGATCGGCGAGTACCTGGCGCACGCGGACGTGCCGCCGACGGAGACCGCCGGCGTCGCGCCTTCTGACGAGTGGACCGCACGTCTGGCGGAGGAGCTCGCTGCCGCGGGGCTGACCGTGCGGACGGGCTATCCGGTGGGGCAGTGGCGGGTCGACCTCGTGGTGGGGGAGAGGAGCGGCGCGGTCGCGCTGGAGACACGGCCGCACCCGGAGGGGCCGCAGGCGCACCTCGCCCGATGGCGGGCGCTCACCCACGCGGGGTGGCGGGTGCACGACGCGTTCGGCAGCCGCTTCGACCACGATCCCGCCCGCGCGGCGGTCGAGCTGGCTCACGAGCTCCGTCGCTGATGGCGTCTGCAAATACCACCAACTCAGCGGCGGTAGTACTTGCAGACGCCGAAAACGCAGGGCCGTCAGCGGTGGGCCGGCTGGAACAGCGGCTCTGAGAGGGCCGCGGTCGTGGGCAGGAACGGGTTCGGGTTGGCCGGGCACACGGTCCCGACCGGCGGCAGCGTTCCGTTGAGCAGGTACGCGTTGGTGTGGTCGGTCGCGCACTTGCTCAACCCGTACGCCGTGTGTCCCCAACCCGCGTAAGCGAGCAACCGGCTACCCGCGAGCTGCCGGTTCACGGCCTGGGCGCCGCGGAAGTCCGTGACGCCGTCGAAGTGGTTGCCCACCACCAGAACCGGGGCGTTGGTGCGGGTGCGCCACGGTCCGGTGTAGCGGTCGTGGTTGACGGGCCAGTTCGCGCACGCCGCGTTGCCCCACCACCACGCCGGGCCGAACTCCGAACCCGCCTCGGCGTAACGGGCCGTCGCCCGGTAGGCCTCGAAGGCGCGCGGGAACTCGATGTCCGCGCACACGTTGCCGTTGTAGGCGTCGAAGCCGTTGGGGTAGTCCGGTTCCGCCGCGACGCTCAGCGTGGCCGCGTCGGACAGCTGGTCGAACAGCGTGGCGGTGTCCGGCCAGTCGCGCGGGTTGTACATCGCGCCGATCGCCGTGCTGATCACCGCGTCGTAGGTGTACAGCTGGTCGCCCAGCTGGATCGGCTTGGCACGCACCGAAGCCAGCAACGCGTTCCAGCGTTGCTCCGAGTTCGGGCCGAAGACGCACGCCGCCTCGTCGCAGTTGCGGAGGAACTCGCGGAACTCCTCCTTCGTCGCGATCCGGTCCGACTCGATCTGCCGCCCGCTCGACCACAGCTCGGGGTTGAGCACGCCGTCGACCACGAGAGCGCGGATGTTGTTCGGGAACAGGTTCGCGTAGGTCGCGCCCAGGTACGAGCCGTACGAGAAGCCCAGGTACGAGATCTTGCGGTCACCGACGGCGCGGCGCAGCAGGTCCATGTCCCGTGCGACGTCTGCGGTGCTCATGTGCCGCGCGATCGTCTGGTCGTCGCGGCACTCCGGGCCGAGCGAGCGGTACCGCTCGAAGTACGGCCGTTTCTGCGCCGCCAGGTACGGGAAACCGGGCACGCCCTCGAAGAACTTGTCGAGCTCCTCGGTGCTGGCGAAGCAGTGCAGGGGATCGGACCGGCCGATGCCGCGCGGGTCGAAGCCCACGATGTCGAACCGGCCCTGCAGGTTGGCCGACAGCGTGTTGCCGGCCCTGAGCGCGAAGTCGACGCCGGACCCGCCAGGTCCGCCGGGGTTGAGGAACAGCGACCCGATGCGGCGAGCCTTGTCCGTCGCGGGTTTGCGCGCCAACGCGACGGAAGTGGCCGCGCCGCGCGGGTTGTCGTGGTCCAGTGGCACCTTCACCGAGGCGCACTCGAAGCCGGGATGTTCCGGCCCGCACGCCTGCCAGTCGATCCGCGGCACTCCGGCCTCCGCCAGCGCGACGGGCGCGCCGGTGACCAGGAGTGCGGCGGCCGCGGCGAGCACGGTGACACGCATCGGCAAGCTCCCCTCTTGTCCGCAGAGGGGCCATTCCTACCTTCCCGCCACCGGCCCCGTCGACCGACGAAAGTCTTGATCGCCCAGCTGATGCGCGGGATCGAGGAACGGGTTCGGGTTCGCCGGGCACACCGTTCCTGGCGCGGGCAGCGTGCCGTTGAGCAGGTACGCGTGGATGTGGTCGATCGCGCATTGGCTGCGCCGGTACGCGATGTGTCCCCATCCCGCGTACGCCAGCAGCCGGCTGTTCGGGAGCTGCCGGGCGACGGCTTGGGCGCCGCGGAAGTCCGTCGAGCCGTCGAAGTGGTTGCCCACCACCAGAACCGGCGCGGAGGTGGCCGCACGCCAGGGCCCGGTGTAGCGGTCGGAGTTGACCGGCCAGTCCGCGCACGCGCTGGTGCTCCACCACCAGTACGGCCCGAACTCCGAACCCGCTGCGGCGTAACGGGACACCGCCCGGTAGGCGCCGAACGTGCGCGGGAACTCGATGTCCGCGCACATGTTTCCGAGGTTGGCGTCGAAGAAGTTGTCGTAGACCGCGGCGGCGGCGGAAACCCCCGCGGACGCGTCGGAAAGCTGGTCGAGCGTCGCGGCGATGTCCGTCCAGGCCTCGGACGCGTACCCGGCGAAGAGCGCCCGCTCGATCACGCGGTCGTAGGTCCACACCTCGCCACCGAGCTGGATGGGCTTGACCCGCACCGACGCCAGCAACGCCTCCCACCGTCGCTTCGAGTCGGGGCCGAACGCGCAGGCGGCCTCGTCGCACAGCCGGAAGAACTCGTCGAGCACCTCGCGCGCGGCGACGCGGTCCGACTCGATCTGGCGCCCGCTCGACCACAGTTCGGGGTTGAGCACGCCGTCGATGGCCAGCGCACGGATGTTGCCGGGGAACATGTTCGCGTACGTGGTGCCGAGGTAGGAGCCGTACGACGTGCCGAAGTAGGTGATCTTGCGGTCGCCCAGTGCGCGGCGCAGCAGGTCCATGTCGCGTGCCACGTCGGCGGTGCTCATGTGCCGCGCGATCGGCTGGTCGCAGCGGGAGGCGAGCGAGCGGTACCTGTCGAAGAACGGCCGCTCCTGCTGCGGCGCGTACGGGAAGATCGGCCCGGCGGCGAGGAACTCGGCGCGCTCCTGCTCGTTCGCGAAGCAGCGCAACGGGTTCGACCGCCCGATGCCGCGCGGGTCGAAGCCGACGATGTCGAACCGGCCCTCGGTGCCGGCGGACATCTTCGCGCCCCAGGCCCAGGTGTACTCGATGCCGGACGCACCGGGGCCACCGGGGTTGAACAGCAACGACCCGATGCGCCGTGCCTTGTCGGTGGCGGGCTTGCGCGTCAACGCGACGGTGGTGGCCGCTCCGCGCGGGTGGTCGTGGTCCAGCGGAACCGTGACGGTCGCGCACTCGAAGCCGGGGTGCTCCGGCCCGCACGCGGTCCACTCGATCGGCGGAACCTCGGCCTGGGCGACGGGTGCGGGTACGACCACGAGCGCCACCACGGCGCCGAGCACGATGAGACGCATGGGCCATTCATAGCGACGGTCAGTCGAGCCGTCGATGCTTTTGGCGAACTCCCAGGCGGTCGGCGATCTGGTCGTGGATGGGGGTGCTCATCACGATCGGGTTCGGTGGTGGTGCCGACGCTGTCGGTCCGGAGGTGTCCTGGTCTGCAGGCATGGGTCGAGGGTAGAGACGGCCGTTGACCCATCAAGCACGCTGATCAAGAAATCACACTGGACGTACCCCAAGAGGTGAATCGGAATCAGCCGATCTATACCCAGGGTGGAAGTCGTGGCGTGCTAGAGGGCCACCTGTGGGTGTGCCCGATGGAGGGAATCCATCATGCGCTGCAACGTGGAATCCCACCCGCCGGACGGCCCGTTTGCGTGATCTCGCGGCAATGCTGAACCATCGGGCTCATCGCCGGACGGACGTGGAGCGTGACGATGGTCAGCGGCAAGCCCGGCATCGCCAAACGGCAGCTCATCCTGCTCTCCGGCAGAGCCCACCCCGAGCTCGCGGAGGCGGTCGCCAAGCACCTCGGCGCCGCGATCACCCCGCAGGCCGCCTACGACTTCGCGAACGGGGAGATCTTCGTCCGCTTCGAGGAGTCGGTGCGCGGCGCCGACGCGTTCGTCATGCAGAGCCACAGCGCGCCCATCAACGACTGGCTGATGGAACAGCTGCTCATGGTCGACGCCCTCAAGCGCGCCTCGGCCAAGCGGATCACCGCGGTCGTCCCCTCGTTCCCGTACGCGCGCCAGGACCGCAAGTACGCCGGACGTGAACCGATTTCGGCGCGGCTCGTCGCGAACATGTTCAAGACCGCCGGCGCGGACCGGGTCGTCACCGTCGACCTGCACACCGCGCAGGCGCAGGGCTTCTTCGACGGCCCCGTCGACCACCTGCACGCGATGTGGCTGCTGACCGACCACGTCCGTGCCAGGTACCAGGGCGAGGACCTGGCGATCGTCTCCCCGGACGCCGGCCGCACCAGACTCGCCGAGAAGTGGGCCGACCTGCTCGGCGGGTGCCCCATCGCGTTCATCCACAAGACCCGCGATCCGTTGCGCCCCAACGAGGTCATGGCGAACCGCGTCGTCGGCGACGTCGAGGGACGCACCTGCGTCGTGGTCGACGACATGATCGACACCGCGCTGACGAGCACGGGCGCGGCCCGGCAGCTGCTGGAACAGGGCGCGAAGGACGTCGTCCTCGTCGCCACGCACGGTGTGCTGTCCGCCGACGCGTACGAACGGCTCGTCGCCAGCAAGGCGCGCGAGGTGATCCTGACGGACACGCTGCCGATCCCGCACGAGAAGCGGTTCCCGGGTCTGACCGTGCTGAGCATCGCGCCGCTGCTGGCCCGCGCCATCCAGGAAGTGTTCGAGGACGGCTCCGTGACCAGCCTGTTCGACGGGAACGCCTGACCGGGAAGCACTCCTGCCCGGTCCGTGTTGGTATGTGACATGGGCAACGAGCAGCAGCGTGGCCGCGTGCGGGTTGAGCACTCGGCGAAGCGCGTCCGTGCGTTCTTCGGTGGCGATCTGGTCGCGGACACGACCTCGCCGCGCCTGGTCTGGGAGATCCCGTACTACCCGGCCTACTACCTGCCGCTTTCCTCCGTGCGCGCCGAGCTGAAGCCGACGGGGGAGACCAGGCACTCGCCGAGCAGGGGCGAGGGAGCCGTCCACGACGTCGTCACGGCCGGTGGCACGGCCGAGGGCGCGGCGTTGATCTACACCGACTCTCCGATCGAGGAGCTGCGGGACCTCGTCCGGTTCGAGTTCGCGGCGATGGACGAGTGGCTCGAGGAGGACGAGCCGATCTACGTCCACCCGCGCGACCCGTACAAGCGCGTCGACGTGCTGGGCAGCTCGCGGCACGTCCGGATCGCGCTGGACGGGGTGACGCTGGCGGCGTCCTCGCAGCCGCGGATCCTGTTCGAGACGGGTCTGCCACCGCGCTACTACCTGCCGCTGAGCGACGTCCGCTTCGACCTGCTGAGGCCGTCGGACACGCAGTCGCAGTGCCCGTACAAGGGGACCGCCACCTACTGGTCGGTCGAGGTCGGCGGGAAGGTGCACGAGGACCTCGTCTGGATCTACCGGACGCCGCTGCCGGAGAGTCAGAAAGTCGCGGGGCTGGCGTGCTTCTACACGGAGAAAGTCGATCTTTTCCTCGACGGTGAGCTCCAGCCGAAGCCGAAAACCCCCTGGTCGTAAGCGATTCATTTCACACTCTGCAAAGTTGCAGTCACTGCAAAACGATCCTGTACTCTTGCCCCGTGAACCAGCTGGGGGAGAGCCTGCGCGACCGCAAGAAGCGCCGCACGCGTGCCGCGCTCGAGCGGGCGACCGTGCGTCTCGCCGCCGAGAAGGGCTACGACCACGTCACCGTCGAGGAGATCGCCGCCGAGGCCGACGTCTCGGTGCGCACGTTCTTCAACTACTTCGTGAGCAAGGACGAGGCGCTGATCGGCGCGGACCCGGAGACGGGTCCGCGCATGGCCGAGCGCATCCTGGCCGCGCCCGACGAGGTCACGCCGTTCCAGGCGTACCGGGACTCGGTGCTCGCGGAGATCACCGACGAGCTGAACAACGCCCGCGACCTGTGGCTGCTGCGCAAGGAGGTCCTGATGCAGCGGCCGGACCTGCTGGTCAGGGCGTTCGCCAACAGCGCTGAGTCGGAGCAGCTGCTCGCGAACGCGGTGGGACGACGGGCGGGGCTGCCCGAGTCCGACCTGTACCCGCGGCTGCTCGTCGCCGCCGGAAGCGCCGCGTTCCGCTGTGCGGTGACGCGCTGGGCGCTCGACGACAGCGTCGCGCTGGGGGACCTGGTCAGGGATGCATTGGACCTCTTCGGCACCGGGCTGGCTCACGTACCGCCGCACCACCACGAAGGGGGATCGTCATGAGCACCGAAACCGAAGTGACACCAGTCCACAGCAGACGCGACGTCGTGCAGGCCATGTCGGGCCTGATGCTCGGCATGTTCGTCGCGATCCTGGCCGGCACCGTCGTGTCGAACGCGCTGCCGCGCATCGTCGCCGAGCTCAAGGGCTCGCAGTCGATCTTCGCCTGGATCGTCACGGTCGAGCTGCTCGCGATGACGGCGACCGTGCCGCTGTGGGGCAAGCTCGCCGACCTCTACAGCCGCAAGCTGCTGATCCAGGCGTCGCTCAGCCTGTTCGTCGTCGGCTCGCTGATCGCGGGCTTCTCGCAGAACATCGAGATGCTGATCGTCAGCCGCATCGTGCAGGGCCTGGGCGCCGGCGGCGTCACCGCGCTCGCGACGATCGTGATGGCCGCGATGATCCCGCCGCGGGAACTCGGCAGGTACTCCGGCCTGTTCGGCGCCGTGTTCGGCGTCGGCACCGTCGCCGGCCCGCTGATCGGTGGCGTGCTGGTCGACACCTCGTGGCTCGGCTGGCGCTGGTGCTTCTTCATCGGCGTGCCGTTCACCATCGCCGCGATCTGGCTGCTCCAGCGCACCCTGCACCTGCCGGTCGTGCGCAAGGAGGACACGAAGATCGACTACCTGGGCGCGTTCCTGATCGTGTCCGGTGTGTCGACGCTGCTGATCTGGTCGTCGCTCGCCGGTCAGAAGTTCGACTGGTGGTCGGGCTGGACCGCTGGCCTCGTGTCGCTGGGTGTCCTGCTGCTGGTGGCGGCCGTCCGCGTCGAGGCCACCGCGCACGACCCGATCGTGCCGCTGTCGATCTTCCGCAACCGCACGGTGTCCCTGACGACCATCGCCAGCGCCCTGGTGGGTGTCGCGATGTTCGGCGGCACGGTCTTCCTCTCGCAGTACTTCCAGCTGTCGCTCGGCAAGACGCCGACCCAGGCCGGTCTGCTGGGTCTGCCGCTGATCCTCGGCCTGCTGATCTCGTCGACCGTGGCGGGTCAGCTGATCACGAAGTACGGCAGGTGGAAGGCGTACCTGGTCGCCGGTGGCGTGACCATGGTCGCCGGCCTGCTGCTGCTGTCCACGATCACGGCGCAGACCACGGTGTTCATGGTGTCGGTGCACATGTTCGTGCTCGGCGTCGGTGTGGGCCTGCTGATGCAGAACCTCGTGCTGGCGGCGCAGAACGACGTGCCGGCCAAGGACCTGGGTGCGACGACGTCGACGCTGACGTTCTTCCGCTCGCTGGGCGGTGCGATCGGTGTCTCTGCGCTGGGCGCTGTGCTGGCCAGCAAGGTCTCCTCGCTGGCGGCGGAGAAGTTCGGCCCGATGGGCGGTACCTCCGGCGGTGACCAGGTACCGGACGTCTCGGTGCTGCCGCCCGAGATCAAGGCCGTGGTCGCCGACATCTACGCGACCGCCACGGCGGAGATCTTCCTGGTGGGAGCGCCGTTCGCGGTGCTGGCGCTGCTCGCGGTGCTGTTCATCAAGGAGAAGCCGCTCAAGGAGCAGAGCGGTGACGACCGGCTTGCGGCGGAGATGGCCGCGAGCCACTGATCACCTCGTTGCGCTGACCGGACCCCTGACTTTCGTCGGGGGTCCGGTCTGTCTTTCAGGTCGGGTCTTCTGTTCGCCCGGTCCCTAGGTTTCCGCTCATGAAAAGCATCTGGGGTGCGGTGATCACGCTGGTGTTCAGCGTGACGCCGACCGATCTGTCTTCTGTGGACGGCTATGTGCGGTCGTTCATGGACTCGGCCTCCTATCCCGGCGTCGCCGTCGCGATCACCAAGGGGGACCGGGTGATCGCGGCGAGGGGCTACGGACACGACTCGGCCGGTGCGCCGATCACCCCCGACTCGAAGATGGCCATCGCGTCGGTCAGCAAGTCGTTCACGGCGCTGGCGGTCCGCCAGCTCGCCGACGCCGGGAAGATCGACCTGGACCGGCCGGTGTTCGACTCGCGGGTCACGCCGCGCCAGCTGCTCAGCCACACGTCCGGCCTCAGCGACCGCACGTTGCCGGAGAAGAGCCTGCCGCAGCCGAACACGACCGAGGAGGCGGTGGAGCGGGCGCGGGAAGTCCTGCGCTCAGCCGAGCCCGACGGCCGGTTCCGCTACACCAACACCAACTACCACCTGGCCGCGCGGCTGGTCGAGCTGGCTTCCGGGGAGAACTTCAACTCGTATCTGCGCAAGCACGTCTTCGAACCTCTGGGCATGCGGGACACGGTCGCGATCGACGTGGCGCCGCGCGACCTGCCGCCGGACTACCGGCGCGGCCACGGCTACGCCTACGGGTTCTCGGTCGCGGTGACCGAGCCACATCGGTTCCTCACGGGTTCGGACGGTGTGATCAGCACCGCGGCGGACATGGCCAAGTGGCTGGCCGCACAGCCGAAGCTGGCACCGCAGGACGGGATGGGCTGGGAGACCGACTCGCAGGGGGTGTTGCGGCACAACGGGATCTGGTTCACGAGCACGGCCGGGCAGCTGCTGACGCCGTCCGGCTACGGGATCGCGGTGATGGTCAACAGCGGCATCGGGCTCGGCAACGAGGGCACGTACGCGCTGGAGAACGGCATCGCCGACGTCCTCGACGGCAGGACGCCCGCCTCACCCTCGTCGTACCGGCTGGTCGTCGACCTCGTGCTGGCCGGGCTCACGGTGTTGTCGTTGGTGCTGGGGGCGCGGGCGTTGCGGCGGCCGCGCAAGCTGCACAAGGCGTGGCAGGTGTTCAGGCTGGTGCCGTTGGGCGTGCTGGTGGCGTTGCCGGCGTTGCTCGGGCTGCTGTACGGCGGGCGGGACATCTCGTTCTTCCAACTGGTGCACTACGCGCTGCCGCTTGTGGTGTGGTTGGGCGTGTCCGGCGTGATGAACCTCGGGGTGGGAGTCGTGAAATGGCAGCGCTGAGGGTCGTGGCGCTCGCGGCGTGCGTCGCCGCTGCCGTTGCGGTGTCGTACTTCATGCGGGAGAACGTGCCGCCGTGGACGATCGCGGTGTGCGCCGTGGCGTTCGTGGCCGCGTTCCTGCTCGGGCGCCGGATGGAACCCGGCTGGCCCACGTTCCTGTTCCTGGCGGGAGGTCTCCTGGAGCTCACAGCGCTCATCGTCGTGGGGCTGGCGGTGGCGCTGCCGTGGTTCCTCGGCCGGGTGGCGTACCAGCAGGCCGCGCTGGCCGCGACCGGGGTCGAGGCCGCCCACCTGCGGGAACGCACGCGGATCGCGCACGAGGTCCACGACACGCTGGGCCACGAGCTCAGCCTGCTGGCCCTGCAGGCGGGTGCGCTGGAGATGAACCTGCCGCCCGAGCACCAGGCGGATGCCGCTCAGCTCCGGATGACGGCGGCCGCGGCCACGGAACGCCTGGCGGACCTCGTGTTCCTGCTGCGCGACGGCGACCCGCCCGCGGTGGCGGACCTGAAGGACCTCGTGGACCGCGCGGTGGCGTCCGGGATGCGGGTCGAGTTCACAGTGGAGGGTCGGACTCCGTCCACTGTGGAACGGACCGTGCATCGGGTGGTGCAGGAAGCGTTGACGAACGCCGCGAAGCACGCGCCGAAGTCCGTGGTGCTGCTGAAGGTGTCGACGGCCGATGCCACGACGGTGGTCGAGGCGGGCAACGACGCCGGGCTGCGGCGTGGCGCGGGCAGCCGGCTGGGGTTGATCGCGCTGCGGGAACGGGTGCGGCTGGCGGGAGGTACGCTCCGGACCAGCCGTGGTGACGGCAGGTTCGAGCTGGTCGCCACGCTTCCGCACTCGGGGGAGCTGTGATTCGCGTTCTGCTGGCCGACGACGAGGCGATGGTGCGCGCGGGTGTGCGCGCCATCCTCGGTTCGGATCAGGCACTGGAGGTGGTCGCGGAGGCGTCGGACGGTCGCGAGGCGATCGACCTGGCGCTCAGGCACCGGCCGGACGTCGTGCTGCTGGACATCCGGATGCCCAGGCTCGACGGGCTCGAAGCCGCACGTGAGCTGGCGCGCCTGGGTTTCGGCGTGGCGATGCTGACGACGTTCAACGACGACGGCTACCTCGAACAGGCCCTGGACGGCGGTGCGCGCGGCTTCCTGCTGAAGTCAGGGGATCCGCGCGAGCTGATCGCGGGCGTGCACGCGCTGGCGTCCGGCGGTGCCTACCTGGCGCCGAAGGTCGCTGCCCGGATGATCACGCGGTTCCGCGGGGGACGGGTCGGAGAGGCCCGTTCCCGCGTGGAGTCGCTGACCTCGCGGGAACGGGACGTGCTCGCGTTGCTCGGCGAAGGCCTGTCGAACGCGCAGATCGCGCGGCGGCTGGACCTCGTCGAGGGCACCGTGAAGGGGCACGTGAGCGCCATCCTGACCCGGCTCGGGGCGCAGAACCGGGTGCAGGCGGCGATCGTGGCGCACGAGGCCGGGCTGATCAGTACGGGAAGTGGCCAGGACCTCCGGCGACCGTGACCCAGCGCGTGGCGGAGAACACCTCGATGCCCCACCGGCCACCGAACCTGCCGTAGCCACTGGCCTTCACGCCGCCGAACGGTGCCTGCGGCTCGTCGTCCACCGTCTGGTTGCCGACGTGGGCGATGCCCGTGCGGATCCGGCGCGCGAGGGCGAGGCCGCGCCGCGAGTCCTCGGTGAGGATGCCCGTGCTGAGGCCGTGTTCGGTGTCGTTCGCGATGGCGACCGCCTCGTCGTCGTCCGCGACCGCCGTCACGACGACGGCCGGCCCGAAGATCTCCTCCTGGAAGATCCGCATGTCCGGGGTCACGCCGTCCAGCACGGTCGCCGCGCCGTCACCACCGGTCCGGATCCGCGCGCCGGCGCCGACCGCCTCGGAGACCAGCGCGGCCACGCGTTCGGCGGCGCGCGGGCTGATCACCGGCCCGATCACCGTGCCGGGGTCGGCCGGGTCACCGTGGGGCAGCGAGGCGACCTTGGCGGCGAGCTTCGCCGTGAACTCCTCTGCCACTGCCCGGTGCACGAGAATCCGGTCGGTCGACATGCAGATCTGGCCCGCGTTGTGGAAGGAGCCGAACGTCGCCGCGTCGACCGCATGATCAAGATCGGCGTCATCGAGCACCAGCAACGAGTTCTTGCCGCCGAGCTCCAGCACGGCGGGCTTGAGGTGTTGCGCGGCAAGGGTTCCGATGATCCGCCCGACCTCGGTCGACCCGGTGAAGTTCACCGCCCGCACCCGCGGGTCGCCGATCAGCACCTGCGCGACCTCGGCCGCGTCGTCCGGCGCGTTCGTCACGACGTTGACCACACCCGCCGGCAGCCCGGCCTCCTGCAGCACGTCGGCGATGAACAGCCCCGACGCGATCGGCGCGTCCTCGCTCGGCTTGAGCACCACGGTGTTGCCCGCGGCGATCGGCGCCGCAACCGCCCGCGTGCCGAGGATGATCGGCGCGTTCCACGGCGCGAACGCCGCCACGACCCCGAGCGGCTCCCGCACCGCGAGCGACAGCTGCCCCGGCGTCTCCGTGGTCAGCACCTCGCCCACGGGCTGCGAGACCGCCGCGGCTGCCTCACGCAGGATGTTGGCCGCCAGCATGATGTTGAACCCGGCCCACCCGCCGACGCCGCCAACCTCCCCGGCCATGAGCGCGATCGCCTCGGACGTGCGGGCCTCCATGCAGTCTGCCGCGCGCAACAGGATCCGGCGCCGGGTGGACGGCGAGGTCGCCGACCACTCCGCGAACGCCTCCTGCGCCGCGTCGACAGCACGCGTGACGTCCGCTTTCCCAGCAGCGGCGACAACGGCGTGCACCTCACCCGTGTAAGGGTTGAGGTCATCAGTGGTGCGGCCGTCCAGTGCGGGAACACTTTCGCCGCCGATGAAGAGCTGACGTGTTTCGCTTGCCACGGTTGAAGATTCAACCGGTAGTGACGTGGTTCATCCAAGCCCGGCTTCCGGTGGATGGAAACCGGGTTCCAACGTCCGCCCGATCCCGCTGGCCGCCACCTGCAACGCCGCCACCAGCCGAGCCCGCACGTTGCGCAGGTCGGGCACCACGATCCCGAGCGCCGCCACGACGTGCCCGTCCACCTCGACCGGCACCGCCACGCTGCACGCCCCGAGCGTCATCTCCTCGAACGTCTGCGCGTACCCGTCCCGCCGGATCCGCTGCAACTGCGCCCGCATCCGCCCCGGCTCGGTGACCGTGTAGGCCGTGAGCCGCGTCAGGCGGTGCTGCAGCACCTCCTCCTGCACCTCAGGGGGCGCGTGCGCGAGCAACACCTTCCCCACACCGGTCGAGTGCAACGGCAACCTGCTGCCGGTGGAGCTGACGATCGGCACCGAAGCGTGCCCCGACACCCTGTCGAGGTACAGCACCTCCGTCCCCTCGCGCACGGCCAGATGCACCACGGCCCGCGTCGCGGCGTGCAGGTCGTGCAGAAACGGCTCGGCCACCCGGCTGAGGTCGACCTCGCCCGCCGCGAGCAACCCGAGCCGCCAGATCCGCCGGCCGATGACGTACTCGCCGGACTCCAGCCTGCGCACCGCACCCCACGCGACCAGCTCGGCCAGGAGCCGGTGCGCGGTGCTGATCGGCAGGCCGCTGCGGCGCGCGATGCCGCTCAGGGTCTGGCGGCGGTGGCGGGTGTCGAACGTGCCGAGCAGCGAGAGCAGTTTGGCGGAGACGGTGGCGGCCATTCGCGAATTCTGCCCCGTTCGCCTGGGAACGGCTGCTGACGACGCCGGGGGAGCGCTGACCCGCACTTAGTATCGGCTGGTGGCCGGAACTCAAGAGGGAAAACTCCGTGCGCTGCACCGGGCACTCGCCGCGCATCCCAACGAACCAGTGCTGTTCGCCGACCTGATCCGGGAGGTGTGGGGCGACAACCCACCCACAGGCCCGCTGCCGGCCCTGCGCACGCTGGTGAAGCGGCTCCGCCGGTCCATTCCGGACGAAGTGGTCACCGACGCGTCCGGATACCGCCTGAAGCTACGCACACCGGGCCCGTGCCAGCTGCCCGCCGACCTGCCGGACTTCGTGGGCCGCGAGCACGAACTGGAAAGCCTCGAACGGCAGGAGGGCGCGGTCGCGATCACCGGGCCGCCCGGTGTGGGCAAGACGGCGCTCGCGGTGCGGCTCGCGCACCGGTTGCGGGAGCGGTACTTCGACGGGCAGCTGTACGTCAACCTGCGGGCGTTCGCGTCCGGGCCGCCGGTGACGCCGGAGCAGGCGTTGAGCGGGTTTCTGCGGGCGCTCGGGGTGCCGCAGGCGGCGATTCCGGCGAGTCTTGACGCGCAGGTCGGCCTGTACCGGGAGAAGCTCGACGGCAGGCGGGTGCTGGTCGTGCTCGACAACGCCGTCGAGGACGTGATCGAACCGCTCGTGCCGGATCGGCCGGGGTGCCTCGCGATCGTCACGAGCCGGCACGACCTGCCCGGTCAGCTGCGGCTCGACGTGCTGGCGGACGACGCCGCGCACGACCTGCTGGTCAGCATGCGCGTGGGAGGCACGGCCGAGGAACGCACCGAGCTCGTGCGGTTGTGCGCGCACCTGCCGCTCGCGTTGCGCATCGCGGGGGCGAACGTGGCACACGGGCACATCGAGGACTACCTGGACGAGCTGCGCGGCGATCGGCTGGACGTGCTGGAGATCGACGGCGACGCCGCCGTGCGGGCCACGTTCGAGCTGTCCTACCGGGCGCTCAGCGACGAGGCGAAGCGCGTGTTCCGGCGGCTCGGGCTGACGCCTGGCGCGGACATCGGGCTCGACGCGGCCACGGCGCTCGCGGGGCGCGATCCCGAGGTGCAGCTCGACGAGCTGGTGCGGGCCGGGCTCGTCGACCACGTTGGAGTTCGCTATCAGCTGCACGACCTCATCAGGCTGTTCGCCGGCGACGCCGCGGACGACGACGACCAGGCCGGGCTGCTCGACATGTACGCGTGGTACTTGAGGACCGCCTTCAATGCCGTCAGCAAGATCGTGCCCGAGACGAGCCTGCTGACCGAACCCGACCTGGACGGGCCGAGCCTCACCTTCGCCGACCGGGACGACGCGGGGGCGTGGCTGGAGGAGGAGCACTCCAACCTGGTCGCGGCGGTCGTTGCCGCGCCGTCGCCGTACGCGCAGCAGCTCGCCGACGCCCTGCGGATCTACCTGCACATCGGCCGGTTCGAGATCGACAAGGCGGTAGTGTTCCGCGCCGGACTGCGGACCGCGCGGGCGGCGGGCGATCTGGCCGGGCAGTCCGCGGCGCTGTTCGGCCTGGGCATGTCCTGCTGGACCCGCAGCGAGTACCGCGACGCACTCGCCAGCTTCGCCGAGGCCCTGGAGTACGCCCAGACGCCGTACGCGGTGGCGTCGATCAGGAACGCGGCCGGGATCGTGTACTCCGAGATGGGTGAGACCCGGCGGGCCGACGAGTGTTTCGCCGAAGCGCTGCGGATCCGGCGGGAGCTCGGCGACGAACGCGGGATCGGCGCCGCGTTGATGAACCTCGGGATCTCCCACGGCACGCGTGGCGAACTGCGCCAGGCGGCCGAGTACATCCAGGAGTGCAAGGAGCTGAGCGAGCACCTCGGGTTGTACAACCAGCTCGCGATCGCGCTGGACAACCTCTCCGTGGCCTACTTCGAGCTGGGTGACCTGGACGCGGCACTGACGTCGAGCATCGAGTCGGTACAGCTGCACACCTCCCAGGACCAGCAACGCGCCCTCGCCAACGCCCTGGCCAGCCTCGCCCGCATCCACGCCGAACGCGGCGAGATCGCGGACGGGCTCAGTGCGGCGGAGCGGTGCCTCGTCGTCGCGCGGGAGGCCGAGCACCCGAAGGCGCGGATCGACTGCCTCGTCGCGCTGGCCGTGCTGGAACCGGAGAAGGCCGAGCAGCACGCGGGTGAGGCCGTCGAGCTCGGCCGCAAGGTCGGCTACGGGCCCGGCGTGATCACCGCGTCCATCCTGCTCGCCCGCGCGACCCGGTCGCTGGAGCTGATCGACGAGGTGATCGGCACCATCCAGGAGACCGACAGCTTCATGGACCACTCCCGCGCGTTGCTGGTCCGCGCGGAGATCACCGGATCCGCCGGCACGGCACGGGAGGCGCTGGAGGCGGCCGAGCGGCGCGGCCAGGCGAAAGTCGCTTCGGACGCGCGATCGTTGCTGGTAACACTGGGCGCGTGACGTACCTGGGTGAGGGCTGGGACAGCAGGGCCGAGCTGGTCGACGGCTGGGTGGAACGGCGGCCACGCCGTCCGGAGGCCGTGCCGCAGCTGCTGCGCGAGTCGGTGGTGATGCCGTGGCTCGCGCCGCAGCTGCCGTTGCCGGTCCCCGTACCGGTGGTGATCTCGGAGGAGCCGCTGGCCGTGCGGCACGAGCTGGTGCCAGGTGACGAACTGACGACGTTCAACGCCGCGCAGGGCCGGCAGCTGGGCGAGTTCCTGCGGGCACTGCACGCGGTTCCGATCGCCCAGGCGGAGCAACGAGGTGTCGGCCGGATGACGCTGCCGGTCCAGCGGTTCCGCGACGAGGTCCGGGTGCCGGGCGGCGAGGCGTTGCTGGCCAGGATCGACGGGCTGCCCGCGGACACGCTCGTGCACGGCGACCTCGGCCCGGAGCACGTGCTGGGCAGCGACGGCGTGCTGACCGGCGTGATCGACTTCGGTGACCTGCACGTCGGCGACGCGGCGATCGACCTGGCCTGGGCGCTGAACTCCACACCGCCCGAGTTCGCGGACGCGCTCGCCGAGACCTACGGCGTCACCGGCGAACTGCGGGAGCGGGCCCTGATCTGGCACCAGCTGGGACCGTGGCACGAAGTGTTGTACGGCAACGACATCGGCGACCCCCAGGTCGCGGCCGAGGGTCTGCAAGGCGTGCGTGACCGGCTGAGGATCTGGGTATCCCCTGGCTGAGACTACTGTCAGGAGGAGCAGATGCCCTGGGTTCGTCGGCACCGCCGCAGCGCCCCGTACAGCTGGTTCCGCACCACCACGGTCCGCAGCCACTACCGCAGGCCACCCGGTGGGGTCCTCGTCCCGGTCCTCGTCGTGATCGCGGTGATCCTGCTGCTCATCGCCCTGTTCTGAGGGTAGGGTCGGGGTCATGGGGCAGTTGGGTGAGTTGTTCCCGGGACGCAAGCTCCGCAGTGAGGCGGGGGACTCCGGTACCGGCGAGGACCACGAGGAGACCGGTCCGCTCGACCTCACGGCGGGTGCCGTGCGGCTGAGGCCGCGGCCGAAGCCCGCTGCCCCAGAACCCGAGAGCACCGAGTGATCAACGGTATTACGCTGTGTCGGTGCTCGCCGGCCTGCTGTTCCTGATCCCCGCGTCGTTCTTCGTCTACGGGGTCATGCGTGACCGCCGCAGGCTGAGCAACGCGATCTGGCTCGGCATCACGCTGGTGATGCTGCTGCTCCTGCTCGCCGAGGCCGGGCAGGACAACCCGGTGATCAGCCTGCCGCTGCTGCTCGCGTTCATGCTGGCGGTGCTGGGCCTTCTGCTGCTGCCGCTGGCGTTGCTCGCGAACGGCCTGGTCATGGTTCGCCGCGAGGGCCGATCGCTGGGCAACCTGCTGTCGCTGCTGGCCGGGCTCGCCCTGATCGGTGAGATGATCTACTTCGCCTGGGGCATCAGCCAGCCCAACGACTGGATCCGCGGCAGCGCGATCGGCCTGTTCCTGGTGTCCGCCTACATCGCGTTCCTGTTCGTGAGCCTGCTGCTGTACTCCGTGATCTACGGCCGCACCGGCCGCCGAAGCGGTTTCGACGGCATCGTGGTGCTCGGCGCGGGCCTGATCGGCTCGAAGGTGCCGCCGCTGCTGGCATCGCGGCTCGACCGCGCGCTGCGGCTGTACCGGCGCGACCACGCGGCCGGCCGGTCACCGGTGATCGTCGTGTCGGGCGGCCAGGGCGCCGACGAGGACGTCTCCGAAGCGTTCGCGATGCGCCGGTACCTGCTCGAGCGCGGCGTGCCCGACGACGACGTGGTGCTGGAGGACCAGGCGACCACGACGGAGGAGAACCTCCGCTACAGCAAGCAGTTGCTGGCCGAGCGCGGCCTGAACGGCCGGGTCGTCGCGGTCACCAACAACTACCACGTCTTCCGCACCGCCGTGCTGTCGCGCAACCAGGGACTGCGGTTGCAGGTCATCGGCGCGCCGACGGCCTGGTACTTCGTGCCCAGCGCGTTCCTGCGGGAGTTCGTGGCGCTGCTGGTCCGCAACCCGGTCGTGCACGGGCTGGCGTGCGCGGTGCTGATGGCGGGCGGGCTCGCGCTGACCCAGATCAGCTGATCCGGCTCGGGGAGAGACATGCACGAGGAATGCGTCTTCTGCGCGATCGTCGCCGGGGAGGCCGAGGCGAGCGTGGTCTGCGAGGACGACCGGGTGGTCGCGTTCATGGACCTGGGCGCTGTTACGCCCGGACACGTCCTTGTGGTGCCACGGGTGCACGCCGTAGGTCTGGAAGACCTCGACGAGGACACGAGTGCACACGTCTGGAGAGTCGGTCATCGCATCGGTCGCGCTCTTCGGCGTTCCGGCCTGCGCTGCGAGGGCGTCAACGTGTTCCTGGCCGACGGTGAGGCTGCCTTCCAGGAGATCTTCCACTTCCACCTGCACGTCTTCCCGCGCTTCCGGGGCGACAGCTTCCGCATCGACGCCGACTGGTCCACCCGCGCCCGCCATCTGCTCGACGAGGAGGCTCTGCGCGTTCGGCGGGGCTTGGCCGAGATCGGCTGAGGCTCAGGTCGTCTCGCCCGGCTTGCGCTCCCACGCGGACTGCCCCCACTTCGCGACGAACGCCTGCTTGTCCATCTTGGACTGATCGCGCAGCAACGGGTTCCCGGCCGTGGAAGCGTTGGGGTGCAGGTGTTCCACGGTGACGCCACCGACGAGGACCGTGCCGCCCATCGCCTGCGCCCGCCACTCCAGGTCGTCGTCGCCGTACCACCAGCGGAACCGCTCGTCCGCGCGCAGCCCGGCCTGGCCGCTCAGCACGAACGCGTAGCCGGTGAGCCTGTTGTGCCGGGGCATGATCGGGCCCTGCACCGTGTTGTGCCAGTCCTCGCCGCGCCCGATCTGGTCCGGGTAGGCGATCACGGCGCCGGTGCGGTCCATCGCCTCGGCCATCGCGCCCATGAAGCCGGGCGGCAGCACGAGGTCGTCGTTCAGCAGCGCCACCACGTACTTCTCCCCGGCGGCCTGCTCGTGCGCCCAGTCCAGGCCGATGTTCCACAGCCTGCTGAGGTTCGGCGGCTGCTCCTCGTCGCGAATGACAGCGGCCGGTACGGAGGAGACCGGCGGCGTGCCGGCGTTGTCGATCACGAGCACGCGTTCCGGCGGCAGGGCGAGGGTCGCGACGGTCTGCCGCAGCTCGGCCGGGCGGTCGTGGGTGGGGATGACCGCGAACGTGAGCGTCATGATCGTCATCATGGCACGGTGGGCAGGGTCGCCCCGGCCCACCGGCCGGTCAGACGCGGGTGAAGCGCATGACCCAGTTCGTCTCCCAGGTCTCGCCGCCGTCGTAGGAGAACTGCTGCTGCCACACGGGCTCGTCGCCCGCCGTCCAGTCGAACCGCAGCTTCACCTCGTGCCCGCCGACCACGTCGTCACCGAAGAACACGCCGTGCCCGTCGGTGAACCGGCCCTCCAGCGGCGGGTCGAGGTGGCCGGGCGCGCGGCTCGAGGCCCACCAGATGCGCCACACCTGCTGTTCGGGGTCGTACTGCCGCAGGGTCATGCCCTCCCAGTCCGCGGCGCGGAGGTTGTCGACGTTCGCCCCGCCGCCCAGCACCGGCCTGCACTCGCTCGTCGCGTCGAACTCGACCCACTCGGTGCCGCGTCCGGGGATGTCGGCGATCTTGCGGTTGGCCACGTGCCAGTGCCCGTGGAAGAAGTCGAAATCGTGCTCGCTCATGGGAGGAAGCTAAAACTGCATCACTGACATCCAATGTCAGTGATCGGCGAACTACTCGTCGATCTTCGTGGCGGACAGCTTGATCCGCGTGTTGCAGTCGACGACCGTGCCGGCCGCCACGCTCTGCGCGGTGGTCTTCCAGTTGCGGTCGTTGATGAGCAGGCGCCCCTGGCCGGACGCGTCCTCCTCGCTGAGGAAGAACAGGCCGGCCGCCTGCATGGTGTCCTGCGCGGTCTGGTGGATCATGCCGACGACGTCCGGCACCGTGCAGGTCTTCGCGGCGGTGGCCGTCGTGGTGGGCGTCTTCTGCTCGGAAGGCTGGGTGGTCGCTGTCGGCGGCGGTGTGGGAGAGCACGCGGAGGCCAGCAACAGCAGGGCGGCGGCGGAAGCGATGCGCATACCTGGCTGTCGCGACGCGCCCGAGCCGACGTTACCTGACAGCGATGTTGGTGATCGAGTATTGACGCAAAGGTCTGGACCATTTTACCGTTCCGGGCAGTGGCCGCCGCCCTAGCCAGGAGGTCCTTCCCTTGCGCCTGCTCACCAGATTGGTCCCGGTGCTGGCTCTCTTAGCCGGCACCGTGATAGCCGTGACCCACGCTCCCTCCGCAGCCGCAGCCCACGAGGACTGCCGGCCGGACGGGCTGTACAAGACGCCGGGCGTCGAGGTGCCTTACTGCACCGTCTACGACACCGCCGGCCGCGAGACCATGGGCTCTGACAAGTCCCGTCGCGTGATCGGGTACTTCACCAGCTGGCGGACCGGCAAGAACGGTCAGCCCGGCTACCTGGCGAAGGACATCCCCTGGACCAAGGTCACGCACCTCAACTACGCGTTCGCGCACATCGACGCGCAGAACAAGATCTCGGTCGGTGCCCAGGACGCGAACAACTCGTCCATCGGCATGGAATGGCCGGGTGTGCCGGGTGCCGAGATGGACCCGTCGCTGTCCTACAAGGGGCACTTCAACCAGCTGACGAAGTTCAAGAAGCAGCACCCGAACGTCAAGACGCTGATCTCCGTCGGCGGCTGGGCTGAGACCGGTGGCTTCTTCAACCCCGACGGCACGCGCAACGCGTCGGGCGGCTTCTACAAGCTCGGCCAGTCGCAGGCGGCGATCGACACGTTCGCAGACAGCGTGGTCGCGTTCCTGCGCCAGTACGGCTTCAACGGCGCGGACATCGACTACGAGTACGCGACGTCGAACAACCACGCGGGCAACCCGGACGACTTCTGGATCTCCAACGCCAACCGCGGCACGCTGTGGGCCGGCTACCAGGCGATCATGAAGACGCTGCGGGAGAAGCTCGACCGCGCCGGTGCGGCCGACGGCAGGCACTACCTGCTGACCGCCGCCGTGCCCGCGTCCGGCTGGCTGCTGCGCGGTCAGGAGTCGTACCAGGTCGTCAAGTACCTCGACTACCTCAACGTCATGAGCTACGACCTGCACGGCTCGTGGAACCACTTCGTCGGCCCGAACGCCGCCCTGTACGACGACGGCAAGGACGGTGAGCTCGCGGCCGGTGGCGTGTACACGGCACCGCAGTACGAGGGCATGGGTTACCTCAACACCGACTGGGCCTACCACTACTACCGCGGGGCCATGCAGGCCGGGCGCATCAACATCGGCGTGCCGTTCTACTCGCGCGGCTGGCAGGGCGTCACCGGTGGCACGAACGGGTTGTGGGGCAGGGCGGCGCTGCCCGACCAGTCGAAGTGCCCGCCCGGCACCGGTTCGTCGGTCGGCTCGACCACGCCGTGCGGCAACGGCGCGACCGGCATCGACAACATCTGGCACGACGTCACCGCCGGTGGTGCCGAGGTTCCGTCCGGCGTGAACCCGTTGTGGCACACCAAGAACCTCGAGGCGAAGGTCACCGGTTCGTACTCGTCGCAGTACGGGCTCGACCCGGTCAACGACCCGACGGACCGCCTGACCGGCACCTACACGCCGTACTACGACACGACGCTGAAGTCGCCGTGGCTGTGGAACAACGACAAGAAGGTGTTCCTCTCCACCGAGACCGAGCAGTCGATCGCGGAGAAGGCGAAGTACGTGCGGGACAAGGGTCTCGGCGGCATCATGATCTGGGAGCTCGCCGGCGACTACAGGTACGACTCCGTGAAGAAGGAGTACTTCATCGGCGACACGCTGCTGTCCACCATCAACACCGGCCTGAACGGCGCGGCGCCTTACGGTGCCGCGAAGGCCACGACGCAGCAGACGCAGTCGCTCGCGGTCGACGTGGACGTCCACGGCTTCGCGCTGGGCGACAACAACTACCCGATCACGCCGAAGATCAAGTTCACCAACCGGTCGAACGTCACGATCCCCGGTGGCACGAAGATCGCGTTCGACTACGGCACCAGCGCGCCGGGCAGCATGGCCGACCAGTCCGGCTTCGGGCTCAGGGTCGTGACGAAGGGCCACAGCGGGTCGAACGTCGGTGGCCTGAAGGGCGACTTCCAGAGGGCGGAGCTGACGCTGCCGTCATGGCAGTCGCTGGCTCCTGGCGCCTCGATCGAGATGACGGTCAGCTACCAGCTGCCGATCTCGACGCCGTCGAACTTCGTGTTCACGTTCGGCGGCCAGTCGTACGCGATCTCGGCTGATCACCCGCGCATCGGCGGTGGTACGACGCCGACGACCACGTCCACGACCACCACGACGACGACCACCTCGAACCCTCCGGCCTGCGCGCTGCCCGCGTGGGACCGCGAGCAGGTCTACACCGGTGGCAACGAGGTGTCGCACAAGGGCCGCAAGTGGCGGGCCCAGTGGTGGACGAAGGGCGAGGAGCCCGGCACCACCGGTGAGTGGGGCGTCTGGCGCGACCAGGGCGCCTGCTGAGTGAGGTCGTGGGTGGTTTCCGTTGTGGTGACGACGGAAACCACCCACGACGATTCTTCGACGCGAAGATCAGGGCTGGAACGGGATGCCGGAAGGCTTGGCCCTGGACAGCTCTGTCGTCCACCTGCTGTCCTGCAACGGGAAGTTGGCGTCGCCCCACGAGGACCCGTTCAGCTTGTCCCGCAGGGTCGGGTCGAGGTTCTCCCAGCTGAGCAGGGCGGGCATGTCCCAGCCGCCGTCACCCCAGGCCTCCGGCCGTTCGTCGGCTCCCGCGAAACGCATGACGTGCGTGCTGCCACCGTCCTTGTGATAAACGACCCTCGGGCGGACGCCGGTCTTCGCCGGCACGTTGCCCCACGACCTGGTCTCGTACTGGCCGTGCCGGGACACGGACACGAAGCCGGGGGTCGACTGCCCTTGCGGCACCCACACCACGACGCCTTCCCAGTCGTGGCGGTGCGACGTGGGAGTGCAGCCGGCGCAGCTCATGTCCTTTTCGAAGTACAGGGCGTAGGAGATGGCGCACCAGCCGTTGTTGCACTTGGCCCGTGAATAGGTGTTGGCGTTGCCGAGGTGGCCGCTACGGCACTGGCCGGTGACGGGCCCGCTGTCGTCGAGGCCGCCGTTGAGCTTCCCGCTGCTGTCGATGGCCGCGACGGGCAGACAGCTGTCGCTGTCGTAGTCGAAGAACGGCTGGAAAGTCTGCTGGAACGAGGTGGCGTTCGCGGGAAGCGGGGTCAGCACGGCGGCTGAGGCGTTGTTCGTCATCCCCATTGCCAGAACGACGGCGGTACCTCCGACGAAAAGGGATTTGGTGAGACGGGAAGTGATGCCTGCAGGGAACATGCCCGGAGGTTAGCGAGCGAAAAGGTTTCGGACACCCCCTCACAAACGTCGAATCCCCTATCGAGACGGATTCGACCTGAATTCCTCTGGCCTTCTTCGAGATTTCGCTGGACGGTCCGCGCGGCGAGTGTGCATCGGTCCGGCAGTCCCGGGGCTTAGGCTGTTCGTCGTGAAAGACGCCGCGCCCGCCAAGGACCCGCGCCTGCAGGAGCTCGTCCTGCTCCGCAAGGTCCGCGACCGCATCGACCGCGAGTACCGCCAGCCGCTCGACGTCGCGGCACTGGCTCGCGGCGTGCACCTGTCCGCGGGTCACCTGTCGAGGGCGTTCCGCGCGGCGTTCGGCGAGTCGCCCTACAGCTACCTCATGACCCGCCGAATCGAGCGGGCCATGACTCTGCTGCGGCGCGGCGACATGACCGTCACCGAGGTCTGCTTCGAGGTCGGCTGCACCTCGCTCGGCACGTTCAGCACCCGCTTCTCCGAGCTCGTCGGCATGTCGCCCAGCCAGTACAAGAAGGTCGCGGCGGAGGACGGCCACGGCATCCCGAACTGTCTCGCCAAGGCAGTGATGCGTCCGATCAGGAATCGAGAAGCGGCGGCCGGTTCGTCCGATTAAGTTGACCACCATGTCAGTCATCATCGCCGCCGCGTTCCTGCCGGCAGACGACCCCGAGAAGTCCCTCGGCTTCTTCCGCGACGGGCTTGGCTTCGAGGTCCGCCAGGACGTCGGTCAGGGCACCATGCGCTGGATCACCGTCGGCCCGCCCGGCCAGCCGGAGACCGGGATCGTGCTGCACCCGCCCGCCGCCGACCCCGGCGTGAGCGACGAGGAACGGCGCACGATCGCCGTGCTGATGGCCAAGGGCGTCTACACGGCGGTCTCGCTCGCTTCCAAGGACCTCCAGGGCACCTTCGACCGCGCCAAGGCGTGGGTGGAGAAGGAAGGCTCGGCCGAGGTGCTGCAGGAGCCGGAGGACCAGCCGTGGGGAGTGCGGGACTGCGCGTTCCGCGACCCGGCCGGCAACCTGGTGCGCATCAACCAGCTGTGAGGCCGCGCTCGGCCGGGTGGTCCAGGGGGATCTCGAAGTGCACCACGTCGTCTTCCGCCCAGATCTCCTTGCCGAGCGTGCGCCACAGGTCCAGCGCGCCGGGGGAGTGGCGGTAGGCGTGCAGGTACACCGCGCGGTACCGGTCGTCCCGCGCGGCGAAGTCCAGCAGTTCGCCGACCAACCGGCCGGCCAGTCCACGTCTGCGGTGTTCCGGCCGCACGTACACCCGCCGCACCTGGGCGGTCTCCCCGTCGGGGTAGCGGTCGGCCAGCCACTGCGGCTGCCTCGGTCCTCGCGAGTCCAGCGCGCCGGTGGCGACGATCGCGCCGTCGGCCTCGTCGTAGGCGACGAGCAGGACGTGGCGGTCGGGGGCGGCGTAGAAACCCGCGAGATCAATGATGTCCTGGTGCCACTTCGGCACGTAGCCCGTGCCGAAGTCGCGGTAGACGGCGTCGAGCATCACCGCTCGCGCCTCGCCGAGGTCGTCCGCAGTCGCCACCCTGATGCCATATGAGCGCACTTGCACATCATATGCAGCAAGCGTGCGGGCGACCGGGATCTTTCTCTGACGGGCCTCAAGCCGTCGACTCGCGCACCACGAGGCGGCACGGCTGGCGGACCACGCCGGACGCCGGTGTGCCGCCGAGGGCCGCGAGCAGGTGCCGCACCGCGGTCTCGCCGAGCTGCTGCAGGTTGAGGTCGATCGTGGTGAGCGGTGGCCTGCAGTCCGCGGCGAAGATCTCCCAGTTGTCGTAGCCGACGATCGCGACGTCGTCGGGGACTTGCCGGCCGAGACTCGCGAGCGCCTGCGCGGCACCGCTGGCGATCTGGTCGTTGCCGCAGAAGATGGCGTCCACCTCGGGAGTGGTGGCCATCAGCAACCTCGTGGCGTGCCTGCCCCAGTGTTGCGACCACTCGCCGTGCAGCGGCTGGCCGCCGGCCAGCGCCAGGCCGTGATCGCCCAGGACGGTGCGGGCCGCGGCGGCGCGGTCGCGAGCCGCGCGATAGGACTGAGGGCCGGTGATGTGGGCGATGTGCTTGCGGCGCAACGCGATCAGGTGCTCGACGGCGAGCAGGGCACCGCCCTCGTCGTCGGACACCAGGCAGAGGTCCCCCGGGTTCGTGGAGCGGCAGTACACGTACACCGCGGGCACCGGGAGGTCGGCGGTCAGCGAGAGGTGCAGGTCGTTGCTGTCGCCGACGATGATGAAACCGTCCACCTGGCGAGCCAGCAGGGTCCGGATGTAGTGGTTGCGGCGGATCGCGTCGCCGCGGGTGTCGCACAGCAGCACCGACATCTGCTGGTCGGACAGGGCGTTCTCGGCGCCGAGCAGGATCGGGATGGCGAACCGGCCGTCGAGCTCGTCGGTGAGCAGGCCGATCGCACGGGTGCGGCCGGCCACGAGGCCCTGGGCTAGAACGTTGGGGCGAAAGGACAGTTCGGCCGCCGCCCGCAGCACGCGAGCCCTCGTGTTCGCGGCCACCTCGTCGCGGTTGTTGATCGCTTTGGACGCCGTGGCGATCGACACGCCCGCCAGCAGGGCCACGTCCCTCAGCGTCACCGTCTCGGATCGTCGTCTGCCCATCGAAATCCTTTCGAACGCGATTCGACTGTTCATTCGACGATTTCTGCGACTTATGGCGCATTGTCGAAATCGTTTTCGGTCTCCAGAGTGCGTTACGTGGCAACGATGCGCAACACCCAGTCGAGTCGCGGGCCGGTGGTTCCGTCCCGCGGACCGCTCCGTCCACTTGGGACAGACGAGGTGCGCATCACCGGTGGCTTCTGGGCGGAGCGGCAACGGGTCAACGGCTCGGCGACGCTCTGGCACGCGCTTGGCTGGATGGACGAGCTCGGCTGGACCGGTAATTTCGCCGCCGTCGGAAACGGCGCCGGGTCGCGTGAGCGGAAAGGCCGGGAGTTCTCCGACTCCGAGGTCTACAAAATCACCGAGGCGATGTCGTGGGAACACGGCCGGTCCCCGGACGGCGATCTCGACGCCCGCATCGAAGCACTCACGTCCCAGATCGGCGGGGCCCAGGCGGCGGACGGCTACCTCGGCACCGCGTTCGGCCGGTCGTGGCAGCGGCCGCGCTACAGCGACCTGGCCTGGGGCCACGAGCTGTACTGCGTGGGCCACCTGCTGCAGGCCGCGGTGGCTCGCACCAGGAACGCGGGCGCCGGGCCGTTGCTGGACATCGCCCGGCGCGCCGCCGATCACGTGTGCGAGGTCTTCGGGCCGGGCAGCGCGGGTGTCTGCGGGCACCCGGAGATCGAGACCGCTCTGGTGGAACTGGCACGCGTGACAGGCGAGCAGCGCTACCTCGACCAGGCGGCGCTGCTGGTCGAACGGCGTGGCCACCGCACCCTGCCCGAGCACGAGTTCGGCTGGTCGTACTTCAACGACGACGTCCCCGTGCGCAAGGCGACCGTGCTGCGCGGACACGCGGTGCGCTCGCTGTACCTGGCCTGCGGGGCCGTCGACGTCGCGGTGGAGACCGGTGACGACGACCTGCTCGCGGCGGTGGTCACTCAGTTCGGCAACACGTGGGCGCGCCGCACGCACATCACCGGCGGCATGGGGTCACGTCACCAGGACGAGGCGTTCGGAGAGGACTTCGTCCTCCCCGCGGACCGGGCGTACTCGGAGACGTGCGCGAGTGTCGCCACTGTCATGCTCGCGCAACGGTTGTTGCTGGCCACCGGCGACAACCGCTACGCAGACGCCGCGGAACGCGTGCTGCACAACGTGATCGCGACGGCGATCGGTGACGACGGCCGGAGTTTCTTCTACGCCAACACGCTGCACCAGCGCACGCCCGCGCAGCCACCGAACGGTGGCGAGCGGCTCGACGCCGGCGGTGGCCTGCGGGCACCGTGGTTCGAGGTGTCGTGCTGCCTGCCGAACATCGCCCGGCTGCTGGCGAGCCTGTCGGCCTACCTCGTCACCGCCGACGACACCGGCCTGCGCCTGCACCAGTACGCCGAGTGCGACGTCGACACCCACCTCGCCGACGGCCGTCCCGCCGGGCTGCGGGTGCGCACGTCGTACCCGGAGACGGGAGACGTGGCCGTGCGGGTGACCAGGAGCGGCGGCGAACCCTGGTCGATCAGCCTGCGCGTGCCGGGCTGGGCGACCGGGGCGGTGCTCGTCGTGGATCACGAGCGCCGCCCGGTCGCGCCAGGCGACGTCGTGCTGACCAGGAACTGGGCCGTCGGCGACGAAATCCGGCTGGAGCTGCCGATGCGGCCGCGGTTCACCTGGCCCGATCCCCGCATCGACGCCGTGCGTGGCTGCGTTGCGGTGGAACGAGGTCCGCTCGTCCTGTGCGCCGAGTCGCTGGGGGATCACGACCTCGACGCGCTTCGGGTCTGCACCGGGCACGACCCGGCGCAGGCGGGCGACGGCGCGGTGGTGCGGGCGGTGTTCGAGGCCCCGCAGGACTCCGCGTGGCCGTACGGCGAACCCTCCGCCCGACCCGGCAGTCCCGTCCCGCTGCAGCTGAGGCCCTACCACCGCTGGGCCCGCCGGGGCCCGTCGACCATGCGGATCTGGCTGCCCACCACCTGACCACGTCTCAAAGGAGAGACCGTGAAAGCGATGCTCGCGGCTGTCGTTCTGGTGCTGGCCACGGCGTGCGGTGCGGACCGGTCCGGGGCCGCCGACGACGGGACGACCCTCACGCTGTGGACCCGCGCGGCGACCGAGGCGGTGTCGAAGGCCTACGCCGACGCCTACAACGCCTCGCACCGCAACAAGATCGAGGTCACCGCGTACCCCAACGAGGAGTACCCGGCGAAGCTCGCCTCGGCCGCCGGCGCGAAGGCGTTGCCGGACCTGTTCGCCGCGGACGTCGTGTTCGCGCCGCAGTACGCCGCCCAGGGCCTGTGGGCAGACGTCTCCGAACAGTTCAAGTCCTTGCCGTTCAAGGACTCCGTAGCCCCCTCCCACGTCCGTGCGGGTACGTGGGAGGGCCACAACTTCGCGGTGCCGCACACGATCGACCTGTCGGTGATGCTCTACAACAAGGACCTCTACGCGAAGGCGGGCCTCGACCCGGAGAAGCCGCCGCGCACGCTCACCGAGTTCACCGAGCACGCCCGCAAGATCGATCAGCTGGGCGGTGACGTCCACGGCACCTACTTCGGCGGCAACTGCGGTGGTTGCGTGGAGTTCACGCTGTGGCCGTCGGTGTGGGCAGCCGGTGGCGACGTGCTGGACGCCGACGGTCTCAGTGCGAAGGTCGACTCACCCGAGATGGCCGCCGTGTTCGCCGTGTACCGCGACCTCTATGACCAGGGTGTGGCCTCACCGGCGTCGAAGGGCGAGGCGGGCCCGACGTGGCTCGGCGCGCTGCAGGGCGGGAAGGTCGGCATCGCACCCGGCCCCTCGGTGTGGCTCGACGCCATCGAGGCCAAGGGCGTCGAGGTCGGCGTCGCGCCGATCCCCGGCATCACCGGCGGGGAGTCCACGTTCGTCGGCGGCGACGCGATCGGCATCGGCGCCACGAGCTCGAAAGCCGAGCAGGCGTGGGACTTCCTGGCCTGGACGATGTCGGACGAGGCACAGGTCGAGGTCGTCGCGAAACGCAAGGGCGTGCCGGTTCGCACGGATCTCGCGGCGAACAAGCACTCGTCGGCCGACCCACGGCTCGTCACCGTCAACGGGTTGGTGGCCAAGGGGAAGACGCCGTACGCCCGCAACTTCAACGCGACGTTCAACGACCCGCAGGGCCCGTGGCTGACGACCGTGCGCGGCGCGTTGTTCGGCGACGCCTCGGCGGCGCTGATGGCGGGCAACGAGGCCATCACCAAGTCGCTGCGGCAGGAGTGACCCGTGCGCAGGCGAGCGGTCATCGGAGCCCTCTACGCCACGCCCGCCGCGGTGCTGGTGGTGCTGTTCTTCGTGGCTCCGCTGCTGCTCGTCGGCTGGATGTCGCTGCACCGCTGGCCGTTGCTGGGCAAGCCGCGCGTCAACGCACCTGACAACTACACCGCCATCGGCGACAACGCGCTGCTGACGACGGCAGCCTGGTTCACCCTGCGGTACACGGTGATCATCACGGTCCTGCTGTTCGTCATCGCGTTCGGCCTCGCGCTGCTGGTGCAGAACCGCCGGAAAGGCGTCGGGTTCTTCCGGACCGCGTTCTTCCTGCCGATGGCGGTCGGGTTCGCCAGCGCGTCCCTGCTCTTCCTCGGCCTGCTCAGCGAGGAGATCGGCCCGCTGCCACTGGCGGACGGCAGCCCCGCGCTGGGCTCGGCGGTGCTGCTGGTGCTGTGGCGGTTCGCCGGGTTCAACATGCTGATCCTGCTGACCGGGCTGCAGGCGATCCCGGTGGACGTCTACGAGGCGGCACGGATCGACGGGGCCACGCGCTGGCAGACGTTCCGGCGGATCACCGTGCCGCTGATGCGGCCGACGATCGCGCTGGTGCTCACCATGATGGTCACCGGGTCGCTGCTCGCGTTCGACCAGTTCTGGATCCTCACCAGGGGAGGGCCGGACAACAGCACCACCTCGCTGGTGATGCTGATCTACCGGGAGGCGTTCGTCCGGCTCGACCTCGGATCGGCGGCCGGGATCTCGGTGGTGCTGCTGGTGCTGCTCGCGGTGGTCAGCTCGGTCCAGCTCACCGTGCTGCGCAGGCGGTCGGCATGAACCGCTGGGGTTATTACGTCACCGGGACCGCACTCGCGATCCTGTTCCTGTTCCCGCTCGTGTGGAGCGGCTGGGCGTCGGTGCGCACCGATAGCGGTTTCGGTGCCGAAAACTATGCGCGGCTCTTCACGTCCGCCAACGGCATCCGGCCGGTGCACGTGCTGAACAGCGTGATCGTGAGCGCGACGACGGTGGGCGGCACCCTGATCGTCGCCACGTTCGCCGGTTACGCGTTCGGGCGGTTCAAGTTCCCCGGCCGCGACCTGCTCTTCCTGCTGACGCTCGCGATCCTGATGGTGCCGTACGCGACGATCCTCATCGCGCTGTACGTGCTGCTCGGCTGGCTCGGGCTCGAGGACTCGCTGGTGGGCCTGAGCATCGTGCTGATCGTGTTCCAGCTGCCGTTCTCGGTCTTCATGATGCGCAACAGCTTCGAGGCCGTCCCGGTCGAGCTGGAGGAGTCCGCGCGGGTCGACGGCTGCACGAGCCTCGGCACGCTCGTGCGGATCATGCTCCCGGCCGTCCGCCCCGGCCTGGTAACGGTGGGGTTGTTCGCGTTCCTCACGTCGTGGAGCGAGTTCTTCGCCCCGCTGATCCTGCTCAACTCCACCGACAAGTTCACCACGGTGCTCGCCGTGGTCAACATGCGCACCGCGAGCCACGGCTCGATCGACTACGCCGCGTTGGAGGCGGGTGTCGTCTTCATGGCGGTGCCCTGCCTGGTGCTCTTCGCGTTCATGCAACGCAGCTACGTGCGCGGATTCACCTCCGGCGCACTCAAAGGGTGACAACAAGGAGGTCGGAATGACCCGGTTGTGGAAAGGACTCGTGACCGCGATCTTCGCGGCGGTGATGGCGGCGAGCGTGGCGGCTCCGGCGAGAGCGGACCACGGATGGACACCGCCGTCGAACCTGGTGACACCGTTGAACCAGGTGTGGCAGCACGTGGAGAGCACGTACGGCAACCTCTACGGCTTCCGCAACTACGGCTGGGACCAGCTCTTCGTCAACGGCGGCTACCTGAACTTCTGCGTGCGCTGGGACTCTCCCCAGCCGGTGACCGCCGCCCAGCGCGACGCGATCCACGCCCAGCTCGCCCGCCAGTACAAGAAGTGGATGGACGCGATGGCGGGCCACAACCACTTCCCGTACGCCTCGGTGCCCATCAAGGTCGTCGGCTGGGCGGTGCGTGACCGCAACCAGCTGAAGTGGACCGACAACTCCGTCGACATCTACGTCAACGACATCCGCGAGAACGCGCCTCAGTGCGCGGAGGGCTGCGGCAGGTTCTTCAACCGCAACGGCATCTATCCGCGTTGTCCCGGTGGCGTCGCACGGCACTACGACCAGTCGTTGTGGCTCACCGCCGGAATGGGCGGCGGAGCGGGTGGCGACTGGGGCCAGCGGATGGGCAGCGAGTACTTCATGAACAGCCTCAACGCCAACGACGTGACGATCCTGCTGCACGAGATAGGCCACACGTTCGGCCTGGACGACTTCTACGACTGGACACCCAGCGGGGTCGGCGGGTTCATCATGAAGGCGGGCAGCTCCGCGGTGATCACCGAGTTCGACCGGTGGATGCTCCGCGACTGGTGGCGGCACCTGAAGAACCGGTACGGGTACTGATGTTCCCCAACCGGCGCACGGTTCTGCGTGCGGGCGCGTTCGCCGTTGCGGCGGCGGCGCTGCCCGCGCCCGCGCTCGCCGCGGCACGACCCGACATCGGGGTGTCCGCCGAGCTGTTCGGTCTCGGCGCGGTGTCTCTCCTGCCGGGACCGTTCCTGAACAACACCACCCGCACCCACGCCTATCTGAAGTTCATCGACCCCGAACGCCTGCTGCACACGTTCCGGCTGAACGTCGGCCTGAACTCGACCGCCACCCCTTGTGGCGGGTGGGAGTCGCCCACCACGGAGCTGCGCGGTCACTCCACCGGTCACGTCCTGACCGCACTGGCGCAGGCCCACGCGAGCACGGGCGACACGGCGTTCAAGGCCAAGGGCGATCACCTGGTCGCACAGCTGGCGATCTGCCAGGGCCGCGCGCAGGCGGCGGGTTTCAACGCCGGCTACCTCTCGGCGTTCCCGGAGAGCTTCATCGACCGGGTGGAGACCGGCCAGCAAGTGTGGGCGCCCTACTACACGCTGCACAAAGATCCTCGCGGGTCTGCTGGACATGCATTTGCTGGCAGGCAACGCCCAGGCGCTCACCGTCCTCAACCGGATGGCGGCCTGGGTCGGCTTCCGCAACGGCAGGCTGACCTACGCCCAGCGGCAGAGCATGCTGCGCACCGAGTTCGGCGGCATGAACGAGGTGCTGACCAACCTCTACCAGCTCAGCGGCGACACGGCCCACCTCACCAGCGCCCAGTACTTCGACCACGCGGAGATCTTCGACCCGTTGGCGCAGAACCGCGACGCGCTCAACGGCTACCACGCCAACACGCAGATCCCGAAGGCCATCGGCGCGATCCGCGAATACCACGCCACGGGCACGACGAGGTACCGCGACATCGCGAGCAACTTCTGGGAGTTCGTGGCCGGCACGCACAGCTACGCGACCGGCGGCAACTCCAACGGCGAGTACTTCAAGGCACCGGGCCGGATCGCGTCCGAGCTCTCGGACACCACCTGCGAGTCCTGCAATTCCTACAACATGCTCAAGCTGACCGCTCAGCTGTTCCGCACGAGCCCCGGCAGCACACGGTACTTCGACTTCTACGAGAGGACGCTCTACAACCACCTGCTGGGCGCGCAGAACCCGAACTCCGGCCACGGCCACCACAGCTACTACACGCCGTTGCGGTCTGGTGGCATCCGCACGTACAGCAACGACTACAACGACTTCACGTGCTGCCACGGCACCGGGATGGAGACCAACACGTGCCACACCGGGCGGATCTACGCCCACTCCGGCACGACGCTCCACGTCAACCTGTTCATCGCCTCGGTGCTGAGCTGGCGCGGGTTCACCGTACGGCAGGAGACCATGTTCCCGGAGTCCGACAGCACGAGGATCACGATCACCGGGTCCGGGACGATCGACCTGCGCGTGCGCGTCCCGTCCTGGGCGGCACAAGCCCAGATCCGGGTCAACGGAACACTCCAGGACCCCGTCACACCGGGCACCTACGCACGGATCAACCGCACGTGGTCGAGCGGTGACGTCGTCGACATCAGCCTGTCGATGGCGTTGCAGCTGGAGTCCACTCCGGACAACCGCGCGGTGCAGGCCGTCCGGCACGGCCCGATCGTGCTCGCGGGCACCCACGGCACGAACAACCTCCAGCAGATGCCCACGCTGCAACCGTCGACGATCCGGCCGACCCCGACACCGTTGCAGTACACGGCCTCCGCCAGCACCGGCCAGGTGACGCTGGTGCCGTTCTACAAGGTCCACGGGCAGCGCTACACCGTCTACTGGACGATCGCCGAGCCGCCGCCGCGGTTCATCGCGCACTACCTGTTCGACGGCAACACGAACGACGCCACGGGCAACGGTCTGACCGCCACGCTCGCGGGCGGGGCGGCGTGGACGACCGGCCGGACCGGGGGAGCGGTCGACCTGTCCGGCTCCGGGGCGCACGTAGTGCTGCCTTCGGGCCTGCTCGCGGACGCGACCTCGTTCACCATCGCCACCTGGGTGCGGCTGGACACCGTCGCGACGTGGTCGCGGGTGTTCGACTTCGGCGGCGGCACCGGCGCGTACGCCTTCCTCACCCCGCGCAGCTCGGCCGGCGGTGCGCGGTTCGCAGTCACCACCGGTGGTGTGGCCGGGGAGCAACGGATCGACGCACCAGCGGCCCTTCCGCAGGGTGTCTGGACGCACGTCGCCGTGACGCAGAACGGCGATCTCGGTGTCCTGTACGTCAACGGTGCCGAGGTGGCGCGCAACTCAGCGCTCACCCTGCGCCCCGGCAGCACCACGCAGAACTGGATCGGGCGTTCCCAGTACACGGGCGACCCGTACCTCGACGGCGCCGTGGACTCGTTCCGCGTCCACGGTCGCGCCCTCACCGCCGCAGAGGTCGCGAACCTCCACTCCACCGGTTCGTAGAAGGAGCTTCGATGCGCGCCACCCTGCTCGGCGCCGCGATCGCACTCGTAGCGGGCGTTGTCGTGGCAACGCCCGCACACGCGGCCAACCCGATCATCACCTCGGTCTACACGGCCGACCCGGCACCGCTGGTCGTCGGCAACACGATGTACATCTACGCCGGACGCGACGAGGCCGCGCCGGGCCAGCAGAACTTCGTCATGCGCGAGTGGCGGGTGCTCTCGTCCACCGACGCCGCCACCTGGACCGACCGCGGTGCCAGGGCGAACATCGGCACCTTCCGCTGGGCCGGTGCCGACGCCTGGGCCAGCGAGGTCGAGCCGCGCGGCGGCAAGTACTACTGGTACACCTCGGTCAACGGCAACGGTCCCGGCTGGATGAACATCGGCGTGGCGGTCGGCGACAGCCCGCTCGGGCCGTTCACCGACGCCAAGGGCGGCCCGCTGATCAGCGACAGCATCCCCAACTCGTCCGGCCTCAACATCGACCCCACGGTGTTCACCGACGACAACGGCCAGGCCTACCTCTACTGGGGCAGCTACTGGGGTGTGCGGGCGGCGAAGCTGAAGCCGAACATGATCGAGCTGGACGGCCCGGTCGTGACGCCGCAGGGCCTCACGAACTTCTGGGAAGCGCCGTTCATGTTCAAGCGCAACGGCCTCTACTACATGATCTACGCGGCCAACGACACGAACGGCTGCGTCACGTCGTCGAGCCACGCCTGCCAGCGCTACGCCACCGCCACGAACCCGATGGGGCCGTGGACGCACAGGGGTGTCGTGCTGGGGCAGGTCTCGTCGACCACCAACCACGCGGGTGTCGTGCAGTTCAACGGTCAGTGGTACATGGTCTACCACAACGCAAACGCGCCCGGCGGCGGCAACTTCCGCCGCTCGGTCGCCGTGGACCTGTTGCGTTTCAACGCTGACGGCACCATGCAGCGAGTCGTCCAGACGGTGGCCGGTCCGCCGCCCAACCCTGGAGTGACGGCATGAAGCGCCTCACTGGTCTCCTGACGGTCCTGGTGCTGCTCGCGAGTGGGACTGTCCCCGCATCGGCCGCACAGACGATCGGGTATCCGGCGTTCACCGGCCCCTCGATCCCCGCACCACCGGTCGGTTACAGCACCGGCAGCACGATGGGCGCGATCTACGACGCGGAGAGCGCCGGCACCGACTTCTGGATGGACCGCTTGCTGGCGCGTCCCGGCAACGACCCGGCGGGCAACTTCCTGATGACCCGCGGCCGCGGGTTGTTCATGTACACCCACAACCCCGGCGTGATCGGGTTCGGTGGCAGGTCCGCGTACTGGGACGACATCAGCGGGCAGAACGCCTACTCGATCGGCGTCTCGCCGGGCTCGTTCACCGAACAGGTCTCCGGCCGGGTGCAGAAACCCAGTCACTACAGGGGAGTCTTCACCAGCGGCGCGATCCGGGTGGAGATGACCAAGTTCATCACCCACAACAACGTGGCCGTGACGAACCTGGCGATCGTCAACACCGGCGGGTCGGCCGCGACGCTGCAGCTGCGGGCCACCTCGCCGTACGCGACGACCGCGAGCGGGAACGAGCTGACCGGCAGCCGTCCGGTGAAGAACAACCTCACCACGATCCGGCCGCGGCTGTCCGGCGACGGCTTCGGCGTGAGCAACGGCGGGCTGGACCGCTCGGTCACGGTCGGCGCGGGGCAGACCGTCACCACCAAGGTGGTCATGGGTTTCCTCACCACCGAGATCCCGGAGTCGTCGACCGAGTACCAGTCCTACCGCGGCTACTCGCCCGCGACGGCGTTCGCCACCCACGTGCGGGCATACAACCGTTGGTGGGCAGACAACATCCCGTACATCGACGTGCCGGATCCCGCGATCAAGAAGAGCATCTACTACCGCTGGTGGCTGATGCGCTTCAACCACCTCGACGTCGACATCCCCGGCCAGGACTACCAGTTCCCGGTGTCGATCGAGGGCGTCACGGGGTACAACAACGCGATCGTGCTGACCCAGCCGATGCACATCGACGACCTCAAGTACCTGCGTGATCCCGTCTACTCGTACGGACCGTGGCTCTCGGTTGGCCAGACTTCGCGCGGTGGCCGGTTCATGGACAACCCCGGTGATCCGGAGAACTGGTCGAACTCCTACACGCAGTACGTCTCCGAGGCCGCGTGGCGCAGTTACCAGGTGCACGGCGGGCAGCCGTCCATCGCGGCGTTGTTGGCTCGCTACGCTGAAGGTGACGCCAAGGGTCAGTTGTCCTTCTACGACACCAACAACAACGGTGTGATCGAGTACGACTGGGGCGCGCTCACCGGCAACGACGCCGACGCGGTGTCGTTCGACTGGCGGCCGGGCAGGCTCGACCGCGCGGAGACCGCGTACGTGTGGAGCGGAGCTGTCGCCGCACAACAGGCCTACGCGCTGGCCGGCAACACCGCGAAGGCCGCTGAGATGCAGTCGCTGGCCGACCGGATCCGCACCGGCGTGATCAACACGTTGTGGAACCCGTCGCGGCAGCTGCTGGAGCACAAGCACGTGGCGACCAACGCGCACGTGCCGTGGAAGGAGATCAACAACTACTACCCGTTCTCGGTCGGCCTGATGCCGAACACCGACCAGTACAAGCAAGCGCTGCGGCTCTTCACCCAGCCGACGGAGTACCCGGTGTTCCCGTTCTACACGGCCAACCAGAAGGACAAGGCCGAGGCCGCCGCGGCGGGTCACCCCGGTTCGAACAACTTCTCCACGATCAACTCGACCGTGCAGTTCCGGCTGTACTCGTCGGTCCTGCGCAACTACCCGAACCAGTGGATGACCGCGGAGGACTACAAGAAGCTGCTGTACTGGAACGCCTGGGCGCAGTACGTCGGTGGCAACACGCAGTGGCCGGACGCCAACGAGTTCTGGGCGGACTGGAACGGCGGCACCATCCAGTACCGGTCGTGGATCCACCACAACATCCTCGGCAGCTCCAACTGGACGGTGATCGAGGACGTCGCTGGGCTCCGGCCGCGCACGGACGGGCTGATCGAGCTGTCGCCGATCAACATCGGCTGGTCGCACTTCGCGGCCAACAACCTGCGCCACCGCAACGCCGACCTGAGCGTGGTGTGGGACGACCCGGCCGACGGCGTCACCCGCTACAACGGTGTGCCGCAGGGCTATTCGGTCTACCTGAACGGCACCCGCGCCTTCACCGTCGACCGGCTGACCCGCGTGCTCTACGACCCGGCGACCGGCCAGGTCACGCTGCCCTCCGGCGGCTCGGTGGCGCACCAGACCGCCGTGCCGGGGGTGCGGGCGCCGCGTGACGTCGTCCAGAACGGTGCGCGGGTGGTCGACGTGTTCGCCAAGGCCGGTGTCGACCTGACGTCCTCGCGGCCGAACCTGGCTGCCGGTGCGTCGGCCTCGTACACCGCGTCCGGCACGTCGGTCGGTGCCGCGGTGGACGGCTTCCCGATCAACGAACCGATCTGGGGCAGCTCCGGCTCGCCCAACGGCACCGACTGGTACGAGCTGAACTTCGGCCAGCAGCGCTCCGTCGGCGAGGTGCGGCTGTACTTCCGCGACGACCGGGCGGGGAACCGTTATCGGGCACCGGCTTCGTACCAGGTCCAGTACTGGAACGGCAGCGGGTGGGCCGATGTGCCGGGTCAGGTTCGCGCGCCGGCGGAACCTCGGGCCAACTACAACCAGGTGCGGTTCACGCCGGTGAACACCCAGCGGGTGCGGGTGGTGATGACCCACGCCGCCGGCTTCCGCACGGGTCTGACCGAGATCAAGGTGTACTGAACGTGGTTCCCGGTGCCGCGTACTCGACGGGGCCGCGGTAACGGGACGAGGCGCGTGCGACCGCTTCCTGCGCCGTCAGGAAGCGGCCCACGTGCGTCACGATCAACCTGCCCGCGTTCGCGCCGGTCGCGGTGTCGCCCGCGTCTTCCGGCGTGTGATGGGCCATGTCCGGCGTCCTCTCCGCGCTTTCGGCCTCGCACAGCAGCACGTCGGTGTCCCGTGCCAGTTCGACGAGGCTCTGGCACGGCGCGGTGTCGCCGGAGTACGTGAGGGAGGCGTCGTCCGCTTCGATGCGCACGCCGAACGCCGGGATGCCGTGGTGGACCGCTTTGGTGGTGAGCCGCAGCGTCCCGACCGTGGCCTGGTGGTCGTCGTGCAGCTCGGTGATCTCGAACGCGGACTCGACCGGGCTGCGCTGCGGGCCGTTGGTGAGGAACGCGGCGAGCCGGTCGGCGATGCCGGGCGGGCCGAACAGCGGGACCGGATCGCGTTCGACGTCCGCGAACAGCAGCGCGTAGTAGGCGGTGAGCAGGTCCGCGCTGTGGTCGGCGTGCAGGTGCGAGATCCAGATCGCGTCGAGGTCCTCGAGTCGCGTGTGGAGCTGGAGCGGGCCTAGCGTGCCGGTTCCGGCGTCCATCCACACGCGAGTGCCTTGGTGCGACACCAGGTAGCCGGAACAGGGGTTGTCCACGGCCGGGTACGGAGTGGCGCATCCGAGCACGGTCAAGCTGAGTCCCATTCATCGACTCTAGCTAGTGCCGCGACCGGCGACCTTCACCGCGCCTTCGACGCTCAGCAGGGCGCCTCGCGGCACCGCGGTACACCCGTCTGACCGCCGAACACGGGGCAAAGGCTGCCGGTCGCGGCACCGGATCAACGAGCGCGGGTTCCCTTGAGCTTCACCAGCTCGGACTCGTAGAGGTCCTCGACCACCTTGAGCGTGCCGGGCACCGCCGCGTCCGGTCGCGTCATGTACGACTGGGTGCTGGAAGGCCGTCCCACCAACGAGAACTTCAGCTGGCCCGTGAGGCCCTTGGTGCTCAAGCCGTTGGTGTCGTGGAACGCCCGCAGCACGCCGTCACGCGTCAGGTCCTTCTTGCCGCACGCCTTCTCCAGCACGGAGACGAACGCCATCGCGACCGTGTAGCCGTGCACGGTGTTGAGCGTGCCCGGCTCGCCGGGCCAGCGCGCCTGGTAGCCGTCGCGGAGCTCGTTCATGCCCTCGGCGTTGCCGTTCCAGGGAGCGACCGGCGACGGGATCAGCACCTGCTTGGCGAACACCGGCGCGACCGGTGACTGCATGATCGCCGGGTCGTAGCCGACGGCGTTGACGAGGATCGGCGCGGTCCAGCCGAGCTGGGCGGCGATGCCGACGGCCGCGGCGGTCTGCGGTGGGGTCAGGCTGAGGACGAGCACCTTGGCGTTGGCGGCTTTGAGCGCGCTGATCTGCTCGGTGAAGTTCGCCGTGGTCTCGGTGACCGCCTGTTCGACGATCTTCATGCCCCAGTTCCCCGCGGCGAACCGGCTGCCCTCCAGCGCGTTGTCGCCGAAGCTGCCGCGCAGGTGGATGTGGCCGATGGTGTCGCCGGCGTTGAGCACGCTCTTGCGCTTGTAGTGGTCGAGGCCGTTGATGATGTCGAGGTCGTACGTGGTGCCGACGATCATCATGTGGGGATTGCCGAGCAGGTCGGCGGCCCACGAACCGGGCACGGTGAGCGCCCGCGTCTGCATCAGGTCGGGCTCGATGGCCGCGGTCATCGGCTGGCCCAGCACGTCGATGAATCCGAGCACCTGCGGTTCGAGCTCGAAATAGCCGTCCAATGCCTTCTCCACGTCGTAGGCGTGGTCCTTCTGCTTCAGCTCGACGCGTCGCCCGCACACACCGCCGCGTTTGTTGAGCTGCTCCAGATAGAGTTCATACCCGCGAATTCGGAAAACCGACGACCCTTTGAACGGGCCCGTCATGTCCGTGAGCACGCCGAGCGAGATGGAGTCCGCGGAGACGCCGGGACCAGTGCGGACAGGCTCGGTCGTCCGGTAATCGGATCCGCACGCGGTGAGCGTGCCGAGCAGCAGGGCGGCGGATAACGATAAGTGACGAATAGACATTCGGGGCCTTGTCGCAGGGGGGTTACTCACGGGTAACTCGAAGTATTGAGTAGCTGGTCCCGAGTCGTCCAACTTTGTGTCCGGAAACACCCCGCGGCGCTTCGGTTACCTATGGAAAAGGCCTGCCGGGTACCGTGATCGGGTGGAAGAGCCCTTGTGGAACGAGTGGCGGCGGCCCGGTCCCACTCCTGCCCAGCGTCGTCGTGACATCGGCACCGCCGTGCTGGTGATGCTGTGCGCCGTCGAGTTCGTCGTGCTCGTCAACAGCATGGGCGCCTTCGTGTTCAAGGGGGCTCCCGGGCTGCACGTGCAGGTTCCGTGGATGGCGGCTCTGTCGCTGCCGCTCGTGGTGCGCCGCCGCTACCCGGTGGCCGTCATGCTCGTGGTGTCCGCGTTGTTCATCGTCGCGCAGTCGCAGAAGGTCGCCGACAACCTGGTGCCGTCCGCGATCCTGTTCCTGACGATCTACACCGTTGGCGCGTGGGAGCGGAACCGCCTCCTCGCGCGCTGGTCACGCCTCGGCGTCATCGTCGCGATGTTCCTGTGGCTGGGCTTCAGCCTGGTGCGTGCCCTGCTCGGTCCGCCGGCGGACTTCAAGGACGCCGCGGGCCCGATGGACCCGGTGCTCGCCTCCGTCCTTTACGGACTGGAATTCAACATATTCTTCTTCGTCCTCGCCTACATCCTGGGCGAGATGGCGTGGACAGCGGCCCGGCGCCAGGCGCAGCTGTCGTTCCAGGCCGAGGAGCTCCGCCGTTCGCAGGAGCAGAACACCCGCGGAGCCATTGCCGCAGAACGCATGCGAATCGCGCGCGACCTGCACGACGTGGTGGCGCACCACGTGTCCGTCATGGGCATCCAGGCCGGTGCGGCCCGCCGAGTCCTCGACTCCGACCCCGCGATGGCCCGCGACGCCCTGCAGACCGTCGAGCAAACCGCCCGGACCGCGATCAACGAGTTGCGTGGCCTGCTGGGCGTGCTGCGCGCGGACGCCGAGCCGGACCTGCGCGCCGCACCGGGTCTCGACGACCTGCCCGAACTGTTCGACAACGCCCGCGCCGCCGGCCTGGAGGTCTCGCACAGCGTCTACGGCTCGCCCCGCGAGGTGTCGTCCGCGGTGGCGCTGTCCGCGTACCGGGTGGTGCAGGAGGCGCTGACGAACGTCGTGAAGCACGCGGACGCACAACACGTCGACGTGCGGATGCGGTTTCTCGACAGCGCTCTGGAGTTGGAGATCGCCGACGACGGCCGAGGCCGATCAGCCGCCGTGGGCTCAGGTTTCGGGCTGGTCGGGATGCGCGAACGCCTGGCGGTGCACGGCGGCTCGCTGGAGGCGGGACCCCGGCGTGACGCTGGCTATCTCGTGCGCGCATCACTGCCCACTGCCGTTGAGGAGAAGGTGTGAGTCTGCGAGTCGTGCTGGCCGATGACCAGGACCTGGTCCGCGCCGGCTTCCGCGTCATCCTCGGCACCGAGCCGGGCATCGAGGTCGTGGGCGAGGCGGGTGACGGCGCCGAAGCCGTGGACCTGGTCTCGCGCCTGCGGCCGGACGTCGTGCTGATGGACGTCCAGATGCCGCGCATGGACGGGCTCGAGGCCACGCGCCAGATCCTGTCCGCCGGTCGTGGCACCCGTGTGGTCATCCTGACGACGTTCGATCGCGAGGACTACCTGTTCGAGGCGTTGCAGGCCGGGGCCAGCGGGTTCCTGCTGAAGAACGCCTCGCCGGAGGATCTGGTCGAGTCCGTGCGGGTGGTGGCTCGTGGTGACGCGCTCCTGTCGCCTGAGGTGACTCGGCGGGTGATCGCGCGGTTCAGCGCTGTGTCGAAGCAGGAGCGGACTCGGCCGCCCTCGTTGACCGATCGCGAGTTCGAGGTGTTGGTGGAGTTGGCCAAGGGGGCTTCTAACGCGGAGATCGCTTCTGCGCTGTTTTTGGGGGAGACCACCGTTAAGACGCATGTTTCGCGGGTGTTGGCGAAGCTTGGGCTGCGGGATCGGACTCATGCGGTGGTGTTCGCCTACGAGCAGGGGATTGTCACGCCCGGTGGGTGAGGTCTGGTCGTTTCGTAGGTGACATCTAGAGAGATTTGGAAGCGGTCGAGGTTCTCGATGCTCTCGCCTATCACGAGAAACAAGTCGGCCATCGTCAGGCGCAGGGGTTGCGCATCCTCGCGGATTGCGTCATCGCGTGCGAGGGCGAGGAATTCTTCGACGCCGAGATCGCGGCCGGGGTGCGGTGGACCTCCTGCTGGACCACCGACCGGTGAACAAAAGACAGACATCAGGAGGGTGTGCATCCGGCTCGCGGGAGGGTATAGCTGTTAGCGCTAACAGTCCGCGTTCGGCCAGGGGATTGGTGATCACCCTCATGGGAACGGTTTCGCAGGCGCTCGGAGTTCGGGCGGGGGAGAGCGCATGAGGCGTGGAAAGGCGCGAGCTCTCGCCGTCACAGCGCTGGTCGTCGCGTCGGTGGTGACCGGGGTTCAGCAGGCCGGCGCCGCGAATCCGGTGATCGCCGATCGGTTCGTCGCCGATCCGTCCGCGCACGTGTTCAACGGCCGGATGTACCTCTACCTCACCGATGACGAGACCAACAGCGGCACGTACTGGGACTCGAAGAGCTGGCGGTCGTACTCCTCGTCGAATCTCGTGGACTGGTCCGATCACGGCGACGTGTTCAGCATCAAGGGCTTCAGCTGGGCGAGCCAGTACGCCTGGGCGCCAGGGGCGGTGGAGCGCGACGGCCGGTACCACCTGTACCTGCCCGTCGACCGGACCAAGATCGGCGTCGCGACCTCGGCCTCGCCGACCGGGCCGTTCACCGACGCACGGGGAAACCCGTTGGTGGACAAGGCTCGGGACACCAACGTCGGTGACGAGCCCATCGACCCGATGGTCTTCACCGACAGCGACGGACAGTCGTACCTGTACTTCGGGACCCGCAAGCCGAAGGTCGTCCGGCTCGGCGCGGACATGACGTCCGTGTCCGGTCCCATCACCGACCTCACCGTGAACGGTGCGACGCAGTACGGTGAGGCGCCGTACCTGCACAAGGTCGGTGACACGTACTACTTCTCGTACTCGACCGGCTGGCCCGGCCAGATCCACTACGCCACCGCGTCGTCGCCGATGGGGCCGTTCACCTATCGCGGTGTGGTCCTCGACTACGTCAACGTCAGCACCAACCACCACTCGATCGTCCAGTACCAGGGCGAGTGGTACGTGGTCTACCACAAGAACGCCCGTCCTGGAGGCGGCGAGTACAAGCGTTCGGTCGTCATGGACCGGTTGCACCACAACGCCGACGGCACGATCCGGACGGTGACGCAGACCGCGGGTGGTGTGGGCCCGTTCGGCACGTTCACCGCCCAGCACAGTGATCTGCGGCTGGACACGTCCGGCACCGCGGTCCGGCAGGCGACGCCGTCGGACGCGCAGTCCCAGCAGTGGCAGACCCGCACCAGGGCGGGCGGGTACGTCGAGGTGATCAACCGGGCGAGCGGGTCCTGCCTGGACGTGTCCGGCGGCTCGGTCGCCGACGGCGCGGACGTGGTCCAGTGGCAGTGTCACGGCGGCACGAACCAGCAGTGGACGGTGCGACAGGCGGACAGCACGACGGTGTCCCTGGTGAACCGGGCGAGCGGCAAGTGCCTGGACGTCGCGAGTGGCAGCACCGCCAGCGGGGCGATGCTCATCCAGTGGCAGTGCACGGGTAGCGCCAACCAGCGCTGGCGACGGGGATCCTGAACGCCGGCGACCGAAGATGAGATCCCAGTCCAGTTCCGGCTCGGGAGCCGGGCGTGGTTCGGGGATGTGGCCGCGTGTCGGGATGATCGAGCCGTTGAGGAACTGCCACACGTCGTCGCACGCGTTGCTGCGCCACGACGGTGGCTTTCCTCGGTTGCGGGATGCCGGTCGGAATCGTTGCCAGGAAACGGATTCCGCGAAACCCCTCGGCGTCGGTGGCCTCGAGCGTGCCGTGGTGCCTGGTGGCGATGCGCCGGGCGATCGCGAGCCCGAGGCCGGCGCCGCCCGCCGCACGGGTGCGGGCCTCGTCGAGCCGGGTGAAGCGGTCGAAGACGCGTTCCCGGTCCGCTTCGGGGATTCCGGGACCGTCGTCGATGACCTCGAGCGTCGCGGAGGACCCGCCGCGCAGCCGCACCATCACCTCGGTGCCCGCGTGGCGTTCGGCGTTGTCCAGCAGGTTGCCGAGCAGCCGGGACAGCTGGGCGCGCCGCCCGGGAACGAGCACGTTGTCGTCGGCTTCCAGGGTGACCATCGCTCGCCGGGAGACCTCCCGTTGCACGACGGCGGTGAGGTCGACGGTGTCCTGCTTGTCCAGCGCGTCGGCGTCCAGCCTGGCCAGCAGCAACAGGTCCGTGGTCAGCTCCTGCAACCGTTCGGTGTCCTCCAGCGCCGCCTTCACGACGGTGGGCCAGTCCGCCAGGTGCGGATGCGACAGCGCGATCTCCAGCTCGGCCCGCACGGCTGGATGTGCGGGACCGTGCCGCGTTCGCCGCGGTCGCGGACGAGGCCGAGTCGGCGCTGGGTCACGTCGACCTGCTGTTCAACAACGCGGGCATCGTGCCGTTCTCGACCGCGGCGGAACTGAGCTACGACAAGTGGGACCTGGCCCTCGCCGTCAACCTGACCGGTGTCGTCAACGGGATCCAGACGTTCCTGCCGCGCATGATCGAGCGCGGCGCGGGCCACGTCGTCAACACCGCGTCCGGTGCCGGGCTCGTGCCCGACCCGAACGTGCTGTACGTGACCGCCAAGTTCGCGGTGGTCGGCCTGTCGGAGTCACTGCGCCTGGCCGTGGCCCGGCACGGCGTCGACGTCAGCGTGCTGTGCCCCGGCCCCGTCGCGACACGGACATCGTGACGAACACCCGGTTGTCGGACGGGGGAGCCGGGGTGGCGTTGCGCGATGACCTCGTGCCGGCCGTCGAGGCGTTCCTCCGCAGCGGTCCCGGTGTCGACGCCGTGGGAGAAATGGTCGTGGCCGGGATCGAGTCCCGTTCGCCGTGGATCTTCACCGGCGAGGAGATCCGGCCCCACCTGGAGCAGCGGATGGCCGCTCTCCTGGACTCAAGTCGATCGGCTGGGTGATTGCCGGACGACCCGGCGTGCCACCAGGGTGGTGGGTCATGCGTCCCGACTTCATGCGCGCCCACCTCCACAGCCGACGGGAAGTTCTGGGTCTGACGGCGAAAGCGGCGGCGGTGACCGCCGCGGTGTCGGCGGGCATCGGCACCTCGTCCGCAGCCGCCGCCGAGGAGTTCACCGACCGCATGTTCACCCCGGACGAGGTCGCCGGGTGGGCGGAACGGACGGCTCGCCGTTACGGCAGGGACGACCAGCGCGGCACCTGGAACGAGGTGACCGGGGAGCGGACCCGCCAGGCGTTGCGGTTGCTCGAAGGGCGCGGCCCGGTGCGGACGTACAACCTGGGCGAGCTCATGCAGGACAACTTCCCGGCGTTCGCGGGCGAGCCGCCGCGGGTGCTCCGGCAGCGCCTCACGGTCTTTGGCTACCAGCCGAAGGGCGACTTCGTCCCGGCCGCGAACTACGACCCGCGAACGCATCCGGAGTCCGGCATCCTGCAGTCGCCCACGCCGCTCGGGCCCAACACCATCTCGTTCCACGAAGAGCGGTTCCCGCACGGCGGGACGTACCAGATCGCCACGCAGCTGGACAACCTCGGCCACGTCGGTGTCGGCGAGACCTACTACAACGGCCACCGCGGGCCGGACATCGCCGCCCCGCGCGGACTCAGGAAACTCGGCAACGAGCACCTCGGTCCCATCGTCACCCGCGGTGTCCTGTACGACATCGTGGGGCTCAAGCTGGCGCAGGGATCTCGCTCCGACCTGTTCCGCTCGCCGGTGAACGGCGAGTGGGTTCTGCGCGACAACTACCGGATCACCCTCGACGACATGCGCGACGCCCTGCGCAGGCAGGGCGTGCGGCGGGAGCCGGGTCCGGGTGACGTGGCGCTGTTCCGCACCGGCTGGACCCACCTGCTCAACCGTGCCGGGTTCGACGACCCGCAGGACCCGCACAACCGGCGGTACATCACCACCGAGCCGGGCATCTACCTGCGTGAGGCCCGCTATCTCGCCTCCCGCCGGGTGGCCGTGGTCGGCAGCGACACCTGGGGACTCGAGGTGCTGGACCCCGCCGTCACCGGGCAGAACGTCTTCCCGGTGCACCAGGTGCTGCTCACCCAGCACGGCGTCCGCATCGGCGAGGGCGTGCGCACCGAGGCCCTGGCCGCCGACGAGGCGTTCGAGTTCGTCTACCTCGTCACGCCCCAGTTCCACACCGGCTCCACGGCCTCCAACACCCCGCCCGCCGCCATGGCCGCGAGGCCCTGAGCACCTCATGCCACGTGAGTGGGTACCCCTCCGCTCATGAGCGCCGAACTCGACATCAGCCTGCTCGTGTGGGCCTTGACCGTGGCCTTCGTGGTGGTGCTGCTCGCCGTGGACCTCGTGGTCGCGGCCATGCGGCCCCATCACGTCGGATTCGGCGAGGCAGCCGCGTGGTCGGTGTTCTACGTGCTGGTCGCCATCGGGTTCGGGGTGTGGTTCACGCTGCACTACGGCAGCGGGCCCGGCACCGAGTACTTCGTGGGCTACCTGGTCGAGAAGAGCCTCTCGGTCGACAACCTGTTCGTGTTCGTGATCATCATGGCGACCTTCGCGGTGCCGGACGAGCACCAGCACAAGGTGCTCACGTTCGGCATCGTGCTGGCGCTGATCATGCGCGCGATCTTCATCGCACTCGGCGCGACACTGCTGTCCCTGTTCTCGTTCGTGTTCCTGCTGTTCGGCCTGCTGCTCATCTACACGGCCGTGCAGTTGTTCCGGCACCGCGACGAAGATCCCGACATCGAGGACAACGTCGTGGTGAAGACCTCACGCCGGGTCCTGCCGGTGACCGAGGACTACGTGGAGGGTGACCTGACCACCCGCACACGCGGCAAACGCATGGTGACGCCGCTGTTCCTGGTGCTGGTGGCGATCGGCACGATCGACCTGCTGTTCGCGCTCGACTCCATCCCCGCGGTCTTCGGCATCACCGCGCAGCCCTACGTCGTGTTCGCCGCCAACGCCTTCGCGTTGCTGGGTTTGCGCGCGTTGTTCTTCCTCGTGCAGGGCCTGCTGGACCGGCTCGTGTACCTGTCCACCGGGCTGTCGCTGATTCTCGCCTTCATCGGGCTCAAGCTGATCCTGCAGTGGGCGCACGAGGACATCGACGACCGCGTTCCCGAGATCCCCACGCTGCTCAGCCTCGCGGTGATCGCCGTGGTGCTCGTGGCCGTCACGGTGGCCAGTCTCGTCAGGACCAGGCGCGATCCGTCGGTCAAGGCCCACGCCGGCTCGCTGCGGGCCCGGCGCGCCTCTGCAGGACAGGCCGACCGGAAACGTCGTGTGGCGGACCGCGAACGGTGACTTCGAGACCCAACGTCCGGGTGAGCACCGTTTTCGGCGGTGCGACGAACGGGTAGCCGACGACGTGGCACCGAGACGAAGGAGACTGCCATGGCTCAGCTCGTCCGAGACCTGATGACCGCGGATCCGGTGATGCTGCCGCCGGACACTCCGGTGCGCGAGGCCGCCAAGGCCATGCGTGACCGGGAGATCGGCGATGTGCTCGTCGTCGACGGTGACCGGTTGTGCGGCATCGTGACCGATCGCGACCTGGTCGTCCGCGCGCTGGCGGACCGCGACGACCTGGCCGATTGCTACGTGCGTGACGTGTGCAGCGACCAGGTGGTCACCGCGGATCTCACCGAGACGGTCGACACCGCGATCGCCCGCATGCGCGAGAACGCGGTGCGCCGCATCCCCGTGGTCGACGGGGGCCGGCCCGTCGGTGTGCTGTCGCTCGGCGACGCGGCCGTCGAACGGGACCTGGACTCCGTGCTCGGCCAGATCAGCGCCGCTCCCGGGAACAACTGAGTCGGCGGCGGTTTCGCCTCGCAACCCGGATTCGGACTTGCATCCTGTACCCGGGTACAGGTTTACCGTCGAGTCATGACAGCAGAACCGGAGCCGTGGGCACCCGAGGCCTGCACGTTGCCCACCGCGGAGCAGCCGCTGCGCGAGGCCGAGTTCGACGACCTCTTCACGACGTGCGTCCGCGCCGTGCACCACCAGGACGCGACCGTTCTGCGGCTCGATCTCGAGCCCACCGCGGAGGTGGCGGCGCGAACGGCCGACCTCGCGGTACGCGAGACGGGCTGCTGCTCGTTCTTCACCTTCGCCCTGGTCGCCACCGGCGGCGTGCTCCGGCTGGACATCACCGTCGAGGAAGCGCACAGCGAAGTCCTCGAGGCGCTCGCGGCTCGTGCCACCAGGCTGGCGTCGTGACCGGCCTGCGCACCGGCGAGGTCGCCGAGACCGCCGGGGTCAACCGGGAGACACTGCGATACTACGAGCGCGTCGGCCTGCTCGCCCGGCCGGAGCGGACGCTGGGCGGGCACCGGCTGTACCCGCCGGAGACGGTCACGACCATCCGGGTGATCAAGGCGGCTCAGCGCCTCGGCTTCACCCTCGACGAGGTGGCCGACCTGCTCGACGTCGGCACGCACCGGCACGGCGGCACCTCGCCGGGGCTGCAGGCCCGCGCGACCACCAAGCTCGCCGAGGTCGAGGCGAAGATCGCCGACCTCGGCATCATCCGCGACACGCTGCGCGCCGCGCTCGCCGCGGGCTGCGACGACCTCGTCACCTGCTCGCACACCCCGTCGTGCCCGCTGCCGTTCGCGGGCCTGGCCGAGGGGAACAACGCCGATGCCGGCACCTGCTGCTGACCAGACCCGCCGCGTTGCGTGGCTCGCCGGCGTCGCGTGCCTGGCGTGCTGCCTCGTGCCGGTGCTCGGCGTCGCCGGCGTGACAGGTGCACTCGCCGCGATCGGGGTGGAGCACGTGCTCGCCGGTCTCGGGGTCGCCGCTGTCGCAGTGGCGCTGACGTGGATGGTGGTACGCCGCCGCCGTCATCGGTGTGCTGGCGGTCGGTGCCGTTGCGCGGTGTCGCGGTGACCATGCACGCGCCCCGAGACTGACGGGCGGGAGCGGCTCACAACTCCGTCGCGCGCTTGCCTCCCCGGCCCCGCAACCACGCCGCAAGATCATCGAAACCGTTGCGCACGGCCGCATCGAGTGGCGTGCGCGGCTCCCATGACGGAAGCCAGTTCACCTCGGCGCCGAAGCCCAGCAGGTACTCGGCGCACTCTCGCTGACCGCCGTGGCACGCGCCCCAGAACGCCGCGTCGCGGTCTTCGCCGGTCGCGGCGGGGAGCAGGCGTTCGACGTGATCCCGCAGGCCCAGCGTCGCGGCATCGACCAGCGTGACCCTGGCGCCGCGCTCGACAAGGCGATGCGCGGCGCTCCACTGTGCGAAGGCACGTGCGTCCGCCAGCGGGGTGCCGCCGCCGATCACCGCACCGTCGCTGTCGATGTCCGCGCCCGCGTCGAGCAGGGCGTCGACCACCTCGACGTCATCGGCGCTGGCCGCCCAATGCAACGGTGTCTCGCGGTGTGGTCCCTGGAACCGGGCGTTGACGTCGGCACCGGCGGCGACCAGCACCGCCACGGTTCGCGCGCCGTCCGGGCACCGGGCCGGCCAGTCCGTCAGCACGTGCAGCAGGGTCCGGGAGCAACCGCGGTCGTCGACGATCCGCGCGGTCGCCAGACCATCGGTCCCCGCCAGGTGCCGCCGCAGTGCGACGACGTCGCCGGTGCGGATCGCCGCCGTCACCGCCACCGCGAGCGGCTCGTCACTCCGAATGGACATCACACCCCGAGTGTTCACGATCGGCCGGCCGGCAGGTAGCCCGCTGTTTCCGCCGGGCGGAAACGACAGCCGGCCTCTCCACCACGATGGTTGCTGCCGTCGACGACCAGGAACACGAGATGGGTTCTGTGCTGGACCGCGGTGATGCTCAACGGCTTCGACATGCTGAGCAACCATGTCCGAGGACTCAGCGCGGCGACCGGTTCCCTGGTCTCCAGCGGCAGTGTGCACAACGGCACTGGGCATCACCCGAGAGCTGAACCAGTCCCGTTCGGACAGGTGACAGTTCTGTTCCTCGCCTCGGTTGTCTCGGGAATGTCCGGTCTTTCTGACACAGGTGGACAAATCGAGCCGTCCGGCCACGGTTGGATCGTTCGCCGTAGTCCGCGCAGGGCGACCAGTCGTACACTCCGAAGTGTGGTCGCGCTCTCACAGGTGGCCTCGTTCAGGTCTTTTCCTTGGCACGCCCCAAAAACGGCGTGTTCCCCTGCACCAAGGAGGATCGCGATGAAATCCCGTCTGACCGCCCTGGCCGCCACCCTGGTACTGGGCGTTGCTCTCACCCCGTCCGCGTCCGCCGACGTGGCGGTGGCCGCAACCACCGATCTCGCCACCGCGGTGGCGGAGCAACTGGGTGAGCGCACCGCCGGGGCCTACCAGGACTCCGCCACGGGCAGGCTCGTGGTCGCGGTGACCGACGCCGGGACCGCTCGCTCCGTGCGCGCCGCGGGTGCCGTGCCCCGGTTCGTCGCCCGCAGCGGTGCGGTGCTGAAAGCCGCGACCGACAAGCTGAACCGGTCGGTCCTCATCCCCGGTACGTCGTGGGGCGTCGACCCGAAGACGAACCAGGTCCTGGTGTCGGCCGACAGCACGGTGACCGGCGACAAGCTCGCGAAGTTGCGTGGCGTGCTCGCCGAGCTCGGTGACACGGCACGGCTGGAGCACGTGCCCGGCGCGTTCACGACGACGATCACCGGTGGCGACGCCATCTACGGTGGTCCGTACCGGTGTTCGCTCGGTTTCAACGTGAACCGCCCGGGCAGCAGCACCGCGTGGTTCCTGACCGCCGGCCACTGCGCCAACGCCGCGGCCACCTGGTCGGCCGCCGGAGGACAGGTGATCGGCACCCGCGAGGGCAGCAGCTTCCCCGGCAACGACTACGCCCTCATCCGCTACACGAGCGGCATCGCGCGGCCCGGAGCGGTGAACCTCTACAACGGCACCACCCGTGACATCTCCAGCGCGGCCAACCCGTACGTCGGCCAGTCGGTCGGGCGCAGCGGCAGCACGACCGGGTTCCGCACGGGCCAGGTGACCGGCCTCAACGTGACAGTGAACTACAGCGACGGAACGACTGTGCACGGGCTGATCAGGACCACCGTGTGCGCGGAAGGCGGTGACAGCGGTGGCTCCCTGTTCGCCGGCAACACCGCGCTCGGCCTCACCTCGGGTGGCAGCGGAAACTGCTCCAGCGGTGGAACCACGTTCTTCCAGCCCGTGGTCGAGGCGTTGAACGCCTACGGCGTGCGCGTCTACTGAGTCCTGCGGCGCAGTCCCGCCCGGTGTTCCTCGAGCGGGAACACCGGGCGGGCGCGGAGGCGATCTCTCGGCATCACCGGTTCATCACAGGTTCCACACGTTCATCGTCGACGATCGGCCTGCCGGACACCCGCCGGCGCCGGACACCTGGCCTGCGCCGGGAGGAGCCGGCGCTGCTGGCCGGGATGAGCGCCACCTGGTACACGTACCTCGAACAGGGCCGGGACCTTCAGGCGTCCGACCAGGTGCTCGGGGCGCTCACCTCCGCACTGAGACTCGACCGGAGCGAGCGCGACCGCCGGTGTGTCAACGCTGTTGCAGCCGCATCCGGCGTACATCATCGACGGCAGCTACGACGTGCTCAGCCACAACCAGGACGCGGCCGAGCTGCTCCCGAACCTGACGGTGACGCGGGACCGCCCGAACTTCGCGCGCTGGGTGTTCACCGAACCGGTGGCGCGGCACGTCCTGGTCGACTGGGAGCCCGAGGCACGAGCCCTGCTCGCTCGCCTGCGCACGTTCGCCGGCCGGCACGCCACCGATCCGCGGCTCACCCGGCTCATCGAGGACCTGCACGACGCCAGCCCCGAGGTGCGGACCTGGTGGCCCCAGTACGACGTGCAGGTCCGGCACAGCGACGGAAACAGCTGCGGCACCCGGACCTCGGCGAGATCGACTACGCCTGCACCGCGTTCCACCTCGCCGAGCAGCCCGATCACACGCTGGTGATCTATTCCGATCTGCGGTGAACTCGCACGCAGACGCGGCCTCACGGATGTCGAGAACCGGGTGACCGCTCCGACCACAGGCGAGCACCCGATCCGGGTGCCGGCGAAGGGAGCGACGTGAAGTACATGATCATGATGTTCGGAGGCCTCGGCGCCACGCTGGAGAACCGGACGCCCGAGTGGATCACGGGCATGCAGGAGCACATGATGAAGCTCGACCAGGAGCTGCGGGACTCCGGCGAGCTCGTGGCCAGCAGCAAGCTCACCGACCCGAGCCAGGCGAAGACCGTGCGCTTCCAGGGCGGCGTGCCGGTGCCGACCGACGGGCCGTTCGCGGAGATCAAGGAGTCGCTGGCCGGCTACTGGATCATCGACGCCACCGAGGAACGGGCGCTGCAGATCGCGGCGCGCGTGGTCGAGTACACCGAGTTTCCGATGGAGGTCCGGCAGGTCATGCACCTGTGAGCTCGTACGGTCGCCTGGAGGACCTGCTGCGCGAACTCGCGCCGCAGGTCCTGGCCACGCTCGTGCACCGGCACGGGCAGTTCGACGCGTGCGAGGACGCCGTGCAGGACGCGCTGGCCGATGCCGCGCGACAGTGGCCGGTCGACGGCGTGCCGGACAGGCCGCGCTCCTGGCTGCTCACCGCGGCGAGCCGATCCCTTGTGGACGGATGGCGCAGTGAGAGCGCCCGCCGCCGCCGCGAGGTGACGGTCACGGCGCTCGAACCCGCGGGCGAGATCGTGGTGCCCGACCAGGACGACACCCTCGCGTTGCTCTTCCTGTGCTGCCACCCCGCGCTGTCGGCGCCTTCCCAGCTCGCGCTGACGTTGCGTGCCGTGGGCGGGCTGACGACCGCCGAGATCGCGGCGGCCTTCCTCGTGCCCGAGGCCACGATGGCGCAGCGCATCAGCCGCGCCAAACAACGGATCCGCGCGGCCGGCGCACCCTTCGAACTGCCGTCGGAGGCGGACCGGCCAGAGCGCCTGAGCGTCGTGCTGCACGTGCTCTACCTGATGTTCAACGAGGGCTACACCGCCAGCAGCGGGCCAGAACTGGGCCGCGCGGATCTGACCACCGAGGCGATTCGCCTGACTCGAGTCCTGCACCGGCTGCTGCCCGGCGAGTGCGAGGTCGCCGGTTTGCTGGCGTTGATGCTGCTCACCGACGCACGCCGGGCGGCACGAACGGACGAGACCGGAGCGATCGTGCCGCTCGCCGGGCAACGCCGAGATCGCTGGGACGCCGCGATGATCGCCGAGGGTGTGGCACTGGTGGAACGGACGCTGGGCACCGGTCCGATCGGCCAGTACCAGCTGCAGGCGGCCATCGCCGCGGTGCACGACGAAGCGACCACCGCGCACGACACGGACTGGCCGCAGATCCTCGCCCTGTACGACGTGCTGGCTCAGGTCGCGCCGGGCCCGATCGTGACGCTCAGCCGAGCGGTCGCGGTCGCCGAGGTGCACGGGCCGCGGGCCGGCCTCGCCATGCTCGGCACGCTCGAGACGGACGACCGGATGGCGCAGAGCCACCGCCTCGAAGCGGTCCGGGCGCACCTGCTCGAACAAGCGGGAGACCTCACCGCGGCCGGCGAGTCGTACTCGCGCGCGGCAAGGATGACCGCCAGCCTGCCAGAACAGCGCTATCTCATGCTGCGTGCGGCCAGGTTGCGCGCACTCTGACCAACCCGTGCCCGTGATTGCGCTCCTTTGTGGATTCCGGCCGACTCCACTGGACCGCTTCGCCCACTAGATCAACTCCGAACGGCTGATTGAACACGCGCTGGTTCCGGATACGGTAGTCAAAGTTTCAATTACCGTGGAAGTGAGTGGCTGGTGGCGCGAAAGCACTTGATGGTGCTCATGATTCTGCTCGCCACCGCCTGCGCCGCCCCGGCGCCGGAGCCGGAGCCTGTCGACCGATCCCCGCTGCGGCCGGCACCCCGGACCGAGCAACGGCCTAAGGGCGTGCCGGTGCGAGGCGTTGTCGACGGCCGCACGGTCGAGTTCGCGAACGGCGTGCGGGTCCGGATCTCGATGCTCGCCCCACCCGCGGCCTGCTGGGCGGCGGCCGCGCTCGACTTCGCGAAGAAGACGTTGCTGAACCAGCCGGTGCGGTTCTCCAGCATCACGCCCGGTGAGGCCAACCTGGAGCTCCCGGACGGCACGGACTACGCGATGCTCGCCGTGCGGCAGGGCATCCTGCGTGCTCAGGGCGCGGCCGGTCCGCTCGCCGAGGCCGAAACGGCGGCAGCGCGGGAGAAACTCGGCCTGTGGGGGCCGCCGTGCAACGGCCGAGGCAACGCGCCGACGGTGCCCACGGCAGGACCGAACGGGTTCAGGTCCATTGTGGACGCGGCGCTCGAGGAGTGAAGCGAAGAACAGCGGTGAGACCGGTCCACCTCGTGTTGATCGCGACTGCGGTCCTGCCGTACGTCCATGTTGCGCAGCAAGGCGAAACCGGAGCGCACGACCACCATCAGCACGTGAAGATCGCTGCCGCTGCCATGATCCCGGCCGCGGAGAAGCTGCCGAGGACCGGATGGGTCGCGACGGCCAGCAGTGAGGAGACCGCCGGTGACCCGGCCGCGAACGTGCTGGACGGTGACCCGGCGACGATCTGGCACAGCCGGTGGCGGACGGCCACGCCGTTCCCGCACTGGCTGACGGTCGACCTGCGGACCGCCCAGCGCGTGTCCGGGCTCGTCTACACACCGCGTACCGGCCGGGCGAACGGCAGGATCGGCCGCTACCAGATCCACCTGAGCGCGGACGGCGCCACCTGGGGCGAGCCCGTCGTGAACGGCACACTGGCCGACGACGCCGCGGTCAAGACGATCGGTTTCGCCGTGAGCACGGCACGCTACGTGCGGCTCACCGCGTTGTCGGAGGCGGGGGAGCGCGGCGCCTGGGCGAGTGCCGCGGAGATCGACCTGCTGGGCGATCCCGGACCGCGGCCACCGGCACAGGGTGATCCGAGTGCCGCGGGCACGTGGGGACCGACCCTGGGATTCCCCATCGTGCCGGCTGCTTCGGCGGTGCTGCCCAACAACAAGCTGCTCACGTGGTCGGCCTATGCGGCCGACAACTTCGGCGGTGCCAACGGTTACACGCAGACGGCGATCATGGACCTCACCACCGGGCAGGTCAGCGGCCGCCGGGTCGCGAACACCGGCCACGACATGTTCTGCCCCGGCACGTCGATGCTCGCCGACGGCCGCATCCTCGTCACCGGCGGCAGCAACGCGAAGAAGGTGAGCGTCTACGACCCACGCACGGACGCGTGGACCAGTGCGCCGGACATGAACATCAGCCGCGGCTATCAGGGCCAGACGACGTTGTCGACGGGCGAGGCCTTCACCGTCGGCGGTTCGTGGTCGGGGGGACGCGGTGGCAAGGCCGGTGAGGTGTTCACCGAAGGACAACCGCTGGCGGTCGTTGCCGGACGTGCGGCCGGAGCCGTTCCTGACGGCCGACCCGGCGGGTGCCTTCCGCGCGGACAACCACGCGTGGCTCTTCGCCGCGAGCGGCGGCCGGGTGTTCCACGCGGGGCCGAGCGCGAGGATGCACTGGATCGACACCGCGGGCCGGGGGAAGGTCACCGCCGCGGGCACCAGGGGCGAGGACGCGATGAACGGCAACGCGGTCATGTACGACGTCGGCAAGATCCTCACCCTCGGCGGGGCGCCCGCGTACGAGAACGCCGATGCGACGAAGGCCGCGTACACAGTGGACATCAACGGCAGCACGCCGGCAGTGCGCCGGGTCGCCGACATGGCGGAGGCACGCGCGTACGTGAACAGCGTCGTACTGCCGGACGGCACGGTGGTGGTGGTCGGCGGGCAGGGCCGCCCCGTGCCGTTCAGCGACCAGACCTCCGTGCTGGAGCCGGAACTCTGGAACCCGGCGACCGGCCGGTTCACCAAGCTCGCCCCGATGGCCACCCCGCGGAACTACCACAGCGTGGCGAACCTGCTGCCCGACGGCACGGTGTTCTCCGGTGGTGGCGGGATGTGCGGCAAGTGCGCCACCAACCACCCGGACGGGCAGATCTTCGTACCGCCCTACCTGCTGAACCCGGACGGGTCACGCAAGCCGCGCCCGGCCATCACCTCAGCGCCCCCGACCGCGGCATACGGGTCCGCGGTCACCATCGGCACCGACCGGGCTGTCGAGGGGTTCGCGCTGATGCGGATCAGCGCGGCGACCCACTCGGTGGACAACGACCAGCGCCGGATCCCGCTGTCCTCGACCGCCGTGTCGGCCACCTCGTACCGCGCCGCGATCCCGTCCGACGCCGGCACCGCACCACCCGGCAACTACCTGCTGTTCGCGCTCGACCAGGCGGGCACCCCGAGCGTGGCGGCGCCGGTCAGGATCGGCTGAGCTCCCGCGGCCCGCCCGTCACTTCGGTTCGAGGACGAAGACCGGGATCTGCCTGTCGGTCTTCTCCTGGTACTCGGCGTAGGCCGGGTAGGCCGCGACAGCCCGCTCCCACCACTCGGCCCGTTCGGCGCCGTCGGCCTCGTGGGCGACGTAGTTCTTCGTGACCGTGCCGTCCTGCAACGCGATCTCCGGATGCGCCTTGATGTTGTGGTACCAGGTGGGGTGCTCGGGCGCGCCACCCTTGGACGCCACTACCGCGTAACGCCCGTCGTGCTCGACGCGCATGACGGGCGTGTAGCGCAGCTTGCCGCTCTTCGCGCCGCGCACGGTCAGCAGCACGATCGGCCTCCCGAGGACGAGGACGCCTTCGGTGGTCCCGGTTTCCAGGATCTTCTTGGTCTGGTTCTGCACCCAGTCGGAGGGGCTGAGCTCGACGGTCTCGTCTGCCATGTCCACGATCAACATTTTCCACGCCGCTCGCATTCCCGGTGGAACACCGGCACCGCGCCCGATCGACTGGGACGTCAGCGACCTGCAGGGGCAGTCGTGAGGCGGAGCGTCATGAACACACTGGTCGGATCCGGACGGTAGTCGGCGAACGGCGGGCACGACACGAATCCGTGCCGGGCGTAGAGGCGTCGGGCCGGCGCGAAGAAGTCCTGACTGCCCGTCTCCAGGCTGATCCTGCGATAGCCGCGCCTGCGGGACTCCTCGATCAGGAAGGCGAGCATGTGCGCGGCCACGCCTCGACCGCGGGCCTCCGGCCGGGTGCGCATCGTCTTGATCTCCCCCTCGATCGGGGAGAGTTCCTTCAGCGCGGCGCACCCGAGCAGCACTCCCTCGCTCCACGAGGTCCAGAACGACACCCCGGCCTCACGCAGGTCCGCGTGGCTCAGGGCGTGCACGCTCTCGGCGGGCGAGGTCGCGTACATGTCGGCGAGGTGCTCGCTGATCAGGTCCCGAACCGGCTGGCGGGTGAGGTCGTCGGGTTCGATCGTCAACGTGTCTGCATCCTGGTGTCCCATATGCGGGATAGTATCCCCGATATGGGACACCCAGAAGGTGGTGCTGACCACGAAGACCAGCTGGAGCTGCGCCTGGCCGCCCGGCTCGCCGAGCTTCGCACCGAACGGGCGTGGTCGCTGGAAGACCTCGCCCAACGCTCGGGAGTCAGCCGATCGACGCTGTCGCGGCTGGAACGCGCGGAGGTCAGTCCCACAACGGCGCTGCTGAGCAAGCTGTGCGCGACCTACGAGCTGACGATGTCACGACTGCTGGCCGAGGTGGAACCGGCACCGTCGCCCTTGGTGCGCGCCGACCGGCAGACCGTGTGGCGGGACGACGACGCCGGGATCACCCGCAGGTCCGTGTCGCCGCCGTCGGCCGGACTGCGCGGCGAGGTCCTCGAAGTCACTCTGCGACCCGGCGCCGACATCGCCTACGACGGCTCACCCGTACCAGGCCTGGAACACCACGTCTGGGTCCTGGACGGCGCACTGGAGGTCACCGCCGACGGCGCGCTGCACGAGGCCCGGGCCGGGGACTGCCTGCGCTTCCGGCTCTGGGGCAGCTCACGGTGGCGCTGTCGCGGCGACGACCCGGCCCGCTACGTCCTCGCGATCGTCCTCCCGTGACCCGAGTGGGACGGCCGCAGCTGACCAGGGGGACCACACCGCCACTGGCGCCGCGAACGCCCGGCCGTGCAAGTTCTCGGCCATCGACTCGCGGTAGCGGGTCAACAGTTCATCGGGCAGGCCGGCGGCCGCCTGGTGCAGTTGGGTTCTGGCCCGCTGCTGACGCTCATGACACTCGGCCACATCCTCGGCGGGCGCGGTGACCTCTGCCTCCCCGACCAGTGCGCTGATGAACAGCGCGCGCCAGAACATCTCCTCAACCGCTTCGTCGGCCTCACGACGGTCGGCCCACACCGGGCTGTGGTGAACGAGCCGTTTCGCCTCTCCGTGCGAAAGACCGATTGCCACCTGGACGACCCTGATGCAGTCGATCTTGCGCAGCCCGCGTTGCCTGAGCAGGCCGATCACCTCGTCGTGTCCGGCACCGGTCGCGAGCTGTGAACGAGCCGCCTGGACAACCTGCTCGAGCGCCGGGGAACCGAGCACACTCGAAGGAAAGCGCAAACACCCCGCAGCGTCAGTCCTGGACAGCCCATGATCGCGTGCTGCAGCTCCTGCGCCTCACACGCCGACACCCGCCAGTGCTTCGCGTTGGGATCAGGTCGCACAACGTCGAGTGATCTGCGCGGTCTCGGTCAATGAGCCCTTTCAGAGCACTCGTTCACCGGCTCGCCGGCGCCGTGGTTCTCCTCCAGGCTCCCCATCGCGGCGTCGAAGCTCTGCGGAGAGACGGAAACGACCCGCGCTCCCCGAACTCGGCCGCCAGGTAACGGCTGTACCAGTGGACGAAGTTCTTCAGCGGTCGATGCTGGCCATGTTCGCCTCGTCGTGGCGCTCGCCTGCGGCCGGGGTGAGGTTGTTCAGGCGGTCGAGCTGAGCGGCGCTGAGCTCAACGCTGTCGGCGGCGGTGTTGTCTTCGACGCGCGCGACCCGGCGGGTTCCGGAGATGGGGGCGATGTCGTCGCCGCGGGTCAGCAGCCATGCCAGCGCAGTCTGTGCCGGGGTGGCTCGCGGTGGACGGCGACCTCCGGTGTTGACGTCCAGTCGGGCGTTGCTGTGACACGAGCCGATGCGCGGACGGAGAAGCCAAACGAGCAGGAACGGTAGCGCTGCGGACTGCCAGCACCTGTCTGTGAGGTCTATTCTCGTCCGGACACCGTGGGCTGCCGGCCCACGCCGGTGCCACTCTCGCAGAGTCTGTTGGGAGTAGCCATGACGGAGATTCAGCGGTATCTCGCAGAAGAGGTCGCGGAAGACCTCGTCGACGGCATCATCAACCGGAGGGAAGCGGTACGCCGCCTCGGGCTGCTCGGGATCACCGGTGCGGCAGCGAGTGGGCTGCTGTCCGCGTTCGCTTCCGGTACCGCGGCGGCAGCCGAGCCGGAGCGTGGCAAACGTTCCTCGTCCGAGACGAGTTGGGCTCCCGTCCCTCATCAGCCGATCACGTTCGAGGGACCCCGCGTGCCGCTGATGGCTGCTTGGGCGGCTGCCGAAAAGCCCCGTGGTGGCGTGCTGGTCATCCACGAGAACCGCGGGCTGAACGAGCACATCCGCACGGTCGCCGGGCGATTCGCCGCCAGCGGGTACTCCGCACTGGCGCTCGACCTGCTGTCCGAGGAGGGCGGCACCGGGGCGTTCCCCGGTGAAGCCGAGGTGGCGGCCGCGCTGTCGCGGATCCCGCCGGAACGTTTCGTGGCGGACATGAAAGCCGCCCTGACCGAGCTCAAGCGGCGCGTGCGCGACAAGAAACTGTGTGCGGTCGGCTATTGCTTCGGCGGCAACATGGTGTGGCGCCTGCTCACCTCGGACGAGCCACGCCTGGCAGCGGGTGCCGCCTACTACGGGCCGTTCCCGGAAGGCGGGAACTTCCGAGGCTCCCGCGCCGCGGTGCTCGGGGTGTACGGCGGACTCGACGCCAGGGTCAACGCGACCCGGCCGGCGGCCAAAGCAGCTCTGGAAGCAGCGAGGCTGAAATACGAACTCCTCACCTTCACCCAGGCCGATCACGCCTTCTTCAACGACACCGGAGCCCGGTTCAACCCACACGGCGCGACGGAGGCCTGGCGCAGGACGCTGAACTGGTTCGACGCTGTCGGCAACCGCCACTAGGCAACTGCCGCGTGCGGGTCAACGGACCCAGCGGGTCAGCAACTCCGTGAGGAGAAGCCGCTCGCCCGGTGACAGGTCCAGGTCGTGCTGACCGGCGAGCGTCGCGAGCAAAGTGCCTGCCTGCGCTGACAGCGTCGTGGCCGGATCGTCGTCGGAGTACTGGTGCGTGACGACCGCGGCGAAGATGGCGTCACGCACTCGCTCCGACAGTCCTCGGTGTGAGGGGCTGTCGGGGTTGGACAGCATCGTCAACGTCGTTCCGACGCACGCGGCGTGAATGACCGGAACCGCTTCGTCGGGTGTCATGGACAGGCGTCCCTGTTCCGCGAGGCGAACCAGCATGGCGTGCAGGATCTGCAGTCCCTGCTGCTCGGCGGCGTGTGTGCGGCTGCCGGTGGGGCCGTACATGAGCTGGTAGAACGCCGGGTGCGTCAGGCCGAACTCGACGTGCCGATCCCAGCCCGCTCGCAGGTCGGCCAGCGGATCAGCCGACGGCCCATGGCCCTGTTTGGTGGCGAGGTAGCGCTCGAAGCCTTGTGCGGCAACCGCTTCCAGCAGGCCCTGTTTGTCTCCGAAGTGGTGGTACAGCGTGGGTGCCGTGACGCCTGCGGCCTGGCACACGTCACGAACGGACACCGCTGCAGCGCCGACGTCGCTGAGCAGCGCTGTCGTCACCTCGAGGATGTGCTCTCGAGTCGAACTCGCCATGTAGCGATGTTACAGCGCGGGCTTGTCGACGTTAGATCGGCGGGTTACGCTAGCGGCGTTACCCAACTTCTTGTACCGCTGTTACATCAATCCAGTCGAGGAGGAGCGGTGCCCGAGTCACCTCACCCTGCGACGACCCACACGCGCCGGACCGTGCTGAAGTCCACGGCTGTGGCCGCTGCCGGCGCCACGCTCGTGCCTGCGCCCGCGGTCGCGGCCTCATCCGTGCCGGCAGCCGCACCGACGACGGCCGGGGGCGTGGCGGAGGCCATGGAGATCACCCTGTCGGTCAACGGGCGCAAGCACGCCGTCACGGTCGAGCCGAGGGTCACGCTGCTGGACGCGCTTCGTGAGCGTCTCGCGCTGACCGGTACGAAGAAGGGCTGCGACCGCGGGGAGTGTGGCGCGTGCACAGTTCTCGTCGACGGCGAGCGCATCAAGTCGTGCCTGACGCTGGCGGTGATGCGCCAAGGCAGCGCCATCACGACTGTTGAGGGACTCGCTGACGGCGACCGCCTGCATCCCGTGCAAGAGGCGTTCATCCGCCGCGACGCGTTCCAGTGCGGTGGTTGCACACCCGGACAGATCATGTCCGCGGTCGCGTGCATCCGGGAAGGCCACACCGGGTCGGAGGAAGAGATCCGGCAGTGGATGAGCGGCAACATCTGTCGCTGCGCCTGCTACCAGAACATCGTCGCCGCGGTGGCCGACGCGGCACGGGAGGTACGCGGATGAGGTCCTTCAGCTACGCCTCGGCACGTGACTCCGCCGAAGCCGTCCGTCTGGCGGGCCGGACACCTGGAGCGGCGTTCATCGCGGGCGGTACCGATCTGCTGAACCTGATGAAGGACGGGGTGCAGCACCACCAGCATCTGATCGACGTCAACAAGCTCGACCTGGCTCGCGTCACCGAGTCCGCGAGCGGCCTGCGCATCGGCGGGCTGGCCAGGATGAGGCAGGTGGCCGAACACCACGCGGTCCGCGCTCGTTTCCCCGTGCTCGCTGAGGCACTGCTGGCATCCGCGTCGCCGCAGGTGCGCAACATGGCCACGATGGGCGGAAACCTGTTGCAACGCACGAGGTGCGGTTACTTCCGCGACACCGGGTCGGCGTGCAACAAGCGCGTGCCCGGCAGCGGGTGCCCCGCCTTGCAGGGGTGGAATCGAGGGCACGCGGTGCTGGGCGGCAGCGAAAGTTGCATCGCCACCCACCCGTCCGACCTCGCGGTGGCTCTGACGGCTCTGGACGCGGCGGTCCACGTGCTCGGACCAGGTGGTGCGCGCCGGATTCCCGTCGGTGAGTTCTACCGCCTTCCCGGCGACACGCCTCAGGTCGAAACATCTCTGCGGCCCGCTGAGCTCATCACCGCGGTCGAGGTGCCGCGGCACCCGACTGCGAGGAGGTCGCGGTATCTCAAGTTGCGCGACCGCGCCACGTTCGAGTTCGCCGTGGTCTCGGTCGCGGCCGCGCTGGACCTCCGCGGGCACTTCGTGCGCGACATCAGGCTGGCCTTCGGCGGGATCGCGACCAAACCCTGGCGTTCCGCCGAGGCCGAAGCGGAACTGCGGGGGAAGAACCTGACGGTGGCGACGGTCGAACAGGCCGGACGCGTGCTCGTACGTGAGGCCGTGCCCAGGCAGGGCAACGAGTTCAAAGTCGAACTGGTGCAGCGTGCGCTGGCCGAGCTGTTGCTCGATCTGGGAGGTCTGCGATGACGGGTCTGGTGGGACGCCCGGTCGCGCGGGTCGACGGCAGGGTCAAGGTGACCGGTGCCGCCCGGTACCCGGCGGACGACCCGGTTCCCGGTGCCCTGCACGGGTTCCTGGTCACGAGTGAGGTCGCGAAGGGCGAGGTGACGGACATCGACACGTCGGCCGCGCTGGCTCATCCGGGTGTGGTCGCCGTGCTGACGCATCGCGACATGCCGCGGCTGACCGTGCCGCCGTTCCCCTACCTCAAAGGGTTCATCCCGATGCAGGACACGGCGATTCACCACGTCGGTCAGCCCGTGGCGATCGTGGTCGCGAACACGGTCGAGCAGGCGCACGAGGCCGCCGCCCTGGTAGCCGTCCGCTACCGCGCGGAGCGGCCACGAGTGGTGATCGACGACGCGGCTGGACCACCGCACCTGCCACCACCGTTCCGCAACCGGCCCAACGAGATCAAGCGCGGTGACGCGGCAGCCGCGCTGGCGCGGGCTGAGGTCCGCGTGGAAGCCCGCTGTTCGAGCGCCACCCGGCATCACAACCCGATCGAGCCGCACGCCACCACTGCGCAGTGGGACGGCGACCGGTTGACGCTGCACGAGACTGCGCAGGGCGTGAACCTCACCAAGGGAACGATCGCCGCCGTCTTCGCGCTGCCGGTCGAGAACGTCAGGGTGGTGGCCCCGTATCTGGGCGGCGGCTTCGGTGCGAAGGGGCCCCTCTGGTCACACACCATCATCAACGCCGCGGCAGCGCGGGTCTTGCGCCGCCCGATCCGGCTGGTGCTCAGTCGCGCCCAGATGTACACGATGGCTGGTCACCGTTCGGAGTTCCGTCAGCACATTCGGCTCGGTGCCACCCGAGCGGGGAAGCTGACCGCCATCCTCGACACGACAACCGCTCAGCTGAGCAACACCGACGAGGCGATCTTCAACGCCAGCGAATCGGCACGTTTGCTCTACGACTGCCCGAACGTGCACGTCAGGCAGGAGGGCGTGCGGCTCGACGTCGCCACTTCCAGCTACATGCGTTCGCCGGAGACGACAGCCCACTTCGGACTGGAAACCGCTCTCGACGAACTCAGCTGGGCGCTGGACATGGACCCGGTGGAACTGCGCAGGCGCAACCACACCGAGTTCAACCAGGAGACCGGCCAGCGATTCGGCAGCAAGCACCTGCTCAAGTGCTACGACATGGCCTCCCAGGCGTTCGGCTGGTCGCAGCGCAAGCGCAAGCCGGGCGCGACGAAGGACGGCGACGAGTACGTCGGGTGGGGTATGGCCACCGAGATGCACACCTTCGGCGCCATGCCGTCCAATGCCTCGGTCACGGTCGGTGTCGACGGCAAAGTCGTGCTCCGCACAGCCACCCAGGACATCGGCACCGGCACGTACACGATCATCAGCCAGATCGTCGCTGACGCCATGGGCGTGCCACTCGACGTCATCCAGGCGCACATCGGCGACACAGCCCTGCCCGTCGCCGGTCTGTCGGCCGCTTCGGCCACGATCGCCAGCGTCAGCGGCCCGGTGGACCGAGCGGCCAGAGCCGCGCGGGACGCGGTGGTGGGACTCGCTGTGGCCGACGAGCGATCCCCGTTGTTCGGGGTCCCGGCGGACGAGGTCGAAACCAGGCACGGTCACCTGATCCACTCCCGGAACCACCAACGCCGGGACAGCTACCGCGCTGTGGTGAGCAGGGCCGGTGAGCCGGTTGAGGCGACCGGCAGTGGGCCCAACCTCCCAGGCCTGTCCTACGGCGTGGTGTTCGTGGAAGTCCGCGTCCACGCGCGACTGGGCTCGGTCCGCGTGACGCGGGTCGTCACAGCCCACGACATCGGCAGGGTGATGAACCGCCGCACCGCGCGCGGGCAGGTGATCGGTGGCGTCACATGGGGAATCGGCCACGCGTTGATGGAACACACGGTCTACGACCGGAACAGCGGCAGGGTGGTCAACCCCAACCTGTCGACCTACCTGGTGCCGGTGTGCGCGGACGCTCCTCCCGCACTGGAAGCGCTGTTCGTCGACGAGCCCGATCCCGGAAGCACCGCGCTGGGCGCACGTGGCTTCGGCGAGACGCCGATCACGGGCGTACCCGCCGCCATCGGCAACGCGATCTACCACGCCACCGGCCGGCGCGTCCGAGACCTGCCGATCACGCAGGACAAGCTGCTGTAGAGGAGGGCGTCTTGCTCGAACTGGACCGACTAATAGTCGACAAACTCGTATTCCCGGCAGACCCCGGGTTGGTCAGGCTGCCGAAACTTTGAGCAAGGTCGGCGCAGACGGCGAGAACCCGGACTCCGGCCTCACCGCCTGCGCCAACACCTTCTTGTCGGCGGTCCGATCCGGTGAAAAGCACCGCGAAATGCGGAACAACGAGAGATTCCGGACCAAATAACTTTCAGGTGCGCGAAACGCCCACCGGCAGCGGCAGCCCGCCACCGAGCAGGCTGGTGACCAGCCCGAGCAGGGTTTTCAGCAGGCTCTGCACCAGGCCCATGATCATCTCGATCGGATTGGACAGCATCGCCAGCTCCGCCTGCTCGATCTTCGCGTCCAGCTCGGCGGAGGCCAGCCTCGCTTCCCGCAGCTCGTCCATGGAGCTGTCGAACCCGCTCTGACCTGCAATGCTGTCCAGGATCGGGCGCAACTGGTCGAGGCGAACAGAGATGGTGCGGAAGTCCTCAGACTCGAGGGCCCTCTGCAGCTGATCATGCTTCATCTGCACTTTCGCTGCGGCATGTCGCGCTTGCGAAGCGGCATCCGCGGTCGCCATGGTCGCCCCCGACAGCATGAGCATGCTACCGGCGACAATCGCCGTGACGGCCCTCGTGAATCCTGTGAACATGTTTGCACTCCTATCGGATGTGCCCCCCTCACATGTGCCATCGTGACTACTGAATAGAATTCGCGCCACGCGCACCATCGGCCGCATTTTCACCCTCTGTCAGCGTTTCTTCGGCAAGGCGCCGATACCAGCCCTTCGCAGTACTGAAAGAGTGAATTTCCCGCCACTCCCCGCAGCCATTTGTCCAGTTCGCACGCTCGCATCACCCGCGGTCACCCCCAATATCACACGTTTCGGGCCGTGTTCATCACGGAGCTGTTCACGCAGGCAGGGCGGGTCAGCGGTGCGGTGCGACGACCGGCTGGAGACGGCGGGCGGCAGGTGCCGCGGCCGCACGGCGCAGCTGCGGGCCTCGACTCACCGAACCCGGCACCCGGTGATCGTCAAGGAGATCTCCGGCGTCTGCTTCGCCCTTGGCGCGATCGCCTGTCACAGGAGAACCGGCAAAACATGCCATCGCGGCCCATCAGGTCTGGCCGGCCCACCACTTCTGGCCGGCCCACCACTTCTGGCCGGCCCACCACTTCTGGCCGGCCCACCACTTCTGGCCGGCCCACCACTTCTGGCCGGCCTCGCCAAGCGTCGAGATCGGGTCGCAGTACGGGTACCGTCCGGCCGAACGCCGCCTCACCACATCTCCGGCACGCCGTCGACGCGGAACACTCCGCCGCGCCACGGGCGCGGTCGAGGTGTGCGGCTGCATGTAGCCGCACACGTCGCGGCGGGGTGCACCGGGGCCGCAACCGAGTTCGGGGGCGGGGTTGCGGTACTGGTCTTCGACCTCCAGGGGATCAGCATGGTCACGATGTGCGGAAGTTGCACCCTCACCTCCTTCGGTAACAGAGCGGATCGGCGGGCGATACACCCACACCAGGAGGAATGCGAGGAACCGTCATGACGGAGCGGGACCTGACGAGCGGCGGAGCACAGGCGGTGCTCGGCTTGTCGGTGCTCGTGCTGCTGTCCTGCGCGGTGGGCAACGTGCTGCTCGCTGTCACCGAGTCGGTGTGGTGGCCGTTGTTCGCAGGCGTGAGCTGGTGGGGTGCCGCGGCCAGCGTAGTGATCCGGGCAACGGCGGCAACGACGTCCAGAGCGGGAACGCCCCGCGTGACACCGGCGTGGATAGCTGCAGAAGTTCCAGCTCGTCGCGGGTGAAGTACAGCCCGCCGCCGCCCTCGTGCGCGAGTGTGCGGGAGTTACCCGCCAACCGCCTCGTTTTTGATGCCCTCGGGCGGAGTGACGAGCCCGCGGGCCATCGCCGTTGCGTCAGCGCACAACACCGCGACGCCGGCGCGTTCGGTGTTGACGACAGTGCCGTACGTGTGACCCCTGCGCCGGTCCGCTTCTCCGGCACCAGCTGTGAGGTCCCCTGCCATGGCCTGGCAAGGGCCACAGGCCGGTCTGGGCACCTTGACGGCTCGGGTTCCCCGCCGTCGGTCGGGCCGTGGCGGTATCATGCTTTTCGACTCGGTACAGGTATTGGTGCATGACTGACCCCGATGATCGCGCCGCAGCCGACACCACCGTCGCTGGTGTCGCTCGCCGCCTGTGGGGCGTCGAGCCCGCGCCTGCGATCCCGCGCTACTTAGATTCATCCGGTCAAGGCAACACTCTCGGCCGGTGTGTGAAATCCCAGGCACTTGCGGGGCCGATTGTTGAGTTTCGCGGCGATGGTGTCGAGGTCGTCCTGGCTGAACGTCGACAGGTTCGTCCCCTTGGGCAGATACTGCCGCAGCAGCTTGTTCGTGTTCTCATTCGTGCCGCGTTGTCACGGACTACGCGGCGCGGCGAAGAACACGTCAACACCGGAATCGGCGGTGAAACGCTTGTGGGAAGCCAATTCCATACCTCGATCCCAGGTCAACGTGCCGTGCAGTCGGGGATCCATGCGGGTGTATGCCTCGGCCAGGGCGGGGACGACCACGGTGGTGTGGCGGCTGGCGAGCTTTACGACCGTGAGGAACCGCGACTTCCGGTCGACCAGGGTGGCGACCTGACTGTTGTTCGACCCGATCACCAGATCGCCCTCCAGGTGACCGAACTCGCTGCGGTCCTCCGCCGCCAGGGGCCGTTCCTCGATCGGACGGGCGTCAGTGATCTGGGAACGCCACTGGCCTTTTACCGTGTGCCGCCTGTTCTTCCGGATCGGGCGGCTCGTCCGCAGCCGCTTGGACAGCTCACGAGGCACCACCTTCCAGCGCGTGACGTAGACCGACCGATAGATCGTCTCGTGACTTACCCTCATCGCCGGGTCGTCACCGTGGTTCAGGCGCAGGTGACCGACGATCTGTTCCGGCGACCACTCCTCCTTCAGCAGGGCCAGAACGGTCTCCCTCAACGAGGGCCTGCGGGCGAGCAGGCACTGCTTCGGCCGTCGAGCACGGTCAAACGCCCGTTCCTGCGCCACGGTCGCACGGTAGGCGTCGCGGCCACCGTTCTTGTTGACCTCACGGCTGATCGTCGACACCGCACGCCCCAGCAGCGCCGCGATCGCGTTGTAGGAATCACCGGCGCAGAGCCGGCGTGAGATCTCCTCCCGCTCGGCCATGGTCAGACTTCCGGCGCGTTCTTTGCGGGGCTCGGGAGCGATCCCGCCGTGGTGTTTGAGGACAGTGAACACCGAACCGGGCGGCTTGCCGATCTGTCCGGAGATGACGCTGATCGACTCCCCGGCCCGCCACCGCCGCCACAGATCGGCCTTCATCTCATCCGACATCCCTGGCCGACCCAACCTCACCACGCACGCCCACTCTCAACCAGCACTGTTGCTCCGACCGGTTGAATCTAAGGTCCAGTAGGGCGGTAAGGCTGCGGAGCAATGACGATCCGGTCGACCAGCGCGGTCCTTCAGGCTGGGGTTGTTTCGGCTACCCGGACGCCGTCCAAACGCGCGAGGACGAGGCCTGCAGGAGTGTATGCGGTGCAGCTGTCATCAGCGTTCTGATAGCTGAGGTTGATGCCGGTCGGATTGGCCTGCGCGAGGTTCCGGTCGTTGTGTGTTGTGTACACGGTGAGTTGTTCGACGCTGACTGGCACGGCGGTGTTCCTCAGGCCGCTTCGTGTCGGTCGCACCGCCGCTGTTCTGATGAGCCCGTCGAGTAGAAGCGAGGGGATTGCCAGGGAGTCGAGTTCCTCATGGCCGTCAAGTGACGGGTGCCATCTGGCGTGGAGTCCCGTGTCGTCCTGTCGCCAGTCGCGTGTGGTATCGAAGATTCCTGTAACGCGCACGGTGGAGTCGTTGCTGGAGAACGGATCGGGCATCAGTTGTCCGGTGGGTGCTGGCGGAGTGGCTGGCGGAGCAGGGGAATCGCCCAACTGCACGGTCGCCCGGAAGTGTTCTCTGTCGCGGAGGTGGCGCTGACCATCTGGTGCTGCGATGTGTGAGCACACCGTGACCGTGACGACGTTCGAGGTGACATGGGTCGCTGTTACCTCATAGACGACCGGGCCGGTTCGGGCTGTGACGAACGCGGAGAAGCGAATGTCCCGTAGCGCACGGAGGGGATGGCCGGGCAGGAGCATGGTCGCTGCTTCGACCGCGATTTCGGTGAGCATCATGCCGGGCACGGTCGGTCTGCCGTGGACGGTGTGGTTCCGTAGGTATGGTTTGTGTCCCAGGTCGAGGACCAACGGCCATGTCATGCGGTCGGGTCGCCGTGTGTCCGGAGTACCGAGGAAGTGACCGACAGACGCTTCGGCGACGAGGTGGCCAGGGAACTGTTCTCGAATCGAACGATGTTCGGCGTGCCCGAGAAGGCTTGATACCGGTGCCCTTTGTCGCGCCGAGAGTTCGGTGAGGAAATGGTCGACGCCTTCTCGTGTGCTGATACGGCTCAGTCGGCCGCCTGCGGTGTGGCCTCCGATCCCGGACGCCGCCCCGAGACCGGTCGTGTCCCAGATGGGCCAGCAGATGGTGAACTCTCCGGTGCCCGGCTCCGAAGCAGAGGCTGCCGCGCTGAGGAAGTCGTTGGCCGGGCCGTAGTCGCTTTCTCCCGGCAGTCCCACGAGGCCGGCGATCGAGCCGAAGTTGCACCACAAGCGGGGAGCCGGGTTGGTGAATGCCTCGCGCAGGTGGTGATATCCCAGGAGTTTCACGTCACGGATTCGGCGCGCGCCGGTCAGGCTCTTGCGTTCGATGCGGCCGGCGTGGTGCACACCCGCGCCGTTGATCAGCAGGTGTACTTCTCCGGCGGCCGAGTAGACCTCGGCGGCGGCGTGGTGGACGGCCGTGCGGTCGGTCACGTCACACGTGATGAAGTGGACGTTGTCCGGGCCGCACAGGTCTCTGAGGGTATTCAGGGTGAGCAACGACTCCCTGGCGTGTAGCAGCGTGTCGAACCGCCTGTTGAGTTCGCGGACCGATGCGGTCCTGCCCTGTTCCCGTTGTCCGGCGAGGTAGGCGGCTCGGTGAGATGGCAGTTCGTCCTCACGAGCCCGCAGTAGTTCCTCAGGCACGGAGTCGAGGTGACTGGAGCCCAGCAGCCACAGACGAAGCGGCGCCCGCCGGGCCAGGCTGGTGACCACGGCCGAGGTGATGCCGCGGGCTCCGCCGGTGGCGACGACCACAGCTCCTGGTTTCAGCGGAAGTTCGCCGGCAGTGGCCGTCGCGGGGTGGAGGTGTTGGACGTAGCGGCGACCACCGCGGTGCGCGACCACGGGCATGCCCTGTTCGATGTTCATTTCGTCGGCCAGGATCCGCCATGCGGACATGGCATCGTCGTCATCGGTGATGACCATTGTGGACCGACAGCCGGGAAGCTCCCACACCATGCTCTTGACCAGACCACCGAACAGGGCGGTGTGCGGGTGCGGTGCCTCTCGGTGGAAGGGCGCGCGAACGACGACGCCGAGGCTGCCGCCCGTGTCCAGCGTGTCCCGGTGATCTCGAACGGCGAGAAAGGTGGTTTCCTGAAGTGCCAACAGTTCCGGTTCCGCGAGTGCCGGCCATGCCGGTGCGTGGTGCAGTGAACCGACAACCCGGAGGTGGTGAACAGGTTCGTCGTGCAGAGGCCGGACGGTCTCCTCGGGGGCTTGGTCAGGGCGGACGACCAGCAAGCGGGAACCGGCTGCCTGTACCGCGGGTTCCAACAGCGGCGCGTCGGCGCCTGTCGTGATCACCACCGTGTGTCGAGGGTCGGCGTCGAGCGGTGTGGTGGACCGCACCGGGGCGCTGACTCGCCACCTGGGCACGTGGCGACTGGTCGTGGTGGCCGTCGGGATCACGAGGGTGTTGGTCCGCGTTATCTGCCGCAACAGTTCCACCACATCATCCGCGGCGAGATAGGTGGTGCCGCCCGGCTCGCTCGACGGTGTGGCGGGAAGGTCGGGCAGTGGGGCGAGGATCGGCCATGATTCGCGGCGAGCCACGGACTCTCGGGCGAGCCCGATGAGAAACGCGCCCTGAGCCGGAGCGCGGCCGGGCGGGCTGAAGGCGTCTGCGAACAGTGGGTCGCTTCCGCTGTTTACGCCCAGCACGAGTGCGAGATCCAGCTCGGCCGTGCCCAGGTAGCGCGACGCGACCGTGATGGCGTCACGGCCCGACGTGATGCCTGTGTCGATCACCATGGTGGGACCGTGCAGGTCGTGGATGTTGGCGATTCTGGCTGGAATCACGTTGGGCATCTGGCCGGCGAGTGTGTTCTCGCTGGCCGGCGCACAACGCGCTTGTACCTCGTCGAGGAAACCTTTGACGGCTGTGGACAACCGCGCAGTCGGAAGCGTGTCGCAGGTGCTGGCGAAGGCCGTGAGGTCGGCGGCGTAGGTGCGGACCGTGCGGTCCGCGGAGCCCGCCGGCACCGCGGTGTGCGCCGCGATGACGCCGGTTGTCTCTCTGACGTTGACCCACAGCTCTCCGTTCTCGTCGATGAACCGGCGGGCGACCTGCATGGCCATCAGTTGGCTGCGGTCGATCATGGAGATCGTGGCCGGCGGTAGCGGCACCTCGTCGTGCGACGGTGGCGGATAAGGCTCACTGAAGGAACGCTCCACCGCGGGTGCGAGTCCGTTGGCCAATCGACGAGCTACCTCGGCCCGGTCGCATCCGCCGGGTAGGTGCGCGCTCCATCCGACCACGACCACCGGGTCGGTGGCCGGCCGTGGTGTGGACCGGGGCGGGGACATACCCGGCTTGGGAGCGTCCTGCACGAGCAGATGGGCGTTGGTGCCGCCGAAACCCAGCGCCGAGATGCCCACTGTGCGCGGGCGGTCCGGCCGCTCCGGCAGTGGGAGATCACAAGTGGGGATGTGCGATCCCGAACGGCTCGCTTCCTGGAAACAGCGTTGTGCGGAGATCTTGCTGTGTTGAAGGCCCTGAACGGCGTGGATGAGCGACACCACCCCGGCTGCCCACCCGGTGTGCCCGATCAACGACTTGTTCGATGTGCACGGGTATTCGCCATCGGACGTCGACTCCCCGAGGGTCCGCAGCTCGGCCTCGTCACCGGCTCTGGTGCCGGTGCCATGGGCGACGATCCAGTCGATGTGCTCAGGTGGCACAGAACTGACGGCACGGGCGCGGTGGACAGCCCGCAGGTGGCCGGCAGGGTTGGGTGCGTAGATCGCTTTACCCCGGCCGTCGGAGGCGCCGCCGAACCCGGCGAGCACCGCCAGGACCCGGTCTCCGTCGGCACGAGCCCGGTCAAGTCTTTTGAGCATGACCAGTCCCGCGCCGTCGGAGAACAGAACGCCGTCCGCGTCGCGGTCGAAGGACCGGACAGCACCACGGTGACTCAGACCCCCGAGCCTGGCGAACAGCACCTGGTAATGGGGACCGAGCGAGAACGCGCCGCCGCAGAATGCGACGTCACACTCGCCGGCCACCAGACTCTTCACGCCGAGGTCCACTGCGTACAACGAGGATGAGCACGCGGTGTCCACGATCTGGAGCAGGCAGTCCTGCGGCAGTGCGGCTCGTGCCGCCGCATAGGGCAGGTGCTGTTGCAGGGAGCCGGTGGCATGCCGGTATCGGGCGCGCAGTGCCTGGTTCAGCGACGCCCGCAGTTCCGGGGTGACCGGAGTTGGCCAGTGTTCGGCGATCCCGTGGGTCGCGGCGGCGACCAGCAGGGACTGCTCGACATGCTGGCTGCCTTCGCAGTAGGCGCCGATGAAACAGCCGACTCTTTCCGTGGGCCGGATGACGTGGTGTGCGCGTGCCTGCAGCAGACTGTGGCGCAGCCAGCAGGACAGGTAGTCGCCGTCGTTGAGGTGGTCGTCGTGCGCCGTGATGTATCCGGCGACCCTGCTGTAGGTCTTCCCGTCGGCACGGGGGTCGGTGGACCAGAAGGTGTCCAGGTCGAACCGGTCACCTGGTTCGCTGAACACCGGAGTGTCCTGGAGGAGAAGGTTCCAGAACTCCTCGGGGTCGGCCGCTCCCGGCACGCGCAGGCCCATGCCCACGATCGCGATGGTGGCGTCCTCCTGGTGACCGGGGGCCTGGGGTGCTCGCGGGGCACGCGGCTCCGGACGGGGTGTGCCAGGGGCCAGCATCGCCCGGCCGAGGGACAGGCCACCGTCGGCCAGGAGCACCTGCCCGGTGACCCAACTGGCCTGATCGGAAGCGAGGAAGACGACCAGATCGGCCAGTTCCTCCTCCGAACCAAGACGGTCAGCCAGCGGGGCCGCGGCCGAGCAGGTCTCATGCAGTGCCCGCGCCCCCGGAAACAGGTGGGCGGTGGGATTGTCCAGGACACCGGCGGAGGCGGTGTTGACCCGGATTCCCCCTGGTCCCAGATCCGCGGCCAGATATCGGGTCAGGCCCTCCAACGCCGCCTTGCTGACACCGACGAGCATGTAGTTGGCCAGGGCCATACCGGCGCCGATGGAGGAGACGTTGACTATGGCGCCACCCCCGCGGCGCCGCATGAGCGGTGCCGCGGCGAGGGCGCACCGCCGTGCACCGTGCACGTTGGTGTCGAAGCCACGTTGCCAGTCCTGTTCGGTGAGCGTCTCGCAAGGACCGAGCACCCCGCGGGCGGCGTTGTTCACGAGGACGTCAAGCCCGCCGTGCGCACGGTCGACGGCACCGAACATCTCGGTGATGGCGTCAGGTTTGCTGACGCTGGCACGGATGAGCTCGGCTGAGCCGCCTTCGGCGACGATCGCCTCGAGGGTGTGTGCGGCGGACTCCCCGGAGTGGAAGTAGTTGATGATCACGTGCGCCCCGCGCCGGGCGAAGGCACGGCTGATCGCCCGGCCGACGCCTTTGCCGCCGCCGGTGACCAGAACCGTTCTTCCGGCGAAGTCAGCCGGACTCATCGAGTCACGCTGTTGCCGACGGGAAGCGTCAGGAGGAAGTCGCTCAACGCCCTCAGCGTGGTGAAGCTGGTCGGACGGACGTCACTGTCGTCCGCCGGCAGGGATCGGCTGCTGGCCGTGACGGCCTTGGCGAACAGTTCGGTCTGGGTGATCGAGTCGATGCCCAGGTCCGCTTCGAGATCGGCGTCGGCGGTGAGCATCTCGACGGGGTAGCCGAGCGTCTCGGCGTAGATGGTGCGCAGGTCGCTGATGAGCTCTTCCCTGCCACGGACCGGTGCTGGTTCGGCGACAGTGGTCGTGCCGCGCTGGTCGGGGATGCTGGCCTGGTGGTGTGGCACGGGTTCCAGCAGGCGGTCGAGATCCGGCCCGGTGACACGGCGTCTCAGCGGCGCGATGACCGTGGTGTCGGGTAGGAAGCCGGCGATGAGGTCACTGAGCGTCCCGCGCGGACCGCACTCCAGGAAGATCTCGACCCCTTCGGCACGCAACGCGCGAACAGCGCCGAGAAAGTAGGTCGGCCGAACGAGGTGTGCGGCGACCAGGGCGGCCACGTCGGTCGAGTCGCACACGTCTCGGCTGAGGACGGCGGAATGGACTCTCCGCACCGGCACACGGGGAGTCAGCTCGCGGATGCGCTCGATGAACCGCTCCGCGACGCCGGCCAGCCGAGGGTTGTGGAACGAGTACGGCACGGACAGCCTTCTGGCTGTGATGCCCAGCGTTTCTGCTACCCGCATGAGTTGGCCGAGGTCCTCCTCCGGGCCTGAGACGACGGTTTGCTGAGGACCGTTGTCGGCCGCGAGACACAGGTCCCACCGGCCAACGGCTCCGATCACGTGTCGCGCTCGATCCGCCGACGTACCCAGGGCCACCATCGCACCCGGCTCAGGAGGACAGTCAGCGAACGCGGCGTCACGGGCGATGACCAGCCGCAGGCCCTGTCGCAGGTCGAACACGCCTGCCGCGGTGAGCGCGGTGAGTTCGCCGAAACTGTGCCCCAACAGTACGTCCGGCTGTATGCCGTGGCGCCGGGTGAGCAACCGGTACAGCGCCAGCTCGGCGGCGAAGATCGCCACGTGCAGTTGAGCCGGTGAACGGCTGAGGAGATCATCCAGTGACGGGGCGTCCTCCCTCATGAGCAGTGTGGTGACAGGTGCCGCCCCCAGGCTGGTCGCCACCTCGTCGACCTCGGACAACAATTCAGTGATGATCGGCTCTTCGGCCAGGTGTCGAAACGCGCCGGGGAGGTAAGCCCCTTGGCCCGGAAAGAGGAATACGATTGGTGATCGCACTGAAACACCTCCGCTAAGGACTATCCGGCGACATCTAGGGTTTCCCAGACAGTCAGGTGAGGCCGCGGGGCACTGGGATGTCCGATCTGGTGACGGAAGCACAGCGTCGACGTGTCCGGATCGAGATGGGCGGAGCTGATGACCTGGCACGGGTCGTAGACGAACATCGGGCGCAGGAAGACCGCGCGCAGGATCTGTGTCGGTGTGCCGACGACGTGGCAGGACGGCAGCGGATCGTGAAGGTTCTCGACGTACAGGCGCTCGCGGGCCTGTGTGGCCAGTTCCACCATCTCGACGAACGACCACTGGTCGGCGACCTCGGCGTGGCTGCGGCTGATGAACGTCTGCCAGTGCTGGGGAGCAAGCACGGGCGCCGGGAGTGTGGGCCGCGAGTGGGGCGGCGGGACGGCGGTCATGGTCTCGGCTGGGGTGAACCGCTTCAGGAGATCGGGGTGCAGAACACCGGGACTCGCGGCCAGGCTGCTGGCGTCGGTCACCGTGAGAACGCGCATCGTGGCGGTGACCCGTGCGACGGAGCGATCGTCGGCGACGCAGTCGATGTCCACCTGAAGCCATTCCCCGCGCTGGTCGATGCGCAGTCCTGAGCGGACGGTCAGCCACGGTGCGTCGGTGAAGCGCAGGTAGGGAGTGGCGTAGTCGATCCGTAGTGAGGAGACCACCACCGCGCTGCGGTAGGTCTCCACCATCGCGGGGAAAGTCGTGACGTACTCGGCCAACCAGCGCGCGAGACATGGTGACACCAGACCGAGCAGTGTTCGCGGCCGCAGCTGAAGAGGGCTGAACATGGTGGTGACGACAGGCTCGGTGTAGTCGATCTCGCGGGGGCATGTCACCCCCCGGCCACCGCGGTCAGGAACTCCAGCCGATCTGTGTCGCGCAGCGCTCTGCGATCGTTGGATGAGATGACTTCTCCGTTGAGGATGAGGCGGTGAACGCGCTGGAGCTTGCCCGTGCCGTCCCACAGGACAGGACCCAGTTGCGGAAACTGTTGGCGCAAGGACTCGAGCGCCTTGCCGACTGTGTTGGCCTTCACCGTGACGGTGCGCTCGTAGCCGGTGAACCGGAGCAGCAGCCCGGAGAAACGAACCTCCATGAGAAACTCTCCTTTGTCAGAGCAGGTTCTTCGCCACAAGGGCGCCGATGGTGATCTCCAGGGAATCCTGGGTACCTCCCGCGGGAATCAGGCCCGCGCAGTCCCGCACATACCTTCCGTAGTATTCGTCCCCGTAGTAGGCATGGCCGCCCAACGCCCGGAGAGCCTGGTGAGCGAGGTTCATCGCCTGTTCGGCCGAGAAATGCTTGGCCGCTGAGATCTTCGCGTCGTAGACCAGATCCGTCTCCCCGCGGGCCTGGCGGTCCAGCACGTCGTGCGTCATGGTCTGGGCCACGTCGGTGAGCATGTGCATCCGGCCGAGCGCACCAGCCACGTTGGCGTAGTCAAGGACGGGCTGGCCCTGCCGTGTCGTGGTGCGAAGCCTGGCCGCGCAGCGAGCCACGAGCCCGCGCATCCTGCCAACGGTCCAGGATGCCTGCATGCTCCGGCGCTCGTTCAAATACAGCTGGGAATGATCCAGCCCGTCGGTCCAGGTCAGTATCCGTTCCGGGCCGAGTTCAACGTCGATGAACTCCAGTACGGCCATTCCCGCGGACTGGAAACCCATCCCTTCCGCGGGGATCAGCCGCACCCCTGGGTCGTCCCGATGGACCAGACAGGCGGCCAGACGGCCCGGTTCCGCGGCGGCGTAGGTCAGGAAGACGTCGGAGATCAGTCCTCCGGTCACGTAGCTCTTCCTGCCGGACAACACCCCGCCGTCACCGTCACGGGTCAGCGTTGTCCCCCATGACCAAAAGTCGGCGTCCTCGGTAAAGGCAAGGGTCGCGGCCAGTTCTCCGGACATGAACGGCCGCACATAGTTATCGATCAAACGGGCGTCCCCGGATTGATACAGGGTGAACGCGATGCTGGTAGTCATGCTCACCACCAGTGAAAATGCTGACTCATCACATCGGAAGGTCATTTCCTCCAGAACGCGGCCCCACACATTCGAACCCATTCCCTCGCCACCGATCTCCCTCGGCAGCGCCAGGCCGTGCAGACTCTTCTGAGCGGCCTGGATCAAATACTTTCTGGGAAAGGCCTCTCCCGCCGCGTACCGCTCAGCCGCTCCGGCGCCGACTTCGTCCAACAACTCACCCCAACGTTGCTGGACAAATTCGCCGACAGCCTCCATGGAAAGATCCTGGAGCTGAACAACCATGGACTGAGACCCTTCAGTCTGTATCGGCCCAGAGCGGCATTCCATAATTAGAGTGCGCTTGCCTGCGAGCGTCGTCAACAGGCTGTCGCTCGATTCATCAGTTCGAGTTATACCCACGGAACCCGGCCTGCGCGGGTGGTATCAGCGCCTCTGAGGCCCGGCATGCGAAACGGCCGAACGCCGGATTCGCGGTTCGAGCGACCTGGGACAGCATCGCCACGCCCGCCGGCACCGCGTCGTTCCTCGACCGGCGGCTCGGCGCCGCGGACGATCCGCACACCGGCATCACAATCACCGAGTACCCGCCAGACCTCGATGCCGCGCCCCGCGATCTGCTCGCCCAGATCAAACAGTTCTCGCGCTCGGCATGCACCTGAAAGGGATTCCAGCGGTCCTGCGGGTGTTACGTGGCGACGTGCGGCGGCGATGGAGTGAATCTTGAGCGGTCGTCGAACGGACGCGATCGCGTATGGTCCGGACGCTGCCGCCCGGCTGGTGGCCCAGGGCCGAGTTATGATCGTGGCGGACGGGGTGGATGAACTACCGGTGCACCTGCAGGCGGCCGCGCTGGGCGGCCCGGCGAAGATGGCAGCCGGGTGCTGCCATTGGTTGCGGAGTGTGAGACTCAATTCCCGACTGCCTGCGGACGTCTTCCGCGACCCGGCGGTGAACCGCGCGATCGGTGGATCCCGCGAGTCGGCGGCTCCGCGGTTGTGCCTTCTGGAGCCGCGTCGTGCGGCCCGCCCGGCACCGCGAAAGCTTGAGGCCTGTGGCACAGATTCCCCGGTATCGGGACGTAAGTCCCCGTGATCGGCGTAACGGGGTGCAGGAGATATCACTGTCCGTTTTTGCGTGCGCCCGGCTTGGGTGATTGCGGCTCACCCGTGGCACAGCTCTAGAGTAAATTCTCTGCGGACGACCACCGCGAAGTTCGGGACACGACAGCGTTGTCGTCGTCACTGTGCGGTCCGTCAGATTCTCACGTCTGCGCACTCGGAGTGTTTGTCGCATCTCACCGCGGCCCTGCTGTCGTGCAAAGGAAGTGTGGGCGAAAGCAAGTTCGCACACGCTCAACCGCATTGGAGTTGGCTTCAGATGGTAGTCGAAACGAGCGTGACCGTGCCGGGTCCGCCGAGACCGCCGCAAGACGACGAGTCCCCGGAAAATGGGCCCCACCCTGACAGAAAGCCCGGCACGAGTTCAAGATCGGGGATGCCCGGACATCTCGAACACGCGGCGAACCTGGTTCTGTCGGAGAACCGGCGCGCGCTGAACGACGTCAGCTGGCGCGCGGTCACGAAGCTGGTCACTCTGATCTCGGGAGCCGACCGCGTCTTCGTGCTCGGTGAGGGTCGTAGCGGCCTGGCCGTGCGCATGGCGGCGATGCGGCTCATGCACCTCGGGCTCCAGGTACACGTCGTCGGCGAGACCACCACACCGCCATTGAGCCGCGGTGACGTGCTCATCGCGGTGTCCGGGTCGGGCGGCACACCAGGCGTCGTCCTGGTGGCGGAGCAGGTGAGGGCGGCCGGCGGGCAGATTGCGGCGCTGACGACGACACCGTCCTCACCGCTGGCCGCCATCGCCGAACTGGTCGTCGCGATCCCCGCGGCGAGCAAACACGATCACGACTCGGAGAGCTCGGCCCAGTTCGCCGGGTCTCTGTTCGAGCAATCCACTTTGTTGTTGTTCGACGCCCTTTTCCACGCGTTGTCGCGTGATCTCGGCAAGACGTCAGAGGTCCTGTGGGCCGCGCACGCCAACCTGGAATGACAAAGGAGCACACGTCATGCGAAGCCCACGTCTATGGATCGCCTACGACTTCACCTCGCCGAGCGAATGCCTCGACATGCTCGACACTGTACTGGCCGCGCACCCGGAACAGGAGATCATTCACGAGATCGGGCGGCCGACGATCCTGAACGCCGCCCTGGCCGGCGTCCCCATCGTCCGAGAGTTCCGCGACCGGCTGGACAACGGCCAGCTGCTGGTCGCCGACTTCAAGGGATACGACGTGCCCTACGTGGCCGAAGGCACGTTCTACTACGCCGCGGGCGCCGACCTGGTGACCGTGATGGCTACCGCGCCGGACGAGGCGATCATCGAAGCGGTCGACGGCGCACGCGCCGAGGGGAAACTGGTCGCCTTCGACCTGATGTCCCACCAGGACGACCGCGCCAAGGCCCGTCGCGCCCGCAAACTCGCCGGCATGGGCGCCGAGCTGGTCAGCTGCCACGTCGGCTGGAGCGAGCAGGCACAGGGCAAGACCGCCGACGCGCTCCTGCCACAGGTACACCATGCCCTGCACGGCACCCAGGCCAAGATCATCGCCATGGGCGGCCTCAAACCCGGCAACGTAGTCGAACTGCGCCAGTACGCGACCGACGACAGCCTCTTCGCCATCGTCGCCGGCAGCTCGATCACCCGCAGCGCCGATCCCGCGGGCGTCGTGTCGGCCTTCCTGGACGAGATCGAGCACCTCACAGGCCAACTCGTCTGAACTCACGGTCAGGGCCTGGGACGATGGATATCAACCTCCCAGGTAGGTGCAGGCTTCGTCGATCCGGCTTTCCCGGATGGCGTAGCAGGCTCTGGCGTGGCTGGTGGACCCTGACCACGCCGGCGCGCCCTCGTACCGGCAGTTCACCAGGATCGTCGCGCCCTGCAACGCGATCTGCCTGGCGTTGGAATGGCAGAGCCGCTCGGAGGTGTACCGCTTGTTGTAGATGACCACCGCGGAAGCAGCAGGCACCGCGGTGATCGCCGCGACCCCCGCCAAAGACACCGCGGTCAACGCACGCGTCAGAACCTCGCGGGTACGTGCGGGAATTCTCCCGTGCTCGCATGCGTCGTGTCCGCGTGGCCGTAGTCGACCCGCGTGGTGTTTGCGCCCATCTTGCGCGGCCGTGCCGACGGCATGTCACCTGGTTGGCAGACGCCATGTCCCTCGGTCGCTGGTTCCGAGGGGGACAGGGCTTCGAGATGCTTACCCCCTTGTGGTGCGGTCCGGGTACGTGACGTCGTCTGCCGTGAACCGCGCCTTCGAGGCCGACGCCGACGGAAGGGTTCATGGTGAGAAGCGCCAGAATCGCTGCGGTTCATTTGACTGTCGCGGCCGTCATGTCGCTGTTCATTACCCCGTCCGCTCATGCCGCAGTCGACCAGTTCTGCGCTCTCAACGAAGTCGTCACCTACAGTCCGCCACTGACCGACACCCCGCAGACGGTGACATTTAGCGTCAGCGGCCAGCTGTTCAACTACACGAGCAGTTCTGCCCCCACCGGAAGCTACGCCGAGACGGGCACCGCACCGAACGCGACGTGCACCAGCGTTCTCTCTGCAGGCAGCGGGACGAGAGTCTTCAAGTGGACCAACACCGCGATCGCACCCAGCACGTTCTCCTACAACAGGACCACCAACCGGGTCGGCGGCGACATCCAGGTCGTCGCCGTCGGATCGATCAGCTCCGGCACCTTCACCCCGGATCCCGCGAAATCAGTCGGCGTCGGGGCGCAACCCAACCCGGCCGCCTGCAGCACAACGGGAGTCTCCCAGCTGACCGCTGCGGGAAGCCTCACCATCGGCATTTGACGGGTCGCCCGCGAAGCTGGTCCGCGAGAGCCGCGGGAACCGGACTGTCGACCCTCTTCGCTCCTCCGCGAACTCCGCGCGGGTTCTCCCGCGAGGAGAATCCGGAGGAGCCCAGCCACCCGAACGAAAGCGGCGCGCCGTGAAACGTGCGAAACGCGCCGCTTCTGTCCGATCGTCACGGCGTGGCCGGTGCGGGGTGACCTTCCGACGCCTGCACGACGACGATGCCCTGACCCGACAGCGCGAGCTGGTACGCCTCGCCGGGGTCTGTTCCCTAAATTGCCCCAGCGCGGCTTCTGATGTCCGTGTGGTCAGGCGGAGTGTTCGGGGATCAGCTGGGAGACGTCGTAGCCCTGCTCGATCAGCTCGGCGATGAGCCGGCGGGCGCGTTGTGCCTGATATTGGAGCGAGCGGGGTTTGTGGTCGAAGTAGTCGGGTCCGAGGTCGTGGTAGGCGACGTCGCAAGTGAGCATGTGCCAGACAGCGGTCAGGATCTTGTGCTGGACGGCGACTTGAGCGCGTAGCGGGCCGCGGCGTTTGCGCAGCCGGTGGTAGTAGCTCTTCAAGTAGTTGGGGCGGCTGCGGGTCTGGGCGATGATGCCGGCGGCGATCCCGAGCCAGCCCCGCAGGTAGGGATCTCCGTGGGTGGTGGCCGAGGACAGCTCGCGGCCCGCGGAGCGGTTGTTGCCTGGGCAGACCCCGGCCCAGGACGCGAGATGACCAGGAGCGGGGAAGACGGTCATGTCGATGCCGATAGAACCGATGATGCCGCAGGCGATCCGGTCAGAGATCCCAGGGATGGTCATCAGCAGTTCCTTGGCTCGCGCGAAAGGGCGCATCGCCTGCTCGATCTTGACCGCGTAGGCGGCCGATCATGAACGCCGAGGCGTCGCTGAACCGGGCGATCTGCAACGCCTCCCGCAGCTGCGGGATCTTCGCCCGCAGCCGGCCCTTGGCCATTTCGGCCAGCGTGGCGGGGGCGCGTTCGACCACGGACCCTCGGCGTCACCCAGCCCGGCCCACACCGATTTTGTCCGTTCACCACGTCCGCACGCCAGGGCGGACTCACATGCTGTCAAACGAGCGGTGTAACTCTGGTTGAAGAAGGGTTATTTGCGTCCGGCGGCCAGGCGGCCGTCGAAGGCGAGCTCGAACGCGTTCAACGCGGGTTTCCGGCCGGTGGTGGCGCTCGGGGCGGACAAGGGTCTTCGCGACCGTTCACGCTTCGACGCGGCACACGAGTTGGGCCACCTCGTTCTGCTTGGCGCCGACGGCCCAATAGCCGACAAGGCGACCGAGTCGCAGGCCAACGAGTTCGCCGCCGCGTTCCTCATGCCGGCCGAAGACATCGCGCACGAGCTACCTGCTCGTCTCGATTGGCCGGCGCTGCTTCGCCTGAAGGCCAAGTGGCATGTCTCGCTGGCCGCTCTCCTGGTCAGGGCGAAGACGCTCGGCGTCATGTTGCTGAGCCCGTCGCCCCGCTCGGTCGACCTTGACCAACTCGGCGTGAGATCTCGTTGACGCCATCGCGCCGAATCTGCGGATGTCGTTTGTCGAAAGCATGAGCGTGCTAGATCCGGCGCTAAATCGGTGCAGCACGTCGCTGAACTTGTTTATCACGGTTATGATTCCACTGGACTCCGTGTCGTTCAGCGGTGCGATTTTTCTGCAGTTGCGCCGTGGGCGGTAGCAATGGTCATTGACGCCTGAGTGGTTTCGCCGAAGGTGGAGATCGGGTCGCAGGAGGGGCGATGGCCCAGTCCGGTCGTAAAGGCGAGTGTCTACTCGATGCTGTACCAATGCCTGACACGGGTGTCCACTGAGGATGCAAAGTGTCATCCACTTTGGACTTTCTGGGCCCCTTCTGGGCCCCTTGACGTTGAGACCTAATGAGACTCTATGGGTGCTGACCAGGCAAAACATGCCGTTGGGGCCGCCTTCGGAAGATGTCCCGAAAACGGCCCCGTCGTGGTGTGTCAGGTCTGGTCGGACCACCACTTCTGGCCGGCCTCGCCCAGGGTGGAGATCGGGTCGTAGTAGGGGTAGCGGCGGTCCAGCGCCTCCGGATCCTCGAGCTCGATCCCGGTCCGGTAGTTCTTCGTCCAGTACGAAATCCCCAGCTCACGGTCGTACTCGGCGAGCTGGTGCACCCACCGCTTCCCGACGTACGGCACGTCGCACACGATCCGCGGCGTCGCATATCCGGGCAGATAGCCCATGATCGCGTGCTGCAGCTCCTGCGCCTCCCACACGGCCACCCGCCAGTGCTCCGCGTTGGGGATCATGTCGCACATGTAGAAGTAGTACGGCAGGATGTTCGCTTCCCCTTGCAGCGCAAAGCAAAGGTCCAGCAGGTCGTCCGACGTGGCGTTGACGCCCTTCATCAGCACGCCCTGGTTGCGGACGTCGCGGACGCCGACCTCCAGCGCCGTCCGCGCCGCCTCGGCGACGAGAGGTGTCACCGACTGGGCGTGGTTCACATGGGTGTGGATCGCCAGGTTCACGCCGCGGCGCGAGGCCGTGCGGGCGACTCGCTCCAGGCCCTCGACGACGCGCGGCTGGAGCCAGTGCTGGGGCAGGCCGGCCAGGGCCTTGGTGGCCAGGCGGATGTCGCGGACGGTCTCGATGTCCAGCAGGCGCATCAGGAACGACTCGAGCTGGGGCCACGGGACGTTGGCCACGTCGCCGCCCGAGACGACGACGTCGCGGACGCCAGGGGTCTTCTTCAGGTAGTCGATCATCTGGTCCTGGCGGTCGACCGGCTTCAGAGACAGCTTGTGCTTGTCGATGAGCGGGGTCGAGTTGCCCACCAGGTCCATGCGGGTGCAGTGGCCGCAGTACTGCGGGCAGGTCGAGACCATTTCGGCCAGGACCTTGGTCGGGTAGCGGTGGGTCAGCCCCTCGACGACCCACATCTCGGCCTCGTGCAGCGAGTCGCGCTGGGAGTGCGGGTGCGACGGCCACCGCGGGTCGCGGTCGGACTTCACCGGCAGCATGTAACGGCGGACCGGGTCGGCCAGGAAGGCGTCGGTGAACTCCGCGGGTGCCGCGTCCACCGCCATCGTGTTGAGCATCTGGGGTGGGATCAGCATCGACATGGTCGCGAAGGTTTCCTGGTCCGCGGCCAGGTCGTCGTAGAACTTCTCGCTCAGCAGGTCGCCGGTGACCTTGCGGAGCTGCTTGACGTTCTTGACGCAGTTCACCCGCTGCCACTGGGCGTCGCGCCACTGCGCCTCGGTCACGTGCGCCCAGCCGGGGAAGCGTCGCCAGTCGGGTTCGACCAGCTCACGGCGGACGTACGTGTACGGCTGGCGGTCCAGTCGCTCCAGCGCCGTGGGGGCGTCGTGCAGCGCAGTCATCCGTACTCCTCAGCGTCGAGGTCGCGTAAAGATATCCTGTCACACCGCTAGCTCGCCGTAAATATTTCAGATCAACGCCTGGTGGAGGAGGGTGTGGGAGCAATTGGGCGAGCTCGTGCGTTGAGGGGGTATGCCTGTCTTCGCCCTGGTGCTCTTGGGGATGTTCGCCGAGATCGCGGTCATGATCGCCGTTGGCAACGCCATCGGCGGGCTGTGGATGATCGCGCTGCTGCTGGTCGGCACCCTCGTCGGTCTGCAGCTGGTGCGCAGGCAGGGGGCGCAGACGATGGCCGCGTTCTCCGAGGCCGTCTGGAAGCGGCAACAGCCGCACCAGGAGATGGCCGACGGCGTGCTGATCGCCGCGGCCGGCGCGTTGATCATGGTGCCTGGCTTCATCAGCGACGTGGCGGCGTTGTTCCTGCTGTTCCCGCCGACGCGCAGGCTCGTCAGCCGGCGGATCGCGCGCAAGGCCGAGGCGGCCGCGCTGAAGTTCGAGCACGACCGTCGCTTCGGGCCCGGTCAGGTCGTCGAAGGGGAAGTTGTCGACGTCGACCCGGTGGTGATCACGGATCGGCGCGAGCTGACGTGATCCGCGCGTACCGGCCCGCTGACCTGGACGCGCTCTACGACATCTGCCTCGACACCGGCGACGGTGGCCGGGGCGCGCGGCACCTGTTCGACGACCCGCGCCTGCTCGGTCACGCCTACGTGGGGCCGTACGTGGCGTTCGAACCGGATCTGGCGTTCGTCGTGGAGGACGACGAGGGGATCTGCGGCTACGTGATCGCGGCGTCGGACAGCGAGGCCTTCGAAGACCGCCTGGAGCACGACTGGTGGCCTGACCTGCGCATTCGCTACCCGCTCACCGACGACCCGAACCGCGTGGTGCAGCACATCCACCATCCGGCGCGGGTCGACCACCGGCTGGCCCTGGACTATCCGGCGCACATGCACGCCAACCTGCTGCCGCGCGCGAAGGGCAAGGGCTACGGCGGCAGGCTCGTCCGCACGGTGCTCGAACGCCTTGAGAAGGGCGTTCACGTGCACGTGCGGCACCACAACACACACGCGGTCGGCTTCTGGGAGCACATCGGCTTTCGCGTGGTCGACTCCGCGGACAAGCTGGTCCTGGGCCTGCGCCTTTAGGCGAGCAGGTCCTTCAGCAGCAGGTCGAAGTCGACGACCTCACGCCCCGCAGGCACGGCCGCGTAGGTGGAGTCGAGGAACCGCTGCAGGTCATCGGCCGACAGGTGGAACACGGCGTGCGAGTCCTCGGTGAAGAGCTCCAGCACCAGCACGTCGCGGTGGCCGGGCCGCAACCGCACGTCGCCGATCCCCGCGGGCGACAGCAGTCCGTCCGCCAGCAGCTCCCGCCCGACGAGCCAGGTCGACTCCTGGTCCCTGGCCTGAAACCGCAGCGTGACGGCGTGCGGATCGTCTGAGCGGTATTGGAGATCGACGTTCATCGGCTCGACAGTGCCATCCGGCCGAATGAACTCAACGACAGTTACGGTCCCGACGCGCGTCTCGTTGAACATCGCCGTTCCTCCTCCGCTCCGAGGGTGCTGTCATCCACACGGATGCCGTTCGGGATCGGTTCAACGCATTCTCAAACTGCTCGCTGGGTACCTGAAGTCGCATGACCGTCTACGGCATCCACGCGTCGCACGAGCAGCTCCACCCCACCGACCTGTTGACCGCAGTGCGCAGGGCCGAGGAGGCCGGCTTCGCCGCGGCGATGAGTTCCGACCACTTCTCACCGTGGAGTTCGCGCCAGGGCCACTCGGGGTTCGCCTGGTCGTGGCTCGGCGCCGCGCTGCAGGCGACGACCCTGCCGTTCGGCGTGGTCACGGCCCCGGGCCAGCGCTACCACCCGGCGATCACCGCCCAGGCGATCAGCACCCTCGCCGCGATGTACCCCGGCCGGTTCTGGGCGGCGCTGGGCACCGGCGAGGCCAGCAACGAGCACATCACCGGCGACGGCTGGCCGCGCAAGGACGTCCGCAACGCCCGTCTGCGCGAGTGCGTGGACGTGATCCGCGCGCTGCTCCAGGGTGACGAGGTCAGCCACGACGGCCTGGTCCGGGTTGACCGCGCGAGACTGTGGACGAGACCGCAGGAGGTGCCGTTGCTGATCGGCGCCGCCGTGAGCCCCCAGACCGCCCGCTGGTGCGCCGAGTGGGCCGACGGGCTGATCACCGTGAGCGCCCCGCCCGACCGGTTGCGCGAGGTGGCCGACGCCTATCGCGACGCGGGTGGCCGGGGCAAGCTGCACCTGCAGGTGCACCTGAGCTGGGCGCAGGACGACGACACCGCACTCAGGATCGCGCACGAACAGTGGCGCACCAACGTGTTCCGACCGCCCGTCTGCTGGGACCTGGAGCTCGCCGAGCACTTCGACGTCGTCGCCGAGCGCGTCACGCCGGAGCAGGTCGCCGAGGTCGTCAACGTGTCCTCGGACCTCAAGTGGCACGTCGAGAACCTGCACACCTACGCGTCGCTCGGCTTCGAGGAGATCTATCTGCACCACGTGGGCCAGGACCTGATCCCGTTCGTCGACGCGTTCGGCGAGCACGTGCTGCCGGAGGTGGCGAGGTGATCCGCACGTCGGACGTCTGGTGGAAGAACGCCGTCCTCTACTGCCTGGACGTGGAGACCTTCTCCGACAAGGGTTTCCGCGGCTGCACCGAACGCATCGACCACCTCCACGCCCTGGGCGTCACCTGCGTCTGGCTGATGCCGTTCTACCCGACCCCGGAACGCGACGACGGCTACGACATCACCGACTTCTACGCGGTGGACCCGCGGCTGGGCTCGCTGGGCGACTTCGTCGAGTTCGTCCGCTCCGCCCGCGACCGGGGCATGCGGGTGATCGCCGACCTCGTCGTCAACCACACGTCCGACCAGCACCCGTGGTTCCACGACCCGACCAAACGGGACTGGTACGTCTGGGCCGACGAACCGCAGACCGACGGCCCGCAGGGCATCACCTTCCCGGACAAGGAGAACAGCCTCTGGGAGTATTCGGAGGAGGTCGGCAAGTACTACCTGCACCGCTTCTACAAGCACCAGCCCGACCTCAACGTCTCCAACCCCGAGGTGCGCGACGAGATCGCCCGGATCATGGGGTTCTGGATGGAGCTGGGCCTGAGCGGCTTCCGCGTGGACGCCGTCCCGTTCCTGCTGGAGCACAACGACGCCACGGACGCCATGTCGCTGCCCAACCCGCACGACTACCTGACTGACCTCCGCGCGTTCATCAACCGCCGCAACGGCGAAGGCGTGCTGCTGGGCGAGGTGAACCTGCCGTACAAGGACACGATGGCCTACTACGGCCAGGGAGTCGGCGACGAGCTGACGATGTGCTTCGACTTCGTGGGCATGCAGGCGATGTACCTGGCGTTGGCGCGGCAGTCGAGCGGTCCGCTGGTCAAGGCCCTGCAGGAACGCCCGCAGCCGCCACGGGACGGCCATTGGGCGACGTTTGTGCGCAACCACGACGAGCTGACCCTCGACAAGCTGCCCGAGGACGAGCGCCAGGAGGTGTTCGACGCCTTCGGTCCCGACCCGTCGATGCAGCTCTACGGCCGTGGCCTGCGCCGCCGCCTGCCGTCGACGCTGAACGACGACTACCGCCGCATCCGCATGGTCTACAGCCTGCTCTTCAGCCTGCCGGGCACGCCCGTCCTGTTCTACGGCGAGGAGATCGGCCTGGTCGAGGACCTGTCGCTGGAAGGAAGGCTCGCGGTCCGGGTGCCGATGGACTGGGAGGCGGCCGGCCGGCAACGCCACTCTCCCGACTCGCTGCTCACCTGGATGCGCCGGCTGATCGAGAGCTACCGGGAGTGCCCCGAACTGGCGTGGGGCACCTACCAGGTGCTGGACGTCGGTGACCCGTGCGTGTTCGCCCACCGCGCTGACTGCGACGGTGGCACGGTCATCGCCGTGCACAACTTCGCCGACCGCGCGGTCCCGGTGGAGCTGAAGGTGAAGGGCGTGCTCACCGACGTCCTGACCGGCGACGGGTGCGACGCGAAGCTGGAGCTGGGCCCGTACGACTGCCGGTGGTTCCGTCTGACTGACAAGTGAAGCTTGCGGGATCTTTACGCGCTACGTGAAGATATTGTCGAGACAGCGTCGTCGACCGAAGGATTTTCAGGTGAGCGCGTACGGACTGCACCGTGTCCTCGAGCCGCAGGGTGTCCTGCCCCAGCAGGCGTGGCGGCTGGACGCGGAGCCCGTCCCCGCCCCCGACGAGGTGATCGTCGCGGTCGAGCGGCTCAACCTGGACGCGGCGTCGTTCCGGCAGCTCAGGGAGCAGCACGGCAGCGGCGCGGCGGTCCGGCAGGCGGTGCTGGACATCGTCGAAGAGCGCGGCAAGATGCAGAACCCCGTCACCGGCTCCGGCGGCATGCTGCTCGGCACGGTGCTGGAGGTCGGACCGGAGTCGCCGCTCGGCCTGAAGGCGGGCGACCGGATCGCGACGCTGGTCAGCCTCACCCTCACGCCGCTGAAGATCAACGACGGCCTGCAGGACTGGGACGGCGAGGACGAGCAGGTGCCGTGCCGGGGGACCGCGGTGCTGTTCGGGCGGTCCATCGCGGCCGTGCTGCCCGACGACATGTCCGACGAGCTGGCGCTGTCCGTTCTCGACGTGTGTGGTGCTCCGGCGCTGACCGACCGCGTGGTGCGGAAGCACCCCGGTGGGTCGGTGCTGGTGCTCGGGGGTGGCGGCAAGTCCGGGTCGCTTTCTCTCGCGGCCGCACGTCAGGCCGGTGCGTCGCGCCTCGTCGCGTTGGTGCCGACCGAGCGTGAGGCGGAACAGGTTCGCAAGGCCGGTCTCGCGGACGAGGTCGTCATCGCGGACGCGCGCAACCCGGTGGCTGTGGCTGAGGCGGTCGGCAAGCAGGTCGATGTCACGGTCGTGTGTGTGGACGTGCCGGGGTGCGAGCACGGCGCCATCCTCGCGACCGGGGACGGCGGCACCGTGATCTTCTTCTCGATGGCCACGTCGTTCAGCGCCGCGGCACTCGGAGCTGAAGGACTCGCCGCGGACGTGGAGATGCTGGTCGGCAACGGTTATGTGCCCGGTCACGCCGCGTTCGCCTTGGACCTGGTCCGGACGCAGCCGGGTGTGCGGGCGCTGTTCGAGCAACGGCAGACTGCGTGACGTGAGTACGCAACTTTTGGTCGGCGGACGCATCTACGCACCGGATGCGACGGCCATGGCCGTCACGGACGGCGTCGTCGTGTGGATCGGACAGGACTCGGTCGGCCGTGCGCTGCACCCCGACGCCGAGGTCATCGAGCTGCACGGCGCCTTCGTCGCGCCCGCGTTCGTCGACGCCCACGTCCACGCCACGAGCGCCGGTCTGCTGCTGACCGGTCTCGACCTGACCCGCACGTCCTCTGTGGACGACTTGTTGCGACAGGTGCGTGACGCCGAGGGCCCGCTCGTGTGGGGACACGGGTGGGACGAGACGCGCTGGCCGGAGAACCGCCCGCCCACGCGCGCGGAGATCGACGACGCAGCTGCGGGCAAGACGGTCTACCTGTCGCGCATCGACGTGCATTCGGCGCTCGTCTCCTCGAACCTGATCACCGACGAGGCCCGCGAGGCCGACGGCTACTCGGCCGACGGCCCTCTCTCTCGCGCCGCCCACCACCACGTGCGCGGCGCCGCCAAGTCCGCCATCACGCCGGCGCAACGCCAGGCCGCCCAGCTGGCCTTCCTCCGACACGCCGCCTCGATGGGCATCGCGTCGGTGCACGAGTGCGCCGGCCCGGACATCTCCGGCGAGGACGACCTGCGAGAACTCCTCGCGCACACCGAGGGCCCAGAGGTGGTGGCCTACTGGGGCGACCACGACCTGCCGGACGTCCCCGTCCGCGGCCTCGCCGGGGACCACTTCGTGGACGGCGCGCTCGGCTCCCGCACCGCCGCGCTGACCGAGCCCTACACCGACGCGGACACGTCCGGCGCGCTCTACCTGGACGGCCAGCAGATCGCCGACCACCTGATCAAGTGCACCGAACTGGACGTGCAGGCGGGCTTCCACGTCATCGGCGACGCCGCCATGGCCGCCGTGATCGAGGGCTTCGAGATCGCCGAGAAGGCCCTCGGCACGCCCGCTCTCGCCTCCGCGCGCCACCGCCTCGAGCACGTCGAGATGGTCAGCGCCGAGCAGGCCCAGAAGCTGGCGGGGTGGGGCGTCATCGCCTCTGTTCAGCCGCTTTTCGACGCCGAGTGGGGCGGATCGGCCGGAATGTACGTCCAGCGCCTCGGGGCCGAGCGCGGAGTGGGACTCAACCCCTTCTCACGCCTGGCCGCGGCAGGGGTCGTGCTCGCGTTCGGCTCGGACACCCCGGTGACCGCCATCGACCCGTGGGCTGCCGTGCGCGCCGCGGTGCACCACAAGACCGATGGTCACGGTATCTCCCCACGAGCGGCGTTCACGGCCCACACGCGTGGTGGCTGGCGTGCTGCGGGCGTGGACGACGGGCTGACCGGCACGTTGCAGCCCGGCGCGCCCGCGACCTACGCCGTGTGGGAGACCGGCGACCTCGTGGTCGCCGGGAGCGACTCGCGGGTGCAGCGGTGGTCCACCGATCCCCGTTCCGGCGTGCCCGGACTGCCTGATCTCACCGGTCCCGCGCCCGTCTGCGTGCGGACCGTGCTGAACGGCCGGACTATCTACGAGAGGAAGTGACTCATGGCGTTGCTCGACCTCGACCCCAAGGTCGTCGCCACCGCGCGCGAACTCGCGGCGCGGGCGGCCGAACCGGTGGTGTCCATCGCGAAGGCGCACACCACCGTTGCCGTCGAGCGCGCCACACTTCGCCTGGCCGGCATCACCGGCGCGGACTCCACCCACCGCGCCGGTGACGTGCCGTGGGTCAACCGCGTCATCGACACGGTGCGCGAGCAGTGCGGGCTGGAGCACGGCGTGGTGCTCCCGGCGTTCCACGCCCTGAAACAACACAACCTCGGCACCCTCACCGAGCTCGCGGAGGCCACCGCGGCGGGCCAGATCCAGTTCAAGGTCCCCACCGGCAAGGACCTGACGGCGGCCAGGAAAGCAGCCACGTCGGCCGTCGCCAGGGGCATCAGGACGGTGGACCGCAACCGGGCCCAGCGCGACAAGCTGATCACCAGGCTCGGCGACCCCGCGCAGCGGCCATGGATCTACCTGATCGTCGCGACCGGTGACATCGACGAGGACGTCGTCCAGGCCCAGAACGCGGCCCGCGCAGGTGCCGACATCATCGCGGTGATCCGCTCGACCGGGCAGTCGCTCCTCGACTACGTGCCAGAAGGCGCCACCCACCACGGGTTCGCGGGCACCTACGCCACCCAGGAGAACTTCCGGATCATGCGGGCGGCGCTGGACGACGTGTCGAAGGAGGTCGGCCGGTACGTGCGGCTGACCAACTACGCGTCCGGCCTGTGCATGCCGGAGATCGCGGTGCTGGCGGGCCTGCAGCGACTCGACATGATGCTGAACGACTCGATGTACGGCATCCTGTTCCGCGACATCAACCCCATCCGCACGTTCGTCGACCAGCGCTTCTCCCGCCAGGTCCACGCACGCGCGGGAATCATCATCAACACCGGCGAGGACAACTACCTCACCACCGCGGACGCCGTCGACGCCGCGCACACGGTCACGGTCTCCCAGCTCCTCAACGAGCACTTCGCCCACGAGGCGGGACTGCCCGACCACCTGCTGGGCCTCGGCCACGCCTTCGAGATCAACCCGAAGGTGCCCGACTCGTTCCGCCTGGAGCTCGCCCACGCGCTCCTCGCGCGCGAGCTGTTCCCCGACGCGCCGCTGAAGTGGATGCCGCCCACCAAGCACATGACCGGCGACGTCTTCAACGGCTATCTGCTGGATGGGTTCTTCAACCTCGCCGGTGTCCTGACCGGACAGTCCATTCTGCTCGTCGGCATGATGACGGAAGCCGTCGTGACGCCGTTCCTGTCCGACCGCGACCTCGCCCTGCAGAACGTCAGGTACGTGCTCAACGCCGCGGGCAACCTCGCGGAGGACTTCCGGCCCGCGCCGGACGGGCTCATCGTCAAGCGCGCCCACCAGGTGCTCGGCGAGGCCGTGGACCTGCTGGAGCGCATCGTCGACGACGGCCTGCTCAACGCGATCGCGGACGGCACCTTCGGCCTGATGAAGCGCCCCGCGGACCAGGGCAAGGGCGCGGACGGCGTCGTCGAGAAGGCGGAGGCGTACTTCAACCCCGCGAGCGAGATGCTGGAGGCCTCGAATGACTGACTCCAAGAGGTATGTGAGGCCGTACGGCGACACCACCGGCGACGGCATGATCCAGACGTCGTTCACGCTGCCGATCCCCTTCGGTCCCAAGGCGGACGGCGCGGCGCAGCAGCTCGCGAACAAGATGGGCATGGACCCCGCGATGGTGGTCCACTCGCACCCGATCGGCGACGACTTCACGTTCTTCGTCGTCTACGGCTCGGTGAAGCACCTCGTGGACCTCGACGAGGTCAAGGTCGTCGAGCGCGAGTACCCGTTGCTGTCGCCGGCGGAGGTGAACACGACGCTCAAGAAGGTGTTGCGGCGCAAGCTGGTCGTGGTCGGCGGCTGCATCGGCACGGACGCGCACACCGTCGGCATCGACGCGATCCTCAACATCAAGGGCTTTGCGGGCGAGAAGGGTCTGGAGTACTACCGCGAGCTGAAGGTCGTGAACCTCGGCGCGCAGGTGAGCGTTCCGGAACTGGTGCGGCGCGCGCGGACCGAGAAGGCCGACGCGGTGCTGATCTCCCAGGTCGTCACGCAGCGGGACGCGCACATCCTCAACACGCAGGAGATGTCCGCGGCGTTCCGCGAGGCGATGGGGGACAAGCGGCCACTGCTCGTCGCCGGCGGTCCGCGGTTCGATCCGCTGATGGCGGCGGAGCTGGGCGTGGATCGAGTGTTCTCCCGGGGGACCACTCCGGGTGAGGTCGCGAGCTATCTGGTGCACGCGATGCAGGCAAAGAAGGGGGTCGCCGCGTGAGCGGGGCTTTGGTCGAAGGCTTCTCGGTGACGCACCGCCGGTACGTGCCGCACTCGCACGCGCATTACGGGGGCAACCTCGTCGACGGCGCGTACGGGCTGGGCATGTTCGGTGACGTCGCCACCGAACTGCTCATCCACACGGACTCCGACGAAGGGCTGTTCGCGGGGTACAGCTCGGTCGAGTTCGCGGCGCCGATCCAGGCCGGTGACGTCATCGAGGCCACGGCAACGTTGGTGCGCATAGGAAAGCGCTCGCGTGAGATCGAGTTCGAGGCGCGCGTGGTGTGCCGGTCGGCGCCCGGTCGCGGACCTTCGGCGGCGGACGTGCTCGCTGAGCCGATCGTCGTAACGCGTGCCCGCGGAACGGTTGTAGCGCCAAAATCCGCTGAATGAGTTCGAACCGGCAGGCGTCCTGCTTCCGAATCCCCGCCGTGGGAAGGGAGCAGGACCATGCCAACCAGCAACGAACAGCGATTACGCCGGGGTGCGATCGCCGCGGCCGTGGTCGCGGCGGCCGCGGCGATCCCGGCAGCGGAAGCGTCCAGCCACCGCGAGGCACCGCTGATCGCGGCGGACCCGGCGGTCGACAACACCGACGTCTACGCCTTCACGAGCCCTGACAAGCCCGACACCGTCACGCTCGTCGCGAACTGGTTCGGGCTGCAGGAACCCAACGGTGGCCCCAACTTCTACCCGTGGGCCACGGACGCGAGGTACGACCTCAACATCGACGCCGACGGGGACGCGGTGCCGGACAAGACGTTCCGGTTCACGTTCAGCACCGACGACCGGCGCGGCAAGAACACCTTTCTCTACAACAACGGGCCCGTCACCTCGATCAACGACGACAACCTGTTGTTCCGGCAGAACTACAGCCTCGAGCTCATGGAGCCGGGCAAGAGCACGACCCTGGTGCGCAACGGGAGGGCGGCGCCGTCCAACACCGGAGCCGCGTCGTTCCCGGACTTCGCGGCGATCCGCGACCAGGCGACGGTGAAGATCCCCGGTGGCGGTCAGGTCTACGTCGGACCGTCGGAGGACTCGTTCTTCCTGGACCTGAGGGTGTTCGACCTCCTCTACGGCGGAAATCTGAAAGAGGTCAACCAGGACACCCTGATGGGCTACAACGTCAACACCATCGCCATCCAGGTGCCCAAGACGATGCTGGCCCTCAAAGGCGACCCGAAGCGCAACCCCGTGATCGGCGTGTGGAGCGACACCGAGCGCCGCACGCTGAGGCTCGACCCCGGCAAGGCGACCCCGCAGGGCCCGTTCGTGCAGGTGTCGCGGCTGGGCAACCCGCTGGTGAACGAGGTCGTGTCGTCGGCGGCCATCAAGGACGCGTTCAACGGGCTCGAACCCGTTGGCGATGCGTCGGTCCAGGCGTTGCTGGACCGGGTGAACGACCCGGAGCTCGCCCGGCTCATCCAGGCGATCTACGGCATCCCGGCACCGAAGACACCGCGGGCCGACCTGGTGGAGATCTTCCTGACCGGGATCACCACGAAGGCGGGCGGCCCGATCAAGGCCGATCTCAACTCGCAGCTGAACAACGCCGACGTGGACCCGAAGAGGTTCGCACCGTCGGAGATGCTGCGGCTCAACATGTCCACGCCGGTGGCGAAGAACCCGAACCGGCTCGGCGTCCTCGGCGGTGACCTGCAGGGGTTCCCGAACGGCCGCAGGCTCACCGACGACGTCGTGGACATCGAGATCCAGGCCGTGGTCGGCGCGGCGCAGACCGGCAAGCTCGTGCCGGCGCTCGCCAAGGGCGACCGGGTGAACGCCAACGACGTCCGCTTCGGCGACCGCTTCCCGTACGTCGGCCTGCCGAGCAACCGGGCGGTCAACTCCCGCTGAGTGAGGGTGCCTGACATGTGGAAAACCATTCCGCTGCTGGCAGCCGCGCTCGCCGTTGCCGCCTGCGCCTCCCCGCAGGCGGCAACACCCGCCGCCACGCAGACCTCTTCCCTGCAGCGCAACGCCGAGTCGTTGCAGGCCAAGCTCCGCGGAACCCCCGATGACCCCGCCGCCTGGGCACAGCTCGGTGCCACGCACGTCGAGCTCGCCCGCGTCACCTTCGATCCGCAGCATTACCCGCGTGCCGAGCGTGCGCTGACAGAGTCGTTGCGCCTCAAGCCTGAGGGCAACGGTGAGGCGTACATCGGCCGCGGTGCGCTCGCCAACGCTCGTCACGACTTCGCTGCTGCCCGTGACTGGGGCCAGCGCGCGGTCGCGGCACTTCCGCACTCCGCGCAGGCTCAGGGAGTCGTGGTCGACGCGCTGACGCAGCTCGGCGACGACGCTGGTGCTTCCGTTGCGCTGCAACGCATGCTGGACCTGCAGCCGGGTGTCGCGTCGTTCACCCGCGCTGCCCACCACTTCGAGCTGCACGGCCGTCTGGACGAGGCGCGCGTGGCTCTGGACCGGGCGCTGGAGTCCGCTTCCTCGCCCGAGGCGGCCGCGTTCTGCCGCTTCCAGCTGGATGAGCTGAAGGGGCGGACCGACGAGGAGGAACTGAAGACCTATCTCGAGCTCGTGTCGAGGGTGCCGTCGCCGGAGCACCTCGTCAGGTACGGCAGGGCACTGGACAAGGTGGGCAAGCCGCAGGAAGCGCGGGCGCAGTACGACCTCGCGCTGCGGCAGTCACGTGCTCTGGGCGGAGACGACCTCACCGCCGCCCTGATCGCGGCCGACCACGGTGACCCCGCGGAGGCGTTGCGGTTCGCCGAGAAGGAATGGGCGAAGAGGCAGAGCGCGTTCACCGCGGACGCGATGGCGTGGGCTCTGCACGTCAACGAGCGTTCCGCGGAGGCGTTGCCGTACTCGGACAAGGCCGTCGCGCTGGGCTGGCGGGATCCGGAGGTTCTCCGGCACCGCGAGGCGATTCTGGGGAGTCTGCGATGAGAGTCCTGCTGCTCACGTTGTTCGGACTGCTGCTGATGGGCGGAGTCGCTCAAGCACACCCGTTGAGCAACCTCAGCGTGAACCACTACGACGGGCTGCGCGTGTTCCCCGACCGGATCGAGCTGAGGTCCGTTGTGGACAGTGCGGAGATCCCGACCCTGCAGGACCGCGAGTTCGTCGACGCGCGCAAGCGGTGCGCGGAACGGGCGAAGTCGCTGGACGCCATGGCGGACGAGCGGGAGCTCCAGTTCGAGGTGCGCGACGCGGAGGTCGTGCGCCCTCCCGGTGAGGCAGGCCTGCCGACCATGCGTTTGACCTGCGAGTACACGGTTTCACTGCAGGTGCGCGGCGAGGTCGAGGTGACGTTCAGCGACTCCTACCTCGGCGAGAAGCCGGGGTGGCGCGAGATCACCGTCGTCGGTGTCGACGTCGCGGTGTCGGGTGCGCCGGCGGAGTCGATCACCAACGAGCTGCGCAGCTATCCGGAAGACCTGCTGTCCTCTCCTCTGGACGTGCGGGCGGTGCGGTTCGTCGCACAACCAGGTGAGGGAAGCGCTGTCACCCCGCCTGGAGCGTTGGGAGAGGCCACGAAGGCGGCCGTCGGCCTGGTGGGTGATCTCACCCCGGTGGTCGGGATCGGTGCGGTCCTGCTGTCTCTGGTGCTGGGCGCGTCACATGCGGCGCTGCCCGGCCACGGCAAGACCGTGATGGCCGCCTACCTGGCGGGTTCGAGGGGAACCCGCCGCGACGCACTCCTCGTCGGCGCCACGGTCACCATCACCCACACGGCGGGGGTCTTGGTGCTGGGGCTGCTGCTCAGCGTGTCCAGCGTGATCGCCGGCGAGTCGGTTCTGCGCTGGCTCGGCGTGGTGAGCGGTCTGCTGGTCGCGGTGATCGGAGGGGTGCTGCTCCGCTCGGCGGTGCGGAACCGGGGTCGTATGCGGCACGACCACGGACATGGCCACGGACACGGTCATGGGCACCGCCGGGCGGGGCTCGTCGGAATGGGAGTCGCGGGCGGCCTGGTGCCGTCGCCGTCCGCGCTGGTCGTCCTGCTCGGGGCGATCGGACTGGGCCGGACGTGGTTCGGCGTGGTCCTGGTGCTGGCGTACGGCCTCGGCATGGCGGTGACGCTGACCGCCGCGGGGCTGCTGCTGGTCTCGCTGCGGGACCGCCTTGGCCCGCGCCTGGCCCGCTTCCGCAAGTTCGCGGACATCACGCCGCTGGGCACCGCGGCGCTGGTGATGCTCGTCGGAGTCGGTCTGGCCACGCGTGCGCTGGCCGGTTAGCTGGAAGAAGGAGTCATGAAGAAGCTCATCGTGCTGGCGGTGCTCGCGCTGGCCGCGTGCTCGGCGGAACCGGCGGCCACCGCCCAGTTCGACGACGAGGGTCAGTCCGACGTCTCCTGCATGAAGCACCAGGAGCAGACACCGGGGGAGGAGTACTTCGACGAAGGCAACTGGGACACGGTCGTCTCGTTGTCGATCCTGCGCTACTACACCTCGAACGGCTCAAAGCCCTACTGTGACGGCAAAGAAGCCACGGCGGCAGACCAGGGATGGCGCAAGCTCTACGTGCAGATGGGCGCGGACCAGACCAATATCCGCTGAATCGACCGCAACCTCCGCCCCACTCCTCCGTTGGTCAATACAGAGGTAGTTACATGTCGGGGAGGGATGGGGCGCAGTGAAGATCGACCACCACGGGGACACACCGCCGTACGAGCAGGTGCGGGTGCACTACGCGCACGCGATTTCGAACCGCGAACTGCCGGTGGGCGCCAAGCTGCCCACCGTGCGCGCGCTGGCGAAAGACCTGGGTCTGGCGGTCAACACGGTGGCCCGCGCCTACCGCGAGCTCGAGGAAGCCGGCCTCGTCGAGACGCGGGGCCGCGCGGGCACCGTGGTGAGCGCGAACGGCGACAACAACCGCGAGCGCGTCCGTGCGGCGGCGGCGCAGTACGCGTCGATGTCCGCGGACCTGGGCCTCTCGTCGCAGGAAGCCCTGGAGATCGTCCGCGCGGCGTTGCGAGGGATCTGATCCATCCGGGTGTTCTGGCCCCGAACGAGCTCGTCGGCGTCGCGCGGCCCGCACACTGACTCGCAGGTGACTGATCGCGGGGGGCGAGTGTGACGGTGGAGCCGGTCCCGCCACGCGTGGACGAACGGGTGATCGGCGCAGGTACCACGGTTCGCTTCGTCCTGCTGATGGTGCTGTTGTTCGTGGCCAGCGGCTCGATGATGCGCGATGTCGCCAGCGGTATCTCGGGTGCGAACGGCGTGGGGTGCCAGCTGGCGGCCGGTGCCGACCCCGACGCGAGCACCCTCCAGGTTCAGCTGGTGCTGCTCCAGCAGAGATCGGCGTTCGACGAGTGCATGGCCCGTCATCAACCGGGGCCGCCGTGGTGGGTGGTGCTGGGCTGGCCGGTCGTCGTGCTGCTCGGCGCCGCCGTCCTGTTCCGGGCGATACCCCGATGGCGCAGGCGGGCGCGCTGGGCGTCACCACTCGACAGCACTCACGACGCGCACCGGCTGGTCGCCGAGGCGGCGGCGACCGCGGGACTGGCCAGGCCGCCGCGAGTGGTGGTCGATCCGACCGCGAGCGTGGTCGTCTACGGCAGCAACAGGCGGCCCACCCTGCGGCTGAGCGCCGACCTGCTGCACAGCGCCACCACCGATCCCGAGCGCTTCCGGGGCGTGGTGCTCCACGAGCTGGCGCACATCCGCAACGGTGACGTCACGCTGTACTACGTCACCACCGCGCTGTGGCGCATGTTCCTCGCCGCGGTCCTGACGCCGTACGCGGTGTGGGCGGTCGTGTCGCTGGTCCAGCCGTCCTGGTGGTCGGGTGACGAGCCGAGCCAGGTGCGCCGGGTTCTCCTGCTCGTGCTGCTCGTGCTGCTGGTCTACCTGGCGCGAGCGGACGTGCTGCGCAGCCGGGAGGTGTGCGCTGATCTCGCCGCGGTCAGGTGGGGCGCGTCCCCGCACATCTGGGCCGCCGCGGCACCAGCGCGGCGGTGGTCGGCGTTCGCAGAGTTGTGGCGCACCCATCCGCGGCTGGATCTGCGCCGGGCGGCGGTGGCGGGTACCGGGGAGCTGTTCGGGTTGCGGGCACTGCCGATGTTCCTCACCGGTGTGGCCGCGACCCTGGTGAACGCGCAGGTGCGCGAGCCCGTGCAGGCCTATCTGGTCAGGGACGGCCTGCTCCGCGAGTGGATGAGTCAGGCGCTGACGCTGGTCCCGTCCGGCCTCGTCGTCGGCGTGGTCGGGATCGCGCTGTGGAGGGCCGTGGTGCACGGGGTGCGGACGTCACGGCCCGTGCCGCCGGCGTGGCGTGCCGGCCTGTGGCTCGGGTTCGGCCTCGCCGCGGGGGAGCTGTTCCTGAACCGGGTGGCGGTTCTGGAATGGCTGCCGCCGCACCCCGAGTTCCTGCTGCTCGTCGTGCTCGCGGGCACGGCGATCGCCTGGTGGATCGGCCAATGCGCGCACCTCTGGGCCACCGCGGGACGTACGACCCTGCCGGTGATGGCCGCCGTACTGGGCGCGGCCTGGCTGGCGTTGTCGTCGTGGTTCATCTGGTGGCAGAGCGACGGCACGTTGTACACGCTCGGCACGATGGTCGACACCGACCGGGTCCGGGAGGTGCTCGCGCACGGCCTGGGCGGGCCTGCCGCGGACCACGCGCTGGTGCTGTCCGCCTTCGCCTCCTTCTTTCCCCTGATGCACGGCATGTCGATCCCGGCGCTGTCCGTCGCGTCGATGATCGCGCTGTGGATCGTGCCCCTCCCGGCCTGGATCGTGCGCCCGGCGGACGGCACGCCGCGCCGGCTGCGGCCGGCTCTCGACGACTCGGGTGCGGTCGTCGTCAGCGCGCCACCCTTGCCGCCGCTGCGCCGGGCGCTGCTGCCCGGCCTGATCGGCGGTGTCGTGGCGGGTGCCGCCGTGGTGGGGTTGCAGGCCTACCTGCACACGTGGCGCCCGCTGCCTCCGGGATCGGGCGCGCTGTTCGCGCTGACGTACCAGACCGGCACGTTCGCGGTGGTCGTCGCCGCGACGGTGGTGGCCGCGTTCGTCGCAGCCGGGTGGGCCGGGCGCTACCCGTTGCCGGTCGCCCTGGTCGCCGCGCAGACGGCGGCGATGCTGGGTTTCGCGCTGGCGTTGACGGCGATGTCCGCCGACGGCTGTGTGGAGTCGTTGCGGGTGATGGAGTCGACCTGCGGTCCGCACTTCACCATGTCCGGTCTGGCGCTGCTGACCTTGCTCGCTCCGGTGTTCGTGGTCGCCGCGATCGCGGCCTTCGCCGCCGCGGGTGTCGTGGCGATCGTCCGGCGCGCACCCGCGGTTCCCGCACGGGCACCGGGCAGGCCGGCGGTACGCCGTCGGGTGGTCGCGGTTCTCTGCGTGGCCGGGGTCGCGGTCTCCGCCTCCGGGCTGGCGTTGTGGGACCAGTCGAGAGGCGAGGCGTCCGACGACAAGGTGGCGCAAATGTTCGCACGTCCCGTGGTCCCGCAGCTCCCGGCCCGCACGCGCGCCGCCCAGCAGGCCGCGTGGAAGCGTTTCGGTGGGTTCGACCTGAACCAGCGCCTCCTCGACACCATGACGCGCCATTCGGAAACGTTGCAGACTCTCGGGTCCGCCACCGGTCCGGTCGACTTCTCGCCGCTGAGGACCAGCTGCGCGGAGTTCGGGCAGATCGCACGGGATGCGCAACGGTACTTCCGCATCCCGGACGAGGTGGCGCAGCAGCACTGGAGTCGTTTCACGGCACTGGCGAACCGGGGCAGCGCCAACTGCCTGGCCGCGTTGGAGACGGGGCCGGATCGGCTGTTGCTGCGGTCACTGGAGGAGCTCACGAACGCCGCGTCGGAGGCGAACTCGGCGTTGGACCGGTTGTCGCGGATCTCGGCCGAGGCTCAGCCACAAGGTGGCCGGTAGTCCTTGCCGGGCAGACAACGCTGCCACTGCTGCTCGGTGATCGGATCGCCGGGTGCGTCGCAGAGGCCGGCGACGATCCGCTCCTGGTCGGTGTCCCACAGGTCGACTCCGGCGGAGGCACGGACGATCGCGAGCGTGCTCCCGTCCTGGCTGAAGTCGAGGTCGTAGAAGGACGACGAGTCGCCGCCCGGCAGGTAGAACTGCTGGACGGGGTGTCGGGGTCGGAGACGTCCCAGATCTCCGGGCGGGTGACGAAGTCCGACCCGCGTCGCTCCACGGCGGTCAACGCGATGCGCTTGCCGTCCGGGCTGAACGCCATCTTGCCGTTCGCGTTCCGGCCACCCACGGCGGCTTTCACCGGATCACCTGCGGGCTTGCGGTCCCGCACCCGCCACAGGCGCAGCGTCTGCGTGCTGTCGAACGCTGCGAAGAGCGATCCGTCTGGGCTGTAGGCGAAATCGGTGGTGAGCCCGGCCGGCAGCGGTTTGCGCCACAGCTCGGCAGGGCTCGCGGTTCGGTGAGGTCGATGCTGTTCGCGTGCGGGCAGGTCGAGCGTGAACAGCTCTTCCAGCCGGTCGACGACCACGAGCTCGGCCGCGGCCGACGAGGACCAGCAGCCCCGGTCCCGCGGCCGCCGCTCTGAGCTCGCCGGCCATCCGCTCGCGCCCGTGGAACACCGCGGCATCCTCAACCCCGAACGGGTGAAGTCCTCGCTAGGGGCTCACGCGACTCCCTCCGACGCGGACCGGCACTGATCAAGAATGACCACGGGGCGGCTCGATACGTCAACCGCCGCGTTTCCCCATCAGTCACCCGTTCGCGCACCTCCTGATGCGTCTTGACACAGCTAGGCTGCCCGATGGATCGTGAATAACTGATTAGTCAGTCAATTTAGGGGTGCGAGATGGGGCGGACCGTCAGGGACGGCCTGCGGCTCACGGCCGAACAGGAGCAGTTCGTCTCACTGGCCGCGGAGTTCGCCGCTGAGGAGATCCGCCCGCGCGCGCGTGCCGTCGACGAGGCGGATACCGAGTCGCCGCTCGACGTGTGGGAGAAGGCCTCCCGGCTCGGGCTGACCTCGTTCATGATTCCCGAGAAGCTCGGTGGCGGCGGCGTCACCGACCTGCTCACCCAGGTGCTCGTCCAGCAGGAGCTCTGCCACGGCGACATCGGCATCGGCAACCTGATCACGTCCAACGGCTTCTTCAGCGCGCCCGTCGAGCACCTCGGCACGCCTGAGCAGCAGGAGCGCTTCCTCGGTCCGCTCACGACCGAGCGGCCGCCGCTCACCGCCGTCGCGGTCACCGAACCCGGCAGCGGGTCGGACGCGGCGAGCATCCAGACGTCGGCTCGGCGTGATGGCGACTCCTATGTCCTCAACGGACAGAAGACCTGGATCTCCAACGCTCCTTACGCCTCGCAGTTCGTGATCTTCGCGACCGTGGATCCCACTCGGCGCTCCCGCGGGGTCACCGCGTTCGTGGTGCCGCGTGACGCCGCGGGCCTCACGGTCGGGCCGCCGTTCCAGAAGATGGGGCAGCGCGCGATCGTCAACGCGGAGGTGTTCCTCGACGACGTGCGCGTGCCTGTCGAGAACCGGCTCGGCGACGAAGGTCAGGGCTTCGCGGGTCTGATGCGCACGTTCGACGCCTCGCGCATCCTCATCGGCGCCGCCACGACGGGCCTTGCGCGGGCTGCACTGGACTTCGCGGCCGACTACGCGCGGCAACGGGTGCAGTTCGGTGTGCCGATCATCCAGCACCAGGCGGTGGCGTTCCGGCTCGCGGACATGGCCACGCGCGTCGACACGTCGCACCTGCTGACCGTGCGCGCGGCGACGCTGTACGACGCGGGGCACGCCGTGGCGCAGGAGTCGGCCATGGCCAAGCTCGTCGGCTCGGAGAACGCCATGTGGTGCACACACGCCGCCGTGCAGACGTTGGGCGGCTACGGCTATTCACGCGAGTATCCCGTGGAGCGCTGGATGCGTGATGCCAAGCTGGAGGAGATCGAGGAAGGCACCTCGGACATCCAGCGCCTCATCATCTCCCGCGGTCTCGGTGCGAGATGATCTTCTCCGATCCCGCGTCCGTCGCGGTGGTGGGTGCCAGCGACGACCCCGCGAAGTGGGGCCACTGGCTCGCGCGCGGTGCCCTGGTCGGCCGTGACCGTCGCGCCGTGCACCTGGTGAACCGCGGCGGCGGCTCCGTGCTGTCGGAACCGACCGTGCGGTCTCTCTCGGAGTTGTCCGAAGCGCCGGAACTGGTGGTGCTGGCCGTACCTGCCGCGCACGTGCCCGCGGTCGTCGACGAGGCGCTCGCGGTGGGCGTGCGCGGGTTCGTCGGCATCCCGTCGGGCATCGACGACGGGGTGATCAACCGAATTCGTTCGGCGGGCGCGCGACTGCTCGGCCCGAACTGCCTGGGCGTGTTCGACGCGGCGACGTCGTTGCACCTCGCCTGGGGACGGTTCCAGCCCGGTTCGCTCGGTGTGGTGTCGCAGAGCGGGCAGGTGGGTCTGGAGATCGCCGGGCTGGCGGCGTCGGGGATCGGGGTGTCGCGGTTCGTCTCGGTCGGCAACCAGGCGGACGTGACGGCGACGGAAGCGTTGCTGGACTTGGTGTCCCACGACATGACCAAGGTTGTCGGGGTCTATCTGGAGAGCTTCGGGCCGGGGATCGTTTCGGCGATGTCGGAACTGCGTGCGGCGGGGAAACCCGTTGTGCTGCTGACGGTGGGGTCGTCGACGGCGGCTCGCGAAGCCGCTCGTTCGCACACCGGAGCGTTGACGTCCACTTCGGACGTTGTGGACGCGGCCTGTCGTCGTGCCGGGGCGGTGCGGGTGGCGACGCCCGCCGCGCTGGTCGATCTGGCGACTGTCGTGTCGTCCGGTGTGCCGCGCGGACGTCGGATCGGCATCATCTCGGACTCCGGTGGGCAGGGGGCGATCGCGGCGGATCTGGCTTCGGCGGCCGGGTTGTCGGTGCCTGCTCTGTCCTCTGTGGACGGACTTCCGGCGGGCGCGTCCTCGCGGAACCCGATCGACCTCGCCGGCGCGGGGGAGCGGGACCTGTGGAACTACGCCCGCGCGGTCGAGGTGCTCGTGCGTTCCGGCGAGGTCGACACCGTCGTGTTGTCCGGTTACTTCGGCAGTTACGGCGCGGACACGCCGTCGCTGGAAGCCGCCGAGGTGGCGGTGGCGTCTCGGATCGGGTTCCTGGCAAGGGAAACCGGTGTGCCTGTGGCGGTGCACAGCATGTGCGCGGACTCCGCGGCGGTACGCGCGTTGCGTGCGGACGGGGTGCCGGTGCAGCACACGATCGAGCGAGTTGTGGCTGCGGTGGGTGACGCGGCTCGTTTAGGGGCGCTTGATCAACGGTCCGTTGGTGCTGTGAGCGGCGCGGGACTGTCGGTGCCGGCTGGGAGAATTGAATCAGGGGACCCCTTCAGGGGGGACCTCTGCGCGAGCCTGCCGTACCAGCCCGGCTACCTCGCCGCCCGCGAGTTGCTCAGCTTCCTCAGGTTCCCCAAGGCCCACGCCGTGACGAGCGTGGCCGAGGTCAAGGCCACCACCCTCGAAGGCCCGTACGCGCTCAAAGCCGACTGGCTGCCCCACAAGAGCGAGCACGGCGGCGTCCGGATCAACCTGACCGACCCGGCCACCGCCTTCGACGAGATGGAAGCCAGTCTGGGCCCCGGCACCTACGTGCTCGAAGAGATGGACACGCGCGAGAACACCGTGGAACTGATCATCGGCGCCAAACGGGACCACTCGTTCGGCCCAGTGGTGCTCGTCGGCGCGGGCGGCACTCACGCAGAGTTGTTCAAGGACACCGCGATCGAGCTGGCCCCGGTGACTCCGGCCACCGCGCGGGACATGCTGGCCCGCCTCGCCTCGGCTCCGCTCCTGTCCGGCTGGCGCGGCGCGGAACCGGCCGACCTGGCAGCGTTGGCCGAGGTCATAGCCCAGGTCTCCGAAACGCTCGCGGCCAGACCGGACCTGGCGGAGATCGAGCTGAACCCCGTGCGCGTGGGCCCGGACGGCGTGCTGGCCGTGGACGCGCTGATCATCCCTCGGGGGACACGTTGAACGATACGAGCGGACAGCGCGTGGCATGAGCATGACCGTTCCTCGTATCAGCGGGGGTGACGCGCTGGTGCGCGCACTCGTCGCGCACGGCACCGAGCTGGTGTTCGGCATCCCTGGCACCCACAACCTCGGCATCTACCGCCACCTGGCCGAGCACGACGTCAACCACGTAACACCCCGCCACGAGCAGGGCGCGGGGTTCGCCGCCGACGGCTACGCCCGCGTCACCGGCAAACCGGGCGTCTGCCTCACCACGAGCGGCCCGGCCGTGCTCAACGCGCTGACCGCCGTGACGCAGTCGTACTCCGACTCGGTCCCAGTCCTCCTGATCTCCCCGGGCATGCCCCTGCGCCACCCCGGCCGGGGCAACGGCACCCTCCACGAGGTCCGCAACCAGAGCGCCGCCCTGGAAGCCGCCATCGGCTACTCGAACCGCGTCCACAGCGTCGCCGAGATCCCGCTGGCCGTGGCGCAAGCGTTCGCCCACATGACTTCCGGCCGCCCCCGCCCGCCCACCTCGAAATCCCGCTGGACCTGATCGACGCCGTCGACAAGGTCAACGAGGTCGCCCCGGTCGTCGTCGCCCACGCACCGGCCGACGCCGTCACCATCGCCGCGGCAGCCGGCCGCCTCAACGCGGCCACGCGCCCCGGCCTGATCATCGGCGGCGGCGCCAGGGGAGCCGCCGAGGAGATCACCGCGCTGGCCGAGCGCCTGGGCGCCCCGGTGGTCGCCACCGCCAACGGCAAGGGCACCTTCTCCGAACACCACCAGCTCTCCATAGGCGCGGGCCTGCACCACAAGGCCGCGGCCGAGTTCGTCGCCGAATGCGACGTGGTCCTCGCCATCGGCACCGAGCTCGCCTCCACCGACCTCTGGAGCGGCCCGCTGAAGTTCCCCGGCGACCTGATCCGCATCGACGTCGACCCGGCCCAGATGATCACCAATGCCCTCCCGGACTACTGCCTGGTGGGCGACGCCCAGGCCACCGTCACCGCCCTGAACCAACGCCTCGGCAAGGCTCACGCGAGTCAGGAAGCCGCAAAACGCGCCCAACGCTGGCAAAAGCTCTTCCGCAAACACGCCAGGACTCAGGGCGCTGCCTGGCTTCCCCTGGTCGAGGCCATGAAGGAAGTCCTCGCGCCAGGCGCCGTCATCGCCGGCGACAGTGCAATGGCCTGCTACTACGGCACTTTGTCCAACCTCCCGCTCGAAGGCCCGGCAAGCTTCCTGTATCCCACGGGGTTCGGCACCCTCGGCTACGGCCTTCCCGCGGCCATCGGCGCCAAGATGGGCGCCCCGGACCGTCAAGTCGTTGCCCTGCACGGCGATGGTGGCGTGATGTTCACGCTCCCCGAGCTGGCCACCGCAGCCCAGGAACGCCTGCCCCTGCCCGTGATCATCTGCGACAACGGCGGCTACGGCGAGATCCGCCGGGAGATGGTCGACCGCAGCGAACCCGTGCACGGCGTGAACCTCCCCGGCGTCGACTTCGCCATGGTCGCCAAGGGCCTCAACTGCCACGGGCTGACCGTGGACGACGAGGACAGGTTCGCCGCGGCCCTGCGCAAGGCCTTCACCGCCGACCGGCCTACGGTGCTCCACGTGGTGGGCGACCTGGCGGGCGCATGAGTCCTTGATCGGGCACAAAATGGGCCGCTGTGACGTGGACCATCCCCCGATGGCGGAGGATGACCTGAAGATCACCATCCAAGCCCGCGGCAGGGTGGAGTCCCACGAGTCACCCCGGAACGGATGGACGTCGGTCAGAGCGCTGCCCACCGAGATCAAGGACCTGCTGTGGGCCCAGGAACAGGCCGCGGGTCTCCTGCCGTACCAGACTTCCCGGCGCTCGCAGGCCGTCGCTGGGCACCGTCTACGTGCGCCAGGACGTGGGCAGCGATCTCGACGAGGCACCGGCGGACCAACCGGCCACGCCGAAGCTCGACGAACACGGACAGGCGCTCTGGTCCGGATGAGAGCCGCCGGCTGCCTCCTTTCGTTGCGACGTGACCAACGAAGCCGTGCCGCGGTGGTGGCGCGCGAGATCGCCACCGATCCGGAAGTATCGCGGCACGTGAGGGTGGTGGTGGCGGGTTGTCTCGCCGAGTGGAGTGACGAGTGCCGTGCAGCCGCGCGGGAACTGCTCGTCCGTTTGCGTGATTGTGCGGGTCGATAGGTTGTCCCACAGCGATGTGAGGAGGCCTCGATGTTCGCCGTGGTGGCACTGCTGGCTGCTTCGCTCGTCCCACCTCCCGGCCCGGTCACCGTCGAGGTGGTGAGCGTCGGCGGCTCGGGCTGTCCGAAGGGTTCGACGACCGTCGCCATGTCGCAGGACAACGAGGCGTTCACGGTGACCTACAGCGACTTCCTGGTGCAGGGCAACGGTAAAGAGGCCAAGAAGAGCTGCACGATCGCGCTCAAGCTGAACCACGCGCAGGGGTACACGTACGGCATCGCGGCCACGGATTACCGCGGGTTCGCTCATCTGACGGACGGGGCGCGCGGCGTTGTGCGCAACAGCTACCACTTTCCGGGGTTTCCCACGCGGAACCGGATGCACACGTATCAGAGTCCGATGAGTGACAACTGGCAGGTCACCGACAGGCCCGACGGGGTGGCGCACGGGCCGTGCAAGGATCGCAAGCCGTTGACGATCGAGGCCGAGCTCAAGGTCACCGGCAAGGGGAACACCAGCTTCATGACCATGGACTCGACCGACTCGGCCGTGAGCACCACGTTCCGGCTGTCGTGGAAGAAGTGCGCGGAATAACAAGCGCGCTTCTGGCGTTGTCTGCTAGAGTTCGTTTGCAACCGGCGGTGCGCGGTCAGCGCACGTAAGTTCCGACCAGCTGCTGGACGCTCTCCGATCCGCAGCGACGACCCCCAGTTTCTCACGCTGGCGGCCCTACATCAGATGCCTCCGCAAGAGCATCTGCGGCGCTTCCCTCCGGCACGAGCACGGGCACGAGCCCGTCGTGTGTGGAGCCGATGAGGCGCATCTCAAACAACCCTCCTGAAAGGACAGACCCGATGCACATCGGTGTACTCGACATACGTAACAACAAGGCATTCCTCGTTGACGGGCCGCAGGTTCCGCAGCACCTCGTGCGGCAGCACGACCTGCGTCGCGGCGACCAGATCAGCGGGCAGGCGGAGAACGACAAGCTCGTCACCGTCGACACCGTCAACGGGCAGAAGCCGCACCCCAGGCTCAGGTTCGAGGACCTGACGCCGCTGTACCCCAACGAGCGGCTGAGGCTCGAACACGACCCCGAGGAGCTGACCAGCCGCGTGATCGACCTGGTCATGCCGGTCGGCAAGGGGCAGCGGGCGCTCGTCGTGGCGCCTCCCAAGGCCGGCAAGACGATGGTGCTGCAGCACCTCGCGCAGGCGATCGCCAAGAACAACCCGGAGGTCCACCTGATCGTCGCGCTCGTCGGCGAACGGCCGGAGGAGGTCACGGACATGCGGACCACCATCCCCGGCGAGATGTTCACCTCGACGTTCGACGAGCACCCCAAGGAGCACATCGCCGTGGCCGAGCTCGCGGTGGAGAGGGCCAAGCGGCTCGTCGAGGACGGGCAGGACGTCGTGATCCTGCTGGATTCCCTCACGCGCCTCGGCCGTGCCTACAACCTCGCCGCGCCCAACGGTGGCCGCATCCTCAGCGGTGGCGTGGACGCGACAGCCCTCACGCCGCCGAAGAAGTTCCTCGGTGCCGCCAGGAACATCGAGGAAGGTGGCTCGCTCACGATCTTCGCCACCGCGCTCGTCGAGACGGGCTCCACGGCGGACACGGTGATCTTCGAAGAGCTCAAGAGCACGGGCAACGCCGAGCTCAAGCTCGACCGCAGGGCCGCGCAGAAGCGCGTCTACCCGGCGGTCGACCTGCACCAGTCCAGCACGCGCAAGGCGGAGCTTCTGGTCGGGGCACAAGAACTCGCCATCACCGACGCGGTGCGCCGGGCCATGGCGGAGCGCGACATCGACGTGCTTCTCGAAGGACTGCGCAAGACCCGGAGCAACGCCGAGTTCCTCATCCAGATGTCGAAATGAAGTCGTGCCGCGGTTCCCGGTCCAGCGCACGGGTGGGCGCACCCAGCGCGTAGAAGAGGAAACCGATGCCGATCACGATCAGCAGCGGCAGCACCTGCGACAGCGTGTAAGCGGTTCGCTCGCCGGCGAACGCGGAAGGCAGCTCCAGCGGCCAGATCAGCACGACCACGGTGAAAGCGACCAGTCCGGTCGTCAGAACCGTTGTCAGCAAGGCGAAAGGCGCGCGGAACGGGCGTGGAGCGTCTGGCAGGCGGCGGCGCAGCACCAGCATCGACGGGAACGTGAGCAGGTAGCTGATGAACGTCGTCGAGATCACCAGGGCGAGCCCGGCGGTGAAGTACTTCTCGGAGTTGCCGCCGGTGAGGTTCAACGCCGTCACCAGGACGACGGAAGCCAGCAGTCCGGAAAGGACGTTCACGCGGATCGGCGTGCCGTGACGCGAGGACAACCGGCCCAGGTACGCGGGTCCGGCGCCGTCGGCACAGGCGACCGCCTGCGCTCGGTGCGCCCCGATCGCCCAGGAGACCCCGGAAGTCAGCACGCCGATGATCAGGCCGGCCGCGCAGACAGTTCCGAGAACCGCGCCCGCGCCGGTCAGCGTCACCGTCCCATCAGGTGCCACGGAGCCGCCGTACACGGTCAGGACCTGCTTGGCGGCGTCGATGAACCCGCCAAGGCCCTGGATCTGCGAAGCGGGAACCACCAGCAGAATCCCGAGAATCGGCCCGCCGTACAACAAGAAGGCCGCGCAGCCGGCGCGCAGGATCGCGAACGGCACGGTGCGCTGCGGGTCGGTCATCTCCTCGGTCGCGGTCGACGGCAGCTCGAAGCCGACGTAGTTGAAGATCAGCACCGGCACCAGCGCCACAAACCCGGCCCACGTGGGCACGAAGTCCCCGCCGGCCAAAGGTTGTACGCCGTTCTTCACCGCGTAGACGACCACGGACACCGTGAAGAAGCCCAGCAGCACGATCCGCGCGAACGCACCCGCGATGGGCACCCACTTGCCGATCCGCAACGACGCCGCGACGGCGAGAACGCCGACCCAGATGAACGCCAGACCCGCGATGTGCTTGCCCGCCATGCCCAGCGGCAGGAAGAAGGTCTCGAACGTGGTCACGGCGATGATCGCCAGCGTGCCGCCCATCCACAGCGGGTTGGACAGCCAGTACAGGACCTGGTTCACGCCGGCGGCGAGGCGCCCGAACGCGAGCTTGGTCCACACGTACGGGCCGCCCTCGATCGGGAACGCCGTGCCCAGCTCCGTGGTCAGGAACCCGTACGGCAGGAAGAACACCACCGCCAGGATCACCATCCAGACGAGGCCCTGGGGACCGTTGGCAGCGACGCTGCCGATCGTGTCGAGGCCGACGAGGGTGCAGAGCAGGTAGAACGTCACGTCCACCCGGCGGAGCGACTTGCGCAGGTGGGTTCGTTCACCCAGCCAGTTGCCGCTGAGAGGCTGTACCTCGCCCACGGGACCCTCCAGATGGTTAACTGATCCGTCAGTCAGTTATTTGGACGGACCATGTGACCGCGGTCATACGCTGAAGTCAAGGGGTGTGTTCGATGAGTTATCTCCAGGTCACCTGGACCGATCCGGCCACGGGCGCGCGCGGCTACCTCGTCATCGACCGGCTGGTGCGCGGGGTGAGCAGCGGCGGACTGCGGATGCGGGCGGGCTGCACGCTCGACGAGGTGCGCGGGCTGGCCGAGGGGATGACCGCCAAGGAGGCCCTCAACTACGACCCCGAGGCGCGCTACGTGCCGCTCGGAGGCGCCAAGGGCGGCATCGACTTCGACCCCTACGACCCGAAGGCGGAAGAGGTTCTCACGGCGTACCTGTACGCCATGTCGCCCTACATCGAGCGGTTCTGGACGATGGGGGAGGACCTCGGGCTCCGGCAGTCCACGATCGACAAAGCCATCGCGAAGATCGGCCTGCAGTCGTCCATCCAGGCCGTGTACCCGCTGCTGGACGACGAGCAGAAGGCGCGCCAACGCCTCGCGGACGCCTTCAACGTCACCGTCGACGGCGTCAGCCTCGACGAACTGGTCGGCGGCTACGGCGTCGCGGAAGCGGCGCTCGCCGGCATCGAACACCTCCAGCTGGGCAATCCCACCGCGATGATCCAGGGCTTCGGTTCGATGGGCGGCGCCACGGCCCGTTACCTCGCCAAGGCGGGCGTCACGATCGTCGGGCTCGCTGACGTCCACGGTGTCGTGGCCAACCCCGCAGGGCTCGACGTGGAAACCCTCTTGTTGTCCAGGGATTCGCACGGCGGCATCGATCGGACGAAACTCCGCGAGGCCGACGTCCAGCTCGGCGGCGGCAAGTGGCTCGACGTCGAGGCGGACGTGCTCGTGCCGGCCGCCACGAGCTACGCGATCAACGCGAGCAACGCGAAGTCCGTGCGTGCCAAGCTGATCGTCGAGGCCGCGAACATGCCGGTGACCAGGGAGGCGGAAGAGGTCATCGACGCACTGATCATCCCGGACGTCGTCGCGAACTCCGCCACGAACTCCTGGTGGTGGTGGACGCTGTTCGGCGACATCGAGGCCACCGCGGAGTCCGCGTTCGCCAAGATCGGCACGAACATGCGCAGGTTGGTCGCGAAGATCGTCGACGCCGGGTCGCCGCGCCGGGCGGCCGCGCAGATCGCTGCCGATGCGGTGAAGGAGATCGAGCAGAAGTTCTAGCGCAACCTGCGCGGCGATGAGGCGTCTCCGACGATGTAGCCGCCCGCCGTCGCCCTGTGAGGTTCACGATGCCGTTGCGCCCCAAGCTGTCCCTGCTCCTGGCCGCTGCCACAGTCCTGGCCGTCGCACCACCGGCGTCCGCCGCCGTCCCCGGCGACGAGCTGATCGTGTCGAGCGGTGGCTGGACGTCCTACCACAACCGGATCGGCTCGGTGTCCTGCCCGGCGGGCAAGCAGGTGATCGGCGCCTTCGCCTACCCGCGCGGCAACAGACGGGACGTCCTGGTCACCGCGCTCATCCCGTCGGCGACCTCGGTCGTGGCGATGGCCAGCGAGGACGAGGACGGCACCGACGACGAGTGGGGCCTGATCGTGGAAGCCGTGTGCGCACTGCCTGTGCCGGGTCACATGATCGTCACCGCCTCCTCGGACACGACTTCCTCGAACAAGCAGGTGCGCGCCACGTGTCCGCCCGGCAAGAAGCTCCTCACGGCCGGGTGGAACACCCAGGGGGCCGGTCAGGTCCACGTCAACCAGATCGCTCAGTCAGCGGACCTGGCCTCGGTGGCGGTGACCGGCATGGAGGACCCGGACGGGTACGCGCGGGACTGGCGGCTGACCACCTACGCGGTGTGCTCGGATCCGTTGCCGGGCCAGGAGATGCGCACGGCCACGTCGGTGGTGGACCGGTCGGACAAGCTGTTCGACGTGCGTTGCGAGTCGGACCAGCGGCGGCTGTCGGCGGGCTGGTCGTTCATCGGAACGGCTGGCGTGTCACCGGCCGGTCAGGTGCTGCCGACCATCTGGGGGTCCGGGACGTCGTGGTTCGAACTGCAGGCGTGGGAGGACGACGACGGCTTCGCCCACGACTGGTACGCGATCGCACGGGTCGTGTGTGTGGACCGGTGATCAGCGGACAGCCAGGAAAATGCGTTGCGAGGCGGACCGGTCGTTCGTCATTGTGACGATCATGTGGTCATGAGCGTACCCAACAGCTGACCCGCACCGTGGGGACGGTGCGGGTTCTTCCGTACGCCACTGACCCCTGGGGCATCGTTGAATCGCAAGGCTGAACTTGTCGACCGCAAATCACTGTGGCTGGTCCGCGAGCTCGGACTGCCGGCCATCGTCAAAACCTGTGTCTCGTGCAGGACAACGCGGCACCATCCGACCGGCAAGGTCCGGGTGAACGCGAACGGCAAGATCCTCGACGTCTGGCTGCTGATCGGCTGCGAGCGGTGCGGCCGCACGTCGAAGATCCCCGTCCACGAACGCGTTCACGTGCAGACGCTCGACCACGACCGGCTGGTGATGTTCGAGACCAACGATCCGGCCGTCGTGCGGGAGCTGGCCATGGACGCGGCTCTCGCGGGCAGGGCCGGGCACCGTCTCGATTGGACCGGCACGTGGGCGCTGGAGACCGACATGCCGTTCTACGAGATCGAGAAAGATCTCGAACCATTGGACGTCATCGTCAGGTTTGAGCTCCCGGCGCCGATCCGGGTCGGGAAACTGCTGATGGCCGGACTCGGCCTGAGCCGGTCCGCGGTGAGGAACGCGGTCGACTCAGGCCGGATCCGGCTGCCGATGGCGGTCGACGCGAGGGTTCGCGCCGACTTCGCCTTCGTGATCGGCGGTCAGCGCTTCTTGCGCTTCGAGGGCGCGCCCACGTAGTCGGCCAGGTGCTCGCCGGTCAGCGTCGACCGGTCGGCCACCAGGTCGGCGGGCGTGCCCTCGAACACGATCTTGCCGCCGTCGTGGCCGGCGCCGGGGCCCAGGTCGATGATCCAGTCGGCGTGGGCCATCACGGCCTGGTGGTGCTCGATCACGATGACCGACTTGCCCGAGTCGACCAGCCGGTCCAGCAGGCCCAGCAGCTGCTCGACGTCGGCCAGGTGCAGACCCGTGGTCGGCTCGTCGAGGACGTAGATGCCGCCCTTGTCCGCCATGTGCGTGGCCAGCTTCAGGCGCTGGCGCTCGCCACCGGACAAAGTGGTCAGGGGCTGGCCCAGCGACAGGTAGCCGAGGCCGACGTCGGCCAGGCGCGCCAGGATCGCGTGTGCGGCAGGCGTTTTGGCCTCACCGGCGCCGAAGAACTCGACGGCCTCGGACACCGGCATCGCCAGCACCTCGGAGATGTCCTTGCCGCCGAACTTGAACTCCAGCACGGCCTGGTCGAACCGCTTGCCCTCACAGACGTCGCACGGAGACTCGATCGTCGCCATGATCCCGAGGTCGGTGAACACCACGCCCGCGCCGTTGCAGTTCGGGCACGCGCCCTCGGAGTTCGCGCTGAACAACGCCGGCTTCACGCCGTTGGCCTTGGCGAACGCCTTGCGGATCGGCTCCAGCAGACCGGTGTAGGTCGCGGGGTTGGACCGCCGCGAGCCCTTGATCGGGGTCTGGTCGACCACGATCGCGCCGGCGTCGCGCGGCATCGACTGGTGGATCAGCGACGACTTGCCGGAACCCGCCACACCCGTGACCACGGTCAGCACACCGAGCGGGATGTCGACGTCCACGTCGCGCAGGTTGTTCGCCGAAGCGCCGCGGATTTCCAGGACACCGGTATTCGAACGCACGGAGTCCTTCAGCGACGCCCGGTCGTCCAGGTGCCGCCCGGTCACCGTGTCGCTCTTGCGCAGCTCGGCGAGGGTGCCCTCGAAGCAGATCGTGCCGCCGTTGCGGCCGGCGCCAGGACCGAGGTCGACGATGTGGTCGGCGATCGCGATCGTCTCCGGCTTGTGCTCGACGACGAGGACGGTGTTCCCCTTGTCGCGCAGTCGGAGCAGCAGGTTGTTCATCCGCTGGATGTCATGCGGGTGCAGCCCGATCGTCGGCTCGTCGAACACGTATGTCACGTCGGTCAGGGCCGATCCGAGGTGCCGGATCATCTTCACGCGCTGCGCCTCACCACCGGACAACGTCCCGGCGGGACGGTTCAGCGACAGGTAGCCGAGACCGATCTCCACGAACGAGTCCAGCGTGTGCGCGAGCTTGTCCAGCAGCGGCGCGACGGACTTCTCCTTCAGGCCGCGGATCCAGTCGGCGAGATCGGTGATCTGCATGTCGCACAGGTCCGCGATCGAGAGGCCCTTGATCTTCGACGACCTGGCGGCCTCGGTCAGGCGCGTGCCGTCGCACTCGGGGCAGGTGCCGAACGTCGCCGCGCGGTCCACGAACGCCCGGATGTGCGGCTGCAGCGCCTCGCGGTCCTTGGACAGCATGGACTTCTGCAGCTTCGGGATCAGGCCCTCGTAGGTCAGGTTGATGCCGTTGACCTTGATCTTGACCGGGTCCTTGTACAGGAAGTCGTGCAGTTCCCGCTTGGTGTACTTGCGGATCGGCTTCGCCGGGTCGATGAAACCGGACTGCGCGAACGTCTGCACGGTCCACTGGTTGTCGACGTTGTAGCCGGGCACCTTGATCGCGCCCTCGAGGATCGACTTCGAGTCGTCGAAGACCTCGGTGAGGTCGATGTCGGAGACCTGGCCGCGGCCCTCGCACCGCGGGCACATGCCGCCGGTGATGGAGAACTCCCGGCGCTCCTTGACCTTCTGGCCGCCCTTCTCGATCGTCACGGCACCCGCGCCGGAGATCGAGGCGACGTTGAACGAGAACGCCTGCGGGCCACCGATGTGCGGTGTGCCGAGTCTGCTGAACAGGATCCGCAGCATCGCGTTCACGTCGGTCGCGGTGCCGACGGTCGAGCGCGGGTCGGCGCCCATCCGCTGCTGGTCGACGAGGATCGCCGTGGTGATGCCCTCCAGGAGGTACACCTCGGGGCGCGGCAGCGTCGGCATGAAGCCCTGGATGAACGCGCTGTACGTCTCGTTGATCAGCCGCTGCGACTCCGCGGCGATCGTGCCGAACACCAGCGAGCTCTTGCCGGAACCGGAGACTCCGGTGAAGACAGTCAGACGCCGCTTGGGGATCTCGACGTCGACGTCGCGAAGGTTGTTCACCCGCGCGCCCTGCACGCGGATCAGATCGTGGGTGTCGGCCTCGTGCGCCGCGGCTGCTGTCCTGGTCATGGCGCAAAACCTAACTCCGCGCCCCCGCTCGTGCCTTCTTGATTCCTGATTGGTTGTGGACGGATCCGGTAGTGGTAGGTGCAGACCTCGCGGAACCCCGTCCGCTCGTACAGCCGGAACGCCGAGCTGTTCGCCTTCTCCATCTGCAGGTACATGTGGTTCGCCTCGCGCGCGGCCGCCCACGAGGCCAGTGCCGCGAGCACGGACCGTGCGGCGCCCTGACCTCGTGCGTGGGGCAACGTCGCCATCCCGAACACGCCGGCCCAGCCCTGCTCGGCCACGGCCCGCCCGACCGCCACCACCTGGCCGTCGACCTCGGCGTACGCGTACGCGCTCGGGTGCTCGACGCGGCTGAGGAGGTCGCGTTCGGCGCTCACGTCCCGCGTGGTCACCGCCTGCCACGCCGCGAGCCACTCGTCGGTGGGACGCGCGGTCACCTCGCCGGCGTCGGCGTGGGCCTGCCGGATGACCTCCGCGGTCGAGGCGATCTGCAGGGACATGTCGTGCCCCCGCGCGTAGCCCCGGCCGTCCAGCCGCGCGTCGAGATCGTCCGCGCACACGCCCGGCGTGATCTGGAACCGCACCCCGGACCCGCGTTCGGCGCAGAACTCCTCGGCGCGGGCGACCCGGTCCTCGCGGTCGTGCGGCAGCACGGCGCTCACCCACCAGGCGTCACCGGGGGAGTGGCGCAACCACCAGCCACCTTCTTCTTGCACGTGTGCGGCGGGCTGGGCGCGTGCCGCGTGCTCCTGGAGCGTCCTGAGCAGCACGTCAGTCCAACGACCCCAGCAGCCAGTTGCCGGCCGCCGCGGGATCCTCGGAGAAGTAGAACTCCCGGATCGCCTCCAGCAGCGCATCGGCGGGCATCAGCTCGTCGTCTCCGGACAGGATGTCGTGGATCATCCGAGCGTCCGCCTCCGACAGGTTCATCAGCGCGCCCGTCCACGCGACGTGCTCCTCGACGGTCAGCTTGCCGTCGCCGTCCTCGTCCGCGATCGCCATCACCGCGTCCAGGAACGGCACGTAGCCCTCCTCGAACGACTCCGGCGTCTCCAGCAGCCCGTTCGCGAACGCCTTCTTGTACTCGTCGATGCTGATGCGCCCGCTGTGGTCCTGGTCGGCGACGGACGAGAGCTGCTCCCAGAGCCCGATCAGCATGCTGTGGAACCGGACGGCCTTCGGATCGTCGTCCGCCAGCCCGAACGCCTTCGTGGTCCGCTCGCCCGCCTGTGTGAAGTCCTCGCGCTCGATGAAACCGTCACCGTCGGAGTCGTACGTCCGGAACCGGCGGGCCAGCTTGCGATCCAGGAAGGCGGTGATCTCCATGAAGTTCCTTCTACCGCATTCCGGGCCCTGGGAACACGTCTGTCTCAACAACCGAATTGCAATCGTTCACCAGGCCTGCCGTTTGCCCAGCCCGGAAAACGCGCTCGCGACGATCGCCATGCCGATGACGCCCATTACCGCCGCGACGCCACCTACCGCCGGTTCGACACTTGCTGCACGTGTGCGACGGGGCACGGCCACGGCAGTTCGTCACGCGGCGAATCTGTGGAAGCGGGTTTCGGCGGCAGCGGCGTGGTGGTCGATTCGATTCGATTCGAACGACGGCGCTTTCACCGATGACGTTGCCCGCGCCCGCGCCGGACACCGTCAACCGGGAACTCACCGGGGCAGCCGCCCGGCACGTGCAGGTGAGGCGCTCGCGGGGCTGCGGGACGGGCGACGTCCGGCGGCACGCGGCGGCTCACCTGCCACTTCGACGTCGCTGATCGGCTGGGCGGACGGGTTCCCGACCGTGACGGTGATCGTGACCAGCCCGCCGTCCTCCACGCGGTCCTTCGACCAGGGCGCGGTGATGGTCAGCCCGGGGGTTGATCACCTTGACCTGCACCGAGGCGCTGGTTTCCACCTTCTTGCCGAGCTTGTCGGTGGCGGTGACGGTCGACGTGAGCGTGCCGGATTCGTCGCCCGCCTGCGTTGCGCAGTCCACGGTGGCGGTGGCGCCGGGGTCGAGCTGGCCTTGCATGGCGTTGCAGCCGTCAGTTGTTGTGCGCGCGTTAGGTCGAACAACGGTGTATCGCCGGTGTTCGTGACAGTTGTTGAGAATTTGACTTTTTGTCCGGGGAGGGCGGTCATCGGCTGTGTTGCCGTGGTTGCGCGCAATGCCGGATGAAGCACGTCGACCCGTGCGGTCTTCTGTGCAGCGAGCGGGTCGCCGGCTTCGCTGATGCCGTTTGCGGTGACCGTGGTCTGGTAGTCGTCCGCCGCTTGTGTCGTGCAGGCGCGGGTGGCTTTCGCGCGTGGGGGAATTGTGCCGATTTTCTGGCCGCACACCGACACGTTCGCCGCTGGGGCGTCGCCGGCGTTGGTGACGGTCGCGGTTTGGGTGACGGTGGCCTTCTGGTACGCCGTGGGATGTTCCGGGTCAACGGCCAGGGTGAGTTCGGGCAGTGGGAACGACCACGCGATGTTCTGGACGAGGTAGGCGTCCTCGGTCCGTTTGAACGCCAGCTTCGCGCTCTTGGTGCCTGGCTTCGGTGTCGGAGAGATCGCTGTCGATGACGAACCGGTCAGCGCTGACGCCCGTGCCGTTGAGGGTGACCGGGCCCTGGGGCTTGCCGGGCGGTTCTGCGGCGTGGTGGCAGGTCGCGCTGCAGGCCCAGCCCAGTTCGGCGTAGGCGATCGCGGCCTTGTCGGGGAGGGCGAGCGTGGCGGGGAGGAGTTGAACGTTCTCGGGTCGTTGTCCACGTCGGTCCACGACATGCGGTGGCCGTTGTTCTGCGCTGCCGGGACGTGACCTCGACGGTTCTGGGCGTCCACACAGGACTGTGGCGGGTACTCGGGATCCGGTCCGGCCTGTTCGGGTGTGGAGCAGGCTGAGGACTCGCCCTTCGTCAAGGACGAGAACATCGGTGAGTGGGTCTCTGCTCGGATCGACCGTCGAGGCATCGTGGCGGGGCACAAGAAGTTCGTCTTCTACATCTACGAACCTGTGCTGTACTCGCCGGTGGGTGGCGCCGACGTGCTGGCCGGGCAACTCCACGAGCTGCTTCGAAAACGCCCGCCGCCCACGTGCCGGTCGAGCCGGCAGCGTGGGAGGCGTTCCTGCGGTTTGTCAGTAACCGCGGTCGGGCATGATCACCCAGAGCACGAGGTAGACGACGAACTGCGGTCCCGGCAGAAGGCAGGACAGCAGGAACAGAAGGCGGACGGTGCCCGGCTTCCATCCCCAGCGCTGGGCGAGCCCCGCGCAGACACCCGCGATCATCCGGTTGGTCCTGGGCCTGCTCAAAGCAACTGTCGTGGTCATATACCCAGAATGCCCGCGATAGTCCATCTGTTGCATCGGGGATGAACCCTGATTTCACCCGGACGAGTTACAGCACGTAACCCCGAGCCTCTGACCTGCGACGTCACGGTTGTCCCGAACCTTGGGGAGCCGAGATGCGCGTTGATTTTCTCGTCGACACGGTGTTCATCGCGGTCTACGCGCCGCTGCTGTGGCACGCCTGGCAGTGGCTGCGCACGAAAGAGCGCCAGGGGCCGCCGTCGCCGCTCAGAAGCCTCACGCTGGCCGAGAGCCCTTACCCGCGCGCGGTGCCGATCACGGTCCTCGCGGTGGCGCATCTCGCGGGCAACCCGGTCGGGTTCATCTCGATCGGGTTTCTGGCGCTCGTTGCCGTGGAGTCGGCCTGGCGCAACCGGGACCGGTGGGTGCGGCAGCACCTGTGGGCGTTGGGGCGCCTCAGGGTTCCGGTCGTGGTGGTGGCGCTCGTCGCGGCGATGTTGTTGTTCGGCGACACGAGGTCGTTGCGAGACGCCGGGATCGGGCTGGCGATGTGGGTCGCGACCCTCGCGCTGGGAGCCAGCGTCTGGTTCGTCGCGCGCAGGCTGGTGCTGACGTCGTGGCCGCAGAAGACCTGGCGCAGCTCGCGGCCGGAGCTGGGGGCGCTCATCAGGCTGGCGCTGTGCGTTCTGGTCGGGGTCGTCGGGTGGGTTTACGGGCCTCGGGAGCTGACGGCGTACGCGGTGGTGCTCGGGCTGGTCGTGTTGCTCGGGCTGGTGTGGGTGGTCTGGGAACTGGAGGACACGGAGGCGGCGAAGAGCAAGCTCGGTGAGGCCGACCGGATCAGAGCCCGGTCCGCGATGAGGCCCAGCCAGGAGCAGCGGCCCGCGGTGATGCGGGTGGCGCGCGGGCTTGCGGTTGCGCCGCTGTGCGCGCTCGTCGCGGCATACCTGCCCATGGCGTACGACGGGCAGAACACGTTGACGGCGATGCGGGTGCTGGTTCTGTGCGGGGTCTCGGTGTTGTTCGGCGACTGGCTGATGGCTCGCAGCGCCAAGGGGCCCTGGCACACGCCGCATCACTGGTGGTTCACGGCCGGGATCGTGACGGTGTCCGCGGCGTCGCTCGTCACGGTGGGCGCGATGGGGCGCTCGTTGCCGTTGGCGGTGGTGTTCCTGATGTTCGCAGGGTTGCTGTTGAGCGAGGCGCAGCGGTTCGCCGAGACCGTGCCCGTGCCGAAGGGGTTGCTGTTCCTCGGGTTCACGCGCACGCCGGTGGCGTTGCTGATCGCTCTCTGCGTGCTGGCGAGCGGGTTGAGCTATCCGACGGACGCCGTGGAGAGCTGGTCGACGAACCTCAGGCAGGTCGTGCGCATCACGTCGACGGTCATCGCCTTCGAGCCGGCCAGCACCTGAAGCGCGAGGCCGTCGAGCATGCTCACCATCATGTTCGCCAGCTCGACCGGGTCGCCGGGGGCGTGGATGTCGCCGGACTCCTGGCCGTCGCGGAAGATGCTCGCCACGATGTCGCGCCACTCGCCGTAGAAGCGCTCGTTGAGCTCCTGCAGCTCGGGGTTGCGGATGGCCTCGACCCACAGCTCGGCCCAGACCTTCCACGCCTCGACGGTCTCGGCGCCTTCCGGCAGGTAGGACTCGACGACCATGCGCAGGCGCGAGAGCGGCGGCTCGTCGGACTCGAGGATCCACCGGCGGCGTGAGACCGACTGTTCGAAGCAGTGTTCGAACGCGGCGTCGGTCAGCTCGCGCTTGGTCTCGAAGTAGTAGTGGACCGTGCCACCTGAGACGCCCGCGTCCTTGGCGACGTCGGACACCCGGAGGTGGCGGAAGCCCTCGGCCGCGATGACCTTGCAGGTGGACGCGAGGATCTGCGCCTTGCGTTCGGCTTCCACGCTTGGACGGGGCATCCGTCACCTCCTGATTACTCCGAACCTTACCGAAACGGGGAGCGGAGCTTGCGCTTGTCGGTCTCTCTCATCTTCATCAGAGGGCGCGGAGGCCCGATCGTGACGCTTCCGGGCTGGTGAAGCGCGCCCAGCACGTCCTGTGCACAGCGTCGCCTCGTAGGCTGATCGGGTGGTCGCACCCCCCGTCGCGCCGGAATCGCCGGAACTGCCCGCCCGCAGGCGGCGCCTGAGCCGTCCGGTGCTGTTGCGCATGGCACTCGCCGTCGCCGGTGGCGTGCTGGTCTACCTGAGCTTCCCGCCGCGGCCGCTGTGGTTCCTGGCGCCGGTCGGGTTCGCGCTGCTGGCACAGGTGGTGTTCGAACGACGGGCGCGGGCCGGGTTCGGCTACGGCGTGCTGTTCGGGCTCGGGTTCATGGTGCCGCTGCTGCGGTGGACCGGCGAGTTCGTCGGGCTGATCGCCTGGCTGCCGCTGGCGCTGGCGTGCGCGCTGATGATCTCCATCGGCACGACCGCGATGGCCGCCGTCTCGCGTGTGCCGGGGTGGCCGTTGTGGGCGGCGTGCCTGTGGGTGGCGGACGAGGCGTTGCGCGGGGTGTTCCCGTTCGGCGGCTTCACCTGGGGCAAGGTCGCGTTCGGGCAGCCGGAGGGCTGGTTCCTGCCGCTGGCGTCACTGGGCGGGGCGCCGCTGGTGTCGTTCGCGGTGGTGCTGACCGGGTTCGGGCTGTTCTGGATCTTGAAGAACTGGAAGCTCGGGCTCCCGCTGGTCGTGGCGCCGCTGCTGATCGGTTTCGTGGTGCCGGTGGGGGTCGACCCGTCCGCCGGGACGGTGACCGTCGCCGCGATCCAGGGCAACGTGCCGCGCGCCGGGCTCGACTTCAACGCCCAGCGCCGCGCCGTGCTCGACAACCACGTGAAGAGGACGCTGCAGCTCGCGGACGACGTCGCCGCCGGCAAGGTGAAGCAGCCCGACATCGTGATCTGGCCGGAGAACTCGTCCGACATCGACCCGTTCCGCAACCGCGACGCCGCCGCGGTGATCGACGCCGCGGCGGACGCGATCAAGGCGCCGATCGCGGTGGGTGCCGTGGTGGTCGACCGGGGCGACGGGCTGCCGCGCAACACCGTGGTGCTGTGGGAGCCCGGCAAGGGGCCGACGGACACCTACACGAAGCGCAAGCTGCAGCCGTTCGGCGAGACGATGCCGATGCGGTCGTTCTTCCGGCTGTTCACGTCCACGGTCGACCGCGCGGGGGTGTTCCAGCCCGGTTCGGACCCGGACGGTTTCGTCATGGGACCCGCGAAGGTCGCGATTGACACGTGTTACGAAGTGGCGTTCGACTCAGTGGTGCGCGACACGGTGACGGCCGGCGCGACGATCATCGCGATCCCGACGAACAACGCCACGTTCGGCTACACGGAGATGACCTACCAGCAGCTTTCCATGTCACGCGTGCGTGCGGTGGAGCACGGACGGGCGGTCGTCGTGGCGGCCACCTCTGGGGTCAGCGCCATCGTCGAACCTGACGGTTCCGTCACTCAGAAGACTGGGCTTTTCGAGCCGGGTGCCCTGGTCGCGACACTGCCGCTCCGGTCACAGACTACGCTGGCGACTTGGCTAGGAGCCTGGCCCGAGTGGGTGCTGACCGCTGCGGGCCTTGTCGCGTTGGCGCTGGGCTTCACACGACGACGGAAGGACTCGAATGGCGCAGCAGCCTGACCAGGAACTCGGGCAGGTGCTGGTGGTGATCCCGACGTACAACGAACGGGACAACATCGGAAAGATCGTCAAGAGACTGCACACGGCACTGCCCGACGTGCACGTGCTGGTGGTCGACGACGGCAGCCCCGATGGCACCGGCCAGCTCGCCGACGAGATGGCGGCCGCCGACGAGCGCGTCCACGTCATGCACCGCACCGAGAAGGCCGGACTGGGCGCCGCCTACGTCGCGGGCTTCCAGTGGGCGCTCGAACGCGACTACGGCGTTGTGTGCGAAATGGACGCTGACGGCTCGCACGCGCCGGAGCAGCTGCACCGGCTGCTGGACGCGCTGCCGCAGGCCGACCTGGTGCTCGGCTCGCGCTGGGTGCCCGGTGGCGAGGTCGTGAACTGGCCGACGCAGCGCAAGCTGCTGTCGCTGGGCGGCTCGCTCTACTCGCGGCTGGCGCTGGGCGCGAGCATCCGCGACATGACGGGCGGCTACCGGGCGTTCCGCGCGGACACCCTGCGCAAGCTGAACCTCGCCTCGGTCGCGTCTGCCGGGTACTGCTTCCAGATCGACCTGCTGTGGCGGACGCTGGAGCTCGGCTTCCGGGTGCGCGAGGTGCCGATCACGTTCCAGGAGCGGGAGTTCGGCGAGTCGAAGATGAGCGGCAACATCGTCCGCGAGGCGCTGATCCGCGTGACGAAGTGGGGCCTGCGCCGCCGCGGCACGCAGCTCAAGGAGCTGTTCTCCGGCAAGAAGAAGTAGCACCGTCCGCCTTGGACCGTCCACATCGGGCGGTCCGAGGCTCGTTCTGGGGGAACGACCGGTTCCTCGACGACGGCGGCAGCGGCGCGACGACGCGGCCCTACCTGCCGCCACGAACTGACTCCCGCCCGCATACGATTCAAAATCGATGCGGTGGAGGTGAGCGGTGGAGTGGAGTGCGGGCGCGGTCGCGCGGATGCTCGGCATCTCGCCGACGACCCTGCGCACGTGGGACCGTCGGTACGGCCTCGGGCCCAGCACGCGGCACGAGGGGAAGCACCGCCGCTACAGCGAGGACGACGTCGAGCGCCTGAAGCGCATGGTCGAGCTGACCGCGTCCGGGGTCGCTCCCGCGTCGGCGGCCGCCTCGGTGCTGCCGTCGGGGGACCTGGACTTCGAGGCTGCCGCGGATCTGCTCGACGCGGCGCGGATGCGCAGGGTCGCGGTCGGCCTGATCGCCCGCCACGGCGTCGTGCACACGTGGGACGCGGTGCTGATGCCGTTCCTGATCGCGCTCGGCGACGAGATCTCGTCGACCGCCTGCGGGATCGAGGTCGAACACGTCGCCAGCAGCAGCATCTCCGACGCGATGCGGGTGTCCGGGGTGGCGCTGGGGAAGCCGGCGGTGTTGCTGGCGTGTGCGCCTGACGAGCAGCACAGCCTGCCGCTGGACGTGCTCGCGGCGGCGCTCGCCGAACAGGGGTGCGTGTCCCGCAACCTCGGTGCCCGCGTTCCGGCCACCGCGCTGGTGAGCGCGGCGAACCGGGTGCAGCCGCGGGTCGTGCTCGTGTGGGCGCACGTCCGGGCGTACGCGGAGCAGGTGCCGTTGGCGGAGCTGTCCGGTGTGCTGGTCGGCGGGCCGGGGTGGGACGGTGTGCCGCTGCCGGACGGCGTCCAGCGGGTGGACACGCTCAGCACCGCTGTTGAAACGATTTTGAATCGAATATAGACTCCGGGCATGGGCCTCGCCGACCGCGGTGCTCGCCGTTGTCCGCGCCCTGTCTGCCGGGAGTTCCCATGACCGCGTTGCCGTTGCGCCATCACCCTGTGCGGGTGCTGCTCGTGTTCCTCGCGGCGGTCGTCGTGACCGCCGTGGTCGGGTCGTTGTTCTCGGTGTCGGCGGGAGCGGAGTACCTGGCGCTGCGCCGGCCGTCGTGGGCACCGCCCGCGTCGTTGTTCGGTCCGGTGTGGACGGTGCTGTACGGGCTGATCGCGTTGTCCGGCTGGCTGGCGTGGCGGCGTGGTGCCACGAAGGCCGAACTGACGCTGTTCGGTGTGCAGCTGGTGCTGAACGCGGCGTGGACGCCGTTGTTCTTCGGGCTCGGCTGGTACGAGGCCGCGTTCGCCGAGATCGTGGTGCTGTGGCTGTCGATCGTGTCGTTGGTGGTCGTGTTCTGGTGGCGCAGCAAGGCCGCCGCGCTGCTGCTGGTGCCCTACCTGGCGTGGGTGAGCTTCGCGGGGGCCTTGAACATCTCGATCGCCACGCTCAATTGACGGGTGAGTCGCTGCGGGCGCGTTCGGTCGCGGTCACCGCGATGCCGAGCAGGATCATCCCGGCGCCGAGGCCGAGGTGCAGCCAGTTGTCGGCGGTGTTGACCGGCAGGAAGTTCGCGCGCGTGTGCTCGCCGATCGCCGAACCCCACACCCACAGCAGCACGTAGAGGCCGCCGCCGGCCATCAGGAACAGCCTCGCCGTGCCGCGGAGCTTTGCCGAGAGCAGGCCGAGGACGCCGAACAGCAGGTGCACGAGGTTGTGCAGCACGGAGACGGCGAAGACGCCGAGGAGAAGGGCGCCGGAATGGCCGGCGAAGCTCATCTCGTCGTAGTCCGAGGTGATGCCCGGAATGAACCCGAGCACTCCGACGAGCAGAAACGCCGCGCCGACCACTGCCGCAGCCTTTTGTACTGGTCGCATGCAGGGCGGTTACCCCGCGTTGGCCGGGATGAACTCCCTCAGCACCTCCATGCCGGTGACGCTGTGCGCGCCGGCGGGTTCCGGGCCGAGCACGCGGGCGAGGACGGGGCCCAGCACCTCGCGGAAGAAGCGGTCGGCGTGCTCCTTGGACTGCCAGACGGCGATGACCCGGAACTCCTCGTCGGTCTGGCAGGCGTAGCGGGCCGCGTGCAGGTCGATGCGGACGGCGAAGCGCATGAGGTCCGCGACGGCCGGGCGCGGATCGCGGAACGTCGCGAAGATCAGCACGGTGCGGAGCTGTGTGGCGAGGTGGGCGAGCGCCAGCAGCGACGCCTGGTCGGCCCAGTGGACGTCCTCGACGATGATCACGAGGCCGTCGCGGTCCAGCGCGGTCGCGCTCGCGTCGAACACGCGGAACCTGTCCTGCGGCACATCGGCGTCGTGGGCGAGCACGTCGTCCGGGCCGGCGCCCGCCGCCTTCAGGACCTGCCGCCACGGCCAGAACGCCGGTGCGCCTTCGGTTTCGACGCAGTGTCCCCACACGACCTCACGGCCCAGCGCGAGCGCGTGCCCGGCGAGCTCCTGGGCCAGCCGGGTCTTGCCGATGCCGGGCTCACCGCCGCACAGCACCAGCCCGCCCGTCTCCGCCGCCAGCCACGACCTCACCAGCGCGAGCTCGCGGCCGCGTCCCACCACCTTCACGTCCCGGATATCGCGCCCGTGTCGGAACTCGTTTCGTGAAAACAGGTTGATGAGCCTGGCGGGTGACGTCAAGATATCAGTGTCTGCGCAGCTCAGGCGGTCAGAAAATAGAATTGCACAATGGTGGAGATGGGGCTGTGGAGCCCCGCCCGTCTGTAAAACGGGAGCTCCGGCAAAGGCGGTTCGACTCCGTCCTCCACCACCAGCCGTTGCGCCACCGGGGTGACCCCTGGCAACGACCCCCTTCCTCCCCGCGACTTACCAGGGGAGAGGAAGGGGGAACAGCGATGTCGATCGATGTCCAGCAGCCACGGCCCCTCGGCCTGGTCGGGAGCCACGTCCAGATCGCCGGTACCGCCGGCGGGGCGTTCGAGGCGCAGTTCAACTACCGGATTCACGAGGGGCACGACGAGGTCGTCGGCGGGTTCATGGCCGGTGACGGGACCGGTGGCCACGGCCAGTTCCAGGTGAGTGTGGACGTGTCGGGCGCCTCGTTCGCGCTCGACCGGCTCTTCGTCGAGGTGTTCTGGGTGTCGCCGAAGGACGGTGCGGAGCTCGACAAGGTGATCGTGCCCGTCGTCTACGGGCCGCGGATCGTGCCGGGGTACCGCGTCTACCAGGAGTACGCGATCCAGCCGGGCGACACCCTGTGGGGGATCGCCACGCAGTTCTACGGCTCCGGCAACCTCTACACGCGGCTGGTGCGCGCCAACCCGCACGTCATCACGGACCCCAACGTGATCCATCCGGGGAGCGTGATCCGAGTTCCGCAAGCCTGACCGGTTGACGCTGTGGGCCGACCGCGAGTTCGGGAAGCTCTGGCTCGCCAGGGTGATCTCGACCGCGGGGTCCGCGGTGTCGGGCGTCGCGCTGCCCGTCCTCATGTACTCGCTCACCGGCAGCGCCGTGTACACGGGTGCGCTGGCGGCTCTCACGGCCGCGCCCTACCTCGTGTTCGGTCTGTTCGCGGGTGCCCTCGTCGACCGGACGGACCGGCGCACGGTCATGGTCTGCACGGACCTCGTCAGCGCCGGGCTCCTCGCGAGCGTGCCGGTGGTGGCCGCTCTGGACGCGCTGACCCCGCTGCACCTGCTGCTGGTCGCCGCGGGCGTGGCGAGCGTCGGGGTGTGGTTCGACGCGGCCAACTTCGGGGCCGTGCCCGCGCTCGTCGGCTGCCGCAACCTCGTCCGTGCCAACAGCGCGATCTGGAGTGCCGCCACCGCCGTGCACATCGTCGCGCCGTCGGCGGCCGGCGTGCTGATCGTCGTCATCGGACCGGCGGGAGCCATGGCGCTCGACGCCGTCAGCTTCGCCGTGTCCGCGGCGCTCGTCCGAATGATTCTGAGACCTCTCAGCAAAACCGGGAAACCGCGGAGCACGCTCTGGGCCGACATCAGAGAAGGGCTCGAGTTCCTGTGGAGGGAACCCACAGTCCGGCTCTTCACCGCCCTGGGGATCGGTCAGGCGATCGCGGGCGGCGCGGTGTCCGGGCTCATCGTCGTCTACGCCTTCCGGGTCTTCGGCGTGCCCGGCACCGACGCGCGGATCGGGGTGTTGTTCAGCGCCCTGGCCGCCGGGTCGTTCGCCGCGATCGTCCTCATGCCGAGGATCAGTGACGCCTGCGAGCCCCGGCACGTCACGACGATCGGGCTGTCCGCCGGCGCGGGTGTCATGGCGTTGCTGGTGGGGGTGGATCAGTGGTGGCTCGCGGTCGCCGGCACCGCGTTGTGGGGACTGACCTCGACGGTCGTCATCGTCAACGGGCTGACGGTGCGCCAGCTCGCGACCCCTGATCACCTGCAGGGCAGGGTCAACCTGGTGGGACGCATGGTGACCTTCGGGGTGGGGCAGCCGACCGGTGCGCTGGCCGGGGGAGTGCTGGCCGACGCGTGGTCGGTGCAGGCCGCCCTGGTGATCACGGCGTTACCGCTCGTGTTCGCCGCCGGGGTCGGGTGGTCGAAGGTGAAGGCGGGACCGGACCGTGAGCTGGGACACGGACTCAAGTGATCCTGTGCCGAGGACCTGGTTGCTTGTTGGTTTCATACAAAGCACGCTGCTCAACTCGCTTCGATCCAGCGGTTTTCCTACCGGGTAGTAGACGAGAGTGTGTACATCGATTGGGCGGCGACTGCCGCTGAGGTTTGTGCGTCCGCGAGGAGTCAAGTCGTTGTTCAGTCGTGTAGCGATCGTCAACCGCGGGGAAGCCGCAATGCGGCTGATCCACGCCGTCCGTGAGCTCGCCGCCGAGTCAGGGGAACGGATCGAGACCGTCGCCCTGTACACCGATGTCGACAAGTCGGCGCCCTTCGTGAGGGAAGCCGACCTCGCCTACAACCTCGGCCTGGCGGCGGACCGTCCGTACCTCAACCTGAAGGTGCTGGAGACCGCGCTCGTCGAGACGAAGGCCGACGCCGCGTGGGTCGGCTGGGGCTTCGTCGCAGAGATCCCGGAGTTCGCCGAGCTGTGCGAGAAGGTCGGCGTCACGTTCGTCGGCCCGTCGGCCGAGGCCATGCGCAAGCTCGGTGACAAGATCGGCTCGAAGCTGATCGCCGAGGAGGTCGGCGTTCCCGTCGCGCCGTGGAGCCGCGGTGCCGTCGAGAACCTCGAGCACGCCCTGAAGGTGGCCGAGGAGGTCACCTACCCGTTGATGCTGAAGGCGACCGCCGGTGGTGGCGGCCGAGGCATCCGCAAGATCACCTCGCCGGAGGAGCTCGAGGAGAACTTCGACCGCACCAGCATGGAGGCCGAGCGCGCGTTCGGCTCCGGCGTGATGTTCCTGGAGCGCCTCGTCACCGGCGCCCGCCACGTCGAGGTACAGGTCATCGCCGACGGCCGGGGCACGGCGTGGGCGCTCGGCGTCCGCGACTGCTCGGTGCAGCGGCGCAACCAGAAGATCATCGAGGAGTCGGCGTCCTGCGTGCTGGAGCCGCAGCAGGTCGAGGACCTCAAGGCGTCCGCGGAGCGGCTCGCGAACGCGGTCGGCTACCGCGGCGCCTGCACCGTCGAGTTCCTCTACCACCCCGGTGAGAAGCTCTTCGCGTTCCTGGAGGTCAACACCCGCCTGCAGGTCGAGCACCCGATCACCGAGATCACCACGGGCTTCGACCTGGTCAAGGCACAGCTGCACGTCGCGGGCGGCGGCAGGCTCGAAGGCGCCAAGCCGGCCGAGCTCGGCCACGCCGTCGAGGCCCGGCTGAACGCGGAGGACCCGGACCGCGACTTCGCGCCGTGCCCCGGCAAGATCGTCCGTCTCGAGCTGCCCGCGGGTCCCGGCATCCGCGTCGACACCGGTGTCGCGGAGGGCTCGCAGATCCCCGCCGACTTCGACTCGATGATCGCGAAGATCATCGCGTACGGCCGCAACCGCGACGAGGCGCTCGGCAAGCTGCGCCGCGCCATGGCCGAGACGACCGTCATCATCGAGGGCGGCACGACCAACAAGAGCTTCGTGCTGGACCTGCTCGACGAGCCCGCCGTGATCGACGGCTCCGCCGACACCTCCTGGATCGACCGCGTCCGCGCCGACGGCGGCCTGATCTCGCACCGCCACTCCGCGATCGCCCTCGCGGCGGCTGGCATCGAGGTGTACGAGGACGAGGAGCAGATCAACCGCACCGAGCTGCTGGCGTCCGCGCACGGTGGCCAGCCGCGCACGAACCACGAGGGCGCGCGCAAGCTGGAGTTCGTGCTGCGCGGCCAGCCGTACGTGGTGCGGGTCGCCCGCATCGGTGCCACCAAGTACCGCGTGGGTGTGTCCGCCGCGGACTCCGATGCCGTGCTGACCGGTGACGTCGACGTCGAGCGCTTCGACCACCACGTCGGCCAGATCACCGTGAACGGCACGCGATTCCGTGTCGTCACCGGCACTTCGGGCCCGGTCCACCAGGTCGAGGTCGACGGTGTCACGCACCGCGTCACCCGCGACGAGGGCGGTGTGCTCCGCTCGCCGATGCCCGCGCTGGTCGTCGCGACCCCGCTGGAGGTCGGTGCCGAGGTCGAGGCCGGCGCACCGGTTCTGGTGCTCGAGGCGATGAAGATGGAGACGGTGCTGCGCGCGCCGTTCCGCGCCCGCCTCAAGGAGCTCAACGTCGTCGTCGGCACCCAGGTGCCCGCCGGTGGCGCGCTGCTGAAGCTGGAGGAGATCGAGGACGCGGACGGCGCCGTCGAGGTGCAGAAGTCCGAGTCCTCCGTCGAGCTGGAGCTGCCCGCCCCGCGCACCGACGTCCAGCCGGAGGAGCTCGCCGCGCGCGGTCTCGAAGACCTGCGCAACCTGTTGCTGGGCTTCGACACCACGGCCGCCGACACCGAGCGCGTGCTGGCGGACTACATGGGCGCGCGGCACGACCTGCCGGAGCGGCCGCTCGTCGCCGAGGCCAAGCTGCTCGGCATCTTCGCCGACCTGTGCGACCTCTCGCGCAACCGCCCGGCCGGCGAGGAGAGCAAGCCGGAGAACCACATCCACTCGCCGCGCGAGCACTTCCACACGTACCTGAAGACGCTGGACGCCGACCGCGCCGCGCTGCCGGAGAGCTTCCGCGCCCGGCTGCGGAACGTGCTCGGCCACTACGGCATCGCCGAGCTGGAGCGCACGCCGGAGCTGGAGCAGGCCGTCTTCCGCATCTTCGTGGCGCTGCGCCGCGGTGTGTTCGACGCGGCCGTCGCGACGACCCTGCTGCGCCAGTGGGTGCAGGAGGCGCCGCCGGTCGAGTCCGAGCGGGTGCAGGTCGGCCTGGTGCTGGAGCACATCGTCGCCGCGACGCAGGTCCGCTACCCGGCCGTGGCCGACCTGGCCCGCAGCGTCGTGTTCACGTGGTTCGCGCAGCCGCTGGTGCGCCGCAACCGCGCCCGCGTGCACAGCGAGGTCCGCAGGCACCTGATCCACCTCGACGCGCAGCCCCAGGCCGCCGACCGCGAGGAGCGGATCGCGGCGATGGTGGCGTCCGCGGAACCGCTGGTGCGCCTGCTCGGCCAGCGCATCGGCAAGCCCGGCGCGGACAACACCCCGTTGCTGGAGGTGCTGGCGCGCCGCTACTACACCAAGAAGGCGCTGGAGAACCCGCGCGTGAACGGCGCGTTCTTCATCGCGGAGAACGAGCCGGAGCAGACCCGCCTCGTCTCGTCCGCCGTGGAGTTCCCCGCGCTGTCGGAGGCCATCGGCGACGTGGTGAAGCACGCCGACGGACGCCCCGTCGTCGCCGACCTCTACGTCAACTGGCCCGACGGCCCGACCGACCAGGACGAGATGGCCGCCGGCCTGGGCGCGGCGCTGGCCGCGCACCAGCTCCCGCCGACGATCACCCGCATCACCACCACGGTGGCGGGCCGCCGTGGCGAGTCGATGCACCACCACTTCACGTTCCGCCCGTCTTCCAACGGGTTCGCCGAGGAGAGGCTGGTGCGCGGGCTGCACCCGCGCATCGCCGAACGCATGCAGCTGGAGCGGTTGCGGGAGTTCGACCTCACCCGCCTGCCGTCGCTGGACGAGGACGTCTACCTGTTCCGCGCGGTCGCCAAGGCGAACAAGTCCGACGAGCGGCTCGTCGCTCTGGGCCAGGTGCGCGACCTCACGCCGCTGCGGGACGACGACGGCCGGATCGTGGCTCTGCCCGCCGCCGAGGACGTGCTGGCCACGTGTCTCGACGGAATCAGGCGCGCTCGTGCGCAGGCGGGTGGCCGGACTCGCCTGGCCACCAACCGGGTCGTGCTGTACGCGTGGCCGCCGACCGACCTGTCCTCGAAGGACCTCGACGCGGTCGGCTCGCGCGTGCTGCCGACGACCACGGGCCTGGACCTGGAAGAGGTCCTGTTCCTGGCGCGCCGCAAGGATCCCGTCTCCGGTGAGCTCACCGACATCGGAGTGCGCATCGCCAACGACGCGGGCGCCGGTGTGTCGTTCTCGTTCGTGCAGCCGCCGGCCGAGCCGATCCAGCCGCTCGACGACTACCGCCAGAACGTCCTGCGCGCCCAGTCGCGCGGCACGATCTACCCGTACGAGCTGGTCGACATGCTCGCCGGCGACGGCGGGTCCTTCGTGGAGCACGACCTCGTCGACGGCGCTCTCGTGCCGGTCGACCGCCCGCGCGGCGGCAACAAGGCGGGCATCGTCGTCGGTGTGGTGACGACGCCCACCCCCGCTTACCCAGAAGGCATGAAGCGCGTCGTGCTGCTCGGCGACCCGACCAAGTCGCTGGGTGCGCTGGCCGAGCCCGAGTGCACCCGCGTGATCCACGCCCTGGACCTGGCCTCGGAGCTCTCCGTTCCGCTGGAGTGGTTCTCGCTGTCCTCCGGCGCCAAGATCTCGATGAGCTCCGGCGTCGAGAACATGGACTGGGTCGCCGCCGCTCTGAAGCGGATCGTCGAGTTCACCCAGGCCGGTGGCGAGATCAACGTGGTGGTCAACGGCATCAACGTCGGCGCCCAGCCGTACTGGAACGCCGAGGCCACGATGCTCATGCACACCAAGGGCATCCTCGTCATGACTCCGGACTCGGCCATGGTGCTGACCGGCAAGCAGGCGCTGGACTTCTCCGGCGGTGTCTCGGCCGAGGACAACTACGGCATCGGCGGCTACGACCGCGTCATGGGCCCGAACGGCCAGGCGCAGTACTGGGCACCGAACCTCCGCGCCGCGTTCGACGTGCTGCTGGCTCACTACGAGCACAGCTACATCGCGCCGGGCGAGCCGGGCCCGCGCCGGGTGCCGACTTCGGACCCCGTTTCCCGTGACGTCTCCTCCTACCCGCACGTCGTCGGTGACAGTCCTTTCGCGACGGTCGGCGAGATCTTCTCGATCGAGGCGAACCCGGACCGCAAGAAGCCGTTCGACATCCGCACGGTCATGCGCGCGCTGTCCGACCAGGACCATGACGTGCTGGAGCGCTGGGCGGGCATGGCGGAGGCCGACACCGCGGTCGTCCAGGACGTGCACCTCGGCGGCATTGCCGTGACGCTGCTGGGCATCGAGTCGCGCGGCGTGCCCCGCACCGGCTTCCCGCCCACCGACGGCCCGGACACCTACACCGCCGGCACGCTGTTCCCGAAGTCGTCGAAGAAGGCGGCCCGCGCGATCAACGCGGCCTCGGGCAACCGGCCGCTCGTGGTGCTCGCGAACCTGTCCGGCTTCGACGGCTCCCCGGAGTCGATGCGCGAACTCCAGCTGGAGTACGGCGCGGAGATCGGCCGCGCGATCGTCAACTTCGTCGGCCCGATCGTGTTCTGCGTGATCTCGCGCTACCACGGCGGCGCGTTCGTGGTCTTCTCCAAGGCCCTGAACCCGTCCATGACGGTGCTCGCGGTCGAGGGCTCGTACGCCTCGGTCATCGGCGGCGCACCCGCCGCGGCCGTGGTGTTCGCCCGCGAGGTCGACGGCCGCACCGCCAACGACCCGCGCGTGAAGAAGCTGGAGGCCTCGGTCGCCGAGGCCACCGGTGCCGAGCGCGCGGCCCTGACCGCCGAGCTGACGGCGACGCGTCAGTCGGTGCGGACGGAGAAGCTGAACGAGATGGCCGCCGAGTTCGACCGGGTGCACAGCGTGCAGCGCGCGGTCGAGGTCGGGTCGGTCGACGCGATCATCTCGGCTGCCGAGCTGAGGCCGGCGATCATCAAGGCGATCGAGGACGGTCTCGCTCGCTAGTGCCGTGGCAGTCGGCCTTTGCCCCGTGTTCGGCGGTCAGACGGCCGCATCGTGGTGCCGGCCCCGCGTCCCTGTACTGGTTGTACCGGGGGCGCGGGACCGGTGCCGCGAGGTGGCCCGCTGAGCGTCGAAGACGCGGCGAAGGCTGGCTGTCGCGGAATTGGTGGTTGGATGGGGCCCGGTCGCGGTGTGGCCGGGCCCTTCTACGTTTCCTGGGGGATCTGTGCGAGACATCGCCGAACTCGTCGACGTCACCGATCCCGGTTGGCCGGTGATCGCGGACGCCATCGCCGAAGGCGCCACCGAGTGCGTGGTGCTGCCGCCGGACAGTTCGGCGTGTCGTGCGACGCTGCTGCAGCTGCAGGTGACAGCGCGGTCTCTGCTGGGCGCGGTCGTGCTGAACAGCGGCGGGATGCTGCTGCACCACGGCTGGTTGCGCGTGTACGGCGGATCCGGTGGTGCGTTGCCGAGTCTGGCCGAGGTGAACGGGTTCCCCGCCTCGTTCGATCCCTCGTGGGCGCCCGAAGCGGGGCTGGTCCTCGCGCACGACGTGCTGGGCGGCGTGTTCGCGTTGAACGGCATGGACTGCGCGCGACGCGGCCGGCCCGGGGAGCCGGGCCAGGTCGTCTACTTCGCACCGGACTCGCTGGAGTGGGAGACGTTCGACGGTCCGCACGGCCAGTGGCTGATGTGGATGCTGGACGGTGGCCTGGAGAACTACTACGCCAGCGTGTTCTGGCCGTCCTGGCGCGCGGAGGTGGCGGAGCTCGGCCTCCGCGACGCGATCACCATGTGGCCGCCGCTGTTCTCGAAGGAGGGGGCGGAGAACATCGCCGGCACCACTCGCAGCGCGGTGCCGTTGCGTGAGCAGCTGTCGTTCGGCGTGGACTTCGCCGGGCAGTTCGGCCTCCCCGCTCCCGGCCCGCTGGGCCTCCTCTGATCAGGCCGCGTCGGCGCCGAGTTCGACCGGGTGCACAGCCCGGCGCGATCGAGGACGGTCTCGCTCGGGAGGTCTTCTTGATGAAGGCCTGTTCCTCTGGTCTGCTCGCCAGCGCGAACGGGCGCCCATCAATCAAGCCGCGTCGAGTTTGAACGGGTCGTGCTCGGCCAGCAGCTTGTCCAGCCGCGCTCTGTCCACCCGGCTCGTGATGTAGGTGTCCTCCTGCCGGTCCCTGATCACCTTGGCCAGCGTGAACGCCGACGTGACCGTGTAGAGCATCGCGATTCCCAGGAACGCGCGCACCCATCCGTCGACGGGCAGGAAGACGACTCCGATGCCGACGGCGGTCAGCGAGAGCCCGAACGAGAGGACCGCCTGCATGTAGAAGGCACCGGTCGTCGGCGTGTGCGGGGGCGTGGAAGTAGTCATGATCCTGAGAGTCCTGCGTCACACCCGGACTGTCATGAGTACAGCTACTCATGTCGAGGTCACGTTTCGTTGGTGACCCCGAAGGGGATGTGCACGCACGGCACGGTCTGGATCAGGTGCCCGCGCTGGTCGTCGAAGAAGATGTGCGGCTTGAGGACGTCGAGGATCGGGGCCTTCCTGAGGCCTCCCAGGAAGAACGCGTCGTTCACCGTCAGCCCCCACGCCTTGAGGCTGTTGATCGCGCGCTCGTGTGCCGGTGCCGACCTGGCCGTGACCACCGAGACGCGGATCCGGTTCTCGGCCTGCCGCTGGATCCGGTTGATGCCGGCGAGGAAGTTCCTCAGTGGACCGGGATCGAGCGGCGTGACGACGTTCGTGGCCTCGTGTTCCTGGAACTGGTCGAGCCCGCCGCTCTGGTAGACCCGCTCCGCCGCGTCGTCCGCCAGCACGCCGTCGAAGTCGAACGCGATCCTCAACGCCGGGTCGTCGTCGTCCTTGAACGACGACTTGAGGACCTGACCGGCGGGCATGCCGGCCAGCGTCGCCTTGCGGACGTCGTCCTCGTGAGCGGACAGGAACAGCGACATGTTCAGCGCCGGCATGAACTCGTGAGGTGCGCGTCCCTCGGTGAAGATCGCGCGCGTGATCGTGAGCCCGTGGTGGGCGGCCGAGCGGAGGATGCGCAGGCCCGTGTCGGGGGAGTTGCGCGACAGCACGATGACCTCGACCAGCGGTCCCAGCGAGTTGAGCTGCAGCAGCCGGCGGATGAACGGGAACGCGACCCCCGGCGCGAACGGCTCGTCGAGGTGCGCTTCCTGGTAGGCGCGGTAGGCGTGCTCGCCTTCGGAGTGGAAGACGGCGTCGGACGCGGAGAGGTCGAACAGCGCGCTCGACGCGATGCCCACGACCAGCAGGTTTTCCAGGCTGGGTGCCACGGCACAGATCGTACGGCGGGCGATGATCCCGGTGAGGGATCATCGCCCGCGTCATCGGGCCGGAGACTCAGTTGAAGCGCCACTGCTGGTTGGCGGTGCCGGCGCAGTCCCAGAGCTGGAGCCTGGTGCCGTCCGCCGAGCTGGGGCCGGTGGCGTCGAGGCATCTGCCCGACCCCACGTTGCGCAGCTGGCCGTTGGCCTCGGAGGTCCACTGCTGGTTCGGCGCGCCGGTGCAGTCCCAGATCTGTGTCACGGCGCCGTTGGCCGTGCCGGACGCGTCGAGGCACTTGCCCAGGGCGCGCACCGTGTTGCCGTTGCGGGTCCACTGCTGGGCGTTGGTGCCGTTGCACGTCCAGAGCTGAACCGCGGTGCCGTTGGCGGAGTTCGCGCCCGCCACGTCGACGCACTTGCCGCCGTAGCCGGTGATCGTGCCGCCGGTGGGCGGGTTCGGGTTGCCGCCGGACGCGGTTTCCCAGATGGCGTTGAGCAGGCTGGTGCTGTTCGTGGTGTCCTGGGAGAGCTCCCAGTTCATGACGCCGCCCGCGTTCGACATCGCCCACGTGGTCTTGCGGCGGATCGTCGGCAGGCCGTTGTAGCAGTTGCCGTTGTAGCAGTCGCGGTTGGCGTTGGCCGGGTCCTGCGCGACGAGGTCGCGGTAGGAGATGTAGGTCGGACGGCTGTAGAAGGGCACGCCCAGAACCGCCTTGCTCGCCGGCAGACCGCGGTTCTTCCAGAAGTTGACGCTGTTGATCGACCAGTCGTAGTTCGCGTGCGGGCTGCCGCCGTCGTAGGCCATGATGTTCAGCCAGTCGACGATGCCGAACACCGCGGGCTGCACACCGTTCGCCACGGAGCCCTCGCTGACGACCGCGGCCGTGAGCAGCTTGCCCCTGCTGTGCAGTGCGTCGCCCAGCTGCCGCATCAGCAGGGTGAAGTTGTCGCCCTCGACGCCGGGGTCCGGGTACTCCCAGTCCATGTCGACGCCGTCGAGGTTGTACTGGTTGACGACGTTGATCAGGGCGTTCACGAACGTGGTGCGGCTGTTCGCGTTGGCGGCCAGGATCTCGAAGTTGTCGTCGTTGCCGTTGTTCCACCCGCCGACGGCGATCGAGACCTTCACGCCGTTCTGGTGGCCGAGGCTCACCAGCTGCTGCAGCCTGCCGGGCTCAGGGACGCCCTGGAGCGTGCCGTTCGCGTTCGGCAGCACGAACGCGTAGTTGATGTGCGTGAGCTTGTTGTACGGGATGGTGCTGACGTTGCTGGACCACGACGGCTGGTAGCCGACGCTCTTGAAACCCGGGGGATACGCGGCCTGCGCGGCCGGCGCGATGACCGTCAGTGTCGCCGCGGTCGCGGCCAGCGCGAGGCTGACGGCGCCGAGGCGAGATCGGAGTGAACGCATTGCAGGGGTTGCCTTCCACTTCGTCGTGCGCCCACCGCGACGTTAGTGGTCTAGACCGGTTGCGGGGAAGATCAACAAGCGACCGGAACCAGTTCCGGTCGCCTTCCGGGGAATCAGCGGAGGTAGGACGCGCCGTTCACGTCGATGATCGTGCCGCTGGCCCACACCGCTTCCGGTTGCGCGAGCCACGCGACCGCCGAGGCCACCTCCTCGGGCTCGGCGACGCGGTGGAACGGGCTCTGCGCCCGGATCGCGTCGCCCTCGGGACCGGCGAGGAAATCGGTGACCATCTCGGTGCGGACGAAGCCCGGCGCGACACCGGCGACCGCGATGCCCTGCGGCGCAAGGGATTGCGCGAGCGACTGGGTCATCGCGTGCAGCCCGGCCTTCGCCGCCCCGTACGCCGGGGCGTCGGGTTCGCCGCGGTAGGCGCCCCTGGAGCCGATGTTGATGATCCGGCCGCCCTCGGTCATGTGCCGGACCGCGTGCCAGGCGAGGTCGGCGGGGCCGAACAGGTTGAGCTCGATGGTGCGGCGCCAGGCTTCCTGCCATTCGCCGAAGCTGGTCGTCGTGATCGGGTGGTGGAAGTAGATGCCCGCGTTGTTGACCAGGACGTCGAGCCCGCCGAGCTTCTCGACCGTCTCGCCGACGATCTGCTCGGCCTGGCCGGCACCGAGATCGCCCTGCACGGTGACGTGACCGTCTCCTGGCAGGTTCGCGGCGACTGCTTCCGCCGCGGCCGGGTCGGACCGGAAGTGGACGGCGATCCGGTGGCCCTTGTCCGCGAGGGCGTGGGCGATGGCGGCACCGATGCCGCGCGAGGCTCCGGTGACGAGTGCGTGCCGGGTCATGGCACCTGCCTGTCGATCATCCACTTGCCGTTCTGCTGAACGAGCGTGTACGTGTGGCGCTCGGTCATGGCGACACTGCCGCCTTGCATGTACTGCACTGTCACCGTCACGACGTTGTCGCCCTGCGGTTCCGGGTTCGACACCTGGACGCCCGTGTACTGGCGCCAGAACGACTGGTAGCCCTCGAAGGTCAGGTTGCGGCGGCTGGCCTTGAAGCTCTCGGTGAGCAGCGACCAGCCGGTCTGCAGGTCGTTGGGGATCAGCGCGTAGTACGCCTCGATCGCCTGCTGTGCGGTCTGCGGGGCCGGCGGGGGCGTCTGGCCGGGGTTCGGGGTGGCTGTCTGAGGGTTCGACTGGGGCTGGGTCGTGGGCCGTGCCGGCGTTTCCGTCGGCGACTGCGGCTGGGACTGGCTCGTGGTGGGCGCGTTCGAGGTGCCGGAGGTCGGCGGGTTGGCCGCGTTGTTCTGGCTGCCGCCCTTGGGCCACAACAGGAACGAGCCGATGCCCACGGCCAGCACGAGGATCACGATCGCGATGGGGACCAGCGGGAACCTGCGCCGCTTCTCCTCGGGTTCCGGCTGGGCGGGGACCGGGGTGACGGGTGCCGGTTCCTCTTGTGTGGCAACAGGTTCTACGGGTGCTGCCACCGCGGGCTCGGGCTCGGGTTCCGGCTGCGGCTCGGGCTCGGGCTCCGGCTCTGGTTGCGGCTCGGGCGCCGTGAGCTTGGCGGCCTCGGCGGCAGCGGCTCCGGCCACCAGCCCGGCGGCGGCCGCGCTCGCCTCCTGCTTGGCCTTCTCCTCCGGCTGGGCCTCGACCGGAAGCTCGACCGTGGCCGGAATGACGGCGGTCGCCTCGGACACCTGCGGCGACTCGTTCACCACGGCGGCCAGCAGGTGCACGGCCTCCTCCATGGTCGGCCGCCGCTCCGGGTCGTTGGCCAGCAGCCGGAACAGCACGGGGGACAGCAGCGGCCCGGCACTGGCCGGCGGCATGAACGAACCGCTCGCCACCCGGTGGAGCATCGCGATGTGGTTGTCGGCGGCGCCGAACGGAGGGGCGCCCTCGACGGCGTTGTAGAGCGTGGCGCCGAGCGAGAAGACGTCGGAGGGGAAACCGGCGTCGTCGCCGCGGGCGACCTCGGGGGAGAAGAAGGCGGGCGTGCCGACGGTGCCGGTCGCGGTGGCGGTGCCGTCGTCGGTGGCGCGGGAGATGCCGAAGTCCGTGATCTTGACTTCCTGGTCGCCGATCAGGACGTTGCCGGGCTTCACGTCGCGGTGCTGGATGCCGTGGCGGTGCGCGGCGGCGAGGGCGGCGGCGGTGTAGCAGCCGATGCGGGCGACCTCGCGGGGCGGCAGCGAGCCCTGTTCGGCGATCACGGCGGCGAGGCTGCGGGAGGGGAGGTACTCCATGATCAGCCAGGGCTGACCGTCCTCCTCCACGACGTCGTAGACGCGGATGGCGTTCGGGTGTTCGAGCCGCGCGGCCAGCCGGGCCTCGCGCATGGCCCTGGCCTTGGCGCGTTCGATCTTGGCGTCGTCGAGGCCGTCGAGCGCGAGCAGCTCCTTTGCCGCGACCACGCGATGCAGTTGCTCGTCGTAGGCCTGCCAGACGACTCCCATCGCCCCCTGACCGATCTTCTCCTGCAACCGGTAGCGGCTCCCGATGAGCCTGCTCTTCTCCTCCACGCCCGCGCTCCCGTCACCTTTGATCACCCGCAAGTGTGACGGTTGCCGCGTTTGCCATTGACTGTAACCCTACATGGGGGTACATATAGGGTTATGCCGAAAATCAACGTGTACCTGCCCGATGACCTGGCCGAAACGGTGAAGGAACTGAACATTCCGGTCTCGGCGATCTGTCAGCGCGCGCTCGAGGTGTCGGTCAAGCGGCTCACCTCGGTGCGCGGGCTCACGGTCGCGGATCTCGACGGCGACCGGGGCTCGCAGCTCACCGAGCGGCTGCGCACGGTGATCCGTCGCGCGGCCGAGTCGCCCGTGGTGACCACCGCTGAGCTGGGGCGGGCGCTCGTCGAGGAGGGCGCCAACCTCGGTCTGGACGTGCTGCGCGCGATCGACATCGACCCGCGGACGCTGCGTTTTCCGTCCTCGCCCGGCGAGGGGACCGGCTTCGCCCAGGACGCGGTCAACGCGCTGGAACTTGCCGTGGTCGAGGCGATGTCGCTGGGGCACAACTACGTGGGCTGCGAGCACCTTCTGCTCGGCATCATCGCCGAACCCGACGGCAAGGGCGGCGAGGTGCTCCGCGAGCACGGCGCCGACCTCAAGGGCACGCGCCGTGCCGTGCAGACCGCGCTCGCCGGCATCGTGCACCTGAAGAAGCAGCAGCAGGCCGCGCCGGACGCGGCCAAGGTGCTGCAGATGATCATGACTCGGCTGGACCGGCTGGAGAAGCAGGTGGGTATCGGCTGACCAGCTCGGCGCCGATGCGTGCGAGGTGCTCCTGCACCGAGTCCGGTGACTCGACGGTGATCAGGCCGCCCCACCCGGCGACGTTGCGGGCGATGTCGAGCGGGCGCGGTGCGGTCAGCTGCACCCGGACGTGCTCGCCGATGTTCGCGAGCACCGTGCAGTGGCGGCCGTGCATGTGCTGGAAGATCTTCACGAACCGGGCGGGCACCAGCATGATCGCCGCGGTCTCCGAACGGCGTTGCTCGACCTCCGTGACGACCGAGTCCCACGCCTTCGTCAGCTCGAAGTCCGGCGGCTTCGTCGACGGCGTGCCGGTCAGGGTCGCACCGAGGATCCGGTCGATCCGGAACGTCCGCTGGCCGTGCGGGGTGCCGGCGACGAAGTACCAGATGCCGTCCTTGTCGACGAGTCCCCACGGGTCGACCACGCGCCCGGTGGGTGCCGAGCCGCGCTTCTGGTAGGTCAGGCGGACCTTGATCTGCTGCACCACGGCCTGTTGCAGCACCGACACCAGCGCCGGCCGGTCCTTCGTGTCGTCGCCCCAGCCCGCGGTGTCGACGACGACGGCGGACGCCGCGGCTTCCGCTTCGGCGCGGAACGTCTGCGGCAGTGCGCGCACCAGCTTCCTCAGTGCGGATTTCACCTGCGGCGCGACGGAAGCGGCCGGTCCGGCGATCAGGAACAACGCCTGCGCCTCCGCCGCGGTCAGCCCGCTCAGGTCGGTGCGGGCCCCGCCGATGAGCGACCAGCCGCCGCCGCGACCTGGCTGGGGGTACACGGGGACACCCGCGGTGGACAGCGCCTCGAGGTCGCGGCGGGCGGTGGCGGTGGACACTTCGAGCTCTTTTGCCAGCTCAGCGGCGGTGATGCGGCCTCTGGCCTGCATCAGCAGCAACGTGGCGACGAGACGGTCTGCGCGCATGTTCCGAGGTTCCTCATCAAAGTGCTCACTAGATGAGCACTTTACGGCGGAGGGTGAATCCCGACACCGAAGTTTTTTCTGGAGGGATTCGCGATGTTGCGAGGCATGTCGACTGTGACCTACTACGCCGACGACCTGGAGGCGGCGCGCGCCTGGTACACGTCGTTCCTCGGGATCGAGGCCTACTTCGAGGGGCGCACGCCGGAGGGGGAGCTCGGGTACGTCGAGTTCCGTCTCGGCGACTACCTGGCCGAGCTGGGGCTGGCACAGCGGAAGTTCGAGGTGACGCCGTCGGACGGTCCGGCCGGTGCGATCCTGTTCTGGGCGGTCGACGATCTCGAGGCGACGTTCGCCCGGCTGCACGAGCTCGGTGCGAAGACGCACGACGAGCCGCGGGTGCGCGGTGAGGGGTACGTGACGGCGTCCGTCGTGGACCCGTTCGGGAACATCCTCGGGATCATGACGAACGTCCACTACACGGCTGTCGCAAAGGAATTCGCAGAGCGGAAGCGCGGCTGAGAGGCTCAGCCGCCAAGTGCGCTGTGTCCGGCGGCCTGATCTCGTGGTGGCCGCCTATCCTGCCCAGATGACGCAGCTCGCCATCACAGGACATCGCGGCCTCTCGGCCGAGCTGGAGGCGGAGATTGATCGGATGATCCGTGCCGCCGTGGCCGAGAGCGGCGATGTCGGTGGTGTGTCGTGCCTGGCAGACGGCGCCGACGCCGTGTTCGCGCAGGCTGTGCTGGACGCCGGCGGTGCGCTCGTTGCCGTGCTGCCCGCGGTGAGGTATCGCGAGTCGCTGCCTGAGGATTACCGGCCCGTCTACGACAGGTTGCTCGCGCAGGCGGCCAAGGTCGTGCAACTGCCGTTCGTCACGCCCGACCCGCACGCGTACATGGAGGCGGGCAAACGGATGGTCGACGAGTCCGACGCGTTGCTGGCCGTGTGGGACGGGCAGCCCGGCCGCGGACCCGGTGGCACTGCTGATGTGGTCGCCTATGCGCGGTCGCGAGGTGTGCCGGTCACCGTTCTCTGGCCCGAGGGCGCGATCCGCTGAGGGCGCTCCACAGCACTCGGCGCAGAACGGCGGGCCGGAAGAGTGCCGCCGGGTGGTCGACCATCTGCGAGACGCGGATGAAGGCGCGGTAGACCTGCGGGTTGCCGGGGATGACCTCGAACAGGTGGCGGGCGTACCACTGCGTGAACCGCGTGCTCCGCGGCAGTTTCCGCTGGCTCCAGCCGAGGTCGGTGGTGGTCGCGGAGGTCCACGGGATCTGGGCGGACTTGGCGACCGCGCGCTGGAAGACGAGCGGCTCGTGGGCCAGGTCGTGGTCCTCGAGCAGGTTTCGCAGGTCGGTGCAGTTGAGGGCGGCGAGGGTCATGCCGTGGCCGTAGACGGGGTTGAGCGAGACGACCGAGTCACCGAGGGCGAGCAGGCCGCGCGGCCAGTTCGGGACCTTGTGAAAGCGGTTCCAGCGGCTGCGCAGGTTGGGGGCGTGGTGGATCGCTGACGCCGGGGTCGCCGTCTTGATGATCTCGGCGATGTCCTGGCACTCAAGCGTGGTGGCGTAGGCGAGGAAGCCGTCCTCGTCGGTCGGGGCGGCGTCGCCGCCCGCGCCGAACAGGGTCACGAACCACAGACCGCCGTCCACTGTGGACACCGCGCCGCCGCGTCTGGTGGTGGGGGCGTGCGTGATCTCGTAGGCGGTCTTCCAGTCGAGCTTGAGGTCGTGGTTCACGTGGTAGAGGCGTGAGGTGTAGGCGAGGTGGCCGTTCACGATCATCGGCGCCGGGCAGTGCACGCCGAACTCCGCGAGCCACGAGACGAGCTTGCTGGTGCGGCCGGACGCGTCGACCACGAGGTCCGCGTAGTCGGTGTAGGACTCGTCGGCCCGCCTGCCGTGCACGCCGGTGACCGTGCCGCGGTCGTGCAGCAGGCCGTCGATCGTGACACCGTCCACAAGGGACACGTTGGGCAGCTTGAGCACCCTGCGCCGGATGATCTGTTCGATCGTCACCCGTGTCATCGAGTGGACCTTCAGGCCGATGGGGTCGCGCGGTGCCCACCCGGCGGGGGCGCGGCTCATGAAGTCGCTGCCGAGGTCGGCCTCGACCGCGCCCGCGGCCGCGAGTTCCGCGCCCAGCTTGGGGAAGAGAGCTTCCAGCGCCTCGGCGCCGCGGGCCAGCAGCGCGTGCGGGTGGTGGGCCTGCGGGATGCCTGCGCGGTGTTCGGTGTCCACGGTGATCTGATCGCGCTCCACGAGCACGACGTCGCCGTACGACTCGGACAACACCCTGGCCGCCAGCAGTCCCGCGAAGCCGGCGCCGATGACTAGGGCGCGGTCGGAGTACATGGCGCTCATGCTGGCAGAGCGCGGCTCCCGGATCGATCCCCCGAAGGTCCCCTCTGAGAGCCTCCCGGCAGCTGCTACGACAGCTTCGCGACGAGCTCTGCCCGGCTGCGCACGCCGAACTTCGCGAAGACCGATTTGAGATGGTCCTGGACGGTGTACGGCGAGATGGCGAGCCGTGCCGCTATCTCCGCCGTCGACTGGCCGGCCAGCACCTCGTGGCAGATGTCCCGCTCGCGCGCGGTCACCCCGTGGGCCTTCAGCAGCAACCCGGTCAGCTCCGTGCCGGACGCCCGGCTGATCGTCACCGCGGCCTCCACGCCGTCGGTGCTGACGAGCTCGCTGGCCTCGAGGAGGATCCAGCCGCCGTGCGCGTCGCGGACTCGCGCCTTGAACGTCCCGGCGCGGGTGCCGGCCGCGGCGGCGCGCATCATCACGGCGAACCTGCCCGGCGCGATCTCCTCCAGCTCTTCGCGCCACCGTGTCGCGGAGGCGGTCGTCGCGCGGATCGTGCCGTCCTCCGCCACGACGACGATGGCGGGTGCGCCGTCCCGTCTGGCCGCTGTTCGCGCTGCGACCCTGGTCGCCGATCCCAGCGCGGGTGCCACCGACGCGATGAACTCCAGCTCGCGCTCGCTGAAGTCGCTCGTGCGCACCATGCCCGCCGCTCCCCAGCACGTGTCGTCGGCGCGGAACAGCGCGCGCAGCTCGTGGCTGAGCCCGAGCGGGCGCCAGACCTCGTTGAGCCGCGTCGAGCGCTTGTCCCCCAGCCTTGCCACGGTGTCGCCGCGCTGGGCGAGGGCCGCGAACGTGTGCGGCTCGCCCGGTGTGTGCTCGACGCTCGCGAGGAGTGGCTCGTACTGCTGCGGGATGCGGTTGGCGCCGCTGGTCATCGAGCTGATCGCGCCCGAGTCGGGGTCCATGGAGGCCCAGCAGGCGAGCTCGCACGGAACCACCCGGTCGACCAGGGCGATGGCCGCCGCGTGCAGCTGCGCGACGTCCAGCCCGGCGCTCGCCAGCGCTGTCACCTCGCGCCGCACGCCCTGCGCCCGGCCTTCCCACATGGTTCGCAGTATGCGCCGCCGTCGTGTGGTCCGGGCATCCCAGATTTGCGGGATGTCCGGGGTTGCCCGGGGAGACGGACGCTGCTCGGCATGATGAGCACCCGTGTTGTGAGCACCGCAGGCGAGGGCGAGGAACTGACCTCGCCCGACGCGACGATCACCGTCCGGATCTCCGGGAAGCACACCGGCGGCGCGTTCGAGCTGTTCGAGGTGGACGCGCCGCGAGGCGAGGCCGCGCCACCGCACCGCACGCCGTGGCCCAAGGCCTACTACGTGGTGCACGGGCGCATGGCCGTGTTGCTCGACGGCGAGCTGCACGACCTTTCGCCGGGCTCCGCCATCGTCATCCCACCCAACGCACCGCACACGTTCACCGTGCACACGCCCTCGGTGCAGTTCCTGGCGTTCGCCGTGGGTGACGTGATGAGCGCGTTCTTCCGCGACCTGTCTTCGCACGGGCTGGAGGCTTTGGGACGCCACGGGGTGACGCAATGAGCGTCGTGGCGCAGGTCGCGGCGGGGGTGGCCGTGCTCGTGCACCTGGTCGTGTGGGTGTGGGAGGCGTTTCTGATCCACCGCGTGCACTACTCGGTGTTCCGGCAGCCCGCGCAGGACGTGCCGGCGATCCGGCTGTGGGCGTTCGGGGTGGGGTTCTACAACCTGTTCCTGGCCGGTGGCCTGATCGCCGGGCTCATCGCCGTGCATTCGGGGCACGAGCTGGTCGGGCGCACGCTGGTGATCTACGTGTCGTGGTTCATGCTGCTGGGCAGCGTCGTGCTGGCGGTGGCCGATCAGCTGGCGATGAGCAGGCCGCGCAACCAGGCGTGGGGAGGCGTGGCGGCGGAAGGTGTCCCGCCGCTGGTCGTGCTGCTGTCCGTCTGACGGGCTTTCCTACACTTCACGAAACGAAGACTGTTTGGGGGAACTGTTCGTGAAGATCGTCGAACTGCCCGACGGGGCCGTGATCACCGGGCGTGGCCTGCGCGACGGCAAGATCGTGGACCCGCATCCCCAGTACGGGGTGTACCTGCAGCCACGACCTGTCGACATGCCGTGGCCGCACGACTGGATCGACTGGCCGGACTTCCGTCTTCCGCGTGATCACGACGCCGCGATCAGGGTGATTCGCGCCCTGCACGCCCGCGCACTGTCCGGCGAACGCGTCGAGGTCGCCTGCAGCGGTGGCGTCGGACGCACCGGCACGGTCATCTCGTGCCTCGCCGTCCTGGCGGGCGTGCCGGCGGACGAAGCCGTGGCGTGGACACGCGCGAACTACCACCGGCGCGCGGTGGAAACACCGTGGCAGAAGCGGTGGGTGAGGCGCTTCCCCGTCCAGTAGTGCTCGGGGGCGCCGTTCCTTTCGCGGAGCGGTGCCCACATCCGGTCGTCAGGAGTCGAGCTCGACGACCCTGCGCCTGTGCACCAGCTCGATCACGTCGGGCGGCACCGAGTCACCCGCCTCCAGAAGGCGGGGGAGCAGGTCCGCGTCCGTGGTGACGGCGCGGAAGAACATCTCGACCGTGACGTCGTGGCCGGGCCGGTGGACGACGGTGATCTCGTCGCCTGGCGCAATCAGTCCCGCCTCGATCACGCGGAAGTACGCGCCGGGCCGCGCCTCCTGCGTGAACCGCTTCACCCAGCCGCTCTGCCCGAGAAAGCCCGCGAACGTGCGGCACGGCACGCGTGGCGCGGAGACCTCCAGCAACGCGGTGCCGACCCGCCACCGCTCGCCCACGAGGGCGTGCGTGTGGTCGATGCCCTGCGTCGTCAGGTTCTCGCCGAACTGGCCGTTGTGGAGGCCGACGCCCAGCTCTGCCTGCCAGAAGTCGAGGTCTTCACGGGCGTAGCCGTAAACGGCCTGGTAGTCGCCGCCGTGGTGGTTCCAGTCGCCGATCTGATCGCCCTGGACGCCGCTGCCCGCTGTGCCCTTCGGTCCGGGCGGGCTCACCTCCAGCGGCCCGTCCACCGGGCGTTTGTCGATCGCGGTCGCGCCCTTCTTGGCGTAGTCGACCGGGATCGTCTTCTGGGCGATGTTCAGCGAGAGCACGACGGGCATGCGCCCGAGATTATTGGCCGACCGCTCTGGTGGCGATCGAATTGACGTAATCCTCGTAGATGCCCACCTTGTAGGTGATCAGGTCCATGCACTCCTGGAGCTGCGCCATCTGCTGACGCACGCGCTCCTGGTGTTCCTTGAGGATCTCGAGGCGCTGCAGCTCGTTGCCGTCGCCCTGGCGGACCAGCTCGGTGTAGCGGCGGATCTCCGGCACCGGCATTCCGGACATCCGCAGCATGATGCACATGCGCAGCCAGTCGACGTCCTGTTGCGTGTAGACCCGGCGCCCGCCCGGTCCTCTGTGGACCTCGTTGGCGAGGATGCCCTCCTTCTCGTAGAACCGCAGCGCGTGCACGCTCAGCCCGGTGCGTTCGGCCACCTGCCCTATGCTCAAGCTCATGCCCCGAGCATAGGTTCTTGACCTAGAGGCGACTCTAGTTCCTAGGTTTTGCGGCATGACCATGCGTTATCGCGTACTCGGGGGAACCGGCATCGAGGTCAGCCACCACTGCCTCGGTGCCATGATGTTCGGAGATGTCGCCAACAAGGACCACGACGAGGGCGTGCGGATCATCCACCGCGCACTCGACGCCGGCATCAACTTCGTCGACACCGCCGACATGTACTCGGCCGGGGAGTCCGAGGAGATCGTCGGCAAGGCGTTGAAGGACCGCAGGGACGACGTCGTGCTCGCCACCAAGGTGCACTTCCCGCTGGGTGAAGGCCGCAACCGCAGCGGCAACTCGCGCCGGTACGTCGTCAGGGCCGTCGAGGACAGCCTGCGCCGGCTCGGCACCGACTGGATCGACCTGTACCAGGTGCACCGGCCGGACTACACGACCGACATCGAGGAAACGCTGTCGGTGCTGACGGATCTGGTGCGGGACGGGAAGATCCGGGCGTTCGGGTGTTCGACGTTCCCGGCGGAGGAGATCGTCGAGGCGTACCACGTGTCGATGAACCGCGGGTTCCTGCGGTTCCGGACCGAGCAGCCGCCGTACTCGTTGCTGGCGAGAGGGATCGAGCGGTCTGTGCTGCCGACGTGCCGGCGACTCGGGATGGGGGTGCTGGTGTGGAGCCCGCTGGCGGGTGGGTTCCTGACGGGCAAGCACCGGCGTGGCGCGGCGGCTGAGGCGTTCCGGTCCACGTTGCACCCGCGGCGGTTCGACGAGACGTTGCCGGAGAACGCGGCGAAGTTCGACGCGGTGGAGCAGTTCGCGAAGCTCGCCGACGAGATGGGGGTGTCGCTGCCTGCGCTGGCGATCGCGTTCGCGACCACGCATCCGGCGGTGACCTCGGCGATCACCGGGCCGCGCACGATGGAGCAGCTGGAGTCGTTGCTGGAGGGCGCTTCGCTGGTGCTGACAGACGACGTGCTGGACCGGATCGACGAGATCGTGCCGCCGGGCGTGGACACCTACGACGTGCAGGGGTGGTGGAAGCCGGCGTCGCTGGCGGATGTCCACCAGCGACGCCGGCCACTCGACCAGCGCTGAACTGTCTGCGCTGAGCTACCAGGCCTGGGTGGTCAGGCCGGTGCCGAGGTAGATCTGGTCGTGCCCGTTGCCGTCGTTGTCGTCGGTGTAGACGATGCTGACTCGGCCCCACGGATCGACGCCGACGGCGGGCTCGTCCTGCCTGCCGGTGGCGTTCGAGACGGTGAGCTGCCGCGCGGGGCGGCCGGTGGTGGTGCCGTCGGGGTTGTAGACGTGGGTGTAGACGTCCTGTGCCTCCGCCGTGGTCACCGCGACGCCGAGCTGGTCGTCGATGCCGATCTGCGGGTCGGTGCCGGTGGTCTGGGCGACGGCGCCACGCGATGCCCCGGCCGCGGTGAAGGACTGGGTGCGGACACCGGACTGCTCCCAGGCGACCGCGAAGTCGCCGTTGAAGTTGGCCGCCACGGCGGGGCGCCTGCCTTGCCCCGTCGTGGTCTGCGCCTGCTTCACGCCGCCGGACGGGGTGAGGATCTTGCGGGCGACGTTGGCGTCGGCCTCCCACACCACGATCGCGTTGCCCGCGGCGCCCATGGCCACCTGGGGCTTGGCGTGGGTGCCGCCCGCGTTGTTGACCTGGGCCTCGTAGGTCTTGGACGAGATGGACGCGAACCCGCTCACGCGCACGGTGGGCGGGTTGGTGCCCTGCTTGTCCTCCCACGTCACCGCGAAGCCGCCGGTGTCCGGGTCGGCCGCGACGCTGGGGAAGTGCTGCTGGCCGTCGGAGCTCGCGTTGGCCGTGCCGGAGCCCGACACGGTGCCGCCGGCGCTGACCGAGCGGACCGCGATGTTGTAGTAACCGTTGCCGTCCGGGTCTTCCGACCACACGACGACGGCGGTGCCGTTCTCGTGCAGCGACACGTCGGGCTGCCAGTGACGCCAGTTGCCGGTGCCGCCGGTGCTCAGCTTCTTCTCGTAGAGGGAGGTGCCCTCCTTGTAGAGGCGGATCCAGATGTCGGAGTGGATCGGGTCCTCGGGGTTGGTGGAGTCGCGGTCGTCCTCCCACACGACGGCCGTGTAGCCGTTGCGGGTGGCCGAGACGGACGCGTTGTCCTGGTCGCCGCTCGACTCGCTGTTGACCGTGGACCACGTGATGGGCGCGGGGGCGAGCAGGAGGCTCGCGATCAGCAGTGTCTTCACGGCGCCTGCAATCCGGGGTTGGTGGCTTCGACGATGTAGCTGCCGACCGTCTTCACCGGGTAGTCGCGGACGGTGACCTTGTCGACGGCGCGGAAGTCCACGTTCATCTGCGTGGAGGTGGTGCGGGTGCGGACGTAGCCGCGCAGGTTCTTGAAGTACTTCACGTGCGGGTTCAGCGTCGGGTTGAGGCTGTTGTCGGCCGCGTTGCCGTCACCGCCGGACGTGATCGACGTGGTGACGAGCTCGGTGCCGATGATCCGGTTCTGCGTGCCGTAGTTCTGCATGAGGTTCGCGGCCCAGCTGCGGTGCACGTCGCCGGTGAGCACGACGGTGCCCTTGTTGCCGTTGGTGTCCCACGCGTTCTGGATGCGGGTGCGGTTGGCGGTGTAGCCGTCCCACGCGTCCATGCTCCTCGCGCCGTCAGCGCTGTTGAGCCTCTGGGCGAAGAACACCTGCTGGCCCAGGAAGTCCCAGGTGCCGAGCTTCTGGCGGAGGCCGTCGATCAGCCACGTCTCCTGCGAGGTGCCGGTGAGGGTTCGTGAGGGATTGTCGGCTTCCGGGCAGACCTTCGAGCCGTCACCGCACGCCTGGTCGGTGCGGTACTGGCGGGTGTCGAGCATGTGGAACGTGGCGAGGCTGCCCCAGCGGACCCTGCGGTGCAGCAACATGTTCTCCGCGGTGGGGGCCTGTGCGCTGCGCAGCGGCATGTGCTCGTAGTAGGCCTTGTACGCGGCCGCGCGGCGGGCCTTGAAGTCGCCTGCGGGGTTGGTGTCGTTGCGGATCAGGTTGGCGTAGTTGTTCTCGACCTCGTGGTCGTCCCAGACGACCAGCCAGGGCGCGGTGGCGTGCGCGGCCTGCAGGTCCGGGTCGGTCTTGTACTGGGCGTGGCGGACGCGGTAGTTGGCCAGCGTGCTGATCTCGGCGGCGGGCGCGAACTCGCGGACCTTCGTGGTCGTGGCGGCGCCCTCGTAGATGTAGTCGCCGAGGTGCAGGATCAGGTCGGGGTGCTCTTCCGCCATCCTGCGGTAGGCGGTGAAGTAGCCCTCCTCGTAGTGCGAGCACGAGGCGAAGAGCATGCTCAGCTCGGGCGAGGTGCCGACGGCCGGTGCGGTGAGGGCGCGGCCGACGGGGGAGATGTGGCCACCGGTGCGGAAGCGGTACCAGTACTCGCGGCCCGGTTCCAGGCCGGTGAGGGTGACGTGGACGGAGTGGGCACTCGCCTGTGTCGTCGTGAACGTGCCGGTGCGGGCGATGCTCGTGAAGCGTTCGTCGGTGGCGACCTGCCAGTCGACGGCGGTGTTGGTGTTCGGCATGCCGCCCAGGCCGTCGGCGTTCAACGGGTTGGGGGCGAGGCGGGTCCAGATCACGAACCCGTCGGCAGCCGGCTCGCCGGACGCGACACCCAGCGTGAAGGGGTAGCTGATCGCGTTGGCCAGCCTGGGAACGAGGACTCCAGCGCTCGCTCCCGCGAGGCCGCCCACGATGAAGGTACGTCTCCGTAACGTGGTCATGACCAGCAGATCTACCGAACGCCGGTAAAGGCCCGCCTAATCGCGTGTGGCCTCAAGGTGGTCTCCCACCAAGAAAGCGCCGCGTGGTCGTCGTGGTGGAGGTCGAACGCGTCGGCGAGCAGCTCGGCCGCGGACAGCGGGATTCCGGTGTCGCGCACGGCCCGGTAGAGCAGTGCCACGTGGTCGCGGGACCAGGACTCGAGGCGCAGTCCGGGTAATCGGTCGGCCTGGCAGCAGGGCTGGGCGCACACGACGATGTCGAACCACTCGTCGTCGTGGTCGTTGAACGCGACCGTGACGCCGAACCGGTCGGGCTGCAGCGCGATGACGGTGCTGTGGCGCGTCTCGTAGTGCAGCGGATAGGGCAGGGCGGCCAACCGGCGGGCGGCGTGCCGGTCCGGGCCTCGCAGCGGCACGGGGTCGTGATGTTTGCCGTGGTCGAGCACGACGACGTCCCATGCGCTGCGGGTCAGCCGGAGCGCGGTCGCGAGGCCCGCGATTCCGGCGCCCACCACGAGTGCTGTGGCCATGTCCAGCCCCTTCCCCCTAGGATTGAGGCTAGCGAACGTTCAGAAATTTCTGAAGACAGACAGGTTTGGTGTGACGGGCGAGACAGAGCGGAAGCGGGCGGCCCGCAAGGACGCCGCGGAGCACCTGGCGCTCACCCTGGCCGGTGCGGGGATGCAGCGGATGGCGGCGCGGGTGCTGGCGGCGTTCCTGTTCACCGACGAGCCGTCGCTGACCGCGGGTGACCTGGTCGCGGAGCTCGGCGCGAGCGCGGGGTCCGTGTCCGGTGCCGTCAAGACGGTCATGCAAATGGGACTGATCGAGCGGGTGGCGGCACCGGGCAGCCGTCGTGAGCACTACCGGATGCGCGATCGCGCGTGGACCACGCTCTACGGCAGGCAGCACGCCCCGATCGACGACATCCTGTCGGCCGTGGCGCGGGGCGTCGCGACGGTCGAACCGGGGCCGGCGCGTGAGCGGTTGATCTACATGCGGGACTTCTACGAGTTCCTGCTGGGCGAGGTGCCGTCGCTCATCGAGCGGTTCGAGCAGCGCCGTGCAGGACCCCGGCCATGATCAGGTCCAGCATTCGCCTGGCCTGATCCTGGTCGCCGTTCTGGGCGACGCCGACGAGCAGCGCCAACAGGTCCATGGGATCCGTCGTGGCGCCCAGCGGTTTCAGCAACAGTGACACCGCCTCCGTCATCTTCGCGCGGCTCTGCTCGAACGGGTTGATGCCCAGCGCGATCACGGCCTGCAACGCTTCCTTGAGGTCGCGCTTCGTTGCGGCGTAGGCGATGAAGCGGTCCATCCACTCGCGCAGCGCCGCCTCCGGGCCGAGGGTTTCCAGCAGCTCGGGGGCTGCGTCGCAGAGTTTTTCCAGCTCGGTGCGGTAGACGGCCTCGATCAGCGCCTCGCGGGTGGGGAAGTGCCGGTAGAGCGTGCCGATGCCGACGCCGGCCTTCTTGGCGATGGCGCCGAGCGTCACGTCCTTCTCGTGGGTGAACGCGTCGAGCGCCACCTCGAGCAGCAACTCGCGGTTGCGGACAGCGTCAGCACGCACTTTTCAACTCCTGTGGGTCACGCCACTTGCTAACCGGAGGCTCCTCCGTTTACTGTGGAACTCGAACCGGAGGAACCTCCGTTTCAGTGTACGACACAGGTTGGGGAATTCGATGAGTGAGCGCATCACCACCCCGTTCGGTTTCGAGACCACCGCTCTCGAGGTCGTCGAGGGCGTCGACCTCTCGGGCCGTCGCGCCGTGGTCACCGGTGGGGCGTCGGGCATCGGCGTCGAGACCGTGCGGGCGCTGGCCGCCGCGGGCGCCGAGGTCACCATCGCGGCGCGCAACGCCGAGGCGGGCCGGAAGGTCGCCGCGGAACTGTCCGCCGCCACCGGCAACGACCGGATCTTCGTCGCTCCGCTGGAGCTGACCTCGCAGGACTCGGTGCAGGAGTTCGTCCGCTCGTGGGACGGCCCGCTGCACCTGCTGATCAACAACGCGGGCGTCATGGCCACGCCGCTGACCCGCACCCCGGAGGGCTGGGAGCTCCAGTTCGCCACGAACCACTTCGGCCACTTCGCCCTGACGCTGGGCCTGTTCGGCGCGCTGCGCGCCGAGGGAGCCCGCGTCGTGAACGTCAGCTCGGCCGCTCACCTGTCGAGCCCCGTGGTGTTCGACGACATCCACTTCGAGCGCCGCGAGTACGACCGCTGGCAGGCGTACGGCCAGTCCAAGACCGCGAACGTCCTGTTCGGCGTCGAGGCGGGCAAGCGCTGGGCCGGCGAGGGCATCACGATGAACGCGCTGATGCCGGGCGGGATCCTGACGGCTCTGCAGCGGCACATCACGCGGGAGGACCTCGAGGAGCGCCGCCGGCTGCGTGGCGCCGCCGGCAAGCCGATGCAGCTCAAGACGCCCGAGCAGGGCGCGGCCACCACGCTGGTGCTCGCCGTCTCCCCGCTCGTCGAGGGCCGTTCCGGCCTCTACTTCGAAGACTGCGAGGAGGCGCTGCCCCACACCGAGGGCATGCCCAACGGCCTCGCCGCCTACGCACACGACCAGGAGGCCGCGGCCCAGCTGTGGCAGGTCTCCGAGGAAACGCTCAAGATCGGGGAACAGGCATGATCACCACCGGCTACGGCTTCGAGACCACCGCGCTGGACGTGGTGGAGGGAGTCGACCTCTCCGGCCGCCGCGCCGTCGTCACCGGCGGGGCGTCGGGCATCGGCGTCGAGACCGTCCGCGCGCTCGCCACGGCGGGCGCCGAGGTCACCATCGCGGCGCGCGACATCGACGCGGGCCAGCGCGTGGCGTCGTCGCTGACCACCGCCACGGGCAACAAGAAGATCTCGGTCGCACGCCTCGACCTGGCGTCGCAGGAGTCGGTGAAGGCGTTCGTGCGCACCTGGGACGGCCCGCTGCACCTGCTGGTCAACAACGCGGGAGTCATGGCCACCCCGTTGACCCGCACGCCGGAGGGCTGGGAGCTCCAGTTCGCCACGAACCACTTCGGCCACTTCACGCTGACCCTGGGCCTGTTCAACTCCCTGCGCGCCGAGGGCGCCCGCGTGGTCAACGTGAGCTCGTCCGCACACCTCATGGGCGACGTCGTGTTCGAGGACATCCACTACGAGCACCGCGAGTACGACCGCTGGCAGGCGTACGGCCAGTCCAAGACGGCGAACATCCTGTTCGGCGTCGAGGCCGGCCGGCGCTGGGCCTCCGAGGGCGTCACGATGAACGCGCTGATGCCCGGCAGCATCGCCACCAACCTGCAGCGCCACCTCACCGCGGAACAGCTGCAGGAGATCATCCGCCGGAACGACGCCGAGACCAGGCGCCGGGTGAAGACGCCGGAGCAGGGCGCCGCCACCACCCTGGTGGTAGCGACCACGCCGCTGCTGGAGGGCTTGTCCGGCAAGTACTTCGAGGACTGCAACGAGGCGCTGCCGCACACCGGTGGCGTGCTCTCCGGCGTGGCGCCGTACGCCCAGGACCCGGAGTCCGCGGCCCAGCTGTGGAAGGTCTCGGAGGAGGCCCTCGGGTTCTGAGGCCCGGCTTCCACGCGTGGTGGAGCTGGTCAGGAGGCCGACAGGACGCCCGTCGCGACCGCGGCGACCACGAGCCCGCCGAGCACCAGCAGGTAGGCGGCGAACGGGTAGAGCGAGTGGCGCCGGGCGTACCGGAGAAACCCGGCGGTGACAGCCAGGGCGAGCGCGTACGCGATGAGCGTGCCGACGAGCATCTGCACCGTGGTCGGTCCCGTGCTTTTGATCGAGAAAGCGCCGTTGAGCGTCAGACCGATCACCTCCGCTGTCACGGAGGAGGCGACCGCGAACAACAGGGCGAGTCTGAGCGCGGCACCGAGCGACCGCGTACACGGGGAGCGCTGTGGTCCGGTGGCCGTCGACGGTGATCGTGACCGCCTCCGCCGGCTTGCCGGGCGCCCCCGTTCGCGATGCATGCCAGGAGAGTCGTCACTCGGCCACGTTCCGTCACAGGCGACGGCTAGAGGTCTGGACCATTTCGTGCTTCAATGACATCGGGTCGCCGCCTGAACGCGAAAGGTGAGCGAATGTCTGCCCGATCGGCACTGACAGCCCTGCTTCTGCTCATTTCCGTCGTGCTCGTCCCGTCTGCCGCGCAGGCCGCCGACACGTGCGCGCCCAAGCCCCGCCCGGCGGGCAAGGTCCTGCACGGGTACTGGGAGAACTGGGACGGCGCGGCGAACGGGGTCCACCCGCCGTTCGGCTGGACCCCGATCACCGACAGCCGCATCAAGCAGCACGGCTACAACGTGATCAACGCGGCGTTCCCCGTCATCCGCTCCGACGGCACCGTGCTGTGGGAGGACGGCATGGACACCGGCGTCAAGGTCGCGACGCCCGCCGAGATGTGCGCGGCGAAGGCGGCGGGCGCGACGATCCTGCTGTCGATCGGTGGCGCGACGGCGGGTATCGACCTGAGCTCGGCCACGGTGGCCAACCGGTTCGTCGCCACGGTCGTGCCGATCCTGAAGAAGTACAACTTCGACGGCATCGACATCGACATCGAGACGGGCCTGGTGGGCAGTGGCAACATCAGCCAGCTGTCCGCCTCGCAGGCCAACCTGATCCGCATCATCGACGGTGTCCTCGCCGCGATGCCGCCGGGCTTCGGCCTGACGATGGCGCCGGAGACCGCGTACGTGACGGGTGGCAGCATCGTCTACGGCTCCATCTGGGGCGCGTATCTGCCGATCATCAAGAAGTACGCGGACAACGGCCGTCTCTGGTGGCTGAACATGCAGTACTACAACGGTTCCATGTACGGCTGTTCCGGCGACAGCTACCAGGCGGGCACCGTGCAGGGCTTCGTCGCCCAGACCCAGTGCCTCAACCGCGGCCTGGTCGTGCAGGGCACCACGATCAGGGTGCCCTACGACAAGCAGGTGCCGGGCCTGCCCGCGCAGCCGGGTGCCGGTGGCGGCTACATGAGCCCCTCGCTGGTCGGGCAGGCGTGGAACAGCTTCGGCGGCCAGCTCAAGGGCCTGATGACCTGGTCGATCAACTGGGACGGTTCGAAGAGCTGGACGTTCGGTGACAACGTGAAGCGCCTGCAGAACCGCTAGAGCACAACGGTGTTCTGCCCGGCGGCGATCTTCCACCCACCATCCTCTTTGGACAGGACGTAGAGCGGCGATCCCTCGTTCTGGTCGGTGATGGGCGTGCCGTCCAGCTTGACCGGACGCTGGCGGATCTTCACCGCCGCGACGTCGGGCCGGATGAACAGCACGTGCGTCACCTCGTAGGTGGCGAGCGCTTCCCTCATCGCGCCGGGCAGGACCTTGCGGGTGAAGGAGGCGATCTCGTCGCGGCCCGTGAGCCGCTTGCCGTGCGCGGTGGTCCAGATCGCGTCCTCTCTGAAGAGGCCGATGAACTCTTCAGGGAGCTCGTTCTGCTGGGCGTGCTGGACGGTGGCGACGAGCTTCTCGATTTCCGCGGTGTCGGTCATGCCCAAGATCGTCGTACCTCGACTTTGGTAGAGGTCAAGGGTTTTCCGGTGACCTTCGCGCCACCGGGCGATCTTGGGTAGGATCGGGCTGATGAACTGGAACCTGCCAGAGGAGTTCGTCACCCCGGACGGCGTGGTGCGCTGGGCCAGGATCGGCGCGGGGCGGCCGGTGGTGCTCCTGCACGGCACGCCGTTCAGTTCGTTCGTGTGGCGGGACGTGGCCGCGGACCTGGCCGCCGACCACGAGGTGTTCGTCTGGGACATGCTCGGTTACGGCCGCTCGGAGATGAGACAGGGACAGGACGTCTCGTTGCGGGCCCAGGGCCGGATCTTCGCCGATCTGCTGACCGAGTGGGGGCTCGCCCGGCCGCACGTGGTGGCCCACGACTTCGGCGGCGCGGTCGCCCTGCGCGCACATCTGTTGCACGGCGCCGAATACGCCGCGCTCGCGTTGCTCGACCCGGTCGCCGTGGCGCCGTGGGGATCGCCGTTCTTCCGGCTGGTGCAGGAGCACGCCGCGGTGTTCGAACGGTTGCCGGGCAACCTGCACGAGGCGTTGGTGCGTGAGTACGTGCGCTCGGCCAGCAGTCCCGGGATCGCCCCCGAGGTGCTCGACGGACTGGTGACGCCGTGGACCGGCGCGGCGGGGCAGCCCGCCTTCTACCGCCAGATCGCGCAGGCCGACCAGCGGTACACCGACGAGATCGAACCCCGGTACGGCGACATCACGATCCCGGTGACCGTGTGCTGGGGTGCGGACGACGAGTGGATCCCGCCGGCCAGGGGTGAGCAGCTGGCCGGCGCGATTCCCGGGGCCGGTCTGCACCTGGTGCCGGGTGCCGGGCACCTCGTGCAGCTCGACGCGCCCGGCCCGGTGCTCGATCTCGTGCGGAGCTTCCTGCGCTCAAGCCCTGGGCAGCACCCGTGACTCGTACGGTGCGGGCTTGTAGCCGGGGTTGAAGTAGCAGCCCGTGCCGTACTTGCCGTCGTGGCGCGGACAGGCGGCCGCGATCAGGTAGGGGTTGGCGCGCAGCCCCCACTTCTCCCACGCCTGCAACGCCTGCATGGCCGTGGCGTACTCGGAGTCGCTGAGGGTGCTGTGCGTGGCCTCGTTCGTGAACGTCTGCACGAGGTTCCACCACCGCCCGGCCTTGCGCACCGTGTCCCGGTAGGCGGACTCGTGCTCCACGAACGCCGTGGGGTCGCCGATCGCGTGCAGCGACAGCACCGGAATCTCGATCTTCCCGGTGAGGTCGCTGTCGTGGGCGAGCGCGGCGCGTGCCTCGGGGTCGGCGGCGAACCGTTCCACGCCGGCGTTCAGGGCCGCGTCGTCGTGCGAGCCCTGGTACGTCACGCCGGTGTTGCTCCACGGGTTCTTGCCGCCCAGGCGGTTGTGGACGATGTCGCGGAACGTGAACGTCGCGAAGTTCAGGTGCGAGTTCAGCGTCTCCTCGGGAATCTTCGTCACCGTCAGGACGTCGGTGAGCTTCTGCTGCTGCTCGGGCGTGCGGTTGCCCGCTGTGCCAAGGCATTCCTCGATGCGGCTGCGCAACCCGGCCGTGGTCATCGTGGAGCCGGCGCGCAGGCCCAGCCACAGCGGGTACTGCACCTCGGTCGGGCGCGGGTGGTTGCCGCAGTAGTACTGGTAGACCACGCGCAGGTCGACGCGGTAGTCGTAGCCGCGGGTGCCGCCCGCCATGACGCCGTTGGTGAGCAGTGCGGCGTCGTAGCCCTGGTACAGCTCGATGGTCTTGGCCGCGACGTTGCCGCCCCACGACTGGCCGTGGAGGTAGACCTTGTGCGGCTTGAGCATCGTGCTGACCATCTTGCGCAGGTTGTCGGTGTCCTCCGCAGCCATCCGCGTGCCGTAACCGCCGCGCCGGTACGAGGTGCCCGCCCAGGCGTAGCCCTCCTTGACCATGACGGCCCAGCGGTTCAGGTCGTCACGCGTGCGCTCGGGCGTGGGATCGCCCAGGTCAGGACCGCCGTGCGAGTGCACGACCAGCGTCTTGTTCCACTTCTTCGGCACGGCGATCGTGTAGTACGCGCCGTTGGCGTCCCTGCCCTCGTAACAGGTGGTGCCGGCGGGGACGTTCGCCGGGCACGGTGCCGTTGGCGGCAGATGCGCGGGCGTCGTGACGCTCGCGGCCAGTGCGAATGCCAGCAGGACGTTCATGGCGGGAATCGTGAGCCCGGCTCTACTAGTGGTCCAGGTCACGCCCGCAAACTTGGGATTGCCCTGACGTTGGGTCCCGCTGGCTCAGGTGGGCCGCCGCCTGACCCGGTACGGTCGTCGGTGTGCAGTATCCAGCCGAACCGTGGCACATGCGGGGCTCTCTCGTGATCTCCGTCTTCCGGGTGCCGCGCGAGCTGGTGCCCGATGTCCACCTGCCCGAGGGTGCGCGGATGATCACCTTGGCGGGCAACGCGTTCGTGGCCGTGGCGTTCGTGTCGTACGAGCCGGGCAGCGCGCTCACCTACGACGAGCTGCTGGTGGCCACGCCGGTGTGGGACCGTGGTGGAGTGGCCGTGTCGGTGCCGCAGATCTGGGTCGACAGCGAGGCGTCCAGGCAGGGCGGCCGCGAGCTGTGGGCGATCCCGAAGCAGCTCGCCCGGTTCGGTGAAGGCTCGTCGATCGCGTGCGTGGCCGCGACCGGTGGCGTGGCATTGCCCGGCACCTGGAGCACGGCGGGCTGGACGGCACAGCGGCTGGACGGCCGCGACGTCCGCGCGAGGATGCGCCTGTCCGGGCGGTACCGGCTGGTGCGGGCCGCGTGGATGTTCCCGGCCGGCGGGCCGCTCGGCTACCTCACCGGCCGCACGCCGCTGGTCAGCTTCGCGACGCGGGACATGCGGCTCACCTTCGGGCAGGCCTCGTAGCCCCGACGTACTGGACGCTGTTGAGCACGTGCTGTGCCCACGCCCGGTCAGCCGGGAAGCGGTGGACGATGCGCACGGACAGCATCGTGCCGGGACGGACGACGTGCCCGTGGAACACCTGCTCCTCGTGGCCGTCGATGACCTCGCTGAGCCAGAACGCGTGCCGCAGCTCCGTACCGATGTGCTCGACGGAGTGCTCGGCGCTCGCGGGGTAGCCCTCCAGAACCGCGCCCAGGAAGTCGCTCGAGCTGCCCCCGGTGCGGTCGGCGTAGACGTCGAGGCTGACCCGGCGGCCGGGGCTCGTGAAGTGCACCGTGAGGTTTTCGACCGTGCAGCGCATGCCCGCGGTCCGCTCGATGGTCCACACCTCGCCCAGCGTCTCGCGGACGGGGATCGGCAGCGGCTGCCGGATGCAGCTCAGCACCTCGTCGCGGTCCCATTCCCGCTCCAGCAGCGGGTGCGAGGTGTAGTACGGCAGCTCGTCGGCGTTGAGGACCGCCGCCTCGACCGGGGTGCCGAGCAGGTCCCACGGCGCGATGAAGTTCGCGAACGTGCCGGCGACGCGCAGGTTCGCGTACTCACTGTCGTTGTCCCACACCGCATGCGCGTACATGGCGTCGACCTTGCTGATCTGCATCCACGCGCCGAACACCAGTTCGGTTCCGCCGGTCAGCCGAACGGGGAGCAGGCAACGGAGGTACGAGTCACCGCCCGGTCCGACCAGCAGGCCACCGGTCGGCGCGCCGAGTTGCTCAGCCGGCACGCCGATCAGCTGCTCCGGGCGGTTCAACCGGTAGTCGATGCGGCCCGTGGTCGTGATCTCGGCTCCGCAGCATCCGCATTGGACGGTCATGCGGGAATGCTAGAGCTCAACCTCATCAAGAAGTCGTGAACGCACCAAGAAACGCATTCCAAGTGGCGCCTCCAAGGAGAACCCGCTCCCACGACCCGGCACCACGTCGATCGTCAGATGCGTGTGGCTCCAGTACTCGAACTGCGCCGCGGACATCCACACAGGAACGACCGACGAGTCCACCGCGAGATCCCCGAGGTGCACGTCCGACGAACCGGTCCGGAACTCCCCGGCGGGGTAGCACATGGGCGCGGAACCGTCGCAGCAGCCGCCGGACTGGTGGAACATCAGGTCGCCGTGGTCCGCCAGGAGGCGGCGGAGCACGTCCGCCGCCTCCCGGGTCAGTGCCACGCGGGGCATCAGAAGAAGCCCAGGGCGTTCGGGGAGTAGCTGACGAGCAGGTTCTTGGTCTGCTGGTAGTGGTCGAGCATCACTCGGTGGTTCTCGCGGCCGATGCCGGACTGCTTGTAGCCGCCGAACGCCGCGTGTGCCGGGTAGGCGTGATAGTTGTTCACCCACACGCGGCCCGCCTGGATGTCGCGGCCCGCGCGGTAGGCGACGGAGCCGTCGCGGGACCACACGCCAGCGCCGAGGCCGTAGAGGGTGTCGTTCGCGGTTTTCAGGGCGTCGTCGTAGTCGGAGAACGACGTGACGGCGACGACCGGGCCGAAGATCTCCTCCTGGAAGATCCGCATCTTGTTGTGGCCCTCGAAGACGGTCGGCGTCACGTAGTAGCCGCCGGACAGCTCGCCGCCGAGATCCGCGCGCTCGCCGCCCGTCAGCACGCGGGCGCCCTCCTGCTTGCCGATGTCGATGTACGAAAGGATCTTCTCGAGCTGGTCGTTGGACGCCTGCGCGCCGATCATCGTCTCGGTGTCGAGCGGGTTGCCCTGCTTGATCGCGCGGGTGCGTTCCAGGGCGTCGCCCAGGAACTGGTCGTAGATCTCGCTCTGGATCAGCGCGCGCGACGGGCACGTGCAGACCTCACCCTGGTTCAGCGCGAACATCGTGAAGCCTTCGAGGGCCTTGTCGTAGAAGGCATCCCGCTGCGCCGCCACGTCGGAGAAGAACAGGTTCGGCGACTTGCCGCCGAGCTCCAGCGTGACCGGGATGATGTTCTCGCTGGCGTACTGCATGATCAACCGGCCGGTGGTCGTCTCGCCGGTGAACGCCACCTTCGCCACACGCCGCGAGGACGCCAGCGGTTTGCCCGCCTCGACGCCGAAACCGTTGACCACGTTCACGACGCCCGGTGGCAGCAGGTCGGCGATCAGGTCCATCAGCACGTGGATCGACGCCGGCGTCTGCTCGGCGGGCTTCAGGACCACCGCGTTGCCCGCGGCGAGCGCCGGCGCGAGCTTCCAGACCGCCATGAGCAACGGGAAGTTCCACGGGATGATCTGGCCGACGACGCCGAGCGGCTCCTGGAAGTGGTACGCCACCAGGTCTTCGTCGATCTGCGAGATGCCGCCCTCCTGCGCGCGGATGACGCCCGCGAAGTAGCGGAAGTGGTCGACCGCGAGCGGCAGGTCGGCGGCCAGCGTCTCGCGGATCGGCTTGCCGTTCTCCCACGTCTCGGCGACGGCCAGGGCCTCGAGGTTGGCCTCGATGCGGTCGGCGACCTTGTTGAGCACGTTGGCGCGGTCGGCGGGGGAGGTCCTGCCCCACGCGCGGGCGGCGCCGTGGGCCGCGTCGAGCGCGCGGTCGACGTCCTCCGCGGTGCCGCGGGCGATCTCGGTGAACTCCTCACCGGTGACCGGGGTGGGGTTGGCGAAGTACTCGCCCTTGGCGGGCGGCACGTGCTCGCCTCCGATGAAGTGGTCGTACCGGTCGCGGTACGTCACCACGCTGCCGGGTTGTCCTGGAGCCGCGTACTTGCCCATCGTCTCGCCTCCCGCATCGTTGCGAACTGACGGCGACGCTAGGTAGTGCAACGTTTCACGCACGTTGCATCCGAAAGGAGTAACGGCTTGGCGCAGAAGGCCCGTCATCCTGGAGTGGTGACGGACCTCGGCGAAGCAACGCGGCCGGTGATCGCCGAGTCGTGGCGGCGGTCCCTCGCGGCGCGCGTCGACCCCGACCGGCACGAGGCGCCGGTGGTCTACGCGCCCGACGAGATCGCGGACCTGCGCGGCACGCACCCGCTGGCGACGACGGTGCCGCTGCTGCGGCACACCCTGTCGATGGACGACACGATCATGATCGTCACCGACACCCGCGGGCACATCCTGTGGTGCGAGGGCGACAACGGGGTGCGGCACAAGGCCGAACGCGTCCACCTCACCGAGGGGTCGCGCTGGAGCGAGGACGCCATCGGCACCAACGCGATGGGCACGGCCCTCGCCACCGGCAAACCCGTCACGGTGCACTCGCGCGAGCACCTCGTGCGGACCTACCACGGCTGGACGTGCGCGGCGAGCCCCGTCCACGACCCCCACAGCGGACTGCTGCTGGGCGTGGTCGACGTGAGCGGGCCGCTCAGGACCATGCACCCGGCCGTCGCGCAGCTCGTGTCGGCCGCCGCCACGCTGGCCGAGCACCACCTGCGGCAGCACCTGGTGCGGCGCGAGCACGTGCTGACGCTGAACTTCCTCGGCGGGCCGCACGCCGACCTGGACGGGCGGCCGCTGGTCCTGACGCTGCGCAACGCGGAGGTGCTGACGGCGCTCGCGTTGCATCCCAAGGGGCTCACCGCCGAACAACTCGCCTTGCTGCTCTACGGTGAACGCGGGAACCCGACCACGGTCCGCGCCGAGCTGCACAGGTTGCGCGCTCAGCTCGGTGGTGTGCTGCTGACCAGACCGTACCGGCTGGACGCGGTGGTCAGAGGCGACTTCCTCGACGTGCGCACGGCGCTGAGATCAGGCGACGCGCGGCGGGCCACCCGGCACTACAGCGGCGATCTGCTGCCCCGTTCGGACGCGCCGGTCGTGCGGGAGGAACGGGCAGATCTCGCCGCCGCGGTGCGAAGAGGCGTGCTGGACACCGGAGACGTCGACTCGCTGCTGTCGTTCGCGGACAGCGCGGAGGACGCCGAGGTGCTCGAACGGCTGCACCTGATGCTCCCGGTCACCGATCCCCGTCACGCTCTTGTCTCCTCGCGCCTGCGAAGGGCGTTGGAATAGGCTTCCCTGCGGGGGAGGGGCGAAGTGAAGCAGTGCATCAACTGCATGACCAGGTTGCCGCGCAAGGAGGTCACCGAGGTCGCGTGGTGCGCCTTGTGCGCGCCGTGCCTGCGGGTCGTGTCGGATCAGATGAAGCTGGTGCACGACCGGCCAGGTGGCGCCGCCGTGCAGATCTACCGGTGCGGCTGGTGCGGTGTCGCACGCTCGTGCGGCGTCGGCTGGCGGACGCGGTGCCAGGTGTGCCTGGACGACAGGTCGGTGCCGGACCCGGCCGTGCAGAAGATCGCGCGCCGGCTCGAGCTCGACGGAACCTGGCGGGAGAACTCGGAGTTCATCGCCGCGACGACCGTGAAGATCAGGCTCGCGAAGTACTTCCAGCCGGGCTGGACCGTGCTCGCGACCGATGTGCACGGCCTGCCGTGGACCGGCTTCCGGTGGCTCACGAAGTCCCACGGGACCTGGGGGCGCAACGCGGAGACCGGCGAGGTGGCGCTGCTCAGGCACTCGCGCGGCGAGGAGAACCTGCTCTACCTGGTGCGGTACGGGAAGGTGCTCAAGTTCGGGCGCGGCAACTCGCACCGCGTCGCCGCCCACGTCGAGCTGGGCGCCGTGCCGGTGCTCGTGCTCACCGCCTCCAGCCAGGAGGTCGTCGTCGCCCGGGATCGCCTGAAACGCTTGCACCGCACGGAGATGGTGTCGATGCGCACGCCGGTGGACCTGTTCGCGGTGCTGCCGGACGGACAGGACGTCACCGATCGGTGCACACCGGGCTGAGGTCTCGTCCGGCGATTCGGGGTACTCCACCGCGATGGACGAGATCGTCGTGGTGGGACAGATAGCGCGGGACCTGGTCCTCGTCGTCGACGAGGTGCCGGGCCCAGGTGGCACGGCGCCGGTTCGCGAGCGCCGCGAGATGCTCGGCGGCAAGGGCGCGAACATCGCGGTCGGCCTGGCCCAGCTCGGCGCGCCGGTGCGGCTCGTGGGCGTGGTCGGCGACGACGACGTCGGCGAGCGGCTGATCGCGCGGGCGGCGGCGGACGGGATCGACACCGGCTCCGTCGTGCGGCGGCCGGACTGTGCGACCGGGCTGATCGTCGACGTGGTGGCCGGCGGGTGGCGGTACCTCGAAGACCTCCCGGACGGCGTCCTGCTCACCGAGAGCGACATCGACCCGGACGTGATGGCTCAGGCCGGGGCCGTCGTCCTGCAGCTGCAGCAGCCGCCGGAGGTGGCGCTGAAGGCGGCACGGGCTGCGCGGGGGCGCGTCGTTCTCGACGGGTCGCCGGAACGGCTGCGAGACGAACTGCTGGCGTGTGCGGACGTGGTGCGCGCCGACCACCAGGAGGCCGAGCTGCTGTCCGGCCGGAAGATCACCGCCGCGGACGATGCGGTGCTGGCGGCGCGTGAGGTGATGGAGCGCGGCCCTGGGTTCGTGGCGTTCGCCGTGGACGACGTGGGCAACGTGTTCGCGTGGGACGACGGTGAGCTCGTGGTGCCGCTGGGGGACGTCGAGGTGGTGGACACGACCGGGGGCGGCGACGCGTTCGTGGCGGCGCTGACCTTCGCGCTCAGCCGTGGGGACGGGCCCGCGGACGCCGCCAGGCTCGCGGTGAAGGCCTCCGGGGACACCGTCACGCGCCCAGGTGGACGGCCGGACCTCACCGGATGCTGATCAGGAGCGTTATCGTTGTTGCGTCCGATGAGGGGAGGTCTGCGTGCGAGTGCTCGCTGTCGTGGTGCTCCTGCTGCTCTCTGCCGCTCCCGCGCACGCCGCGACAGGCACGTACGTGCGCCTCGGACACTTCTCGGCGGACCACGCCCGTGTCGACGCCACCCTGGACGGCGTCCGGCTCGGCACCCTCGACCAGGCCCAGCTCTACGACTACCGCCGGGTCGAGCAGGGCGACCACGTCATCGAGTTCAGGATCGCGGGCTCCGATCCGGGGTCGCCGGTGCTGAGGTCCGTGGGGGTGCGGGCGGGCGCGGGCAGGGCGTACACGGTGATCGACATCGCCTCGGCGATGAAGGTGCTGGAGGACGACGTCAGCCTGCCGCCCAGCGGCCAGGCCCGCCTGCGCGTGATCAACGCCGGTGACGCCGAGATGGACCTGGTGCGCGACGGAGGGTTCGTGCACCGCAACGTCCAGGCGAACTCCACGACCGGCTATGCGCTCCTGCAGCCCGGCTCGAACGCCCTGCAGGTGCTGCCGCGCGGCAAGGACTCCACGCGGCTCGAGGCCACGATCGAATCCGGCGCGGTCTACACGTTGCTGGTCAGCGCGCTGCGCATCGAGCTGCGCACCGACGCGAAGGGCGCAGCGGTTGTGCCGGGCGGCGGCCAGGAGACGGGCTTCGGCGGCATGGCGGGTGGCTGGGACTGGGTGACCGCGCTGGTCATCGCGCTCATCGTGGGCGTCGCGATGTTCTCGGTGCGCGGCAGGCTCTTCCGGTTCGGCTGAGATGAGCAAGGGCAAGCTCGTGATGGGCGCGGCCATCGTGGTCACGCTGATCTACGTCGTCAAGGGCCCCGGCGCCGACGAGGTGCCGGAGCCGGTGACGGTGCGGATCCCGTCGATCGGCGTCGAGACCTCGCTGGAAGCTCTCAAGGTGGACTCGGCGGGCGTGCTGGAGCCGCCGACGCGGGCCGACAAGGCCGGCTGGTACGCCAAGGGTGTCGCGCCGGGCGACGCCGGTCCCGCCGTGATCGCGGGCCACGTCGACTCGAAGACCGGGCCCGGCGTGTTCTACCGGCTGCCCGAGCTGCGGCCCGGTGCCGAGGTCCTGGTGGAGCGCGAGGACGGCAGCAAGCTCACGTTCGTCGTGAACCACACCTACTCGACCGAGAAGACCGCGTTCCCGACCGCCGTCGTCTACGGCCCGACACCGCTGTCCGAGCTGCGCCTGGTGACCTGCGGAGGCGACTTCGACCGCGTCGCTGGCAGCTACCGCGACAACGTCATCGTGGAAGCGGTGCTGAAGACCTGACAGCCAGAAGGTTGCAACAACTGCAGCCCGCCGGAGCCCGTGCCAGCATCCGATGCATGACCAATGGTGTCCACAGCCACGAGCACAGCCACGGCGACACGACCCACACGCATCCGCACGGGTCGCACGCGCACGACCACGTCGAGCACGAACACACCCACACGCACGGCGGCGAAACGCACTCGCACACCCACGTCCACGACGCAGGTCACCTGGAGGAACACGAGCACTCGCACGGCTGAGACGAGTTGAAGTCCCCTTCCGCTGTCGTGGGGGAGGGACACGTGGTCGCCAGGATCGTGCTGCGGGTTTCCGCCGTGCTCGCACTGTCCTTCGGGCGTCGATCGCCGCGGTGCACCTCGAGGGCTGGGACGTGTCGTTGCCCGAGGGCTTCGAGGAGTGGGGTCTCATCCCTGGCCTGGCCACGTTCGGCGTCTGGTGCGGCGGCATGACCTTCACGACGGACTTCGTCCAGCGGCTCCGGCTGGGAGCGCTCGGTTTCATCCTCGGGATGCTCGCCGCGAAGGGGATCGGGCACGTCGTGTCGTTGCCGGTCGAAGAAAGCGCGAGGGCGGACGTGCAGATCGGCGTGTACGGCGTCTTGGAGGTGCTCGTCGCGGGGGTTCGTCCTCTGGGCGGGGGCGAAAAATCGGTGGCCGTCCCTGGACGCCGTCTGACGGGCTGGGCTTGCGCGCTGCCGCCTTCTCGTTGACGCGGCAGGAGCAGAGCAAGTGTCTCGAATGGTCGAAGTCCTCGCCACGCTGGTGCTTCTGGGCAGCCTTACCCCGGCAGCAGACGCGGCACCGGCGTGCTGGCAGGAGTTCTGCGGCAAGTACCCGCCCGCGCACCAGCCGGGCCAGTGGTCGTCCGCGCACGTCTCGTACGGCACGAACGGCAAGCTGAAATACGCCTCCGACCAGGCGGGCAACCGCGTGCCGGACTTCAGCTACGTCGGTTACCGCCACGGCGAGAAGCCGTTGCCCACCGTGCCGGACGCGGTCACGATCAGCCCGGTCACCGGCGACAACACCGCGCACCTGCAAAGGGCGATCGACCAGGTCGGCGCCCGCACGCCCGACGCGAACGGGCATCGCGGCGCGGTGAAGCTCGCGGCCGGCCGGTACGAGATCCACGGCACCGTGCGGATCAGGCACAACGGCGTGGTGCTGCGCGGATCCGGTGACACCACCACGTTGTCCGGCTGCGGCGACACACCGCACCAGCGCACCGTGGTCGTGCTCGGCAGCGACGCCAGGACGCCGTGGACGACCGGCGCCGCCACCGAGGTGACCACACCGTTCGTGCAGGTCGGGTCCCTGAGCCTGGAGGTGGCGGACGCCTCGCGGTTCAAGGCCGGCCAGGAGGTGGTCGTCAGACACCCGTCGTCGAAGAAGTGGATCGACGTGGTCGGCGGTGGCGGCGTCGTGCAGGACGCGAAGTGGACGCCCGGGTCCATGGACCTCCACTGGGTGCGCCGGATCAGGGCGATCGACGGGCGCCGGCTCACGTTCGACGCACCGATCTACAACCACCTCGACCGGTCGCTCGCGATCTCCACGGTCGCGCGGGTGACCTCGCGCAACCTCGTCACCGAGTCCGGGGTGGAAAGTCTGCGGGTCGACATCGAGACCAAGGGCGGCGAGGACGAGAACCACGCGTGGAACGCCATCGGCGTGTTCGGCGCGGACAACAGCTGGGTCCGCAACGTGAAGACCCGCTACTTCGGCCATGCGGGCGTGGTCACCGAACGATCCGTGCGGATCACGGTGAAGGACGCACAGGCCACGGACCCGGTCGCGATCCGCACCGGCGGCCGCATGTACAACTTCGCCGCCAACACCAACTCGCACCTGGTCCTGTTCACCGGCCTGCACGCGTCCAAGGCGCGGCACGCCTTCGTCAGCAACGGCGCGAACTCGGTGGCGGGCGTCGTGTGGCACCGGGCCACTGTGGACGGTGGGGACGCCGAGGCGCACCGGCGGTGGAGCCAGGGCCTGCTGTTCGACAACATCCGCGAGATCGGCAACCGCGGCAACCAGGCCAAGCTGATCAACCGCGGCGACTACGGCACGTCGCACGGCTGGGGCGCCGCCCACTCGGTGATCTGGGACTACAACAAGGAGATCGTCGTCCAGAAGCCGCCGACCGCGCAGAACTACGCCGTGTCCAACGAGGGCACGCGGCGGTCGCAGCCGTACTTCCCCGGACCGTGGGGGAGCATCGAGATCAAGACCGGGCCGCTGGTGCCCGAGTCGCTGTACGAGGCGCAGGTCGTAGATCGCCTCAGTGCGACTCGCGGGTGACCTCGCTGCCGCTGGAGCCGACCAGGAAGTCCAGGTCGGCTCCGGTGTCGGCACCCAGGACGTGGTCGATGTAGAGACGCTCCCAGCCGCGCTTCGGTGCCGCGAACGCCGCCGTCATCGCCTCGCTGGGCGTGCGGGAGAGGAAGTCCGGCGCCTCCACGTCGATCCGGCGGTTCTCCACGTCCAGCACGATGACGTCGCCGGTGCGGACCAGTCCGAGCGGCCCTCCCGCCGCGGCTTCCGGTGCCACGTGCAGGACGACCGTGCCGTACGCGGTGCCGCTCATGCGTCCGTCGCAGACGCGGACCATGTCGCGCACGCCCTGTTCGAGGAGCTTCTTGGGCAGCGGCATGTTCGACACCTCCGGCATGCCGGGATAGCCGCGCGGTCCGCAGCCTCGCAGCACCAGCACGGAGTCCGCGTCCACGTCCAGATCGGGGTCGTCGATGCGGGCGTGGAAGTCCTCGATGCTGTCGAACACCACGGCCCTTCCGCGGTGCTGCAACAGGTTCGGGGACGCCGCGGCCGGTTTGACCAGCGCGCCGGACGGGGCGAGGTTGCCGCGCAGCACCGCGATCCCGCCCTCGGCGATGATCGGTTGAGACCGGCTGCGGATGACCTCGGGGTCCCAGATCGGGGCGTCGTCGAGGTGGTCGACGAGCGGCCGTCCGGTGACCGTCAGGCCTTCCGGGTCCAGCAGGTCGCGGACTTCCCGCAGCACGGCCAGAAGCCCGCCCGCGTGGTGGAAGTCCTCCATCAGGAACCGGCCCGCCGGCTGGAGGTCCACGAGCAGGGGAACGCCGGAGCCGATGCGGTCGAAGTCGTCCAGCGTCAGGTCGACACCGAGGCGTCCGGCGATCGCGAGGAGGTGGACGACGGCGTTCGTCGAGCCGCCGATCGCGGCCAGGGCGACGATCGCGTTGTGGAAGGAGGCCTTCGAGAGGAACGTGCTGGGGCGGCGGCCCTTCTCGATCAGCTCGACGATCAGGCGGCCGGTGCCGTGTGAGGCTTCCAGAAGCCTGCTGTCCGGTGCCGGAGTGCCCGCCACGCCGGGGACGACGGTGCCGAGCGCTTCCGCGACCAGGGCCATGGTCGAGGCGGTGCCCATCGTGTTGCAGTGGCCGCGGCTGCGGATCATCGCGGACTCGGAGCGGTTGAACGCCTCCTGAGACAGCGTCCCGGCGCGGACCTCCTCGGACAGCCGCCAGACGTCCGTGCCGCAGCCCAGGGGCACGCCCCGGAACGTGCCGGTCAGCATCGGGCCGCCGGGCACCACGACCGCCGGGATGTCGACGGACGCGGCGGCCATCAGCAGCGCGGGAATCGTCTTGTCACAACCGCCGAGCAGCACCACGCCGTCGACGGGGTTGGCGCGCAGCATCTCCTCGGCGGCCATCGCCGCCATGTTGCGCCAGAGCATCGCGGTCGGGCGGACGTTGGTCTCGCCGAGCGACACGACGGGCAGGTTGAGCGGGATGCCGCCTGCCTCGTACACGCCGTTCGAGACGGAGGCGGCGACTTCGTTCAGGTGCGCGTTGCACGGGGTGAGGTCGGAGGCGGTGTTGGCGATCGCGATCTGCGGTCTGGTGAAGGCGTCGTCTGGCGCGCCGCGGCGCATCCAGGCACGGTGGATGTAGGCGTTGCGGTCCTGACCTGCGTACCACTGCTCGCTGCGCAGCCCCACGGCACCTCCTATCAGAACGTCTCGACAGTAGCCTTTGATCGTTCGTCGAGGGGACTGCCGTGACGGTGGACCACGCACGCGTAGGCGGGGTCACCGTGCAACGACAGCACGTCGTCCTGGAAGTTCAGCCGACCAGTCCTGCTCGTGCGGCGGATCCGGACAGCACCACTCTCCGGATCCGCCCGCGCAGGTCAGGCCACGACGATGTTCTCGCCCTTGATCTTCGTCTTGATCTGCGGCAACGGCTTCTTGGCCGGCCCGGACCTGCGCTTGCCGTCCACGGAGCTGAACCGGCTGTCGTGGCACCAGCAGATGATCAGGTTGTTGTCGACCTCGCTGCACATGCAGCCGGCGTGGGTGCACTTGGCGTCGAATGCCGTGTACGTGCCCTTCTTCGGCTGTGCCACGACAACGGACGTCTCGTCGTCGAAGTAGACGACGACACCGCCGTTGAGCGGCACGTCCGCCTTCTTCGCGAGGACCGTGCCGGGCGGGAGCTTGCCGCACGGCTGGGCGCCGGTGTCAGTTTCGGTGTCAGCCGCCGCGGCGGTACCGGTGGTGATCACGGTGGCGGCCGCGGCGCAGCCACCGATGAAGCAGCGGCGGCTGACGGTGGTGGGGTGGTCCGGGAACTCCATGCGCTCACTTCCTGCCGGGGGTGGGACGCGGCGGAGGCGGCTCGTTCACCTTGTCGTGACGGGCGGGACCAGGACAAATCCCGAAATTTCGGCGGTCAGAGAGGCAGTTCGAGGGCGATGGTGATGAGCGAATGGACGCGGTTCGCGATCACCGTCAGCAGGCCGTGCATCTCCGGGGACGCGGCGTCGGCGGCTTCCTGCAGCGTGCGCAGGTCGGTGTCGATCTGGCCGAGCAGCGCGGCCGTGTCGGCGGGCTTGGCCGTGAACGCCTTCGCGATGTCCTCGAGCGGCAGACCGTGGACCTCCAGGCGTTGCACGAGGTGGATGCGGTCCACGTCGCCGCAGCGGTAGAGGCGGTAGTTGCTCGCGGTGCGCTGAGCGGGGCTGATCAGGCCGAGGGTCGTGTAGTAGTCGACGGTGCGGATGCTGACTCCGGCGCGGGCGGCCAGCTCGCCGATCCGCAGCAGCGATTCGGACAAATCGGGCCACCTCCTTCCGGAAACCGTACAGTGCTACGTGCTACTGTTGGAGTATGCCTGAAGAAGCCGATGCAGACGGCTGTAGTACGTGGCCGGGTGCGACGTGTTGATCGCGTCCGGCTTGCTCGCCATCGTGGTGCTGACGATCGCCACGGGGTATTTCGTCGCTCAGGAGTTCGCCTACATGGCGGTCGATCGCGGCCGTCTGCAGCAGCTGGCCGAGGCCGGTTCCAAGGCCGCGGACCGCGCCCTCCGAGTGACTCAGAAGCTCTCGTTCATGCTGTCCGGTGCCCAGTTCGGCATCACGGTGACGGCGCTGCTCGTGGGATACGTGGCCGAGCCGCTGCTCGGTACCGGTCTGGGTGTGCCGTTCTCGATGGTGATCGCGCTGGTCTTCGCGACGTTCGTGCAGATGGTGCTCGGTGAGCTGCTGCCGAAGAACCTCGCGATCGCCCGGCCGGAACGGCTGGCGCTCGCGCTGAGCGCGTCGACGCTCGCCTACCTGAAGATCGCGGGACCGGTGATCCGGCTCTTCGACGCGGCCGCGAACCGCCTGCTGCGTGCGATCGGCATCGAGCCGGTCGAGGAACTGCCGCAGGGCGCGACGCCGGAGGACCTCAAGCAGATCGTCGAGGACGCGGGGGAGCAGGGCCACCTCGACCCCGAGCTGACGCGGCTGCTGGAGCACGGCATCGGGTTCCGCGAGCTCGTCGCGGAGCAGGCGATGACGCCGCGCGTGAACGTCCACACCGTGCGGTTCGACGAGCCCGCCGCGCGCGTGGTGTCGTTGCTGGACACCGGGAACTCGCGATTCCCCGTGGTCGGTGAGGACCTCGACGACCTGCGCGGTGTCGTCGGCCTGTCCGAGGTGCTGACGCTGACGCCGCAGGAGCGTTCGGCGGTCGCGATCGGGAAGATCGCCGCGCCCGCTCTGGTGGTGCCCGCGACGCTGCCGTTGCCCGCCGTGCTGGAGCGGCTGCGGGCTGAACGCCGCCAGCTCGCGTGCGTGGTCGACGAGTTCGGCGGGTTCGCGGGCGTGATCTCGCTGGAGGACCTGGCGGAGGAGCTGGTCGGCGAGATCCACGACGAGGACGACCTGGTCGCCGACATGATCGAGAAGGTCGGATCCGACTGGCGCGTGCCCGGCCGCATGAGGCTGGACGAGGTCGAGGACGTCACCGGCGTGGAACTGCCCGCCGACGACGCGTACGACACGGTGTCCGGCCTGGTGCTGCACCAGCTGGGCCGCGTGGCCGAGACCGGCGACGAGGTCGAGATGGACGGCGTGCGGCTCGTGGTCACCGCGGTCGCGCGCAACGTGCCGGACACGGTGGTGCTGTCCCGATGAGCATCGTGATCTCCTTGGTGCTGCTGGCTTTGAACGGCTTCTTCGTCGCCGCCGAGTTCGCGTTGATCGCGGCCAAGCGGCACCGCCTGGAGCAGGCAGCCGAGACGTCACGGGCGGCGCGCGCCGCCGTGGCGGGCGTGCGTGAGCTGTCGCTGATGCTCGCGGGTGCCCAGCTCGGCATCACGCTGTGCACGCTGGGTCTCGGCGCGCTGGCCAAACCGGCCGTCGCCGATCTGCTGCAGCCGGCGTTGATGTGGACCGGACTTCCCGACGCGTTCGCCTACGGTGTCGCGTTCGCGATCAGCCTGGTGCTGGTGGTGTTCCTGCACATGGTCGTGGGCGAGATGGCGCCGAAGTCGTGGGCCATCGCGCACCCCGAACGGTCCGCGCTGATCCTGGCCCTGCCGTTCCGCGCGTTCGCCCGCTCGGTCCGCTGGGTCCTCAGTGGACTGAACTCGGTGACGAACGGCCTGCTGCGGCTGATGAAGGTCGAGCCGCAGGACGAGCTGGCGCAGGCGCACCGGCCGGACGACCTGCGGATGCTGCTGCGGCAGTCCGCCGAGCACGGCCTCATCCCCGAGGGCCAGCAACGGCTGCTGACCCGGATGCTGCAGGTGCAGCGGACCACCGTGCGCGAGGTGATGGTGCCGATCGGCCGGGTTTCCTCGGTCACCCTGCACACCACGGCGAGGGCGATCGAGCGGCGCAGCCTCCAGTGTGGACGGTCGCGCTTCCCGGTCACCGACCTGCGCGGCCGTTACGTCGGCCTGGTGCACATCCGCGAGGCCATGCGGGCCACCGCACGAGGCGAGAACCCTCCGGCGCGCGAGCTGATGGGCCCGGTGCTGACGTTGCCCGCGTCGATGCCGGTGGCCAGGGCCGTGACCGAGATGCGCGACTCCAGGGCCCAGCTGGCTCTGGTCGAGGACGGCGAGGTCGTGGGCATCGCCGCCTTGGAAGACCTCCTCGAAGAGCTGATCGGCGACTTCGAGGATGAAACCGACACCCGTCCGGTCGGCGCCCGCTGACCGGAGTTTCCCTCCGAGAGGAAACGTCAATGTTCAAACGGATGCTCAGCGCCTTCGGCGTCGGCGGCCCGTCGGTCGACACCGTGCTGGACTCGCCGCACGCCGCGCCCGGCCAGCTCGTCACCGGGCAGGTGCGCATCCAGGGCGGCAGCGCGGACGCCGAGATCGGCCAGGTCGTGCTGTCGCTCGTCACCCGAGTCGAGGTCGAGCACGGTGACCACGAGTACGGTGGCGTGTCCGAGTTCCTGCGCGTCGTCGTGCAACAGAACGTGCGGGTCACGGCCGGCCAGCTCGTGTCGATCCCGTTCCAGCTGCCGATCCCGTGGGAGACTCCGATCACGGCGGTCGGCGGCGCGCAGCTGCCCGGCATGACCGTGGGCGTGCGGACCGAGCTGGTCATCGCGGGCGCGCCGGACAAGGGCGACCTCGACCCCGTGCTGGTGCACCCGCTGCCCTCGCAGGACGCGGTGCTGAACGCGTTCGGGCAGCTCGGGTTCTCGTTCCGCAGCGCCGACGTCGAGGCGGGCCGGCTGCGCGGCGTGCCGCAGGAGCTCGGCTTCTACCAGGAGATCGAGTTCTTCCCGCCGGCGCAGTTCGCGGGCCGGATCCAGCAGGTGGAGCTCACGTTCGTGGCCTCACCGCACGAGCTGTACGTGATCCTCGAAGCCGACAAGCGCGGCGGGATGTTCTCGTCGGGCGGTGACGCGTTCGGCCACTTCCGGCTGTCGCACCAGGAGGCCCAGGTGGCCGACTGGGCGTCGTCCATCAACGGCTGGCTGGCTCAGATCGCCGAGCGTGGCGGCGCCATGCACGGCTACGAGCAGCACGGTCACCACGGCGGTCACCACGGTCGCGGCATGGGCATGGGCACGGTCGTCGCGGCGGGTGCCGCCGGTGTCGTCGGCGGCATGGTGATGGGCGAGATGATCGACGACGCGTTCGAGGACTTCGGCGACTTCGGCGAATGACCTGTCTTTCCACCTGACGTCGGCAAAACCGACGGATCCTCTGGATCGGAACAGAGGGTGGAATCGCCCTCAACGGGGTAAACGGCCGATACGTCAAGCAGTCGGCGCTGTTGCACCGTTGGGGCGAAAGGGCGTTGACGTGTTCACCACCGCGGTACGGGAGTATGCGCGCCGGGTGTCCGCGGAGCTCGGGCTGAGCGGCGAGTCATCATGCGTGGACGCGGAGCGACCGCTGCGGGTGTACGTCGCCGTGGACGGCGAGCTGCCGGGACACCCCGGCCGCGACGTTGCCCTGCTCTGGACGGACGGCCAGGGCTGGGAGATCGCCGTCGAGGAGCCCGGCGGCACCGAGCTGACCGTGGTGGCCAGGCTGCGTGGCGCGGTCGAGCCTCCGCCGCGCACCGTGGCGCGGTGGGCGGGCAGGCTGCTGTCAGGCCAGTGGCCGGTCCCCGCCGAACGGGTGGACCGGCCACTGATCAAACAGGCGGGCTAGCTGACAGCGACGGGCTTCGGTTCTTCGCGCTCGTCCGAGTCCAGCGCGGTGCCCTCGACGTCGAGCTCCGGCAGCCAGCGCAGCCACTTCGGCAGCCACCAGGCGCGCTCACCGATCAGAGCGAGCGCGGCCGGCACGATCACCATGCGGACGACGAACGCATCCACGAAGATGCCCACGGCCAGGGCGAACGCGATCGACTTCACGGTCGCCTCGCCTGCGGGGACGAAGCCCGCGAACACCGAGAACATGATCAGCGCGGCGGCCACGACCACCGGTGCCGCCTGGTGGAAGCCCGTGGTGATGGCCTCGATCGGCTTGGCGCCGCGGTGGTGCGCCTCGTGCATCCGGGACACCAGGAAGATCTGGTAGTCCATGGCCAGGCCGAACAGGATGCCGATCACCAGGATCGGGGTGAGGCTGATCAGCGGGCCGGCGCTGTCGAGGTTCACCGCGTCGCCGAGCCAGCCCCACTGGAACACCGCCACGGTGGCACCGAGCGACGCGCCGATGGTCAGCAGGAAGCCGAGCACACCCACGAGCGGCACGAGCAGCGAGCGGAACACCAGGATCAGCAGGACGAGCGCCAGGCCGACGACGACGGCCAGGTAGATCGGCAGCGCGCGGTCCAGTGACGTGGCCACGTCGACGCTCACCGCGGTGGCGCCGGTGACGTAGGCCCTGCCACCGTCCACACCGGACAGTTCGGCGCGCAGGTCCGCGACGAGCTGCTCGGTGGCGGCGCTGTCCGGGCCGGACTTCGGGATCACCGTGAGCAGCGCGGCGGAGCCGTCCGGGCTCGGCTGGGCCGGCGTCACCAGTGCGACGTCGGCCATCTTCGCGATCGGCTCCGCGGCCTTGGTGGCGGTCGCGGCGGCACCGTTGCCCTCGACGAGCACGATGATCGGCCCGTTGAAGCCCTCACCGAAGCCCTGCGCCAGGATCTGGTCGGCCCGTTCCTGCGTGGAGTTCGCCGGCGGCTTCTGGATCAGCGTGGTGTCCATGGAGGCCACCGGGATCGCGACGATGCCGAGCGCCACGACCGAGAGCAGCAGCGCGACGACCCGGTTGCGGGTGATCGCCCCCGCCCAGCCGCGGATGACACCGCGGTCGGCGGGCTCGCTGTTCTCCTGCGCGCGTTCCTTGCGGGTCAGCACGCGGCGGCCGAGCATGCTCAGCACCGCGGGCACCAGCGTGACGGCGATGAGCACCGACACGACGATCGTCGCGGCGGCCGCGACGCCCATCTGCGTGAGGAACGGAATGCCCGCGATCACCAGTCCGACCAACGCGATCACGACGGTGAGTCCCGCGGTGACGACGGCGGAACCGGCGGTGCCCACCGCGGTCGCCACGGCGTGCCCGACGCCGGAGCCCTTGCGCAGTTCCTGGCGGTACCGGTTGATGATGAACAACGCGTAGTCGATGCCGACCGCGAGCCCCAGCATCGAGGCGAGGATCGGCGTGGTCGACTGCAGGTCCATGAACCCGGTCGCGATGGTGATGCCGAGCGTGCCGATGCCGACGCCGATCGCGGCGGTCACCAGGTTCATACCGGCGGTGACGAGCGACCCGTAGGTCAGCGCGAGCACGACGAGCGCCAGCACGACACCGATGGCTTCGGTCGGCCCGCCGACGTGCGGCGTCTCCTGCATCGCGGTGCCGGTGACCTCGACGGTCAGCCCGCCGGCCCTCGCCTTGTCGACCGCCTTGAGCAGCTCCGACCGCTGCTCGGCGGTGACCTCACCGGGCTTCACGTCGTAGGTGACGGTGCTGTACCCGACGTTGAGGTCGCGGTTCACACTCGGCGCGGCGGGGTCGAGCGGGTTGGTCGCCGAGCGAACCCCCTTGAGCGCGGCCTCGTCGGCCACCAGCGCGGTGATCGCCTGGGCGTGCTGCGGCAGCTTCTGCCCCTCGGGCGCCTTCACGACAACCCTCGCCGACGCACTCTCGCCGGACCCGAACTTCTGGTCGATGCGCTCGAGCGCGGTGGTCGACTCCTGGCCGGGGATGGACATCGCGTTGGACGTCTCCCCGCCCAGCGCGTAGGCACCGGCACCGGAGCCGATCAGCACGAGCAGCCAGATCAGGACGACGGGCAACCGGTGCCGATGAGCACCCATTCCCAGTCTGTAGAGCAGTTTCGCCATGTTGGTCAGGCCTCCCGGTGCCCGAGTGCGTCAGTGCAGGTTGCGAGGATCAGTGGGCGCCACGTGGTCTTGTCACCCTCCTGGTTGGCCAGGAGGGTCAGCACAGCCATTGCGCTGAGCGCGCCGACGATGCGAACCGCGCGTTCGAGCTCGACCTGGGGGTCGACGACGAACATCTCGTTCAGCAACAGCTCGTCCTGGGCCTGCTGGGGGTCCTCGCCCGGCGCGGTCATCGACCGGAACAGCAGCGAGACCAGGCCGGGCCGGTCGAGCGCGATGTCGGTGAGAAGCTCCAGTGCCCGCTTCTCCCTCGCCGGCCCCGCGGGCATCGGCGACACCAGCTCGACGACGTGCCGGCTCAGCACGCGGCTGTGCTCCCAGGCCGCTTCGAAGAGAGCGTCTTTGCTCGGGAAGTGGTGGAGCAGACCGGCCTTGGACAGGCCGACGGCGTCGGCGAGCGCCTTGAGCGACGTCTGCTCGAAGCCGTGCCGCGCGAAGAGGGCGGCGGCGGTGTCGAGGATCTTCTCGTCGAAACCGGTCCTTGGCTGTCGTGGCACGCCGCCGACTTTACGGCGTTTACCGACCAGTTCGGTAGGTAAACCGACCGAAACGGTCGGTGTGCTTCGTCACTCGAACGGGGGGTGGTGTTTTGGTGCGCCCGTTTGTTGGGCGTGCTTCTCCGCTGGGGGTGACGGGTTGGGGTGGCTGTCACTCGGGCGGGTGGTGTTTGTCCTGATTCGCGCCTGGCGTCGTCTAGTTCATGTCCCGAAAACATGGTCATCTTCATCGCGATAGAAGGAAGCGCGCGGCGGGAGCGGTTGGGAGGGGTGTGCGGCGGCGCAAGTAGTTGGAAGGGTGCGGCGGCGTGCAAGTGGTCGGCAGGATGCGGCGGCGACCCAAGTGATCGGAAGGGGTGTGGAACGTCATCAAGTGGGCTGGAATGCTGGTGCGTGGCGCCAAAGTTCGACGACGCTCGCCGAGTCCCCATGCCGCTGCGGGCTCGTCACACACAATGTCGTGGTGATCGAGATGTCCGCCGTCGTCGCCGCCCACCACCTCGTCAGGTTCCCGGACTGGCCGACCGGCCCGTACTCGGACGGCGACGTGGTGTTGTCGGGCCGCATGTCCCGGGAGGACGTGGGCACGGTGCTCGCCTCGATTGCCGAGTACAACAACGAGGGCCAGCACGAGGCGGACGGGCCGTCGACGCTCGGGGTGTTGCTGGACAAGGATGTGATCGCATCGGGCGGACTGCTGGTGCGGGACACCGAGACCGGGGTGGAGATCGAACCCGGCTGCTGCGTGGGGCTGGAGACTTGGCGGGATTGGCGGTACCTGCTGGACGGGCGCACGCCGTGGCTCGGGCACGACCTGCGGCCCGAGGTCCGGTTCGGGGACGGGGTGCAGCTCGGGGCCGGGGTCGCACGGCTGTGGCCGGACTCGCGCGACACCGGCGGACCTGCTTGCGAGGTCGGGATTGCGGAGCTGCCAGGGCATCTCGCGGCGGTGCGGCAGGATCTGCTGGGATTCCTGGAGCTGGTGCGGGAGTGGGCGCCGTACGGGATGGGGGAGCGGCTCGCGGACCTGTTCGACGAGCACTTCCACATCAGCGCGCCACTTTGACCGCCTTGGGGAGCCTGAGCCAGGTCGTCGAGCCGAACGCCTTGGTGAGGCCGAGCCACGCCGCGACGCCGACCGCGACGCACGCCGCGAACACGAGGGCCGCGGGCACCTCCGGTTGCAGGTGGGGGAACACCGCGTAGTGCGTGAGGTAGATGGCCAGCGAGGCGCTGGCCAGCAGGCTCACCGCGGGCAGCAGGCGGCGCGGCACCGGTACGCGGGGCAGTGACAGCAGGAGGATCACGCCGGCGATGACGACGATCTCGCGCGAGAGGTCTTCCATGCGGCCGGGGACCATCGCCACGAGCACCACCACGACGAGGCACTTCTGCCACAGCGCGGGAGAGCGGTGGGCCAGCCAGCCCAGGGTCACGAACCACGCGGCGCCGAGGGTGGTCATGTTGCGGGCGAAGAAGTCGCCCTCGACGGCGAAGCGGGCCAGCAGGCACAGGGCCAGCGCGGTCAGGGCGAAGAAGTAGGGGTGGCGCTGCTCCGTGCGGCGTAGGGCAGGGATCGCGAAGACCAAGGCGCACAACACAAGCAGGTGGACGACCACCTCGACGAACCAGTAGCCGGCCGCGCCCACGCGGGTGAAGTTGTTGACCAGCAGGACGTTGTCGATGGTCACGTCGTCGGTCGCGGCTACTCGGTAGACGAGCCAGAGCGAGGTCGGGACCGCGATGTACGCCGCGGCGCGCAGGATTCGGAGTGGGCGGGCGGGAAGCAGGAAGCGGGCCAGGTTCCAGCCTGCCACGACCAACAGCAGGTGGGCGCCGCCCAGGAGTTTGAAGAAGCTCACGTGGGAGCCGACGATGAGCAGGATCGACAAGGCGCGCAACACGATGGTGGTGTCGATCAGCGGCGCCCGGCGTTGGCGGCCGCGGAGTTCTTCGAGCGAGGACACGGGCATCGTCGGCCATGAGGGTGGCAGGTCGCCCAGCAGGCGTTGCAGCTGGACGGTCATCTGCACGTATCGCAGGGAGTCGCCGCCTAGGGAGTTGAACGTTGCGTGCGGGGGCACGGTGCGTACGCCGAGGACGGAGGAGAACACCTCGCGCACGGACGTCAGTGAGCGGTCGGGGGAAGCTGCTACGGCGCGATAGTCGACTTTTCCGTTGGACAGCAACGGGATGGACGTCACTGCACGAGCGCGGATGGCGGAGGGCGGCAGGCCGGTTCGGGCGCGGATCAGGGCTACCGCGCGGTCGACGTCGCCCAGGACTGCTACCACGAGGCCGGTGTCGTCGCCGGTGCACGCCACGCGCAGGCCGTCGGCGGCCAGGGAGCGTTCCACCTGGTCGAGGTCCACGCGCAGGCCGAAGGGCTTCACGAAACGGCTTTTGCGGCCCGTCACCGAGAACACGCCGTCGGCGAACGAGCCGAGGTCGCCTGTGCGGAGCTCGAACGTCGTGCGGCCCAACGCCAGGTCGGCGGGTGTGTGGGCGTAGCCGAGCATCACGTTGGGGCCGCGGTAGACGAGCTCGCCGTCGTCGAGGTGGAGACGTCCGCCGGGGATCGCTACGCCGATGGCGGACGGGTGTGTGGCGGCCAGGTCGGGCGGTAGGTAGGCCATGCGCGCGGTGGCCTCGGTCTGGCCGTACATCACGAAGAAGCGCCAGCCTCGCTCTGCGCCCATCGTGGCGTAGCGGACCACATCAGCAGGAGCCATGCGTCCGCCCGCCTGCGTCACATAGCGCAGACTCGGCAGGTCCAAGGATTCGAAGCCGATGGTGTCTAGCAGGCCGAACGTGTGCGGCACGCCGTGCAGGCTTGTCACGCCGTGCGTGCGCACCAGGTCCCAGAATTCCGGGTCGATCACCGAACGTCCGGTCAGCACGAGGCCAGCGCCGCGCGCGAGGTTGCTGTTCACGACAGACAGGCCGTAGCAGTAGTGCAACGGCAACGACGTGATGGCGCGATCGGTCGGGAGGATGTCGAGGTACGAGCCGATGGAGGCGGCGTTCGCGGCCAGGTTGTCGGCGCTCAGACGCACCAGCTTCGGCGATCCGGTCGTGCCGGACGTCGAGAGCAGCAGGGCGAGCTCCGGGTGCAGGGAGTGCACGGTTCCCTCGTGGCGTTCGAGGAAGGAACCCGAGATCACCACATCCGGGTCGTACACCGACGTCAGCGCAGGCACCTGCGATGCGGCGGCCAGGATCACCGGATGCTTGCCGCGCAACGCCGCCAGGTACGCGACCACGGAGTCGACGTCGTTCTCCGCGGCCAGCAACACCAGGCGCCGCGTGGACCCCAGCTGGGAGGCCATCTCGGAGACCCGCAGGTCGAGATCGCGGTACGAGAGCGAGGTTCCGGGAGCGACCAGTGCGAGCCGATCGCCGAAAGTGGCGAGACGATCAGCGAACCCGAGGTCCGCCGTGGCCGTCACGGCGTGCTCCCGAAGAACAACGCGGAACCTCGCACCGACAAAGAGACGGAGTCCCCGGCCCGCACCGGGATCTTGCCCTGCACCCGCGACCGCACGGAGGTGCCGTCGGGAAGCCGAAGCAACACGGTCGCGTCGTGCCCGTGGAACAACACGTCGTCCACAGTGGACGGAACACCGTGAGCGCCGAGCACGAGCTGCTCGGGCCGCAGCAGCACCGTGCCGAACCCCTCACCGGACGTCGGCAGGACGCCGAGCGGAGTCTCCACCGAACCGCCACGCGCGACACCGGGGAACGTCATCGCCTCGCCCACGAACAACGCCACCCCGAGATCGGCGGGCGAGGTGTAGACGGTCTGCGGCCGCGCCAGCTGCGCCACCACTCCATCCCGAAGCACCGCGACGAGATCGGCGATCCCCAACGCCTCCTCCTGGTCGTGCGTCACGAGCAACGCCGTCGCCCCCGCCGCGCGCAGAGTCGCCCGCACGTCGGCACGGAGCTCCTCGCGCAGACCGGCGTCCAGCGCGGAGAACGGCTCGTCCAGCAGCACGACACCGGGGCGAGGTGCCAACGCACGGGCCAGCGCGACACGCTGCGCCTGGCCGCCGGAGAGCTGGCCCGGCATCCGCGCGCCGAACCCGGACAGTCCCACCAGGTCGAGCAGCTCCTCGACCCGCCCGCCGCGGCGTTCCTCGCGGCTCAGCCCGAACCCGACGTTCCCGGCCACGCTGAGGTGCGGGAACAACGCGCCTTCCTGCGGCACGATCCCGATTCCGCGCTTCTCCGGCGGCACCTCGGAGGTCAGCAGCCGCCCGCCCAGCCACACCTCACCCGACGCCACGGGGTGGAACCCGGCCAGCACGCGCAGCAGTGTCGTCTTGCCGCAGCCGGAAGGCCCGAGCACCGCGAGCAGCCCGCCCTCCGGCACCTCGAAGTCGACCTCGCGCAGCACCGGTTCCCCGCCGTACCCGGCGACCAGCCGCTTCACCGTCAAGCCGCTCATCGCTCACCTCCCGCATCGGTCTGGCTCAGGAACCGGTCGAGCACGACCGCCGGAATCGCCGCCACCACCAGCAGAACCGCTGCGTAGGGCGCCGCTGCGGCGTACGCGGCGACCTCGGTACGGGTCCACAGCTCGGTCGCCAGGGTGTCCATCCCGGTCGGCCTCAGCATCAACGTCGCCGGCAACTCCTTGGCACACGTGAGGAACACGAGCGCGGTACCGGCGAGAATCCCCGGCGCGGCCAGCGGCACCGTCACCCGCAGCCCGGTCTCCCACCGTCCCCGGCCGAGCGACCGCGACACGTCCTCCAGAACCGGCGGTGCGTGTGCCACACCCGTGCGGACGGCTCCGACGGCCAGCGGCAGAAACAGCACCGCGTAAGCGAAAGCGAGCATCGGTGTCGTCTGGTACAGCGCCGGAGCGAACCGGATCCCGAAGAACACCAGCGCCAGACCGACCGTGATGCCCGGCAGCGCGTGCCCGGCGAAGCTGGCCAGCTCGACCCCTCGTGCGAGCCGGCCCTGATACCTCGCGGCCAGAATCCCCACCGGCAACGCCAGCGCGAGCGTCAGCAACGCGCCGAACGCCGACACCGCGACGGTGTTCCCGGTCGTGGCCAGCACATCGGTGACCGAGAACGTCGACGTACCGGCGATGAGCCACCACACCAGGCTGATCACCGGAACCCCGAGCGTCAGCACGATCAACACCAGAGTTCCCGAGAAGGCGGGCACGCGAGCCCGTCCCAGCGGCACGGTCAGCGGGCGGCGGCGGCCACGATGCGCGACCAGGCCCCGCGCACGTCGTTCGCCCAGCGTCAGCGCGATCGCCAGCAACACCAGGACGAGCCCGAGGATCGCGGCCGGCGTGCGGTCGAACGTCGCGCGGTAGCTCGTGTAGATGCCGAGCGTGAACGCCTCGTACCGCATCAGCGACACAGCGCCGAAGTCGCTCAGCACGTACAGCGCCACCAGCAACCCGCCCGCGAGCGCCGCCGGCCGGATCTGCCGCAGCGTCACGGAGAAGAACACCTGGCGGCTCGTCCGCCCGAGCGAGCGCGCCACCTCCTCGACCGCCGGATCGGCCGTCCGCAACGCGGCGCTGACCGGCAGCAGCACGTACGGGTACGACACCAGCGTCAGCACCACGAACGCCCCGGCGAACCCCGACAGGTCCGGCACCACCGAGATCCAGGTGAACCCGGCGACGTACGACGGCACCGCCAGCGGCAGCACCAGCAGCACGCCGAGAACCCGCCGGCCCGGCAGGTCGGACCGCACCACGAGCCACGCGCTCAGCACGCCGAGCACCAGGCACGCGGCCGTCACCGTCACCGCGAGCGAGAGGCTCCGCAGTGCCAGTTCCGCGGTCCGGGTCCGCGCCAGGACGTCCCACACGACGCCCCCGCCGCGTTCGAACGAACGCACCGCCAGATACGCCAGCGGCAGCACCGCGGCGGCGGCGACGAGGAGCGAGAGGGTGGTGAGTGTCGGTGCGGCCCGGTGGGCGGGCCTCAGGACAACCCCGCTTCCTGCAACAGCTTCACCGTCTCCTGCAGCGACGACAGCTTGGAGAGGTCGATGTCGGGTGCCTGGAGGTCCGTGATCGGCGGCAGCTGGTGCTTGCTCGACTTCACACCGGGGTTCGCCGGGTACTCCGCGGTCTGGTCGGCGAAGTGCCGCTGCGCCTGCTCGGACAGCAGGAACCGCACGGCCTTCTGCGCGGCCTCGCTCTGGTTGGTGCCCTGGATGATCCCGACGCCGGCCACGTTCACCAGCGCGAGCGGATCACCGCCGCCGACGCGGTGCAGCTTGGCCTTCATGTTGGCCTCACCGCCCTTCTCGGCGGCCGAGGCGTACCAGTAGTAGTGGTTGATCAGTCCAAAGGGGAGCTGGCCCTCGTCGACGGCCTTGAGGATGCTGATGTTGTTGTCGTAGCGCTTCGGCTCGTTGGCGGCGAACTTCTTCAGCCACTCCTTGGCGAAGTCCTCACCCTTGAGCACGCGCACCGACGTCACGAACGCCTGCCACGACCCGTTGGTGGGCGCGTAGCCGATCTTGCCCTTCCACTTCGGGTCGACGACCTCCTCGATCGTCTTGGGCAGCTCGCTCTCCTGCACCACGCGCGGGTCGTACGCGATCACCCGCGCCCGCGCGCTCGTGGCCACCCAGCGCTTGTCGCGCGCCTGGTAGCTCGACGGGACCATGCTCAGCACGTCCGCGGGCAGCTCGGCCAGCCGGCCCTGCTCGCCCACCGCGCCGAGAGCCCCCGCGTCCTGGGAGAAGAACACGTCCGCCTCGGTGCCCTGACCCTCCTCCAGCAACTGCGCGGCCATTTCACCGCTGCCGCCGTAGCGGACCTCGACATCGATTCCGACGGCGTCCTCGAGCTGGTCGAGAAGCGAGCCGACCAATTGTTCGTTGCGGCCGGAGTAAATGATCAGGTCGTTCGCGGAACTGCAGGCGGTCACCGTCGACGCCAGCAGTGCCACTGCCATCGTCACGGTCAGTGCACGACGCCTCACCGGCAGTCCTCCTCGATCAATCCCCAGGTCAGATAGGGTGTCGACAAGGTAAAGCTAACCTAAGCTTGCGACAAGTCCGAGTTGCCATTACGTGATGCGATGCCGGACACATCACCTGTTTGGCCCCATAATGTGAGCATGTTCGTTTTCGACGCGGAATTGTGGTTGTGGGACGCCCGGCGCATGGACACGTGGACGTTCGTGACGCTGCCGGAGGACGTTTCGGACCAGATTCGCGAGCTGGCCACGCCCGGCCGCGGCTTCGGCTCCGTGAAGGTCCGCGCGGGCGTCGGTGCGAGCAGCTGGTCGACGTCGGTGTTCCCGGACAAGGAGTCCGGCTGTTACGTGCTGCCCATCAAGGCAGCCGTGCGGAAGAAGAACGGTGTGGGGCCGGGCGATGTCGTCGAGGTGACCGTCGAGGTCGTCTAGCGGGACCAGTCGATGTCGGCGTAGATCGCGGCGTGGTCGCTCGCCGCGTGCACCTCGTCGGTCATGGTTTCGTAGACGTCCCAACGGTTCTTGGTCCGCGGTCCGCGCCACACGCCCTTGCGGAAGACGCCGCCGCCGGTGGCCTTCGCGAACAGCTCCGGGGTCAGCAGGACGTAGTCGATCTTGCCCTTCTCGTTGACACCGCGATACGTGCCGAACCGGTGGTTCCAGTCGAAGTTCTCGTGCTCGCTGATGTCGCGCAGACCGGTGCGCTGGAACAAGGGGCGCAACGCTTCGCTGTCCGGGGTGTCGTTGAGGTCGCCGACGACCGCGATGTGCTCGTGGCCCTCGTCGCGCAGCCGGTTCACGATGCGGGCGATGCGCACGGCCTGCCGGAACCGGCGGCGCGCGCCGATCGGGTCGCCGGGAGCGCCGTAACCCTTGGACTTCAGGTGGTTCACCAGCAGGACGACCTCGGGGCCCGCGGGTGTGCGGACGTGGTACTCCGCGCAGTCCCTGGAGAAGATCACGCCGGTGTTGTCCTTGGCGTACACGTGCGTCCTGATGGTGATGACCTGGTGCGCGTCGCGCGTCAGCAGGCCCACGTTGATGCCGCGCTCGTCGTTGCCGTCGATGAGGTGGACCTCCTCGTACGGGGTCCAGCCGACGCTCTTGAGCATGCTGGCGGAGAACATGTGCAGCAGCTCGCGCGACTCTGCCTCGACCACGCCGAGCACATGGGCGCCGACGTCGCGCATCACCTGGGCGGTGTGGCGGGTGGCGAGCTCGCTGATGGGTTCGGTGGTGAGCTCAACCCAGCCGACCCAGGACTCGCGACCGCTTGCCACGACCGAGGTTTCGCCGGTCCGGTGGCGGGCGAGGAACCTGCCGCGGATGCGCCGCAGGATCGCGTACTTGCTCCGGTCACCTCGCAGCAGCTCGAGCGTCGCCAGGTGTTCCTTGAGCTCTTCCTTGACTTCCGGGGTGTAGCTCTCGGCGGCGATGAGCTCGTTGAACCGGGCGTGGGCGGCCAGGATCGGAGCCGCGTGCCTGGTGGCGCCGCGGCCCATCACTTTGGGGCGCTCGAACATGTTCTCCACGTTGAACGACCCGATTCGCGTGGTGCTCATCAGTTCCAGGGTCGCATGTGGATATACGGGTCCGCCCTGGTCTGGTCGGGTGATCTTTGAGCTGAGGTGGAACTGGAAGGCCCCGGCGGCTGGGCTGCCGGTTCGACTGCGTCCCGGGGCCTTCCAGGTCTAGCGGCCCGCGATCACGGGCAGCGGCTGGCGCCGAGGATCGACACCTTGTTCGGGTTGCCGTTGCCGATCTTCTTGCTGCCCTGCGTGCGCGCCGGCGCGACGAAGCACTTGTTGAAGCGCTCGCCGCTCTCCTTCACGAACTCCAGCTCGATCGCGCGAGCCTGGTTGCAGTGGTTGTTGTAGTAGACGGTCGTGGTGACGCTGCCGTCTCCCCAGGAGATGTTGATCTTCTGGCCTTCCGGCGTGCGGCACTTCGCCGACTTGCGGTGCACGTCCTGGACGGACACGTCGCCGGAGGTCTCCGCGGTGGCGACCGCCGGGAGGCCCCCGCTGAGTGCGAGACCGAGACCAGCGGCGGCCAGGAACAGGTTGCGAGACTTCACGAATACCCCTCGATACAGATCCGGGAGATGTCCCAGCGAGCCGTTCGGCCCGCCACCAGCAACGTTGGCCGTTTGATCAGGTACGAACCTAGGATGAACCTTGAATCCGCTGCTGAGGGGTGATCTTGGAGTTCGGGCTGCTCGGTGCCGTGGAGGTGCGCGACTCCGGCGCACTGGTCGACGTCGGCCACGTCCGGCAACAGTCGGTGCTGGTCGCGCTGCTGGTCGAGGAGGGGCGGCCGGTGCCGGTCGACCGGCTGCTCGACCGCGTCTGGGGCGAACGAGCACCGCTGAGAGCCCGCGAGACGCTCTACGGGTACGTGTCGAAGCTCCGCAAACTGCTCGAGCTCGACATCGAGCGCTCACCAGCGGGCTATCGGCTGACCGTGGCGCCGGACCAGGTCGACCTGTTCCGCTTCCGCGCACTCGTGCGGCAGGGCGCTCTCGACGAGGCACTGGGGCTGTGGCGCGGGCAGGCGGTGGAAGGACTCGAGTCGCCGTGGTTCGACGCGCTGCGGGAAAGCCTGCACGCCGAACGCGTCGCCGCCGAACTGGATCGCAACGACGTCGCGCTCGCCGACGGGCGGCACGCCGCGCTGCTGCCCTCGTTGCGGCTCCTGGCCGCTGACCGGCCGCACGACGAACGCGTTGCCGCGCAACTGATGCTGGCCCTGCACCGGTCGGGCAACGACGCGGAGGCGTTGCGGCACTACGAGACCGTGCGCCGCGAGCTCGCCGACGAGCTCGGCGCGGATCCGAGCAAACCGTTGCAGGACCTGCATCAGCGGATTCTGGCCGGCGACTCGGCCCTGAGCCACGTGGAGCCCGAGCCCCGGCAGCTGCCCGCGCCGCCCCCGTGGTTCACCGGCCGTGAGCAGGAGCTGGCCGCGCTCGCACCGCCGGGGACGGCCGTGATCACCGCGATCGGCGGGACGGGTGGCATCGGCAAGACCGCGCTGGCACTGCACTGGGCGCACCTGCACCTCGGCGACTTCCCCGACGGCCAGCTGTACGTGAACCTGCGCGGCTTCGACCCGTCCGCCGAGCCGACGCCACCGGAGGCGGTGCTGCGGGAGTTCCTGGAGGCGTTGGGGGAGGAGGCGATCCCCGCCGGGCTGGACGCCAGGGCCGCGCGTTACCGCGGCCTGATGGCGGGCAGGCGGATATTGGTGGTGCTCGACAACGCCCGCTCCACCGAGCAGGTCGTGCCGCTGCTGCCGGGTCCGGATGCGACCGTGCTGGTCACGAGCCGGCTCAAGCTCGCGGGACTGGTGGCCGCGCACGGCGCCAGGTCGGTGTCGCTGGACGTGCTGCACCACGCCGACGCGCGAGCGTTCCTGGAGGTGAGGCTCGGCGCCGAGCGGGTGGCTGCCGAACCCGGCGTGGTCGCGGACCTGGTGAGCTGGTGCGACGGGCTACCGCTGGCGTTGTCGATCGTGGCCGCGCGGGCCGCGATGGAACCGGACTTCCCGCTCGCGGTGTTCGCGCAGGAGCTGCGGGAGCAGCCGCTCGACGCGCTGGACGCGGGGGAGATCGGCACGAACCTGCGCTCGGTGTTCTCGTGGTCCGTGGCCGCGCTGTCGGCAGAGGCGGCGCGGGCGTTCGGGCTGCTCGGGACCGTGGGCACGGCGGACGTGTCGCTCCCGGCGGTGGCGGCGCTGCTCGACCGGCCCGCCGCGCGGACGCGGATGGTGTTGCGGGAGCTGGAGAACGCGCATCTGCTGCAGCAGCACGTACCCGGCCGGTATCGGATGCACGACCTCGTCGGGCTGTACGCGGCCGACCTGGAGGCGGACGCCGGATCGCGGCTGGCCGACTTCTACGCGGCCACCGCAAGAGCCGCCGCGCTCACGCTGGAGCCCCACAAACCGTTGCCGGACCACGAAAGCGGGCATGCTCTGTCGTTCCTGGACAACGCCGCGGCGATGGCGTGGTTCGACGCGGAGCACGGTTGTCTGATGGCAGAGCAACGGCAGGCGTTGGCGTGTGGTGCTTTCGGCGTGGCGTGGATGATCGGGCGGACGCTGAACAACTACCACGTCCGGCGCGGCCGCACGCTCGACGACGTGGAGGTGTGGCTCGGCGCGTTGCGGGCCGCCGAGGCGCTGGGGGACGAGACGAAGCAGGCGAACGCGCACTTCTGTCTCGGCACGGACTACGTCGAGCTGGGCCAGTCGTCGCTGGGGCATCAGCACTTCGAGCGCAGCCTGGAGCTGTTCGCGCGGTCCGGCGACCACGCGGCGCACGGCAGCGCACACCGGGCGATGGCGTGGGCGGCCGAGTTCGAGGGCGACCTGGAGAAGGCGCTGGAGCACTCGTTGCGGGCACTGGAGATGTTCCGCGCGGCCGGGACGGAGATCCGCGAGGCGGAGTCGCTGAACGAGGTCGGCTGGCGGTACGCCTGCCTGGGCCGGTACGCCGAGGCGCGCACCTGTTGTGAGGATGCCATGCTGCTCAACGAGAAGCTCGGCCACACCGAGGGCGCGGCGGCCACTTTGGACAGTCTCGCGCACATCGCCTCCCACGACGGCAGGCACGACGACGCCGTCGCGCACTACCGCCAGGCACTGGCGCTGTACCGGGAGGTGGACAACTCCGCGGAGGAGGCCACCGTGCTGGATCACCTCGGTGACGTGCTCGCCGCGGCGGGGAACGACGCCGAGGCGCGTGAGCAGTGGACGCGTGCGCTGGAGCTGTACGAGCGGCAGGGCCGCGCCTCGGAAGCTGCCGCCGTGGTGGCTAAACTCGGCTCAGCCGGCGGCCGGTCTCGATCAGCTCGTCGGTGAACGAGTCGAGAGCCTCGGCGAACTCTCGCTGGTCCGGCTCGTGCCAGTCCTCCAGCTGGTCGAGCAGCCAGCGCCGCCACGCGCGGACGAGCTGCGCGAACACGTCCGCGCCCAGGCCGGTGAACCGGTAGCCGTCGTCGTGCGCCGCCAGGTGCCCGGACTCGACCAGTGCTCGCGCGGTCGGGGCGAAGATGCCGCCGGGAACCTCGGTCATCTCGGCGATCTCGTCGAGCGTCGCGACGCCGTCGTCCGCCGCCGCCCGGTAGACCCGGCCGAGCAGCCACGCCTGCTCCAGCGGCAGGTCGACACCGGACCTGCGCAGCACCGCCAGGCCGGGGTCCTCCTCGGACTTCGCGACCACTGTGGACACGAGCTTGCGCAGCTCGTCGTAGGAGTTCGACGGCGGCGCGGCGAAGCTCTCGCCCACACCGCCGTTGCCGGTCGCGGCGGCACGGCTCGTGTCCCGCAGCTGGACCTGCGGCAGGAAGAACGCGACGGCCAGCGCGATCAGGCCGATCGGCGCGGCGATGAGGAACATCGTCTGCACCGTCTCGGCGTACCCGGCGACGATCGGTGCCCTGATGGCGTCGGGCAGCGCGTGCACGGCGGCAGGGCTCGCGATGGCGCGCGGGTCGACGCCCTGCGGCACCACGAGGTGCTCCGGCAGCTGGTTCGCGTAGATCGTGCCGAAGATCGCGACACCGAACGAGCTGCCCATCGTGCGCAGGAAGCTGATGCCCGAGGTGGCGACGCCGAGGTCGGAGTAGCTGGTGGTGCTCTGCACGACGATCACCGGCACCTGCATGACCAGGCCGATGCCCGCGCCCAGCACGGCCATGAACGCGCCCATGACCCAGTGGCTGGTGTCCGCGTCCAAACAGGACAGCAGGAGGAGGCCGAGGGCGAGCCCGGCGGAACCGGCGAGCGGGAAGGCCCGGTACCTGCCGGTGCGGCTGATCACGTTGCCGGTGACCAGTGCCGTGGACATCAGCCCGGCGATGAGCGGCAGCATCCAGAGGCCGGACGCGGTGGCCGACTCGCCGCGCACGTACTGCAGGTAGGTCGGCAGGTAGGTGATGCCGCCGAGCATCGCGAACCCGACGACGAAGCTCAGGATGCCCGACACCGTGAACACCCTGCTGCGGAACAACCTCATCGGCAGCATCGGCTCGGCGGCGCGTTGCTCGACGAACACGAACGCGACGAGCAGAACGACCGAGCCCGCCGCCATCCACAGGATCGTCGGCGAGCTCCACGGGTACTCGGTGCCGCCCCAGCTCGTGACCAGCGTCAACCCCGTCGCCGCCAGCGCGATCAGGGCGATGCCGGCGTAGTCGATCCTCGGGTGGCCGCCGGCCTTGATCGTGGGCAGCGCCGCGATCGCGACCAGCACCACGGCGACGCCGAGCGGGATGTTGACGTAGAACGCCCACCGCCAGCTGAGGTGGTCCACGAACAACCCGCCGAGGAGCGGCCCCGCCACCGTGGCGATGCCGAACACCGCGCCCGCGAACCCCTGGAACTTGCCGCGTTCCCGCAACGGCACGACGTCCGCGATGATCGCAGTCGAGGTGACCATGAGCCCGCCCGCGCCGAGGCCCTGGACCGCGCGGAACGCGATGAGCATGCCCATCGACTCCGACCAGCCCGCGAAGAACGATCCGACCAGGAACAGTGCGACGCTGACCAGGAACGTCTTCTTGCGCCCGTAGAGGTCGCCGAACTTGCCGATCAGCACCGTCATGATCGTCTCGGCGAGCAGGTACGACGTCACCACCCACGACAGGTGCGCGCCGCCGCCCAGCTCGGCGACCATCGTGGGCAGTGCGGTGGACACGATGGTCTGGTCCAGCGCGGCCAGGAGCATGGCGAGCAGGACGGCCGCGACGACCAGGTTCCGCCTGCGGGTGTCGATCATCTCGGGCACGGGGCGATGATCGCGCAGGATTCGGCGTCTCGCAGGTCAGGGTCCTCGCGCGATCGAGGAGGAAACGATGGGAGTGGAGGCCGCACTGGTGGCGTTCGGTGATGTGCGGGCGGCGTTGCGGGGCGGCGGCGAGCCGGACCGGGCCGCGGCGGAGGCGGTGATCCGCGCGTTGCGGCCGGGCTGCGCGGTCGAGGCCGCCGAGGACAGCACACTGCAGGAGGACATCTACCCCGGCGACGGGTTCGAGTACGTGGCCGTGCTGCCGGACGCCACGATCGTGTGCGACCAGGAACTCGCGGTCGTGCCACCGGCCGCGCACGTGCTGGAGTTCGCCGCCGGACGTCCGATGGTGGTGTTCGGCCAGCACTCAGGATCGGGATGGCTCGCCTTCGCGGAGTTCGACGCGAACGGCGCGTTGATCCGGTCGCACGACGCCGAGGCCGACGACCAGTACGAGCTCGCCGACTCCGTTGCCAGGGAGATGTTCGGGTTCACCGCCGAAAGCGCGCCGGACGAGGTCGTCGTGCACGGCTTCCGCGTGACCCGCCCGGACCAGGCCGAGCGTGATGCCGCGTTCGCCGCCGTCGTGGCCGAGATGGTCGCGGGCGGACCCACCCGGATGCGGATGGCACCGGACGGGTCGCTGGTCCCGCACGAGGACTGACCGGAGCCCCCGAGGCCGCGGCCTCGGGGGCGGTCACGTCAGGACGACCGTACGACGTCGACGTCCAGCCCGGCGTCGCGGTGCCGGGTGGCCCAGTTGTCGATGGCCTGCTGGCAGGCCTGGTCGAGGTGCCGCAGCCCGGTGAGGTCGAGCCGCACGTGTTTGGTCAGCGGCAGTCCTTCCAGCACCGCGAGCAGTCGCGGCAGCCGCAGGAACGTCGCGTTGCCGCGCAGGACGACGACTTCGTCGTCATCGCCCTGCGGAGTCACGGTCACCGAGAGGTGGGAGACGTCCCACGCCGTTTTGATCACTGCGGCGAGCAGGCCGGCGACGGTGCCGGTGAGCAGGTCGGTGGCGACGATCAGGCCGGCGGTGAGCACGAGGATCGCGGCTTCGGCGCGATCCGCCCTGAGCATGCCGGCCACGCCCTTGAGGCCGAGCAGCTTCCAGCCGGAGTGCACGAGCAGTGCGGCGAGCACCGCGCTGGGGATGAGTCCGAGCACGCCGGGCAACGCGACGACGAACAGCAGCAGCCACACGCCGTGCAGGACGCGTGACGCTCGAGTGCGCGCGCCGGCCTGCACGTTGGCCGCACTGCGCACGATCACCGCGGTCATCGGCAGCGCGCCGAGCAGGCCGCAGACCGTGTTGCCCGCGCCTTGCGCGATGAGCTCGGTGTTGTACCTGGTTCGTGGACCGCTGTGCATGCGGTCCACGGCGGCGGCGCTGAACAGGCTTTCCGCCGACGACACCAAGGCGAACACCACCATCGCGCCGAGCACTCCCGCGTTGATGAGCGAGAAGTCCGGCAGGTGCAGCTCGTCCGCCAGGTTGCCGACCTCGATGCGGTGCAGGTCGAGTCCTGCCGCGACGGACACCCCGGTGGCCACGACCACGCCGACGAGGACGCCCGGCACCACTCGCACGCGCGGCGGAGTTCGTTGCCACAACACCGTGACGACGATGGTGAGGACGCCGACGCCGAGCGCGGTCAGTCCCGCGGTGGTGGTGGAGGCCCGCACGAGCAGTTCGGGTAAGCCGCTGACCTTCGCCCAGGTGCCGCTCGGCTGCGTGGCGCCCATGAGCGGGTAGAGCTGGCCGAGGATCAGCACGAGGCCGATGCCCGCGAGCATGCCCTGCACCACAGCGGGGGAGATGGCGCGGAACCACGTGCCGCAGCGCAGGGCGCCGAGCAGGATCTGCAGCAGGCCGGCGCCGAGCACGATGACGCCGAGGGCGGCGATGCCGTGCTGGGCAACGGTGTCCGCGACGAGGACGGTGAGTCCGGCGGCGGGTCCGCTGACCTGCATGGTGCTGCCGGGAAGCAGGCCGACGACGATGCCGCCGACCACGCCGGTGACGATGCCGAGCTCCGCGGGGACACCGGAGGCGACCGCGACACCGACGCACAACGGCAGCGCGACGAGGAAGACGACGAGTGAAGCGCCGAGGTCGTTGCCGAACGTCTGCCGCCAACCAGGTCGGGAGGCGCGCTCGGTGGGACGGGTCAAGGTGATCATCTCCGGCCTCACAGCGGCTGGAACGCCGTGGCCACCGACGTTTGCACCTCGCCTGTCTCGATGTCGTAGAACCAGCCGTGCACACGCAGACCGCCGTTCTGCTGACGGTCGCGCACGAACGGGTACGTCTCCAGGTTCCGCAACTGCTCCAGCACGTGCCGGCGGCCCTCCTCGCGCAACGCCGGGTCCGCGGCGGCCTCGCCGGTGCGGGCGTGCCGGGTCAGCCAGCCGCGCATCGTGGGCAGGTGGCCGATGTCCGCGCCGTGCAACGCGCTCACGGCGCCGCAGTGGGAGTGGCCGCACACGATCACCTCGGACACGCCGAGCTGGACCACGGCGAACTCGATGGTCGCCATCTCGCTGGACGGTGCATCGAGGCGGTAGGAGGGAATGACGTTGCCCGCGGTGCGCAGCTCGAAGACGCTGCCCGGCTCCGCACCCGTGATGTGGGAGGTCACGATGCGCGAGTCCGCGCAGGTGATGAACAGGACGGTGGGCTGCTGACCGGACGCGAGCCGTTGCCCGACGGACTTCGGGCGGGTGGTGGCGTGTTCGCGGGCGCGCTCGATCAAGCGACGGAAGTCCATGAATTCCTCACTGTGCTTGGAAAGTGTTCGGTTGTCGGCGTGGTCCGCCGATCAGTTCCGGAACACCTGCAGCACAGCGGGTCTCGAGAGCAGACGGAGGTGCTCGACGCGGAGGAGGTCGTCGGGGCCCGGTGTGAGGCCGATGGTGCGAGCGGGCGGCGCGACGCGCGTCTGCGGCCGCTCGGAACGCTGCTGTGCCACGCGCCGCACGGGCACCTGGCGCAGAGCTTCCTTCTTGTCACCGGTCTTGCGCGGCAGGTCTTCCTTCTTGGATTCCTGCTTGACCGGGTCGTGGCCCTGGGACGAGCCCTTGCGCGGCGTGGTCGCGTAGTCGGCGATCGCGCCGCCGACCGGGGTGAGCACCCCGATCAGGGCCAGCACGATCGCGACGACGACCAGCTTCACGAACTCCCCTTCGACGACTGGTGGTGATCATATCGTCGCGGAGCGCGTTGTCACGAACCGATCTCGAACTCCGGGACGAGCGTGCGATCGAACCCGACCCGCCTTGCAGACCCGGTCAACGTCAGGGCAACGGTGGCGTGAACATCAGCGCTCGATCGGCCGACGCGGAGCTCCACCTCGCCGAGATCGACCTGACGATGGCCCGCCCGTCCGGTGTAGGACGTGAGATCGGCGTGCAGCACCGCGGTCACGGTGCGGGTCTGACCGGGCGCGAGGTCGACCTTGACCGCGCCGATCAGCTGCTGCACCGGCCGCGCGACCTCGGCGACCGGGTCGTGGAGGTAGATCTGGACGACCTCGGTGGTGCTGATCTCGTTGTCGTTTCGCAGCGTGGTGACCAGGCGGCACGTGCCGTCGGCCGGCCACTCGGCCGCGTCGGCTTCGACGGCCACCCACGTCACGGGCGCGTAGGAGAGCCCGTGGCCGAACGAGAAGAGCGGCGTCGGGTCGACGCTGCTGACCTCGCTGCGTGCACCGAGCGGTGCGGTGAGGTAGGTCGACGGCTGGGCGGAACCGGCGCCGGGGAAGCTCACCGGGAGCCTGCCGGAGGGGTTGATCCGTCCACTGAGGACTCCGGCGAGCGCGGCGGCACCCTCCTCGCCGGGGTAGAAACCGCACACCACGGCGGCGAGCCGGTCGATCTGGCGGAACAGCTCGTACGGGCGGCCGGACAGCAGCACCAGCACCACGGGGGTACCCGTCGCGATGAGCGCTTCGAGCAGCTCTTCCTGCCTGCCCGGCAGCACCAGGTCGGTGACGTCGCAGCCCTCTCCGGACGTGCCACCGCCGAACAACCCGGCCTGGTCTCCGAGCACGGCGACGCAGACCTCGGCCTGCCGGGCAGCCTCGACCGCGAGAGCGATGTCGTCGTCGGTACCGCCCTGCACCGGGCAGCCCAGTGCGAACTCGACGTCGTGGTCGGCGCGCAACGCCTCCACCACCGTCGGCGCCTCGACGCCGATCGGCACGTCCGGGTGGTGCACGCCGACGTGCAACGGGAACGCGTAGCAGCCCATCATGGCGGCGGGATCGTCCGCCCGCGGCCCGACGACCGCGATCCGGCGCTTGCCGGTCAGCGGCAGCACGCCCTCGTTGCGCAGCAACACGACCGACCGCTCGGCGACCTCGCGGGCCATCGCCCGGGAGGCGGGATCGTCGAGGTTGACGTCGGTGTCGGGCTCGGGGGAGAAGTCCGGGTCGAGCAGCCCGAGCTCGCACTTCTGCCGCAGCACGCGTTCCAGCGCCCGGTCCACCAGCGCCAGGTCGACCCGGCCGGCGTCGATCTCCGCCAGCAGTGGCTCGCCGTAACAGTCCACAGTGGGCAGTTCGACGTCGATGCCCGCCGCCAGCGCCTGCGCGGCGGAGCCCTCGCGGCCCGCGGCCACGCCGTGCAACCGGTACAGGAACGCCACGGCGAAGTAGTCCGCGACGACCGTGCCGGTGAAGCCGTACTCACCGCGCAGCAGGTCGGTCAGCATCGCGGGATCGGCCGCGACCGGCACCCCGTCGTTGGAGGTGTAGGAGTTCATCACCGAACGAGCGCCCGCCCGCAAGGCCATCTCGAACGGCGGCAGGATCACGTCCGCGAGCTCGCGCGACCCGATCGACACCGGCGCCATGTTGCGCCCCGCCCTGGAGAGGGAGTATCCCGCGAAATGCTTCAGCGTCGCCACGACACCCGCGGACTCGACCCCGGCGACGTAGGCGGCGCCGATGGTGCCGACGAGGTGCGGATCCTCGCCGATGCTCTCCTCGACCCGGCCCCACCGCAGGTCCCGCGCCACGTCGAGCACGGGGGCGAGGCCCTGGTGCACGCCGAGCCGGCGCATCGAACGGCCGATGTGCTCGCCCATCCGCCGCACCAGGTCCGGCTCGAACGTCGCGCCCCAGCACAGCGGCGACGGGTAGACGGTGGCCTGCCACGCCGCCAGGCCGGTGAGGCACTCCTCGTGCACCATCGCGGGAATCCCGAACCGGTTGCCGGCGATGATCTGCCGCTGGGTGCGGGCGAGGCTGTGCGCGCCCACGTCCGGCGCGATCGGCCGGGTGCCGAAGACGCGGGTGAGCTGGCCGATGCCGTGCCGGCTCAGGTCGTCGAGGCTCGGCGGCTCCACGATCAGATCGTGCTGGTGCGGCGCGACTTCACCGGCGGAGTCGATGCCGACCCAGACGCCGTAGAGCTGCGCGACCTTCTCGCGCACGGTCATCCGCGCCATGAGATCGCGGACGCGGTCGGCGATGGCGACGCTCGGGTCGCGCCAGAGTTCGCCCGAGGTGATGGCTTCGGTCGTCACATGATCTCCTGGAGTCAGGCGGGCAGCGCGCGGGTGGAGTGCCGTTCGATCAGCTCCGTGCCGAGCGTGATGTGCGTGTCGTCCGGGGTGTCGCCGTTGATGAGCCGCACCAGCAACGTGATCGCGCGGCGGCCCATCTCTCGGATCGGCTGCTGCACCGTGGTCAGCGCGGGGGTGCACAGCGCGGACTCGGGGATGTTGTCGAAACCGACCACCGACAGGTCCTCCGGCACCCGCAGGCCGAGCTCGGCCGCCGACTCGATGGTCGCGATCGCGGTGATGTCGTTGGCGGCGAACACGGCCGTCGGCCGGTTCGGCTCGCTGAGCAGCTCGCGGGCGGACGCCGCGGCCACGTCGTGGTCGTAGTCGCCGCGCCGGATCAGGCTCTCGTCCACCATGACTCCCGCGCCCGCGAGTGCCCTGCGGTAGCCGGTTTCGCGTTGCTGGGCCGACTTCAGGTCCTCACGGCCGGTGAGCAGCGCGATCCGGCGGTGGCCCAGCGCGAGCAGGTGCTCGGTCGCGAGCTGTCCGCCGTGCAGGTTGTCGGAGTCGACGGTCGGCAGCGGTGAGCGCCCGGTGTGCGGGTCGACCGCGACGACCGGGGTGCCGGGCAGGCCTTCGAGGTCGACGGCCGGCGTGACCAGCACGGCGCCGTCGACCAGGGTGCCGCTGAGCCGGGTCAGGTAGCGGTGCTCCCAGCCTTGTGGATCACCGACGCGCCCGCCCGCCGAGTACACGACCAGCTCGAAACCGGTGCCGCGGATGGCATCCGCCGCGCCCTTGAGCAGTTCGGTGCTGAACGGCTCGATGTCGGCGACCAGGATCCCGATGACGTTCGTGCGGTGGTTGCGCAGGCTCTGCGCGACCAGGCTCGCCTCGTACCCGAGCTCCTTGATCACGGCCTGCACCCGCGCGAACGTGTCCGCGGAGACGCCGTAGCGCTGGTTGAGGACCTTGGAGACGGTGGCGACCGAGACGCCTGCCTGAGCGGCGACATCACGGATGGTGACGCGGGAGCGTGGGGGCACGGGGCTGAGACTAGCCGTGTAAAACGTTATCGACAACGATTGACACAGCGAGATCGAAGCGGAATTCTCACTGCCGTCGCACGCACCATTTCTCTCCGTCCAACTCGGCCGACGTCGTCAGGAGTGGACCCAATGCGTTCTGTGCACAAGATGTCCGTCGCTCTCGCCGCCGCAGCGACGCTCGTGCTCGCCGCGTGCAGCGGCTCCGGCGGCGACGCATCAGCCAACGGTCCGGTCACGCTCACCTGGTGGCACAACCGGACCACCGAACCGATGAAGACGATCTGGCAGCAGATCGCCGACGACTTCCACAAGAGTCATCCGGACGTCTCGTTCACGATCGAACCGCTGCAGAACGAGCAGTTCCAGACCAAGATGCCACTCGCGTTGCAGGGCAGCACGCCGCCGGACATCTTCCAGCAGTGGGGCGGCGGCTCGCTCAAGTCGCAGCTCAGCTCCGGCAAGATCGCCGACATCACGCAGGCGTCGTCGAGCTGGATCGGCCCGCTCGGCCAGTCGGCGAAGGGCTGGCAGGTCGACGGCAAGCAGTACGGTGTGCCGTACCAGATGCACGCCGTCGGGTTCTGGTACCGCAAGGACCTCTTCGCCACGGCCGGCGTCACCAGCCCGCCGTCCACTTTGGACGAGCTGAACGCCGCGGTGACCAAGCTGAAGGCCGCGAAGCTGGTGCCGATCGCGGTCGGCGGCAAGGACCGCTGGCCGGACGCGTTCTACTACAACTACTTCGCGATCCGGCAGTGCTCGGTCGACGCGCTGAAGAAGGCCGTCGAGAAGACCGAGCTCGCCGACCCGTGCTTCACCAAGGCGGGGGAGAACCTCAAGGCGTTCCTGGACACCAAGCCGTTCCAGGACGGGTTCGTCGGCACACCGGCCCAGCAGGGCGCCGGCAGCTCGGCCGGCATGCTCGCCAACGGCCAGGCCGCCATGGAGCTGCAGGGCGACTGGAACCCGGACGTGATGCAGGCCCTGTCCGAGGACAAGGACCTGGACTCGAAGATCGGCTGGTTCCCGTTCCCGTCGGTGCCGGGCGGGCAGGGTGACCCGGCCGCGGTGCTCGGTGGCGGTGACGGTTTCTCCTGCACCTCGCGAGCGGCCAAGGCGTGCGCGGACTTCATGGGCTACCTGGTGGGTGAAGAGGTGCAGAAGAAGCTCGCCGCGACGGGGTCCGGCCTGCCGGTGCACCCGGCCGCGGTGGCGTCGCTGAAGACCGAGACGCACAAGCAGATCGCCGAGTACACGGCGAAGGCGCCGCACCTGCAGTTCTACCTCGACATCGCCTTCCCGACCAACGTCGGACAGGCCCTGAACGACGCCATCGCGAACTTCTTCGCCGGCCAGGGTGGTCCGGACACCATCGTGCAGTCGGTGACCAAGGCAGCTGCCGGGAACAAGTGATGAGCACCGCGACCAGCGCGCGGCCGATGACCGCCCCCAGCTCGCACGCGCCGCGGGCTGGGGGCACCCGGCGGCGGTCCCGTACGAGAACCCGTCTCGAGCTCACCCTGCTGCTGGCACCGGCGCTGCTGCTGTTCGCGGGGTTCGTGCTGGTGCCGATCGGCGTGGCCGGGTTCTACAGCCTGTACGCGTGGAACGGCTTCGGCCCGTTGACCGACTTCGTCGGCCTGGACAACTACGTCGACGCGTTCTCCGGCGAGGTGTTCCGGGGTGCCATCGGGCACAACCTGATCATCGCGGGGCTCTCGATCGTCGTGCAGCTTCCGCTCAGCATCAGCCTCGCGTTGCTGCTGAACCGGAAGCTGCGCGGCCGGACGTTCCTGCGGATGGTGGTCTTCGCGCCGTACGTGCTGTCCGAGGCCGTGACCGCGGTGATCTGGCTGCTGATGCTGCAGCCGGGCGGGTTCGTCGACCAGGTGCTGCGCGGGGCCGGCCTCGGCTGGCTCGTGCGGCAGTGGCTCGCCGACCCGAAGATCGTGCTCTACACGCTGTTCGTCGTGATCACGTGGAAGTACATCGGGTTCGGCGTGATCCTGCTGCTGGCCGGGCTCCAGGGCATCCCGGCAGAGCTGCGGGAGGCCGCGGCGCTCGACGGCGCGACGAGCTGGCAGGCCACCCGGCACGTCGTGCTCCCGTTGCTGGGACCGACGATCCGGGTGTGGATCTTCCTGTCGGTGATCGGATCGCTGCAGCTGTTCGACCTGGTCTGGATCATGACGCTGGGCGGACCGGCCAACGCGTCCACGACCATGGCGACCTACCTGATCGACCACGGCTTCAAGCGCTACGAGTTCGGCTTCGGCAGCGCGGTCGCGGTGATCCTCTTCATCATCTGCTTCACGTTCGCGTTGCTGTACCAGAGGTTCGCGTTGCGCCGGGACACCGACGGCGCGTTGACCAGGGCGGTGAGCTGAGATGCCACGTCGCAACACCGTCGGCTATCTCGCCGCGTTCGCCGTCGTCGGCATCACGGTGGTGCCGCTGCTGTTCGTCGTGCTGGGCGGATTCCGCACGACGGCGCAGATCAACCGCGCGCCGGCCGGGCTGCCCGGTCCGTGGGTGTGGGACAACTACGCCGAGGTGCTCGGGTCGGCGCAGTTCTGGCGGTTGCTCGGCAACAGCGCGCTGATCGCGGTGATCGCGACGACGCTGGCGGTCGGCTTCGGTTCGATGGCGGCGTTCGCCTTGTCCCGCTACGTCTTCCGGGGCCGGGAGGCGTTCTACACGCTGTTCACGCTCGGTCTGCTGTTCCCGCTCGGGGTGGCGACGCTGCCGTTGTACCTGTGGCTGCGCCAGCTCGGGCTGCTGGAGAACCCGCTCGGCGTCGCCATCCCCGAGGCGGCGTTCTCCCTGCCGATCACGATCGTGATCCTGCGGCCGTTCATGAACGCGATCCCCGTCGAACTGGAGGACGCCGCACTGCTCGACGGTGCGGCCAGGCTCGGCTTCTTCTGGCGCATCCTGTTGCCGCTGTCGAGGCCCGCCCTGGCGACCGTGTCCATCCTCGCGTTCGTCAGCAGCTGGAACTTCTTCCTGTTGCCGCTGCTCGTGTTCAACGACTCCACCAACTTCACGCTCCCGCTCGGCGTGGCGATGTTCCAGTCCGAGCACAGCCAGGACACCGCGAAGATCCTCGCGTTCACCGCGCTGTCCATGATCCCCGCGCTCACGTTCTTCGTGCTCGCGGAACGCCGCATGGTCGGCGGTCTCACCGGTTCGGTGAAGGGCTGATCCCTGCTTCCGGAGGAGTTCGACGATGACCTCGGACCTCGCCCGACGACATTTTCTGCAACTCTTCGCGGCCTTGACCGCGGTCGGCACGACCGGGACCACGGCGGTCGCGGCCGAGTACGTGACGAACCAGGGCGGCTCCGGCCGCTTCCCGCTGGTGTCGAAAGGGAGAGCGGCCACGCTCGTGGTCAGCGGCGCTGATCATCCCGGTGTCGTGCGGGTGGCAGGCGACCTGCAGGCCGACATCGAACGCGTCACCGGGATCAGACCGGTGCTGGCCGTCGACACGATCCCGGCACAGGGCGACGTGGTGCTGATCGGCTCGCTCGGCCGCAGCCGCCTGGTGGACGACCTGGTGGCGGCGGGAAAGCTCGACGTCACGGGCATCGCGGGCAAGTGGGAGACCTCCCTCACCCAGGTGGTGCGCACCGGACGCGCACGTGCGTTGGTGATCACCGGCAGCGATCCGCGCGGCACGATCTACGGCGCCTACGACATCTCGAAGCGCATCGGCGTCTCGCCCTGGTACTGGTGGGACGACGTGCCCGCGGAGCACCGCGACGAGCTGCACGTGGACGCCGGGAGGCACAGCCTCGGCACGCCGTTCGTCAAGTACCGCGGCATCTTCATCAACGACGAGAACCCGGCGCTGGGCACGTGGGCGCCCCGGTACTTCGGCCCCGGCCACGCACCCGGCCATCCCGGCGGCTTCAACCACCGCTTCTGGGAAAAGATCTTCGAAACCGTCCTGCGGCTGAAGGGCAACTACGTCTGGCCCGCCGTGTGGGGCCGGGCGTTCGCCGAGGACGACCCGCTCAACCACGCCACCGCCAAGCGCTACGGCATCGTCATGGGCACCTCGCACGAGGCACCGATGATGCGCGGCATCGAGGAGTGGAACCGGCACGCCGTGGCCGCGGTGCGCGACGCCGACGGCAACATCGTCAAGCCCGGCCACGACCCGTACGGCGGCACGGGCGAGTGGAGCTTCCGCCGCAACCCCGAGGCCATCAAGGCCTACTGGGCCGACGGCATCCGACGCATGGTGGACGAGGACTTCGAAGGCGTCGTCACGGTCGGCATGCGCGGCAACGGCGACACCCGGCTGCCCGACGGCGACAGCATCGAGCTGATGCGGTCGATCATCGCGGCGGAGCAGGAGGTCCTGGCCTCCGTCACCGGAAGGGACCCGGCCTCGATCCCGCAGGTGTGGACGCTCTACAAGGAGGTCATGCGGTACTGGGAGAAGGGCCTGCGCCCGCCCGACCACGTGACCGTCGTGTTCCCCGACGACAACTGGGGCAACCTCTGCAAGCTGCCGGACCGGTCGCTGCCGCCGCGCGCCGGTGGTTACGGCCTGTACTACCACTTCGACTACGTCGGCGCGGGCCGCAACTACAAGTGGGTCGACACCTGCCCGCTCGCGAACGTGTGGGAGCAGCTCGACCAGGCCGCCGCGTACGGCGTCTCCCAGCTGTGGGTGGCCAACGTCGGCGACTTCAAGGGCAACGAGCTGCCGGCGCAGTTCTTCCTCGACCAGGCCTGGCAGCCGATGCCGCTGGAGCGGCTGCCGGTGTGGGAGCGCGACTACGCCGAGCAGAACTTCGGCAGGCGCACGGCCGTGTCCATCGCCGCGGTGCTGAACACCTACGGAAAACTCCAGGCGCGGCGCAAACCGGAGCTGCTCAACCGCAAGATCACGCTGGACGGCACCACGATCGTCTACGACGACAAGGCGACGCCGTTCAGCCTCGTCCACTACCACGAGCTCGACCGCGTGACGGAGGAGTGGCGCAAGCTCGGCGAACGCGCCGAGCGGATCGCCGCACGGCTGCCCGAGCCGTACCGGGACGCGTTCTTCGAGCTGGTGCTGTACCAGGTGAAGGCGACCGCGAACCTGTACGAGCTGCGCCGCGCGGAGTTCACGAACATCTTCTACGCCAAGCAGGGCAGGGCGCTGGCCAACGACCTCGCCGCGACGACGGAGGCGCGGTTCGCCGACGACCTCGCGCTGGCCGAGAGGTTCAACACCGTGGTCGCGGGCGGCAAGTGGAACGGCTTCCAGACCCAGCCCCACATCGGGTACGGCGACGTGGAGCGCTACGGCCCGGACGCGGGATGGCAGCAGCCGGAGAAGGACCACGTCGCGTTGCCCGACGAGATCTTCCCGCCGGTGCAACGGATCAGCCCGGCCGCCGGTGCCGAGATGGGTGTCGCGATCGACGGGTCCGAGCAGTGGTGGCCGTCCTCTTCGGACACACCGGTGCTGCCGGAGTTCAGCCCGTTCCAGAGTCAGCCCGCGCAGTACGTCGACGTGTTCAACCGCGGCTCGCAACCGTTCGACTGCACGATCCGCGCCGGTGTGCCGTGGCTGCTGGTGGAGCCGGCCAGGGGCAGGGTCGAGAAGCAGCTGCGGGCAGAGCTGCGCGTCGACTGGTCGCGGGCGCCGCGAGGCAGGACGCGCGTCCCGATCGTGGTGTCCGGCGCGGGGCGCACGGTGACCGTCGAGGCCGTGGTGAGCAGTCCCGACGTGCCGCGCGCGTGGCGTGAGGGTTTCATCGAGGCCAACGGCTACGTGTCGATGGAGGCCGAGCACTTCAGCGCGAACATCGCCGCCGGAGACGTGAAGTGGCGGCGCATCCCCGGTATCGGGCGGACCGGCGCGGGCATGAAGCCGTTCCCGGCGACGGCCGCGCGCCAGGAACCCGGTCGCGGCCCGCGGCTCGATTACCGGATGACGCTGCTGACTCCCGGCGAGGTCACCGTGTGGGCGTACCTCTCGCCCCGCGCCGGTGTGCTGCCGGCACCGGGGCTTCGTTACGCGGTCTCGTTCGACGACGCGGCCCCGCAGGTCGTCGACGTCATCCAGGCGACGGGCGCCGACCACACCGGGATGAACCGGCAGTGGGAGCGCCTGACCTCCGACAACGTCAATCTCACCGCCACGCGGCACGTGATCGGCACACCCGGCCCGCACGTGCTCAGGCTGTGGATGGTCGATCCCACCGTCGTGGTGCAGAAGCTGGTCGTGGACACCGGCGGCCTGCGACCGAGCTACCTCGGACCGCCGGAGAGCAAGCGGTTGTAAGCAGAACCCTCAAGGAGCGACGATGAAGTTGCACTTACCCCTTGGCACTCGGATCCTCGCGATCGCGGTGGCGGCGGCCGCGATCGCGGCGGGTCAGGCGGTTCCCGCGTCGGCGGCGGGACCGTTGAAGGACATCACCAACCGCTGGGTCGGCAGCGCGGTGGCGGCGGGACCTCTGGGCAGCCAGCAGGACTACCGCTCGGTGCTGACCCGTGAGTTCGACAGCGTCACACCCGAGAACGAGATGAAGTGGGCCGTGGTCGAACCGAACCGCAACCAGTTCAACTGGTCCGGTGCGGACGCGATCGTCAACTACGCCCAGCAGAACGGGAAGTCCGTGCGCGGGCACACGCTCGTGTGGCACAGCCAGTATCCGAACTGGCTCAACAACCTCGGTGGCGGCGAGCTGCGCAACGTGGTCAGGGAGCACATCAACACCGAGATGGGCCGCTACCGCGGCAAGATCCGCGCGTGGGACGTCGTCAACGAGATCTTCGAGGAGAACGGCTCGCGCCGGCAGTCGATCTTCCAGCAGCGGCTGGGTGACGGCTTCGTCGCCGAGGCGTTCCGCGCCGCCCGCGCCGCCGACCCGTCGGCGAAGCTGTACATCAACGACTACAACACCGAAGGCATGAACGCCAAGAGCAACGCGGTCTACAACCTCGTGCGCACGCTCAAGCAGCAGGGCGTTCCGATCGACGGTGTGGGCATCCAGACGCACCTGGCGACCCGGTACGGCTACCCGTCGGGCTTCCGGCAGAACCTCGAGCGGCTCGCCGCTCTCGGCGTCGACATCGCGATCACCGAGGCCGACGTGCGCATTCAGCTGCCGGTCGACCAGAACAAGCTGAACCAGCAGGCGACCATGTACAAGCGGATCTGGGACGACTGCCACGCGGTCCCGCGGTGCGTGGAGTTCACGACGTGGGGCTACACCGATCGTCACTCCTGGGTACCGGGCACGTTCCCCGGTGAGGGCGCGGCCTGCCTCTTCGACTCGAACCTGAGGCCGAAGCCCGCCTACACCCGGATCAACCCCTAGCGGGAGAGTCCACTTGACACAGTTCCGGAACCCGGTCCTGCCCGGCTCGCACCCCGATCCCTCGGTGTGCCGGGCGGGACCGGACTACTACCTCGTCACCTCCACCTTCGAGTACTTCCCCGGCCTGCCGATCTACCACAGCCGGGACCTGGTGCACTGGCGGCCGGCCGGGCACGTGCTGGACCGGCCCTCGCAGCTGCCGTTGCAGGGCGTCAGCGCCTCCGGCGGCCTGTACGCGCCTACGATCCGCCACCACGACGGCGTCTTCTACGTGGTGTGCACGCTCGTCGGCGGCACGCGGGAGAGCGGCAACTTCGTCGTGACGGCCACGGATCCGGAGGGTCCCTGGTCGGAGCCGCACTGGTTGCCGGAAGCCCCGGGGTTCGACCCGTCGCTGTTCTTCGACGACGACGGCCGCGCCTGGTGGACCGCGACCCGTGAGGTCCGCGATGGCCGGACCGAGGTCTACCTGCGCGAGTTCGACGTCCGGTCACTCTCGCTGGTCGGCGAGGAGCACGTGCTGTTCCGCGGCGCGATGCACGACGCCGTCTGGGCCGAAGCGCCACATCTGTACAAAGTGGACGGCAGGTACGTGCTGCTGTGCGCGGAAGGCGGCACGGACTTCGAACACTCCGTGGTCGTGGCGTTCGCCGACGAGGTCACCGGCCCGTACCGCGGTTCGAAGCTGAACCCGGTGCTGACCCATCGCCACCTCGGCCGGTCGTACCCCGTCGCGGCGACGGGGCACGCGGATCTCGTGTGCACGCAGCACGGCCAGTGGTACGCGGTGCTGCTGGCGACCCGTCCGTACGGCGGCTACTACTACAACCTGGGGCGCGAGACCTTCCTCGTGCCGGTGTCGTGGGAGAACGGCGGGCCGGTCTTCAGTCCCGGCACCGGGCGCCTCGAAAGCAGTTACCCCGTGCCCGATCTGCTCGTGCACCCGTGGTCGGAGCCGTTGCAGACCGACGACTTCGACGCACCGGAGCTCGACGCGGCCTGGATGTTCCTCCGCACCCCGGAGGAGGAGTTCTGGTCGCTGACCGAACGACCGGGCCACCTCCGGCTGCGCGTCCGGCCGGAGTCGATCACCGAGCTCGTCACGCCGAGCGTCGTGGTGCGGCGTCAGCAGCACCAGAACTTCCACGCGTCGTGCGTGCTGGAGTTCGAGCCGGCGGGACCGACCGAGGCCGCGGGGATGGTGTTGCTGCAGAACAACGACAACCACTTCCGGCTGCTGCTCGGCGCGGGGCGTGAGGTCACCCTCGTGCGCCGGGCCGGTGGGCGCGAGGAGGTGCTCGGCAAGACCCAGGTCGCGGAAGGAACCGTGCGGCTGGGCTTCGAGGCCGTGGGCCAAGACCACCAGGCGCTGGTCGCGTCGGGCTCGGGGGAGTGGCAGCTGCTGGGTGAGTCGTTCGACGGGCGGGTGCTCAGCACGCCGGTCGCGGGCGGGTTCACCGGTGTCCACATCGGACTGTACGCGACCGGCGACGGCGCGCCGAGCGACACGTGGGCCGACTTCGACAGCTTCACCTACCGCGCTCTCGGAGAAGCACCGCGGTGAAGCGCGGCGGCGGCCACCGACCAATCGCAGTGGCCGCCGCCGCACGTGACTACCTGCGTTCCTTGGCGGTACGGGCCGAGCGGGTGCAGACATCGCCGACATCGGCCGTCTGACCGCGGTCGACGTAGATCTCCGCGAGCCCGACCAGGCGGCCGCGCGAGTCGCTGCACGTGAGGGTGTACGGCTCCTTGGGGCCGTAGGTCATGGGCAGCGGCGAGGAGAACTCGACGGTCAGGTTCGACCAGTCGTCCGGCTTCGCCGGGTCGGCCTGGGAGTAGTTGACCAGCACGGCGGTGTAGTCACCGGCGGGCGGGTCGAACAGCCGGGCCTTCTCCGAGTTGGTGCCGCCGGACGCCGACGACGCGACCACGTTGCCGGCCGAGTCGAACACGTAGAGGTCCCAGTCGGTGCCGGCCGTTCCCCAGCCGACGCTGACCTCCATCTTGCCGTTGTCCGCGGTGGGCGTGCCCTCGACCCGGAACGGGATGCGCTCGGCGACCGGGTTATCCGGGAACTCGGTGTTGGCGGCGGGAATGCCGTCCGGGTTCGCGAGCGTGATCTTGCCCTGCGCCGGGCCCTGCGGGTCGCGGCCGTAGCGGCCTGCGACGTACGGACGGGTCGACGGGTTGACCGCCCAGCTGAACTTCCCGCCGGTGCTGACCAGGTCGGACTTGATCACGTCTGCCCACTGGATGGGGTCGGTGGTCGTGCCGCCGGGCTGGATCACCCGCGAGGTCGGCGTGCTGAAAGCCTTGCGCACCTGGAGCTTGTAGCCCTTGGGAGCCGAGCCGACGAGCGTGGCGTGCGCGGACTGGCTCGCGGTGCTCGCCAGCATGTCGACGAACGCCTGCCGGTTGCCGCCCTTGCCCTCGCCCGCCGCGGGAGCCAGGCCCGCGTACTCGGCGACGACCTTGCTGAACTGCGGGTGGAACTCGTCCGGGCCGACCTCGAAGGTGAACGCCCAGCCGCCGGTCGCGTAGTACGACCAGTCCTCCAGGCCACCGGTCGTGTCGTACAGCTGCCACGACGGCTGGTTCTTGTACCCGTTGCGGGAAGCCAGCTTCTCACCCAGCGCCTGGTAGGCCGGCTCCTCCAGCGGCGGCCGGGCCTCCGCGACACCCGGCACGCGCAGCACCAGGTTCGAGTAGGTGTGCAGGGTGATCAGGTTCGTCACCGCGTGGTTGGCGATGATCGAGCGGACGTTGCGGGTCTCCGGCTCGGAGAACGGCCCGGAACCGCGGTAGGTGTCACTGGCCCACTGGGTCGACGCGCCGGGACCGCCCCAGAAACCCGCGTAGTTGCGGTTGGGGTCGGTACCGCGCAGCCGACCGGCCGGGTTCGCCCCGCAGGCACCGGTGCGCAGTTCCTCAGGCGAGTCGGACACGTTGCAGTTCTTGCGCTTCATCTCGTAGTCGAACTGGCTGAAGTCGCCCTTGGGCTCTGCCTCGCGGGAGACGCTGAACCCGTCCGGGTTCACGATCGGCACCACGATGTTGCGCGTCTTCTGCACCAGCGACTTGAGCTCTCCGCCCTCCCGGTGACCCTTCACCAGTTCGTACGCCCACTCGACGGCGTGCTCACCGGCCGGCCACTCCCGCGCGTGGTGCACGCCCATGGTGAAGTTGACGGGCTTGCCGTCGCCGGCCTTGCCGACCGGGGTGGCGATCTCCACGCCGACGACGTCGCGGCCCTCCCAGGTCGGTTCCGGCAGGGTGAAGGCCCTGACCAGACCGGGGTTGCGGCGGGCCAGCTCCTTGAGCTCGTACTCGTACTCGTAGAGGTGCCGGTAGGAGGTCCGGCCCGACGGCAGCGCGGACTTCTCGGTGCGGGCGTCGTACTCGACGTCCGCCTTCGCGTTCTCGATGGACTTCGCCGAGAGGTTCGGCTGCACGACGGTCGAGCGCATGCCGCTCTCGGCCAGCCTCTTGCGGTCCTCCGCGCCGGCCAGGACGACTTCGACGCCGGTGGCGTCGGCCTTCTCGGTGACGTCGAGACCGAGCGCGAACAGCTGGTCCTTCTGCTTCCTGGTGGGCGTTTCCACGCGCACGATCTCGGCCTGCTGGTCGGCCGGCCGCGGCGCGACGGCGAGGAAGTCCACGCCGAGGGTGACGGTGCGGGAGGAACCGGAGAGGCGGCAGGCCTGCACGACGAGCTGCTGGCCCTGCTTCACGAAGCTCTCGGCCAGCTCGGCGCTGCGCAGCGCGGCGGAGGCCGCCACGACCTTGCCGGTCGCCTTGTCGAACACGGCGACGTCCCAGTCGCCGGACCCGCTGCCGTGCGGGCGGAGTCGCGCCTGCACGAGTCCGTCCACTGTGGAGGTGACGTGGCGAAGGGCGACACCGCGGTCGCCCTTCGCCAGCGCCTTTGCGAAACACGAGCGCGCGACGGCCTGGTCGCTGCGCAGGGTGCTGTCCTCCGCGCTCGCGGTCGACGCGGTCAGCCCGGCGACCACGAGCGCGCTGACTCCCAGCGCGGTGATCGTCCGCCACGCGGGCAGCCTCGTTCCGGGCGGGACAGGTACAGGGACGCGCACGATGAAATCTCCGAATTCCCCAGGAAAATCTCGTAGATGATCAGTGTCGCGACGATAGCAACGCGTGTCGTCTCAATTAAGGGTCGGTCGTAGGGTTCCGGCGTTCAACTGTGCCGTCACCGCACGTTCACGGGAATCGCGGGGGAGTAGTACAGCCTGCCGTGGGCCGCGACGCGCACCATCGTCCACCAGTGCGCGCCGCGGCGAGCGGTGGGTGCCGCGGTGGCCGTGACGGGGACGGTGACCTTGCCTCCCGGCGGGATCACGAACGGCTGGGTGCGCGGGCCGATGACGAGATCGTCGCCCCAGGTGCCGAACGGGCTGACCACGGTGACCTCGCCGTGCACCTCGCTCTGCACCCGGTTCTGCAGCGTGACCGGCAGCAGCGAGTGCTCACCGGGGGCGAGCAGGAGCGCGCCCGCCCTGAGCAGGACGTCGACCAGGTCCCGGTCGGTGGTGTGGCCGGACACCACCTCGATGGTGTCCTCCAGCACCTGGCCGAGGTGGTCGCGGATGCGCGCGGCGTGCAGGTGCCGTCCCGGCCGAGACTTCACGGTCGCGGTGAACTCGGCGAACTCGCCGGCGGCGAGGTCGTAGTCCCACGACTGGCCGCCGGTGAACTCCAGGCGTCCCTTGGCCGGGGTGCCGCTGCAGCTGACGGTGATGCTCGCCTGGCCGCCGGCACCGGGGGGCAGGCGCATGAAGGACGGTGTGACGTGCACGGTGACCGGCAGGTTGCCGATCGGGGCCGGGCCCGCGTTGTGGCGCCAGTACTTCGTGGCGATCGGTTGCACCGGCTCCACCGATTCGGCGGAGGTGTGGGGAAGCGCGGACTCCGGCGTGAGCCGCAGAGTGGCCACGTCGGCAGCGCCGAGTGCGATCTCGGCCAGTCCTGATTGGACTTTCAGCGGTCCGAGCTCCCGCTCCTCCAGCAGATCCGTGCGCTGTGCCGCGTTGATGCCTCCGTACAGGGAAACCGAAGCGGTCACCGGTGTCCCCGCCGACTCGTACAACCGCACCGCGAGGTCGGAGCTGTGCTCGTCGCCGCAGGACGCGAGCGGGTTGCCGCGGGACTTGACCGCCGTCAGCAGCACGCTGGGCGGTGACACGGCGAGCAGGCTCAGCTCGGTGGGCAGACAGCCCTCCGTCGAAGGGACCTGGCGGGCGTGCACCGGGTGGTTGACGTCCTGCCCTGCGCGGGCGAACCCGGCCTGGCGCCAGTCTCCGGCACCGGCCACCACGCTCAGCTCGAAGGTGTGGGACCAGTGCTGCCAGGCGAAGCTGGACCCGTCCGGCACCGTGCGGCGGTCGCCGTCGATCCAGACCTCGGCCGGCCAGCCGCTGCACGAGCGCATCAGCGACACGTGCAGCGTGCCGTCGGGTGCCACGACGAACCCCGGCGTGCCGCGGTTGACGACCGCCACCGAGTAGTCGGTCACGGGATCGGTGGTGCCACCCGGCCCCGCCACCTCGACGCACGCGTCGGCGAGGTCGTCGATCAAGGCGCCGACATCGGTGACGATCAGCACCGGCAGGTCGCGCGGGCCGCGCAGGTCGGCGTCCGGCACCCACTGCTCTGCTCGCGGACGGGAGGCGGGCACGAACACCCTGCCGGTGGCCTCGAGCGCGGCACGGAACTCGGGCGCGTTGTCGAGCACTGCGCCCGTGAACTCGTTGTCCCCCACCACGATCCGCACGTCGGGCAGGTTGGAGTCGACGTCGAGCGCGCCGTACCGCGGGCCGGCAGGACGGGTGCAGGTGGCGGTGACACCCTTGGCGGCGAGCGCGGCCAGCAGGTCCCGGCCGTCTTCGGCGACGACCTCCGCGACCCCGATGGCGTGCAGAACACCGTCCGGCAGCCGCAGCCGCACGGGAGCGGACAGGCCGGCCCAGGTGTGTGCGGGGCTGTCCAGCGTCCACAGGTTCTCGGCGGCGTCGACGTCCGGGAAGCCGAACGAGCGCCCGACGGCGGCGAAACCGACCTCGGCGACCGGCAGCGCGCCGGGCAGGTCGAAGGCGAACCGGCTGCGCAGCAACCGGTCCTGGCCGATCGAACCGTCCACGAAGGACCGGATGTCGACGCGCGGCAGGTCGTGCCAGAGCGTCACGTGCTGGGTGATCCGAAGATCGCCGAGCGCGGTGCGGCTCACGAGGCGTTCACCGACAGGGCTCGTCTGGACGTTCACGTCGGCCTCGCCGGCGGTCGTCCCCGGGCCCTTGGGCAGCAGGTGCCACGGCCCCTCGCCCCACACCGGATGTCCAGGGTGTTCCTCCTGCACCAGAAGTTCCGCCGCGAGACCGTCAGGTCGCAGCAGTTCACGCTCGGCGGCGACGTCGTACAGGCGGGACAACGCACCGCCGCGTTCGGGATCGGCCTCGGCGATGAACGACGACGAGGACACGGTGGTGCCGGTCTTCGACATCCAGAACGGCGGGACCGACGGGGCGTCGACCACGCGGTACACCCGGTAGCCGGTCGCCGGGAGCTGCCGTGCCACGAACGTCAGCGTCACTTCGAGAGTGCGGTCCAGGTGCCGGACCAGGGCCTCGGTCACCGCGGGGATCTCCTGGCCATCGGCATCCGTGACGCGAGCACCCCGGTAACCGGGCAGGAGCAGCGTCACGGTGGCGACGGCATCACGCTCGAAGGCCAGCGCGTTGACGACGATCACGGCCTCGCCGGCGCCGGTCGTGTCGGCACGGGACGCCAGGTGCGAGATCGCGCCGGTCAGCACGGAACGGCCGAGCTCGTCCGCCTCCCGCCAGCCGGTGAGCAGGTCGATGTAGACCTGGTCGGACTCGGTGCCGGTGATGGCGTCGTGGTGCGCGCCGTACACCAGCTGGCGCCAGGCCTTGTCCAGTGCGAGAGCCGGATAACCCGCCCCCAGCAACGTCGTCAGCGCCGCCAGCCGCTCGCCGTCGAGCACCGCCACCTCGGCGGCGCGCTGGGCCTGCTTCGTGTCGATGTACGAGACGTCCTTGCCGGTGTAGACGGGATTCATGTCCCTGGTCTGCGGGCTGAACGTCACCGACCGCGCCGAGGCGTCCGCGCGCACGGCGGCGAAGAAGTCGCGGGGCAGCCCGACCACGAAACGCGGCCAGACGTACTTCTCGTTCCACGCGCGGTGGATCTCGGTGCAGAACCGGGACGGCACGTTGTGGTCGTGTCCCACCGGCAGCATCACGTTGCGCGTGGCAGCGACCTTGCGCAGGGTGCTGAACTGCCGGTACGCCTCGGCCATGGCCTCGTCCAGAGTGGACTTGCGTTCGATGTCCCACCCGGCCACGTAGTGATCGGCGAGATACGCGGTGAGCACACCGCGGCCGCTCGGCGAGATCCACTCGAACTCGGACGGGAACTGCATCCTGGTGATGTCACCGGTGTGCCGCTTGGCCCCGACGTGGTGCCACGGTCCGCGCGCCCACACGCTCGACGACAAACCGGCGTCCGCCATCAGCCCCGGATACGACGGGTCGTGCCCGAACACGTCGAGCATCCACGCGGTCTGCGGATCCGCACCCAGCACGTCGCGCTGGAAACCGACGCCGTAGACCGCGTTGCGGACGGTCGACTCCGGGTGCGTCAGGTTGGTGTTGGCCTCGTTGTAGTTGCCGCCGACGATCTCGATCCTGCCCTCGCGCAGGAACCGCCGCAGGTCGTGCCGGTCACCGGGGAACGCGTCCCAGTGCGGCTTGAGGTAGTCGACCTCGGCGAGCACGAACCGGTAGTCCTCGTCCTGCCTCGCCGCGTCGAGGTGGGCTCGCACCAGGTCGAACGCGGAGAGCTGGAACGGCATCCGCTTGGCCTGCGCGCCCGGCAGGTCGAGCCACGTCTCGGTGAAGCCCGCCTGGGTGTTCCACCACACCGGGTCGTAGTGGAAGTGCGAGACCATCCACATCGTCCAGCCGGTCTCCGCCACGGTCACGGTGACGTCCCACGCGAACGGCGGGGCACCGCTGACCGGCGCGACGACCACGGTCGCCGGATAGGCGGTGCCGGGGGTGGTCGGCGCGGAGAAGACCACGCCGACCTCGGCCACGACCTCGCCAGGACCCGCCGCCACCCGCACGGGCTCCGGTGTGCGGATCAACGGCCCGGTGATCCGCACCCACGCCGGTTCGGGGCGCGGCACCGCCACGCCGACCCGAATCAGCTGACGTGGAGCGGAAACCGGCCCGGTGAACAGGTCCGTGCTCTCGACGGCCACCCCGGTTTGTGCTGGCACGGTGTTACTTGGCCCCGTTCAGTGCTGCCTCGGCGTCGCGGAAGTACTGCGCGACCGCGTCGGGAATGGACATCTTGCCGAACGCGACCTGCTTGGCCGCCGCGTCCAGTGCCGTCTTCGCGTCGTTGTAACCGGGCGGAGCGGTCGGGGCGGGCGGCAGACCGTCCTTCGCCACCTCGTCCGCGACGTACTGCGCGTAGGTCACGTCCCGCTTGTCGGACGCCGTCAGCGTGGGTGTCAGGGCCTCCAAAGCCTTGCTCGACGGCGGGATCCCGCGCGTCATGGCCATCGCCTTGATCGCCTCGACGTCGCTGACGAACAGGTCGATCAGCTTGGCGGCGGCCTCGGGGTTCTTGCTCTTGACCGGGATGCACAGCAGCACACCGCCGCTGAGCGCCTGCCCGGTCTTGCCGTTGCTGCCGCGCGGTACCACGACGATGTCGAGCGTGTGCTGGGTGAGCGGCGCCATCTGCGCGAGCCCCCAGCCGGTCGTCATCGCGATCGAACCCGAGATCAACGGGTGATTGCCCGTCGCCGAGTCGGTGCTGGAGAGCATCTCCGGCGGGCAGATCGCGCCGGCCTTGCGCAACTTGTCCCACAGCGCGAACCACTCGGCGAGATCGTCCTTGGTGAACGCGAGCTTGCCCTCGGCGTTGTAGAGGTCCTTGCCCCGCTGCCGCAGCCACGGCTGCAACGCGCCGGAGTCGTCCTTGGAGGCGTCCAGAGCGCCGTACTTGCCCTGCCCCATGGCCTTCGACAGCTCACCGGCGATGCGGCCGAAGTCGTCCCACGTCCAGGTGTCGGGCGGGACGGGGATCTTCGCCTGCTCGAAGATGGTCTTGTCGTAGAGGATCGGCGCGAAACCGGAGCCGGACGGCACGCCGTAGGTCTTGCCGTCCACCGCGCCCGCCTGCCGCACCGCCGGGTACAGCGTGTCGAGGTGGATGGTGCTGGGGATGAACGACGAGAGGTCGGTCAGCACGCCCTGGGCCGCGTAGGTGCTCACCAGCGCGGTGTCCATCTGGAACAGGTCCGGCGGGTTGCCGCCCGCGAACTCGGTGTTGAGCTTGTTGAAGTAGCCGTCGTAGCCGGAGTACTGGGCGTCGACCTTCGTACCGGTCTTCTGCGTGAAGATCTGCAGAGCGTTCTGGTACGCCTTGTTGCGCGCCTCGCCACCCCACCAGCGGAAGGTGAGCGAGTTGTTCGCCGCGCCACCGCTGTTGGTCGGCGCGAAGCCGCAGCCGGCGACCGAGGCCGCGGCGAGACCACCGGCCAGGCCGAAGAGACCTCTCCTGGAAATGGACATGTGTTTCCTTTCTTGGCGGTGAAAGGCGTTACTTGATGCCGGTGGTCGCGACGCCCTCGACGAGGCGGCGTTGCGAGATCAGGAAGACGGCGACGGTGGGCACGAGCGTGACCACGGACATCGCCAGCATGCCGCCGTAGCTCGACCCGCTCGCCCGGTCGACGAACGCGTTGAGGCCGAGCGGCGCGGTGTAGCGCGAGTGGTCGGACAGGTAGACCAGCTGACGCAGGAAGTCGTTGAACGTCCAGATGAACGTGAGGATCGTCGTGGTGAGCAGCGCCGGCCTCAGCAGCGGCAGGATGACGCTGAAGAACACCCGAACGTGCCCGGCGCCGTCCAGTGCCGCCGCCTCGTCCAGCTCACGCGGGATGCCGCGGATGAACTGCACCATCAGGAAGATGAAGAAGGCGTCGTAGGCGAGCAGGTACGGCACCACCAGCGGCAGGAACGTGTTGATCCAGTTCAGCTGGTAGAAGATCGCGTACTGCGGGATCAGCGTCGCCTGGAACGGCAGCATCATCGTGCCGAGCATCACGGCGAACCAGAACCTGCGGAACGCGAAGTCCAGGCGCGCAAACGCATAGGCCGCCACCGAGCAGGACGCCACGTTCGCGATGACGGTGCAGATCGAGACCGTCATCGAGTTGGCGAGGTAGACGGTGAACGACGTGCCGGTCGCCGTCCAGCCGCTGACGTAGTTGGCGAACGTGAAGACCAGCGGCAGCGGGTTCATGGTGCTGAAGATCTGGTTCTCGGGCTTGAACGACGCGCCGACGAGCCAGACCATCGGGTAGATCATCGCCACCAGCACGACGAGCAGCAGGGCGTGTGCCCGCCAGTGGCTCTGATGCTTTTCAGTCGGCATAGTTCACCCACCGGCGGGCCGACCAGAAGTAGACCGCCGTGAACAGTCCGATCACGGCGAACAAAACCCACGCCATCGCGGAGGCGTAGCCCATCTGCATGCTGCCGAATCCCTTGAGGTACAGGTAAAGCGTGTACAGGAGCGTGGAGTCGATCGGGCCACCCAGGCCGTTGGAGATGACGTACGCCGGCGTGAACGTCTGGAACGCGTTGATCGTCTCCAGCACGAGGTTGAAGAAGACCATGGGCGACAGCAGCGGCAGCGTGATCTTGAAGAACACCGTGAACCGCCCGGCGCCGTCGATGGCCGCGGCCTCGTAGAGGTCCTGCGGCAGCTGCTTGAGCCCGGCCAGGAAGATCAGCATCGGCGTGCCGAACTGCCAGCCGGACAACAGCACCAGCGTCCACATCGCGTAGCGCGGATCACCGATCCAGTCGGCTCCCTGGATGCCGAACAGCCCGAGGAACTGGTTGACCAGGCCGTCGCGGGAGAAGATCTGCCGCCACATCACCGAGACCGCGACGCTCGCGCCCAGCAGTGACGGCAGGTAGAACGTCGCCCGGTAGAAGCCGAGCGCCTTCAGCCCGCGGTTGAGCGCGACGGCGACCAGCAGCGCGGCGGCGAGCTTGAGCGGTACAGAAGTCACCACGTACAGCAGCGTGACCTTGATGGACTGCAGGTACCGCTCGTCGGAGAACAACCGCGTGTAGTTTTCCACGCCGATCCACTGTGGAGCCGTGAGCAGGTTGAACTTCGTCAGCGACAGGTACAGCGAGTACACCATCGGGATCAGCGTGAACGCGAACAGGCCGATCAGCCAGGGCGCGAGAAAGCCGTAGCCCGCGAGGTTGTGCTTGTGCCGCTTGCGTTTGCGCCGCACCGGTGCCGCCTGCGGTTCGGTGACCGGCGGGTCGAGCACGGCGGTGCCGCTGTTCTCCGACATTCTGTGCCACTCCTGGGACGTCATCGCTGGACCGTTGGGCCGGGTTGCCGATGCCACGCACGGCGCAGTTCCAGTGGTCCGTCCCAGGGAGCTGGAAAGCGCTTTCCGGGACTGTAGGAACCGGTTGTCCGCCTGTCAAGAACAACTTCTGGAAACCTTGTTCCCCAAGGAATCGGCTCAAGTTGTGCCTTGACGCCGACCGGGTGAACAAGTTTACGTTTTAACCAACTAGGCGGGTCCCAGCCGCGTCGCACACGAGAACGAAGGGGAGGGAAAGCACTCCGGCCACGCACGCCCACCACAGCTGACGATCTTGGGCGAGCGCCCCGCGAGGAGTACCGATGACCGCCGCCGCGGTGTACCTGCCGAGCCAGCACGCCAGCGTGCACGACCTGCCCGACCACCACGACGAACTGCGGAGGGTGCTCGACAGGGCCGTGTCCGCCGTGCTCGCGCGCCAGCGTCCGGACGGCAACCTGGAAGACCCCGCCGCTGTCGATGACATCGGTGACATGGCGCTGGGTGTCGTGTCGCTGCTGTGCCTCGCCTGGCACCGTGACGACCGGCGCGACCACGAGCTGGTGGACGCCGTCCGGCGCGGCCTGGACTTCGTGCTGGCCGAACGGGTCTTCCGCACCGACAACCCCGGTGAGCCGTTCCTGCTCGTGCGGGACAGCGGCCTGCCGTACGCCCGCTACGTGCTCGAAGCCGGCGAACACCCGTTCGGAGACTGGCCGAGCACCGTGTGGGCGCTGCTGCACGCGGTGAACGTGCTGGAGTTCGGCCGTGAGGTGATCACCGAGACGCAGTGGACCCGGCTCGCCGAGGTGGCGACCGGCTTCTGGCGCTGGCTGACCGAAGCGAGCATGTTCAACCCCCAGCAGACCGCCAACCAGGCGATCGGTGCCGTGGTGGCCGGTTTGACGCTGGGGCGGCTGTTGTCCGAAAAGTCCATCGTGGACGATGCGATGTTCCTCTACCACAGCGAGGTCAGGGCGAACCGCGTCGTCGATCGCGAGCTGCGCCTGCCGGTCGAGCACGGCGCCGGGCACGACCAGAACTACCTGCCGATCTCGCTGACGTTCCTGGCGAGGGCCTACCAGGTGAGCGGCGAGCAGTGCTTCCTCGACGACGGCGAGGAGATCGCGCGGCACCTCGAGACCAGGCTGTCGGCCCGCGGCTTCGACTACGGCGGGCCCCGCTACAGCGAGCAGCACTGCGGCTGTGAGGGCATGCTCGGCCTGCGGTTCTTCAGCGGCCGCGTCCAGGCCGAGCTGGGCCGCTACCTCGGCGACCGGCGGGTGGCCTACTTCTGCGCTTCGACGCCGGGCGTCCCGAGCGGGCACTTCGCCTTCGCCACGGTGTGGTTCTTCCTCGACGGCAACCGGTGGTACCGCGAGCCGGCGCAGACCCCTGTGCACACCCGCTACTCGCTGCGGCACGGACAGGTCTCGGTCTCGCTCACCGCGCGGCTGACGCCCTACTTGATCGATGCCGCCGGGACCGCGGTGATCGAGTCCGTCGTGGACCACCAGCACGGGATCGGGCCGGTGGTGCAGTACGCCGACGGCAGGACGATGCTGCTCACGCGGCCGCTCGGCCCCGTCCGGGTGCGCGACGCCGCCGAGGGCGGGCTGGGTGCCAAGCTGGTGACCAAGGCCGTGGTGACCTGGGACCAGGTCATGCTCTCCGCGCAGCAGCTGTACGTCACCGACGGTGAACGTCTCTTCCTGGTCGCGGTGCTGGACCGCGCCACGCTGCCGGTCAACGCCGAGCTGGCCTTCCTCGCCGGCCTTCCCTACGCGACCGCGGAAGGCTCCCGCCAGCGTCGCATCCGGACGGTGAGCGAGCCGGGCGGTGGTGAGCTCGACCTCGGTGACGCCTGGCGCGCTCTCAGCACCGGCGGAACGCTGCTCGCGGGCGGGCTCGCGCTCAGCGCGGCCGCCGGACTGCGCGTGGAGAACCCGCCGGACGGCCCGGCGTACTTCAACAGCCCGCGCACCGCGGACATGACCCAGGAACAGCTGTCGTTCTGGCTCGGCGACGACCCGAGGGGTTACGGCGACCCGGACGCGGGCTGGCGGCGCGTTGTCGCAACCAACCACGTCCTGGCCGGGCCGATCGCCGCCACGCCGCACGGGCGAGCCGTCTTCGTCCTCTGCTACGGGCCGGAACCGGTCGCGCTCGACGTGGCGGCCGAGGAGGCCCCGGACGGCGTGCGCGTGCGCACCCCGTTCTTCTCGGCGATCGTCGGCCACCCGGCGGGCGACGTGGGCGGTGAGCCGGTGCTGCGCATCGCCGCATCGTGAACTGTTAACGCTCACACCATCCCAGTATCGAGTACGGTCCCGTTTCGTTGCGTATTCTGCACCACAATCCCCGTGCCGCCACACGCGTCCGTGAAGGACTGTTGGGAGCGTTAACATGACCATTGCCGAAGAGTTCGACCGCAGGACACTGCTGCGGCGTTCGGCGATGCTGTCCGCCGGCCTGCTGATCGGCCCGACCGCGCTCGACCGGGCCCTCGAAGCGAACGCCGCCGAGCTGCCCACGGGCGCGGCGCCGTTCGTCGACTCCTACCGCACCAACGTGCTCGCCAACCTGACACCCGAGACCAACGCGGCTGTGCGTGTCCTGTCGGGAATGCAGGACCTCTGGCGCACCGGCAGCACCTGGGACAACGGAGTCGTGCTCAACCGGAACGTGCTCGAGGCCAACGTCCGCCACGTCGCGCGGATCACCGGGTCGCGGACCGCCGACCAGGCCAAGCGAGCGTTCATCGTGGACCGTCAGCACCAGAGCTACAGCGCCATCGGAGGGCTCGGCCCGCTGGCCGAGCTGTACAAGGCGGGAGCCAAGGCCGTCACCGGCATCACGTCGGCGCCGGACGGCACGCCACCGTCCACTGTGGACGAGAAGCTGCCGCCGGACGCGCCGGCGGGCTCGGCGCTCGGCGCGGGTTCACCGGACTCCGCGCTGGGGCAGGTCGTCACCCTGGTCAACACGGTGCGCGGGCCGTTCGCCTCTGGCAACCCGTCGAAGTTCGCCTACCAGTATCCGCGTCCGTGGCGGCTGAGCTCGGAGAGCACGGTGGTGCCGACCGGTGAGACCGACGAGTTCGGCTATCCGGTCTATCGCACCGACGTCGTGGTGGCCCCGCAACTGCTGCGCCAGCGCAGCCTGAAGCCGGCCGAGGACGGCGGCTACCCGAGCGGTCACACCAACGCGCTGCACCTGGCGTGCCTCGCGCTCGCCCACGCGATCCCCGAACGGTTCCAGGAGCTCGTGACCAGGGCGTTCGACCTGGCCGACATGCGAATCGTGGCGGGCATGCACTCGCCGGCGGACGTCATCGGCGGCCGGATCCTGGCGACCGCGCTGGCCGCCGCGACCCTCGCCGACCCGGCGAACGCCACGCTGAAGGCCGCCGCCAGGGCGCAGGCGGCCGAGTACTTCCGACAGCACGTCGGCGTCGACGTCTTCGAGTACGCGCACTCCGCGGGCACCTCCACCGACCCGTACGCCGACCGCGAGGCGAACGCCCGCCTCGTGACCCCGCGGCTGACGTACGGGCTGCCCAGGACCGGGCGGCGGATCGCGATGAGCGTGCCCAAGGGCGCGGAGGTGCTGTTGGAGACCCGGCAGCCGTACCTGACCGCGAACCAGCGCCGCGAGGTCCTGCGCACCACCGCTCTGCCGTCCGGGCACGCGCTGCTCGACGGGCCGGAGCACTGGGGCAGGCTGAACCTCTTCGCCGCGGCCGACGGCTTCGGCGCGTTCGACTCGGACGTGCGCGTCGACCTGGACGCCAACCGCGGCGGCTTCCACGCGGCCGACACCTGGCACAACGCGATCGGCGGTCGTGGCGGGCTGGTCAAGCGCGGTACCGGCACGCTGACGCTGACCGGTGCCAACAGCTACACCGGCGACACCCGGATCGAGGGCGGCACGCTGGTGGCGGCCTCGCCGTCGGCGCTCGGCAAGGGGGAGGTGCAACTGCGCGCGGGAACCCTCCGGCTGACCGGAGAGCTCCGCGTGCGCGGTTACCGGCAGAGCTCGGGGACCACGCTGGAGGTGACCGTGCGACGGGGCGACTGCGCCGCGCTGACCTCCGGGCGCCCGCTCTCCCTCGGCACCGGCTGCACGCTGGTGATCTCGCTGGACGACGTGCCCGCGGGCGCGGTGGTGCCGGTCATCTCCGCACCGGTGCTGTTCGGCAGGTTCGCTCGCGTCACGGTGTCCGGCGGCGCACGCCGGGTGCAGCCGCAGTACCGTACCGGCGGGCTCTCGGTGCGCGTTCTCGATTAGTCCACAGTGGACCGTTGTCGAACGGGGAGGTCTCCGTTCGACAACGCCGTTCGACGCCGTTCGACTGCCTTGCTTGACGCTCGTGATGCCCCGATGCAGACTCCGGAAAGCGTTTTCCAGCCGACGGGGTCAGGAGTTCATGAGCGCGTTAGACGAACTGCGTCAGCTGCGCCACGGTGGCGTCCAGGTGCGCAAGCGCGACAACAAAGCCGCATTCTGGTTCCTTGCGCCCTGGTTCGCCGGACTGGTCTTCATCACGATCGGTCCAGTGCTCGCGTCCTTCGGCCTGGGGTTCACCAAGTACAACCTCATCCAGCCGCCGAAGTTCATCGGATTCGACAACTTCGCCCGCATCTTCACCGACGAGCGGTTGCACAACGCGCTGGGTGTCACGTTCACCTACGTGCTCGTGTCGGTGCCGCTGCAGCTCGCCTGCGCGCTGGGGGTGGCGCTGCTGCTCGACCGCGGGCTGCGGGGGCTCGCGTTCTACCGCTCGGCGTTCTACCTGCCCTCGCTGCTCGGATCGAGCGTGGCGATCGCGGTGCTGTGGACGCAGATCTTCGGTGCCGAGGGTCTGCTGAACCGCGTGCTGGGCTTCTTCGGCGTCGAGGGCAAGGGCTGGATCTCCGACCCGGACACCGCGCTGTCGACGCTCATCGTGCTGAACGTGTGGACCTTCGGTTCACCGATGATCATCTTTCTGGCCGGGTTGCGGCAGATCCCCGCGGTCTACTACGAGGCCGCCGCGATCGACGGGGCGAGCAAGTGGTCGCAGTTCTGGCGGATCACCCTGCCGCTGCTCTCGCCGATCCTGTTCTTCAACCTGGTGCTGCAGATCATCCACGCGTTCCAGTCGTTCACACAGGCGTTCGTCGTCTCCGGCGGCACGGGCGGACCGTCCGACTCGACCATGTTCTACACGCTCTACCTGTACCAGCAAGGCTTCAGCCGGTTCGACATGGGTTACGCGTCGGCGCTGGCGTGGTTCCTGCTCCTGATCATCGCGGCGTTCACCGCGATCAACTTCTGGGCGGCGAAGTACTGGGTGTTCTATGACGACTGACCTGCGCCGGGCCCCGACGCCCCCGCGTTCCGCGCCACCGGCGACACCGCCACCGGCCGCCCGCACCTCGGTGTGGCGGCGCCTGATCGTGCCGGCCAAGCACCTCGGCCTGATCCTCATCGGGTTCGTGATGCTGTACCCGGTGCTGTGGATGGTCGTGAGCTCGCTGCGGCCGGGCGACGAGATCTTCCGCAGTCCCGGCCTGATCCTCGACAGCCTCAGGACCGAGAACTACGTGGAGGGCTGGTACGCGCTCACCCCGTCGTTCGGGACGTACCTGCTCAACTCGGCGGTCCTGGTGCTGGGCTGCATCATCGGCAACCTGGTGTCGTGCTCGATGGCGGCCTACGCGTTCGCGCGCCTGCACTTCAGCGGCAAGCGCTGGTGGTTCGGCATCATGCTCGGCACGATCATGCTGCCGGTCCACGTGATCATCGTGCCGCAGTACGTGCTGTTCTCCCAGGTCGGCTGGGTGAACACGTTCCTGCCGCTGATCGTGCCGAAGATCCTCGCCACGGACGCGTTCTTCGTGTTCCTGATGGTGCAGTTCATCCGGGGCCTGCCGCGTGAGCTGGACGAGGCGGCGCGCATCGACGGCTGCGGTCACCCGCGGATCTTCGCTCAGATCATCCTGCCGCTGATGAAACCGGCTCTCGCCACCACGACGATCTTCACGTTCATCTGGACCTGGAACGACTTCTTCACCCAGCTGATCTACCTGACGGATCCGGACATGTACACGGTTCCCGTCGCCCTGCGCTCGTTCGTCGACTCGACCGTCGCCACGTCGTGGGGCTCGCAGTTCGCGATGAGCGTCGTGTCGATCATCCCGATCTTCCTCGCCTTCCTCATCGGCCAGCGGTACCTCGTCAAGGGGATCGCCACGACCGGTGGCAAGTAGCCGAAAGGAACGGACATGTCCAGAGGTGTTCGCCGCCGCACCGCGTTAACGGTCCTGATGTCGCTGACCGCGTCGCTGCTCGCGGCCTGCGGTTCCGGTTCCGAGGCGGGTGGTGACCTCACCGCGGAGCCGGTCACGCTGCGCTTCAGCTGGTGGGGCGCGGACGACCGGCACAAGCGGACCCAGCAGGTCATCGAGATGTTCCAGAAGAAGCACCCGAACATCACGATCAAGGGTGAGTTCAAGGAGTGGAACGGCTACTGGGACAGCCTCGCCACCACGATGGCGGCCAACGACGCGCCGGACATCATGCAGATGGACGAGCTGTACATCGCGTCGTACGCCGAGCGTGGTGCGCTGCTGGACCTGAACGAGGCCAAGAAGCACCTCGACACGTCGAACTTCGACCAGAAGGCGCTCGCCACCGGCGCGGTCGACGGCAAGCAGTACGGGCTCCCGGTCGGCCTCGGCATGTACTCGATCATGGCCAACACCGACCTGCTCGCGAAGTACAACATTCCGGTGCCCGACGACACGAAGTGGTCGTGGGACGACCTGAAGAAGATCGGTGAACAGGTCTCGAAGGCCGGCGGTGGCCAGGTGTTCGGCGTGCAGTCGCCGGGCATCAACGACACGGCGGGCCTGAGCATCCGGGCGCGGCAGCAGGGCAAGGCGATGTTCGACGCGCAGGGCAAGGTCGTCCTGCCGCCCGAGGTCGCGACCCAGTACTGGACCTACATCGCCGATCTCGCCAAGGCCGGGATCGCGCCGCCGCCGTCGGTGACCGTCGAGAAGGCCTCCGCCGGGCTGAACCAGTCCGCGACGGCCACCAACACCGCGGTGTTCGGGTTCTGGTGGAACACCCAGCTGACCGCGCTGACCGCCGCGAGTGGCGCCAAGCTCAAGCTGCTGCGGCTGCCGGGTGAGTCGCAGGGGAAGGTCGGCGCCTACTACAAGCCGTCGATGTTCTGGTCGGTGTCGTCGCGGTCCAAGCACCCCGCCGAGGCGGCGGCGTTCGTGAGCTTCCTCGCCAACGACGAGGAAGCGGCCAAGATCCTGCTGACCGAACGCGGCGTGCCCGCCAACCAGAAGATCCGCGAGGCGATCGCGGGCCAGCTCAAGGAAACCGACAAGGCCGCGAAGGAGTACCTCGACACCGTGCCGGTCAGCGACCCGCCCAGGATCACGCCGAACGGTGCCAGCACCGTCGACGCGATCCTCAAGAGGCACACCGAGGACGTGCTGTTCGGCCGGACCACGCCAGAGGCCGCGGCCGCGTCGTTCATCAAGGAAGTCCAGTCCGAAGTGGACGCGGCGAAGTGAGGCGCGCCGCCATCGTCGGCACGGGTGCGATCGCCGCCGCCCACGCCGAGGCGTTGCGAGCGGCGGGTGATCGCATCGAGCTGGTCGCGGTGGTGGATGTGGACGCCGACCGCGCGGCCGCGTTCGCGCAGGAGTGGGGTGTGCCGCGGGTGCACCCGCGGCTCGCCACGCTGCTCGACGTGGAAGATCTGGACGTGGTGCACGTGTGCACGCCGCCGCGCTCCCACGTGCCGTTGGCGCTCGAATGCCTCGCCGCGAACGTGAACGTGCTCGTGGAGAAGCCGCCCGCGTTGTCGCTGAGCGAGATCGACACGCTGATCGCGGCCGAACGCGCTTCGGCAGGCCGGGTCGCGACGGTGTTCCAGCACCGCTTCGGCCCTGCCGCGATCCGGTTGCGGCGCATGATCGCCGACGGTGTCCTCGGCCGGTCGCTGGTGGCCAAGAGCGACACCCTCTGGTACCGCGACGGTGCGTACTTCGACGTGCCGTGGCGTGGCTCGTGGGACAGCGAGGGCGGCGGCCCGACGATGGGGCACGGCATCCACCAGTTCGACCTGATGCTGTCCGTGCTGGGCCCGTGGCAGGAGATCCGTGCTCTCGCGGCCCGGCAGGCACGGGACGTCGCGACCGAGGACGTTTCGATGGCGCTGGTGACCTTCGCCGACGGCACGGTTGCCTCGGTGATCAACTCCGTGCTGTCGCCCAGGGAGACCTCTGAGCTGAGGTTCGACTTCGAGCACGCCACGGTCGAGGTCGAGCACCTCTACGGCTACACCGACGCGCACTGGACCGTGACCCCTGCTCCTGGCCACGACGACGTCGCGACCCGGTGGCGCGAAGAGCAGTCCGGGATCGTGAGCGGCCACAAATGTCAACTGGCGGTGTTCCTCGACGCCCTGGACAGTGGTGAGACGCCACCGGTGACGATGGCGGACACGAGGAACACCATGGAGTTCATCGCGGCCCTCTACGCCTCGGCGTTCACCGGCACCGCGGTGAAGGCCGGCCAGATCGGCCCGGACAACCCGTTCTACGCGACGATGGAAGGAATCGGTGCCCCATGGGCGAACGCCCGGTGATCACTCGGCAGGACGACGAGGTGCTCGTGGTGTCGGTCGGCGACGTCGAGCTCTTCACCTACGTCCACCGGCCGTCGACACCGGCGTTCGAGGGACCGAAGCCGTACCTGCACCCGGTGCGCACGCTCGCCGGTGACGTCGTCACGGCGTTCCGGCCGCACGACCACCGCTGGCACAAGGGCGTGCAGATGACCGCGACCGACGTGTCGGGGGAGAACTTCTGGGGCGGCGTGTCGTACGTGCGCGACCAAGGGTATGTGGCGCTGCCGAACGTCGGCACGATGCGGCACGAGGACTTCACCATCACCGAGACCGGTGACGAGGTGCACGTCGGTGAGATGCTGTCCTGGTTCACCGAGGCCGGCCAGCACTGGATCCACGAGACGCGCCAGTTCACCGTGCGCGACGTCGAGGAGGATTCGTGGACGCTGGAGTTCGCGACCACGCTGACGAACGTGCGGGCGGAGCCGCTGGTCTTCGGCAGCCCGACCACCAACGGCCGTGAGCTCGCGGGTTACACCGGGTTCTTCTGGCGCGGCCCGCGGTCGTTCACCGACGGCACGGTCATCGCGGCCGACGGCGGATCCGGAGAGGAGATGATGGGCAAGTCCGCGCGGTGGCTCGCCTACATCGGTCAGCACGACGAGGTGGACCGCACGTCGACCATGCTGTTCGTGGACCACCCGGCCAACAAGAACACCACCTGGTTCGTCCGCACCACGCTGTTCGCCGCGGTCAACCCGTCGTTCGCCTTCTTCGACACCGTGGAGCTGCCGTCCGGCGAGTCACTGACCCTGCGCTACCGGCTCGTCATCGCCAACGGCGAATGGGGCCGCGAGCACGTGGAGTCCTATGTGGAGAAGCACCCTTGGTGATCCAGTTTCCCGGCGCCATCGGCATCTCCGGCCTGCGGGTGTACGACTGGCCGACGGTGGACGGCGTGTGCGGAGGGTCGCCGCACGTCCACCTCACCTGCGCCGAGTGCTACTACGTGATCGGCGGGCGGGGCAGCGTGCAGACCCTGACCCGCCGCGGGTTCGCCGAGACCCCGCTGCGCGAGGGCACCGTCGCGTGGTTCACGCCCGGCACGATCCACCGCCTGGTCAACGACGGCGACCTGCGGATCCTCGTCGTGATGCAGAACAGCGGCCTGCCGGAGGCCGGTGACGCGGTGCTCACGTTCCCGGCAGAGGTTCTGGCCGACGCGGAGAAGTACGCCGCGCACACCCGGGCCGGCGACGAGGAGTCCGCCAGGCGCCGCAGGGACCTGGCTCTCGAAGGGTTCCTGGAGCTGCGGCAGCGGGTCACCGATGGTGATCACGCGGCACTGGACGACTTCTACCGCTCCGCCGTGAGCTTGAAGCAGGGCCTCCTGCCCGACTGGGAGGAGCGGTGGCGGGCCGGTGCGCTGGCGTCGGCCGAACGCACCGGTGAACACCTGGACCTGCTGCGGGAAGGGGACATCGGCCACCTCGCCGAGGCCGACATCCACGTGATGCGCGCGGAGGGCCCGCAACGGTTCGGCATGTGCGGCCGGCTCGACGTCCACGACCCCGCCGAGGGCCGATCACCGCACGACTGACAGGCCTGGCTCTTTTCAGGAGAGGGAGCCGGGAAGGGCCCGAGCCGGCGGCTCGGGCCCTTCTCCCGTTCAGGGACACAGGAAGTGCGCGAGCACCGCGCCGACGGTGGCCGCCAGGAGGATCGCCACCACCGTGATGGCGAGACGGCGCCGGCGCACGGCCAGTTCCGCCTGCGCGAGGCCCGGCAGAACCGTGACCGGGAGCGGCGGCGCGGTGGTGAGCGAGTCCACCGCCCACTCGGCGGGCACGCGGGACAGGAGACCCGCCGTGCCCGCCAGCAGGCACACCTCGTGTTCACACGGCGGGCAGGCGCTCAGGTGGCGTTCGTAGGCCAGCCGGTCGCCGGGGGACAGCGACCCGAGCACGTAGGCCACGTCCCACTCCTGGAACGGGCACGTCACCGCCCCGTCACCCCGTTCTCCTCCAACGCGAGCCGCAGCGCGCGCAGGCCGTAGTGCAGCCGCGACTTCACCGTTCCCGGTGGCACGTCGAGCGCCTCGGCCAGCTCGGGGACCGACTCTCCCCGGTAGTAGGCCCGCACGATGACCACCCTGTGCTCGGGTTTGAGCTGGGACAGGGCGTCCGCGATGAGCCAGGCGTCCAGCGTGCGGTCGGTGTGGTCCGCGCGCGGGCGGTCCGGCAGCCGGGCGGAGCCGACCTCCCAGCGGGCGCGGGCGCTGCGGCGCTCGTCGATCGCGAAGTTCCGCGCCACGGCGTAGATCCACGCCTTCGACGCAGCGGTGCCCTGCTCGAGGATGCCGGGGTTGCGCCACGCCCGCAGCAGCGCCTCCTGGACGACGTCCTCGGCGAGCTGCTCGTCGCCGGTGAGGCGGAGGGCGTACCGCCAGAGCGCCTCGGCGTGGCCGTCGTGCAGTGCGCGCAACAGAGTGCTGTGATCATCGTTGATGGTGCACCCCTAGGTCCGGAACTCGGGACTGCGCTTGGCGAGGAACGCGGCAGTCCCCTCGCGCATGTCGTCGGTGGTGAAGGCCTGCCGGAACGCTTCGAGCTCTGCCCGCAGACCCTCGTGGACGCCCAGGCCGTCCACGGTGTTGATCACCGACTTGCAGGCCGACACCGCTGCGGGTGAGTTCGCGGCGATGTCGGCGAGCACGAGCCGTGCGGCGGCGAACATCTCCTCACGGTTGTCGAACACCTCGTTCACGAGCCCGAGGCGGTGCGCTTCCATCGCGTCTACGCGACGGCCGGAGTAGATCAGCTCGCGCGCCTTGGCCACGCCGACCCGGCGGAACAGCCGGACGCAGCCGCCGAAGCCGGGGATGAGGCCCAGCAGCACCTCAGGCTGGCCGAACACGGCTTTGCGGGTGGCGTAGATGAAGTCGCACGCCATGGCCATCTCGCAGCCGCCGCCGAGCGCGTAGCCGTCGACGCAGGCGATCACCGGGACCGGGAGCTGCTCGAGGAGCGTGGTCACCTCCTGGCCCAGGGCGCCGAACGCCTCGCCCTCGTCCGGTGTCATCGTCGCCATCTCCCGGATGTCCGCGCCCGCGATGAACGCCGGCCCTTCCGAACCGGTGAGCAGGACCGCGCGCGGGCCGGAGAGATGGGTGAGGAGGTGGCGCAGTTCGGTGAGTGTCCGCTGGGACAGCGCGTTGCGCGCCGGTGGTCGGTGCACCGTCACGGTGAGGACGCCGTCATGCTCGTCGAGTAGGAGTGTCTGATAGTCCACTGTGGTCTCCTCACGAGTCCCAGATCGCGCCGTAGGCAGGGATTCCCCTGGCCTCCAGTTCTTCGACAACCTTCCAGGTGGTGGGTTTGTTGGAGATGCAGATGACCGCTTCCGCGCCGGAGCGCCGGCAGGCGTCGTACGCGAGCGCGACGAGGTCGGGTTTGCCCTGGCTCTCGGTGTCCCAGACGACGGCGTCGGGCTGCACGCCGAGGATCTCCTCGACCAGCTCGTCCCCGTAGGTGCGGCGCGGGTTGCGGGTCGACCACACGAGGACCGACGGCGTGTCGCCGGCGAGCAGGTGAGGCAGGCAGGGACCGATGCCGCTGCCGGTCGCGACCCACACCACCCTGGTGAACAACTTGTCGATGTTGCCGACGCCCGCCGTCGGAATGCCCTTGACCCACACGTGGCTCGGCTGGTCGGCGATGAACTTCGCCGTCCAGTCGCCCGCGCGCGAGATCGTGAGCCGGAAGCCGCTGCGGCCCGGCGCCGGGACGTTGGCGAAGGAGTGCCACTCCAGCAACGGGTTGCGGCTCACCGTCGTCGACGAGCCCGCGAACGGCGTGACGCCGTGGTCGAACGAGACCAGCGCGACGTGCGGTGACGGGCTGACGATGTGCACGGGAACCCGCCGCAGCCGCAGCCACGGCAACGCCACGCTGACCACCACGAGGGCGAGGGGCCAGAGGAAGACGGGGTTCGACACCGCGGCCAGCACGCCGAACAGCACGAGCACCGTCCACCCGCCGAACCGGTGCGAGCGCTCGAACAGGTCGTGGTGCTTGGCGCGGAGACCGGGCAGCGCGAGCACGAAGAGCGTGCCGAGGACGGCCATGATCGTCCAGGTCAGCGCGAGGGTGAACGGCGGTGCGCCCTGGATCGTCGTGACGGCGGTGAGCACGAGGAACCAGGCAGTCGCGCAGGTCGCGGCACCGACGTGGATCCCGCCGAAGTGGTAGACCTTGCCGAGCGTCCAGCGCACCCGCAAAGGCCAGTGCCTGGGCGCGCTGGTGGCGAGCCAGAACAGCAGGTTGATCACGAGCTGCTGGCGGATGAGGGCGGCCACCGCGAGGTTGGCGACGACCAGCGCGGTCACCCGGCCGGCGTCGTCCCACCAACCCGTGAAGCAGAGGTTGACCAGCACGACGGCGGCCACGAGCCGGTTGTGGTGGGTGAAGGGTCTGCGGCGCAGGATCGTGCGCCAGGAGCGGTCGGCGGGCGGTAGCTGGACTTCGTGAACCGAGGTCATGCCACCGTTTCCTTCTCTCCGTCCAAACGCGACAGAAGCGCTCTGCGGTCCACCTTGCCGCGATCGGTGGTCGGCAGCGTGTCGACCGGCACGATCAACGTGGGCACGCAGTAGTAGGGCAGCAGTTCCTCCACCGCTCTGCGTGCCTCCTCCGGCGCCGCGCTGGCAGGGCTGATGAACCCGACGAGCGAGCCGTTGTGCAGCAGTGTCGTGGCCCTGCTGCAGTCGGTCGCGCTTTCCAGCGCCGACGTCACGGCGTCCAGTTCCACCCGAAACCCGCGAACCTTGACCTGGTCGTCGGTGCGGCCGTGGTGCTCCAGCTGGCCGTCGTGCGTCCACCGCCCGAGGTCCCGGGTGCGGAACATCAGGCGGTCTCCACCCAGAAACGGGTCGGGCAGATACCGTGCGGCGGTCAGCTCGGGATCACCCAGATAGCCCGCGGTGACGCACTCCCCACCCGCCCACATCTCGCCGATCTCACCGATGCGGCACGGCCGCAGGTCGTCGTCGAGCACGTAGACGGTCGTGTTCGGCACCGGCCGGCCGATGGTCAGCGGACCACCGGGCTCGTAGCGCTGCACCGTGTTGACGATGGTGACCTCTGTGGGCCCGCACGAGTTGTGGAAGACGGCGTGCCGCGACCAGGCGTCGGCCAGTGCCTGCGGGCACCTCTCGCCGGCCACCGCGACCGTCCGGACCCGCCGGCACACGGCGGGATCCAGCGACGCGAGCACGCTGGGCGTGGCGATGACGACGTCCACGGTGCTCGCCGTCCGCTCGATGTCGCTGCCGCGGATGACGAGCGTGCCGCCGTGCGCCAGCGTGCCCAGGATCTCCCACATCGCCATGTCGAAGGCGATGTTCAGCAGCTGCGACACCCTCGTTCCCGGTGCTACGCCGAGGCATCCGGGTGCGGTCAGCAGCACGTTGCACAGGTTGGCGTGCGAAACCCGCACACCGTTGGGACGTCCGGTGGTACCGGAGGTGAAGATGACGGCCGCGATGTCGGAGTCCTCGGTGAACGTGCGGCAGAACCGGGTGGTGTCGGGCACCTCGTCGATCGCGATGACCGTGGCGAGGTTGTCCGGCAGCGCGGACCGGTGCTCGCTCGTGGTGAGCACGAAGTTGATGCTTGCGGTGCGGACGATGTGTCGCAAGTGGACGGCGGGTGCGATGCGGACATCCTGCGGCACATAGGCCGCACCTGCTTTGAGAATACCGAGAATGCCTACGACCATCGGGATCGACCGGGTGAGGAACAGCCCCACCCGATCACCGGGACGCACACCCGCGCGGGTCAGGAACTCCGCGAGCAGCTCCGCTCTGCGGTCGAGCTCGGCGTAGGTGATCGACTCGCCGAGGTGCTCGACGGCGGTCAGGTCGGGGTGTCGGGCGGCCTGTTGCCCGACCGCGTGGTGGATGTGGTGGAACGGCGGAATCCGGATCGGCCCGGCGCCGAACGACTGGAACAACGCGCGGTCCAGCAGTGGCAGGTCGCGCAGGGCGGAATCGTGGAACTCGGCTTTCACTGCAGGGTGCCCTTCCAGGAGTGAAGCGCGGTCACCCGTTTTGAACGAGACACACCCTCACATCGTTCATGTCGAATCGAGCCGGCTGTCGAATCGTCGAACGCGTTGTGGGGCAGCGAGTTCCTGCTGGACAGTGGAAAGATGAGAATCGCAGCAAGCACTTTCGTGTTCGTCCTCCTGTCCGCGCTCACGCCCGGCGCGCACGCGGCGGCGTGGGAGGAGGTGATCGGCACCGGCTCCTTCGGCGGCTACGGCGCGTTGCAGTCGGAGTGGAACTACCGCTACCCGTGGGGATCCGACCACAACGGCACGGCCAGGATGTACGCGAGCGCCAGCGATCACAACCACGTCTCGCTGTCCGGCGGCGTGCTCACGCTGAAGGCGACACGGATCTCGTGGAACGAGGGCAACAGCAGCGCGAGCCCGTACCTGCCCATCCGCTACCACTCCGGCGCCATCCACGCCAGGGAGCACGTCGTCGCGTCAGGTCAGTTCCCCAACTGGGAGGTGAAGGGCGAGTTCCAGGCCCCGTCCGCCCGCGGCACGTGGCCCGCGTTCTGGCTGACCGGGGTCAACAGCTGGCCACCCGAAAGCGACATCCTGGAGTTCAAGGGGGACAACCGGAACTGGTTCAACACCTTCCGGACGTCCAGCGACGTGTCGAGCTCTGTCATCAGCGTATCGTCGCCAGGCGCGTGGCACACGTATCGGGCGTGGGTCACCAAGGTCAACAACACCGACGTGGACATCCACTACTACCTCGACGGCAAATGGATCGCCAAGCACACCGGCAAGAACTTCGTGGGCAAACCACTGTGGGTGATCATCAACCTGCAGATGGAAGGCTCGTCCGGCAGTCCTGGCCCGACCGCGGACACGGTCTACCGGGCGCGCAATGTCTACATCGGACGGACGAGGGCATGAAACGGAGGATGGCCCCGGCGCACGACCGGGGCCGTCCCGTGCTCCGATCAGGCGCCCGCCGGTCGGCCCGACCAGGCCTCGTGCGGCGTCAGCGGCCGCATCGTGATGGTGTACTCGTAGGTGCTGTCCGGGCGCACCTGGCTGCGCTGCCGCACCGGGTTCGGCGTGTCACCGACACCGGTCACGGCGTGGTCGGCGTGCAGCGTGAAGTAGCCCTTGTTGCGCTGCAACATGAACGGGTACGCGGCCCGCTCGATGTCGTCGTACTGCGTCACGCTGACCTCGCGCGCACCGGACACCAGCAGACCGGACGTGCGTCCGTCGGTGAGCAACGCCCACCTGGTGTCGGTGTGGTTGCCGTGGTCCTGCGGGCGGTGGTACTCGACGTACTGGTCGGCCACCGAGCTGGTGTGCACCCCGATCGGTGTGCCGTCCTTGCGGTCGACGTAGCTCTCCGCCTTGCGGCCGTACCAGGAGAACGTGGAGTAACGGTCCGGAACGGACAGCTGGACACCGATGCGCGGCAGGTACGGCAACGTCCGCATGGAGCCCTGCGGCGTCACCCGGTGGCCGAGCCGCAGCACGCCCGACGAGTCCACCGCGTAGACCATCGTCTGGTCGAACCACGCCCCGGTTACACCGGGTGCGGCCACCTTGCTGTCGACGAGGACCCGCACGACCTTGTGGCCGTCCTTCTCCACCCGGACGCCGGACACGGTGGTCTCCAGCCGGTCGAGGCCCGCCTTGCGCCAGTCCTCGCCCTCCGCGCGGCCCCACGTGTAGGTCTCGTTGCTGATCGGTGCGCGCCACGCGTCGAGCTTCGGCCCGCTCGTGAGCAGCTCGCGGCCCCACGACTTGATCGACGTCAGCGCACCGGTCTTCTTGTCGACCGTGTAGGTGGCGCCGGCGGCGGAAGCGGTGACCTTGTTCGCGTCCTCCTGGGTGAACACGACACCCCAGTCCGGCTGCGTCCTGTCCAGCCCCGGCACGCGGCTGCCGCCCAGCGAGAACTGGTCGTGCGCCAGGACGTGCCCGGACGTCACCGCCTCGACGGTGAGGAACCGTTCGCGGTCGGCGTCGTTGACGGGTACCGGCAATGAGATCTGCGCGGTCGAGGCGGCGTTCACCCGCAACGGCTGTTCGCCGCTCTTGACCGTCGTGGACCCTTCGGTGACCCGCCAGCGCAGGGTGAGGTCGTCGGTGCCGGTGAACTGGCGTTCGTTGGTCACGGACAGCACGCCACCGGAGTAGGCGTACCTGATCGGCTGGTGCGCCCACGCCATCTGCAGGGTCTCGGGCTGCAGCGAGCGGTCGGTGTTGATCAGGCCGTCCACACCGGACAGCGTCGACCCGTACGCGAAGTGCGTGCCGCGCTCCTGCAGGCTGTCGAAGTCCAGCGCCAGCACGGCACCGGCGGCCGGGGCGGTGGACACGCCGAGCTCGGCGGCCGGCAGCGCCCGGTCGTAGATGCGCACGTCGTCGACGTCGCCGCGGGACAGCCAGCTCACGGTCGACGGGTCGTTCCACGACATCTCGAAGTCACGGCCGATGTTCACATCTGCCGCCGAATAGTCGATCGTGCCGGTGAACGGCAGGTTGCCCACCTCGACGCCGTCGATGTACAGGCGCAGCGCGGTGCCGTCGTACGTACCGCTGACGCGGTGCCACTTGCCGTAGAAGTCGGCCGGCACCTTCGCCTGCACAGCCCGCCAGGTACCGCTGTGGATGAAGAACTCGAGCGTGGTCTCGTTCTTCATCTTGAGGGTCCACTGGTGGTCGCCCTTGGCGATGATCGGGAACTGCCCCGTCCACTTGCCGGGCTTGACCCACGCGTCGAGCGTCAGCGCGGTGCCCGTGATGTCGAGCTTGCGGTCGCGGTAGACCTCGACCCAGTCGTCCAGGCCGGACAACGACAGCGCCTTGCCGCGGTGACCGTCGACGAGCTTCGGCGCGCCGGCGAGCATGGCGGTGATGTTGTTGCCGGACGTGTCGGGCGCGATGCGGGTCTTCTGCTTGATGTTCTGCTCGGCCCAGTCCCAGATGAAACCGCCCTGGGTCTGCGGGTTGGCGCGGATGATGTCCCAGAACTCGCGGAAGTTGCCGAGGCTGTTGCCCATCGCGTGCGCGTACTCACCGAAGATCAGCGGCTTGGTCGTGCTCTTCGCCTGCTCGGCGAACCGCTCCGGCGACGGGTAGCGCGGACCCCACACGTCGGCGAAGGGTGCGTCACCGTCGGGGTTGTTGGACTGGTGGTAGATCGGGCGGGATGGGTCGTTGGCCTTGAGCCACTGGGCCATCTCGTAGTGGTGCGCGCCGAGGCCGGCCTCGTTGCCGGTGTCCCACATGAAGACGCTGGGGTGGTTCTTGTCCCGCTCGACCATGCCGATCAGGCGGTCCATGAAGGTGTCGCGCCACTCCGGCTGGTTCGCCTGGCACCACCGCGAGCAGTTCTCGTGGTTGTGCGTCTCGATGTCGACCTCGTCGTCGATCCAGATGCCGTGCTTGTCGGCCAGGTCGTAGAAGTACGGGTCGCTCGGGTAGTGCGAGGTGCGCACGGCGTTGACGTTGAGCTGCTCCATCAGCGCCACGTCGCGTTCCTGCGCCTTCCGCGGCACGTGCCGGCCGTGCTCGGGATCGGTCTCGGCGCGGTTGACGCCCTTGAACAGCACGCGCTTGCCGTTGACCAGCAAAGTCCTGTTGCGGATCTCGATCTTGCGGAACCCGGTGGTGTCACTGGTGATGTGCGTGACCTTGCCGTCCGGCGCGGTGAGCGTCAGCACCACGGTGTAGACGTTCGGGGTCTCGTCGGTCCACTTGGCCGGGTTGCGCACGGGCATGGTCAGCCGTGCCGTGCTGCCGTCGGTTTCCTGGCTCGCCGTAGCGACTTCCGCGCCCTTGGCATCACGCAGGCTGGCCGTGACGCGGTGCGTTCCGGTGGTGCCACCGGGCTTCTGGCCGAGCTCGACGTCCGCGGTGAGCGTCGCGTCGGTGTAGGTGGCGTCGAGGTCGGTCTTCAGCGTGACGTCCTGGATGAACGTGGCCGGCGTCGAGTACAGCGACACCGAGCGGAAGATGCCCGAGTACCGCCACTGGTCGTAGTCCTCCAGGTAGGAACCGGCGCTCCAGCGGTGCACCTGGACGGCGACCTTGTTGCGGCCCGGTCGCAACGCGGGGGAGATGTCGAACTCGGCGGGCGTGTAGCCGCCCTGGTCGTAGCCGATGTACTTGCCGTTGACCCAGACGAAGTAGCCCGACGTCACGCCTTCGAAGCGCAGGAACGTCTCCCGCTTCGTCCAGTCGGCGGGTACGTCGAAGTCGCGGACGTACGCGCCGGTCGGGTTGACGTCGCGGGGGATGCGGGGCGGGTCGTCCGGCTGCACCTCGGTCGCGATGTTGCGGAAGATCGGGTGGTCCAGGCCGTCGGTCTGCCAGGTGTGCGGCACGGTCACCGTGCGCCAGCCGGACGTGTCGTAGTCCTCGGCGTAGAAGCGCGCGGGCACGTCGGCCGGCTTGTCCGCCATGGCGATGCGCCACTTGCCGTCGAGCGACTGCGTGAACGGCGTGCGCTCGTCCCCGCGCACCGCAGAGGCCACGTCGGCCTGCGGCACCAGGAACGCGTGGTGCGGCTCCTGCCCCTCGGCGATCCTGCGCGGATCTTCGAGGTAGGTGTGCACGTCAGGAGGGGGATCGACGGCGGCGGCAACCGGTGTCATCGAACCCGCCGCAACCAACATGACTGTTGCAAGAACAATCGCGCGCCGCACGCTGAACCTCCATGTTCAGACAGAAATGAACACAAGTGAACAGTTCGGCGTCGGGCGCGACAAGGGGCCGCGAGGTCCACGCCGTTCACAGCGACGGGCGCTGTTATCGAACGACCAGACTCTTGCGTTCGATTTTGTTCGACATCACGCTGCCGATCATCGCGTTCAACGGCCGCCTGGACGTTCGCTGATCCCTCGACGAAGAGGACGTGGAAGATGAAACGCAGAACGGCGCCGGTCGTGCTGGTGGCCGCGGTGCTGCTGGCGTCGCTGGGCGCACCGGGCACGGCGGTGGCGGCGTCACCGAAGGTCAGTCTCGTCGGTGACACGCTGCTGGACGCGTCGGCGCTGTACTTCGTCTCGTACGACGGGGTGGTGAACAACAACTCGTTCCAGCAGGACGCGATCGTGACCTACCAGGGACGGCAGTACGCCACCTGGTACACGGCGAGCCGCAACGTCGTGGTCGCGCGCCGGAACGTGGGCAGCACGCGGTGGGAGTCCGTGGTCCTGCCGCACCAGCTCAGCGTGAACGACTCGCACAACGTGATCTCGCTGGGGATTTCCCCGCAGGACAACACGATCCACGTTGCGATGGACACGCACAACACCCGCTTGTTCTACCTGAAGTCCAAGCCCGGCCTCGCGATCGGCGCGCAGCAGTGGAACGCCGCCGCGTTCGGTGAGGTGCAGCGCACGCTCAGCGGCGTAGAGCTCGGCTCGATGACGTATCCGCAGTTCGTGGTGACGCCCGAGGGCAGGCTGCAGTTCAGCTACCGCACCGGCGGGTCCGGCAACGGCGTCAACGAGTTGGCGGAGTACTCCGGCGGGACGTGGCGCAAGCTCGGCCGCTGGTCGTCCGCGACGGGGTCCTACACCGGCCCGAACGGCGTCGTGTCGACCACTCGCAACATGTACCTGCACGGCCTGACGTATGACCGAAGTGGACGGTTGCACGCCGCTTTCACCTGGCGTGAGGGCAACACCGGGGTGCTGTGCAACTCAGGCGGGCTCACCAACCACGACACCGGCTACGTCTACAGCGACGACCGCGGCCGGACGTGGCGCAACGGCGCCGGAACCGTCGTGGGCACGACGGGCGGCACACCGGTGGCCGTCAACGCGCCGGGTCTCGTGGTCGACCCGCTCGACCCGAACCACGGGCTGATGAACCAGGAGAGCCAGGCGGTGGACGCCGACGGCCGCCCGCACGTGGTGATCAGCTACGTGCCCGGCCGGTTCACCCAGTGCGTGTCGAACTACGCGCAGCAGCGTGCCCAGTACGGCCGCACGTTCCACGTCTTCCGCGGCGCGGACGGGAAGTGGACGAAGAGGGAGGTCCCGGTCCCTCCCGGCCACACCCAGCGCACGAAGATCGTGTTCGATCGCGGTGACAACGCCTACCTGGTGATGCCGCGCGGCAAGATCGTGGCGGCGAGCAAGGCCAGCGGCTGGACCGACTGGACGACGTTGTTCGACCGGCCGTCGCTGCAGGCGTTCGGCGAGGTCAACGTCGACGCGTCCCGCGTGGTGTCGCAGGGGATCCTGTCGGTGCAGTACCAGCAGGTCTCGACCGGCACGACGCCGTCTCCGATCCGTGTTGCCGACTTCCGGCTGGGGGCCTGACATGGCAAGACTTCTGCTGGTTCTCGTCCTGGTGTTCGCCGGCCTCACCACGGGCACGGCGGCGGCGGATCCGTTGCCGCGGAACGGGGTGACGGTCCGGGTCGACCCGTCCTACCAGCAACCGGAGTTCGAGGGCTGGGGGACGAGCCTCGTGTGGTTCGCCAACATCACCGGCGGCTACCCGGAGCCCATCCGCCGCAAGCTCGTGGACCTGCTGTTCGGCCAGGACGGCCTGCGCCTGAACATCGCGCGCTACAACATCGGCGGCGGCAACGCCCCGGACGTCCGCAAGGACTACATGAAGGTCGGCGCGACGATGGAGGGCTTCTGGAAAGCACCTCCCGGCACCACGCGCGCGGACATGGACTGGTGGCGGCCCGACAACCCCGACCACTGGAACTTCGCCGCGGACGCCAACCAGCGCTGGTGGGTCGACCAGATCAAGCGCAAGGTCACGAAGTGGGAGTCGTTCAGCAACTCGCCGCCGTGGTTCCAGACGGTCAGCGGCTACGTCTCCGGCGGCTTCGACGCGAACACCGACCAGATCCGCCGGGACCGCGTCGACGACTTCGCCACGTACCTGGCCCGTGTGACGCAGGAGCTGGAACGCGCGCACGGCATCAAGTTCGACACCCTCGCTCCGTTGAACGAGCCCAACACGAACTACTGGGGCACCCAGATCGGTCCTGACGGCCAGCCGACCGGCGGCCGGCAGGAGGGCGCGCACGCCGGACCCGAGCTGCAGCAGGAGGTTCTGCTCGCGACGCGACGCGCGCTCGACAAGCTGAAGTCGCCGGTCAAGGTGTCCGCGATGGACGAGACCAACCCCGGCACGTTCGTGCGCAACTGGAACGGTTACGGCCCGGCCCGCGAGGTGATCGACCAGCTCAACGTGCACACCTACGGCACCGGCCAGCGCACCAGCGCGCGCGACATCGCCAAGGGCGCCGGCGAGAAGCTGTGGATGAGCGAGGTCGAGGGCACCTGGGGCAACGGCACCACCGACTACACGGGCATGGAACCGGGCCTGGGCATGGCGACCAGGATGCTCGAGGACATCCGCGAGCTCGAACCGTCGGCATGGGTGTTCTGGCAGCCGATCGAGGACTCGATCCCGCAGCAGGCCGCAGGCAAGAACTGGGGCAGCGTGCACATCCCGTTCAACTGCAAGGCGACCGACACCCTGGAGTCCTGTCCGATCAGGACGAACTCCAAGTTCCACACCATCCGCAACTTCACCCACTTCGTCCGGCCCGGCGACAGGTTCGTCAAGACCGACGACCCGTCGACCGTCGCGGCCGTGAAGCGGTTCGGCCTGGGCGCCAACGTCGTGCACGTGAACAACGGCACGGCCGCCCGCGCGGTCACCCTCGACCTCTCCCGGTTCCGCGACGCTTCGGGGACCGTGACCCCGGTGGTGACGAGCGCGGACGGTGCTCTGGTGCGTGGCAAGCCCGTTCGGATCACCGACGGGTCGGCGACGCTCGCGGTGCCGGGGAAGTCGGTCACGACGTTCGTCGTGGACGGCGTGTCCGGGGTGGCCCGCGATGCCGCCCTGGTCCAGCCGGACCACGTGTACCGGCTGGCCATGGGCGGGAGGTCGCTGCAGCCGTCCGACGACTGGACTCAGGCCGTGGCCCGCACGACCGACGCCACGAGCGCGCGGCAGCTGTGGTCGGTGCGCAAGCTCGGCAACGGCAACGGGAACCGCGAGCGCTACGAGCTCGTCAACGCGGTGTCCGGCACCCGGCTCGCCGCTGCGGGTGACGCCGTCGTGCTGCAGTCGGCCGGCGGCACCGCCGCGCAGTGGATCATGTCCACGACCGGTGACGGCACCTGGACGTTCGTCAACGCGGCAACCGGCGCGTTGATCGACTCGAACGGCGAGACCGTGTCGGCGAAGACCCCGACGTCGGGCGCGAGCCAGCGCTGGACCGTGGCGGACGAAACGGTGCTGCGGACCCAGGACGCCACCGTGTTCACGGTTCCCGAAGTGCGGCCCGTGCTGCCGCACACCGTGACGCCGGTGTACCGCGACGGTGCGCGAGGCGCTCTGCCGGTGGTGTGGGACCTCCCGCCCGACTCGCGGTGGAACCAGCCCGGCACCGTCCGGGTGCGCGGCACGGCGACGGACGCGCTCGGGCGCAAGCTGCCCGCGCTGGCCGTGGTCACCGTCGACACGATCGCCTCGACGCTTCCCGCCCGCGCCAGGACGTACGTCGGCGGACGGCCGGATCTTCCCGCCACCGTCACGGGAATCGGCAGGCGAGGCGGCCGGGCCGAGCTCCCCGTCACGTGGGACCCGGCGGTGTTCGACGAGCTCGGGACCGTGACGGTCACCGGCCGCGCCCAGGTCGTCGACGGCAGCACGGTCGCCGCGACGGCGGTCGTGGAGGTCACCGAACCCGTCGAGGTGAACGCGGCACCGGATCCGGCGGTGGCGGTCGCCGCGACCTACACCGAGTCCGGCTATTCCGCGGAACGCCTGCGCAACGGCGTCACCGACGAGAAGGCGTGGTCGAACTGGAGGTCCGGCACCAAGAACCCGGCCGACACGATCACCTTCACCTTCCCGAAGGCACGTGATCTCACCCGCGTCGCCGTGCACTCCTATCGCGACGGTGACGGCGGTATCGCCAAGAGCCTCAAGGTTCAGGTGCGCACGGCCGACGGCACGTGGGCCGACGCGAGCGGCGAGGTCGAGGTCACCGGAGTGCGGACGGACGTCGCGCTGAACCCGTCACCACCGGCGACCGCGGTCCGGGTGGTCCTCACCGCACGGCCGTCCGGATACCTCACCCTCGGTGAGATCGAGGTGCTGGCGAAGGCGCCGACTCCGTGAATTCCGCGGAATTCGACCTGGGAGACCGGTCGATTCGAGTCGAAAGCGAAAGTGCCCTTTGAACTGAGGAGTGCGCCGCCGCACACTTCGCGAAAATAGCCGAGAAGGGAATTCTCGATGCGGAGAGTCCTGGCAGGCGCACTGGCAGCGGTGACGACAGCCGCGCTCGTCGTGGTGGCGCACACGACGAGCGCGGGTCACTCCGCGGCCGCGGCGGAGACCTATTCGTGGGGGAACGTCGAGATAGCCGGTGGCGGCTTCGTGCCCGGCATCGTGTTCAACCAGAGTGAACCGAACCTGATCTACGCGCGCACCGACATCGGCGGCGCGTACCGGTGGAACCAGCAGACCAGCAGGTGGATTCCGCTGCTCGACCACGTCGGCCTCGACAACTGGGGCCTCAACGGCGTCGCAAGCCTCGCGACCGACGCCGTCGACCCGAACCGGGTGTACGTCGCCGCCGGCATGTACACCAACAGCTGGGATCCCAACAACGGCGCGATTCTGCGTTCCTCCGACCGCGGCAGCACGTGGCAGGCCACGCCGCTTCCGTTCAAGGTCGGCGGCAACATGCCGGGCCGCGGGATGGGGGAGCGGCTCGCGATCGACCCGAACCGCAACAGCGTGCTGTACTTCGCCGCCCCGAGCGGCAACGGCCTGTGGCGCAGCACGGACTTCGGTGCCACGTGGGGCAAGGTCACGGCGTTCCCGAACCCCGGCAACTACGTCCAGGATCCCAGCGACCCCAACGGCTATCTCAACGACAACCAAGGCGTGCTGTGGGTGACGTTCGACCCGCGCACCGGATCCGCAGGCTCGGCGACGCAGACCATCTACGTGGGCGTGGCCGACAAGCAGAACAACGTCTACCGCAGCACGAACGGCGGTACGACGTGGGAACGCGTCGCGGGGCAGCCGACGGGTTTCCTGCCGCACAAGGGAGTTCTCCAGGGCGACACGCTCTACCTCGCGACGAGCGACACCGGCGGTCCCTACGACGGCGCCAAGGGTGACGTCTGGAAGCTCAACACCGCGACCGGCGCGTGGACGCAGATCAGTCCCGTGCCGTCGAGCAGCGCTGACAACACGTTCGGCTACAGCGGCCTGACCGTCGACCGCAAGAAGCCCGGCACGCTCATGGTCGCCACGCAGATCATGTGGTGGCCGGACGTGGTGTTCTTCCGCAGCACCGACTACGGCGCCACCTGGACGCGAGTCTGGGACTGGACGAGCTATCCCAACCGCAGCTTCCGCTACAAGATGGACATCAGCGCTTCGCCGTGGCTCGACCTCGGCGCGAACCCCGCTCCGCCGGAGACGTCACCGAAGCTCGGCTGGATGACCGAGTCGATGGAGATCGACCCGTTCAACTCCGACCGGATGATGTACGGCACCGGCGCCACGATCTACGGCACCACCGACCTCACCGCGTGGGACCGCGGCACCCAGTTCACGATCCGGCCGGTGGCCGCCGGGCTGGAGGAGACCGCGGTGCTCGACCTCATCAGCCCGCCGTCCGGGCCGCCGCTGGTCAGCGCCCTGGGCGACATCGGAGGGTTCCGGCACGACCGGCTGGACGCGGTGCCGGCCAGGATGTTCACCCAGCCCTACTTCACCTCCACCCGCAGCCTGGACTTCGCCGAGCTCACCCCCGCGACGATGGTGCGCGCTGGTGACTTCGACAAGACCAGCAGGCCCAACGACAACAGGGTGGCGTTCTCCACCGATGGCGGCGCGAACTGGTTCCAGGGCCAGGAACCGGGCGGTGTCACCGGCGGCGGCACCGTGGCGGCGGCGGCCGACGGCAGCAGGTTCGTCTGGAGCCCCGCCGGAACCGGCGTGCACCACGCGACCGGCTTCGGCAACTCGTGGTCGGCGTCGACCGGCATCCCGGCGGGCGCGGTCGTCGAGTCGGACCGGGTGAACCCGATGAAGTTCTACGGGTTCGCCGCCGGGAAATTCTACGTGAGCACCAACGGCGGCGCCTCGTTCACCGCGACGGCCGCGACCGGGCTGCCGGAGTCCGCGCGGTTCAAGGCGGTGGCGGGCCGCGAAGGCGACGTCTGGCTCACGGGCACGGGCGGGCTGTGGCGTTCGACGGACTCCGGTGCGACGTTCGCGAAGGTGCCCGGCGTGGCGGGCTCGCTCAACATCGGCTTCGGCAAGGCGGCCTCCGGGCGGACCTACCCCGCGCTGTACCTGATCGGCGAAACCGGAGGGGTCAAAGGCGTCTTCCGGTCCGACGACACGGGCGCGAGCTGGGTGCGGATCAACGACGACCGCCACCAGTACGGCAACATCGGGGACGCCATCACGGGCGACCCGCGGGTGTACGGCCGCGTCTACCTCGGCACCAACGGGCGCGGTGTCGTGCTCGGCGAGATGACCGGAACCCCGCCCACCACGACGACCACCACGACGACCACGACCACGACGACCACCACGACGACGACCACGGGCCCGCCACCGGGCACCGGCTGCGCGGTGAAGTACACCGTGGAGAACCAGTGGCCTGGTGGCTTCCAGGCCGCCGTCATGATCACCAACACCGGCTCCGCGGCCGTCAGCGGATGGACGCTCAAGTGGTCGTTCGCCAACGGCCAGGTGATCAACCAGCTGTGGAACGGCAAGGTCACCCAGACCGGTGCCGCGGTGTCCGTGACGGACCAGGGCTACAACAGGGAGATCAAACCGAACGCCACCACCGGCTTCGGGTTCACCGGGAGCTGGACGGGCACCAACGCGAAACCGGTGTCGTTCACACTGAACGACCGGCCGTGCGCGGTGCCGTGATCGTGCTGCCCCGATCAGTCAGGTGAGGGCCGAGCAGCCGGACTTCGGCCGGCTGCTCGCCCGCCAGGCCGCGCATCAGCATCTCCACCGCGATCTTGCCCACGTCGTCGGAGGGGATCGCGATCGACGTGAGCGGCACCGGCTGGATGGCGGCGATGGCGTCCGGGCACAGCGCGATCACCGAGATGTCCTCCGGCACCCGCTTGTCCCGGCGCCGCAGCTCCAGCGCCACGTCCGTGAGCACGGCCTCGTTGTGCACCACCAGGGCCGTGACGCCGCGCTCGGGCAGCAGCAGATCGTCCAGGCACGCGTTGAGCGCGGTGTACGAGGGCGCGCACGGATGTACGTGAACGGCCACGCCGCGCTGCTGTGCGCGCTCGGTGACTCCGGTCAGGAACCGCGTCGCATAGCCGGTTTTGCGTTCGTAGACCGCCGGTGGGGAGCCGACGAGCCCGATCGAGCGGTGCCCGAGATCGGCCAGGTGCGACACGGCCCGCGCGCCGCTCGTGGCGAAGTCGAGGTCGACGCAGCCGAGCCCGGCGGGATCGGCGGGAACACCGACCAGCACCACCGGGACGTCCAGCTCGCGCAGCGCGGGGATGCGGGGGTCGCGTGCCTCGACGTCCATCACGATCACCGCGTCGGCCCGCGCGGACGCGACCACCCGGTGCACCTCGTCGGAGCCGGACTCCTTGGTCAGCAACAACACGTCGTAGTCGTGCTCACGGGCCGTGGTGACGATCGCCGACACGAACTGCATGATCACCGGGAGGTTGAGGTCCGTCCGCAGTGGAACGACGAGCGCGAGGACGTTCGTGCGGCTGCTCGCTAGTGCCCTGGCTCCGGCGTTGGGGTGGAAGCCCAGCTCGAGGATGCTGCTGCGCACCCGCTGCGACGTCTCGCTGGAGATCCGTCTCTTGCCGCTGAGCACGTAGGACACCGTGCTGACGGACACGCCGGCGTGCCTGGCGACGTCCTTGATGGTGATCAACCGGCCTCCCGCGCGAGTGCTTGTACACGCAACCTTAGCGGTGGGCGCGTCACGCCCGTGTACCGCCGTCGAATGCGGGGTCGAAAAATCAGATGCAGCGCATTCGATTTATTCGACGCTAATGTTTCCTCCGGGTGAAACGTTTCAATTTCCCCGGGAAGGAAGGTTCCATGAACACGTTGACGCGGGCGCTGGTGACAGCGCTCGCCGCGACTCTCGCGTTCTCACTGGGCGCCCCGACCGCGGCGGCGGCGGTCTGGTCGTCCTCGGACCGGTGGGGCACCTGGAACAACGGTGGCTACATCGTGCGCAACAACATCTGGGGCAGTGGCCACGGTTCGCAGACGATCTCGGCGGATTCCTACAGCAAGTGGAATGTCTTCGCCAATCACCCGAACACCGGTGGGGTGAAGTCGTACCCGCACGCCGGAAAAGCGTTGAACAAGCGGCTCAGTGCGATCGGTTCGCTCAGGAGCAGCTTCAACGTGAGCGTGCCGGGTTCCGGCGCTTACGCCACCACCTATGACATCTGGGCGAACAACAACGCCTACGAGGTCATGGTGTGGATGAACAGGACAGGCCCGGTCGGTGCCATCGGATCACGGCAGGGCACGTTCACCGTCGGCGGCCACACCTGGGACGTGTACCGCGGCTCCAACGGCCACAACGCGGTGTTCTCGTTCCTGCGCACGTCCAACACCTCGTCCGGCACGGTCGACCTCAAGGCCGTCATGAACTGGATCCGCGCGCGTGGCTGGTGGGGTGACGTCACGGTCGGCGAGGTCCAGTTCGGCTACGAGATCACGTCGTCGAGCGGTGGCAAGACCTTCAGGACCAACAGCTACTCGGTTTCGGGCGGGTGAGAACACGATGAGGCTGACAACGATGTCGGCACTGCTGGCGGCGGTTCTCGTCGCGAGCGGCGTGCCCGCGCTCGCAGGTGAACCGGCGATCTCCTCCGATCGCGGGCTCGTCAGCATCCGGTCGGTCCACGGCAACGGCAACTTCGTGTCGTGGCGGCTGCTCGGCTCTGACGCCGCTGATGTGGCGTTCAACGTCTACCGCGACGGCGTGAAGGTCAACCGCGCGCCGGTGACGACAGCGACGAGCTATCTCGACGCGGGTGCGCCCGCGAACGCGTCCTACTCGGTGCGTCAGGTGAGCGGAGGCGTGGAATCGGCGGCCACGCGTTCCGTGGGCACGCTGGCGACGAGCCGGGACGTTCCCCTGCAGATCCCGGGCTCCGGCTACGTGGCGAACGACGCGTCGGTCGGCGACCTGGACGGCGACGGAGAGTGGGAGATCGTCCTCAAGTGGGATCCCGCCGACGCCAAGGACAACGCGCAGAAGGGCCGCACGGGCAACGTGTACCTGGACGCGTACAAGCTCAACGGCACCCGGCTGTGGCGCATCGACCTCGGCCGCAACATCCGCGCGGGCGCCCACTACACGCAGTTCCAGGTCTTCGACTACGACGGTGACGGCAAGGCCGAGATCGCCGTGAAGACCGCGGACGGCACCCGGTCCGGCACCGGGCAGGTGATCGGCAACGCGAACGCCGACCACCGCAACGCCGACGGTTACATCCTGACCGGGCCGGAGTTCCTCTCGGTGTTCCGCGGCACGGACGGCGCGGTGCTCGACACCGAGAACTACGTGCCACCACGCGGAAACGTCTCGTCGTGGGGTGACAGCTACGGCAACCGGGTCGACCGGTTCCTCGCGGGAACGGCCTATGTGGACGGTGCGCGGCCGAGCATCATCATGGCGCGCGGCTACTACACCCGTGCCGTGATCGCGGCGTGGGACTTCCGCAACGGGCAGCTCACCCACCGGTGGACGTTCGACTCGAACGCGCAGTCCAACCGCTCGGCCTGGGAGGGCAAGGGCAACCACCAGCTGTCCGTGGCCGACGTGGACGGCGACGGCCGCGACGAGATCATCTACGGCTCGATGGCGATCGACGACAACGGCCGCGGTCTGTGGCAGAACAACACCCACCACGGCGACGCGCTCCACGTCGGCGACTTCATCCCGTCCCGTCCCGGCCTGGAGGTCTTCAAGCCGTCGGAGTGGACGAACGAGGTCACGCACTGGATGGGCGACGCGCGGACCGGCCAGATCCTGTGGAGCGCGCCGTCGTGCGGCTGTGACAACGGCCGCGCGGTCGCCGCGGACATCTGGGCGGGCAACCCCGGTGCCGAGGCGTGGTCCGCGTCGGTCGGCGGGCTGCGCAGCGCCACCACGGGCGGCCAGGTCGCGGCGCGCAAGCCGGGTTCGATCAACTTCGTGATCTGGTGGGACGGTGACGCGCAGCGCGAGCTGCTGAACGGCACCACGATCGACAAGTACGGCCCCAACGGTGACACGCGACTGCTCACCGGATCGGGCGTGGCCTCCAACAACGGCACCAAGTCCACGCCGGCGTTGCAGGCGGACATCCTCGGCGACTGGCGCGAGGAGGTCATCTGGCGCACCTCCGACAGCAGGGCGCTGCGCATCTACTCGACCACCGAGCCGACGTCGATCCGGCGGCCGTCGCTGATGGAGGACCGGCAGTACCGGGAGGCCGTGGCCTGGCAGAACACCGCCTACAACCAGCCGCCGCACCCGAGCTTCGCGACTCCCTGATTCCTTCGCGGGACAACTGAACACCGAGTCCGCGGACGGGTTCACCGTGCGCGGACTCGGTGTGCGTTCACAATGGTCGGCGAATTCATGTCCGTGAATTGCACGCTTTTCACCGTTGTGAATCTTCTGGCGCTTCATTGCGGTTCGGAAAGTAGGTGCGTTAGCTTGCTTGAGAGCGCTCCCAGAATTGCCCTTTCGCACCTGGGGAGAACCCGTGATGAAAACGAAGTCCATCGGCGTGGCCTTGGCCGTGGTCCTGGCGTTGCCGTTACCCGCGTCCGCCGCCGACAGCGTCCTGTACGTGTCGCCGTCCGGCCGTGACGGCGCGACCGGCACGATCTCGGACCCGACCACGCTGACTGCGGCGATCTCCCGGATCGCGGCTGGCGGCACGATCCACCTGCGCGGCGGCACGTACAGCCTCGCCCAGACGGTGACCATTCCGCCGACCAACAACGGCACGGCGAGCGCCCGCAAGAAGCTGACGGCCTACCAGTCCGAGAAGCCGGTGCTGAACTTCTCGGCGCAGTCCGAGGATCCGGCCAACCGGGGCCTCGCCGTGAACGGGTCGTACTGGCACGTCCACGGCATCACCGTCGAACGCGCCGGCGACAACGGCATTTTCGTCGGTGGCAGCAACAACATCTTCGAACGCACCATCACCCGCTTCAACCGCGACACGGGCCTGCAGCTCTCGCGCATGGCGTCCAGCACGCCGAAGAGCCAGTGGCCGGCCAACAACCTGGTGCTGAGCGCGGAGTCGCACGACAACCGCGACTCCGACGGCGAGGACGCCGACGGGTTCGCCGCGAAGCTGACCGTCGGTTCCGGCAACGTCTTCCGGTACGCCGTGGCGCACAACAACATCGACGACGGCTGGGACCTCTACACCAAGTCCGACACGGGCGCGATCGGCACGGTGACCATCGAGGACTCGCTGGCGTACAAGAACGGCACGCTCAGCAACGGCGGCCAGGCCGGCAACGGCGACCGCAACGGCTTCAAGCTGGGCGGCGAGGACATCGCCGTGAACCACACGATCCGCCGCACGATCGCGTTCGACAACGGCAAGCACGGCTTCACCTACAACCGCAACCCCGGCGCGATGGCGGTGTCGAGCAACCTCAGCATCGACAACGACGAGCGCAACTTCTCGTTCGACGCGGGCAGTTCGGTGTTCCGCGGCAACACGTCCTGTCGCAGCAGCAAGGGCAGCAACGACAAGACCGTCGGCAGCGCGGACAGCTCGAACCAGTTCTGGACGGGCGCCAACGGCTCGCGGTGTGCTGGCTACACGGGTGCCCTCGGCTGGTCGTTCGCCTCGGACGGCAAGCTGCGGGTGACCCTCGGCGGCAAGCCGGTGACGCTCTAGAGGTTCTCCCTCAGGTGGCGCAGTTGCGTCTCGACGTGGCTGGTGGGCGTGGTGTGCTTGCCGAACGGCGACACCGTGATCTCCTTGGGTGCGCGGACCTCGTGGTACGCCGCGTACACGGTGGACGGCGGGCACGTCTCGTCCATCAGCCCGACGCTGAAGAGGGTGTGAGCGCTGATCCGGCGGGCCAGCAGCGCGCAGTCCACGTACCGCAGCGTCTCGAGCGCGGCCGGCACGAGCGCGTCGTGCTGCGCGAGGAAGTCGCTGATCTCGGTGTACGGCGTGGTGGTGCCGATCCGCACCGCGCGGTGCAGGTCGCACAGGAACGGCACGTCCGAGTGGCACACCCGCACCCGGTCGCCGCGCAACGCCGCGGCGGCCAGGGCGAGCGCCCCGCCCTGGCTGCCGCCGGTGACGGCGATGCGGCCGGGGTCGGCGCCGGGCAGTTCCGCCGCGACGTCCACCGCTCGCGCCGCGTCGAGGTAGAGCCGGGTGAAGTAGTAGTCGTCCGGGCTCGCGATGCCCCTGGTCATCACGCCGGGGTGCTCGGGACCCGTGCCCGCGCCCGCGTCGGCCGTGGCGCCGACCGACCACCGGCCGCCCTGCCCGCGGCTGTCCATCACGAACGTCGCGAAGCCCAGAGTCGGCAGCAGCGTGTGCTGCGCGGGCAGGCCGCGCCCGCCGCCGTAGCCGATGTACGTCACGACCACCGGCAGCGGGCCGTCACCGGGCGGGCGCAGGTACCAGCCGCGGACGCGGTGGCCGTGCGCGCCGGAGAACTCCACGTCGTACACCGACAACGGCCGGTACAGCTCCGGCTCGTGCGGCGTGAGCACGACGGGGGTGGCCGCGGCCGTCGTCTCGGCGAGCCGGGTGGCCCACCACTCGTCGAGGTCGGCCGGCTCCGGGGTGGTGACGCGGTGCCGGAGCAGGTCTTCCTCAGGCATGTCGACGACGGGCACGCGGGCTCCTGCAGGTGTGGCCCGGAACGGTGCCGGGCGGATTCACGGTCAGGCGGGTGCGAGGCGCCCTGCTCAGTGAATCACCCAGCCGGCGTCCCGGGCCACGCCACTAGATCTTGGCTGCGACGATCGGTGCCAGGCGGTCGGCGATCTTGCGGTGTCCCTGGTCGTTGGGGTGGACGTTGTCGGTCGTGTCGGTGGCCTCGTTGATCCAGCCCAGGGTGTTGACGAAGTGCACGTTGTGGTCGCCGCCGTCGTTGAGCGTTTTCACGGCGGCCTGGGTCTCGGGCAGGTACCGCTTGCGGAACGTGCCCATGGCGAAGATCGCCGCGGTCGGGTACTTCTCCCGCGCGCGTCGCAGCAGCGTGACGTAGGAGGAGCGGAACTGCTCCTTGGTGACGCTGTGCCCGACGTCGTTGGTGCCGAGGTTGATCACGACGGCGTTCGCGCGGTACCGGCCGAAGTTCCACGCGGGGGCGTTCAGCGCGAGGCCGGTGCGCAGGAACCCTTCCCGCATGCTCAGGCAGCCGTCGGCAGCCGGGTGCAGGCACGCGCCGCCCACCGCGATCTGGGTGTGGCCCGTCTTCAGCTTCTCGCCGGTCAGCCAGCCGTACGCGGTCAGAGCCTGCTTCGAGGACTGCTGGCCGACGGTGATCGAGTCACCGACGAACTCGATGATCTTCGACGGCACGGTGGGTGCGAAGGTCCGTGCGCCGGTGTCGATCTCGATGCCCTGGTACACCGCGTCGCCCTTGTACGAACCCGCGATCGGGCGGTAGGAGACGCGGAGGGTGTGGTTGCCCGCGGCCAGCGGCGTCGGGGTGAGGTTCACCGTGCCGCTCACGTTCTTGTACGACACGTCGGGGCCGCCGTCGATGCTCACGAAGAAATCGATCGCGCGGCGCTGCTTGAGCTTCACCGTGCGTCCGGTGAAGCCGACGACGAGGTAGGCGCCGGCCCACTCGGAGACGTAGGCGCTCGACGAGCTCGTGTTCCAGCGGCCGAAGTACCTGACGTTCGGGTCGGTGGGTGTGCTCGTGACGGCGGCGGAGGCCGCCGGGGCCACGGCGACGGTGCTCGCGAGCACCACCGCCGTGACGAGAAGCTTCTTGATCATTTTCCGGCCAATCGGTGCGAGGGCAGGGGAACGCGCGACCAGTCGACGTCCGACGCGAGGTAGAAGCTCGGGTAGGACGGCTGGTTGTAAGTGGTCTGCTGGCGGGCGACCTCGACGCGGTACTGGCGGTCGTGCATGAGCGTGTACATCTTGTGGTTCGTCGGTTCCGTGCTGATGTAGAACCGCAACGCCGTGCTGTCCTGCGTGCGCACGACGAGCTCTTCTCGCCAGTCGCCGAACACGTCGGCGACGAGCGACGGATTTCCCTTGGTGCCGTTGTTGGTGCGGGTTCCGGTGGCGGTGAGCAGGGTGCCGCGCCGCCAGTCGTCGATCGTCGGCGTCACGTCCTGGGCGCCGTTGACGATCTGGGTCGTCAGGTCGCCGGCCCAGCGGATGCTCATGTTCGTTCCGGGAGAACGGTCCTCGAGCCGCCGGCCGTCCGCGCTCCAGATTCCCGCGGACTCGGAACCGTTCGGCATGGAGGCCCACGTCTCGATGCCGGGCACGTCGGGCCGGACGTCGCCGATCATGCCGCGGCCGGTGTCCCTGCCGGAGTACGCGCCGTAGATCGTCTTTCCGGTCCGGGCGTCGCGCATCGCGTAGCCGTAAGGGGCGTACCGCCCTCCCTCGTGCACCATGTAGATCTCGAGGCCGGGGCGGCTCGGGTCGATGTCGGTGACATGCAGGGCGTCACCGTGACCGACCCGAGCCGTGTCTCCCGGGCGGACGCTGCCCGGTGGCAGCACGCCGGTGGAGCTGTAGAGAAGCGATCCGTCGTCGTCCAGCGTCGCGCCGCCGTAGACGATCTCCTGCCTGCCATCGCCGTCCACGTCAGCGACGCTCAGCGAGTGCGCGCCCTGAGTGGTCATCTTCGCGTGGCTCGGGTTCGAGCCGTCGCGGTCGTGCGGGGTGTCGAGGAAGGGGTTGGTCATCGGGACGTGGCCGCTGTCGACGAGCCAGCGCTTCTTCAGGCGCCTGCCGTCCCAGTCGTAGGTCGCGACGGTGGACCGGGTGTAGTAGCCGCGGGCGAAGATCGCGGAAGGCCGTTTGCCGTCCAGATAGGCCACTCCGGACAGGAACCGGTCGACGCGGTTGCCCGGCTCGATGCGCGGCATCGCGTAGTCGCCCCACAGGAGACCGTCGTCGCCACGGCCCGGCTCGTAGCGGACCGTCTGCAGCTCCCGGCCGGTGCGGCCGTCGAACACGGTCAGGTACTCCGGGCCGTCGACGATGAACCCGGCGAACTGGCGCAGCTTGTTGTTGGCACTGCGGGAAGGCGCGTACACGTCGATGAAGTGGTCGGCCAGCGCGGTGGCGTCCGGTTCGGACAACGGGTAGGTGTACCGCTTCTCGATGCCGAACGCCTGTTCCAGCGTCGCGGGCCAGCGGCCGGCGACCACCTCCGGATGCGCGTGCCAGCCGCGGAACATGCCGATGACGTGCTTGCGGTACCCGTCGGGGCTGAGCCGGTAGTCGTCGCTGTGCGAGTAGCCGGCCCGGACGTCCTCGCGCGGCATCGTGATGAACCGCTCGCGGCCGTCACGGGTGCCCGGCGCGGTCTTCGTCATCAGCTCCGCGCGGCCGTCACCGTCGAAGTCGTAGACGAGGAACTGGGTGTAGTGCGCGCCCGCCCGGATGTTCACGCCGAGGTCGATCCGGTGCAGCAGCGTGCCGTCGAGACGGTACGTGTCGAGGTACACCGGTCCGGTGTAGCCGACCTGCGAGACGTCCTTGGAGTTGGTCGGATCCCACTTGACGACGTACTCGTACCGCCCGTCGCCGTCCACGTCGCCGACGCTGACGTCGTTGGCGGAGTAGGTGTAGCGCTCGCCCGCGGGCGTCACGCCGTCGGCGGGCTTGCGCAGCGGCAGGTCGTGATGAGACGCCGTCCACGCGGTCACCGGTTTGCTGCGCCCCAGCGCGATGCCGCGACGCAGGGGAGCGACCTGGTACCGCGCACCAGGCATCGCTTCCGGGTCGACGAAGGTCGTGCTGTCGGTCACGGTGGCGATGCGCTTGCCGTTGCGGTACACCGCGAAGTCAGGCCCGGCGAGCCCGGTCGCGGTCGCGCCGGTGGCCTCCCGCCCGAGCAGGCGCCAGCTCAGGTGCACGCCACCGGACGTGGTCGCCGCGACGAGGCCGCGATCGAGGTGTTCGCCGGGCGAGGAACGCGCGGACGCGGGCAGCTGCCCGGCGAGGACGGCCGTGACCACCAGCGGGAGCAGAACGCTTCGTCGCAGATCCACGGCGGCAACGATGACCCGTCTCGGTACGTGACGCAAGGTGCAAATGTGTTGTGGCATAACGTGGAAAGCGTTTTCCGCTCAGAATCGTCGAATCGGGTGCACCGTTCGACAGAACGCATGTCGAATGAATCGAACGACACCGCCGCTCTTGACGATGTGCTGTGAGCTGTGCCACTTTCACGGCGTACAGTCGAAGCGATTCGATTCAGACTCGATGACCAAGAAGGGCGTGCCTTGAGCATCGAGACCCCCACCGGGGAACCACCGTTCCGGAATCGGGAGCTGCCGCTGCCCGAGCGGGTCGCCGACCTGCTCGGACGGCTGACGACCGCCGAGAAGATCGCGCTGCTGCACCAGTGGCAGCCCGCGGTGCCGCGGCTCGGCCTCGGCGCCTTCCGCACCGGCACCGAGGCGCTGCACGGCGTCGCGTGGCTGGGGCGCGCGACCGTCTTCCCGCAGCCGATCGGCCTGGCCAGCACGTGGAACCCGGACCTCGTGCGAGCGATCGGTGACGCGACCGGGACCGAGGTGCGCGGTTTCCACCACAAGGATCCGGTCGCGCACGGGCTCAACGTGTGGGCGCCGGTGGTGAACCCGCTGCGCGACCCGCGCTGGGGCCGCAACGAGGAGGGCTACTCCGAGGATCCGCTGCTCACGTCGGTGATGGGCACGGCCTATGCCGCCGGCCTGCGCGGTGATCACCCGGTGTACCTCAAGACCGCGCCGACGCTGAAGCACTTCCTGGGCTACAACCACGAGACCGACAGGTGCACGACGTCGTCGGTGCTGCGGGCCCGCGTGCTGCACGAGTACGAGTTCCCGTGTTTCCGCGGCCCGGTCGCGGCGGGTGCGGCGGTGGCCGTCATGCCGTCGTACAACCTGGTCAACGGCAGGCCGGCGCACCTGACGCCGTACCTCGACGACCACCTGCGGAGCTGGACCGACAGCGAGATCGCGGTCATCAGCGACGCCTGGGCACCGTCCAACGTGGCCGGTCTGCAGGCCTACCACGAGGACGACGTCGCCGGGCACGCCGCGATGCTGCGCGCGGGCCTCGACAGCTTCACCGACCACGACGCCGATCCGGCGACCACGATCGCGAACGTGACCGAGGCGCTGGAGCGAGGGCTGATCACCGAGGAACACGTGGACCGGGCCGTCACCCGCCTGCTGACCCTGCGCGCGAGGCTCGGCGAGCTCGACCCGCCGGAGCTCAACCCGTACGCGTCGATCACCGAGGACGTGATCGACGCTCCCGAACACCGCGCACTCGCGCTGGAGGCGGCACGCCAGTCGATCGTGCTGCTCAAGAACGACGGACTGCTGCCGCTCGACCCGAGCGACAACCGGAAGATCGCCGTCATCGGCGCGCCCGCGGGCACCGTGTTCGAGGACTGGTACTGCGGCACGCTGCCGTACGCGGTGACACCGCTGGAGGGAATCACACAGCTCCACAGTGGTGAGACGACGTTCACCGAGGGCGTCGACCGGATCTCGCTGACGACCGGGAACGGCCGCTTCCTCGCCTTCTCGCCAGAAGGCCGGGCCGTCCTGGAGGACCACTGGAGCGACGCGGCCGCGTTCGACCTGTTCGAATGGGGTCAGGACGTGGTCACCCTGCGCAGCGTCCTGACAGGCAGGTACGTGGCGTCGACGCGGGACGGCGAGCTCGTCACGGAACGCACGATGCCGGGCGGCTGGGACGTCATGGAACTGTTCGAACTGGTCCCGCTCGGCGGCGACACGTGCCTGCTCCGCAACACGGTGCTCAACCAGTACGTGGCCGCACGCGGTGACGGCATCAGGTTCGTCGACGCGCGGGGCGAGGCGGCGCGGTGGCGGCTGGAGGTCGACCGCTCGGGCCTGGCCCAGGCCATCGCCCACGCCGCGGCGGCGGACGTCGCGATCGTCGTGGCGGGCAACGACCCGCACGTCAACGGGCGTGAGACGCAGGACCGCGAGGACCTCGACCTGCCGCCGAGGCAGGCGGAGCTGATCCGGGCGGTGCGGCAGGTCAACCCGCGCACCGTGCTGGTCGTGGTCAGCAGCTACCCGTACGCGCTGGTGCGCGAGAACGAGCACGTCCCGGCGATCCTGTGGTCGTCGCACGGAGGCCAGGAGCTCGGCCGCGCGCTCGCGGAGGTGTTGTCCGGCGAGGTCTCGCCGTCCGGCAGGCTCACCCAGACCTGGTACCGCGGCGTCGAATCACTCCCGGACCTGTTCGACTACGACATCATCAAGTCGCGCGGCACGTACCTGTACTTCGAGGGCGACCCGCTCTACGAGTTCGGTCACGGACTGAGCTACACCAGGTTCTCCTACGGCCCGCTGACCGTCTCCGCGGCATCGGTGTGGCAGCACGAGGAGTTCGAGGTCTCGGTCGAGGTCGCCAACGCGGGCGACCGGCCCGGCGCGGAGGTGGTGCAGCTCTACGGCACGCAACGGGAGTCGCGGGTGGTCCAGCCGCTGCGCAAGCTGCTCGCCTTCCACCGCGTGCGGCTGGAGCCGGGGGAGAGCCGGGTGGTCCGGTTCCCGTTGCGCGGCAGGGACTTCTGGCACTGGGACGTCGTGAGCGGCCGCCCGGTCGTCGAGACGTCCGTGCACGGTCTGTGGGTGGGCACGTCCACGGTTCGCAGGTCGCGCGGCGAGGTGCTGGTGATCGGGGAGGGGATCGCCCTGCGCGGCCCCGTCCTCCGCCCTGAGGACTTCGACGACTGCTCCGGCGTCACACTGGTGGACGAGACGCGGGAACGCGGCACCGCCGTCGAGTCCACCGAGGCCGGTGGCTGGGTCCTGCTCGGCGACGGGCGGATCGGCGAGAACGTCGTCCACTGCACCGCACGGGTCGCCGGCCGGGCCGGTGAGGTCGTGGTGCGGATCGGCGATCACGCTCGCGGACGATTGCTGTGCACGTTCACAGTCCCTGAGGATTCTGATCCACACTCTTGGCACGAGATCAGTACGCCCGTGCACTCGGAGCTGGGGGCGCATGATCTGTTCGCCGTGTTCACCGCGCCGGGCATGCGACTGGCCCGCTTGGAGTTCGACTGTCAATCGTCAATGTGAACGTTCCCACCTTCGGCGGTGAACGGAAGTCATCATCCGCCCGTAATGTTGTCGAAACGCTTCAACTCGGAGGTGCCGACGTGGTCACCATCGCGGATGTGGCGAGGCATGCCGGCGTCGCGCCGAGCACCGTCTCCTACGTGCTCACGGGCAAGCGGTCGATCTCGCCGCAGACCCGCACCAAGGTCAGGGAGAGCATCCGGCTGCTGGGGTACCACCCGCACGCCGGGGCCAGGGCGCTCGCGACGAGCAGGGCGAACGTGGTGGCGCTGGTGCTGCCGCTGCGTCACGGCGTGCACCTGCCCGTGGTGATGCGGTTCGTGACGGCGGCGGTCACGACCGCCCGCAGACACGACATGGACGTCCTGCTGGTGACGGCGGACCAGGGCGCGCAGGGCCTGCGCAGGGTCGCGGGCAGCGCCCAGGTCGACGGCTTCCTGGTGATGGACGTGGAACTCGACGACGACCGCGTCCCGCTGCTGCGGCAGATCGCCCAGCCGTCCGTCCTGATCGGACGCCCGGCGGCGGTCAAGGGACTCACCTGTGTGGACCTCGACTTCGAGGCCGCCGGGGCGCGCTGCGTCGACCACCTCGCCGACCTCGGCCACCGCTACATCGGGTTCCTCGGCGCCCCGAGCGTCGTGTACCAGCGCAACACCGGCTACGCGCAGCGCACGATGGCGGGGTTCGGCGCGGCGGCCATGCGGCGGGGCATCGCGTCGACGGCACTTCCCGCCGAGGACGACTACGAGTCGGTGCTGGCGTCCGTGCGCTCGTTGCTGCGCACGCAACCGGCGATGACCGCCCTCGTCGTGCACAACGAGGCGGCGCTCGGCTGGGTTGCGGGAAGTCTGCGCGCGCTGGGCCGCAGGGTGCCCGACGACGTGGCGGTCGTGGCGATCTGCCCGGACGAGCTCGCGGAACAGATGCAGCTGACCTCGGTGCAGCTGCCGGCGGAGGAACTGGGGCGGCAGGCGATGGAACTGCTCGTCGCCAGGCTGAACGGGCACCCGGCGGCACCGGTGACGCTCCTGCCGCCGAAGCTGTCCGGTCGCGCGAGCACGGCCCCGCGCCTGCGCCGCGCATGAGGAGATGTTCGCAATCATGGGGATGAGGCATGCGGAACCTGTCCGACGTCACGCGCGGCCGCTTGACCTACGGAGGTGACTACAACCCGGAGCAGTGGCCGGAGGCGGTGTGGCACGAGGACGTCCTGCTCATGCGGGAGGCCGGGGTCAACCTGGTCACCGTCGGCGTGTTCTCGTGGGGCAGGCTGGAACCGACGCCGGGTGCGTACGACTTCGGCTGGCTCGACCGCGTGCTGGACCTGTTGCACGAGAACGGGATCGGCGTCAGCCTCGCGACCCCGACGGCCTCGCCGCCGCCGTGGATGAGCCTGCGCCACCCGGAGACGCTGATGGTGACGGCGGACGGCGTCCGGATGTCGCACGGTTCCCGCAACCACTACTGCCCCTCGTCGCCGGTCTACCGGCAGTACGCGCGGGCCATCGTCACGGCGATGGCCCGCCGCTACGCCGAGCACCCCGCGCTGAGGTCGTGGCACATCAACAACGAGTACTGCGAGGTCTGCCACTGCGACCGGACCGCGCAGCACTTCCGCCGCTGGCTGCGGGAGAAGTACGAGACGCTCGGCGCGCTGAACGAGGCGTGGGCGACGGCGTTCTGGAGCCAGCACTACGGGGAGTGGGCGGAGATCCTGCCGCCACGCGCGGCGCCGTACCTGCGCAACCCCACCCAGGTGCTCGATTTCAAGAGGTTCTGCTCGGAGGCGTTGCTGCAGTGCCTGCGGGCCGAACGCGAGATCCTGCACAACACCACGCCGTTCGTGCCGGTCACCTCGAACTTCATGGGCCTGTTCGCGCCCCTCGACTACTGGCAGGCCGCGGCGGAGCAGGACTTCGTGTCGCACGACTGGTATCCGGACCTCACGGACCCTGCCGCCCACGTGCGGACGGCCATGAGCTACGACCTCATGCGCGGGCTGGCCGGGCGCAAACCGTGGTTCCTGATGGAACAGTCCGCGAGCGGCTCACACGGCGTGCGCAGGCCGCCAGGGCATCTGCGCACCCAGTCGCTGCAGGCGATCGCGCGCGGCTCGGACTCGGTGTGCTTCTTCCAGTGGCGGGCGTCCCGCGCGGGCGCGGAGAAGTTCCACTCCGGCATGGTGCCGCACCGGGGCCCGCACAGCCGCGTCTTCCGCGAGGTCGCCGCGCTCGGCAGGGACCTCGTCGAGCTGTCGGAGGTGGCGGGCGAACCGGTTCCCGCCCAGGTCGCGATCCTCATGGACTGGGACAACTGGTGGGCGGTCAGCGGCGCGCACCTGCCGGCCGAGATCGACCTCCTGGCGCGGCTGCACGACTTCTACGAACCGCTGTGGCGGCTGGGGGTCGTCGCCGACTTCGTGCGGCCCTGCGACGACCTGTCGAAGTACCCGGTCGTGCTCGCGCCGAACCTCTACCTGCTCACCGCCTGCGACGCCGACCGCATCACGTCCTATGTGGACGAAGGCGGCACGTTCGTGATGGGATTCTTCTCCGGGATCGTGGACGAGCACGACCACGTCCGGGTGGGCGGCTATCCGGCGCTGCTGGCCGACGTGATGGGGCTGCGGATCGACGAGTTCCTGCCCCAGCGCGACTCCCTGACTTGTTCCTCCGAGCTGCTCGGCGAGTTCACCGCCGACTTCTGGGCCGACGACCTCTCGCCCACGACGGCGGAGGTGGTCGCGGCCGTGACCAAGGGCGAGCTCGGCGGTATGCCGGTGGTGCTGCGCAACAGCTTCGGTGAGGGCACCGCCTGGTACGTGGCGACCAGGCCGGAACCCGCGGCGATGCGGGCCCTGCTCGCGCACGTGGCCTCGCAGGCGGGTGTCACCTCGTCGCCGCAGCCGGAGGGCGTGGAGGTGGTGCGGCGCGGCGATCTGCTGTTCGTGATCAACCACCGGCCGGAGCCCACCGAGGTCGAGGTCGACGGCATCAAGCTCGACCTGCTCAGCGGCGAGCGGGTCAGCGGTGTCACGGAGCTGCCGCGCTACGGCGTGCGGGTGCTGCGGTGACCCGGCTGTGGTTCACCGCTCCCGCCGGCGCGCGGGAGGAGGCGCTGCCGCTGGGCTCTGGACGGCTCGGCGCGCTGTGCTTCGGCGGCGTCGACACCGAACTGGTGCAGCTCAACGACGATCGGCTGTGGACGGGGTCGCCGCTGCCACCGCCGTCCGGTGACGTGGAGCCCGATTCCGCGAAGTACCTGCCGCTGGCGAACCTCATGCTCGTCGGCGGGCCCGCGCGGGCCGATTCCTACCGGCGTGAGCTGGATCTGCGCACGGGCGTCTACACGATGGCGTACCGGACGGGTTCGGCGGAGGTGCGGCGGGAGGCGGTGTGCCACGGCGGTCTGCACGTCCTGGCGCTGCGCGTGACCGGTGCCCAGGTCGGCCTGCTGCTGCGCGGTGCGTTGCCCGGCGAGCACTTCACGTCGTCCGGCCGTGTCGTCGGGGTGCGCGGCCGGGTGCCGCAGGGGATGGCCTGGGCGGTGGTCGCCGCGGTGGACGGCGACACGGTCTTCGTCACCACGGAGGCCGGCTATCGCGGGCCGGGCACGGAACCGGTGGACGACCCCGCCGAATGCTCCCGCCTGGCCCTCGCACGGGTCGAGTGGGCGCGCAGGCTGGGCTGGGCGTCGTTCCGCGACGAGGCCGTCCGGAGTCATCAGGCGCTGTTCGACCGGGTGAGCCTGCAGCTGGGCCCGGTGCCGGACCTGCCGACCGGCGAACGGCTTGCGCGGCCCGACCGGACCCTCGCCGCCCTGCTGTTCCAGTACGGCCGCTACCTGCTGATCACCGGCTCGCGGCCGGGCACGCTGCCCGCCACCCCGCAGGGGATCTGGAACCCGCACACCGATTCCGTGCCGCACGCCGGTGACACGCTGCGGATGACCTACTGGCCGGCCGAGGCCGCCGCGCTGCCGGAGTGCCACGAGCCGCTGCTGGAGTTCGTCGCCAAGCTGTCCGGCTTCGGTGCGGCCACGGCGAAAGCTCTGCACGGTGCGCCGGGCTGGGTGGCACACCACAACAGCGACCCCTGGTGCCTCACCACCCCGGCCGGGGAGGGCGGCGATCCGGCGTGGCCGATGGCGGCCGCGTGGCTGTCCCGGCACCTCTGGGAGCACTACGCGTTCTCCGGTGACGACGGCTGGCTGCGCGACCACGCCTGGCCGGTGCTGCGGGGTGCCGCCGAGTTCTTCCTGCACTGGCTGGGGTCGAACGGCGAACTCGCCTCCGCGATGGACCTGGCGTTGACGGCGGAGCTGTTCTCGAACCTGCTTCTGGCGGCCGGCGTCCTCGGAATCCGCGACGACGTCGTGGACGGTGTCCGGGGGATCGAGCTGCCCGAGGCCGACCGGCCGCACCTGTTCGGGCTCTATCCCGGCGACCAGATTGATCGCGTGCGCACCCCGGAGCTGGCGGACGAGGCCGAACGCGCGTTGGTGGCAATGGGGGACGGGGGCACCGGGTGGTCACTGGCGTGGAAAGCCGCGCTGTGGGCCCGGCTCGGTGACGGCGATCGCGCGCACACGCTGCTGTCGACGTTGCTGAGTGACGGGGTGCACGGCAACCTGCTGTGCGCGGGGCCGTGCCAGCTCGACGGCAACCTCGGGGCCACCGCGGCGATCGCGGAGATGTTGCTGCAGAGCCACACCGGTGAGCTGAGGCTGCTGCCCGCGCTGCCGTCGGCGTGGCCCACGGGAGTGGTGCGCGGCCTGCGTGCACGGGGTGGCGTGGCCGTCGACCTGTGGTGGGACGAGGGCGAGTTGCGCGCGGTCGGGCTGCGCGGGCACGGCGCCGAGAAGACCGTCACCCTGACGTACCGGGGCCGCACCGCCGAGGTGACGGTGCGGCCCGACTTGCTGCTGATGCTCGACGAGCGGCTCGGCTCAACCGACTGGCTCACCTGACGGCGCGGCGAGCTGGGTGCCGAGGCGGACCGGAGTGCCGAAGTTCGGCGTTCCGTCGGCGTTCCACGTGAACTTCTGCGCACGGGTGGAGCGGTTCATGTCGCAGCCACCCGAGGCGCTGTCGTTGGCGTGGTAGACGATCCAGTCCTCGGTGCCGTCGGGGGACTTGAAGAACCCGTTGTGGCCGGGGGCGAACACGCCGTTGCCGTCGTTGCGCTGGAACACCGGGTCGGGCGACTTCGTCCAGTGCGACCGGTTGAGGGGGTCGGTTCCGGTCAGGGTGAGCAGTCCGAGCTTGTAGTCCGGGCCCCAGCAGGCGCTGGCCGAGTAGACGATCATGACGCGGCCGTCGCGGTACAACGGTTCCGCACCTTCGTTGACCGCTCCCGTCTGCCGTTCCCACGCCAGCGTCGGCTGGGAGATGGTGCGCCGCGCTCCGCTGATCGTGTACGGGTTGGACAGCGGGGTGATGGTCAGGCTCTGAGTGCCGTCGATCGCACTGCCCATCAGGTAGAGCCTGCCGTTGTGCTGCAGGATGCTCGGGTCGAGCTCCCAGGTGCTGCCCAGATCCGCCTTGAACGTGTACGGGCCCATCGGGTCGGTGCCCGCGCTCTCCAGCACGTGCAGACGTTGCGTGGGGTTGTAGTCCGGCACGTTCTGCCCGGCCACGTAGTAGAGGTACCAGCGGCCGTTGAGCAGGTGGAACTCCGGCGCCCACATGTTGCAGCACCCGTTGGGCCGGCCGGACAGGTTGAACACCACGGTCTCCGCGGCGCTCGCCAGACCGGCGAGCGTGCGGGAGCGGCGCATCGTGATCGTGGAGTTCCACGTCGTCGTTGCCAGGTAGTAGTAGCCGTTGTAGTACTGCAGCCACGGGTCGGGGCCGTTGCGTTTGATCGGGTTGGTGAACGTGCCGGGTGCCCCCACCCGGACCAGTTGCCACTGCTGGTTTCGTCCCTGCGTGTCCGGCCACTGGATGATCTGGGCACCGTCCGCGGTCGAGAAGTCCAGCACGTCGACGGCCTTGGCGCTGGCCCGGTTGATCAGGCGGACGTGGCCGCCGTCGGAGTCGGCCAGGCGGAACTGCTGGCCGGTGCGGCCGGCGTCGGTCGTCTGCACGAGACCGGTCCTGTCCGCGGTGGACGAGAAGTCCAGCACCTTGCCGCTGTGCCGGGACTTCAGCCGGTAGTAGCCGCCGCCGGAGTCGACGAACCGCCACTGCTGCCACGCGCCGTCGTTGCGCGACCACTGCACGATCGGCGCGTTGTCGTTCGTGGCCAGGTTGTACACGTCCAAGGCTTTGCCGCTGTTGCGGTTGACGAGGACGTAGTACGCGTTGGTGTCCACTGTGGCCGCCACTGCCGGCGACGCCACCACGGTTGCGCCGAGCAGCACGGCGGAAGCGAGCAGGGCGGTCGTGCGGATTGTCATCTTCTACTCCAGTACGAACGTCGCGTCGGTGCGTCCCTGCGCATCGCTCACCGTTTGCAGGTTGACCAGCCCGTTGCTGTGCCGGATGTAGCGGCCGGGGAAGTTGAGCGACTCGAACGACGCCGCGGAGCTCGCCGCGAGTCCCGCGCGCTGGGAGAAGCTGGCGTCGTTGCGGAACAGCGTGCTGCCGTCGCTGCGCTCGACCCAGAGCTCGTTGTTGCGGTGGCGCAGGTAGTAGCCGGGGAAGTTGGTCGACTCGAGCGACACCGTGCCGGAGCCGGTCAGCCCCGTCACCACCTTGAACTGCGAGTCGGCCAGCGGTGACACGTTCGCTTCGAGCTTCGCGCGGTACTCCCAGTGCCGGACGAACCGCTCGGAGTCGTACGCCTTGAGCCGCACCGGGGTGGGGCCATCGGGTACCGGGATGCCGAAGTCCGGTGTGCCGTCAGCCTTGTAGTAGACCTTCTGCACCCGCGTGCGGCGGTTCGGGTCGTTGAGCGGGTCGCCGCTGATGTCGCGGTAGTTGCGGTCGTGGTAGACCATGACGTCGCTGCGGCCGTCCTCGGACACCGTGAACGAGTTGTGGCCGGGCCCGTACTGGCCGGTCGCGGCGTTGCTCGCGAACACCGGGTTCTGGCTCTTGGTCCACGACGCCGGGTTGAGCAGGTCCGCCGACGCCGACGCGGTCAGCAGGCCGAGGCAGTAGTTCGCGTCGGTGGCGCTGGCCGAGTAGGTCAGGAAGATCCTTCCGTTGCGCTGCAGGACCGCCGGCCCTTCTGCCACCTTGAACCCGCGGGTCTCCCAGGCCAGCGTCGGCACCGTCAGCCTCGTCACCGTGCCGGTGATCGTCCACGGGTTCGCACCCATGCGGGCGATGTAGAGGTTGGAGTTGGTGGAGATACCGGGTTCCTGCTGCGCCCAGGTCAGGTAGCGCACACCGTTGTTGACGAACGTGGACGCGTCCAGTGAGAACGTGTCCCACGGGGTCGTGATGCGGCCGCGTTCGGTCCACGGTCCGGTCAACGGGTTCGCACTCGAGCTCTCCAGCACGTACATCCGGATGCGCCAGATGTCGTCACTGCGCCCCGCGGCGAAGTAGACGTACCACTTGCCGTTGATGAAGTGGATCTCCGGCGCCCAGATGTGGGCGGCCATCTCACCGCTCGAGTGCTTGCGCCAGATCACGGTCTCCGGTGCCGAGGCCAGGCCCTGGATCGTGGTGGCACGGCGCAGGACGATCCGGTCGTACTCCGGCACGGTCGCGGTGAAGTAGTAGAAGCCGTCGGTGTGCTTGACGATGTGCGGATCGGCACGCCGCTCCGCGATTGGGTTCGTGTACCGCACGGCGGGCGAGGCCGACGCGTGCGGCACGGGCAGGCCGGCGACGCAGGTGACGGCGGCGAGCACCAGTACGGCCACGCGGTGCAGGGCTGTCTTCATCGACTGTCCTTTCAGGCCAGTGGTGAGGAGACGGTGAACGACGAGTCGCCGGCGAACGCCGCGTCGGACGTGCGCCAGTCGACGCGCACCTCGAAGCCGTAGTGGCGCAGGTACCGGCCGGGTTGGGCGTAGGACTCGAACGACGTGCTGCCGTTGCCCGCGAGACCGGCGCGCCCGCAGAACGTGGCGTCGCGGGCGAACACCGAGTCACCGGTGTTCGTGTCCAGCCGGACGCGGAAGGCGTAGTGCCGCAGGTAGCGGTCCGGGTGGTTCACCGACCGGAACGAGTAGCAGGCGGCGTTCGCGAGGCCCGGCACGATGGTGAAGGTCGCGTCCCTCCGGACCGTGATGTCACTGGACGAGCTCACCGGGTCGACGTAGGCCAGGTTGTCGCGGTGCCGGACGTGGCGGTCGGGGAAGTTGACCGACCGCAGCGACCGGTTGCCCGTCGCCACCGCCGTGCCGTCACCGGAGTCCTCGCGCAGCACGGTGAAGTGCCGGGCGGTGCCGGACAGACCGGGCAGCTCGACCTTGGCGCCGAAGGTGGTCAGGTTCGCGCTGTCGGCGTAGAAGTAGCGCCGCTGGCCGTACTGGTCGAAGTAGATCCGCCACCGGCCGTCCGGCAGCCGCGTGATCGCGGGACCTTCGAGCCCCGCGCCCCAGCCCGCCCAGTTGCCGGTGCCGACGAATGTCCAGGGACCGTTCAGCGACGTGGCGGTGGCGTGCTCGATGTACTTCGTCGTCTCGTTCTTGAGGAAGTTGTGGTAGGTGCCGCCGGCCTTGACCACGAAGCTGTCGATGTAGTTGGCCGGGATGCCCAGTGCCACGGGGCTGGTCCACGCGGACAGGTCCGGGTTCGTCGCGGTGATCCGGAATGGACGGAACTGTCCCGCCGTGCCCGTCGTGGACGCGGAGAAGATCACGTGGACGCTGCCGTCGGAGTCCTTGAACCACTCCGGCGCCCACGTGCTGCCGGTGGCCCCGTTGAGGCCGACGCGGACGTTGCGCACGAACGTCCAGGACACGTAGTCCGCGCTGCGGGCGAAACCGATCGTGTCGCCCGTCCAGTTCGTCGTGTAGACGATGTAGTAGTAGCCGTCGGTGTGCCGGATGACGCTGGGATCGCGAATGAGGCCTGTCGGAGGCGTGTACGCGTTGGCTCTGACCTGCGTGAAGCCGGTCGCGTTCGCCGAGTCGTACACGTACATGTTCGACTCGCTGCTGTTGGTGAACGCGGTCATCAGGTAGTGCGGCACGGGACCGGCGGCCGATGCCGTCGACGAGCCGGAGACAGCGCCGGCCGCGGCGAGGGCAGCCGTGACGGCGATCAGCACGTACCGCCGGATGGAACGCGCGGCGCGCGGCAGGGACGAACGCATGGACCTTCTCCTTGGAACAGAGGGACGAACCTCTCAGAGCACGCGGGGCCAGCCGGCTGAGTCGTAGGTCAGGCGGTTGATGCCCAGCAGCGACGTGCCGTTGTCGGCGTAGTAGTGATAGATGAGCAAGTCGCCGCCGGTGTCGGCGAGCACGGCCTGATGTCCAGGCCCGTGCACGCTGCCGTGGCCAGCCAGCACTTCCGTGCCTCCACCGGAGTTCAGGGGCACACCGTTGCGGTCGAGGTAGGGGCCGGTGACGCTGGAGGACCGCCCCACCATCACCCGGTAGGTGCTCGACGCGCCGCGGCAGCAGAAGTCGAACGAGACGTACTGGTAGAAGTACTGGCCGCGCTTCACGATGAACGGCGCCTCGATCGCGCCGCCACCGCGTCCGGCGATGGCGGTGATGCCGCTGCCGAGCCGCAGGCCGGTGGCGGGATCGAGCTGGATCATCTTGATGCCCGACCAGAACGAGCCGAAGCTCAGCCACCAGCGGCCCTGGTCGTCCACCACGAGGTTCGGGTCGATGGCGTTGAAGTCGTCGGAGCTGCGCGACTCGATCACCAGGCCGCGGTGCGTCCAGCTGCCCGAGTCACCGGTGGGGCTGGTGGCCAGGAAGATCGCCGAGCGGTTGGATCCGAACGTCGACGCCGAGTAGTACAGGTGGTAGCGGCCGTTGAGATGGGAGAGGTCCGGGGCCCACAGGTTCCTGCCACCGCCGGTGTAGGCCGTGGTCCACGGCGCGCCGCCGGGGAACACCGTGCCCGCGTTGCGGAACGTCACGCGGTCGCGGGAGGTCTTCAGCGCCAGGTTGTCGCCGGTGTGCGCCAGCAGATAGCTGCCGTCGGGCCGCTTGACCACCGCTGGGTCGTGCACGCGGATGTCGCCGGTGACGCGGGCGGGGTCCGGATACGCGGCCGCCGACGCGGACGGCGCGACGACCAGTGCGGCTACGGCGGCGAGTGCGGTGACTCGAGCGATCGACATGGATGCCTCCGTTGGCAACCGATGGCTGTTAGCGCTAACAGGTGTTGCTGTGCGCCGATCTCGCGCTCCCGGACTCCGGAGCCGACAGTGAATGTGAACGTTATCAACGCACCGTAACTCAACTTTTTCTTGCCTGGCAAGGTTTGTCGAATGTTCGATCAGAGGTGTGGTGAGCGTTCACATATGTGGGCGTGCGACAACCATCCCTGCTCGTCAGTGCCCCGGCCGCGTTCGCTGCGGACATCAACTGGCCTTGAACAAGCCGGCCACCGGCTCCCTCGCGTGCGCGGGCGCCGAAGGGCCGGAGAAGGCCGTCAACGGCAGCGTCGCCGGTGGCAACAGCGACAGGTGGTGCTCGACGGCAAGCGTCAAGTACCTCCAGGTCGACCTCGGCGTGCCTGCGTCGATCACCGGTTTCACCGTCGAGCACGCGGGCGCCGGTGGTGAGGCGGCCACGTACAACACCAAGGCGTTCGCCGTTCAGCTGTCCTCCGACGGCAGCACGTGGACGACGGCGGTGTCCGTCACGGACAACACCGCGAGCACCACGACGCATCCGATCACCGCGGCCAGTGCCCGCTACGCCAAACACGTCGTCACCGCGGCGACCCGGACCGCCGGCCCGGCCGCGCGGATCTACGAGTTCGAGGTGTACGGCACCCCCCGGCGGCGGCGTCATCCCGGTGTTCGACCGCATCCCGCAGTTCGGCGTCTACACCAGCGGTGACCCGGTCGGCTACACCCGCCCGCGGGCGTGCTGACGTGGAACCGGGGCACCGAGTTCGCGGGGAAGCTGACCGACGCGGTTGGAGCCGCCGCCGATGCCGAGGTGCACGTCCTTGCCCGGATCCGCCAGCGCACCCGCGTACGGACCGAGGTCGGCGTCCGGGAACGTGCAGTTCGCCTTGACACCTCGCCAGTAGTTGCGGAACGGGGTGATGAAGTCCTGCAGGGTCACCCTCGGCCTGGCCGCGGTCGGCGTGGCACCCTTCGGCACGGCGACGTAGAACACCGTGCCGATGCGGTCGTAGTTGTCGCACTGCGCGTGATAGCTCACCCGCACCCGCAGGTCGTCGCCGATCAGCGCCTTCTCCGACGTCGCCGGGATGATCTCCGGCGTCCGCGAGACCACCAACTCGATCACTGCGGGCCCGGTCGCGCACACCGCGACGGGCAACCGCGGTGACATCGCGCTGGTGATCGCCGGCTACGGCTCGGCGGCGGGCGGCGAGGAGTGCTCCAACACCACCGTCACCGTGTCGGTGAACGGCAACAGGGTCGGGTCGTTCTCCACCGCGGTGGACTGCGTGAGCCTGGAGCAGTACGGCCCGGACGGCAACCCCGGGATCTTCCGCAACAACACCGCCGGCAACCCGCGCAGCTGGTGCCCAGGCGGGTTGATCCCGAGCCGGTACTTCCCCGACCGGTGACATCGCCGGGAAGGACGTCACCGTGACCATCGGCATCGGCATCGGCATCGGCATCGGCTGCCGGGTGCCGTACGTCGGCGACTCCGGTTACCGCACGAGTGTCTCCCGGCTGGAGCGCTGATCGCTGCAACCGTTGACGCCTGTGGGCAGGCCGCCTATGTTAGCGCTCACATTTTCGCGTGAGGAGTGGGCGCATGGTGAACGGGTTCGCGCGGCGGGACTTCCTCAGGGCCGCGTCCTTGACCGCCGCCGCGCCGTTGCTCGGCGTGGCGGCGGGAGAGGCGATGGCGGCACCGGAAGCTGTCGCGCCGGGTGGCCTGCGTCCCTTCGAACTGTCCGAAGTGGCGCTGACCGAAGGCGTTTTCTCGAAGAAGCGCGACCTCGTCCTCGCCTACGCGCGCGGCTACGACGTCAACCGGCTGCTCCAGGTGTTCCGCGCCAACGCGGGCCTGGACACACTGGGCGCCGTCGCGCCCGGTGGCTGGGAAGGTCTCGACGGCGAGGCGAACGGCAACCTGCGCGGCCACTACACCGGGCACTTCCTGTCGATGCTGGCCCAGGCGTACGGCAGCACCGGCGACACCGCGTACCTCGAGAAGATCCGCACGATGCTGGGCGCGCTCAGCGAGTGCCGGGCCGCGCTGCGCCGTGATCCCCAGGTGCTGAGCGTGCCGGGGAAGTCCGGCCGCGCGGTGGAGCAGGTGCGCGGCTCGTACCAGTACATCGACCTTCCGGCCGAACCGCTGCCCGCGACGTTCACGTTCACGGCCTGGGTCCGGCCGTCGCACGACGCGAACTGGACGCGGATCTTCGACTTCGGCAACGACACCACCCGCTACCTGTACCTGGCTGCTCGCAACGGCAACGGTGTGCCGCGGTTCGCCATCACCCTGAACGGCCCAGGTGCCGAACAGGGCATCAACGGCACCGCACCGCTGCCGTTGAACGAGTGGAGCCACGTCGCGGTGACGATCGCGGGCACCACCGGCACGCTGTACGTGAACGGCGTCCAGGCCGGCACGAACACCGCGATGTCGGTCAACCCGGCGGCACTCGGCACCCTCGCGCACCACTGGCTGGGGCGGTCCCACTTCGGTGGCGACCCGGTGTTCGCCGGCGCCCTCGACGACGTGAACCTCTTCTCCCGGGCACTGGGCGCGGACGAGATCACCGCGTCCCTCAAGGGAGATCTGAGCTCCTACGCGTTCGACGAGACGACCGGCGGGACGTTCGCCGACGCGTCCGGACGCGACCGCCACGCCACGCTGCGCCGCACCTGGGGCGGTCCGAGCCACCCGGGCTTCCTCGCCGCGTACCCGGAAACGCAGTTCATCACGCTGGAAACCATGACGCGCCCGGACTACCAGGTGGTGTGGGCGCCCTACTACACCGCGCACAAGATCCTCAAAGGCCTGGTCGACGCCTACCACAACACCCAGGACACGCGGGCCCTCGACCTCGCGGACGGCTTGTGCGACTGGATGTTCTCGCGGCTGAGCAAGCTGCCCGCAGAGGTGCGTCAGCGGATGTGGGGCATCTTCTCCAGCGGCGAGTACGGCGGCCTCGTGGAGGCCATCGTCGACCTGCACGCGATCACCGGCAAGCACCTGGAGCTGGCCAGGCTCTTCGACCTCGACTCGCTGATCACCGCGTGCGCCGAGAACCGCGACGTGCTCGAAGGCCTGCACGCCAACCAGCACATCCCGATCTTCACCGGCCTCCTGCGGCTCTACGAGGCCACCGGTGAGCAGCGGTACTGGCTGGCGGCCAGGAACTTCTGGGGCATGGTCGTCCCGCCCAGGATGTTCAGCATCGGCGGTACCAGCACAGACGAGTTCTGGCGGGCGCGCAACATCGTCGCCGGCGGGTTGAGCGACACGTCGGCGGAGACCTGCTGCGCGCACAACCTGCTCAAGCTCAGCCGCCAGCTGTTCCTGCACGAGCAGTCGCCGAAGTACTTCGACTACTACGAACGCGCGCTCTACAACCAGATCCTCGGTTCCAAACAGGACCGTGCCGACGCCGAGCTGCCGCTGATGACCTACTTCATCGGCCTCACTCCGGGTGCCGTCCGCGACTTCACCCCCAAGCAGGGCACGACGTGCTGCGAGGGCACCGGCATGGAGAGCGCGACGAAGTACCAGGATTCGGTGTACTTCCGCGCGGCCGACGACTCGCGGCTGTACGTGAACCTCTACAGCCCGTCCGTGCTGAAGTGGAAGGGCGTCACCGTCACCCAGACCACCGGCTTCCCGGTCGAGCAGGGCACGACGCTGCGGATCACCGGCCGCGCCCGGTTCGACCTGAGCCTGCGCGTGCCCGCGTGGGCGGGGGAGTTCACCGTGACGGTCAACGGCGTGCGGCAGCGGCTGGACGCCCTGCCCGGCACCTACGTGACGCTGTCCCGGTCGTGGCGCGACGGAGACGTTGTGCGCGTGCGCATGCCGTTCGCGTTGCGGGCCGAGCGCACTCCTGACCAGCCTCTCGTGCAGTCGCTGATGTACGGCCCGATCCACCTGGTTGCGCGTGATGCGCGGCGTGACTTCCTGGAGCTCGGGCTGTACGGGCGCGCGGCGTTGTCCGGCGACCTGGCGGGCAACCTGCAGCCGATCGCGGGCAGTCCGCTGCACTTCCGGCTCGGTGAGGTCGCGCTGGCCCCGTTCTTCGAGGGCACCGAGGACGCCTTCCACTCGTACTTCCGCCGCGTGGAGCCGAAGATCGTGTTCGCGGGCGTGGACTCCGGCGTCGCGAACCCCGTGCGCGCGGACGGGGCCACGTTCCTCGACGAGGTGTGGGTGGCCGCGCCGTTCTCCTCCAGGAGCGTGTTCCTGGACCGGGTGACGGCCGTGGCGCGGCGGTGGGTCGGCGACGGCCTGATGTCCGTCGCCGACCACGACCGTGTCATCCGCACGGCCCGCAACGCACCGATCAGGTAGGTGTCACGAGGCCGGCACGAAGATCGCGCCGAGCCGGTCGACCTCGGTGCCCGACCGGCCGGTGAACCCGGCGATGCGCCATCCGGCCGGCGCGGTGACGGTGATCGTCTCACCGGTCGGCTGACCGGCGGAGAGCGTGCGTCCCCGGCTGGTGGTGAACGCGGCCGAGAAGACCCGCGTGTGGTCGTTGTACTTGCCCTGGCTCAGTTTCGCGGACACGAGGTGCTCACCCGGTTCGAGAGTGAGCGTCGTTGCCGTACCGCCGTTGCCGCCGTGGGTGAACGTCCTGCCGTTCGCCAGAGTGAGCGACACCTGGTCCAGCCTGCTGCCACCGCGCAGGGTCAGCGAGCGCACGGCGCCCAGGTCGACGGCGGCGAGGTCGGTGAACGGCGTGCCGTGCGGGCCACCGAGTTCGGGGCTGAGCCGGATGCCGTCGTCGGCGGCCCAGTCGAACCGGGTGGCGATCGGGTAGTGGTCGGACAGCGGTTTGCCCTGGGCGTCCTGGAACTTCGTGTTGTCGTTGCGGTAGTCCCGCGCGGTCAGGGTGATCTGCCGGTTACCCCGGTAGAGGATCTTGTCGACCACCTCGCACGAGTCGGTGACCACCGCCGGGTCGCACACCAGCGCCGGGCTGCCCGCCGCCGGTGCCTGGCCACCGCGTTCCAGCTGCACCCACGCGTCGGTCAGGCCGTTGGTCGTGACCAGTTCGCGGATGTTGTCGGCCTCGCGGGTGTACCGGGTGTTGGTGTCACCCATGACGATGACCGCGTTGCCCGCGGAGTTCGCGGCGATGTACTGCGACAGCTGGGTGATGTTCGACCGGCGCGCGGCGAGGTCGGCGTTCTCCACGCCCGCGTTCGGGTGCAGGTTGTAGACGTCGACGTGCACGCCGTCGGCCAGCTTGACCCGCTTGTACGTGAAGCCCTTGGGAGTCAGGCAGTCCGTGCCGTTGCAAGAGGACCACTTCGTGCGCGCGAGGTCGCTGTAGGGCAGGTGGGACAAGGTGTTCAGGCCGCTGCCGAACGGCACTCCGCCGCTCGTCGGCGTGCGGTGCGCGTGGTTGTCGCCCGCGTACAGGGCCGCGTGGTAGTTGAAGTCCTCCTGGACGTTGACGACGTGGTAGGGCGCCAGTCGCGGGCTGATCAACGGGGTGTTCACGGCCGGGTTGCCGGAGGAAAGGCCCTCCGGCAACCCGGCCACGTTGTAGGTCAGCACCTCGAAGCTGCCGCCGGTCGCGGCGGTGGCCGTCGGCGGCACCAGCGTCGCGAGCACGACGGGGATGGCGAGCAGGGTGGATCGTCGCATGCTGCTCCTCGCAGGGTTGGAGCGTCCGCAACACGGGAACGCGGCACGATGATCCACGATTTGTGAGCGCTAACACAGCGTCCGTTCCCCGACCGTTGTCGAAATCGACGTCGAATCGACGGAGTTGGCGCGTTGTTCACCGCTCAGGCCAGTGCGCGTACCAGGTAGGTGGTTCCGGAGGTGGCGTCGATGGTGATGACACCGCCCTCACCCCGGACCTCGACCTTGCGGCCGGTGCGCGCGTCGAGCACCTCGTAGCGGTTCTCGAACAACGTGCTCGACACCGTCAACGGTCCGCTCCGGCCCGCGGTGAGCTGGACGCGGACCGGTTTTCCGTTCACCCATCGGATGTCCACCGTCACGTCGCCGCGTGCCCGCAGCCCGGTGACCGAGCCGGTGTCCCAGAACTTCGGCAGCGCGGGCAACAGGTCCAGCACGCCGCGGTGGCTCTGCAGGAGCATCTCCGCCACGCCCGCGGTGGCGCCGAAGTTGCCGTCGATCTGGAACGGTGGGTGGGTGTCCCACAGGTTGTCCAGCGTGCTGGTCGCGAGCAGTTCGGACAGCATCTTGTGGGAGTGGTCGCCGTCCAGCAGCCGTGCCCAGAAGTTGATCTTCCAGGCCTTGCTCCACCCGGTGCCGCCGTCGCCGCGCGCGGTGAGCGACACCCGTGCCGCGGCGACCAGTGCCGGGTCGTCCTGCGGCGTGATCTGCCGTCCGGGGTGCAGCGCGAACAGGTGGGACACGTGCCGGTGGGTGTTGTTCGGGTCGTCCCAGTCCTTCTTCCACTCCTGCAGCTGGCCCCACGAGCCGACCCTCAGTCCGGGGTCGAGACGGTCCACGGTGGACTTGACCTGGGCCGCGAACTCGTGGTCGCCGAGCGCGGTGGCGGCCTCGGCGGTGTTGGTCAGCAGGTCCCACACGATCTGCTGCGACATCGACGCGCCCGCGGAGAACGGGCCCTGCTCAGGGGAGTAGCTCGGGTTCACCACCAGCGCGCCGTCCCGCGGGTCGGCCACCAGTTCGTCCATCCAGAACAGGGCGAGCGACCTGAGCATCGGGTAGGCCCGCACCCGCAGGAACCACTCGTCCCGGGTGAACAGGTAGTGCTCGTAGTAGTGCTGGGCCAGCCAGGCGCCCGCCTCCGGGAACCAGAACGCCGTCGCCCAGTCGTGCACGCCGGTGAACCCGAACGGCGTGGTCTCGTTGTGCACCACCCAACCGCGGTTGCCGAACATCTGCCGCGCGGTCACCTCACCGGGTGGCACGAGCGAGTCCACGTAGTCGAACAGCGGTGCCGTGGTCTCCGCGAGGTTCGTGGTCTCCGCCGGCCAGTAGTTCATCTGCAGGTTGATGTTCACGTGGTAGTCCGCGCTCCACGGCGGCGACGTCGAGTTGTTCCACACGCCCTGCAGGTTCGCGGGCAGCGACCCGCCCCGGGAGGACGCCACCAGCAGGTAGCGGCCGTACTGGAAGTGCAACGCCTCCAACGCCTTCCGGTGTGCGGCCGGGGTGTTCGCGTCGCGGTAGCGGCGCAGCAGTTCGTCGGTCGGGATGTCCGGCATCTGCTGACCCACGTCGAGGCGCACCCGGTCGAACAGCTTCCGGTGGTCGGAGACGTGGTCGGCACGCAGCCGCTCGTACCCCTTCGCGACTGCCCGGTCCGTTCGCCGGGTGACCGCGTTGTGCGGGTGCACACCGGAGCGGTAGACCGGATGGCGGGTGGCGTAGTCGGTGCCGGCGGCCAGCACCAGCACCACGGAGTTGGCACCGCGCACGGTCACGGACCCGTCCGCGTTGTCGGTGCGGGTACCGCCCTGGTTGATCACCTGGACCTGCGACTCGAACCTCAACCCGTTGTCGGTGAGACGTCCGGTCAGGGTGATGCGACCGGCCCGCGAGGTGATCGTCGCCGTGCGGTTCGACGGCGTGCGCACCGCCGTGGTGAAACCGATCCGGCCCGGCCGGTCCGCGGTCAGCCGCGCCACGATCACGTTGTCCGGTGCGGTGGCGAAGTACTCGCGCGTGTACCGCACGCCGCCGGAGGTGTAGCGCACCCCGGCGACGGCTTCGGCGATGTCGAGGTGCCGCCGGTACGAGCTCACCGTGCCGGGGGCCGGTAGGAGCGTCAGCACGAGGTCACCGAAGGACTGGTAGGCGCCGAACCCTGTCTTCGCCTGACCGAGTTTGCCCGCCACCCACTCCGGGTCGGCGCTGCCGTCGGCGTCGATCCGGCGCTGGACCTCCTCGACGGCGCCGGGCCGCGGGGCTTTCCAGTTGCCGAAGTCGTACCCCGGCGAGCCAGGGCCGCCTGTCCACAGCGTCTTCTCGTTGAACTGCAGCAGTTCGCTCGCCACGCCGCCGAAGACGCTCCCGCCGAGCGCGCCGTTGCCGATGGGCAGCGACTCCGACTCCCAGTTGGCCGCGGGTTCGGTGTACCAGAGGGTGAGGCCGGCCTGGGCGGTCTGTTCGGCCTCGGGGTCTGCTTCAGCCCGACCGGTCGTGGCGCCGGCCATCGCGGCGGCCGCGGTGCCGGCGACGAACGACCGGCGGGAGACTTTCGCGGATGTCGATCTGCTCGCCACAGCTGGCTCCTCGTCGGCAGGACGGGCGACTCTTCGGTGATCACCCCAGCGTGGTGGTGTGCGCGGGATCGGATCAAGAGATCGGATCGCTCACAAATTGCCTGTTATCGAACGCGTTGAAGGCCGGGCAGTCGCGCCCCCGTGGTCCGTTGTGGTCGGTCGCGCAGGCATCGGTGTTGGCGCCGCCGACGCGGTCGTCGTCTCGTTGACGCCCGAGATCCGCACCGCGGATGCAGCCCAACCCTCGGATGCTTCCACAGCATCGGCCGCTCGGACAGACCGGTTCGCCACATTGGGCCAAAAGTGTTGCGTGTCAATGAGATCGGTGGTCCAGAGCCCGTTGACCGGCTCGCCTCGCTCCGGTCTCATGGGCTCGACGGCGGCTCGCGACGGGGCGAGGTGGGACGATGCGGACGACCGGGCGGACCACCACCGGGAACCTTCCCGCCGAGCTGACGAGCTTCGTGGGCCGGCGGCGCGAGCTCGACGAGGTCAAGCGGCTGTTCGGCGAGTCACGGCTGGTCACGCTCACCGGCGTCGGCGGTACCGGCAAGACCAGGCTGGCGCTGCGGGCGGGCACGGCGTTGCGGCGGGCGTTCCCCGACGGGGTGTGGTTCGTCGACATGACGCAGCTGCGCGACACCAGGCTGCTCACCCGGGAGATCCAGGGGCCCGAGGTGCTCGCGTACCTCGTGGGCTCGGCCCTGCAGCAGCCGGAGCCGGGCAACGGGTCGCCGCTGGACGCGCTGGTGGAGTGGCTGCGGGGCCGGCACCTGCTGCTCATCCTGGACAACTGCGAGCACCTGATCCCGTGCTGTGCGATCGTCGCCGACGCGCTGCTGCGGGGCTGCCAGGAGATGCGGTTGCTCGTGACCAGCCGGGAACCGTTCGGGATCTTCGGCGAGGTGGTGTACGGGGTGCCGCCGCTGCCCGTCCCGGACTCCGGTACGAGCCGGGCGGAGCTGGTCCGGTGCGAGTCGGTGGCGCTGTTCGTGGCGCGGGGCGCGGCCGCGGTGCCCGGTTTCGAGCTGACCGCCGACAACCACCGCGCGGTCGCGGAGGTGTGCGAGGTGCTCGACGGGCTGCCGCTCGCGATCGAGCTGGCCGCCGCGCGCCTGCGCGTGTTCACCCCGCAGCAGATTCTCGAGCGGATGACCGACCGGTTCGCCCTGCTGTCGCGGGGGAGCCGCACCGCGCCGGAGCGCCAGCAGACGCTGCGGGCCTGCATGGACTGGTCGTTCGACCTGTGTTCCAAACCGGAACGGATCCTGTGGAGCCGGCTGTCGGTGTTCGCGGGCGGGTTCGAGCTCGACGCGGCCGAGGGCGTCTGCACGGACGAGCACGTGCCGGAGGCGGACCTGCCGGAGCTGGTGGCCGCGCTGGTGGACAAGTCGGTTCTGGTGCGCGACGACGCGTCAGGCGCGGCGGCGCGGTACCGGATGTTGCAGACGATCCGCGGCTACGGCCAGGACAGGGTGCGCGCGTCCGGCGAGGAGGCGCTGCTGCGACGGCGGCACCGCGACTGGTACCAGGGCCTGCTGGACCGGGCGCGCGGCGAGGCGATCACCGACCAGCACGGGTACTGGCTCGCCCGCCTCTGCCGTGAGCAGCCCGACCTGCGGGTGGCGATGGAGTTCTGCCTGACCGAACCGGGCGAGTCCGAGGCCGCGCTGCGGCTCGCGGTCACCGTGCCGCGCCTGCACTGGCGGGCCGGGGGCGTGCTCACCGAAGGCAGGCGCTGGCTGGACCGCGCGCTCGCCCAGACCAGTGGGCGGACCGTGCTGAGGGCGCGGGCGCTCGTGGTCGCAGGTCAGCTCGCGTTCTGGCAGGGCGACACCGTCAGCGGGATGCGGCTGGTGGAACGGAGCGAGGAACTGGCTCGGGAGGCTGGCGCTCCGGTCGTCCTGGCCTGCGCCGCCTTCCTGCGCGGGCTGGCCGCGCTGCACGCCAACGACCTGCAGCTCGCCGTCGCGGCTCTCACCAGCGCCCAGGCGGCCGTGGCCGTGCTGCCGGACCTCGAACCCGACCTGGACCTGCCGCTGAACGTCCTGCTCACGCTGGGGCCGGCGGCCGCGCTGTCCGGTGACCTCGACCGCGCCGATGCCTGCGTGCAGGAGATGATGTCGATCGTCGAGTCGCGGGAGTCGGGTCTCGACCGGTCGTTCGTGATCTGGCAGGTCGCCCTCGGCGCCTGGCTCCGCGAGGACCTGCGTCAGGCCGCCGAGCGGGCTCTCGAGTGCCTTCGGCTCAAACAGGGCTGCGGCGCCGACGACCGGTACGGCACGGCGCTGTGCCTGGAGCTGCTGGCCTGGATCACCGCCGGTCAGCGGCGTCACCGCCGGGCCGGCACGCTGCTGGGTGCCGCGACCGCGCGCTGGGCCGACATCGGTGCCTCCATCGCCTCCTACCGGCACCTGGTCGTTCATCACGACGCGTGTGCCCGCCGGATCCGCGAGGCGATCGGTGACGAGGCGTTCGCCGAGGCCTTCGCCTCCGGCCGGAGCCTCACGCTGGACGAAGTGCTCGCCTTCGCGTTCGAGGAGCAGCGGGACGCCACGCCACCGCCCGCGGCGCCGCCGACCCCGCTCACCCGGCGTGAGCGGCAGGTCGCCGAGCTGGTCGCGGACGGACTGTCCAACAAGGAGATCGCGGCCCGCCTGGTGATCGCCCGCCGGACCGCGGAAGGGCACGTCGAACGCATCCTGCAGAAGCTCGGTTTCGGGTCGCGCACGCAGCTCGCGGCCTGGGTGACCGAGCGCCGCACCGCGCCGTGAGGCCCGCGTTGGTGTGACGTTGGGCTGCCGTTGGCGAGATCAAGTGGACTCCACGGTGCACTGGTGTGTCGCCACAGGAGGCTGCCTTGGATCCGTACGCGTGGGTCAACGACTTCGAAGCCCGAGCAGCCGAGCTGCAGCGGAAGGCCGCTGAGGCGCAGGAGAACCTCGCGGCCGTGTCGGGAACCGCGTCCAGCAAGGACGGTGCGGTCACGGTCACCGTCGGACCCAACGGCGGCCTGACGAACCTCCAGCTGGGACACAGGGCGGTCGAGCTCGGCGCTCCCCGGCTCACCGCGCTGATCCTGGAGACCGCGCGGCAGGCCCAGAAGAACGCGTCGGCGCAGGTGGTCGAGGTGTTCCGGCCGATCGGTGAGGGCACAGAGACGATGCAGATGATCACGGACGTCATCGAGGCGAACGAGGACGCGGAGCCGGACGAGACGCACGCCCTCGAGCAGATCGAAGAAGACGACGAGCCGGTCGCCGAGACCAAACCGGCGCCCGCCCAGGCGCCTCCGGTGCGTGGCCGTCGCCCGGCGGACGACGAGGACGACGACGAGAACCAGCCGTGGTGAAGGGAATCCAGCGATGAGCGACAACCCGCTGCTGGTCAACATGGACGAGAAGGACAAGTACAAGGGCACCCTCTTCATCGAGTCCTACGACAGCTTGATCGACTCGATCACCGGACAGGCGCAGAGCGAACTGGACCTCGCGTTCAACGCGATCGGCGCTGTGGCCTCGACGGTCTCGCTCGTCGTCGACCCGTTCGGCTCGCTGCTGGGCTCCGCCTTCGGCTGGATGATGGAGCACATCAGCATCCTGAAGGAACTGCTCGACGAGGTGCTGGGCGATCCGGAGGACATCCAGGCCAACGTCGAGGCGACCAAGGCGAAGGCCGCGGAGCTGCGTGTGCTGGCGGAGGACCACCGCAGTTCGCTGGCGACCTTCGACGGCTGGACCGGTGCCGCGTCGGAGAAGTTCCAGACGAGCATGGACACGATGGGCAAGGAGCTCGACAGCCTGGCCGGCGCGGTCGAGGGCAAGGCCAAGGTCGTGGCGATGATGGGCACGATCGTCTCGGTCCTGCGCGACATCATCCGTGACGCGATCGCCCAGTTCATCGGCTCCGTGACCGCGAACGCGGCGATCGGGCTCGCCGGCGCGATCTTCACGTTCGGCGGGTCGCTGGCCTACGCCGGCATCCAGATCGCCCGCGAGGCCGCCGAGCTGGCCCTCACGCTCGGCTCGAAGGTCAAGCGCGTCATCGCCGCGCTGGCCAAGCTGATGGGCTGCGTCGGCGATCTCGACGGCGTGATGGCGAAGGTCGGCAAGGGCTGGGACCGCTTCGACAACGCCGCCGACGCCGCCGAGATCACCTACGCCGTCGGCCAGGCCTACCAGGGCGTCGACGAGACGATCGACAAGGCTCGGCAGCAGGCCGCCGCGCAGGACAAGCTCGACGCGGTCCACGACAAGAGCGAGGAGGCGTCGGCCAGGTACCAGGCCGCGAAGGACGCCGAGTCGAGGCAGGCCGACGACGTCTCGAAGGCCAACGCCGACCTGTCCGCGGCGACCACCGACACCAAGGCCGCGGCCACCGACGTGACCCGCACAGCCGGCGACCTGAACCGCGCGACCGGTGAGCTGAACCGCACGTCCGAGGAAACCAACCGCGCGGCCGAAGCGGTCAACCGCGCCGCCAAGTCCGGCGACCAGTCCGCTTACGACTCCGCGAGGAGGAAGTTCGACGCGGCCAAGGCGAAGTCGGACGCCGCCAGGACCGAGTACGACGCGGCCAAGCAGAAGTACGACGCCGCCGACGCGAAGTACGACGCCGCGAAGGCGAAGGCCGTGGACGCGGCGGCGAACGTGGCCCGCGAGTCGCGTGAGCTGAGTGATGCGGCTCAGGCCAGCTACAGCGCGCTCCAGGACGGCAAGCCGGCGGACGAGGCCTCGGCGAAGGCGTACGAGGAGTACCTGAAGGAGACCGGCGGCAAGGCCGACCCCGAACTGACCGCGAAGAACGACGCCGCCAAGGCCGCCAACGAGGCCTACGAGAAGGCGAACACCGACTTCATGGCCAAGAACGCGGCCGCGGCCGAGGCCAACGCCAAGGCGTTCGCGTCCGGCACCGAAGCGGACATCAAGGCAGCCGAACAGGCCTCGCGCGAGGCCCAGTCGGCGGGCAAGACGCTGGAGGACAGGGCGGCCGAGGCCAGGACGGCGGGGGAGGCGGCCGCTGGGCGGCCAGGCGGTGCCCCCGCCGCGGAGCCGACCGATCCTCTGGAGCACGCCCGCAAGGTGAACGCGAGCACGGGCTACGGGGACGCGGTGAAGGGCGACGAGTTCTTCGGCGCCTTCGGCGACTCCAATGCCCCCGATGCCGCTCCCGGCACCCCGGACACGTCCAGCCCGCCCGTGAAGCACTAGTCGTCTCCTGGAGAACCGGCAATGGCCAAGGGGCACGTCAACCCCAACCCGTCCGTTTCCACGAATCCGGCGCCGTCCCAGCCTGCCCCGCCCCCGCCACCCACGGGAAGCGCGGGCCCCACCGGCAACTCCGGCTTCTCCATGAACGACTCTTCGATGCAGCGCCTCCAGAGCAACGCGGGAGACCTGCAGTCGCGGCTGTCCTCGATCTCGAGCGGCCTGCGCGGCCTCAACCTGGGCGCGAACTCCCTGGGCCCGATCGGCCTGTTCGCCGTCCCGGCCCTGAACGCCTCGAACGACCAGGCGGTCGCGCAGGCCGATGCGGGCGCCAAGGCGTTCGGCAACGTCCAATCCGGACTCAAGGCCACCACCGCCACCACCGTCAACGCCGACGCCCACAACGCCTCCTCGCTGAAGGCCCTCGATCCCACGACCAACGTCAAGCCGCCGCCTGGTGGGCCTGGAGCTGGGCCGGGGCGGGCTGCTGGGCCGGGTGGTGCGGTTGTGTCCAAGCCCGGGTCGATTGCTGGTGGGGCTGGTGCGGGGCCGGCGAAGGCTGCTGGGTCGAGTGGGCCGGCTGTGTCGAAACCGGGCACGATCGCGGGCGGGGCGGGAGCGGGTGCGGCGAAGCCGGCGGCTGCTGCTGGCCCCGGGGTGGCGCAGGTTCCGACGGTCAAGGGCGGAACTGGTGCCGCGCCGAGCAAGGCGGCCGCGTCGGCTGGGCCTTCGGTGCCGACGGTTGCAGGCGGGCCTGGCGCCGGGCCTGGGAAGGCGGCGGCTGCTGGCGGTCCGGCCGTATCGCAGGCTCCGACGGTCAAGGGCGGGCCTGGGTCTGTGCCGGGCAAGCCTGCGGTTGCGCCCGCTCCGGCGGCGTCGCAGGCACCGACGGTCGCGGGTGGGCCTGGCACAGCACCCGGGAAGGCGGCGTCCGCTGGTGGTCCGGCGGTTGGCCGGGCACCTGTGGTCAAGGGCGATGCTGGTGCCGGGCCTGGCAAGGCGGCGGCTGCGGGTGGCCCCGGGGTGCCGGCCGCTGCCGGTGGGCCTGGCGTGAGTCCTGGGAGGGCTGCGGCTGCTGGTGGCCCGACGGTCTCGCCGACACCGTCAGCGACGGGCGGAAAGGGACCGGTCCCCGCAGGCCCGGCGGGGCTGAGCGTCGGTGCACCTGCTGTCGGCACTGGCAAAGACGCCGCCGCTGGTGGACCGGCACCTGCCTCCTCGGCCGCCTCACCCACTCCGACAGGTGCGGGCGGCCCAGGCGGATCCGGCACCCGGAGTGCCACACCCGCAGGAGCGCCCCAGGTACCGGGCGGACCGGCCCGAACCACGGCGCCCGGCGGCTTGGGGGCGGTGAACACTCCGGCGGCCGCGAGCGCTGGCAAGGGCTCCGATCCCTCCGCGTCCGCGGGTGGTTCCGGCGTTCAGAACCGGCCGGACACCCCGAGCGCGGTCAGGGGCGGCCCGTCGGGCACCAGCAGTCCGGCAACCACAGATGCGAAACCCGGTGGCAAGCCGGCAGGACTCGGGAGCCCCGCTGGTCCGGGTGGTCTCGCGGCACCTGCCACTCCCACCGGCACGAACGGACCCGGGACGCGACCCGGCACTTCACCCGGTGGCGTCGGTCCCGGTTCGGCGCCCGGCGGCCTGGCCGGACCCGACGCCCGGACGAGCGGCCCGGCGGCTGACCGGGCCGTCGGCAGCCCGGCCGGGGTCCCCGGCGGTAAGCCCACGCAGCCCGGTGGGCTTGCGGCAGGAGCGACGCCCGGCGGTTCCGCGGGAACGCCAGGCAGCCGGGCCGGCTCGAGTGGGCCCGCGGTGTCCCCGTCCGTTCCGGGTGCGGTTGCGCCTGGTGTGAAGGCTGATCCGGCTGCTGGTCCTGCTGTGCCGGGTCGGGCATCGGGTGTGCCTGGGGTGTCTTCGTCGGTTCCGGGTGCGGTCGCGCCTGGTGCGAAGGCCGATCCGGCCACCGGACCCGCTGCGCCTGGACGGACGTCAGGTGCGGTCGCCGGCGGCGGCCTCAGGGCTGCACCCGCGGTTCCCGGCAGGCCGTCGACCCCGGACGTCCACAGCGCATCGCCGGCGGCCGGTCCGCAGACCACGGGCAAGCCGTTCGCACCTGACAGCGCCACCGGGGTGCCACCCGGCTCGGCCGCGTCAGGTGTCGCGGCACAGCCGTCGGCCAAACCCGGTGTCCAGGCCCTTGGCACTCCGCCGGACGCCGGGACGAAGCCGGGCACCGGCACGCCTGGGGCGGGCCCCTCACGTCAGCCTGGGGCGGTTGCGGCGCCTGGCGTTGGCGCGCAGCCGGGCACGACTCCCGCGACAGGCGCGCCGCAGCCGTCCGCGGTGAACCCGGGTGGCGGGCCTCAGCCGAGCGCCACCCCGCCGACCTCCGGGCAGACGCCGAAACCGGCCGCCGCGGTGCACGGCGTGACTGGACAGCCGAGCGCAGCACCGGCTGCCGTGCCGCAGCAGACGAAGCCCGGTGTGCCGGCGGACGCGCCACAACCAGCCAAGCCGACCGCACCACCGATCCCTTCCCAGCCCGCCGCACCCGCGGCACTGGCCGCGTTCCCGGCCCCGGCCGCACCACGCAACGTCACCCCGAAGACGAAACCCGAACCCTCGAACACCGAAAGCGAAGCGGCGCCCGCACCATCCGACCCGGTGGAGCAGATGCTGGACTTGCACGGCCTCGAGGCGGTGCCGGTTCCCGGCGCCGACGAGCGAACCAGCCTCGCCAACGCGATCGCCATGACGCTGCACCCCGCCGACCCCGACGCGCGGCAGGCGCTGGTGAACCAGGTCAGGGGCACGCCGGACGACATCGCGCGGGCCGCCGACGCGCGGGTGCACGCGCTCGGCGTGGACGGGAAGTTCACCTCCTTCGGACCGGTCACCGGACGGCCGGTGCACCTCGTGGCGAGCGAAGCGCCCGATGGCAGCACCCGGTACGCGGCCACCAGGGAGAGTGTCCACATCGGACGGCCCGGGGTGTCGTATCCAGGGCCCACCAAGCTCGAGCTCAACGGCGCGTGGCACACGCTGCACCGCGGCGAGTTCGAGATCGAGACTATCGCGGGTCGTCACCACGTGCGTCTCTACACCGCCGTGGTGAACCCCGTGGATCTCAGCGGAGACACGGCTTTCAAGGACATCCAGCAGGATCCGCGGAGCGGCGAGCTGAAGTTCGCCAAGGGCAAGGGATCGTACCTGTGGGCGGGGGCCGGTCGTCCGCTGCGAGCGGTGCAGTGGCTCGCCAAGTACGCAGCGACCGATGGCGGCAAGCCCTCCAACCCGAAGGACCCGTCGTCAGCACCGCTGCGGCCGGTGCTGCGGTCGTACCTGGTGCCGCTGGACGTCTACAACAAGATCACGAGTGGTGCGACGATCGAGCTCGGACAAGGTGAAGCACCTTCGATGAACGTCGACGTGAGAGGGGAGTCGAACCAGTTCGGCATCGGCGGTGAGCATTACAACCAGCTGATGGAGCATGCCGAGCCCGGCTCGCTGACCACTTATCCGGCCGACTCGGCCCTGCCGTTCGACTTCCCGGACCAGGCGGGGCGGATCGTGCCCGTTTCGGAGCTCTACCAGCGGCTGGGCCTGGACCCCGACTTCCGCAGTGACGTCCTGGGCAAGGCTTACGACCCGTGGTTGCAGTGGGAGAAGGACGGCGGGGCGTGGAAGGTGGGCTTCCTCAACAACGCCACCAAGTTGCACGACATGGCGACCCAGCTGCGGGAGCACCACCTGACGTGGATGCAGTCCAAACAGGACCCTGCTGGCCGCGTGCCCCTCGCCCTCATCGAACCGGACGCCGACACCTTCCCCACGGCACGGCGGGACGCGCCGCCGCCGAAGGACACCGGGTTCGAGGCACGGGTGGAGCGGCTCAACCAGTTCCTCAACGAGGTGGGCCCTGCGGCCACCAACGTCAGCAAGGTGACCACCGACGTGCTGTCGACGGGTGGCCCGGCACTGCGCGACCACCTCGCCCGCACGGACGCGCCCGCCGTGAACCAGGAGGCGTTCGAGAAGGTCCTGCGTGAGAACGTTGTGCCGAAGGCGGCGGCGGACGCGGCGAAGAAGATCGACGGCGCCGTCAAGAACATCAGGTCGTCCGGCCTGTCCTCCAGGGCGGACTTCCATTCACTGATGAAGAACGGGTACCGGCCGAAGAACAGCAAGCTCAAGGTGTTCGCGGACGAGGTCATCGGGCCGGTTGCCGCCGAGTTCGAGGCCGGGGTCGCGAACCATCCGGACCTCGCGCTGCTCGACCACGACAGTCGCAGCGAGGTGGCACGGGCTCTGGGCAACCGGATGCGCGACGAACTGGGCCGGCAGTTCGGCGAGCTCACCGACGTGCTCGGCGAGCTCAACCGCCGCAAGGTGCCGGACAAGATCGACAGTCAGCAGCTGGAGACGCTGAAGCAGGAACTCGGTCCGCTCGTCGCGGTCGCGGCGGCCGAGGGCGGCGGCAGGAAGGCGAGCTGGCTCGGCGGTAACAGGGTGAACGCGTTCGGCAAGCTCATCGGCGCGCGCATCGCTCACGGAGAGCTCCCGTCGACCTCGCCGCGCATCGACAAGAACCTGGTTGCCGACGTGGCCGAGAAGCAGGTGCTCGCCAAGGTGACCACCAAGGCGCTGAACTCGTTCACCGGCAAGGATCTCGCCGCCACGCAGCCCGACGAACTGCGGGCCGTGGTGCGTGACGAGGTGCTGCCGGAGCTCGAGACCGCGACCAGCGCGGCGCTGAAGAACGACCCGGCGCTGGCGCTCGTCGACCAGAACTTCCGCGACGACGTGGCCGACGCCGTCGCACACGACGCGAAGACGCGTGCGGAGCGGAAACTGGCCGGGTTCGAGTTCGACCCGGTCGACCCGGCCGCGGTCGACGCGCTGATGGCCAAGGTGCCCGGTATCGCCACCCAGGCCGAGATCGGTGCGCTGATGTCAGCCGACTCCGATCGGATGGCCATCGACTTCAACACCCGCAAGTACGGTGAGACACCGTTCCCGAACTCCTTCCACGAGTGGAACCAGCAGCGTCCCGCGGAGCTCGCCCGCCAGCGGCAGGCCGGCGACCAGCTGAGCAGGACCATCGCCGGCACGCGGAACCCGGAGACCGCGGTCAAGGAGCTGATCGGCCAGTTCCCGGAGCTGGGCCCGAAGTTCGACGAGGTCGCCACCCAGGTGCAGGACAAGCCCTTCCGGGAGCCGGGAGCCAAGGGCGTCTACACGTTCTACGAGCACTCGCAGATGGTGCTCGGGCAGTTCCTCGACCTCACCGCGAACGAGAACCCGGACACGCGGTTCCTGCCCGTCGACGCGCTGGCGAAGGCGATCCTGTTCCACGACATCGAGAAGGTCAACGCCAAGAACCAGTTCGGCGACGGCCAGGGCCGGCACGATCGCGAACCCGAGCACAAGCTCGCCGTCGAGATGATGGACCGCTACCGCGGCCTGTGGAACAACGACAGGGAGTTCAAGGCCGCCAGGGCGATCGTCGACTCCGACCCGTTCGGCTTCTACCTGCGCAACAAGATCACCGCGGACGAGACCTTCAAGTTCCTGAACGACCTCACCGTCAAGATCGACCCGGATGCCCGGCCGGAGAACGCGAAGAAGCTGTTTGAGGAGTTCCATCAGTACTACCAGGCGGACTTCTCCTCCTACACCACGCACAGCACGTACGTCGACCGCAAGGGCGTCGACCACCATGGTCCGAACTCGTTCACCAACCGGTTCGAGACAGGTCCTGACGGGATCACGAAGACCCCGGACGGCAGGCACTTCGAGTACACCAAGGATGGCAGGGTCAGCGACGCCGCGGCGAAGATGGCGGCGCTGTCGGACATGTTCCGCGACCCGGCGACCATCCGGGAACACCGGGCACGCCTCGGGAACACCAGCGCACCCGCCCCGCGGACGGCACCGGTGGAGCTGTCGTTCGACTTCGAGCCGGGCGCGACCAGCCTGACCGCCGAGCAGTCGGCCCAGGTCCGCACGCTGGCCGGCAGCCTCGTGGACGCGGCGACCACACGCGCGGACCTGGGTTACCTGCCGCCGAAGGCCGAGGTGTCCGGCCCGCACGCGCGGACGGTCAGCCAGCTGCTCACGGCACAGCTGGGCGGACTGGTCGACGTCCAGGTGGTGGCCGGGCGGCAGACAGGTGCCGACGTCCGGGTGGACTGGGAGCTCAAACGGCCGGACGGCAAGACGTCGCCACCGCCGGCCCGGACGCCGTCGCCGGCGCGGAAGGTCATCGACGACGAGTCGTGGCGGCACAGCTCGGCGGCGACGGCGGACTGGTTCGCCCCCCACGATCCGGCGTCGCCGGACATGTGGCAGAACCTTCGCGAGAGCGCTCACGCGCGCACCGTGGACACGGAGATCGCCGGGGTCACCACGTACAGCACGCCGTCGAACATCTCGATGTACCGCACGCTGGTCAACTACGACCTGCGCCGGATCGAGGTCCGCCCGGGGGAGTTCGTCCAGGAGTACACGGTCAAGGTCCACCTGAAGCCGGGGGCCGGCGTTGACCCCGCCGTGCTGGACCAGGTGCGCGCCAACACCCACGACGGCGTGAACTCCTTGCTGAACCGGGGTTACCGGCTGCCCAGCGGCGACCAGTTCCACCTCAACGTCGAGTTCACCGACAACGCGGCTGACACCCACACGACGGTCGAGGTGAAGGACGTCCACTCGAACCAGCTGGAGTGGAACCCCACCGCCACCCCCGGCGTGTACGCGCACGAGATGCTGCACTACCTGGGCGCGCCGGACGAGTACGTCGACGCGACGAGAGTGTTCCTGGCGCGCGAGTCGCGGTCCAGCATGCACACCGACGACGGCGGCATGATGGGGACCGACCTCTACCTGCCCGACCCCGCTCTGCTGCCCAGGCACCTGTGGCTGATCGAACGCATCGCCAACAGCCAGGTGATGGTCCCGGACACCCGGCTGGACCCGCCGGGAACCGCCCCGGCACCTCGGACTGCACCGGACGCCGCTGCGACGCCGTCGAGGCCCGCCCCACCTGCTCCTCCCGCACCGCCTGCGACATCGGCCGAGCCCAGCACGTCGGCCCAGCCCGAACCGTCCTCTCCGCCGGTGAGCCCCGCCCGATCTGACTCCTCGGCGGACTTCCTGCCCGCTGACGACGCCTCGCTCAGCGACGAGGACTTCGTGCCTGCCACCGACGCGTCGGTGGCAGGCCAGCTCCCCTCGTTCTTCCAGGACAGCGCGGCGCTCGGCACCATCGCCGCCGTCGAGGTGAACGGCGGCCCGCAGATCGAGCAGGCGGTTGCCGGCCTGCTCCCGCAGCGCGTGGGCGTCACCCCGCGCGGCGTGGACCAGATCGCGCCCGCGTTGAGCCAGAACTTCGAGTCGTTCCTGGGCAACGGCCGCAACTTCCAGATCAAGGTCGGCAAGGACTGGTTCGAAGCCAACGTCACGGCGACGCTGGGCACGAGCACGACGACCGACCTCACCCCGAAGACGAAGGTCGACTTCACCGCGCAGAGCGGCAACACCACGACACAGACCGGAACCATCGGCACGGCAGGGGATGTGGGCGGTGCCGTCACCCTCGGCATGGCGGTCGGTGCGACGGGCACGGTGGCGGGCAAGGCAGCACTGGCCCGGCCGGTCACGAGCGCGACGACGGGCACCTCCACCACCGATCAGCGGGCGATCCGCTCCACCGACGAGGCGTTCGGCGCGCAGGTGCCGGTCACGTACCGGGTCACGCTGACCGACGCGCGAGGCAACCAGGTCGGCGCGCACGTCGAGGTGACGCAGGAGGTGGGTCTCCAGATCCCCGGCGACCTGATCGCCATCACCCCAGCGGATCCGGGCCTGTCCGAGACGCCCTGGACCAGGACGCCGGAACACGCGGCGCCGGAGGCCGTCACCGATCTCGACTCCGCGAAGGCGTTCGAGGACATCGCGCGGCAGTTGCATCCGAGTGTGACGAAGCTGGGTGCGCCGGGTCGGACGGCGTTGCAGGAGTTCCTGTCGCCGTCGGCGATTCGGGACAACCTGGGTGCGGCGTTGAACGGCTGGGTCGTGTCGCCGGATCTGAGCAGCCCGCACGGCAGTCGTGGTGGCGTGGTCCGGATGCGAGCGGTGCCGGTGAGTGTCGAGCTCGTCGGCACCACGTCCTCGGCCAACCTGCGGGTGCACGAGTCCGCGGCCATCAGCACCGGGTTGAGTGCGGCGACGAAGAGCGGTTTCGACGCCAGCGTCACGGTCGGCGGCGGTGCCACGGCAAAGGGCAAGGTCGGCGGCTCGGCCACCGCCACCGTCGGCTATTCCGCGCGAACCACGGAATCGTCGAGCGCGGGCACCAGCGCGTCGGTGAAGACCGGCATCCAGGTCAAGGGTGAGCTGGGCCTGTACCGGACGAAGATGCGGCTGGAGTTCCAGACTCCGCACGGCACCACGATTCCGGTCACGGCGACGGGCTACCTGCGTGCGGGCCTGCCGGAGGCGGGCGCCGCGAACCTGCCGGTGCCGGCGGACGCCACGACCGACCTCGTGGTTCCGACCCCGGAGCCGAAGTTCCCGCCTCCGTACCTCACGAGCGCGGCCGCCGCCGGTGCGGTGAAGGTCGGGTCGTTCGAACCCGCGGCCGAAGTGCAGAGCCAGGTCGAAGGCGCGCTGCGGGGCATCCCCGGTTTCGAGAAGTTCCTGCCGTCGTTCGCCGACGCCGCGAGTGATCCGCGCAAGGCGGGCAGGAACATGCAGGATCTCGCCGACCAGGCGGAGAACCTGCGCAAGCTGACGACCGAGCTGTCGCCGGCGGCACTGCAGTCGCAAATGGACAGTCTGCTCGGTGCCGGTGTGCAGGTGCAGCTGAAGCGTCAGGGCATGGCCACCAACGACTTCATCAACGTCACGGTGAAGGCGCGGCTGACCAACCCCGTCCACCTGGGCCAGGCGGAGCAACGCAACGTGCGCGGTTCGGCGAGCACCGGTCCGAAGCTGGACAGCGCGACGACCACCCAGAAGGGCTGGAGCGCCGGGGTCGAGGCCAAGGTCGTCATTCCGTCCGGCGACAAGCGGACGACGGCGACGCCGACGCCGTCGGTGGGCGCGAAGTACACCAGCACGACCGCGGTGAAGACCTCGGCGGGCCCGACAGTGGGCGCGACCAGGTCGACCGGGGGAAGCCCGAACGCGCAGCTGTTCCAGCACGACGTGACGTTCGACGTCGAGGTCACGAGGTTCAGCCGCAACCGCGCGTGGGTCAAGCGACTCACGCCGGGATCGCCGTGGCTGAAGGTGCCGGAGCCGAAGACGATCGCGAAGACCGGGGTGAACCTGCGGGAGATCAGCGGTCAGGTGAACCTGTGGGTGTCGGACGGCTCGACGCTGTCGACGGATCCCGCGGCATTCGCACCGGGGACGCCGTCCGCGCCGGTGGCGATCCCGGACCCGCCGACGATCCAGCAGCTGCTCACCGCGCCGAAGCCGCGGGCGTGGCCGTCGCTGCACGTGGAGGCCGTGGCGAACACGGAGGCGGTGCGGGATGCGGCGATCGCGGCGCTCAACGCGAGCGGGGACACGGCGTTGACGGTCCCCGGAACCGAGGCGCGCAACCGGATCGACAAGCTGTTCAGCCCGGAGAGCATCAAGGCGAACCTGCCCACGCTGGTCGGCAAGGGGATGACCGAGGGCGGCCTCAAGTACGGCCGGCGCGTGGCCGACCGGGTGGGTGCAGTAGGTATGGCCGTCGGGCTGAGCAACCCGAAGCTCGTGTCGATTTCGGACGACGTCGGCGTGGAAGCCGCGCACGCGGGTGGGTTCAAGGCGGGGGAGAGCAGAACGGACTCGCGCTCGGTCGACGTGACGGCCGGGTTGAACACGCCGATGCGGCCGACGAAGGGCGCCGTGGGGTCGACGGCGTTGGGCGCCACCGCGAAGTGGACGCCGTGGTCCAAGACGAAGACGACGGGCACCGAGGCCACCGGCAGCGTCGACCGCAACAGGGTCATGCCCGCCACGGGCCGGACCGTGCTGGTCCAGCTCGACGCCGAGGTCACCGTCGTCGGTGAGAGCCGCGCGAGCAACACCGTCCGCAAGGGCTCCACGAGCGTCGCCGGTTCCGTCGTCACGTTGCCGGGCGGTGTGTTCGTCCGGGTCAGCGAGGACGTCGCGCGGGACATGGGTGTGCTGCCGCCGGTCGAGGCTGCGGTTGCACCGGTGGAGCAGGGCACGATGGCGCCACCGTCCACGCTGCGGCCGGGTGAGTCCTCCGCGCTGGGACTCGGCCTGGTGGAACAGGCGCCGGACCTGTCGGACCTGGTGCCGCAGCTGAGGGAGAAGCTGGGCAAGCTCGGCAAGAACCTGTTGCCGAAGTCGGTTCTCGACGACTCCATGAACAACCTGCGGCGGCTCACCGATCTCACGTCGGACGCGAGCGTGAAGGCGTTGGTGGACAGCGCTTTGGACGGCGGCATCCCGTTGCTGGTGCACGATCCGGGCGTGTTCGGCAAGGACACCTACCAGGTCACGCTGAAGGCGACTCCTGGTGAACCGGTGTTCCAGGGCGCGGTCAACGACGGTGTCGACATCGAGCACACCTCAACGGGCACGCAGGTCGTCACGAAGACCAGCGGTGGAGGAACCGGCTGGGGCGCCGGCCTGAAGGTGCCCGGTTCGGGCCTGCCCAAGACCGGTGACGCCAACGTGTCCGCCACGGTCGGCGGGGCGGCGGCGGTGAACGTGGGCCAGGCCCAGTCGTACTCGTCGACCGAGTCGACGACGAAGCAGCTCGGCCAGACCCGCGCCGCCTCTGGTCCCGCTGCCCGCTACACGGTGCCCGTGACGTTCGAGCTCGTGGTCGAGAAGGGCAGCAAGGAGATCGGACGGGCAACCAGCGGCCAGGTCGGCATGGCCGTCCGCGTGCACGCCGACAACCAGAAGACCACGGCGGATCCGGTGCCGTTGACCTCGCACGCCACGACCCGGCCCGCCGAGGACGGTACCCCCGCGAGCGCACGCGAATGGCAGGAGACGTCGGCGAAGCTGCCCCCGTTCGCCTCGGTCGAGAACCTGCGCGGGGCTCAGCTCCTGCAGGACGCGGCCGTCCGCGCGCTGCGAGGCGCGGGCGCGAACACCGGCATCACCGGCAAGGGCACGGGGGCGATGAACGCCTTGCGGTCGGGGCTGGCGCTGGAGTCGTTGCAGCCCAACCTCCCGGGAATGCTGGACGGCGCGTTCGAGGTGCCCGGCCTGCGCGAGGCGTCGCTGACGACGAGCCAGCACGCGCGGGTGAAGGTGTACGCGAGGCTGGTGAACCCCCGGCTGGAGGCGTTGAGCGACGGCGTAGCGGTGTCCGAAGCCCGCTCGACCGTGGGAGCCACGTCGAGCGAGGCCAAGCGGACTGAGTCCCACGACGTGACAGTGGCGCTGGCGCCTGGTGGCGTGACGTCGAAGAAGCCCGACATCGGGTTCTCCGCAGCCGGTGCGGAGATCCGGCACGCGTCCGAGGACAGCGCGGCGGTGTCGGCCGGCACCACGCACAACCCGGCGACGACCCTCAAGACCGAGGGCCGCACGGGTCTCGTCGGCTACGACGTCGAATACCGCGTCGTGGCCGACCTCGGCAAGGGCCGCACCGGCGTCGTCGAGCTGAAGGTGCCGGGTTCGGCGCAGGTCCGCATGCACGCGGCCGACGCGGAAACCGTCCTGGGCCGGACGTTGCCCGACGATCTCGACGCGGCGCAGACCGGCGTGCACGAGGCCGCGAAGGCTTGGCGTGAAGCGGAAGTCACCGCCGACGAGGCCCGGCACGCCGCCCAGACGACCATCAACGATCTCGCCCCGCAGCTCGCGCAGGCCACCACCGACGTGACCACGCGCGCGGCTGAACTCGCCATCGCCGAACAGAACGTCACGGACGCGACGACCAGGCTCGGCGCCGCGCGGCAGCAGCGCGACGAGGCAGTGCAGGCGTTGGCACGGGCGGAATCCGCGGTGGACGAGGCGGCGGACCTCTTGCGCTCCAACGAGCTCAACGCCACCCTCGCCGAGCAGATGGCGCTGGCCGCGCGGCTCGACGTGGACCAGGCAACGGCCCGTGAGCAGGCTGCGCGTGCCGATTCCGATCAGTCGGAGATCCGTGATGCTGCGGAGGCGCGTCAGGAGGCGGTGCGGGAACACCAGGCCGCCATGGCCACGGCAGCGCGCACCGCCGAGCTGGCTGCCAGAGCCAGGGACCTTCACAGCGAGGCCGTCGTCGACCTCGGTACCGCGCAGGCTCGTGCGGAGGCGTCCGAGGGGGCGCTGCGCGTTGCCGAGGAGGGACTGCGGCAGGCCTCGCTGGCCAGGGACACCGCGCGAGCCAGGCATTCGGAGGCGGTGCGCGCCGAGCAGGACCTGCGAGCGGAGATCGTGCGAGCCGAGGCGGAGGTGGAACGGACTCGGGCGGAGGCGGCACGGGCGCAGCAGGCGTGGTGGCAGGCCAAGGAGGTCGTCGATCAGGAGGTCGGCCGCTTCAACGCGGTACCGGCCTCGCCTGAACCTTCGTCACCCGAGGCCGAGCCACCGCCGGTGCCCGCTGCCTCGCTGCCCGACCTGTCGCTGGAGCTGCCCGCGGGCAGCACGTCCCTGACGTTCCACCAGCTGGTGGAGCTGGAAAGGATGGCCGAACGGCTCGCCGGGCTGCAGGCGGCCCGCGCGGCCGAGGGCCTCCCGGCACCGGTCGTCGAGATCACCGGCGACCACGCCGCGCGCGTCGCCGAGCTGCTCTCCCGTGAGATCGCGGTCGACATCACGGTGGCACCGGGGCGGCCCAATGCCGCCGATCTCCACGTGAACCTCGCCCCCGTGAACCACGCCGCCACAGCAGATGACCAGCTCTCGGAACTGGTCACGACAGCGATGGAAGACGCCTCACCGCTGATGAGGTCTGTGCACGACGTGCTCGCGTCGGACCCGCGCAGGTTCGTCAACTCCGCGGCGGCCCTGCACCTGCTCCGGGCATCCGTGGTGCTGCACACCAGAACCGCCGAGGTCGGCGACCTCATCGACCGGCACGGCGCCGACGCGGTGGCCGACGCGTTCATCCGCCAGTTCGAACGCCCGATCATCGAAACGGCCCAGCGCGAGGCGTTCGCCGACCTGAGCACCGAACCCGCGCGCAACGCCTTCACCACCTGGGCGCACCAGCTGTGGGACACCATCGAGAACCAGCCGCAGCTCGCGGCGGACCCCGACGCGCTCGCCGACCACGTCTTCCACCACGACAAGGGCTACAACCGCGCCACCAACTTCGCGCAGGCCCGCATCCTCGAAACCCTCATCCCACCCCCGCCGCTCGCGGAAGCGGTCGCCGGCCGCGGCCGCCCGGACAACGACCCGTCCGCCCAGGCGATGTGGTTGTTCCAGGTGCTGGCGGACGCGAAGCTGATCCCTGCGGACGCGAGTGTCAGCCCGGAGCAGTTCACGGCCGCTGTCAACGACAATCGGGCCGAACTGGCGGCGGGGATCGGTGTTGAGCTGACCGACCGGCTGACCGCGGAGCTCCGTGAGGAGCTGCAGTCGTACGGGATGGTCGACGAGGACGTGCCGGTCTCTGCGACCGATCAGCTGGCGGAGTTGGCGTCGAGTGCGATGGAGCACGCTTCGCCGTTGATGAGGTCGGTGGAGAGTGCTCTGTGGTCGAATCCTCAGCAGTATGTCCATCACGAGGCCGGACTGCACCTGCTGCGGGCGTCGGTGGTGCTGGACACCAGGACTGATGAGGTCGCTGGTTTGATCCGCGAGCTCGGTGTGGACGCCGTGGCCGACGCGTTCATCCAACAGTTCGAGCGCCCGATCATCGAGACGGCGCAACGGGAGGCGTTCGCGGACCTCGACTCGGACGCCGGCCGGGCGGCGTTCGGCAGCTGGGCGCACCAGTTGTGGGACACGATCAACAACACCCCGCAGCTGACCCAGGACGCTGAGGTGCTCGCGGGGGAGATCTTCAACCACGACAAGGGGTACAACCGCGCCACGAACTTCGCCCAGCAGGTCGCGCTGGCGGCGATCACGGGTCCGCCGCCGCTCTCCGACGCCATCGCAGAACGGCCGGCGCCGGCCGGTGACACGGCGGACCAGGCCGCGTGGGTGTACCAGGTGTTCTCCACCGCGGGGCTCATCGCCGCCGACGGCACGGACACCGCGAGCGGGTTCACCGAGCTGGTGCGGCGGCATCGCGCCGAGCTCGAACCCGGCCTCGGGCGGCTGGACGAGCAGCGGATCGCCGATCTGCGGCAGGAGCTCGTCGACATGGTGATGCTCGACGACGACATGGACAGCGCGCCGGCTTCCCCGCCCGCGCCACCCGACCCCACCGCCGACACCCTGCGGTACCTCGCCAACGACGTCCTCGCACGACCCGCTCCGCCACCGGTCACTCCCAACGGGCTGTATGCCGCCGTCGCGTACGTCACGCGCGGCGACGCGGCGACGTTGCGCAAGCACGTGGTGAACAAGGCCGCCAACGATCCGAACGTGGCGAGGGCCGCGACAGACTTCGCTGCCGGCAGGCCGATGCTGCCGGGACACCTCAACGGCGCGCTGGTCGAGAACCTCAACTGGAGTCTGCGGCCCAGCGAGAACGAGAACACGAGTGCGGGCAACGCGCGCGACCTGCTCGGGCACCTCATCGCGAGTCACCTCGGTGTGAACGTGGTGATCCACCAGGGCGGGCCGCCGGTCGTGCTCGCGCCGCTGGGCGGGCACAGCCCGAGCTCCGTGGAGGTCGACCTGGTCGTCGTGAACGGCCAGGCCACCTACCGGCCGCACACGTAGCGTTGCGAACCGTTAGCGGTCCGGATGAAGCTTGATCGCGCAAACATCCTGGTGGCGAGGCGATCACACTTCTGCTGACCGTTGAAAGAACCTCTTCAAAATTGAATGAAGATCACGTACTGTGCCCGATCGGAGCGCAGTACGAGGAACAGGTTCATGCGACTGAAGCATTCGGGTGATCTGAGGCGGGCACACCGCGTCGAGGTCATGCGGAGCTTCTACGGTGGCGAACCCCGGACCCGGCTGGAGCTGGCGAACCAGCTCGGCCTGTCCGTCGCCACGATAGGCACCATCGTCGGTGAGCTGGCGAAAGCCGGATTCCTGAAGGAAACGGCTGGACCGCGCACCGGTGGGCGGCCTGCCACGCAGCTGACGTTGCGCGGCGGCGGTTCGTTGGTGGTGGGAGTGGACGTCGCGGAAACACACGTGACGGCCGAGTTGTTCGACCAAGCCATGGCGCGACTGGCCCGGAAACGGGTGCCAGTGGAGGAGAACGCGCCGGAAGCCGTGGTCGAGCACGTTCTCACCGCTGTGGCCGCCGTGCGGCAGCAGGTGTACGAGGCGCCGATCCGTGCGATCGGGGTCGGCGTGCCGGAGCCGCGGTTGCGGGCGTTGCTCGAACGGCGCTGTGACGTGCCGGTGGTGCTGGATCATCCGCTGAAGGCGATCACGCTGGCCGAGCAGATGTTCGGTGCGGCGCGCGACCAGGACGACGTGATCGTGGTCAGCCTGGGGACCGGTGTCGGCTTGGGAGTGCTCGCCGACGGCCGGTTGCTGCGCGGTGCGACCAACAGCGCGGGGGAGTGGGGCCACACCGTCCTTCACGACGGTGGGGAACCGTGCCGGTGTGGGGGCCGCGGGTGTGTGGAGGCCTACGTCGGAGCGGGCGCGTTGGTGCGCCTTGCCGGGGACGGCCCTCCTGGTGACCTGGAGGCGACGGTGGCACGGCTCGCGGGAGCCGTGCGGCGGGGCGACTCCGCGGCGCTGGAGACGCTCGCCCGGTACGCCCGTCCGCTCGGCCTGGCGCTCGCCAACGCCGTGAACGTGCTCAACCCCGGGTTGATCGTGTTCGGCGGATGGGTCAGCGCCGCGCTCGGAGAGCCGCTCGTGTCGGCGGTCACCCCGGTGATCAAGGAGTACGCGCTCGCAACCGCTTTCGAAGCGGCGACCACCGTGCTGGGCAGGCACCTGGACAACCCGGTGTCCCTCGGCATGGCCGTGCTCGCCTTCGAAACCCACCTGCTCGACTGAACTTCCGAGGGGATCCGAATTCATGGGGCAACTCCGCCCGTTCAGAGCCATGTCCGCAGTCGTGGCGTGCCTCGTCGCGACCGCGTGTACCACCACCGGCGCGCCGGCAGCCGCGCCCGACCCCGAGATGACGGTCGCGGTCTGGGGCGGTGACCAGGACGCGAAGACCTACCAGCAGCGGGTCGACCTCGCCAGTGAGCGCGTGGACGGGGTGAACGTCAAGCTGATGCACCTCCCCAAGGACTACGGCTCGGCGATCCAGAAGATGATGTCGGAGGGCAACCCGCCGGACATCATCCAGGTCGCCGAGTCCGTGCACAGCTACAGCAGCAACAACCAGCTGCTGCCGTTGAACCCCTTCATCGAGACCGCGAGGCTGGACCTCGTCGGGAGGTTCGGTGAGCGGGCCGCGCGCTCCTACGACCGCGAGGGCAAGACCTGGGCGCTGCCGGACCGCAACGGGCCAATGGTCCTGTACTACAACAAAGATCTCTTCGACAAGGACGGTGTCGCCTACCCGACCGCCGACTGGAAGTGGCCGGACTTCCTGGCTGCCGCGCAGAAGCTGACGGTCAGGGAAGGCGACAAGACCATGCGGTACGGTTTCGCCGCGGGCGACTGGTGGCCGTGGTGGATGGCGTTCATGTTGCAGAACGGCGGCAGGGTCCTCGACGACGCGGGCAAGCCGGTGATCAACTCGCCGGAGAACGTCAAGGCGATGCAGTTCTACGCCGACCTGGTGCACAAGCACCGCGTCGCGCCGTCCAAAAAGGACTACGAGGCGCTGAAGGTCTCCAGCCCGGACAAGCTCTTCGCCCAGGGCAACGCCGCGATGATCATGACCGGCTTCTGGAACATCGCCTCGCTCAAGGAGACCCCGCAGGTGCGGTGGGGCATCTCGCCGCTGTTCAAGAACACCAAGCAGGCGACGATCTCGTTCCAGAGCGGCCTCGCGATCACCAAGTCCAGCAAGCGTCCCGAGCTCGCGTTCAAGGTGCTCGAGTTCCTGACCAGTGCCGAGGGGCAGAAACCCATCGCCACCAGCGGGCAGGACGCACCGGCCAACAAGGAGGTGCAGGACAGTGAGGACTTCCTGCGTCCGGCGTGGGCCATCTCGGACATCAACATGTCGGCGTTCAAGGAGTCCGCGGAGTTCGCGTTCACACCACCGATGACGCCGGAGTGGGGCGGCATGCAGAAGGCGTTCGGAACGATCATCGGCGAGATCTGCGACGGTGTCGTCACGCCGAAGGACGGCCTGGCAGCCGCCCAGCGGTCGCTCGAGACCATGGGCAAGTGACCGCCCGGCGGGCGGGGCCTCTCCCGCCCCGCCCGCCAGGTTCATTGACGATCTATCGAGTGCCAGCTATGTTGGCGCTCACTTCAGGGACTGTCCGCGTGTTCCCCTTTTCAGCCTGTTCCGGGCGCCTTCGCGCGCCCGTCGGGAAAGGCCGGCATGTCCTTTCGTCATCTCACTTTCACGTCGGCGCTCGTCGCCGTCGCCCTCACCGCGGCCGGGCTCGCGATCTCGGTCACGACCAGCTCGGCCGCAACGCTCGACGACGGTCTCGTGGTGCACTACGACCTCACTCAGGCCAGCGGCACGACGGTGCCCGACACGTCCGGCTTCGGCCGCGACGGCACGGTCAGCGGTGACACCGCCTGGCTGGGCGCGGAAGGCCTCCGGCTCGGTGGCACGAGCGGCCACGTCCGCCTGCCCGACAACGTGCTTCGCGGCCTGACCGACGTCACTGTCTCGGTTCAGGTCGAGATCGCGGCCGACCAGCCGGTCCCGTACTTCCTCTGGGGCCTCGGCAACACCCTGGACAACAGCGGGAACGGCTACCTGTTCGCCACGGGCGACCAGTTCCGCGCCTCGATCGCGACCGGCAACTGGTCGACCGAGCAGACCGTCGACAGTGGACGGAACCTCGCGCGCGGAAGCTGGCGCACGATCACCTACACGCTGGGCAGCGGTACCGCGATCCTCTACGAGGACGGCGTCGCGGTCGCCAGGAAGACCGGCGTGACCATCACTCCCGGCTCCATCGGCGGCGGCACCACGACGGCCAACCACCTCGGCCGCTCGGTCTACCCGCTGGATCAGCACCTCAAGGGCAAGATCCGCGACTTCCGCCTCTACGGCCGGGCGCTCAGCGCGGGCGAAGCACGTGAACTGGGGAAGGGAACGGCGGCGGGCCGGCCTGCCGCCGACGTCGCGGCTCTCAACCTGGGAAACACGTCGGCCGTGACGGAGAACCTCACGCTCCCCACCAGAACCCCGGGTGGCTCGGTGATCTCCTGGGAGTCGAGCAGGCCCTCGGTGATGTCGGCGACCGGCGTCGTCACCCGGCCCGCGCCGCGGACCGGTGATGTGACGTTGACGCTCACAGCGACGGCCACCTACGCCGGCTACACGGCCACGCGCGACTTCGCCGTGACAGTGCTGGAGGACATCACCGACCGGCAGAAGGTCGACAACGCGTTGAAAGCCATCGTGATCCACGACGAGGACGCGATCCGCGGCAACATCACGTTGCCCGCCAAGGGTGCCCGCGACGTCAAGTTCACCTGGCAGAGCAGCGATCCCGGTGTCGTCACCGCCACAGGTGAGGTCACCAGGCCGCCGGCCGGATCCCGCCCGCGCCCCGCTCGCCTCTCGGTCAAGGCGACCAAGGGGTACACGACCAGCACCCGCTACTTCACGCTCACGGTCCTCCCGCTGCCCAGGAAGGCGGCGATGGAGGGGTACATGTTCGCGTACTTCACCGGTGAAGCCAGCGAGGACACCGAACAGGTGCACTTCGCGGTCAGCAGGGGCAACGACCCGTTGCACTGGGACGAGCTCAACGGCGGCCGCCCTGTGCTGAGGTCGAAGCACGGTGAGACCGGCGTGCGCGACCCGTTCATCATCCGCAGTCCGGAGGGCGACAGGTTCTTCCTCGTCGCGACCGACCTGCAGATCCACGACGGGCGCGGCTGGGACGCCGCGATGCGGCACGGCAGCAGGTACCTGGAGATCTGGGAGTCGACGGATCTCGTCACGTGGTCGGAACAACGGCACGTCCTGGTGTCGGACGCGACGGCCGGTATGACGTGGGCCCCTGAGGCGACCTACGACCCGTTGATCGGCGCCTACGTCGTCTACTGGGCGTCCAACGTGTACTCGGCGGCGGACCCCGGCCACACCGGCTCGACGTACCCGCGGATGATGTACTCCACGACCCGCGACTTCCGCACGTTCACCACCCCGCAGGTCTGGAACGACCCCGGCAGTGGCGTGATCGACTCCACCGTCCTCAAGGAAGGCGAGTACTACTACCGCTTCACGACGGACGAGAAGGTCATCGGGTCGTGCACGCGGGACATCGTGCTGGAGCGGTCGAAGGACCTGCGGGCGGTGGACCTGCCGGGAACCGGGCCCCGCAACTGGGAGCTCGTCGACGACTGCGTCCGCACCCGGCTCGGCACCGACTGGGTCGAGGGGCCGACGGCGTTCAAGTCCAACGACGGCAGCAAGTTCTACGTCTTCATGGACGAGACACCGCGCCGCGGCTACCTCCCGTTCGTCACCGACTCGCTGGAGAACCCGAACTGGTCGATCCCGGCGGACTACCAGCTGCCCGCGAAACCGCGTCACGGCACGGTGCTGCCGGTGTCGAAGACGGAGCTCGAACGGCTGCGGCAGGGCCCGCCACCGGTGCGCGGCAACAAGAAGGGCGTCGTGGCCGACTACGACCTGACCGGCGGAACCGGCTCGGCCATCGCGGACCAGTCCGGAAACGGCCGTACGGCGACGATCCGCGGTGACGTCGGCCGCTCTCCTGCCGGGCTCGTCTTCGGCGGCACGGATGGTCAGCTGCAGCTGCCGGACAACCTCACGACCGGACTCGACGGCCTGACCGTGTCCGCGCAGGTGTGGATCGACAGCGCTCAGCGGACGCCCTATTCGCTGTGGGATCTCGGCGAGCTCGACGTCGGCGGCGAACAAGCTTTGCCGCGCGGCAATTGGCACACCATCACCTGCACCTTGTCGAACGGCACCGCGCGTTTGTTCGACAATGCCGTCGAATTCGCGAGATTCGACGGTGTGACAGTGAATTCGCGTGACACGTCGAACTCCGCCGGCCGGTACCTCAAGGGCAAGATGCGCAGGTTGACGGTGTGGAACCGGGTGCTGACCACACAGGAGATCGCCGCTCTGCGGCGCTAGAGGACTGTGTACGTGCACAGCGCTGGAAACTTGAAGGCTTGCTTCGATCTCTGATGTGCTGTTCCATCTGAGCTGTCGCCGATTTCCTCGCTGTGCACGTTCACGAGCCTTGGCCTCGCGAACGTCTGACAACGTTGTCTACGGGAGGCTCTGATGGCTTGGCGATTTCTTCGTGCGGTGGTGGCCTGCCTGCTGCTGGCCACGGGGGTGATCGCCGCTCCCGCTGTCTCCGCCGGCACCCCCGCGGCCGCGGCGGTCGGTCTGCGGGTCAACGGCCCGCGGATCGTCGAGGCGAACGGTGCCACGTTCGTGATGCGCGGCGTGAACCACGCGTACGCCTGGTATCCGAGCCAGACGAGCTCGTTCGCGAACATCAGGTCCTTCGGCGCCAACACGGTCAGGGTCGTGCTGGGCAGCGGGCAGCGGGCAGCGGTGGAGCGCGACGCCCGCGGCCGAGGTCTCGCGGATCATCGGGCTGTGCAAGCAGAACAGGTTGATCTGCGTGCTGGAAGTGCACGACACCACGGGGTACGGCGACCAGGGCGGTGCGGCGACCCTGGACCAGGCGGCGAACTACTGGGTCGGCATCGCCAACACGTTGAAGGGTCAGGAGAACTACGTCGTCATCAACCTGGGCAACGAGCCGTTCGGCAACAACGCGTCGGTCAGCTCTCGGTGGGCGAGCTCGACGACCGGCGCGATCAGGAAGCTGCGCAGTGCCGGTCTGCAGCACCTGCTGATGGCCGACGCGCCGATGTGGGGCCAGGACTGGAACAACATCATGCGGAACAACGCCGCCTCGGTGTTCAACTCCGACCCGCAGCGCAACACCGTGTTCTCCGTGCACATGTACGGCGTCTACAACACCGCGGCGAAGGTCAACGCCTACTTCGACGCGTTCCGGTCGGCGGGGCTGCCGCTGGTGGTGGGCGAGCTCGGTGACCGGCACAGCGACGGCGACCCGGACGAGAACACGATCATGGCGCAGGCCCAGACCCGCGGACTCGGCTACCTCGGGTGGTCCTGGAGCGGCAACAGCAGCGATGTGGCGTACCTCGACATGGTCCATTCGTTCAACCCGTCGCGGCTGACGCCGTGGGGACAGCGGTTCCTCAACGGTGCCAACGGGGTCAGGCAGACCTCGAAGCAAGCCACGATCTACGGCTGAGATCTGTCCTGCCGGACAAGCCGATGTCAACGGGTTGTCCGCAAACGGACAGGCTGTGCCGGTGGGCCACTCGGCGGTGTGGCACCGGATTTCCCCGTGGTTACAGTCCGATTTCTGGGAGCGCTCCCGGAAATCGGACCTTCCCCTGTCGCACATCCCCCAGGAGGTCGTTTTGACCTGGCGATTTCTCCGAGCGGTGGTGGCCGGCCTGCTCCTGGCGGCCTGCGCGGTCATCGCTCCGGCCCCGGCCGGTGCCGCCGCGCCCACGCGGATCATGGCACTCGGCGACTCCATCACCGGCTCGCCGGGCTGCTGGCGGGCACTGCTGTGGAAACACCTGCAGGACACCGGGCACACCGACGTCGACTTCGTCGGCTCACTCCCTGCGCCGGGCTGCGGGTTCCCCTACGACGGCGAGAACGAGGGCCACGGCGGGATCCTCGCCACGAACATCGTGCGGGACAACCAGCTTCCCGGCTGGCTGTCGTCGGCGCGCCCGGACATCGTGCTGATGCACTTGGGCACCAACGACGTCTGGAACAACATCTCAGCGCAGACGATCCTCAACGCCTACACCACGATGCTCGGCCAGATGCGGGCGAGCAACCCCGCGATCAAGCTGATCGTCGCCAAGTTCATCCCGATGAACCCGTCCGGCTGTTCAGCGTGCGGGCAGCGGGTGGTCGACCTGAACAACGCGATCCCCGGCTGGGCGCAGGCGAACAGCACCGCCGCCTCGCCGATCACCGTCGTCGACCAGTGGACCGGCTTCAGCACCGCGACGGACACGACCGACGGCGTCCACCCCAACAGCACCACCGGCATCCAGAAGATCGAAAGCCGGTGGTACCCGGCCGTGGTCGCGGCGCTGGGCGGCGGTCCCACGCCGGCAGTCGGGCTGCACGTCGAGGGCACGCGGGTCGTCGAGGCCAACGGCACGCCGTTCGTGATGCGCGGCGTGAACCACGCCTACGTCTGGTACCCGACCCAGAACAGGGCTTTCGCGGACATGAAGTCCTTCGGCACCAACACTGTTCGCGTCGTGCTCGGCAGCGGTCAGCGGTGGGGTCCGACGCCGGCCACCGAGGTCGCCAACGTCATCTCGCTGTGCAAGCAGAACAAGATGATCTGCGTGCTGGAAGTCCACGACACCACGGGTTACGGCGAGCAGAGCGGCGCCGCGTCCCTGGACCAGGCGGCGACGTACTGGCTCAGCGTGGCGAACGTGCTGAAGGGCCAGGAGAACTACGTCATCGTCAACCTGGGCAACGAGCCGTTCGGCAACAACGCGTCCGTGAGCGCCACCTGGGCGAGTGCGACGAGCAGCGCGATCAGCCGCCTGCGCGGCGCCGGTCTGCAGCACCTCATCATGGCCGACGCGCCGATGTGGGGCCAGGACTGGCAGAACATCATGCGCGACAACGCGGCGTCGGTCTTCAACGCCGACCCGCTGCGCAACACGGTGTTCTCCGTCCACATGTACGGCGTGTACGACACCGCGGCCGAGATCAACGCCTACTTCAACGCGTTCCAGACCGCCGGCCTTCCGCTGGTGGTGGGCGAGTTCGGGCACAACCACAGCGACGGCGACCCGGACGAGAACACGATCATGGCGCAGGCCCAGGCCCGCGGACTCGGCTACATCGGCTGGTCGTGGAGCGGCAACAGCAGCGATGTCGGCTACCTCGACATGACCAACTCCTTCAACCCGGCGAGTCTCACGCCGTGGGGTGAGCGTTTCCTCAACGGCGCCAACGGTGTCCGCCAGACCTCGAAGGAAGCCACCATCTTCGGCGGCGGAGGCCCCGGTGACACCGAGCCACCGTCCACCCCGGGCACTCCGGCCGCGTCGGGCGTCACCTCGACCGGCCTCACGCTGACCTGGGCCGCGTCGACCGACAACGTCGGCGTCACCGGGTACGACGTGTTCCGCGCGGTCGGCAGCGGGTCGTTCACCCTCGTCGGCTCGGTCGCGTCGGCGACCTTCACCGACAGCGGCCTGACCCCGTCGACCACGTACCGGTACCAGGTGCGGGCGAGGGACGCGGCCGGCAACGTCTCGGCGAACTCCGGCATCGCGACGGCGACGACCGGCACGGGCGGCGGCACCGGCACGTGCAAGGTCGGCTACTCGGCCCAGAACTGGGGCGGCGGCAACGGGTTCACCGCGAGCGTGTCCATCACGAACACGGGCACCAGCGCGATCGACGGCTGGACCCTGGCGTTCAGCTACGCCAACGGCCAGCGGGTCACGCTGCCCGGCTGGGGTGCCACGTTCACCCAGTCCGGCGCCGACGTCACCGCCACGAACCTGACCTGGAACCGCACGCTGGCACCGAACGCGTCGGCGAGCATCGGGTTCAACGGCACGTACAACGGGTCGAACCCGGCGCCGGCCTCGTTCACGCTCAACGGCAACACCTGCACGACCTCCTGATCGGCCGCCGGTGCGGGCGCGACCCCGAAGTCAGCACGCCCGCCCGGTGGTCACGCCGGCCCTGGTGACCTCGCCGTCACCAGGGCCGGTCCGTGCGCGAACTCGGGTCAGAGGCCCTGCACGACTCCGGTGGCGGTGTCGATGCTGATCCTCTGGTGCCACCTCATGGTGATGGTGCGGGACGTTGGGAACGTCAGCGGCAGCCATACGTACTGGGACTCGTTGACCGGGCGGTTCCACGCGCCCGCCCAGCGATCGCCGAGGTAGATGTACGAGGTGGTCTGCGTGCCCTGCACGGGCAGTACGAACGCGGTCTGGCTGCGGTAGGCGGTGGAGTCACCGACGTTCGCGAGCCCGCTCCACGTTCCGGTCATGCTGGTCGCGGTCGCGTACTTCTGCTGGTTGGGGTTCCAGTTGGTGGCGCCGGAGGTGACCAGGAAGTAGATGCCGTTCCGTTTGAAGAAGGCGGGAGATTCGCGGGAGACGCCTCGCCACAGCACTCGCACCAGCGTGCTGACCTGGGTGTAGTCGGCGTTGAGCCGGTACAGGTGGAGGTCGGCGTTGTTGCGTGCGGCGGAGGCCATGTAGGCGGTCCCGTCGTCGTCCTTGAACAACGTGATGTCGCGGGACATGTGACCGAACGGGCGGAAGCTGCCGCGCCACGTGTAGTTGCCGTCCACCGTGGACGAGGTGGCGACGGCGGCGCGGGCCTCGCTGTAGTCCCGGCCGTTCTCCTTGTGCATCCACATGACGAACTGACGGGTGGTGCTGTTGTAGATCACCTTCGGTCGTTCGATGTTCGCCAGACGCAGCTCGGCGGCTGACGAGTTGGTGAGGACGTTGTTGCGGAACTCCCACGTCTTCAGGTCCGTCGAGCGGTAGACCGACACCGCCTTGAAGGTGTTGTCGGGGTTGCGGTTCTCACCGAACCAGTAGTAGTGCGCACCGACTTTGATCATGCCGCCGCCGTGGGCGTGCACGACGTTGCCGGACGTGTCGGTGAACTGGGTTCCGTTGGTCACCGTCACCGGTGCGGCCGAAGCGCTGAGGGGGACGGCGAGAAGCGCGCTCACCAGCAGGGCGACCGCGGACAGTCGTGGCATGGCGCCTCCTTTCGGGGAAGGACGGACTTGGAAACTGGCCCTGGCGCCGCCACGCCAGGGCCAGCGGCTGGATGGGCTCAGCGCAGGTAGCTGACCAACGGCAGGTTCAGCTCACGCACGCCTTGCACGACGAGTCCAGCCATCTCCGCGCCGCCTCGCGCGGAGAAGTGAGTGTTGTCGCCCGCCTCCCTCGTGAGGTAGAGGGCTTGGGACGCCGACGGTCCCATCGACTCGACCAGGGCCTTGCTCTTCGCGGTCAGGTCGATCACCGGCACGTTCGCGCTGCGGCCCAGCGCCCTGATCACCGCGGGCAGGTCGACGCCCACGCTGTTGACGTGCAGCGCGGCACCGGTGAGCCGGTCGCCGCTGAACAACCTGCGCACCGGCGGGGTCATCAGCACCGGGACGCCGCCGCGCTCCCGGACGCCGCTGACCAACTTGGCGAGGTTGTCGCGGAACGTGGTCGCGCTCGTGGTCTTGTCGTTGTGCCCGAGCTGGATGAACACCAGGTCCTTGCTCTTGATCAGCGGCTTCATCGTGGGGAACAGCGCGCGGTTGGACAGGAAGCTGCCCGAGCTCTCGCCGGAGTCGCCGTAGTTGGCGACCACCGCGCCTTCACGGATCCGCGACGGCAGGTACTGACCCCAGCCGGTGTAGGGCGCGGTCGGCTGGTCGCAGACGGTCGAGTCGCCGGCGAGGTACGCCACCAGGGGAGCCTGCGCGGGGGCCACGGTCAGCGAGTTGACCGCGGGTGCGGTGCCGCTGAACGTGATCTGCAGGCCGGACGTGCCCGTACCGCCCTGCCCGGTGGGTTGCCCCTCCGGGCTGCGGACGTTGACCGTCGCCCTGGTGCGGACGAGCTGGCCGGAGGTGGTGGAGACGGGGTTGAGGATCTGCCTGCGTGCCTCCACGGACATGGAGGTGTTGGCGGCCTTGCTGGTGCTTCCCAGTTCCACGGTGACGTCGTAGTTGCCGGGGGCGAGGTTGAAGCTGCACCTGATCGGCGCGGTGCCTGAGCACTGCGGTGGCAGTGCGGCCGACGCGGGGATCGGCGCCAGCACGGCCGCGTTCAGTGCGGCCGTGAGGAGCGCCAGACGCTTGAGGTACACGGTTCTCCTGTCACATGTTGACGAGGTTGTAGCCGGTGAACGGAGAGGTGCCGCTCATGACCGCTTGCTCCAGTTCTGGCTGGAGCCACCGGTGCAGGTGTTCACCACGACCGGCGAGTTGTCGGCCGTGCCGCCGGCGTCGAGGCAACGCCCGGAAGCGGCGTTCGTGACCGTGCCGTTGGCGTTGACCGTCCACCTCTGACTGTTGCCGCCGTTGCAGGCGTTGATCGTCACCCGCGTGCCCTGAGCGGAAGCGCCCGCGTCCATGCACTTCGGGTTGTCGTAGACACGCAGCTCACCGGCGGCCGTCCGGGTCCACCGCTGGTTGACCTGACCGTTGCAGGTCCACAGGAGCAGCCTGGCGCCGTTCGCCTGGGACACGCCCTCGACGTCCGCGCACTTGCCAGAGGCGGCGCCCACCAGGCTGTAGGTGTCCGCGGGAGGCGTCGGGTCACCGGAATCAGCGGGCAGGTGCTGCGGTAGGCCGAGATCCCGGTGTTGTCCATCAACGGGCACAGGAACTGGTGGTAGCGCGTGTCGTTGTCGATGAAGATCTTCATCCACGGGATGACCTTGCGCGTCATCACCGGGTTGTTCGAGGTGGGGAAACCGTGTCCGGCGCCGGTGAGCTCGAGGTACATCTTCTCGACGCCCGCGGGGATCTGGTTGTAGTAGCCGGAGATCGACGAGGGGGTGGTCGTCCCGTCCCGCTGACCCGCCAGCAGCGCGGTGGGGATCTGCATGTTGTTCAGGTTCTGCGAGGCGCTGAACGGCGCGTTGCCGATCGCGGTCTTCAGCGACGGCCGGCGCAGGGCGGCGGAGATGGCGCCGCCACCGCCCATCGAGTGGCCCATCACCGCGAGCCGGGTCGCGTCGACCCGGTCGCGCACCGAGCTGCGCTGGGTCAGGTAGTCGAGCGCAGCCAGCAACTGGGTGCCGCGCGCGACGTCCCAGTCGTTGCGGCTGAGCGTGTCGATGCCGATCACGACGAACCCGAACGAGGCCGGCCAATGCCCCATCCACGCGCCTTCTGCCGCCCACGTCGCCGTGTAGCCGGGCACGACAGCGATCGCGCCGAACTTCCCCTGGCTGGTGTCCGTCGGGTAGTAGATCTTCGCCGCGGCGAAGCCGTTGCCGCCGCCCACGCTCGTCTCGGCCGTGGCGAAGGTGCCGCGGCTGGCGGCGACGCTCTCGCGGGTCGGGTTCGGCCCGCGTTCGTAGGGGTTGTCGGCGGCGGCCGCCGGAACCGCGGCGACGGTGGACGCGAGGACGGCGGCCGCGCAGGCGATCGCCGCTCGGCGCAGCAGACGGATTCCGGGCATGACGAGGTACCTCTTCCTTGGCAGGGGCGGCGAAAGAGAACTCGGAGCTAGGAAGATCGTTGTCAGGACGTCCAGCGGATGCCGGGCAGCAGGCGCCCGGTGCGGTCGAACACGGCCTGGTTCTCCCAGCCGTTGCCGGAGTTGGCGATGTCGGCGGGGTCCCAGCCGTTGCCGCGCACGGCGTGCCAGGTGGGCTCCCAGTAGAAGACGCCGATCGCACCGGCGTTGCGGGCCGTGTTCTGCACGGCGGTGAAGTTGGCCGCCTGCCCGGCGGGCGTCGCCGGATAGCCCGCGCACGGCTGCGCGGCGCTGATCACGTTCGCCGTGCCGTCGTGGTTCGCCGTGGTGTACGGGTAAGCGGTCTCGGCGAGGACGACCGGCTTGCCGTACCGCGACCGCACGTCGGCCACCACGCCGGCCATCGCGGACATGCTGCCGTGCCAGTAGCAGTAGTACGACAGGGCGGTGATGTCCCACTGGACGCCCTGGGCGCGAATGCCGTCGTAGAACCAGCGTGGACCGGTGCGGACGTTCGCGGTGTGGATGATCACCTGGGTGCTCTGGTTGCACGCTTTCGTGGCGTTGTAACCGGCCTTGAGCAGACGGCCGAGGTTCGTGAAGTTGCTGTTGACGACTCTGCCGTCGTCCCACAGCATGCCGGTGTTGATCTCGTTGCCGATCTGCACGCTGTCCGGCGCGGTTCCCTGTGCCTTGAGGCTGTTGCAGACGTCGTAGGTGTAGTTGTAGACGTCCGTTTGCAACTGGCTGATGCCGTGGTTCGCCCACGCCGCGGGTTTGGCCTGCTTGCCGGGGTCCGCCCACGTGTCGGAGTAGTGGAAGTCGACGAGCAGCTTGAGGCCCTTGGCCTTCACGGTCTTCGCGTACTGCAGGACCTTGGCCTTGTTGTTGTAGCCGCTGCGCGGGTTGTTCCAGATGCGCAGGCGGACGTAGTTGACGCCGACACCCTGGAGGACGTCGAGCGGATCCCTGGCGGTGCCGTTCGCGTCGTAGTACCTCGCCCCGAGCTCCAATGCCCTTTGGACGGTCGAGACGTCGGCGCCGCGCATGGTCAGCGACGCAGCGGAGGCGGCAGGGGCCGGCAGCGTCGCGGAAAGTGCCAGCACCGACAGGAAAACGGCGGCTCTTCCCGCGCGGCTGGTGCCGTGCGCGGTCATGAGATCTCTCCTTTGAGTCCTGTGAACGTGCACAGTGTTCATGCGCGGCATCTATCTTGATAGAACCGCAATTGAAAGATCTATTCAAGAGTGAGAATGTCGAATGATGTGAACGTGCACAGTCGAATTCAGTCGAATGCGTCCCAATTCGTCGAGAAAGGTCAAGCGGACTCGCGGACCACCAGCTCGGTGGGCAGGATGACCGTCGCGGGTCCCTCGCCGGCGATCTGTGCGAGCAGCTGGCGCACCATCATCTCGCTGATCCGGCTCCACGGCTGGCGGATCGTCGTGAGCGGGGGATGGACGGCCGTCGCGGCCGGTGAGTCGTCGAAACCGCCGACAGCGATGTCATCGGGCACACGCAGACCCGCCCGCTCGATCGCCGCCAGCGCTCCGTCGGCCATCAGGTCGGACGCGACGAACACCGCGTCGATGTCCTTCGCCGTGGCGAGCAGCTGCTGCATGCACGCCTCACCGCTCGCCCGGCTGTAGTCGCCGGTCGTGACCAGCCGCTTGTCGTAGGCGATGCCGTGCTCGGCGAGCATCTCGCGGTAGCCCTGCAGCCGTTCGAGCCCGCCGGGCATGTCCTGCGGGCCGGCGATGGTCGCGACGCGCCTGCGGCCGGACTCGATCAGGTGGCGGACCATCGTCCTGGCGCCCTCCAGGTCGTCGGACGCGACGTAGGACAGCGTGCCGCGCTCGCCGAGCGGCTTGCCGCAGCACACGAACGGCAGGTTCGCCCGGCGCAGGTGCTCGATCATCGGGTTGCCGCGGTGCGAGGAGATCAGCAGCACTCCGTCGACGTGGTGCGCCGACAGGAACGGCAGGATGCGGCGGCGTTCGGCGTCGGTGCCCGCGGTGATCAGGATGAGCGGGATGTCGTGCTCGCCCAGGGCGGTGGTGCACCCGGTGAGCAGCGTGGTGAAGTTGGGGTCGGCGAACAGCCGGTCCTGGGTCTCCGACAGCAGGAACGCGACCGAACCGGCCCGCTGGGTCACGAGGCTGCGGGCCGCGCGGTTCACCACGTAGCCGAGCTTGCGGATCGCGGCGTCGACGGCCTCCCTGGCGGCGGGGCTCACGTTGTGCCCGCCCTGCAGAACGCGTGACACCGTGCCACGGGAGACACCGGCGTGCTCGGCGACGTCGATGATCGTCGGCGGCCGCTGAGCGCGTGCCCGCCGTCGTGGCGCTGTGTCCGTCATCGGCCCTCATCTGCTCCGGTTGGTGGTCACGACTTTACGACTCCCGACAGCAGATCGACCCGCCAGTAGCGCTGCAAGCCGAGGAACAGCGCGATCAGGGGAATGATCGACAGCAGTGCGCCGGTGATCACGAGGGTGTAGAGGGCGGGTCTGCTCGCGCCCTGCTGCAGCAGGCTGTAGAGACCGACCGTGACCGGGAACGTGCCGTCGTCGGCGAGCATGACGTAGGGCAGCAGGAAGTTGTTCCAGATCGCGACGAACTGGAACAGGAAGATCGTCACCAGCCCCGGCAGCATCATCGGCCAGGCGATCGAGGTGAAGAGCCGCAGCTCACGGGCCCCGTCCATCCTGGCGGCCTCCAGCACCTCGTCCGGCACGGCGGCGGCGGCGTACACGCGGGCCAGGTAGATGCCGTACGGGCTGAGGATGCTGGGCAGCAGCACCGACCAGTACGTCCCGGCCAGGTCGACCTTCGCCAGCAGGAGGTACTGCGGCACGGCCAGCGTGATCGGCGGCATCAGCACACCGGTGAGGATCACGGTGAAGATGACGCCGCGGCCGCGGAAGTCGAACTTGGCCAGCGCGTACCCGCTCACCGCCGACACCACGGCGGACAGCAGCGCGCCCACCCCGGCGTACAGCGCCGAGTTGAGCATCCACAGCCAGTACACCCCGTCGCGGTAGGCGGTGAGCTCGGCGAGGTTCGACCACAGCCCGCTGCCGGGCAGGAACGTGAAGGTGCTGAACAGCTCGCTGCGGCTCTTCGTCGCCGCCATCAGCACCCACAGCACGGGGATCAGGCAGTACACCGCGCCCAGCAGCAACACGAGCGTCGGCACCCACGACGTGCGGCGCTTCACGACGCGGCCCGTCTGTTGACCAGCTTGAGAAAGCTGAACGAGAGCAGCAGCGTGACCGCCGCGATCACCACGGCCGTCGCGGCGGCGGAGTGAAGGCCGCCCTGCACGAAAGCGTCCCGGTAGACCTTCATGTACGGGCTCCAGGTGAAGGTCAGCGAGTTGGTCAGCGGTCGCAGCGTCATCGGTTCCGCGAACACCTGCAGCGTGGCGATGGTGGAGAAGAAGAACGTCAGCACGAGCGACGGCCTGATCAGCGGGATCTTGATCCGCCACGCGATCTGCGCCTCGGAACAGCCGTCCAGCCGTGCCGACTCGTACAGCTCGGGCGGGACGGCACGCAGCGCGGTGTAGATCACGATCATGTTGAAGCCCGTGCCACCCCACACCGAGATGTTGGTGAGCGCCAGGAACAACCCGTCGCCGTGCAGCAGGTCGGGACCGCTCCACCCGGCCGCGTTCAGCAGGAAGTAGCCGGGGCTGACGCTCGGCAGGTAGAGGAACCCCCACAGCAGCGAGGCGATGATGCCGGGCACCGCGTAGGGCAGGAAGATCGCGAGCCGGGAGAACGCTCGGAACCTCGTGCGCGGCAGGTCCAGCAACAACGCGAACAGCAGCGCGAGACCGAGCATCGTGGGCACGAGCATCGCCCCGTACCGCAGGACCCGGCCCGCGCCCGCGAGGAGCTCCGGGTCGGCCAGCGCGGTGGCGTAGTTGTCCAGCCCGACCCACACCTCCTCACGGGCGTTGCGGCCGAGTCCCAGTCCCTTGACCTGCATCGAGTGCAGGCTCAGGTGGGCGGCGTAGCCGATCGGCAGTGCGAAGAACAGTCCGAACAGGACGATCGCGGGCGCGAGGAAGCCGTGCGGCACGAGCCGCCTGGTGTGAGCCATCTCAGCCCTCGATCTTGAAGCCGTTTTTCTTCATGTCCGCGACAGTCGTCTCGTGCACCGTCCTGAGCGCGGCGGGGAACGACGACTTCTCGGTGGCCGCCTTGCCGAACGCGTCCTTGAAGGTGTTGTAGGCGACGTTCACGTTCGGTCCCCATCCGGCCGCCGCGGTGCCCTTCGCGATGTCGGCCGCGAGCGCGTAGAAGTCGGGCTGGTTCGGGAAGAACTCCGGGGTGGTGAGCGCGCCGCTGCTCTGCGCGGCGGTGGCGGCCGGGTAGACACCCGCTTCCTTCACCAGCGCGGCAATGGCCTTGGGGTCGGTGTTGAGCCAGGTGGCGAACTTCGCGGCGGCCTGCGCCTTGCCGTCCTTGGCCGCCTTGCCGGTGATTCCGGTGGCCGACCCGCCCCAGCTGCCGGTCTTGGCCGCACCTGCGGTCCACTGCGGCAGTGGCGCCATCTTCCACTTCCCCTTGGTGTCCGGTGCGCTGGTGGTCAGCGTGCCCGGCGCCCAGACCGCGCTCACCCAGGCGATCTGCGTGCCGTCGTTCAGCGCCTTGTTCCACGCGGGCGTGTACATCGGTTGGTTATCAATGACTCCGTCCTTCACCAGGCCGCCCCAGAAGTCGGCGACCTTGCGCGAGGACTCGTCGTCGACGCCGACTTTCCAGGTGTCGCCGGACGTTTGCCACCAGGTCGCTCCCGCCTGCTGGGAGAGTCCGGCGAAAAGTCCCGCGTCATTGCTGGAGAAGGTGGTCAGTGCGCGGTTAGGGTCCTTCTGCTTGAGCTGACGAGCCGTCTCGGCGAACTCGGTCCACGTCTTCGGCACCGCGAGGCCGAACTGCGTGAAGAGGTCCTCGCGGTAGAAGAGTGCGAGGGGAGCGGTGTCCTGCGGAATCGCGTAGACCGCGGGGGAGCCCAGGGTCACCTGCTTCCAGACGCTTTCCGAGAACGAGTCCTCGGCGCCACCGGCGAACTCCGCGACGTCGGTGAGCACGTCGTTGGACACCAGAGTCGGGATCATCTGGTACTCCGCCTGCACCAGATCCGGTCCGTCGCCCGCCTTCGCGGCGGTGATGACCTTGGTGACGAGTTCGTCGCCACCTCCCTGCTCCTGCACGGTGACCTTGATGTCGGGATGGTCGGCGTTCCACATTTCCGCGACCTTCTGCAGGCTTGCCCAGGACCACATGGTCAGTTCGACCGGGCCGGTCGCGGCAGGGGCTCCGCCGTCACATCCGGTGAGGGCGAGGGAGCCGGCGAGTGCGATGACTGCGAGGGCGGTGCGGCGCTGCATCCGTTCCTCCGATGTCGGGTGGGAGGCTGGTGGACTGTGCACGTTCACAGTAGAGACGCGTCCTCGACACGGGCAATAGGCGAAATGTACGGTTGGAGCACGTTCTTGGGCGGGTTCCTTCGCTGTGCACGATCACAGAGACAGGGGTGCGAATGGAGCGGCGGCACTGGCCGATCGGGTTGGAGGCCATGGCGTACGGCGGTGACTACAGCCCCGAGCAGTGGCCGGAACCGGTGTGGCAGGAGGACGTCCGCCTCATGCGCGAGGCCGGGGTGACGATGGTCAGCATCGGCATCTTCACCTGGGCCCAGCTGGAACCCGAGCCGGGCCAGTACCACTTCGGCTGGCTGGACGGGCTGATGGACCTGTTGCACGACAACGGGATCCGCGTCGACCTCGGCACGCCGACGGTCGTGCCGCCCGCCTGGTTCTACGAGAAGTTCCCGATGGCGCTGCCGGTGTCCCGCGAGGGCGTGCGGTACGCGTTCGGCGGCCGGGGCACGATCTGCCACCACGCGCCCGCCTACCAGCAGGCCACGGTGTCGATCACCCGGCAGCTCGGGCGTCGCTACGGCGAGCACCCCGCCCTCGCGATGTGGCACGTTCACAACGAGTACGGCGCACCGGTGAGCGCCTGCTACTGCGACCTCGCGGCGGCCGCGTTCCGCCGCTGGCTCACCGACCGCTACACGACGGTCAAGGAGCTCAACGAGGCGTGGGGCACCACGTTCTGGGGCCAGACCTACAACCGCTGGGAACAGGTGCAGCCGCCACGCCTCACCCCGACCGCCGGCAACCCCGCCCAGCAGCTCGACTGGGAGCGGTTCACCAACGACGCGATGCTCGCGAACTTCAAGCGGGAGAGGGACGTCCTGCGCGAGGCGTCACCCGGCGTCCCCATCACCACGAACTTCCACGCCGCGCTGTCCCAGTGCCAGTCGATCGACTACTGGTCCTGGGCGCGCGAGGTGGACGTCGTCACCAACGACCACTACCTGATCGCCGAGAACGAGCGCGCGCACGTGAACCTCGCGATGACCGCCGACCTGACGCGTTCGCTGGCCGGCGGCCGGCCGTGGCTGCTGCTGGAGCACTCCACCAGCGCGGTGAACTGGCAACGCCGCAACATCGCCAAGAGTCGCGGGGAGATGGCGCGCAACAGTCTCGCGCACGTCGCCCGCGGCTCTGACGGCGCGATGTTCTTCCAGTGGCGGGCTTCCCGGTTCGGCGCCGAGAAGTTCCACTCGGCGATGCTGCCGCACGCCGGCACGGAGAGCCGGATCTGGCGGGAGGTCGTGCGCCTCGGCGAGGACCTGGGCGCGCTCGCCGCACTGCGCGGCAGCCGCGTGGTCGCGGACATCGCGCTGCTGTGGGACTGGCAGTCGTGGTGGGCGCAGCGGCAGGAGTGGCGGCCCAGCGCCGACCTCGACGCCCGCGAGCGGGCGGAAGCCTGGTACGCCGCCACGTACGACCTGCACCTCACCGCCGACTTCGCGCACCCGGAAGCCGACCTGAGCGGCTATCCGCTGGTCGTGGTGCCAGCGCTGTACGCGATGACGGAGGCCGCGTCGGCCAACCTGCGCCGGTACGCCGAGAACGGCGGCGTCCTGGTCGTGTCGTGCTTCTCCGGGATCGTGGACGAGCACGACACCATCCACGACGGTCCGCACCCCGGCGCGTTGCGGGACGTGCTCGGCCTGACGGTGGAGGAGTTCACGCCGCTGCGCGCCGGTGAGCGGGTGCGCCTCGACAGCGGGATGACGGGTGACGTGTGGTCCGAGGTCGTGACGTTGCGCGGCGCCCTGCCGGTGTGGTCCTACGTGGACGGCCCTGCCGCCGGCCTGCCCGCCGTCACCCGGCATCCGTTCGGGAAGGGCAGCGCCTGGTACGTGTCGACGTGTCTGGGGGAGGACGGGCTCGACGCCGTGCTGGTCGCCGCGAGCGCGGAGGCCGGGATCTCCTCGCGCGACCTGCCCCGCGACGTCGAGGTGGTCGAACGGGAGGGGGAGCAGGGGCGGTACCTGTTCGCGATCAACCACACGGACGAGACGGAACTGATCCCGGCCACGGGGACCGAACTGCTCACCGGTGAGGGCGTGGACGGTCACCTTAAGTTACCACCTGGTGCTGTCAGAGTGACGTTCACACCGCGGTAGCCGGAAAGCGCTTTCTACCCGAACGAGGCCTGAGTTCTCAATCGACTTGTGACGCAGCACTTCCGATTGATCCGGAAGGGCTCCTGGCACGTACTCCCGATCATGCACGGCATGAGCGAGGAGGACGAATGACACACCGCGAAGCCGATAGACGGAAGTTCCGCCTGATCGCCTCGTTGTCGGCGGTCGCCGTCGTGGCCGCGGGCACCGCTACCGTGGCGCTGGCCGCCAAGGACGGCGAGCCGGCGCCAGTCGGCGCGTTCGTGCGCATTGAGCAGGTCGCCAAGAACGTCGTCACGCCGAAGGTGCAGCAAAACGGTGCCAGTGGCGTGTTCACCGTCGACTGCGGCACGAACGAGAGCGGCAAGTTCAGTGCCGACAACCCGGTCGCCCAGCCAGGGCTGCCCCACGGTGCCCAGCACGTCCACGACTTCGTCGGCAACCTGTCGATCAGCGCCGACTCGAGCGACGAGAGCCTCGCGGACTCCGAGACGACCTGCAAGAACGGTGACAAGTCGTCGTACTTCTGGCCGGTCGTGCGGATCAACCCCAAGGCGAACGTGAACTCGTCGGGGTCCGGGCCGGACAAGGTCAAGGAGGCGGGCGCACCCCACATCGCCTGTCCGTCGGTCAAGGACCGGCTGCCCGCCGTGCCACAGCAGGCGCGCGGCGAGGTGGACCGCAACCTCGAGCTGCTGGACAAGCAGCTCAAGGAGGCCAACGACCGGGTGGCGCGCAACGAGAACCCCGGTGACCCGAACTTCGTCAACAACGCGATCCTCGGCCCGCTGCGCGACAAGCGCGTGGCCACGCTGGACCGCATGGCGATCGCGATCGGCCGCAGCGCGCCCAAGCCGAACCTGACCTCGCTCGCCGACTGCGAGATGTTCTTCGGCGCCGGACACGGCGGCAACGGCCAGGCGCCGCGCAAGTTCAGCGGTCAGCAGGGCGGCTCGGAGGGCCACGGCCAGCACGGCGACCACGGCCAGGCTCCGCGCAAGTTCGCCGGCCAGCCGGGCGGCAACGGCGACGATGCGACGCCGACTGTGAAGTGCCCGTCGGTGCGCGGCGAGCTGGGTGCCGTGCCGGACCAGGCGATCGCGGAGGTGGACCGCAACCTCGCGTTGCTGGACAAGCAGATCGCCGAGGCCAACCAGCGGATCGTGACCAGCAAGGGGCAGGGCGGCCCGAACTTCATCAACAACGCCATTCTGGGGCCGCTGAAGGACAAGCGGGTCGCCACGATCGACCGGATGGCCATCGCGATCGGCCGCAACGGCCAGAAGCCGCAGGGCTTGGAGCGCCTGGCGCCGTGCAAGCTCAGCAACGACAACGGCGGCAACAACAACGGTGGTAACAACAACGGCGGCAACAACAACGGTGGCAACAACGGCAACAACGGGGGTAACAACAACGGCGGCGGCGACGCGGCCCTAGCGGTTCCCTCTGGCCCGAACCTGGAGCTCGTCGGCAACAACGGCAAGATCGAACGGCCGGCCCAGGTGAAGATCGAGTACCGGGGCAACGCGGCCAGCAAGGTCACCGCCATGCCGAAGTTCCTGAAGATGATCGTCGGTGACGCGAAGCCGACCAGCCGCGGCCCCGCCAACGCCCGTGCCACCTGGACCTGCAGCGGGTTCGAGGACCGGCTGTCGGACAAGTACGTGATCTGCCCGAACGGCAGCAAGGTCATGCGCGTGCACGACTTCGCCAGCTGCTGGGACGGCAAGAACACCGACAGCGCCAACCACCGCGACCACGTCAAGTTCGCGGACAAGAACTCCGGCAAGTGCCCGAGCGGCACCAAGGCCATCCCGCAGCTGCGGATCAGCATCTCCTACAACATCCCGCGGGACGTGCAGGAGAAGGGCCAGTACCAGCTCGACGCGTTCCCGGAGGAGAACCACAACCCGTTCTCCGACCACAACGACTACGTCAACGTCAACTCCGAGCAGACGATGGCGCAGATCGTGAAGTGCGTGAACGAAGGGCGCAAGTGCTCCTGATCGTCAGATCGCCGTGCTCACCACCGTCTCAGACGGTGGTGAGCACGGAGTCGATGCGGTGGGCGAGGCGTTCGTTGTCGGTGGGGGCGAGGCTCAGCCACCCGCTCTCGCTGACCATGAGATAGCGGCCCTGCACCGTGTCGAACCAGTTGATCACGATGTGCGACCGGTCGGCGGTCAGGTGCGTGCTCACGCGGCTGACCCCGAACTGGCCACCTCGGACCCGCCCGGCCGCGAGCTCCGCGACGGCGGCGGCGTCCTGGCCCGACAGGCCCGCCTGCTCCAGCGCCTGTCGTTCGTCGAGGTCGTCGCCGCCCCACGGGTCCTCGGACTCCGGCGCCTCCTCGTGCAACCGCACGGCCATCTGCAACGCGTCCAGCGGCACCGACAACCCGGCGCCCGGACCGGCCGCGCCGTCGGGCAGCACGTCCACGATGGATCGGGCCAGGCCGGTCGGCCGGATCTCCAGCACGCCGACCTGGTCACCGTCGATGATCACCATCGCCGCGTCTTCGCCGTTCGACACGGCCAGTGCCCGCACCGTGCGGTCGAAGTAGCCGACGGCGTCCACCGCGACGTCGTGCTCCGCCAGCAGGTGCAGCAGGCCGACCAGCCGGTGGTCGTAGATGAGGCCCCTGCTCGCGAGGTCGTCGCGCACGTCGTGCTCGATGTCCCTGCGTTCGGACTCGGTGGCGCCGAACGACGGCACGTCCAGCGGGTAGGGCAGCCTGCCCAGCTCGTGGTGCTGCCACAGCACGGCCAGCTCGGCCTGGGTCAGCACGAAGTCCGGCGTGATCACGTTGTCGGCTCCGGGGCGGGCGGTTGCTTCTTCTTCGGCTTGGCGGCACCGATCACCGAAGGCGGCAGGTTCTCGCCCGGCACCTCGAACAGGTCACCGCCAATCAGGTACGACGCCGCGCGGTGCTCCTTGTCCTCTTCACCCTTGCCGGTCGCGGGACCGCCCATGGGGCCGCCCGCCGGACTCATGCCGGCCGCCGCCGCGGCACCGAGCCCGACCCCTCCGGCGGGCACGGGACCGCGGCTGGGCGAGGTGACGCCCGCGGCGCCACCCGGCTGCATCTGCGGGCCGCCTGAGCCGCCCGCCGCGAACTGGCCCGGGGGGAAGCCACCGCGTGCCGCACCGGTACCGCCGAACCCGCCGGCACCACCCGTACCGCCGCCGCCGAACCTGCCCGCACCGTCGGGACCCGCGGGCGGGCGCACCGCCGATCGCGGGTCGGCGGGGTTCGGCCCACCGGTCGTGGCGGTTCCCGCCGTGCGCGGAAGGTTCCGGGGATCAGCAGTGCGCGACGGGTTGCGAGGATCGGTACTGCCCGTCGTGCGCGAGACGTGCCGAGGGTCGCCGGTGCGCGGCGCGTTCTGCTGAGCCGAGTACGGAACCGGCGCCCCGTACTGCTGCGGCCGGTGCTCCGCCGGCGCCTGATAGCCGCTCACGCCCGTCGCGCCGTAGCCACCGGACTGCGGCTGGTACCCCGACGCGGCGGCCACGGCCGTGCCGTCGGCGGGAGGCTGGTAGGCGGCCGGTTGGTACGAAGGCCCCTGCGGCGACTGCACCGGCGCGTCGATCCCGGGAGGACCGGAGTACGCCGCGGGAGCGACCGGCGCACCGCCGGGCGACGGCACCGGGGAACTGGTGCCCGGAACGGACTGCAGGCCGACCGGTGGCGGTGCGGAGGCGCCGCTGAGCGAAGGCGCGCCGGACGACCGCAGCATCATCGGCTGCGGGGGTTCCTCGGATTTGCCCGTCACCGGGTTGTACGGAGCGGTGAAGACGGGCGTGGTCGCGTCGATCTCGTGCGACTGCTTCTCCATCGTCTCCATCACGGCCACGGCCTGCTCGTGCGCCGCGCGTGCCTTCTCGCTCTCGGCCTGGAGATCGGCCGCCGACGCGGTGAACCCGGCTAGCCCGGGGTCGGCCTGGCCGCGCACCGCGCTGTCCAGGTTGAACGCGGGCGGCTCCGGCATGTTCGCCCTGGCGGTCTCCATGATCCGGCCCTGGGTGGCGACCCGGTTGCCGACCTCGACGGCGGTCCGCGCGGTGAGCGTGATCCACTCGGCCAGCCCGCGGATGGCAGCTCGCGCGCCCTCGGCCGCCTCACCGGTCCACCCCGACTCGCTCGCGGCGACGCGCTTCGCGATGAGCTGCGCCGACTCGGTGAGTTCCGCGCCGAACTGGGCCCACTCGGAGCCGAGCTCGCCCGCCTGGCCGGGGTCGTTGTTGTGGTGGACCGAGTCGTACAGCTCGCGGTGGGAACGCGACGCCCAGTTCTGGGAGTCGCGCAGCACCAGGTCGTTCTCCGGGCCCATGACAAGCCTCTCAGCAGTGCTTGGTGATGTCGGCGGAAGCGTCGGCGTCGACCTGGTGGTAGTTGCGGATCGCCGTGCTGACCGCTTCGTGCGTCTGTTCCAGAACTGTGCGATAGGCCGTCATCACGCTCACGAACGAGTGAACTTCGCCGTCAGCGCGGTGTTCGAACTTGTACGTCATCGCCTGGCCGACAGGATTGGCACCCAACGGTGCGGGCCGTGCGAGCCTGCCTGCGCGCTCGAGCCAGGAGTCGACCTGGTCGATCTGCTCGCGGAGGGTTTTGCGCAGGTCCTCACCGGTCGCCGGATCGAGCGTAACCCGCCCGGAGGTGACGCTGTTATTAAGAGCGACGGCCTTTCCATCGGCAGGCGGCGGCGACTGCGAGTCCACGAGGTACATGGCCCGAGCATTGGCGCACCCGCCAACGCCCGGCCAACGTGCCACCAATGTTGCTGACGGAAGTTCACTTCAGATGCGCGTCAACCTTCTCGGGACGGTCGAGCTGGTGGCCGGGGACGAAGAGCCCGTGCCGCTCGCCGCGTCGAAGCGGCGGGCGGTCCTCGCCGCGCTGGCACTCGAGCTCAACAGGGTCGTCTCGGGTGACCGGCTGCTGTCGCTCGTGTGGGACGGCGCCCCGCCACCGCAGGCGAAGGCGGCGCTGCAGGGCCACGTCGCCCAGCTGCGCAAGCTGCTCGGGTCCACGTTGGACCTGGTGACCCGCGCGCCCGGCTACGCGCTCGTGGGCGACCGGCACGCGGTCGACGTGTTCCGCTTCGAGGACCTGGTGACCAGCGCGTGGCAGGCCGACGACGCGACCGCGGCCGAGAGGCTGACCTCGGCGCTGCAGCTGTGGCGCGGACCGTTCCTGGCGGACGTGCCGGGCAGGCGGCTGCACGAGGCGTACGAGGGCCGGCTCGACGAACTGCGGCTCGCCGCCGTCGAGCAGCTGGGCGCGCGGCTGATCGAGCTCGGGCGGGCTGCGGAGGCGGTGACGAGCCTGCGCGCGGAGGTGGCCGACCACCCGTTGCGCGAGCCGCTCGTCGCGCGGCTGGTGCTGGCACTGCACCGCACGGGCCGCCAGGCGGAGGCGCTGGACTTCTTCGGCCGCACCCGCACGCAGCTCGCGGACGAACTGGGCGTCGATCCCGGTCCCGAGCTGCGGGCCGCGCACCAGGCCGTGCTGACGGACGTCGATCCGTCGCCGCGCCCGGCCAGGCCACCCGTCCAGGTTCCGGCGCAGCTGCCGCACGAGCATCGCGGGTTCGTCGGCCGCGACGCCGAACTGTCCCAGCTCGACGGCCTGCTCGGGGACGCGGGCATCGGCCTGCTGGCCGGTCCGCCCGGCGTCGGCAAGACCGCACTCGCCCTGCGCTGGGCGCACCGGGTGGCGGACCGGTTCCCCGACGGCCAGCTGTTCATCGACCTGCGCGGGTTCGCCGAGCGCAAACCGCTGGAGGCGAAGACCGCGCTCGTCGGCTTCCTGCGGGCGCTCGGGGTGGAGAACGTGCGCCTGTCCGGTGGCCTGGACGCACTGGCCGCCCAGTACCGGTCACTGCTGGCGCACCGGCGTGTGCTCGTGGTGCTGGACAACGCCAGGTCGGTCGAGCAGGTGCGGCCGCTGCTGCCGGGCTCGCCGCGCTGCCTGGTGCTCGTCACGAGCAGGCACGGCCTCGACGACCTCGTCGTGACCGAGGGCGCCGCCGTGCTCGGCGTCGGCACGCTCGACGACCACACGGCGGCGGAGCTGCTGACCGCGGGTCTCGGCCGGCATCGGACCGAGCCGGAGCCCGCGGCGGCCACCGAGCTGATCGACCTGTGCGACGGCCTCCCGCTCGCGTTGCGGATCGTGAGCGCGCGCCTGGCGTCCCGTCCCAGGTGGACGATCCAGGCGCTGGTCGACGAGCTGCGCGACGAGCAGAGCAGGCTCGCCGCGTTCACCCTGCCCGAACAGGGCCGGGGTGTGCAGTCGGCGCTCGCGGTGAGCTACCGGGAGCTGCCGGAAGGCGCGGCGCGGACGTTCCGCGGCCTCGGCCTGCACCCCGGCACCGACATCGACAGCTACGCCGCGGCGGCCCTGCTGGACGTGAACGTGGTGACCGCGCGCACCCACCTGCGCACCGTCGCGTCGGCGAGCCTGCTGCACGAGTCCACACCGGACCGCTACGTGTGGCACGACCTGGTGCGCCTGTTCACCCGGCAGCTCGTCGCCGGCGAGGACAACAGCGTGAGCGTCGAGCGGCTGTCCGATTACTACCTCCACGTGGCGGACGCCGCCCGTGCGCTGCTGTCCGACCAGCCGGAGCCGGTCGCGACGCCGGTGCACCGTCCGGCGAGCTTCCCCGAGCTCACCTCCTACCGGTCGGCGATGGAGTGGTTCGAGCTGGAGGAGCACAACCTGCGCCTGCTGCTGGAGGCCGGTCACCAGTGGCGCACGTGGCAGCTGGCCCTGTGCCTCGACGCGTTCTACGCGCAGAACGGCAACGTCGTCGACCGGGTGAAGGTGTGCCGCGCGGGCCTCTCGGCCGCCCGCGGTGACGTCGAGGCGGAGGCGCGGCTGCTCACGAGCGAGGGAGCCGCGCTCGCCGACCTCGGAGAGCTGGAGGCCGCCGTCCGGGAGACGCAGCGCGCCGTGCGGCTGGCCCGCGGTGAGGTAGAGGGCAGGGCGAGGGCGAACCTCGGCTACTGCCTCGCCGCGACCGGCAACTTCACCGACGCGAGGGAACGGATCCAGGAGGCGCTGGAGATCACCCGTGCGACAGGTGATCTCCGCGCCCAGGCCGCGGTGCTCGACCGGCTGGCGAACGCGTTGCTGTGCCAGAACAAGGCGGCAGAGGCCCTGGCGCCGGCGAGGGAGGCGCTGGCGCTGCACGCGAGCCTGCCGTTGTCCGCCGCACAGGTCGCCGCGCTGTACACGGTGGGATCGGTGCTGCGGGCCACCGGCCGGTTCTCGTCGGCGTTGCGGACCTTCGAGGACGGTCTGCGCCTGGCAGAGGAGGTCAGGGATTTCCGGCACGTGGCGCTGTTCCACCTGGTGATCTCGGAGCTGCTGCCCGACGCGGAGCCGGCCGCGGCCCACCGGGACGCGGCCAGGACGATCCACCGTCGGCTCGGCGTGGTCGAGCTGCCGGCATCGCGCCGGGCCTCACCGTCGGAGACCCGGCGCACCGAACCGTCACCGTGAGCCGAGACCGGCCAGCTCGGACGGTGCCGGCAGAGCCGACGCCACGTACGGCGTCTCGGTGGTCGGCGACGTGCGGCCGAGCAGGGCGTTGCGCCACACCCGCATCGCGTCGGCGATCACGATGATCACCAGCAACGCGAACACCGCGGCCAGCACACCGTCCACAGTGGAGTTGGTGATGATTCGCCTCCATCTCGTCGGTGTTCTTGGCTGTGGGCGCTCAACGACGCCCTGCCGGACCAGCACATCATCTTCACGGATCCGACGCACTCGCGGTGAGGAGACCTCCACCGGCGGGCGTCAGGAGTAGTGCACGACGCTGGGCGATGATCTTCCCCGCCTCGCGGCGAAGCGGAGCGAGCCGTAAAGGGCAATGCGCTGTCGTGCAACCGGTAAGGGCGCAACCCGACCCGACAAACGTGCCCACGTACGCTGGCGATTGGCGCTTGACTTTGGGTGCGAGGCGCTATCCGTGTTCGGATCGGCCAGGCGCTTTACATGCCCGGCTTTTACAGGCCGACCAGCGCCTCGCAACGGCCCCGAAGTCAAGCCCCAATCGCAATCGTCGCGAAGCGGCGATGAAATGACCCGGCCCGTCACCGCCCGCGCAAGGTGACGTCCCGCATACCCGGCGACCCTCCGCTGGAAATCGCAACCGACGGTGCGAACGCAACCGCCGCAGCCTGCTTCGCATGCCCGCTCGCAACGGCTATTGAAGCGTTTCAACCCGGCTGTCCAGTTGTGGACAGGCTTGCACCGAACGTCTTGACGCGCTCCGCCAAACCCAACGACCCTGGCTGGCACCTCAGGAATTGAAACGTTTCATCCAGCGACGAAGGTGGAGACGACGTGCGGCGACGGGTGTTCCTGAAGACATCGGCGGCGGGGCTTTCCGCGACGGCGCTGCCGGTCGGGGTGGCGCAGGCCGAGGAGGAGAAGGCAAGCGGGTTGCGGGTCGTGCGCACCACCGTCGAGTACGCGGAGACCTTGCTGGGCACGGATGTCACGGCGCCGCGGCTGGGCTGGGTGCTCGAGGCGGGTGGCACCGGTGCGCGGCAGACGGCCTACCAGGTCGAGGTCGGCACCGCGCCCGGTCGTGCCGACGTGTGGCAGTCCGGGAAGGTCAGCTCCGACCGCACCACCGGGATTCCCTGTGGCGGCAAGGCGCTCAGGCCACGCACGCGTTACCACTGGCGGGTGCGGGTGTGGGACGGTGCCGGCAGGCCCTCTGCGTGGAGCACGGACAGCTGGTGGGAGACCGCGCTGCTCGGCACGCCGTGGCAGGCGCGGTGGATCGGCGCGCCGGACACCTCGATCGGTTTCACGGGTGCCTCGTGGATCTGGTCGGCCACCACGCCGCCGCAGAGCCGGTGGTTCCGCACCCGCGTCGACCTGCCCGCCGACGCGGTCAGGGCGAGGCTTGTCGCTACCGCGGACGACGACTTCACGTTGTACGTCAACGGGTCCGAGGCGCTGCACGTGCCGGAGCAGACGGACGTGTGGAAGGTCGGCCAACGCGCCGACGTCACGCGGCTGGTCCAAGGCCGGCGAATCGTGCTCGCCGTGCGCGCCACGAACCGGTCGGCTGGGCCGGCTGGACTGCTGGTGCGGTTGATCGTGGACCTGCCGGACGGGCAGCGCGAGATCGTCACCGGGCCCGGCTGGAAGGTGGCCGACACCGAGCAAACCGGTTGGCAGGCACCGGACTTCGACGACAGCGCGTGGACCCCGGCGACCGTGCTCGACCCTTACGGGCAAGGGCCGTGGGGTTCGAACGTGACGGTCAAGGAGCAGCCCGCCCCGTTGCTGCGCAAGGAGTTCAGCCTCGGCAAGCCGGTCAGGCGCGCGAGGTTGTACGTCAGCGGGCTGGCCTACCACGAGACCGAGATCAACGGCCGGCGCGTCGGTGACAGGGTGCTCGATCCCGGCTTCACCGACTATGACAACACCGTGCTGTACGCGACGCACGACGTCACTGCGCTCGTCCGGCCCGGTCGCAACGCGATCGGTGTGACGCTGGGGCGCGGGTTCTACGGCATGAAGACGCCGAACGTGTGGCGGTGGGAGAAGCCGCCGTGGCACGACGAGCCGAAACTGCTGGCACAGCTGGAGATCGAGCACCCGGACGGCACGCGCACGATCATCGCCTCGGACGAGTCGTGGCGGCTCACCGACGGTCCCACGGTGTCGAACTCGCTCTACACCGGCGAGACCTACGACGCCCGCCTGGCCCCGAAAGACTGGGCCAAGCCCGGCTTCGACGACCGCGCCTGGCAGTCCGCACCGGTCAGGCGCGCTCCGAAGGGCACGCTGAAAGCCCAGGAACACGAACCGATCCGCGTGATCGAGTCGGTCACGCCGGCCATCACGTCCCCGAGGCCCGGCGTGTTCGTCGCCGACATGGGCCGCACGATGTCCGGCTGGACGCAGCTCACCGTGAACGCGCCCGCGGGCACGACGGTCCGGCTCAAGCACGGCGAGACGCTCAACCCCGACGGCACGGTGCGGATGGAGAACGGTCACGTGACCGGCAACCGCATCCAGCTCGACGAGTACGTCTGCGCGGGGCGCGAGGAGACGTGGGAACCGAAGTTCTCCTACAAGGGCTTCCGGTACGTCGAGGTCACCGGCCTGATCGCCGCACCACGACTGGTCGGCCGGGTCGTGCATTCGGACGTGCCGCGAGCGAGCACGTTCCGGTGCTCGGAGCCGCTGTTCGAGCAGTACGACGCCGCGATGCGCCGCACGGTCCTCAACAACCTGCACGGCATCCCGACCGACACTCCGACCTACGAGAAGAACGGCTGGACCGGAGACGCGCAGGTAGGCGCGCCGTCGATGCTCGCCGAGTTCGGCATGGCGAAGTTCTTCACCAAGTGGCTCGGCGACCTCGCGGACAGCCAGGACGCGGCCGGCCAGCTGCCGGTGATCGTGCCGAGCGGCGGCTGGGGCTACCGCGAGCTCGCGCCGGCGCCGGAGTGGACGACCGTGTACCCGTTCGTGCTGCGGGAGATGTACCGGATCTACGGCGACGACCGGCTGCCCGCGCAGCACTGGCCGGTGCTCACCCGCTACCTCGACTGGGAGATCGGCAGGCTCAGGGACGGGCTCGCCGTCACCGCGCTCGGCGACTTCCTGCCGCCCGGATCCGGTGGCCTGCCGCCGGAGGACACGAGGCTGACCGCGACGGCGTACCTGTACCGCGCTCTGCTGCACGCCGCCGAGCTCGGTGACGTGATCGGCAAACCCGTGCCGCAGTACCGGGAAGTCGCCGCGAGCCTGCTGTCGGTGTTCAACAGGACCTTCCTCGATCCGAGCGGCTACTACCGCACGGCCAGGGATCCTGACTACCGGCAGACGTCCAACGCCATCCCGCTCGCGTTCGGCATGGTGCCCGCCGGTTCGGTCCAGGCCGTCGCGGACCGGCTCGCGGCCGAGGTGAAGGCCGGCGGCAACCACGTCAACGTCGGCTGCCTCGGCGCGAGCGTGCTGCTGAAGGCGTTGAGCGACAACGGACACGCCGACGTCGCGCACGCCATGGCCACCGAACGGTCGTACCCGAGCTGGGGACACTGGTTCGCGAACGGAGCCGACACCATGTGGGAGATGTGGGACACCGGCACCCGCTCTCGCAACCACTACTTCAAAGGCACTGTGGCGCAATGGCTTTACGAGCACGTCGCCGGGCTGGTGCCGGGTGACGCGGGCTACCGGACGTTCACCGTCAAGCCCAACGCCACCACCATTTCCTGGGCACGGCTGGAGTTCGAGAGCGTGCGCGGACGCATCGGTGTGGCATGGGCCAAGGTCGACGGCGTGCTGCGGCTGACCGTCGACGTGCCGGTGGGCTCCACCGCCGAGGTGCACGTGCCCGGCAAGCCGGTGGTGTCGGCGCCGCACGGAAGGTGGACGTTCACCGGGAAGGCATGAGGTGTTCCGTCAGACGACGAGCGGCCGGGCCACCTCCAGCTCGTCGTGTTCGATCAGCCAGCGGACTGATTCGAGCACGGCCGGACCGGGTTCGTAGCGCGGTGCGCAGCCGAGCAGGGCTTTGGCCTTCTCGATGCTGATGCAGTGGCTGCGGTAGAGGTGCTCCCAGCTGGTCGCCGCGTGCTCCGGCGTCGTGGTCCGGAGGAACTCCTCCCAGCTCACCGGCTCCAGCGACGCGGTCTGCCCGAACCAGCCCGCGGCCGCGTGGGCGTACCCGCGGACGTTCAGCGCGGTGGGGGGCGACGATGTTGAAGTCCTCGCCCGCCGCCGTGTCCCTGTGCGCCACGGCTTGTTCGAAGGCGTGTGCGACGTCGTCGGCGTGGACGTGGTGCATCAGCTCGGCGCCGATGCCGGGTATCCGCAACGGGTGCCCGGCCGACAGCGCGTGCCAGACCGCGGGGTCGAGGTTTCCCAGCGGACCGATCGGTGGCCAGCCGGGACCGACGATGTGCCCAGGGGTAGGGAGGCGGTCTCCTCCTTCAGCATCCGGGCGATGCGGTCCTTCTGGATGCCGTACTCGCCGACCGGAGCGGGTGCCGGAGGTCTCGGAGATCGGCCCGTGGTGACTGGGGCCGTGGCGCCAGATCGAGCCGCAGTGCAGCAGGTGTCCGGCCCGGCGGCGAAGGCTGTCGACCAGAGCGGTGGCCGAGTCGAGCGTGAAGCAGACCAGGTCGACGACGACGTCCGGCGCCAGGCCGGCCACCCGGTCGCCGAAGGTGCCTTCCTCGTCTTCCCGCTGCCGGTCGGCGACGACGCGACGCACCTGCTCCCACTCGGGCGCGTCGAGGTGGGCGCCGCGGACGCCGCGGCTGATGTTGATCACTTCGTGGCCGGCTCGCACCAGCCGGGGCACGAGGAACGTGCCGATGTGCCCGCTTCCGCCAACGACGACGACTCGCATGGCCGTCCTAACGGAACAGCCGCAGGGGAACTGCTTCGGCGAGCATCCGGTAGCCCGTCGGGTTGAGATGCAGGTGGTCGCCGACATCCGCGGCGGCGACGAGCTGCCGCGGGTTGGCCGGGTCGCGGACAGCGGCGTCGAAGTCGATGACCGCGTCGAAGCGGCGGCTGGTGCGGATCCACCGGTTCACGGTCTGCCTTGCCTCCTCGCGGAAGCCCTCGTCGTAGAAGCTGGCTCCGAACGGGGTCAGCGTCGCGCCGTACACCTTGATGTCGCGCGCGTGCGCCCGGTCGACGATCTGCTGGTAGCCGGCGATCAGGTCGTCGGCCACCTGCTTCTGGGCGGCTTCCGTCGTCGCGGCCGTGCCGATGTCGTTGACGCCCTCGAAGAGGATCGACCACCGGACTGCGCTCTGTGCCAGCAGATCGCGGTCCAGGCGCGCCAGCACGCTCGGCCCCAGACCGTCGTTGAGCACGCGGTTGCCGCCCGCGGCCTGGTTCAGCACCGCGACACCGGGCGGCATGCGGTCCAGGAGCTGGTCGGGCCAGCGGTCGTTGCCGTTGGTGGTGGAGCCCCGGCCGTCGGTCAGCGAGTCGCCGATCATCACGACGGCAGAGGCGGTCGAGAGCACCTCGATGCCGCTGAGGAAGTACCAGTGGTCGGTCGGTGTGGAGCCCACGAGGTCCGCTGACTCGACGTGGTTGCCCGCCAGCAGGTGGGAGGTGGTGCGGGAACCGGGGTGCGAGGTGATGTCATTGGACGCCTGCCCGCGCGCGAGATAGGCGGTCACCGTGAGGTTCATGCCGGGCTTCAGCGGGAAGTCCAGCGGATCGGACACCATCAGCGCGCCCTTCGGAACGTCCACAGAGGACCGCCCGTTGAACGTCACCCGCCGCACGGTGCTCGGCTGGATCGCGCTGACACCCGCGCGGCCGTCCTTCGGCAGCGCGACGGTGACCGCGGTGATCGGCAGCACCGCGCCGCCGAACGCGTTGGAGAAGCGCAACCGCATCCGCCGTCCTCCCACCGTCACCCGGACGGTCTGGCGCAGCGTGGCATCGGCCAGCACCAGGCCGTCCTGGGTGAACGGGGGAGGCGGCATGTTGTGCGGTTCGCACAGCTGTGGCATCGACGTCCAGGTACCGGCCCAGCCGGTTCGCCCGGTCGCCTCGGCCTGGGCCACAGCGGGGGTGAGCACGCCGGTGGCGGCCAGGCCGAGGAACAAACGCCTGCGCATCTTCCACGTCCTCTCGGAACGGGAGTTGAAAGATCAACGTAGGAGCATGCGTGAAGGAGCGTCAATCGCCGGCGTTTTCGAATTCATTTTCGAAACGCGTGGAAACTTTTCGAAACCGCCGCTGATCAGGAGCGGCCCACCACCGGAGCGACCGTCACGTAGTCGATTTCCGGGGCGTACTTCGAGCGCTGGCCGTACTCGTTGTACCTCCTGCCGTCCCAGTTGGGCAGTTCCTTCGAGGTGAACCTGATCGTGTTCACCCCGGCGTTCAGCCACACCGGCACGGCCAGGTCGCGGAACTGGTTGCCGTGAAACGTGTTCGGGAAATCGACGCGCTTCGGTGTCATCCCGTTGACGGAGACGTCCGCGTGCCGGGTCACCGGATCCGGGTTGTAATGCGTGGGAATGGATTCCTGCGCATTGGCGTACCGGACCACGAGCATGTGCTGTCCCGGCCGCCTGGCACTGACGTTGACCGTGAGCGCGTTGGCCGGGCCGTCGCCGACACCGGTCGCCACGCCGCCGGAGGCGAACGAGAAGCCGGTGCTGATCCTGGCCGCGCCGGTGACCGTTCCGCTCTCCGCCTCGACCTTCACCGGTGCGGGCTGCAACGCGGCGGAGGTGCGGACGCGGTCGAGCCGGAGGCTGCCGATGGTGCCGGTGACCGTGAGCTGGTTGATGCCTGCGGAGAGGAACAACGGCACAGACCGGGTTCCCGCGCCGACGACAACGCCGTCCACGTTGCGCCCGTTGAGCTTCACCGACCCGAGACCGCCGCCGGCGTGGTCGAAGGACACCGTCGAGTAGCCGTCTCGGTCCGAGTGGACCCAGAACGTCGCGGACGCGCCCATGCCGATGGCCGCCACACCGGGCCCCGAGGAGTCCGAGACGGTGTACTGGGGCTTGGCCTTCCTGAGGTCCGCGTACTCGGCCTCGTAGACCGACCGTCCGTCGGTGTTCGCGTCGACGGCGGTGAGGTCGATCTTGTCGATGATCGCGTCACCGCGAGTGGTGCCCAGCGGGTCGGACGCGGCGAGCGTGATGGTGTGCTTGCCTGCGCTCAACTGCACACGGGTGTCCGTGTGATCCCACACCACCCACGCGTACGACACCGGCAGACGCAGCTCCTGCGGCTGCTGGCCGTCAATGCGCATGAAGACGTTGGTCGGGCCCTGCGGTACGACACTGGCGTACTTGTTGTGCGTGCTGGAGAAGACGCTCAGGTCGTAGACGCCGGTGTGCGGAACTTCCACGTCGAACGACAGCACGACGTTCGAGCCCGTGCGCAGGCCGCCGACGTTGTAGTTGCCTGAGGTGGCGAACTTGCTGACGTTCTGCGGGCTGCCCTCGGGACCGTTGAGGCTCCAGCCATCGCCGGTGTGCCGGGCGTTCTCGGCCTCGTAGGTACGGCTCCACGGCACGGAGACGGCCGTCGTGCTGCCGCTGGCACCGGGGCTCAGGATCACCTGGTAGACCGACATCTCCTTCATGCCGGTGAACGGGAGCACCACGCTGCCGTCGGCCGCGACCGCGAGCCTGGTGTCCAGCAACGGGCGCGGTTCGGGAGAGTCACCGACCTGACCGGTCCACGGGATCTCGCGCACGCTGGCGTGCACGGTCCTGCCGAACACGGCGGGGTCCACGTTGGTGAACCTCACGTCGGCTGCCCCGTTCGCACCGCCGAAGATGGCGCGGGACTGGCGCTTGGCCTTGTCGAGCGTGGCGATGCCCTGCAACGTGTACTGCTGCCCGGGCGACGGGGGCGTGACGCGCACCGTGTCACCTGTCATCTGGCCGTAGGCGTTGAAGAGCCACCACTGGCCGTTGCCCTTGTTGGCCTCGACGGTCGAGTCGTTGAGGTTGCCGTCGATGTTCCAGTACGCGAGATCGGCATCCACTTTGGACTCCTCGATCGCGGACATCCACTGGATCATCTGGCCGGGCACGGAGAGGTGGTAGCGGTAGGCGTACTCGTCGATGTTGATCGGCAGGGGCGCGATGCCGAGCTCGCGTTCCCAGCCCCGGTACTTCGCCACGCTCTTGCGCACCACGTCCGGCGACGACAGCTCGTGCCAGGTCATCACCTCTGGCAGGCAGCTGTTCGCCTTGCAGTACTGGAGGAAGCCCTTGACCTGGTCGTAGAGCAGGGAGGTGTTGGGCCCGGCGATGCGCGCCTTCGGGTCCATGCTCTTGATGAGGTCGTGGATCTGCTTGTACTCCTCGAAGAAGTACTTCGGGTCGTTCAGCCAGCTGATGTTGTTGTAGCTGTACTGGCCGGTGCCGTACCAGTTGCCTTCCGGCTCGTTGAACGGCACGTAGACGATGTGGTCGCGGTGGCCGGAGTCGAGCACCTGACGCACCTGTGACTGGACTTTGGCGCGGAAGTCGTCCCGGCCGGCCTGACCCTGTGCGCGCTGGTAGGGAAAGCCCCGGTAGATGTCCGTCATGTAGATGTAGACGTCGCCGCCGCCGTTGGCCACCCACGGCCCGGCCACCTCGAGCGCGTCCGCGCCGGGGTGCTGGGGACCGTCCTGGGCCTTGGTGGCGAGCGTCTTCGGGTAGAAGCCGGCGAGCGCCGCGTTGCTCGGCACGCCGGGGCCGTACACGCCGTAGAGCGAACCCGCGGCGCCGCCGTGGAACGCTCCGGTGCTGGCGCCGAGGTCGATGGTGAGCGTGCTGGTGGCAGCGGCGCTCGTGCTGGGAATCAGCGTGGCCGAGACGAGTGTCGCGGCGAGCGCGAGCACAGTTCGCCGTTGAACCATGGGGGACTCCGAACGAGAACAGGGACACGGAGGCTCGAACCGGTTCGATCAGATCGAGAACGTACGCGTGCTCATCCAGACAAAGCAAGGATTGAGCGTGTCGAACCGGTTCGCAAGCCTCACGCCCTGCGGCGCGCCCCGGTGCTCGAGCGCAGCGTGATCGGCGGCGCCAGCATGCTGTGCCGGGGCGTCGCGGACGGGTCCCCGATCTGCTCCAGCAGCAGGTCGACGGCCAGCCGGGCCATGTCACCGGCGGGCACGTCCGCGGCGGTCAGCGGCGGGTGGAAGTCCTCGGCGAGCCGGTCGGCGATCACGCCGGTGAGGGAGAAGTCCTGCGGCACGTCGAGCCCGGCGCGGTGCAGGGCGCGTTGCACACCGGGCAGCGCCGCCTCGTTGATCGTCACCGCCGCGGTCACCTCCGGCCAGCGGGTCCTGATCTCCTCGAAGCACGCGACACCGGCGGCGGGATCGTCCGGGCAGCACACCGTGTGCGCGGTGATGCCGCACTCCCGCGCGGTCCCGGCGAACGCCGTCGTCGCGCGCAGAGCCGGGCCGTAGCCCGCCGCGACCAGCTCGTCGGACCGGTTGATCAGCACGACGTCGGAGTGGCCCAGGTCGGCGAGGTGGCGGACGCAGCGGCTGATCAGGCCCGCGTAGTCGACGTCGACCCACCACGACGCGGCAGGGTCCTCGACGTGGCCGATCGTCACGAACGGCAGCCCGGCGCTGGTCAGGCGCTCGACCCTCGGGTCCTGCAGGAGGATCTCCATCAGGATCACGCCGTCGACGCGCCGGCCGGTGACGATCCGCTCGAACGACCTGTCGTGGTCGCCGCCGCTGGGGGAGAGCAGCACGTCGTGGTCGTGGACGGCGGCGGCCTCCACGACGCTCGCGACGAACGCGAGCTGCACGTCGGTGAGCCGGGTGCTCGCGGGCGGTATCACCAGCCCGAACGTGCGGGTGCGTCCCTCGGCGAGCGCGCGGGCGCTGGCGTTGGGCCGGTAGCCGAGCTCGTCGATCACGTCGTTGATCCGCTGGGCGGTCGCCGCGGACACCGGCCGTTTCCCGCTCAACGCGTACGACACGGTGCTGCGGGACACCCCGGCCCGCTTGGCGATCTCTCCGATGTTCATGCGCGCTTCCTGTCTCCGGCCCGTTGCTGAGAACCGGTTCGACTGCCCGTCATCGTAGAACTTTCCCTCTTGCAAGACATCATCTCGGGGGTTTACGTTGGCGCCGCTTCTCGGCATCGAACCGGTTCGACCTCTTGTCGTCAGCGCAGCCGCCAGGAAGGACCCCCATGTTCCCCGCACCTGTACCCACACGTCTGCTGGCCGCGGTAGGCCTGGTCGTGTCCGTGGCGGCGTGCTCGTCCGCGCCCACCGCCGGCACCCCGGACACCTTCTCGGTCTGGGACCCGTACCCGCAGTTCACCGCCGAGTCCGAGTGGGTGAGGACGATCGAGAAGTGCGGCGCCGAGGCCGGCGTGAAGATCCAGCGCCAGGCCTACGACACCACCGACCTGACCAGCAAGGTCCTGCTCGCGGCCCAGCAGCGCACCGCGCCGCACGTGCTGGTGGTCGACAACCCGGTGGTGTCCACGCTCGTCGAGGCGGGGGTCCTCAAGCCGAACTCCGAGGCCGGTCTCGACGCCGGGCAGGTCTCACCGAACCTGGTGGCCGCCGGAACCGTCGACGGTCAGACCTACGGCGTGCCGATCGGCGCGAACACCCTGGCGCTCTACTACAACAAGGCGGTGCTGGCCGGCGCGGGCGTCGACCCGGCGTCGGTCAAGGACTGGGAGTCGCTGAACGCGGCGCTGGCCAAGGTGAAGGCCGCCGGCAAGAAGGGCATCACCTTCTCCGCGATCGGCACCGAGGAGGGCAGCTTCCAGTTCCTGCCGTGGTTCTGGGGCGCCGGCGCGTCGCTGACCGACCTGCCGTCGGGCAGGGCCGCGCTGGAGCTGTGGAAGTCCTGGCTGGACAACGGGTACGCGCCGAACTCGGTCGTCGGCAACACCCAGACGACCAGCTGGCAGGAGTTCGCCACCGGCGAGTACGCGTTCGCCGAGAACGGCACCTGGCAGCTGGGCAACGCGAAGAAGGCCGGTTTCGAGTACGGCGTCATCCCGATCCCAGGCCGCACCGGCGGGACCGCGCCCGCGCCGACGGGTGGCGAGTTCGTCACCGTGCCGGTGCAGGACAACAAGGACACCGAGGCCAAGGCCGGGCGCATCGCCTCGTGTCTCACCGCACCGGACAAGGTGCTGGCCGCCGACACCGCGCTGACCTACATCTCGGCCGTGCCTTCGGTGCAGCAGCAACAGGTCTCCGCCCAGCCGGAGCTCGCCGTGTGGGTCGAGGCGGTCAAGAACGCCAAGGGACGCACCGGCGACAACCTCGGCACGCGCTACCCCAGGATCTCGCAGCCGCTGTGGGGTGCCGTGCAGGCCGCGCTCACCGGTGCCAAGGCGCCGGAAGCGGCGTTGCGGGACGCCCAGGCGTCGGTGAAGTAGGTGCGAGTGCGGTCCAGGCTCGCGGGCTGGGCGTTCCTCGTCCCGCTCGTGGCGTACCTGGCGGTGTGCTACGCGTACCCGCTGTTCACCAACGTCGACCTGAGCATCCGCGGGTACACCGTCCGCTCGTTCGTGAGCGGCGGTGCCCCGCTGGTCGGGTTCGCCAACTACGCCACCGTGTTCGGCGACCCGACCTTCCGCACGGCGCTGCTCAACACCGTGCTGTTCACCGTGATCTCGCTGTTCTTCCAGTACACGATCGGCCTCGCCGCGGCGCTGTTCTTCGCCCGCGGCTTCCGGTTGTCCGCGACGCTGCGCGCGTTGTTCCTCGTGCCGTGGCTGCTGCCGCTGATCGTGTCGGCCTCGACGTGGGCGTGGCTGCTCAACAGCGAGTCGGGGCTGGTCAACGCGGCGCTGAAGGTCGTGGGCCTCGGTCCGGTCAACTGGCTGACGTCGCCGGAGTGGTCGCTGGTGTCGGTGACGATCGCGAACATCTGGATCGGCATCCCGTTCAACCTCGTCGTGCTCTACAGCGGTCTGCAGAACATCTCCCGCGACGTGTACGAGGCGTCCGCATTGGACGGTGCGAGCGGCTGGCAGACGTTCTGGCACGTCACGTTCCCGTTGCTGCGCCCGGTCTCCGCGATCACCCTGCTGCTCGGGCTGGTCTACACACTGAAGGTGTTCGACGTCATCTGGATCATGACGAAGGGCGGGCCGAGCGGCTCGTCCACCACGCTCGCCACCTGGTCCTACGAACTCGGGTTCGGCAACGTGCTGCCGCGCTTCGGGCCCAGCGCCGCCGTCGGCAACGTGCTGATCCTGATCGCCGTGGTGGCCGGGCTGCTGTACATCCGCGTGCAGCGCAGGCAGGAGCTCTCATGACGTCCTGGCGCACACCGGTCGGCGTGCTGCTCACCGCCGTGATGCTGTTCCCCGTCTACTGGATGATCAACGTGTCGCTCACACCGATGAGCGACATGCGCAAGCCGCCCAGCCTGATCCCGGTCAACCCGACGACCGAGGGCTACGAACGGGTGCTGCGCGAGCAGGTGCCGTATCTGGGCACCAGCCTGCTCGTCGCAGCCGGCACGGTCGTGCTGACCCTGGTACTGGCGGCGCCGGCCGCGTACTCGCTGGCCAAGCTCCGCCCCGCCGGGCGGCGAGCGCTCGGGTTCGTGCTGCTGGTCGCGCAGATGATTCCGGGAATCATCATGGCGCTCGGCTTCTACGGCATCTACGTCAAGCTCGGCATCACGAACACGGTGTGGGGCCTGATTCTCGCGGACTCGACGATCGCGGTGCCGTTCGCCGTGCTGATCCTCACCTCGTTCATGGCGTCCGTGCCCGACGAGGTGCTGCAGGCGGCCACGATCGACGGCGCGGGGCCGTGGCGGTCGTTCGTGTCGATCGTGCTGCCCGCGAGCCGCAACGGTGTCGTCACCGCGGCCCTGTTCGCGTTCCTGTGGGCATGGTCGGACTTCCTCTTCGCGGCCACGCTCGACTCGGGTGGCCGGCTGCAGCCGCTCACCCTCGGCATCTACCGCTACATCGGCAACAACAACCAGGAGTGGAACTCGATCATGGCCACCGCCGTGGTCGCGTCCGTGCCCGCGACGGTGCTCATCGTGGTCGCCCAGCGGTTCGTCGCCGCCGGCGTCACCTCGGGTGCCGTCAAGGACTGAAAGGAAACCCGTGGCCACCGAGTTCTCCGTGCGGGAGATCCCGTTCAGCCGTGCCGGCGCGTGGTTCGGCCTGTCGCCGGTGGTGGGACTGGCCAGATACGCGCAGGACGTGCACGTGGTCTCGCACCGCAACGGCATGCACGCCGTGCTGTCCCTGACACCCGCGCGGCCCGTCGAGATCATCGCCGAGCCGGCCGTGCTCACGTGGCGCAGCGGCGAGTCGCAGATCCGGGCCGTCTTCGCCTCGCCCGACACGCTCCGGATCTCCGGCAGCGGCCTGGGGATGCGCATCGCTGCCGCCGAACGGACGTTGACCCCGTTCACGGGCACCTACTTCTTCGCTGAACCTTCGGGTGGCGCGGTGTTCACGTCGTACGAGACCGGGCACAGGTTCCGCCTCACGGTCCTTTCCGGACAAGCGGAGCACGTCGGCGCCGAGGAGCTCGCGACCGCTGACCGCGCGGTCGTCCTGGGAGAGGAACCGTGGGAGGTGGTGATCGAGGAGATCACCACCGCGCTGCCACCGTTCCGTTCCAGCACCGGCTTCACCGACGCGGTGAGTGCCGCACGCGAGGCGTTCGGCCGGTTCACCGATGCCGTGGCACCGGCGCGTGCCCCTGCCGCGGAACTCGCCTGCTACGTGATCTGGTCCGCCACCGTGGATCCGGCCGGCTTCGTCACGCGCCCTGCGGTGCTCATGTCCAAGCACTGGATGAACAAGGTGTGGAGCTGGGACCACTGCTTCAACGCGCTGGCCCTCGCGCCCGGCGCGCCGGAGCTGGCGTGGCACCAGTTCCAGGTGGTGTTCGACCACCAGGACCCGCACGGCGCGCTACCCGACTCGATCACGCATTCCGAGGTGCTGCGCAACTTCGTGAAGCCACCGGTGCACGGCTGGACCCTCAGCCGTCTGCGGGAACGGCTGCCCGGCGGGCTGCCCGACCCCGCACTGGCCTACCGCCAGCTGTCCGAGTGGACGGCGTTCTGGCTCGATCACCGGCGGGCGCCCGGCCGACGGCTGCCGTACTACGAGCACGGCAACGACAGCGGCTGGGACAACTCGACGGTGTTCGCCGCCGATCGGCTCGTGGAGTCGGCCGACCTCGCCGCGTTCCTCGTGCTGCAGATGAAGGAACTGGCCGTGCTCGCCACCGAGCTCGGTGACACCGCTCCCTGGGCGGAGCGGGCCGACGAGATGCTGGCCGCGCTGCTGGAGGAGCTGTGGGACGGCGACCGGTTCGTCAGCCGGGGTGTGGTGTCCGGTGAGCTGAGGGCCACGGCGAGCCTGCTCGACCTCATGCCGGTCGTGCTGGGGGAGCATCTGCCGCGGGAGATCTTCGACCGCCTGTGTCAGGGCGTCGCAGAGCACCTGACGTCGGTCGGACCGGCCACGGAGCTGCCCAGCTCGCCCTACTACGAGGCGGACGGCTACTGGCGGGGCCCGGTGTGGGCCCCGGCCACCGTGCTGATCGAGGACGGGCTGCGCCGGGGTGGCGCGGTGGAGCTGGCCGGCGAGGTGAGCGCGCGGTTCCGGGCCACGTGCGAGAAGTCCGGGTTCGCCGAGAACTTCGACGCGCTCACCGGCCAGGGCCTGCGCGACCGCGCCTACACGTGGACGGCCAGCGCCTACCTGTTGCTCAGCGGGGGAGATACCGCCGCAGCGGCTGGGACTTCCGCACCAGCGTCCTGAGGTCGGCCAGCGTGCCGTGCACCGCGCCCACGGCACGCGCCTGCACCAGGACGTTGCCCAGCGCGGTCGCCTCGGCGGGTCCCGCGACCACCGGGAGACCGCACGCGTCGGCGGTGAGCTGGCACAGAAGCTCGTTGTGCGAGCCACCGCCGACGATGTGCACGACCTCGACCTCCATGCCGGACAACCGCTGGGCGTCCGCGATGGCGTCGCGGTGGGCCAGCGCCAGGCTGTCCAGGACGGATCGCACGATCTCGGGCCTGGTCATGGTCTTCCCGCACTGCCGCTGGATCCGTGCTGGCATGTCACCGGGTGGCAGGAACACCGGGTCGTTCGGGTCGAACACCGCCCCTCGCGCGCCGGCGGCCTCCCGCAGCAACGGCTCCAGGCCGGTGTCCCAGGTCCGCAGGCATTCCTGCAGCAGCCACAGGCCCATCACGTTGCGCAGGTAGCGGATCGTGCCGTCGACGCCGCCCTCGTTGGTGAAGTTGGCGGCGCGGCTCTCCTCGGTGAGCACGGGGGAGCCGAGCTCGACACCGACCAGCGACCACGTGCCGCACGAGATGTAGGCGAACCGTTCGGTCTCGGCGGGTACGGCGACCACCGCGGACGCGGTGTCGTGCGACCCGACCGCGGTGACCGGCACGCCCTCGTGCGTGCCCGCGGGATCGCCGGGATGACGCAGGTCCGGCAGCAGGCCAGCGGGCAGGTCGCGCGTCAGCTCGGCCGACCACCGTCCACTTCGGACGTCGATCAGGCCGGTCGTGGTGGCGTTGGTGTACTCGGCGCCGCGCTCGCCGGTCAGCCAGTAGGAGAACAGGTCCGGGATGAGCAGGAGCTGTTTCGCGTGCGCCAGCAGCGGTTCGGCCATCAGCTGGAACATCGTGTTGAACGGCTGGAACTGCAGGCCGTTGATCTCGTACAGGCCGTCCGGTGGTGTGATGCCCCCGGTGCGGGAGTCGCGGTAGTGCACCGGATTGCCCAGCAACGCGCCGCGAGCGTCGAGCAGGCCGTAGTCGACCGCCCAGCTGTCGATGCCGATGCTGTCGATGCCGACGGAGTCCAGCTCGGCGGCGAGGCGCAGGCCGGTGAGCACCTCCCGGTACAGCGCCAGGACGTCCCAGTGCAGGGTGCCGAGCAGGTGCACCGGACCGTTCGGGAACCGGTGCACCTCCTCGGTGTGCAGCTTGCCGTCGCCGACGCGGCCCAGCAGCACGCGGCCGCTGGAGGCGCCCAGGTCGACGGCGGCGACCGTGGCGGTCATCGCAGGAACGCCGCGGCCACACCGGCGTCGACCGGCACGTGCAGCCCTGTGGTGAGCGACAGCTCGCCCGCGGTCAGCGCGAACACCGCCGCGGCCACGTGCTCTGGCAGCACCTCGCGCTTGAGCAGTGTGCGCTGGGCGTAGAACTCGCCGAGCTTCTCCTCGGGCACGCCGTAGACGGCCGCGCGCTGGGCACCCCAGCCGCCCGCGAAGATGCCGGAGCCGCGGACCACGCCGTCCGGGTTGACGCCGTTGACGCGGATGCCGTCCTCACCGAGCTCCGCCGCCAGCAACCGGACCTGGTGCGCCTGGTCTGCCTTCGCCGCGCCGTAGGCCACGTTGTTCGGGCCGGCGAAGACCGAGTTCTTGCTGGAGATGTAGACGATGTCGCCGCCCATCGCCTGGGCGCGCATGACCTTCGCCGCCTGCTGGGAGACCAGGAACGAGCCCTTGGCCATCACGTCGTGCTGCAGGTCCCAGTCCGCCTCTGTGGTCGCCTCGAGCGACTTGGAGATCGACAGCCCGGCGTTGTTGACCACCAGGTCGACGCCGCCGAAGGCGAGCGACGCCTCCCGGAACGCCGCGGCGATGCCCGCGCTGTCGGTGACGTCGACGGTCACGGGCACCGCGACGTCCGTGTTTCCGATGCCTTCCGCGACCTCACGTGCGGCGTCACCGTTGCGGTCGGCGACCACCACGCACGCACCCTCGGCGGCCAGCCGTTGCGCGATGGCCCTGCCGATGCCCGATCCGCCACCGGTGACGAGCGCGACGCGGGTGGCGAGCGGCTTGGGCTTCGGCATCCGCTGCAGCTTGGCCTCTTCGAGCGCCCAGTACTCGATGCGGAACTTCTCGCTCTCCTGGATCGGCGCGTACCGGGAGACCGACTCGGCACCGCGCATCACGTTGATGGCGTTGACGTAGAACTCGCCCGCGACGCGCGCGGTCTGCTTGTTCCTGCCGAAGCTGAACATGCCGATGCCCGGCACGAGGACGACGGCCGGGTCCGCGCCGCGCATCGGCGGGCTGTCCGGCTCGGCGTGCCGCTCGTAGTAGGACTTGTAGTCCTCGCGGTAGGCCTCGTGCAGCTGTTCCAGCCGTGCCACGACATCTTCGAGCGGTGCCGTCGGTGGCAGGTCGACCACCAGCGGCCTGACCTTGGTGCGCAGGAAGTGGTCCGGGCACGACGTGCCGAGCGCGGCCAGCTCGGGATGCCGTTCGCGGGCCAGGAAGTCGAGCACCACGTCGCTGTCGGTGAAGTGGCCTACCTGCGGGGAGTCCGTGGACGCGAGACCCCGGATCACGGGCGCGAGCTCGGCGGCCCGCAACCGGCGTTCCTCCTCGGGCAGCGGTTCGTGGACGACCGGGCCGAAGGGTTCGGCGCGCCCGTGCTCGTCGAGGTAGCGCTGGGCGGTGTTGATGATCTCCAGGGAGTTCGCCTCGCACTCCTCGCTCGTCGCGCCCCACGCCGTGATGCCGTGCCCGCCCAGGATCACGCCGATGGCCTGCGGGTTGTCCCGCTTGACCGCGGCGATGTCCAGCCCCAGCTGGAAACCGGGCCGGCGCCACGGCACCCACACCACGCGGTCGCCGAAGCAGGCCTTCACCAGCGCCTCGCCGTCGGCGGCCGTCGCGAGGGCGATGCCCGCGTCCGGGTGCAGGTGGTCGACGTGAGCCGCGTCGACCAGGCCGTGCATGGCCGTGTCGATCGACGGCGCCGCGCCGCCCTTGCCGTGCAGGCAGAAGTCGAACGCGGCGACCATCTCGTCCTCGCGCTCGACCCCCGGATACACCTCGGTGAGCGCCCGGAGCCGGTCCAGGCGCAGCACCGCGAGCCCGGACGCGGTCAGCGTGCCGAGATCACCGCCGGATCCCTTGACCCACACCAGCTTCACCGGCTGCCCGGTGACCGGGTCGAGCTCCTCGCCCTTGGCCGACGTGTTGCCGCCCGCGTAGTTGGTGTTGCGCGGATCGGCTCCCAGCCGGTTGCTCCGCCCCAACAGCGCTTCGACCTGGTCCATCACGCACCCCATCCGGCGGCCTCGCCGCCGACTCGTTCACGGACGATCTGCTCGGCGTACCCGGACCGCCGGTACGCGGCCATCGGGTCGGGGTCGAGGCCCATCTCCTCACGCAGTTCGCGCAGGAGCGGGCGGACATCGGTGTTGTAGGCGTCCATCAACGTGCCGTTCGCGCCGAGCACGTCACCGGCCTGCTGTGCCTGCGCGAGAGCCTCGTGGTCGACCAGCAGAGCCTTCGCCGTGGCCTCCTGGACGTTGAGCACCGAGCGGATGATCGCCGGGATCTTCGGTTCCAGGTTGTGGCACTGGTCGAGCATGAACGCGATGCCGGCGGCCGGCTTCAGCGCGTCGGCCAGCACGATCTCGTGCATGATCCGGAACAGCTGGAACGGGTCCGCCGCGCCCACCATCAGGTCGTCGTCGGCGTAGAAACGGGAGTTGAAGTCGAACGCGCCGAGCTTGTTCGCGCGCAACAGGAACGACACGATGAACTCGATGTTCGTGCCCGGTGCGTGGTGCCCTGTGTCGATCACGACCTGGGCCTTCTCGCCGAGCTGCTGGCAGTGCGCGTACGCCGTGCCCCAGTCCGGCACGTCGGTCGTGTAGAAGGCGGGTTCGAAGAACTTGTACTCCAGCAGCATCCGCTGGTGATCGCCGAGCCGCGCGTAGGTTTGTCGCAGCGCTTCGGCGAGCCGGTCCTGGCGGGCGCGGATGTTGTCCTGGCCGGGGTAGTTGAGACCGTCCGCGAACCAGAGCTTCAGATCCTGCGAGCCCGTCTGGTCCATGATGTCGACGCACTCGAGCAGGTGCTCGATCGCCTTGCGCCGCACGGCGGCGTCCGGATGGCAGACGCTGCCGAGCTTGTAGTCGTCGTCCTGGAAGACGTTCGAGTTGATGGCACCGAGCGCGACCCCGCGGTCCCGCGCGTACTCGGCCAGCTTGCCGTAGTCGTCGACCCTGTCCCACGGGATGTGCAACGCGACGGTCGGCGCGACACCGGTGAGCCGGTGCACCACCGCCGCGTCGTCGATCTTCTCGTACGGCGTGCGCGGAACTCCCTGCTGCGCGAACACCTTGAACCTCGTCCCCGAGTTCCCGTAGGCCCAGGAGGGGGTTTCGATCCGTTGCTCGCGCAGAGCGGCCTTCACACTCATCACTGTTCTCCCCAAAAGCTCAATCGAGGTGGAAGACCTCGTCCAGCGGCCGCATCCGTTCGTCGGCGTTGCCGTCACCGACGAAGAACCCGGCCATCTCGGCCTGCCACCGCGCGTTGACCTCGGTGCGCGCCATCTCGGCGAGCACCGCGTCGAAGTCGTCGCACTCCAGGTAGCCGATCAGCAGGCCGTCCTCTGCGAGGAAGAGGGAGTAGTTGTGCCATCCCGCCTCGCTGAGGGCGGCCCGCATCTCGGGCCACACCTCGCGGTGCCGTGCCTTGTACTCGTCGATCCGGTCGGGCCGGACCCGCAGGGTGAAGCAGATCCGCATGTCAGAAGTCGAACTTCTCGATGTTGTCCTTGTTGAACACGGTCGGCGGGCCGAGCACGATCTCACCCTTGGCGCCGATCGTGTACTCGCCGAGGTCACCCGCCTTGAACTTCTCGCCCTGGGCACCGGTGATCTGCCCGGACGCGAGCGCGGCCGCGGCGTAGGCGGCGAGGTGGCCGAGCTTGCTCGGGTCCCACAGCATGAAGTCCTTGACCGTGCCGTCCTGCACGAACTTGCGCATCTGGTTCGGCGTGCCGAGACCGGTCAGCTGGACCTTGCCCTTGTACTCCGACGAGCTGAGGTAGCGAGCCGCGGCGGCCACGCCGACGGTGGTGGGCGAGACGATGCCCTTGAGGTTCGGGTGCGCCTGCAGCAGGCCCTGGGTCTTCTGGAACGACGTCTGGTCCTCGTCGTTGCCGTAGGCGGTCTCCACCAGCTTGAGGCCGGAGTACTCGGGCTTGGCGAGCTCGGCCTTCATGACCTCGATCCACGCGTTCTGGTTGGTGGCGTTCGGGGTCGCCGACAGGATCGCGATCTCGCCGCTGCCGCCGATCGCCTGGGAGATCAGCTTCACCTGGCCGGCCGCGATCTCCTGCGAGGTGGCCTGGTTGATGAAGACGTCACGGGCGTCGGGCGCCGCGTCGGAGTCGAACGTGACGACCTTGAGGCCCTGACCGCGCGCCGACTTGAGCGCGGGCGCGACGGCGTTGGCGTCGTTCGCGGAGATCACCAGCGCGTCCTGCTTCTGCTGCGCGGCGGTGTTGATGTAGGTGACCTGCGAGCTCGCGGCGGCGTCGGACGGGCCCGTCGCCTTGACCTCTGCCTTGATCGCGGTGCCCGCGCTCTCCGCGCCCTTCTGCGCCACGGTGAAGTACGGGTTGTTGACCTGCTTGGGCAGGAAGGTGATCTTGAGCCCTTCCTTGAGCGCCGCGTTCGGGTCGGCCTTCGCGGCGTTGGTGGCGCCGCCGGTCTGCTGGCCCGCGCTGTCCTTCGTGGTACCACCGCAGGCGGTGAGCGCGACGGCCCCGGACACCACCAGGGCGAGCACTAGACGTGTGTTCATGGCGTTGCCTTCCTCAGACTTCCGACGCGACGGGTGACGGATGGAGCGAGAACGCTCACCAGCAGCAGAAGGCCGGTGACGATGGTGAGCACCTCCGTGGAGGTGTCCTGCAGGATGAGCAGGTTGCGCAGACCGCCCAGCAGCAGCACGCCCGCGAGCACGCCGAAGAGCGATCCCTTGCCGCCGAAGATGGACACGCCACCGAGCAGGACGGCGGCGACGACGGCGAGCTCGAGCCCGACGCCGTTGTCCGCGCGGGCGCTGGAGAAGCGGAACGTGTAGACGATGCCCGCGATCGCGGCCACCGCGCCGGCGAGCACGAAGAGGGTCAGCTTGATCCGCTTCACCCGGATGCCGGAGAAGCGCGCGCCCTCCTCGTTGGCGCCGATCGCGTACACGGACCGGCCGAACGAGCTGGCGTGCAACGCGATCCCGAACAGGACGGCGAGGACGGCCGCGAGCACGATCGGGTACGGGATGTTCGTGCCGGGCACCGGCGTCGTGCCGAACGCCGTGTAGCTCGCCGGGAAGTCCGCGACCGCCGTGTCACCGAGCACCACCAGCGCGAGGCCCCGGTAGAGGGCGAGCGTGCCGATGGTGACGGCGAGGCTGGGCAGGCCGAGCCTCGTGATGAGCAACCCGTTGAACGCCCCGCAGAGCGCGCCGGCCACGACGACCGTCGGCAGGATCGTCTCGAGCGGCCAGCCCGCGTTCCACAGCCAGCCGATCAACGCGCTGGACAGGCCGAGCACGGAGGCGACGGACAGGTCGATCTCGCCCGCGACGATCACCAGCGTCAGCGGCAGCGCGATGAGCGCGATCTCGCCGATGTCGAGGCCGAGGTAGAAGAGGTTGCCGCCGGACAGGAACGACCCGTCCGTGCTGACCTGGCCGGTCAGCGCCACGACGATCAGCAGGAACACCAGCGCGGTCTCCCACCGCAGGAGGTTACGCATGGCTGGTCCCTTCCGAGGTGCGCAAGGCCTTCGCGAGTCGCAGTGCGAGCAGCCGGTCGACGGTGATGGCGCTCAGCAGGAGCGCGCCCGCGATCGCCTGCTGCCAGAAGGCGGGGATCTGCAGCACCACCAGGCAGCTGGTGATCGTGCCCAGCAGGAGCGCGCCGAGCGCGGCACCGGCCACGGTCCCGGATCCGCCGAAGATCGCGACACCGCCGACGACCACCGCCGCGACGACCTGGAGCTCCAGTCCGGTGCCCGCGGCCGCGTCGACCGTGCCGTACCTGGCGACCCAGAGCGCGCCGGCGAGTCCCGCGATCAGTCCGGAGAGGACGAACGTGGTGAGCGTGCGCCTGGCGACCGGAATGCCCGCCAGGGTGGCGGCCTCCGGGTTGGAGCCGATCGCGTAGAGCTCGCGGCCGGACCGGTAGGAGCGGAGGTAGACCGCGGCGACCGCGATGACCACGACGGTGATCAGCACGAGGACCGGGATGCCGAGGACGCGGCTGCTGCCGAGGTCCAGGAGCGCGTCGGGCAGGTTGGCGGCGTTGACCTGCCTGCCCTGGGCCAGCGCGTAGTCGATGCCGCGGAACACGTAGAGCGTGCCGAGGGTGACGACGAGGCTGGGGACGTTGCCGAGTGCCACCAGCAGACCGTTGAGCAGGCCGCACGCCAGGCCGATCGCGACACCGAGCCCGATGCCCGCGAGGAGCGGGGTGCCGGGGTGGTCGGCGAACTGCTGCGCGGTCAGGAAGGCGGACAGGCCGAGGACCGAACCCACGGACAGGTCGACGTTCCTGGTCACCACCACCAGGGTTTGGCCCACCGCGAGGAGTGCGACGATCGAGGCGTTGAGGAGGAGGTCGCGCAGGCTCTGTGCCTGGATGAACCTCGGGTTCACGATCGCGGTGGGGATGACCACCAGGGCGAGGGCGACGACGATGCCGAGCTCGCGGACGCGCCCCACTCGGGTGGAGAGGCGGCGGGCTGCGGTGCGGCGTGCGGAGGGTGGGGCGGTCGCGGTGTCGAGTTGAGCAGTCATCGCGTCACCGCCTGTCCGGCGGCCGCCATCGCGACCCGCTCTTCCGTCGCCTCGGCCCGTGAAAGCTCCTCCGCCAACCGGCCTTCGTGCATCACCAGCACGCGGTCGGCCATCCCGAGCACCTCCGGCAGCTCCGACGAGATCATGAGCACCGCGACGCCCTGCCCGGCGAGCTCCGACAGCAACCGGTGCACCTCCGCCTTCGTCCCGACGTCGATCCCGCGGGTCGGCTCGTCGACGATCAGCACGGAAGGCTTGCGCGCCAGCCACTTCGCCAGCACCACCTTCTGCTGGTTGCCGCCGGACAGCACTCCGACCGGGTCGCTCAGCCGTGCGAACTTCAGCCGCAGCTTCACCGCCCAGTCCTGGGCCAGCGCGCGTTCGGAACGCCTCCGCAGCAATCCGAAGGTCGAGAGCCGGCCCAGCGACGCGAGCGCGGTGTTGCGTTCGATCGACGCGTCCATCACGAGGCCCTGCTGGCGGCGGTCCTCCGGCACGAACCCGATGCCCGCGGCCATCGCGGCGGTGGGGGAGCCGTACTTCAGCTTCCGGCCGCGCACGACGACGGCACCGCCGTCGGGCCGGTCGATGCCGAACACCGCCCGCGCGACCTCGCTGCGCCCGGCGCCGACCAGGCCGGACAGCGCGACGATCTCGCCCGCCCTGACGTCGAACGACACGTCGGTGAACACGCCTTCGCGGGTGAGCCGTTGCACCGACAGCAGCACGTCGCCCGCGGTCGTGTCCTCCTTGGGGAACAGTTGCGACAGGTCGCGGCCGACCATGCGGCGCACCAGGGAGTCCGGGGTCTCACCCTCCAGTGAGCCGGACCAGACGAACCCGCCGTCGCGCAGCACTGTGGCCCGCTGGCACAACGCGAACACCTCGTCGAGCCGGTGCGACACGAACAGCACCGCGGCGTCCTGGTCGCGAAGTGCCCGCACCACACCGAAGAGGCGCTGCACCTCGTGGGCGGACAGAGCCGCTGTCGGCTCGTCCATCACGATCACGCGGGCGTCGAACGACAACGCCTTGGCGATCTCCACCAGCTGCTGGTCCGCAATGGACAGTCCACGCGCCGGACGGGCCGGGTCGAGCCGGACGCCCAGACGGGAGAACAACTCCGAGGTGCGGGCGTGCATCTCGGCGACGTCGATGCGGCGGCCGAAGCCGAGCGGCTGGCGGCCCATGAAGACGTTCTCGGCCACCGACAGGTCACCGAAGAGCGTCGGCTCCTGGTAGATGATCGCGATGCCCGCGGCCAGCGCGTCGGCGGGGCCGGAGAACCTCTGCGCGGACCCGTCGACGAGCACCTGGCCCGCGTCCGGCCGGTGCACCCCGGCGAGCGTCTTGATCAGCGTCGACTTGCCGGCGCCGTTCTCCCCGAGCAGCGCGTGGGCCTCGCCGGGCAGCAGCCGCAGCGACACCCCGGACAACGCGCGCACGGCACCGAAGGACTTGCTCACCTCGTCCAGCGCCACCACGGGAGGTCGGTCCACGTTTCCGTCTCCTCCATGTTGAAACGTTTTAACGGCTGAGTTACGTGCACTCTGGGTGCGCCGAGGCCCTGTGTCAAGGGACACGGGGTACGATTCGTTGTCACGTTTCAACAAAGGAGCCGCCCGTGAAGCCGTCAGTGGGCATCCGCGACGTCGCGCAGCACGCCGGCGTGTCGAACGCGACCGTCTCGAACGTGCTGAACCGGCCGGACGTCGTCGCCCCGGCCACGCGGCAACGGGTCCTGGCCGCCATCGCCGAGCTGGGCTTCGTGCGCAACGAGTCCGCGCGCCAGCTCCGCGCCGGTCGCAGCCGGGTGATCGCCTACGTCGTGCTCGACGCGGCGAACCCGTTCTTCACCGACGTGGCGCGCGGCGTGGAGGACGCGGCACGGGAGGCGGGGCTCGCGCTGTTCCTGTGCAACAGCGCCTCCGACGACAGCCGCGAACGCGAGTACTTGGAGCTGCTGCACGAGCAGCGCGTCGAGGGCATCCTGATCACCCCGGTCGACGGTGCCAGCGCGCAGTTCGCCGAACGCGGCACGCCGCTGGTGCTGGTCGACCGCGAGTCCACGGACGGGACGCGCTGCTCGGTCGCCGTCGACGACGTGCTGGGCGGCGAGCTCGCGGTGACCCACCTGATCGAGGCCGGCCACACGCGCATCGCCATGATCGGCGGCCCGCTGTCGATCCAGCAGGTGCGCGACCGTCACGAGGGAGCGTTGCGCGCGCTGGCCGGCGCGGGCCTGCCGCCGGACGCGCTGACGTTGCTGGAGACGAAGGACCTGCAGGTGGCGGAGGGTCGCGGCGCGGGGGAGCGGCTGGTGGGCCTGCCGTCGTCCCGCCGTCCCACGGCGGCGTTCTGCGCGAACGACCTGCTCGCGCTCGGCCTGCTCCAGTCGATGACGCAGCAGGGTCTGCGCGTGCCGGACGACCTCGCCGTGGTGGGGTACGACGACATCGACTTCGCCGCGGCCGCCGCCGTTCCGCTGACGTCGGTGCGCCAGCCGCGCGAGCAGCTGGGCCGCACCGCCGCCCAGCTGCTGCTCACCGAGAACGAACCGGACCACGAGCACCGGCACGTGAAGTTCCAGCCGGAGCTCGTGGTCAGGGCGTCGAGTGCCGTGAAACGGTGAACTACCGGACGAGCAGCATTTCCCGGTCGTCCTCGACAACGGTCGACTTGTCCGGCGGGAGATACACGTTCAGCGACGCCGACGTGAATGCGACGCCCCGCTGGAACGCCTTCGTGCGGGACACCACGGTCACGTCGACCTTGTGGTACTGACCGGTGCACGGAACGCTCGGCGTGTATTTCTCACCGATGGCGAGCTCACCGCGGACGTTCTGCGTGACCTGCACCCACAACGACCCGGTGGCGCCGCTCTGGCACATCACCCGCGTCGGCACGGTCACAGCCGCGCCACGCGCCTCCAGCCGGCCCTGCGACTGAATGGCGACAGCGGCCTCGACCTGTGCCGCGGCCGGCAACGCCGTGGCCACAATTGCGGCGGCGGTCAGCACGAACGTCGAAATAGCGCGCACGTTTTTCACCTCGTTGTTGTTGGCGGTTGCGTCTTGTAAGGCGCAAGCCGACATTAGTCACGGCGTGATCAAACGGGCGAGGGGCCAAATGTGCGGGTCCATTTGTTAAAAGGTGAACACGCGCGGGTATCCGGGTTTGGTGACGACGTGTGCAGATCGACTCGTGGTGCGGCCCAGGCCGTGGAAGCTCGCGCTGTACCTGCTCGGCGCCGTGGTGTTCGTCGTGGCCGGCGTGTGGTTGATGTCGTCCGGCGATGCCGGGGCGTTCGTCGCCGGAGCGCTGTCGGTCGCGTTCTTCGGTGGCTTGCTCGTTCTCGTGATCGTCAACGCGAGGACGCGCCGGCTGACCCTCACCCCGGAAGGCATCGACATCGGCGGGACGATCCCGTGGGCCGACGTGGAATCCGTCGGGGTGGTGAAGCATCCGACCACGATGGTCGCGCTGCGGCTGCACAGCTACGACCGGTACCTGGCATCGCAGACCGCGGACGGCACGCGGGAGGCCAAACGCACGATCCGGTTCCTCAAGCCGTTCGCGCATTTCTTCCGCATGATTCCGAGCATGCGCCGGTACGCCGCCGTGCAGGGGCAGGCGGACGAGCTGCGGTGGAACCGGGAGACGTACGGGTTCGACGTCGGCATCAGCCCGGCGTGGCTGGACCGTTCGCCGGGCTCGTTCGTGGAACTGGTCGAGCGCTGTCGGCGCCAGTGCGGATAGCGGCTCACCAGTCGTCGGGCGACCCCAGCATCGCGGTGCGGACGGTGTCACCGTGCCGGTCGGCCCACTCGCCGAGCGCGAAGATCGGCACCAGCAGGTCCCGTCCCGCCTCGGTCAGCTCGTACTCGACCCGCGGCGGGGCCTCGGCGTAACGGCGGCGCTCCACGAGCGCCATGTTCTCCATGCGGCGCAACGTCTGCGTGAGCATCTTCTGGCTGATGTGACCGATGGTCGCGCGCAGTTCACCGGGGCGCATCGGGCCGTCGCGCAACGTGTAGACGATCACCGTCAGCCAGGAGTTGCCGAAGAGGTCGACCGCGATCCTGGCCGGGCAGTCGGCCTCGAAGTCGCCGTACGGCCCGAGGTCGGTTTGTTCGATCGTCACGGCGTTCAGCCTGCCAGCGCCGTTGCGCACCCGCAGGTGCCTTTCGGGATTCCTACCGTCTGCGGCATGCGAATCGGAATCATCGGTGCGGGACAGATGGCACGGGCACTGGGCAACGGCTGGGCCGCGGCAGGCCACGACATCCGGTACGGCCGGCGCGGGGATGTCCGCGCCGCCGCGGAGTTCGGCGACGTCACGTTGCTCGCCGTGCCTGTGCCGGCACTGACGGAAGTGTTGGGAGAAGGGAGCTTCGACGGCCAGACGCTGATCGACTGCACCAACGCCTTCGAGCCGGACGACGGCACGATGGTGCTGGGCGAGGACGCGGTCGCCGAACGGGTGGCGGCACTGGCGCCGGGAGCGCGGGTGGTGAAGGCGTTCAACCTGTGTGCGGCCGAGGTGTGGGCGGCGGACGAGCGGGTCTTCGACGGGCACCGGCTGGCAGTGCCGTTGTGCGGTGATGACGCGGATGCGCTGGCGCGGGTCGAGGAACTGGTCCGTGACCTGAAGGCCGAGCCCGTCCGCGCGGGTGGGCTGAACAGGGCCCGGTACCTGGAGGCGATGTCGGCGTTCGTGGTGGGAATGTGGTTCGCGGGCGCCGACGCCCGTGCCGCGCTGCCGCCGCTGGAGGCCGCGTTCGCGATCGCCGACTGAGGCCGTGCACCGGATGGAGCAGTCCCCGCCCCAGGGTTAGATCACCCGTACGGGGGGAACCTTCTGGTATGTCGGACACGCGTCTCCTCGCGGACCGCTACCGGTTGGGCGAGGTGCTGGGCACGGGCGGTATGGCGGAGGTGCGCCGCGCCAGGGATGTCGTGCTGGCGCGGGACGTCGCGGTCAAGCTGTTCCGGCGGGGCCGGGACGCGACCGACGTGCGGCGGTTCGACAACGAGATCCGCACGCTCGCCATGTTGTCGCATCCGGGACTCGTGAGCGTGTACGACGCGGGCACGTCCGGTGAAACGCCGTTCATGGTGCTGGAACTGGTCGACGGCCGCACCTTGCGGGATCGCGTCGCGCAGGGGCCGGTGGACGTCGGCGAGGTGCGCCGGCTCGGGGCGGCATTGGCCGACGCCCTGGCTCACGTGCACGATCACGGGTACATCCACCGCGACGTCAAGCCGTCCAACATCCTGCTCGGTGATGACGACGTGCCGCGCCTGGCCGACTTCGGTCTCGCGCGCCTGGCGGACGGCGCCAGGATGACGCGGGCGGACCAGGTCGTCGGCACGGCGGCCTATCTGGCGCCGGAACAGGTGCGCGGCGGGAAGATCACCTCGGCGGTGGACGTGTACGCGCTGGGGCTGGTGCTGCTGGAGTGCCTGACCGGGCACCGGGAGTACGAGGGCGCCGAGATCGAGGCCGCTGTCGCCCGCCTGCACCGGCCGCCGGTCGTCCCGGACGATCTGCCTTTCGACCTCGCGCGGCTGCTGGCTTTGATGACGTCCTTGTCCGCGGGGCGCCGTCCTACCGCGCGCGAGTGCGCCGACACACTGCGCGGTTCGGGCCCACCGACTCTCGTCGCGCCGATTCCCCGGCGTTCACGCGGACTGCTCGCCGCCGCGTCCGTCGTGGTGCTGGCCGCCGCTGTCGGCACCGGGCTCGTCGTGCAGCACCGCAGCGCGCCGGCGGAGTCGGCACCGCCGGTCACCACCCCGCCCGCGGCGACGCAGCCGGCTCCCGCGCCGGTCGTGGAGCAGCCGGCCGTGGAGCAGCCGGCCGTCGTGCCACCACCACCGGTTCAGGGCGACAAGGGGAACGTCAGCAGCGGGAAGGGCAAGTCCGGCAAGGGCACCGGGAACGGCAAGGGCAAGGGACGGCCCTGAGGCGTCACCGGTTGGACGACGGGAACTGGCCTCCGCTGCTGCCCAGGGCGAGCAGCTCGGTGTACTGGTCCTGCCAGGACCGCTCGGTGGCCAGCAGATCCGCGAGCCGCTGCACCCAGACGGCGTCGACGGGTGGTGTGGCGCCCGCGGCGAGGTGCCGTTCGGTCTCCGCGCGCGCCTTGCGCCACTCCGACAGCGTGGGGCCTATCGCGGGGCCGCCCTGTTCTTCCGACATGCACAGACAGTACTGCGCGGCGCACCGGCCGCGCTTCTGCTGTACAGTCGGGCCGGTCGGGGTTCGGAGTTGTCGGCAGCCCGCCGTCGCGGCTCCCCGATCCAGTCCGGCCCGGTGGACATCCGGCCGGGGACAGGAGCACCGGCTTGCCGCCGGATCATCAGCTCTACCTCGTTCCTCCCCAGTTCTTCCCCGCCGACGGATTTCGGCGTTCATCTGTGCGGCTGATGCCCGGATGATGTCAACGAGATCGTCTGGCCACGCACGCGGTGCCGCGGTCGCCTTCGCTGAGGCGAGGGTCGCCGCCGAGCAGGCAGAAGCCGTTCAGCAGCGCGCGGCAGCCCGCAGAGTGGCAGAACACTCCCACGACGCGGGCGACTGCCGGGAACTCCTCCTGATGCTCGGGCTCACGAACCCGCGCACGAACTCTCTCACTCCGGATGCGCTCAGTGTGTTCCGGTCCACCGAAGGAGCACGCGAATGACTCAGGGCACCATCAAGTGGTTCAGCGGCAGCAAGGGCTTCGGCTTCATCGCACCCGAAGGCGGCGGCGCCGACCTCTTCGTGCACCAGTCCGAGGTCGCCGGCTACAACTTCCACGGCATCCCGGACAACCAGGCCGTCGAGTTCGAGATCACCCAGGGGCCCAAGGGCCCGCAGGCGGTCTCCGTCCGCGTGCTGTGACGTTCAGCGCACGGGAAGCGTGATCGCGGACGGCTGATCGGGTCCGAAGTGGACCATCTGGTCGGCCGCGAGCAGCTTCGTGGCGGTCGCGCGTGGTTCACCGGTACCGGGATTGCGGGCGTAGCGCGGGAAAGCGCCGCTGGAGACCTGCACGCGGATCCGGTGCCCACGCTGGAAGCGGTGCGCCGTCGGCCACAACCGGACGACGGCGCTCTGCTTTTCGGTGGCGTCGGACAGACTCACCAGGCCGTCGCACACGTTCCACGACCGGCCCCCGGGGTCGACGTCGCAGAGCCGCACGAACACGTCGGCGTGGGAAAGGCTCGAGGAGAACCAGATCTCGGCGCTCACGTCGCCGATCACCTCGACGTCGGACTCCAGCACGGGCGTCGTGTAGGTGAGGACGTCCGGCCTGGCCTCCAGCGCGGTGTTGTCGACGCGCCCGCAGTCCTGCACCAAACGCACACCGCCCACCGCCGGCGTGGGATCCGCCGGGTCGTAGCGGTAGGAGTCCACAGCGGACTCGGCCGGTGCCTCCGTGGTCAGCGAACCGCCGGAGCCGAGGTGGAACCGCGTCGGTGAGTACCCGGCGGGTGGCCACGAGTCGAACGAGCGCCAGGCTTCCTCACCCATCACGTACAGCCGCACCGGTGCGCGGTCCGGCGGCTGCTCGCCGCGCGCGTGGGCGAGACCGAACTCCACGGCCTCGTCGATCGGCGTGGAGGTGAACTCCGCGTGCGTCCACGGCCCGACGGTGAGCCGGGCGGCACGGCCGTTGTCCTGCAGCACCTGGAAGTCGCGCAGCTGGCCGGGCAGGAAGATGTCGTACCAGCCACCGATCGAGCTGACCGGCACGGTGACGTTCGCGACCCGGTGGCTGTGGTCGACCCCCTCCCACCGCGGCGAATCCGCGTCGTGGGTGAGAACGTCCTGGATGTAGGCGGAGCGCGAACCCAGCGCGGCGATGTCGGCCTCGGCCAGCGGCAGCGTCCGCAGCGCTCGCGCGGTCTTCTTGTCCTGGAACGGCTTGCGCAGCATCGCCAGCGGGAGTTCCTGGGTGCCGACCAGCACGCCCCACCCGAACGGCGTCTCCAGCGACATGCCGTCGGAGCGCAGGAACTCGAGCGTGAGCGCCGACTCGGTCACGACCGGGATCATCGCCTTGACCTGTGGCGGCAGCTGGTCGGCGACCGTCCACTGCACGTGCCCGAGGTAGCTCACCCCGTACAGCACGATCGCATCGCTCCACGGCTGCGACACCAGCCAGTCGAGGGTCGCGAGCCCGTCTGCCCGTTCCTGGGTCATGGGATCGAACGTGCCGCCGGAACCGAAGCCGCCTCGCACGCTCTGGATCACCACCTGGTACCCGCGTTCGGCGAGCGGCCGCGCCAGGAGCTGGCCGAACATGCGCCGGCCGTACGGGGAGCGGATCAACGCGGTCGGCCGCCCGTCGCCGCCGGAGCGCGGCGTCCACCGGTCCGCCAGCAGCTCGACGCCGTCGGGCATCGGTACCCGCAAGTCCTTCTGCACCACGACGTCGCGGGTCGGCGGCGGCGAGAGCTTCATCATGCGCTGGACGAGATGGCTGATCATCGAACCTCCATCAGTGCGGAGATCACGGCGATCAACCGGTCGGTGAACGCCTCCGGATCGTGCGCGCCCTCGATCACCCAGGCGGTGACGAACGACCCCGCGCCGCCGGTGATGAAGGCGGCGAGGTCGTCGACGGCCCGCGCGCTGAGCCGGTCGCCGTACAGGCGCTCGATGCCCTGCCGGTTGACCGGCAGGAGGAGGCTGATCAGCCCTCGGTCGAGCGCGTAGGCGCAGGAGCCGGTCAGCAGCGCGCGGTAGAACACCTTGTGGTCGGCGAAGTGCTGGGCCATGACGACGGTTTCCGCCCGCCCGTCCACGACCTCCCGGAAGTCGGTGAGGCGGGGGAGCAGCTCACGCCGGGCGAGGTCGAGCCCTGTCTCCAGCAGCACCGTGTCGAGGTCACCGAAGTGCTGGTAGACAACGCGGCGGCTGACGTCCGCGGCCTCGGCGATCTCGGACACCGTGACCGCCGTCGTGCCGCGCTCGGTGAGGAGGTCGAACGCCGCCTTCAGCACGGCGGCGCGGGTGCGGCGCACCCGCGGGTCGCGTGCGGGCTCGTCCTCGTGCAGATCCATGCCGGAGATCGTGCACACCTGTTACTAAGTAGTCAAGTGTTACTTATCTCAGGAGGTGGCGTCCGGTCGGTCCGGCGAGCTGGGCCACGAGACCGGGCGCCGCGGCGAGCCGCACCTCGGCGTCCGCTCCGACGGCGCGCAGACGTGGCGTGATCAGGGCGGGATCGGGGTGCTCGACGTGCAGCGACTCCAGGACGAGGCCGGCGGGCGCGGAGATCGCCGGAGAGGGTGTGCCGCCCCAGCTGATCAGGAACGGCACCACGCCACCGGCGAGAGCGTTGCTCGTGAGCCGCCACCGCACGACGTCGCCCGAGGCCGTCCGTCGCTGCCCGTCGATCACCTCACCGGGGTCGAAGCCCGCGGCGACGGCCTCGTCCCGCGCCCGGTCGATGTCGTCGCACGCCACGGCCCAGCCGACCAGGCCCGGCTCCGTCACGCCGTCCACGCCGAACGGCCGGTGCGCAGCCGGCTCCGGCTGCCGCGGATCCGGGGCGATGATCTCCAGGTACGTGTGGGGGCCGAGCGCGAGCAACCTGTTGTGCGTCCCCAGGCCGACGTGCCGGCCACCACCCGCGGCCCGCACGCCGAACCGTTCCTCTACCGCGTCCACCGCGGCGTCCAGGTCCGGCGCGGCGTAGATGAGATGGTCGATCCGCACGCTCACGCACCCCGTCCGAGGTACTTCTTGATGCAGTGCACGACACCCAGACGGCTGGCGAACGCGTTGAAGTCGGCGAGCCGGACCACCTTGAAGCCCAGGCCCGTCCACAGCCGGTCCATCTCGTCATCGATCACGGCCAGGTCGGCCTGCCCGCCGTGCCCGAACGTGGGCAGGTAGACGGTCCTGCCCACGCTGGAACTGTTCTCCACCAAGCAGTTGTTCCAGGTGATGTGGTGCCACGACCGCACCTGGATCGTGGACCCCGGCTGTGCGCCCGCCGCCGTGAACTCGGCCACGACCTCGCGCAGCTCGGCGCCGTCCGCGGTGCCCGCGAAGTCCCGCAGCGCCGCGAACGTGAGCTGCTGGGTGATCTGCGGCCGGTGGACGAGCGGGTTGCGCTGAACGGCGAAGCCGCGCCGGTCGAACTCGGCCGCGATCTCGTCGTAGGCGTTCTGCAGGGCGTACGGCGACTTCGTGCCGAGCACCTCGTCGGCGAGCCGCGGGCTGCCCACGAGCACGCGGAACCGGCCGTCGTCCGCCGGACCGGCCAGCGTCACGAACATGTCGATGTGGAAGATCGGCTGGAGGTCGCCGGTGCCGCCACCGGGCAGGTCGAGGAAGAACTCCCCGGCGTCCGCGGTCGCGTAGTACTTCTTGAGGCCCAGCGGGCGTTTCGTGCCCACGAGCTGGAGTTCACGCGCGCTGTCGACGTGGCGGCTGAACAGCTCGCGCACGAACTCGACCTCCGTGCGGCCCTCCGGCACGCTGACGGGCAGCTCGCCGCTGCGGATCAGCTCCAGCGTGTCGAGGAAGTAGTCGGTGCCCAGCAGCCAGAAGTCATCGCCGATGAGGCAGTTCCCGCCCTGGAACACCAGCGGGGCCTGGCTCGCCCGCACCGAGGTGTGCTCCTCGACGTTGTCCGCGATCAGCGAGTCGCCAGAGCGTGGGAACGACCACGGCTCCAGCAGATAGGTCCTGCCCTCGTCGGCGTCCTCGGCGTCCTCGGCGTCCTCGGCGTCGGCGGTGTCGACGAGGGCGAGGTAGCCGTCCTCCGCCCAGTCGGTGAAGTCGACGTAGTCGGGCATCGGCACGTACGACACGTTCCCGGCGGGATGCCCGCTGAACCACTCCTCGACGGTCTGCCTGTCGCTCTCGTGGTGGACCACGACGAACCGGGTCCCCACGCGCATCGCGTCGATCACCGAGCGATAGCCCGCCGCCAGTTCGGCGGCGTGGACCCCGTAGGAGGGGAACGAGAGCAGCAGCCTGTCGATCGACCCCGACCACGACGACACCAGGCTCGGGCGCTGGACGCCCGGCCTGGCGCGGAACACGTTCAGCGTGGCGGCACGCGTGGAGTCGAAGGCGGGGAACAGGTCCCGGTCGGTGCGCTTGTGGTGCGGCGCGTCGGGAACGAGGAAGCGGTAGGCGGCGTCTCCGTACGTGCCGGCACCCAAGGTGCACCTCCGAGATCGGCGGTTCGCGTGCGGGCAGGATCCCACAGCCGCCGACGCGGATCAGTGCGATCCGGGGTGCTCGTCCCGGTGCCCTCGCAGCGAACCGGGGTGCGCCTTGGCGGTCGGGTCGTTGCGGGTCTTGATCAGGCTCGCGACCGTCACGATCACCAGGATCGCGATGATCACGCCGAGGCTGAGCGGCGTCGGCACCTCGGGGATGCTCGGGGAGATGTCGACGTGGCCCCAGTGCAGGATCAGCTTCACGCCGATGAACGCGAGGATGATCGCGAGCCCGGCCGACAGGTACACCAGCCGGTCGAGCAGACCCTTGACGAGGAAGAACAACGCGCGCAGGCCGAGCAGCGCGAACGCGTTGGCGGTGAACACGATGTAGGGCTGCTCGGTCACGCCGAACACCGCGGGGATCGAGTCGAGCGCGAACAGCAGGTCGACGCCGCCGATCGCGACCAGCACGACGAACAGGGGAGTGGCCGTGCGCTTGCCGTCGATGCGCGTGAAGATCTTGCCGCCGACGTAGTCGTCGGTGACGGGCAGGAGCTTGCGCGCGGTCTTCACCACGACGTTGTTCTCGACGTCGGGGTCCTCGTTGCGGTGCCGGAACAGCTGCACGGCCGTGTAGATCAGCAGCAGGCCGAACAGCAGGAACATGAACGAGAACAACGCGAGCAGCGTCGCGCCGACCGCGATGAAGATCGCGCGCATGATCAGCGCCAGCACGATGCCGAACGTCAGCACCTTGTGCTGGTGCTCCTCCGGCACCAGGAACGTCGTCATGATGATCACGAAGACGAAGAGGTTGTCGACCGACAGGCTCTTCTCGACGATGTAGCCGGCGAAGTACTCCGCACCGAACCCGCCGCCGTGCGCGCTCGCGAACCACACGCCGAACCCGATGGCGACGAGGATGTAGAACACCGACCACAGACTGGCTTCGCGGAAGCCGATCCGGTGGGGCCGCCACGCCGCGAGCACGAGGTCGACCGCCAGCAGCAGCACGATCAACCCGATCGTGACCGCCCACGTCAGTCCGCTGATCTCCAGCACAGAGCACCCCTCCGAGAAACATGTCCGTCTTAAAAGGACATTACCGGATCTGGCACGGGTGGTTGTTCAGCGAGAAGCCGATCGGGTCCGGGTTTTCGGCCCGGTGGTTCCCGGTGTACCCGACCACCTGTGTACCACCCACCGGGATGTTGGCGGAGTAGGAGACGTTCGTGGCGGTCACGTTCGAGCCGGACTGCTGGCCGGTGGCGTTCCAGATGTCCGTCATGATCTGGCCGCGGGTGAACGTCCAGCGCAGCGTCCAGCCGGAGATCGGCGTGTTCCCCGTGTTGGTGATCGTCACGTCGGCGTTGTACCCGCCGTTCCAGCGGTAGGTGACGCGGTAGTTCACGGCACAGCCGAACACGGGTGCGGGAGTTGTGGTGGTCGTCGGTGCCGGTTTCGGTGCCGGGGCGGCAGTGGGTGGTGGCGGCGGCGGTGTGGTGCTGGTGGGTCCCTTGGCCTGGCCGCGGCAGGGCGCACCCCAGAGCCCGAGCCCGGCTTTGGTCGCGGCGGCCTCCGCGTCGCGGAACGCGGGGTCGTGCGGTGAGTCGCCGCGCAGCACCCCCTGGCTGACGGCGAGCAGCGCGTACTCGGTGCCGTCGTCGAGCCACAGCGGCGCCTCGTCGACGATGGCCGGATCGCCGGGATCGACCTTGACCGGCTTGTCGAGCAGGAACGCCTTGGCGAACGCGGTGGCGGCGCCCGCCCAGCACTCCTCCGGCGCGGCGAGCCCGGCCACGCGGATCCGCGTGCCGTCCGACAGCAGGACGGTGCGGCCGTCCTCCACCCCGTGGACGGTCAGGGTGTTCGCGATGGTCGGCGGCGCGATGAGGCGGTGGGTGGTCGGAGGCGCGGACGTGACCGGAGCGGGCGAACCGGTGCACCCCGTGGCGAGGAATATCGCCGCCACCGCCGAGATGGCGGATCTGGAACTCATTTTTCCCCCGGTACTGCGGTAGTACGAGTGGGACTGGGCAATGGCCCGAAAAGTTAGACCAGTTGGCAGGTACGGTCAATACGAGACTGATGGGTTCCGTTCGACGATCTGGCCGTCGAATCTCGTCGAACAGCCTGGTGACGGTGTTGCATGCGTGTTCGACGACTTGACAGATCGTGATGAGCACGTCACCTGGCACGTGCAAAAACGGGCTGCAGGGCCATTTCGAGGCGTTCGACTCGAATCTTTGTCGAATCCAGGGTCGAATTGTCGAACGCATTCATTTCATTGACGCCTGGCGCGCACGTTCGTAATATCCGGTTCACGCTCGTGGACGGCGTTCATGGATATGAACAAACCATTCGAAGGGTATTGCGCCATGCGATTGTTCGTACGTGCGCTTGTGCTGGCGTGTGCCTGCGCGGGGCTGGCCGGCGCACCCGCGCACGCCGGCCACGACCCGGCCAGACAGGTGCTGCCCGCGGGGGACGGCTGGGCGTCGAGCGGGCCGGGTACGACCGGTGGCGCGGCCGCGCCCGCCGATCACGTGCACACCGTGCGCACCCGCGCCGAGCTCGTCGCCGCACTGGCCGCGCCCGCCCCGCGGATCATCCGCGTCAAGGGCGTGATCGACGCGAACACCGGCCCCGACGGGAAACCGCTGGCGTGCACGGACTACGCGACCGGCGGCTACACGCTGCCCGCGTACCTCGCCGCCTACGACCCGGCCGTGTGGGGGCGTGACCGCAAGCCACAAGGACCTCTCGAAGACGCACGGGCGGCTTCCGCGCGCAACCAGCTGGCGGTGATCGGGTTCGAGGTCGGTTCCGACACGACGATCATCGGAGCCACTCCCGGTGCCGGGATCACCGGCGGCAGCCTGCGCATCCACGGCGCGCGCAACGTGATCGTGCGCAACCTGACCTTCCGCGACACCCGCGACTGCTTCCCCGCCTGGGACCCGACCGACAACAGCCCCGGCGCCCCTCCCGGCAACTGGAACTCGCTCTGGGACTCGGTGTCGTTGCAGAAGTCCGAGAACGTGTGGGTCGACCACAACACGTTCACCGACGAGCCGAACGTCGACAGCACCCAGCCCCTCTACTTCAACCGGCCCTACCAGGTGCACGACGGCCAGCTCGACATCACCGCGGCCTCCGACCTGGTCACCGTGTCGCGCAACGTCTTCGCAGACCACGGCAAGACCATGCTGATCGGCGGGTCCAACACCTCGACGACCGACCCCGGCAAGCTGCGGGTCTCGGTGCACCACAACGTCTTCCGCAACACCCAGGAACGCGCGCCGCGAGTCCGGTTCGGCCAGGTGCACGTCTACAACAACCTCTACGAAGGCGCGCAGGTCTACAGCTGGGGCGTCGGCGTGCAGTCGCAGATCTACGCCCAGAACAACTTCATCCGCGGCATCGCACCGGAGAAGGTCGTCTACAACTGGGGCGGCACGGCGATCACCGACACCGGCAACCTGGTCGACGGCCGGCTCACCAGCCTGGTAGGCGCGCACAACGCCGCGTTCCCCGACAAGGCGCTCGGCACGGACGCAGGGTGGACCCCCACGCTGAACCGCGGCCTCGAACCCGCGCACCGGATCAGGCACCTGAAGGCGGGCGCCCAACCCGCGGGCCACCACCTCGTGGTGGGCCACGGCTTCCCGACCGTGCAGTCCGCGATCGACGCCGCCCCGGCCGGCGCCGTGATCACCCTGCCGAAGGGTGTGTACCGCGAGGTCGTCAAGATCCCGGCGAGCAAGCGCGGCCTGACCCTGCGCGGCGCCACCGGACGCGCCCAGGATGTAGTGATCGACTACGACAACGCCAACGGCACGAAGAAGCCCGACGGCACCACCTACGGCACGTCCGGCAGCGCCACCGCGACCATCGCCGCGGACGACTTCAAGGCGCGCGACCTCACGTTCCGCAACTCGTTCGACCGCAAGAAACACCCGGAGATCACGAACACGCAGGCCGTCGCGGTGAAGGCCACCGGCGACCGGATGTTCTTCGACCGGGTCCACTTCGAGGGCCACCAGGACACCCTGTACGCCGACAGCCCGAACGTGACCACGCGTTCCCGCCAGTACTACCGGGACTGCGCGATCACCGGTGACGTCGACTTCATCTTCGGCCGCGCCACCGCCGTCTTCGACCGGGCCACGATCACCGCCCTCACCCGCGGCAGCGACCCGAACGGCTACGTCACCGCCGCCAGCACCCAGCGCGCCAACCCGTACGGCTTCCTGATCGTGAACTCGAAGATCCGCAGCGACGCACCCGCGGGCACGTACTTCCTCGGCAGGCCGTGGCACCCCGGCGGTGACCCGGAGGCGATCGCGCAGGTCGTGATCCGCGACACCGTGCTGCCCGCCGCGATCAAGCCAGCGCCGTGGACGGACATGTCCGGGTTCCCGTGGCGTGAGGCGAGGTTCGCGGAGTACCGCAACACCGGACCGGGTGCCGGCCAGGGCGCCGACCGGCCGCAGCTGACCGACGACCAGGCGAAGCGGTACACCAAGAGCGCCTACCTGGGCGGGTGGAACCCCGCGTGAGGACTCGCACCTGGGCGCCGTACGCGCTCATCGCTCCGACACTGCTGCTCATGGCGGTGTTCCTGGTGTACCCGATCGCGTCGGTCGGCTGGTTCAGCCTCCGCCAGCACACGGTCACCCAGCCCTGGAAGAACGGCTTCATCGGGTTCGAGAACTTCCGCCGGATGCTGTTCGACGACCCGTTGTTCTGGCAGAGCCTCGTGTTCAGCGCCAAATGGGTCTTCGTCGAGGTCGGCCTGCAGCTGGTGCTGGGCCTGATCCTCGCGCTGATCGTCAACGAGACGTTCATCGGCCGCGCGGTGGCACGGTCGCTGGTGTTCTCGCCGTGGGCGGTCTCCGGTGTGCTGACCACCGGCATCTGGATCCTGCTCTACAACCCGTCCACCGGCGTCTTCCAGCAGCTCGCGCAGTGGGGCATCGGCGATCCCGGCACGTCGGTGCTCGGTGACCCGGCGACGGTCTTCCCCGCCACCGTCGTCACCGAACTGTGGCGGGGCGTGCCGTTCTTCGCGATCCTGCTGCTCGCCGACCTGCAGACCATCCCCAACGACCTGTACGAGGCCGCGTCGGTCGACGGCGCAGGACGCTGGCGCCGGTTCATCAGCGTCACCCTGCCGCACCTGCGCGACGCGATCGTGCTGTCGACGCTGCTGCGCGCGGTGTGGGAGTTCAACAACGTCGACCTGATCTACACGCTCACCGGCGGTGGTCCGGCGAACCAGACCACGACGCTGCCGTTGTACGTGGCGCGCAAAGCCGTGGACTCGCACGACTTCGGCTACGGCTCCGCGCTGACGATGGCCGGCTTCGTGATCCTGCTGTTCTTCTCGATCCTCTACCTGAGGCTGTCCAAGTTCGGGAGCCGGGCATGACGCAAACCCTCACCCGCCCGGAAACGATCGTGCCGCCGCCACCGGCACCACCGCGGCGCAAGAAGCACCGCGACCCCAGCCGGTTCTTCCGCCTGCACCTGCCGTTGGTGCTCTACCTGCTGTTCACGCTGATCCCGTTCTACTGGATGCTCGTCTTCGCGCTGAGGCCCGCGGGGGAGACCGCGCTGGTGCCGTGGCCGATCACGTTCGAGCACTTCGACACCGTGTGGAACGGCATCGGCTTCGGGTTGTTCTTCCAGAACAGCCTGATCATCGCGCTCGGCACGCTGGTCACGGTCACCGTGTTCGCGCTGATGGGCGGCTACGCGCTGGCGCGGTTCAAGTTCCGCGGCCAGCGGGTGTTCCTGCTGGCGTTGCTGTGCACGCAGTTCATCCCCGGCGCGATGATGCTGATCCCGCTGTTCGTGATCTTCAAGAGCGCCGGGCTGCTGAACAGCCTCACCGGGCTGATCATCGCGGACACGGCGTTCCAGCTGCCGCTGGCGCTGATCCTGATGAGCGGGTTCGTGCGCAACGTGCCCGTCGAGCTCGAAGAGGCCGCGATGGTCGACGGCTGCTCGCGGCTGCGGGCGTTCTTCGCGGTGACGCTGCCCCAGCTCCGCCCGGCGCTGGTGGCCGTCGGGTCGTTCGCGTTCATCGGCGCCTGGAACAACTTCCTGTTCGCGCTGATGTTCGCGAGCAAGCAGGACAAGTTCACGCTCCCGGTCGGCCTGAGCTACGCGCTGGGGGAGTTCAACACCGACTTCGGGGCGCTCGCGGCGGGCGGAGTGGTCGCCGCGGTGCCGGTCGTGCTGGTTTTCGCCGTCGTGCAGCGGTTCCTGGTGCAGGGACTGAGTGCGGGCGCGGTCAAGGGATAGGGAGACAAGCATGAGGACACTGCTGGTCGCACTGGCGCTCGTGCTGAGCGCCTGCTCCGCCGGGCAGGACGGACCCACGACGATCACGTTCTGGGACAACAACGGTGGCCCCGGCCGCACGCCCATCTACCAGGAGCTGATCAAACGGTTCGAGGCGGCGAACCCGGACATCAAGGTCGAGTACGTCGGCATCCCGAGCTCATCGGTGCAGCAGAAGTACGACACGGCCATCGCGGGCGGGTCGACACCGGACGTCGGTGGCGTCACGACCTCGTACCTCGCCCACCTGGTGGGCCAGGACGCGCTCGAACCGGCCGACGACCGGGTGGAAGGCGGCCCGCTCAAGGGAAAGCTGCTGTCCGGCCTGCTGGAGACCGTGCGGCAGACCGCGCCTGACGGCAAGCTCTACGCGGTGCCGGCGTCGGGCAACCTCGACGTCATCTGGTACCGGTCGGACCGGTTCGCGGAGGCCAGGATCTCCGAACCGTCCACGTGGGACGACCTGGTCAAGGCGGCGACGCAGCTGACGAAGCCGGCGGAGAACCAGTACGGCTTCACGATCCGCGGCGGCGCGGGGTCGGTCTTCCAGCTGCTGTCCGAGGCCTACTCGTACTCGGGCATCGAGAAGTTCTACGACGGTGGCAAGAGCACGGTGTCCGACCCGCGCAACGCCGAGCTCGTGCGCAAGGTCGCCGAGCTGTACAAGAAGGCCACACCGGAAGCGGACGTCAACAACAGCTACACGCAGATGGTCGCGCAGTTCACCGGCGGCACGGTGGCGATGATGCACCACAACCTCGGCTCGACCGCGGACGTGATGAAGGCGCTCGGCCCGGAACGCGTCAGCGCCATGCCGTTGCCGAAGGGCCCGTCGGGCAAGCGGACCGTCGTGCCGAACCCGACCGACGGCTTCGCGGTGTTCAAGGGCAGCAAGAACCGTGACGCGGCGTGGAAGTTCGTCGAGTTCCTGACCTCGGCGGAGAGCAACGGGTACTGGAACGAGAAGGTCGGCCAGATCCCGGCCAACACCGACGTGCGCGGTGCCGAGTGGATCCAGAAGAACCCGGCCGTGAAGATGGCGCTGGGCGTGCTGGAGGACCCGGCGACCGTGATCGTGCCCGCGCCGGTCTACCTGCCCGAGTACTCGTCGATCACCAAGACCGACACCGAGCCGCTCTACCAGAAGGTGCTGCTCGGCCAGATGTCCGCGCAGGAGTTCCTCGACCAGCTCGCGGCCAAGCTCACGACCGCCCAGCAGGAGTGGGAGAAGCGGAAGTGATCGAACGCGTTGCGGTGCGCACGTTCACCACGACGGCGTGCACGGCCGTGGACCCCGAGGGACACCGGCACCCCGCGCCCGAGCACGAGGTGACCGAGGCACTGCTGGAGATCACCGATTCCGACGGCGTCACCGGGTACTGCCAGATCCAGCCCGACCACCTCCGTCCCGCCGTGCTGGACAAGCACGTGTGGCCGGTGCTGCGCGGGCAGGACCCGTGGGACCGCGAACGCCTGTGGCGGCTGATGGCACGGCGGCAACGGGGATCGGGCGGCGGGTTCACCGACCGCGCGCTCGGGTTCGTCGACACGGCACTGTGGGATCTGGTCGCGCGCAAGGCCGGGCTGCCCGCGTGGAAGCTCGCCGGTGGTGCTCGCGACCGGATTCCCGCGTACGGCAGCACGATGTGCGGCGACACGGACGGGCTGGCGACACCGGGCGACTACGCGGACTTCGCCAAGCACCTGGTGTCGATCGGGTACCGGGCGATCAAGCTGCACACCTGGATGCCTCCGGTGCCGGGCGCGCCGAGCGTCTCGCGCGACATCGAGGCGTGCCGGGCCGTCCGCGAGGCGGTCGGGCCGGACGTCGAGCTGATGCTCGACGCGAGCCACTGGTACTCGAGGCTCGACGCGCTGCGGCTCGGCAGGGCGCTGGAGGAGCTGGGCTACTACTGGTTCGAGGAACCGATGGAGGAGGCGTCCATCAGCTCCTACCGGTGGCTCGCCGACCAGCTGGCGATCCCGGTGATCGGCCCGGAGGTGGCGTGGGGCAAGCACCTGACGCGCGCCGAGTGGGTCACCGCCGGGGCGTGCGACATCCTGCGTGCGGGCCCGGCCGGAGCCGGCGGCATCACGCCGGTGCTGAAAACCGTGCATCTCGCGGAGTCGTTCAACCTGGAATGCGAGATCCACGGCAACGGGACGGCGAGCCTCGTCGTGCTCGGGGCGACGGACGCCGGCCGGTGGTACGAACGCGGTCTGCTGCACCCGCACGTCGACTTCGACCGGGTACCTCCGCACCGGAACTCGATTGCCGATCCGCTCGACGAGAACGGGGAGGTGCCGCTGCCGGTGCTGCCCGGAATCGGTGACGACTGGAATTTCGAGCACATCGGTTCGCACACCGTCGAAACGTGGTGACGAAAATGGCCCCGGGTGAACCCCGGGGCCATTTCGCTATCGATACGTCACGTCTGACGTTTTGTAGAGGCAGTTCGTGTTGTCCGGGCCGCTGCCGATCTTCGTCGGCTCACCGCTCGTGACGCCCTTGTACTTCTCGCAGATCGCGATCTTCTTGCTGCTGTCGCCCACGATCGTGATCTTGGAGAACCGCGCCGTGTCGCCGTAGTTGGTGTTGATGCCCACCAGTGACTTGCCCGGCGAGAACGCGGTGATGTTCTCCAGCACGACGTGGCGTTTGTGCTGGGTCTTGCAGTTGCCGCAGGACCGGTAGAGCTTGCCGAAGTCGTCCACCTGGAAGTTGCGGATGATCATCGTGCCCGGTCCGTTGTGCTGGAACACCTTGTCGGACGCCTTGCGCGCGCCACCACCGTTGATGGTCATGGTCTGCGATGACGACGAACCCTTGAACGTGGCCGCGTCCTCGCCGACGTCCTCCCACCACACGTTGGTCAGCGTGCACGTGCCGAGGCAGTGCACTCCGTCCGCGGCGGGCGCCCCCAGCACCACGTTCTTCAGCGTCGCGCCGTCGGCGAGCTGGAAGATCGGGTCCTGGCCCTCGTTCTGGCCGCCGGAACCGAGGTTGCCGGTGCCGTAGAACCGCTTCATGCCACCGTCGTACGGGGTGCCTGCCGGCACCTTGATGGTCGCGCCGGTCGGTTTCTGACCGGTCGGGGTGGGGAAAGTGCTGCCCGCGGCCTGTGCCTGGGGTACGAGAAACGCGGTCAGCGCCGCGGCCAACACCATTGTTGCCAGTTTCTTCATGTGCGCTCCGCTTGCAGGGGATGCGCGGCGGTATTTCGATGGTAGGGCGACCGGGATTTCTGTCAACTATTGTCGACTGTTCGATTCGAATATTGTCGAATGGTTGACCGGTTTGTTCGGGATTCGCTACCTTCGGTTCACCGCCGCTCACTCGTTGGGAGAGCGTGGAATGTTTCTTAAACGTGCGGCATTGATTTCCGCGGTCGCGCTGGCCGCCGGTGCTGTTTGTGTTCCGCAGTCGGTCGCCGCGCCGTTCGGGCTCGTCGGCTGGGCCACTCAGGGCGGCGGCACGAGCGGTGGGGGCAACGCCACGCCCATCACCGTCACCACGGCGTCCGCGTTCGCCGCCGCGGTGGGTTCGTCGAGCCCCGCGGTGGTGCGGGTGTCCGGCACGATCTCGCTGTCGAGCATGACGAAGGTCGCGTCCAACAAGACCGTCGAAGGTGTCGGCTCGACCGCGACGATCACCGGGCAGGGCCTGAACATCTCCAATGCCTCGAACGTGATCGTGCGCAACCTGAACTTCCGCAACTGGGGTGACGACGCGATCAACGTCCAGTACTCCACCCGCGTGTGGGTTGATCACAACAGTTTCTCGAGCGGCTACGACGGGGCGGTCGACGTCAAGCGTGCGTCCGACTACGTCACGGTGTCGTGGAACAAGTTCTCCAGCCACGACAAGACGATGCTGCTGGGTCACAGCGACGGCAACGGTTCCGAGGACCGGGGCAAGCTGCGGGTGACCTACCACCACAACTGGTTCGCCGGCACCAAGCAGCGCCACCCGCGTGTGCGGTTCGGCAACCCGGTGCACGTCTACAACAACTACTACGGCGGCGTCGTCGACTACGGCGTCGCGTCCACGGTGGAAGCCGGTGTCCTGGTCGAGGGCAACTACTTCGAGAACACCGAGGACCCGTTCCACCGCGGCGAGGGCAGCTCGCCCGGCGGCGCGCTGGTCGCGCGCAACAACCACTTCGTCAACTCGGGTTCGGGTGACCAGGGCGGCTCGGTGAAGAGCATTCCCTACTCCTACCCGCTCGACAGCGCGAGCAGTGTGAAGAGCGTGGTCACGGCCGGTGCCGGAGCCGGTCGCGGCTGACGGGACCAGGGGGCGTTCGCGCGGCGGCGGGCGCCCCCTGTTTCGCGCTGGTGACGTCGCGACGCCGTCTCAGCTGGCCCCTTGATGTGAACGTGCCCACTCGCCGTGTCGGGCCGATGTACAGCGCGGAGTGGACGGTGCGGACGTCCTGAGCTGCTACAAGCTTTTGTTCTGGAAGTTTCCAGACAGCACAATTCGTCTGGACCACGAGTCTCGAACAATGTTAACGCGAACATCACCCTTGAGTTCACCTGAGCGCGCTCCCTATCGTGTCGGGACTACAGCGGGTGTAGTGGGTTCGCGAGAGGGGTCGGTGTGGTCACCATCGCGGACGTCGCTCGGCACGCGGGTGTCGCGCCGAGCACGGTTTCCTACGTGCTCACGGGAAAGCGGTCGATCTCTGCGGACACCAAGTCGAGGGTGCGCGAGAGCATCCGGGCGCTCGGCTACCAGCCGCACACGGGCGAGCGGGCGCTGAGCGCCAGCCGTGCCAACGTGATCGGGCTGGTGCTGCCGTTGCGCGCTGGCCTGCACCTGCCGGTGATGATGCGGTTCGTCACGGCCGCCGTGACGGCCGCGCGCAGGCACGAGATGGACGTGCTGCTGATGACCGCCGAGGACGGCGCGCCGGGCCTGCGCAGGGCCGCGGACAGCGCCCAGGCCGACGGTTTCCTGGTGCTGGACGTGGAGATGGAGGACGACCGCGTCCCCGTGCTGCGGGAGCTCGCGAAGCCGTCCGTCCTCATCGGACACCCGGCGGCCACGAAGGGCCTCACCTGCGTGGACCTCGACTTCGAGGCCGCGGGCGCCAAGTGCGTCGACCACCTCGCCGACCTCGGTCACCGCTCGATCGGTTTCCTCGGCGCGCCCAGCGCGGTCTACCGCCGCAACACGGGTTTCGCGCACCGGGCGATGGCCGGCTTCAGCGCGGCGGCCATGCGCCGCGGCATCGCCACCACGGCCATGCCCGCGGAAGAGGACTACGAGTCGGTGCTCAGGTCCGTCCAGGCACTGATCCGCGCACACCCGGCGATGACGGCGCTGGTCGTGCACAACGACGCGGCGCTCGCCTGGGTGAGCTCCTGCCTGCGCGCGTCCGGGCGGAAGGTGCCCGGTGACGTCGCCGTGGTCGCGATCTGCCCCGACGAGCTCGCCGAACAGGTGTCGCCACCGCTCACGTCGGTGCGGCTGCCGGTGGAGGAGCTCGGCCGGCACGCGGTGGAGCTCCTGGTCGGCAAGCTGGAGGGCAGGGCGGTGCCACCGCTGCTGTTGCTGCCACCCCGGTTGTCCCGCAGGGTGAGCACCCCGGAACTGGCCTCCGCCCGCTTCGGGGCGGCCTCCTCGGGCTGACGGCGCTTCGATCTGGCCGTGCTTCAGCCGTCGTTGCCGGGGCGCGGACGTAGGATCGCCTGGTGGAACTCGCGAACGCCTTGGCGCACAGGGTCGTCGTGCTGGACGGCGGCATGTCGACGGCACTGGAGCAGGCCGGGCACGACCTGTCCGACGCGCTGTGGTCCGGCAGGCTTCTCCTCTCCGATCCCGATGCCGTGCGCGACGCGCACCTGGCGTTCTACCGGGCCGGTGCCGAGGTGGCCATCACCGCGAGCTACCAGGTGACCTTCGAGGGGTTTGCCCGGCACGGCGTCAGCGCCGAGGAGACCGCGCGTCTGCTGCACGCCAGTGTCTCGCTCGCCCGGTCAGCTGCCTCCGATGTGGACGGAGAACGCTGGGTCGCGGCGTCCGTCGGCCCGTACGGGGCGATGCTCGCCGACGGATCGGAGTACCGCGGCAACTACGGGCTCACCAAGCAGGAGCTCGCGGACTTCCACCGGCCTCGCATCGAGACGCTGGTCCAGGCCGGACCGGACGTGCTCGCCGTCGAGACGATTCCCGACGTCGCCGAGGCCGAGGCGGTGCTCGAGGTCGTGCGCGGCAGCGGCGTGCCGACCTGGCTCTCCTACAGCGTTCGCGGCGATCGGACCTGTGCCGGGCAGCCGCTGGAGGAGGCGTTCGCGGTCGCCGCGGGGATCGACGAGGTGATCGCCGTCGGCGTGAACTGCTGCCCGCCGGAGGACGTCGCGAACGCGGTCACCGTCGCGGGCAAGACCGGGCTGCCCGTGGTGGTCTACCCGAACAGCGGCGAGCAGTGGGACGCCCGGGAACGCGCGTGGCGCGGCGACGGCACCGGGTTCGGCGCGCTGGCGGGGGAGTGGACCGGGCGTGGTGCCAGGCTGGTCGGCGGGTGCTGCCGGACCGGTCCGGGCGCCATCGCCGTGCTCGCCGATACCCTAGCCGGCTGAGCAGGCCACGCCGCTGAGCATGAAGGCGGTCGGCGCCACGTTCGGGCCGGTGGTGGCGGCGTTGAACCGCAACGACACCTGCCCTCCGGCACTGATCGAACCGTTGGGGTCCTGGCTCATCGCGAGGACGCCGTCGCCGTACTGGTAGGCGGTCATGCCCCACGTCTCCCGGATGTGCTGACCGCTCGGGAACTTCCAGAACAGCTTCCACTGCGCGATCGGCTTGTCGGTGTTGTTGCGGACGACCAGTTCGGCGTGGAACCCGCCCGGCCACTCCTTGGCCACGCGGTAGGTGACGGCGCAGCCCTTCTTCTCGGCCGGCGGTGTGGTGGTCGTGGTGGTGCCGCCGGCGGGTGGAGGCGGCGGCGGTGGGGGAGCGGCCGTCGGGGTGGTGTCCTGTCCCTTGCACGGCGGGCCCCACAGGCCCAGGCCCGCCTTCGCCGCGGTCTGCTCCGGCTCGGTGAGGACCGGGTCGTCCTTCTCCGCCCGCGCGGCGCCCCGGCTCACCGCGAGGGTGGCGTAATCGCTGCTGGTGTCGTTGGCCAGCCGCAACGTGATGGCGGACTCCGAGGCGCGGCTGTAGCGCACCGGCTTGCCGATCAGGGTTTCCTTCGCGAACTTCAGCGCGCCGGCCGACCAGCACTCTCCCGGTGCGGCGAGTCCGAGCAGCCGCGCCTTCACCCCGTTGGACAGCACCACGGTTCTGGCGTCGACGACATCCTCGACCGTCTCCGGCGGTGGCGGCAGAACGGTGACGTGCTGGGGCGAGGTCGACACGGTCGACGTTGCAGGGGTGTGGGCGGAGCTCGTCGCACACGCGGTGGCCACCAGGAGGACGGCGACCGGCGTGTACAGGATCGGCCGGTGGTGGTCGAACAGTCTCACGAATCCCCCGGTGCGGTACTGGTCACGCCCTGTTCCAGTGGCGGCTGGAGGCGCAGCGTACGACGCGCCGGCGGACGTCGGGAAGCGCTTTCCCGCTTGCGAAGGCCACTTCGTGACAATGAAACGTGCCATTCGACGCCGTTCGAGTCGAACGGCGTCGAATGGCACTGGGACATCAGGTGATCAGTTGTACTGCGCCCGGCAGTGCTGCGGCCGGATCTTCTGCGGTGCCACGCTTTCCAGGGTCGGCACGACCGGCGCGATGGTGCCGTCGCGGTTGAACCGCATCCTGTCGATCGTGGTCTCGCGGTGCATGCCGTCACCGCCGGGAATCGCGAAGCGGTGGTACACGATGTACCAGTCGTCCGTGCCCGGCACCTGCACCATCGAGCTGTGGCCGGTGCCGAGGACGCCGAGCTTCGGGTCCTTGCTGAGGATCAGTCCGCGGTTGGTGAACGGCCCGAGCGGGCTCGGCGCGGTCGCGTACCCGACGCGGTAGTCCTCGCTGCGGGTGTCGTCGATCGACCAGCTCAGGTAGTAGGTTCCCTTGCGCTCCACCATGAACAGGCCCTCGCGGAACCCGTCGAGCCCGGTCAGCCGGGTGATCTTCGCCGGGTCGTACGAGACCATGTCGGGGTTCAGCGGCACGACGTAGGCCTCACCGTTGCCCCAGTAGAGGTACGGCTGGCCGGACTTGTCGATGAACACCGCCGGGTCGATCGCCTGGCCACCGTTGGGGTTCTTCGCCACCAGCGGCTTGCCGGAGTCGACGAACGGCCCGGTCGGCGAGTCGGACACCGCGACACCGATCTTCGCCTCTGCGCAGAAGTAGAAGTAGTACTTGCCGTCGCGTTCGGCGATCGTCGGAGCCCACGCGTTCCTGTCGGCCCAGCTGACGTCGGGGCCGAGGTCGAGGATGACGCCCTCGTCCTTCCAGTCGACGAGGTTCTTCGACGACCACGCGGAGAACTTCGTGCCGCTCCAGCCGTCGAAACCGTCCGTCGTCGCGTAGATGTAGTAGGTGTCCCCGAACGTGATGATGTTCGGGTCGGCGTTCAGGCCCGGCAGCACAGGACTGCGCATGTGGTGTGCCTCGACCGTCCACACACGACGATCGCCCGAGGCGTTGGTCACCATGAACTTCTTGGGCTTGCGCAGGTCGACCGTCCCGGACGGAGTGATCTTCGAGCCGGGGGCGAGACCGAACTTCGGCGCGAGCCTGCGCAGGTCGGTGCCGGGCTTGACCGGCAGCACGACCGTGTTCGCCGCGGAGTCGATCACCGCGGGCACCTTGAGCGAGGCCAGCTCGACGGAGCTGATCATCGTGCTGTTCGACGGCAGCGCGGCGACCTCCGCACCCGACAGGGCGCGGTTGTAGAGCCGGACGTCCTTCATCCTGCCCACGAGGGTCTTGTCCGCGGAGTAGACCGAGCGGCCCAGGTAGTTCGCTGCCGTCACGCCACCGCCGATGTCCGACGGCTTGATCGTGACGTTGGTGTTGCGCGCGACCTCGGCACCGTCGAGGTAGAGCACCTCGGCCCCGTTGCCGACGGTCAGCGTCACGTTCTTCCAGACACCGCGCGGCAACGCCCGGCCGGAGTTCGCCACCTGTTCGGTGGTCCAGTTCCCGCTCGCGATCGCGCCGCGATACGAGTCGCCGGTGCTGAACAGGTATCCGTTGCCGACCCCGTCCGGTGCGGTGTTGCCGAACCCGTAGAGGAAGTACGGCGTCTGCTGCCCGGGATCCACGAGGACGTCCGCGGACATCGTGACCGCCGAAGCTCCGGTCAGCATGTTGTTCGGCAGCTGGACGTACCCGCCGGACAGCGACAGCGCTCCACCGGACCACGACGTCTTGCCCGCGAGCACGCCGTCGTAGCCGTGCCCGGTGGCGTCCTTGGCGACCTGCCCGGACGTGGCGTTGAGCGGCCAGTGCGCGACGAGGCCCTTCGCGTCGGCCTTGACCGGCGCCGGGGGAGCGGTCAGCCGGTTCAGCTCGGCCTGCGTCACCGGGAGAACCGTGCCGTGGCGCGGGGAGGCGGGCAGCCTGGCACCGGTCGACATCGTCCACTTGCCGGACGCGAGGTCGGTCGTCTCGAACGGCACGTAGCCGCGGCCGCCGAACTCGTCGATGAACAGGTACCACTTGTCCTCGGTGTTGGACTTGAAGCCCGTCGGCCCCTCACCCGCCGAGAGTCCCGGGCTGGTCGGGGTGGCCTTGCCGATGCACTCCGCCACGAAGTCGTACGAGGGGTCGAGGAGGTCGGTCGACTTCTCCGCGGTGATGAACTTGCTGCACGGCGTGGTCGACGTGTTGTTCCGCTCGTCCTTGGTGTACCGGTAGTACGTGCCCTTGTCCTCGATGATCGTCGAGTCGATCACGGAGTAACCGGGGTCGATCCACACCTTCGGCGCGCTGAACGTCACGAAGTCACGCGTCGTCGCGTACATCATGCGGTTGTAGCTGTCGCCGGTGTGACCGGGGTCGTTCTCCGCGTAGAGCTTCGAGGCCCAGTAGACGACGTAGGTGCCGCGCTTGGCGTCCCAGAAGGCTTCCGGCGCCCACGTGTTGCCCGCGGTCGGCGGCGACACCTCGACACTGCGCTGACGCGACCAGTTCCTGAGGTCCGTCGACTCCCAGACCATGATCGACCGGCTGCCGCTGCGCTGCGCCGCGTCCCAGCCGCGGCCACCGTTGATCTTCAGGTCGGTGGCCAGCAGGAAGAACTTGTCGCCCTCGGGGGAGCGGAGGATGAACGGGTCGCGCACGCCCAGCTCACCGAGGGTGGACTTGAGGATCGGCTGGCCGTTGTTGACCTCGGTCCAGTCCAGCGGGTTGTTGCCCTTGCTGGCGGCGGCGTAGATCTGCTCGCCGATCGGGCTGCCCTCGCCGGTGAAATAGAAGAAGCTGTAGCCCGCCAGCGGTTCCTTGGCCGGCAGCGGGGCGACCGTGGCCGTCAGCTTCCTCGTCGTGCTTTGGTACCCGCGGCTCACCTTCGCCGTCAGCACGACCTTGGCCGGCTTGGCTCCGGTGGCCGGGCGGGTGACCTCGCCGGTCGGGGTGATCACGGACCGGTCCGACGACGTCCACGTGACGGTGGTGTCGCCGGTGCCGGTGGTGGGCAGGGTCAGGTGTCCGCGAACGTCGTCGATGTTCGGCACGGACAACGCCTCGGCGGCGCTCTTCACCACGGACTCGGCCGCGTTGGCAGGGAGGGGTACCAGCGCGGCCGTCACCGCCAGAACGACGCCGAGGCGACGCAGGGATAACAACATCTTTGTTGTCTGCCTTCCGATTTGCAGGGGGTCAGGCCCTTCTCTTGGTCCACACGTCGTAGGCAACCGCCGCGAGCAGGACCAGTCCCTTCACGAGCATCACTTGCTCACTGGGAGCGCCGATCAGCGACATCCCGTTGTTGATCACGCCCATGATCAGGCCGCCGGTGATGGCGCCGACGACCTTGCCGACACCGCCCTGGACGGCCGCGCCACCGATGAACGCCGCCGCGATGGCGTCGAGCTCGAACGCCGTGCCCGCGGTCGGACCTGCCTGGTTGAGCCGTCCGGCGAAGATGACGCCCGCGAGCGCGGCCAGCGCGCCCATGTTCACGAACACCCAGAACGTGACGGCCTTGACCTTCACGCCGGACAACGTGGCGGCCTGCAGGTTGCCGCCGATCGAGTAGATGTGCCGTCCGAACACGGAGTTGTTGGCCATCAAGGAGTAGCCGAGCGCGAGCGCCGCGAGCAGCACCAGCACCCAGGGCAGGTTGCGGAACCGCGCGAGCTGCACGACGACGGCCATCACGACGACGCCGACACCGACGATCTTGAGCACGAACAGCGGCATCGGTTCGACGGCCTGGCCGTAGCCGAGCCGGGCCGCCCGCTTGCGCCACTGCGACAACGCGAACCCGGCCACGAACAGCAGGCCGGCCAGCAGGCTGACCAGGTCGGCGCCGCCGAGCGGGCCGAGGCCGATGTTGCCGAGGTAGCCGCCGGTGAAACCGTTGGCCAGCGAGCGGATCTCGTCCGGGAACGGCCCGATGCCCTGGTTGCCCAGCGTGGTCAGGGTCAGCGCGCGGAACACGAGCATGCCCGCCAGCGTCACGATGAACGCGGGAATGCCGAAGTACGCGATCCAGTAGCCCTGCGCCGCACCGATGATCGCGCCCGCGAGGAGCGTCAGCAGCACGGCGACCGGCCACGGCAGTCCCCATTGGACGGTCAGCACCGCGCAGATCGCGCCGGTCAGCGCCACCGTCGAGCCGACCGACAGGTCGATGTGCCCGCCGATGATCACCAGGATCATGCCGATCGCCAGGATCAGCACGTAGGAGTTCTGGACGATGATGTTCGAGATGTTCTGCGGCTGCAGCAGCGCGCCGTCCGTCAGCACCGCGAAGAGAACGACGATCAGTGCGAACGCGACGTAGATGCCGGACTGCCGCAGGTTGATGGAGAGCCGGCTCTGGGGAGCCGTCGGTGCGGTGGCCGCTGTGGTCGCGGTCTTCGTGGTCATGAGTTCTGTCCTCGCGTCATGTACTGCATCAGGCGTTCCTGCGTTGCCTCCGCACGGTTCACCTCTCCGGTGATCCGGCCCTCGGACAACGCGTAGATCCGGTCGCACAGGCCCAGCAGCTCCGGCAGCTCGGAGGAGATCACGAGCACGGCCCTGCCCTGCGCGGCGAGGTCGTTGATGATCGAGTAGATCTCGTACTTCGCGCCTACGTCGATGCCGCGCGTCGGCTCGTCGAGGATGAGGACGTCCGGGTCGGTGAACATCCACTTCGCCAGCACGACCTTCTGCTGGTTGCCACCGGAGAGCGTGCCGACCTGGGTCGAGACCGCGGGCGTGCGGATGCCCATCGAGCGGCGGAACCGTTCCGCGACCGAGAACTCCTCGTTCTCGTTCACCCAGCCGTTCTTCGAGAGCTTGCCCAGCGCCGCCGCGGAGACGTTGCGCTGCACGCCCTCGATCAGGTTGAGCCCGTAGCGCTTGCGGTCCTCGCTGACGTACGCGAGCCCGTTGCGGATGGCGGCCTGCACGGTCCGGGTGTCGATCTCCACGCCGTCCTTCACGACCCGGCCGGAGACGCCGACACCGTACGAGCGGCCGAACACGCTCATCGCGAGCTCGGTGCGGCCCGCGCCCATCAGCCCGGCGAGACCGACGATCTCACCGCGCCGCAACGAGATCGTGGCGCGGTCGACGAGGACGCGGTCGGGCTGGGCCGGGCTGTGCACGGTCCAGTCCTCGATGCGCAGCACCTCGTCACCGATGTCCGGGGTGCGCGGCGGGAACCGGTGCTCCAGGTCGCGGCCGACCATGCCCGAGATGATCCGCTCCTCGCTGAGTCCCTTGGCGGGCAGCGTCTCGATGGTCTTGCCGTCGCGCAGCACCGTGACGCTGTCGGCGATCCTGGTGACCTCGTTGAGCTTGTGCGAGATGATCACCGAGGTGATGCCTTCGTCCCGCAGCCCGTCGAGCAGGTCGAGCAGGTGCTGCGAGTCGTCGTCGTTGAGCGCCGCCGTCGGCTCGTCCAGGATCAGCAGGCTGACCTCTTTGGACAGTGCCTTCGCGATCTCGACCAGCTGCTGCTTGCCGACACCGAGGTCGTTGACCGGCGTCGTCGGGTTCTCCCGCAGGCCGACGCGGTCGAGCAGCGCCTGGGCCTCGTGGTTGGTGCGGTTCCAGTCGATGAACCCGCGCCGCGCTCTTTCGTTGCCCAGGAAGAGGTTCTCCGCCACCGAGAGCTGCCCGCACAGCGCCAGCTCCTGGTGGATGATCACGATGCCGCGCCGCTCGCTGTCGCGCACGCCGTGGAAGACGCACGGCTCGCCGTCGAAGACGATTTCGCCGTCGTACGTGCCGTGCGGGTGAACCCCGGACAGCACCTTCATCAGCGTGGACTTGCCGGCGCCGTTCTCTCCGCAGATCGCGTGGATCTCACCGCGCCGCACGCTCAACGAGACGTCGTGCAGCGCGGTGACACCCGCGAACCTCTTGGTGATGCCGCGCATCACCAGGATTTCGTCAGACACGGTTCTTACCTGAGCTGGTCGGCGGTGTAGTAGCCGGAGTCGATCAGCTCTTTCTGGTAGTTCGCCTTGTCGACCGGAACCGGCTGCAGCAGGAACGACGGCACGACCTTGACGCCGTTGTCGTAGTCCTTGGTGTTGTTCACCTCGGGCTTGCCACCCTTGAGCACGGCGTCTGCCATCGTCACGGTGACCTCGGCGAGCTTGCGGGTGTCCTTGTGGATCGTCGAGTACTGCTCACCGGCGATGATCGACTTCACCGACGCGACCTCGGCGTCCTGTCCCGTCACGATCGGGTAGGGCTGGCCGGCCGTGCCGTAGCCGCTGCTCTTGAGCGCCGACAGGATGCCGATCGAGATGCCGTCGTAGGGGGACAGCACGCCGTCGACCTTGGCACCGCCGTAGGTCGAGGTGAGCAGGTCCTCCATGCGCTTCTGCGCGGTGGCCGGGTCCCAGCGCAGGATCGCGACCGTCTTGAAGTCCTTCTGGCCGGACTTCACGACGAGCTTGCCCTGGTCGATGAGCGGCTGCAGGACGGACATGGCACCGTTGAAGAAGAAGGTGGCGTTGTTGTCGTCCGGCGAGCCGGCGAAGAGCTCGATGTTGAACGGTCCTTCACCACGCGTCTTCAGCCCGGCCAGGAGCGAGTTCGCCTGCTCCACGCCGACCTTGAAGTTGTCGAACGTCGCGTAGTAGTCGACGTTCGGGCTCTGCCTGATCAGCCGGTCGTAGGCGATCACCGGGATCTTGGCGTCCGCTGCCTGCTGCAGCTGCGACGTGATCGCGGTGCCGTCGATCGAGGCCACGATCAGGAGCTTGGCGCCCTTGGTGATCTGGTTCTCGATCTGGTTCGCCTGCGTGGGGATGTCGTTCTCCGCGTACTGGAGGTCGACCTTGTAACCCTTGGCTTCCAGGGCCTTCTTGATGTTGTCGCCGTCGTGGATCCATCGTTCCGACGACCGGGTCGGCATGGTGACGCCCACGAGCGCGCCCTCACTCGACCCGCTCTGCTGGTCGATCGTCTTCTGTGCCGAACCGCAGGCCGAGAGGGTGAGCACCAGCGCGGCGGCGGCGATCTGCGGGAACCTCATAGGCGGCGAGTGTTATCGCTAACAACCTGCTCGTCAAGGTCTTGTTAACTCCGAAACCAAATTGATGTTAGCGCTCACAGACTTGGATCGGTCCCACCTGCGGCTTGGCGGGGTTCCTGCTGGTGAGGGCCGCCGCGGCACCAGCCGCGGCGGCCCAGAGCAGTCGCCTGGTCACCCGGCGGTACCGCTCATGATGGCGTTGATCATGCCCTGCTGGGTCACCGCGAGCGTCCGCCGGTCGATCATCCCGAACCCGTACTGGCCGGTGTAGCCGTTGTCCCAGTAGACGGCGGCCGCGCCGTACTTCTTGGCGGTGGCCGCGACGGCGCGCACGTAGTCCGCGCGGTACCTGGGGTTCGCGGAGTCGGCGAACGCCTTGTCGATCGCGCCGTACTCACCGACGACCACGGGGTATCCCTGCGTGACGAACTTGTCGTACATCTTCTTCAACTGCCGGTCGAGATGGTCCTCCTGGCCCCAGGTCGACTTCTTCGCCGGGTTCGTCGACGCCCGGCCCCACTGCGTGATCCTCGTGTTCTCCTCGCCGGCGAAGTCCCACGGGTCGTAGTAGTGGACGGAGATCATGATGCGCTTCTCGTTGCCGGGGATGGACGGGGAGCGGTACCGGTCGGTGGGCACCACGAACCCGTAGTTGCCGGCCGTGTAGTCGATGTTCGTGTTCCAGCCCGGCACGAGCAGCCACCGGGACGGGTTGTTGCCGCCCGCCCTGCGCACGGTGTCCACGAAGATCTGGTTGTAGCTGTTGATGTTCGAGTAGCACGGCTGGGTCGGCGCGCCCCACTGCCCGTCGAAGTTCTCGTTCATCGACTCGAGGATCAGGCGCTGGTCGTAGTTCGCGAACCGGGTCGCGATCTGCTGCCAGACCTTCTGGTACTTGTCCCTGATCGCCGTCTGGTTCGCCGCGTCGCAGATCAGCCAGGCGCCGTTGATGGTCTTGTAGCCGTCGCCGTGCATGTTGATCAGCACCTGCATGCCGCGGTTGTAGGCGTAGTTGACGACTTGCTGGATCCGGTTGAGCCAGGCGGAGTTGATCGTGTAGTTCGGGCCGGGGCCGATGTGGCCGAGGTAGGAGACGGGGATCCGGATGGTCTTGAACCCGGCCGCCTTCACCTTGTCGACGAGGGCCTGCGTGATGGTCGGCTGGCCCCAGGCGGTCTCGCTGGGAATCCCGTTGGAGTTGGCCTCCATCTGGTTGCCCAGGTTCCAGCCCGCGCCCATGTCGGCGACGATGCGTGCCGCGTTCAGCTGGGTCATCGTGTCCGCCGCCGCCTGGTTCGTCAGGCCGGTGACGGACGTGGCGACCGTCAGCAGGACGGCGAGCGAGATGCCGCGGACCTTTCGTCTGTCAAAAGGCATTCCGGCGCTCCTTTCTTCGGCGGCGGTTATTTGTAGGACCTCAGAAAGTGTTTTCCGTGCTGACGGTAGGGCTGATCGCGGGAGGTGGTCAAGCTTTCAACTGATCACCCTTCGGTGCACCGGAGCGCGTTCGACCCGGCGGCTGGAAGACTTTGCGCGGGCGGGGCCAGGCTCCCTTCGGCAGAGTTTCAACGCAACCCGTCCACCTCGTCCTCAATCCGGTGAACTGCGGCTATGTCATCCGATCAGGGCGATTCCGGGATCGTTGGACACCTCGGCTCCGGCGCGGGTTCGGTCGTATTGAGACCTGTGCGGGAAAATCTTCATTTGGGACGGAATTGGTTTGTCGAATCGACTGTCGAACAAAACGAAACCCGCGCGCCCCTGCGGACGCGCGGGTTCGGCAGCCGGAAGTCAGAGCCGCAGTCCCCGGCGCAGTGCGTCGACCTCGTCGGCGAACATCCGGCGCGTGATGGCCGCGCTCTCGATGAACGCGGAGCCGTGGAAGGTGGCGGGGTAGTGGCGCAGCTCGGTCGGCACACCGGCGTGCGCGAGGCGGCGGGCGTATTCGATGCCCTCGTCGCGCAGCGGGTCGTACTGGCAGGTCGTCACGAACGCGGGCGGCAGGCCCGCCAGGTCGGTGGCGCGGGCGGGCGCCGCGTACGGCGAGACGTCGTCGCCGCCCGGTTCGGTACCGAGGTAGCTGGCCCAGCTGAAGATGGCGTTGGGCCGGTTCCACAACGGGGTGTCGACGTAGTCGCGCATCGAGTCCGTGTCCAGCCGGTCGTCCAGCTCGGGAATGCCGAGGTACTGGAAGCAGAGCTCGGGACCGCCGCGGTCACGGGCCAGCAGGGCGGTGCCGGCGCTGAGCCCGCCGCCCGCGCTCTCCCCGCCGACGCCGATCCGCTGGGGGTCGACGCCCAGCTCGTCGGCCTTGGCCGCCACCCACTTCAGGGCGGCGTAGCAGTCCTCGACCGGCGCCGGGAACGGGTGCTCGGGCGCGAGGCGGTAGTCCACCGACACGATGACGATGCCCAGCTCGTCCACCAGCCGCAGCACGATCGCGTGGAACATGTCGAGGTCGCCGAGGACGAAGCCGCCGCCGTGGATGTAGACCAGCCCCGGCACCGCCTCCGTGCGCCCGGCCGGGCTGTAGACGCGCACCGGCACGTCCGGAGCGTCGGAGGGACCGGGCACCGCGGTGTCGCGGACGTCGATCGGGTTGACGGGCTCGTAGGACGGCAGGAGGTCGTTCAGCCGCGACCGCTGGTCCCTCGCGGCCACGAGGGACTCGTAGTCGGTCAACGCGACCGCCGGCAGCATGTCGAGCCAGGGCAGCAGTTCGGGGTCGATGGCGTAGCTCATGCGACGATCCTCGGCTCGGGGCGGCGGCGCGGGCAGCCGACACGTGGCGGGCAATCGGGGTGTCCGGCACGCCAGGTGGCGGGGCCGTTCTGGCGGTCTGACAGTGACCTGCCGGAGGTTATGGTGGCGGGATGAGAGGCCTGCTGCTGAGGTTGTCCGCGCTGGACGCCGACGCCGAGAACGCGGTGCGGGTGATCGGGTTCTTCGATCGGCTGATCACCGAGCGCGCGGGCCTCGACATCCTGGTGCGCAACACGGCCGAGCTCGCCGGGTGCCCGGCCGGCCTGCACGCGCCCGGGAAGGGGCTCTCGCTGCGGGCCGACTCCGGCGCCGCCGTCACCGCGGGGCCGGTGCCCGCCAAGGCGGTGGTGCGGTCGCTCGAAGACGGCGTGGAGGTGTGGGTCGCGCGCGAGGGCGAGCCCGCGCCGTTGGACGACATGCTGCTGGAGCGCTTCGCGATCGCCGCGGCGGTTCTGCTCGAGCACTCCAGCGTCCCGCTGCCCGAGCTGGGTGATCCCGCGCTCGTCGAACTGGTGCTCTCGGAAAGCGTCGGCACCGCGGAACGGTCCCGTGCGCTGCACCTGCTCGGCATCGCGTCGACGAGCCCGTTGCGGGTGCTCGCCGCGACGGGTGAGATCGGCGGGCGGTCGGCGTTGCTGGGCACGGTGCGGGCGGTGCTGGCCACCGAGGTCCCCCAGGTCGACGGGCGGCTCGGGGTGGGGCCGCTGCTGCCCGCCGTCGACGCCGTCAAGTCGTGGCGGGCCGCGCGGACGGCGTTGAGGTTCACCTCGGACAGCGCACCGGTCATGTGGTGGGAGCGGCTGGGCAGCCTCGCGATTCTGGCCGAACAGCTGGAGCCCCCTGACATCGCGGCGCTGCACGACGTGCAGGTGCTCGACCGGCTCGGTGCCGAGCCGGACCTGATCACGGCACTGGAAGCGCTCAGCGCGACCGGGTCGGTGCGCAAGGCGGCGGCCGCGGTGCACCGGCATCACAGCACGATGACCGCACGGTTCGCCCGTGCCGAGTCGATGCTCGGGTTCGAGCTCGACTCGGCGTACGGGCGGTTCAGGCTGTACCTGGCGTTGATGTTGCGGCGGTTGCGGGACAACCCGGAGTGAGCTCCCGGCGGTGCTGCCTGGCCTGCTCGGGCATGTTCCAGCCCAGCACACCGGTCAGCTCGCCGTCGCGATGAAAGCGTGCCACGAAACGACGTTCGGCCAGGCTTCCCTCCACAACGGAGACCTCGGGGCCGATGAAGCCGTGTACGTGGATCTTCGGTGCTGGTGTTCGTGCCGGTGGCCGCCGTCCGCACCGGTGGCCGCTTCGACCTCGTTGGCGCGGCCGGGCTTTCGGTCGCGCTCGTGTGCCTGCTGCTCGGCGTCTCGAAGGCGTCCGAGCTGAGTGGTGGCACGACCGCGGGACTGTTCGTCGCGGCCGGTGTCGTGCTGCTGCTGTGGGGTTGGTGGGAACTGCGGTCATCCCAGCCGTTGGGGGACTTGCGCACCGCGGCCCGTCGCCAGGTCTTGCTGACCAACGTCGCTTCGGCGGTGTTCGCGTTCTCGATGTTCGCGCAGTCGCTGGTGCTGCCGCAGATCCTGCAGCTGCCCTCGTCCACCGGCCACGGGCTCGGGCAGTCGCTGCTCGTCACCGGTGCTGGTGCCGTCCGGGCTGGTCATGATGGCGATGGCGCCGGTGTCGGCACGGATCTCGAACACGCGCGGCCCGCGCGCGACGCTGATGCTGGGCGCCGTCGTGGTCGCTTCTGGTTATGGCGCCGGGATTTTCCTGATGTCCGCGGTGTGGCAGCTAGTCGTGGTGTCAGCGATGATCGGTGCCGGTACCGGTCTCGCGTACGGCGCGATGCCCGCGCTGATCATGGCGGCCGTGCCGGCATCGGACACCGCCGCGGCCAACAGCCTCAACACGTTGATGCGCGCGATCGGCACGTCGATCTCCAGCGCGGTGGCCGGTGTGGTGCTGACGCGGGTGACGATCCCGTTCAGCTTCCGCCTGATCATGGGCCTGGGCGCCGCGACCGCGCTGCTGGCGTGCGCGGTCGCGGCGTGCATCCCTCGGCTCAGCCGAAGAACTCCGTGAGCGCACGGGCGACGGCGTCGGGCTGCTCCTCCGCGAGCCAATGTCCGGCGCCTTCGACCGCGACCACCTTGGAGTCGACCGCGACGTTCGGCAGCGCGGCGACCATCTGCTCGTACGACAGGACGGACGCGAGCCCGAGCACGGGCGGCGTCAGCTTGGCGTACGCCTTGCCGTCCGCGATGTCCTGGTGGAACGCCTTGTACCAGCCGTTGCTCGCCCGGATGGCCTCCGGCGAGTTGTACGCCCGCGCGTAGATCGCCCTGGACCGCTCGTCGATCGCCGCGGGGTTGAACGAGGTGTTCTCGAACATCCAGTCGATCAGGTACCGGAACCGTCCGGCGAGCAACTGTTCCGGCAACGTCTGCACCTGGTTGAACGCGAACCACCACAGGCTGAACTGGCCGGGCGGCGGCAGCATCGGGATGTGGTAATAGCTCTCGTCGGGGTGCAACACGTCCAGCAACGCCACCTTGCGCACGGCGTCGGGGAAGTTGGCCGTGAGGCTGAACGCGACCTGGCTCCCGATGTCGTGCCCGGCGATGTTCGCCTTCTCGTACCCGAGCTTCTTCACGAGCTCGTGGATGTCGGCCGCCATGGTCTTCTTGTCGTAGCCGCCCTGGGGCTTCTCCGACCCGCCCATGCCCCGCAGGTCGACCGCGATGACCCGGAACTTCGTGGCCAGCGCAGGCATGATCTTGTGGTACTCCCACCACGTCTGCGGCCAGCCGGGCAGCAGCACGAGGGGCTCACCGCGCCCGCCCGTCACGTAATGCAGGCGCACTCCGTTGACCTGGGCGTAGTTGTGCCGGAATCCCGGCAGGTCCGCTTCGTGGTTGCTCTCGGCGGACGCGACACCCGTGGCACTCAACGCGGCGATGCCCGCGCCTAAGGCGAACACACTGCGTCTGTTCAACTCTGACATCTCGGTACCCCCATCTACCGCGCCCGGCGCTCGCCGAGCGCGCGTAGAGACTAGGCCGAGATGTCCGGTTCATCGACAGAGCCGGTAGGCCACAGTTGGCCAGTTCGTCCCTTTGACCTCGCGGTCGTCGTCGCGTGCCGGGTCGCGGACGAAGCCGGCGCGTTCGGCGACCTTGCGGGATCCGGTGTTGTCGCGGTGCGTCCACAACCGCAGCTCGTCGACCGGGTGGTTCGCGAAGATCCACGCGACGAACTCCGCGAGTGCCCTGGTGGCCAGTCCGCGTCCGCGTGCCTGCGCCGCGATCAGGTAGGACACGTGGCCGACGCCGTCCGCGAGGTCGACCGCGACGTTGCCGCAGCGCTCACCCGCGTCCTCGACGCAGAACGACGCGGTGGCGGGGTTGGTCCGCAGCCCTTCGATCGCCGCGGCGACCTGTGCCGCGGTGATCGTCGGCGGATCGGTGGTGTAGCGCTGGACCTCCGGATCCCTGGTGGCTTCCGCGTACCAGGCCGCGTCGTCGACGGTCCACTCGCGCAGCCTCATCCGAGCTCCGCCGAGTCCGTCAGCCGCAGCTTGCGCCGCGCCCGCTGGTAGAACGTCGTCATCCCGAGCCGCACCACCCGCGCGGCACCGGGCCTGGCCTTCAACGACACGCGCTCGCCCGGCTCGACGTAGCCCGCGACCATCCCGTCCACCTCGACGGCCAGCCGCCCGCTGGACGGCAGCAGGTCGAGGTCCACGTCGTCGTGCACCGACAGCACCACCCCGCGGCTGTAGGCGGAGTGCGGTGCGGCCGGGGTGACCAGCACCGCCTCGACGGACGGGCTCGTGATCGGACCGCCCGCGGAGAAGCTGTACGCGGTCGAGCCGGTCGGGGTGGCCACGATGACCGCGTCCGCCGCGTAGCTGACGAACGGCTGACCCGCCACGCGCACCGCCACCCGCGCGCTGCCCTCGCCGGGGATGCGGACGACGGCGATGTCGTTGAACGCCGTGACCTTGCCGCCGCTGAACACCGCGTCGACGGCCAGGCGGGGCTCGACGGTGAACTCGCGGGCGTCGATCGCGCTCAGCGCCGCGGGCAGGTCGGGGATGTCCACCTCGGCCAGGAAACCGAGTTTGCCCAGGTTGACGCCCAGGACCGGGGCGCGCTCGCCGTCGGCCAGGCGCATCGCCCGCAGCATCGTGCCGTCGCCGCCGAGGCTCACGACCAGGTCGGCGCGGCGGCCCAGCTCCTCCGCGGAGACCGGGGTGGCCTCGCAGCGCAGTCGCTGGATCTCGTCGGAGATGCCGAGGATCTCGACGCCGCGCTTGGCCGCCCAGCCGAGGACCGCCTCGACGGCGGCGGCGGAGTCTCGTTGCGGGTGCAGCACCAGGCCGGCGGCGTGCACGTCAGCACTTCCTCGATGAGGTCACGACGCCAGTTTGCCGAATTCCCACGGGTCGTGTGCGCTGAAGAGCGTGACCTCGTCGGCGTGGTCGCGCGCGAGGATCCTCAGCCGGGCCTGCGTGTCGATCCTCTTGTCGTGATCGACCTCGGAGCTGGTCTGCACGATGTCGAGCAAGGGGTGTGGTTCGGGGTTTTCGTCCAGTTCGCGGTGGTAGTAGTAGGCGTCGCCGCAGTGCAGGAGCCACTTGCTGCCGTCGTGCACGGCGATGCCCGCGTGCCCGGCGGTGTGGCCGCCCATCGGGACGAGCTTGATCTCCGGCGGGAGACCGGTCGGCTGGATCGCCGTGAAGCCGAACCACGGGTCGCCTGTGGACTCGTAGGTGCGCCACTGTGGACCGTGGGCCCAATGGGCAGGGCGGTAGCGCCGGCTCGGGGCTTCCCCCATGGCCGCACGGAGTTCGGCCTCCAGCAGGTGGACCGTGGCGTCGGGGAAGTCCGGCAGGCCTCCGCAGTGGTCGACGTCGAGGTGCGTGACGAGGACGTGCCTGACGTCGGACGGTGAGAAGCCGAGGCGCTCCACCTGCCGGATGGCCGTTTCGTCCTCGTTCAACGCCGGCGCGGCCATCTCCACCCACGCCGGGTCGAGGGTCTCGTGCGGCCGGCGGACGTCGTCCAGGCCGAGTCCGGTTTCGACGAGAACCAGCTCGTTGTCGGTCTCTACCAGCAGACAGTGGTTCACCGCCGGAGTGCTCGGCAGGCCTTCGCAGGTGGGATCGATCTCGCGGACGGAACCGCAGTTCAGGTGGTGGATCTTCATGGGGTCGAGCTTGCGACTTGAACCGCGGTTCAAGTCAAGGCCTCGGCCGATCGGCTGATGTGGACGCTGCCGAACCGGCCGATCGGCGTGCGGGGATGACCTTGAGGAGGAGTCCGGAGTGGTCGCGCGTTCCTAGGTTTGGCCACATGACCATCCTGCTAGCTGATCCGGTCGTGCGCGCCGTTCGCGTGCTCGACAACGGTGATCCGTTGGTACCACTGATCTTCGCGCCTGACGTGCTGGTGAGGCAGGGGCTCGCGCTGCGGCTCGTCGAGGCGCGCAACGCGCTGCCGTCCGGTGTGGACCTGCGGGTGGTCGAGGGGCACCGCAGCGTCGCCGACCAGAACGCGATCATCGAGCGGTACACCGACGAGCTGCGGGAGCTCCACCCGTCGGCCGATGCCGTCGAGCTGAGCCGGCTGTCGAGCCGGTTCGTGGCACCGCTGGCCGTCGCGCCGCACGTCGCGGGCGCGGCCGTGGACCTGACGCTGGTCGACTCGTGGGGCGACGAGCTGTGGATGGGCACCGAGATCGACGCCACGCCGGAGCAGAGCGGCGGCGCGTGCTTCTTCAACGCCGAGGTGGACCCGGAGGCACGGCGCAACCGGACCGTGCTGGCCGACGCGTTGAGCGGTGCGGGCCTGGTCAACTATCCGACCGAGTGGTGGCACTGGTCCTACGGCGACCGCTACTGGGCCCTGCTGACCGGGGCCGACCACGCCGTCTACGGACCAGTGGAGGTGCCGGCGTGGGCGCGCTCGTGACGAGCCTCCGCCAGGCCGCCGCCGAGCCGTCGCTGTCGGTGGACCTGGGGGCGGTCGCGGCCAACACCCGGCGGTTCGTGTCGCTGGCGCGCGGCGAGGTCATGGCCGTGGTCAAGGCGGACGGGTTCGGGCACGGGCTCGGTGACGTCGCGCGGACGGCGGTCGCGGCCGGCGCGACGTGGATCGGCGTCACGTCGCTGGCCGAGGCGGTGGCGGTGCGGGAGTCCGGTGTGGACGTTCCGGTGCTGAGCTGGCTGAACCCGGTGGACGCCGACGTCCGCACGGCGGTGCGGTACGGGATCGACCTGAGCGTGCCGAGCCTGCACCACCTGGCGGTGATCGAGCAGGCCGGGCCGGTCCGGGTGCACCTGCAGCTCGACACCGGCATGGCACGCGACGGCGCCTCGCCGGACTCGTGGCTGGCGTTGATGTCCGCGGCCCGGCGCGCGGAACTGGCCGGGAAGATCTCGGTCGTCGGGGTGATGGGGCACCTGCCGTGCGCGGACACGCCGGGGGCCAACGCGACCGGCCGGCGGGCGTTGCTGCGTGGCGTGGAGATGGCCCGTCAGGCGGGGTTGCGGCCTGCGGTCCGGCACCTGGCCGCCACGAGCGCCGCGTTGACGGATCCCAGCTCTCACCTGGACGTGGTCCGGATCGGCGCGGGTCTGGTGGGGATCGATCCGTCCGGGACCACCCGGCTGCGGTCCGCGTTGCGGCTCACGGCGCCGGTGGTGCAGGTGCGGCGGGTCGAGGCCGGTTCCGGGGTGGGGTACGGGCATTCGTACGTGACCGAGCGCGCGACCACGCTGGCGCTGCTGCCCGTCGGGTACGCGGACGGGCTCCCGCGGGCGGCTTCCGGGCGGGCCGAGGTGTTTCTGGGCGGGCGCAGGAGGCCGGTCGCCGGAGTGATCTCGATGGACCAGGTCGTGGTCGACGTCGGGGACGACGCCGTGGCGCCCGGCGACGAGGCGGTGGTGTTCGGGGCGGGGAACGACGGCGAGCCGACGGTGGAGGACTGGGCTCGGTGGGCGGGGACGATCCCGCACGAAATCGTGACCGGCATCGGGGCGCGGGTGCGGCGAAACGTTCGTTGACTGTCTCTATAGCTTCAGTGTCGACAAAAACCAAGTCTGAGGTGTTGTGGCGTTGAGGAGAATCAGGGTCGCCGTCATCGGCGGCGGACAGAACTGCGAGCACGACGTGTCGGTGGCGTCGGCGGCGTCCGTGCGGGCGGCGTTGGATCCGGCGAGGTACGAGGCCGTGCCGCTCACCATCGGCCGGGACGGCAGGTGGTCCGGGCCGGACGGTCAGGTGCTCGGCACGCTGAACTCGCGCAGCCTCGCCGGCTCGCTCGACGTGCTGGCGACGTGCGACGTCGTGTTGCCGCTGATCCACGGACCATTGGGTGAGGACGGCACACTGGCCGGCCTGTGTGAACTGGCCGGGGTGCCTTACGTGGGCTCACCGCTGCGGGCCGGTGCGCTCGCGATGGACAAGTGGGCCACCAAGCTCGTCGCCGAGGCGGTCGGGGTGCGCACGGCGAGGGGCAGGCTGGTCACGGATGCGTCCACTGTGGACTTCACCGGTCCTGTCGTGGTGAAGCCGGTGGCGGCGGGGTCGAGTTTCGGGGTGCGGCTCGTCGAGCACGAGGCGGACCTCGAACCCGCCGTCCGCCAGGCGCTGGAGCTGGACGACCGGGTGCTCGTCGAGGAGGTGCTGGAGGGCCGCGAGATCGACATCGCGGTGCTCGACGACCCGGACGAGGGCCGCCGGACCGGGCCACCGCTGGAGATCGCGGTGCCGGGTCTCTTCGACACCACGGTGAAGTACGACGGCAGCGCGACGTTCGTGATCCCGGCTCCGCTGGACGACACGGAGCTCAAGGCCCTGGAGGACTCCGCGTTGCGGGTCTACGAGGCGCTCGGGTGCCGCGGGCTGGCTCGGGTCGACTTCTTCCTGACGAACGACGGCCTGGTGCTCAACGAGGTCAACACCATGCCCGGCATGACGGCGGAGTCGCAGGTGCCCAAGATGTTCGCGGCCGCCGGACTGTCCTATTCGGACCTGCTGGACAAGCTCGTCAGGGGAGCGATGCGGTGAAGCGCATCGCCGGGTTGGACGTGTTGCGCGGCATCGCGATTCTGCTCGTGATGCTGAGGCACGCGTTCCCGGACGTGTTCCCCGGTGCCGGTGTGGTCGGCGTGGTCGTGTTCTTCACGGTGAGCGGCTACCTGATCACCGGCGTGCTGAGCCGCGAGCTCGGCACCAGGGGACGCGTCGACTTCAAGCGGTTCTACCTGCGCCGCGCGCGCAGGCTGCTGCCGGCACTGCTCGCTCTGCTGGGGGTGTTCGTGCTGGTCACGCTCGTGTTCGACCCGCTGGGCGAACGTGACAAGCTGCTCAAGACGGCGATCGTGCTGGTCACGTTCACCGGCAACCTGCCGATCAGCGGGGTGAGCCCGGCGGCGTTCCACAGCTGGACGCTCGCCACCGAGGAGCAGTTCTACCTGCTGTGGCCTGCTTTGCTGGCGTTCGCGTGGGCGCGCAACAAGGTCGGCGCGGCGCTGGCCGTCACGGCACTGGCGGCGCTCGCGGCCTGCACAGCGACCCTCGTCTGGCTGTGGCCGCACGCCGACAACGCCTACGCGCTGCCGACGTCGTGGTTCGTGTGCTTCGTGGTCGGCGCGGCGACGAGGCTCAGGGGGTCTGCGGTGCCGCGCTGGGCGGTGCCGGTCGCGCTCACCGGCCTGGCGGTGTTGTCGGTGGTCCCGTTGCGGGGCCACGCGCTGACGTACCTGGTGGCGGGTCCGGCGATCGCGGCCTGCACCGCGGTGTTGCTGCTGTCCTGGTCGAAGTGGGAACGGGTGGCGACGCCGATCCGCCCGCTGGTGGCGCTGGGAGTGCTCTCCTACGGCGCCTACCTGTGGAACTACCCGCTGACCCTGTGGCTGCGACCGGAGCTGGGCGGCGCCGCCGGGCCGATCGCGGCGGTGCTCACGATCGTGGCGGCGGCGCTCAGCTGGCGTTACGTGGAGGAACCGGTCATGCGGCGAGGTGGCCGTTCCCCAGCTCCAGCCACCCCTTCTTGAGCTGTTCGAAGAATGGCAAGATCGCGATTAGCCTCGAACGGGTGTTGGACATCGCCGAGGTCGCCGAGAAGACGGGGCTCGCCCCGTCGGCTCTGCGGTTCTACGAGAAGAAGGGGCTGCTCGCCTCGAGCGGCCGCAACGGCCTGCGCCGCACCTACGAGCCAGAGGTGCTGCACCGGCTGGAGCTGATCAACTGCGCGCGCCGGGCGGGGTTCTCGATCGCGGAGATCCGCCGGTTCCTGGGCGCGACTCCCGCCGACGCCGCCGTGCGAGCCAGGATGGCCGAGAAGGTCGCGGAGCTGGACGAGGACATCGCCCGGCTGCAACGCATGCGGCACAGCCTGCAGCACGCCTCGGCCTGCCCGCATGAGCCGTTGGTCGAGTGTCCCGAGTTCAAGCAGGCACTCGCCACCTAGGTTGGTCCGCGCTTCGTCAGGAGCCGTGGTAGCTCAAGCCGGCCCAGTCCGACGGGTGGAGGTAGGGGCGCGCGTCCGGGTCGCGCAGTTGCAGGTTGCGGACGAGGCTGAGCAGGTCGTGATCGGAGGATCGGGCAGCCACGCCGCTGAGGGCCTGGATCTTCTGCGCGTTGGTGGTGTCCCTCAGCCACTTCTGGGACGCGCGCAGCGCTGCCGCCGGCGGGCACCGCTCGTCCTTCCAGAGCTGGTAGAAGCGGGCCATGAGGAGGCTGACGGCCTCGCTGCGGATCGCCCATTGGGTGGCGACGACGCCGGCGAACCCGGCCTGGATCAGACCGCTGGGAAGGCTGACGACCTCGTCGGGCAGGGTCGTGCCGGGACGGTCGGTGTCACACGCGGACAGCACCGCCAGACGTGCTTCGTGACCGCGGCCGGGGGTTTCGGGTCGTAGCTCGAGGATCTCGCGGAGCGTGAGCTCGTGGTCGCCAGCCAGGATCAGGGCGCTGTCGAGGGGACTGTCCGGGTTGGCGTGGCCGTGCGTGATGAAGTGGAGGACCTCGGCATCCACCGCGGCGGCGGCCACGTTCGCGTGGTCGGCCTGCTCGCCTTCGAGGGAGGTCGTGCGCGGGAACCAGTGCGTGACCCAGGCGGCCTCGGCGCGGGCGTAGCCGATCGGCTGGCGGGACGTGGGCCGGGGATCGACGACCACGGCGAGTCGCTCGGCGGGGGTTCGTGCCGCGATGCGGCCGGTGATCTCGAGACTGCGGGCGTTCGGGGCGTAGGTGACCGTGATGTCGTCGAGGAGGTAGCGGCGGGTGCTCGACGTGTCGTGGTCCGGCTTCCAGGCCGCGTGCACGGGGAGCATGGCGAGCATGCCGGAAGGCACGACGATGATCCGGTCGGCGCCTCCGGTGGTCGTGAGTGCCGGTGCCGTGATCGCCTGCCAGGCCCAGCGGGTCACCGCGTCCAGCGTGCCTTGCCAGCGTCCGGGTCCCGTGGACGCCGAGTGGCGTGCGTCGAGCAGCGCGCGGGCCCGGTTTCCCACGGCGGCGGCGGTTGCCGAGGGCAGCTCCACGCCTCGGATCTGGTCGTCCGGGTGCACCGTCAACGCGAGTCCTGCCGGTTGTGCCGCGGCGAGGTAGACGATCACGGAGCCGGGTGGGACGGCGCGGTGGACGTCGGAGATCGTGGGGGCGAGGAGGAAGCGTTCGTAGCCGTCGATCCCCCGGATGGCGTTGATCGCCTGATCGAGAGCGTCTCGATGACCGTGCAGTTCGGCTGGTCCGGCTCCCTTCCGCGTCGCGCTGTCCAACGCCGCGGCCGCGACGCGGTACCGGCCGGCCAGCTCGGCGTGTTCCGTGCCGGCCAGGTGGTCGAGCTCGGCGCGGTCGCGTTCGAGTGCTTCCGCCAGCTGCTGGCCGCGTCCGGCTTCGAGGGCGACGACCGCGTCCTCGGAGCGGCCGGCTCGGAACATGGCGTAGGCGGCCTCGGCGGGCAGGCCCTGCGAGTCGGCCAGCCAGGTTTCCTTGTCCTCGCGCAGCAACTGCGTGCGGAACAGCCGCTGGGTGGCCTCGAGCGCGTAGCCGTACGCCTCGGCCGCTTCCGGCCAGGCGCCGCGTTCGGCCGCCCAGTCGCCCCACAGGCGTGCGGCGGACAGCGCCCACTCCAGTGAGGCGCTGAAGCCGTGGTGAACGGCCTGCCGGTAGGCGGCCACCGCACTGTCGACCAGCGTGTCGTCGTTGGTGAGTTTGCTCTGCGCCTGCAGGGCGCGGCCGAGGTTGTACTCCCGCGACGATCGGCCGACGTCACCTTCGGGAGTGAGACGGAGCGCCGTCCGGTAGTGCTCGATCGCCTGCTCGCCGAGTGCCGGATCGGAGTTGGCACGGGCGGCTTCCGTGAGCGCGTTGGCGAGATTGTTGTGGCTGCCGGCCATGTTCGCGTCAGGCTCCATGTCCGCAGTTGCGGCGAGTGCCCTCGTCTGCAGGTCGACCGCGGACCACAGATCGGCCATGTCACCGTTGGCGTGGTAGCGGGTCAGCAGGGCGCTGCCGAGGTTGCTCAACGTCGCCCCGAAGGGCCGGTTCGCGTTGACTGTTTCAGTCAGCAGCCGAACAGCTTCTTCGATGTCGGAGGGGTCACGGGTGCGGAGATACCGGTCGCGCAGAAGGTTTCCGAGCCGGGCGGGCAGCCCCGTCGGTGACGCGGGGGCAGTCGGCCTGCCGCCCGCGAGGATCTGCCGGTAGAACTCGATCGCGCGGCTGAGGTCGTCGAGACCGCCACGCGCCTCGTACCGGTCGGACAGCAGGTCGGCGAGGGTGTCCCGGAGTTCTACGAGGCTGGGCACGGACGCGGCGCGCTCCGCGTGGCGAATCGCCTCGTCCAGCACGTCCAGGTCGCCGAGCAGGAACTTCCTCCGCAACAGGAGAGCGAGCGCGCTGTCGCACAAAGCTGCCAGCGGGGTCCCCTCCTCGACGTGCGCAGCGGCACGTCGAGCATGCCTGATGCCGTCGTCGAGCCTGGTCCGGTCACCGGTCCAGTCGTGAAGGTGACGAAGCGTGCCGGCGAGGTTGCAGTCCAGCCGGACCTGCTCGAGGCTCCCGGCCGGCACCAGGTGCAGGCCCGCGGCGAACAACCTCGCCGCCGCCTCCAGGTCCGGGATGCTGGACTCGTTGATGCCGCACCAGTTGTGCGCGATTCCGGCGCGGTTCAGCACCGCGACCCGGAACGCGACGGGACTCGCGGCGAACTTCCTGTCCGCCACCACTCGGTCGAGCGTCTCGGCCACCAGGATCTGGTGCGACAGGTCTCCCTCCACCACACAGCGGTCGAGGTGACTTCCGGCTTTCGCGAGCAGACGCTGGAAGCGGCGAGGCACGTCGGGGATCGGCTGCCACCCCAGCTGCTCCTCCGCACGCCGCCCGTTCACCCTGCCTCTCCCGCCGCGCTCGTGAGTCCGGGACCGCGCTCCAGGTGTGCCGTCAGCCGCCGGCCTGCCTCGATCTCCAGTTGCGGGTCGGTGGGCATTTCATGCCCCAACGCGGCGTAAAGGTCCTTGCGGTACAGGTCGTAGCACGTCTGAACGAGCCGGCCGTAGGTGGCGGATCCGGCCAGCGCCACGCGGTAGCCGACGATCATGCCGAGCAGCGCGACGCCCAGAGCCCACCACGTGAAAGGCGTCCACACGCAGAAAAGCAGGCTCCACAACCACAACCTCGCGCCGTCGTCCAGCTGGGTGCGGGCGGCGGAAACCTCTGCGCGAGCGGTGTCCGGCATGGCGAGCCACAGCGGCGGCCAGCAGACGACCGCGTCCAGACCGTACCGGTGCCGGGACCGGGATTCCGCCGCCCTCAGCACGTCACCGAGCTTGGTGGGCATCCGATCGCCGGGATCGGCCGGCACACCCGCCCGCCACCGGTTCAGGGAGGCGTACTCGGCGCGTTCCGCGGTCGTGAGCTCCTCGCGACGCCGGGCGAACGCCCGCCAGCGCTCGGCACGGCGACGAACGACCCTTCCTCGCAACGCGACCATCACGACTCTGAGCGGCCGGGCCCAGCGCGGCCAGTAGCCCTCCAGCAACCGCAGCACACCGAAGATCAGCGACTCGCCCAGCCGCGCCGACCCCGCCACCAGGAGCAACAACAGCACGGCGACGAAAGCCTGCACGGCTACGGACGTGGTGCCGAAGGACCTTGCCCACCAGCGTTCGAGCTCTCGCCAGCCCGAGTTCGGACCGGCGAACCCGCCGTGTCCCCACGTCCACGCCAGCAGGCCGCCGATCCAGAACACCAGCGCGGGGGAGCCGAGCAGACCGGCCCACCGCTCGGCGACCTTGGTCCCGAGGCCGGCCCCGAGTGCACTGAGCATCCGGCGTCACCGAATCCGGTCGAGCCGGCCGTGCCCTCGCGGGCAGCTGTCCGGGACGGGCTCACCGACCTCGAAGATCGGGTATTCGTAGTCGCAGGTCGAACACCGGTAGAGGATCTCCGCCGACGGGGCCCCGTGTCCCGGCAGAGCCTGATACGACCCGAGCTGGTCGGCCGTGCGGCTGGTGTCCTGTTCCTGCGGCAGACGGCGGCGCATCTCCTCGCGCAGCGCGGGCTCGGCAGTCAGCAGCTCCAGAATGTCGTCGGCCACGCGTTCCCCGGCGTCGGCGCGTGCGAGCAGGTCGTCGAGCGGCTCAGCGACCGAACCGATCATCGGATCCGTCCGGATCGTGCGCGCCGCGGCCACGATGTCTTCATCACGCATCCCGCCCTCCCGAACACATCCATACACCATCAGCCGCAGAAGCCGGTGATCGTTCTGGTCAGGACGTCGATGAGCCGCCCGGACGAACGGGCGCTCCGAACAGGTCCTTGAGCAGCTGCCCGATCGTGGCCGGATCGAGCTCCGCGGCGCGCACGATCTGCTCGGCGTCCGGGTGGTCGAAGCCCCGACGGCTGCCCCTGTTCACCCTGGGAACGAGCGAGAGCCGCCCGTCGTCCAGTTCGGCTCCGACGAGTTCGGTGCCCTTGACGAACGCGCCCCACGTCTTCACCCCGGCGAGTGCGAGAACCGGTGTGATGGGCATCGGATCGGTGCGGAAGTTCGGCGCCGGGACGTCGTACGTGGTCTTGTCCAGGGCGGACAGCAAGAGCGCCCCGATGTCCTCGGCGGGCGCGTCCAGCGGCACCTTGGTGAACGGTGGCCAGGAGATCCACAAGCCGGTGCCGGTCCTCGCCTGTGCCACGACGAGCAGATCGTCGCGCCTGGAGTAGATCTGGCAGCGCTTCACCTGGCAGGACCCTACCCCGCCAGCCGCAGAAGCCGGTGATCGTTGTCTCCGGCGCGAGCGGGTCGCCGTCGTAACCGGACGTGCCGACCGTGTCGATGTGGCCGTTGAGCATCAACGACTTGCCGCCGCCGGTTCCTCTCCTGACGGCGACGAGCGACGGCCTGCCCCGGCATTGCTCCAGGCGATGGACCTCGAAGTTGTTGTGCTTGAACCGATCGGTGCAGTGGTCGGCGATGGCTGTCTCGCCGTTGCCGCCGGGGACGAGGTCCGGGTTGACCGAGTCGATGGCGATCAGTTCGGCGAGCAGGTCACGCGGATTCACCGGAGTCTCCCCACGGGTTGGCGGCGCTGCCTTCGGTGCTGATGAGGACGACCGTGCCGAGGTCTCCGAGGTCGTCGCGGACGGCGCGGAGCCCGGCCAGTGATGCGGCGCCGCAGGGTCCGGAGTGGACGTTCAGGGCGTGGAGATCCCGGACGGCCAGGGCGCATTCGGCGTCGGAGATGGCCACGGCGGCGTCCAGGCCGTTGTGCAGGAACGGCCACGCGGTGGCCGAGGGTGTGCCGCAGTTGAGCCCGGCCATGATCGTGTCGCTCGTGGGAACGGTCCTGAGCTCGCCTGCGATGAGGCTTGCCAGGACGCAGGCGGCCTGGTCCGGTTCGACGGCCAGGAGTCTCGTGCGCGAGTCGCGGCTGCGGTAGTGGGTGATCACGGCCTGGGCGAACGAACCCACGCCTACCGGGATGACGACGAGGTCGGGTTCGTCCGGCAGTTGCTCGTCGATCTCGGCGCACAGCGTGCCGTAGCCCTCGACGATCCAGGCAGGGATCTGCTCGTAGCCGGGCCATCCCATGTCCTGGACGAGGATTCCGTCGGCTTCGGCGGCCATCCGGACCGCGTCGTCGTACGTTCCCCGGACGACCGTGACCTCAGCCTGTTCGGCCTTGATGGCTTCGATGGCGTGCGGGTGGACGTTGTGCGGCACGAAGATGTGCGCGCGTTGGTGGAACAGGCGCGCCATGCGGGCCACTGCGCGGCCGTGGTTGCCGTCGGTTGCCGTGGTGAGCGTGACCTGTTCCGTTTGGTCTGCCAGAACGCGGTGAACGGCCCACGATGCGCCGAGAGCCTTGAAAGCGGGCAGCCCCAGCCGGGAGGATTCGTCCTTGACGAACAGCCGGTCGGCGCGGAGTTCCGTCGCGAGGGCGGGGAGCTCGGTCAGGGGTGTGGGCGCGTAGCCGGGAAGTCGCGCGTGGAAGTCCCGCACGCCGGTGGGTGCGGGCGGGCACCTCCAGGCGCGGGCGTCTGGCCGCATGAACTTCATGAGCACCAGCGTGCGGTGGCGCCGATCGTCGGTCCAGCGCATGTTCTCGATCTGTATCGGTGGAAGAATCCGACGAATCTCTGGGGAGGAGGTGCCTGTGACCGATGAGGAGCTGATCGTCGAGTTCGCGCTGACCCGCCTCGACAACCCCGGCCTCGACCTGGAGGAGGTCGCGGCACTGGTGGTCCGCAGGATGGGGCCGGAGCGCATGGTCGAGTTCGCGGGCCAGACGCTCGCGCACCGCGACGAGCTGCGGGGCGCCCTGTTCCCGGCCGCGGTCGAGCACGTGCTGCGGGTGGTTCTGACGCTGAGAGGGCCGCGGGACTAGCGGGATCGGCGGGCTTCGGGTTGATCATGCCCGGCGTGGTGGGCCCGGAGGTGTGGCCGACGGTGTTCGGAGCGGTACTCGCCGTGGTCGCGCAGCTGTGGCGAATTGACCGGTTCGGGTGGCTCTACGAGCGCTTGAACAGGGCTTGAGCCCGACTGCACGGAATTGTCGGTACCGGCCGGTACCGTCCATCCCATGAGTGCTGGGGACCGGATTCAGGAGCTCGCCGCGCGGGTCACGGAGCTGCGCGACGCGTACTACCAGGGTGCGCCGCTGGTGGCCGACGCCGAGTACGACGCGGTGGAGGACGAGCTGCGCGCGTTGATCGCCGCGCACCCGGAGCTGACGCCGGAGGACAACCCGCTGGACCACGTGGGCGCGCCGTCGGTGCTGCACGCGCCGGTGCGGCACTCGCGGCCGATGCTGTCGCTGGAGAAGGCGAACAAGCCGGAGCAGGTCGAGGCGTTCTTCACCCGCTTCCCCGGCCAGCCCGTGGTCGTCATGCCCAAACTGGACGGTCTGTCGCTGGCCCTGGTCTACGAGAACGGCAGGCTCGCGCGCGCGGTCACGCGTGGCGATGGCACGACGGGCGACGACGTCACGTTCCTCACGCGCGCATTGTGCGACGGCGTGCCGGACGCGGTCGACGCGCCGGGCAGGGTCGAGGTGCGCGGCGAGTGCGTGATGCTGCGCTCCACGTTCAACGCCTACAACGCCAAGAACCCCGACAAGCCGCTGATCAACCCCCGCAACGCCGCGGCGGGCACCCTGCGCGCCAAGGACCCGAAGGCCGTCGAGGGCCGCCGCATGCAGTTCTTCGCGTTCGACCTGACCACGGAACCCGAGAGCGCCGACTCCGACCTGGACGCGGGCCTGCGCAAGCTCGGCTTCAGCGTCGCCGAGATGCGCCACTGCTCCACCGCGGCCGAAGCGCAGGAGCTCATCGGCGCGATCGAGCGGCAGCGCAACAACCTCGACTACGACCTCGACGGCGCCGTCCTGCGCCTGGCCAACCGCGACGCGTACGCCGCCGCCGGCACCCGCTCGAGCTCCCCGCGCGGCGCCATCGCCTACAAGTTCGCCGCCGAGGAGAAGACGACGGTCCTGACCGACGTCGTCTGGGACGTCGGCAAGACCGGCAAGATCGCCCCGGTCGCCTGGCTGGAACCGGTCTTCGTCGGCGGCACCACCGTCACCCGCGCCACCCTGGCCAACCAGGAGGTCATCCGCTCCCGTGGCATCAAGATCGGCGACACGGTCCTGGTCCGCCGCGCGGGCGACGTGATCCCGTTCGTGGCCGGCGTGCTCGACGCCTCCAAGCGCACCGGCGCCGAGCGCGAGATCGTCCCGCCGTCGGTGTGCCCGTCCTGCGCCCAGCCGCTGACCGAGCAGGGCAACAGCCGCGAGCTGTTCTGCACCAACGGCGCCTGCCCCGCCCAGACCGTGCGCCGCCTGATCCACTGGTCGTCCCGCGCAGGAGCCGACATCGACGCCATCGGCCAGGTGTGGATCGAACGCCTCGCCGAAACCGGCGACCTGGTGAACCCGTCGGACTTCTACACCCTCACCAGGGAACGGCTCCTGGAGTTCGACCGCGTCGGCGAGGTCTCCGCGACCCGCATGATCGAGTCGATCGACCGCAGCCGCTCGGTCGGTCTGCGCCGAGCCCTGATCGGCCTCTCCATCCCGATGGCCTCCGAAGGCACCGCGGCCCGCCTGTGCCGTGCGGGCTTCGGCACCCTGGAAGAGGTGGCCGACGCGGGCGTCGAGAAGCTCGTGGCCGTGGAGGACATCGGCCAGAAGGTCGCCGAGTCCCTGACCCACCACCTGGCCCGCCTGCGCCCGGAGATCGAACGCCTCCGCGAGCGAGGCGTCAACCTGGACGTGCGCGAGGAGGACCTGCCGCCGAAGGTGGTGGCCGGCGCACCCCTCGCGGGCAAGTCGGTCGTCATCACGGGCTCGATCAGCGACCCGCGCTCGGGCGAGAAGGTGACCCGCCCGACGTTCCAGAAGATGTGCGAACGCGCCGGCGCCACCGCCGCGTCCTCGGTGTCGTCCACCACGGACATGCTCATCACCGGAGCCGGCGTGGGCGCGAGCAAGCTGACGAAGGCCGAGAAGCTCGGCGTCGAGGTGGTCGACCAGAGCGAGATCTGGACGGTGCTGATCGAGGCCGGCGTCGCCTGAGGGCTGTGCGGCAGGACGCCCCCAGGCCGCCGTCGGGGAGAGTTGACGGCCTGAGGGCGAGTCTGGTGATGGCCGGTGCGGTGGTCGCCTCTCGGCGGTGGGCTCGACGCGGTACCAGCCGGACGGTGTTCCGCGAAGGCGATTTGGGTGAGGCCCGGGGGACCTGGGCCGCACCAGCCACTGTGTTCAACGGTGTCGTGGTGTCTGGTGTTTCCCGGTGGGCCTGTGGGGTCGCTCACCCTGGGGAACTTGTTTTGTTGCAAGGAAAGCGGTGCCGGGTGTGGATGCCCCCAGGCCGTCGTCGGGGGAGAACGCGACGGTCTGAGGGCAAGCTCGGGTCGGTGGCGGACGTCTCCAGGAGGTTCGCGCACCGGTGTGATGGCTGCAGGAAGCCCTCAGGCCGCAGCTGGGGGTACAGCGGCCTGAGGGCGGGCTTGCGGGAGGCCCTCAGACCGTCGCCTGGGGGGAGTACGACGGCCTGGGGCGAGCTTGCGATCGGCGGTGGGGCTCAGCGGAGCTCGACCGACCATCCCCTTCAACGGCAACGGCATGCCGTGTGTTTCCGGATGACGTGTGTGGTCGCTCACCGTCGATAGTTGTTGTTCTGCAAGGAAAACGCGTGTGGTGGTCGGTGCGGCGGTCACCTCTCGGCGAGGGCACGACGCGGTACCAGCCGAACGGTCTTCCGCGAAGGCGTTTTGGGTGAGGCCCGGGGGACACGAACCGCACCGACCGCTTCGTACAACGGCGACGGCGTGCCGGGTGTTTCCCAATGATCTGTGTGGTCGCTCACCACGCAGAAGCCTGTGCGCAAGTGGAGGCACCCCACCCGGCCGTGCGCAGCCTGGTGCAACGCACGGCCGGGGGTGCCGTTGGCGCGGAATTGGCTCGCCGGTGGCGAGTGAGACGAGCCGGGCGATCGTGTCGGCGGGCTCGCGTGGATCAAGTGTGGCGCTCGCGCCGAGCAGGACCAAGGGGCCAAATCGCGGCTGGAGCAGGCCCTGGATCAGGCCTGGCCGGCGTGCTGCGAGCACGGCGTCGCGGCGCTGGTTCACGCCGAGCTTGCGGTAGGTGCCGCGCAGGTGGGTCTTCACCTTGTTGACCGAGACGAACAGCGAGTCGGCTATCTCCTCGGTGGTGCGCATCGACGGCAGTTCGAGGAGCAGGTCGCGTTCGCGGATCGTCAGCACGTCGACGGGGGCGGTGGACGCGGCGGGCAGCGCGGTCATCGTGGTGGTGGCGAACGACTCCAGCCTGCCGAAGCGGCCCGCGCCGCGAGCCAGCAGGTCGCGGACGGGCTTGCCCGCGTTGAAGCACGGGCGCAGCGCGCCGTACGGTTCCGCGGCGGCCAGCGCCTCCGTGAGAGCCTCGTGTGCTCGGCGCTGGTCCCCGGAGCGGTCGACCAGCACTGCCTCCAGCAGCCAGCCGTCCACGATCGTCGGTGCCGCGAGCGCCGGAAGTTCGCCTGACAACAGCGGTTCCACGAGCTTGCGGGCCTGTGACGCGCGGGCGTGGTGGGTGTGGACGACATGAGTGGCCATTGTGGATTGGGTGCGACGGAGGTCGGCGTGCTGGCCGCGCTCACCGAGACCGACGTCCGCCCGAACTTGATGGTCGGCACCTCGGTGGGCGCTGCCAACGCGGTGTGGTTCGTGCTTCATTCGTCCGATGTGGACTCTTTGGCTTCGCTGTGGCTCTCGTTGCGTCGCACGGACGTCCTCCCGGCCCGGCCGGTGCGGGGTCTGCTCGGCCTGCTGGGATTCCGTGATCACCTCGTGCCGAACTCCGGATTGCGGCGGCTGCTGAAACGTTGGCTCGGCGAGATCGACCTGACCGGCACCGGGATTCCGGTGCACGTCGGTGCGACGGACGTGCTCACCGGCGCGGAAGTCCTGCTGTCGAAGGGATCGGCGCTCGATGCGGTGCTGACTTCGACCGCGATCCCAGCGGTGTTCCCTCCGCTGCACCTCGACGGGCGCTACCTGATGGACGGCGGCGCGGTGAACAACAACCCGGTGTCCCACGCGGTCGAGCTCGGCGCCGACCTGGTGTGGGTGCTGCCGACCGGCTACGCGTGTGGCTGACCTCGCCGCCGCGGAGTGCTGTCGGTATCGCGTTGCAGGCGCTGACGTTGCAGGTCAACCACCGGCTGGCGGTGGACGTCGAACGCTACCGGGACCTGGTCGACCTCCGGGTGGCGCCGTCGCTCTGGCCGCTGCGGGTGTCACCCGGTGACTTCGGCGGGGCGCGTGAGCTGATCGATACCGCATACGCGAGCACCTGCGACTGGCCGCAGGCTGCCCCGACAGTCCCGTGCCTCACGCCTGCGCGACGACCAGGCCGGACTCGTAGGCGATCACCACGAGCTGGGCGCGGTCACGGGCGTGCAGCTTCGTCATGGCGCGGTTGACATGGGTCTTCGCCGTGAGCGGGCTGATCACCATGTGGTCGGCGATCTCGTCGTTCGACAGGCCGCGGGCGACCAGGACGACGGCCTCGCGTTCGCGGTTGGTGAGCCCGGTGACGTCGCCGTTCGGGTGCGGCGGGCGGCTGACGTACTGGTCGATCAGCCTGCGGGTGATCGACGGCGCGAGCAGCGCGTCGCCGCGGGCTGCCACCCGGACGGCGTGCAGGAAGTCCTCCGGCTGGATGTCCTTGACGAGGAACCCCGCCGCACCGGCTTTGAGGGCGTTGAACACGTACTCGTCGAGGCCGTAGTTGGTCAGGATCACGACGTGGACCCCGGCGAGCGCCGGGTCCGCGGCGATGCGCCTGGTCGCCTCGATGCCGTCCAGGACCGGCATCTGGACGTCGACCAGGGCGATGTCCGGCAGGTGCTGCCGGGCGAGCCGCAGGCCTTCCGCGCCGTCCGCGGCTTCGGCGACGACCTCGATGTCGTCCTCGGCGGCGAGCAGCGCGCGGAAACCGCTGCGGATGAGCGGCTGGTCGTCGACCAGCAGGACGCGGATCACGGTTGCGCCACCGGGAGTTCGGCGTGGACGGTGAAGCCGCCTCCGGTGCGCGGCGCCGCGTCGAGCCTGCCGCCGAGCGCCGTGACGCGTTCGCGCATGCCGAGCAGCCCCACGCCGGGTCCTGGTGCTGTGTCAGGGGTTGCCGTGCCGTCGTCGTCGACTCGGATGACGAGCGCGTCCGGCCGGTAGTCGATGCGGATCTGCGCGGTCGCCGCGGCGGCGTGCCTGGCGATGTTGGTCAGCGACTCCTGGACGATCCGGTACGCCGTCCGCTCCACGGCGGCGGGCACGTCGTCGCGCTCGCCCTCGATCGTCAGCTCCGCGTCCAGACCGGACGATCTCGCTCGCTGGACCAGCGCGGGGACGTCGCCGATGCCGCGGGGCGGGTTCTTGTCGTCGTCGCGGAGGGCTTCCAGGGTCGCGCGGAGCTCCCTGGCGGCTTCTCGCCCGGCGTCGCGGATCGCCAGCAGCGACTCGGGAACGTCCTCGCCCCGCTTCTGGGCCAGGTGGACGGCGACCTCGGCCTGGAGCTTGATCACCGAGATCTGGTGGGTGAGGGAGTCGTGCAGCTCGCGTGCGATGTGCAGGCGTTCCTCGTTGGCACGCCGCAGCGCGGTCTCCTCGCGAGTGCGTTCGGCTTCGTCGGCGCGGCGTTCGGCCTGCCGGAGGGCCTCGCCCGCGGCCGCGGCGGCGATGAGCCAGGCGATCTGGAGGACGTCGCGGGACTGGGCGAACGCCTCGGACGTCGTGAGGCCGAGCGGTGAGACGAGCGCCGCGAGGGGGAGTGCGCCGACCATCAGCACCGAACCGGCGACGGTGACGACGCGGTGGCCCGCCCTCATCGTCGAGTAGACCGCGAACAGGAAGGCGATCACCGGCACGTCGTGGCCGAGTGCCTGGTAGCCCAGAGCCGTGAGGCCGGTCGCGGCCAGCACGGCGATCGGCGCGGTCCGGCGCGCCACGAGCGCCAAGCCTCCCGCGGCCAGCAGCACGTAACCCGGAAGGCTCGCCGGGTGTCCGGCCACGACGAGGCTCGCCGCCACCCCGATGGCGATCACCCAGTCCAGCCAGCGCTTGTCCATGCGTGCACCTTAAACCCGTGTTCGCACTGGTAGATCGTGCGCTGGGATGAGATCGGGCCTACCGCGCCCGTAGTAGATGGTGTCTACGCGCGCACGACGACGTACGGCAGTACGGCGGACAAGCTCATGCCATGTCTCTTTCACAGATTGCCGCTGAAACGTACGAGATGACCGCGGGGCGCACCTGGTCTCTGGTGGGCGCCGCACTGGGTCTGGTGGGGATCGGCATCGGCGTGTTCGCGCGACGCCGTGGAGTGGTGGCCGTGGCCTGCGGAGTCGCCGGAGCGCTGATCGGTGTGCTGGTCGTCGTGATGGCCAAGGGCGGTCCCGGCACCGGCTACGGCATCGTCGGCGGCTACATCTCGCTGGTGCTGGGTGTGGTGGCCGCGGTGCTCGGGGGTCTGGCTATGCGAAAAGGCGCTCGGGCTGGTGCACGGCGCGCCGGGTGATGAGCCCCGCCGCGCCTCGCACGACGGCGAACTCGCCGAGCGGTGAGGCGACCAGGCTGGTGTGCCGCTCGCCGCCCGCGAGCACCCTGGCGTCCATTTCGGACTGAACAGCGGTGCTGAGGTGCTCGTGCAGCACGGCGTAGCTGCCGCCTAGCACGACGGTCGGCACGTCGAAGAGGTTCATCAGCGTGGCCAGGCCGACCCCGAGCGCCGCTCCGGCGGCCCCGACCGCGGCGAGCGCCTTGGGATCGCCTGCTTCGAGTGCCTTCGCGAGTGAGTCGAGCCGGCGCCGCCCGGCCTCGCGCAGGATCACGTCGAGGCCCGCGTACCGCTCGACGCAGCCGCGGCCGCCGCACGTGCAGCGCACGCCGTCGCGTTCGATCACCACGTGCCCGAGCTCGCCCGCGAAACCGCTGACACCGCGGTAGACCTCGCCGTTGATCACCACGCCCGCGCCGATGCCGACGTCCGCGGAGACGTGCACGAAGTCCTCACCCGCGAGGTGGCGGGGCCAGAGGTGGGCCAGTGCGGCGAGGTTCGCCTCGTTGTCCAGCTCGACGTCGAGGTCCAGGCGCCGGCGCAGGTCGTCCGCCAGGGGTGAGCCGACGAGTTTCGGGAGGTTGGGGGCTCTGACCAGGACGCCGTCGTGCACGACGCCCGGCACGGCGAGGCCGACGCCGAGCAGCGGCCGGGCCGGGGTGATGTCGCGGATCAGCTCGGCGACACGGTCGAGCACCTCGTCCGGCGTCGAGTCGCGGATGTCGGCCGGCACGAGGTGACGGCGGATGGTCTCGCCGTCGAGGCCGAGGGTCTCGACGGCGAGATGGCTGACGTTGATCTCCGCGCCGACCGCCACCGGGCCGCCGGGGTGGAACCGCAACGGCTTGGACGGCCTGCCCATCCCGGCGAGCGTGGCGGGTTCCTCGACGAGGATCCCGTTGGCCAGCAACGGTTCCGTGAGGTTCGACAGAGTCGCCTTCGTCAGCCCGGTGCGGGCCGCGAGATCGGCCCGCGAACCGGGGCGGTCGACGAGGGCGAGCAGGACCGTCCGCAGGTTGCCGAGGCGAACCTGGCGCAGGTGGTCGACGGTGGTCATCGGCTCAAGTATCGCTGCGCCGCTTCGCCGTACCTCGCCCGGATCTCCGGTACCGCGTCCGCCGCGTACCGGCTGCTCTCCGACCCCGCCCACTCCGGTGGCGTCGTCCCGTCCGTGAGCGTCCACGCCGCCTGTCGCGCCGCGCCATCGGCCACGTACTCACCCGGCGCGGGCACCGTCACCGGCACGCCGAACACCGTCGGCGCGATCTCCCGCACCGCCGGCGAGGCAGCCGCCCCGCCCACGAGCCGGACACCGGTGACGTCCGCGCCCTGCTCGGCGAGAGCGTCGAGGCCCACCGCGAGCCCGCACAGCATGCCTTCCACCGCGGCGCGCGCGATGTTGGCAGGCGTGGCGTTCGTGAGCGTCAGGCCGTGCAGCGCCCCCGTGGCGTCCGGCAGGTTCGGCGTCCGTTCGCCTTCCAGGTACGGCACCAGCACGACGCCTTCCGCGCCGGGCTTCGCGGACAGCGCGAGGTCGCTGAGCTTCGCCAGATCGACGCCCAGCATCCGGGCGGTCGCGTCCAGCACGCGGGCGGCGTTGAGCGTGCACGCCAGCGGCAGGTAGCGGCCGGTGGCGTCCGCGAAGCCCGCCACGATGCCGGAAGCGTCCGCCGCGCGCACCTCGCTGGTCGCCGTGACGACACCGGAGGTCCCGAGCGACACCAGGACCTCGGTGCCCGCCCCGACGCCGAGGATCGCCGCCGCGTTGTCACCCGCGCCCGCACCGAGCCGCAGAGGTCCCTCGACCGACTCGGCGGGACCGAGCACGCGCGGCAACAGCACGTCCGCGCGGCCGAACCCGCGCTCGAGCAGGTCCGGCACGTACACGTTCGCCGTCGAGTCGAAGTAGCCGGTGCCGGAGGCGTCCGACCGGTCGGTGACGAGGTCGGCGAGGTGGCCGGTGCCGCGCAGCCGCCACGTCAGCCAGTCGTGCGGCAGGCAGACGGCGGCGGTGCGCTTGGCGTTGGCCGGCTCGTGCTGGGCGAGCCAGCGCAGCTTGGTGATCGTGAACGACGCGACCGGCACAAGCCCGATCCGGTGCGCCCACTGCTCGGCACCCAGCTCGGCGGTGAGGTCCGCGGCCGCAGCCGCGGACCTCGTGTCGTTCCACAGCAAGGCTTCACGGACGACGTTGCCGTCCTCGTCGAGGCACACCATGCCGTGCTGCTGCCCGGCAACGCTCAGCGCGTCGACGTCGTCGAGCCCGCCGGCCTGTTCGATCGCCGCCTGGAGCGCCGTCCACCAGTGGTCCGGGTGGACCTCGGTGCCGTCCGGGTGAGCCGCGCGGCCCTCCCGGACGAGCCTGCCGGTCTCCGCCTCGCGCACCACGACCTTGCACGACTGCGTCGAGGAGTCGACGCCCGCGACGAGCGTCATGTCAGCGCGCCCCGGCGAGGTGCTCGAGCGCGAGCTGGTTGAGCCGAACGAACCCGAAGCCGCGCTCGGCAGCCTTCTCGGGGTCGAAGCTGTCGTCGTTCATCAGGTCCTCGTAGGACTCGCCGGCGTTGAGCGTGGGTTTTCCGAGCTCGTCGACCCCCGCGATCTGCAGCGCCTCCTGCACCTCGGGGTCCGCCCGGAACGCCTTGGCGCGTTCCTTGAGCAGCAGGTAGGTCCGCATGTTGGCCTTGGCGGAGTCCCAGACGCCCGTGATGTCCTCGGTGCGCGACGGCTTGTAGTCGAAGTGCCGCGGCCCGTCGTAACCGGCGTTCTCCAGCAGGTCGACCAGCGCGAACGCGTTCATGAGGTCGCCGTGCCCGAACACGAGGTCCTGGTCGTACTTGATGCTGCGCTGGCCGTTGAGGTCGATGTGGAAGAGCTTGTCGTGCCACAACGCCTGCGCGATGCCGTGCACGAAGTTGAGGCCCGCCATCTGCTCGTGCCCGACCTCGGGGTTGAGGCCGACCAGCTCTGGCCTGTCCAGCGTCGTGATGAACGCGAGCGCGTGCCCGATCGTCGGCAGCAGGATGTCGCCGCGCGGCTCGTTCGGCTTCGGCTCGAGCGCGAACCGCAGGTCGTAGCCCCGGTCCGTGACGAACTGGGTCAGCAGGTTCATGCCCTCGCGGTACCGGTCGAGCGCGGCCCGCACGTCCTTGGCGGTGTCGTACTCGGAGCCCTCCCTCCCGCCCCACAGCACGAAGACCTTGGCGCCCAGCTCGGCGGCCAGCTCGATGTTGCGCAGCACCTTGCGCAGCGCGAACCGCCGCACGCCGCGGTCGTTGCTGGTGAAGCCGCCGTCCTTGAACACGGGGTGGTTGAACAGGTTCGTCGTCACCATCGGGATGACCATCCCGGTTTCCTGCAGAGCGCCCTGAAGTCGACCGATCTGCTTTTCACGCTCGGTGGCCGCGAACCCGAACAGGTCGTCGTCGTGGAACGACAACCCGTAGGCGCCGAGCTCGGCCAGCCGGTGCACGGCCTCGACGACGTCGAGCTCGGGCCGCGTGGCTTCGCCGAACGGGTCGCGGCCCGGCCAGCCCACGGTCCAGAGACCGAAGGAGAACTTGTCCGCCGGAGTGGGCGTGGTCATGATCCACCTCATTCGTTCAATGCTTGAACTTAGTGCGGACAGTACGACGCCGGGCCCGAGATCGCAATCGCTCAGGCGCGGTGTTCCGCGGCGACCGCCTCGACCGCGGGCGCGAGTGCCGCGGCGATCGCGCGGTAGCCGGCGGCGGACGGGTGGAAGCGGTCTGCGGCGAAGAGCGCGGGATCGGCGGCGAACTGCGGCGTGACGACGCGTTCGACGTGGGCGACCACGCCACCCGCCCGGATGACGGCCTGCAGCTGCGCCTGGGCGTAGTCACGGCTCACGGCCGACACGACGTCGCGCAACGCGGGCGGCACGTGCGCGACGACGCTGAGGTCGGGCGCCGTGGCGACGACGACTCCGGCACCGGCTCGCCGCAGTTTTGCGACGGCGTCGTGCAGCTCCTGCGCACCGACGTGCGCGGGGACGAACCTCGTAAGGTCGTTGGCCCCGACCACCACCACGGCGATGTCCACCCCGCTCGCCACCGCGGCCCGCACCTGCGCGCGCAGGTCGGCCGAACGGGCACCCGGTACGGCGTGCACGCGCAGATCGACGTCGTGCCCGGTCGCGCGCAGACGGGCGGCGAGCAATGGGCCGAGGGTGTCTTCGCGACGTGTGCTGCCGACACCCGCGGCGATGGAGTCGCCGAGCAGACGCAGACGCATGTCTTGTTCAACGGCAGGTGGATCAGCGGTGTTCCCGCGTAAATCCCGCGCGGGCCCAGCTCACAGGGCGTAAGACCGTGCGGGTGGACGAGCTGCTGGGGTGGTGCGTGGTCGCGAACGTCGCCGCCGAGACGTTTCACGGCGAGGGCGGCGTGGAGGCGCGCTCCGGTCTGAAGCACTTCGCACCCGGAGCGAAGATGTGGGTCCTGCCGCCGCAGTGGGGTGATGGTGGGCAGGACGTCTTCGTGGTGGGAGCGCACCGCGGCACTCGTGGGCGGCTGGTGCGGATGGTCGTGCCGCGGGTGCACCTCACGAACTTCCGGGTCCGCGGGATCTACCAGCCCGCGGTTCGTCGTGAGCTCACCGGGGAGTGGAAGGAGTGGGGCACACTGCGGCAGTGGGAGTCCCGCGAGGAGGCCGAGGAAGTCGTCGTCAGCTGGGCTCTCGACGCGACGGTCCAGGCCGGGGTGCGGCAACCGTCGCGGCGAGTGGACTTCTTCCACGGCGTGCGGCTGTTGCGGGCGGGGGAGAGCGAGTACGCCATCCGCGAGGTCATGTCGCCGGCGGTGTCGCTCGAGATCGGTGTGGTCTTCCGCGACCGGCAGGAAGTCGACGCGGTCGCCGAGCTGCGCGAACTGCTGGACACCATCGAGGCGGGTGGTGCCGCCAACTGGGCGCGGAACCCTCTGTGGCCGGTCGTGCGTGCGGTCGCGGGCAAGGTCGTTTCGTTGCTCAGTCGCTAAAACCCGTTTCACGGCCGCGCCTGTCCGTCTACACTCCACGATCAACATCACCGAGTGACGAGGGGAGACCGGCCGTGCGTACCGCCGTCGTCGTTCCCCCGTCCCGTTTCGACGTGATCCTCGTGTCTCCGCACCCCGGCTGCCCGCTGCGCGCCGGGCACCGGAGTGTCTGACGAACCCGTTCGGTCGTTCGTCGGCTCATCGCGCTGACCTGTAGTCCTTTCGCACCGAAAAGGCACTGAGCCATGCGCACCACCACGTTGAACGCTGTCCGCAACCTGGGCATCCTCGCCCACGTCGACGCGGGCAAGACCACGCTCACCGAACGCGTCCTGTTCGCCACCGGCAGCACCTACAAGCGCGGTGAGGTCCACGACGGCACCACCGTCACGGACTTCGACCCGCAGGAGCGCGATCGCGGCATCACGATCTTCGCCGCGGCCGTGAGCTGCACGTGGGACGGGCATCGCGTCAACCTCATCGACACGCCGGGGCACGTCGACTTCTCCGACGAGGTCGAACGGTCGCTGCGCGTGCTGGACGGGGCTGTCGCGGTGTTCGACGGGGTCGCCGGCGTCGAGCCGCAGAGCGAGTCCGTGTGGCGGCAGGCGGATCGGCACGGCGTGCCGCGGATCGCGTTCGTCAACAAGCTCGACCGGGCGGGCGCGGACCTCGACCGGGCCGTGGAGTCGCTGAGAACGCGGTTGCACACCGTGCCTCTGGTCGTGCAGCTGCCGATCGGGGTCGAGGACGAGTTCGTCGGTGTGGTCGACCTGGTCCGCATGCGTGCGCTGACCTGGGATCCGGACGTTGTCGAAGGACCTGTGCCGGAAACGTTGCTGGCAGAAGCACAACGGCGTCGTCGCCTGCTGGAGGAGACGGTGGCGGAACTGCATCTCAAGGCTTTGGAGGAGTTCTATGCGCAAGGCACGTTGACCGAGCAGACGCTCAGGGAAGCGTTGCGCGACATAACGCGCGACGGCACTGGAACCGTCGTGCTGTGCGGTTCGGCGTACCGGAACCGCGGCGTCGAACCGTTGCTGGACGCGGTGATCGCGTATCTGCCTTCCCCTGTGGACGTTCCGCCGGTGCGGGGCGTCGGCGGTGAGGAGCGGCAGGCGGATCCGGACGCGCCGTTCTCGGCGTTGGTGTTCAAGGTGAACGCCACCGCCACCGGGCGGTTGACGTACGTCCGCGTGTACTCGGGCAAACTCCACAAAGGACAGACCGTGCTGGTGGGTGGCCGGGCCGAACGCATCGGCAGGATCCTGCGGGTGCAGGCCGATCGGCACACGCCGGTCGACACGGCCGTAGCGGGCGACATCGTGGCCGTGGTGGGCCTGAAGTCGGCTCGCACCGGTACGACCCTGTGCGCTCCGGCGGCTCCGCTGCTGCTGGAACCGCCCGTGTCGGCTGATCCGGTCGTGTCGGTGTCGGTGGAGGCGAAGACCAGCGCGGACAACGGACGGCTGGCCGAGGCTCTGGCGCACCTGGTCGAGGAGGACCCGTCGCTGCAGGTGAGGACGGACCCGGAGACCGGCCAGACGGTGTTGTCGGGGCTGGGTGAGCTGCACCTGGAGGTCGCGGTGGAGAAGGCGCGCACGAACCACCGCATCGAGATCGCGATGGGCCGTCCTCGGGTGGCCTATCGGGAGACCGTGGCGAGCGGCGTCACGGGATTCGTCTACCGGCACGTGAAGCAGGACGGAGGGGCGGGCCAGTTCGCGCACATCGTCATCGACACCGAGCCGCTGGCGACCGGCTTCGAGTTCCGCTCGGCGGTCACCGGCGGGCGTGTGCCGCAGGAGTTCGTGCGCGCGGTCGAACAGGGCTGCCGCGACGCGCTGGCCGAGGGACCGCTCGGCCACCCGGTGACGGGCCTGCGCGTGACGCTCACCGACGGGTCCACGCATGTCAAGGACTCGACGGACCTGGCGTTCCGCACCGCCGGTCGCCTGGGTCTGCGCGAGGCCCTGAAGGCGGGCGCGATGACGTTGCTCGAACCGATCGCCGAGGTCACGGTCACCGTGCCGGGCGACCACCTCGGCGGCGTGCTCGGTGACCTGGCCGCGCGCCGGGGCCGGATCCTCGGCTCCGAGGTCAGGACCGGCTCGACGGTGGTGACGGCGTCGGTGCCGCTGGCCGAGATGTTCGGCTACGTGACGAGGTTGCGCAGCCGGACGCAGGGCCGCGGCACCTTCACCGCACGCCCGACCGGTTACGCGCCGGCGTAGAACCGGGCCCGTCCTGTGCTCAGGGCGGGCCCGGCGCCCACTCGGGTGGCAGGTCGTGCGAACAGGTCGCCGCGCCTGCCGCCCGAGCCCGGCGGAGGTCGAGGTACGGCCCGGCGATCTGCTCGCGCGGTACCGGCCCGAGCGCCAGCACGGCGTCGCCCGCGGCCAGGGTCTGGCGCCGCATCCGCTCGTGATCGACGGCTTCGGCGCCGAACGAGGGCGCCCAGAGCGTCCACGGTCCGGAGATCATCGCCATCGCAGGCACCAGGTGCGAGTGGAAGTGCGTGCCGATGCCGCCGAACGAGCACTGCGGCGGCGCCCTGCCCGGCACCGGAACGTCGATGCCGGGCAACACGAAGGTGCGGTCGACCTGCCGTCCGGCCAACGCTGTTGCGGCTGTTCGCGCGAGCACGGGACTGCCCGCGAACCAGCCCGACAGCTCCGCTGCTCCTGTCGGCCGCAGGGAACCCGCGCTGGGCAGGAACTCCCGTGTGCCGAGGTGTTCGAGGACGAACGCGAACGCGACGGACCCCGAGTCGTACTCGGCGTCGAGCGCGCGGGCGCGGAACTCGCTGCCCTCGGCGGGGCGGTGCAGGTGGCCGGTGGCGAAGACGAACTCCAGGGTGCGCGGGCGGCAGCGCGGTGGGAGACGGGCGAAGTGCTCGGCGAGGGCGAGCAGGGCGACGGTTCCGTTCTCCTGCACCCAGCCGACGCCGTCGGTGTTGGTGTCGATGACGATGCGTTCGCGGCTCTGGCCGGGCAGCGTCGCGATGAGTGAGCGTGTCACGGCGGGGGCGCGGCCGGCCAGGACGCCGATGGTCGTGCGGGTGCCTGCTTTGAGTTTCAGGGCCGCGTCGGAGCCGACGAACACGCCCGGCACGCGGTAGTGCGTGCCGGTGTGGGGGTCCCAGTAGCCGCGGGCCTGCTCGTGCGGGAACGGAAGAGCGACGATGACGCCCGCGGCTGCGGCCAGGCCCGCGTCGATCATGTCGCGGTGCAGCTGGGGTTCGGCGTGATAGCCGCGGTCCACGGCGGGGAAGTCGCGCAGGACCACCTTGCCGCGGGCGTTGGCGGCGGTGATGGGCTCGGCGGTGGGCAGGTGGATCAGCTCGCCGGAGCGCAGGCCCGGGGCGGAGTAGGGGATCGGGGCGGCGACGGGCACCACGCCGCCGGACAGGAGGAAGCCGGGGCGTGGTTGCCAGCGGTGGACGGGGAATCGTTCCGAACGCACCGACATGCCGGGGAGGCGGGAGACCTGGCGTTCCAGCCAGGAGACGAGCCGGTGGTGCGCCGGGCTGCCGGTGGCCCGCACGCCGAACCCGGCTACCTGGGCGTTCAGGTCTCGCAGGGTGGCCGCCGAGGGAAACCTGCGGTCGTCCACGACGGCTGGGCAGTCGCGCGTGGCGGTGGCCGGAGACGTCAGCTGGGCGCAGAAAATCGTTACGACACTTATGAATCCAAGCCATCTGGCAGGGCGCACGCCGCAACTGTGAGCCGTCGTGACGTGCCCTCACAATCCGCTGTCCAGGTTGATGCGGTCAACCGTGAACGGAGAATGGTTCAACCAATTTCCGCTACGGTCGGCGAGATGCGCTTGAATTCGACGCTCGGCCGCATCACGGTGATCGCGCTGTTCACGCTCGGCTCCACGGCGACCGCCAACGCCGCACACGGCGGAGAGTGTGCCACCCCGTCCATCGACCGGCTGCAACAGTGGCTCGCCAGCGGCGAAGGTGCCACCGAGCCCGCGACCGGCAGCATCCTCGTGCCCGGGAACCGGCACGACTACACGGCGAAGATCAAGTTCCTCGCCGACGACTGGCACGTCATGGTCGTGTGGCTCGGCAACAAGTTCGAGGCCCAGGCCGACCTCACGCACTCGCGCGGGTTCTGGATGACCTACCGCGCGACCGACGACCTCCACGTCCAGCTGCGCCCGGCGTCGCACTGGAGCGGCGGCGACAAGTGGGTCACCAAGATCCCGTCGACCCGCGGCGAGCTGGTGAAGAAGTTCTTCAGCTTCAACGAGAAGAACTGGACGACCCTGCCGGAGCTCGGCAAGCCGGCCTATCCGCTGAGCGAGGCGCTCGACGACGCCCGCGGGCTGGTCTTCGTCGGCAAGACGCCGAACGACCTGGAGTTCCGGAGCCTGCGGATCGACGGCTATCGGCCACCCTGCGTTTACTGTGAAACCGGTAGGGTCCGAGCGTGAGAGCGCTCTCTGCAGGCTTGAGCCTCGTCCTGACGGCCGCGCTGGTGACTCCCGTGAGCGCGGCGGTCAGGGACGACACGCGCTACGTCGACCCGTTGATCGGCTCGGCGGGAGGCGGTAACACCTATCCGGGCGCCGTGCGGCCGTTCGGCATGATCTCGTGGAGCCCGACCTCGACCCGAGGCGACCAGACGAACACGGGCGCCGCCAACGGGTACGCCTACGACGTCACGAGAGTCCGCGGCTTCAGCCTCACCCACGTCAACGGCGCCGGCTGCCATCCCGGCGCGGCCGGGGACGTGCCGATCATGCCGCACGCCGGCGCGATCACGTCGTCACCGACGGCCGACACCGGGGACCAGGTCTACGCCAGCGACTTCACGCACGCCGACGAGATCGCCGAACCGGGCCGCTACCGGGTGGGCCTGAAGTCCGGCGCCACAGCGGATCTGTCGGTGACCACCCGCGCGGGCATCGGTGAGTTCACGTTCCCGGCAGAGGGTTCGCTGCTCTTCCGCGTGTCGAACTCGCTCAACGGCAGCGAGGACGCCGAGGTCACCATCGACCCGGTGGCCAACACGGTCTCGGGCTCGGTCTTGACCGGCGCGTTCTGCGGCAGGCGCGCCAACGGCGGCGTGAACAACCAGAAGACCTACTACCGCTTGTACTTCACGGCGAGCTTCGACCGCCCGATCGCCGCGTACGGCACGTGGGTCAACAGCGAGCTGAGGCCGGGCACGACGACCGCAAGCGGCGGCGAAGGCTACCTGACCGGAAACGCCCGCGCGGGCAAGGGGTCCGGCGGCTACGTGTCCTTTGCGGACAACAAGGTGACCACGCGGGTCGGCATCTCCTACACCAGCGCGGAAGCCGCCGAACGCAACCTGGCGGCGGAGATCCCGAAGCGTGCGACCGTCGCGCAGATCGCGGAGGAAGCCAGGAAGGCCTGGGCGAAGCAGCTCCGCGCGGTGGAGGTCGACGGCGGCACCGCCGACGAGCGCACGATCTTCTACACCGCGCTCTACCACACGTTCCTGCAGCCCAACGTGATCAGTGACGCCGGTCGCGAGCTGCGGTACGGCAACTTCTCCGGCTGGGACCAGTACCGCGCCCAGACCCAGCTCCTGGCGTTGCTCGCACCCGGCGTCGCGAGCACGTACGCCCAGTCCCTGCTGGACATCGCCCGCAAGAACGGCGGCGTGTGGGACCGCTGGGTGCACATCACCGGCCCGACGCACGTCATGACCGGCGATCCGTCCGCCCCGGCCATCGCGGGCATGTACGCCATGGGCGCCACGGACTTCGACGTGCGGGCGGCCTACGACTCGTTGCTGCACCAGGCGACCGTCCCGCACCCGGACGGCCTGTCGGACAAGGGATGCCCCGGCCAGTGCGAGGGCCAGCGCCCGAACCTCGCCGAGCACCTCCGCCTCGGCTACGCGCCGCACGACACCTGCCACTGCTGGGGCGGCGCCGCCGAGACGCTCGAAGACGCGGTTGCCGACCACGCGCTGGCCGACCTGGCCGCCCGTCTCGGTCTCCCGAGCGAGGAGCTGCGGAAACGCGCCGGCTGGTGGCGCAACACGTTCAACCCGGCAACCGGCCACCAGCAGGCGCGCAGGGCGGACGGCAGCTGGGTGACCCCGTTCAACCCCGCCTCGGACCAGGGCTTCGCACAGGGCAGCAGCGCCACCTACACGTGGATGGTGCCGCACGACGCCCAGGGCCTCGCGGAAGCCATGGGCGGCAAGGACATCGCCGCCGCCAGGCTCGACGCCTTCTTCCACCGCCCGGACGGCTCGTGGGCGACCGGCGGCGACCCGCTGCGGTACGACCCGACGAACGAGCCGGGCATCCACACCCCGTGGCTCTACAACGAGCTCGGCCGCCCGCACCAGACCCAGGAGACCGTGCGGGCCATGGCGAAGCTGGTCTACCGCACCGGCCCGAACGGCCTGCCGGGCAACGACGACCTCGGCACGATGTCCGCCTGGTACGTCTTCGCCGCGCTGGGCCTGTACCCGAGGACGCCGAGCAGCGCGGAACTGCACGTGTCCAGCCCGATGTTCCCGAAGGCCCGCATCGCCCAGCGCGGCATCACGATCCTCGCGCCGGGCGCGCCGGGCATCCACGTCGACGACATCAGGTGGAACGGCCGCAGGCAAACGACTCCGTGGCTGCCCGAGCAGTTCGTGCAGCGCGGTGGAGTGCTCAGGGTCAGCACCGCGACGCGCTGAGCACCTGCAACCAGCACAGCCTGCACAACACGCACGCCGCCTCTTCGCCCGTTTTGTCCGTGTTTGCGCTGCCCGCAGTGGGGAACCAGCCGAGAAACGGGAGGAGAAGAGACGTGAAGGCTGTCGTGTGGCACGACGTGGGAGACATCCGCCTGGACGAGGTGGACGACCCGCGCGTGCAGGAGCCGACGGACGCGGTCATCCGGATCACCCGCAGCGCCATCTGCGGCACCGACCTGCACATGGAGCGCGGCACCATGCCGGACATGGTCGAGGGCACGGTGCTCGGCCACGAGGCGGTCGGTGTCGTCGAGGAGGTCGGCTCCGCGGTCCGCGGGTTCACCCCCGGCGACCGCGTCGTGGTGACGTCGACGATCGGCTGCGGCACCTGCTCGTACTGTCGTGCGGGGTACTTCGCCCAATGCGACACCGCGAACCCGAACGGGCCCGCGGCCGGGACCTGCTTCTTCGGCGGACCGAGGCCGACCGGTCCGATCAACGGCCTGCAGGCCGAGTTCGCGCGGATTCCGCACGCGATGACGACGCTGGTGCGGGTGCCGGACGGGGTCAGCGACGACCAGGCGATCCTGCTGTCGGACATCTTCCCGACCGCGTGGTTCGGCGCCAGGCTCGCCGAGGTCGGCTCCGGCGACACCGTGCTCGTCCTGGGTGCGGGCGTGGTCGGGCAGTTCGCGATCGCGTCGGCGAAGCGGCAGGGTGCCGGACGGGTGATCGTCGTGGACGGGATCGCGTCGAGGCTGGACAAGGCCCGCGCGCAGAACGCCGAGACCGTGAACTTCAACGAGGAGGACCCCGTCGAGATCGTCCGGGAGCTCACCGGCGGGATCGGCCCCGACCGCGTGATCGAGGCGGTCGGTGTCGACGCGGAGCAGCCGGGCGAACGGACTTCCGAACAGTGGAAACCCGGCGACGCGCCGCGGCTCGCGCTGGACTGGGCGGTCGAGCTGGCCGCGAAGGCGGGCTCCATCGGCATCATCGGTGTCTACCCGCCGGGCTTCGACGACTTCCCGATCGGCCAGGCGATGAACAAGAACCTGACGCTGCGCATGGGCAACTGCAACCACCGCCGCTACCTGCCGCGCCTGCTGAACATGGTGCTGACCGGCTCGATGGACCCGACCGCGTTCATCACCCGGCACGAGAAGCCCACGTCCGCGATCGACGCCTACCGGTCGTTCGACCTGCGCGAGGACGGCTGGCTGAAGACGGTGCTCGATGTCGCCTGAGCGGGTCGTCGTCACCGGTGGCGCAGGCTTCCTCGGCTCGCACGTCTGCGAGGCGCTGCTGGCCGGCGGCGCACAGGTCGTGTGCGTCGACGACTTCCGCACCGGCTCACGCGGCAACGTGCCGGACGGCGTGGGAGTCGTCACCGCCGACGTGTCCCGCCCGCTCGACCTGCTCGGACCCGTCGACCTGATCCTGCACCTGGCGTGCCCGGCCTCGCCGGCCGACTACCTGCGGATGCCGGTGGACACGTTGCGGGCCGGTGGGTTCGGCACGTACCACGTGCTGGAGCTGGCCCGCCGCAAGGGCGCTCGCGTGGTCGTCGCGTCCACCAGCGAGGTGTACGGCGACCCGGAGGAGCACCCGCAGCGGGAGTCGTACTGGGGGCACGTGAACCCGATCGGGCCGCGCAGCGTCTACGACGAGGCGAAGCGGTTCGGCGAGGCCATGACCACGGCGTTCCGGGCGGAACACGGCGTCGACGCGGGGATCGTGCGGATCTTCAACACCTACGGTCCCCGGATGCGTGCGCACGACGGGCGGATGATCCCGACCTTCCTGAGACAGGCCCTGGCCGGTGAGCCGCTGACGGTGCACGGCGACGGCCTGCAGACCAGATCGTTGTGCTACGTGGACGATCTGGTGCGCGGATTGCTCGCGATGGCCCGCAGCGGCCACCCCGGTCCGATCAACCTCGGCAACCCCACCGAGGTCACCGTGCTGGACGTCGCCCGCAAGACGATCGAGGTGACCGGCAGTTCCTCGGTGGTCCGGCACGTCGAGTCGATGACGGACGACCCGCGGCGGCGGCGGCCGGACATCAGCCTCGCGCGAGAGGTGTTGCACTGGCAGCCGACGGTTCCGCTGGAGGAAGGACTTCGCTCGTTTGCCCGGACATTCGCCGGGTAGCCGCCCTTCATGCGAGTTCTCGGGATCAACGCGGTGTTCCACGACCCGGCCGCAGCACTGGTGGTCGACGGTTCGATTGTCGCGGCAGCGGAAGAAGAACGGTTCTCCCGCCGCAAGCACGGCAAACGCCCCGTGCCGTTCTCGGCGTGGGAGCAGCCGGAGCTCTCAGCGCGCTGGTGCCTTTACCAGGCCGGGCTCAGCGCCGCCGACCTCGACGCCGTGGCGTACTCGTACGACCCGTCACTGGTGGACGCGGAGTACGCGCCGTGGGAGGACTTGCGCACGACCTATGCCCGCAAGGCGCCGCAGTTCCTGGCGACCTCGTTGCCGGGCCTCGACCCCGACATCGTGAGGTTCGTGCCGCACCACGTCGCCCACGCCGCGTCCACCGGCCTCGCCGCGCCGTTCGACGGGAACTGCGCGGTGCTGGTCGCGGACGGTCGCGGCGAGTGCGGCTCCCACCTCGCCGGACGCTACGTCGACGGGGCGCTGACCACCTTCGCGTCGCAACGGCTGCCGCACTCGCTGGGGCTGATGTACGAGGAACTGACCGAACACCTGGGCTTTCTGCGATCCAGTGACGAGTACAAGGTCATGGCACTGGCCTCCCACGCGAAGCCGGTGCACCTCGACCTGATGCGCGAGCACGTGCTGGTGCGCGACGGCGGCTTCGAGATCCGGCCGCTCGACTGGAACGCCCTGGCCAAGCAGCGCGCGAAGGACGAGGAGATCACCCAGGAGCACGCCGAACTGGCGGCGAGCGTGCAGGTGCGGCTGGAGGAGGTGCTGCTGGAGCTGGTGCGGTGGCTGCACGACCGCACCGGTGAACGCCGCCTGACGATGGCCGGCGGGGTCGCGCTGAACTGCGTGGCCAACACCCGGATCTTCGCCGAGGGACCGTTCGACGAGGTCTGGGTCCAGCCGGCGGCGGGGGACGCCGGAACGGCTCTCGGCGCGGCGTTGCACGTGTCGGACCGCGTGTCGGCGATGCCCGGTGCCGACCTCGGCCGCGGCTTCTCGGACGACGAGATCGAGTCGGTGCTGCGCACGGCCGCGGTGCCGTTCTCGAAGCCCGCGGACGTCGCGGTGGAGGTGGCGGAGGCACTGGCCGCGAACAAGATCGTGGCGTGGTTCCAGGGGCGCAGCGAGTACGGCCCGCGCGCGCTCGGCCGCCGGTCGCTGTTCGCGAACCCGTGCTTCGCCGAGAACCTGACCCGGCTGAACGACGTCAAGGGCCGCGAGCAGTTCCGCCCGGTGGCCCCGATGGTGCTGGCCGAGCGGGCGGCCGAGGTGTTCACCCGCGGTCCGCTTCCCAGCCCCTACATGCTCTTCGTGCACGACGTCCGTCCGGAGTGGACTGATCGGATCCCGGCGGTGGTGCACGTGGACGGCACCGCACGTGCGCAGACCGTGGCCGGCGACCCGCTGCTCGAACGCATGCTGCGCGAGTTCGACGCGCGGACCGGTGTCCCGGTCGTGGTGAACACGAGCCTCAACACGGCGGGCCGCCCCATGGTCGACAGCCCGCGCGACGCACTGGAGTGCTTCGGCTCGTCCCCGATCGACCTGCTCGCCATCGGACCGTACGTGGTGCGCCGATGAACTACTCCGTCGTGATTCCGACCGTGGGCCGCCCGAACCTCAACGACCTGCTGGACGCGCTGGTCGAGGGCTCGGGTCCGGAACCGTGCGAGATCATCGTGGTCGACGACAGCGAGTCCGGTCTGGGTCCGGCAGCCGCGCGCAACACCGGCTGGCGCGAGGCCCGTGGCGACTGGGTGGCGTTCCTCGACGACGACGTGGTGATCCCGCCCGACTGGAAAGCGCAGCTGTGCGCGGACCTGGCGGACCTGCCGGACGACGTGGGCGCGAGCCAGGCCAGGATCGTCGTGCCGCTACCCGATGACCGGCGCCCGACCGACGCCGAACGCGGCACGGCCGGTCTGGCCACCGCCCGCTGGATCACCGCCGACATGGCGTACAGGCGCGAGGCGCTGGCGCTTGCGGGCGGCTTCGACGAACGGTTCCGGCGTGCCTACCGCGAGGACGCCGAGCTGGCATTGCGCGTGCAGTCCCTCGGCTACCGGATCGTGCGGGGCAGGCGGGTGACGACCCACCCCGTCAAGCCCGCGACGTTCCTGACGAGTGTGGACCAGCAGCGTGGCAACGCCGACGACGCGTTGATGCGGCGGTTGGTGGGCTCACGCTGGCGGTCCCGGATCGGCGGGCAGCGAGGACGGCTGCGGTCGCACGTGGCGGCCACGGTGGCCGGGGCCGGATCTGTCCTCTGTGGACTCTTCGGGTGGCGGCGTCCGGCGGCGGCACTGGGCGTGGTGTGGGCCGCGCTGACCGGATGGTTCGCGGCGGTCCGGATCGCTCCCGGGCCGCGGACGCCGGACGAGATCGTGCGGATGGTGGTGACCAGCGCCCTCATCCCGCCGGCCGCCTGTGCGCACCGGCTGCTCGGCGAGGTGCGGTACCGGCGGGTGAGAGCATGAAGATCCTGGTGTTGAGAGCACTCGGCCTGGGTGACCTGTTGACGGCCGTGCCGGCGCTCAGGGGACTGCGGGCGGCCTTCCCGCGCGCGGAGATCACGCTGGCGGCTCCGGAGTGGCTGCGCGACGCGGTGGAGCGGATCGAGGCGGTGGACCGGCTGCTGCCGACGGAGGAGCTGGCGCCGATCGGGTTCGAGCGGCCGGACCTCGCGGTGAACCTGCACGGCAAAGGGCCGCAAAGCATCGACCGGCTGCTGGCGACGAAGCCGCGCGCCCTGATCACGTACGGGGACGGGGCGCGGAGCGGTGAGACCCGGATGGCCGTCTCCGCGTGGCCGGGTGAACGGCACGAGATTCTGAAGTGGTGCGATCTGTTGCAACGGAACGGGATCAGGTGTGATCCGGAGGACTTCAGGCTGCACCCCGTCGGCCACCGGACCGGCCGGATCGTGATTCATCCGGGTGCCAGCACCGGTGCCAGGAGGTGGCCGGTCGACAGATACGCGGCCGTTGCCAGGGAGTTGAGGGCGGAGGCGTCACCAGACCCGCTCGCCCTCGTCGTGACCGCCGGGCCGGGCGAGGGGGATCTGGCCCGTCGCATCGTCGCCGACCCGGTGTCCGGCAGCCTCGCAGAGCTCATGGACCTCGTCGCCACCGCCCGCCTGGTCATCTGCGGCGACACCGGCGTGGCCCACGTCGCCACCGCCTACGGCACGCCGTCGGTCCTGCTGTTCGGCCCCGTCTCACCCCAGCTCTGGGGTCCCCTGCGCGGCCCGCACCGGGTGCTCTGGCACGGCGAGCCGGGTGACACGTTCGCCGACGACCCGTCGCCGGGCCTGCTCAAGATCACGGTCGAGGAAGTGCTGGACGCGGTAGGAGGTGTGCTGTGCGAGCGAAGCGAATCGGTGTCGTCGGCGCGGGCTACGTCGGTCTGACCACGGCCGCGTGCTTCGCGCACCTCGGGCACCGGGTGATCTGCGCGGACGCGGACACGGCCAAGATCGAGGCGCTCAACGCCGGTGAGATCACCCTGCACGAACCGGGACTGCGCGAGCTGGTCGAGGACAACCGCGAGCGGCTCGAGTTCGTCACGGACAACGCGCGAGCCCTGTCGGACGTGGACTTCGCCTTCGTCTGCGTGCCGACACCGACCGGGCCCGACGGCGCGGCCGACCTGTCGGCGGTCGACCAGGTGCTGAGCGAGGCTCCGCCGACGACCCGCGTGGTGCTGAAGTCGACGGTCCCGGTCGGGACCGCGGCCAAGCACCCCGGTGTCGTGTCCAACCCGGAGTTCCTCAGGGAAGGCCATGCCGTCGAGGACTTCCTGCGCCCGCAACGGATCGTGGTCGGTGCGCAGGACGAGCGGCAGGCCCACGAGGTGGCCGCGTTGTACGCGCCGACCAAGGCACCGACGGTGCTCACCGACAACACGAGCGCCGAGCTGGTGAAGTACGCGAGCAACTGCTTTCTGGCGCTGAAGCTGTCGTACGTCAACACGTTGGCGGAGTTGTGCGAGCACGTCGACGCCGACATCGACGGCGTCACCGAGGGCATGCGGCTCGACGACCGGATCGGGGCGTCGTGCCTGCAGCCGGGCCCGGGGTGGGGCGGATCCTGTCTGCCCAAGGACACCCTCGCCCTCCTCGCCACCGCGAGGGCCGCGGGAGTCGACTTCGCCACCCTCGAAGCGGCCGTCAGCACCAACCGCCACCAGCCCCACCGGGTCGCCGACCGGATCCGCGAGGAGCTCAGGACGCTCGACGGCGCCAGGATCGGGCTGCTCGGGCTCACGTTCAAGGCCGGCACGAACGACCTGCGCGACTCACCCGCGCTCGTGGTCGCCCGGCTGCTGGTGCAGGAAGGTGCCGAGCTCACGGCCTTCGATCCGTGCGTCCACGAGGACCGGCCGAACATGAGGATCGCCCACCGCGCGGCAGATGTGGCAGCCGGCGCGGACATGCTGGTGGTGCTGACGGAGTGGCCGGAGTTCGCCGAGCTGGACTGGCCGGAGCTGGCCGAGCGGATGGCGGACCCGCGCCTCTACGACACCCGCAACGTGGTGCCGGGGGACAAGGTCCGGGAAGCAGGCTTCCGGCTGATCAGGACCGGACGTTAGGAACGCCGAGGTGGACCACCTTGGTCGTGGTCATCTCGTCCAGAAGCTCAGGGCCGTAACCGAAACCGGTGCCGGACGCGCCGCGCGGCTGTGCGGCACCTCCGGGGGCACCACCGAACACCGCGTTGACCTTCACCGTGCCGACGGGAAGGGCGCGCCAGGCGCGCTGGGCGTGTTCCATCGAGCTGGTCAGCACGGTCGCGGCCAGGCCGTAGTCACCGGAACACGCCTCGGCCAGGCCCTCGTCGAACGACGACACCAGCTGTACGGGCGCGACCGGGCCGAACGTCTCCTCACACATGATCCGCATCGCCGACGAGCAGTCGGCCAGCACGGTCGCGGGGTAGTAGGCGCCGCGGCCCTCCGGAATCGAGCCGCCGACCAGCGCGGAGGCGCCTGAACCCACCGCGTCGGTCACCTGCGAGTGCACGAACTCGCGGTGCCGGGTGTCGACCAGCGGCTGCGGCTTCTCGTTCCACGCGCGGGCCTTGGCGCACAGGGCTTCCAGGAACGGCGCGGCGATCGTCTTGTGCAGGTAGATGCGTTCGACGGACGTGCACAGCTGGCCCGCGTTGGTGAAGGCACCCAGAGCAGCCTGTCCCGCCGCCCACGACGGGTCCACGTCGTCGTCGACGAGCAACGGGTCGTTGCCCCCGTTCTCCAGCAACAGCTTCGCCGAGGAGACCTGCGCGATCGCGCGACCGGTGGCGGTGCTGCCGACATGGGCGACCACGTCGACGTCGGACGAACGCACCAGAGCTGCACCCACCTCTCCGTCGCCGACCAGCGTCTGCAGCACGCCGTCGGGGAAGCACGGCCGCAGGACGGTGGCCAGCAGCAAACCGGTGTGCGGGCTGCGTTCACTCGGCTTGTGCACCACGACGTTCCCGGTCACCAGGGCGGCTCCGAGCAGACCGCACGCGACCGCGATCGGGTCGTTCCAGGGCGTGAGGGCCACGACGACTCCGCGTGGTTCGGGAACCATGAAGTCGACGGCAGAGCCGAGCAGCGACCGTCCACGATGGACTGGACCGAGCTCGGCGTACTGCTCCAGCGTCCCGGCACCGGCCAGCACACCCTCACGAGCCGACGCGAACGGCCGCCCGGTCTCGGTCTCGATCACGGTCGCGAGGTCGTTCGCCCGTTCCCGCACCGCGGCGGCGGCCGCCCGGACCACCGCTCCGCGTTCCGCCGCGGGCGTCGCCGCCCATTGCGGCCAGGCGGTGCGAGCCGCCGCCAGCGCGGCGGTCACGTCGTCCTCCCGTGCGGCCGGCAGCCAGCCGACCAGTTGGTCGTCGAGGGGACTGTGGACATCAATGGCGTGCATGGCGGTCATGGCTCGCGGGTACCCGTTGGCGCAGGTCGAAACCTTGGAGGAGCCATGCCCGGACGCGAGGAACTGCCCAGCACGGTGGCACGTTCGTCGAAGAAGGCACAGCGGACGTGGATCAAGGCGCACGATTCCGCCGTTGAGACGTACGGCGAGGGCGAACGGGCGCACCGCACCGCCTTCTCGGCGCTGAAGCACAGCTTCGAGAAGGTCGGCGACCACTGGGAGGCCAAGGCCGAGAAGGGGCCGTCCGACGCACAGGCGGAGCGCAGCACACCGGCCCGGGGCGAGACGGCCGGTGGCGTGGACGCGAACGCCAGCAAGCAGCACCTCTACGACATCGCGAAGCGGCTGAAGATCGAGGGCCGGTCGCAGATGACGAAGGACGAGCTCGTCGACGCCATCGAGAAGGCGAACAACCGCGAGACCGCGCGGGCACGATCGTGAAGGTCGTCGTCACGGGGGCCACCGGCAACGTCGGCACCGCGCTGCTGCGCAGGCTCGCGGAAGAGCCGGACGTGCGGGTTCACGGCATCTCCCGCCGCCCACCGTCGGACGCGCCGCCCTACCAGGGCCTCGACTGGACGCCGGTCGACATCGGTCAGCCCGGCGCGGAGGAGCTGCTCGGCATCGCCTTCGAAAACGCCGACGCGGTGGTCCACCTCGCCTGGCTCATCCAGCCGTCCCGCGACGAGCGCCAGCTGTACCGGACGAACGTCGCCGGATCGTCGCGCGTGTTCACCGCCGCGGCCGAAGCCGGCGTGCCGCACCTCGTCCACATGTCGTCGGTCGGCGCGTACGCGCCGACCCACAAGGATCACCGCGTCGACGAGTCGTGGCCGGTCAACGGCGTGACGTCCTCGTTCTACAGCAGGCACAAAGCCGCGGTGGAACACATGCTGAACCAGTACGAGACCAGCATGCTGATCTCCCGGCCGAGGCCCGGCCTGATCCTGCAGCCCGACGCGGGATCCGAGATCCGCGACTACTTCCTGGGCAGCCTCGTGCCGAAAGCACTGTTCCGGCACAGGATCCCGATCCTGCCGCTGCCGAAGGACCTCGTGCTGCAGTTCGTCCATTCGGACGACGTCGCCGAGGCAATCGCACTCATCCTCCAGCAGCGTCTCCACGGACCGGTGAACCTCGTCGCCGAGCCCGTCGTCACTCCCCGTGTCCTCGCCGAGCTCCTCGGTGGCAGGCACCTGCCGATCCCACCGCGGCTGTTGCGCGTGCTCGCGAACGTCACCTGGCGACTGCGCCTGCAGCCCACACCGCCGGGTTGGGTGGATCTGGGGCTGACAGCGCCGTTGCTGGACGCGACCAGGGCCAGGACGGAACTCGGCTGGAAGCCGGTGCACGACGCGCGGGAAACGCTTCGATCGCTGGTTCGCGGCATCGGGGAAGGCAGACACGTGCAGGCCAGCCCGGTGCTGTGAATCGCTTCGCGGAGTAGCGTTTCAAGCCGCTTTCTCGCGGCTAAATCTCCTCTATGGACCAGGGCTTCGAGGCGGTGCTGTTCGACCGGGACGGCACCCTCATCCGGGACGTTCCGTACAACGGAGACCCCAACCGCGTGACAATCATGCCCGGCGCCCGCGAGATCCTGCGGGACCTGCGCACACACGGGCTGCGCACCGGTGTGGTGAGCAACCAGTCCGGCATCGGCCGCGGCCTGCTCACCGAAGCGCAGGTCGCCGCGGTGAACGCGCGGGTCGAGGAGCTGCTGGGCCGGTTCGGCACCTGGCAGATCTGCCCGCACCGTCCCGACGACGGTTGCCAGTGCCGCAAACCTGCGCCCGGCCTGGTGCTTTCCGCTTGTGCGGCGCTCGGCGTCCGCCCGGAACGCACGCTCGTCGTGGGTGACATCGGAGCCGATGTGGACGCAGCGGTTGCCGCCGGTGCGGTGCCCGTCCTGGTGCCCACCGACGTCACGCGGCCGGAAGAAGTCGAACGCGCGCCGCGTACCGCCCCTGACCTGCACGCCGTGCTGGGGATGATCCGGTGAGGACGCTCATCGCACGACTCGACAGCGACGGCGACGTGCTGCTCTCCGGACCGGCTGTGCGCGCGGCCGCGGCGGCGGGCGAGGTCGTCTTCCTGTGCGGTCCCGCCGGGGTGCAGGCGGCGGAACTGCTGCCCGGCGTCACCCGGATCGTCGAGTGGGAGTGCCCGTGGATCGCGAACCCCGCGCCGGACGTCCGCGCGTTCGACATCGAGGCGATAACGGCGTTGCTGCGCGGTATTCGCGCGGACGTGGCATTGATCCTGACGTCGTTCCACCAGAGCCCGTTGCCGCTGGCCCTCGTGCTGCGGCTGGCGGGTGTGCCGAAGATCGTCGCGCGCTCGGTCGACTACGCCGGCTCGCTGCTGGACGTTCGGCTGCGTGACGACCCGGACCTCCCGGAAGCGGAACGAGCGCTGGAGGTCGCCCGCGCCGCCGGTTTCACCTCGTCCGACAGCCGTCTCGCGGTCGTCGAGCCGCCGAAGACGGAACTGAGCCATCCGTACGTGGTGGTGCACCCCGGTGCGACGGCGCCCGCCCGCACCTGGTCGCCCGACCGGTGGGCGAAGGCCGTGGTCGCGCTGACCGCGGCCGGGTACCGCGTCGTCGTGACCGGAGGACCGGCGGAGGCCGGGCTGACCGAGCACGTCGCGGGTGCGTGCGGAACCGATCTGGGCGGGCGCACCAGCTTCCGCGAGCTGGCCGGGGTCCTGGCCGGTGCCGACGCGGTCGTCGTCGGCAACACCGGGCCCGCCCACCTCGCGGCCGCGGTCGGCACGCCGGTCGTGTCGCTGTTCTCCCCGGTCGTCCCGGCGGCCAGGTGGGCACCGCACGGCAGGCACGTGCTGCTCGGCGACCAGAACGCGCCGTGCCGCGGTACCAGGGCGCGCGAGTGTCCTGTGCCCGGCCACCCGTGCCTCGACCTGATCGACCCTGCCGAGGTCGTCGCGGCGGTGGCGGAGGTGACGGCATGAGGATTCTGCTGTGGCACGTGCACGGTTCGTGGACGCACTCCTTCGTCCAAGGTGGTCACGACTACCTGATCCCCGGCCCGCCCGACGGCATCGGGCTCGCCGGGCGGCCCTGGGCGGCCAGTGAGGTCCGGTTGTCCGAAGTGGACGCCTCCGGCGCCGACATCGCGATCGTGCAACGGGTTGAGGAGCTCTCTCGGGTGCCGGTCGGGATTCCGGTGGTGTACCTGGAGCACAACACGCCGGCCGCGCCGGCGCAGGAACATCCGCTTGCCGGCTGGGACGGCACGATCGTCCACGTCACACACTTCAACGATCTCATGTGGGACTGCGGCAGCACGAGGACCGTCGTGATCGAGCACGGCGTCGCCGACCCGGGGCCGCTCTACACCGGCGAGCTCCCGCGTGCGGCCGCGGTGATCAACGACCCGGTGCGCCGCGGCCGGATCGTCGGCACCGATCTGCTGCCGCGGTTCGAGCCGATCGACGTGTTCGGCATGAGAACCGAGCAGATCGGCGGTCTGGGCGACCACGAACTTCCGGTGCTGCACCGGGAACTGGCCCGCCGCCGGGTCTACGTGCACCCGGCGCGCTGGACCTCGCTGGGGTTGTCGCTGCTGGAGGCGATGCACATCGGCATGCCGGTCGTCGCGCTGGCGTCGACGGAGGCCGTCCGGGCCGTGCCCGCCGAGGTGGGCGCGATCTCGACGAACGTGGAGGAGCTGGCGAGTGCCGCGCGGGACCTGGTCGCCGATCCGGATCTCGCGCAGGAGAAGGGGAAACGGGCCCGCGAGTTCGTGCTGGCCAGGTACGGGCTCGATGCGTTCCTGCGCAACTGGGACGCACTGCTGAAGGAGGTGATCGGATGAGGATCGCGATGGTGTCGGAGCACGCAAGCCCGCTCGCGGCTCTGGGCGGGACCGATGTGGGAGGGCAGAACGTCCACGTGGCCGCGCTGGCGGCGGCTCTGGTGCGACGTGGTCATGAGATCGCGGTTTACACCCGGCGCGACGCTCCCGCACTGCCGCAGCGCGTCGACACTTCGGACGGCTACGAGGTCGTGCACGTGCCCGCGGGACCGGCGGAGCAGATTCCGAAGGACGACCTGCTGCCGCACATCACCGACTTCTCCCGGTCTCTGATGCACGACTGGCAGGCGTGGCGGCCGGACGTGGTGCACAGCCACTTCTGGATGTCCGGTCTGGCCTCGGTGCTGGCGACGCGGCGTCACCAGGTCCCGGTCGTGCACACCTACCACGCGCTGGGCACGGTGAAGCGTCGCTACCAGGGCGCGCGGGACACGAGTCCCGCGAACCGGATCGCTGTGGAACGGCTCATCGGTCAGGAGGTGGCCGCCATCGCGGCCACGTGTGACGACGAGGTCGAAGAGCTGATGGTGATGGGGCTGAAGCGGAGCAAGATCACGGTGGTGCCGTGCGGGGTGGACACGAAGCTGTTCGAGTCGGTCGGCCCGGTGGCCGCGCGGACGCCGCCGAACCGGATCGTGTCGGTCGGCAGATTGGTGCCGCGCAAGGGTTTCGACGACCTGATCGCCGCGCTGGCGCTGGTGCCGGACACCGAGCTGGTGATCGCGGGCGGGCCTCCCGATCTCCAGGCCGATCCCGAGGCACAACGGCTGCTCGCGTTCGCGGAGGCTCGCGGTGTTGCGGACCGCGTGCATCTCATCGGACATGTCGCGCGCACGGACATGCCCGCGTTGCTGCGTTCCGCGGACGTGGTGGCGTGTGTGCCGTGGTACGAACCGTTCGGAATAGTGCCGTTGGAGGCGATGGCTTGTGGCGTACCAGTGGTCGCGTCTGCCGTCGGTGGCCTGACCGACACCGTGGTCCACGGCGTCACCGGCGTGCTGACCCCTCCACGTGATCCGAAGGCACTGGGACGGGTGCTGCGCAGGCTGCTCGCGGATCGCTCGCGCCGCATGGCTTTCGGCATCGCGGGACAGGACCGGGTGGACGCCAGGTACACGTGGGACGGGGTCGCGGCCCGTGCCGAGCTCGTGTACCGCCGGGTGTGCTCGAACGAGGGCTTGGCGGTGGCCCGGTGACCGTCGAAAGCCATCTCGCCGGACTGGCCGACACGCTGACCGGTCTGCGTGCGCAGGCGTCGCGGATCAACCGCTGGGGCGCGTTGCTCGCCGGACTGCTCACCGACGGCGGCAGGCTGCTCGCCGCCGGCAACGGCGGATCGGCGGCGGAAGCGCAGCACCTGACCGCCGAGCTGGTCGGGCGGTACCGGCACGACCGCGCCGCGTTCTCCGCACTGGCGTTGTGCGCAGAGACCTCCAGTGTCACGGCGATCGCCAACGACTACGGCTACGACCAGGTGTTCGCGCGTCAGGTGACCGCGCACGCGCGGCCAGGCGACATCGTCGTGCTGCTGTCGACCAGCGGGCGCAGCCCGAACCTGCTGGAGGCGGCTCACGCCGGCCGGCTGGCGGGGGCGACCGTCTGGGCGCTGACCGGGCCGTTGCCGAACCCGCTGGCCTCGCTGGCCGACGACACCCTGGCGCTGCCCGGCGATCCCTGCCACGTGCAGGAGGCGCAGCTCGTGGTCGTGCACGCGTTGTGCGAGGCCTTCGAGGCGGCGTTGCCCTCGGCGTACCGGAGGGCGTCGTGAGGCTGGTCGTGGTGGGAGACGCACTGCTCGACGTCGACGTGGAGGGAACCGTCAGCAGGCTCTGCCCGGACGCTCCCGCCCCCGTGCTGGACGTCACCGCCGAGCACCCGCGGGCCGGCGGTGCGGCGCTGGCGGCGACGATGGCCGCGCGGGACGGCGTGGACGTGACGCTGGTCAGCGCGCTGTCCGACGACGAGGCGGGGGAGCGGCTGCGGCCCCTGATCGAGGTTCCCGGGGTGTTCGGCCGCGCCGACTCCGTGCCGGTGAAGACCCGGTTGCGGTGTGGTGGCACGTCTTTGGCCCGGATGGACAGAGGTGGCGGCTCCGCGCCGCCGCAGGTCACCGACGACATGCTCGACGTCGTGCTGTCGGCGGACTTCGTGCTGGCGTCGGACTACGGACGAGGACTGCTCCGCGACGACAGGCTGCGCTCGGTGCTCACGCGCGTCCCGATGGTCTGGGACCCGCATCCGCGTGGACCGGCCCCGGTGCCGGGAGTGCGGCTCGCGACCCCGAACCTGCCGGAGGCCACCGCGTTCAGCGGCACGGCCGATCCGGACCAGGCAGCGGCCCGGCTGCTGGCCGAGTGGAAGGCGCGAGCCGTCGTGGTGACGATGGGCAGTGCCGGCGCGGTGCTCCACTGTGGAGGGACGCCGGTCGCGGTGCCCGCACCGGCCGTTCCTGTGGCGGACCCGTGCGGTGCGGGCGATCGGTTCGCCGTGACGGCGGCCCTGCGGCTGGCCGGCGGTGCCGCTCCGGACGACGCGGTGGCCGATGCCGTGTCCGCTGCGGCCGAGTTCCTCGCACACGGCGGGGTTTCGGGCCTGCGGGCACCGTTGCCGTCCACAGTGGACGAGGTGCGCAGGCGCGGCGGGACCGTCGTCGCCACCGGAGGGTGTTTCGACGTCCTGCACCCCGGGCACGTGCGAATGCTGGCGGCGGCACGGGCGCTGGGGGACTGTCTGGTGGTGTGCCTCAACTCGGACCTCTCGGTGCGGCGCTTGAAAGGTGACGGACGGCCGGTCAACGGCCAGAACGAGCGCATCGAGGTGTTGCTCGCCCTGGAATCCGTGGACGACGTGATCGTGTTCGGTGAGGACACCCCCGAACACGTGCTGGGCCGGTTGAAGCCGGACGTGTGGGTGAAGGGCGGCGACTACAACGCCGACCTGCTGCCGGAAGCCGCGGTGGTGCGGCGCTGGGGCGGCCGGACCGTCGTCGTGCCGTACCACCGGGGTCATTCGACGACCGAGATCCTGTCGAGGAGGGCTTGATGCTGGGCAACGTGCTGGTGACCGGAGGAGCGGGCGGGCTCGGCGCCGCCGTGGCCGACGCGGTGCGCGAAACCGGGGGAACCCCGCTGGTGCTGGACAAGTCGGCGCCGTCGGTGGGTGACTTCGAGCTGGTCGACCTGTCGGACGGCCGGGCGGCAGAAGCAGCCGTGCACGAACTCGCGGAACGGCACGGTGCCTTCAGCGGTGTCGTCACCGCGGCGGGCATCGACCGGTGCGGCACTCTCGCCGAAGTACCGGCCGAGGAGTGGGAGAACGTGGTCCGGGTCAACCTGTTCGGCACGGCGGCTGTGATCAGGGCGGCGTTGCCGTACCTGGAGAACGGGCGGGTCGTCACGGTCGCGTCCACGCTCGGCCTGCGGGCGGTCAGCGACGCGACGGCCTACTGCGCCTCGAAGTTCGGCGTCGTCGGGTTCACGCGGGCACTGGCCGCGGAGACCGCGGGACGGATCGGCGTCACGCTGGTCGTGCCCGGCGGGATGCGGACGAACTTCTTCGACGACCGCACCGAGCAGTACCGGCCGAAGGACCTGGAGAAGCTCAACCCGCCGGACCGGGTGGCGGCCGCGATCCTGTTCGCCCTCGGCCAGCCGCCCGACTGCGAGATCAGGGAGCTCGTGATCGCGCACAGCGAGGAACCGTCCTGGCCGTGATTGAAAACGGCGTTTCCGGGTACGCCGTGCGGCATGATCGGTGACGACGAGTTCGAGGAACTGGACGAGGAGTCCTTGCACGACAGCGACGCGCTGCCGTCCGGACGTCCGGATCCGATCATCATCGCCGCGAGCGTCACCGCTCGGGGTGGCGTGCTGTGGGTTCCCGTCGCCGGCCTGATGGCGTTGGCGGGCAAGAGAAAAGCGGCGAAACGCGCGTTGACCGCGGCGGCGGTGGCGATGCCGGTCGGGCACCTGATCAGCCTGGTCGTGCACCGCCGCAGACCGTCGGTCGCGAACATGCCCGCCAGACTGGCATTACCGGAACACCCGGACTCGTCGTCGTTCCCGTCGAAGCCCGCGGTGACGGCTGCCGCGTTCGGCACCGCCACCGCGCTGGAGGACCGTGAGGCCGCTGTTTTCGTGACGCCGCTGGTGCTTCTGGTCGCCCACAGCCGTCTGCGAACCCGTGTGCACTGGCCCACGGACGTCCTGGGAGGACTGCTGATCGGCGCGGCGGTCGCGCTGGCTCAGGCCGGGATCGGGCGCTCCGCCAGGGCCAGGGCGACGGCGTGGAGGTTGGTGGCCATGGTGCGGCCGGTGTTCTCCGACCACTCGTGACCCTCACCGGTCTCGGAGAAGCTCGGGCCCGGCCCCGGACCGCGGTTCCAGTACGTCCAGGCCTGGCCGGGGATCGTGTAGCCGATGTCGCCGAGCCCGCCGGCGATTTCGCTGATCACGTGGTGCGCGCCGTCCTCGTTGCCGGTCACCACGACACCCGCCACGCGGTTGTACGCCACCGGCCGGTCCTCGTCGTCGGTCTCCGAGATCATCGCGTCCATCCGCTCCAGCGCCCGTTGCGCGAGCGAGGACGGGTGCCCGACCCACGTCGGCGTCGCGATCACCAGGATCTCCGACTCCAGCAACGAGGCGTGGATCCGCGGCCACTCGTCGCCGGGCCCCAGGTCGGTCGTGACACCCGGCGGGATGTTGTGGTCCGCGAGCCGGTAGGTGGTGACGTCGACGTCCTTCTTGGTCAGCTCGTCGATCACCACCTGGGCGAGCAGGTCGGTGTTGGACTGGTCGGGGGACTTCTTCAGGGTGCAGTTCAGCACCACGGCACGCATCAGGGCTGCCTCCACTTCTCGTCGGCGAGCATTCCGCTGGCCTGCGGTCCCATCAGGGACATCCCGCCGTCCACGACGAAGGACGCTCCGGTCACGTAACCGGCGGCGGGAGTGGCCAGGAACGCCACCACGGCCGCGACCTCCGCGGCATGACCCGGCCTGCCGAGCGGCACGCCCGGCCGCGGCTGGGTGCGCGGGTCGACGTCCTCCTGGCCCGTCATCGGCGTCGAGATCTCACCGGGTGCCACGGAGTTCACCGTGATGCCGTGCTCGGACAGTTCGAGCGCGAGCACCTCGGTCAGCGCGCCGAGTCCCGCCTTCGCGGCGCAGTAGGGCGCCGCACCCACCCGCGGCAGGTGCTCGTGCACCGAGGTGATGTTGATGATCCGGCCACCGCGCCCGGCGGCGATCATGTGCTTGGCCGCGCGCTGGCAGCACAGGAACGCGCCGTCCAGGTCGACCGAGATCACCTCGCGCCAGGTCTCGAACGGCATGTCCATGACCTTCTGGCTGCTACCGGTACCGGCGCAGTTCACCAGGATGTCCACGCCGCCCAGTTCCTCGGCCAGTTCGTCGACCACGGCCGCTGCTGTCGGCAGGTTGGTGAGGTCGAGCTGCCGCACGGCACAACGCGCGCCCGCCTCTCGTACCTCCTCGGCGGTCTTCGCGGCTCCGTCGGCGTCCTCGTGGTACGTGATGCCCACGTCCACGCCGCCACCCGCCAGCGCTACGGCGACAGCTTTGCCGATGCCGGAATCCGAGCCCGTCACGACGGCGTACATAGGTGCGTTCATGACACGCGTGTACCCGTCGGGGTGGCGTGCATTCGCAGCCCGAAGTGGTTCAGCGTCCTCGGCAGCGGTGCGCTGAGCTTCGGGAACGCGAGGTGATCGCTCAGCGCGTCCAGCATCGCGCTGCCGGTGGCCAGCACGAGATCGCGGCCGGGGCACACGCCGGGACCGCCGCTGAACGGCACGATCGCCGGGTCGCGCGGCCCGTCCCAGATCTCCGGCGCGTACTCGTCGGCGTACGGCAGCCGGTCCGGGTCACGGTGGAAGAACGGTGTGAACACGACGAACTCGGTGTTCTTCGGCAGCCACGTGCCGTGCCAGCGGGTGGGCTTCGTGCTCTCCCGCAGGATCACCGGGGTCGTCGGCCACAGCCGGGCCGACTCGAGGATGCCGTTCGTGCCGCGGGCGCCGATCGCGAGTGCCCGCATGGTGACGATTCCGGCCGCGTCGAACGCGAACAGCCAGTGCGGCACCTGGCCGGACAGGTCGCCGGGCTGGGCGGCCAGGCTGCCCTCCTCCGCGCGGTCGAGGTACTCGTCGAGCCTGCGCTGGAACCGTTCCCGCAGATCGCGCTGCCTGGGGTGCAGAAATGCCCAGTTGGCGTTCTCCCGCAGCTCCTTCAGGTCGTCCGTCAGCTGGTCGTCGTCGCGGGCGCGGTCGCCCAGCACGATCCTGCGCACGACGCGCCACCACGCCTGGGCGAAGGCGTCCCAGGTCAGCTCGCCGGTGCTCATCACGTGCCGGGTGAGCAGGTCGGCCTCGTCGCGCACGATCGCGTCGACGGGCACGTTCTCCGGCCGCAGCACGCGTTCGTTCAGCTCCCGGCGCTTCTCCCGGATCATGCCTTCCGAGATCAGCACGCCGTGCGGCTGGAAGTGCTTCAGCGCGGCCTTCTTCTCCTTGGTGGCCAGCGCGAACGGCTCCGGCGACTCGGCGAGCAACCGGCTGACGTCGGTGGGGTCCACGAGGATCGCGATGCTGCGTCCGGTGACGCGCAACCGCACCGGTTCCGGGCCGTACCGGTCGCGCAGGTGCCGCATGGTGTCGATCGCGGTGCCGTCGGACTGCAGCTTCTCGGACAGGGCCATCACGCCCGGCCTGCGGACGATGACGCCCTTCGCGAGCGTGGGGAGCAACACCGTCGCGAACGTGCGGGCGGTGTCGAGTCGTGAAGAGATCGCCATGCCCATCGGCTACCCCCGGTGCCGCGGCAGCCAACCTCCGCCGCGTCTTCACCGCTCAGCGGGCCACCTCGCGGCCGTCTGACCGCCGGACACGGGGCGAAGGCCGACTACCGCGCACTGCGTCACCCGAGTGTGAACCGCCCTGACCGGGGGTATTCGCGGACCAGCTCGAACCAGGAGGTCGTGATGCCAGCGGGATCGAACGCGAAACGTGAACGCCAGTACGAACACATCAAGGACTCCGCACGCAGCCGTGGCGCCTCACCCAAACGGGCGAAAGAACTCGCCGCGCGCACGGTGAACAAGAACCGCGCCCAGTCCGGCGAGTCCAAGACCGCGAGCAAGTCGTCCACGAAGGACAAGTCGCCACAGCAGCGCGGCGGCGAGCGCTCGGGCACCAACAGGCCGAAGGGCCTGACCAAGGAGCAGCTCTACAACGAGGCCAAGAAGAAGAACATCAGGGGCCGCTCCACCATGACGAAGAAGGAGCTCGCCAACGCCCTCGGACGCTGACGTGCAGGAACTGAGCCCGGACGTGGACAAGACCTCGGCGCTGACGATCCTCACCGCCGAGCACTACACGTTGCAGATGGCGCGCACCGCGACGATCACCGACGCGTCGAGCAGGGCCGGACACCTGCTCACCACCATCTCCGCGTCCATGATCGCCCTCGGGTTCGTCGCCCAGGTCGTGTCGCCGCGGGTGCTCCTGACGCTGATGCTGGTGATCTTCACCGGCCTGTTCCTGATCGGGCTCGCCACGCTGTTCCGCACGGTCGAGCTCACGATCGAAGACGTGCAGGCCGGCCTGGGGATCAACCGCATCAGGCACGTGTACGGCGACCTCGAGCCGTCCACAAGGGACGTCTTCGTCCGGCAGATGCACGACGACACGGCCGGCGTCGAGGCTGACGCGGGCCAGACCGGCTGGCGCAAGGCGAGGCGGCCGCGGCTGGTCGGCACCGCCCTCGGCGTGTCCGGTCTCGTGAACCTCGTCAACGGCCTCGTCGCGGGTGCCACCGCCGGCGCGGCCTGCGGTCTGCTCGGCGCCGGCGTGACGTGGTCGATCGTCATCGGCGCTGTCGTCGCCCTGATCGTGATCAGCGCGTTCGGCGTGGCGCTCGGCCGGATCGGACGGCGCGGCGTCGCGCCCATCACCACGCGCTATCCGCGCAACAACCCGAACTGAAGGAGAACCACCGTGAAGTACGACGTCGTCGATCTCATCATGCAGGACCACCGCGAGGTCGAGCGCCTGTTCGAGGAGCTGAAGAACCACCCGGAGAAACGGCCGCTGCTCACCCCGGTGCTGTGCGGCCTGCTCGTCGCCCACAGCCGGGCGGAGGAGACCGAGGTCTACCCGGTGGCCAAGCAGGAGGCCGGCGAGTCCGACGAGGTCGAGCACAGCCAGGAGGAGCACGCCCAGGCGGAGCGCCTGCTCGCCGAGCTGCTCGACTGCGAGTACGACTCGCCGCAGTACGACGCCAAGCTGCGCGAGGTCGTCGACGCGGTCACCCACCACGTCGAGGAAGAGGAGAAGACCGTCCTGCCGGGCATGAAGAGCCGCCTGAGCGACGAGCGCCGCCACGAGCTCGGCGAGAAGTTCGCGCACGTCCGCGCCGACCACCTCGGCGACATCCCCGGTCAGGCGAGCCGGGAGGAGCTGCTCGCGCAGGCGCGCAACCTCGGCCTGCAGAACGCCTCGTCGATGAGCAAGTCCGAGCTGCAGCGCGAGATGCAGAAGGCCGGCTCCGGATCCTGAGCCGTGCCCGGTCAGTGCGGACCGTCCGGAAGCGGACGGTCCGCACTGACGTGCGGCCCGAAGTCGCGTGACGACGGCACGAGGGCGGTGAGTGCCGGTGCGGCGAAGCAGATCACCGTGCACGCGGCCAGGACCGCATCAGAGCCAGGCCGACCGGCGTGGGCACCGCGATCCGGCCCGGTGAGGAGAAGCGTCGTAATGACGTGGAATTTCTGGCGATAAGCAGGCCAGGAGGCCTGCGATGGACGATCCCGGGTTGGTGGCGGTCACCGGTGCGACGGGCCGCCAGGGCGGTGCGGTCGCCCGGCACCTGCTCGCGGGCGGCTGGCGGGTGCGGGCGCTGACCCGCGACCCGTCGTCCGAGAAGGCGAGGCGCCTGGCGGACGCCGGCGCGGAGGTGGTGCGGGCGGACATGGCCGACCCCGCCACCCTGCGGCCCGCGTTCGCCGGGGCACACGGCGTGTTCAGCGTGCAGAACCCGATGATCAGCGGGCACGACGCCGAGATCGTGCAGGGACGCAACGTGGGTGACGTAGCGGCGGCGGCCGGCGTGCGGCACGTGGTGTACGGGTCGGCCGGCGTCGCGCGGTCCGGCACCGGGGTCCGGCAGTGGGAGTCCAAGGTGGTCATCAAGGCCCACTTGGAGTCGCTGGGCCTGCCGTTGACGGTGTTGCGGCCGATGGCGTTCATGGAACTGATGACCGACAAGGACTTCTACCCGCAGGTGTCGATGTGGCACCTGATGCCGAAGCTGATCGGTGGTGACCGCCCGCTGGTGTGGCTGTGCGCGGACGACCTCGGCGCGGTCGCGGCACGCGCGTTCGCCGAGCCGGACCGGTTCGCGGGCGCGGACCTCCCGCTCACCTCCGACGCGCGGAGCATCGACGAGTGCCGGGAGATCTGGCGTGCGGAGTTCGGGCGCCCGCCACGGCGTTTCCCGATGCCTGCCTGGCTGTTCGAGCGGTTCGTCGGCGACGACCTGCTGGTGATGTGGCGCTGGCTGCACGACCATCCGGTCGAGGTGGACCCGGCGGAGACGCGGGCGATCGTGCCGGGTGCCAAGACCGTGCGCGAATGGCTCAGCTCTCGCGGTCGGTAGCGGCGAGGGCGTCCTCGGTCGGCTGGTCGGGCGTGGTGTGGCGGCCGCGCCGGAGGATCGAGAAATGCGCTTCGTCGCGCATGCGGTCGACCATGTGCGGGTAGTGCAGCTCGAACGCGGGCCGCTCGGACCGGATCCGCGGCAGTTCCTTGAAGTTGTGCCGCGGCGGGGGAGAGGTCGTGGCCCACTCCAGTGAGTTCCCGTAGCCCCAGGGATCGTCGTGCCCGGCCGGTTCGCCGTACCGGTAGCTGCGCACGATGTTGTAGAGGAACGGCAGCACCGACGCGCCGAGCACGAACGCGCTGATGCTCGAGATCGTGTTGAGCAACGTGAACCCGTCGCTGGGCAGGTAGTCGGCGTACCGGCGCGGGAATCCCTGGTTGCCGAGCCAGTGCTGGACCAGGAACGTGCCGTGGAAGCCGAGGAACGTGGTCCAGAAGTGCAGCTTGCCCAGCGGCTCGTTGAGCATGCGGCCCGTCATCTTCGGGAACCAGAAGTAGATGCCGGCGTACGTGGCGAACACGATCGTGCCGAACAGCACGTAGTGGAAGTGCGCGACGACGAAGTAGGTGTCGGTGACGTGGAAGTCCAGCGGCGGTGAGGCCAGGATGATCCCGGTCAGGCCGCCGAGCAGGAACGTCACCAGGAACCCGATCGAGAACAGCATCGGCGTCTCGAACGTCAGCTGCCCCTTCCACATCGTGCCGGCCCAGTTGAAGAACTTGATCCCGGTCGGCACCGCGATCAGGAACGTCATCAAAGAGAAGAACGGCAGCAGCACCGCGCCGGTCGCGAACATGTGGTGCGCCCACACCGCGACCGACAGCATGGCGATCGCGAACGTCGCGAACACCAGGCCCTTGTAGCCGAACAGCGGTTTGCGGCTGAACACCGGCAGGACCTCGGTGATGATGCCGAAGAACGGCAGGGCGACGATGTAGACCTCGGGATGGCCGAAGAACCAGAACAGGTGCTGCCAGAGGATGACCCCACCGTTGGCCGGGTCGAACACGTGCGCGCCCAGATGCCGGTCGGCGGCCAGGCCCATCAGCGCGGCGGTCAGGATCGGGAACGCCAGCAGGATCAGCACGGACGTCACCAGGATGTTCCAGGTGAAGATCGGCATCCGGAACATGGTCATGCCGGGGGCCCGCAGGCACACGACCGTCGTGATCATGTTGACCGCGCCCAGGATCGTGCCGAGACCGGAGACCGCCAGGCCCATGATCCAGAGGTCGGGGCCGATTCCCGGGGCGTGCGTGGCGCTGGACAGCGGGGTGTAGCCCGTCCAGCCGAAGTCGGCGGCGCCACCGGGCGTCACGAAGCTGCTCATCACGATCAGGCCGCCGAACAGGAACAACCAGTACGAGAACGCGTTGAGGCGCGGGAACGCCACGTCCGGCGAGCCGATCTGCAGCGGCAGCACGAAGTTTGCGAACCCGAACAGAATGGGCGTCGCGTACAGCAGCAGCATGACCGTGCCGTGCATGGTGAACAGCTGGTTGTACTGCTCGTTCGACAGGAACTGCAGGCCGGGACGGGCGAGTTCGGCGCGGATGAGCAGCGCCATCACGCCGCCCGCCATGAAGAAGGCGAACGACGTGACCAGGTAGAGGATGCCGATCTGCTTGGGGTCCGTGGTGCGCAGCAGCCCGAGGAGCACGGCGCCTTTGGGACGGCGGCGCGCAGCCCCCGGATGCGGCACGACCGGCGTCGGCCTCAGGGCGGTCATGGGTGTGGCTACCCCGGCCACGGGTACCCGGAAACGGCCATGAGAGAGGACCTGCCATGCGCACCGCATTGCACGGCCTGGCCGAGCACGGCCAGAGCCCGTGGCTGGACCAGCTGTCCCGAGACCTGCTCCGCGGAGGCGATCTGGCCGCTCTGATCGATGACGGCGTGCTGGGCGTGACGTCGAACCCGACGATCTTCCAGGACGCCATGAGCAGCGGCACCGCCTACGACGCCCAGAAACGCGAACTGCACGAGCACGACCCCAAGGAGATCTTCCTCGCGCTCGCCGCCGAGGACATCCGCAAGGCCTGCGACCTGCTGGTGGGGAAGGGCACCTCGCCGCGCGACGGCTGGGTGTCGATGGAGGTGGACCCCGGGTTCGCCCACGACACGCAGGCGACGATCGACGAAGCCCGGCGCCTGCACGCGCTGATCGACCGGCCGAACCTGTTCGTGAAGATCCCCGGCACTTCGGAGGGCCTGCCCGCCATCGAGGAGTCGATCGCGAACGGCATCCCGGTCAACGTGACGCTGCTGTTCTCACTCGACCGGCACCGCGCGGCCGCCCAGGCGTACCTCCGCGGGCTGCACAGACTGCGCTCGAACGGCGGCGACCTCGGCAAGGTTGCCTCGGTGGCGTCGTTCTTCGTGTCCAGAGTGGACACCGAGGCGGACAAGCGGCTGGACGCGTTGCGACGGCACGAGGTGCTGAAGGGCACGCTCGCGATCGCCAACGCCAAGCTCGCCTACCAGCAGTACCTGGAGATCTTCTCCGGCAGGGCGTGGGAGGAGCTGGCCAAGGCCGGCGCCACGCCGCAGTGGTGCCTGTGGGCGTCCACGTCGACCAAGAACCCGGCGTTCCGCGACACGCGCTACGTCGAGGAGCTGATCGGCCCCGAGACGGTGACCACCATGCCGCGCAAGACGATCGAGGCCTTCCAGGACCACGGCCGCGTCGCCGACACCCTGACCCGCGACGTCGAGGGAGCCCGGCGCGTCCTCGACCGGTTCGCGGAGATCGGGATCAGCTACCGCGCCGTCACCGACACGCTCGAACGCGAGGGCGTGCGGAAGTTCGCCGACTCCTACCGGCAGCTCCTCGACGGCCTGACCGCCCAACCAGCACGGAGGTGACCCTTGCCCAACAACGACTTCCGCCACGAACTCGCCCAGCAGCTGCGCGTCGACTCGGTCCGCGCGAGCGCCGCGGGCGGTTCCGGTCACCCGACGTCGTCGATGTCCGCGGCCGACCTGATGGCCGTCCTGCTCGACGGCTACCTGAAGCTCGACTACGCCAACCCGGACAACCCGGTCAACGACCACCTGGTGTTCTCCAAGGGCCACGCCTCACCGCTGTACTACGCGATGCTCAAGGCGGCAGGCGCCATCACCGACGAGGAACTGCTGAGCTTCCGCACGTTCGGCAGCAGGCTGGAAGGCCACCCCACACCCCGCATCCCGCCGACCGACGTGGCCACCGGCTCGCTCGGCCAGGGCCTGCCGGTCGGCGTCGGCCTGGCGCTCGCCGGCAAACGGCTCGACCGGTTGCCCTACCGCGTGTGGGTGCTGTGCGGTGACTCGGAGATGGCAGAGGGCTCGATGTGGGAGGCGTTCCAGCACGCGGGCTGGGCGGGTCTCGACAACCTCACCGCGATCGTCGACGTGAACCGCCTCGGCCAGACCCGCGAGACGATGCTCGGCTGGGACGTCGACGGCTACGCCGCCCGCGCCGAGGCGTTCGGCTGGAAGGCCATCGCGATCGACGGCCACGACCTGGACGCCATCGACGCCGCTCTGGCACAGGCCACGTCCGTGACCGACCGGCCGACCGCGATCCTCGCGCGGACCCACAAGGGCCGCGGCGTGAAGGCCGTCGAGGACCAGCCCGGCAAGCACGGCAAGCTGTTGGAGGAGCCAGAGGAAGCCGTCGAGGAGCTCGGCGGCGCGCGTTCGCTGGCCGTGACGGTCAAGACGCCCACACCCGGCAGCCCGCACCGCTTCGCCACCACCGGCGGCGCGCTGCCCCGCTGGGAGATCGGTGAGGAAGTGGCGACCCGGCAGGCGTACGGGCAGGCGCTCACCGCGTTGGGCGAACTGCGCGGGGACGTCGTGGCCCTGGACGGCGAGGTCTCGAACTCGACGATGTCCGAGCTGTTCGCCAAGGCGCATCCCGACCGCTACTTCGAGATGTTCATCGCCGAGCAGCAGATGATCGCCGCCGCCGTGGGCCTGCAGGCCCGCAACTGGGTGCCGTTCGCGTCGACGTTCGGCGCGTTCCTGACCCGCGCCCACGACTTCATCCGCATGGCCGCGATCTCGCGCGCGGACCTTCGCCTGTGCGGTTCGCACGCCGGGGTGTCGATCGGTGAGGACGGGCCGTCGCAGATGGCGCTGGAGGACATCGCGATGTTCCGCGCCGTTCACGGCAGCACGGTGCTGCACCCGTCCGACGCGAACCAGGCTGCTGCTCTCGTCGCCGAAATGGCCACGTTGCCCGGGATTTCGTACCTGCGGACGCTGCGCGGGAAGACGCCGGTGCGGACGTCGCCGGACGAGAACATCCGGGTCGGTGGCAGCAGGGTGCTGCGGAACAGCGACCACGACGATCTGACGATCGTGGCCTGCGGCATCACCGTCGGGGAGGCGGAGAAGGCGGCCGAGGTGCTCGATGCCGAGGGCATCAGGGCTCGGGTGATCGACTGCTACTCGATCAAGCCCATCGACGGGAACACGTTGGTGCAGGCGGCTTCGCAGACACGCGCGGTGCTCACCGTCGAGGATCACTGGCCCGAGGGCGGGCTCGGGGATGCCGTGCTGGACGCGCTGGCCGCTTGTCCGGATCGGCCGCCGGTGCGCAAGCTCGCGGTCAGTGCGATGCCGGTGTCCGGGAAGCCCGGGGAGTTGCTGCACGCCGCGCACATCGATGCCGAGGCCGTGGCGGAGGCGGCGCGGCAGCTCGTGAAGAGGTAGGGCGTGAGTGGTCTGGATCCGGCTCCGGTGCTGGCGGAGCCGGGCCCGGGGTCTAGGTCGGCTCTGGCATCGGCGGCAGCGGATCCGGGTCCGGCCCCGGCGGCCGGGGCTGGTCCGGCCCCGGCGTGGGCGGCAGCGGTTCTGGAGGCGGTACTGGCTGGCTCATGCCCGCCGGGTACCCACCCTGAAACCCGCTCTCACCAGCCCGAATTCCGTCCGGCCGCGAATTCGGGCCGGCCCGACCGACTGGATCTAACGTTCGGAACCCAGCACCGGCTTCACGTCGACCACGGGCGTGCCGTCGAGCGCCTCCAGATCGGCGACCAGCACCTTCAGCCCGTCCACGGCGTGGATCCGCACGCGGTGCAGCCCGATGGGGTTCGGCCGGTCCGGCGACCGGGTGGAGAACACACCGGTCTCCTGCCGGGTCGTGTCGCCGCGCGGGTGGACGGCCAGCACGGAACGGTCCGCGCGGTCGAGCCAGGTCAGCACCAGGACTTCCTGCCCGGCGGTGAGCTCGCGCATGGCCCGCGCGTACTCCGGGGCGAAGACGAGCCAGGACTCCGGCGCGCCCTCGTCGCCCTGCTCGGGCGCGGAGGCGCGGTCGGTGAGGGGCGACTCGACGTGGCCGATCGGCTGCAGTTTCATCAGGTCCCGCAGAAGGTCCGGTAGGTGGCGCTGAAGTCCTGCGGCGCAGGTGCCGCGAAGTGTTCCAGACCGGGACGTTCACCGTACGGCGAGGTCACCGCGTCCAGGAGCCGTTCCAGCGGGCCGAGGTCTCCGGCGGACCCCGCCGCCAGCGCTTCCTCCACGAGGTGGTTGCGCGGGATGTACACCGGGTTGACCCGTTCCACGGCGTCGGCGTCGGGTCCGAGCGACCGCCACCGCGCGATCCAGTCGTCGATCCCCGCCAGGTCGAGGAACAGCGACCGCGCCGGCTCGGCGTCGCCGCGCGCGGCCGCGGCCAGCCGGTGGAAGAACGACGTGAAGTCGACGTGGTTCGCGTGCAGCAACGTGAGCAGGTCCTTCAGCAGCGGCTGAACGTCCCCGGTCACGCCCAGCTTCGCCCGCAGGCCGCCGATCCAGGCGCGTTCGAAGTGCCCGTCGAACGTGCCGAGCGCTTCGAGAGCCAGCGAAACCGCCCGGTCCTCGTCATCGGCGAACAACGGCAACAGGGCTTCGGCGAGCCGGGCGAGGTTCCACTCGGCGACGATCGGCTGGTTGCCGTAGGCGTAACGGCCGCCGTGGTCGATGGAGCTGTAGACCGTCGTCGGGTCGTAGGCCTCCATGAACGCGCACGGGCCGTAGTCGATGGTCTCGCCGGAGATCGTCATGTTGTCGGTGTTCATGACGCCGTGGATGAAGCCGACGAGCATCCACCGGGCGACCAGCTCCGCCTGGGCGGCCACCACCCGCTCGAACAGCTCCAGGTAGGTGCTGCCGGGGTGGTGGCGGGCGATGGCGTGGTCGGCGAGGCGGCGCAGCAGGTCGTGGTCGCCGGTGTTGCGGGCGTACTGGAAGCTGCCGACCCGCAGGTGCGAGGACGCCACCCGCGCCAGCACGGCTCCCGGCAGCGGCAGCTCGCGGTGCACGACGGCGCCGGTCGCCACCACCGCCAGCGAGCGGGTCGTCGGGATGCCGAGGGCGTGCATCGCCTCGCTCAGCACGTACTCGCGCAGCATCGGGCCGACCGCGGCCAGGCCGTCGCCGCCGCGGGCGAACGGAGTGCGGCCGGAGCCCTTCAGGTGCAGGTCGCGCAGGGTGCCGTCGGCGTGGGTCAGCTCGCCGAGGAGCAGCGCGCGGCCGTCGCCGAGCCTGGGCGAGTAGCCGCCGAACTGGTGCCCGGCGTAGGCCTGTGCGACGCCGGGTGCCTCGTTGCCCACGAGGAACGGCAGGCCGTCGGAGCGCAGCCAGGCGGGATCGAGGCCGAGTTCCTTCGCCAGCGGCTCGTTGAGGACGAGCAGGACCGGTTCGGGGACCGGTACCGCTTCCCAGGAGACCGCCATCTCCGGGACGGCACGAGCGAAGTCGCTGCTCAGGCTGATGCTCACGTCCCCAACGGTACCGGGCGGCTCCAGGCGGCCGTGCCGTCGTCGTGGCGGCCGGAACGCAGTCCGCTGATGAGTCCGAAGTGGACTTCGGCAAGGCGGGTCCAGCGACAGCCACCGACCCTGCGTGTCACCCGATCAGGCAGCACGAGGTGGCGGCGATAGGCTCCGAGCCATGCGCTCTTCCGCCATTGCGCTGGTGTTCCTTCTCGTCGGGTGTGGTTCCGAGACGACGTCGCTGCCCACCATCGTCCCGGCGCCCACCTCCTCGTCCGCCTCGCCGCTGCCGGAGCTGCAACCCCGGCTCGACGCGGTCGGGGTCCTGCTGACCGCCTGCATCCCGAGGCTGCGGGGCGAGCCCGTCGACAGGATGGACAACTGCGCCCACCTCATGCCGGACGTGACGGGCGTGGTCGACGAGGCCGGGAAGCAGGCGGCCAAACTGCCTCCCGCCGGACGCTCCGCCATCGACCAGGTGCGCAAGGCGCTCGCCGACATCGCGCCGTGCGAGCCGTGGTTCGCGGCGGGCGGGGTGAGTGCCGACGGGCAGCTCGACGCCCGGTGTGACAAGGCGTGGGAGGAGCTCTACCAGAGCTACAACGCGCTGCGGAATGCTGCTTAGCGACGCCAGGAGCATCGGGCGCGTCGCGCTGCCGCTGTACCTGTCGATGGTGGCGGTGTCGCTGGGCGCGCTGGTCAACACCGCGGCGCTCGGCCGGTACGGCACGGAGGCGCTGGCGGCCTTCGCGGTGACCACGGCCGTGTACTTCCCCGCGACGGCAGCGGTCGCCGGTGCCGTGCGCGGCGTGATGCCGTTCGTGGCAGCGAAGGCGGACGATCCGCCAGAGCTGCTGCGCGTGGTGCGCAACGGCACGTGGCTCGCGGTGTTCGTCGGTGTGCCCGCCGCACTCGCGGTCGCCGGTGCCGGGGTGATCGCGCGGGCCGGTGGCGTGCCCGCGGCGACCGTGGCGCAGCTCGGGCCGTTCCCGCTGCTGATGGCGGCGGCGATGCTCGTCGGCGGCTTCGGTTCGACGGCCACGTCCTGCCTCGTCGGGCTGGGACGGAGCAAGGTCGTGATGCGCGCCGGCTTGGCAGGCGCGGCGTCCACTGCGGTCCTCTCGCCTTTGCTGGTCTGGAAACTCGGCCTCAACGGCGCGGGTATCGCACTGTGCACCGCGAACCTCGTCAGCTGCCTGATCACGGTTTCCGGGCTGCGCGGGCGACTGCCCGGCCGGCTGGGCCGGACCATCCACTTCGGACAGATCAGGGAGCTCGCGAAGGTCGGCATCCCGATGGCGGGCACGGTGCTGGTCAAGTTCGCGGTGCTCGGCGTGCTGACCGTGGCCGCGGCGCGGGTGAGCACGACGGCGGTGGCGGCGCACAACATCGCCACGGGCCTGGCCGGCCTGACGTTCACCGCGGCGGTGGCGATCGGGCAGGCCGTGGTGCCGCTGGTGAGCACGCGCACCGAAGGCGTACGGCGTGCGGTGATCGCCGGCCTGACGATCACCGTGGCGACGTTGGCGGCCATCTGCGCGGTCATCGTCCTGGGCGGTGCCGAACGGCTCTTCACCGACGATCCCGAGGTGCGTGCCGCAGTTGCAGGCCTCCTGGCGTTGCTCGTGGTGGTCGTCCTCGCGGACGGTCTGCAGGCGGTGCTGGGGTTCGGCCTCGCCGGGCTGAAGCGCACGACGCCGAGCTTCGTCATCTTCTCGGGCTGCTACGGCGTGCTGGCGGTCATCGCGGTCCCGGCGGCCCAGCACGGCCTGACCGGGTTGTGGGCGGCACTGGCCGCGGCGAACCTGGCCGTGGCGGTGGGGCAGGGCCTCGCGTTCCGGCGGGCGAGCAACCTCTGAGGCGCCCGGCTCCGTACTGAACGGGGAACGGAGATCGGGGGAGAACCATGCGAAGAGTCGTCCTGCTGGTGCTGCTGCTGGTCGCGGTGGCCTCCTGCGGCATGAACCAGAGCGGCGGTGGTCCGGCGACCATCGCGCCAGGTACCACGCCCGACCTCGACGTCCCGGCGCTGACCGAGGCGGCCGACGTGGTGCAGCCGCTGCTGGAGTCGGGGTTCGCGAGCACCTACGCCGGTCTGGAGGTGCGCAACGACGTGCCGATGCTGGTGGTGTACCGCAAGCCAGATCCGAGGCTCGACGCGGAGGTTCGCGAGGCCGCGCCGGACGTGCGGATCGAGTTCCGCGACGCCAGGTACGCACGGGTCGCGATGGCGGAGCACGTCCGTCGCGTCATGGACGACAGCGAGCACTGGAAGGGCCGCGGCGCGCAGATCGTGTCGGCGGGGCCGGAGGTGGACGGGTCCGGTGTGCGGATCGGGGTGACGGAGGCGCCGGCCGACCTCCGGCAGTGGCTGGAGGAGTACTACCCGGCGATGTCGTTCAAGGTCGAGACGAGCGGCAAGATCGTGCCGGCGCCCGCCACCGAACCACCGGTGGTGTTTCCCACGGCGTAGTCAGGACGGCTGCGGGCCGAACCTGGCGGTGAGTTCGTTCGAGATCACGTAGTGCCGCACCAGGAACAAGCGTTCGTCGAGCTTCTTTCGCCGCAGCCAGCCGGTCACCTCGGCGTTGCACTTGCTGGCGTTGCACGACCCGCACGCGGGCACGACGTTGCCGAGCGTGTAGCGCCCACCGCGCGAGATCGCCTGCACGCAGTCCTTCTGCAACGAGGTCGCGGGCGTTCCGCAGTAGGCGCACCCGCCCCAGGACGTCCTGAGCGCGTCCCACTGCACGTCGGTGAGGTCGTGGACGACCCGCGCCATGCGCTTCTTGCGCTTGCGGGCCGCGCGAACCTGTTTGCTACCGCCGGTCGGCACGGTGGGTGACACTACGCGTCGCGATGGTCAACAGGTCGGAGGCCGGCCCCCGGGGTGTCCTGCCCGCCGGCCACACCGCGCGCAACGCCCGGTGCAGATCGAGATCGCTCACCTCGACGCGGACCAGCGTGCGGGTCGCGAGATCGGCCCGCACGGCGTGGATGCTCAGCACTGCCGGCCCGATGCCGCCGATGGCCGCCGCCTTGATCGCGGTGGTCGACGACATCTCCAGCAACGGTTCCGCCGACTCGCCGATTCCGGCGGTGCCCAGCGCGTGCTCCCACGCCTGGCGCGTGCCGGAACCGGACTCCCTGCTCACGAGCGGGGTCGCGGCGGCTTTCACGGCGGTGACCCGGCGACGCCTGGCCCACGGATGCCCTGGCGCGACGACGACCACCAGCTCGTCCTCGGCCACCACCCGGCTGGTCAGCCCGGCGGGCACGTCGGTCGACTCGATGAACCCCAGGTCGGCGCGCCCGGCCAGCACCTGCTCGGCGACGTGGACCGAGTTGCCCGCCGTCAGCACGGTCGCGGTGTCCGGGCTGACCGTCCGCAGCGCGATGAGCCACGCGGGCAGCAGGTACTCGGCCACGGTGAGGCTCGCGGCGATCCTGAGCTGGCTGTGGCGGTCGGCGCGCAGGCTGGTGATGCCGGCGTCGAGATCCAGTGCCCGCGCGAGCACCGGCGCCGCCCACCCGGCCACGAGCTGACCGGCCGTGGTGAGGCGCGCGCCGCGTGAGGTGCGTTCGAGCAGCGCCACCCCGACGCGGCCTTCGAGCGTCCGCAGCCGTTCGCTGGCCGAGGGCTGGGACATGCCGTGCGCCTTGGCCGCCCGGCCGATGCTGCCCAGCTCGGCCACGCTCAGCAGCAGGTCGAAGCTGGTCAGGTCGCTGACCCTGGACGGCAGAGGCATAGGGACAGCCTATGTGCCCATCGGTGATTGCCGCCTACCGGGATCCCCGGCGCGCGAGGATTGTCGTGTCGTGACCGCTCTCGCACCTCACCCACACCGTGCCCCCGAGGTGCGACGAGCGGCGCCCTTCGGCCCGAACCTCTTCGCCTCCGTCATGGGCACCGGCATCGTCGCCACGGCCGGCGCCGCGATGCCCGGCCTGCGCACGCCCGTCACCGTCGTCTGGGCGCTGGACGCCGCACTGCTGGCGTTCCTGGTCGTCGCGGCTCTCCGCCGCTGGACGTGGGCGACCGTGCGGGACCAGCTGGCGGACCCGGTGATGGCCCAGTTCTGGGGCGCGCCACCGATGGCGCTGATGACCGTCGGCACGGGCACACTGCTGCTCGGCTCCGACTGGATCGGCCTGACCGCCGCGCTGGCGATCGACTGGACACTGTGGACTCTCGGCACCGCGCTGGGGCTGATGACCTCGGTACTGGTGCCGCTGCGGATGATCGGAAGCGGCGAGCGCGCGTTCGGCGGCTGGCTGATGCCCGTGGTGCCGCCGATGGTGTCCGCCGCCTCCGGCGCTCTGCTCGCCCAGCACCTGCCGGAGGGCCAGTTCCGCCAGGCGATGGTGCTCGGCTGCTACGCGCTGTTCGGCGTCAGCCTGTTCGCGACGCTGATGATCGTGCCGCAGATCTGGCAGCGGCTCGTCCAGCACGGCCTGGGCGCCGCCTCCACCGTGCCGACGCTGTGGATCGTGCTCGGCCCGCTGGGCCAGTCGATCACCGCAGCCAACCTCCTCGCCGGCGTGCACGTGCTGCCGGGCCAGACCGCGTTCGGCGTCCTCTACGGCACGACCACGTGGGGCTTCGCCCTGCTGTGGGTGGCGATCGCGGCGACCGCGACCGTGCGAACGGCGCGCCGCGGGCTGCCGTTCGCGCTGACGTGGTGGAGCTTCGTCTTCCCGCTGGGCACGTTGGTGACCGGCACGAGCGCACTCGCGAAACACGTCCCGTCGCCGATGTTCACCTGCGTTTCGATCGTGCTGTACGGCACCCTGGTGCTCGCGTGGATCACGGTGGCGGTGCGGACGCTCGCTCAGCGGTCTGCGTAATCGGCCGATCGCTGTCCAGCCCGAAGGCCACCTCCAGTGCCGCCCGGCGTCCGGGAGGCAGCTCCGTGAGGCGATCCAACAGCGGCAAGCACAACTGGTGCAGCGCCGCGAACGGCAGCTCGGTCTCGAACTCCGACCCGGACGCGGTCAGCACCCTGAACCCGGATGCCTTCTCCCGCACGTGTTCCAGCAGTGCGCTCTTGCCGATGCCCGCCTCACCGCGCAGGACGATCGCACCACCGCAGCCGTCCCGGGCCGCGTCGATCAGCCCGTCCAGGCAACGAATCTCGTCGTCGCGGCCGAGCAGGCGAGAAGAAGCTGCCGCCGGAGTGAGCACGACCGAAGGCTGTGCGACCCGTTGGTGCCGGTTGAGGTTCCGGGCGTCTCAAATCGCCTCCCCCTGTGATCACCCTCGCTACGGTGTCGGCAGGGGGCAAACATCCTTGTCCTGCTGAGAGCGTTTCACGCACAGGGGGTTTCTTGAGCATGAGGCAACGGTTGAGCCTCGTCCTGGCGGGCGTCGCCAGCGTGGCTTTCCTCGTCGGGACGTCGGTGGCCGCACCACCACCCCCGGCGCCGGCGCAGGACGGGCCGACGTACGTCTACCGCGTGCCCGCCCCGCTCGGGCAGAAGGCGCAGGACCTGCTCGCGCGCGGCTTCGACGTGCTGGAGCAGCGGGACGGCGACGACCTGTTCGTGCTGGGCTCGAAGGACGTGCACGCCAAGCTCGCCGAGGCGGGCTACACCGGCACGGTCGAGTCGGTCATGGCGCCGCCCCTGGCCGAGCTGAAGACCCAGGGCACCGGCGTCAAGGAGACCTACTACGGCGGCTACCGGACGGTCAAAGCGCACTACGCGCACCTCGACCAGGTCGCGTGGCGGTACCCGCGCCTCGCCACCCTCGTCGACTACGGCGACTCGTGGCGCAAGACCCAGGGCGCGGGCGGCCACGACCTGAAAGCCGTCTGCCTCACCAAGAGGTCTCCCGGCGACTGCCGGCTGACGCCGGACGCGCGCAAGCCGCGTCTCTTCGTCTCGGCTCAGATCCATGCCCGCGAGATCACCACCGGTGACATGGCGTGGCGCTGGATCGACCACCTCACCACCGGCTACGGCAAGGACGCCGAGGTGACGTCGCTGCTGGACACGACCGAGATCTGGGTCGTGCCGATCGCGAACCCCGACGGCGTGCAGATCGTGCAGTCGGGCGGCGACTCGCCGAAGCTCCAGCGCAAGAACGCCAACTACACCAACGGTCCGAAGGAATGTCCCACCACCCAGGACCCGAACGCGCAGATCGGTATCGACCTCAACCGCAACTTCAACGCGCAGTGGGGCGACAACGGCACGTCGGCCGACCCGTGCAGCCAGGTCTACCGCGGTCCGCAGGCCGACTCCGAGGTGGAGACCAAGGCGGTCGAGAAGCTGTTCCGGTCGCTCTTCCCGGACAAGCGCGGTTCCGGCCTGAACGACCCCGCCGCGCCGGACACGCGCGGCATGGTCGTCACGATGCACGCCGCGCTGAACGTCGTGCTGCTGCCGTGGGGTTACACCACGCAGCCCTCGCCGAACGACGCCAAGCTGCGGGCGATGGCCAAGGACATGGCCCAGCTCGCGGGTGGCTGGGAGTACGGGCAGCCCGGTGAGCTGCTCTACACCGCGGGCGGTTCGATCGACGACTGGGTGTACGGCGAGCTCGGTGTTCCGCACTACACCTGGGAGATCGGCAACTGGCAGGGCGACTGCGCCGGCTTCCTGCCCGCCTACTCGTGCCAGGACGGGCACTGGGCGAAGGTCAAGCCGATGTTGTTGTACGCGGCACGCAAGGCCGCGAACCCCTACGGGGGATGATGCCCGGCTTCCCGTGACCGCGGTGTTTCCCGCGCCGTGGTCACGGGTAAGCGGACCGCATGGCCAACACTGCGAGCAGCGCCCGTGCCGAGGTCACGCTGCGGTCCAAGACGATGGTGCTGGACTTCCACGGCGAGTGCCGGGTCGAGCGGGCGGGCGACTCGGTGCGGCTTTCCGGGATGCGGCTGGTCGCCGAGCTGCCGGACGCGGGCGGGCCGGAGGACGGCGGCACCGTGCTGCTGGAGCAGGACGGCGAGGCGCTGACGGCGACGGTGGCGCAGCCCGGCGGCAAGGTCGAGCTGACGACCCGCTCCCCGGTGCCTTGGTCCGGGTCCGGCCGTGATGTCGAGCCGGCCGGCGAGATCTTCTTCGTGCTCCCCGACGCACCGGAGTCGACCGTGCTGTCGATCCGCGGCCTGGTGCTGCGGGAGGCGACCTGACCAGGGTTTTGCCCACACCCCGCAGGGGTATTCGGCCGTTGCACCACAGGGGGTAGTACGGCCGACGGAGGCGCGCTGGCATGGACCGCGACGTGATCATCGACTTCGACATCGACTTCGACGACTCTGCGGCGCGCCGGGTGCGGCGCTACGTGAGCGAGGTCGTCGCGGGACTCGGGCTGCGCGGTGACAGCTCGTTCGTGGAGACGGAACCGCGCGTGGGAGCGTACGTGGCGCTGGACGGGCGGCTGCAAGACTTCCCCGACCACGACGTGGCCCTGCTGTGGGACGAGCTGAGCGGCTGGTCGGCCGCCGTCGAGGATCGCCGTGGTGAACTGGTGGAGATCGCGCGGCTGGGCGGTGACCCCGAGCCGTCGCCCGGCGCGGTGGTGCGCTGGGTGCAGGGGCTGTTCCGCCGCGAGCGCGCGCGGGACCGGTCGAACCGCGACTTCGCGGCGTTCGTGCCGTCGCTGCGGGTCAACGACTTCTCGTGACGTTCACGGGTGCCCGATCGGGGTAGCCGATCGGCATGAGCACTGAACGGCGGCGAGAGCAGGAGTACGACGACGCGAGCCGCGCGTCGCTGGAGGAGTCCGGCACCGGCGAGGACGACACGGTGCCCGGCCGCAGCGGTTCCGGCTCCACTCACCCGGAACCGAATCCGACCGGCAACGTCGGTCTGTCCGACTACTCGGCCTCCGACGACCCGGACGCGGGCTGAGGCACGTGGTTCGACGAAACTGGTGTGATTAGGGCAAAACGGCCCCGTTTGCGGTGTGGCCCCCAGGGTAGCTCGTAGTCCAGGAGACGACTACGAGCTGAGGAGTCAGCCGTGACCGAGAACCAGATGGGCGGAGTGCGCACGGCGGCCCGCGACGAGGGCGTGGAGGTCGCACAGCACGCCAGGGAGGCCGCCGGACAGGTGGGCACCACCGTCGCGGAGCAGGCGGCGCAGGTGCGGCGGGAAACCGCGGACCAGGCCCGGCACGTCGTGAGGGACGTGCGGGAACGTGTTGCGGCAGAAGCGGAGTCGCAGGCACAGCGGGTGTCGAAGCAGCTCGGCCGGATCGCCGACGAGCTGGGTGAGATGGCCCGCTCCGCACCGCCCGACTCCATGTCGGCGGGGGCGATCCGCAGTGCCGCCGACACGAGCAGGCAGGCCGCCCGGTTCCTCGACGAACGGGGAGCGCAGGGTCTGCTCGACTCGGCGCGGGACTACGCGCGGCGCAAGCCCGGCACCTTCCTGCTGGGTGCCGCCGTGGCGGGGTTCCTCGTCGGCCGCGTCGCGAAGAGCGCGACCGGTGGCGGACAGGGGCAACAGCAGCAGGGCGAGGTTGTGCCGGTGGCGGCGGAACGTCCCGACGTGGCACCGGAACACAGCGCTCCGCTGCCGTCGCAGCAGAGCCAGGCCCCGACGCCGCCGTACGGCACGCCGCTGCCGCAGAGCCCGGCTTCCACGCCGGGGGTGCCGCATGTCGAGCCCTGAGGCACCACCACCGTCGCGAACGGACACTTCCGGGGAGTCGCTGGGCGATCTCGTCAGCGAGCTGACCGGTGACCTGTCCAAGCTCATGCGGCAGGAGCTGGAGCTCGCCAAGGCGGAGATCCGGCAGGAGGCCGCGAAGGCGGGCAAGGCGACCGGGATGCTCGCGGCCGCCGGGTTCGCCGGCTACCTCACCACGGTGCTGCTCAGCCTCGCGCTGGTGTTCGCGCTCGGCGCGGTCATGCCGCTGGGCTGGGCCGCGCTGATCGTCGCCGCGCTGTGGGGCGTCACGGGCGCCGTCCTGTACTCCAGCGGACGCGCCAAGCTGCGCACCGTCAACCCGAAACCCGAACGCACCGTCGAAACGCTGAAGGAGGACGCGGAATGGGCGAAACACCCGACCAGATAAGGCGTGACATCGAAGTGACCCGCGCTGAGCTGCGGACCGACGCCAACCGGCTGGTCGACCACGCGAGCCCGCGAAGCATCGCCCAGCGGCGCGTCCGCGGCGTGCGGCGAGGGCTGACGGCGATGAAGGAGCGAGTGATGGGTACCACCGCACAGGCCACGACCGCGGTCAGGGAGCAGGGACGGGACACCGGGCACGCCGTCGCCGAACGGGCGGAGCAGGCCGTGCAGGCGGTGCAGGACGCACCGCAGCGGGTCGCCCGGCAGACGCAGGGAAGCCCGCTCGCGGCCGGCCTGATCGCGTTCGGCAGCGGCCTGCTGCTGGCCGCGGTGCTGCCGCGCACCGACGCCGAACAACAGGCGGTGCAGCAGCTGTCCGACAGCTTCGGCGACGTCGTGGAACCGGCCAAGGAGGCGATGGCCGAGTCGGCGCAGCACATCAAGGAGGACGTGAAGACCTCGGTGAGCGACGCGGCGGGTGAGGTCAAGCAGGTGGCCACCGACGCGGCGCAGACCACGGCCGAACACACGAGGGAAGCGGCACAGGACGTCGGCGGCCACGCCCGCGAGTCCGGCCAGCGGGTGTCCGGGCAGACATGACCGGTTCGCTGTACTTCGTGGGCAACGCCACCACGGTGCTCCGGCTCGGGCCGTTCACGCTGCTGACCGATCCCAACTTCCTCCACAGAGGACAGTGGACGCACATCGGTCAGGGCGTGGTGTCACGGAGACTCACGGATCCGGCGATCGAGATCGCGGATCTGCCCGAGCTGGACGCCGTGGTGCTGTCCCACCTGCACGGCGACCACTTCGACCGGGTTGCGAGCCGGGAGCTCGCCCGCGACCTGCCCGTCCTCACCACACCGCACGCGGCGAAACGGCTGTCCCGCAGGGGATTCGTCGAAGCCGCGCCGCTGCGGACGTGGGAGACGGTCACGCTGTCCCGCGGCGCGGCGAAGCTGACCGTGACCTCACTGCCGGGCAGGCACGGGCTGGGGCCGGTGGGCCGTCTGCTGCCTCCCGTCATGGGCACGATGATCGAGTACCGGGAGGCGGCAGGCGTGCTCCCGTTCCGCGTCTACCTCAGTGGCGACACACTGGTGCACCCCGAGCTGCGCCGGATCCGCGAACGCTTCGACGGCATCGACCTCGCGGTGCTGCACCTCGGCGGCACCAAGGTGCTGGGTGTCCTGCTCACGATGGACGGAAAGCAGGGCGCCGACCTGATGCACCTGCTCGGACCGCGCACCACCGTGCCCGTGCACTACGAGGAGTACGGCGTCATGAAGTCACCGCTGGCCGACTTCACCGCGGAGATCTCGCGGCGTGCGGCTGGTCTCGACGTGCACGTGGTGGCGCGAGGAGAGACGCTGCCGCTGTGACGGTTCGGCGGTGCGTCACCGGGTATGCCGCAGACACCAGTTCAGCGAGGACGGGAGAGCGCTGTGACCGAACCCGAGCACGACGACGTGGAACGCGGTGCGGCCGAGGAGCAGAGCGGTGCACCGCTGACCCCGACAGAGGAAGAGGCGGACGAGCGTCCGCCGGCGCAGGGCGCGGGCCTGGACGGTGGCGGTCGCCTCGGCGACGACGGTTGATCGGAACCGGGTCATGCCAGTGCGAGTGGAAGACCTGAAACTGCTGCTCCAGTCGACCCGGCCGGAGGCGGCGCTCGTGCTCGTCGCGGGCAGCTACGTGGTGGCGGGCCGCGACGAGCTCGCCACCACGGCGTTGCGCGGCGCACTGCCCGTGGTCACGCGGGACGAACTGCTCGAGCGCGTCGGCGGGTGGCCGGTGACCGAGCGCGATCTCGACGAGGCGGCCGCGACGCTCGCCGCCGCCGAGGACAACCGGGGAGGCTGACCGGTGGCGGCGACGCCCGCGGTGGCCGCGTCGAGCGGCTGGCGGGACGACGAGGACATCCGCATGCCGTCGGGTGACGTCCACGCCTGGTGGCCGGGCCAGAACCAGACGCTGTGCGGTGTGCCGCTGAGCCGGGCGCGACTCGACCGGTTCCCGCACGTGCTGTGGATCGACGCGCTCTGGATCAACGACACCGCGGGCGCACCGGTGATGGCGATGTGCCGGCGGTGCGCCGCGGCCGCACGGCCCCGGACACAGCGGCGGGCAGATCGTTTGAGGGGTCGGTGACCCGGGTAGCCGGGACCAGCGTCAAGCAGTCGGCGCTGCCACCCCCGGCTGTCCCGAAGGCGGCAATCATGGTGCGGCACAACGAACTCGATCAGGCGATCTGCGATGCTCTCGTCCTCATCCGCCTCACCTCGGGCGCGGATCTCGCCCTGCAGGCGGAACAGGCGCGCAGGTGCCTGAGCAGGGCGGTGATGGACGCGCCGGACGCGCCCCGCCGGGCGCTGGAGCACATCGCGGCGGCCGACGAGCACCTCGAGCTCGGCGAGGTGATGGAGGCACGCGCGTTGCTGACCGCGGCGCGCCGGTTCCTGCCCGGTCGCAGGGCCGTGGTCGCCGCACGCGCATGACCCGGTGGCTGGTCGCACTGCTGCTCGTCGCGGGGTGCGGAGGTCTCGGCCCGAGCGTCGCGGATCAGCCCAACACACTCACCACCATGGGGTTCGGGCTGCCGGACGAACACGCCACCGCACGGGTGAAGGTGTTCAGGGACCGCCGTCCCGAGGTCGATCTCCGGGTCAACGAGGGGGCGCTGGACGAGCAGCAGTTCCTCTCGGCGGTGGCGGCCGATGATCCTCCGGACCTGGTGTACGCGGACCGGCGCAAGCTCGGCGGCTACGCGGCCAGGGGAGCGGTGCAGGACCTCGGGCCCTGTCTGCGGCGGCACCAGGTCGACCTGAAGGTCTTCCGCGAGGCGGCGGTGCGGCAGGTGACCTACGCCGGCACGGTCTACGGGGTGCCCGACTTCTTCAGCGTCCGCGTGCTCATTCTCAACAACCCGGTGCTGCGCGAGGCAGGCGTGGACCCGGCCACACTGTCCACAACGGACTGGCAGCGCCTCGCCGAGACGACGGCGAAGCTCGCGCGCACCGAGGACGGCAGGCTCCGGCGGATCGGGTTCGATCCGCGGGTGCCGGAGTTCGTCGCGCTGTGGGCCAAGGCGAACGGCGCCGACCTGATCGGCGACGAGCCGCACCTGGACGACCCGCGCGTGGTCGAAGCCGTCCGCTACACCACCGGCCTGGTGCGCGCGCAGGGCGGCTGGGCGGCGTTCAAGGCGTTCCGCGACACCTTCGACTCCTTCGGTGCGAACAACGAGTTCGTCACGGGGCAGGTCGCCGCCATGGCGATGGACTCGTGGTACGTCAACACGATCGCGGCCAACTCGCCGGACGCCGACGTCACGGTCGCGCCCTTCACCGACCGGCAGGGCAACCCGCTCACCGAGGCCGGCGGGCAGGCGTGGGCCATTCCGCAGGGCGCCCGGCACCCCGAGCTGGCGTGCGAGTTCATCGCGACGATGACCGCGGCGGACACCTGGGTCACCGCTGCGAAGGCACGCCGCGACGCGCTCGCCGAGAAGGGCAAGCCCTACAGCGGCACGTTCACCGGGAACCGCGCGGCCGACGAGAAGATCTTCAGCGAGGTGTACGACCCGCGTGGCATCCGCGTGCTCGAACAGGGTGTGCGGGTGTTGCAGTCCGTGCAGGACAAGGCCTTCGCCCTGCCGCCGAACCCGGCGGCCAGTGATCTCGTGCGCTCGTGGGAGTCGGCGGTGACGAGGGTGCTGCTCGGTCAGCAGAGCCCGGAGGAGTCGATGGCGCAGGCGCGACGTGAGGCCGATCGGGCGATCACCCGCGTGGGAGGCCGTTGATGGCGAGTGCGCGCGAGGCACGGGCCGGCTGGTTGTTCGTGCTGCCGTGGGTCGCCGGGTTCCTGCTGCTCACGGCCGGTCCGATGCTCTACAGCCTGTTCCTGTCGTTCACGCACTACGACCTGCTCAAGCCGGCGCGGTTCGCGGGCATGAGCAACTACCGCGAGATGCTGCAGGACGAACGCGCCGCCAAAGCGTTGTGGAACACCGTGTTCTTCACGCTGCTGCACGTCCCGCTGCAGATCGTGCTCGCGCTCGGCCTCGCGTCACTGCTGCGTCGCGCGGGACGGTCGGCCGGCTTCTTCCGCACCGTGCTGTTCCTGCCGACGATGACCCCGCCGGTCGCCCTCGCGGCGTTGTTCCTGTTGCTGCTCAACGGGCAGAACGGCGCGATCAACGCGATGCTGGGCTGGTTCGGGTTCACCGGGCCGCAGTGGACGACCGACCCCGCGTGGATCAAACCCGGCCTGGTGCTGATGAGCCTCTGGACGGCCGGCAGCACCGCCGTGCTGTACCTGGCGGCGCTGACCAGGGTGCCGGGGGAGCGGTACGAGGCGGCGCGGCTGGACGGGGCTTCGCCGTGGCGGCAGTTCTGGCACGTCACGCTGCCCGGCATCAGCGGCACCGTGTACTTCACGCTGATCGTCAACACCATCGCGTCATTGCAGGTGTTCACCGAGGCCTACACGATGTTCTTCGGCGCCCGGCCGTCCACGCCGGCGGAGGGTGACGCGGCGCTGTTCTACGTGATCTACCTGTTCCAGGAGGCGTTCGGTTCGCTGCGGATGGGTTACGCGTCCGCGCTGGCGTGGGTGCTGTTCCTGGTGATCGCCGCGATCACGGCGCTGCAGGTGCGGCTGTCGCGCGACTACGTGCACTACGAGGACCGGGCATGACCCGCCGCGCGCCCGTCCTGTTCGCCCTCGTCGCGGTCGGTGTGCTGTTCGCGTACCCGTTCTGGTGGCTGCTGAGCGCGTCGCTGAAGGACCGGTCGCACGTTTTCGACAACGCCCTGCTGCCGTCACCGGTGAACCCGCAGAACTACACCGAGGTCTGGCGTGCGGTGCCGTTGCTCGCATGGGTGGGCAACAGCGTGGCCGTCGGTGTCGCCGCCGCGGTCGCCGCCACCGTGTCGAGCGCGGTCGTGGCGTTCGGCTTCGCGCGGTTCCGGTTCCGCGGCCGCACCGTCCTCTTCGGACTCGTGCTCGCCACGATGATGCTGCCCGCCGCCGTGACCATGGTGCCGGTGTACCTGGAGTGGCACGCGGTGGGGCTCGCGACGACGCAGGTCCCGTTGTGGGCCGGCAACCTCTTCGGTTCGGCGTTCTACGTCTTCCTGCTGCGCCAGTTCTTCCTCGGCCTGCCCGCGGAGGTGTTCGACGCGGCACGGGTCGACGGCGCCGGGCCGTGGCGGCAGTTCACCTCGATCGCGCTGCCGCTCGCCAGGCCGGGCCTGATCGTGGTGTTCGTGTTCGAGCTGAAGGCGGCCTGGACCGACCTCATCAGGCCGTTGATCTACCTGCGCGAACCGGAGCTGTACACGCTGCCGCGCGGGCTGAAGGCGGTGCTCGACCGGTTCGGGCAGGGCGGCGAGGCCCAGTGGGAGCTGGTGATGGCGGCGAGCGTCGTCGCCACCGTGCCGATGATCCTGCTGTTCCTGGTGGCACAGCGGTACTTCGTGCGCGGTGTCGTGACGCAACGCGTCGAGGAGTGACCTACAGGCCGCCCTCGTCCTCGGGCTCGGACTCGTCAGGTCCGCGGTGCGGGCCGCCGGGGTTCTCGTCGGCGTAGGTCGGTCGCGTGTGCTCGGAGCCGATGTCGGCGTCCTCCAGCTCGCTCTCGGCGGTCACGCGGTCGGGCTCCGGCTTGGTCATCGCCACTCCTCCTGCCAGCCGTGGTGGGTGTCGTAGGCGGCGGCCAGCAGTCTCAGCAGGGCCTCGTCACGGGTCTGCTCGACCTCGGTCCGCAGCAGGGCGTACTTCTCCGGGAACGGCACCGGCACCCGTTCCTCGGCCGCCTGGATCGGGCCGGGCAGCAGGAGCAGCCCGGAACCGTCGTCCGAGGCGATGATCCGCAGCCTGCCCCGGCCCTCGGCTTCGTCGAGGAGCGGCAGCTTCCCCTCGGCCAGGCGCACCTCGTCCTCGTCGAGCCGCTCGAGCACGAATTTCCGCACTTCCTCGGTGTTCATGCCAGAGGGGTATCCGCTGCGCCGCTGGGTACGCCTGTGGCAGCTGTTCTCGGTGACAGCTGCCTTTGGGAAGGAGCACCTCATGCGCAGTCGTGTGCGCGCCGCGGGCCACGCCGTCCACCCGATCCTCATCGTGTTCCCGCTGGGCCTGCTGACCACGGCGGTCGGCTTCGACGTGCTGTACCTGATCACCGATCGCACCAGCTTCGCCTTCACCGCGGCCCACCTCATCGCCGCCGGTGTGCTGATGGGGGTGGTCACCGCCGCCACCGGGTGGCTGGACTGGTTTCTCGTCACCCCGCGGGGCACCCGCGCCCGCCGGATCGGGCTGCTGCACGGGCTGGTGAACGCCGTGGTGCTGGTGTTGTTCGCGGTGAGCTGGGCGCTGCGCCTGGCCGAGACCGGCTGGGCGCCTGCCTGGCCCGCCCTGGTCGCGGCCTGGCTGGGCGTGCTCGGGGGCGGGCTCGGTGGCTGGCTCGGCGGCGAACTCGTGGAACGGCTCGGCATCAGTGTCGAGGAAGGAGCTCACCCCGACGCGTCCAGCTCGCTGAGCGGCGTGGCCGCGTCAGGACGATAACCGGCTGCCGTAGCGCCTGGTGACCCGGACGATCGCGGTCGAGACCGGCGCGACCACGACATCGAGCACCCGGCTCACCGGGGCGAAGGCGCCGAGCCGCGCGATTCCCCACCAGCGCGGCACGGCCATGGTGCGGGACGTCCGCGCGGTCAGGCACTTCTCGACCGCGCGGGCCACCCGTTCGGGATCGGCACCCGCGGACAGCCGGCGTGGCGCGGACTGCTCGGAAGGCCTGCCGTCGATGTCGCGCGTCAGCCACTCGGTGCGAATCGGTCCCGGGCACACCGCGTGCACCCGTACCCCGCGCGGCACCTCCCGGCGCAGCCCGATGGCGAGACCCAGCACGCCCGCCTTCGTCGCCGAGTACAGCGACAACGGTGGTACCGGTACCCAGGCGCCGATCGACGACATCATCACCACGTGTCCGCCGCGCGTGCCGAACAGCGGCAGCACCAGCCGGGTGAGTTCCGCGACCGCGGTGAAGTTGACCGCGACGAGGCTTTCCACCTGCTCGTGGCGGAGATCGGCGAGCTTGCCGATCCGGCCCTGCCCGGCGTTGTTCACCAGCGCGTCGATGCGGCCGAACCGTTCGGCGACAGCGCGCACGAGCAGCGCGCGATCGTCCGGATCGGTGACGTCGCAACGGACGCCCCACGCGCCGGGCATCTCGCGCAGCGCGGCGTCGAGCCGGTCCTGGTCGCGGCCGCAGATCGCGACCTGCGCGCCTTGCCGGGCCAGCCGCCGGGCGGTGAGCCGGCCGATGCCGGCCGACCCTCCGGTGACGAGAACAACGGTGCCTGCCACGGATCGCATGATCACCTCGCCTGGAGATGGTGGCGGAAGAGCGTGACGTACAGGGTCAGTCCTGGACCGAAAGCCATGGCCACCACCGGATCACCTGGTCGCAGCGCGGTGCTGCGCAGCAGTTCGTCGAGCACCAGCACGACGGTCGCCGACGAGCAGTTGCCGTGTTCGCGCAGCACGTGCCGGGACGGTTCGAGCGCACGGGACGGTAGCCCGAGCTCGTGGCCGACGGTGTCGAGAATGCGCGGCCCGCCGGGATGCACCGCCCAGCCGCGCACCTCGGGCACGGTCAGGCCGTTGTCCGCGAGCAGGCGTTCGACGGCGTGCCGGAGGTGCTTGCCCAGCACCTCCGGCACCTGCCGCGACAGCGTCATCCGGAAGCCGTGGTCGGTCACGGTCCAGGTCATGTGGCCGGCACTGGCCGGATCGGTGACGGCGCTGGTGGCGACGACCTGCAGGCTGCCCTCGTCCGGGCGCACGACCAGTGCGGTGGCGGCATCGCCGAACAGCGCGTGCGACACGATCTGCTCGACATCCATTGTGGACGGCTGGACGTGCAGTGACGTCAGTTCCAGGCACAGCAACACGGCTGGACGCCGATGGGCGGTGACGAAGTCGGTGACGGTGGCGAGCGCCGGCAGTGCGGCGTAGCAGCCCATGTGCCCGACGAGCAGTCGTTGCGCGTCGGGAGCGAGGTCGAGCGACGCGGCCAGCTGCACGTCCAGTCCCGGGGCGGCGTACCCGGTGCAGGACACCACGGTGAGCTGACCGACTTCGGCCGGTTCGAGCCCGGCGGAGGACAGAGCGGCCGTCACCGCCGCATGCCCCAGCGGCCGCGCGTTCTGGTCGTACAGGCGCATCCGCTCGCCGGTCGTGCACTCCGAGACGTCGTGGTCCAGTGGACTGACGACGGCGTGCCTGCGCCGCACGCCGGCCCCCGCGAAGATCCGCCCGGCCGCCCTGCTCCCGTTCAGCCGGGCGCGGAAGTGGTCGTCCCACAGGTCGCTCTGCTCGACGACGGGAGGCAGGGCGGTCCCGATCGCGGCGATGTGCGCGGTCACCAGCGCGCCACCTCGTCCGGATCGTCGCCGAGCGCGCAGGCTCCGAGCCAGTCGGCACAGACGTCGGACGTGGCCGGTTGCAGCGCGCCGCACCGTGCGTCGCGGTAGAGCCGTTCCAGCGGGTGGCCGCGGCGGGTGGCCGACGCGCCCGCGGCTTCCAGCACGGAGAACGCCACGTCGGCGGCCGTGTCACCGGCGATCAGCTTCGCCCGCCAGACCCACCGGTTCGTCTCCTGGCTGCCGGGATCGTCGGTGACCTGCCGGGCGGCTCTCCGCACGACGAGCTCGGCTGCGGCGACCTGCGAGTCGGCACGCCCCAGGCGGGCGCGGACCAGCGGGAGGGTGTGCAGCCCGCGCTCGCGCAGGTGTTCCACACCGTGCCGCAGCACGGCCTGGGCGACGCCGACGTAGACCGCGGCGTAGGACGCGACCAGCCACTGCGGCATCACCTGGGCCAGCAGCAGCGCGGCGCCTTCGATGCCGCCCACGAGCGCGTCCTCGTCGACCTCCACGTCCAGCCGCAGGTCGTGGCTCGCGGTGGCGCGCATGCCGAGCGAGTCCCAGGCAGGCTGGACCTCCACGCCGGGGCCGGCGGGAACGAGGAAGTAGGACACCCTCGGTTCCGCCGCCGAGCTGTCCCTGGCGGCGACGAGGTAGGCGTCGGCGTGGCCCGCACCGGAGACGAACGTCTTGGCGCCCGTGATCCGGAAGCCGGAACCCGTGCGCTCGTAGGAGGTCCGCACCTGTGACAGCCGCGATCCGATGCCGCGTTCGCTCATCGCCACGGCGTACAGGGCACCCTTGGCCGCGGCGGCCAGCACGCGATCGCGTGAGGCGAAGAAACTCTCCGGCGCGCCGAACTGCCGCACCAGCTCGTCGGGCGTGTGCGCGAGCGCGCCGGTGACCGACGCGTGCATGTTGAAGACCAGCGCGGTGGCACCCGCGCCGCTGCCCAGCCGCATCGCCACGTCGGTGTACTCGGCGAACGTCGCGCCCGCGCCGCCGAGCCGGTGCGGCACCATCAGGCCCATCAGGCCCGCCTCGCGCAGGTCGTCGAAGTCCTCTTCGGGGAAATCGCCGGACACGTCGTACTTCGACGCCCGTCCGGACAGGCGGTCGGCCAGGGAGTGCAGGTCCAAGGCTCATCCCTTCTTGCGGCCGGCACCCTGGAAGAGCACCGCCGTGGTCGCGGTGGGCACCATGCGGACGGAAGGCCTGAGGCGCGCCGACCATGCGAGCAGATCGAGCAGTGCCGGGCGGATACCCCGCAACGCCAGGCGCACACCGTGCCGGGCGCATTCACGCACCAGCGCCTTGCGGTCGACGAACAACGAGGGATCGTGCACCCCCCGCGGCGCGAGTCCGAGAAGGCGTTCCGCTACGCCGACCGCGACCAGGCGGCACAGCGCGGTGTCGGCCAGCGTGTCGAGCACCAGCAGCCCGCCGGGGCGGAGCAGCCGGCACGCCTCGGCGACCGCTCGGGGCAGATCGGCGACGTGTTCGAGGATCTCGCCCGCGACCACGACGTCCGCGCACCCGTTCGGCAACGGTACGGCGAGCACGTCCGCGCGAATCGGTTGCACGCCGTGCTTCGCGGCCTGGCGCAGGGCTTCGTGCGAGAGGTCGACACCGACGTGGTGGTAGCCGCGGATGTGCGGGGCGAGCAGTCCCGCGCCACAGCCCAGGTCGACCAGGACCGCCCCCGGCCGCGGCCGGGGGATCAGCTGGGCGCGTGCGGCGGCGAGCCAGTGCAGCATGACGAACCGGCCGCGCGGCATCCACCACTGGTCGGCGAGCCGTTCGTACAGCTCTGGATCATTCGGCTCGAGATGCGGCCGGCCTGCGGGCTGGCACAGTGGAGATCCATGGGCCGCATCGAAGCGCTCGCGCGTTCCTGTCATCCGCTGCCTTCCCTCGCGGTCACCGTGGTCGCCACCGCGCTGGCCGTGACCACCGGCAGGTCACCGGGTGGACTGGTCGCCGTGGGGGCGGCGGTGCTGGCGGGTCAGCTGTCCGTGGGCTGGCTCAACGACCTGCTCGACGCCGGCAGGGACGCGAGCGTCGGCCGCAAGGACAAACCGGTCGCCGCCGGTGTCGTGTCCCGGAAACTCGTGCTCATCGCGACGATCGCCGCCGCGGCCACCGCTGTTGGTCTGTCGTTGCTGTCCGGTGCGGACGCCACTCTCGTGCACGTCGTCACGCTGTGCTCCGCGTGGGCGTACGACTTCGGGCTCAAAGCGACGGCGTTCTCCGTCGTGCCGTACGCGGTGTCGTTCGGGCTGCTGCCCGCGTTCGTCACGCTCGGCGCTCCGGACGGGCACTGGCCGCCGCCGTGGCTCATCGCGGCGGCCGCCCTGCTGGGCAGCGCCGCGCATTTCGCCAATGTCATTCCTGATCTGGAGGACGACACCGCCACCGGTGTGCTCGGACTGCCGCACCGCTTGGGCAAGGCCGCCAGCGCGGGCGCGGCCGCCGCGCTGGTGGTGATCACCGGAGTGGTCCTCGCGGTCGGCCCGCCTGGTCCCGTCACGGCGGCGGGAGTGGTGGCGGTGCCGTTGTCGGTGGTGATCCTGGCGGTCGGCAGGCTGCGCGGACGACGAGCCGGGTCGCGGGCGAACTTCAACGCGCTGCTCGCGGTGGCGGTCGTGGACGTCGCGTTGCTGATCATAACCGGGGCGTGAGTCAGTCCGGCGGCTCGGACGTGTCCTCGTCGGTGACGTCCTGCGGCACCTCTGGTTCCTCGGTCTCGAGGTCGTCGAGGCTGGGGGTGCCCGGTGAGTGCGGTGCTTCGGGGTTGAGCGGATCGGTCATGCCGCCCGGTTACCCGGACGGCACGGCACCGAAGCACGCGGTCAGCTGACCGCCGGACCGGACTCCTCGGAGCCCGAAAGTTCCTTGAGGAACTCGTGGCACTGCTTGGCGCGGCCGGAGTCCTCCTCCATGACCCGCCGGAAGAAGTCGGCGATGTCCTGACGGCCCGCGTTGTCCGCGTCGCGCACGTACTGGCCGTAGTCGTGCCCGGCCTTGAGCGCGTGGTACTGCACGGAGATCAGGTCGTACGTGACGTCGTCGAAGCCGGTCTCACCGGTTGCCATCGCTACCTCCCGTGGTTGTCGGCACGTACGAGGTACCCGCGCAGATCGTCCCGAACCCGGCCCCGGTTGTTCTTCACCAGCACGGGTATCCCGGGTGTTCGTGCTCCGAGAGAGGCCGAAACGATGAACACAGCAGGAAAAGTGCTTCTCGCCGCAGGTGCGGTGACCGTCGCGGCGGTGGCCAGGCGCAGAAGGCGCGCTCCGGACGAGCGGGACCGATACCTGGCGGTGACGGTGAACCGCGCGCCGGACGAGGTGCAGTCGTCACTGCCGGAGGACCTGGCGCGGTGGCGGGACCGGGTCGAGATCCGCATCCGGCCGGCGGCGGGGGACAAGGGCACCGAACTGTCGGTGCAGCCGTCCGAGCAGGTGTCGCGGCACGAGCTCAGGCTCGCGCTGCGCAGGGCGAAGGCGGTGCTGGAGGCAGGTGAGGTGGTGCAGTCCGACACGGCGCCGACCCATCCGGGGCCGATGGGCAAGGCGCTGCGGCTCGTGACGAGCCGGGCCGGAGGCGGTGGCCGGCTGTGAAGGCGTTGTGCTGGGAGGGGATCAACGACGTGCGGGTGCAGGACGTGCCCGATCCCCAGTTGCTGAACGACCAGGACATGATCGTCAAGGTCCGGCTGAGCACCGTGTGCGGCTCGGACCTGCACCTGCTCACGGGGCACATCCCGTTCATGCAGGCGGGTGACGTGATCGGCCACGAGTTCATGGGCGAGGTGGCCGAAGTCGGGCCCGGCGTCACCAGGCACCGGCCGGGTGACCGCGTGGTGGTGTGCTCCTTCATCGTCTGCGGGCGCTGCTGGTACTGCCGCAACGAGCTGTACTCGTTGTGCGACAACACGAACACCAACCCGGCGATCACGCAGCAGCTGTGGGGTGCCGACCCCGGCGGCATCTTCGGCTACTCGCACGCGATGGGCGGGTTCCGCGGCAGCCACGCGGAGTACGTGCGCGTGCCGTTCGCCGACCACACGGCCATCCCGATTCCCGAGGGCGTGGACGACCTGAGCGCCCTCTTCGCCTCCGACTCGGTGCCGACCGGCTGGATGGGCGCCGATCTGGGTGGCGTCAAACCGGGTGACGTGGTCGCCGTGTGGGGTTCTGGTGCGGTGGGCCAGATGGCGGCACGCGCGGCACAGCTGCTCGGTGCCGAGCGGGTGCTCGTGATCGACCGCTTCGACTACCGGCTGCGGCAGGCGGCACAGGCCTTCGGCGTCGAGACGATCAACTACGCCGGTACGTCGGTCGGTGACGCGCTCCTGGAGGCCACCGGTGGCCGCGGTCCGGACGTGTGCATCGAGGCGGTCGGCTGCGAGGCGCACTCCACCGGCCCGCAGTACGCCTACGACCAGGTGAAGAGCAAGCTCAAGCTGGAGACGGACCGCCCGATCGCGGTGCGGGAGGCGATCTACAACTGCCGCAAGGGCGGATCGGTGTTCGTGCTCGGTGTCTTCACCGGCCTGGTGGACAAGTTCCCGTTGGGCGCCTTGATGAACAAGGGCCTGACCGTGCGCGGTGCCCAGCAGCACGGGCAGCGCTACATCCCGATGCTGCTGGACCGCATCGCGTCCGGCGAGCTCGTCACCAACCACCTGGCGACGCACATCATGCCGCTGAGCGAAGGTGCGCGCGGCTACGAGTTGTTCAAGAAGAAGGAAGACGGCTGCGTGCGCGCGGTCTTCCAGCTCTGACGAGCTGATGGCCGGTGCCCGCGGGCACCGGCCATCACCGGCTACGCCGGAACGGTCCACCTCTGGTTGGCGCCGCCCGTGCAGGACCAGATCTGCAGTCTCGCGCCATCGGCGGTGTTGTTGCCGATCACGTCCAGGCACTTGTTGCTGCCCACGTTCACCAGCGTGCCGTTCGCCGCGGTCCAGCGCTGGTTCCCGCCGCCGAAGCAGTCCCAGAGCTGGACCGGTGTGCCGTCGGCGGTGCCGTTGCCGGTGACGTCGAGGCACTTGCCGAGCCCGCGCACGGTGCCGTCGGACGCGAGCGTCCACGTCTGGTTCGGGCCTGGGTAGCAGGTCCACATCTGCGGCTGGTTGCCGTTCGCCGTGGAGCCGTTCGTGACGTCGAGGCACTTGCCGCCCAGGCCCGTGATGGCGCCCGTGCGGCCGGGCTGGCCGGGGTCGAGCGTGCCGGGCCAGGTGAACGTCGCCATCGCACCCGCGGGCAGGGTGTAGCCGAACGTCTGGCCCGCGTAGGAGACGCGGAAGCTCTGCTGGCCGCCGGAGTTGAGGGCGACGAGCACGATCCGGCCGTCCGGGTTGCGGAAGGCGACGTTCTGGATGCCGCCCTCGCCGTAGCCGGTCGAGTCGACGCGGACCGCGCCGGGCTGCACGAACTTCGCCAGGTGGCCCAGCACGTAGTACTCGGCGTTGTAGCTGACGCTGCCGCCGTTGGTCGTCACGACACCCATGCAGTTGGTGCAGCTGCCGATGACCGGGCCGTGGCTCGCGTCCAGGGCCATGTTCCAGATCGCGACGGTGCGTGCCCAGTTGCGGGTGGCGCCGATCGCGAGGTTGATGCCCTGCCACCGCAACGTGTCGCGGAACGTCGCGGCGTCGTCGCCCGACGACGTGCCGGAGCACTCGGTGAAGAAGATCTCCTTGGTGGGCTGGGCGTTGCGGACGACGGACTGCCCACTCGGGTTGCCGCCGTAGCAGTGCCACGCAGATCCGACGACGTTGTTGCCCGCACCGTTGTTCACAACCTGCGCGTAGGTCGTGTCGTCCCAGTTGTGGTCGTAACCCAGCAGGCGCGCGTTCTGGCCGACAGCGCGCAGCTTCGGCACCAGGTTGTTGATGACGTTCACCTGCTGCTGCGCCGGCATTCGCATGCCGGGGTAGCCCGGCGGCTCGAAGTTCGGCTCGTTCTGCACGCTCAGGTAGTCGATCGGCGCGCCCGCCGCCTGGTAGGCCTGGGTGAACTTGACCAGGTAGTCGGCGTACACGCCGATCTGGCTGTCGTTCAGCGAACCCCGGATGAGGCTGTTGTTGTTCTTCATCCACGCCGGCGCGCTCCACGGCGTCGCCATGATCGAGAGCTGGGGGTTCAACGACTTCGCCTGCCGGACCAGCGGCAGGATGTAGGCGTTGTCGTGGGTGATGGAGAACCGCGAGAGAGTCGGGTCCGGCGCGCCGTCGTTGTAGGTGTAGAAGCTGCGCGAGAAGTCGGTCGAGCCGATCGGCTGGCGGAGGAAGCTCAGGCCGATGCCGCTGCTCCTGCTGAACAGGTTGGTCATGATCTCGTCACGGCGTGGCGAGTTGAAGATGTTCCACGCCGCGGAGTCGGTGAACGACGCGCCGAAGCCGACCACGGACTGGTAGGTGGTGTTCGGGTTCACGGTGATCGTCGGACCGCTGCCGCCCGAGCCGAACGTCACGTCCGCCTGCTGCCGCAACAGGTTCGAGCGGTCGGCGGTGGTGAGCCACACGTTCGCGTTCGTCGCCGCGGTCGCGGACGGGGTGGCGAGCCCCGCCATCACGACGGCGGAGATCACCGCGATGCCGCGCCAGCGTTGTGTCGTCGTTGACATAAGCGCTCCTTGCAGGGGTTTGGGCGCCCAGGGATTTTCAGTTGTAGAGACGGAGATCGGCGATGCTCCACCAGTTGCTCGCGGCACCGGTGGACGTGATGCGCAGGTGTCGCGCGCTGGTACGGCGCACGTCGATGTTGGTCAGCTGGCCGGCACCGGCACCCGATGCGAGCGTGCGCCAGGTCGTGCCGTCGTCGCTGACCGACAGCTCCCAGCTGCGGGCGTAGTCGCCGAGGTGGCCGCCGCTGTCGACGGCAACCCGGCGGAAGCGCTTGCGCCGCCCCAGATCCACCTGCACGAACTGGCCGGGAACCTGCGCGCCGCCGCTGGACCAGCAGGTTGAGGCGTCGTCGTCGATCGCGAGCGCGGCATCGGAGGTGGCACCGGTGAGAGGCACGAAGTCCAGCTTGGTGCGGAGATCGGCGGTCCACGTGAACGTCGCGAGCGCGCCACCGGGCAGGGTGTACTCGAAGGTGCGGTCGCCGGCGTTGACCGCGAACGTGCGCGGGTCGTCGTTCTCGTTGTGCACCACCAGAGCTGTGGAGCCGTCCGGGTTGCGGAACGCGGCGTCCATGATCTGGCCGTTCCAGCCGGTGGTGCCGAACGACGTGCTGGCGATCCGGCGCGCGCCGGGCCGCACGAACTTCGCCAGGTGGCCGATGGTGTAGTACTCGGCGTCGGTCGTCACCGAACCGTCCGGCTGCACCGTGACGAGGCCGGTGCACGTGCCGCAGCCGCCGAGGTGCGGGCCGCCGGTGCTGTCGAGCGCGATGTTCCAGTTCACCGCGCTGCGGGCCCAGTTGCGGGTGGTGCCGAGGACGACGTTGCGGGCGTGCCACGTCAGGGTGTCGCGGAAGACCTTGGCCGGCGGGTCGGTGACGCCCTTGGAGCCCGAGCACTCGGTGAACCAGATCCCCTTGTCCGGGAAGGCGTTGTGCAGCGCGGTCTGCGCACTCGGGTCGCCGTGGTAGCAGTGGTACGCGGTGCCCGCGATCCACTTCGCGGCCTTGGACCTGAGGATCTGGAACGGGTAGTCGGCTTCCGCTGTGCCGTCGTTGGGATGCGTGGCCCAGTTGTGGTCGTAGCTCAGGATCTTGGTGCGCGGGCTGGCCGTTCGCAGTTTCGGCCCGAGCGCGTCGATCACCTCGAGCTGCGCCGCGACGGGGAGGTCCGTGCCGGGGTAGGCGTCCGGCTTGCGGTTCTGCGGCTCGTTCTGCACCGACAGGAAGTCGATCGGCACGCCCGCGGCCGTGTACGCCTGCACGAACTTCACGAGGTAGCGCGCGTAGGCGTCGTAGATCTCCGGGTCGTCCTTGAGCTGGCCGCCGATCAGCGAGTCGTTGGTCTTCATCCACGCGGGCGGGCTCCACGGCGTGGCCATGACCTTCAGCCGCGGGTTGAGCCGTTTCGCCTCGCGCAGCAACGGAAGGATCTTCGCCTCGTCGTGCCTGATGCTGAAGTGCCTCAGCCCGAAGTCGGTCTGCCCGGCGGGGACGTCGTCGTAGGTGTAGTGCTCCCGCGCGGCCGTGAAGTCGGACGAACCGACCGGCTGACGCAGGAAGCTCACCCCGATGCCGCGCACCGGGTCGAACAGCTTGCGCATCGTCTCGGCGCGCACGGCGGGCGCGAGGCTCGCGAGCAGCTCGGCAGACGAGTCGGTGATGGACGCGCCGAACCCGTCCATCGACTGATAGGTGCGATCGGGGTCGACCACGATCGTCGGGTGGGTCGACGGCGTCGTGCCGAACGTGACGCGCGGGCGTTCGTGCAGCAGTTCCGCCCGGTCCGGCGTGGTCACCCACACGCGCGCTTCCGGGGCGTTGGACGCCTCAGCGGTCGGCACGGCGGTGAGGCCGAGCACCAGGGCCACGATCGCGGTTCGTCGCATGTAACACCCGTTCATCACTGTGAAACAGCAGCTTTTCAGGATGAAACACCCGGCCGTGGCGCAGGTCAACGGTGTGGACGAGTTCCGGTACATTGACCTGGTGGAACGCAAGATCGGGAACGTGAAACAGCGCGCCAGCCTCCGAGACATCGCTGCGGAGACCGGCGTCTCGGTCGCGACTGTCTCCCGCGTGCTCAACGACCACGTCAACGTGGCTCCGCGGACCCGTGACCTGGTCCTTCAGGCCGTGGAACGGCGAAAGCAGGAGACGCCCACGAGGACCGTCTACGTGCGCTGCCCGTACGTGCTCACCGACTACTTCGGCCTGATCGTCTCCTCGATCGCGGAGACGCTGAAGCTGCACGGCCTGCGCCTGCTGCTGGACGCGGGGGAGTCCGGCCAACACACCGGCGCGCTGCGCGGCCTGCCGGGCCAGGACGACGTCGACGCCGCGATCCTGATCCTGCCGCCGGAGGAGGGCGACGAGCTGGTCGCGTTGTCGCAGGCGGGCTTCCCGTTCGTCGTGGTCGATCCCCGCACCCCGCCGCCACCGGACATCGCCGCGGTTTCTGCCGCGCATTCCTCAGGGGCACGGGCTGTCGCGGACCACCTGATCGGCCTCGGCCACCGCGACATCGCCGTGATCGCCGGGCCAGAGGAGTGGCTGGCGGGCGACGCGAGGCTGGCCGGTCACCGGGCCGCTCTGGCGAAAGCGGGCGTTCTGCTGACGGCGGACCGGTTGCGGCACGTCGAACCCACGACCGCGCAGGGCAAGCGCGCCGCGGCGGAGTTGCTGGACCTCTCGCCCCGCCCGACGGCGATCGTGTGCTTCAACGACAAGGTCGCCGTGGGCACGTTGCAGGCGGCGCGGGAACGCGGGCTGCGGGTGCCGGAAGACGTGTCGGTGGCGGGCTTCGACGACATCGACCTCGCGGAGGCGACGGATCCGCCGTTGACGACCGTGCGGCAACCGTTGCAGGAGATGGGGAGGATCGCGGTCACGCAGCTGATGCGGGTGCTGGACGGTCACGAGCCCGAGGCGTTGCACATCGAGCTCGCGACCACCCTGGTGGTCCGCGGCTCTACGGCCGCAGCGTCACCGACTGCCCCTTCCTCAGCTTGATCCGCTTCGACCACCGACCGGCGCGCACCTCGGTCTCGGTGCCGCCGACGCTGCGCACCGTCACGCTGGTGACCTCACCGTCCCGCCACACCAGGTCGACGCTGAAGCCGCCACGTGCGCCGATTCCGGTGACAGAGCCGGACTTCCACGCCGGCGGCAGTGCCGGCAGCAGCTCGATCACGCCGGGCCGCGCGTACAGCAGCATCTCCAGCATCGCGGCGGGCGCGCCGAGGTTCGCGTCGATCTGGAAGATCGACCGGTCGCCGAAGCTGTACATGTCGAAGAAGTTCGGCGCCGTGCCGTTCGAGAAGCTGATCGACGGCCGGATCACCTTCAGGAACAACTCGTAGGCGCGGTCGGCGTCCTTCAGCCGCGCCCAGCACGCCACCCGCCACGCGAGGCCCCAGCCGAAGCTCTCCATGCCGCGGGTGATCAGCAGCTGCTTCACGCCCTCGATCAGTGCGGCGGGGGAGTCGTCGTGGTTGATTCGGTCACCGGGGAAGAAGCCGACCAGCGGTGACAGGTGCCGGTGCGTGGTCTCGCCGAGGTCGTCCGGTGACATCCACTCCTGCAGCATGCCGGTCTTCTGACTGACCTCCGGCAGGTACAGGCGATCGCGCAACGCCGACATCCTGCGGCCGTAGGACTGGTCGCGCCGCAGCACGTCGGTCGCGATCCGGTACTTGCCGAACAGGTTGTGCACCAGCTCTTGTGCGTAGGTGAGGCCGCGTGCGTCCTGCGGGCCGTGCTCCGGTGACCAGTCGTGGTCGTCGACCAGGCCCTGCGGGGTCTCGACCAGGCGGGCTTCCCAGAACTCGCAGGCGCCCTTGAGCAACGGGTAGATCTTGGCCAGGTAGTCGCGGTCGAGCGTGTACTCGTAGTGCTCGAACAGCGACATGCACAGCCACGCGTTGCCGCCGGGGTGCCACCACCAGCCGCTGCCGCCGTAGATGTTGGTGGAGAAGGCGATCGCCCACCCGGCGACGCGGTTGTTGGTGTTGCGGAACCTGTTGCGCGGGTCCTGGAACAACGCCTGAGTGGAGTTCGTCCACGCCGGCAGCTGGGCGAGGCAGTAGTCGGCGAGCGCGTCGAAGCTGTCCGGCAGCGCGGCCCGGTCCGCGAGCCAGTAGTTCATCTGGATGTTGATGTCGGAGTGGTAGTCGCTGTACCAGTCCGGGTTGTTGTTCGCGAGCCACAGGCCCTGCAGGTTGATCGGCAGGTTGTCGCGCGACCCCGTGATCGTGAGATAGCGGCCGAACTGCAGGTAGCTCGCCTCCAGCTCCGGGTCCGGCGTGCCGCTCGACGCCCGCGCCCTGAGCCGGGTCCAGGTGTCCATGGCGCGCTGGGCGTCGGTCGACCGGCCCAGATCGACCTTCTGCCGGTCGTAGCGCTTGCGGTAGTCGGCGACGTGGGTGCGCAGCAGAGCGCTGCCGGACGCGCGGACGGCCGCCTTGCCCAGCGCGATGGCGGCGGGTTCCACGAACGGGTCGAGGAAGCCCTTCGAGGCGTCCGGAACGTAGTTCGTGCCGCCGGAGAACACGATCACCAGGTCCGAACAGCCGGTGAACGCGAGCTTCGCGCCGTCGACCGCGACTGTCCCATCAGGACTGTAGGCGGTCACGACCCCGCTGTACGCCAACCGGTTCTGGAACGAGCCGGTGAACACGGCGGCGGTGTGCGGCGCGTCGCCGACGGACGGTTCGCCGTGGGCGCCGGCCAGCGTGATCGTGCCGGTCTGGCTCGGGCCGGTGAGCCGGACGATCACCACGTCGTCGGGGTGGCTCGCGTAGACCTCACGGCGGTACTGCTTGCCGCCGTGGGTGTACGTGGTGGTGACGATGCCGTTGCTCAGGTCGAGTGCGCGGCGGTACCCGGTGGCGCCCGCGTGGGCCGGCATCTCGACGTACAGCTTGGCCAGCAACGAGAACGTGCCGAAGTGCGTCGGGTCGTACGGGAACTGGCCGTCGCCGTCGAGCGCGTCGTTGAGCTCTCCGGTCCACATCGTCACGTCGGTCAGGTACAGGAAGTCCTTCTCGACGCTGCCGCCGACGAGCGCGCCGAGGCGCCCGTTGCCGATCGGCAGACCCTGCTCGATGATCATCGCCTCGTCGGCGGGAGCGGGGTACCAGAGGGTCGTGGGGTTGGTGTTGAGCGGATTCCAGGTGGGCCGCCGGGGTTCCGCGTGGGCGGTGAAGGCGGGCAGGACGAGTGCGCCCAGGCCCAGCGCGCCGGAGGCCTTCAGGAAGGCGCGACGAGTCGTCATCGTGGTGCTCCTCGAAGAGGCGGGTCAGGACAGGTGGGCGACGTGCACGGCGTTGTCAGGGCCGCGAACAGCGACCCACGACGACCCGTCCGCACCCGCGGCCGCACCGGCCGCGCCGGTGAGCGCGTTGCTCGGGAACTGGTCGCGCTTGAACCACCAGGTGCCCGCGCCGTCGACGAGATCCTGCTGCCACACCGTGTAGTCGCTGCCGCGCACGAAGACGTTGACCCTGTCGCCGTTCGCCAGCGCCGTCGGGCTGCCGCTGATCACGCCGCCGAGCGAGGTCCACGCCGACCAGCCGTTGGCGGTGCGCTTGCGGTACCACGCGGAGTCGTCCTGCAGCCGGACCGTGACGAACGTGCCGGCGGACACCGTCGCGGCACCCGGCCTGCCGTAGATCTGCTGGTTGCCGGGCGAGCCGACGGAGGTCCAGCCGCTGCTCTGGTCGCGCGTCCACACGCGACCGTCGGCACCGCGGCCGAAGAGGCTCCAGCTGTCCGGCCCGGTGAACGCCACCGACACGGAGTCGGTCAGCGTGCCGCCGAGCGAGATCCAGGCGCCCCATCGGCCACCCGAGTAGGTCCGTTGGTAGGCAACGTTGTCGGTGCCGCGGACGAACAGGTCGATCCGGCCACCCGGGCTCGCGAACGCGGACGGCTGGCCGAGGATCCGGCCGTTCTTCGGGCCGCCGAGCGTGACCCAGCCACGCCACGTGCCGCCGGTCATCGAACGCTGCTGGAGCCGTCCGGACCTGTCCCGCGCGAACACCGCCATGTTCTGGTCGTCGTGCCGCACGAGCGCCGGGCTGGCGGAGACGTCGCCGCCGAGGTCGGTGCCGGGCACAGCCGTCTCGCCGCGCAGCTTGAGGAACGCGGTGCCGTGCGCGGGAACCGTGACGGTGTACGTCCCGGTGGCCGTGCCGCGATCGGCGCGGGCCCGCAGGTCGCGGATCTGCACGGCACCCTTCAGTCCGGCGTCGGCGAAGCTCACCGTGAACTCGGCCGGCTGGTCGTTGCGGTTGAGCACCGCGACGGCGCGCTCACCCTTGCCGGACAACACCTTGCTGTACACGTCGACGTTGTTCGCGCCCGCGACCCGGACACCCTGGATGGCGAGCGGGTCCTGGTCGACCGCGATGATCTCGGGGTTCTTCAGCGTCTCGATCATCGACGGCGGCAGCGTGCGCGGGTCCGACCCGATGATCAGCGGCGAGGCCATGACCGACCACATGACGAGCTGCGAGGTCGACTCCTCCTCGTTGAGCTCGTACGTCCCCTGTTCCGTCTTGCGCATCGGAATCAGGTAGTCGGGATCGTTGTAGTGGCCGGGCCCCTGCGCGCCGGGCCGGTACAAATTCCGGTCCATGTTCCGCAACACGTCACGCCAGATGCCCTCGTACGGCGTGCCGAACGCGACGTCGGTGCTCGTGCGCCACGAGTCACCCACGCGCGGCCCGTAGGTGTAGGCCACGTAAGCGGTCTGGTCCCACCGGTGCGGGACGCTCCACTCGTCGGTCACGGGGTTGCAGAGGTTGAGGATCATCTTGCGCCCCGCCTTCTGCACCGCGGCGCTGAACTGCGTGAAGGCGACCGCCGGGTCCATGTTCTGCGCGATGCCGCACAGGAAGTCGATCTTGATGGCGTCGAACTCCCACGCGGCGAACTGCCTGGCGTCCGCCTCGTAGTAGCCGCCACCGCTGCCGGCCGCGCAGTTCTTGCCGTCCCACGCACCGGCGTCGGTGTAGATGCCGGCACGGAGACCCTTGCCGTGCAACGTGTCCACGAGGCTCGTGAACCCGGACGGGAACCGCACGGGGTCGGGCAGCAGCTTGCCCTGGTCGTTGCGCGGCGGGCTCGCGTTCCACCCGCCGTCGATCCACACGATGTCGTAGCCGGCCTCGGCGAGCCCGCTGCTGACGAGGAAGTCGGCGACCCCGAGCACCTTCTCCTCAGACGCCGCACCCACGGCGAAGTAGGAGTTCCACCCCATGTACGGGGTGCGGGCGAGGCCGGAGTCGTAGTAGGTGGGAGCGCCCTGGTCGGCGCCAGCGTGTTCTATCGGGGGCGGGGCGGCCGCGGCGGCGGTGGGCGCCAGCAGGGCGAGCGCGATGGTGGCCACGGTCAGCAAGGTTCTGGGCATACCCGTACCTCTCCTCGTCGAGGGCCACAGCATGCGGTGGCCGCCCGATCGAGTCAAGAATAAATACTAAATAAGGTTTAGTAGTCCTTGCGCCCAGGCATACGGTAGCAGTGGTCCGATCTATGTCCCTCAGGCACGGCTGCAGTCGCTGTGATGCGCTGCGGAGGGGCCGAGGTCATCCGAGGTGTGCTGGCATTGCCCCGTTCAGCGGTCCGGCCGCCACAACCGCAACTGCAGCATCGCCGCGAACCGCACACCGGGATCGCCGAGATCCATCTCGCCGACCTCGGCCAGCCGCCGCAGCCGGTAGCGAAAGGTGTTGGGGTGCACGAAGACAGCGGCGGACGCGGCCGTCACGTCGCCGAACGCGTCCAGCCACGCGCTGAGCGTCTCGACCAGGCAGGCGCTGTGCTTGCGGTCGTACTCGATCAGCCGCGCGAGGGGCCCGCTCACCGTGTCACCGCGCGAGGCGATCAGGTCGGACAGTTCCAGCAGCAGTCCCTCACTGTGCACATCGGACTCTCGCGCCACCGAGTGAGGTGCCCGCCCGGCGCGCAACACCCGCAGCACGAAGTCGGCACCCGCACGAGACCGGGACAGCGACCTGCCATCGGCCACCGGACCGACCCCCACGACGACACGGTTCCCGATGCGGCCGCGGAAGTCCGTGGCGATGCGCAGCGCCCGGTCCTCCGACTCCGCCGGCAGGATCGCGTAGGCGACGTCATTGATCAACGCGGCGGCGGCGCGCGGATGGACCGCGGTCAGGTGCATCGCGAACGCGTCGGCGATCTGCTGCCGTTCGGCGAGCAGGCGGGCGTGCTCGGCGGGATCGTCGCCGTGCGGGTGGGTCAGCGCCAGGGCGAGCACGACGCACGCCTGGTCCGCCAGCCCCAGCCGGCGCACCGCCTCGGCCGCACCCGGTCCGCCTTCCACCGCGGTGGACACGAGGTCCGCCCGCAGCCGCCGCTCGACGTCGGCACCCGCCCGCTGGCGCATCAGGTGCAACGCCACGAGCTTGGCCGCGTCGCGGAACGCCTGCGACCGGTCGGCGGGCAGCGGCGAGCGAACGGCGGCCCAGATCGAGCCGAGGAACTCGTCGCCCGCGCGGACCGCCACGGCGACGCGGGGCAGGCACAGGCTGCCGTCGTCGGCGGGCAGGCCGTCGACGTACACGGGCTCGTCGCTGCGGTAGAGCTGCTGGAAGACCCCGCGCGCCTCCAGCACCTGCGAGTAGCGCGTGGGGACCTGCCTGCCCAGGATCGTCTCGACGCGGGACGAGTCGGCCTCGTCCTGGCGCCCCGAGAACGCGAGCACGCGCGAGCTGCGGTCCTCGATCGTCACCGGGGCGCCGATCAGCGACGCCACGGCGTTGGCCAGGGCGAACAGGTCACCGGCCGGCACCCCGCCGAGCGTTCCGGACGGGTCCACCTCGCCCTCGGCCAGCAGCGACCGGAGCATGGCCGCGAGCTGCGTCCAGGACGCACCCGGCGCGAGGCCGAGCAGCGCCACGCCGGACCGGTCGACGGCCTCGATGATCTCCTCGGTCAGGTCGACCGGGCCTCGGACGACGAGCGCCGCGGCACCGTGCTCGCTCAACAGGCCGAGGATCTCCGCCGGTTCCCGCACGCCGACTCCGAGCACCAGCGCGGATGGCGGCAGCACCTGGTCGTCGTGCGGGTCGTGGATCACCACGCCACTGATGTCCGTCGCCCGGTCCGGGTCACCACGGACCAGGTCGATCAGCGTGGTGCCGAGGTCGTCCAGCACACGGGCGAGGCCTGTTCGAGGACTCATACCGACACCCTGCCAACCGTCTACAGAGGAATCCACTCCGTCTTCACGGTGACGGCGTCGAGCACGTCCGGCAACGGCGTCACACCGAGGCCCGGTCCGGTCGGCACGGTCAGGTGGCCCTCGTCGAGCACGAACGGCTCGGTGACGTCCACCTGGTAGTAGCGGTCCGACGCGGAGGTGTCACCCGGCAGCGTGCAGCCGGGCAACGCCGCCAGCGCCACGTTCGCGGCACGGCCGATGCCCGTTTCGAGCATGCCACCGCACCACACCGCGACGCCGTGCGCCGCGCAGACGTCGTGGATGCGGCGGGCCTCCAGGTAGCCGCCGACCCTGCCCGGCTTGATGTTGACGACCTGGCAGGCGCCGAGCCTGATGGCGTCGGCGGCGGAACGGGCCGAGGTGATCGACTCGTCCAGGCAGATCGGCGTGCGCACGATCTTCGCGAGCTCGGCGTGGGCGAGGATCTCCTCCTCCGGCAGCGGCTGCTCGATCAGCAGCAGGTCGAACGGGTCGAGCCGGGCGAGGTGGCGGGCGTCGGCGAGCGTGTAGGCGGTGTTCGCGTCGACCTGCAGCAGCACGTCGCCGAACCGCTCGCGGACCGCGCGCACCGGCTCGACGTCCCAGCCCGGTTCGATTTTCAGCTTGATCCGGGCGTACCCCTCGTCGACGTGACCGCCGACGGCGTCGAGCAGCTCCGGGATCGAGTTCATGATCCCGACCGACACCCCGCACGGCACGCGGTCGCGGACAGCGCCCAGCTCACGGCCGAACGACACCCCACGCGCGCGCAGCTCGGCGTCGAGCACCGCCATCTCCAGCGCGCCCTTGGCCATCCGGTGCCCGTGGAACCTGGCCAGCCGGGGAGCGACCGACACCCCGTCGACAGGTCCTGTCAAAGCCGGGACCAGGAACCGGCGCAGCACGTCGGCGCTGCCCTCGGTGTACTCCGGCGAATAGACCGGGTCGGCCATCGCGACGCACTCGCCCCAGCCCTCGCCCTCGTCGGTGACGGCACGCAGCAGCAGCAACGAGCGCACGGTCTGCGTGCCGAACGACGTCCGGAACGGTGATTTCAAGGGCATCTCGACCCAGCGGAGCTCCACACCGGTGAGCTTCATGACGCATCGTTCCTTTCGACGACGTACCACCCGGACCTGTCGAACCCGGTGACGCGGGCGCCCGCGGCGAGCAGCCCGCCGAGCACGTCGCGCACGGCGTGACGCCATTCGTTCGCCGCGGCCGGGTTCGTGGCCCGCACCGTCTCGATGTCCGGCGGCACCGCGACCAGCACGGTGTGGCCCGCGGTGGTGCCCGGCACCGGCAGGCCGTCCGCGGAGATCCCCAGCCCGACCACGCCGGCCGCGCTGACGCCGCGCGGCCGGTTGGCTGTCAGGTCCCAGGTGACGAGGAGCCGATCGCTCTCCCCGCCGCTGTTGATGTCGTCGGACATGGGGCCGTACAGGTCGGGCACGTAGTCGGTGGCGTCCGCGCCGAGCTTGGCGAGGTTGAAGTGGGCGTTGCGGCGCACGAGCGGGTCGAACGTCCAGGTGATCGTCTTGATCCCGCGTGCCAGTGCCCACTCCCGCTGGTCCAGCTTCAACGCGTACCCGATGTCGCGTCCGCGCATGCCCGGCGCAACCCCGGCGATGTGGCTGTGCAACGAGCTCTCTGCGGGTGGCGAGCAGAACGCCGCGCACGCACCGACGAGGTCCTCGCCGTCGAAGGCGCCGGCCACGTAGTTGCCGGACTTGAGCAGCGCGCGCATCAGCTCGGCGGTCATCGGGGGAGTGGCAGAACGCCAGATCGACTCGTACAACCGTTGCGCGGCAAGGAGTTCTTTGTGCTCGGAGAGTTGCCGGATGATCATGTCAGCTCCCTCACGAGTGCGGTGAGCAGCGTGGTGCGCGGGACGAGCTCGGACACCAGGACGTGCTCGCTCTCGGCGTGTGCGCCACCACCGACGGCACCAAGTCCGTCGAGCGTCGGAACCCCCACGCCTGCGGTGAAGTTGCCGTCGGACGCACCGCCGACCGCGGCCTGGGTGATCCCCGGAAGGAGCCTGGACGCCAGTGCGAACAGTCCCGCGGAGGCCGAGAGCTCCATCGGCGCGCGGTTCGGGCCACCGGTCACCTCGATCTTCGCCCCGTCGACCACCGGCTGCAGCGCGCGCATCGCCTCGTCCACGCGAAGTTGCTCGGCGAGGTCCCGCACGCGCACGTCGACCATGAACTTCCCTTGCGCGGGCACGGTGTTCGCAGTCGTGCCCGCCGAAAGCACGGTCGGCACAACGGTGGTGCCGGCAGCGGGATCCGCCAGCCGCGCGACGGCCAGGACCTGGTGCGCGGCTTCGATCGTCGCGCTGACACCGCGTTCGGGTTCGAGACCGGCGTGCGCGGCCCGGCCGTGCAAGGTGACCTCGTACATCGACGTGCCCTTGCGCTCGGTCTTCAGCGCGCCGCCGTCCGCCGATCCCTCGGTGACCAGCACGGCCCGGTGCTCCCGTGCCTCGGCCTCGATCAGCCCGCGCGACGACGGCGATCCGATCTCCTCGTCGCCGGTGACCAGAACCGTGACGCCGTCGGGAGAACCCAGTGCCGCCACCGCGTGGAAGATCATCGCGAGTCCCGTCTTCATGTCGAAGCAGCCCGGCCCGCGCAGCACGCCGTCGCGCACCTCGAACGGAATCCGTTCCAGGGTCCCGATCGGCCACACCGTGTCGTGGTGGCCGAGCAGCAACACCCTGCGCGGCCCGGAACCCAGCCGCCACCGCAGATGCGTGTGACCGTCGAGCACGATCCGTTCCGCGGGTGCGCCGAGCAGCGCGGAGCCCACCTCGGCGGTGACGTCCGCGCTGCGGGCGACCGCCGCGAGGTCGGTGGACGGCGACTCGCAGGACACGAGCCGTTCGACGTCGTGGAGCAGGTTCATGTCAGGACACCTTCGGAGTGGCGCGGAGACCGGCGTGCACGTACCGCTCACCGGTGGGCAGCTCGTAGAACACGACGGACCTCCAGCTCTCGTCCTCGGAGTCCCGGCACAGGAACGTCGAGTCGCCGATCGGCACGAGGTCGACCTCCGGCGGCTCCGGGAGGAGTCCGGCCAACGACCCCGTCACCGTCGTCTTCAGCCGCAGCCCGTGTTCGCCCTCGGTGATGTCGAAGCGCACGGAAGCACGCTCGTACCGGCCGGCGTACCGCGCGTGGTCCACGGCGGGAGGTGCCTCGGCGGGCTCCGGCGGACGGGGCATGGCGACACCTGCCAGCTCGGCGAAGATCTCCCGGTACAGGTCCAGGTACAGCTCGCGCGTGTGGCCGCCGTTGGTCAGCAACGTGACCGCCAGGCCCTGCTCCGGCAACAGCCGCAGGAACGCGGACTGGCCGATCGTGTTGCCGTCGTGGCCGACCAGCCGCTGGCCGTCCCAGCCGAACCGGATCCAGCCGAGACCCCACGAGTCGGCCAGCGCGTTCGGGTCGGGCAGGCCGGTCTGCTTCTCGGTCATCGCCTTGGCCGCCGTCCCCGTCAGCACCCGTGTGCCGTCCCGCGTGATCCCGCCGCCGAGGTGCATTCGCGCGAACGCCAGCACGTCGGCGGCCGTCGCGAAGATCGTCCCGGCCGGGCCGACCGAGCGCGGCAGCGCCCACACCGACACCGGTTCGGTCCTGCCGTCCTCGGTGACGTGACCGACGGCGGCGCGGTGCAGCAGTGCCTCCTCCGGCAGGGTGCCGGTGCGGGTGAGGCCGAGCGGTGCGAAGAGCCTCTCCCTCACCGCCGCGTCCCACGTCCGGCCGGTGAGCTTCTCGACCACCCGGCCCGCCAGCGCGAAACCCGAGTTGCAGTAGGAGAACGTGGCTCCGAGCGGGTGGTTCTGGGCGGCGTCCGCGAGCAGCTCCGTGTAGCGCTCCAGGCAGTCGTCGCCGCGGCCGGTGTCGGTGAAGACGTCGCCGTCGATGCCACTGGTGTGCGTGAGCAGGTGCCGCATCGTCACCTTCCGCTCCGCCACGGGATCCGTGAGCTTCAGCTCGGGCAGCACGTCGATGATCGGCGCGTCGAGGTCGAGCAGTCCCTCGTCGACGAGCTGCATGACGACGGTGGTCGTCCACACCTTGCTGATGGAGCCGATCTGGAACATCGAGTCGTCGGTGACCTCAACCCCGGTCGCGGTGTTCAGCACGCCGTGGTGCGCCTGGACGATCTCGTCGTCCCGGAGGATGCCGAGTGCCGCGCCGGGGACGCCGTGCTTCTTCGCGAGCGCGGAAAGCCTGCGCTGCCAGTGCTTCGCGTCGAGCGGGACGCGTTTCTCGGCGTGTTCGCGCACCCAGTCCACGACCCGGCGGTTGAAGTCCTCGCGGTGCGACGGCTTGCCGTCGAGGATGAACAGGTGCGACTCGCCGGGGTAGAGCACCAGCTTGCTCGGCACACCGTTCTGGCGCAGCGCGCTGAACCACTGCTCGGCCTGACCGGCGGGACACCGGTCGTCACTCGCGCCGTGATAGATCAGCGTGGGCGTGCGGACCTCGTCGACGAGCGTGAACGGGGAGAGCTCGGCGATGTGCTCACCGGGACCGCCCAGCTCCAGCTCGGTCAGGTAACGCCCGCCGTCGGACGTGCCCGCCATGCTGCTCAGGTCGCTCACCACACCACCGGCGACGGCCGCGGCGAACCTGGTGTCGCGGCTGGTCAGATAGCAGGTCAGGTAGCCGCCGTAGCTGTATCCGGTGACGGCGAGCTTCGCCGGGTCGGCGAGGTTCTCGGCCACCAGCTGGTCGATCGGCTCCAGGAGGTCCCGGGCGTCGGCCTTGCCCCAGGCGCCGATCGCGGCGGTGTAGAAGGCTTCGCCGTAGCCGTCGCTGCCGCGCGGGTTGAGGACCAGGATCGTCCAGCCCTGCCGCGCGAGGACCTGGTGGTAGAGGTGCACCGGGTCGGCGGCGCCGTTCCACGCGTTGTGCGGGCCGCCGTGGACGTCCAGCAGGAGCGGTCGCGGACCGGTGCGGGACGGGTCGCGCACCAGCCAGCCGTGCACGACCGTGCCGTCGGAGATGGTGAACTCGCGCTCCTCGCGGACGAAGAGATCGGTCCTGTTGTGTTCGGTGTGGACGGTCAGCTCGCCGGTCGTCAGGTCGACGGTGGCGACCTCACCGTACGAGGTCGGCGTGCCGAGCACGATCGCCGCGATCCCGCTGCCGACCGAAAGCCCTGCGACGACTCGGGAATCTCCGCCGACGACGAGCTGAGGCGTGCCGCCGCCGAGGTCCACCGAGTAGAGCTGCGTGCATCCGCGGTCGCGAGCGCAGAACAGCACCGCGTTTCCGTTCAGCGCTGGTGGTCCGCCGGGGTAGCCGGCCTCACCGGGCATCACGTTGCGGTCCAGCGGTGCGGACAGGTCGCGCACCTGGCCGTCGAGCGAGAGGTGCAGCAGGCTGAGGTGTCCGGCTCCGGCGGTGGTCCGTCCGGTGACGAGCAGGCCGTCCTCCGTCCACGTGACCGTCGCGGCCTGGCCCTCGGCGAGCCCGGCCAGCTTCGGTTCCGCACGTCCGGAGACCTCGACGACGTGCACCGCCACGCGGAACGTCAGGTCGGCGTCCTCGTCACGGGACGCCGGGAACGCGAGGCTGGTGCCGTCCGGTGACCACGCGGGCGCACCGGCGTGCCAGTCGCCGTCGGTGATCTGCCGGACCTCACGGCTTTCCACGTCGAGCACGTGCAGATGAGTGCGGATGCCGCGGAGAAAGCCGGAGCCGTCGGACTTGTAGTCGAGCCGGCTCGCGACGACCGGTGCAGAGGCGTCCGCGACGTCGACCGGCGCCGGGAACGCGAGGTGCTTGCCGTCCGCGCTCCACACCGGTGCGCCGGCGCCGAGCGGCAGTGACGTCAGCTGCTCGGGCTCGCCGCCGTGCGCGGGCAGCAGCCACACCTGCGCCGGCCCGTCCTGGGCGCGCAGGAACGCGATGCGGCTGCCGTTCGGCGACCACGCGGGAGACGTGTCGGACGTGCCTCTGGTCAGCTGTTTCGTGCTGCCACCGGAGACTCGCCACAGCGCGCGCACGTCGCGATCGCCCTCGCGGTCGGTGGTGCGCAGGACGTAGACGATCTCGGTGCCGTCCGGCGACACCGCGGGCTGCTCGGGCAGCGCGTGGCCGTACAGGTCTTCGATGGTGGTCACGATCCGGGTCCCCTCGTCAGTTCGGCCGCACCCTCTTCCACGATCATGCCAACGTTAGGTCCGGCGCCCCCGCGGTCACCTCGTCGTAGCCGACGAATCCGGGTGGCCGGATCTGTCCGTGCCGACGAACTCGCGCCGGGGTGGAGCAGGCTCTACCTCGGTCCGGGCAGCCTGCGTGATCGTTCCGGACGCCCGGGTTCGGCGATCACGTGCTGTCCGCCGCCGACGCCCGCGCCCACACCAGCGCCGGCCTGGACAGCGCGGTGCCCGTGAGGTCCGGCACCGCCTCCGCGCTGAAGGACCTGGTCAGCCGCTATCCGGGGCTGACGGTGACCGAGCGGGTGGCGGCGCAGGACCAGGGCGACCAGCGGACCCAGTTCCTGCTCAACCTGGTCGCCGTCGGCGTCATCCTCGGACTTCGCGATCTCGGTGTCCAACACGCTCGTGATGTCCACGGCGGCACGGCGGCGTGAGTTCGCCCTGCTGCGCCTGGTCGGCACCGGACGCCGGCAGATCGTGCGGATGATGCGGGCGGAGGCGCTGGTGACAGTCGGTCTCGCCGCGGTGCTCGGCACGGCGGTGGCCGCACTGCCCCTCACCCTGCTGGCGATCGGCTTCACCGGTGTCCCGCTGCCGAGCGGCTCGATCTGGGTCTACCTCGGCGTGCTCGCCGGAGCGGCCCTGCTGGGCGCCGTGTCGATCGCGGTGTCCACCCGCTTGTCGTTGCGCCCCACACCCATCCACACGATCGGTGTCCGTGAGTGAACGCCGAAAGGCCACCCCGAGTCCGGGGTGGCCTCGTCGCGGTGATCAGCCGACCGGCGGCGCCATGTCGAACCAGTTGTAGCCCTCGACCAGCTGCGTGGTCGGCGCGGTCGAGCCCGGCGTCGTGAGCTGCCAGCGAGTCACCCAGCGGTAGGTGCCCGGCGTGAGGCTCTCGTCCATCGCGGTGTCCGGGTTGTCCTTGACCGGGATGTACTCGTAGACGGCCTTCTTGGTCAGCGTCGCGTTGAGCGTCGCGTAGTCGGACTGGGTCTTCAGGTAGTCGCCCACGCCGTGGTCGGAGGCGCGGCCCGGGTCCATGTAGCGGACCTGCAGGGTGTTGCCGCCGAAGGAACCGTCGACGGAGACCAGCGTGACGATGTGGCCACCGCCGCGCTGCAGGCTGTTCTGCGGGCCCTCCGAGTAGCGGCCGTAGACCATCTGCACGGGTCCGCGGGCCAGCTTCTTCGCCAGGTCGCCGCCGAAGTCCGCGGCGCCGTTGCTGTCCACCCCCGCGGTGACCGCGGCCCAACCGGCGTCACGGGCAGGCTTGGTGGCGATCATCCAGGCGTTGCGCAGGTTGCTCATCCTGGTGCCGCCGTCGTACTTGGCGTCCACGCCGATTCGCCAGATCGAGTTGGTGATGACGTTGTAGTCGGTCTGGTCCTGCGGGTCGAGCTCCTTGACCTTCGTGGTCAGCCAGCCGACCGGCGCGTTCTTCTCGTGCGCCCAGTAGTGCAGCACGTTGTAGAGCGAAGCCGGGCCGCAGTACGCGCCACCGTTGCTCTCCAGACCCGCGCGGTGCTGGTCGACGTCGCTGATCCCGCACTGCTTCACGGAGAAGTCGGGACCCACCAGGTCGGTGACCTTCACGCACGGCGTCGGCTGGCCGATGACCGGGTCGGCGGCGGCGACGGCCGGGAGCGCGATGGTCGAGAGGGTGGCGGCGGCGATGATGGCCTTGCGGATCATTGTCTTTACCTTCCGGTCGCGGTTTGCGTTGGTAGGTAAAGACTCTTGGATCGCGAACACGAAGGCATGAGGGATGAACCCTCAACCCCGATCTGCAAAAGTTGGGTGTATCAGGCCATCCCCCACCCGCCTCTGTCAAAGATCCGGATGGATCGGGCTGGCGTGCTTGCCGAGGTGGATCGGCAGCGAGTGCAGCCCGTAGACGATGGAGAGCTTGCGGAACGACAGCGCCGCGGGGTCCACCGCCAGCCGCATCTCGGGGAACCGGCGGACGAGCGCCGGGTACGCGATCCGCAGCTCCATCTTCGCGAGCTCGGCGCCGATGCAGCGGTGCGCGCCGTAGCCGAACGCGAGGTGCTGGCCGGCGGCCCTGTCCGGCTGGATGTCGTCCGGCGAGGCGTAGACGCCCGGGTCGCGGTTGGCCTGCGACAGCGAGCACGCGACGATGTCACCCGCCCGCACCTTCGTTCCCGCGACGTCGACGTCCTTGCGCGCGACGCGGAGGAACGCCACCTGCACGACGGACTGGTGGCGCAGCAGTTCGTCGACCACGCCGCCCACGGCCTCGTCGTCGTCGCGGACCCGGCCGAACAGGCCGGGGGACCGCAGCATCGCGAGCGTGCCGAGCGAGATCATGCTCGCGGTCGTCTCGAACCCGCCGGTGAGCAGCCCGTCGGCCAGGCCCGCGAGCTCGTCGTCCTCCAGCTCGTCACCGTGCTTGCGGATGAGCTCGCCGAGCAGCCCGTCGGTGGGCGCGAGCCGCTGGGCACGCACCAGCTCCCGGAAGTAGACGACCGACTCCGACACCGCGGACAACGACGCCGTCGCGGCACCACCCAGGTCGAACCGGGCGACGCTGCGCCGCTGGAACTCCTCGCGCTCGCTCGCGGGCACGCCCAGCAGCTCGCAGATCGTGAGCGCCGGCACTGGCATGGCGAAGTCCTCGACGAGGTCGACCGGGCCGTCCTTCATGGACATCAGGTCCAGCTGGTCGGCGACGATGGCCTCGATGCGCGGGATGAGCCGGGACAGCCGCCGCATGGTGAACTCCGGCGTCAGCACCTTGCGCAGCCGCGTGTGCTCCGGCGGGTCGCTGAACCCGAGCCCGCCGGGTGCCTCCTCCGCGAACAGCCCCAGCTCCTTGAAGTGGCCGAAGTCGTTGCTGAACGACTCGACGTCCACCAGGACGCGCTTCGACGCCTCGTAGCCGGTCACGAGCCACACCGTCACCGGCAGCGGCAAACGCGTGATCGGCCCCTGTGCCTGCATCCGCGCCAGCTCGGGCACCGGGTTCAGCCCGTTGCGCCGCAGTGGTGCCAGCACGCGCGACGGCACGAACCACGACGACTCGAGGTCGAAGCCGGTCCGGCTGAGGTGAGCGAGCAGCCGCTTGCTCATCCATCCGGTCACCCGCGAACGCATGTCCGTCGCTGACTGCAGAACTTCCCTCATGAGGTGGCTGTCCCTTCGGCGGAAAGGGTCTTCGTGGCGCCTGGTCGCCACCGGAACGGACAATAACGACGACGCCGATCACACGTCGTCATACCTGGGCCTAACGCGCCGTCATACTTTGGGCCAGAGATCGATCAGAACCACTGCGGGCAGTGCGGCGCATGTGCTGCGCCGAAGAGTACGTCGGCCCTCGCGGACGCCTGCGCGCTGCTCGCGTGAGGTAGATCGAGGCGAGGTCGCGCACGTCGAGCGACAGGTCCGGCTCGCGGTCCGTCCCCACGCACTCCGCCTCGCCGCCGCGGACGCTCAGCAGGTAGCGGTCGTGTTCGCCGAGGAACGGGTCGTGCACCTCCAGCACCAGGTCACCGCCGGTGCGGTAGCCACGCGTCGCGAGTGCCCGCGAAACGTCCAGCAGTCGCACCCACAGCCAGTCCATCTCACCGCTCAGCTGACCGGCGTTGACGTCCGCGAGCCGCCAGCGCAGCGGATGGTCGGTGGGGAAGTGCTTGAACGCGACCTCGGTCACCAGGTCGTGGTCGAGTGCGAACGTAGCCGGCCCGTAGCCGAACCTGCCGTGGATCTGCCCCTCGGCCGCCAGCAGCACGGCGAAGAACTCGCCACGTTCGCGCAGGTCAGCGAGCTGGAACCGCATCATCTCGGTCAGCACGCCCTGACGGCGGTGCGTGGGCAGCACCCCCACGGTGGTGATGCCGGCGGTGGAACGGATCTTCACCCGCCACAGTGGACCGGTGGCCGCCTGGGGAGATCAACCGAATTGGCCGGCTGTGGCATGGTCGAGGTGTGAGGAGTGCTGAGGACTTCGACCACTGGTACGCCGACCGGGTCGAGTCTCCGGTGGCCGACGAGCTCGTACGGCGCATGCTCGCTCTTCCTCCCGATCTGCAGTCCACGAGCCTGTTGAGCCGGCCGGGGCTGGACGAGGTCGTGGCGATCCTCGACCCGCGCCCGGCCAGGTCCTGCTGGATCTCGCGTGCGGCCGCAGCGGCCACGGCCTGGAGATCGTCCGGCGCACCGGCTGCCGGCTCATGGGCGTGGACTTCTCCGCCGTCGCGATCGACCAGGCCCGGCAGCGCGCTGTGGAGCTGGCGATCCCACCGAGTTCGGGGTCGGTGAGCTCACGGACATCGGGCTCGGCACGGCCTCCGTCGACGCGGTGCTCGCGGCGGGTGCCGGCGGCCTCCGACGGGCGGCGGCGCGTTCTCGCCAGGGCGGCCGCCCCGCACGGGTGACGAATCCGTTCGGACGAGAGGAATTCGCCGCGCTGGGCGCTCCCCATACCGTCTCCTGGCGGGCATGATGGAATTGCTGTCGGGGCGAGGGAGGGCCAACGATGGATTCGCGACCGGATCTCTTGACCCACCAGATGGATCTGACCGGGATTCCCCTCTCGGCGCTTCGCAATTTCCGGGGACCGGAGCTCGACGACGCGATTGCGCGGATGATGTCGAACGCCCGTAGCTGTACTCCTGGCGACGCCGTCCAGGAACAACGTTGAGTGGTGGCACCCCGGCCACACTCCGGCTACCGCGTTCGGTCTTCGAACAGATCTGCGCCGGGCAAATCGACGCCGAAAGCACGGCGGCGTTGCGAAAAGGCCAGTACAGCATTCGGAGGTTGATGCTGAAGTCGTTGTTCGAGGCATCCGTCGGGGCGTTGCACGATGTCGAGCACGCGTGGAATTTGCTCGCTGACGCCGAAAACATCGCGCCAGCCGTGGTTGAAGACGTGGTGATGTATCCGACCGTGGGCGTCCGTCTGGCGAAGGCGTTGCACGACATCGCCGGTGCGGCACCGTCCTGGCGGGAAGCCGGGGTGCTGCACACGGTCGCCGCCGCGGCAGCCGTCCGAAGTGGACTGGAGTGCGCCATCTCGGTCCCCGTCGTGCACGGCGCGGTGATGCTGCCGACCGTGGGGCAGTGGCAGCTGCCGTCCACCGGGTTCCCCGCCGGACAGGCCGAGTTGAGCATCGGAGGCGGTGAGGTCGCGGTGGCGCACGGCGGCACCTTCCTGCGCGCCAGGGATCACCGGGTCTCGGCGGGCGGCCGGACGCTGGCGATCACGTTCGAGGACCTGGACCCGCATCGCGAGTTCACCACGCCCGTTGCTCCCGCCCCGCTCGACGCGGTCGAGCGGGAGGAGTGGGCGAAGCTGCTCGACGAGGCCTGGCACCTGCTGACGCGGTGGCACCCGGGGTGCGCGGACGAGCTTGCGGCGGGCCTGCGCGCGTTGATCCCGCTCGGTGCCGGCACCTCGGTGTTCGCCGCGTCGTCGTCGAACGCGTTCGGCGGGATCGCCATGTCCGCCAAGGCGACGGCGACCCAGCTCGCCGAGGCGCTGGTGCACGAGATCCAGCACTCGAAGCTCAACGCGCTGGTCGACCTCGTCGACCTGACCACGACCGAGCCGGGCTGGGTGTACGCGCCGTGGCGTGACGATCCGCGCGGGCTCGTCGGCCTGCTGCACGGGATCTACGCGTTCACGGCCGTGGTCGAGTTCTGGCACGTGCAGCGCGACCTCGTCCCTCCCGCCGAGGCCCGCCGCGCCTGGTTCTCCTTCGCGCTGCGGCGCGCTCAGGTACGTGCTGCCGTCGACTCGTTGCGCGGCAACACGAGACTCACCGATCTGGGACGTGCGTTCGTCGCGGCGGCCTCGGTGCGGGTGTCGGTGTGCGAGACGGCGCCCGTGCCGGACGACCTGGCCGGGACCGTCGCCGATCTGCTGGCAGAGCACCGCGCGGTGTGGCGGATGCACCACCTGCGGCCGGAACCCGCCGACGTCGTGGTGCTGGCGGACGCCTGGATGCGGGATGCGCCGTGTCCTGGCCGGGCGCGCAGTGAGGTCGTGCCGGGCGGTACCACCGCTGCCAGGCCGAGAAGTGTGCTGCTGGAGATGCGGGCACTGGCGCCGGATCGGTTCGAACGGGCGGTGTCGCTGGAGTCGGCGGAAGCCATGTTCGCCCGCGGGGAGCGCGGCAGTGCGGCAGCGGCGTACGCGCGCCGGGTGCGGAGGGATCCGCGTGACGTGGACGCCTGGATCGGGTTGGGTCTCGCCTCTCAGGTCGCCGCATTGCTCGATCAGCCCGCGACTGTGCGTGCGGTGCACGCGTGCGTAACAGCACGCACCGGTGCACCGCCTGCACCCGAAGAGCTCGCCGCCTGGATGACGGCGAGCTGATCCCTCAGAGCTCCATCGTGTCCGAGTCGCAGTTCGCCCGCACCGACTGGCTCGCCGCCAACGTGGCCGGGTGGTTGTCGCCGAGCGCCCTGCGGAATCCGGCCATCGTGGTCGAGTGCAGGATCGCCGCGTCCTCCGCCCGGCCCACGTTCGTCAGGTCGATCGACAGGTTCAGCGCCACGGCGAGCGTCGACGGGTGCTCTGCGCCGAGCACCTCGGTCGACCGGGCCAGCAGGTCCTCGTCGAGCGTCATGGCGTTCTCGTGCTCGCCGAGCGCCGCGAGGTCACTGGCGAGGTTCGTCGCCGCGACCATCGTGAACGGGTGGTCGTTGTGGAACAACTCCCGCAGTTTCGCCACGGCCTCCTCGTTGAGCGCACGGGCCCTGCCGGGGTCACCGGCGAGCCGGCACGTCACCGCGAGGTTCGTGGCCGCGATCTGGGTGTACGGGTGGTCCTCGCCGCGAATGTCCTTGAACAGGCGGTGGCTCTGCGCCGCCAGTTCGAGCGACCTCGCCAGGTCGGGTATGAGCCGCAGGTCCGCGGACAGACACATCAACGACGTCACGGTGTCGATGTGCTTCTCGCCGTGACGGCGGCTGTAGAGGGCCACGCACTGCTCGGACTGCTGCCGCGCGCCTTCGTGGTCACCCGCCTTGCGCAGGGCGACCGCCAGGTTGCGCATGGCGCCGATGGTGAACGGGTGGTCCTCGCCGAAGAGCTCCTTCTGCTTCTCGAGCGTCTCCTCCTGCAGCTTGCCCGCGGCGACGTAGTCCCCGGACTCGCGGATGTCCATGGCGAGCGCGTTGCGGGAGCGGTACGTGAGGATGTGGTCCTCGCCCAGCACGACGCTCCGGCGGCTCAGCGTTTCCTGGTCGAGCTCACGTGCGCGGAAGAAGTCACCCATGATCCGGAAGCAGCTCGCGAGGTTGGCCGCGTAGTAGAGCGTGTCCGGTTCGGTCTCGCCGAGGATGATCTTGGACCGCTCGTACACCTGCTGCTGCAGTTCCAGTTCCTCGGTGAACCTGCCCTTCGTGCGCCGGTCGGCCGCGACGGTGTCGAGCATGCTGAGGAAGGCGTCGTTGTCCTCGCCGACCTCGCTGCGCAGCAGGCCGAGGGTCTTCTCGTTGAGCTCCATCGCCTGGTCGATCTTGCCGAGCCTGCGCAGTGCGATGGCGTGCCAGCGGGACATCTTCAGCGTGCCCAGGTTGGTCTCGCCGAGGTTGTCCCGCCAGACGGAGATGCACTGCTCGGAGAAGTCGAGCGCGCCGCCGTAGTCACCGCTGGCGAGCAGGTAGCGAACGAGATTGATCATCAGCTCGCGCACCCAGTCGTCATGACAGTTCACCGCCTTCGACATGGTCGCGTGCGGAAGGAGTGCGGCGTACTGCGGCCAGTTGGCCGCGCTGTCGGGGTCGCCGGGATCGCCCTTGACCAGCAGCTCGTGCACGGCGTGCCGCATGACGTCCTGCTCGTCGGCGTTCAGGCGGTTCTTCAGCACGGTCTGGACGAGCCGGTGCAGCTGCAACGTGTTGTTCCTGTGGTCGATCTTGGCGAGGCTGTACCGGCTGATCTCGCGCACCGCGCGGTTGAGCTTGATCGGGTCGGCGAACGCCTTGGCGAGCGCCTCGGGCACGGGCGTGCCGCGTGCGCCGCTGAACAGCTTGCGGGAAATGGGTTCCGGGCCGAAGAAGGCGCAGACCTGCAGGAGTTGCAGAGCCGCGCGGTGCTCCTGCTTCAACCGGTTCAGCGGAACGTTCCACGCCGCGGCGACCGGCAGCTGGTAGTCGCTCGACGTACCGGCCTCCAGCAGCTCGATGCGGTTCTGCTCGAGGAGGTCGAGGTACTCCGAGACCTGCATGCCGGTCTGCGACCGCCAGGCGGCCGCCTGCTCGATGGCCAGCGGCAGGTCGCCCAGTGCCTCGGCCAGCCGGTCGGCGTCGGCGTCGGTCAGCTCACCACCGCGCCGGTTCAGCAGCTGCTTGCTCTCGGCGCGGGTGAACAGGTCGACCTCGACCGGCCGCGCGATGTTGCCCCACTCGGAGTTGCGCGACGTGACCACGACATGACCGGAACCCGCGGGGAAGAACTGACGGACGGTCTCGGGGCGGTCCGCGTTGTCGAACACCAGGATCCAGCGGGAGTAGGGCTCCTCGCCGCGCCGCAGCGCGTCCAGCACGGCGGGAATCGCGGTGTCCGCGGTCGCCGCCGTGGGCAGGCCCATCTTCTTCGCCAGCTCGACCAGGCTGGCCGTGATCTGTGCCGGGTGCTCGGCCGAGATCCACCAGACGATGTCGTACTCGGCAGCGTGCTGGTAGATGTATTCGACGACCGTCTGGGACTTGCCGACACCGCCCATGCCGTGCAGTGCTTCGGGAAGAACGGCAGTGGCGCCGGGTTCGAGCAGGCGCTGGCGGAGGCTTTCCAGCAGCTGTTTCCTGCCGACGAAGTCGGGATTTCGCAGCGGAACCGAGCCCCACACCTGAGGTTTGCTCATACCTTCGCGTCGTTGTTCCACCGAAAGAGGGAATTCTGGGGCGGTCACGTCTTCTCCCTCGGCCGAGAACGCGCCGCCGGTCGAAGCGGTCACGTTCGGGGGTTCGGTCAGCTGCACGCTGGATTTCTCCTGCTCCGCTTGCCGTTCAAGCTGCTGTATCGATACAGGAACGTCGTATTCCAAGCGAAGTCTAGAGGTCGCAAGACGCTTTGCTCGCCTGCTGTACGGGCCGGAGAGTGCGCGGAACACCGCCTCCTGCACCCGGATGTACGGAAGGTTTTCGGCGTTCGGCGTGGGATCGGCGGTGTCGTTCGGCGCATCGAGTGCGGCGGCGAAATTTCGCAATGTCGCGTTGATGCGATCGGCGTACTGGCCGACCATTCGCGCGACCCGGATCGTGTCCGACCGGCGCACTCCCGAGAGCAATTCCTCACGAACGCCGTCGTGGAACTCGTAGGCCACGCGGGTCGGATCCGGCGAGGATCCTTTGGCGGGCACGCTCTTCAGCAGCCCGCCGAGCACGACCTCGGCGAGGACGGAGAGGCTCGCGCCCGGCAGCATGATCCGCTGGACGAGCTTGATCAGCGGCAGGCTCAGCGGTGTCGCGGCCAGCAGACCCGCGAGGTGGAACGCCTGCACCGACGCCTGCGTCCGGAAGCGCATGACCCTGGTGCGTGCCGTCAGTTTCTCGGCAGGCTCTTCCGGTGTGCTCACCACGGGTTCGTCCGGGCGTGGCTGCACCATCGCCGCCGTGGTCTCGACCCATTCCGAGCCCGGCGCGGTGAGCAGCCGCGACCAGCCGGCGAACCACTCGGCCGACAGCCCGAGGACGGGCACCGGGATCGCGGCGGGATCGCCGACGTCGAGTGCGAGGTCCGGCTCGACCACGCGCACGCGCAGGTCCTTGTTGGCCGATCCCGGTGCAGGCGCGCACAGCCGGACGCGGCGGGTCGCGATACCGCCCCACCGCCACAATCGTTGCTCCAGCACGTGCACGACGGCGGTCGGCATCACCCGTCCCCACCGGAACAGCAGCTCGCTCGCCGCGCCTTCGTGCCACGCGCGGCCGATGGCGTCCGTCATCACCAGGACGATCCGGCGGCCCGTCGGATCGACGAGGTCAGACCAGTGATGTCCGCGCTCCTGCTGGCCTTCCGGTCGCAGCACGAGGTCCGCGAGCGAGGCCTTGGAACAGTCGAGACGCAGCAGCCTCACGTCGCGGAACGCTCCCTGGCGTTGCAACAGGACCAAGAAGTCCTGGACCGTCTGCCGCCAGATCTCCATCGACGGCGCGGTGTCGGCGACCAGCACCACGTCGAACTGGCGCGAGGGCGCCGGTCGCCACTCGGGCAGCCACAGGCCTTCCTGCGCCGCGCGCACCGCCGTGGCCTCCTCGTCCAGGACCCGGCGCCACGGCGACGGCGCCGGCCGCATGAACGGCCGCAGCGCGCCCGCGATCCGGCGGGGTTCCGACAGCGCGGGCACCGTGGGCCAGGCGAGCGCGGAGTCGCCGTTCGTCGTGGCGCCATCGCCGACCGGGATCGGGAAAACGTTGGCCGGTCCCGGTGTCCAGTTCTCCTCCTCGGCGAGTTTCGGAGGTTCGGGCGGAGCGGGTGCGGTGGTGATGTCGCGGGGTTCCGGTTTGTTTTCTTCCGCCGCCGCCGGGCTTTCCCGGTCCGGCTCGTCCTGCTCGGTTGCCGCGGGAGGAACCGGGTCGTCCGGCGGGGCCGGTGGCGTCGCCGGTTCCGGCCGGTGCAGCTGCCGGGCGAGCCAGAGCGCGTCCCGCACCTCGCGGTAGGTCAGGTCCGATGTGGACAGTGGTTGGTCCTGGCCGCCTGTCTGAACGAACTGTTGCAGGACAACAGCGTCAAACCCGGTCGACGCGTCGACCGGGGTCCGTTCGTCCCTGGGCAGCCGGCTCATCCCACCTCCGACGACAACGGGTGCCAGATCGCGGTCAGCAGTTTGTTCCAGTCCTGGTCCAGCTGGTACGAGCCGGACGTGGCGAGCTGGGTCGCCAGGTGCACGGCGTTGAGCAGCTGGTCGGAGGCGAGCCCGCCGAGCTGCGCGCTGCGCTCGAGGAAGTCGGCGATGAGCAGGGCGACGTCGACACCCTCCGCCTCGCCGAGATGAGCGGCGATCATGCCGCCGAGCTGGTCGAAGTCGGGTGCCTCGAAGTGGAGTTTCAGGCATCGGCGCAGGAACGCGGGCGGGAACTCGCGTTCGCCGTTGCTGGTGATGATGACGATGGGGAACTGCCTGCACTGCACGACACCGTTGCGCACCACCGCCGAGCCGCCGCGATCGGCGGTGAACACGGAGACGTCCGGCTGCCTCCTCGCCAGCCGGACGAGTTCCGGGATGTCGTACTCGCCTTCCTCGAAGACGTTCAGCAGGTCGTTGGGCAGGTCGATGTCGCCCTTGTCCAGCTCGTCGATCAGCAGTACCCGCGGCAGGTCGAACGGCAGCAGCGCGGTGCCGAGCGGACCCAGGTGGACGTAGTCGCCGATGTCGGACTCGCTGCCGGGCCCCTGGCTCGCCGCGGCCTGCACGCGTCCGATCGCGTCGTACAGGTACAGGCCGTCCTTGAGCACCGTGCGACTCGTGACTGGCCACCGCAACGTTGGACCCAGTCCGAGCTCTCTGGCGATCAGGTACGCCAGCGACGACTTGCCCGTACCCGGATTTCCCGTCACCAGCAACGGCCTGCGCAGGTAGATCGCCGCGTTGACCATGAGCACCTCGAGCGGCTGCGGCTTGCGCGGCGTCCGCAGCAACGCGCCGATCCGGCGGTGGACCTCGGACCCGTCGTCGGGAGGACGGGTGACCTCGCCGGTGCCCGTGAACCTGCGCCACGGCGGCGGCTCGGGCAGTTCGGCGATGGGTGACTCGGCGGCATCCCCGGTGCCGCGGTACACGTGCCATCCGGACGGATCGAGCTGCTCGCTCATACTCAGGCCACCGACACCCCTTCTGGCGCTGCCGGCGGGACCGGCACCACCACCCTTGCCGGGTCATCGAACAAGATCGTCAACTTCTCGCAGACGTGCCTCGCCGCCGAGCCCTCCTGGAAGGCTGTCGCACGTGCCAAGCGGACCCGTTCGAGCAGGTGATGGGGATCGTCCTCGCCGTGCAGGAGTTCCTCGACCATCGCGACGAACTCGGTCGAGTCGCACTTCTCCCGATGCCACACGATGAGCGGCACGCCCGCCCTCAGCCCGACCGCGACCTCGTCCTGGCCCGCCTTCTCGACCTGGGGCGGCGCGCTCAGCACCAGCGACACGAGCTTCGGCTTGCGCTCGAAGTTCGACATCAGCTCGCGCAACCCGTCGCCCGTGGAGGCACGGCTCCAGCACGCGGAGTCGCGTTTGATCGCATGGCTGATCTTGAGCTGCGTCACCAGCACTTCCCAGCGGGCGTGCCAGGACCGGTGCCACTTGCGCCGCACCATCCGGTCGAGGCTGCGCACCACCAACGGGTACCGGCAGCCGATCGGTTCCGGAATCAGGCTGTCGGTCTCCCACGGCCACTGGTCCACGTCCAGCGAGATGATCTCGCTGGGCAGGATGATCTCGATGTGGATGTCGGGGCGGTACTGCCCCCAGTTCTCCTCGACCTCTTCGATGAGCGCGGCGACGTGTTCCTTCATCGCCTCGAGATCGTCGACCAGGTCCCGGCCGCGGTGCGGCGACCAGCCCTGGGACAGGTCGAGCTGCCGCCAGTGCGACAGGCGGTACCGGTCGCCCGTGGCGCCCTCGCGTTGCAGCTGCAGCAACAGATAGGCCGCGGAGCGGGGCGGGGGCGCCAGCAGGTCCGGCGTGTCCGGGGCGTTGTCCCGCACGGCTTTGAGCTCGTGCGCGAGATCCATCCGGATGGCCTGGTGCTCCACCCACCGGCGCAGCTCGATCGCGAGCTCCGGTCGCACCCTGGCCGCGATGTGCTCGACGAGCAGCAGCGGTTTCGGTATTCCGCTCGGATCGGAATTCATGGTCTCAAGTGCGCGGAACACCTCGAGATAGGTCGTTTGCTCGCGGAGCCGGGGCGCCGCCGGACCCGCGATGGTCTCGTAAATATCGGCGATGTCGGCCACCACGACGCCGTGCAGCAACGTGAACAGCCTCTTGGTTTCCTCCGCCGGAAGGATTTCGAGTGCTGTCATCTCCGCAACGATTGCCCGCAGCGCTGCCATCGGCTTCGAGCCCTGCTCAATCCGTTCGAGCACGCGCTGCAACGCGGTCAGCCCTTTCGGGTGTTGCGTGCACACCTCTGCCAGGCTGTACAGGTGTCCGACCGCCTGTTTGTGCTCCTCGAACGGCAATTGCTCGCGCAGTTCGTCACACACCATCCGGGCTACCAGGTTGCGGCCACTGCGATCCGCCAGACAGGTGATTTTCCGCATGGCGTCGACAAGAGGCCACAGAGTACCGCGTTCAGCACTCTCCTCCGCCCACACCATCCTGGCCTCCCCGGTCGAGGTCGGTGTTCGGAGTATGGCAGCGATCGCCCGCCCTCAGGGTGTCGGTTTGTCACCGTCGTGTATTACAGACCGCAATCAAATTCGCGGACTGTCGTCCACCAGTGCGCGCACGGCTTCCTCCGAACGGCGCACCGGATTGGACTCGCCTTCCAATTCCCGCAGCACACGCAGCAGATCGTCGAGACCGCCGTCGTAGTCCTGGCAGGTGCGCACCAGCTCGATCACGTGCAGCCGGGCGCGCTGGTGGTGCGGCACCGCCTCGGCGATCTCCCGTCGCAATCTCGCCAGGACAAGCTTGCGGCTCGACTCGTCACGCACCGAAGGCACCTCCAGCAGCGCGTTGACGACGGCCGTGAACGCGTCACCGGAGTCTGGCGGGCGGGGAGGTGTGCTCGACCCGTAGACGTGGATCCCGCCGTGAACCGTGCCGGCCTGCACCACGTTCTGAGCCGATCCGCTCATCTCGTTGCGGTGGGTGGGCGGCTCTTCGGGCTCGGTCACGTCTCGCAGCTTGGCACAGCTCCCGCCGGTGCGCGACTGTCCACTGTGGCCGGTCAGAGGCTGATCTCCCTGCCTTCCCACCGCCGCCGCAACCACCGGTCGTGGCTCGCGAGCACGATCGCGCCCGGCCCCGCCCCCAGCGCGTCCTCCAGCTCGTCGCACAGCGTCGGCGACAGGTGGTTGGTGGGCTCGTCGAGCAGCAGCAGGTGCGGTGGATCAGCTACGAGCAGCGCGAGCGCGAGCCTGCGTCGCTGGCCCGCCGACAGCGCGCCGACCGGTTTGCCCAGGTCCCGCTTGTGCAGCAACCCCAACGACTCCAGCGGCACCCGCGCGACCCGTTCGGCGCCGAGCGCCCGGCCGTAGGTGCCGCGCGGGGTGAGGCGCGGGTTGGCGAACTCGGTGTCCTGGGCGAGCAGGCCGACGCGGAGCCGAGGATGCCGCAGCACGCCCGGCGGCTGGAGCTGACCGGCGAGCACCAGCAGCAGGGTCGACTTGCCCGCGCCGTTGGGGCCGGTCACGAGCAGCCGCGTGCCGTCGCGCACGTCGAGGTGGTCGAGCTCGAGGCGTCCGGACACGTGGACTTGTCGCAGTGACACCAGAAGCTCGTCCTCGGCGAACGACGTCAGCGCGTCGGGGGTGAAGCTCAGCGGGTGCGGGGGAGCGGGCACGCGGCGGCGTTGCAGGTCCTCGATGCGGCGCGTGGTGTTGCGGACCCGGCGGGAGATCTGGCTCTGCACGCGGTTGGCGCGGACGCCGTAGCCCATCTTCTCGCTGTCCCGCGGCGCGCGGTTCGGCGCTACCCGGTGCGCGGTGATGCCGAGCGACTCGCGCAGCTCGGCGAGCTCTTCCTGCTCTTCGAGGTGACGGCGTTCCCAGCGCCCGCGCTCGGCGCGTTTGTGCCGCACGTACTCGCTGTAGGTGCCGCCGAACCGGACCGGGCCGTCCACCGCGGGGTCGAGGTCGACGAGGTCCGTGCACACCGCGTCGAGGAACGCCCGGTCGTGGCTCGCCAGCACGACGGTGCCGGGCAGCTCCCGCAGCCGCTCCGCGAGGAACTCGGCCCCGGCGTCGTCGAGGTGGTTCGTCGGTTCGTCGAGCAGCAACGCCGACGGCCTGCGGACCACGAGCGCGGCGACCGCGAGCCGGCGGCGCTCGCCACCGGAGAGCGAACCGAGCCGGCGTTCCCACGCCACGTCGGCGAGACCGAGGCCGGCGAGGACGATCCCGGCCCGGCGGTCCGCGTCCCAGGCCTCGTGCCGCTGCGCCAGTTCGAGTCGTTCCGCGTAGGCGGCTGAAACGTCTTCGGTGGCGAGCAACGATGCGAGGCGGTCCAGCTCGGCGAGGTCCGCCCGTGCCTCCGCGAGCGCGTCGTCGACGACGTCGGCGACCGTGGCGGACTCCGCGTAAGGCATCTCCTGGTGCAGGAAACCCAGATCGTGCGGGCGGGTCACGGTGCCACCGTCGGGCTGGTCGGTGCCCGCGAGCAGCCGCAGCAGCGTCGACTTGCCGGCACCGTTCTCCCCGATCAGCCCGATCCGCCTGCCGGGTGCCGCGGTCAGCGACACCCCGTCGAGCACCCGCCGGTCGCCGAAGACGCGCACCAGCTCGGAGGCGACCAGCGCGGCCTCAGCCATTGCCGGCCTCCAGCAGCTTGCCGTTGTCCAGGCGCAGCCGGCGGTCGATCCTCACCTCGTTCAGGAACCGTTCGTCGTGGCTCACGACGACGAACGCGCCCTGGTACGCGTTAAGCGCGCTTTCCAGCTGACCTGCGCTGATCAGGTCGAGGTTGTTGGTGGGCTCGTCGAGCAACAGCAGCTGCGGCGCGGGCTCGGCGAACAGGACGCACGCCAGCGTGGCCCGCAGCCGTTCGCCGCCGGACAGCACGCCGACCGGCAGGTGGGCCCGCGGGCCGCGGAAGAGGAAGCGCGCCAGCAGGTTCATCCGTTCCGCCGGTGGCAGGGCCGGGGCGAACGCGGCGAGGTTCTCGGCCACCGTGCGGGCGTCGTCGAGCAGGTCCAGCCGTTGCGACAGGTAGGCGACGCGGCCGTCGGCGCGCTTCACCTCGCCGCTGTCCGGTGCGAGCGACCCGTGGACGACGCGCAGCAGCGTCGACTTGCCCGCACCGTTCGGGGCGGCCAGCGCGATGCGTTCCGGACCCCGGATCGCCAGGTCCACACCGTCGAACAGGTCACGGACGCGGAGACCCGTGCCGAGGAACAGCGTGCGGCCGGCCGGCACGGCGGTCTGCGGCAGCTCCAGGCTGATCTTCTGCTCGTCCCTCAACGCCCGTTCGGCCTGGTCCAGCCGCGTCCTGGCGGCACTGAGCCGCGCCGCGTGCGTGCCGTCGGCCTTGGCCGCGGTCACCTCGGCGTTGCGCTTCATGTTGCCGGCGAAGATCCGCGGCAGACCGGCGCTGGAGAGGTTGCGCTGCGCGTTGCTCGCCCGCCTGGCCGCGCGTTCGCGAGCCTGCTGCATCTCCCGCTTCTCGCGCCTGACCTCCTGCTCGGCGCTGCGGATGTTCTTCTCCGCGACCTCGCGTTCGGCGGCGACGGCCTCCTCGTACTCGCTGAAGTTGCCGCCGTAGAACCGGATCTCGCCGCCGTCGAGCTCCGCGATCCGGTCCATCCGGTCGAGCAGCGCGCGGTCGTGACTCACCACGAGCAGGCACCCGCGCCAGTCGTCCAGGACGTCGTACAGCCGGTGCCGGGCCTCCAGGTCGAGGTTGTTGGTCGGCTCGTCGAGCAGCAGCACGTCCGGCTGCCTGAGCAGCTGGGCCGCGAGCCCGAGCGAGATGATCTGCCCGCCGCTCAGCGTGCCGAGCCTGCGGTCGAGCGCGAGGTCGCCGAGCCCGAGCCGGTCGAGCTGGGCGCGGGTGCGTTCCTCCAGGTCCCAGTCGGTGCCGATGACGGTGAAGTGCTCCTCGTCGACGTCACCGGACTCGACGGCCGCGATCGCCCGCAGCACGTCCGCCACGCCGAGCACCTCGGCGACGGTCAGCTCCGCGGTCAGCGGGAGGTCCTGCGGCAGGTGGCCGAGCACGCCGTCGACGGACACGCTGCCACCGGTGGGCGTCAGCGTTCCCGCGATGAGCTTGAGCAGTGTCGACTTCCCCGCGCCGTTCGGGGCGACGAGACCGGTGCGGCCGCTGGGCACCGTGACGGAGAGGCCGTCGAACACCGGGGTGTCGTCGGGCCAGGCGAAGGACAGGGCGGACACGACGATGCCTGCGTCGGGCATGGGTGAAACCTCGGGATGTGCTGCGCGCGAACCGATCGCGCGAGTGGAAAAGGGGACGACGAAACGGCCATCACGAGCGATGGCCTGTCACATCTCGGGCTCACCCTGAGATGTCGTCTTCACCCACCAGCAGCACGTCGAGCTCCTCGTCGAGGCGTTGATCTCTCTTCCACGTTAGCAGCACCGCGCAATTCGGCGGGGGACACTGGTACTGCTCGCACTCGCACGAAGGGGGACAGGTGTCCGACGCCGTTCTACAGCTGCTGCGCGACCGCGTGCAGCACCGAAGCACTCCAGGACAGCGAACCGACGACGCGCGCCTGGTGCTGCTGATCGAAGGTGGAAGCTCACGCGGTGCCTACTCGAGCGGCATGACCGTCGCCATCGAGCGACTCGGCCTGTTGCCGACGTTCGACGCGGTCTACGGCAGCTCGGCGGGTTCCCTGAACGGCGCGTGGCTGTTGTGCGGCCGTGCCGAGAGCACCAAACACGCGTGGTGGGACCCGAGAGTCATGCGGACGACGATCAACCCGATGCGCGCCTTCCGCCGGCAACCGGTCGTGGACACCCAGCACCTCATCCACACCGTCTACACCCGGGTCATGCCGATGGGCTTCCAGGACATCCTCGACAACCCCGTCGAGTTCCACCCGATCGCCACCGACGCCCGCACCGGTGAGCCGGCCGACCTGCACCCGCTGATCCACGACATCCCGAGCCTGCAGGCCGCGCTGAGGGCGTCGACCGCGATGCCGCTGCTCACCGGCAGGCCCGTCGTGATCGAAGGCCGCCCGTACGTCGACGCGGGCCTGAGCGAGTCGTTCGGCGTGCGGACGGCACTCGCCCAGAAGGCCACGCACATCGTCGCCCTGCGCACGCGCCGGAGCGACGAGATCCCGTCCGCCCCGTCCCGCGGCGAACGGATCGTGCTGACGCGGTGGTTCGCCCGCCACGCGCCGGGAGTCGCGCAGACCTGGCTGCGTCACCTGGAGATCCGCCTCGAGGAGGAGGACCTGCTCGCGTCGCATCCCGCGTGCCTGCAGATCCGCCCGCCCCTCGGCAGCCTGCGCGTCGGCCGCACCGAACGACGTCCCGACGTGTTGCGCGCCGTCGTCGACACCGGCGACCGGGCAGCGATGAACGAACTGGCGACCTGCGTCCTGGAGCCCCGATAGCGGTTACTTTGATCGCGTGGACTTCGACGAGTACCGGAAGTACGACGCCACCGGGCTGGCCCGGCTGGTCGCGGACCGGCAGGTGTCCGCGGCTGAACTGCTGACGGCGGCGCGGGACCGTGCCGCCGCGGTCAACCCGCGGATCAACGCGATCGTCAGGGACGTTCCCGCCGAGCCGTCGGACGACCTCACCGGCCCGTTCGCCGGGGTGCCGTTCCTGATCAAGGACCTCGGCCAGGACTACGCGGGCCTGCCGTCGTCGAACGGGTCCCGGTCGCTGAAGGCGCATCCGGCCGCCGAGCACTCGACCGTCGTCCAGCGCTGGCTCGACGCGGGCCTGGTGATCTTCGGCAAGACCAACCTGCCGGAGTTCGGCGCGAAGGCGATCAGCGAGTCGCTCGCCTGGGGACCCGCGCGCAACCCGTGGGACCTGGAGCGGACGCCCGGCGGGTCGTCGGGCGGATCGGCGGCCGCGGTCGCCGCGGGGATCGTGCCGTGCGCCGGCGCGAACGACGGTGGCGGCTCGATCAGGATTCCCGCGGCGTGCTGCGGGCTCGTCGGGCTGAAGCCGGGCCGCGGGCTCACCCCGTTCGGCCCGGAGACCGCAGAGATGATGCACGGCGCGGCGGTGCAGGGTGTCGTGTCGCGGACCGTGCGGGACACGGCCGCGATGCTCGACGTCATCTGCGGCGGCGAGCCGTTCGGGCCGTTCTCGCCCGCTATGCCGGAAGCGTCGTTCGCGTCGTGCGTCGGCGAGAGTCCGGGCAAGCTGCGGATCGGCGTGCGGGTGCCGTCCGCGATCACCCCGAAGCCGCACGCCGAGGCGTACGCGGCCGTCGAGAACGCCGTGCGGGTGCTGACCGATCTCGGCCACCAGGTCGAGGAACTGCCGGAGGCGCCGTTCGACGACGCCGCGCTCGCCCGCGACTTCCTGCTGCAGTGGTTCGTGAACCTCGCCTGGAAGGTCGCCGACGCCAAGCGGGTGTCCAAGGCGCCGGACATCGCGTTCGAGCGCGACACACTGCTCATGGCCGCGCTGGGACGGGCAACGAGCCCCGTCGACTACGTGGACGCCGTCCACCGGCGGCACGAGCACACCCGCAGACTCAGCGTGTTCTTCGAGTCCTACGACCTGCTGCTCACGCCGACGCTCGCCACCCCGCCTCCCGAGGTCGGCGCGTTCGACCTGCCGCAGTCGTTGCGGCGGGCGACCGACGTGCTGCTCAAGACCCGCACGGCCCATCTCCTGCGTTACACGAAGATCCTCGACGACATGATCTCCGACAACCTCGGCTGGGTCCCGTACACGCAGCTCGCGAACCTGACGGGGCGTCCGGCGATCTCGTTGCCGCTGCACTGGACGGCGGACGGGTTGCCGCTGGGCGTGCAGTTCGTCGCGCCGCTCGCGGGCGAGTCGCTGCTGATCCGGCTCGCGGCCCAGCTGGAGGAAGCGCTGCCGTGGTCGGAGAAGGTGGCGGTCATTCGCTGAGGACGCGCAGCAGCCGATGTTCGTCATCCGCGGGACTGCCGTGCCCCGGATCGCATCGGCCTGCCCCAGGGCGGCTATGACCATGCCCGTGCTGTCGCCCAGGCCGGGCAGGTGGGTCACCGCTCGCGGACGGTGAGGACCGCACCGGACAGGCCGACGACCGCGGTGACCACGCCGAAACCCGTTGCCGTGGCCGCGAGCTGGGAGATCCACGCGCGCGACTTCGCGCTGCACGCCGTGCTGACCGACGGCAAGCTCGAGACCGGTGTCGGTCCGCACCCCGGCAAGCCGGATCTGGTCATCACGGCCAACCTCGCCGACGACGAGCTGGCCTCCTACCGCGCGATCGTGCGGGCGGCGAAGAGCGGGCGGGTCGACGTGAGCTGCCGCCGCAAGCTGCTCGACACGTTCCTGCGGGTGTTCACCGTTCCCGCGGCCTAGCGACTCCGCGCGCGATCCCGAGCTCGACCAGGTCCTGCGGCCGCAGCCGCAACTGGTCGGCGGTGTCCCGCACCCGCGACGGATCGCGCTTCAGGATCGCCGCCGCGAGCTCGGGCGAGATCACCGCGAGGTAGCTGTCCGGCGTGACCCACAACCGGCCGGGCGCCGCGAACGCGAGTGCTCCACCGGACCCGCCTTCGCCGATCAGCAGCGTCGTCACCGGCACCTGAGCGGCCGCGACCGCGGTGAACATGTCCGCGATGGCCGCTCCGACACCCGCCTTCTCGGCGGCCGCGTCGTTGGCCGCGCCGGGCGTGTCCACGAGCGTCAGCACCGGGATCCCGAGCCGGTCGGCCAGCCGCACCAGGCGCGCCGCCGTGCGAAACCCGGCCGGCCGCGTGGCCGTGCCGCACTGCGCGGCGTACGCGATCGTCGTGCCGGAACGCTGCCCGAACCCGCACAGCACACCGGAATCGACGCCGCCGCAACGGTCTCCGCTGACCGGCTCGTGCCAGTCGAAGTAGGCCGCGAGGTAAGCGGCGGCACGCGGCCGGTCCGGTGCACGGGCGCGTTGCACCGCGTCCCAGCCGGTGTCCGGCAACTCCGCACATCCCAGCGCCGCCGGCACGGCAGCGGGCTCGAGCTCGGCCGGGGTGAGCAGCCGCAGCCAGCGTTCCAGCCGGACCCGCAGCTCGTCCGGCGGCACGAGCTGATCGACCAGACCGGCCGCGAACTGCTGGGTCACCGAGTATCCCGGCGGCCGCACCCGTGACCCGGCGAACCCGACCTGGGCACCGCGAAGGCCCAGCGCGACGTCGGCGCCGGCCCCGAGCGTCGCCCAGCCGCCACCGGTGGTGGGGTCGCGCAGCACGGCGATGTGCGGCAGCCCCGCCTCACGCGTCAGGACGAGCTGGCGCGCGATGCGTTGCAGCTGCAGCAAGGCGGGCGTGCCCTCCTGCATCCGGCTGCCTCCGGTCCTGACCAGCGACACCACCGGCAGCCGCAGCGCGCGGGCCCGCTCGAACGCCTGCTCGATGCGTGCGCCGGTGCGGGTTCCCAGCGAGCCGCCGAAGAAGCCGAACTCGAATGCCACGACCATCGCGGTGACGCGGCCGATTTCCGCGATGCCGCACACGACGGACTCGCGTTCGCCGGTTCGCTCGGTGGCCTGGGCCAGCTGGTCGTCGTAGCCGGGCCAGCCGAGGGGGCCGTCGTGCGCGGTGGTGGGTGTGTCGGTGTGGCTGGAGCGGTCGTGTGTGGTGGTGGCGGTGGTTGAGGTGTCGTCGTGACCGGCGCGGTCAAGAGGACCGCCACTCGAGCACCCGGCGGCGGCCGGCACGTCGCCCCACCCGAGCCTGCCCGATCCCGAGGCCACCTCCGGATCAGGCAGCTCGGTGAACACCGACGCCAGCCGCCCGATCAGCGCGCGGGCGGGCTCAGGCCCGGAGCGCACGCTTCACGACCTTGCCCATGTCGTTGCGCGGCAACGACTCCACGAACCGGACGAGCCGCGGCCGCTTGTGCGGGGTGAGCAGGCGGGCCACGTGGTCGGCGAGCTCCCGTTCGTCGGGCGCGGGGCCGGCGGGCACGACCCAGGCGATGATCCGCTCGCCCAGGTCGTCGTCGGGTTCGCCGGTCACCGCCACCTCGGCGACTCCCGGGTGTTCCAGCAGGGCGTTCTCGATCTCGCCCGCGCCGATCTTGTAGCCGCCGCTCTTGATGATGTCCGTGGCCTTGCGCCCGACGATCCGGTAGTAGCCGTCGGGGTCGCGCGTGCCGACGTCGCCGGTGCGGAACCAGCCGTCCGCGAACGCCTCGGCGGTGGCGTCCGGGCGGTTCAGGTACTCGGTGAAGAGGTTCGGCCCGCGGACCTGGATCTCGCCCACCGCACCGGCTTCTTCCAGGGTCTGGCCGTTGTCGTCGACGAGCCGGGCCTCGACCCCCGGCAGCGGCACGCCGACGGTACCGGGACGGCGGTCGCCGTCGGCGCGCACGCTGGTGTTCATCAGCGTCTCTGTCATGCCGTAGCGCTCGACCACCCGCTGGCCGGTCGCCGCCGCGATCCGCTCGTGGTCGCGCACGGGCAACGCGGCCGAGCCCGACACCAGCAGCCGTGCCGAGCGCAGCGCGCGAGCGAGGCCGGGATTCGAGCCGACCTCCTCCGCGATGCGGTGGTACATCGTCGGCACGCCGAACATCATCGTGCCGTCGCCGTCCAGCGCCTCGGTCAACGCGGTCGTCGAGAACTTGCCCAGGTGGTGCAGCGTGCCACCGCGCCGCAATGGGCCGAGCACGCCGAGGATCAGGCCGTGCACGTGGAACAGCGGCAGCGCGTGCACCAGCACGTCCGAGGAGGTCCACTCCCACGCTTCGGCCACGGCGTCCAGTGTGGACACGATCGCCCGGCGGGGCAGCACGACGCCCTTGGGCGCTCCCGTGGTGCCCGAGGTGTAGACGATCAGCGCGGGCGAGGAGGGATCCGGCTCCGCGAACGGCTCGTCCGACGAGACGTCGAGCGTGACGTCCCGCCGCGGCACCGACTGCAGTCCTTCGGGCAACCGCGCTCCCGGTGCTGCGAGCACGTTGGCGGGCGCGCTGTCCGCCACGATGTGCGCCAGTTCGCGTTCGCCCACCTTCGGGTTGAGCGGCACGGCGGGCACCCCGGCGAGCAGAGCCGCGACGACGGCGACGCACGTCTCGATCGACGGCGTGGCCCAGATCGCCACGCGGGGCAGCCCGGACAACTCGCGTGCCAGGGCTCCCGCGCAGGACGCGAGCTCGGTGTGGGTGAGGGTGCGGTCGCCGAAGCGGAGCGCGACGCGGTCGGAGGACAAGGGGAACATCACGGGCTCACCAGATTCCGGGGACGACGAGGGCGAGCCAGACCAGCGGCGGCGCTGCCGCGACCATGATCCCGCCGTAAACCATGAGCTGCTTGAAGAACTTGTCGCGGTCGACGTCCTGCGCACCGGCCAGCACCAGCGCTCCGTTCGTGGAGAACGGGCTCACGTCGACCACGGTCGCCGACACCGCGAGCGCCGCGATCAGCCCGACCGCGCTGACCTCACCCTGCAGCAGGAACGGCACGGCGAGCGGGATCAGCGCGCCCATGATGCCGACCGACGAGGCGAACGCGGACACGATCGCGCCGATGTAGCAGATCAGCAGGGCGGCGAGCAGGGGAGCACCGACGCCCGCGACCGAGTCGCCGGCCCACTTGATCGTGCCCATCGTCTGCAGCACGGCGACGTAGGTGAGGATGCCGCAGATCAGCAGCACGGTCGGCCAGGTGATCTGGGTGATCGCCTGCTTGGAGGTCTCCGGCCACACCACGCTGAGCAGCACCGCCACCGTGATCGCGGCGAGGCCGACGTCGAGGTCGAACACCAGCGCCGCCACGACGAGCGCGGCCAGCCCCACGAGGGTGGCGATGCGCGGCGCGGTCAGCGTGATCGGGTCCTCGGCGTCGTCCGCGGTTCCTCCACCGCCCGCGTGGACGAGCGCGGGTGCCGCGACGGGGTGCCGGGCCAGCTTCATGCCGCCGCACACCACGAACACCACGGAGGAGATCAGCAGGTTCACCACGAGGCTCGCCAGGAACAGCACGATCTCGTTGCCCGGTAAGCCTTCCTTGGCCACGATGCCGTTGACGATCGTGCCGTAGATGCTGATGGGGGAGAAGCCGCCGGCCTGCGCGCCGTGCACCACCATCACGCCCATCAGCAGCGGACTGATCTTGTACTTCGCGGCGAAGCCCATCGCGATCGGCGCGACGATGGCGACCGCCGCCGGGCTCACCGCGCCGATCGCGGTGAGGACGCCGGTGATCGCGAACATCACCCACGGCATCAGGGCGATCCGCCCGCCCACCAGCCGGATCGCCAGGTGCACCAGCCAGTCCGTGGTGCCGTTGGCCCGCGCGATGGCGAACAGGAACGTCACCCCGACCAGCACGACGAACAACGAGCCGGGGAAGCCCTTGAAGATGTCGTCGGTCTTCATGTCCGCGACCAGCGTGCCGACGCCGAACGCGGCGGCGAACGCGAGCGCGCCCATGTTGATCGACCTGGTCGTGGCGATGACGAAGACCACGACCAGCACGAGTATGGAGATCAGTTCGGCGGACATGCAGGGCTCCCGTCGTTGGGCTCTCCCAGAGGTGGCTAAGTGGCTGAGCCACTTTCCGCCCACGCTCCACCGGCTGTCAAGAGGTGGCCTAGTGGCTGAGCCACTTCAGCGGATATCCTGGACCGATGTCGGAGGCACTGCGGCCCATGGTCAAGTCCCGCCTGTACGAGCAGGTGCTCGAACGCCTGCGCGCGTACGTGGCCGAAGCGGGCCTGAGCGCGGGCGACAAGCTGCCCGCCGAGCGCGAGCTCGCCGCGAGCCTCGGAGTGAGCCGCGCGTCGGTGAAGCAGGCGATCGTGGTGCTGGAGGTTCAGGGCCTCGTCGAAGCACGTCACGGCGGCGGCACCTACCTCGTCCGCGACACCCTCGACGTCGAACCGGTCGAGCAGCTCGTCGAACGCCGCAAGCGCCTCCCGGAGGTGCTGGAGGCGCGCGAGGCGCTGGAGACGAAGCTCGCCGAGCTCGCCGCGGAACGCCGCACGGACGCCGAGCTCGAGGACATCCGCCAGGCCCTGGACTTCATGCGCGACGAGATCGCCGGCGGTGACTTCGGCGTGGAAGGAGATCGCCGCTTCCACGCCGCCGTCACCGCCGCCGCGCACAGCTCGTTGCTCGCCGACTTCATGAAGACCATCGCCGGCCAGATCACCGAGAGCCGCACCGAGTCGCTGCGCCAGCCGGGTCGCCCGTCCCGTTCGCTGGCGCAGCACACGGCGATCTACGAGGCCATCGCCGCGGGCGATCCGAAGAAGGCGGCGGCCGCCATGCGCAAGCACGTCCGCACGGTCGCGAAGGTGCGGTTGCTGGACTGGGTGCCGGAGGACTGATCAGCGGATGTCGATCACCGCCAGCTGACGCACTCCCGGCGCCCGGACGACACGACTCAACCCGTCGGCGTTGTGCACGACGACCGTCCAGTCCCGTTTGGACACCTTGCTCTGCTGCACCGTGATCACGCCCTTGTGCTGGGTGATCCGGGTGCGGCCCTTGTCCTCGTACAACGTGAACTCGCCCGTCGCTCCGGCGGTCACGTGCACCGTGAGCGCGTCGGTCGGGTTCTGCACGTCGTTGGTGACGTTGTTCGTGCGTTCGACCAGCATTCCGCCGGCGCGCAGGAACACCGGCATGGTGTCCCAGCCCGCGCTGACGGTCGCCCACGTGTTGCCCTGGTACACGCGGCCGGTGAAGTAGTCGGTCCACTGGCCCGGGGGAAACCACACCCGCGTCTCACCGGTGTCTCCGGGCGTCGTGATGGGCGCGACCAGCACGTCCGGGCCGAGCAGGAACTGGGTGTCCACGGTGGAGTACGCCTCCGGGCTGCCGGGGTGGTCGATGAAAGCCGGGCGCACCATGGGAACTCCGGTGCGGCTGGCCTGCTCCGCCAGCGTGTAGAGGTACGGCACCAGGCGTTCGCGCAGGTTCAGGAACTTGGTCGCCGACGCCTGCGCGGCCGGACCGTACTGCCACGGCAGGCGATCACCGTGGTTGCTGTGCAGCCGCGTGATCGGCTGGAACGCGCCGAGCTGCACCCACCGCGCGTAGAGATCGTCCGGCAGCTTGGTGGTGTAGCGGAGCTGACCGTTGTCGAGGTACGTCTCCGAGCCGCGTAGCCCGGTGGTGTCGTTGTGCCCGCCGATGTCGTGGCTGATCGCGGACATCCCGGTCGACACCCCCTCGGCCGAGGTGTAGCCGATGGTCGCCTTGAGCGCGCCCCACGTCGACGAGGTGTCGCCGGTGAAGTGCAGGGTGGTGCGCTTCTCCGCCCACGGTCCGGTCGGCAGCGGCCCGGATCCGCTGTAGCCGCCCGCCTGCAACGACCCGAAGCCGCGCGAGAACGCGAACCCGCCGAGCTTCGCGTACTGCTCGTTGATCCACGAGTCCGGCGTGACCCCGCGCAACGACGATCCCGAACCGTCGCAGCACCAGTCGAGCCACCAGAAGTCCGTCGGCATCTTCTGGTGCAGTTCGATGTACGCGCGCAGCTGGTCCGGGTCGCCCCAGTCGAAGACGTAACAGTCCGTGCAACCCTGCCCCTTCGCGAGCTTGCCCTTGGCGGTGGCCTGAGCCTGCGGGAAGTCCGGATCGTTGCCCTGGATGCTCGGGTGGATGTTGAGCGTGCTGTGCAGCCCTTCGCCGTGCACCCAGTCCAGGAAGCCTTGCGGGTCGGGGAACTTGTTCGTGTCGACGCGCCAGCCGTTCCACGTGTTGTGCGCCTTGAAGTCGGTGTCCACCACCAGCACGTCCAGCGGCACGCCGTGCTGCCGGAACGCGGGCAGGATCCGGTCGCGGTAGTCGGCGGCGGTCCGGTCGATGTACTCGGAGTACCAGACGCCGAAAGCCCAGCGCGGCAACAGCTTCGGCCCGCCGGTCAGCCGCGCGAGGTCACCCAGTGCCGCCTTGTGGTCCTGGCCATATCCGAACACGTAGCCGTCCTGGTACGGCTGCGCTCCACGGTCCGGTCGCGGCGTGCCGTTGGCGTAGGCGGAACCCGTGTCGTCCAGCAGGTACCAGCCGTCGCGGTACAACAGGCCGGGGTAGAGCTGCGGGGCACCGCTGTTGCCGGTGTAGCCGTCGAGCGAGCGCCGGTAGCCGCCGAGGGCCAGGTGCTGCTGGGTGGCGTTGACGCCGATGGTGTCGAGGTTGACGTGGCAGCCGGTGTCCGGACACGTGACGGCGAGGTCGGAAGTGCCTGCCGGCAAAGGGATCCGCGCGGCTGTGGTGGCCCACGTGGCCCAGTTCGCCGTCGTGGGCAACGTGATCGCCTGCCCGTTGAGCAGCACGGTTCGCGGCTCGTGCTTGCCGTCGCCGCCGACACCGTTGGCGTAGCGCAGGTTCACGGTGTAGGTGCCCGCCGCCGGAACACCGCTCACCCGCTGGCTGAGCTTGGTCCCGCCGACCAGCTCGGCGACGAACCCGGTGCCGGTGTGGCCGGCGTGCTCGTCGGCGATGGCGGCCGCGCCGGTGAGCGCGCCGTTCTCGGCCTCGCACGTGGTGCCGAACCGGCAGTCGTCCAGCGCCCGGTCCGGTGTGGCCGGGTACGGCTGGCCGAGTCCGAGCAGCGCGAGGCTGTCAACGTTGACATTGCCCGAGTCGGTGAGGTTCTTCGTCAGCGAGACGCGGTGTTCGCCCGCCGGCAGGTCGACCTCGGCCTCGGCCGGCTTCCAGTCGCGCCAGTCCGCTGTCGCCGGCAAGGTGATCTGCCGCGAGAACCGGCCGTCGACGCTGAGGCTGAGCGTGCGGTTCTCGTGCCTGCCGTCACCGCCACGCCCGTTCGCGTACTTGACGGCGATCCGGTGCTTTCCCGGGGCGGCGGCTCTGACCGTCGCAGTGATCCCGTTGTTGGCGTAGGAGAAACCCGCCACGAAGCCCGCGCCGGTGTGGCCGGGATGCTCCCGCGCGACCAGCATGCCCTCTCGTTGCTGGTCTTCAGCCTCGCAGAGCTGACCGGTCGCACAGACCACCCGCCGCCACGGGGACGCGGTCGTGCCGTTGGTCGTCAGTTCGAGGTTGTCCGCGCGGAACGGCCCGGAGTCCACGCGATAACGCAAGGTCAGAGCCGAGGTGGTGATGATCAGCCAGCCGTCTTCGACCCGCGTGCGATAGGGGGTTCGGGGAAAGCCGGTGCGATTTACAACGTTGTAAGTGGGCGCGTTCTCAAACCTGCGGTCTCCCGCGTACTCACTGCGCACGAGGGTGGGGGAGAGGACCTGGAACCTGGCCTGCCCGGACACGACCGTGTTGGTCGGCTGGGCCGCTGCCGGAGTGGGAAGGACCAGCCCCAGCAGGGCCAGCAGGGGGGCGACTGTCGCGCGTTTCCGCATCCGTGCTCCTCGTCTGACGCCGTCGGCTTCCGAGGTGTTCAGGTACCTGAACTTCCCTCACCTTGGCCTGACGGTGTGGAGCGATCAAGACTCCAGTCGGCGCACAACGCCGACGAACTCCCGGACCAGCGGGTTGGCCGACTGCTCCGGCCAGGCCAGCGCGATCCGCAGCGGTTCGACGCCGACGATCGGCCGCCAGGTGAGGTCCGGGTGCACGTAGAAGCTCTTCATCGACTCCGGCCCGATGCACACCCCGGACGTGGTGGCGACGTGCTCCAGCATCTCCTCGACGTTTTCGTTCTCCGGCCCCCACACCGGCGCCGACCCGTCCGGCCGCGGGTTGACCGCCCACCAGTCCACCCACTCCCGCGGCGCCAGCTTCGTCCACATGAGGGGCTCGTCCCGGAGGTCGCCGATACCGACTTCCTCCTTTTCCGCCAACGGATGTGTCTTGCGCACGGCCACCCACCGCGGTTCGGTCGCGACGACCACCGAGTGCAACTTCCGGAGGTTCGCGGGCAACCACACGAAAGCGACGTCCGCCAAGCCGTCCCGCAGCGCCTGGGGCTCACCGCCCCAGTCGAACCGTTTCGGCTCAACGGTCACGCCCGGAAACCGTTCCTTGAACACCTCTCGGGCGTTGCGCGCGAAAGTGCCACCACCGGTGGCGGTGAACCCGACCCGCAGCACGTTCCGCTCGGGAGCACGACGCCTGCGGGTCTGGACATCACGTGGACGCTGGCGTACCGGATCCGTGGCGGCAAGATCGTGGAGGCGGTGAACTTCGCCGCCGACCAGCACGCCGCCGACGCGTTCTTCTGGCGCCAGTACCCGCTGGCGCCGATCCCGGGAAGGTTCGACTAGTCCGGTAGCAGCGGCACCGAGATGCCGGGATCGCGGCCGAGCATCGCGGCCCGCGTCACCGACGATGAGCCGAACCGGTCCTTCAGCCGGTCCAATGTGGAGTCGAGCGCGCCGGGCGAGTGGTCGTCGAACGGCAGCATCAACTGAATCGTGTCCTCGTCGCTCAGGTTGGTCAGGGACACGCCGAGCAACGTGATGCCGCGGCTCGCGATTTCCGGCAGGGCGGCGGTGAGAAGCAGCCGTGCGGCGGTCAGCAGGAGGCCGGTCTCCGCTGTCGGGTGGATCAGCGTGTGCGAGCGCGTCGCCCTGGTGAAGTCCGCGAAACGCAGGCGCAGCACGACGGTTCTGCAGGCGCGATGGGCGTTGCGCAGCCGTCGTGTGATGCCGTCGACGAGCGAGGTGAGAATGGCGTCGAGGTCGTGCGGCGCGCGGCCCAGGGCGCGCTGGGAGCCGATCGAGCGGCGGCGGCGTCCGGCCAGGACCGGGCGCGGGTCGCGGTTGTGCGCCAACGCGTGCAGGTGCCGGCCCGCCGCCTTGCCCAGGATCGAGACCAGGTCCGTCTCGTCGAGGCGGGCCACCTGGCCGACCGTGCGGATGCCCAGGTCGTGCAGCTTGGCTGCGGTCACCTTGCCCACGCCCCACAGCCGCTGCACCGGGAGCGGGTGCAGGAAGTCGAGCTCGCGGTCGGCCGGCACGACCAGCAGGCCGTCGGGTTTGGCCACGGCGCTCGCGACCTTGGCGAGGAACTTCGTGCGGGCCACCCCGACGGTGATGGGCAGGCCGACCTCGCCGAGCACGCGCTCACGCAGCCGGCTGGCGATCAGTTCCGGTGGCCCGACGATCCTGTGCAGGCCGCCGACGTCGAGGAACGCCTCGTCGATCGACAGGCCCTCCACCAGCGGGGTGGTGTCGCGGAACACCTCGAAGACCGCCTTGCTCGCCGCGGAGTACGCGGACATGCGCGGCGGCACGACGACGGCGTGAGGGCAGAGGCGCAGTGCACGTGCGCCGCCCATCGCGGTGCGGATGCCGAACGCCTTGGCCTCGTAGCTCGCCGCCAGCACCACGCCGCCGCCCACGATCACCGGGCGGCCGCGCAGGCGCGGGTCGTCCCGCTGCTCGACGGCGGCGTAGAACGCGTCCAGGTCGGCGTGCAGGATCGGCGTGAGGCTCACGAACACATGTTCGCATCCATCACTCGTTCAGCACAGTGCTCAATTCGTCCACCTACGACGGTCGCGAGTGTCTCGATGCCGGGCGGGGTGTCCTCAGCGAGGACCGCCGGACACGCCGGGCGAAGCGGGACGGCGCGGCGCACGCCACCAGCAGCTCGCCCCGGCCATGCGGGGGCTTCCCCGGCGGTGCAGGCGCTCGGCGAGAAGTCTCCAATGCGGCACTCCGAGGTTCCTTGCCGCGCAAAGACCTCACGAGAGTGGATCAACCGGGAGTCCGGCATCCGGCCGAGGGTGGCCGACCTTCACCTCATGGGCGCAGAGAACCGGAACGGCGAGGTAGTGACTTGCCCCCGAACCACAGGTATAACTTGTTCTCATACGGCAAGAGTGAGGAAGATCACATGGCCCACACAATGAGGTGTGACAACGGTTTCAAGGGTCCCTCTCGACGCACGTTCATCGCAGGAACCGGTTCTATTCTTGGAGCGGTGGCCCTCGGCGGCCTGAGTCCCGCGGCACGAGCCTCCGCTTCCGCGACCATCTCCGACGCCGCCGTCGTGCCCGCTCTGGTCATCGGTACCGGTTACGCCGGCTGCGTGACGGCCCTGCGTCTCGCGCAGGCCGGTGTCGACGTCCACATGATCGAAATGGGTCTGGCGTGGGACACGCCCGGTGCGGACGGCAAGATCTTCGCCAACACCACGACACCGGACCAGCGGTCGTACTGGTTGCGGACCAGGACGAAACAGCCGATCAGCAACTTCCTGGGCTTCCCGATCGACAAGGACGTCCCGCGCTACACCGGGATCCTGGACGCGGAGGAGTTCGGCGGCATCACCGTCTACCAGGGACGCGGTGTCGGTGGCGGGTCGCTCGTCAACGGCGGCATGGCCGTCACGCCACGCCGTGAGTACTTCGGCGAGGTCCTGCCGACGGTCAACCCGGACGAGATGTACAACGTCTACTACCCGCGCGCCAACGCCGAGCTCGGGGTCACGATGATCGACCCGGCCTGGTTCGACACCACCGCGTGCTACCAGTACGCCAGGGTCGGCCGCAAACACGCCCAGCGGTCCGGTTTCCCGTTCGTCTACGTGCCCAACGTGTACGACTGGAACTACATGAAGCAGGAGGCGGCCGGCACCGTCCCGAAGTCGGCGCTGGCCGGCGAGATCCTCTACGGCAACAACCACGGCAAGAAGTCCCTGCAGCAGACCTACCTGCGCAAGATCAGGGCGACCGGCCGGGTCACGATCTCCCCGCTGCACAAGGTCACGTCGGTCGCACCCGCGTCCGGTGGCGGCTACACCGTCACCATCGAACAGATCAACACCACCGGTGCCACGGTCGCGACCAAGAGCGTCACGGCGGCCAAGGTGTTCTTCGCGGCGGGCAGCGTCGGGACGAGCAAGCTGCTGGTGAAGCTCAAGTCCACCGGAGCGCTGCCGAACCTCAACGGCGAGATCGGCAAGGGCTGGGGCGACAACGGCAACGTCATGTGCGGCCGTGCCAACCACATGTGGGACCCGACCGGCTCACTGCAGTCGTCCATCCCCACCGCGGGCATCGACAACTGGGCTGCGGGCGGCACGTTCGCGGAGGTGGCCCCGCTGCCGACGGGGATCGAGACGTACGCCTCGTTCTACCTGTCCATCACCAGGACGCCGAGCCGCGCCGAGTTCTCGTGGAACGCCGCCGCGGGCAGGGTCGACCTCAACTGGCAGACCGCGTGGAAGCAGACGTCCATCAACGCCGCCAAGACCATCTTCGACAAGATCAACGCGAAGGAGGGGACGATCTACCGGACCGACCTCTTCGGCGTCTACAAGGTCTGGGGCGACCACCTGACGTACCACCCGCTCGGCGGCGCCGTGCTGAACAAGGCCACCGACAACCACGGCCGCCTGCACGGCTACAGCGGTCTGTACGTGATGGACGGTGCGCTGATTCCCGGCAACACCACCGTGAACCCGTTCGTCACCATCACCGCGCTGGCCGAGCGGAACATCGAGAAGATCATCGCGACTGATCTGTGAGTCCGGTGCGGAGGACTCAGAACTTGGGCAGCACGCACATGGCGTCGAGGCCCAGCACGTGGTTCAACCTGCCGAACGCGAGCCACGAGCCGATGCACATGCTCAGCTCCGCGATCTCCACCTGACTGTAGTGCGCGGTCATGCGGGACCAGAACTCCTCGTCGAGACCGTGGTGATCCAGTGCGTACCGCTCGGCGTACTCCGCGGCCAGCCTGGTGCGGTCGTCGAAGGTGTCGGTGGTGCGCCACTGGGTCACCGCGTCGAGGAACCCCTCCTCGACCTTCTGCCCGTCGCGCTCGGTCCGCCAGTCCATGCAGAACATGCACCCGTTGATCTGCGCGATCCGCAGCCGCGCCGCCTCGAACTCGCGCAGCCCGAGCGTGGTGTGGCTGTACACCGCCAGCGAGAAGTTCGCCGCCGCGACACCGATGCCGGGCACCATCTCCCCCCACACGTACGCGATCGGGTCCTTGCCCTCGGGGATGTCGAGGTTCATCGTGAGGTCCTTCCGAGCTTGCCGGTGGCGGGGCGCAGCGGGACGTCGAGCGCGTCGTAGAGGCCGGGATCCGCGGCGGCGAGCCAGTCGATGGCGTTCACGAGCCGGCCGACCGCTGTCGCGTTGCCGCCCGCGGACCGGTTCTCGCCCTCGTCGGTGGCCTCGACCGAGACCTCGATGCGCGGGCGCCCCTCGATGATCACCTTGTGCGCGCCGTCCCCGGACGGAGGCATCGGCCAGTCCGTGGCGCACGACGCGTGGATGCGCGTGACGTGCTCGATGACGATGAGCGGTTTGCCGCCGACGATGCCCTGCACCTCGAACCGGATCGCACCCTGCGTGCCCGCCTCGAACTCGCCCATGGTCCGCGTCGTCACCGCGGCGTCGAGCGCACGCCGGTCGACGGTCTCGCGGATCTCCTCGACCTCGACACCCAGCGCCCTGGCCATGAGCCGGATCTGACCGCCCCACACCATGGTCGGCACCGTCGGCATCAGCATCGGCGCCTGGTAGTCCAGCGGCTGGCCCATGCCGATCAGCCACCGCACCGCGTCCGGCTGGTCGTAGGTCGAGTAGTCGAAGATCTCCTGGCAGCGGACCGCGTCGATCTCGCTGCCCAGGCCGCTGATCAGCAACGGCAGCACGTCGTTGCCCCAGCCGGGGTCGACACCGGAGACGAACAGCGAACCACCGCCCTCCGCGATGGCAGTTAGAACCGGTTCTCGTAGCTCCGGCGGCGCGCTGCGGTGGTCGTAGAGCGCGTACAGCGAGGGCGTGACGACGACCGCGCCGGCCCGGATCGCCCTGGTGATGTCGGCGAGCGCGTCGTCCGGGCGGATGTCGCCGGAGGCCGCGTACACCACGGCACGTGGACTGGCGGCCAGCACCGCGTCGATGTCGCTGGTGGCCGTGATCCCGAGTTCGACGTCGAGCCCGGCGAGAACGCCCGCGTCCCGCCCGACCTTGTCCGGGTTGTGGACGACGACCGCCGCCAGCTTCAGCGCCGGATGAGCCTCGACGGCCCGAATCGCGGCACGGCCGACGTTTCCCGTGCCCCACACCACTGTGGCGATCATGCGTCGTAGGATAACTAGAACACGTTTCAGTTGCATAGTCCTCGTGGGTCACCCGCGGTACCGGAAATTTTCGGCCGCGGCTCAGGCTGGCGCCGGACGTCCGCGTTCCGCGACGCGCCGGATCAGCTCGCAGAGGCCATCCGTGTCGAGGACCGCCCTGGATCTCAGGCCGTCCTCCAGCGCCGCACCGAACTCGCCGAACCGGCGGCGCACCTCGTCGCGGCGCGCGACGAGCCGTTGCAGCGCGGCTCGCATCGCGTCCGGGGTCGCGTCCTCCTGGAAGACGCGTTCGGCGACGCCCGCGCCGGTGAGCACCTCGGCGATGTGCGTGGTGTCCCGCTTCCGGGACCGCGGGTTGGTCCACCTCGACGGGCAGAGCACGAGCGGAGTCCTGGCCTCGACGGCGCGCAGTGCCGTCCCCAGACCGGCTCCCGTCACGACGACGTCCGCCGCGGGGAGGAGGCGCGAGTGCGGGAGGAACGAGTGGGCGGCCGTCACGCGGCTGCCGGAGTCCTTGACGGACGGCACGGTCGTGGTGACGTCCCAGCCCAGCTCGCGGCACGCCTCGATGGCCGACCACACGAAGCCGCTGTCCGGCTGCCACAGCGAGGAACTCGTCACCAGCACCTGGGGCGTTCGCCCGGCCGTCATCCTGTCCACGACGGACTCGGCGTCGCCGTACCCCGCGGAGGGGGCCCACATCCGCGGCAGCGCGAGGCCGGCGTACGCGGGCAGCGGGCGGGGGCGATAACGCACCATCGGGTGCGTCAGCAGCACCGAGGCGTGGCGGGAGTGCGGCCACCACTGGGCCTGCGCGGCGGGTCTCGGTTCCGGGGGCAGGCCGAGCCGGCAGCGCAGGCCGTTCCACCACTCGACGAACCCCTCGGGGCTCTTCGGGTTCCTGCGCATCCACACGTGCTGGTGCGGCCAGTAGTGCGAGGCGCCCTCGTCGAAGAGGTGGTGGATCAGGGACACCACCGGCACGCCGAGGAGCTCGCCCGCGAGCGGTGTGCCCATGACGAACGGATCGCCGAGGATCACGTCGGGCCGGGTCATCTTGACGGCGGCGGTGATGTCCTCGATCTCCCGCACGGTCCGCGCGAAGATGCGCCGCTCCTTCTCCTCCTGCGTCTCGACGTGCTCCAGGCGGCTGCTGGCCGCGCTCACCTCCTCCCTGCCCGTGTGCTTCACGGTGGTGGGAAAGGAGATGAACCGCACCGACTCCGAGACCGAGGGCCGGTGCAGCTCCAGGGCGCCGGACGCGACGGCGGTCACCTCGCACCCGTTCGACGCGAGGTGTTCCGCGACCGGGATCACCGGCAGGACCGCACCGAGCTGACTCGCGGGCACCCACAACGCGCGCATGTTCGCGAGAGTAGTTGGCACAGGCGACGACCAGGCCGTTATCCGTCCGGCAGGCGGAACGCAGGCAGAACCACCGGCAGAACTGTGCATCGGATCCCTCCGACACTTCTTCCTGGTCTGCGGATTGATCTTGTGATTGCATCGAGGCCAATCCGTTTTGTACTAACCCCGCAGCTGCTCAGCGCTCGCCGCCGGGGACGAAGGGCGCGTAGTTGTTGTGACCGCTGTTGGAGCTGTGCTCCGGCGAATTCCGCGGCGAATCCTGTGGCCAGGCGTGATCGGTGCCGTCATGCTCGCCGTCGGCGGCCTGGGAGCCGGTGCGATCGTGCGCAGGGACCCGCTGCTGAGCGGGACGATCCTGAACGCGATCAGGTACGGGCACGGCCACGACCTCGCCTTCATGGTCCTGTTCGCCGGTCTCGGGCTCATGGTGCTGTCGTGGGTCCGGCTCGGCCGCATGGTGCTCAAGGGCGAGGCGGGCGGCCGGATCGTGTCGGTGGCCGCCGCGGCGTGGACCGCGCCGCTGATCATCGCGCCCCCGCTCTACAGCCGCGACGTCTACAGCTACCTGGCGCAGGGTGCCGTCGCGTTGCGCGGCTTCGACCCGTACGTGCGCGGCGCGTCAGTGCTGGATCTTCCGCTGCGGGGCAACGTGGCGGGGCTCTGGCAGGAGACGCCGTCGCCCTACGGGCCGCTGTTCCTCCTGCTGGGCAAGGTGACGGTCTTCCTGACCGGTGACAACGTCATCCTCGGCGCCATCTTCATGCGGCTCGCCGTGCTGACCGGCCTGGTGCTGCTCGCCTGGGCGATTCCCCGTCTCACCGCACACCTCGGCGGACGCACCTCCGTCGCGCTGTGGCTCACGGTGGCCAACCCGTTGGTGGTGGCACTGGGCATCGGCGGTGCTCACAACGACATCCTCATGGTCGGCCTGATGGCGGTCGGCGTGCTCAAAGTGCTGGACCGCAGACATCTCACCGGCTTCGCGTTCATCGCGCTGGCCGCCGCCGTGAAAGCGACAGCGCTGCTCGTCGCGCCCTTCCTCGTGTGGGTGTGGGCGGCCCGGCTGACCGGTCCGGCCAGGCAGCGTTTCCTCGTGGCGGCGGGTGCCGGCGGAGCGGTCTTCGCGGCCACCTTCGCCGCGGCCACCGTGGTCGCGGGGGTCGACCTCGGCTGGATCAGCGTGCTGCGGTCACAGGGCCCGTTGCTGACGTGGATGTCGCTGCCGTGCGCCGCGGCGGAACTCCTCTTCTACTCCGTGGGCCACTACGTCCCCGGCTTCACCCGCGACGGCTTCCTCGGCTTCTTCCGCGCGGCGGGACTGGTAGTGCTCGCCGTCGTGCTCGTGCGGCAGTGGTGGCTCGCGCGGGAGGGCGGCGTGGAGGCGGTCAGGCGCGCCACCATCGCCCTGCTCGCCGCGTCACTGCTCGCACCGTCGGTGCTGCCGTGGTACTTCACCTGGGCGCTGGCACTGGCCGCGGCCTTCGCGTGGAAGGAACGCGGGATCGCCGTCCTGGCAGGCGTTTCCGTCTGGATGGTGCTGGTCACGCTGCCTGACGGCACGATCGTCGCCAGGTGGACGTACGACGACATGAACCCCTGGGTGTGGTGGCCCTACTTCGCTGCCACGGTGGTCGCCGGCTGGTGGGTCGGACGGTCGCTGCTGCAACCCGCGCCGACGGTCACCGAGCCGACGCAACTGGTCAGGGGGAACGGTGGTTGAGCTCGTGCGGGCCGCCGAGAGCCGGGCACTGAGGTTCGCGCCACTCGTGCTGGGCCTGTCGCTCGCCGTGTACGCCTGGACGCTGGGCAATCCGGCGAACTGGGGAATGATCGACCTCAAGGTCTACTGGAGCCTCGCTCCGAACGTCCTGTCCGATCAGCTCTACGACATCAACATGCCGTTCACGGCGGACTTCCCGCTGCCGTTCACCTACCCGCCGTTCGCGGCGATGGTGTTCCTGCCGGTGTCGGCCCTGCCGTGGCTCGCCGCGCGGATCGTGTGGCAGGTGCTGTCGGTGCTCTGCCTGTGGTGGCTGGTGCGGACGGCGCTGAAGCTGCTGGCGGCCAGGGCGGATCAGCCCTGCGACGTCACGTGGTCGCGCCGGGCGTTGCTGTGGACCGCGGTGGCGCTGTGGTGCGAGCCGGTGCGCAAGACCCTCGACTTCGGACAGATCAACCTCGTCCTGGTCGCCGGGGTGTTCGCGGCCGTGGTGTCGACCCGGCAGGCGGTGGCGGGACTCGGTGTCGGCGCCGGCATCGGGATGAAGCTGACGCCGGGGATCTCCGTGCTGTACTTCCTCGCCACCCGCAGGTTCGCCGCGGCGGCGTGGTCGGCGGCCGGTTTCGCGATCACGGTGGCGCTGGGCTTACTCGTGTCGGCCCCGGACTCGTGGCGCTACTGGTTCGAGCTGCTCGGTGCGGCGGACCGGGTGGGACCGGTGGGCTCGGCGATCAACCAGTCGCTGCGCGGCGCGTTGTCCCGCTCTTTCGGTTACGACGTCGAGATGTCCTGGCCGTGGCTACTCGCGGTGGCCGTGTCGGCCGCGCTGACGTGGTTCGCCGTGCGCGCCGCGGTGCGGGCGGGGGACCAGTTGGCCGCGGTGCTCGCGGTGCAGTTCTTCGGACTGCTCATCTCGCCGATCTCGTGGAGCCACCACTGGTTGTGGGTCATCCCGCTGGTGCTGTGGCTGGCCTACGGGGCAAGGCATCTGGCGCTCGCCGTCGCGTGGGTCGTCGTCACCGGCTCTGACGTCATCACCTTCCTCATCAACCAGCAACCGTCCATTTGGGACATTCCGAGGCCGTGGCCGCTGGCCGCGCTCGGCTGGGTCTACCCGGCGCTCGGACTGCTCACCCTCGCGGCCGTGCCGAGGCTGCTCCGCGTGGGACGACGCGCGGAGGTCGCGCTGTGAAACTGGAACAGCGGCTCCTGGCCGTCGCTCCCTGGCTGCTCGCGATCTCCGCGGTCGCCCGCACGTGGGTCATCGTCACCGGGTTCGGCAACGAGTCGATCGACCTGTACGTGTACTGGTCGCTGGCTCCGCACGTGCTCGAGGGCGACCTGTACCAGGTGACCTCGCCGCACTCGCCGCCTGACTTCCCGCTGCCGTTCACCTACCCGCCGTTCGGCGCGCTGGTGTTCCTGCCGATGACGTGGATGTTCTGGGGCCTCGCCCAGTGGAGCTTCCGGCTGTTGTCGGTGCTGTGCCTGTACTGGATCGTGCGCGTGACGCTGCGGCTGATCGCGGGCGAGCGCTGGACGACCGACGCGCGCCTGTGGCGGCAGCGGGCGATCCTGTGGACCGCGGTGCTGCTGTGGATGATGCCGGTCTTCCACACCTTCGAGTTCGGACAGATCAACCTGGTGCTGGCGGCCGTCGTGCTCGCCGCGATGGTGGCGCGCGACCAGCGCGTCGCGGGCGCCGGGATCGGCCTGACGGCGGGCGTGAAGCTCGTGCCCGCGATCTCGGGCCTGTACTTCCTCGCCACCCGCAGGTGGGCAGCCGCGGTGTGGTCGATCGTCGCGTTCGCGGCGAGCGTCGGACTCGGCTTCCTGGTGGACTTCAACCAGGCCAAGCAGTACTGGTTCGTGCTGTTCGGCGACCCGGACCGGGTGGGCCCGGTCGCCACCGCGCACAACCAGTCGCTGCGCGGGGCGTTGTCGCGCACCTTCGGTTACGACGTGGGCCCGTCGTGGCCCTGGTTGATCGCCGCGGTGGCGGCGGTGGTGCTGGCCGGGTTCGCGCTGCGGGCGGCTGTGCGGGCGGGCGACGCGCTGATCGGTGTGGTGACCGTGCAGTTCCTCGGTTTGCTGCTCTCGCCGATCTCGTGGGACCACCACTGGGTGTGGGTCGCTCCGCTGCTGATCTGGCTGGTGTACACGCGGATCGCGACGTGGGCGCGCATCACCTTGCTGGTGCTGTGGTGTCCCGTCATGTTCTGGGACGTGATCGCGTTCCAGCTGCGCCGGCAGCCGACGATCTGGACGATCAGCCGGCCCGGCTGGCTGTCGGCGGTCGGGTGGGCCTATCCCGCGCTGGCGCTGGTCACGCTGGTCGTCATCGCGGTCGCGCTCGCCGGCACCATGCGAATCCGCTCGACGGACCTGAAGGACACCGTCAGGCCGATGAACACCGTCGGATAGATGTAGATGAGGTAACCGGATCGGCCGGCGCGTCCGCGTCGGTGGCGGTTTCCCATAGGTTCTCCCGGCATGGAACACGAAGTGCGCGGTGTGGGCCGGACCGAGGGATGGGTGCTGGCGGGCGTCGTGGTCGCCGCGCTGGTGGTGACCGGTGTGCTGGCGAGGTCGCCCGGCACCTGGCTGCTCGAGGTGGTGTGGGTCCTGATCGGACTCCCGCTGGTGGTCGTGCTGCACAAGCGGTTCCCGTTGACCAGGTTGCTCACCTGGCTGTTGGTGCTGCACGCGCTGGTGCTCTGCTACGGCGGGCAGTACACGTACGCGGAGACGCCGCTCGGGGAGTGGGCGCAGGAACTGTTCGGCACCCAGCGCAACAACTACGACCGCTTCGCGCACGTCGTTCAGGGCTTCGTGCCCGCGGTCGCTGTCCGGGAGGTGTTGCTGCGCCGGACACCGTTGCGACCCGGCGGCTGGACCGGCTTCCTCACCGTGTGCGTGTGTCTCACGATCAGCGCCTGTTTCGAGTTCGTCGAGTGGTTCAGCGCGCTCGCTCTCGGCAGCGGGGCGGACGACTTCCTCGGCACGCAAGGCGACCAGTGGGACACGCAGTGGGACATGTTCCTGTGCCTGTGCGGCGCGATCGTCTCGTTGCTCGTGTGGCGCCGGATCCACGACCGTCAGCTCCAGCGTTCGATATAGTAAACGTATCGTTCAACGCTTGGAGTACCCGATGCAGGTCAGGACCTACCTCGACGACACCTACGCGGATCAGGCCGACACCACGGTGATCGCGGTGGGGGAGCGGGACGGACGGCCGTGGGCCGCCGTCGAGCACTGCCTGTTCCACCCGCAGGGCGGTGGTCAGCCCGCTGACCGGGGATGGCTCGACGACGTCGAGGTCGTGCCGGTCCGGGCCGAGTCGGGGCTGGTGGTGACCGAGGGGCCGGTGCTCGCCGTGGGACAACGGGTCCGGGCCCGGATCGACCTCCAGCTGCGGCTGACGCACGCCGCGCTGCACACGGCCGGGCATCTCGTCGAGGCTGCCGGTCGTGCGCGGGGGTGGGAGCTGGCGGGCAACAACCACTTCCCCGGTCAGGCCCGCGTCGAGTTCGCCGATCCGGGGCACGACCCGCGGCTGGCCGACCCGGCGGGCCGCGAGGAGGTGACCGCCGAGCTGCGCAAGGCGGTCGCGGCGGCCGTCGACGAGAACCTGCCGGTGACCGCCGAGACAGACGGGCGGGGTCGGCGCGTGGTGTGCCTGGGTGCCCTGCACGCGGCGCCTTGCGGGGGAACGCACGTGCGCGCGCTCGGCGACCTCGAAGATCTCGTGCTGCCGACGCTGAAGGTCAAGAAGGGCCGGATCCGGGTGTCGTACTCCGCCGCGCACGGGGCGCGGTGATGGCGGGGCGCTCGACGAGCAGCACCGCCGCGTCCGTCGGCGCGCAGATCCGCCGGCGGCGTGAGCAGCGCGGCATGACCGGCTCGGAGCTGGCCCGCCGTGCAGGCCTGAGCAAGGCGACGCTGTCCAAGCTGGAGGCCGGGCTGGGCAACCCGACGGTGGAGACGCTGGACGCGCTCGCCATCGCGCTGCGGATCCCGCTGACCGACCTGCTGACCCGCGACACCGATCCCGGCCCGGTGTACGTGCCGGGCACCGAGATCGCCGAGGGCGAGGTCGGCCGTGAGCTGCTGCGCCGGATCAGCAGCGGCAACAGCCTGGAGATCTGGCGGTTGCGCATGCCGGAGAACACCGAGCTGGACGGCGTGCCGCACGCGACCGGCACCGTGGAGCACCTGCTGGTCGTCTCCGGCCGGCTGACCGCGGGCCCGTCGGACGCCCCGCGCGAACTGAGGCCCGGCGACCTCCTCGCCTTCGCCGGCGACGCTCCCCACCTCTACCGCACCGGCGCCGGACCGGCGGACGTCACCGTCGTGATCGCCTCGCCCATCGTCAGCTGAAAAGAGCCCCGCCACATGACCGCCTACGCGCACGCCTTCGCCAGTGACAAGTCCGCGGGGACCACGTAGGAGATCCTCGACGCCGTCGCCCGCGCCGCCTCCGGGCCGCGGGGTACGGCACCGACACCCGGAGGACGTCGACGGGCTGGTGACCGCCATGAGCGCGCTCAGCTGACGCCGCAGACGCGCTCGGCCAGGACCTGCCAGCTCGCGATCAGGTCGTCCACCGCGGTGGCGAGATCCGGGCCGTCCGCGCTCTGCAGGTACAGCAGGACAGGGCCTTCCAGCGCGGCGACCAGCTGCAGCGCCAGGGGGCCGGTCGCGGCCACGTCCGGGCACGCCTCGCCCAGCAGCATCCGCACGTGGAACAGCGACGGGCTCTCGTCGAGAGGAACCGGCTGGCTCGGGTCGAGCGAGGCACGCGCCAGCACCATGTGCTCCAGGAGGAACTCCAGGCGTGCCCGGCCGAACGCGACCAGCCGCTCGACCGCCGGCGCACCGGGACCGAGCGGTGGTGGTCCGCTCAGCAGCCGTTGCTGGAAGTGCTTCTCCTCCTCGTCGAGCAGCGCGAGGAAGATGCCCGCACGGGTGCGGAAGCGGCGGAACACCGTGCCCTTGCCCAGCCCCGCCCGTTCGGCGAGGCCGTCCATGGTGACCTTGTCGGCGCCCAGTTCCGCCACCATCCGGCGCGCGACGTCGATCAGGTGGGCGCGGTTGCGCGCGGCGTCGGCCCGCTCCTCACGGGGCCGGCCCAGCGGCAGCGCGACAGGTTCCACGCCGCTGAACGCTACCCGCGGGCGGTGCCCCGTCAGGACGTGTGCCGACCGGCGAGTCGGCGGCCGGATGGTTCCGAATTCGTGGCAACCGTCGTCTCAACTGGCGGTTGACCGTTGACAGTCGAGCCGGGGTGGATTACTCAGTCAGCGGAGGTGGGCGGGGCCACCTGACCGCAGTCGTCGGCAACGAGGTGGCGAATGACAGAGGAGTTACCGGAGATCCCCGGATTCCGGTACGCCCGACCGCTCGGCAAGAACGTCCATCTCTACCGCGGCCCGGACGGCGAGGTCGCGGTGAAACTGCTCGCCGACCCGCCGCGGGCGGGCGAGATCCGGACGGTCCTCGGGCTGGGCCACCCCGGCATCGTCGTGGTGCACCGCGCGGGCCGCACGCGCGCCGGACTGCTGTACCTGGTGATGAAGCACTACTCGAACGGTGATCTCGCCGCGCTCGCACCGCTGCCGGTCGAGCGCGTCCTGGACATCGGCTTGCAGATCGCGGACGCGCTGCAGGCCGCACACCGGGCCGGGGTCGTGCACCGCGACGTCAAGCCGGCCAACGTCCTGCTCGACGAGGCCGGCAACGCCTGCCTCACCGACTTCGGCGTGCTCGGCAGGGACCGGCTGCCGTGGACGGCACCCGAGGTGATCACCAGCGGCTTCTACAGCGTGCGTGCGGACGTGTTCTCCCTCGGGGCGACGTTGTGGCACCTGCTCGTCGGGCACTCGCCGTTCGTGCTGCCCCGCGGCGACAACTCGCACGCCGCGTTGGAGCAGCGCATCCTGCACGGCAGCCCGCCACCGACCGGCCGGGCACCGCGGCCGCTGGAGCTCCTGCTGCGCCAGGCGATGGCGGCCGACCCCGCTGTGCGCCCGGCGTCGGCGGAAGCCTTCGCGCTGCGGCTGCGGGAGATCTACCACGAGACCGCTCCGGCCGGGTCCACTGTGGACGCCGTGGTCACGCCGGCCGATCCGCGTCCGCGCCGCCGGTCGCGCTGGCCGGTGTACGCCAGTGCCGCCGCGGTGGCGGCCGGCGTGGTGGGCACCAGTGGCGTGCTGTGGCTGAAGGACGACTCGCTGCCGCAGCAGAACCCGGTGGCGCAGCCGCAGAACGCGGGAGCCGAGGCCGGGCCGTCGCCCAAGGTCACGGTCAGCGTCACCCGCGTGAACCGCGAAACGCTCCGGTTCTCGTGGACCTACCAGTCACCGTTGGCGGGAGACACGTTCGCCTGGCGCACCAACGACGACTTGAAGTCGGGCACGGTCGAGACGCCGTCGGTCGATCTCTACGCCCCCGGCGCGCTGTGCGTTCAGGTGCGGGTCGTGCGGGCCGACGGCAGCAACGCGAGTGATCAGACGTGGTCGCCGGAGGGCTGTGGTTTCTGAGGAAGCCGGACCGTCACGACGAGTCCGCCGCCGGAGCGGGGCCTGAGGTCGAGGGCGCCGTCGTGGGCGCGGACGACGCTGTGCACGATGGCCAGCCCGAGTCCGACGCCGGCGTGCTCGTCGGTGCGGGTCCGTTCGGCGCCGCGGTGGAACGGCTCGGTGAGGGTGGGGACGAGCGCCGCCGGGAGTGGCGGGCCCGTGTTCTCGACCCGCAGCACGCTCGCGTGGCGCCGCGACTCCGTGTGGATCTTGACGGTGCCGCCGGTGGGGACGTTGTGGACGATGGCGTTCTGGACGAGGTTCGTCATCATGCGCAGCAGGAGTGCGGAAGAGCCGACGGTCTGAGCCGCATCACCGGTGACGTCGAGCGTGATCTTCCACATTTCGGCGAGGGGGAGCAGCATCTCGGTGGCTTCTTCCGCGACGAGGGAGAGGTCGACGTCTCCGCGGGCGAAACTTCCGCTGTCGCTGCGGCTGAGCAGCAGAAGAGCCTCGGTGAGGTCGATCGCTCTCCTGTTCACCGTGCGGAGGCGCTCGACGAGTTCGCCGTGGTCGTGCGCCGGGTCCTTGCGGGCGACGTCGAGCAGTGACTGCGTGATCGCCAGCGGCGTCCGCAGCTCGTGGGAGGCGTTCGCGGCGAACCGCTGCTGCCTGGCGACGTGGGACTCGAGCTGGTCGAGCATGGTGTCGAACGCGTCGGCGAGCTCGCGGAACTCGTCCTCGCGGCCCGGCAGCCGAACCCGGTGGGACAACGAACCGGCAGTGGACCTCCTTGCCGCGTCGGTGATCCGGCGCAGTGGTGCGAGCATCCGGCCGGCGAGGATCCACCCTCCCACGAGGCCGAACAGCAGCAGGAGAACCAGTGCGACGGCGGCGGCGCGCCCGAAGATCCGCGACAGCAGGTACCGGTTGGGGGAGATCCCGAGCAGGCCCTGGGCGTTGTCGGGCACGTGGCGCAGCAGGTGGAGCCACACCAGGGCCAGCAGGACGGCGCCGGTGACGAGAACGAGCCCGGCGTAGCTGAGGGTGAGCTTGAGGCGGGCGCTGAGCCCGGGAGGCCGGTTCACGCGTCGATCCGGTAGCCGACGCCGGGCACCGTGGCGATGAGCCAGGGTTCGCCGAGGCGTTTGCGCAGGGCGGAGACCGTGATGCGGACGGCGTTGGTGAACGGGTCGGCGTTCTCGTCCCACGCCCGTTCCAGCAGCTCTTCGGCGCTGACGACACCGCCTTCCGCGGCCACGAGCACTTCGAGCACGGCGAACTGCTTGCGGGTGAGCGCGACGTAGCGTCCGTCGCGGAACACCTCCCGGCGGAACGGGTCGACCCGCAGGCCCGCGATCTCGCGGACCGGCGGCCGGGCGTGCGCGCGCCGCCGGTCGAGCGCCCGCAACCGCAGGACGAGCTCACGGAGCTCGAACGGCTTGGTGAGGTAGTCGTCGGCACCGAGCTCGAACCCGGCGGCCTTGTCGTCGATCCGGTCGGCGGCCGTGAGCATGAGGATCGGCATGCCGCTGCCGGACGCGACGATCCGCCGCGCGACCTCGTCACCGGACGGGCCGGGGATGTCGCGGTCGAGCACCGCGAGGTCGTAGGAGTTGACGCTGAGCAGTTCCAGTGCGGTGTCGCCGTCACCCGCGACGTCGGCGGCGATCGCTTCCAGCCGGAGCCCCGCCCGCACGGCCTCTGCCAGGTACGGCTCGTCCTCCACGATCAGCACGCGCATACCCGCACCTTAGGCAAGGCGGTATATCGCCGCCGTATCCCGGCCGCTAGGTGGCGCGGCAGATGACCGCCGTAATCCCGGCCGCTAGGCGGCACGGCAGATCACCGCCGCTTCGGCCACCTCTGCCGGGCGGCGCCACCACCGGCGTGAGGTCAGCGCGGCCAGCCCCGCACCCGCCGCGTTGAGGAGCACGTCGTCCACAGAGGACACCCGGTCCAGCCAGAGGTACTGCGTGATCTCCAGCAGCGCCGACCAGCCGCCTGCGAGCGCCAGGACGCGCGGCACCGACGCCAGTGCCGCGAACCGCTGCGGCGCGAAGAACCCCAGCGCCGCGAAGACGAACAGGTTGCCGACGACCTGGCCGGTGTCCATCTCCAGGAGGTCCCGCGACGGCACCAGGTTCAGCGGGCCGCGCTCGACACCGGGGTGCTCGCCCGGCAACAGCACCATCCACACCCACGGTACGGTCCCCTGGACCATGCCGACGTCGGCGAGCGACAGCCGCCACGGCGACGCGGTACCGGCTGCCTTCCGGCGCCGGCCGAGGACGGCGGCCGTCACCGCGGCCACCGGCAGGGAGAGCAGTGTGAGGGCGGCGACGCCGGTGAACGTGCCGAACCAGGCGTGCCAGCTGTTGAGCATGGCCTCACCCAAGACGACTGGTCGTTGTGGCGGCGTATCCAGTTTTCGATATGCCCGCGATACGCCCGCACACCTCGTCGATGGTGACGACAAACCATCCGAACGACCCGATGTCGGCCGCGTTCTCCGGCGCTACGTTCGCCAAACCCTGCGAACCCTGCGAAGGAGCCCAACGGTGCGAAGAAGAAGACCCCTGCTCTCCACAGCACTGGCCACAGCCATCGCGACCGCGATGATCGTCCCTGCCGCCGCCGCGTCCGCACCGTCCGCGAACCTGGCCTGCTCCGGCGCCAGCGACACGGACGTCGCGATCGGTGACAACACCACGGTGGAGTCGCCGATCACCATCGCCGGCTGCGCGTCGGCGCCGTCGGCCACCAGCACGGTGCCGGTGAAGATCGTCCACACCTACATCGGCGACCTCCTGGTGTCGCTGGTCGCCCCGGACGGTACCGCCTACCCGTTGCACAGCCGCACCGGCGGCTCCGCGGACAACATCGACCAGACCTACACCGTGGACCTGTCGAGCGAGACCGCGAACGGCACGTGGCGGCTGCGGGTCAACGACAACGCGGCCAACGACGTCGGCCGGATCGACTCGTGGTCGCTGAACCTCGGCGGCTCCACCCCGGCGGGCGACTTCTCCGTCGCCGTGTCGCCCGCGTCCGGTTCGGTGGCGGCGGGATCGTCCGCGACCACGACCGTGCAGACGCAGACCACCAGCGGCCAGGCGCAAACCGTGCAGCTGACCGCGAGCGGCCTGCCCTCCGGCGCGACCGCGTCGTTCAACCCGGCGTCCGTCACGACGGGTGCGAGCTCCGCGCTGACGATCTCCACCAGCGCTTCGACGCCCGCGGGCACCTACCCCGTGACGGTCCGGGCTGCAGGCAACACCGCGAAGACCGCGACCTACACGCTGACCGTCACCTCCGGTGGTGGCGTGCAGATCCCCGACATCGACATCACGGCGGTCAAGCAGCACCTGACCCAGTTCGCCACGATCGCCTCGCAGAACGGCGGCAACCGGCGTTCCACCACGGCCGGCTACCGCGCGTCGGTGACCTACGTGAAGGACAAGCTCGCCGCGGCCGGGTTCACCGTGTCCGAGCAGCCCTGCACCTCGGGTTGCACCACGGGCGCCGGCCCGAACGTGATCGCCGAGTGGCCCGGCGGCAACGCGAGCAACGTCTACATGTTCGGCGCCCACCTGGACTCCGTGTCCGCGGGACCCGGCATCAACGACAACGCCTCCGGCTCCTCGGCGTTGCTGGAGACCGCGCTCGTGCTCGCGCGGACGAACCCCACGATGCTGAACAAGGTCCGCTTCGCCTGGTGGACCGACGAGGAGCAAGGCCTCAACGGCTCGCGCTTCTACGTCGCGCAGCTGCCGTCCACCGAACGCACGAAGATCAAGACCTACTACAACTTCGACATGGTCGGCTCGGTCAACGGCGGCTACTTCATCAACAACATCAACTCCACCCAGTCGGCGCACATGAAGGCCTACTGGGACTCCCTGAGCCTGTCGCCGGAGGAGAACACCGAGGGCCGCAACCGTTCCGACGACGCGTCCTTCACCAACGCGGGCATCCCCGCGTCCGGGTACGCCATGGGCGCCAGCGCCACCAAGACGTCCGCCCAGGCGGCGAAGTGGGGCGGCACCGCCGGCAGCGCGTTCGACCCGTGCTACCACCGGGCCTGCGACACCACGGCCAACATCAGCGACACCCACCTCAACCGCGCGGTCGACGGCATCGCCTACACCCTGTGGAAGTCGGCGGTCGGCGGCTCACCGGCCGCGGACTTCTCCGTGGCGGTGTCGCCGAACTCCGGTTCGGTGACGGCGGGGTCGTCGGCCTCGGCCACCGTGCAGACCCAGACCGTGACCGGGCAGCCGCAGACCGTGCAGCTGTCGGCGTCCGGGCTGCCTGCCGGGGCAACGGCTTCGCTCAACCCGGCCGCGGTGTCGACCGGCGGCAGCTCGACGCTGACGATCAGCACGACGGCGGCGGCCGTCAACGGCACCTTCCCGATCACGATCACCGCGGCCGGGTCGGTGTCCCGCACCACCACCTACAGCCTGACCGTCACCGGGGGCAGCGGTGGCAGCTGCTCGGGCACCAACCCGAACGACGTCGCCATCCCGGACGCCGGTGCCGCCGTCGACAGCGACCTCGTGATCTCCGGCTGCCCGGTGGCACCGTCTGCCAGGGCTTCGGTGGCGGTGAACATCCGGCACACCTACATCGGTGACCTGACGGTGTCCCTGATCGCCCCGGACGGCACGGCGTACTCGTTGCACAACCGCGGCGGCGGGAGCGCGGACAACATCAACCAGACGTACACGGTCGATGTGTCCACCGAGTCCGCCAACGGCACGTGGAAGCTTCGTGTGCGTGACGTCGCACAAGCGGATGTCGGGACGATCGACAGGTGGAGTCTCGACCTGAACCCGGCCGTCTGACCTGGTCCGCACACCCTGTGCGCAGGGACGACCGAGCTCTGCGCACAGCGTGCGCGGCCGCGTGCGGAAGCAATCACTTCGCGGCCGCTGTGAAATATAGCGGGATAATGGATTGAACCGTTTTGCGTTCTTGACGGTCCACTTGTGAGCGATAACACTGCCTCGACGATCGCTCATCACGCAGGGGGAACGCCGTTGTCGAGCCCAGTCGAACCCACAGGTGGACAACCGAATCCGGGATTCGTTCGCCGCTTCTGGTGGGGTGCCGGCCAGCGCACGAGGCTCACCGTGATGTGCCTCGGTGTCCTCACCGTGCTCGCCACCACCGGTGCGGCCGGCTTCGCCGGTGGCGACACGGGTCCGCGCAAACGCGAGGAAGCCGGACGCGCCCCCTCCGTGCACAGAGGCGACTCCTTCGAGGTGACCGTCCACACGGTGTCCGATGTGGACTTGTTCGAGGGTGTGGAGCTCGCGACCGGGCTGTCCTTCGACGCGCGGGTCGCCGGGCTGCGCCGGGTCGCGGACTGCTGGCTGGCGGAGTCGCGCACCACCGCGCAGAACCTGTTGCGCGGCAAGACCGTGCGGCTCACCGTGAAGAACGACGTCGATCCGGGAGTCGATCTGATCGCGGTCGACGTCCAGCTGCCGAACGGCGCGGACTACGCGCGGACCATCGTGCACGACGGTGTGGCACGGGCGGATCCGGCGGCCCGCGACGAGCTCGCGCCGGTCGAGTCGGCCGCTCGTCAGGAACGCCGCGGCCTGTGGTCTGCCGACTGCATCCTGAACAGCTCGACGGCGACGCCTTCCAGCACGCCCTCGTCCTCAGTGCCCACCACGACCACCACGGCCACGACGACCACGACCGCGCCGGAGCCCTCGGCGCCGCCACGGCCCACGTTGTCGCTCACCCCGCTCCCTCCACCGTCGTCCGACGACGACGAGTGGGACGGCATCCTGCTGGGCAAGGTGTGCTTCAAGGAGGGCGCGCGGCGGACGAACCGGGACGGCGAGGAGATGGTCTGCACCCGCAACGGCAGGAACCAGCTGAGGTGGCGACGTGCTGACTGAGAACGGCATCGACCTGTTCAGCAAACCGGCCGACGTCAGTGCCGCACCCAGCCTCGCGCACGGCGAGCGGCCGCGCGGCCTGACCGAGGCCGGGTGGGTGCGCACGACGGGCTGGCTGCAGGTCGGCGATCACCCCGTGCACTCGGCGTCCGTCGCCGCGCTGGCCGGCCTGCTGTGGTCACTGGTCGGAGCGGCCGTCCTGGTGAACACGGCTCCCGTGCTGGCAGGCGTTCTGGTACTCGCGACTCCATTGCTGTGCGGTGGTTTGTGGTGGCTTTACACCGCGTACGTGAGGCCTTCGTCCTCGGCGCGCAACATCGTGAGGAAGCACGCGCACGAGCTGGAGCCGGGCGACCTGGTCCGGTTGTGCGGCTCGATCGGGCCGATCGGCCTGGTGATCGAGGTGGCGTCCGGGGAGGACGTGCGCGTGGTCTTCCACGGTGGAGCGCGACAGACGTGGCCGCGTCACCAGGTGGTGCACATCGCGGAGCTGCTCAGCTGAGGGCGGCGCCCCCTCAGGTCAGGCGACGGCGCAGCTCAGGCAGGAACTCCGGGTCCTGGCCCACGAGTGCGGCGGGGTCCAGCTCGCGCGGGACGGCCGTGTTCGGCTCCCGGTCGAGCAGATAGCGGATGATCTCTCCGACCAGCGCGGACTCGTCGGGCTCGACGAGCGCGAGATCGTCGAGGAACGCCTCGGACAGCACCACGTGGTGCGTGGTCGTCTCGGTGCCCTCGTGCACCTCGGCGGCGTACTCGTGGTCTGCCAGGGTCATGACGCGAACATCCGTGCTCATGGCGGTCGGCTACCCGCGAGCCCGCGACGGAAACCGGCCGGCGCCGGATCCGGGTATGTGCGATGCATGCGTCTTGGTGTGCTGGACATCGGGTCGAACTCCGCGCAGCTGCAGATCGTCGACGTGCGGCCGGGGCCCCGCCGTTGCCCGCCCACGCGGTGAAGGAACCCACCCTGCTCGGCGAGGAGATCCGGCCGGACGGGTCGATCAGCGACGACGGCGTCGAACGGGTCGTCAGGGCCGTCGCGGACGCGGTGACCGCCGCGGCCAGGCACGGCGTCGACCAGCTGTACCCGTTCGCGACGTCGGCTGTGCGGGACGCGTCGAGCGGGTCGTCGGCATCCGGCCGCAGTCCCTCGACGGTGAGCAGGGGGCCAGGCCGACCTGTCTGGCGGCACACCGCTGGTACGGATGGTCGGCGGCGCGGTTGCTGCTGTTCGACATCGGCGGCGGGTCGATGGAGATCGCACTCGGCCGCGACGCTGACCCGTACCTGGCGCTGTCGCTGCCGCTGGCCGCCGGGCGGCTGACGCGCGCGATGCTGCCCCACGACCCGCCGAAGCGCTCCGAGGTCAAGGAGCTGCGCCGGTACGTGCGCGAGACCCTGAGCGAGGTGGCCGACCGGCTGCGCTCACGGCGTGCGCGACCACGGCCCCGGCGAGGATCTGCCTGGCTCTGGGTTGCGACACGCCCCGCAGACGTGCCCGCTGCGCCGCGGACATCCTCGCCAGCCTGGGAATCCAGTCGCGCACGTCGTCCACCGTGAGGGTGCGCCGCACGAACGGGCCCTCACGTGCGGTGGCGCACCGGCGAGCCGGGCGAGCTGCTTGAAGGTTTTGGACGTGGCGACGACGTTGCGGGGCACGCTCTCCCACGACGAGATCCGGGGATTCAGGTGAGACTCCTGGCCAGGCTCACGACGGACTTCGACACAGGCCCCTAGCGGGCTTGGCCGTCCTCCCTCGCCTCGGCCAGCTGCTCCTGTTCCTGGATCGTGAACAGCACGAGCAGGCTGAGCAGCGCACCGGTCGAGTAGACGGCGACCTGCCACCAGTGCGGGAAGCCCGTGACGATGCCGTGGTCAGCAGCCCCGGCACGACCAGCGTGCCGATGCCCGCCGTCCACGCCGAGCCTGCGCAGCGGGCGAACGTCTGCGCTGCCGTGGCGAGGTGGCCCCTCACCGGGAGCGCTCCCGGTCCGCCGGCGGGCCGGCGTCCACACTGGCCATGAAGCTGGCCCACCCCTTGCGGGCGGTGGCCAAACCAGGCGATTCGAGTCGGCTCACCCCTTCACGCCCGTGTGCGCCAGGCCTTCGATGAACTGCCGCTGCGCCAGCACGAACACCACCAGGATCGGCACGGCCGTCATGGTCGCCGCGGCCAGCTGCACGTTCCACATCGGACCGCCGTAGTTGTCCACGAACTGGGTCAGCGCCTGCGGCAACGTGAACATGTCCGGAGTGGACAGGTACACGATCGGTTCCAGGTAGAGGTTCCACGAGTGCAGGAACGTGAAGATCGCGACCGCGCCCAGTGCGGGACGCGCCAGCGGTAACGCCACCCGGTAGAAGATCCCGGCGCGCCCGAGGCCGTCCATCCGCGCCGCCTCCTCCAGCTCCGGCGGCAGCGCGATGAAGAACTGGCGCATGATGAAGATCGCGAGTACACAGGGCGCCCCGAAGATCGGCACGATGATCAGCGGCCAGTGCGTGTTGGTGAGGCCGAGCGACTGGAACAGCTGGAACAGCGGCACGATCGTCACCTCGCTCGGGATGAGCAGGCCGGTCAGCACCACCACGAACAGCACGTTCTGGCCGGGGAACCGGATGCGCGCGAACGCGTACCCGGCCAGCGCCGCGACCGCCATGGTGCCGAGGGTGACGACCACCGCGATGTAGAGGCTGTTCCAGTACTGCTGCCCGAACGGCTGCATCCGGAACACCTGCGAGTACGTGGCGAACGTCGGCTCCGACGGCAGCAGCGACTCGGAGAAGATCTCGCTGATCGGTTTCATCGACGAGGTGACCATCCACCACGTCGGGAACACGAAGGGCACGCACAGCAGGCACAACAGTCCGTAGAGCGCCACCTTGCGCTTCATGACGTCACGTCTCATGCAGCACCCACTTCCGGCGCATCCGCCACTGCATCAGGGTGAGGGCTGCGACGATGACGAACAGCAGCACCGAGATCGTCGCGCCGTAGCCGAAGTGGTGGAACTGGAACGCCTGCTGGTAGAGGTAGTAGATCAACACCGTCGTGGACGTGCCGGGGCCGCCCTGGGTGAGCACCGCGATCTGCGCGAAGACCTGCAGGGAGCCGACGATCGTGATGATCGACGTGAGCAGGATCGTCGGGCTGATCAGCGGGATCGTGATGCGGCGGAACCTGGTCCACGGGCCGGCGCCGTCGATCTTGGCCGCCTCGTACAGCGGTGCCGGCACGCCCTGCAGGGCGGCCAGGAACAGCACCATGTTCAGGCCCACGTTCTTGATCACCTGCACGACGATCACCGAGATCATCGCGGTGGTGTCACCGCGCAGCCAGTTCGGGCCGTCGACGCCCAAGAACCCGAGCAGGCCGTTGACGCTGCCCTCCGGCTGCAGCATCAGCTGCCAGACCAGCGTCCAGGCCACCAGCGAGACCAGCACGGGGGAGAAGAACAGCGTGCGGAAGATGGTGGTGCCACGCAGTTTCTGGTTCAGCAGCACCGCGAGCAGCAGGGCCAGCGACAGGTTCAGCACCACCAGGCCCGCGGCGAACCACGCGGTGGCGACCAGCGCCGAGCGCAGCTTCTCGTCGGCCAGGAGCCGCTGGTAGTTCTCGGCGCCGATGAACTCGAACGTGCCGCCGAGGACGTTCCACTCGTTGAGGCTGTACCAGCCGACCAGACCCAGGGGCACCAGGACGAACGCGAGGCTGCCGAGCAGGGCAGGCGCGACGAACAGGTACCCGACCAGGTTGTCGCGCCTGCGATACGTCCAGAACGTCACTTGCGCTCCAGCAACGGCTTGATCTTCGTGCAGACGTCGTCGAGCACGGCGGACACGTTCGCTCCGGGCTTCCACAACGGGTCGAGCGCGGCGCGGATGGTCTGGTTCAGCTCCTCCTGGCCCTGGTGGCTCGGCTTCACCACGCCCTTGCTGATGCCGTCGACCACGACCGACTGCAGCTGTTCCGGCCGGATCAGCGGGTTGCTCTTGGCGAGCGTTTCGGCGTTGAGCAACGACGACCGCACCGACGGGAAGAACTGCGCGAGCTTGGCCGAGTTGGCCTCGTTGGTGAAGAAGCCGAGGAAGTCCGCGGCGGCCTCGGCGTTCTTCGACCGCTTCAGCACGCCCACACCGGCCTGGCCGATCACCGCGTAGTCGCCCTTGGGCCCGGACGGCAGCGGCATGAGCGTCCACGTGAACTCGGCGTCCTTCAACGCTCCTGCCCGCGAGATCTGGCTGATCGCCATCGCCGCGTTGCCCGCGAAGAAGTCCACGGTCGTACCGGGGCCGGGGATCGCCTTGTCGGTGAAGATCGCCTTGTGGACGAACGACATCGCGTCCTTCATCTCCTGGCTGGAGAAGCCGCAGGACCGGCCGTCGTCGCTCCAGGCGTTCGCGTCCCAGCCGCGCCAGATCGCCGAGAGCACCGCCCAGTTCTGGTACTTGAAGTCGGGCAGCACCAGGCCCTTGCTCGAAGCGGCGGCCGCGATCGCCTGGTCCCAGGTCCACCGCGCGGGCACGTTCTTGATCAGGCTCGTGTTGACGAAGAGCCCGAACGGCGAGGTGGAGAACGGGTACGCGTAGAGCTCGCCGTCCTTCTCCCACAACCTCACCGCGGACGGCACCAGCTCGTCGGCCTTCTCGATCTTGCCCTTCAGCGGGGCGAGCGCGCCGGACGCGACGAAGTCCGGCGCGGACTCCTCCAGGATCCACGCCAGGTCTGGGGCGTTGCCGCCGGCGATCTGCGTGGTGAGCGTGGTGGTGTAGCCGTCGGCCGGGATCGAGTCGAACTTGATCTCGGTGATGTCCGGGTGCGACGCCTTGTACTCGGCGGCGATCTCGTTGAGCAGCTTGAGATGCGCTTCGTTGGCGGTCCACACGGTCATGCGCAGCGACTTGGAGCCGGAAGTGGCGGATCCGCTACACGCGGTGAGAGCGAGCAGCGCGGCAAGAATCAGAGCTGTGAGGCGTGACAGCGTTGTCATCGTCGTCTCCCGATCAGTAACCGGACACGTCCGGCCAGCGGAGCTCGACCCCGTCGCGTTCCAGCCGGTGCTGGAAGTCCGCGAGCAGGCCGGGGGTGTTGCGCACCGCGCGAGGGGTGACTCGGTGCGCCAGGCAGAAGTCCGCGAGCGCGCCCGCGACCTCGCCGACGTTCCACTCGACCGGGTGCAGCCGGTGGGAACCGTTGGTGATGTGGGTGGTGCCGATGTTCTTGCCCGCGGGCAGGAGGTTCTCCACCCGCTGGGGGATGAGCGCGCCGAGCGGGATCTCGAACGGGCAGCTCGCGACGTCGAGGTAGTTGTCGCCGCCGGTCGACGGGTGCAGGTCGATCCGGTACATGCCGACACCCACGGCGTCGGCGTGCTGCACCGCGCCCTTGTCGCCGCGCACCGCGAGCGACAGGTCCTGCTCGACGATCGTGTACTCCGCCTTGATGCGCCGCGACTCGCGGATGTACGGCGCCTGCGCCAGGCCGTCCGCGCTGCCGGTGACGTCACCGCGCAGCCGCAGGCCGGGGAAGCCGGTGCCGCCGTCCGCGCGCGGTGCCTCGGTCTGCAGCCAGTACAGCACCGAACGCGAGAGCTCCCGTGCGGCCGCGATGTGCCGCGCCGCGTCGGGCACGTCGATCACCGGCGACTCGAAGTAGTCGATCATCGGCCAGTTGACCAGGCAGATGTCGCTCTCGTAGGCGCCGTCGACGAAGTTGCGCCGGGCGGCGATGCGGCGGAACGTCCACAGGTTGCTGTCACCCGCGCTGACCCGCTGGTCGGAGACGACCGACAGCGGGTCGTCGTCCGGGTTCGGGGTGAAGGTGCGTTCGGCGATGTTCAGCGTGCGGGGGTCGGGGGAGCGGAACGACAGCATCCGGTCGCCCCAGTACGGAGGCTGGTAGTCGCGCCAGAAGTCGTAGCGCGCGGGCTTGTCGATGGTGTGGTCGCCGTCGACGTGGTCGATCGCGAAGCACACCGACATCGCCTGCATGTTGGCCGGTTGCGCGGTCTCGGGCGCGCTGGGCTCGCCGGTGTCCAACGTGGACTCGAAGCCGGTCACGTACTCCGTGCCGGACAACGGGAGCAGCTCGCCGGTCTCGGTCGCGTCGAGGATGTACGGTGCGGACAGCTCGATGTGCTCCCCGTTGTGCTCCACGGTGACCGACACGACGCGGTCGCCGTCGGTGCGCGCGGAGATCGGCCGGCACGGTTGCAGCACGGTGAGTGCGCCGCTGCCGCGGTACGGCGCCAGCATCTCGTCGATCACCGCCACGGCGACGCGGGGTTCGTGGCAGAGCCTGCTGACGTTGCCCGCGCCGGGGTTGAGCTCGCGCCACGCCCGTGCCTGCGGGGTCAGCGGGTAGTGGCGGCGGTAGTAGTCGCGGATGCCGTCGCGCAACGCCCGGTAGCTCGCGGTGACGCCGAAGCGTTCCACCCAGCTGTGCTCGTCCGGCGGGACGGCCTGGCTGGTGAGCTGGCCGCCGAGCCAGGCGAACTCCTCGGTGAGCACGACGCGGCGACCGGCGCGCAGCAACGCCAGTGCGGCGGCGACGCCTCCGAGCCCGCCGCCGATGACGACGACGTCTGTGTTGTCCGGCAAAGGTTTCCTCCTGATCAACCGAGGGTCGAGCCCTCGACGAACCGGCAGGCGAGCAACTCCTGCGGGGTGGTGCCCTTCTCCAGCACCTCGGTGAGCGCCTGCACCGCCCGGCGTCCCATCTCGCGCCGCGGGATGGTGAACCCGGTCAGATCGACGTCCCTGGGAGCGGGCCGGGTGGCCGCGCCCAGTGCGAGCACCGACAGGTCTCCCGGGACCGACAGGCCGCGCTCACGGGCGGCGAGCACGAGAGCGGCACCGTCGGACACTTCCTCGGCGAGCACGGCGGTGATGCCCGCGTCGAGCAGCTGACCGAGTCCGGCGAACGGTACGTGCGTGCCTTCGACCCCGTGTGCCGCAACGGCTTCGCGGAAGCCGCGCAACCGGTCCGCCGAGGACTCGGCACCCGTGCCCGCGCCGACGTAGGCGAACCTGCGGTGGCCGAGCGCGACCGCGCGGTCCACCAGGTCCCGCACCGCGGCGGGGTAGTCGGCGCCCACGTGCGGCACCGGGCCGCCCGCGTCGTCACGGCGTCCGATCGAGACGAACGGGATGCCCTCGGTCAGCAGCTGGGCCAGGTCGTCCCGGTCGAGGGAACGACCCAGCAGAACGCAACCGTCGGCGAGCCGGATCCTGCTGTCGTCGCTGAAGATCCGCCGCCGGCCACCGGCGGCCTTGGCGCTGGTGAACAGCAGCAGGTCGCACCCGGCCTCCTCGGCCTGCTCTTCGATGCCCTCCAGGAACGGCTGGTAGAAGTCCGCGCGGGTGCTCGGGAACACCGCCTCGTAGGTGAAGACGCCCAGGATGCGGTTGCGATGGTCGTGCAGCCTGCGCGCGATCGGGTTGGCGACGTAGCCGGTCTTGCGGATCACCTCCAGCACGCGCGCCCGTGTCTCCGGCGCGATGCGGACCCCGGCGTCCTGCCGGTTGTTGAGCACCAGCGACACCGTGGCCTGGCTGACGCCTGCCATCCGCGCGATGTCCTGCTGGGTGAGCCTCTTGGCCATGAGCACCTGCCAATTCGAATTGGCAGGGAGTCTGCGACACCGTACCGCGAGCAGTCAAGCCTGCAATAATTCGAATTAGCATCTTGACGGGCCGCAGCCGGGCGAGCGAGGGTGCTCGGCCAAGGAGGTAGGCCCGTGAACGCATTCAGCCGTCGCAGCCTGATCACCGGTGCCACCGCGATCGGACTGCTCGCCGCCCTGCCCGTGCCGGCGCACGCCTTGCCCGCGCCGCCGCCCGTCACGCCGGACCGGCGCTCGTTCGCCCCGGAGGAGCAACGGTTCGCGCCGTACCTGATGCTGGTCTCGCCGATGGTCGCCGACATGGAGCCGGGCGGCTTCTTCGCCGGCGGCTGGTGGCGCAACCCGGCGGCGTCCTACAACGCCCGGGTCCAGGAGCACGTGTACACGCTGGCGTGGTTCGCCACGCAGTCCCGCTCGTGGAACCCCTACCGCGGCAACGCGAACCTGCTCGCCGCGCTCGACGCCGGGCTCGGCCACTACCTCGGACTGCAGCACGCCGACGGCTCGTGGCCGGAGTACTCGCGCGATCAACACTCACTGGCGGCGACCGGGTTCGCCATGGGCTACCTGAGCAAGACCAACGCCTTGCTGCGCCGGGCCGGGGTGCTGCCTCAACGGCAGGCCCAGATCGCCGCGTCGCTGCGGCTCGCGATGACGTGGTTCCTCAACGGCTCGAACGGCACCGTCTGGCAGTCGCCGCTCACCTGGGCCAACCAGACGGCAGCCGGTCTCGCCGGGGCGGCGCTCGCGTTGAAGCAGGACCCGGATCCCGTGCTGCGGCAGCGGCTGACCGAGGCGTTCGCACGGCTGGCGGCGACGGGGCAGAGTCCGGCCGGCTACTTCTACGAGGAGAGCGGCGCGGACACCAACTACAACTTCGAGGTGATGCTGCCGGAGCTGGCCGACGCGTGGCGACAGTCCGGGGACGCGAACCTCGTCGACATGGCGCGGAAGTACACCGGCTGGCTCGGCTACAACCTGGTTCGTGAACCGGACGGGTCCGGCTGGTTCGCGAACATCGCGCCGAACTCGCGGACGTCCTCGAAGTTCTACGCCGACGTCCGGCCCGATCCTGAACGGACCGCGCTCAACAACCAGTTCGTGCCGGAGGTGCCGGACCTGGCCGCGTTCGTGCCGAGCCGGGAGGACCTCGCCGCCGCACGAGCCGAGTGGGCCGCCGACCCGGCTCCGGTGCCGGCACTGACCAAGCCCGACACGTCACCGCGGATCCTGGCCCACGCGATCTACGGCGAGCGCTACCCGAGCCGTTCCGAACGGACAGCGGCGATCGCGCGGTTGCCGTACCAGCGGGCGCACTTCACCGAGCGGCGCAGTGATCAAGGACAGGACTTCCTGTTCGTGCGCAGGCCTCAGTTCTACCTCGGCGGGTACTTCGGAACGCGGCGGGCGACCTCGTTGGCGCGCACCGGGCTGACGTTCCTGTGGCACCCGGTCGCGGGCACAATCGTGCAGTCCGTGAACAACAACAACCACGCGTGCTGGGCGACCGTGTTCCCGGGACAGGTCCCGGACTCGAACGGACCGCAGCAGGCCGAGTTCCTCGGTGGTGAGCCGTACCGGTTCCGTTACCGGACGCCGTCGGGCTCGGTGGTCACCCAGGTGACCGTGGGCGACCGGATCACGCGGTCGGTGCGGGCGAACGCGGCCGCGACCGAGCAGATTCCGTTGGTGGTAAGGGATTCCGACACCACTGCGCTCGACTCGCGCGGGCTCACGCTCACCCGCGGCAGGGTGACGTTCCGGTTCGACTGGGCGCAGGAGCTGAATCCGTCACTGCGGCCGGCGTCGACGATCACCTATCCCGGCCGGAGGATGCACATCCTGACGGTTCCTCACAACGGCACGTTCGCCCTGACGATCTCCGTGCGTTAGTCCACAATGGACAGTGCTTTCACTCTTATGTCGCAACGGTACAACGCATGTTCGTGCTGCTCGCCGGGTATTCGGTGATCCCAAACCCACGGCTGAAGCCGCTCACACGCGAGGGAGTGGTTGTGATGGCACACGTGCGTCGTCTGGTGGACGTCCGGACCGGTGACGAATTCGATCAACCGGTTCCCTTCGGTCTGGTGTACCCGGTGTGCACCGCGGACGGGTCGGCCCCTCCCAGTCAGCGTGGGCGGACGTGGGAACACCTCGTGGCGAGCGACCGCGAGCTGCGTCAGGTCTCCTAGTGCCGTGAGATCCGTGTGAAGGTCGCCCGCACCGGGTATTGCCTGGTCGGGTGACCCGGCCGGGTGCCCGTGCGAAGGGAGCTCGACATGGACTTCGGACAAGGGCTGACCGACGCCTGGCGCGCGGTCATCACGTTCGTGCCCAAGCTCGCGGCCTTCCTGCTGATCCTGTTGATCGGCTGGTTCGTCGCCAAAGCCGTGGCCAAGCTGGTCGACAAGGTGCTCGAGCGGGTCGGGTTCGACCGGCTCGTCGAGCGCGGCGGTGTGCGGCAGATGCTGTCGCGCACCAAGTACGACGCGTCTGACCTGCTCGCGAAGCTGGTTTACTACGCGCTGATCCTGATCACGCTGCAGATCGCGTTCGGAGTGTGGGGTCCGAACCCCGTCTCCGTGCTGCTGACCGGCATCGTGGCGTGGCTGCCGAAGGCCGCGGTCGCGATCATCATCGTCGTGGTGGCGGGCGCGATCGCCAATGCCGCCAAGGACTTCATCGGTGGCGCGCTCGGTGGTCTGTCCTACGGACGCGTGCTGGCCAACATCGCGTCGATCTTCATCTGGGCGCTGGGCGTCATCGCGGCGCTGAACCAGATCGGTGTCGCCACCACGGTGACCACACCGGTGCTGATCGCGGTGCTCGCGACGGCCGGCGGCATCCTCGTCGTCGGCGTGGGTGGCGGTCTCATCCGTCCGATGCAGGACCGCTGGGAAGGCTGGCTGGGACGCGCGGAGCAGGAGCTGCCGCAGGCACAGGCTCAGGCGGAGGCCTACCAGCGCGGCCGTGAGGACGCGGTGCGAGCCGGTGCCGAGACCACGCCGGTCACGTCGGCCGAGCCGGTCACCACGACCCCGCGAGAGGTTCCGGTGGAGGACCCGGTGCTCGGCGCGCGGAGGCCTGAGGACCGCTGACAGATGTTCCAGAGAGAGGCGCACCCGCTGGGTGCGCCTCTTTTCACGTGAGCTCGGGAAGCGCGTACACGTCGTCTGTCAGCGGCTTCACGTCGTGCGCGTGCGCGAGCTGGCAGACCGCCATGAGCCGGACGCCGAGCCACGACGTCGGCGTCCAGTCCGAGTCGACCGCGTTGTCGAGCAGTCCACGTCCGTACGCGGCGAGCAGCACGACCGCGCCCACCGTGCCGGCACCCTCGACACCGAGCACGAGGATGTCCCGCACCGCCGCGCCGTGCTGGTCGACCTCGGCCGCGAGCGCGGGTGTGACGGCGAGCGCCGTCCACCCGGCCATCCCGATCCGGTCGGACAGCTCGGAGATCCACCGCCGCGCGTTGATCTCGCGCCAGGTCGCACGCATCCGGACACGGTAGCCGGGTCCGGTGAAATCCTGGTTTGAGGGGTCTCGAGCCGGGTACTCGGTCCCGATGCGTCAAGCAGTCGGCGCGTGGATTCGGCTGTGGAGGCGAGCGATGACCCTCGACGACATGTCGTTGCAACAGCTGCGCGTGACCGCGTTGGAGAAACTGGACAACGCCGTCTGCACAGCCCTGACCAACATCGAAGCGGACGAGGCCCGCAAGTACCTGAGCGAGGCGCTGGCCGACTGCGCGGCGACCGGCACCGCTGTTCCGGCCCAGGCCCTCGCCTGCGTGGAGGCGGCGGACGAGCACCTGGGCTACAGCGAGCGGATGGAGGCGCGGACCCTGCTGACGGTCGCCCACCGCCTGCTGGCCCACGTGCAGCGTCCGATGCTCGTGCCGAGCCCGTCCAGGCCGGGTGACGTCACGTTGCGTGCATGATTCACGGCCGTCCCGGGTATCTCGAACGCACGTTCGAGTGAAAGGGGTGGTCATGAACCGCACGCCGGAGAAGGACCCGCGGGACTGGACGACCGGTGACGAGCCGATGACCGGTCCTCAGGAGTCCTACCTGCACACCCTCGCCCAGGAAGCAGGCGAGGAGGTACCGGACGACCTCACCAAGGTGGAGGCGTCGCAGCTCATCGACCGGTTGCAGCAGAAGACCGGGCGCGGGAGCTGACGACCCGCACGGTCTTGAGCTCCGGGTCGGCCGGATCGGGCAGCTGCATGCCGGCGGCGAGTCCGCTGCGCACGTAGTCCAGCACGTCGTCGGTGATGACCTCGCCGGGCAGCACCGCGGGCGCGCCGGGCGGGTAGGGCGTGATCATCTCGGCGGAGATCCGCCCGGCCGCCCGGTCCGCCGGCACCTGCTCGACCTCCGCGAAGAACGCGTCGCGCGGCAGCATCGCCGTCTCCAGCTGCAGCTCGTCCGGCGAAGGCAGGTCGACGGGCTTGGGCGAGGGCAGACCGGCCTCGGTCAACGCTCGCAACGCCTCGACGAGCTTCTGGGCCGAGCGGTGGTCGTCGGCCTGGGTGAACTGGGCGACGATCCGGCGGTGGTCGGAGAGCCCGAGCGTGACCCGCTGGTGCTCGCGCAGCCAGTCCGTGGCCTGGTGGCCGCTGATGTCCAGCCCCGACACGTCGATGACGACCTTCAGCGGGTCGAAGGAGTGCACGAGGCCGCCGAACTCCATGACGTGCAGTCCTGGCAGGCGCTCGATGACGGACCGGGTCGACTCGGCCAGTGCCAGCGCGGCGGTCAGCAGCAGCTCGCCGTGCTGCACCATCTGCCGGCGCCAGCCGTCGAGGGTGGCGTAGACGAGCGAGGTCGGGCTGGTGGTGCCGAGCAGGTCCTCACGAGCCTTGAGCGCCTTGGGGTCGACCAGGTCACCCTGCAGGTGGAACACCGAGCTCTGCTCCACGGCGGCACCGGACTTGTGCACGCTCGTCACGACCACGTCGGCGCCCGCGTCCATGCCCCACGGCGGCAGGTCGTCGTGGAACGGCAGATGCGCGCCCCACGCCTCGTCCACGATCAACGGCTTGCCGAACTCGTGGCACACGTCGGCGATCGCCCGGATGTCACCGCACGTGCCGTAGTCGGTGGGCGTGACCAGCAGCATGCCCTTGGCCTCCGGTTCGGCCTCGAACAGCTCGCGCACGCGGTTCGCGCCCGGTGGATGGGCCAGGTGCCGCTCGGCGTCCCAGTCCGGGCTGATCCACACCGGACAGACCCCGCTCAGGATCAGCCCGGACACCACGGACTTGTGCGCGTGCCGCGGCACGATCAGCTTCTCGTGCGGCCCGGCCACCGACAGCATGGCGCTCTTGACCGACAGCGAGCTGCCGCACGTCGAGAAGAACGCGTGCTCGGCGTGAACCGCGTCCGCCATCAGCTCCTGCGCGTGCTCGATCACGCCACCGCGCATCAGCCGGTCGTCCAGGCCGTTCAACGCGATCACGTCGGCCTCGAACACCTCCCGGCCCAGCACGTCGAGAACCCTGGGGTCGACACCCCTGCCCTGACGGTGCCCCGGCGGCGTGAACGGCACGTAGCCGCGCTCGCGGAACTCCTGCAACGCCTCCAGCACCGGTGCTCTGCTGTGGTCCATGCCGGTGGAGTAGCCCGCCGGGGACCGTCTCGAACCTCACCGCAGCAGCGGCCGCACGAGCTCGTGAATGTGACTCGACGGTTCGAGGCCCAGCTCGGCCCGCAGCCGCGTCCGGTAGCTCTGGTACTGGCGCACGGCCTGCGCCGGGTTCCCGTCCGCCAGGTGCAGCTCGACGAGCGTGCGGTGCGCGCTCTCCCGCAACGGATCGGTCTGCACGGCGGCGAGCGCGGCCTGGTACGCGTGATGACGATCCCCTGACACCCGGAACCTGTCGCTGAGCACCTCCAACGCGCGCAACCGGGCCTGATGCCACCAGTCGCGCTCGGCCTCCACCCACGGCTGCCACCAGCCGGGCAGCAGGTCGGCCTTGAGCATCGTCACCGCCTCGGGGCTGGCGCCGGGCGCGGCGGCGAACGCGCAGGCCCGCCGGAAGTCGACGTCGACCTCGGCGCCGAGCACGAGCGCGTCCTCGGTGACCACGATCAGTGGTGTCTCCGGTTTGACGAGCCGCCACAACGAGGAGCGCAGACACGCACCCGCCCTGCGTTCGGTCGTGTCCGGCCACAGCAGTGCCGCGGCGACCCGGCGCGGCACCGGTGAGTCGCGCAACGCCAGCAGTGCCAGCAACCTCCGCGCTCCGGGCACGACGTGGACCGGCCCAGGGCCGCAGTCCAACCGGAAGCCGCCGAGCAGCTGGATGTGCAACCTCGTCATGGTTGCCCGAGTGCCCGGTAGTTGCGTCCTCACACACCTTCGCGGCGAAATTGCTCCGTCCTGACCAGCGGCGGTGACGCGCCGGTGTCGTGCGCGTGCCGGCACCGAGCCGTTCGAGTCACGGGCCCTGCCTAGCTTCGCGGTGAACCACGAGCAAGGAGGCGCGATGTTCCTGCACACCAGCAGGTTGCAGTTCGAGGCGAAGCCCGATCGCCCGGACGCGCACTACGCCCGCAAGCTCCAGGAGCTCATCGGCGGCGCGTACGGCGAGATGACCGTGACGATGCAATACCTGTTCCAGGGCTGGAACTGCCGGATGGAGGGCAAGTACAAGGACCTGATCATGGACGTGGCCACCGAGGAGATCGGTCACGTCGAGATGATCGCGACGATGGTCGCGCGGCTGCTCGAGAACGCACCCGCCGACGTGACCGCCCAGGCGGTCGCCGACGACCCCGTCATCGCGGCGGTGATCGGCGGCATGGACCCGCAGCAGGCGATCGTGAGCGGGGGCGGACCCACGCTGTCCGACAGCAACGGCGTGCCCTGGAACGGCCGCTTCATCGTCGCGAGCGGCAACCTCATGGCCGACTTCCGCGCGAACGTCGCGGCCGAGGCGCAGGGCAGGCTGCAGACCGCACGGCTGTACAACATGACCGACGACACGGGCGTGCGCGACATGCTGAAGTTCAACCTCGCGCGCGACACGGCACACCAGAACATGTGGCTCGCCGCGATCGAGGAGCTGCAGGAAGACGGCCTCGAAGGCCCGATCTCGCCCAGCGCGCTGTTCGACGAGGAGTACGCCGAGCACGCGGGCACGATCTGGCACAACTCCGACGGCCGCGCCGGGGCGGAGGGCGGCTGGGCGTCCGGCACCGCACCGGACGGCGTGCACGAGTTCTCCTACGTGATGGAACCGGAACCGCTGGGCGGCAAGGCATCGGCACCGAAGCCCGACCCGTTGCTGTACGCCACCAGCCCGGCGAACCTCGGGCTGATCGAGAAGGCGATCCGCAAGCTCACGTGAGGAGGGTGTGCTGATGGCCGGCATCACGGTGCCAGCTCGCGTCCGGTCGACGGCCGTCGTCATGGGTCCGGCGTTCGTCGTCGCGGTCGCCTACGTCGATCCCGGCAACTTCGCGACGAACATGGCGGGCGGTGCGGCGCACGGATTCCTGTTGTTGTGGGTGATCGTCAGCGCCAGCCTGCTGGCGATGTTCATCCAGTACCAGTCGGCGAAGCTCGGCATCGTGACCGGCCGCAACCTGCCGGAGCTCTGCCGCGAGCACTACCCGCGTCCGGTCACCGGAATGCTGTGGGTGCAGGCGGAGCTGGTGGCGATGGCCACCGACCTGGCGGAGTTCGTGGGCGCGGCGGTGGCGCTGAACCTGTTGTTCGGCGTGCCGCTGCTGCCCGCGGCCCTGATCACGGCGGTGGTGTCGTTCGGCATCCTCGCCATGGCGCCCCTGCGGCGCCGCCGCTTCGAGTCGGTCATCATCGGCCTGCTCGCGATCGTGCTCGGCGGCTTCCTCTACCAGACGCTGCACCTCGGCCCGCTGACCGGAGCGTTGGCCGGGCTCGTGCCGGGGTTCGCCGGGGTCGACAGCGTGCTGCTCGCCACCGGCATGCTCGGCGCCACCGTCATGCCGCACGTCATCTACCTGCACTCGGCGCTGACGCAGCGGCACCACCGGCCGGGCGACGTCCGCGGCGTGCTGCGGGCCAGCCGCACGGACATCCTCGTGGCGCTGGGCGTGGCCGCGACGGTGAACGTGAGCATGCTCGTGGTCGCGGCCGGCGCCTTCCACCAGGCCGGTGCGCCGCGGGAGTCGTTGGAGGACATGCACTCCGGGCTCGGGCAGCTGCTCGGGCCGGGCGCGGCACTGGCGTTCGCGCTCGCGTTGCTGGCGTCCGGGCTCGCCGCGTCGAGCGTGGGCACGTACTCCGGCCAGGTGGTGATGGAGGGCTTCCTTCGCCGCCGGATCCCGTTGTGGCTGCGGCGATCCGTGACCATGGCGCCCGCGCTCGCGGTGCTGGCGTTCGGCGTGGACCCGACGAAGGCGCTGGTGCTGAGCCAGGTCGTGCTGTCGTTCGGGATCCCGTTCGCGTTGGTGCCGATGGTCCTGCTGGCCAGACGGCGGGACGTGATGGGCGCGTCGGTGAACCGGCGCGGCGTGACGATGGCCGGTGCGGCGGCGGCTCTGGTGATCTCCGCGCTGAACCTGTTCCTGCTCGTGCGGACGGTGGTGGGCTGATGATCGCGGCATTGGTGCTGGGCGTGGGGATCGGGGGCTTCCTGGACGGGATCGTGGCGCATCAGCTGCTCGGCTGGCACCACATGCTCTCGGGCTGGTACCCGCGCGAGGACATGCGGCTGATGATGGTCGGCGACGGCCTGTTCCACCTGTTGTGCCTGGTGTTCGTACTCGTCGGGGTGGCGCTGCTGAACCGGCGCGCGCCGCTGCCCGACCGGGTGCTGCTGGGTGGCATCCTCGCCGGGTGGGGTGTGTTCAACCTGGTCGAAGGCGTGGTGGACCACCAGATCCTCGGCATCCACCACGTGCGGCCAGGACCTGATCAACTGGCGTACGACCTGGCGTTTCTCGCGTCGGGGGCGGTGCTGCTGGTGATCGGGTCGCTGTTTGCCCGTCGCGCGCGGGGGTAGTCGTCCGGTGTGGAAATCGAACAGAGGGTGACCGAGTCGAGCCTGCTGGCGAGCTTCTCCGACTACCTCGAGGCCCAGCGGCTCGTCGACCGGATGTCGGACGAGGGCTTCCCGGTGGAGAGCGTGCGGATCGTGGGCGAGGGCGTGCGCACCGTCGAGCAGGTGACCGGCCGCATGACGCGCGGCAGGGCGGCGGCAGCGGGCGCGGGTGGCGGTGCCTGGTTCGGTGTGCTGGTCGGGCTGTTGTTCGGCCTGTTCACCGCCGGTGCGGTCTGGGTGTGGCTGCTGCTGGTCAGCCTGGTGATCGGTGCGTTCTGGGGTGCTGTCTTCGGGTTCGTCGCGCACTGGAGCACGCGTGGGAAGCGGGACTTCTCCAGCGTGATGACGTTGCAGGCGCAGCGGTACGAGGTGCACGTGGACAAGGAGCGGGCGGCGGAGGCGGCGAGGTTCGTTCTCTAGTGCCGCGACCACCAATCTTCGCCGCGTCTTCCGGCGCTCAGCAGGGCGCCTCGCGGCACCGGCCCCACGCCCACATACATCCAGTATGAGGACGTGGGGCCGGCACCACGATGCGCCCGTCCGAACGTCGAAATACCAGGCAAAGACTGGAGGCCACGGCACTAGATGCAGACTTTCTTGCCCTACCCGGACTTTGCGGCGACAGCGCGCGTGCTGGACCGCCGGCGGCTCGGCAAGCAACGGGTCGAGACTTTGCAGGTGCACCGCGCGCTGATCGTGCCCGGCCACGGCTGGCGGCACCATCCCGCGGTGAAGATGTGGGCCGGGTACGAGGAAGCGCTCGTGCGGTACGGCCTGGAGATCTGCGCCGAGTGGAGGGCCGCGGGGTTTCTGGACACGTGCGAGGCGACCATGCGGTCGGATCTGGCGCGCGCCAGGAACATCACGGTGATCCGCACCCAGGAGGAGCTCGCCGCGGCGGGGGAGCTGCCCGGCTGGCTGGGCGACGAGGCGGTGCATCGCAGCCACCGGTCGGCGTTGGTGCGCAAGGATCCTGAGCACTACCGGCGCTACTTCCCCGACGTGCCCGACGACCTGCCTTACGTCTGGCCGGGTCCGCCCACGCTCACGCGAACCGTGAACCCGTCGTCGCCGAGTCCCATCGACACGTAGTCGCACGTGCGGTGCAGGATCCACAGCCCGAGCCCGGCCGTCCTGGTCGCGGTGGTCGGTACCAGCCCGGCCAGCGGATCCGACGGGCCGGGTCCCCGGTCGGTCACCGTCACCACCACGCGCGAGGCGTCCGCCCACAGCCGGAACAGCACGGGCGCGACGCCGTGGGTCAGGCCGTTCGTGACGATCTCGCTGGCCGCGTACACGACGTCGTGCGCGTCGTCGTCGGACAGGCTGGTGCCCCCGATCGCGGCGTTGACCGCCTCCCGCACCGCCGCCGGCGTCGGGTCGATCAGCGTGACCAGCGGCGAGCCCCGTTCCAGCACGTCGGGGACGAGCCTGCTGAGCGCGAGACCGTTGCCGAAGTCGGCGTTGGGCAGGTGCTCGCCGGAAGCCGTGGCGATGTACTCGTGGGTGCGTGCGACGTCGGCGAGCACCTCGGCCGGGGTGATCCTGGTGTCGTAGGGGCACAGGCCCCACAGCGGGAACTCCGCGTACACCTGGTTGATGGCGTTCTCATAACGGCCCCACCAGTCCCACGGCACGCCCAAGCCGGGGTGCGGCACGTCGCCGATCGTGCGGATCTGGGGAGCGCCCGCCCTGGCGTACGCGCCGAACAGGTCGCGGTAGTTCGCGATCGCGTCGGCAGGCCGCGCGTACTGGTCGGCGCCCGGCAGGTAGGTGACCCCGTTGTCACGGCCCAGTGCGTCGCGCAGCAGCGTGGTGTTCTTCTCGGCGCACGCGATCACCGTCGGCTGACCCGCGCGCAGGCCGCCCTCTACGAACGGCACCGCGATCGTCAGGAACTCGTCGTCCGAGCCGTAGAGGGCGGTCTGGTGGTAGAAGCCCGTCATCGGACGCACTTCACGTCGTTCAGCCCGAGCAACGAGACCAGGCGTGCGAGTGAGGACCGCTGCGAACGGAGGACCAGCGTGGCCGCGTTCGTGCGCGCGTACCCGTGCAGCGTCAACAGGCCGTGGTGGTCGATGAAGCGCAGACCGGTGGCGTCGACGCGCAGGGCCCCGCGCTCGGGGGTGGCGTTGTCCAGTGCCAGCGACAGCAGGTCCAGGCTCACGCTGTCGATCTCGCCGTGCAACGCGATGCCGTCCTCGGTGGCGTGCAAGCGGAACGGTGCGCACCGTGCGTTGTTGACCGGGTGCAGGGAGTTGAGCCGCGCGATCGTCGGCTCGGGCAGCTCCGCGCGGTGGTAGGCGCACATGGCGGAGAACGGTTGCGCCGTCATGTACCGGTCGATGAGGTGCTCGTAGCGGCAGATCGCGTCGAGCGAGTCCGGTGAGCGCACGAGCGCGGTCGCGTCGGCGGCCACGCGCAGTCCGGTGAAGCCGTCGCGGAGCGCAGCACGCGTGGCCGCCGCGTACACCTTGACCTGCTCCTCCGGCGTGGCCGTCGCAGAGCGCGGCTCCAGGCGGACGACCTCGGCGCGGCCGTCCCGCAACGCCTCGGCGAGCACGGGTTCCGTTGCCAGATGCGTGGCCAGGTCGTCACCGCGTGCCACGTAACAGGCGCGCTGCCCCAGCTCCAGCCCGTCGGCGAGGAACTCCGCCGCCCGCGCGCGGAACTCGGCGAAGTCGTCGAAGGGCCAGCAGAGGTGGTCGTTCGGGTGCATCCCGACGACAACGTCGGTGACACCGGACGTGCGCATGACGTCCGATCCTACGCCCGCGTTCTGTGGTCCATCCGAGGGAACCTGTGGCCCGATCGGCGATGTGCGGCCCGCGAGACCGCACATGCACGTGTACTGCGTTACGGTCGACTCGGGTTGAGCAGGCAGCCCGTGTGGCGGTCGCGCCGATCAGTGAGAGGTTGCCGCATGTGCGCCGACGAGCTTCCGTTCCAGACCACGCGCGAGAGCGTGGGCGCGGCAGTGGTGGTGCAGGTCGCCGGTGAGCTGGACCGCGAGACGGCGGAGGAGCTGTCCGACTGCCTGAGCAGCGCGGTGCGTTCCGTCGACCCGCCCGCTCCCGTGGTGGTCGACCTGACCGGAGTGGACTTCATCGGTGCCTGTGGCATCAGGCTGCTGCTCGATCACCAGGACAAGTGCCTGCGCAGGGGAAGCGAGCTCGTTGTCGTCGCGAACACCGTCGCGGTGCTGCGGCCGTTGCAGGTGCTGGAGCTGACGGGCGTGCTCGGCGTGCGGCCGTGCCTGCCGGACGTGCTGGCCGTGCCGGAGGTGTCCGGCCCGGCGTGATCCGTCCACAACGGACTCGAAGGAGGAACGCCCACGGACCCGGCCTTCGCCATGCTCGCCAACCTGCTCGAGGACAGTCATCTCATCACCCTGGAGCAGGTACCCGAGCTGGTCGGAAAACGCGCGGCCACCGTGGGGTTCTCCGAGCTGCTGATCCTGCTCGCGGATCTGCGCGAGGAGGTGCTGGTCGCGCTCGATCCCGGCGGGGTGCGGTCGTTCCGCGTCGACGCGAGCCTCGCGGGCAGGGCGTTCCGCGACTTCACGATGGTGACCACCGCGCGGGAGGTCGACCACCACTTCTGGATCCCGTTGCTGGACGGCACCGAACGGCTGGGCGTACTGGGCGTCGCCGCTCCGGACGACTCGAAGTCCACTGTGGACACCTTGCGTGCGCTGGCGTCACTGCTCGCGCTGATCCTGGTGAGCAAACGCCCGCACAGCGACACCTACCAGCGGCTCGTGCGCACCCGGCCGATGACGGTCGCGTCCGAGGTCGTGTGGCCGTTGATGCCACCACTCACGTTCGCCACGGACAATCTCGTGCTGGCAGCCGTCCTGGAGCCCGCGTACGAGATCGGCGGCGATGCCGTCGACTACGCGATCGAGGGTGACGTGGTGCACCTGTCGATCTTCGACGCGATGGGCCACGACCAGGCGGCCGGCCTCACCGTCGCGCTGGCCACGGGCACGTGCCGCGCCCATCGGCGGCGCGGCCTGGGCCTGGTCGACACGAGCGTCGCCGTGGACGAGGTGATCGGCGAGCAGTTCGGCGGCCTGAGGTTCGCGACCGGTGTGCTCGCCCGCCTCGACTTCCGCACCGGCAGGCTGAACTGGGTCAACCGCGGCCACCCGCCACCGCTGCTGATCCGCCAGGGCCGCTGGCTGCGGCAGCTGCAGTGCCGCCCGGCGCCGCCGATGGGCTTCCGGCTGCCCTCGAAACCGGTGCTGTGCCACGAACACCTCGAGCCCGGCGACCGGCTGCTGTTCTACACCGACGGCATCATCGAGGCGCGTGACGTCCGCGGCCGCCAGTTCGGCCTGCGGCGGTTCGCGGACTTCGTGATCCGCCGCGAGGCCGACGGCCACGCGGCACCCGAGACGTTGCGGCGCTTGATGCGCAGTGTCCTCGACCACCAGAGCGGGAGGCTGCAGGACGACGCGAGCGCACTTCTCGTGGAGTGGCAGCACGACCGCGAGAAGTCACTGCTCGTGTCGACGCCTAACCGTGCCTGATCCAGCGCAGCACCACCCAGATCACGGCGATCCCGGCCAGCACGCCGAGCCCGGACCGTGCGGTGACGACGCGCTCGATGTCGGTCTGCCTGTTGAGCGCCTTGTCCTTCTTCATCCGGCAGCCCCCTTCCGTGCCTGGAACGTCTAGAGCATGGGCGGCATCGCCCGGTAGCTCTCGGTGTAGTAGTCGCCCGTCCGGCGCCGGTAGTCCTCGTGGTCGTCCGGGTCGTACTCGGGCGCGTTCTTGATCTGTTCCTTGGTGCGGTCGACGTAGACCTTGCGCTCCTCGTGGTCCACCCGCTGCACCGTGCCGACGGGCAGCACCACGGTGCGCCCGAAGATCCACGGGCCCGTGGAGATCATCAGGCAGTCGTTGGGCACCTTGGCGTTGTCGTCGTCGATCTTGCCGATCTTGCCGTCGGTGGCCTCGACCTCGTAGCCGATCAGGCCGGTGTCGGGCCGCCGCGCGAGCTCGGCCTCGTCGGGTTCGAGCTCTGGCCTGTCGAGCCAGGCCGGGTCTCTCCACACCCACGGGACGAACGGGACTGGTTGCATCTCGGCCTCCCTGGTTCTGGGTCAGCGCCCTCGTGCGGGCGTCTGCTGATGCACGCCGTGACGCAACGGCGTGTTGTCGTTCGGCGAGTGCTGCGGCGACACCCGTGGTGCGCCCGCGCTGCCGCTGACCGGCGGCGTGTTGCGAGGATCGCCTCCGGAAGGCTCCGCGCCCTTCGCGAGCTCGTCGAGCCGGGTGTCGAGGAGCTGCAGCACCGGTGTGCGATGGCCGTGCGCCTGCTCGTGCTCACGCACGCGCCGCAGTTCCTCCTCGCTCAGCGAGCGGATGCGATGCCGCAGGTCGCCGAGCGGGAGCTGGTCGTAGTCGGGTATCGGAAGTTCTTCGGTCACTGGAATCGGCTACCCGGCCCGACCATGTGTCAACCGGGCGTCACTCCCGCGTGACGTCGTCGAGTACGAGCGAGAGGCCGATGCCGAGCATCCACACGTCCTTCGCGAGTCCCATGCCCTGCTCGGTCGGCCAGATGCTGCCCTCCTGCCGCATGCCCGGCGTCTTGACGTAGAGACCGAGCAACGCCCCGGCGAACCCGGCGAGCGCGGCACCGGCGACGGCCGCCGGCACGAACGGTGCCAGCAGCGCCGCGCCGGTCGCGATCTCACCGGCGGCCAGCAGCCTGGTGAACCGCCGTGCGTCGAGCTTGCCGAGCACGGGGTAGGTGCTCGCGGCCCAGCCGTGCAGCTGACCGGCCGTGTCCTCGTCGGCGTTGCGCTTGCCGAGCCCGGAGTGCAGCACGTACGCCCCGGTGACGACGCGCGCGGGCAGCTGCCGCAGCAGTGAGCGGCTGATCATGTCCTGGCCTCCTCGGTGAGCGTTCGGGACCGAAGCCGCCGGATACCCTTCACGTGCGGCCGAGGAACCTCTTCATCATGTCGATCTGCGCGCCGCGGGACTTCTCGATGCGGCCCGCGAGGTCCTTCACGTCCTCGTGCGCGCCACTGCCCGCCTCCCACCGAGCCATCTGCACGGCGTCGTCCTGGTGGGCGATGAGGACGTTGAGCAGCCGCCGGTCGAACTCCGCACCGCGCAACGCCCGCAGCCGGGCGATCTCCTCGGGTTTCGTTCGCCGGATGCCGCCGTGACCCGCGTGCGAGTCCGGTGGTGCTGTCAGCGGTTCACCCCACGAGGTCAGCCAGTCCTTCATTGTGGCGATCTCGGTCACCTGGGTCGACTCGATCGCCGCGGCCAGCATCCGCAGCTCCTCATCGGACGCCCGGTCCTTCGCCAGCGCCACCATCGAAACGCCCTGCTCGTGGTGCGGGAGCATCATCTGCAGGAACATCACGTCCAACGGGTCGCCGCGCAACACGGTGTCCGGCTGCGGAGCGCAACCGGACACCGCGAAGGCGAGCAACAGCAGGAAGATCCGCATCAGAGGCGTTTCCACAGTGCCGGCGTGTTCGGCGGTTCCCACCCGGCGATGGCGGTGTGCGCCAGGGTGCACTCGTAGCTGGAACCGTTGTAGGTCACGCGGTTGCCGATCTGGTACGTCGTGCCCGCCGCCCACGTTCCGCTCGGTGGCGGGGGAGTTGTGGTGGTCGTGGGCGGTGGCGTCGGGTTGCTGGTCGTGGGCGGCGGGTTCGTGCCGCCGCCGAAGTCGACGTCCGAACACGTGTAGAACGCCTCCGCGCTGCCGACGACGCGTTGCCAGATCGAGTAGATGATGTGCCGGCCGGTGCGGTGCGGGATGTTCAGCGTCCAGTTCGTGAACGTGGTCGGGTTCTGGTTGTTGAACGTCTGCAGGTGCACGAGATCCGACCAGCGCAGCGGCTGCGTCGGGCTCCAGCCGTCCCTGGTGATGTAGAACTCGAAGTTGCTGTTCGAGTGCGGTGCCGACGCGTGGTAGGTCACCGTCAACGGCCCGGCGGAGACGCGCTTGGCCGGCCAGTCGGCGCGTTGCAGGTCGAGGCCGCGGTACTTGTCGCGGCCCGCGCTGCACAGCTTGCCGTCCGGGATGATCTGGCGGTGGCGGCCGCCCGCGTCGAGAAGTGACACCTCGTTCCAGTCGTAGAACGCCTGTGTGCCACCGGCGGCGACAGCCGCCTTGCACGCGTCGGACTTCGGGTTCTCGGGGCCCTCCTGCTTGCACGTGTAGACCCGGCTGGCCGGGTCGGACATCGTGCCGTGGGCGCTGGCGGTCGTCAGGGGAACGACGAACGCGACGGCCAGTGCGGTGGATGCGACGAGACTCGCGAGCGCGAGCCGATTCCGTGTCTTCACAGCTCCTCCTGGCAGGCGGAGGCGGCGAACACGAAGGTGTTCGCACAGCGGGATCGGCGGCCCTGTTCACGAGTGTAAACAAGTGGTTGGACCATTTCGTCGGCCAACCGAAGGAATTCACCCGCGGAGAACCTTTGACAGCAGAGCATTCAGCGCGGTCGCGGTCGTCGTCGCTCCCGCCGCGATGCTCCAGCCGACAGGTCCGAGCGGTGTGCAGCCGAAGAACCCGCTCACCCCGGGCGTCTGGATCACCGCGGCCAGCGCCGCCGCCGAACCCAGGCTCGCGCCGAGCACCCGCCGGTCCAACCCGCCCGTGACGAGCGTCTGTCCCAGCTGAGTGCCCACCAGCGCGGCCAGCGCCACCGTGCTCGCCCGCCGCGACCGGCCGGTGAGCCGCGCGATGGCCCACGCCGTGCTCGCGCCGAACGTCGTCGTCAGCGCCCGCAACATGATGTCGCGGTCGAGCTGACCACCCAGCGACGTCTCGGGTCCTTCGTGGAGCAGGCTCTCCATCTGATCGGCCTTGGGCGGGCGCAACGCGATGGCCAGCGCGGGCGCGAGGTCGGTCAGCAGGTTCACCAACAGGATCTGCCGCGCGTTCAGCGGAGACCGGCCGGTGATCAGTGCGGCGAGGACGTTGAAGCCGATCTCGCCGAGGTTGCCGCCGAGCAGGATCGCCAGTGCCTCGCGCACCGACGACCACATCGCCCGGCCTTCCAGCACGGCGGCGGTGATCGTCTCCAGGCGGTCGTCGGTGACCACGAGATCGGCCGCGCTGCGAGCGGCCGGGGTGCCGCGCCGGCCGAGCGCGATGCCGACGTCGGCCAGGCGGATCGCCGGAGCGTCGTTGGCACCGTCGCCGGTCATCGCGACCGTGCGCCCGACCCGTTGGTAGGCCTGGATGATCCGGACCTTGTGGGTGGGGCTGCAGCGGGCGATGACGTCCACTTCGGACAGTGCGGTGGCGAGCTTGTCGTCGTCCAGCTCGTCGAGCTCCGAGCCGGTGATCACGCGCTGGTCCTCGGTGGGATGCACGGTCGAGGCGATCGCGTCCGCGGTGGCCGGGTGGTCACCGGTGATCATCACTACCTTCACGCCCGCGGCGGCGAGTTGTTCGGCGGCGGGAGCGGCACTGTCGCGCACCGGGTCGGCGAGTGCTACGAACCCGCGGAACTTCAGGTCCCGCACCGCCTCGTCGTCCAGCTCGATGTCGTCGACGACGCGCTCGGCCACGGCCAGCACGCGGTGACCCGATCCGGCCAGCTGTTCCATGCGGTCCTTGATCGCGGCGCGTGAGCCCTCGTCCAGGGAGCACCGCGCCAGCACGATCTCGGGTGCGCCCTTGACGCTGAGCAGGGTCCGCTTGCCGATCGTGCCGATGGTCGCGTGGTAGCCGCGTGACGGCTCGAACGGCAGGTCGGCCGTGCGCCGCCACGAACGGGCACCCGTCCGGACGCCGACCCGTGCCTTGCGCGCGCCCGTCAGCACGGCCCGGTCGGTCTGGTGCTCCAGCTCCTCACGGTTGCGCGCGGCGGGCGTGGCCCGAATCGCGGCACCCAGCACGTCCCGCAGCGATCCGTCCAAAGAGGACACCTCGGCGTGCCGGTCGGCGGTGCCCACCCTGGCGAGGCTCAGACTGCCCTCGGTCAGCGTGCCCGTCTTGTCGAAGCACAGCACGTCGACGCGTCCCAGAGCTTCGATCGTGCGCGGGTTCCTGACCAGCGCGCCGTGATCGGCCAGGCGCCTGGCCGCACCGAGCTGGGCGGCGTTGACGAGGAACGGCAGCCCCTCCGGCACCGACGCGACAGCGAGGTTGACCGCGGCGCTCAGCGTCTCCTGCGGCGGAATCCCGCGCAGCAGACCGGATCCGGTGACCGCGGCGGCCGCACCCAGCGCGAGTGGCATGGCCGTGCGGGTGAGCGACTCGAGCCGTGACTCGACGCCACCGGTCGGCGTGTGCTGGCGCGCGGTGGCCATGCTGCGCCCGGCCTCCGTCGCCATCCCGGTGGCCACGACCACGGCGATCGCGTTGCCGGTCGCGATGGTCGTGCCCTCGTACAGCATCGAGCTGCGCGCGGAGATGTCCGCGGCGACCACCGGAGCGCTGTCCTTGGCCACCGGCAGCGACTCGCCGGTCAGCGACGACTCGTCGGCCTCCAGCGCGGTGGCCTCGATGATCCGGCAGTCCGCGGGCACGACGTCGGACGACCGCAGCACCACGACGTCGCCCGGCACCAGGTCGCCGGCCGCCACGGTGATCTCCGCGCCGTCACGGCGGACGCACGCCCCCACCGCGGACAGCTTGAACAGGTCGGCGAGCGCACGGTCGGTCTGCACCCGCTGCACGCTCCCGACCAGCGCGGACGCCCCGGTGATGGCCGCGACCAGCCCCGCGTCCATCGGTGAGCCGACCGCCGCCGCCAGTGCCGCACCCACCGCGAGGACGGGGGTCAGCGGGTTCGCGAGCTCCTCGACGAACGCCTGCCAGAGGCTCAGCCCGAGCGGTTCCTGACCGGTGCCGGACGCACGGGCCCGCTGCTGCGCCTCCTTGCCGTCGAGCCCTTCGACGTCGGCTTGGAGGCGCTCCAACACCACGTCGACGGGCATGAGATGCCACGGCGTGGTGCTGACCGGTGGCGAGACGGGCCGGGAAAGCAACTGGTGAGCGCGCCAATGCCCGAGTGCGAACCCGATCGCCGCGGCCGCGTTGCCCGCGAAGAGTCCCCGCGAGGCCGCGCGCGGAGCGGTTCCCTGCACGGCCGCCACCGCGCCGACCCCGGAGCCGCCCGCGGCGAGCTTGATGCCGTCCGAGTCCACCCGTGACGCCACGCCGACCGCGTCGATCACCAGCGCGGCGGCCTCGAAGTCGTGTCCCACCAGCACATGCGCGCCCCACGCGGGCGGCTCACCCGCGCGGAAGGCCCCGAGCCCGCAGTCGGCCGCACCCAGCGCCCGCCGGTCACCGGACAGCAGCAGCACGACCCCGCCGTTTTCCTCCAGCGACCGCACCGACCCCGTCAGCTCCGCTCCACCGGGCACGACGTCGTCGACGAAGGCGAACTTGCCGTTCGGGCCGTCGGCGGCCAGCACGACTCGCGCGCCGGCCCTGCGCGCGGCGGCGGCGATCGCCTGCACGCCGTGCGCGTGCTGGGCCGACACCCCGACCACGGCCAGCAGCTTCTGTCCTTTCGAGAGCCCCAGCACGTCGTCGGCACCGCGCTTGCGCAGCCGCTGCGCCCCCTGCTTGCCGCGGGTGCCCTCCAACGGCCCGAGCCGCCACCCGTCGGCCTCCTGCACCTCGTCAGGCGCCTGCGGGTCGAACAGCTCGAACGCCACCGCCGCGATCTCGCGCGGATCGGCCCCGGCCATCGGCACGACGTCGGTCAGCTCGGTGTGGCCCGTGCGCAGCGCCCGTTCGTCGAGCAGGACGGTGTCGATCTGCCCGAGCCTGCGCAGCACACCGCGATCCATCACGATCACACCGCGTTTGGCGAGAATCCGCCCGAGGTAGGTCGCGAAGCCCTCCTGTGCCGCGGCGGGCGCCTTGGGCGTGCTGGCGAGCCCGAGCGCCAGCGCGCGCCGGGGCCCGAAGAACGGCACGGCCGCACCGGCTGCGAGCGCGCCGACGCCCATCGCCCGTTCGGCATACCGGTCGACCGGGTCCTGGGGCAGCTTGGCCGGCCGGGGCTGCAGCACGGGCTCACCCGCCGCGTGCTCGGGCCCGGCGACCAGCGTCGGTTCGGCCTTGTTCCACGCCTTGCGGTAGGCACGGGCCTCGCGGATCTGCGCGATCCGCTCGGCGCCGTCGAGCAGGATGCCCTCGCCACCGGCCGCGAGGCCCTGAGCCAGGGCGGACACGTGCGGCAGCACCGAGTCCGACTGCTCCTTGCCCACGAGGCTCCGCAACCGGGGGTGGTGCTGGAAGATCGATCCGAGCGCGGCGATCTCGGTGGGCAGCGGCACCCATTGCGTCAGCCTGGTCAGCGCCGACAGCCCCAGCCCGACGGCGTCCGCGGCCAGCGCCGACACGGTCTGCCGGGTGGCGGGTCCCTCACAGGGGTGATGCAGCTCCTCGCACGGTTCCTCGTCGCTGTGTTCGGCGGCGTGGCGCTCGGCCCGCTCGATGATCCGGATCAGCTCGTCCCGGCGCGGCCCTGGCGAGTCGACGGCGACGACGACGCGTTGCGCGGGCGCGTTGACCCGTGCCCACAGCACGCCGTCGAGGTTCTCGAGCCGTTGCTCGACCTCCTTGATCAGGCGCCGGGCGTGCGGCGTGTCGAGGCCGTGCACCTCGACGTGCAGCCGCCCCTGCCGTGCCCAGACCTGCCTGCGCCGCAGTCCGGCGAGATCCCTCAGCAACCCTGGCAGATGCACGTCAGGGGGATGACCTGCGGCCGGAAACGCCAAACACTCCGCCACGATCGCGCGATCATTAGGCTTGCTGACATGTCCACCGGCCCGAGACCTGACGATGCGCACGCGCTCGACGAGCTCATCGCTCAGCTGCGCGCGCTGAAGGTGTGGGCGGGAAACCCGTCGCTGCGGCAGATGGAGAAGCTGTCGGGGCTCGCCCGCAGCACACTGGCCGACGCGCTCAACCCGCGCAGGAAGACCGCGCCGGCGCTGGAGGTGTTCCGCGGGCTGCTGCGGGCGTTCAGCGTGACGGAGGACGAGGCCGAGCCGTGGCTCGCCGCGTGGCGCCGGGTGCAGTCGGAACCGGCCCGCGTCCCGGCCGCGGTGCCGCGGCAGCTGCCGGCGGCCGTGCCGGGTTTCACCGGCCGCGCCAAGGCGTTCAAGGAGCTGACCGCGCTGCTGGAGGGTGGCAGCCGGCTCGCGGTCGTGTGCGGGATTCCCGGCGTCGGCAAGACCGCTCTGGCCGTGCAGTGGGCGCACCAGGTGGCGAGCCGGTTCCCGGACGGTCAGCTCTACCTGGACCTGCGCGGCTACTCGTCCGGGCCGCCGGTCACCCCCGACCAGGCGCTGGCGCTGGCGATCCGCGCGTTCGGCGTGCCCGGCGAGGAGATCCCGCTGCAGCAGGACGCGATGGTCGGCGTGTACCGGTCGATCACGTCGGACAAGCGCGTGCTCGTCATGGTCGACAACGCGCCGAGCGCCGCCCACGTGCGACCGCTGGTGCCGGGCGGGCCGGGCTGCCTGACCGTCGTGACGAGCCGTGATCGCCTCGCCGGGCTCGTCGCCCGCGACGGCGCGCACCGTCTGGAGCTCGGTGTGCTCACCCCCGAGGAAGCACCGGCGGTGGTGATCAGCGTGCTGGGCGCGGAGCGCGTGCTGCGCGAGGAGCGCGCCGTCGACGAGCTCGTGCGGCTCTGCGGCTACCTCCCGCTCGCCCTGCGGATCACCGCGGCGAACCTCGCCGACCGTCCACATCAGACGATCGCGGAGCTGATGGCCGAGCTGACCGCGTGGCGCAGGTCGTCGCGGCTGCCGCGGACCGCGGCGGCCGTGATCAGGGCGTCGATCTCCAACCGGCCCGAGCCCTTGGCGAGCGAAAGTGCCTGTTCCGCGCACCGCAGCGCCTCCTGCGGCCGTCCGGCGTCGCGGTGCACGCGGGCGAGGTCGTCGAACGCGGCGGCCTCGCTGACCCGGTCCTCGTGGTCGTGGTTGAGCTGCTGGACGCGGCACAGGAAGTGCGCGGCCGGGTCGAGGTCGCCGAGGTAGCGGTGCACGACGCCGAGCGCGCCGAGCGAGTTCGCGGCGGACCTGGTCTCGCCGAGGTGAAGAAGCTGTCCGCGTCACTGATCGCCGCCCTGGCTCTCGGCATGTGCGCCACGCCCGCCGCGCACGCAGACAGGTGCATCGGCGACCCCGTGTACGACCCCGGTTCCGGCGGTCAGTGCTACTTCGCCGTGGCACCCGCCATGACCGGTGCCGAGGCGACCGTGAAGGGCAAGTGGTTCGACCGATCGCCGTTCATCGACCCGCAGCTGTCCTACCTGAAGGACACCGCGGACGACGGCCAGGACGCCTCCCTGTGGGTGCGGTGGGAGGCGGGCGAGAAGGAGCTCGCCCGCGTCTCGGGTGCCGGTGCGACGACAGAGGTCCGCTGGCCCTTCGCCCCGTCCATGAACTCGTTCTCGGCGCGGGTGTGCGTGGGACCGGACACGACGAACTGCTCGGACTGGAGGACCTGACCGGCTGTCCGGATGTGTCCGGGGTCGTCCGAACGTCTTTCCCGGTGCGGGGCCTGGGACAACGCTCGGAGGTGTGCTGATCTCACCGAGACGCCGCCGGTCCGGCCTGGGGGTCTGGATCGTCGGCGTCACCCGTTCCGTTCCACCGTCAACCGTGATCCTGCCCCGCAGCAGCTAGTGCGATGAGTTCTGGTCACATGCCTGGTCCACTCCTCATGAGCAGACTCGAGAGGAGTGGACCAGGCTGGACCTGCACAGCGTGATGTGTGAGTGACCTCGCCAGGTCGATGGTGCGGTGGAACGGGTGGGCGGGTCGATGGTCACGTTCGGGGTGAGCGGGACCGCGTTCACCGAGACGTCGGCCCGGCTTGCCACGCACGGTGTCAGCCACGGCACCGTTGAGACCGGGTCTCGTTGCCCTGGAGGCTTGCCGGAAACGGGGTCTGCCTGCTCTCCCGCTGGAACCGGCGGTAGAAGTCCGTCATCACTCCGGCGATCGGGCTGTGGCGGGTGAGGATCGCCGCGACCCGCGGCGGAACTCCCGGCGGGAGCTCCCCTCGGGCACAGGCGCGGACGAACGCGGTGAAGTCGTCCCCCTTGTGCCCGTACAGAGCGGCGATGAGCCACATCACCAGGTGTGTGGCGGTGTAGTGCCGGTCGTAGGCCCGGTGCTCGGCGAAGAAGCGGGCTTCGTCCTCGGACAGGTCGAACCGGGACGAGATCGCGAGGCCGTAGTCCGCGAAGTACAGGCGCTCACCGTCGGTCAGGATGTTCTGGAAGTGACCGTCGAAGTGCAGCACACCACGGGCGTTCAGGAACGAGATCCCGGCCTGCAGCTGCGCCTCGACCATGGCGCAGGCGCTCTCGGTGGCCTCGTCACCGGCTTCGACCCGGGCACCCAGCCAGTCGTGCAGGTTCTGCGGGAGGTACTCGAGGAACAGCGCGATGCTCGCCGTGGAGTCCCGCAGAGCCTCGATCCGCTGACGTACCTCCGGTGCGCCTTCCCAGTAGGCGACCGCTTTCTCGACGTCGGCCAGTTCCTCGGGCAGCGACTGCCCGGTGTGCGGGAGCACCCGCCAGTGGTACGTCAGCGGGAAGCCCTCGTACTCCTGCCCGAGCACCCAGTTCGTCGTCATGGTGTGCACGGCCAGTTCCCGCCACGCGCCGAAGCCCGGCCCTCCGATGATCCCGACACCGAAGTGGCAGAAGGCCGGTAGCTCGAAGAGGTTCGCCGTTGACCTGGTGTTCTCCGGCCGCAGGTCCAGGTCGGTCAGCGGGATCCGCTTGACGAAGACCGGGGTGCCGCCGATGTCCAGCAGCGCCGTCGGCCCGCCGATGCCGGACCCCAGCGGTTCGGCGTGGTCCACGAGGTCGCGCAGTTCACGATCGCTGAGCAGGGACAGCGCCGTGGAGACGGCGGTGTGGGCGGCCAGACGCGCACCGTGGGACATGTCCATGTCAGCCATGATCCCTTCTGGGACTGCGGGATCCGTCCTGTTGCGACAACACTGGGCGCAGGACCTGCAGAAGGGGCATCGCTATGACCAGTGATCCGACCGTGAACGCGTTCATCGCCGCCGTGAACGCGGGCGACAAGGACGCGTTCTTCGAGCTGCTCACGCCGGACGCGACCATGTCCGACGACGGCACGGACCGCGACCTCCGCGCGTGGACCGCCAAGGAGATCTTCGACGACAACGGGCACATGGAGGTCGAGTCCGAGTCCGACGGTGGGAAGTCGCTGATCATCCGGTACCGCAACGACACCTGGGGAGAGATGCGCACGTACTGGCGGTTCGTCGTAGAGTCGGGAAAGGTCAGCCGCTTCGAGACGGGACAGGCGTAGATGAGCGACGAGAACGTGCTGGGCCGCATCAACGAACTGGTCGACGAGGAGCACAGGCTGCGTGAGCAGCTAGCGGCCGGTGAGATCACCACGGACGAGGAGCACGCGCGGCTGCGCGCGCTGGAGGAAGCCCTCGACCAGTGCTGGGACCTGCTGCGGCGACGGCGGTCGGCTCGTTCGCAGGGTCGGGACGCGGACGACGTGTCCACCCGTTCCGTCGGTGAGGTCGAGGGCTACCTGCAGTAGCCGCTACTCCGCGTCGCGGAAGATGATCCACCGCATCACGCTGTACAGGAAGGCTGCCTCGCAGGCGCCGGCGACGATGCGGGACAGGTGGTACTGGACACCGATCGCGGCCAGCGCGCTGCCGACGCCGAGGATGAACGCCAGGTAGTTGATCAGGATCGCCACGGCGTACAGGCCTGCCTGCGGGCCGACGGGCGCGTGCGAGCGGAAGTTCAGCGCGCGGTTGAGCACGAAGCTCAGGCCGAACGCGAGCACGTATGCCACGGTGAACGCGACCGGCACCGGCAGGCCCAGGCCGCTGCGGAACACCGTGAGCAGCACCAGGTCGACGGCGAACGTGAACCCGTTGATCAGCGCGAAGCCCAGCAGGCTCGGCGCGACGATCTTCGAGAGTCCGAACGGCAGCCACCTCACGACGACTTCCATCAGCGCGTGGAACCGCTGTCCGAGGTCACTTCTGTTGTCCGCCTTGGTGCCGCCGGTCATGATCTCGACAGTGCCACGACCGGGAGGGACGAACCGGGCAAACCACCACGTCTTGCCAGGTCGTTCACAGGAGTTCAGAGGACGTTCACGCTCCGCCAGCCGCTCGGGCTCATCCCGTGCAGCTTGCCGAACGTCCTCGCGAAGTACCCGGCGTCCGGGAAGCCCACCTGCCGTGCGATGTCGCTGATCGGCAGCTCGGTCGTGGCCAGCAGGCGCCGCGCCTGGACCATCCGGCGTTCGGTGATCCACCCCTGCACCGTGCGGCCGGTCCGCCTGCGCACCGTGGACGTCAGGTGGCCGGGGGAGATGCGCACGGCGGCCGCGACCTCGCGCAGGGACAACGGTTCCCGGTACCGCTGTTCGATCACGTCGAACACCTCGGCGAGCAGGGGCTCGGCGTTCTCGCGCAGGTCGCCGACGACGTCCGCGGCCAGCCGGGACACCCCGACCAGCAACAGCACCAGATGCGCCGACACGGCCTCCCGGTAACCCTCGCGGCGGTGGGCCAGCTCGTCGTGCAGCGCCTCGATGCGGATGGTCCACTCGTCCCGGTCCCGCGGAGGCACCTTGAGCCGCAACGCTCCGGTCGCGCCGCCGCGGACGAACGGGAACAGCAGCGGATGGGTGCGCCACGCCAGGTGCGCGCCGGGAGTGTCCGTGCCGAGCGCGTCGGCGGTGAAGAACACGCCCCAGCCCCGTGCGCCGACGAGGTCGTCGCGCTGCGCCTGGCCCATCACGTCGCCGGGCGCGATCACGAACAGGTCGCCGGCCTCGACGTGCCTCACCTGTCTCCCGGTGCGCACGATGCCGCCGTCCGCCCAGAAGTAGGCCAGACCGGGGAAGTCGTGCGAGTGCGCCTCGTGGGCGCCGTTGACGTCGGCGGCGTGGCCGAGAGGCATGGCGGCCACGGACAGCTCGCCGGGCACCGGCTGCCACCGGTAGGTCGCGGGCTCGTCACCCTTCAGCGGAGCTCGTCGGGTTCGCACCGTCAAATCATCCCACTCAAACCACAGATCGCCACGGGAACCTTGGTGTTGGCCAGGTCAGAATGGAGACATGACCGAAATATCGTCCCAGGAGCGGGACTACCTGCCAGGGCTGGGGAAGCACTACCTGATGCCGCTCTACGACGTGGTGCACAGGGTGGCCGGGCTGCACGGCGTGCACCAGCAGATGATCACGGTGGCGGGGTTGCGGGCCGGGCACCGCGTGCTCGACGTGGGCTGCGGGACCGGGAACCTGTTGCGGTCCACCGGAAAGCGGCATCGTGACGTCGAGCTCTTCGGCGTGGACCCGGATCTGAAGATGCTGGCGAGGGCGGAGCGCAAGATTCGCCGGGCGGGACTCAGGGCACGGCTGGACCGGGGGTACGCGCAGGAGCTGGCGTTCCCCGACGACTCGTTCGACCGGGTCTTCTCCAGCCTGATGCTGCACCACCTGGACACGCCGTCGAAGGACGAGATGCTCGCCGAGGTGCGCCGCGTGCTGCGGCCGGACGGTCTGCTGGTGCTCGCCGACGCCGTGCTGCACGACCACAGCCGCGAGCACCTGAGGGACAACGTCGGTGACGCGGTGGCGAAGCGGATCGCCGCGGCCGGGTTCACCGTCGAGCCGACGCGGAGGCGGAAGCTGCGGATGTTCGGCGAAGTCGGCATCGAGGTCGCGAGAGTCCACTAGCGACAGGTCCATTCTCGACCGATTGAACACGCACGATGTTTCTTGTACGCCAACAGTTCCGGTATTTCCCGAACTTGAGGGATCCCCGCGAACCGGAGCGTGTTCTCATCTACGCTGCGCGCCGTGACAGATGCGACGGGAAGTCTGGTGGCCCAGCGCTACCGGCTCGTTCAGGTGATCGGCACCGGTGGCATGGGCCGGGTGTGGCTCGGCCGTGACGAGGTCATCGGCCGCGAGGTGGCGATCAAGGAACTGCTGCTGCCCGCTGGTCTCGACGCGCAGCAGCGGGCGTTGCTGTGCCAGCGCGCCATGCGTGAGGCGCAGCTGGCCGGTCAGCTGAACCACCCCGGCATCGTCACGGTGCACGACGTCGTCGAGTACAACGGCACGCCGATGATCGTGATGGAGTTCGTGCGGGGCGGCTCGCTGTCCGACGCGATCAAGGCCCGCGGCGCGCTGCCCGTCGACCAGGTCGCCCACGTCGCGAACGCGATGCTGAGCGCGTTGCGGGCGGCGCACCAGGCCGGGATCGTGCACCGCGATCTCAAGCCCGCCAACGTGTTGCTGTCCGGCGATCGAATCGTGATCACCGACTTCGGCATCGCGCGGCTCACCGGCGACGTCCCGCTGACCACCGACGGTTCGATCGTCGGCACGCCCGCGTACATGGCGCCGGAACAGGGCACCGGCGCGCCGATCACCCCGGCGACCGACATGTGGTCGCTCGGCGCCACCCTGTACGCGGCCGTGGAGGGCAGGCCGCCGTTCCAGGGCCAGGACTTCATGACGACGCTGTCGATGCTGCTCACCCAGGAGCCGCCGCCTCCGGTGCGCGCCGGGTACCTCGCGTCGTTGCTGGGCGGGTTGCTGCGCAAGAACCCGGCCGAGCGCGCGTCCGTGGACCAGGCATTCGCGTTGCTGGCCGGTGCTCCGGTCGTGCTGCCCGCGCACAAGTCCGGTGTCAGCAGACGCACGCTGCTGCTGGCGGGTGGCGGCGCTCTCGCGGTGGCCGGCGGCGGTGCTGCGTGGTGGCTCGGCTCGAGGAAGGACGACAGCGGTTCGGGGGCGGGCCTGCCGTCCACCGACGACAACAAGCTCGCCTCCAACAAGGAGGGCGGCTCCGAGGAGTCGACGACCCCGTCCGTGGCCCAGGCGGGACAGCCGGAGGAGATCACCGAGCACATCCAGCTGGCCGACCACAAGGACAGGGTCACGTCGATCGCGTGGAGCCCGGACGGGAAGCTGCTCGCCAGCGCCGACGGCGGCCTCGGCCGCGACGGCGCCCTGGTTCGCCTGTGGGACACCGAAACCGGCAAGCTCATCGGCACCGTCAAGAACCCGGACGGCCCCGGCGGCGCCTCGGCGAACGCGGTGGCGATCAGCCCCGACGGCAAGATCCTGGCGGCGGGCGGCAACCGCACCGGCGACGCGACCACGTACCTGTGGAACCTCTCCGACCGCTCGATGATCGGCGGGCTGGAGCAGAGTCGGTCCATCATGAAGTCGCTCGTCTTCCACCCGGACGGCAAGACCCTGGTCGGCGTGACCCACCACGGTGGCATCAAGGTGTGGGACGTGGCGACTCGCAAGGTGAAGATCGGCCTGCCCGATGGCGACGGCGGCTTCGACCTCGCGTTCAGCCCGGACGGCAAGCTGGTGGCCAACGGCGGCACCAAGTCCCAGGAGATCCGGCTGTCCGACCCCGCGACCGGCAAGACGGTCAAGACCATCAACGACTCGACCGGCGGCGGTGCGTCGTTCTCCCCGGACGGCAAGACCCTCGCGGTCATCGACGCCGACGGCACGAACAGCATGCAGCTGTGGGACGTGGAGACGGTCAAGAGCAAGGCCGTCTTCGACCGGGCCGACGACGGCCTGACCATCACGCATGCGCTGTACCACCCGGACGGCAAGACGATCGCCGCCTGGGGCCTGGGCAACTTCGTCCAGCTGTGGGACGTGGCGTCCAAGAGGATCCGTGCCACTGTCATCGGTGCCGGCGGGCAGATCGAAACCGTGGCGTTCGACCCCAAGGGCGAGCGGATCGCGGCCGGCGGCGCGGACAACACCGTCCGGATCTGGAAGCTGGGCTAAAGGGCTTCCAGCTCGGCGATGTCGATGGCGTGCCGGTCGAGCGTGTCCGCGAACGCCTCGATCACGTTGTCGAGGATCCACTCGCACCTGGCCATCAACGCGGCACCCTCCGCGGTGCGGAACGCGGGGATGGCCGGGGTGAGGCGGGCCGACATCGGCCACTCGTTGTCGTACTGCCAGAGCTCACCGCTCGGCGTCAGGAGGATCCCGGCGTCCTTGAGCACGCCGGGATGCGCCGCGCTCGGGGTCTTCGTCGTCAGCACGAGCCAGCCGGACGCGATCCGGACCTTGTTCTCACCGGCCCGGTCGTACAGCGTCTGTTCGGCGGGGATCTGGTGACGGGTCAGCAGGGTCGCGACCTTCTTCGCCCACGCCGTGATCGTCGCCGAACGCTCTGCCCACGCCGCTGCCGCGGCTTCGTCGGCGCGCCTGCGTTCCTTCATGAACGCCACGAGATCATCCATGACCGCAGACGGTAGCGTCACGTGGTCGTCACACAGGTGGTGATCGACTGAAACGCGGCGTTCCTAGCGTCACGGCTCATGACCGTTGACGAGGTGCGAGCGCCGTCCCGTGAAGCGTCCAAGGAGACGCTCGAGGACTACACCCTGCGGTTCGCGCCGCGCACGTACCGGCGCTGGACGCCCTCGGTGGTCGGGGCGTCGGCGCTGGGCGGGATCGCCTACATGGCGGACTTCTCGATCGGCGCCGGGATCGGGCTCACGCACGGCACCGGGAACGCGTTGCTGGCCATCGCGTTCGCGGCGATCGTGATCTTCGTGACCGGGTTTCCGCTGGCCTACTACGCGGCCCGGTACAACATCGACCTCGACCTGATCACCCGCGGCTCCGGGTTCGGCTACTACGGGTCGGTGCTCACGAGCGTCATCTTCGCGAGCTTCACGTTCATCTTCTTCGCGCTCGAAGGCTCGATCATGGCGCAGGGCCTGCGGTACGCGCTGGGACTGCCGCTGTGGCTGGGGTACCTGGCCTCGACGCTGGTGATCATCCCGCTGGTGATCTACGGGATGAGGGTGCTGGCCAAGCTGCAGAGCTGGACGAACCCGTTGTGGCTGCTGCTGATGGTCGCGCCGCTGCTGTACCTGGTGATCGCGGACCCGGACTCGGTGAGCCGCTGGCTCGCCTACGGGGACAAGGGTGTGAGCACGGCCGCGGTGATGCTGGGTGCCGGCGTGTGCCTTTCGTTGATGGCGCAGATCGGGGAGCAGATCGACTACCTGCGGTTCATGCCGCCGCGGACCGGCGAGAACCGGCGAGCGTGGTGGACCGCGACGATCCTCGCCGGACCGGGCTGGGTGGTGTTCGGGGCGCTCAAGCAGGCGATCGGCGTGTTCATGGCGGTCTACGTGCTCGACGCGGTGGGTGCGGTGGCCGCGATCGAACCGATCGAGCAGTTCACCGGTGTGTTCAAGCAGTTCATGCCGCCGTGGCTGGTCGTGCCGCTGGCGCTGGTGCTGGTGGTGCTCAGCCAGGTGAAGATCAACGTCACCAACGCCTACTCGGGCTCGCTGGCCTGGACGAACTCGTTCACGCGCGTCACCAGGCGGTATCCGGGGCGGCTGGTGTTCGTGCTGGTGAACCTCGCGATCGCGCTGGTGCTGATGGAGGCGGACATGTTCAGCTTCCTGAACAAGCTGCTGAGCTTCTACTCCAACTGCGCCATGGCGTGGGTCGTGACCGTGGCGACGGACATCGCGATCAACAAGTACGTGCTGAGGCTGTCGCCGAAGCAGCCGGAGTTCCGCCGCGGCATGCTCTACGCGGTCAACCCGGTCGGCGTCGGGTCGTTCCTCGCGTCGTCGATCCTCTCCATCTCCGTCTACTTCGGACTCTTCGGCGCCGCGATCCAGCCGTACTCGCCACTGGTCGCCGTCGGCATCCCCATCGTGCTGACGCCGTTGCTCGCGGTGCTCACCCGAGGCCGCTTCTACCTGCGCCGCACCGACGACGGCATCGACGAGCCGGTGCTCGACGCCGACGGCAACCCGAGCGGTACGCCGTACGACTGCGTGGTGTGCGGTGAGTCCTACGAGCGGCCGGACATGACGGCCAGCGCGCTGGGCGGCACGATCTGCTCGCTGTGCCTGAGCACGGACCGCGACGGACGCCACGTGCTGCCGGCCCAGGCCTGACGCGCAAGATCCGTTCTCGTCCGACAAACTGCACGTCATGCAGGAACTGGCGTTGCTCGCCGTCGCGGCCGTGCTGATCATCGTGGCGGTGTCGTGGGCCGCTCCGAAGCTGGGCGTGGCGGCGCCCGTGCTGCTCGTGATCGTCGGCATGGGGTGCAGTCAGCTGCCCGGCGCGCCGCACGTCTTCGTGGAGCCGGAGTGGATTCTCGGGCTCGTGCTGCCGCCGATCCTGTACTCGGCGGCGGTGAACGTGCCGGTCGTGGACTTCAGGCGCGACTTCAAGGCCATCGGGGCGCTGTCGGTGCTGCTGGTGGTGGGGTCGGCGTTCGGGACAGGGCTGCTGATCTGGTGGCTGTTGCCGGACATCGGGTTCGCGACCGCGTTCGCGCTCGGCGCGGTGATCAGCCCGCCGGACGCGGTCGCGGCCACCTCGATCGGCAAGCGGCTCGGGTTGCCGCCGCGGCTCGTCACCATCCTCGAAGGTGAGGGGCTGGTCAACGACGCCACGGCGCTCGTGCTGCTGCGCACCGCCATCGTCGCGATCACCGCCACCGTCTCGTTCGGCAGCGCGCTCGGCGACTTCGCGCGCGCCGTCTCGTTGGGCATCGTGATCGGGGCATTCGTCGGGGTGGTGTCCGTGTGGGTGCGGTCGCGCATCCAGGGGCAGCCGGTGCTGACGACCGCGATCTCGTTCGTGGTGCCGTTCCTCGCGTTCATCCCGGCGGAGGAGGTGCACGCGTCCGGTGTGATCGCGGTCGTCACGGCGGGCCTGATCACCGGCCACCAGAGCGCGAAGCGGTTCACCGCGCACGACCGCATCTCCGAGCGCACCAACTGGCGCACGATCCAGCTGCTGCTGGAGAACGGCGTCTTCCTGCTGATGGGCTTCGAGCTGACCTCGGTCGTCGGCGCCGTGGACGACGGCCTGGCCAGGGCACTCGTCGCCGGCCTGCTGGCCACCGCCGCGCTGGTCGTGCTGCGCGTGGCGTTCGTGATCCCGCTGATCGCCCTGCTGCGCCACCAGCAACGCCGCGCGGACCGCCTCACCGGCAAGATCGAGACGCTGGTCGACCGCTTCACCGCGCGCGGCCCGCGCCCCGGCGGCGAGGAACGCTTCGACCGCGCCACCCGTGCCCTCCAACGGCGTCAGGCCGACGTCAACTTCTACGCCAGCGAAGGCCTCGGCTGGCGCGGCGGCGTGGTGCTCGCCTGGTCGGGCATGCGCGGTGTCGTCACGCTGGCGGCCGCCCAGTCGCTGCCGACCGACGTGCCGCACCGCGCCGAGCTGATCCTGATCGCGTTCACCGTCGCGATCGTCACCCTGGTCGTGCAGGGCGGCTCGCTGCCGCTGGTGATCCGCCGGCTGGGCATCCGCGGCAACGACGAGGAGCACTCACGCCGTGAGTACGCGCGGCTCGCAGGTGAGCTGATCGCCGCCACGCGCGCGTTGCTGGAGAGTCCGGCGCTCGTCCGCGAGAACGGCAAACCGTTCGACCCGGAGCTGCTCGAACAGGCACGCGAACGCAGCGGCGCGACCGCAGAGGCCATCGAGAGGATGCTGACCGAACAGGACCCGGACAGCCACCTGAACCAGCGCCGCGAGCTGCAACGCCTGATGATGGACGCGCAGCAGAACGCGTTGCTGGACGCCCGCGCGGGCGGCACCTACGGCTCGCACACCCTCGAACGCGCCCAGATCTTCATCGACGGCGAGGCCGCCCGCTTCACCGCATGAGCTACCGTGATCTTCGCCGCCGCCACGGCCAGAGGGTGGTGGCATGTCCGCGAAAGTCGGCTTGGCGAGCCTGGTGCTCGCACTCGTTGTCGGTGGCTCGTCGGCTTCGGAGGCCTCCCGGCACGCGCCGGAGTGGATCGGCTCGTGGCAGGCGGCGCCCGCCAGTGCCCAGGCCGGGACCGACACAGGTCATCCGAACAAGACGATCCGCAACGTCGTCCACACGAGCATCGGCGGCGAGGCGGCGCGTGTGCGGCTGTCGAACGCCTTCGGCACCGCGCCGGTCCTGATGGGCCACGTGACGGTGGCGCTGTCCACGGGGGACGCCGGCATCGTGCCTCTCACGATGCGCGAGGTGACGTTCGGCGGCGTGCCGTCGGTGACGATCCCGCCGGGCGCGGAGGTGGTGAGCGACGCCGTCACGCTGACCGTGCCGCCGGACGCCGACCTCGCCGTCACCGTCTACACGCCTTCCGAGTCCGGTCCCGCGACGTACCACCCGCAGGCCTACCGCTCGAACTACTTCGCCACCGGCGATCACGCCTCGGACGGGACCGGCACGCCCTTCGCCGCGGCCACGACCTCGTTCCACTACGTCAGCGGTGTCGAGGTGCGCTCCTCGCAGGCCCGTGGCGCGGTGGTGGCGTTCGGCGACTCGATCACCGACGGCGCCTGGTCGACGCGGGGCGCCAACCTGCGCTGGCCGGACCAGCTGTTCGACCGGCTGATGAAGCGTCCCGCGGCACTGCGGTCCGGCGTGCTGAACGCGGGCATCAGCGCCAACCGGCTGGCCAGCCAGGGCACCAGCGCCACCGCAGGCCCCAACGGCCTCGCCCGCCTCGACCGCGACGCCCTGACCAGGGCGGGAGTCCGCACGATCGTGCTGATGGAGGGCATCAACGACATCCAGAACTCGGTGCCCGCCGCCCAGCTGATCATGGCTTTGCGGCAGGTGGTGGAACGAAGCCACGCCGCTGGTGTCCGGGTCGTCGCCGGCACGATCGCACCGTGGAAGGGGTGGCGGACCTACACGCCCGAGCGCGAGTCGATCCGTCTGGAGGTCAACTCGTTCATCCGGACCGCGGGCATCTTCGACGGCGTGGCGGACTTCGACTCGGCGCTGCGCGACCCGTCCGACCCTGAGGTCCTGCGGCCTTCGTTCGACTCCGGCGACCACCTGCACCCCAACGACGCGGGCTACCGGGCGATGGCGGAGGCGGTCGATCTACGCCGGTTGTGAGGCGTGTAGGGGACGTGTAGAGCGGCCTGCTAGGCAGGACGGCATGAGAAGAGCGCTGTCCTTGCTGGCCGTTCTGACCACCGTGCTGGTGGCCGTCGTGCACGTCCCCACCGCCGCGGCCTCGACGAGCGTCGGCTTCGAGCCCAGGAGCGTGCTGGGGCCCGGTGTTCCGCGCGACGGTTCCTCCGACCAGAACGTCGTCGAGCTCGGCCAGGTCTCGCTGCGCATGAGCAGCACGCAGACCGCCTACATCGTCTCGGTGATGCGGGTGAACTCGGCGACGATCCGCACGCTGTTCGACAACGAGGTCGTCTGCAGGTGGGCGGGCGGCAGCAAGAACATGGTGATGGGGCAGAACGTCTACAAGAAGGGCGGCACGCAACCGGAGTGGGAGGACGTCACGCTGACGACCCGCTTCCTCGTGCATCCGGGCGTCGCCGCTGACGTCACCTGCACGGCGTACCTGCGGACGGCGTCTCTCGGCTACGAGAACTCGACCGTGTACCTGGCCGGCGGGTCGATGCGGTTCGCCAACACGTCGGTCGAGAACGACACGCGTGGCGAGGCTCTGCAGAAGAGCACCTCGCAGGGCGTGATCCACCTGAACACGTCGAACCCCGACGCCCGTGAGCCGTTGCTGCCCGTGTTCGACCTGGCGCCGGGCGTCAAGGGGCTGAGCGTGTTCGGGGACAACGAGTACATGGTCTGCCATCCCAACAGCTCGTGCGACAAGGCGAAGTCCTCGCGGGCCCGGTTCACGCTCTTGGTCAACCAGTGGAAGGCCGACGGGTCGGTGTGCCACCAGGACTCGACTGCTTCCGCGACCGTTGATGTGCCTTACTACGTGCACCACATCGTTGTGCCGCTGCACAAGCCGAACTTCGAGGTGCGCACCGGGGACGGGTGCATTCCGCGGGTCAACGCCTACGTGCTGGTGCAGTGGCTGGGTGGGGAGACCGGCGGGATTCAGGGGACCGCGCTGAACCTGACCGACTCGCGCGGGTCTACTTCCACGCACGACTCGGACATGAGCCACATCTTCGCGGTGCCGTACCGGTAACCAGGGTGCCGCCGGGTGGCCCCGCGGGGCCACCCGGTGTTACGCCAACGGGTCGTTGCCCACCCTGGCCTGCACGTCAACCGTGTTGCGCGGCGAGTCTCCCAGCGTCAGCCGCGACACGATCCGATACCGGTCACCCCGGTAGATCGAGTGCACGTACTCCACCTGCCGTCCCTCGGCATCCGTCGTCAGCCGCTCGAACAGCAGCGCCGGCGCCAGCACGGGCACCGAGAGCAGAGCCGCCTCGGACTCGTTGGTCACCGTGGGCTCGATCGACTGCACCGCCTCGAGAACGTGCACCCCGTGCTCACGCAGCCGTTCGTAGAAGTCCCCGGACTCCATGTCGTGCAACGTCAACCCCGGGGCGACGAAAGCGGGCACGTGCAGGTACTCCAGCGCCATCGGCTCCCCGTCCACGAGCCGCAGCCGCGCGATGTAGTGGATCTCGGCGGCGGGGGAGAGGCGCAGCCGGCGCCCGACGCGCGCACCGGCCGGGATGCGGGCGTGTTCGAGCACGCGCGACTCCCAGGTGCCGCCGGCCTGCGGCAGCGACATGGAGCCGGTGCCGGACACCATCTCCTGGGTGATCTTGGCGCGCGCCACGAACGTGCCGCGGCCGTGCTGGCGGACCAGCAGGCCCGTGTTGACCAGTTCCTCCACGGCCGAGCGGACGGTGGGGCGGGACACCGAGAGCTGCTGGCACAGCACGCGTTCGGCGGGGATCGGGGCTCCCGCCGGGTGGGTCTCGATGAGCTCGAGCAGGTGGTCGCGGACCCGCTCGCGTTTGAGGATCGCTTCGCCCATGCCTCTCCGCTTCGTCGGCGGCCAGTATCGCATACCACTGGTAAGTAACCACCTGGCGCAAGATCGAGAGCGCTCTCACGCGTCCAGCCTGGGGCTTGACCTGAGAAGTGGTCTATGCCACTTTCTACACCACTCCAGCAGACCTGACCAATTGGTCATATCCCGGTGAGAGGTGAGTCGTGTCGCGCTCCGCCGTCCTGCTCGTCCTGGCGCTCACGTTGTCGGCCTGCGGTGCGGAAGCGGGAGGAGGTGAGAAGCAGGAGATCACCGTGTGGCTCATGAAGGACACGGCCACCGACGAGTTCGTGGGCAAGTTCGAGAGCGAGTTCGAGCGGGAGCACGCGAACCTCGACCTGAAGATCCAGATTCAGGAGTGGAACGGCATCTCGCAGAAGGTGACCAGCGCGCTGGCCAGCACCGATCCGCCCGACGTGATCGAGGTCGGCAACACGCAGGTGGCGCAGTACGTGGCCAGCAAGGGCGTCACCGACCTGAGCGGCAGGAAGAGCGAGCTCAAGGGCGAGGACTGGATCCCGGGCCTGGCCGAACCGGGTGCGGTGGACGGCAAGCAGTTCGGCATCCCGTTCTACGCGGCCAACCGGGTCGTGATCTACCGCAAGGACCTGTTCGAGGCCGCCGGGGTCACGCCGCCCAAGACCCGCGACGAGTGGCTCGCCGCCACCGCGAAGCTCGACCAGGGCGAGCAGCAGGGCATCTACCTGCCCGGCCAGAACTGGTACGCGCTGTCCGGCTTCATCTGGGACGAGGGCGGCGATCTCGCCGAGCAGGACGGTGGCACGTGGAAGGGCACGCTCAACACGCCGGAGGCGTTGGCGGGCATGGACTTCTACAAGAGGCTGCAGGCGCTGGGCGACGGACCGAAGGACTCCGACGAGGCCAAGCCGCAGCAGACCGACGTCGTGGCGGGTGGCGAGGTCGCGCAGTTCATCGCGGTGCCCGGTGCGGCCAAGCTCGTCACGAAGGCCAATCCGGAGCTCGAGGGCAAGATCGGGTTCTTCCCGATTCCCGGCAAGACCGCGGACAAGCCCGGTGCGGTGTTCACCGGCGGCTCCGACCTGATCATCCCGCTCGCCGCGAAACGCCAGGACGGCGCCTACGAGGTGGTGAAGGCGCTGACCGGCGAGAATTGGCAGGTCGAACTGGCCAAGGCGATGAACTACGTGCCGAACCGCAAGTCGCTCGCCAAGGAGGTCGGCGGCGATCCCGGCACCGCGGCGATGGCTGTTGGCGCGGCCAACGGGCACGCCACCCCGAACTCGCCGAAGTGGGCGGCGGTCGAGGCTCGCAACCCGATCAAGGAGTTCCAGACCGCGGTTCTCACCGGCGCCGATCCGGGGACAGCGGCCGCCAAGGCCGACGAAGTGATCACCCAAGCGCTCAACTCGGGCGAATGACGTTGCTGGCCGAACGGCCGGTGCGCGCCACCGCACCGGCCGGACCGCGACGCCGCAAGCGGGTGGTGCTGCCGTACCTGCTGATCGCGCCGACGCTGCTCGCCACCGCGTACCTGCTGCTGTACCCGCTGATCCGCAACGTGATCATCTCGCTGCAGGAGTTCGGGCTGCCGCAGCTGGTGCGCGGAGACGCGGAGTTCGTCGGGCTCGCGAACTACGCGCGGGTGCTCGCCGATCCCGAGTTCTGGGGCGTGGTCAGAAGAACGCTGTGGTTCACCGCGATCAACGTCGTGCTGATCATGGTGCTGTCCACATTGGTCGCGTTGCTCCTCGTGCGGCTGAACAAGTGGCTCAGGCTGCTGGTGATGGGCGGGCTCGTGCTCACCTGGGCGACGCCGATCATCGCGGCGACCACGGTGTTCCAGTGGCTCTTCCAGTCCCGGCTCGGCGTCGTGAACTGGGCTCTCACCGCGCTCGGCTTCGAGCAGTACCGCGGCTACACGTGGTTCGCGGACGGCGAGGCGACGTTCGGCATCCTCGTGACGCTGATCGTCTGGCAGTCGATCCCGTTCGCGGCGCTGTCGTTGTACGCGGCGATGATCACCGTGCCGCAGGAGCTGTACGAGGCCGCGCGGATCGACGGCGCCGGTGCGTGGCGGGTGTTCTCCACCATCACGTTTCCCATGCTCAAAGCCATGTTCGGCCTGATCACGTGCCTGGAGGTGATCTGGGTCGTCAAGGCGTTCGTGCAGATCTGGGTGATCAGCCAGGGCGGTCCCGGGCAGGCCACGACGACGCTGCCGGTGTACGCGTTCCAGGTCGCGCAGTCGTTGCAGCGCTACGACCTGGGCGCGGCCGTGTCGATGCTCATGGTGGTGTTGCTCGTGCTCGCGCTGCTGGCGTACTTCCGCCAGCTCTACCGGCAGGAGCGAGAAGCATGATCGGCCGGATCTCCAGAACCGCGGCGGCGCTCGTCGTCTTCGTCATCTCGGTGTTCCCCGTCTACTGGATGGTCCTGACGGCCTTCAAGCCCACCAAGGACATCCAGGGCGCCACCCCGACGTTCCTCCCGGCCTCGATCACGTTGGAGCACTTCGGCACGGCGATAGCGGCAAAGGGCTTCTTCTCGTTCTGGCGCAACAGTCTGCTGGTCGCGGGCGGTGCCGTGTTGCTCGCGCTCGTCGTCGCCCTGCTGGCGGCGTTCGCGGTGGCGCGGCTGCAGTGGAAGGGCCGCAGGGCGTTCGTGCTCATGGTGTTCATCGCGCAGATGACGCCGTGGGAGGCGTTGCTCATCCCGATCTACGTGATCGCCAGGGACACCGGCATGCTCGACACGCTCTGGATGCTCACGCTGGTCTACTTCATGATCACGCTGCCGTTCACCGTCGTGACGCTGCGCGGGTTCCTCGCCGCCATCCCGGTCGACCTGGAGGAGGCCGCGCAGGTCGACGGCTGCTCGCGCGGGCAGGCGTTCCGGCGGGTGGTGTTTCCGTTGCTGGCTCCCGGCCTGCTGGCGACGTCGCTGTTCGGGTTCATCACCGCGTGGAACGAGTTCGCCTTCGCCAACGTGCTGATCATCAAGGACCAGGACGACCGCACGCTGCCGGTCTGGCTGTCCTCGTTCAACAACACCTTCGGCACCGACTGGGGCGCCACGATGGCCGCCTCGACGCTGTTCATGCTGCCGGTCCTGCTGATCTTCGTCGTGCTGCAGGGCCGGGTCACCACCGGCATCGTCGGAGGGGCGGTGAAGGGATGATCGTGCCGCTCCCGGCTAGGGCCGTGCGCCGCGGCAAGGGCTTCACCTTCGACCGCGCCACCACCGTCCGCGTCACGCCGGGCGCCGAGCCGGCGGCCCGCCTGCTGCGAACGCTTCTGAGGCCTGCCACCGGTCTTCCGCTGCCGATCGCAGGCGTTGGCCAGGTCGTCATCGCGCTCGACGCCAAGCTCGTCGGGCTCGGTGCGGAAGGTTACGCGCTGACCGTCAACGAACACGGCGTCCTGCTGCGCGCCGCCACCGCGGCGGGCCTCGCCCACGGCGTCCAGACGATCCGCCAGCTCCTGCCGGTCGAAGCGCTGAGGACAAGCCGTGCGTCCGATGTGGACTGGACGGTGCCCGGCATCGACATCCGTGATGTGCCGAGGCTGCCGTGGCGCGGGTTCATGCTCGACGTCGCCAGGCACTTCCAGCCGGTCCACGTGCTGCGCAGGTTCGTCGACCTGATGGCCCTGCACAAGCTCAACGTCCTGCACCTGCACCTGACCGACGACCAGGGCTGGCGCATGCCGATCCCGAGCCACCCGCTGCTGACCTCGGTCGGCGGCTGGCGAGAGGAGACCAACGGCGACGGTGTGCGGCACGGCGGCGCCTACACCCGCGGCGAGCTGGAAGGCCTCGTCGCGCACGCGGCCGAACGCGGCATCCGGATCATGCCGGAGATCGAGATGCCCGGTCACGCCCGCGCGGCGCTCGCTGCCTACCCGGACCTGGGCATCGCGCCGGAACCGCTGCCGGTCTGGACCCGCTGGGGCATCAGCGATTCGGCGTTCGGCCCGCACGCGCTCGGCTTCGTCCGCGAGGTGCTGGCCGAGGTCCTGGAGGTGTTCCCCGGCGAGTACGTGCACCTCGGCGGCGACGAATGCCTGCTGCCGGGGAACGTCCACGGCACGTTCCTCAGGCAGGCCGGCAAGTACGTGCTGGACTGCGGCCGCACGCCGGCCGCCTGGGAACCGACGGGTGATCCGCGCGCCGTCGTGATGCCGTGGAAGGACGAGACCCAGGCGGCCAAAGCGCTGGAACGCGGCCAACCCGTCGTGATGGCCCCGCACACTTCCACCTACCTCGACTACCCGCAGTCGAACGACCCGCGCGAACCACCCGGTCAGCCCGGCCACGTCGTGACCAGTCGCGACGTCTACCACGTGCCGTTGCCCGACGGTGTGCTCGGCGCCCAGTGCCAGCTGTGGACCGAGCACGTCCGCACCCGAGAACACCTGGAGTACCTGGCCTTTCCCCGTCTCGCCGCGCTGGCCGACACCCTCTGGTCCCAGCGCCCGGAGTGGGAGGGCTTCACCACGCGGATGCGTCACCACGCATCAAGGCTCGCCGCACTGTCCATCCCTGCCGAAGTGAGGAGAGAACCTTGCGAGCACTCATAGCCGTTTCCTGCGCGGCCCTGACGGCGGCCGCGCTGGCGGTGGCGCCGAGCGCCTTCGCGGCCGACGCGATCACCGCCCAGTACCGGACCAGCGCGACGGGCGCGACCACCGACCAGGCCGAACCGTGGTTCAAACTGGTCAACTCGGGCACCACGACAGTGCCGCTGCCGGACGTGAAGATCCGCTACTACTTCCGCGGCGAGACCCCGGACGTCGGCTACCGCTTCGCCTGCTCATGGGCGGTTCGCGGCTGTGGCAACGTCATCGGCACGTTCGGCACCCTGACCGGCGGCACGGCCGACCGCTACCTGGAGGTCGGCTTCACCGCGGGCGCGGGAACCCTGGCACCCGGAAGCGACTCCGGTGACCTGCAGCTGCGGTTCTGGCGCACCAACTGGGGCCCGATCACGCAGTCCGACGACTACTCGTTCCGCGGCGACAGCACCTACTCGCCGTGGTCCAAGGTGACGGTCCACCGCGGCAGCGCGCTGCTGTGGGGCACCCCGCCCGGCGGCAGCCCGCCCACCACGACGACCACGACCTCGAACCCGCCGAACCCCGACGGCCCCGCCCTGTTCGACGACTTCAGCTACACCAGCTCCAGCGACTCCCGCATCGGCCAGCGCGGCTGGACCGTCCGGTCGGGCGGCGGCGGACCGGGCGTGCCGGGCGCCGAGTGGGACCCGTCGCGCGTGACGTTCCCGACCGTCGACGGCTCGAAGGTCATGCGCCTCGACTCGTGGAACAACGGTTCCGCCGCGAAGCAGACCGAGATGTACCACCAGCGCAAGTTCTTCGAGGGCACCTACGCGGCCAGGGTGAAGTTCAGCGACGCGCCGGTGTTCGGCCCGGACGGCGACCACGTCGTGCAGACCTTCTTCACCATCACCCCGCTGAACGCGCCGATGGACCCGAACTACGGCGAGATCGACTTCGAGTACCTGCCCAACGGCGGCTGGGGCGAACCGGCCAACATCATGTTCGAGACCACGTGGGAGACCTACCAGGCAGACCCGTGGGTCGCCGACAACATCCACAACGAGCAGCGGATCAGCTACGCGGGCTGGCACGACCTCGTGTTCCAGGTCGGCGGCGGCCGGGTGAAGTACTACATCGACGGAGTGCTCGTCGCCGACCACGGTGACAGGTACTACCCGGAGACGCCCATGTCGATCAACTTCAACCTGTGGTTCATCTCGGGCGGGCTGCAGGGCAGCAGCACCGAGCGGGCCTACCAGCAGGAGGTCGACTACGTGTACTTCGCCAAGGATCGGGTGCTGAGCCCGGCCCAGGTGAGGACCGCCGTGCAGAACTACCGCGCCTCCGGCGTGGAACACGTCGACAACGTCTGACCGGTTGTGAGTGGTTCGGGCGCCAGAGCGGCCGAACCACTCACGGCAACGCGGTTCACCAGGCTGAACCCGGCGAGCTGTGTCACGATGGCGCCGCGGTCGGAGGTGGTCGTGGAACCGGACCTCGAACACGGGCGCCGGTGCTTCGCCGAGGCGAACTGGCGGGACGCCCACGCCGCGTTCACCCGGGCGGACCTGGACGCGGCGGACCTGGAGCTGTTCGCGCAGACCGCCTACATGCTCGGCCGCGACGACGAGTACGTGAGCGCGCTGGAACGGGCGCATCGGGCCCACCTGGCGGCCGGTGCGCCGCTGCGGGCGCTGCGCTGCGCGTTCTGGATCGGGCACAGCTGGCTGTTCCGCGGGCAGCTGTGCCCGCGCTGGGCTGGTTCGCCCGTGCGCGGCGGTTGCTCGAACGGGAACAGGGCGACGTCGCCGAGCGCGGCTACGTGCTGATCGCGGACATGCTGAACCACCTGATGAACGGCGAGCTCGAAGCGCAGAGCGCCGTGGCAGCCGAGATCGTCGAGGTCGGGGAGCGCTTCGGCGACGACGACCTGGTGGCGCTGGGCATGATGGAGCTCGGCCACTCGCTCGTCCGGCTCGGGCGCGCGCCCGACGGCCTGCGGCTGATCGACGAGACGATGGTCGCCGTCACCTCGGGAGAGCTCTCGCCGATCGTCGCCGGGATCGTGTACTGCAACACGATCTCCTTCTGCCGCGAGGTCTACCAGCTGCGCCGCGTCCGGGAGTGGACCGCGGCGCTCACGCGGTGGTGCGCGCGTCAGCCGAACATGGTGGCCCACAAGGGCGTCTGCCTGGTGCACCGCGCGGAGGTCATGACGCTGGGCGGTGCGTGGGACGACGCACTCGTCGAACTGGGCAAGCTGAGCGAGGAGCTGACGCGCGGTGCCCTCAACCAGCTGGCGCGCGGGGACACCGCCTATCGCGAGGGTGAGGTGCGTCGCCTGCGCGGAGACTTCGCCCTCGCCGAGGAGTCGTACCGCAGGGCCAGTTCCCTGGGCAGGGAACCACAACCCGGTCACGCCCTGCTCCGGCTGGCGCAGGGCAGGCGGGAGGCGGCGGCCGCGATGATCCGCAGGGTGGTGGCGGAGACGTCGCGCGGGCTGCCCCGTGCCGCGCTGCTGCCCGCCCACGTCGAGATCGTGCTGGCGGCGGGCGACCTCGACGCGGCCGCCGGTGCCTGCCGCGAACTCGGCGAGATCGCGGCGCGGCAGGACAGCGACGCCATCACCGCGATGTCCTGGCAGGCCCGCGGGGCGCTGGCGTTGGCGCAGGACGACCCCGAGGCGGCGCTGACCGCGTCACGCCGGGCCTGGCACGCCTGGCAGCAGATCGAGGCACCGTACGACGCCGCGCGCAGCCGTGTTCTGATCGCACGGGCGTGCGCGCTGCTGGGCGACGCCGACTCATGCGCCCTGGAGCTGCAGGCGGCGTTGGAGACGTTCACCGCACTCGGGGCACGGCCGGACGTGGAGTCCATCGCGCCGGACAAGGGTTCGCGGCACGGCCTCAGCGACCGGGAGATCGAGGTGCTCCGCCTCGTCGCAACCGGCCGCAGCAACCGCCAGATCGCCGCGACGCTGTTCCTGAGCGAGCACACCGTGGCACGGCACCTGCAGAACATCTTCACGAAGCTCGGCGTGTCCTCGCGGACGGCGGCGAGCGCGTTCGCGCACGACCACCACCTGGCCTGAGTGGTCAATGCTGGTGATGCCGTCTGTTCGGGTTGGTCAGTACGAGCGAGGCGGGACGTGGTCCTCGCTGCCTAGCGTCGTGTCCATCGAGCTCACCACGAGGAGGCACACGCCATGTACATCGTCGCCCACCACCACATCAAGAACCCCGAGGCCGCCTTCCAGCGCGGTCGGCAGCTCATCTCGGGCGAGGGAGCCCCGGAGGGCGTCAAGGTGCTCCAGTTCTACCCGAGCCAGGACCTGACCGAGGTGACCTGTCTGTGGGAGTCGGACGCCGTCGCGCCCGTCCAGGGCTGGGTCGACTCCGTCCTCGGCGACGCGAGCGAGAACCACTGCTACCCTGTGGCGGCGGAGCAGGCGTTCGCCGAGCGGCCCCCGGGCCTGGCGGCCGCACCGGCGCTGACCCCGTGACCTCGTGACCGGTGCGAAACGACCATCACCTGCTGGTGGTCGTTTCGCACGTCACCTTCTGCCCGCGTGCACCGGTGGCGCTCGCCAGCACCTTCTCGCCATCGAGCAGGATGCGGCACGTCAGCACCTGGTCCCCGTTGGGCGTCGCGCTGATCTCGGCCTTCTCGCCGGCGTTGACGACCACCTCGTGCGTGAACGGGACGGGCGCGGCCTTGGTGACGACCTTCGGTGGCTGCTTCTTGTAGCGGTCCGGGTTCTCGAGGTACCGGAGCTGCACCGGCCCGTCGGCGGCCGGCTCGGTCGTCACCTCGTAGGTGATGGCCCAGGCCTTGCCCATCAGAGTGTTCCAGCCGCCGAACTGGTTGACCAGGACGACGGTGGTCGTGCCGATCACAGCCAGCACACCGAGCACAACGAGCGTCTTCATAGGACAGACGTTAGGACGCTGCGCGTGCACCGGCATCGTTCGGCGGTGTGACTCCCGGGTCATCCCGCAGGAGTAGGACTCACTTGAGCAGCAGGCGCACGGTGAGCTCGAGCCGGTTCGCGACGTCGGTGGCCGTGGCGCGGCGCGTGACCCAGGCGACCAGGTTGGACAGCCACACGTCGCCGATCACGCGCGCGATGGCCTTCTGCTCGTCCGTCGGTTCCTCGTCGCTCATGGCGCGGGTGAACATGCTCTCCATCAGCCAGGCCACGCGGTCGACCTCGGCGCCCGCGGAGGCGTCGGCGAACGTGAACGCGCGCGTCATCGCCTCGGTGAGGTGCGGGTTGCGCTGCAGGCCCCTGGTGATGCGGCCGAGGACGAACAGCACGCGTTCGTAGGCGCTGTCGCCGGGGACCGTGGTGCGGTCCATCTTCTCCTGGGCGCGCTCCAGTTCCACCGCGAGGCTCGACACGAGCAGGTGGACCTTCGACGGGAAGTAGCGGTACAACGTGCCCAGCGCGACGTCCGCCCGGTCGGCGACGGCGCGCATCTGGACGGCGTCGAACCCACCCTTGGACGCCAGCGCGATCGTCGCGTCGACGATCCGCTTGCGCCGCTCGCGCTGGGCCGCGGAGCTGAGCTCCTCGCCCGCCATCAGCGCGTCCGTGCGCGACTTCGAAGGTGACACGGAGATGATCCTCCTGAAACGTGTTGCAGCTGCCCCCTCATCGTACTCGATCGGTTTGGCGGCCATGATCTGTTGCCCGAATTAGAACACGTTCTATAAACTTCTTCACGTACTGGAGGAGGCCGCATGCCGATCGCCACGACCGGGGAACAACGAGCGTTGCGCGACAGCGTGGACGCGGCCAAGGGCGAGTGGGTCGATCTCGTCCGGGTCGGGTTCTTCGAGGTGGTGCGGGAGGGCGGCACGGTCGCCGATCTCGCGGTGATGCTGGAACGGGCGGCGGAGAACCTCGTGCCGGGACCGTTGCTGCCCACGGCGCTGGTGTCCGTGCTGGTCCCGGAGTTCGACGGAATCGCCGGATTCGGGTTTTCGTCACACCACGTGGTGGGTGCCGCCGAGGCGACGCATCTGCTGCTCAAAACGGACAGTTGGATGCTCGTGCCGCGCGAACAGGTCACGGTCACCGAACTGGAAGCCGTCGACCCGTCCCGATCGCTCGGGTCGGTGGTGGTCGACGAACCCGGTGAGCTGGTGGCTGATCCGACCGGCCTCGCGGTGACGCTGATGGCCGCCGAGGCGAGCGGGATCGCCGCGTGGTGCCTGAACACCGCCGTCTCGTATGCCCGGCAGCGTCAGCAGTTCGGGCGGGCGATCGGCTCGTTCCAGGCGGTGAAGCACCTGTGCGTCGAGATGCTGTGCCGGGCCGAGCAGGCCAGTTCGGTCGCGTGGGACGCGGCCGGCTCGGTGGGCGAGGACGAGCAGCCGCTGGCGGCGGCGGTCGCGGCGGCCGTGGCGCTGGACGCGGCGGTCCGCAACGCCAAGGACTGCATCCAGGTGCTGGGCGGGGTCGGGTTCACCTGGGAGCACGACGCCCACCGCTACCTGCGCCGGGCGCTCTCGTTGCAGCAGCTCGCCGGTGGTGTCGCCCGGTGGCGCCGGCGGGTCGCCGAGCTGGCGCTGCAGGGCATGCGTCGCTCGCACACCGTGGAGATCTCCGGTGATCCGGAGGTGCGCGCGTTCGCTGAGGAGATCGCCGGGCTGGACGCGGCCGCGCAGCGGGAACGGCTGGCGGACAGCGGTTTCCTCGTGCCGCACTGGCCACGTCCGTACGGGCTGGACGCAGACCCCGCCCGGCAGCTCGTGATCGACGACGAGTTCGCCCGTGCCGGCGTGCGCAGGCCCGACCTGGTGATCGGGGGCTGGGCGGGTCCGACGATCCTCCGTCACGGAACCCCTGAGCAGCAGGAACGGTTCGTGCGGCCGACGTTGTGCGGCGACATCACCTGGTGCCAGCTGTTCAGCGAACCGGAGGCCGGCTCGGATCTCGCGTCCTTGCGCACCAAGGCGGTGCGGGTGGACGGCGGCTGGCGGCTCACCGGGCAGAAGGTGTGGACGTCGCTCGCGCAGCAGGCCGACTGGGCGATCTGCCTCGCCCGCACGGACTCGTCGGTGCCGAAGCACAAGGGCATCACGTACTTCCTGGTCGACATGCGCTCGCCCGGTGTCGACGTGCGGCCGTTGCGGGAGATCACCGGTGATGCCCGGTTCAACGAGGTCTTCCTCGACGACGTGTTCGTGCCTGACGACTGCGTGGTCGGCGAGGTGAACGACGGCTGGCGGCTGGCGCGCACCACGCTCGCGAACGAACGCGTTGCCATGGGGCGGGGTTCGTCGCTCGGTGAGCCGCTGGAACAGGTTCTCAAATCGCCCGCGGCTCCGGATCACGCGGAACGGCTCGGCGCGTTGGTGGCAGAAGGGCTCGCGGTGTCGGTGCTGGACCTGCGGGCGAGCCTGCGGGTGCTGAGCGGGCAGGAACCGGGCGCGGAGTCCAGCGTGCGCAAGCTCGTCGGGGTGCGGCATCGCCAGGACGTCTCGGAGTTCGCGGTGGAGCTGCTCGGGCCGGATGGTGCCGTGGACAGCGCGCTGGTCCACGAGTTCCTGCTGACGCGGTGCCTGAGCATCGCGGGCGGGACGACGCAGGTGCTGATGAACCTTGCTGGGGAACGGATTCTCGGTCTATCGAGGGAGCCCTGATGGATTTCAAGCTCGACGAGACCCAGCAGGAGATCAGCCGTCTGGCGGCTGACGTGCTGGGGAGGGAGGGCGACACACCCTGGAAAGCCCTGGGGGAGGCCGGGTTGCTGGCCCTCGCCGTTCCGGAACGGCTCGGTGGCGACGGGCTCGGCATCCTGGAAACGGCGGTGCTGCTCACCGAGGTCGGCCGGCGAGCTGCAAATGTTCCGGCTCTGGCGACTCTGGCGTTGGGAGTGTTGCCGATCTCCCGATACGGAACACCGGAGCAGCAGGACGAGTTGCTGCCACTGGTGACCGAGCAGCACGGGGTGCTGACGGCGGCGCTGAGCGAACCGTCCGAGCCCCTTCCCGCCATCCCTGACACCGAGGCGGGACCGGACGGGATCTTCGGAGTGAAGATCAACGTGCCACACGCCGATGCGGCACAACGGATCCTCGTGTCAGCGACCGCCGACGACGGCCCTGGCGTCTTCGTCGTAGATCCCACACAACCCGGCGTGTCCACATCGGACGGTGTGGTGCAGCTCGAAGGAGCCCGCGGTACTCCTCTGACAGCCGGTGCGGCCGAAGGCATCCGCCGGTTCGCGCTGGCCGGAGCCTGCGCGGTCGCGGACGGCGTCCTCGCCGGCGCCCTCGACCTCACGGTGCAGCACGTCGGCACCCGCCACCAGTTCGGCAAGCCGCTGTCGACGTTCCAAGCCGCCGCGTGCCAGGTCGCGGACGTCTACATCGCCGCCCGCACCCTCCACCTGGCGACTCTCGCCGCCTGCTGGAGCCTCGACGACAACGACCTCGCCACGGCGGCCTACTGGCTGGCGGCAGAAGCCCTGCCGGCCGTCCACACCTGCCACCACCTGCACGGCGGCCTGGGCCTCGACATCACGTACCCGATGCATCGCTACTACGGCATGGCCAAGGAGCTGACGCGGTTCGTCGGCGGAGTGGAGCACCGCTTGGGGGCCATCGATGTTCATTGACCTCACCGCCGGCCAGCGCAAGCTGCGGGACGCGCTGCGCGAGTACTTCGCCGGGCTCATGTCGCCGGAGGAGCGCGAGGCGATGCTGACTGAACGCCACGGCGCGACTTACCGCGAACTGGTGCGCAGGCTCGGGCGTGACGGCAGGCTCGGCGTCGGCTGGCCGCGGGAGTACGGCGGCAAGGGGTTCGGGCCGGTCGAGCAGCAGATCTTCGTCAACGAGGCCGCGCGCGCCGACGTCCCGCTGCCGTACGTGACCCTGCAGACGGTCGGCCCGACCCTGCAGGCGTTCGGCACTCAGGAGCAAAAGGACTTCTTCCTGCCGCGCATCCTCAGCGGCGACCTCCACTTCGCGATCGGCTACACCGAGCCGGACGCGGGCACGGACCTGGCGGCGTTGCGCACGAAAGCCGTGCGGGAAGGCGATCACTACGTCGTCAACGGGCAGAAGACGTTCACTACGGGTGGGCACGACGCGGATTACGTGTGGCTGGCGTGCCGCACCGGGTCACCGGACTCGCGGCACAAGGGCATCACGATCCTCATCGTCGACACCAAGGATCCCGGCTACTCGTGGACGCCGATCATCACGTGCGACGGTGCGCACCACGTGAACGCGACCTACTACAACGACGTCCGCGTCCCGGAAACCAGGCGGGTGGGCGAGGAGAACAAGGGCTGGCGGCTGATCACCACCCAGCTCAACCACGAGCGCGTCATGCTCGGCCCGTCCGGACGCCTCGGCGCGTTGGTGGAACGGGTCCACCGCTGGGCCGCCGAACGGAAGCTGCTCGACCTGCCGGACGTGCGGCGTGCCCTGGCGGAGGCACGCGCCGTGCACCGGGTGAACGAGCTGCTCAACTGGCAGGTCGCGAGCGGCGAGGTGTCGGTCGCGGACGCCTCGGCGACCAAGGTGTTCGCCGCGGACCGCACCCAGCGCGTCGGCAGGCTGCTGGAGGAGCTCGTCGGACGGCACGGCGCCGACGCGGAGCTCGCCCGGTGGCTGGACGTGCAGGCGCGGCGCAACCTCGTGCTGACCTTCGGCGGGGGAGTGAACGAGATCCAGCGCGAGCTCATCGCCAACATCGGGCTCGGCCTACCCAGGGTGGTGCGGTGACTGACAAATCTGCCATTGAGAAGGAAGCAGCGCGCATCGCCGAACGGGGTGAGTCGGCGCCGCGGCTGGCACGTGATCCGGTCAACCTCCCGATGATCAACAACTGGCTGGAGGCCATCGGCGACCAGCACCCCGGCTACACCGAGGTCGCGCCACCGGCGATGGTCCAGGTGTGGACGATGGGCGGCCTGCACGGCCAGCGCACGTCGGACGACCCGCTCGGCGCGATGATGGCGATCCTCGACGAGGCCGGGTTCACGTCGGTCGTGGCGACGAACAGCGACCAGACCTACCACCGCTACCTGCGCGTGGGTGAGCACGTCTCGGTGACGTCGACGCTGGAGGACGTGACCGGGCCCAAGAAGACCGCGCTCGGCGAGGGATGGTTCGTCACGACCAGGAGCACCTGGTACGTGGGGGACGAGCCGGTGGCGGAGATGCGGTTCAGGGTGCTCAAGTGCCGGCCGGCGGAGAAGCCCGCGCCTCAACCCGAAGCCCCGAGAGCGCAGGCGATCCGGCCCGCGATCAACCGCGACACCGAGTACTTCTGGGAGGGCTGCAAGCAGGGTGAGCTCCGCATCCAGCGCTGCGGCGGCTGCGGCCTCCTGCGCCACCCACCGGGCCCGATGTGCCCGGAATGCGGTGCCACCAAACCGAAGTACCTCGTGTCGGACGGCCGCGGAGTGGTCTACAGCTACGTCGTGCACCACCATCCGCAGGTGCCCGGCAAGCAGACCCCGTTCGTGGTCGCCCTGGTCGAGCTGGACGAGGGCGTGCGCATGCTCTTCGAGCTGGACGGCGAACCGAGCATCGGGCTGCCGGTCGAGGTCGTGTTCACGAAGATCGACGACGAACTGACGATGCCGAGCTGGAGGCCCCGTGCGGATCGGTGATTCCCTGCCCGAGTGGCACGTCGAGGCCACGCCGACGTTCGTGATCAGCACCGCGATCGCCACGCGTGACTTCCAGGACGTGCACCACGACCGCGACCTGGCGATCAAGCGCGGCTCCAAGGACATCTTCATCAACATCCTCACCACGACCGGGCTGGTGCAGCGGTACGTCACGGACTGGGCGGGCCCGGAAGCGCTGGTGCGTCAGGTGAACATCCGGCTCGGTGCGCCCTGCTACGCCTACGACACGCTGAAGTTCTTCGGCCAGGTCGTCGAACGCGAGAACCAGGAGCTGACCGTCGAGGTCGTCGGCAGGACCGGTCACGGCGACCACGTCACCGGCGTCGTGAAGATCGAGGTGCCGGCATGAACGCCGCGATCGTGGGAATCGGTGCGACCGACTTCTCCAAGAACTCCGGACGCAGCGAGCTTCAGCTGGCCGCCGAGGCGGTGCGGGCGGCTCTCACCGACGCCGGTCTCGAACCCTCTGATGTGGACGGACTGGTCAGCTTCACCATGGACACCAACGCCGAGATCGCGGTCGCCCGCGAGCTGGGCATCCCGGAGCTGACGTTCTTCAGCCGCATCCACTACGGCGGTGGCGCGGCGTGCGCGACCGTGCAACAGGCCGCGATGGCGGTCGCGACCGGCGCGGCGAAGGTCGTCGTCTGCTACCGCGCCTTCAACGAACGCTCGGGCCACCGGTTCGGCCAGGTGCAGACCGCGGCCGCAGCGAACATCGACAACAGCTGGTCGTACCCGATGGGCCTGGGCACGCCGGCCGCGATGGTCGCCATGTTCGCCCGCCGGTACATGCACGAGTACGGCGCGACCTCGGAGGACTTCGGCCGGATCGCCGTGATCGACCGCAAGCACGCCGCGACGAACCCGCACGCCTGGTTCCACAACAGGCCGATCACCCTCGACGACCACCAGGCCTCCCGCTGGATCGCCGAACCGCTCAGGCTGCTCGACTGCTGCCAGGAGACCGACGGGGGCGTCGCCCTCGTCGTCACCTCGGCCGAACACGCCCGCGACCTGCCGAACAAGCCCGCGCACATCAAGGCGGCCACCCAGGGCAGCGCTGTCGACCAGTTCACGATGACGAGCTACTACCGCGACGACCTGACCAGGCTGCCCGAGATGGGCGTGGTGGCACGCGGACTGTGGAAGAGGTCGGGCATCGGCCCGTCCGATGTGGACGTCGCGGTGCTCTACGACCACTTCACACCGTTCGTGCTGGTCCAGCTGGAAGAGCTGGGTTTCTGCGGCAGGGGTGAGGCCAGGGACTTCGTGGCATCGGGCGCTCTCGAACTGGACGGCGACCTGCCGCTCAACCCGCATGGCGGCCAGCTCGGCGAGGCCTACCTGCACGGCATGAACGGCATCGCCGAGGGTGTGCGGCAGGTGCGCGGCACCGCGGTGAACCAGGTGGGAGGTGTCGAGCACGTCCTGGTCACCGCGGGAACCGGCGTCCCGACGAGCGGGCTAGTCCTCGGTCAGGGTTAGCACGGCGTCGGCGAGAACGGGACGGCCGGCAGCGGACGTCGTCAGCACCAGCTGCGAACCGTCCCGCCAGACCCGCGTCGTGAGCGTCTCGCCGGGGAAGACCACGCCCGCGAACTTCGCCCCGAACGACGACACCTGCTCCGGCCCTTCGAGCAGCGCGTCGATCACCGCTTTGCACACCACGCCGTACGTGCACAGCCCGTGCAGGATCGGCTGGTCGAACCCGGCCAGCCGGGCGAACTCGGGATCGGCGTGCAACGGGTTGCGGTCCCCGCACAGCCGGTACAGGTAGGCCTGTTGGGGCAGCGTCGGTGTCTCGATCACGGCGTCCGGCTCTCGCGACGGCACCTCGACGCGCGCAGAAGGCCCGCGTGACCCGCCGAACCCGCCCTCGCCGCGCGCGAAGATGCTGGACCGCGTCGTGTACAGGGCGGTCCCGTCGGGAGTGACGGCCGTCGACTCCTGCACGATGACGGCGGCTTTCCCCTTGTCCCACACGTCCGCGATCCGCGTCCGCAGCACGGCCTCACCTTCGGCGGGGACGGGCGCGTGCACGATGATCTCCTGCGTCCCGTGCAGCACCCGGGCGAGGTCGATGTCGATGCCGGGGAACGACACGGCGGGCGGCGCGGTCTCGTGAAAACGGGGCGCGACAACGCCGAACGTCGGCAGCACCCGTAGTCCCCGCTCGTAGACGTAGTGGAGTTCGGTCGCCCCGAGTGCCAGGTGGTAGAGCAGCACGTCCGAGTGCGTCCAGGAGAACTTGATCTCGGGAAGTTCCGCCCCGATCGCAACGTCCGGGTCGATCGGCATCAGGCGCCCCTCACTCGTAGGTGATCTTCACGGTGTCGGTGACCGGAACCGACTGGCACGCCAGCACGATGCCGTCGGCGATGTCCTCGGAGTCGAGCACGTCGTTGTTGAGCATCTTGACCTCGCCCTCGACGAGCCGGCACGCGCACGCGCTGCACGCTCCCTCGCGGCACGAGTACGGCGCGTCGAGCCCCTTCTCCAGCAACAGGTCGAGCAGCTTCGTCCGCGCCGGCCACGGAAACCGGTGGTGCTCACCGTCCAGCTCGACCTCGACCACGGCGTCCGGTCGATCGTCCGCCACCGGTACCACCTCGGAGAACGGATCACTGGACAACGACACGAACTTCTCGATGTGCACGACCGGAACGCCGTGCAGTGCCTTGCGCGCTGCCTCCATGAACGGCCCCGGCCCGCACACGAACGCCTCGTCACAAGGCCGGACGAACGCACGCAACGCTTTCACGTGCGGCAAGCCCTGCACCGACTCCAGCCAGTGCACGACCACCAGCCGATCCGGATGGGCCCGCGCCAGCTCGTCGAGCTCGCGAGCGAAGATCACCGAGCCCTCGTCCCGGTTGGCGTAGAACAGGAACACGCGGCCGGCTTCGGCCAGCACCGCCCTGATGATGGACATCACCGGCGTGATCCCGCTGCCGGCCGCGAACGCGAGCAACGACCCGTCCAGCGAGGAAGGCGTGAACACCCCGGCGGGCGCCAGCACGTCCAGCTCCGTGCCGACCTGAACCTCGGAGCACATCCAGTGCGAGCCGTACCCGTCCGGCGTCCGCTTGACCGTGATCTTCAACGGCTCACCCGGCGCGCTGGACAGGGAGTAGCAGCGCGCCACGTCGCCCGCCCGCACGGTCAGGAACTGGCCGGGCCGTGGCGCGAAGTCGGCGCCGGACAACACGAACGAGCGGGCGTCCTCGGTCTCCTCGATCACGGCGTCGACCCGCAACCGGTGCACCTCAGCCATCGGCGACCTCCAGCGTCCCGTCGCGCACGGCCTTCTCGATGCTGTCGCGCAGCCGCAGGCACGTCGGCACGAACGCGGACCGCGGCCCGCACAGCTCGGGGCAGGAGCTCGTGTCGCTGAGCCACTGCACGCTCGTGTGCTGAGGGCTGTTCTTCTTGACCAGCACCCGGTTTCCGCAGTCGCACCGCACCGGCGCCATCCCGCCGACGAGGAACTCGTCGCGCTCGTTCACGTCGCCGGCTCCTGCTGTGCCGGTTCCCTCCGGGCGAGGTTCTCGGCGACCTCCTTCTCCCACACCTCGACCGCGCGGCTCGTGTCCACCTCGAACTCGAAGCGCCGCACCATGTCGTCGGTGACGTCCTCCACGTCGACGTAGAACTGCTCGTACCAGCGCCGCAGCTGGTAGACAGGCCCGTCCTCCTCGCACAGCAACGGGTTGTCGATGCGGGTCTTGTTCTGCCAGATCTCCACGTCCTGCAGGAACCCGACACCGATGCCGCGCGCGAACTTCGCCGCGATCTTGTCCGCGTGCTCGTCGGACACACCGGGCAGCTTCTTCACGATCGCGCCCCACTGCAACCGGAACGACGTGGGCGTGATCGGGTAGTGGCAGTTGATCAGCACCGTCTCGATCTCGATGCCCTTGTAGTCGTTCCACAGGTAGTCGATCATGTACGACGGCCCGTAGTACGAGGCCTCCGAACGCACCTCGACGTCACCGGTGTAGTTCGAGCCCATCGCGACGTCCGGCCGTCCGCGCGTGGTCAGGTACTGCGAGGCGACATGGCCTTCCATCACGTTCTTGAAGTACGTCGGGAACGCGAAGTGGATGTAGAAGAAGTGGGCCATGTCGACGACGTTGTCGATGATCTCGCGGCAGTTCGCGTTGTCGATCACCACCGAGTCCCACGTCCAGTTGCTCCACTCGTCGCTGAACGCGGCGTCGATGCGCGGGATCGTCACGTGCTCCGGCGGCGGGTTGCCCTGCGGGTCGTTCCACACGAAGAGCTGCTTGTTCTCCTCCATCGTGATCCACGACCGGGTGCGCGCCCGCAGCGGAACCCGTTTGGCGTAGGGGATTTCCACGCACTTGCCGTTGCCCGCCCAGCGCCAGTCGTGGAACGGGCAGGCGACGGTGTTGCCCTTGACGGTGCCCTGGGTGAGGTCGCCTCCCATGTGCCGGCAGTACCCGTCGAGCACGTTGAGCTTGCCGTCCTCCGTGCCGAACACCACGAGCTTCGTGCCGAACGCCTCCACGGCATGGGGTTTGCCGTCGCGGAAGCTGTCGGCGAGGCCGAGGCAGTGCCAGCCGCGCGCGAACCGCGCCGGAGGTGCGCCGGTGTCGATGGTCCGCACGGCGTCCTGCGTCATCGTGTTCCTCCAGTGATGTCGAGGCCGGCGAGATAACCGAACGTCATCGCCGGTCCGAGGGTGGCGCCCGCGCCCGCGTAGGTGTGGCCCATCACCAGCGCGCTGGTGTTTCCCGCCGCGTACAGGCCTTCGATCACCGAACCGTCCTCGCGCAGCACCCGCGCGCGGCTGTCGGTGCGCAGGCCGCCCTTGGTGCCGAGGTCGCCGGGCACGATCTTGACCGCGTAGAACGGCGCTGTCATGAGCGGCGCCAGGTTCGGGTTCGGGCGGTTGCGCGGATCGCCGTAGTAACGGTCGTACGCGCTGTCGCCGCGGTGGAAGTCGGTGTCGTCGCCGTCCACGGCCAGGGTGTTGAACCGCCGGACGGTCTCGGTGAGCTCCGGCAGATCGGCCTGCTGGGCGAGGTCGTCGAGGCTGGGTGCGGTGAGCACGGCGTCCTGCCAGCGACGGGGGAGCGGGCGGCGGGGCGGGAGGCCGCAGAACGGGTAGCGGCTGCGGTAGGCGTGGTCGAACACCAGCCACGTCTTGCCGGTCATCGCGTGCACCACGTCGATGTAGGGCGCCGCCTCGTTGACGAACCTGCGCCCGGTGCCGTCGACCAGCACACAGCCTGGCAGTGAGCGTTCGGCCAGCAGGAAGTACGGGCCGCGCGGCAACGGCACCGACGGTCCCCACCACGCCTCGTCCATGAGCCCGGTGGCCGCGCCCGCCCGGACACCCGCCTCGATGCCGTCGCCGGTGTTGGCCAGCGCGCCGACCGTCCACTCCGTACCGATGTCCTGGTGCTGTTTGCGCAGCTGTTCGTTGTGCTCGAAGCCGCCGGACGCCAGGACAACGTGCGTTGCCGTGATCAGCCTGTCGCCGACGACGACTCCGGCGACCCGGCCGTTCTCGTAGTGCAGGTCGGTCATCGCGGTGTTGAGCCGGATCTCCACGTTCTGCGCCTTCAGCCCGGCGCGCAGGCCCGCTGCCAGCGCCTGGCCCATGGTCAGCCGTCTGCCCGGCAGGAACCTGCGGGCGAAGACCTTGGCGGCGGTCAGGAGGCCGCGGGGATGCCGTCCGATCAGCGTCAGCCAGCGGTAGTCGGTCTGGGTGATCACGATGCCCGCGGGTGTCGGCACGTACGGCGGTTCGAGGTCCTTGATCTCCTCGCCGAGGAGCCTGGTGTTGAACGGCAGCGGTTCGACCGACCGGCCGCGCGGCTGTCCGCCGGGCGCCTCCGGGTAGTAGTCGGCGTACTCGCGGACCCAGCGGAACTTCAGCGGCGTGTGCGCGCAGACGAACGCGAGCATGGCCGGTCCGGCGTCCAGGAACGCCTCGCGCAGCTCGGCGGGCACGTCCCCGGCGATGTGCTCCAGGTAGGTGGCGGCCAGCTCCGGCGAGTCGGCCTGGCCGGCCCCGGCGAGCACGTGGTTGTTCGGCACCCAGATGCCGCCGCCGGACCTCGCGGTCGAGCCGCCGAAGTGCTCGGCCTTCTCGATGACGAGGGTGCGCAGGCCGTGTTGAGCGGTGCAGAGGGCGGCTGTCATGCCTGCCGCGCCACTGCCGACGACGATCACGTCGTACATCGCACCTCCCCGAGGCTCAGACTAGAACAGGTTATAGTTCTGAGGCGGTTTGGCGCTATGGTGTAGGAGTTCCAGGCAAGTCCGTTGACCGAGAACGTGTTCCGGGAGGATCGCGTGGACGTCACCGCTGACGTGATCGTCATCGGCTTTGGTGCGGCCGGCGCGTGCGCCGCCATCGAAGCCGCGGCGGCCGGTGCGTCCGTGCTGGTTCTGGACCGGTTCGCGGGTGGTGGCGCGACTGCGTTGTCCGGTGGCGTCGTGTACGCGGGCGGTGGCACGAGACAGCAGGTCGAGGCCGGAGTCACGGACACGCCAGAGGCGATGTTCTCCTACCTGAAGCACGAGGTCCGGGACGCGGTGTCGGAGGCGACGCTGCGCCGGTTCTGCGAGGACAGCGCCAAGATGCTGGCCTGGCTGGAGGACCAGGGCGTGCCGTTCGACGCGAGCCTGTGCCCGTTCAAGACCTCCTATCCGACAGACGACTACTACCTCTACCAGTCCGGCAGCGAGGACGCCTGGCCCGATCCGGCTCCGCGTGGCCACCGGACCAGGGCGAAAGGCACCTCGGGCAAGGTCTTCTTCGCCCGGCTGGCCGAGGCGACCCGGCGGGCGGGCGTGCGGATCATGCCGCAGACCCGTGCCGAGGAGCTGATCACGACCGACGGCCGGGTCACGGGTGTGCGCTGCCGGACGCTGACCGGCCTGCCGCAGACCGTGCACGAGATGCTGTCCAAGGCGGGCGCCAAGCCGTGGCTCTACTACCCGCCCGTCGGCAGGAAGCTGTTCGCGCTGGCCGCGTGGCTGGAACGGCGCTTCAGCCGTCCCGTCACGGTGTCCGCGCGGCAGGGAGTGGTCATCTCGGCGGGCGGGTTCATCGCTGACCGGGACAGGGTGCGCGAGATCTCGCCGGCCTACCGTGGTGGCCTCCCGCTCGGCACGCCCGGCGACGACGGCAGCGGGATCCGGCTCGGTGTCGCCGCCGGTGGCAGGACCGCGCGAATGGACAAGATCTCGGTGTGGCGGTTCGTCACGCCGCCCAGTGCGTTGCAACGCGGGGTGCTGGTCGACCCAGAAGGGCGCAGGTTCGGTGACGCGACGCGGTACGGCGCGGCCATCGGGAGCGCGATCGCCGAACGCGGCGGAAAGGCCTGGCTGCTGGTCGACGACGACATCCTGCGGGTCGCTCGGGCGCAGGTGAGGACGCAGGCGGCACCCTTCCAGCGGTGGCAGGTCCGGTACTTCCTGAGCCGCGGCATGGTCACCGCACCGACGATCGAAGAGGTGGCGGCCAAAGCGGGGATCGGTACGCCCGAACCGTTCGGTTCGCCGCCGTACTCGCTGATCAACGTCTCGATCAAGGCCGGATTCGGTTACCCGTGCCCGATGCTCACGCTGGGCGGACTCGTCGTCGACGAGGAAACCGGCCAGGTGCGAGGAGTTCCCGGCCTGTACGCGGCGGGCCGGTCGGCGGTCGGCGTGTGCTCGGAGTCCTACGTCAGCGGGCTCGCGCTCGCCGACTGCGTCTTCTCTGGCCGCCGCGCCGGGCAACACGTGGCCAGGTCAACAGATGCAGGGGAGGCCAGGTGCTGACGATCCAGTCCAGGGAGGCGGCCGCCGAGCTGCTGCGCGTGGCGGAACGCGACCGCGTGCCGATCAAGCCGCTGGTCGAGCTGTACCCCGAGATCGACGTGGTCGACGCCTACGAGATCCAGCTGCTCAACGTCCGGCACCGCAACCGTGACGTCATCGGCCACAAGGTCGGCCTCTCGTCGCTCGCGATGCAGCAGATGATGGGCGTCGACGAACCCGACTACGGCCACCTGCTCGACGACATGCAGCTGACCGGCACCGCGGACGCTTCGGCGTACCTGTACCCGCGGGTCGAGGTCGAGATCGCGTTCCTGCTCAGCCAGGACCTGCCGGGCGAGGGCTGCACGGTCGAGGACGTGCTGCGGGCGACGGAGTTCGTCGCGCCGGCCATCGAGCTGATCGACAGCCGGATCATCGACTGGAAGATCGGCCTCCAGGACACCATCGCGGACAACGCCTCCTCTGCCGGGTTCATCCTCGGCTCTGAGCGCGTCCGGCCGTCCGAACTGGACATCGGCGCGGTGGCGGCGACGTTGCGGCGCAACGGTGAAGTGGTCGCCGAAGGACGCGGTGACGCGGTGCTGGGCGATCCGGCGATCGCGGTGGCGTGGCTCGCGGAGAAGGTCGCGAGCTTCGGCGTCCGGTTGCTGGCAGGCGACATCGTGCTGCCCGGTTCGTGCACGCGGGCGATCGACGCGCGGCCGGGTGACGAGTTCCACGCCGAGTTCGCCGGACTCGGCTCCGTAGACCTGAAATTCGATTGACTGTTTCCCATCCGCCTTGCGGCGGATGGCCCTCACGGGCTGCGCCTCACGGCAGAGGATTCCTGGTTCATCGCCGATCGCGGAAGGGAGGACCCTTGCCGACTGACATCAGCTCCGCAGGCATCACCCGATGTGCTTCGGGCTACGACTCGACCAGCCGCAAGGATGTTCTTCGCCGCGTTGAGGTCCCGGTCGTGCAGGGTGCGGCAGCACGGGCACGGCCAGTGCCGAGCGGACAGAGCCAGTTCAGTCAGCCGGTGCCCGCAGGCCGAGCACGTTTTGCTCGACGGGTACCAGCGATCAATGACCACCAGTGTGCGGCCAGCGCGCGCGCATTTGTATGCCGGTTGCCGCTTGAACTCCCCCCAACTGACGTCGGAGATGGCGTGTGCGACGTGGTGGTTGCGTCTCATACCCGCGACGTTCAGGTCTTCGACAGCGATGAGGTCAGCCGAACGCACCGGGTTCGTGGTCGTGCGGTGCAGGAAGTCTCGCCGTGCGTTGCGAATCGTCCGGTGAACCCGGGCGACTCTTGTCTTTGCTTTGCGGCGGTCGTTGCTTCCGCGTTGGCAGCGAGCCATTCGGCGTTGATAGCGGGCGAGGTTGCGTGCTCTGCGGGCAAACTGTCGCGGATTGGCGATCCGCAGGCCGTCGCTGGTCACCAGGAGATCCGTCAAGCCGAGGTCAACACCTGTCGCGTGGCCCACTGGCTCGGTGGGCGCGGGCTCTTCGGCATCAACGGCGAAGGTGACGTACCAGCGTCCGTCTGGTTCACGGGTGATGACCACGGTCGCCGGGTCGAGCGTGGTCACGTCCACATCGGCGAAAGACCAGACGAAACGCAGCGGAAGGCCCGTCTTGGCGAGCGTCAGCATGCCGTGCCGCATTCCGAATGCAGAGCGCGTGCAGTGCGCGGTTTGGCGGCCGTTGCGGGTCTTGAACTTCGGGTAGCGCGCACGCCGAGCGAAGAAGTTCTGGAACGCTGCGTGCTGGTGGCGCAGTGTCTGTTGCAACGGAACCGGGGAAACTTCCGACAAGGGCGAGAGTTCCTCGGTGCGCTTCCACTCGGTGAGAGTGGCGGAGGTCTGCTTGTACGAGGTGCGCGCACCACTGTCGCGGTAACGGTCACTCCGCTCGCTCAGGGTCCTGTTCCACACCAGGCGTACACAACCGAAAGTGCCGTTGAACACCGCAGCTTGTTCGGGGGTCGGGTAAGCCCGGCACCTGTACGCCGTCCTAACGATACGCAATTTACCGGGAGCCATGATGAGCACGACGCCCGACCATCGAATTGTGCGCAGCGCCTGCGGCGGAGGCTGGTGGTCTCTGTGAAGGCGGCCATCATCGGGTCCGGCAACATCGGCACCGACCTGCTCTACAAGCTCCTGCGCTCGCCGGTGCTGGAACCGCGCTGGATGGTGGGCATCGACCCGGCCAGCGAGGGTCTGCGCCGGGCGGCGTCGCTGGGCCTTGAGGTGTCGGCCGACGGCGTGGAGTGGTTGCTGCGTCAGGACGAGCTGCCGGACGTCGTCTTCGAGGCGACGTCCGCGGCGGTGCACCGGGCCAACGCGCCGCGCTACGCGGAGGCGGGCATCCGGGCGATCGACCTGACACCGGCGGCGGTCGGGCCGTACGTCGTGCCCCCGGTGAACCTCGGCGAGCACCAGGACGCGCCCAACATCAACCTGATCACGTGCGGTGGCCAGGCCACGATTCCCATGGTGCACGCGGTGTCGCGCGTCGTCCCGGTGTCGTACGCGGAGATCGTCGCGAGCGTGGCGTCGGTGTCGGCGGGACCGGGGACGCGGGCCAACATCGACGAGTTCACCCGCACGACCAGCAAGGGCATCGAGGCGATCGGGGGAGCGGAGCGCGGCAAGGCGATCATCGTGCTCAACCCGGCGGATCCTCCGATGATCATGCGCGACACGATCTTCTGCGCGATCCCCGAGGACGCCGATCCGGACGCGATCACGGACTCGATCGCGCGGATGGAGACCGACATCCGCTCGTACGTGCCGGGGTTCCGCTTGCTGAGCGAGCCGCAGTTCGACGCCGGCCGAGTGTCGATCTTCGTCGAGATCGAGGGCGCGGGCGACTTCTTACCTGCCTACGCCGGGAACCTCGACATCATGACGGCCGCCGCGACGAAGGTGGGGGAGGAGATCGCGAATGCAGCAGCGTCCGATTCTGCGGCTGACCGACACGTCACTGCGTGACGGCTCGCACCACAAGCGGCACCAGTTCACGGTCGAGGACGTCCGGTCGATCGTGGCGGCACTCGACGGCGCCGGGGTGCCGGTCATCGAGGTGACGCACGGCGACGGGCTCGGCGGGTCGTCGTTCAACTACGGCTTCAGCCTCACGCCGGAGCAGGAGCTGATCAAGGTCGCTGCCGAGACGGCCCAGCGGGCCAGGATCGCCGTGCTGATGCTGCCCGGTGTCGGGGTGAAGGACGACATCCTGGTGTCGCAGGACAACGGGGCGTCGATCGTCCGGATCGCCACGCACTGCACCGAGGCGGACGTCTCGGTGCAGCACTTCCAGCTCGCGCGCGAGCGCGGACTGGAGACCGTCGGGTTCCTGATGATGGCGCACTCGCAGCCACCGGAGGCGCTGGCTCGTCAAGCCCGCATCATGGCCGACGCGGGCTGCCAGTGCGTGTACGTCGTCGACTCGGCCGGCGCCCTGGTGCTGGAACAGGTTTCCGACCGGGTGGCCGCACTGGTGGCCGAGCTCGGCGACGACGCCCAGGTCGGGTTCCACGGGCACGAGAACCTCGGGCTGAGCGTCGCGAACTCGGTCGCGGCGGCGAGGGCCGGGGCCAAGCAGATCGACGGCAGCGTGCGCGGATTCGGCGCGGGCGCGGGAAACACGCCGCTGGAGGCGTTCGTCGGTGTGTGCGACAAGCTCGGGTTCGAGACCGGCGTCGACTTCTTCAAGATCGTGGACGCGGCCGAGGACGTCGTCCGGCCCGTGATGCCGGAGGAGTGCCTGCTCGACCGGATGGCGCTGATGATGGGTTACGCGGGCGTCTACTCCAGCTTCCTCAAACACGCTTACACGCAGGCGAAACGCTACGGCGTGTCCGGCGCGCAGATCCTCGTGCGCGCGGGCGAGCGCAAGCTCGTGGGCGGGCAGGAGGACCAGCTGATCGACATCGCACTGGAGCTGAGCAGGGAGAAAGTCCGATGAGCGAGGAAATCCTCGGCAAGGTGCGGGATCTGCTGCCTGCTCTGCGGGAACGCGCGCAGGAGGCGGAGGAGCTGCGCAAGGTGCCGCCGGAGTCGGTGAAGGCGTTGCAGGAGACCGGGTTCTTCCGGATGCTGCAACCCGTGCGGTACGGCGGCTTCGAGTCGCATCCGCTCGACTTCTACACGGCGGTGAAGCTGATCGGCAGCGCGTGCGGGTCGACGGGCTGGGTCGCGTCCGTGCTGGGCGTGCACCCGTGGCACGTCGGGTTGTTCGACGTCCGGGCGCAGGACGAGGTGTTCGGCGAGGACCGGGACACGCGGATCTCGTCCTCGTACGCGCCGACCGGCCGCGCGACCCCCGTCGAGGGCGGGTTCCGGTTCAGCGGCAAGTGGAGCTTCTCGTCCGGCTGCGACCACGCGACGTGGGTGCTGCTCGGTGGCCTGGTGATGAACGACGAGGGCAAGCCCGTCGACTTCCGCACGTTCCTGCTGCCGATCGCCGACTACACGATCAACGACGTGTGGGACACGGTCGGTCTGCGCGGCACCGGCAGCAACGACATCGTGGTCTCCGACGTGTTCGTGCCGGAGCACCGGACGCTGAGCATGATGCACACCGCCCGCTGCGTCTGCCCCGGCCAGGACGTCAATCCCGGCCCGCTCTTCCGGATGCCGTACGGGACGATCCACCCGTACGCGATCACCGCGCCGATGATCGGCATGGCGTACGGCGCGTACGAGGTGCACGTCAACGCCACCCGTGAGCGGGTCCGGGCCGCCTACCTGGGTGAGAAGTCCGTCGAGGACCCGTTCGCCCAGGTGCGGATCGCGATGGCGTCCAACGACATCGACACGGCGTGGTGGCAGCTCGAGAAGGACATCAACGACGAGTGGGAGCACGCCGTCGCCGGCACGAAGATCCCGATCGAGCTGCGGCTGAGGGCGCGGCGCGACCAGGTGCTCGGCAGTGCGCGGGCGATCTCCGCGATCGACCGGCTCTTCGAGAGCGCGGGCGGCAAGGCCATCAACAGCGGCCTGCCGCTGCCCCGGTTCTGGCGCGACGCGCACGCCGCACGCGTGCACGCGGCCAACGACCCGGAGCGCGTGCTCGTCATGTACGGCAAGGGCGAGCTCGGCATCCAGGTCCGCGACGGGCTGTTCTGAGGGGGCGTTGATGAACGTGCGGCTGCACTACCACGAGGCGGGCACCGACCACTCCGAGACGCTGGTCCTGCTGCACGGCGGCGGGCCCGGCGCGTCGGCGATGAGCAACTTCGGCCGCAACATCCCGGTGTTCGCGAAGTCGTTCCGCGTGCTGGCCGTGGACATGCCCGGCTACGGCCAGTCCGACAAGCCCGCCGAGCACGACCAGTACTTCACCTTCGCGGCACGGGCGCTGAAGGACCTGCTCGACGAGCTGGGCGTCGAGCAGGCGCACATCCTGGGCAACTCGCTCGGCGGTGGCACCGCGGTCCGGTTCGCTCTCGACCACGGCAAGCGTGCCGGGCGGCTCGTGCTGATGGGGCCGGGAGGCTTGTCCCTCAACGTCTTCTCGCCGGACCCGACCGAGGGTGTGCGGAAACTCAGCGCGTTCGCGAAGGACCCGACACGGGAGAGGATCGAGGAGTTCCTGCGCATCATGGTGTTCGACCAGTCGCTGGTCACCGAGGAGCTGATCGACGAACGGTTCGAGGCGGCGCGGCAGCCGGAGTCGTTGCGCGCCATGGCCGCTCTCGGCAAGTCGTTCGCCGGGCCGGACTTCGAGCAGGGGATGCTCTGGCGGGAGGCATATCGGTTGCGCCAGCGGGTGTTGCTGGTCTGGGGACGCGAAGACCGGGTCAATCCGCTCGACGGCGCCTTGCTGGCGCTGAAGCTGATCCCGCGGGCGCAACTGCACGTGTTCGGCGGCTGCGGCCACTGGGCACAGCTCGAAAAGTTCGACGAGTTCAACCGGCTGGCGACCGACTTCTTGACGGAGGCGTGATGGGGATCCGATCGCTGGGTTATCTCCGGATCGAGGCCACCGACATGGACCGGTGGCGCGAGTTCGGACTGAAGGTCCTCGGCATGGTCGAGGGCAAGGGCTCCACGGAAGGCGCTCTTTATCTGCGGATGGACGACTTCCCGGCGCGGCTGGTGATCGTCCCCGGAACCGCGGACCGCTTGCAGGCCTCTGGCTGGGAGGTCGCGACCGAGGCCGAACTGGACGAGGTGGCGAAGCGGCTGGCTTCCGCCGGTGTCGCGGTGGTGGAGGGTTCGGCTTCGGATTTGGCCGAGCGCCGGGTCAACGGGCTGATTCGCTTCGACGACCCCTCCGGCAACACCCTGGAGGTGTTCCACGGCGCCGCTCTGGAGCACCGGCGGGTGGTGTCGCCGTACGGGCACCGGTTCGTGACCGAGGAGCAGGGTCTCGGGCACGTCGTGCTGTCCACTTCGGACGACGAGGCGGCGTTGCACTTCTACCGGGACGTGCTGGGCTTCCGGCTGCGCGACTCGATGCGGTTGCCTCCGCAGTTCGTCGGCCGTCCGGCGGACGGGCCACCGGCGTGGCTGCGGTTCTTCGGCTGCAACCCGCGCCACCACAGCCTGGCGTTCCTGCCGATGCCGACGCCGAGCGGGATCGTGCACCTGATGGTCGAGGTCGAGAACACCGACGACGTCGGCCTGACCCTGGACCGCGCGATGCGGCGCAAGGTGCCGATGTCGGCAACGCTCGGCCGGCACGTCAACGACCTGATGCTGTCGTTCTACATGAAGACACCCGGCGGGTTCGACGTCGAGTTCGGCTGCGAGGGACGGCAGGTGTCCGATGAGGACTGGATCGCACGCGAGAGCACGGCGGTGAGCCTGTGGGGACACGACTTCAGCGTGGGCTACCAGAAGTAGCCCGCTACCGCTCCGTCCTCGGTCACTTCTGCACGGGAGTGACCGTGGTGACCGGCATGTCTGCGGACGGGCCGGTCGGGTTCGCCTGCCAGGCGTTCGCGGCGTTGTCGCTCGACCCGCCCCTCGTGCTGTTCTGTCCACAACGGACTTCGCGCAGCTGGGCGGCGATGGCGGCGTCCGGCGCGTTCTGCGTGAACGTGCTGGCCGAGGACCAGCGGGAGATCTCGACGGTGTTCGGGAAGGCCGGCGCGGACAAGTTCGCCGGAGTGGCCTGGACGCCGTCGGCCACCGGTGCCCCGGTGCTCGACGGCGCCCTGACCTGGGTCGACTGCCGGGTTTCGGTGGTGCACGACGCCGGCGACCACCACATGGTCGTCGGCTCGGTCGTCGAGCTCGGCCCGGTGCGCGACGCGCAGCCGTTGCTGTTCTACCGCGGCCGCTACGCCGTGCACGCCGAGCTGGACACCCGAGGCTGGTCCGGCGAGGTCCTCGACAACCTGCTCACCGCCCAGCGCCAGTCAGAGTGGAGTTAGGGCCCTGATCTCCCACGACGCGGTGGGGAAGCGGACTTCCCCGTCCTGCACGAACTCCTCGAACGCGCGGAGCACGGTGCCGAGCACCTCCGCGCGTTCGTGTTCGGGCATGGGCTGGAGTGCCCGGCCCACCGGCCCGAGCATCGTCAGGTACGTCGGCAACACGTCCTCTGGCATGGTGCAGGTCAGATCGACCTTCCGGATGTCGACGCCGGTCCACCCGCTGTCGTCCAGCACCTTCCGCGCCCGGTCGGGGTCGGCGAGCCCGTACGGCCCGGGCGCGTCGGCATCGAACGTCGGCAGATCGGGCATCAGCGGCGCGACGGCCCGTTCCGCGGTGGTCATGAACGGGTTCTCGTCCTTGCCGCGCCAGACGACGACCCGCAGCTCGCCACCGGGCTTCGCGGCCTTGCCGAGGTTGCGGAACGCGGCCACCGGGTCGTCGAAGAACATGACCCCGAACCGCGACACGATCAGGTCGAACTGCGGCTCGAACGCGTGCACCTGCGCGTCCGCGTGCACGAACCGCACGTTCGTGCTCTCCTGCGCGACGGCGATCTGCGGCCAGGAAATGTCGACGCCGACGCACGGCACGTCGCCGAGCGCCGCCGCGATCGCCCTGGTCACGCCCCCGGTCCCGCATCCGACATCGAGCACGCCGGTGCGCGGCCTCTCCCGCGCCGCCGCGACGAGCAGGTCCTCGAACGGCTGGAGAACCACGTCGACCATGTCCCGTGCCGCGGCCCAGCCGTGCCCGCCGGGCCCGTTCCACAGTGCGGCCTGTTCGCTGTTGACCTCTGGTGTCATGCTCCTACCGTCCTACTTCAAGTCGGCTTGAGGTCAAGTGTCATGCAGGAACTGGGTATCGGCGAGGTGGTGCGGCGATCCGGCGTGCCGGCGTCCACCCTGCGCTACTACGAGGAGCGCGGCCTGATCGGATCGGTCGGCCGGCGCGGCCTCACGCGGGTGTTCGACCAGGGCGTCTTCCAGCGGCTGGCGCTGATCTCGGTGGGCCGCGCGGCGGGCTTCACCCTCGAGGAGATCGCGGTCATGTTCGCCCCCGACGGCAGCCCGCGCCTGGACCGCGCGGTGCTCACGAGCAAGGCGGACGAACTGGACGCGACGATCCGCCGGCTGACGGTCATGCGCGACGGGTTGCGGCACGCCGCGTCGTGCCCGGCGCCGACGCACATGGAGTGTCCGAAGTTCCGGCGCCTGCTGGAGCGGCTGACCGGTTAGCTGCTCCAGATCTGCGGGGCGACGGTCACCGCTGCGGCCTGGCAGGGCGGCAGCGGTTTGCCCTCGGCCACGACCTCCAGCGGCCACCTCTCCTGCAACACGACCCACAACCGCCCGGAGAGCCCGGCGAACGCGCCCAGCAGGTTCGCACCTTCGGCGACCTGCAGCACGTACACCCGCTTCGCCCCGTCGGGCGGCTCGCGCCAAGCCCGGCGCAACCGGCGCCCGCCGTGCCGCGCCGCATCGGCGGACAGCACGACATCGGCCTCGCTCTTCCCTCGTGATGCCGATTTCCCCGTACGCCGTGCTCAGCGGCAACGTCGCCTCGGCCTGCGCCGGCTCGCCGCCGAAGTGGTCCTCGCGCACGGAACGGAGGGTGTCGTCGTCCAACCGCTCGTGCGCGCGTCCTGGGTCAAGGATGCGTTCGTCCACGAGCCAGGAGTCCAGGCAGCGGCCTGATCACCGGTGTGCGGAACGGGAGAGGCGGTCGATGTGATCTTGAGGGCTGCCGAACAGCTGGGCGCTGCCGTGCGCCCGCTTGAAGTAGAGGTGTGCGTCGTGCTCCCAGGTGATCGCGATGCCGCCGTGCAGCTGGATCATCTCGGCCGCGACCTTGCAGAACGCTTCGGCGCAGTACACCTTCGCGACCGCTGCGGACACCTCGTCGGTGGCGGCCCGCGCGGCCGACCTCGCGGTCTCCACCAGGACGTGCATGTCCGCCATGCGGTGCTTCAACGCCTGGAACGAACCGATCGGCCGCCCGAACTGGACCCTGGTCTTCGTGTACTCGACGGTGAGCTCCAGTGCTCTGGCGGCGGCGCCGACCTGTTCCGCGCACAGTGCGGCCAGTGCCGTGTCGCGTACCTGGGAAGACCAGAGGCCCAGGCGGGTCGCGGTGGCGTCGGTGAGGCGGATGGTGGCCAGGCGGCGGGTCAGGTCGACGGCCGGCGTGTGTTCGCGCGTGACGCCGGGCTGGCCGGGATCGACCTCGTAGAGCGAGATGCCGTCGGTGACCAGCAGGATTTCGGCGTGGTCGCCGTCGAGGACGTGGTGGACGGTGGCGTGGAGAGGGCCGTCGGAGACAGCCGTGGTCACCTCGGGGTGGTCGAGCGGAGCCGTGGTCACGTGGTCACCGGTGGCCCAGGGCAAGGCGAGTGCGGCGACGGTTCCGCCGGCGATCCGCGGTAGCAGCCGGCCACAGGCCTCGTCGTTTCCGCTGACGAGCAGTGCCTGTGCGGCCAGCGTCGACGAGAGCAGGGGAGCAGGCGTGAGCGTGCGGCCGAGTTCTTCCAGCGCCACCAGGGTCTCCGCGAGCCCGGCACCGGATCCGCCATGGTGCTCGGGGATCGGGAGCACGCCGATCTCGCACAGCCGCGCCCACAGGTCCTTGTCGTAGCCGTGCGGGGCTTCGATCGCGGCACGGATGTCGGAGTGCTTGTCGAGCAGGCTGCGGACGGTGTCGCGCAGTGCGAGTTGTTCCGGTGTCACAACGCCTCCAGCACGCGGGCTCGGTGCAGCGACGGGCTGCCCCAGGCGGTGCGCAGGGCCCGGGTCTGCAGCAGGAACCGGCCGAGCTCGTGCTCGGCGGTGTAGCCGATCGCGCCGTGCACCTGCAGGGCGGTCCTGGCGGCGTTCCAGGCGGCGTCCGAGGCGGCGACCTTGGCCGCCGAGACGTCGCGGGTCGTCATCGTCACGGCGGCGCCGAACACCAGCGGGCGGGCCAGCTCCAGTCCGATCAGGACGTTGGCGAGGTGGTGCTTGACGGCCTGGAAGGAGCCGATCGGCCTGCCGAACTGGGTGCGGGCCAGGGTGTGGGCGGTGGTCATCTCGAGCATCGCGCGGCCGAGGCCGAGGAGCTGTGCCGAGCAGGTCAGAACGCCGAGGTCGAAGGCGCGGGTGGCCGGGATCCCGGTGGCGATCACCGCGCCGCCGGTCAGCTCGACGAGGCGGCGGGCGGGGTCCACGGAGGACAGTTCGGCGGCGGGGACGGCTTCGCGGAGGGTGTCGCCTTCGACGAGGAAGTAGTGGTCGGCTTCGACGGCGTGCGGGACGTGAGGTGGGAAGGCAACCGACGATGTACCCGTCGCCGTCCCGTCCACCAGCGCCGGCACCACCGCCAGGGACTCGACCAGCGGCCCCGGCACCGCGTGATGCCCCAGCTCCTCGAACACCACCACGAGGTCGACCGGCTCCGTCACCTCGTCCACCCCGACCTCGGCCAGGTCCCGCCTCCCCGCCGCGAGGAACCCGTGCAGCACCCCGGCGAAGTCCGTCTGCTCCGGCGACAGCGTGAACATCATCGTGGCAACCCCAGGATCCGTTCGGCGATGACGTTGCGCTGGATCTCGTTGGTGCCGGCGTAGATGGGCCCCGCCAGCGAGAACAGCCAGCCGTCCCGCCACCCCGGCGCGACCTCGCCCAGCAGGTCCATCGCGGTCTCGTGCAGTGCCACGTCCAGCTCGGACCAGAACACCTTCGTGACGCTCGCGGCCGGCCCTGCGGGCGGGTTGGCCAGCGAGCCGAACGTGTGCAGCCGGTAGGCCTGGGCACCGATCCACGCGTCGACGACCCGGTCGCGCAACGCCGGATCCGGGTTCTTGCGGTACAGCTCCACGAGCCGCCCCGCGGCGGCGACGAACCGGCCGGGACTGCGCAACGACAGACCGCGTTCGTTGCCCGCGGTGCTCATCGCCACGCGCCAGCCGTCGCCGACCTCGCCGATGACGTCGTGGTCCGGTACGAACACGTCGTCCAGGAAGATCTCGGCGAAGCCCGGTTCGCCGTCGAGCTGGTTGATCGGCCGCACGGTGACGCCGTCGGCGCGCAGGTCGAACATCAGGTAGGTCAGGCCGCGGTGACGTCCCTCCGCGGAGGTCCGGAACAGGCCGAACGCCCTGTCCGCGAACGCCGCCCGCGAGCTCCACGTCTTCTGGCCACGCAGCAGCCAGCCACCATCACGACGAACGGCGGTGCTGCGCAACGACGCCAGGTCGGATCCGGCCTCGGGCTCCGACCACGCCTGCGCCCACACCTCGTCGCCGCGCGCCATCGGCGGCAGGATCCGCGCGCGCTGCTCGTCGGTGCCGTGAGAGAACAGCGTCGGCGCCAGCAGGAAGATGCCGTTCTGCGAGACGCGACCGGGCGCGCCGGCGGCGTGGTACTCCTCCTCGAAGATCAGCCACTGCAGCAGACCCAGGTCGCGGCCACCGAACTCCTCTGGCCACGACACCACCGACAACCGGGCCGAGGCGAGCAGCCGTTCCCACGCGCGGTGCTCTTCAAAGCCCTGCAAGGTGTCCATCGAGGACAGTGGCCGGACGTGCGCGGCCAGCCACGAGCGCACCTCGGCTTGGAACTCAAGAGTCGAGGAGTCCAGTGAGAGGTCCATCAGCTGGAGGCCTTCTTCATCGAACGGGCGTCCATGCCCGCCAGCGCGTCCGGGCTCACCTCGGCGTTGTGGGCGTGGGCGAGGTGGTGCAACCCGAACACCGAGTCCATCCCGGCCCTCATGCCCATGAGGTCCTCGGACTGGTTGACCGCCTTCTTGGCCAGGGCCAGCCCGAACTGCGGCATCGCCGAGATCCGCGAAGCCAGCTGGAACGTCGACGTTTCCAGTTCGGCGCGCGGCACGACACGTGAGACCATGCCCCATTCGTAGGCGCGCTGGGCGGAGAAGCGGTCGCCGGTGAAGAGCACCTCCTTGGCGGCGCGCGGGCCGAGCACCCACGGGTGGGCGAAGTACTCGACACCGGGAATTCCCATACGCACCACGGGATCGGCGAAGAACGCGTCCTCTGCGGCCACGATCAGGTCGCACACCCAGGCGAGCATCAGTCCGCCCGCCACGCACGCGCCCTGCACCATCGCGATCATCGGCTTGGGGATCTCGCGCCACCGCCGGCACATGCCGAGGTAGACCTCCATCTCGCGGGCGAAGCGGAGATCACCACCGGAACGCCCGACGTGGTCCCACCACAGCACGGCCTTGCGCTCGAACGACACGTCGACGTCCCGGCCAGGCGAGCCGATGTCGTGGCCCGCCGAGAAGTGGTCACCGGCACCGGCCAGGACGATCACCTTGACCTCGTCGTCGTCGACCGCGCGCGTGAAGGCCTCGTCCAACGCGTACGTCATCGCCGAGTTCTGCGCGTTGCGGTACTCCGGGCGGTTCATGGTCACGACGGCGACCGCCTCCCGCCGCTCATACGAGACTGTCACGCGTTCTCCTTGCGCAGTAGGTGTTTGAGGACCTTGCCGCCGGCGTTGCGGGGGAGCGCGGGGTGGAACTCGACGGCCCGCGGCACCTTGTAGTTGGCCAGCCGGCCGCGGCAGAACTCGATCACCTCGTCCTCGGTCAGCTCGTGGCCGGGCGAGGTGACGACGTGCGCGACGCCGACCTCACCGAGCCGTGCGTCGGCCATCCCCACCACGGCCGACTCGGCGACTCCCGGCAACCGGGCCAGCGCCTGCTCGATCTCCGCGGGGTAGACGTTGAACCCGCCGCAGATGTACATGTCCTTGAGCCGGTCGGTGATCGACAGGTAGCCCCGTTCGTCGACGCGTCCGACATCGCCCGTGTGCAGCCATCCCTCGGCGTCGATGGCCGCGGCGGTCGCCTCCGGATCGTCCAGGTACCCGAGCATCACGTTCGGGCCGCGCAGCAACACCTCGTCCTTCTCGCCCAGCCGCAGCTCGAAGTCCGCCATCGGCCGCCCGCACGTGTGCGCGACGGTCTCCGGTGAGTCCTCGGGACGGCACATCGTGGCCACCACGGCCTCCGTGAGCCCGTACGCGGTGAGCACCGTCGAGAACGACAGCTCCGTCTGCATCCGCTCGACCAGCGCCACGGGCACCACCGCGGCGCCTGTCACCGCGAGACGCAGGCTGGACAGGTCGAACGAACCGCGATCGGGGTGGTCGAGCAACGTCTGGTAGATCGTCGGCGGCCCCGGCAGCACGGTGATGCGTTCCTGTTCGATCAGCCGCATCGTCTCCACGACGTCGAACACCGGCTGCGGCACGATCGTCGCGCCGCGCAGCAAACTGGCGAGAATCCCGGCCTTGTAGCCGAAGGTGTGGAAGAACGGGTTGACGATCAGGTACCGGTCGTTCGACGACAGCTCACCGCAGGACGCCCACGCCTCCGCGACCCCGAGCGACTGCCGGTGCGCGCTCATCGCGCCCTTGCTGCGCCCGGTCGTGCCCGAGGTGTACATGACGTCGCACAGCTGGTCCGGATCGAGCGACGGCAGGTTCGTGGCCCAGTCGAGCCAGTCGGCCGGTAGTCGCACGATGATCTCGGGGAGCTCCTCTCCGCGCAGCTCCGCGAGCCGGTCGCGGCCGAGGAACTCGCCCTCGACGATGAAGGCGCGCGCCTTGCTCCGCCGCAGCACGTCGAGCGTCTCGGCAGCGGTGAACCGGGTGTTGATCGGTACCAGCGCGGCGCCCGCGTGCAAGGCGCCCAGTGCCGCGACCACCCAGTGCCGCGAGTTGGGCGCGCACAACGCCACCCGGTCGCCTGGCCGCACACCCATCCCGATGAGTGCGCGTGCGGCGGTGTGCACCTGCGCCCGCAGCGCGGTGTAGGTGAGGCGAACGTCCCCGTCCACCAACGCTTCCGCGCCGCCGAAGAGCGAGGCAGCGCGGTCGAGCACCGCTGAAACCGTTTGCCTGCTTGGATCGCTGGCCACTGTGGCCTCCATTGGGCCTCCAAAGCAAGTGCTTGGTAGGTTAGAGTATGGCCCATGGAGTCCTTCCGGCGCGAGGTGCGGGAATGGTTGTCCGCCAACCTCGTCGGTGAGTTCGCGGAGCTGCGCGGCCTGGGTGGGCCCGGCCGCGAGCACGAGGCGTTCGAGGGCCGGCTGCGCTGGCACCGGCACCTGGCCGCGCACGGGTGGACGTGCCTCGGCTGGCCGGGCGAGCGCAGCGTGGAGGAGCAGGTCGTCTTCCACGAGGAGTACGCGGAGGCCGACGCGCCCGCGAAGGTCGACATCGTGGGTGAGGGTCTGCTCGGCCCGACGCTCATCGCGTTCGGCACCCCCGAGCAGAAGGAACGCTTTCTGCCGAAGATCCGCTCACTCGACGAGCTGTGGTGCCAGGGCTACTCCGAGCCGGGTGCCGGCTCCGACCTCGCGTCCGTCCAGACGAAGGCGACCCTCGAGGGCGACCAGTGGGTGATCGACGGCCAGAAGATCTGGACGTCGAACGCGCACTACTCGGACTGGATCTTCGTCCTGTGCCGCACCGAGCCCGGATCACAACGCCACCACGGGCTCTCCTACCTGCTCGTGCCGATGCACCAGCCCGGCATCGAGGTCCGGCCGATCCGCCAGCTGACCGGCACGTCGGAGTTCAACGAGGTCTTCTTCGACGGCGCGGTCACGGCTCGCGAGAACGTGGTCGGGCAGCCCGGCCAGGGCTGGAAGATCGCGATGGCCACGCTGGGCTTCGAGCGCGGCACCGCGATGCTCGGCCACCAGGTGAGCTTCCGCCGCCAGCTCGACGCGATCATGGCGAAGGCTCCTGACCACATGCGGGAGAAACTCACCAGAGCGTGGCTCGAGCTCCACGTCATGCGCTCACACACGGTGAGAACGCTCAACGACGACCCTGGCCCGGAGGCGTCCGTGCTGAAGCTGTTCTGGGGCGGGTGGCACCGCAGGCTCGGTGAGCTCGCGATGGAGTCGCTCGGCCCCGAGTCGATGATCGACGGCAACGAGTGGCAGCGGATGTTCCTGTTCAGCCGCGCGGAGACCATCTACGGCGGGTCCGACGAGATCCAGCGCGAGATCATCGCCCACCGGATTCTGGGGCTACCGCGATGACCGGCCACGACCTGCTCAGGGACAAGGTCGTCGTCGTGACCGCCGCGGCGGGCACGGGTATCGGCTCGGCGACCGCGAAACGGTGCCTCGAAGAGGGCGCGACGGTCGTGATCAGCGACTGGCACGAGCGCCGCCTCAAGGAGACGCACGAGTCGCTCGGCACCGATCACGCGATCCCGTGCGATGTCACGAACGAACAGCACGTGCAGACGCTCGTAGACGAAACAGTCGCGCGCTACGGCCGCATCGACGTGATGGTCAACAACGCGGGCCTCGGCGGTGAGAAGTCCGTGCTGGACATGACCGACGACGAGTGGTCGCGCGTTCTCGACGTGACGTTGAACGGCACGTTCCGCTGCACCAGGGCCGTGTTGCGCCAAATGGTCGCCCAGCGAAGCGGTGTTGTCGTTAACAACGCGAGCGTCGTCGGCTGGCGTGCCCAGAAAGGCCAAGCCCATTACGCGGCGGCAAAAGCAGGTGTCATGGCGCTGACGAGATGCAGCGCGATGGACGTGGCCGAGCACGGCATCCGGGTGAACGCGGTCGCCCCGAGCTTGGCGGCGCACCCGTTCCTGGCCAAGGTCACCAGTGAGGAGTTGCTGACCGAGCTGGCGTCCCGTGAGGCTTTTGGGCGCGCCGCCGAGCCGTGGGAGGTCGCGAATGTGATCGTGTTCCTCGCCAGCGACTACTCGTCGTACCTGACGGGCGAGGTCGTCTCGGTGAGCAGTCAGCACCCGTGAGGAAGGAAAGATCGATGAGCGGCAGGAGGGCGGAGCTGCTGGAGCTCGCCGCGCGGATGTTCGCCGAACGTGGCTACGGGCAGACCACGGTCAGGGACATCGCGGACGCGGCGGGCATCCTGTCCGGCAGCCTCTACCACCACTTCGACTCGAAGGAGTCGATGGTGGACGAGATCCTGCGGACCTTCCTCGACGAGCTGTTCACCCGGTACCACGAGATCGTCGACGCGGGCCTCGAACCGAAGCAGACGCTGAAAGCCCTGGTCGTGGCATCGTTCGAGGCGATCGACAGCCGGCACGCCGAGGTCGCGATCTACCAGAACGAGTCCAAGCACCTGATGCCGCTGGAGCGGTTCTCCTACCTGGACGACCGCAACGTGGAGTTCCGCAAGCTGTGGACGGTGCTGCTGGAGGACGGCATGCGCGCGGGCGTGTTCCGCGCCGATCTCGACGTGGACCTCGCCTACCGGTTCATCCGCGACACGGTGTGGGTGGCCGTGCGCTGGTACCGGCCGGGCGGAGGCCTGTCCGCGGACGCGGTCGCCGACCAGTACCTCGCGATCCTGCTCGACGGCATCGCCACCGGGCGCCGGAAGAACTCGATGGGGAACAAGACGTAGAAGGAGGGCCCTCGTGGCCGAGGCGTACATCATCGAGGCTGTGCGGACTCCGGCGGGCAGGCGTGGCGGCGAACTGAGCCACGTGCATCCCGCCGATCTCGGTGCGCACGTGATCACGGCACTGCTCAACCGCGTCGACGTCGATCCCACCGACGTGGACGACGTGATCTTCGGGTGCGTCGACACGGTCGGGCCGCAGGCGGGTGACATCGCGCGGACCTCGTGGCTGGCCGCGGGGTTCCCGGAGCAGGTGCCCGGGGTGACCGTCGACCGGCAGTGCGGGTCGAGCCAGCAGGCGCTGCACTTCGCGGCGCAGGCGGTGATGAGCGGCACGGCGGACGTCGTGGTCGCGGGCGGCGTGCAGAACATGTCGCAGGTGCCGATCGGGTCGGCCATGACGGTCAGTCCGTTCGAGGGCTGTGAGGGCTGGCAGCACCGGTACGGCGACGAGGAGGTCAACCAGTTCCGCGCGGCCGACCTGATCGCCGTGCGGTGGGACCTCTCCCGGCGCGAGATGGAGGAGTACGCGCTGCAGAGCCACCTGCGAGCGCTTACCGCGATCAAGGAGGGCCGGTTCGACCGGGAGATCGCGCCGGTCGACGGTGTCGTGCACGACGAGTGCCCGCGTCCGGACACCAGTGCCGAGAAGATGGCGGCGCTGCAGCCGTTGCGGCCGGGTGGACGGACGACGGCGGCCTTGTCGAGCCAGATCTCCGATGGCGCCTCGGCGGTTCTCGTCGTGTCGGAACGGGCGATGCGCGAGCGGAAGCTGACGCCGCGGGCTCGGGTGCACCACCTCTCCGCCCGCGGATCGGACCCGATCTACATGCTGACCGCGCCGATCCGCGCCACCCGGTACGCCCTGGAGCGAGCGGGGATGTCCATTTCGGACATCGACCTGTTCGAGATCAACGAGGCGTTCGCGTCGGTTCCACTGGCCTGGGCCAAGGAGCTGCGCGTCGACCTGGGGAAGGTCAACGTCAACGGGGGAGCGCTGGCGCTGGGGCACCCGATCGGCGCGACCGGCACGAAGCTGTTCACGACGCTGCTGCACGAGCTGGAGCGGTCGGGCGGCCGGTACGGCCTGCAGACGATGTGCGAGGGCGGCGGTCAGGCCAACGTGACGATCATCGAACGTCTCTGAGACTGTTCCCCATTCTGGCGATGATCTTCTCGGCGTGGTGCACGATGCCGGTGATCAGGTCCTCGCACGTCGGCAGGTCCTGCAGCAGACCGGCGACCTGACCGGACGCGAGCACGCCCGCGTCGGTCCTGCCCTCGACGAGGCCGGCGCGCAGCAGCATCGGCGTGTTCGCGGCCATGATCACCTGTGACCAGGTGAGGTCCTTGCCGTGCTTCATGGCCAGGCCTTCGCGGATCATCGCGCGCCAGGTGAGCCCGGTGTGCCGGCGGAACCTGGCCGCGTTGGTGATCGCTCGTGTCAGGCTGCTGACCCGGCCAGACCGTTCGAGGTGGTTGACCAGGTCGGTGCGCAGGACCCGGTGCGGCAGGCCGTCGACACGGGTGGTGACGACCGTGCCGTTCAGATCCCGTCGCAGGTACGCGTGTTTGACCGCGTCGGGGACCGTGCTCTCCTGGGTGAGCAGGAACCTCGTGCCCATCGCGATTCCGGCCGCACCGTACGCGAGTGCTGCCGCGAGCCCCCTGCCGTCGAAGAAACCGCCCGCCGCGATCACCGGGATGTCCACGGCGTCCAGCACGCTCGGGAGGAGCAGGGTCGTCGCCACGCCGCCGGTGTGGCCGCCGCCCTCGCCGCCCTGGACGATCACCGCGTGGGCACCCCACTTCGCGACCTTCTCCGCGTGCCTGGCCGCGCCGACCGACGGGATCACGACGACACCGGCGTCGTTCAGCTTCGCGATCATGTCGGGTTTCGGTGCCAGCGCGAAGGAAGCGACCTTGACCTGTTCGCGGATCAGCAGGTCGACCCGCTCCGCCGCGTCCTGGGCGTCCGCGCGGAGGTTCACGCCGAACGGTTGTGACGTGCGGGAACGGGTTTCCTTGATGGCGGCTTCCAGCTCTGCGTAGGTCATGGTCGCCGAGGCCAGGATGCCGAGCCCTCCGGCCTCCGCGGTCGCGGAAACCAGGCGGGGCCCGGCGACCCAGCCCATGCCCGTCTGCACGACGGGATGACGGACGCCGACGAGCTCGGTCAGCGCGGTTCTCATGACGGGACTTCCCGGTCGCGCTTGCTGTCCGGGTCGAGCACGGTTCGGAGGAGCTTCAGCTCTTCGTCGGTGGGCAGCCTGGTCTCCGTGACGTCTGCCGCGGCGAGCGGGAACGATGTCTGCTTCTGCACCTCGTCGACTGACACGCCGGGGTGGGTGGACACCAGGCGCATCGAGTGGTCAGGGGTGTTGAAGTCGAGCACGGCGAGGTTCGTGACGACACGATGGATGTCGTGGAACGGGCCCACGGCGTGGTCGTAGCCGACACCGGAGACCACGTCGACGGTCTCGACCAGCACGCGCGGGCTGTGCCGCGGCACCCAGTAGCTGGTGCGGTGGTTGACGGTGTTGCCAGGCGCGCCGCGGAAACCGAGGAGCTGCCTGGTGGGCCTGGCGTGGTCGCCGATCGCGGAGATGTTCTGGTTGCCGAACCTGTCGACCTGGTTCGCGCCCATCACGACGTGCCGGCGGCCGTGCGCGACGACGTCGAAGACCTTCCGGTACGGCAGCCAGCCCTCCACAGTGGACTCGGGCGTGAGCAGGAACGCCTCGCCGTCGCTGAGCAGGAGGTCGGGTTCGGTGGTGAGGCGGGCGAGTTTCGCGCCGAGGGACGGGATGAGGCCCATCGGGCTGGCGAGCGTCTCACCGGCGCCCGCGAACAGGTCGGCGCACGCGGTGACGCAGATTTCGGCCCTGGTGATGTCGCTCATGCCAGCAACCTCTCGTAGAAGCCCGGCCATTTCTCCAGGTCACCTGCGGCTTCGGCGTACTCGCGCTGGAGCTTCTCGTCGCGGGGGTAGTCGGGGACGCAGCTCGTGAACCCCGCGCCACCCGGTGCCTCCACGACTCCGTCGACCATCATGCGGTTGAGCAGCAACGTCTGCGGCGGCCCGTCGAACGTCTCCACGATCTGCTCGCACGAGACGTAGCGCCGGTCCGCGGCCAGGCAGAACAGGTCGTCGAAGTACGGGTCGGGCCCGAGGTACTGGGCGTTGCCGTGCCGGTCCGCGCGGTTGAGGTGCACCAGCGCCACGTCGAGCTTGAGCGCGGGCATGGCGACCAGCTCCTCGCCGTCGTCGTAGGGCGATCGGACGGTCCTGAGCTCGGGGGCGTACTTGAGCACGTCCGAGCCGAGGCCTGCCCTGATCGGCAGGAACGGCAACCGGTGCGCGGCGGCCCTGAGCCCCGTCTGGAACATGCCCTCGTCCAGCTCCAGCACGTCGATCCCGCCGGCTTCGCGGACCCGCTTGAACCACGGGTCGTACGGGATGGTGTCGAGCGAGACGAACCCGTAGACCAGCTTGCGGACCTTGCCCGCCGCGCACAGCAGGCCGACGTCCGGTCCGCCGTACGTGACGATGGTGAGGTCTTTCAGGTCTGTGCGGAGAATCGCCTTGACCAGGGCCATCGGCTTGCGCCGCGAGCCCCAGCCGCCGATGCCGACGGTCATGCCGTCCTTGATCCCGGCTACTGCCTCGTCAGCCGTCATTCGCTTGTCGCGCATGGTTTCCGTCCAGGAAGGCCTGCCGGGCGTGGTCCGACACCCCGGTGAGGTTCAGCTCGAAGGTGAAGCCCTGCTCGTAGCGGTAGCTGGTGTGCACGCGCTGCGGGTCGATGCCGTTGATCGCCTCCTTGGCCGCGCGGATCACCGTCGGGTCCTTCTTGGCGATCTCCTTGGCGATCTCGCGGGCCGCGTCGTCGAGCTGCTCGCGCGGTACGACGTCGTAGACGCTGCCGTGGTGGTGCAACGCCTGCGCGCTGATGTTCCTGGCCGTGTAGTACAGCGTCCGCATGAGGTGCTGCGGCACGAGCCTGGCCAGGTGCGTCGCGGCACCGAGCGCGCCGCGATCGACTTCGGGCAGGCCGAACGTGGCGTCGTCGGACGCCACGATCACGTCCGCGTTGCCGACCAGCCCGATGCCGCCGCCGAGGCAGAACCCGTTCACCGCGGCGATGACCGGCACCTCGCAGTCGTAGACAGCAGCGAAAGCCTTGGCGCAGCCCCGGTTCGCGGCGATCAGCGCTTCGTGACCGGGCGTGCGCTGGATCTCCTTGATGTCGACGCCCGCGCAGAACCCGCGGCCCTCGGCCCTGAGGATCACCACCCGTGCTTCGGGATCCCGGCCCGCGTAGGTGATCGTCTCGGCCAGCTCGAACCAGCCGCGCGCGGGGATGGCGTTGACCGGAGGTATGTCGACTGTCACCTCGATGATGCCGTTTTCGGTGTGGCTGCTGGAGATTCCCATCGCGCCGCCTTCCGAACCAAGCGATTGCTTGGTAATTTAGCAGCGCCAGAGCGACCGGGGTAGGTGCGGAGTGGAACTCTCCCTGGACGGAAGCGTCGTCCTCGTGACGGGCGGCGTGCGGGGTGTCGGTCTTGGGATCACCCGTGCGTTTCTCGCCGCGGGCGCGACGGTCGTGACCTGTGCCCGGCGTCCCGCCGAGGTGCCGGGTGCGTCGTTCGTGCAGTGCGACGTCCGGGACGCCGAGCAGGTGTCGTCGCTCGTGTCCGGGATCGTCTCGCGGTTCGGGCGGCTGGACGTGCTGGTGAACAACGCCGGTGGGGCGCCGTTCGCGTTGGCGGAGAAGGCTTCGCCGCGGTTCCACCAGAAGATCGTCGAGCTGAACCTGCTGGCGCCGCTGCTGGTGTCCCAGGCCGCTCACGCAGCGCTGCAGGACTCCGGCGGTTCGATCGTGATGGTCAGCAGCGTTTCCGGTCGGCGGCCTTCGCCTGGGACCGCCGCCTACGGCGCCGCCAAGGCCGGGCTGGACAACCTGACCGCTTCGTTGGCCGTTGAGTGGGCGCCTCTCGTGCGGGTCAACGCGCTGGCAGTCGGAATGGTGCGGACCGAGCAGTCTCACCTGCACTACGGGTCCGCGGAAGGCATCGCTGCCGTTGAGCGGACCGTGCCGCTGGGCCGCCTCGCGTCGCCGGACGAGATCGGCGCGTGCGCGGTCTTCCTCGCTTCTCCGCTGGCTTCGTACGTCACCGGCTCGACTTTGGTGGTGCACGGCGGGGGCGAGGTGCCCGCGTTCCTGGACGCCGCCAAGACCGATGGGAGTTCATGATGTTGTGCGAGGACCGGGTCGTCATCGTCACCGGCGCCGGTCGGGGCATCGGGCGTGCGCACGCCCTGGCGTTCGCGGCCGCGGGTGCCAGGGTCGTGGTGAACGACCTGTCGGTGGGGCCTGCGTCGGAAGTGGCGTCGTTGATCGGGCCGCGTGCCGTGGTGAACACCGACGACGTGGGCACCTGGGCCGGTGCCGCGCGGGTGGTCGAGGCTGCGGTGTCTGCCTTCGGCGGGCTCGACGTGCTCGTGAACAACGCGGGGATCGTGCGCGACCGGATGGTCGTGAGCTGCGGCGAGGACGAGTGGGACGAGGTCGTGCGCGTGCACCTCAAGGGCCACTTCGCGCCGCTGCACCACGCGGCCGCGTACTGGCGCGGCGTCCACAAGGCGGGCGGCGCGGTGTCGGGCCGGGTGATCAACACGTCGTCCGGCGCCGGGCTGTTCGGGAGCGTGGGGCAGGCGAACTACTCGGCGGCCAAGGCGGGGATCGCGGCGATGACGCTCGTGGCGGCGGCCGAGCTGGCGCGGTACGGCGTGACGGTGAACGCGATCGCTCCCGCCGCCAGGACGCGGATGACCGAAGCGACGTTCGCGGAGTCGATGGCGGCGCCGGACGGCGGGTTCGACGCGATGGCGCCGGAGAACGTGTCGCCGCTCGTGGTGTGGCTGGGCAGTGCGGAGGCTGCGGACGTGACCGGCCGGATGTTCGAGGTCGACGGCGGGCGGATCTGCGTGGTCCACGGGTGGCAGCGCGGGCCGGAGATCGACAAGGGTGCGCGGTGGGCGCCGGACGAGCTGGGCGGGGTGGTGCGTCAGCTGGTCGCCGAGGATCACCCGGTGCCCGTGTACGGGGCTTGAGCGCGGATGAGCTCCAGTGCGGCATCAAGCGCCCGGTCCGCCGGCACCGCGATGTCCGGGACGACCCCGACGCCTTGCCAGTTGCCGTTGGTGATCGGGTTGACCGATCGGGATTCGGCCAGGCACAACACGAAGTGCGGGTGCAGCCGCCGGTACTCGAACGGATGCGCGCCTCCGCCGCTGGGCTCGCCCACCACAACGGCCCGGCCGAGCGCCTGCAGGTCGTAGGCGAAGTGCTCGGCGGCGGAGAACGTCTTCGGGGAGATGAGGACGTACACCGGCTTGGTGGCGCCGTACCGGCGCCCCGGGACCCAGGCCGGGGTGTTGCTGGTCGTGAGCCGGTCCTCGGGGCGGTAGTAGGTGCTGCTCAGGGGTTCGCTGCGGTCGAAGAGGTACGCCGCGAGCAGTGCCACCATGTCGCTGTGGCCGCCGCCGTTGCGACGCAGATCGATGATCATCGCGTCGGCCTGGGCGAGCAACGTCATGGCGGCGGCGGCCACATCGCCGGCCATGGCCGGCGGAGCGAACACGCGCAGGCTGAGGTAGCCGATGTTGTCCGGCAGCAGCTCGAACTTCTCGAAGCCGTGGTTGACCCGTCTGCCGTAGTAGCGCTCCGCCTCTTGCTCCGAGTAGGCGTCGCCGGCGGTGATCTCGACTGCCGGCAACGCCGCCGCGGAGTAGCTCACGGCCAGGTGCCCATCGTCGGAACCCTCCCGAAGATGCTCGGTGAGCGCCGCGGCGAACTCACCGGGGTCGGAGAGCGCCTGCCAGCGGTCGGCGGCGGCATCGTGCCGGAGCTGCTGCGCCAGCGACCGGCCGACCTCGATCGAGACGTACCCGGCTCTCCATCAGATCGGCGGCACGCTCCAGCACACCGCGCCGATCCTCTGCGCCCACCGTCGGGCGTTGCCCAGAGACGACCACCGCCGGAAGCTATCAGGGTATGACAGTTCCGGTCCTCAGATCCGTTCGATGATCGTGCCGCTGGCCAGTGCCCCGCCGGCGCACATCGTGATCAGCGCCGTCGTCGCGTCGCGGCGCTCCAGCTCGTGCAACGCCGTCGTGATGAGCCGCGTGCCCGTGCTGCCGACCGGGTGACCGATCGCGATCGCGCCACCGTTGACGTTGACCCGGTCCAGGTTCGGCCGGTGCACCGCGGCCCACGACAGCACGACCGATGCGAACGCCTCGTTGACCTCGAACAGGTCGATGTCGGCCATCCTCATACCGCTGCGCTCCAGCAGCCGCGCGGTCGCGTCGACCGGGCCGTCGAGGAGGTAGTACGGGTCGGAGCCGACGAGGCACTGCGTGACGATCCGCGCCCTCGGCCGCAGCCCGTGTGCGCGTGCCCAGTCCTCGTCCACGACCATCACGGCCGAGGCGCCGTCGGAGATCTGCGAGGACGTGCCCGCCGTGTGCACGCCGTCGGGCATCACCGGCTTCAACGCCGCCAGTGCCTCCAGGCTGGTCTCGCGCAGGCCCTGGTCGGTCTCCACCAGTTCCTCGCCGACCTTCACGGGCACGACCTCGGCGGTGAACCGCCCCTCCGCCCAGGCCCTGCCCGCGCGCGTCTGGGACTGGACGCCGAACCGGTCCACCTCCTCGCGCCCGATGCCGCGGCGTGCGGCGACCCGTTCCGCGCCGACGAACTGGTTGGGCTGGTCGATGGCCCACGAGTCGGGGCGGGGCGAGCCGGCGTCGCCGATGTTGCTGCGCAGCGGTACCCGGCTCATCGCCTCGACACCGCAGGCGATGCCGGCGTCGATGGCGCCCGCCGCGATCAGGCCCGCGATGAGGTGCGTGGACTGCTGGGCCGAGCCGCACTGGGCGTCGATGGTGGTGCAGCCGGTGGTGTGCGGCAGGCCCGCGTGCAGCCAGGCGGTCCTGGTGATGTTGTTGGACTGCTCGCCCGCCTGGGTGACGGTGCCGCCGATGACTTGTTCGACAGTGGACGGATCAACACCTGTTCGATCAAGCAAACCGCGTTGTGCCGCACCGAGGAGCTCGGCGGCGTGCAGCCCCGACAGCCAGCCGTTGCGCCTGCCGATGGGCGTGCGCACCGCTCCCACGATCACCGGACTGCCCACGCGAGCCTCCTTGGACTGGAAACTAGAACACGTTCCTGTGTACGACCAGATTGGCCGCCTGGGGGCTTCAACACAAGGCGCAACCGTGTTTGAATCGGTTAGAACGTGTTACATCTAGGAGGTGTGTCCGTGGGCAAGCCGCGCATCCCTGAGGGCTTCGACTTCACCGACCCCGACATGTACGCGAAACGCTTACCCCTGCAGGAGTTCGCCGAGCTGCGCCAGACCGCGCCGATCTGGTGGAACTCCCACCCGACGGGCCAGGGCGGCTTCGGGGACGACGGCTTCTGGGTGGTGACGAAACACGCGGACGTCAAGGAGGTCTCCCGCCGCAGCGACGTCTACTCGAGCTGGGAGAACACCGCGATCATCCGGTTCGCCGAAGGCATGACCCGCGACCGCATCGAGATGCAGCGGCTCCTCCTGCTCAACATGGACCCGCCGGTGCACACCAAGCAGCGCGGCATCATCTCGCGCGGCTTCACGCCGAAGTCGATCAACGCTCTGCGCGACGCCCTCAGCGCGCGGGCCGAGAAGATCGTGGCCGAGGCCATCGCCAAGGGCCGGGGCGACTTCGTCACAGACGTCGCCTGCGAGCTGCCGTTGCAGGCGATCGCGGAGCTCATCGGCATCCCGCAGGAGGACCGGCGCAAGATCTTCGACTGGTCCAACCAGATGATCTCCTACGACGACCCGGAGTTCGAGGGCGACCCGATGGTCGCGGCCACCGAACTGCTCGGCTACTCCTGGACGATGGCGGAGGACCGGCGCGCCTGTCCACGCGGGGACATCGTCACCAAGCTCGTCCAGGCCGATGTGGACGGTGCAGGGCTGGCGTCGGAGGAGTTCGGCTTCTTCGTCCTGCTGCTGGCAGTCGCCGGGAACGAGACCACGCGCAACGCGATCACCCACGGGATGAAGGCGTTCTTCGATCATCCGGAGCAGTGGGAGCTGTTCAAGGCCGAGCGGCCGGCCACCGCTGCCGACGAGATCGTCCGGTTCGCCACACCGGTCATCGTGTTCCAGCGGACGGCGACGCAGGACACGGTGCTGAGCGGGGTGGAGATCAAGAAGGGGCAACGGGTCGGCCTGTTCTACTCCTCGGCCAACTTCGACGAGGAGGTGTTCGAGGAGCCGGAGAAGTTCGACATCACCCGCGACCCGAACCCCCACCTCGGCTTCGGCGGGAGCGGTGCCCACTTCTGCATCGGCGCCAACCTCGCTCGGCTGGAGATCGACCTGATCTTCAACGCGATCGCCGACCACATGCCGAACATCCGGCAGGTCGACGAACCCCGACGGCTGCGGTCCGGGTGGTTGAACGGGATCAAGGACTTCCAGGTCCAGTACTCGTAGGTGGAGGCGGGTCTGCTTCGGTGGGCCCGCATTCGCTGTGTTGCTGGTTGGCCGCCTGCGGTGCGATCGTCGCCGTGTGTGGGTGGGCGCGCGGGTTTACCGAGCTTCGGTTTCGTCATCGCCGCTTCGCGACGATGAAAAGACCCGGCCCGTCAATGCCCACGCAACCACGCTGGAACGCGAGCAACCCGCGTCGGCGAGCCCTCAGCTGGAACGCGACCAGCCAACGCAAGGCGGGCCGACCTCCGGAGGTGCCTTGCTATCCGCTGACCGCGTACGAGTGAGCGCCCGCGATCTTGTCGCCCTCCACGATCAGATGTCCGTCCCGGATCAGCGTGCCGGCGAAGAACGGCAGCTGGCCCGCTCGGCGGAACCGTCGCGCGCCTGGAAACCCAGCGCGGCGAAGGCAAAACCGAGCCCCGAGCCGGTCAGGATTCGGTGCGCAGGGTCGCCAGGGCGCGTTCGGTCTCCCAGAACGCCCGCATGGACCTGATCAGCCCGTCCTCGCCCACGTTGTAGACGAACACGCCCTCGGTGTCCACGCGCGCCCCGCCAGGCAGGAACGCCGAGATCGTGCCCACGTTGGCGCACTCCGAGCCCGCCGCGAACGAGTCGTGCATCGCGAACTCGAAGCGTTCCACGTTCGCGATCGCCAGGTCCCAGAAGGCCGCGATCGCCTCCTTGCCGCGGTGGCCCTTGCCCTCGGCGTCGAACATCGACGGGCCCACCGGGTCCTCGACCACGGCGTCGTCGGCGAACAGCGACAGCCATTCGTCCTTGGCGCCGCGGGTCACGGCGTCCATCGAGCGCCAGGAGGCCACGCGGGCAGGGGTTTCCGTGCGGGAGGCCTTCCAGGTCACGGCGGTCATGCGAACTCTCCGATCACCTCGTCGGCGAAGCGCCGAAGTCCGTCCTTCTTGGCCTGAAGGTCGCCGTCGAAGCCGACGCCGTAGAACAGCCACGGCACGACGATCACGTCCGTCACTCCGATCTCGTCGAGCTGGCGGTAGCCGTCGAGGCCGAAGCGGTCGATGCACACGGCCTGGATCTCGAACGGGCGCTCGAACGCGCCGAGATCCCTCAGCTGCGCGATCACGGAACGCAGATCCGCGAACTTGATCATTGCCGAGGTCCAGCCGTCACCGACCCGTGCGGCGCGCTTCAGGGCGGCGGGGGAGTGGCCGCCCACGTAGAACGGCACGGGTGAGGTGGGAGCCGGCGACATCTGCAGGCGGTCGAAGTCGAAGTACTTGCCGTGGTACTCGACCATGCCGCCGTCCAGCACGAGCTTCAGGATGTCGATCATCTCGTCGACGCGCGGGCCGCGGTTCTTGAACGGGGCGCCGCACCACTCGAACTCCTCCGGGGACCAGCCGAGGCCCACGCCCAGGCCGAAGCGGTTGCCGGTCAGGTGGGCGACTGAGCCGATCTGGCGGGCGAGGAGCAAGGGGTTGCGGGAGCCCAGTTTGAGGACCTGGGTGTAGAAGCGGATGCGGGACGTCACGGCGCCCATCGCGGCGGCGGCCACGAGCGGGTCCACCCACGGGGTTTCGGCGTTCCACATGCGGGAGCCGTCCGGGGTGTAGGGGTAGTCGGCGGAGACCTTCTCCGAGAAGAAGAGGGAGTCCGGCAGCGCGATGGAGGCGTAGCCGCACTCCTCGGCGGTCTTGGCCAACTCGGTCAGCTGGTCGAGCGGGCTCATGGCGATGCCGAGGGTGAACTTCATGGCTTCTCCTGTCCGACGACCCACATGGCGAAGAACTGCGAGCCACCGCCGTAGGCGTGGCCCAGGGCGACTCGGGCGCCGTCCACCTGGTGTTCACCGGCGGTGCCCATGACCTGCATGGCGGCTTCGGCGAAACGCAGCAGGCCGGACGCGCCGATCGGGTTCGAGGAGAGAACGCCGCCGCTCGGGTTCACCGGGAGGCGGCCGCCGATCTCGGTCTCGCCCGCCTCGGTGAGCTTCCAGCCCTGGCCGATGTCGGTGAAGCCGAGGTTCTCGAGCCACATCGGCTCGAACCAGGAGAACGGCACGTAGATCTCGGCGGCGTCCACTTCGGACAGCGGATCGGTGATCCCGGCCTGCTTCCACAACGCCCGGGCGGCGTCGCGGCCGGCCTGCGGGTTGACCTGGTCGCGGCCGGCGAACGTCGTCGGCTCGGTGCGCATCGCGGTCGCGCGGATCCACGCGGCACGACCGGAAGTGGGCTCCGCGGAGATCACCACGGCACAGGCGCCGTCCGAGGAAGGGCAGGTCTCGTCGTAGCGGATCGGGTCCCACAGCATGGTCGAGGCGCGGACCGACTCGACGGTGATGTCCGGCTGCTTCAGATGTGCGTACGGGTTCAGGGCGCCGTTGCGGCGGTCCTTCGCGGCGACCATCGCGCCCACGTGTTCTGGGGCGGCGGCGCGGCGGATGTAGGCGCGCACGTGCGGGGCGAAGTAGCCGCCCGCGCCGGCGTGCACCGGCATCGTGAACGGCGTCGGCACGGACAGGGCCCACATCGCGTTCGACTCGGACTGCTTCTCGAACGCGACCGCCAGGACGCGGTCGTGCACGCCGGACTGGACCAGCGACGCCGCCACGTTGCCGGTGCTGCCGCCGACCGAGCCCGCGGTGTGCACGCGCAGCAACGGTTTGCCGACCGCGCCCAACGCGTCCGCGAGGAACAGCTCGGGCATCATCACGCCCTCGAACAGGTCCGGGGCCTTGCCCAGGACCACGGCGTCGATGTCGGGCCAGTCCACGCCCGCGTCGGCCATCGCGCGGTCGATCGCCTCGCGGCACAGGCCCGCCATCGAGACGTCGAGGCGTTTCGCGGCGTGGTGCGTCTGGCCGGTGCCGACCACTGCTGCCGGTCGCATCTACTCCCGCCCTTCCATCACGCAGACGAGGTTCTGTTGGAGCAGCGGGCCGCTCGTGGCGTGGCCGAGGACCTTCGAGGCCGAGCCGTCGTGCACGCGGCGCGCCGCCTCGCCGATGCGGGCCAGGCCGGCCGCGAACATCGGGTTGCCGGCCAGCACGCCACCGGACGGGTTCACCACGACGTCGTCGCCGAGGCCGAGTGCCTGGCGCAGCATGATTTCCTGGTGGGTGAACGGCGCGTGCAGCTCCGCCACCTCCACACCGCCGGCACCGGCCGCCTTGCCCGCGGCCACCGCCGAAGCGCAACCGAGCAGGTCGCGCGCGCCGAACGAAGGCGAGTCCACCCGGTGCTCGAACCCGGTGATCCACGCCGGGCGCTCGCACAGCTCCCGCGCACGATCGCCGGCGGCCAGCACGATCGTGGCGGCGCCGTCGGTGATCGGCGCGCAGTCGTGCCGCCGCAACGGATCCACCACGTACGGCGTGGCGAGCAGATCGGACACCTCCACGGAACCCGACAGCTGCGCCAGCGGGTTCGAGACCGCTGCGGCACGGCTCCGCGCGGCCACCGACGCCATCTGCCGCTCGTCCCAGAGACCGGCCTCGATGCCCATGCGCGCCTGAATCCCGGCCAGGCCGAGGGAATCCGGCCACAGCGGCGTCACGACGTAAGGGTCGAGCTGCATCGCCATGACCCGTCGCAACTGACCGGCCGACGACTTGCCGAAACCGTAGACGAGCGCGGTGTCGACCTCGCCGCACAGCAGTTTCACCCACGCCTCGTACAGCGCCCAGGCCGCGTCCATCTCGACGTGGGACTCCATGATCGGCGGGAACGCGCCGATCGCGTCCACCGCCGAGACGAACGAGAACGCCCGCCCCGCCAGGTAGTCCGAGGAGCCGGAGCACCAGAAGCCGATGTCGGACTTGGTCAGGCCGAGCCCGCCGAGCACCTCGTGGAAGATCGGCACCAGCATCTCGACACCGTTGGTGGTGCCGTCGGTCTCACGCACGCAGGGCGTCTGCGCGAACCCGACAACCGCGATGTCACGCATCAGGCCCTCACAGGTGCTGGGAGTATGAGTCGAAGGGCGCGTCCGGCTCGCCGGAAGGCTTGAAGTGGTCGATGTTCTGCATCGTCGGGCCCCACTCCTCGCGCGGTTTCCACACCGCCTCCACCCGCATGCCCATCCGCACGTCCTCGGGCGCGACGCCGAGCAGCAGGTGCAGGAACGGGATGTCCGCGCCGTCGAGCAGCACGTAGGCGGAGACGTACGGCGGCGGGATGCGCTGGCCGAGGAACGGCACGTTGACCACGCAGAACGTCGTGACGGTGCCGCGGTCGGACAGCTCGATCCGGTCCGTCGTCGGCACGCCGTCGGTGGGACAGGCCGGTCGCGGCGGGAAGTAGACCTTCGAGCACTCCGGGCAGCGCTGGGCGATCAGCCGCCCCTCCATCAGGCCGCGCAGGAACGGGTCCTCGGTCGGCGACGCGGAATGCGTGTAATGCAGGTGCACCGGAGTGGTCACCATCGTGACCTCGTCGGCCTCGACCGGGTCAGCGGAAGGCTCGTCCGAGAGCTCGAAGCACTCGATGTCGGTGATCGCGCCGACGCGTTCGGCCCGCCAGCGCACCCGCACCCGCGCGCCCGTGGACATCCGGTCCGGCGAGCCCGCGTCGACGGCGTGCAGCAGCGAGGTGTCCGCGCCGTCGAGCTGGATCAGCGCCCACGCGAACGGCCGGTCGAGCGGCTGGGCCTCCAGCGGCTCGGGGATCCACGACCACCCGCGCACGACACCGGTCGACGCCACGTCGACGAACTCCGACAGCCGCTCGGCGGTCACCGGGTCGTACTCGAGCGGCGGCACGTGCACGCGGCCGTCGGAACCGCGGATCCCGGTCACCTTCCGGCGGCGCAGATCCGTGAGGAACCGGCCCAGCGTCGGGCCGAGCGAGCGCGTGTAGTCGAAGCCCACGTCGAGCGGAGCACTCAGCGGCCGAGTCACAGATCAAAGTGAAACAGGTTCTCGAAATGGTGGCAAGATGGGTGCATGAAGCTCGGTCTGCAGCTCGGCTACTGGGGCGCCGGTCCGCCCTCGAACGCCGCCGAACTCGTGGCGGCGGCGGAAGAATCCGGCTTCGACGCGGTGTTCGCGGCCGAAGCGTGGGGCTCCGACGCCTTCACACCGTTGGCGTGGTGGGGATCCGCGACGCAGCGAGTCCGGCTGGGCACGTCCGTCGTGCAGATGTCGGCGCGCACACCGGCGGCCTGCGCGATGCACGCGCTGACTCTGGACCACCTCTCCGGTGGACGGTTCGTGCTCGGCCTGGGCGTCTCCGGACCGCAGGTCGTGGAGGGCTGGTACGGTCGCCCGTTCGCGAAACCCCTTGCCAGGACCAGGGAGTACATCTCGATCCTGCGTCAGGTGATGGCGCGCGAGGCCCCGGTCACCAACGACGGCCCGCACTACCCGTTGCCCTACCGGGGGCCGGGAGCGCTCGGGCTCGGCAAGCCGCTGAAGCCCATCACCCACCCGCTGCGCGCGGACCTGCCCATCTGGCTCGGCGCCGAGGGGCCGAAGAACGTCGCGCTGACATCGGAGATCGCCGACGGCTGGCTCGCCATCTACTACGCGCCCAGGCTCGCCGGCATGTACGACGAGTGGCTGTCCGAAGGGTTCGCGAAATCAGGCCGCAGCAGGGAGAACTTCGAGGTCGCGGCCACGTGTCAGGTCGTCGTGACGGACGATCCGGTATCGGTCAGGGCCATGCTCAAGCCGTTCGTCGCTTTGTACATCGGCGGAATGGGCGCACCCGGCATGAACTTCCACGCAGAGGTCTTCACCCGCATGGGATACGGCGAGGTCGTCCAGGACATCGGCAGGCTGTTCCAGTCGGGACGCAAAGACGAGGCGGCACAGGTGGTTCCGGACGAACTGGTCGCCGAGATCACCATCGTCGGCACCGCTGAGCACGTCCGCGAGGAGGTCGGCCGGTGGGGGAAGGCGGGCGTCACGATGTTGCTCGTCGGATGTCGCGACGTTGCTTCGATCAAGGCGGTCGCTGAGGCTTGTCAGTAGGTGAAACGCGTTCTACTTTGAGGGGGTGGTCACAGGACTCTGGAACATCGCTTCCGATCAGCCGGGCTTGACCGCGCTGGTCGATCCGAGCGGTCGCGAGATCACCTACGCCGAGCTCGCGGCATCGGCAGACGGGTACGGTCGCGGGTTTCAGGCCCTGGGGCTGGTACCCGGCGACAGCATCGTGCTGATGCTGCCCAACAGCGCCGAACTGGTGGCGGTGTACTTCGCCGCGTTCCAGACCGGTCTCTACGTCGTCATGGCGAACTGGCACCTGACCGGCGCCGAGGTCGCCTACCTCGTGCAGGACAGCGGCGCCAAGGCCTTCGTGGGGCACGAGCGGTTCGCGCAGGCCGCCACCGAAGCCGCGGCGAGCCTGCCGGCCGGCGCCCGGTTCTCGGTCGGCGACATCGCCGGCTTCGAGCCGCTCGCCAAGCTCGGTGCGGGCGAGGAAGGCAGGCCGGACGTCCGCACGGCCGGCTCACCGATGCTCTACACGTCCGGCACGACCGGCCGGCCCAAGGGTGTGCGCAGGCCGTTGACCGGCGCCGACCCGGACGTCGTGCCGCCGTCGGCCCCGTGGTTCTTCGGCATCTTCGGGATCAAGCCGCACGACGGTCACGTGCACCTGTGCGGATCGCCGCTCTACCACACCGCGGTGCTCAACTTCGTCGTCATCTCCATCCAGCTCGGCCACACCGCGGTGCTCATGGACCACTGGTCGCCGGAGGAGATGCTGCGGCTGATCGAGCGGTACAAGGTCACCCACAGCCACATGGTGCCGACCCAGTTCCACCGCCTCCTCGCGCTGCCGGACGACGTCAAGGCGAAGTACGACCTGTCGTCGCTGCGCGCGATGATCCACGGCGCGGCGCCGTGCCCGCTCGAGGTCAAGCGCCGGATGCTCGACTGGTGGGGCCCCGTCGTGATCGAGTACTACGCCGCGACCGAGGGCGGCGGCACGGCGATCAGCGCCCAGGAATGGCTGAAGAAGCCTGGATCCGTCGGCCTTCCGTGGCCGACGTCGGAGATCAAGATCCTGGACGAGAACGGCACCGAGCTCCCGGCGGGCGAACGCGGCCTGGTCTACATGCGAATGGGCGACGCGACCTTCGAGTACCACAAGGACGCCGAGAAGACGAAGGCCGCGCGGGTCGGCAAGCTGTTCACGTTGCAGGACATCGGTTATCTGGACGAGGACGGCTACCTGTTCCTGTGCGACCGCAAGAACGACATGATCATCTCCGGTGGCGTGAACATCTACCCGGCGGAGATCGAGGGCGAGCTGGTGTGCCACCCCAAGGTGGCGGACGTGGCCGTGTTCGGGGTGCCGCATCCGGACTGGGGCGAGGAGATCAAGGCCGTCGTCCAGCCCGCGGACGGTGTCGAGCCGAGCGAGGAACTGACCAGGGAGCTGCTGGAGTTCGCCGGCACCAGGCTCGCCAAGTTCAAGCTGCCGCGCACGATCGACTATCTCGCCGAGTTGCCGCGCGACCCGAACGGCAAGCTCTACAAGCGAAAGCTGCGCGACCGCGCGTGACCTGAGACCACCGGAAGTCCCATGTCTGGAGCGACCCCATGAACCTGAACCGCCGTCAGGTGCTCGCCGGAGCCGGTCTCGCGCTGGCCTCAGGACTCGTCAGGACCTCCCCTGCACTCGCGCAACCACTCGGCGAGTTCGACGTCGTGGTGGTCGGCGCGGGCGCGGCCGGCATGACCGCCGCACTCACCGCGGCCAAACGCGGCCTGAGTTGCGTGGTCCTGGAGAAGGCACCGACGTACGGCGGTTCCGCCGCCAGATCCGGTGCCGGTATCTGGATCCCCAACAACGAGATCATCCTCGCCGCCGGGGTGCCCGACACACCGGAGAAGGCGCGGCAGTACCTCGCCGCCGTCGTCGGCGACATCCCCGTGGCGCGGCAGCAGGCGTACCTGGCGCACGGGCCGCAGATGATCTCGTTCGTCATGCGCAACAGCCCGCTGCGCTTCCGGCACATGGACGGCTACAGCGACTACTACCCGGAGCTTCCCGGCGGCATCGTGAAGGGCCGGTCGATCGAGCCGGAGATGCTGGACGGCCGCATCCTCGGCGCGGAGCTGGCGAACCTGAACGCGCCGTACCTCGCCACGCCCGCGGGCCTGGTCATCTACGGCGCCGACTACAAGTGGCTCGCGCTCGCTCTGGTGAACGCCAAGGGAGCCGCGACGGCCGCGGCGGCGCTCGCCAGAGGAACGGCTGCCGCGCTGGCCGGCCAGAAGCCGCTGACGATGGGGCAGGCGCTGGCCGGTGGTCTGAGGGCGGGACTGATGCGGGCGAACGTGCCGGTGTGGCTGAACACCCCGCTGGAGGAGCTGCACGTGGAGAACGGCGCGGTCAGGGGAGTGCTGACCTCGCGCGGTCTCGTGAAAGCACGGCGCGGCGTGATCATGGGCTCCGGCGGCTTCGAGCACAACGCGGCGATGCGCGCCCAGTACCAGCGTCAGCCGATCGGAACACAGTGGACGGTCGGGGCGAAGGAGAACACCGGTGACGGCCACCGCGCGGGCCAGCGCGTCGGCGCCGCGCTCGACCTCATGGACGACGCCTGGTGGGGCCCCGCGATCCCGACGCCCGGCTCGCCGTACTTCTGTCTCGCCGAACGCACCCTGCCCGGCGGCCTGATGATCAACGCGGCAGGCCGGCGGTTCGTCAACGAGGCCGCGCCCTACAGCGACGTCGTGCACGTCATGTACGACAAGAACCCCACCGATCCGTGCATCCCGGCGTGGCTGATCGTCGACCAGAACTACCGCAACAGGTACCTGTTCGCCGACATCGCGCCCACGCTGCCGCTGCCGGACGGGTGGTACCAGGGCGGCGCGGTCGTGAAGAACTGGTCGCTCGACGGCCTGGCGGGCGCGATCGGCGTCCCGGCGGACGCGTTGAAGACCACCGTCAACCGGTTCAACAACCAGGCGCTCACCGGCAGGGACCCCGACTTCAAGCGCGGCGACAGCGCCTACGACCACTACTACACCGACCCGGCGATCTTCCCGAACTCGTGTCTCGCCCCGCTGTGGCTGGCGCCGTACTACGCGTTCAAGATCGTGCCAGGCGATCTCGGCACCAAGGGCGGCATGGTCACCGACGCCCGTGCCCGCGTGCTGCGCCCGGACGGCTCGGTGATCCCCGGCCTGTACGCGGCGGGCAACGTGAGCTCGGCAGTGATGGGACGCAGCTACGCCGGTGCCGGTTCGACGATCGGGCCCGCCATGACGTTCGGCTACATAGCGGCCAACGACATCTAGAACATCACCACCGCCAAATACATGCGACACAAGATCCGGATTCTGCTAGACAGCACTGGTGGACCGACGCGAACTCAGCGCTCTCGCGCACGCAGACCATCCGATTTCGGCTCCACTGAGCGACAGCACAGTGGAGCACCTTCTCCACCGGGCCATCCGCAGGCAGGACGATCACCTGCTCGATCTGGGCTGTGGCGATGGCACCTGGTTGCTACGCGCGCTACAGGCGCACGGCGGCGTAACGGCTGTCGGAGTCGACATCTCGGGTGAAGGCTTCGACCACGTCCTCAGCGAGGCCGCCCGGCTCGGTCTGGAAGATCGGCTCGAACTGCGCCGCCAGGACGTCGCCGAGTACCGGTCGACCAGGAAAGCGGACTTGGTGCTCAGCGTGGGAGCCGCCTACGCGTTCGGCGGGCTGCTCCCCACGTTGAGCGCCGCTCGAGAGCATCTCACCGAAGACGGGATGCTCCTGCTCGGCGACTGCTTCTGGGAGCGCGAGCCCGACGCTGCCGTCCGGGCGGAACTGGAGGACGGCCCGCAGAAGTACGCGGATCTCCCGACCACCGTGGCCCAAGTCGTCGCCGACGGATGGACACCGGTCTACGGATACATCAGCACCATCGCGGAGTGGGACGAGTACGAATGGTGCTGGACCGGCACCCTCGCCCGGTGGGCCCTCGACAATCCCGAACACCCCGACAGCGACCTCGCTCTTCAGATGTCAGCGGCCCACCGCACCAGCTGGCTGGGCGGCTACCGCGGAACTCTCGGGTTCGTCGTTCTCCTGCTGCGGCGCACACCGCCCCCGGCATCGACTGAGGTGTCCTGAGGGAGACCCATCGGCCACCGCGACCACCCGAACACCGACCACGTCGTCCACACCTCCGCCGCGATCTTCGCCGCGGAGGCCGACCTGGACAGTGCCGGCAACACGTGGATCCGGCGCGACGAGTACACGGGCTGCAGCATCCAGAACCACCCGGAGAACGTGTTCGGCTACTGGCAGGCCCGGAAGGAAGAGATCTGGGACCAGTGCTGGCCGCACGACCCCGAGCTGAGCGGGGACGCCCACGCCTACGCGGTCGGCCGCCAGATGCGGCCGGAGGGTCGGATCTTCTGGCCCGGCACGCCGTGGGTACCGCCGGGTGACTTCCACGTGGCGGGCTGCTGATCACTCCCAGACCGTGACGTCACCGGTGATCGCGGTGCTGTCGATCGCGACGACGTCGATCCGGAAGATCCGGCCGGCGGGCGACCTTCCGCACACGCGGCTGCCGGCGACCAGGTTCTCCGCGTCCTTCGTCGCGCGCTTCACGAGGTCGGCGGCGCACTCGGCCTGTCCCGGTGCGCCGTCGCCCAGCCACTCCGCGAGTTCGTAGCCGTCGTCGCCGTGCAGACGGTGCTGGGTGAGCCGCCAGAGGTTGGTGCCCGGCACGTCGCGTGGCTGCGCGAGGTCGAGGTGGAAGCTGCCGAACTGCAGCGTGCCGCTGTACCGCACGCCGGTGGCCGCGGGCGGGGGCGCGGCGGCGGCAGTGGTGGTCGTTGTCGTGGGCGCGACTGCGGTCGGGACGGCGTTCGTCGTACGCGGCACCGACCCACCCGGCGCCGGACGGGCGGCACCGGCCGTTGTCGTGGTGGCCGGTGCACCTGAAGCCGGTGGCGACGCTGTGACGGCCGGGGCCGAGGTCGCGGTGGTGGCGGCCGCGGGTGTGTGCTGCGCCTGCTCGCCCGGCACCAGCACGAACGCGAGCACCGCCGCACTCACCACAGCCGCCGCCACGCCGAGAAACCAGCTGGGCCTGCGCCACCGCGGCTCGCGTTGCGCGGTCACGTGGACCTCGCCGATCGATCCCGCCTGGATCGACGTGCCCTGGACATCGCCGTCGACGGCGTTGTCGGTCGACTGATCAGAGTGCTTCACGACTGGCCCCTGCCCGGACTGCGAATGCGTGCTGAGTGGCTGATCGGCAGACCGTCGGCAGGTGTTACGGGTGCGAACGAAGTGGCTAGCGGCCCTTGAACTCCGGCTTCCGCTTCTCGGCGAAGGCGCGCGGACCCTCCTTCGCGTCCTCGCTGCGGAACACCTCCATGCCGAGCCGGGCGTCCACTTTGAACGCCTCGTTCTCGTGCATGGCCTCGGTCTCCCTCATCGTCCGCAGGATCGCCTGCACCGCCAGCGGTCCGTTGGCCGTGATCAGCCCGGCCAGCTCCATCGCCTTGTCCAGTGCCTGACCGTCCGGCACCACGTGCCCGATCAGGCCGATCTCCTTGGCTTCGGGTGCCTTGATGTGCCGCCCGGTCAGCAACAGATCGGCCGCGACGGTGTAGGGGATCTGCCGCGGCAGCCGCACCGCCGATCCACCGAGCGGGAAGAGTCCCCACCGCGCCTCGGAGACACCGAACCGCGCGCTCTCGCCGGCCACCCGGATGTCGGTCGCCTGCAGGATCTCGGTGCCGCCGGCGACCGCCGGACCCTCCACCGCCGCGATGAGCGGTTTCGTCAACCGACGACCCTTCAGCAGTGGCTCGATCACCGAGAAGTCGTGACTTCCCGCCGTGTCACTGGGATGGTTCGACGTCATCGCCTTCAGGTCGGCGCCCGCGCAGAACGACCCGCCGGCGCCGGTCAGGATGCAGGCCCGGACGTCGGGATCGTTGTCCACGCGGTCCCAGGCCTCGCGCATGATGGCCATCATCGGGCCCGACAACGCGTTGCGGACCTCTGGCCTGTTCATCGTCACGACCAGAACGTTGCCGACCAGGTCCACCAAGGCGTGGGGTTCCGTCGTGGTCGTCATTCGCGCGCCTCCTGGATCGAGTCTGACCGCACGGGGGATTGTCCAGAACAGTAACACGTTCTACTTTGCCTACCATGGCCCTCAACGTCGCAGACCTCGTTGAACACGCCGCTGACACCGTGCCCGACCGGATCGCCCTCGTGTGCGGCGACCGGAGGGTCACCTATGCCGAGCTCGAGTCGCGAGCCAACAAACTGGCTCACCACCTGGCAAAGAACGGCGTGACACAGGGGTCGCACGTCGGGCTCTACGCACGCAACTCCATCGAGCTCGTCGAAGCCATGCTCGCGGTCTACAAGCTGCGCGCGGTGGCCATCAACGTGAACTACCGCTACACCAAGAACGAGTTGCAGTACTTGTTCGGTGAGGCGGATCTGGTCGCACTCGTACACGAACGGCGGTATTCGCCGCTGGTCGCGGAGGTCGGGGCTCCCGGGCACACCGTCGTGATCGACGACGAGTCCGAAGAGGAGTTCGCCGGCGCCGACTACGAGACGGCGCTCGCCGGGGAGTCGGGCGAGCGGGACTTCGCGCCACGCAGCGGCGACGACCTCTACATCCTCTTCACCGGCGGCACGACCGGCATGCCCAAGGGCGTGATGTGGCGGCACGAGGACGTGTGGCGCACGCTCGGCGGCGGCATCGACTTCGTGACCGGCGAACGTCTGACCGACGAGTGGCAGCAGGCCAAGGCGGGCAAGGACTACGGTCTCGTCCGGCTCTGCCTGCCGCCGCTGATCCACGGCGCCGCGCAGTGGGCCGTGCTCGGCGCGTTGTTCAGCTGCAGCACCGTTGTGCTCGTGCCGAAGTTCGACCCCGCCGAGATCTGGCGGGTGATCGGCAAGGAGAAGGTCCAGGTCGCCGTGATCACCGGCGACGCGATGGGACGCCCGCTGATCGAGGAGTTCCAGCGCGGCGACTACGACGGCTCGTCGCTGTACATCATCAACAGCAGCGCCGCGTTGTTCTCCTACGCCGTGAAGAAGATGTACCACGAGCTCCTGCCGCACACGACGCTGCTGGAGTCGATCGGGTCGAGCGAGACCGGCTCCACCGGCATCGGCGCGGTGTCCAAGGAGATGGTGAAGACCGACGGCACCAAGGTGAAGCTCAACGACGACACCATCGTCATCGACGAGGACGGCAACAAGCTGGAACCGGTGCCGGGTGTCATCGGCAAGCTGGCGCGCGGCGGGCACATCCCGCTCGGCTACTACAAGGACCCCGAGAAGACCGCGCGGATGTTCGTCGAGGTCGACGGCAGGCGGTTCACGGTGCCCGGCGACTACGCCAGGTTCGAGGAGGACGGCGACATCACGCTGCTCGGCCGCGGCAACACCTGCGTCAACACCGGTGGCGAGAAGGTGTTCCCGGAAGAGGTCGAGGCGGCGCTGAAGTCGCACCCGGACGTGTACGACGCCCTCGTGATCGGCGTTCCCGACGACCGGCTCGGCCAGCGCGTCGGCGCTCTGGTGCACCCGCGCGAGGGCAAGACTCCCACACTGTCCGAACTGGACGCTCACGTCCGCGAGACGCTCGCGGGCTACAAGGTGCCGCGGTCGCTCTGGCTGGTCGACGAGATCGGCAGGACGCCCACCGGCAAACCCGACTACCAGTGGGCTCGCCGCCACGTGGAGGACCATGCGCACCAGCCTGTGTGACCAGCTCGGCATCGAACACCCCGTCTTCGGCTTCACACCGTCCGAGCACGTGGCGGCGGCGATCAGCAGGGCGGGCGGCCTCGGCGTGCTGGGGTGCGTTCGGTTCAACGACGCGGAGGACCTCGACCGCGCGTTGACGTGGATGGACGAGAACACCGACGGCAAGCCGTACGGCGTCGACATCGTGATGCCCGCCAAGGTGCCCGCGGAAGGCACGCAGGTGGACCTGAGCAAGCTCATCCCTCAGGGCCACAAGGACTTCGTGCAGCAGACGCTGCTGAAGCTCGGCGTGCCACCGCTGCCGGAGGGCGAGGACAGCCAGGGCGTTCTCGGCTGGCTGCACTCGGTCGCGCGATCACACGTGGACGTGGCGCTGGAGCACCCGATCCGGCTGATCGCGAACGCCCTGGGCTCGCCGCCCGCCGATGTCATCGAACGGGTGCACGCGGCCGGCGTTCCGGTGGCCGCCCTCGCGGGCAAGGCCGAGCACGCGCGCCGGCACGTGGAGAACGGCGTCGACATCGTCGTGGCGCAGGGCTACGAGGCGGGCGGGCACACCGGTGAGGTCGCCACGATGGTGCTCGTGCCGGAGATCGTCGACGCGGTGGAAGTGCCGGTGCTCGCCGCCGGTGGCATCGGCTCCGGCCGTCAGGCGGCAGCGGCCATGGCGCTGGGCGCCTCCGGTGTGTGGATGGGCTCGTACTGGCTGACCACCACCGAGTACACGCTCGGGAACTCCAGCACGCAGCAGGCGTTGCTCGCCGCCGGTTCCAGCGACACCGTCCGCACCCGCATCTACACGGGCAAGCCGGCGCGGTTGCTGAAGACGCGGTGGACGGAGGCGTGGGCGGCGGAGGAAGCCCCGCAACCGCTGCCCATGCCGTTGCAGAACCTGCTGGTCAGCGAGGCACACCTGCGGATCGCCCGCACCGACGACCCGTCCGTGGTGTCGATGCCGGTCGGGCAGGTCGTCGGGCGGATGAACGAGGTGCGCCCGGTCGCGGAGGTGCTCGCGGAGTTGCTGCGGGAGTTCGACGAGACGGTGGAACGGCTCACCAAGCTGCGCTGAGCTTCAGGAGCTGGGCGGTCGCCCCGCCCAGCTCGAACTCGGCCCGCTTCGCCGCGGTGAAGTACTTGTGCACGTCGTGGCTCATGTCGATGCCCGTGCCGCCGTGAACGTGCACGGCGGTGTGCGCCACGCGGTGCCCGGCGTCGGCAGCCCAGAACTTCGCCGTCGCCACCTCGGCGTCCGCGTGCAGGCCCTCGGACAGCCGCCAGGCCGCCTGCCACAGCGTCAACCGGATCGCCGCCACGTCGATGTACGCATCAGCGAGCCGTTGTGCCACGGCCTGGAAGCTGCCGATCGGTCGGTCGAACTGCACGCGGGTGCGCGCGTACTCGGCTGTCAGCTCCAGCGCTCGTTCGGTCACGCCGAGCTGGAAAGCGCAGAGCCCCAACGTGTACCGCGTGACGAGCCACTCCGGGGTGAGTCCGGGAACCGGTTCGCCACCGGAGAACTCGAACCAACCCGCCTCCGAGCCGTCGACCAGTTCCTGCGGAGTGATGTCGAGCCGGCCGGCCTCGACGAGGAACACCTGCTCGTCGTGCGACACCAGGAACGCGGCCGCACTGGCCGCGAACGGCACGGTCGTCTTCGCGCCATCGGCTTCCGCAAGCGCCACGGACAGCACGGTTCCCGGCGTCAGCCACCGCGAGCGCTGTTCCGCCGTGCCGAACTCCGCCAGTGCCGACGCCGCGACCATCGTGGACAGGTACGGCACAGCGGCGACCGCGCGGCCGAGCTCGACCAGCACCGAGCACTGTTCGAGGACGCCGAACTCGTCGGGGGAGTCGGGCACGACACCCGACTTGACCAGATCAGGCCACGGGTCGGCCGAGGAGTCGAGGATCTTGCGGGTCAGCGCGGCGAGTTCGCGTTGTGCCTCGGTCAGGGTGAAGTCCATGTCGTCTCCCGGTCATCGAGGCACCGCGGGCAGGCCGAGGCCGGCGCGCGCGATGATGTCCCGCTGGATCTCGTTGGTGCCGCCGCCGAACGTCAGGATCAGCGACGACCGGTGCATGCGTTCCACCCGGCCCTGCAACAACGCGCCCGGCGAACCGGCGCGCACGATTCCGTTGGCGCCCAGCACCTCCATCAGCAGCCGGTAGCCCTCGGTGGCGAACTCGGTGCCGAACACCTTGGTGGCCGAGGCTTCCGCGGGTGAAGGCGCGTCGTCACCGCCGGAGGCGATCCGCCAGTTGATCAGCTTGAGGAACTCGGTCTTGGCGTGCACGCGAGCGAGGTGCAGCCGTACCCACTCGTTCTGATCGGCGCCGGTTTCCTGCGCCCATTGACGAACCTCGCGCAGCGCGGTCTGCAGCGGTGCGGCCGAACACAGTGCGACGCGTTCGTGGTTGAGCTGGTTGGTGATGAGCTTCCAGCCCCTGTGCTCCTCGCCGATCAGGTTCATCGCCGGCACGCGCACGTTGTCGTAGAAGGTGGCGCTGGTGGTCGGCCCGGACATGGTCGGCACCGGCGTCCAGGAGAAACCGGGGTCGGTGGTCGGCACGATGATGATGCTCAAACCCCTGTGCCGCTGCGATTCCTGGTCGGTGCGGCACGCCAGCCACACGTAGTCCGCGTACTGGATGAGACTCGTCCACATCTTCTGGCCGTTGATGACGTAGTCGTCGCCGTCGCGGACCGCCCGGGTGCGCAACCCCGCCAGGTCGGTGCCGGCCTCGGGTTCGGAGTAGCCGATGGCGAAGTGGATCTCACCGGAAGCGATCCTGGGCAGGTAGAACGCTTTCTGCTCGGCGGTGCCGTACGCCATGATGGTCGGCCCGATCGAGTTCAGCGTCAGGAACGGGACCGGCGCACCGGCGGCGGACGCCTCGTCGAGGAAGATCAGCTGCTCGATCATCGGCCGGTCGCGGCCGCCGTACTCCTCCGGCCAGCCGATGGTGAGCCAGCCGTCCTTGCCCATCTGGCGGACGGTGTCCTTGTACACCTCGGCATCACCGTAGTCGCTGCCGCCGGCGAGCCCTGCCCGGCGTTCCGGCGTCATGAGCGCGGCGAAGTACGCCCGCAGCTCCTGGCGCAACCGCTCCTGTTCGGGCGTGAAACCGATGCGCATGGCCGCTACTCTAGAACAAGTTCTACCTGCTGTCAGGAGGCTGTCATGAAGGTGGACGTGGACCCTTCGGTCTGTGAGGCGCACGGGGTGTGCATGTCAATCCTGCCTGAGGTGTTTGACCTTGACGACGAAGAGGTTCTGCAGATCCGGGAGGGTGAGCTGGCTGATGACGAGGTCGAGAGGGCCGAACGTGCCGTCACGTCGTGCCCCATGGGCGCGCTGCGGCTCTCACGCTGATGGACCTTGTCACGAACAGGAACAGATTCTAGTGTGCGACGGGTATCGAGTGCCGTGGCACTGGCCGTGAGCTCAGCGAGGAGTGATACCGGTGAAGGCAGCCGTGCTCAACCAGGTCGGTGACGACAAGCTCGAGCTCCGGGACGACGTGACGACCACCGCGCCGGGGCCGCAGGAAGTGCGCATCAAGATCAAGGCGTGCGGTGTGTGCCACAGCGATCTGTCCGCGATGGACGGAACGCTGCCCGCCCTGGCACCCGGCGTCATCGGGCACGAAGGTGCCGGTGAGGTCGTCGAGATCGGCACTGCCGTCACATCGCTCGCGGTGGGCGACCACGTGGCGATCACGTTCGTGCCGCCGTGCGGGAAGTGCGCGCAGTGCGTGACCGGTCAGGCCCACCTGTGTCTCGTGCACACGTTGTCCGCGTTCACCTCGCCGCGTTTCGTCGTCGGCGGCAATCCGGCGTTCGGTTACGCGGGTCTCGGCGCGTTCGCCGAAGAGATGGTCGTGCCCGCCGACGCGGCGATGAAGGTCGACGACGACGTGCCGTGGGAGATCGCGGCACTGCTGTCCTGCGGCATTCTCACCGGTGTCGGCGCCGTGCTCAACACCGCGAAGGTCGAACCGGGTTCCAGCGTCGCGGTGATCGGCTGCGGTGGCGTCGGCATCGCGGTGATCCAGGGCGCGCGGCTCGCCGCGGCGGCGAAGATCGTCGGCGTGGACCCCGTGGTCGAGAAGCACGAGGTGGCGCAGCGGTTCGGCGCGACGCACGCGACGACACCCGAGGGCGTCGCCGATCTCAACAACCAGCTCAACGGCGGCATGGGCTTCGACTACGTCTTCGACGTGGTCGGCCTGTCCGCCACGATCCGGCAGGCGTGGGACCTGACTCGGCGCGGCGGCCACACGGTCGTCGTCGGCGCCGGACGTGCCGACGCGATGGTGTCGTTCAGCGCGCAGGAACTGTTCCTGCACGACAAGACCTTGCACGGGTCGTTCTACGGAACGGCGAACTTCCGCCGGGACGTGCCGCGCATGATCGCGCTGTGGCGCCAGGGGCGTCTCGACCTGGAAGGCATGATCAGCAAGCGGATCCGCCTCGAGGACGTGAACGAGGGCCTGCAGGCGCTGCGCGGCGGAGGATCCCTGATCCGTCAGGTCATCCTCTTCGACTGAAACACACAGCCATCGGGAGTCTCAAGTGGACCTTGCGGGGAAGGTCGCCGTCGTCACCGGCGCGGGAGCCGGGCTCGGCCGGGCGGAAGCACTGGAGCTGGCTCGTGCCGGTGCTTCGCTCGTCCTGAACGACCTGCCCGGCTCGGCCGACGCCGTCGCGGCCGAGATCGAGGAGCTGGGCGCCAAGTGCGTCGTGGTGGAGGGTGACGTGGGGGAGCGGACCACCGCGGACACCCTCGTCACCGCGGCGCTGGAGGAGTTCGGCGGCCTGCACGTCGTCGTGAACAACGCCGGAGTGCTGCGCGACCGGATGCTGTTCAACATGTCCGACGAGGACTGGGACCTCGTGATGAGAGTCCACCTGCGAGGTCACTTCCTGTTGTCGCGCAACGCCGTCTCGTTGTGGCGGCAGCAGTCCAAGTCGTCCGGCGAACAGGTCTACGGGCGGATCGTGAACACCTCGTCGGAGGCGTTCCTGCTCGGCTCCGAAGGCCAGGCGAACTACGCGGCGGCCAAGGCCGGGATCGCCGCGCTGACGGTCGCGACGGCCCGAGGCACGTCCCGCTACGGCGTCCGCGCCAACGCGATCTGCCCGCGTGCTCGCACGGGCATGACCGCGCACGTGTTCGGCGACGCACCGGAAGGCGACGACCCGCTGGCGCCCGAGCACGTCGCGAAGTTCGTGGCGCACCTCGCGGGTCCATCCGGCGAGAAGATCAACGGCCAGGTCTTCGTGGTGCACGGCGGCATGGTCGCGCTGATGGCGCCGCCCACCGTGGAGCAGAGGTTCACCGGGTTCGAAGATCTGGACGACCACTTCGCCGGTCGCGATCCGAAGAAGACGTTCTCGTGCACCGAAACCATGAGTCTTTGAACGACACTGTGCTGTAGGAGGAGCTGTGACGCTCACCGTGCAACCGCACCGCGAGACGCTCGGCCTGAAGGACGGCCGGCTCCTCATCGGGGGCGAGTTCCGTGAGACGGCCGAGACCTGGACCCACCACCACCCGGCCACGGGTGAGGAGATCGGCCACTTCGCCGTCGCGTCACCCGAGGACGTCGACGCCGCCGTGCTCGCCGCGCGCAAGGCGTTCGACGAGGGCACGTGGTCGAGGTCGAAGGTCGGTGAACGCATCCGGGTGCTGCGCAGGTACAGCGACCTGCTGCGGGAGCACTCCGACGAGCTGCGCGGCCTGCAGGCGCTGGACAACGGCGTGCCGCTGTCGTTCGGCCAGATCTACGCCACGTCCGTCGGCATCGCGGCGGACATCTTCGACCACCACGCGGGCTGGATCGACAAGGTCGGCGGCCAGACCCTGCCGCCGTACCAGGGTGGCGACCACCTGGCGATGACGTTCCGCGAGCCGGTCGGTGTCGTCGCGGCGATCCTGCCGTGGAACGCGCCGTTCGTGCTGTTCGCCCAGAAACTCGCGCCCGCGCTCGCCGCCGGGTGCACGGTCGTCGTGAAGCCCTCGGAGTACGCGTCGTTCTGCGTGATCCGCATGGTCGAGCTGCTGATCGAGGCGGGTCTGCCGGAGGGCGTGATCAACCTCGTCACCGGTCCCGGCGATCCGACCGGCGAAGCCCTGATCACCCACCCCGCGGTCGACAAGATCAGCTTCACCGGCAGCCGCGCGGTCGGCCGCCGGATCGTCGAAGCCTCCGCGGGCACGATGAAGCGCGTTTCCCTGGAGCTGGGCGGGAAGTCGCCCGCACTCGTGTTCGCGGACGCCCCGAACGTCGGCCTCGCCGCGATGACCTGCATGGGCATGGTCACCATGGGCCTGTCGGGTCAGGCGTGCGTCGCGCACACACGGGCGTTGGTGCAGCGGGACGTGCAGGAGGAGTTCGTCGCCACCGCCTCGATGCTCGCGAGCGCGGTCACGTTCGGCGACCCGTTCGACCCGGCGGTGCTGGCCAGTCCGTTGATCAACCAGAAACAGCTCGACCGCGTGCTCGGCTACATCGAACGCGGCCAGCAGGACGGCGCTCGCCTGGTCACCGGCGGCACCCGGCTCGAAGGCGATCTCGCGTCGGGCAACTTCGTGGCGCCGACGATCTTCGCCGATGCCAGCAACGACATGACGATCGCCCGCGAGGAGATCTTCGGACCGGTGCTCACCGTGGTGCCGTTCGACGACGAAGAAGAAGCCATCCGCATCGCGAACGACACCGAGTACGGCCTGGGAGCCGGTGTTTACACCAACGACGTCCGCCGCGCGTTCCGCGTGTCGAAGAGGCTGCGCGTCGGCATGGTCGGCATCAACGGCTTCCAGCTCGAACCGCACGTGCCGTTCGGGGGTTTCAAGCAGTCCGGTCTCGGCCGCGAGGGCGGCCAGAGCGCCTACGAGGCCTACACCGAGCTCAAGACCGTGATGATGCCGCTGACCGACGAGCTGATGTAGATGCGGCTGGACGGCAAGATCGCCCTGATCACCGGTGCGGCCCGCGGTCAGGGCGCGGCCGCGGCCCGCCGGTTCGCCGAGGAGGGCGCGCGGGTGATGCTCACCGACGTCCTCGACGACCAGGGCAAGGAGCTCGCCGCCGAGCTGGGAGCGGAGTACTGCCACCTCGACGTGTCCAACGAGGACGAGTGGGCCGAGGCGGTCGCGTTCACGATCAGCACGTTCGGCGACATCTCGGTGCTGGTGAACAACGCGGGCGTCCTGCACTTCTCGGCGCTGACGGACACGACACTCGCCGACTACCAGCGGGTGATCGGCATCAACCAGGTCGGCACGTTCCTCGGGATGCGCGCCGTCGTGGAGTCGATGACGCGGGCGGGCGGCGGATCGATCGTCAACGTGTCGTCGGTCGAGGGCCTGGGCGGCATGCCGTACCTGGTTGCTTACACGGCTTCGAAGTTCGCGATCCGCGGCATGACCAAAGTGGCCGCGATGGAGCTCGGCCAGCACGGCATCCGCGTCAACTCCGTGCATCCCGGCGCGATCAACACCCCGATGGTGGGCGAGGCGCTGGGCCGCCCGGTCGACATCTCACCGATCGGCAAGAAGGTGGCGCTGCGCCGAGTCGGCCAGCCGGAGGACGTCGCGAACGTCGTTCTGTTCCTGGCCAGCAGCGAAAGCGCGTACTGCACGGGCGCGGAGTTCGTGGTGGACGGAGGTGCGACCGCCACGCACGCGCTGAGCTGACTTCCGCTCGTTCCCCGGATGCAACCCGGCGGGTGGCACCAGCGTCTCCCTGACCGAGAGGTTTGGAACTGGGGAGCTTCAATTTGAAATCGATACTGATCACGGCGGCGCTGCTCATCGGCCTGGCGCCCGCCTCCGTCGCTGTCGCCGAACCCGGCGTGCAGACGCCTGCGCTGTCCTGGCAGGACTGTCAGGACGGGTTCCAGTGCGCGACCGCGAAGGTGCCGCTCGACTACGACCGGCCGAGCGGCACGAAGATCGACCTGGCGGTCATCAGGTTGCCCGCGACCGACCCGTCGAAGCGGATCGGCTCGCTGTTCGTGAACTTCGGCGGGCCCGGCGCGTCCGGTGTCGACCGGTTGCGCGCACGTGGCAAGTGGGAGTGGCTGTTCTCGTCCGAACTGCGGGCGCGGTTCGACGTGGTGTCGTGGGATCCGCGCGGCATCGGTCGCAGCGCCACTGTCCGGTGCTTCGACAGCGTCGAGGAGCAGCAGGCGTTCCTCAACTCGATCCCGGTCTACCCCGACACCGCCGCGGAGGAGCCGGCGTTCTACGAGGGGTACCGGGAGTTCGTGCGGCGCTGCGAGGCCAAGTCCGGCGACCTGCTGGACCACGTCTCGTCCGCCAACACGGCGCGTGACCTCGACCAGCTGCGCAAGGCCGTCGGCGACAAGAAGCTGACGTACCACGGCATCTCGTACGGCACGCACCTCGGAGCGATCTACGCGAACATGTTCCCGGACAAGGTCCGCGCGCTCGCGTTCGACGGTGCGCTCGACTTCATCGGCAACGCCACCGGGCACGGCAACCAGGGCACGACCGTGCCGCTCGACACGCGCCAGGACGTGCCGCGCGGTGTCGCCGAGACGTTCGACCAGTTTCTGAAGCTGTGCGCGGCTCCGGGCGCGAAATGCGCGTTCGCGGGCGGCGACCTGCGCAAGAAGTGGGCGGACCTGGTGGCCAAGGTGACGGCTTCTCCCGTCACCACGCCGGACGGCCGCTTCGACCGCGTCACGCTGATCAGCACCGTCTGGGACGCGCTGGCGCAGCCGGAGAACTGGCAGGACACCGCCCGGATCCTGCAGGGGGTGTGGGAGGCGCCGGCGTCGCTGCGCGCGGCGTCCGCCGACTACGTCACCAACCGGTTCGAGGGGTTCAACGCGGTTCAGTGCTCGGACAGCGATTTCCCGCGCGACACCGCCACGTACACGAAGTACGGCAAGAGTGAGAACGAGCGCGTGCCGTACTGGGGCCGTGCCGTGGTGTACGACATGATGGCCTGCGCGTTCTGGCAGGGTCGTGACGAGGACCGCTACACCGGTCCGTGGAACCGCTGGACGTCGGCGCCGATCCTGTTCATCAACAGCAGGTTCGACCCGTCCACGCCGCTGCACGGTGCTCGCGACGGTGCGGCGGAGATGGCTCGCACCGCGTTCCTCACCGTTGAGGGGTACGGGCACACGTCGATGTACGTGCGGAGTGCTTGCGCGGAGAAGGTGAAGCGGGAGTACCTCTTCACCGGGGTGCTGCCTGCGCAGAAGACGTGCGGCATCGACAAGTCGCCGTTCGCCTGACAGCGGTCCGGGGAGGGCCTCACCGGCTGGTGAGGCCCTCAGGGGTAGCCGGTCGTGCTCCCCGGTGCCACCCTGGTCCTGGATCGATGGGAGGCGCACCATGCCGAACGACCGACCAACGAACCGGACCGATGTGGACGCCGCACTGCTCGGCCACGCCACATATCGGAGTCTGGGCGAGCAGAAGCTGTCCAAAACCGAGGAGAGGTTCGAGCGCGGCCGCCGCACGGTGGGACTGTGGCTCGCACCGCTCGTGACGATCGTGTTCCTGGCGCTGCCGATCGACCTGGCAGGTCATCAGCAGACCCTCGCGGGGATCCTGCTCGGCGTGATCGTCCTGTGGATCACCGAGGCGGTGCCGATCCCGGTCGGCGGGCTGATCGGTGTCGGGCTGATCGTCGTGCTGGGTGTGGTGCCGCCGGACGCGGCGCTGCGCCCGTTCGGTTCGTCGACGATCTTCACGTTCATCGGGGCGTTCATCCTGGCCCAGGCGATGCTCAAGCACGGGCTGGCGCGCCGGTTCGCGTTTCGGATCCTCGCGCTGCCGCGGGTGGGTGGCTCCACGACTGGCGTGATCATCGCGTTCGGCGGCATCACCTGTGTGCTGTCCGCGTTCGTGTCCAACACGGCGACGGTCGCGATGCTGCTGCCGACCGCGATCGGCATCCTCGCGGTGATCGCGAAGCTGCTTCAGGAACGCGGGCTGGTGGCCGAGGACTTCGACCCGCTGCGGCTGCGGGTCGGTGCCGCGATCATGCTCATGCTCGCGTACGGCGCCAGCGTCGGCGGACTGCTGACACCGGTGGGGACACCGCCGAACCTCATCGGCAGGGGCCTGATCGAGGAAGCCACCGGGGAGCGGATCTCGTTCGCCCAGTGGACCGCGACGGCGTTGCCGATCTGTGCGCTGATGTTCGTCGCGTTGGGGGTGGTCCTGTTGCTGCTCAACCGGCCGGAGATCAAGCGCATCGACGGCGTGCGCGACTACGTCCAGCGGGAGCGTGACGCGATGGGGCCGTTGTCCCGCGCGGAGAAGAACACGTTGATCGCGTTCGGGGTCACCGTGACGCTGTGGATCGTGCCCGGCATCGTCGCGCTGATCGCGGGCAACGACTCGAAGGTCTACGAGACGGTCAGCGACCGGCTCGACGAGGGTGTCATCGCGGTGATCGGCGCGTCGCTGCTGTACCTGCTGCCGGTCGACTGGCCGAAGCGTGAGTTCACGCTGCGCTGGCGTGACGCGGCCGAGATCGACTGGGGCACGATCCTGCTGTTCGGCACCGGCATCATCTTCGGCTCGCTGCTGGCGAGCACCGGTCTCGCCAAGACGCTGGGCGAGTCGGCGTCCGACCTGCTCGGCCTGAGCAGCGTCGTCCCGATCACGATCTTCGCGGTCGTCCTCGCGATCGTCGTGTCGGAGACGACGAGCAACACCGCCTCCGCCGCCGTCGTCGTGCCGATCATCATCCCGATCGCGATGGCCGCGGGCGCCAACCCGTTCGTGCCCGCGCTCGCCGCGACGTTCGCCGCGTCATTCGGTTTCATGCTGCCGGTCTCGACACCGCAGAACGCGGTCGTGTACGGATCAGGGGTGGTTCCGATCACGAGAATGATCCGCTCCGGCATCTCGTTCGACGTGCTGGGCGCGATCCTGATCCTGCTCGGGCTACCGGTGATGGTCGCACTGCTGGGAATCGGTGGCTGATGCGGATAGCGGTGATACCGGGCGACGGGATCGGCCGGGAGGTGATCGGCGCGGCCAGGGACGCGCTCGACGCGGTGTCGGCCACGCACGGCTTCAAGCTGTCGTACACCGAGTTCGACTGGGGGTGCGAGCGGTACACGCGTGAGGGCGCGATGATGCCGGCTGACGGGCTGGACGTGTTGCGGGACTTCGACTCCATCCTGCTCGGCGCGGTCGGTTGGCCCGGGGTACCCGACCACGTGTCGCTGTGGGGTCTGCTCATCCCGATCCGGCGCACCTCCCGCCAGTACGTCAACCTCCGGCCGATCCGGACGTTCACCGGCGTCGAGACGCCGGTGCGGGAGGCCGAGTTCGACTTCGTGGTCGTGCGGGAGAACGTCGAGGGCGAGTACAGCGAGGCGGGCGGCCGGCTCAACCGCGGCTTCCCCGACGAGCTCGCGATCCAGGAGGCGATCTTCACGCGGGCCGGCGTCACGAGGATCGTCGGCCACGCCTTCGCCCTCGCGGCACTGCGCCGTGGCTACCTGACGTCGGCGACCAAGTCGAACGGCATCGTGCAGACCCTGCCGTTCTGGGACGAGATCGTCGCCGAACGGGCCGAGCACCATCCCGGGGTGCGCTGGGACGCCGAGCACATCGACGCGCCGGCCGCGAAGTTCGTGCTGCAGCCGGGCCGGTTCGACGTCGTCGTCGGCTCGAACCTGTTCGGTGACATCCTGAGCGACCTGGCGGCGGCCGTCGCGGGCAGCATCGGCATCGCGCCGTCCGCCAACCTCGACCCGACGCGGGAGTTCCCGTCGATGTTCGAGCCGGTGCACGGGTCTGCGCCGGACATCGCGGGCACGGGAGTGGCCAACCCGGTCGGCGCGGTGTGGTCGGCCGCGCTGATGCTGGAGCACCTCGGCCGGCCCGATGCCGCCGCGGCCGTGCTGGCGGCGATCGAGACGACACTGGCCCAGCCGTCGACCAGAACTCCCGATCTCGGCGGCACGGCCTCGATCCGCGAAGTCACTGAGGCGTTGGTGCGGTCGGCCTCGTGAACCCGTTCGACGTCCGGTTGGAGCGGTTGCGGCAGCGCACGAGCGTGAAGTGGCGCCAGTACCCGGAAGACGTGCTGCCGATGTGGGTGGCCGAGATGGACGCCGAGCCGGCCGAACCGGTCGCGCGGGCGATCATCGATGCCGTGCAGCTCGGCGATACGGGCTACCCGTGCGGAACCGGATATGCCGAGGCGCTGGCAGGCTTCGCGAGTAGCCGCTGGAGGTGGGACGGGATCGCGGTCGACCGCACGGCGGTCGTGGCGGACGTGATGCTCGGCATCGTCGAGATGATCAAGGTGGTGGGCGGTGACCTCGTCATCGTCAGCCCGCCGGTGTACCCGCCGTTCTACATGTTCGTGAGGAGCATGGGACTGCCGATCGTCGAAGCGCCGCTGAACGACGGTCGGCTCGATCCGGACGTGTTGGAGCGAACCTTCAGGCACGTCCGCGCCGCGCGGCCGGTGTATTTGCTGTGCAGTCCGCACAACCCGACCGGGACCGTGCACACGGCCGAAGAGCTGGCCGCCGTTGCCGACCTCGCCGGGAAGTACGGGGTTCGGGTCATCGCCGACGAGATTCACGCGCCGATCGTGTCCAGGAGCGCGACGTTCGTGCCGTACTTGAGCGTTGATCCGCGAGGGCTGTCGTTGATGTCCGCGTCGAAGGGCTGGAACCTGGCCGGGCTGAAGGCCGCGATCGCCGTTGCCGGGGCGGACGCGGACGACCTCGACAGGTTGCCGGTGGAGGTCAGCCACGGGCCCAGTCACATCGCCTCCATCGCGCACACCGCGGCGTTGAAGGAAGGTGGCGACTGGCTGGACGCGGTGCTGGAAGCTCTCGAGGGGAACCGCGCGCTGCTGGCTGGGCTGCTCGCGGAGCATCTGCCGGAGATCGGGTACCGGCCGGCACCCGCGACCTACCTGGCCTGGCTGGACTGCCGGAGCATCGGCGCGGACCCGGCGGCGCTGTTCCTCGAACGTGGACGGGTCGCGTTGACCTCGGGAACGGACTTCGGCAGCGGGGGAGCGGGCTTCGCGCGGCTCAACATCGCCACCTCGCCCGAGATCCTCACGGAGGCCGTCCGGCGCATGACAGCGGCTGTCAGGGGCTGACAGCGGCTTGTGCGCGTCCTGCCAGCGGGGCGGCGCACAGTTCCTCCCGAACACGGGGAGGGACCGACGATGTCACTGGCGATCAGGGCAGAAGGCCTGGTCAAGCACTACGGGGAGACCAAAGCGCTGGACGGCGTGGACCTCGAGGTGCCAGAGGGGAAGGTCGTGGGCGTGCTCGGGCCGAACGGTGCGGGCAAGACCACGGCGGTGCGGGTGCTGGCCACGTTGTTGCGGCCGGACGCCGGGCACGCCACGGTCGGAGGGCACGACGTGGTGAAGAATCCCAGGGCGGTGCGGTCGCTGATCGGGCTGACCGGGCAGTACGCGTCGGTGGACGAGGACCTCTCCGGTACGGAGAACCTGGTGCTGCTGGCGCGGCTGCTGGACCACTCACGGGCGGGGGCGCGTGCCAGGGCGGCCGAGTTGCTGGAGCAGTTCGAGCTGACCGACGCCGCGGGGCGGGCCGCCAAGACGTACTCGGGCGGAATGCGCAGGCGGCTCGACCTCGCGGCGAGCCTGGTCGGGAATCCGTCGGTGCTGTACCTCGACGAACCGACCACCGGGCTGGACCCGCACGCCCGCAACGAGGTGTGGGCGGTGGTGCGCAAGCTCGTCGCGAACGGGGTGACGGTCCTGCTCACCACGCAGTACCTGGAGGAGGCCGACCAGCTCGCGGACACGATCACGGTGTTCGACCACGGCCGCGTGGTGGCCGAGGGACGGCCGGACGAGCTGAAGCGCCGCGTGGGCGGGCAGACGCTGCAGGTGCGGCCGACGTCGTTGCGCGATCTCGATGTCGTGCAACGGATTCTCGGCGACCTGACCGGGGTTCGGCCGACGCGCGACGACGACACCGGACTGCTCACGGCGCCGGTCAACGATCCGGTGCTGCTGTCCACTCTGGTCCGCAAGCTCGACGACGCCGGCATCACCGCGGACGAGCTGGCGCTGCGCCTGCCGTCGCTCGACGAGGTCTTCCTCGCGCTGACGGGCAAGCAGACCGAGGGGAGCCTGGCATGAGCACCATCGCGCTGGACAAGGGCATGCGCCACGGGTTCTCGTTGGCGTGGCGCGGAATCCTGAAGATCCGCAAGAACCCCGAGCAGCTGATGGACGTGACGATCGCGCCGATCGTCTTCCTGGCGATGTTCACCTACCTCTTCGGCGGCGCGCTCGCCGGGAACACGGACGCGTACCTGCAGATGCTGGTGCCGGGGATCATGGTGATGAACATCCTGCAGGCCAGCATGACCGCGGGCGTGCAGCTGAACACGGACGTCTCCAAGGGCGTGTTCGACAGGTTCCGGTCCATGCCGATCGCCCGCTCGGCACCGTTGATCGGCGCGGTGCTGGCGGACATCGTGCGGTACGTCGTCTGCATCATGGTGCTGCTCGTCGTCGCCACCGTCATGGGCTTCCGGGTGCAGACCGGGCCGGTGGAACTGCTCGTCGCGGTGGGCCTCACGATCGTGTTCGGGCTGGCCTTCTGCTGGGCGTCGGTGTTCGTCGGCATGCTGCTCAAGACCCCGCAGGCCGTGCAGGGCATGATGTTCGTGCTGATCATGCCGCTGACGTTCGGCAGCAACGTGTTCGTCGGCACGTCGACGATGCCGGGCTGGCTGAAGGCGTGGGCGGACATCAGCCCGGTCTCGTTGATGGCGGACGCGCTGCGCGGACTGCTCAACGGCGGTGCGATCGCCGCACCGCTCACCGGTTCGCTGATCTGGATGGTGGCGGCGGTCGCGGTGTTCTTCCCGCTGGCCACGTGGGCCTACCGCAAGAGGGTCTAGTGCGAGGCGGGTGTCAGCCGGTGCTGATGCCCGCTTCCTCGCGTATCTCCCGCAGCGCTTCCGCTTTGCCGATGGTGAGCTGTCCGGGCTCGCCGAGCTCGGCGACGAGGCGCCGCACGTCGGGATCGCCCAGGTCGAGCCGGCCGCGGATCACCTGGGCGAGCGCGAGCAGCCGGGCCGCCGAGCCGCGGCCCTGCCGGTGCCGGATGTGGGCGAGCAGTTCGGTCACCGTCGCGAGATCCGGCATGTCGCCGCGGTCCGACGTCATGCCGATCGCCACCGCGGCGCGTGCCTCCGCCTCGGCCAGATCGCCCTCCTCGAGCGCGATTCGCGCGTCGAGCATCGCCGACCACTCCGCGACGTACGAGCCGAACACGGCCGAGATCGTGGCCGACTCCTTGATCCGCGTGCTCAGCTCACGTGCTTCGGCGGCGTGGCCGGCGCGGAGCCTGACCTCGGCCTTCGCGTAGCCGACCATGAGAGACATCTGGTCGTTGCCGACGTCGCGGACGTACTGCTCCGCCTCGGCGACCTCACGCGCGGCCGACTCGTGGTCGCCGGCGCGCGCGTACTCGACCGCGAGCCGCCACTGCTGCTGCACCGCGTCGTCCTGCGACCGCAGTTCCAGCGCCACGTCGAGCCCGCGCTGGTACAGGTCGATCGCCGCCTGGTTGTCGCCGGTGTGCGAGACGAACGCGGCCTTCATGCCGAGCGTCATCGCCGAGCCCCAGCGGTCGCCCACGGCCACGAACTGCTCGTACGCGCGGTCACGGGCCACTTCGGCGCCGTCGAGATCACCCTCGTCGACGAGGATGAAGCTCAACGCCCAGTCGGCCGCCGCTCGCGCCCACGCGTCCTCGCTCGCCGAGGCCCGCGCCACCTCACGGCGTGCCAGCTCGCGGTTCTGGCTGAGGAACGCGAGCATCGGCAGTGCGATCGACAGCGCCGGATACTTCTGCGTGGCACCGGTGCGCACACAGTCCTCGATGACGTCCGCGGCCTGCACGGTCTCCGGGGCGCCGGGGATCGCGGTCATGATGAGGTGCATCGCGCGGAACGAGGCGGCGAGGTCGGCCGGCAGGTCGTTGCCGAGCGCGAGCACGTCGCGCACCGACAGCTCCGCACGTTCGTTGTCGCCCTTGACCAGCCAGTACCAGAAGGTGCCGCCGACCAGGTCCGCCGCCAGCTCCGCGTCGCGATCGTCCAACGCGCCGCGCAGCGCGGCGGCGATGTTGTCCTGCTCCGCGTCGAACATCCCGATCGCCTCGAGCTGGCGGGTGGTGCGGGTGAGCGGCTCCCACCTGCCGGTGAGGGCCCGGTAGTACTGGCGGAACCGGTCGACGACCTCTCGCTTCTCCCCGGCCGCGTCGAGCTGTTCCGCCGCGTAGACGCGGATGGTCTCGAGCATCCGGTAGCGCGGTTCGTCGTGCTCGGTGACGTCCACGATGGACTTCTCGACCAGTGACGTGAGCACGTACAGCGCGTCCTCGTGGCAGACCTGCTCGATCGCGGCGAGGTCGGCTCCCGCCGGGAACACGGACAGCCTGCGCGCGAGCTGGCGTTCCTCCTCCGTCAGCAGGTCCCAGCTCCACTCGACGACGGCGCGCAGCGTGCGCTGGCGGGGCAGTGCCGTGCGGCTGCCCGAGGTCAGCAACCGGAACCTGTCGTCGAGACGCTCGGTGATCTGCCGGATCGTCATCGACCGCAGCCGCGCGGCCGCGAGTTCGAGTGCGAGCGGCATGCCGTCGAGCCTGCGGCAGATCTGCCGAACCTCGTCCACAGTGGACTCGTCCAGCCGGAAGCCGGGCTTCACCGCGTTCGCCCGGTCCAGGAACAGCCGCACCGAGCCGAACCCCGACACGTCGGTCTGGCCGTTGGGCACGGAGAGCGGGCCGACCGGGCAGAGCGACTCGCCGTCGATCGCGAGCGGCTCCCTGCTGGTAGCGATCACCCGCAGGTTCGGCACGCGCCGCAGCAGGTCACCGGCGAACTCGGCGGCGGCGCCGATGAGGTGCTCGCAGTTGTCCAGCACCAGCAACGACTCGCCCGCGCCCAGCACCTCGGCGATCCGGTTCATGCCCTCCGCCCCGCGCCGCAACGGATCCCCGCCGAAGGCCACGTCGAACGCGCTGAGCACCGCACCCGCGAGATCCTCCGGCGCGCGGACACCGGCCAGTGCCGCGAACCACACGCGCCCCTTGGCGTGCAACGGATGCCGGGCCGCGACCTCGGTGGCCAGCCGCGTCTTGCCCGCACCGCCCGGTCCGACCAGCGTCACGAGCCGCGCGTGGCCGAGCTGACCGGTGATCTGGGCCAGTTCCTCGTCGCGGCCGACGAAGCTGGTGAGCCGCACGGGCAGCCGGTCGACCGAGGGCCTCGGGGTGAGCTCGCCGCGCAGGGCGGCGACGTGGATGTCCCGCAGCTCCTGGGACGGGTCGACGCCCAGCTCGTCGGCGAGTCGGCGGCGGACGCCCTCGTAGACGCGCAGCGCGTCCGACTGTCTGCCTTGCGCGCACAACGCCCGCATCAGGAGTCCGGCCAGGCGTTCCCGCAGCGGGTGCTTCTCGTGCATGGCGGTCAGCGCGACGATGTCGAGCTCGCCGGTCGTGAACCGCTCCTCCTCGGCGCTGAGGCGTGCCTCGTCGAGCCGTGCGGCGGCGGACTGGGCGAACGGCGCTTCTCGCACGTCGGCGAGCGCGTCACCTCGCCAGAGCTCGAGTGCCTCGTCGAGCCGCCCGGCGGCGCGGAGCCGTTCGAACCGGTGGACGTCGACGTCGTCCGGCGCGATCGCGAGCCGGTAGCCGCCCGGCTCCAGCGTCACGTCCGGGCAGACCTTGCGCAGCCGTGAGACGAGCGACTGCAGGGCGTTCGACGCGTCCGCGGGTGGCTGTTCGCCCCACAGGCCGTCGATGAGGGTCGTGGTGGGCACGGGACGGCCGGGATCGAGCGCGAGGCGGGCCAGGAGCATGCGGACGCGGGCACCACCGATGTCGACCGGTGTGCCGTCGTCGGCCTCCGCGGTCGTGGGGCCCAGCAATGCCACGCGCACGGGTCCAGCTTTCCAGATCACGTGATGCGACCGGGCGGGAACGCCGGGTACGCGGGCCGGCGCGATGCGATGATCGCGCGATGGAAACGTACTGGGGGACCGCCGAGGCAGCCTGGCGGTGGGTGCTGGATCAGGTGCGCTACGACGACGCGGTGTGGATTCCGCCGTCAGCGGGCGGCCAGTTCGACCCGGAGGACCGCGACGGCATGTACGCGGGCGTCGGCGGCCTGGCGCACGTGCTGGCGGAGATCCGCCTGAGCCGGGAGTGGACGGACGAGGAGCAACGCCTGGCCGCGGTCGTCGCCGAGCAGGTCCGCGCGGGCATCGCCACCACGACCGACTACACGTTCTTCGGCGGTCTGGTCAGCGCGATCGGCGTGCTGACCGCGCTCGGCGAGCCCGGATCCGGCGCGGCCGTCACCCGGCTGCTCGAACTGTCCACACCGGACGGCTGGGCGCTCGACCACTACAGCCCGCCGCGGTTCCTGGAAGGCGCTCGCAGCCAGGACCTGACGCTCGGCACGGCAGGTGTCCTGCTCGCGGCCGTGTGGGCTCACCGCCACGGTGCCGGGGGAGCGCGCGAGCTCGCGGACACGGCGGCCGAGATCCTGCTGGCCGAGCAGGAGGAGGTGCCGGCCGGGCTCAACTGGCGTGCAGTGCCGGTGCGCTCGTGCGTCGTGCAACGGGAGATGCCGAACTTCTCGCACGGCCTGTCCGGCATCGCGACCGCGCTGGCGCTCGCCGGCGCGGAGTTCGGGCGGCCGGACCTGGTCAAGGCGGCGGCCTCGGGTGCGGAGCACCTCGTGACGCTCGCCGAGGTGAGCGACGGTGGCTTCCGCGTGCCGCTGCGCATCCCGTTGCTGGAGGACATGGAGCCGTTCAGCTACGGCTGGTGCCACGGCCCCACCGGAACGTCGCTGCTGTGGCCGGCGCTGGGCCACGCCGGTGTCTCCGACGTGGCCGATGCCCCGGTGACGCACTGGCACGACCGGTGCCTGCACAGCATCCTGTCCTCCGGCCTGCCAGAACGGCGCTATCCGGGGTTCTGGGACAACGACGGCCGTTGCTGCGGCACCGCCGGGGTCGGCGACAGGTTGCTGGACACCGGCGAACACACGGACTTCGCGTTGCGACTTGCCGATGTGCTCGTCGAGCGCGCGATTCCGGACGGGACCGGGGTGTGCTGGCGGTTCCTCGAGCACAGGAACGACGACCCGCTGCTGCCACCCGGCGTCGGCTGGATGCAGGGCGCGGCGGGCATCGCCGCGTTCCTGTTCCACGCGGGCCGTGTCGCTCAGGGCGACACGGCCGCCGTGCCTCGAATGGACACCTGGTGGGCGCTCAGGACAACGGGGTGAAGGTGAGCGAGAAGCTCGCCTTCTGCGCGTAGAGCCGGTACTGCGGCAACACGCCCGGCCCGCACGACGCCGTGCCCAGTCCGTTCTGGGCGAGGTCGAGGTTCAGGTGGACGTGCTCGCGCGGCTTCAGCTCGTCCGGGTGCCGGGCCGCGTCGAGGTCCTCGGTGGTCCAGCGGCGGGCGGTGAAGTCGAACACCGGCTCGCCGCTCACCCGGAGGCCACGACCGCCCGCGGTGATCTGGAGCCAGCGCGCGTCCGCCCGGTTGCCGTTCTCCTGCGGGAAGACGTACGGCGTCTGCAGATCGTCCACAGTGGACTTGAACCGGCCGGTGCGGACCGCGTGGCGGCTGTCCGCGTACGCCTCGCCCGGACCCGCGCCGAACCACTCGACGGTCGTCAGCTCGGCCGGGAGGGCCAACCGCAGACCGAGGCGGGGGAGCGTGCAGGGCCACTCGCCGTCGGGGGTGACGTCGAGCTGGAGTCGCAGGCGGTCGCCGTCGGCGGTCCAGTGGTAGTCGGCGAGCATGCCGAAACCGAGCGCCGGTGGTGCCACCCGCGTACGGACGACCAGCGCCTTCTCCTGGACGCCGACCTCGATGACGCGGTGCTGCAGGCGGTGCAGGCCCGCCTCGCGCCAGGCGCGGTCGTCCGGTGCGTCGGAGCCTCGGTCGTTGTCCGTGGGGGCGCGCCAGAGGTCAAGGCGCGGACCCTGCACCGGGTGTTCGCCGATCCTGGTCAGCAGGCCGGAGGCCGGGTCGAACTCGCCGGGGCCGAGCGAGAGGACATCGCCGACGCCCACCAGTTCCACGGCGGTGACGGGGGAGACCGGGGCGGCTTCCGCGATGGCGATCTGACCCCAGGCGATGACGTGACCGGCGTCGGCCCAGGTGGTGGCGGTGGCCAGGGAGGCGCGGACGGTCAGCCAGCCCTCGCCGGACGCCGCCGGGAGCTGCGGGACCTGGAGCTCTGCGTGCTCTCCGGCAGTCACCGCGGGCACGTCGAGCGACCCCGAGGCGACCTCTGCCCCGTCGACCTCGTACACCCAGTCGAACCGCAGGTGGTCGAGCGACACGTGGTCGTAGCGGCTCTCGACCCGGATGCTCTGCGCGGTCCCGGTGATCCGCACCGGCTCGAAGACCTTGGCGAACTCGACCAGGCCGGGCGACGGCGTGCGGTCGGGGAACACCAGGCCGTCGATCACGAAGTTGCCGTCGTGGATCTTCTCGCCGAAGTCGCCGCCGTACGCGTAGTGCCCGTCGGCCTCGAGGCCGTGGTCGATCCACTCCCAGATGAACCCGCCCTGCACGTGGCGGTAGCGCTCGAACAGCTCCCGGTACTCGAGCATGCCGCCCGGCCCGTTGCCCATGGCGTGGGCGAACTCGCACAGGATGAACGGCAGCGTGCGGCGCCGGGCGTTGGTGTCCTCACGCCGGCCGATCTCCTCGACCTCCTCGTGGGGGGCGTACATGCGGCTGTAGACGTCGACGTACTCGCATTCGCGGTCGCCCTCGTAGTGCACCGGGCGGGACGGGTCGCGGTCGCGGGCCCACGAGGCCATCGCGGCGAGGTTGCGGCCGGTGTGGGCCTCGTTGCCGAGCGACCACATCACGACGGACGGGTGGTTCTTGTCGCGTTCGACGGTCCGGCGCATGCGGTCCAGGTAGGACTCGGTCCAGCGCGGGTCGTCGCTCGGGTTGCCCTCCCAGCCCAGGTCGCCGAAGCCGTGCGTCTCCAGGTCGCACTCGTCGATCACCCACAGGCCGTACTCGTCGCACAGCTGGAGGAAGTGCGGGTCCGGCGGGTAGTGGCTGGTGCGGACGGCGTTGACGTTGTGACGCTTCATCAGCAGGACGTCGGCGAGAGCGGTCTCGCGCGGCACGGCGCGTCCGAGACGCGGGTGGTGCTCGTGCCGGTTCACGCCGCGGAAGACCACGCGCGAGCCGTTGATCGTGATCACGCCGTCCTCGATGGCGACGGTGCGGAAGCCGATCCGCACCGGCACGCGTTCGACGGCCGTGTGCACGAAACCGTCGTAGAGCCGGGGGTTCTCGGCGCTCCACGGCTCCACCGGCACCTCGGCGGACCGCGCGTCCTGCACGCCCAGCTCCGGCACGGTGATCAGCACCTCGGGAGCGGCGGTGATCGACAGCCGGCCGAGCCCGGAAACGTGGTCGTACGAGGCGTTCAGGTGGAAGTCCGCGACACCGCCGCGCGGCCGCGACAGCAACGTCACGGCGCGGAAGATGCCGGACATCCACCACATGTCCTGGTCTTCCAGGTAGCTGCCGGACGACCACTGGTGCACGCGCACGACCAGCACGTTGCCCCGCGGGCGGAGCAGGTGGCCGACCTCGAACTCCGACGGCAGCCTGCTGCCGCGCGTCACGCCGAGCTCGGCACCGTTGAGCCACACCCGCCCGCACGAGTCGATGCCGTCGAACCGCAGCGCGGCGGGCTCGTCGGAAGGCCAGCCGGAAGGCAGGTCGAACGTCAGCCGGTGATCGCCCGTCGGGTTGTCGGACGGCACGAACGGCGGCTCGATCGGGAAGGGGTACTGCACGTTGGTGTACGCGGGAGAGCCGTGGCCCTGCAGCTGCCAGTGCCCGGGAACGGTGATCGTGGACCAGCCGCTGTCGTCGAAGTCCTCGCGCTCGACGCCGGCGGGCGCCGCGGCCGCGGACGGGGACAGGTGGAAGCGCCAGGCTCCGTCGAGCGACAGCGATGCCGCGTCGGAGGTGAAGAAGGCACGCGGCGGCAAGGCACCCGTACCAGGACCCATGTCTTCGATGTACAAGGTTTCAGCCCTTCAGCGTCTCACCCTCGAGGGAGTCCGTGAACGCTCCCGTGAACGTTCACGGACACCTCCGAAGCATGCGCAGAACGGCTGGATCTGTCAAGGAGTCAGGCGGATTCGCGCACCAGAAGAACGGCGTTGACCAGCAGTTCTTCCGAGGGCAGCGGTGTGGAGCCCGTGAGCAGCCTGCCCGCCTGTTCGATCGCGAGCGCTCCGACGCGGCGGGTGTCGAGCGCGACGCTCGTCAGCGCCGGATCGACCACCGTGCCGAGCTGGAGCCCGTCGAACCCGACCACGGCCAGGTCGTCCGGCACCACCCGGCCGAGCCGCCGGGCCGCCCTCAGCGCCCCGATGGCGATGATGTCGTTGAACGTGAAGACGGCGGTGAGCTCGGGGTGCTCCGTGAGCAGGCCGGTCAGCGCCTCGGTCCCGCCGTCGACCGACTGCAGGGCGTTCCCGACCGCGTCCGCGGCGAGCCCGTGTGCGTTCATCGCATCGGTGAACCACGCGCGGCGGATGCTCGGCTCGCTGCGGCCCGCGTGGTCGAGCATGCCGATCTCGCGGTGCCCCTTCGAGACGAGGTGGTCGACGGCCTCGCGGACGCCCGCCGCGCCCTCGACGCGGATCGAGCTGAACCGCGGCGTCTGGTGCTCGCGCCCGATCAGGACGGCTGGCATGCCGCTGAGGTGAGCGTCGAGATCGGCCTCCGCCAGGCTGAAGTAGCCCACGACGGCGTCCACCTGGGACACGACCACTTCGAGCGTGCCGCGCTCCTCGTCGGCGCTGCCGGCGGTGTCGTAGACGATCACGTGCCAGCCGCGCGCGCGGGCGGCTTCCAGCGCCCCGGCGGCGACCTCGGTGAAGAACGGGTTGAGCAGGTCGGGGATGACGAGTCCGATGGTGGTCGTGTCCTGCCGCACCAGCCCGCGGGCGAACCGGCTCGGCCGATAGCCGAGCTCGCGCGCGGCGTCGAGGACCCGCTGCTTGGTGCCGACGTCGATCTCGCCCTTGTCGTTGAGCGCACGCGACACCGTCTGCCGCGAGACTCCGACGGTCCGCGCGACGTCGTTGATCGTCACGCGCTTGCTGGCAGTGCCCATCTCGTCGGCGTCACCTCTCGTTGAACTGCGACCGAGTATGCAGGGCGTTGAGCACCGCGGTGATCGCGGCGCGCGCGTCCCTGCGCACAGCGGCGGTGATCTTCCTGGTCACCGGGAGCTCCTTCGTCACGACGTCGAACCTGGGGTCGACCGCCAGCGCGGGCAGCACCGCGACCGCCAGACCCGCCTCGACGTGCTTGAGGGTCAGCATGTAGTTGCTGAACCGCCCGGCGACCCGCGGCTCGAAGCCCGCCTGCCGGCACAGGCGCGTGGCGAGGTTCGCCATGTACGAGCCGGGGATGTCGAACGCCCACGGCTCGTCCTTGCACGCCTTGAGGTCCGCCTTCGGCTGACCCGGCGGTGAGAGCAGCACGATCGGGTCCTCGCCGAGCGGCACGACGTCGATGTCCCCGGGGACCGGCAGCTCGACGAAGTCCGTCGTCGTGATGATCACGTCGACCTCGCCTGCCAGCAACGCGGGCATGCTGGCGTGCGGCTCCAGCTCGACCAGCTCCACCTGCAGGTGCGGGTGGCCGAGGTGCCCGATCGCGGGCACGGCGAGCGTGTGGATCGCGCTCTGGAACGCACCCAGCCGGACGAGGCCCGACGGCTCCTCGTTGAGGCCGCGCAGCTCGGCTTCGACGGCGTCCATCTGGTCGAGGATCGACCGTGCTCGCCTGGCCAGGATCAGCCCGGCCGACGTCAGCCGCACGCGGCGCCCGGTCCGTTCGATGAGCTGCGTGCGCGTCTCGCTCTCCAGCACCGCGAGCTGCTGCGACACGCTCGAAGCGCTCAGGTTCGCGGCCTGCGCCACCGCCCGCACGGTCCCCAGCGCGTCGAGCTGGCTGAGCAGGCGCAGGCGCCACGGGTTCAGCGTCATGCCGTGCAGTGTGCTCGTTGTTCGGTATTTCCGAACAGCGAGCGTGGAATTGTGAGATGGACCTGATGCTCACGGGTTCGTAGCGTCTCCCGCATGGACACTTTCTGGCAGGACGTAGACCGCCACCTCGTCCGCTACGGGGGCACGTTCACGCGGGAGATCATCGACAGCGCCTCGGGGAGCTTCCTGTTCACCGAGGACGGCCGCCGCATCCTGGACTTCACGTCCGGCCAGATGAGCGCGATCCTCGGCCACTCGCACCCGCGCGTCGTCTCGACGGTGCGGCGGCAGATCGCGAACCTGGACCACCTGTTCAGCGGCATGCTGAGCCGTCCGGTGGTGGACCTGGCCCGCCGCCTCGCCGAGACGTTGCCCGCGCCGCTGTCCAAGGTGCAGCTGCTGACGACCGGCGCAGAGTCGAACGAGGCCGCGTTGCGCATGGCCAAGCTCGTGACCGGCAAGTACGAGGTGGTGTCGTTCGCGCGCTCGTGGCACGGGATGACGGCTGCCGCGGCTGCCGCCACCTACAGCGCCGGGCGCAAGGGGTACGGGCCCGCCACACCGGGGAACTTCGCGATTCCGGCGCCGACCGGTGACTGGCAGACGCAGCTGGATCTCGCGTTCGAGCTGATCGACGCGCAGTCCGTGGGTGCGCTGGCCGCGTGCATCGTCGAGCCGATTCTGAGCTCCGGCGGGATTCTCGAGCCGCCGGTGGGGTACTTCGCGGCGCTGTCGGCGAAGTGCCGGGAGCGCGGGATGCTGTTGATCCTCGACGAGGCTCAGACCGGGTTGTGCCGCACGGGAACCTGGTACGCGTTCGAGCGTGACGGCGTGGTGCCGGACATCCTGACGTTGTCGAAGACTTTGGGCGCCGGCCTGCCTCTCGCCGCGGTGATCACCTCGGCCGAGATCGAGGAGGAGGCGCACGCCCGCAACTACCTGTTCTTCACCACGCACGTGTCGGATCCGCTGGTCGCCGCGGTGGGCAACGCGGTGCTGGACGTGCTGGTGGAGGAACGGCTGGACGAGCAGGCGGCGAAGCTCGGGGCGTTCCTGCGCAACGGACTGGACGACATCGCTGCCCGGCACTCGCTGGTGTCCGACGTGCGCGGGCGCGGGTTGCTGGTGGGACTGGAGATCGCGGACGAGAGCCTGAGCGCGCCGATCACGCAGAAGTGCCTGGAGCTGGGGCTGCACATGAACATCGTGCAGATTCCCGGGATGGGCGGGGTGTTCCGGATCGCGCCGCCGCTCACCGCGACCGAAGAGGAACTGGCGCTGGGGCTGAGCATTCTCGACGAGGCCATCGGGACGGCTGGCTGATCACCCCGGAGGCGGGTCGGCGGACCTGGCGCGCGGTCGAGGCCGGACGGCACCGGTCGCCGGGTGCGAGGCGACCCGGCGACGTCGGTGCTCCGGCCTACTTGCGGACCGGCTCGGGGAGCTTGCCGAGCAGTGCGCGTGCCTTCCGCAGGATGTCGGCCTCTTCGTGACCGAACTCCGACAGGTAGTGGCGCAGCGCGTGCCGGAGGAGGACGAGCTCCTCATCGGTCAGTTCCAGGGTCGTGGTGCCCATGGAACCCATGTTAGGACTGTTCACGGTCCTGTGCCGAGCAGGTGCTGCATCGACCTCCCCATCACGTCGTTGCGCGTCGCGGCGTCGGTGATGCCCTCGAAACCGAACCCGAAGTACAGGGTGTCGGCGGTCCTCACCACGGCACCCTCCGGGAAGCCTGCGGCGGTGGTGCGGATGAAGTTGTTGCCGTTGGGGGCACTGCCCGCGGGCGGGCCGGTGACGGTCCAACCGTCCAAACCGGACTCGAACGACGTCGTGCCCTCACCGGTCGTGACCTCGATGTCGTCGACGAAGACGCCGAGACCCTGAACGGCCCAGTCGCTGGCGTAGGCGATGGACACCTCGACCTGGGAACCCGCATGGGCGGACAGGTCGACGTTCCACTGCTGCCAGCCGCCGGACCCGCCGGACGCCGCGTTCCAGACACCGCTGGAACCGGTGGGCGAGCAGGTGCCGTCGGCGTTGATCGTCTGGTAGTGGTCGAGGTGCGGGTGCAGGTCGCGCCAGCCCGCAAGGCAGCTGTCCCCCGGAGCGGTCGTCGTGTGCCCGTTCAGGTCGGGCAGCGTCGTCCAGTTGGTGCCGCCGGCTGTGCGGGCCTCGACGAACAGGTGGTCCCAGGCGGGTTCGGTGTCGTACGACGTCCAGAACGACATCTGCGCGCCGGCCGGTGGCACGGTGATCGTGCGCGTCAGCCGCTTGTACGACACGTCGCTGATCTGCGAGTACATGTAGTAGTCGCCGGTGTGCGGCGCGAACGGGCCACCTGGGCGGTCCCACGCAGCGGCGACCTCACTCGCGAACTGCGGGTACTGGGTCACCGGCAGCAGGCCACTGGTCGTCAGGAACGACGCGGTGTGGTCCTGGTTCTGCGCGCTGTCGGTTCCGTTGAGGGACAAGGAGATGCCGGTGAGCGGGTTGGCGACACCGGCGACGGGGAACGTGTCGCCGGTGTCGGGGTCCTGGCCGGCGCCCTCGTTGATGATCGCGGCACCGAACCAGTACTCGATGACGTCGTTCACGCCGTTGCCGGAACCGGTGAGCGGGCGGCACCGCGTGGCGGCGTCGGGCAGCGTGCTGCACTGCTTGTTCTCGAACGGGTCGTAGAGCTGCGTGCCGTGCCCGCCCGCGTACTGATGCCCGGCGTACTTGCCGGTGTAGAGCACCTTTCCGCCCTCGTTGAGGTAGTCGCGGATCTCGAACAGCTCCGTTTGCGCCAGGCTGGAGGCGTTGCCGGGACCCCAGCCCGCCTCGCGGGTGATGACGTCGTCGCCGGTGTACCAGACGACGGCCTGGTAGTGGCTCAGCACGCCGAGCGCGTCAGGTGCCTTGCGGCCGTTGGCATCCACGTCGTACACGTCGCCGGCGATGCCGTTGGCGGCGAGTGCGTCGAGGTAGTACGAGACGTACTTCGGCGCCGCTACGCCTTGCACGGGCGAGGCGCCGGTGTAGTCCTCCGCGGCCAGAACGAGCACCTTGTTGCCCGTCTCGGAGACAGCGCGGTAGGTGAACGAAGCGCTCGTCTGCCCGCCGCCCTCGAACCACACCTTGACCTGGTCGCCCGGGTTGGTTCCGGTCACCGTGCCGCGCACCACGTGGTAGTAGTTCGCATTGCCGGTGTTGTACCGCTCACCGCCGGTCCACACCGACGTGGGCCCGCTCTGCACCGGCCCGTCGCCGATCTGCCACTTCGCGGTCACGGCGCCGAGCGACTTCTTCGCCAGCACCCGGACCTCCTGCGGATCGCCGTAGGAGACGTCGAACGTGAAGTCCAACATGGACAGTGGACCGTTCTCCTGGTCGAGATCGGCCTGGTCGAGGTAGAACGGCTTGACGTCGATGCCGACGCTCGACTTCGGATTCGCCGGGTCGACGGCGGACTTCGCGAGCGACAGCGAGAACGGCAGCGTCTTCTGGAACTCCTGCTCGACGAGCGCCTCGTCGTCGGGGAAGACGAAGCCGCAGCCGTCACAGCCCTCGCTGAGCTCAGGGGTGAACGCCACCGTGCCGTTGCGGCTGTCGGCGTAGTCGGTCGTCTCGCCGTTGGTCACATACAGCTCGTCGGAGCTGATGCCGGGGTCGAACCCGGCGATCGCGGGCTTGGCGTCGGTGCCGGCCAGCGCGACGTAGATCGGGTTGTCCGCCTCCGGCGAGCCGGTCTGCCAGCCCTGAGGGTAGAGGATCCACTCACCGGCGGAGTGCCAGTTCGACTGGAACTTCGGCTTGATCCGGTCCAGCAGCCCCTGCATCGCCTTCGTCTCGGGTTCGGAGGCCGCACTCGGCCCGCGGTAGGTCTCGCTGGCGAACGCGCTCGACGAACCCTCGTTGTCGTAGTTGAAGTGCTCGTCGAAGTTGCGGTTCGGGTCGACGCCGTCGCCGACGGTGATCTGCCCGTTGCCGTCGTTGTCGCGCAGGTTCTTGCGCCACAGGCGTTCCACGTCGAACGAGTACTGGTAGCCGTCCGGGTTGGCGACGATCACGAACCACAGCTCGGTGTCCTTGAGGAGGTCCTTCATCTCCTTGTCGCCGGCCTTGAAGCGGTCCACGACGTGGTTGAGCAGCCTGCGGTTCACCTCAGTGCTGATCCACTCCCGCGCGTGCTGCGTCGACGAGTACAGCACCGCGGGCCTGCTGCCGTCGCGCAGCCCGTTGGCGCCCTGCGTCACCTTCAGCGCGATGATCTCGCGCCCCTGTCCGGTCTTGCCGAGCACCGAGAGCTTGACGAGGTTGTGGTTGGTGCGCGCCAGCGTGTACAGCTGGTCGCGGATCCCGCCCGGCTCGTCGAAGGACCGCCACACGGTGAACCCGTTCGCGGCCTGCTCGGCGGCGAGCTGCCGCGCGCTCTTGCCGTCCGCGTTCTTCTTGACCTTCGCGTCGACTCCGCGTCTGGCCAGCTCCTTCTGCTGGCCGCCGGAGAGCACGAGCTCGACCTCGACCCTGTCGCCGGCCGTGGCGGCGTGCGCGACGTCGAAGCCCTGCCTGGAGAGATCACCCGCCTGCGCGGGCGTCACCCGGGCGACGTAGACGTCGAGGGGATCGTGTTCGGGCGCGGCTTGGGCGGGTGACGCCGCCACGCCTCCCAGGACGAGAGCCAATGCGGACAGGAATGTCGTGGACCGCCTCATCGCGTTCCTCCGTGGCGTGCGTGGTCGACGCAAGACGTGCCGACGCTACGCCGATCGGGCGTTACATTGACGAGCCTTTCGGCCCTACTCGTTCGGCTCAACGGTGGCACGACGTGACCGTGTGGCCGCGTGCCGTCACCGCAACACGAGTCCTGGCAACCGATAGCGGGTTCGCTGGATCACGCGTGCGGCGGCGTGGACGTGCTCGTCGGAGTCCCAGCTCCAGCCGAACGCGTTGCCGAGCCGGTTGACGATGTTGAAGATCGTGTTGACGTGCAACGCTTCCACGAGGGCCTCGACCGGCACCCCGGCCGCGCGCACCGCCGCCGCGTCGGCCGCGGTGACCCCGCCGCGGTTGAGCAGCGTGATGAAGGTGATCACGGCGGCGAGTTCCGGCCGCACGTCGTGGTGTCCCGCGAGGCGTGCTGTCTCGGTGTGCACCCGCACGCAGAACGGGCACTCGTTGAGCTCGGAGGACACCGCGGCGAGGTGCTCGCGCTCGGCCACCGTCCAGAACGACGGCCCGCGCAGGACTTCCTGGCCGTAGGCGAAGAAGTGCCTGCCGAAGAAACCGGGCCGGTGCATCGCCGTTTTGACGACGTCGTCCACCTCGTGGCCCATGAGCGTGACCACGATCTTCTGGAACCACCGGGCCGCCCGGCCGTGCCCGTGTTCCAGGACCCCGAGCCTCATGACTCCGCCACCGCCCGCAGGCCTGCTTCGAGCCGGTCGAAGGCTGCGCCCACGGCCGCGGCCACGGTGACCTCGAAGATCTCCTCCTCGCCGATCCCGCCGGCTTTCAACACCGCGATGTCCTCTTCGGACACCCGGTAGGAGGCTTCGCGCACGGAGCGGACGTAGCCCGACCACACGCCGGGCGCGGCTCCCGAGGCCGCCGCCCGGCGCAGGTCGCGGTCCGTGGCACCGGGCCCGCCGAGCACCGCCGCACGCAGCGCGGCCAGCCTGCCGCCCGGGTCGTCCATCAGCCGAGTATGCGCTGGCTCCCGTCGTCGCGGTACTGCCAGTCGAACTCCTTCACGGTCGGCCCGGCGCACACCTCCGGCAGCACCTCGTAGGCGCTCTTCTTGTCCGACGCCGCCAGCTTCGCGGCGACCATCCCGCCCACGTACGCCGCGGCAGAGGACGTGCCCACCCAGGACGCGTAGCCCTTGGAGAAGTCCACGTGGGTGGTGCCGTCGAGCATCTTCACGTTGTCGTCTTCGAGGTACGTGCTGACGAACCTCGGGTCCTCCCCGAGATGGACGGCGCAGTTGACCCACGGCAGCTGAGGGCTGTAGCTGGCGCCGGCCACCCCGACGGCGACGACGCGCGGAAGCGCGGCCGGCCATGTTGCCGAGTTGCGCGTGGTGTGGACGTCGGAGGACATGCCCTCGACGATCCCGTGGTTGCCGGCGGCGGCCACGATCATCATGTGCGCGCTCAGCCGTTCCATCGCGCGCTCGACGATCAGCGGCGGGCGGCCGTCGAGGGTGTTGCGGCAGCCGCTGGCCAGCACCATGAGGTCGACCGGATGCTTGTTGTTCAGGAACTCGGCGAGCTTCTTGATCACGTCCCACGCGTAGGCCTTGCCGTCGGAACCCAGCACGTGCCGCGCGACGAGGGTGGCTCTCGGCGCCTGCTCCAGGATGAGGCCCGCCGTGAACACACCGTGCCCGTCCTCGACGGTGCACTCCGTGCCGGGGTCCTTGCCGAACCGGGTGGCGGGGTCGGGGGTCTCGATGTCGAGGCCGGCGAGAGCGGGGTGTTCGTAGATCCTCGTGTCGAGCAGGCCGATCCGCACCCCCTCGCCCGCCTCACGGGTGAAGGTCGGCAGCGAGTCCTCGGCGGGCACCGGGTCCCAGAGGCTCATGCTCTTGGTCTGCGGGTACGCGCCGAAGACGCTCGCCATCCTCCGGTTCTTGCCGATGAGCGGTGACCAGCCGGCGGCACGCCCCGCGAACCGGGCGCGCAGTTCGGCGAGCACGGGGTCGATGTCGGTGAGGGCCGCGCCGCCGAGCTCGAGCTTCAGCAGCGCGAGGTCGAACTCGACGACCTTCTCGGTCTCGGTGACCCAGATCCCGAGGTCGTCGAGCACCGAACCGACGACCTCGATCTCGGTGAGGTCCACGACGAGCGTGTCGGGTGCGGCCTGGTCCTTGTCGTCCTTCTGCACTTCAGCCTCCGCGGGTGAGCTTCCGCCGAACCGATGCCGCCACGCCCGGCGTTTATACCTGGCACATTGGTCATCATGCCGCCCGGATCCGCGTTACAAGCCGCACGTGAGGCGATGCGGCTCGCGGACGTCGACCCGGCGCGGGTGCTCCCGCTGGCCCCGCTCGTGGTCGGGGACGCCTCCGGTGACGCCGCCGCTCAGGCGCTGGCCGAGCAGGCGTGGGGGTACGCGCTGGCCCAGACCGGGCAGGTGTCCGAGGCCGTCACCCACCTGCGCCGTGCGGTCCGGCTCGGGGTGGGGAAGGCGGCCGCCGAGAGCCGGATGAAGCTCGCGTTCGCCCTCGTCCAGCAGGGCCGTGCCGCTTCGGCGTTGCGCGAGGTGGACCTGGCGGTGCCCGTGCTGGGCGCTCGGGCACGGGGCCAGCGGGCGGTGATCCTCTACCACCTCGGCCACCTCGACGACGCGTTCGCCGACTACCAGTCCGCCGAGCGCGCGCTGCGCCGCAGCGGTGACCGGCTCGCCCTGCAGCGCATCCTGGTCAACCGGGGGATCCTGCAGGCGGAGCGCCTCAACTTCGCCGCGGCGGTGAAGGACCTGCTGGAGGCCGAACGGCTGGCACGTGAGCTCGGCCGTGACCTCGTCGTGGGCATCATCGCCGAGAACCTCGGGTTCGTGGAGAGCCGCCGCGGTGACGTCCCGGCCGCCCTGGCACACCTGGACCGCGCAGAGGAGATCATCGCGCACCACGGGGGCCAGCTGGCGCCGGTGCTGGAAGACCGCGCGGAGTTGCTGCTGTCCGTGGGCCTGGTGGGTGAAGCACGCGAGCACGCCTCGCAGGCCATCTCCGCCTTCCGTGCCGAGGGCCGCCAGCTCAAGGTCCCCGAGACGCGTCTGCTGCTCGCCGACGCGGCCCTGCTGGCCTCCGACTGGGCTGCCGCAGGCAAGTACGCCCGCGCCGCGCTCGCCCAGTTCACCCGGCAGGGACGGCACCACCACGCCGCGTTGGCTCGCGCGACGGTGCTGCGTGCCGCGTTGAGCGCAGGGAAGCCGTGCCGCATCAGCGATCCCGACGGGATGATCGCGGCACTGGCCGGCCGCCCTGCCGCCGTGGTGCAGGCGCACATCGACCTGGCTCTGGTCGCGGAACGCCGGAGGCAGGAGGCGCGCGCGGTCTCGCACCTGGGCATCGCGAGCCGCGCACGCAGTGGCGGCCCGGCGACGTTGCGGGCTCGCGGCTGGTACGCCGAAGCCCTTCTGCGTCAACGCACCGGTCCTCGTTCGGCGCTGGCGGCGGCCCGGCGCGGCCTGCGGGTGCTCGACGAGAACCACGCCGCGCTGGGCGCCGGTGATCTTCGTGCGCACTCGGCCCTGCACCGCGCTGACCTGGCCTCGCTGGGTCTGCGCGTCGCCCTGGGCACCGGCAGGGCCGCAGACGTCTTCGAATGGGCGGAACGCGGCCGGGCGAGCCGGTTCCTCCACCGGTCCGTCCGCCCGCCGGACGACCCGGAACTCGCCTCGCTGCTGCCGCAGCTGCGCGCCACGGTCGCGGAACTGGAGCTCGCTCGCGCCGAGGGCCGTCCCGCGGTGAAGCTCGAACACCGGCAGGTGGACCTCGAACGCCGGATCAAGAACCGCAGCCGCCTGCTCCGCGCCACCGCCGGCGGCCCCGCCGAGCCGGTGCGTCCGTCCGAACTGGACCTCGGTGACCGCGTGCTGGTCCAGTTCATCGAGATCGACGGCTGCCTGCTGGCGCTGACGATCGTCGACGGCCGGCTGACGTTGCGCGGGATCGGAACCGTCGCCGAGGTGAGCGGTCTGCTCGAACGCGTTCCGTTCGCCTTGCGGCACCTGGCCAAGCGACCCCGTCCGGACGTCAGGAAACTGTTGCACGCCACGGCCGCGAAGCTGGACGAGCTGCTCCTGCCTCGTGCCGATCGCCCGCTGGTCGTCGTGCCGACCGGTGTGCTCCACGGCGTTCCGTGGTCGACTTTGCCGTCGTGCCGGGGAAAGCCGGTCGTGGTGTCACCCTCGGCAACGCTGTGGCACACCGCGGCGAACCGTCCTGCCCGCGCGAGGACCTTCGCCGTCGCCAGCGGTCCGGGTCTGCCGGGCGCGGAGGAGGAAGCGCGGGCCGTGGCGGACATCCACCAGACCGCCAACCCTCCTGACGCGACGGTCGACGAGGTGTTGAAGATCCTCGGCACGGCCGGGACCGTGCACCTCGCGGCGCACGGCCGGCTCAACCCGGACAACCCGTTGTTCTCGGCGCTGTCGCTGCACGACGGACCGCTGGTCGTCTACGACGTCCAGCGGCTCGACCAGGTCCCGGAAACCGTGATCATGGCCGCGTGCGACGTCGGCCGCTCTGTGGTGGTGGCGGGCAACGAACTTCTGGGCCTGGCCGCGACGTTCCTCGAACGCGGTGCCTCGCAGCTGATCGCCTCGGTCGTCCCGGTCCCGGACGCCGCGACCAAGGAGCTGATGATCGCGGTGCACCGCCGGTTGCGCGACAACCTGCCCCCGGCGCGGGCGCTCGCCGAGGCCCAGGAGGAACTCGGCGAGCCCAACGGGTTCGTCTGCGTCGGGGCCTAGGTCTTCTTGGCAGGCAGGGATTTCATGTGACCGTGCTTCGTGAGGGGGCGCTGCTTCGCCCCACGCACGCCGGCTCGGTTCGCGTGCCGGAGGTGACGGATGATGAGCGGCCGTCCGGCGGAGTGCTTCGCGGGTGATCAAGTCGATAGAGTGCGCCGCTGTGACCTGGCTTCGTGCAGTGCTGGCAGGCTTGATCCTCGCCGCCGGTGTGTCTCCCGCTTCCGCCGACACCGCGGTGGGTCTGCACGTCGACGGCGCGCGGGTCGTCGAGGCGAACGGCGCCGCGTTCGTGATGCGCGGCGTGAACCACCCGCACGTGTGGTTCCCGGACCGGACCGGCTCGTTCGCGGACATCAAGTCCTTCGGTGCCAACACCGTCCGGGTCGTGCTGGGCAGCGGGCAGCGGTGGGGACCGACGTCGGCCGCCGACGTCAGCGAGGTCGTCTCGCTGTGCAAGCGGTCGCGGCTGATCTGCGTGCTGGAAGCCCACGACACCACGGGGTACGGCGACCAGCTCGGCGCCGCGAGCCTCGACCAGGCCGCCACCTGGTGGATCGGGGTGGCCGCGGCGCTGCGGGGCCAGGAGGCCCACGTCGTGATCAACCTGGGCAACGAGCCGTTCGGCAACAACCTGCTGGTGAGCCCGTTCTGGGCGAGCGCGACGAGCAAGGCGATCAGCCGGCTGCGCGCGGCGGGGCTGCGGCACCTGCTGATGGCGGACGCGCCGATGTGGGGGCAGGACTGGGCGCACATCATGCGCAACGACGCGGCCTCGGTCCTCAAGGCGGATCCGTTGCACAACACGGTCTTCTCGGTCCACATGTACGGCCTCTACAACACCCCCGCGAAGGTCGGTGCCTACTTCGACGCGTTCCGGGCCGCCGCGCTCCCGCTCGTGGTGGGGGAGTTCGGGGACAAGCACTCGGACGGTGACCCGGACGAGAACGCGATCATGGCCCAGGCCCAGGAACGCGGCCTCGGCTACCTCGGCTGGTCGTGGAGCGGCAACAGCGGCGGCGTCGAGTACCTCGACCTCGTCACCTCGTTCGATCCGGCCCGTCTCACGCCGTGGGGTGAGCGGTTCCTCAACGGCCCCAACGGGATCCGGCAGACCTCGAAGGAAGCCACCGTCTACAGCAGCCGGTAGGCGCACTCCTGTCGCGACGGTTTCCGGCATGCTGGTTCTCGTGATCCATGTTCTCGGGGACGGACCGGCGGACGGGCCTCCCGTCGTGCTCACCTCGGGGCTCGCGGGCGCGCTCACCGACTGGGACCCGTTGACCAGGCTGCTGGCACCGTCGATGCGGGTGCTGCGGTTCGATCGGCCGGGGTACGGGGCGAGCGCACCGTCGCCGGAGGCACCGTCGGCGCGGCGGGAGGTGGCCGTGCTGGACGAGGTGCTGGACATCGCGGGGGCTCCGGTCGTGCTGGTCGGGCACTCGCTCGCCGGCTTGCACGTGGAGGCCTGCGTGCGGCTGCGGCCTTCGCGCGTGTGCGGTGCGGTGCTCGTGGACCCGAGTCTCGCGCCACCGGGGATCGGCCGACCGTTCGATCCGGGGGCGGTGCTCGCCACCGCCGTCGCCCGGCTCGGACTGGCCGATCTGGCGGCGCGGTGCGTGAGTCCGTTGCTGCGGCTGGCCGGCCGGCCACCGGCGCGCGCCGCCGCGGTGGCGGAGCTGGCAGGCTATGCGGATCTGGTGTCCGAAGTGGACGGATTGCGTGGTGTGCACCCGTTGCCCGATGTGCCGTGGTGGGTGCTCACGGCGGGAGAGGCGCTGGGTGGTCCGCGTTCGGCACGCCGCATCCTCGCTGCCCACGAGGCGATGGTTGCTCTCGCACCACGTGGGGTGCATCGCATCGTGCCGGGTTCGGGGCATCTGATGCAGCTGGATCGTCCGGACGCGGTGGCGGAGGCCGTGCTGAGGATCAGGACGGGTCGGTGAGACTGGAACCGTCGTCCTGGTTCGCGGGGGCCTGATCGAGGGCGGCGTCCGGTGTGCGTTCCACTCCGTGGCCGGGCTGGAACGTGAGAGCGAGGTCGATGGCGAGGTTCGGTTCGCGGTCCTGATGGTCCACGGTGGACTCCTTTCTCACCACCGTGTTCGGCACGCGGCACCACCCGCGAACACCGGTGACCCGGCCCCGACAGCCCGCCGACCGGCTGCCCGGGACCAGCCGGTCGGCGGGTGTCAGCCGCGGAGCACGTCGAGCGTGAGGAGCGCGACGTGCAGTTCGGTGCGGTGCTCGCCCAGCTCGAGGTCGCGGTCGAGCAGCCGTTCCAGCGCGTGCAAGCGGTCGTACAGCGTCTGGCGGGAGATGCCGCCGCGGCGTGCGGCGATGGTCTTGTTGCCGGCGGCGTCGAGGTAGTGGCGCAGGGTGGGCAGCAGTTCGGTGCCGTTGCGGGCGTCGTGCTCGACCAGCCGGCCGATCTGCCGTTCGACGTAGTCCTGTACGCGGACGTCGTCGCGCAGGGTGTGCAGCAGGTGCCGCAGGCCGATGTCGGACAGCCGGTGGAAGAGCAGGTCGGAGCCGGGAAGAACCGCTTCGGCCACTCGCCCTGCCTCACGGAACGAGCGCGCGACGTGGGTGAGGTCGCCGACCTCGCACCCGACGCTCACCACCGCGCCGGCGTCCTCCTCCCGTGCGGTGCGGCTCAGCTGTTCCACTGTGGACTGCCAGGGCTGACCCTTGCGCAGGAACAGCAGCACGCCGACACGCCGTTCGGTGAGCGTGCCCACCAGAGCGGTCCGCTCCAGCGTCCGCGACAGCAGGGTTTCCACCTCTCCAGCGCTGCGCGGAACGTCGACCAGCACGGCGAGGAACGAGGCGTCGGTGACGGGCAGGCCGAGAGCGGCGGCGCGGGCTCGCGCCTCGCCGGGGGAGCGGTAGCGCTGTTCGGCGATGTCGTGCAGCACCGTGCGGTGCGCCCGGCGTTCCCACGCGGTGGAGTGGATGAGCCGGGCGATCGTCAGCGTCATGGCGGCTCGTTCGAGAACGGTGACGTCCTCGGCGCTGAAGGACCTGGTGTCCGGCAGCATGACGACACGGCCCCAGCGCTCGCCCTGGAACTCGACCGGCGTGGTCAGCCAGCCCTCCTCGCCGAGCACCTCCGTGTGGTCCACGACGGGAGTGGCCCGCGACCGCCGTTCCCAGTGCGCCAGTGCGGTCTCCGCGTCGGTTCCGGCGGGTTCGCAGATGACCGCCTGGTGGGCGAGGTTCTCCAGCACGACGGTGCGGCGGCTCATCTCGACCGCCGTCCGCACCACCTCCTCCGGTCCCGCGCCGCGCAGCGTCAGCGTCGTGAAGGCCTCGTGGATCTGCTGGGTCCGGCGCAGCACCTCGGTCTGGTTGCCCAGGATCAGCGTGTGGACGACCTGCGTGACCTCCAGGAAGTTCACGTCCCTCGCCAGCGTGACCAGCGGCAGTCCGCGGGCGCGGCAGGCGCGGATCAGCGGTTCCGGCGCGCGGTGGAACCGGCGGACCAGCTCCAGGACCAGCGCGGCGGCGCCGACGTCCGCGAGCTCGTCGACGTAGCGGCGCACCAGGGAGGCGTCACCGGGCAGCGGCACACCGGTCGTGAGGACCAGCTCGCCGCCCTTGAGGAACGACGCCGGGTCGGTCAGCTCGGTGATGTGCACCCAGCGCACCAGCCGGTCGAGGTTCTGCTCGCCGGCCACGACCTCGGGCCGGCCTGAGGCCAGCACGGGCAGGGCCAGCACGTCGGCCACGGTGAGACCTTGCTTCTGGGGCACGGCGCCACTTTGACAAGCGGTCCTCACCTGCGCAAGCGCGGATCCGGACGCCTCGGGAGGGCTCCGGACGGCGAGGCCGGTCGGCCGCGGTTGACAAAACGTCCAAACAACGGCCCTCAGCCGGACAGAACACGCGTTGTCGGCGTGCGTCGCTGCGGCAACGCTCAGGTGACCGCACGAAGAACACGACCACTCCGCCCGGGAGATGACCATGACCGCTCTGTCACCGCACCTGCGCCAAGCCACCCCCGTCGTCGCGGTCCGCGGTGAGGGCGTGCACCTGTACGGGGAAGACGGCCGGCGGTACCTCGACTTCACCGCGGGCATCGGCGTCACCAGCACCGGGCACTGCCACCCCAAGGTGGTGGCCGCGGCCCAGGAGCAGGTCGCGACGCTGATCCACGGCCAGTACACGACGGTCATGCACCAGCCGCTGCGCCGGCTGGTCGACAAGCTGGGCGAGGTGCTGCCGCAGGGCCTCGACAGCCTGTTCTTCGTCAACTCCGGCAGCGAGGCCGTGGAGGCGGCGATGCGGCTCGCGCGGCAGGCCACCGGCAGGCCGAACATCCTCGTCTGCCACGGCGGCTTCCACGGCCGCACCGTCGCCGCCGCCTCCATGACGACCTCCGGCACGCGGTTCCGCTCGGGCTTCTCCCCGTTGATGAGCGGTGTGGTGGTCACGCCGTTCCCGACGGCCTACCGCTACGGCTGGGACGAGGAGACCGCGACGCGGTTCGCCCTGCAGGAGCTGGACTACGTGCTGCAGACGATCTCCTCGCCCGCCGACACCGCGGCGCTCATCGTCGAGCCGGTGCTGGGCGAGGGCGGCTACGTGCCCGCTCCCCGCGCGTTCCTGGAGGGCCTGCGTGAGCGCGCCGACCGGCACGGCTTCCTGCTGATCCTCGACGAGGTGCAGACCGGCGTCGGGCGCACGGGCCGGTTCTGGGGTCACGAGCACTCCGGCGTCACGCCGGACATCCTCGTCACCGCCAAGGGCCTGGCCAGCGGCTTCACCCTGTCCGGCATCGCGGCGGGCGAGGAGCTGATGAGCAAGGCGTGGCCGGGCTCGCAGGGCGGCACCTACGGCGCGAACGCCGTGGCGTGCGCGGCCGCCGTCGCCACGCTGGAGGTCGTCGAGGAGGAGAAGCTCGTGCAGAACGCCGAGCTGATGGGCGCGCGGCTGCGGGCGGGCCTGGAAGCGGTCGCCGCCAGGACACCGGCGATCGGCGACGTGCGGGGCGCGGGCCTGATGCTCGCGACCGAGTTCGTCAACGAGGACGGCAGCCCCGACCCGGAGACCGCCGGCCGGGTTCAGCGCGCCGCCGTGGACCAGGGCCTGCTCCTGCTGCTGTGCGGCGCGTGGAACCAGGTCGTGCGGATGATCCCTGCCCTCGTGATCGACGAGTACGCCGTCGACGAAGGGCTGCGGGCCTGGTCCGCCGCCGTGGAAGCGGGAGTGTCGGCTCGATGACAGCCGACCCGCTGGTGCGACTGCTCGCCAAGACCGCCCCCGGAATGCGGGTGGAGGCGAAGGCCGGAGGAACTGCGCCCTACGCCTACGACGCCTCCAACTACCGGGTGGCGCCTCGCGCCGTGGCCTTCCCCCGTTCTCCAGAGGAGGTGTCCGCGGCGCTGCGGGCCTGCAAGGAGCTCGGTGTGTCGGTCACGGCGCGAGGTGGCGGCACGAGCATGGCGGGCAACGCCGTCGGGCCGGGCCTCGTGCTCGACTTCTCCCGCGGCATGAACCGGATCCTCAGCATCGACCAGGAGAACCGCACCGCTCGGGTCGAGGCCGGGGTCGTGCTGGACGACCTGTGCGATGCGGTCGCACCGCACGGCCTCACGTTCGGCCCGGACCCGTCGTCACACAGTCGCTGCACGATCGGCGGCATGATCGGCAACGACGCGTGCGGCAACCGGTCCGTGCGGCACGGGCGCACCAGCGGTCACGTGGAGGCGCTGGAGATCATCACCATCGACGGTCTGCACGCGATCGCGGACCACACCGGACTGCGTCCCGCCGACCCCGCGGACTACGGCGCGGTCGCCGAGCTGGAGGCGGCACTGCGGCGGTTGATCGGCGACCACCTGGCGCCGATCCGCACCGAACTGGGCCGCATCCCGCGCCAGGTCTCCGGTTACCAGCTGCACCACCTCCTGCCGGAGAACGGGTTCGACCTGGCCCGCGCCCTGGTCGGCACCGAGGGCACGTGCGCGGTCGTCGTGGCGGCGACCGTCCGGCTCGTGACGACGTCGCCCGTGGTGACGTTGCTGGCCCTGGGCTACGACGACGTCGTGGACGCCGCCGAGGACGTGCCGGAGATCCTGCGCTGGAACCCGACCGCGGTCGAGGGCATGGACGCGGCGATCGTCGCCACGATGCGCGCCCGCCGCGGCCCCGGCTCGGTCACCGGCCTGCCGGACGGGAGCGCCTGGCTGTACGTCGAGCTGGACGGCGACGACGAGGCAGATGTCGCCGTCCGCGCCGGGGAGTTGCTCGACACGTTGAAGGCCCGCGGCCGCATGGTCGACGGCCGGGTGGCCGACAGCGAGGAGCGGCGTTCGCTGTGGCGGGTGCGCGAGGACGGGGCGGGCCTCGCCGCCCGGCTGGTCGACGGCGGCGAGTCGTGGCCGGGCTGGGAGGACGCGGCGGTCGCGCCCGAGAACCTGGCGGGCTACCTGCGCGACTTCCGCGCGCTGCTGGCCGCGCACCGGCTCACCGGAGTCCTCTACGGACACTTCGGTGCCGGGTGCGTGCACGTGCGCATCGACTTCGGCCTCGGCAGCGAGGAGGGCAGGGACGCCACCCGCCGGTTCCTGCACGAGGCGGCCGAGGTCGTCGTCCGCCACGGCGGCACGCTCTCCGGCGAGCACGGTGACGGACGGGCGCGCAGCGAACTGCTGGAGGTCATGTACAGCCCGGCGATCATCGGGGCGTTCGAGGCTTTCAAGCGGGTGTTCGACCCGGACGGCCTGCTGAACCCCGGCGTGATCGTGGCACCTGCGGCGGTCGATGCCGATCTCGCGCTGGACGTCCCGCAGCCGCAGGGACGCACGACGCTCTTCACGTTCCCCCACGACGAGGACGGCTTCGCGGGCGCGGTCCGGCGCTGCGTCGGTGTCGGCCGCTGTCGTGGCAGCTCCGGCGGCGTGATGTGCCCGAGCTACCGCGCGACGGGGGAGGAGAACCACTCCACCCGCGGCCGTGCGCGGATGCTGCAGGAGATGCTGCGCGGCGACGTCGTCCGGGACGGCTGGCGCTCCACCGAGGTCAAGGACGCGCTGGACCTCTGCCTGTCGTGCAAGGCCTGTTCCAGCGACTGCCCCACCGGGGTGGACATGGCCACCTACAAGGCCGAGTTCCTGCACCAGCACCACCGCGGCCGGATCCGGCCGCGCTCGCACTACTCACTGGGATGGCTGCCCGCGACCTCCAAGCTCGCCGGCCACGTCGCACGGCCGCTGAACGCGGTCCTGCGCGGCCCGCTGGGCAAGGTGGCCGCGTGGCTCGGTGGTGTCACCACCCGCCGGGCCATCCCTTCCTTCGCGTCCCGCCGTGCGCTGCGTTCAGTTCTGCGCACGGCGGTCGACAGACCGGCCGCGTTGCTGTTCGTGGACAGCTTCACGCGCGCCTTCCGTCCCCAGGTCGCCGGTGCTGCTGCCCGTGTGCTCGGTGCGGCGGGGGTGCCCTGCACACCGAGCAGCGGACTGTGCTGCGGCCTCACGTGGGTCAGCACCGGTCAGCTGTCGGTGGCGCGCCGGGTGATGGCCCGCACCGTCACCCGGCTCGACCGCGGCCCGCACCGCGACCTGCCGATCGTCGTCGCCGAACCGAGCTGCGCGGCGGCGCTGAAGCGGGACGTGCCCGACCTGCTGGACACCGACGCCGCCCGCCGCGTGGCGGCGCGGGTCCACACGCTCACGGCCGCGTTGACGGATCTGCCCACTTCGGACTGGAAGCCGGTCGTGCCGGACTCCGTGGTGCTGCAGACGCACTGCCACGAGTACGCCACGTTCGGCGGCCGGCGCCCGCGCGACCTGCTGCGCCGGCTCGGCGTGCGCACCGTGACCGAGGCGGAGGGCTGCTGCGGGCTCGCGGGCAACTTCGGCTTCGAGGCGGAGCACTACGACACCTCGATGGCCGTGGCGGACCTCGCCCTGCGGCCGCGACTGGAAGAAAACCCCGATGCCGTCGTCGTGGCGGACGGCTTCAGCTGCGCCACCCAGGTCGACCACCTCGCGGGCGGTCGGGGCGTGCGCGCCGTGCACCTGGCAGAGCTGCTCGACCCAGGAGGAGACCCGTGATGGAAGTTCCGAAGCAGTTGTTCATCGGCGGCACGTGGGTGGACGCCGCGGACGGCGCCACGATGCCCGTCGACAACCCGGCGACCGGCGAGGTCGTCTGCCACGTCGCCGACGCGGGAGCCAAGGACGCGCAGCTCGCCGTGGACGCCGCGGTGCGCGTGCAGGAGGAGTGGGCCGCCACCGCGCCGAGGGCGCGCAGCGAGATCCTGCGCCGCGCCTACGACATCATCGTCTCGCGCACCGACGAGCTCGCGTTGCTGATGACCACGGAGATGGGCAAGCCACTGTCGGAGGCCAGGGGCGAGGTCGCGTACGCGGCGGAGTTCTTCCGCTGGTTCTCCGAGGAGGCCGTGCGGATCGAGGGCGGGTTCGGCACCCTGCCGGACGGCCGCAACCGGATGCTGCTGATGCGCCGCCCGGTCGGGCCGTGCCTGCTGATCACGCCGTGGAACTTCCCGCTGGCCATGGGCACCCGCAAGATCGGCCCGGCGATCGCGGCCGGCTGCACGATGGTGCTCAAGCCCGCGCCGCAGACGCCGTTGTCCAGCCTCGTGCTGGCGGAGATCCTGCGCGAGGCAGGGCTGCCAGACGGCGTGCTGAACGTCGTCACGACGTCCAAGCCGGGGGAGGTCGTCGAGCCGCTGCTGCGCGGCGGCCGCATCCGCAAGCTGTCCTTCACCGGGTCCACCCAGGTCGGCAAGCTCCTGCTGGAGCAGTCCGCCGAGCAGGTCGTGCGCACGTCGATGGAGCTGGGCGGCAACGCGCCGTTCATCGTGTTCGACGACGCCGATCTGGACAAGGCCGTCGACGGCGCGATGGTCGCCAAGATGCGCAACATGGGTGAGGCCTGCACGGCGGCCAACCGGTTCTTCGTGCACCGCGACGTCGCGGAGGAGTTCGCCGTGCGGCTTGCCGCCCGCATGAGCGCGCTCACCGTCGGACCCGGTACCGAACCCGGAGTCGACGTCGGTCCGTTGATCGACCAGAACGGACGCCGCAAGGTGGAGCGCCTGGTCGAGGACGCCGTCCAGCGCGGCGCGCGCGTGCTCGCCGGCGGCAGGACGCCCACCGGTCCCGGCAGCTTCTACCCTCCGACCGTGCTGAGCCGGGTGTCACCGGACAGCGACCTGATGGGGACCGAGATCTTCGGCCCGGTCGCGGCGATCCTGACGTTCGACGACGAGGACGAGGTCGTGCGCCAGGCCAACGACACCGAGTGGGGACTCGTCGGCTACGTCTTCACCGAGTCGCTCGACCGGGCGCTGCGCGTGAGCGAACGGCTGGAGGCGGGCATGGTCGGCCTCAACACCGGGCTCGTCTCCAACCCCGCCGCGCCGTTCGGTGGCGTGAAGCAGTCCGGGCTGGGCCGCGAGGGCGGCCGCGTGGGCATCGACGAGTTCCTGGACTACAAGTACGTGGCGGTGCCGGTGTCGTGAGTGGTTTCCGTTGCCATGGCGACGGAAACCACTCACGACCTCAGGAACCCAGTCTGCGGTTGGAGATCTCCTTGGCGGTGTCCGCGACCATCCGGCCCAGCTCTGGCAGCCGGTCCGGCTCGAAGCGGGAGTCCGGCATGGAGATCGCCACCGCCGCCAGCGGGGTGCCGTCCTCATCCAGGATCGCTGAGGCGATCGCGCAGACGCCGGGCCGGAACTGGTTGCGGTTGAGCGCGTAGCCGTTCGCCCGTGCCTGCTCCAGCTCTGCCTTGAGCTGCTCCGGATCGGTGATGGTGGCCTCGCCGTAGCTCTCCAGCCGCCGGGCCAGTACTTCGTCCACATCGGACTTGCCCGTGTTGGACAGTATTGCCCGCCCTGTCGCCGTGGCGTGCAGCGGAGAGATGTCACCGATCTCGTGGAACGTGCGCACGGCGTGTGACGAGTCGACGCGGTCGACCACCACCATGCAGTCCAGCGCGTCGGGTACAGACAGGTGGATGGTCTCGTTGACCTTGTCCCGCAACCGGATCATCGGGTCGCGGGCAGCCGCGAACAGGCTGGAACCCTGCAGGGCCGCCGGCCGCACCGCGAGCACGCGCGCACCGATCTCCCAACGCGTCGTGTCCTTGCGGTTCGCGCGCAACCAGCCCGCCTCGTGCAGTGTGACGAGCGTGCGCTGAACAGTCGACTTGGGCAGCCCGAAGAGCTTGGTCAGTTCTCCCACCGTGACCGGCTGGTGATGCGCAACCGCCTCCAGGATGCGCAGCGACCTGGTCACGCTTTTCATCTCCACACGTTACCCCCGGTTAATCCTCTGCTCTGCCATGAGACACCTCTTGACCGCGCCTTGTACGGGGTGTCATTCTCGTGCCAGATTCTAGCACAGCATGCCACATTGTGGCACAGCTCAGTGGAACATCACCCCTCGGACACGTCAGCTTCACCGTCCGGTGAGCCGAAAGGAAGTCCAAGTGCCTGCCAGCAAGCGTGTCGCCGTCGTCGGCGTCGGAACGATGGGCAGTCAGGTCGCCTGGCGCCTCGCGGCCCGCGGGGCCGAGGTCGTCGGGTACGACCGGTTCGCCCCCGGCCACGACCGCAGTGCCGCCGGTGGCGAGACGCGGATCTTCCGCAGCGCCCACTTCGAGGACTCCCGCTACGTCCCGCTGCTCAAGCACGCCGACGCGCTGTGGGGCGAGCTCCAGCGGGAGACCGGGCGAGAGCTGCGCCGCCTGACCGGCTGCCTGCTCATGGGGCCGACCTCGCACCAGCAGATGGCCACCGTCCTGCAGTCCATCGCCGAGCACGGCCTCGACCACGAGGTTCTCGACGCGGACCTGCTCGCGCGGCGCTTTCCGCAGTACCGGATCGAGGACGGCGACGCGGCGGTGCTCGACCGGCACGCGGGCTTCATCCGGCCGGAGCTGACCGTCCAGAGCGCCGCACGCCGCGCGGAGGAGCTGGGTGCCCGGATCCACCGGTACACGCCGGTCCGCGAGATCACCAAGACGGGCGGCGGCGTGACGGTCCGCACCGACGAGGGCAGCGAGCACTTCGACGCCGTCGTGGTCACGGTCGGCCCGTGGGTCAACGACCTGCTGCCCGACCTGCCCTGGGAGGTGGAGATCCGCCGGCTGGTCAGCGCCTGGTACGTGCCCACCACCGGCGCGTGGTTCGGGGACGAGCGCCCGGCGTTCATCCGCACCGCGCCGACCCACTGCTACGGCCTGCCGTCGCCCGACGGCGTCTCGGTCAAGCTCGGCCTGTCCAGGACCCTGCACCGGCTGGTGGACGACCCGAACCGTCTCGACAGGACGGTGCAACCGTCCGAACTGGACATCTTCCACGAGCTGATCGGCCGGTACCTGCCCGATCTGCACCCGAACCCCGTCCGGCTGTCCGTGTTCATGGAGGGCTACACCGAGAGCAGCCGCCCTCTGGTGGGCCCGTTGCCCGGCAACGAGAACGTCGTGCTGCTCGCCGGTTTCTCCGGACACGGCTTCAAGCTCTCGCCCGCCATGGGCGACATCGCCGCGGACCTCGCCCTCGACGGCACGTCGGCCCAGCCCATCGACTTCATCTCGACCACGAACCGCACGGAGGCGTGACGCAGCCATGACCAGCGACACCGCTACCACCCTCACCGTCGGCGCGCTGAGCGCCGGGCCGGGGACCAAGGTGCGCGGCAGCGTGCGCGCCGAGCTGGGCACGCTCACCACGGACGTCCCCGTGGCCCTGATCAACGGCAGCAGGCCGGGCCCGCGCGTGGTGATCACCGCCGGCGTGCACGGCGGTGAGTTCACCGGCATCGACGCGCTCCACCGGCTCGCTGGTCGCCTCGACCCGGAGCAGGTGCGCGGGCAGGTGCTGCTCTGCCTCGTCGCCAACCCTCCCGCCGTCTACAACGGACGGCTCGGCACGTCCCCGCTCGACGGGATCAACATCAACCGCGTCTTCCCCGGCGATCCCGAGGGCAGCCCGACCGAGCGGCTGGCGGCGTGGCTCTTCGAGAACATCATCGAGGGCGCCGACGCGTTCGTCGACCTGCACGCCGGCCGCATCGACGAGTTCCTGCGCAACTTCGTCGGCTACCGCCTCACCGGCGACCAGGAGCTCGACGCGAAGACCGCCACCATGGCCTCCGTCGTCGGCCACGAGGACGTCATCCTCGGCCTGAACCCCGACGGCGGGAACAGCCACGCCGCGGCGGCCAGGCTCGGCATCCCCGCCATCCTCGTGGAGACCGGCCAGCTCGGTGAACGTGATCCGCAGGCGGCCGAACGCGTCGTCGCCGCGCTGCTGAGGGTCATCGACTTCCTCAACGGCGACGACGTCGAATCGCGTCCGGTCACCGAATGGGTCTGGGCCGCCTTCCTGGCCTCCGAGGCCATCGGCCTGTGGTACCCGGAGTTCGTGCCGGGCACGGACGTGACCGAGGGTCAGGTCATCGGACGCGTCGTCGACCCGGCCGACGGCCGCGAACACGAGGTTCTGGCTCCCGCCACCGGACGCGTCTTCTACGGCATGCGCGGCCTCACCGTTCTTCCCGGCACCGACCTCGCCGCGATCGCGGCACCCCGATAGTCCCCGCCCCGAAAGCTTCCTCCCCGCCCCCAGGAGGTTCATCGTGAAAGACACCCGGATCGACCGCCGGCTCTTCCTCCGAGGTCTAGGCGCTGTCGCCGCGACGTCCGCGCTGGCCGCGTGCGGCAGCGGCACGAGCCGCTCGTCCGGCAGCGGTGGCACGAGCAGCAAGACGCTCGTGGTCCGCAACAGCGGTGGCGCCTACGGCGACGCCAACATGAAGGCTGTTCTCGAGCCCTTCATGAAGGAGACCGGTATCGAGATCAAGGTCATCAACCCGAACTACGCGCAGATGCTGGCCCAGATCAAGCAGGGCCGGCCGCAGTTCGACCTGATCGACAACTCGATGATCGACTTCGTGAAGTTCGCCAAGGAGGACGCGACCCAGCAGATCGACTACGACCGCCTCAAGACCGCCAAGAACGCGGACATCGCCAAGAACCTGCTCACGCCGACCGCGGTCGGCAAGAACTACTGGGGCAGCGTGATGGCGTACCGCACGGACGCCTTCGGCGGGAAGAAGCCGAGTTCCTGGGCCGACTTCTGGGACACCAGGGCGCTGCCGGGCAACCGCAGCCTCCAGCACCTCGACGCGGACATCCCCGAGCTCGAGTTCGCCCTGCTGGCCGACGGTGTACCGCTGGACAAGCTGTACCCGCTCGACCTCGACCGCGCCTTCCGCAAGCTCGACGAGATCAAGGGCTCGGTCAAGAAGTACTGGGACACCGGCGCGTTGCCCGGCGTGCTGCTCGGCCGCCGCGAGGTCGACGTGTCGACCGTCTGGCACGGCCGCCTCAACGACCTGATCAAGCAGGGCCAGCCGCTGGCCTACGTGTTCCAGGGCGCCCGCAGGCAGAGCAACGGCTGGGCCATCCCCAAGGGCGCGGCCAACCTCGACGCCGCGTACCAGCTGATCGACTACTCGCTGCGTCCGGAGGTGCAGGCCCGCTTCGCCGAGATCTACCCGATGGCGCCGGTGGTGCCCGCCGCCTACAAGGACATGAAGGACGAGGTCTCGGCCACCCTGCTGGGCTCGCCGAAGAACCTGGACACCGGGTTCGACGCCGACGTCGAGTGGTGGGTCGCCAACGACGACGCCGTGACCAAGCGCTGGCAGGAGTGGGCCCGTGTCTGAGCTTCACGTGATGTCGGAGAGGAAGTCGCCGCTGGTCCTGGCACCGGACGGGATCGGCATCGGCAAATCGCTTTCGGTGACCAAGGTGCGCAAGACGTACGGCACCATGACCGCGGTCGACGAGGTCTCGATGGAGATCGGCGCCGGGGAGTTCGTGACCTTCCTCGGCTCGTCCGGCTCCGGCAAGACCACGACCCTGATGATGATCGCCGGCTTCGTCGAACCCGACTCCGGGTCGATCGTCGTCGGCGGCAGGGACGTCACCCGCCTCGCGCCGCAGAAACGCGGCCTGGGCTTCGTCTTCCAGCAGTACCTGCTCTTCCCGCACATGACCGTGAGCGAGAACGTCGCCTTCCCGCTGGAGCTGCGCGGCCTGTCCAAACAGGACATCCGCAACCGCGTGGGAGAGACGCTGGAGATGGCGGGACTGTCCCGCTTCGCCCGGCGCCGGCCGCGCGAGCTCTCCGGCGGCCAGCAGCAGCGCGTCGCACTGTGTCGCGCACTGGTCTACCGCCCGCCGGTGATCCTGATGGACGAGCCGCTGGGCGCGCTCGACAAGAAGCTGCGCGACCAGCTGCAGACGGAGATCAAGCGCATTCAGCGCGAGCTGGGGCTGACGGTCATCTACGTGACGCACGACCAGGAGGAGGCCCTCGTGCTCTCCGACCGGATCGCCGTCATGCGCGACGGCCGCATCGACCAGTTCGACACCCCGCAGGAGCTGTTCGAGCGCCCGCGCACGCCGTTCGTCGCCGACTTCCTCGGAGCCGCGAACTTCCTCCCCGGCACCGTCGAGAGTGACGGTGCGGTTCGCCTCGACACCGGAGGCGTCGTGCGCACCCGGCGGCATGATCATGCCGCCGGTGCAAGGGTGCAGGCCGCCGTGCAGCCCGGCAGGCTCGCCGTGTGCGCGCCGGAGGACGGGTTCTGCACCGGCATCGTCGAGACCGTCACGTACGTCGGCACGCTGGTGCGCGTCACGATCCGCCCGGATGGTGCCGGCAGCACCATCCGGCTGGAGATCCCGGCCGGCCGGGCGCCCCTGATGGGCGACCGGGTGGGCCTGACCGCCGACCCGGACGACGTCAGCGTGTTCGACGCCGCCGGAACGGGAGGCTGAGCCGTGGCCGTCCTCGCCCCGCCACCGGAGCCGGTGGTCGCGGCCGCCACCACCACCGGCGGATGGCGCCGCCGGCTGTCCGGCCGCCGCACCCGCTTCGGGCTGCTCAACGCCACGCCGGTCGTCGTGTACCTGCTGATCCTGTTCGTGTACCCCATCTTCAGCACCCTCCTGCTCAGCCTGAAGGGCGAGGACGGCGGGTTCACGCTGCACTGGTACACCGACGCGCTCACCGGGACCAGCCTGGACATCCTGCTCATCACGTTGCGGATCTCCGCGGAGACGTCGGTGATCAGCCTGGTCATCGGGTTCCTGCTGGCCTACTGGATCACCCGGCTGCGGCCGATCTGGGCCGGTCTGGTGATGCTGGTGGTCGTCGTGCCGCACTTCATCAGCGCCCTGGTCCGCACCTACGGCTGGATCATCCTGCTCGGTGACCACGGCCTGGTGAACGAGACGCTGATGGCGCTGCACGTGCCCGGTGCCCCGTTCCAGTTGCTGTACAACGAGCTCGGCGTCGTCATCGGCACCACCTCGGTGATGCTGCCCTACACAGTGCTGCTGCTGTACGCGGTCATGCGCGGCGTGGACCGCGGGCTGATCGCGGCCGCGGCGAGCATGGGGGCCGGACGGCTCGTCACCTTCTTCCGCGTCTACCTGCCGCTCGTCGCCCCCGGTCTGGTCAACGCCGGGATCCTGAGCTTCATCCTGTGCCTGGGCTACTACCTGACCCCGGCGCTGATGGGTGGTCCCAAGCAGACGATGGTCGCCTCGCTCATCGACGAGCAGGTGATGAAGAACAACCAGTGGAACGGCGCCTCCGCTCTCGGCGTGATCCTGCTGCTCCTCACCTTCGCCGGATTGTTGTTGCTGCGCCTGGTGAAGAGCGTGAGCGAGGCCGCGAAGAACCGGGGTGCGGCATGATCGGGTTGCGTGACAGCGTGGCGGGACGCGTCGTTCTCGCCGTCATCTCACTGCTGGTGCTCGTGTTCCTCGGAATGCCGATCGTGCTGATCCTCGTGACGTCGTTCGGCAGTGACGCACTGGGTTCCTTCCCGCCCGAGTCGTGGACGATGAACTGGTACCAGCAGCTGTTCGCCGACGGCAGCAGGTGGCCGGCCGCACTCGCGCTGAGCGCCACGGTCGCCGCGCTGACCACGGTGTTCTCGGTGGCGCTCGGGATGATGGCCGCGATCGCCCTGGTGCGCAGCGACCTTCCGATGCGGTCCGCGGTCTACGGCCTGGTGCTCGCGCCGCTGGTGATCCCGCAGGTGGTCGTCGCGCTGGGGTTGTTCCTGCTCTTCGAACCGGCGGCGATGCTCGGCAGCCCGATCGCGATCGCGCTTGGCCACACCGTGCTCGCCACGCCGATCGCGGTGATGATCCTGATGGCGACGCTGAAGGGTATCGACGAGCGGCTGGAGGACGCCGCCGCCAGCATGGGAGCCGGCCGGCTCACCATCGCGCGGCGGATCACCTTCCCGCTGGCCGCTCCCGGCGTGATCGCCGCGGCGATCTTCTCCTTCATCACCAGCTTCGACGAGTTCTTCATCTCCCAGTTCCTGTCCTCCGTGGACACGATCACTCTCCCCGTGCAGGTGTTCAACGTCCTGCAGTTCGACGTGGATCCGACGGTCACCGCGGTGGCCGCGCTGCTCATCGCCGTCGCACTGGTGGCGCTGGGGCTCGTCAGCCTTCTGCGCAGGTTCGGCACGGGCAAGCAGGGCGGCCTGCTGCCGGTGGACGTCCCTGCGGGAGGTGACACGAAATGACCACCGACCTGCACGCGGCCGCGGCCAAGCACCTGCTGCTCAACATGACCTCGAACGGCTCGCTCGGCGACGATCTCTTCGTCGTGCGCAGCGGGGAGGGCCCGTACGTCCGCGACGACGACGGCACGCGTTACATCGACGGGCTCTCCGGCCTGTACTGCTGCCAGCTCGGGTACTCCTACGCCGACGAGATCGCGGAGGCGGCGGGCAAACAGCTCCGCGAGCTCTGCTACAGCCCGCTGTGGTCCGCCTCCGCCCACCCGGCGGCGATCGAGCTCGCCGAGCGGCTGGCCGGGCTCGCGCCCGCGGGCATCGAGCACACGTTCTTCTCCAGCGGTGGCGCCGAAGCCGTGGAGACTGCGTGGAAGATCGCGCGCCGCTACCACGCGCTGCGCGGCGAGCCGGGCCGCACCAAGGTCATCGCCAGGAACAGCGCGTACCACGGCCTGACCGTCGGCGCCCTGTCGTTCACCGACGACCCCGGGCTCACCGAGCCGTACGGGCCACCCGCGATCGACACCCGGTTCGTGGCCAACACCAACCGTCTCGGCCTGGCGCCCGAGCTGGCGGACGACGCCGTGTTCACCGCGCACCTGCTCGGTGAGATCGAGGAAGCCGTGCTGGCCGAAGGGCCGGAGACCATCGCGATGCTCATCGCGGAGCCCGTGCAGAACCGCGGCGGCTGCATCACGCCGCCGAAGGGCTACTGGCCGGGCCTGCGGGCGCTGGCCGACCGGTACGGCTTCCTGCTCGTCGCGGACGAGGTGATCACCGGCTTCGGGCGGCTCGGCGAGTGGTTCGGCGGCAGTCGCTTCGGCGCCCGGCCCGACCTCGTCACGGTCGCCAAGGGCATCACCGCCGGCTACGCCCCGATGGGCGCCACGCTGGCCGGGCAACGGGTCGCCGAGGTGATCAACCGGCCGGGAGCCGTGCTCAACCACGGCTACACCTTCGGCGGGCACCCGCTCAGCGCCGCGATCTCGTTGCGAACCATCGAGATCATGGAACGCGACCAGGTCCTGCAGAACGTCCGCGCTCTGGAAGGCGGACTGGCGAACGGCATGGCGGCGCTCGCCGGGCTGCCGATCGTCGCCGACGTCCGCGGCGCCGGGTTCTTCTACGCCGTCCAGCTGGCCGGCGATCTTCCCGACGGTGGTTTCTCGGACGCGGCACGCCAGGCGCTCGTCGTCGACCTGACCCCGCGTCGCCTGCGCGAAGCCGGGCTGCTGGCCAGGGTCTACAACCGCGCCGCGCCGCTGCTGCAGATCGCGCCACCGCTGATCAGCGACCGGCCGCTGCTGGACCGCATCGCCGAGATCATCGCCGACACGCTCGACGAGGCCTCGCGCGCACTGGCCCGATGACGTCTCCACGCCACACCACGAGAGGAACGCACATGTACTCCATCGGTCCGTTGACCGTCGCCCCCGGCGAGCGCGCCCAGGGCCTCATCCCGGTCGGCACCAGCAGCTACGGCGTGGACCTCGGCATTCCGCTGATCGTCGTCAACGGCGTCCAGGACGGTCCGGTCCTGTGTGTCGACGCCGGCGTGCACGGCGACGAGTACGACGGCCAGGAGGCGATCCGCCGCGTGCTGGCCGAGATCGACCCGGCGACGCTGCGGGGCACCGTCGTCGGCATCCCATGCATGAACACCCCGGCGTTCGAGGCGGCCGCCCGCGCGAGCGGCATCGACCACCTGAACCTCAACCGCATCTTCCCCGGCGACGCGGAGGGCTCGTACTCGCAGCGTCTCGCCGCCACCTTCGTCGAGCGGGTCGTCCCCGCCGTCGACGCCGTGGTCGACCTGCACACCGGTGGTGCCTACGGCGAGATCGCCCCGCTGGTCATCCTCCAGGGCGGCTACGAGGACCTGGCGACGGACATCGCGCTCGCCGCCGGGCACGAGCTGGTCTGGAAGGGCGGCAAGTGGGGCGGCACGGTCCGCCACCCCGTTCTCGCGGCCGGCAAGCCCGCCATCACCATCGAGTGCGGTGGCGCCACGTACCGCGAGGCCAACGTCGAGCGGCACATGTACTCGATCCGCAACATCCTGCGCAGCCTCGGGATGATCGACGGCGAGGTGGAGCTGCGGGACACCTACACGGCCGTCACGGGCACGTTCGCCCGCTCCAGCAACGGCGGCTTCTTCGTCAGCTACGCCGAACCGGGCGAGAACTGCAAGGAAGGCGACCTGATCGGTCAGATCGTGGACCACTACGGCAACACGCTCGAAGAGGTCCGCGCCGACTGGGACGGCATCGTGCTGTGGGTGCGCCGCATCCGCACCGTGCGCTCCGGCGACGAGGTCGTGATCTTCGGCGCGGTGGAAGGCGAGATCAAGCCGTGAAGGAAACCGAGCTGCTGATCGACGGCAAGCGGGTGCCGGCTGCCGACGGCCGCACCTTCACCGTCGTGGACCCGGCACTGGGCGATCCGATCGCCGAGGTCTCGCTGGGAGGCAAGGCGGATGTGGACGCCGCGGTCGCCGCCGCTCGCGCCGCGTTCACCGCTCCCGAGTGGGCGGGGATGCGCGCCGCGGACCGCGGACGGCTGCTGTACCGGATCGCCGAGGCCATCAGGGCCGACGGCGAACGACTGGCCCGGCTGGAGAGCCTGGACGTGGGCAAGCCGCTGCGGCAGGCCAGGGCCGACGTCGAAGCGGCCGCGCGGTACTTCGAGTTCTACGCGGGCACCGCGGACAAGCTCGGCGGCTCCACCATCCCGCTGGGACCGGGCCTGATCGACTACACCGTGCGCGAGCCGATCGGCGTGTCCGGGCAGATCATCCCGTTCAACTACCCGCTGCAGAACACCGCGCGGGGGAGTGCGCCGGCGCTGGCCGCGGGCTGCACGGTGGTGCTCAAACCGTCACCGGAAGCGCCGCTGACGCCGGTGGAGATCGGCCGGATCGCGCTGGAGTGCGGTCTGCCGCCGGGTGTCCTGAACGTCGTGCCGGGCGACGGTGAGACCGGTGCGGCGCTGGCCGGGCATCCCGGCATCGACCAGGTGACGTTCACCGGGTCGGTCGCCACCGGGATCAAGGTCGCCCAGGCGGCCGCGGCCAACGTGGTGCCCTCCATCGTGGAGCTGGGCGGCAAGTCGCCGGTCGTCGTCTTCGCCGACGCGGACTTCGACCTGGCGCTCGGTGCCATCGCGGCCTCGGCGTTCGGAAACGCGGGCCAGACCTGCTCGGCGGGGACACGGCTGCTGCTGCAGCGCGGTGCCGAGGAGTTCCTGGACCGGCTGGCGGCCCACGCGAACGCGCTGCGCGTGGGCCCCGGTCTCACCGACTCGGACGTCGGGCCGCTCGTCTCGGCACGCCAGCGCGACCGCGTGCAGGGGTTCCTGGACCTGGCCCGCGAGGAGGGCGCGGACGTCCGTGCCGGCGGCGGTGCACCCGAGGACCTGACGCTGCGCCGTGGCTACTACATCGCGCCAACTGTCCTTTCCGGACTGACCAACCAGAACAGGGTCGCCCGCGAGGAGATCTTCGGGCCCGTCGTGACCGTCATCGAGTTCGACGACGTCGACGAGGCCCTGGAGATCGCCAACGACAGCCCGTACGGCCTGTCGTCGTACGTGTGGACCCGTGACATCGACAAGGCCCTGCGGATGGCGCACGGCATCCGCGCCGGCCAGGTCCACGTCAACGCCACCGGCGTCGGCACAGGAGTCGAACTGCCCTTCGGCGGCTACAAGCACAGCGGCTGGGGCCGCGAGAAGGGCCTGGAGGCGCTGGCGAGCTACACGCAGACCAAGAACGTCTGCATCGGGTTCGGGAACGGCACATGAGATACCGCACGCTGGGTGAACGCGGTCCCACCGTCTCAGTGGTGGGGGTGGGCTGCAACAACTTCGGCTCCCGCCTCGACGAGGAGGGGACCGCGGCGGTCGTCCACACCGCACTGGACGCGGGCATCACGTTGTTCGACACCGCGGACATGTACGGCGGCGAGGGCGGGCGCGGCTCCAGCGAACGGCTGCTCGGCGCCGCGCTCAAAGGCCGCCGCGACGAGGTCGTCCTCGCGACCAAGTTCGGCATGCCCATGAGCGCGGTCGCCGACAGCTACGGGCCGCGCGGCTCCCGCCGGTACGTCAGGCACGCGGTCGAGGCGTCGCTCAACCGGCTCGGCACCGACTGGATCGACCTGTACCAGTACCACGAACCCGACGGTGTGACCCCGATCGAGGAAACCGTTGCGGCGCTTCAGGAACTGGTAGCGGAAGGAAAGGTCCGCCACATCGGTTGCTCGAACACGCCGGCCGACCAGCTCACCGCGGCCTTCGTCAGCACGCAGGCCCGCTACCACCTGCTCGACCGCGGCGTGGAAACCGAGCTCACGCCCACGTGCCTGAGCCTGGGCATCGGAGTCCTGCCTTACTACCCGCTGGCGAACGGACTGCTCAGCGGCAAGTACCGCAGGGGAGAGGAACCGCCACCCGGCAGCCGTCTGTCCTGGCGGCAGGGCTGGCTCACCGACGCGGCCCTCGACCGCGTCGAGGCACTCACGGCGTACGGCGCCGAGCGAGGGCTCACCCTCCTCGAGGTCGCCGTGGGCGGGCTGGCCGCGCTGCCCGCCGTCGGCTCCGTCATCTGCGGCGCCATGACCCCGCAGCAGGTCACCGCGAACGCGGCGGCGGCCGGCTGGACTCCCACCGAGGCCGACCTGGCCGCACTCGACGAGATCGTGCCCCCCGGCGACCGGGTGGTCTGAGAAAGGATTGGAATCATGCGTCAGATCGTCACCTTCGACGCCTACGCAACCCTGATCAACTTCGAGCTCGCCCCGACCACCCTGAAGGTGCTGGCCGACCGGCTGGACCTCGACGGACTGGACGTCGACGAGTTCCTGGACGACTTCCGGGTCATGCGCTTCCAGGCTGTTCTGGAGGCCTACCGGCCCTACCACGAGATCCTGCACTCCAGCCTGCGCAACGCCATGCGCCTGCACGGCCTGGAGTACCGCGAGTCCGACGGCGACGCGCTCGTCGAGGCCGTCCCGACCTTCGGGCCGTGGCCCGAGGTGCCCGACGCGTTGCGGGCGCTGAAGAAGAAGTACGAGATCGCGATCATCTCCAACACCGACGACAACCTCATCGCGCGCAACGTCGAGAACATCGGCGTCGAGTTCGACTACGTGATCACCGCGCAGCAGGCCAAGGCGTACAAGCCGGACCGGCAGACGTTCGAGTACGCCTTCCAGACCATGGACGCCGACCCGAGCCAGGTGATCCACGTCGCGCAGGGCTGGGAGTACGACCACATCCCCACCAGGGACCTCGGTCTGAAGCGTCGTGTGTGGATCAACCGCTACGGCCGTCGCGGCAGCAGCGACTACCAGCCCTACGACGAGCTGCCCGACCTCTCCGGGCTGCCCGCCCTGCTCGGCTGCTGACCACAGGAGGAGCCGTCGCCATGAAACAGATCCCCTACTGGCTCGACACCGCCCCGCAACGGCCCGACCGCTCGGGCAAGCCACTTCCCGAGAGCGCGGACGTGGTGGTGATCGGCGGCGGTCTCACCGGCCTGTCGACCGCCTACCACGCGGCACGCAAGGGCGCGTCCGTGGTGCTGGTCGAGAAGGACCAGATCGGTTCCGGTGCATCGGGCCGCAACGGCAGCATGTGCACGCAGGGCATCACGATCCCGCCCGGCGAGGCACGCAAGCGGTACGGCGACGAGCGTGCCGTCGAGCTGTACAACGCGTTCCGTGAGGCCGTGGACCTCGTGGAGGAGCTGACGCTCAAGGAGCAGATCGACTGCGACTTCACCCGCTCCGGGCGTCTGGGCCTGGCCTGCAAGGCCAGTCACGTCAAGGGCCTGCAGGCCAAGCAGCGCGAGCTGGCCGAGAACTTCGGTCACGAGACGGTCGTGCTGAGCAGGAGCGACCTGCGGGCCGAGATCGGCTCGGACTACTACCACGGCGCTCTGCTCGACCCGCTCAGCGCGGGCCTGCACGTGGGCAAGTTCGTCGGCGGCCTGGCGGACGCCGCCGAGAGGGCGGGCGCCCAGATCCACGAGCGCAACGCCGCCACCGGCCTCACCCGACTGCCCGGCGGCGGCTTCGTGGTGGAGACGATGCACGGCACCATCCGTGCCAAGCAGGTCATGGCGGCGACGGACGCGTACAGCGACAAGTCGATGCCGTGGTTCCGGAAGCGGCTGATCAACGTCGGCAGCTTCATCATCGTCACCGAGCCGCTGGGGGAGGCGCGCGCCAAGGAGCTCATCCCGAACGGCCGCCTGCTGGTCGCCCACAAGAACGTCGGCCACTACGTCCGCCTCACCCCGGACAACCGTCTCGCCTTCGGCGGCCGGGCCCGCTTCGCCCCCTCCAACCCGGCTTCCGACATCAAGAGCGGCGACATCCTCAAGCGGGAGATGACGGAGATCTTCCCGCAGCTCGCGGGGACGCGGATCGACTACGTGTGGGGAGGCATGGTCGGCTTCTCCTGGGACCGCATCCCGCACGCGGGTGAGGTCGACGGCCTGTACTACTCCATGGGTTACTGCGGCCACGGCGTCCAGATGGCCACGTACATGGGGCGGGCGATGGCCGAGGTGATGGACGGCAGGCCGGAGGCGAACCCGTTGCGCGGCCTCGGCTTCCCGAAGGTGCCCGTGCCGTTCTACAACGGCACCGCGTGGTTCCTGCCGTTCGGCGGCGCCTACTACAAGGCCAAGGACCGCTGGAGCTGACGTTGCCGGCCTTCCGCGACAGCCCTCCCGTCGCGGAAGGCCTTCCACTCCTTCCCGAGAGAGCAGCACAGCCATGACCGCCGCAGACTCCCGAAGAGAGCACGACCTGCTCGGCGACCGCGACGTGCCCGCCGATGCCTACTGGGGCGTGCACACCCTGCGCGCCACGGAGAACTTCCCGATCACCGGCATGCCGATCTCGGTCTACCCGCACCTCGTCGAAGCCCTCGCCGCGGTCAAGGAGGCGGCCGCGCTCGCCAACGAGGAGCTGGGGCTGCTGGACCCGGCGAAGGCCGCCGCGATCACCGAGGCCTGCCGGGAGATCCGGGCGGGCAAGCTGCTCGACCAGTTCGTCGTGGACGTCGTCCAGGGCGGTGCCGGCACCTCGACCAACATGAACGCCAACGAGGTCGTGGCGAACCGCGCGCTGGAGCTGCTCGGCCACGAGAAGGGCGAGTACTCCCACCTGCACCCCAACGAGGACGTGAACCTCGGCCAGTCCACGAACGACGTCTACCCGACGGCCGTGCGGATCGCCACGATCTTCGCCGTGCGCGGCCTGCTGGACGCCATGGCCGTGCTGCAGGACGCGTTCGCCCGCAAGGCGGTCGAGTTCCGCGACGTGCTGAAGATGGGCCGCACGCAGCTGCAGGACGCCGTGCCGATGACGCTCGGGCAGGAGTTCTCCACCTACGCCGTGATGCTCGACGAGGATCGCCTTCGGCTGGCAGAGGCGGTCTCGTTGATCCACGAGATCAACCTGGGCGCCACCGCGATCGGCACCGGTCTCAACGCGGCACCCGGCTACGCAGAGGCCGCCCGCCGCCACCTCACCGCGATCACCGGGCTGCCCCTCGTGACCGCGGCGAACCTGGTCGAGGCGACGCAGGACTGCGGAGCGTTCGTGCAGATGTCCGGCGTGTTGAAGCGAATCGCCGTCAAGCTCTCGAAGACCTGCAACGACCTGCGCCTGTTGTCGTCCGGCCCGCGCGCGGGCTTCGGCGAGATCAACCTGCCGCCCGTGCAGGCGGGTTCGTCGATCATGCCGGGCAAGGTCAACCCGGTGATCCCCGAGGTGGTCAACCAGGTCGCCTTCGAGGTGATCGGCAACGACGTCACCATCACCATGGCGGCCGAGGCGGGTCAGTTGCAGCTCAACGCCTTCGAGCCGATCATCCTGCACTCGTTGTCGGAGTCGATCACGCACCTGAGCGCGGCCTGCGTGACGCTGGCCGAGCGCTGCGTCGCCGGCATCACCGCCAACACCGAGGTGCTGCGGGCGGCCGTCGAGAACTCCATCGGACTGGTCACCGCGCTCAACCCGTACATCGGGTACACGGCGGCCACCGCCATCGCGAAGGAAGCGCTCGCCACCGGCAGGGGAGTGGCGGAACTGGTGCTGGAGAAGGGTTTGCTGCCTGCGCAGACGCTGACGGACCTGCTGCGGCCGGAGGTGGTGGCAGGCACGGCCGCCTGGGCGGTCTCCGTCGCCGCAGCGGCGGAGACCACCCACGGTCAACCTAGAGCCGCTGCAGCAGGAAACGCTGGTTGAGGCAGCTGCCCGCCGTCCACTTCGAGACGCGGGCACCGTCGGCGGTCGACTGCTCCCACACGTCCACGGCTAGACCGCTCTGCCGGTTCACCAGGCTGACCACGCCGAGACCCTGGTCGACCACCTGCCACTGCTGGCTGGTTGAGTTGGTGTCGGCCTGCTGCGTGATGTCCGCGCCGGTGCTGTTGCTCGCGACCTGCAACACGAGACCGTTGTGCCGCGCGCGGATCCGGTAGTAGCCGCCACCGGAGTCGATGAAGTCGAACACCTGGTTCAACCCGCCCGTCGCGGTCCACTGGATCGCGACGGCACCGGCTGCGGTGGAGGCGGCGTTGATGTCGACCATCTTGTTGCTGTGCTGGGCGACGAGGCGGTAGTCCGCACCGGGCCGGTGCCGCCGCCCGCGGTGCCGACCGGTTTGCGGGACAACGCCGGCGCCTGGCCGAGGTCGGGCAACGGCTTCAACCGGTACGTGTAGCTGTAGTCCCGGATGGGGGAGCTGCGAGTGCCACACCAGCGTGTGGCCGCGGACGGACATGCCGAGGCTGCGCGCCTGGCTCACGATCTGGTCGGCCGCGCCGTAGCTGACTGGTTGCGGCTGGGCTCGACCGCGTCCCACTTCATCTCGTTCTCCGGCGTGACGGAGTTGAACTCCGCGGCCCACGTGTTGACGTACGCGGCTCGCCGAGATGGCGCTGGAGACTGCGGCCCCGATGTACCGGCCGCTCTGTGCCGCCGCGGCTCCGAGGGTGCTCGCCGCCGCTGTGGCGCGCCGGGGGTGAGTGTTGTTGTCAGTGTTGCCGCCGCGAGTCCGGCGACGGTCAGCGCGGCGAGCGCCGGTCTGCTCCGCCGTCTCAGGGATGGACTCATGAACATCACAACCTTCATTTCGTGAAAGCGGGTTCATCCGAGTTCTCCGGCGTTGAGGCACGCCGGCCGCGCGCCCGTGTGCCGGCGGCGGTGCGGCAGCCAGGGCGGTCCTCAGTGGACAGTCAGGATCTTCGCGCTCGCGGGCGCGGTGTGGTGGCCGGCGGCGCCGGGGTGGATCCGGGCGTGCTCACGGCGTCACGCACGGGCGTTCGGTGGCGGACATGAGTCCCTCCCTCGATGCGTCATTGCATCGGGCTTAGTGCGATACATCACACTGAACACCGGGAAGGTTGTAGCACGCATCCAGAAGAGCGGTCCAGGTCAGCCGAAGACGCGGCGCTGGATCTCCCTGCGGTAGTCCTCGAGCGTCCTGTCGACGTGCACGGCGGCGGCAGCGGCGGCCGCGTCCTCGTCGCCGTCGCGGATGGCCCGGTAGATCGCGGCGTGCTCCTGCACCGCCTCCGCGGCGTGGTCGCCGACGGCGCCGTGCAGGCCGATGATGTTGGACTGGCGCTGCAGGCGACGGGCTTCGCGCACCGCCGCGACCAGGAACTGGTTGTGCGAGGCGGCCGCGATGGCCAGGTGGAAGTCGTCGTCGCCGCGGTCGAACAGCGCCGCCTGCCTCGTGACGTGCCCCTGCTTGCACAGTTCCGCGGCGACCTCGATCGCACGCAGCTCGGCGGGGGTCGCGCGGGTCGCGGCGTGCCTGGCCGCCGCGGTCTCCTGGACCCGGCGGAACTCGAAGAGCATGTAGACGTGGTCGAGGTCGGTGGGCATGAAGAAGCCGCCCCACCTCGAAGAACCGAGCATGCCCTCGTCGTCGGCGACGTAGAGCCCGCGCCCCTTGTGCGCGCGCACCCTGCCGAGCGCGGAGAGGATCTTCACCGCCTCGCGGACGACGGTCCGGCTGGTCCCCATCCGTCCGGCCAGCTCGTTCTCGGTCGGCATGCGGTCGCCCGGCCGCAGTTCGAGCTCGGCGATGAGCTGCAGGATCCGTTCGGCGACGAGCTCGTAGCCCGGCCGGTAGGAGGCGGGCGGCGCGTACGCGGCTTCTGCATCCACCGATACGGCTCCTTCATGAGTATGACTTTTTGGTTCGTCGAACCAGAATACATGCGCGTCGAACGAGCCAGGACAGGCCATCGAACATGGAATCGAACCTGACCAGCGCGGTGATCAGCCTCGTGGACGAAGCCCCGGATAAGCATGCTCATCTGCTTGACGCCCGCTTCGTCAGGCTGCTCTCATGAACCCGCCGGGCACGGCCCGCATCCGACCGATCGCAATGAGCGACACACTGTAGTGGAGCAGCCGATGAGTCGTCGATGGAAAGCGCTTACCGCGCTACTGGCCCCGGTGTTGCTACTCGGGCTGCTGACCGCCGTGCAGAGCCCGGCCCAGGCCTCCACCGCGCAGTTCAGGGGCGTGAACTGGGCCGACCAGCGGGACAACTTCGTCAACGGAGTGCTGTACCCGTCAGGTCTCACCGCTTCGGACACCTACTCCTCGGCCGCCGCCGTCGCCGACCGCGTGGTGGGCCAGCTGTACTCGATCACCGGCGCCAACACGGTGCGGATCCCGATCAACGAGCCGACCGTGGCGAACTACTGGGGCACCTACACCGGCGCCATCGACACGGCTCTGACCAAGGGCAACGTGATCTTCGCGTACTGGGCGCACACCGGCGGCCGTCCGCCGAACATGACCGCGTTCAACCAGATGTGGGACAAGGTCGTGGCCAAGTACGGCGGCAACCCGAACGCCTACTTCGAGGTCATCAACGAGCCGCACGGCTACAGCACCACCGACCTCAACAACATGTACTACGGCTGGCTGAACAGGTACTCGAGCCTCCCGCGCGGCAGGGTGATCCTGGACGGCGCCGGCCTCGCCCAGAACGTGCCCGCCGTCGGCAACGACAGCAGGCTCAACGGCACCCTGCTCGCGGTGCACGACTACTCGTTCTTCGCCGGCTACGAGAGCGAAACCCAGTGGGCCGACCACATCGCGAGCTACATCGGCAACCACGCCGCCCGCACCATCGCCACCGAGTGGGGCGGCGCGATGTCCCCCGGCACCAAGAACAACGTGTACTTCGACGCCATCGACTACAACATCCCCAGCGGGTCGTACATGTCCGACTACGTCCGGGGCGTCAGCGCGAAACTGCGCAGCCTCGGCATGGGCAGCGTGTACTGGCCGGGCCTGCGCGACGGCGACTGGTACAGCCTGACCAGCAGAAGCGGCCAGACCCTGTCGCTGACCAACCCGTCGGGACTGCAACGGCTGCGCTACGCCTGGGGCCTGGGCGACGGCGGCAGCACCGAGGTCGAGATCCGCAACATCGGCACCGGCTGGTACGTCGACGGCCTGGGCAGGACCAGCGCTTCCACGGCCGGCCAAGGCGCCGGCGGTACCAGCACGAGCCAGCGGTGGATCGTCGAGAACACCGGCTCGTACGTGCGGTTCCGCAACGTGGTCAGCGGGCTGTACCTCGACGGGCTGGGGAGTTCGTCCAACGGCGCGGATGCGGGGCAGCGTGCCGGCAGTTCGGCCACCAGCCAGCAGTGGACCGTGGTCACCGGGAAGAGCCGGGGCAACGATGTGCGCATCAGGAACCGGGCCACCGGGCTCTATCTGGACGGGATGGGGAGGGCTTCGGGGACGCCGAACCTCGGGCAGTGGGGGGACAGCAACAGCCTGAACCAGCAGTGGCGGATCGTCGCGGCGGGTTGATGGGGCTGGGCTCGGCGGAGTGGATCGGCCGGGCTGCTGCGGGCTGACAGCGCCGGCCGGGCTGACGGGGCTGAGCGGGCTGACAGTGCTGACCGGACCGACAGCGCCGGCCGAGCTGACCCGTTACCTCTGCCTGCCCGCGGCAGTACGTTCATCCGTCCGCCCGGTCAACCCGGCCAGGCCCCTTAGCCCGGTCAACCCGTCGGCCCCGCCGGCCGGGGCTGACCGGGCTGCCGCGATCCCGCCAACGGCGCCAGACCCGATCCAAAACCAGCGGCCTCACCCGCCGCGGGTCGCCGCTCTCTCCGCCACCCCACCCCGCGCATCCGCCACCTGACACAATCCCGGGCGTGCTGCTGGAGGCGAGGCTCCTCGCGACGGTCAACCGTCTCGCCGGTCCGGTCCGCGGTGCCGGTGTCCTCCTGATCAGCGTGTTCGGCGCGTTGTCGGTGAACTCGCCGTTGGGCTGGGCGTTGTTCGCGTTCGTCGTCCTCACCTCGATCGCGGACTTCCGCGTGCCGCGGGTTGCGCTGCCGGTGGCGTTTCTGCGCGTGGTGGTGCTGTCCGTGGCACTGGGGGATCAGCAGTGGACCCTCACCGTGCTCACCACGACGCTGATCACCTGGCAGTGGCAATGGCCGCCGCGGGTCACCGTGCCCGCCACCGCCTTGCTGCTCGCGGTGCAGGTGGCGGTGGCCGGGCCAGGCGTCCTGGTTCGGGCGGTGCTGGAGTCGGTGCTCGCGCGGGTCGCCTACGAGCTGCTGCGGCGGTCCAGCCGGCGGGTCGACGCGTTGCGCGAGCGGGCGGTGGAGCAGCAGCGGGCGGCGGCGGTGGCGCTGGAACGCGGTAGGCGGGAGCGGGAGTTTCTGGCGTTGTTGCACGACACCGCTGCGGCTACGTTCCTGATGGCCGCGCACGGGGGTGATGCGTCGGCCGTTGCGGTGCAGGCCCGGCGTGACCTCTCGGCGCTGGCCGAGCGGGACAACGCCCAGGGTGCGGTGGACCTCGGGACCGCGCTCACGGCGGTGGCCCGGGGCAGTGCTGTCACGGTGTCCGTGGAGCCGGCGCCGGTGCCCGCTGCCGTCGCGCTGGCGTTCGTGCGGGCCGTGGGGGAGCTGCTCAAGAACGTTGAGCGGCACGCGGGTGCAGCCACCGTGGAACTGGAAGTGAGCAGAACCGACGATGGCGTGCTCGTCGTCGTGGCGGACGATGGCCGCGGGTTCGTGCCCGGCGACGTGCCGGAGCATCGGCGGGGGTTGCGCGGGTCGGTCGTGGAACGGCTGCGGGCGGCGGGTGGCGAGGCCAGGATCGACTCGGTGCCGGGCCGAGGTACCAGCGTGCGACTGGTCTGGCCCGCCGATGACTGACCACGCCGTTTTCGCCACCACGCGGCGTGTTCTGCTGGTCGTGGTGGTCGTCATCCAGCTCGGGCTGACGCTGCCCGTGCTCGTGACGCACTCCCGTGAGGCGTCGTGGGTGGCGTTCGTGCTGCTGAGCTCCGTGCTGGTGGCCGGGTTCGTCGCGGAGTTGCCCGCCGTCATCGCGCTGCCCGGTACAGCTCTGGTGCTCGTGGCGTCCATCCTCGCGACGACGGCCCTGCCGCACGCGGCGTCGTTCGGTCCCGCCGACTGGGCGTTCGGCCTGGTCGGCTGGTACGTGCTGCTTCTGCTGATCGAGCGGCCGAAGGTGGCGATGGCCGCACTCGCCGCACACATCGCGTTTTCCGTCGCGTGGTTCCTGCACGACGGCAACGGCGACCTCGGTACAGCCGGCGTCGTGATCCTCAGCGGCACGAGCCTGCAGATCGGGGTTCTGGTGATGACGCGAGTGCTGGTGCGCGATGCCCGCCTCGCCGCGGAAGCCGCCGCCGAGCACGACGCCGCCCGTACGCGGGAAGAGCTTGCCAGGCAACGGGAACAGGACCTCCGCACCGGGTTCGCCGGTCAGCTGGGCGCGGTGCTGCCGCTGCTCGCCGATCTCGCCGACGAGGTGGTGAGCGCGGCCGACGAACCCACCAGGCTGCGCTGCTCGGTCGCGGCGGTGCAGCTGCGCAGGTTGTTCGCGGAGAACGACGAGGTGCCGGACCCGTTGCTGCACGAGCTGACCGCGTGCGTGGACGTGGCCGAGCGGCGCGGAGTCGTGGTGTCGCTCGCGGTGAGCGGCACGGCGACACCGGTGCCGACGGAGGTGCGCCGGGAACTGGTGGCACCGATGGCCCAGGCGCTCGCCGCCGCTGACGGACGTGCGAAGGTGAGCCTACTGCGCACCGCCGACGAGGTGCGGGTGGCGGTGGTCGCGGATGCGCCGGGAGTGTTGCCGGACGGCGGCTCGCCGGCGTTGGTCACCGTGGAGACAAGCGTCCACAGCGGACTGGTGAGGAGCGAGGCGAGATGGCGGACGACGTGACGGCGGTCGTGGTCGACGATCATCCCGTCGTGCGCGCGGGCGTGGCGCACTGGCTGTCCACCGCGCAGCCGCCGATCGCGCTCGTGGCGAGCGGCGAGGACCCCGAGGTGGCCTGGACCGCGCCCGCCGAGTCGGTGGTCGTGCTCGACCTGCACCTCGGCGGTGCCGCACCGGCGATGCCCGCGCTGCGCAGGCTCGTGGAAGCCGGCCGCAAGGTCGTCGTCTATTCGATGCGCGCGGACGACGACACCGCGTTGCAATGCCTGGAGATCGGCGCGCTCAGCTACCTGACGAAGTCCGAAGGTGCGGATCACCTCGTGCAGGCGGTGCGTGCGGCGGCGGCAGGCCAGTCCTACACGCCACCCGCGCTCGCGGGCGCGCTGGCGGGCGACAGGTCCGAGACCCGGCCCGCGCTGTCACCGCGCGAGACCGAGGTCCTGGTCGAGTGGTTCCAGTCGGAGTCCAAGGAGTTCGTGGCCCAGCGCCTGAACATCACGCTCAGCACGGTGAACTCGCATCTGGAACGGATCAGGGTCAAGTACGCGGCGATCGGCAGGCAGGCACCCACCAAGGCGGCGCTGGTGGCCAGGGCGATCCAGGACGGGCTGATCGGGCTCGACGACCTCTGACCCGTGTGGTGTGAACGACCGATACCGCCGCCACCAGCCGCGACCTAGCCTCCTCGGCGACCCCAGGTTCCGCCCAGAGGAGTTCCGCAGTGACGCACGCCCGTGGCCCCCTGATCATCGCCGCCGCCGCAGGACTGCTCCTGTCGGCGTGCGGCTCCGCGACCACCGGCGCACCGGCTCCCGTGGAGACGACCAGCGCGACCCCGACGACCAGCGCGAGCCCTACGTCCGCCGCCGCACCGGTCTCCGCCCCCGGTGACGTCACCGCGCCCGGCACCAAGCTCAAGGTCGGCGCTCGCGCGGTGATCCCGTACGCCTCGTCGGACAAGAACGGCACCGTGGCGGTCACGCTCACCGCCATCGAACAGGGCGCGAAGGAGGATCTCGCGAAGTTCGGTGACAAGGCGAAGCACATCACGCCGTTCTACCTGCGGGTGCGAGTCGAGAACCTGAGCGGCACCGACCTCAGGTACGTCTCGGTGTCGCTGCGCGGCCTCGGTGTGGACGGCAAGGGCACCGGCGTGATCATCAGCGGTGAGACGCCGAAGTGCGAGTCCACCAGCGCGCCGAAGACGTTCACGACGGCAGGTGCGACCTACGAGACGTGCGTGCTGAGCGGGGCGCCGGACGGGTCGAAGGTCGCGGCAGCCGAGTACAGCCGCGGTGACGGCTACGACAAGTCGCCGGTGACCTGGGAGAGCTGACACCTGGGTATGCTCAACGCTAGTCAGGTGTAGGCTTCCCGCATGCCCATGCAGATGAGCGGGCCGCTGGCCGCGCTGGACAAGTGGCAGCCGGACCGGTGTTCCATGGCCATGGCGCTGGACGTCGTCGGCACCAAGTCGGCGATGCTCCTGCTGCGGGAGGCGTTCTACGGGACAACGCGGTTCGACGGTTTCGTGCGCCGCGTCGGCATCACCGAGGCGGTGGCGGCCAAGCGGCTCAAGGAACTGGTGGAGCACGGCCTGCTGGAGAAGCGGCCCTACCGGGAGCCCGGATCGCGGACCCGGTACGAGTACGTCCTCACCGAGATGGGCAACGCGTTGCTGCCGGTGGTCGTAGCCCTCATGCAGTGGGGCGACACCTACCTGCGTGACGACGGCGGGCCGCTGCGGGTCGTGGCGGCGGAGACCGGAGAGCCCGTCAGCGTGCGGGTCGCCCCGTCCGGCGCCGAGTCGCTCGGGCCGGAGGGGCTGGCCGTCCGGATCAGCCGGAAGGGATGATCAAGCACGTCGTCACGGCGTGGGCGATCACCCTGCCCGAGCTGTCGGTGATGCGGGCCTGCGCGGTGGCGGTGCGGCGGCCGATCGTGATCACCGTTCCCTCGCAGGTGAGCACGCCACTGTCCACTGTGGCCACTCGGGTGAACTTGATCGTCAGGTCCAGTGACGTGTAGCCGGTGCCGGCCGGCAGTTTCGTGTGGACGGCGCAGCCGAGCGCGGTGTCGGCGAGCGTCGACAGGATGCCGCCGTGCACCGATCCGATCACGTTGTAGTGCCACTCGGCGGGCTCGAGCTCGAAACGTGCCCACCCGTCACCGACCTCCACGGGAACGATGCCGGTGGTCTGACCGGCCGGAGGGGGTGGCAGGTCGCCGGTGCCGATCCGTTTGAGGAACTCGATCCCGTCCATCTCGGTGGCGGCCTGCGCGAGGATCCGCGGGTCGCTCCAGTCGTAGCTGCGCTGCCGCGGGGGCATGTCAGATCCTCTCGACGATGGTCGCGTTGGCGAGTCCGCCCGCCTCGCACATGACCTGGAGCCCGTAGCGGCCACCGGTCTGCTCCAGGTTGTGGAGCAGCGCGGTCATCAGGCGCGCGCCCGAACCTCCGAGCGGGTGACCGATGGCGATGGCGCCGCCGTTCGGGTTGACCTTGGCCGGGTCGGCACCGGTTTCCGCCTGCCACGCCAGCACGACGGACGCGAACGCCTCGTTGACCTCGAAGACGTCGATGTCGTTGATGGTCAGGCCGGCGCGGGTGAGCACCTTCCGGGTGGCCGGGATGATGCCGGTGAGCATCAGCACCGGGTCGTCGCCGGCGACGGCGAAGGAATGGACGCGGGCACGCGGGCGGAGGCCGAGGCGGGTGGCCGCCTCCTCGTTCGTCACCAGCACGGCGGCGGCGCCGTCGTTGACCGGTGAGCTGTTGCCGGCGGTGACGCGCCAGTCCAGGTCCGGATACCGCTGCTCCCAGTGTTCGCTGCGGAACGCGGGACGGAGCCCGGAGAGGACCTCGGCCGTCGTGTCCGGACGGATCGTCTCGTCGGTGCGCAGGTCGTTCACGTACGTCACCTGCGCGTCGAAGAACCCGTTCTTCCACGCAGTGGCGGCGCGGTCGTGGGACTCGGCGGAGAACTCGTCGAGCTGGGCGCGGGAGAGGTTCCAGCGGTCCGCGATGAGTTCGGCACTGATGCCTTGGGGAATGAGCTCGTAGCGCTCGGAGACCTTGGTACCGGCGAAGTTCTTGCCCAGGGTCTGCGAGCCGATCGGGATGCGGCTCATGGACTCGACACCGGAGGCGATGACGACGTCGTAGGCGCCGGCGATCACGCCCTGCGCGGCGAAGTGCAGGGCCTGCTGGCTGGAACCGCACTGGCGGTCGACGGTCACACCCGGCACCGACTCCGGAAAACCGGCGGCGAGCGCGGCCCAGCGGGCGGTGTTGCCGGACTGCTCGCCGACCTGGCCCACGGCTCCGCTGATCACGTCGTCGACCACGGCCGGGTCGATAGCGGTGCGCTCCACGAGGGCGGCGAGGACCGTGCTGTGCAGGTCGACGGGATGGATCTCGGCGTAGGCGCCGCCGGGCTTGCCCTTGGCGAGCGGAGTGCGGACGGCGTCGACGATGACGGCAGTCTGACTAGTGGTAGCCATAGCCAGCACAGTAGCTACTGGCTATGGAAAAGCAAAGTTAGACCTGGGTCACAGCGCCTTGTGGAACACGAGGAAGTCGCACGGACAGGCGAGCCGCGGCACCAGCGCCGGGTAGTCCTCACCGAGGTCGCCCGTGCGCACCACGCGGTAGCCGATGCGCGTGTACCAGGCCCGCAGGAAGTCCTTGACCGGATGGTTCCAGGTCCGCGGCACCAGCAGCTCCAGCTGCATGCGGGAGAGACCGCGCTCGCGGCCCCACCGTTCGGCGAAGGACACGAGGTCCCTGCCGAGGCCGGTGCCGCGCTCCTCCGGGGCGGCGACCAGCATCCCGAACTCGCCCAGGCCGTCGCCGAGCTGCTGGACGCGCACCGCGCCCACGACGCGCTCGCCCGTTCGGACCACCGCGATCTGTCCAGCGTGGATGAGGTCCGCCACCTCGGTTTCGCTCGTCCGGGCGGCGCCGCCGAGCCAGAGTCCCGCCTCGGCTTCGGCGTACACCCGGTTCACCAGCTCGGCGATCTCCGCGGCGAGCCCGGCGTCGTCGGTGAACGTCACCATGGCGACGGCTGGGTGGTCTCGGCGAGCTTGTGCGCGTGCTGAAGCACGCCCAGTTCGCGCAGCATCCGGTCGCGTTGTACTGGGTCGTGTGCGACGTGCGAGGCGTGCAGAGCCTTGCGCAGGCGCCTCGTCCGGAACGGCGTCCACCGACTCGCCAGCGCCAGCTTGGCTGCACGCAGCGCCGCCCGGTCGCGGGTGCGCGCCACCGCGTCGCGGTGGTCGTCTCCCAAGCCCAGCAACGACAACAGGCGTTCCCGGAGCTCACGGCCCACTCGGGCCCAGGTGGTCGTGCGCTGACGCGTCGCGCGGATCTCGATGCCGAGCGCGAGGTGCAGCATCACGAGGCCCAGCACCGGTCCGAGCAGGACGCGGGCGGTACCCGCGACCGGACCGGACAGGCTGAGAGCGGCGAACGCGGCGAACGCCGTGAGCGCCCACGCCACCAGGCGGGCAGGGCCAGGACGGCCGTTCCCGCGCACGCCCGCGCGCATGGCCCAGCCGCACGCGATCAGCGCCGCCTCCATCACGGAGAACAGCACGACCCGCTCGACGACGTCGGTGATTCCCAGGCGCTGCTCGAAAAACCTCCACGAGGTGTCCACGCTGACGCCGATGCTCAGCACCGCGACCGCGTAGAAACCCTTGGCACCGGCGGGTTTCGCCGGTTCGGCGGGCGTGCCGCCGTCCGCCTCGTCCAGCTGTGCGATCAGCTCGGGCGTCAGCGGCACGTGTCCGCTCGTGTCCGTCACACCGTTGCGGGCGCGCCATTCGTTGACGATCGGCGCGGTGTACGGCCGGCTGGGCGCCGGTTGCCCGTGCTCGCCCAGCCAGGCGCGTACTTCCTCGACGGTGCTCCCGCGCGGCATGTGCTCCAGCGCGTACTGGATCTGCAGTTTCTTGGTTTTGAGCCGGCCCAGCTCGGCCCTGTGGTCGTTGCTGTGCAGGGTGTTGTGGCCGACCTTGTCCGTGGTCACCCGCGGCACCCTACCGGGTCACCCGGCGTGAACCTCAGCAGGTTTTCGGCGTGGTCCCCAGCACGGCTTTCGGGGTGGCGGTGGCCAGTCCGGACAGTGTGATCGGGATGCGGACGCAGTTGTTGCCCTCGCCGGCCTCGCGGATCTTGTTGTTCGGGTCGACGTGGGTGACCAGCGTGTAGGTGCCGTCCGCGAGCGCGCTGACCTCGATCATCTGGTCGGGCAGTGCCCACCAGTACTCGTCGGCCCACCCGCGTGAGATGCCGTTCTTGAACGCGTCGACACCGGGTGGCGACGACGGCTCCGGGTCCAGGCAGCGCGGCGCCGGATAGCTCTGCGGCGCGTTGCCCTTGCGCGCCCACCAGGGCATCTCGGTGTCGGCCATGCAGAAGCCGTTCTTCTTCCCGGTGGCGACGACGGCACCGGCCGAGTTCTCCAGCCTGGAGACCGAGAAGTCCTCGAAGTGATAGTGGTGGTGGATCTCGTGATAGTGCATGACCCCGACGGACGGCACGTCGCGATACGTCCCGTCAGCGCGATAAATGCGTTGTGAGCCCGGGACTTCGTGCGGGCGCTGGCCGGCCGGGGTCGAGTACCGCACGTCGACGGGACCCTCACCGACGTTCGACATCGCCTGGCCGAAGCGCAGGCACTTGCGGGCGTTCTGCTCCTCCACCTCGCTGCGGAAGCACGACGAGCCGGGCGCCGCGACGTCGTCGAAGAACGGCGGTGGCGTCTCGAACGTCGCGTACCGCTGGGGGAGTGCCTCGAGATCCGGCAGGAGCTCGCGCGGAGAAGGCCTGGGCGAGTTCTCGTTCTCCAGCAGGCCTTCGTACCGGACGACGTCCGACCCCAGCTCGGGTACGAACGGGTTGTAGAAGACGTAAACGGTGTAGCGCGCGGTGGTTTTCGGCAGCCACACCGATCGAGCCGGGCCGATCTGCGCGTCGGCGAGTGCCACGCGCCGCGACCCCTGGTAGACGGCGAACCCGAGACTGTCGTCCGGAGTGGCGCCGACCGCCTGGATCGCGAGCTCGACGCCCCCGGCCTTCGCCCGCAGACCGGCGGGCAGCCGGACGGAGACGAACGCGCGGTCGCACCCGTTGGTCCGGCATTCGGGCACATCGCGCAGCCGCGGATCGGACTTGCGCACCTCGCCCTTCCAGAAGTCCGGACGGTTCGAGTCCACGACCACCGCTGCCGCAGCGGCTGCGGACGGGGATAAGAGCAGCAGAAGCGCTGCCAGGATTGCCAAGCCTCTCATTCCGTGCCCCCTCAGTGCAGGTTTGGTCACGCTCAGCAACTCGTGAGGTTACTCCGGGCTGCAACGTTGACACTGTCACGATTGCAGTGTCAGTATCGGGGTGTGTGGACGCTCGACGAGTTGCTGGAACGTGTCTCCGCCGCGCTCACGGCGGAGTACTCGGGTGCGCCCAACGGCCGGGTGCGGGACGTGCCCGATCGGCGGGCAGTCCGCTGGTACGCGACGACCGGGCTGGTCGACCGGCCGTCGGCGATGCGCGGCCGGACGGCGTTGTACGAGAAGCGCCACCTGCTCCAGCTCGTGGCCGTGAAGAGACTGCAGTCGCAGGGCAGGACGCTGGCCGAGGTCCAGGCCGAGCTCGCGGGCGCCACCGACACCACGCTGGCGGCCATCGCCCGCGTGCCGGAAGGACTGCTCGAACCCGGTGAACCACCACCGGCGGAGGCCGTCCGCCCTCGGTTCTGGGCAGAACCCGTCGCCACCCCCGCCCCAGCGCCGCCGGCGGTTCCGCTGAACGGCGTCGCGCTCGGCGGAGGTGCCGTTCTCCTGGTGCCGGGTGTGCCGGCCGCCGCCGACTGCGCGGACATCGCGGCCGCCGCCCGGCCGTTGCTCGACCTGCTCGCCGCCCGTGGCCTGCTCACGAACGAAAGGGAATCGTCATGACCTTCTCCGTCGCCCCGATGAAGGCTCCCGAACTGGACCGCGTCGGCGGGACGAGTGAGGACGCGGGTGTCGGTGCGCTGCGCACCGAACGCGGCAACCTGCCGCTGGAACGCCTCGACGTGCGCGCGACGATCACCGGCCTGGTCGGCCGCGTCGTGCTGACGACCGGTTTCGTGAACTCCCACGACACGGCTCTCGAAGCGACGTACGTGTTCCCGCTCCCGGATCGCGCCGCCGTGATCGGCATGAAGATGACCGCCGGGGACCGCACGGTCGAGGCCGAGCTGCAGGAACGCGGTGCCGCGCGGGAGGCCTACGACGAAGCGATAGCTGCCGGCCGAAGAGCGTCCATCGTCGAGGAGGAACGGCCCGACGTCTTCACCATGCGGGTCGGCAACATCCCGGCGGGTGAGCGGGTGACCGTCGAGCTGGGCCTGGTCGGGCCGCTGGTGTTCGAGGACGGCGCTGCCACGTTCCGGTTCCCGCTGGTGGTCGCACCCCGGTACGTGTCGGGCACGCCGCTGCCGGGGCCGTCGGTGGGCGACGGGTACGCGGACGACACGGACGTGGTGCCGGACGCCTCCCGGATCACGCCGCCGGTGCTGCTGCCGGGATTCCCGAACCCCGTGCGGCTGGGCATCGGCGTGCGGATCGACCCGGCCGGTCTGGAGCTCGGCGAGGTGCGGTCGAGCCTGCACACCGTCGTGGCCGAGGGCGACACCGTCACGGTCGTGCCGGGGGAGCGCGTCGACCGGGACTTCGTGCTCCGCCTGGAGTACGCGGGCAACAGCTCCGCGGCCGTGTGCGTGCCCGACGACGACGGCGGTACCTACCAGCTGACGGTCCTGCCACCGGACCCGGCGGCCCCGGTCCGCCCTCGTGACGTGGTACTGCTGCTCGACCGCTCCGGCAGCATGTCGGGCTGGAAGATGGTCGCGGCCAGGCGCGCGGCCGCCCGCATCGTCGACACGCTGACCGCTGACGACACCTTCGCCGTGATCACCTTCGACGACCGCGTGGAACGACCGATCGAGCTCGGCACGGGACTGGTCGCGGCCACCGACCGCCACCGCTTCCGCGCCGTCGAGCACCTGGCCGGCGTGCAGGCCCGCGGCGGCACCGAGCTGTTCGAGCCGTTGCGGCAGGGGCTCGGGCTGCTGGCCGATGCGAGCTCCGAGCGCGACCCCGTCCTGGTGCTCGTCACGGACGGGCAGGTCGGCAACGAGGACCAGATCCTGCGCGACATGGCACCGGTGATCAACCGGACGAGGGTGCACGCCGTCGGCATCGACACGGCCGTCAACGCGGGCTTCCTCGGCAGGCTGGCCGCCAGGGGTGCCGGCCGGTGCGAGCTCGTCGAGAGCGAGGACCGCCTGGACGAGGCGATGACGCACATCCAGCGCCGGATCGGTGCGCCGGTGATCACCGACGTGGTGGTGACACCATCGTCCTCGCTGCCCAAGCCGCCCTCGGCCATCTATCCCGGTGTACCGCTGGTGGTCCTCGGCCGCTACACCGCGCAGGCCCCGGAGTCGTTCACCGTGCGCGGCCGGACCAGGGACGGCGCGGACTGGCAGGAGACGGTCGCCGTGCAGCACCACACCGAGCCCGCGGTCCGCGCGCAGTGGGCCCGCGCCGCGCTGCGTGACCTCGAAGACCGGTACGCGAGCGGGGAGAGGGCGGTGGAGGCGTCGATCGTGGAGACTTCGCTGCGGTTCGGTGTGTTGTGCCGCTTCACCGCGTTCGTCGCGGTGGACGAGCGAGTGGTGTCCGACGGCACGGTGCACCGCGTGGTGCAGCCGGTCGAGCAGCCCGCGGGCTGGGAGACGCCGCGGTTCGCCGCGCCGATGCCCGCCTTCCCCGTCGCGATGGCCGCGCCGGCCGGGTTCGGCGCGCCGCCGCCCGCGGCTCCTGCAGGGTTCCCCGCCGCGCCGCAGGCTCGTCTCCTCCGGGCGGCGGGGCCGAAGCTGGTTCCTGGGGGTGGTGGTGCCGCACCGGTGCCCGACGAACCGGCGGAACTGCGCGAGATCGCGGCGCTGGAGGTTCAGCGCCTCGAGAAGGACGCTGGCCGGCCCGGCTGGGAACGCCGGGAGCTGCTGGCGGATCTGGCCAGCCGGCTCGGCATGCTCGTCAGCTCCAGGCAGGGGTCCGCGTACGAGTCGCTGCGCCGCCTGGTTGCGGAGCTCACGGCCGCCGGTGACGTGGACCGGTTGTGGGCACGGGCACTGCAGGTGTTGCGGGAGTTCGCCGGGCAGACGGGAGAGCGTCGGCGGAGGTTCTGGCGCTGAGTGGGTAGGGGCCGTCCGTGTTGTGGGAGTTGGGCGCGGTGACGGGAGTCCGTCGGCGGAGGTTGTGGCGCTGAGCGGGTCGGGCCCGCCGGTGTTGTGGGAGTCGCGTGCGCGGACGGGACTCCGTTGGCGGGGGTTGTGGCGTTGATCGGGTCCCGCTCGCTCGTGTTGCGGGAGTTGGGCGGGTGAGCGTCGGCCGAGGTTGTGGCGCTCAACGGATCCGGCCCGTCCCTGCTGCGGGGGTTGGTCGGGCACAGGGGAGACCGGTTGCGAGGTTCTGGCGCTGAACGGACCTAGCCCGCCCCTGCGTTCTGCCGCAACGCTTCACGGGTGAGCGTGTTCGGGGTGTGGACGACGGCCGAGGGCCTGCCCGCGTTCGAGTACCGGGCGGGCCCTCAGCCCTGGGATCCGATCATCGACCCGCCGTCGTCGACGCATCGGGTGCACGTGGGCAACCGCCGGATCACCCTGGTGGCGGACAGCGACGGCCTCACCGGGGTGTGGGACGAGCACCTCGGGTGCCGCTGGATCGCCGAGCGCACCGGTGTCGGGCGGTTCGGTGCGCTGTCCACGGACAAAGCCGGGACCAAGCTGTTCGGGCCGACCTTCTTCCGGGTGGCGGTCGCCGACGAGGAGGCCGAGGTCGAGCGCACGGTTCTGTGCCCGGAAGGTGCGGTGCCGTGGGTGCTGGTCCGGGTCGACGTGGTCAACCGGGGTGCGGTGGTGCTGCGCCGGCCGTTGACCGAGGAGTGGGTGGTGCGGCCGCGCTTGGTGGACCTGGAGTTTGGGCCGTCGCGCGAGGTTGCCCCGGTGGACGCACCCGTGGTGGCGCTGGAGGAGTTCGGTGGCGAGCGGGTGGAGACCGTCGACGGGCCGTTGACGGTCGCCGTCGAGGTCTCGTTGCCACCGGGCGGGCGGACGACGGTGTGGTTCCGGTTCGGGCTGTTCGACGGATTCGTGGATCCTGCGGCCCTGTACGCCTCCAGTCTGGCGGGCCTGCGCGACCGGCTCCCCTCGGCGACGGCCCCACGGGCACCGGAGGCGGCCATCGAGATCCCCTGGCACGCGGCGCTGCTCACCGGCGGCGCCTGTGCGGACGGCGTGCTCGGCGGCCACACCCTCGACCAGGGGGCCGCGTACTCGTTCCGGCACGGTTTCAACGGCGCGGCAAGGGATCCGCTGCAGCACGCGCTCCCGCTCGTCCACCTCGAACCGGACCTCGCGCTGTCGGTCCTTCGCAACACCTGCGCCTGGGGCAGCCCGGACGGTGACCTGCCGTACGCGCTCGACGGCCGCAAGCAGCCGTGGACCCAGCTGTTCCGGCCGTCCGACCAGAACCTGTGGGCGCTCTGGCTGGCCGCCGAGTACGCGGCGGCCACCGGGGACCTCGCGGCGTTCGACAGGCCGGTGCCGTACCACCCGTGCCACGGGGCCGAGCCGGTTGCGCTGGCAGAGAACCTGCGGCGCCAGTTCCGCTTCTTCGTCGACGAGGTCGGCGTGGGGGAGCACGGGCACGTCCGCATCCTGAACGCCGACTGGAACGACCTCGCGATCGGCGAGTCCGAAGTGGACCGTGAGCTGATGATCGAGCGCGGCGAGTCGGTGCTCAACTCGGCGATGGCGGCCTGGGTGCTGCCCGTGTACGCGGGGCTGGCGGAAGGGCTCGGCGACCGGGCCACCGCCGCCGAGGCGCGGCAGCGTGCCGCCGATCTCCGTGAGCGGGTCGCGAACGAGTGGAACGGCCGGTGGTTCCGGCGTGCGCACGCCCCTGGTGGCGGGCCTGTCGGGGAGAACGACCTGTGGCTCGAGGTGCAGCCGTGGGCGATCCTGTGCGGCGCGGCCACACCCGAGCAGGCGCGGGCATTGCTGCGCACGATCGACGAGACGTGCCGCGCCGGATCACCGCTCGGCGCGCGGTCGCGGTGGCCCGTTCCCGAAGGCAGGCCCGGCCAGGTGTGGTTCTCGGTCAACATGACGCTGATCTGGGCGGCTGCCCGCTACGACCCCGACCTGGCGTGGGACGAGTGGCGGCGGATGACCCTGCACGCGCACTCCGCCGCCTACCCCGGCACGTGGACCGGCACGCTGTCCGGACCCGACTGCTACCTCGCGCCGGAGAGCGACCGGCCCGGCGAGACGTGGGCACTGCCGGAGCTCGGCGTCGCGATGCAGGCCTATCCCGTGGCCAACCTGCACAGCCACGCGCAGCCGTTGCTCGCCTACCTGCGGCTGCTCGGCGTGGAACCCAACGCCGACGGAGCCCCCAGCGATGTGCTCACCGGCGTCCATGCACCCACGCTGCGAGCCGGGTGCGGGAGGTCATCCCGAGCTTGACCAGCACGCGTTCGACGTGACCTTCCGCGGTGCGCTGGGAGATCACCAGCCTGGCCGCGATCTCCTTGTTGGACAGCCCCTTGGCGACGAGCGCGGCGACCTCCTGCTCGCGCCGGGTGAGCGGCTCCCACGACTTCTCGTCCTGCCGGGACGGGCGAGGCGCGGTGTCGCCGCACAGGAGGTTCTCCAGCGCCTGCAACGGATGGGACGCGGTGTGCCCGGCCGCCTCGGCGTACGCGGTGCCGCCCAGCGCGGCGCGGGCCGTGGCCACGCTCTGCTCGTGGAACTCGACCAGCTGCGCGAGTCCCATCAGCGGCGTGCCCACCGTCGGCCACAGCTGCTCCAGCACGCCGAACAGCCGGGCGGCCTCGCGGTGCCGTCCGGTGGTGGTCAGCGCCCACGCCAGGTACTCGCCGCCCATGCCGAGCCCGAACAGGTCGTTGAGCTCCAGCTTGACCCTGATGCTCTCGCGCAGCGGCCCGATCGCCTGCTCGGCGTCGCCGCGCCGCCACAGCGCGAGGCCCAGCAGCACCAGACCCCACGAACAGACCCACCGGGCGTCGTGCCGCCTGCTGAGGTCCACGCACTCCTCGGCGTAGGCGACGGCCCGGTCGACGTCTCCCGTCATCGACGCCACCAGGCTGAGCTTCGTCAGAACCTTCAGCGCCGGGCTGGTGAGCTCGCCCAGCGCGACGTGCCGTTCCCAGGACCGCGCGCAGAGCTCGTGCGACTGCTCCAGATTTCCCTTCAGCAACGCTCCCAGCCCGGCGACCTGCAGGCCGTAGGCCTCCAGCCGCGCGTCGCCCAGTTGCGCGGCGAGCTGCCGGCACTGCTCGGCCCTGGCCTCCGCGGCGACGAGGTCGCCGGCGTGGGAGGCCGCCCAGCCGGACACCCACAACACCACCCCGAGTGCCCGGCTCGGCTCGGTTGCCGCAGCCACCAGGCGATCGAGCCACTGTTGTCCCTCGACCAGCAGACCGCCGGGCACCCAGTAGCACCACAGCGCTCCGCCGATCCGCAGACCCGCCTCGAGACTGCCGGGATCGGACAGGCAGAACTCCAGCGCCGCGCGCGCGTTGTCGTGCTCACTGCGCAGCCGGTCCATCCACGCCCGCTCGTCGGGGCCGAACCAGCCGGCCGCGGCCTCCTCCGCAAGGCGCAGGAACCAGTCGCGGTGCCGGACCGTCATCGCGTGGTCCTCGCCGGCCGCGCGCAGCTTCTCCAGGCCGTACCGCCGCAGGACGTCGAGCATGCGGTAGCGGGGCTCCTGCCCGCGCTGCTCCTCGCACCGCGTCAGGATCGACTTGTCCACCAGGCCCGTCGCGAGATCGACGACCTCTGCGGGCTCGATCCCGGCGCCGCCGCAGACCTCCTCGGCCGCGCGGAGGTCGAAACCGCCGGCGAACACCGACGCCCGAGCCCACAGCAGCCGCTCCCGCGGCGAGCACAGCTCGTGGCTCCCGTCGATCGCGGCGCACAGCGTCTGGTGGCGGCCGGTGAGCATCTGGAACCGGTCGTCCAGCCGCTCCAGCACCTGGCGCACCGACAACGCGCGCAGCCGCACCGCCGCCAGTTCGATCGCGAGCGGAATGCCGTCGAGCCGCCGGCAGAGCTGCAGCACGGCGGCCGCGTTCTCGGGCGTGACGGCGAACGCCGGGTGGACCGCCCTGGCGCGTTGGGTCAGGAGGGTGATCGCCTCGTACCGGCAGAGCTCGTCCGGCGGCGGTGTCCGGTCGCGGTCCGGCAGCGACAACGGCGGCACGGTGAGCAGGTGCTCGCCGGCGACTCCGAGGGGCTGGCGGCTGGTGGTGATGATCCGCAGCCCGGGAGCGCACGCCAGCAACGAGGCGATGAGCCGGGCGCACGCCACGGCCAGGTGCTCGCAGCTGTCCAGCACCAGCAACGCGTGCTTGTCCCGCAGGTGGTCCAGCACGACGTCCGGGTGCGAGCGCGGTGCCCAGCCGAAGCCGACGGTGTTGTCCTCCAGCCCGAACGCCGCCGCCACCGCGTGCGGCACCAGCTCCGGCTCCCGCAACGTCTCCAGCTCCACCAGCCACACGCCGTCGCGGAACGCCCGCCGCACCTCGGTGGCCACCCGCAGCGCGAGCCGCGTCTTGCCGACCCCGCCGGCACCGGTCAGCGTCAGCAGACGGGTCCTGGTCAGCAGGTCACGCGCGGCGCTGATGTCCTGCCCGCGCCCCACGAAACTGGAGACGTCGGCCGGCAGGTTGCCCCGCGCCGCGCGCCTGCTCGGGAGGATCACGTCGCTCGTCTCACCTCGCGGGTCGCAGGGCAGTGGCAACCGATTATGGCAACCGTGCCGCCGCAGGGCCACGGCCAGGCGGGTTGTCGCCAGCGCCGTGACCCCTGGACTGTCCAAAGTGGACCTGGGTGTCCTCAGGCAGCGACGTCCAGGATCCAGGTGACGCCGTACCGGTCGGTGAGCATGCCGAAAGCGGGTGCCCACGGCGCGGGACCGAAGTCCTCGATGACCGTCGCGCCGTCGGCGAGGCCCTTCCAGTGCGCGGCGACCTCCTCGACGGTCTCGCCGCGCACGGACAGGAAGAAGGGCTCCTCGGTGATCGTGGTGCCGTTCTCCCGGCGCGTGGTGGGCTCGCCCTGCGGTCGTGGCGTGTGCTCGCCCGGCACGTCGTAGGCCATGACCCGGAATCCGTTGTCGGCGACGACCTGGCCGAACACCACGTGCCGGGCGCCGGGCAGCTCCGCGGGCAGGCCGAAGTCGCCGTAGGTGGCGATGGTGGCCTCGCCTCCGAACACCGACTGGTAGAACTCCAGGGCCTGCCTGGCCTGGCCGCGGAAGTTCAGGTGGGCGACAGCGTTGATCGACATCGTGTCCGGTCCTTCGGAAGTGGTTGTCGTCGCCGGAGGTTTCCGGCGGCGAGGACGACGATGTCAGCAGTAGAGGACAGGGAACGTCCGCTACTCGTGCGAGGCTGGGAACATGCCGATCGCCTCCTCCACGGTCACGTCCGGCCGGCTGCTCGCGTTGCTGTCGATGCTGCAGGTCCGCCGCGACTGGCCGGGAGGTCTGCTCGCCGAGCGGCTGGGCGTCAGCGAACGGACGGTGCGCCGTGACGTCGACCGGCTGCGCGAGCTCGGCTATGTCGTCCACGCGGTCAAGGGGCCGGACGGTGGCTATCGGCTCGAGGCGGGCAGCGAGGTGCCGCCCCTGCTGTTCGACGAGGAGCAGGCGATCGCGCTCGCCGTGGCGTTGCGGATCGCCGTGGGCAGCGGGGCGGGCATCGAGGAAGCCGCCACCCGCGCCCTGGTCACCGTGCGCCAGGTGCTGCCGGCCCGCCTGCGCCGGCGCGTCGACGCCCTGGAGATCACCGCGGTCGGATCAGCCGGTCCTCAGGTGGACACCGACGTGGTGCTCGCCCTGAGCGGTGCCGTCCGCGCCCGTGAGGAGGTGCGCTTCGACTACCGCTCACCGGGCCGCCCGGACGACACCGAACCGCGGCCGCCCCGCCGCGTGCAGCCGCACCACCTCGTGGTCAGGGCCGGCCGTTGGTACCTCGTCGGCTGGAGCCCCGAACACGAGGACTGGCGCACCTACCGCGCCGACCGGATGATCCCGCGGACTCCCAACGGCCCCCGCTTCACACCGAGGGAGGTGCCCGGCGGGGACGTCGCGGCGTTCCTGTCCGCCCGGTTCAAAGGGACCGACCGCGATGCCTGGCCGTGTGCGGGAGAGGTGGTGCTCCACCTGCCCCTGGCCGAGGTGGCGCCTTTCGCCGGGGACGGTCTGGCCGAGGAGGTCGGTCCCGCCACGACCAGGCTGGTGACCGGCTCGTGGTCGTGGGCCGCGCTCGCCGCGCGGCTCGCCCGCTTCGACACCGACATCGATGTTGTTGCGCCACAAGCCCTTCGTGACGCGTTCGCCGAGCTGTCCGTGCGCGCCGCACGTGCCGCGACCGGCTGACCGCAAGTCGCCGATCGTCTCGATCTCGTGGCCCGGCCGGCCCTTTGCCGGCGGCCGACCGTCCGAAGAGGACTGTCAGAGGGTGATGAGGACCTTGCCTCGCGCGTGACCACCTTGGACGTGCGTGTGGGCGTCGGCGGCCTTCTCCAACGGGTAGGTGGCGTCCACGCGCGGGGTGTACGCACCGGACTCGGCGACCCGGTGCGCGTCGGCGAGGGCCGAGGCGGCGTTCGCGTTGCCCGCGATGAGGGTGACGCCCAGAGCGGCGGCACCGAAGTCGGCCACCGTCGCGACGCGCGAGGCATCACCGACGATGGCGACGATCTCGGTCAGCGAGCCGGAGCCCGCGGTGTCGAGTGCCGCGTCGACGCCGTCCGGAGCGACCGCGGCGACCCGCTCGGTCAGGCCCTCGCCGTAGGTGATGGGCGTGGCACCGAGCTCGCGGAGGAAGTCGTGGTTGGTCTCGCTCGCGGTGCCGATCACCGTGGCGCCGCGGGCGACTGCGATCTGCACGGCGGCGGAACCGACACCTCCGGCGGCACCCTCGACGAGCAGGGTCCGGCCGTCGAGGTCGCCGAGAGCGTCCAGGCTCGTCACGGCCGTCGCGGCGACCAGTCCCGCCGCGGCGGCCTGCTCCACCGTCCAGCCGCCCGGCACGGGCGACCAGGCGGTGAGGACCGCGTACTCGGCCGTGGTGCCCTGCCCCAGTCCGAACACCCGGTCGCCGATCTCGACACCGCTGACGCCCTCACCGACCTCGTCGACGATCCCTGTCGCGTCGCTGCCGACGGTCGCCGGGAACGTGGTCGGGATGACCTCGGCCAGGTAGCCGGCGCGGACCTTCCAGTCGTAGGGGTTCACGCTCACGGACTGGACCCTGATCCGGATCTCTCCCGGCCCGGCGTGCGGTTCGGGGGCGTCCTCGACGGTGAGGACGCCGGGGTCGCCGTACTGGTGGTAACGGACTGCGCGCATGGCGGTCTGCCCTTCGGCTGAGAGGCGGCCCCACCGCGTTCCGCCGTGAGGCACAACCAGGTTCGGACGCGTGCCTCCCCTGCTGCTACTGCTATCGGAGCAGTTCGAGCACCTGTTACGCAGCGTGATCACCGCTGCGACCGGGATCTTGTAACGTCCCGTGCGGCCGGTTGGATCAACCGGCCGTGGCCGGCCTCTGCCGCGCCACGAACGCTCGCGCGGAAGGCGGTTTGAGTGGCGAACGGTCTGATCCGCATGACCGGCGACCACGTGGGGTTCACCGAGTCGGTGTCCCGCATCGCGGAGTCGCTCAAACCGCTGGGTCCCGCCGGCCGGCACGTCGCCGAGTCCTACGCCCTGGACGCCGAGATGCGCAGGGTGAGGCTCGAGGAGAACCTGGCGGCCGACGCCAAGGAGATCACCCTGAAGCTGCTGGACCAGCGCAGGAAGGAGTCCAGCGCCTCACTGCGGCAGATGCGGAAGGAACTCGGGCGGGCCGACGACAGCGCGCGGGCGCTGCGCGAGTGCATGGTCAACATGCAGCGCGAGACCGTCAAGCCGGGGCTGCCGCTGGCGGAGCGCCGCGCCTACATCGAGCTGACCCAGCACTTCACCACGATGCTGGTCCAGCACCACACCGGACTCACCGGCGGGGTGGCCGAGGTCATCGACAAGGTGCTCAACGGATCCGGCGCGACGGCGCTGGCGCCCCAGCGGCGCAGTCCTGGACGGGCACCGGGCAAGCGCGGAACCCGCCGATGAAGGCGGGGTGCTGAGCTGTGGCGCGCGGGCGTAGCGGCTGCGGTGGTTGTGCCATCCTGCTCTTCCTGCTGTTCTTCGGCCTGCCGCTGCTCATGCTGCTGGTGTCGCCCGCGATCGCGGCGCACGTGGCGGCCGGTGGCTCTCCCGTCCAGGCGCCGTACCTGTCGGAATGGCTATGGGCCTCGGCGGGCTCGGTGCCGGTGGCGCTGGTGCTGGTCCGGTGGGCGCTGAGGCGCGACGGACGGCTGCGTGGCCGGGGAACGCCGGTGATCAAGCGGTGGCTGGGGCTGCTGGTGCGGTCCGGGGTGCTGCTCGGCGCGATGAACGTGGTCGCCTTCCTGAAGCTGAGGTCCGGTGAGCACGTCATCGAGGACGGCATGGGGCCGCTCGCCCTCACGGCGCTGGCCGGTGTGGGCGCGCTCGTCGCGATCAGGCTGTGGGACCGCCGGCCCCAGCGGGTCACGGTCCAGCAGGTGCGCTCCGCGGCCGCGGAGGCGGACCGCGCGTTGCGTCGCGTCCGCATGGAGAACGAGCGGGTGCGCCGGCAGGCAGCACAGGTGCAGGCGCGCCTGACGAAGATCCGCACGCGGGGCACCGGCCCGGCCGGCCATCCGAGCGCGGGGTCGAGCGGACCGGGACGGCCGGGACAACAACGCCCGGACATCGACTTCCACGCCCTGCGCACGTTCCACCGCGAGTCGTACCAGTGCGCTGACACCGCCCACCTGACCTACCAGTCCGCGCAGACGTCGCTGCACACGATGTCGTACCTGGTGCGCCGCGCGCGGTTCGCCCCGCATCGCGTCGTGGCGAGGCGGGCACGCGCCGAGATGTACGCCGCCGCGGACGCCCTGGCTCGTTCGCACGGCGAGCTGCGCGTCCAGGTCGATCAGGGACTGGAGATGGTCCGCACGCTCAACGCCAACACGTCCGAGCTCAAGTGCGAGATCCGCGACAGCTGCGGCGAGCAGGGGCAGGAGTGGTTCGAGGCGCTGGAGGAGCGCATCGAAAAGGCGCGCGAGGAACGCCGCGCCGACCAGAGGTGAGTCACCGCGCGGCGACTGCACGACACGGCGCCGGTGGCTGCGGCGAACTGAGAGCGGGCCGGCCTCGTCGTCACCGAACTGGAGGACAGCGCGGTCCTGGCGGCCGCGGTCGTGGACGACATCAGCTCACGGCGGGTGATCTGTCCACACTGGATCGGGTGGAAGTTCTCGCCGATGCTCAGCGATCACCACGACGGAAACCGGGTGACTCGCCCGTGTTCGCAACGCGACGTCATTGTTGCTGGACTCCAAAGTGGAGCATGGGTTCACCATCACTCGATGCGGTTGATCCTGGCCCCGCGCCGTGCTTTTCGTGATCTCGCGGGTACCAGGGATTGACCGATCGGCTCCAAGTCCCAGGAGGACGACGACATGAAGGCCAGGACTACCGCGTTCGCCGCCTTGTGTGCGGCGATTCCGTTGGTGCTCGCTCCCACCGCGGCGAACGCGCTCGCCTGCCTCGGCAACTTCAGCGACACCGTCGGCGCACTGACGAAGATCACGCGCGAGGAGTTCATGTCCCGCGTCTGCGCCGCCCAGCTCCAACCGGGAACAGACCGCAGGGACGTCCAGGAGCTCAAGGACGTCGTGCTGCCCAAGGCCGTGCAGGGGCTCGGCGGCCTGGAGCTGGTCTACGCCCGCGGCAAGCCGGTCCTGGACGGCGCCGTCGAGAAGTGCTACTCGCCGGACGACTACTGCAACCCCGATGCCGTCGGGCGGGCGACCCGCTGCCTGAAGAGCGAGCTGCCGGACCTGGCCCTGTCCACCTTGGGTCCGGACGCGCTCGCTGCCAGCTGCGAGGAGATCAAGGCCGCCGCGGCGACGGATCCGCAGGCGCTGCGGGAGAGGGCGCGCGCCGCCGCGGAGTCGTACATCAGCTTCCTGAAGTCCAGGCAGAACTGACCTGATCACGTGCGAGGCGCGCCGGGAGCGGTGGCCGGCGCGCTCACGTGTCTCCGAGGTCGTGCCGGACCCGAGGTGACCGCGTGAGCCGGCCCCGGTCAGTCGCCGCGAGTCACGGTGTCGAGCAGGTTCTTCGCGACGTCGCGCAGCTTGACGTTCTCGTGCTGCGAACGCTGCACGAGCATGGCGAACGCCTCGTCCGCCGTGCAGCTGTGGACCGCCATCAGCACGCCCTTGGCCTGGTCGATGGCGGCACGGGACACGAGCGCCTGCTCCAGCTGGGTGATGTGCTCGCGGGAGCGCTGCCACCGGTGAGCGCCGCTGATCGCCGCCGACGCGGCCGTGGTGAACAGCCGCATCAGGCCTTCGTCGAACGGGTCGAAGGCCTCCGCGGTGTGGCTGTAGATGTTGAGCGAGCCGATGAGCTGTGCGGTGGCCTCGTCCGCCGAGGGCAGCAGGACGGGCACCGACAGGTAGGCGCGGATCCCGTGCCCGGCCGCCGCCGCCTCGAACTCCGGCCACTCGTCGACGTGCTCGCCCACGACCGCGCGCACGACCTGCCGGGTTCTCACGGACTCGAGACACGGCCCGCGGTTCGCGCGGTACTGCTCCTCGTCGACGTCGACCAGTCCGGTGTCGGTCGTGGCCGCCGTCTGCGGCTGCTCCGCCGTCACCAGGGAAATGGTCACCGCGTCGGCGTCCGGCACCGCCCTGGCCGCGGTGTCGGCCAGCCGCTGCAGCGCGTTGTCGAGCGGTTCCTCGCCGGTCAGAGCGTCGCGCAGCACCACAAGGGCTTCGGCCGTCTCGTCCAGGCGCTCGAGCGGATCGGGGCGATCCCCGTTGGTGGAGGGCGTGGATGCGGAGTGGGTCGCCTCGTAAGCCATGCCGTGGTACCTCTTCCTCCGTCAAGTGGAGTCCACGACGCCGACTGCTTGACGCGCTCAAGGCATGGTACGGCTACGGGCCGGAACCGGACCGGCGCCGGGTCGCTGCAGTGCTCAACTTCCCGGGCCGGAACCGGCCGGTCCACCCGGAGGCAGGCCTACCGCGCTGACATGCACGTGCACGGCTTCCTCCCATTACCCGTTTGCCACCGATCTCACTCCTGCACGCTCAGGCGTGGCCGTGGATCACGGCCAGGGCGTGCTCGCGCGCCGGTGCGCTCAGCGTGGTGTTGAGCTGCTCGAACAGCGCTTCCGCGGTGACGCCGTTCCAGCCGGGCGGAAGCAGCGACAGGGGCAGCCCCGGGTCGCTGTAGGGCAGGCGCCGCCACTGGGTCAGCATCGGCACGTAGAGCTGAAAAGCCTGCTCCGGGGTCGTGACGCGGTCCGCGACGGCGTCGAGAACGGGGCGGTGGCGGCGCACGAAGTCCGCGTACAGGTCGGCCAGCTCGTCCAGGTCCCACCACGCCCGCACCTTCGACCGCAGGTCCCCGAACGCGAAGTGGTGGCCGGTGAAGATGTCGACGTACTCGGCCAGCCCGCGGCGTTCCAGGGTCCGGCGGGTCTCGGTGGCGAGGTTGCCCGGCGCCACCCACACCCCCGGTGCCGCGGTGCCGAAACCGAGCTGGGTCAGGCTGGTGCGCAGCGCGTGGCGCTTCTCGCGTTCGGACTCTGGCACGGAGAACACGACGACGAGCCATCCGTCCCCGGCGGTCGCCCGCCTGCGTTCGAAGATCCGGGCGTCGCCCTCCGCGAGCGTTTCGAGGGTCGGTTCGGCCAGCGCGTACCCGGCGGCGCCGTCGCGGCGCTCGCTGCGGACCACGCCACGGCGTTTCAGGCGGGAGATCGAGGACCGCACGGCCTGGCCTTCGACGCCGAGATCGGCCATGAGCTGCACGACGGACGCCACCGAGAGCCAGTTGTGCTCGCCGCGCGCGTACAGGCCGAAGATCGTGATGATGAGCGGGCCGAGCCGGTCGCGCCCGGCGGGGGCGGTCGTGTCCACCTCGGCGCCGCTGTTCAGCGCGACGTTCAGTGCCGTCTCCTCGTCCATGCCCGTGATCAACCGCGGGTGAGTTTAACGGTGTTGCGCAGCTCGCCCAGCCCGCTGACCCGCGTGACCACCACGTCGCCCTCCTGCAGGAAGATCTGCGGCTCACGTGCGCTCCCGATGCCGCTGGGCGTGCCGGTGAGGATGACGTCGCCCGCGCGCAGCGTCATGCCCTGGCTGAGCTCGGCGATGATCCGGGCGAAGGAGAACGCCATCTGCCCGCTGGAGGCGTTCTGCAGCAGGCGGCCGTTGACCTCGCACTGCACCTGCAGGTTCGCGAGGTCGTCCACCTCGTCGGCCGTCGTCAGCCACGGGCCGAGCGGCATGGTGGCGTCGATGCTCTTGCCCTTGAGCCACTGTCCGCCGTGCGCGCGCTGGAGATCGCGCAGGGAGACGTCGTTGGCGACGAGGAAGCCGAACACGTGGTCCATGGCCTTCTCCACGGGGATCGACCGGCCGTCGCGGCCGATGACCATCGCGATCTCGGCCTCGTAGTCCCACTTCGTGGAGAGGCCCGGGTCGTAGGCGATGTCGTCGGCCGGGCCGATGACGGTGTCCGGGCCCTTGGTGAAGAACGTCGGGCGCTCGGGCAGGGAAGCGGGATCCTGCCCCTCGCGCTTGCCCTTCGACTCCTCGAAGTGGTCCAGGTAGTTCCAGCCGGTGCACAGGATGTCGCGGTTGAAGCGGTGCAGCGGCGACTCCAGGCGGACCTCGGCCAGCGGCAGGACATCACCGCGGGCACCGGCCGGCCTGCCCCGGACGATGTCGTCGACGGTGGCCGGCAGCAGGGCGATCGACTGCTCCGCCTCGTCCACGACACCGGCACGGCGGACGCCGTCGACGGTCACAGCAGCGAGTTTCACTATCGCGTCCCCATTTCGCTGATCATGAAACCGCTATGGCTTGCGCAGGCGGTGGTCGGGGATCACGGCCACGCCGAGGATCTCGATGAGGGCCTCCGGCTGCCACAGGGCGGTGCAGCCGATGCCCGCCATGGCGGGGTAGACGGGGCCGGCGAGCTCGCGCCACACCTTGCCGATCTCTTTGCCGTGGGCCTGGTAGTCCGGGATGTCTGTGAGGTAGATCGTGATGCTGACCAGGTCTTCCGGCTCGCCGCCCGCTTCGCGCAGCGTGGTCAGCACGTTGCCGAACGCCTGGCGGAACTGCTCGACGATGCCGCCGGGGACGATCTTCATGTCCGCGTCGAGGGCGGTCTGCCCGCCCAGGTGGAGCGTGTTGCCCGCGAGCGTGCCGTGTGAGTAGCCGCTCGGGACGGGAAGGCTCGGCGGGTTCACTGCTACTGGCCTCATGCGTATTGACAATATCTGACGGCGGTGAAGAATGCGATATATGGAGCCCGACCTGAGCAAGTACCAGCTCGAAGGCGACAACTCGATGTACCGGCTGCCCAGCGGTCTGGTCGCCCCGGTGGTGACGCGTGGCGGCATGGAGAACCCGGACACCGCGAACTCCGGCGGCGCGATCCGGATCTCCGGCGTGAGCATCCAGCACACCCCGGCGACGAAGCTGTGGTTCGGCAAGGTCACCAACGAACCCGGCTACCGCTCGGTCACCCACCACCACGGTGAGGCGGAGACCGGCGGTTACGTCCTCTCCGGCCGGGCGCGGATCTACTTCGGCGAGAAGTTCGAGGACTACGTCGACATGGAGGAGGGCGACTGGGTCTTCGTGCCGCCGTTCATGCCGCACATCGAGTGCAACCTCTCGCGCAACAAGCCCTTGACGTGGATGACGACGCGGACGCCGGAGAACATCGTCGTCAACCTCGACGACGTCCCGGACGAGGAGCTGCGCGATTGGCTGACCCGATGACCACCGGGACCCTCGCGACGTCGGCGGTGTTCACGTCGGCCATCACCCTGGACGAGGCCGAGCCGCAGCACTTCGACCTGGCTTTCACCGCCGTCACCCAGCCCTGCCCGTGGCCCAAGGCGTACGGCGGTGACCTGGTCGCCGCCGCGGCTGCCGCCGCCATGCGATCGGTGACCGACGGCAAGACGCTGCACTCGATGCACAGCTACTTCCTGCGCCCGGCCGACATCGGCGCCCGGGTGCGCTACGAGGTGGAGCTGCTGCGCGACGGCCGTGGCTACAGCACCCGTCAGGTCCGCGGCTACCAGAACGGCAAGCCCCTCTACGTCTGCCTGGCGAACTTCGCGGCCGGCGAGGCCGGCGGCAGCTTCCAGGCCGAGTTCGCCGGCGGTGTGCCCGGACCGGAGGAGCTGCCCGGTTCGGCGGACTACCTCGCCGGGCGCAGCGGCGGCTCGATGACCGAGGTGTCGAAGGCGTACTGGTCCGGTGGCCGGAGTTTCGACATGCGGCACGTGCCCGGCCCGGTCTATCTCGCGGTCGAGGGCGAGCGCGTCCCGCACCAGGCGGTGTGGGTCAGGCCGTTCGACCCGCTGCGCCCGGTCGAGGGACTGACCGACGCGCAACGGGACCTCGCCGCGCTGGCGTACGTCTGCGACTACACGATCCTGGAGCCCGTCCTGCGGGTGCTCGACCTGCCGTGGGCGCAGCCGGGACTGGTCACCGCGAGCCTCGACCACGCCATGTGGTTCCACCGCCAGGGGCCGGTCGGCGACTGGCTGCTCTACACCCAGGAAGCGGTCGCCGCGGACGGGGGACGCGGCCTCGGGTACGGCCGCTTCTTCACCCGCGATCACCGTCACCTCGCCACCGTTGCCCAGGAGGGCATGATCCGCGCCGCTCGACCTGCCGCCGGAAGGACTCAGCATGGACACCTTCGCTCGTGACCACCTCCCGCCCGCGGAGTTGTGGCCGACGATCGAGTTCACGACACCGGAGCTGAACTACCCGGAGCGGCTGAACGCCGCCACCGAGCTCATCGATGTCCCGGTGGCGAAGTTCGGACCCGACCGGCCCGCGCTGCGCACGCCCGCCGGGGAGGTGTGGTCCTACGGCGAGCTGCGGACCCGCGCCAACCAGGTCGCTCACGTGCTCACCGAGGACCTCGGACTCGTGCCGGGACAACGGGTGATGCTGCGGTCGCCCAACAACCCGTGGACGGTGGCCGCGTGGCTCGGCGTGCTCAAGGCCGGCGGTGTCGTCGTGACCACGATGGTGGCGTTGCGAGCCCGTGAACTGACGCCGGTCCTGGAGCGGACACGTCCGTCGATCGCGTTGGTGGACAACAGGTTCACCGAGGACGTGCGCACCGTGCTGTCGTCGCTGGAGGTCGTGGAGTACGACGACCTCGCGGCACGTGCGGGAACCAAGCCGGGGGAGTTCACCGCCGTGGACACCGCCGCCGACGACGTGGCGCTGCTGGCGCCGACGTCCGGCAGCACCGGGGCGCCCAAGATCACCGCGCACTTCCACCGCGACGTCCTGTCGATCGACAACACGTTCGGCCGGCACGTGTTGCGGTTGAACGAGAACGACCTCGTCGCCTGCACGGCGCCGTTCGCGTTCACCTTCGGCCTGGGCATGCTCGTGGTCTTCCCGTTGCGAGCCGGCGCCTGCGCGCTGCTGACCGAGGCCGCCACCCCGGCGCAGATCGCGGATCTGGTGGCAGAGCACGGGGTCACGGTGCTCGCGACGGCACCGACGGCGTACAAGGCGATTCTGCGGGACGGCGCGGAGCAGAAGCTCGCGGGCCTGCGCGGCGCGGTGTCGGCCGGTGAGCACATCCCGCGGGAGACCTGGGAACGGCTGCGCGAGCGGCTCGGGCTCCGGGTGATCGACGGCATCGGCGCCACCGAGCTGCTGCACATCTTCATCTCGGCCGCCGGCGACGACATCCGGCCCGGCGCCACCGGGAAGCCGGTGCCCGGTTACCGCGCGACCGTGCTCGGCCCCGAGGGCGAGGAGCTCGGCCCCGGTGAGCCGGGGCGGCTGGGGGTCATCGGCCCGGTCGGCTGCCGCTACCTCGACGACGCGCGGCAGAAGGACTACGTGGTGAACGGCTGGAACGTCACCGGTGACGTGTTCCACCGCGACGAGGACGGCTACTTCCACTACCACGCCCGCAGCGACCACATGATCGTGTCCTCCGGGTACAACATCGGCGGGCCGGAGGTCGAGGAGGCCATCGACACCCATCCCGACGTGGTGGAGTCCGCCGTCGTGGCCAAGCCCGACGACGAACGCGGCTCGGTCGTGTGCGCCTTCGTGGTGTTGCGGGAGGGCGTACCGGCCGACGCCGAGAAGGCCAGGGAGATCCAGGACCACGTGAAGCGGACCATCGCCCCCTACAAGTACCCGCGCGACGTGCGGTTCCGCGACTCGTTGCCGCGCAACGCGAGCGGCAAGCTGCAGCGCTTCGCACTCCGCGAGATCGTCGAGGACGAGGTGCTCACGTGAAGATCGGTGTCGTCGGCGGTGGCCCCGGTGGCCTGTACTTCGCCGCGCTGATGAAGCAGCTCGACCCGCGCCACGAGATCACCGTCTGGGAACGCAACGCCCCGGACGACACGTTCGGCTTCGGCGTGGTGTTCTCCGACGAGACCCTGGGCGGGATCGAGAACGCCGACCCCGAGTTCGCCGACGCCATGGCGCGCAGGTTCGCCAGGTGGACGGACATCGACATCCACTACCGGGGCGAGAGCCACACCGTGGGTGGTCAGGGCTTCGCGGCGATGGGGCGCAAGGAGCTGCTCGGCCTGCTGCAGCGGCGATGCCGTGATCTCGGTGTGGTGGTGCACTTCTCGACACCCGCCCCCGCCGCGGACCGGCTGCGCGAGTCGCACGATCTGGTGGTCGGGGCGGACGGCGTCAACTCGCTGGTGCGACAGTCCTTTCCGGACAGCTTCCGCACCACCCTGGACCGCCGCCACAACAGGTACATGTGGCTCGGCACCGACCGGGTCTTCGAGGCGTTCCAGTTCTTCATCAGGGACACCGAGTGGGGCACGATGCAGGTCCACGGCTATCCGTACTCCGGCACCGGTTCCACGTTCATCGTCGAGATGCACGAGGACGTCTGGCGCCGCGCCGGGTTCGACACCGCCGAGGAGTTTCCTCCCGGCGTCTCCGACATGTCCGCTGTCGAGCGGATCCGCGAGCTGTTCGCCGAGGAACTGGCGGGCCACCAGGTGTTCGCGAACAACTCGAAGTGGCTGAGCTTCACCACCGTGCGCAACGAGCGCTGGCACGACGGCAACCTGGTCCTCGTCGGCGACGCCGCGCACACCGCGCACTTCTCGATCGGCTCCGGCACCAAGCTCGCGATGGAGGACTCGCTCGCTCTCGCCGCGTGCCTGCACGAGCACCCGGACGTCGAGACCGCGCTGACGGCGTACGAGACCGAGCGGCGTCCCGTCGTGGAGTCCACGCAACGAGCCGCGCAGGCGTCGCTGGAATGGTTCGAGAACATCGGCATGTACGTGGGGCAGGAGCCGACCCGGTTCTGCTTCAACCTGCTGACGCGGTCCCGCCGGATCACCTACGACAACCTCCGCACCCGCGACTCGGACTTCGCCGACCGCGTCGACGCCGCTTTCGCCGCCTCGCAGGGGCTGGAGAGCACCGCGCCGGCGATGTTCCAGCCGTTCCGCCTGGGACAGCTGGAGCTGAAGAACCGGGTGATCGTCTCGCCGATGGACATGTACTCGGCCGTCGACGGCGTGCCGGGCGACTTCCACCTCGTCCACCTCGGGTCCAAGGCGATGGGCGGGGCGGGGCTGGTGATGACGGAGATGGTCTGCGTCTCACCGGAGGGCCGCATCACGCCCGGCTGCACCGGCCTGTGGAACGACGAGCAGCGCGACTCCTGGGCGCGGATCGTGTCGTTCGTCCACGAGCGCAGCACCGCCCGGATCGGTCTGCAGCTGGGGCATTCCGGCCGCAAGGGCTCGACGCGCCTGATGTGGGAGGGCATGGACGACCCGCTGCCGGAGGGCAACTGGGAGACCGTCGGCCCGTCGCCACTGCCGTACGGGCCGGGATCGCCTGTGCCGCGCGAGATCGGCCGCGACGAGATGGACCGGATCACCGCCGAGTTCGCCGCCGCCGCCCGGCGTGGTGCCGAAGCGGGTTTCGACCTGGTCGAACTGCACTGTGCGCACGGCTACCTGCTGTCGTCGTTCCTTTCGCCGATCGCGAACCAGCGCACCGACTCCTACGGCGGCTCGCTGGAGCACCGGCTGCGGTACCCCTTGGAGGTGTTCGACGCGGTTCGCGCGGCGTGGCCGGCCGAACGGCCGATGATCGTGCGCGTCTCCGCGACCGACTGGATCAGCGGCGGCAACACCGAGCACGACGCGGTAGAGATCGCCCGTGCCTTCATCTCGCACGGGGCGGACGGGATCGACGTGTCGTCGGGGCAGGTCGCCAGGGAGGAGCGGCCGGCGTACGGCCGCTCGTACCAGACCCCGTTCGCCGACCGGATCCGGCACGAGGTCGCCGCCGCCACCGGCACGGCGGTCATCGCGGTCGGTGCCATCGCGTCCTACGACGACGTGAACTCCATCCTGCTGGCGGGCCGCGCCGACCTGTGCGCGATCGGCCGCACGCACCTGTACGACCCGCACTGGACCCTGCACGCGGCGGCCGAACAGGACTACCGCGGCGCCGGGGCCCAGTGGCCTGTCCAGTTCCAGGCCGGCAGCCGCAAGCCGCCGACGTCGCGCACCGACGCCGTCCGGCCGCGGCTGTCGCTGTTGCGGGCGGACGCTCCCGACCGGAACGTCCACCTGCGCTGGACCCCGCACCGGGAACCGGCGGCGCTGTCCTGAGAACGGGTCGCGGCGCCGTGCCGCGACCCGTGCTCGGATCAGGAGTGCGGGCAGGTGTCGCGGTACTCCTCGATCAGGGTGCCGGGACGTGGGGCGGGGCAGAGGAACTGCTCGTAGCGGGTGTCGTTGTCGACGAACCGCTTGAGCCACGAGATGCTGTACTTGGCGATCGTCGTGTTGGACGTGTTCGGTGCCAGGTGCGAGGCGTTGTTGAGCTCCAGGTACGCCTTGTCCAAAGTGGACGGCAGTGACGTGTAGAACGGCTCGGAGTGCTGTGCGACCGGTGCGATGGAGTCGTTCTCGGCGCCGATCACCATGGTCGGCACCCGCACCGTCGACCAGTTCTTCGTGGTGTGCCAGCCGGTCAGCGGGATCGCCGCCTGCAGTGCCGGGCGCTGGGCGGCGGCGCGCAGGCTGCCGCCACCGCCCATCGAGTGACCCATGACGCCGAGCCGGGTGGCGTCGACCCGCGACCGCACGTCGCTGCGCTGGGTCAGGTAGTCCAGCGCCGCGAGCAGTTGCGTCGCGCGGCTGTCGGGCTGGTCGAAGACCGTGGTCGTGTCGATGGTGAACACCACGAAGCCCTGGGACGCGATGCGCGGGCCGAGCCACGCGATGGTCGCCTGCGTGCCGGTGAAACCGGGCGAGATGGCCACCGCGCCGAACGTGCCGGACGCGGTGCTGGTCGGGTAGTAGATCGTGCCGCCGCCGAAGCCTCCGACGAGCGACGACACCGAGGTCTGCGAGATGGCGAACGGGCCGCGTGCCGCCTCGATGCTCGCGGTGGTGGGGGCGGGGCCGCGTTCGTACGGGTTGTCGGCGGCGTGCGCGGTGCCGCCGACCAGCAGCAGTGAGAGCGCGATCGGGATCAATGAACGGAGTTGCACGGCGTTGTACTCCTCATTCGGCAGGGGAACTGAGAGGACGTTCTCGACCCTGCAACCCGTGTCGTGCGGTCCGCATCGGTGCAACCACCGGTCTTGACCGGGAAACTTCGGGCACAAAACTAACAGCGGTAGGTGAATTTCGCCGTGACCCCTTCCGCAGGCCGTCCGGGGGCCGTAAGACTGGCCCGATGCTGCGTGGTCGTGACCGGCAGCGCGTCGCCGTCGACGCGTTGATCAGCCGTGCGCGCGTTGGGTGCGGCGGGGTGCTGGTGCTGCGCGGTGAGGCCGGTTCGGGCAAGACCGCGCTGCTGAACGCCGTACGGGACAGCTACGACGCGTTGCTGTGCCTGGACGTCCTCTCTCTCGACGACGACCTCCTGCGGCTCGCTCGCGACGTCACCGGCACACGGGCCGCGCTGCTCATCGCCAGCGAGGGCGAGCCGCGCGGGCTGCCGAGCGTGACCCTCGACCCGCTGGACCGCTCGACGAGCCTGCGCGTGCTGCACGACCTGGTGCCGGGTGTGCCCGCCACCCTCGCCGTGGACCTCGCCGACCTGGCCTGCGGGAACCCGCTGGCGCTGGTCGAGCTGGCGGAGTCCCTCACGCCCGCCCAGCTCGGGGGCACCGCGCCGCCGCCAGAGGTGCTGCCCGCGAACAGCTCGCTGCGGATCCGGTGGCGTGCCCGGTTCGACGCGCTGTCGCGTCGCGCACGGCACGTCGTCGCGCTGGCCGCGGTGGACGAGGAGCTCGACGCCGAGGCTCTGGCCGCGCTGGACCTCGATGCCGTGGTGGAAGCGGGTTCGTTGCTCGATCCGCGCAGGCTCGTCCGGTCGGTGCTGCGCGCGGAAGTGCCGCTGGAGCTGCGCCGCGAGGCACACGCAGAGCTGGCGGCGACCCTGCCACCGGGACCTCGCCGCACCTGGCACGAGGCGGTCACGAGCCAGGACACCGCGCTCGCGGAGGTGCTCACCGCGCACGCCGAACGCGCCCGCCGGTGCGGTGACTTCGCCACCGCGGCCCGCGACCACGACCGCGCGGCCCAGCTCACCGCCGATCCCGAGGTGAAGGCGCGGCGCCTGCTGAACGCCGCCTCGGACCACTGGTCGCACGGTGCGCCGCACCGGTCGCGGGCCGTCCTGCGCACCGCCGTCCGGCTGACCGACAACCCGGAGCTGACGGCGCTCACGGACCTGCTGGCCGGCGGCATCGAACTGGGTGAGGGACTGCCGGACGTGGCCGCCGACCGCCTGGTCCGGGCCGCGAAGAGCCTGGCGGGCACCCGGCGCTCGCTCGCGGTGGCCGCGCTGGGGTTCGCCGGCGAGGCCGCGAACATCGCGGGTGACCAGCGCCGGCACGCCGAGGCGGCGGAGTTCGCGAGGGAGATCCTCCGCGACGACGAGTCGCCCGCCACCCGTCTCACGCTCGACCACCTGATCGGGATGTCCGCGACGTTCGCCGGACGGCACGACGAGGCCCTGCCAGTGCTGCGCGAGGTGGTCGAGCTCGCCGGCCGGGTCCCGGGACCGCAGGCGCGGATCTGGGCGAGCCAGGCCGCGTACGTGCTGGGCGACGCCGCCCGTGCGCACGAGATGGCGACCAGCGCGGTCACGTCGGCGCGGGAGTGCGGACTGATCGCGCTGGTGCCGTGGGCGCTGGTGTACCGGGCGCTGTCGGCGTTGCTGCTGGACCAGCACGACGCGGCGCTCACCGCGGCCACCGAGGGCGTGCACGCGGCGACCGCGATCGGCCAGCACAACGCGGTGGTCGACCACCTGACGATCCTCGCGCTGCTCGCGGCGTTGCGCGGAGACGCGGACAGCGCGCTGGAACGCATCGGCACCGCCACCGAGCACATCACCCAGCGCGGGCTGATCCGGCCCGGCACACTGCGCGCGTGGGCTTTCGCGTGCGTCGACCTGACACGGGACCGGCCGGCCGACGCACTGGGCCGGTTGCGGCTGCACTCCGGTCACGTCGGCATCAAGGTGATGGCCGCACCGCACGTCGTGGAGGCCGCCGTCGCGTGCGGCGAACCGTCCACAGGGGACAGAGCACTCCGCAGGTACGAGAAGTGGGCCGGTGCCACCGGCAGCGCGGCCCGGCTGGCGCTCTCGCACCGCTGCCACGCGCTGCTGGCTCACGGCACGGCCGACGAGCACTTCGAGGAAGCGATCCGGCTGCACCGCGCAAGCGGCACCGCGATGGAGCTCGCGAAGACCGAGCTGCTGTACGGCAACCGGCTGCGGCGCGGGCGCAAACCCAAGGCGGCGCGCGAACACCTGCGCGACGCCATGCGCATCTTCCAGTCCTACCAGGCAGATCACTGGGTGACCCGTGCTAGCGCCGAGCTGCGCGCGGCGGGGGAGCCGACCGGCGCGCCGCTGCCCCGGTCCGAGCTGACGCCGCAGCAGGCGCAGATCGCCCGCCTGGTCGCGGAAGGCGCGACGAACCGCGAGATCGCCGCGCAGCTGTTCCTGAGCCACCGCACGGTCGAGCACCACCTGCGCAACATCTTCGCGCGGCTCGGCGTGCGGTCGAGGGTCGAGCTCACCAGGAGACTCGGTTGAGACTGGAGGTCGTGTGCGCGACGGTTACCGGCACTGGCAGAGGATTCCGACCCGGTGGGCGGACAACGACGTGTACGGGCACGTGAACAACGTCGTCCACTACGCGTTCATGGACACCGTGATCAACACGTGGCTGATCGACGCGGGCCTGGACATCCACGACGGCACCGTGATCGGCCTGTGCGTGGAGTCCCACTGCAACTACCGCGGCTCGGTCTCGTTCCCGGACGCGCTGGACGCCGGGCTGCGGATCGGGCACCTCGGCCGGTCGAGCGTGCGCTACGAGGTCGGGTTCTACTTCGAGGGACGTGACGACGTCGTGGCGGAAGGCCACTTCGTGCACGTGTTCGTCGACCGGACGACCCGCAAGCCGGTGGAGATCCCCGCGCAGCTGCGCACGGCGATGGAAGGCCTGGTGGTCGCGTGAAGACGCGGGGCGCGGTGCTGACCGCTGTCGGTGGGCCGCTGGAGATCACCGACCTCGAGCTCGACCCGCCCGGTCCCGGCGAACTGCTGGTGCGCGTGCACGCCACCGGCCTGTGCCACTCCGACCTGTCCGTGATCGACGGCTCGCGGATCCGGCCGCTGCCCATGGTGCTCGGGCACGAGGCGGCGGGCGAGGTCGTCGAGGCGGGCCCGAACGCGGAGTTCGCGCCGGGCGACCACGTCGTGCTGTCGTTCGTCCCGGCGTGCGGCGCCTGCCGCCGGTGCGCGTCCGGCCGCCAGGCCTTGTGCGAACCGGGCGCCGTCGCGAACCGCGACGGCACGCTGCTGGGCGGGCACCGCCGATGGACGCTCCCGGACGGCACCCGGCCACACCACCATCTCGGCGTCTCCGGTTTCGCCGAGCACACCGTGATCTCCGGCCGCTCCGCCACGCTCGTGCCGCCGGACCTGCCGCTCGACATCGCCGCGCTGTTCGGGTGCGCCGTGCTGACCGGTGCGGGCGCGGCGTTCTACAGCGCGCAGGTCGTGCCGGGGGACCGGGTCGCGGTGTTCGGCCTGGGCGGCGTCGGGCTGGCCGCCGTGCTCGCGGCGGCGACGGCGGGCGCGACGCAGATCGTGGCGGTGGACGTCGTCGACCACAAGCGCACGCTGGCCCTCACCCTCGGCGCGACGCACGAGGCCGCCGGTGGCCCCGAGGTGGTGAGCCACGTGCGGGACCTGACCGGCGGCGGCGCGGACAAGGTCATCGACACCACGGGCGTCGCGGCGGTGCTCGAACAGGCCTACGCCGCCACGGCCGTCGGCGGCACCACCGTCACGGTCGGACTGCCGCACCCGGACCGCACGATCACGTTGCCCGCGCTGAACCTCGTCGCGGAGGAACGCACGCTCAAGGGCAGCTACCTGGGTTCGTGCGTGCCGCGCCGGGACGTACCGCGCTTCGTCGACCTGTACCGGGCGGGCCGGTTGCCGGTCGACGGGCTGCTGTCCGGGCGGCTGGGGCTCAGCGAGATCAACGAGGGGTTCGCGAGGCTCGCGTCCGGGGAGGCCGTGCGTCAGGTCGTCGTCATGGCGTGAGCGTCGGCGCGCCGCCGGTCAGTTGCGGCGCAACGGCACGACCACCTCGGTGAGGCAGTCGTCGGGAACCGTGGCTGTGTCCGGTCCCGTGAGGTACAGCTCTCGCGCCGGGGCCTCGTACGCGGCGCCGATTTCGTCGTACCGGCCGTGGTGGAACGTCTGCGCGACCGGCCCTTCCGGCAGAACGACGACGTCGATGTCGCCGCTCTTCTCGGGTCTGCCGGAGATCTGCAGCAGATGGAGGTCGAGGTCGAGCTCCCGGCCGGGAGCCGGGTCCGGGCAGCTGAGCTGCGGTGGTCCCGCGGGTGTCACCGCGGCGCGCGCGGCGAACTCGTAGAGGTCCTGCAGTCCTCGGCCGACGGCACTGGCGATGCCGGCCGCGGTCGTGTTCACCCGCTGATGGCAGGTGACGGTGGAGGCCAGCTCGGTGAATGTCACGTCGTATGTCATGTGCCTGAGGATCCGCAGCTTCCGGAGTGTGGGGCAGAGTCCGACGACATGTGCCAGGCCGCTCGACGGAGTGAGGAGAGCGTTCATCAACCTCGGGCCGGTGAACGCTCCGCTCATCACGGGTCAGGCCGGTGCCGGTTCGACGGCGGCCCCCCCGGTCAGAAGATGATCTCGCAGCCGGACAGCGACTCGAACCGCGAGTCGCAGCGGTCGGCCGGTCCCGCGCCGCCGTCGCCGACGTCCAGGCCGGACGGATCGGTCAGCGTGTCGTTCCCCGCGCCACCGTTGACGATGTCGTTGCCGGCACCGCCGTCGAGGTCGTCAACGCCCGCGCCACCGTTGATGCGGTCGTTGCCGTTTCCGCCTTCGATGCGGTCGGCGCCGTTCTGGCCGTTGAGGGTGTCAGCGCCCTCACCGCCGCTCACGGAGTCCGCGCCCGCTCCCGCGTTGACAGTGTCGTCGCCCGCGCCGCCCTCGATGGTGTCGGCGGCAGCGCCGCCGTTGAGGATGTCGCTGCCGGCCGCGCCGTCCAGGCGGTCCGGGCCGTCGCCGCCCAGGAGGGTGTCGTTGCCGGCCTCGCCGTTGAGGGTGTCGGCGCCGGCCTCACCGGAGGCCCAGTCGTTGCCCGCACCGCCGAAGAACTCGTCCGCGCCGGCCCCGAGACAGACGGTGTCGTTGCCACCGAGGCCGAACACCACGTCGTCTCCGCCGAGCGTCACGATGACGTCCGGCCCGTTGGTGCCGAACACGACGTCCGGTCCGTTGGTGCCGACGTGCGTGGCGGTCAGGCCGTTGCACGTCTGCGGCTGCGCTGCCGCCGTGCCCGTGGGCCAGAACACCAGGCCCGCGGTCACCAGGAGCACTGGTACCACTGATCTTCGATAGTCGCTCATGTCAGCAGTTTCTTGCTGCGGCACGAGCAGACATAAGGGGCCAAATCAACGGTGGCGGCGCAACCACGTGCTCACCAGGCTGGTGGCGAGCAGCACGGCACCCGCCACCAGGAGCAGGACGCCTCCGCCCACGGCACCATCGGTCAGGTCCCACACCACCTCCGGCACGACGATGGTCGTGGCCACCACGCCCGCCACGAGCAACACCGTCGAATGCACACCGAGATAGGCGGCGAAGCAGGCGGCGGCGAGCCCGGCGGTGAGCGCGTAGGCCACCCATGCGTTGCTGCCCAACGGTTGCTGGGCGCCGAACAACGCGGTCGCGGCACTGACCGCCAGCGCGAGCGGTACCGGTCGCAGAACGTCCACAAGGGACAACAGAGCGCCGATCAGCCCGAGCGCGAACAACGCCACACCGATCACGAGCGGGACGTCCGCGGCGTACTCGGTGGTCCACGCGATGACCGTGGCGATCGCCGCCGCGGCGAGGGTGAGGCAGGCCAGCGCCGTGGGCACCAGCAGGTACGCCGCCACCGCGACGACGAAACCCGTTGTGGCACCCACGACGAACTCGCGAGACGACACCGCGGTTCCCGCAGTGAACGCCGCCGTCACGACGGCGAGCGAGAACAACGTGCTGACGACGCGCCGGCGCACATCAGTGACAGCGCGCACCGAACGGCCGCCCACCGCCACGGCCGCGACCAACAGCAGAACGGTCGCCGCCCCGAGCACCCCGACCCTGGTGAGGCGGGACATGTCTTCCCAGGACAGCCCGAGCAGCAGCGCGGCCCCGCCGAGGACGAGCCCGCCGCCGACGTACGCGGCCAGCTCGGTGACCCGATCGGCGACCCGCGGCGGCGCACCGGTCTCCTCGAGTGCGTCGCGTACGGCGCTTTCCTGGTCGGCCGACAGCACTCCCCGCGTGGTGAGGTCGTGCAGCGCCTGGCTCTGCCTCGCGGTAATCGCCATGGTCATCATCCTCCCGAGGCCAGATCTCCCGCACGGCCGGAACCGCCGGCCACGCTCCGGCGACCACGACGGTCATCGGGTGCAGCCTCACCATTCTGCCAGCAGGAACCGTTGTGGCACGTCGCTTTCCAGCTCTCGCACCGCGAGTCGGCGCGTGCGCCTCCGAAGTCCGAAAAGGACGATCATGGGCAGGGTGAACGGCAGGCCGTCAGGCGCCTGCCGGGGCGTGACCAAGGGCCCTTGAAGTGGGATCCTGGTCAGGAGAAACCTGCTCGCGGAGGTGGACGATGGGCTCGAAGCTGCTCTCGCGAGTCGTACGGCACGCGTTCCCCGGCCGCAACAAGCTCGCGACCGCCGGCGATCGCCTCGAAGGCGCGGCGCTGGTCGCCGCCGTGATCGTCGCGCTGCTCGCCGTGCCGGTCGCGGGTGCGGCCGGCTCCGAACTCCACGCGAGCCGGCAGACGCGGGTGGAGACCGAGCAGACGACGCGCCAGCGCGCCGAGGCCGTGCTCGCCGAGAACGCCCCGCCCGCCATGCGGGTGGATGACCGCGGCACGGTGCTGGAGACCACGCCCGTGCGCGCGACGTGGCTCGCACCGGACGGGAAGGAGCGGCAAGGCGAGGTGCAGGCGCACCACGGCGCGATGGCGGGCGCCACCGTGCCGATCTGGATCGATCGGAACGGTGACCTGACCGAGCCGCCGTTGTCCGCCGCGGGGGCCGCGATCACCGCGATCGTGGTCGCCCTGGTGGTGTGGGGCTCGGCGACGGCCGCGGCGGCGCTGCTGTACCTCCTGACCCGGTTCACGCACACGCGGTTGCGGTTGCGGCGGTGGGAGCTGGAGTGGCGGCAGGTCTCAGCCGACTGGACCTCCCGCTGAAGCCTCGTGCCGCCGTTCGAGCGCGGTCTGTACGTCGTGGAGAACTGCCGGCGAGATGAAGTCGGCGCCGCCGTGCACCAGGTGGTGCCCGGCGGCGTCGATCACGAGTGCCCCGGCGAGGATGTCGCACAATCCGAAGGGCTAGCCCGCCTGCCTCAGCTCGTAAGCGCGCACGATGGTCTGTTGCACGGAGTTGTCACCGGCGTCGGTCGCGGTGGCGCGCAACGACACCGTGCGTGCGTTCGGCGGATGGTGCAGCACCGCGTCCCACCCGGTCGCGGTGGGGATGAGGTGCACGGGATGCCACGTGGTTCCTTCGTCGTAGGAAGCGAACACGGAGATGCCCATCACGAGCGACGGCGGTGCGCCCGTGACCCGCTGCACGGTCACCGGCACGCGGAACTCCTGCCCGGCCGGTGCCGTGTTGTGCTCGTCGACCGGCGGCGCGAACCGGACCACCTGCAGCGGCAACGGGATCTGCGTGGTGTCGTCGACGCGGCCGGAGCGGAACGTCCACTCGGCGCTGATCCGCGGTGACAGCGGGGTGCCCGCCGAGGACTGCTGCGCGTCGGCGACCAGGCGGTAGCGTCCCGGTTCCGCCGGGACCTGGGCCCACGCGCTGACGTTGCCGAACGGGATCGAGCCCGGACCGATCAGGTCGTGGCCGCGGAACAGCGACACGGTACCGGTCATGCCGGGCAGGTAGCCCGAGTTGTCCGGTGACTGGTCGCCGTACAGCGGGATCTGGAAGAGCACGGTGTTGCCGAAGCGGTGGGCCGTGCTGTCGACGGGGGCGAGGCTCGGTCCGAACACCGCGGCGTTCCACCGTTCGACGCGCGGGCCCGCTGCCGGATACGTGGTGTGGGCGACCTGCTGTGACAGGAACGTCTCGGTGTTGTCCGTGTAGGTGCTGAAGTAGGTGTACCAGGTCCACGGGCCGGGGGAGCGGTACTCCGTGCGCACACCGGGAAGTGGTGTGACGAGCGAGTTCCACGGGACGACGAACCACCCGTCCGAGATCGGCGAGACGGTCTTGACGGCGTGCTGCGGCACGGTTCCCTGGGCGGCGGCGCGGGCTTCGACGACCGCGAGCTGGTCGTCGTGCGCCTGCCACACCGGTGCGGGGATGTCGCCGGTCGACGGGAAGATCAGGTGGTAGGTCCACGGGCTCGACGCGGTGTCCTTTTCGGACACCAGCACCGTGCCGAACGTGCTGCGGCAACCGGCTTCGGCCTCGTCGGCGGCCGGTGCCACGCGCAGATCCGCGAGCCGTGCCGCCGAGGCGCTGAACATCGCCTTGCCCGCCGGCGTGTCGCAGGCGACGGTGAGCATGGCGCCGAGGTCGGTGCTCGGCCGGTCCACGGCGACCCTGGACGGGATCGCGTTGCGCGCGTCGAGGACGAACGTGCTGTCCTGACTGACCGAAACCGGCCGCACGATCGCCGACACCTGCCAGGTGTCCGGCCTGGGGCCGGGTTCGAAGACGTTCGTGGCGAGCAGGTGGCGACCGGCCGGCACTCGCGCGGACAGGCGGCCGTCACCGCGTTCGACGGTGCGGCAGCGTTCACCCGTGTCCAGGCTGACGCAGATCGGGTAGCCGGTGACCGGCTTGCCCGCGGTGTCGAGCGTGACCAGATCGATGTCGTGATGTGGCACGGCTTCCTTGGTCAACGCGATCGGGACGCGGACGGCGTCGCTCCCGTCAGCGGACGATCCGGCCAGCCATCCGCCGTAGTCGCCCGGTGGCGCGTGGACGCCTGCCCGCGAGTGCACGGTGACCTGGACGGTGCCCGCGGCCGGTACGTCGACGCGGTTCACGTCGGTGCCGAACATTCCGCTCGGAGCGGGGTTTCCGGCGCTGTCACGCACGTCCAGGGTGAGGCCGAGGCTGACCGGTGACCGCCCGGTGTTGTGCACGGTCACGACCTGGCTCAGTGCCTTGTCGTAGACCCGGCCGAAACTCACGCCGCCAGGGCTCGCGTGGACGTTCTGACGGACGAGCCTGGCCACGTCGACCCGCCCGGCGCCCTGCGCGTACACGGTCTCGCCCGCCACCGTCTTCGCCGTGCTCATGAGCGCCGCCTTGAGCTCCGGCGCCTGCCAGCCGGGACGGCTCCCGGCCAGCACCGCGGCCGCCGCGGCGACGTGCGGCGCCGCCATGGACGTGCCCGACGCCGTGGTGTAGCGGTCGTCCACGGGCACGCCCATCTCGGTGTCCTTCGCCCGTGCCGCGGTGATGTCGACGCCTGGCGCGGTGATCTCGGGCTTGAGCAGGCTGTCGATCGCGCGCGGCCCCCGTGCGGAGAACCCGGCGACGGCGTCCTGCTTGGTCACCGCGCCGACCGTGAGCGCTTCCCGTGCGGCGGCGGGCGAACCCAGCACGGCGGGGTTGTTCCCGGCGGAGACGACGAACAACGCGCCGGTCTGCTGGGTGAGCCGGTCGACGGCGACCGACATGACGTCGTCACCGGCACTGGGCACACCGGTGCCCAGACTGAGGTTGACGATCCTGGCGCCGTTCGCGGTCGCCCACTCCATGCCCGCGACGACCCACGACAGGAAGCCGGACCCCCAGTCGTCGAGAACTTTGCCGGACAGCAGAGACGTGTCGGACGCACCACCGCGATAACGGTCGGCGGTGCCGCGGATGATCGAGGACACGTGGGTGCCGTGGCCGTACCGATCGGCGGTGCCGCTGGTGCTGCCGGTGAAGTCGCGGGCAGCCACCACGGCACCCTCGAGGTCGGGATGGCCGTCGTCCACGCCGGTGTCGAGCACCGCGACCTTGACGCCCTTGCCGGTGTACCCGGCCGACCAGGCCGCGGGCATGCCGATCTGCGGCATGCTCTCGTGCAGCGAAGCCTGGACCTTGCGGTCGAGCCACACCTTGCTGACGCCGGGAGCGGTCAGCTTGGGCCACGCCGCGGCCGCGTCGGCTTTCCGCACGCGCAGGGCGGAACCGGGCAGGCTCGCGAGCGTCCGCGTGTCACCGGCCGCCGCGAGGGACGTGACTTCCTCGCCGTGCTGCACAACAACTCGCAGGTGCTCGTCGTCCTGCGCGAAGAGCGGTGCCATGTCGAACAGTTGCTCGTCCACCTTTCCGGCCGCCACGAGTCCGGCGGCGTCGGCGGGGACGACGTAGTGGTGACCTGGAATCTCGTACTGGACGAACTGGACCTGCTCCCGTCCGCGCGCCGCTCGCGGCACGTAAGTGCGCGTGCCACCTGGAGTTCGGTGCTCCACCACCTGATCCCCGGTGATCAGGGTGATCGTTCTGCCCGGTCCGGGCGTCGGCGGATCGGCTGAGGAGGGTGGCGCAACGGCGAGTGACACGCACAGTCCGCACGTGACCGCCCAAGCTCGGAGTCGCATGTCAATTGGTCTACGCCAATTTGGCGCGGAGCACAGGGGCCGGCGCGAACTGGCCCCTTACCGCGGGGAGGGTTATTGGTGTAGACCAATTGTCATGCCGAAGTTCGCCCACTTCAGCCTCGACGGTGTCCGGAGGCTGAGCAGCGTCGCGGAGTTCCGCGTGACGGATCCGTCCGTCACGCTGATTCGCGTCGATCGCCTGGGGGTGGTCCACCAGGCGAGGTCGCCCGCCGAGAAACGCGCCATGCTCGCCGCCGCGTCGGACGGCGACCTCGTGCTGGCCGGCGGGCGCGAGGTCGTGGCGGTCGACGACATCCCGGCCGCGCGTGCTCAGGCCTCCATCCGATAGTCACGCCGCCAGGTGACCGTCCGGGCGCACGAGCCCTTCGCCGGTCGCGACGTGCTCGCCGGTCCGCAGGCGCTCGAAGAGCGTGCTCCCGTCCGGCATTCGCAGGTTCCTCACGCGCCTGCCGGTCGCGTAGGTGACGCCGAGCCCCGACAACCGCTCGTCTGGACGTGCACATGAACTCCGTTGTGTGGCACGCGGGGAGCCAGGCCCGGCAGAGCGAGCTGATGGCGGACGCGGTCGTCGCCGGCGTCTCCCTGACCGGCCTGCCGCGGGACTGGCACGCCCGCGCCACCGAGATCGCCCGCCGTGCCCTGCTGGCCCACCGTGACGGCGCGGCCGTCGTCGCGGGCACCTACGCGAACGAGCCCGCGACTCTCGACGTCGCCGAGGCGTTCGTCGGCGCGTTGCTCGAAGGTGGCCTGTCCGAGCGGGAGGCGGCCTGGACCTGTTGGAGCGTCGTCTACTTCATCCTGGGCCTGTGCCAGGAAGAACAGGCGATGCCGCACCGCTCGTCCGATGACCTCACGCCGGGGCAGCGGCCCGCGCTGGAGAACGTGCTGCCCTTCCTCGCCGAGGAGTCCTTCGACGAGCGGTTCGAGTTCGGGGTCGCCAAGCTCCTCGCTCGCTGAACTTCGGCCGGGTCAGGCGTTCGCCCACCGGACGACGTCGGCGACGGTCGCGTTCCCTCCGCACAGCACGATCCCGAGCCGGGCGCCGGGCCCGACCCGGTCGAGCACCCTGCGTGCCGCCGGCACCAGGCAGCCCGCCGCGGGCTCCGCCCACACCTTCTGCGTCTCGGCCAGCGTGATCGTGCCCCGTACGGCATCGGCGTCGGACACCACCAGGACGTCCTCGAGAAGCGCGACGGCGTGGTCGTAGGTCAGCTGCGACACGTGGGGTGCGGAGAGAGTCGAGACGATCGACGTCGGCGTGATCTCCACGGGGCCGCCCGCGTCCAGTGCGCGGTGCATCGCGTCGGCGCCCTCGACCTCCACGCCCCACACGCGGACGCCGGGCACGAGCGCGTGGAACGCGGTCGCGACGCCCGCGGCCAGCCCTCCGCCGCCGATGCTCACCAGCACGTCGGTGAGGTGTGGGGCGTCGCTCGCGAACTCCAGCCCGACCGTGCCCTGGCCGGCGATCACGACCTGGTCGTCGTAGGGGTGCACGAGGGTCGCGCCCGCCGCCACCAGTTCGTTCAGCAGCACGAAGGCTGACGGCAGGTCGTCGGTCAGCCGCACGTCGGCACCAGACGCACGAGCGAGGTCCACCGAGCGAGCGGGTGCCGTGGAGGGCATCACGACGGTGGCGGCGACGCCCAGTTCGTTCGCGGCGTCGGCCAGCGCGATCCCGTGGTTGCCACCGCTGACGCCGATCACGCCCGCCGCCCGCGCCGCGCCGGACAGCGAGAGGATCTTCGCGAAGGCGCCGCGCGTCTTGAACGAACCGCTGCGCTGCAACAGTTCCAGCTTCACCGTCGTCGGCACGCCCAGCAGCGTGGACAACCCCGCCGAGGGGAGCGTGGGTGTCCGCAGCACCCGCCCGTCGAGCACCTCGGCCGCAGCCCGAACGTCGGCGATGGTCAGCAGCTCAGCCATGTCACCACCCTATGACATTTGCAGGACGGGCAACCTGGAATGTTGCCCATTTTCTTCTCCTATAGCGTGACGATTCGATTTTGGAGCCCTCTTGGAGATTTCTTGGAGTGTGCGGGCAAACTCTCTCGATGTCGGTATCGCAGCAAGAGGAGGTGCACTCATGGAGAAGACCAAGAAAATGAAGCGGATCACCATTCGCAAGGTGGGCCCGGTTCGCCTCACGGCGGCCGCCTGTTCGCAGTACAACGTCAAGCCGGTCTAAGGCGCGGCGGGGATGCGCTGGGCCTTGCCGCCCAGCGCATCTGGCCTCACGCGGGGAGGAACGTGGTGACCGAGTTCGATCTGGACCGGCCGGTGGCGCTGCATCCGCTGGTGTTCCTGGAGGACGGCGACGAGGTGACGATCGGGCGTGCCGACGTCGACTCGTACGGCATCTTCCCCGCTGAGGGCGCCGAGCTCGTGCGCAGACTGGAAGCGGGGGACACGCCGCGCCAGGCGGCTGAATGGTTCGAGCGGGCCTACGGGGAAAGCGTTGACATCGAGGACGTCGTCGCGGGACTCGACGAGCTCGGCCTCATTCGGAAGTCCGGCGAATTCGTCACCGCGACGGAACCGGTGCGCTTCGCCAAACTCGGTGCCGCGCTGTTCTCGCCGTGGGCGTGGGTCGTCTACGCGGGACTGGCCGGCTGGGCGCTGTACGCCATGGTGCGCACGCCGGACCTGCGGCCGACGTATCACAACATCTTCTTCTCCGACTACTACATGGTCATCCAGGTCGGGCTTTTCCTCGCCGCCGTTCCGCTCATTCTCCTGCACGAGTCGTTTCACGCGCTGGCCGGGCGCAGGCTCGGCGTCAAGTCGCGGCTGAGAATCGGGCGGCGGCTCTACTTCATCGTGCTGGAGACGTCGCTCGACGGGCTCGTGGCCGTGCCGCGGCGGAAGCGGTACCTGCCGATCGTCGCCGGGCTGCTGGCCGACGTCATCGGGATCGCCGCGTGCACCATCGCCGCCGACCTGACGCGGCACGCGGACGGCTCGCTGTCGGGTGCGGGGCGTTTCCTGCTCGCCGTCGCGTTCGCCGCGCTGCTTCGGGTGATCTGGCAGTTCTTCTTCTACCTGCGCACGGACATCTACGTGCTCGTGAGCACGGTGCTCGGTTGCGTCGACCTGCACGGGGCCGCACGGCAGATGGTCCGCAACCGGTTCAGGCGGCTGTTCGGGCGCCTCGAAACCGACGAGTCGATGCTGCACCCGGTCGACCGCCGGGTGGCGCTCTGGTACTCGTGGCTCGTCGTGGTCGGGTACACCGCGAGCCTCACGACGTTCGTGCTCGCCGGAGCTCCCGTGGTCTACCGGTTCACCGTCGGCGTGCTCGGCCGGCTCACGGGTGACGCGGTGCCCACGCCCCTGCTGCTCGACTCGATCGTCTTCGGCGGCGTGGCGATCGCGCAGTTCGCAGTGCTCGGCTGGCTCATGGTCCGCGAACGCGTGCAGACGCGCCGGGACCGCCGCCTGCACCACGTCATTCACTGAGAGGACGCACCCCATGGACAGCCGCTACTGGATCCGCGCCGACCGGCGGCGCGACCGGGCACTCGCGCTCGCCGACCTGGACCTGCCGCCGATCTGGGCGGCGGTCGACGCCCACCGGCGGTTGCGCGGGCCGTACACCGCGGCGGGATCGTTGCTGCGCCTGATCGCCGACGACCTGCTGGACCGCTGCCCCGAGCTGGGGGAGCGGCACAACATCGAACTCCTCACGAGCACGCCGGAGCTGGCCGGCCGGGTGCCCAGCGCGTGGCACACGCTGGAGTGGGCCGTGCAGAACGACGAACGCACCCGGTACTACTCGCGGCTGCACACCCGCAACATCGGCAACGGCCTGGCAGAGGTGCTGCGCGACCACCTGGCGGCGCTGGGCGGCGGTCCGCGCACCCTCGTGTTCGAGAACGCGCACGAGGCCGACCCGTCGGACCAGGAGTTCATCGCGATCCTGCTGCGCCGCCAGGACATCCCCGGCCTCACCGTGGTGGTGGGCACGAGCCGCGCACCGCTCGCCGACCCCCGCGGCGAGATCGACGTGTCGCTGGCGCGGACGATCGCCGCACACGCGCGGGTGGTCGAAGCTCAACCTGCGGCGGAGGACCCGCTGCCGGACCACCCCGCACAGGCCTATGTGGACAGTGACGGCACGGCCGACGACCCGCGTCTGCTCGCCGCCTACCTCGCTCTGCCGAACGAAGCCAGAGCCGCACTCCACGACGCCCGAGCCGAGCAGCTCGCTCAGTCCACGGAGTTCTCGTTGCACCTCGGCGCCATCCCGTACCACCTGGAGCACGGCAGCGACCCCGCGGGCGCCGGCGCGAAAGCACTGCGCGCCGCCATGGACCACTGCCAGAAGACCGGCCTCTACCAGGCCGCGGCGGACCTCGGCCTGCGCGGCCGCGCGGTCGCCGACCGGGAAACCGATGCCGAGACGTGGTGGCAGCTCACGTTCCAGACGGGCATCGCGCTGGCGGCGGTCGGACGTGCGCACGAGGCAGAAGCTCTTTACGTCGAGGGCCGGGCAGCGTCAACGGATCCGGCCGTGCACCTTGAACTGGCGTATTCGACGGCGATGCTGCACGCGCGGCACTACCCGGACGGCGAGCGGGACTACGTTCGCGCACGGGCGTGGATGAACCAGGCGATCGCGATGGCGTCGCTGCTGACCGACCCGAAGAAGGAAGCCTTCCAGTCGGTGTTCACCCGCAACGGCCTCGCACTGGTGGAGGTGCGCGAGCAGAAACCGGAGGTGGCGCTCGCGCTGCTCAACGACGGCTTGGCCAGGCTGGACCGCGACCTGGAACCGCACGAGCACGCGCTGCACCGCCTGGTGCTGCGCTACAACCGGGCACAGGTCTACGGCGGCATGGGCAGGCTGGAAGACGCGCTCGCCGACTACAGCCACGTCGTCGAACGGGACCCGAACTTCCCCGAGCACCACTTCAACGTCGGCAACATCCTGCGCAGACTCGGCCGCGACGAGGAAGCGATCGCCGCCTACCGCGAGGCACTGCGGCTCTCCCCGCCGTTCCCGGAGGCCTACTACAACATCGCCGACGCACGCCTGGCGCTCGGCGACATCGAAGGCGCCATCGCCGACTTCGGCTACGTCGTCGAACTCGACCCGAGGCACGTCGACGCCAGGATCAACCGCGCGGGACTCCTGCTCGCCAACGGTGACGTCGAGGCGGCGTGGCGCGATGTCACCGCCGCCCTGGAGCTGGCACCGGACAACGCACACCTGTTGTGCCTCAAGGGACAGCTGCTCGTCGAACGAGAGCAGTACGACGAGGCGTCCGAAGCACTGGCGCAGGCGGTGCAACGCGACGACAGCCTGGCCGAGGCCTGGGCGATCCGCGGCACGATCGCGGCGGCGTCCGGCGACCTGACCGACGCGATCAGCTACCTCAGCCGGGCGATCAAGCTCGACGACAACCCGGAGGCGAGGTTCAACCGCGCGGTCGCGTACGAGGAGTCCGGCGAGTGGGCCGCGGCGATCGCCGACTACGACGCCGTTCTCGCTGTCGCCGATGACGAGGACGCGCGGCACCGCAGGGAACTCTGCGCCGCCGCGACGGTTTAGGAGGATCGCGGTGACAGCAACGGAGAACGTGGCCGCCGCACTGCCGGTGGCCACGTTCACCGACGCCATGAGCAGGCTGGTCTCGGGCCTCGCCGTGGTCACCACCCGGCAGGCGGCCGGCCGGCCGTGCGGCCTGCTCGTCTCGTCGATCTGTTCGTACAGCGTGCATCCGCCGTCGGTGCTGGTGGTCGTCGACCACGCCTCACGGTGCCGCGATCCCTTGACCCACTGCGCGGAGTTCGGTGTGCATCTGCTCGGCAGCGCTCAGGAACGGACCGCGCGGACGTTCGCGAGCCGGGGCGCGGACAAGTTCGCCGATGTCGCCTGGGCGTGGGACGGCACCGTGCCCCGCCTGGGCGCGGCACCGATCTACCTGCGCTGCACCGCGACCGCGGTGTTCGACCACGGCGACCACACCGTGCTGATCGGCGAGGTCACCCACACCGAGGTGGCGGAAGGTGAACCGCTCGTCTGCTACCGGCGGCAGTTCGACTGGCGCCTAAAGAGAAACGGTGTGCGCCACCCGTAGCCCGGCGTGCCGGTGGTCGTGCCAGTGCCGGGGGTCGTCCCCGCTGAGGACGACCTGGTGCATGGCCCGCAACCGCGGCCCCGGTTCGATCCCGGCGTCGCTGGAGAGCACCCGATACGCCCTGGCGTAGGCGTTGAGCGCGTCGGCCCGCCGCTCGGCCTGGCACAGCGCGAGCATCAGCTGCTCGTGGAACCTCTCCCACAACGGGTACTTCGCGCACAGCTCCTCGAGCTCGAACACCGCCAGGTGCCCGTCGCCCTGGCAGAGCATGACGTCGAACCGGCTGCGCAACAGCTCCAGGTATTCCTTTTCCAGCCGCGAGATGTCGTGGTCGAACATGCCCGTCTCCCGCAGGTCGGCCAACGGCGACCCGCGCCACAACCCGAGCGCCGCGGTGAACATCTCCCGTGCCTGCCCGCAGTCGCCGGCCGCGACCTCGGCCTGAGCCTGTTTCACCAGCTGGCGGAACCTGGTCAGGTCCAGCTGATGCGGCTCCAGGCAGAGCATGTAGCCCGAGGGGCGGGTGTTCAGAACGGGATGAGACGTCCTGGCGCTCCTCAAGCCCGGCGTGAGCACCCGCCGCACCGCGGTCACGTAGCCGTGCAGTGCGGCGATGGCCGAACGCGGCGCGCCACGCGACCACAACTGGTCGACGATGCGACTCGTCGCCACGAACTCGTTGGCGTGCAAGGCGAGCAAGGCGAGCAACGCCCGCTGCTTCGAGGCCGTCGGCGTGCATCTTCGACTGCCGCGCGTGACCTCGAACGTCCCCAGAACCCGGAACTGCAGTGGTTCGTCCCCCGTTGCCAAATGCTCGTCACCTCTCCCTCACCGACCGGGACAGTGTCCAGCAGCCGGTGGGCTTCGAGGTAGAGCCGGGCGTGAAACTGCCGGTTGCGGCGGGGTGTGGTTTTCCACAGTGCAGGTGTGCGGCCGACCGCAGTGGATCAGCTGCCCGGTGCTGGCTACGCTGCGGAGGTGCTGTTCGAACGTGGTGGTCTGCTGCGCCGTGCCACGCGTCTTGCGGCAGGGCTGGCGATCGGGGGTGCCGGCGCGTTCGCCGAGCTCGCCTTCCTCATCTGCGCCGTGCCCGTGCTGCTGGTGCCGTCCGCCCGGCCCGTGGTCTTCGCCGCGGCCAGGAGGATCGCGGAGTTCGAGCGCAGGAGGATCGAGCGCTACCACGGGCCGTGCACCGCCGAGGACTACTCGGGCAAGCGCGCGCTGCAGTACCTGGGCATCCGCTGGCTGATCGGCGGGCTCGGCGCCGGTGTGCTGGTGCTGATCCTCCTCGGTGCGGCGACCGGGGCGGTCATGGTGTGGCAGATGGTGACCGGGGGAGAGGCCATCGGTTCCGGTGACGGTGAGATGAGCTGGTACGACCCGATCACCTTCACGCTGTTCGGCACGTTGCTGGTGTTCATCACGCTGCAGGGGCTGCTCGGGGTGGAGAGCCTCGACCGCAGGCTGGCGAGCCACTTCCTCGGCCCGACCGCGCAGGAGGTGTTGCGGCGCCGCGTCTCCGAGCTCACCGTCAGCCGCGCCGAGGTGGTCGAGGTGATCAACGAGGAGCGCCGGCGGATCGAACGCGACCTGCACGACGGCGTGCAGCAGCGCATGGTCGCGCTGGGCATGCTGCTCGGCCGCGCGAGCCGCCGTCCCGACCAGGCCGCGGAACTGCTGGAGCAGGCCCGCGAGGAGGCCGGGCGGGTGCTGCTCGACCTGCGTGAGGTGACCTGGCGCGTGTACCCGGTCGGACTGGACAGCGACGGCCTGCACGCCGCCCTCGAGTCGCTGGCGGAACGCTCCGGCGTACCCGTCCGGCTGCGCTACGAGCTCACCGAACGCCACCCGGGCACCATCGAGATCCCCGCGTACTTCGTCGCCTCCGAAGCCGTGACGAACGTCAGCAAGCACGCCAGGGCCACCCGGATCGACCTCTCGGTCACCCGTGCGGGCACCATGGTCGTCGTGCGGATCGAGGACGACGGAATCGGCGGCGCGGACCCGGCCGGCAGCGGCCTGTCCGGCCTGGCCCGGCGAGTGGCCGCGGTGGACGGAGCGTTCACAGTGGACAGCCCGCGCGGCGGCCCCACCGTGATCACCGCGGAGCTGCCGTGCGCCTGGTGATCGCCGAGGACTCGACCCTGCTGCGCGAGGGCCTGATCCGGCTGCTGGCCGAGGAGGGGCACGAGGTGGTGGCCGCTGTGGGCGACGGCGCGGCACTGCTCGAGGAGACCGCGAAGCACCGCCCGGACCTCGTGCTCACCGACGTCCGGATGCCGCCCACGCACACCGACGAGGGCCTGCGGGCGGCGCTGGAGATCCGCCGCCGCTGGCCGGAGACCGGCGTGCTGGTGCTGTCGCAGTACGTCGAGAAGCGTTATGCCACCGAGCTGATCTCAACGGAGGGTGGCCGCGTCGGCTACCTGCTCAAGGACCGTGTGATGGAGGTCGGCGAGTTCCTCGACGCGCTGGAGCGCGTGGCCGCGGGTGGCGAGGCCTTCGACCCGGACGTGGTCCGCGCGCTGATCGCCCGCAGCGCGCACGCCGATCCACTGGCGCTGCTCACCCCGCGGGAACGCGACGTGCTGGAGAAGATGGCGCAGGGGCACAGCAATCCCGGCATCGGCCAGGCGCTCAGCATCTCGCGCAGCGCCGTGGAGAAGCACATCAACGCGATCTTCGACAAGCTGGACCTCACCGACAGCGCGGCCTACAGCAGGCGGGTGCTCGCGATCGTGCGCTACCTGCAGGGCTGAGGCCTCACTCGGCGGTGCGGCGTTCCAGGAACACGGTGTCGCGCCACACGCCGTGGTGCTGTGCGATGCGTTCGCGGACACCGAGGGTGCGGAAGCCCGCGGCGTGGTGAAGGGCGAGGCTCACGCGGTTCTCGGGGAAGATCGAGGTCTGCAACGTCCACAGCCCACCCTCGTCGGCGGCGGTGACCTGCTTGTTCAGCAACGCTTTGCCGACCCCTCGGCCGCGTGAGCCCGCGCCGACGTAGACCGAGGTCTCGGCGACGCCGGCGTAGCAGTCGCGGGCGGACACCGGCGTCGCGGCGGCCCAGCCGGCGACCTCGCCGTCCACCTCGGCGACCCAGCGGTGGTCCGGGAGCCACTTGGCGTCCAGGGTCTTCCTGCTCGGCACCTCGGTCTCGAAGGTGGCGTCACCGGTGGCGATGCCCTCGCCGTAGATCCGCCGGACCGCGCTCCAGTCACCCGGTTCGAGCGGGCGCACGGTCACGTCGGCGGGCACGTCGAGCGGGCAGCACGGGCGGGTTTCGAGCACACCCATCACCACGTCGGCGGCGTGCGGCAGGCCGGTGCAGCAGTTGGGGTTCACGGCGACGCGGGTGGCCGTGCCCTCCTTGTGCAGCAGGAGGAACCCGACGTCGGCGAGCTTGCGGACGTGGTGCGAGCACGTCGACTGGCTGATGCCGAGCAGCTCGGTGAGCTCGCCGACCGTCATCGACCGGCCTGCCGTCGCCACGGCGTGCAGGAGTCGTACGCGGGTGGGTTCGGCGAGACTCGCGAACCACTCCGAGTACGTCGCGGCGTCCTGCGCGGTGAGCAGGCGTGGACCGGGCACGGTGACCGTCATGCGGCAAGTATCGACGGAAGTCGATGGTTGCGTCAATCGACCCGCGTCGATAGAGTCCCAGACGTTGATTCGAAGTTCATCAATTCAAGGGGTGTGCGATGAGCGAGTTGCCAGTCGTCGTGGTGGGTGCCGGTCCCGCGGGTCTGTCCGCGGCGGCGCACCTGGTCGAGCGGGGCGAGCGGCCGATCGTGCTGGAGGCCGGCGACCGCGCGGGTGCGGCGGTGTCGCAGTGGCACCACGTGCGGTTGTTCTCCAGATGGAGCGAGCTGGTGGACCCGGCGGCGGTCCGCCTGCTCGAACGACGCGGCTGGGTGCGGCCGGAAGGGTACCCGACCGGTGCGGAGTGGGCCGAGCTCTACCTCGTCCCGCTCGCGGAGGCGCTCGGCGGCCGGGTGCGGTTCGGTGCGCGGGTCGTGGGGGTCGCGCGGCGTGGCCGGGACCTCGTCGTCGACGCCGGGCGTGACGACGAGCCGTTGACGGTGCACGTGCTGACCGACGCGGGCGAGGAGCGGATCACGGCCCGGGCGGTGATCGACGCTTCCGGCACGTGGGGGTCGCCGAACCCGCTGGGAGGTGACGGTCTGCCCGCGGTGGGAGAGCGGGCGGCTGCCGCACAGATCAGCTACCGCGTGCCGGATCTCGCCACCTCCAGCGCGCGGTACGCGGGCAAGCGGATCGCGGTCGCGGGAAGCGGGCACTCGGCGTTGACCGCGTTGGTCGCGCTGGCCGACCTCGCCGAGCGGGAACCGGGCACGAAGATCGTGTGGCTGCTGCGCCGCGGCGCGGTGGGCAACGCCTTCGGCGGGGGAGAGTCCGACCAGCTGCCCGCGCGAGGCGCGTTGGGCCTGCGGGCGAGGAAAGCCGCGAAGGCAGGGCGCATCGAGACCGTCACCGGGTTCCGCACCGCCGCGGTCGAGCGGACGGCGGACGGCAGGCTGACGCTGGAGTCGTTCGACGGTCACCGCGTGGAGGACATCGACGAGGTCGTGGTGCTGACCGGGTTCCGCCCGGACCTGTCGTGGCTGTCGGAGATCCGGCTCGATCTCGACCCGGTGCTGCAGGCCCCGGTGAAGCTCGCGCCGCTGATCGACCCGAACGTCCACTCGTGCGGCACCGTCTACCCGCACGGCGAGGCAGAGCTGCGCCACCCCGAGCCGAACGTGTACCTGGTGGGCATGAAGAGCTACGGCCGGGCGCCGACGTTCCTGTCGCTCACGGGCTACGAGCAGGTGCGGTCCGTGGTGGCCGCGATCGCCGGTGACCACGAGTCGGCCGGACGGGTCGAGCTCGTGCTGCCGGAGACCGGGGTGTGCGGAGGGGCCGGCGTGTTCGACGCGCCGGAGGAGGTCAAGGGCGGCGGTTGCGGCACCGAGCCGGCAGGCCTCGTCACCAGTGCACGCTGAGACGGCGCGGTCTCGCGCGGGCCTGCGCCGTGTGCTGATCGTCCTGTGCGTCACCGAGATCACCAGCTGGGGCGTGCTCTACTACGCGTTCCCGGTGCTCGCGACGTCGATCAGCGCGCAGACGGGGTGGTCGCTGGCGTGGGTGACGGCGGGGTTCTCGGTGAGCCAGGTGGTCGCGGCGCTCGTCGGCGTACCGGCCGGGCGGCTGCTGGACCGGCACGGCCCGCGGCCGGTCATGACCGCGGGATCGCTGCTCGCGGTGCCCGCGGTCGTGGCCATCGCGACCGCGCAGTCGCCGGCCTGGTTCATCGGCGCGTGGGCGGTTGCGGGCGTGGCGATGGCCGGTGTGCTGTACCCGCCGGCGTTCGCGGCGCTGACCCGCTGGCACGGGCCGGACCGGGTGCCGGCCCTGACGACGCTCACCCTCGTCGCCGGACTCGCGAGCACCGTGTTCGCGCCGCTGACCGCCTGGCTCGGCACCCACCTCGACTGGCGGGAGACCTACCTGGCGCTGGCGGTGGTCCTCGCCGTCATCACGATTCCGGTGCACCTGTGGGGACTCCGGCTGCCGTGGCCGTCGATCGAGCACGAGCACGAGGAGCACCACCCGTCCGCGATCGCACGCAGCGCACCGTTCCTCGCGCTCACGGTGGCGATGAGTTTGGCCGCGTTGAGCGTGTACGCGGGCGTGGTGAACCTGGTGCCGCTGCTGACCGAACGCGGACTGTCCACTTCGGTCGCGGCCGTCGCGCTCGGGCTCGGCGGCGCGGGACAGGTGCTCGGGCGGCTCGGCTACGGACGCCTGGCCGCGGCGACGTCGGTCCGCGTGCGCACCGCGGTGGTGCTGCTGGCGAGCGCGGTGGTGACGGTGCTGCTCGGGGTGGTGCCCGGACCGGCGCTGCTGCTGATCGCGGGCGCGGTGCTCGCCGGCGTGACGCGCGGAATCCTCACGCTGGTGCAGGCGACCGCGATCACCGACCGGTGGGGAGCGGTCCACTACGGACGGCTCAGCGGCCTGCTGATGGGCCCGGTGATGCTGACCGCCGCGGTCGCACCGTGGGCGGGCAGCGCGATGGCGTCCTGGCTCGGCGGCTACCCGGCGGTGTTCGTCGCGCTGGGCGTGATCGGTGTGCTGGCGGCCGCGCTGTCGACCGCGAGCTACCGCACCCCGGCAGGCTGACCACTGGCGGCGAGCACGGCGGCCAGCCGGTCGGTGGTCTCGGGCCGCAGCCGGTAGTAGACCCACGTGCCGCGCCGTTCGGAGTCGACCAGCCCGGCCTGGCGCAGCACCTTGAGGTGGTGGGAGATCGTGGGCTGGGACAGCTCGAACGCCGGGGTGAGCTCGCAGACGCAGACCTCGCCGGGCTGTGACGCGATCATCGACAGCAACCGCAGGCGCACCGGATCGCCGAGCGCCTTGAACATCGCCGCGAGCTCTGCCGCCTGCTCTTCTGCCAGCGGCGCCTCGGACAAGCCCTCACAGCAGTCTTGTTTCGACACGTTCCAACAATAGACAGTTTTCAATACAGCAGGAGGTGTGCAGATGAGCGACGCAGATCTGCGGGAGACGGTGCGAGCCCGCTACGCGGCGGCGGCGGCCGCGGTCAGCTCGGGTGGCGGTGGTTGCTGCGGCCCGGAGGCGGTGGAGGTGGACGAGAACTTCGGCGCGGGCCTCTACTCCGCGAGCGACCGCGGCGAGCTGCCCGCCGAGGCCGTCGCGGCCTCGCTCGGGTGCGGCAACCCGCTCGCGGTCGCCGAGCTGCGGGAGGGGGAGCGGGTCCTCGACCTCGGCTCCGGCGGCGGGATCGACGTGCTGCTCTCCGCGCGCAGGGTCGGCCCGGCCGGCAAGGCGTACGGCCTGGACATGACCGACGAGATGCTCGCGCTCGCCCTGTCCAACGCGGCCAAGGCGGGCGCGGCCAACGTCGAGTTCCTCAAGGGCACCATCGAGTCGATTCCGTTGCCCGGCAACACGATCGACGTCGTGATCTCCAACTGCGTCATCAACCTCTCGGTCGACAAGTCCGCGGTGTTCGCCGAAACGTTCCGCGTGCTGCGCCCCGGCGGCCGCATCGGCGTGTCCGACGTGGTGGCCGACGACGGTCTCACCCCGGCGCAGCGGGCCGAGCGCGGGTCCTACGTCAGCTGCATCGCCGGTGCGCTGACGTTCGGCGAGTACCGCGACGGCCTGCGGGCGGCGGGCTTCACCGACATCGAGATCACCCCGACCCGGCAGGTCGCCGACGGCATGCACTCGGCGATCGTGCGCGCCACGAAGCCGGCCGGCGCCGTCACCCCGGCGAGCCTGCCCGTGGCACAAGGGCAGAGCTCCTGCTGTGGCGTCAGCGCCTGCTGTACGACGGACGAGCAGTCGCTGGACCCCGCGACGAGCGTCGCCGAGGCCAAGACGGCGTCCGGGTGCGGCTGCCAGGGCTGACCGGTCACGCCCGGACGATCACGCCTGGTCGAGCAGCTCGGCCACCAGGCCGCGGACGCGGCGGTCGATGTCGTCACGAATCGGCCGCACCGCGTCGAGGCCCTGCCCGGCCGGGTCGTCGAGCTGCCAGTCCAGGTAGCGCTTGCCGGGGAACACCGGGCAGGTGTCCCCGCAGCCCATGGTGATCACCACGTCGGAGGCCTCGACGTCGGAGGTCGTGAGCTTGGACGGCACCTCGGCGGTGATGTCCAGGCCCCACTCGGCCATCGCCTCCGCCGCGGCGGGGTTGACCTTGTCCGCGGGTGCGGAACCGGCGGAGCGCACGCTGATGCGCCCCATGCCGTAGTGCTGCAGCAGCGCGGCGGCCATCTGCGAACGGCCCGCGTTGTGCACGCACACGAACAGCACCTCGGGGGTCTTGGACACGGTCGTTCTCCTCGGTTCCTGGTGGTTCTCAGTCGTGGAGCAGTTCGGACAGCAGGCCGCGGACGCGACGGTCGATGTCGTCGCGGATGGTCCGGACGGTGTCGAGCGGGGCACCTGCCGGGTCGGCCACCTCCCAGTCCAGGTAACGCTTGCCGGGGTGGACCGGGCAAGCGTCGCCGCAGCCCATCGTGACGACGACGTCGGCGGCGCGCACGACCTCGTCGGTCAACGGCTTGGGGAAGGCCTCGGTCAGCTCGATCCCGAGCTCGGCGAGGGCGTCGGTGACGGTCTGCGGGATGGTGCCGGTCGGCCGGCTGCCCGCCGACCGGACGGACACCTTGCCGAACGCGTGGTGCTCGAGCAGCGCGGCGGCGATCTGCGAGCGGCCGGCGTTGTGGACGCAGATGAACAGCACCTGCGGCACTGTGATCGTGGTCAGTCCGTCGGCGCGGCCCTGGTCGGTCAGCCGCTGGCGGGCGAAGCGCGCGGTGAGCACGGGGAGGTAGGTGGTGACGGTGGCGTTGGCGGCGAGCAGGTCGTAGGTCTCGTCGATGACCTTGGCGACGGTCTCGCGGCCGTAGACGCCGTGGAACCTGTCGGCGAGTTCGTCGGTGATCCGGAGCAGCTGGGCGGTGAGCTCGTGCTGGGGAAGTCCGCGGGTGCGGGACATCAGATCTCCTTGGACCGAAGTTCGTCGATGCAGATCACAACAGACTGGATCGACGAATGTCAATCCAAGCCCCTATGCTGACCACATGCCGGACCAGCTGCAGCTCGACGCGACCACCGCCGCGCGTCTGTTCAAGGCGCTCGGTGAACCGATCCGCGTCGAGCTGGTCGGTCTCGTGCGGCGGACGGAAGGGCAGGAAGCGTGCTTCTGCGACCTCGCCGACCAGTTCGACATGCCGCAGTCCTCGCTGAGCCACCACCTCAAGATCCTCGTCCAGGCCGGTGTGCTGAGCAGGGAACGCCGCGGCACCTGGAGCTGGTACCGCGTCGACAACGCCGCCATCGACACCCTGGCGCAGGTCCTCGCACCGGGCGGCCCTCTGCGCGACTCCAGCGCTTGTTGCGACTGACCCCGTCTGTCCTCACTTAGGAGAACTCGTTGAGCACGAACGAAATCGCGGCACCGGACGTGCTGCACCGACTGTCCTTTCTGGACAGACTGCTGCCGGTCTGGATCGGTGTGGCGATGGTGGCCGGACTGCTGCTCGGCCGGTTCGTGCCGGGTCTGCAGGGCGTGCTGGACGCGGTGAAGATCGGCGAGGTGTCGCTGCCGATCGCGCTGGGGCTGCTGCTGATGATGTACCCGGTGCTCGCGAAGGTCCGCTACGACAAACTCGACACCGTCACCCGTGACCGCCGCACGATGCTGCTTTCGCTGGTGCTGAACTGGGTTTTCGGCCCGGCGCTGATGTTCGCCCTGGCGTGGATCTTCCTCGCCGACCTGCCCGAGTACCGCACCGGCCTGATCATCGTCGGTCTCGCCCGCTGCATCGCCATGGTCATCATCTGGAACGACCTCGCCTGCGGTGACCGCGAGGCAGCCGCCGTGCTGGTCGCGTTGAACTCGGTGTTCCAGGTGGTCATGTTCGGCGTGCTCGGCTGGTTCTACCTCGACCTGCTGCCCGGCTGGCTCGGTCTCGGCACCGCCTCCGTCGACTTCTCGGCGTGGGAGATCGCCAAGTCCGTGCTCATCTTCCTCGGGATTCCCCTGCTGGCCGGCTACCTCAGCCGCAAGCTGGGCGAGCGGTCCCGCGGGCGCGACTGGTACGAGTCGGCGTTCCTGCCGCGAGTCGGCCCGATCGCCCTGTACGGCCTGCTGTTCACTATCGTCATCCTGTTCGCGCTGCAGGGCGAGACCATCACGAACCGGCCGCTCGACGTCGCGCGGATCGCGGTGCCGCTGCTCGTGTACTTCGCGATCATGTGGGCCGGTTCCTACGCGCTCGGCAAGGCCTCCGGTCTCTCCTACGAGCGGACCACGACGCTGGCGTTCACCGCCGCGGGCAACAACTTCGAACTCGCCATCGCCGTCGCGATCGGTGTGTTCGGCGTGACGTCCGGCCAGGCGCTGGCCGGTGTGGTGGGGCCGCTGATCGAGGTGCCCGTCCTCGTCGCGCTCGTCTACGTGAGCCTCCGGCTGCGACGCCGGTGGGCGGCCCGTGCTGAGCTCTGACGTCGTCGTGATCGGAGGCGGGCAGGCCGGCTTGTCCGCCTCCTACTACCTGCGCCGCGCCGGGATCGGCCACGTGGTGCTCGACGCCCGGCCGTCGCCGGGCGGCGCGTGGCCGCACATGTGGAACTCCTTGCGGCTGTTCTCCATCGCCCGCCACAGCTCGTTGCCCGGCTGGCCGATGCCGCCTCACCAGGACGGTTACCCGACCGCGCAGCACGCGGTCGACTACCTGACCGCCTACGAGAAGCGCTACGACGTCCCGGTGCGCCGGCCCGTCCAGGTCACCGCCGTCAGCCGCCACGACGACGGCCTGCTCGTGCACACCGACACCGAGACGTGGTCGGCGAAGCACGTCATCAGCGCGACCGGAACGTGGTGGCGCCCGTTCCGGCCGTTGATGGACCTGCCCGGCCGCCAGCTGCACACTGCCGACTACCGCGACCCGATCGAGTTCGCCGGGCGGAACGTCGTGGTGGTCGGCGGCGGCAACTCCGGCGCGCAGATCGCCGCCGACCTCCTGCCGCACACGGAGCTGACCTGGATGACGAGGCGGCCACCGAGGTACATGCCTGACGAGATCGACGGAAAGGCGCTCTTCGACATCGCCAGCCGCCGCGCGGACGGCGTCGGTGAACTCGGTGACATCGTGGCCGTGCCGTCCGTTCGCGAGGCTCGGGACAGCGGACTGCTGACCGCCACGCCGATGAACGCGCGGACGCTGGCGGACGCCGACGTCGTGATCTGGTGCACCGGATTCCGGCCCGCGCTAGGACATCTGGCGCCACTGCGGCTGCGTGACCCGGAAGGGCGCGTCGCGGTCGACGGGACGAGCGCGGTGGAGGAGCCGCGGTTGCACCTGCTCGGCTACGGCAGCTGGACCGGACCCGCGTCCGCCACCCTCATCGGTGTCGGACCGACGGCGAAAGCGACCATCGCGAAGATCGCCCGCTGAAGGCGCACAATCGAGGGTGTGGACACCCGGGCGGTGCACGACGAGCTGGAGCGGGCGCGGGCGACGTTCCACGAGTTGCTCGCGCTGGCGACGGAGAACGAGCTGCGGTCCAGGTCCGCGGGAACGCGGTGGACCAACCGGCAGCTGCTGTTCCACATGCTGCTCGGTTTCCTGATCATGAGGGCGCTGCTGGCGCTGGCCCGCGGGTTCAGCCGGTTGCCGCGTGGGTTCGGCCGCGGGTTCGCCCGAGTGCTCAACGCCGGCACCCGGCCGTTCGACGTGGCGAACTACCTCGGCTCGTGGCTCGGCGGCACGTTCCTGCCCTTGCACACCATGGATGTGCTGTGCGACCGGACGATCGCCAGGCTGCACCGGCGCCTGGACCGCGAACGCGACCTGAGCCGCGGCATGCACTACCCGACGCGCTGGGACCCGTTCTTCCAGGACTTCATGACGCTCGGCGACCTGTACCGGTTTCCGGTGCGGCACTTCGACTTCCACCGGCGGCAGCTGACGCTCACCCGTGCGTGAAGACCCAGCGGAGCTCCCGCGCGGCGACGGTGGTGAGGGCAGGCCGGTCCGTGCACAGGCGCTGGTCCGCCGCGAGGATGCCGGCCCTGAGCTCCTGCAGGAAGAGGGCACCGGGCAACAGCGACACGATTTCCCCCTGGCAGTACACACATTGCAGGGTGTGCCGCCGGAACTCGTCGGTCTCCTCGGGAGTGAGCATTTCGAGCAGGTAGCTGCCGGCCGAAACCGCGTACGGACAGTCGTAGAGCAAGGCGCTCCTCCACTTTCTGGGTAGCGGGGAAGGGGCGGACGAGCGGCGGCGTGTGGGGCAGACCGCCGCCCGTCCGGGAGCGGGCGACCCGGTGAGGGAGAGCTCGGGTCGCCGGACGTTCGTGGTGCGCGTCAGCGGTTCGAACGGGAGGGCTTGCCGGGCGCCTGGTCCGACTTGCCGGGTGTGTCGGGCTTGCCGGGCGCGTCGGGCTTGCCGGGCTTGTCGCCGAGCAGGTCGGCGCAGAAGGCGGGCACCTGGTCGGGGCCGCCCGCGGCCGTGATCAACGCGCTCAAGGCCGGGTTCTCGTGCGCCTTGCCGTGTTCTGCCCTGGCGGTGTAGGCCTGGCACAACCCGTGGAGGGACGGCGAGGGCGACGCGCTGTTGTCCGGCTTCTTGTCCGGGGCCTTCGACTTCTCGGTGGTCGTGACGGAGGTCGTGGCGACGACGTCGGTGTCGGCGGCGGGCGCGGGTTCCTCGCGCTGCTGGCCGGGCAGCGTGCCGGCCGCCGCCGCCAGTGCGATGCCGCCGGCGGCGGCCGCCGCGACAGCGGCGATCTTCACCGTCACCAGGTTCGCGAGTGCGATCTTGAGCATCCGGGGTCTCCGTCGCTGAGGGGCGGGGGCGAGACGAGCGTCGCGGAACGCCGCCATGGCAGCGTGCTCACCGGTCAGCTCACGGTCGCGGGCCGGGGCAGCCGCGGCCGCGAGCAGGTCGCCCAGGCGGTCGTGCCCGGTGACCTGCGCGTGGCCGGGTGCGTCGCGGAGCAGTCGCTCCGCGGTGCGCCGGCCGATGCGGCGTGAACGGTGGGTGCTCATCTCGTTTCCTTCAGCGTCAGGACTCGATTTTTTGTCACTCCGGTGGTGTTGGCCCTGGTGGGGAGCTTGCGTCGAGCTGGGCGGCCAGGGTGCGCAGGCCGCGGTGCGCCGCGGTCCGCACCGCGCCGGGACGCTTGCCGAGCACCTTGGCGGCGGCCTTCGCGTCCAGGCCGACGACGACCCGCAACAGCACGGCCTCTGCCTGGTCCCTGGGCAGCCCGGCGATCAGCGCGAGCGCGGCGTCGGTGCCCACGGAGTCCACCGCGGCCTGGGCGGTGTCCTCCGGTCCCGCGGGTTCGGCCACGTCCTCGACGGTCCCGTGCACGACCGGCCGCCGCTGCTGACGGCGCAGGTGGTCCAGCGCGCGGTTGCGGGCGATGGTGGTCGCCCAGCCGCGGAACCCGTCGACGTCGCCGCGAAACGATCCCAGGTCCCGCGCGATCTGCAGCCAGGCGTCGGACGCCACGTCCTCGGCATCCGTTCCCACCAGCACCTGGAGGTACCGCAACAGCTTCGGTTGCACGTCCCGGTAGAGGCTGCGGAAGGCGTTCTCGTCCCCGCCGCGCGCCGCGGCCAGGACGTCCTCCGCCGTGTCCGCAGTGGACTTCCTGGCGCTCGAGCGGCGCGATGACCACGCGACACCGGAGATCTCACCGCTGTCGCCGAACCCCGCCGCACTCTGCACGCGCGGCATCCTGGACGAAGGTTCGTCCAGTTGCCAAGTCCTTGCCAACCAGCCGGATGTGTACTAACGACGCCGTCGATCCGTCCAGGTCAGGGCTGCCGCGGCCGCTCGACGCGCGGACGGCGCACCCAGTCGCTGGACCAGCGGGTGACCAGCGGCCCGATCGTGGCCAGCAACAGGACGTAGGCCGTCACCACGGGACCGATCTGGTGCCCGGCGGCGCCGGCCAGGCTCATGATCACGATGGAGAACTCGCCGCGCGCGATCAGCGCGGTTCCCGCGCGGAGGCGTCCGCGTGGGGCGATGCCGTCCCGGCGGGCCGCATACCAGCCGGTGGCGACCTTGGTAAGGATGCCGGTCAGGGCGAGGGCGAACGCGGCGGGCAGCGCCGGGAGCAGGTCGGACGGGCTGACGGCGAAGCCGATGGCGAGGAAGAACGCGGCGGCGAAGAGGTCGCGCAACGGTGCCAGCACCGCGCGGGCTCGTTCGGCCGTGGTCCCGGTGAGGGTGAGGCCGACGAGGAACGCGCCGACCGCGGCGGAGACGGAGACCAGTTCCGCGAGTGCCGCCACGACGAGGGTGGTCCCGAGCACGCGCAGCATGAGCTGCTCGTCGTCGGGATGGGCGAGCCAGCGGTTGACGTGGTGGCCCCAGCGGTGCGAGGCGGTGAACGCCGCCGCGACGCTGGCCGTCGCGACGACCACGCCGATGATCGCCTGCCACCAGGTGCCGCCGGAGGCGAGCACGACGAGCACCGGCAGGTAGACCGCCATGGCGAAGTCCTCCATGACGAGGATCGACAGCACGGCAGGGGTCTCGCGGTTGCCGAGCCGGCGCAGGTCGCTCAGCAGCCGCGAGATGATGCCGGAGGACGAGATCCAGGTGGCGCCCGCGAGTGCCAGGACACCGGGCCAGCTCAGCCCCAGCAGCCACCCGGCGATCGCACCGGGCGTGGCGTTGAGGACGAGGTCGAGCACGGCCGACGGGACGTGGCGGCGCAGGCTGTGCGTGAGCTCGGCGGTGTTGAACTCCAGGCCGAGGGTGAGCAGGAGCAGCACCACGCCGATGGAGGCGCCGATCTCGACGAAGTCGCCCGCGGCGGGTACCGGTGCGATGCCGCCGTTGCCGAGCGCCAGGCCGGCCAGCAGGTAGAGCGGGATGGGGGAGACCGACCACCGCCGGGCTGCGGCGCCCAGCACGCTGAGCCCGACGAGGATGACGCCGAGCTCGAGCAGCAGCGCGAGCGATGTGTGCACGGTCAGCTTTCGATGATCGCGCGCACGCCGCTGATGCCCTCGTGCGTGCCGATCACGACGAGCACGTCGCCCTGCCTCAGCACCTCGTCCGGTGTCGGCGAGGCGATCACGTTGTCGCCGCGCACGATCGCGACGATCGACGCTCCGGTGCGGGTGCGGGCCCGCGTGTGGCCGAGCGGTTTGCCCCGGTGCACCGACTCGGCGGGCACGACGACCTGACCGGCGCTGAGGCCGGGAACCTCCTTCGTGAGATCGGCGAACCGTTCGGCGATGCGCGGAGCACCCAGGATCTCGGCCATCGTGTCCGCCTCCGCGCTGGTGAGCCGGAACACCTGCCGGGCCTCGTCCGGATCGTCCGCGCAGTAGCGGCCGATCTCGAAGGTGCCCTCGCGGCGGGCGACGATGGCGATGTGGTCGCCGTCCGCGTTGGTGAACTCGTAGCGCAGGCCCACACCGGGCAGCAGAACCTCGTTCACGTCCATCAGATCATGATGGCCCCGTTCTCAGCTGAACGCCGTGAGCCGGTGGTCGAGGTTCCGGCGATGCCGTCGGTGCCGAACCGGCTCAGCGGGCCGCCAGTGCGTCCGGCACGGTGGCGTACAGCTCGATCATCTCGTTCAACGTGGTCGCCCGCAGCGCCCGCAGCACGTTGCCCGCCGGCGCCACGACCTTCAGCCGGGTGCCCTGTTCCTCACCGCGCGTGTGGTAGTCCACCAGCACGGAGAGCCCGGACGAGGCGAGGAAGGACACGCGTGACATGTCCAGCACGACGGTCCCGCCCTTCGCCTCGGCGAACACCCCGGCCAGGCGCTCGTGCAGGAGCGGCGCGGTGTAGGAGTCGACCTCGCCGGTGACCCGCAGGATCACCGCGTCGTCCCGCCGCTCTGCCTCCATCTCCAGTGGTGCCACGCTGCCTCCCGTAGATCGCGTCCAGCCTCGCAGGCCACGTGCCCGTTGTCGATCTTTGCAGAAAGCGTTGGATCGCCGGACACGTCCCGCCTTACGGTGGCGCCGTGAGCGACGACTCTCAAGTGCCCGTCGAGGCCTTCGACCCTCCTTACTACGTGGCTGTCTTCACCACGGTGCGGACCCAGGAGCAGAGCGGCTACCGCGAGACCAACGCGCGGATGGAGGAGCTGGTGCGGGAGATCCCCGGTTTCCTGGGGATCGACCACGCGCAGACCCCTGGCGGGCTGGGCATCACGGTCGGCTACTTCCGCGACGCCGGCGCCCTCACGCAGTGGCGCACGAACGCCGAGCACCAAACGGCGCAGAAGCGCGGACGGGCCGAGTGGTACGAGAGGTACACGCTGCACGTGGCCAAGGTCGAGCGGAGCCACGGTTTCGTGCGCGGAGCCCAGCAGGCTGATCGATGACCGCGGCAGCGGCACGGTTGAGCCCCCGCGTGCTCAACCGTGCCCTGCTGTCCCGGCAGTACCTGCTGCGAAGGCACGACCTGCCCGAGCGCGACGTGGTCGAGCACCTGGTGGGCATGCACTCCCAGATACGGTGGGGCCGTACGTCGCGCTGTGGTCGCGGCTCGGCGACCACCGGTCCGAACCACTGCCCACAATGGTCAGCGAACGCGAGCTGGTGCGCACCGCGCTGATGCGGTCGACGATCCACCTCGTGACGGCGGAGGACTGCCTGACGCTGCGTCCACTCGTGCAGCCGGTGCTCGACCGCGACCTCCACCGGAACTCGGCCCACAGCGCGGCCGTCCGCGGCCTCGACCTCGACGCGGTGGTCGAACGCGGGCTCGCACTGCTCGACGAGCGGCCGCGCACTCCGAGCGAACTGGGCAAGGCGCTGCACGAGCACTGGCCGGACCGGAAGCCCGAGACGCTCGCCTACGCCGTGCGCAACCTGGCCGCGCTGGTGCAGATCCCGCCGCGCGGCACGTGGAACGGCACCGGCCGCGCCGTGCACGCGTCCGCGCGAACGTGGCTCGGCAGGCCGATCGACGCGGCGCCGTCGATGGAGCGGCTGATCCTGCGCTACCTGGCGGCGTTCGGGCCCGCGAGCGTGCAGGACGTGCAGGCGTGGTGCGGGCTGACGAGGCTCGGCGAGGTCGTCGACCGGATGCGGCCACAGCTGTGCGCCCACCTCGACGAGAACGGGAAGGAGCTGTTCGACGTCCCGGAGGCCGAGCTGCCCGACCCGGGCGTGCCCGCGCCGCCGAGATATCTGCCCGAGTACGACAACGTGTTCCTCTCGCACGCCAGGCGGGACCGGATCATCCCGGAGGGCTTGTCGTTCGCCGAGTGGTGCCGCAAGCACGGGCTGCTGATGACCGTGCGGGGTGGTGTGCTGCGCGGCAATCTCCTGATCGGCGGACTGCTCCAGGGAATCTGGCGGGTGGACAAGGCGAAGCGCGCCTGCACGCTCGTCGCCGGACCGTTCACCGATGTGTCCGAAAAGGACCGTGAGGTGCTGGAGGAGGAAGGCCTCGCCCTGTTGGGGTTCGCGTTCCCGGAGGGGAGTCGTTCGACGTTCAGGTGCTACCCGTGCAGAACGAGCGGTAGTGCGGACACGCAGGCGATGGTGACGAGTACGGCCACCAGCAGCAGGATGCGCGGCCCGGTCGTGCTCAGGTGCCGGTGGCGGCCGAGCAGGACCAGCGTCACCGCGACGGCGGCCGTGCACACCGCGGGCACGGTCGCGAGTCCCCAGCCGCGCCGTGCCGCGACATGCAGCAGCAGCAATGAGCACGCGGCGGACGCGAGCGCGGTGCGGTTCCACGCCAGGTTCGTGCGCTCGGGTTGCAGCCCTCGGTCGTGCTTCATCCGGTGATCACCAGGACCGCGGCGAGCAGGGCCATCAGCAGCACCCCGACCGCGAGCACGACCACCATCCGGCTGTGCGGCAACGGGGTTCCGGCCCGCATCGCCCGCTGCACGCGGCGCCAGCGCGGGAAACTGGTGGCCGCGACGACCGCGGCGAGAGCGGTGCACGCCAGCGCCAGCACTGTCGTGGCACCCGGCACGGCGAACGGGGGCACGAGCTGGCGGACCGCGACACCGGCGGCCAGCAGGCCGAGCGCGGTGCGGATCCAGGCGAGGAACGTGCGTTCGTTGGCGAGGGTGAAGCGGTAGTCGGGTTCGGTGTCCGGTGGTTCGGCCGCCATCAGTCCTCCTCGTCCTCGCCGGGAGTCAGCCGCGTCGGCGCGGCGACTGGGCCTGCCCTGCAGGCGTGCGGAGGTCCTCGAGCAGCTCCATCTGACCGGAGATCACACCGGTGAGGATGAGCCGGGCGACCGCGAGCAGCTCGGCGACGTGCGGGCTCGTCAGGGAGTAGTGGACGTTGGAGCCCTCTTTGCGGGTGGTGACCAGTCCGGCGCGGCGGAGCACGGCGAGGTGCTGCGAGAGGTTCGCGGCCTCGATGCCGATGTCGGCCAGCATCTCGGCGACCGAGTGTTCGCGTTCGCTGAGCAGCTCGAGCACGCGGATGCGCGCCGGATGGCCGAGCGTTTTGAAGAACTCCGCTTTCACCTGGTACAGGGGCCTGCTCAACGGAGCCACTTCCCGCGGATCGTCGTCATGGTGGTGATCCTTCCTGGTCGGCCGCCGGGGCGGCGAGTCGGGAGGCGTTCCTGCCTGGTTGAGCAGTTGCCAACCTTGGTAAGTCCGCAAGCCGGTCGCCGCGCGAAGTGCGGGAGGCCGAGCACGGGTGAGCTGACCGCGGCTCGGGTGATGTGCCGGCGCGTTGTCACGGCAGCACCGGAGACGTTGTTCGAGGATCTCGTCGGGATGGTGCTCGCGTGTGACGTGAGCGTGGTCCCGGTGATCGACCCGGCCGGCCGCCCGCAGGGCGTGGTGTCCGAGACCGATCTGCCGGCCAAGCTGGAGTTCCGCGGCGGCACCGACGCCCGAGCCGGTGCTGGCGGGCTCGGCGGTGCGGTCGCGGTGGCAGCGCGCCGGAGGGGGCGCGGGCCGCGGAGCTCATGGTGTCGCCGGCCATCACCATCGCGGAACCGGAGCCGTTGTGCTCGGCCTTGTGCGTGCTGACCGCCGCACGCGTCGATGCGGCGTGTGTGGTCAACGGCCACGGCACCTTGGTCGGCGTGCTCGCGCGCAGAGATGCGCTGCGGGTGTACCTGCGTGACGACTCGGTGATCCGGAGCGAGGTCGAACAATCGCTGTTCGGTCGGCTCTCGCAGGCGGCGGGGTTCGGCGTGCACCGGCTGCTCCGCCGACAGCGGTGCCACCCACTTCGACGTCTGGCACCGGGTGTGCCCCTCTGCGCGCGGAACCAACGGCCGCGCGTAGTAGGTTTTGCCACATGGAGGCCAGGTGAACAGGTTGACGGTGTGCCGCGGATGCTGTTGCGGCACGGAGAAGAAGCACCCGGACGTCGACCACGAGAGCCAGCTCACCCGGCTTCGTGCGGCGGTCGGCGCGCACCGGGTTCTGGTCGCCGACTGCCTGGACTCCTGCGACTTCTCGAACGTCGTGGTCGTGCGGCCGGACACCGGCGCGAGGCAGGCGGGCGCACGACCGGTCTGGCTCGGCGGCGTGTTGTCGGACGAGGTGGTCGACGGCATCGTCGGCTGGATCGCCGACGGCGGGCCGGGCCGGGCGCCGGTGCCGGATGTGCTGGCGCCCAACGTGATCGCTCGTCCAGCCGATCAGCACGCGAGCTGAAGGGGACGGCCGGGCGGGCCGTCCCCTCAACTCTCGCCTGCTAGGCGGTCCGGCTGCGGAAGCCGCGCAACCGCAGGCTGTTCGTCACCACGAACACCGACGAGAACGCCATCGCCGCGCCCGCGATCATCGGGTTGAGCAGGCCGAGCGCGGCCAGCGGCAGTGCGGCGACGTTGTAGGCGAACGCCCAGAACAGGTTGCCCTTGATCGTGGCGAGCGTGCGCCGCGACAGCCTGATCGCGTCGACGGCGGCCCGCAGGTCACCGCGCACCAGCGTGAGGTCGCCCGCCTCGATCGCGACGTCCGTGCCGGTGCCCATCGCGAGACCCAGGTCGGCCTGCGCGAGCGCGGCGGCGTCGTTCACACCGTCGCCGACCATCGCCACGACGCGGCCCTCGTCCTGCAGCCGCTTGACGACGTCGACCTTGTCCGCGGGCAGCACCTCTGCGATGACCTCGTCGATGCCGACCTCGGCCGCCACCGCGCGAGCCGCTGCCTCGTTGTCGCCCGTCAGCAGCACCGGGCGCAGCCCGAGGCCGCGCAGGCCCTCGATCGCTTCCTTCGACGTGGGCTTCACCGTGTCCGCGACGACCAGCACGCCGCGCGCCTTGCCGTCCCACGCGACCAGCACCGCCGTGCGGCCCTGCTGCTCGGCCTCCTTCTTCGCCGTGGCCAGCTCCTCGTCGAGGTGCACGCTCCAGTCGCTGAGCAGGCGTTCCCGTCCCGCCACCACCGCGCGGCCTTCGACGACGCCCTGCACGCCGAGTCCCTCCACGTTCTGGAAGTCCTCGACCGCGGGCAGGTCGTCGCCCGCTCCGGCGACGATCGCCCTGGCGATCGGGTGCTCGGAGGCGTGTTCGAGCGCCGCGGCCAGCCGCAGCACCTCGTCACGCTCCTCGCCCTTCGCCGGGTGGACGGCGATGAGGCTCATCCGGCCGGTCGTGACGGTTCCGGTCTTGTCGAGCACGACCGTGTCGACGCGCCGGGTCGACTCCAGCACCTCGGGCCCCTTGATCAGGATGCCGAGCTGGGCGCCGCGTCCGGTGCCCACAAGCAGCGCGGTCGGCGTGGCCAGGCCCAGCGCGCACGGGCAGGCGATGATCAGCACCGCGACCGCCGCGGTGAACGCCGCACCCGCGCCTCCGCCCGTGCCGAGCCAGAAGCCCAGCGTGCCGATGGCGAGAGCGATGACGATCGGCACGAAGACCGCCGAGACCCGGTCGGCGAGGCGCTGCACCTCGGCCTTGCCGTTCTGCGCCTCCTCGACCAGCCGGGCCATCTGCGCCAGCTGCGTGTCCGAGCCGATCCGCGCGGCCCGCACGACGAGACGACCGCCCGCGTTGACCGTCGCGCCGACGACCGAGTCGCCAGGACGCACCTCGACCGGCACCGACTCGCCGGTCAGCATGCTCGCGTCGACCGCGGAGCTGCCCTCCTCGACGACGCCGTCGGTGGCGATCTTCTCGCCCGGCCGCACGACGAACCGGTCACCGGTCTTGAGCTCGTCGGTCGGGATGCGGACCTCGCGGCCGTCCCGCAGCACGGCGACGTCCTTGGCGCCGAGTTCGAGCAGTGCCTTGAGCGCGGCTCCCGCGCGGCGCTTGGACCGTGCCTCGAAGTAGCGGCCGGCCAGGATGAACGTCGTGACGCCCGCCGCGACCTCGAGGTAGATGTTGCCGGTCCCGGCCATCCGCTCGATGGTGAACGAGAACCCGTGCGTCATGCCGGGAGTGCCCGCGGTGCCCAGGAACAGCGCGTAGAGCGACCACAGGAACGCCGCGCCGACGCCAATGGAGATCAGCGTGTCCATCGTGGCGGCGCCGTGCCGGAGGTTGGTCCACGCCGCCTTGTGGAACGGCCACGCGCCCCACACCACGACGGGTCCGGCCAGCGCGAGCGACAACCACTGCCAGTAGGTGAACTGCAGCGCCGGGATCATCGCCAGCGCGATCACCGGCACCGACAGCACCGCGGACGTGACCAGCCGCTGCCGCAACGACCGCGTCGGATCCTCTTCGGCGACGGTGTCCCCGCCGGTGACCGGGGGAGCGGGCAGTTCGGCGGTGTAGCCGGTGTCCTCCACGACCTTCACCAGGTCGGCGGGGGAGAGGTCGCCGGGGAAGTCGATGCGAGCCTTCTCCGTCGCGTAGTTCACCGAGGCGGTGACGCCTTCGAGCTTGTTGAGCTTGCGTTCGATGCGCGCGGCACAGGAGGCGCAGGTCATGCCGCCGATCGACAGTTCGATCTGGCTGGTTCGCGGATCAACCGCCGTGTCCGGCATGGCCGTCCTCCTCCTTGGTGGGAGCCGGGGTGACGGCGGGGGCGGCCGACGCGCCGGCGCCGAGGGTGAACTCGGCCGTGCGGACCTTCCCGCCGTGCTGGAAGTCGAAGAACAACCGGTAGCGCCCGTCGGTCGGCACCTCCACGGAGAACTTCACCTCGGGACCGCTGCCGGGCCCCTCCTGCGGGTGGACGTGCAGGTAGGCCAGGTCGGCCGCGCGCAGGGCGACGAGGTGCCCGTTCGCGCCCAGGTAGGGCTGCAGGTCGGTGACGGGCGCGCCGTTCCTGGTGACGGTGGCCGTCACCGTGGACTCGGTGCCCGCCTTGAGGTCGCCGCCCAGCGTGACGGTGTAGCCGTCCACAGTGGACGAACGAGTGTCCGTCGAGTACTGCTGCGGCTCGTACGCGCCGGGGACCTGGAGGTCCGCGCCGAGCGTGGACTTGGCGCCACCCTGTGGCTTGAAGTCGGCGAACACCCGGTAGCTGCCCGCGGCCGGCAGCGTGAGCGGGGTGCTCCACGTGCCGTCGGCGGCCATCTCGGGATGCAGGTGCTGGTAACCCGAACCGTCCCGGCGCACCAGCACGAGGTGCAGCTTCTTCTCGTGCTCCACGTCGAACGCGGTGACCGGCTTGCCGTCCGGGCCGCTGATGTGGAACTGGAGAGTGGGCGTGCTCGCGGCGAGCTGGAGCGTGTAACCGTTCTGGGACACTGAAAGTCCCGGCGGCAACGCGGGTGGCTCCCCAGCGGACTTTTCGGGGCTGGGCTTCTCGCTGTGGTTCATGCCGTCGGCACCGCTCGGCGTTTCCGCTCCGCCGAACGGGCCGGCGGCGGCACCGGCAGCCCAGGCCCCGCCGAACACGACCACCAGTGCGAGTGCGTAGGCGGAGACCTTGTAGCCGGTCTTCATGCTCTGCTCCCTCAGCTCGCGACGAGCTCGTAGCCGGCCTCGGTCACGGCGGCGCGGACAGCTTCCTGGCTGACCGGCGCGTCGCTCGTGACGGTGACCTTGCCGGTGGGCAGGTCGACGTCGACCTGCCGCACGCCGCTGATCTGGCCGACCTCCTCTGTGACGGAGCTGACGCAGTGCCCGCAGGTCATGCCCTTGACGGTGTAGGTGGACTCAGCCATTTCGGTTTCTCTCTGTGCGTCTGGGACGGACGGTCAGGAGCGGACCAGGCGGGCGATGGCGTTGCTGGCTTCGGCGATCTTCTCGTCCGCAGCCGTTCCGCCGTCGGTGATGGCCTGGCTCACACAGTGCTTGAGGTGCTCGTCGAGCAGTCCGAGTGAGACGGCCTGCAACGCCCTCGTGGCCGCGGAGATCTGGGTGAGGACGTCGATGCAGTATTCGTCGTTCTCGATCATCCGCTGCAGTCCGCGGACCTGGCCTTCGATTCGCTTCAGGCGGCGCAGGTGGGCGTCCTTGTTGTCGGTGTAGCCGTGCACGTCTCGCTCCTGTCGATCGGTCCACCGCGCGGCCGGTCGGGGGACCGGGGGAACGATGGGCGCTTGCCTCTTTTATACCCCAGGGGGGTAGGGGTGTGGCAAGTACCCCCTGGGGGTAAGGCGCGCGGAGGTTGCCACTAACGGCAGTAGCAGGTCGTGTCAGGAGATCGAGGAGGGCGGCTACCGCGCCGGCCGGATCGTCACGCAGCCGGGCAGGAGACCAGCATCAGCGTCGCCAGGGCGGCCAGCGCGGTCACGGCGGGAAGCACGAGGGCCGTGACACCCGCCAGCCCGCACGAGGCGAGCCTGCGGGCAGGTCCGGGTACGTGCCGCGGCAGCTTCGCGAGCCGGCTCTGCACGGAGTCGCCGCCCATGGCGAGCGCGGTGCCGGGAGCGCCGTGCCCGGCCACGCCGGTGAGCGCTGCCCTGACCGCGTCGGCGCCGTGCTTGCGCACGGCGGTCGCGTCCGCGGCGAGCTCGACGAGCTCTCGCAGGGCCGCTGCCGTGCGCCGGAACAGCGGCAGGAACGGCAGTGTGGCACCGACGAGGTCGCCGAACGCCACGAGGAGGTGGTGGCGGCCGTTCAGGTGGGCCTGCTCGTGGGTGAGCACCGCCTGCACCTGCTCGGGGCTCAGGTGGCGGTGGAGTCCTTCTGTCGCCACGACCACACCGGGCCGGCCGGCCAGGCTGAACGCCAGCGGGCTGTCGTGGTCGAGCCACACCGTCACGTGCGCGCCCTCTTCGCGCCGGCCTGCCACGCGCAGCACGTCCAGTTGCTCGCGACGGGCCTGGGCGCGCTGACGGCCGCCGCGGACACCGGCCACGGCCAGGCGGGCCAGCAGGCCTGCGAGCAGCACGAAGCCGACCGCCCCGCTGACCGCCTCGACAGCAGGGGCAGAGCCGTGCGCCACGGACTGCCAGCAGTGGTGCAGCGTGGCCACGACCGACGGGCCGAGCCCGTGGTCGGGCAGCACCAGCAGCAGCATCGCACCGGCCGTGGTGACGACGACGGCGACGACGGACACCAGCCACGCGACGAGCGCCACCGCCGGGTCGGCGATCCGGAGCAGGTAGCGCGGGGCGAGCCAGCCCACGACCACGCAGCCGAGCAGAAGAGACAGCGCGACGGTCATCGTTTCGACGGTCTCCCGCGCAACGCCTTCCGCAGGACCTCCGACTCCTCCTCGGACGCGGAGCGAGCGAAGTGCAGCAGCGCGGCCCGCGGATCACCGGAGGCGGCCAGCACCTCGCGCACCGCGTTCGCCGCGGCCTCCGCCCTGCTGAGGGTGGGCTGGTACCGGTAGGCCTTGCCGTCGAGCTCGCGGGACACCCAGTCCTTGCGGTGCAGGTTGTCGAGCACCGTCAGCACGGTCGTGTAGGCGAGGGACTTGCCCGTGTCGAGGCGTTCGAGCACCTGACGCACCCGCAGCGGCTCGGTGGCGTGCCACAGCACGTCCATGACGGCCGCTTCCAACTCGCCCAGCCCGCGCATCGCCCATCCCCTCCGGTCGGCCAAGGTTACGTGACGCGGAACTCCTCCCGAGCCGCGCCGGGGCGGGTGCCGCACCCGCCCCGGCGCCCACCGATCAGGCCGCGCCGAGCAGCCCGCGCATCTCGGTGATCTCCTTCTGCTGGGCGTCGATGATCTCCTGGGCCAGCTTCTTGGCGTCGCCGTTGCTGCCCTTCTCGAGCTCGGTCCTCGCCATCGCGACCGCGCCCTCGTGGTGCTTGATCATCATCTCGAGCCACATCTTGTCGAACGCGGGGCCCTTGGCCTGTTCGAGCATCTTCATGTCCTCGGCGCTCATCATGCCCTGCATCGAGCCGTGCCCGGAGCCGTGCTCCATGCCCGGCGTCGACGTGGTGGCACCCCACGCCTTGAGCCACTCGTTCATCTTCGCGATCTCGGGATCCTGCGCGGCCTCGACCCGCTTGGCGAGATCGAGCACCTTCGGGTTCTGGCTGCGCGTGGGCACGAGCTTCGCCATGTCGAGCGCCTGCTGGTGGTGCGGCACCATGCCCTGCGCGAACGTCACGTCGTCGGCGTTGTGGCCGGCGGCCTGACCGCTCGAAGCGGGTGCGGGCGCGGTGGAGCCGTGGTTCATCCCGGTCATGTCGTTGCTGCCGCAGCCCGCGACGAGTGCGGCCGCCGCGACGGCGAGCGTCACCAAGGTCTTCTTCATGCGGAGAGACTTCTTCCTTTGTGGAGGTCAGGTGATTTCTGCCGGTGGACCGGGCGGATCACAACCTCAGCACGCACACCGCACTCAGCAGGGCTCTGCCGCCGGCGGGCGGGGGACGACCCGGTGCCCGCGGCCACGCCGGCGTCGCCAGGACGCGCTGTGCGGCAAGGGGCACCACTCGGGTTAGCAACCAGGCGAGGAGCACGAACACCACGGCGGACAGGACCGCGAGGCACATGTTCAGCATGTCGTGCGGCTGCGACGGGCTCTCGGGTTCGTGTTCTCCGTGCGCGTCGGCCGGCATCGACACGTGGGTTGCCGGCATCGCGCCGCTCATCGCGACGTGATGCATCCCCACGACGCCGACGAACAGAACGCACACCAACAACCACCGCGTGACCTTCGCGCCGTGGCTCATGCAACTACCGTACCTAGTAGATGCCATCGACGTGTCCTACGGGTCCGGCACCGGGGCCGGTTCAGGTCGGACTTGATACGGGTACCCCCTAGGGGTATGGTTCGGCGCGAGCTGAAGGAGGAGACATGAACCACGGCGCCGCACCCGCGAGCCTGACCAAGCTGGCCGTCTCGGCCACCCTGCACTGCCTCACCGGCTGTGCGATCGGTGAGGTGCTCGGCATGGTCATCGGCACCGCGCTCGGCTGGTCGAACCTCGCCACGATCCTGCTGGCGATTGCGCTGGCGTTCCTGTTCGGCTACTCGCTGACCATCCGCCCGGTGCTCAAGTCGGGCCTGCCGCTGAAGGCGGCGATCGGCGTGGCGCTCGCCGCGGACACCGTCTCGATCGCCGTGATGGAGATCGTCGACAACGCCGTCATGCTGCTGGTGCCCGGTGCGATGGAGGCGGGCGTCGCCAGCTGGTTGTTCTGGGTGAGCCTCGCGTTCGCGCTGGCCGTCGCCTTCGTGGTGACCGTGCCCGTCAACCGGTGGCTGATCTCGCGCGGCAAGGGGCACGCGGTGGTGCACCAGTACCACGGCGGCCACGCGCACGAAGGTCACCACGACCACCACTGATGGTGATCCGGTCAGGACGGTGTGCTCAATTCACCGCGCCGCACCAGTCGTGTGTGGACGGTGTCCGCGAGTCCTTGGGCGGTAAGGCGTTCGATCTGGCGGTCAGGTACGACGTCACAACAGCATCTGGCCGGGATGTGCGCGCACATCCCGGCCAGATGGACAGGCGATGATCAGCGGGTCGATCCGGTCCAGTTCGCGTCGATGCGGGCGATGCGAACCCGCTGCGGGTGGTCGCCGACCGGCACGGAGACGAGCTTCTGCCCGGTGGCGAAGTCGATCGCGGTGACCTGGTCGGAGCCGCTCTCCGAGATCACGCACGCGCGGCCGTCACCGCTGACGGTGGCCCAGTAGGGCTTGGAGGCCGTGACGAGCGGGCCCTGCTCGAGGGTGCCGCGGTCGACGACCGTGGCGTAGTCGTCCATGGTTCCGGCGACGCAGAGCTTGCTGCCGTCGGGGTTCATGGACAGGCCGTGGTGGCGTGAGTCGTTGACGAAGGTGGTGCGGTCGTCGCTGGTGTTCGGGTTCTTCGGCAGGGTCTTCACCCTGGTGATCTGGTCGGTGGCGACGTCGTACTCGATGAAGCCGTTGAAGAACGACACCTGGAAGTACAGCTTCGAGTAGTCCGGGCTGAACATCGCGGGCCGCACCGAGTTCGACAGGTCCTTGCGGCCGAAGGCGTCCAGCCTGGCGCGCATGTCGATCGTCCTGACGATCTGGTAGGTGTTCGCGTCGACGACGGTGATGTGCCGGTCGCCCTTGAGGAAGTCCTGCCACGGCGCGTCGAAGTTGTTGTTGACCTCGCCGATCGACATGTTCCAGAGGTACCTGCCGCCGTTGGTGAAGACGTTCTCGTGCGGCTTGTCACCGGTCTTGAACGAGCCGAGCTGCCGGCCGGTGTTGATGTCCAGCACGTGCACGGTGTTGGACGTCGACGCAGAGACCGCGACCTTGGTGCCGTCGGGGGAGACGGCCATGTGGTCGGAGCGGAAGCCGGACACCGGGAAGCGCCACTTGATCTGCCCGGTGGCGAGGTCGAGGGAGACGACGTCGGCGAAGCTGGGGCGGGAGACGACCATGGCCGTGCCGTCGGGGGTCGCGTACATGTCGTCGACGAACTGGTCGTGTCCCTCGCCAGGGCCCTGCCGGATGCCGAGGAAGAACGCGAGCTTGATCGGGTTCAGGTAGATCTCGGTCAGTCGCTGGGTCTTGTCGGGGATGACGTTGAGGCGGCCGATCCTGGCGAAGTCGCCGGTGGACTTGATGACATCGGCGGTGCCGTCCCAGTTGTTGCCGACGAACATCACCTCGCGCAGCGGCGCCGCGGAGGCCGCCGGGGCGGTGACGCAGGCGGCGAGCACGGCCGCCGCGAAGACGGCGTGAGTCAGGCGGCGGCGCGAGAGAGCGCTCCCAGCAGGGGTTTTCCGGGCACGGTCGGTCCTAGCGTTCATCGCTTCTCCGTTGAAGTGGGCCCCGCTCAGGAAGGGGCATGCCGCAGGGAAATCTGAACTTGGTCAAGTTCAGATCGTGGCTACTGGATAGTAGGCTCGACGTGACGCCCGCCACAAGACCGAGTGGAGGAAACTGCTGCGGATCATCGGTGGAGGAACAGTGGCAGGCAGGATCACCCCGGCGGAGGGTCGCTACGGGGGCAAGGACGCGGCCGAGCGCCGTGACGAGCGGCGCAGGAGGTTCCGGGAAGCGGGGCTGGAGCTGTTCGGCACCGGGACGGGCTACCGGGGCACCAGGCTCGGTGACCTGTGCAAGGCCGCGGGACTGTCGAGCCGCCAGTTCTACGAGGAGTACCGCACCCTGGAAGACCTGCTGGCCGACCTGCACCTGCACGTCAACGACGTGGCGGCGAAGGCTGTCGCCGAGGCGCTGCCCCGCATCACGCACCTGCCCATGGCGGAAATGCTGCCGCTGGCCGTGCACGCCTACGTGAAGGGTGCCTGCGCGGATCTGCGTCACGCCCGCATCGCCTACGTCGAGGTCGTCGGAGTCAGCCCCCGGATGGACCGCCAGCGCCTCGAACGCCGGGCCGTCTGGGTCGAGCTGATCAACCGGCTGGCCGCCGACGCCGTCACGCGCGGCGAGATTCCGCCCGGCAACTACCGCATCACCGCCGCGGCCATCATCGGTGCGATCAACGGGCTCATGCACGACTGGGTCGTGGGGTGGGTCGACGCGACGCTGGACGAGGTCGCGGACGAGCTGGCCCAGATGGTGCTCGGCAGATACCGGACGGCCGGCTGAATGCGCCTGCACCGGGGTGAGGCCGAGGCGCCGGGGTGGCGGGCCGAGCGGCTGTCCGAGGTCGTGCGGAGACTGCGGGCGGCGGCACCCGGCGCCGGACGTCCGCAGGTGATCGCGATCGACGGGCGCGGCGGCGCCGGGAAGTCCACCCTCGCCGAGCGGCTGCGCGCGATGGTGCCCGCGTCCGGAGTCGTGCACACCGACGACATCGCCTGGCACCACGCGTACTTCGACTGGGCGGACCTCCTGGCCGAGCACGTCCTGCGGCCGCTGCACCGCGGCGAGGCGGTGGAGTTCCGGCCGCGGGCCTGGATCGAGCGCGACCGGCCCGGCGCGATCCGCGTCCCGGCCGGGTTGGACGTGGTGTGGGTCGAGGGCACCGGGATCATCCGCGACGCCCTCGCGCCGTGGCTCGACGCCTCGATCTGGATCCAGGGCGACCTGGACGAGCAGAACCGCCGGCTGGTGGCCCGCGACGGCGACTCCGCCGCCCAGCGGGAGCACGTCGCCGCGTGGCTGGCCGAGGAACTGCCGTTCATGCTCCGCGAACAGCCGTGGCACCGCGCGACGATCGTGGTGGCGGGCACGTCAGGACTGCGCCACGACCCCGAGGCCGAGATCGTCATCTCCGATCGTCACAATCACTTCAGTGTTGACTGAATTAAATCCCTGACGGAGGCGGTTTCACGAGCTGAGGGGCCATTGAGGACAATGTCTCTCGACGCCCCCCGTCCCAGCTCCAGGAGGATTGTTGATCCACAAGTTCTCGGTTCGCTCCGCGGGCGTCGCGGAGCCCGACATCCGTGAGCTAGGCCGATCGTGGGAGCTCGACGACCTCGAGGTGTGGCGCGACTACTACGTCGAGTTCGAGGGCGACCCGGAACCGGCGGCGCTGACCGGCGTGGCCGCGGTGCTCGGTGACCAGCTCGACGTCGAGGTCACCGTGAACCAGCCGCTGGCACAGGGCGACGTGCAGGTCGCCTACAAGCGCGGCGTGGTCGACAACGAGAGCGACTCGATCATCACCGTGTGCGGGCTGCTCGGTGTCGAGGCGCGTGCGGGAAAGGTCGCCACCACCTACCGGTCGTCGTCGCCGCGGCTGCGCGACCTGGTCGCCTCGACCCGGTTCAACGCGACGATCGAAGAGCTGCACGACGAGGAACCGCACTATGACACCCTCGTGCCGCAGGGCCACTACGAGCCGACCGTGCACTACGACCTGCGCGGGCTCGACGACGAGGCGCTCGCCGAGCTGGGGGTGGCCGGCGGCCGCAACCTCTCGCTCGCCCAGATGAAGCACGTGCGGCACATCCAGGAGACGCTCGGCGACGAGTACGTCACCGAGGTCCTGCTGGAGGCCCTGGACGCGCGGTGGAGCGACCACTGCGCCCACACCACGTGGAAGTCGCTGGGCGGCCTGCTCGGCAGGCTCATCAACGCCGCCAAGGACGTCGCGAACCCGAACGTGCTCAGCATGTTCCACGACAACGCGGGTGTCTGGGACTTCTACGACGGTCACGCCATCGCGATCAAGGCGGAGACGCACAACGGCCCGTCGGCGATCTCCGGCTACTTCGGCCAGCTGACCAAGCTCGGCGGCGTGCTGCGCGACATCCTCGGCACCGGCCTCAGCGCCGACCCGATCGGCAGCTTCGAGTACACGGCGATCGGCGAGCCCGAGGCGCTGGCGCCGATCAAGGGCAGGCCGGACGCGCGCAGGCTCGCCGGCGAGACGATCCGGGCGATCAAGGAGTACGGCAACACGTTCGGCGTGCCGATGATGTCGTCGCGCATGACGTTCCACCCGTCGTACCGCGCCAAGCCGTTCGCGCTCGGCGGGAGCATCGGGCTGCTGCCGGTCTCGGCGGCGCAGCGCGGCACGCCGCGGCCGGGTGACTTCGTCGTGCTGATCGGCGGTCTGACCGGCAACGAGGGCATCCACGGCGCGTCCGCCAGCTCGGCGGGCGCCACGATGGACACGACCGCGGTGCAGATCGGCGCGCCGCTGGAGCAGGTGAAGTTCCGCAAGGCGCTGATCGAGCTGCGCGAAGAGGGCTGCATGAGCGCGCTGACCGACGTCGGTGGCGCGGGCCTGAACAGCGCTGTCGGCGAGATCGGCGAGGCGTGCGGCGTGTGGATCAACACCGCGCTGGTGCCGCTGAAGACCGCGGCGCTGCCGATGTGGCGGATCCTGTTGTCGGAGTCGCAGGAACGCATGCTGCTCGCCGTGCCGCCGGAGCACCAGGAGCGGGCGAAGAAGATCCTCGACCGGCACATGGTCCGCTCGACGGTCATCGGCCGGTTCGCGGACACGGGTCGCTACCACGTGTTCCACGCCCCGGACCTGACCGAGGAAGCCCTGATCGCCTCCGCGCCGGACGCCGTGCCCGCGCACCAGGGCGAGACCGGCTTCGACGTCTCGTACGAGCTGCTGGACATCGAGGTCGAACGCCAGGAGGTGGGCCCGCCGCCACGCCCGTCCGGTCCGCCGCCCGCGTGGCCGTCGCTGGAGCCTGCCGAGCTCACCGGGCTGCTGGAGCAGGTCGTCTCCGACGCGGAGGTGGCGTCCCAGCACTACGCGGACTCGCAGTACGACTCCACGGTCCAGGGCAACACCTGGTACGGCCCGCACCACGGCACCGAACACCCGGTCCGCACGGCCTACTGGGCGGGTACCCCGGTCGCGGGTTCGCCTGCCGCCGCGGTGCTGAACACCGCGTTCAACCCGTGGATGTTCGACGCCGACCCGGTCGCCGCGACGCGCCAGATGTTCTGCTCGCTGCTCGCGGGCCAGGTGCTCGCCGGCGTCGAGGTGCACGACGTCTGCATGTGCGACAACTTCTACACCCCGCACCTGTCCGAGAACTGGCGCGAGTGGCTGGTCGGCATGGTCGACGAGCTGGCCGTGCTGGTCCGTCACTTCGGCGTGCCGCTGATCTCGGGCAAGGACTCGTCGGCGGGCTCGGTGCACACCGACGAGGGCCTGGTCAGCGTGCCGCCCGCGGTGTTCCTGACCGCGCTGGGCAAGGTGCCCCACCGTGACGGCCTGCTGCGCGAGCAGTGGACCGCGCCGGGCAACGCGCTGGTCCGCATCGGCCTGTCCACCTCGTCGCCGGTCGGCACGGTCGCCGGGCGCAAGCTCGGCCTGACGGACGGTGCGCTGGACGACCTGGCACTGTCCGATGTGGACACCTACCTGGCCGCGCTGGCGGCGAGCAGGAACCTGTTGCGCAGCGGTGCCCGCATCGGTGCCGGCGGTGTCGCGGCGGCGCTCGCCCAGGGCGTGCTGGCGAGCGGGACCGGTGTGCGGCTGGAGTCCGCGACCGCCGAGTCGCTCTTCGCCGAGCACCGCGTCGGCGCGGTCGTCGAGGTGGCCCAGGACGACGTGGACCGCCTGCCCGCCGAGCTCAACCCGGTCGTGCTCGGCGTGCTCGCGCCCGGCTCCGGCATCCTGCTCGACGGCACTGACCTGTTCACCCCGGCCGCGCGTGACGGCTGGCTCAACTCGTTCACGGCGAGGATCGCATGAAGCCGACCGTCAACGTCCTGTACCTGCCCGGCACGAACTGCCAGGAGGAGACCATCTCGGCGTTCGCCGCGGTGGGCGCGACGCCGCGGCTGAGGTTCGCGGCCGACCTGCTGGCGGGCGACGAGCGGCTCGACGACGCCGACATCCTCTGCATCCCCGGCGGATTCTCGTTCGGCGACCACCTCGGCGCGGGTGCCGTGGCGGGTGCGTTGCTGCGCAGCCACCTGGCTGACCAGTTCGAGGCGTGCCGCACGCGTCCGCTGATCGGCATCTGCAACGGCTTCCAGATCGCGGTGCGCGGTGGCTGCTTCGGCAAGGTGGGGCTGAAGGTGAACAGCTCCGGCACGTTCCGCAACGAGGAGAACCAGCGGCACGTCGTCGACGAGGAGAACGACAGCCCGTGGCTCACCGGGCTCGGCGGTCAGACCCTCGTCTTCCCGTGTGCGCACGGTGAGGGTCGTTTCCACCCGGACAGCACGGCTTCGGTGGCGGAGTACCGCGTGGCACTGCGCTACGAGAAGGACTCCAACCCCGACGGTTCGTTCGAGAACATCGCGGGCATCACGAGTCTGGACGGACTGTCGTTCGGGCTCATGGACCACCCGGAACGGGCCGTGGACCCCGAGGTGCGACTCGCGTTCTTCGAGAACGGTGTGCGCGCGGTCCGCTGACCTGGCGTGACCCGGTCGCCGTCACCCATCGTCGAAGCTGCGGTGGGTGACGGCGTGGGGGAAGTACAGCCGCACCGTCGTGACGTCGCCGGTGGTCCTGGTGAGCACGACGTCGGCGAGTTGCCTGGTCATCCAGAGGCCGATGCCCGCGCCGTCCAGGCGGGGTGGCCGGTAACCGGCGTCGGGCGGGATGCGGCGGCCGCCGTGGTCGTCCACCTGGACCGCCAGGGTGGTGCCGTGGCGCCAGGCCCGGAGCCGCACGGGTGGCCGTCCGTGCTCGAGGCCGTTGGTGAGCACTTCGTTGACCGCGGTGGTGACCTGGAACGCCGCGGTGGCGCTGAAGCCGTGACAGCCGGCCCAGGCGCGGACGGCGGCGCGGCTGGGACCGAGCTCGGCCGTAGCGTGCAGCGTGATCTCGATGTCGAACCTGCGCGGCGCGGGCGGCATGGTCGCGTGGGTCTGGAATTCCAGATGCTCCCGGGCGCGGACGAACGTGCTGTTGCGCTGCCTGCCTTCGGCGGTCAGCTCGTGGGCGTGGACGCTGCGGACGCACTCGATGACCTCGGCGGAGTGGTGGCGGCTGTCCCAGATGCACGTCACCGGGCAGCCGAAGCCGGCGCAGACGTCGTTGCAGATCGCTTCGTACGCCAGGTAGGCGGTGGCGCGGTCGACCGGGAGGTCCAGGTCCGCGGTGAAGTCCGGCTCGGCGATCACGTGCACGCTGCGGCCCTGCGCGTGCTCCTGTTCGAGGTGGCGGCGGAACCCCTCGTAGACGAACCCGAGGCGTTGGTAGAACGCGCTGGGATCTCCCCAGCCCAGCTTGCCGGCGGCGGAACCGAGGCGGTCGCGCACGATGCGCTCGGTGCGCCGGCTGACCACGAGCAGCGCGGGCTCACCGGAGCGGATGTGGTGGCGCAGGACGGGAACGAGCAGCCGGTCGAGGGCGTCATCGGAGTCGGCGACCAGCACGGCGTGCTCGAAGTGCTCGCGGGTGGATCGGCCGGAGAACGTGGTCACGACGGCGCCTCTCGGTCCCCTGTCGGGTCCGGCTCGCGCCGGTCGGATCGGTCGAGCACGAGGCCGGGGAGTTCGGTCACTCCGCACAGTCGCGCGGTGTGGCGCACCGCGGACGAGCACAGCACCTGCACGATGGTGTCCGAGGTGCGGGCCGCGGCGGCGATCCTTCTCAGCAGGTGCACTCCAGCCGCGCTGAAGAAGGTCACCGCGCGGAGGTCCACGACGACGACCGTGCCGCCGAGAGCTCCGCAGACCCGGTCCGCGATCGCGCCGGCGTTGGCCGCGTCGATCTCGCCCGTCACCGCGATCCGGTCGTCCGCCCGGGTCAGCTCACAGTCGGCGAGGCGCTCTGACTGTCCGTCCCGCATGGGCACCACCCGCATCAGCAGAAGCGGACCACATTCTGGTGCGCGGCGGGGGAGTGCAGCAGTGGCCGTCACCTTGGCGGCGGCGGGCCGATCTGGTGGCGCGACCCTGTCGGCAGGTGGGACGGATACACGTCAACGTCACCCGTGGCCGTACTTGCCCGGGTAGTCAGGAACCGGCGGGTACTTCCAATCCCAACCTTTCCAGGCGTCGTACTCGCGGAACTTCCCAGGTACACGTCGAGTTCGCATCGCAACAGGAGTGAGAACACCCTGCGTCGAGCGCGCAGCACCATACAGGTCGAGAATGTTCAGGTCGACGACATGGTCGATGTTGTTGGGTGCCGGTATGCCGTGAGTCCGCGTAATCTCAGCACCGATTGAACCATCAGGCTTTGCCGTGAATTTCCAGCCATCGTACCCCCAGCCGACGTTCCAGACCGCATCCAGGCAGGTTCCAGAAATCGGTGTCGTCCAAATCGGCCATGCGAGCACATCACGATCGGCGACGCGGAACCACCCGTTCGGCAGCACGGGCCGGCCGGTCTCCACGCCATTACGACGTCGATACCGGAACCTCGGCAGCGCCAAGGTGGCCAACCAGGTTGCACCCGGCACCGCCATACTTCCACCGGGGCCGCGCAGAGTGGTCTCGAAGGAATAGGTCGCGCGGTGATCAAGAAGCCATCCCTCCGCGCCTGCTACCCTCCGCCAGCCCGTCAGCGCTTCCGTGAGAAGCCGTTCCGGGTCTCGCTTGACTTCCATCATCGGGTAGTACCAGAAGCTGCCGGCGGTTTGTCGTCCACGGATACCGACGAGAGGATTCAAAACACAGAAGCCATTGGCGTCCACCGCACGGTCGGTCACCACGCTGTCGAACCAGTAATAGCTGCCGGAGCGTTCCTGACGCGCACGCACCTTGCGGTACTCGTCCGGGCGGATGCGTAAGGGGTCTGCCATTCCGTGATTCCGGGGGATTGGAAACCCTTTGATGCCTGGAATTGCTTGTCCCGACTTGACCGTGGCCAGCGCATCCTTCAGCTCGGTGACAACATCGACAATGGTGGCATATCGCTCGCTGTGCAGGATCGCATGACCGTCCGCCGGGTCCCAGCTCAAGTAGACCTGGTGCAACAACTGGGCTTCGAGTCCCATCGTCGCCAAGAAACCAAGGGGCTCGCGACCAATCAGGCCGGGCAGATCAACGCGATTCAGTCTTCCCACATCGCCCCCTCGCTCGCCGTGGTGGTGCCACCCGTTCGCGATCTCCAGGAGCGTTGTGCTGGTGCACGACAGCGGGTTGTGCTCGCGCCAACTCCTCCCGGCGTCACCCCACTAGAAGATCACCCCGCCGGTCAAGGCCCCTACCGCACCTGACGAAGCACTTCCAGCGGTGTTCAGACGGCGAACAGGTCACCGTGCTCTGCCACCCGGTCGAGCACGTCGTCCGCGGTGAAGGCGAGCTCTTCCGCGTGCTGGCAGTCGCGGACCTCGTCCCAGGTGACCGGTGCGGAGGCGGCCGGATGGTCGCGGCCGCGCAGGGAGTAGGGCGCGACGGTGGTCTTGGCCGGGTTGTTCTGGCTCCAGTCGATGAACACCTTGCCCGTGCGCAGTGCCTTGGTCATCTTCGCGGTCACCAGGCCGGGTGTCTCCGCGGCGAACCGTTCGGCCAGCGCTTTCGCGTAGGCGGACGGCCGGCCCGGATCGTCGGTGGTGATGGCGGCGTAGACCTGGAGTCCTTTGCCGCCAGAGGTTTTGGCCGTGGGGGCCAGGCCGTCGGCGGTGAGGGCGGTGTGGAGTCGTTCGGCGACCCGGCAGCACTCCACGATCGAGGTGCCGGGGCCGGGGTCCAGGTCGAACACCAGCCGGTCAGGCAGTCCGCGTGCGGGACCGGGAGCGACCCTCCACTGTGGAACGTGCAGTTCGAGGGCGGCGAGGTTGGCCGCCCACACCAGTGCGGCGAGCTCCTCGATCAGCGGGTAGCGGATGATCTCGCCGGCGTTGGTGCCGCGCCGGGAGCCGCCGCTCGGCAGCGCGGCGGTCGGCAGCCAGTCCGGTGCGCCGGCGTCGGCGTTCTTCTGGAAGAACGCCTGCCTGCCCACGCCGTCGGGGAAGCGGACGAACGTGACCGGCCGGCCGCGCAGGTGCGGCAGCAGCACCGGGGCGACGCGGGTGTAGTAGTCGATCACCTCGCCCTTGGTGAAGCCGTCCGGGTACAGGGGCTTGTCCAGGTTGGACAGGGTCAGACGGCGTCCGTCCGCCTTGACGGTGATGCGGCGGCCGATGTCCGGTGGTTCCGCCGGTGCGGGTGAACGGCCGGGCTGTGGCGCGACGACCTCGGCGGGGCTGCGGTCGGCGCGCAGGCCGCGCCAGGCGGTGTGGCGCAGGCGGCCGTGCTCGCCGCGGGTGAACTGCCGGAACCGCACCTCGCCCACCAGTTCGGGCTCGACCCACCTGGCCCGCACGACGTCCTCGCGCGGGGGAGTGGCGGAGAACGGGTGGCGTGGGCGTTCGAGCGGTGCCAGCCGATCCCGGAGCTGGTCGCGGTCCTGGCGGGTGAAGCCGGTGCCGACGTCGCCGATGTAGACCAGCTCACCGGTGTCCGGGTCGTGCGCACCGAGCAGCAGCCCGCCGACGGTGCCGGTGAAGCCGCTCTGGCCGGGCCGCCAGCCGCAGACGATCACCTCGCGCGTCTGCACCAGCGGGTGCTTGCACCAGAAGTCCGGCCTCTTGCCTGGCAGGTAGGGGGAGTCGAGGCGCTTGGCGACGAGCCCTTCGTGCCCCTCGGCGGCCACGCGTTCGAGCAGGCGTTGCGGGGTGAGCCGCTCGGCGGCGAGGTCGGCGGTGGTGAACGACGGCACCACGGCCACCCGGAACGGGTCGGGCATCGCCAGCTCGCTGAGCCGCGCGCGCCGCTGCTCGTAGGGCTCGTCGAGGAGGAGCCGCCCGTCGAGCAGCAGCAGGTCGAACGCCAGAAAGCGGACCGGGACGTCGGTGAACGGCTCGGTCCGCCGAGCGGTGCGGTGTTTCTGGAAGCGCCCGCGTCGTTGCTGCAGCAGGCCGAAGTCGATCTGGCCGGCTTCGTTGTAGACCACGACCTCACCGTCGAGCACCGCGGCGCGCCCGTGCAGCGCCTCGGCGAGCACGCCCGTCAGGTCGGCGAACTCGGCGGTGAGGTCGAGGCCGTTGCGGCTGGTCAGCACTGTCGTGCCGGTGGCGGCGATCCTCATCGCCGCGCGGTAGCCGTCCAGCTTGTACTCGTACGCCCACTGCGGACCTTCGCGCAGCCGGCCTCCGTCGGGCTTGGCGAGCATCGGGTCGATCCAGGCGGGAACGGAGTCGGGTGCCACGGCGACCTCCGTTCCCGGCGTGTTGCCCAGTCACCAGGAATCAGAAGGTAACCCGATCGGCCTAACTTCGCGCGTCAGCTCAGCTCGCAGCCGTTCAGGGCAGCGTGACGAACGGGCGGAGGAAGTCCCGCGCTCCGGGGCTGTCCAGCCGGTAGACGACGTTCGTGGCGTAGCACGGCGAGTCACCGGTGATCGTCGTGGCGGCGAGGGTCAGCCTGCCGTCGATCGTGGCGAAGTTCGGGCCACCGGAGTCGCCGTAGCAGGCGCCGCCGTTGCCCTGCGGCGCCGTCATGGCGAGCCGGGCCCACGCGTTGTTCAGCGCGTTGAACGTCACCGGCGCCTTCATCCGGACACCGCCACCGGGGTGCGTGTGCCCGCCTGGACCGCGGCGGGCCTCCTGCGTGCCGTAGCCGGCGACCAGCCAGGGCGTGTCGTTGAGCCCCTGCGGTCCGAGCTCACCCAGGCGGTTCGCGGTGGGCAGCGTCGCCGGGGTGAACTTCCACCGCGCCTTCATCTGCTGCGCGGACACCTGCACCACGGAGATGTCGTGCGTGTCCTCCGCCGGGCCGGGGTAGGCGGGGTGGTTGTGCGCGGTGCCCGGCACCGCGACCGCCGCGGCGATCTGCGCCGGCGTGCCCGTGGCGTTGTCCAGCGCGGTCTGCACGTCCTGGTGCAGCGACACGTAGAACTTCACGTTCGCCGGCCAGTCGCTGGTGCAGTGCGCGGCCGTGAGGAACGTGTCGTCGTCGATCATCGTTCCGCTGCAGACCCAGTCGACGCGGTCCGGGGTCGCCGGGTTGTCGTCGTTGTCCCAGGTCGCGACGAGGGCACCGACCTCGGTGCGCTCGGGCGCGGGAGTGGCGTTGTAGGAGTTGATCGCGGACGCGGGCAGCGCGGACACCAGGAGAGCTGTGGCGGTGACCGCGGCTGTGCTCATCAAACGCATGCTGAAGCCCTTTCGACGGCGTGCGCGGATTCAACCTCCGCGCACGCCGCGGCAACAGCATTCACAGATGACCTATCGAAGTGCCGCCTCGATCGCCTCGGTGATCGCCGGCGCCTCGGGCTCGACGTTCGGCCGGAACCGGCCCAGCACCTCGCCGTCGCGCGAGACCAGGAACTTCTCGAAGTTCCACTGGACGTCGCCGGCGACGCCTTCCGCGTCCGCCTGACGCACCAGCTCCTGGTAAATCGCGTGCCGACCGGGCCCGTTGACCTCCAGCTTCTCGTACAGGGGGAACGACACCCCGTAGGTCGTCGAGCAGAAGGTGGCGATCTCCTCCGAGGTGCCGGGCTCCTGACCCGCGAACTGGTTGCACGGGAAGCCGATCACGGAGAAGCCGTCGTCGGCGTATTTCTCCTGCAGCCGCTCCAGACCCGCGTACTGAGGGGTCAGGCCGCAGCGCGAGGCGACGTTGACGATGAGCAGCACCTTGCCCCGCACCGCGTCGAGGCTGCCCGGCTCACCCGCGAGCGTGCTGACCGGGATGTCGTAGATCTCCATGCCACCAACGTAGTTCACGGTTGGATGATCACCGACGCGCACGGCGGTGATCAGGCGAGAGTGGCTCGGTACCTCAGGATCCCCTCGACGCCGCGCAGGAACGTCTCGCAGATCGGCTCAGGATCGGTGAGGCATCCCGCCGCCATCGCTCCGTCCCGCAGCATGACGAAATGCCGCGCCGCGGGCTCGGCCGCCGTCTCTCCCGTCCGTGCCAGCAGGTCGGTGACGGTGCTCAGAAACCACTCCCGATGAGCGAGGACCGCCTGGTGCACCGGGTGCGCGGGATCGGGGTACTCCGCCGCGGCGTTGAGAAACGCACATCCCCGGAAGCCGTCCGACCGGATGCCGCCGGCGATCGACTCCGCGACCGCCCGCACCGCCCCGGCCGCGTCGGGCGCGGCGGCGCGGGCCGTCTCCACCTGGGCGCGGATCGCCTCGTCGGCGAGGCGCAGGTAGGAGACCAGGAGATCTTCCTTGCTCGGGAAGTGCCGGTAGAAGGTCGCGCGGGTCACGGACGCCTCGGAGATGATCCGGTCGACACCGACCGAGTGCAGCCCCTCCGAGTAGAACAGCCGGCTCGCCGTGGTGAGCAGCCGCGATCGTGCTTCGGACACCGTCGCCCCACCTCTCCTTCTCGACGGCCACGCTAGCAGATAGAACGTTCGGTCTTGACGATGGCGCCACGCGGCTGTCATGGTTCAGCGAGAGACTGAACGTTCTATCTATCTGAGGGAGAACACTCATGAGCACCGCTGCTCTTCCGGAGACCGGTGTGGCACTCGGCTTGAGGCGCCTGTACTTCGTCCGGTTCGCCTTCGCGCTGTTGTGGGCCGGTTCGCTGGTCGCGACCGCGTCGAGCCTCAGCGCCGTGAGCCTCGCGCTGCTGGTGCTGTACCCGGTGTTCGACGTGGCCGCGGCGATCGTCGACCTCCGCTCGTCCAAGGAGACGAAGGCGGTCACGGGCCTCTACGTGAACATCGCGATCAGCCTGCTCGCCGCCACCGGCCTCGCCCTCGCCGCCTCGTCCGGCATCCCCGGCGTCCTGCGGGTCTGGGGGAGCTGGGCGATCGTGTCGGGGCTCGTCCAGCTCGTCGTCGGTGTTCTGCGGCGCGGCCTGGGTGGTCAGTGGCCGATGATCCTCAGCGGCGGGATTTCCGTCCTGGCGGGCACTTCGTTCATCCTCCAGTCCGCAAAGGACGGTGCGACGCTGGTGAACCTGGCCGGTTACGCACTTCTCGGCGGCATCTTCTTCCTCGTCTCCGCCTTGCGCCTGCGGGCGAGGTCAACCGCGGCGCGGTGATTCCGATCGGGAATCGCCCGACCAGCTGCATTGAAATTCTGTGTCTCAATAGGTGGCTGAATCCACCGATTCGTCCGCATGCTCCAAAGGTGGTATTCGCACACCCGTCCGCCGGAGTCGGCATTGTGGACTCCGCTGAATTTCCGCAGCTGGCAGCGCCTTTTGGTCTCCCCGGTTGCAACGGCCGGGGCAGTATTCGACTTGTTCGACAGTTCTGGTGAATATGTCAATTCTTGCTGTGCACGCATTATCGCGACGTGCGGTGCGATCTCCCTAAGATCAGGAGGGTGGCTGACGACTTCAATGAAAGTTCGCCATCCGGAAAACCTGAGAAACTCACTGCCGCATTCGCCATTCGCGCCGCGACGGAGCAGTTCGGTGCGCTGATCGGCAGGACGCCGGAAGCCGTTTCGGGGATACGCGCGCTGCCGGACGGCGGCTGGTCGGTGCTGGTCGACGTGCTCGAGCTCGAACGCATCCCGGCCACGACCAGCGTCATGTCCACCTATCGCGTCGACGTCGACGCGACGGGGGAGCTGTTCGGCTGCGAGCGGCTCCGGCGTTACACCCGCGGGACGACCGACATGTGAGGGGACGGTTCCACAGTGGACAACAGGTCCAGTTCTCTCGCCGACACGCTGGAACGCGTCCTGGACAAGGGCGTGGTGATCGTCGGGGACATCGCGGTCTGCGTGGTGGACATCGAGCTGCTCACGTTGCGGGTGAGGTTGTTCGTCGCGTCCGCGCAGACCGCCAGGGAGATGGGCATGGACTGGTGGACGGACGACCCGTTCTTCGCCCCGAAGGCGGTGGAGCGGGCCGCGGCGAACGAGCTGGCCGCGGAGAACGCCGAGCTGCGTGAGCGTCTCGCGGTGCTGGAGCGGGCGCTGGAGGAGAAACGACCATGAGCCGCGGCCTGTACGCGTACGCGATCACGAGAGATCGGCAGCTCGACCTGGCCGGGCCGTGGCTGATCGGCCACCGGGGCCTCGCCCTCGTCGTGGCCGAGGTCGAGCTCGACCGGTTCACCGGGCTCGAGCTCGACGAGCCCACTGAGGACAGTCCGCTGGCGGTGCTGGCCCGCTACCACGACGCCGTGGTGCGTGCGGTGTTCCAGCGCGAACCGGTGCTGCCACTGCGGTTCGGCACCGTCCTCGACGGTGTCGACGCCGCCGTGCGACTGCTCAGCGCTCGCCACGAGGAGGCGTCGGCCTGGCTGGACCGGGTCGAGGGGCGGCGCGAGTGGGGCGTCCGGGTGCGAGCCCCCGAGCGTGAGCCGATCAATCTGGACGAGATGTCGGGAACGGCTTATCTGACACTGCGCCGGCAGCGGCTGAACGCCACCGATGCCGTCCGGAGTGGCGCTGCCGCCGTGCACCGTGCACTGGAGCAGCGAGCCGCCGAGAGCACGTGCCGCGACCTCTCGGGCGACCTCCTGCTCGAAGCGGCGTACCTGGTGCGCACCGAGGACGAGGAGGACTTCCACGCCGAGGTTCGCCGGCTGACCGGGGAACTGGGGCTGCGAGTGGAGATCACCGGGCCCTGGCCGCCGTACTCGTTCACGAAGGTGGAGTTCGCCGATGCCTGAGCACACCGCCGCGAGCCTCGTCGACCTGCTCGACCGGGTGGTGCACCGGGGTGCGGTCGTGCGTGGCGACGTGGTCATCGCGTTGGCGGGCGTCGAGCTGATCCGGCTCGACCTGAGGCTGTTGCTGATCGGCATCGGCGGTGACCGGTGACCGCGCAGGACGCGGGCAGAGGGCTCGGCCGGATCGTCGTGGCCGTGCTGGAGATCGTGTGTGAACTGCTGGAGCGTCAAGCGCTGCGCCGGGTGGACGCGGGCACCCTCACGGCCGAGGAGACCGAGAACCTCGGCCAGGCGCTGATCTCACTGCAACGCCAGTTCGCGGCGTTGCGCGAAGCACTCGGTGAACCGGACTCCTCAGGTGTCCGGCTTCCCGTCGACATCGCGAGCCTGTTGCGCGAAGAGAGGGCATCATCGTGACCGCTCCTGCCGTGCCGAACACCGGCGGCCTGTCCGACGTGCTGAACGTCCTGCTGGACAAGGGACTCGTGATCGACGCGTCGGTGCGCGTGTCGCTGATCGGCATCGAGATCCTCGCCATCGACATCAAGGTCGTGATCGCGAGCGTCGACACCTACATCCGGTACCTGGAAGCGATGCAACGGCTGGAGGTGACCCGCCGGGGCCTCGCGGCGGCACCACCCGCGGCACAGGGCATCGGCGGTACCTACGGCCTGCTCGCCTCCGCGGTCCCGGCCATGGTCACCCCCGCGGTCGTCACGCCGGCCGCGGTCCAGGTGGAGGAACCCCAGCCGTGAGCCTGCACCTGCACGGCGTTGTGCGGGCATTGCACCGGCTGCCGGACGGATCACCGTTCCGGATGGTCGCGCTGGAGGACCTCGCCGTCGTCGTCAGCGACCGGCCGGACGGCCTCGCGCTGACCGAGCAGGAGGCCGTCGCCCAGCTGGCCGCGTTGTGCGCGTTGCTGCCGGGCGGACCGGTGCTGCCACTGCGCATCGGCACCACGGCGGTGGACGAGGCCGCCGCCCGCACGGCGGTGCTCGCACTGGGCCCACCGGCACTGCGGCACCATCTCGACCAGCTCGACGGCATGGCGGAGCTGCACGTGCGCCTGGCGTTCGACGAAGACACCGCGTTGCGCGCGGTCTACGAGAAGCGCACGTTCACGGGCCGCCGCACGGACACCCTCGCAGAAGGCGAGCTGATCGCGCGGGAAATCGTGGCGTGGCGCCGGAAAGAGGCGGAAGCACTGCTCGCACCGGTGTCGGCGGTGGCCCGGTCGACGGCGCTGCTTCCCGCACCCGAACACACCGTGGAACTCCGTGCGTACCTTCTGCCTCTGGACCAGATCGAGGCCGTGCGCGCCGCGGTGGCGGCGTTCACCGATGTCACGGCGACTTGCACCGGACCGTTGCCCGCGTACAACTTCCTTGACCTGAAACAACAACAGACGCGGCCGTCGTCCCGATGGGGCTGGTAGGGCTCAGGCGTTCGCGCCGCGGGCCACGAGCCCGCGTCCGGTGGTCAGGGGCAGGTCGAGTGCGGTGAGCAGGCCGGGTGGGGCGGCCACGACCGCGGGAACGGCGTTGACCAGACGCATGGCGGTCGACGCCACGCCCGCGGTGTTGTGGTCGCCGTCGCCACCGGTCAACCGCACGTCGACCACGTAGTTGGGTTCACCGGCGATCTCCACGCGGTAGCAGCCGGTGCCGACCGGCTGCGGCCAGTCCGGCGCGAGGTCCGCCCGCAGGCGGGTGACGTGCTCGAGCACGAGCACCGGCCGATCCGCGATCATGCCGCTGACGGTGAACCGCAGCGCCGCCATCGTGCCCTCGGCGATCGTGCGGCCCGCGGCCGGGAACGACTCGGGAGCCGCGAACCGCTCGTGGTCCTCGACGACCGAGTCCAGCGCGACGTCCAGCGCGGCGGCCAGCTGGCGGACCACGCTGCCCCAGGCAAGAGTGAGCACGCCGGGCTGCAACAGCAGGGGAGTGTGGTCGGGCGCCGAACCGAAGCCCATGATGTCGAACAACACCAACGGATTGTCGTAGGTGGAGTAGTCCGTGATCTCCGAGCATCGGATGAGGTCGATGCGCTGACACGTGCCGGACAGCAGCAGTGGCAGCCAGTCGTTGGCCCAGCCGGGGTCGATGCCGTTGACCCACAACGAACTTCCGCCGTCGATCGCGGCCTGGCGAACCGGCTCGATCAGCTCGGGCGGCACGGTTCCCTCCGGGTAGGACAGGAACACCGGACCGCTGGCCACCACGTTGATGCCCGCCCGCAACAGCAGGCACAGGTCGGCGATCGCCTCGGTCAACCGGTTGTCGGCCATCGCCGTGTAGACCACGCAGTCCGGCTTCGTCGCGATCAACTGGCCGGCATCCGTGGTCGCGCGGATCCCGACCGGGTCCACCCCGGCGAGCTCTCCCGCGTCGCGGCCGTCCTTGCCGGGGCCCGACACCCACACCCCGGCCAGCTCGAGTTCGGGGTGGTCGATGATGCCCCGCAACGCCCACTTGCCGATGTTGCCCGTGCTCCACTGCACCACGCGCATCTGGGCCTCCTCAGAGATCCGGCAGGTTGAAGTCGAGGTTGGGCGCGCCGATCCCGCCGTCGACCCGCAGCACCGATCCCGTGGTGTAGCCGGAGGCCCGCGACGCCAGGTACAGCACCGCTGCCGCGACCTCGTCGGGATGTCCCAGCCGGCGCAACGGTGTGGCCTGTTCCATCGAGGTCCTGATCTTCTCGTCGCGGGCGACCACGTCGAGTGCCGAGGTGTGGACCGAGCCCACGTCGATCGCGTTCACCCTGATCCGCGGCGCGAGGTCCGTGGCGGCCAGGTGCGTGTAGTGCGTCAGGGCCGCTTTCGCCGTGCCGTAGGCCAGGAAGCCGCGACCGGCGAGTCTGCCCATCACAGAGCTGATGTTGACCACCGACCCGCCGCCGCCCTTGAGCATGTGCGGTACCGCCGCGCAGGTCAGGGCGTGCGCGGTGGTCACGTTGAAGTGGAAGGCGTCTTCCAGGAAGTCCGGCGTTGTCGTCAGGAACGTGTTCGGCAACGTGCCGCCGACGTTGTTCACCACGACGTCCAGCCGCCCGAACCGCTCGACGGCCGTGTCCGCCAGCGCCGCCGTAGCGTCCACATCGGACAGATCTGCCGGCACGACGACGGCCCGCCGCCCCAGTACCTCGATCCTGCCCGCGACCTCGTTGAGCTGCTCCGCGGTACGTGCGCTGATCACCACGTCCGCGCCCGCCTCGGCCAGTGCCACCGCCGATGCCGCGCCGATGCCCCGTCCCGCTCCGGTCACCACCGCGACCGCGCCTGGCAAGCCGAACATGTCCGTCACCACTCGGCCACTGTTAAGCGCTGGTGCTTAAAAGTCAAGAAGCGCGTGTTAACGTAATGTCGTGGCCAGCGCGGACGCCAGGGAGCGGATCATCGTCGCCGCCGAGCGGTTGATCGCCGAGCACGGCGTCGAGGTGCCGTTGCGCGACATCGCGACGGCGGCGGGGCAGCGCAACAACTCCGCGGTCCAGTACCACTTCGGCTCCAGGGACGGGCTGATCGACGCCGTCGCCGAGTACCGCATCGCCGACCTGGAGCAGCACCGCCTGGAGCTGCTCACCGAGAGCGAGGCGGCCGGCGAGACGCACGACGTGCGGGCCTTGGTGTCGGCGTTGGTCGTGCCGATGCTGACCGTCCCGTACGAACACGGCGCCACCCACTACGCCCGGTTCCTCGAACAGGTCCGAACTCACCCGGCGCTGGCCGCGGACAGCAACCTCGGGCGAGCGGGGCGGGCCGCGGTCCGGCTGATCATCATGCGTCTGGACCGCGCGCTGCGGGACCTGCCACCCGAGATCCGGCGCCGGCGGCTGCGCGTCCTGCCCACCGTGCTGTTCGCCCTGCTCGCCGACCGCGAACGGGCCGTGTGCGCGGACGATCTACCGCGGGACGACCCGCAATCCGCTGCGGAACTGGTCGACCTGCTCATCGGACTGCTCACCGCGCCGGTGTCCACCGCCGCGTCGCCGTGAGCCCTCTCAGCCGGCGTGCACGACCCGCCCGCACCGGGCGAGCCACGTGCCGACGTGCAGCCATTCGCGGCCTTGGCGGTGGGTGACCAGCACTGTCGGGCGAAGGCAACGCGGGCACGGCTGCGGCGGCGAGTCGATGGTCATGGCGGGTTCTCTCCGGAGTCGTGGGGGTGGACGGCGGGGCGGACGGTCCGACCGCAGAGGCGCGCTGCGGCGAGCAGACCGTCCACCCCACCCGCCCGGTGCGCGTCGGTGTCAGCGGGGGGAGGCGACACCGGCATCGGGGGAACCACCGGGCACGTTTGAGAGCGGCCGACCGAGTCAGGCCGCCCCCGAACGAGATCAGGCGGCAGGAGCGACGACGCGGTGATCGGGCAGCATCAGGCCTCCGTCGTCGAACAGCACGATCCCGTTGCAGAGCAGGTACCAGCCCTGCTCGGGGTGAGCGACGGCGATCTCCGCCCACGGGCCGCGCGGGTCCGCCGCGTCAGGGCACTGTGGCTGGTGCTGGCACATGGCTGCGCTCCTGGTGTCCCGGCGGCCGGTTCTTCACCAGCCCGTGTGGTCCGGGCCACATGGAGAAATGGTGCTCGCGACACCCCGCGGACACATCGGGAGAAGTACGTAGAAGGCTACGGATTCCAAACCGTTGTGGGTTCCCCCCTGCGCCGCGGGGGCCACGGCACTACCGTGCGTTGTTATGGGCACGGTCGCCCGGAGGAGGACTTCGGGTCTTCCTCTGGAGCTGAGCAGCTTCGTCGGCCGCCGGCGTGAGGTGGACGAGGTCAGGCGCCTGTTGTCCGCGTCACGCCTCGTGACCCTCACCGGACCGGGCGGAGTCGGCAAGACGCGCCTCGCCCTGGAGGTGAGCCGCATCGTGCACCGGGCGTTCCCGGACGGGGTCGTGCTGGTCGAGCTGGACGAGCTGCGCGACGCCGAGCTCGTGGCGAACGCCGTGGCGCTGGCGGTGGGCATGCGCGAGGCCGGCCGGACCTCGCTCGAGATGCTGATCGACTACCTGTCGTCGCGCCGGCTGCTGCTGGTGCTGGACAACTCCGAGCATCTCGTGGACGCGGTCGCCGGACTGTCCCACGCGCTGCTGCAGACGTGTCACGAGCTGCGAATCCTCTCGACGAGCCGGGAGTGCCTCGGCATCGCGGGCGAGGCAGTCATGCCCGTGCCACCGCTCACCCTCCCGGCCCTGGAACGGCCGCTCGGCGAGCAGGAGCTGAACGGGTCGGAGGCGGTGACGCTGTTCGCGGAACGAGCGGCGTCCGTGCGGCTCGGCTTCACCGTGAACTCCGCCAACGGGGACGTGGTGGCCGAGATCTGCCAACGACTGGACGGCCTGCCGCTCGCGATCGAGCTGGCGGCGGCGCGGGTGCGGGCGCTGTCGGAGAAGGACATCCTCGCCCGGCTGCTGGACCAGCCCCAGTCGCTCACCGCGGGGCAGCGCGTGCTCCCCGCCCGGCAGCAGACGCTGCGGTCGTGCATCGAGTGGAGCCACGGCCTGTGCTCGGACGCGGAGAAGCTGCTGTGGGCGCGGCTGTCGGTGTTCGCCGGCGGGTTCGAGCTCGACGCCGCGGAAGACGTGTGCTGCGGTGCCGGGCTCGCCGTCGAGGAAGTGCTGAGCACCGTGTCCTCGTTGCTGGACAAGTCGGTGCTGGTCGCGGACCAGCACGGCGACGTGATGCGCTACCGGATGCTGGAGACCATCCGCGAGTTCGGCGTGGAACAGCTCGACCGCGCGGGTGAACACGCGGATCTCCTGCGCAGGCACCGCGACTTCCACCTCGGGCTGATCGACCAGGCCAACGCCGACTGGGTGAGCTCCCGGCAGGTGTTCTGGTTCGCCAGGCTGGACCGTGAGCACGCCAACGTCCAGGCGGCCGTGGACTACTGCCTCAAGGAACCGGGGGAGCTGGAGGCCGCGTTCCGGATGCTGTCCGGTCTGTTCCACTTCTACTGGTGGGGCCGCGGCTGGGCCAGGGAAGGCCGCCTGTGGCTGGGCCGTGCGCTCGACCGGCCGAGCCCGCCGTCCGTCGAGCGGGCCAGGGCGCTGCTCACCGACGGCAGCCTGGCGGCGGCGGACGGGCAGTTCGACGACAGCCTGCGCCGCCTGGCCGACGCGAGGACCATCGAGGCGGTCGTGAACGACCCGGCCATCACGGCCTTCGCCTGCTGGGTGGAAGGCAGCGTCGATCTGTACAGCGGTGACCTGCCGGCCGCGATCTCGGTCTTGGAGCGGGGCATCGCGGTGCTGGCACCCGGCGTCGACGTGCCGCGCCGCCTCGACCTGATGGTGAGCTACTCCAGCGCCGTGGGCCTCGCCGGTGACGTCGCCCGCGCCACCGCCTGCCACGAGGAGTGGCTGCGGATCACCGAGCCCGCGGGCGAGTGCTTCCACCGCTCGTACGCGCTCTGGAGCATGGGCATCTTCGCGATGGCGCAGGGTGACCACGACCGTGCCGCCGGGCTGTACCGGGAGAGCATCCGGCTGCGCCGCGACATCCGCGACCTCACCGGCATCGGCTGGTCCGTGGAGTCGCTGTCGTGGGTCGAGGCCGCGCTCGGGCACGTGGAACCGGCGGCGACGCTGCTCGGCGCGGCGGACCGCGTCTGGGAGATCATGGCCCGTCCGCTGCGCACCTACCAGCACATGTACCCCTACCACGAGGAAACCGAGCGCGTCGGGCGGAAACGACTGGGCGACAAGGGTTTCGACGAGGCGTTCGGGCGCGGCCGGTCGATGACGATCGACGAGGCCATGGCGTACTCCCTGGGCGAGGAGCCGGAGGCCGCCGCGCCGGTGGAGCCGCCGAGCGTGCTGACGCGGCGCGAGCGGGAGATCGCCGGCCTCATCGCCGAAGGGCTGACCAGCAGGGAGATCGCGGACCGGCTGGTGATCTCGGTGCGGACCGCGGAGACCCACACCGAGAACATCCTGACGAAGCTGGGGTTCAAGTCCAGGGTGCAGGTCGCGACCTGGGTGGCCGCGCAACGCCAGTAGATCCCCTCATCACCAGCCGGGGAGCTGCTCCGGCCGTCAGCTGTCCTGCCGCCGAGCGTTGATGAACGAGCGGTACCAGCGGTAGCTGGCGCGCGGTGTGCGGCGCTGGGTCGCGTAGTCGACGTGGATCAGGCCGAACCGGTGCTTGTAGCCGTGCGCCCACTCGAAGTTGTCGAGCAGCGACCAGCAGAAGTAGCCGCGGAGGTCCACTCCGGCCGCCGCGGCTGCTTCGGCCGCGGCGATGTGGTCGCGGAGATAGGCGATGCGGTCGTCGTCCTCGAAGGTTTCCGTGTCCGGGTAGACGCATCCGTTCTCCGTGACGTACACGGGAGGCAGATCGGGGTGACGGGCCTTGAGGTCCGTCAGCGCCGTGGTGAGACCGGCGGGTTCCACCGGCCAGCCCATGCCGGTGCGGGGCACGTCCGGCAGCTGGGTCGTGTCGACGCCGATGTCGTGGGCGGTGCGCTTGGCGGGATCCGGCTCCCGGTGCGGTGCGTCGGCGACGTGCAGGCGGTAGTAGTAGTTGAGACCGACGTGGTTCAGCGGCTCGCCGATGATCGACAGGTCCTCGTCGTGCCGGAACGAGAAGTCGGTGATCTCGCTGAACATCGAGGTCAGCTCGTCCGGATAGGTCCCGCCGAACAGCGGGTCGGTGAACTGCCTGCGCAACAGGCAGTCCTGCCGGCTCGCGGCGGCGACGTCGGCGGGGGAGTCCGTCACCGGCACGGTGGGGGACTGGTTGAGCACGATGCCGAACTCCTGGCCGGCCGCACCGTTGGCGCGCATGGCCCGCACGGCGAAACCGTGCCCCAGCAACAGGTGGTGCGCCGCCGCCAGTGCGCCGTGACCTTCCCTGGCGCCGGGGGCGTGCCGGCCTTCGCCGTAGCCCACGATCGAAGAGCAGTACGGCTCGTTCAGCGTGACCCACTTGGTGACGACGTCGCTCAGCGCCTCGTGCACGGTCGCGGCGTAGTCGGCGAACCGGTAGGACGTGTCGCGGCTGCGCCAGCCACCCAGGTCCTCCAGCGCCTGCGGCAGGTCCCAGTGGTACAGCGTGACGAACGGCTCGATCCCCTTGCCCAGCAACGCCTCGGCGAGCCGCCGGTAGAAGTCGAGGCCGCGCTGCTCCACCCGGCCGCGTCCCTCCGGCAGGATCCTCGGCCACGACACCGAGAAGCGGTACGCGTCCACGCCGAGGTCGACGAGCAACCGCACGTCCTCGGCCCAGCGGTGGTAGTGGTCCGCCGCCACGTCGCCGTTGTCGCCGTTCGCGACCGCGCCGGGCACCGCCGCGAACGTGTCCCAGATGGACGGACCGCGGCCGTCGAGCCGCGCCGCCCCCTCGATCTGATAGGCCGAGGTCGCCACACCCCAGCGGAAGCCGTCCGGAAAACTCACACCGATCTCCTTCGCGAGGTCAGCCCTTGACGGCGCCCGGCATGGTGCCGCCGACGATCTGGCGGCCGAACACTGCCGGGGATGTGCGGGGCCCATGACAACCGGGTCACACCGAGCCCGTCAAGTAACAAAACGATAAACGAGTCGACTGTGGCAGTCGTTTGAACAGGGAAACTGCTGCTCGTACGATGATGTAACCGCTTACGGTGAAACGGAGGTCCGATGGCGACCGGGCGTGAGATCGCCCAGCTCTGCGGTGTGTCCGTGGCGACGGTGTCGCGTGTCTTCAACCAGCCGGAAACGGTCAACGAGGAAACGCGGGAACGAGTGCTGCGAGTCGCGCGGGAGCTGGGCTACCAGCCCAACGAATCCGCGCGGGCGTTGTCGACGAAGCAGTCCACGATGATCGGACTGGTCTGGGACACCGACCACCGCAGGCCCGGCTGGCGGCACCCGTACCTGCAGGACCTGCTGATCGGGCTGAAGTCCGCGCTCAGCGTCCACGGTTACCACCTGCTGATGCTCGCGACCAGCGGTGACGCCCGCGAGGTCGGCGCGTCGCTCGCTGATCCGGTCGGCTACGTGAACATGACCCGCCGCCACCACCTCGGCGGGCTCGTCCTGATCGACAGCGGTTCCGACGCCGAGGCGTTCGAAGCCTTCGCGCAGTCAGGAGTTCCGTGCGTCGCGCTGGACGTAGCCGTCGACGGCCCCAGAGCCACCTACGTGACCTCCGACAACGCTGGCGGCGCGCGGGCGGCCACCCGGCACCTCACTGGACTCGGTCACACCCGGATCGCCACGATCACGGGCCCGCCGGGCAACCAGCCCTCCCGGGCCCGTGTCGCCGGCTACCGCGATGCACTGCGGGAGGCCGGTCTGCCGCCGCGCGACGAGTACGTCGTCGCCGGTGACTTCTACCGGACGAGTGGAACCGTTGCCATGCAACGACTTCTCGCACTGAACGAGCCGCCGACGGCTGTGTTCGCGGCCAGCGACGAGATGGCGGTCGGAGCGCTGCTGGCCGCCCGTGCCGCGGGACTGCGCGTGCCGGACGACCTGGCGATCGTCGGGTTCGACGACATCGAGATCGCCTCCGTGGTCGATCCGGCGCTCACCACGGTGGCCCAGGACAAACCGGGGTTCGGTGTGGCGGCCGCCAAAGCGATCATGGCCATGATCACCGGCGCTGGCCGCGAGGACCCGGTGATCCTGCCGACCCGGCTGGTCGTCAGGGACTCCTGCGGAGCCTGAACATCAGGCCGAGATGCCTGGTGCCCACGGATCGATGGGCACCACCTCGGTGATGTGCCCGCTTTCACTGAGCAGGCAACCCATCCGCTTCACCGCGCGCAACGTGACGGCGCGGTCGGTGAGGGTCAGCTGAGGCAGGCTGGTCGCGAGCTCCGCTTCCACGCGCTGGATGTCGCCGAGCGACCGCAACCAGAGCGTCGTGATCAGGTTGTCCGACCCGGTGACCGCCGCGCACAGCCGCACCTCCGTCCGTGTGGCCAGCTTCGTGGCGGTCTCGTCGAGCTGGTCGGGCGGCACGCGCGCCCAGAACGTCGTGGCGATCGGCCATCCGGTGATGGGCTGCGCGACCTCGCAGCGGAACGACAGCAGGCCGTCCTCCATCATCCAGTTGAGCCAGCGGCGCACCGCTGCGCCCGATCGCGGCCCCGATGTCCACCGCTGTCCGGCGTCCGTCGTGCAGCGCGCGGAGCACCTCCTGGTGGCGGAGCTTCCACACGGAGCCTTCCGGGGCTGTTGGAGAACCCGCTGCCCGGCGGCGAGGACTTCTCCCGAGTCGTGCGCGAGGTGCCCGGCACGTTCGTGCTGCTCGGCGCGGGAGACGGCCGGACGGGCAACCACTCGCCGCTCGCGGTGTTCGACGACGCGGTGCTGACGGACGGAGCCGCGGTGCTCGCCGAGCTCGCGCTGCGCCGAGGACAGCCGGCATGAACCTCACCGTTGTCGTCACCATCGCGGCGTTGCCGACCATCGCCTTGCTGGCGTGGGCGTTGTGGTTGCTGTTCAACGTGGTGATCGCGCGCCGGCACGGGCCGGACAGCCTGAAGATCACCCCGCAGATCGCACGGGCGTTCCGGCCGCAGCAGTGGGCCGGACCGCTGGGCAAGGACTCCGAACCACGGCAGGAGGTGTAGTTCTCGTGCACCCCAGGCAGATGTGATGTGAGCGCTAACGCTAGGCAAAGCGACGGCAAGAACGTTGTGCCAGCTGAGACAACTGAAACTTGCAAATCTCAAATTTCCTGCACCACAAGGGAAGAGCTTGTGCGGCCATTCTTGTCGTCTCAGGTGGTCAGGCCCTTGACGTGAAGTCGCTGCGTTATCCAGTGTTAGCGCTAACGCACCATGGTTTCCTGGGACGGGAGAACAGATGCACGCAAAGTTACGGCGGCTCATCGTCTGCGCCGCCGCGCTGGTCGCCACCGCACTGCCCGCCGCACCGGCGCTCGCGGAGTCCAACGGCGGAACACGCGTCATGCCGCTGGGCGACTCGATCACCGAGGGGACGCAGGTACCGGGCGGCTACCGCATCGGGCTGTGGCAGCGGGCCACCAGCGCGAACTACCGCGTGGACTTCGTCGGCTCGGAGTTCAACGGCCCGGCGTCGCTCGGGGACCACGACCATCAGGGCCACCCCGGCTGGCGCATCGACCAGATCCACGCGAACGTCGAAACCTGGCTCCGCAACACCACTCCGCGCACGGTTCTGCTGCACATCGGCACCAACGACGTGCTCCAGAACCACGACCTGGCGAACGCGCCCGCCCGCCTGTCGGCCCTGGTCGACCGCATCACCGCGACCGCGCCCAACGCCGACGTGTTCGTCGCGACGATCATCCCGCTGTCGAACGCGGGGCAGGAGTCCGCTGCCCGCGCCTACAACGCCACGATCCCCGGCATGGTGCAGAGCAAGGTGAACGCGGGCAAGCGGGTGCGCCTGGTCGACATGCACTCCGCGCTCACCACCAACGACCTGATCGACGGAGTCCACCCGACCGCGACCGGCTACGACAAGATGGCCGCGACCTGGTACAGCGCCCTGCGCAGCGTGCCCGGCAGCATCGGTGATCCCGTGGCGGGCAAGCGGATCGCCGGCGTCCCGTCAGGCCGGTGCGTGGACGTTCCCGGGGCGACCACCACCAACGGCACCCAGACCCAGCTGTGGGACTGCCACAGCGGAACCAACCAGAGCTGGGCCTACACCTCGAACCGGCAGCTGGTGGTCTACGGCACGAAGTGCCTGGACGCCTCGGGCTGGGGCACGACCAACGGCACGCAGGTGGCGATCTGGGACTGCACCGGCGGCGCGAACCAGCAGTGGAACGTCAACGCCAACGGCACCATCACCAACGCCTTGTCCAACCTGTGCCTCGACGCCAGCGGTCAGGGTTCCGCCAACGGCACCAAGCTCATCCTGTGGTCCTGCTCGGGGCAGTCCAACCAGCAGTGGCGGTTCTGACGACCGCTCGGAGCGCACCGGTCCCGAGCCCGGGGCCGGTGCGACCGTCAGACCACCAGCTTCTGGTACTGCTCGCGATCCATGTCGTACACCTCGAGCGTGAGCTGCGTCGGCAGTCCCTCCACCGGCTTGAGGTGTTCACGCGCGAGCTCGATGCCCACCCGCCCGACCTCCTGCTTCAGCTCGGCCGGCCGTCCCGACAACAGCCCGATCCGAACGTGGATCATCGCCGCGGGGGAGCCGTCGCCGATCACGCACTCCTCGATCTGGCGGAACCGCGTCTTGAACGCGGCCACCTCCGAGCTGACCAGCGGCGACAGGGCCTGGTGCAGCGCGAGGGCGAAGGCTCGGCGGTCGAACGCCCCGCTCAGCTCCGCGGAGTGCTCGACGGTGATCTGCGGCATGCGCCCACGCTACCGGTGATCAACAGGAATGCGCGGCGACCCGAGTCCGGCGCCCGGCGAGCGAGAGCGCGAGCCAGCCGAACGCACCCGCCCACCCGGCGAACGCCGCCGCGAGAGTCGGTTCCCACTCCGGCTGGCCGAGCCGCAGCACCCAGCTCACGCCGAACAGCACCAGGACAGCGGCGATGCCGAGATCATGCCCGGACGTGCGGGTGGCCGGTTCGGCGAAGATCCGGTCGAGCCACTCGGCGGACGCCACTGCGATGCCCAGCAGCAGGCCAGCGGTGATCAGGTGCCACGCCACGGCAGCGGGCAGTCCGGTGAACACGTGCAGCACGTCGAGCGCGGCCGCGGTGGTGAGCAGGGCGAGCGGCAGTACGACCAGACGGCGCGGCATTGTCGTTCCTTCCTGGAGCAAGTTCGAGGGATAGATACCCGCGATGGCCGCCGTCACACCTAGTATCGGCGGGGTGGACGTCCTGCGCAGGAACAACGTCGTGGTCACCGGCAACGAGACCGGTCCAGCCGTGCTGCTCGCACACGGTTTCGGCTGCGATCAGAACCTGTGGCGCAGAATCGTCCCGGACCTGGCCGAACGGTGTCGCGTGGTGTTGTTCGACCACACCGGGTGCGGCCGCTCGGACGTGAGCGCGTGGTCCGCCGAGCGTTACAGCGGCCTCGACGGGTACGCCGACGACGTGCTGGAGATCTGCAGCGCGCTCGACCTGCGCGATGTCGTGCTGGTCGGTCACTCGGTCAGCGCCATGATCGCCGTGCTGGCCGCGAACAGGGAGCCGGAACGGTTCGCGCAGCTGGTCCTCCTCACGCCCTCACCGTGCTATGTGGACGATGACGACTACCGCGGCGGGTTCAGCCGGGAGGACGTCGACGAGCTGCTCGCCGCGCTGGAGTCGAACTACCTGGGCTGGTCCGCCGCGATGGCACCGGTCATCGTGGACAACCCCGATCGGCCCGAGCTCGCGGAGGAGTTGAAGAACAGCTTCTGCCGCACGGATCCGGCGATCGCGCGGGTGTTCGCCCGCGCCACGTTCCTGTCGGACAACCGCACCGACCTGGCGAGGGTGACCGTGCCAACGCTGGTGATCCAGTGCGCCGTCGACGCCATCGCGCCGCCGGAGGTCGGGCAGTACACGCACGAGCAGATCGCCGGCAGCGAGCTGGTCACGCTGAACGCGACCGGACACTGCCCGCAGCTGAGCGCACCGGAGATCACCGCGAAGGCGATCCTGGAGTTCGTGGACACCCGATGACGTGGGACAGCGGGACGTTCGCGGCGTTGCTGGAGGACAGCGCGGAGGACCTCTACGACAACGCGCCCTGCGGCTACGTCTCGACGTTGCTGGACGGCACCATCGCGAAGATCAACGCGACGCTGCTGGCCTGGCTCGGTTACGACCGGGACGAGCTCGTCGGCCGCAGGCGGTTCCCCGAGCTGCTGACGGTCGGCGGCCGGATGTACTACGAGACGCACTTCGCGCCGTTGCTGCAGATGCAGGGCGAGATCGGCGGCGTCGCGCTGGAGGTGAGGACCGCGGACGGCACGCGGCTGCCGGTGCTGCTGACCTCCACCGTCAAGAACGGTCCCGGCGGCGAGGCGCAGCTGATCCGCACGACGGTGTTCGACGCCCGCGACCGGCGCGCGTACGAGGAGGAGCTGCTGCGCGCCCGGCAGCAGGCCGAACGGGAACGTGACAAGGCCCAGCAGCTGGCGAGGACGTTGCAGCAGACCCTGTTGCCGCCCGCGCTGCCCGTGATACCCGGAGTGCAGGTCGAGGCCCGTTACCACCCGGCGTCGCTCGACCAGGTCGGCGGCGACTTCTACGACGTGTTCCCGCTCGGGGGCGACACCTGGGGCTTCTTCCTCGGCGACGTGTCCGGCAAGGGCGTGGACGCGGCGGTGGTGACCTCGCTGACGCGCTACACCCTGCGCGCCGCGGCGATCAACAACCCGGATCCGGTCAGCGTGCTGAAGAACCTCAACACCGTCCTCAACCACGCGAAATCGCGCCTGTGCACGGTCATCTACGGCTGCATCCGGCCCGCCGGCGACGGCGCCACCGTCACGCTGGCCACCGGCGGGCACACCCCGCCGCTGCTCCTGCGCGCGGACGGCACCGCGGAGCTGGTGGAACTGCCGGGCGGGCAACTGGTCGGCGTGCTGCCGGACGCCCGCGTCGTCACGACCGAGCTCCGCCTGACGCCGGGCGACGTGCTGCTGTGCTACACCGACGGCTTGACCGAGGCACGAGTCGACGGCGCCGTCCGCTACAGCGAGGAGGAGCTGCGAGACGACCTGGCCGGCTTGGCACCGGCCACTGCTGTGTCGGTGATCGCCGCGGCGGGCCGGTTGCTCGCGGGTTTCGGCGATGGCGTCGAGGACGACACGGCGTTGCTCGCGTTCGGCGTTGAACCGCTCGGCGCGATCAGCCCGGTTTCGTAGGCGGGTACGGCGGCCTGGGCGACGGTGTCGAGGGCGACACGGCGTTGCCGGCGCTGAGCGTTCAGCCGCCCGGTGCGACCAGCCCGGTCTCATAGGCGAGCACCACGGCCTGGGCCCGGTCGCGCAGCGCCAGCTTGGCGAAGATGCGGGCCACGTGGGTCTTGACCGTCGCCTCGCTGAGGGTGAGGTCGTCGGCGATCTCGGCGTTGGACCGTCCGTGCCCGACCAGTGTCAGCACCTCCCGTTCGCGCGGGGTGAGCGCGGCCAGATCCCGGTGCACGACAGGGGCTCGCGCGGCAGGCGAGCCGGACGCGAACCGTTCGACGAGCCTGCGGGTGATCGACGGGGCGAGCAGCGCGTCACCGGTCTCGACCAGGCGCACGGCGGCGACGAGGTGCTCCGCGGTGACGTCCTTGAGCAGGAACCCGCTGGCACCGGCGGCGAGTGCGTCGTACACGTACCGGTCGAGGTCGAACGTCGTCAGCATCAGCACGCGGCAGTCCGGTGACTCGCGCACGATGCGGCGGGTGGCTTCGAGGCCGTCCATGGTGGGCATGCGGATGTCCATCAGCACGACGTCCGGCTTGAGGTCCCGCACGGCCGTCACCGCCTCGGCGCCGTCGGCCGCCTCGCCCACGACGTCGATGCCGCCCGAGGTCAGGATCATGCGGAAGCCGATGCGCACGTACGCCTGGTCGTCGGCGATCACCACCCGTGGCGCGGTCACAGCGGAATCCTCGCCCGGACGCGGAACCCGCCGCCGAGCCGTCTGCGGGCGTCGAGGTCGCCGCCCAGCACGGCGACGCGCTCCCGCAAGCCGAGCAGGCCGCGTCCCTCGCCGTCCTTCGTGGACACCGCGGCTCCCGACAGCACACTCGGGCCGCTGTTGAGCACCTCGACCCGCAGGGAGTGGTCCGCGTACCTGATGGTCACGTCCGCCTTTCCGCCGTCGCCGTGCTTGAGCGCGTTGGTCAGCGCCTCCTGGACGATCCGGTACGCCGTGAGGTCCACTCCGGACGGCAGCTCGCGGGGCTCGCCCGAGATGCGGACCTCGACCGGCAGCCCGGCGAAGCACATCCGGTCGACCAGCGAGCCGAGCCTGCTCAGACCTGGTTGCGGCGACAGCAGGTCCTCGCCGTCCGCCGACGGTGCAAGCAGGCCGAGCATGTGCCGCAGCTCGGTCATCGTGTCGCGCCCGGCCGACTCCACCGCCAGCAACGCGCCGGTCGCCTCCTCGGCCCCGGTCGCGAGCACCCGGCGTGCCGCACCGGCCTGCACGACCATGACGCTCACGTTGTGGCTCACGATGTCGTGCAGCTCCCTTGCGATCCTGGCTCGTTCGGCGTCCACGGCCCCACGGGCGGCGCTTTCCCGTTCCCGCTCAAGCAGCCAGCCGCGTTCCTCCATCGCACGGGCGTACGCGCGCTTCGCCACCGCCAGCCGCACCGCGAGGAAACCGGCGGTCAGGCAGGCGAGGACGGCCACGATCAACTCCCACACCCGACTCACCTTCCCAGAGCGCGTGACGTGCGCGCATCACTCCCCGGATGCAGCGGCTACATCCCCGGGATGACCCCGCCGGGCAGGTTACCTCCCCGGACTGATGCCCGGTCCCGTCGCGCCGAACAGGATGGCGGCCATGAACAACGACGCGGTCGTCCAGATATCGGACCTGCGCAAGGAGTACAGCGACTCGACAGCGCTCGACGGGGTGTCGCTCACCGTGCGCGCCGGGGAGGCCGTCGCGGTGATGGGTCCGTCCGGCAGCGGCAAGTCGACGCTGCTGAACATGATCGCGGGCCTGGACCGGCCGACGTCCGGCTCGGTCGTCGTGCACGGCACGGACCTGGGTTCGCTGAACGAGACGGGTCTCGCCCTGTTCCGCCGGCGCGGGATCGGCATGATCTTCCAGTTCTTCAACCTGCTCGACGACCTGTCGGCGCTGGACAACGTCGCGCTCGCCGCCCAGCTGACCGGCACTCCGGCGGGTCAGGCGCGCAGGCGGGCGCTGGAGCTCTTCGGTGAGCTCGGCATCGAGAACCGCAAGAACGTCTACCCGGCCCGGCTGAGCGGCGGGGAACGGCAGCGCGTCGCGGTCGCACGGGCGTTGATGAACCGGCCCGCGTTGCTGCTCGCCGACGAACCCACCGGCGCGCTGGACAGCAGGTCGGGCGAGCAGGTGATGGACCTGCTGCTCGACCTCAACCAGATCGGCCAGACGTTGCTGCTGGTCACGCACGACGAACGGCTCGCGACCCGGTGTGCGAGCCGGGTGATCGAGGTCGTCGACGGCAGGATCGAGCGGGAGCAGAGCCTGGAGCGCACCCAGGAGAAGGCGCTGTGACCGCGGTGTGGAGCGCGGCGTGGGCCGCGGTGCGCCGCCGGATGCTGCAGACGATCGTGATCGGCGTCGTCGTGTGCGCCTCGACCGCGACGCTCGTGATGGCCCTCGGACTGCTCGAATCCGCCGCCGCGCCGTTCGACCGGGCGTTCGCCACGCAGCGCGGAGCGCACCTCACCGCGGCGTTCGATCCGGCGAAGGTGTCGGAGGACCAGCTCAGGAGCGGGCAGACCGAGTCGGCCGGCCCGTTCCTCCAGTCCACTCTGGACACCTCGACCGGCGAGGTGTTCATGGGCACGCTCACCGTCGCCGGACGGGCGGATCCCGGCGGCTCGGTCGACCGCCTGTCCGTGTGGCGGGGCAGATGGGCCACCGCGCCCGGTGAGATCGTCCTGAACCGCGTGCCGGGTGGCGAAGGCCGGACGGACGTGGGCTTCGAGATCACCGCCGCCGGACGCCCGAAGCTGACGGTGGTCGGCTTCGCCCACTCCGTCACGGGTTCCGCCGACGCCTGGGTGACTCCCGATCAGGTCAAGGCGTTGCAGCCGACCGCGCTGCAGATGCTCTACCGCTTCCAGAAGGCCGCCACCGCGGCCGAGGTCGCAGAGGGACAGCAGACCGTGACCGCCGGCCTTCCGGAAGGCGCGCTGCTGGGCACCCTGTCGCACCTCACCGTCAGGGACAAGGCCACGTCCGAGCTCGGCGTGTTCATCCCGTTTCTGATGATCTTCGGTGTGCTCGGCCTGGTGGTGGCGGTCCTCATCGTCGCCAACGTCGTCAGCGGCGCGGTCGTCGCGGGCTTCCGGCACATCGGCGTGCTCAAGGCGCTGGGCTTCACGCCGGGCCAGGTCATGGCGGTGTACCTGGTGATGGTCTCGATCCCCGCGGTCGCCGGCTGCGTGCTCGGCACGGTGGCGGGCAACGTCTTCGCCAAACCGGTCGTGCAGGACGCGGTCGAGGGCTTCGGCGTGACCGAGCTGAGCTTCGCGCCGTGGGTGAACGCCGTGGCACTGCTGGGCATGCCCGCGCTCGTGATCTCGGCGGCGCTCGTCCCGGCGTTGCGTGCCCGCGGGCTGCCGGCCGCCAGGGCGATCAGCGCGGGCATCACCACGCACACCGGGCGGGCGCTGCGGATCCAGCGCTGGCTCAGCGGAACGCGGTTGCCGCGCTCGGTCAGCCTCGGCCTCGGCGTGCCGTTCGCCCGCGCCGGCCGCAGCGCGCTGACGCTGGCATCGGTGGTGCTGGGCGTCATGACCGTGACGCTCGCCGCCGGTGTCACGATGTCGGTCGCGGCGTACGACGACGCGGTCCGTCCGTCCTACACCGATCGTGTCGAGGTGCTGGCAGGACGGCCGCCGGGCATGCCGGTCATGCGGACACCCGAGACGGGGGAGCCGCCCGCCGCCACGTTGAGCGACAGCGACGACGAGAAGATGCTGCGCTCGTTGCCCGGCACGAACGCGGTGATGGCGGTGTCGCAGCTGGAAACCGAGGTCGCCGGTGGCACGCAGGACGCCATGATCTTCTTCTACCGCGGGGACACCGGCGCACTGGGTCCGCGCGTGCTCACGGGGCACTGGCCGGACGGACCGGGCCAGGTCGTGGCCCCGTCGCGGTTCCTCAACCAGCGCGGGCTCGGCGTCGGCGACACGATCACCGTGCAGGCGGGCGAGAACCGGACCGAACTGAAGATCGTCGGCGTCGTCCTCACCAACAACGAGGACCAGATCTTCGCGGACTGGACCGCCCTGGACGTTCTCGCGCCCGGCACCCGCGCGCACTCCTACCAGGTCCGGTTCACGCCCGGCACGGACCGGCAGACCTTCACGGCCGCGATCGCGGCGGGGGATCCGGGTCTGCGCGTCCTGCCACCGCGCGACGGCTCGTCGTCGACGGCGGTGATCCTCATCAGCGCCGCGACCGTGCTGACGCTGGTTCTCGGGGCGGTGGCGGCACTCGGCGTCTTCAACACCGTCGTCCTCAACGCCCGCGAACGCCGCCGCGACCTCGGCATGCTCAAGTCGATCGGCATGACCCCGCGCCAGGTCACCGTGATGCTGGTGACCTCGATGGGCGCGCTGGGCGTGGTCGGCGGACTTGTTGGCGTGCCTGTGGGCGTTGTGGTGCACCAACTCGTCGTTCCCGCCATGGCGCACGCGGGCCAGGCCGATGCCGTGGACATCCTGATGAACGTCTACCACGCGCCCGCGCTCGTGCTGCTGGCTCTCGCGGGAGTCGTGATCGCCGTGCTCGGCGCACTCGTGCCGTCCAGGGGCGCGGCACGCCTCTCGATCGCCACCGTTCTGCACAACGAATAGGGGGAACCATGCGGCTGATCGTCATGTCGCTCACGTTGCTTCTCGCTTTACCCGCCGTGAGCCACGCCGGGGGAGAGGGCGCCACGATCCGGCGGACGTCCTACGGAATCCCGCACGTGCGCGCGGCCGACCACCGGAATCTGGGGCTGGGCCTGGGCTACGCGTTCGCCGAGGACAACGCGTGCATGATGGCCGACATCGTGGTGACGCTGGAGGCGCGGCGCTCGCGGTGGTTCGGCCAGGACGCCACCACGGAGTCCGGTGAGAACAACCTCGTCAGCGACCTCTACCACCAGCGGGTCAACCAGTCCGGCGTGATCGAGCGAGCCCTCTCCGGCCAGTCCCGGCAGGCGCGGGACCTCGTGCGCGGTTACGTCACCGGCTTCAACCGCTACCTCGCCAGGACCGGGGTCGCCGACCTGCCCGACGCCCGGTGCCGGGGCGCGGCCTGGGTGCGGCCGATCACCGAGCTCGACGTGTGGCGGCGCGTCCACCAGATCGCGGGCATCACCGGTGGTGAAGGGCTGCAGGAAGCCGTGGTGGCCGCCCAGCCTCCTGGGGCACCGGCTCCGACGAAGCTGGTGCGACGTCCCGAGCAACGGCCGGGCAGCAACGGGTTCGGGCTGGGACGCACGGCGACCGGCGGCACCGGGATGGTGCTGGGCAACCCGCACTTCATGTGGGACGACGACATGCGGTTCTACCAGCAGCATTTGACGATTCCCGGCGAGCTGAACGTGAGCGGTGCCGGGCTGTACGGCGTGCCGCTGGTCAACATCGGCCACAACGACCGGCTCGGCTGGACCCACACCGCATCCGAGGCGAGGACCATCACGATCAGCAGGCTCACCCTCGTTCCCGGTGACCCCACCAGCTATCTCGTCGACGGCCGGCCGCAGCGCATGACGGCGGAACAGGTCACGGTGCCCGTGCGCCAGGCCGACGGCAGCGTCAAGCCGGTGACCAGAACGCTCTACGGCACCCCGGACGGCCCGGTGGTCGCCGATCCCGGCCCGTTGCAGTGGACCACGACGAACGCGCACGTGTTGCGGGACGCCAACTTCGGCAACCTCGCGGTGTTCGACCAGTGGCTGGCAATCGCCCGCGCTCGCAGCGTCAAGGACCTGCACCAGGCACTCGTCCGCCACCAGGCCCTGCCGTGGGTGAACACGCTCGCCGCCGACTCCACCGGCGCCGCGTACTACAGCGACGTCCAGATCGTCCCGCACGTCACCGACGAGCTGCGGGCCCGCTGCGGCACCGGGCCGGACGTCGGCCTGGTGATCCTCGACGGCAGCCGCTCGTCGTGCGGCTGGGGCACCGACGCGGACGCCGTGCGACCGGGAACGCTCGGCCCCGCCAGGTTGCCGCACCTGTTCCGCGACGACCACGTGAGCAACATGAACGACAGCCCGTGGCTCGCGAACCCGGCCGCCCCGCTGACCGGCTATCCCGCGATCGTCGGCGACACCGGCACCGAACGCTCACCCCGCACCCGCATCGGCCTGGACATGATCGCGGACCGGCTCGACGGCAGCGATGGGCTGGGCCGTCCCGGCTTCACACTGTCCACTTTGGAAGCGTCAATGTTCGGCAACCGCAACCTCACCGCGGAGGAAGGGCTGAAAGCCGTTGTCGCGCTGTGCCAGGCCAATCCGACGCTGCACGGGGTCGACGCCCGCGAGGCCTGCGCGACGCTGGCGAAGTGGAGCGGCACCGGCGACACGGGCGAACAGAGCAGGGGAGCGTTCTTCTGGCGCACCTTCATCAGCCTGGCCCGGCGGCCCGGCATCGACTTCTGGCTGGTGCCGTACGACCCCGCTGATCCCGCCCGCACACCGCGCGGCCTCAACACCGCGGACCCCGGCATCGGACGTGCTTTCGCCGACACCGTCAGGGCTTTCGCGAACGCCGGCCTCCCCGTCGACGTGAAACTCGACGACGTCCAGCACTACGAGGGCATCCCGATCCACGGCTGCCGCGGCCCGGAAGGCTGCTTCAACGTCATCTCGGTACCCGGAGTGCCACGGCCGCTGGACCGGATTCCCCGCATTCCGCACGGCACCAGCTTCGTGATGGCCGTGGAACTGACCAAGAACGGCCCGCGGATGAGCTCGCTCCTGGTCTACGGCCAGTCGGCGGACAAGGCCTCACCGCACCACCACGACCAGGCACACCTCTACGTGCAGAAGAAGTGGGTGAGCGGGCGGTTCTCCGAACAGGAGATCGCCCGCGATCCCAACCTGAAGGTGCAGCACGTGAGCTAGTGCGGATCGGTGGCGTTGAGCGTGGCGACGACCTGGTCGTAGTCGCCACGCGCTTCGCCGTAGCGCAGGAACTTCACCCGCTCGACCTGGATCTCCCGCACGTCGGGCTGCGTCTCGATGATGCTCATGACCTCGGTGATGTACTGGTCGAGCGGCATGGCGTGGTCGTTGTCCGCCTGGCCCGGCAGGAGATCCGTCTGCACCGACGGCGGCTCGAGCTCGACGACCCGCACCGACGTGTCGGCGAGCTGCAGGCGAACGGACTCGCTGAGCATGTGGATCGCGGCCTTGGAGGCGTTGTAGCTCGGCGTCACCTTGAGCGGTGCGAAGGCCAGGCCGGACGAGACGGTCATGATCGTGGCGTCCGGCCGGGTCTGGAAGTGCTCGACGAACGCGGCGATCAGGCGGATCGGGCCGAGGACGTTGGTCGTGATGATGTCCTCGGCCGACGCGAGGAACGACTCGGGGCGGTGCCAGTCCTCGACGCGCATGACACCGGCCATGGTGATCAGCACGTTCAACGACGGGAAGCGGGCGAGCACATCCTTGGCGGCCATCTGGACGCTGTCGGCGTCGGTGGTGTCGATGCGCACGGTCTCGACGCCGGGGTGCTCGGCGGCGATCTGCTCGAGGAGCTCGGTGCGGCGGCCGCCGACGATCACGGTGTTGCCGCGCTCGCGCAGCGCGAGGGCGAGCGCCAGGCCGATGCCGCTGGTGGCGCCGGGGATGAAGACGGTGTTTCCGGTGATGTCCATGCACCGAGCTTCGGGCAGAGCGCACGAGCGGCGGCAGAGAGCGCTCATCGGGGGATCGGCGATCCCTGGTTGGCCACGAGAAGGCCTCCATACTGGGTGTGTGGATCGTGCGGAACTCGCGGCCTTCCTGCGCCGCCGCCGGGAAGAGCTCAGACCGGAAGACGTCGGCCTGCCCGTGGGTGCGCGCAGGCGAGCCCCTGGGCTGCGGCGCGAGGAGGTCGCGTCGCTCGCCGCGATGTCCACGGACTACTACACGCGCCTGGAGCAGCAACGCGGCCCGCAGCCGAGCGAGCAGATGCTGGCCGCGCTGGCCCGCGCACTGCGGCTGAGCGACGACGAGCGCGACTACCTGTTCCTCGTCGCCGGGCGCAACGCCCCGTCGCCCCAGGTCATCAGCACGCACGTCGCGCCCGCGTTGCAACGGGTGCTCGACCGGCTCAACGACACGCCCGCGCTGATCCTGAACAACCTCGGCGAGATCCTCGTGCAGAACCGGTTCGCCGAGGCCCTCTACGGCGACTCGTCCCGCTTCACCGGTCTCGCGCGCAGCGGGATCTACCGCTGGTTCACCGATCCCGGCGAGCGGCTGATCTACCCCGAGCACGACCGCGACCGGCAGAGTCGTGCCCAGGTCGCGAACCTGCGCGCCGCCCACGCCGCGATGGGCGCGCAGTCGCGGGCCGGTGAGCTGGTCCGCGTGCTGCAACGGGAAAGCGCGGAGTTCGCGGCGATCTGGGACCGGCACGAGGTCGCGAAGAGGTTCGAGGACCACAAGGTGCTCGTCCACCCGCAGCTCGGCGAGATCGAGGTGGACTGCCAGGCGCTCTTCACCGAGGACCAGTCACAGATGCTGCTGGTGCTGACGGCACCACCGCGCACGGAGGCGTTCGACAAGCTCCAGCTGCTCGGCGTGCTGGGCACCGAGGAGTTCGTCAGCTGAGCCGCAGGATCGTCTCCTCGATCTCCGCTTTCCGCGCCGGCGCGTAGCCGACGTCGGTACCGATCTTCTCGAAGCCCGCCCTGGTCAGCACCCTCAGCGAGCCGACGTTGTCACTGGCGACGCGCCCGTACAACGGCCGGACGGTCACCTCTTCGAGGATCAGCGCCACCGCGCGCCCGGCCACGCCCTGTCCCCAGACCGACCGGTCGACCCAGTACGTGATCTCGGTGTCGCCGTCCATCACGAAACAGGCGATGGTGCCCACCATCCGCCCGTCGCCGACGATCACGCGGTTGGTGACGTCGGTACGTGCCCGGATCTTGCGCATGTGTGCGTCGAACGCCTCGCGGTCGTCGGGGTCCTCCGCGGTGAACGCGGCCATCCACGCCGACTCCGGATCACGCATCATCTCGAACACCGTGTCCAGATCGGAGTCTTCGAGCTCTCGCAACGTCACTTCCCGCATCAGCGAGCCAGCCTCTCCGCCAACCACCCCAGTGAGAGCGGGTAACGGTAGTCGATCCCGCCGTGGCCCGCGTCGAAAAGCTCGAAGTGCACGCGTTCCTCCGGCACCCCGGCCTTGGCCAGCGCGGCGCGGAACGCCTCCGCACCCAGGTCGAGGAAGTACTCGTCGCTGCGGCCCGCGTCGATCCACACCGCCCGCAACGACCGGACCGCGTCGGCGTGCGTGGCGACCATGCGCACCGGGTCCCAGTCGAGCCAGCGTTGCCAGACGTCCGGCTTCAGCACACCGGTCACCGGGTCGAACGGCAGCTGCGGCGTGCCGTCCTCGTTCGCCGAGAAGCACGCCGCGACGCCCAGCGTGCCGATCAGCGTCATGTCCTCCGGCCTGGTGAACGCGGGACGGCTCTGGAAGTCCGCCCACCACGCCTGGATGTCGTGGTCGTAGTCCCGCAACGCGCGCACGGCCTGACCGAAGTCCGGGACGTAGCAGAGCTCGTACAGCGAGTCGCCCGCGTGCGTGGCCAGCGCGCCGAACAGGTCGGGCCGCAGCATCGGCGTGATCATCGCGCCGAACCCGCCCGACGACTTGCCCATGATCGCGCGGGACCGCGGCCCGGCGATCGTGCGGTAGTGCTCGTCCACCCACGGTACGATCTCGTCGCACAGGTACGAGTGGTAGCGGCCGGTGCCGGGGGAGTCGACGAACTGCGAGCCGCCGTACGACGTCCACGCGTCGACGTAGACCACGATGCAACCCGGCGTGCCGTTCGCGAACACCGCGTCGGCGGTCTCCACGAACGGCTGGCGGAACGGCGTGCGGTTGGCCCACATGCTCAGATGCCCGGTGTAGCCCTGGATGACGTACACCGTCGGGTACAGCTCGATGGTCTCGTCGTAGCCCGGCGGCACGTACACCCACAGCGGCCGCTCGTGCGGATCGCCGAGAGGGTTGCCGCGCAGCAGCTCGGACACGACGGTGTGCCGGTCGAGCCGGCCGGCCAGTTCGCCTTCCCAGGGCAGCATGACGCCAGTCAACCACAGTGGACCATCCAGTCCAGAAAACGTAGTGTCGGGGCATGGCACTGACGGCAAAGGGCCGTGCGACCAGGCAACGCATCGTCGAGGGCGCGGCGGCGCATCTGCGCAGCGACGACCCGGCGGGCGTGACGCTGGACGACATCAGGGCGATCACCGGCACCAGCAAGGGGCAGATCTTCCACTACTTCCCGGACGGCAAGGAGGAGCTCTTCCTCGCCGTCGCGCGCTACGAGGCCGACCGGGTGCTCGACGACCAGCAGCCGCACCTCGGCGCACTGACCTCGTGGCCCGCGTGGGAACGGTGGCGCGACTCGGTGGTCGCCCGCTACCGCGCTCAGGGCCGGTCGTGCCCGCTGGGCGCGCTGATGAGTCAGGTGGGCAGCACACCGGGGGCGACGGAGGTGGTCAGCACCCTGGTCGGGCAGTGGGAGGCGCACATCCGCCTAGGCATCGCGGAGATGCAGGCGGCCGGTCTGGTGCGGGCGGGCGTGGACGCCGGTCGCACCGCCGCGGCGTTCATCGCGGGCATCCAGGGCGGCGTGCAGCTGCTCAGGACGACCGGCTCCGTCGGCCACCTGGAGGCGGCGCTGGACACGCTCATCGACCATCTCCGCGGCTGAAGGTTCTGGACTTGTTGGTCCAAAAATACCCACCTAACTTCGAGGGCATGGCACAACGTCTGCAGGGCAGAACGGCCCTCATCACCGGTTCCACCAGCAACATCGGCCGTGCGATCGCCGTCGCGTTCGCGGCGGAAGGAGCACACGTCGTCGTTTCCGGCCGCGACGAGGTTCGCGGCGCGGCCGTCGTCGACCAGATCCGGCAGAAGGGCGGACGGGCCGACTTCGTCCGCGCCGATCTCGACGGCACCGCGGCCGCGAGTCACCGGCTCGCCGCGCAGGCCGCGGAGGTGGTGAACGGCAGGGTCGACATCCTCGTGAACAACGCCGGCATCTACCCGCCGACGACGACCCCGACGACCGACGAGGACACGTTCGACCGCGTCTACGGCGTCAACGTGAAGGCGCCGTTCTTCCTCACCCGGGCCCTCGTCCCGGCGATGATCGGCGCCGGTGGTGGCGTGATCATCAACCTCGGTTCGTGGATCGCCCGCCTCGCCGTCCCCGTCAGCTCGCTGTACAGCTCGACCAAGGGCGCCATGGAGACGATGACCCGCGCGTGGGCGGCGGAGTTCGGGCCGCGCGGTGTGCGGGTCAACGCGATCTCGCCCGGCGTGATCGTGTCGCCCGACCGGGACACCGCGACCGACCACCCCGGCGAGGTGATGATGCGGGGAACGCCCGCCGGCCGGTCAGGGCATCCGGACGCGATCGCCGCCGCCGCCGTCTACCTGGCCTCGGACGAGGCGGCGTTCGTGCACGGCACCGTGCTCGACGTCGACGGCGGCCGGACCGGGGTGGCGGTCGTCGCCGTGTGACCTGGCTCACTTCACGGTCCGGTTTCTGTGACCTGACGTGAGACTGCCCGGTCTCCCCATGGCGTACGGAAGTCGTCGACTGAGTGAGGGTGTTGGACGTGACGGGTCGGGAGTGGCTGGGCCAGCTGGACGCGGAGCAGGTGATCGCCGCACGGGCAGGTGATCGTGCGGCGCTCGACGCGGTCGTCGCGGCCTGTCTCCCGCTCGTCTACAACGTCGCCGGTAGAGCCCTGTCCGCCGACGCCGACGTCGACGACGTCGTGCAGGACACGATGTTCCGGGTGATCCGCGGCATCGACTCCCTGCGCGAGCCGGAGCGGTTCCGGTCGTGGCTGGTCGCCGTGACGATCAACCAGGTCCGCGAGCACCACCGCCGCCGTGACCTGGCCCCGGCGCCGCTCGAGGAGTACGACCGCGCCGATCCGGGCGCCGAGTTCGTCGAGGTGGCGTTGTCCCGCCTGCACTTCGCCCAGCAACGGCGGGAGGTCGACGAGGCAGCGCGCTGGCTCGACCCCGCCGACCGCGAGCTGCTGGCGTTGTGGACGCTGGAGCGCGTCGGGCAGCTGACCCGCGCAGAAGTGACCGACGCGCTCGACCTCGGCGCACACGCGGTCACCGTGCGGCTGAGCAGGCTGAAGGGCCGCCTGGAGACGATCCGGCACCTCGTGCGGGCGCTGTCGGCCGAACCGCGTTGCCCCGGCCTCGGGCAGGCGGCGCAGGGATGGGCCGGCGAGCCGAACCCGTTGTGGCGCAAGCGGCTGCTGCGGCACGTCGACGAGTGCGGGCGGTGCCGGCGCGGGGTGGACGACGCGATGCCGGTCGAGCGGATCCTGACCGGCGCCGCGTTGCTGACGGTGCCGGCGGCGTACCTGCCGCGGTTGCTGGAGAACCTCCGCGACCCGGCGCTCGACCCCGTCGCGCACGCCTCCGACCTCGGCGCACCCGCCTCGCACCTCGCTGAACCGTCCGGCCTGGCCGGTCTCGCCTCCACGAAGCCCGTGCTCGCGGTGGCGGGCGCGGTGGCGGTCTGCGCCCTCGTCGGCGTGGTCGGCACCATGGTGCTGTTCCCGTCCGACCCGCCGGCCGCCGTCGCGATCCCGGACACCCCACCGCCCACTACGGTGACCACCACGTCGTCCGTCGCGGAAACCACAACCACGACCTCGACATCCACACCGTCGACCACCACGACCACGCCGACTCCGGAGCCCGTTCGCGTGGTCACGCCGGAAGAGCGCGTGCTCGCGCTGATCAACGAGACCAGGGCGGCGCACGGCCTGCCCGCCCTGAAGGTGGACCCGGCGCTCGTCGTCGCGGCCGACCGGCACACCAGGGCGATGACGGCCAACGGCTGCGGGTTGTCGCACCAGTGCTCCGGCGAGAAGGGCCTGGGGGAGCGCAGCACGGCGGCGGGCGTGAAGTGGAGCTCGGTCGGCGAGAACGTCGGCATGGGCGGCCCGGTGAAGGACGCCGTCGACCCGATCTCCAGGATGGCGCTCAACCTGACCCAGAGCATGATCGACGAGAAGCCGCCGAACGACGGTCACCGCAAGAACGTTCTCAGCAAGTCCTTCTCGCGCATCGGCATCGTGGTGATCCGCGACGCCGGGGGAACCGTGTGGATGACCCACGACTTCGCGGGTTGACCGACTTCGAGCTAGAAAATTTCATCCCCTGGTCGTACGGACGAACGCGACCGCAGTCGGACGCATGACGATCTGTCCGGAAAGCACTGTCTCTTCCGTGCAGATGCCGTCGACCCTGACCCACCGCCGGACCGCGCCGGTCACCACCACGACCCCGGCGCCGGAGCTGTTGCGCTGGACGGGTTTCGGCGGTGCCGTGCTGCTCACCGCGGGAGCGTGGGCGACCAGAGCGGTGCCGATGGCGCTCGCCCTGGCCATCGCGGGCGCCGGGCTCGTGGTCCTGACGTGGGCGCTGCTCGGCCGCGCCAGGCCGGACGCGCGGTGGCTGCGCCGGACCCTGGCGTGGTGGTGCGCGCCGCTGCTCGTGGCTCCGCCGCTGTTCAGCGCCGACGTGTACAGCTACCTCGCCCAGGGCGACGTGGCGGCACGCGGCCTGGACCCCAACGTCGTGAGCCCGGCGGCCGGCGCGAGCGCGGAGGCCGTCGCACGGGTCGGCGTCTACTGGCGTGAGACCCCTTCCCCGTACGGGCCGCTGTTCACCGCGGTCGAGCGGACGATCGCCCAGGTCACCGGCGGCGATCCCGTCGCGGGCATCGTGCTGCACCGGCTGGCCGCGGTGCTGGGCCTGCTGCTCGTGGTGTGGGCGGTGCCGAGGCTGGCCGCGATCGCCGGGACGCCGGCGCGCACGGCGCTGTGGCTGGGGGTGCTGAACCCGTTGGTGCTGTGGCACCTCGTCGGCGGCGTCCACAACGACGCGCTGATGCTCGGTCTCATGCTGTCCGGCACGGTGATCGCGTTGCACGCGCTGCCGGAGCTGCGGTGGTGGCCGTTCACGGCCGGTGTCGTCCTCATCGGACTCGGGGCGCAGGTCAAGCTGCCCGCGCTGGTGGCGCTCGCGGTGGTGGGAACGGCGCTGGCACGAAGGCTTGGCGGGGGCTGGGTCCGGTTCGTGGCCGCCGGCGCGGGCATGGTCGTCGCCGCTGCCGGGGTGTCCGTCGCGACCTCGCTCGCCGGTGGCTCCGGCTTCGGCTGGGTGCAGGCGCTCGGGACCCCGTCGAAGATCAACAGCTGGATGGCGCCGACGAACTGGCCCGGCTATCTGGCGGGTGCGGTGTTCGGGCCCGCGAGCGGGCAGGCGATGATTTCCTCGGCACGGGTCGCGGGGTTCGTGCTGATCCTGTGCGGGGCCGCGGTGGTGCTGAGCCGCCAGCTGCGCGGCGGGATCCCCGAGGTGACGGCGCTGGGGATGATGATGAGCCTGATCGTGGTGCTGGGGCCGGTGATCCAGCCGTGGTACCTGCTGTGGGCGGTGCTGCCGCTGGCCGCCTGCCTGCCCGCGGGTCCGTGGCGCACCAGGGTCGCCGTGCTGGCCGGCGTGTTCGCGCTGCTGGTGCCGCCGCTCGCGGGCAACTTCGCGGGCCGTGTGCCGGAGCTGATCACGGCCTACGTGCTCGGGGTCGCGCTGGTGGGTGGCGCGTACCTGGTGCTGCGTCAGGCGCGGGTGTCCGTTGCGCAGAGCTGACCTCGCCCGCTACGGCGCGGCCGCCCTCGCCGGTGCCGCGCTGGCCCTGAGCTTCCCGCCCCGCACGCTGTGGTGGCTCGCGGTCCCGGCGTTCGTCGTGCTGTGGCTCGCGCTGAAGGGTGTGCGTGCCCGGCGTGCGGCCGGTCTGGGTTTCGTGTTCGGGCTGGCGTTCTTCCTGCCGCACCTGCTGTGGATCGAGCACTTCCTCGGCACCGAGTTCGGCCCGGCGCCGTGGCTCGCGCTGTCGGCGATCATGGCCCTGTTCGTCTGCGCTGCCCTGGCGCTCTTCCCGCTGGTCTCGCGGCTGCCGGTGGCCCCGGTGTGGGCGGCGTCGCTGTTCGTGCTGCAGGAGACCGCGCGCGGCCTGGTCCCGTTCAACGGCTTCCCGTGGGGCCGTGTGGCGTTCGGCCAGGTGGACGGGCCGTTCGGGCAGCTCGCGGTGATCGGCGGCGCCCCGCTGGTGACGTTCGCGGTCGTGCTGACCGGCTTCGGCCTGGCGGCCTGGCTGCCGCGCGTGCGGGCGGGGTGGGCGCTGGTGCCGTTCGCGGCGGCGCTCGCGGCAGGCCCGCTGGTCGCCGTCGACGCGCAGAACGGCCAGCGGACCGTCGCGGTCGTCCAGGGCAACGCCCCCGACATCGGGCTCGGGCTGCTGAACGCGCAGGACACGTTGCGCGCCAACCACCTCCGCAAGACCGCCGAGCTGACGGCGCTGATCCGCGGCGGTGCGCTGCCGAAGCCGGACCTGGTGGTGTGGCCGGAGAGCGCCACCAGGACCCGCGACCGCGACCCGGTGATCGACCGCGCCGTCGACGACCTGGGCGTGCCCGTGCTGGTGAGCGGGTTGCGAGGCGGGGAGAACTCGGTCATCGGCTGGCATCCCGGCACCGGTGCGGGGGAGTCGTACGCGAAGCAGGAGCTCGTCCCGTTCGCCGAGCACATCCCGCTGCGCCCGCTGGCCCGCCTCGTGACCCCGTTCGCCGACCAGCAGGACCTCCGCGCCGGTACCGAGCCCGGCGTGCTGGACATCGCGAACACCCGTGTCGGCGTCGGCATCTGCTACGAGGTCGCCTACGACTACGTCCTGCGCGAGAGCGCGGCCGCGGGCGCGCAGCTCCTCGTGGTGCCGACGAACAACGCCTGGTACGGCCGCGGTGAGATGACCTACCAGCAGCTCGCCATGGCCCGCCTGCGTGCCGTCGAACACGGCCGTGCCGTCGTGGTCGCGGCGATCAGCGGGGTGAGCGCGGTGGTGCGCCCGGACGGCAGCGTCGTGCAGTCGACCGGCATGTTCACCGACGCCCTGATGGTGGACTCCGTGCCGCTGCGGTCGGACGTCACGTTCGCCACGAGGTTCGGCGGCGTGATCCACGTGCTGTTCACGGCCGGGGCGTTCGGTGCGTGTCTGGTGGCGTTGTGGTCGCGACGCCGAGCACGAGCGGCAGCGGAGTCCCTCCCTCGGTGAACCGCCGCGGCGTCAGCCCGGCGTCGAGGAGCGCGTTGAGCAGGGCGGGCAACGGCCAGTGCGAGGCGCCGACCTTGTCGCGAATGCCCTGCTCGGTCCACGACTCCTTGGTCCGGTGCCCGTCGAGGTAGCCGGGCTTGAGCAGGACCGCGGCGGGATCGCTGCGATCGGCGAACCCGCCGCAGAAGCACGGGTGCACACCGACGTGCACGAACACCCCTCCGGGTTCGAGCACCCTGGCCACCTCGCGCAGCACGGCCGGGTACTGGGGCATGTCGGTGTGCACCATCACCGAGACCACGGCGGGAACGCTGTTGTCCCGCAACGGCAACCGCCCCGCGTCGGCACGCGCGACCGGCAGCCGGCCACGGGCGTGGCGCAGCATCCCCGCGGACAGGTCCACGCCGACCGGCGTCCACCCCAGCTCCCGCACGAGGACGGCGTGCACCCCGGTCCCGCAGCCGATCTCCAGGCACACGCCGCTGCCCTCGCCGAGCAGATCCCTGATCGCGCGGTCGATGCCCAGCGGGTCACGTCCGCGTTGCCCCGCCAGGAACTCTTCCTCGTACCAGTCCGCGATCTCGTCGTAAGCCGTCACCACACCAGTGGACCGCCGTGGCGGTCGCGGCCGCCACGGATTCCGCGTCCGGCGAACCTCAGTTGCGCCCGAGCAACGCCGACCCCAGCACCGTTCGCTGGTGCAGCACCGACAACCCCTGCCTCTCCGTGGTCAGCAGCCCGGCCTCTCGCAGCACCGTGGTGTGCCGGCTGACCGCGGACGGCGAAGCCCCGAGCCGCTCCGCCAGCTCGGTGGTCGTGGCGCCCGCCCCGACGGCGGCCAGCACCGCGGAGCGCGTGGACCCCAGCAACGCCGACAGCGCCCCGAGCTCGCGCCGTCCACTCGCGAGCTGCCGGTGCCAGGTCCAGTCGTGGTGCACCGGATAGACCAGCGTCGGCGGCAGTCCGGGATCGGCGAACGCCACGGGAGTCCGGCGGCAGAAGTACGACGGCACCAGTCGCAATCCCCGCCCGTTCAGGTGCAGCTCCCGGTTGTGGGCGTACTGCACCTCCAGCACCGGCGGCCGCCAGTTCATCAACGGCCACATCCCGTGCAGCAGGCCCTCGACCGAGCCCGTCCCGTTGCGGTGCAGCCGATCCGTCTCGACCGCCTCGTCGATCAGCGCGCTGTACGGCTCGATCACCGCGGCGTGGTACCGGGCCAGCGCCTCGGTGAGCTCGGCCAGCGCACCGTCACAGCCCTCCGCCAGCGGACGAGTCCACGACGGAGTCGGGCTGACGCCGGCCAGCAGCCTGAACTCCTCGCGCAGCCGGGCACGCGGTGTCCCGCGAATGGCTTCGAGCGCCGGAGTCAGGCCGTCCGCTCCCTCCGGCGGCGTGAGGAAGTCGGGGAAGTACGGCCCGAGCGGTGAGAGCACCGCGAGCAGCCGCACGCCCGAACGGATCACCTGTCTGTCCCCGTTGCGCCGGACGTCGCGCAGCCAGGGCTCCAGCAGGACACCGCTGTCCCCTTCGGTCAGCCGCAACCGGCTGAACACCATCTCCCAGAGCGGGTCCACCCTTTCTGCTATCTGCGTACGCTCCAGATCACCAGCGGAAAAATGGATGCGCAACACAGCAACCTCCCCAGGCCCAGGTCACCGTGGAGAACATTACCGGCCGTGTCACTCCGCCGAATTCCGCAACGAAAACCGGGCGCGAGGCCGTTGCCCCGCGCCCGGTTCTGTGATTGCGGTGTCAGCCGCAGCGGCCGTTGGTCCACTGGTGCGAGCGCACCTGGTAGGTCCCGGCCAGATCGCCCTTCTGGCCCTGCTTGGTGCAACCGATGCGGTTGTTGTACCCGGTGTTGCGGTAGAAGACGACCCCCGTCAGCGACGCGGACGTTCCCCGGTTGTAGACCGACTTGACCTCCGTGCTGGTCGCCCAGGAGCACTTCTCGGGGCCGCTGGTCCAGTCGTCGTCCCGGTTCTCCCACATGCAGCGCCTGCCCTTGCCCTGGAAGTCGTCCCAGAAGCAGACGTGACTGATCTTGCACTCCCACTGGGCCAGCGCCTGCCCCGTCACGCTGTCGTAGGCCGCCCCCACGGCAGCGGTCTGCGCGACCGGAGCCGCCGCCTGTGCGGCCGGAGCCGCGACCCCCAGGCCCAGCAGCAACGCGATGGGAACCACGGCCAGCAAAATACGCCGAACGAACTTCAAGGATTCCTCCCTCACCCAGTGACTGAATTCAGCCCGGCGTCACCTTAAGGCGAGGAAGGAAGTCCGGAAAAGCTATTGCTCCGTGGTGCAAAAGCTCATTTCACGACCGTCGCGTGTACCTGTGTTTCACGCCGGCCGGGAAGTGCTCGGGATCGCCGGCGGGCCGCAGCACGACCTCGGGCAGCTGCCGCCCGGCCGGGACGTAGTGCGCGAACTCGCTGTTGAGCCGCAGCAGCTGCGCCCTGATCGACTCGGCGATCCGCGCGGCGTCCGCGGTCTGACCGGGCGCGGTCTCCACGGTGATCCGCAACGACCGGTCGCGGTCGGCGTCCTCGACCGACTCGATCACGAACTTGCCCGTCACCGTGTCGCGGATCCCCGGCTGTTCCAGTCCGACGGTCACATTCTCCGGATACACGTTGGCGCCGAAGAAAGACACCGTGAACAGCGATCGTCCGAACAGGTAGACGAACGGCAGCTGCGGCCCCGGCGGGGGAGTGAACCCGTGCTCCGCGCAGAAGGCCAGCAGCTCGTCGTGCCCGAGAATCCCGCCCTCGTCGGCGATCCGGTACCGGATCAGCGGAATCCCGCCGTCCGCCGTGAACACCAGCGTGCCGTCGTGCACCTCGAAGAACCTGCTGGCCGGGTCGTACTGGACCAGCGTGGGCAGCCGCGAGTCGCCGAACACCTCCCGTGCCAGCTCCGGCCGTTCCGCGAAGAACCTCCGGATGCTCACCGACACCGCGGTCTCGTTGCCCAGCACTCCGGAATCCGCTGTGCCGTAAAGGGAAGCGACGTCGCGGACCGGATCGGCGACGCCCGCCCGCTCCGACACCAGATCTCGCCACTGCTCGCTGAACACCTCACCCGCGAGCACCAGCTTGATGTTGTACGCGCCCCAGCCGACGCCCGGCGTGTCGATGACGTCCTTGACGAACGGCGGATACCCGAGCAGCACGACCTGCTCGAAGTGCGGCGCGAGCTCGGGCAGCACCCGCAGGATCTCCGCCTTGTTGTTCCCCGGCGCCACCACCGTGATCGGGCACCCCTTGGCCGCCAGGTGCCGCACACACGCCTGCGTGAACAGCCCGCCGACCCAGGTGCCGAGCGGAAAGCACACCACCGCCAGCGTTGCCCGCTCGTCGGCCCCGAACCCGGTGACCAGCACCTGCTCGAACCGCCGCGCCACGTGCAGCTCGTCCTCGAGCGCCCGCGGCCAGATCGTCGGCCGCCCGCTCGACCCGGACGACACCGCGATCATGTCGCAGCCGGTCAGCGCGCCGTCCCTGCACAGCTCCGGCAACGGATAGCGCTCGTGGTAGCTCGGCTTGTCGAGCAATGGCAGCGTGCGGAAGTCGTCGAGGCTTCTGATACCCGCCGGCTCGATCCCGTTCTCCCGCAACAGCTTCCGGTAGGCGGGCACAGTCTCGGCCGTGCGCAGGAAGAGGTCGAGCACCCAGTCCCCTGACTGCACGGCCGGTGGCCCGAAGAAGTCGTCGAACGCCTGGCGCACACGGATCTGCCGACTACCGTCCATCGGCCGAGCCTATCCAGGCTGGCATGTTGGCATCCTCGATAACTTCAGTGCAGACTGAAACCAGGCAGGCGAAGGTGCTCCAGAAGGCCGGTTTGGTCGTGCACCACGGCGGGACCGGCACGGTGCTCGGCACGTTGGCCGCGGGGTTGCCGCAACTGGTTCTGCCACAGGGCGCCGACCAGTTCGTGAACGCGGACATGCTCGCCGAGGTGGGTGCCGGGAAGAAGCTCGTCGGCGAGGAGATCACCGCGGACGCCGTGGCAGAGGCGGCGGGCCATCTGCTGGTCGACCCTGCCGCGCGGACGGTGGCCGCGAGGGTGAGGGCCGAGATCGCGGAGATGCCGGAGCCCGCCGCCGTCGTTCAGCGGCTCACCGGGCTGGTGTGACCGCCGCTGCGGTGAAGTGGCCGCCGACCCAGCCGGCGTTCGCGACGGCGCGCAGGCCGTCGTCGCCCTCGGTGAGCCGGCCGTGCGGGCCGAGGACGTCGGTGTGGTCGCTGCCGTCGTGCCACCGCACCGGCAGGCGGTTGTGGCGTTCGAGGAGAGCGGCGAGCTTGCCGCTGAGCTTGGCCCTGCCGATGTGCACCCACCGGCTCGGGAAGAGCTCGAGCAGGTCGATCGTGGCAGGGCTGATCTCGGGCACGACGGTGATGCCGTGGTCGAGGCCGTACTCGACGACCTCGCGGATGTGGTCGGGATCGCCCTCTGGGAAGACGTGCAGGACGTTGAGCTTGTAGGCGGCCATCTTGTCGATGGCCTTGCGCATCTCGGCCGGTGGCAGCAGGGCGCTCGTGACGCCGCGCCAGGCGAACGCGGGGGAGTCCTGCACGTCGGCCGCGCGGACGGTGCCGTCGCGGGTCATCAGCTGCCGGAACGACTGGACGCCGTGCCGCAGGCCCGCCTGGGTGCCGGCGCGGAGCATGACCGCGTGGTTGCTGACCAGCAGCGCGTAGCCTTCCGGGCCGAGGCCGCGCATGGCCGGGTCGTGCGTCACCATCAGCATGCCGTCCGGTGACTCGGCCAGCAGGTAGCCGGTCTGCCGGAAGATGTGCTCGCGCAGCAGCGCCGCGGCCGTGCGGGCCTGTCCGGTCACGCGCACGGCGACTTCTTCGGTCAGTGGGAACGCACCCGTGCGACGGGGTGCGCTCGCGGGCATGGGAACGATCACCGGATTCCTCTCCAGCGGACCAACGTGGCTCGGCGTGCGCGAGTTCCACAGTTCCGTTGTAGCAGGTTTACGGCCTGATTGGTCCAGACCTTCCAGTGATCGGGAACACCGTCAGGCGATGGTGATCGACTCGATGGCCGCTTCGGCCAGCGGTGTCGCGGTCTGCGCGTAACGCCGGGCGAGTGACTGGAACAGCTGCTCGGCCTCGATCGCGGGCCACTCGGCGTCGAGCAGTTCGGCCGGCAGGTGCGGGTCCTGCCGCACGAGCTCGAGCCAGTCGGAGTGCAGCACGAGCTGGCGGGCGAGGTCGTCCGGGAGCGTCTCCAGCGGGGTCGGTCCGCCCCAGCGGGCGAGGAAGTCGCGGTAGCGCGCGGCGATCGCGGCCGTGTCGAACGCCCGGTGCGCGAGGTCGGCGGCCTCGGTCGGCTTGGCGTGCTGGGCGGTGAAGACGGTGACGTGCTCGGCGAGGCCCAGCTCCTCGACCATCCCGGTGACGTCGTGGTGTCCCGGCGCGATCCACAGGCCGTTCTGCACCGGTCCGAAGCCCGCCCACATCAGCTGGGAGCGCAGGTCGTGCCGTTCGCTGCGGCGGCTCTCCGGCAGGGAGAAGCCGATCAGCGTCCAGGTGCCGTCCCAGTCGGTGTTGAGCGCCCCGGTCTGCCAGATGCGGCGTTCACCGTCGCGGAGCACCTCGGTCGCCCGCGGGGTCAGTCCGAAGTAGACCTTCCGGCCGTTGCGGTGCTTGGTGAGCAGGCCGCGGGCGGTCATCCGGGTGAGCGTCGAGCGCACCGCGTCCTCGGAGACGTCCACGCGGCCGAAGACGTCGATCACGCTGCCCGAGTACACGGCGGTGTCGCGGCCGAAGACGTAGAGGCCGAGGAAGTTGAGCATGAGCGACTGCGGGGTCACGCTGTCACGATACATGTTGGGCAGAATCTAGACGAGCGTCACGAATATGCCTTACGTTGGTGGCGACCCCCAGGAGAGGACGAAGTCGGATGGATCTGTCGGGAAAGGTCGCGATCGTCACCGGTAGCGGCCGCGGTCTGGGCCTCGCCTACGCGGAGGCCCTGGCGCGCAACGGGGCCAAGGTCGTGGTGAACGACGTCGACGACGTCGCGGAGGAGGTCGCCGCGCGCATCGGCGGCAAGGCCGTCATCGCGCCGGTCGGCTCCACCGAGGCCGCGCAACTGCTCGTCGACACCGCCGTCGAGGAGTTCGGCAGGCTCGACGTGCTGGTCACCAACGCGGGCATCCTGCGCGACCGCGTGCTGTGGAAGATGACCGACGACGACTTCGACGCCGTGATCAACGTGCACCTGCGCGGCACGTTCACCTGCGCCCGCGCGGCCGCGATCAGGATGCGCGAGCAGGGCACGGGCGGCCGTCTCGTGCTGATCTCCTCGCCCGCCGGGCAGCGCGGCAACTTCGGTCAGACGAACTACGCCGCCGCGAAGGCGGGGATCGCCGCGATGGCCCGCACCTGGGCGATGGAGCTGGCGAAGGCGGAGATCGCCGTCAACGCCGTCATCCCGGTGGCCGCCACCGAGATGACCAGGACGATTCCCGCGTTCGCGCCGCTGATCGAGGAGTCGGAGCGCACGGGCGCCCCACTGCCCGCGTGGGTGCGGCGCGACGAGGGGCTCGGCACCGTCGAGGACGTCGCGGAGCTCATCGTCTACCTCGCGTCCGACGCGGCGAAGGGCGTGACGGGCCAGGCGATCGGCATCGGCGGCGACCGGCTCGCGCTGTGGTCGCACCCCGCCGAGAAGCAGGTCGAGTTCGCTGACGGCGGCTGGAGCGCGGAGGAGATCGCGCAGAAGCTGCCCAGCTTCGAGCCCGAGACCTACGGCATTCCGATGCCGGTGGCGCCATGAACGTTCCCGGAATGAACGTCGACGAACTGACCGCCATCGACGTCCACACGCACGCCGAGATCTCGTGCGACGGCCACAGCTCGCTGAGCCCGGAGCTGATGGAGGCCTCCGCCAAGTACTTCAAGGCCGGGCACCGCCAGCCGACGATCGCCGAGACCGCCGCGATCTACCGCGAGCGCAAGATGGCCGCGGTGATCTTCACCGTGGACGCGGAGCACGCCACCGGGCACCCGCGCATCACCAACGAGGAGGTCGCCGAACAGTGCGCTGCGCACCCCGACGTGCTGATCCCGTTCGCGAGCGTCGACCCGTGGAAGGGTCGCACCGCCGTTCGTGAGGCGCGCAGGCTCGTCGAGGAGCACGGCGTGCGCGGCTTCAAGTTCCACCCGAGCCTGCAGGACTTCTCTCCTAACGACCGGATGGCGTACCCGCTGTACGAGGCGATCGAGGAGCTGGGCGTCCCCGCGTTGTTCCACAGTGGGCAGACCGGGATCGGTGCCGGCGTGCCCGGCGGCGGCGGGATCAGGCTCAAGCACTCCAACCCGATGCTCGTTGACGACGTCGCCGTCGACTTCCCGTACCTCAAGATCGTGCTGGCGCACCCGTCGTTCCCCTGGCAGGACGAGGCGCTCGCGGTCGCCACGCACAAGCCGTTCGTGTACATCGACCTCTCCGGCTGGTCGCCGAAGTACTTCCCGCCGCAGCTCGTCCGCTACGCCAACACGGTGCTGCAGGACAAGGTGCTCTTCGGCTCCGACCACCCGGTGATCACGCCGGACCGCTGGCTGAAGGACTTCGCCGCGATCGACGTCAAGGACGAGGTCCGGCCCAAGATCCTCAAGCACAACGCCGCCCGCCTGCTCGGACTCGTCAAGGAGGACGCATGACCACGACCGTCGAAGGCATCGCAGAGCTCAAAGCCCTGGCGGGCAAGGACCTCGGCTGCACCGACTGGCTGCAGATCGACCAGAACCGGGTGAACACCTTCGCCGACGCCACCGACGACCACCAGTGGATCCACACCGACCCCGAGCGGGCGGCCGCCGGTCCGTTCGGCGGCACGATCGCCCACGGCTACCTCACCCTGGCGCTGCTCATCCCGCTGATGACCGAGCTGCTCGACGTCTCCGGCGTGCGGATGAGCATCAACTACGGCCTGGAGAAGGTGCGGTTCCCGGCTCCGGTGCCGGTCGGGTCGAAGATCCGGCTCAAGGGCCGGGTCGCGTCCGTGGAGGACGTGAAGGGCGACGGCGTGCAGGTGACCGTGGACTTCACGGTCGAGATCGAGGGATCGGACAAGCCCGCGTGCGTCGCGCGCGGGATCTACCGCCACTACGCGTGAGGTGAACGTCATGGCGACAACAACGCAGTTACGCCGCGCCGTCACATCCAGCTTCCTCGGCAGCGTCATCGAGTACTACGACTTCCTGCTCTACGCCACGGCGTCCGCGGTGGTGTTCAACAAGGTCTTCTTCTCCTCACTCGATCCGCTGGTCGGCACCATCGCGAGCTTCGGCACGTTCGCGACCGGCTACCTCGCCCGTCCGCTCGGCGGTGTCCTCTTCGGACACTACGGCGACCTGCTGGGCCGCAAGAAGATGCTCGTGCTCACCATGAGCCTGATGGGTGTGGCGAGCTTCCTGATCGGCCTGCTGCCCACCTACGCCCAGGTCGGCTGGCTCGCTCCGGCCGGACTCGTGCTGCTGCGCGTCGTGCAGGGCATCTCGGTCGGCGGCGAGTGGGGCGGCGCGGTGCTGATGTCCGCGGAGCACGCCACCTCGCGGCGCGGGCTGTGGGCGAGTTTCACCAACGCGGGCGCGCCCTGCGGCATGGTCCTGTCCACCGTCGCCCTCAGCGGCACGGCCGCGCTGGTCGGGGAGCAGGCGTTCCTGCAGTGGGGCTGGCGGGTGCCGTTCCTGATCAGCCTGGTGCTGCTGGCCATCGGCCTGTTCGTGCGCACCAGGGTGGAGGAGACCCCGGTGTTCCAGGCCGAGAAGAAGCGCGCCTCCGTGCCGCTGATGGACGTCCTGCGCAACCACCCGCGAACGTTGCTGCTCGCCGTCGGTGTCGGTCTGTCGGCGTTCGTCGCTCAGTCCACGCTCACGACGTTCATCCTCGCGTACGGCGTGCAGGCCGGGAACACCAGGCAGACGATCCTCAACGCGCTCACGCTGTCCTCGGCGCTCGCGGTGATCGGCATCCTGGGCTGGTCGGCGGCGTCGGACAAGTTCGGCAGGCGGCCGGTGGTGCTGGCCGGTGCGGTGCTGATGGCGGCGTTCGGGTTCGCGCTGTTCCCGTTGGTGGACAACGGGCTCATCGTGCTCGCGCTGGTCGTCGGCCAGGCAGTGCTGCACCCGATGATGTACGGCCCGCTGGCGGCGCTGTACAGCGAGCTGTTCTCCACCGGCAGCCGCTACACCGGCGCCTCGCTGGGCTACCAGCTCGCCGGGCTCGGCGCGGGCCTCGCACCGCTGCTGTTCGCGCAGGTGCAGGTCTCGGCCGGCACGACCGCCATCTCGTTCATCCTCGCGGCCTTCTGCGTGCTGACCGTGCTGTGCACGCTCGCACTGCGGGAGACCAGCCGCAGCAGCCTGACAGGAGATCTGAGTGCGCAACGCGGGACTGGGGAGCTGGCCGGCGCGCCGGGCCCGGATGGCGCCCCGGCGTGAGGCGTTCACGTTCGACGGCGTCTCGACCACGTACGAGGAGGTGGACCGGCGCACCACGAAACTCGCGCGGCGCCTCGAAGAGCTCGGGGTGCGGCACGGTGACCGGGTCGCCTACCTGGGCCCGAACCACCCGTCGTTCGCGGAGACGATGTTCGCCACGCACCTGCTCGGCGCGATCTTCGTCCCGCTGAACTTCCGGCTCACCGCCGCGGAGATCGACTACCAGCTCGCGGACTGCGGTGCCCGCGTGCTGATCCACGCGCCGCGCTTCCGGTCCGACCATCCCTCGACGGTCTCGCTCGACGACTACGAGGACCGGCTCGCCGGTGGCGCGGAGGATCCGCTGGACGTGCCGGTGGCCATCGAGGACAGCGCGCTGATCCTCTACACCTCCGGCACCACCGGCAGGCCCAAGGGTGCCGTGCTCAGCCACGCCAACCTGCTGTGGAACACGTTCAACCTGATGGTCGGCGTCGACATCGCCGCCGACGAGGTCGCGCTGGTGTCCGCGCCGCTGTTCCACGTGGCGGCGCTGACCCAGACGCTGCTGCCCACGTTCGTCAAGGGCGGCCGCAGCGTGATCACCTCACGGTGGGACGTCACAGCCTGCCTGGAGCTGATCGAGCGGGAGCGGGTGACGTGGATGTTCGGCGTGTCCACGATGTACGCCGACCTCGCGGCCTCCCCGCGGTGGCGCACCGCGGATCTCAGCTCGTTGCGGGTGCTGTTGTGTGGCGGATCCGCGGTGCCGGACGCGGTCATCCGCACGTACCAGGACCGTGGCCTGGTGTTCTGCCAGGGCTACGGCCTCACCGAGACCGCGCCGGGAGCCACGTTCCTGGAGGCGGGCGACAGCGTGCGCAAGGCAGGTTCGGCGGGTGTGCCGGTGTTCCTCGGTGACGTGCGGCTGGCGGACTCCGGGGAGATCGAGGTCCAGGGCCCGAACGTCACGCCCGGCTACTGGAACGACCCGGTCGCCACGGCGAACGCGTTCACCGGCGACGGCTGGTTCCGCACCGGCGACGTCGGGCGGCTCGACGACGAGGGCTACCTCCACGTCGTCGACCGGGTCAAGGACATGTACATCTCGGGCGGGGAGAACGTGTACCCGGCCGAGGTGGAGAACGCGATCTCCGACCACCCCGACGTCGCCGAGGTCGCCGTCGTCGGGGTGCCGGACCCGCGGTGGGGCGAGGTCGGCCGCGCCTTCGTCCGCCCGCGCTCCGGCGGTTCCCTCGACCCGGCGGGACTGCGCGAGTTCCTGCTGCCCCGCCTGGCGAAGTACAAGATCCCGGTCCACGTCGACGTCGTGGCCGAACTGCCGCGCACCGGTTCGGGCAAGGTGCTCAAACCGGCTCTGCGGCGCCTGCCCCTGCCCTGATCGGGAGGCGCACGGTGAACGTGCTGCCCTGCCCCGGCGTGCTGGTCACGCCGGCGGTACCGCCGTGCGCCTCGGTCAGTTTCCGCACGATCGCGAGCCCCAGCCCGCTGCCGCCGGTGCTGCGGGCTCGCGACTTGTCCGCGCGCCAGAACCGGTCGAACACGTGCGGCAGGTCCTCGGCGGAGATCCCGGCCCCCGTGTCCGCGACCGCGATCACCACGTCGTCGTGGTCGCGTGCCGCGCTGACCGACACCGAGCCACCGGACGGCACGTAACGGAGAGCGTTCGCCACGAGGTTGTCGAGAATCTGCCGCAACCGCAACGCGTCCGCGTCGACCGTGAGCTCCTCGGCCGACACTGACAGCGCGACCCCGGCCTGCGCGGCCCGTACCTCGTGCGCCGCCCTGACCTGCTCCAGCGCGGCCCGCACCGGCACCGGCGCCACGGTCAGCCGCAACGACCCGGCGTCGGCGATCGCGAGATCCTGCAGGTCGTCCACCACGTGCTGGAGCACCAGCGCTTCCTTCATCAGCAACGTGACCAGCGCCGGGTCGAGGTCGCTCACCCCGTCCTCGGCCGCCTCCAGCCATCCTCGGATGTTGCTCAACGGCGTGCGCAGCTCGTGCGCCACATCGCTGACCATCGCCTTGCGCGCCTGCTCCAGCTGCGCCCTGTTCACGACCATCGTGTTGAACGCCCTGGTCAGGCCCGCGATCTCGTCCTGCCCGCGCACCGGCACCGGCGGGATGTCGCTGCCACCCGACAGGTGCTGCGCGGCGGCGGTCAACGCCCGCAACGGCCGCGTGATCCGGGCGCCCGCGAACGCCGCCACCCCGACCGCGACCAGCAGCACCGCGGCCGCGGCACCCACGATCTGCCAGCCGTTGCCCGACAACGAGATCGCGGTCGTCGGCGTGCCGGACGGGTTCGTCAGGTACAGCAGCACGGGCGATGCCACGTACGGCGCGAGCTGCTCCTTGCGCGACGCGGCAACGCACGCCGCGACCGCCGGCTCGTCCGGGGGCGGTGTGGCCTGCTTCTGCGCCGGGGTGTAGTCGGGGTCGAGGTCAACCGACGGCAGCGACTTGCGCGCCAGGCACGCGTTGACCAGGTCCTCCAGGTCGAGCAGGGCGTGGAAGTCGGCGGCGGTGTCGAACGGCAGCTGGTGCTCACGGCAGTCCAGCCGCGCCTGCTCCTTCTTGACCAGCCGCAGGCAGTACAACGACCCGGTCCGGTCCTCGCGGTCGCGGAAGTCGATCGGCGTGCGGAACGGCCCCAGCACCCGCTTGTCGATCCGGTCCGCCGGCGCGTCCGGCACCAGCACCGGGTCGACCGCGAGCGCGTCCACCACCGCCGCGGCCGTCGCGGGCAGCTGGCCGCCGTCACCGCCCCTGTCGGCGATCTTCCTGCCGTCCTTGGTGACGAGCGCGATGCGGCGGTGCGGGTTCTCGTCGACCAGCGAGTCGAGGTAACCGTCCACTTCGGACCAGTCGCGGTGGCCGGTGGCGTAGGCGAGCAGCGTCGCGTAGATCCTGTTGTCCGAGGCCAGCTCCCTGCCCTGCTCGCGGGCGATGGACGCCCTGGTGAGCTGGGTCGCGAGCCAGGCGGTCGCGGCGATCGAGCACACCGCGATCAGCACCACGACCACGAGCAGCCGGGTGAAGACGCTACGGCGCATCGGCGCGCCCGGCGGTGAGCTTGTAGCCGATGCCGTACACGGTGACCAGGTGCTCGGGCGTGCGGGAGTTCGTTTCGATCTTGCGGCGGAGGTTCTTCACGTGCGTGTCGATGGTGCGCGTGGTCAGGTAGCTGTCGCCGTGCATTCGGTCCAGCAGCTGTTCGCGCGTGAACACCCGGTTCACCTCCGACGCCAGCACCGCGAGCAGACCGAACTCGCCGGGCGTGCACTCGACCAGCGATCCGCGCACCGTCACCTCGTGCCGCACCGGGTCGACCACGATCGGCCCGACCCGCAGCAACGGCGCGGCCCGCGCGGCCGGACGGCGCCGCAACAACGTCCGCACCCGCGCCACCAGCTCACGCGGGCTGAACGGCTTGGTCATGTAGTCGTCCGCGCCGATCCCGAGCCCGTGCAGCAGATCGTCCTCAGTGGACCGCGCGGTCAGCATCAGCACCAGCACGTCCGAGTCCGCCCGCAAGGCGCGGCACACGTCCAGGCCGCCCAGCCCCGGCAGCATCAGGTCGAGCACGACGAGTTCGGGCCGCTGGTCGCGGACCACGTCGAGCGCGTCGCGTCCGTCGTGGACGACGACAACGCGGTGGTGATCCTGCTCCAGGTAGCGCCGAACGAGCTCGGCCTGGTTCTCGTCGTCCTCCGCGACCAGGATGAGAGCGCTCACGGGCCGAGGATACGGACGCCCTCGGGGCGGTCACCGGTTCGTCACAGGATCCTCACAAGTGCTGATCAAGATCCACGGCATGCGCAAGACAGTCATCGCAGCCGCGGTGCTCGTCGTGGTCGTCACCACCGCCGTGCTGCTGGTGGTGCGCGGCAGACCCGACGAGCCCGCCGCGGCGCCACCACCGGCGGTCAGGACCACGACCGTGCAGAAGGGCGACCTGGCGAACACCCGCGCGCTGCAGGCCAACCTCGGCTTCGGCGCGGCCAGGCCGGTCAAGGGAAGCGCCGGCACCGTCACGAAGCTGCCGGCCGCCGGACAGGTCACCGAGCTGGGCAAGGAGCTCTACCGGGTGGACGACCAGCCGGTGGTCGTGTTCTTCGGTGCCACCCCGCTGTTCCGCGCCCTGGACACACCCGGCGTCAAAGGCTCCGACGTCGCCGTCCTGATGGACAACCTCGCCGCGCTGGGCCACCAGGTCGGCACCCGTCCGCGCGACGCCACGAAGGCCGAGCTCACCCCGAGGGTCGTCGAGGCGCTGAAGAAGTGGCAGAGAACCCTCGGCGTCGAGCAGACCGGCGTGCTGCAACCCGGCCGCGTCCTCGTGCTCGACCGCCCGATGCGCGTGGCGACGGTGAAGGCCCAGCCAGGCGCCCCGGCGACCGAGGAACTGTTCGAGCTCACGCCGACCACGCGCCTGGTCACCATGCAGGTGCCCGTGTCAGAGGCGGGCGCGGTCAAGGCCGACATGCCGGTGGTCATCGTGCGCCCGGACTCCCGCGAGATCCCCGGCAAGGTCACCTCGGTCACCACCGCACCCGCCCAGGAGAACAACGGCGGCCAGAAGGTCGACGTCCTGGTCACCCCGGACAACCCGGCCGACGTCGCCGACCTCGACACCGCACCCGTCCGCCTGAAGATCACGACCGAGAGCCGGACGGGCGTGCTGACCGTGCCGCTGACCGCACTCGTCGCGTTGAAGGAGGGCGGCTACGCGGTGCAGCTGCCGGGCGGTGCCCTGAAGGCCGTGCAGACCGGCCTGTACTCGCAGGACAAGGTGGAGATCTCCGGCGACGGCATCACCGACGGCCTCGAAGTGGTGACCGCTCAATGACCCCGGTGCTCGCGCTGCGCTCGGTGAGCAAGCACTACCCCGGCGGCGTCACCGCCCTCTTCGACGTCTCCCTGCGGATCGGCGCGGGGGAGCTGGTCGCGATCGTCGGCCCGTCCGGTTCCGGCAAGTCCACCCTGCTGCACCTGGTCGGCACCCTGGACCTGCCGTCGTCGGGCACGGTGGAGATCGACGGCCAGGACGTCTCGTCGCTGTCGGACCGCCGCCTGTCCGCGCTGCGGGGGAGCCGCCTGGGTTTCGTGTTCCAGCAGTTCCACCTGTCCGACGCGTTGACCGCCGTGGAGAACGTCGCCACCGGGCTGCTGTACGCCGGTGTGCGGCGCAAGGACCGTCGCTCGCTGGCCGTGGAGGCGTTGGAACGGGTCGGGCTCGGTCATCGCACCGACCACCGGCCGCACCAGCTCTCGGGAGGGGAGCGGCAGCGCGTCGCCATCGCCCGCGCCGTGGTGAACCAACCGGCCCTGGTGCTGGCCGACGAACCGACCGGTGCCCTCGACACCGCCAACGGCCAGGCCGTGCTGGAGCTGCTGAAGGAGTTGAACGGGCAGGGGACGACGATCGCGCTGATCACGCACGATCGGGACATCGCCGCTTCGTTGCCACGTCGCGTGGAACTGCGGGATGGGCGGATCGTCGCGGACACGGGTGCGGTCGCCGACACGGGTGGCGCCGGGCAGGTCGAGCCACGTGCCGCCGGGACCTCCGCCGACACGGGTGGCGCCCACGGTGCCGGTGCGCGAGCCGCCGGGACCTCCGCCGACCCCGCAACCATCCGGTTCCCGCGCCTCACCACCGGGAGCGAGCGATGACCCGCCTCTCACCCGCCGACCTCCTCTCCCTGGGCTCCCTGGGCATCCGCACCCGCAGGCTGCGGGCCGCCCTGTCCGCCCTGGGCATCGCACTGGGCATCGCCACCGTCGTCGTGGTCACCGGCATCCCCGCCTCCAGCCAGCAGGCACTGCTCGACGAACTGACCGCGCTGGGCACGAACCTCCTGCGCGCCCAACCCGCCCCGCGCCAGGAAGACCCGGTGCTCCTCCCCGAAGCCTCCGTCGCGATGGTCCGCCGCATCGCCCCGGTGACCGCCGCCGCGGCGGTCGCGAACACGCACGTCCGGGTCCGCCGCAACGACCTGCTCGACCCCGGCCACAGCTCGGACATCACCGTCCTGGCCACCACCCCGAACTTGCTGGAAGCCGTCAACGGCCGCGTCCAGAGCGGTGAGTTCCTGCCGCGCCCGGACTTCCCGGCGGTGGTGCTCGGTCACGTCGCCGCGGCCAGGCTCGGCATCCAGGACGTCGGTGAGCAGCCCGCGGTGTTCGTGGGGGACCGCTGGTTCACCGTCGTCGGCGTGCTCGACCCGATGCCGCTCGCCCCGGACATCGAACGCTCCGTCCTCGTCGGCTGGGAGGCCGCCCGGACCTCGCTCGGCTTCGACGGCCACCCGACCGTCGTGTACGTGAAGGCCCACGAGGAGTCCATCGAGGACGTCCGCGCCGTCCTGCCCGCCACGCTCTACGGCGAGATCCCCGGCCTGGTGCAGGTGAGCCGCCCGTCCGACGCCCTGGCCGCCAAACGCGCCACCCAGAACTCCTACAGCGCGCTGTTCCTCGGCCTCGCGGGCGTCGCGTTGCTGGTCGGCGGCGTCGGCGTGGCCAACACGATGGTGATCTCCGTCCTCGAACGCCGCAGCGAGATCGGCCTCAGACGAGCCCTCGGCGCCACCCGCGGCCACATCCGCGCCCAGTTCCTCACCGAGGCGGTCCTGCTCTCCGGGCTGGGAGGTCTCGCGGGCACCGTGCTCGGCGCGGCCGGTGTCGCCGGGTACGCCGCCCTGCACCGCTGGCCGCTGGTAATTCCGTTGCCCGTCCTGGTTTCCGGCGTGCTCGCCGCGTTCGTCGTGGGCGCCGCCGCCGGCCTCTACCCCTCCATCCGCGCCGCGAGGCTCACCCCGACCCGGGCGCTCTCCGCGTGACGAAAGGAAATCCCCGATGAAGAAGGCCTCCCTGGCCCTGCTCTTGCTGACCCTGACCGCCTGCGGATCCCAGCCGGCCCAACCGCAGGTCGCGTCCATCTCGACGCCGGGCAGCAGCGCGGCACCGACCTCGGCAACCCAGGAGCAACGCCCACGCGAACGCCTCGACATGACCCCGGAGGACTACGAGGCTCTGAGCGCGCCGTACGTGCAGTGCATGAAGGAGCACGGCGTGGACAAGAAGGGCCGTTCCCCGGTGGGCAGCGGCCGGCCGGAGCCCTCCAAGGAGGAGGTCGACAAGGCGCTGAAGGTGTGCGAGCCGAAGTTCCCGCTGCCACCGTGGGAGAAGGACGTGAACAACCCGGAGGCCGTCGACTTCGCCAATCGCGTCGTGCAGTGCCTGCGCGGCAAGGGTGTCCGCTACGTCGAGGTGCACAACGAGCCGGGCGGCAACCAGGTCGGCTACGCGTTCGGCGGTCCGAACAACGACGCGGCGTCGATCTCGCTCGGCCTGGAGCACGTCAAGGAGTGCGAGATCGCGTCCTCGAAGAAGTGAGGCGGGGCCTAGACTCGGTCCAACGGATCAGCTGGGGGGCGATCTCATGGATTTCGAGCGGGAACTGGCCGACCACAGGTACTACGCGGTCTTCAAGGGCGACAGCAGAGCGTTGGAACAGGCCGCGATGCTTGTGCGGCGGCCGGCGGGCCACCGCGAGGAAGAGTATGTGGGTCACAACACGTGGGTGCACACGGACAAGCTGTACCGGCTCAACAGCGGCAGAGACTGGACCGACGACTACCTCGAGATCGGTGAAGCCGAGGCGGTCCAGCTCAAGCACATGATCGACGCGAGCATGGCAGCTCGGTGGCGCCACCACGTCGTCTCCGCCGACGGCACGCCGTTCGCCGTGGTCCTGACCGCGAAGAATCCGGAGTCGCGGGTGCGGCCGCAGCAGATCTCGCGGTACGCGTACCGAGGGCTGGAGGAGACCGATCTGCTCGACCGCCTGCCGGACGAACCGACGTGGCGCGCGGAGGAAACGGAACCGGCCGTGGCCACCGAGACCATGGCGCGGATCGAGCAGCGGTGGCGCGACGAGGCGGGTTTGACCGGCGGCTACGCGGTCTTCCGCGAACAGACCGACGTGCTGGACCTCGACTCTGCCTGCGCGGTCGTGCCGGAGCCGGCCTCAGACCACGAGTTCGCCGTGCGGCTGCACGATCACGAGGCGGAGCAGCTGACGGCGCTGATTCACCTCAGGAACGCGAAGCGGCGGGCCGAGCCGGTCGGCGACCACCAGTACTTCGCGCTCTTTCACAACGTCGAGGACGCAGTGGACGTGCGCAACGCCTACTCGGTGATCCGCTCCACGGTGCGGTCGTGGCCGCAGAAGCGGGAGACCTTCCTGCGGCCGGGGGAGTGGTTGCCGACGGCGCGGCCGGCGGGTGAACGCACGGTGCTGCCGCTCGGTGAGGCGGACCTGACTGTGGTCACGGACAGGCTCGCCGCCGGCCACCACCGCTACCTGGAGGTCCGCTGCCGGGGCAGAGGACTCGTCGCACTGCTCCGGCTCACCGGCACCACCGAGGAGTCCGCGAGCGACCAGGGCTGGGAGCGGTCCGACGTGCTCACCCGCCTGCCGGGTGAGCAGTCGTGGTTCGTCTCCGAACTGGACGAGAAAACGGCGCGCCACCGGTTCCGGCCGAGGTGATCCGCCGCGAGGAGCTGCAGCAGCTGATCAGCCGAGCAGCTCCCGCACCCGCGGCACGACCTCGGTCCCGTACAGCTCGATCGTCCGCGTCAACGACTCGTGCGACAACCCGCCGATCCCGTACTTCAGATGGAACCGGCTGGCGCGCAACGTCTTCATCGTCCTGGCCATCTTCTCCGCGACCGTCTCCGGCGACCCCACGAACAGCGCGCCGTGCGGCCCCACCTCGTGCGCGTACGACGCGGGGGTCGGCGTGGCGAACCCGCGCGTCCTGCCGAGCCGGCTGATCACGTCGAGGTAGTGCGGCCAGAACTCCTCCTGAGCCTGTTCGTCGGTCGGCGCGACGTGGCCGGGGGAGTGGATGCCGATCGGCAGCGGCGCGTGGCCGAACTTTTCCAGCGCGTGCAGGTACAGCTCGGAGAACGGGGCGAAGCGGCTGGGGTGGCCGCCGATGATCGCGAGCATCAGCGAGAAGCCGTATGACGCCGCGCGCACCACGGACTGCGGGCTGCCACCCACGCCGATCCACGTCGGGAACGGCTCGGTGAACGGGACGACGTCCTGCTCGTGCAGCGACGCGCGGGTCTTGCCCTGCCACGTCACCGGGCCGCCCTTGAGGATCTCCGCGAAGAGATGCGTCTTCTCCTCGAACAGGTCCTCGTAGTCGGCGAGGTCGTAGCCGAACAGCGGGAACGAGTCCACACTGGACCCGCGGCCCAGGATGATCTCCGCGCGGCCGTCCGACACCGCGTTCAGCGTCGAGAAGCGCTGGAACACGCGCACCGGGTCGTCCGAGCTGAGCACCGTCACGGCGGAACCCAGGTGAATGCGCGACGTCCTGGCGGCGATCGCGGCCAGCACCACGTCGGCCGCCGACAGCGGCATGTCCGGCGTGTGGTGCTCGCCGATGCCGAAGAAGTCGAGGCCCACCTGGTCGGCGAGCACACCCTGCTCGACGAGGTTGCGGATGGTCTGGGCGTGCGTCAGCGGCCTGCCCTCGGCGTCGTGGGTGACGTCGCCGAACGTGTCGAGCCCGAACGTGGTGGTCATGACATCTCCTTGGCGAGCTTCTCGAAATCGGGGCGACCGGCGTCGACGCCGAACACCGGGCTGCCGGGTTCCAGCAGGCGGCCTGCGGTCAGCGGACCCACCGGCACGGGTTCGAAACCGATGCGGGACAGGAACTCCGACACGGCGTCCAGCGCCGCGGGTGAGTCACCGGCCAGGCCGATGGCGCGGCCGTCCGGCGGTTCCATGTCCTGGTAGGCGACGTGGTTGAGCGTTTTGACGACGTGCGCGCCGACGAGCCGCGCGGCCACCTCCTCGCTCGTTCCCAACGGCTCGGCAGCGGGCGGCCAGTGGTTCATCGCGTCGATGACGACCTTGCCCGCGAACATCCCCGGTTCGAGCGTCCCGAACCGGTGCCACGGGATCGCCAGCACCACCAGGTCCGCGTCGGCGACGGCGTCGGCGGCCGCCAGCGCGACGGCACCCGGCGCCAGGAACTCGGTGATCATCGCGATCCGCGCCGGATCACCCGAGCCCGCGACGGCAACCGGGTAGCCCGCCGCGAGAGCGAGGCGCGCGAGGACGGGACCGACGTGGCCCGCACCGAGAACAGCGATCCGCACAGCACACCCACCTGGCTAGTTGACGTGTCATCCTCTTTAACCGGACTGTACCCCGGTTATTCCCGGATGACGTACCCGGCCGCCTTCTCCGGCAAGGCCACGGCGACCGGGCGGGGCCCGGACCGCATCGCCCGCACGTGGATCGAGCTGATGAACCGCCTCGGCTACGACCGGTACGTCGGCGCAGGGCGGCGACTGGGGCGCGTTGATCGTGGACCTGATGGCGCTGCGGAGGCCCGCCGGGTTGCTCGGCGTGCACACGAACCTGCCCGGCGCAGTCCCCGTCGACGTCGACAACGCCGCCCGCGCCGGTGGGCCACAGCCTCCCGGCCTGCGGGGAGACGAGCTCAAGGCGTGGCAGGACGTGCTCTTCCGGTACAGCAAGGGACAGGCTTATGCGCGGATGATGGGCCTGCGCCCGCAGACGCTGAGCGCGTTCGCGGACTCCCCGGTCGGGCTGGCGTCGTTCATGATCGACCACAACCTGGCCAGCCTCGCGCTGATCGCCAGGGCGTTCGACGGCGGGAGAGAAGGCCTGACCCGCCAGGACGTCGTCGAGAACATCTCGCTGTACTGGCTGACCGGCACCGCGATCTCCTCGGCCCGCCTGTCCTGGGAGAGCAAGTAGTCGGTGATCGCCGCCAAGGGCGTCACGCTGCCGGTCGCGGTCAGCGTGTTCCCCGAGGAGGTCTACCAGGCGCCACGCAGCTGGGCGCAGAGGGCGTATCCGAACCTGATCCACTACAACCGGGCCGAGGCGGGCGGGCACTTCGCGGCGTGGGAACAGCCGCGGCTCTTCTCCGCGGAGATCCGGGCGGGTTTCCGTCCGCTGCGCTAGCTTTCAGCCCATGTGGGACGGTGGTGACGCGTACGAACGCTACGTGGGCAGGTGGAGCCGGCCGGTCGCGGCGGAGTTCCTGCGCTGGCTGGACGTTCCGCCCGGCCGGACATGGCTCGACGTCGGCTGCGGCACCGGCGCGCTGACCGAGACCGTGCTGGCCGAGGCGCACCCGGCGGCGGTCGTCGGCGTCGACCCGTCCGCGGCGTTCCTGGCCCTCGCCAGGCAACGCGTGCCGGGCGCGGAGTTCGAGGTCGGCACCGCGGTCGACCTGGGCGACCGCACCGCCGACGTGGTGGTGAGCGGGCTCGTGCTCACCTTCGTGCCCGACGTCGCCCGTGCCGTGGCGGAGTTCGCGCGGGTGGCCCCGTACGTGGGGTCGTACCTGTGGGACTACCGCAGCGGCATGCAGATGATGCGCCTGTTCTGGGACGCCGCGAAGGACGTGGACCCCGGCGCCGAGTCCCAGGACGAGGGCCTGCGCTTCGCCGACGTGAGCGACCCCGACCCGTTGCGCGCGTTGTGGACCGGCGCCGGGCTGAAGGACGTCGAGGTGACCGGCATCGTGGTGCCCACCGTGTTCCGCGACTTCGCCGACTTCTGGGAACCGTTCGAGGGCGGCACCGGTGCGGCACCCGCCTACGCCGCGACCCTGCCCGCGGAGCAGCGCGCGGAGATCCGCGAACTGCTCCGCTCCCGTCTCCCTCAGCAGGGCCCCATCGAGCTCACGGCCAGGGCGTGGGCCGTCAGAGGCGTGCGCTGAGGAACCGCTCCAGGTGCGGGTTCACGTCGGCGGCGTGGGTGAGGCTCAGGAAGTGCGCGCCACCCTCGATCGTGACGAGCGGCTCGGCCTTGGGCAGCGCCTCGGCCTTCGCGACGGGACAGGCGAGATCGGCCGTGTCGTGCAGCACGAGCACGGGCGCGGTGATCTCCCCGGCGCGGTCCAGAATGCCGTCGCGGCTGACCAGGGCGTTCGAGATCAACCGCAGCCGGTCGGGCTCGACGGCGCTCCACTTCGGCGTCCACTCCGAAGGGTCGTGGTCGCCCAGGCAGATCTTGGCCGTCGCCTCGACCACCGTGTCCGGTCCCTGTGCGATCCACACCTCGGTGAGCAGGTCGTACGTGGCGGCGATCTGCTCGTCCTCCGGTTCACCGGACGTGCCCAGCACCGCCAGCGCGGTGATCCGTTCCGGTGCCGGCAACGCCATTCTGATCGCGATGAACCCGCCCTGGCTCGTCCCGACGACAGCCGCGTCGCCGATACCCAGCGCGTCGAGCACCGCGAGCGCGTCCCCGGCCACGTCCCAGTGGTCGAACGGCCCGGTCGCCGGCGTCCCACCGTGGCCGCGTTCGTCGATCGGGATCAGCCGGTAGTCCCGCCCGAACGCCTCGACCTGCGGCGCCCACATCGTGACGTCCATCAGAAAGCTGTGCAGCAACACGACCGCGGGACCGTCACCGCCGTCGTCCACATAGGACACCAGCTGCCCGTCGCCTGTCGTGATCATCGCCACGCAACACCTCGTGTCTCGCACAGTGGATCATTGCCGCCGACACGGCAGCTCCCCCATGCGCGGAGGCGCTGTTGATGATCGCCCCCACACCCGGAACCGTCGCTGTGCGGCGTGGACGCACGCGATGGCCAGAATGACATTTCCGGATTCACGAAAGGATAGGCTCGCCTAATTCATTTCGAATTGCGGGCCTTCTGCCGTGGTGGCATCGTCCGATTCACCGAACCTTTCCCACCACGGCAGGAGCGGACATGACCACTCTCGAGAACCCGGCGATGCCCGCCGTCCACGATTGCACCGTGAGCGACTGCTCGTACAACCACGACGGCTGTCACGCCTTCGCGATCACCGTGCGCGGCGACAACGGCGAGGCGGACTGCGGCACCTTCATCCCGCTGAGCACCAAGGGCGGTCTGGAGAAGGTCGTGGCGCAGGTGGGTGCCTGCTCTCGCACGGACTGCGTGCACAACTCCTCGCTCGAGTGCACGGCGCAGAGCGTGCGCGTCGGCCCCGGCCAGGGCGGCCACCACGCGAACTGCCTCACCTACCAGCCCCGCTAGGCCTCGTCGTCCTTCCGGTCCACGGCGCGGCCGAGCTCCCGCAGGCCGACGTTGACCGCGATGATCGCGACGGTGCCGGCCGCCGCCACGACGTGCAGCCCGGCACCCGCCAGTGAGCCCACCGCGGCCGCGCACCACAGCGTGGCCGCGGTGTTCAGCCCGCGCACCGACAACCCGTCGCGCAGGATCACGCCCGCGCCCAGGAACCCGATGCCGGACACGACCTGTGCGGCGACCCGCGTGGGGTCGCCCTGGCCGTCGAAACCCTGTGCGGACAGCAGCACGAACAGCGCGGCCCCTACCGCCACGAGGGCGTTGGTGCGCAGGCCCGCCATGCGCGAGCGGTACTGCCGCTCGAAACCGATCAACGCGCCGAGGCCCATGCTCTCGGCAATCCGCAGCGTCATGTCGAAGACGTGCATCGTGTGACTCCCCTTGTCAGGGGTGTGCGTCACACGCCAGAACTCAAGCGTGCACGAGGTGAGAGGACTCGCGCGGGCTACTGTCGCCTGGCATGTGTCGCTCACCTCGCTTCCTCGTGTCCGGCCGGCAAGACCGGCTCACGTTACCGAACAGCCGGTGAGGCCGCGGTGAGAGTGGGACGGACGTCTCACTCCCAGAAGAAGTAGTTGTGCTCGAACACCAGGCGATGTTCTTCACGCGAGCCGCCGAGCGCGCGCAGGGTCTCGTCGAGCATCGCGGTCACGTTGGGCCACACGGGTTCGCCGTCCGCGCCGCTGTACTTGCCCCACTCCATCACGCAGCCGTGCCGCGCACCGGCACGCAGATCCACGAACAGCTCGTACCCGGCGCCGTCCCCGGCCACCGGCAGCCACGCGGGCAGCCACAGGTCCACGCACGGCGTCCCTGCCGGTGCCCGCAGCGCCGTCGCCTCGAAGTCCTTCTCCTCGTCCGGCGTGGCGAAGGCGATCCCGCTGATGGCCTCGATCATCTGCGTCCGCAGCCGGAGCGCGTCGTCAAGCCCGTGCGGCTGCCAGTGCGGCGGGACGATCGGCCAGTGGGTGTAGGTTTCCGCGATGCCGCCGAACTGGCGCCACCACGTGACGAGATCGGCGGGCAGCGGAAACCCGAGTGTCTCTTCCGCTGCGGCGATGTCCGCCTCCGACGCGGGCGGCAGCAGGGCGGCGTACAGCTTCGGCGCCTTCTCGCGGGCCCAGCTCTCGATGCCAGTCCAGCTCATCCGCCGAAATCTAGAGCATCGCGAGCGGTTCGGGACCGTCCGGAGGGGGAAAGGCCCTGTCCAGGTCGGCCAAGTCCTCTGAGGACAGTCGCAACGACAGTGCCGCGGCGTTCTCCCGGACGTGCTCGGCCGAGCCCGCCTTGGGGATCGCGTTCACGTGCGGCAGCCGCAGCACCCACGCCAGGGCCACCTGAGCGGGCGTGGCGTCGTGGCGGCGCGCGACCTCCGCCAGCACCGGCGAGCTCAGCAACCTGCCCTGTTCGACAGGGGAGTAGGCCATGATCGGCATCCCGGCGGAGGCGTGCCACGGCAACAGGTCGTGCTCGGGGCCGCGCCGCGAGAGGTTGTAGAGGATCTGGTTGGTCTGGCAGAAGCCCGGCAGCGCCGTCAGCTCGCGCATGTCGGCCAGGTCGAAGTTGCTGACGCCCCAGTACCGGATCTTGCCCGCCGCGACCAGCCCGGCGAAGGCCTCGACGGTCCTGGCGAGCGGCACGCTGCCGCGCCAGTGCAGCAGGTACAGGTCGAGGCGGTCGGTGCCCAGGCGGCGCAGGCTGTCCTCGCACGCGCGCACGGTGCCTTTGGCGGAGGCGTTGGACGGCAGCACCTTCGACACCAGGAACACCTCGTCGCGGCGGCCCCGCACGGCCTCGCCGACGAGTGCCTCTGACTCCCCGTTCCCGTACATCTCGGCGGTGTCGACCAGCGTCAGCCCGAGATCGAGGCCCGCACGCAACGCGGCGATCTCGTCGGCGCGCCTGGACGGCTTCTCGGCCATCATCCACGTGCCCATGCCGAGTGCGGGGATGGTCTCACCAGAGGGCAGCGCGACAGTCATGCGCTCCAGCTTGCCGGGTACGTTGGACGGATGCGACGTGCGGGCCTCATCTTCCTCGTCCTGCTCGTCGCCGCGCTGGCCGTGCTGGCCCATCTCGCCGAGATCCCCGACGGTGCGAGGCTGCGTGAGCTCGTGGACGACGCGGGGAACGCGGCGCCGGTGGTCTTCGTCGCCGTCTGCGCGCTCGGCACGGCGGTGTTCTTCCCGAAACCCGTGCTCGCCACGGCGGCCGGACTGCTGTTCGGCGTGGCGTGGGGGAGTGTGCTCGCGATCGCCGGGTTCACCGCGGGCGCGATGATCGCGTTCGGCATCGCCCGCGGGCTCGGCAGGAACGCGGTCAAGGGATGGCTGGGGGAGCGGCTGCACACCCTGGAGGAGGTGTTCGCGCGCCGGGGTGTCGAGGCGACGCTCGTGGTCAGGCTGCTGCCGGTCCTGCCGTTCACGCTGGCCAACTACGGCGCGGGCGTCACGTCCGTGCGCGCACGGGACTTCGCGCTCGGCACGGCGCTGGGCCTGGTGCCGTCGACCGTGCTGGCCGCGGTGCTCGGTGACGCCCTGAGCGACCTGGGGTCACCTCGGTCGATCGTGGCGCTGTCGGTCTGGGCCGTGCTCGCGGCCATCGGCCTGTGGTGGGGCAGGGAACTGGTGCGCGGCAAGCCGGCGCGGCAGGAGACCTGACCCCGCACGAACCATCACTCGTGGTGCGGGGTCAGCGGCAGACTCTGGCTTGTGCGATGCAGCACGTCGTCGAGCGCGGCCTGGTCGCGGCGCAGGCTGTCGGCGATCGGCGCCGTGCTCCGCGCCTGCAGGAACAACGCGCTGGCTTCGCGGTACTCGGCCGATGCGCCGCAGGCACCACCCGAGCAGGCTGATCCCATCGGGGCTGAGGTGAACCCCGCGGCGGAGCCGTTTGGCGATCTTGACGTACTCCGCCTTCGTCTCGGCCGGTCGGTGCTCGGCGAACAGGGTTTCCCCGTGCTGCACGGCCAGGTCGATGCTGGCCGGCCATGTCTGGCAGGCCTCCTCGACGACGGTCAGCGCCGTGCTGGGGTCGCCGGCCAGACGTAGCGACCGCGGGACGACGTAGAGCCGGTCCGGATCGCGCTCCAGCACGGGAAGGGCGAGCAGGGCGTGGCTGGACGCCGCCTCCCACGCGCCGGCGCGCGCCCAGACGAGCGCGCACAACGCCGTGGCGAGGGGATCGTCGTCATGGATGGCACGGGCGACCACGCCCACCGCCTCGTCCCGCCCGTCGGCGGCGAGCAACCCCGGACGGCGCTCGATCGCCCGCCGCAGGTGTTCCTGAGCGGCCTCGACGTCACAACCCGAGGTTCGAGAGCCGGCGACGCGGCGTTACGGCCGGTGAGGGGTCCTGACACGCAAAAAGCCGCCCCGGCGGGAGACCGGGACGGCTTGAAGCGTCTGTGATGGGTCAGGCCGTGCGGGTGCGGCGTCCGCGCAGCTCTTCGAGGCGCTCGTCGAGCAGCTCCTCGAGCTCGGGGATCGACCGGCGCTCCAGGAGCATGTCCCAGTGCGTGCGCGGCGGCTTGACCTTCTTCACCTCCGGCTCGACGCCATCGATGATCTTCGACTCGGTGCCGTGGAGACGGCATTCCCAGGTCGGCGGCAGTTCGGCGTCGTCGGAGAAGGGGACCTCGAAGTCGTGTCCCTTCGGACAGGCGTACCGCGCTGCCCGGCGCGGAGCGAGATCGTGGTTGCGGTCGGTCTCGTAGCTGACTGCTCCGAGCCGGCTGCCACGCAAAACGCGGTCGGCCATGGCGGTGTCCTTTCGCTCGGCTCAGGGCCGGGGCCCAGGCTTCTTGCTCACCGTGTGCAACGCCCGGATTGCTCCGTTTGTTTCCGGTTCGCTCTCATGGTCGCCCACAGTGACGTCGTTCACTCGTCAACGAAGGCTTCCTACTAATGGATGCGATCGCCACAGGATCGTGACGCGTTATCAAGCTACTGTGCTCATGCGTCACTCTAATGGCCTAGCGGCGGCCGTGTGTAACCGGCTAGGCCAGTCGGAGCTGACCACTTTGTGCGACGTCAGGGCCTAGGTCGCCCAACCGGAAGTGACGCCGACAGAGCACCTGATAACGGACAGTAGTTTCCGTGGTATCGGTTACACCGTTGCTCTCTGTACCCGATCGGTGCTGTTCCGTGTCCGAAACCGTGTCCGCGACCAGCACGGTGTCCCCGGCCCGGATCACCCGACCGGCCCGCACTCGCGCGTTGAACCGTCCCGGCACGCCGCACCAGCACAGCACCTCGACCTGAATGGCCTTCAGCTCGTCGGCCAGTTCGAACAGCCGCCGCGATCCCGGGAACATCTCGCCGCGGAAGTCGGTGGCGAGCCCGAAGCAGTAGACGTCGACCTGGACGTCGTCCGCGAGCTCCGACAGTTGTTCCACCTGCTCGGGGGAGAGGAACTGCGCCTCGTCCACGATCAGGTAGTCCACCCGCCGGCCCTCGGCCCACTCCGCGCGCACGAGCTGGCGGAGATCGTCGTCGCGGATCTCCGCGGCTTCGCGCGTGATGCCGATGCGGCTGGAGATCTGCGGGCGCCCCGACCTGTCGTGCCGCACCAGCAGAAGTCCTCGCCGGCCCTGCCGCGAGTTGTTGTGGTCGATCTGCAGGGCGAGCGTCGACTTGCCGCAGTCCATGGGGCCGAAGAAGAACTTGAGGTGCCCCACCACCGGCGTCGTGCGCCGGGAACCCGCGACAGGTACGGCGGAGAGGGCATCTGTCGGATCGGGAAGGGCGTCCACGGCGGGTCACCCTAGTGCCTGGCTCCTGATCAACTGGAATCCCCACGGCGTATCCCTGCCCATCGTGCGTCCCTCCGTGTCAGCCGCAGATCCGTTGGCTGGATGTTGCCGCTGCGCCGCCTGTCGAAACATCGTCTCGACTCAGCGGCATTGATGACTTCAGTGTTGACTGATTCTCGGCATCGCGCGAATGGCGGTCCCGATCATCACCCAAAGGTGAGAATCCTTCAGGTGTCAGGTACCAACGACGCACCCGAAAGGACCAGAGGCGATGAACCCTGCACGTCTCCTGCTGGCTGTCGTCTGCCTGGGGCTCACCAGCGCACCCGCGGCGAGCGCGGCCGACACCCTGCGCGACGTCGTGATCGTCGGCAACGCCCAGGCCGGCACCGTCACATTCCTCGACGGCCGCACCTTCGCCAACGTCGGCACGATGGACGTCGCCGCCGACAAGCAGCAGCGCATCGACGAGATGGACCCGGTCCGCCGCGCCGCCTACGAGGCGATCCGCGGCCAGGTGGGGGACAAGTTCGTCGACGACGCCCACCTCACGCCGGACGGCCGCACGCTCGTCGTCTCGCGCGGCAACCTCGGTGACGCCGTGGCGTTCGACGTCGCGTCACGGCAGCAGAAGTGGCGCACCCAACTCGACGGCTACAAGGCCGACCACGCCACGTTGTCGCCCGACGGCACCAAGTACGTCATCTCGGCCATCACCGCGGAGAAGGCCCAGGTGCTCGACGTGGCCGACGGCCGGGTGCTCGGCTCGTTCGCGACCGGCGCCTATCCGCACGAGAACATGTACTCGCCGAACGGTCAGCGCATCTACAACATGAGCATCGGCAACCCGGCGCTGCCGAAGTGGATGAACTGGGCCAAGGGTGCCAAGCGGATCACCGTCGTCGACGCGCAGACCCTGCAGCAGGTGCGGTCGTACGACTTCGAGTACGGCGTGCGGCCGTCGGTGATCACGCCCGACGAGAGGACCGTTTACCTGCAGCTGTCCTACCTCAACGGGTTCGCGGAGTTCGACCTCGTCAGCGGCCGCGTCACCAGGACCGTGGAGATGCCGTTCAGCGACGCGGGCCGCAGGCTCAAGGAGGACGAGTACCCGCAGAACTCCGCCCACCACGGCATGGCGCTCAACGGGGGAGCGGACAAGCTGTGCATGGCCGGCACGATCGACGACTACACCGCGATCGTCTCGCGGCCGGGCCTCACCGCCGACCACTACGTCCACTACCCGGTGGGGGCGTTGCCGTACTGGTCTCTGACGAGCGTCGACGGCAACCACTGCTTCGTCACGCTGTCCAACCTGGACGCCGTGTCGGTGGTCGACTACCGGACGGGCAGGGAGGTGGCGCGGGTGCCGGTCGGCGACTTCCCGCAGCGTGAACGCCTCGGACGGCTCCCCACCAGCGTACTCAATAGCTTCAGTGTTGCCTGAAAATAAACCAGCCCTCGGTCATTCCGGTTGCCGATATAGCTCGCGTCGCGATATATTCAGCTACATGAGTGGTCGGGTCATGTCCGAACAGGCGTTCCTCGTGCTCACCGCACTGGCGGAGGAGCCGCTGCACGGTTACGCGATCGTGCAGGCGGTGGAGCAGCTGTCCGAGGGACGGATGGTGCTGCGCGTGGGCACGCTGTACGGCGTTCTGGACCGGTTGGTGGCGGACGGGCTCGCCGAGCGCGACCGTGAAGAGGTGCACCAGGGCCGGCTGCGGCGCTACTACAAGCTCACCGACTCGGGTGTGCGGGCGCTGCAGGCCGAGGTCGCGCGACTGAGCGCGAACGTGCGGGCGGCTTCGGCGGTGCTGAGGGGGAGGGGTGTCCAACCATGGGCGAGCAGGGCATGAGCAATCTGGAGCGGCGGTACCGGCGGCTGTTGCGGGTGCTGCCGAAGTGGTACCGGCAGGACCGAGAGGAGGAGATGGTCGGGATCTTCCTGGCCGACCGCACGGACGATCTCGACCTGGAGCACAGCTGGCCGGGGTGGGGTGAGACCGGGGCGGTTCTCGGGCTCGCGGTGCGCACGCATCTGGCGGCCGGCGCGGCGCTCACGGGCGTGCCGGCGAGGGTGGTGTGGCGCGGCGAGGTCGTGCGGGCGCTGGGCATGATCGGGCTGCTGCTCGGCGTGTTCTACGCGGGGTCGGCGATCACGAGCCTGGCTGTGGCGTACGGCAACCCGGAGTGGGCACCGTTGATCACCTGGTGGCGAGTGCTGGACCTGGGGCCGCTGGTGGCGTTCGCGGCGCTGCTGAGCGGCCGGAAGACGCTGGCCAAGATCGCGGCGTTCGCCCCGGTGGTGCTGGCGGTGATCGGGCTGGTGCAGCCGGAGTACGCGCTGTTGTGGAGCCTGTTCCAGTTGCCGGCGTTGGTGACGTTCCTGTGTCTGTGCCTGGGTTTCCACCGGGAGGCGCCGACGCCGCCGGGGCGCAGGCTCGTGTGGTGGGGCGGGGGAGCGTTGCTGCTGGGGTTGCTCGGCGGGTTCGCGACGGGGACCGGGCTGCTGGCGATCGCCTTGGTGACGGTGGTTCTGCGCGTGGTCGCGTTCGTGCGCGGCGACTTCGTGCTGGGGCGGGCGCTGTCGTTGTTCGCGGTGCTGCAGCTGGCGCCGCTGGCGTTCCTGCTCGTCGGGGGAGAGGCGCTGATCCTCGCGTTGCCGCTCGTGGTGCTGCTCGTGCTCAGCGCGCTGGCGCCGGTCCGCAAGCCGCGGGCGCGGATGTCGTGAACGCGGTGGCGCTGACCGCGGTCAGCGCCACCGCACCGGTCAGACGAGCTTCGGTTCTTCGTTCCCGACGGCCTTGATGGCGCGGCGGACGGGTACGAAGATCAGCAGGACGAAGCCGGCGACGAAGAAGATGATCAGCGCGAGGATGGCGGGCCGCAGGCTCCCGGTCGCCTGGCCGACACCGGCGAAGACCAGCGGGCCGAGCCAGCTGGTGGAGCGCTCGCCGACCTCGTAGAGCGAGAAGTACTGGGCTTCGCGGCCGGGCGGCACCATCTGGCTGAACAGGCTGCGGGACAGGGCGTTCGTGCCGCCGAGCACGATGCCGATACCCGCGGCGACGAGGTAGAACTGCAGTTCGTCGCCGGTCTTCACGAAGAAGGCCGCGGTGATCACGACGATCCACACCAGCAGCGAGCCGAGGATGGTCTTCTTGGCGCCGACGCGCTTGGCCACCTGGCCGTGCAGCACGCCGCCGAGGAAGGCGACGAACTGGACGATCAGGATGACGGTGATCAGCGTCTGCTGCTCGAACTTGAGCTCGACGCTGCCGTACTGGGCGGAGACGTTCGCGACGGTCGCGATGCCGTCGGTGTAGATCAGGTAGGTGCCGAGGAACGCGAGCGTGAGCGGGAAGGCCTTGGCCTGCTTGATGGTGGTGCCGAGCTCCTTGAAGCCGGCGGAGACCACGGAGGCGCCGTGTTCGCGGCCGTGCGGCGGCTGGTGCTCGGTGAGGCGGGTCAGGGGGATGAGCGTGAACGCGGCCCACCACACGCCGGAGATGACGAACGCGATGCGCGCTGCGTCGCCCGAGGTGATGCCGAGGGAGTCGGCGGAGAGTGTGATGGCGAGCTGGATCGCGAGCGCCACGCCGCCACCGAGGTAGCCGTAGGCCCAGCCGCGGCTGGAGACGCCGTCGCGTTCGTCGGGTGTGGCGATCTCGGGCAGGAAGGCGTAGTAGACGACGACGCTGGCGCCGTAACAGATGTTCGCGATGACGAACAGCAGCACGCCGAGTTTCCAGTTGGTGCCTTCGACGGCCGCGAGGGCGATGGTGGCCGCGGAGCCGGTGAAGGCGAAGGCGGCGAGCATCTTCTTCTTGTTCTGGGTCCGGTCGGCGATGGCGCCCATGACCGGCAGGACGACGACCTGGATCACGGTCGCGATCGAGAGCAGGTAGCCCCACAGCGAGCCGGCGGGGAACTGCAGCCCGAGGATCGTGACGTCGCAGCGCTCGAACGCGCTGTCGTTGGCGCAGGGGGTGGCACCGTTGAGCGCGGTGTCGGCCTTGGCGGCGTTGGTCGCGATGCTCGTGAGGTACAGCGAGAAGAAGACTGTGACCACGGACGTGGGGAACACGGAGTTCGCCACGTCGTACCAGACCCAGCCGCGCTGTTCCCGGCGGCGGGCGGTTTTGGCGTCGGCGGCGTCGTCGCCCTTGACCTTCATGTCGGCGGACTGTACTTGTCCGCTGATACGTCCAATGATCGACTGTCCAACCTGTTACCAGGTGCCGCGCGACCGGAGTACTTCCCGCAGGACGTCGGGCCGGTCGGTCACGAGCCCGTCGACTCCGATGTCGAGCAACGCCCGCATGTCGGCCTCGTCGTCGATGGTCCAGACGTGCACTTCAAGATCGCGCCGGTGTGCCGCCTGGACGAACCTGCGGTCCACGACGGTGAGCCGTCCCTGGTTGACCGGCACCTGCGCGACCTGCCCGCGCACCGCCAGCCCGGCGAACGGAATCCGCCCGGCCGCCCACAGCGCGCCGGCGGACCGCGGTCCCATGGAGGTGAGCAGTTCTGGCCCGCCACTGCGCCGCAGCCGGGCGAGCCGGTTGTCCGAGAAGCTCGCCAGGCAGACCCGGTGCAGCGCCTTGGCCTTGCGCAGCAGCCCGAGGATCGGCTCGACCGCGCGGTCGGTCTTCACGTCGATGTTGAAGAAGGTGTCCGGCAACTCCTCCAGCACGTCCGCGAGCCGGGCGATGGGCTCCCGTCCGCCGACCCGTGCCTGCCGGACCTCGGTCCAGGGCAGGTCGGCCACTCGTCCCTGCCCGTCGGTGGTGCGGTCGAGGGTGTGGTCGTGGTGCACCACAACGACACCATCGGCCGTGGCGTGCACATCGGTCTCGATGTAGCGGTAGCCCTCCCGTACGGCACGCCGGAACGAGCTCAGCGAGTTCTCCATGCCGCTGAGGTCGTCGACGTGCCAGCCGCGGTGGGCGAAGGCTCGGGGGTGCGGGCCGGCGAGGTACGGGTGGGTCACCCCTTGAGTGTGCCTTCCACCAGTGGCTCCAGGGTGGACAGTGGGTGGCGTGACACTTTCTTCTTAATCTCTATTGTTTCAGTGTGGACTAAATTCAAGCCTAACGGTCCACTGTCCCAGCCTTCACCACCGGAACCACAATCGTCACGAAGCCACGATGACGAAACCAACGCTCGTCCACCGCCCGCGCAAGGCGCCCGCACCCCAACGAACCCATCGCAACAAAACCAAACCCAACCCAAAACCAACACCAATCGTCGAACCAGTACTGTCCGGTCCCCTACGAAGGTCGGGGTTTCTGGCGCGTCGCTGGAGCCCACCACCCGCCACCCGCTACCGTCGCGCGCCATGGAGCGCTCCATGGAGGCGGATGAGCCCAAGCACTGTGCGTGGTGCGGGAGGCGGTTGCCGGGGAGTGGGCGGATAGGCCGGCCGAGGCGGTACTGCGCGCAGCCGTGTCGTCAGCGTGCGTATGAGCGCAGGGCGGCGTTGCAGCGGGGTGGGCTTCCGGAGGACGCCGTCGTGTTGTCCACCGCCGAGCTGGCTGATCTGCAGGACAGGTTGTTCCAGCTGCGGTGTGCCGCGGAGGACGTGGTGACGGCGGCGCAGGACGGGGCGGAGAACGAGGAGCTGCGGAAGCTGGCCGCGGAGCTGGTGGAGTCGGCCAAGGGGTTGGAGCGGCTGCGATAGCCGTTCGCAAAACAGCGAACTTACCGGCGTAGCGGGTTGCTTACGTCCGGTGATCGGACGATCATGACGCGCGTGACCTCCTACTGCCGCACGGTGCTGGACCGAGCGGATGTCGGCTATGCCGTGACGGACGCGCGCGGGAACCTGTTGTGGTGCAACCGTGCGTTGGGTGCGGTGCTCGGTGTTCCGGTCGAGCAGGCGTACGGGCGGTCGTTGCCTGCCCTGTTGCCGGGGGTGCCTGAGGCGCCCGCGCCGACCAGGGAGGTGCTGGCGCCGGGTCCGAAGTGGCTCGAGGTGCGGTGCTCGCGGCTGGGTGACGACCTGATGTACGAGGTCGTGGACGTGTCGGTGTGGCGTGATCGTGAGCTGACGGTCACCCAGGAGGCGGATGCTCTGCGGCGGGCTCAGGCTCTGGGGCGGATGGGTACCTGGGAGTGGTCCATCTCGGAGGACCAGGTGACCTGGTCGGACACTCTGCTGGAGATGTTCGGGTTCGCGCCGGGGACGGCGTTCGACTTCGAGTTGTACTCGCGGCTGGTGCACCCGGACGACCTGCCGATGATCGAGGAGACGCTCGACGCGGCGCTGAAGACGGGTTCGGTCTTCACGTACACGCATCGGATGCTGCGGCCTGATGGCAAGGAGCGGGTGTTCGAGTGTTTCGGTGAGGTCGTCGTGGACGACGACGGCACGCCGGTGCGGGCGTTGGGGACCGCGCACGATGTCACTCAGTCGTCGCGGGTGCACGACGAGCTGGTGAGGATGGCGGAGCAGGATCCGCTCACGGGTCTGCCGAACCGAAGGGCTCTGACGAGGGCGTTGGAGCAGGAGCTGGCGAACAACGGTTCGGGTGCTCTGCTCGTTCTGGACCTGGACAACTTCAAGGATGTCAACGATCTGCGTGGTCATGCGGTTGGTGACCGGGTGATGCGGATGCTGGCGAGTGCTCTGCAGTCGCGGCTCGGTGACAGGTTGATCGCCAGGCTGGGTGGTGACGAGTTCGCGGTGGTGCTGCCGGGTGCGTCCTTGGAGGACGCGTCGGGTGTGGCGGACAACCTGAAGGAAGCGGTGGCGGGTTTTCCGCTGGCGGGGATCGGTACGCCGGCGCGGATCACGGTGAGCACGGGGCTGGCGGAGTTCGGTCCTGGTGACTCGTGGGAGCTGGTGCTGGCGAACGCGGATCTGGCGTTGTACGCGTCGAAGGCGGCGGGCCGGGACCGGGTGACGGTGTACGAGCCGAATCACTACGCGGACACGGTGAAGCGGGTGAGTGTGCTGGATCGGCTGAGGTCGGCGCTGGCCGGTGGTGGTCTGGCGTTGTACGGCATGCCGATGGTGGAGCTGAGCACCGGTACGACTCTTGGTCACGAGTTGTTGTTGCGGTTGGAGGACGGGCAGGAGCCGTATCTCGGTCCGGCGGACTTCCTGCCGGTGGCTGAGCGGAGCAACCTGATTCTCGAGGTTGATCGGTGGGTGTTGTCGACCGCGATCGACGCGTTGGTGGAGGAGCCGGATTCGCGGCTGCGGTTCAACGTCAACGTGTCGGGCCGGACGTTGGAGGATCCTGACTTCGGTGGTTTCGTGCTGGACAAGCTGGGTTCGGCGGGTGTCGCGCCCGGGCGTCTGGGTTTGGAGATCACGGAGACGGCGGCGGTGACCAATTTGGACGCCGCGGTGACTCTGGCGACGCAGTTGCGGAGTTTCGGGTGCCGGATCACGTTGGACGACTTCGGGTCGGGGTTCGGGTCGTTCGTGCATCTGAAGCATCTGCCGATCACGGGGATCAAGATCGACGGTGAGTTCGTGAAGGGCATCGAGACCAGTGACGCGGACGCGGTGCTGGTGTCGGGGATCGTGCAGATCGCGAACGGGCTGGGGTTGTCCGCGGTGGCGGAGTGGGTGGAGCGGCCGTCGCAGGTGGAGGCTCTCAAGAAGCTGGGTGTGCGGGTGGGGCAGGGTTTTCACCTCGGCAGGCCGGTGCCGTTGCGTGACGTGGTGAACGCGGAGCGCATGCCGCCGAATGGTGCATTGTCGTCTCGGGTGGTCGGAGCAGAGGATGGTGCGCGCTCCTGATCACCGCCTTGATGGGATGCCCGTGTCGTCTTGTGGTTTGCGTCGTCTTGAGTTGAGTGTTGCCGAGCCTGAGTCGTCGGTGGATTTTTTCGCCGGTGTGCTCGGGTGGACGGTGATCGCGGAGCCGGGTGGCTCGTTCACGGGTTGGGTGGGTGACAGACTCGCGGCGCAGGTTGTTGCGGGTGAAGAGGGTTGGCGGTTGTTCTTCGGTGGTGACGAGCCGCGCGCGTTGATGGCCAATTCCTCTGTGGACAGTGGTCGGGTGTTGCACGGTCCGTGGGCGCCGCCGCCGCGGCACGGTGAGCCGTGCTGGGTGGAGTTGCTGACGAGTGCGCCGGATGAGGACGGGGCGTACTGGAAGCGTGAGCTCGGCTGGGACGCCGCGGAGGGGCAGCCGGGTCTGGGTTTGTACACGTCGGCGCGGCATGGTGATCCGCGTCCGGTTGCGGGGACCATGAACTCCTGCTTGGGTGCCGAGTCCAACTGGAGCGTCTACTTCGCTGTCGACGACATCCAGGCCGCGTGCGCGCGTGTGTCCGAGTTGGACGGTGAGGTGTCGTTCGGCCCTGGACCGTTGCCGATCGGGATGATCGCGTCGATCGAGGGCCCGCACGGCGGATACTGCCAGCTGCTGGAGAAGCCGGTGGCGTGGGGTGGGAACTGGTCCGGCTAAGGGCTCAGGCTTCGAGTTCGGGCGGGAAGCCGCCGGTGGCGATGGGGCCCCAGCTGTCGATGGTGATGCGGATCAGTGCTTTGCCCTGGCGCAGCATGGCGGCGCGGTACTCGTCCCAGTCGGGGTGTTCGCCCGCGATGCAGCGGTAGTAGTCGACGAAGTCCTCCAGTGCGTCCGGCAGGTCGAGGACCTCGGCGGTGCCGTCGATCTGGACGTAGGGGCCGTCCCAGTCGTCGGAGAGCACGCACATGGTGACGGACGGGTTGCGGCGTGCGTTGCGGGCTTTCGCGCGCTGCGGATACGTCGACACGACGATGCGGCCTTCGGTGTCGACGCCGCAGGAGACGGGGGAGACCTGCACGCCGTCGGTGGTGGAGCGGCGGGTGATCAGGACGCCGTGGTGGCGGGGGCGGAGGAACTCGAGCAGCTGCGGCCGGTCGACGAGGTCGGCGGTGGCGATCTTCGGCATGATGTGCAGCATGGCACGGTTCACCTCGTTCGACGGCACCGAACTCGCCTACCGGGAGGCGGGGGAGGGTGCGCCGCTGGTCGTTCTGGCCGGTGGTCCTGGCAGGTCTTCTGGGTACCTGGAGAATCTCGGCGGTCTGGACGCGCACCGCAGGTTGGTGGTTCTGGACAACCGGGGCACCGGTGAGTCCGCTGAGCCGGCGGATCCGTTCACGTATCGCCGGGACATGCTGGTGCGGGATGTGGAGATGCTGCGCCGCCATCTGGGCCTGGACGTGGTCGATGTGCTGGGTCATTCCGCGGGTGCGGGGATCGCGATGGGGTATGCCGCCGATTTCCCGGACCGCGTGGGGAAGCTGGTGCTGCTCACTCCGGCCCTGCGCAGCGTTGGTCTGTCGCCGGAGCAGAGCGACTGGGACACCTTCCTCGCCGCCCGTGCGGACGAGCCGTGGTTCGAGAGCGCGACGACGGCGTTGCAGCGCACCGCGGCCGGTGACACGTCGGTGGAGAACCGGGTCGCCGCGTCGCCGCTGCTCTACGCCCGGTGGGACGGGCGTGCCCAGGCCCACGCCAACGCGGAGCTGGGGCAGTGGAAGTACCACGTGGCGCTGGGCTACAACGCCGAAGGGGCGTTCGTGCCGGGCGTCCTGCGGCGGGCGTTGGCGGACTTCGACCACCCGGTGCTGATCTACGCCTGTGGGGAGGACCCGATCTCGCCGGTCCGCCGTTGTGCCGAGCTCGCGGAGTTGTTCCCGGACGTGACGATGTACGTGCACGAGGGTGTGGGGCATTACCCGTGGGTGGAGGAGCCGGGCCCGGTCGTGAAGCGGATCGCGACGTTCCTGGACGCCTAGTGCACGCGGGCGGTCGCGACGCGGTCACGGCCGTTGTTCTTGGCCTGGTAGAGCGCTTCGTCCGCGGCCAGCAGCAGCGGGCTGAGCTCGGTGGCGGTGTCGGGGAACACCGCCGCGCCCACGGACGCGGTCAGGCCGGAGACGACCTGGTCGTGGCCCAGGCGGTCGTCGACGACGATGTGCAGGCTCGCGATCTCGAAGCGGATGCGTTCGGCGGTGGCACGGACTTCGTCGGTGCTGACGCCGGGCAGCAGCACGGCGAACTCCTCACCGCCGAATCTGCCCACGAGGTCGTAAGACCGCACGGAGTGTTTCAACGCGTCCGCCACGGCGCGCAGGACGCGGTCGCCGGCTAGGTGGCCGTAGGTGTCGTTGATCTGTTTGAAGTGGTCGAGGTCCAGGATCAACACGCCGACGGTGGACAGCAGACGGCGGGCCCGCTCGATCTCGCGTCCGGCGACGTCGTGCCAGAAGGTGGCGTCCACCAGCCCGGTCTTGGAGTCGGTGCGTGCCGCGACGCGGAATTGCGGCAGCAACAGCCCCATGTGCAGGGCCAGCACCGTGAGCAGCAGCATCGGTGTCAGCCACGGCCGGTTGCTCATCATGATGGCCAGCACCGAACCCAGTCCGATCGAGGCGAGGATGATGAGCTGATCGGAGGCGTTGCCCAGGGCTGCGCGGGCGGGCTGGTCGCGGTTGGTCATCACGATGGCGCCAACCACCAGCGCGTAGTTCACGAGCCAGTACGCCAGGCCCGCGCTCGCCAGGGCGAGCAGTCCGAGGGGGCCGTCAACGTCAAGAGGCTGGTCCGAGAAGAATCCCAGAACCAGTTGCGCTGCAGCGCAGGCGAGTACGACAGTGGCTGCGGAGAACACCTTGCGGAACAGGACCGCCCGCCGCTTGTAGACCCGAAGCCACGCGTGCAGGTAGCTGATGGTGATCAGCGCGACCAGCAGTGGCATCGGCAATACGAGCACGCCCGCGAACAGCCACACGGACTGCATGTGGGCGTGTGGGGAACCCTCGCGGGAAATCTCGCGGATCCGTTCGATTCCTTGAGCCGCTTCAAGATGCAGCACCGCGCCGGCGGCGAGCAGCAGGAACAGCGGTGAGACGAACGCCTCGGCAGGGGTACGCCATGCGGTGGCGAGCGTGACGAGGGACGCCGAAACATCCACCGTCACGACATAGGCCAGCACCACAGGAGGAAGCGACCATAACCTCCATCGGCGCGGGTCGAGCCAAGGCACGCTGCCACCCCCACACCACTGTCAGGAACAAACAACTGTAGCTACCGGGTAACGCAAAGTCGTGGCTCCATGTGGGGGACCTCACCCTGAGTAGTACTCACGAATTCCGCATCCCTTGAAGGAGAGCGTCATGATCGTTCGTACCTCTTCCCCCCGCCCGGTTCGTCCGAACGACTGGTTCCGTCCGAACGACTGGCGTTCCAGCGAGACCCGCTGAGCCACCACACGGTCGCCGCACCGCTCGCCGCGAGCACCCCGAGTGCTCCGGCGGCGGCGACGACCTGGTGGACCGCGAGGGTTTCCGCGGCCAGTCCGGCCAGGGCCACACCGATGCCCTGGGAGACCCGCAAGGCGGTCACGGCCAGGCCGAACGCCTGCCCGCGCGACGCGTCCGGTACCGCGCGCACGAACGTCGTGTTCGCGACCAGGTGATATGCACTGGCCGCACCGGACAGCGCGAACAACCCCACACTGACGGCCAGTCCCGGCCGCAGCGCGGCCGGGACGAGAACAGCGCACGCGGCGATCGCCAGCCACGGCATGACCTGAAGCTGGCGCCGCTCGCTCAGCCGTGCCACCAGGAGCATGCCTGCCGCCGCACCCGCGGCGTAGGCACCGAAGATGGACCCGACTCCCGCCGGGCCCGCTCCCAGCTGGGCGGCGTACGGCGCGGCGAGCGCCTCGCCGACGATGTAGAAGCCCGAGACGCAGGCGAGTGCGACCAGCGCCCGCAACCGCCGATCACCCCACACCAGTCGTGCCCCGCCGACCAGGTCGGCGGGCCAGGCCCGCTCGTGCGGGCGGTGCGGCGCGGGTCTGTCCAGGAGGAACACCCCGATGAGGAACGCCGACAGGCCGAACGTGACCCCGTCGGCCACGAGCACCAGCTCCGGTCCCAGCCAGGCGACCAGCGCCCCGCCGGCGAGGAACCCGGCGACCTGGGCCGCCTGCGTCACCGTGCTCAGCACCGCTTGACCGCGCGGATACCGTTCGTCGGGCAGGATCTGCGGCAGCAGCGCCGCGCGCGCCGCTCCGTGCGGTGCCCCGGCGAACTGCACCAGCACCAGCAGTGCCGCCAGCACCCACAGCGGCGTCCCCGGTATCGCCATCAACGACAAGAGGGCCGCTCGAACCAGGTCGGCGGCCACCATCACCTCTTTGCGGGCGAACCGGTCGGCGAGCCCCGAGAGCAGGGGCCCGCCGACGAGGTCCGGCAGGAACGTCAACGCGTAGGTCAGCGCGGTCAGGCCCGCGCTGGCGGTGCGGTGGTAGACGTGCACCGTCAGCGCGACCCTCGCGAACTGGTCTCCGGCCACCGACACCACGTGCGCCACGAACAAGGCGCGGAACTCACCGTCACGGGCGAGCTCGCGGTAGCCGGGCATGCGTTACATGGTGGACGACCAGAACCCGCACTGGTGATCACGGGCGAAATCGGTGCCGGTGATTGCTCCAGGCGCCAGCGACTGCACCTGCGAACGCCACCCCGGCTCACCGGTGCGGGCGAACCGTCCCCACGCGGCGATCATGTAGTCCGACAACTTCTGCTGCCCCGGCGTCAACGGCACCCCGAAGTCGAACAGCAACGGCAGCTCCGAGGCGTGATACGCCTTGTACCCGCCGGGAAACTCCGGCATGTCCGGGAAGATCATCGGAACGTTGGTGTCCGTGAACTCGTAGCCCGACACCTTCGCCCGACGCCCGAGCTGCTGCCGCGTGTCGTGTGTGGTGCACGCCCACGACCCGTCGGTCAGCACGGTCGCGATCTCGTCGCGGGCGTCGCCGTTGCCGTTGACCGGATACCGCGCCACGATCTGGTCTGCTTTGTTCTCGCCGTACTGCCCGGCGATCAGCGTCCGGTATTCGGTCTCGGGCACCGTCGCGGGCCAGATCATCGCGATGAGCAACGTCGCCTCGTCGTGCGTCGACCCCACCAGCGTCGGCACCCGGTGCATGCGGCCGGTCTGCTGCGCCACCGCCGGGTCCACCGGCAGCACCCGCGTGTCGTACGCCGGCACCGTGAACACGTTGTGGACCTCCAGCAGCTTCGCCACCGGCAGGTCGCGCAGGCACGCGACGTCCTGGCAGCCCAGCGGCTGCGCGGCACCGAGCTTCTCGACGTCCTCGCGCGACCTCCATCCGGACTCCTGGCCGGGGAACGTGGTCGCGCACGGCCCCGACTGGATGATCGCCTTGTGGAACAGACCGGCCGCCCGCGGCGACGCCAGCTGCGCGCACACACTCAGCCCACCGGCCGACTCACCGAAGATCGTCACGTTGCCGGGGTTGCCGCCGAACGCACGCGCGTTGCGCTGCACCCACTTCAGCGCCGCCTGCTGATCGGAGATCCCGTACGCGCCCGAGTCCGGCAAACCGGGATGACCGAAGAAGCCGAACACGCCGAGCCGGTAGTTGATCGTCACGATCACGGCGTCGTTCTTCGTGGCGAGCCACCGCGCGTCGTACATGCGCGCCGCACCACTGGTGAACCCGCCGCCGTGGATCCACACCATGACCGGTCGCGGCTTCGTCGCCGCCTTCGCCGGCGTCGTGACGTTGAGGTAGAGGCAGTCCTCGGTCTCCGAGGCCGGCTGGTTGAGCTGCGGCGTCTGCGCGCAGTCCGGGCTCGGCACCGTCGCGTCCCGCACGCCCTGCCACGCCGCCGCCGGCTGCGGATCACGCCACCGGTTCTCACCGACCGGGGGAGCGGCGAACGGAATGTTGCCGAACGTGCGATAAGTGCTGGTCACGGTGCCCGACACCGCGCCCTTGTCGGTCTGCACGACCCGGCCGGTCCCTTCGGCCACTGCCGGTACCTGCGTGGTGGTGAACGCCAACGCGGCCACCACCGCCGTCGTGAGCAGTCGTTTCATCGGTTGAACACCTCTCACTGTTGTCCCCAGAAATCGCACCGGCGATCAGAGGTGAAGTCCGCCGGCCCGACCGCCCCCGCGGCCAGCGACAGCACCTGCGCCTCCCAGCCCGGATCACCGGTCCGTGCGAACCGCCCCCAGGCGGTGACCACGTAGTCCGACAGCGCCCTCTGACCCGGCGTCAGCGGCACACCCTCGAACTCGAACAGCAACGGCAGCTCCGAGGCGTGATAAGCCCCGTAACCGCCGGGGAACGGCAGCATGTCCGGAAAGATCATCGGCATGTCCCGTTCCGCGAACTCGTAGCCCGACACCAAGTAGAGACAGTCCTCGACGTCGGAGCCCCGCTCACCCAGCTGCGGCGTCTGCGCGCACGCCGGGGAGGGCTTCGACGCGTCCCGCACTCCCCGCCACGGCGCCACCGGCCGCGGATCACGCCACCGGTTCGGCCCGACCGGCGCGGCCGCGTGCGGAATGCTGCCGAACAGGCGATAACCGCTGGTCACAGTGCCGGACACGGCACCCTTGTCGGTCTGGACGACCCTGCCCCCACCGTCTGCCCCCGCCCGCGGGACCCCGGCGAGGGCAAGCGTCATCGCGGCGGCCACGGCCACCGCCAGCTTCCCTGCCATGTGTAGTTACAACCCCCTTCGGACTCGAACGTATCGACATCCGCAAAGGGATAAAACGGCTGAAGGACGACTTGTTCCATCATCCGAAAGTCGATGTTCCCGATCACCGGTTGCCGACATACCGACCGGTCGGTACCCTCCGACTCGTGGGTGACACGACACTTCCGGAACCGCTCGTCGACGCACTGGTCTTCGACTGGGGCGGCGTCATGACGGTCTCCGTGCCCGAGTTCGTCGGCGCGTGGCTGCACGCCGAAGCCATCGACCGGGACGTCTACAACCGCGTCATGCGCGAGTGGATGAGCCGCGACGCGCTCCCGGGCAACCCCGTCCACCGCCTGGAGACCGGCGAGCTGACGGTCGCGCAGTTCGAACGGCTGCTCGCCGCCGAGCTGATCACCTCCAGCGGCGCCAAGGTCGAGGAGACAGGGCTGCTGCGGCGCATGTTCGGCGGCGCCACCCCCGATCCGGCGATGGTCGAGCTCGTCCGCAAAGCCCGCGCCGCCGGCCTGCACACCGCGCTGCTGTCCAACAGCTGGGGCGAGGGCTATCCCAAGGACCTGCTGATCGAGCTGTTCGACACCATCGTGATCAGCGGCCGCGTCGGTCTGCGCAAACCCGACGAGCGCATCTACCACCACACCCTCGGCCAGATCGGGGTCCCCGCCGGCCGCGCCGTGTTCTTCGACGACGCCCCCGTCAACGTCGAAGCCGCCAAGTCCGCCGGCATGCACGCCTTCCGTCACACCACCGCCGACGACACCCGCGCCAACCTCGCCACCCTCGGAGTGACCCTGTGACCGACCTCCCCGGCCTCGACCTCGGGGCACTCGCCGCCCACCTCGGCACAGGACCGCTCACCGGCGAACTGTTCCCCGGCGGCCGCTCCAACCTCACCTACCGCGTCACCGACGGCACCCAGCGGTGGGTCCTGCGCCGCCCGCCGCTGGGCCACGTCCTCGCGACCGCGCACGACATGGCGCGCGAGTTCCGCGTCATCTCCGCGCTGGCGGGCACGACCGTGCCGGTGCCGGGCGCGAAGCTGCTCGTCGAGGACACCTCCGTGATCGGCGCGCCGTTCTACCTGATGGAGGAGATGCCCGGCGCCGCGCTGCGCGAACGGTCGCAGTGCCCGTGGCTCACCCCGGACATGGCGCGCACGCTCTCGGAGCGGCTGGTCGACGTGCTCGCCGACCTGCACTCCGTCGACCCGGCCTCGGTCGGCCTGCAGGACTTCGGCCGGCCGGAAGGATTCCTCGCCCGCCAGGTCGCGCGGTGGGGCAAGCAGCTCGACGCCTCCCGCAGCCGCGACCTGCCCGGCATCGACGACCTGCGCGCCAAGCTCGCCGACACCATCCCGGCCTCGGCTCGCGCCGCGATCATCCACGGCGACTACCGCCTCGACAACGCGCTCGTCACCCGCGACCCGCTCGAGATCAGCGCCGTCCTGGACTGGGAGATGGCCACCCTCGGCGACCCGCTCGCCGACCTCGGCCTGCTCCACGTCTACTGGGCGGGCCTCGGCGTCGACAACGACCCCATCACCGGCAGCGTCCCCTCCCTGCCGGGATTCCTGACCCCCGACGAGCTCGTCGCCCGCTACACCGCCCGCACCGGCACCGACACCTCCGGCCTCGGCTGGTACATCGCCTTCGGCTACTTCAAGCTCGCCGTCATCGTCGAAGGCATCCACTACCGCTTCGCCGGCGGCAAGACCGTCGGAGCCGGCTTCGAAAAGCTCGGCGCCTTCACCGTCCCCCTCGTGCGGCAGGGACTCGCCGCCGCCCACAAGGAGCTCTGACATGGACTTCGCCTACGACGCCACGACCGAGGAACTCCGCTCCCGCCTGCTGGCCTTCATGGACTCCCACGTCTACCCGGCCGAAGCCGTGCTGGAGCAGCAACTCCACGACGCCGCCGACCCGTGGGAACGCCAGCCCGTCCTCGAGGAACTCAAGGCCGAGGCCCGCAAGCAAGGCCTGTGGAACCTGTTCCTGCCCGACGCCGAGCACGGCGCGGGCCTGACGAACCTGCAGTACGCGCCCCTGGCCGAGATCACCGGCCGCAGCCCGCACCTCGCCCCCGAAGCGCTCAACTGCGCCGCGCCGGACACCGGCAACATGGAGGTGCTGGCCATGTTCGGCACCGACGAGCAGAAGAAGCAGTGGCTGCAGCCGCTGCTCGACGGCGAGATCCGCTCGGCGTTCTGCATGACCGAACCCGACGTCGCCTCCTCCGACGCCACCAACATCGCGACCCGCATCGAACGCGACGGCGACGAGTACGTCATCAACGGCCGCAAGTGGTGGTCCTCCGGCGCGATGAACCCCAACTGCGCCATCTTCATCGTGATGGGCAAGACCGACCCCGAAGCCGACCGGCACCGCCAGCAGTCGCAGATCCTCGTCCCGCGCGACACCCCCGGCATCACCGTCAAGCGCGCCATGCACGTCTTCGGCTATCAGGACTACGCGCACGGCGGCCACGCCGAGATCGTCTTCGACAACGTGCGCGTCCCGGCGTCCAACCTCATCGCCGGGGAGGGCGAGGGCTTCGCCATCGCGCAGGCCCGGCTCGGCCCCGGCCGCATCCACCACTGCATGCGCCTGATCGGCATGGCCGAACGCGCCCTGGAACTGATGTGCAGGCGCGCCGCCTCCCGCGTCGCGTTCGGCAAGCCCATCGCCGCCCAGGGCGTCGTGCACGAGTGGATCGCCGAGTCCCGCGTCCGCATCGAACAGGCCCGGCTACTCGTGTTGAAGACCGCGTGGCTGATGGACACCGTCGGCAACAAGGGCGCCCACACCGAGATCCAGGCCATCAAGATCGGCACCCCGCTGATGGCCGAATGGGTCCTCGACAAGGCCATCCAGGCCCACGGCGGCGCCGGCGTCAGCCAGGACTTCCCCCTCGCCGAACTCTGGGCCGCCACCCGCACCCTGCGCATCGCCGACGGCCCCGACGAGGTCCACCGCATGTCGCTGGCCAAGCGGGAGCTCAAGAAGTACCAGTAGAGCCATGGATGTGGTGCGGGGTGGACCGGCCGACGTGCCGGCGATCATGCGGATGCTCGACGACGCCCAGGACTGGCTCGCCTCCCGGGGGCGCACCGGCCAGTGGGGGACCGGCCACTGGTCCGCCATTCCGGCCGCCGTCGACCGGTTCACCCAGCTCGCGTCGTCCGGCACCGTGTGGCTCGCCGTCGTCGACGGGGTGGTGGCCGGGGTGGTCATCACGTCCACCACGTCCCCGGACTACGTGCCACCCGCGACGGAACCCGAGCACTACGTGTCCCTGCTGGTCACCGCACGCGCCTTCGCCGGTGCGGGCGTCGGAGCCACCTTGCTGGCCCACGCCCGCACCGAGGCACGCGCCGCCGGCGCGGAACTCCTGCGTGTCGACTGCTACGACGGCGACGACCACCGCCTCGTCGCCTACTACGAGAAGCAGGGCTTCACCCCGATCGCGACGTTCACCGCCAAGGACGGCACCTGGCCAGGACGACTGCTCGCCCAGCGGCTCTAGCCCAAGAAGAGGCAGAACGGGTGCCAGTCCGGATCGAACAGCACCCGCACGTCCTCCTGCGGCTGCACCCCGGCCGGCACCGCCCCACACGCCACGGCGCGCCTCACCGCCTCGTCCAGGTCGTCGACCTCGACGTCCAGGTGCTGTGACGCCGTCCGCTCACCCGCTTCCGCTCGAATCCCAGGGTGAACCCGCCCGGCACCCGCACCTCGACCCAGTCGTCATCGGCACCGCCCACCCCGGCGCCGAGCAACCGCGCGTAGAAGCCGGCAAGCTCTCGCGGCTTCGAGGTGCCGACAGTGACCGCGTTGACGCGCATGCCCTCCACGCTAGCCGCGGCGATTCAGCGCGTCCGTCCGCACCTGGTCGGTCTGCGCCCCGATCTCCGCGATCTGCTCCGCGAGCCCCGGCTGCCCGGCCCGCAAGCCGTGCTGCGCGTCCGCCAGCGGCCCCAGCAGGCCCGCGGCGTCCTCACTGCCCAGCGCCTGCCGCACCTCCGGCGAGTGCTGCCCGACCTGCGCGGCCAGCATCCGCAGCACGCCCGCGTTCTCCCGAGCCCACGCCGCCACCGCCCTGTCGCCGGCCCGCCGGTCGCGCTCGGCCTGCACCCGCTCGTCACCCGTCCCGGCCTCGCCGGTCCGCCGCACCCGCAGATACCGGCGCTCCGCCGCCTGCCGGCTCGCCACCCCCAGCGCCGGCGCGAGATCGGCCCAGCTCGTCCCCAGCGCGCGAGCCGCCTCGATCAGCTGCGGTTCCCAGCCCGACAGCTCGTCGCGCAGCTGCCGCAGCAACATCAGCGCGGCGAGCACCTGGTTCGCATCGCCGGGGGACGAGGCGGTCTTGCGGACGGTTTCGTAGTCACTCGTCATGTCATCCTTCCGATGACCGATGGGCTTGTCATCGTTCCGACGACATGCTACAACGGAGGCACAGCGCATTGACAGTCCACAGAGGGATAAACAGGAGGTGTCAGATGTTGATGCGCACTGACCCGTTCCGCGAGCTGGACCGGCTGACGCAGCAGGTCTTCGGGACGCCGGGGACGTGGTCGCGGCCCACGGCGATGCCGATGGACGCCTACCGCGACGGTGACCAGTTCGTCGTGTGCTTCGACCTGCCCGGCGTGACACCGGACGCGATCGAGCTCGACGTCGAGCGCAACGTCCTCACCGTCAGGGCCGAGCGCCGGCCGGTCGGCAAGGACGTCGAGATGCAGGTGTCGGAGAGGCCGCTGGGCGCCTTCTCGCGCCAGCTGTTCCTGGGCGACACGCTCGACACCGACCACATCGACGCCAAGTACGACGCGGGTGTGCTGACGCTGCGGATCCCGATCGCCGAGCGCGCGAAGCCCCGCAAGATCGCCATCAGCTCGGGCGAGGAAGCGCCCAAGCAGATCGACGCGTGACTCACCCGGCGGGCGGCGGCCGACCGGGTGACGCCAGGTAGGCTTCCGCCCGCCATGAGACCCCAGCCCCAGTGGACGGCGTTAGACGTCTACGCGTCCAATTCCGACCTCTACGCCGATCCACGCCTGGTGGAACGGGTGGACTACCGGCGCCGATTCAAGCGGCACCGGCCCCGCACGCCCTCGGTGATCCTCGCCCCGCACGGCGGCGGCATCGAGATCGGCACCTCGGAACTCTGCCTCGCGATCGCGGGCTACCACCCCTCCACCCGCGTGCCGATCGGCCAGACGCACGACTACTGGATGTTCGAGGGCCTGCGGTCGATCGCCAACGACGAGCTGCACGTCACCTCGTCCAACTGCGACGACCGCGTGGCCCGCACCCTCGTCTCCGGCGCCTCCCACGCCCTGGGCCTGCACGGCTGCACCGCCGCGGCCGCCGGGCTGGAAGACCACGACCGCGCCGTGCTCGTCGGCGGCCGCGACGCGCTGCTGCGCCTGGAACTGCTGACCAGGCTGCGCCGCGCCGGGTTCCACACCGTCGACGCCGTCGACCACCCGATACTGGGCGGCTACGACCGCGCGAACATCGCCAACCGCACCCGCTCCAGGCAGGGCGGCCAGCTGGAACTCACCACGCCGCTGCGCAACGCCATGTTCGCCGAGAACTCCCGCTCCGACCGCCGGCACACCACGACCGAGGTCTTCTGGGACTTCGTCCACGCCTGCCGCGCCGCCATCGCCGCGAGGGAAGCACTCAACAACTAGCTCAGAACGGCTGGGCCGGCGGCGAGCTGTCGGCCCAGCAGCGGCGACAACCACCGCCATGCCACCCGCGAGGCCCCAACCGCTCAGACCAACGGCAACGCGCCCAGCGGCCGGAACCGAGGCGTGGCGACCATCGCCGCGCCGCCCGCGAAGCCCCCCAACCGGTCTGACCGGCATCAGCCTCCCCGCCACCGCGCCCAGCCGCCGGAACCCGAGCACCGCCACGCCGGCCGCGAAGGCCTCACCGATCAGGCGAGCGTCAACGTCCCCGCCGCCGCGTCCAGCACCGCCCGCACCCCCAGCGGCAGCGACCACTGCCCGGCGCAATGCCCGAACCCGAAGTCACCCAGCACCGGCACCCCCAGCCCCGACAGCCGGTCGTGCAGCACCGAGCCGACGTCACCGCAGTCCGTCCACGACCCCAGCACGATCCCCGACACCGGCTCGAACCAGCCCGCCCGTACCAGCTGCGTCAGGATGCGGTCCAGCCGGTAGGGCTCCTCGCCGATGTCCTCCAGCAACGCGATCGCGCCGTCGACCGGCGGCGCCCACCGCGGCCCGCCCACCGACGCTGCCAGCAACGTCGCGTTCCCGCCCGTGAGCACCCCACGCGCGGTCCCCGCCACCACAGCGGTTCCGGCCGTCCACGACGACGTGCCCTCGAACAACAACGCCCGCAACCGCTGCTGCGCCACCGGGTCGTCCACGAAGTCCGACGTGCCCGGCATCGGCCCGAACACCGTCGCCCGACCGACCGCGTTGAGCTCCGCGTGCAGCACCGTCACGTCCGACGAACCCACGAAAACCCGTGGTGGCAGGTCCTTCCACGGCACCAGGTCGGTCATCCGCAGACACCCGTAGCCGCCCCGCACGCACACCACCGCGGCCACGTCCGAGCACCATGCCGACACGAACTCCGCCGCCCGCACCTCGTCCGGCCCGGCCAGATACGGCAGCGACCACCGCTCCACCACAGGTGTGGTGACCTCGAGTCCCCACGAGCGCAGCACCGCCACACCCGCGTCGACCTTCGACTCCGGAGCCGGGCCGGCCGGTGACACCAGCGCGACCCGGTCCCCGCGCGACAGCAACGTCACTCCGACAGTTCCAGCACCGGCACGCCCGGCGGGACGAACCCGAACACCTGGCCGTAGAACGACAGCTCCGCCTCCAGCGCCGTCTTGATGTTCTCCGCCTTGCGGAACCCGTGCTGCTCACCCTCGAACGTCAGGTAGGCGTGCCGGATCCCCGACCCCGCCAGATCGGCGGCGAACCGGTCGGCCTGCTCCGGCGGGCAGATCTCGTCCTCCAGGCCCTGCAGCAACAGCACCGGACCCGACACCGACCGAGCCTTCGTCGACGGCGACCGCTCCCGATACCGCTCCTCGGCCTCCGGCAGCGTGCCGACCAGGCCCTCCACGTAGCGGGACTCGAAGTCGTGCGTCTCGCCGCCCTCCGACGTCCAGCCCTTCAGATCCAGGATCGGGAACGCCACCATGCCGCACTGGTACACGTCCGTCGAGGTCAGCGACGCCGCCGACGTCCAGCCGCCCGCCGAGCCACCCCGGATGCCCAGGCGCTGCGGATCCGCCGTGCCCTCCTTGGCCAGCTGCTGGGCCACGAACGCGCAGTCCTCCACGTCCACGACACCCCACTGCTCACGCAGCCGCTCCCGGAACGCCCTGCCGTAGCCGGTGGAGCCGCCGTAGTTCACCGCCACCACACCGATGCCGCGGCTGGTGAAGTACGCGATGTCGGAGTCGAGCTTCGGCAACGCGCGCCCCGTCGGGCCGCCGTGCACGTGCACCACGTACGGCGGCAGCTCGCCCTCGGGCGCGGCGAAGCCCGGGTTGGACGGTGCGTACACGTACGCCGGGATCTCCCCGAACATCCGCTCGACCGGCACCGGCAGATACGCGTCCTCCGGCGATGACTCGCCGCCGGTCAGATACGTCAGCTCACCGTTGGACAGGTCCAGCCGCACGACCGCGAACTCCGACGTGGGCCCCGCCGCACCGCAGATCACCACGCCGTCGCGCACCGACAGTTCCGGTGCCCACGTCGGCAGGTCGGTCTGCACGTCGGTCACCGTCGCCGACCGCTCGTCGAGCACCGCGAGGTGACCTGAGCGGACCACGAGGTACCGGCCGGGCGACAGCGTGGCGAACCAGCGGTTGCCCAGCCGCCACATCGGCCCGCCCAGCTCCTCCTCGCACGGCGCGAGGTTCTTGCGCGAACCGTCCAGGCCGACGCGGAACAGGTTCCACCAGCCGTCCGGGTCCGTCAGCGCCAACAGGGAGTCGCCCTCCCACTCGAACTGGCACACCGCCTCGGTCGGCGAGCCGCACAGCACCCGGTGCTCGGCGGATCCGACGTCGGCGACGCACAGCTCGGTGCCGTCCCACGGCATCTGCGGGTGGTTCCAGCCGATCCACGCGAACTTCGTGCCGTCCGGGCTGATCTTCGGGCCGGTCATGAAGTGGTGCGAGGCGCCCAGCACCCGCACCTCGCCGTCCGGGGTGATCGCCACCAGGTCGCGGCGCACGTCGGTGCGCGCGTCACCGGTGATCGTCTCCCGCACGCACCACACCTCGCCGTCCGGGCCTGCCGAGAGGTCGGCGTAGCGCAGCCCGTGATGCCGCGGCGGCTCGGGCGTGAGCGGCACCGGCCTCGGATCGTCCGGGTTGAACACATAAACGCGCTGGTCGTCCCAGTTCGTGAACGCCACCCGGTCCTCGGCCAGCACCACGAACGGCCTGCCGCCGTACTCGTGCACCCGGTTGCGGGCGTTCCACGGGGCGGGCAGCACCTCGGCACCGTCACGCACCAGCGTGACCCTGCCGCCCTCCGCCGGCCGGCTCTCCGCCCACCACACGCGCTCACCGGCGAGGTCGGCCCACTGGAACCCACCACCCGGCTTCGAGGTGTCGCCGGCGCTGATCGGCGAGGTCCACGTCCCGTACGAAGCGATCTTCACCACAACCCGACCCTATACGCGGAGTGTTTGGTGGGGGAGGACCTGCCGACGATCTCCACGTGGCCTAGGGTCGTAAGGGCCATGGCTCGTGTCATCCACGTATTCCGCGCACCCGACCGGTTCGTCGCAGGAACCGTCGGGCAGCCCGGCGACCGCACCTTCTACCTGCAGGCCTCCGAGCAGAGCAGGTTGATCAGCGTCGCGCTCGAGAAGCAGCAGGTCCAGGTCCTCGCCGAACGCATCGGCTCGCTGCTCGAGGAGGTGCACCGCCGCTTCGGCACCGACGTGCCCGACGACGCGCCGCCCGACGACCTCGACACCGAACCCCTCGACGTGCCCGTCGAGGAGGAGTTCCGCGTCGGCACCATGGGCCTCGGCTGGGACGCCGAGTCCAAAGCCGTCGTGATCGAGCTCCTCGCGATCTCCGAGGAGGAGGTCGACGAAGCCGTCGTCCTCGACGACACCGAGGAGGGCCCCGACGCCGTGCGGGTCTTCCTGTCCCCGTCGGCTGCCCGCGCCTTCGCCGAGCGCGCCGACCGCGTCGTCAACGCCGGCCGCAAACCGTGCCCCCTGTGCGCCGAACCGCTCGACCCGGACGGCCACATCTGCCCGCGGCAGAACGGCTACCGCCGCAGCGAAGAAGACTGACGTGGACGCCGCCGCGGCTCTGGAGTTGCTGAACCACGGCCGCATCGAGGTCGAGGGCCGCCTGGTCGACGCCTCCAACGCCACCCTGTTCTGCAAGATCTCGCTCGACGGCGTCGACGCCCAGTGCGTCTACAAACCCGTGCGCGGCGAACGTCCCCTGTGGGACTTCCCCGACGGCACCCTGGCGGGCCGCGAGGTCGCCACCTACCTGATCTCGGCCGGCGCGGGCCTGGACCTGGTGCCGCCGACCGTGCTGCGCCCCGGCCCGTTCGGCAGCGGCATGGTCCAGCTCTGGATCGACACCCGCGAAGAGGACGAGCTCGTCGACATCATCGGCGTCGACGACGTCAAACCCGGCTGGATCCCCGTCTTCCACGCCCACGACCGCTTCGGCGACCCCGCGGTCCTCGTGCACGCCGACCACCCGCGCATCGCCCTGATGTCCGCCTTCGACGTCGTCGTCAACAACGCCGACCGCAAAGGCGGTCACGTCCTGCACGCCCTCGACGGCGCGGTCTACGGCGTCGACCACGGCATCTGCCTGCACACCGAACCGAAACTCCGCACCGTCCTGTGGGGCTGGGCCCGCGAGCCCCTGCCCGAGGAGGTCCTGGAGTCGCTGCGGCGTCTCAGATCCGAGCTCGACGGCACGCTGGGGGAACAGTTGCACGACCACCTCACCCGCGCCGAGGTCCGCGCCGTGGGGGAGCGCACGGACAAGCTCCTCGCCGCCAGCGTCTACCCCGAACCCTCCGGTGACTGGCCCGCCATCCCCTGGCCCGCCTTCTGATCACCGCGCGACCGGCCGCGACCGCGGAACCCGGCGTTACCCTCGGCAACCATGCCGATGATCAACCCGCCCAAGCCCCAGCCCGGTGACCGAGTCGCGATCGTCTCCCCGGCCGCGGGATTACCGGGCCTGTTCCCGCTGCCCTACGAACTCGGCCTGCACCGCCTGAAAACCGAGTTCGGCCTGGAACCGGTCGAATACCCCACCACCCGCAAGATGGGGCGCGACCCCGCGGGAACGCGCCGCCGACCTGCACGAGGCGTTCGCAGACCCCACCATCAGGGCCGTGATCGCCACCATCGGCGGCGACGACCAGATCACCGTGCTGCCGCACCTCGACACCGAGCTGATCACCGCGAATCCCAAGCCGTTCTTCGGGCACAGCGACAACACCAACCTGCTGCTGTGGCTGCGGAACCGGGGGATCGTCGGGTTCTCCGGCGGCAGCGTCATGGTCCACTTCGGGCGGCCCGGCGCCATGCACCCCACCAGCGCCGGCTCGCTCAAGGCCGCGCTGTTCACGCCGGGGCCGTACCGGCTGACCGAGAGCTTCGCCTACGGCGACAAGGATCTGCCGTGGGAGGAGCCGGGCACCTTCGACACCGAGCCCGTGCTGGAGGCCAGCGGCGGGTGGATCTGGCACCAGCCGGATCACGTGGCGGAAGGCAGGTCGTGGGGCGGCAACCTGGAGATCCTGTCGTGGCTGATGATGGCCGACAAGGAGATCAAAGCGCCCGAGCACTACGAGGGCGACATCCTGTTCTTCGAGACCTCCGAGGAGATGCCCACCGACGTCGAGGTCTACCGGATCCTGCGCAACATGGGGGAACGCGGGCTGCTGCAGCGGTTCGCCGGCGTGCTGGTCGGGCGGGCCAAGTCGTGGTTCTTCACCAACCAGGACACCGACCGCGCCACCGCGCAGCGCCAGGCGGTCCTCAAGGCGTTCGCCGAGTACGCGCCGGACACGATGATCGTGTTCGACGTCGACCTCGGCCACACCGACCCGCAGGTCATCATCCCGGTCGGCGGCACCATCAGGATCGACGGGCCGCAGCGGACGATCACCGTCACCTGCTGAACCGCACCCGATCGGCTCGGCGCCGGCTCGCTAACCTGAGCCGGGTGATCGACGACGACTCCAGATCCCGCCTCGTCCGGCGGTTCGGCGACGACGTCACCGCGTGGATCGACGCGCTGCCCGGCCTGATCGCCACCCTGTCCGCCCGCTGGGGCCTAACCGTCGTCACGCTCGCGCCCGGCGGCACCGGCGTCACCTTCCTGTGCACCAACGCCGTGCTGAAGGTGACCCCCGACCACGACGTCGCCGCCCTCGAAGCCCGCGCCCTCACCGCCTGGGCCGGCACACCCGCCATGGTCGACGTGCTCGACACCGACCTCGCCCGCGGCGCCCTGCTGCTGGAGAAGATCGACCCCGGCACCCCCGCCACCGACCCCGCGCGCGTCCTCCCGCACCTGCACACCGCGAATCCCGCCGGCTTCCCGCCGCTGCGTGACCGCGTCGACTTCCTCTTCGAAACCGTCCTCACCCGCCGCACCGGCATCTATTACGCCACCGAGCACCACCGCGCCCGCAAACTGGCCGAGGACGACGTCGACCAGGTGCTGCTGCACGGCGACATGCACCCCGGCAACGTCCTGCAGAGCCCCGACGGCCCGAAAGCCATCGACCCGCGGGCCCACGTGGGCGACCCGGCGTTCGACTGGATGGACCTCGTCCACGACGGCCACGACCTGCACGGCGCCGACGTCGACCTCGACCGCGTCCACGAGTGGCTCACCGCCTTCAAACCGTTCTACGGCTAGGGTTCGCGGTCGTGCGATCTCACGACTACGGCCGCGACATCCTGTCCACCCCGAAGCGCAAGAAGGTCCCCGAGGTCCCGGCAGAACCCGGCCTCGTCGTCGAGGACCCCGCCAGCGGATTCTGCGGCGCCGTCGTGAAGTTCGAGCACGGCCAGGTCGTCCTGGAGGACCGCCACGGCCGCCACCGCCTGTTCCCGCTCAACCCCGCGGGGTTCCTGCTCGACGGCCGGCCCGTCACCCTCGTCAAACCCGCGCCGCAGCAGCAGAAACCCCGCATCAGCGCGTCCGGCTCCGTCAAGGTCGAAGGCCTGCGCGCCCAGACCGCCAAGGCCAGCCGCATCTGGGTCGAGGGCAAGCACGACGCCGAGCTCGTCGAACGCGTCTGGGGCCACGACCTGCGCGTCGAGGGCATCGTCGTGGAACCGCTCGACGGCGTCGACGAACTGCCGCAGCGCATCGCCGAGTTCGGCACCGCGCCCCACCGCCGCCTCGGCGTCCTGGTCGACCATCTGGTGCACAACTCGAAGGAACAGCGCATCGTCGACCGGATCCACGACGACAACGTCCTGGTCACCGGCCACCCGTACGTCGACATCTGGCAGGCCGTGAAGCCACAGGCGCTCAGGATCGACGCCTGGCCCGTCATCCCCAGGAACGTGCCCTGGAAGGAAGGCGTCTGCGCGCAGCTCGGCTGGGGCGAGACCTGGGAAGGCTGGCAGCGGGTGCTCGGCGCGGTCAGCAGCTACCGCGACATCGAGTCCGATCTGCTCGGCGCGGTCGAGCGGTTGATCGATTTCGTTACGGTCGAGGGCCCAGCACGGTGAATCTCGCAGCCACGCGCGCGGTGTTGGTGTATGTATGGGCGCATGGCCGCGCTGATCTGGCTGATCGTCGGGATACTGCTCGTCGTCGCCGAGGTTCTCTCCGGTGACTTCGTGCTGGTCATGCTCGGCGCCGCCGCGCTGGCAGCGGCGGGTGTGTCCGCACTGGGTGCGGGTGAGCTGGTCAGTGTGCTCGTTTTCGCCGTGACATCGCTCGGCCTGATCGTCGGCGCCAGGCCGGTGCTCAAGAAACGGCTGCAGCTCGGATCCGGGATCAAGATGCACCACGAGGCCCTGCTCGGCAGCAGGGCCGTCGCGCTGACCCCGGTCGACGAGCACAGCGGGCAGGTCAAGATCGGCGGCGACACCTGGAGCGCGCGCACCCTCGACGGGTCCGTGATCGAAGCAGGCGAAGCCGTCACCGTTGTCGAGATCTCGGGTGCGACCGCCGTGGTCATCGCCGCGGTGTAGAGCTCTTCTCAGAAGGATGTGAACCGAGTTGGACCCGATCACCGCCGTGATCGTGGCCGTCGTCGCGATCTTCGTGCTGACCATCGCCGTCAAATCGGTACTGGTCATCCCGCAGGCGCAGGCCGCCGTCATCGAACGCCTCGGCCGCTTCCGCACCATCGCGGCGCCCGGCCTGAACATCATCGTGCCGTTCATCGACAAGGTGCGGGCCCGCATCGACCTGCGCGAGCAGGTCGTGTCGTTCCCGCCGCAGCCGGTGATCACCCAGGACAACCTCACGGTGTCGATCGACACGGTCGTGTACTTCCAGGTCACGGACCCGCGCAGTGCGGTGTACGAGATCTCCAACTACATCATCGGCGTCGAGCAGATGACGATCACGACGCTGCGCAACCTCGTCGGTGGCATGAGCCTGGAGGAGACCCTCACCTCCCGCGACTACATCAACGGCCAGCTGCGCGGCGTGCTCGACGAGGCGACCGGCCGGTGGGGCCTGCGGGTCGCCCGCGTCGAGCTGAAGTCCATCGACCCGCCACCGTCCATTCAGGACTCGATGGAGAAGCAGATGCGCGCCGACCGGGAGAAGCGCGCCATGATCCTCAACGCCGAGGGCCAGCGGGAGTCCTCGATCAAGACCGCGGAGGGTCAGAAGCAGTCGCAGATCCTCGCGGCCGAGGGCGCCAAGCAGGCCGCGATCCTCGCCGCCGAGGCCGAGCGCCAGTCGCAGATCCTGCGCGCCCAGGGTGAACGCGCCGCCCGCTACCTGCAGGCCCAGGGCCAGGCGAAGGCCATCGAGAAGGTCTTCGCCGCGATCAAGGACGGCCGCCCGACGCCGGAGGTGCTGGCCTACCAGTACCTGCAGACGCTGCCGCAGATGGCGCAGGGCGACGCGAACAAGGTCTGGATGATCCCGTCCGACTACGGCAAGGCCCTCGAAGGGTTCGCCCGCATGCTCGGCGCGCCCGGCGACGACGGCGTCTTCCGCTACGAGCCGCCCGCCGACACCGGTGAACGGCCCAGGCCCGAGGAGGACGACCCCTCGGTCGCCGACTGGTTCGACACCGCGTCGGACCCGAAGGTCGCCGAGGCCGTCGCCGCCGCGGAGGCCGTGGCGCGCAAGGAGGTGCCCGGCCCGCTGAGCGCGCCGCGTTCGGTCGGCACCGCCGCCGCTGTACCGGAGCTGGAGGCGGAGCAGCCGCGCTCGCTGCACCAGCCGGACGAGCAGGCCTGAGCAACGACACGCGAGCGGCCCATCCCGGACGCCGGGGTGGGCCGCTCAGTCGTCTGACCTGCGCGAACAGAAAGTTCTGGAAATTCCGGGCCGGGTGTCGACGGAAGAGCCCGCCCGTTCGACCTTGGCGTGAAAGGGTCCACAACGGACCCTCGCGATCCCACTGGGGAGTGAAACATGAAGTTCATGCTGATCTGGCGCGTGACCTCCGATGAGGCCTGGAGCAACCTCGGCGAGATCGACTTCGACCAGATGCTCGAGACCGTCGGACGGTTCAACGAGGAGCTGATCGAGGCCGGCGTACTGCTCGCCGCGGAAGGCCTCGCGCCCGCCGAGGAAGGCGTGGTCGTGGACTTCTCCAGCGAACCGCCGGTGGTCACCGACGGCCCGTACGGGGAGACCAAGGAGCTGTTCAACGGTTTCTACCTGATCAACGTCCCCAGCATGGCCGACGCCATCGAGTGGGCGAAGAGGACGCCGATGACCGCCGCCGGTTTCAAGACCGAGATCCGCCGCGTCCCCACGATCGACGAGTTCCCCGCGGACAACGAGTGGATCAAGAAGGAACGGGCATGGCGCGAGCGGACCGGCCAGCTCTGATCTGCGGCGTTTGATCTAATGGGGCCCCATGAGCGACCCCACCGGCCGCAAGGCCGTAGCCGCGGTCTGGCGCATCGACTCGGCTCGGATCGTCGGTGCGCTGACCCGCTACACCGGCGACTTCGCGCTGGCCGAGGACCTCGCCCAGGAAGCGCTGGCCGAGGCACTGGTGACGTGGCCGCGCGAAGGCGTGCCGAACAACCCGGCCGGATGGTTGCTCACGGTCGGGCGGCGCCGCGCGATCGACGCGTTCCGCCGCCGCAGCACTCGTGACGAGAAGTACGCCGCCCTTGCCCACAACCTGGCCGAGGGCGGCGCGCTCACCGGTGCCACCGATCCCGGGCCCGCGCCGGACGACGTGCTGTGGGACCCCGACCAGATCGACGACGACACCCTCGCCCTGATGTTCACCTCCTGCCACCCGGTGCTGTCGCGGGAAGCGGGGGTGGCGCTGACGTTGCGCGTGATCGGCGGTCTGACCAGCGACGAGATCGCGCGGGCTTTCCTCGTGCCGACCGCGACCGTGCAGGCCCGCATCACCCGTGCGAAGAAGACCCTCGGCGCGGCGAAGGTGCCGTTCGAGGTACCGCCGGTCAACGAACGCCCCGCGCGGCTGGCGCAGGTGCTCAGCGTCATCTACCTGATCTTCACCGAGGGCTCCTCCGCCAGCTCCGGCGACGAGGTCATACGCCTGGACCTGGCTGGTGAGGCGCAGCGGCTCGCGCGGATCATGTCGCGGCTGATGCCGTCCGAACCCGAGGTCCACAGCCTGCTCGCACTGCTCGAGCTCACCGCCGCCCGCTTCCCGGCCCGTCGCGGCCCCGACGGCGAGACCGTGCTGCTGGAGGACCAGGACCGCCGCCGCTGGGACCGGTCCGCGATCGCCCGCGGACGTGCGGCGCTGGCCAAGGCCGCCGACGCCGGCCGCGGCTATGGCTACTACGGGCTGCAGGCCGCGATCGCCGAGTGCCATGCGGTGGCCCCCTCGGTGCCGGAGACCGACTGGAACCGCATCGTCGTGCTCTACGAAGCGCTCGGCCGTCTCGCCCCGTCCCCGGTGGTGGAGCTCAACCGCGCGGTCGCCGTCTCCATGGCGCGGGGCCCGGCCGCCGCGCTGCCGATCGTCGACGACCTCGCGGGCGGGGACGCGTTCAAGGACTCGCACCAACTACCGGGAGTGCGCGGGGAGCTGCTGCGCCGCCTGGGCCGCCTCGACGAGGCGCGCACCGAGCTGGAGCAGGCGATTCGCCTGTGCGGAAACGAACGTGAACGCGCCGTGCTGACCCGCAAACTCGCTGACCTGTAGGCGTCTGACCACGCGGGGTGAACCTTAAATCCGTTAGGGCGACATCTGTGGCACTCGACCGGGCTACGCGGGAATGATGTTGTGATGACCACGCTGCCCGCCACCGTCGCCTCCGCGTTGCTCGAGGCCGACGGTGAGAACGGGGACTGGCCCGCCCGCTGGCAGGCCCTCATCGGCGTGTCGGTCGAACTGCAGTCGTTGCTGGTCACCGACCCCGGCCCGGAGCTGGTCGGGTTGATCGAACAGATCGTCACCCAGCTGGCCGACGGAGTGGCGAACAGCCGAAGACACCGGGTCGAGCTCGCCGAACTGGCCCACCGCGTGCTGGGCATCCACGCCCGCGCGTGCGCCCAGACCCGTCCCGACCCGGTCCGGCTCGCGGACTGGCTGCTCGACCTGCAGCTGCACCACCCCGACGCACCCGACGTGAGCCTCTCCGCCTACGCCGACGCCCTCGACGACGAGGGCCTGGCCCACTACCGCGAGCGCGCGGTGGCGTTGTTCGAGCCGCTGCCGGTGATCGGGTTCGGCGAGACCGGCCGCTACGACCGCGCCCGCTGGGCCCTGTTGCGGGTGATGGAGGAGCTGGCCGAGTACACCGAGGACGTCGACCTGCAGCTGCTGGTGCTGTCGAAGGACCTGTCCTCGGGCTGGCACTACCTGCAGGTCGCGACCGTGCTGCGCGACAACGGCCGCGGCGAGGACGCCCTCGAATGGGTCGAGCGCGGTCTGCGCGCCGTCGGCGGGCGTGGCGCGGCGCTGCGGCTGATCGACCTGGCCGTGGAGGAACACCTGCGTCACGGCGCTCCGCAGCGGGCGGTGCAGGTGTGCAAGGAGGCGTTCTTCGCCCGGCCCAACCTCGACGTCTACCTCAAGATGCGCGCGCTGGTCGTGCACACCGACGAGTGGCCGCCGCTGCGGGCCGAGCTGGTCAACCACCTGGTGCAGGACGGCAGCCGTCTCGCGGTCGAGGTGTACCGGCGCATCGTCGAGGTCGAGCTCGCGCGTCGCGGCCTCGAGGAGCAGGACCTGGTGGTCGAATGGCTCGAACAACTACGCGGCCTGCAGCCGGACGCGTTCGCGGACTACCTGGAACACATCAAGTCGCGGCACGTCGCGGACAGTCAGCTGCTCGACGAGTTGTCCAGACGCGGACTCTGACCATTTCCAGTTCGGATAGTCCGTCCTCGTACTATCCTAGTTCGCATGACCGAGGCCGGAGGGGGTTCGGTCCGCCCACGGCCGCGCGCGTTCCAGCTGGGCGGACACCGACAGCAGCGTGCACTCGTCGTGGCGGCGGCCCACCAGCTGCACCGCGAGCGGCAGGCCGGACGACGTGCGCCCGGCGGGAACGGCGGCCGCGGGATTGCCCACGACGTTCCACATCTGCAGGAACGACGTGTAGTGCGAGGCGGCCAGCAACGCGGCCACGACGTTGCGGCGGTCCCACTCGCCGACACGGATCGGCGGGCGGGTCAGCGCCGGGGTGAGCAGCACGTCGACCGACGTGAAGATCCGGTTCGCGTGCGCGGTCAGCGCCGCGTCGTCCTTGCGGGCCCAGCGCACCAGTCCCCGCGGCAGCCGCCGGCCCAGCTCGCCGACCGCGCGGGTGCGGGGCTCGAGCAGGTCCGGGAACTCCATACCGGCGCGCGCCAGGTGCGCGTTGTGCAGGTACCGCACGGCGAACTGGGTGGACGCGACGACGTCGCGCATCGGCGGGTCGATGCGCACGACGTCGTGGCCGAGGTCGGTGAGCAGCGCCGCGGTGTCCTGCACGGCGTCGCGGACCTCGTCGGCGATCGGTATGCCCGGACCCCACGGCCGCAGCGACACCCCGATCCGCAGCTTCCCCGGATCGGTCGTGGCGGCCTCGGTGAAGCTGGTGCGCGGCGGGTGCGCGACGTGCGGGTCACCGGGCACCGCGCCGTGGATCTGGTCGGCGACCAACGCCCAGTCCAGCACCGTGCGGGTGATCGGCCCGGCCACCACGAGACCGCCCCACACCTCGCGCTCGGGCGCCAGCGAGACGCGGCCGCGCTGGGGCTTGAGCCCGAACAGGCCCGTCACCGCCGAGGGGATGCGGATCGACCCGGCGCCGTCGGTGCCGATGGCCGCCGCCGCGAGCCCGGCCGCGACCGCCGCGGCGGACCCGCCGCTGGAACCGCCGGGGGAGTGCGTCAGCGACCACGGGTTGCGCGTCGGCCCCGCCCAGCCGCTCTCGGTGTAGGGCCACAGCCCCAGCTCGGGCATGCGGGTGCGGCCGATGATCACCGCTCCGGCCGCGCGCAGGCGCGCCACGATCGCCGAGTCCGCCGGTTCCGGGGCGCGGGCCGCGTTCGTGCCCTTGGTCGTCGGGAGGCCCGCGATCGCGATGTCCTCCTTGACCGCGATCGGCACGCCCAGCAACGGCAGATCCTCCCCGTTCGCCCGGCGTTCGTCCGCGGCCTCGGCCTCTGCCAGGGCTTTCTCGGCGAACACCGTGCGGAACGCGTTGAGCTGCGGATCGACGCGCTCGATGCGGCCGAGGTGATCGGCGACCAGGTCCCTCGCGGTCACCCCGCCGGACCGCACGGCGTGCGCCTGCCTCGCGACCCCGGCGAAACACAGCTCCGTCAGCTCCATGAACCGACCCTAAGCGCCGACAGGTGATCTACGGAATGGGAGTTCCACGCATGAGAGTCCTCGCAATGGCCGCCGCCGTCCTCGTAGCCGTGAGCACGACCCTGGTCTCCGCGTTGCCGGCCCAGGCCGCGACCATCAGCCGGGCGGACCTGATCGCCCGCGCGAAGACCTGGCTCACCGCGAACAACGGCGGGCCCGTCCCGTACAGCCAGACCAGCTACTGGGGTGCCGAGGGCTACCGCCAGGACTGCTCGGGCTACGTCTCGATGGCCGCCAAGATCGGCGCGCCCGGCCAGCGCACCGTCGAGCTGTACGACACCTACTCGACCAAGATCGCCGCCAAGGACATGCGGTGGGGTGACATCGTCGTCGACCCCGTGGGCACCGGCACCACCCGTCACGTCGTGATCTTCGACAAGTGGGCCGACCCCTACAAGACCGCGTACTGGGCGTACGAGCAGCGCGACGTCTACGGCACGACGTACCGCGTCCTGAAGTACGGCCTGAGCGGTACCGACGGCTACTACCCGCGCAAGCTCAACAACGTCACCGGCTGAAAACCCGCGCTGACCAGCCGATTGCCACGACGCGATGTGGTTGCGGTGAACCGGGCACGCGGCTCGCGCCGCGTGCCGGCCTCACCCGCCCGGTGCCGGGGTGAGGCCGTCGAGTTGCCGTTGTACGCGGGCGGCGTCGTTGTCGCGGCCCTGGTCGCGGTACAGCTCCAGGGCCTCCTGCCAGACCGCGCGGGCGTGGTCGTGCTGTCCGAGGGCGGCGTGGGGATGGCCGACGTGGTCGAGGATGTCCGGGACCTCGTTGCCGTGGCCGTGGCCGCGGTACGGGTGAGCGCCTGCTGGTAGAGGTCGAGGGCCTGGTGGTGGTCGCCGCTGCGGTGGGCGATGAACCCGAGGCTGTCCAGGGTGCCCGCCTCGCCGTCGGGGTTGTGGAGCTGCCGGTTGAGCGTGAGTGCGGCCTGGCAGTGGTCCCAGGCGGTGGTCAGGTCGCCCACGCGCGCGGCGAGAAACCCCACCACGGTCACCGCTGGAGGACATCCGCCGCCGGCTCACTGCCCCCGAGGCCGATGCGCGGCTGAGCGGCCTGCGGGACTGGGTCGAGTACGGCGGGCGGGCGGTGCAGAACCGGCAGCCGGCGCTGGACGTGCTGTGTGAGGCGCTGCGCGGGCTGCCGTGGCCGGGGACCGAGGCCGACCAGCGGTGGCGGATGGTGCTGCAGGCGACGCTGGCCGCGCACCTGCGGCCGGGGCCAGGTTTCTGGCTGGGCGGCGAGATCGACCTGCGGCGCGCCACGCTCGTCGACTTCGACCTCTCGCAGTGCCGTCTGGGCACGGCACGGTTCGACGGCGCCCGGTTCCTCGGCGACACGCGGTTCGACCAGGCGACGTTCCTCGGTGAGGTCGAGGCGCCCGGCGCGTTCTTCGGCCGGCACGTGCTGTTCACGCAGTCGGTGTTCGCCCGCGGTCTCGGTCTGCGCGGGGCGACGGTGTGCGGGGAACGGCGAGTTCTCGAACATCCACGCCGCCGGTGCGGTGACGCTGCGCGGTACCCGGTTCTCCGGCCGCGCCGACTTCACCGGCACCCGGTTCGGCTCGGACCTGGACTGCTCAGGGGTGCGTTTCGGCGGCCGCGCGGTGTTCCGGCGTGCCTGGTTCGCGGGGGCGGCGTCGTTCGCGGGCACGTGGTTCCGCGGCCGGGAGGACTTCGTGGAGGCCGCGTTCGGGGGCGAGTCGTCGTTCGAGAACACCCGGTTCGAGAACACCCGGTTCGGGCATCGCGTTCACGCCGGCTGAGCTATCCGGCCTGGCGGCTGCGGTGGTTGGCCACGGCGACGCGGTTCGCGCATTTCGTGGAGCAGAAGCGGCGGCGTCCGTTGCGGCTGGTGTCGACGAACACCGTGTCGCAGCCGTCCCTGCCACACCAGCCGATGCGCTGGGCGTCCTCGCAGAACAACGCCGCCAAGCCCGCGGCCGTGTACGCCTTGACCCGGACGTCGGTGGGCGCGTCCTCGCGCGCGTAGTGCAGGTGCGGGGCGCGGTCGTCGTGGGTGGAGATGTAGTGCGTGGTCGACGACTCGGCCAGCAGCTCGTTGAGCAGGTCCACGGTGGGCGCGCGGAAGACCTGCCGCAGCCGCTCCACCCAGTCTCTTACGTCACGTTCCTGCCGGGCGTCGAGCGAGCCCAGCGGCTTGTAGTCCGACGCTTTCAGCACGTCGATGAGGGGTGTGGCCGGGTCGGCGTTGACCAGCTTCGCGGCGAGCCCGGCCGCCGTCCCTCCGTAAGGGTTGAAATGCACTAGACCATGACATCACGCTGGGGCACATGATCGCCACCTGCCCCGCCTGCCGCTGGTCCTGCTCGTCCGCCACGTCCGTGCACGCCTCCGGGCACGGCGCGGTGTCCTACGTCCGCTGTGTCTGCGGGCTGTTCCTCGTCGTCGAACGCGGCGTGGTCGTCGCGACCGCCGGGACCAGCACGTTCGCCCCGGTTCACCACACCCGTGGTGATCTTGCTAGTGTCCCGGACCGTGAGCCGTCGTGATCTTCTGTGCGACACCGCGATCCAGATCCTCGCGGTGGAAGGCGGCCGGGGACTGACCCACCGCGCGATCGACCGCGAGGCCGGCGTCCCCATCGGCACCACCAAGAACTACTTCCCGACGCGCGAGTCGATCCTCGAGGCCGCCGCCGCGCGCATGACCTCGCTGCACCGGGCCGCCGTCGACCGCCTGCGCGAGACCACACCGGCCGACATCAGCCCCGCCGACGTGGCCGAGCTCTACCCGGCCCTGCTGCGCCGCGCGGTGGCCGACGACCCGACCCAGATGCTCGCGATGGTCGAGCTCTACCTGGAGGCCGTGCGCCGTCCGGGAGTGCGCGCGGCGTTGTCGGGCATGGTGCTGGCCAACGCCGAGGCCGGTGCGGCGTTGCAGCAGGCGGCCGGGCTGCCCTCGACCGTGCGCGACACCGGCCTGCTCGACGCCTACTTCCTCGGTGTGGCGATCTCGCTGCTGGCGCTGCCGGTGGAGACGCTCGAGACCGTGGGCCTCGACGACCCGTACGCGCTGGGGATCGGCGTGTTCTCCGCGACCGTGCCCAGCGCCGGCCCGTCACCGGAACGGAGATCAGCAGAGTCAAGCTGATCACCGCGGGGGCGCACTGTCGGAGCCGCGCGGCTCCGACAGTTCAGGGCCGCGCCGACAGGGCGGTGATCAGCGTTTCGCATGTCCGGTCGGCGTCGTCGCCCCCGGTCTCGATCACGATCGAGTCCGCCGTGACGTAGCCGGCCAGCAGGGCGCAGCTCCGCTCGACCGCCGTCACCCCGCCCAGCGCCTCGACGACGCGGTCGATGTGGTGATCCCGCTGCTGGAACCGCCGTGTCACGACGCCGGCGGGCGCGAGCAGCACGAACTCCAGGTACTGCGCGCCTGCCGAGCGGGCGGCCTCGGCGAACCGTTCCCGTTCGGCGTGGCGGGCGATGAGCTGCGGCATCACCACGTCGTGCCCGGTGGCCAGGTGGTGGGTGGCCATGGTGATCGCGAGCGGCCGCACGAGGCCGACGGTGCCGTGGAAGTCGTCTTGCCAGCCGCCGATGAGCCGGACGATCTCGTCTGCGTCGAGGTTGAGCGTCCTGGGGTGGGCGGCGGCGTAGCGGGCGGCGATGGTCGACTTGCCGACGCCGGTGGGGCCGTTGAGGTGGATCAGCCTGGGCACCACACGAAATCTAGCGGCCGACCTTCACCAGCTGGTCGATGGCGGTGGCGACGAGGGCGATCGCGATGTCGGGGGACTTGCCGCAGCTCGCGGGCCGCGGCGGGACCGGCTGTTCGGCGAGTGCCACCCGCCACTCCCGGCCGTCGGTGTGCCGCACGGTCGCGGAGTCGGCGGTCTCGCCGACGACGGTGAGCACGTCGCGGGTCTCGCCGAGCTGGGCGCGGACGGCGACCTCGGCGACCTGCCCCCGCGGGGTGAAGCAGGAGCGGCCCCGGCACCGGTCGGCGAGGATGCCCTCCGTGACGACACGTTCGGCCAACTGGTGGTCGAGTCGCCCGTACAGGTGGCCGGTGGGCAGCAGGACGCCGGTGGGCGCGAAACGGTGCCCGCCCGTGTGCGTGCACTCCCAGAGGTTGAGCGCGGTGGCGATCGGACGGCCGTACAAGGCACAGCAGACATCGCGTTTGCTGTTGGTGCAGACGAGCAGGAGCGGATCTTCGACGGGCGTGCCGAACGCGGTCGAGCGGCCTTGCCCCAGCGCCTCGAAGTCGAGCTCGAGAGCCTCTTCCGGGGAGGCGAGGTCGGCTTGCTCCAGCCACGACGTGCCGGGCTTTGCCGAGGCCAGGTACAGGCGGCGACTGCCACCGACGCGGGTGTCGGCGTGCCTGCCCGGGCGGCGGATCAGCAGGATGCGGACACCGGTGCCGGCGGCGCGGCGTTGCAGCTCCGCGCCGAGCTCGGGGTCGAGGTGGCTCTCCACGATCGCGTCGCGGCCCCACGGGCCCGGCTGCTCCAGGCACAGCCACGCTGTCGCGGTCGCGGCCGTGCCGGCCAGCGGTTCGCCCGCGAAGTCGGAGAGTATCGAGCACCTCATCTGCACACTCTATACGGCCGATCGGGTGAGGAATAAGGTCACCCTTACTTCACTGCTTCCGGCTTGCACGCTGGTGGTTCTCCCGTCGAACCGCGGTTAGGTTTCCGGTCATGGACGTGGCTGCGTGGATCGTGTCCGCCGTGCTGGCGGCGCTGTACCTGATGGCTGGGTTCACGAAGGTCGCGAAGCCGAAACAGGACCTGCTCACCGAGCCGCGCCTGGGGTGGGTCGCGGACTTCTCGCCCGGCCAGGTCAAGGCGATCGGCGCGGCGGAGATCGCGGGTGCGCTCGGGCTGGTCGTGCCGTGGCTGACCGGCGTCGCCACGATCCTCACCCCGGTCGCTGCGGTGGGGCTGGCGTTGCTGCAGGTCGGGGCCGCGATCGTGCACGGGCGGCGCGGAGAGTGGGCCACGGTGCCGATCAACCTCGTGCTGTGCGCGCTGGCCGTGTTCGTCGCGGCGGTCCGTTACGGTCAGGTCTGAGCCTCGAGCTCGGCGATCCGCTGCCGCAGACCCTCCTCGAGCCGTGCCCGGTAGCCGATGAACAGCTTGTTCGCCAGGTACGGGGCCCAGTTGCCCTGCTTGGCGATGTTGTGGACGCGGTGCACGAGCAGCGCGCCCTCGGGATGGGGGTGCAGCGAGTCCTCGCCGCGGTACCACCAGTCGCCCCAGTAGGCGATTACGCCCCGCGCGCGGTCGACGAGCCGGTGCGGCCCGGACTCACCGGCATCGGCGAACATGCGTTCCCGCACGTCCTCCAGCGGCGCGCGCACCACGCCGGACACTTCGAACAGCAGTCTCATCGGTGTCGTTCCTCCCAGTCGTCGTACCCTCCGACGGTGCCTTCGCGGGTGGCGGTGGCGAACCAGGTGAGCCAGGCGCGTTCGGCGCGCAGCACGGCCATCCGGTAGTCGAGCTCGATCCACGCGAGCTGCGGCAGCCCCATCCCGGCCAGCTTCTCCAGCAGGACGGCCAGCGCGGTGAGCTGCTCGCCGAGCGCCGCGAGACGCTGCTCGACGACGGCGAGCGCGTCGTGCGGGGGCAGCAGGCCGACCAGGGAGATCCCGGCCTCGAACCGCGGGTACTCCTTGGCCGGGACGGCGATGAGCTCGCGCAGCCAGCCGTGCAGCTCCGCGGTGCCGGCCTCGGTGATCGCGTAGACGGTGCGTTCGGGGCGGTTGCCGGCTTTCTGGGTGGCGCTCGCGGCGATCAGCTCGTGGCGCCGCAGCGACTCGACGACGGTGTAGAGCGAGCCGTAGTTGAGCTTGATCACCTCCTCCTGGTGGCGTTCGCGCATGGTCTGCGCCATCTCGTAGGGGTGCATGGGCCGCTCCGACAGCAGCGCCAGCACGGCGAGGGCCAGGGGGTTCGTGCGCCTGAACGTCATATCCGCTCCCAAATATCCGGAACCGAGTATAGGGTGAACGGCATGACAACGGTGATCACCGGGGGAAGCCGGGGTATCGGTGCCGCGACCGCGCGCAGGCTCGTGCGCGACGGGCACCGGGTCGTGATCAGCTATCGCCAGGCCGCCGACGAGGCCCGCGCGCTGGAGAAAGAGCTCGGCGTCCTCGCCGTGCAGGCCGACACCGCGAACGAGGACGACGTCGCGCGGCTGTTCGACGCCGCCGGGGACGACATCACCGGCGTGGTGAACAACGCCGGCATCACCTCACCGTCGGGCCCGCTCGCGCAGCTGCGCACCGAGGACCTGCGCCGCGTCGTGGACGTGAACGTGGTCGGCGCGTTGTTGGTCGCCCGCGAGGCCGCGCGGCGGATGACCCGCGGGGCGATCGTGAACGTGTCGTCGGGCGCGGCGACGCTGGGCAGCCCGGGGGAGTACGTCCACTACGCCGCCACCAAGGCCGCAGTGGACGCGATGACGATCGGCCTGGGCAAGGAGCTCGCGCCGCGCGGGATCCGGGTGAACTGCGTGCAGCCGGGCACGATCCGCACGGAGATCCACCAGCTGTCGGGCCAGCCCGACCGGCCCGACAAGGTCGCCGGGCGGGTGCCGATGGGACGCCCCGGTGAGGCGGAGGAGATCGCGAACGCCATCGCGTGGCTGCTGTCGGAGGAGGCCTCCTACGCGACGGGCGCCATCCTGCGCGTGACGGGCGGGACGTGACCCCGCGCGAACGTGCGGACTTTCGCCTCTGAAGCCCCCGGCGGCGCTGCCCCTAAGCTTCTCCGTCATGTCCGCGGCCACGCTCACCGACTTCGTGCTCGCCAACACGACCCTCACGCCGGTGCCGCTGGTGCCCGAGGTCGTCCTGCACAGCGCGGCCGAGGCGATGGACCTGTGGGAGCTCACCGACCACGACCAGCCGCCGTTCTGGGCGTTCCCGTGGGCGGGCGGCCAAGCGCTGGCGCGGCACCTGCTCGACCACCCCGGCCTGGTGCGCGACCAGAAGGTCTTCGACCTCGCCTCCGGTTCGGGACTGGTCGCGATCGCCGCGGCGCTGGCGGGCGCGGACTCGGTGACGGCCAACGACATCGACCCGCTCTCGCTGGCCGCCGTGGAGCTCAACGCCGAGGCCAACGGCGTCGCGGTCCGCACGCTGCCCGGTGACCAGCTCGACAGCGACGCCCACGGCGCCGACGTCGTGCTGGCCGGGGACGTCTTCTACGACGCGGAGATCACCGCGCTCGTGCTGCCGTTCCTGACCAGGGCCGCGGCACGGGGCGCGCTCGTCCTGCTCGGCGACCCGGACCGCGCGCACCTGCCGCGCACCCGGTTCACCGCCCAGGCCCGCTACGAGGTACCGGTGCCGCTCACGCTGGAGAGCACCGAGACCCGCAGCGCGACGGTGTGGCGCGCCTAGTTGGTCACCAGGCAGAACGGGTGCCCCGCGGGGTCGGCGTAGACGCGGAACCCGATCGGCTTGGGCGAGCCCTCCAGCAACGTCGCACCCAGCCGCAGCACGAGCGGCTCGGACTCGTCGAGGTCGGTGACCTTGACGTCGAGGTGGATCTGCCGAGGGTGCTCCTGGCCCGGCCACCGCGGCGGCGAGAAGCCCTCGACGCGCTGGAACGACACCCGCCTGCCGTCCGGCGTCACCAGCGTCGTCCACTCGCCGCCGGAGTCGGCGATCCTCCCGCCGATCACCTGCCGGTAGAACTCGGCGAGCCCGTCCGGGTCCGGGCAGCCGATCACCACGTCGTAGAGCTCACCGATCGCCACGAAACACCCCAGTCGTCCGCCCCGGTCATCCGAGCGAGATCGCCGCGAGCTTGGCCCGCAGGTACTCGCCACCACCGACCTCGGGGTAGCGGCCGTCGAGCGACACGATCCGCGCGTCGGTGTCGGTGTTGTAGAAGAAGATCAGCGACACCAGGTCCTCGTCCGGCGCCGAGGCGTCCGGCGGCAGCACGCGGTGCGGGGTGGAACGCCACCGGTCCGACACCCAGCGGGCCATCAGATCACCGATGTTCACGGTGAAGGCGGCCGGGTCGAACGGCGCGTCCTCCCACACCCCGTCGACGCTGCGCACCTGCAGCCCGCCCACACCGTGCTGACGATCCAGGATCGTCACGGTGCCGAAGTCGGTGTGCTCACCGATGCGGAACTGTCCCGGCCCAGCGGGCCCGACCTGCCGCAACGGCGGATAGTGGTTGACGTTCAACGTGTACGAGGCCTTGCCGGTGTGCCGGGTGAAGAGGTCCTCCTGCTCACCGAGCGCCACCGCGAAGATCGTCAGCAGCTCCTCGGCCAGCGCCCGCATCCGCCCCGCGTACTCGGTCACCGCCTGTTCGAGCCCCGGCACCTCGGAGGGGAAGACGTTGGGGCGGAAGAAGAACGGGTCGTCACCCGCCGGATCGTCCGACCCGAACGCCAGCGTCTCCTTCAGATCCGGTGGCGCCATACCACCGCCGGCCCTGCCGGTGGCCTGCTCGTCGGGCGGCAACCAGCCCCGCCCGCCCGTGCGCACGGCGTACGGCTCCTTCGCACCGGCCGGCAGCGCGAAGAACCGGCGCGTCAGCTCCCGCGTGCGGCCACGCAGCTCGTCCGGCACACCGTGCCCGGTGATCAGCAGAAACCCCGACTCCCGCAACGCCGCGTCGACCCGCGCCGCCACCTCGGCACGCCGCGTGCCGTCGAACCACCCGGTCAAATCCACCAGCGGAACACCCATGGCTGCACTCCTACCGCCACCGGCCCTCCAGCACCAGACGAACCAGCCCAACCGCTCCACCACGGCCAGCACGCCGCCGCGGCGTTCCACGGCGGCGGGGCGCCCCGTACGAGCGCCCCGCCACCGCTACCTCTTCGCGAAAAACCCCACCAGGTCACCGGCCAGCTGCTCCGGCGCGTCGTGCCCCGAGTAGTGCCCGCCGGTGTCGAACTCCGACCAGTGCACCAGGTTGTGGTGGTCGCGCTCGGCGAACCGGCGGATGGTCTGGAAGTCGTCGCGGAACACCGCCACACCCATCGGGAACGTCGTCGGCTCGGCCGGCGCGTCCTCGCGGTGCGCGTCCTCGAAGTACAGCCGCGCAGAGGAACCCGCGGTGCGGGTGAACCAGTAGATCGACACGTTCGCCAGCAGGAAGTCCCTGGTGACGGCCGGTTCGCCCATCAGCTGCATCGTCCAGGCCAGCTGCCCTGCCGGGGAGTCGGCGAGCGCGAACGCGACGTTCTGCGGCCGCGACTGCTGAAGGCTCGCGTAACCGGACATGTCCTGCCAGAAGTTCTGCAGCACCCCGAGCCGCCGCTGGTCGTCCTCGGTCAGCCCCTCCATCTCCGCCGGATCACCCGACGGGAACGAGAAGATCTGCGTGACGTGCACCCCCGCCACGTGCCCGGGGTCCACCCGGCCGACCTCGGGCGCGATGAGCGACCCGGCGTCGTTGCCGTGCACCCCGTACCGCTCGTACCCCAGCCGCCCCATCAGCTCCGCGAACGCCTTCGCGATCCGCCCGGAGTGCCAGCCGGTCTCCGTCGTCGGACCGGAGAACCCGAAACCCGGGATCGAGGGGATCACCAGGTGGAAGTCGCCGCGCAACCGCTCGATCACGTCCACGAACTCCATGACCGACCCCGGCCACCCGTGGATCATCAGCAACGGCAACGCGTCGGGGTTCGTGCTCGTGACGTGCAGGAAGTGAACGTTCGTGCCGTCGATCTCGGTGATGAACTGCGGGTAGGAGTTGAGCCTGCGCTCGACCGCCCGCCAGTCGAACTCCTCCGCCCAGTACCGGGCCATCTCCTGCACCGTCTCGACGGCGTCCCCGTAACGCGCACCGGCCCCCGGCACCTGGTCGGTCCACCGGGTCCGCGCCAACCGGAAACGCAGCTCCTCGACGTCCGCCTCGTCGACCGCGATGTGGAATTCCCTGATCTCCGTCATAACCCAAGGCTAGAAGGCATTGCGGCCACCTCCTGTCCTAAAGTCTGGAGTCATGTTGGAAACTTCGGCGCGCCTGCTGCGCCTGCTCGCCCTCCTCCAGTCCCGCCGCGACTGGCAGGGCGGCGAACTCGCCGAGGAGCTCCAGATCAGCCAGCGCACCGTGCGCCGCGACATCGACCGCCTGCGCGAGCTCGGCTACCCGGTCAACGCCACCACCGGCACCTTCGGCGGCTACCGCCTCGGCGCCGGCGCCGAGCTCCCGCCACTGCTGCTCGACGACAACGAGGCCGTTGCTGTCGCCGCGGCCCTGCGCACCAACGCCGTCACCGGCCTGGAAGAGGTCTCCCTGCGCGCGCTGCTCAAACTCGAGCAGGTCCTGCCGTCCCGCCTGCGCCACCGCGTCTCCGCCCTGCAACACGTCGAATCCGTCCCACGCGACTCCGCGGGACCCGCCCTCGACCCGGAACTGCTGTCCACCCTCGCCGCCGTCTGCCGCGACAGCGACACCATCCGCTTCGACTACCACTCCCACGACGGCACACCGTCCCGCCGCCGCGTCGAACCACACCGCCTGGTCAACTGGGGCCGCCGCTGGTACCTCGTCGCCTGGGACTGCGACCGCGCCGACTGGCGCAGCTTCCGCGTCGATCGCATCGCCCAGCCCCAGCCCCCGTTCGGCCCGCGCTTCACCCCACGCGACTTCGACGCCACCACCTACGTCGCCTCCAGCACCTCCTCAGCCGCGTGGCGCTTCACCGCCCGCGTCCTCGTCCACGCCCCGGCCGACGCCGTGGCCACCCGCATCACCGCCGCCGTCGGCACCGTCGAAGCCGTCGACGACACCTCCTGCGTCCTCGTCACCGGCGCCGACTCCGTCGAAATGCTCGCCGTGTGGATCGGCATGCTCGGCTTCGACTTCGAAGTCACCTCACCACCGGAGCTCGTGGCACACGTTCGCACCCTTGCGGCCCGCTACGCCCGCGCCGTACAAGACTGAGCATGGCCATCACCGGACGGGACATCGAGCACCTGCTCTACACCGAAACCCCGGACCCGATCCTGGTGGTCCACAACGGAACACCCGAGATCGTCGCCGCCGCCGACCTCGGCGGCCACACCGGCGCGATCGTCGTGTGCTCCCGCGCCGAGATCCTGCGCAGGGTGGGGGAGCGCGACCTCAGCGAGACCGACCTGACCGCGATCGCGCAGGCTCTGGCGGCGGCCATTCAAGACCCAGCTCGTCAGCAGCCGCCCTGGCCCGCTTGAGCAGATCCGGCCGGCCCGCGGTCAGCGCGGGGATCGTACGCCAGCAGGTACTCCGTCACGTCGGGATAGTCACGATCGTCCGGGAACCGGAACCCGCGCTCGTGCAGCCGCAGCCACGCGTCCAGAGTCTCAGCGTCCCGCACAGCTGCGGCGACGCCCAACCTCCGCAGGATCGCCAGATCGTCACCACCACGTCCTATCCGCGCACAGATCTCCTTGGCGAACAGCGTCGATCCCAGTGGATGTCGGGCAAGCTGCTCCAGCACGGGTAAACACTTCTCCACCGGTGTCGCCGACAGCTCGATCAACAGAGCCGCGAGTGCGACGCCGTACGTTTCCGCCAACGGCGCCACCACCTCCCGCAACGTCGCAGCGACCTCGTCCCGCGTCACACACGGCTCCGACATCAACACCGAGCCCGCGTCCGCGTCCCCCGGCGCGACTCTCGGGCTGACGCACAAAACCTTGCCGTGAACCCGTTCGACCCAGAAGCCGCGCACGACACTCACCCATGCGCTGGACGACAGGCGGGACTTCCATCCGGAGGTCAGTCGCGCAGACCTTCTGGCGCAGCACCAGCACCAGCACGATCAAGTTCAGCGAGTACGTCGCATCCCTCGCAGAATCGGTCAGCTGCACGGGTTCGTACTCGCCACGAGACAGCCGCCGTTCGTCGCGCGCCGCGAACAACCGCACCACGAGGTCGAACAGAGGAAGCGGGGTGTCGGTGTTCGCGGCCGATCCGGGAGGGGCCGCCACCGACATGACCGACGACACCCTGCGACAATCCAAGATCGTGTCACCCGGACTGCGGCTGCTGTGGCCACTGGTGCGGCGCAAGTTCGAACACTCCACCTCGGGACCGGCCTCGGACGCGGCACGCTCGTCGATCGTGGCCGCGACCGACGAGACGCTGACAGGGCGGACGGGCGTGGTGATCGGAGCACAGACGAAGCCCGTCGCACCCATCAGGGCAGCCGAGGACCCCGAAGCGATCCAGGCCGTGCGCAGGCTGACCGAGCAACACGTGCCGCCGGCACACGTTCCGGATGGCGTATCCAATTAACCTGGAAACATGACGTCGCTGCGCAAGGATGCCGCCCGCAACTGGGACCGCATCGTCACCGTCGCCAGAGAACTCGTCGACGAAGGCACACCGCTGCAGCTCAACGACGTCGCACGCCGCGCGGGCCTGGGCGTCGGCACGGTCTACCGGCACTTCCCGACCACCGAAGCACTGCTCGAGACCGTCGCCACGCCCTGCCTGGAAGCCCTCGCCGGCCACGGCGAGCAAGCACTGACCCGAGACGACCCCTGGCAGGCGTTCGCCGGGTTCCTCCAACGACTCGTCGACGCCCAGGTCGGCGACCCGTCACTGGCCAAGGTCGCGGCCAACACCCAGGACGCACTGCCACGCACCACCGAACTCAAACAGCAGGTGATCGCGATCGGCCGCGAACTGCTCGCCCGCGCCAGGAAAGCCGGAGCCGTCCGCCCCGACCTCGCCGACGGCGACCTCGTCCCACTCATGTGCGGCATCGCCTACGCCACCTACGTCCACAGCGCCACACCCGCCGACCGGCTCCCCACCGCCCGCCGCTACCTCGACACCCTCCTCAGAGGCCTACGCGCCTGAACGCGGGGGACCAGCCGCCACAAACGCCCGCAACCCCTCCAGCTCCAGCGCACCACCATCGGTGAACATCCACGTCACCCCGGCCTCCTCGTACTCCCGCACCGCCCCCCGCAACTCACCACCACCCCAGATCGCCACATCGCAGTCAGCCGGCCCACCCGACGCCACGAACGCCGCCTTCAACGCGGCAGCGTCAGCGGGGGAGATCACCGCCAACTCGGCACCCGCGAACGTCGCCGGCACCACACCCGCCGCGTGCTCCGCCGCACGAAACGGAATCGACCGCGGCCAGACCCCACCGACCCACACCGGCACCTCCACCGGCGCGAACCGCACCCCCGACACGTCGAAGATCTCGCCGTGATGCTCAACAGGCCCGCCCGACAACAAGGCCCGCAACAACGCCACACCCTCCGACAACGCCGCAGCCCGCGAGACCCGCTCACCGAACGGCACGAAGTCATCAGGCACACCCGCACCAACACCCAGCACCAGCCGCCCACCCGACAACCGCTGCAGCGTCGACGCCTCCAACGCCACCTTCCACGGCCGCCGACGCCCCAGCGACGTCACCATCGGCCCCAACCGGATCGACGACGTCCGCGCCGCCACCGCCCCCAACGTCACCCACACATCAGCCAGCACCGACTCACCAGGCCGCACCACGTGGTCCCACAAGAAAAACCCGTCCCACCCCGCTTCCTCCGCTGCGACGGCGAGCGACACCAACACCGACGGATCACCGAGCGACGAACCAAAATTCGGCACATAGATCGCATAGCGCATACCCCGAGTGTGGCAACCACCCCCGACAAGATCATCCAAACGCGGGGGAGCCCCCACCTCACGGCCCGACACCCGTCGCACCATCGAGCTGCTCCCGCAAGATGTCCGCATGCCCGGCGTGCCGCGCCGTCTCCGTCAGCACATGCACCAGAACGTTGAACAACATCACGTCAGGACGCGGCCACCACGGCACAAACCCGGGGGAGTCCACCGCCAGCACATCGATCGTCGCGTCGGAATGCGCCCACGCGCGCCGATAACGACCAACGATCTCCTCACGCGTCTCATGCTCCGCCGCCCGCATGTCCTTGCCACGCGCCGAAAGGTCGTCCCACCGCGGCAACGGCTCAGGAAACGCCCGGCCGAACACCTCGCCGAAGTACCGCGACTCCGTCAACGTCAGATGCTTCACCAGACCCAGCAGATTCGTACCGCTCGCGGTGAGCGGCCGGCGCACATCAGCCTCGGGGAGACCCTCCAGCTTCCACAGCATCACCTCACGCAACTCACGCAGATCGCTGTGCAGATACGCCTTGGCGAAGTCGTCGATCATGAGAGGACACCCTGCCACGCGCCGAGACCCACGAACCCAGATCCGGCAACCCGTCGAACGAGTACAACGAGTGGTCAGGCGCAAACAGCACAAGGTGCCCAGTCTCGCGGTGCGCGGCCGTCAGGGTTCCCATTGGCCTCTATCGCCACGGTGACGTAATCCCGCAGCGACGTCGCCGCGGCGCCCGCCGTCAGCACAGCGTTCTGGTTCAACCACAACGTCGACGGTCCGCCGAACTGCTCGACAGTCCCGCCGAAGACACTCCGCAGACGACGAAGCACCGAGGGCGACTCCGAACCGGTCTGCGGAGGCGGCTCACTGAGCCACCCGGCAGAACCCCACACCAGCAACTCATATCGGCGGCCGGTCACAGACAGCGGACAGCCGAGGCAAGCCCGATAGCGACCCACGCGTCCAAACGGACGAAGGACCGACGACGACCTCAGCGCCCGGCTCCACGAACCACGGCACGCATTCCAGGTACCGACCCCAGCCGGACACGGCGCACAGCATGGCGGGAGAGGCCCCGCCAGAAGTCCCGATCCACGTTACTTGACATAATGTAGATTATCGGCGAAACGGTGACCTGCGAAGATCGTCCTCAGAAGGGGCTGAAACGGCTCGTGTTGCGCGTCTGCAAGCACCACCAGCGGGCAGGCTGGCCGTACTTGCAGACGCCGCAACATCTGAACACCGGCGATGTCGGAGCGCGGTCGACACCGACGACTCGTCAGTGAGACGTACGTAGAGATGCCTCATTACGCTCACGATCCCCGATAAGTGACGCCACCTGGTCCAGCGTCCGGCGAACTCGGGTGAAACGGACATTTCATGCATAATCGCCATTATCCAGCACGGGACACGGGATTGTCGGTGCTGTGCGGTACAAGATCCATATGCACGTGCTCGCCGCTCAGGACGCCTTCTTCCTCGCCCGCCGGACGCGCAAGGACTCGCCGCACACAACGGCGGCCTACCAGCGCGATCTCGCCGGCGTGAACACACTCCTGGCCGAGACGCTCCACTCCCCTGTCGAGGACCTCACCGTCCGCGATCTCACCGGGGCCAACCTCCGCCAGGCCTTCGGGTTGTTCGCCGACACCCACGCCAAGAGCTCCGTGCTGCGGGCCTGGTCGACGTGGAACCAGTTCCTGACGTTCTGCGTGGCCGAGGACCTCATCGCCGGCAACCCGATGGGCGCGGTCGCCCGCCCGAAGACCCCTCCGCTCGTCCCCAAGCCGCTACGGGGTGAGGACACGCCGGAACAGCTGCTCACAGCCGCCGCGGAAGGCGCGCGCAAGGGTCGTGACCCGTGGCCGGAGCGCGACGTGCTGGTCATCGCGCTGGGGCTGGTCGCGGGCTTGAGGAGCGCCGAGATGCGGACGTTGACGCTGTCGTCGATCGTCGGCAGGGAGGGTGATCAGAGGTTGCACGTGAAGGGCAAGGGCAACCGTGACCGGAGTGTTCCGATCGAGCCTCCGATGGAGCGGATCGTCGACGCCTATCTGAAGAGCTGCCGGCAGCGTTTTCCGCAGGGCCGGTTCGATCGGGACAGCGCGTTGCTGAGGGACCGGCACGGTGAGCCGATCGGCAGGGGCGGGCTGGAGTACCTGGTGAAGTCGTGTTTTCGGTGGGCGGGGCTGAACGACAGGGTGCCGACGGGTGCGAATCTGCACGCTTTGCGGCACACGTTCGCGACGCGTTTGGCCGAGGACGGTGCGAGTGCCAGCGAGATCATGGCGTTGCTGGGGCACGCGAGTTTGGCGACGAGTCAGAACTACATCGAGGCGACGGCGCGGGAGCGTCGGGCGGCGGTGGCGAGCAACAGGACGTATCGGGCGCTCAAGGACATCTAGCGGCGTGGCCCGGAACGTTGGCTGGGTAATTCACGCTCAGCAGGGCACCCCGACGCCCGTATACGACTCCGGTATGAGGGCGCGGGGGCGGCACCACGATGCACCCGTCTGACCGCGAATTCGCCCGGCAACGTTGCGGGCCCCACCCCACTAGCGATGCTCCACTCCGGTGCGGCACTCTCGGCTGTGGACACGTGAGCCGGGGGTCGCTCAGTTGCCGGATCGTTAGGCCAAGTGGGTGACCTGATAGTGCGAAAACCGCATTTCAGGGGTACCCAATGAGAATGAGATCCGTGTGGCGTGGGGCCATCTCCTTCGGGTTGGTGACGATCGCCGTGCGCCTCTACACGGCTGTCGAGGAGCACGACTTCCGTTTCAACCAGGTGCACCGGGAGGACGGCGGGCGCATCAAGTACAAGCGCGTCTGTTCGGTGTGCGGCAACGAGGTGGAGTATTCGGACATCACCAAGGGCTATGAGTTGGACGACGGCCGGATGGTGATCATGGAGAACGAGGACTTCGAGAAGCTGCCGGTGAAGACCGACAAGTCGATCGATGTCCTGGAGTTCGTGCCCGCGGAGGAGATCGATCCGATCTACTTCCAGAAGACGTATTACCTGGAGCCGGACAAGGCTGCGGCGCGGCCGTACGTGTTGTTGCGGGATGCGCTGGTGAAGACGGGTCAGCTGGCGGTCGTGAAGATCACGATCCGGCAGAAGGAGACGCTGGCGACGATCCGGGCGCGGGATGACGTGCTGGTGATGCACACGATGTTGTGGCCGGACGAGATCCGCAAGGCGGAGTTCGACTTCCTGGATCAGAACGTCGAGGTGCGGCCGCAGGAGTTGAAGATGGCGACGTCGCTGGTGGAGTCGATGGCCGGGGACTTCGATCCGGACACGTTCACCGACGACTACCGGGATGCGCTGGAGAAGGTCATCGCGGCGAAGGCGGAGGGTGCTGAGCTGCCGGAGCAGCCGGAGGTCGAGGACAAGGGTGATGTGATCGACCTGATGACGGCTCTGGAGCGCAGTGTGGAGAAGGCGAAGGCCGGTCGGAAGGGTGCGGCCAAGAAGTCTCCGCCGAAGAAGAAGGCTTCGTCGGCGTAGATGGCCGGGCTCGACGAGTACCGGCGCAAGCGGGATCCGGCGAGGACGCCGGAGCCCGTGCCGAGTGCTGAGGAGCTTCCTCACGGTGATGACGACACGTTTGTGATTCAGGAGCATCACGCGAGCAGTCTGCATTGGGATGTGCGGCTGGAGCGTGATGGTGTGCTGGTGTCGTGGGCGGTGCCGAAGGGGCTTCCGCCGACGACTGATGTGATCAGGCTGGCGGTGCACACCGAGGATCATCCTCTGGAGTATGCGGAGTTCTCCGGGGAGATTCCGAAGGGTGAGTACGGCGGCGGCGAGATGTTCATCTGGGATCGCGGTCGCTATGAGACGGTGAAGTGGTCGGACCGTGAGGTCGATGTGATCTTGCACGGTCATCGGGTCGAGGGTCGGTTCGTGTTCTTCCGCTCGGGTGAGCAGGGCAAGAACTGGATGATGAAGCGTCGGCACGCGCCGGCGCGTCCGGATTGGGAGCCGCTGCCCGAGCAGGTGAAGCCGATGCTGGCGATGCCCGGTCCCCTCCCCCAGGATGATGATGATCTTTGGGCTTATGAGTTCAAGTGGGATGGCGTTCGCGCGATTCTGAGGGTCGAGGGTGGTCGTGTGCAGGCGTGGTCGCGTCTGGGCAACGACATCACGGTGGCTTATCCGGAGTTGCAGGGTGTGGGTGAGCAGCTCGGTTCGACGGAGGCGTTGCTCGACGGTGAGATCGTGGCGTTGCAGAACGGGCGGCCGAGTTTCAGCGCGTTGCAGAACCGGATGCACGTGAGCAAGTCGGAGGCCGCGCGGAAGGCGGCTCGTCAGTATCCGGTCACTTTGCTGTTGTTCGATCTGTTGCACCTCGATGGCCGGTCGACGCTGCAGCTGCCTTTTCGTCAGCGTCGTGAGCTGCTCCGGGAGCTGGAGCTCAGGGGTCCGAACTGGCTGACTCCCCCGTCGTACGACACCGATGGCGCGGCGGTCCTGGCGGCGAGTCGTGAGCAGGGTCTGGAGGGGGTGGTGGCGAAGCGGCTGGATTCGGTCTATCAGCCGGGGACGCGGTCGCCGGTGTGGCGCAAGATCACCGATCTGATGGCGCAGGAGGTGGTGATCGGTGGCTGGCGGATGGGTGAAGGCAAGCGGGCCGGGGTGATCGGCGCGTTGCTGCTGGGTATTCCTCAGGACGGCGGGTTGGCGTTCGCGGGGTCGGTGGGTACCGGGTTCAACGACGCGGAGCTGGCGGTGTTGACGCCGCGGTTGAAGGCGTTGGCGCGCAGGACGTCCCCGTTCGTGACGGAGATGCCGAGGGAGCGGGCGAAGGGCGCGAAGTGGGTGGAGCCGGAGCTGGTGGCGGAGGTGGTGTTCCGGCAGTGGACGCCGGACGGGCGGATGCGGTTTCCGGCGTGGCGGGGGTTGCGGCCGGACAAGTCGCCCGAGGAGGTGCGTCGCGTTGACCAATGACGCAACCGTGCGGGTTGAGGACCGCGTGCTGAAGCTGACGAACCTGGACAAGGTGCTGTATCCGGAGTTCGGGTTCACCAAGGGCGAGGTGATCGACTACTACACGCGGATCTCCCCTGTGCTGCTCCCCCATCTCAAGGACCGTCCTGTCACGCTCAAGCGCTATCCGAACGGCGTGGACGGGAAGTGGTTCTTCGAGAAGAACGCGCCGGAGCACCGTCCGGACTGGGTGCGGACGATGCGGCTGGAGTCGCCGGGCAGCTCGAAGGGCAACGAGACGGTCAACTACGTGATGGTGGACGAGTTGGCGACGTTGGTGTGGCTGGCGAACCTGGCGGCGTTGGAGTTGCACGTGCCGCAGTGGACGGTGGGTCCGCGCGGGGGTAAGCGGGATCCTGATCTGCTGGTGTTCGACCTGGATCCGGGGGCGCCGGCGACGGTGGTGGAGTGTTGCCGGGTCGCCGAGCAGGTGCGGGTGGTGCTGGACGACGACGGTGTGGACTCGTGGGCGAAGACGTCGGGGAACAAGGGGATGCAGGTGTACGCGTATGCCCCGGCGAAGGACACGTCGGAGTACGCGAAGGCGGTGGCGCGGCGGCTGGCGAAGGAGATGCCGAGCCTGGTGGTGGCGACGATGGCGAAGGTGCAGCGCACCGGAAAGGTGTTCATCGACTGGTCGCAGAACAATCCGGCGAAGACGACGGTGGCGCCGTACTCGTTGCGGGCTCGGGAGCGGCCGGCGGTGTCGACTCCGATCACGTGGGACGAGGTCGAGGAGTGTCAGGTGCCGGAGGATCTGGTGTTCACGGCGGACGAGGTGCTGGATCGGGTGGATTCGGCGGGTGACCTGTTCGGCAGTTGATATTCTGGCCGACTGCCTGTTGCCTGTCCGGGGGTCGCCATGAAGATCGAGCTGTCCGAGTACGACGCTGCCTGGCCGGGCTTGTACCAGCGAGAACGTGAGCGGATCGTGGCCGCGTTGCCGGACGCCGAGCTGGAGCACGTGGGGTCGACGTCGGTGCCGGGGCTGTGTGCGAAGCCGCTGATCGACATGATGCTGGTGGTGGACGATCCGCGTGATGAGGCGTCGTACGTGCCCGCGCTGGAGGTCGCGGGGTATCGGGTGACCGTCCGGGAGGACGACTGGCACGACCACCGCATCCTCAAGGGGCCGGACACGAATGTGAACCTGCACGTGTTTCCTCGTGGGTGTGCGCAGGTGCGGCGGCATCTGGTGTTCCGGGACTGGTTGCGTGTCAACGATGACGACCGGGAGTTGTACGCGCTGACGAAGCGGGAGCTGGCGGCGCGGGAGTGGGAGCGGGTGCAGGACTACGCGGCGGCCAAGAGGGAGGTGGTGCTGGAGATTCTCGAGCGCGCTTTTCTGGCGTGGCGGCCGTCGTCGGACGACGTGGAGTACGTGACGGAGACGCCGGCGGGGGACGTGCGGATCACGCTGGAGGACTACAACCCGGCGTGGCCTGACTGGTACGCCCGGGAGGAGGAGCGGATTCGCGGCGCGCTCGGCTCGGAGGTCGTGCGGCTGGAGCACGTGGGTTCGACGTCGGTTCCGGGGCTGGCGGCGAAGCCGTTGATCGACATTCTGCTGGTGGTGCCGGATTCCGATGACGAGGACGCGTACGTGCCGGCGTTGGTGGAGGCCGGTTATCACCTGCGGTTGCGGGAGCCGGGCTGGTATCGGCACCGGTTGCTGAGGGACTCCGACCCGGAGGTGAACCTGCACGTCTTCTCCCCCGCGTGTGAGGAGGTCGACCGGATGCTGGCGTTCCGGGACCGGTTGCGGGAGAACGCGGACGAGCGGGCGGAGTACGAGGCGGTGAAGCGGGAGCTGGCGGCGCGGGGCTGGGAGCGGGTGCAGGACTACGCGGACGCGAAGACGCGGGTGGTGGAGCGGATCGTTCTGCGCGCGCTGGGGTGATCCGCCGGTTCGCCGGGCGTGGTGCGGAAGAATCGCGTCCCGTGAGGTTCGGGGTGCTGGGGCCGGTCGAGGTGCGTGACGGCGCGGGAGTGGTGATCGCCGTGCCCGCGCCGCGTCAACGGGCTCTGCTCGCGATGCTGGCGCTGGACGCGGGCGGGATCGTCGGTCACGCGCGGCTGCTGGAGGGTCTCTACGGTGAGCCGCCCGCCGGTGCGGCGAACGCGTTGCAGTCCCAGGTCTCGCGGCTGCGCAGGACGGTTCCGGGCCTGGTGGTCGAGCACCATCCGGCCGGTTATCGGCTGGTCGCCGGACCGTCCGAAGTGGACGCGACGTACTGTGCGGAGCTGCTCGCCGCCGGGCGTGGCCTCGAAGCGCTGCGGTTGTGGCGTGGGCCGGCGTTGGCGGACGTGGACGCGCCGTTCGCCGACGATGCCCGGCAGCGGCTGGAGGAGCTGCGGATCAGCTGCGTCATCGCCGCGGGCACGGCCGGCGATCTGCGTGACCTGCTGGCCCGGCACCCGCTGCGTGAGGACGTCCGCGCGGCGTTGATGCGGGCGCTGCACCGCGAGGGCCGTCAGACCGAGGCGCTCGAGGTGTTCGCCAGGGGCAGGGAGCTGCTGGCCGACGAGCTCGGGGTGGATCCCTCCCCCGCGCTCGCCGCCGCGCACGTCGAGATCCTGCGGGCGCAGGCGCCGCACCGGGGTGTGCCGGCGCAGCTGACGAGTTTCGTCGGCAGGGACGAGGATCTGCGGCGCGTGGCCAAGTGGTTGCAGGAGAACCGCCTGGTGACGCTCATCGGCCCCGGTGGTACCGGCAAGACTCGTCTCGCGGTCGAGGTCGCGAGCCGTGAGCAGGGTGAGGTGGCGTTCGTGGACCTCAGCGCCACGACCGATGTCGCGCGGGCACTGCTCGACGGTGCCGGCGTCCGGGAGGCCGGGCTGTTGTCGGCGGGAGCGTTGAGCGTCGAGGACCGGCTGCACGCGGCGCTGGCCACGAGAGATGTGCTGCTGGTCGTCGACAACTGCGAACACGTCGTCGACGACGCCGCCCGTGTTCTCGGCGCGGTGCTGGCCGCGTGTCCGGGCGTGCGGGTGCTTGCGACGAGCCGTGAGCCGCTCGGCATCACCGGCGAGACGCTCAGCCCGGTGTCCGCGCTGGACGACGGGGCCGCTGTCCGGCTCTTCGAGGATCGGGCCCAGGCGGTCAAACCGGGGTTCCGCGCCGATCGTGAGGTCATCGCCGACGTGTGCCGGCGTCTCGACGGGATCGCGCTCGCCATCGAACTGGCCGCGGCACGGGTGCGGTCGCTGCCGATCGCCGAGATCGCGGCCCGGCTCGACGACAGGTTCCGGTTGCTGTCGCGGGGCAGCCGGACCGCCGCGCCCCGCCATCGCACGCTGCACGCGGTGGTCGAGTGGAGCTGGGACCTGCTCACCGAGGCCGAACGTGATCTCGCCGCCCGTTTCACCGTGTTCCACGGCAGCGCGGGCCTGGACGCCGCCGTCGCCATCACCGGCTCCGACGTGGACACCCTGTCGTCGCTGGTGGACAAGTCGCTGATCGAGGTGACCGGTGAGCGGTACCGGATGCTCGACACCATCCGCGCGTTCTGCGCGACCCGCGCGCCCGATCTGGCCGAACGTCACGCCCGCTGGTTCCTCGCCAGGGCTCAGGAGGCGGAGCCGCATCTGCGGGCGCACGACCAGGTCGAGTGGCTGACGAGGCTCGGCGCCGACCACGACAACCTCACCGCGGCCCTCAGGTGGGCCACCGTCCACGACGTCGGCCTCGCGCTCGAGCTGGTGGCGGCGCTGGCGACCTACTACTGGTGCCGGGGGCTGCGCACCGAGGCCGCCCAGCGTGCGGAGGCGGTCATCCGCGCGTGTGGCGAGACGGCGCCGCCGGGTCGTGCGCAGGAGTACGCGTTGTGCCTGCTCCTTGCGTGGCCGATCGCGACCGGTGACCAGAGCGGCAGGATCGGCCAGGCCGACGCGTTGCTCTGCGCGCTGGACGGGCCGCCGCGTTACCCGATCATGACGATGATGTGGGGCATGGCGCTGGGCGCGCCGGAGAACGACTCCCAGACCTGGCACCACCGCAACCGCCTCATCGGCACCGACTCGTGGAGCCGGGCACTGGCCCTGGTCGGTGACGGTCTGATGGCCCGCATGCAGGGTGATCCGATCGCGGGCCGGGAGCTGCTGCGGCGGGGCGCGGAGGGGTTCGAACGGGTCGGTGACCGGTGGGGTGCGGCGCTCGCGCACCACCAGCTCGGTGAGATCGCGCTGGAGGCCGGTGAACCGGCGCTCGACGCGATCGGCCGTGCGTACACGCTGCTCACGGAGCTGGGTGCCACCGAGGACATCGCCGAGCTGCTCGTCGTGCGGGCCCGTGCCCGTCTCGTCTCAGGTGACGCCGAGGGTGCCGCGGCGGACTACGACGAGGCGTTCGAGCAGGCGAGAAGGGTGGGTTCGCCGCTCGTGCAGGCCAACTGCCACCTGGGCCGGGCCGAGCTCGCCCGCCGCAACGGCGATCTGGATACCGCGCGGGCGGAGTGCGACCGGGCGTGGGAGCTGACGCCCGGCGGCTGGTACAGCCCCGACGAGATGCGCTGCCACATCGCGTTCGAACGCGGGCGCATCGCGAGAGCCGCTGGGGACGACGCGGGGGCCCGCGAGCACCTGCTGGAGGCGCTCAGGCGGGCCGTGGGACAGCGCAACCTGTTAACCGAGGCCGCCGTTCGCGCGGAACTCGCCGCCCCAGCCGGGCCTTGATCCGCCGCCACCACAGCCACGCCGGCAGCTTGTGGTGGGCGATGAACGTCCACAGGTCGTCTTCGGCCACGTTGTCGTGGCGACGGCGCAGCACCTCCAGGCATTCCCGGGACACGACCCCGTGGATCCGTGCCACGTGCGCCAGGGCTGTGGCGCCCTGGCGGCGGACCTCGGTGCGGTCGTGGTCCAACGCGCGCGCGACGCGGCGCAGGGTCGCCCACGGATCCGGGTACGACAGCGCGAGGCCGATCACCGAGATGCCGACCATGTCCTCGCCGCGGTCGAACGCCGCGTCGACGTCTTCTGGGCGGTCGGTGCCCATCAACGCGGAGAAGTCGCGCCAGTTCATGCCCTCACCACGCCTCGCCCGGTCGAGCAGGAAACGCTGCCTGCCGTCGGAACGCTCCCCCGTGCGTTCCCAGTCCGCGGCTAAGTAGCGCCACACCGCTGCGGTGTCCGCGCGGGAGGTGGAGGCGAGGATCCGGCACAGCGCCAGCACGTGCCGCGGGTCCGTGGCCTCGGCGAGCTCGCCCAGGACTCCCGGTGGGCGGCCCAGGTCGTTCCACGCCAGCCACGCCAGCGTCGGCACGTCGTCGACACTCACCCAGCCGTCGGCCCCGCCCCGGCCGATCTCGGCAGGCGTCAGCGAGGCCCGGTAGCGGGCGTGTTCCATCGGGATCACGTCAGACCTGAGGCACGGCACGCAGCAGCGCGCGCGTGTAGTCGTGAGTGGGGTTGAGCAGCACTTGTTCCACCGAGCCTTGTTCCACGATCTTCCCCTGATGCATCACCGCGACCCGGTCGGCGATCTGCCAGGCCAGCCCGAGGTCGTGTGTGATGATCAATGAAGCAAGGCCCAGCTCGCGCCGCAACCGGAGCAGCAGCGCCACGATCTCCCCGCGCACCGAGGCGTCGAGGGAGGCGACGGGCTCGTCGGCGACCAGCAGACGGGGTTGCAGCACCAGTGCGCCGGCGATCACCACGCGTTGCTGCTGACCCCCGGACAGCTCGTGCGGCAGCGACTCCAGGTAGAGGTCCGCCGGACGTAGTTCCGCACGTTCGACAGCGGCGCTGACCAGCGATTCCTCGTCGCCGGGAATGCCGTGGACGCGCAGTCCCTCCGCGACCGCGTCGAGCACCGTGTGGCGGGGGTTCAGCGCGCTCGCCGGGTCCTGCAGGACGAGCTGCACCTGCCTCCGGAACGCCTTGAGCGCCTTGCCCCCGAGCGGCACCGGAACCCCGTCGAAGATCACCCGACCGGAGGACGGTTTCCGCAGCCCCATTATGGTACGAGCCAGTGTCGTTTTGCCGGAGCCGGACTGCCCGACCAACGCCACGATCTCGCCCCGGCCGATCGTCAGATCGACCCCGTCGACCGCGCGTGCCCGACCGTAGTCCACCGCGAGCCCACGCACCTGGAGCAACGGCTCCGGAGCGGCCACCGGCTCCACCCACCGGTGCGCCGGATCGCCGATCACCGGGAACGCCGCCGCCAGCGCCGCCGTGTGCGGGTGCCGAGGGTTCGCGATCACCTCCCGCGTGCCACCGCGCTCCACCAGTTCACCGCGGTACATCACCGCCAGGTCCGCGCACGTCTCCGCGAGCACCGACAGGTCGTGGCTGATCATCAGCAGCCCGAGGTCCTGCTCGGCGACCAGCCGGGTGAGCACCGACAGCACCTGCGCCTGCACCACCACGTCCAGCGCGGTCGTCGGCTCGTCCGCGATCACCAGCCGCGGTCCGCACGCCAGGGCCATCGCGATCATGACCCGCTGTCTCTGCCCGCCGGAGAGCTCGTGCGGATACGCCCGCGCCTTCTCCGCCGGCAGCTCCACCTGCTCCAGCAGCTCACGCACACTGCCCGTGGTGCCGTGCAGGCGCATCGGCTCGGCGATCTGGTCACCGACGCGGCGCACGGGGTTGAGCGAGTGCATCGCGCCCTGGAACACGATCGACGCCGCCGCCCACCGCACCGCCCGCAGCCGCCCCCACGACATCGCCTGGACGTCGTCGCCGTCCAGCAGGATCTCGCCGTCGACCCGCGCGGTCCTGGGCAGCAACCGCAGCACCGACATCGCCACCGTCGACTTGCCCGACCCCGACTCACCCGCGAGCCCCAGCGTCTGACCGGGCGCGAGGGTCAGGTTCACGTCGTGCACGACGCGCTTGTGCCCGTAGTGGACGGTGAGGTTCCTCAGTTCCAGCATCCGGTCACCTCTTCGGCGTCACAACGGCTTCGAGGGCGCGCCCGACGAGCGTGAACGCCAGCACCACCACCACGATCGCGACACCGGGCGGCAGCAGGAACCACCACGCCCGCTGCGGCACCGCCCCGTGCAGCTGCGCCTGGTGCAGCATCGCGCCCCACGAGATCCGCGTCGGATCACCCAGCCCCAGAAACGCCAGCGTCGACTCCGCCACGATCGCCGACGCCACCGCGAGCGTCGCGTTCACCAGCACCAGTGGCACCACCGACGGCAACACGTGCCGCCCGATCACGTGCCCGTGCCCGCCACCGAGCGCCCGCGCGCGTTCCACGAACGGCCTGGCCTCGATCGTCAGCGTCTGCGCCCGCACCATCCGCGCCGTGGACGGCCAGCTCGTCAGGCCGATCGCCAGCACGATCGTGCCCAGCCCGCGCGGCAGCACCGTGGACAGGGCGATGGCCAGCACCAGCGCCGGCAGCACCAGGAAGAAGTCCGTGACCCGCAGCAACGCGCCCGCGAGCAGCCCACCGAAGTGCCCGCTCACGATCCCGACGAGCGTGCCGATGCCGACCGCGAGCACCGCCGCGGTCAGCCCGACGAACAACGACGTCCCGGCGCCCTGCGCCACCAGCAGCGCCACCGACCGCCCCGTGTGGTCGGTGCCGAGCCAGTGATCCGCGCCGGGTGACTGCCACGGCGCCGCCGTCACCCGCGTGACGTCCAGCGCGTCCGCGGGGATCAGCAGCGGCGCGATCACCGCGACGAGCGCGGCCACGGCCAGGACCGCGGCACCCGCGACCCCGGCGCGGTGCGCGAGAAACCCGGTCTTGCCGCCGCGGCCCGTGCCGCGTGTGAGGAACCCGCTCATACGACCTTCACCCGTGGATCCAGCACCCCGTACAGCAGTTCCGCCAGCAGGTTCATCACCACGACCGCTCCCGCCGTGACCACCAGCAGCCCCTGCAGCAGGAAGTAGTCAGGCCCGGTCAGCGCGTCGTAGAACAACAACCCCAGACCGGGCCAGGAGAACACCGTCTCCGTCGTGATCGCCCCGGCCACCACCAGCCCGAACCGCAGGAACACCAGCGTGATCGCCGGCAGCACCGCGTTGGGCACGGCGTGGCGGCGGCGCACCAGATCGTCGCGCAGGCCCTTCGCCCGCGCCGTCGTCAGGTACGGGGCGTGCATCTCCTCCAGCAACGACGACCGCATCACCAGCATGTACTCCGCGCACACCACCGCCACCAGCGTGAGCGACGGCAGCACCAGGTGATGCCCGACGTCCAGCGCCTGCGAGACGAAGTCGGGTGCCGTGTCGGTGTCGCGCATGCCCCGCGACGGGAAGAGATCCCCGGTCGCCATCATCAGCAGCATGCCGAGCCAGAACGTCGGCACCGCCCACAACGTCAGCGACACCCCGGTCGCCGCCCGGTCGAAGGCGGAGTCACGACGCCACGCCGCCCGCACGCCCAGCCACAACCCCAGCCCGACCGCGATCACCGTCGACGTGCCGACCAGCAGCAGCGTCGGCCCCAGCCGCTCCAGGATCACCTCCGACACCGGGCGGCGGAACGTGAACGACGTGCCCAGGTCACCGCGCAGCAGCGAGGTGAGGTAGTTCCAGAACTGCTCGTGCAGGGGACGGTCCAGGCCGAACTGCGTGCGCAGTTCGGCCTGCATCGCCGCTGTCGTCGGCCGCCCGCGCGTCATGGACACGACAGGGTCGCCGGGCACCACCCGGAACAGGAAGAAGCCCAGCACCGCCACCATCACCAGGCTGAGCGCGGCACCACCGAGCCGACCCCAGAGACGAACACCGAGTCGCACCTACTCGCGCTCCCCCGCCGTGGCCTTGCGCCGGCGTGCCACCACGACACCCACCACGACCAGCGCGAGGAGCACCAGGCCGCCGATCGCCAGCGCGGGCCCCCTGCTGGAGGGCGGCGCCGCGCGTCCGGCGGGCTCGGCGCCGTAGTAACCCCACATGCCGTTCTGCGCCATGATCACGCCACCCTGCGCGGGCTGTGTGGTGAACCTGGCGAAGCGGTCGGAGCGGTAGGCCTCCAGCGCGTTCTCGTAGGCCAGCACCACCGCGGGCACCTGGTCGTAGAACCGCGCCTGCATCTGCTTCACGATCTCCACCCGCTTGCCCTCGTCGAACTCCGAGAGCTGCCGCGCGTAGAGCTGGTCGTAGGTCGCGTCGCAGAAGTAGGCGTCGGAGGTGCCGCCCTTGCCGTCCGCGCCCGGCCGCTGCGCGCACGTGTGCAGGCCCAGGACGAAGTCCGGGTCCACGTTCGTCGCCCAGCCCGAGAAGGCGAGGTCGTAGGTCGCCACCGTGGTCGCCTCGTTGAGCTGGTTGTCCGACACCAGCCGCACGTCCAGCGGGATGCCGATGTCGCCCAGCTGCCGCTTGAGGTACTCCGACGCCTGCTCGTCGTAGGCACGCCCCGCGCGCCCGACCAGCCGCAGCCCGAAGCGGGTGCCGTCGGCCTTGCGCGGATGCCCGGCGGCGTCGAGAGCGGCGTTCGCGGCCGCGGGGTCGAACTTGCGCAGCTCCTGCTCGCCCGGCTGCCAGTGCCACTTGCCGAACACCGGCGGCACCAGCCCGGCGCCCTTCTCCGCGTAGCCGAGGCTCACCCGCTGCACCAGCGCGTCGAGGTCGATGGCCTGCGCGAGCGCCCGCCGCACCCGCACGTCCTTGAGCGCCGCGTGGCCGTCACCGATCGGCTCCCCGGTCCTGGTCTGCGCGCCGGGGTTGATCAGCAGCTCGACGAACCGGCGGCCCTGCGCCTTGTTGCGCGTGACGCCGGGCTTGTCCCCCAGCGAGTCGAACTGCGCCGGTGCCATCCGGTTGACCAGGTCGATCTCGCCCTTGGTCAGCGCCTGCACCGCGGCGTCGGAGTTCTGGAAGTACACGAAGTGCAGCTCGTCGTACTTCGCCGGGCCGCGCCAGTAGTTCTTGTTGGCCTTGAGCTTGATGAACTGACCGGCCACGTGGTCGGTCAGCACGAACGGGCCGGAGCCCACGACCGGCATCCGGTCGTTGGCGTAGTCCTTGATGCTCGGGACCTTCTCCCACACGTGCCTGGGCACGATCGGGATGTCCAGCGCCAGCATCGTCACCTGCGGTGCCTTGGTCCTGATCACCACGGTCCGGTCGTCGGGGGCGGCGACGGAGGCGAAGTTGGTGACGAAGCTGCCGTTCGCGGTCCGCGCGACCTCGTCGTTGAGCATCAGGTTGTAGGTGAACGCGACGTCGTGCGCCGTGACCAGTTGCCCGTCGGACCACTTCTTGCCCTCGGGGACGGTGAACGTCCACGTGAGCTTGTCGGGTGAGGGCTCCCATCTGTTCGCGAGGCCCTCGGTCACCCGCTGGTCGTCCGCCGCGTACGCGGTCAGGTAGTCGTACATCAGCCGGTTGATCTCGGTGCTCGACTGGAACACCGCCAGGAACGGGTTCATCGAGTCGATCTGCTGCACGATCGCGACCTTCAGAATCACCGGCCCCTGTGCCGTTGCAGAAGGTGTCGCCATCCCCAGTGTCATTGCTATGGCAAGTAACGCGCACAACTTGACCCGCACGAAATACCCCTCTTCCCCAGCAGCCCACCGCTACGTTACTCAGATGTGCGGATCATGATCTCGGCGGACATGGAAGGCGCCACCGGAGTCACCTGGACCGGGGACGTCATCCCCGGTACCGAGCAGTGGCAACGGTTCCGGCGCCTGTTCACAGGAGACGTCAACGCCTGCGTGGCGGGCCTGGTGGCGGGTGGCGCAAAAGAGGTAATGGTCAACGAAGCGCATTCCTCGCAGCGCAACCTTCTGCTCGAAGACCTCCACACCTCGGCTCGAATGCTCACCGGCAGGCACAAACCGTTGTCGATGATGCAGGGCATCGACTCCGATGTGGACGGTGTTGTTCTCCTCGGCTATCACACGGGTGCCGGCTCTCCCGGCGTGCTCGCGCACACCTACCTGGAGAACTCCATCACCGGCGTCTGGCTCGACGGGGTGCACGCCTCCGAGGGACGCCTCAACGCCGCGCTGGCCGCCGAGTACGGGGTGCCCGTGCTGCTGGTGACCGGTGACGACCTGACGTGCGAGGACGCGGCCTCCTACGCGCCCTCGGCGGCGACCGTGGCGGTGAAGGAGTGCGTGTCGCGGTACGCCGCCGTGTGTTTGCCACCCGCCGTGGCTTTTTCACACATCACACAAGCCGCCACAGCGGCGATGGCGTCCGCCGGGCGGGGTGAGGGTGTGGTGTCGCCGCACCGCATCGAGGTCGAGTTCGACGCCACCCACCTCGCCGACGCCGCCGCCGTGGTGCCGACCGTCGAGCTGATCGGCGCGCGGCGGGTCGGGTTCGACGCCGTGTCGATGACCGAGGCGATGAAGGCGTTCAAAGTCGTCACCCACGTCGCAGCCGGAGCCGTCGAGGACATCTACGGCTGAGGCCGTGACATTTCCACCTGACGCGTGCGGCTACGGTGGCTTCATGACGCTGGACGTGGCGCAGCTGTGCGCGCAGCTCATTCGCTTCGACACGACCAACCGCGGCGGCGGCGACTGCGCGGGCGAACGCGAGGCCGCCGAGCACGTGGCCGCCGTCCTGCAGGACAACGGCGTGCCACCCACGCTGCTCGAGCCCGCGCCACGCCGCACCAGCGTCCTCGCGCGCATCCACGGCACCGACCCGTCGCTGCCCGCCGTCCTCGTCCAGTCCCACCTCGACGTCGTGCCCGCCGACGCGGCCGAGTGGAGCTTCGACCCGTTCGGCGGCGAGATCCGCGACGGGTTCGTCCACGGCCGCGGCGCGGTCGACATGAAGGACATGGCCGCGATGACGCTGGCCGTGATCAACCGCTGGCACACCGAGGGCCGCCGGCCCCGCCGCGACGTCGTGCTGGCGTTCGTCGCCGACGAGGAGGACCAGGGCGTTTATGGCGCGCACTGGCTCGTCGACCACCACGCCGCCCACTTCGCCGGAGTCCAGGCGGCGATCAGCGAGTCCGGCGCGTTCTCCTTCGACGTCGACGGCGTGCGCCTGTACCCGATCGGCACCGCCGAGCGCGGCACCTCGCACATGAAGCTCACCGCCGCGGGCCGCGCCGGGCACGGATCCCGCAAGAACGACCGCAACGCCGTCACCGCGCTCGTCTCGTCGCTGGCGCGCATCGCCGCGTACCAGCACCCGGTCCGCCTCACGCCGACGGTCGAGGCGTTCCTCGTCGGCGCGGGCAAGGCACTGGGCGTCGAGGTCGACCTCGACGACGTCGACGCCACCATCGCCCGCCTCGGCCCCGCCGCGAAGCTGGTGGAGAACACCGTGCGGTGCTCCACGACGCCGACGATGCTGCAGGCCGGCTACAAGGTGAACGTCATCCCCGGCAGCGCGACCGCCCAGCTCGACGTGCGGACCCTGCCCGGCACCGTCGAGGAGCTGGAGGCGACCATCGACTCGTTGCTCAGCGACGGCGTGACGCGCGAGTTCCTGGAACACCAGCCGCCGGTCGAGGCACCCGTGGACACCGCGTGGTTCGCCGCGATGGCCGAGGCGTTGCGCGACGAGGACCCCGCCGCCGTCGTCGTGCCGTACTGCCTGGGCGGCGGCACCGACGCCAAGGCGTTCAGCCAGCTCGGCATCCACTGCTACGGGTTCTCGCCGCTGCTGCTGCCCACCGGGTACGACTACCGGTCGATGGCCCACGGCGTCGACGAACGCGTCCCCGTCGCGGGCCTGGAGTTCGGGGTCCGCGTCCTGGACCGGTTCCTGTCGAGCTGACCGCTCACCGCCGGGGCGGCAGGGGCAGCGGAACCGCCGGCAACCCGTCGAGGCTCGCGTTGTTGTAGGGCTTGCTCGCGGTGTACTCGCGGAACTCCTCGTCGGTCTTGCGGCCGAAGTGGTTCGCGTGCAGCTCCCGTTCCGCCCGGTAGTCCATGAACGGCACCGCGAACCCGCACGTGTCGCTGATCAGCTCCGCCGTCACGACGATGACCGCCCGCAGCGCCGGCCCGTCCGCCTCACCGAACCCCGCCACCAGCCCCGGGAAGCGCGGGTCGTCGCGGAACACCGGCTCACCACGGCCGTGGATCCGCACGATGTTCGGCGGACCCTCGAACGCGCACCACATCAACGTGATCCGGCCGTTCTCCCGCAGATGCGCGATCGTCTCGGCGTGACTGCCGCCGAAGTCGAGGTAGGCCACCGTGCGGTCGTCGAGGATCCGCAACGTGCCCTGCCGGCCCTTGGGCGAGAGGTTCACGTGACCGTCGCCGGCCAGCGGAGCGCTCGCCACGAAGAACACCTTCTGCCTCTCGATGAACTCCCACAGCCGCGGCTCGATGCGCTCGTACTCCTTACCCATGGTCGGCAGTATTGATGGCGCCGCGGAACCTGTCAGCGGTCTTTCCCAAGTGCTGAACGAGCTCCGGCGGCCCGTCCACCTCGAAGTCGCTGTCGAGCATGCCCAGGTACACCGCCAGCATCTGCGGTGTGTCCGACCCCGCGGTCATCCGGCACGTCGTCTCGTCCACGGCCTCCACCAGCGCCGCCGGCACCTTCGCCGCGACCTCGTGCGCCGGCGCGTGCACCGTGACCGTCGCCCGGAACCGCCACGCCGCCGTCGCGAGCCCCTGGGCAAGGTGGGCCTCCAGGTCGGGAAGCTCACGCGGGGTGAACCTCGGGCCCGTCGGGATCCGCGGCTGCATCCGATCGGCCCGGAACGTCCGCCAGTCCTGCCTGGCCACGTCCCACGCGACCAGGTACCAGCGGCCCCGCGTGTGCACCAGCCGGTACGGCTCCACCTCCCGGCGATCCCGCGCGCCGTCGAACTTGACGTAGTCGAACCGCAGGCGTTCCCGCGCGCGGCAGGCGTTGACGATCTGCACCGTCACCTCGGAGTCGAGCTCGGTGGCGGTGCCGACGGTGAACTCCTGCAACGCGGCGACCCGGTGCCGCAGGCGCGAGGGCAGCACCTGCTCCAGCTTGCGCAGCGCCCGGTCCGCGGTCTCGGAGTCCTGCGTGCTCAGGCTCAGCGCGATCGCGACCGCCTCGTCGTCATCGAGCAGCAACGGCGGCAGCTTCGCCCCCGCACCCAGCTTGTAGCCGCCCGCCACCCCCGGCGTCGCGTGCACCGGATAACCCAGGCTCCGCAGCCGATCCACGTCGTTGCGCACGGTCCTGGTCGTCACGCCGAGCCGCTCGGCCAGCTCGGGCCCCGACCAGTCGCGCGGGGTCTGCAGCAACGACAGCAGCTTCAGCAACCGTGCCGACGTCTCCACCATGCCGAGCACTCTCCCCGCGAATGAGGAACGAACCTTTCCGCAATTGTTCCTAACGTTGCGGCCATGGACACCTTTCGCGTCGAGATCTCCCAGAACGACCTCTCCGACCTGCGGCAGCGGCTCGCCGGCGTGCGGTGGCCCGCGCAGTCCGGCACCGATGGCTGGAAGCGCGGCGTGCCCGTCGCGGAACTCCGGTCGCTCGTCGAACACTGGGCCGGCGGGTTCGACTGGCGTGCCGTCGAGGACCGCCTCAACGCCTTCGATCAGTTCGTGACCGAGATCGACGGCCAGCCCATCCACTTCGTCCACGTCCGCAGCTCCCGCGCCGACGCCCTGCCGCTGATGCTCATCCACGGCTGGCCCTCGACGTTCGCCGAGTACCTGGACGTGATCGCCGACCTCGCGCGCGATCACCACGTCGTCGTGCCGTCCATCCCCGGCTTCGGCTTCTCCGTGCCCGTCACCGGCGCCTGGGACGTCTCCCGCACCGCCGGCGCGTTCGTCGCGCTGATGCAACAGCTGGGCTACGAGCGGTACGGCGTGCAGGCCGGTGACGTCGGCGCGGGCATCGCGGGCGCCATGAGCCGCCTGACCCCGGCCGTGGCCGCCATGCACATCAACGGCCCCAGCTCCCACCCGTTCGGCGGCCCGCTGCCCACCGACAATCTCTCCGGCGTGGAGCTGGCGCGCGCCGAGCGGTTCAACGAGCTGGTCGCCACCGGCCTCGGCTACCTGCAGCTGATGTCCACCAAACCGTGGACCATCGGCTTCTCGCTCACGGACTCGCCGGTGGGGCTGCTGGCGTGGATCTACGAGAAGTTCCACGCCTGGTGCGCGGAAGTCGACCGCGACGCACTGCTCACCGCCGTGTCGATCTACTGGTTCACCGGCACCGGCGCCACCTCGGCCGAGTTCATCTACGAGTCCATGAACGCCCCCGGCACGTGGGGAGGGGCCGCCGCGCCCACCGGCTTCGCGACCTTCGCCGCCGACACCGGCATCCGCTCGCTGCTCGACCCCGAGCACCAGGTTGAGCACTGGACCGAGTACGACCGCGGCGGCCACTTCCCGGCCATCGAGGTGCCCGACCTCTACGTCGCCGACGTCCGCAAGTACTTCTCCGCGTTCTAGCGGCGTGACAGGGCGAGCCCGGTTTGAGCTCGACCGTCGGCCTCAGACCAGGCCCGCCGCCTTCCGCGCCGCCTGCTCCACCCGCGCCCGGTACGCCGCCCAGTCCTGCTCCGGCAGGTTCGACACCCCGTCGCGCAACCCGGCCGCCCCGTCCAGGCCCTCCCGCAGGATGTCCGCGTGCCCGGCGTGCCGGTTCGTCTCCGCGATCATGTGGACCAGCAGCAGGTGCAACGTCACGTACCGCCGCTCCTCCGACCACCACGGCACCACACCCGGCGCGTCCAGCGGCAGCTCCGAGATCACGTTGTCGGCGAACTCCGCGACCCGGCCGTACAACGACAGGATGTCCTCACGCGACTCGTCGGCGGTGGCGAACATGTCCGCGTTCGGGTCACCGTTGTCGATCGCGTCCAGCCACGGCAGCTTCTCCCCGAACGAGCGGCCCAGGCAGGCACCGAAATACTCCTGCTCGGTACCCGCCAGGTGCTTGACCAGGCCCAGCAGGTTCGTGCCCGTCGGCGTCAACGGCCGCCGCACGTCGTACTCCGACAGCCCGTCCAGCTTCCACCGCATGCTGTCGCGGGCCGTGCGGAGATAGCGGTGCAGGTCTGCCTTGGGATCCGAAGCCATGCCCGTCAGCCTTTCAGAACCCGCCCCGGGGCGACCGTGATTTCGTCCAACCGGGCGTGGTGGTCCGCGCACCGGCAGCGTCTCGGACAGCGTTGAGCACCAGCAGATCCAGGTGATCGACCACCGGGCCCGTCTCGACCGCGGCCGCCTCCAGCAACCGCGCACGGCCCGCCTCGAACTCGTGCTCCGACAGCGACCGCAACAGCGTGTCCGCCTCCCACCGCAGCGAGGAAGCCTTCTCCGCCAACGACAGCGCTGTCACCTGTGCAACCGGCTCCAACCGGTCCACGGCGAACCCCAGGCCGTCCGCGACCTCGGACACCGTCGGGAACGACGACAACGCCCGCGTCGCCTCGGGGAAGAACCGGAACAACCCGACCCCCTCGTGCCGTTCCCGGAACAACGACCGCAACACCACCACTCCGCCCGGACGCAGCACCCGCCGCAACTCCGCCCCAGCGGCCGGCAGGTCGCGGACGTGGTGGATCACCGTCGAGATCCACACCACGTCCACCGACGCGTCCGGCACCGGAATCGTGTACGCGTCCCCGGCCAGCATCGTCAGCCCCGACGCCTCCCTCATGTCCGCGGACGGCTCCACCGCGACGACGGCCACGTCCGGGAACCACTGCGCGAACGCCCGCACGAACAATCCCGTCCCGGCCCCCAGATCCAGCACCGTGCGGCCCGGCAGGAAGTACGGCTCCACGGCGTCCCGCCACGACGCCAACCCCGTCAACGGAATCTCACGAGCCACCCGGTACGAGGCGGCCTCCACAGCGTCGTAGCGCGTCATTAGTCCAGATAACCCCATACGGATGGCGGGATGACAGTGAGCCTTGACACGGACTTCACTTACCCCAGCCATGTCCCTGCCGTGGTCCGAAAGGGTTGCCCTGCATGCGTAAAAGCCACCTCAGACCCCTGATCGGGGTCGCCGTCGCCGCGAGCGTCGTGTTCACGATGGGAGGCGTGCCCACCGGCGCGGCTCCCGGCGCCGAGGAAACGACGACCAACTACCAGGTCAGCGGCGTCCGCTCCGCTGACCAGCGGACCAAGCTCGCCAAGTCCGGTGCCGCCATCGACTCGGTCGAGGAGCACGGCATCGTCGTGATCACCGCCACCGAGCGGGAGGTCAAGAACCTCAAGGCCCAGGGCTTCGAGATCACCGAGCTGCCCAAGCGGATGGAGGCGAACTCCGCGATCGGGCCGTTCGACTTCCCCGCCGCGGACTCGAACTACCACAACTACGCCGAGATGACCGCCGCGATCAACGAGGTCGTCTCGCAGTACCCGAACCTGATCTCCAAGCAGGTCATCGGCAAGTCCTACGAGAACCGCGACATCATCGCGCTCAAGATCAGTGACAACGTCACCACCGACGAGAACGAGCCGGAGGTGCTGTTCACGCACCACCAGCACGCCCGTGAGCACCTCACCGTCGAGATGGCGATCTACCTGATCAAGACGTTCACCTCGCAGTACGCGAGCGACGCGCGGATCAAGGGCCTGCTCGACACCCGCGAGGTCTGGATCATCCCCGACGTCAACCCCGACGGCGGCGAGTACGACATCGCGACCGGCACGTACCGGTCGTGGCGCAAGAACCGGCAGCCCAACGCCGGTTCCAGCAACGTCGGCACCGACCTCAACCGCAACTGGGGCTACAAGTGGGGCTGCTGCGGCGGTTCCTCCGGCAGCACCGGCAGTGACACCTACCGCGGGCCGAGCGCGGAGTCCGCGCCCGAGGTGAAGGTCGTGGCCGACTTCGTGCGCGGCCGCAACGTCGGTGGCAAGCAGCAGATCACCGCGTCCATCGACTTCCACACCTACAGCGAGCTCATCCTGTGGCCGTGGGGCTGGACCTACGACGACGTCGCACCGGGCCTGACCCAGGACCAGCGCGACACGTTCGCCAAGATCGGCCAGGACATGGCCGCGACCAACAACTACACGCCCGAGCAGTCCAGCGACCTCTACATCACCGACGGGTCGATCCCTGACTGGCTGTGGGGCACGCAGGGCATCTTCGCCTACACCTTCGAGATGTACCCCGGCAGCGCCGGCGGTGGCGGCTTCTACCCGCCCGACGAGGTGATCCCGGCGCAGACCGCCCGCAACAAGGAGGCTGTGCTGCAGCTGCTGGAACGCGCTGACTGCCCGTACGAGGCCATCGGCAAGGAAGCCCAGTACTGCGGCGCCACGCCGCCGTTGCCCGGCAAGTACTTCGAGAACGCCACGGACTTCCAGATCAGGGACAACACCACCATCAACTCCCCGATCACGGTGTCCGGGGTGGCGGGCAACGCCCCGTCGACCCTCAAGGTCGCCGTGGACATCAAGCACACCTACCAGGGCGACCTGAAGGTCGAGCTGATCGCGCCGGACGGCACCGCCTACGTCCTGCACAACCGCACCGGCAGCGGTACGGACAACATCAACACCACCTACACCGTCAACGCCTCCAGCGAGGTCGCGAACGGTGGCTGGCAGCTTCGGGTGACCGACGCCGCCAGCCAGGACACCGGGTTCCTCGACAAGTGGAGCCTGCAGTTCTGATCCTGCCGTTCTGACAACACCGTGCCGTCAGGGCGCCGAGACCTCGGCGCCCTGACGCTCGTAGTCGGGCACCCGCATCGAGTCGTGCAGCCGCATGCCCTTCGAGTTGAGCTTGACCAACGGCCGCAGCAGCCACAAAGGCAACGACGTGAAGAACTGCGCACCCCGCGTCAGCGCCCACACCCCCGCCCGCGTCGACGGGACCAACGCCTTCGCGGCTCCCAGCGCGAACTCACGGCTCGCGTGCACCACCCCGCGCATCTCGTCCTCGTACCGGGCGAACGCCGCCACGTGGTCGTCGGTGCGGGCCAGCTCGCCCGCCAGCACGTAGGCGCCCAGCACCGCGAGGCTCGTGCTGCCCCCGATCGCCGGACCGGGGCAGTAGCCCGCGTCCCCGACCAGCGCCACCCGCCCGCGCGTCCACGTGTCGCCGCGCAGCTGCGTGATCGAGTCGAAGTAGAACGCCCGGTCGTCGTCGAGGTGCTCGAGCCATCCGTCGACCTCGGGATGCAGGCCCGCGAACGCCTCCCGCAGCAGCTGCTTCTGCCGCGCGACATCCCGGTAGTGGTAGTCCAGCTCTTCCTTCGTGCGGAACAGGAACACAGCCCGCGCGTCGTCCACGCTGCGTGCCCCGTACACCGCCGCACTGCGTCCCCGTCCGATGTGCCCGGTCATCGCCCCCGGCGCACCCAGTTCGCGAGGGACCGACAACACGGCCAGATACGCGCCCACGAACGCCTTCTCGACCTCACCGAACACCAGCCGGCGCACGTTCGAATGCAACCCGTCCGCGCCGATCACCAGATCGAACTTCCGCGGTGCCGCCTTCTCGAACGTCACGTCACCGTCGTCGCCGATCGACGTGATCGAATCCCCGAACACGTAGGCGACATCGGGCAGCGTGGCGTCGTAGTAGACCTCGCTCAGGTCGTCGCGCATGATCTCGACGTGCCGGTCCGACGCGGCACCGAACAGCTTCGTCGCGTCGGCGCTGATGGGTCTGCGCGTTCCCTCACGCAGGAACGTGATGCGCTCGGTGCCGGTCGCCAACGACTCGATGCGCGGCAGAACACCCATGCGTTCGGAGATGTCCATCGCCGGCTTGAACAGGTCGACCGCGTGCCCACCCGTCTTGCGCAGCACCGGTGACCGCTCCACCACCGTCACCTCGTGCCCGTACCGGGTGAGCCAGTACGCCAGCACCGGACCCGCGATGCTCGCACCGGAAACGAGAACCCGCACGTCAAACCCCCTTACTTAACGGTCGGTAAGCCCCTTTCCTCGAGACTACACCCGCCCTTACCGACTGTTAAGTAAGATTCGGCGCGTGGCCAGACCGTCCGACACCAAGAAGCGGATCATGCAGACCGCGCGGGAGCTGTTCGTCACCAAGGGCGTCCAGCAGACCAGCCTGCAGGAGATCGCCGACCGCCTCGGCATCACCAAACCCGCGCTGTACTACCACTTCACCTCACGCGAAGAGCTGGTCCGCAGCATCGTCACCCCGCTGCTCGACGAGGGCGACGAGTTCCTCTCCCGCATGGAGGACCGCGCCGACGTGCCACCCCTCGAACTGATCGAGGGCTTCTTCGACTTCCACCACCGCCACCGAGCCGACGTCCTGCTGCTGGTCGCCGAGCTGTCCACCCTCGCGGAGCTCGGCCTGATCGACACCGTGCTGGCGTGGCGGGCCCGGCTCACGCGGATCCTGTTCGGCCCCGAGCCGACGCTGGAGCAGGAGGCGCGGGCCGTGCTGGCGTTCGGCGGGATGCAGGACTGCACCATGCAGTTCCCGGACGCGCCGTACGACGAGCTGAAGGCCGCGACGGTGACCGCCGCCTGCGCCGCACTCGGCATCGAGAACCACCCGCGTGACTGACGCCCTCGCGCGACTGCGGGAAGTCCTGGCAGGTTTCCCCACCGGCCTCGCCTACCCGTTGTCAGAACTGGTCTACGCCCCCGCGAGCCACGTCCACGACTGGACAGCCATCGAGGCCGACGCCGGCATCGAGCTGCCCACGGACTACAAGCGCCTCATGGACGGCTTCGGCGAGCTCACCATCGGCGGGATCGACATCGTCCCCGCGAACGGCTTCCGCGAGGGACACGAGGTGCACGCCACCTACCTGCGTGACTGGTTCGCGAACGACCTTGCCGCCGCACTGCCGGTACACCCCGAACCCGGAGGCTTGCTGTTGTGCGCGAGCACCGAGGGCCGCGACGTCCTGTGGTGGGACACGTCCGACCCGGCCCCCGACCGCTGGACGATCCTCTGGGACGTGGAGTTCGACCGGCACCGCTTCGAGGGAACCCTCACCGAACTGCTCGTCGCCGAGCTCACCGGCGTCCTCGACCCGCAGCTGACCGGTTACACCCTCGGCGACCCCGGCATGTGGTGACACCGTTCGGCCTCTGCCGATCAACGCGCGTGTGAGCGAACATCACGCAGTGCCCCTTCGCCACTCCTGGGTGCTCCCGCTGACACCCGTCGCCGCCGTGCTGCTCACAGCGGCCGCCCTGATCCCGGTCACCGCCACGGGACCCGACGAACGCCCGTGGCTGCTCGGCCTCCTGATCACCGCCATCATCCTCGCCACGATCGTGGCCACAGCCGCCGCCCGCACCACCGGCGAACCGGTCAGCCGCCCGCGCATGATCGCCACCATCACCGGCGTCCTCACCGCGGCGACCCCCTTCGCGGTCAGTGGACTGCTCGGCGGGCCAACGGATCCGCTGATTGTGCTGCCGTGGCTGGTTTTCGGCCTGGGCGCCGCCCACTGGCAGCTGCACCTGTGCGAGGGACCACGATCACGCCCGCTGCACGCCGCCATAGGATTTGGCTACACCTTCGTGTTCACCGCAGTGACCCTGTTCCTCGCAGTGATCGCCGCGCGGCTCGTCGACTAGGTGAGAACCGGGTCTCGAAACCGGTCTCACTTGCCGTGCACGCGAGGTAGGGTCCAGCAGTCGAATCAGCCGCCGGGAGAGACATGCGCGCCGTCGAGATCAGACCTGGGGTCCGGATCCGCTGGGTCGAAGTACCGGGCGACACGCCCGCCCGCGTCTACCTGCACGGTCTCGGCGCCTCCTCGGCGCCCTACTACGCCGAAGCCGTCGCCCATCCGCTGCTCGCCGGCCGCCGCAGCCTGATGATGGACATGCTCGGCTTCGGCATCAGCGACCGCCCCACCGGGTTCGCCTACTCGCTCGAAGGCCACGCCGACGCCCTCGCCGTCGCGCTGGCCAAGATCGGCCTGCGCCGCAGCGAGATCATCGGCCACAGCATGGGCGGAGCCGTCGCCATCGTGCTCGCCGCCCGCCACCCCGAGATGGTGCGCTCGCTCGTCCTCGTCGACCCCCACGTCGACCCCGCCACGCCCGCGCTCGGCGCACCCGGCAGCCGGGGCATCGCCGCCTACGGTGAGGCTGACTTCCTCTCTCACGGTTTCGACCGCGTGCTGCGCGACGTCGGCCCGCACTGGGCCGCGACCATGCGCATGGCCGGCCGCGAAGCCCTCTACCGCAGCGCCGTCGACCTCGTCCGCGGCACGTCACCGACGATGCGGAAACTGTTGCTGGAACTGGAGATCCCGCGCGTCTTCCTGCACCCGGAGGACGCCCCGCCCAGGGGTGCGCGCGAGCTCGCCGCGGCCGGTGTCCAGATCATCTCCGTGCCGAACACCGGTCACAACATCATGATCGACAACGTCGAGGGCTTCGCCCGCGCGGTCGCCCAGCAACGCCTGTCGGTCTAGCGCCGCACAGTTTCAGCGACGTTTGCCGGTCCCCGTGTGCCAGTGCGACGGCCGGGTCAACGCCGCCGGCAGCTTCGTGCGGGCGTTCCCGCGCGCGGCGTTGACCTGCGGCTGCGTCAGGAACAGGCACGTGCTCAGATCCGCACCCGACAGGTCAGCGCCGCGCAGGTCGGCGCCGATCATGTCCGCCCGCGACAGGTCGGCGTTCGTCAGATCCGCACCGATCAGGTAGGCACCCCGGAAGTCGGCATTGCTCAGGTTCCTGTTCCGCAGGCGCGCGCCGATCAGGTCGGCGCCCCGGTACGACTTCGCGCTCGCGCGCAGCCGCTCGCTGGTTCGCAGCAACAGGACGTTCACCTTCGCGCGAATCTCCGCGACGTCGACGGCGAGGAGATGGTCCGGATCAGCGACCGTGTGCCGCTCAACCTCCGCGTAGGCCTCGCCGAGGTCGTCGTGCGGGTCGAGACGACGGGCCTCGGCGAGATACCAGAGCAACTCGTGCAGCTGTCGCGCCACCGGGAACACCGCGAACATCTTCTGCCGCTCACCGGTGCGCCAGTCGTTGCCGCGGAACACCGTCTGCGACACCCGCTGGCCCGCGCCGAAGCAGTCGTAGACCGTGCAGCCGGGATAACCCTTGTCCCGCAACCGGTCGTGGATGCCGCAACGATGGTCTGCCAGCAGGTTGCGGCACGGTGTCCCGGTGTCCTTGGTGGCCGCGAAATCGGCCGACTTCGCGAAGGGCAGCGCGACGCAGCACAACCCGAAACAGTTGGCGCAGTCGCCCTTGAGCTCGTCCATCGCCGATCAGCCTACTTCGGCGGAAGAGCTGATCCCCGACGTTGCCCTAACGACGCAACGCCCGCAGTTCGCCCGCAGCCTCGTCGAGCTGACGTTCCGCGCGTTCCGCACGGACCAGCGTCTGCGCCCGCGCATCCTCCACCGCGGCCAGCGCCTGCCGCACCGCCGCCACCTGATCAGCGCCTTCCTGCCTGACCTGCGCGAGCCGCCCGTCGAACTCGCCACGAGTCCGTTCCAACTCGGCGCGGGCGTCCGCGGCGGCCTGCTCGGCCCGTTCGGCGCGCACCAGCGCCTGATCACGCGCCTTGGCAGCCCGGCTGACGGTCTCCGCCGCCTCCTGACGCGCCAGCTCAACCTGCGCCACAGCCTCGGTGCGCGCCTGGTCAGCAGCCTGCACCGCAGCCGCGGCGGCGGCCTTCGCACGTCCGATCTCAGCTTCGGCTTCCGCGCGAGCACGGTCGACCGCGGCGGCGGCCTCCTCGCGAGCCCGGTCGGCCTCGGTCCTGGCCTCGGCGCGGGCCTGCTCGATCTCCTTCGCGGCCTGCCGGCGCGCCTGCTCGGCGTGCTTCACCGCATCGGCTTTCGCCTGCTCCGCCACCTCCAGCGCCTCACGCACCTTGGCGTCCGCCTCGGCCCGGATCTCCTCGATCACGGCCGCCGCCTGCACCCGGACCTCGGCGATCTGCGCCTCGGCACGTTCTTCGGCCACCCGTGCAGCCTCCAGAGCCTCATCCCGCTCGGTCAACGCGGTGTCCGCCGCCTCGTCGGCTTCCTCCGCCGCCCGCACGGCCTGCTCGGTCATCTCCTCAGCGGCCTTGCGAGCTTTCTCCGCGTCGTGCCGCCGCCGTTCCGCAGCCGCCAACTCCGCCTGCGCCTCGGCGACCCGCCGCGCGGCCTCGGCCTCCGCTGCCTGGATCTGGCTCTCCGCGACGCTCGGGTCCGCCATCGCGTTCAGCTCACCGACAGCCCGCCCGAGGGTCTGCGTCATCTGCTCCGACAGCACCCGGAAGCGGTCGAGGAGCTCTTCGGCCCTGATCTTGGCCGTACCGGAGACCCTCGGGAGATTCGTCACGGTGACGACCTCCAGGTTTTGCTCAGGCGCCTCAGCCAGCCGCTGCCGCTCCCGCCAAGCCCGCCAGCGCGTGTGCTCGGGCAGGTCGCAGTACTCCGAGGGCCTGCCCGGCCCGCTACCTCGGAAAACGGGGCGCTCACAGCCGGGGAAGTTGCAGCTCGTCTCCACAGCAATATCGTAGCAGACTTACGTGTGTAGTTACGTTATCCAACGCAACGCTACCCAATTGGGCAGAAAGAACCTGACCCCCGATAAGTGAACGTTATCGGCGGTCAGAGAAGTCGGACTTCGCTGCCGAAGGTCCTGTGGATGTGCACGGATGGCTGCCCCCTGAGATGCCGCAGACCGAGGCCGATCCCCTGGTTCGGGAGAGTCGCCAACCGAGCGGTGCTGACCGGCCAGGCGACCCGGTACATGTGGCGGCACTGGCGCGCAGCACCGGTGGGTGCCCACGCCCCCGCCGCCTCCGACACCTGCGCCGCGCCCCTTGTGGTGACCGGTGACCTGCTCTTCGCCTTCAACTCGGCGATCGTGTGACCCGCGGCCCGATCGGTGCTGGTCGTCACGCTGCGGGCGAGGCCCCGACGAACGTCGTGGGGCGTCGCTCGCAGGCCGGCTGCACGCGTCCGGACGCGGCGGGTCGGAGCCGGTCGACACCAACCCGCACGGGGGCGGGACGCCAGCGCAATCGTCGGGTCGAGCTGGTCTCGACGCCGTGATCGATCTGTGTCAGGCGCTGGACGACATTTCCGACGTCATCGAGGCGTGCACGGGCTTCGTCGCTCACCGCCCCCTGATCCTCGACTCGACCGCGTCACCGATCAGGTAGTCCGTGACCATGTACGCGGCCACGCCGACGAGGAACCCCACGGCCGCACCGAGCGGAGTGGCGGGTGCGCCGACGATGGCACCCGTGATTCCCGCGGCCAGCAGCCCGGACGCCGCGGCTCGGCCACCGCGCGCCGCGTAGTCGGTCGCGTTGTAGTCGGCGGTGCCGCGCAGCTCCTCGATGGCCATGTGTCCCGTCTCGATCAACGGGGCCGCGACCACGGCACCGGCCGCGCTCGTCCCGGCCCGGCCCAGCACGACGTACACCCGGCCGGCCCCACCGGCCATCAGCGAGTTGCCGACCGCCGCGCCGACCCTGGTCTCCACCGCGCCGCCGACGCCGGCGCCGACACCGGTGGAGGCCGCGGTCGTGCCCAAGTCCGCGGCGGACGGCAGTCTGCCCTCGGTGACGAGCGAACCACCTGCCTGGAACAACACGGCGGCGCCCGCGCCCATGGTGCCCGATCGCACGCCGGCGCGGCCCATCGCGCGGGGTGCGCCGCGTTCGGCCACCGACAGCGCTTCGGGGAACGTCCGCATCGCGATGTCCGGCCGGGCACCACGGCCGGAGCCGCCCAGTCCGGCCGCGAGGCGCACGTTCTGGACGGCCTGCAGGCCTGCGGTGTCCATGCCGTGGCTGACCACCTGCTCGGACAGAGCCCGTGCCAGCCGGGTGAGGATCGGGGTTCGTTGCGCAGGCGGCAGGGCGTTGAGCTGGGCCAGTGTGCGGATCTGGGTGCCGCCGACGCGTTCGTTCGCGACGGCGAGGTGAGCCTCGATCGCGGCCTGGTGGTTCGCCGGGTTGGTCATGACGCCGTTGGAGACCGTGGCACGGAACGAGGTCACGTCGTCGGCGTTGACCGCGAGCCTGCCTCGGCGGATCACGTCCTGCCGCGCTGCCTGCCAGGCGGGGGCCGTGGTCGGTGGCCACGGCAGCGTCGGGTGCTGGTTCCACACGGCTCGGTCGAACGCCGTGCCGCCACCCGCACCGGTGAGCGTCCGGAACGAGTCACGGTAGTAGCCACCGCGCCCGGCGGCGGCCTGGGTGGACGCCTTGACACTGACCAGCCGCCCGCCGATGTCGGTGAAGTCCCAGACCGGGTAGTTGCCCGACTGGGGCGCCGAACCGGGTCCCGACGGCCGCCACGGCACCGCGTTCAAGTCGCGTACCAGCGGCGAACCTTCACGCGCGGCGAACGACAGCTCGCTCACATCGCCGGTGAACCCCCTGCGCAGCACGCCGGGCCCGCTGACGTCGGTGCCGACCACGCCGGGTAGCTGCCGTTCGAACGCGCCGCTCTGCAGCCGCGGCCCGAGCACACCGGCGGCCGCCGCTTCGTCCAGGCTGGTGATCGGGATGCCCAGCCCGCTGAGGGCCCGCTGGAACTGCCGCTGCGTCACGACGACGGCCGGCGCCGACCGGCCCCAGCCCAGCGGCGCGGTGCCCACGTCGACGACCTGCGAGCCATCGGTGACGGCGAGGAGCTGGCCACGGCCACCGGCGTTGCTCTGCTCCGCGAGGAAGACCTGTCCGGCGTCGACGCGGGCCTGACGTTCCTGCTCCAGCGCGGTCTGGCGAGTGGTGGCGGCCTGCCGTTCCGCCGCGGCGAGCTCAGGCCTCGCGAGCTGCTGGCGAACCGTCTCGAGCTCGTCCAGCAGACCGGTGTTGGTCAGGTCGCCGACCGGGGCCGGCCGCGTCGGCGTGGCGGTTGACCGCTGCTGCCGCTGCACCCAGGCGGTAACGGCGGCGTTGCCGGCGGCGCGGGGTAGCGCGGTCAACGGCACGTGTGTCCCGCGGTGGTGGTGAGAACGTAGCTCGTCCTTGCCGGAGCTTGTCTCGGGAGAGCGGCGCGCGTGGGTCGGCACCCGCTCAGCCTCCGTGGAGGCGGCGGTCACGTCGATGTCCTGCGGGGCAGACGCAGGGGCGGCGTTCTAGGACGGCCACGCCCGCAGCAGGGAGTCCAGCGCGTCGAGCGCCCGCAGCCACGACGCCTCGACCCCGCGCGGGTGGCTGTGGAATGCCCCGGCGCGCTCCAACGACACGTAGCCGTGGAACGTGCTGTGCAGGAACCGCACGGCGTCGGTCTGGTCTGGCTCCCACAGGTCGTAGCCGCGCAGGATCGCGCGGGTCATCTCGGCGTGCTTGCCGGCCGCGCTGGTCGCCGCCGTGTCCGGGTCGAGCGCCATCTGCGTCGCGGTGTAGCGGCCGGGGTGCTCGTGCGCGTACCGCCGATACGCGTTGGCGAACGCCACCAGCGCGTCCTTGCCCGAACGGCCGGCCAGCGCGTCCGACACCCGGTCCGCGAGCTCCGCCAGTGCCAGCACCGCGAGCCGGACGCGCAGGTCGTGGGCGTTGCGGATGTGCGAGTAGAGGGAGGCGTCCTTCACGCCGAAGTGCCGGGCGAGCGCGGACACCGTCACGTTCTCGAAGCCGACCTCGTCCGCCAGCTCCGCGGCCGCCTGCGTGAGGCGGTCGGCGGTGAGCCCAGCGCGTGCCATCCGTCACCCTTCCTAGGGTCCTTATTCATTTGCCTAGGACCTCTAGGCAAGCCTAGCGTCCGTGGTCGTGAAGCCGCTGACCGAACACGACATCCGCGCGTCCTTCGTCAATTCCACCAAGGGCGAGGCGAAGCGCATGCACGTCCCCAAGGATCTTGCCGAACGTCCGTGGGACGACCTCGACTTCCTCGGCTGGCGTGACCCGGCCGCCCCTGATCGCTCGTACCTGGTGATCGAGCTGGACGGACGGCTCGTCGGGATCGCGCTGCGCCGGGCGACGCAGGCAGGGCGCGCGCGTAAGACGATGTGCGCGTGGTGTCTGACCACGCATTCAGGGGACGGCGTGTCGCTGATGACCGCGCGTAAGGCCGGGAAGTCCGGTCAACTGGGCAACTCGGTCGGCGCCTATGTGTGCGCTGACCTGGAGTGTTCGCTGTACCTGCGCGGCAAGAAGAGCGCGGGGCCGGGATCGCGCTTCAAGGAGTCCATGACGCTCGACGAGCAGATCGAGCGGATGGTCTCGGGGATCAGCGCGTTCCTCGCGCGCGTGAGCTCCTAGTCAGAGTTCCAGCACCAGCTCGGCCGAGCACGCGCGGGCACACGGCCACGGCTCACCGCACTCGGTGCACCCGGTCGTCGCGGGCAGGTGCGTGTCGAGGACGTGCACCGCTCTGCTGCGGTAGCGCTCCAGGTCGGACTCCCAGTCGTGTCGGGAGGACGCGGTCGCACTGGTCATGTTCATCAGCCTTCCGTTCGGCCGTCGGACAACAGCATGCACCCGGAAGACCTGTCTTGTGGCTCAAATCACGCGGCGAGTCCTGCCACGGGGGGATTCATTCACGACCGCAGGCAGGCGATCCAGTAGTCGCCCGCGGTGTCCCGGTGGACCCCGTGGGTCTCGCTCGGGAAACCGGGGAACTCGCGGTCGAACGCCTCCAGAGCACGTAGATAGCGCAGCACCGCGCCGTCGGCCTCGCCGGTGCTCTCACCGGGCATCAGGACCGGGATGCCCGGTGGCGTGGTGACGACCTGGGTCGCCACCGTCCGCCCTGCGATGTCGGCCAGCCGCACGGGTTCGGTGCCCCCGCGGATGAGGCGCTGGTAGGTCTGCGCAGGCGTCAGCACCGCCGGGGTCGGGTGGGTGAACGCCTCGTCCAGCAGTGCGGTGAGCTCGCTCTTGCTGAGCTGGTCGTGCATCTGGGCACACAGCTGCGGCAAGGTGAGGCCGGCGTAGCGGTCCGGGTGAGTGCGCACCAGGTTCGGCAGCACCTCGGCGACCGTCGCGTCGGTGTCGAAGAGGTTCTTGAAGTCCAGCAACGCGTCCAGCAGCGTGCCCCACTTGCCCTTGGTGATGCCCATCGAGAACAGGATCAGGCAGGTGTAGGCATCGGTCTTCTCCACCACGATGCCGCGAGTCTCCAGGTACGCGGTGACGATCCGGGCGGGGATGCCCGTCTCGGCGACGTGGCCGGCGGCGTCGACGCCGGGACAGGTGATCGAGACCTTGATCGGGTCGAGCAGGCAGTAGCCGTCCTCCATGCCCTCGAAGCCGTGCCAGTCGGCACCCGGCGCGAGCGTCCAGCAGCCCGGTTCGGTGCGCAGCAGATCGAGCGGCGCGTCGGCGAAGGCGTGCACGTGACCGGTGGCGGGGTCGGTGACCTCGTCGGGCTGCCAGGTGCCGAAGAACCAGCCCGGCCGGTCCGCCGCCTCCCGGATGCGCCGGCTCAGCCGCGCCACCGCCTGGCGGAAGCGGATCGCCTCGGTGATCGCCTCGTCGGTCAGCCACCGGCCACCGGGCCCGTCCATCATGGCGGCGGCCACGTCGAGCCCGGCGATCATCGGGTACATCGGTGACGTGGTCGCGTGCATCATGAACGTCTCGTTGAACTGCCGGTGCTCCACCGGCGACCTCGGCGAGTTCTTGACGTGCACCATCGAGCTCTGCGACATGGCGGCGAGCAGCTTGTGCGTGGACTGGGTGGAGAAGACCGTGGGACGCACTTCCTCGTCGGGCAGGGCGTCGGCGTCGACGGACATGCCGTAGCGGCGGGCATAGAGCGGGTTGAACCTCGCGTAGGCGAACCACGCCTCGTCCAGGTGCAGTCTCGGCACCGTGGCGCCGAGCAGTTCCGCGACCCGCACCGCGTCGTAGCACAGGCCGTCGTACGTCGAGTTCGTGATCACCGCGTACACGGGTTTCTCCGACGCGGCACCCTCGCTGAACGGACTGCGGCCGACCGCGCTCGCGACCGCCTCCGCACGCATGGCCGAGGGAGGGATCGGTCCCATGAGCCCGTAGCCGTTGCGGGTGGGGACGAGGTAGACGGGACGACCGCCGGTCAGCGTCAGGCCGTGGTAGATGGCCTTGTGGCAGTTGCGGTCCACCAGCACGAGCTCGTCGGTGGCGACGCTGGCGTGGCAGGCGATCCGGTCCGCGGTGGAGTCGCCGTGCAGGACGAAGTAGGTGAGGTCGGCGCCGAAGATCCGGGCGGCGTTGCGTTCCGCGTCACCGATCGGCCCGGTGTGCTCGAACAGCGACCCCAGCTCCGCCACGGAGATCGACAGGTCGGTGCGGAACAGCGTCTCGCCGTAGTAGTCGTAGAACGCCCGCCCGGCCGGCGACTTCAGGAAGGCCACACCGCCCGCGTGCGCCGGTGTGTGCCAGGAGTATTCGTGCGTGTCCTCGAACCTTCTCAGTTCCCGGAAGAACGGCGGCAGCACACCGTCCAGGTAGCGCAGCGCGGCGACCCCGATCCGGCCGGCGATGAAGTCCGGCGTGTCCTCCAGCAGCCACACGTACCCGGAGACCACCTCGGACACCCACAACGGCAGGTCGTCCACGGACGCTGCGGTGGTCACCAGGAACACCGGCAGCTTCGTGAACCTGCTCATGATCGCCCGCAGCACGGCCTCGGGATCGTCGAGGTCCCACGACACCAACGCGGCGGACAGATCGGCCCTGCTCTGGGTCAGCGCGAGGGCGTCGGACGCGGTGCCCGCGCGGGCCACGCCGTGCCCCTCCTCGTCCAGTTTCGCGCAGATGCGGTCGAGCTGGTCGCAGGCCACCGAGCCGCTGCTGCGGGGATCGAGCGCCACCAGAACGGTTGATCGGGACACGATCGACTCTTTTCGTCAGACTTCGCTGTCGTCGTTCTGGTCTAGAGCTTTGAGCCCGAACAGGCCCTCTGTCGATGCCGCATTGGCATGAAGCGAAAGGCACCCGGACAGCCCTGGACCGCTTCCGCGCGCGATCACCGTTCAGGTCCGGCCACCTGAACGGCAGCAGGGCGTGGTCCGAACGGGGGGAGGTGCGCGATGTGTCCGGCCGGGCACACGAATCAGGACGGCGTGGCGGGGCATCATGTCCACATGGACATACCGGCGCTGGTGGCCGCGGCCGCGCGAGGCGACCAGAGCGCGTGGGACGCACTGGTCAGACAGTTCAGCGGGCTGCTGTGGTCGATCGCCCGCGCCTACCGCCTCAGCGACGCCGACGCGGCCGACGCCGTGCAGTGCACCTGGATCAAGCTCGTCGAGCACCTCGACCGCATCACCGAGCCGGAGCGTCTCGCCGGGTGGCTGTCCACCACCGCGCGGCACGAGTGCCTGCAGCTCATCCGCCGGTCCGGGCGGCTGCCGGAACCGGCGGAGGAGATCGCCGACTCCCCCGACCCCGCACCCGCCGTCGACCACGAGCTGCTCGTCGGTGAACGCAACGCCCGGCTCTGGCGCGTCTTCGAGGAACTGCCGGACCGCTGCCGCCGGCTGCTGCGCGTGCTGATGGCCTCGCCGCCACCCGCGTACGCCGACGTCGCGCTCGCGCTCGACATGCCGGTCGGCAGCATCGGGCCCAACCGCCAGCGGTGCCTGGGTCGACTAAAAGCGCTGGTCAGGGGCGATTCCCTGCTGGAGGAGCGGTCATGAACGACGACGACTTCCTCGACGTCCTGCGCGCCACGGCCGACGAGTTCGACCCGGTGCCGGCGGGCGTGCTGCGCGATGCGAGCGCCGCGCTGGCGTTGCGGTCGCTCGACGCCGAACTGGCCGAGCTCGTCGAGTCCGAGGCGTTGGTGCGCGGTGACGGGCCGCTGACGCTCGCCTTCGAGTCCGAACGGGTCACCGTCAACCTGGAGATCAGCGACGGCGTGGTCCGCGGGCTGGTCACCGGCGCTGAAGGCGAGGCGGTGGTGGAGACGCCGCACTCACGCCGTGCGGCGCCCATCACCGATGGCTGGTTCACCGTGACCGACGTGCCGTCCGGGCTGGTCCGGATCCGGGTGACGGCGAGCGACGGCACCCCGGTCGTCACGCGGTGGGCACGGGGCTGATCACCAGGGATCCGGCAGGCCCGTGCCGGTGGTGATCAGGCTGTACAGGCTGCCGTTGACGTAGTGCAGCCAGCCCGTGGAGCACGCGCTGTAGCACTCGACGTCCGGCACCAGGCCGACATGGGTGAACCGCAGCTCGGTGCCGCCGGCCGCGGGAACGATGTCGAACACGATGTCGCTGCCCGTCCACTCCGCCGGTTCCGAGACGAACGACAGGTGGCTGTCGACGACCCGCCAGACCACGCGGCGGCCTGGCACGAGCTCGGTCACGCGCTGGCGGCTGTAGTGCTGCGGCGCATGCCGGTAGGTGAACTCGGCGCCCGCCTCGTCGGCACGGCCCTCGATCTCGCCCGTCCACCAGGCACGCACGTCCACGATGGCGGCGAAGACCTCGTCCGGTGACTGCTCGACCGTGTACGACGCGGTGTAGCCACGTTCTGTCTGTGTCGTCATGAGTGATCCGCTCCAGAGTCCGATTTGCCGCGCTGAATCCGCTCGGCGATCCGCTTGATCCGCTGCAGCCGGGCGTCCCACGTGGCGCCGACCGCCGACAGCTGGGCCACCGCACGGGCCAGCTGATCGGAGTCCACCTCGTAACGGCGCTCGCGCCCGGTCGGCGTCACGTGCACCAGGCCGACGCGGTCGAGGACACCGAGGTGCTTGGCCACCGCCTGCCGCGTGACGGGCAGCTGCTCGCTGAGCGAGGTCGCCGTCCCGCCACCGTCCGCGAGGAGCAGGTCGAGCATCCGCCGCCGCGTCGGGTCACCGACCGCGGACCACAGGTCGTCGTCGATCACGGCCGTGCGACCAGCTTCTGGGCGTACGCGACGAGCCTCGGCAGGAAGTGGTTCCAGCCGTTCACGTGATCGGTGTAGGCCTTCTCCAGCACGGCGGCTTCCCACCCGCGCTCACGGAAGCCGGTCTCCTTGAAGCGCAGCAACGTGCCGTCGCCGGACGCGACGAGGTCGATCGTGACGAGCAGGGAGTTGCCCTGCGTCGCCGCCTCGCCCTGATCGGTCACCCAGAGGAAGGCGAACCGGCGCGGCGGATCGGCCTCCACGACGGTGAGCTGCTCGACCTTCGCCTCCTGCGAGGCCGGATCGCCGAAGGTGATCGTGCCGACCGCACCGGGCACCGGGTCGAGCTCGGCGTCGTCGGGCCACCACTCGCGCAGGTGCTCCGGCGAGCTGACCACCTCGTAGACGACCTCGGGAGTGGCGTCGATGCGCAGCTCCCGTTCGATGCTTCCGTACTCCACGGGCTTCTCCCGGCTCAAACGCAACCAACGGTTGCGCATGAACCTAGCCGGAGCGCACCACTAACGCAACCGTTGGTTGCACGATAATTTCGGTAGACCCGGCAGCGCCGGGGTCCCGATACTCCCCGCGTGACCACGTTGCCGGTCTTGTGGCTCCGCGGAGCGCCCGGGGTGGGCAAGACGACCGTCGCCTGGGAGGTGTTCGAACGCCTCGCCCGGCGTGGTCTCGCGACCGGCTTCGTCGACATCGACCAGCTCGGCATGTGCCTGCCCGAACCCGACGGTGACCCCGGCCGCTACCGCCTCAAGGCCCGCGCACTCGGCGCGGTGACCGCGAACTTCCGCGACGCCGGCGCCCAGTGCCTCGTCGTGCCGGGCGTCACCGACCCGGTTCGCGGGATCGAGACCGTGGCGAACGCCGAGCTCACGACGTGCCTGCTGCGCGCCGACCCCGCGGAACTGGCCCGGCGCATCACCGTACGTGGCGGCGCGACCAACCTCATCGAGGCGCTCGAACATGCCGAGACCGTGGACCGCGAGCCGGGTCTTCACGTGGACACCACCGGACTCACCGTCACCGAGGTCGCGGACCGGGTGCTGGCGCAGACCGGCTGGCCCGATCCCCGTGAGCCGGCGACGAGGCCCCTGCGGCGGTACTCGGATCCGGGCGAGGTCCTCCTGCTGTGCGGACCGGCGGCCGTCGGGAAGTCGACCGTGGGCTGGCAGGTCTTCCAGCAGGTCCAGCGATCCGGTCGCAACGCCGCGTTCGTCGATCTCGACCAGATCTCCTTTCACCGCCCCGAGCTCGGCGACCACTTCAGAGCCGCCAACCTGGCCGCGGTCTGGCACACGTTCCGCGCCGCCGGAACCGAGTGCCTGATCGCGGTGGGCCCGCTCGAGGACCCCGAGCGGTACCGGGCGGCCCTGCCCGCCGCCGCGGTCACCGTGTGCTGCCTGGACGCCGGCCGGGACGTCCTCCTGGACCGTGCCACCCGCCGCGCCCGAGGCGAGTCTCCCGCGCCGGGCCTGGCCGGCGACCTGCTGCTGGGTCAGCCACCGGACCGGCTGCGGGAGATCGTGGGCCGGACTCGCGGAACCGGTGATCTACATGTGGACACCGGCCATCGGCCCGTGGACGAGATCGCCGACGAGGTCCTGCGGAACACGCTGTACTTGCGCGCCGGATATCGCCCTCTCCGCTGATACAAGGGGAACCAGAGGGGGAACAATGGTCTGCTTCATCCTGCCCGCACACCTGCTGAGCGAGCTCGCGGAAGCGGGAGACCTTCTACGTCCTGCCGGGCTCACACGCGCAGGAATACGCCCAACGCCGCTTCCCCCACAAGCCCACCAAGGAAGTCACCGGCGGATGGCAACCACCAGCTCCAAGAAGCTCGTCCACTGGTGGGACGTGAGCGGGAGCTCGACCGAGGGCGCCTTGCTGTCCCGGACGCCGACGCCACGGCCAACTTCAACACAGTTGCCGTCGCTAGCGCTGTAGCTGCTCTTGCGCCACCTGGTCATCACGCGTCTCCTCACCGATGATGTCGGTGATCAGCTTCCTCGTCTGGACCTCGTCCAACGCCGTCCGTTCGAGTGACCTCAGCACGGTGTCGTAGCGGCCGACGGAGACCTGATCTTCGAGGAAGACGTTAGCGCCCTCGCTTTCGACGTAGACGATCGCCGGAATCTTCTTGAACTTGAGGCGGTCGAAGTCACCTGCCAGCCCGGCGCGCGGACCGAACGCCGTGGGAACCAGGCGAATCGTCAGGTACGGCCGGACAGACATGCGCAGCAGGTGGTGCAGTTGCTCCGCCATGACGCTCGCGTTGCCCACCGGCAGTCGAAGAGCCTGCTCGTGCATGTAGATGGTGACTTTCCGGTTTCCGTCCAGAACGGCCGTCTGACGCACGACCCGGTTCTCGGTGAGTGCCCGCGCGTCCGGTTCAGGCAGCGGCTTGGCGAGGGCGAGGTGCCAGGTGTAGTCGGGAACCTGCACGAGACCGTGCACGACGTTCATCGACCAACCGTCGATCTCGGAAGCGATTTTCTCGTGCTCTCGCAACGTGCGCACTCGGTCCGCCATGCCGGAACCGGTGGGCTGCAACCAATCCCTGATGTGTGCGTCGTGGTGCAGGGCCATCAGGTGGTCGAACTCGTCCGGGGGTGTACGCAGCAAACCCAGCAGCGTGGCCAGCTCGACGTCGGTGACGCCTTCCTTGCCGTTGACGAGCTCCGAGACCTTGGCCTCCTGCCACCCCAGCAACTCGGCGGCGGCGCGGTTGGTCAGGCCGGCCGCACGCAGCAGCGCCCGTATCGCGTCGCCGAACTCGCGGCCGCGCACCGTTGATCTCAGCAAAGGCATGGCAGGGACGGTAGAACCGCGCGTCCGTTTGGCTCCACCCATTCGCCGCAGATCAACCTGAAAGCATGCTGTTTGGCGGCTTTCCAAAGTCTTCGAGAAATCCGGGAGAGGTCGTCGGATCGGCGCCGCGGCGTTCGTAGCAGTGGTGAAGGCGACGCCGAGACGAGGAGCCACCATGAAGCTGACGACCATGACCCAAGTCACCATCGACGGAGTGGTGCAAGGCAACGGCGGCGCGTCGGACGAGGACCGCAGGAACGGGTTCGAGCGCGGCGGATGGGCCTTGGGCAAGGGCGACAACGACACCCACGCGTTCATCAACGAGACCTACCACCGCGCCGATGCGTTCCTGTTCGGCAGGCGGACCTACGAGCTGTTCGCCGGCGTCTGGGGGACCTTGTCCGAACAGGACGTTCCCGGTTGGGAGCCCGTTCTGCGAGCGTTGAACGCACGGCCCAAGTACGTGGCGTCGACCACGCTCACCGATCCGGCGTGGCCGGGCACCACCGTCCTGGCCGGCGACCTCGCGGCCGCCATCGCGGACCTGAAGGCGGAGCCGGGCGGTGAGCTGCAGGTGCACGGCAGCGGCACCCTGATCCGGTGGCTGCTCGAGAACGACCTCGTCGACGAGATGACTCTGATCGTCATGCCGGTGGTCGTCGGCCAGGGCGAGCGGCTGTTCCCCGCCGCAGGGCCGGACCTCGCGCTGGACCTGGTCGAGTCACGGGCCGACTCGAAGGGCGTGACGATCCAGGTCTACCGGCCGGCCGGGCGTCCGCAGTACGCCACGGCCTGAAGTTCCTAGCCGGGTGCGACCACGCGGCGCACGCTGTCGCGCAGCAGGTCCCGGCGGCGTTCGTGCACCTCGGCGGGTTCGTCGATGGTGGCCGCGTAGACGTTGCTGACCGGTGACCAGGCCATCGACATCGCGATGACCATCGCCATCAGGTCGAAGGGGTCGCCGTCGCGGACCAGGCCTGCCGCCTGGGCCTCGGTGATGGCCCGGAGCTTGCTCGCGTCGAGGCGGTCGGTGTCGGCGACGAGGTGGCCGGTGGGCCGTCGCTCCAGGCGGGCCCACGTGGCCAGCCGGATGAGATCGGGGCGCCGCAGGTACTCGTCGTACAGGCGCACGGCCCAGTCCGCCAGGTCGGCGGCGTCGATGGGGACGACGTTGACGATCCGCTCCAGCGAGCTGAAGAAGATCGCGTCGAACAGCCCTTCCTTGTTGCCGAAATAGGCGTAGAGCTGGGCTTTGTTGGTGCGTGCGGCGGCGACGACCCGTTCGATGCGGGCGCCCGCGATGCCGTGCTCGGCGAACTCGCGGGTGGCGACGTCGATGATGCGCTGCCGCGTGGCCGCGCCGCGGGCCGTCAGCTGCTGGTCGGGCATGAGCCAACCCTACAGACAGAACAGTTGGTTTGTTCTCGTGTAGCGTGAAATAGACCGAACAGTCTGTTTGAGGAGCGTCATGCGAAGCACCACCGGCTGGCAGGCCCGCGGCACCACGTTGCACGCGGTACCCATCCCCCGGCGCGACCTGCGCCACGACGACATCGCGGTGCGCGTGGACTTCTGCGGGGTCTGCCACACCGACCTGCACGCCGTCCGCAGTCACAACGGCGAGGACGTGCTCGTGCCGGGTCACGAGTTCACCGGCGTGGTCACCGAGGTCGGTCCGGACGTGACGGCGTTCCGGGCCGGTGACCCCGTCGCCGTCGGCAACATCGTCGACTCCTGCGGCTTGTGCACGATGTGCGCGGCGGGTCAGGAGAACTTCTGCCGCGAGTTCCCCACGCTCACCTACGGCGGCACCGATCGCCGCGACGGGACGACGACGCTGGGTGGCTTCTCCCGTGAGTACGTGGTGCGCGACCGGTTCGCCCATCCCCTGCCGGCCGGACTGGACCCGGCCGCCGCCGCGCCGCTGATGTGCGCAGGGATCACGGTGTGGGAACCGCTGCGCGCTCTGGGCGTGGGTCCGGGAACGCGGGTCGCGGTGGCGGGCCTGGGCGGACTGGGCCACCTCGCGGTCAAGTTCGCCGCGGCGATGGGCGCCGAGGTGTCGGTCGTGAGCCGGTCGGCGGATCGCGCCGGCGATGCCGCGAGGCTCGGCGCGCACGACGTCGTCGTCTCCACCGACCCGGACAGCACCGCCGCGGCCCGCGACCGGTTCGACGTCCTGATCAACACCATTCCCGTCCCCCACGACCTCGGCCCCTACCTCAACCTGGTGGCCATGGACGGAACCCTGAGCCAGGTCGGCTACCTCGGGTCCCTGACCGTGGAGACGATGGACCTGCTCCTCGGCCGCAAGAAGCTGACCTCCGGAGGCAGCGGCGGCCTTGCCGCCACCGCCGCCATGCTGGAGTTCTCCGCCGCTCACGGCATCACCGCCGACATCGAACTGCTCCCGTCGGGCCGCGTGACCGAGGCGCTCGACCGGCTCGCCCGGGGAGACGTCCGCTACCGGTTCGTACTCGACCTGTCCGACCTCGGCTGAGGGCGGCCCGTGATTGAGTAGGCGCATGATCGACGTTCTCGGAAACGGATCCGCACCGCGGCTCGTCGTGTTCGACCTCGACGGAACCCTGTATCCGAAGGAGGCGTACGCGGAACAGGTCCTCGCGGTGATCGGCCGGATGTTCGTCGAGCTGCAGGGCACTTCCGCCGCCCACGCGGACGCGAAGACGGCCGAGCTGCGGGAGGCGATGCGGACGAACTGGTCGGGCACGTCGACGACGTCGTTCGTGCGGGCCAACGGTTTCGACGTTGCACAGTGGCTGGAGTACCGCGAAGCGCATCTGTCCATTGCGGACGGTCTGGAGCGCGACGAGAACCTGGTGCGGGAGCTGGCGCGGTTGCGTGAGGTGGTGCCGATCGTGCTGCTCACCAACAACACGAGGAGCTCGGCGACGGCCATCCTGGACAAGATCGGCCTGGGGGCCGGCGGCTTCACGCAGGTGTTCAGCTCCGAGGACTCCGGGGACACGCCGAAGCCCGATCCCGGTGCGTTCCGGGTGGTGCTCGACCGGTGCGGGGTGCCCGCCGCGCGGACGTGGAGCGTCGGTGACCGGGTGGACATCGACATCGAGCCGTTGCGCCGGCTCGGTGGCGCCGGAATCGCGGTCGACGGGCCCGCTGATCTGGCGGCGGCCGTCGATCACCTCATCGGGCTGGCGCGTCAGGGGTGATGGTGCCGTCCGGGGCGACGTGGAAGCCCGGGATTTCCAGCACCGCCTTGAGGTTCGTGAGTTTCGCGCCGAGGAACCAGCGGGTGTCGCTGGAGCGGACGCCGTCGAACAGGGCGTCGTCCTCGAAGACCACTCCGGTGAACCGGCTGGTCCCGCGAAAGCTCACGTCGACGAACCTCGCCACACCGGCGAAGCGCGCGTCGGTGAAACGCGCGATGCCGATGAAGGTGGCGCCCTCGCAGTTGAGGCCGCCGGGGAAGACGCACTGGCGGGCGTTGAAGTCGACCAGCGTGGCACCACTGAGGTCGAGCGTGACCTGCCAGGGGTCCGGTCCGCGCAGGTTGCCGGTGAGGATCTTGCCCGCGGCCCGGCGGACGTGCAGTTCCTGTTCGGCTTCGAGGTCCTCGGCCTGGTGGTACGGCATGCGCAGGTACGCGGCGATGACGTCGGCGACGACCTGGCGCTGGTGGTGGTACTCCTGGGCGAGGCGTTCCAGGGCGTAGAGGCCCGCGACGCGCACCTGGGCCAGCGGTGAGCCGAGGTGCTCGGTGGCTTTGACGTAGAGGTCGGTGAGGCGGCGCTCGTCGGCGTCACGGGTCGTGTGGACGGCAATGACCTCCTGGTGCCACTGCCGCCGCACGGCCAGGAACAGCACGACGCTGCCGCCGCCCGCCAGTCCGACGGTGAAGCCGGTCTTGATCGCTTCCATCCGCCGTCCCGGGTCCGCACCCGCCTCCAGCAGCAGCCAGACGAGCACCGCCGCCGTCAGCACGACGACCAGGACCGCGCACACCACGATCACCCATCGGCGCAACGGCCGTAACTCCACCTGCTGCCTGGTGCTCATGGAAGTTGATTTTGACCTGCCCGGCGTTTGCTCAGCTGTGCTAATTTTTGCTCATGCGAGCAAAGTCTGTCACGGAGCAGGCCCGCCGGGCGCAGATCGTGCGGGCGGCCATCGCCACGATCGCGGAGCTGGACTACGCGGAGACGTCGTTCAAGGCGATCGCGACGCGCGCGGGCCTGAGCAGCACCGGGCTGATCTCGTACCACTTCCGCAACAAGCAGGAGCTCGTGGACGTGGTGTTCGCGGACGTCCTGGAGCGGTTCCAAGGGTTCGTGACCGAGCGGATGGGCCAGTCCACCGCTCGCGGTGAGCTGGAGGCGTTCCTCCGGGCCAACGTGGCGTTCATCCGTGAGCACCGCGACGACATGCTCGCGTTCCTGCGCATCAGGGCGCACGCGGCGGTGACCGACGGGGGCATCGCCGACTCCGATCACGTGGCGCTCGCCGACCTTCTCAGGCAGGGGCAGGAGGCCGGTGAGTTCCGCGCGTTCGACCCGGACGTGATGGCGGTGTTCATCCTCGCGATGCGCAACAGCGTCGTGCTGCGGTCCGGGGCACTCGATCTCGACGTCTGCGAACGGGAGCTGGTCGCGGCCGTCGAGCTGGCAACAGGGGGTTAGTCATCTTGCGTCGGGGGATTGTGGTGGCCGCCTTGCTCTTGGTGAGCGCGTGCGGAAAGGGGGATGCGGTGCCGTCGAACGTCGTTGCGACCGACACCGGACAGGTCAGGGGCGAGCAGCGCGACGGGCACCTGGTGTTCCAGGGGGTTCCGTACGCGGCCAAGCCCGAGCGGTGGAAGCCGCCGGCTCGGGCCGCCGCGTGGAGCGGGGTGCGGGACGCGCTCAAACCCGGAAGTCCGTGCCCGCAGGTCGGATCCAGCTATTCCGAGGCCAAGAGCACCGACGAGGACTGCCTGTTCGCGAACGTCACCACGCCTTCGGTGACGGGCTCCAGGCCCGTGCTGGTGTGGGTGCACGGCGACGGCGCGGTGGGGGCCGGGCACTACTTCAACGCGGAACGTCTTGCGCGGCAAGGGGATGTCGTCGTCGTGACGTTCAACTACCGGATGGGGGTGTTCGGCGGCTTCGGGCTGCCGGGGCTCGAGCACTCCGGCGAGTTCGGGCTGCTCGACCAGCGGGCCGCGCTGGAATGGGTGCAGCGCAACATCGCGGCGTTCGGCGGGGATCCGGGCAACGTGACGCTCTTCGGGGTGTCGTTCGGCGCGACGGCCGTCGGCGCTCACCTCATCGGGCAGCGGCCGTTGTTCCACAAGGCCGTCATGCACAGCTCGTTCACGCTGGTGGACGTGCCGAAGGGCACCTGGTACCCGGACCTGGAGGCGTTGCCGTCGCTCGCGTGGCGGCCGGTCCCGGAGATCCAGGAGATCGGCACGATGATCACGCGCGAGCTGGGGTGCGCGGACGTCGAGTGCCTGCGGCAGCTGCCGGTCGAGAAGCTGCTGGAGCACCCGCAGATCATGAACATCTTCCAGCCGGTGGGGTACGGCGGTTCGTTGCTGCCCAAGCTGCCCGGTGAGTCGCTGGAGGCGGGTGAGTTCTCTTCCGTGCCGATGCTCGTCGGTGCGACGCGGGACGAGCACAACAGCTTCGTCGGCCTGTTCCGGCAGGGACCGATGTCGGCTGAGGACTATTCGGGGCTGGTGCGGGAGGCGTTCCCCGACCGCGCTGCCGAGATTGAGCGCGAATACCCGGTCAGCGCCTACGCGTCGCCGAAGCAGGCGTGGGCCACGGTGCTGACCGACCGCGTGTGGGCGCGGGCGACGTTCCGGCAGAACACGTTATACGCCAAGAAGGCGCCGGTGTACGCGTTCGAGTTCGCTGATCGTGGGGCGTCCACGAACCCGGAGTTCCCGGCGGAGCTGCACGGCGCGAACCACTCGTCCGACATCGACTACCTGTTCCCGGACGCCGACTTCGACAAGGACCGCGGGTTGTCCGACCACATGATCAAGGCGTGGACGGACTTCGCCAGGAACGGAACGCCGGGCTGGCCGAAGTTCTCCGAGGGCCAGTACGTGCAGTCACTGGCTCCGGGAGCGATCGGGCGCGTCGACTACGCGGCCGAGCACAAGCTGGCGTTCTGGAACTAGGTCGCGCGGCGGCTGATCATGGCTTCGGCGAACTCGCGGACGTCCACCACCTGGTCCCGGGTGAGTCGCCGGACGGCCCAGACGATCTCACCGAGACCGGGCACCGGGACGCCCACCGGCGTGATTCCGGTCAGCGTCGCCAGGACGTCGGCCGGAACGTCCAGCAACGGCGCCAGGTCACCGAGCAGATCAGGCGTCAGCTCCTTGCGCCCGGCGCCGACCATGGCGTAGCTGGAAGCCGCCCAGTACCGGCGGCCCTCCGTGATGTCGCAGACCGCTTTGGCGACCAGGGTCTGGTGGAGGTTCCGGTTGGAGAGCAGCCGCATGACGAGGGCGCCAGGCCCCTCGCTGGCCAAATAGAGGTCGAACGATATCGGCATCTGTGCGGGCTTCGTGCGTTCGTGCTGCGGCAACGAGTCCGCGAACGCAAGAACCTCCGCGCGCTGTTCCGCCGACAGCTGCAGAGCGGCCTGGACGATGTGCGGAACCCCCGAGGCGGCATGGCGATCGAGCGGCATGAGGTCCTCCGGGACATGGTGCCCGTCGAGGACCAATCGGTCTGATTCGTGCAGTTTCTCCCCCACGCGATCCAGCGTAGGCGGCAGATCGCTACCCTGGATCACGTGCCCGGCCCCCGCAGCTCACGAACCCGCGCGTACCTCGCGCGCATGTTCGCCGTGCTGGCGCTGGTGGCCGGAGTCGCGATGATGCAGGGCACCCCGTGTGAGACGGAGTTCGCCTGGACCGCACAGTGCCCCACGTCGAGCACCCACGCGGTCGCCCACTCCGATCAGACCGACGACATCGGCCTGATCGAGGGCATTCTCGTCGCCGGTGCCTGCCTGGTGGTGGCGCTGGCGGTGCTGATCGGGTTCGCCGTGCTGCGGCGCGCCGGTTCGGTGCCGGCACGGTTGGTGCCGCTGCCCGTGTGGTCTCGTCCTTCACGTCGGCTGGAAGTACGGCTGGCGCAGCTCTGCGTGCTGCGCACCTAGACCGATCCCGGTCTTCGAGCCCGTCCTTTCCCGCCTTCGTGGAGGTCCTTCAGTCATGTCCAAGAACGCTCGCCTGTCCCTGATCATCGTCGCCGTCGTGGCCGTGGTGATCGCCGGTTTCATCTTCTTCAGCCGCAACAACACCACCGCGGCACCGCAGTCCGCCGACGGCAAGGTGACCGTGGTCGAGTACCTCGACCTCGAGTGCCCGTCCTGCCGCGCCGCCCACCCCGGCGTGCAGAAGCTCAAGTCCGAGTACGGCGAGCGCGTGACGTTCGACGTGCGGCACTTCCCGATTCCCAGCCACCGCAACGCCGAGCTCGCGGCTGTCGCGGTCGAGGCGGCCGGTGCGCAGGGCAAGCGGGACGAGATGTTCACGCTGATGTTCGACGCGCAGCAGGAGTGGGGCGGGCAGCAGACGTCGCAGCGCGCGGTGTTCGTCGAGTTCGCTCAGCAGCTCGGGCTCGACCTGGCCGCGTTCGAGAAGGCGCTCGGCGACCCGGCGCTGCGGGAGCGGGTGCTCGCCCAGCGTGCGGAGGGCAGCAAGGCCGGAGTGCAGGGCACGCCGACGTTCTTCATCAACGGCACCAAGCTCAGCGGCGCGCCGAGCTACGACAACCTGAAGACCGCGATCGACCGGGAGCTCTCCAGGTGAACCGAGTGGTCGCGTGGGTGCTCGCGGTCGGCGGGTTCGTCGGCCTGGTCGCCTCGTCCGTGCTGACGATCGAGAAGATCGCGCTGCTCAAGGACCCGTTCTACGTGCCGACGTGCAGCATCAACCCGGTGCTGAGCTGCGGCTCGATCATGAAGACGCCGCAGGCCGAGCTGTTCGGGTTTCCCAACCCGTTGCTCGGCATCGCGGGGTTCGCGGTGGTGACGACGCTGGGTGTACTGCTGCTGGCGGGCGTCGCGTTGCCGCCGTGGATCTGGATCGGGCTGCAGGTCGGCGCGACGTTCGGCGTGCTGTTCGTGCACTGGCTGATCTGGCAGAGCCTGTACGAGATCGGGGCGCTGTGCCCGTACTGCATGGTCGTGTGGGCGGTGACGATCCCGATCTTCTGGTACACGACGCTGCGCAACATCCGGCCGTCCTTCCAGTACCACAGCGTCGTGCTGATCCTGTGGTACCTGGTGATCGCGGCCGGAGTGCTGCAGGCGTTCTGGTTCTACTGGTCGTCGTTGTTCTGACAGCAGTGGGTTCTAACAGCAGTGGTCGCCGCGCCAGGCCTCCCGGCCCTCCTTGACCGCCACCGCGGCGATCACGAGTGCTGCCAGCGGATCGGCCCACCACCAGCCGAACAGGCTGTTGACGCCGAGCCCGACGAGCAGCACGGCGGACAGGTAGGTGCACAGCAGCGTCTGCTTCGAGTCGGCCACGGCGCTCGCGGACCCGAGTTCGCGGCCGGCTCGGCGCTGCGCGTAGCTCAGGCCCGGCATGACCAGCAACGAGACCGCCGCCAGCACGATGCCGACGGTGGAGTGCTCGGCGCGTTCCTGGAAGATCAGTGCGGTGACCGACTCGAAGGTCACGTAGGCGGCGAGCGCGAAGAACGACACCGCGATCACCTTGAGCGCGGTGCGTTCGCGCGCTTCGGGGTCCTTGCCGGAGAACTGCCAGGCGACCGCCGCGGCCGACGCCACCTCGATGATCGAGTCGAGACCGAAGCCGATCAGCGCGGTGGAGGACGCGATGGTCCCCGCCGTGAGCGCGATGATCGCTTCGACGACGTTGTAGGTGATCGTGGCGGCGACGAGCCACCGGACGCGCTTGGTCAGCGTCGTCTTGCGGGCCGTCGGCTGGCAGCAGGCGTCACTCATCGACGCACTCCACCTGCGGGTCGACCGCGAGGACGACGTCGGCGAGTTCGGTGAGGGCGCGGGTGAGGCGCTGGTCCGCGAGCTCGTAGCGGACCTGGCGGCCCTGGTAGGTGGCGACGACGAGGCCGCAGCCACGCAGACAGGACAGGTGGTTGGAGACGTTCGACCTGGTCAGGCCCAGTTTCTCGGCGAGCTGGGCCGGGTAGCCGTGGCCGTCGAGCAGCGCCACGAGGATGCGGCATCGCGTCGGGTCGGCCAGCGCCTTGCCCAGCCTGGACAGTGCGGTTTCTCGGGTCTCACAGGTCAGCACTCGCTGAACTATACAGCTCCAGATGTCGCCTTGGGACCCAGCACGTTCAGCAGGGCCAGTGCCTCGGCTGCCGGCGATCCCGCCGGCGCGCTGTAGAGGACGAGGTGCTGGTCGCGGTCCGTGAGGGCGAGCGAGTCGCAGTCGATGGTGACCTCCCCGACGACCGGGTGGCGGAAGGTCTTGGTGAGCGTGGGCGCTGCCTGCACGTCGTGCCGCTCCCAGAGCCGGGCGAAGTCCGGGCTGGCGTGGAGTTCGCCGACGAGGCCGGTCACCGCGGGATCCGCCGGGTAGCGGGCGAGGGTGGCGCGGAGCTGCGTGACGACGTGGTGCCGGAACTCGGCGGCGTCGGAGACCCCGTACAGCGGCGCGTCAGGCGGGGCAGGCCCGAGGAACGCCCGGCGCGCGAGGTTGCGGTCCTCGGGGGCGAGCTCGGCGAAGTCCTCCATGAGCGCGGCCGCGAGGTCGTTCCACGCGAGCACCTCCAACACGGCGGAGGTCACGAACCCCGCTGTCAGCGGCAGCCGTTCGAGCAGCGCGAGGATGCTCGGGCGGACGTCGCGCCGCAGCGTCCTGGCACGGGTCGGCGCGGCGCCCGCGAGGACGTGGAGGTGGTCGGACTCGGCGTCGGTGAGCCTCAGCGCGCCCGCGATCCCGGCGAGGACGTCACCGGACGGCCACGGCGCCCTGCCCTGCTCGAGCCGCACGTAGTACTCGATGGAGATGTGCGCGAGGACCGCGACCTCCTCGCGACGCAGACCCGGTGTGCGGCGCCGCGGTCCGGACGGCAGACCGACGTCCTGCGGCCGGAGCCGCTCGCGACGGCTGCGGAGGAACGCGCCGAGCTCCTGCTTGCTCATACCCCGAGTCTGCCCGTCGCACGGCGGCGGATCCTGGTACAGCCTGTGCCTGCCTCCGCGCATCGGGCCGCGCTGACATTGTCGTCATGACCAACGACATCCACATCGCACCCGTCGGCCTGCTCACCGGCAAGGTCGTCCTCGTCACCGGCGCCAGCCGCGGCATCGGAGCGGCCGCGGCCAGGCTCTTCGCCGCCGAGGGTGCCGCCGTCGTGCTCGCCTCCCGCGGCACCGACGCCCTCGACCTCATCGTCACCGAGATCCGCGCCGGTGGAGGCGTCGCCGATGCCGTCGCGCTGGACCTCGCCGACCGTGCGAGCATCCGTGCGGCGGTCGACCGGGTCGAGGAGCTGCACGGGCGGCTCGACGGCGCCTTCAACAACGGCGCGACGATCCAGCAGCCCGGCCCGCTGGACACCACGAGTGACGAGGACATCGACCAGCAGTTCGCCGTGAACTTCCGCTCGCACTGGACCGCCATGACCGCGGAAGCGGCGCTCATGCGACGCAACGGCGGCGGGGCGATCGTCAACACCTCGAGCATCGGCAGCCGCCGCGCGAACCCCGCCCTGCCCGCGTACGGCGCCATGAAGCGCGCGCTCAACAGCATCACCGAAACCGCGGCCGTGACCTGGGCCGGTCAGGGCATCCGGGTCAACGGCATCACCCCCGGCGGCACCGCCACGGAGATGATCGACGCGTGGGAGGCGGCGTCCCCCGGCATCGTCGAGCGCATCACCGCGGCGAGCCCGCTGGGCCGCATGGCAGAGCCGCGCGAGGTGGCCGAAGTCGCCGCGTGGCTGCTCAGCGACCGCGCGTCGATGGTGACCGGCGCGATCGTGCCTGTGGACGGCGGCGCCGGGGCCTGAGCACGTCAGACGACGCCGAGCCGGTCCCTGAGCCCGGCGATCCCGGTGAAGTGGTGGCCGCGCATCCCGATCTCGCGCGCGGCCTCGACGTTCTCCATCCTGTCGTCGACGAAGAGGATGTCGCCGCCGCCGAGCGCGTCGCGGCACCACTCGAAGGCCGCGCGTTCCGGCTTCGCGTGGCCGATGCGGCACGAGAAACCCCGCACCTCGAACAGGTCCAGCCACGCATGGGTGCGTTCGAAGTTCCGGGCGTGGTCTTCCGGGATGTTGGACAGCAGCGCGATTCGCCGGCCCGCGTTGTGCAGGTCGTGGAGCAGGGCGACCATCTCGTGGTCGACGCGGCTCCAGCTGGCCACGTCCTGCTCGACGAGCGGTGGGTGGCCGACGAGCGCCCAGTACTCCTCGGCCGTCACGTCGCCGCGGTCGTAGGCGGGCCGGTGCGCCCAGTACGCGTCCCAGAACGACGGCGACGTGCTCATCGAGGCCATGACCTCGGGCGACTGGCCGCGCGCGATCACGCCGAACATGTCGAACAGCACGATCACGCGGTCACCACCGTCACGCCGGCTGCCGCCAGGTCCTCGTCGCCGTCCGCGTCGGTGACCACAGCGTCCAAAGAGGACGCGGGAGCCACGAACGCCAGCGCGGTGCGCGACAGCTTCGAAGCGTCGACGGCCGCGATCACCCGCCGGGCGGAGGAGATGGCGGCTCGTTTCACCGATGCGTCCTCCAGGTCGAAGGCGGTGAGTCCCTGGGCCGCGGAAAGCCCGCAGCAGCCGATCACCGCGGTGTCGAAGCGCAGTGCGGAGAGGGAGGCGAGCGTGAGGGGCCCGGTCAGCGCCAGCTCGCCGGGGCGAGGGCGGCCACCGGGCACGAGCAGGGTGAGTGAAGTGCTGGAGGACAGGGCGTTCACCGCGTGCAGTGAGAGAGGCATGACGGTGATGCGGCGGTCGTGCAGCAGGCGCGCGACCTCCAGGCACGTGGTGCCGCTGTCCAGCACGACCGACTCGCCGTCCGCGATCATGCCCGCGACAGTGGCGGCGATGCGGCGCTTGGCCGCCATGTTCTCGTCGGTGCGCAGGGCGAACGGGGGTTCGGAGCAGCGCAGCAGGAGGCTGCGGGCGCCGCCGCGGAAGCGTTCGAGGACGCCCTGGGCGGCGAGGACCTCCAGGTCGCGGCGGATGGTCATCTCGGACGCGCCGGTGAGCGCAGCCAGGTCGGCCACCCCCAGCGAGCCCGCGTCGCGGACGGCCTCGGTGATCTGCTTCAAACGGGACACGGCGTGATTGAACATCAGTGGTGTTCGAAACTCAACCTTTCGAACACGGCGCACGTTCGTTAGCGTGGAGCAAGTGAACGCTCTCAAGGCCGCGCGGGTGGCCACCTTCACGTACTTCACGCTCAACGGGTTCCTGCTCGGGCTGTGGCTCGTGCACATCCCGACGGTCGAGCAGCGCACCGGCATCGACCACGCCGAGCTCGGCCGGTTGCTGCTGTTGCTCGGGCTGGGCGCGTTCGTTGGCATGCGGATCGGTGGCAAGGTCACGGACCGGGCGGGCGTGAAGCTGGTCGTGCCGATCGCGGGTGTGGTGTGCAGCGTGACCGCTTTGACGCCGGGTCTGGCCGTTGACCAGTGGACGCTCGGTGCGGCGCTTCTCGTCTTCGGCATCGGCAACGGGCTGATGGACGTCAGCATGAACGCGCACGCCGTGGTGGTGGAACGGCACTACCAGCGGCCGGTGATGTCGGCGTTCCACGCGACGTGGTCGCTCGGTGGTGTGGCGGCGGCGTTGACCGGAGCGCGCACACTCAGCTGGGAACTCTCCCCCGCCACCACGCTCGGAGCAGCAGCCGCGCTCGGTGTCGTGGTGAGCCTTGTGACCGCGAGGGCGCTGCTCAACGAGAAGGAAGAGCAGCACGCTCAGCCCACCGGCAAGCGCAGAGTGCCGCGCCGGATCTGGATCATGGCGGTGCTGGCGGGGTTCGTGATGCTGAGCGAGGGCGCGGCGAACGACTGGAGCGTGCTGCACCTGCAGGACGTCCTCGGCGCCTCGCCGGAGATCGCGGCACTGGCCTACGGCGCGTTCGCGACGACGATGACGACCGGGCGGCTGCTCGCCGACCGGATCGCCGCCAGGATCGGGCCGGTCGCGGTGCTGCGCTGGGGCTCGGCGATCGGGGCGGCGGGCATCGCGACGGCGGCGCTCTCGCCGTGGATCTGGCTGGCGCTCCTCGGCTGGGCGATCGCGGGAGCGGGCCTGTCCGGCACGGTGCCGCAGCTGTTCAGCGCGGCCGGCCACGCGGAGGCCGGTGCGGCGGCGGCGAACGTGTCGCGGGTGGCCGGGCTCGGTTACCTCGGTGTGCTGGCGGGACCCGCGGTGATCGGGTGGATGACGCACTTCGTGCCGCTCAACATCGCGTTCCTGTTGCCGGTGGCCATCTGCGTGGTCGCGGCGTTCTCCGCGGGCGTGTTGCGGACCGATTCGGTTCAGGAGCGCGTGGCGGCGTAAGACTGTGCGACATGGACCTCGCCGAACTGGATCTCACCACCGCACACGTCGCCGACGCCTGCATCCGGGCGGACATCCCGGTCCGCACGGCCACCCTGACGCCGGTCATCCCCGGCACCAGGACGTCCGGCCGCGTCCTGCCCGCCCGGCACGCGGGCAGCGTCGACATCTTCCTGGAGGCCATCGAACGCAGCCGCCCCGGCGACGTGCTCGTCGTCGACAACGACGGCCGCACCGACGAGGCCTGCGTGGGCGACCTGATCGTGCTCGAAGCGCGCGCCGCCGGGCTGGCCGGCGTGGTGATCTGGGGCCTGCACCGCGACACCCAGGACATCCGCGCGATAGGCCTGCCGGTGTTCAGCCTCGGCGCCAACCCCACCGGCCCGTTGAGCCTGCGCGACCGTGCACCCGAGGCTCTCTCGACGGCGGAGGTCGGCCAGTGGACCGTCACGTCCGACGACGTGGTGTTCGGTGACGACGACGGCGTCCTGTTCGTGCCCGGCTCCGAGGTCGAAGCCGTCCTCGCCAAGGCGGCGAGCATCCGCGACGTCGAACGAGCGCAGGCCGAGCGGGTGCGGCAGGGTGAGTCCCTGCGCAGCCAGCTCCAGTTCTCCGAATACCTGGCGAGCGGACTGACGTTCCGCGAGCATCTGCGCAAGATCGGCGGCGCAGTCGAGGAGTGAGGCCATGATCCCCGAGACATCGATTTCGGACAGGTACCGGGCTCGTGCGGACGCCTTCGAGGCGAAGGTCGCTCATGTGCGTGCGGACCAGTGGGACAACCCGTCGCCGTGCGCGAAGTGGACCGCGCGTGGGGTGGTGGACCACGTCATCGACATGCACGGCGTGATGCTGGGCGTGGCGATCCCACGAACCGACGACCCGCTGACGGACTTCCGCGAGGCCCGGCGCCAGATCGAAGAGGCGTTGTCGTCGGACCGTGCCCGCAGCGAGGTCTCCACGCCCCTCGGCCCGATGACCCTGGAAGACCACATCGACCGCGTCGTGAGCGACGACCTCGTGCTGCACGGCTGGGACCTCGCCCGCGCCACCGGCCAGGACGAGACGATCCCGCCGGCCGACGTGGCACGCCTGTGGGCCACGGCAACCGCGGTGCCTCCCGAGCTGATGGAACGCTTCCGCACGCCCGGCGCGTTCGGCCCCGGCATCGAGGTCTACGGCGAGGAGGTCGCGGTGCCCGACGATGCTCCGCTGCAGGACCGGCTGCTCGGGTATGTGGGCCGAGACCCCATGTCGAAAAGTTCCTGAGCACTTCGACGGACCGCTGTAAGGCAGCCGCTGAGAGGAACTTCGGACATGGACTGGACGCTGGAAGTCATCGTCGTGCCGGTATCGGATCTCGACCGGGCGAAGCACTTCTACGCCGAGCAGCTCGGCTTCACCGTCGACCACGACACGACGTTCGACGAGAACACCCGCATCATGCAGCTCACCCCACCCGGCTCGGCCTGCTCGATCGTCATGGGCAAGGGCATCGTGAAGGGCGAACCGGGCGCGCTGAAGGGCGTGCAGCTCGTCGTCTCCGACCTGGAGAAGGCCCGCGCACAGCTGGTCGAGCGCGGCGTCGAGGTGGGCGAGATCGTGCGCATGAACGAACAGGACGGTGGGTCGTTCATCTTCTTCGACGACCCGGACGGCAACAGCTGGGCCGTGCAGGAGATCAAGGCCCGCGCGACCGGTGGGGAGTGGAAGTGAAGTACATGCTGGTCAGCTACGGCGGCAACCAGGAGGACTGGGAGGGCCTGGCCGCGTGGTCCGACGAGGACATGCACCGCATGATCGCCTACATGCGCGACCTGGACGCCGAGCTGCGCGCCTCCGGTGAGTTGCTGCAGTCCGAGGGCCTGAGCGGCCCGGCGCGCGCGTTCGTGGTGCGCGGAGGCGACGGCGGCGGTGCGCCGATCGTGGTCGACGGGCCCTTCGCGGAGTCCAAGGAGGTCATCGCCGGGTACTGGGTGGTGGACGTCACCAGCCGCGAGCGGGTGCTGGAGATCGCGGCGAAGTGCTCGGCCTGTCCCGGGCCGGGCGGGTCGATCCTGAACCAGCCGATCGAGGTGCATCCGATCATGGAGGCGCCGGACGTGGATTCGGAGACTTTGGCGCCGTATCAGCAGTAGCGGTGAGGGGCCGGGTCCGCCCGGCCCCTCACGCCGTCACTTCAGGTCGTACGCACGGATGATCGTCTGCTCGACGGAGCCGTTCGCGTCATTGGCCTTCGCCTTCAGCGACACCGACTTGGCGTTCTTCGGGTGCAACACCGCAGCACGCCACTGGTCGCGAACCTTGAACACCAGCGCCTGCTGCCAGGTCTTGCCCTCGTCGTAGGACACCTGGATCTGCGGCGTCCTGATCCCAGCCGAAGACGAGGATCCGTTGCGCTCCACCGTCACCGGGATCGTGAACGCACGACCCGCAGCCGCCCGGTTCTGGTCGTCCAGCTCCGGCGCGAACCGCACCGCCAGCAGCGGCACCGCCTTGTACTCCTCGCCCGCGACGTGCTCGGACGTGAACGTCCAGTCGGTGACGATCCTCGACGACTGCGAGTCGCGGGTGGCCTCGACGTGCGCCTGGTAGGTCTTCTTCTCCGCCGGCACGCCCTGGATGTAGGCGTAGCCCGCGTAGGCCTGGTCGGAGATGACCTTGCCGTCGAGGGTCACGACGGTCCTGCCGACGTGCGTGCCGCCGCCGACGGTGCCGGTCGCGCTGAACATCGGCACGTCGAGACGCAGCTGGTTGCCCAGGCGTCCGGCGAACCGGACGTAGCGCGGGTCGTTCGGCACGGCGGGGCCGTACACGGCGCTGTTCCAGTGCTTGGTGACGGTGCGGCCGAGCTTGTACACCTGTGGCACGGCCGTGTACTGGTAGCCGTGGCCGGGGTACTCGCCGAGCTTCGCGAACTCGGTCACGGAGCCGAGCCACTCGACGTCCGGCGTGTAGAACTCCTTGAGCCGCAACGGAAGCGGACCGGAGGCGCCGTTGTCGCGCTGGCCGATCGAGCCCGGCACGCGGGCGTGGATCACCGAGTCGACCTTGGCCAGTTCGCTGTCCTTCACCGTGCGCTGGACGTTCTCCGGCACGCGGCCGTTCTCGGAGATCCGCACGTTGTACTGGTACGGGCTGCCGTCGAAATAGCCGTTGCCGTCCGGCTTGGCCATGACCGTCTGCGCGTAGAAGTTGAACTTGGGCCACGACGTCTTCGACGGGCGGATGAAGAAACCGTCGAAACGGCCGATGATCCAGGTCGTGCCGGTCAGGCCCCAGTTGGCCTGCATGGCGAAGCCCAGCTCGGCGCTCGACGACGCGGCCTCCTTCTGGTCGACCGTGATGGACGGCTGGTTCGCCTGTCGCGCGTCGAACACCAGGTCGGTGTCGCCCGTGATCTCGATCGCCGGCTCGATCATCGCGGTGCTCGAGCCGCGCTTCGCCGGGTCGGGGTCGCGGGTGTAGACCGAGCCGTCGAAGAAGAACGTCCCCTTGGGCAGGCGCTGGACGATCGTGCCCGACGGGTCGAACCGGAGGTACGCCTGCGGCTGGTTGACGTCGACGAACCGGTAGTTGTAGTCCGGCGTCGGATTGCCGTTGCGGTCGAGGAAGGTCAGCTTCACGTCGTAGCTCTCGACCTCCTTCACCACACCCACCGGTACGCGCGTGCCATCAGATGCCAGGACCACGGCGCCGTAGATCGCGTCCGGCACGGAAGCACGCGTGTCCGCGGTGACGACGGCGTCCGCGGAGCCACCGGCCGGGATCGTCAGCTTCGACGGCGACACGCTGAACAGGCCGGAAGCAGCGGGCTTCACCTCGGCCACGCTGAGGTCGAGCGTCACGGCCGCGTTGCCGTTGTTGCGGTAGGTCAGCTTCTGCGTGATCGGCTTGTCGTCGTCGTGCGGCCAGCGGGCGATGCCCAGCGAGTGGCTGCCGGCGGACGTCGTGACCCCGGCGGACACCGCGCGGCCCACGTCGAGACGTCCGGCGCCCTGCTCGTAGATGGTCAACGACGGGTTGGGCTTCGCCGTGTTCATCAGCGCCGCCTTGATGTCCTCGGCCTTCCACGCCGGGTGCTGGGCGGCGAGAATCGCCGCCGCGCCCGCCACGTGCGGCGTGGCCATCGACGTGCCGGACAACGCCACGTGCGCGTCACCGACAGGCGTGCCGATCTGGCCGTTCTTCGCCTTGGCCGCCACGATCTCCACGCCCGGCGCCGTGATGTCGGGCTTGACCGCGTTGTTCACCCAGCGCGGGCCGCGCGAGGAGAACTCGGCGAGCTTGTCGTCACGGTCCACCGCGCCGACGGTGAGGGCCGCGTCGGCGGCCGCGGGTGAACCCACCGCGCCACCGGAGTTGCCGGCGGCGACCACGAACAGTGCGCCGGTCTGCGCGGTGATCCGGTTGAGCGCCAGCGACATCGGGTCGGTGCCCTCTTCCGGCCACGGGCTGCCGAGGCTCATGTTGACGACCTTGGCCTTGGTGGCGGCCCACTCCATGCCGGCGATGATGTCGCTCTCGCGGCCGCCGCCGTGGTCACCGAGCACCTTGCCGTTGACGATCTTCGCGTCGGGCGCGATGCCCTTGTACGTGCCGTCACCGGTCACGGTCGCGGCGACGTGCGTGCCGTGGCCGGAGCGGTCGTCGGTGGTGTCGCTGTCGCTGAAGTTCTTCGACTCGACGACGGCGCCCGCGAGGTCCGGGTGCGTCTCGTCGACACCGGTGTCGAGCACCGCGACCGTCACGCCGGACCCGGTGAAGCCCTTCTCCCACGCCCGGGGCGCACCGACCTGCGCGGCGCTGCGGTCCAGCGACGCGGTGACCAGGCCGTCGAGCCAGATCCGTCCGGTTCCCGCCGCCCGGGCACCGGACCAGAACCCGCCGTTCTTCTCGACCGTCACGGCGTGCGCGCCGATGCTCGGCAACGACTCCGCGTTGGCCGCGCTGATCCCCTGCCCCTGCACGATCAGCGGAATGGTCTTGCTGGAGGCGTCGTCGTAGCCGGATCTGGCCAGCAGCGAGACGTCGAACAGCCGCTCGTCGAGCTCCCCGGAGTTCAACCCGGCCTGGGCGTCCGAGGGAACGACGTGGAGGTCGCCCCGCGGATCCTTGAACGTCCGGAACGCGATGTTCTGCCTGCCCCTGCCCGCGCGAGGCTGAACCTTGCCGTTGGTGACGACGACCTCGTCACCGGTGACGAGCGTGACCTTGGTGGTCAGCCCGTCCGCACGCACCTCTGGTTGCTGCGGTGCCGCGGAAACAGGAACGGCTGCCGTGGCGGCAACCACGACAGCCGTCAGCCCTGCGGCGAGATGTGATCGTTTCAACGCGAACTCCCCTGGTTCACTGTGGAGGTTGATTAGCCCTCAGTGACTAAGACAGCTCGCAGCGTGGCCGCGTTGCGGCGTGGATCACATCACATATTCACAGAATGGCCCGCTCAACGGCCGCCTCGACGTGCAGGCGGGTGGTCGGGAACACCGGAAGCGGCACGTCGGCCTGGGTGATCAGCAGCTCGATCTCGGTGCAGCCGAGGATGATCCCCTCCGCCCCCTCGAACCGTGAGATCACGTCCTGGTACGCCCGCCTGGACTCGTCCCGGACGACGCCGACGCACAGCTCGTCGTAGATGATCCGGTGCACGGTCGCACGGTCCTCTGTGGACGGAAGCAGGACGCGCAACCCGTGCGACTCCAGGCGTTCGCGGTAGAACGGCTGGTCCATCGTGAACCCGGTGCCGAGCAGGCCGACCGTGGTCAGCCCGGCCTTCTTGATCGCGGCAGCCGTGGTGTCGCCGAGGTGGATCATCGGGATGTCGACGGCGGCCTGCACCTGGTCGAACACCTTGTGCATGGTGTTGGTGCACAGCAGCAGGAAGTCCGCACCGCCCGCCTGTACGCTCGCCGCCGCTTCGGCGAGCGCCTTGCCGGCGTCGTCCCACCTGCCCTCGACCTGCATGCGTTCGATCTCGGCGAAGTCCACGGAGTGCAGCACGACTTTCGCGGAGTGCAGGCCGCCGAGGCGTTCCCGCACGATCGTGTTCGCGAGGCGGTAGTACTCCGCGCTGCTCTCCCAGCTCATCCCGCCGAGCATCCCGATGGTCATCATGCCGCCAGTCAAGCACTCCAGCGCGGGTTGCGGCCGGTGTCGGCCAGGACCCGCTCGAACGGTGACGCGTCGGCCGGTGCCTCGACGGGCGCCTTGAACACGTTCCACTCCTGGGCCATCGGCCCCATCTGGGCGACGAGGCCCGCGACCTCGGCGAGCACCTCGGTGTCGGGCTCGAAGCGCTGTCCGGTCGCCTGCGCGAGGTCCGAGGCGTGGATGGTCAGGTCGAGCAACGCAAGCCCGCCCACGGTCTGTGCGGGCATGTTCATGCTGCCGGCGATGCCCTCGTCCGCTCCGGGCTGCCCCCACGCCTCGACGAGCTTCGCCGTCTCGACGGGGAACTGCGCGCGCCAGTCCGGATAGGACGGGGTGTGGCTGAAGTCGGCGTCCTGCTTGACGGCGAGCTTCTGGAACTCGACGACGACGTGCAGCAGGTGGTCGAGCAGGGCGCGGACGTCGTAGTCAGCGCACGGGGTGGGCTTGGTCAGGTCGTCGTCACCGATGTCCGCGATGACGGGCAGTGCGTGGTCACGGGCACGATCGAGCAGAACGCTGAGCTTCATGGCTCGACGCTATTTCCGCGCGGTTCGGCGTTCTTGAAAAAACGCGCCAACCTAGGATCACTGGCGTGCAGGGGCCGCGCCGGGACACCAGGGGAATCGTGGACGCGCGTGAGCTGTTCGCCCGCGTGCGGTTCCGGCGTCGTCTGCCCTGTGCCGAGCTGCAGCCGTATCTGGAGCATTACTGGCTGATCGACGGTTCGCTCGACACGCCTTACACCTCGCACGTGGTGCCGCATCCGTCCGTGAACCTCGTCTTCGAACACGGGTACGCGCACCCGGAGATCGCCGGTGTCGGGCTCGGGCTCTTCAGCCGGACGCTGCACGGCCGGGTTGCCGTCGCGGGAGTGCAGTTCCGGCCCGGCGGGTTCCGGCCGTTCCGCGCCGAGCCGGTGTCGCACTGGACCGGCCGGCACGTGCGGCTCACCGACGTTCCCGCGGAGCTGGTGCTGGGCGAGGAGGACGAGGACGGGCGCGTCGCCGCACTCGATCGGTTCCTGCTGACGATGGGGCCACACGAGGATCCGCAGGCGACGCTGGCGATGGACCTGGTCCAGCGGATCCGTGACGACCGGGAGATCCAGCGGGTCGCGGACTTCGCGAGCGCCGAGGGTGTGGCGGTGCGGACGATGCAACGGCTGTTCGCGGACTACGTCGGGGTGAGCCCGAAGTGGGTCATCCTGCGCTACCGCATCCACGAGGCGCTGGAACGCGCCGAGTCCGAGGTGGAGTGGGCGCGGTTGGCCGCTGATCTCGGTTACAGCGACCAGGCCCACCTCGTGCGCGACTTCACCCAGACCGTCGGCGTCTCCCCCACGGCGTACGCGCGGGCGCTCAGCTGAAGAACTCGCTCAGCTCGACGAGGATCCCCTCGGGGCCGCGGACGTAGCAGGTCCGCAGGATGTCCTGGTACGTCTCGACGTTGCGCACCAGCTCGGCGCCGTGCGGCCGGAGGCGGGCGAGGGTGTCGTCGAGGTCGTCCACGACGAAAGCGATGTGCCGCAGGCCGAGGGCGTGAATCGGTGCGTGCGAGCTGCCGTCGATGCTCTGCGGCGCCTGGAACTCGCTGAACTCGATCCGGTACCGGTCGTCCGGGGTGCGCAGCATCGCGATCTGGCTGCGGGAGCCGTCGAGCCCGATGACGCCGTCGACGAACGAGCCCTCCATGTGCATCTTTCCTTCGAGCTCCAGGCCGAGCTCCTCGAAGAACGCGACCGCGGCCGCGAGATCGGTGACGGTGATGCCGACGTGGTGCATGGCCTTGACTGCCATTTCGTGTGCCTCCTCGTTGCTCGTACCCCTGGGACGGAGCCGGTGGTGGCATTTCGACACTCTCGCCGGGGTTGCGACCGAAATCCGCTCACCGTGCCAGCAGGGCCGGCACGAGCCGCGCGGTGACCAGGTCACGCGCCGGCCTCCAGTCGTCGGGGAGTTCGGCACGCGGTGGTGGTCCGGGGTCGAAGCGGGGATCGCCGGTGGTGACGATCACCGCGTCGGCTTCGGGGATCAGGGTGACGTGCTGGCCTGCCCAGCCACCGGCGAACGGACCGTGCTCGTCGATCCACATGAGATAGCCGAACGGGCACCCTTCTGGAGAGCCGCCCTGGTTCTGCGGTCGCATCATCTGGGCCGCGTAGCCCGGATCGACGAGGGGCGTCCCGTGCAGACGGCCGCCGTCGAGCCACAGCCGTCCCAGTGCACCCAGTCCGCCGGCGGACAGGCGGAGGTGCGCCCACCCGACGGCGATCCCGTCGGGATCTGTGGACCACTCCCAGTCGCTGATGCCCAGCGGGGTGAACAGCCGTTCCGCCGCGTAGCCGGCCAGCGGCCGCCCGACGAGCTCGGTCAAGGCGGCGCTGAGCAGGTGTGCCGCCACGCCGTCGTACTCGAACCGGACGCCGGGCGCGGTGAGCTGCGGCGCCGAGGCCAGGTGCCTGATCCAGCCGTGCGGTCGTGCCAGGACGGCGTCGACGTCCCATTCACCTGCGGTCTCGCAGCCTCGGGTCATGGTGAGGAGGTGGCGCAGGGTGTGGCGCTCGGCCGGGGTGCCCCGGATGTCGAGCACCTGCCCGAGCGGTGTGTCGAGGTCGGTGACCAGGCCGTCCGCCATCGCGATGCCCACCAGGGTGGAGAGCACGGACTTGGTGATGGAGAAGGTCTCGGCCACCGCCGGGCCGTGGAGGTGGGCGTCGTGCACCAGCTCGCCCGCCACCTCGACCCGCAGGTGACTCGTGTGGCGGTAGCGCGGATCGGCTTCCAGTTCGCGTTGGATGTCCTGGCACAGCCGGGAGATCATTCGCCCTTCGCTTTCGCCGTCACCGCGTCCAGGATCAGCGCGACCGTGCTGGCCAGGTTCGCGCGCAGGTCGTGGTCCTCCGGGGCCAGCGCCCAGCGCGCGCTGAGGCCGTCGACCGCCGAGACCAGCGTCCTCGCCACGGTCTCCACGTCGGTGTCCTCGGCCAGTTCGCCGGCGGCGACTCCCTGTTCGAGCAGCCGGACGAACTGGCCTGTCAGCTCGGTGTAGAACCGGATGAAGTAGGCCCTGATCTCCGGCACGCGGTACGACAGCGAGTACATCTCGAACGTCAGCAGGACCGTGTCGGAGTTGGCGGCCAGCGATTCCGCGAGGCGGTTCATCTGCGCGGTGATGCGCTCGCGCACCGAACCCGGCTCCCCGGCGGCGTCGGCCAGCTGGCGAGGAATCACGCCCTGCATGATCTCGACGAGCGAGATGGCCAGCTCTTCCTTGCTGGCGAAGTACCAGTAGACCGTGCCCTTGCCCAGACCGGCGGCGCGCGCCACGTCGTCCATGCGCGCCTTGTGAAATCCCTTGCCGGCGAAGACCGCCGCGGCCGCGGCGAGGATCTGCGCCCGGCGCTGCTCGGTGGTCGCTTCCTTGCCCATCGGACCTGATCCCTGGCTCAACGGTTGCACCGGTTAATTGTATTGCCTCGACTGACTGGTCGGTCTACCGTTTCCACTCGACCGACCGGTCAGTCGAGAGAAGATCCGGAGGAAACGATGACAACGGTTCTCGTGGTGGGCGCCGGACCGACGGGCCTGACCGCAGCAGCCGAGCTGGCCAGACGCGGCCTCGCCGTGCGGGTCGTCGACCGGCAGAGCAGACCCGCGGTCACGTCGCGGGCACTGGTGGTGCAGAGCCGCACGCTGGAGGTGTTCGACGACATGGGCGTCGTCGAGCAGGTGCTGAGCGCAGGGCGCCCCGCCGACCAGCTCACCGCGGTGATCAAGGGACGGCCGTTCCGGTTCGACCTCGGCGCGCAGCTGTCGGGCGAGTCGGACCTGTACACGGCCTATCCGGATCCGCAGATGATTCCGCAGGACCTCACCGAACGCCTGCTCACCGAGCACCTGCTCGGCCTCGGCGTGCCCGTCGAACGCGGGGTCGTCTTCGAGGACCTCGACCAGGACGAGGACGGAGTCCGGGCACGGCTGCGCCGCTCCGACGGCACGGAGGAAGTCGTCACCGCCCGATGGGTGATCGGTGCCGACGGCGCGCACAGCAGAGTGCGCTCAACGGTGGGCATCCCGTTCGAAGGTGCCACCTACGCCGAGGAGTTCATCCAGGCCGACGCACGGCTCGACTGGGACCTGCCGGACGGTGAGCTGTACATCTTCCCGGCCAAGGACGGCATCTTCGCCGCCTGGGCCATGCCAGGACCGGGCCGGTTCCGCATCTTCGGCAGCGTCCCCGCCGGCGCGCGAGACGACACGGACAACGCACCGACGCTCGCCGACCTGCAAACGCTCATGGATCAACGTTCGTCCGTTCCCGCCCGGATCGCCGAGACCTCGTGGACGGCTCGCTACCGGCTGCACCGCCGCAGCGTGCCCCGCTTCCGCGAGGGCCGGGTGTTCCTCGCCGGCGACGCCGCGCACATCCACAGCCCTGCCGGAGCCCAAGGCATGAACACCGGTATCCAGGACGCGTACAACCTGGCGTGGAAGATCGCCGCCGTCGAACACGGCCACGCTCACGCCGGCATCCTCGACTCCTACTCCGCCGAACGACACCCGGTTGCCACCCAGCTGCTGCGCACCACCGACCGGGGCTTCTCGATCGCGGCCGCCCAGCACCCGCTCGCCCGGCTGGTCCGGGCACTTCAGCCGCGGCTGCTCCCCCACGCCGTGGCGCGGCCCGCGTTCCGCCGCCTGGTGGCGGGTCTGTTCTCCCAGCTGCGCGTCGGCTACCCGGACAGCCCGCTCAACTCCCACGACGGCCCGATGCGGCACGGCCCCCGGCCGGGCGACCGGGCACGTGAGGTCGTGGTGGGCGGGCAGCGGTTGTTCACCTTGCTGCGCGGCACGCATTACACGGTGCTGCTGTTCACCCGCGACGCGGACACCTCACCCGCGCTCGCGCTCGCGGCGACACTGGAGAACCGGTACGGCGCAGCCGTGCACACCCACATCGTGTCGATGCGAGACGGCGCCGGCGCGCTCACCGACTCCGACGGCAGCGCGCACAAGCGATACAGCAACGACACCGCGTACGTCATCAGGCCCGACGGCCACATCGCCTACCGCGGCACCCCGATCCAGCTCGACCTCCTCCAGGCCGACCTGGACCGCAGGGTCGCCCACACGGACCCGATCCCGAGAATTGGACCATTTCAGCACGCCTGATTTGGCTCTGCCAATTGGACCGATCCGGCGGCACAGTGATCGGCATGAGCCTCGCATTCCTGATCACGACGCTGATCGCGGTCGCCACACCCGGCACCGGTGTGCTGTACACGATGTCCGCCGGTCTGGCCCACGGCCGGCGTGCGAGCGTGATCGCCGCGTTCGGCTGCACGCTCGGGATTGTGCCGCAGGTGGTCGCCACTGTCACCGGGCTGGCCGCACTGTTGCACGCGAGCGCGCTGGCGTTCGAGATCGTGAAGTACCTCGGGGTCGCGTACCTGGTGTTCCTGGCGTGGAGCACGTTGCGGGACAAGAGCGAGCTCGTGGTCTCCGCCGACGCGCCGCGGGCGTCGGCGACGAAGATCATCGTCAACGCCGTGCTGCTCAACGTGCTGAACCCCAAGCTGACGATCTTCTTCGTGGCGTTCCTGCCGCAGTTCGCCACCACTCCGGCGCAGATGGTGCAGCTGAGCGCGGTGTTCATGGCGATGACGTTCGCTGGCTTCGTCGTGTACGGGCTCTTCGCCGCGTCGATGCGCGACCAGGTCCTGTCCCGGCCGCGGGTGATGGTGTGGCTGCGGCGGTGCTTCGCCGCCTCGTTCGCGGCGCTCGGCGTGAAGCTCGCCCTCACCTAGTCGCAGGCGGCGGCGCGTTCGAGCAGCAGCGTCTTCTCGCGTTCGTTGCGGGTGAGCGAGGCGGCCTTCTCGAACTCGCCCTTCGCCTCTTTCAACCGGCCGAGCTTGACCAGGAAGTCGCCGCGGACGCTGGGCAGCAGGTGGTAGCCCTGCAACGCCTTCTCGCCGGCGATCTCGTCCACCAGGGCGAGGCCGGCGGCGGGACCGAAGGCCATCGACAACGCCACCGCGCGGTTGAGCTCGACGATCGGTGACGGCGAGATCTGCGCGAGCACCTGGTAGAGCGAGGCGATGCGCTGCCAGTCGGTGTCCTCGGCCTTGCGCGCGCGGGCGTGACACGCGGCTAGAGCGGCCTGCACGTAGTAGGGGCCGGGCGGCTGGTTGAGTGCCTCGGCCCGTTCGAGGGCCTTGAGACCGCGGCCGATGAGCAGCCAGTCCCACTTGCTGCGGTCCTGGTCGAGCAGCAGCACGGGCTCACCGCCGGGACCGGTGCGGGCCTTGGCGCGGGAGGCCTGGATCTCCATCAGCGCGACCAGGCCGTGGACCTCGGCTTCCTTCGGCGCGAGCTCGGCGAGCACCCGGCCGAGCCGCAGTGCCTCCGCGCAGAGCTCGGGGCGCATCCAGTGGTCGCCCTGGGTGGCGGAGTAGCCCTCGTTGAAGATCAGGTAGATCACCTCGAGGACGGACGCGAGCCGCGTCGCCAGTTCGGGGCCTTCGGGGACCTCGAACGGCACACCGGCGTCGGCCAGGGCTTTCTTGGCGCGGACGATGCGCTGGGCCACGGTCGAGTCGCTGACCAGGAACGCGCGGGCGATCTCCTCGGTCTTGAGGCCGCCCAGCATCTTCAACGTCAGCGCCACCCGCGCCTCGGTGCCCAGCACGGGGTGGCAGGCGGTGAAGATGAGGCTCAGCAGGTCGTCGCCGATCTCGTCCTCGATGCCCTCGCTGGCGTCCGGCGTGACCTCCTGGACCTCGCGCCCGATCTCCTCGACCTTGCGGTTGAAGTTCTCCCGCCGCCGGATCTGGTCGATCGCGCGCCGCTTGGCCGTGGTCATGAGCCACGCGCCGGGGTTTTTCGGCACGCCTTCGGCCGGCCACTGCTCCAGCGCCGCGACCAGGGCGTCCTGGGCCATCTCCTCGGCGAGGCCCACGTCGCGCACGTACCGGGCGAGCGCCGCGATGACCTTCGCCGACTCCATCCGCCAGACCGCGTCGATGGTGCGGTGCACCGAGGTGGTAGCCCCCATGGGGGCATCAGACCACAGGCAACTCCCGTATTTCCACGACGCACGCCGGAAGGGGGATGCGCCGGACGCGTTCCACGGCCTCCTCCCAGCTCCTGACGTCGATGAGCCAGTACCCGGACACCCCGAACGCGTGGGGCACCAGGTCGCCCGCGTCGAGCAGGACGCCCGCGCGCAGCAGGGTGTCGGTGTGCAGCGCCGCCAACGGTTTCGGGCTCCTGACGAACACCATGAACCGCACCGGACCTCCTCGTTCTCTCTTCCCTTGCAGAGACGTCGAACGGGAGGTGCCGAAATCGACCGGGTGATCAGCGGCTGAACAGATCTTCGAGTGCGACGGCCACGCCGTCCTCCTCGTTGGTGAGCGTGCGACGGTCCGCGGCGGCGAGCACGGCCTCGTGTGCGTTGGCCATGGCGTACCCGAGGCCGGCCCAGCGCAGGATCGACAGGTCGTTGGGCATGTCGCCGAACGCCACGACGTCAGCGGCGTCGACGCCCCGCTCGGCGCACAGAGCGGCCAGCGCAGCGGCCTTGCCCACGCCGAGCGCGCTGACCTCCAGCAGGCCGTGGCCACCGGAGTGGGTGAACTGCGCTTCGCCGCCGGCGACGGTCTCGGCCGCGGCGACCATGAAGTCCGCGCTGTGTTCCGACGAGTGCGCCAGCAGCTTCACGAACGGCACCGCCCACAGGTCGTCGAGCACCGCGACCGGCTGCTCGGCGGCGGCGTCCTCGGGCATGCGCAGCACGTAGGACGGCTCGTACCTGACGTGGTGGCCGGTCTCGACGCCGAAACCGACCGACGGCACCGCCTCCCGCAGCGTGGCCGCCACCTTGCGGGCGGCGGCCACCGCCAGCGGACGGGAGCCGACGACCTGTCGTTCGCCGATGTCGTAGACGATCGCGCCGTTGCTGCAGATCGCCGTGCCCACCAGACCTGTCGTGAGGGCGTCGACGAACCGCGGCGGCCGTGCCGTCACGAACACGACCTCGGCGCCCGACTCGGTGGCGGTGCGCAACGCGTCGCGCGTGCGGCGCGAGACGGTCCGGTCGTCACGCAGCAGCGTGCCGTCGAGGTCGGTCGCGATCAGCTTCACCCGGTCATTCTGCGGTGAAGTCGGCGACGTGATCACGCGCCCACTGCGCGAACGTCCGGTACGGCTTGCCGGTCACCGCCTCGAAGTCCGGCGACACCACGAACTCGTAGTCGCTGAAGTCGTCCGGCTCGCCACCCTCGTAGCCGCCTAGCCCGAGGATGTAGCGGGCGATCTCCTCCTCCCAGCCGACGCTCATGTAGTAGGCGAGCGCTTCCTCTGCCGTGACGTCGACGAACCGCAGCTCGCGGCCGAGCGCCTCGCCGAGTGCCGCCGCCATGTCCCGCTGGGTGAGCTGCGGTGGGCCGGACAGGTTGTAGGCCTTGCCCGCGTGGCCGTCCTCCAGCAGGGCCTTGACCGCCACCTCGGCGATGTCGGCCTCATGGATCGGCTGGCCGAACACGTCCGGGTCGGGGTGCACGATCGTGCCGTCCGTGCGGATCGAGGGCCCCCACAGGTCGATCTTGTTGGTCGCGAACTCGCCGGGCCGCAGGTGGGTCCACTCGAGGCCGGACGCCTCGACGGCCTGCTCGACCGGCAGGTGGTGGCTGGTGTCGTAGCCGTAGGTCACCGCACCCGATGACAGCGTCACGATCCTGCGCACGCCCGCCTTCACCGCGCGGTCGACCACTTCCTGCGCGGTCGGCGGGTGCACGAACAGGTAGAGCTTGTCCACGCCGTCGAACGGGAGGCTGTCCGGGTCGTCGAGGTCGGCTTTCACCACCTCCACGCCGTCGAACGGGAGGCTGTCCGGGTCGTCGAGGTCGGCTTTCACCACCTCCACGCCGTCCGGGAAGTTCGCCTTGGCGGGATTGCGCGTCACCGCCCGCACGTGGCCCGTCAGTCCTCGCACCACCAACCGGCCGAGGTGGCCCGTCGCGCCGGTCACCAGGATCGTCATCGCATGCCCCCTTCGATTCCGTCCAGCAGCTTCTCCAGCCCGTAGTCGAACGACTTCCGCACGCTGTCCGCGAGCGTGCCCTCGATGTCGTAGGCGCCGGCGTTCCACAGGCTCGTCATGGTCGGGTAGCGCTCGACGTCGAAGTAGTCGTCCCAGAACAGCTGTCGCGAGCCCCACCACGAGTCACCGGACTCACCGGTCACGACCTCGAGCTGCCGATCGTCCACTTCGGACGCGGCCGCGCCGTGGACGAACCCCTCGACCGCCACGTGCGCGATGGTCACCTGCCGCGGCTCCAGACCGGAGTCGGCCAGCGCCGCGAGCACGAACTCCTGGCCGTCCATCAGTCCCGGCCCGAGCGGCGGGCGCACCATCGACACGTCACGCATCCACGGGTGTGCCTGGTAGACCGCGCGTGTGCGGTCGGCGTAGTGCTTGATGCGTTCACGCCACGTGCCGTCGGGCGTGAGATCGCGTTCCTGCAGCACGGTGTCGGCCATCAGGTCGATGAGCTCGGCCTTGCCGGGCACGTGCGTGTAGAGCGACATCGTGCCGACCGACAGTTCCTGTGCGACGCGGGCCATCGACATCGCGCCGAGCCCTTCGCGGTCGGCCACCGCGATCGCCGCGGCGACGATCTGGTCGACGCTCACCTTCGGCTTCCTGCCGACCGCTTTCGGCTCCGGCGGCGTGCGCCAGAGCAACGCGAGCGTCCTGGCCGGGTCTCCCCCGCCGCTGCGTTCGGCTGCCATCCGTCCACCCCATTTCCGTAGGCCATACGGAAACAATACCGTACGTCCTACGGAAATGGGGTGTCACTCGACGTACCAGGTGACTCGCACGCTGCCCGGCGCCCTGTCGCGCAGCTCAGCGCACACCACATACGGCACAAAAACGCCCGTGTGCCGGCACATCCGCTCAGCACCGAGCGGGCTAGCCGGGGTGAAGCCCCGAGACGTGAGGTGTGCGCGCATCACCTCGCCGGCTCGATCGCCCGTCGCGTCCAGGTCGCGCCAGCAGTAGCCGCACCCGCCATCGCCCTCGACCACCCGCACACCGGACGGTCCTGGCAGCACGCCCTCCGACTCGGGCTTGACGAAGTCGTGGTCGAGCACCTTGATCCCGGTGGCCAGCAGGCCCAGGGTCACCACGGCGAGCAGGGTCAGGACGCCGGCCGGCTGGCGGCGTTCCACCACCGCACCGGTCTCGCACACGAGCGCCGCCAGCAGGGGGTAGAGCCACAACAGGTCGAGCGGTGAAGGCACCCACGGCCCGGACCACCACAACACGCGCGGCGCCACGAACCACTCCAGCGAACCCAGCAGGACGAGTCCGACGATCAGTCCGGTCCGCCGGGTGCGGGCCAGCGCCACGCACCACACCAGCGTCGGAAGGACGGCCGACATCGAGACGTCGCCCAAGGCGGTGATGATCACCGCCGCGACCGCCGGCACCGTCCGCCACCAGTGCGTCGCCACCAGCTCGCGCACACTTCCCCCAGTCACGGGGGGCAAGCATGCAGAAACGCCGCCCCTGGAAGGGACGGCGTTTCCTCTTGAACCGGCAGGTCCGTCAGCGGCTCATGACCGCCAGGCCAGGGTGGTCAGCATTTCCTTGCCGCGCTCGGCGTTGCGAGGGTGGCTCAGGACGTCGTAGCGGCCCGCCACCAGCTGCGTGGTCGACGCGAAGTCGCGACGGCCGCGCTGGGCCGAGTAGCGGATCGCGGCACCGGCCAGACCGAAGACGGTACCGACGACCAGACCCGTGACGATCGGGGCGAGAGCGCCGCCGGTCGAGAACAGGCCCAGCAGCAGACCGACGAACAGACCGAACCAGGCACCCGACGCGGCACCCGCGCCGAGGACGCGGCCCCAGGTCAGGCGGCCGGTGACGCGTTCGACGATCATCGGCTCGACGCCGACGATGGTGACGTCGGCGACCGGGAAGTCGTTGTCAGCCAGGTGGTCGACAGCTCGCTGCGCCTCTTCGTAGGTCGCGTAGGAACCGATCGGCCAGCCCGTGGGCGGGGTGGGCAGAGCGTTGACGCCTGCGGCGTTGGTGGCTCCTGCGGTGAACGGAGTCGCGGTGGTCATGTGCAACACCTCCGATATGCGATCCCCTTATGTTCAGTACTACGAACGCGCACCCACCGGTGTTCCCGGAATTGCGCCGATGTGACTCAGCTCCCTCTCGGTAAGCGAGATGTCCAGCGATTCCAGCGTTTCCGCGAGGTTTTCAACCTGAGAATTCTCAGGTTCCGCTCCCGCGTGTTCAATCGTGAGCGTGGAGCCGACCAGACGGCGGCTCAGACCCGGTGCGAGCCGCATGACGACCAGCTGGCGGCTGAACGGCGACCGCTCGTGCGTGGCGACGTAGTAGTTGGCCATCGTGTAGTCGATGGGCTGCTGCTCGACGTCGTCCTCGAACGCGTGCTGCAGCTGCCAGCCGTCCGCTGACTGCTTCTCCAGCACCCAGCGCCGGTCGACGCGCCGCAACCGGTGCGGCCACCCGGCCTGGTCCACTACCGCGCCGTCGACCAGCGGCATCGGGTGCAGCATCCCGGCGCCGAAGCCGACGTCGACGAGGTGATTGTCCACGATCGACATGAAGTGCGTGCGCGGCCCGGTCATCACCCGGCTCATCCGCCGCGCGACCGCGTACCCGAGACGTTCCAGCACAGCGGTGAACAGCAGCTGGTGTTCGTAGCAGTAGCCGCCACGGCGACGGCCCACGAGCTTGGCCTGGATGTCGGCCAGGTCCAATGACGGCACGCGACCGAGCATCACGTCGATGTTCTCGAACGGGATGGCGCGTACGTGCGCCTCATGCAATTCCTTCAGAGAACTCGACGAAGACGCTCCCGTGCGTGCGAAGTACGCGTCCAGATCGACCAGATCGGTCTGCCACATGTTCGTTCCCCCTAACGTTCACCAATTCGAACGGTTCCTGGCCGCCAGCCATTCCTCCCTGGTCAACGCGTACTCGACCTCACCGTGCTCACTACCGGGCAGCGGTTCGTCCCAGTCGAGGTGGAACGTGCGCACGTGCCGCAGCCCGCACTTCTCCATCACGCGGCGCGATCCGGCGTTCACGAACATCGTGGTGGCGACGACCCGCTGCACCCCGCCGGTCGTGAAACCGCGCTCGATCAGAGCTTTCCCGCCCTCGGTGGCGTACCCGAGACCCCAGAACCCGCGGTGCAGCCGGTAGCCGAGCTCGGCCGTGCCGTCGCCGGTCTCCAGGAACTCGAACCAGCCGACGAACCGGCCGCTGGACTTCTCGATCGCCGCGCGGAAGCAGTCGTCGGCGAGCACGTCCTCCGGCTTGTCCTGGTCGAGGAACCGCATCACCTCGGGATCGCCGTGCAGCCTCCGCAGTTCCGGCAGGTCGTCGGGCACCAGCGGGCGCAGCGTCAGGCGTTCGGTCTCCACAACCGAGATCCTGACGCCGCTGTCCATCCGTTTACGGCACGTCCCCGGGCTTGATCGTCTCCAGCACCGTGCCGGCCGCGTCGCGCACGACGACACGTGCGTCGGGGTGCCGGTCGATCAGCGGCGCGACGAGGACGAACGTGCCGTTGCCGATCGAGGCCGGCAGGTCGGCCGTGCCGGGCCGGGTGTAGGTGATCGACGCGACGCGCGGATCGGTGATCAGGCCGGTGGCCGCGGCGGTGTTGCTCACCAGGTGGTCCACCTCCCCGTCTTCCCGCAGCGTCTCCGGTGCGAAGTCGTAGAAGGCGCCGACCGAGGCGATGGTCTCGCCGCGGACCTCGTCCAGGTCGTCGCGGTCGAGCACCCTGCCCTTCACCGGTTTGCCCTGGTCCATGCAGTAGAGCAGCAGGTCGCCGAACCGGCCGAGCCGGACGGTGCTGGTGGCGCTGAGCCGGACGGTGAGGGTGTGGGCGAACTGGGCGGCGTCCGGGATCGGCCGGTCGCGCACGCACTCGGCGAGCTTGAGCGCCTCGGGTGTGCTGCGGTCCGCGGGTGGCAGCGGCCGGTCGACGACGGACGCGGTCGGTTTCGGGACGCCCCGCACGGCGAAGTGCTCGCCGTTGGCCAGCGCCTGCGTGCCGTTCTCTGCCTTGGTGAAGCCGCTCGGGGCCAGGAAGAGCCCGTCGACCAGCGCGGGCCCGGTGTTGTCGGTGCCCCGGTCGCCGATGCGGGCGAGGCTCAGGAACTTCACGTCCGGCGAGACCAGCCCCGCCATGGTGCCGCTGGGCGTGGTGAACAGGATCCTCACCTTGCGGCGGCCCTCTTCGAGCTGGACGGGGTCCGGGTTGGAGATCGTGGTCGTGGTGACGGTGTTCGCGCAGAAGAACACTCCAGTCGGGCCGCGGAAGGCGGTGAGGACCGTGCCGGCCTTGTGGCTGGTGGCGATGGTCTGCCACGCCGAAACAGGCGGGTGGGCCTTGGCGGCGGCCACGCACCGTGACAGGACGTCCGGGTCGACCCTGCCGCGTTCGACGTGGTTGATCACCGCGCGGTCCTTGCCGACCAGCTCGCCGTTGTCGGGGTAGGAGGGCGGACCGGCGACCTCGGCGTTGCCGCCGAGCAGTGCCTGCGTGGCGAAGACCGCGCCCGCGGCCAGGAGGCTGACGCCGGCGGCGATCAGGGTCTGCCTGCCGGCGCGGGCGCCGGGAGCCATGCCCTCGGAGAGGCGGCGGCGGGCGCGCATCCGGACGTCGTCGGGCAGGGTGCGGTTCTCGGGCAGCTGGTCGATCACGGCGTGTCCTCCGAGGTCAGCTCGCGCAGGTGGGCACGGGTGCGGGAGACGCGGGCGCGGACGCTCGACTCGGCGATGCCGAGGAGCGTGGCGGCGTCGGCGGTCGAGACGTCGCCGAGCAGGCACAGCTGGGCGATCTCCCGCTCGGACGGCGGCAGCTTCGCGATGGCCGCCACCACCAGGGCGAGGCGGCGCTGGGCGTCGGTGCGGGCGGCGACCTCGTCGGCGTGGTCGCGCTCGTGCTGCGGGGCGAGCCTCGCGACCAGCCGCACCGCTCTGCGGGACGCGCGCCACTCGGTGCGGACGCGGTTCGCCGTCACGGTGTAGAGCCAGGGCAGGGCGGAGTCGCGCACCAGCTGGGCCTCGCCGCGCTTGCGCCAGGCCGTCAGGAAGGTCGCGGAGAGCAGGTCCTCCGCCTGCGACCAGGAGGCGGTCAGCCGGTAGGCGTAGTTCCACACGGCCTCGGCGTGGCGTTCGAAGAGCTCGGTGAACGCGGCGTGGTCACCTCGGGCGATCTGTTCCCACAGTTGCGCGTCCGGCGGCGGCCCCACGTCCGCACGCTCGGTCGTCTCAGTCATCACACTCCGCCTGGGGCCGTCACCGCACAGTGTGCTGCGTGACGTGGGTCACGCCGTACCAGGGCGTAACCCCTCACGGAAGGCGCGCGGAACCGCGATGGCAAGATCTTCGCGTGCCGATCGAGCAGCAGCCCGGCAGTGTTGAGCCGGAGACCCAGGTGTTCGCGAAGATCACGACGACCAAGGAACCGGAAGCGGCAACCATCCCCGCCACCACTCCCGTGGAGGCTCCCCCGGCGCCCAGGCCGGCGCCCGCACGCCAGCCGAAGTCGCTGACACGGCGGATCGCCCGCCGGATCCTCGGCCCGACCCTGATGACGAAGAAATAGCCTCGGCTACCGGTCGGGGACCTGACCGATCCCACCGCAGACCCGGCAGGCGGTCCGGTCCTCGTTGAGCCCAGAACCAAGGCAACGGCTGCACTCCTTCACAGAACAACAGTGTCCGCTTCTACTCCGAGTGGACGCAGCCGCCAAGCAGGGACCGTCCCGACAATAATGGGTGACCCCCACTGTTCACGCTCGGTGATCAGGCCGTGGTGGACGGTCCCGCCGGAATCTCGTTGGCACGTGCGACATTCCCTGCGACGACGCCTCCGCGGTCACCGTTCGGAAGCTTCCACCAGCCCGAACAGCCACGGGGGCACGGGTGCGACATCTCGTGCAGCACAAGCCCTTCCGGCCCCGGAACGGGTTGCTGCCACGACATGGTCCCCGTGCCGCCACACAGCAGGCAGCTGTCCTCTTCACACTCCACGCAAGGTAATTACTCCACACGGGACACTGACCACAATCACTGGATCGAGGGGAGATCACCGATGGCGGTCGCGGTTGTGACGGGAGCGGGTTCCGGCGTGGGTCGTGCGGCGGCGCGAACCCTGCTGGCTGCGGGATTCCAGGTGGCGTTGGCCGGGCGGCGCGAGGACGCGCTGCACGAGACCGCCGAGGGTTTCGCCGAGACCGCCCTGGTTGTACCGACCGATGTGTCGCGTGAGGACTCGGTCGTCGCGTTGTTCGCGGCCGTGGTCGAGCGGTGGGGACGCGTGGACGTGCTGTTCAACAACGCGGGCACGAACGTCCGCGCCACGCCGATCGAGGACTTCAGCCTCAGCGCGTGGGAGAAGGTCGTCGGTGTGAACCTGACCGGCGCGTTCCTGTGCGCCCGCGAGGCGTTCAGGGTGATGAAGACCGGCGGCGGTGGCCGGATCATCAACAACGGCTCGATCTCGGCGACGGTGCCGCGCCCGCACGCGGTGGCGTACAACGCGACCAAACACGCGATGACCGGGCTGACCAGGTCGCTGTCGCTGGAGGGCCGCGCGCACAACATCGCGTGCGGACAGATCGACATCGGCAACGCCGCGACGGCGCTGACCGAGCGGATGGGCCAGGGCGTGCTGCAGGCGAACTTCGAGACCAGGCCGGAGCCGACGTTCGACGTGCAGCACGTGGCCGACGCGGTGCTGTACCAGGCTCAGCTGCCGCTCAACGCGAACGTGCAGTTCATGACCGTGATGGCCACGACCATGCCTTACATCGGCAGGGGTTGAGCCTGGTAGAGGCCTCCGCCGCGCTCCAGCAGCCCGAGATCCACGAGGTAGCGGCGGATGGTGACGTGGTCGATCTCCCCGCCCTCGCACCACGCCTGCAGCCGCTCGTTGATCTCGTTCTCCTCGTAGTACGTCTGCGGCACGAACGCCTTGGACGCGATGTGCTCGAGGATCTTGCGGCGGCGGTCGTGCGCGACCGGCAGCGAGATCAGCCTGTCGCCGCGCACGAACGGCGCCAGCCCGTCGGCGGGCATCGGCTCGGTGAGCGTCGCGGCCAGCGGCTTCAGGTCGGCAGGCCGGGCCGGGTCCCCCTCGACCAGCCCGGCCTCGCGGAGCTTGCGCAGTGCGGTGCCGGCGTCCTTGACCGACAGCCCGGACGCGGCGGCGACGTCGGCCAGGGTTCCCGCACCGAGGACGACGGCGGCGAACGCCCGCAGCCTCGACGGTTCGGCCAGCACGCGCACAACGGTTTCCGGAGTGGTCATGCCTGCGAACCTAACGCCGCCGTCCACCGATTTCAGCGGGACGGCGCCCCCTGCCAGTCCCTCATCTGCCCACCAGTCCCTCGGCCATCGTGTCCAGCAGGTACGACTCGAAGTCGGGCTCGTCGGGATCCAGCACGTGCCGCACCCACGCGGTGCGTTCGTGCGACAACGGCGGCAGCTCCCACACGCAGCCGATGAGGTCCTTCGGGATGACGCTGAAGTGTGTGAGGTCGGGGTCGGTCGAGCCGAGGAACGGCTGGTCGCCGGACACCGCGGTGCGGCAGTGCAGGACGTTGTCCCAGACCCAGTTGTAGGCGTTGAGGTACATGCCCGCGGCACTGCGGTGCAGCACGGTGACCGTGGCGGGCGGGGTCGGGTCGTCGAAGTCCGGGTAGATCTTGGGCAGGAACGCGTAGGCGGCCGCGCGGATGTCGTCGGTGATCTCGAGGCCGGGAGTGACGACCTCGTAGCGCTTGACGTGCCTGCCCGCGATGACCAGCGGTTCCTTGACCGCCAGCTCCTTCTCGTAGAAAGCCATGCGTCGAACATATGAGCTATCACTGACACCTTGTGGCAGTGTGTTCCGCGTGCGTGCGAGCCGGTTGGTGTCGTTGTTGCTCCTGCTGCAGACGAAGGGGCGGATGACCGCGCAGGCGTTGGCCGACGAGCTGGAGGTGTCGGTCCGCACGATCTACCGGGACGTGGAGTCGCTGCACGCGGCCGGGGTGCCGCTCTACGGCGACGCGGGTCCCGCCGGCGGCTACCAGCTCCTCGACGGCTATCGCACCCGGCTGACGGGGCTGACCGAGCAGGAGGCGGAGTCGCTGTTCCTGGCGGGGCTGCCGGGGCCGGCCGCCGAGCTGGGTCTCGGTGACGCGGTGTCGGCGGCGCAGCTCAAGCTGATGGCGGCGCTGCCGTCGCCCATGCGCGACCGGGCGTCCCACATGGCGGAGCGGTTCCACCTCGACGCGCCTGCCTGGTACTACGACCCGGAGCGCTCGCCGTTCCTGGAGCTCGTGGCCGACGCGGTGTGGCGCTCACGGCTGCTGGAGGTCTCCTACCGGCGGTGGCAGGCACCGGAGGAGGTGACGCGCGTGCTGCGGCCGTTGGGGCTGGTCCTGAAGGCCGGCCGCTGGTACCTGGTGGCTCAGGGTTCGTCGCGGATCTCCACCTACCGGGTGTCGCAGATCCAGGCGGCCTCCGTGCTCGACGAGTCGTTCGAGCGGCCAGCCGGGTTCGATCTCGCCGCGCACTGGACGGCGTCGCTGGAGGACTTCCAGGCCCGCCAGTACACCGGGGAGGCGGTGATCCGGTTGTCGCCGCGCGGCTTCGAGTCGCTCTCGTCGAACGTGCTGCCCGCGGTGGCGCGGGCGGCCGAGGAGTCCGCTGTGGACGACGACGGGTGGGTGCGGGTGACGATCCCCATCGAGTCGGTCGGGCACGCGACGGGCATGTTGCTGCGGATGGGCGGCGACGTGGAGGTGCTGGCGCCGGACGAGCTGCGCGACCAGGTCACCGCGGTGGTGCGGCGGCTGGCGTCGCTCTACCTGAGCTGATGAACGTGGCCGGGTGCCCGGACGTCATGTTTGGGCATCCGGTGTCCCGGTGGTCGTCGCCGGACTCGCGTTCACGGACGTGCGGATCGACGATCTACCGGCGGCCTGCGTAACCGAACCGGGCGAGGTGGTGCCACAGGTGTTTGACGACCTGTGGTGGCGCGTCGGCGTTCTCGAGGATGTGCGGGTCGACGAACCCGCCCTCGGCGATCTCCAGTCCCAGTGCGACGGACTCCGGGGTGCGGAAGTCCGCGTTGCGCTGGAGCTCCTCTGTGGACAGCCGGAAGCCGTCGTGCCGTTCGACCGGGCACGGCAGGCCGATGTCGCCGGTGAAGCTCGGGTCCAGCACGAGGGCTTCCACGTCGTCGAGCGTGACGGGGCCGTGGACGTGGGCCTCGATGTAGTCGTCGAGCGGGCCGCGGTCGTCGGCGTCGGCCAGTTCGATCAGCGCGAACCGTTGCGCGGTGCCGAAGTGGACGGGCTCGAAGACGCTGTCCGGGTAGCAGAAGGTCGTGCGGTCGAGGACGTCCTCCTTCAGCCGCAGGTGCGCCGAGCCGAACCTGGGCGCGCCGCCGCAGGGCAGCCGACGGTGGTTGAGCGCGCCGTACTTGGGGCGGTCGGCGGGGTTCGCGGTGTCGTAGGCGCCACCGAACAGACGGCTCTCCCAGTCCCAGCGGGCACCGCCGGGGTGGGCGGTGAGGCCGCCGTTGCTGGTGCCGGTCTCGAACTGGGAGCGGTAGACGCCGTCGCGAGCCAGGGCTTCGAGCACGCCGCGACCGGGGTGGAAGTTGAGCGTCACGCGCAGCTCGCGTGGCAGCGGACCGCCGCGCGAGCGTGCTGTGACGTGCTCGATCGCCCGCTCAAAGGTCACGGATCACCTTGCACGGGTTGCCAACGGCGAGCACGCGCGGAGGGATGTCACGGGTGACGACGCTGCCCGCGCCGATCACCGCGTTGTCGCCGATGGTCACGCCCGCGCAGACGATGACGCCGCCGCCGAGCCACACGTTGTTCCCGATGGTGATCGGCGCGGCGGTCTCGAAGCGCTGACGGCGGGCTTCGTGGTCCTCGATCGGGTGGAGCGCGGTGAGCAGCTGCGCGCGCGGGCCGATGGAGACGTCATCACCGATGGTGATCGTGGCGCAGTCCATCAGGATGGCGTCGTAGTTGAGGAAGCTGTTGGAGCCCAGGTGGATCTGGTAGCCGTAGTCGCACTGGAACCGCGGCATGACCCACGAGTCCTCGCCGATGGACCCCAGGAGCTCCTTGATGACGGCGTCGTCGCGGGTGGCGTTGAACTCGTCCACGAGCTGCTGTGCGCGACGGCGTTCGGCGACCAGTGCGGGGTCGGAGTCCTTGTACAGCTGCCCGTTCATCATCTTCTGCTTCTCGCTGATCACTCATCCAGAGTGCCGGACCGCAGCAGCGCGCGTGCCCGCTTCGCCGCGATCTCCATCAGCGCCGTCAGTTCCGCAGCGTCGTACCCCGGTGGCGGCTCGACCGCGAGCACCACAGGTGTGGTGGCCGGAAGGCCGGGTTTCGCGGGCAGCTGACCTGCGACGTCGCGCGAAACCACCACAGGTGTTCTGGTCCCGACGGGCCCCGCGACCCGTTGCTTGAGCGCGTCGAGGAGTTCCTGCTCCGGCTTGCCCTTCAACAGCAGCAGCACGAACGGGTCCGCGTCGAGCAGCCAGCCGACCTGGAACGCGAGCGCGGCGGCGTGCCGGCACGGCAGCTCCCAGCCCTCGCAGTCGCAGCCGGGTTCGAGGTCGCCGATGCCGGGCAGCAGGTCCACACCGGACTCTTCTGCGGCCGCGACGAGATCGCGCGGCATGTCGTTGTCCAGCAGGGCGGCGATGTGCCCGGCGTGTTCGGCGACGCGGTCGAGGAACCGTCCCCATTGGACTTCCGTCAGCTCGGGCACGAGGACCGTGGTGCTGTAGACCGTGTCGTCGTCGTGCACCTGGGCGTGCAGGCGGCCGGGGCTGACGGTGATCGGGCCGACGACGCCGGCGTGGGCGTAGCGGCGGCCCAGGCGCAGCAGGGTGGTGTCGAGGGCGGTGTCCTCCAGTGCCTTGACCCAGGCCTTGCCCCACCAGGTGGTGGCGACGCGGCGTTTCACCTTGGGGAACGCGGCGAATCCGCGTGCGGTCATCTAGAGGCTCCTGAGCTGGACGAGTTCGGCGAGTTCTGCGTCGGTCAGTTCGGTGAAGGCGGCCTCTCCCCCGTGCAGGACGGCGTCGGCGAGGTCGCGCTTGTCCTGCAGCAGCGCGGCGATGCGTTCCTCGACGGTGCCCTCGGTGACGAGCTTGTGGACCTGGACCGGCCTGGTCTGGCCGATGCGGTAGGCGCGGTCGGTGGCCTGGTCCTCGACCGCGGGGTTCCACCAGCGGTCGAAGTGGATCACGTGGTCGGCCCTGGTGAGGTTGAGCCCGGTGCCGGCGGCCTTGAGCGACAGCAGGAAGACCGGGGCGCGGCCCTGCTGAAAGTCGTCGACCATCTGCTCGCGCCGGGGCACGGGGATGCCGCCGTGCAGGAAGCGCGTGGGCTGCTTGATGTGCTGTTCGAGCAGGCGGGCCATGCCGACGTACTGGGTGAAGATCAGCACCGAGCCTTCCTCTGCGACGATCGTGCCGAGCAGTTCGTCGAGCAGGTCGAGCTTGCCGGACGTGCCCTGCAACGTGGAGTGGCCGAGGTAGTGCGACGGGTGGTTGCAGATCTGCTTGAGACCGGTCAGCAGCTTGAGCACGAGACCGCGCCGGGCCATGCCGTCGCTGCCCGCGATCTGGTCGAGGATCTCCCTGGTCAGCGCCTCGTACAGGGCCGCCTGCTCGGCGGTGAGCGAGACGGGCAGGTCGGTCTCGGTCTTCGCGGGCAGTTCCGGGGCGACGCCGGGGTCGGACTTGCGGCGGCGCAGCAGGAACGGTTTGACGACCTTGGCGAGAGTGTCGTCGGGTTCTGGCCAGCGGGTGCGGAACGCGCGGTGCGTGCCGAGCAGGCCCGGTGTCGTCCAGTCCAGGATGGACCACAGCTCGGCCAGCGAGTTCTCGACCGGGGTGCCGGACAACGCGACGCGGGCGGCGGCGGGGATCGAGCGCAGTGCTTTGGCGGTGCCGGAGTGCGGGTTCTTGACGTGCTGGGCCTCGTCGGCGACGACCATGCCCCAGCTGTGGTTGCGCAGTGCCTCGGCGTCCAGGCGCATGGTGCCGTAGGTGGTGAGCACGACGCCGGTGTCGGCGAGCGTCCGTTGTGGACCGTGGTAGCGGGTGACGGGGGTTCCCGGGGCGAACCGGTGGATCTCGCGTTCCCAGTTGCCGAGCAGTGAGGCCGGGCAGACGACCAGGGTCGGCTTCTCGTGGCGGCGGTGCAGGTGCAGGGCGATGAGCGTGATGGTCTTGCCGAGGCCCATGTCGTCGGCGAGGCAGGCGCCCAGGCCGAGGCCGGTCATGTGGGCGAGCCAGCGCAGGCCGTGGAGCTGGTAGTCGCGCAGTGTCGCCCGGAGCTCTGCGGGTGGCTCGATCTCGGGGATGGTGGTGATCGCGGTGGTGAGGCTGTGCGGGGCGACGTCGACGTGTTCGCCGTCGATGACCGCGGTGCCGGTGAGGGCGGCGGTGACGGCCTGGACGGCGGTGATCGGGGCGAGCTGCCGGCGTGCCTTCTGCCTGAGCTTCGGGTCGACGAGCACCCACTGGTCGCGCAGCCGGACGACCGGGCGGCTGGCTTCGGCGATGACGTCCATCTCGGCGTCGGTCAGGGCCGAGCCGCCGAGTGCCAGCTGCCAGTTGAACGTCAGCAGGTCGTCTGCCGTGAACTTGCCGCTCGGCTCACCGATGACGGCCTTCGCGGACAGCGAGGTGGTGAGGTTCTTGGGCCAGTGGACCTCGATGTCGGTGCCGAGGAGCTCGGCGACCTCGTCGTCGGTGAGCTCGGCCTGGTCGAGCAGGCGTTGCAGCGGTGGCCAGGTGGCGCGGCCGATCGCGCGGATGGCGTCGAGCTCGCGGCCGGAGCCGCGCACGTCCCGCGGGTAGGGGTCGGTGATGCCGCGGACCTGCACGATCGCGCGGAACCGCAGGTCGTCCGTCGTCTCGATGCGCAACGAGAGCTTGATCTGCTCGTCCGCCCACGTCTTGAGCTCGGGCACCTCGCGGGGTTCGACGCCGGCGAACGGTCCAGCTCCGGTGCGCGGCAGCACGTCCGCGACGGCGTCGAGGAACTGGCGCAGCTCGTCGTAGTCTCCGTGCGCCGCGAGCTGCCGCAGGTGCAGTTCGTCGGCGTGGTCGAGGGGTCCGATCCGCCAGGTGTCGTGGCCTGCTCCGGTCACGCTGGGCACGATCCGGCCGCGGGCGATGAGGGTGAGCGCGGTAGCGGTGGCCACTCCCCAGTAACCGTCGTCGTTCAGCGCGTCAGGCAAAGCTTCGAGCAGGGGTTTTCCGTCGAACTGTCCGAGTCTTGGCGGGTCGGCAGGCGCGAACATACTATGTACCGTACACCATACGGTACGGTAGGGTCACGTTCGTGATCGAACACACGGGCAGCGGTGACCCGGCACGGACGCTGGCGTTGCTGTGGCGCACCCAGGAGCGCACGAGCCGCAAGGGCAAGCCGGACCTGAGCGTGGACCGCATCGTGCAGGCGGGCATCGCGCTGGCCGACGCCGACGGGCTCAAGGCGCTGTCGATGCGCCGCGTGGCCGAGTCGCTGGGCGTGGGGACGATGTCGCTCTACACCTACGTCCCCGGCAAGGGCGAGCTGATCGACGTCATGGTCGACACCGTCCAGGCCACGACCGGGCGCGAGACGGCCGACGGCTGGCGTGCGCACCTCACCTACGTCGCTCGGGAGAACCTGGCGTTGTACCGGCGGCATCCGTGGTTGCTGCAGGTGGCGCCGTCACGCACGGTGCTGGGCCCGCAGGTGGCGGCGAAGTACGACTTCGAGCTGCGCGGACTGGACGGCATCGGCCTGTCCGACGTGGAGATGGACTCGGTGCTCAACCTGGTCCTCGGGCACGTGCAGAACTCGGCGCGCGGGCTGACGGCGTCGGCGGTGACCGAGAAGGAGACGGGGCTGACCGACCAGCAGTGGTGGGACGCGGCGGCTCCGTTCCTGATGACGGTGTTCGACCCGGCCCGCTACCCCGTCGCGGCACGGGTCGGCGGCGCTGTCGGGGAGGCGCACCAGAGCGCGTTCAGCCCGGAGCACTCGTTCGAGTTCGGGCTGGAGATGATCCTGGACGGAGTGGCGCTGCTGATCGCCGCGCGGGCCTGATCGGTGGCCCCTGGCTGCACGCGTGCGTGAGCGGTGAGCTTGATCGGGTAGTTACGGCCTGATGACACCTCGCGGGATGAGCGGGTAATTCCCACGCGGTGTCCCTCAACTGCCTACAGTTACGCCACGCGCGGTGGTGACGATCACCAGGGCGCGTGCACAGCTCCGCCACAGGGAGGCCCGCTCGTGGTGATCGACTCGCAGCCGCGGCAGGCGCTGGTGCGCCGGGTCACCGGTCTCGCGCGGTCGACACCGGGGCGGCTGAGCCTGATCATCGTGGTGCTGGTGCTGGCGAGTCTGGCGAGCGGATGGCTGACGACGTGGAGCGTGAGCCGGCACGAGCGGGCGCTCGACGACCTGGCGACGCAGTCGGAACCGCTCGCGCACGCGGCGCAGGAGGTCTACCGGTCGTTGCAGGACGCCGACGCGACGGCGGCGAGCGCGTTCCTGTCCGGTGGGCTGGAACCTCCTCAGCTGCGCGAACGCTACGAGGCGGACATCGCGCAGGCGCAGGCGGCGCTGTCGGTGGCGACGGCCTCCTCCCCCGACCTGACCGCGACACTGGCCGCCCAGCTGCCGGTCTACACGGGACTGATCGAGACGGCGCGGACGAACAACCGGCAGGGTTTCCCGGTGGGCGCGGCGTACCTGCGCGAGGCGTCGGGGCTGATGCGCACGCAGCTGTTGCCGGCGGCGCAGGAGCTGTACCGGGCGGAGACGGACCGGGTGGCCCGCGCGCAGGACGAGGCGAACTTCCCGTGGGGTTCGGTCGGGGTGGCGCTGGCGTTCGTGGTCGCGCTGGTGCTCACGCAGCGCTATCTGACCCACAAGACGAACCGGCTGCTCAACGTGGGCCTGCTGGTGGCGACGGCGGCGGCGGTGCTGTCGCTGCTGTGGGTCACCACGGTGTCGGTGCTGGTGATGAACGACGTCGGGGACTCCCGCACGGCGTCGCAGAAGGTCGACGTGCTGGCGCAGGCGCGGATCGCGACGCTGACCGCACGCGGTGACGAGACGCTGACGCTGGTCGCGCGGGGTGCGGGTCAGGCGTACGAGAAGAACTTCGTCGAGGTCTCCGACCGGCTGGAGGGTCTGCTGGACCACGCGAAGGCGCTCGAGAACACCGAGGCGATCGACCAGGCGATGCGGCACTTCCGCCAGTGGCAGCAGGTCCACCAGCGGATCAGGGAGGCCGACGACGCCGGTCAGTACAACGACGCGGTGGCGTTGATCGACAACCCGTACTTCGACTCGCTGGACCAGGACTTGGTGCGCGCGATCGGCGAGGCGCGGCAGGACTTCAGCGACGAGGTGGCGGTGGCGCGGGCGTCGCTCGCGGGCACGGCGGTCGGGGTGCTGGTACTGGCCGTCATCAGCGCGGTGGGGTCGACGATGGGACTGTGGCAGCGGCTCAAGGAGTACCGGTGAGGCGCTCAAGAACGTCACTGACGCTCGCGGCGGTCCTGCTGCTCGGCGCGTGTACGGCGGGCCCGGCGCCCAGCGAGATCGTGCCGCGCGAGGCTCCGGCGCCGCAGCCGGCCGACGCCAGCACGGTCACCGCCGCACCGAGCAGCTCGGCGGGTCCGGCGCCGTCGTGCGACGCGACGGCGAGCCTGCGGCCGGGGCCGTTGCCACCGGCGGGGCAGATGCCGGCGGGTTCGAACATGGACCGGATCCTCAAACGCGGCCGGCTGATCGCGGGCGTGGACCAGAACTCGTACCTGATGGGGTTCCGCAACTCGTTCACCGGTGAGATCGAGGGCTTCGACGTCGACGTGGCCCGCCAGGTCGCGAAGGCGATCTTCGGTGACGAGAAGAAGGTGCAGTTCAAGGTCGTCACCTCGGCCGAGCGGATTCCGATGCTGCAGCGCGGCGAGGTCGACCTCGTCGTGCGCACGATGACGATCACCTGCGACCGGCTCGAGCGAGTCGACTTCTCCTCGGTCTACTACCAGGCGGGGCAGCGGGTGCTGGTGCGCCGCAACTCCGGCATCACCGGCGTGGACAGCCTCGGCGACAAGAGGGTCTGCGTGGCGTCGGGATCGACGTCGCTGGGCAACGTCGTGAACCGGGTGAAGACGACGGTGAGCGTGCCGAACTGGACGGACTGCCTGGTGATGCTGCAGCAGGGGCAGACCGACGCGATCTCCACCGACGACACGATCCTCGCGGGGCTCGCGGCGCAGGACCCGTACACCGAGGTGGTGGGGGCGCGGTTCACCGAGGAGCCGTACGGCGTGGGCATCCCCAAGGGGCAGGAGGACCTGGTCCGGTTCGTCAACGGCGTGCTGGAGCGGATGCGTGCCGACGGCACGTGGAGCGGGATCTACCGGCGGTGGCTCAACACCCTGGGGCCGGCACCAGTGCCGCCTGTCGCTCGTTATCGGGACTAGGGAGGGGTCGCGAGATGAGTGAGGAACTGGATCTGCCCGCGACCGGGCCCGCGACGGCACCGGGGACCGCACCCTGGTCGGTGTCGCAGGAGGCCTCGCGGTCGAACTCCGGCCGGTCGCGCCGGGGCAGCGCGCGGTCGATGAGCCGTGGCCGGCTGGGTGCCGGCCTGGTCGAGGTGCCGCGGGTGCCGTACCGGGATCCGAAGACCGCGGTGCTGGAGAACCCGGAGGTGCCGGAGGCCAAGCGGTTCTGCTCGAAGTGCGGCAAGAAGGTCGGGCGGCGCAAGGACGGCAAGCCGGGCCGGGTGGAGGGCTTCTGCCCGCAGTGCGGCCACGCGTACTCGTTCACGCCGAAGCTCGAACCGGGTGAGGTGCTGCACGACCAGTACGAGGTGCTGGGGTGCCTCGCGCACGGCGGTCTCGGGTGGCTGTACCTGGCGCTGGACCACGCGGTGAGCGACCGCTGGGTGGTGCTGAAAGGCCTGCTCGACTCGGGCGACGCGGACGCGATGGCGGCGGCGCTGGCCGAGCGGCGGTTCCTCGCCGAGGTCGAGCACCCGAACATCGTGAAGATCCACAACTTCATCCGGCACGCGGACCGCAAGACCGGCAACCTCGTCGACTACATCGTGATGGAGTACGTCGGCGGCGAGTCGATCAAGGACATGATCACGCGCCGGCGCCGCGACGGCCGCGGTGACGAGGCGCTGCCGCTGGCGCAGGCCATCGCGTACGTGCTGGAGATCCTGCCGGCGGTCGGCTACCTGCACGGTGTGGGGCTGTTGTACTGCGACTTCAAGCCGGACAACATGATCCACACCGAGGAGCAGCTCAAGCTGATCGACCTGGGCGCGGTGCGGCGCATCGACGACCACCACTCCCCCATCTACGGCACGATCGGCTACCAGGCGCCGGAGATCGGCACGATCGGGCCGTCGGTGTACTCCGACATCTACACCGTCGGGCGGGCGCTGGCGGTGATGAGCTTCCCGTTCGACTTCCGCGGCCGTTGCAAGGACCGGCTGCCCACAGCGGACGAGGAACCGCTGCTGGGCCGGTTCGAGTCGTTCCACCGGCTGCTGCTGCGCGCCACGAACCCGAACCCGGAACTGCGTTTCGCGAGTGCCGAGGACATGGCCGACCAGCTCACGGGTGTGCTGCGCGAGGTGCTGGCGATCGAGGACGGCGTGCAGCGGCCGGGCCCGTCGCGGCAGTTCACCCCGGAACGGCGCCGCTTCGGCGTGGAGGGCGCGCTGGACCTGGCCGAGGTGGCGGGCGCGTTGCCGGCGCCGAGCGTGAGCACGTCGGACGCGGCCGCGTCGTGGCTCGCGACGGCGACGACGTCGGATCCGGCGGGTCTGCGCAAGGCACCGCAGCTCACCGTGGAGGTGCGGCTGCGGATCGTGCGGGTGCTGATCGAGTCCGGCGACACCGAGGCCGCGCTGCGTGAGCTGGAGTCGTTGACGACGCCGTCGCTGTTCGACGAGTCCGAGCTGGACCCCGAGGACTGGCGGCCCGACTGGTACCGGGGCCTCGCGGCGCTGACGGACAAGCGGACGCAGGACGCGATGGGGTTCTTCGACGCGGTCTGCTCGGCCGTGCCGGGTGAGGCGGCGCCGAAGCTCGCGCTGGGCGTGTGCGCGGAGGCCACAGGTGATCTGAAGGCGGCGGCGGGCTGGTACGAGCTCGTGTGGCGCACGGACCACGCGTACGTGTCGGCGGCGTTCGGCCTGGCGCGCGTGCTGCTCGCGTGCGGTGACCGGGCGCGAGCGGTCGACGTGTTGCTGTCCGTTCCGGACACTTCTTCACAACATCTCGCGGCGCAGATCGCGGCGGTGCGCGCGCAGCTCGGTCACGGCGACGCGGACGACCTCGTCGCGGCCGGGGAACGCTTGCACGCCTTGGACATCGACGTGCATTCGCACACCCAGCTGTCGGCGGAGCTGCTGGAGGCGGCGTACGACTACGTGACCCGCAATCAGGCCGCCGAGGGCAGGGTGCTGGACTGTGCACTCTCCGAACACGAGCTTCGGCTGGGTCTCGAGCGGCGCTACCGCACGCTGGCCCGGTTCGCGGCCACGCCGGAGGAACGGATCGCATTGGTGGACCGCGCGAACGCGGTAAGGCCGAGGACGTTGGTTTGATGGACACCCTGAAGTGCCCGGAGTGCTTCGCGCCTGTAGCGCCGGAAGACCGGTTCTGCGAGGCGTGCGGGCGCAACCTGCTGGTCCGCCGCACGCCGCTCGGCGGGCCGACCGGTCCCGCGCAGGCCTCGTGCATCCTGTGCGGCTCGCCCGACATCGATGACGAGGACTACTGCACCCAGTGCGGCCGTCACCAGCCATCGGCGCGTGACCGGGTCGAGTACACGCTCGGTGCGGTGTCCGGTGTGTCGGACCGGGGCAAGCGGCGGGCGCGCAACGAGGACTCGATGGCGTTCGGGCACGTCGCGGGCAAGGGTGTCGCAGCTGTCGTCTGCGACGGGGTGGCGTCCTCCGAGCGCGCCGAGCAGGCGTCGCAGGCCGCTGCCGACGCCGCGGTGGACGTGCTGCTGAACGCGTTGATCGACACCGCCGACCCGGAGCAGGCGATGGTGGACGCCGTCGCGGCCTCGTGCTTCGCGGTGGAGCAGCTGGTGGAGAACGAGCCGCTCGAGGCGGGCGGCCGGGGTGTCGCGCCGTCCTGCACGTTCGTGTCGGTGCTGGTCACGGAGACCACGGCGACGATCGGGTGGGTCGGTGACTCGCGCGCGTACTGGTTGTCCGACGAGGGCTCCAAGCAGCTCACGACCGATGACACGTGGGCTGCGCAGCTCGTCGCGGAGGGTGTGCTGACCGAGGAGCAGGCGCGCACGGACCGCCGCGCGCACGTGCTGTCGCGGTGGATCGGCGCGGACGCCGGGCGGGTGGAGCCGCAGGTCATGACGCTGCAGCCGACCTCGCCGGGGATGTTCCTGCTGTGTTCGGACGGGCTGCACAACTACCGGCCGCAGCCGGAGGACCTGCAGCCGTTGCTGCCGTGCGGGCCGGAGGAGTTCGTGAAGGTCGCTCTCGAAGCGGGCGGCCACGACAACATCACCGTCGTACTGGTGCCGTTCGCGCCCGCTTCATAGAGGAACGGCGGGAGCTCTGGCTGCTTCCGGGACTGCTTCGGCCGCGCCGGGCGGTCTGACGCGGGTGCTGACGAACAACGTCGGGTACGAGGCCGGCGGCCCGAACCGGGCTGGAAGGCGAACCAGTTTCCGGCGGTGCCGTCGTTCTGCTCGGTCCCGGACTTCTCGAACTTCACACGTTCTGGTGAATTCGCGCTGTCAACGGACGGTGGGATGTCGCGGCTGTATCCGGACGGCTCTGCCGTGGGGGTCGTGGCGGTGGTGACCGTCGCGGACACCGGTAGGCGCTGCTGAAATGGTGTGATGTGGAGGCCGGTGTTGATCGCGGTGGCGGTGGTTGTCACCATCGTCGCCGTGGTCTTCGCCTTTCAGCGCAAGCTGGTCTACTTCCCCTCCCCCGGTCCGCTGCCGTCCGCGGAGGAGGTTCTGCCTGATGGGCGCGATGTGCGGCTGGTGACGGCGGACGGCCTGCTGCTCGACGGGTGGCACTTCGAGGTGCGCGACGCGCCCGCGACGGTGATCGTGTTCCCCGGCAACGGCGGCAACCGGCTGGGGCGGGTGCCGCTGGCACGTGCGCTGACCGACCGAGGGTTGTCGGTGCTGCTGTTCGACTACCGCGGTTACGGCGGCAACCCCGGCACGCCCTCGGAGGAGGGCCTGACCTACGACGCGCGGGCGGCGTTGGACCTGATCGACGGCCCGGTGATCTACTTCGGCGAGTCGCTGGGCGCCGCGGTCGCCGTCGAGCTCGCGACCTACCGCGCGCCTCTGGGGCTGGTGCTGCGCTCCCCGTTCACGTCGCTGGCGGCGGCCGGGTCGCACCACTACCCGTGGCTGCCGGTGAAGATGCTGTTGCGGGACAAGTACCCCGTGGCCGAGCGGGTGTCCGCTGTGGACGTTCCGACGGTCGTGGTGCTCGGGACGGCGGACAAGATCGTGCCGCCCTCGCAGAGCCGCGAGGTGGCGGTGGCGGCGCGGGCGAAGCTGGTCGAGGTGGCCGGCGCGGACCACAACGACGAGGTGCTGCTCTCGGGTCCGCAGGTGGTCGACGCGGTGCTGTCAGTCGGCTGACGGCGTGATCTCGCCGGAGCCGCGGCGCACGATCGAGGCGGGGACGACGGCGTGCACGGGCGGTGAGGTGTCGCCGTCGATGCGGGCGAAGATGAGTTCGGCGGCTTTGCGGCCGATGCCGGGGACGTCCTGGCGCACGACGGTGATGCCGGGTTCGAGCATGTCGGCGAGCGGGAAGTCGTCGAAGCCGATGAGTGCGACGCGGTGCTGCAGGCGGCGGGCGCGCAGGACCCGCATGGCGCCGACGGTGACGAGGTTCTGGGCGGTGAACAGGGCCGTGGGGGGTTTGGCGAGGTCGAGCAGCTCTGTGGCGGCGACTTCGGCGAGGTCGGCGCCGTGCAGGTCGGTGCGCACGAGCTCCTCGCGCAGGGTGAGACCGGCCTGGGCGAGGCCTTCGAGGTAGCCGGTGTAGCGCTCCTGGCTGGTCCACAGGGTGCGGCGGTCGCCGAGGAACGCGATGTCGCGGTGGCCGAGTGAGGCGAGCTGCAGGACGGCGTCGCGGGAGCTGTCGCGGTTGGTGGTGGTGACGCAGTCGGTGCCGCCGAAGGTGGGTGGCCGGTCGACGAGCACCATCGGGGTGCCGCGGTCGCGTTCCTGCTGCAGCGCGTCCTGGTGGCCGCCGACGGCCATGACGACGACGCCGTCGACGCGGCGGGCGGACAGCGACAGCAGCAGTTCGCGTTGCATGGAGTGGTCGTCCTCGCTGCTGCCGGCGAGCACGAGGACGCCGCCCTGCCGGGCGCGGTCCTCGACGGCGCGCAGCAGGGCCGAGTCGAACGGGTTGGACAGGTCCTCGAACAGCACGCCGATGGTGGCGCTGCGGCGGTCGGAGCGGCGCAGGCTGCTGGCGGTGAGGTTGGGCCGGTAGCCCAGGGTGCGGGCGGCGGCGCGGACGCGTTCGACGACTTCCGGGCCCGCGCCGGGCAGGTCGTTGATGACCCGGGAGACGGTCTTGGTGCTGACCTTCGCCAGTGCCGCGACGTCACGCATCGTGGGTTCGCGTCGTTCTCCTGCTTGATCCATGTCCACCCACCCCGGGTAACGCTTGCGTAACGGCCGCTTGTCGCGTCTTCTCACGGAAAGCTAGCGTCAACGATGACGTAACGGAATACCCGGTTCCGACTCTCCTGGTTCGAACGGGCCGGGTTGACCAGGATCTTCCGCACCACATGGTTTGAGTACTCGCGTAACCGCGCCCATTTCTGCAGTTCGCTCGGTTACGTCAACGTTGACGTAGGAGGAGTCATGTCGCGCAGAGCGTTCGGGCTGACGGCGGCGGCGTTGCTGACGCTGTCAGTGGCGGCCTGTGGGAACGGCGGTTCGTCGGGCGGTGCGACGCTGGTCGGCCTGGTGACCAAGACCGACACGAACCCGTTCTTCGTGAAGATGAAGGAGGGCGCGCAGCAGGCGGCGTCCTCGCAGGGTGTGACGGTGCAGTCGTTCGCGGGCAAGCAGGACGGTGACAACCAGACGCAGGTCGACGCGATCGAGAACCTGATCGCCTCGGGTGCGAAGGGCATCCTGATCACGCCGAGCGACTCGAAGGCGATCGTGCCGTCGGTGGACAAGGCGAGGGCGGCGGGTCTGCTGGTGATCGCGCTGGACACGCAGCTGGAGCCGGCGAGCGCGGCGGACGCGACGTTCGCGACCGACAACTACAAGGCCGGGTTGCTGATCGGCCAGTGGGCGAAGGCGAAGTTCGCCAAGGAGGGCAAGCAGGCCAAGATCGCGCTGCTGGACCTCAACCCGAACCAGGTGTCGGTCGACGTGCAGCGCGACCAGGGCTTCCTGGAGGGTTTCGGCGTCGACGTGAAGGACAAGAACAAGATCGGCGACGAGTCCGATCCGCGGATCGTGGGCCACGACGTGACCGACGGCGCGCCGGAGGGTGGCCGTACGGCGATGGAGAACCTGCTGCAGAAGGACCCCGGCATCAACCTCGTCTACACGATCAACGAGCCCGCGGCGGCCGGTGCCTACGAGGCGTTGAAGGCGGCGGGCAAGGAGAAGGACGTCGTGATCGTCTCGGTCGACGGCGGCTGCCCCGGCGTGGAGAACGTGAAGTCGGGCGTGATCGGGGCGACGTCGCAGCAGTACCCGTTGAAGATGGCGCAGCTGGGTGTGGAGGCGGTCGCGAAGTTCGCCAAGGACGGCTCGAAGCCGCAGAACACCGACACGGGCGTCACGCTGATCACCGACCAGCCGGCCGAAGGGGTCGAGTCGAAGGACTCGGCGTTCGGTCTGCAGAACTGCTGGGGCTGAGCTGATGACGACAACGGCTACCCGGCCTCCCTCTCCGTTGCCGGAGCAGCGGGACCGGTCGGTGCTGACGCGGCTTCAGCACCTGTTGCACGCGCAGGCGACGATCGGGCCTGCGGTGGTGCTGCTCGCGGCGATCATCGTGTTCGCGCTGCTGTCGGACCGGTTCCTGACGCCGGGCAACATCTCGCTGATCCTGCAGCAGGTCGCCGTGGTGGGCACGCTCGCGGTGGGGCAGACGATCGTGATCCTGACCGCGGGCATCGACCTGTCGTGCGGGGCGATCATGGTGCTGACGTCGATCGTGATGGCGAAGGTCGCGGCGGACACCGGTCTGCCCGGTCTGCCGGCGTTGCTGCTGGGTTTCGTGGTGGGCACGCTGTGCGGGCTGCTCAACGGGTTGCTGGTGACGCGGCTGAAGCTGCCGCCGTTCATCGTCACGCTGGGCACGTTGAACGTGTTCTTCGCGTTGAACCTCTGGTACTCCGCGAGCGCGACGATCCGTGGCACGGACATGCCGTCGCTGCTGCTGTGGACCGGTCAGACGGTGAACATCGGCGGCACGCGCATCACCTACGGCTCGATCATGATGGTGGTCCTGGTGGCGGCCATGGCGTTCGTGCTGAAGAACACCGCGTGGGGCAGGCACGTCTACGCCACGGGTGACGACTCCGAGGCCGCCCGCCTGTCCGGTATCCGCACGTCGCGGGTGTTGCTCAGCGTCTACGCGACCGCGGGCCTGGTGTACGCGCTGGCGGCGTGGACGTTGATCGGCCGGATCGCGTCGGCGTCGCCGCAGGCCGGGCAGCTGGACAACCTCGACTCCATCACCGCGGTGGTGATCGGCGGGACGTCGCTGTTCGGTGGCCGCGGCGCGATCGTGGGGTCGTTGCTGGGCGCGTTGATCGTCGGCGTGTTCCGCAACGGCCTGGCGCTGGCGGGTGTGGACGTGCTGTGGCAGACGATGGCGGTCGGTGTGCTGATCATCGTCGCGGTGTCGCTGGACCAGTGGATCAGGAAGGTCAAGCCATGACCACACCGGTGTTGCAGGCGACCGGCCTGGTCAAGCGGTACGGCAAGGTGACGGCGCTGGCGGGGGCGGACCTGGAGCTGCTGCCCGGTGAGATCCTCGCCGTGATCGGCGACAACGGCGCAGGCAAGTCGTCGCTGATCAAGGCCTTGTCGGGCGCGGTCGTGCCGGATGAGGGCGAGATCCTCCTCGACGGGGAGCCGGTGTCGTTCTCCACGCCGATCGACGCGCGGAAGGCCGGCATCGAGACGGTGCACCAGTCGCTGGCGGTGTCGCCGTCGCTGGACATCGCGGCGAACCTGTTCCTGGGCCGGGAGAAGCGCCGCAAGGGCGTGCTCGGTTCGGTGTTCCGGATGCTCGACCGCAACGGCATGCGGGAGGAGGCGCGCCGCCAGCTCGACGCGCTGGGGATCATGACGATCCAGAACCCCGGCCAGGCGGTGGAGACCCTGTCGGGCGGCCAGCGCCAGGCCGTGGCGGTGGCGCGCGCGGCGGCGTTCGGCAGCCGGGTCGTGATCATGGACGAGCCTACGGCGGCGCTGGGCGTGCGGGAGTCGCGGGCGGTGCTGGACCTGATCCTGCAGGTCCGCGACCGCGGCTTGCCGGTGATCCTGATCAGCCACAACATGCCGCACGTGTTCGAGGTGGCCGACCGCATCCACATCCAGCGCCTCGGGCGCCGCAAGGCGGTGGTGGACCCGCGGTCGGTGTCGATGTCGGACGCGGTGGCGATCATGACCGGGGCGATGGAGCCGCCGGAAGCCGCCTAGGCGGTGCCGAAGGGGTTGTCGATCATGTACCGCCACCGGCCGTCCGCGCCTTTGCGTGCGACGTCGGTGGCGGTGCCGTTCACGTCGCCGATGGTCCAGTCGACGATGAGCAGCGCGATGCCGTCGTGTTCGTAGACGTGGCGCGGCCTGACCTCGATCGGCAGGCCGAGGTCGAGGAACCGCTGGTTGGCTTGGCGCCTGGCGGTGGCGGTGAGGGTCCGGCCGGGTTCGGGGACGAAGAGCCCGCCCGGTTCGTAGACGGCGTCGACGGCGTCGACGGCGTCGGGGTCGCGGGAGTTGAACGCGGCGGCGAACTCGTGGGCCACACTGACGGGGTGGATGGTCATGCTGCCAGCGTTGCTTCTCGCGAAATGGGTCACCAAACGGTGACCTGGGACCGGCCGACCGCGGACTGCCCGGTGGAGGTGGCGCTGGCGGCGATCAGCGGCCGGTGGGCGACGCTGGTGCTGCGGGACCTGATGCGCGGGCCGCGGTCGTTCTCGCAGTTGCGCGCCGGGCAGCCGTCGTTGAGCGCGAAGGTGCTGACCGAGCGGCTGGAGTCGTTGGTGGCGCAGGGGTTGGTGTCCTGCTCCCGCTCCCCCGGCTTTCCTGTGCGGACGTCGTATTCGCTGACGTCGAAGGGGTTGCTGCTGCGGCCGTTGCTGGAGCAGTTGTACCGCACGGGTGAGGCTCTACTCGGCGAGTTCCCGGATCACTGACTCCAGTGGCGCGATGACGTTGCGGGAGCCCATCAGTTCTTCGGAGATGAGCACCTTGGCGGGTCCCAGCCGGCGCCAGAACTGGCCTTCGACCGGGATCTGGAGGATCTCGAGGGTGAAGATCGGTCTGTGTCCCAGTTCCTGCTCGAGCTCGGCGAGCAGTTCGTGCAGCGAGGCAGAGAAGGTTCTGCTGACCTCGTCCCGCGCGTGCCTGGCTTCGGGCGACCACGGGTCGTTCCACCGCAGGTAGGCCTCACGCAGCCGTTCGGGCAGCCCGAACGGCTCGCGGCCGGGGCCGGACGGGTCGGACTCGAGCCACCAGCGGTCCCACGCCTGTGCGAACCCCGGTGGTACCTCGACGTCGGTCAGCCGCGGGACGGGTGGCTTCAGGCGTGGCACCGAGTCCGCGGTCGGTGTGCTGATGCCGAGTGCGTCACGGACGAACAGGGCGAAGGTGCCGCCGTCGCCGCTCGAGATCACCCACGTGGAATCTCCGCGGAAGTCCATGGACCACGGTAGCGGCTCGGCTACTGCGTGAGCTCGCGGATCACTGACTCCAGTGGCGCGATGACGTTGCGGGAGGCCTTGAGCTCCTCGGAGACGAGCACCGTGTTCTTGCGCAGGCGTCGCCAGAACTGGCCCTGGACGGGGATCTCGATGACGTCGAGCTCGAACAGCGGTGTGTGGCCGAGCTCCTCGGTGAGCTGATCGACGACCTCGTTGAGCGCCTCGGAGAACGACACCATGGCCTCATCGCGGTGCAGTGTGGCCTCGGGCGACCTCTGGCCCGTCAGCCACTGGCCGTAGGCGTCACGCAGGTCTTCGGGCAGGCCTGCGGGCCAGCGGCCGGGTACGTGCTCGGCGCCGCCGGTGACGAGGGACTGCGCCCACCACCGGTCCCACGCCGGCCCGAACGTCTCGGGCAGCTCGACATCGCGCACGCGCGGCACCGGCGGGGTGAGCGGGGGGATGGAGTCGGCGGTGGGTGTGCTGATGCCGAGTGCGTCACGGACGTAGAGGGCGAAGGTGCCACCCGGTCCGCTCGACACCATCCACCGCCTGTCGCCGGGGTGAAGGTCCATGTGTCACGGTACCGCCGGTTTTCACAGCGGTACCGCGTCCAACGCCTTGTAGATGCGCTTGTCGCTGACCGTGTAGCGGGTGCCGATGGTCTGCGCGAAGTACGACAGCCGCAGCTCTTCGATCATCCAGCGGATCTCGTCGAGCTCGGGCGCGGGTTCGTCGGCGGGTGTCTGCGCGCGCAGTTCCCGGTACTCGGCGTGGACCTCGTGCACCTTGGCGGTCCATTCCAGGTCGCGGCGCGGGTTCTCGGGCAGTTTTTCGATGCGCCGTGAGATGCCTTTGAGGTAGCGCACGAGGTCGGGCAGCCGGTCGTACCCGGTGCTGGTGACGAATCCCTTGTACACCAGCGAGTTGAGGTGGGCGCGGATGTCGGCGGCGGAGTCGGGCGCGCTCTTGAGCCCGGCGAGTTTCAGCTCGGCGTCGTGCGCGGCTTCGAGGACCTTGCGGACTTCCTGGACGACGACCCAGGTGGTGTCGTTCAACGCCGCCTGGACCTTCTTCAGCTGTGCGGCGTAGGCCTTGGCGTCCCAGGCGGGTTCGCCCATGAGCCGGTCGACGGCGGCGGTGATGCAGTCCGAGAGCAGTGCCGCGACGCCGCCGTGCGGGTTGCGGGTCAGGGCGAGCTTGGCGGCGTTGTCGAGGTGGCGCTGCAGGTGTTTGACGGGCGAGTTGATGCCCATCAGCAGCAGCCTGCGCACGCCGCGGCGGTGCGCGAAGGCCTGGCGGCCGGGGGTGTCGAGGACCTTGATCGCGACGGCCGAGCTCTGGTCGACCAGCGACGGGTAGGCGGTGACGGTGATGCCGGACTGCCGTTGTTCGATGGTCCTGGGCAGGGAGTCGAAGTCCCAGGTGGTGAGCCCGGTGCGTTCGAGGTGGCCGGCGGCCTGGCTGAGCGACTCGCGGACCTCGTCGCGCAGTTTCTCCTTCAGCGCGGCGATGTCCTTGCCCTCGGCGAGGGTGCGGTTGTGTTCGTCGACGACCTGGAAGGTGAGCTTGAGGTGGTCGGGGACGGCGTCGAACTGCCAGTCCTCGCGGTGCACGGTGACGCCGGTCAGTGCCTTGAGCTCGCGTTCGATGCCGCCGAGCAGTGAGGTCTCGGCGGGGTTGATGCGGGCCAGCACGGCGGTGGCGACGTCGGGGACGGGCACGAAGTTGCGGCGGATCTGCTTGGGCAGTGAGCGGATGAGCGCGACGACGAGCTCGTGGCGCAGTCCGGGGATCTGCCAGGAGAACGCGTCGTCGTCCAGGGTGGTGAGTGCCGGGAGCGGCAGCTGGACGGTGATGCCGTCCTTCTTGGTGCCCGGTTCGAAGTGGTAGCTCAGCGGGAGGGTGAGCTCGCCCTGCTGCCACTGGTCCGGGAACTGCTCGGGGCTCACGTCGGCGCGGTCGTTGACCAGCATGTCCTTGGTGAAGGTGAGCAGGTTCTTGTTCTTCTGCTTCTTCCACCAGGAGTCGAAGTGCCGGGCGGAGACGACCTCGGGGGCGACGCGCTGGTCGTAGAACTCGAACAGCGTTTCCTCGTCGACGACGATGTCGCGGCGCCGGGCCCGGTTCTCGAGCTCTTCGACCTCTTCGAGCAGGGCCCGGTTGGTGTGGAAGAACTTGTGGTGGGTGGTCCACTCCCCCTGCACGAGTGCGTGGCGGATGAACAGCTCACGGCTGAGCTCCGGGTCGATGCGGCCGTAGTTGACCTTGCGGCCGGCGACGATCGGCACGCCGTAGAGGGTGACCTTCTCCAGGGCGACGACGCTGCCGCGTCTGGCTTCCCAGTGCGGCTCGGAGTACTGGCGTTTGACGACGTGCTCGCCGAGGCGTTCCGCCCATTCGGGTTCGATCTTGGCGACGATGCGGCCCCAGAGGCGGCTGGTTTCGACGAGCTCGGCGGCCATCACCCATTGCGGTGGTTTCTTGGCCAGCGCGGAGCCGGGGAAGATCGCGAACTTGGCGTTGCGGGCGCCGAGGAACTCCGTCATGGGGCGGCGTTTCTCGCCGGGTGCCTGCTTTTTGAGGACGTCCTTGACGCCGATGTGGCTGAGCAGGCCGGACAGCAGGGCGATGTGGATGTTGCGGGGGTCGCCGGGCTGTTCGTTGAGATGCATGCCGATCTGCTTGGCGACCTGACGCAGCTGCAGGTAGATGTCCTGCCACTCGCGCACGCGCAGGTAGTTGAGGAACTCGTTCTTGCAGAGCTTGCGGAACTGGTTGCCGCTCAGCGCTTTCTGCTGGTCTTTGAGGTACTGCCAGAGGTTGAGGAACGTGACGAAGTCCGATTCGGCGTCGACGAACCTCGCGTGCTGCTGGGTCGCGGCCTCCTGGTGGTCGGCCGGGCGTTCGCGGGGGTCCTGGATGGACAGTGCCGCGGCGATGATCATGACCTCTTTGAGGCAGCCGGTGGTGTCGGCTTCGAGCACCATGCGGCCCAGGCGCGGGTCGACGGGCAGCTGGGCGAGCTTGCGGCCGGTCGGCGTCAGCTTCTTCTCGGCGGCGTTGATGGCGCCGAGCTCCTGCAGCAGGCCGATGCCGTCGTTGATGTTGCGCGCGTCGGGCGGGTCGATGAACGGGAACCGCGCGACGTCGCCCAGGCCGATGGCGGTCATCTGCAGGATGACGCTGGCGAGGTTGGTGCGCAGGATCTCCGGGTCGGTGAACTCGGGGCGGGCCTCGAAGTCCTCTTCGGAGTACAGGCGGATGCAGATGCCCTCGCTGACGCGGCCGCAGCGGCCCTTGCGCTGGTTGGCGCTCGCCTGGCTGATCGGTTCGATGGGCAGGCGCTGGACCTTGAGGCGGTGGCTGTAGCGGGAGATGCGGGCGTTGCCGGGGTCGATGACGTACTTGATGCCCGGCACGGTGAGGCTGGTCTCGGCGACGTTGGTCGCCAGCACGATGCGGCGGCCGCTGTGGCGCTGAAAGACCCGGTGCTGCTCGCCGACGCTGAGCCTGGCGTAGAGCGGGAGGATCTCGGTGTTGCGGAGGTCTTCTGCTTTGAGGGCGTCGGCGGTGTCGCGGATCTCGCGTTCGCCGGACAGGAAGACGAGGACGTCGCCGGGGCCTTCTGCCTGCAGTTCGTGGACGGCGTTGATGATGCCCTGGGTCTGGTCGTCCTCCTCGTCGAGCGGCCGGTAGCGGGTCTCGACGGGATAGGTGCGGCCGGAGACCTCGATGATCGGGGCGTCGCCGAAGTGGGCGCTGAAGCGCTGCGGGTCGATCGTCGCCGAGGTGATGACGATCTTGAGGTCGGGTCGCTGGGGCAGCAGCTGCTTGAGGTAGCCGAGCAGGAAGTCGACGTTGAGGCTGCGTTCGTGGGCCTCGTCGATGATGATCGTGTCGTAGCGGCTCAGCGTCCGGTCGGTCTGGATCTCGGCGAGCAGGATGCCGTCGGTCATGAGCTTGACGAGGGTGTCGTCGCCGGACTGGTCGGTGAAGCGGACCTTGTAGCCGACGGTGTCGCCGAGCTTGGTGCCCAGTTCCTCCGCGACGCGTTCGGCGACGGTGCGGGCGGCGATGCGGCGCGGCTGGGTGTGGCCGATCTGGCCGGTGACGCCGCGGCCGAGCTCGAGGCAGATCTTGGGCAGCTGGGTGGTCTTGCCGGAGCCGGTCTCGCCGGCGACGATCACGACCTGGTGGTTCGCGATCAGGTCCTTGATGTCGTCCTTGCGCTGGCTGACCGGCAGTTCTTGCGGGTATGTGATCTTGGGAACGGACTCCCTGCGCAGCGCGACCCTGAGCGCGGCCTCGTCGATCTGGGCGGCGATCTCCTCGACGATCTTCTTGCGGGCGAGCGGGTCCTTGACCTTGCGTGCGCCGTCGAGGCGCCTGGCGAGCCGTCGTTGATCACGCGGCATGAGCTCGGGCAGGCGTTCGTGCAGTTCAGCGAGCGGGGTGTCCATTTGCGCTCAAGGATAGTCAGGCCGTCCGGATCGTTCGCGCCAATAACTGTCAGACCCGCTCGCTAGCGTGACCGGCATGGATGCAGGGGGCTTCTGGAAGCTCGTCGACCACTCCCGGGACAAGACGGCTGACCTGGACGAACAGCGGGCGTGGCTGTGCGGGCGGCTGGCGTTGCTACCGGCGGGTGAGATCGCGGACTTCGCGGTGCGGCTGGACGAGCAGCGGCGCCGGGTGGACACGTGGGCGCACTGGCAGGCGGCCACGCTGATCTGCCGCGGCCTGTGCGGGATGGACTCGTTCTTCTACTTCCAGGCGTGGCTGATCGGTCAGGGGCGGGCGGTGTTCGAGTCGGTGGTCTCCTCGCCCGACGCGCTGGCCTCGGTGCCGCGGATTCAGCGGCTGGCGTCGTTGCGCGTCGACGAGGTCCAGGATGCGGACTGGCCGGACTGGGAGGCGCTGTACCGGGTGCCGGACGACGCGTTCGCTGTGGTGTCGGGCGGCGAACTCGACGATCTGCTCGAGTCTCGCGGACAGGTGCGGGCGTTCGACGTGTCGCCCGGTGGCGAGGAGGTGGAAATGGAGGATCCCGCGGACATCACGCGCCGGATTCCGCGGTTGTGGGCGTTGTTCGGGAAAACGTCGTGATGGGCCGTCCGGACGCCTCCGAGAATTGTCAGACCTCTCCGATAACGTCGCGGGTATGGACCTCGACGTCTTCTGGGGACTGGTCGAACACTCTGCTACCGCTACATCTGACCAGCACGAACGCCGCGCGTGGCTGACGTCGCGGCTGGCTTTGCTGCCGCCTGGCGACATTTGCGGCTTCGAGACGTTGCTGAGCGCGTCTCGTGGCCGGGTAAACACGTTCTCACACTGGCACGCGGCTTATGTGTTGTGCGACGGGTTGTGTTCCGCGGAGCAATTCTTCGGATTCCAGTCGTGGCTGGTGGGGCTGGGCCGGTCGGTGCTCGGCGAGGTCGCCGCGTGCCCGGACGCGTTGGCGGACGTGCCGGCGGTGCGGACGTTGCTGGCGGTCGGCGCCGAGTCGTGGCCGGACAGCGCGTGGCCGTTCTGGCCGGGGCTGGAGCGGGTGGCGCACGACGCGTACTTCACCGCGACGGGGCGTTCGCTGGCCGGGGCACTGGCGGCGCTGGGGTGTGTGCGGGTGACGGACGCGGGCCCGTTCACGGGTGCGGTGTGGGATCTGGACTCGCCGCTGGAGGCCGCGGTGCGGCTGCCGCGGTTGTGGCAGCTGTCGGGCGGGCTGGAGGAGGCGGCGTGAGCAGGGCCGACGGGTGAGCGCCGAAAATTGTCAGACCCCCTCGCTAGCGTGCGCCGGTATGGACCTGAACGCGTTCTGGGATCTGGTCGAGAGGTCCGCGGTGGAGACCTCCGATCAGGACGAGCGGCTGGGGTGGCTGACGGTCGTCCTGACACCGTCGCAGGCCGTGGAGTTCGCGCTGCGCCTGGACGAGGTGCGGCGCCGGGCGGACACGTGGGCGCACTGGCACGCGGCGTACGTGATCTGCGGCGGGTTGTGCTCGGACGACGGGTTCTTCTACTTCCAGGCGTGGCTGGTCGGTCAGGGCCGTGCGGTGTTCGAGTCGGTGGTCTCCTCGCCGGACGCGCTGGCCGATCTGCCGCACGTCCGGTTCCTGGCCTCGCGTGGTGGCGTGCACGCGTGGGCGGATGCGGACTGGCCGGGCTGGGAGGGTCTCGACGCCGTGGCGGGCGAGGCGTTCGACCGTGATCTGGAGTCGGTGCTGGCCTCGTGCGGCCAGCGGGTGCTCGTGTCGCCGGAGCCGGCCGGTGAGCCGTGGGACTTCGCGGATCCGGCGGAGATCTCGGCGCGGATTCCGCGGCTGGGCGCGTTGTTCGGGAAGGTGGCGTGATGGATGTGCCTGTGGATGTCGTCGTGTGGCGGGCTCCTGGTCCGGCGTCGTCGGCGGAGGCCGCGGCCCGGTACGCGGAGCTGCGGGCGTCGCCGCTGGGCGCGTTCGATCCGGCGGTGGCGGCGTTCGTGCGTGAGCTGCGGCAGACCTCGCCGGATCCGGAGTCGCCGGTGTCGTGGGCGGAGGCGCTGACGGTGGGGACGGACGCGGTGATCGTGCACGTGGTGTGGCCGGGCCGGCAGCAGGTGCTGGATCTGGTGGCGCTGCTGGCGGCCCGACACGGCCTGGTGTGTTACGAGCCGGCGCGCCAGGTGGCGATGTCCTGACGCAGCGCGGTCTTCGTGTCCTCGGGTGCGAAGGAGGCGTCGACGCAGTTGAGGGCGATCGCGGCGAGCGTGTCGTCGTCGAAGCCGAGCTCGTCGCGCAGCAGCCGGTACTCGTCGGTGAGCGTGGTGCCGGTGGTGGACGGGATGTCGGTGCTGAGCGTCACGGTCAGCCCGGCGGCCATGAGTTGTGGCAGCGGATGAGAGGAGATGGAGTCGACCAGTCCCAGTGCGACGTTGGACGACGGACACACTTCGAGCGGTATGGCACGCTCCCGCAGCAGCCTGACGACGTCCGGGTCGTCGAGCGCCCGGAACCCGTGCCCGATGCGGTCGGCGAGCCCGACGGTCACCGCTTCGGCGACGCTCGGCGCTCCGCAGCACTCGCCGGCGTGGTGCACGAGGCCGATCCCGGCCTCGCGCGCGGCGCGGAACACGGCGGTGAACGGGGTGAGGGGGTGGTCCTCCGCACCGGCCATCCCGATCGCGACGACCTGCGGGTGCGCGGTCGCGAGCCGAAGTGATGTCTCGAACCGTTCGACCGACCGCTTCCTGGGGTGGTCCACGATCACACGGCATTCGATGCCGTGGGCGGTCTGTCCTGCGGCGAGCCCGGCCAACACCGCCTCGAGCGGCATGTCCGGATCACCGAGCCGTTCCCCGTGCGCAGCCGCGGTGAACGTGACCTCGGCGTAGCGGGTCCCCTGCGCTGCTTCCTCGGCGCAGAACTCGTACGCGATCCGGCTGAAGTCCTCGGCCCGCCGCAGGCAGTCCCGCACCGCGCCGTTGTGCGCGGCGAACTGCCCGAAGTCCTCGAACGTCCCGGTGCGCGCCGGAACGTCCACCCCGTACCGCCGCGCGAGCTCGGTGAGGGTGTCGGCCCGGACGGTGCTCTCCAGGTGCACGTGCAGGTGTGCCTTGGGCAACGCGGCAAGATCACGCATGTGCGGCGACGCTACCCACCGCCGCTGCGCCACGCCCGGCATTTCGCCCGCGTCCAACGGAATTCGGCGCGACAGCGACCGCGCGACGCCGCTAGGTTGCGGGGCCATGCCTGATGTTGTGCAGACGCGCCACGGCGCGACGGTCCTGATGTGCGCCCCGGACGGCCCGCCGATCGCCGATGAGCAGTCCGCCGTGGACTTGATCGGCACGTTGTGGGGACAGGACGTGCAGTGGCTGGTGTTGCCGGTGGCGCGGTTGACCGAGGACTTCTTCCGGTTGCGCACGCGGGTGGCGGGTGCGGTGGTGCAGAAGTTGCAGCAGTACGGGTTCCGGGTCGTGGTGGTCGGTGACATCTCCGGGTTCGTGGCGGAGAGCACGGCGTTGCGCGACTTCGTCCGCGAGTCGAACAACGGGCGGCAGCTGTGGTTCGTCGCGGACGAGGCGGAGCTGGACGCGCGCCTGAGCGCCGCGGCCTGATCACGACGAACCCCTATTGCAAATCACTTGCAATAGGTAGGCTCGCAGGCATGGACATCCGCCGTTCACTGTCGAACCACTCCGGTCCGCGCCGGTCGCCGCACGAGGTGGTGCGCCGCCTCGCCGAGTGGATGACTCCGGGCGTCAGGCCCGAGGATCCGGTGCGGGAGCTGGAGGAACGGGTCGCGGGCCTGCTCGGCAAGGAGCGCGCGTTGTTCTTCCCGTCGGGGACGATGGCGCAGCAGACGGCGTTGCGGGTGCACGCCGAGCGGACCGGCCGGCACGCGTTCGCGGGGCATCCGCAGTCGCATCTGCACGTGTGGGAGAACCAGGGTTACAGCGCGGTGCACGGGTTGCGGTTCCATCCGGTGGGTGACCGCAACGCGCTGCTCACCCTCGACGACCTCGGCACGGTCGGCGAACCACTCGCCGCGGTCGTTTTCGAGCTGCCGCAGCGTGACATCGGCGGGCAGCTGCCGGAGTTCGGCGACCTCGCGAAGCAGACCGGGTGGGCCAGGGACAACGGGGCGGCGGCGCACTGCGACGGCGCGCGGATCTGGGAGGCGCAGACCGGGTACGACGCGTCGCTGCCGGAGATCGCGGCGTTGTTCGACACGGTGTACGTGTCGCTCTACAAAGGACTCGAGGGTGTCCGGGGTGCCGTGCTCGCCGGTGACGCGGAGACGATCGAGCACGCGGCGGTGTGGCGGCGCAGGCTGGGCGGGGCGATCGTGGACGCGTGGCCGCTGGCGGCGATCGCGTTGATGGGGCTGGAGGAGAACCTGCCGCGGATGACGGAGTTCAAGCACCACGGGCAGGCGCTGGCGAGGGCGATCAACGAGGACGGGTTCGCGCACACCACACCGGAGGTCCCGGTCACTCCCCTGTTCCACGTCCATCTGCCGATGCCCCGGCTGCAAACTCAGCTGGCGGCGGAGAACCTCCTGAAGGACGAGGGGATCAGGCTGTTCCTGTACGCGCGGTCGAACCCGGATCCGGGGCGGTGCAGCTTCGAGGTGAGCGTGGGGATCGGGGCGCTGGAGTTCACGCCGCGCGAGGTGGTGGAGTTGATCAGAGGGCTACCATCGCGGGTGTGAGCCTGCCCGAACCCGTCCAGCACGCGCTGGTGCGGGTGTCGCACTCGGTGCTGATCGATACCGACGCGCTCGCGCGGGTGCGTGAGAGGTTCGACGACGAGCAGGCGGCGTCGTTGAGCAGCTATCTGCGCAGTGCGCAGTCGCCGAACACGGTGCGGGCGTACCGGTCGGACTGGATCGCGTGGGCGGGCTGGTGCCAGGCCGAGGGCCGGCAGGCGCTGCCGGCGGATCCGCTGGACGTGGCGGTGTACCTGGCGGCGGCGGCGGACACGGTGAAGCCGGACGGGTCGCCGGCGTTCGGGGCGTCGACGCTGGAGCGCAAGTCGGCGGCGATCTCGGCGGTGCACGCGGCGAACGGGTTGCCGAGCCCGACGCGCAGTGATGTCGTGCGGCTGACGTTGCGGGGTGTTCGCCGGTCGCGGAAGTCGCAGCCGAGGCGGAAGCGGCCGGTGCTGCTCGACACGCTGGAGGCGCTGCTGCGAGAACGCCCGCAGGAGGGTCCCGCGCGAGCCCGGGACGCGTTGCTGCTGCTCGTGGGTTTCGCGGGGGCACTGCGGCGCAGCGAGCTGGCGGGGATCGAGTTCGAGGACGTCACGGTCGATGTGGATCCGCGCACGCACGAGCCGTTGCTGCTGATCCGGCTGGGGACGACGAAGACCGATCAGACGGGCAGGCATCAGCAGTCGGTGGTGTTGCCGCGCGGCAGCAGGCGGCCGACGTGCCCGGTGTGCGCGTTCGCGGACTGGGCGGATGTGCTGGACGGCAAGGACATCACCGAGAACGGGCTGCACCGCTGCCACGGCTACGACGGCGCGCGGCGGCAGGGGGCGTTGTTCCCGGTGATCAACCGGCACGGCGGCGTCGGGGTGAAGGCGATGTCGGGTCGCGCGGTGGCGGAGCTGGTGAAGCGCTACGCGCTGAAGGCGGGGCTGGATCCGGCGCTCTTCGGCGGGCATTCGCTGCGGGCGGGGTTCGCGACGCAGGCGGCGCTGGGCGGGGCCAGTGACCGGGAGATCATGCGGCAGGGCCGGTGGACCAACCCGCGCACGGTGCACCGCTACATCCGGACCGCGAACCCGCTCGAGGACAACGCGGTCACCCGCTTGGGCCTCTGAGTTTGTGAGCCAGGTCTCAGGCCGGGCGGTTAACTCTAAACAAGATCCCCTCCGGTAGGGCTGCGCTACCCGGAGCAGCGGACTGCGCCGTCCGCAGGAGCGGCACGGGACGTTTCCGTTGTGTTTCCACACTGGTTGAGCTGCTCTTTTGTTCCACCATCCGGACAAAATCCGGTCTCCTGACCAGCGAAGCAGCTCAATTCGTGAAGTAATCTCGCATTCTGGGAGTGGCCCTTCCCATGCACTCAGAGCAATACGATCACCACGCCCGGTCATCGAGACGATGGTCGTGCTGTTCCACGGTGGTCGTTCCGGCATCCCTGTAACGCCGGAACGCTCACTCCCTGCACCGGAACAGGAGCGTTCGCATGAAACGCACAACCCTGGGCGTCACGACCGCCCTGATGTCCGCGGCGGTACTCGCCTCCGCGGGCGTCCTGGGGGCCAACGCGGCTCCGCAGCCGGTGAACCCGTTGCCGGCCGGCCAGGAAGCACTGCACGCGGCGGCCGAGCAGGCGGGGACGATCTCCTCCGCCCTCGGCCTGTCCGGTGGCGAACAGCTCGTCCCGCGTGACGTCGTGCGCGACGCCGACGGCACGCACCACTTCCGGTTCGACCGCACGCTCAACGGCCTGAAGGTCATCGGCGGCGACCTCGTCGTCGCCCAGAAGGCCGGCCAGGTCACCGCCGTCACGAAGGCGTCAGAGGCCTCCCTGTCCGGCCTCGACACCTCGGCGCCCGCCACCGCTCAGTCCGGCGCGAAGCTCGTGGTGTTCGCCCTGGACCACGCGCCCGTGCTGGCGTGGGAGACCGTCACGCACAGCATCGAGGACGACCAGACACCGAGCGAGCTGCACACGTTCACCGACGCCAAGACCGGTGAGACGCTGCTGACCTACGACGGCGTCCACGTCGCCGAGGGCACCGGCCAGTCCACCTACAGCGGCACCGTCGGCCTGAGCACGACCCAGTCCGGCGCGACGTTCCAGCTCAAGGACCCGGCACGCGGCAACCAGGCCGTCAACAACCTCAACAACGGCTCTGGCACCGGCACGTTGTTCACCGACGCGGACAACAAGTGGGGCAACGGCACCCACACCGACAAGGCCACCGCGGGCGTCGACGCGGCGTACGGCGCGGCCAAGACGTGGGACTACTACAAGAACGTCCACGGCCGCAGCGGCATCAAGAACAACGGCGTGGGCGCGCTGAGCAAGGTCCACTACGGCAACAACTACGTCAACGCCTTCTGGTCGGACTCCTGCTTCTGCATGACCTACGGCGACGGCGCCCAGAACCGCAACCCGCTGACGTCGATCGACGTGGCCGCGCACGAGATGTCGCACGGCATCACCTCGGCCACCGCGGGCCTGGTGTACTCCGGCGAGTCCGGCGGCCTCAACGAGGCCACCAGCGACATCTTCGGCTCCACCACGGAGTTCCACGCCGCCAACGCCTCCGACGCGGGCGACTACCTGATCGGCGAGAAGATCAACATCCGGGGCGACGGCAAGCCGTTGCGCTACATGGACAAGCCCTCCAGGGACGGCCGCAGCCTCGACTACTGGTCGCCCAGCGCCGGCAACGTCGACGTGCACTACTCCTCGGGCATCGCCAACCACTTCTTCTACCTGCTGTCGGAGGGCAGCGGCCAGAAGACGATCAACGGCGTCGCCTACGACTCCTCCACCTACGACAACCAGCCCGTCACCGGCATCGGCCGCGCCAAGGCCGAGAAGATCTGGTACCGCGCGCTGACCACGAAGTTCACCTCCAGCACCAAGTACGCGGCGGCCCGCACGGGCACGCTCGCGGCGGCGGCCGACCTCCATGGCGCGAGCAGCGCCGAGTACACGGCGGTCAACCGTGCCTGGGCCGCGGTGAACGTCAAGTAAGGACCCGCCACCGAAAGAAGCGCCGAGGTCCGGACCGACCCCCTGCACGGTCCGGGCCTCGGCACATTTCGCTCGCCCGAGCCCGCTCAGGGCTCCAGATCGGTGGCCGCCAGGAACGACCCGTCCATGTAGAACGGCACCGACTCGTGCTCGTGCGTCACCAGCCACCGCCCGTCCCGGCGCCGCAGCCCCACGGTCTTGCGCATCCACATGGAGAAACCCTCGGGGTAACCGACCGGCACCGCCGCCAGCCGCGCCAGCCCGTGCACGAACGCCACGTCACCGGACACCGCCACCGACAGGTCCCGGTGCTCCAGGGTGATCGGCCCGGTGAACCCGGCCATCCAGCCGGCCAGCGCCTCCGGGTCGCGGGCGTCCAGGCCGGTGTTGCGCAGCGGCGGCGCCAGCGTGCACGTCACCGCGTCGTCGGCGTAGCGCGCGACGATGCGGGCCGGGTCGCGCAGGCGCATGCCCTCCTCCTGCCCGGTGAACAACGCGCGGATCGCGGTTTCGTCCTGCACCAGCGTGTGAGTCATCGCGGAAACCTCCGTCTCGAAGTGACACCCCGGTGTCGAAGCACGGCCCGCGGTCTCGACATGGCGGTGAGAAGATTTTTCGAGCCAGCCGACGAGCCTGGAGGCCGGAAGTGAAGTACCTGATCCTGATCTACAGCAACCCGAAGTCGCGGGCGGCGTGGGAGAAGCTGACCGAAGAGCAGCAGATGGAGTTCGGCCAGGCCCACTACGACCTCACCGACAAGCTGCGCGCCTCCGGGGAGCTGATCGTCAGCGAAGGCCTCCCCGGACCGGAGACCGGCAAGGGCGTGAGCATCCGGGGCGGCGAGGTCGTGGTCACCGACGGGCCGTTCGCCGAGGCCAAGGAGTACCTGGCCGGCTTCTACCTGGTCGAGGCCGACACCATCGACCAGGTCATCGCCCACGCCGCGACGCTGCCCGACGCCCACAACGACGGCATCGAGGTCCGGCCCGTCTGGGACATGTCGATGCTGGACGACATGTGAGGCTCACGCCAGAGATCGAGGGCCTGCTGCGCGAACTGGCGCCGCAGGTCCTCGGCGTGCTCGTCCGCCGCCACGGGCAGTTCGACGTGTGCGAGGACGCCGTGCAGGAAGCACTGCTCGGCGCAGCACAGCAGTGGCCGGTCGAGGGCGTCCCGGACAACCCCAAGGGCTGGCTGATCACCGCGGCGAGCCGCCGGTGGATCGAGCAGTACCGGTCCGACACGGCACGGCGCCAGCGCGAGGAGAAAGTCGTCGCGCTCACGCCTCCCCCGCCGGATCCGGCGCCCGCGCAGGACGACACGCTCACAATCCTGGCGTTGTGCTGCCACGAGAGCCTCACGACGGCCTCGCAGATCGCGCTCACGCTCCGCGCGGTCGGAGGTCTCACCACCGCGGAGATCGCGCGGGCGTTCCTCGTACCGGAAGCGACTGTGGCGCAACGGATCAGCCGCGCGAAGCAGAAGATCAAAGGCGCGAAGTTCCGGGCGCCGCAGGACCTGACGGCGGTCCTGCACGTGCTCTACCTGATCTTCACCGAGGGCTCCACCGCGAGCTCCGGAGACGACCTCGTCCGCGTCGACCTCACCGCCGAAGCGATCCGCCTGACCCGGCAACTCCATCGCAGGAGGCCCGACGACGGCGAGGTCACCGGGTTGCTGGCGTTGATGCTGCTCACCGACGCCCGCCGGCCCGCCCGCACCGACGACAACGGCGCGCTGGTCCCGCTCACCGAACAGGACCGCTCGAAGTGGGATGCCCACGCCATCGCCGAGGGCACCGAGCTCATCCGCACAGCGCTGAAAACCGCGGAGATCGGCCCGTACCAGCTGCAGGCGGCGATCGCGGCCGTGCACGCCGAGGCCAAGACCGCGGAAGACACCGACTGGCACGAGATCCTCGGCCTCTACGAGCTGCTCACCGTGATCGCTCCCGGCCCGATGGTCGCGCTGAACCGGATCGTCGCGGTCGCGATGGTCCACGGACCGGACAAGGCGCTGCAGGAACTCTCCACACTGGACCTCGACCACTACCGCGTCCACGCCGTGAAAGCACATCTCCTCGACCTGCAAGGACAACACGAACAGGCCCGGCAGGAGTACGAGCGGGCGGCGAAGCGGACGCTGAGCGTGCCGGAACAGCGCTACCTCAGGTCCCGGTCGCGCCGCCCACGGTAGCGTCCGACGACGGCTCCTCCTGCGGCGGCGCCGCGGGCACCACCCCCGTCAGATCGCCACCGTTGTCGTTGACGCGCAACACGAACGGCCGCGTCTGCGTGTACTGCACCACGGAGATGGAACACGGGTCGACGACGATGCGCTGAAAACCGTCCAGGTGCACGCCCAGCGCGTCCGCGAGAATGGCCTTGATCACATCGCCGTGCGAGCACAGCACCCACACCGCGCCCGGCCCGTGTTCGTCGGTGACCCTGGCGTCGTGCGCGCGCACCGCGGCGACCGCACGCGCCTGCACGAACGCGAGCCCCTCACCGTCCGGGAAGATCGCAGCGGACGGATGCTGCTGCACGACCGCCCACAAAGGCTCGTTCAGCAGGTCCTTGAGCGCCTTCCCGGTCCACGCGCCGTAGTCCACTTCGGACACGTCCGGCTCCGCGACCGCTTCCAGGGCACGATCCGCCAGCAACGGCGCCAGCGTCTCCTCACAACGCTGCAGAGGAGACGACACGACCGCGCTCACCGGAATGTCCTTCAACCGGCCGACGAGTGCGGCGGCCTGCGCCCGCCCGCGTTCGTCCAACCCGACACCCAGCGATCGCCCGGCGAGCACACCGGAACCGTTGGCGGTGGAACGAGCGTGTCGGAGCAGGATCACGGTGGCCACGCCACCCACCTTAGATCGGTTGCAGCAATCCCATCGACAGCAGCCCCATCAGCACCAGGCCCAGCATCAGCCGGTACCACACGAACGCCGAGTAGGAGTGCTTCGACACGTACTTCAACAACCACGCGATCGTGGCGTAACCCACCACGAACGAGATCAGCGTCGCCACGATCATCTGCGGGATCGACGCCTGCACACCCTCACCGGTGCGCTCCAGCACGTCCGGAATGGAGAACAACCCCGCACCGAACACCGCCGGAATCGCCAGCAGGAACGAGTACCGCGCCGCCGCCTCACGCGTCAGACCCAGGAACAGACCCGCGGTCAGGGTGCCACCGGAACGCGACACGCCCGGGATGAGCGCCAGCGCCTGCGCCAGGCCCATCCCGATCGCGTCCTTCATCCGCAGCTCGTCACGCTGGTGCTTCGCGAGCTGGTCGGCGAGACCCAGCAGCAGACCGAACACCACCAGCATCGTCGCCGTGATCCACAGGTTGCGCGCCGACGTCCGGATCTCGTCCTTCAGCAGGTAACCGAGGATGGAGATCGGCACGGAACCGATGATCACGTACCAGGCGAGCTTGTAGTCCTTCTCCTTGCGCGCTTCCGCGCTGAAGAGGCCGCGGAACCAGGCGCCGATGAACCGCCCGATGTCCTTGGCGAAGTAGATCAGCACCGCCACCTCGGTACCCAGCTGGATGACCGCGGTGAACGAAGCGCCCGCGTCGTTGCCGAAGAACAGCGTCGACGTGATGCGCAGGTGCGCACTGCTGGAAATCGGCAGGAATTCCGTCAGTCCTTGGACCAGTCCGAGGACCAGAGCCTGCAACCAGCTCAACTACCCACTCCTGCCAGATCCAGAGCTTCGGCCGCGGTGCGAAGGCCCGCGATCCCCTGCTCGAGATCTTGCAGCATCGGCGAAACGGACAGCGTGGTGACCCCCGCGGCGGCGAGGGCCTTCATCTTGTCTGCTATGCGCTCCTTCGGGCCCAGCAGCGACGTCGCGTCCAGGAACTCCAGCGGGATCGCCGCCATGGCACCGGCGTAGTCGCGGGCCAGGTACTTCTCCTGGATCTCCTCGGCCTGAGCCGGGAAACCCATGCGCACCATCAGGTTGTTGTAGAAGTTCTGCTTACGCGACCCCATACCGCCCACGTACAGCGCGGTGTAGGCACGGACCGGGTCAGCGCACGCCTTCCAGTCGTCACCGACGATCAACGGCACGGTCGGAACGACGTCGAACCCGTCCATCGTCTTCCCGGCCTTCTCCCGGCCGGCCTTCACGCTCGCCAGCGACTCCGCGGAGTACTCCGGCGAGAAGAAGATCGCCAGCCACCCGTCCGCGATCTCGCCCGTCAGCTCCAGGTTCTTCGGACCCACCGAAGCCAGGTAGATCGGGATCCGCTCACGCACCGGATGCACCGTCAGCTGCAACGCCTTGCCGGGACCGTCGGGCAGCGGCAACGTGTAGTGCTCACCCTCGAACCGCAGCTTCTCGCGGGACAACGCCCGCCTCACGATCTCCACGTACTCACGCGTGCGCGCCAGCGGCTTGTCGAACCGCACACCGTGCCAGCCCTCCGACACCTGCGGACCCGACACGCCGAGACCCATGCGGAACCGGCCACCCGACAGGGTGTCCAGCGTCGCCGCGGTCATCGCCGCCATCGCCGGCGTCCGCGCCGGAATCTGGAAGATCGCGCTACCGACGTCGATCCGTTCGGTCTGCGCGGCCACCCACGAGAGCACCGTAGGCGCGTCGGAGCCGTAGGCCTCCGCGGCCCACACCACCGAAAAGCCGAGCCGGTCGGCCTCTTTGGCCAGCTCCAGGTTCGCGGCGTCGTTGCCGGCGCCCCAGTATCCGAGGTTCAATCCGAGCTTCACGGGCGAGACCCTACCGGTCAGTAACACCGATTGCCAGGCTCAGCCGATGATCACCCCTTAGCATCGCGCACGTGGAACAGCGATACCTCGGCCGCAGCGGCCTCCGCGTGTCCAGGACGGCACTGGGCACGATGACATGGGGCCGCGACACCGACGCGGACGAGGCCGCCACCCAGCTCATGGCCTTCGCCGACGCCGGCGGCACCCTCATCGACACCGCCGACGTCTACACCGACGGCGAAGCAGAACGCATCCTCGGCGGCCTCCTGAGCGAAGTCGTCCCCCGCGACGAACTCGTCATCGCCACCAAAGCAGTCGCCCGCCGCACCGAAGGCCCCTTCGGCGGAGGCGCCTCACGCGGCGCACTCCTCACCGCACTGGACGGATCACTGCGACGCCTCGGCATCGACCACATCGACCTGTGGCAACTGCACGCCTGGGACGCGGGCGTACCGATCGAGGAGACACTGTCCGCCCTCGACCACGCCATCACCTCCGGCAAGGTCCGCTACGCCGGCGTCTCCAACTACAGCGGCTGGCAACTCGCCACCGCCGCCCTCACACCCACCACGTTCCGGCTGATCTCCACCCAGGTCGAGTACTCACTGCTGGAACGCGGCATCGAACGCGAAGTAGCCCCCGCCGCCGCCCACCACGGCATCGGACTCCTGCCCTGGGCACCACTCGGCCGCGGAGTCCTCACCGGCAAGTACCGCAACGGCACACCACCGGACTCCCGCGGCGCATCCCCGCACTTCGCCGGCTACGTCGAACAACACCGCAACGAACGCGCCGCCCGCATCGTGCAAGCCGTCGCCACCGCCGCCGACGGACTCGGCACCTCGGCGCTGTGCGTGGCCCTGGCCTGGGTCCGCGACCGGCCAGGAGTGGTCGCACCCGTGGTGGGCGCCCGCGACACCAACCAGCTGATCGCCTCCCTCGAAACCGAACAGCTGACACTCCCACCCGCCATCCGGGCCGCACTCGACGACGTCAGCGCCGTCGAACTCGGCTACCCCGAACGCCCCATGCCCTGAACCGTTCCAGCACAACCCCGCAGCATTGGGCCGAACGGACCAGGGCTACGTTGCCCGCCGTGCCCGGATTGACACGCCGCGCGTTCGTCGGCCTCTCCGCGACCGCCCTGGTCACCACACCCGCCGCCACCGCCGGAACCACAGCAGCCGACGACGCCTGGAACCGCCTCCTCGAAGGCAACCAGCGCTTCGTCGAAGGCCGCCAGGTCCACCCCCACGCCACCGGCCACTGGCGCGAACAACTCGTCGACGGCCAGCACCCCTTCGCCTGCGTCCTCGGCTGCGCGGACTCCCGCGTCCCACCCGAGATCGTCTTCGACGACGGCCTCGGCGACATCTTCACCATCCGCGCCGCCGGCGAGGTCCTCGACTCCAGCGTCGTCGGCAGCATCGAATACGCCGTCGAGCACCTGCACGTGCCGCTCGTCGTCGTGCTCGGCCACGCCGGCTGCGGCGCCGTCAGCGCCACCATCGACGTCGTCCGCGGAAAAGGCCACGTCACCGGCGACATCAGCACCCTCGTCCGCACCATCGAACCCGCTGTCCGCGCCACCGCCCCGCGAGCCGACGACCGCTCGTTCCTCGCCGCGTGCGTCGCCGAGCAAGCCCTCCGCACCACCGCCATCCTGCAAGAACGCAGCGTCATCATCCGCGAGGCCGTGACCAGGGGCGCCCTTGGTGTCGTTGCGGCTTTTTATGACTTGAGCTCGGGCAGGGTCGTGCGACTTGACGGGATTTAATTTTAGTCTGCACTGAAGCTATAGAAATAGCTGCACTACTGGCGCCAGGCCATTGCAGACGCCATGCGCGAACATGCGTTCGATACGATCACCCGCGTGAAGCTGGTGGTGCCGGTGAGGCTGCTGCCGACGCCGGCCCAGGCGGCGGCGTTGGCAGCGACGGTGTCCATATGGACCACGGACGGGCGGCTCAAGGACCTCCGGCACATCGGCTCGGCTGATCAGCTCGCAACACTGCGGGTCCACCGCCGAGGCGAGTCGGATCTGCTGTTCCGCGACGGTTCGTGGTTTCTGATCGCCACCTGCGAAGTATCTGAGCCAGAGGTGTTCGAGCCCGCTGACTGGATCGGTGTGGACCGAGGTATCACCAATCTGGCCACTACGTCGGACGGGGACAACTTCAGGGGCCGTCGGCTGCAACGGTATCGCCGTTGGCATGCCCACAAACGCGCAGAGCTTCAGGCCAAGCGGACAAAGTCGGCGAATCGTCACCTCAAGACACGCGCACGTCGCGAGGCCCGGCACTCCACCCACATCAACCATCGCATCGCCAAGGACATCGTGGCTGTTGCCCAACGCACCGGCCGCGGCATCGCCCTGGAAGAACTGCAGGGCATCCGCGACCGGGTACGGCTTCATCGGCACCAGCGAGCCATCCAGTCCTCGTGGCCTTTCCGCCAGCTCGAACAGCACATCACCTACAAAGCCCGCCGGGCTGGCGTGCCAATGCTGCAGGTAGACGCCCGCTACACCTCACAAATGTGTCCCAGATGCAAATACACCGACCGTTCGAACCGTCCCAGCAGGGACTCGTTCTCTTGTCGCCGGTGCGGTCTCGCTGGGCCCGCCGACGTCGTCGCCGCCGTGAACATTCGGGATCGCGCACGGCGCGCGTGGGCGCTTGTCAACGTGCCCTTACCGGCGCCTGTCCGAGCCGCCGGTAGATGCGGCCCGTTCACCACAGCCAGTGGTGAACGAGGAACGCGACTCGCGTGGAAGGACCGAACATATGCTCGGTCCTTCCAGCCGAGAAGTTGACCCCACCCCTTGCGTGACCTTTGAGCTCCCTTCCGGGATGCTGGTAGACCACGACGTACCTCAGGAGGATCCGATCTTGCGCCGGCTCGCTGCTCTGCTCTTGACCACCGCCACGCTGGCCGCGTGCGGACAGAGCGAGGGGTCGTCCGATCCTCTGCAGGTCGCGGAGACGCTCGAGGCCGCCACACCGGCCCACTCCCCCGCCCAGAACGGCACGGTCCCCGGCGACGTCACGCCCGGAGGATCGTTCACCGAGGGCGGCACCACGCTGAAGTTCCAGGTCAACGGCCGCAACGTCGAGCTCGACAGGCTGCGCAGCGCGGTGTTCGAGATGACCACCGACGACAAGGGCGCCGAGGTCAGGGGCACCGGACTGCGAGCGGGCGACGGCGCCACCAACGGCGTCGCCGACCGCTACGGACGCCTGCTCGTCGTCGACACCCGCGGCGGCGAGTTCATCGCGTTCTCCGTCAACCCGCTGATCATGCGCCAGCGCTACCCCGTCCCCGGCAGCCCGTACGGCATCGCCTACGACGCCAAGCGCGACATCGCGTGGATCACCCTCACCGAGCGCAACGAGGTCGTCGGACTCAACGTCGCCGGTGGCGAACCGACCGAGAAACACCGGTTCCCCACCGTGCGTCAACCCAACACGGTCAGCGTCGACCAGGAGACCGGACTCGTCACGGTCACGTCCGGCGACAACGGAGGGATACAGGTGATCTCGCCATGAACGAAGGGGTGATCGACGGGGACTGGGAGTACCGGCCGCTGCGTCTGCCGCCCGGTATCTCCCGCCGCACCGCGACCACGCAGCTGGCCATCCACGCCGAGTTCGCGGGCTGGGAACTCTCCCGCACGCTGCTCTACGGAGACGGCTCCCGCAAGGTCTGGCTGCGCCGCAAGCGCCAGCCCTCGCTGCTGCCAGGCCTCATCACCTGACAACAGCCTCGCCGAACGCGAACGGGCTCGCCTCGCACTCCGCGATGAAGTCCGCCGGAAAGCCCCGCTCGAACGGGGCCGCCGCCTCCAGGCGCGCGACCGCTTCCGGCGGCAGCACAACCTCGCCCAGACAACCGGCCAGCTGCTCCGGCGTACGCACCCCGACGAGCGGCAACACGCCATCGCGCCGCACCCACGCCAGCGCCACCTGAGCCGGCGCCGCCCCCAGCTCCTCCGCGACCGCCCGCACAGCCCGCGCCGCGCTCTCCTCCCGCTCGGTGAGCCGCCCCGCCCGTTGCGTGCCGCCGGAAAGCTTTCCCTGAGCCAACGGCGCCCACGCCGCAACGCTGATCCCCGACGCGGACGCCATCGGCAACAACTCCCGCTCGACGTCACGCCGCACCAGGTTGTACGGCCCCTGCAACCCGGAGAACGGCGTCCAGTCCCGCCATTCCGCCAGCGTGTTCGCCCGCGCCACGAACCACGACGGCGCGTCCGACACCCCGACGTAGAGCACCTTCCCCGCCCGCACCACGTCGTCCAACGCCCGCATCGTCTCCTCGACCGGCGTGTGGCGATCCCACAGGTGCACCCACAACACGTCCACGTAGTCCGTCCGCAGCCGCCGCAAACTCCGCTCCAGCGACAGCACCAGGTTCTTGCGGTGGTTCCCGCCCGCGTTCGGATCCCGCACGTCCCGTGACAACGTGTACTTCGTCGCCACGACGAACCGGTCCCGCCGCTCCATCACCACACCGAGGACCTCCTCGCTCTCCCCGTAAGCCGAAGCCGTGTCCAGGAAGTTCCCACCGGCATCGGCGTACACGTCGAGCACCCGCCGCGCCTCCTCCTCCGACCGCAACGCCATGGTGCCCAGCAACAACTCGGACACTCGCAGACCCGTCCGGCCGAACAGTCGGTATCGCATGATCCACAGCATCACCCGCGTGCCCGGCCAGAGCCAGACCCGCTCAGGGCCCCTCCAAACTCGGCGATCATGGCCGACAACGCACTGGGCCGGTTCCTGCGCGCCCGCCGCGAAGCCACGCCACCTCCCTCCACCGCCGGCCGCCGGCGCACCCCGGGACTGCGCCGCGGCGAACTCGCCGACCGCGCCGGCATCAGCGTCGAGTACCTCACCCGCCTCGAACGCGGTACCGACCGCTCCCCTCCGGCCAGGTCCTCGTCGCCCTCGCCGACGCACTCGCGCTGTCCCCCGACGAGCGCGTCCACCTCTACCGCCTGATCAAGCCCGACCAGACCTGCGCGCCGCCCGCTCCCCCGCCGCTGCGGCCGACCGTGCTCGCGATGATCGCCGCCCTCGAACCCACACCGGCGTGCGTCCTCAACCCCGCGGGAGACGTCCTCGCGTGCACCCCCGCGTTCCGGGTGATCTCGGGCCTGGACGACGAGCAGAACGTCGTCCGCTTCGCGTTCAGCCCGCCGGCCAAGGCCCACTACCCGACTGGGAGTCGATCGCGGTCCACCGCGCCGCCGCGTTGCGGGCTGCCGCCGACCTCGGTGACCACGCGGCCGCCGCGCTCGCGTTCGAGCTCTCCCTCACCGCCGGTGCCGCGTTCAACGACCGGTACGACACGGCCGCCGCCCTGCCTCCGGCCATCGGTGTCGAGCGCTGGGCCGATCACGTCCTGGCTTTTGAGACGCTGTACCTGCCTGGTGAAGGTGAGCACCGGTTGGTGACTAATTTCGGTCAACACTGAAGCTATCGAGATAGTTGAGTGCGAAGCACGCCGAGGCTCCCGGACTCTGCTGGGCGCAAGGGTGTGGTGCGGATGCCGCACACGCCGAACGCCAACCGGAGCTGATCTTTAGTCCACACTGAAGTGCTTGTGAATGACGAGCTGAGGCCGGATGACAGAATCGCTGTCATGCCTCGCCCGGAGAAGCCGCTCGACCCGTTCGCCGGGCCCGTAGAACAGTTCGCCTTCGACCTCCGCAAGCTCCGCGAGAAAGCCGGCTCCCCCGGCTACCGCGAGCTCGGCAAACTCAGCCACTACTCCGCCAGCACCCTCGCCGATGCCGCCCGCGGCCAGCGGCTGCCCAGCCTCGCGGTGGCACTGGCGTTCGTCCGGGCCTGCGGTGGCGACGAGGAGGCGTGGGAACGGCGCTGGCGTGAGATCGGCGAACAGGACGCCGAGGAACCGAAGGCCGACTCCCCCTACGTCGGCCTCAAGGCGTTCACGCAGCAGGACGCCGACCGCTTCTTCGGGCGCGAGCGGCTCGTCGGCAAGCTGCTGGGCAAGCTGGAGCACCACGACACGGTCCTGGTCGTCGGCGCGTCCGGCTCAGGCAAGTCCTCGCTGCTGCAGGCCGGTCTCCTGGCCCGCAAGGACGGCGAGCTGATCACCCCGAGCACGCACCGCACTCTCCCCCGCACCGAGGGCCTGCTCGTCGTCGACCAGTTCGAGGAGATCTTCGCGCTCCCCCACCGCGACGAGTTCATCACCGAGCTCACGCAGCGCGAGGGCCAGACGGTCATCGGCATGCGCGCCGACTTCTACGGCCACTGCGCCCGCTACCCCGACCTCGCCAACGCCTTCGAGGACGCCCAGGTCCTCGTCGGCCCGATGACCACCGACGAGCTGCGCAAGGCCATCACGCAGCCCGCGGTCGAGGTCGGCTGTGCGCTCGAGACGGGACTGGTCGCCCGGCTCATCGCCGACGCCACCGGCGAACCCGGCGTCCTCCCCCACGTCAGCCACGCGCTGCTGGAGACGTGGCAACGCAAGCGCGGCAACACCCTCACGCTCACGAGCTACCACGAGAGCGGCGGCATCGCCCGTGCCATCGCCAACACCGCCGAGAACGCCTTCACCAGCCTCGACGAGCGGCAACAGGCCCAAGCCCGCCAGATCTTCCTGCGGCTGGTCAACCCCGGCGACGGCACCGAGGACACCAAACGGCACGTCAAGCGGTCCGAGCTCGCGGCGGACGAGGTCGTCGAACACCTCGCGGACGCGCGCATCCTCACCGTCGACGACGACAGCGTCGAGATCAGCCACGAAGCCGTCATCCGCAGCTGGCCGCGTCTCAGGGACTGGCTCGCCGAGGCACGCGAGGACATGCGCGTGCACCGCAGGCTCACCGCCGCGGCCGCCGACTGGGAGGCGCACGGCCGCGATCCCGGCTCGCTCTACCGGGGCGTCCCGCTCGCCCAGGCCACCGGCTGGGCCGGCAGGGAACCCGGCGCCCTCAACGCCGCCGAACAGGCGTTCCTCGACGCCAGCAGGGCCGCCGCCGAACAGGACCTGGCCGTCGAGAAGCGCCGCACCACGAACCTGCGGCGCGTGGTCGCCCTCCTCGCCGCTCTCCTGCTCGTGGCCACCACCGCCACCGTGTTCGCCGTGCGCGCGCAACGACAAGCCACCACGGAACGCGTCAACGCCCTCGCCCAGAAAGCCATCGCCGACGCCAACGGCCTGCAGGACCGCGACCCCGGTCTCGCGAGCCAGCTGCGTCTCGCCGCCTACCGGCTCACCGGCCTGCCGGTGGCCCGCGACAGCCTGCTCAGCACGTTCAGCGCACCCCAGCTCACGCTGGCCAAGGGCCACAAGGAGGCGGCCTCGTTCGCCCTGTTCCGCCCGGACGGCAAGGTCATGGCCAGCGCCGCCGACGACAAGACGCTGATCCTCTGGGACTTCGCCGACCCCCACCACCCCACCGAGCTCGGGCGCATCCACGCCGGTGACGACGCCACCCACAACCTGGCGTTCAGCCCGGACGGCAGCACCATCGCCTCCGCGGGCTGGGACGGCATCATCCGGCTCTTCGACGTCTCCGACCCGCGCCGCCCGGTCGAGAAGGCCCGCATCACCGGCCACGAGGGCCAGGTCCAGGCCGTCCAGTTCACCCCGGACGGCGCCACCCTGATCAGCAGCGGCCAGGACAAGACCATCCGGGTCTGGAACATCTCCGGCGCCGCCACCCTCGTGCGCACCATCCAGGCCCACGACGACCTCGTGCACGGCATCTCGCTCAACCCCGCAGGCACCACCCTCGCGTCCGCCTCCTGGGACGGCACCGTCAAGCTCTGGGACCTCGCGAGCGGCACCGCCATCTCCACCATCGACCCCGCGCCCAGCCCCGGCAACATCACCTCCGACGCCGCCGTCTTCCACCCGAACGGGCGGGTGCTCGCCACAGGCGCCGACAACGGCGACGTGCGGCTGTGGGACATCACCGACCCGCGCAACCCGGTGCAGCTCAGCGTCTCCACCGGACACACCTTCGCGGTCCACTCGCTCGCCTTCTCCCCCGACGGGAAGTTCCTCGCGAGCGGCGGCGGCGACACGTCCACCCGCATCTGGGACGTCACCGATCCCCGCGACGTCCGGCTCGCCACCGCGCTGACCGGCCACACCGACGCGCTCTGGTCGGTCGCCTTCAGTCCCGACTCCCGGCAGATGGTCACCGCCACCAGCGATCGCGAGATCCGCGTGCTCGACCTGGCCAACCTCAACTACCCGCACCACAAGCTGACGGTGTGGCGGCTCGCCTACGACAAGCGCGGCCGCTACTTCGCCACCGTCTCCTCCGACGGCACCATCAGGTTGTGGCGGCCGGACGACCGCCACGCCCAGGAGATCTCCGTCCTGCCCAGGCTCGCCCCGGACGACGAGACGCTCACCGTCGACGTCCACCCCGACCGCGACATCGTGTTCGGCGCGAGCATGGCCGGCAACGTCCTGTGGGACGTCTCCGACCCCGAACGGCCGCGCGAGCTGAGCAGGACGATCGCCGGGAGCGGCCCCATCGCCGGCGCGAGGTTCAGCCACGACGGCAAGACGCTCGCCGTCTCCGAGGACAGCGGCGTGGTCGGCCTCTGGAACATCACCGACCCCGCCAACCCGGTGAAGACGGGCAGCTTCGCCGTGCCCCAGACCTACACCGTCTGGCAGGTCGAGTTCACCGAGGACGACCGCACGCTCGTCATCGCGAACGGCAGCCGCGAGGTCCAGATGTGGGACATCAGCAACCCCGCCTCGCCCCGCGCCCACCCGGCGCTGCGCACCGACGACAACCCGGACCCCATCCGCCGCGGCGGCCAGGCCGGGCGGGACGAGGTCATGTCGGTCGTCATCCACGGCAACGTGATGGCGTTCGCGAACATGGGCAACAGCGGGGCGCTCTACGACATCAGCGACCCCGCTCAGCCGCGCCAGCTCGGCCTCCTGCCCAACGACGGCGGGCCGCTGCAGCGCCTCGCCTTCTCCCCCGACGGCACGCTCCTCGCGGCCGGCACGGCGGACGACCTGATCCGTGTGTGGGACGTGCGCGATGCCCGCAACCCCCAGCTGCGGGCAGTGCTGCACGGTCACACGGAACGGGTGTGGGGTGTGGCCTTCGCGCCGGACAACCGCACCCTCGCGACCGCCGGTGCGGACCGCACCGTCCGCGTCTGGGACCTGGACGTCGAGGCGACCGCAGCCCGCGTGTGCGCGACTACGACGGCGCACCTGTCCACTCAACACTGGGAGCACTACTTCCCCGGCATCGAGCCGAGGCCTCTCTGCTGAACAACACCCTCACCATTCCTCTCGACGCCATTTGTAGTGCGAAAACGTTGTGCGGTGTCGATGCAGGGGCGTCGCACAACAACGTCTGTGCAACTGCGGGCGGCAACCCGGTGAAGGTGACCCTTCAGTCAACACTGAAGCAATAAATTTTGCCGAAGTGGTTGTAGATGTGATCAGATTCCTTGTCATGGAGCTCGTGCCGCACGACGTCGGGGTCGCGCACAGCGCACTGCCGCACGACGAAACGTCCACCCGAGCCCTGCTCGCCGAAGCCGCGGCGCAGGGCCTGCACACAGTTGTCGTCACCGCCGAGGAAGGCGACCAACGCGCCATGGCCGTGCTGCGCGAACTGCGCGCGGAATGGCACACCGAGGGCGGTCGGATCACCGCACAACTCGACACGGACGCGCAGGGCCAGCTGGCGCACCTGTGGGGCCTGTCCGAGCAGGAGCGGGCCGCCTGGCTCGCCGCGTTCCCCCGTCACGACGACCCGAACTGGTGGATGCACCGGCTCCTGGTGCTCAACCACCACCCGGAGTGGGCGCCGCTGAAGGAGTGGCTGGTCGGCGAGCACGTCCGGCTCTTCGGCCGCCCGCCCGGCCGCGCCCGCCGCTCGCCCGTCTAGGGCAGGCCGAGGAGCTGCTGGGGCCGGAGCCGCCGGCCCCACGACATGGGGTCGCCGTCGTGGGCGGCCCCACCGGAGCGCACGACCGCGTACGTCAACGAGTTCAGGTGCGGCACGCCCACCGCGATCAGGTTCTCGTGCGTACCCGCGGTCCACATGACGCCGGTGGCGGCGATGTTCGCGAGCACGTCGCGGTCCGGGACGGGAAACCGCACCACCGCCGGACCGCCGGGCAGCTCCGCGACGCCGGCGACGTGATGCCCTGCCTTCTCCGGGAACAGCCTGACCGGCACCGGTGTCCACTGCTCAGAGCGCTCCACGGCGCGTGCGGCCTGCCGCTGGCGGCGCGTCGCCACGATCATCGCCGGGACGTCGAGCAGCATCGTCGCCAGGATCACGGCCGTGACCAGCCCGGTCGGCGCGACGGGCGACACGCTCAGCGCGACCAGCACGCCGATGACCACCACGATCACCACCATGATCGCCAAAATCACCTTCATGGCCCAGGCGGCGCCGAGCACCTCCCGAAGCGCCGGGTCGTCCCGGGGGCGGCCGAGCGGGCGGTCCACCCGTTCCTTCGCCTCGTACTCCCCGGTGTCGACCTCGGCCGGGCGCATCGTCATGAACCCGGCGGCCCTGACCATCGCCCGCCCCTCGGCGTCCGGGCCGCAGACGAAGACCTCCTGCCGGTCCAGCACCATGTCCGGCAGGTCGTGCAACGAGCCCTTGAGCACCAGCCCGTCGAGCAGCAGCAGGTCCCACGGCTCGTCCGGGTTGTGGGCGACCGTGGCGGGCAGGCGCCGCCACGGCTCGTCCAGCAGTCCACGCCGCTCCGCACGGCGCCCCGCCAGCCCGACCAACGGCCCGGCCACGTTCATGAGCAGCTGGACCGCGAGCACGACGATCGCCGCGATGTTGCCGGCCGTCATCGGCATGAAGAAGCAGACGACGAACGTCACGACCCCGATGACCGAGATGACCTTGTGCTCCGCGTGGGACCAGGGCTCATCGAGGATCATCCTGGTCGACCAGTCGTCCTTCGCAGGCACGTCCGTCCGCGGTTCCAGGTACTGCACGGCTCCCCCTACCGTGGCAGGCCGCTGAAGTCCGGCTGATGAAGGCGCTGGATCCACGGGACCGGTGCCTCCCTCGGTGTGTCACTGTCCGGTTGGATCGCCGCGATCGTCAGCACCGGGATCTCGGGTACTCCGACAGCGATCACGTCCTCGTGCACGCCGGCGATCCACATCGTGCCGGTGTCGGCGATGTTGGCGATGATGTGCAGATTCGGGTCCACGAACTGGACGAGCGCCAGCCGGCCGCCCTCCATCGTCGCGAGACCAGTCACGAGCGCGCCCGGCTTCCACGGGAACAACGTGACCGGCACCGGGATCCAGCGCTGCGCCGCGTGCATCCCCTTGACGGCGTCGCGGTACCAGCGGCCCAGCTCTGTCAGCGACGGCAGCATGAGCAGCGAGAGGACCACCACCAGCCCGCCTACGGCGAGCCCGGCCGGGGCGATCGGCCACAGGCTCATGAGCACGATCACCGCGCCGATCCCGGCGGAGATCGCGGCGTACAGCGTCGAGTGCGTGCCCGCCACCAGGCCGGAGAACGCCTTGAGCACCGCGGGGTCATCCAGCGGGCGCCCGATCTCGTGCGGCTCCTCCGGTTCCCGGTCCACGAACTCGGCCGGCCGCGCCACCACGGCGTTCTCCGTCTCGGCGAGACCCGCGACCCGCACGACCGCCTTGCCCTTCGCGTTCGGACCGCACACGAAGATCTCGCCGCGGCTGCGCAGAACGTCCCGCAGCTCGCCGCTCGGGAAGGTCTCGAGGACGGCACCGTCGGGCATGCGGACGTAAGTGGAGTACTTGTCGACGGGATGGTCGACCACGGTCACCGGGCATCGCCGCCACGGCTCCTCCAGCAGTCCCCTGCGCACCGGCAGCGTCTGCACCCGGTGCATCACCGGCCCGATCGCGCCCACCAGCAACAGCAGCGACAACATCACGATCGCCGCGATGTTGCCCACCACCATCGGCAGGAACAGGCAGCCGATGATCCCGGCGAGCGCCACCAGAGCGATGATCGACAGGGCGCGCCGGATGAGCCCCAGCTCCTGCAGGATCAGGCGGGTCGACCAGTCGTCCTTCGCGGGCACGTCCGTCCGCGGTTCCAGGTACTGCAGCACCAGCCCCCCAGCTATGCCTTGGCGGCCACCTCACGGATCAGGTTCGCGAGCTCCACCGGCCGTTCCAGCGGAAGCATATGCCCGGCATCGGCCAGGACGACCGATGTGCCGCCGAACTTCACAGCGTCCGTCTCCGGCACGAGCCGGTCTTCGTCCCCCACGACGGCGACCACGGCCTTCTCCTTGGCCACGGTCAGCCCGGCCTCCCGGTCGTAGCGGTCCACGGCGGGACGGAACAGCGCGACGGTCTCGGGCCAGTGCCCCCACACCATGTCCGCGGTCAGGTCGACGTCGTCGTCCGCCGGCTCGTCGCCGAACAGCCACCACCGCAGGCCCGCGGTCTTGGTCGGCTCGATCTTCTCCCGCACCGCCCGCACGATCGGCCCGAACGCCCGCTCCAGCTCCCTGACGAGCTTGCCCACCGCCTTGGGCCACGCCAGCGACGTCTCGCTGCGCCCGCTCGCCGCCATGGACACGAACACGTTGCCCAGCACGCGCTGCCGGAACAGCCGAGGCCTGCGCTCGGCCATCGCGAGCGCCGCCATGCCGCCCATCGAGTGCCCGGCGATCACGACCTGGCCCTGCGGCACCGCGCGCTCGATCAGCTCCCCCAGATCGTCGCCGAGCTGCTCGATCGTCGCGGTCTCCTTGGTGGCGCCGGCCGACTTGCCGTGCCCGCGGTGGTCGTAGGCGATGACCTGGAAGTCCTCGCCCAGCGCGGCCACGACCTTGTGCCAGCTGCGGTGGTCGAGCGCGTAGCCGTGTGCCAGCACGACCGTCACCGGCGCATCCGGGTCGCCCGCACGCATCACGTTGAGCTCGGTCCCGTCCTCCAGCCGCACCATCGCATTCCTTTCGCCGTGTCGTCTGTTCGTCCTAACGAGACAACCCGGCGAAAGGACACGCACTAACGGCGTCCGAGCACCACATCGGGCGGCATCTGCCCGCCACCGACTCCCGGCACACCGCGGAACCGGTAGGCCGAGGCCTGCCCGCCCGGCTGGATGATCCAGGCCTCCCCCGGCTCCGCGTCCGTGAGGACCGCCTGCAGGGCGTCGGCGATGTCCGACGGCGTCAGCAGCGGGAACGAGACGGCGTCGAACTCCTCCTTGGCCGCCCCCAGCAGCAACGTGTCCACGAACCCGGGACACAGCGCGGCGACCACGATCCCGTCAGCCGCCAAGGCCTCCCCCGCCGCCCGCACGTACCCGACCACCGCGTGCTTCGTCAGCGTGTACAGCGGATCCGAGGGCATGGCCGCCAGCCCGGCCAGCGACGACGTGATCACGATCTTCCCGCCGCCCTGCCGCCGCAACGCCGGTACCGCGGCACAGAGCCCGTACACCACGTGGTCGACGTTGACCCCGACCAGCTTCCGGTATCGCGCGACGTCCAGCGCGTCGTCCACTCCGGCCTGACCGCCACCGATACCGGCGTTCAGGTGCACGATGTCGAGCCGCCCGAACTCCTTCTCCACCTGTGCCACGGCCTCCGGCATCACCGAAGGGTCGGTCACGTCGCCGACGATCGCGATCCCTCCGGCGGCGGAAGCGAGACGCTGTGCCCCGGCGGCGTTCAGGTCGACCACCGCGACGCGTGCGCCGAGCTTCGCGAGACGGCGCACGACCGCCGCGCCGATTCCGCCCGCGCCGCCGGTGACCAACGCGACCTGCCCGGTCAAGTCCACAGTGGACACAGCACACTCCTCAGCTGTTGCGCAGGAAACGGTCCAGAACGCGCACACCGAACTTAAGGGCGTCCACCGGAACGCGCTCGTCCACGCCGTGGAAGAGGCCGGAGAAGTCGAGGTCCGGCGGCAGCTTCAGCGGTGAGAAGCCGAAGTTGCGGATGCCGAGACGCTGGAACGACTTGGCGTCGGTGCCGCCCGACAGCATGTACGGCAGCACGCGGGCGCCGGGGTCCTCGGCGGTGATCGACGCCGTCATCGCGTCGACCAGGGCGCCGTCGAACGTCGTCTCGACCGGAGGCAGGCCGATCCACTCGCGCTCGACGTCCGGGCCCAGCAGCTCCTCGAGCTCGCGGTCGAACGCCTCCTCGCGGCCGGGCAGGATCCGGCAGTCGACGGTCGCCTCCGCCGTCGACGGGATCACGTTCGCCTTGTAGCCCGCGGACAGCATGGTCGGGTTCGCGGTGTCGCGGATCGTCGCGCCGATCATCCGCGACAGGGCGCCGAGCTTGCCGATCGAGCCCTCGATGTCGTCGTCCGGGAAGTCGAGCCCGGTGATCTCGCTGACGCCGTCGAGGAACTCACGCACCGACGGGCGCACGATCAGCGGCCACTTGTGCTGGTCCAGCTTCGTGACGGCGGCGGCGAGCTTCGCGACCGCGTTGTCGTGGTGGATCATGCTGCCGTGGCCCGCGGTGCCCTTGACCCGCAGCTTGAGCCAGCGGATGCCCTTCTCGGCGGTCTCCACGAGATAGGCGCGGACGTCGTCCTTCAGCGTGATCGAGAACCCGCCGACCTCGCTGATCGCCTCGGTGACGCCCTCGAACAGCTCTGGCCGGTTCTCCACCAGCCACTTCGCGCCGAAGAGGCCACCTGCCTCCTCGTCGGCGAGGAACGCGAACACGATGTCGCGCGGCGGCACCACGCCTTCGCGCTTGAAGTGCCGGGCCAGGGCCAGCGTCATGCCGACCATGTCCTTCATGTCGACCGCGCCGCGGCCCCACACGTAACCGTCCTGCACGGCACCGGAGAACGGGTGCACCGACCACTCGGAGGCGTCGGCGGGAACGACGTCGAGGTGACCGTGGACCAGCAGGGCGCCCCGGCCGGGGTCCGCACCCGCGAGGCGCGCGATCACGTTGCCGCGGCCTTTCGCGCCCGACTCGACGTAGGTGGTCTCGTACCCGACCTCGGACAGCTTCTCGGCCACCCACTCGGCGGCCTTGCGCTCTCCCACCAGCGTCGCGGGATCACCCGTGTTCGTGGTGTCGATCCTGATCAGCTCGCTGACCAGGGTCACCGCCTCGTCCTCTGCCAGTGCCAGTGCGTTCACCGATGTGCTCACCCCGTCTTCCTACCACCAGTCAGAAGACAGACCACCCCGTGAGAGTCGTGAATCTGTCCAGCGCGTCGACGCCCGCGACCGAGTTGCCGCGCGCGTCCAAGCCTGGGCTCCAAACGCAGATCGCGCACTTCCCCGGGACGACGGCGATGATCCCTCCGCCGACACCGCTCTTGCCCGGCAGACCGACCCGGTAGGCGAACTGGCCGGCGGCGTCGTAGGTGCCGCAGGTGAGCATCACGGCGTTGACCCGCTTCGCACCGCTCACGCCCAGCAGGCGGCTGCCGTCGTTGCGGACGCCGTGGCGGGTCAGGAACAGCGTGGCCCTGGCGAGATCCGCACAGCTCATCGCGATCGAGCACTGCCGGACGTACTCGTGCAGCACGACGTCGACGGGGTTGTGGATGTTGCCGTACGAGGCCATGAAGTGCGCCAGCGCGCGGTTGCGATCGGAGTGGTCCAGTTCGGACTTGGCGACCTCGGGGTCGACGTCGATCGAGGGGTTGCCGCTCTCCTGCCGCAGGAAGGTGAGCAGCCGGTCCGCGGCACCGAGGCCGAGGTGGTCGGTGACGACGAGCGCGCCGGCGTTGATGAACGGGTTGCGCGGGATGCCGTTCTCGGCTTCCAGCTGGACCAGCGAGTTGAACGGCGAGCCGGACGGTTCACGGCCCACGCGCGTCCACACGTCGTCGTTGCCCGCCAGCGCCAGAGAGAGCATGAACGCCTTGGAGATGCTCTGGACGGAGAACGGCGTGCGGTACTCCCCAGCGCCGAAGACCTCGCCGTCCAGTGTGGCGACGGCGAGGCCGAAGGCGTGCGGGTCGATCCTGGCGAGCGCCGGGATGTAGTCGGCTACCGCGCCATCTGGCGTGACCTCGGCGGCAATGCGGTCCACCAGTTGCTGGAGTTCCATGCCGCCAATCCCATCACGGGACCGGTTCAGGCCACCGGGAAGGAGTAGAACTGGGTGTTCTGGCCGGCCTTGACGGTGCAGGGCACGGTGATCGTGCCGAGCCACGTCGGGTCACCGTTCGCCTGACGCGGCGTCAGCTTGAGCTCCGCGCTGCCGAGCGTGATCGTGGCGGTGCCGGCGTTGACGAGCGTCATCGCCGGGAAGGTGCCCGTGGCCGTCACGTCGAACGTGCCGCTGGTCGGGACCGGCGTGTTCGGGATGGTCGACACCGACGTCAGCGTCTGGGTGGCTCCCTCGTTGGTGACGGGAACCTGGCTGGTCATCGTGCCGTCAACCGACTTCGCGCCGAGCCAGAACAGCGTGGTGGTGGCATCCTCCGACACCGTGCTCTTCACCGTCGTGTTGGACGGCGCGGTGGGCACACCCGCGGTTGCCGAGTCCGGCAGGTCCGAGGAGCTGACCGTGGTCGGCATGTCCTGCGCACCGATGATCGAGAAGTTGCAGGAGTAGGTGATGTTCAGCTGGGCCGTCCCGGCCAAGCTGGTGCCGGCCGTCGCCACGCTCAGCGCTCCGGCAACCAGAACGCAGGCAGCGGCGCGTGCGAAAAGTCCGGTCTTCATCTGCAGGGACCTCCATCAGTACGACATTGAACTGCAAGAAGGCGGTGTTGCTTTACTCGTCAGTAAACTAACCACCGGAGATTCCGCAATGCAAGAGAAAACCTTCTTTTATCACCTGCGTACGAATTGGCTCGCAGCGATTTGTCAGCCTCGATCCAACAAATAGTGGGCACGCAGCGCCAGCTCGAGCGTGAACCGCTCCTCGGCGTCGTGCATTCGGTCGCCGAACAGTTCGTCCAATTGGTTCACGCGGTAGCGCACCGTCTGCGGATGCACCTGCAGCCGGGCAGCCACCTCCGGCGCGCCGCCACGTGCCGACAGCCACACGAGCAGCGTTTCGGCGAGCTTCGTGCGCTGCCGGTCGGTCAGCGGGGCCAGCGGCGCCAGCGCCCGTTCGGCCAGCTGCCGGGCCAGGAACTCGTCCGCGAGCACGGTCAGCTCGACGAGATGATCGGCGCAGTCGAGCACCGGGCGGTCCGGCAGCACCTTCTCGCGGGCCAGCGTCAGCACCCGGCGAGCGCAGGCCAGCGACCCGCGTGCCTCGGCGGGCACCACCGGCACCCCGACCGCCGCGCGCCAGCCCGGCAGCGCGCGGCGGATCCAGCGGGAGACCGCGACCGGGTTCGGCACCAGCAGGTACGGGGTCGCGTCCTCGAAGTTGACCAGCACGTCCGGCGGGAGGTCGTCGGCGGGTGCGGCAGACGGCTCAAGCGCTACCGCGCACAACCGGTCGGGCATCGGCCACGCCGCCGCCTGCGCCGCGTCCAGCACCGCCTGCCAGTTGCTCGACGGATCACCGACCAGCAGCTCCATCAGCTTGCGCCGCTTGCGTTCCAGCGTTCCCGCCGCACTCGCCTGCGCGGCCGCGTACCCCTCGACCGACAGGCTCACCAGCTCGTCGACGTGGGCGATCATCGCCTCGCCCAGTACCGACATCTGGTGCAGCGACAGCTCGCGCCGCTCGGCGAACGCGCACACGTGCCGCCACGCCACCCGCGCGCCGATCCGGTATGCCGCCTGCAGGCTGTCCAGGCTGCGGCCGGACTTGAACTCCCACGCACCGAGCTTGCGGTGGATGTCGTCGTGCGGATCGCCGGCGGAATCCGGTTCGGCGATCCTGTCCACGAACTTCACCAGAGCCTGTCGAATGCCATCGACGACGTTGTCCCGGAACTGGCTGTATTCGGGAATCGATTTCTCGATCGCCTCGAAAATGCTCACCGAGACGGGCGCGACTTCCATTCGGAGCAACGGTGCCAGCTCCCGCGGGACCGATCTGCGCGGATCGTCCAGCTGAGTCATCCTCGCGAGTGTAGGAGGAAAACGGAACGCGGTCGTTCAGCCAACTGGACCAAATGGTTCACAGGAAGAACAGCCGTGCGATGGCATCCCGTGCGACCAGGAACCCGGCGATGCCGAGGATCCATCCCGTCGTGCTCGCGCCCTTCTCCGCGAACCACGTGCTGATCCGGGTGAGGAACGGCTCGATCCTGTCGCGCAGCGCGAGCCGCCCGCCGAGCAGCAGCACCGCCGGCACGATCATGACCAGGCAGTACCCGGCGAGCAGCAGCCCCACCTGGCCGAGGCCGAGGTCGGCGGCGCTCATCATGCCGATCGCGCCCAGGTACGGCAGCATCGTCGCGAGTTCGACGACACCCGCCAGCACCGCGACGCCCGCGAGCGCCACCGCCGAGCCGTTGGCGTTGAGCCGGTTCCGCCACTTCCCGGTGTCCGGTTTCTTCCTGCCGTCGAACCGGAAGCTGATCACGAACAGGAGCACGCCGATCACCAGCTGGATCCACAGCGCCAGCCGGCTGTCGAGATGGTCCATCACCTGCGACGCACCGAGCACGATCACCACGCCGACCGCGAAGTAGAACACCGTGATCGTGCCGAGGTAGACGCCGAACCGCGAGAGCCGCAGCCGTCCCGGCGTGAGCATCAGCCAGATCGGGATGAAGAGCGTCCCGATGCTCGTCGAGTCGAGCAGCGCCAGCCCGGCCAGCGCCGCCACGAGCCCCGATGTCATCCGTTCCCCCAAATCTTCGCGAGGTGGCCCGAGATCACCCGCTTCGCCACCTCCACCGTCATCACGTCCGGTTCCAGGGCGCGTTGCGTCGTCACCCCGTCCACCAGCGCCGCGAGCCCGACGGCCTCCCCGCCGTCGAGGCCCGCGGCCTCCAGCACGTGCCGGCACAGATCCCTGATCTCCCGCGCGCCCTCCACATGCCGTTGAAGCAGCACAGGGTTCGCCACCGCACGGGCAGCGAACGCGAGCCACACGCGTGCGCGCGCCGCGTCGTCAATGAGCGCGATGGCACACAACGCGTCGTGGAGGCGGTCCTGGAGACTCCCCTCCCGGTTCAGGACCGCCTGCACGCTCGCGGTGAGCTCCTCCACGAGCTGGTCCTGCGCGAACAGCAGCAGCTCGTCCTTGCTGCGGAAGTACTTCTGCAGCAAGCCCGTGGTGGCACCCAGCTCCCTCGCGATCCTGGGCAGGCTGGCCGCGTCCAGCCCTTCGGCGTCGACCACCCGGTAGAGGGCGTCGACCACCTGACGGCGTCGCTCGACGGGATCCGCGTGTTTTGGCACGAGTGTCAGATTACGGTCTTAATCTAACGCTGCGCAAGTTCGGCCAGGTGCTGGAGGGAGTTGGCGAGGTGGTCGGGGCCGAACGGCGGGAACTCCAGGTACTCGCGGATGGACGGCGGCACCGCGGACCAGTCGTAGGTGAGCGTCACATCGGTCGCGGACGGCCGGAGTGGTGTGAGGTCGTAACGCCAGAGCCACCCGCCGAACCCCAGTCCCCCGTCGTCCTTCCGGTATCCCGTCAGCCAGCCGATGGCGTGCGGAGCGTCGAAGACAGCCACTTTGTTGAAGGTCTGGTAATCGCCGTCGGGATGGTCGTCGTGATGCATGGCCATCCGGAAGATCTGTCCCACCTCGGTCAGCGGTGCCGGGTCGACGACCTCCTGGACCCAGCCGGTGCCGTCGATCGCGGCGTGGGTCGTCGGGTCCGCCAGCACCGCGAACACCTTCGCGGCCGGAACGGCGAAGGTCAGGGTCGCGCTCACGTTGTCCACGGTCCGCACGCAACTCCGCGGCCGATGGCGGCGTCAAGACGGCATGAAGCGTTGGTCGTGGGCGGCGGCGTTGCTGCCGGTCGTGGGCGTTGCGGTGTGGCTGGTGCCGGACTCGGTGGACGTCGTGGTGATCACCGCGATCCACCCCGACGGCACCGTGGAGTGGGTCGACACCGAGATCAGGCCGGCGGAGGAGAACAGCTCCAGCGTCCACGAGCTGTCCCAGGACCGGCACGTCTCCAAGCTCGCGGAGGACGTGGTGATCCGCACGGCGCTGGGCTGCGGGACACCGAGCGGGCTCCAGCTGCCGTGGAACGGGCTCGGCGCGGTCGAGTGCAGCAGAGCGGACTTCCTGGCGATGCAGTCACCGCCGTACGCGCCGCGCCTGACCTTCAACGGCGACGGGGAGATCACGGAGGTCGCGGGCCGCTACCACCCGTGAGTCCGGTCATCGGAAATTGACGCGCGTCGCGGCGCGGGCCGTGTCACCGTCGCCGCATGGAAGACGAGCTGGACGAGGTCGCCCGCACCGCGAACTTCTCGGGCGTGGTCCGGGTGGAGCAGGACGGCGAGGTGTTCGAGAAGGCGTACGGTCTCGCGCACCGCGGCTACAACATCGCGAACACGGTCGGCACGAGATTCGCGATCGCCAGCGGCTGCAAGGCCTTCACCGCGCTGGCCGTGGTGAGCCTGATCGACGACGGCACGCTGAGCTACGACACGAAAGCGCGCGAGCTGCTCGGCGACGACCTCCCGCTGATCGACGACGAGGTCACCGTCCGGCACCTGCTGGCACACCGGTCCGGCATCGGCGACTACTTCGACGAAGAGGTCATCACCGACATCAACGAGTACGTCCTGCCGGTGCCGGTGCAGAACCTGCTCCACATCGAGCAGTACCTGGCGATCCTCGACGGGTATCCGCAGAAGTTCCCGCCCGGCACCGGGTTCGCCTACAACAACGGCGGCTACGTCGTGCTGTCCCTGATCGCGGAACGGGCGAGCGGCGTGCCGTACCACGACCTGGTGCGGCAACGGGTCTGCGAGCCGGCGGGTCTCGCCGGCACGGAGTTCCTGCGGTCGGACTCGCTCGGCGAAGGCACCGCGATCGGCTACCTGCCGATCGACGGCGAGTGGCGCACCAACGTGTTCCACCTGCCGATCCGCGGCGGCGGTGACGGCGGGATCTACACCACGGCGGCCGACGTCAGCGCGTTCTGGCGGGCGTTCTTCGCCGGGCGGATCGTGCCGGAGCAGCAGGTCGCCGAGATGGTGCGGCCGCACAGCGAGATCCCAGAGGACAAGCTGCGGTACGGGCTCGGATTCTGGCTGCACGAGTCGACCAGCGAGGTGCAGCTGGTCGGGTGGGACGCCGGTGTGTCGTTCAAGACCGTGCACCAGCCCGAACCGGGCATCACGCGCACGGTGCTCGGCAACACGTCCGACGGCGTGTGGCCCGTCGCGCGGTTCCTCAACGGTATTCGCCGGTGAGCATCGCGGTCGCCAGCTCCACGCGTGACCGGTAGCCGGTGCGCTGGAACAGGCGGGTCAGCTTCGCCTCGACGCTCTTCTCGGTCGTCCGCAGGACTCCGGCCAGCTCGCGGTTCGTCAGTCCTTCCGCGACGAGCGACGCGAGCAGCCGCTCCTGCTCGGCCGTCGTCGCCGCACGTCCCGGCACCGCGACGCCGTGCTCACGCATGAGATGCCGCACCACTGCCCTGGGCAGCAACGCGTCCATGGTTCCGAACAGCTCGTAGGCCTCACGCAACGTCTGCGCGTCACCGAGCCCGTGCGACGCCAACGCGGTCAACGTCAGCGCGATCTCGTGGGGCTGGCCGCGTTCGGCGACCAGCCTGCGCACCTCGGCGACCGCGGACTTGTCGTGCCAGGTCACCGCGCGGGCCAGCAGGTGGTTGCGGTGCGCGCGGCCGGTGTCCATCGTCTCGGCGATGTCGGCCAGCCGTTCGACCCGGAACTCGGCGTCCTCGCGGTCGTCGTCCTCCAGCGACATCATCGCGAGCCGCAGCTCCAGCTCGTCGGTGCCGATCACGATCGCGTGGTGCGCGGCGAACGCGAGCCCGCGCTGCAGCACCTGGCGGCTCTTGTCCCGCGCACCCAGCACCAGTTCCAGGTCCGATTCCGCGACGTCCAGCACGTGCGGCAACACGTTCTGCCCGACGCGCGCGTCGGCGATGACCTCGCGCGCACGCGTCAGCTTTGCGCGCGTGACCAGCATCGTGGCGAGGTCGCGTGCCAACGCGGTGTGCGCCGCGACCTGGCCGAGCGTCGACCCGGTGACGAGTGCCTTGCGGGCGTGACCAAGTGCGTCGTCCCACCGCCCTTCCGCGCCTCCCAGCAACGCGAGGTCGGCCTCCGTCAGCGGCTGGCCCGCGAGCATCCGCGCACCCCGCTTCGCCTCGCCCAACAGCAACAGGCACCGCGCCATCGCCGCCTGCAACGCCGGCCGATGCCGTTCGACGGCGTACAGCGGGCACAGTCCCGGATCGCTGACGACCCGCTCGAACTCGGCCATCCGCCCCGTCATCAGCGCCGCGCTCATCCCGAAGATCTCGCCGAACGTCACCGTGGCGGCGTTGCCCAGCCGCCACGTGTTGCGCGTGCTGGCGAGCAACTTCGCCGCTTCGTCCCATCGGTCCGTGTAGCACATGGCCACCGCACGTCCGATGAACCGCGCTGCCGTACCACCGGGCAACGAGCGCCAGCTGCCGTCGGCAACCTTGCGCAGCCCGGCTCTGTCCCCCGCCGCGCACATGCCGACCAGCCGGATGAGGTGCACCTCCTGTGTTTGGTCGGGGGTGAACTCGTCCGGGAGCTCGAGTGCCGCGTCCACGCTGGCCATCGCGCTGACGAAGTCGTTGTGGGAAGCGCATGCGACTGCGTGCATGAACAGTGCTTCCGCCTGTTGTGCCGGGTTGGTGGCGCGGTCGGCGGCGGCGCGGAGCCAGCGGCGGGCGGCCGGGTCGTGCAGCACGGCGGCGCGGCCGGCGGCGAGGAGCTGGGTGGCCGCCTTCTCTGCGTCGGCGAACCCGCCCGCGTCGATCAGCCGGTCCGGGAGGTAGCCGGGGTTCGCGCAGAACGCCCTGCCGTCCCAGATCGCGCTCACCGCGCGCCATCCGAGGTCGTGACGCTCGTACGGGCCGAGGCTGGCCGCGAGCGCGTTGGCGAGCACCGGGGCGCGGAACCGCCAGCCGTCGTCGCGTCGCACGAGGATGCCTTCGGCTTCGAGCTCCGGCAACGCTCCGGTGTCGCCGAGCAGCTCTTCGGCCGCCGGTCCGAGCGGATGCAGGATCGCCATGGCCTTCGCCGTCCGCCACGCGGCTTCGCCGAGCAGCCGGATCCGTTCGACCGCGGGGTGCCGGTGGCCGGTGCCGCGCGGTTCCTCCACCAGGTACGCGGTGCGGTCGATGATCCTGAGGGCACCGCCGCGCAGGTACCCGTCGACCGCGAGATCGACCAGGCCGGGCACACCGCGGCTGTCCTGGTGCAGCCGGCGCACCAGCTCCGGGTCCGCGGACACGTTGAGCAGGCTCGTGAACATGAGGCTGACCTCGGACCGGTTCAGCGGCGAGAGCGGCACGATTTCGGTCAGTGGACTGGTCTCCAGCGCGTCGGCCAGATCCGTGTGTTCGAGACGCACGGGCGTGCGGTAGCTGGCGACGACACAGGTCGCCAGGTACGGCAACGCGTCAAGGAGCGCGCGCAGCACGTCGTGGTTGAGGCGCTGCAGGTCGTCGAGGAACAGCACCGGCGGCCGTGACCAGCGGTCCAGTTCCTCGCGCACACGGGCGACCACAGCCTGGGGGCGGTTGCGGTCGGCGCGCAGCAGTGGCACGTCTGCTGTGCGCACACGCTGATGTTCGAGCGTGTCCCGGACCTCGTTGAGCAAAGCGGTGCGGCCGATGCCCGCGGCCCCGGTGACGAGCACCAGCCGCGCGGTCCCCGACAGCAGCGGCCACACCACGCTCGTGTGTGCGTCGTCTCTGGCGATCAGGTTCGAGGCGTCCGGGTGGCTCAGCGTTCCCGTCATCCGGTGGCTCCTCGGTCGTCGAGCCTGCCCGCCAGGCTCGCGGCGGCCAGCTCCACGCGCGACCGGACACCGGTGCGCAGGAACAGGCGGGTGAGGTGGTGCTCAACGGCCTTCTCGCTGACGTCGAGCTCCGTGGCGATCTGGCGGTTCGTCTGCCCGGCGCGTACGAGTTCGACGATGCGCAGTTCGGTGCCGGTGAGCCCGCTCGGGCCTGTCGTCGCGCGCGGTGCGTGGACACCGAACTTGCGCATCAACGCGGAAACCCTGGCGGGCAACAGGAACGACGAGCCACCCTCCTTCGCGATCGCGCGCAGCTCCCGCACGACGTGGCGCGGGTCGTCGCAGAACTGGGCGAGGATGTGGCACGCCCACAGCAGGTCCGGGCGGTGGCCCCGCCGTCGCACGACCTCGGCGCCTCTCGCCGCCTCCGCCGGGTCGCCGTAGAGCAAACCCTTGGCCAGCAAGAGGACTTGGAGCGTGCAGCGGCAGTCGTCCTGCCGGTGCAGCTCGGTGATCTCGGTCATCAACGTGCGTGCGATGGCCATGTCGTTGTTGCGCAACGCGATCTGCAGCGCCTGCAGCATCAACCGGCCGACGCCCGGCCTGATGTCGGCTCGTTTCGCCCTTTGCAGCGTGCGCCAGGCGAGGTTGACCGCGGCCTGGGAGTCGCCGGCGCGGTGCAGCAGGCCGCACTCGACCAAGGCGCGCGTAGGTGCGTATCGGGTGGCGTGGCTGACCTTGGCGAGCCACGCGAAGGCCTGCCGGTGCTCACCGCGTGCTGAATGCATCGCCGCGGCGAGCATACGGCCGTGGTGGTGGGCAGGCGTCGGGCGTTTCGTGAGTTCGAGCTGGCGCACACCTTGCAGTGCGGCGGTGAAGTCGGCGTTGGCGTAGTCGCGGAGCACACGCTGGTAGAGCTTCAACGGGCCGTGGTCCGGGGTGCGGTACCGCTGACCGAGCACGAGTTCCAGGACGGTGGCGACGTCACCGGCCGTGCCCGCCTCGGTGAGCTCGTCGAAGCACTCCCTGGCGTCTTCGTCGCGGACGAACCTCAACGCGGTGCGGCAGGCTTGGACGTCGAAGCGCAACGCGTGGTAGATCGCGTTCAGCTCGGCGTTGGTGATGACCTGTTCGTCGTCGTGCGTGGTCATCGGCAGAGGCGTCCAGTCGGGACGTTCGCCGAGCCACCACCGTGCCAGCGCTACGGCGGGACCACCGTTGATCGGTGGCTGCTCGCCGTTGAGCATCAACAGCATGGCGGCGGCATCGGTGCTGGAGTCCTCGTGGACGCGTTCCTTCAGCACGGTGCCCATGAGCTCGTCCTGGCCGGTGGCGATGAGCACGGAGAGCGTGAGGAAGAACAGTCGTCCGCACGGGCGGTCCTGCGTCATCCGCAGGGCGGCGGCGAGCCAGCGACCGGCCCGTTCCGGATCGGTGCCCTGGATCTCGGCGGCGCGGTCGGCGAGCCAGCGGGCCCTGCGCGGCGCGTCCGGCAGGTCGGGGCCGGCCAGCGCGACCAGGTCCGGGTCGGCGGACTCGGCGGCGAGCGCGACGTGCATCCTGCGGACCGCGTCCTCGCCGCCCCGGTCGGCGATCGCGTTGGCGAGCGCCGGGCAGAGGACGTCGAGGTCCGGCGTGAGCACGCCGCGTTCGACGAGCTCGTCCAGAGCGCGGCCGCAGGCGTCCAGGTCTTCCTTGAGCAGCGTGAGGTCGCTGACCTCGATGCCCTGGCGCACGACGCAAAGCAGCGCGACGCGGTAGGCGAGGCCGTGGACGTGGTCGAGCAGCGGGTGGTTCCCGGGCAGGCTGATCCGGTCATCAGCGAGGAAGAGCAGGTCGCCGACCGGCGTCAGGTTAAGCTCGCCGAGGGTCGCGAGGACCGTGCCGGGGTTGCCGTACAGCGGGCCGAGTGCGGTGCGCAGCGCCTCGACGACGCTGTGGTCGAGCGGGCGGCGGGTGGTGATCAGCTCGGTGACGACCTCGGGTGACAACGTTGACATGTCGATGACGACGTCCGCGACCTCGGCCAGCTCGGCGTGATCCCGGCACACCGCGACGACGAGGCAGCCGGGCATTCGCATGGCGGTCGTGGTCAGGACCGGGTCGTGGAGCTGGTCGGCGTCGTCGACCAGCACGACGGCACGTGATCTCGGCCGGTGGCTGACCACCGCCACGCCCTCGGCCCGCCACATCGCGGTGGCGTGCCGGAGCAGTTCGGAACGTCCGCTTCCCGGCTCACCGCGCACCACGGCGAGACGACCGCGCGAGGCGGAGGCCTCGAACGCGGCTCGCAGTGCGGCGAGCTCCCCGTGGCGCCCGCGCAGCAGTTCCTGCACGTGACGACTCCCCTCGGCTTGGACGGGATCCGGCGGGCCCCTGCCACCCGCCGGATCCCGGTGGCGGCCGCGCCCGGTCCGGGCGGCGGCAAAGCTGGACCGGGTCGGCCACTGGGGCGAGATTAGGTGAGAGCGCGACCGTCGCGAGTGGACGCGGGGAAACCCCTCAGATAGCCGGCATGACATCTGTCATGGGTTTCTGGTGTGTCGCGACACTGCCGTTTCGCCGCATTTCCCGAGATCGTGGGCTTATGACAGCGATCGAGGTGCGGGGGCTGACCCGCCGGTACAGCGGGGGTTTCGAAGCTGTACGGGGCGTCTCATTTGATGTGGAGCGGGGCGAGATGTTCGCTTTGCTCGGTACGAACGGCGCGGGAAAGACCTCGACGGTGGAGGTTGTGGAAGGGCTCTCACGTCCGGCGGCGGGCACGGTGTCGGTACTGGGGCACGATCCGTTCCGAGAGCGCGCGCTCGTTCGGCCGCGCGTCGGCGTGATGCTGCAGGAAGGCGGCTTCCCACCCGACCTCACTGTGACCGAGGCCACAAAGATGTGGGCGGGGACGTTGACCTCTCCCCGGCCGGTCGATGAAGCGTTATCTCTTGTTGACCTGACACATCGGGCGTCGGTGCGGGTGAAACAGCTCTCCGGTGGCGAACGCCGTCGTCTCGACCTGGCGCTCGCGTTGCTGGGACGGCCCGAGGTGCTGTTTCTCGACGAGCCGACGACCGGACTCGATCCAGAAAGCCGGCGCAACACGTGGGAACTGATTCGCGCGCTTCTGCGTGAAGGCGTGACCGTGCTGCTGACGACGCACTATCTGGAAGAAGCGCAGGCGTTGGCAGACCGGCTGGCGATCATGCACCGAGGCCGCATCGTCGCCCAGGGAACGGTTTCCGAGGTGGTGGACGCGTATCCGGCTCGCATCTCATTCGTGCCGCCCGCTGGGGTTCCGCTGCCCGTGGTGGTGACGGAGGAGGCGTCCGGGCGGGTGACCGTGCGGACCAATGACCTGCAACAGACGTTGCACGAGCTTCTCTCGTGGGCTCATGTCAATTCGGTGGAACTGTCCGGCTTGGACGCCAGGTCGGCGTCGCTGGAGGAGGCGTTCCTGGCGATCGCGGAGGAGGCGGCATGAGGGCCGTGGCTGTGGGGCAGGCTGAACTGAAGTTGTTCTGGCGCAACCGGACCGCGCTGTTCAACTCCCTCCTGCTACCGGCGTTGCTCGTGCCGGCGCTGATGGCGGCGGACGGGGACGGCGTGCCGCTGATCGTCGGGCTGACCGGCTTCGTGCTGCTGATGGCCGTCTACTACAACCTCGTCACCACGTTCGTCGCCCGACGTGAAGAGCTCGTTCTGAAACGCCTTCGCGTTGGCGAGCTGACAGATCCGGAGATCCTGCTCGGCGCGTCCCTGCCGTCCGTCGCGGTGGCTCTGGTGCAAATGGTGCTGTTCACGGTGATCGTCGGGGTGATCACGGGCGTCGCGGTGCCGTCCCGGCCGTGGTTCCTGCTCGTGGGTGTCGCCGGCGGCGTGGTCGTCTTCGTGCTGCTGGCCGCGGCGTCGTCGGCGTTCACACGCACGGTCGAAATGGCTCAGGTGACGTCGCTCCCGGTGCTGGTGGCGTGCGTGCTCGGCTCGGGCGTCATGATTCCGCTGTCGGTCATGCCGGACGGCGTCGCGTCCGTGCTGCGCCTGCTGCCGCTGACCCCGGTGCTCGACCTGATGCGGGCGGGCTGGGCCGACGGCCCGGTGTTGCGCCCGTTGATCGTCCTGGCGGTGTGGATCGGCCTCGGGACCTACGCTGTACGACGCTGGTTCCGCTGGGATCCTCGGAGGTGAGCTTGCTCGGCTGGTGGCGGTCCCGTGGCAACGCGGAGCGGTTCGACCTGTTCGTCCGCGCCACGTTCTACCTGACCTACCTGGCACTGCCACCACTGGTGCTCCTGGGCATGGCCAGGGAGATCAGCACCGTGGCCCTGGCCCTGATCTCCGCTGTCGGGCTCGGCCACGTGGCCCTCAGCTTCCCGCTCGTCCACCTCGGCATCGAGCACTACCTCGGCAGGGCCCCGTACCCCCGCCGGCTGCTGGCGATCTACCTGGCGTTCATCACCGCCGCCCTGATCGCCGGCAAGCTCGCGTTCCCGCACCCGACACCGGGCAAGCCGGACGGCCCCGCCGACGGCATCACGCTGATCGTCCTCATGCTGACGATCACCACCCTGTCCGCGGTGGTCGGCCCCCGCACCATCGTCCTCGCCTCCCTCGCCGGCGGCGCCTACGTGTGGCTGACCGCCCCACCCGGCCGCGTCATCTTCACCACCGTGATGCTGCTGTTCGTGGCCTTCGCCTTCCGCACAACGCTCTGGATGCTCGGCCTCGTCTGGGAACTCGACCGCTCCCGCGAGGTCCGCGCCAACCTGGCCGTGGCCGAAGAACGCCTCCGCTTCGCCCGGGACCTGCACGACGTGGTGGGCCGCAACCTCTCCGTGGTGGCCCTCAAAGCCGACCTGGCCGCCCAACTGGCCCGCCGCGGCCGTCCCACCGCCATCGACGAAATGCTGGAAGTCCGCCAAATAGCCCAGGACTCGCTGGACGAGCTGCGCGCCGTCGTCAGCGGCTACCGCACCGCCGACCTCTCCGCAGAACTGGCCGGCGCCCGCTCCCTCCTGGACTCCGCGGGCATCGACTGCCGCGTGATCGGCGAGGTGGACGTCTCCGGCGAGCCAGCAGGCGCCCTCGGCTGGGCCGTGCGCGAGGGCGTCACCAACGTCCTGCGCCACAGCGCGGCCCGCACGTGCACGATCACGTTGCGCGGCAAGGTCCTCACCATGTCCAACGACGGCGTTTCCACGTCCGACTTCCGCTTCGGCAGCGGCCTGACCGGCCTCCGCGAACGCGTGGCAGCCCTGGGCGGCGCCGTGACCGCGGCGGCGGAAGCTCCCAACCGTTTCGTGCTCACCGTGGAGCTCCCGTGATCCGCATCCTCCTGGCCGACGACGAACACCTGATCCGCGGCGCCATGGCCGCACTGCTGTCGCTGGAAGACGACCTCGAAGTGGTCGCCCAAGCCGCCACCGGCGCCGAAGCCCTGGCCACAGCCCGCGTAGTCCGCCCAGACGTGGCCGTGATCGACCTCCAAATGCCCGACCTGGACGGCGTCTCCGTAGCCCAAGCCCTCTCCACACACCTGCCGACGTGCTCCACGATGATCGTCACCAGCCACGGCCGCCCAGGCCACCTGAAACGAGCCCTGGCCGCCGGAGTACGAGGCTTCCTCCCGAAAACCGTGTCCTCCGACGTCCTGGCCACCGTCGTCCGCACCGTCCACGCCGGCGGCCGCTACGTGGACCCAGCCCTGGCCGCCGAAGCCATCAGCGCAGGCGACAGCCCTCTGACCCCAAGAGAAGCCGACGTCCTGGAACTGGCACTGGAAGGCGCCCCGATCGACGAAATAGCCCGCCGCGCCTCCCTCTCCCCAGGCACGGTCCGCAACTACCTCTCCTCAGCCGTGGGCAAAACCGGCGCCTCCAACCGCCACGAGGCGGCCCGCTTCGCTCGAGCCCGAGGCTGGATCTAACCGTTGTCCCACCACTCAAGAACCCGCATCGCGTAAAAGGTGAGCCACTTGGACGGCTCCCCCGCCTCCACGTCGATCTCGAACCACACCCGCCCGGGATGCCGCCCAGCCTGCAACCAGGTGCCGTCAGCCTGCCTCTGCGCCCTGATCATCCCGATGGCCTCAGCCATCCGCGGATCCTTCCTCCCAGCCTGCCGAAAGTAGTCCGCAGCGTTCAGCACGCTGTACCCCCACCGAAACGGCGACCGGAACTCAGCGACCCACTCCCCCACCGCCTCCCCGGTGGACAACCGCTTGTACAGGTGCCTCCGAATCAGATATTCCTCGCCGGCCTTCCTGACCTCACTGCCCCGTCCCCGCTCAAAAGCAAGCAATCCCTTGAGCGCGTTGAGCGTCGAGTGAAACGACGACCGCGTCGCCCCCTCAACCCACTCACAATTCCACCCGCCATCCTCAAGCTGATGCCGGGCAAACCACTCAGCGATCCCACCGACGTCCACCCCGAGCCAAACCCCGTTGGCCAACGTCCACGAGTTGATGCAGCAGTCGACCTCACCACCCCAATAGGGCAGCCCCCGGTACTCCCACCGACACCCCTCAGCCAGCAACTCGACCGTCCGCCGTGCCCGAAGCACCTCAGCGTCAACCCCCCACTCCCGCAAGGAGTTGAGCGACCACGTAGTAGCCGTCCACGGCTGCCCCTCCTCCCTGCCACCCCCTGCAGGAAAGAACGCTCCGCCGTCCCACATCCCGTCCGCCCCCTGCTCGGCAAGCAGCCGAGCCCCAAACCCCTCAACGGCAACCCGAGCCCGCGTCCCCTCCCAAACCGCACGCGGCGCCCCCAGCAGGTCCCGCTCAACCTGCCACCGCAGCGCCGGATCAGAGTCGAGCAACCAAGCCGTCAGCTCACTCACGTCGCGACCCTAGCCCGCACACAAGATCGCCGGCGTCAACCACCACTCCGCCGGCACCCCATGACGTGATCCAGTTTCGCCCACACCTCCACCCCCACTCAAAGCCTCCTACCAGCGCAAACCCCAACCCAACCCCCCGATTTTGGCGTGCGGCGACGATCATGTAATCTATGCACACACCACGGCGCGAGCCGCGGCAAAACTGAACAGGTCCGGGTGGCGGAATGGCAGACGCGCTAGCTTGAGGTGCTAGTCCCCGCAAGGGGGTGGGGGTTCAAGTCCCCCCTCGGACATTCTCTTACCCCACGGAATTCACCAGAATCCCGTGGGGTAATTCATATTTCGGCGAGTTTCCTGTCATCACACCAATCCAACGCGAGCATCGGCTGAACTGGGCGGCGGACAGTCTTCACAGATTTTGGCGTTAGTCGCGCGGGTCGAATTTCAAGACGCTGGTCGCTGCAGTGAATCTGCAAGTCCTGCGCGCGGACTTGATCGACCAGGTCTTCGCCCACCCCTACTTCCACAGGTCCCGCGGCCCGCCCGAGCAGGTGTGGCAGTGCCTCAAGAAGGTGGTCTTCTCGGACGTAGATGTTCCGCGGTTCGTCGTCGGAACGTCGCTTGACGCTGGTGAAGCCATGCCGACAGCGATAGCCTGCTCGCCCGTGAACCCAGTGGCCGTCCATCCGCCGGCCACACAGCCCGCACACGACGAGCCCTGCCAGCAGGTACCTCCGGACCTCGCCGTCCTTTGCAGGCTTCGCCACCCGCATACCCTGCACCGCTACGAACGTCTCGTCATCCACGAGTGGTTCGTGCGCGATCCGTTCGGACACCTCCCACTCGCTGACTGGGTTCCACCGCAGCACACCTGAACCGCGGCCGCCAGGACGGCCTCCAGGACCGTGACCCGTTGTGCTGCTTCGGTTCCAGACCTGCCGACCGGTGTAGCGAGGGTTCTCCAGGATCATCGCCACTGTCCGGACGATCCACCGCTCCCCCGACCTGTGAGAGTTCCGCATGGGATCGGCACCCGACGGGCACACCACCCCGCGCTCGTTGAGCTCTCGTGCCAACGACGCCACCGTCCGCCCGCGAGCACGTTCGGCGAACATCCACCGCACCCACGGCGCCGTCACCGGGTCCGGCGCTAACACCTGCACCCGCCGACCCCACCGCCCATGCACCGGATTCGGATGCCGACCACCATCAACCAACCGATACCCATACGGCGGACGACCACCCAAAAACCGTCCCTGCACACGCGTCTGCGCCCGCATCGCCGCCAACACACGCTGACGAGCCCGCGCCACCTCACGCTGCGCCTGCGCACCCAGCAACACCATCAACGCCTCGTGCACCGGACTACCGAGTTCCACCGGACCGCCCGCTTCCGGCAGCCATACCTCGACACCCAGTGCGTTCAGCCGATCCACGACCTCACGGAACTGATCACCGTGAAACGCACGCTCGTACTCACCGACCACCACGGCGTCAAAGTCACGATCAGGGCCCGCGGCAGCCGCCAGCAACGCCGCAGCCTCCGGACGGTCCGGCCACGACCACCGCCGCGACACACCCACATCGAAGAACTCCACAACGACCGAGCCAACGCCGTCGATCAACTCATCCGACACGGCCCGCTGCCATGCACGCGATGTCTGGACGTCCTGAAATGTGCTCGTCGACATCCGGCCGTAGAACGCAAAGCGCAGGCCGGGCTCCTCAGACGGTGCTGCTGGACGGTGACGTCCCGTCAACGCGGCAACCAGTTCGGCGTTCGTCAGCGCGGCCACAGTTAGCTCCCTCGGTCAAAACTGAGACCCAGCTGCCAAAGGCATCGTGACGACGTCCTGTCCATCTCCACCCAAACAGACCAAGAGCGAGCCACACCAGAAATCGGGCCAGCTCACCATCCCGGCAAGCCAACTCAGAGATGTCACTTAATAGTGCTGCAGACCCCTTACAGATTGCAGCCGGCCTATGTCGGCGGTGAGCTTGCCTGCGCCGTGCGAGGTGGTCGCCGGCCTCTGCCCCAGCCCGGAGTTCCCCCACACGGGCCACTCGAACCAGGCTCGACGTGCTCGCCTGGATCAACTTGCCTCAAGGCCCGCGTGACGCATCGACACCGAGAGCCATCCTTCCGAGACTTCCCTGCCACGACTAGGACACGCTTCCCGAGGCCGCAAGAAGCATCCAACCCACGGCGGCGTGGGTCAGGCGGTCGTGACGTCGTAGGTGTGGCCGGCGAGCCGCAGGCGATCGATCAGAGGCCGGCCCATGGCCGTCGCAGGCGTGAGCGAGCCGGACCGCTGCGGGAGGTCGTCGAGGGCCAGGCAGAGGGCGCTCTGCCCGAGCATGACGGCCGTGGCGGCGTAACCGGGATCGCCCGGTCCGGCGACCGTGGCCCGGTAGCGGCACCCCGAGCTGGTGGTGGCGTACAGCACCGAACGGAACCAGCCCTTCGCACGAGCCTGTTCGCTGGGCCCGGTACCGGGCGCGGGCAGCACCCGGTCGAGCAGGCCGCGGACGGGCTTGACCGACATCGCGCCGACCAGCCCGACCAGCCCACCGGTGATACCGGCCGCCATGAGCGCTCCGGTCACGCCCTGCCCCGCGCCCATAACCTCGCCGTAGCGCAGCTCCGGCCCATAGGCCCAGTCGAGCAAGGCGTTGCTGCGCCGCACGATGCGGGTGTTGAACGGGGCCATGACGAACGGCGCCTGCCATGTCCCATCGGCGGCGCGGGAGGGCATCCCCGCGTCACGGGGCTGAGCGGGCGTCGGCTCTGCTGCGCGGTCGGGACTGAGCGCATGCGGATCGGCGGCGACGCGCCGCAGGCCGGGGCTGCTCTCGTAGGCCTCGATCTGCGCCCGCAGCGAGTCGATCGTGCCGCCGCTGAAACCGCCGCGGACCGTAGCCACCAACCGCACGTCGGTGAGCGGCCCCGCGCCGTCGGCCACGGCCCGCTCGTGCAGCAACACCATGCCCAGGTCCGACGGGATCGAGTCGTAGCCGCAGGCATGCACGATCCGGGCTCCGGACTCCAGGGCCAGCTCGTGCACGGCGTCGATCGCGGCGCGGACGAACAACACCTCGCCGGTCAGATCCGCGTAGTGCGTGCCGGCCCGTGCGCACGCCTCGACGACCGGGAGCCCGTAACGCGCGTACGGGCCGACGGTGGTGGCGAGCACTCGCGTCGACGCGGCCAGCGCCGCCAGCGAGACCTGGTCCTCCGAGTCGGCGACGACCAGCGGCCACTCCCGCGCCGCCGCAGGCAGCCCGGCCCTGGTGGCGGCGAGCTTGTCCGCGGACCGCCCGGCCAGCGCGATCCGTACGCCCTCGGGGGCGTGCCGGGCCAGGTATGCGGCGGTCAGCGCCCCGACGAACCCGGTGGCGCCGAAGACGACGACGTCGTGCACACGATTCATGGCCGTCAGCATGCCCGCCCCGGCTCCGGTCCACCGCACCGACGCGCAGAGGCCTGGCGTTCTGGAGATCATCGACGGCATCGCGGCGGGCCACCTCGGCCAGGCCGACGAGATCGCGTCGGCGATCGCGTTTTCGCGACCGACGCCGCGAAGTGCATCTACGGCGCAGTCCTGCCAGTCGACGGAGGCGGACTCGCGCGTTGATCGCTGCAGAGACATGCTTGTGCGCAAGCCAGTTGCCGGACTCCGAACTCGACGCCTCCCGTTGACAGTTAACATCACGTGGTCCCTGCTGCTCGGACGGAAGGTGCTAGAGCTTTGCAGAACGATCTTCGCCGTGCGGTCGCGCGTGTGAAGCACGTTGACGACCAACTCCTGGTCTATCTCGAACTGCCGACCGGGTACCTGTTCACGCTGCAGGAGTACGAAGGCGATGAAGACCCGCTGGCCGCGGGCGACCTCGTTCTCGTCACCCCGGACCTCGACTACGCCGATCGCGCGCCACAAGCTCTGTGGCCGGAGGCCCCGTGGATCGGGATCGTTCGATCCGTGCTCGCCGACGAGGCGATCGTCAACATCAACGGCAACCTCAGGACCGTTCCGCTGCCGACCGCCTTCGAGGTCGTCATGGGAAACACGGTCGAGGGCACCGACAGGCTGGGCATCACGCGTCTGCTCGCCGACAAGCCCATCCGGCAGCACGAGATCTTCCTCGGCGACGCCTTCGACGTCGACAAGCTCCGCGAGACCCCTGACGGATCGCTCACCTACGACGACTTCGGCGGGTACGAGGAGGTCAAGGACCGAGTCAAGGACCTGATCGAACTACCCCTGCACTACCACGACGAGTTGCAGATGATCGGCGCTCGCGCCATCAAGGGAGTCCTGTTCACAGGACCCTCGGGCACCGGTTAGACGCTGCTCGGGCGGATCATCGCCCAGCAGGCCGACGCGGTGTTCTACAAGATCAGCGGCCCGGAGATCATCAGCAAGTACGTCGGCGAGAGCGAGGACGTGATCAGGTCGATCTTCGAAGACGCTCGCTCCCAACCGCGGGCGATCATCTTCTTCGACGAGATCGACAGCGTCGCACCGCAACGCGGCGACGAGTCGCACGAGTCGTCGCGTCGCCTCGTCGGCCAGTTCCTGACCTTGATGGACGGCTTCGACAAGTCCGACAACGTCATCGTGATCGCGACGACGAATCGCCCTCAGGACATCGATGTTGCACTCCGCCGACCAGGACGGTTCGACTGGGAGATCCACTTCCCGAACCCCTCCAGAGACGACCGCGAGGCCATCCTCGTGACGAGTGCGCGCAAGCTCGCCACATCCGGCGACCTTCCGCACGGCGCGATGGCGGACCGGACGTCCGGCTGGTCACCGGCCGAGCTCACGGCCATCTGGAGCGATGCCGCGTTGTTCGCCGTCAAGGACAACCGTAAGGCGATCACCACGGAGGACTACCTAGCCGGGTTCGAGCAGGCCGCCAAGCGCCGCAACCTGATCGCCTCCAGCCGGCCGGCCACTACCCCGAAGGCGGACACCGCAACATGACGACGAAGCGGCGCGGCGAGGCGAAAGCCGACGCACAGACGCAGCAGGTGAAGAACGAGCTGCGCGAGTTCATCTACCTCGACGAGGTCAGTGTCACCAGCCTGCTGTCCTCACGGGACGGTGCGATCCCCCACGAGTTCACGGACAACAATGGTTCCGCGTACAAGGGAGAGGTGAACGGACAGGCCGAGGCGGGCTTCGCACCGTTCAAAGCCCGTCTGGGCTCGCGGTTCGAGTCGTCTCGCAGTTCCAACGCGCAGGTGGTCAGCAAGGCCACCGTCCAGGCGTTGGTCAAACGCCTGTGGGACCTCGAGAAGAACGACATGTCGTTGCGCGCCAACCTGCCCACCACCAGTCGGCCGTCCCGCAACGATGCGTTGCGCATCCTCGCGCACGAGCGCGACCCCGCCGAGAAGTACTGGATCGTGCCCGCCACCGACCTCGACCGCGGCCAGCTCGCCGAGATTGAGGTCGAGCTGGACACGGACGCGATCTTCCAGCTCAGCAACATCCTCGCCACGCTGAAGGAGCTCGCCGACGAGAACGCCGAGCTACGAGCCCAGTTCGGATCAGCCGAGGTGCTGGACGGCCTCATCTCGATCAACAACCTGATCGAGAAGATGATGGTCAACCTCATCCCGCTGAAGTGCCGCGTCGTCGACTACGTCGCCGTGCACACCGAGCACGGCCTCAAGATCGTCCACCGGAGCGTCCACGACGACCTCGGAGCTGGGTCTGACTACTACGCTCAGCCGATCTATCTCGTCGGAGACACCCAGCGGGATCTGTACTGGAAGGACATCCGGCGGATCCTGTTCACCCAGTCCCGATATCGCGTGCTCTGCCGGTTGAACGGGCGAGGGATCAGCGCCACGTGGAACCCGCTAAAGCTGGGAGACTCGCTGAACCGGATCGACCCCAGCCTGAGCCAGAAGATCGCCGAGTTCGGCTCGGTGGCGGTCGGTGCGTTCTCCGGCACCTCCGGCACCGGCTCCAGGACGGACGATCTCCGCACAGCGGCGCTGACCACCTATGGAGAGCTCCTCGCCGAGGGCCTCGCCTTCGCTGTCAGCTCCGACGACGCGATCGCTCTGTCGGTCCTCGCCGTCGAGAACCAGCACGCGTTCCGCTCCGCCGGCAGCGCGTCCGGTGCCTTCAAACCGATCAGGGAGTACGTGGAGAAGCTGGCCGGCAGGCCCCTGTCCGCGGAGGTGCACGCGCACCTCCGTCAGACGGCGTGTCACCGGAACGGGCTTGAGATCAACGGAACACCGGTGAACCCGGCGACCAGCAACCTTTCTCAGCCTCAAGAACGCGTTGCGGAGAACCTGATCGACGCCGAGATCATCGCCATCTACTGGTAGCCGAGGACGAGAGTCCATTTCGGACTCTCGTCCTCGGACCTCGTCAAAGCAACTTGTCCTGGGTGGGGGCCGACCGGTGCCACAGCAAGGGGCTCAGGACGCGGTTGCCGGGACTTCAGCGGGCCATAGGCCGACAAAGCCAGACCTAACACACCTCGCCCTGGCGGCTCGGACGATTCCTGTTCTGGTGCTACCGCGCCGGACTGGTACGGCAGGCAGGCACCGGCTACCAGTTCCGCCACCGCGAGCTCCAGGACCATCTGGTCCGCAACCGTCAACCAGCACAGATCATCACTGACCGATCGACTGCCGATTGCGCCAAGTACAGCCGGACCACCGCAGTCAGCTGCTCAACGCCGTTACGGACTGGAGACGCGGGACGCAACGCCTCGACCGGTCGGCGTTGCGCGTGCCGAAAACTACGTCCGCACAGGTCAAGCGGCATGCCGGTACTCATGAAGGACTCCACCGAGACGGTCCCGCGGAATTCCTGCTAGGCGTTCGATCCGTTCAGGCCCAAGAGGTTGAAGTCGGGCTCGCAACGTTGTTGCGGCGGCGAGGGTTTGCCTGGCAGCTGGAAGACTTTGACCGCTGCTCACGGGAGGAGGCGTGCGAGCTTCGCCGGGGCGAGCTCGCGGTAGCTCTCGGTCAGCAGCTCCTTGATCTCGGTCCAGTCGGCGTCAGGTTCGATGATCATGCCGACGACGTGGGTTCCCCACGCGGCGCGGAAGAACGGGTGGCCGGCGCCGACCAGCGAGTCGAACTCCTCGGCCTGGGCCCGGAACGTCATGACCACCGCGGGCTCGGTCAGTTCGGCGGCACGGCTGAACGCGCCGGTGCTGCCGGGATGTGCGGTGAAGACGTGCAGGACAGTGCGTTGCCGGATGCGCCATCTCGTGCCGACCCAGGCCGGTTCCTCGTAACTCTCGGGCAGTCCGGCGCAGATGCCGCGCAGGGCGGCCAGCACCTCGGGTGGCACGTCGGCGCGGTCGGTCATGGTCGGCAACGCTAGCCGGTGGCTCGGAAACCGTTGCCGTCACCAGCGTCGGTGGGCGTGCGGCCGTGTTCCGGGCTTCTTCGACCACGCCACCTGCGGCCACCTCGACATGGCCCGCCGGGCCGCGGGTCTCTTCGACGAGGTCGTTGTGTGCGTCCTGACCAACCCGAAGAAGACCGGCCGGTTTCCCTTACCCAACGGCTGGCACTGCTCGCGAAGATGACCGCCGACCTCGACAACGCCACGATCGAATCCAGCGCTGGCAGCTCCTCGTCGACTACTGCCGCCAGACCGGCATCAGTGTGATCGTGCGAGGCACGCGCACCGGGCGTCCTGGACCACGAGGTGACGCTGGCCCTGGCGAACCGCGACCTGGGCGGCATCAGGCCTCGTTCTTCCACAAGCGCGCCGAGGAGGACCTCCGCATCGGCTTCACCTGGACCGCCGAGGAACTGGACCCCTTGGTACGCGCGCAATGTGCGCCGTACCTGTGCGTGCCGAAAACTACGTCCGTGCAGGTCAGGGCATATGGCGATACTCGTGGATGACTCAGTCGAGAAGATCATGTCGGTCTATGATGAGGTGTTCGATCGGGGCGGTTCGCCAGGCTGAGGTCGGCCCCGCAGGAGTGCCGCGTCGGCGAGCGGTCGGCGGGCTCGGTGCTCGCTGCAGTACCGCTCGTACTCACCCAGCTCCTAGCGGAGATGGGACTGATTCCAGAGAAGCGAGCGGTCGAAGAAGTCGCCGCGAAAGTTCTTGCCCAGTCGACACAGATCAGCCCAAAAAGATTGATTAGTGTCGACTGGCCCTCTATACTAGATTCGAGCTATCCAATAGCGCATGAACACGCGAACTGCGCAAGCTTGCTACGTTTGGGAACTCAAGTCCCCCCTCGGACACCAAAATGTCGCAAATTTGCGACGTCTACGTGCCAGGTGCTCAAGTCCACTTGAGCACCTGTTTCGCGTTTCCGCGCCACAAGCAGGTGGCGTTCGATGACCAGGCGTAAGGCATGGATCTCGACGTCCTTCTCACGGTCGGTCATGCGCAATAGCCGTAGCGCGGCGAAGGCGTGGGAGACGGCAAGGTAGGCGAAGCGGACCAGCACGGGGCGCGATCCTGCCCGACGACCGCCAGCCACGCGCCGAGGTCCGCGACCTGCACGGACGTACTTTTCGGCACGCACAACCACGCCGACAAACCAGAAGCGATCAACCGCAACTACGCCGGCGTGCTGCCCATCTGGGACCGCCTGTTCGGCACGTTCCACCTCCCCGACCGCTACCCGCTGCGCTACGGCGCCGACCGCCCCGTGCCCAACGGGTGGTGGGGCCAGATGATCGACCCCCTGCGCCGACGACGCGATCCCGGCGGCAGCGCAGCTCTGCGAAGCTCCAGCTGGACATGATCGCTCAGCTCGGCACGGGCAGAAGCGATTCCAGCGCTTTCGCCACCCCGTCATCATCGTTCGACGCCGTGACCGGGAACTCTCGCAGCAATGACGGGTGCGCGTTGCCCATTGCCCATGCCCGACCGGCCCACCGAAGCAGTTCGAGATCGTTCGGCATGTCGCCGAAGGCGACGACGTCCGAGCGGTGGATGCCCAAGGATGCGCACACGGCCTTGACCGCGTTCACCTTCGACACGTCGAGCGCGGTCAGCTCAACGAAACCGGGGCCTCCCGAGTGGCTGCACGACACAAGATCGCCGACAACGCTCCGCACTGCGGAAAGCAGTTGGTCGAGATCCAAGCCCTCGCTGCGGACGAACATCTTCGCCGCTGGGCCGAGATCGAGGGTGTCGACGTCGACGTGGGCGTCGTCCCATCGCACACCGAAGCCCGGCTGGGCCCGCATGCTCCGGCCAGTCTCAACCGCGAGCAGAGCGCCGGGAAGCACCCTGCGCAACCGCTGCCCCACTGCCAGGACCGTCTCCCGCGGGATGAGCGCCGTATGACCAACGGTTCGGCTGGCCACGTCGTAGACGACTGCTCCGTTGCAGCACACGACGATCGAGCTGTGGCCGGCTTGCCTCGCGATCTCGTCCACGCTGCGCGGAGCCCTTGCCGTCACGAGCAGAACCGTGACGCCGGCAGCCCTGAGCGCGTCAAGCGAGCACCGCGTCCTGTTGGAGACGCCGTGACCGCTCGTCAGGAGGGTGCCGTCGAGATCGGTGGCGATCAGCCGTGGGAGGTCACTCAAACCTCACCTCGGCGAGGGTGCCCAAGTCGATCCCGTATCGCGCGTACACCTGGAGCGTGTTCTCGCCTGTGAGGTCGGCTTCGTCGTAGCCGAGCACGGTTGCGGCTTCCTTCACACCGGCGACCGAGTCCGCTTCGATCTCCAGGTACGGCGGTATCAATGGCCAGTGGTCGATCTCGAGTCGCGCATGCCCGAGTCGGAAGCTGACTCGGCGGTTCTCCTGGTAGGACTTCGGCCGATAGCCGAGCTTGTTCAAGAGGGCGTTCGTCTTCTCGAAGTCGTCGACGGTGACTTCCGTCTCGGACGTGCCGTCGATCGCGTCCGAGCGGATCTCCTTGACCGCCAGGGTGATCACATCACCGGTGTCGCGCAGCCGAACCCACCGCGACTGGTCTCCAGGCTTTAGGTCGTAGACGTAACGGCGCTGCAGCCGATCTCCCAGCTTCTCGCCACCGTGTCGCAGGATGAGCGCTTCCGTCGCCGGCGGATCGATTCCCAGCACCTTGGCCTCGTACTCGATCGTCATGATGGCCTGGTCCCCTAGCTCGTTTCAACGTTCATATCGCGTCCCGTGAACGCGTGCGGCAGCAGGGTGCGGATCGGCACCAACTCGTTGCCCAGGTCCACCAGGCAGTCCGGCCCGCCGATCTCCATGATCATCTGACGGCACCGGCCACACGGCGCAAGAAACGTGCCGTCCGCCGTCCGGCAGCAGATCACCTCGATACCCTTGCCCCCATGTGCCACCAGCGAACCGATAAGAGACGCTTCCGCGCACAGCGTCATGCCGAAGGACGCGTTCTCGATGTTGCACCCGCGGTAGATGTCACCACCAGGCGTGCTCGCCGCCGCGCCCACCAGGAAGCCGGAATAAGGCACGTACGCGTTCCGCGCGGTGTCCACCGACACCGCACGCAAGCTGTCCAGCAGTTCCGCTGACGTGGTCAATTCCACCCCTCCTGCTTGAGCCACGTGAGCACGGACAACTCCAAGCCCGTGAGCTCGACCGCGACCTCGAATGCGGTCTCCACAGCGACTTGAGCCTCGCGAGGCTCGATGAAGCCGACGCCGAGGGCTGCAATGAGCTCGTCCACATCGTCGACAGCGAGCCGTCGTCCCTGCCACACCTTAATGTCCACGTAGTCGTCCACCATCACGAAACGATCCGCAACGGACTCGACCTGGCAGAAGTCGACGTAGTAGTCGAAGTCCGCATCGGTCACCGTGGCGTCCGGCGCAAGCGTCCAACGGCAGACGCGCAGCCGGCGGCTTGGCAGCACCCAGCACTCGAGCGTCTGAAGCCGGGGGTTGTCAGCCTCGGGAACAGCGAAGAACAGCGCTCCATCCCGCCGCTCGATCCGGTCCACGGGCACTTCCGCGCCCCTCGGCGTCAGATAGCGACCAGTCACCAGGTCCAGCACGCTGCTACGACGTTCGTGCACCATCTCAACGCCTCCGCGCCGTCATGGGTAATGTGATCGATATTCCTGCCACGAGCACGCAGGCCACCACAAGCACACCGGTTGTGATGGAAAGCCGCTCGGCGAGCGTGCCCACCAAGATCGGCCCGACCGCGTAACCGAGCGAGTTGGCCCATGCGACGACCGACATGTTCGTCTGCGTCGCGGTACCGGAGTTGATCTGCCCGACCACCGCCGGATAGAGGTAGGCGACACCTGCACCGACCACCGCGTATGCGGCGACCACGAAGCCGGGCAACGCGTTTGTGGCGATCAGGACCATTCCGGACGCGGCGAGCGCCGCGCCGCCGATCAGCAGGACCCTGGTGGGTACGACCGCCTCGACGCGCTCGCCCACCAGCCGCAGTCCCGCGACGACGAGTGACAGCACCGCCAGTCCTGACGCCGTCGCGGCTTCGGTCACACCGCGTTCACGGGTCAACAGCAGTCCGAACCAGTCGTACGCGGTCGACTCCGCCAAGGTGATCACGAATGCCGCGACCGCGAAGCCCAGCACCCGTCTCTGCACGCGTGCACGCCCGCCTCGCACGTGTTCAGCCCGGTCCGGCTCGTCGAACACCGGTAGGAACCGGGCTGAGCACGCCAACAGGAGCAGCGAGAACGCGGAAGCCGCAGTGAAGTGTTCCAAGGGCGACCACCCGGCGTGCGCCAGGAAGGACGAGGCTCCGGCACCACCGAACCCGGCAAGGCCGGCGACGCCGTAGAAGAACGGCATCACGGGCCGGTTGAGGTCCCGCGCGATCGCCAGGCCGCTGAGGTTGCTCGCGACGTTCATGATGCCGACGAACCCGCTCAGGACGAACAGGACACAGGCCAACTGGGTCACGGTCCGCACCAGCCCGACGGCCGGCAGCAACAACGCCGCGCCCGAGGCCGGAACCAGCACGGACCACCGCGGCCCCAACCACGCGCGGACACGGCCCGCGAACGGGGTTGCGACGAGCATGCCCACCGCGGAGACCGTCAGCGCGATACCGAGTCCTCCCGCGTCGGCTTCCACCTGCGTGGCGATCGCGGGCACGCGGCTGGTCCAGGTGCTGAACTGGAACCCGTTGAACCCGAAGACCGCGGCCACCGCCCAACGTGCCGGGCCGAACCACCTCGGCGAGGTCTTCGAGGTCACGTCAACCGCCACCGAGAACCACCTTGTCGGTGTAGAAGGCCTCCGCGTACCGGCTGCGGCTCTGCACTCCGCGCAGGCGGGCCAGACCGAGGAATGCCTCCCGGTCGAACCACTGCCGCCCGACCTGGGAGCGGTAGTGCGCGTGCAGCACCTCGACCTTCTCCTCCGCGACCTCGTCGTCGAGCGGGAAGAAGACCGACGGCTGGCCCAGATCGGCGTCCCACTTGACGATCTCGTAGCCGAGCAGCAAGTGGCCGCGGAACACGCTCGGCACGATCTCAGCGAGACAGCGGTGGTCCTGGTGGGCATCGCCCCGGTGCGGCCCGATCACCACCGCCTGCTCCGCGATCTCGGACCTCACCACCTCCAGTGCAGATTTGACCTCCTCCCACCGCGAAGGCATCCGGCCGTCCGGCAGGTCGAGCACGGTGAGGTCGAGGCTGGCGCGAGGGCACAGCGAAGCCAGCGCCTTCTGCTCCTCCATCTCGCGTTCGGTACCCATGCCCGTCAGAACGAGGGCTCTCACCTCGATGCCGGGCCAACGCCTGCACAGTGAGAGCAGCAGACCTCCTGCGCCGATCGCGATGTCGTCGCAGTGAGCACCGAGCAGCACCAGCGTGTCCGGTTGGCCGAGGTCGAAGCGCATCATGACGACCAGGCCTCCTCCAACAGGGGCACCGGCGCCGGACTCGGCTCGTGTTCCCACATCATCCAGGGCCGCTCACCCGAGGCGTACGAGGCCTCGAGCCGGATGCGCTCCTTGACCGTGTCCGCCGACTGCCAGAACCCGCGATGCCGGTGTGCGAGCAGTCTGCCTTCCCGCACGAGCGCACCGCACACGTCGTCCACGAGATCTCCACCCACCGGGAGCTTGTCGAAGATCTCCTGCCTCAGCACGAAGAAGCCGCCGTTCTCCCACACCGGAAGTTCGCTCACGAGCGCCAGCGAGGTAACCGTGGAGGCCTCGTCGAGCTGGACGCAGTGGAACGAGGACTGTGGTGGCACCACGAGCATGGACGCCGCGTTGTCGCTTGCCACCAGGCGATCGATCATGATGTCCAACGGCGCGTCGCTCAGCACGTCGGAGTAGTTGGCGAGGAACACCTCGTCATCACCGAGGTGGTGCCTGACCCGGCGCAGCCTCTCCCCGATGGGGGTTTCCACCCCGGTGTCGGCGAACGTGATCCTCCAGTCGCTGATGTCGGTCGAGAACAGCTCGACTTCACCGTCTTGCAAGACGAAGTCGTTCGACGAGGTCTCGCGATAGTGCAGGAAGTAGTCCTTCACGTGTTGTGCGCCGTAGCCGAGACAGAGGATGAAGTCAGTGTGTCCGAAGTGGGCGTAGTACCGCATGATGTGCCACAACAGCGGCCGGGGTCCCACGAGTTGCATCGGCTTGGGGACGTCGTCGTGCGCACTGCTGCGCATCCGCATGCCGTAGCCCCCGCAAAACAGAACTACCTTCATTTCTCCCCCTGTGCCTCGACGTGCGGAAGCCACCAGTCCCGGTTGTCGACGTACCATTGGATCGTTTCCTTGAGGCCTGCCGCGAAGTCCTTCTCCGGCCTCCACCCCACCTCGGTGCGCACCTTCGTCGAGTCGACCGCGGTGCGGTTCAGAAGTGCCGGCCGGGCCGGAACCGTGACCTTGCGGTCAGCAGGCAGCCCCAGGAAGTCGAGCACGGCGTCGGCGATCTCGTGCGCTCCCGCGTTCACGCCACCACCCACGTTGTAACGCTCTCCTGGTGTGCCGGCCGAGATGATCCGGTCGATCGCTTGGCAGTGATCCCGCACGTGCAGCCATTCGCGGCTCGATCCGGGCGACTCGAACACCGGCAGCGTCAGCCCGAGCAACGCTCTCGTGACGAACCTGGGGATGACCTTCTCCGGGAGTTGCGCTGGGCCGTAGTTGTTGGAGGACAGGGTGATCGTCACAGCCAGCCCGTAGGTGTGGCCGTACGACAACGCCAGCTGGTCGGCAGCGGCCTTGGTGGAGCTGTACGGGGTCAGCGGCCGCAGCGGGGCCGACTCGTCGACGCCGGCGGCAACGGACAGGTCGCCGTAGACCTCGGCGGAGGACACCTGGTGGTAGTGGCGCACACCGGTTGTCCGGCAAGCCTCGAGCACGGCCATGCAACGCGCGACGTTCGCCTCGAAACAGGCCAAGGGGTCGCGCACCGCCCGTCCGTTGTCGGACCAACCGCCGCAGTTGATCACGATGTCTACCGACTGCTCGGTCAGCACCTGCTTCAGCCCGTCCGGCTCGCCGAGGTTGCAGACGACGTCCTGCGCTCCGGTGTGGCCTGGGCTCACGCGCCTTCCACTCGTGAGCGACACCACCCGGTCCCGCGGGTGCTTCCGCAGCCAGTACCGCACGAGGTTGGAGCCGATGAACCCGGCGCCTCCCACGACGAGCACGGTCGACTCAGGCACGGTCCACCGCCCACGCGGCGTCGAGGAACTCCCTCAACGACCTGGTGAAGTCCCGCTCCGCGCGGACCTTCTCGACTGCGGCCGCACACATCCGCACCCGGTCGCTGCTCGGGAGGTCGAGCACGATCTCGACCTTCTCGGTCATCGCCGGGATGTCGCCCTGCGGGAACACCAGACCTGTCACATCGGGCACGATCTGCGCCGCAAGCCCTCCTTCGTCCGGCACGATCACGACTGGGCCGCCACCATCAGCCCAGAGCGCAGCCTCCTGCGGGACCTGACCGCACGGCTCGCCCAACGACGCGGACAACACGGCAACCGTCTCGTCGAGAGAGCACAGACTGCGCGGCAGACCGCGGTCGAACTGCGTCACGAACGTGTGCCGCAGGCCGGACTCCGCGAGCATGGCCCGGTACTTCGCAATCTCCGGGTCGTCCTGCGTGTAGGGAACCGCGATCAGCACGAAGTGGATGCGGTCTCGCAACGGCGTGACCGCGCGGATGGCACGGTCGAGTCCCTTGATCGGGTCAGCCCGTCCCAGGGACAGTACGATCGGCCGGTCGGTGGGAATCCCCCAGGACGTGACCTCGGCGAGGGCTTCGGCGCGGTCGCGGCGCGTCAGCTCGGGATCGCCGAGGCTCAGCGCCTGGGTGAACGGCAGCAGCCGGGTCGGGTCGAGTCCGAAGTCCTCGACCAGGTGACGGGAGAAGTAGCTGCCGACATCGGCGAGGAACACCCTCGCGTCGGTGTTCGCCCTCGCCACGCACGCGGCCTCGCCCTCGTCCCTGCCGGGGGTGTGCGACGTGCCCGGGATCCGGGAACTGCTGTAGAGCGCGTACACCAGCTGGGTTCGCTCCCACTGGCTCGGCTCCAGCTCCCGGTCCAGGTGATCGGCGAGCACGCAGAAGATCGCGTCCACTGCCGCCACCAGCACCTTGTCATACCTGTCGACGAGCTGTCGCACGACCTTCGCCGCTTCCGCGCACAGCTGGTGCCATTTTGCGATGTGGAACAGCCGGGAGTCGTCGTGGGCAAGCTCCCACAACGTCACGCCCGCATTCGCGATCTTCTCCCGGTTCTCGGCCAGCAAGCTCTCGTTGATCGCGTAGCCAGGACGGGAATAGCTCGCATCCGGTACGAGCAGGTGCACGTCAAACTCGCCGATGGCGTCGACCAGCTCGGCACCGCTGCTCCCCAGGCACGAGATCAGGTACCTGGTCTGCGTCCCGATACCGTGGTAGAGGTTGGCGACACCGTCGAAGGTGCAGTACACCAACGCCTTGCTGCCCTGTTCAACTTCGGTCTTCCTCCACATCGCGTTCCCCCAATTCGAGCTTCAGGAAGAGCAGGCCGGATCCGCCGCTGAGCGCGACGAAGATCAGCCACGGTGCCGCCGCGCCCCATGCGAACGCGGCCACCAGCAGCGGCGCCACGATCGCCGCGAGGTTGTACGAGTACTGGAAAACAGCCAGGTAGCGACCCTTCATCCGCACCGGCGCGATGTGCTCCACGAGCGCGTTGACGATCGGGCCGTGGAGCAGGTCCGCGAGGACGTAGATCCCGGTCGCCGCGAACAGGAACACCACCAGGGACGAGCCGCCCAGGGCCGGCGCGGCGGCCATTGCCGTTGCCCAACCGGCCCACATGAACGCGCAGATCGCGAGGGTGGTGGTGCGACGCAGCCCGCGCACGAGGTGCACGGCGTACGCCTGCAACGCGACCATCAACACCGTCACCATCGTCAGCAGCGCACCGCTGATCCACGAGGGCGCGTGCAGCTCCTGGTTCAGGTAGACCGGCAGCCCCGACGCGAAGAACGTGCTCGGCACCGCCAGCACCGTGCCGAGCACGATGATCAGGAGATAGCGCCGGTCCCGCAGCACCGCGCGGTAACCACCGGTGGCAGCGTCCTCAGTGGACGGGCCGGGCGAGGTGCTCGCCGCACCGCGGACCGCGAGCATCAACAAGGCGGACACCGCGAAACTCGCCGCGTTGAGCAGGATCAGCAGCACGTAGCTCGCCGTACTGTTGGCCACGAACAGGAACGCCGCCATCAGGCCACCGACACCGGCGCCGGCGGCCTGGGAGCTGGAGGCGATGGAGAACCACTTCTCCTTCGGCCCGTCGCCGGCCAGCTGCGCGCCGAGGCCGAAGAAGCACGACCAGAACACCCGCTGGCCGACCGCGCACGCCGTGGTCACCACGAACACGCCGAGTGGACCGTCGACCAGCAGGTAAGCCGCGGTGCCCAGGGCTTGCAGGACCTGGCCCACGACGATGATCCGCAACGGCCCGACCCGGTCGATCACGGCGCCCACCAGAGCGGGCACCAGGAGCGCGACCACACCCGACAAGGAGATGAACGTGCCCACCTGCCACTCGGGCAAGCCCACCACGCGGATGAAGTAGAGCATCGAAACGGGCAGGAACAGTCCCGCCCCCAACGAGTCCACCCAGGCCGCCACGTAGAACGGCCACGACCTCCTCGTGGCGGACGTGATCGCTGCCGTCACGCGCGCTCCCGCACCCGCACCGCGACAGCGTCGGGAGTTCGCGTCGTCTCGCAGTCGAGACCGAGGTCGCGGATGGCCGAGGCGAGCCACTCCGCATCCTCGACGAACCGCGGGACGGACTCGTCGAGCCCCCTGCCGAGCTCGAGCCCGGCGAACCGCTCGTCATGCGAAGCGGTCGCCACGAACACCGGATGTTCCGCGACCCTGCGCGCCTCGGCGAGTGCTTCGGACACGTGGTGCCACGGCAGGGCACGCCAGACGTCGACGTTCACGACGTTGCGCAACGAGCGGTCGTCGCGCAGGAACTGAGTACCGCAGAAGCTCGGCACTCCTCGGTCGCGCCAGTCCACGAGGGACGAACGCAGCTCCCCGGCGACGTCGCGCCAGCCACCCAGCCGCCCCAGGCCGAGCAACCAGGTGTCACCCGGTTCGAGAGCTCCGACCCACTGCTCGATCTCCGGCAGTTCAGGCTGCACGTCGTCGACGCCGAGAGCTTCGGCGAACCTCTCGATCATGATGATGCGCAGGCACTCCAGCAGTGGCGAGGCGAACCGATGCCCCTCCCAGTGGAAGGACCGGTAGGTCTCGAGCAGTTTCGTCTGGTTCTGCTTGAGTTCCCCGAAGTTGTCGTTGAAGTCCCGCAGGTGCGGGATGTGCGCGGATCCCGCCTGCGGAGACCAGGTCATCACCTGCCCGTCCGACAACACCTCGCGGATCCGGAACCCGAACTCGAGGTCCTCCAGGCCCCAGCCGTCCAGGTCCTCGTTGAACCCGCCCGAAGCGGCGACGACCTCGGTCCGGACGGCCACGTTGTGCGTGTACAGGAAAAAGTAGCCGATCCGGTCGAAGTTGTCCTGGATCACCGGCTGCTCGATGTCCGGGATCCTCAGGTCGCGCTGTGCGGTGTCGTGCAGTGCGGAGAACGTCGACAACGAGCTGCCCATGAGAGGCGAGGGCGTCGTCAACGTCCTGATCCGGTGTTCACGCCGCGCGCCGAGGCTCACCGCGACGGCGGGATCAGCGAGCACGTCGAGGTGGCGCCGCACGAGATCCCGATCCGGCAGGGTGTCGCCGTCGAGGATGAGCATCGCCGGCTCCGTGACGGCCTCTATGCCGATGTTCCTCGCCTTCGCCCGGCCCGCGTTCGTCTCGAGCCGGAGGTAGGTGGTCGACAGCTTGGAGGCGTACTCGTCGACGACACGGCGCAGCGGCTCAGCGCTGCCGTTGTCGACAACGATGACACGGAACCTCTCCGGTGTGACATCCTGCTCGGCCAGCCTCGCCAGGATCAGGTCGAGGTGGTGGTGCCGGTTGTACTCGAGGATCACGACGGCGATCTCGTGCGCGAACATGAACGGTTTCCTCTCAGGATGTCGAGCTCAAGCGGATTCGCCGGCCAGATGGCGGAGCACCTCGTCGGGGTTGGCGAGCTCGCGGTCGCGCAACTCCCGGACCTCGCTCGCCAGACTGCTCGTCACGAACTCCTCCACGGGCAGGCACAGGTCCATCCGCTGAATGCAGACGCCCACGAGATAGCCGCCCTCTGCGGACCGGTACAGGCGGAGCCCGTAATAGCCCTCCTCACAGGTGGAGGGATCACGGAAGCGGCACGTGGAGCAGGTGACGGAAAGCCTGGTGGGCCGGATCTTCTTGAAGTAGACGACCCGGCCACTCGGTAGTGCGTATTCAGTGCGGTAGCCGGAGACGCCTGCCGTCATGTGATGCGCGACCGGCACCGCGCCGAGCTCGTCCAGAACCTGGTTGATGGCCCCGATGGAGTCCATTCCATCGCTGAGCGAGTTCAGCAACCGGATCGAGAGCTTGTCCGAATATCGTTCGAACAGCCGGTGCACACGCGGGATGTGGGCACCGTTCGGCACGACGATGTTCGCGCTGACCTTGACCCCGTTTTGCAGCGCCGTCTCGATCGTGCGTTCGAGAGCGTCGATTTTCCGAGCAGCGAGCCCGATGTCACGGAATCTGCTTTCCTGAACGTCGGCGAGCTCCTCCGGCGTGGTGCCGAAAATGCTCAAGTTGATGCGGTCGAGACCCGCCTCCGCGCAGCGGGCCAGGACACGCTCCCCGTTCTCACCGTTGGAGGTCATGCACACCCGGAAGCCGGCTTCAGCCCCCAGCGCCACCAGCTCCGCGACGGCGGGGTGCAGCGTCGGCTCACCACCGGTGAGGTGGAGCTCGTCCAGCTCCATGCCGCGCCCCATCACGGTCAAAGCGTCGCGCAGCTCGTCATCCGCACGCATCGTCGACGCGAGGAAGCCGACTCCGTTGCGGTTCGCATAGATCGACGAACGACCAGACCTCCCGAGCGTGACGAACGTGCGACTGCCTTCACCGCCGCCCCGCCCACGGTTGTCCACGGAGACCGGTGTCCCCTCGTTGTGGCAGAAAGTACACGTCAGTCCGCAGGAGTCCGTGATCTTCGCTCGCAGCGTCCTGTCGGGCTTGATCGTGACGGGCAATGCCTGCGCCTCAGACGTGCGCTCGGCACCACCACGATGCGCGTTAACCAAGTCAATCCCCCAAGAAGAACTCGCTTTCGCACTGGCTGAGCGGCGACGGCACGCCGAAGCGAGGCCGACGAAATCCACATCAGGCCAGCACAAACCCCCAGGAGCCACGCGACTTCCGCATCAATGAGCAGCCGGTCGCAGCAACCTCACCATCGAAGATTAGCCAAGAATCATCAATCCGTTGCAGTGATGTGGATCATATTCTGCAATTGGGTGAATTCAATAGGTAAACTTTCGACGCGAAAGTTTACCTATTTCCGCGATGGTCACACCCGCGTGCAATCAACGTCCACAGTTGAACAAGGTCGAATATCGACCGAAGGGGTGAGCCAGGTGATCGCAGGTCAGCGGCGAAATCTTCGAGATCAGCGGTTGCGCCGGTGTTGCATCGGCGCCTGCCGCGCTGGGCGCCACCAGTCCCGCTCAAGGCACAACAGACGGCTCAGCTCCGCGGGCATGCGCGCGGCGGCACGTGGTCAGATACCGCGGATCAGCGAGGGCGCGTCGGAGTCGTGTTGACAGTGCGAAAGTTCGAGTTTCGCTCGGGGACGGCACACCTGGGCGAGCAAGTCCGAGCTGATCAGTGGTCAAGGGTGAGCAGGGATCGGGTGACGGGTGACCGGTGGCGCGGTTGCGCCAGGTGGCTGGGGTCAGCGCGAGCAGGCGTTGGAAGCACGGACTGGTCGCGATCCGGATGTGAGCCGCGCGGCCGGTCAGCCGAGCGGGAACTCGCGGATCTGCGCGGCGAACGGCTCCGGTACCGCCCAGAACGCGCCGTGGTCCTGATCGGGCAGGGTCAGCACCGTGACCTTCGGCAGGACGAGCCCAGGTGAAAGCCGTCCGACGTGGGCTTCCCGAGCACGGCAGGCGGCGTGTGGCGGGATTGCGCCGCGAGGAGCTGGCCTTGTGCGTGCCGAAACTACATCCATGCAGTTCAAGGCGCATGACGATACTCGTGGATGATCATGTCGGTCTATAATGAGGTGTTGATTGTGAGCGGGATCGCCAGGTTCAGTCCGGCCCGCAGGGGGTAGCGCGCCAGTTAGCGATCGGCGGGCTCGGTGCTCGCTGTGACGCCGCTCGTACTCACGCAGCGCCTGGTGTAGATGGGCCTGATTTCAGATCAGCGCGGTCGAACAGGTTGTCGCGAAAGTTCTTGCTCCAGTCGATACAGATCAGCCCGAAAGATTGATTAGTGGCGACTGGCCCTCTATACTTGATTCGAGCTATCCAATAGCGCATGAACACAAAATGTCGCAAATTTGCGACGCCTACGTGACAGGTGCTCAAGTCCACTTGAGCACCTGTTTGCGTTTCCGCGCCACAAGCAGGTGGCGTTCGATGACCATTTCCTACATCCGCCCGATCGTTCCGGTGAGCGCGCCAGGAAAAGCGGCGGACTCCTCCACCCGCGCCGCTGGTCAGCCTCTCCCGCTCATTGTCGTCCCCACATCACGGCCGCCCCGGCAGACGAACGTCCTGTAGCGGATGGCCACCGTCGACCATCGAGGCCGAATCGCAGACCGCCATGTCACGGCAGCGTTGGACTGGGTCGCAGGCACCCGTCTGAACATCCGCGAACACGACGGCCTCCTGGTCGTGACCGCCGACCCGCATGGCGTCTTCAAGCCCACCAAAGAGGGTTATCTCCGGCTCCCCGCCGACGCCCGCCGCGCGGCTGGCTTGAGTTCCGGGGACCGAGTCCTCCTCGTCGCCCGCCTCGACCACCAGACGGTCACGGCCTTCCCACCCGTCGCACTGGACCACCTGGTACTCCCCGTCCTACCAGGCGGTGAGGACGCATGACCGGCGCACCCACTCAGGCAGAGCTCGACGCCGCCCGTCTGGTCCTCGACCGGATGGGCGTGACAGCCGAGGACCTGCTCAACGCGGTGAAACCGCCGGCTCCGACCTTCGGCGAGTACATCCCGGTCGTGGCCGCGGCCGTCAGCGATGGCACTCGCCGCGCCTACACGCCGTACTGGAATCGCGTGCTGGACCAGTGGGCGGACATCTCGCTCAGCGACCGGACCCCGACCGACATCCAGCGGCTGGTCCAGCACATCAAGGCCAATCTGACCGTCCGACGTAACACCCGCAACGGCAACTCCGCCGCCGAGCACCTCATCGCCGCACTGCGCTGCCTCTACCGGCACGCCGTCAACGACGACCTCATCGACGAACGCGCCAACCCCGCCGCCAAAGTCCCCAAACCGCGGCGCCAGCCCAGCAACCGGCGGGCGTTGTCCGGCAAGCAGATGGATCAGCTCAACGACATCGTGGCCACCACCCGCAACGACCCGCGACTCGACTCACTGATCGTCCGGTTCCACACCGCGCACTCGCAATCACACGCAGTTCCTCCGCCTCGAACACAGCGTCGAACGCGTCGCCATACCGCTGCGCGGGTGTCGGCGACCTCAAACCACCTTGCCGACACCCGCGCCCCCGCGGACGATTCGCGGCACGTCCGCGGGGGCGTCGAGGGAGTAGGAGTAGTACGTTCGCGGCTCCTGCACGATGCCCGCGGTCTGCGGGGTTCCTGAACCCGTGAACATGTTGTTGCGCGCCACGACACGGCCAGGCCCGCTGTCGCCGTAGCCGACCAGCACCGGGTGCGGCACGTTCTCGAAGTAGTTGCCCTCCACCAGCACGCCGGCATCCATTGTGGACGCCACACCGTACAGCTCGTTCGAGCGGAAGTAGTTGTTGTAGACGTGCACGGGTTCGCCGAACCGCACGCGAGGATGCCGCTGGCGTGACCCGTCGAAGAAGTTGTGGTGGATGCTTACCTTGAGGCGGCCTTTGTCGGTGCTCGACGCGCCGTCCGAGTGGCCGAGCAGCATGGACTTGTCGGTGCCGCGGAACCAGTTCCAGGACACCGTCACGTATTCGGCGCCGCGCACGACGTCGACCGCTCCGTCGACCGCTCCCGCGAACTCGTTGTGGTCGACCCAGATGTGGTGCGAGTTCTGGCCGATGTTGACCGCGTCGTCCTCGGCGTTGGTGAAGCGGAGATTGCGCACGATCACGTTGTACGACCGGTAGAGGTCCAGCCCACCTCCGTTGATCACGGCGGATGTGCCGAGGCCGATGACCGTCTTGTTCGGCCGCACGCCCTGCTTGCTGGAGATGGTGATGGTGCCGGACACCTGGATGATCAGCGTTCCGACGGTGTCGATGTAGTCGAGGAATTGCTCGGACGTGGTGGCGGTGACCACTTGACCGCCCGCGCCGCCGGTGGTCGTGTTGAGGCCGTGCGCGGACACGCTCGCGAAGCCGTCCACTCCGGCGGCCGCGGTGGCAGGGGTGGCGAGGTGTCCGGCGACGAGCGCCCCGGCGGTGCCCGCGAGCAGGCTGCGGCGCGTGATCCGGTGGTTCTCGGTCATCGGGGACTCCTTCAGATCTTGCCGACGCCCGCGCCCGACGTGACGGACGTCTTGACGGTGCCGACGGCGTCTGCGGTGTAGCGGTACGGGATGGCTGCCACGGTGCCGTTGGCCTCACACGGCCCGGAGTTGGTGAGCGAGTTGTTGCGCGCCACCAGCCGGCCGGGGTCGGACTCGGCGTATCCGCTCGCCGACCAGCACGCCTGTTGCACGTTCTCGAAGACGTTGCCCTCCACGAGAAGCCCGGCGTCCATGAGGGACGCGATCGCGTAGGAGGCGGAGTTGTTGTTGATGTTGGTGTAGTAGTTGTTGAACACGTGGACGGTCTCGCCGAAGCGCACCCGCGGGCTTCGCTCGAAGGTCCGGTCGAACCAGTTGTGGTGGTACGTGACCCGCAAGTGGCCGCGGTCCTCACCGGCGTTGCTGTCGGAGTGGCCGACCAGTGAGGTCTTCCAGTGGTTGCGGACGACGTTCCACGAGACCGTGACGTAGTCGGCGCCGTGCGTGATGTCGAGCATGCCGTCGTAGTAGTCGGGGTCGTTCTCGATGGTGCTGGACATCGTGTTGTGGTCGATCCAGATGTGCGTGGCGTTCTCGATCTGGATCGCGTCGTTGCCGCGCACGCCGCGGATGTTCATGTTCTGGATGATCACGTTGGCGGGCTTCATGTCCTCGATGTTGAGGGTGGTGCCGGAGATGCCAGAGCTCCCGCCCACGCCGCGGATCGTCTTGTTTGCGGTGATCTCGACGGTGCCCGAACCGCTCAGCATGCCGTTGACCAGGATCGTCTTGGCACCACTGGACTGCGCCTGGGTCCGGAAGTCGGCGAACGTGCTCACGGTGACCGTGGTGCCGCCCGCGCCACCGGTGGTGCCACCGGCCTCTGCGGCCCAGCCGACGAGCCCGCCGGGTGGCGGCGGAGTGGTGCCGCCCACCTCGAAGTCGAGGTGGTCGATGTTCGCCAGACCGTTCGCGGTGGTCGGGTTCAGCCGGATGGTGTTGCTGCCCGCGTTCACCGGCACGCTCAGCGTCTTGGTCATCCAGCTCGACCACGCTCCGGTGCCCTCGAACGACGGCGCCTGCACCGTGGAGCCGTTCACGACGAGGTTGGCCGGTCGAGCGGTGGTGGTCCCGTTGGCGAACCGGATGCCCAGGGTCGCCGTGCCGGATGTCGCCGCGTTCACCGTGAACTGGGCGTAGCCGCTGGTGGAGTTGGCGCCGTTGCAGAACCCGGTACCCGAGAAGCCGGACCAGTTGGCATCGATCGTGCCGGAGCAGACCGCCGGCGAGGTTTCCGCCTCATAACGCGTGGGCGCGGCCTGCGCGGGCGACGACGCCACCGCGACAAGTGCGCCTCCCAGCAGGCCGACACACGCAATCAAGATTTTCACGCGCATGGCAATCTCCGTTGATCCACTCGTCATGAAACAGGATTCGGCGCGATCCGGAAGCGCTCTCGGAACATTAACGCGACGTTCCAGAATGTCGCAACGGTCAGCCGACAAGATTCACAATGTTCACGCTGATGAACCGGAAGAATAACTGGCCCGAACAGCGCATCAGACGGTACTCCGCAGCTCAAAGGCCTACCTACGGCACCCGGATGTTCACAAGTATGACCGGCGTGCACTGGGTTTTTGTTCACGAGTATGACCAGGATGCATTTGTCGAACAACAGCCTTGATCAATTCGACAGCCGATGGCCTCCCCATTCGACTCATTCGACTTCAAGCGCGGTGCACGTCGCAAAATCCGCCATTGACCGGGTTTGGCCAACCTCATAGCATCCCGCAGGAAAACGGTTGTAAACCGCCCGGATTTCGACAGCTTCCGCCGCCACGGAAGAGGTCCGGCCGGACCTCTTTTCCCGCGCGGCGTTGAGGAGTGAAGTCGTCATGGGCACACCAGAGCATCCTGCGCGCCTGGAGAGAAGGCGGGGCGTGCTCGTCTCAGGAGGTGCGGTCGTCGCACTGGTCACCACGCTCGCGACGTGGCCGAGCATCGCCGCGCCCGCGAACGCCGCGATCGGTGCGGGCACATACTCGATGCGGAACAGCGGCAGCGGACAGTGCCTCGACGCGGGCGCGAGTCCAGCAGCCGGCACGCAGCTCAAGCAGGAAATGTGCGCCGACCAGGCGTGGGTACTGGCCGAGGTAAGTGGTGGGTTCCGGATCACCGCGGGCGGACTGTGCGTCGGCGTGCGGGACGCGTCGACCAGCGCGGGCAAGCCGATCCAGCTGGAGGCGTGCACCGGCGCCTCGAGCCAGGTCTGGGCGCTGACCTCAGTCGGCAGCAACTACCGCCTGGTCAACGCCAACGGCGGCAAGTGCATGAACGTCAAGGACAACGCCACGACGGCAGGAGCGTTGGTGCAGACCAACTCCTGCGATGGCGCGGCCACCAAGCAGTGGACGCTGGTACCGGTCGGTGGCGGACCGACGAGCACGACGACTTCCACCACCACTACGACCACCGGCCCCACCACGACCACCACCGGCACGCAGCCCGCCAACGCACTGTACGTGTCGCCGTCCGGCCGTGACGACGCGACCGGGTCGATCTCGGATCCGACGACGCTGACCTCGGCACTGTCCAGGGTCACGGCGGGTGGCACGATCTTCATGCGTGGTGGCACATACAGCTTCACGCAGACCGTGACGATCCCGCCGACCAACAACGGCACGTCCAGCGCACGCAAGAAGCTGACCGCCTATCAGAGCGAGAAGCCCGTGCTGAACTTCTCGGCACAGTCCGAAGATCCCGCCAACCGCGGCCTGGCGGTGAACGGCTCGTACTGGCACATCTACGGCGTTACGGTGGAACGGGCCGGGGACAACGGCATATTCGTCGGTGGCAGCAACAACATCTTCGAGCGGACGATCACCCGGTTCAACCGGGACACCGGCCTACAGCTCTCGCGGATGCTGTCCAGCACCCCGAAGGAGCAGTGGCCCGCGAACAACCTCATCCTCAGCGCCGAGTCGCACGACAACGCCGACTCCGACGGTGAGGACGCCGACGGGTTCGCCGCGAAGCTGACCTCGGGGCCGGGCAACGTGTTCCGCTACTCAGTGGCACACAACAACATCGACGACGGCTGGGACCTCTACACCAAGTCCGACACCGGTGCGATCGGCGCGGTGACCATCGAGGACTCCCTGGCGTACCAGAACGGCACGCTCAGCAACGGCGGCCAAGCGGGCAACGGCGACCGCAACGGCTTCAAGCTCGGCGGCGAGGACATCGCCGTCAACCACACGATCCGCCGCACGATCGCCTTCGACAACGGCAAACACGGCTTCACCTACAACCGCAACCCCGGCTCCATGGCCGTGTCGAACAACCTCAGCATCGACAACGACCAGCGCAACTTCTCCTTCGACGCCGGCGCCTCCGTGTTCCGCGGCAACACCTCTTGTCGCGGCAGCAGCGGCACCAACGACAAGACCGTCGGCGACGCAGACAGCACCAACCAGTTCTGGACTGGCACCAACGGCTCCCGCTGCACCAACTACACCGGAGCGCTCGGCTGGTCCTTCGCCTCCGACGGCAGACTCGTCGTCACCCTCGGAGGTAAGCCCGTCGCGCTCTGACCGAACCACCGCCGCCACCACGCCGGTCCGCGTCGCACGAGCCGGTGACACAAGCAAGACGGCGATCGTCGCCCTCGAGCCGTGGCCGAGGGCGACGATCGCTGAGCTGCTGCGCAACGCCGGGTCAGCGGTATCGCGTGCACGCCTTCGCCAGGGCGTCCAGGGCATGCAAGGCCTCGTCCTCCGGCAGGGTGGGCAGGTGCAGCAGCACCCGTTCCACGCCGAGTTCGGCGTAGGTGTCGAGGGTCTGCTGATCGTGTGCGGCGCCGAAGACCACCACGGGTGTCTCGGTTCCGGTGACCTGTCGCATCCGGTCGATGTGTGTGCCGAGCTCCGCCGGTGGAATCGCGCTGGGCAGCCACGCCGAGCCGTATTCGGCCAGCTTGGCGAAGGTGCGTTCGCTGCTGCCGCCGACGTAGATCGGCGGATGAGGCCGCTGTAGCGGCTTGGGCCAGGAGTGGACGGGGTCGAAGTCGACGAAGTCGCCGTGAAACTCGGACTTTTCCTGAGTCCACAGGGCGATGATCGCTCGGAGCCGTTCGTCCATCAGCCGGCCGCGGGTGCGTGGATCAGTGCCGTGGTTGCGCAGCTCGTCGAGGATCCAGCCGGCGCCGACGCCGAACACCGCGCGGCCGCCGGAGAGCTGGTCGAGGGTGGCGACCTCCTTGGCCGTGATGATCGGGTCCCGTGCCGTCACCAGCGCGATGCCCGTGCCCAGCAACAAGGTTCGGTCGCGGCCGCCGCGGCGGTCAGGGCCAGGAACGGGTCTAGCGTGCGGAAGTACTCGCGTGGCAGCTCGTAGCCCGGGTACGGGACTTCCGACCCAACCGGGATGTGCGTGTGTTCGGCGAGGAACAGGGCGCTCAGGCCACGCTCCTCGAGAGCTGGTCCCAGGACCGCCGGGGCGATGCTCTCGTCGGTCGGGAAGGTCGACACACCGAACTTCACCGGATTCAGCTCCTCTTTCACGAGGTGGCACGGCTGAGCTTGATCAGCTCGTCCAACCGGTCGGCGGGCAGCGCGGCGGGGAGGAAGCCGGCGAACTGGTGCAGGGTCATGCCGCGGGCCATCTTCATGCCGTCCTCGACGTGATCGCTCTGCTCGGACGCCGGAGCGCCCATGACGGAGTGGAGCAGCTCGGTGAACTGCGCTCCGACGGCTGGGTGGTCGAACCAGTCGCCGACGGTGGACTGCAGAGAGAGTTCCGCGACCACGGATTCACCGGCGAGCGTCACGGACTGCTCGGCGACGATCTCGGTCACCGAGTGTCCGATCTGGACGGTGTAGTCGCCGGGTGCCACCACCCAGCAGCCCTCCCCGATGTCCCAGTAGGCGAAGGCGCGGCGGTCGAGGTCCAGGGTGATCGTGCGCGTTTCGCCCGGTGACAGTTCGACCTTCTCAAACGCTCGCAGCTCGCGCGCGGGTCGGCGCACGGGGCCTGCGGTGGTGGCCACGTACACCTGTACGACGTGCTTGCCAGTACGCGAACCGGTGTTCGTGACGGTGACGGTGAGCTGGGCGGTGTCGGGGCCGGTGGCGGTGACCGTCAGGTCTGTGGTGGCGAAGGTGGTGTAGCTCAGCCCGTGCCCGAACGGGTAGCGCACGTCGCGTTCGGCCGTCACGTAGTGGCGGTAGCCGACCATCACGCCCTCGCCGTAGCGCACATGTCCCTGTTCGCCCGGGAAGTTGAGGTATGCCGGGGTGTCCTGCAACCGCAAAGGGATCGTTTCGGCGAGATGGCCGGACGGGGTGGCCACGCCGTAGAGCAGGTCAGCCGCCCGACCGGTTGTTCTTGGCCAGAACGCATGCCACACGAGCGTTTCGTAGCAAGCGGAGCGCACTTGCCTCGCGCAGGCAACCATTCACGTGGCCCGACTGGTAGAAGCAGTGATGGACCGAGTCGAAAGGCCGTGAAGTAGTGCGCTCACCTGAGGGGTTCGAGGAGTTCGTGGCGGTCGCGTCGCCACGGCTGCTGCGGATGGCTTTTCTGCTGACGCGGGACATGGGACACGCGGAGGACCTGTTGCAAACGGCCCTGGCGCGGGCGTGGCGGGCCTGGAATCGCGTTGAGGGCGATCCGGAACCTTACGTCCGGCGAATCATCGTGACCGTCCATGCCACCTGGTGGCGGCGCCGGTGGAGGGGCGAGGAACCAACCGGTGAGCTGCCAGACAGACCGGGCGAATCCCCGCAGGACGCGGTGGGCGAGCGCGAGTGGCTCTGGCACGCGCTGGGCCGGTTGCCGCGCAAGCAGCGCACCGTGCTGGTGCTGCGGTTCTACGAGGACCTCACCGAGGCGCAGGTGGCCGGCCTGCTCGGCTGCTCCGTCGGCACGGTCAAGAGCCAGGCCAGTAAGGCGCTAGCCAAGCTCCGGCTCGACGACACGATCACCACGTTCGAAGGGGTGCGGCGATGAACCTGACGGACCTCAGCGAGGTGCTGCGCGACCGCGCCGAGCTCGACGACTCGTCCCACGAAGCGCGAATGGCGGGCGTGCGGGCGAGGGTGTCGGCCACCCGGCGTCGTCGAGCGGTCGCCGGCGTCGCCTTCGTGGTGCTCACACTCGTCGGCGCCGTGTATGCGGTGCTCCCCCGCGTCGGCCCGCCACCCGAACCCGCCGTGCCGACGCGCAGCCTGCCGGAATACCGGTACGGCACCCGGCTCCTCGCCCAGGCCTGGGGAGACCTGCCCTCGACCAGTGCGACCATCCGGTTCGTGCCGAAGTCGGTGGACCTCACGCTGTTCACTCAGTGCGACATCGAACAGAACAAAAGACTGCTCGTCGACGTCACCGTCAACGGCCGGTCAATGTACGACGAAAACCGAACCTGCGGCAGCGTCACCAGCACGACGTGGAGCAGTTTTGGTGTCGTACCGGGACAGCCGTCCGTCATCACGCTGACCGTGGCAGGCGAGCAGGGCGAGTCCGAGTCGTGGCCACCGCCCTTACTCCCTCTTCCGGCGAGCGGCACGTTCGCCGTCGGCATTGGCGAGGCGGTGCAGGTGAGTGACTACCCGTCCCCTCCGCGCCCGCAGACGCTGGAGAAGCTGTCCGAGAACCGTCACGGCGTGGCGATCGAACTGCGGGCCGACCCGGTGGAGCCGGCGGCGAAGAAGGAGATCACCGTCGAATGGCCCGGCTCCAACCTGATGCTCGTGCAGATGAACACGCCCGGAAGGCTGCGCGTCCTGGTCAACGACATCGTGGTCACCGACCTCTCACATTGGGCCTACAACGTGCACCAAACGCAAGTCGACCGCTACGACTGGGAGACAGGTATCAACGGGCTCCAGCTCTCGAAGGGACAGCTTGTCAAGATCACCGTGATCCCCGAACGCACCACAGGTGACTGGAACGTGACGTTCTCTCCCTGATGACAACGGACCGGCGGTGGGTCCATGAGCAGATTACGGACGGCCTGGGTAACCCAGGCATGGGTGTGGTGCGCGGTGGTGCCCAGTATGCGTACCCGCCGGCTGGCGTGGTGGATGGCGGCGAGAATGTACTGGCGCTGACCGGTCAGCGTGACCGTTTCAATGAAGTCCATCGCCAGGATCGCCTCAGCCTGCGAGCGCAGGAAGTCAGCCCAGGTAACGGTTGTCCGGCGCGGGGCCGGATCGACGCCGGCGGTCTTGAGGATCTCCCACACCGTCGATGCGGCGATCACGACACCCAGGAGCGCGAGTTCACCGTGGATGCGTCGATACCCCCACGACAGGTTCTCGGCTGCCAGACGCAGGACGAGACGGCGGATCGAAGCGACCGTGCGCGGACGTCCGGGCCCTCGGCGGTTCACGCTCGCGCGGGCATGGCGGCGCCTCATCAGGTCGCGATGCCACCGAAGCACCGTGTCCGGGCTGACCAGCAGCCGGAATCGGTGCAACGCCGCGCAGGCCAGGGGCACGAGTAAGGCAGCGAGCAACGCCCTGTCCTCTGGCCGCAGTCGTGGGCGCTGATCGTCGAGCTGTCTGCGCAAGACCACGAGCTCATGGCGTAGAGCGAGAATCTCGACGTCCTTCTCACGATTGCTCATGCGCAACAGCCATAGCGCAGCGAAGGCGTGGGAGACGGCGAGGTAGGCGAACCGGACCAGCACGGCCGCGATCATGCCCGATGATGATCGGCAACTTGCCGACGCCGCTGACCTGCACGGACGTACTTCTCGGCACGCACAGGCGTAGGCATGGCATGAAGCTGTGGACCGGGCTGACCATCGCCATCGAGCCGTGGCTCACTGCCACGACCGATCGGCTCATGTTCGACGACGACGGCTGGACGCTGCGGTCCGCCGACGGGTCGCGCCCGACCCACTCGGAGCACACGGTCGCGATCACCGAGGACGGGCCGCGGTGCTCACCCGCTGGCCGAGCGAGCTGAGGAAGCAGAGCGCGGCTTCCGAGGAGCAGTCACAAGTTCTGCCGTGATCAGCTCCAGCGCACGGAACGCTCCCACCACTCGTCCAGCGCCCGCAGCTCGGGCACTACGTCGTCACCGTCCACTGTGAACACCATCCGGGCGATGATGTCCGCCATCGACCGCGGTGCCTCGTAGGAGGCGCCCACCTCGCCGGTGGCGGTGTACCAGCAGACCGACGGGAACGGCGCGGACTGGGGCAGCTCGGCCAGCACGCCGCGGCGGCGGGGTAGCCAGCCCCAGCCGTGCCGTCGTGGCGAGGAGCGCGCCGAGATCTCGTGGTACCGGCCGGCCTGACCTTTCAGCGCCGCCTCGTACAGGTTGACGCCGAACGCGTGCTCGAACATCGAGACGATCTCGCCGCCACCGGGGCGGCAGGCGATCTCGCACAGCACGATCTCGTCGTCGGGCGTGTGGAAGAACTCGGCGTGGAACGCCAGCTCTTCCGGCGCGGGCGGCAGCGCGGCGACCACCTCGGACGTGCGCTGCCGCAGCCGGAAGAACAGCGGGTCGGCCTCGGCGAGCATCCCCGCCACCTCGTGCAGCGACCGGCTCGCCGAGGCCCATTGCGTGTGCAGGTACCGCGACGGCCAGCTCAGCAGGACCTCGCCCGACCGCATCACGCCGTCGACGTGGAACAGGTCGCCCTCGACCCACCGCTCGGCGAGCAGCGGCTCGGGAGGCAGGCCGTCGGGCCACGAAGAGATCAGCTCGGTCAGCGCCTCCTGTGAGCGCAGCTCGTGCATGCCCATGGCCGCGGCGCCCGCGATGCGCTTGACCACCACGGGAAAGCCTTGCTCCGCAACGAAAGCGACCAGGTCGTCGGCGTGAGCGAGCGGACGCATGGCGGCTACCGGCACACCGGCCGCAGCGGCACACCGCTTCATGACGTGCTTGTCGCGGTAGGCCGTGGCGCTCGCGAGCCGCTGGCCCGGCAGGTCGAGCTCCTCGCGCAGCCGGGCCGCGCGGAGCACGTCGATCTCCGCGGTCAGCAGGACGGCGGAGATCTCGAGCTCCTTGGCCAGCTCACCGATGCGCTCGTCCGCGGCCTGGCTTTCGTAGTCGTCGACGACTTCGAGGTGACGCACACGCGAGCGCAGCAACTCGTCCTCGCCGTCGCGCACGGCGCTGCGTGCGGTGAACACGGCCAGTTCGTCCGGAGCGAACCACGTGAGCAGGTCCGTGAGGATGCGCCTGCGGTTGAGCACCAGGAACGTCACGCGTCACCGTCCAGGGTCGCCTCCGCGACGAAGTCCACCCATTCCTCCGCCGGAGCCCACGGACGCATGAACGCGGCCGCGCGGATGTCCCGGTACATTCGGCCGAGCGGGTGGCCGTTGCCGTAGCTGCGGCCGCCGCAGAGCTGCATCGCCAGGTCGACCGCCTCGACGCCGGACCGTTCGACGATCATGCCCGCGGTCACGCACTCCTTGAGCAACGTCCGACCGAGGCCGACGTTCATCGACCGCGGTTTCGCGTCGGTGATGTGCTCGTCCAGCACCGCCAGCGCGGTGTGCAGCGCGCCGCGGGCCGCGGCGATCCGGAGCTCCAGCTCCGCAACGAGCGACTTGGCGCCGGCCGACGACACGCGCGTGCGTCCTGAGGCCGACGTGACCGCGGCCAGCGCGGCGTCCCGTGCCGCCTCGGCGATGCCGAGGTAGACCGCCACGGTCGGCGCGGTGTTGGCGGCACGACCGTCGTAGCCGGGAGCGAGCGGCGCGCCCCACGGACCACGCGGGATCACCGCACCCGCGGGGACCACGACGTCGTTGAAGAGCACCTCGCCACTGCCGGACCCGCGCAGTCCCAGGCCGTTCCAGTTGTCCCTGACCTCGACTCCCGGCGCGGACAGCGGGATCATCGCCGACGCCTGCACCGGGCCGTCCTCGGTCTCGCCCTTCACCCTGCTGTAGAAGTGGGTGGCGGCCGGGGAGATCGACGCGAGCACCTTGCGCCCGTTGATCGACCAGCCGTCGGGCGTCCGCTTCGCCGTCGTCGCGAGCTCCCACGGCTTGGCGCCGGGTTCGGCCACCGACGAGCAGACGATCATCTCCCGCGCGCCGACCGCGCGCAGTTATCACCCCGGCTGGAGACGCCTCGACCGGGCCGGTGGTCAACCACCGCAGCCGAGTCGTCGTGATGTCGGGATCTACCACCAACAGCCCTTCCAACGCAGTACACCGCGCCGTGGTGAACTCATGTGTCAACCGGTCGTAGGTCTCCCGCTGGGCCTCAGCGCGAGCGTGCGCGACCCGTTCCACCACGGTCACCGGACCAGGCCGGATCACCCGCACGTAGATCAAATACTCACAGGCCAGCCTGAACAGCAACGTTGGTGAGTCGTGCTCCAACGTGGTCGGCAGCCGCCACCGAAGATGCTTCGCCACCAGCTTCAGATGATCGGTCCGGGTCTTCGCCCGCTTCCCATAACTCCGCAACGCACCCAGGTCGACGCCGAGCTGATCGGCCAACCGGGCCACCGCCACCGGTGGCGCTGAGGCGACGTTGTCCGGCACGAAACCTAACCAGGGCAACGTACACAGCGCCACCGACAGGCCCAGGCGGTCGGCTGGACCGCGACCCCGGCAGGGGTCGACGAACGCGACATCTGCCGGCGCGAGGGTGAAGAACCGGAACAACTCATCCCGACCGATCTCCGGAAACCCCCGCAGGCGCTCCAGCTCCTCATCCGCGAACACCTGCGTCGCCACACACGCCCCCACCCGTCCAGAGACCCCCTGGCCAGGAAACCTACCCAGCTATATCCGCCCGAAATTCGGCGAGTACTACGGGAACCCCAACGACGTTTGCTGGCCGCCCCCCGGCCAGCCGTTGCGCGCTACGCCGCCGAACTCCCACAATGGATCCCGCCACCATCCACTGGACCAGCACCAGCCTCCGCTACCTCCAACTACCCGGCACAGCCGAATACAACGACCCCCGAATCACCCCACCCAGCGCGTCGATGGTCCAGACCCCCATGGTCTGGGACCCCCGACGACCTCACCCCGCTGCCCTACCCCGACATTGCCTGGTGGTGGGACCTGCTCGAGGACTGAGCCGTATCTGGCGTCACTAGAGGAAGGTAGCCTCTCATGAGCCTGTCCACTTCGTTCCGGCCTCGCCGACTCCCCGCGCCGGTAGCACAGGATGTGACGTGAAACCGGTCCCTCGGCTTCCTTACCCCGATGGTTGGTTCGCGGTGGGCTTCAGCTCCGAATTTCCGGTAGGCCGGGTGCTCCGCCGCAATTTCATGGGTGAGGAGTTGGTGGTGTACCGGACCCGCTCCGGGCGCGTGTGTGTCACGCGTCCTTTCTGCCCACACTTGGGTGCCCACCTCGGATACGGCGGTCGGGTCGAGGCAGAGAACATCGTCTGTCCCTTCCACCATTTCGCCTTTGGTCCTTCCGGAGACTGCGTGCGCACCGGAACCGGAGCACCGCCACCGCCCAAGGCTCGGCTGGACACACTCGAGGTACGTGAGGTCAACGGCATGGTGCTCGTCTGGCATCACGCGCAGGGAGCCACCCCTCAATGGGAGATCCCGCCAGTGCCCACCGACGGGTTCCCAGCGACGGCACATCGCACCTTCACCCTCGTCGACCACCCGCAGGACATCGTGGAAAATTCCGTTGATTGGGCACATTTTCGCCCGGTGCACAAGCTAGCGATCGAGGTGCGGAAACCGCCGTTCTTCCACGGCCGCACGATGGAACTCGAATACGACGGTACCGGTGACCACGGCGGCAACCTCGGGTTCTTCTCCCTGCTGACCGCCAACGCCACAGTCAAGGTCACCGGACTGGGCTGGATAACTGCCGACGCATGGGTCCCCAAGCTGGGAATACGCCTGCTGGTATGGGTTCTTTCCACGCCCATCGATCCCGTGCGCATCGACCTCAGAATTGTTGTGACTGCGCGGCTGTGGGCACCGCCTGGACGACTGACTCCGCCGCGATCCCTGATGCCGATTGCGGTATCCAGGCTGGCGACCAGAGCAATCACGCCGTTGTTCTGCTTTGACCTGAAGAATGATTTCCCCATCTGGGAAAACAAGATCTATCAGGATCGTCCTCGGCTGACCCAGGGCGACGGGCCCATCACGCCGTTTCGGCGTTGGGCAAGCCAGTTCTACAGTTCCCCCCTCGATACGCACTGACCGTCGGTCTCCCCGGTGCGCGGCGTGCCGACCGATCGGGGCCGCTGGTTACCCGGATTCCCCACCCAGGGGGCCGCCGGGATACGCGCGAAAGGGGCAATGAACCCCGGCGCGAAGCGTGCGACCGACCACCGCAACCGGGTCATCGAGATCTCGGGATCCACCACCAACAGGCCGTCCAGCCCGGCACAACGCTGCTCGGTGAACTCGTGGGCGAAGCCGGTCGTAGGTCTCCCGCTGGGCTTCGGCGCGGGCATGCGCGACCCGTTCCACCACGGTCACCGGACCAGGCCGGATCACCCGCGCCGAGATCAGATGCTCGTAGGCCAGCCTGAACAGCAGGGTCGGCGAGTCGTGTTCCAAGGCTCGTGCGAGGAGGAACTCGTCGAGCTCTTTGAGTTCCAACGTGGTGGGAAGCCGCCACCGCAGGTACTTCGCCACCAGCGTCAGGTCTCCGGTGCGGGTCTTTGCCCGCTTCCCATAACTCCGCAACGCACCCAGGTCGACGCCGAGCTGATCGGCCAACCGGGCCACCGCCACCGGTGGCGCTGAGGCGACGTTGTCCGGCACGAAACCTAACCAGGGCAACGTACACAGCGCCACCGACAGGCCCAGGCGGTCGGCTGGACCGCGACCCCGGCAGGGGTCGACGAACGCGACATCTGCCGGCGCGAGGGTGAAGAACCGGAACAACTCATCCCGACCGATCTCCGGAAACCCCCGCAGGCGCTCCAGCTCCTCATCCGCGAACACCTGCGTCGCCACACACGCCCCCACCCGTCCAGAGACCCCCTGGCCAGGAAACCTACCCAGCTATATCCGCCCGAAATTCGGCGAGTACTACGGGGAT
>NZ_QLTT01000001.1:0-19538 GCF_003269295.1 Lentzea atacamensis | reverse complement strand
ACCTGCGTCGCCACACACGCCCCCACCCGTCCAGAGACCCCCTGGCCAGGAAACCTACCCAGCTATATCCGCCCGAAATTCGGCGAGTACTACGGGGATCCCCGATCTGGTCGACGAGCAGCCGCTTGGCGACGACCGTCCAGGTCGTGCAGTGGGTGCATTTCTGCTCATCCGGGCGAATCAGCGGAACGTCGACGTAGCTGCGGCCGCGCAGTTCGGCGGGCTTGACGTCTGGCAGTGCCAGCAGTTTCTCGGCCAGGTACCTGGGCTTGTTGTCGACCAGATCGCCCATGCCGCTCATGACCATCAGCGTGGAGTGCCGCACTCCGGCCACGGGGTGGTCCTGAAACGTCACGCCGTTGCTGTCGAACACGACCAGCGAGTGCGGTCGGGGCTGCCGGGCACGAAGCTGCTGGGTGGCTCCGGGCTGGAACGGATCGAGGGTCGGGCGCATGGGCGGGTCCGCCTTCCTGCTGTGGTGGTCGAGCTGACGGGCCCTGGCCTCAGCACGGCGGGGAGGGGCCCGCAGGGCGGGCACGGGAAGTGGACTGGTAAATCCCGGTGTGATCACGCGGAGCGCGACCCCGAAGGGGCCTTGTCTCACCGGGATGGATCTCCGCGCCCTTGCCCGGAACCCCTCGCCGGTGTGCTGACCTCGTGCGTCAGTTCGCTCCACGGCAGGGGTGCGGACCGTCCACGCAGCAGGTCAGCCGTCGCTGGCCGCGGCAGACGCCCGCCGCGCCAGGTCGGTCAACCGGTCGATGAACGTGGCTGCCGGCATCTCGTCCGACCCGATGCGCAGCCGCCGCCATGCCTGGTCGTGGAGCGGGTCGACCAGGTGGTCGGTGTCGCGGCGGCGGTGGAGCTTCACGCGGGTACTCGGCCCTGTAGGAGGCGGCGATCCGTGTCGGCGCGCGGCTGATGTCGTCGACGACCGCAGCGAAGTACTCCACCTGGGCGTTGAGCTGGAGAACCAGCTAGTTGGGCGCAGTTGACGATTGATCAAGTATGTTAACCGCCGTTGGTTGCAGACCTGAAGATCCACTCCTGCGCCCCAGGAACTGCCTCATCAGGCCGTTCCACTTTGAGCTGTTGTCCACATCTGCGGTCTGACCTGGTGTTACTTTCCGCGCATGCCCTCGAAGCTGCCCGATGACGTCAATCTCGCGTTCCATGACGACGAACTCCTGCATGCCCTGCACGCGCTCGCCGGCGGCGAGCTGACGTCCGCACTCGACTTCCTGGCCGCCACCCGCGACCAGCCGTACCGCCGCGAACTCGCGCTCGACACGTTTGCCTACGCGGGCAGCCCGATACTCCCGAAACTGCTCGCGGCGGCGGAGAACGACCCGGACAACGTGCACCTCCTGCTACTACTCGGCAGTGCACAGGCCGCAGCGGGCTGGCAGGCGCGAGGCTCGCGACGCGCGGAACACACCACCGACGACCAGTGGGCCGGGCTGACCGACTACACCCAGCAAGCCCGCAGGACACTTCTACGCGCCACCGAGCTCGACCCGGACGACGTGGCGCCATGGGCCGCGCTGATGGCGGTCGCGCTCGGTGCGCCGCTGGCCACCCGCGAGCCCGCGGAGATCTACAACGAGGTCCACAAGCGAGTGCCGGATCTGGTCAACGCGACCCTGCGTAGGCTCCAGTCGACCACGAAGAAGTGGTACGGCAGCGAGGAGGAAATGTTCGCCTTCGCCCGCACCAGAATCGCGGACCTGCCAGACGGTCATCCGCTGCTGGCGATGATCGCGGTCGCACACATCGAAAAGCACCTGGAGAACTACCGCGCCGGCGGCAACAAGATCAAGCGCCTCTGGCGTGCCGTGACCTACCTCAGCAAGCAGCGCGACGAAGTCAACGCCGCGTCCGACCGGCTACTCGCCGGCGCCGACGACCACCCGCATTCCCAGTGGGGCCACCAGATCTTCGCGACCTACTACCTCGAGGCCGACAAGGAGCAAGACAAGGACCGCCTCGCACAGCACATGCGCCGCAGCGGGCCGACACCGATGCGGTGGCCGTGGGGCTACTTCGGCAACCACAAGGAGCAGTTCGCCAAGGCATACAAGACATCCGGCCTCGCCGACTAGATGTACTGCCAGCGAGGTTGCGAACGGTCCGACACGTGACCGGATGATCTTGGAATCATGGAGGGCCTCCGGGTTCAGTGTGGATTGCGACATCTGCACCGGCTACCAGGAGGCCCTCGATTACTCACGCTAACCCTGTGCCGCTCGAGAATTCATCGCCGCAGCGTGCCAGCGAAATCCTCCCAGACTGAGAGCATGCTCGGATGATCGTGTCCCTGCTGTACAAGGTGACGTGGAAGTTGCTGCCCGCCGCGTCGGTGCTGTTCCGCGATGAGGCAGCGAAGGATGCGGAGCTTCTCGTGCTGCGGCACGAAAACACCGCGCTTCGCCGGTAGCTGGTCAGCCCGGTCTGCTACGAGCCGGCGGACCGACTCTGGTTCGCGGCCCTGTCCAGGTTGATACACCGTTCGCGCTGGCGCGAGATCTTCCCAGTCACCCCCGGCACGTTGCTCGGTTGGCACCGCAGGTCATCGCCTGGAATTGGGACCACACCGCGCGACGCCGCACCGGCCGCCCACCCACCCGAGCAGCGATCAAGACGCTCGTCCTGCGGCTCGCCAGAGAGAACCCGCGGTGGGGGCATCGACGGACCCAAGGCGAACTGGCCCGACTCGGCCACCCAATCGCCGCCTCGACCGTCTGGGAGATCTTGAACGCAGCGGGCATCGCCCCTGCACCACGTCGATCCGGCCCACCTGGCGTGAGCTCCTCGCCGCCCAAGCCGAGGGCATCATCGCGACAGACTTCTTCCACATCGACACCGCACTCGGCACACGCCTGTACGCGCTGGCATTTCTCGAACACAACACCAGGTCATAGGAATTTACAAGATCAACATACATCCTGCCCTGCGCGGACAACCTCCAAGATCAACTTATCCGGGAAACTCGGGCTAGGCTGGCTCGACCAGTCAGCGGCGACGAGGGGTTGGGGCCTGTGGCTCGGCGTTCGGACTCACCGGTGGTGATCCTGAGCATCCTGCTCGTGCTTTCACTCGCCGGGTGGTTCGGCTTCGACTACCTGCACGAACGGCTCTCCTCTTCGAGCTGTGACACGGTCGCCACGCTCAGCGTCGTGGCCGCGCCGGGCATCGCCTCGGCCGTGGCCCGCGTGTCGGAACAGGACGGTGCCGCGTGCTACCGAGTCGAGGTGATAGCGCGGGATTCCGCTGAGGCCGTCGAGTCCCTCGCGCAGGCCAAACCGGATGTGTGGATCCCGGAGTCGTCCCAGTGGCTGCTGCGCGCCCAGCGGCGGGGTGCGTGGGACATCCCCGTCACGGGCCCGTCGATCGCGTCCTCGCCCATCGTGCTGGGGCTGACCGAGACCGCCGCGCGGCAGTTCGGCTGGCCAGAGCGAACGCCCACCTGGGCCCAGGTGTTCAGCGGCGAGCCGGCGATCGGACTCGTCGACCCGGCCGTCGACCCGGCAGGCCTGTCGGCGTTGATCGCCACAGGTGAGCTGGCCGGATCCGCTCCGGACCCGGCCGGTTCCTATGCCCTGACGCTTCGCAAGCTCGCCAAGCACACCGTCCAGAAGCCCGCCGAGCTGTTCGATCCCGCCCGGCCACTGGACGGCGTGGTGACACCGGAGTCGGACTTGGGAAAACACGGTCTGGTCGGGGTGTACGCCGATCCCGCCGTGCCTTCGCTGGACTACCCGTACGTCGTCCTGCCCGGTTCCGATCAGGGCAAACGTGATGTGGCACAACAGTTCCTGAGCCGCTTGCTCGACCAGACCTCCGCCGGGCAGTTCGCCGAGGAGGGCCTTCGCGGGCCCGACGGGCGGGCCCTCGGGGGTTCGAGCGCCGCGGTGGTCCGACCGGTCGCGCCTCCCGCCGACCCCGACCAACTGCTCAACCAGTGGGCGGCGGTCAACCGCAGCGCCCGGATGCAGGTGCTGCTGGACGTGTCCGGGTCGATGGCCCAGGTCGTCCCCAAGGCCGCCACCGACCGGATGACGCTCACCATCCAGGCCGCCGAGTTGGGCATCAGGCTGTTCAAGCCGACCACGAAGATCGGCCTGTGGCGGTTCTCCACGAACCTCGACGGCGACAAGGACTACAAGGAACTCCTGCCGGTGCGGCCGGTGGGTGAGCTCCTGGCCGACGGCTCGTTGGATGAACTCCGCAAGGTCAAGGCGATCCACAACGGCGCCACCGGCCTGTACGACTCGGTGCTGGCCGCCTACACCTCGGCCCGGCAGAACTGGGAGCCGGGCCGGATCAACCTGGTGGTGGTGCTCACCGACGGCAAGAACGAGGACCCCCAAGGGATCACCCAGGAACAGCTGCTCGCCCGACTGGCCGAGTTGCAGGACCCGAAACGGCCACTGCAGATCATCGGCATCGGCATCGGGCCGGACATCGACCCGGTCGAGCTGCGGGCGATCTCGCGGGCGACCGGCGGCGACGCCTACACCACCGAGGACCCGACCAAGATCGTCGACGTGTTCTACGCAGCGATGGGCAGGTTGCTGGAGACGTGACCACCACCACCGAACCGCGGCAGATCGTCCTGGCCTGGCCCCGGCCGATCACCCTGGCCGCGGTCGCGATCGGCGTCATCCCGTTCGCGATCCACGCCTGGATGGCGTTCAACGGCTACTTCGGGCACGACGACTTCGTGATCCTGCACCGGGCGGCGGCCCACGGGCCGTTCGACCTCGACTACCTCTTCCAGGACTACAGCGGCCACCTGGCGCCCGGCATGTTCCTGCTGGCGTGGTTCATCACGGCGGTCGCGCCGCTGAGCCACGTGTTCGCCGTGCTCCCCCTGCTCGTGATGCTCGCGGTGGCGTCCGTGCTGTTCTGGCGGGTGCTGACGCGGTGCTTCGGGTCGCGCTGGGCGCTGCTGTTGCCGTTCGCGGTGTACGCGTTCTCCCCCCTGATCCTGTACCCCACGCTGTGGTGGGCCTACGGCGTGCAGCTCTTCCCGTTGCTGCTGACCATGTTCGGCGCGATCAACGCGCACCTGACCTACCTGCGCACCCGCGCCTCGAAGCAGGTCGTCATCACCCTGCTGTGGACCGTCGCCGGGCTGGCCTTCTACGAGAAGGCGGCGTTGTTCATCGCCGTGCTGTTCGGGCTCACGCTGCTGCTGGGCGAACGGGTGCCGTGGCGGGTGTGGCTGGCGCACGGCGCCGTCGTCGCCGGGTTCGCCGTCCTGTTCGTCGCCCTGACCACCAGCCGAGTCAAGAACGACCTGCCGTCCGCGGACTTCATCGCGGAATTCGTCGGCAACGCGGTGCTGAACACCTTCCTGCCGGGTTTGTTCGGCGGCCCGTGGACCGGTCCCGCGCCCGGCGCGACCATCTCGACGTCACCGCTGTGGCTGCGACTCACCGTGGCCGCGGTGGCCGTGGTGATGCTCGTGGGCGGACTGCTGAAGGCGCCGCGGCGCGCTGCGGCGGCGTGGCTGATGCTGGCCGGGTACTTCGCGGTCGATCTGGGGCTGGTGATCGTGACCAGGCTGCCCGAGATCGGGCCACTGATCGGCAACGACCCCCGGTACATCGCCGACGCGGTGCCGATCGCCGTGCTCTGCGCGACGTTCGCGTTCCTCGAACCGGGCGAGCGCACCGGCGGCCTGAGACGGCCGGTCGTGCTCGGCCTGGTGGCGCTGCTCGGGATCAGCGCCACGTTCAGCTTCCTGTGGCTCGCACCCGGTCTGCGGTTCGCCAAGTCGGAGCAGTACGTCAGCACCGCGCGTGCCGCGCTGACGGCGAACCCGTCGATCGTGCTCTACGACACGAGCGTCCCGGACGCGATCATGTCGGTGTGGCTCATCGAGGACGGCAAGGCGTCCAGGGTGATCGGTCTGCTCCCGCAGCGGCCGAAGTTCGACCAGCCCGCGGAGGAGATGTTCCTGCTGGACGACAACGGATCGCCGCGCAGGATCACCGGCGTCAAGGATCCGGTCGTCGGCAGGAAAGGTCCGGTGGCCGGCTGCGGCTACCCGGTCGGCGGCCAGGTCGTGACGATTCCGCTGAGCAGCCGGGTGGAGGGCCGTCGGCTGCTGCGGATGGAGTACTACACCTCCAGCGCGGGCCCGGTGCGGCTCGCGCTGGGAACAGTCGCCCAGGAGGTGAACTTCGCCGAGGGCCTGCACGTGCTGTACGTCGTCGTGAACGGCGGCTCCGACCGGCTGGAGGTCAACCGCGGCACCGCTGTGGACCCGATGTGCGTGGTGGACGTCCGGATCGGTTCCCCTGCGACGTGACCGGACCTACACTCCGGCGAATGACCTTCGACCAGGTGCGCCGCGACTGGACCCGGCTCGGCGAAGCGGATCCGCTGTGGGCGGTGCACGTGGCGCCGGACAAGCGCGGCGGCCGGTGGGAGGTCGACCAGTTCCTCGAACTGGGGCGGCAGGACGTGGCGGTCGCCCGTGAGTGGCTCGCCCGGCTCGGCCTGCCGGTGACCTGGCGGCGGGTGCTGGACTTCGGGTGCGGGGCCGGGCGGCTGTCGCAGGCGCTGGCCGTCCACGCCGACGAGGTCGTCGGCGTGGACGTCTCGCCGCCGATGCTCTCCACCGCCGAGAACCTGGACCGCAGCGGCGGGAAGTGCCGGTTCGTCCACAACGACACGCCGGATCTGCACCGGTTCCCCGACGGCGATTTCGACCTGGTCTACACCGAACTGGTGTTGCAGCACCTGCCGCGCACGGCGATCGAGGGCTACCTGGCGGAGTTCATGCGCGTGCTGCGTCCCGGTGGCGTGGCGGTGTTGCAGTGCACGACGAGTCCGTTGTGGACGCTCAGGGGCATGCTCTGGCGGTTCGCGCCCTACCGTCTGGTGGCCTGGGGGCAGCGCGTCGTGCTGCGCTACCCGGCGCCGATGCGGATGACCGCGCTGGCGCCGGACCGGCTCCGCGCCGTGGTGGCCGAGCACGGCGGTGAGGTGGTGGACAGCGTGTCCGAGGACATCCCGGTCAGCCACTGGCGGTCCACGAGATACGTCGTCCGCAAGAGGTGACGCGCGTCAGGGTGGCCGTGGGCTTGCACCGCAACCCCACGGCGTGGGTCATGCTGGGTCTCACGCTGCTGTCGTTCCTGCAACGCCCCGGCCGCACGACCTTCGACACCAAGCTCGACCTCGTGGTCGACCCGCTGGCGTTCCTCGGCCGCGCGCTGCACCTGTGGAACCCCGCGGCCAGCGGTGGCGAACTGCAGAACCAGGCGTACGGCTACCTGTTCCCGATGGGGCCGTACTTCGCGGTGTGCCACGTGCTCGGGCTGCCGCCGTGGATCTCCCAACGCCTGTGGTGCGCCCTGCTGCTGTGCGGCGCGTTCGGCGGTGTCCTCGCGGTCGCGCGGGCGCTGCGGATCGGCACCGCCCCGGCGCAGTACCTGGGGGCCGTCGCGTACGCGCTGGCGCCGCGGATGCTCACCGAGATCGGCCCGCTGTCGGCGGAGATGGTCGCCGCCGTGATGCTGCCGTGGATCCTGCTGCCCTTGATCAAGGCCGACCGGATCTCCTCGCCACGACGGGCGGCCGGCTTGTCCGGGCTGGCGACCCTCGGCGTCGGCGGGGTGAACGGCGCGCTGGTGCTCACGGTCCTGCTGCTGCCCGGTCTGTGGCTGCTGACCCGGCAGTGGACCGCGCGGCACGTCCGGCTCGTGCTCTGGTGGTTCGCGTCCGTGGTGGCGGCCGTGCTGTGGTGGTTGCTGCCGCTGATGCTGCTCGGCGAGTACAGCCTGCCGTTCGTCGACTACGTCGAGTCGGCCGCCAACACCACGGCGCCGACGTCGCTGTTCCAGGTCCTGCGCGGCACCAACCAGTGGGTGGCCTACGTCGTGCAGGGCAGCCCGTGGTGGCCCTCCGGTTTCATGCTGGTCGACAACCCGGTCCTGATGCTGGCCACCGGGCTCCTCGCGGCGGCCGGCCTCGCCGGGCTGGTCCGCCGTGGACTGCCGGAGCGGCTCTTCCTGACGATCGGCGTCATCGCGGGCGTCGCCGTGATGACAATCGGCTACGTCGGGGCGCTCGACAGCCCGCTGTCCCACACCGTTCGCGCCCTGCTGGACGGTCCGCTGGCCCCCCTGCGCAACGTGCACAAGTTCGAGCCCGGCCTGCGGCTGCCGTTGATGCTCGCGTTCATGCACGCGGTGTCACGCGTCCGAATCCCGGCCGCCGCGACCACCGCGGTCGCGGGCAAGGTCCGGCTCGCCGTCGGCGTCCTGCTGGTGACCGTGATGGCCGTGCCCGCGTGGACGCTCACGTTGCGGCCGGGGCCGGGGTGGCAGAAGATCCCGGACTACTGGCGTTCCGCGATGACGTGGCTGGCCGACAACGACCCGCACGCCCGCACCCTCCTGCTGCCCGGCACCGGGTTCGGCGAGTACACCTGGGGCAAGACGGTCGACGAGCCCGCCCAAGCGCTGGCCCGGTCACCCTGGGCGCTGCGCAGCCAGATCCCGCTCGGCTCGGAGGGCAACACCCGGCTGATGGACGCGGTCGAGGACGCGCTCGCCGACGGGCGCGGCGCACCCGGACTGGCCGACTTCCTCGCTCGGTCCGGGCACAGGTTCCTGTTGGTGCGCAACGACATCGACCGGGTCGCCACCGGTGCGCCACCGGTCACGATGATGCGGGACGCGCTGGCCCGCTCCGCCGGGATCGAACGCGTGATGACGTTCGGCCCGGTGGTCAAGCCGGGTGACCAGCCGGTCGTCAACTCGATCGACCTCGACGCCGCGCCCGCGCCTGCGTTGGAGATCTACGAGGTGAAGCGGTCGGTGCCGCGCGCGGTCGCGGTGAACGCCGAGGACATCGCGACGGTGAGCGGTGGGCCGGAATCGGTGTTGCCGCTGCTCGACTCGGGAGTGCTGCGGGGAGATCGTCCTGCCGTGCTGGCCGGTGACGGCGGCGCGCCCGAGAGCCGGGACTGGCTCGTCACCGACGGGCTGCGCCACCGGGAGCGCAACGTCGGGCGGGTGCGCGACAACCTGAGCCAGACGCTCACTGCCGACGAGCGGCCGAGGCAGGACCGACCGGTGTCCGACATCCTGCCGTTCCCCGGTCCGGAGCACCTGACGGTCGCGGCCTACCGCGGGATCCGCGGCGTCACCGCGTCGAGTTCGGCCGGGTTCGCGGACTCCGTCCGCGCCTCCGACCCGTCGTCCATGCCATTCGCCGCGATCGACGGAGATCCGTACAGCGCCTGGCAGTCCTCCACCCTCGCCGGACCGGCCGGGCAGTGGCTCGAAGTCGGCCTGGACACACCGCGGGTCGTCGACCAGGTGGCGCTGCGGATGGTCGACGACATCCGGGTCGGCTGGCCGGTCACCCGGATCAGGATCACCACCGACTCGGGTTTCCGCGACCACGAGGTCGCCAGGGGCGCCGCGGAGCAGGCGTTCGCGGTGTCGCCGGGGCTCACGAGCAGGGTCCGGATCACCGTGCTGTCGGTGGCGGCGCAGTTGACCAGCGGCTCCGTCGGCATCGCCGAACTGTCGGTGCCCGGAGTGACCGCCCAACGGGCGTTGCGGGTGCCCACCGACGTCCTGCCCGGCCCCGAACAGCGGACGACCTTCGCCTTCAGCCGCGGCCCTCAGCCGCGCTACTCCTGCACCGGCACCGACGGCGACCAGCGGTGCGACGTGGGACTGGCCAGGAGCGGCGAGGAACCCGACGGGATCCACCGGCTCTTCCGCACCCGCGACGACGCCAACTACCGTCTCGAAGGGACCGTCCTGCCCACCGTCGGCGGCACCCTCCCTGTCACCGCACCGGGGTTGACCGTCTCCAGCACGACCCAGTTGGCCGGTGACCCGGCCGCCGCGCCTCTGGCCGCGGTCGACGTGAACCCCACCACGACGTGGATCGCCGACTACACCGACGAGGAACCCACGCTGCGCCTGGCCTGGCCCACCGCCCGCGACGTGACCGGCTTGAGGCTGACCACGTCGGCGCTGTCCGGCGCGTCCCGCCCGACCGAGGTGCAGATCACCACCCCGGAGCTGAGCCGGACCGTGCCGGTGTTCTCCGACGGCTCGGTCGACTTCGTCGCGACCACCGACCGGCTGGACATCACGATCAAGAAGAGCGAAGGGGTTCCCGACCGCGTTCCGGGACCGGTGGGCATCAGCGACGTCGAGATCGTCGGTGCGCCCGATCTGGTGCCGCCGATCCCACTGGACACCCCGTTCACCGTGCCGTGCGGCTCCGGCCCGGCCGTCACGATCGACGGAACCGCCTACGCCACCACGGTTTCCGGCACGCTGCGGGACGTGTTCCAGCACCGTCCGCTACCGCTGGGCACCTGTCGGGACCTGGTCGAAGGCGTCGACCTCGGAGGTCGGGAGCACGAGGTGAGCACAGCTCGATCGGCCTCCTTCGTGGTGCAGGACCTCACCCTGCGGCCCAGCACCGCGGCCGCCACCGAGCCGCCGCCGGGTCACCGCGCGATCGACTTCGAGCAGTGGGGTGTCGCACACCGTGAACTGCGGGTGGCCGCCGGGCAGGCCGCGGTCCTCAGCATCCCGGAGAACGCCAACGACGGCTGGGTGGCCAAGGTGGACGGCGAGCCGCTCGCCCGCACCAGGATCGACGGGTGGCAGCAGGCCTGGGTGCTGCCGGCCGGTGGCGTGACGACCGTGGTGCTGGACTTCGAGCCCGACACCACCTACCGGCAACGGCTTCTGGTCGGCGCCGTCGCCGCGGCGCTCCTGCTGTTGGTCACGCTTTTGCCGGTGCGCAGACGGGTCCGGATCACCACGTCCCCCGCGGGCAAGCGGTGGGTGCCGGCGGTGCTGGTGGTGCTGCTCGCGGCCATTGGCGGGATCCTGCCGGTCGTCCTGCTGATCGCGAGCCTGCTCGTCCGTGCCGTGGCCCAGCGGTTCACCGCGCGGTTCAACGTCACGGCCTTGATCGTCGTCGCCGGGATGGCGACCGCCACCGGGATCGCGGTCGTCGGACGCCTGCAAGGACACGGGCAGGGCTGGGCGTACGGAACCGCCACGCAGGCAGCCATCCTCGTCGCCCTGGCCGCGGCGGTGTCACCGTGCCTCGACTGGTTCGACACGGGACCGGAACTCGATCAGGGCTCCGAAGCAGGCGAGCAGGGCGGTGGCGGTGACGGCCCCGGCGACGACCTGGGCCGGCGAACCGTGCCACCAGCCGAGAACGAGCACGACCTCGAACCCGACCGCCAGCCAGGTCAGTGACGTGGACCGGCGGTCGGCGCCCGCGATCCTGGAGTACAACAGGATCTGCACGAGCGACAGCAGGGATCCGACCAGGGCGAACGGCCACACCGGAAGGCTGCTCGCCGCGTAGGCCGAACCGCCGACGAGCGACACCACCGTGCGACCGAACACCGCGCAACCCAGCACCACCACCGCGTCCACGGCGGCGCAGACGCCCAGCGCGATCAGCACGATCCGGCGGCGGGCCTTCTCGTCGGCGAGCTTGGGCAGGACGACGACGGCGAGCGCGTACGGCAGCCAGTACGCGATCTTGGTGATCACCGAGCCCACCGCGTACTCCCCCGCCTCACGGGCGGGAAGGCTGTGCCGGGCCAGCACCAGGTCCACGTTCACCAGCAGCACCAGCGCCAGCAACGCCTGCACGGTGTGCAGCACGTCGCGCACGTGCCCCGCGGTGCGGGGGCCCGGCACCGGTCTGCCGCAGGTCAGCCAGCCCACGAAGGCGACGACGACCGACCCCGCAACCGTCCCGGCGAACGCACCGGCGGGCGTGCGGAACACGAGCAGGCCAAGCAGCGTGCCGCCGACCCGCCCGACCACCTCGGTCGCGATCAGGTGGGCCATCGACCGGAACCGCTGCGTGCCCTGCAGGACTCCGTGGCACAGGCCGACGAGCGTGATCGGCGCGAGCGAGCAGGCGAGCAGCAGCACCGCCCACGGCCCCGGCAGGTGCAGCAACGCCATCAGCACGGGCGAGACGGCCAGCGCGGTGACCAGGACGGTGGCACTGGTCATCAGACCGAGCGTCACCAGCGGCCCGCGATCCTGTTCGGGCGCCCGCGCCACCCGCAGGGCGACCACGGTCTGCAAGCCCATCGCCGGCACCGCACCGATCGCCAGGAGCGCCAGCAGCGAGCCCATTTCCCCGAAGACCGGCGGCGCGAGCAGCCGCGCGGCGATTACCGTGAGCAGGTAGCTGGCGACATTGCTGCCGCCGAAGGCCACCGCGACCGCGATCGCGTCGACGCGGGTCCTGGCCGGAAGTGTGTCCGCCACTGGCTTCGTCCCCTAGGTTACCGAGGGGTAATGGTCGGGAACTATAGTCCCGCAGTCCAGGTTCCGGGCTGCCGACGAGAAGCGTGGGTGCGATGCGGCTGGTTCTGCCCGCGGTGTCCGCAGTGCTCGCCCTGCTCGTGCTCACCCCGTTGCTCGGCCGCGGCTTCGTCCTGAACTACGACATGGTGTTCGCGCCGGACCAGTCGCTCGTGCCCGACGGCCTCGGCCTCGGCTCGGCGCTGCCCAGGTCGGTCCCGGCGGACGCGGTGATGTCGTTCGCGACCGCTCTGCTGCCGGGCGACGTCGTGCAGAAGATCGTGCTCCTGGCGGCGTTGTTCGCCGGTCCGCTCGGCGCGGGCAGGCTCGTGCCCACGAACTCGGTGGCGATCCGGGTCGTAGCCGCGGTCTGGTACGGGTGGAGCGCGTACGTGGCCGAGCGACTTTTCATGGGCCATTGGCCGTACTTGGTCACGTACGCCTGCCTGCCGTGGATCGCGGCAGCCGGGCTCGCGGTCCGCCGAGGGGAACCCAAAGCGCTCCCGAAGCTGATCCTGGCCTGCGTTCCCGCGGTCCTCACGCCGACCGGTGGAATCATCGCCGCGGTGCTCGCGGTCGTGTGCTCGGGCCGCCGCAAACTCGCGGTCACCGTGCCGGTCACGGTCCTGCTGAACATGCCGTGGCTGCTGCCTTCCGTGCTGCACCCCGGCGGCTCACTGTCCAGTCCGGACGGTGCCGGGGCGTTCGCCGCCAGGGCTGAGAACTGGGGTTCTCCGGTCACCAGCGTGCTCGGCCTCGGTGGGATCTGGAACGCCGAGGTCGTGCCGGGCAGCCGGGGGATGCCACTGCTGCCGGTGATCACCCTGCTGTCGGTCGCCGTAGCCCTGGTGGGGCTGCGTTCGCTCGCGCCGCGATGGGGCCTGGCGCCCGCGCGTTCGTTCGTCGTCCTCGGCGCGATCGGCGTCGCGATCGCGGTGTTCGGCACGCTGCCGGGCGGTGGTGACGTGCTGGCGTGGGCGGTTTCCCACGTGCCCGGCGCGGGTCTGCTGCGGGACTCGCAGAAGTGGGCCGCGTGGTGGGCGCTCCCGCTCTCGCTCGGGTTCGCCCTCGGCGTGGAGGCGGCGGGGAAGTACCTGACCAACAGGACCGCGCTCGTGGCGCTGGCGGCGCTGCTCCCGCTCATCACGATGCCCGACTTCGCCTGGGCGGGGTTGGGGCGCCTGGAGGTAGTGGACTACCCGGCCGACTGGAGTGCCGTGCGAACCGTGCTGGCGGCGGACGACGGAGCGGGCGACGTGCTGGCCCTGCCGATGTCCGCGTTCCGGCGGTTCTCCTGGAACGGCGACCGGACGCAGCTCGATCCGGCGCCCCGGTTCCTGCCGAGGACCGTCGTCATCGACGACGTCGTGTACGTCGGTGGCAGACCGGTGTCCGGGGAAGACGGCAGGGTCGCGACGATTCGCCGGGCGATGGCCCGGAACGACGATCTCGGCGCGTTCGGGATCGGCTGGGTGCTGGTGGAGCACGGGACCCCCGGCTCGGTCGACCCCGGTGTGCTCAGGGGTCTGCGGGAGGTGTGGTCCGGGCCGTGGCTGACCCTCTACCGGGTGCCGGGGGTGATCGCGCCGCCACCGGCCGGAGCGCCGCGATTGCCTGTTGTCGCAGGAGATCTCGGCGCATTGGCGGTTGTCGCGTCCAGCCTATTGTGGCTGCTGTTACCAGCCGGTAGATTCAGCCGATCTGGCCACTCGCGGACATTCGAGGAGCAAGCGTGCGCACATTGATCGGTGCCGTCATCGCGGTCGTCGCCGGGCTCGCGTTCGCCGGTGGCGGAACGTACGTCCTGGTCAGCTCTCTCGCGCCGGACGAGGCCAGCCAGCTCAAGAACGCCCCGGCGCCCAACAACTCCAACCCCGACACCGTCAACTACGGCACGCCGTAAGGTGCCGAGCCAGGCGACGCTGGACCGGTCGATCCGCCTGTTCAAGGCATTCCGCAACGAGCAGACCGACCGGGACACCTTCTACCGGTTGCTGGCCGAGGACTCCGCACGGCAGGTCGCCGAGTTCACCTCCCTCGCCGGACGGAGTCTTCTCGACGTCGGTGGCGGCCCCGGGTACTTCGCCGACGCGTTCCGCGCGGCCGGCGCTTACTACGTCGGCCTGGATCCCGATGCCGGCGAACTGTCGGCCCGCGGCGAGTACGCCGAAGGGATGATTCGGGCCAGTGGCACGCGATTGCCCATCCGAACGGCCTCAGTGGACGTCTGCTATTCGTCGAACGTGCTGGAACACGTGGACGAGCCGCGCACGATGCTCGACGAGATGGTGCGCGTGACGAAGCCCGGCGGGACGGTGTTCCTGTCGTTCACGCCGTGGTACTCCCCCTGGGGCGGCCACGAAACCTCGCCGTGGCACTTCATCGGCGGCCACTACGCCCGCCGCCGATTCCGGGACAACCACGGCCAGGAGCCCAAGAACCGTTACGGGGAAAGCCTTTTCGCGGTGTCCGTCGGCTCGGCGCTGCGCTGGGCACGGAACCACCCGGAGGCCTGCCTGGAACGCGCACTTCCCAGGTATCACCCGTGGTGGGCGACCTGGGTCGTGCGCGTTCCGGTGCTTCGCGAAGTCGTGTCCTGGAACCTCGTGCTGGTCCTGCGGAAAAAACCTTAGGCGGTACGGCGGCGGCCGGCGAGCAGCAGGACGATGCTGACGGCCAGGAGGACGCCACCGGCGATCCACAGGATCACCGGAAGGCCGGTGAGCAGCCATAGCTTGGACTTGTTGTCCTCGGCCACCCGCACGTTGGCGTCGACCGTCTTCTTGTTGAGCTCCAACGTTCCGTCGAACACCGCGGTGCCCTGACCCGCGTTCTGGTCCGAGGTGCGCAGCTCCTGCTTCACCGACTGACGCACCTTGATGAGCGCGCCGGTGTCCGGCTCGACCCACAGCGTCTTTTCCGCCTGGTAGTACAACCTGACCGAGACGGTCGGTTCGGGCTTGCCGACCAGCGAGCCGGGCACGTCCCGGCCGTCGACGTCGGTGGGCGGCACGGACTGCTTGAACCGGTACACCGACAGGCCCTGCAGTTCCTCCTCACCGTCGAACTCGGCGTCCACCGGCTTGCCCACCCCACTGTCGTACCAGGGGTAGGTCCGCTTCTCGGTTTGGAAGGGGAACTTGAAGTTCAGGCCGGGGAACTGAACCTGGCCGCGCGTGCCAGGGATCTTCGTGTCCTTGCCGTTCTCCGGCTTTTCCTTCTGGAGGTACTGCGTGGTGCAGGGCGCGACGGCCTCCGCGGTGAACCGGTCCAGGCACAGCTCACGCACGCTCGCGCTGAGCGTCCGCCTGTCCTTGTCCTCCCTGATGCGGGTGGTCTCGACCCACGCGGTCACGCCGCCGTCGGCCTGGACCTCGGGCGCCCGCAGGTCACCGGAGACGTACGTGGTCGACGTCAGGCTGAGGTTGCGGCGGATCTCCGGCTGGGTCGGGCCTCCGTCCTTCTCCACGTAGACGAGTGCGGTGATGCCGCTGCCCTGGGCCACCGCGGTCGTGTCGGGGCTGTGCGGGATCTTGGCGAGGGCCGGATAGGCGTAGAACCGCAGCAACAGCCCGGTCGCGATCCCGAACACGCCGAGTCCGAGCAGGACGAAGGTCAGAACGCGTCGCAAAGGTCCTCCTCAGGAGCTGGGCCGCCGGCGCGGCCCGTGGCTGAACTGTCGAGCAGGGTGGACACCACGGCGACGAACATCCGTCCGCTGGTGGCCCAGTCGAAACCGGCGGCCCAGGCCCGGCACGCGTCGGCCACGGCCGAGGCGTCGTCGGGGCGGGCCAGCAGCGTGAGAGCGTCGTGGATCGCGCCGCCGACGTCCTCGTCGTCCCGTACCAGCCAGCCGGTCTCCTTGTGCCGCACGGAGTCGCGCAACCCGTCGACCTCGCGGCAGACGGTCGGGACTCCGTGCGCGGCCGCCTCGATCACGGCCAGTCCCCAGCCTTCGCCGTCCGACAGGGTGACGTTGAGCCAGGATTCCCGCAGCAGAGCGCTTTTCGTCGAGTCGTCGACGAAACCGTGCACCACGACGGAATCCGCGAACGGTGCCGCGGCCTTGCGCACCGCGGCTTCGTCCGGTCCACGGCCGATCACGTGCAGGCGCAGACCGGGCCACTGGTCGCGCAGCGTGCCGACAATTTCGATCAGCCGGTCGACCCGCTTGTGCGTGACAAGCCTGCCCAGGTACACCAGCGAGGGATGCGAGGAACGTGTGCCGTCCGCGGACGACGGGTGGTCCGTGCCGTTGGGCACCACGAAGATCCGGCCACGCCAGGCGAGGCGCTCGCGCATCGCGCGCACGGTGGACCGCGACACGGCGACCGTCACCGCGTGGCGGTAGACCCTGCGCGCGGCAGGACCTTCGAGCCAGCGGCCGATCCGGGCCAGCCACGGCGGGAAGTGCACGGCGAACTGGGCGTCGTGCACGTGGTGCACCACCAGCACGACCTTCGTCCACCTGGCGACCACCAGGGGGCTGAAGAAGGGGATCCCGTTCTGGCAGTCGATCACCAGGTCGATGCGACTTCGGTTGCGCAGCAACCACAACAGCGCCCAGAAGTACACCGTCCACCGGCCGCCGCGACGCACGGTCGACTCGTCGTCGCGGCTCTGCCCCTCCCCCTTGGCCGTGAGGAAGGTGACCTGCGCCCCGGCGGCGGTCATCGCGTCCGCCATGCGGGCGGCGTATTCCTCGGCGCCACCGGCGTGCGGATGCCCGCGGTCGCGCCAGTTCACCACTACCACCCGCGCACCGTTGAGCGGTGGTCTCACTCAGGCCACCTCCGCCACGGATGTCATGACCGGGGCGACGGCGGGCGTCTTCTCCGCGCCGAGGATCGCCCGGATCCTGGCGAGCGCGGCGAAACTGCGGTAGCCGTCCCGCATCGGGCGGAACGTGGACCCCGGCACGTCCCTCCAGCTCACCGGCAGTTCGACGATCATCGCGCCGATCCGTTGCGCCCTGGCGAGCAGTTCGACGTCGAACGCCCACCCCGGTGTGCGCAGCGGTCGGAAGATCGCGTCGGCGGTGTGCCGGTCGAAGAACTTGTAGCCGCACTGGGTGTCGCCAACGCCAGGCACGATCGTGTTGGCCGCGCGCCGAAACGCCCACGCGCCTGCCCGCCGGACCTGGTTGTGCCTCGCACGCACGATCGAGTTCGGGTGCGCCCGCGATCCGACGACCACGTTCACGCCAGTGCTCAGGAACCTGAGCGTCGGCGCCAGCGCTGCCATGTCGGTCGCCAGATCGGCATCGCAGAAGCCGACGTAGCGGCTGTCGGTCCGCAGCACTCCGGTCCGCACCGCTGCGCCCTTCCCCGGCTGGGCACAGCGGATCAGCCGCACCGGGATCGATCCGGACCGGTGCTCGCGGGCGACCTCGCCGCTGCGGTCGGTGCTGGTGTTGTCGACCACGACGATCTCGCACGGCTCACGGATGGCCGCGAGCGCCACCGTGAGCGCGGACAACGTGGCCGACAGCCGCGACTCCTCATTGCGCACAGGCACGACAATGGAAAGCAGTGTCATGTCTTCGCCGTTGTTCCGGGCGCACAGAACCCAGCATGGTGTCGCAAGAGTCCTCCCATGACGTGACGCAGGTCTCAGGACGGCGAAAGTTACCCAACGGTAGTTCCCTGGAAATAGAAGGGAAGTGTGATATGTGTCACATGTACTACCGAAGCGACAGACACCTTCGAACTTTGTACCGTTCAGCGCCGAAAATTGAGCCGGACGGGCTAATCAGATGACCGATGACCGGACGGACATCCCCCACCGAACAAAGATCCCGCGAAGAATCGCCACGCGCCAGGCGGGAGCATCGCCGACAGGCGAAGAACGCAGGTCAAATCATCTGAATGGATCTACCAACATGTCGAAGCAGCAGGTCAGGCACTCCTGATACCACAAGTCCACGCACTTGACGTCGCCATCCCAGGCGTCAGTTGCATATCGGTTCAAACAGGATCTCGACCATAAACACAAAGAAAACAGCCCGCCCGATTCAAATAGTTGACGTATACAGTCCGTTCCGTAATAAAGGAAGGAATTCAGCCACATCACGATCAACGTGTCCATTCACGGGTGAGTGCGCGTGATTGGGTCAGGCTGTGATCGGCGGGAGCCAGGGATTGCCGGTGAGCGCGCAGTGGATGGCGTCGATAGCGCGGATGCCGTGGTTGCGGGAGCTGACCAGGTAGGAGCGAACACGCAGGTCGTCGCGGAGGGTGTCGGTGCGGCGCCAGCACCCCGAGACGGCCTGATGCCGTTTCGGGCTGCGAAGTGCCTGCTCCGACGCGTTGTTCTTCCAGGATGGCGAAGTTGCGCGCGAACAGCCAGACCTGCTCGGCCTTGTCTTTCAGTCGCTGGGCGAGGGTGAAACCGGGATGGTTTCCCTTGTGCCAGTCGCGATGCCGGTTGGTGGTGATCCCTCACGTGACGGCCTTGTCGTAGCGGGCACGCAGGTCGGCGAGAAGGTCCGGGTCGAGCTGATCGGCCTCGGCGGCACGAGCCTGGTCAACAGCCTTGGCGGTGTCCCGCAACACATCGATGACCGTTCCGGCCCACTTCTGCCACCGGGGGTGCAGTTCCAGCACACCCTTGCAGTGTCTGATGAGGTGCGCCGCGCATTGCCCGCACCCCGGCCAGATGCCGGGCCACCACACCTATGAGTGGCGTTCGGGTCAACTACTGATCCGGGCTGCACACGTCAGTCACCACACCCAACGGGTCCTACGCCCTCACGCTTCGCCGAAACGGTCGCAACACTATCCAGCAAGAAAGGTTAGTAACGAAAGATTGAATCGCGCCGACTGGCCCTCTATACAGTGTTCGAGCTATCCAATAGCGCATGGGCACACAAACTGCGCAAGCTTGCTACCTGCGAGTGCCCAAGTCCCCCTCGGACATCGGAGTTGATCAGGCGGATGAGAATCTTAAATCCTCATCCGCTTTTTTGTTCATGACATCTACCACTGGGCATATGGACTCTGAAACATCTAATGAGCCCTTTTCATCCTGCGGTGGCTTCGTAGTTCTGTAACACGTGGATGGCTTTGGCCAGCCGGCCCGTGCGGCGGGGGCAGCAGCGGAGCTTGCGGAGAATGCGCCAGGTCTTGAGCTGGGCGTTGGCGCGTTCGCCGGGGCCGCGCAGGCGGGCGTGGGCACGGTTGGCGTCTTTCTGCGACT